>NZ_CP029759.1:4497500-4555564 GCF_006228405.1 Stenotrophomonas sp. pho | reverse complement strand
GCCTTCGGAATGCTTGTCCCCTACTTATTCACAAAAACATCCACAGCTATTGCACAGCCCGGTGAATTCGCGTAGTCCCCAGGGGTTGACGTGAGGGGGGAGACCTCTCTAGAATTTCCGGTTCTTTCCGTCCCATTCATACGAGAGGCCCCCAATGGCCACGAAGCGCACCTACCAGCCCAGCAACCTCAAGCGTAAGCGCGACCACGGCTTCCGTGCCCGTATGAAGACCGCTGACGGCCGCAAGATCCTGTCGCGTCGCCGCGCCAAGGGCCGCAAAGTCCTGAGCGCCTGATTGCCATGCCGCACCCTGCGGCAGACGCAATCCCTTCGACAGTGAATACTGCAGACCCGCGCAAGCGATTCCCTCGCTCTGCGCGGGTTCGCACGCGTGCCGAATACTCAACGGTCTTCAACGGCGCCCGCCGTGTGTCCGATCCGCTGATGACCCTGCACTGGCTGCCGGCTGACCGGCCGGCCAGGCTGGGTCTGGCGGTTTCCCGCAAGGTCGATCCGAACGCCGTTGGGCGTAACCGGATCAAGCGCGTCCTGCGCGACATCCTGCGTCAGACACGTACCGATATCCAGCCAGGCGACTTCGTCGTCGTGGCCCGTAGTGCTGCGCGTTCCGCCAGCAACGACGAGATCCGCCAGGCCTTCCTGCGCCTGCTGCGTCGCCTGCGTGCATTGCCCGCGCCGGGCGTGGACGGCACAATGCCGCCGCCTGATGGCATCGCAACTCCTTCTTTGACCGAGCCGGCATCGCGTCCCGGCCCCGCCGAGCCTGTCCGCTGATGAACCAGACCCGCGTATTCCTCATTTTTGCCTGGCTGATGGTGGCCGTGCTGCTGTGGATGGAGTGGAGCCGTGAAAAGGCTGCTCCGACCCCGCCACCGACGACCACGTCGGCCCCGGCTGCCGTACAGAGTGTTCCGGGCGCTGCCTCGGGCAGCATTCCCAGTGCACAGGTCCCGGGCGCCCCGGGCCAGGCCGCTGTGCAGGCGCAGGCCAGTGCCACCCGGCCAGCCAGCGCGTGACCGTCACCACGGACGTGCTGCGCCTGGTGCTTGATGGTGGCCGCGTGCTCGACGCCGAGCTGCTGCAGTTCCCGCAGACCAAGGACGAAGGCAGCCCGCCGGTTCGCCTGCTGACCGAAGACCCCGCGCATCCGTACAGCGCGATCAGTGGCTGGGCCAGCGAAGACAAGAACACCCCGGTTCCCGGCGCCGACGGCTTCAAGCTGGTCGGTGACACCAAGGACTTCGTGCTGGCCAAGGGCCAGAACGAGCTGCAGATCCCGTTCGTGTGGACTGCCGACAACGGCGTGACCATCAAGCGCACCCTGACTGTCTCGCGCAACGAGTACGCCGTGCGCTTCAAGGACGAAGTCAGCAATGCCGGCGCCGCGCCGTGGAACGGCTACGTCTACCGCACCCTGGACCGCACCCCGACCATCCTGTCGCGGAGCATGACCAACCCGGACTCCTTCAGCTTCAACGGTGCCACCTGGTACGACAACGACAAGAAGTACCAGCGTCGTGCGTTCAAGGACTACCTGGAAGACGGCACGCTCAACCAGAACATCACCGGCGGCTGGCTGGCGATGCTGCAGCACCACTTCTTCACCGCCTGGATCCCGCAGAAGGACCAGACCGCACACTACGTACTGTCGCAGGTGGCCGGTCGTGACCTGATCGAAGCGCGTGGCCCGGCCTTCACCGTGGCCCCGGGCCAGTCCACCAGCACCGAAGCCCGCCTGTGGGTCGGCCCGAAGCTGGTCAACCTGATTGCCAAGGAAGACGTGCCGGGCCTGGACCGCGTGGTCGACTACAGCCGCTTCTCGATGATGGCGGTGATCGGCCAGGGCCTGTTCTGGGTGCTGAACCAGGTGCACAAGCTGGTCGGCAACTGGGGCTGGGCGATCGTCGGCCTGGTGGTGCTGCTGAAGCTGGTGCTGTACCCGCTGTCGGCGACCCAGTACAAGAGCGGTGCCAAGATGCGTCGCTTCCAGCCGCGCATCGCGCAGCTGAAGGAACGCTATGGCGATGACCGCCAGAAGTTCCAGACCGCGATGATGGAGCTGTACAAGAAGGAAAAGATCAATCCGATGGGCGGCTGCCTGCCGATCCTCATCCAGATGCCGATCTTCTTCGCCCTGTACTGGGTGCTGGTGGAATCGGTCGAACTGCGCCAGGCGCCCTGGTTCGGCTGGATCCAGGACCTCACTGCACGCGACCCGTACTTCATCCTGCCGGTGATCAACGTGGCGGTGATGTGGTTCACCCAGAAGCTGACCCCGGCACCGGGCATGGACCCGATGCAGCAGAAGATGATGCAGTTCATGCCGCTGGTGTTCGGCGTCATGATGGCCTTCATGCCGTCCGGCCTGGTCCTGTACTGGGTGGTCAACGGCGGCCTGGGCCTGCTGCAGCAGTGGTGGATGACCAAGCGCCATGGCGGCGAGCCGGTCCCGGCCACCACCACTCCGGCCCCGGTCAAAAAGAAGTAATCGGTAGAGCCGGCCGCTGGCCGGCTGACCCCAGCAGAAGCCCGCCGCAAGGCGGGCTTTTCGCATGCGGCGGTAGAATCGCCGGCACACCGTTCCTCCCACCTTCGAGTCCGCCATGCCGCGTGCGTCGTCGTTCCGCCTGTTCCTGCCCTCGCTGTTGTTGACCCTGGTTGTTGCCGGCTGCGGCGACAAGGACGCGAAGGCGCCGGCGACCACCGTCACCCAGGCGAGCGCGCAGGCTGCGGCCGCCGCCGATCCTGCCGCTTCGCCGTTGCTGGCGGCGCTGCAGAAGCAGCTCGATGGCTACCGCCGGATCATCGTGCTGCTGGCCGACGAGGAGCCGCAGTCGACCGCCGACCGCGGCACCTCCACGCGTGTGGGACAGCAGCTGTTCCACGATGGCCTGGAACAGCGAACGACCATCGCCGCGCAGTTCGACACCCTGCTGCGCGGTTCCAGCCCGCAGCGCTTTGCCACTCTCGGCACGGTGCTGGACTACATCGAGTCTGCGCCGGAACTGTTCGACGCCGATCGCCTGGCCTTCCGTGAAGTGCTGCGTGACCTGCATGAGCGGGTCGGCACCGATTCCTCGCTGCCGGCGGTGAAGCTGCACCAGCGCATCGGTGAGGATCTGGAAGCGCTCGATGAGATCGAGCGCAACTACAACCAGGAACTGACCCGCATCTTCAGCCGCTTCGAGCGCACCCGCGCCATCGAACTGAAGCGCGAGAAGTGGGACGACTACATCGCCCACCTGCACAAGGACTACAGCCGTGAAGCGATCCTGCGCGACTACGGGGTGATCGAGCCGTATCCGATGTCGATGAAGGACAGTGACCGCGAGATCTTCGGCCGAGACCTGCCGGCCAAGACCGTGGTGCTGACCTTCGACGACGGTCCGCACAAGGCCTACACCGATGAAGTGGTGGCCATCCTCAAGCGTTACGACGTGCCGGGCGTGTTCTTCGAAGTGGGCCGCAACCTGGGCAAGGTCGAGGCCGATGGCAAGGTCAGCCTCGGCCCGATGGCGAAGATCAGCCGCAACCTGATGGAACAGGGCTATGCGGTCGGCAACCACAGCCTGACCCACGCCCAGCTGTCGCGCACCACCGGCGACGCCCTGCGCCAGCAGGTGCTGGACACCGACACGCTGCTGAAGGATGTCGACAGCAAGCGCGCGCCGCTGTTCCGCTTCCCGTACGGCGCGCGCAATGCCGAAGGCCTGCAGCTGCTCAACGAAGCCGGGCTGAAGTCGATCATGTGGAACATCGACTCGATGGACTGGGCTGACCCGGTGCCGGAATCGATCGTGCAGCGCGTACTCGACCAGGTGAACAAGGAGCAGCGCGGCATCATCCTGTTCCATGACATCCACGATCGCGCAGTGAAGGCGCTGCCGCAGATCCTCGACCGGCTGATCGCCGAGGGTTACCAGTTTGCCGGCTGGAACGGCCGCGACTTCACCGTGGCCCGTGCGCGCAAGGGTGATGCCGCTGCCGCCACCGTCACCACCGGCTACGAGAAGTCGTGGGCGATCGTGGTCGGCATCGACAACTACGCCAAGTGGCCGAAGCTGGAATACGCCAGCCATGATGCGCAGGCGGTGGCCGATACCCTGACCGGGCAGTTCCGCTTCCCGTCCTCGCAGGTGATCGTGCTGAAGAACGAGCAGGCCACGCGCAACAACATCCTCGCGGCCTTCCACGACCGCCTGGCTGACGATCGCACCGGGAAGAACGACCGCGTGTTCGTATTCTTCGCTGGCCACGGCGCGACCCGCCAGCTCGCCTCCGGGCGCGACCTCGGCTACATCATCCCGGTCGATTCTGATCCGAAGGAATTCGCCACCGACGCGATTGCGATGACCGACATCCAGAACATCGCCGAAAGCATGCAGGCCAAGCATGTGTTGTTCGTGATGGATGCCTGCTACAGCGGCCTGGGCCTGACCCGTGGCGGCCCGTCGTCGTCGTCGTTCCTGCGCGAGAACGCACGTCGCAGCGCGCGGCAGATGCTGACCGCCGGCGGCGCCGACCAGCAGGTGGCCGATGCCGGCCCCAACGGCCACTCGGTGTTCACCTGGGTGCTGCTGCAGGCGCTGGCTGGCAAGGGTGACCTCAACGGCGACGGCCTGATCACCGGTACCGAGCTGGCCGCCTACGTGGCGCCGGCCGTATCGGCGGTCTCGCACCAGACCCCGGCCTTCGGCAGCCTGCCCGGTTCGCAAGGCGGCGAGTTCGTGTTCCAGGTGCCGGACAGCCAGGAATTCCTCAATGCCGATACGCGCCAGCTGACCGCCGATGCGATCGCGCTGAACAACAAGGTGGAGGCCGCCAGCGAGGCCAAGGGCAGCCAGGCACCGGTGACGGTGGCTGACCTGCAGGGCGGCAAGGCCAAGCTGGTAGTGCCCTCCGCCGGACCGGCGTCCGACCGCCAGCGCGCGCAGCAGGCCAACGACCGTGGCCTGCAGCTGTACCGCGAGAAGCAGTACGACGAGGCAGCCGCGCAGTTCACCGAAGCGCTGAAGCTGCGTCCGGACTTTGCCCAGGCCGCCAACAACCTCGGCTTCGTCTACTACCGTCAGCAGCGCTACGCTGAAGCCGCACGCTGGCTGGAGAACACGCTCAAGATCGATCCGTCGCGTGCGGTGGCCTATCTCAACCTGGGCGATGCCTACTTCAACGCCGGCGACAAGGCCAAGGCGAAGCAGGCCTACACGACCTACCTGGCGCTGCAGCCGCAGGGCAGTGGTGCCGCGCAGGCACGCGCGCAGCTGGAGAAACTCTGAGCCATGAATGATGCAATCCGCACCGATACCATCGTGGCCATCGCCAGTGCCCCCGGCGCGGGCGGTGTCGGCCTGCTGCGCCTGTCCGGTCCGCGCGCAGCGGCCATCGCCAACGCGTTGGGTGCGCCTGCATTGCGCCCCGCCATGCGCACTACGCACGCCTGCGCGACGCTGATGGCGAGGTCATCGACGATGGCATCGCGCTGTGGTTCCCGGCGCCGAACAGCTTCACAGGCGAAGAGGTGGTGGAACTGCAGGGGCACGGCAGCCCGGTCCTGCTGCAGCAACTGGTCGCGCGCTGCATTGCGCTCGGTGCGCGCCAGGCGCGGCCGGGTGAGTTCAGCGAACGCGCGTTCCTCAACGGCAAGCTCGACCTGGCCCAGGCCGAGGCCATCGCCGACCTGATCGCGGCCGGCGACAACCGCGCCGCACGCGCCGCGCGACGTTCGCTGGATGGTGTGTTCTCGCGGCGCATCGACGCCGTGGTCGAGCAGTTGGTGCTGCTGCGCATCCACGTGGAAGCAGCCATCGACTTCGCCGACGAACCGCTGGATACCCTCGGTGGCGCGCAGGTGCGGCGTGGCCTGGAACAGGCGCGCAGTGATCTCGCCCTGCTGCGCCGCGACGCCGAACGTGGCCGCCGCCTGCGCGATGGCCTGCATGCCGTGCTGATCGGTCCGCCGAATGCCGGCAAGAGCTCACTGCTGAACGCGCTGGCCGGCAGCGAACGCGCCATCGTTACCGACATCGCCGGCACCACCCGCGACACGTTGCGCGAGACCATCCGCCTGGATGGCCTGGAGCTGACCCTGGTCGACACCGCCGGCCTGCGCGACGGCGGCGATGCCATCGAACGCGAAGGCATGCGCCGCGCGCACGTGGAAATCGAGCGCACCGACCTGGCGCTGATCGTGCTGGATGCGCGCGATCCGGCGGCCGGGCAGGCGGCGTTGGGTGACGCCGTGGCAGCAGTGCCGCACAAGATCTACATCCACAACAAATCGGACCTGCTCGGTGTGCTGCCGGCGCTGGACGACCCGGACCGCGTGTTCGTTTCGGCCGCCACCGGCGCCGGGCTGGACGACCTGCATGCGCGCCTGCGTTCGATTGCCTCGGCCGGGGCAGGGGAGCAGGTGGATGGCGAGTTCTCCGCGCGCACGCGCCATGTGCATGCCATCGAGCGAGCGCAGGAACACGCGCAGCGCGCCGATGGCGAGCTGGCGCACGAGCACCTGGAGCTGGCCGCCGAGGAATTGCGGCTGGCGCATGATGCGCTGGGTGAGATCACCGGGCAGATGAGTGCCGATGATCTGCTGGGAAGGATCTTCTCCAGTTTCTGCATCGGCAAGTAACACGGGGTCACATCCCCGAAGACGCTCTGATCGTCTAGCTTACCCATGACTGGCGGCAATGGGTTTCAAACCTGTGCGCGACACCTCCTTGATATCATCCCGCCATGAACCCGATTACCGACAGTGACGTGCGATCAGCTCTGCTGGGCAAGGTCATTGCTGAGCATGTCGCAAATCCAAACACGCTTGTGGTGGAGGAAATGGGGCTTGCGCGCGGCGCCTGCCGTGTCGATGTATGTGTCATCAATGGCCACCTGCACGGCTACGAGATCAAGAGTGATGTCGACACGCTGCGGAGACTCCCGTTGCAGCAGCAGTTCTACTCCGATGTCCTCGACAAGGCGACGATCGTGGTGGGTCAGCGCCACCTGGACCATGCATTGGAGACGTTGCCTGCTTGGTGGGGGGTCAGGCTGGCATCACGTGGAGCGCGCAACGCAGTGAGGCTAGAACTAGTGCGGCCTGCAAAACTCAATCCATCAGTGAGCGCGACGGCCGTCGCAGCACTCCTATGGCGCGATGAACTTTCTGCTCTGATCGGTGGGCGGACGCCGGAAAGATCAGCGCTGCGCGGCAACCGCGCAACGCTATGCGAACGACTGTCGGAGCTCTACAGTCTTGCGGAAATCCGTGCGCTGGTCAGGGAACAGTTGAAGCGCCGGTCAGACTGGCGAGGTCGCGAACAACCTTAGTCATATGGTGGTTGGTCGCCACCGTTGGCCAGGTCGAGCTTCCCCCGGTACTGGTGACACTGTTTGCGCAGTCTTCGATGTACGCATCGCCCCAGCTGTAGCCGCGCCCATGAAGACCACCGGCAGATCGGAGACCAGGTGCCTGCACAGATCACGGTACTGGTCGCGGCCATTGCGCTTGATCTGGGTACCCACAACAATCCGCCACTGATCATCGATCGTGTACTTGATCTTGGCGTTGGGGTCGAACAGGCGCGGATCCATCAGTTCCGTCTGCGGGGAAGCGCAGCCATAGTCACCAAACCACGGCATCCGTCCAGAATGCATGCCGGCTAGCCGCGTGTACGCGCGCCATTCCCGGCGATTCACATCGCCATGTGGGCGATAGCTCGAAGAGGGGCTCAGACTGGCAGGAAAACTGCCTCCTACGATGGTGATTGATCTCCAGTCGGCCAGATCCGGAACCGCCGCAATCCATGCCTGCCAAGTCGATGCCTGCAGCGTGGGTGAGTCGGCGACGTCGGCCGAGCTATCGAGGATCAGATCCACCTGACCAGATACCACTCCCAACAGTCTCAGCAGCCCGGAGATCCGAGCAAGGCGTCCTCCTTCAAGATCATCCGGTACGAGCCGCAATCCGCAGCCACGATCATCGCGTGCGACAATGCGTGCCACCGCCTGTTGGTAGTCGACGTGCCGGTCAATGCCGGTAACGGGAATGGCCTCGCATCCCGCGGTGCGAATGAGGTCGAAGATCCGCTCCAGATGATGCTGGCCGTCCGCCATGGTGTCGTCCCCAGCAAGATAGGGCGAATCAAACAGGCAGCGGCGCGACTTCCAGTTACTGCTCAGACGTCTGCCCACATTCTTCAGGTGGTCATCGAGTGACTTGGCCGGCGCATCGTTCTCGAAGTCCCACTGCTCGATAGGGATCTCGAACAGAGGATAGATCCCATCCTTGATTCCTTCGTTGGTACGACCCACCGCGAGATACTCACCCTGTCGCCATTTGAGGATCGGCATGTACATCGGTTGTTCCATGATCTGCCCCTGACAACCCGCTTTTGGTCATTCGAGGCTAGTCGCGGGCCATATAGCGCTTCAATCAGAATTGTTTGAAGAGTGGCGGCGGTCAGATCGGAGCCCCTGCCGGCATCCGCTCCCCCCTTCCCCCACCTGTCATATTGCCGCCGCATACTGACAGCCATCACATACCGCTTGGGGAAGTCGCAGTGAAGTCGTGGGGTTGTGCGTTGCTGTTGTCGCTGGCCGTGGCACCATCGGTGGCCATGAGTGCTGAATCCTCCACCCCGGCCGCACCCAAGGTGTCGGTCTATGGTCATCGCGGCGCAAGCGCACTGCTGCCCGAGCACACCCTGGCGTCGTACGCGCAGGCGATCGCCGATGGCGCCGACTACATCGAACCGGACCTGGTGATGACCAGGGACGGGGTGATGGTGGCCCGCCACGAGAACGAGATCGGCGGCACCACCGACGTCGCCTCGCATCCGGAGTTCGCCAGCCGCCGCACGAGCAAGGTGATCGACGGTCAGAAGGTCGACGGCTGGTTCACCGAAGACTTCACCCTGGCCGAGCTGAAGACCCTGTACGCGCGTGAGCGCCTGCCGGAGCTGCGCAGTACTGCCTACGACGGCCAGTTCCGCATCGCCAGCCTGGACGAGATCCTGGCCTTCCTGGTGCAGCAGGCCGGGCGTGCCAACCGCGGCATCGGCCTGGTGCCGGAGATCAAGCACCCGACCTACTTCCAGTCCATCGGCCTGCCGATGGAAGACAAGCTGCTGGCCGCACTGCGTGGCAACGCGTACACCAATGTCGGGCCGGTCACCATCCAGTCATTCGAGACCGCCAACCTGCGCTACCTGCGCGGGAGGATCGGCCGGGGCAGCAACATCCGGCTGCTGCAGCTGCTGTGGAAGGGCGATACCCAGCCGGCCGACATCGTCAAGGCCGGCGGCGCGCTGACCTATGCGCAGATGATGACCCCGGCCGGCCTGAAGGACATTGCCGGCTACGCCGATGGTATCGGCCCCGAGCTGCGTTCGATCATTCCACTGGATGCCAAGGGCGCGCTGGGCACGCCGACCTCGCTGGTACGTGACGCGCATGCCGCTGGCCTGATGGTGATTCCGTACACCTTCCGCCCGGAAAACCACTTCCAGCCCAGCAACCTGCGCCAGGCTGCCGACAGCGCGCGCAATGCCGAGGGATCGATCGCCGAGATGCGGGCTTACCTGGCGACGGGCATCGATGCCTTCTTCACCGACGACCCGGCACTGGGCAGGCAGGCGGTGGATGGGATGGGCGCGGCGGGGAACTGATTCTCCTGGTAGTGCCGGCCGCTGGCCGGCAACGCAAGGATTGCCAACGAAGGTTCATGAGGTTGCCGGCCAGCGGCCGGTACCACCCTCACCTCAACCGCGCGGTTCGTCCGGGCGGCGGAACGGGATCACCACGTAGTCCTGGCCCTCGCGCGGCTGCCACAATACCGGAACGCGCTGCGGTGACGGCGGCTCCAGTTCGTCGTCGGACAGCGGCTCGGCCTCGTCTTCTTCGTCTTCCCAGCTGTAGCGCTGGCGCGGTGGCAGTGGGTCGGCGTTGCGGAACAGCAGCGCGGCGATGATGCCGGCGAAGGCGCCGCCCATGTGCGACTGCCAGGACACACCATCGGCGTGCGGCAGGATGGTCATCAGCATGCCGCCGTAGAACAGCATGCCGATCAGACCGGTGGCGATCGCCGCACGGTCGCGGCGCAGCAGGCCGAGGCTGGCCAGCAGGAACATCAGGCCGTGGGTCACGCCACTGGCGCCCAGGTGCACGCTGCCCGGATTGCCCAGCATCCACGCGCCGAGGCCCGAACCCAGCCACAGCAGGGGCAGCGCGCGTACGGTGGCCTTCGGATACACGCTGCCGGCGAGCGTGCCGAGGATCAGGATGGCGATGCTGTTGGCGGCGATATGCTCGACCGAGGCATGCAGCATCGGGCCGCCGATCAGGCCGAGCAGGCCCTTGGCTTCCAGCGGTGCGACCGCCCACGGTCGCCAGTCGAACGTGCCCTGCAGGGCGAACACGGCCACCAGCACCAGCACGGCGGCCAGGCTGACATTGAACGCCCGCAGGATGCGCGAGCGATCATTGCGGGGGGGCGGCACGTCGCCGGCGGGCAGGGGCGCGTTGTTGTCCATACCTCAGCAATGGCGGTGACTGGCGCGAAACCAAGGCCACCGTAACGGGAGAGTGGAGGCGGCCGGCGGGACAATCCCACCGGCCGCACCGTTCAACGGGTCAGGCTCAGGCCTGGCCTTCGCCTTCCTTCGGCGGGTACTTCAGGCTCAGCACCACGGTGGCGGCGATGATCACCGCGACCACGCCCAGCGAGACCGGGGTCGGGATCTTGAACAGATCGATGATCATCATCTTGATGCCGATGAAGCCCAGTACCAGCGCCAGGCCGTACGGCAGCAGGTGGAAGCGGTCGGCCATGCCGGCCAGCAGGAAGAACATCGCGCGCAGGCCCAGCACCGCGAACACGTTGGAGGTGAGCACGATGAACGGGTCGGTGGTGATCGCGAAGATTGCCGGGATGCTGTCCACGGCGAAGATCACGTCGGTGACCGCAATCAGGATCAGCACCGCGAACAGCGGGGTGAACCAGCGCACGCCATCACGCTTCACGCTCAGCGCGTTGCCGGCGTAGTCCGGCAGCAGGCGCAGGTGCTTGCGCATCCAGCGCAGGCCGGATTGGTCTCCAGGTCCGGCTCCTGGCCGGCGGCGAACCACATCTTCCAGCCGGTGAACAGCAGGAAGGCACCGAACACGTAGAGCAGCCAATGGAACTGGCTGATCAGCACG
This sequence comes from Stenotrophomonas sp. pho, assembly GCF_006228405.1. Lineage (NCBI taxonomy): Bacteria > Pseudomonadati > Pseudomonadota > Gammaproteobacteria > Lysobacterales > Lysobacteraceae > Stenotrophomonas > Stenotrophomonas sp. pho. The sequence continues at coordinate 4,544,353 of NZ_CP029759.1, read as the reverse complement.
CTACCGGCGAAGATCATGATCGTACGTAGCACGATCGCACCAGGATGCCGATGATCAGCACCTTCTGGCGCTGCTCTTCCGGCACCACGAAGTAGCTCATGATCATCAGGAAGACAAAGATGTTGTCGACCGCCAGCGCCTTCTCGACCAGGTAGCCGGTCAGGAACTCGAGGCCGACCTTGTTGGCCACGACCTGGCCGGCGGTCTCATTCAGGTAGTACCAGAGGCCGGCGTTGAACAGCAGGGCCAGCGCGACCCAGCCGATGGACCACCACAGGGCCTCCTTGAAGGTGACCTTGTGCGGTCCACCATGGCGCATCAACACGAGGTCGACCAGCAGGGCGATGACCACCACCGCTGCGAAGCCGCCCCACAACCACACGTTACCGATCGTCTGCATTGGGAATGTCCGTTGGAAAGATGAATGCCAGGCCGGACGGCGAGGATCTGCAACGGAGGATCGGGAGGGGATCCAGGGACAGAGCTTCGCCAGTACGGCGAAGGTCTCGCTCGCAGTTCCAGTCGGCTGGAACTGCCGTTGCACCGGAGCCTGCGGGCTCGAAATGACGGCGACAACGTCTGGGAGCTACTCCCCTTCTGGCGCCGATTCTGCCGTCTGGCCCCGCCGCCGTCAAATGGGGAGGCCAGGGGTCGGATCCCCAAAGGGGCTCCGACCTCATCGTCGCCACACTGGGGTCAGAGCCCCTGCGGGGATCCGACCCCGGCGCCCGGTTTACAATGGGTGGATGAATACCCCCTTCCGATTGTCCGCCTCAAGAATGCGTGGCGCTCCAGCCACCCGTGGATCTTCCAGAAACTGGTCGAGAAGCCGACCGTCCGGCCCAAGCCCGGTTCCATCGTCGACGTGGTCGGCATCGATGGCGAGTTCATTGGCCGCGGGTTCTACAACGGGCACTCGCGCATTGCCGTGCGCATCCTTGAAACCGACCAGAACGTACCGGTGGATGCCGGCTGGTTCTCGCGCAAGATCGCCCAGGCAGTGTCGCTGCGCCGTGAGGTACTCAAGCTCGATGCGGTGTCCGATGCCTGGCGCGTCGTGCACAGTGAAGGCGACGGCCTGTCCGGCCTGGTGGTGGACCGCTACGGCGACCTCGTGGTGGTCGAGTTCTTCGCCGCCGGCATGTTCCGCCACCGCGAATGGATCTACGATGCGCTGCGCGAGCAGTTCCCCGGCTGCCGCTTCCACAGCTTCGCCGACGAGCACGTGCAGAAGCAGGAAAGCTTCGACTTCCACGGCAACACCACCACCGAAGCGTCGGTGATCACCGAGTACGGCATCAAGTTCCGCGCCGACCCGGCCGGTGCGCACAAGACCGGTTTCTTCGCCGACCAGCGCGAGAACCGCGAGTGGCTGAGCCAGCAGGTGGAAGGCAAGAGCGTGCTCGACCTGTGCTGCAACACCGGCGGTTTTGCCGTGTACGCGGCGGCGCGTGGTGCTTCGGAAGTGATCGGCATCGACATCGACGAGGACGTGATCCAGATCGCCAAGGGCAATTCGCGCCTGAACAACGTGCGTCCGAAGTTCATCCAGTCCGATATCTTCCCGTGGCTGCGCGACGCCGCCAACCGCGGTGAGCAGTACGACGTGGTGATCCTGGACCCGGCGAAGATGACCCGCGACCGCGACCAGGTCATCACCGCACTGAAGAAGTACCTGGACATGAACAAGCTGGCGCTGGGCGTGGTCAAGCCGGGCGGCCTGTTCGCCACCTTCTCCTGCACCGGCCTGGTGGCCGAGGACCAGTTCCTCGACATGCTGCGCCGCGCGGCCTATTTCTCCGGCCGCACGATCCAAATCCTGAAGGTGGCCGGCGCTGGTCCGGACCATCCGTTCATGGCCCACGTGCAGGAATCGCGTTACCTCAAGGCCGTGTTCTGCCGCGTAGTGGATTGACCGCAGGACGCTGTAGAGCCGAGCCCATGCTCGGCTGATCTGCCTGACAGCCTCAAGATCCGCCGGGCGTGGCCCGGCGCTACCCAATGCGCGGCCACGGCGCTATGGTCGGGCTCTTCCCCATGCCGGTGAGAGCCCATGCCTTCGTTGCGCCATCTGTCCGTCGTGCTCGCCCTGGCGCTGTGCGCGCCGCTGACCGCCCACGCCATCGAGTTCAGCGCGCAGGAACTGGCCCGTGCCAAGGCGCTGCAGCAGCGCCTGGTCACCCTCGACAGCCACCTCGATACACCGGCCAATTTCGGCCGAGCCGGTTTTGACATCGAGCAGCGCCACGACCGCAACGCCCTTTCGCAGGTGGATTATCCACGCATGGTCGAAGGCGCGCTGGATGGCGGCTTCTGGGCGATCTACACCGATCAGGGCGACCGCAGCGCCGCCGCGCATCTGGCCGAGCGTGACCATGGGCTGCAGCGATTGATGCAGATCCGCGAGATGCTGGCGGCCAATCCCGAGCGCTTCGCGCTGGCGCTGACCGCCGATGACGCAGCGCGGATCAAGGCTGCCGGCAAGCGCGTGGTCTACATCAGCATGGAAAACGCCAGCCCGCTGGTGGCCGACCCCAGCCTGCTGTCGTTCTATCACCGCGCCGGCCTGCGCCTGCTCAGCACCGTGCACTTCGCCAACAACGAGTTCGCCGATTCGGCCACCGATCCCAAGGGCGCGGAATGGAAAGGACTTAGCCCGGCCGGCAAGGAGCTGGTGCGGCAGGCGGTCAAGCTGGGCATCGTGATCGACCAGTCACATGCCTCGGATGCGGTGTTCGACGATCTGCTGGCGATGATGCCGGTGCCGTTCGTGCTGTCGCACAGCTCGGCCAAGGCGGTCTACGACCATCCGCGCAATCTTGACGACGCGCGGCTGCGCAGGCTGGCCAAGGCCGGCGGCGTGATCCAGGTGAACGCCTATGGCGGCTACCTGATCGACACCGCAAAGACGCCCGAGCGCAAGCAGGCCGAGGAAGCGCTGAGCAAGCAGCTGGGCGGCTGGGAAGGCATGGGCATCGAACAGGGCGTTGCCCTGCTGAAGGCCGAACAGGCGCTGGACCATGAGCATCCGGTTCGCCACGCCAGCCTGGACGACTTCTTCGCCCACTTCGAGCACATCCTCACGGTGGTCGGCCCCGAGCACGTGGGCATCGGCCTGGACTGGGATGGGGGTGGCGGACTGAGTGACCTGCCCGATGTCAGCCAGCTGCCGAAGATCACCGCGTGGCTGCTGCGCAAGGGCTATACCCAGAAGCAGATTGCCGGCATCTGGGGCGGCAACCTGCTGCGGGTGATGCGCCAGGCGCAGGATTACGCCGCAAAGCAGCGCGGTTGAAACGCCCTGCGGTAGTGCCGGCCGCTGGCCGGCATTGCTCGTATCAACAGGATGCGAGGTGCCGGCCAGCGGCCGGCACTACCGGCGAGCCGGTTACTTCGCGATCAGTGCGTGGCGGCGGCTGTACAGGAAGTACAACACCAGGCCGACCACGTTCCACAGCAGGAAGTACAGCTGAGTGGTGTGCGGCAGGCTGATGAACAGGTAGATGCAGCCCAGTGCGGCCAGCGGGCCGACCACGAAAGCCACCGGCGTGCGGAAGGTGCGCTCGCGGTTCGGCTCGCGCAGGCGCAGCACCACCAGACAGATGCCCACCGCAGTGAACGCGGCCAGGGTACCGGCATTGGCCAGCGCCGCGATCTCGTCCAGGCGCGCCACACCAGCCAGCGCCGACACCACCACCGCAGTGAACAGTGTGGTCGCCACCGGCGTGCCGGTGCGTGCGTTGACCTTGGACAGGCCACGCGGCAGCAGGCCATCGCGGCTCATCACAAAGAAGATGCGGCTCTGGCCGTACAGGAAGGCCAGCAGCACCGTCGGCAGGGCGATGATCGCGATCACGCCGATCACCATTGCCGCGGTCGGATGGCCCAGCTGGCGCATGATCAGCGCCAGCGGCTCGGCGCTGTGGCCGAACACCGCGTAGCTCATCGCACCGACGGCCGCCAGCGCCACCAGCACGTAGACGATGGTGCAGCCGATCATCGAACCGATGATGCCGATCGACAGGTCGCGGCCGGGTTCTTGGTCTCCTCGGCGGCGGTGGAGATCGCATCGAAGCCGTAGAAGGCGAAGAAGATGATGGCTGCCGCCGCCATCACGCCGTGCTCGACGCCGTCGGGGCCCATCGATTTGGCAAAGCCGTACGGCATGAACGGCTGCAGGTTGGCGCTGTCGAAGGCGGGCAGGGCCACGGCGACGAAGATGGCCAGCGCGATCAGCTTGAACACCACCAGGATGGCGTTGAGCGTGGCGCTTTCCTTGGTGCCGGCCATCAGCATGCCGGCCACCAGCCAGGTGATGATGATCGCCGGCAGGTTGATCATGCCGCCTTCCACGTGCGGGCCGGCGGCCAGCCAGGCCGGCAGGTGCACATTCCAGCCGAACTGGGTATGGACCCATTCGAGGAAGCCGACGAAGTAGCCTGACCAGCCCACCGCCACCGTACTCACCACCAGCGAGTACTCCAGGATCAGGCTCCAGCCCACAACCCAGGCGAATACCTCGCCCAGCGCGCTGTAGCTGTAGGTGTAGGCACTGCCGGCGGCCGGCATCATCGTCGACAGTTCGGCGTAGGACAGTGCCGCGCAGGCGCAGACCGCACCGGCAATCGCGAAGGAGATCAGCACGGCCGGGCCGGCCAGGTTGGCACCCACGCCGATCAGCGTATAGATGCCGGTACCGACGATGGCGCCGATGCCCAGCGCGATCAGGTGCGGCCAGCTGAGCGTCGGATCAGGCGCCTGCCGGCTTCGTGGACGGTGACGGAATCTAGGGACTTGCGCCGGAACAGGGACATGCAGGCCTCGGAAGGGGTGACTAAGAACGACAAGTTCCCGAGTGTGACCGAACGCAGCGCAGCATTACCACTGACGGGGGTCATACCCGGGTTGGATGCGTCGCTGATGGAGGCTGAACGCCGTCAATGATGACGAAATCAGCACAATGTGAGCAACAAATCGAACTCGTCCTACGATCGTCCAGCTGGCAGGGCAAACCGAGGGTCAGGGTGATCGCGGCCAATGGCAGCCATCCTCCTGCCAAGCTTCGGGTCGTCGTGGAAGGTCGTGCTGTGGCCGTCGCGGGCGCCTTCGTATCGCAGATCCAGCACCAGCGCGCCCTGGGTGCTCAACAGGTAGCGGCCGTTGAGGCGGCCATCGATGCGCTCTTCCCAGACGCTGTCAAACTGGTACGGGCGATCTTCGGCCAGCACCGTGGTTTGCATCGAGATCCGGCGCAGGGGCAGGCGCTTGCGCTGGCCGGCGTAGCGCACGTCGGACTGTCCGTCCTCCAGCCAGCGCCATTCCAGGTGGATGCTGCCGTTGCGACCGCGGTCAGGCAACGATGGTCCTGTACGGTGGCGCCAGAGGCGGTGCCGGCGAACAGCAGGGCCAGGCCGAGCAGCGGCAGCCGCCCGTTCATCCGTTCAGCCCCAACCGGATGCCGAACCCCACCAGGAACAGGCCGGCCACGCGGCGCAGCGCGTCGCTGATCCGCGGGTGCTGGATCAGCCGGCGACGGGCCAGGTTGCCCACGCCGATCAGCATCGAACAGTAGGCGATGCTGACCACCAGGATGATGCCGGCCAGCGCCGCGAAGGTGGCGATGCCCTGGTGTGCCTTGGGATCGATGAACAACGGCAGGAAGGCCATGTAGAACAGGATCGCCTTCGGGTTGAGCAGGCTGACCAGGATCGCCTGCTGGAAGTAGCGGCCCGGTTGCATGCGGATCGGGCCGGCATCACCGCCCTCGTGCTTCGGTGTGCGCAGCAGGCCGATGCCGACCCACACCAGGTAGGCCGCACCCAGGTACTGCACGGCGTGGAACACCAGCGGGTTGGCCTTGAGCAACGCGGCCACGCCGGCCAGCGCCAGCCACATCAGGATCTGGTCGCCGACCAGCAGGCCGGCCAGTGCGGTGTAGCCGCCGCGCACGCCACCACGGCCGGTGGCGGTCAGCAGGGTGAAGGTACCGGGGCCGGGCAGGGCGAGAAACACCAGCACGGCGACCAGAAACGTCCACAGGTCCTGGATGCCCATCCACGGCATGGCGGCGTTCTCTCTTACGGGGGGCCGCCATTGTCGGCCAGCGCCGGGACCGGCGACAGGGGGCCGGCAGGACCCTCGGGCATGCCAGACAGCAGAGGTTGCAGGTGCTGGCGCAGCTGCGCGTGCAGCTGCCGCACCGCCGGCGAGAACTGCTTGCGGTGCGGGCAGACCAGCTGCACCGGTATGTGGCTGCCGATGCCGTCGAGCAGCAGCTGCAGGCGCCCTGCGAGCACATCCTCGCGCAGGTCCAGCCAGGATTTGTAGGTGATGCCTTCGCCGGCCACCGCCCAGCGCCGCACCACATCGGCGTCATCGCAGACCAGCGGGCCGCGCACCGGAATCACGCTACGGCGCCCGTCGACCTCGAACGACCAGCGATCATAGGCGCGGCCACTGAGCTGGTAGACCAGGCAATGATGCTCGCGCAGATCGTCCAGGCGCGTGGGCGTGCCGCGCCGCTGCAGATAGTCGGGCGACGCCGCGAGTACGCGCCGATTGCCTTCCAGCAGGGGCAGGGCGACGTAGTTGGCGTCGTCGAAGTGGCCGATGCGGATGGCCACGTCGACCGGGTCGCGGAACACGTCGGCCACTTCGTCGGACAGGCGCAGGTGCAGGCGCAGCCGGGGGTGCGCGGCGCGAAAGGCGCTCAGCCAGGGCAGCAGCAGATTTCGACCGAAGTCCGACGGCGCCGACAGCTGCAGGGTGCCGTGCAGTTCGGCGTCTTCGCCCTGAACGCGCGCCTGGCCCTCGCGGAGGGTGGCCAGCACCTCCTGCGCATACGGCAGGTACAGCGCCCCCTCGCCGGTCAGGCGCAGGCTGCGCGTGGTGCGCACGAACAGGCGCAGGTCCAGCTCGCGTTCCAGCCGCGCCACCGCCGCAGCAACCTGCCCCGGCAGCAGGTCGGCTTCGCGGGCCGCCTGCGAGAAGCTGCCCAGTGCGGCAGTACGGACGAACAGCTGCAGATCGTCGAAGCGGATCATCTTCATCGCCAGAGTGAAAGTGCTGCCCGATTCTGCGCCTTTCCGAGGGACCGCGCGCGGCGCAACCTGTCGCCTCCTTCCCCACTGGACCGCTGCCATGCGCGCCATTGCCTACACCCAAGCCGGCCTGCCGATCGATGATGCCCAGGCCCTGATCGACATTGAACTGGAACTGCCGCAGCCCGGCCCGCGTGACCTGCGCGTGGCGGTACGCGCGGTGGCGGTGAACCCGGTCGACACCAAGGTCCGCCGCGGCGTGGCCACCGATGGCCCGCGCGTGCTGGGCTGGGATGCGGTCGGCATTGTTGATGCGGTGGGCAGCGAGGTGACCCTGTTCCAGCCCGGCGACGCGGTCTACTACGCCGGCGTCATCGACCGCCCGGGCAGCAATGCGCAGTACCAGCTGGTGGATGAGCGCAGCGTCGGGCGCAAGCCGGCCAGTCTCGACGATGCCGCCGCCGCAGCGTTGCCACTGACTGCAATCACCGCCTGGGAGCTGCTGTTCGACCGCCTGCGCATCCCGGAGGGTGGTGGCGAAGGCCAGACCCTGCTGGTGATCGGTGCTGCCGGTGGTGTCGGTTCGATCCTGGTGCAGCTGGCACGGAAGCTGACCAGGCTGACCGTGATCGGCACCGCCTCGCGCCCGGATACCCAGGACTGGACGTACGCAATGGGGGCACACCACGTGATCGACCACAGCCTGCCGCTGGCCGAGGGACTGGCGCGGCTCGGCATCAGCGAGGTGCAGCATGTCGCCAGCCTGACCCACTCCGACCAGTACTACGCGCAGATCGTGGAACTGCTGGCACCGCAGGGCCAACTGGGGCTGATCGATGACCCGGGCCAGGTGGACGTGATGGCGCTCAAGCGCAAGGCACTGTCACTGCATTGGGAGTCGATGTTCACCCGGCCGCTGTACCGCACCGCCGACATGCAGCGCCAGCACGACCTGTTGAACCGTGTGGCCGAGCTGATCGATACGGGCGTGCTGCACACCACCCTGGGCGAGCACTTCGGGCGCATCGACGCGGCCAACCTGCGGCGCGCCCACGCGTTGCTGGAAAGCCAGCGCGCCAAGGGCAAGATCGTGCTGGAAGGCTGGTAACACCGGCGGTTCCCGCGCCCCCTTGGGGTCAGATCCCTTTCCCCCCAGGGAAAGGGATCTGACCCCTGCCTCAGGCCACGCCGTTGTCGACGTGGGTGGTGAAACCGGGCTGCTCGCGCAGCCGTTCGAACCACGCCGAGAGGTGTGGCAGCACGGGCTTGTTGCCGGGCGTGCTGCGCCAGCGCTGGGCCGATAGCCCGAGCACGATGTCGGCCAGGGTGAAGGCGTTGCCCGTCACGTGGCAGTGGCCACCGGCCAATTGTGTGTCGAGTACGCCCATCAAGTGGTTCCACTGCGCCAGGCTGGCCTCGGCGCGGGCATCGTCCGGGTAGTCTGGGTGCCGCCGCACGCGCGCCATGAACACGTGCCGCCAGGCGCTGTTGAGGTCGCTGGCCTGCCAGTCCATCCACTGCTCGACCCGGGCGCGGCCCTGCGCCGTGCCGGGCAGCAGGTCATCACGGCCAGCACGTACGGCCAGGTAGCGGCAGATGCTGTTCGATTCCCACAGCACGAAGCCGCCATCGCGCAGGACCGGCACCTGCCGGTTCGGATTCAACGTGGCCAGCAGGTCCGCCGGTGGTTCTGGCTCGTGTTGGAGTGGCAGGTCGAGGCCGGCGCACAGCCACAGCACCTTGCGCACGTTGATGGAGGTGGGCTTTCCGTACAGAGCGAGCATGGTCCTGACGCAGCAGCTGAGACTCGGCCAGCCTACACTTGCCCCATGCAAACCGAATACCTGCTCATTGCCGGCCTTCTATTGGCCGTGCTCATCCTGCAGCTGGTCGCCCTGCTGCGCCGCCCGCCGCATGACCGCCTGGAACAGGCCGTGCGCGAGGAGGCGCGCGCCGGGCGCAGCGAACTGCGCGAACAGCTCGATGGCTTCGCCCGCGCGCTGACCGATCTGTCCACCCGCACCGATCAGCGCCTGGACCTGCTGCGCGAAGCGCTGGGCGAAGATGCCCGCAAAGCGCGCGCTGAAGTGGCCGACAGCCAGCAGCGCGGCGCAGCATTGATGGGGCAGCGGCTGCAGGAACTGCGCGGCCAGCTGGAGACCTTCGGCCAGCAGCAGGAGGCACGCATCCATGCGTTTGGCCAGCAGCTGCAGGAGCTCACTGCGCGCACCGATACCCAGCTCGGGGCGCTGCGCCAGACCCTGGTGGACGATGCACGCAAGGGCCGCGAGGAGGGCGCGCTGTCGCAGCAGCGCCTGACCGACAGTCTGGGCCTGCGCCTGCAGGAACTGACACAGCGCAACGAGCAGCGCATCGCCGAGATGCGTGCCACGCTGGAGGAACAGCTGCGCGCGCTGCAGAACGACAACGCGCAGAAGCTGGAGCAGATGCGCCACACCGTGGACGAGAAGCTGCAGTCGACGCTGGAAACGCGACTGGGCAATTCCTTCAAGCTCGTCTCCGAGCGCTTGGAACAGGTGCAGCGTGGCCTCGGCGAGATGCAGCAGCTGGCCACCGGCGTGGGCGACCTCAAGCGCGTGCTGACCAACGTCAAGAACCGCGGCAGCTGGGGCGAAGTGCAGCTGGAGAATATCCTCGAGCAGACACTCACCCAGGAGCAGTACGCGCGTGCGGTGAGGGTGCGCCCGGATAGTGGCGAGATGGTCGATATCGCCGTGCGCCTGCCGGGCCGCAGCAGCGACGACACGCCGGTGTGGCTGCCGATCGACTCCAAGTTCCCGCGCGAGGACTACGAGCGCCTGCTGGACGCACAGGAACAGGGCGATGCCGAAGGCGTGCGCCTGCAGGGCATCCAGCTGGAGCGCGCGGTGCGCGTGCAGGCCAAGTCGATCTGCGACAAGTACATCGCACCCCCGCATACCACCGATTTCGCAGTGATGTTCCTGCCCACCGAGGGGCTGTACGCCGAAGTGATCCGCCGCCCGGGACTGGTCGATCTGCTGCAGCGCGAGCACCGCGTGGTCGTGGCCGGGCCGACCACGGTCACCGCGCTGCTCAACAGCCTGCAGATGGGGTTCCGCACGCTGGCCATCGAGCAGCGCTCCAGCGAGGTATGGAGCCTGCTGGGCGCAGTGAAAAGCGAGTTCGGCAAGTTCGCCGGCATCCTGGAGAAGGCCGAGAAGCAGATCACCACCGTCGGGCGCAGCATCGGCGAGGCCAGCCGCAAGACGCGCACCATCGAACGGCGCCTGCGGGGTGTCGAGTCGCTGGCTGCCGAGCAGGCCCAGTCGCTGCTCGGCGACCTGGCCGAGGGAGATGCCACGGCCGAGGAAGAGGCGAGCGACGGCGAGGAGGCCTGACCGGGAGGCCTGACCGGCGCCGACACGCCGCCTGCATCGCCGGTGCGTATGCTGGCGGCCTGCCCGCCCGATCCGGTACCACGATGCGCCTGCCCCTTTGCACCAGCCTTGTCCTGACCGCACTGCTTGCTGCCTGCAGCAGCGCGCCACCGAGCGTGGACACGACCGCGCAGGCCACGGCCACCAGCCCTGAAGCTGCCGAGGCCTATCGCGAAGCGCGCGACGTCGACTGCCAGGCCGCCGGTGGCACCCTGCAGCGGCTCGGCCGGCTGCAGCGCGAGCAATGCGTGATTCCCTATGCCGACGCCGGCAAGGCCTGCAGCCGCAAAAGCGACTGCACGGGCCAGTGCCTGGCCGCAGGCGAGGCAATGGCCGGTGATGTGGCGTCCGGTACCTGCCAGCGTGATGCCAGCCAGAACTTCGGTTGCCGCCAGCGTATCGATGACGGCAAGGCGCAGGGCACGATCTGCGTGGATTGAGGATGCCTGTAGAGCCGAGCCCATGCTCGGCTGCCATGGCATCAGCCGAGCATGGGCTCGGCTCTACAACAGCGCGCGCGGCGCTATGCTGGTGGGCCATTCCCGCCGTAGCCGGAGCCCGCGTGAGCACCCCGATCCAGGACATTCCCCTCACCACCATCGACGGCCAGCCGTCCTCGCTTGCCGACTACCAGGGCAAGGTGCTGCTGCTGGTCAACGTCGCCTCCAAGTGCGGCCTGACCCCGCAGTACGAAGGCCTGCAGGCGCTGTATGCGGAAAAGCACGCGCAGGGCCTGGAAGTGCTGGGCTTCCCCGCCAACAACTTCCTCGGCCAGGAGCCGGGCAGCGAGGCCGAGATCCAGCAGTTCTGCCAGCTTACCTACGACGTCAGTTTCCCGATGTTCTCCAAGATCAGCGTGGCTGGCGAGGACACCCACCCGCTGTACCAGCGGCTGACCGCCGCCCAGCCGCAGTCGATCGGCGAAGGCCCGCTGCGTGAGCGCCTGGCGAGCAAGGAGATTCCGATCCACGCAGCACCGGCGGTGCTGTGGAACTTCGAGAAGTTCCTGGTCGGCCGTGATGGCAAGGTGGTTGCACGCTTTGCCCCGGACGTGGCGGCCGATGACGTGCGCCTGCGTGACGCCATCGAGGCCGCGCTGGCGGCCTGAGCAAAGCGTGCCAACCCAGGTTGGCACCTGCCGGAAAAGAAACTCGCTGGAAAAGAAAAACCCCGCCGAGGCGGGGTTTTCTCATGCATCGCAGAGCGATCTCAGTGGGTCCATTGCGGCATCGGCATCGCATCCACGGGGATCGGCGAATTGGCATCATCATGGCCGCGGTCGCGCTTGCTGCGCAGGTCGTTCTCGATCTGGTAGTTGCGGCGCTGCATCCACGCATCGCGCACCAGCGAGTACTCGTCCACGGCGGTGTCGCGCAGATCGTCGATCGCCAGCAGCTGTGCGCGGGTGTCGACCAGCTGCAGGCCCTGCAGGCCAATGCGGACCTTGTCTTCCTCGATGCGGCGGATCGGCGACAACGGGATGTCACCGGCCAGGCCGAACACGTCGCGCACGGTACGCGGGCCGAAGAACGGCAGTTCCACGTAGCGCGAACGACGCCAGCCCCAGGCTCCCAGGGTCTGGCCGAAATCTTCATTGCGACGCGGCACCATCGCCTTGCTGGCCGGATCGAACAGGCCACCGATGCCCAGCGTGCTGTTCATCAGGAAGCGGCCGAGGCTGTCCCACGCATCGGCACCGCGGCCCTGCAGCAGCTGGTTGGTGATGGTCACCGGCGCACGCAGGTTGCTGAAGAAGTTGCTGACGCCGGTACGCGCGAAACGCGGCACCACGTGGGTATAGGCGGTGGCCAGCGGGCGGGCCACACCGCGGTCGACCGCATTGTTGAACTTGTGGACCTTGCGGTTGAACGGTTCCCACGGATCGTAGGCCGCGGCACTGCCGGTGTTGCCGGTGCCACCATACAGGGCGTCGAAATCATCGTCGCTGGCGGCGGTGGATGCTGCGGTCTTCGGTGGGCTGGCCTCTGCGCCCTGCGGCGCAGTTGTCGGCACCGCAGCGGCAGGCGTTGCCGGGCTGGCCACGGGAGCGACCGGAGCAGTACCGACCACCCCGGTATCGGCCGTTGCGGCCGTCGCCTCGGCAGCAGGGCCGGGCGCGACCACGGTGCTGGCGACCGGTGCGTCGCTGCGCGCGGGCTTGCCGGCACAGGCGGTCAGGGCGGTGGCCAGGAGGATCAGGGGGAAAGTGCGTACGACGTTCATGTCAGCTCGCAGCAGAAGTAGCGTTGAAGTCCAGGTCGGGCGACAGCCGGTAGGCTGCGCTCAGCTCGTTGAAGCCGACCGGCGCGCCGGAAATGGCCAGCGCATGGCCCGCCTTGCGTGCCCGGGCGGCCAGTTCGGCCAGCAGGGCCAGGCCGGCGCTGTCCACGCGCTCGACCTCGCCCAGCTCCAGCCGCGCCAGCTGGGCTGGCAGGGCCTGCAGTTGCGGCCACAGTGCAATCACCGCGGCACGGTCGAGCACCCCGCGCAGGCGCAGGGTGTCGCCTTCCAGCAGCGCCAGTGCGTTACTTGCCATTGCCCGCCGGCCCGGCCTGCAGGCTGCCGCTGTGCAGCTCGCTGGCCACCTGCTTGATGCCCTTCTGGCGCAAGGGCGTATCGAACTGGTTGCGGAAGGTCTGCACGTAGGAAATGCCTTCGATGTTGACGTCGAAGATCTTCCACTGGCCGTTCACGTTGCGCATCCAGTACTCGACCGGGGTCGGTTCGTTGCCGGCGCGCACCAGTTCGGTGCTGACGCGCACGCCACGGTTGCCCGGCAGCGGGCTTTCACCCTTCAGGCGGAAGCTCGGCTTGCCCTGGATGTTGAGCAGGGTCGAACCGTAGCGCTGCATCAGGCTGTCGGCCATCGCATCGGCGAACAGCTTGATGTCGCCGTCGGAGGCGCCGCGGGCGTGCGGGCCCAGCACCAGGCGTGCCGCATAGTCGCGGTCAAAGGTGCGGTTCAGTTCGCTGTCGATGTAGCTGCGCAGGCTGGCCGGGTTGCTGCTGAACTCGCTGCGGCGCTGCTGCAGCGTGGTGAGAATGCGCGTGCTGGCATCGATCACCACCTTGCCGGCCTGGCCCTGCGCTGCGGCAGCGGCGGGGGCGGCCGCCTGGGCCTGGGCAAGGAACGGGGTGGCCATCAGCAGCGCCGAGGCGAGCAGGGCGGGAATCAGTTTCATTTTCATGGTTGCGGTTCCGTTGCAGGCGCCTGCGCGCCATCGTTGGGCTTCTGGGCAGGGCCACCACCGGCGCCGCCACTGAACATGTACTTGCCGACCAGCTGGATCAGGTCCACCGCCGGTTGGGTGAAGACGATCTCGTCACCGGCCTTCAGCACGTCCGGGTCACCGCCCGGCTGCAGACCGATATAGCTCTCGCCGAGCAAACCACTGGTGAAGATGCCCGCCGAGGTGTCCGCCGGCAGGTCCTTGACCTTGCTGTCCATGCGCAGGGTCACGATGGATTCGAACTTCACCGGATCCAGGTCGATGGAGGCGACCTGGCCGACGGTGACGCCGCCGATCTTCACCGGCGCCTGCTTGCGCAGCTGGCCGACCTGGGAGAAGCGCGCCTTCAGCTCGTAGCCCTGGCTGCCCCAGCTCCAGCGCTGGTTGGTCGAGGCCACGGCCAGCACCATCAGCGAGGCCAGGGCCAGCAGCAGGAATGCGCCGACAGAGAATTCGAGTCTGGGACCGCGGATGGCCATGTGGATTACCTGATCGAGTCGTGGTGGCCGCGCGCGCATGCGCACCGCCGGTGGAGGGGTTAGGTGAACAACATTGCCGACAGCACGAAGTTGAACATCAGCACCAGCAGCGAGGCATTGACCACCGCACGGGTGGTCGCCACCGAGGTGCCCTCGATGGTCGGCTCGGCGTGGAAACCAACATAGGCGGCGACCAGCGCTGCGGTGCCGCCGAAGATCGCCGACTTCAGCATCGCCACGCCGAAGTCGTCCCAGAAATCGACGCTGTTGCGCAGTGCCGACCAGAACACGCCATTGTCCAGGCCCAGCACATGCACCGCTTCGAAGTAGCTGGCGCTGATCGCCAGCGAGCAGAAGATGCCGGTCAGCAGCGGCACGGTCAGCACCGCCGCCCAGAAGCGCGGCGCGACGGCCTTGGCCACCGGGTCGATCGCCATCAGCTCCAGTGCCTTGATCTGGTCGGTGGCGCGCATCAGGCCCAGTTCGGCGGCGATCGAGCTGCCGGCGCGGCCGATGAACAACAGCGCGGTCAGCACCGGCGCCAGTTCCCGGTACAGCGACAGGCCGAGCAGGGTCGACAGCGCGTCGGCCGCACCGAAGGTGGTCAGCGTGCGGTAGCCCTGCAGGGTCAGCACCAGGCCGACGAAGGCACCACCGACGGCGATGATCGGCAGCGAGCGTGCGCCGATCTTGTAGATCTCGCGGGTCAGCTCGGCCAGGAAATCACGGGTTGGCAGCGAACCACGCAGCACGGTCAGCGAGAACAGGCCGGCGCGACCCAGCGAGCGGGTGGCTTGGACGAACGGCATCAGGCGACCCTCGCGCGCGGCGCGGCATCGAACGGAATGGGGCCATCGGGCTGGCCGTGCAGGAACTGCCGAAGCAGCGGGTCCTGACTGGACTGCAGCGCCTCGGGCGTGCCCTGGAACACGATGCCGCCATTGGCGATGGCGATCACCTGGTCGCAGATCGGCAGGGTCTCGTGCACGTGGTGGCTGACAATGATGCTGGTCAGGCCCAGGCTGTGGTTGAGGCGCTGGATCAGGCTCATGATCACGCCGGAGGCGATCGGGTCCAACCCGGTCAGCGGCTCGTCGTAGATCATCAGTGGCGGATCCAGTGCCAGCGCGCGGGCCAGCGCGACGCGGCGCGCCATGCCGCCGGACAGTTCGCGCGGCCAGGCATCGGCAGCGGCCAGCAGGCCCACGGCATGCAGCTTCATTTCCACCAGGCGGCGCAGCACGGCGGTCGGCAGGCGGGTATGCGTGCGCAGTGGCAGCGCGACGTTTTCGGCGACGGTCAGATCGGTCAGCAGGCCGTTGCCCTGCAGCAGCACACCCACGCTCTTGCGCATCTCCAGCAGCGCGCCGCTGTCATGCGGAACCGGCCTGCCGAACAGGGTGACCTCGCCGGCGACCGGACGCAGTTCGCCGGTCAGTGCCGCCAGCAGGGTCGACTTGCCACTGCCCGACGGGCCCAGCACGGCCGTGATGCTGCCCTTGGGCACCTGCAGCGACACGTCACGCAGGATCGTGCGCCCGCTCCGGTCGATGCGGACGTTGGATAACTGCACCAGACTGGAGGCGGAAGCCGACATGGGCACCATTAACGTTTTTTAGACATCGAAGGATCGGGCCCATCGGCTGAACATAAGCAGACTGGACGGTCCAGTATTGTGGCACGGCATGACCCTTGCCAGGCCGGGACAATCGGCCGGCAGCGCGGAACAATCCGTACCGGCGATGGGCTGGCCATTGAATACTGCCTGCCGTGCTGCACACTGTGCATGATGAGTGACCCGGGCAGCGATTTCCGCCTCTACCATTCCAACTCCCTGGACGTGCTGGCTGCGCTGCTGGCACGCAACGTGCGTGTGCCGGTTCCGGGCCAGCCGTTGCTCGCGCCGGAGGTGGTGCTGATCCCGCAGGTGGCGATGCGGCGTTGGCTGCAAGCGACACTCGCTGCCGAGTATGGCGTGGCCGCCAACCTCGAGTTCCTGACCCCGGGCGAGTTCGTTGCCCGTGCACTCAATGCCAATGTGCCGGGCGAACGCGACGACCTGGACGCGGCGGGCCTGCACTGGAAGCTGTACCAGGCACTGCGCGACCCGGCGCTGCTGGCGCAGCCACCGATGCGCGCGCTGCAGTCCTATCTTGCCGGCGGCGACGCCCTGAAGCCGTGGGCACTGGCCGGTGAACTGGCGTCGGTGTTCGAGAAGTACCAGGCCTGGCGCCGCGACTGGTTGCTGCGCTGGGAGGCCGGCGCCGACCCGGCCGACCCGCAGGCGATCCTCTGGCGCACCATCGCCCATGGCCGCGACTACCGCGCGCGCCGCATCCAGGCGTACCTGGATCGCTTCGAGGGTGCCGGCCAGCCGCTGCCGCAGGGCCTGCCACCGCGGATGTCCGCGTTCGCGACGCTCAACATCTCGCCCGACGTGCTGCGGGTGATGGCCACCCAGGCGCGGGTGGGCGAGCTGCACTTCTATATGCCCACTCCGGTGCAGTCGTACTGGGGTGACCTGCAGACGCTGGCCGAGCGCCTGCGCAGCGGCGCGCCCGATCCCTTCGGTGAAGCGGCCGGTGAGAACCGCCTGCTGGAGGCCTGGGGTGCGGCCGGCCGCGACTTCATGGCGGTGCTGGGCAGCTACGAGGTGGTGCACCCGGCCGGCGAGATTGCCGCGTATTCGGATCCGGAAGAAGACACCCGGCCGACCCTTGACGAAGGCGGCCTGTCCGACAGCCTGCTGCATCGCCTGCAGCGCGATCTTTTCCATCGCCGCGCGTTGCCCTCGGGCGAGCTGCGCGATGGGCTGCGCAGCGACGACCCCAGCCTGCAGGTGCATGCCTGCCACACCCGGCTGCGCGAGCTTCAGGTGCTGCACGACCAGCTGCGCAGCCTGCTGCAGGACCCTCGCTTCGACCCGCCGCTGCAGGCGCGCGAGATCGCGGTGCTGGCGCCGGACATCGATCCCTATGTGCCGTACCTGGAGGCAGTGTTCGGCGGCCGCGGCGGCGAGGAGGAGCACATTCCCTACGCGCTGGCCGACAGCAGCCCACTGGCAGGAGAGCCGCTGGCCGATGTGTTCGTGCACCTGCTGGGCCTGCCGGTCTCGCGTTTCGGCCTGAACGAAGTGCTGGACCTGCTGGCCAGCGCGCCGCTGGCCGAAGCGGCCGGACTGGAGGCGGTGGACTTCGATCGCCTGCACGGCTGGCTGCAGCAGGCCGGCGCACGCTGGGGCCTGGATGCGAAGCACCGCAACCAGCACCAGGCGCCGGCCGACGACGCCTACACCTGGCAGTTCGCACTGGACCGCCTGGTGCTCGGTCACGCCACCGGCAGCGAGGCGGACCTGGCCGGCGTGGCGCCGTGGATCGAACTGGAAGGCGGCGCGCTGGAAGCACTGGACCGGCTGCTGCGGCTGCTGCGCGTGCTGGCGGTCTACCAGCGTCGCCTCGGCGAGCTGCTGACCCCGGCGCAGTGGCGGCAACGGCTGCTGTCGCTGCTGGACGCGCTGCTGCCGACCGCGCCCAGCTCGCCCAACAGCCAGCGTGCCCTCGAGCGCCTGCGCAAGCTGCTGAATCAGTTCGCCGACGATGCCGCCAAGGCCGGTTTCGAAGATGGCGTGCCGCCTGAGGTGGTGCGTTCGCACTTCGCCGGCGTACTGGGCGAGGCCGATACGCGCGCGCCGCTGCTGACCGGTGGCATCAGTTTCGGCCGCATGGTGCCGATGCGCCTGCTGCCGTTCCGGGTGATCTGCGTGCTCGGTCTCAATGACGGCGATTTCCCGCGCCGTGACCCGGCCGCGGGCCTCAACCAGCTCACCGCCGAGCTGGACACGCCACGCCGCCGCCCGGGCGATCGCTCCACCCGCGAAGACGACCGCTTCCTGTTCCTGCAGCTGTTCGCCGCCGCGCAGGAGGTGTTCTACCTCAGCTACCTCGGCGCCGATCCACGCGATGGCAGCGTGCGTGAGCCGTCGGTGCTGGTCAGTGAACTGATCGATGCCGCCGCCGCGTATCACCTCGATCCGCCTGCGGCGGTCCGCGACTTTACCGTGCGCCATGCACTGCAGCCGTTCTCACCGGCGGCGTTCGGAGAGGGTGATCCACGCCGCTTCAGCTATCGGCGGCAATGGCATCCCGCTGCCGGCCGCCTCACCGGCCAGCGTGGTGGCCTGCAGCCGTGGTTCGATGCCCCGCTGCCGCCGCCGCCCGACGATGCCGTGGAAGACGAGCTCGCGCTCGACACCCTGCGCCGCTTCCTGTGCGACCCGGCCGGGCAGTTCCTCGCACAGTCGCTGGGTCTGCGCCTGGCCGACGATGCCGGGGAAGTTGATGACCTGGAACCGCTGGTGCTGTCATCGCGCGGCCCGGAAAAGCGCAGCGTGCAGGCGGCGGTGGTGCGCGCCACGCTCAGCGGTGATACCGAGCCGTTGTACCCGCGGCTGCGCGCGCGTGGCCTGTTGCCGTCCGGTCCATTGGGCCAGCGCCAGTTCGAGGTGGAGCAGCTGAAGACGCGTCCGTATGCCAGTGCGCTGCTGGGCTGGATGCAGGGCGAGCCATTGGAAAGCCGTCGCTACGAAGTGGACATCGATGGCGTGCGCCTGCACGGCCGCGTGGCCGATCGGCATCCCGAAGGCCTGGTGCGGCTGCGCGCCGGCACGCTCAATGGCAATGCAGTGATCCGCCAGGGCCTGGACTGGCTGCTGGCCAACGCCGCCGGCGACGCACTGCCCCTTGTGCAGTTCCACGATGGCGGCGACGCCGGTCCTGGCCCGCATGTACTGCCGGCACTGAGCGCGCCTGCTGCACGCGCGGCGCTGCGCGCGCTGCTGCAGTTGCGCCAGCGCGGCCTGCGTGAGCCGCTGCGCTTTGCCCCGTATACCGGCTGGGCGCTGTACAACGCGCCGGCAGAGAAACAGCGCAGCGAGGGCTGGAAGCAGTGGCACGGCAGCGACCGCAGCTGGGGTGAATCCAGCAGCGACGCCTGGCAGCTGCTGCTGCGGGGGGCCGACCCGTTCGCCTCCGATGCCAGTTATGCCGACCTGCTGCGCAACAGCCAGGTGGTCTTCAGCGCGGTGCGCGAAGGCCGCACCCTCGGCGCCGAAACGCGCCAGGAGGGCAGCGCATGAGCCCCGCCTTCATCGATGAGCGAGCCCAGTGCATGGCGGTCGATCCCTATCTGGCCCTGCCGCTGGATGGCATCCGCCTGATCGAAGCCAGCGCCGGTACCGGCAAGACCTTCACCCTGGCCACGCTGTTTACCCGCCTGGTGGTAGAGCAGGGCCTGCGCATCGGCCAGATCCTGGCGGTGACCTTCACCGATGCGGCTACCCAGGAACTGCGCAAGCGCATCCGCGAGCGCCTGGCGCTGGCGGCGCGACTGGTCGATCTGGAAGCGGTCGAAGGCGAAGCACCGGACGTGCGGCTGACCCGCGAGGTGCTGCAGCGCCATCTGCAGGGAGGTACCGAGCGCGCCACCGCACTGAAGCGCCGCCTGCAGGTCGCCGCCGATGAGATCGACCTTGCGTCCATCCTCACCATCCATGGCTTCTGCACCCGCGTGCTGCGCGAGCATGCGCTGGAGAGCGGCCACACCTTTGATCCGCCGGGGCTGCTGGCCAGCGACCGTGAGTTGCTGGAAGCGCTCGCGGCCGACCTGTGGCGGGTATATGCCAATGACCCGGCCACGCTGGAACCGCTGACCTGGCTGTGGTCCACCCCGGACGCACTGGCCGCCGATCTGCGCGCGCTGCTGGCCGCGCCGCCGCTGCACCCGTTGCCACAGGCGGTGGCGCTGCCCGATCCGCAGGCCGCCCTGCAGAGTGTTGCCGAAGAGCTGTCCGCAAGCGTGCGCGAGCATGGCGAGCAGTTCTTCATCGACCTCTGCGATGCGGTCGACAACAAATGGATCAACGGCGTGTCGTACAAGCTGGGCTGGCTGCACCCGCTGGGCCGGCAACTGCTGGGCTGGGCCGAACGCGCCGACCCGCGCGAGCTGCTGACCAGCGAGCGCCTGCCGGCACTGCTGCCGGAGGCGCTGGCAGCCAAGACCAACAAGAAATTCGCCGAGCGCACGCCATCGTCGCCATTGCAGGCGCCGTTGGCCCGCTATGTCGCGCTTCTGGCCGAACGCGATGCCTGGCTCCGTGCCACCGCGTTGAACTTCCTGCACGTGCTTCGCGACGAAGCCAGACAGCGCCTTCAGGCGCTCAAGCGCACCCGCCGGGTGCAGACCTACGACGATCTGATCGATGGCGTCGCACTGGCCCTGGAAGGCCCGCAGCGCCTGGCATTGGTCAAGCAGCTGCGCGCGCAGTACCGCATCGCGCTGGTCGATGAGTTCCAGGATACCGACGACCGTCAGTGGGGCATTTTCCACACCGTGTTCGGCGATTCACCGGAAGTGCGCGAGCTCGGCCTGGCACCGGCGCTGTTCCTGATCGGCGATCCCAAGCAGGCGATCTACGGTTTCCGCGGCGGTGATATCCACACTTACCTGAAGGCCAAGCGGGTAGCGCAACAGGCGCCGGTGCTTGACCAGAACTTCCGCTCGCGACCGGCCGTGCTGCGCGCGCTGCAGGCGCTGTACGACAACGGTGGCGAAGACGCCTTCCTCGAGCGTGGCATCCAGTTCGAGCCGGTGCGGCCCGGTGGCGTGCGCAGCGATGCGGACTACCAGCGCGACGGCCATGCTGCCCCGGCACTCACTCTGCGCGTGCTGCGCAGTGGCGGTGACAAGGCGATGAGTGCCGATGCCTCGCGCGAAGCAGCCGCCCAGGCCTGTGTGGCGGCGATCCACCAGATCCTGGTCGAGGCGCGCGCCGGCAATGCGGTGCTGCGTGGGCGCCCGGTACAGCCGGGTGACATCGCGGTGCTGGTGCGTTCGCATCGCGAGGCCACGCTGGTGCAGCGCGCGCTGGCCGCGGTCGGCATTCCTGCCGTGGCAGCGGGCAAGCAGAGCCTGTTCGCCACCAGCGAAGCGCGTGATCTGCGTGCACTGCTGCTGGCGCTGCTGCAGCCGGCTGACGAAGGTCGCCTGCGCGCAGCGCTGGCCACAGTGCTGCTCGGCCAGCGCGCCAGTGCGATCGCGGCGATGGAGCACGAGGGCGACCTGCAACGCGGGTTCCAGGCGCAGCTGCTGCATTGGCGCGAGCGCTGGCAGCGCGGCGGCCCGTTCGCGGTGATCGCCGACGTCTGCGCCGCGCAGGGCGAGCGCCTGCTGGCGCTGATCGATGGCGAGCGCCGCCTGACCAACTACCTGCAGCTGGGCGAACTGCTGCAGGAAGCCTCGGCGCAGGCGCTGGGCATGCACGGCCTGCTGGACTGGCTGCAGGGCCAGATGGCCAGCGCCGACCAGGATGACGAGCAGCAGCTGCTGCGCCTGGAATCGGATGCGCGCCGCGTGCAGATCATCACCCTGCACAAGAGCAAGGGCCTGGAGTACCCGCTGGTGTTCCTGCCCTTCGTGGGCATCGACGGCGGTGCGCCCAACACCGCCTCGCACTGCACGGTGCATGTGGGCGGCCAGCGCCAGCTGCACTGGAAGCTGGGCAAGGACGAGGCCTGGGAAGCGGCCACTGCGCAGCGCGAGCGCGAGCAGCGTGCCGAGGATGCCCGCCTGCTGTATGTCGGCCTGACCCGCGCCGAGCACGCGCTGTGGATCGCCGTGGGTGATCTGGCCGGGCTCGGCAGGACGCGGCTGGCACCGCTGCTGGGTGACCTGCAGGCGCTGCGCGCGCATGCCGATGTGCGCATCGATGACAGTGAGGTACCGGCTGCGCTGCCGCAGCTGGCGGCCGAAGTGGAAGGGGATCTTCCGGCGGTGCGTGCACTGACCCGGCGCGTTCCGCACGACTGGTGGGTGTACAGCTTCACCCAGCTGGCCCACGCCGATGCCGGCGCGGGCAGTGACATCGAAGCCGCTGCCACCGCGCTGCCGGCGCCGGCAGCCGACGAACCCACCGGCCCGGAGCTGCCGCTGGAACCGGCACTGCCGGAAGCCGCCGCGGAGGCCGAGGACAGCGCGCCGCTCGACCCGCGTTTCATGGGCAGCCGCTTCGGCAACGTGCTGCACGAGGCAATGGAAAACGTCGACTTCGCCGCATGGGCTGACTGGCAACCAGGCCGGGAAGCTCCCGAGGGCCAGGCCGAGGTGCTGCGCAAGGCGCTGCACGATGAGGGCTATGCCGACGTCGATCTGGACGATGGCGTGGCGGTGCTGGTGCCGCTGGTGGGCCACACGCTGACCGTACCGCTGCCCGAAGGCGGTGCGCTGCACAGCCTCGGTGAAGGCGAGCGCCGCGCCGAAATCGACTTCCATTTCGCCATCGAGGCGACCACCGTGCCGGCGCTGCTGCAGGTGCTGCATGCGCATGGTGTTTCCAGTGGCCGCCGCGGCTTCGGCCAGCGCCGCCGCCTGGAGGGGCTGATGACCGGCATGATCGACCTGACCTACGTGCGTGATGGCCGGTGGTACGTGCTCGACTACAAGTCCAACCGCCTGCCCGGCTACAGCCCGGACCTGCTGGCCATTGCCATGCGCCACAGCGAATACGATCTGCAGGCGCTGATCTACACCGTGGCCCTGCATCGCTGGCTGCGCTTCCGCTTGGGCGCCGCCTACGACTACGAGCGCGACATGGGCGGCATCCGTTACCTGTTCTGCCGCGGCCTGGATGGCACGGGCAACGGCGTGCACGTGGATCGTTTCCCGTTCGCGCTGGTGGATGCACTCGACGCGCTGTTCGCCGGCGGCGAGCAGGCCCAGGCCCAGCTCGCCGCGCGTGCCCGAGGAGCCAGCGCATGAGCCTGCTGAAGGAACTGCACCAGAAGGGCCTGCTGCGCACCCTCGACCACGCATTGGCGACCAGCCTGCAGCGGTTGCGCGACGACACGCCCGACAATGTGGCACTGGCGGCGGCGCTGGCTTCGCTGGCGGTGTCGCAGGGCCACGCCGCGTTCGATCCGGCTCAACCGCAGCGGTTGCTGGAAGGCGTGCCCGAGTGGCCCGCCGCGCAGGCCTGGCTGGCGCAGCTGCGCGCATCGCCATGGGTGGCCACACCGGAGCAGGCTGACGCCATCGCCGGGGATGCCCCCTTGGTGCTGGAGAACGGGCTGCTGTACCTGCGCCGCTACCGCGAGTACGAGCGCCAGTTGGCCACCGGTCTGCAGCGCATCGGCCGGCATCCGCTGCCGGCGCCGGACATGGCAGCGTTGGCGCCATTGTTCGCGCAGCTGTTCCCGCACGCATCGCACGGCGAAGATCACCAGGCACGCGCAGCCGGCGTGACCCTGCGCCATCCGCTGGCGCTGGTCACCGGCGGCCCCGGCACCGGCAAGACCACCACCATCGCACGCCTGTTGCTGCTGCTGGCCGCGCAGGCCCGGCACGCCGGCCAGCCGCTGCCCGAGGTGGCGCTGGCCGCGCCCACCGGTCGCGCCGCCGAGCGGATGGCCGAGAGCCTGCGCATGGCCGTGCAACGCCTGCAGGAACAGGGACTGGATCCGACGCTGTGCGCGGCACTGCCCAGCAGCGGCACCACCCTGCATCGACTGCTCGGCGTGATTCCCGACTCACCACGCTTCCGCCACCACACCGACAATCCGCTGGCGGTGGACGTGGTGGTGGTCGACGAAGCGTCGATGATCGATCTGCCGATGATGGCCAAGCTGGTCGATGCAATTGCCAGCGGCACCCGCCTGATCCTGCTCGGCGACCCCGATCAGTTGCCGTCGGTCGAAGCCGGTGATGTGCTCAGCGCGATCCTGCGCGCCAGCGGCGATGGCATCGGCACCCGCGCCGACGATGCGCTGGCGCTGCATGGCCTGCTGGCACCGGCCACCTTGCAGCCGCAGGCCGCACCACGCGCCTTCGCCGGCCGTCGCGTGCAGCTGCAACGCGGCTACCGGCAGAGTGATGCGCTGGACCTGGCACCGCTGGCGCATGCCGTGCGTGAAGGTGACAGCCGCACTGCATTGCAGCTGCTGCGCGGTGGTGGATTGGCTGGCGTGCACTTCCACGAAGGTGAGGCGGACCCGCTGCGTGGCCAGCGTGAGCACCTGCTGGGCCACTGGCGTGCACTGGCCGAGGCCGCGGATCCGGTACGTGCCCTGCAGCAGGCCGGTCGCCTGCGCGTGCTGACCGCGCTGCGCGAAGGCCCGCAGGGCGCGCGTGGCCTCAACAGTCGTATCGAGCAGTTGCTGGCGGGCAACACCCCGGGCTACTTCCAGGGCCGCCTTCTGCTGGTCACCGAGAACAGCTACCGGCACCGCCTGTTCAACGGCGACATCGGTATCTGCCTGCGCGACGACAGCGGCGCGATCGTGGCCTGGTTCCCGGGCGACACCGTCGAGCAGCCACGCGCCTTCCACCCGGCCGCACTGCCCGCGCACGAAAGCGCCTTTGCGATGACCGTGCACAAGGCACAGGGCTCGGAGTTCGATGAAGTGTGGCTGCAGCTGCCACGCCAGGACAGCCGCGTGCTGTCGCGCGAGCTGGTCTACACCGGCCTGACCCGCGCCCGCCAGGTACTGCATGTGGCCAGCAGCGCCGACGTGCTGCAGGCCGCACTGAAGCGGCACGCCAGCCGGTTGGGCGGCCTGGCCTGGCGGTTGGGTGCCGAAGATGTGGCCGAACAACCGGCGCCCATCGAACAGCCCACGGTGCAGGGCACGTTGTTCTGACGCGGGCGTGATGCGCTGCCTGTAGAGCCGGGCCATGCTCGGCTGATGGGCCACGGAGTCGAGCGTGGCTCGATTCTACAAAAGCGCGCTTCGATCGTTCTGGTGGTCATCCACGCATGGCGTGGATCTACGCGATGAGTACCAACCCATCAGGAAACACGATCGCCGCTTCATCCGCACTCACGTCGAAGAAGCCCACGCCGTGCTTCTCGGCCAGATCCTGCACCCGCCCGTGCGCGCGCTCGGCCACCGAGTAGGCGAACGCGCCGTAGATCACCTGCCGGCCGATGCTGTACTCGGTCACCTCGGCGCGGTCGTCATCGTCGTTGCTCAGTGGTCCGTTCAACGGCGGGAAGTCCTGCGCCATCTCCGCAAACCACGCTTGCAGCGCCGGGCTGCTGACGGCCGGGTCGTCGTACTCGTGGCGCTCGTTCCACTGCGTCTGCTTTTCGAACCAGGCGATGAAAGCCGCCGCCTCGCGTGGCGCGGCGCTGGCCTCGAACACCATCATGTCGTAACTCATTGGAGCTTCCTGTGCAGAGCAGGGGTCAGAGCCTTCGCCCGCGGCGAAGGATCCGACCCCGGCAACGGGGTCTGTGGACGCACAGGGTAGCGCGCTACGGCTGCGTCGCCGTGTCCATGGCCAGGCCCGGCGCCAACGCCCTGGCCTCCGGGAACAGCGCGAAGCGCAGGCCGATCAGGCCCATCAGCGCCTCGTCGCGGGCCTTGCACGCCGCCACGCTGCCAACCCGGCCCAGCGAGGTATCCAGCCGCTCGCGCAGCGCCTGGTCTGCAGCAATCGGCTTGCGCGCCGCGATCTGCCGCCGGTAGTGCCCAGCGATCTCTTCCAGGATGTGCTCGACGGCTTCGCGGCTGCGCTCGGGCAGTTCCAGCCGTGCACGACGCAGCTGCAGGATGTTCAGGCCGATGCGCGCCTCGTTGAGCATGTCCACCGAGGCAATGTCGCTGCCCTCCGGCGTCGCTGCCAGGCGCGGTGCGAGCAGGCCCAGCAGGTCGAGCATGCGTGCGGCGAAGCGTTGCCGATCCTGCTGGCCACGTCCTTCGGCGGCTTCGGCCAGCGTGGTCCAGCCCTGCCGCACCAGCCGGCGCGCGGTCCACTCGGCACCCACCGAACGGAACAGGCGGGTCATCACCACTGCAAAGCCAATGCCGATGAACATCGCGATCGACGAATTGAGGAAGGTCTGGATGTTGGCGCTGTAGGTGTTCTGCAGGCTCAGCAACGCAGCCAGATTGACTGTCAGCGGCAGCGCGAACAGCGCACTCTTGGGATGATGCAGCAGCAGTCCCAGCGGCAGGAAGGCCACCGCCAGCACAAGCGCCAGCAGGCCGAAGTCGTGCACGGCTGGGAACACGCCGAACAGGTACACGCCCGCCACCACCGAGGCGACCATCGCCCACACCAGGAACTGCACCATGCTGGGGGCCGGATCGTCCTGTGCGGCGAAAAATGCGGCCGTCACCGCCGCCATCATCGCGCCGTTGCCGCCGCCTTCCCAGCCCAGCGCGATCCACAGCACGCAGTAGCTCATCAGCGCTACGCCGGCACTGAGCGCGGAGAACAGCGCCATGCCGTAGTCGACGTGCTTGGCGGCGGCCACGCGTTCGGTGCGGATGCGGTAGTGCGCGCGATCCAACGGCGCCGTGCCCTGGTCGATCGCGTGCTGCAGGGTGCGGCAGTCCTGCCACAGGTCCACCAGTTCTTCCAGGCGCAGCAGCAGGCTGGCCAGCTGCAGGTGCTGCAGGTCGCGGTCCACCTGCGGCTTCAGCGCGCTGATGCGCGCGCGCAGCCGCGCGTACTCGCTGGCGTTGGTCGGGCCATCCAGCCACTCGCGGATGTCGTCGACCAGCGCCGGCAGCCCATCCGGCAGGGCCTGCCCATCGCTGCGCAGCGCGCTCAGGCGATCGGCGATCGACGACAACACCGGCAACAGCAACAGCATGCGCTCGCGCAGCCGCTCCATCGACACCGCAGACCCGGCATGGCGTGGATCGTCGCGGCGCAGGAACTCGATCAGTGCCTCGAACTGCACCAGGTCGGCAGCCAGCCGGTTGCGCGGCGCATGCGCGCGGCCACGCTCAAGGATCTGCCGGCACCACTGCGCAGCGTCCTCCATCCAGTTGCCGATCCGGGCGCGCAGCATCGGCCGCACCGAGGCCGGGAACAACAGCGAGGCGAACAGCACGGCCACCACCGTGCCGAGGATGATCTCCTCGCTGCGCGCCACCACGGTGTCGAAGATGGTCTCCGGCGAAGTTACCGCCGGGAAGCCGATGAAGGCGGTGGTGTAGCCGGCCAGCAGGAACGCGTAGCCGCGAGGGCCGCGATTGAGCAGGGCCATGAACAGGCAACCGGCCAGCCAGATCGACATCGCCGCACTCAGCACCAGCGGGGTTTCCACCAGCGCCGGCAGTACCAGCAGCGTGGCCAGCCCGGCCACCAGGGTGCCGACAATGCGGTACACGCCCTTGGCGCGGGTCGGGCCCAGCAGCGGCTGGCTGACGATGTACACCGTGCCCATCGCCCAGTATGGGCGCGACAGGTTGCCGGCCATGGCGATGTACAGCGCGGCCACCGCGGCCAGGTAGGTCTTGATCGAGAACAGCCAGGCCTGGCGATCGGTCAGCGCGTTCATGGCTTACTTCGCCGTGGCCTGTGCGGTGGACGGTGCAGCCGGGGCAACCGATGCCTGCCAGCCGCCACCCAGCACCAGGAACAGGTGGATCTGGTCGCGCGAGACCTGCGCTTCGGCGGCGGCCAGGGTGGCGTCGCTGCTGGCCAGGCTGCGGTCGGCATCCAGGCTGGACAGGTAGGGTGTGCGGCCGCCCTGGTAAAGCCGGCGGTTCTGGTCGGCGGCCAGCGCGGCCTGCTCCTGCGCCACGCGCAGCGATTGCAGCCGGCGCAGGTCCTGCGCATAGCGGTCCAGCGCGGTCTGGGTCTCGCGCAGTGCCTGCAGCACGGTGTGGTCGAACTCGGCCAGGGCCGCGTCGGCACCGGCTTCGGCGGCGTGGATGCGGGCATGCGTGCCCGAAGAGGGCAGTGTCCACGAGATCAGCGGGCCGATCGACCACTGCTGGGTCATCGGCGTGCCGAAGTCTTCCAGCAGGCCGGCGGCGCCCACTGAGGCACCCAGACGGATGTCCGGATACAGCTCGGCGGTGGCCACGCCAATCCGCGCCGTGGCCGAGGCCAGCTTGCGTTCGGCCTGGCGCACGTCCGGGCGGCGCTGCAGCAGCGCACGGCCATCACCGACCGGCAGCGGCTGCGCCAGGCCGGGCGCGTGCGCGCAGTCGATCACCCCGGCCGGCAGCTGGCCCGGGGTCTGGCCCAGCAGTGCGGCCAGCGAATAGGCCGCGGCCGAACGCTGCGCGCGCAGCGGCGGCAGTGCCGCCTCCAGCAGCGCCACCTGTGCATTGGCCCGGGCCAGTTCCGGCGGTGTGCCGCGGCCGGCGGCGATCAGGCGCTCGGTAACGGTGCGGCTGCGCTGCTGCAGCTGCAGCGAATGCTCGGCCACGTGCAGCTCGTGGTTGGCGTGGCAGATCTCCAGGTAGCTGTCGGCCACCTGCGCGACCACGCTGACCTGGGCCAGGTCACGTGCTGCGGCAACCGACTGTTCGTCGGCTCGCGCCGCTTCGGCGCCGCGCTTGAGCTTGCCGAACAGGTCGAACTGGTAGCTGACCGCGAACTTGCCATCGGCCAGGTTGATCACCGGCAGCTCGTGCTCCTGCAGGAACGATTCGGCCGACAACTGCGCGCGGCTGACGCCGGCCTCGGCCTCGTACTCGAAGCCGCCCGCGTCCAGCGCCTGTTCGTACACGGCGGCAGCGCGGCGCAGGTGCGCATCGGCGGCCTTCAGTTCCACGTTGTCACGCAGTGCCTGGGTGATCAGCCCGTCCAGCACCGGGTCGTTGTACAGCGACCACCAGCGGTCGGGCAGCGCCTGGTTGGCGGCAATCTGCGGGTTCTGCGTATCGATGAAGGCCGCATTGGCCTCCGGGCGCTTGAACGCCGAACCTTCCGGCAGTGCATAGTCCGGGCCGACGGTTTTGCACGCGGCCAGGCTGGCCAGTGCGACGATCAGGCCGAGACGGGGCAGGGCGGCGTTCACAGGCCCGCCTGTGTCGGCGAAGTGCCGGCCTTGCCGTTGTGCGGATGGCGGCCGGTGTCCACGGTCACCGTGGCGGTACGGCCGGCAATCAACTCAACGCCCTTGGGCACTTCGTCGATGGCGATGCGCACCGGGATGCGCTGCGCCAGCCGCACCCAGTCGAAGGCCGGGGTCACGTTCGGCAGCAGGGTGCTGCCGTTGCTGCGGTAGCGGTCCTCGATACCGGCGGCAATGCTCTCGACATGGCCGTGCAGCGGTGCCGATTCGCCCATCAGGCGGATGTCCACGCGCTGCCCCGGCGCCACGCCGCGCAGTCGGGTTTCCTCGAAATAGCCATCAATGCGGAACGAGCCGGTATCCAGCAACGCCAGCACCGGCTTGCCGGCCACCACGTAGTCGCCCACGCGCATCGTGCGGTCACTGACCCGGCCATCGGCTGAGGCGCGCACCTCGGTGCGGCCGAGGTTGAGCTCGGCCAGGTCGACCGCAGCCTGTGCGGTGGCCAGCGCCGCCTGTGCGGCCTGCAGCTTGGCGCGGCGCACCTCGGCGTCCTCGGCGGCGACCAGGTCCTGCAGGCTGCGGTCGCGGCCGATCTCGCGGCGCAGCTGTGCCACCGAGGCCTGGCGCTCGGCCAGGCTGGCCTTGGCCTGCTCCAGCGCGATGCGGTAGCGGGCGCGATCGACGACGAACAGCAGGTCGCCCTTCTTCACCGACTGGTTGTCGGCCACGTTCACCGTTTCCACCAGCCCGGACACGTCCGGCGCCACCTGCACCACGTCGGCGCCGACGTGGGCGTCGCGGGTCCAGGGTTCATCCATGTAGTAGACCCACAGCTGGCGCAGCACCAGCAGGGCGACGATCACGGCTGCGCTGGTGAGCAGCACTGGCAGGGTCTTCTTCACGATCTTGTTCACGATTGCATCCAACGCAGGAGGTGGAACAGCAGGCCAAGCACGATCCCGTACAGCGCCAGGTTGAACAGCGCCGGGTGCCATACATGGCGGTAGGCGCCGGCACGCTGCAGCAGCGCGTGCAGGCCGCTGTTGACCAGATAGGCCAACACCATCAACCCAAGCAGGGTCGGGACGAACACTCCGTGGAGACTGAATTCACCGGGCATCGGTAGGGGGCGGGGACGAGGTGGGGGAGGGGAGGGACAACGAAACAACAGCAACGGGCAAAAGCCGCTGGCGTGTGCACGGCAGCGGCGGTGTTCGGGGCAGCGCTCTTACGTGATGCGGTCGGCGGCCTCGGCCAGCAGGCGCCATGCCTTCAGCACGGCGTGCAGTTCATCCATGGAAAGCTCGCCGAACACGTCCTGGCGCAGGCCGATCAACTGATCTTCCAGTTCGCTGACCAGCGCATGGCCCTCGTCGGTCAGCCACAACAGATTGGCGCGGCGGTCGCTGGCGTCGCTCTCGCGGCGGACCAGGCCACTGGCACACAGCTTGTCCAGCAGGCGTACCAGCGAAGGCCCTTCCATGCCCAGCTGCTGGGCCAGCGCCACCTGGCGGATGCCACCGCCGGAGCGGCCGATCATCAGCAACGGCATGGTGCAGGCGGTGGAGATGCCGTAGCTGCCGAGCCGGCTGTCGGCCAGGCGCTGCCACTGCCGCCCTGCATAAAGCAGGCCGGAGCTGAGCTGCATCTGCAGCACGGTGCGCTCGTCGAGGGTCGGTCCATAAGAGATAGATAGGATACTACTAATTTCATTCCTATCAATAGGTTTTTCTGAATGGGTGGGGTGTTAGGAAAGCGTTGCGCCTGCCTGGTGTCGGGTGGGGCAGCGGGCGCCGGACGGTGCAGGACACGCCGTGACCCCCCCTCCAGGGTCCGGCCCAGCCGCTGGCGGCTGTGCGTTCGGGCGCTTGCGAGGCATGCCTCGCAAGCAAAGCGCCCTCACCCTTGGGGGGCTCGGCCGCGGCATCCATGCCGCGGACGGTCCTGCCCCGCCCGGCCCCCGCTTCCCTCCCATCAGCCCGCGGGTGCGGTGGGTTGGCTCTTTGGAGGCAGGAGCAGCAGCCAAAGCTGTGCGGACCAACGGTCCGCACCTACCACAGCAGTCGCGCAGTCGCGCGGCGCTTCCGAAGCCATGAACCCAAGCTTTTGACCCCGCTTTCGGGCGGTTCGGCCGCGCCCGCAGGAAACCGTCAAGGAGGGGGGAGAGGGGGCTGCGCAGGACCGTTGGCGCCATGGATGGCGCCATCGAGCCCCCATGGACGGGTTTACGGCGTGTCCCGCGCAGCCCCCTCTCCCCCTCCAAACCGATAGCAACGAGGCGCCGCAAGAACCCCCCGATGAACCGTCCCAACAGGACGACCCACCCCCCGGTCGGGTACGATGCTCGCCCCCCGTTCGGGACGCTGTACGCAATGAGCAAGAACAACGAAAAGGCCGCCCAGCAGGGCGACGTGACCCAGGACCAGGCCGAGGATGCCGTGCGCACCCTGCTGCGCTGGGCCGGTGAGGACCCGTCCCGCGAAGGCCTGCTGGATACCCCCCGCCGTGTCGCCGAAGCCTATGGCGACTGGTTCAGCGGTTACCGCGATGACCCGCGCGCCTACATGGAGCGCACCTTCGAGGAAGTGGCAGGCTATGACGAACTCATTGTCCTGCGCGACATCGAGTACGAAAGCCACTGCGAACACCACATGGCGCCGATCATCGGCCGCGTGCATGTCGGCTACCTGCCGGCCGGCAAGGTGGTGGGCATCAGCAAGCTGGCCCGCGTCGTCGAAGCCTACGCCCGCCGTTTCCAGGTGCAGGAGAAGATGACCGCGCAGATCGCCCAGTGCATCCAGGATGTGCTGCAACCGATCGGTGTCGGCGTGGTGGTCGAAGGCGCCCACGAATGCATGACCACCCGTGGCATCCACAAGCGCGGCGTCAGCATGGTCACCTCCAAGATGCTGGGCAGCTTCCGCGACGACGCGCGTACCCGCGCCGAGTTCCTGCGCTTCATCGAAGTGGGCGGCAAGCGCTGAGCCGCCTGCCCGCACCCCGCCGGCCCCTGCGGGCCGGCATGTCCACGGATGCCGGCGCGGCCGCCGTGCGTGGCTGCCCCTCCCCGCCAGCCCTCATGACTCCTTTCGCTGCATGAAGCATCGCGAACGCATCTCCCGTTACCGCCATCTGCGCGAACAGCCCCAGTGGAAGCTGCTCGCCGCCGACCACGCTCCGGAAATCATCGGCCTGCTGCAGGGGCTGTTGATGGACGGCGAGCGCACCCTGCCTTCGTCGGTGCTCAACGAGCGCCTGCAGCGTGCGCTGGATCAGCTCAATAGCGACGAACTGTCGCGCGAGCTGCCGCGTACCGCGCAGGCCTACATCGCGCACTGGCTGGCCCAGGGCTGGCTGGAACGCCGCCTGCCCGAGGGCGCCGACCAGGAGCAGTACGAGCTTTCGACCGCGGCGCTTCAGGCGATCCGCTTTGCCGACGGCCTCGAGCAGGCCCGTGTGGCCGCCACCGAGAGCCGGCTGGCGCTGGTCATCGAACAGCTCTCGCAGCTGGCCGCGCAGACCGAATCCGATCCGGACGCCCGCCTGTCGGCGCTGCGCGACGAGCGCGACCGGATCGACGCCGAGATCGCCCGTGTCGGCGCCGGCCGTGTGATCGCGCTGGACGGCAAGCGCGCGCTGGAACGTGCGCGCCAGATCATCGGCCTGGCCGACGAGCTGACCGAGGACTTCCGCCGCGTGCGCGACGACTTCGAGCAGCTCAACCGCGAGTTCCGCGAACGCATCATCGACGACGAGGGCGAGCGCGGCGATGTGCTGTCGCAGCTGTTCGAAGGCGTGGACGTGATTGGCGAAAGTGATGCCGGGCGTAGCTTCCAGGCCTTCTGGCGCCTGCTCAACGACGCCGAGCAGAGCGCCCAGCTCGATGCCGCGCTGGAAGCGGTGCTGGCGCGTGGCTTCGCCCGCCGCCTGGACCGCAACGAACGCAACTTCCTGCGCGGCTTCACCAGCACCATGCTCGAGCGCGGTGGCCAGGTGCACGATGTGCTGCAGAACTTCGCGCGCAGCCTGCGCGGCTTCGTGCAGAGCCGTGGCTATCTGGAACAGCGTCGCCTCAACCAGCTGCTCAAGCAGGCGCAGTCCGAAGCGCTCGCTCTGCGCGACGAGTTCCCCGCACAACGCGGCATCGGCCGCGACCTGCAGCTGACCACCAGCCGCCTGCGCTCGTGGTCGCAATGGAAACTGCACGATCCGCGCAGCGCCCAGGTCGATGGCAACGTCGAATACAACGACGCAGCCGCGATCAGCCTGGAAAGCGTTGGCGATCTGGTCGCTTCGTCCGAAATCGACTTCCGTACCCTGCGCCGCGACCTGCACGACCTGCTCGATGCACAGCCGCGGCTCAGCATCGCCCAGGCCCTTTCGCAGCGCGAAGCGCCGCAGGGTCTTGGCAGCGTCATCGGCTACCTGTCGCTGGGCACGCGCTTCGGCAACGTGATCGCCGGCGAGCAGGAGCTTGCGCAATGGCGTGGTGGCGACGGCCAGATCCGTCGCGCCCGCATCCCGCTGGTTTGGTTCACCCAGGAGAGACGCCATGAGCTGGCATGAAGATCCCATCGACGCACCGCAGGCCGACGTGGCGGAAGACGCCTACGAGGCCGAGCCGGTGGCGGCCGTGGCGCAGCCCCGCCGTGGCAACGACGTGTACTACCTCGGGGATACCGGGCGCCTGCCGCTGGATGCGCGCCGTGCGCTGTGCCAACTGCTGATCGGCCCCAGCATCGACCAGCTGCGCCACGCCAAGCTGTGGCCGGCGCTGATCCGCAGCGAGGCGGCCATCCGCTCGTCGCTGGCCGACCTGTTCCTGGAACTGGTGCTCGACCGCGACAGTGGCGTGGCGTTCACCCGCCAGGCCGATACCGAAGACGTCGATGCGCCGGTGCTGCTGCGCACCTCGCCGCTGACCTTCATCGACTCGGTGCTGCTGCTGTACCTGCGCCAGCAGCTGGCCGAGGCCGATGCGCGCGGCAACCGCGCGGTGGTCGCCGACGCCGAGATGGCCGAAGCGCTGGCCATCTACGAAAAGAACCTGTCCACCGACCGCGCCGGCTTCAACCGTCGCGTCGCATCGGCGGTGCAGAAGATGAAGGACAACCACATCCTGACCCGCCTCAGCGGCCAGGAAGACCGCCACGAAGTCTCGCCGGCGCTGAAGCTGCTGTTCTCCGCCGAAGACGTGTCCCAGCTTTCGGCGGTCTACCGCCAGCTGCGTGAAACCCCGGCCGCCGAGGCCTGAGAGACCCGACCATCGCATGGCTATCTCCAAGCACACTCCCGCCCTGTTCAACGAAGGCCTGCCGGACCCGCGCCTGCAGCAGTTCCGCATGCGCCGCCTGCAGGTGCACAACTGGGGCACCTTCAACGGCCTGACCGAAGTACCGATCGCCGAGCGCGGCTTCCTGTTCGTCGGCCGCTCCGGCTCGGGCAAGTCGACCCTGCTCGATGCCATGTCCGCGCTGCTGACGCCACCGGCCATCGTCGACTTCAACGCCGCTGCACGTGAAGCCGAGCGCAGTGGCCGCGACCGCAACCTGGTGTCCTACGTGCGCGGCGCGTGGGCCGACCAGCAGGACAGCGGCACCGGCGAAATCGCCACCCAGTACCTGCGCAAGGGCGCGACCTGGACCGCGCTGGTGCTGGAATACCGCGCCGGCGATGGCCGCGTGGTCAGCCTGGTGCGCCTGCTTTGGATCTCCGGCAACGGCACCTCGGCCGGCGATGTGCGCAAGCATTACATGATCGCCGAGCGCCCGTTCGACATCGCCAAGGACCTCGGCGGCTTCGACCTGGACCTGCGCAAGCTGAAGCAGAAGCTGCCCGACCTGCACCACTTCGACACGTTCTCCGGCTACGCCGAGCGTTTCCGCGACCTGCTCGGCATCGACAACGAGATGGCGCTGCGACTGCTGCACAAGACGCAGTCGGCGAAGAACCTGGGCGACCTCAACGTCTTCCTGCGCGACTTCATGCTCGACACGCCGAAGACCTTCGACGCCGCCGAGCGCCTGGTCAGCGACTTCGCCGAGCTTGATGGCGCGCACCAAGCGGTGGTCACTGCCCGCCGTCAGGTGGAAACCCTGTTGCCGGCGCGCGCCTACTACAACGATCTGAAGGAAATGCACCGCCGTCGTGGCGACGACGAAGCGCTGAAGCTCGGTGTTGACAGCTTCCGCGAAAGCCGGCGCCAAGCGCTGATCGAGGCGCGCCTGCGCGAGATGGACGTGCGTGACCGCGGCCTGCTTGGCGAAGAAGCCCAGCGCCGTGCCGCACTGGACAATCACACCGAGCGCCTGGCCGAACTGGAGCTGCAGCGCCGCCAGCAGGGCGGTGAGCGCATCGAGGAACTGGAACGCGAGCAGGGTCGTGCCGAAGCTGAGCGCGACCGCCGTCAGGCCAAGCGCGAGCAGGCACGCCAGGCGGCGCAGCAGCTGGGGGCCGAACTGCCGGACGACGCCCATGGCTTCGCCGAACTGGTCGAGCGCGCACAGAACGAGCTGCAGGACCGCCAGCGTGCCTCCTCGGCACTGGACGACGCGATCAGTGACCGCCTGGGCGGCAAGCGCGATGACGAGCGCCGCTTCGGCGAGGTCCGTGCCGAACTTGAAGCGATGCAGCGCACGCCCTCCAACATCCCGGCGCCGATGCAGAAGCTGCGCGCACGCCTGGCCGAGGAAACCGGCATCGCCGAGGCGGCACTGCCCTTCGTCGGCGAACTGATCCAGGTCCGCTCGGAAGAGCAGGGCTGGCAGGGTGCCATCGAGCGCGTGCTGGGTGGCTTCGCGCTGTCGCTGCTGGTCGACGACAAGCATTACAA
Organism: Stenotrophomonas sp. pho; assembly: GCF_006228405.1. Classification (NCBI taxonomy): domain Bacteria; kingdom Pseudomonadati; phylum Pseudomonadota; class Gammaproteobacteria; order Lysobacterales; family Lysobacteraceae; genus Stenotrophomonas; species Stenotrophomonas sp. pho. Next base: position 4,508,535 of record NZ_CP029759.1, on the reverse strand, counting down.
CGACGTCGCCGAATGGGTGAACCGTACCCACCTTGGCATGCGCTTCACCTACTACCGCGTGCGCCGCAACGATGATGCATTCGCCCGTGAGCCGTCGGCGAAGTCGCTGCTGCACAAGCTTGAACTGCGCGAGCATGTATTCGAAAGCTGGCTGCGCCGCGAGCTGGGCAAGCGCTTCGACTACGAATGCGTGGATGCCAGGCAGCTGCGCAACGTCGACCGCGGCATCACCCGCGAAGGCCAGGTCAAGCATCCCGGCGACCGTTTCGAGAAGGACGACCGCAGTGCGGTGGGCGACCGCCGTCGCTGGATCCTCGGCTTCAACAACCACGACAAGGTGGGCGCCTTCGAGCGCGAAGCACAGGAACTGGCCAAGCGCATCGCCAGCTGCGAGACCGACATCGCGCGCCTGCGCGGGCAGCGTGATCGCGACAACGAACGCCGCCTGGCATGCCACGAGCTGGTCAGCATCAGCTGGAACGAGATCGACATCGCCGCTCCGCAGCAGCGCCTGAGCGATATCGAAGCCACCCTGCGCGACCTGCGTGAAGGCAACGCCGATCTCGCCAAGCTGGCCAAGCAGATCGACGCCGTGCGCGCCGACATCGAGCAGTCCCGCCGCACCTATGAAGACGTCCGCGTCGAGCGCGGCCAGCTGGTCAAGGAACGTGATCGCCTTGACCGCGCACGCCAGCAGAGCCGCGCACTGGTGCTGCCGAGCCTGGCCCAGGAGCAGGAAGCCGGCCTCGCCGAGCGCCTGCAGGAACAGGGGCCGCTCAGCCTGGAAACGCTCGAAGCGCACATGCGCCAGGTCAGCAACGCGCTGAACGAGCAGTTGTCGTCCTCGCAGCAGGACCTCAACCGCATCGAGAACCAGCTGATCGGCTGCTTCCGTCGCTTCATCCAGCAGTGGCCGGAGGAGTCGGGCGACTTCACCGTGTCGGTGGCCTCGGCCGAGGACTTCCTCGCACGCCTCGAACGGCTGGAACGCGACGGCCTGCCACAGCACGAAGAGCGCTTCTTCGACCTGCTGCAGAACCAGAGCAAGAACAACCTGCTGGCCCTGCAGCGCCACAGCGCAGAGGCCCGCAAGTCGATCGGCCAGCGCCTGGACGAGGTGAACGCCAGCCTGGAGCAGGTGCCGTTCAACCGTGGCACGCTGCTGACCATCGAACTGAGCGACCGCCGCCTGCCGGAGGTCGCTGAGTTCCACCTGCAGCTGCGCGAGGTGCTGTCGCAGCAGCAGACCGAGCAGCGCGAGCTGGCCGAGTCGCAGTTCACCGTGCTGCGCCAGCTGGTCAACCGCCTCGGCTCGCAGGAAGGCGAGGATAAGCGCTGGCGCGAGCTGGTGCTGGACGTGCGCATGCACGTGGAGTTCATCGGCGTCGAGCTGGATGCGGAAACGCGCCAGCAGGTCGAGATCTACCGCAGCGGCGCCGGCAAGTCCGGTGGCCAGCGCCAGAAGCTGGCCACTACCTGCCTGGCGGCTGCGCTGCGCTACCAGCTCGGCGGCGCCGACAGCCAGCTGCCCAGCTACGCCGCGGTCGTGCTCGACGAGGCCTTCGACAAGGCCGACAACGAGTTCACCGCACTGGCAATGAACATCTTCGACAACTTCGGCTTCCAGATGGTGGTTGCCACCCCGCTGAAGTCGGTGATGACGCTGGAACCGTTCATCGGCGGCGCCTGCTTCGTCGAAATCAGCGGCCGTCACGACTCCGGCGTGCTGCTGATCGAGTACGACGAAGAGGGCAAGCGCCTGAAGCTGCCCGAGCGCAGCCGCCAGCAGGCCAACGAACCGGAAGAAGCCGAGGCCTGACCCGGCCGATTGAAGGGGAATGCCGGCCAGCGGCCGGCACTACCCATGGGCGGGGTTCGGTAGTGCCGGCCGCTGGCCGGCAACCGCATTCACGAACCGCGGAACGTATCCCACGCCATCCGCGCGATCAGCACCACCACCAGCCCCACGAACAGCTTGCGGATGAACGGCGTGCCGCCCTTCAGCGCCAGGCGCGTGCCCACCACCGAGCCGATGATGTTGGCTGTGGCCATCGGCAGCGCAAACAACCACAGGATGTTGCCGGTCGGCACGAAGAACGAGATCGCCGCCACGTTGGTCGCCAGGTTCACCACCTTCGACGCCGCCGAGGCGCGCAGGAAATCCAGGCCGAAGAAGCGCACGAACAGGAAGATCAGGAAGCTGCCGGTGCCCGGCCCGAAGAAGCCGTCGTAGAAGCCGATCGCCGCACCGATCGCCAGCGCGATCACCAGTTCACGGCGGCCGATCTCCTGGGGCCGGTGCAACGCGCCGAAGTCCTTCTTCCACAGCGTATAGGCCAGCATCGCGATCAGCAGCACCAGCACCAGTGGGCGCACCGCGTCCTTGGGCAGCAGGCTTACCGCAGTGGCCCCGGCGAAGGAGAAGATGAAGGCCGTGCCGGCCGCGAACAGTACCGGTTTCCACGGGAAGCGCACATTGCGCGCATAGCGCCACGCAGCCGCACCGGTACCGAACATCGAACTGAACTTGTTGGTACCAAACAGCATCGCCGGCGTCTGCTGCGGCAGCACCGTGAACAGGCCGGGCAGCTGCACCAGGCCACCGCCACCCACGGCGGCATCCACAAGACCGGCGATGAAGGCGATCACCACCAGCCACCACAACTCAGGGGGAACCAGATCCAGCACGGCGATCAATCAAGGTGGGGGCGCGACAGCATACGCCTGTCCTGCTCCAGGTGACTCCCGCCGCGCGTGCATCAATCCCTGCAACCCGGCGACAATGCCGGCATGAGCCGAAAATCCGCCGATCCCTGCCCCTGTGGCCTTCCCGCCGACTATGCCGCCTGCTGTGGTCGTTTTCATGCCGGTGAAGCCGCGCCCGATGCCGAGCACCTGATGCGTTCGCGCTACAGCGCGTATGTGCGGGGCCTGGCCGACTACCTGCGCCACACCTGGCATCCGGATACGCGTCCGGCCGAGTTGTCGCTGGGCGATGCGCCAGGCCAGCGCACCCATTGGCTGGGCCTGACCGTGCACGACCACGCGGTCACCGGCGCAGACAGTGCTGAAGTGCGCTTCACCGCGCGCTACCGCATCGGCGGCGGCAGCGCGGTGAGAATGACCGAGCACAGCCGATTCCGGCGCATCGACGGCCGCTGGTATTACCTCGACGCGGTCTGAGCCCTACGCACTGGATGCAGCCAGCAGGCGCTGGCCGCCGTGCGCGCGGACCTGGTTGCGACCTCCGTCCTTGGCCATGTACAGCGCCTGGTCGGCGGCCTTGAGCACTGCCGTCGGTCGCGGATCCACGCGGCTGTCGGCCAGCCCGATACTGACCGTCACCTGCACCACCTGGCCGGTGCCGCCGCGTCCGCGCTGCTGACGGCCAGCTTCGTCGTCACGGCTGCGGGTGCTGCGGTCGCGCAGTTGCATGCGGGTGTCCTCGATGCTCTGCCGCAGTGCTTCGACGGCCTCGATGCAGGCCGCCGCTGGGCGGTCCAGGAACACCACCGCGAATTCCTCGCCGCCATAGCGGAACGCTCGGCCACCGTCGCCGACACGCGCCAGCCGCGACCCCACCAGGCGCAGCACGTCGTCGCCGGTATCGTGGCCGTGGGTGTCGTTGAACGACTTGAAGTGGTCCACGTCCACCATCGCGATGCTGTAGGTGCCGCGCGCCCGCTGCAGGGTCTCGTTGAACGCCCTTCGCCCGGGCAGGCCGGTCAGCTCATCGCGGAAGGCCATGTGGAAGGATTCCTGCAGCATCGCGCCCAGCATCAGCAGCAGGGCGGCGCTGCTCAGCGCCGGCAGCAGTACCGGCTGCAGGAAGATCCGCGGCAACATCCACCACAGGCACAGCAGGGCCAGCAGCATCGCCGTGTGCAGTGGCCGCGGATGCCGCCACGCCTGCCAGCCCAGCGCTGCGCTCGCCAGCAGGAACAGCAGCGCCGGCAGCTGCGCCAGCGCATTCCAGTCGGCGGGAATCCAGGCCCAGTGACGGCTCGACAGCAGATCGTGCATGCCCTGCGGCTGTTGTGCCGCAAGCAGCAGGAAGATCACCAGGGCCGCGCCGCAGACCACGCTGCGCAGCAGCAGGTCCTGGCGTCGGCGTCCGCGTTCCGGCCACACTGCCAGCCCGGCAAACAGCAGCGGCACCCAGGCCGAGATTGCGTGGAAGCGCAACGGAGTCAAGGCGTCGACATGGCCGCTGCGCAGGTAGCCCCGACGTCCCGGTGCAGCAGGGCGAACACCACCGCCACGACCAGCAGCAGGCACAACGTGCGTATCTGGTGGTAGAGCAGGGCCAGGCCCGCGCCGAGGCAGGCCAGCAGCCAGGGCAGGATGCGTTGGGCGGGGCTGGCCACATCCTCGGTGCCCAGTGCCATCCACAGCACCAGGACGACCAGCACGGCGGGCAGCACGAACAGGTAATGCGCAGGCTGGCGGAGTGGATGCAGGGGCACGCAGGAAGTCCAGTGCGGTGACGATGCGGCCGCAACACTGCCGTTAGCGGCGTCCTCACCCGCTTCTTGAACACGCGCTTCTTGAAAAGGTACGCCCGCAACCATGTGAATGGGGCAGTGTGCCGCCATGACGTCGCACTCACTGCACTGCGCCGATGCTGTAGGCATGGACAGCGTACCCACCGCCGTCGCTGCCCCGCAGCACGACCTCGCCCACCACTTCGCACGTGTTCGTGCCCGCAGCCTGCAGTTGGCCGCACCGCTCAGTGCAGAGGACGCCATGCTGCAGAGCATGGCCGACGCCAGTCCCAGCAAGTGGCACCTGGCCCACACCACCTGGTTCTTCGAACGCTTCGTGCTGGCAGGATTCGCCAGTGCGCCGGCGCGTGATCCAGCCTGGGACTATCTTTTCAACAGCTACTACAAAAGCATCGGTCCGGCGCACGCGCGGCCGCAACGCGGTCTGTTGTCGCGGCCCTCGCTGCAGCAGGTGCGCGACTACCGCCAGCAGGTCGATGCACAGGTGCAATCGCGACTGGCGGCAGGCGACCTTGATGAGCAGGCGCTGCAGCACCTGCAGTTGGGCCTGCAGCACGAACAGCAGCACCAGGAACTGCTGTTGACCGACATCAAGCATGCGTTCTGGTGCAATCCGTTGCAGCCAGCCTACCGTGATGACCTGCAGCCTGCCACCAGCGCTGCCAGTGCGCAGGGCTGGATCGAATCACCCGAACGCATCATTACCATTGGCGCCGCAGCCTGGCCGCAGCACACCGCCTTCGCCTACGACAACGAATCGCCGCCGCACCGCGTGCTGCTGGCTGCACACGCACTGGCAGAGCGTCCCGTCAGCAATGGCGAGTACCTCGTCTTCATCGAGGCTGGCGGCTACCGCGAGCCGCGCTGGTGGCTGAGCGAAGGCTGGGCGTTGCGCGAAGCCGAGGGCTGGCAGCACCCGCTGTACTGGGACGATGCCCTGCAGCGCGAGTACACCCTCGGCGGTTGGCGAGAACTGGACCCGCATGCGCCGGTCTGCCATCTCAGCTATTACGAGGCCGATGCCTGCGCCCGCTGGGCTGGTGCGCGCCTGCCCAGCGAGTTCGAGTGGGAAGCCGCCGCTGCGTCGCAGCCCCTGCGTGGCCATTTTGCCGACGACGATCAGCTGCACCCTCGGGCGGGGCAGGGCAGTGGGCTGCGGCAGCTGTTCGGCGATGTATGGGAATGGACCCACAGCGCGTATGGCGCCTATCCGGGCTTTCGCCCTTTTGCCGGCAACCTCGGTGAATACAACGGCAAGTTCATGTGCGGGCAATGGGTGCTGCGCGGTGGCAGCTGCGCCACGCCGCGTGGCCACGTGCGTGCCAGCTACCGCAACTTCTTCATGCCCCCGGCGCGTTGGCAGTTCTCCGGGCTGCGCCTAGCCAGGGATCTCGCATGAGTACGGTGCAGGACGCGCTGCAGGCGCTGACCGATCTCACTCCCGGCCGCCAGCAGATCCTTGCCGACGTGGTGGCCGGGCTGTTGCGCACGCCCCGCCAGCTGCCGTCCAAGTACTTCTACGATGCACGCGGCTCGCGCCTGTTCGAGCAGATCACGCATACTCCCGAGTACTACCCCACGTGTACCGAGCTGGCCCTGCTTTCACGGGTACTGCCGGACATCGCCCGAAGCGTCGGGCCGCACCTGCACGTGGTGGAGCTGGGCAGCGGCAGTGGCCGCAAGACCGCGTTGCTGCTGGCCGCCCTGCACGACCCGGTGGCCTACACGCCGATTGAAATCTCGCGTGCCGCGCTGCTGTCCAGCATCGACCATCTGGCCCCGGCGCTGCCCGAGGTGGAGATGCTGCCGGTCTGTGCCGACTTTACCCGTCCCGTCGCCGTACCCATGCCCGAACGCGAACCCGCGCGACGGCTGCTGTTCTTCCCGGGTTCCACGCTGGGCAACTTTGAAGGCGAGGACGCGGTCGCGCTGCTGCGCGCGATGCGCCAGACCATGGGGCGTGATGGCCTGGCCCTGGTCGGCATCGACCTGCACAAGGACCCGGCGTTGATCGAGGCGGCCTACAACGATGCGCAGGGCGTCACCGCCGCATTCACCCTCAACCTGCTGGCCCGCCTGAACCGCGAAATCGGCAGCGACTTCGATCTCGATGGCTTCCGTCATCGTGCACGCTACAGCTCTGCGCGGTTGCGCATCGAGACCGATCTGGTCAGCCAGCGGGCACAGGACGTCCACCTGGATGGCCGCATTTTCCACTTCGCCGCCGGTGAACCCATCCGCGTCGAGTACAGCCACAAGTACACCGATGACAGCTTCGACGCGCTGTTGCGGCAGGCGGGCCTGCAGGTGGCGCAGCGATGGGATGCCGAAAGCCCCGCCTATGGCCTGCGCTTGCTGCGGCGCGCCTGAGGTGGTGGCCAGCCGGTGCCCCTTCAGGTTCGGCGGCATCGCTACCCCTAAGATGGCCGTGCAACGGCAACACGGAGGACGCCATGCCTGTTCTGACCACGCTCGGCCTGGCGGCCGCCCTTGCGTCGAACCCGACGCTGCCTGCGGCTTCGGCCGCCAGCACCGATCCGGCGTTCAGCCGCTGCTTGGCGGGCCTGCAGGCCACCGCCGCGACCCAGGGCATCGGCGCCGACCGCTTCAACGAGATCACCGCCGGGCTCACCCCGGACCCCAGCGTGCTCGGCCTGCTCGATGCACAGCCCGAATTCACCACGCCGATCTGGGACTATCTGGCCGCGCTGGTTGATCGCCAACGCGTCGCTGATGGTCGCGCCCTGCTGCAGCAGCACCGCGACCTGCTCGATCGCGTGTCGGCCCAGTATGGCGTCGATCCGGCCACCATCGTCGCGGTCTGGGGCGTGGAGAGCGACTACGGCCGCGTGTTCGGCAAGCGCCCGCTGCTGCAGTCATTGGCCACGCTGTCGTGCGCCGGCCGCCGCCAACCTTTCTTCCGCGGTGAGCTGCTGGCGCTGCTCACGCTGATCGACCGCGGCGACCTGCAGGCACAGGGGCTCACCGGCTCCTGGGCCGGTGCCTTCGGGCACACCCAGTTCATGCCCAGCACCTATGCACGCATCGCCGTGGATGGTGATGGCGATGGCCGCCGCGATCTGGTCGGCAGCATTCCCGATGCACTGGCCTCCACCGCCAACTATCTCAAGCGTGCCGGTTGGCGCAGTGGCGAACCATGGGGCATGGAGGTGCGTGTGCCCGCCGGCTTCAACGCCAGCCAGGCCGGCCGCACCCAGCGTCGCGCCCTGGCCGACTGGCGCGCGCAGGGCGTGACCGCGCTGGATGGCAGCGCGTTGGCTCCGGCCAACCTGCCGGCGGATGCGCGCGCCGCCCTGCTGCTGCCGGCCGGCAACAACGGCCCGGCGCTGCTGGTGTTCCGCAACTACGACGCGATCTACAGCTACAACGCTGCCGAAAGCTATGCGCTGGCGATCGCGACGCTTGCTGACCAGCTGCGTGGCGGCACCGGGTTGGCTACCGCCTGGCCGACCGACGATCCAGGCCTGGGCCGCGATGAGCGCCGCCAGCTGCAGACCCTGCTGCTGGCCCGCGGCCACGACATCGGTGCCGCCGACGGCATGATCGGTACCGCCACGCGTCGCGCGATCCAGGCCGAGCAGCAGCGCCTGGGCTGGAGCGAGGTGGACGGCCGCGCAGGCCAGCGCATCCTGCGCACGCTGCAGGAAGAGGCGGCCGCCATCGCACCCGCTGGGCAGAATGCCTTGCCGGCGGCACGTTGACCGCGACATCATCGCCGCGGTCTTCAAGGAGCGTCATCGCATGCAGTCGAATCCGGACATCAGCACCGGCCTGTATCACGGCCTGGAGGCCTGGCAGGTGCGAACCGCCAATGCCACAGCGGTCGTGAGTGTGTTTGGTGGCCAGCTGCTGTCGTTCATTCCCGATGGGCAGCCCGATCTGCTGTGGCTTTCGCCCACGCGCGCCGAGCTGCCCACGCCTATCCGCGGTGGCGTTCCGGTGTGCTGGCCGTGGTTCGGTCGCCAGGGCAAGAGCGCCGATGCACCGGCGCATGGCCTGGTACGTACCGCACGCTGGGAGCTTCTGCAGGCCACCCGGAGCGATGACGGCGAGGTAGAGCTGCAGTTGGCACCTGCGCCCTGCGCCGATCCCGGCCTGCGCCTGCAGATGCAGCTGCGCGTCGGCCGCCAGCTGCGCCAGCAGCTCGCCACCGAAAACACCGGAACCTCGCCGGTGACCTTCACCCAGGCCCTGCACAGCTACTTCCGGGTCGGCGATGCCACTCGTGTCGAGGTCGATGGCCTCGACGGCCTGCACTACCTGGACAAGTACGAGGACGGCGCGCAGCTGCGCCAGCAGCAGGGGCCCTGGTCGCTGCGTGATCCGCGCGATCCGGGGCGCAGCGACCGCATCTATACCGGTGTCGGCGGCCACTACGTGCTGCGCGATCCCGTCCTGCAGCGGCGGATCGAGATCCGCAGCGAAGGCAGCCAGACCCTGGTGGCCTGGAACCCGGGCATGGAGGCAGCGGCGAAGATGGCCGATGTCGGCGACGGTTGGCACGATTACGTGTGCCTGGAAGTGGCCAACGCCGGGCCAGAGCAGATTACCCTTGCACCCGGCGCGCGCCACCAGCTTGTGCAGGTGCTGGCCAGTGAACCGCTGCAGGCCGTGGCGGGAGTTTCAGAGTAGCGATGGGATCGACAGGAATGGATGGCATGCAGGAAGCACAGTGGTGGTACGCCAACAGCAAGCAGAGCGAAGGGCCGGTGGACCTGGCCGGGTTGCGCCGGTTGCAGCAGGACGGCACCGTAACCGCACGCACGCTGCTGTGGCGCGTAGGGATGGCATCGTGGCGGCCACTGGCCGAACTGGATCCTTCGCTGGCGCAGATGGCTCCGAACCCCTCGCCGGTTGAACCGGTGCCGGCGGTCACCGTCAGCGACACCCGGACCGCTGATCCGTCCGACCCCTACCGTGCACCCGCCGCTTCGCCCGTGGCCGCGACCGTACCGGAGCTGGAAGGCGACATCGCCTTGTACGCCGCCGTGGTCGGCGGCAACTTCCCGATCTATCGACAACGCTGGCGGCTGGACCAGGGCATCGCCGAGGGCAACGGCACCTGGCACTGGCCGGCCTTCCTGGTCGGCGTGATCTGGATGGTGTACCGGCGGATGTACCGGCTGGCGGCGATCTGGGCTGGCATGCTGGTGTTCTTCAGTATCGCCGAGGCGTTGCTGGGCGTACCGGAAGGCGTGTCGATGGTCATCACCCTTGCGATCAACGTCACCGCTGCGGTGTATGCCAATCGCTGGTACCTGGCGCATTGCCAGCGTGAGATCGCCCGCGCGCGCGCCTTGGCGGGCGATGACGAGGCACGCCTGCGCAGCGAGCTGTCCAAGCGGGGTGATACCAATGCAGCGGCCGCAGCCATGGTTGCCATCATTGTCGTTGCGGCGATGTTCGTCGGCCAGGCAATGGCAGGCTGAGACCGGAGCAGCTTCAGATTCACCGATGCCTGCCGCTACTGCGGGTTCATCCCGGGCATGGAATCGCCGACATGAATCATCTGGATACCCCGCCGGTTTCTCCGACGGATGACAATCCCTATCTCGCGCCTGTTGCAGAGGTGGACGGTGCGACCGCTCCATCCGACGCGGACGATCTGAACCTCCTCGTGGGGCCCAACGCAGCGCTCTACCGCCAGCGCTGGCACCTGGACAGCCCAGTGCCGAAGCCGCCGCGGCCGTGGCACTGGCCCGCCTTCCTGGTGCCGACCTACTGGCTGCTGCACCGGAAAATGTACCTGGCGGCCATCCTCTTCGAGCTGGTCCTGTTCGGCATCGCGCTGCTGGCGGCCCGTGCCAATCCGTTGCTCATGGTGGTGTTGCTGGCGGTGCCACGGTTTGCCATCGCGATGACCGCCAATGCCCTGTACCTGCGCTATTGCACGCGGCTGCTGGGCAAAGTGAAGGCTGCTCACGCCGGGCAGCACCACCGCATCCGTACCGAACTGCAGCGTCGTGGCGGGACCAGCGTCTGGGCGGTGGTGATCGGCATGGCGGCTGTCGGGGTGATCAACACCGTCGCCCGCATGGCGGCCTGACACGTTTGCTCAGGCTGGTGCCCGTGCCCGCAATACCAGCAGGCACAGCGCACCGGCCACCAGCCCCCAGAACGCCGAGCCGATGCCGGCCAGTGAGACGCCCGAGGCGGTGACCAGGAAGGTGACCAGTGCCGCCTCGCGGTCCCGCTCTACCGCCAGCGCACTGGCCAGGCTGTTGCCGATGGTGCCGAACAGGGCGATACCGGCCACGCAGGCCACCAGCTCCTTGGGGAAGGCCGCGAACAGTGCGGCCACCGTGGCGCCGAACAGCCCGACGACAATGTAGAAGGCACCGGCCGCCATCGCCGCGGTATAGCGGCGTGCCGGATCCTCATGTGCATCACGGCCCATGCAGATCGCGGCGGTGATCGCGGCCAGGTTCAGCGCGTACGCACCGAACGGCGCCAGTAGTGTATTGACCACACCGATCCAGCCGATCAGCGGTGACACCGGGGCGTCGTAG
>NZ_CP029759.1:355000-4492500 GCF_006228405.1 Stenotrophomonas sp. pho | reverse complement strand
AACCGACACAGGTGGGTAGGATGAGAATTCTCAGGCGCTTGAGAGAACTCGGGTGAAGGAACTAGGCAACATGGCACCGTAACTTCGGGAGAAGGTGCACCCTTTTTGGTGGCTCGTGCGAGCTATAGCTGAAGAGGGTCGCAGTAACCAGGCCGCTGCGACTGTTTATCAAAAACACAGCACTCTGCAAACACGAAAGTGGACGTATAGGGTGTGACGCCTGCCCGGTGCTGGAAGGTTAATTGATGGGGTCAGCCGCAAGGCGAAGCTCTTGATCGAAGCCCCAGTAAACGGCGGCCGTAACTATAACGGTCCTAAGGTAGCGAAATTCCTTGTCGGGTAAGTTCCGACCTGCACGAATGGCGTAACGACAGCGGCGCTGTCTCCACCCGAGACTCAGTGAAATTGAAATCGCTGTGAAGATGCAGCGTTCCCGTGGCAAGACGGAAAGACCCCGTGAACCTTTACTATAGCTTTACACTGAACGTTGAGTTCGTCTGTGTAGGATAGGTGGGAGGCTATGAAACCATGGCGCTAGCTGTGGTGGAGCCATCCTTGAAATACCACCCTGTCGTGCTTGACGTTCTAACCTGGGCCCATTATCTGGGTCGGGGACCGTGTATGGTGGGTAGTTTGACTGGGGCGGTCTCCTCCTAAAGAGTAACGGAGGAGCTCGAAGGTACGCTCAGCGCGGTCGGACATCGCGCACTGTGTGCAAAGGCATAAGCGTGCTTGACTGCAAGATCGACGGATCAAGCAGGTAGGAAACTAGGACTTAGTGATCCGGTGGTTCTGTATGGAAGGGCCATCGCTCAACGGATAAAAGGTACTCCGGGGATAACAGGCTGATACCGCCCAAGAGTTCATATCGACGGCGGTGTTTGGCACCTCGATGTCGGCTCATCACATCCTGGGGCTGTAGTCGGTCCCAAGGGTATGGCTGTTCGCCATTTAAAGTGGTACGCGAGCTGGGTTCAGAACGTCGTGAGACAGTTCGGTCCCTATCTGCCATGGGCGTTGGAGATTTGAGAGGGGCTGCTCCTAGTACGAGAGGACCGGAGTGGACGAACCTCTGGTGTTCCGGTTGTCACGCCAGTGGCATTGCCGGGTAGCTATGTTCGGAAGCGATAACCGCTGAAAGCATCTAAGCGGGAAGCGCGCCTCAAGATGAGATCTCCCGGGGCACAAGCCCCCTGAAGGAACCATGTAGACTACGTGGTTGATAGGTCAGGTGTGTAAGTACAGCAATGTATTGAGCTAACTGATACTAATGATCCGTGCGGCTTGACCATATAACCTCAAGTTGCCTTGGCTTTACGACAGCGTCGTAAGAGCATCCAAGTGCACGCTACGTCACAAGAACTATGCGAGGCTGGCGCCTTGTCCCCAGGGACGAGTGCGACACTCCAAAAGCCTCCCTGGTGAAATTAGCGCTGTGGAACCACCCGATCCCATCCCGAACTCGGAAGTGAAACGCAGCTGCGCCGATGGTAGTGTGGCTCAAGCCATGCGAGAGTAGGTCATCGCCAGGGTTTACACCCGAGAACCCCGCTGCATGCGCAGCGGGGTTTTCCTTTTTTTGCAGGCACCTGGTTTCGACCTGGACTTGCAGCAACAACTTCACGAAGAGCTTCAAGTTCCTCAAACAAGTTGTTGACAAAGCTGAAAGGCCTGCCATAATAGGCGGCTCGCAACGACGAAAGGCCTTCGGGCCCAACGACGAAGCAGCATCGGCAACAACGTCCACTCCGGTGAGACGGCCTTGAAAAAAGGTGTTGACGAAGCGGAAAAGCCGGCTATAATGGGCGGCTCGCTGCGAAGGAAACTTCGCAGCACGCGGGAACGGCGCTGAGGCCACTTCCCCGGATCTTTGAAAGTATGCGCAGGTATCTTGTGAAGGCGCCTGCAGGAAGGATGATTGTCCATCTTGCAGACGTTTGATCAAGCAACTATTAATTGTTTTAAAGCAAGCGATACGTTGCCAGAGTCAATCATCTGCAGCTTTAAATTTTGATCTTCGGATCATGTAGTTTTAAGTGAAGAGTTTGATCCTGGCTCAGAGTGAACGCTGGCGGTAGGCCTAACACATGCAAGTCGAACGGCAGCACAGGAGAGCTTGCTCTCTGGGTGGCGAGTGGCGGACGGGTGAGGAATACATCGGAATCTACTCTGTCGTGGGGGATAACGTAGGGAAACTTACGCTAATACCGCATACGACCTACGGGTGAAAGCAGGGGACCTTCGGGCCTTGCGCGATTGAATGAGCCGATGTCGGATTAGCTAGTTGGCGGGGTAAAGGCCCACCAAGGCGACGATCCGTAGCTGGTCTGAGAGGATGATCAGCCACACTGGAACTGAGACACGGTCCAGACTCCTACGGGAGGCAGCAGTGGGGAATATTGGACAATGGGCGCAAGCCTGATCCAGCCATACCGCGTGGGTGAAGAAGGCCTTCGGGTTGTAAAGCCCTTTTGTTGGGAAAGAAATCCAGCTGGCTAATACCCGGTTGGGATGACGGTACCCAAAGAATAAGCACCGGCTAACTTCGTGCCAGCAGCCGCGGTAATACGAAGGGTGCAAGCGTTACTCGGAATTACTGGGCGTAAAGCGTGCGTAGGTGGTCGTTTAAGTCCGTTGTGAAAGCCCTGGGCTCAACCTGGGAACTGCAGTGGATACTGGGCGACTAGAATGTGGTAGAGGGTAGCGGAATTCCTGGTGTAGCAGTGAAATGCGTAGAGATCAGGAGGAACATCCATGGCGAAGGCAGCTACCTGGACCAACATTGACACTGAGGCACGAAAGCGTGGGGAGCAAACAGGATTAGATACCCTGGTAGTCCACGCCCTAAACGATGCGAACTGGATGTTGGGTGCAATTTGGCACGCAGTATCGAAGCTAACGCGTTAAGTTCGCCGCCTGGGGAGTACGGTCGCAAGACTGAAACTCAAAGGAATTGACGGGGGCCCGCACAAGCGGTGGAGTATGTGGTTTAATTCGATGCAACGCGAAGAACCTTACCTGGCCTTGACATGTCGAGAACTTTCCAGAGATGGATTGGTGCCTTCGGGAACTCGAACACAGGTGCTGCATGGCTGTCGTCAGCTCGTGTCGTGAGATGTTGGGTTAAGTCCCGCAACGAGCGCAACCCTTGTCCTTAGTTGCCAGCACGTAATGGTGGGAACTCTAAGGAGACCGCCGGTGACAAACCGGAGGAAGGTGGGGATGACGTCAAGTCATCATGGCCCTTACGGCCAGGGCTACACACGTACTACAATGGTAGGGACAGAGGGCTGCAAGCCGGCGACGGTAAGCCAATCCCAGAAACCCTATCTCAGTCCGGATTGGAGTCTGCAACTCGACTCCATGAAGTCGGAATCGCTAGTAATCGCAGATCAGCATTGCTGCGGTGAATACGTTCCCGGGCCTTGTACACACCGCCCGTCACACCATGGGAGTTTGTTGCACCAGAAGCAGGTAGCTTAACCTTCGGGAGGGCGCTTGCCACGGTGTGGCCGATGACTGGGGTGAAGTCGTAACAAGGTAGCCGTATCGGAAGGTGCGGCTGGATCACCTCCTTTTGAGCAAAGACAGCATCGTCCTGTCGGGCGTCTTCACAAAGTACCTGCATTCAGAGATTTACATCGGCCAGGCCGGTGTGAGATGTCCCTTTCTGGGGCCTTAGCTCAGCTGGGAGAGCACCTGCTTTGCAAGCAGGGGGTCGTCGGTTCGATCCCGACAGGCTCCACCAGGGAGATTAAGAAACAAGCTCCGGGTCTGTAGCTCAGGTGGTTAGAGCGCACCCCTGATAAGGGTGAGGTCGGTGGTTCGAGTCCTCCCAGACCCACCATTCTCTGAATGACGCATACATTCGATCTTTATACGCATCAGCACTGTGGCTGGTACGTGTTCTTTTAAAACTTGTGACGTAGCGAGCGTTTGAGATGTTCTATCAGACGTGTCGTGAGGCTAAGGCGAGAGACGCAAGTCTCTTTATTGATTGAGTCGTTATATTCGTATCCGGGCTTTGTACCCCCGGGTCATATGTAACCCAAGGCAACTTGCGGTTATATGGTCAAGCGAATAAGCGCACACGGTGGATGCCTTGGCGGTCAGAGGCGATGAAGGACGTGGCAGCCTGCGAAAAGTATCGGGGAGCTGGCAACAAGCTTTGATCCGGTAATGTCCGAATGGGGAAACCCACCCGCTTGCGGGTATCCTGCAGTGAATACATAGCTGCTGGAAGCGAACCTGGTGAACTGAAATATCTAAGTAACCAGAGGAAAAGAAATCAACCGAGATTCCGTAAGTAGCGACGAGCGAACGCGGACTAGCCCTTAAGCTGATTTGGTTCTAGGAAAACGCTCTGGAAAGAGCGGCCATAGAAGGTGATAGCCCTGTATCTGAAAGGGCCATTTCAGTGAAGACGAGTAGGGCGGGGCACGTGAAACCCTGTCTGAACATGGGGGGACCATCCTCCAAGGCTAAATACTACTGACCGACCGATAGTGAACCAGTACCGTGAGGGAAAGGCGAAAAGAACCCCGGAGAGGGGAGTGAAATAGAACCTGAAACCGTGTGCGTACAAGCAGTAGGAGCTCCGCAAGGAGTGACTGCGTACCTTTTGTATAATGGGTCAGCGACTTACTGTTCGTGGCAAGCTTAACCGTATAGGGGAGGCGAAGGGAAACCGAGTCTGATAAGGGCGCATAGTCGCGGGCAGTAGACCCGAAACCGGGTGATCTAGTCATGCCCAGGGTGAAGGTGCGGTAACACGCACTGGAGGCCCGAACCCACTCCCGTTGCAAAGGTAGGGGATGAGGTGTGATTAGGAGTGAAAAGCTAATCGAACCCGGAGATAGCTGGTTCTCCTCGAAAGCTATTTAGGTAGCGCCTCATATGTATCCTCTCGGGGGTAGAGCACTGTTATGGCTAGGGGGTCATCGCGACTTACCAAACCATTGCAAACTCCGAATACCGAGACGGACTGTATGGGAGACACACGGCGGGTGCTAACGTCCGTCGTGAAAAGGGAAACAACCCAGACCCACAGCTAAGGTCCCAAATTTTGTGCTAAGTGGAAAACCATGTGGAAAGGCACAGACAGCCAGGAGGTTGGCTTAGAAGCAGCCACCCTTTAAAGAAAGCGTAATAGCTCACTGGTCGAGTCGGTCTGCGGGGAAGATTTAACGGGGCTAAGCACAGAACCGAAGCTTGGGGTGCATAACTTTGTTATGCGCGGTAGAGGAGCGTTCCGTAAGCCGTTGAAGGTGGATTGAGAAGTCTGCTGGAGGTATCGGAAGTGCGAATGCTGACATGAGTAACGATAATGCGGGTGAAAAACCCGCACGCCGAAAGCCCAAGGTTTCCTTGCGCAACGTTAATCGGCGCAGGGTGAGTCGGCCCCTAAGGCGAGGACGAAAGTCGTAGTCGATGGGAAGCAGGTTAATATTCCTGCACCTCGCGTAAGTGCGATGGAGGGACGGAGAAGGTTAGGTGTACCAGGCGTTGGTTGTCCTGGGGAAAGGCGGTAGGTTTGGATCTTTGGCAAATCCGGGATCCTCTAAGACCGAGCACCGAGACGAGCCTTTATGGCAAAGTCACTGATACCACGCTTCCAGGAAAAGCTCCTAAGCTTCAGCTTACGCAGACCGTACCGTAAACCGACACAGGTGGGTAGGATGAGAATTCTCAGGCGCTTGAGAGAACTCGGGTGAAGGAACTAGGCAACATGGCACCGTAACTTCGGGAGAAGGTGCACCCTTTTTGGTGGCTCGTGCGAGCTATAGCTGAAGAGGGTCGCAGTAACCAGGCCGCTGCGACTGTTTATCAAAAACACAGCACTCTGCAAACACGAAAGTGGACGTATAGGGTGTGACGCCTGCCCGGTGCTGGAAGGTTAATTGATGGGGTCAGCCGCAAGGCGAAGCTCTTGATCGAAGCCCCAGTAAACGGCGGCCGTAACTATAACGGTCCTAAGGTAGCGAAATTCCTTGTCGGGTAAGTTCCGACCTGCACGAATGGCGTAACGACAGCGGCGCTGTCTCCACCCGAGACTCAGTGAAATTGAAATCGCTGTGAAGATGCAGCGTTCCCGTGGCAAGACGGAAAGACCCCGTGAACCTTTACTATAGCTTTACACTGAACGTTGAGTTCGTCTGTGTAGGATAGGTGGGAGGCTATGAAACCATGGCGCTAGCTGTGGTGGAGCCATCCTTGAAATACCACCCTGTCGTGCTTGACGTTCTAACCTGGGCCCATTATCTGGGTCGGGGACCGTGTATGGTGGGTAGTTTGACTGGGGCGGTCTCCTCCTAAAGAGTAACGGAGGAGCTCGAAGGTACGCTCAGCGCGGTCGGACATCGCGCACTGTGTGCAAAGGCATAAGCGTGCTTGACTGCAAGATCGACGGATCAAGCAGGTAGGAAACTAGGACTTAGTGATCCGGTGGTTCTGTATGGAAGGGCCATCGCTCAACGGATAAAAGGTACTCCGGGGATAACAGGCTGATACCGCCCAAGAGTTCATATCGACGGCGGTGTTTGGCACCTCGATGTCGGCTCATCACATCCTGGGGCTGTAGTCGGTCCCAAGGGTATGGCTGTTCGCCATTTAAAGTGGTACGCGAGCTGGGTTCAGAACGTCGTGAGACAGTTCGGTCCCTATCTGCCATGGGCGTTGGAGATTTGAGAGGGGCTGCTCCTAGTACGAGAGGACCGGAGTGGACGAACCTCTGGTGTTCCGGTTGTCACGCCAGTGGCATTGCCGGGTAGCTATGTTCGGAAGCGATAACCGCTGAAAGCATCTAAGCGGGAAGCGCGCCTCAAGATGAGATCTCCCGGGGCACAAGCCCCCTGAAGGAACCATGTAGACTACGTGGTTGATAGGTCAGGTGTGTAAGTACAGCAATGTATTGAGCTAACTGATACTAATGATCCGTGCGGCTTGACCATATAACCTCAAGTTGCCTTGGCTTTACGACAGCGTCGTAAGAGCATCCAAGTGCACGCTACGTCACAAGAACTATGCGAGGCTGGCGCCTTGTCCCACAGGGACGAGTGCGACACTCCAAAAGCCTCCCTGGTGAAATTAGCGCTGTGGAACCACCCGATCCCATCCCGAACTCGGAAGTGAAACGCAGCTGCGCCGATGGTAGTGTGGCTCAAGCCATGCGAGAGTAGGTCATCGCCAGGGTTTATACCCAAAACCCCGCTGCTGACGCAGCGGGGTTTTTCTTTGTGCGCAGGAAATGCGGGTGGTGCCGGCCGCTGGCCGGCAACCCGATGGCGTTACATCGCCCGGTAGATCCACGCCATGCGTGGATGCCGTCCACGAGGAAGCATTGCGCCAACCAAGGTTGGCCGCTACCAATCGATTGCCAGCCAGCGGCCGGCACTACCGGTAGATCCACGCCGTGTGTGGATGCGGCGCCAAACAGGGTTGGCCGCTCCTCACGGCAGGTCCGGAAGCGGACTTTTCCTGACCCATCACGCAGAAGCAGGTAAAAAAACGGCGCCCTGCGGGCGCCGTCTTGATCAGGATCGCATTGCAGGCCCGGATCAGGCGGCCCGCGGGACCTCGTGCGGTTCCTGCTGGCGGAACACCGATACTGCCTCGGTAAGCGTCCCCGCCTGCGTCTGCAGCTCGCGTGCGGCCGCGGTGGCTTCTTCCACCAGCGCCGCGTTCTGCTGCGTGGCCTGATCCATCTGCACCACGGTCTGGTTGATCTGCTCGATGCCGATCGACTGCTCCTGCGAGGCCGCCGAGATCTCACGCATCAGATGGCTGACATTCTCCACGCCGCCGACAATGCCCTGCATCCGCTGGCCGGCGTCGGCCACCAGCTGGGCACCTTCGCCCACCTGTCGGCCTGCCTCATCGATCAGCTTTTTGATTTCCTGTGCGGCGGCGGCGGAGCGCTGCGCCAACACGCGCACCTCGCTGGCCACCACGGCGAAGCCACGGCCCTGCTCACCGGCACGTGCGGCTTCCACCGCCGCATTGAGCGCGAGGATATTGGTCTGGAAGGCGATGCCATCGATCACGCCGGTGATGTCGCCGATCCGCTTCGAGGCGCCTTCAATCGCCTGCATGGTGTCGACAACCCGCTGCATCGCGGTGTTGCCGTCACTGGCGGCGCTCTGCGTGGACGCAGCCAGCTCACTGGCCTCGCGCGCATGCGTAGCATTCTGGCGCACGGTGGCGGTCAGCTCCTCCATCGAGGCTGCGGCTTCCTGCAGGTGCGCCGCCTGGCGCTCGCTGCGCTCGGACAGCGCACCATTGCCTGCAGCGATCTCGCTGGCGGCGGTACTGATCGAGGCCGCGCACTGCTGGATGCGGCCCACCATGCGCGCCAGCTGGCCGGCGGTGGCGTTGGCATCACGCTGGATCGCGGCGAAGGCACCGTGGTACTCACCGTGCATGCGCCGATCGAGATCGCCGTTGGCCAGCGCCGAAAGCATCTGCCGCACGTCGTTGACGGTGCTGCCCAGCGTATCGAGCAGCTGGTTGATGCCACCGGTCAGGCCATCGAGGAAGCTGGCGCCTTCGGTTGCCTGCAGGCGCTGGCCGAGATCGCCGGCAGCGGCAGCAGCGACGATGCCGGCCACGGCGTTCTCCAGCGCCAGCTCCTGGGTACGGTCATGCCATTCCACGGCGAAACCGAGGCGCATGCCCTGTGCATCGAACACCGGGGTGACCACCTGGGCGAAGTGCACCGGGCCGATCTGTACCTTGCCGTTGTGGCTGGCCTGCAGGCCATTGAGGATGGCGCGGATGCGGTCCGGGTTGGCATGGAAGCGATGGATGCTGCTGCCGACCAGGCGTTCGGCATCGAAGTCAGGGAAGGCCTGGCGCAGTGTCGCCTGCTGGTTGCGCAGCAGAGCCACCACCGAGCGGTTCACATAGCGGACCACGTGATCATTGTCGGCGATCATCATCGCGGTGCGCGAGGCATCCAGCGCCTGACGGATCTGCGCATTCTCGGCATGCGCCTCAGCCTCACGCCCACGTTGGGCCTGGACGTGGCGCGCGGTATCGGCCAGCGCATGGGCCAACGAGCCGGGTGCATAGGATGCGGTGTCGGCATGTGCGCCCAGGTCGGTGCCCGTGGCGATGTCGCGGGCCAGCGCAGCCAGCCGGCGCGGGCCGTGGCCAAGCGCCTCGGTCTGCTGGCGCAGGCGCAGCGCGACCTGGCCGAGGAATGCCGTCAGCCCGGCGAACAGACCCGCCTGCAGCAACGTAGGTCCCACTGCTGCGCCCTGCAGCAGCGGCGCCAACAGCGCGAGCGTGCCGATGCCGCCGGCCAGCCAAACCGGCAGGCGATCACGATGGTTCAACAGCACGCCCAGCAGCAGTGCAATCGGCAACGCCGGTGACAGGCCCGCGATCGCGCACAGCCATGCCAGCTGCAGCGACAACAACAGCGCCAGGCCATTGCGGGTGACGCTATGGCCCGCCTTGGGACCGGCCAGCCAGATGGCAGGCAGCACAGCGGCCGCGACCAGCGAGGCGGTCAGGACATGAGGCCCGCGCAGGGCCAGCACCAGGCCGGCCACCGCCAGTGCCGCACTGCCGATCAGCAATCGGCGGTCAGCGCGGTGGGCGAGCTGCTGCAGATGCGGCAGGCGGGCGGTATCGGGGGGCGAGTGGATGCAGCGGACATCGGCGACTCCTGGATCAGCAGACGACAACGGCCACACGGTGACGCACGCACGAGTGCGTGGCCAGGGCATGGACCGGGAATTCGGGGAATGCGACGCAATCAACGTCGCGCAGACGGGGCGCCGTGACCACATCCTGTGGGTGACGGAGCAATGGAGCGGGCATGCGGACTTCCTTGCAGGACCAGACACACGCCGCAGGCCCGACCGGGCCCACGTGCTGCGGACGCAGTGGCCCGCAACCGATGTATCGGCCGCAACTGCGCAGAATGAAGTGCGCGGACGCTGCGACTCAGCCGGCGTTGTCGTTGCCGAGGAAGCGCAGGATCACCCCGGCGATGCGTGCCGGGTCTTCCATATGCAGGTGGTGGTTGCCGGGAAACACGGCCAGCCGTCCATCACGCAGGTGCTGCAGGCGATCACTGCGCATCGGCTCGGGATAGTAGGACTGCGCCGGCGTGGCATAGATCACCTGCGTCGGGCAGGCGATGGCCTGCAGCAGGTTGTCGATCTGGCCTTCGCTGAGGCGGATCGCAGTGGGCAGCATCAGGCGCGGGTCGCTGCACCAGCGGTAGCCACCTTCGACCGGTTCCACGCCGCGCTCGACCAGCAGCCGTGCGCAGGGTTCGCTGAGCTGGTTGGTCATCATCCGCGCGCGGATCGGCGCTGCCAGATCGGGGAACACGCGCAGCTGCTTGCGTGCCAACGCGCGCGTGGCGTTCACATGCTCGCGCAGGCGATGCGCCGTTTCTTCCTCGGGACCGCGCAGGCCGCCGAGTGCTTCGATCGCCACCAGCCGATCAACACGGTCGCTGACCGAGGCGGTAAGGCTGGCGATGCCGGCACCCATCGAATGGCCGAGCAGGCTGAATCGGTCCCAGCCCAGCGCGTCGGCGACATCGAGTACGTGGCAGATCGCGGCGGCCGTGGTGTAGCTGGCACCCATCGGCAGGTGCGCGCTGTGACCGTGGCCGGGCAGATCGATGGCAACCAGCTGCAACGCCGACAGGTGCGGCGCCAGCGGCACGAAGCTGGCGGCGTTGTCGAGCCAGCCATGCAGGGCCAGCACGCGTGGGCCGCCGCCGTGGTTGCGCAGGCCGGCGACGCGTGCGCCCCCGACCTGGAGTTCAAACGGTTGCAGGCTCATGCCAGCGAGGACACGGCCAGCCGTGCCAGGGCGCGTGCATGCTCCGGCTCGGCGTTGAGGCAGGGGATGTAGCGCATCGTCGCACCGCGCTCGGCCAGTGTTTCGGTGAAGCCCAGCGCAACCTCTTCCAGCGTCTCCAGGCAGTCGGTGGCGAATCCGGGGCAGACCACGTCGATCTGCTTCACGCCGGATTCGGCCAGCGCCCACAGGCTGGGCTCGGCATACGGCTGCAACCAGCGCTCGCGGCCGAAGCGCGACTGGTAACCCATCTGCCAGTCGTCCTTGCCCAGGCCCAGTGCATTGGCGATGGCCTGCGCACTGGCCTCGCAGCGCTGCGGATACGGGTCGCCCGCGTCGGCCAGGCGCTGCGGGATACCATGGAAGGAAAACATCAGTTTCTGACCGCGACCGTGCTGTTCCCAGTAGCGGCGGATCGATCCGGCTACGGCCTCGACCCAGCCGGGATCGACCGAGTAATCCCGCACCAGGCTCACGGTCACGCCCGGGTTGCGGCGCTGCCACGCATCGACCCGGTCTTCGACCGAGGCGGTGGTGGTGGTGGAGTACTGCGGGTACAGCGGCAACACCACGATCCGGCGCGCGCCGTCGGCGGCAAGACGGTCGAGCTCGCCGGCCAGCGCCGGTTCGCCGTAACGCATCGCATGGCGTACCGTCAGGGTCGGCAGCAGGGCCTGCATGGCCTGCGCCAGCTGGCGCGTATGTACCATCAGCGGTGAGCCGTCGGGCAGCCAGACCTGGGCGTACTTGGCCGCCGACCGGCCGCTTCGCAGCGGCAGGATCAGCCCGCGCAGCAGCGGCTGCCAGAGCAGTGCCGGAATCGCGACCACGCGCGGGTCGGACAGGAATTCGGCCAGGTAACGGCGTACGGCGGCGGCCGTCGGCGTCTCGGGCGTGCCTAGGTTGACCGCCAGCACGGCGGTATCGGGTGCGTCGAGCATGGGCGGTATTGTCGCCTATCCGGCGCCGCGCCGGGATGCAGGGTTCGGATTGCAGGCATAGCGCGCATCAATGCGGGCAGGGAACGCTCATTGGGGATTCATGACAACACCACTAATTTCAGTCACTTGCTATATCTTCCTACGGACTGACTTCTGGAGCCTGCCATGCGTCGCCCGATCCAAGCCCTGCTGATCGCCGCCAGCCTGCTGTCCAGCCAGGCCATGGCCGGACCGCAGGAAGACCAGCGCGCCCGCAACGCCGTGCGCGTGCTGGCCGAAATCCAGGAAATTCCTGAACAGGGCATTCCGGATAAATTGCTCGACGAAGGCCGCGCGGTCATCGTCATTCCCGACACGATCAAGGCCGGTCTTGTCATTGGCGGTCGTCGTGGCCACGGCCTGATGTCGGTGCGCATGCCCAATGGCGCATGGTCCAACCCGGTGTTCGTGAAGCTCACCGGTGGCAGCATCGGCTTCCAGGCCGGCGTGCAATCTTCGGATGTGGTTCTGGTGTTCCGCAACGACCGCAGCCTGGACAATCTGGTCAACGGCAAGTTCACGCTCGGCGCCGATGCTGGCGTTGCCGCCGGTCCGGTCGGCCGCAATGCCGCCGCCGCCACCGACGGCCAGCTGAAGGCCGAGATCTGGTCCTGGTCGCGTGCCCGTGGGCTGTTCGCGGGCGTCGCGCTGGATGGTGCGGTGCTGCAGATCGACGATGCCGCCAACCTTGACGCCTACGGCAGCAACACCACGCCGCGCATGATCTTCGAAGGTCGCGCCGCCGGTGCGCCGTCGATGGACGTGGTCGCCTTCCGTGATCGTCTGGAAGAGGCCACCTACGCCGCCCGCAACAACCGCAACGGCAACGGTGGCAGTGCACCGCGTCCGGCGGCGACCCCGGCGGTTGCGCCGGCGCCTGTTCAGGCCGCGCCGGCCGCCCCAACCGAAGCCACCACCGCGCCGCTGCAGAACGTGCCGCAGAACCCGCCGCCGCAGCAGCAGGGCTTCCAGCCGGTCAACGACGGCGAAATCCGCACGGAAACGCTGGGCGGAAACTGACTTTCGTCACGCGCGCCGGCTGACACCCGGTGCGCTATGCTCGACAGCCTGATCACTAACGTAACGAGCGTCTTTATGGGCAGTTTCAGCATCTGGCATTGGTTGGTCGTGCTGGCCATCGTCCTGCTGGTGTTCGGCACCAAGCGCCTGACCAGTGGCGCCAAGGACCTCGGCTCGGCGGTCAAGGAATTCAAGAAGGGCATGCGCGACGAAGACAAGCCGAACGCGCAGCTGGGCGATGAGTCGCGCAGCCAGGACGCCTCGCGCACCGCGCAGGACGAGCACGACCGTAACGCTCGCTGATCCGGAGCGGTTGCGGTGTTCGATATCGGCTTCAGCGAACTGCTGGTGATCGCGGTGGTCGCCCTGGTGGTGCTCGGTCCCGAGCGCCTGCCCAAGGCGGCCCGCTTCGCCGGCCTGTGGGTGCGCCGTGCCCGCAATCAGTGGGATTCGGTGAAACAGGAACTGGAACGCGAACTGCAGGCCGAGGACATCAAGCGGCAAATGCAGGAGGTGCGCCAGGGCATGCAGGACACCGAGAACCAGCTGCGCGCCAGCGGCGAGGCGATCCGTCGCGAAGCGCAGCAGGCGCAGCAGCAGGGCGATGCGCTGGCGCAGGAAGTACGCGCGCCGGCGCCTGCGGATCCGCCGCCGCATATGGGCGGCCTGCCGCCTGCCGATGCACCGGTACAGGAGGGCATTGCGCCAGAGCCGATGCCGGCGACACCCCCTGAAGCCGGTGCTCCGACGCCGCAGCGCACGGAGCGCCAGCCATGAGTGAACAGGATTTCGGCGAAAGCTCGCTGGTCGAACATCTGGTGGAACTGCGCGGCCGCCTGGTGCGCGCATTGCTGGGCCTGGGCGTGGTGCTGCTGGCGCTGCTGCCGTTTACCCAGAAGCTGTACAACGCGCTGGCCGAACCGCTGGTCTCGCAGCTGCCCAACGGGCAGACGATGATCGCGACCAATCCGGCCGGCGCCTTCTTCGCGCCATTGAAGCTGACCTTCTTCGTTGCCCTGTTCGTGGCGGTGCCGTGGCTGCTGTACCAGCTGTGGGCCTTCGTCGCCCCGGGGCTTTACGCGCGTGAGAAGCGCCTGGCGGTGCCGCTGCTGGTGTCTTCGGTACTGCTGTTCTACACCGGCTGTGCCTTCGCCTACTTCCTGGTGCTGCCGGCGGTGTTCCATTTCCTGACCACCTTCAGCCCGGACGTGATCGCGATCACCCCGGATGCGAATGCCTACCTGGATTTCGTGCTGGCGATCTTCTTCGCCTTCGGTGGCAGCTTCGAACTGCCGGTGGCGATGGTGATCCTGGTGCTGCTGGGCTGGGTGACGCCGCAGCAGTTCAAGGAAGGCCGTGGCTACGCGATCGTCGGCATCTTCGTGCTGGCGGCGGTGCTGACCCCGCCGGACGTGGTCTCGCAGCTGATGCTGGCGATCCCGATGTGCCTGCTCTACGAGCTGGGCATCCACGCCGCACGCTGGCTGGTGCCGTCGTCGGCCGTGAAGAAACCCGCCGCCTGAAAAAAACAAAAGGGGACGGAGGGGATTAA
The DNA here is from genome assembly GCF_006228405.1 of Stenotrophomonas sp. pho. Classification (NCBI taxonomy): domain Bacteria; kingdom Pseudomonadati; phylum Pseudomonadota; class Gammaproteobacteria; order Lysobacterales; family Lysobacteraceae; genus Stenotrophomonas; species Stenotrophomonas sp. pho. The sequence continues at coordinate 4,478,124 of NZ_CP029759.1, read as the reverse complement.
GTCGCTATCGGCACAGTGGCACAAACGACTTAATCCCCTCCGTCCCCTTTTTCGTCAGGCGTGGAAGATGTCGCTTGAGGTCGGGGTGGTCGGGACCGGCGGTGCGGCGCGACTGCCACGGTGCACGAACATCTGCTTCCACGCGGCATAGACCGCGCCGACATACAGCGGCATCAGCACCGTGGTCAGCACCAGCTGGGCGATGAAGGCGGCGGCCAGCGGGCCACCGATCAGCATCGCGATCTGGATCACGATCACGAACAGGATGTAGATGCAGAACGCGGCGATCAGGCCGAGCACGGCGAACACGATCATCGCGCCGATGTTCTCGATGCAGCCCTGCAGGCTCAGGCGCAGCGCGTGCATGCCGCTCTGCTTGTCGAACACCACCAGCGCCGGCTGGGTGAACATTGCCAGCGACAGTGCGACCGCGCTCAGGAACACCAGCAGCATCCACAGCGCGATGCGCTTGGCCGGCAGGTTGGCCACCAGCGCCGCGGCATCGTCCGGCTTGATCTGCTGGCCACTGCGGCTGATCTCTTCCATCTTGGTCATGACCTCGCTGAAGGCGGTGAAGCCTTCGCGACCGATCATCATGAACAGCAGCGCGCCCAGCAGCAGTACCGCCAGCACCTGGATCGCCAGCGGCACCAGCAGGTGGCTGACGCGGTGGTCGCGGATCGGCTGCAGCAGGTGCGAGGACAGGCCCGGGCGGCCTTCGTCGATCTCACCCACGGCGTAGAGCATGCCGCCGAACATGATCGGCGAGATGGCCAGGGTCATCAGCTGCACGGCCATGCCGGCGGCGCCGGGAATCAGCGTCGACAACAGGGTGACCACCCAGCTCACCAGCAGCCAGGCCAGGCCGATCCGGGCCAGCTGCAGCGGCGCACGCCGATACAGCGAGAACGTATCCAGCAACCACTGGGCGCCCGCCGAGGCCGGCAGCTTGCGAATCTCTTTCATGGACATCCGGGAAGGACAGGAGGGGACGGGCGGTTGCCCGTGCCGCTGATTATCCCTGTTTTGCCGCCGGCTGGGCTGAAGACAGCCGCGCCTGTCGGACGAAGCGGCGCAGCAGCTGGCGGGCCAGCGGTGCGGCGCTGACTGCGCGCTCGATGCTGCGCGCACAGCCGCCGTGGCGGCCGATGCAGTCGGCGCGGGCGCGCACGTAGCCGCGCATGTGGTGGGTGGCGAATTCGGGTGGAACTGCACGCCCCAGGCCTGGCGCCCCCAGCGGAACGCGTGGCAGCCATCCAGCGGCGAGCGTGCAAGCACCTCGGCACCGTCGGGCGCGCGCAGCACGGTCTGCAGGTGGGTGGCGTGGGCGGCAAAGTGCTGCGGCAGGCCCTGGAACAGCGGATCCTGTGCCGCCTGTGGCTGCAGCTCCAGTTCGATCGTGCCGGACTCGCGCCCGGCCGGGTTGTAGGCCACCTCACCGCCCAGCGCATGCGCCAGCAGCTGGTGGCCGTAGCAGATGCCGAACACCGGCAGGTCAGCGTGGGCGGTCTGGCGCAGCCAGGCCGCGCTGCGCTCGCTCCAGTCGGCGTGGTCAGTAACGAAGGCGGCCGAGCCGGTCACCAGTACCCCGGCAAAACCGTGCGGATCGGGCAGGGCGCCACCGTGTTCGACATCGACCACCACCGTCTCATGTTCCTCCAGCCCGGCGGCGACGCGGATCCAGTGCGGAAAGCGCCCGTAGCGGCGCAGCGACGGTACCGGGCGGCCGGTTTCAAGGATCAGGAAGGGGGCTGGGTTCATCCGGGGGCGGCAGCACTGACAGGACTTCCTCGATTGTAGTCAGCCCCTGCGCCACCTTTTCAAGCCCGGCCTGGCGCAGGGTTCGCAGCCCTTCAGCGCGCGCGGCACGGGTGAAACCGGCCAGATCCATGTCGGCGCGGATCTGCCCGCGCAGCCGCGAGCCCAATGGCAGCAACTCATACAGGCCGATGCGGCCGAGGAATCCGGTGCGCCGGCACTCCAGGCAACCGACCGGACGACAGGGCGTGGCGGCATCTGGATATGCAGCCTGGCTATCAGCCAGCACCGCCCAGTCGGCCGCACCGAGGGTGTGCGGCTGCTTGCAGTGCGGGCACAGGGTGCGCACCAGGCGTTGGGCGAGGATGCCGTTGAGGGTGCTGGCCAGCAGGTAGTGCGGCACGCCCAGGTCGAGCAGGCGGGTGACCGCCGACGGTGCATCGTTGGTGTGCAGGGTGGACAGCACCAGATGGCCGGTCAGCGAGGCCTGCACCGCCATCTGCGCGGTTTCCAGGTCGCGGATCTCGCCGATCATGATGATGTCCGGGTCCTGCCGCAGCAGGGTGCGCACGCCGCTGGCGAAGTCCAGGTCGATGTTGGCCTGCACCTGCATCTGGTTGAACTCGGGCGCGATCATCTCGATCGGGTCCTCCACCGTGCACACGTTCACGTCCGGCGTGGCCAGCCGCTTCAGCGTGGAATACAGGGTGGTGGTCTTGCCCGAGCCGGTCGGGCCGGTGACCAGCACGATGCCGTGCGGGCGCTCGACCAGTGCATTCCAGCCAGCGGCCTCCTGCGGGCTGAAGCCGAGCTGGTCGATGCTCTTGAAGGCGGCATCGGGGTCGAAGATGCGCATCACGCACTTCTCACCGAAGGCGGTGGGCATGGTAGACAGGCGCATCTCGACCTCGCGGCCACCCGGCGAGCGGGTCTTGATGCGGCCGTCCTGCGGGCGCCTGCGCTCGGCCAGGTCCATGCGGCCGAGTACCTTGATGCGGCTGACCACCGCGGTCATCACTGCCGGCGGCACCTCGAACACCTTGTGCAGCACACCATCGATGCGGAAGCGCATGCGTCCCATCTCGCGGCGCGGTTCCAGGTGGATGTCCGAGGCGCGCTGCTCATAGGCGTACTGCAGCAGCCAGTCGACGATGTGCACGATGTGCTGGTCGTCGGCATTGACGTCGCCGGTGCGGCCCAGCTCGACCAGCTGCTCGAAGCTGGGCAGGGTGGTGTTGGCCTCGCCGCGGACGTCGCCGCGCGCGCCACGCACCGAACGGGTCACCCCGTAGAACTCCATGGTGTAGCGGTGCAGGTCGAGCGGATTGACCACCGCCAGCTCGATGCGGCGGCGTGTCAGGTGCTGCAGGTCGCGGCGCCATTCCTGCACCAGCGGCTCGCTGGTGGCCACCAGTACCCGTTCGGCATCCACTGCCAGCGGCAGGAAGCGGTGGCGACGGGCATAGGCGTGGGAGACCAGCGCGGTGACCGCAGCGACGTCGACCCGGGTCGGATCGATGCGCAGGTAGTGGTTGCCGGTGCGTTGGGCCAGCCATTCGGTCAGGCGTTCCAGGGTCAGTTCGCCGCCGTCGCGGGTGGCCAGCTTGAGGTTGGACAGCAGCACCAGCGGGTGCACTTCACTGGCATTGCGCGCGCCCTGTGCGGAAAACCGCATGCGCTCGCCCTCGTGCTCGGCGACCAGGCCGTCGGCCAGCAGCGCCGCACCCACCTGCTCGAAATGCAGGCGGCCCCACGGCAGCGGGACGCCGCCTGGCTCGCCGGGCGTGCCCACCGGCAGCCGATGTTCCATCTGCCTGCTCCTCCCGGGTACGGAATGCCCCGCAGGTCGGCCGTTATACTAGCGCACCCCCTTGCCGGCCAAGACTCGTACGCATGTCCGCGACCCCGACCGTTCCGATCACCTTCCAGGGCCTGATCCAGACCCTGAACCAGTTCTGGGCCCAGCAGGGCTGCGTGCTCATCCAGCCGCTCGACCTGGAGGTGGGCGCCGGTACCTTCCACCCGGCCACCTTCCTGCGGGCGATCGGGCCGGAAAGCTGGAACGCGGCCTACGTGCAGCCGTCGCGCCGCCCGACCGACGGCCGCTACGGCGAGAACCCGAACCGCCTGCAGCGCTACTACCAGTACCAGGTGGCGATGAAGCCGGCGCCGGACAACATCCAGCAGCTGTACCTGGATTCGCTGAAGGCACTGGGCATCGATCCGCTGGTGCACGACCTGCGCTTCGTCGAGGACAACTGGGAATCGCCGACGCTGGGCGCGTGGGGCCTGGGCTGGGAAGTCTGGCTCAACGGCATGGAGGTGACCCAGTTCACCTACTTCCAGCAGGCCGGTGGCCTGGAGTGCCGCCCGGTGCTGGGCGAGATCACCTACGGTCTCGAGCGCCTGTGCATGTACCTGCAGAACTGCGACAACGTCTATGACCTGGTCTGGACCTACGGCCCGGACGGCCAGCCGGTGACCTACGGCGACGTCTACCACCAGAACGAGGTGGAGCAGAGCACCTACAACTTCGAATACGCCGACGTGGACGAAATGTTCCACCGCTTCGACGCCTGCGAGCGTGAAGCGCAGAAGCTGGTGGAAGTGGGCCTGCCGCTGCCGGCCTACGAGCAGGTGATGAAGGCCAGCCACACCTTCAACCTGCTCGATGCGCGCCGCGCGATCAGCGTGACCGAGCGCCAGCGCTACATCCTGCGCGTGCGCGCGCTGGCCCAGGCGGTGGCCAGGGCGTATTACGAGCAGCGCGAGAAGCTGGGCTTCCCGGGTGCGAAGAAGGCCTGACCGCCTTCCTGCACCGTCCCGCTTTTCATCAACTACCCGGGGCGCCGGACGCGTTGCGCGCTGCGCCCCCACCACAGGATCGAACCGATGAGCCAACTGTCCCCCCTGCTGATCGAACTGGGCACCGAGGAGCTGCCGGTCAAGGCGCTGCCGGGCCTGGCCCAGGCGTTCTTCGACGGTGTTGTCGAAGGCCTGCGCAAGCGTGGCGTCGCGCTGGAGCTGGGCGATGCCCGCCCGCTGTCGACCCCGCGCCGGCTGGCCGTGCTGCTGCCGGGCGTCGGCCTGGAACAGCCGGAACAGCACAGCGAAGTGCTGGGCCCGTACCTGAACATCGCGCTGGACGCCGAAGGCCAGCCGACCAAGGCCCTGCAGGGCTTCGCCGCCAAGGCCGGGATCGACTGGACCGCGCTGGAGAAGACCACCGACAACAAGGGCGAGCGCTTCGTGCACCGCGCGGTGACCCCGGGCGCGAGCACCGCCAGCCTGTTGCCGGAAATCCTGCGCGAGGCGATCGCGGCGATGCCGATTCCCAAGCCGATGCGCTGGGGCGATCACGCCTGGGGCTTCGCCCGCCCGGCGCACTGGCTGGTGCTGCTGCACGGCGCCAACGTGGTCGAGGCCGAACTGTTCGGCCTGCAGGCCGGCCGTGCCAGCCGTGGCCATCGCTTCCACCACGACCAGGCCGTGTCGCTGGCGCAGCCGCAGGATTACGTTGAAGCGCTGCGCGCCGCGTTCGTGCTGGTCGACCCGAGCGAGCGACGTGCGCGCATCGTCGCCGAGGTCGAGGCCGCTGCAGCCGGGGCCGGTGGCAGCGCCCGCATCACCGACGACAACCTGGAGCAGGTGGTGAACCTGGTCGAATGGCCGTCGGCGGTGCTGTGCAGCTTCGAACGCGCCTTCCTGGCAGTGCCGCAGGAAGCACTGATCGAAACGATGGAGATCAACCAGAAGTTCTTCCCGGTGCTGGATGCCGCCGGCACGCTGACCGAGAAGTTCATCGGCATCGCCAACATCGAATCGAAGGACGTGGCCGAAGTGGCCAAGGGCTACGAGCGGGTGATCCGCCCGCGCTTTGCCGATGCCAAGTTCTTCTTCGACGAGGACCTGAAGCAGGGCCTGATGTCGATGGGCGACGGCCTGAAGACGGTGACCTACCAGGCCAAGCTGGGCAGCGTGGCCGACAAGGTGGCGCGCGTGGCCGCACTGGCCGAAGTGATCGCAGCCCAGGTCGGTGCCGATCCGGCGCAGGCCAAGCGGGCTGCCGAGCTGGCCAAGAACGACCTGCAGTCGCGCATGGTCAACGAATTCCCGGAACTGCAGGGCATCGCCGGCCGCCACTACGCCGTGGCCGGTGGTGAATCGGCCGACGTGGCGCTGGCCATCGACGAGGCCTACCAGCCACGCTTCGGTGGTGACGACATCGCGCTGTCGCCGCTGGGCAAGGTGCTGGCCATCGCCGAACGCGTGGATACGCTGGCCGGTGGTTTCGCTGCAGGCCTGAAGCCGACCGGCAACAAGGACCCGTTCGCGCTGCGCCGCAATGCGCTGGGCCTGGCCCGCACGATCATCGAAAGCGGCTTCGAACTGGACCTGCGCGCGCTGATGGCCAGCGCCAATGCCGGCCTGGCCGCGCGCAACGTGCAGGCCGATGTCGGCGAGCTGTACGACTTCATCCTCGACCGCCTGAAGGGCTACTACGCTGACAAGGGCGTGCCGGCCACGCACTTCAACGCCGTGGCCGAGCTGAAGCCGGCTTCGCTGTACGACTTCGATCGCCGCCTGGATGCAATCGGCACCTTCGCCGCGCTGCCGGAGGCAGAGGCGCTGGCCGCGGCCAACAAGCGCATCCGCAACATCCTGCGCAAGGCCGAGGGCGAGATTCCGGCGCAGATCGACGCGGCACTGCTGCAGGAAGATGCCGAGCGCGCGCTGGCCGAAGCGGTCACCGCCGCCATCGATGACACCGGCGCCAGCCTGCACCAGAAGGACTATGTGGCGGTGCTGGCACGCCTGGCGCGCCTGCGTCCGCAGGTCGACGCGTTCTTCGATGGCGTGATGGTCAACGCGGAAGATCCGGCACTGCGTGGCAACCGCCTGGCGCTGCTGACGATGCTGGGCGAGCGCCTGGGCAAGGTGGCGGCGATCGAGCATCTGTCGAGCTGACGCCCGTATCGGTAGTGCCGGCCGCTGGCCGGCATTGCCCCGATCTGTGGGTGCCGGCCAGCGGCCGGCACTACCGGAACATCGCCGGCGTTGTCTATCGGGGTCATTGCCGACATCGTGGACGATGCCGGCATCCTGATTGGTCGGTTGCGACAATCGACACTTTGCGGTGTATTTTGACCGCCACTTAACAACCGATCCGCAATGACGTGATGCATTTCGCATCGTCACCTCCGGTCGGTATGCTGTGCCGCATGCAGCCAAAGAAATACGCCCTGCCGCTGATGGTCCTGTCGCTGGCCGCCACTTCCGTGGTCCATGCGCGCGGCACCATCGACAAGGTGGACATCAAGAGATTGGACAAGGGCGACGACGCCGCAATCATCGAGAACATCCAGGAATCGCTGTCGCTGTACGACACGATCGGCAAGGAGCAGGGCGAATCGCGCCTGGAGTACCTGCTGTCGCAGGCCGAGCGGCAGACCCGCCAGGCGCTGGAGCCGTTCGGCTACTACAACCCGGTGATCAAGGTCGAGGCGCCGCGTGAGGACGAGCACGTGCGCGTGCTGATCCACGTCGACAAGGGCGCCCCGGTGACCGTGCGCCGCGAGCACATCGACATCACCGGCCCGGCGATGTACGACCAGTACCTGCAGGACGACCTGGCCGCCTTCAAGCCCCGCAAGGGCCAGCGCTTCGAGCACACCCAGTACGAAGCCAGCAAGATCACCATCACCCGGCGCCTGGCCGAGCGCGGCTACTTCGATGCCGACTACACCCAGCGCCAGGTGCAGATCACCCGCGCCGACAACGCCGCTGACATCGACCTGACCTGGGACAGCGGCCGCCGCTACAACATGGGCCCGGTGCGCTTCGAGCAGGATTACTTCGTCGACAAGCTGTTCGATCCACTGGTGTACTGGGACCAGGGCAGCTACTACCACGAGGGCAAGCTGGACCGGCTGCGCGAGTCGCTGACCAAGCTGGACTACTTCAGCGTGATCGACATCCAGCCGCGCCCGGACCAGGCCGACGAGAACGGCGAAGTGCCGGTGGACGTGAAGCTGACCCGGGCCAAGCGCACCATCTACACCGCAGGCCTGAGCTACGGCAGCGAGAGCGGCCCGGGTGTGCGCGGTGGCATCGAGCGGCGGTTCCTGAACAACCGCGGCCACAAGATGAACACGCAGCTGGACTATGCGCAGAAGCGCAAGAGCCTGGTTACCAGTTACCGCATTCCGGCCTTCAACTGGCTTGATGGCTGGTACACCTTCGCTGCCAGCGCGTATGACGAGCAGACCGACTACATCGACCTGCGCAACTTCAAGCTGATCGCCAGCCGCAGCGGCGAGATCAACGAACACTGGACCGCGATCGCCTCGATCAACGCGCTGCGCGAGCGCTGGCGCTATGCCTCCGGCACCGAATTCACCGACGCGGTCTACAACACCTCGACGCTGGTGTACCCGCAGATGGTTGCCGACTACGTCAACGTCGACGACGAGATGTTCCCGCGCAAGGGCATCAGCGGCGCTGCAACGGTGCGTGCCGGCGTGGAAGGCGCCGGCTCGGATACCAGCTTCGTGCAGGCCAACGCCGTGTTGCGCTGGTACATCCCGGTGGGTGAAAGCAATCGCCTGATCCTGCGCGGCGAGGGCGGCACCACCTGGACCAGCGATCTGGTGGCGATGCCGCCGAGCCTGCGCTACTTCGCCGGTGGTGACCGCAGCATCCGCGGCTACGCCTACCGTGAGGTCGGCCCGCGTACGCCGAAGCCGGACAAGTACGCGCTGGGTGCCAAGAACCTGGTGATCGGCTCGGCCGAGTACGAGCACTACTTCAACGGTGGCCCCTGGGGTGCGGCGGTGTTCGTCGATACCGGCAGTGCCTTCGACAACACCATCGACCTGCATACCGGCGTTGGCTTCGGCGTACGCTGGAAATCGCCGGTGGGCCCGGTGCGCATCGACGTGGCGCACGGCCTGAACAACCCGGATTCGCAGTTCCAGCTGTACCTGAACATCGGAGCGGACCTGTGAGCGCGTCCGCACCGACCCCGAACACCCCGCCGCCACGCGTGCGCTTCTATCGCCGTCGCCGCTTCTGGGCATGGTCGGGTGTGGGCGTGCTGGGCCTGGTGCTGCTTGCCCTGCTGGCGGTCTACTGGCTGCTACAGACCGTGGCTGGCCGTGACGTACTGCTGGCGCAGGTGGTGGCGCGGCTGCCGGTGGGCGCCAGCTTCACCTGGGACAAGGTGGACGGCCCGGTGGCCGGACCGCTGACCCTGTACAACGTCGACTTCCGCTATGACGACATCCATTTCCACGCCGAGCGTGCCCACCTGGAGCCGGACCTGCGCCCGCTGTTGGGCCGCAAGCTGCTGCTGGACAAGCTGGAGCTGACCAACGCGACGTTGAACCTGGCCAAGAGCGATGAGCCGTTCAAGCTGCCGTCGTGGCCCGATTCCCTGCCGCAGATCGAGATGCCGCTGGCGATCCAGGCCGATGCCATCGCCATCGATGGCTTCCGCATCAGCCAGGCCAACGAACCGGTGATCGACATCAGCCGCGTGCGCGGCGGCATCGAGATCGCCAACGGCGAGTTCCAGGCGCACAAGCTGGTGGTGGACAGTGACATGGGCAACTTCACTGCCCAGGGCCGTTACATCCCGGCCAAGGACTACGACACCGACGTGACGGTGACGGCGGTGTTGCCGGCACCGCGTGGGCGCACAGCCGCTACCGTCGGCCTGGTCGCCCGCGGTGACCTGTCGCACATGGAAGTGGCGGTGGCCGGGCGTGCACCGAAGCCGCTGCACGCGATGCTGGTGTTCGATGGCCGCACCGACCCGACGTGGAACGCCAGCGTGCGCAGCGACGAGCTGGATCTGGCGTTGCTGTCGCCGGCCTTGGCGAGCTCGGCGATCACGCCGTTGTCGCTGGATTTCACCGCTGCTGGCAAGGGCGGCAATGCCAACCTGCGTGGCAGGGTGAAGCAGGGCGAGCAGGAACTGGAACTTGCACCGTCCGTGGTGTCATTGCAGGACCAGGTGCTGAAGGTTTCGCCGCTGCTGCTGAAGGGTCTCGGTGGCGAAGCCCGCCTGGAGGGTACCGCCGATTTCAGCCAGGAAGACCAGCAGAAGCTCAACTTCTCGGTGGTCGCGCGTGACCTGAGCTATGTACCGGCGCCCGATCCGAACACCGCCGGCAGCGCACCGGTGCCGGTCACTCTGAAGGAAGCACGCTTCGGCCTGGCCGGTACCCTGAAGGCCTGGGCGGCGATCGGCCGCGCCGAGGTCGAACGCGAAAAGCAGAAGGCGCAGCTGCAGTTCGACGTACGCGGCAATGACCAGGCCGCGTCGATCCACCAGCTGCAGGCGCAGACGCCCGGTGGCCAGCTGCAGGTGGAAGGCCAGGTGGCGTGGGCGCCGCAGCTGGACTGGGACGCCAAGGCCACGCTGAAGGACTTCGACCCGGCTACTTCGTGCCGGGCTGGAATGGCCGCCTGTCCGGCAACCTGGCCTCCAAGGGCCGCCAGCTGCCGCCGCCGGCCAATGCCGCACCGGGCACCGCCGGTACGCTGGAAGCCACGGTGGACCTGCCCTCGCTGAAGGGCATGCTGCGCCAGCGCAATCTCGACGCACAGGGCAAGTTCGCGCTGCAGGGCGCGCAGGGCCAAGGTGACCTGAAACTGGCGCTGGGCAGCAGCCGGGTGACCGCGTCGGGCAAGGTCGGCGACCGCCTCGACATCGATGCGCGTTTCGAGCCATTGCAGTTGAGCGACCTGCTGCCGGCCGCCGACGGTGGCCTGCGTGGCCAGGTACAGGTGAAGGGCCCGCGCGATGCGCCGGACATCACCGCTGACCTGGTCGGCAACAACCTCAACTGGGACGGCTACGGCGCCGAGAGCGTGAGCATCAAGGGCCGCCTGCCGTGGCGCGGCGACAGCGGCACGCTGGCCGTGCAGGGCCAGCAGGTCAACGCGGGCATGTTGCTGGAGCGGCTGAACATCGACGCACAGGGCAGTGTGTCCAACCTGCGCCTGGCCGCGCAGACCCGCAACGAGATGGGTGCGGTCGAGCTGCAGGGCAGCGTGCGCCAGCAGGGCACGCAGTGGCGTGGCGAGCTGGCGTCGCTGCGCATCGCACCGGTGAAGGGCGATGCCTGGGCGCTGCGTGCACCGGCGGCGTTCGCGATCAACGGCAGCACCTACACCCTGTCCGAAGCCTGCCTGGCCGCCGCGAGCAGCGGCGCGCTGTGCGCACAGGCCAACTGGCCGCGCGAAGGCCTGGTGGTGCGCAGCGACGCGCTGCCGCTGGCGCTGGTGCAGCCGTGGTTGCCGCCGCAGTCCGGGCGCCGCATCTACCTTCGCGGCGATGTCAGCCTGGACGCGCACATCCGCCCGCGCGGCAACGCCTGGGAAGGCCATGTGGAGGTGCGCTCGAAGGAAGGCGGCGTGCGCCTGGGCGAGAACCGCAACACCGTGGGCGATACCACCCGCGGCGAGCTGGTGCGCTATGACCAGTTCTCGCTGAAGCTCGACATGACCCCGGCCAGCATCAAGGGCTACCTGGGCATGGGCTTCCAGGGCAATGGCTTCGTCGACGCCAAGATGCAGACCGGCTGGGAAGCCAGTGCGCCGCTTAATGGTGAGCTCTACCTCAACATGTCGCGGCTGTACTGGCTGGAGCTGTTCTCGCCGGACATCGTGCGACCGACCGGTCTGATCGAAGGCCACGTCAGCCTGCGCGGGACGCGAGGCCAGCCGTCGCTGGGCGGTGACGCACAGCTGAGCAACTTCAAGGGCGAATTCCCCGCGCTGGGCCTGACTTTCGACCAGGGCAAGGGCAGCTTCGTGGCCCAGCCCGATGGTTCGGCCAAGATCACCGCGCAGGCCAACTCGGGCCAGGGCACGCTGTACGTGGACGGTGGCCTGTCGTGGTTCGGCGATGCGCAGCCGCTGCAGCTGAAGATCCATGGCGAGAACGTGCTGCTGTCCAACACCAGCGAACTGCGCATCGTCGCCAACCCCAACCTCGACTTCACCCTGGCCAAGGCGGCGATGGAGCTGCGCGGCACCGTGCACGTGCCCGAGGCCGACATCGATCTGGAACGCCTGGACCGCGGCACCTCGGTGTCCGAAGACGTGGTGGTGCTCGACCCGGCCGATCCGGAAGAGTCGCGCACCTCGCCGCTGGACATGGACCTGACGGTCAGCCTGGGCGACAAGGTGAAGATGACCGGGTTCGGCCTGAAGGGCGCGCTGACCGGCAAGATGCAGGTCTGGGCCAAGCCCGGCCGCGAAATGACCGCCAATGGCGGCCTGGAAGTGAGCGGCCGCTACAAGGCGTATGGGCAGGACCTGACCATCACCCGTGGCAACCTCAACTGGAACTACAACGCGGTGTCCGACCCGCGCATCAACATCCGCGCCGAGCGCCGCATCGGTGATGTCACCGCCGGCATCGACGTGACCGGGCGTGCCCAGCAACCGCGTGCCGACGTGTGGTCCGATCCGGCGATGTCGCAGTCCGAGGCACTGGCCTATCTGGTGCTGGGACGCAGCCTGACCGGCGCCAGCAGCGACCAGGCGCAGCAGGTCAACGCGGCCTCGGCGGCGCTCTCGGCTGGCAGTGGCCTGCTCGCCTCGCAGCTGGGTGCCAAGCTGGGCCTGGATGATGCAGGCGTGAGCCAGTCGCGCGCGCTGGGTGGTTCGGTGATCGGCGTCGGCAAGTACATCTCGCCCAAGCTTTACGTGGGTTACGGAGTGTCGCTGGTGGGCGCCGGTTCGGTGATCACGCTGAAGTACCTGCTGCGCCGCGGGTTTGATGTGGAAGTGGAATCGAGCACGGTGGAAAACCGTGGTTCGATCAACTGGCGGCGGGAGAAATGACCGGGTCGGGGCGGCGCCCTTTCATTGAAAGGGTCCGACCCCCGGCTTCTTCAGCTGCGGCGCAGCCGCTGGCGGTGCCCGGACAGGTCCATGCTCCACAGCAGCAGCGCACCCAGCAGCGCCGGCAGCACGCTGAGCACGGACAGCATCATCAGGAATGACACTGGCAATTCCATGCGGACGGGCTTGCCCCGGCGCAGCTGGTAGCGGATCCATGCCGTGGCCAGCACGGTCCAGGCCAGCAGCCAGCACAGCGGTGCCAACCACAGCGAAGGCGAGGGCACCCACAGGTAGACGGCGGTACCGACCACTGCGATGGCTGCGCAGGCGACCGGCAGGGCCAGCCAACGCAGCCGGGAAGGCGGCACGGACGGGTCTTCAGGGGCGCTCTGCCAGACGAACAGATGACGCAGGCCAATGGCCAGCAGCGTGCCGAGCAGTGGCGCCAGCGCTGCCGTGCCCAGCACGATCGCCCTGCGCTGCTCTTCCGACTGGTAGGGCAGCAGCGTGTTGGCGATCTGGGTGGTGGCCAACGCGATGAAGGCCATCAACGTCAGTGCCACGCTTGCCAGCAGTGCACGCAGCAATGACAACTGTGCTGCGGTGAGGCGGGTGACATCGCTGGCGCCGGCCCAGAAGCGGGCTTGGCCCGCATCGATGCCGGGCGGCAGAGGACGGTCCTCCTGGCAGCCCAGTACGTCCATCAACGCTGCGGCCTGGCGCGGCACGCGCAGCGGCAGCGCGGACATCAGGTTGCGCAGGTGCGAACGCGGTTCGCGCAGCTGCTGAAGGCGGCTGGCAGCGTCATCGTGGCTGGTCCAGCGTCCGCCACGCGCCTCCATCTGCTGGGCCAGCAGATCGGTCTGCGCGGGCAGTTGCAGCCAGTCCTGCCAGGCGTGTTCGGCCAGCTCGCGCAGTTCGCCTGGTGCCAGGCCGCAGCCCGCGTCGTCCCAGCCGAAGGCCTGGTAAAGCGCCGCGGCTTCGGACAGGTTCATGGGCGCCTGCCGCGCGCGCAGCGCCTGCAGCACCCTAGCACTGGCTTCAGCGCGCTCGTCCAGGGACCACTGGCTGCGCAGACCCTGCAGGTACACCGCGAAAGGTTGCGGGTCGGTGGATTTGGCGCGCTCCAGCAGGTCCATCCAGTTGCTCATGGGTTTGCCTCGTGTGGGGGCTGCAGGCTTGAACGATCACTGTCTGCATTGCCGGGGGAGCTGGAAAATGCCCCGCGGAGGATTGCGATGGCGGCCAGCAGGGCGCACGTCAGAAGCAGTGCCAAAGCGACCGTTCGCCGCGTGAAGCGTCTGCGTGACGGCACGGAATGGTGCAGGGCGTCGCATGCGGCCGCCCAGAACATGACCTGCCTGCGCTGCAATGGCGGTGGGAGCGCCACGTGCGCCATCACAGGTACGCCGACAAGGTAATGCAGCGTTTCACGCATTTCGTGCCGCGTGCGCACGGACAGCGCCTGGATGCGCGCGCGCAGTGGGTGCCAGGGGCCACTGAGCCGGGCGACACGGGTGCGGGCCTGCACCACCGAAACCGGCGCATTCTCAAGATGCATGTAACGGGCGAGCGCGGTCTCGTTGCCTGGCACCAGCAACCAGCACAGGTGCATGCTGTGGCCGAGGGCGGCCATGTCGTAGCACTCGCGGATACTGTCCCGGTCATACCACTGGAAGCGGTCGGCCAGCTGCTCGAAGTTCGCTTGCGGGAACGGCGTAGTGCCCTTCATCAGCCGTTGCCAGGTTGCCAGGTTCACCGCGCCAGCATCCGCAGGGGGCTGCAGTTCCGGGGACTGCTGCAGCCAGGCTGCGAAGTCTGCCGGATCGCGTTGCTGACCGTTGCGGACGATGCGGTCGGCAAGCGCCTCGGCGGCAGATGGCCCTGTCGAATGCGTGGTGCCCAGATCGATTCCTGCGATCATCGGTCCTTCCCTGGTATCCGTGCCTGATTCTAGCCAGCATCGGTGCCCCCAACCATCAGCCGTTGCCCCACGCGGCCCCAGCGGCTATGGTCCCGGGCTGTTCTGTCGTACCGGATTGCCTCATGTCACCACGCAAAGCCCTTCCCACCGCCCTGGCCCTGGGCCTGACCCTCGCCGCCGGTGCCCACGCCGATGAAGGCATGTGGATGCCGACGCAGCTGCCGGAGCTGGCCAAGCCGCTGCAGGCCGCTGGCTTCAAGGGTAATCCGGCCGACCTGGCCAATGTCACCGCGCCGCCGCTGAGCGCCGTGGTGCGCGCCGGTGGTGGTACCGGTTCGTTCGTGTCCGCCGACGGCCTGCTGCTGACCAACCACCACGTGGCGATGGGCGTGATCCAGTACAACAGCTCCCCAGAGCACGACCTGATCAACGGTGGCTTCATCGCCAGGGACCGTGCCGATGAGCGCCCGGCCAACCCGGACTTCCGCGTGCTGGTCACCGTCGGCTTCGACAAGGTGACCGACCAGGTGCTGGCGCAGGCCCGCGGCAAGACCGGCCGTGCCTACTTCGACGCCGTCGATGCCGCCAGCAAGCAGATCGTGGCCGAGTGCGAGAAGGATGGCAGTGTGCGCTGCTCGGTGGCCAACATGTACTACGGCACCGACTTCTACCGCATCGCCCAGCTGGAACTCAGCGACGTGCGCCTGGTGTACGCGCCGCCGCGTGCGATCGGCAACTATGGCGATGAGATCGATAATTTCATGTGGCCGCGCCACACCGGCGACTTCACCCTGCTGCGCGCCTATGTGGGCAAGGACGGCAAGCCGGCCGCCTACAGCAAGGACAACGTGCCCTACCAGGCGCCGGCACACCTGCAGATGTCGGTGGAGGGCCCGAAGGAGGGCGACTACGCGATGCTGGCCGGTTATCCGGGCATCACCTACCGCCACCGTACCGCGGCAGAATTCGCCGGCCAGATCGACACCGTGCTGCCGCGCCGCGTTTCGGTGTTCCAGCAGATGATCGACACCATCGAGGCGGCAACTGCCAAGGACGCGCAGGCACGTACCCGTTACGCTTCGCAGCTGCAGTCGCTGAAGAACAACCGCAAGCGCGCCGCCGGTGAGCTGGAAGGTCTGCTGCGCAGCGACGCCAAGGCCCAGCGTGCCGCCGACGAGACCGCGATGCTGGCCGCCACCGACCGCAGGTACCAGAGCGACATCAAGGCGCTGCTGGCCAACCTGTCACAGGGCGCGGCGGTGGGCGAGCGTGACCTGCTGCTGGACCAGATGGCCGCACAGAGCCAGTTGCTGCGCTCGGCGCTGCTGCTGGAGCGCCTGCGCATCGAATCGGCCAAACCGGACGCGCAGCGCGAGAGCGGTTACCAGCAGCGCGACCAGGCGATGATCGAAGGCGTGCTCAAGCAGGTCCAGCGCCGCTACGCACCGGAGGTCGAGAAGGCCCTGCTGACCACCCTGCTGACCCGTTACCAGCAGCTGCCGGACGCGCAGCGCGTGGCCGAGTTCGACGCCGCCTTCGGCCGTACCCCGCAGCAGCTGGCCAAGGCACTGGATACCCTGTACGCCGGCACCCAGCTGGGTGACGAGGCGCAGCGCCTGTCGCGCTTCGCGGCTGCGCGCGAAGGCAAGGCCCTGGCCGCCGATCCGCTGATCGCCGTGGCCGGCCCGCTGGTGGCCGCGCAGCTGCGCATCGAGAACGAAAGCAAGACCCGCGAGGGCGAGCAGCTGCGCCTGCGCCCGGCCTACATGCAGGCGCTGTTCGCCTGGCGTGCCAAGCAGGGCCGCGCCGTGTACCCGGATGCCAACCGCACCCTGCGCATCAGCTACGGCAAGGTCGAGGCACTGCACCCGCGCGATGGCGTGACCTACTCGCCGGTGACCACCGTGGCCGGCATCGTCGAGAAGAACACCAACGCCTATCCGTTCGACGCACCCAAGCCGCTGCTGGCCGCGATCGCCAAGGGTGACTTCGGCAGCACCGCCGATCCGGCACTGAAGACCCAGACGGTCAACTTCCTGACCAACCTGGACACCACCGGCGGCAACTCCGGCTCGCCGGTGCTCAATGCCAAGGGCGAACTGATCGGCCTGAACTTTGACAGCAACTGGGAGTCGGTCAGCGCCAGCTGGTGGTTCGACCCGCGCTACAAGCGTGCCGTGCACGTGGACATGCGCTACCTGCGCTGGCTGCTGGCCAAGGTCTACCCGGCGCCGGAACTGCTGAAGGAAATGGGCGTGCCGGCCCAGTAAGAAGCCGGCCACGACCCACGGTCGTGGCCCGCACCGCGTAAGCCCCCACACTGGTGGGGGCGGTTGCCCCCAACGAGCCCGTACACCCGGCCGCGCCTGGCCTACACTGCGGGTTCCTCCGACGGAAACACACGCGTGGTCTCCAGTTGGGTCCTGCTGCTGGTCTCGGTTGCCTATGCCGCGCTGCTGTTCGGCGTGGCGTGGTGGGGCGACCGTCGGCCGATGTACCCCGACCGGCCGTGGCTGCGGCCGGTCGTCTACAGCCTGGCGCTGGCGGTGTACTGCTCGTCGTGGACCTTCTACGGCGCGGTCGGCACTGCCGTGCGCAATGGCGTGGGCTACCTGCCGATCTACATCGGCCCGCTGCTGCTGCTGTTGTTCGGCTGGCGCATCATCGAGCGCCTGGCGCTGATCGCACGCAGCCAGAACGTGGTCTCCATCGCCGATTTCATCTCCTCGCGCTTCGGTCGCTCGCGGCGGCTGGCGGCGCTGGTGGCGATCATCGCGCTGATCGGCATCATTCCGTACCTGGCGTTGCAGTACAAAGCGGTGGCGATGAGCCTGCAGGTGCTGACCGGCAACACCGGCCCGACCGGGTTCTTCACCGACCCGGCGCTATACGTGGCATTGCTGATGGCGCTGTTCGCCACCCTGTTCGGTACCCGCCAGGTCGATGCCACCGAGCACCACCACGGCATGATGCTGGCGATTGCCTTTGAATCGGTGATCAAGCTGCTGGCGATGCTGGCGGTGGGCGTGTTCGCCTACCTGTGGCTGAGCAACCGCACCGACGCGGTGGTCGAGTCGGTGCATACGCTGTTCACCGGCCTGCCGCCGGTCGGCTTCATCTCGCAGACCCTGCTCAGTTTCCTCGCCATCATCTGCCTGCCGCGCCAGTTCCACGTGGCCGTGGTCGAGTGCGGTGACGTGCGCGACGTGCGCCGCGCGCGCTGGATGTTCGGCGGTTACCTGGTGCTGATCTCGGGCATGGTGCTGCCGATCGCCACCGCCGGCGTGACCCTGTTCGGCACCGGCGGCGGCGTCGCCGACGACTCGATGGTGCTGGCGCTGCCGTTGGCCGAAGGCCGCAATGCGCTGGCGCTGATCGCCTACGTGGGCGGCTTCTCGGCGGCCACCGGCATGGTCATCGTCTCGTCCATCGCGCTGGCGACCATGGTCAGCAACGACCTGGTGATGCCGGTGCTGCTGCGTCGGAGCGGTGACCACCAGGAAGCCGCCGACGTCGCCTCGCGCGTGCTGTGGATCCGCCGCCTGGCGATCCTGCTGCTGGCGCTGATGGCCTACAGCTACTACCGCACCAGCAGCAACGACAGCACGCTGGCCTCGTACGGCCTGATGGCGTTCGCAGCGGTGGCGCAGTTCGCGCCCGGCCTGATCGGCGGCCTGTACTGGCGCGGTGCCAGCCGGCGCGGCGTCGAAGTGGGCATGCTGCTGGGCTTTGCCACCTGGCTGTACACCCTGCTGCTGCCGGCGATGACCATGGCCGGCTGGGTCGACGCCGCCTGGGTGCAGCACGGCCCGTTCGGCATCGAGTGGCTGCGTCCGCAGCAGCTGTTCGGCATGTCCGGCTGGGATCCGCTGACCCACGGCACGTTCTGGTCGCTGCTGGTCAATGCGGCCACGATGATGCTGGTGTCCGCACGCTGGCGGCCCGGCGTCGACGAGCGCCTGCGTGCGGCACCGTTCCTCGACCCGTATGCCGAGCGCCCGTCGGTGGCCGGCGGCTGGCCCGGCCACGTGCATGTGGGCGACCTGCTGGCGCTGGCCTCGCGCGTGGTCGGCGAGCGCCATGCGCGGCGTTCGTTCTTCGAGCAGGCGCAGTCACTGGGCCGTGAACTGCAATCCTCCGCGCCTGCAGACCGCCCGTGGGTGCAGTTCACCGAACGCCTGCTGGCCGCGTCGATCGGCGCGGCGTCCGCACGCCTGCTGCTGACCAGCCTGCTGCGTGGCTCGGGCATGGACTTGGGTGAAGTGGTGGCGGTACTGGACGAAGCCGGGCAGGAACTGCGCTTCAACCGCGAGATCCTGTCGACCACGCTGGAGAACATCAGCGCCGGGGTCAGCGTGGTCGATCCGGACATGCGCCTGACCGCATGGAACCGCCGCTACCAGGACATGTTCGGCTACCCCGACGGCATGCTCTACGTGGGCCGCCCGGTGGCCGACCTGATCCGCTACAACGCCGAGCGCGGCGAGCTGGGCGAGGGCGATATCGAAGTGCAGATCAACCGCCGCATCGGTTACATGCGCGCCGGTTCGCCGCACGTGTTCGAGCGCACCCGCAGCGACGGCAAGGTGATCGAGATGCGCGGCCAGGCGCTGCCGGGCGGCGGCTACGTGACCAGCTACAACGACATCACCGACTACAAGCACGCTGAAAGGGCGCTGCTTGAAGCCAACGAGACGCTGGAACAGCGCGTGGCCGAGCGCTCGCATGAGGCCGAGGTCGCGCAGCAGTCGAAGACCCGTTTCCTGGCGGCGATCAGCCATGACGTGCTGCAGCCGTTGAATGCGGCGCGCCTGTTTGCGTCCGCGCTGCGCGACAGCGATCACGTGAGCGACGAACAGAAGCATCTGGCCGAACGCGTGGACGCGTCGCTGCGCGCTGCCGAAGAACTGCTTGATGGCCTGCTGGACGTGTCGCGGCTGGATGCCGGTGGCCTGCACCCGGTGATCGGCGAATTCGATGTGAGTGCGTTGATGCGCGAGCTGGCCGCGCAGTACACGCCGGTCGCCGCAGGCCGTGGCCTGCGCCTGGACCTGTTCGCGCGCACGGCCTGGGTACGCAGCGATCGCCGCCTGCTGCGCCGCGTACTGCAGAACTTCCTGGCCAATGCGCTGCGCTACACACGCCAGGGGCGCATCGTGCTGGCCGTGCGCCAGCGCGGCGACGAGGTGGAACTGCAGGTGTGGGATACCGGCCCTGGCATTCCCGAACACCACATGCGGCAGATCTTCGACGAGTTCCACCGCTACCAGCAGCCGTTCGACTGGGGCGAGCAGGGGTTGGGCCTGGGCCTGTCGATCTGCCAGCGCATCTCGCGCCTGCTCGACCATCGCCTCAATGCACGCAGCCGCGTTGGCAGTGGCTCGATGTTCTCGATCATCCTGCCGCGGGTTGCGCCCTTGCCCGGCTACACCGAGCCTGCCAAGGCGACCCAGGCCGTGGCCACACCGGTGCGCAGCGATTCGCTGGCGGGCCTGCGGGTGCTGTGCGTGGACAACGACGAGGAAATCCTCGACGGCATGCGCGCACTGCTCGGCCGCTGGCAGGTGCAGGTGATCACCGCCGCCACCGTCGACCAGGCACTGGAGAAGATCGCCGAGCGACCGCAGGTGATGCTGGTGGACTACCACCTGCACGATCGCATGGATGGCCTGGATGCGCTGGTGGCGCTGCGCGAGGCGGCCGGCTACCCGCTGCCGGGTGCGCTGCTGACCGCCGACGGACGTGACGAGCTGAAGCGGATGGCACGCGAGCGTGGCTACCGCGTGCTGACCAAGCCGATCAAGCCGGCCTCGCTGCGCGCCTTCCTGGGCGCGCTGCGGGATGCGCAATAGATCCACGCCATGCGTGGATGCGACGCCAGGTAGTGCCGGCCGCTGGCCGGCAACCACGCAATCGCTCGCTTCCGATGCGTTACCCCACGCCGTGCAGGTGTTCGTACAGGATGGTCGCGCCGATGATCACCAGGATCACGCCACCGATGATCTCCGCACGCTTGCCGACCATGCTGCCCAGCACGCGGCCGAGCATGATGCCGGCGGTCACCATGGTCAGTGTGCACAGGCCGATGACCGCGGCCATCACGCCGATATGCACGTCCATGAAGGCCAGGCCGATACCCACCGCCATCGCGTCGATGCTGGTGGCGAAGCCGGTCAGCGCCAGCTTCCAGAAGCCGTGGTGCTGCGAGGGATCCTCGTCATCCTCGGCGCTGTCCGGGCGCAGGCCGTTGTAGATCATGTGGATGCCCAGCGCACCGAGCAGGCCGAACGCGATCCAGTGGTCGAAGGCTTCGACGTACTGCAGCGCGGCGCGGCCGAGCAGCCAGCCGATGATCGGCGTGATCGCCTCGATGACGCCGAAGATGATGCCGGCACGCAGTGCATCGCGGAACACCGGCTTGCGCATGGCCGCACCCTTGCCGATTGCGGCGGCAAAGGCATCGGTGGACATGGCAAAGCCGATCAGGAGGATCGAAATGGGGGACATGGACAGCGGCTGAGGTCGGGCAAGGACGGACGCACGGCTCGCGCTCGCGCCCAACCTGACGTTGCGCGCGCGGGCCGCTGGTCTCGCCAACCATCATGGTTGTCCACGCCACGGCGCACTGGCCGAGTATGTTGACGTGGACGATTCCTGCGAAGGAATCCGGCTACTCCCCAAGGGGACGCGAAGCTTAGCATCGCGATCCGCGCGTGGCGCATTTACAGACAAACGCGCAGGCAGGGCTGGTTTGTATAGCGATGGCTATAACACGGGCCAAGCAAAGGCGTGCCAAGCAAGCTTGGCACCTACCAGGGCGGTTTCAGACGTTCCAGGCGAATGCCGGCCAGCGGCCGGCACTATCGTCAGTCTTCTTCCGGCGGCAGCACGATGGCGTCGTCGT
Source organism: Stenotrophomonas sp. pho (assembly GCF_006228405.1). Lineage (NCBI taxonomy): Bacteria > Pseudomonadati > Pseudomonadota > Gammaproteobacteria > Lysobacterales > Lysobacteraceae > Stenotrophomonas > Stenotrophomonas sp. pho. The sequence goes on along the minus strand of NZ_CP029759.1, from coordinate 4,456,678 downwards.
CGATGGCCAGCTTGCCGGCCATCAGCACGGCCTGGGTGCGGTTGGTCACGCCGAGCTTGCGCAGGATGGCGGTGACGTGGGCCTTGATCGTCGCTTCGGAGACGTTGAGGTCGTAGGCGATCTGCTTGTTCAAGCGGCCAGCGCCGAGCATCTGCAGGACACGGAACTGCTGCGGGGTCAGCTCGCGCAGGCGCTGGCCGACTTCGCGTTCTTCGCTGCCGGTGGGCGGCACGTTGTGCGCTTCCGGCGGTGCCCAGGTCTCGCCATCGAGGATGGTGCCCAGCGCATGGCCGATGGTGTCCGAATCCGCAGACTTCGGGATGAAGCCCAGCGCACCGTGGTCGAGCGCGCGGCGCATCACCGTGGCTTCTTCGCGCGCGGACACCACCACCACTGGCAGCTGGGGGTGCAGTGAGCGCATGTGCACCAGTGCGTTGAAGCCCTGCGCACCGGGCATGTTGAGATCCATCAGGACCAGGTCGGCGTCGTTGTGCTGGTCGGCCAGCGCGTACAGCGCTTCCACGCTGTCGGCCTCGAACAGCTGCACGCCGGGGATGACCCGCTGCACGGCTCCACGCAGGGCTTCGCGGAACAGCGGGTGGTCATCGGCAATCAGGAGGGTGGTCATGGTCGGGGGAACCGTGGGGGAAACCAGATGGGGTCAGAGCCCTTTCCTGGTGGAAAGGGATCCGACCCCGGGTTCTGCATCAGCGCACCTTGCGCTCGTCCACCAGCGACGCCACCACCGACGGATCGGCCAGGGTCGAGGTGTCGCCGAGCTGGTCCGGCGCGTTTTCGGCAATCTTGCGCAGGATGCGGCGCATGATCTTGCCCGAGCGGGTCTTCGGCAGGCCCGGTGCCCACTGCAGGTGGTCCGGTGTGGCGATCGGCCCGATCTCCTTGCGCACCCAGGCGATCAGCTCCTTGTGCAGTTCATCGCTCGGGGCCTCTTCGGCCACCAGGGTGACGTAGGCGTAGATGCCTTGGCCCTTGACGTCGTGCGGGAAGCCCACGACCGCCGCTTCGGCCACCTTCGGATGCGAGACCAGCGCGCTTTCCACTTCGGCGGTGCCGATGCGATGGCCGGACACATTGATCACGTCGTCGACGCGGCCGGTGATCCAGTAATAGCCGTCTTCGTCGCGGCGGCAACCGTCACCGGTGAAGTAGCTGCCCGGGTAGGTGCGGAAGTAGGTATCGATGAAGCGCTGGTGGTCGCCGTACACCGTGCGCATCTGGCCCGGCCAGGAGTCACGGATGATCAGGTTGCCCTCGGTCGGGCCGTCCTGGATCTCGCCATCGGCATTGACCAGCGCCGGCTGCACGCCGAAGAAGGGCAGGGTGGCCGACCCCGGCTTGAGGTCCATCGCGCCGGCCAGCGGCGAGATCAGGATGCCGCCGGTTTCGGTCTGCCACCAGGTATCGACGATCGGGCAGCGGCTGTCGCCGACCACTTCGTAGTACCAGCGCCAGGCTTCCGGATTGATCGGCTCGCCGACGCTGCCGAGCAGGCGCAGCGACGCGCGCGAGGTCTTCTTCACCGGCTCCTCGCCTTCGCGCATCAGCGCACGGATGGCGGTCGGGGCGGTGTAGAAGATGCTCACCTTGTGCTTGTCGATGACGTTCCAGAAGCGCGAGGTGTCCGGATAGTTCGGCACGCCTTCGAACATCAGCGAGGTCGCACCGTTGGCCAGTGGCCCGTACACGATGTAGCTGTGGCCGGTGACCCAGCCGACGTCGGCGGTGCACCAGTAGATGTCGTCCTCGCGCAGGTCGAACACCGCTTCATGGGTGTAGGCCGCGTACAGCAGATAGCCGCCGGTGGTGTGCAGCACGCCCTTCGGCTTGCCGGTGGAGCCGGAGGTGTAGAGGATGAACAGCGGGTCTTCCGCGTTCATGCGTTCCGGTTCGCAGGTGGACGGCTGGCTGTCCACCACATCGTGGAACCAGCGGTCGCGCGGGGCCTGTATGTCCACCGCGCCGCCGGTGTGGCGCACCACCAGCACGGTTTCAACCGTGTTCGTGCCCGGCAGCTTCAGCGCGGCATCGACGTTGGCCTTCAGCGGAATCCTGCGGCCACCGCGCAAGCCTTCGTCGGCGGTGATGATCAGCTTGCTCTGGCAGTCGCTGACGCGGTCGGCGATCGAGTTCGGCGCGAAGCCACCGAACACCACCGAGTGGATTGCACCGATGCGCGCGCAGGCCAGCATGGCTACTGCGGCGTCGACGATCATCGGCAGGTAGATGGTGACGCGGTCGCCTTTCTTGACCCCAAGGTTGCGCAGCGCATTGCCGAGGCGGCAGGTGCGCTCATACAGTTCGCGATAGGTCACGTGCTGGGCCGGTGCATCCGGGCCGTCCGGCTCGAACAGCAGGGCGGTCTTGTCGCCGCGCGTCTCGAGCTGGCGATCCAGGCAGTTCACGCTGGCATTGAGCTCACCATCCTCGAACCACTTGATGTGGAAGTCGGACAGGTCGTAGCTGACGTTCTTGATCTTCGTCGGCTTGCGCATCCATTGCAGGCGCTCGGCGGCCTTGCCCCAGAATCCATCCGGGTCGGTCACCGACGCCTGGTACTGCTGTTCATAGGTCTTCTTGTCGATGCGTGCCTTGGCGGCGAACTGCGGATCGACGGGGTAGATATCAGCCATGGCACCCTCACTTGCACGTTGACTTTGTATGTGCGGTCGCAGCATCGCAACGACCGATCCCCCTCAGTTTGCCCCATCCACCCCGGCCGCGTCACCACCCTGGTTAGACCATGGTCGAAAGTGAGCGCCCTGCAGGGCCGGGTTCGACCAATGGCGAATAGCCGCTATACATAATCGCCCCGCAGTCTCGGCTCGACCGTGCCCCACGCGCGGCATCACCTTGCCACTTGGGAGAGGGGCAACATGAGCCACCGTACGTTGAAAGCCGTGCGCACACCTTTGGCGGCCTGCCTGCTGGTCGCCCTGGTCGCACCGGGCATGGCGTTCGCAGAGACCGCCAAAGAGAAGGCACTGGAAGCACGCGTTGCCGAACTGGAACGCCAGGTCCAGCTGCTGCTGTCTTCGCAGCAACAACAACAGACCCAGATCAGCCAGACCCAGCAGGCGGTAACCGAAGTGCGCACGGTGCAGGCCGAGCAGAAGCCGGTTGCACAGGTGCCGGCCGGCAAGCAGCCGATCCAGGTCACCACCATCACCCCGGGCGCGGCACCGGGCACCACGGTCAAGATCGGCGGCTTCATCAAGGCCGACTTCCTGGCCACCCAGACCAGCGATGGCCAGCTGGCCGACGACGCCACCGGCCGTTCGCTGTACCTCCCGGGCCAGACCCCGGTGGAAGGCGCCGGCGGCAGCGGCAAGCGCTCGGGCACCGATTTCAACGCCCATGCCAAGTTCTCGCGCTTCAACCTGGGCATCGACAACGTCAGCGAATCGGGCAACAAGGCCGGTGCGTTCTTCGAGATGGACTTCTTCGGCAACTCGCTGGGCAACCAGACTGCCACCAATACCTACGGCGTGACCCTGCGCCACGCCTACATGTACTGGAACAACTGGCTGGCCGGCCAGACCTGGTCCAACTTCATGGACGCGGCCGCACTGCCGGAAGCGGTCGACTTCGTCGGCCCCACCGACGGCGTGATCTTCGTGCGCCAGGCCCAGGTGCGCTACACCCAGGGCGGCTTCAGCGTCGCGCTGGAAAACCCGGAAACCACCACCCTCACCGGCACCCGCAACCCGGTCACCGGCGCCTGGACCAACGCCAGCGCCAACTCCGACCGTGGCAGCCTGCCCGACCTGACCCTGCGCTATGGCTGGAAGGGCGACTGGGGCACCTTCGGTGTCGGCGGCATCGTCCGCCAGTTGAAGGTCGACAACCAGGCGACCGGCGCGAAGGCCGACAAGGTGGCCGGCGGCCTGACCCTGGGCGGCAAGTGGGTGATGGGTGACAGCGATTCGCTGCATTACCAGCTGACCGGTGGCGAAGGCATCGCCCGCTACATCGGCCTGGGCATCACTGCCGACAGTGCCTATGACGTGGCCCGCGACGAACTCAACCCGACCGGCGTGCTGGCCGGCTATGTCGGCTGGCGGCATGCGTTCTCGCCGAAGCTGCGCACCAACCTGATCTACGCGCGTAGCGACTACGACAACGACAGCATCCTCGGCCCGCTGGTGACCAAGAGCGTGCAGAGCATCCGCGGCAACATCTTCTATTCGCCGCTGCCCAAGGTCGATATCGGCGCCGAGCTGATGTATGGCCGTCGCGAAGTGGAGAACGGCAACAAGGGTGACATCACCCGGTTGCAGTTCACTACGAAGTACAGCTTCTAAGAGCGTGCCGGCCAGCGGCCGGCACCTACCGAGATGGGGTGCCGGCCAAGGTCGGCATCTACCGAATTGAGTGCCGACCAACGGTCGGCACCCACCAACAACGATTGCTTCGGAGGGGAAGCGTCCCATGTCCAGTACACCAGCACCGCACATAAAGCGGGCACCCTGACCAAGGGCCACAAGAAGTCATCTTCGCCTCGAGCCTCGGCACGGTCTTCGAGTGGTATGACTTCTTCCTGTACGGCTCGCTCGCGGCCATCATCGCCAAGCAGTTCTTCAGTGGCGTCAATGAAACCACGGGCATGATCTTCGCCCTGCTGGCGTTCGCCGCCGGCTTCTTCGTGCCCCGTTCGGCGGCCTTCTTCGGCAGCCTCGGCGATCGCATCGGCCGCAAGTACACCTTCCTGGTCACCATCCTGATCATGGCATCTCGACCTTCCTGGTCGGCGTGCTGCCCAACTACGCTTCGATCGGTTTCGCCGCTCCGGTGATCCTGATCATCCTGCGGCTGGCCCAGGGCCTGGCGATGGGCGGCGAGTACGGCGGTGCCGCCACCTACGTGGCCGAGCACGCGCCGGACGACAAGCGCGGCCTGTACACCAGCTTCATCCAGTGCACCGCCACGCTGGGCCTGTTCCTGTCGCTGCTGATCATCCTGGCCTGCCGCATGACGCTGGGCAACGAGGCGTTCGAAGCCTGGGGCTGGCGCATTCCGTTCCTGGTGTCGATCCTGCTGCTGGCATTTCGGTGTGGATCCGCCTGCAGCTGAGCGAATCGCCGCTGTTCCAGCAGATGAAGGCTGAAGGCAAGGGCTCCAAGACCCCCGTTCCGCGACAGCCTGAAGGGCGGCAACCTGAAGCTGATGCTGCTGGTCCTGCTCGGTGCGGCGGCTGGCCAAGCCGTGGTCTGGTACGGCGGCCAGTTCTACGCGCTGTTCTTCCTCAGCAGCATGCTGAAGGTCGATGCCACCACCTCCTACCTGCTGATCGCCGCAGCGCTGGCACTGGGCACGCCGTTCTTCATCTTCTTCGGCTGGTTGTCCGACCGCATCGGTCGCAAGAAGATCATCCTGGCCGGCTGCCTGCTGGCGGCCATCACCTACATCCCGATCTTCAAGGGCCTGACCCACTTCGCCAACCCGGCCATCGAAGAAGCCGCAGCAGCTCGCCGGCCCTGGTCGTCGCCGATCCGGCCACCTGCTCGTTCCAGTTCGATCCGGTGGGCCTGCGCAAGTTCACCAGCTCCTGCGACGTGGCCACCGCCGCGCTGACCAAGGCCGGCGTGCCGTACGACGTGCAGCCCGCCGCCGCCGGCTCGCTGGCGATGGTGAACGTGGGCAGCGCCAGCGTCCCCTCGTATGAGGCCGCAGGCCTGACCAAGGAAGAAGGCAAGGCCAAGGCCGATGCGTTCGGCGCGGAACTGAAGACCGCCCTGACCTCTGCCGGCTACCCGGCCAAGGCCGATGGTGCGCGCATCAACATCGCTGGCACCATCTTCATGCTGTGGCTGCTGGTGCTGTACGTGACCATGGTCTACGCCCGATCGCCGCCTACCTGGTCGAACTGTTCCCGACCCGTATCCGCTACACCTCGATGTCGCTGCCGTACCACATCGGCAACGGCTGGTTCGGTGGCTTCCTGCCGGCCATCTCGTTCGCGCTGGTGGCCGGTACCGGCAACCTGTACTACGGCCTGTGGTACCCGATTGCGATCGCACTGATGTCGGTGGTGATCGGCGGCCTGTTCCTGCGCGAAACCAAGAACGTGGATATCACCAAGTAACCGGCGTGCCGACCAACGGTCGGCACCCACCGGGTTTCAGGGCCGCGGTGCAGACCGCGGCCTTTCTGTTTGTCGACCGTGTCCACTGGGTTCGCATTCCGGTAGTGCCGGCGCTGGCCGGCAAACCCATGAATCTCCGAAGACATGAACCCATTGCCGGCCAGCGGCCGGCTACCATGGCGTTGCGCAGCACCCCGTATAGTCGGCCCATGACGACCACCGCCCCAGCCGACCTTCCCGCCCTCCTGCACACCCTGCGCAGTACCTGGCAGGCCCAGCGCCCTTCGCTGGACCAGCGTGAAGCCGACCTGCGCCGCCTCCGAAGCGCTGAAGCCACGCCTGACGAAATGGCCACGGCCATCGCCGAGGACTTCGGCCACCGCGTCCACGTCGAATCGAAGCTGGCCGATGGCATGAGTGTGCTGTCGGCCATCGACCACCTGCGCCGCCACCTGCGGCGCTGGTCGAAGCCGCAGCGCGTACGGGCCGGCTGGAAGCTGTGGCCGGCGCGCGCGCAGCTGCGGCCGACGCCACTGGGTGTGGTCGGGGTGATCTCACCGTGGAATTACCCGGTCACGCTGGCACTCGTGCCGCTGGCCACCGCCATCGCCGCTGGCAACCACGTGCTGTTGAAGCCCTCCGAACACACCGCGCACCAGTGCGTTCCTGGCTGATCTGCTGGCCAGCGTGTTCCCGCCCGATCGGGTGGCGGTGGTGCAGGGCGGGGCGGATGTGGCCGCGGCGGTGTCCTCGCTGCCGCTGGACCATCTGCTGTTCACCGGCTCGACGGCCGTTGGCCGCAAGGTGATGGCCGCCGCCGCCGAGCATCTGGTGCCGGTCACGCTGGAACTGGGCGGCAAGTCGCCGGCCATCGTCTGCCGCGATTTTCCGCTGGGCAAAGCCGCCGCGCGGCTGGCCACCGGCAAGTGGTTCAACGCGGGCCAGACCTGCATCGCGCCGGATTATGTGCTGATCGATACGGTCCGCCAGCGCGAGTTCGTACAGGCGCTGCAGCAGCAGGTGCGCGAAACGCTATGGCGACTTCAGCAATGCCGACGACTACACGCGCATCATCAACGAGGGCCAGTACCAGCGCCTGCAGGGCTATCTGGTGCAGGCGCGCGAACGTGGCGTGCCGGTGATTCCGTTGGCGCAGGTGGATGAGGCGCGCGCCGACGCGAGCGCCTGCTGGTGCCGACCGTGGTGCTGGACCCGCCCGACGATCTGGACCTGATGCGCGAGGAAATCTTCGGGCCGATCCTGCCCGTGCGGGCCTACCCGGATCTGGAGGCGGCGCTGGCGGACGTGCTGTCCCGCGAACGGCCGCTGGCGCTGTATCCCTTCAGCCATGACACGGCCACGGTGGAGCGCATCCTCGGCCAGGTGGTGGCCGGTGGCGTGACGGTAAATGACACGCTGCTGCACTTCGCCGCCGATGGCCTGCCGTTTGGCGGGTAGGGGCCAGCGGCATGGGCGCGTACCACGGGCGGGCCGGGTTCGATGCGATGAGCAAGCGGCTGCCGGTGCTGTGGCAGTCGCGCTGGGCGGCCAGCGACCGGCTGCGGCCGCCGTATTCGAAGATTGCGGGTTTGTTGAAGCTGCTGCTGCGGTAGTGCCGGCCGCTGGCCGCCAACTGCGGGGTCCTGCCGACGGTTCATGGGGTTGCCGGCCAGCGGCCGGCACTACCGGTGGGTGCAAACCTTGGTTGGCACGGGGCGGCCATGCGCCAACCCAGGTTGGCGTCTACCAAAGCCCACCCGGGTAGAATGCCCGCATGAAAATCGCCTCGTGGAACGTCAATTCGCTCAATGTCCGCCTGCCGCACCTGGAACAGTGGCTCAAGGCGTTCGGCCCGGACATCGTCGGTATCCAGGAAACCAAGCTGGAGGACCACAAGTTCCCCGACTCTGCGCTGATCGCTGCCGGCTACCGCAGCGTGTTCGCCGGCCAGAAGACCTACAACGGCGTTGCGCTGCTGTCGCGTGAGCCTGCACAGGACGTGCAGATCGGCATTCCCGGCTTCGAGGACGAGCAGAAGCGCGTCATCGCCGGTACCTTCGGCGACCTGCGGGTAATCAACCTGTACGTGGTCAATGGCCAGGACATCGGTACCGACAAGTACGAGTACAAGTTACGCTGGCTTGAGGCGGTGCATGCCTGGATCGCCGAAGAACTGCAGCGCCACCCGAAGCTGATCGTGATGGGGGACTTCAACATTGCCCCGGACGCACGCGACGTGCACGACCCGGAGGTGTGGAACGACAACCACATCCTGACCTCCACCGCCGAGCGCGGCGCATTGAACAAGCTGCTGCAGCTGGGCCTGCACGATGGCTTCCGCCTGCACAACGACGAGGCGGGCACCTTCAGCTGGTGGGATTACCGCGCCGCCGGCTTCCGTCGCAACCTGGGCCTGCGCATCGACCTGACCCTGGTCTCCGATGCGCTGAAGAGCGGTGCGGTGGCTTCGGGCATCGACCGCGAGCCGCGCACCTGGGAACGTCCGAGCGACCATGCGCCGGCGTGGGTACAGATCGGTTGAACGAACGGGCCCGGCATCGCCGGGCCCGTTCTGAAAGGCCCGCCGGCCAGCGGCCGGCGCTACCGCCGTGTCAGCGTATGCTCTTGCGGGTGAACAGATTGACGATCGCCAGCAGGATCACTGCACCGATCAGCGAGAACAGGAAGGTTCGAATGGTGATCGCTTCGTTGATGCCGCCGCCGAACAGCCAGCCGGAAATCAGCGCGCCGACGATGCCGACCACGATGTTGAGGATGATGCCCTGCTGGGCATCGCGCTTCATGATGATGCTGGCCAGCCAGCCTACGATGCCGCCGACGATCAGCCAGATGATGATGCCCATGATCGAACCTCCGGTGGGGAACGGTGACCAGTTGACGCGCACGGCCGTGAACCCGTCGTGGTGTCGTGTGACGGGCGCGTGCGCATGAGCCTGCCAGCCACCCTCGACGGCCCGTGGCGCTTTGGTCCGGTGACGGTCTGGCGGCGCCCGCACGTGCCCGGCCAGCGCGGCGAACCGCAGGCACGGCAGGTGCTGGCGCAGGCCCTCGGGGCCGATCCGGAGACGCTGCCGCTGGTCCGCGATGACAAGGGCCGGCCGGAGCTGAGCGGCGCATTGGCCCACTACGGCACCGGCTGGAGCCACAGCGGCGAGGTGCTGCTGGTGGCGCTGGGCGAAGGCGTGCGGCTGGGCGTGGACCTGGAACTGCTGCGGCCGCGCGCCCGACTGCTGGAGATCGTGCAGCGCTTCTTCCACCCGGAGGAGGTGGCGTGGCTGGAAAGCCTGGACCAGGCCGACCGCGAACACTGGTTCTTCCGCGTGTGGTGCGCCAAGGAATCGATGCTGAAGGCGCACGGCCAGGGTATCTCGTTCGGCCTGCACCGCCTGCAGCTGGCGCCGGGGGCCGATGGCGCCCTGCACCTGCGCTGGTGCGACCCGGAACTGGGCGAGGCCGCGCGCTGGCACCTGCACGAATGGCAGGCCACCGGTCAGTTCCGGGCGGCGTTGGCCTGGTATCCGCACTGAGGCGGGGAATCAGCGCGCAAAACCGGCGATAATGCCGGCATGAGCGAACACCCACTTCCCGCCAGCGTAGCTGCCACGCTGGAACAGGGCCTGGCCAGCATGGGCCTGGATGCCGCGCTGGCGCCGCCGCTGCTGCGCTACCTGGCCCTGCTGCACCGCTGGAACGGCACCTACAACCTCACCGCCATCCGCGACCCGCAGGAGATGGTCACCCGCCACCTGCTCGACTCGCTGGCGATGCAGCCGTTCGTGGCCGATGGCAGCCTGGCCGACCTCGGCACCGGCCCCGGGCTGCCGGGCATCCCGCTGGCCATCGCCTGCCCGGGCCTGCAGGTGACCCTGGTCGAGAGCAATGGCAAGAAGGCGCGCTTCATGCGCGAGGCCGTGCGCCAACTCGGCCTGGGCAATGCCCGCGTGGCCGAATCGCGCGCCGAGGCGCTGGACGAGGCCGGTCGTTACGACCAGTTGACCGCCCGTGCCATGGATACCCTGGCCGGCATCGTCCGTGTCGGTGGCCACCTGCTGCGGCCGGGGGGCGTGCTGCTGGCCATGAAGGGCGTCTACCCGCATGAGGAGATCGCGGACCTGCCGGCTGGCTGGCAGGTGCGCGAGGTGACCCCGCTGAGCGTGCCCGGCCTGGCCGGCGAACGCCACCTGGTTACTGTTACAGGCCCTTGATTCCCGCCGCCAGCCCCTTGTGCAACAACGGGTTGGCGATCCACGATTTCCGCAAGGGGCCGGTTGTACGCATAATGACCGGTCCCAGCACACGTCGACGAGGCACACCCGCATGGCCCGCATCATCGCCATCGCCAACCAGAAGGGTGGCGTCGGCAAGACCACGACCGCCGTCAACCTGGCCGCTTCCCTGGCCAACGCACCCAAGCGCGTGCTGCTGGTCGACCTCGATTCGCAGGGCAACGCGACCATGGGCAGTGGCGTGGACAAGCGTGAGCTGGCCGCCTCCACCTACGATCTGCTGCTGGGCGAGTCCAGCGCCGCCGATGTACGCGTGCAGACCGCCGAAGGCTACGACCTGCTTCCCGGCAACATCGACCTGACCGCCGCCGAGATCCAGCTGATGGCGCAGAGCGAGCGCGAGCAGCGGCTGAAGCGCGCGCTGGCACCGATCCGCGACGAGTACGACTACATCCTGATCGACTGCCCGCCGGCGCTGTCGCTGCTGACGCTCAATGCGCTGGCCGCTGCCGATTCGGTGATCGTGCCGATGCAGTGCGAGTACTACGCCCTGGAAGGCCTGAGCGCGCTGGTGGAAACCATCGAAGCGCTGCGTGCCAACCTCAATCCGGCGCTGGAGATCGAAGGCGTGCTGCGCACCATGTTCGACGTGCGCAACAACCTGGCCAACGCGGTCTCGGCCGAGCTCACCGAGCACTTCGGCGATCGCGTGTTCCGCACCATCGTGCCGCGCAACGTTCGCCTGGCCGAGGCACCCAGCCATGGCCAGAGCATCGTCGGCTACGACCGCGCCTCGCGCGGTGGCGTGGCCTACCTGGGCCTGGCTGGCGAGATCATCCGCCGCAACAACGAACGCAACAAGGCCACCAAGGCCGTGGAGACCGTCTGATGACCAGCAGCAAGCCGGCAGCCAAGAAGCGAGGCCTCGGCCGTGGCCTGGACGCGCTGCTGGGCCCGAAGGGCGCGGTCAGCCAGGTGCAGGCCACCACGGCGGTGATCGAGCCGCTGCCGGGGAAGTGCTGCGCAAGTTGCCGGTCGGCCAGCTGCAGCCGGGCAAGTACCAGCCGCGCCGCGAGATGGACGAGGGCAAGCTGTCCGAGCTGGCCGACTCGATCAAGTCGCAGGGCGTGATCCAGCCGATCCTGGTGCGCCAGCTGCCGGCGGGCAACTACGAAATCGTCGCCGGTGAACGCCGCTGGCGCGCATCGCAGCTGGCCGGGCTGGACGAAGTGCCGGTGGTGGTGCGCGAGCTGGAAGACCGCACCGTCATCGCGATGGCGCTGATCGAGAACATCCAGCGTGAAGACCTCAACCCGCTGGAGGAAGCCGAAGCGCTGCAGCGCCTGATCAGCGAGTTCACCCTCACCCATGCCGAGGCCGCCGAGGCCGTCGGCCGCTCGCGCGCGGCGGTGTCCAACCTGCTGCGCCTGCTGGAACTACCAGTGGCGATCCGCCTGCTGCTGGAAACCCGCCGCCTGGAAATGGGGCATGCCCGTGCGCTGCTGACCCTGGCCCCCGAACTGGCCGGCAAGCTGGCCCAGGAAGCGGCCGACGAAGGCTGGTCGGTGCGCGAGGTCGAGCGGCGCGCGCAGGCTTTCGCCGCCGGCAAGGTGCCGAGCAGCCGTCCGGTGGCCACGCCGAAGGTGCAGCAGGCCGACATCGCCTCGCTGGAAACCGAGCTGTCCGAAGCGCTCGGCGCCAAGGTGGCGATCAGCCACGGCCGTGGCGGCAAGGGCAAGCTGATCATCCACTACACCGACCTGGACACCCTGGACGGCGTGCTGGAAAAACTGCGCGCGCGCCAGGGCTGAGCCCGGCGCCGCGTCGGGGAGGCGGCCTGTTCCTGCCGCGCCCGGCGAATGACAGGGAACGCACTGCCACGCGCACCGCGGAATGCACTGTCTTCCGGCCCGTGGCCTCATCCAGGGAGCAGGACATGAGCAACGACTACGAAGACGTCAGCCCGGACGGCACCCAGATACTGGTACATCGCCGTGAGAAGGACTTTGTGCTCGCCATCGGCGAAGAACGGCACATCGAGGCGATCAGTGCTCACATCGAACACCACCTGGGACCGGTGTCCGGTGTCTTCCATGAAATCATCTCCGACCTGGTGCACATCGACGTGCACGTGGTGCCGGCCAATGACCACTGCCCGTACCTGCGCCTGGTCACCTCCGGCATGAGCGACCTGCCGATGACCGTGCCCGCCGAGGTGGATGCGGACGTGCCGCGCTACATGGAACTGATGGTGACCCTGCCGGCCGACTGGCCGATCACGCAGGACGCCTTCGAGGATGAGCGCAACTACTGGCCAGTGCGCCTGCTGAAGGGCATGGCGCGGTTGCCGCACGAGTACGACACGTGGCTGGGCTTCGGCCACACCATTCCCAACGGCCATCCCAGCGAGCCCTATGCGCCGGGCGTGGGTTTCGACGGTGCCATCGTGCTGCCGCCGGTGACCGCCCCGGAGGACTTCGCCACGCTGGAGCTGGAGGATGGCAATACCATCAGCTTCATGAGCCTGGTTCCGCTGTACCCCGAAGAGATGGACCTGAAGCTGAAGAAGGGCGCCGACGCCCTGCTCGACCGCTTCGATGCGAAACAGATCAACGATGTGATCGAGCCCGGCCGCACCAACGTGGCGAAGAAGCGTTTCGGTTTGTTCTGAGACCGGTAACATCAGGGGCCTGAACTTCGTTCCCAGGCCCCTGCCATGACCATCCTGCTCACCGGCGCTGCCGGCTTCATCGGTGCCTACACCGCCCGCGCGCTGCTGGAGGCCGGCCAGGCCGTGGTCGGCCTGGACAACTTCAACGATTACTACGACCCGCAGATCAAGCGTGACCGCGTGGCCGCGCTGTGTCCGGCGCTGGACCTGCGCACCCTGGACCTGACCGACCAGCAGGGCCTGGCCGCACTGTTCGACGAGGTGCGGCCGACCGCGGTGATCCACCTGGCCGCGCAGGCCGGCGTGCGCTATTCGCTGGAAAACCCGCATGCCTACGTCGACAGCAACCTGGTCGGCTTCGTCAACATGCTCGAGTTGTGCCGCCACCGTGGCGTGCAGCACCTGGTGTATGCCTCCAGCAGTTCGGTCTACGGCGATTCGGCCACGCCGCCGTTCTCCGAAGACCAGCGCGTGGACCAGCCACGCTCGCTGTACGCGGCGACCAAGGCGGCCAACGAGCTGATGGCCTACACCTACGCGCAGCTGTACGGCCTGCATGCCACCGGGCTGCGATTCTTCACCGTGTATGGCCCGTGGGGCCGGCCGGACATGGCACCGCTGCTGTTCTCGCGCGCGGTGCTGGCCGGTCGGCCGATCGACGTGTTCAACGAAGGCCGCATGCAGCGCGATTTCACACATGTCTCCGACATCGTATCCGGTATCCTCGGCGCCCTCGCGCATCCGGCCGACGGTCCGGTGCCGCACCGGGTGTTCAACCTCGGCAACCATACACCGGTCGAGCTGGAGCGCTTCATCAGCGTGATCGAGCAGGCCGCCGGCCGCCCTGCGCAGAAGGTCTACAAGCCCATGCAGCCCGGCGACATGGTGCGCACGATGGCCGATACCCGGCGCGCACATGACGCTTTCGGCTTCGATGCGGTGACCCCGATCGAACAAGGCCTGCCGCCTGTGGTGCAGTGGTGCCGCGAGTATTTTGGCGATCGCGCCTGAGGACGGATCCTCACGCCGCCGGGTTCATCTTCGGATAACCTCGGTTTCGGAGAATGCGCGGTCTTTGTCCCCCCTTTGGCCGAGTGCCTTATGAGCCAACCCGAGCTTTCCGTTGTCGTCCCGGTGTTCAACGAGCGCGACAATGTTGCCCCGCTGGTCGCCGAAATCACCGCTGCGCTGCGTGGCCGGCTGCCGTTCGAGATCGTCTACATCGACGACCACTCGCGTGATGACACCCTGGCGGTGCTGCAGGGATTGAAGGCAACCACCCCGGAACTGCGCGTGCTGCACCATGTGAACCAGAGCGGGCAGAGCACGGCGGTGCGCACCGGCGTCAAGCACGCGCGCGCGCCGTGGATCGCCACCCTGGATGGCGATGGCCAGAACGATCCGGCCGATATTCCCAAGCTGCTTGCCGCACGCGACGCCGCCGAGGCGCAGGTGAAGCTGTTCGCCGGCTGGCGCGTCAACCGCCAGGACAGCGGCAGCAAGCGCTGGGCCAGCAAATGGGCCAACGCCATCCGTGCGCGCATGCTGCGCGACGACACGCCCGACACCGGTTGCGGCATCAAGCTGTTCGAACGCAGCGCGTTCCTCGACCTGCCGTACTTCGACCACATGCACCGTTACCTGCCGGCGCTGATGCAGCGTGCCGGCTGGAAGACCACCAGCGTGCCGGTCAATCACCGCCACCGTACCGCCGGCGTGTCCAAGTACAACAACCTCGGCCGCGCGCTGGTCGGCATCCGCGACCTGCGTGGCGTAGCCTGGCTGATCACCCGAAGCAAGCGCACCGCGGTGGAGGAGCGCTGATGGATCTGGAGCTGCACTGGCTGGATCAGCCCCTGACCTGGCTGTACTGGACCGGCCTGCATGTGACCGGCTGGAAGCTGATCGGCTACACCGGCGCACTGATGTTCGGCGGCCGCTGGCTGGTCCAGTTCATCGCCTCCAAGCGCGCCGGCAAACCCGTCATCCCGCGCCTGTTCTGGTACATGAGCGTGCTCGGCAGCCTGATGACCCTGAGCTACTTCCTGTTCTCGGCCAAGCAGGACTCGGTGGGTGTACTGCAGAACCTGTTCCCGGCGTTCACCGCGCTGTACAGCCTGCACCTGGACATCAAGCACCGCGGCTGGAAGCGGGACAAGGCCAGTCACTGAGGCTGCGGGGTCGGATCCCTTTCCACTGGAAAGGGCTCTGACCCCTGTCAGGATCCCGGCGCATCCTCGCATGGCGTGGATCTACTGCATGTTCAGCGGCGGTGCCCTGTCGGCGCTGGGTTTCCCCGTGTGCCAACCAAGGTTGGCATCTACCAGAGCGGCCGGTTCCCGGTCCTGCCTGCGCTGCAGGCAGGACCTTCGTCCCATGCCATGGGCCGTGGGCGGTGCCATGATCGGGGTCTGCCTTCCCGGGAACCTGTGCTCGTGAAAACCCGTCTTGCCGTTGCCCTGTTGATCGCCCTGTCCGCCCCCACCGTGGCCCTGGCCGCTGCGCCCGCCGCCGCCGCCGCCGCGCCCGCCAGCGTGGCCACCGAATCGCCCGCGGATGCCGCCTTCCGCGCGCTGTACGAGAAGGAATGGAAGTGGCGCCAGCAGGGAGGTGGTGAAGCCAGCGAGGACGAAGACGCCCCGGCCAACGCCACCCGCATGCCTGACGTCGGCCCGGCCGCGCAGCAGGCGCGTCTGAAGGTGTGGGACGAGACCCTGGCCGCACTGAAGAAGATCGACCCGAAGACCCTGTCGCCGGACAACCAGGTCAACTACGCGATCTATCGCGACCAGGTGTTCAACCTGGCCGAAGAGACGCGCCTGCGCGGCTACGAAATGCCGTTCAACGCCGATTCCTCGTTCTGGTCCAACCTGTCCTTCATGGCCCGGCGCGAGATGAAGACCGTGCAGGACTACCAGAACTACATCGCACGGCTGAACGATGTGCCGCGTTACTTCGGCCAGCAGACCGAGAACATGCGCGCCGGCCTGAAGCGCGGCTTCAGCGTGCCGCGCGCGTGCTGGATGGCCGCGAAGTGTCCATCGCCACCGTTGCCGAGCTGAAGGACCCGACCGAATCGCCGCTGTACGCGCCGTTCAAGAAGCTGCCCAACAGCATCCCGGCCGCCGAACAGGCCAGGCTGCAGGCGCAGGCGCGTGAAGCGATCAGCGGCAAGGTGGTGCCGGCGTTCCAGCAGCTGCGCACCTTCTTCGTCAACGAGTACGTGCCGCAGGCGCGCACCACCCTGGCCGCCGAAGCGATGCCCGATGGCAAGGCCTACTACAGGCAGCAGATCCACGAGTACACCACGCTGGACCTGTCGCCGGACGAGATCCACCGCATCGGCCTGGAGGAAGTCGCACGCATCCAGGGCGAGATGAACGACATCATCAAGCAGGTGAAGTTCAAGGGCAGCTTCGCCGAGTTCCTGACCTTCCTGCGTACCGATCCGCAGTTCTATGCGAAGACGCCGGAAGAGCTGCTTTCGCGCGCCGCGTGGATTTCCAAGCGGGCGGACGGCCAGCTCGGCAAGTACATGACGTTGCCGCGCGCGCGCTTCACCATCGTGCCGGTGCCACCGGACATTGCACCGTTCTGGACGGCCGGCCGCGGTGGCATGGGTACCTACTGGCTCAACACCTACAACCTGCCCTCGCGCCCGCTGTACAACCTGCCGGCACTGACCCTGCATGAATCCGATCCGGGCCATTCGCTGCAGGGCGCGATCGCCGCCGAGCAGAAGAACCTGCCCGAGTTCCGCCGCAACGCCTACATCTCCGCCTATGGCGAAGGCTGGGCGCTGTACTGCGAGAAGCTGGGCGTGGAGATGGGCATCTACGAAACCCCGTACGAGGATTTCGGCCGCCTGACCTACGAGATGTGGCGCGCCGCGCGCCTGGTGATCGACACCGGCGTGCACAGCAGGGGCTGGACCCGCGAGCAGGCGCTGGCCTACCTGCGTGACCACACCGCGCTGAGCGAGCATGAAGTGACCACCGAAGTGGACCGCTACATTTCCTGGCCGGGCCAGGCGCTGAGCTACAAGCTGGGCGAGATCGCCATCGTGCGCCTGCGTGCGCAGGCCGAGAAGGAGCTGGGCGACAAGTTCGACATCAAGGGCTTCCACGACACCCTGCTCAAGCAGGGCTCGGTGCCGCTGCCGGTGCTGGAACAGCAGATCCAGGCCTACATCGCCGAGCGCAAGAAGGCCTGACCGGTACCGGGTAGTGCCGGCCGCTGGCCGGCAATCCGACCCGGTCACGGGTCGGATCCCTTTCCCGTGGAAAGGGCTCCGACCCCCTCTCACCTCACCCCACCGCCCGCGGCTTGGCCACGCGTGCCGCAAACGTCGGCAGCACCAGCAGGGTCAGCACGGTGGCGGTGATCAGGCCACCGATCACCACCGTCGCCAGCGGTTTCTGCACTTCCGCGCCGGAACCGCTGGCGATCGCCATCGGAATGAAGCCGACGATCGCCACAAGCGCCGTGGTCAGCACTGCTCGGATGCGGCTGGAGGCACCGTTGATCGCCGCCTGCAGCGGCAGGTCGCCGGCATCCAGGCGTTCGCGGATCGCCTGCATCAGCACCAGGCCATTCAAGGTCGCCACGCCGGACACGGCGATGAAGCCGACCGCTGCCGATACCGAGAACGGCATGCCCCGCAGCAGCAGCGCGAGGATGCCGCCGACCAACGCCAACGGCACGCAGCTGAACACCAGAATGGCTTCCTTGCCGCTGCGCAGGGCCATGAACAGCAGGCTGCCGATCAGCAGGAACACTACCGGTACCACCGTCGCCAGCCGCTTTTCCGCGCGCTGCAGGTTCTCGAACTGGCCACCCCAGGTCAGGTAGGCACCCGGCGGCAGTGCCACGTCGGCTACCGCGGCCTGCGCTTCGCCGACGAAGCCGCCCAGGTCGCGGCCACGCACGTTGGCCTGCACCACCACGCGGCGGCTGCCGTTGTTGCGGCTGATCTGGTTCGGCCCTTCGCTGACCGTGATGCGCGCAACCGACGACAGCGGAATCACCAACCCCGACGGCGTGGCGATCGGCAGCGAGGCCAGCTGGTCCGGATCGTTGCGCGCGGCATCGTCCAGGCGCACCACCACGTTGAAGCGGCGGTCGCCTTCGAAGATCTTGCCCGCCGCAGTACCGCCGATGCCGGTGGACAGTGCATCACTCACATCCGCCGCAGTCAGCCCATACTGCGCCGCCGCCACATGATCGATCGCCACGTTCAGCGTGGGCAGGCCGGAGATCTGTTCCACCCGCACGTCGGCCGCGCCATCCACCGCACGCAGCTTCAGCGCCACCTGGTCGGCCACCTTCTGCAGCTGGCCGAAGTCATCGCCAAAGATCATTACGGCCAGGTCGGTACGCACGCCGGAAATCAGCTCGTTGAAGCGCAGCTCGATCGGCTGGCTGAACTCGAAACTGTTGCCCAGCTGCTGCCCGGCCAGCTTTTCGAAACGGGCCACCAGCGCGTCCTTGGCCAACTTCGGATCGGGCCAGTCCTTGCGTGGCTTCAGCACGATCACGCTGTCGGAGATGTTGGTCGGCATCGGATCGATCGCCGCCTCGGCGGTACCGGTACGCGAGAACACGGTCTCCACTTCCGGCTGCTTGGCAATCACCTTTTCCAACGCCAGTTGCATGGCCAGTGACTGCTCCAGCGACGTCGACGGCACGCGCAACGCCTGCATCGCCACGTTGCCTTCGTCCAGCGTCGGCATGAACTCGCGGCCCAGCATCGAGAACGAGCCGATGCCCACCACCACCATCATCACCGCACTGGCCACTACCGTGCGCGGATGCGCCACGGCCTTGCGGATCACCGGCTCGATGCGCGCGCGCAGCACGCGTATCAGCCTGGTCTCGTGCTCGCCGTCGTCCGCATGTGCATCTGCGTCCTTCGGCTTCGGCTCGCGCACCAGCAGCGCCGTCATCGCCGGCACGAAGGTGAAGGAGAACAGGAAGGCACCGACCAGGGCCAGCATGAAGGTCGCCGCCATCGGGTGGAACGTCTTGCCCTCCACACCTTCCAGGGTGAGGATCGGCGCGAACACCAGCAGGATGATCAGCTGGCCGAACGCCGCCGGGCGCGCCATCTTCAGCGCGGAATCGGCGGCCACGCGCAGCCGTTCCATCGCGGTCAGCGCCCGGCCCAGTTCGGCGCGGCGCTGGCCCAGCATCAGCAGCGTCGACTCGACCACGATCACCGCACCGTCCACCAGGATGCCGAAGTCCAGTGCACCCAGGCTCATCAGGTTGCCGCTGATGCCGAAGCGGTTCATGCCGATCACCGCGAACAGGAACGACAGCGGAATCACCAGCGCGGTGATGGTGGCCGCGCGCAGGTTGCCCAGCAGCAGGAACAGCACCACCACCACCAGCAGCGCGCCTCGGTGAGGTTCCGGGCCACGGTCTTGATGGTGGAATTGACCAGCACACTGCGGTCCAGCACCGGTGCGGCCACGATGTCGGCCGGCAGCGACGTGTTCACCTGTTCCAGACGTGCGGCTGCGGCCTGCGCCACGGTGCGGCTGTTGCCACCGGCAATCATCAGCGCGGTGCCCAGCACGGCCTCGTGGCCGTTGCGGCTGGCTGCACCCAGGCGCGGCGCGCGGCTCAGTTCCACGGTGGCTACATCGGCCACGCGTACCACCACGCCATTGCGGGTGGCCACCGGCGCCTGTGCAAGATCCTCGGTGGTCAGCGCCAGGCCATCGGCACGCACCACCAGGCCTTCACCGGCCCGCTGCACGAAGCCGGCGCCGGCCTGCACGTTGGAGCGCTGCAGCGCGGTAACCAGGTCGGCCAGGCCGAGGCCATGCGCGGCCAGTTTGGCGCTGTCCGGATGCACGCCGTATTCCTTGACGTAGCCGCCGACCGTATCGACACCGGCCAGCCCCGGGCTGGAGCGCATCTGCGGCGCGATGATCCAGTCCTGCACTGTGCGCAGGTAGGTCGCGCGCTCTTCCGGCGTGCGCAGCAGGTTGCCTTCCGGCGTGCGGTAGACCTCGCCGGCCTGCCAGCCGGCTTCACCGGGCTTGGCCAGCCTGGTCGGATCGAACGCGGTGAAGTCCACCGTCCACATCAGCACCTCGCCGAGGCCGGTGGTGACCGGCGACAGCATCGGCGACGCACCATCGGGCAGGTCTTCCGATGCCTCGCGCATGCGTTCGGCCACCTGTTGGCGGGCGAAGTAGATGTCGGTGGCATCGGTGAAGATCGCGGTGACCTGCGAGAAGCCATTGCGCGACAGCGAACGCGTGGTGGTCAGGCCGGGAATGCCGGCCAGCGCGGTTTCCAGCGGATAGGTCACCTGCCGTTCGATCTGCTCCGGGGTCAGCGCCGGGGCCACCGTGTTGATCTGCACCTGGCGGTTGGTGATGTCCGGCACGGCGTCGATCGGCAGCTTGCCCAGCTGGAACAGGCCCACGGCGGCGATCAGCGCCGCCATGAACACCACCAGCCAGCGGTGGCGCACCGCTGTTTCAATGATCAGCTTGAACATGATCGCCTCCTCAGTGGCCGTGCTCGGCTTCGCCCTTGGCCAGCTCGGCCTTGAGCAGGAAGGCGTTGGCACCGACGATGCGCTCGTTGCCACTCAGGCCACCGAGGATCTCGATGCGGTCACCGGCACGGCGCCCGGCCAGCACTGGCTGCGCCTTGAAGCCACCTTCGACGGCGACGAACACCGCGCTGCTTCCATCGACGTTCTGCACCGCATCGGCGGGCACGCTGAGCGAGCCGTCCTGGCCTTCGGTGACCACCACGGCCGATACCGGCGAACCGGCCGGCGGCAGCGATGCATCCACCGGCGTGGCGCGGATCACTGCGACGCCGCCCTGCTGCCGTACATCGGCGGCCGAACCGGTGACGGTAGCGGTGAAGCTGCCACCCGGCACGCTCACTTCCAGCTTCATGCCGGGCATGACCTGTGCAGCCAGCGCTGGCGGTGCGGTGAACACCAGCTCGTTCATCGACGGGTCGGCGACGTCGGCCACCGCACTGCCGGCGGCGACCACACCGCCCGGCGTGACCTGCACGTTGCCGACGATGCCGGCCACCGGGCTGGTGATGCGCACGCGTCCACTGGCATCGGGCGCACCGTTGGCGGCGGCCTGTGCCTGTGCGGCAGCGGCCTGGGCCTGTGCCGCCAGCGAACGCGCACGCGAGGCTTCCAGCTCCTGGCGGGCGACCACGCCCTGGTCGACCAGGGCCTTGTCGCGGCCATAGGCCAGGCGTGCGGCCTCGGCTTCGGCGGATGCGGCCAGCGCATTGGCGCGGAACACCGCTGCCTCGCCACTGACCACGATGGCCAGCGCCTGGTTCTGTTTCACCGCCGTGCCCGGCGCGACCAGTACGCGCTCGACGCGGCCGGTCACGGTCGAGGCCACCGAGGCACGGGCACCGACCGAGGGTTCCACCCGACCGGCGAGGCGGGTGGAACCGCCACCGCCGTGACCGACGGCAACCACTTCGATACCGGACGCCTTGATCTGCTCAGGGGTCAGCGGTACCACGCCTTCATCGGTGTCTGCCGGCGTCTTCGCGGATTCGGCCTTGGCTTCCTTGCTGCCGGGCGCGTGGCCATGGCTGTCGTCGGTGCCGGCCTTGGTCGCAGCGGGGTCTTCATTGGCAGGTGTCTGCGCGTTGCCAGCGCAGCCGGCCAGCAGCACAGTCAGCAGCATGCCGCCGATCAGCGGAAAAGTACGGGAGAGAGTCATGGGGCCTCCACAAAGGGTGCGCGCCCTTCAAGGCGGGCAAGATCGATTTCCGCGCCGACGCGCGACAGGCGCGCATCCACGGCGGCGGCACGGGCGGCGATAAGAGCGCTGCGCGTGCTGCGCAGTTCCAGCTGCGAGATGCGTCCGGCGTCGAAGCCGATGCGGGCCAGGCGATACGCCTCTTCGGCGGCGACCACGCTTTCATCGGCGGCGCGGGTTCGGCTGCCGGCGGCCTTCAAACCGGCCACGGCGGAGAGGCGTGCCGCCTCGCTGTCGCGGCGCTGCTGGTCCAGGCGCGCTTCGGCCGCGCGCTGGTCGGCATTGGCGGCGCGGATGCCACCGCGGTTGCGGTCAAACAGCGGGATGCTGAGGCTGAGCCCGAGGTTGTAGGCACGCTCGCCGCCCTCGCGGAAGCGGGTCTGCGCGGCGGTGACGCTGAGGTCGGGCAGGGCGCGCTTGCGCTCCACCTCGGCCAGTTTGCCCGCCGCATCGGCTTCGGCTTCAGCGATGCGCACTGCCAGTGCGGTATCGGTGGCACCGCGTGGCAGCGGCGGCGCACGGTCGAGCAGGCTGTCGCCGATCGACTGCACCGGCGCATCCAGCAGTGCAGCACCGGCCAGGCGGGCCAGCGCGGCATCGCGGAAGGCCTGCGCTTCATCCAGCGCGGCGTTGGCGTTGGCCACTTCGCTCTGCGCCTGCACCGCGCGCAGTTGCGGTTCGCGGCCCTGCTTGACCATCGCGTTGACGGCGTTGGCGTCATCGCGGGTGAGGCTCAGTGCCTCTTCGGCCAGGGTGTAGCGGCGCAGTGCACTTTCCGCCTGTGCGTAGACCACCGCCAGCTGGCTGGCCACATCGCTGCGGCTCTGCGTGCCACGCAGGTTGGCCGCCTGTGCCTCGGCGCGGGCCGCACGGACGCGCGCGCCGCGCTGGCCCCAGACCTCCAATGGCTGGGACAGGGTAAGCACGCTGTCGGCCTTGCCCATGCCGCCATAGGAACCGGTGCCCCAGGCGTTCTCGGCCGACCAGGACAGGGAAGGGTTGGGCAGTGCGCGGGCCTGGTCGGCGCGCGCGTCGGCGGCCTCGGCCAGCGCCGCACCGACGCGGGTACCGGGCAGCTGGTCCAGGCGTTCAAGCAGGGTGTCGTAGGAAGGGGCGGCTTGCGCCATCACCGATGCCGCCGGGGCCAGGCCCAGCAACACGGCGACGACCCGCCCGGCCGCACGCAGCGACCGAGGTGTCAGGATCGACATAGGGGGATTCCGGTTGTGAGTGAAACGGGAGCCCGCAATCGCGGGACGCGCTCAACTCACGCCCGGGGGGACGCGTCAATTCATCCTGGGCGACCGCATAGGTCGCCGCGTCGCCGGCATTCATCCAGCGCGCCGGCAGCGGCGCACCGAAGGCGGCGAGGGTGCTGGCCGGCAGGCTCAGGTTGGAGTGGTGGCAGTGGTTGTGGCTGCAGGCACCGGCGTGCTTGCTGTCACTGTCACCCTCGGCATCGTTGGCGTTGCTTTCCACGTGCACCGCAGTGGTGTCGTGCGGTTCGACCGCGCAGGCCAGCACGTCGGCCACCGGCACGACCACGAACGCCGCCATCAGCAGCATCATCAGGTACGTACGCAGTTGGCGGGTGATCCGGCGCATGGAAGGGAGGCTAGCAAGCGATTTTCGCCGGATACAATATCAATGGCCGCCTCGGGAATTCGTCGGAATCTCCCGTTCAGGTGGAGGGCCTGGGGGCATCCTGCCCTGGTGGGTGCGGACCTCCTGCCTTGGTGGGTGTCGACCTTGGTCGACACGCCTTTCGACCCCACCGCGTTGCCGGCCAGCGGCCGGCACTACCCGTATCACGGCAGCTTCGCGATCACCTTGATCTCGAACTGGAACCCATACAGCCAGGTCACACCGATACCGGTCAGGGTCGGGTGCGGCGCCTCGCCCCAGTACTCGGGCACGATCGCCCAGGCCTTTTCGAAGTTCTTCTCCGGGTCGACCAGGAACACGGTCACGTCGATCACGTCATCGAACGTGCAGCCTGCGGCAGCCAACACCGCATTGAGATTCTCGAAGGCGCGGCGCACCTGCGCCTCGAAATCCGGCTCGGGCGAGCCGTCTTCGCGGCTGCCGACCTGGCCGGAGACGAACAGGAAGCCATTGGATCGGATCGCCGGCGAGTAGCGGTTGCGCTCGTACAGGGCCTGGCGGCCGGTGGGGAAAACGACATCACGCTGTGACATGGGAAGGAATCCGTGGGAGAGAACGCCATCCTCCGCGCCAGTGCTGTCTGGATAAACCGCGATGATCAGCCTAGATTGATTGCCAATCCCAAACAATCATGGCCCGCCATGGACCGTTTCGAGGCGATGCGGGCCTTTGCCCGGGTTGTGGAAACCGGCAGCTTCACCCGCGCCGCGCAGACCCTGCAGATCAGCCGCACCACGGTCACCCAGCTGGTGCAGCAGCTGGAGGCACACCTGCGGCTGCGCCTGCTCAACCGCACCACGCGCCGGGTCAGCGTCACCGCCGACGGTGCGGCCTACTACCCGCGCATCGCCCGCCTGCTGGCCGAGCTGGAAGAGGTGGAGGGCGGGCTGGGTGACGCAGCCAGCCAGCCGCGCGGCCGCCTGCGGGTGGATGTGCCCGGACCCTACGCGCGGTTGCGGCTGGTGCCGGCACTGCCGGATTTCCAGGCGCGCTACCCGGAGATCCAGCTGGACATCGGCGTCAGCGACCGCGAGGTTGACGTCATCGCCGACAACGTCGACTGCGTGATCCGCGGCGGCACCCCGGCCGACCCGGCGCTGGTGGCGCGGCCGCTGGCGGCGCTGCCGATCGGTTTCCACGCCAGCCCCGGCTATGTGCAGCGTTTCGGCTTGCCGACCGATCCGCGCGCGCTGGAAGGGCCGGACCACCACACGGTCGGCTTCCTCAGCCCGCGCAGTGGCCGGGCGAGAGTATTCAGCGCACAGCGCGGCGATGAGCGCGTAGAAGTGCAGGGCCGCTACACGGTCGGTTTCGACGACGGCAACGCCTATCTGGCGGCGGCGCTGGCGGGGCTGGGCGTGGTCGCGCTGCCCAGCTACATGGCCGCGCCGCACGTGGCGCGCGGCGAATTGCTGCCGCTGCTGCAGGACTGGCGGCTTCCACCCATGCCGATGCATGTGATGTTCCCGCCGAACCGGCACATGAGCCAGCGGCTGCGGGTGTTCATCGATTGGTTGGTGGAAGCGTTGGGGTGATGCACACGCACCTGTAGAGCCGAGCCCACGCTCGGCTGCTTCTGGCATCACCAAGCCCGCGCTACGCGCGCCAGCCGAGTGTGGGCCCGGCTCTACCGGCATGCGAAAATCACCACAGCACGTAACAGGAAACATCGCCACGCATGAGTCGCATCGTCGCACTGGATACCGAAACCACCGGCATCTCCCACCGCCTGGGGCACCGGGTGATCGAAATCGGTGCCGTCGAACTGATCGACGGCCAGCTCAGCGGCCGCCAGTTCCACACCTACCTGCAGCCGCAGCGCAAGGTGGACTGGGGCGCACAGCGCGTGCATGGCATCAGCGATGCGATGCTGGTGGGCAAGCCGCTGTTCTCCAGCAAGGCCGCCGAACTGCTGGACTTCCTGCGCGGCAGCGAGATGGTCGCGCACAACGCCACCTTCGACGTGGGTTTCCTGGACAACGAGCTGCGCCTGGCCGGCATTCCCGGCACGCTGGCCCAGCACTGCCGCATCACCTGCAGCCTGAAGCTGGCGCGCGGGCGCTGGCCCGGCCAGGGCAACAAGTTGGACGATGTGCTGCAGCGCCTGCGCATCCCCGGCAACCGGGGCCTGCACGGTGCGCTCAAGGATGCCCATCTGCTGGCCCAGGTGATTCCGCACCTGCGCTGAGGCTTGCCCGCTGTTACATCGGACGTAACCAGCGCTCGATCATCGCCACGCCACAGGCCACCCCGTCTTCATCGCTCATCGCCACGCCCAGGGCCGCCGCGCGCGCGCGTACTGCGTCGGCTTCTGCGAAGGTGATGGCTGCTGCCAGCGTTGCTGCATCCAGTCGCTTCGGTGACAACGGTGCCGGTGCCACGCCCAACCGACACAGGCGATCGGCCCAGAAGAACTGATCCGCAGCGAACGGCATCACCAGCGAGGGAATGCCGGCCCGGCAGGCCGAATGCGTGGTGCCGCTGCCACCGTGGTGGATGGCGAGTGCGCAACGCGGGAACAGCGCTTCGTGTGGGGTCGGCCCCAGTACGAAGACCGAATCGGGCAAGCGCATCGCAGGCAGTCCCACCCAGCCAGGAAACAGCAGTACCCGGCGTGGCGCCAGCGCCTGCAGCAAGGCCGGCAGCACGCGTTCGCGATCAAAGCCGGTCATGCTGCCGAAGCCAAGGTAGACCGGCGGCGGGCCGGCATCAAGGAAGGCCCGCAGATCGGCCGGGGGCGCCCAGGGCGCATCAGGAAGCCGCCATTGGCCACAGACGATGTGGTCGGCCGGCCAGTCCGCCGGTGGCGGCAGCAGCTGCGGTGAGATGCCATAGAGCATCGGCAGGCCGGACCACAGCGCGCGGCGCGGCGATTGCCCCAACTGCTGGCGTGCCGCGTTGATCGGCCGGCGGAACTGGCGCCAGATCAGGCCGTTGACCCACCCGTAGCTGGCCCGGTTCAACCAGCCCGGCGAGCGTCCGGGCGGCAGGAACGGGGAGCGGAAGGCGCGCGTCGGGGTCAGCGGAATCATGCCGCTGCCGATGACGGGAATCCTGCGGCGTTCGCCCACGCTCATGCCGACGAAGGCCGCCAGGCCACCGGTCAGAATCGCATCGCAGCCTTCGGCGGCGGCATCGGCCTGGCGCATCCAGCCGCTGACATGCTGCAGCGCCATCCGTGCCAGGCCGGTACTGGCGGCGGCAACGCCGTTGCCACGCGAGACCAGTGCGACCACGTCGTCATGGATGTCACCTTCAAGGGCCGCGTGGGGCACATCCAGTGCCTGCGCGCTGCCCAAGGTGCCGCCATCGGCCAGTAGCGTCACCTCGTGGCCCGCGCCGATCAGCCCATGGCAGAGCATGGCCAGGGGACGTGTGTCGCCTTCGGTTCCGTAGGTCAGGGCCAGCAGCCGCATGGGAAGCTCCGCAGTGGTCCGGGCCAGTATGGCGGCTGGCGCAGGGTCCGGCCTGCCGTGTTCAGTCCCCGGCCTGTGGGTAACTTGCGCAAGTGCTTGAACCGGTGCATAATGCGCGGCTCGCTGTGTCCGGTTTTCTACCGGGCGGCGCCCCTGGGAGCACGTCCCCGGCCGCCCAACGCCAGCGTAACCCTTTGATTCTCTTGACGTGTGGTGGGCAACCATCGAGGCCGCCGTCTCCCGGGCTACGGGCTGACAACTACTATTATCGAGGTGCGCAATGTCCCGCGTATGCCAGGTTTCCGGCAAGCGAGTGCAGACGGGTAACAACGTCTCGCACGCCAACAACAAGACCCGTCGTCGTTTCCTGCCGAATCTGCACGAGCGCCGTTTCTGGGTGGCCAGCGAGAACCGCTGGGTCAAGCTTCGTGTTTCCGCGCATGCACTGCGCACCATCGACAAGAACGGCATCGATTCCGTTCTGGCTGAGCTGCGTGCGCGCGGCGAAAAGGTCTGAGGAGTAAAGCATCATGGCAGGCAAGCGCGATAAGGTCCGTATGATTTCCTCGGCCGGTACCGGCCACTTCTACACCACGGACAAGAACAAGAAGAACACCCCGGGGAAGATGGAATTCCTGAAGTACGATCCGGTCGTGCGCAAGCACGTCCTGTACAAGGAAGGCAAGATCAAGTAATCCGCACGGATTGCTGATCCCCGCGAAGAAACCCGCCCTTGTGGCGGGTTTTTTCATGTCTGGCACTTCCCCCTGGTGGGTGCCGACCCTGGTTGGCACTGCCGCACTCCCTGCGCACGCTGTCGCCAATGACGCCCTGCGCGGAATGATGGGCCGAATGCGATAAGTGATTGTGTCTACCGGTTCCGGCTCTTCGCGCGCTCCAAATCAATTGGAACGACGGGCCCTGCCGTGCCCATGATGGCAAGCCGCTGCGGTTGCAGTGGCCGGGCTTGCAATCCCGTGAAGTCAATCAATCAGTAGACTCGCCAGCCGTCGCCGGAGATCCCTCCGGCGACGGTTGGTGACCTATCCGCCTCTATGGCGGACGGTGCGAGGGGGCCTTGCGCCCGCCGGTTCGTTTGCTGATTGATTGCTTCCCGGTATTGCAACCACGCATCGTCCGCCACCTTCACGGTGGCCAGATCCGTTGAAGGAGGTTGCATGAACACCCCGTCACACCGGCAGGACCTGGAACTGGGCTGGCTGCGCCTGCAGCGCATGCTGCAAGGCATCGAGGGCATGGCGCTGCTGCTGTGCGACCACCATCTGGCACTGGCCAACGGTGCGCCGTCGCCGCTGCCGGAGGCGCAGCTGGAGCGGGCCGCACAGGCCATTGCCTGCATGGCGCTCAACGGCCGCCGCCATGCCGATTCGGTACGCCAGCTGTGCGAGGTGCCGGTGCGGCATTGAACCATCCTGTAGAGCCGAGCCCACGCTCGGCTGCTCTGCGGTCGGGCCGAAAGGCAGTCGAGCATGGCTCGACTCTACAAAGGCCGCTGGGCAGAATGGCCCATCACCTCCCGACGGGCGACACGATGCTGTTCGAGTGGTTGCTGGGTTCGTACCTGCTGCTGATCGACTGGCTGATCCGGCTGGTTGCGCTGTGCTGGATCCCCACCCGCACCACGCCGGGGGCGGCGCGCAGCTGGCTGTTGCTGGTCGGCTTCGTGCCGCTGCTGGGCCTGCCGCTGTACCTGCTGTTCGGCCACCCATGGCTGTCGCGCGAGCGCATCCGCCGCCAGGCCGAGGCCTCGCAGGTCATCCGCGAGGAACAGGCGCTGCAGCATCGCCTGCGCTGGACACCGCAGCCGGACACCGCCAGCGCCGAGATCGTGCCGCTGGTGCAGCGCCAGGGCGACTTCATGCCGGTGCACGGCAACGCGGTCGACCTGCTGACCGACTACGACGAATCGCTGCACACGCTGATCACCGACATCGACCAGGCCGAAGACCGCGTGCACCTGTTGTACTACCTGATGTTCGATGACGCGGTGGGCGAGGCGATCGTCGAGGCCCTGCAGCGAGCGGCTGCACGCGGCGTGCAGTGCCGTGTGCTGCTCGACGCGGTGGGCGCCAAGCGTGGCCTGCGCGCCTATCGCAAGCGCCTGCAGGCGCGCGACATCGAGGTACGCGCGATGCTGCCCGGTGGCCTGCGCTGGCGCCGCAGCGGGCGCATGGATCTGCGCAACCATCGCAAGATCGCGGTGATCGACAACGAAGTGGCCTATGTCGGTTCGCAGAACCTGGCCGGCCCGCAGTTCGTGCCCGGCCACCCGAACCGCGAGCTGGTGGCGCGCGTGCGTGGCCCGGCAGTGGCGCACCTGGAAGCAGTGTTCGCCAGCGACTGGTACATGGAAACCGGCCAGCGCCTGGACGTGATCGCCGATGTGCCCGAGTGCAGCGACGACATCGCCACCCAGCTGCTGCCAAGCGGCCCGGCCTATCCGTACAGCAATGCGCGCGATGCGGTGGCGGCGCTGATCCACCTGGCACGGCGACGGCTGGTGATGGTCACGCCATATTTCGTGCCTGACGAAGCTACGCTCAGCGCGTTGCGCATTGCGGCCTTGTCCGGTGTGCAGGTGCAGCTGATCCTCTCGGCCAGCAACAACCAGCGGCTGACCTCGTGGGCGCAGGAGGCGTACTACGACGAGCTGCTGCGCTGTGGCGTGCGCATCGCGCTGTACGAGCCGCAGTTCCTGCACGCCAAGCACATGAGCGTGGACGAGGACATCGCCGTGCTCGGCTCGATCAACATGGACATCCGCTCATTCGCGCTGAATGCCGAGATCGGCCTGGTCTGCTACGACCGCGCGCTGGTGCAGCAGCTGTGTGCGATCGAGGATGGCTACCTGCGCGAGTCGCGGCAGCTGGACCTGCAGCAGTGGCGCAGCCGCCCCACGTGGCGGCGCAGCCGCGAAGGCATCGCACGGCTGGCCGATGCGTTGATGTGAGGCGGCGGCAATCGCCCGCTTCGGCAACCCGGCCCGTCATCGCCGATGGCCTACAATCGGCGCATGACTGATTCACCGCGTAATGGCGAACTGGACCTGGCAATCATCGGTGGTGGTGCGGCCGGGGTGCTGGTGGCGATCCAGGTACTGCGCCAAGCCAAGGCGCCACTGGCGTTGGCCATTCTCGAACCGGCTTCGCAGCTGGCCCAGGGCATCGCCTATGCCACGCCGTGGCCGGAGCACCTGCTGAACGTGCCGGCGGCGAAGATGAGTGCGTTTGCCGACCAGCCCGGCGATTTCCTCGACTACCTGATGGCCGCCAACGCCTACCCGGGCGAGGCGCGCGAGGTGCTGGGCGAGCGCTACGTGTGCCGCCACTACTATGCCGCCTACCTGCAGCAGCGCCTTCGGGAGGCCGCCGCGGCCAGCCCGGCGCAGCTGCGGGTGATCGCGCAGCCGGTGCTGGGCCTGCAGCCGGATGACCATGGCTACCGCTTGCCACTGGGCGATGGCCAGGCGCTGCATGCCGCGCAGGCGGTGCTCGCCACCGGCAACAGCATGCGGCCGCTGCCGGTGGCCGGTGCCGAGGCACTGCCCGCCGATGATGTGATCGAGGCCTGGGACTACGACGGCGTGCGTACCCTGGCCGGCGAGCAGGCCGTGGCCATCGTCGGGTCTGGCCTGAGCATGGCCGACACTGTGCTGGCACTGGTCGCCGCCGGCCACACCGGCCCGCTGCACGTGATCTCGCGCCATGGCCTGCTGCCGCTGCCGCATGCGCATGGCGGCCTGCCCACGTTCGACCCGGCCACGCTGTTGCCGATGCGCCTGCGCCAGCGCCTGCGCGCGTTGCGCGGGTTTGCGCGCCAGGCACAGGCCGACGGCCTGCCGTGGCAGGGCGTGATGGACCGCATACGCCCGCATGGGCAGGCGCTGTGGTGCAGCCTCGACGCGGCCGACCAGCGCCGCTTCCTGCGCCATGGGGTGCGCTATTGGGACGTGCATCGCCATCGCATTGCCGAAGAGGTCGACGCGCAGCTGAAGGCGCTGCGCGACAGCGGCCAGCTGCGCATCCACCGGTCCCGCCTGCAACGCGTCTGGCGCGAAGGCAACGCCCTGCAGCTCTCCGGCCACGATGCCGGCGGCAATGAACAGCACTGGGCCATTGCCGGCGTGGTCAACGCCACCGGCGTGGAAACCCGCGCCGGCGCGCTGCGCAATCCGTTGCTGCAACAGCTGCAGGCCGAGGGCCTGGCACGCCCCGGCCCGCATGGGCTGGGCCTGGACAGCACGGTGCCGGGCGACCGCCTGCGTGCTGCCGGTGGCCAGCCGCAGGCACGGCTGGGCGTGCTCGGCAGCCTGCGCATCGGCAGCCTGTGGGAAAGCCTGGCGGTGCCTGAACTGCGTCAGCAGGCGCAGGCGCTGGCCAGCCAGGTGGTCGCAGGAGCCGCGACGGCGATGCCGTAAAATGGAGGCATGGATGTCTCCCACCTGCTTGATGGCCTGAACCCGGCCCAGCGCGAAGCCGTCTCCGCTCCCCCGGCCACCACCTGGTGCTGGCCGGTGCCGGTTCCGGCAAGACCCGCGTACTCACCCACCGCATCGCCTGGCTGCATGAAGTCGATGGCGTGCCGACCCACGGCATTTTCGCGGTGACCTTCACCAACAAGGCGGCCGGCGAAATGCGCCACCGCATCGACGCCCAGCTGCCTCATGGCAGCCGTGGCATGTGGATCGGTACCTTCCACGGCCTGGCCAACCGCCTGCTGCGCCTGCACTGGCAGGACGCCAAGCTGCCAGAAGGCTTCCAGGTGATGGACTCGGACGACCAGCTGCGGCTGGTCAAGCGCGTGGTGCAGGCGCTGGAGCTGGACGACGGCAAGTACCCGCCCAAGCAGATCGCGTGGTGGATCAACGCGCAGAAGGACGAGGGCCGCCGCCCGCAGCACATCCAGCCCGAACCGCACGACGCGTGGCTGGAAACCATGCGCCAGGCCTACATCGAATACCAGGCGCGCTGCGACCGCGCCGGCCTGGTCGACTTCGCCGAGCTGCTGCTGCGCGCGCATGAACTGCTGCGCGACAACCCGGCCCTGCTGGCGCATTACCGCGCCCGCTTCCGCGAAATCCTGGTGGACGAGTTCCAGGACACCAACGCCATCCAGTACGCCTTCGTGCGCGTGCTGGCCGGCGATTCCGGCCACGTGTTCGTGGTCGGCGACGATGACCAGGCCATCTACGGCTGGCGCGGTGCCAAGGTCGAGAACGTGCAGGGCTTCCTGCGCGACTTCCCGGGTGCGCAGACCATCCGCCTGGAGCAGAACTACCGCTCCACCGCCAACATCCTCGGCGCCGCCAACGCGGTGATCGCGCACAACCCGGATCGCATCGGCAAGCAGCTGTGGACCGACAGCGGCGACGGCGAGCCGATCGACCTGTATGCGGCGTACAACGAGATGGACGAGGCGCGCTACATCGTCGAGCGCGCCCGCCAGTGGGTGCGCGACGGTGGCAGTTACACCGAAGTGGCCGTGCTCTATCGCAGCAACGCGCAGTCGCGCGCGCTGGAAGAAGCGCTGCTGAGCGAGCAGGTGCCGTACCGCGTGTATGGCGGCATGCGCTTCTTCGAGCGTGCCGAAATCAAGGACGCGCTTGCCTACCTGCGCCTGCTGTCCAACCGCAATGATGACGCCGCTTTCGAGCGCGCGGTCAACACGCCCACCCGGGGCATCGGCGACCGCACGCTGGACGAAGTGCGCCGCGAGGCGCGCGCGCAGGGCATTTCGTTGTGGGAAGCGACGATGCTGGTCACCCAGGGCAGCGCGCTGGCCGCACGTGCGCGCAATGCACTGGCCGGCTTCCTGGGGCTGGTCAACGAGCTGCAGGCCCAGACCGTGCACATGACCCTGGCCGAGCGCGTGGACCACGTGCTGGCCCGCTCGCAGCTGCGCGAGCACTGGAGCAAGGAAAGCCGCAATTCGCTGGATTCGGAATCGCGTACCGACAACCTCGACGAACTGGTCTCGGTGGCGTCGCGCTTCGTGCGCCGCGCCGACGACATCGAGGAAGTGGGCGAGGACATGGACGAGCTGGTCGCGTTCCTGGCCTATGCCGCGCTGGAGGCCGGTGAAGGCCAGGCGCAGGCGGGCGAGGACGGCGTGCAGCTGATGACCCTGCACTCGGCCAAGGGCCTGGAATTCCCGCTGGTGTTCCTGGCAGGCATGGAAGACGGCCTGTTCCCGAGTGCACGTTCGCTGGAGGAAAGCGGGCGGCTGGAGGAAGAGCGTCGGCTGGCCTACGTCGGCATCACCCGCGCGCGCCAGAAGCTGGTGCTGAGCTATGCCGAATCGCGCCGCATCCACGGCCAGGACAACTACAGCCTGCCATCGCGCTTCCTGCGCGAGATTCCGCGCGAGCTGCTGCACGAAGTGCGCCCGAAGGTGCAGGTCTCGCGACCGGCCTCGCTGGGCAGCAGCCGGGTGATGGGCCATGCCTCCATCGAGTTGCCACCGATCAAGCTCGGCGCACTGGTCACCCATCCCAAGTTCGGCGAAGGCATGGTGACCGACTACGAAGGCAACGGCGCCCACGCCCGCGTGCAGGTCGAGTTTGCCGACGCGGGGAGCAAGTGGCTGGTGATGGCCTACGCCAACCTGACGGTGATCTGATCACCGTCGAGGGGCGGATCCCTCCCGCAGGGAGGGCGCTGACCCCAACGCGGTACACGTATGGGGTCGGATCCCTTTTCCGTTGGAAAAGGAATTCGACCCCGATTAGGCTGCGCTCATGACCCGCAACGTGCTCTTCCTCTGCAGCCAGAACCGCCTGCGCAGCCCTACGGCCGAGCAGGTATTTGCCGATTGGCCGGGCATCGAGACCGCCTCGGCCGGGCTGCTGGCCGACGCCGAGGAAGTGCTCAGCCCTGAGCTGCTGCAGTGGGCGGACCTGGTGTTCGTGATGGTGCGCGCCCACCGCAACCGGCTGTCCAGCCGCTACAAGGCATGGCTGAACGGCAAGCGGGTGGTCTGCCTGGATATTCCCGACGACTACGACTACATGGACCCGGTGCTGGTGGAGCTGCTGAAACGGAAAGTGCCGCCGTTCCTGCGCTGACGGGCTGTTGTAGAGCCGAGCCCACGCTCGGCTGCTTCTGGCTGGAAGAACAGCCGAGCATGGGCTCGGCTCTACAGGGGTGCGCAAAGGGCAGTCGAGCAAGCTATGCCGGTCGTCCTGACCGGCACCCTTCAGGCCGTCGCAAGCGACGTTGGCAGCGGCTCCTGCCGCTACCTTCGGCTCTACAATAGGCGGCACTTCTTCCAGGAACGCCCCCATGACCGAACCCGCGCTGCACGTCACCGTGACCTTGAATGCCCGGCTGCAGCCCGAACATCGCCACGAGCTGTTCGAAGATCCGCTCGATGCGCTGCTGCAGGCGGCCAATGTCGGCGAGATCACCGGTGGCGGCACCGCGATGTCCGACGACGGCGAGGTCGAATACGGCGATATCGAAGTGGCGCTGGTCGATGCCGATGGCGTGCCGAAGCTGATCGATCTGCTGGAACAGCTGGGTGCGCCGAAGGGCTCGAAGATCCAGGGCGCGGGTGAAGCCGATCGCAGCTTCGGCGTGACCGAGGGCCTGGGCATCTACCTGGATGGCCTGAACCTGCCGGACGAGGTCTACGAACAGTGCGATTCCAACCACGTGTTCGAGCAGCTGTCCGAGCGCATTGATGGCCTTGGCGAGATCTGCAGCTGGTGGCAGGGCCCGAGCGAGACCGCGCTGTACATGTACGGCCAATCGTTCGAGACGATGCGCGATGCGATCGCTGAATTCGTGGGCAGCTACCCCTGTGCCAGAACGCACGCGTGGTGCAGATCGCCTGAGGGCGGAAAATGTGGAGCCGAGTCATGCTCGGCTCATGCATCCGAAGCCGAGCATGGGCTCGGCTCTACAGAAGGGGGGCGGGCAAGCGGGTGGCGCGCACGGGCCGCTGCACGGCGCCGGATTGATCCTGCTCAAGGCGCCGCCTCCACATCCGGTGTGTAATGGTGTTGTTCCCATCTGGCAGACCGCCACGGAGCCCTACCATGTACAAGCGCATCCTGATTGCCACTGACGGGTCCGAGCTGGCCGACAAGGGCCTGGCCAAGGGCCTGGAGCTGGCCAAGGACCTCAATGCCGAGGTCGATATCGTGACCGTGTCCGAGCCGTGGGCCGTGGGCATGTATGACGCCATGGGCTGGAGCGTGGGCTACATGAACAGCCCGGAATACAAGGCTGACCGCGAGGAGGGCGCGCAGAAGGTGCTGCAGCCGGCGCTGGCCAAGGCCGCCGAGCAGGGCATCACGGCCAACCCGGTGCACGTGCTGGACCGCTACGCGGCCGACGGCATCATCGAGACGGCGGCCGAGCGCAACAGCGACCTGATCGTGATGACCTCGCACGGCCGCCGTGGCGTGACCCGTGTACTGCTGGGCAGCCAGACTGCCGAGGTGCTGGCGCGCAGCACGCTGCCGGTACTGGTCATCCGCTGATCCATACCCGCTGATTGAAGCGTTCCCCGGGGAGGGGACCCGACGCCGGTGCGCAGGATGCGTGCCGGCGTTGTTTTTTTGTGGGGGGATCGGCGGCCGTGCCGATGGCTTCGAGGGGGTCAGAGCCCTTTCCTGTGGAAAGGGATCCGACCCCGGTCACAACCCCGGTCACCTCACCAGCTGTACAGCTTCCAGTAGACCGGCGAGACACCGTCCTTGTCGTTGTCCATGCGGCCGTCGCCGTTCTTGTCGTACATGTAGAACGGAGCACCGCGCGACGGGGTCACCTTGACCATGCGCAGCTGGCCGGACACACGGTATTCCTCGATGGTGTCACCGTTGTCCATGGTGCGCCTGGACACATCCGCGCCCTTGACGTCCACCGGGGGAGCACCCGCGCCACCCATGCTGGCGCAGCCAGCGAGCAGGAGCAGGGAAGCCAGCATCAGGGTCTTCATCGGCGGGGGCCTTTGCCTGGAAAGAGCCCTGATTATGCCCCATCGCGGTGTGCGCGCCGTGTCGCCGCGGTGCAGGCACGGGCGCGTAGAATCAGCGCATGAGCAGATTAGTCCTGATCGACGGGTCCAGTTACCTGTACCGCGCGTTCCACGCGCTGCCGCCCCTGTCCAATGCACAGGGTGAACCCACCGGCGCGCTGTTCGGCGTGGTCAACATGCTGCGTTCGACGCTGAAGGAGCGCCCGGCCTACGTCGCGTTCGTGGTCGATGCGCCCGGCAAGACCTTCCGTGATGACCTGTACGACCAGTACAAGGCCAACCGCCCGCCGATGCCCGATGAACTGCGCAGCCAGGTCGAGCCGATGTGCCGCATCGTCGAAGCGCTGGGCATCAGCATCCTGCGCATCCCCGGCGTGGAAGCCGACGATGTGATCGGCACGCTTGCGCTGCAGGGCCTGGCGCAGGACCTGAAGGTGACCATTTCCACCGGTGACAAGGACTTCGCCCAGCTGGTGCGGCCGGGCATCGAGCTGGTCAACACCATGACCGGCAGCCGCATGAATTCCGACGCGGCGGTGATGGACAAGTTCGGTGTGCGCGCCGATCAGATCATCGACCTGCTGGCGCTGATGGGCGACGCGGTCGACAACGTGCCGGGTGTGGAGAAGTGCGGGCCGAAGACCGCTGCCAAGTGGCTGGCCGAGTACCAGCACCTGGACGGGGTGATGGCGGCCGCGCCGACCATGAAGGGCAAGATCGGCGAGAACCTGCGCGCTGCGCTGGAACGCCTGCCGCTGAACCGCGAATTGGTGACGATCCGCACCGATGTGGAACTGGAGGCCAGCCCGACCACGCTGGCGCTGCGCGAGCAGGATGTTCCGGCGCTGACCGAGCTGTATACGCGCTATGGTTTCACCCAGGCGCTGAAGGAGCTGGGCGCGCCTGTGCCGGCACCGGTGGCCGCCAGCGAGGCGACCCCGAGCCTGCGCGGCACTGCGGCCGGCTTCGCGCGTGGCAGCGTCGAGGCGCCCGCCGCCGGCACGCTGGATCCGGCACTGTCCGCGCCGGGTGAATACGAGACCGTGCTGACCAGCGGGCAGCTGCAGGCCTGGGTCGAGCGCCTGCAGCAGGCCGAGCTGATCAGCTTCGATACTGAAACCGATGCGCTGGACGCGATGCGCGCGCGCCTGGTCGGCGTCAGCCTGGCTGTCGAGCCGGGCAGGGCGGCCTACATTCCGGTCGGCCACGATTACCCGGGTGCGCCGGCCCAGCTGCCGATGCAGCAGGTGCTGGATGCGCTGCGGCCGGTGCTGCAGGACCCGGCGAAGAAGAAGCTGGGCCAGCACGGCAAGTACGACCTGCATGTGCTGCGCCGCCACGGCGTGGAGGTGCAGGGCTACCACGACGACACCATGCTCGAGAGCTTCGTGCTCAACTCCACCGCCACCCGCCACGACATGGATTCGCTGGCCCTGCGTTACCTGGGCTACACCACCCTCAAGTTCGAGGACGTGGCCGGCAAGGGCGCCAAGCAGATTCCGTTCTCGCAGGTGGGCATCGACGAAGCCAGCCGCTATGCGGCCGAGGACGCCGACATTACCCTGCGCCTCCATCGCGCGCTGCAGCCGCAGCTGCTGGCCGAGCCGGCGCTGGACAGCGTGTACCGCGACATCGAGATGCCGCTGGTGCCGGTGCTGACCAGCATTGAAGCCAACGGCGTGCGGATCGACACCGACGAACTGCGCCGGCAGAGCCAGGACCTGTCCTCGCGCATGCTGGCCGCGCAGCAGAAGGCCACCGAGCTGGCCGGCCGCAGCTTCAACCTGGATTCGCCCAAGCAGCTGCAGGCGGTGCTGTTCGACGAGCTGAAGCTGCCGGCGGTGGTGAAGACCCCGAAGGGCCAGCCCAGCACCAATGAAGAGGCACTGGAGGCAATTGCCGACCAGCACGAGCTGCCACGGGTGATCCTCGACTACCGCGGGTTGGCCAAGCTGCGCAGCACCTATACCGACAAGCTGCCGGAGATGGTCAACCCGGACACCGGCCGGGTGCATACCAGTTACCACCAGTCTGGTGCCGCCACCGGCCGCCTGTCCTCATCGGACCCGAACCTGCAGAACATCCCGATCCGCACCGAGGACGGCCGCCGCATCCGCCGCGCGTTCGTGGCGCCGGAGGGCTTCCAGCTGCTGGCCGCCGACTATTCGCAGATCGAGCTGCGGATCATGGCCCACCTGTCCGAGGATCCGGGCCTGGTGCGCGCCTTCGAGCAGGGCGCCGACGTGCACCGCGCCACCGCCGCCGAGGTGTTCGGGCGCACGCTGGAGGAAGTGACCCCGAACGAGCGCCGCGCCGCCAAGGCGATCAACTTCGGCCTGATGTACGGCATGAGCGCCTTCGGCCTGGCCCGCAATCTGGGCATCGACCGTGGCCAGGCACAGGACTACGTGGCGCTGTACTTCAGCCGCTATCCGGGCGTGCGCGACTTCATGGAGCGGATGCGCCAGCAGGCCCGTGACCAGGGCTACGTGGAAACCCTGTCCGGCCGCCGCCTGTACCTGAACGACATCCACGCCCGCAACCAGGGCCTGCGTGCCGGTGCCGAGCGCGCCGCGATCAACGCGCCGATGCAGGGCACCGCCGCCGACATCATCAAGCGTGCAATGGTGGATGTGGACCAGTGGCTGCGCGACAGCGGGGCACCAGCGCGGATGATCCTGCAGGTGCACGATGAACTGGTCTTCGAAACCGAAAGCAGTTTCGTTGAAGACCTGCGTTTGCAGGTGGTGGAGCGCATGTCGCAAGCGGCCAAACTGCGAGTGCCGCTGGTGGTCGATACCGGCGTCGGCAGCAACTGGGATGAGGCGCACTGACGGAATTCAGGCCGAAAACGATGTGAATGTGTTCATGAGTCGGGGGTTTCTGACTCGACCATGAATGTTGCCCCGATTGAAATTCATTAAATGGGGCCCCTTCACGAACCGTTAGTGTTCGGAGTGCTTCTATAACTCCCGACAGGCGCAATGCCTGTTGTGGATCTCTCCCATCCCCTGGAGCAGATCTCGGAACGGGGACTCCTCCCCAAGTGCCCGTTCCCCGGCCCCGTTGACCTCCCCCTGGTCAGCGGGGCTTTTTATTTGCGCCAACGGAACCTCGGATGGGGTCAGATCCCTTTGCCCGTCGGGCAAAGGGATCTGACCCCAGGTGCTAGGCTGGGCCACCGTTCCGCAGGGGAAGACCATGCCCGACCTGTTCGCCCTGGCCATGCCGTGGTGGGAATTCATCCTGCGCGCGGTGGTGGTGTATGTCGTGGTGCTGGGCATGGTCCGGCTGGGCGGCAAGCGGGCCCTGGGGCAGATCACGCCCTTCGACGTGCTGCTGATCGTGCTGCTGGGCAACGCGGTGCAGAACGCGCTGCTGGGCGCTGACACCTCGCTGGGCGGCGGCCTGCTGCTGGCGGCGACCCTGATCCTGCTGAACTACGGGGTGGGCTGGCTGACCACCCGGAACCGGCGGATGGAGCGGTTGATCGAAGGAGAACCCACCGTAATCGCGCGCGATGGTCGCCTGTTCGAGGCGGTACTTCGCCGCGAGCTGATCAGCCGCGCCGACTTCGATGCCGCGCTGCGCCAGCAGGGCGGGCTGCAGATTGAAGACGTGCAGATTGCCCTGCTGGAGACCACCGGGCACATCACCATCATCGCGCGGAAGGGCAGCTGACCAGCGCCGAGCCCACGCCCCGCGCGACGGCACCCCTCAGACCCAGTCGCGCGGCACCAGATAGTCGGCCAGGCGCGATTCGGGGCTGCCCGGTTCGGGCGAGAAGCCGTATTCCCAGCGCACCCGCGGTGGCAGGCTCATCAGGATGCTTTCGCTGCGGCCACCGCTCTGCAGCCCGAACAGGGTACCGCGGTCGTAGACCAGGTTGAATTCCACGTAGCGGCCGCGGCGGTACAGCTGGAACTCGCGTTCGCGCTCGCCGTAAAGGGCGTCCTTGCGCTGCTGCACGATCGGCAGGTACGCATCGAGGAAGCCATCGCCGACCGCACGCAGATAAGCGAAATCGCGCTCGAAGTCGCCGTGCAGGTCATCGAAGAACAGGCCGCCGACGCCGCGCGTTTCATTGCGGTGGCGCAGGAAGAAGTATTCGTCGCACCAGCGCTTGTGCGCGGCATAGCGTTCTTCGCCGAACGGCGTGCACAGGTCGCGTGCGACCCGGTGCCAATGCTGCACGTCCTCGTCGAACGGGTAGAACGGGGTCAGGTCGAAGCCGCCGCCGAACCAGCTGGCCACCACTTCGCCGTCGCGCTGCGCCTGGAAGAAGCGCACGTTGGCATGGGTGGTCGGCACGTACGGGTTGAGCGGGTGGAACACCAGCGACACGCCGGTGGCGCGCCAGGAGGCGCCCGCCAGTTCCGGGCGGTTGGCCGAGGCTGACGGTGGCAGGCGGCTGCCAGCCACGTCGGAGAAGCCGATGCCGGCCTGCTCGAACACCGCACCGTCGCGCAGCACGCGGGTACGCCCGCCACCGCCCTCGGCACGCTGCCACAGGTCTTCCTGGAAGCGGGCCCGGCCATCGACGGCCTCGATCGCCGCACAGATGCGGTCCTGCAGCTCGGTGAGGTAGGCGCGAACGCGCTCGAATTCGTTCATGGCGCGTACTTTACCGCAGGCCCCGGCCAACGCCGCGGACAGGCCCTGGCAGGCTCAGCGCTTGCTGTTGGTAGTGCGCGGCGCCGGAGCGTCGTCCAGGGCCGCTTCATCAACCGCCTTCTGCAGGGCACCGCCCAGCGTGATCAGCTCCCAGTTCTGGGTTCCGAGCACATCGCAGGCCACATGCAGGCCGCTGCGGTCGGCCTCGCACAGTTGCCCCAGGATGGCGCGTGCATCCACGTCCGCCCCATTGCCCTGCGCGGTGACCAGGTTCTCGCACCCTTCGCGGACGCCGGCGCGGCAGACCGTGGTGTAGTGCTCTGCGGCCTGCAGCCAGTGCCCGGACAGCGCCAGCCGGTTGCCGAGTATGTTGCAGCCCTGCAGCTTGCCCTGCGCACAGCAGGCGTCGGCGCCGTCCTCGTTGGCCAGCGCCAGTGGGCAGTCCTGCGGCAGCGGCAGCACCGTGTAGTGTTTCGGCGGGCTGCAGGTGCTCGCGCCCTCGCCGGTCGGCACGAACACCTGGAAGCGTGTCCACGTGTCCAGGCCCAGCAGCTGGCCCCCGGGCAACGGCCGCAGCACGAAGTCGCCGCCCTTGTCGTGGCGGATGCGGATGTCGCCCTCTTCGACACGGGCACGCAGCTGGCTGTCCCAGCCGATGCCGACCCGTCCCGCATCGCCGAAGTCCAGCGTATCCATCAGGCCACCTGCGGCGCGGAAGGTACCGCAGGGCAGCGCCGTAGCCGGCTGCGGCCGCAACGAGGCGCCCAGCGCCCGCAACGCAGGCAGGCGCTCACAGGCGGCGCTGTCCTTGCCGGGCGCGCACGCTGTGGCCAGTGCCTGCACCGCCTGCAAGGGGTCGCCGGATTCCCACGAGAGCTCGGCCACGCGGCTGCAGAAGCCGCCATGGCCGACCTGCTGGCACAACTGCAACAGCTGCTGGCGCTGCGCGGCCGGCACCACCACCGGCGTGGAGGGTGACAGCACGGAGCTCACCGCTTCAACCATCGCCGCACCCATCGCGGCCTTGACGATCTGCTCCTGCAGCGCCGGATCCGCTTCCAGCGCCGCTGCACAGGCCGGTGTCTCGTTGCTGAAGCCGCCATTCCGGCACGGCACAGGCAGTTCGATGCCGGCCAGTGCGGTATCGAGGATGGCCTGTTGCTGCGCCTCATCCGGCGTGGCCGGCGCCCTGGCCTCGTCATGCCAGCGATCGGCCAACTGCAGGCACATGCCGGGCACGCCCTCCCGGCAAGCCGCTGCCAGCACGGTCGGGGTCGCTTCGCGACGGTTGTCCAGGCACGCCGCCGCATCGGCCAGGCAGCTGCCTTCAGCCGGGGTGGCGGCTGCGGCGCATTGTGCGGGGGCCTGCAGGGTGTAGACCGTGCCATCCACCTCGACCGTGCGGCCCCGATCGCGCACTTGCAGCACGCTGGGCAGGCCGTACTCCAGGTTCACCAGCTGCAGCTTTCCGTCGATCTGCTGGAACGCGACCGGCGTCGGTGCGCTGCCGAAGTGCTTCTGCTCGCCGCGGTTGGATGAGCTGACACGCAGCGTGCTGCTGCCTTCGTCGGCCTCGAACAGGCCGCATTGCGGTGACTGTGCCGCGGCCACCGGCGTGGCCAGCAGCAACGCCCAGGCCAGCCAGTGGCGGTACGGTGCGCGTGAGAGCATGTCGTCTCCTTGACGATCAAAGGCAAACGCCGGGTGCTGCCGGAGGCCCTGGCCCACGCCCGGCAGAACTCAGTGGAAGCGCGCGCGCACGTCGGGGCGCAGCAGTCGCCAGGCCAGCCAGCCCTGCAGGCCGAGAAGCACGAACGACATGCCGACCACGGTCAGCGTGATCAGCCAGCGTTTCAGCTGCAGCTCCTGCAGCAGGGCCGGGTCATCGGCCAGCAGCGGAATGAAGTCGCCCATGAACAGGTCCAGCCACCAGGCGGCTGCGAAGTTGGTCAGGGCACTCAGCAGCAGCAGTACCACGAAGCTCCACAGGCCCCAGCGACGTTCACGCAGCAGGCCCCAGCTGGACACGGTCGAGGCCAGGCACAACAGCGCGACGACCATTGACGCGGCCACCGGGTGCGCCAGCAGCCAGACCAGGCTGTGCAGCTGCTGTTGCTGCACTTCGCTTTCCACCAGGCGCCACAGCCTGAGGTTCTGCAGCGGCCACAGCACCAGTCCCTGCAGCACGAAGTAGATCGTCAGCAGCAGTGACAGCCAGAACGAAGCCTGTGCGACCGGGCGCACCCAGGCGTGATAGGCCGGGGAAAGCGGCGAGGGGATCGACGGGATCGACATTGACATCCGATGTCCTTGCAGTCGGCGCCCGCCTGCTCAGCGGGCCGTCGCCCGGGTGGCGACGGCCGGCAGGATATGGTGTTCGCTCAAGGGTGCCAAGGGTAGGCCATGCGGCGGTTGCAGCGGCACCCAGGCCAG
Organism: Stenotrophomonas sp. pho; assembly: GCF_006228405.1. Classification (NCBI taxonomy): domain Bacteria; kingdom Pseudomonadati; phylum Pseudomonadota; class Gammaproteobacteria; order Lysobacterales; family Lysobacteraceae; genus Stenotrophomonas; species Stenotrophomonas sp. pho. Next base: position 4,413,755 of record NZ_CP029759.1, on the reverse strand, counting down.
TTCGGCAATTTCGGCGCGCGCCTGCGGCGCACCGTCCACCTGCACCCACCACGCCTGTGCCTGCACGCGGTGGCCGGGCTCGTTCACAGCCCAGTCCTCGAACGTGCCCAGCGCGATGGCGGCATCGGCGCGCAGCTGCACGCCCAGTTCCTCGTCCAGCTCGCGGGCCAGCGCCTGCAGGGGCGCCTCGCCGGGTTCGGGCTTGCCACCGGGCTGGATGAAGCGGCGCGCACCCTGCTTGCGCACCACCAGCGCCCGGCCGCGGTCATCCAGGATGACCGCAGCCACGATCCGGATCGTGGCTGCGGCATTGCTCACTTCAGGTTCTGCTCGAACAGCTTGAGGATGCGCTTGTACTGGTCCAGCCAGGAATCGGCACGCACATAGCCGTGGCGTTCCAGCGGGTAGGGGGCGATCGACCAGTTGTCCTTGTGCAGTTCGATCAGGCGCTGGGTGAGGTTCACCGAGTCCTGGAAGAACACGTTGTCATCCATCATGCCGTGGGCGATCAGCAGGTTGTCCTGCAGGTTCTGTGCGTACTCGATCGGCGAGGACACGCGGTACGCCTCCGGGTCGATGTCCGGGGTGTTGAGGATGTTGCTGGTGTAGCCGTGGTTGTAGTTGTGCCAGTCCACCACCGGGCGCAGCGCGGCGCCGGCCTTGAAGGTGCCCGGCGCACGGAACAGCGCCATGAAGGTCATGAAGCCGCCATAGGAACCGCCGTAGATGCCGGCGTGGTCGCGGTCACCCTGCTGGGTGTCGACCAGCCAGTCCAGGCCGTCCTTGTAGTCTTCCAGTTCCGGGTGGCCCATGTTGCGGTAGATCGCCGTGCGCCAGTCGCGGCCGTAGCCCTCGCTGCCGCGGTAGTCCATGTCCAGCACGATGTAGCCCTTCTGCACCAGCAGGTTGTGGAACATCTGCTCGCGAAAATAGGCCGGGTAGCGCTGGTGCACGTTCTGCAGGTAGCCGGCGCCGTGCACGAACATCACGATCGGGTACTTGCGGCCCGGTTCCTTGTTCTCCGGTTCGTAGTACTTGGCCCAGACCACGCCGGCACCATGCTTGGACGGCACTGCCACCAGCTTCGGCTGGATCCACTGGCGTGCCTTGTAGTCGGCGGTGCGGGTGTCGGTCAGCACGCGCGCCTGGCCACCGGCACTGGGCAGCACCGCCAACTGCGGCGGCAGGTAGGCGCCGGAGTAGCGCACCAGCAGCTGCTGGCCGTCCGGCGACAGCGAGAAGTCTTCCACGCCGTTGAGGCTGGTCAGCTCGCGCACCTGGCGGTTGCCGGTGTCGACCGCGCAGACTTCGTAATCATGCGGCGCCTGCTGGTTGCACAGGAAGTAGAAGCCCTTGCCATCGGCCGACGGCACCGGTGCCGAGGTTTCCCACTTGCCGCTGGTCAGCGCCTGCGGCTTGGCGGTGCCGGCCTGGGTGTACAGGTGCGAGAAGCCCGATTCCTCGGACAACAGCCACAGCGTGCGGCCATCGGCCATCCAGCCGAAATCGTTGAAGCCCCAGTTGATCCAGGCGTTGTCGGTCAGGCGGTGGCGGTTCTGGACGCGGCCGTCGGCGGCGTTGACGCTGATGATCCAGCGGTCCTTGTTGTCGTTGGCACGCAGCATCACCGCGGCCTGCTGGCCGTCGGCGCTCCAGCGGATGCCGCCGCCCATGAAGTCGCTCATCACCTGCACGCTGCGCTCGCCCTTCAGCGCATCCTTGCCGGCCTTGCGGCGCAGTTCGGCCAGCGGGTCGGTGCTGATGCCCGGCAGGCCGGACAGCGAGACTTTCTCGGCCTTGCCGGTGCGCACGTCCACGTACCACAGGGTGTGTGGCTCGAAGCCGTTGCGGCCGACGCGGGTGCGGGTGTCCTCGGTTTCCTCGTAGCCCGACTCGGTCACGTACAGCGGCATCTTGCTGGTGCGGCCGTCGTCGAAGTCCTTCGGCTTGGTCACCACGATCAGGTGGGTCAGGTCCGGCGACAGCACGCTGTCACCGATCTCGACGTCGGCGCCCAGGTAGACCGGGCCCGGTGCGCGGGTCGGATCCGCCTGGCGCCAGCGCTGGTCCTGGTCCTTCAATGCCTCGCGCTGCTCGCGGTCGCGGCGCAGGGTTTCCAGCGTGCGCAGCTGCTGGTCGCGGAGCACGTCGGCCTTCGGCGGCGTGCGCGGGTCCTTCTCGGCCTTCAGGCTGGCCACCTGCTGCACGCCGCTGGCGGCGGTCCAGTGGAACCAGTTCTGGCCGACGCGCCAGATCACGCCGTTGTCGGCCGCGAAGTTCACATTGCCCGCGCGCTCGTTGCTGCGGGTCAGCTGGGTCAGCGCGCCACTGCGCAGGTCGCGCACGAACACATCGCCATTGCGCACGAAGGCGCTGCGGCTGCGGCTGCGGTCGTAGACCGGATCGGCGACGTCCAGGGTACCGCGCTGGTCATCGGCCACCTGCGCGGCCACGCCGCCGGCCACCGGCTGGCGGAAGGTGTCGCGCACCGGGCTGCCGTTGCGCTTGAGCTGGTATTCCACCTGCTGGCTGTTCCACGACCACCAGGCCTTCTCGACCGGCGGACCGATCCAGTCCGGGTCGGCCATGGCCTGTTCGATGGTGATCGGCGTCGGCGCGGCATGCGCGGCCGGTGCGGCCAGCACGGCCGACAGCAGGAGGGACAGGGGCAGCACTCGGGACATGGGCGGACGGCACCAGAAGAGGAAACCGGGCAAGGGTAGCAGCCGTCCGGGCCGGGGGCAGGGGCCACAGGTCATGGCAGCGGAATCGGCAAAAAGGCACCGCCCGGGTCGCTGCGACGGCGTGTGCGGCATGATGGTCATTCCGTTCGGATGGAACCGATATGTACTGCTACGACTACAGGATCTCTCTGGGCGTGCAGCACCCGACAGAGGCCGGCGCCGGAATTGCCGCCCGGCTGGATCTGGAACCGGCGTTTTCCCGTGATGTCGGGACCGGATATCGGGATCGCGACGGTACCTTGATCCGGGTTCATGCGGCGACCCGCGTGGTGTTCGTACTGCAGAGGGGAAAGGACGGTTGGCTGATGGATGCCTGGCCGGCGTTGATCGATCTCCTGCGGGCACGCGCCGACGTGATCAGGGAACTGCTGCAGGAGGGGGCCGGGATCGGCCTGCGTGTTGGCATCTTTGGAAAGACGGCATGGGCGGGTTTCGAGCTGGATCCGCAGTTGCTGCGGCTGATGACGGACCTGCAGCTGGATTTTCAGGTGGAGACCTATTTCCCCGACCCGGCGGACACGACCGGCGCCAGCGAAACGTCGGCGGACAGCTAGTGCAACCGGTTGCCGTGGTCGCGCATCCATTCTCCTGAACCCGCATCATCCATCGAACAGGAGCCCGACCATGCAGGAACTGATCCCGATCACCCTATTCATCTGCATCGCCTACGCGATCCATGCCATTGCCGATGCACGCGCGCGCAGCAAGCTGGTGGCCCCGCACGTACCGGAGGAAGTGATCCGCTCGCTGGCCGTGCTGGAAGAAGAGCGCCGCCGCCAGGGTGCGTTGCGCTGGGGCATCAGCCTGGTCTGCCTGGCCCTGGCCATGGCCCTGCTGGAAGCCATCGGGGCCCGCGACCTGACCTTTGGTGCCGCTGCCGCGCTGGTCGGCAGTGCCGGCCTCGGCCAGCTGCTGGCCTGGCACTTCACCCGGCCTGCCGCGCGCAAGGGCTGAGGCAGGCATGCCACGGGCACAGGGGGCGCCCCGCGCATGAGCCTGCTGGGCGGAGCATTGGCTGCATGGCGGGGACGCCGCCGCGATGTCCGCGTTGAGCCCTCGCTGGACGCGGGCGACGACCGCGCCCTGGTCATCGCCATCATCGACGGCTCGCAACCGGCGTTCGCGCAGCTGGTGCAGGCCCATCAACGTACCTGCGCGCATCTGATCGGGCGGATGGTCGGCGACCGCGACCAGGTGGCCGACCTGCTGCAGGAAACCTTCCTGGCGGTATTCCGCCAGCTGCACCGGTTCCGCTTTGAATCCTCGCTGCGCACCTGGGTCTCAAGGGTGGCCTACACCACGGCGTTGCAGCACCTGCGCCGGCGGCGACTGGAGGCGCAGTGGATGGTGGCGGTGGAGGCGCCGGAGGAACTGGGCATCGGCGATGAAGGCCCCGGGCCCGCCGAGTTGAGCGAGGCGCTACAGGCCGGGCGCCAGCTCAGCGCGGCACTGGAACGGCTGAGTCCGCCGCAGCGCCTGATCGTCGGCCTGCATTACCTGGAAGATTTCGATCTGGCCGAGATCGAACAGGTGACCGGGCTGGCGCGCGGTACCATCAAGAGCCACCTGCACCGCGCGCGCCAGACCCTGAAGCAGGAACTGACGCGGCATGCCACCGCCGGAGAGCTGCTGTGAACCCACCGACCGACCCTCGCGATGCGGAAGCGCGCGCGCTGGCACAGGCGTTGCGTGAGCAGGCGCAGCAGGAAGACACGCCGGATGTGAGCGAGGCGCTGCAGAAGCGCATTGCCGCTGAGTCGCGCGACGGTGGCGTGGGTTATGTGGTGGTGCAGGTGCTGTTGTTTGGCGCCCTGCTGGCTGCGGCGGCCTGGTATTTCTGGCACTGAGGCACCCGCCGGGCAAGGGGCCGCTCCAATCGCGGTGGGTGGATGCCGACCTGGGTCGGCGTTTGGGCGTGTGTGCCAACCAAGGTTGGCAGCTACCAGAACGGTTGACCCCTGCGACAAAGTGAAGCAGCGCGTCACCCGGTCGCATCCCGTCTTAACGAAATCCTCCTAAAGTGGTCCGGTATCCCACCGGTCGCAGGCAGGAGGCGTCCCTTGGACGCGTTGTTGTTGTCCCGGATCCAGTTCGGATTCGTCATCAGTTTCCACGTGCTGTTCCCCGCCTTCACCATCGGTACGGCCAGCTGGCTGGCCTTCATCGAGTGGCGCTGGCTGCGCACGAGGCTGCCCGTGTGGCGCGAGCTGTACTTCTTCTGGCAGAAGATCTTCGCGGTGTCGTTCGGCATGGGCGTGGTCAGCGGCATCGTCATGGCCTTCCAGTTCGGTACCAACTGGCCGCGGCTGAGCGAGGTGGCCGGCACGGTCATCGGCCCGCTGCTGACCTACGAGGTGCTGACCGCGTTCTTCCTGGAAGCCAGCTTCCTCGGCGTGATGATGTTCGGCTGGGGCCGGGTCTCGCCGCGCCTGCATTTCCTGTCCACCTGCATGGTTGCGCTGGGCACGCTGTTCTCCACGTTCTGGATCCTGTCGTCCAACAGCTGGCTGCACACGCCGGCCGGCTACGAGATGGTCAACGGCATCGTGCATCCGGTGGACTGGTGGCAGGTGGTGTTCAATCCCTCGTTCCCCTACCGCCTCGCGCACATGGCGCTGGGCTCGTTCATCACCACCTGTTTCGTGATTGGTGGCGTGGGTGCGTGGTACCTGCGCAGGGGCACGCACGTGGAAGCGGGCCGGCGCATGCTGATCGCCGCTGTGGCATTCGCCGCGCTGACCGTGCCGGTGCAGATCTTCGTCGGCGACATGCATGGCCTGAACACGCTCAAGCACCAGCCGATGAAGATCGCGGCGGTGGAAGCGCATTGGCATGAGACCCGGGAAGGCGAGGGCGTACCGCTGGTGGTGTTCGCGCTGCCCAACGAGAAGGAGGAGCGCAACGATTTCGAAGTGGCCATCCCGAAGCTGGGCAGCGTGATCCTGACCCACAGCCTGGACGGCACCTTCGACCCGCTGACCGCGGTACCGGCCAGCGAGCGGCCGCCGGTGACGCCGGTGTTCTTTGCCTTCCGCATCATGGTCGGGCTGGGCACGCTGATGCTGCTGCTGGCCTGGGTGTCGGCCTTCCAGCTGTGGCGCAACAAGCTGCTCGATTCGCCATGGCTGCTGCGCGGCTGGAACTGGATGCTGCCCAGCGGTTTCATCGCGCTGCTGTCGGGGTGGTTCGTCACCGAGATGGGGCGCCAGCCATGGGTGGTGTATGGCCTGCTGCGCACCGCCGATGCGGTCGGCCCGCAGAGCGCGTGGATGACCGCGCTGTCGCTGGGTGTCTACGTGGTTGGCTATGCCTTCGTGTTCGGCTGGGGCATCTGGTACCTGGTGAAGATCCTGCGCCACGGACCGCAGCCCTACGCCGAAGGGCCGTCGCTGGACCACGGCAGCCACACCCCGGCGCGCCCGCTGTCGGCAGCCGACGAACCGCTGGAGGAGCGCTGACGTGGACCTGATGACCTGGCTGCCGGTGGCGTGGTTCGCGGTGATCGGCTTCGGCGTGCTGATGTACGTGGTGCTGGACGGCTTCGTGCTTGGCATCGGCATCCTCGCCCCCTTCGCCGAGGACGAGGAGCAGCTGGACCTGATGATGAACACCGCCGCGCCGATCTGGGACGGCAACGAGACCTGGCTGGTGCTGGGTGGTGCCGGCCTGCTGGCGGCCTTCCCCAGGGCCTATGCGGTGCTGTTGTCGGCGCTGTACCTGCCGGTGCTGGTGCTGGTGGTGGCGCTGGTGTTCCGTGGCGTGGCCTTTGAATTCCGCTTCAAGGCACATCGGTCACGCCGGCTGTGGAGCGTGGCCTTCGGCCTCGGTTCGCTGCTGGCGACGTTCGCCCAGGGCGTGATCCTGGGCACCCTGGTGCAGGGCATCCCGCTGGTGGACGGTGTCTATCAGGGCGGGCCGTTCGCCTGGTTCAGCCCGTTCGCGATGCTGACCGGTGCCGCGCTGGTGGCCGGCTATGCGCTGCTGGGCAGCACCTGGCTGATCCTGAAGACCGAAGGGCGCGTGCAGGCGCTGGCGCGGCAGATGACCCGGCCGCTGGTGGTGGCGGTGATCGCGGCGATGGGCCTGGTCAGCAGCTGGCTGCCGTTCCTCGATTCGCGGTTGATGGCGCGCTGGTTCAGCGACGGCAACTTCTGGTGGCTGTCGCCGGTGCCGCTGCTGACCCTGGCGGTAGCCGCTGCGCTGTGGCGCAGTGCCACCCACCCGCGCCGTGACCTGCCGCCGTTCCTGCTCAGCCTGGCCCTGTTCGTACTTGGCTTCCTCGGCCTGGTGCTGGGGATGTGGCCCTACCTGCTGCCACCGTCGATGACCCTGTGGCAGGCCGCCGCGCCGGCCTCCTCGCTGGGCTTCACCCTGGTCGGGCTGGTCATTCTGCTGCCGGTCATCCTCGGCTACACGGCGTGGTCGTACCGGGTGTTCCGCGGCAAGGTGCACGCCGATACCGGTTACCACTGATCGATTGAAGCGGGGGCCGCCGGTGCCGGCTCCCGTGTTGGGGAATGTGAAACCTGCACACCCCGTGCAGGACGTGCTAGCGTGCGCTCCTTTCCGGCAGCCAGGGGGGCAGCCGGCGACGTCCTGGACGGACGCACGGCTGCAGGACTGGGGGCCGCCGCGCGTCGCCGTAATGGCTCGTGCCTATCGTTCTCCCGTTGAAGCACCTTCGCTAAATGATCGAATTCTCCATCGTCGACTGGGCTGCCTGGGCGCCCGGCCTGAGCGAGCGTAGCCAGTGGCTGGGCTGGGCCGATGCGCCGTATCCGCCGGTTGGCGAAGACACGCCGGCGCTGGCCGAGATCCCGGCAATGCAGCGCCGCCGCATCGAGCGGCTGGGCCGGATGGCGATCCAGGCTGCCTGCTGGTGCGAGGATGGGCAGGGGGCGGACAACCAGGTCCCGCTGGTGTTCGCCAGCCGCCACGGCGACGTGGCCCGTTCGATGGAGCTGCTGGGGGCGCTGGCCAGTGATCAGCCCTTGTCACCGACGGGGTTCGGCCTGTCGGTGCACAACGCGATCGCGGCGTTGTACTCGATCGCGCGCGGCCACCGTGGCAACTACCTGGCGCTGGCTTCCGGCCAGGCCACGGTCGAAACCGCCTGCCTGGAAGCGGCCGGTCTGCTCGCCGATGGCGCCCGCGAAGTTCGGGTCGTGGTGTATGAGTCGCGCCTTCCCGAGATTTACGCGACGTTCGCCGACGAACCCGACCCGTTCTTTGCCTGGTGTTGGCGTTTGACGGCGCCGATGCCGGGCCAGCCGACCCTCTCCCTGCAGTGGGAGGCGGCGCCGGAGGCCCCTGCCACCGCCCGGGCGCGCTGCCGCACGCGCTGGACCTGCACCGGTTCCTGTTGTCCGGCGCGCCGGCACTGGAACACGTGGCCCACGGCCAGCGCTGGCACTGGGCGCGCCGTGGCTGAGGCGCTGCGCCGCCTCGATCATGCCTGGCGGGTGCTCGGCACCGGCCTGAGCTTTGCCGCATTCGGCATGGGTGGCCTGCTGCTGGGCGTGCTGGTGATGCCGGTGCTGCTGCTGATGCGCGACCCGGTGGTCCGTCGCCGCCGGGCGCGCCGGGTGGTTCAGGTTGCCTTTGCCAGCCATCTGCGCCTGATGCGCGCGCTGGGGGTGATGACCTACCAGATCGAGGGCGGTGAACGCCTGCAGCGCGACGGTTTGCTGGTGCTGGCCAATCACCCGACCCTGATCGACGTGGTCTGCCTGATCTCGCTGCTGCCCAACGCCGATTGCGTGGTGAAACGGGCCGTGGCCTGCAACCCGTTCATGCGCGGTCCGGTGCGGGCGGCCGGCTACATCTCCAATGACGATGGCGCTGGCCTGGTCGATGACTGCGTGGCGGCGGTGCACGCCGGCGGCACCCTGGTGATCTTCCCCGAAGGCACCCGCAGCGTGCCGGGCCAGCCGCCGCGGCTGCAGCGCGGGGCCGCCAACATCGCCGTCCGTGGCCGGCTGGACATCACCCCGGTGCGGATCACCTGCACCCCGCCCACGTTGACCAAGGGACAGAAGTGGTATCGTGTCCCCTCACGTCGCTTTCACGTTCGGCTGCAGATCGGCGAAGATATCCCGATCGCGCCCTTCCTGGCCGATGACGACTCGCCAAGGGGGGATGCCTTGGCAGCCCGCCGCGTCACCGAGCACCTTTCTCGTTATTTCGACCTGTCTGGAGATCCGCCCCGTGCAAGCACTTGAGCACGAGATCAAGGAATTGATCATTTCCTCCCTTTCGCTGGAGGACATCACGCCGGAGGACATCGATCCGACCGCGCCGCTGTTCGTCGAGGGCCTCGGCCTGGATTCGATCGACGCGCTGGAGCTGGGCCTGGCGCTGCAGAAGAAGTACGGTGTCAGCCTCTCGGCCGATTCGGAAGAAACCCGTCGCCATTTCTCCAGCGTGCGCGCGCTCGGCGAGTTCGTCGCCGCCCGCCAGTCGTAACGGCGCCAGGAATAGCCATGACCAAGAATGAACTGTTCGAACGCATCGTCAGCATCCTGACCGACAGCTTCGAGATTGAAACCGCCCGGATCACCCCCGAGGCCCGGCTCTACGACGACCTGGACATCGACAGCATCGATGCGGTCGACCTGATCGTGCAGCTCAAGCCACTGCTCGGCCGCAACCTGCAGCCGGAAGCGTTCAAGGCCGTGCGCACCGTGCAGGACATCGTTGATGTCGTGTATGGACTGCTGCCGGACCAGGCAGCCGCCTGACCGCAGCGCCGGCGGCTTCGCCATGGCTCGCGCACGTACCGTCGTGGTGGCAGCGATTTCGCTTGCCTACCCGCTGCTGGTGTACCTGGCGATGGGCCGCTTCGAGCCGCGCTGGCTGTCGCTGCTGCTGTTCACCCTGGCCCTGCTGCGTGCGCTGAGCACGCGCCAGCCGTTGTGGTGGGCCGCCGCCGCCGGCACCGGCCTGCTGGCGGTGCTGGCCACCGTGCTCAACCAGGCCCTGCCGCTGAAGCTGTACCCGGCGCTGGTCAATGCGGTGATGCTGGCGGTGTTCGGCACCAGCCTGCGCTTCGGGCCGCCGTTGGTGGAGCGCCTGGCACGGCTGCAGGAACCGGACCTGCCCCCGTTCGCGGTGGCCTATACCCGCCGCGTCACCCAGGTGTGGTGTGGCTTCTTCGTTCTCAACGGCAGCCTGGCCCTGCTGACCGCGCTGTACGCGTCGGACCGGGTCTGGATGCTCTACAACGGATTGTTGGCGTACGTGATGATGGGCGTGTTGTTCGCAGGTGAGTGGCTGGTGCGGCGGCGGGTGAAGGCGGCGCACGCGCATGGCTGAGTGGATTGCCCTGGACCGGCTGCTGCTGGAGGCGCGGCCGCAGCGCAGCGTCGGCCTGTGCGACGGAGACATGGTTGACCACGCCTGCTTCCGCCAGCGCGTACGGGGCTGGCGCGCCGCCTTTGCGGCGGCTGAAGGCCGGGACTGGGCCCTGTATTTCGATGACGCCGTGGCCTTCGCTGCGGCGCTGTTCGGCGCCTGGCATGCCGGCAAGCGGGTGTTCCTGGCCGCTGACAACCTGCCGGCCACGCTGCAGGCGCTGCAGCCGCAGGTGAGCGGTTTCGCGGGCGACGTACCGGCCGACTACCGCCCGCTGGCGGCGCTGGACGCCACACTGGACGACGAACTGCAGGCGCTGGACGAGCGCGCCTGCGAGCTGTGCGTGTTCACCTCCGGCAGCACCGGCCAGCCCAGTGCGATCGGCAAGCGCCTGGACCAGCTGGCGCGCGAGGTGGAAGCGCTGCAGGCCGCGTTCGGTGCGCAGCTGGATGGCGCGGAGGTGCACGGCACGGTGTCCCACCAGCACATCTACGGGCTGCTGTTCCGCGTGCTGTGGCCGCTGGCCGCCGGCCGCCTGATCCATCCGCGTCGGTTCTTCCACGAAGACCTGGTGGGTGCGCTGGCCGGTACCGACACGGTGCTGGTGGCGACGCCGGCCCATCTCAAGCGCCTGCCCGAGCAGCTCGACTGGGCCAGCCTGCATGGCCGCCTGCGCGCGGTGTTCTCCTCCGGTGGCCCGCTGCCGGAGGACGCGGCGCGACACGTGCGGCAGTGGTTGGGCGTGGCCCCGACCGAGGTCTATGGCAGCAGCGAGACCGGCGGTATCGCCTGGCGCCGCTGGGACACCGACCTGCCGCCGTGGCAGCCGCTGCCGGGTGTGCAGTGGCGGATCGACGACGGCTGCCTGGCGGTGGCCTCGGCGCATCTGGAAACCCCCGGCTGGTGGCGCACCCAGGACCGCGTGGAAGCCCTGGCCGATGGCCGTTTCCGGCTGCTGGGCCGCGCCGACCGCATCGTCAAGATCGAAGAGCGCCGCGTCTCGCTGGATGCGCTGGAACGCGCGCTGCGCGAAGACGCCGAAGTGGATGACGTGCGCGTGCTGGTGCTGCCCGGGCAGCGCGAGCAGCTGGCCGCCGTGGTGGTTCCGGCCGATCCGGCGCTGCTGGAGGGCGGCGACGCCGCGCGCCGTGCGCTGGGCCAACGCCTGGGCGCGCGTCTGGCGCATGCGCATGACGCGGTGACCCGGCCGCGCCGTTGGCGCCTGGTGCAGGCGTTGCCGATCAACGCGCAGGGCAAGGTGACCCAGGCGGCATTGGCGGCGCTGTTCCAGCCACTGATGCCGGTGCCGGTCTGGGACCGCCGCGACGCCGCCAGCGCCACGCTGCGCATGACCCTCGACCCGGCGCTGCGGCCGTTCCAGGGCCACTTCCCGCAGGCGGCGATCCTGCCCGGTGTTGCGCAGTTGGACTGGGCGATGCGTTTCGGCCGCCAGGCATTTGCGATGCCGCGCGCGTTCCTGCGCATGGACGCGGTGAAGTTCCAGCACGTGGCCCGCCCCGGCGATGAGTTGACCCTGCAGCTGGACTGGGATGCCGCACGCAACGTGTTGGCCTTCCGCTATACCTCCAGCCACGGTGTGCATGCCAGCGGCAAGGTGGTCTTCGCCGATGCGGACTGACCCGGCCGTTGCCGGTGCCGCGTTCGCGCCACTGGTGGTGATTCCCGTCTACGACCACGAGCACGCCATCGTGGCGGTGGTCGACGGTGTGCAGGCCGCTGGCCTGCCTTGCCTGTTGGTCGACGATGGTTCGCATGAGGCGTGCGCGGCGGTGCTGCGCACGCTGGCACAGCGCCAGGGCGTTGACCTGCTGCGCCTGGACGCCAACCAGGGCAAGGGTGGGGCGATGCTGGCCGGTTTTGCTGAAGCCGGCGCGCGTGGCTACAGCCACGTGCTGCAGATCGACGCAGACGGCCAGCACGATACCGCTGACCTGCCACGCTTCATCGAGGCCGCGCGTGTGCATCCCGACGCGGTGATCTGCGGCATTCCGGCCTACGACGCCAGTGTTCCCAAGGCACGCCTGTATGGCCGCTACGCCACCCACGTCTGGGTCTGGATCAACACGCTGTCGCTGCACCTGCGCGACACCATGTGCGGCTTCCGGGTGTATCCACTGCCACCGGTGCTGCGCCTGATCGGTGAAGAGACCATCGGCCGGCGCATGGATTTCGATACTGAAGTGATGGTGCGCCTGTACTGGCGCCAGCTGCCGGTCGAGCACCTGGCCACGCGCGTGACCTATCCCGCCGATGGCGTGTCGCACTTCGATGTGTGGCGCGACAACGTGCGCATCAGCCGCATGCACACCCGCCTGTTCTTCGGCATGCTCTGGCGCGCACCGCGGCTGCTGTGGCGCCGCCTGCAGGGGCAGCGCTGAGATGGCGACCGCGCAGGATGCCCCGCACTGGGCCGATATCGGCGAATCGACGTCGGTGGCCGGCGTGCTATTCCTGTGCTGGGTGCACCGCTGGTTCGGGCGCTGGCCATTCCGCCTGTGCGCGTGGCCGGTGGTGGCCTGCCATTGGCTGGGCAACCGTGTGGGGCGACAGGCCTCGATGCAGTACCTGCAGCGGCTGCAGGCATACAGCGGTGTGCTCGGCCGCGCGCCGACCCGGCGCGACAGCCTGTGCCACTTCTTCGCCTTCGCCGACACGATGCTGGACAAGATCCTCGGCCTGGGCGGGCGCTACCCGGCCAACCGTATTCACCTGCACCGCGACCTGGTGCTGCAGAAGATCGCGCGCCGCGAAGGCGGTCTGATCCTCACCGCGCACATCGGCTGCCTGGAACTGTGCCAGGTGCTGGCCGAACAGGTGCCGGGGTTCCGCATCACCGTGCTGGTGCATACGGCGCATGCGCAGCGCTTCAATCGCCTGCTGCAGCGGCTGGACCCGCTGGCGGCGGTGGAGCTGGTGCAGGTGACCGAAATGGGGCCGGCCACCGCGGTGATGCTGGCCGAGCGCGTGGCGGCCGGTGGCTTCGTCGCCATCGTCGGCGACCGCACGCCGGTGCAGGGCGGCCGCAGCGTCACCGCCGATTTCCTCGGCCATCGCGCGCCATTCCCGATCGGCGCCTATGTGCTGGCCGCGGCGCTGGGCTGCCCGGTCTACACCATGGCCTGCCTGCACCAGGGCGAGGGCTATCGCGTGGCATTTGAACAATTCGCCGAACGCATCGTGCTGCCGCGCGGCTCGCGCGACGCGGCACTTGCCGAACAGGCACAGCGCTTCGCGCGCTGGCTGGAACTCCAGGTCATCCAGTCCCCGTTGGACTGGTTCAATTTCTTCCCCTTCTGGGATCAGGCTCCGCATGACGACTGACGCCGTACCCGTGTGCCGCTTTGGCGATGCACCGTTGACCATCGAAGACGTGGTTGCCCTGGCCCAGCGCCAGTGCGAGGGCGCACTGAGCGACGCGCCGGCGTTCCGCGCACACATCCAGCGCGGTGCCGACTTCCTTGACCGCCTGCTGCGCGAGGATGGCGTGATCTACGGTGTGACCACCGGCTATGGCGATTCGTGCACGGTGAACATCCCGCCGGCACTGGTGGCTGAACTGCCGCACCACCTGTACACCTACCATGGCTGCGGCCTGGGCCGCTACCTGGACCCGGTCGAGACCCGTGCGGTGCTGGCCGCGCGCCTGGCATCGCTGGTGCGCGGCATGTCCGGTGTCAGCGTGCCGCTGCTGGAAGGCCTGGCCACGCTGCTGCAGCACGATGTGCTGCCGATGATCCCGGCCGAAGGCTCGGTCGGTGCCAGCGGCGACCTGACCCCGCTGTCGTACGTGGCTGCGGTGCTGTGTGGCGAGCGCGAGGTGCTGCACGATGGCCGCGTGCAGCCGGCGGCCGAGGTGCTGGCGAAGATCGGCATGACCCCGCTGAAGCTGCGGCCGAAGGAAGGCCTGGCGATCATGAACGGCACAGCGGTGATGACCGGCCTGGCCTGCCTGGCCTGGCAGCGCGCCGACTACCTGGCGCGCATGGCCACGCGCCTGACCGCGTTCAACGTGCTGGCCAGCGACGGCAACGCGCACCACTTCGACGAAACCCTGTTCGCGGCCAAGCCGCATCCGGGCCAGGGCCGCATCGCCGCGCGTCTGCGCAGCGACCTGCACAGCGAGCGTCCGCCGCGCAATGAACAGCGCCTGCAGGACCGCTACTCGCTGCGCTGCGCGCCGCACGTGATCGGCGTGCTGGAGGACAGCCTGCCGTTCCTGCGCCAGCTGATCGAAACCGAACTGAACAGCGCCAACGACAATCCGCTGATCGATGCCGATGGCGAGCGCATCCTGCATGGCGGCCACTTCTACGGCGGCCACATCGCGCTGGCGATGGACACCCTGAAGAACACCGTAGCCAACGTGGCCGATCTGCTCGACCGCCAGTTGGCGCTGGTGGTCGATGCCCGCTACAACCATGGCCTGCCGGCCAACCTGTCGGCGGCCACGGGCCCGCGCGCGGCCATCAACCACGGCCTGAAGGCGCTGCAGATCAGCGTGTCGGCCTGGACGGCCGAAGCGCTGAAGCAGACCCTGCCGGCCAGCGTGTTTTCGCGCTCCACCGAGTGCCACAACCAGGACAAGGTCAGCATGGGCACCATCGCCGCGCGCGACTGCCTGCGCGTGATCGAGCTGACCGAGCAAGTGGTGGCCGCGATGCTGATCGCCGCCCGCCAGGGCCTGGCGCTGCGCGAACGGGTTGGCCTGAACGCGCAGCTGCATGGCAGTCTGGCCGACATGTACGCCGACCTGGGGCAGCGCATCGCCCTGGTTGAAGAAGACCGCGCGCTGGATCGCGAACTGCGGGAACTGCTGGTGGAGATCCGCGCGCAACGTTGGGAGCTGTATGCCGGTGAATGAGGCCATCGAACGGGTCGGCGAGATTGCGCTGACCCCCGCCTTCCATGACTGCGATCCGATGAACGTGGTCTGGCATGGCAACTACTTCAAGTACTTCGAGATCGCGCGCTGCGCGCTGCTCGGGCGCTATGACTACGACTACCCGCAGATGCTCGAATCGGGCTACCTGTGGCCGGTGGTCGATGCCCGGGTGAAGTACGTGCGCCCGCTGCTGTTCAACCAGGCCTTGCGCGTGATTGCGCGCATCGTGGAATGGGAGAACCGGCTGAAGATCGAGTACGAAATCGTCGATGCGCAGAGCGGCCAGGTGCTGACCCGCGCGATGACCATCCAGGTCGCGGTGGACGCGGCCAGCAAGGAAATGCTGTACCAGTGCCCGCCGGTACTGTGGGAACGCCTGGGAGTGCCTGCGCCGTGAACATGCTTGCCCGTCTTTCCAGCGTGCTGCTGTGCGCGCTGATGTTCATTGCCGCACCGCAGGTGCAGGCCGCCGACCGCGCCATCGATGCGATCACCCAGGCGGTGGCGCGGCCGGACGTGCTGCGTGGCCAGTTCAGCCAGGAAAAGCAGGTCAGCGGCTTCAAGAACCCGCTGCGCTCGCAGGGCCGGTTCGTGGTCGCGCGCCAGCATGGCGTGATCTGGACCACGCTCAAGCCGTTCCCCTCCGAAGTGGTGGTCACAGCCGACCGCATCCTCAGCCGCCAGCGCGATGGCAGCACCCGTGTCGAGCTCGATGCACGGCAGCAGCCGGCGATGCGTTCGGTGAACGCGATCATGTTCGCGCTGATGAGTGGCGACGTGCAGGCGCTGTCCGGCCAGTTCAACGTGGCGGCCAGCCGTGAAGGGCAGGGCTGGCGGCTGCGACTGACGCCGAAGTCGGCGATGCTGGCCAAGGCGTTCCAGTCGCTGACCCTGCAAGGTGACCGCTACGTGCGCCAGGTCGAGATCGTCGAGGCCAACAAGGACCGCACGCAGATCCAGTTCAGTGCACTGAGCGAAGCGCCGGCCACGCTCACCGCCGACGAGGCACGCCGCTTTGAGTGAGGGGCAGCATCGAACGGGCCGGACCGGTTGCGGCGCTGGTGGCACTGGCTGGGCATCGCCTGGCTGGTGCTCCTGCTGGTGTTGGGTGCGCAGCAATGGCGCCTGTGGAGCCAGCAGTCGCGGATCGACACCGACATCCTCGCCCTGCTGCCGCAGGACGCGCATGACCGCCTGTTGAGTGACGTCACCCGGCGCATCGCCGACGGCAGCTCGCGCCAGGTGGTGGTGCTGCTGGGCAGCAAGGATGGCGCCGCCGCCAAGCGCGCACAGGCGGCGTTCGCTGCGGCGATGGCGGCGGATGCCGACAGCGCGTTGCTGGTGCCCAGTGGTTCGATCGAAGGCTGGTTCGACGAGGCGCGCGCGTTCTACGCGCCGTACCGCGACCGCCTGCTGACCCCGGCCCAGCGCGAGCAGCTGCAGGGCAGCGAGCCGGGCGCGTTGGCCGAGCAGGCGTTGGCTGCGCTGTACGGTCCGATGGGCGCACCGCGCCTGACCGATTGGCGGCAAGACCCGCTCTCGCTGTGGCCGCAATGGTGGCAGCAGCAGGCGCAGGGGTCGGGGTTGCGGCTGGGCGATGATGGCCTGCTCGAAGCCGAGGGCAGGCATTGGGCCGTACTGCAGTTCGATACGCCGGGGTCGGCGTTCCAGCTTGACGGCGAGCGCCATCTCGACGGCCTGCTGGAACGTGCCGGGCTGGCCGCCAGGGCGGCGGCGCCCGAGCTGGAAATCCTGCATGCGGGTGTGCCGCTGCACGCCGAAGCGGCGGCGGTGCAGGCCAACCAGGAGATCAACACGATCGGCTGGGGCTCGCTGGCCGCAGTGCTGCTGCTGGTGTGGCTGGCGTTCCGTTCGCTGCGGCCGATCCTGCTGGTCGCCGCGTCGTTGCTGATCGGCTGCGGCGTGGCGCTGGCGGTGACCGTACTGGTGTTCGGCAAGGTGCACGTGCTCACCCTGGTGTTCGGCGCGTCGCTGGTGGGCGTGGCCGAGGACTACGGCATCCATTGGTTCGCTTCGCGCCAGGCCGAACCGGCTGATCGTCGCTGGAAGCTGCTGCGGCACCTGTTGCCCGGCCTGTGGCTGGCCCTGCTGACCAGCGCGCTGGCCTACCTGGCACTGGGCCTGGCCCCGTTCCCGGCCTGCGCCAGATGGCATTGTTCTCGGTGGTCGGCCTGGCCGCCGCCTTCCTTACGGTGATTTTCTGGTTCCCGTGGCTGGATGGCGGTGAGATCCGCCAGACCCGTTTCTCGCAGTGGCTGGGCAACACGCTGGAGCGCTTCCCGCGGTTGCATGGCCGCCGGCCGGTGACGGTGTTCGTGGTGATCACGCTGGCGCTGTCTGCCATCGGCATTGCCCGCCTGAACAGCAACGACGACCTGCGCAGCCTGCAGTCCTCGCCGCCGGCGTTGATGGCCCAGCAGATCCGCCTGAGCCAGCTGCTGGGCATGCCCAGCCCGGCGCAGTTCTACCTGGTGCAGGGCAGTGACGCCGCACAGCTGCTGCAGCGCGAAGAAGCGCTGACCGAACGCCTGCGTGTACTGGCCAACGACAAGCGCATTGGTGGCTACCGTGCGATCAGCGACTGGCTGCCGTCGCCAGCGCGCCAGCAGGCCGATGCCGCGCTGACCGCCAAGGTGGAACCGGGCGTGCTGGACGCGGTGTCCGAGGCGGTCGGCGAACCGCTGCCGCGCCCGGATTTCGCCGCTACGCCGCTGACCGCGGAGGCGTTCCTGGCCTCGCCGGCCTCGCAGCCGTTCCGCCACCTGTGGGTGGGCGAGGTCGGCGGGCAGATGATCAGCGTGGTGATGGTCGATGACCTGTCGCGCGCCGATGCGCTGGCCACCCTGCGCGGGGCGGCCGAAGGCCTGCCGGGTGTGCGCTGGGTGGACCGCACCGCCGACTTCTCGCAGCTGCTGGGCCACTACCGCAAGCTGATGGGCGGGCTGCTGCTGGTCGGCATCGTGCTGGTGTTCGGCGCGCTGTGGCTGCGCTACCGCCGCCAGGCCTGGCGCGTGTTCGCGCCGACCCTGATTGCCGGCGCATTGACCTTGGGCCTGCTGGGCCTGTTCGGCCAGCCGCTGCAGCTGTTCAACGTGCTGGCACTGATGCTGCTGCTGGGCATGGGCATCGACTACGGCATTTTCCTGATCGAGCACCGCGGCGACGCCAGTGCATGGCTGGCCGTGTGCGTGGGCGCGGCCAGCACCTGGCTGTCGTTCGGCCTGCTGGGCCTGTCGCAGACCCCAGCGTTGCGCGCGTTCGGCCTGACCCTGCTGTTCGGCATCGGCCTGGTCTGGCTGATCTCGCCGCTGTTCCGTCCGCCGCCGCACGATCTGCCGCCGGCCTGAACCTGTTTCCGACTTCCTTCTTTCCACTTGATCGAGCAACAAGGACGCACCGATGAACACTGCTGTGGATGCTGTCGAACGTACTGAAATCCTGATCATCGGCGCGGGCCCGGCCGGTGCGGTGGCTGCGGCGATGCTGCGCCAGCAGGGCCGCCAGGTGCTGATGCTGGAACGCCAGCAGTTCCCACGCTTCTCCATCGGCGAAAGCCTGCTGCCGCAGAGCATGGAGTACATCGAGGCGGCCGGCCTGCTGCAGGATGTGGTCGAGGCGGGCTTCCAGTACAAGAACGGTGCCGCCTTCGTGCACGGCGAAGCGCGCACTGCATTCGACTTCAGGAAGAAGTTCTCGCCGGGTTGGGGCACCACCTACCAGGTGCAGCGCGCCGACTTCGACAACGTGCTGGCACGCGGTGCCGAGCGCATGGGCACCACGCTGCGCTTCGGCGACGAAGTGCTTGCGGTCGAGCCGGGCGAGCAACCGGCGGTGACGGTGCGCCGCCCGGACGGCAGTGAATACCGCATCGAGGCCGATTTCATCCTCGATGCCTCCGGTTTCGCGCGGCTGCTACCGAGGTTGCTGCAGCTGGAGTCGCCGTCCAACTTCCCGGTGCGCGGCGCGATCTTCTGCCACGTGCGCGACAACATTCCGGCCGAAGCGGACTTCGACCGCAACAAGAT
This sequence comes from Stenotrophomonas sp. pho, assembly GCF_006228405.1. Taxonomy (NCBI): domain Bacteria; kingdom Pseudomonadati; phylum Pseudomonadota; class Gammaproteobacteria; order Lysobacterales; family Lysobacteraceae; genus Stenotrophomonas; species Stenotrophomonas sp. pho. The sequence continues at coordinate 4,394,709 of NZ_CP029759.1, read as the reverse complement.
CCTGATCACCACCCACCCGAGCACATCGACGTCTGGTACTGGACGATTCCGTTCTCCAACGGCTGCTGTTCGCTGGGCGTGGTCGCCGAGCCGTCGTTCTTCGAGCGCTACGAGGGTGACGACCTGCAGAAGCTGCAGGCCATCGTTGGCGAGGACCCCAACCTGACCCGCCTGCTGGCCAACGCCGAATGGGCGGTGCTGCCGGTGCGCCGCATCACCGGCTATTCGGCCAACGTCAGTTCGCTGTGGGGGCCCGGTTACGCGTTGCTGGGCAACGCCGGCGAGTTCCTCGATCCGGTGTTCTCCTCCGGCGTGACCATTGCCTTCAAGTCCGCGCAGCTGGCCAGTGAATGCCTCAAGCGCCGCTATGCCGGCCAGGCCGTGGACTGGGAGGCTGAGTTCTCGATCCCGCTGCGTGCCGGCGTGAAGACCTTCCGGCGCTTCGTCGAAAGCTGGTACGAGGGCGGTTTCCAGAAGATCATCTACCACCCGCAACAGCAGCCCGAAGTGCGCGACATGATCAGCTCCATCCTGGCCGGCTACGCCTGGGACACCAACAACCCTTACGTGGCCGACGACAGCGGCCGCCGCATGCGCGTGCTGGAGCAGCTGTGCGGCGCGTGATTGCCCGTACTGCGGTGCTGCTGCTGTGCCTGCTGCTGGCCGCCTGTGCCGGCCGCATGCCGAAACCGCAGGTGGAACTGCCGCCGCTGCGCCTGGCGCCGGCCAGCCTGCCGGCGCCGCTGGCGCTGCAGCAGCAGCTGCATTTCCGCTTCGGCACGCATGAGCGCGATCTCGACGCGCTGCTGGAAGCCGACGCCCAGCAGGTGCAGCTGGCCGTGCAGGCGATGGGCCAGACCGGCGTGCGCCTGCAATGGGACGGCCAGCAGCTGACCCAGCAGCGCGCGCCATGGCTGCCACCGCAGGTGCGCGCCGAGCGCGTGCTGGATGACCTGCAGTTCGCGCTGTGGCCGACTGCGGCCATTGCCGCCGTGCTGCCGGCGGGCTGGCAGGTCAGTGATGATGGCCATCAGCGCAGCCTGTCGCGTGAGGGCACCGTGTGGCTGCACCTGCAGCGGCTGGACGATGGCAGCGTGCAGCTGGACAACCGCGCCGAAGGCTATGCGCTGCGCATCGAATCGATCGACATGGCCGGGCCGGACCGATGAGCGCACCGATCTACCTGAACGACCTGGGTGTGGTCTGTGCACTCGGCGCTGGCCGCGCCGCCGTGACGTCGGCACTGTTCGCCGACGCGCCGGGCGGGCTCAGCGACAACGACAGCCTGTTGCCGGGGCGCACCCTGGCGCTGGGGGAAGTACGCACGCCGCTGCCGGCGCTGGATGACCTGCCGGTGGCCCTGCGCGGGCGCAACAATGCCCTGCTGGACGTGGCATTGGCTCAGATCGCGCCGGCAGTGGCTGCGGCGATCGCCCGCTACGGTGCCGAGCGCGTAGCGGTGGTGCTGGGCACCAGCACCTCGGGCATTGGTGAATCCGAGCAGGCATTGCGCAGCCACGCCGAACAGGGCCAGTGGCCGCAGGGCTTTGATTACGCCCAGCAGGAAATGGGCACCGCCGCGCAGTTCGTGCGCCAGCGCAGTGGCGCACAGGGGCCGGCATGGACCCTGTCCACTGCCTGCTCGTCCAGTGCCAAGGCGCTGATGTCGGCCGCACGCATGCTGCGCGCCGGCATCGTCGATGCGGTGATCGCCGGTGGCGCCGATTCGCTGTGCCGCTTCACCGTGGCCGGCTTCAGCGCGCTGGAATCGGTCTCGGCCCAACGTTGCAATCCGTTCTCGCAGCATCGTACTGGTATCAACATCGGCGAAGGCGCCGCGCTGTTCCTGCTCACCCGCGAACCCGGCCCGGTATGCCTGGCGGGGTGGGGCGAGTCGGCCGACGCCCACCACATGTCCGCCCCGGACCCGCAGGGCCTGGGCGCCATCGACGCCCTGCAGCAGGCGCTGCAGCGTGCTGGCTGGGCCGCCGGCGAAGTGGACTATGTGAACCTGCATGGGACCGCGACCGGCCACAACGATGCGATGGAAAGCCTGGCCGTGTCGCAGGTGCTGGGCAGCCACGTGCCGGCCAGTTCGACCAAGCCGTTGACCGGCCATACGCTGGGTGCCTCGGGTGCCATCGAGGCGGCGCTGTGCTGGATCGTGCTGGCCGAGAACCCGCAGCAGCTGCTGCCGCCGCACTGGTGGGACGGCGTGGCCGACCCGGCACTGCCGGTGCTGCCGCTGGTCGCACCGGGCACGCGCCTTGCGCAGCCGCCACGGCGGGTGCTGAGCAATTCGTTCGCCTTCGGCGGCAGCAATGCCGTGCTGGCACTGGAGCGTCGATGAACACGCTGTACGCGATCGAAGACGTGGTGCCGCACCGCCAGGACATGTGCCTGCTGGAGCGCATCACGCAGTGGGACCAGGACGCCATCGAGGCCGAACTGGTGGTGCCCGAGGCCGGCCTGTTCGTCGAGGATGACCAGGTGCCGGCATGGGTCGGCATCGAGTACATGGCGCAGGCCATCGCGGCCTGGGCCGGTTGCCGAGCGCGTGCGGCCGGCAGGCCACCGCAGCTGGGCTTCCTGCTCGGCAGCCGCCGCTACAGCAGCGCGCGCAGCAGCTTCCCCAGCGGTTCGCGGCTGCGCGTACAGGCGCGCTGCGAGTTGTTGGGTGACAATGGATTGGGGATGTTCGCCTGCCGCATCCTGGCAGGCGAGGAAGAATGGGCGACAGCCAACGTGTCGGTGTTCGAACCGGCCGACGCGATGGCCTATCTGGAGAGTGGACAGGCATGACAGGGAATCGAAGCGTGCTGGTGACCGGCGCCAGCCGGGGCATCGGCCGGGCCATCGCGCTGCGCATCGCGCGCGATGGCTTCGACGTGGTGGTGCATTGCCGCAGCCGCGTGGATGAAGCACAGGCGGTGGTCGCCGAGATCCAGGCACTGGGCCAGCAGGCCCGCGTGCTGGTGTTCGACGTGGCCGACCGCGCGTCTGCGCGGGCCGCTCTGGAGGCCGATGTCGAAGCGCACGGCGCTTACTACGGCGTGGTCTGCAATGCCGGCATCGCCCGCGATGGCGCCTTCCCGGCGCTGTCAGCGGACGATTGGGACCAGGTCATCCACACCAACCTGGATGGCTTCTACAACGTGCTGCATCCGCTGATCATGCCGATGGTGCGGCGGCGCAAGCCGGGCCGCATCGTCACCCTGTCGTCGGTCTCCGGACTGGCCGGCAACCGCGGCAGGTCAACTACAGTGCCGCCAAGGCCGGCATCATCGGCGCCACCAAGGCCCTGGCGCTGGAACTGGCCAGCCGCCAGATCACCGTCAACTGCGTGGCCCCGGGCCTGATCGAGACCGAAATGCTCAACGACGAAGTGGTTGAACACGCGCTCAAGCTGATTCCCGCCGGCCGCGTTGGCCGCCCGGACGAAGTGGCGGCTACCGTGGCGTTCCTGCTGTCCGAACCGGCCGGCTACATCACCCGCCAGGTGATCTCGGTGAACGGAGGCATGCTCTGATGGCCGCCGATCGTCGCGTGGTGGTTACCGGCGCCGCTGCCATCAGTCCACTCGGCCACGACTGGCCGACCATCGAAGCGCACCTGCGCAGCTGCCGCAACGCGGTGCGTGCGATGCCCGAGTGGGATGTCTATTCCGGGCTGAACACCAAGCTGGCCGCGCCGGCGCAGGACTTCGAGCTGCCGCCGAACTACAACCGCAAGACCACCCGCTCGATGGGCAAGGTCGCGATCATGTCGGTGCGCGCCACCGAGGTGGCGCTGCGCGAGGCCGGCCTGAATGAGCATCCGGTGCTGCGCAGTGGCCGTACCGGCGTGGCCTATGGCTCCTCGTCCGGCAGCCACGAGGCCACCGGCGAATTCGGGCGCATGCTCAACGAATTCACCACCGATGGCATCAGCGCCACGACCTATCTGAAGATGATGAGCCACACCGCGCCGGTCAACATCGGCGTGTTCTTCGGCCTGTGCGGGCGCGTGTACACCACCTCCAGCGCCTGCACGTCAGGCAGCCAGGGTGTGGGCGCGGCCTATGAAGCCATCCGCAGCGGCAAGCAGACGGTGATGGTGGCCGGCGGTGCCGAGCAGCTCGATGCCACCGCTGCAGCGGTGTTCGACACGCTGTTCGCCACCAGCGTGCGCAACGACGCGCCGCAGACCACGCCTCGCCCGTTCGATGCCGGCCGCGATGGCCTGGTGCTGGGCGAGGGCGCCTGCACGCTGATCCTGGAAGACCTGGAACACGCGCAGGCGCGCGGCGCCACCATCCTTGCCGAGGTGGTCGGCTACGGCACCAACAGCGATGGCCAGCACGTCACCCAGCCCAGCGCCGACACCATGGCCCAGGCCATGCGCCTGGCATTGGAGGACGCCGGCCTGGACGCGGCGCAGATCGACTACGTCAACGCCCATGGCACCGCCACCGACCACGGCGACATCGCCGAGACCCAGGCCACCGCACAGGTGTTCGGCAGCCGCGTGCCGATCAGCTCGCTGAAGAGCTACGTCGGCCACATGCTGGGTGCCTGTGGCGCGTTCGAGGCCTGGGTGAGCATCCAGATGATGCGTGCCGGCTGGTTCGCGCCCACCCTGAACCTGGCCGCGGTCGACCCGCGCTGTGGCCAGCTCGACTTCATCACCGGGCAGGGCCGCGAACTGCAGGCCGAGTACGTGATGAGCAACAACTTCGCCTTCGGCGGCATCAACACCTCGCTGGTGTTCCGCCGCTGGAGCGAGTGATCCACTGCGCCAACACACCGTTCCCGTTACCCCGCGCCCTCGACAAGGAGATGTTCCGATGCGCCGCACTCTCATGATCGCCACGGCTACCGCGCTGCTGGCCCTGACTTCCACCGCTTCCGCCCGCGACACGCGTGTCGAACAGTCCCTGCAGGAACTGGTCAATTCGCAGGCCGCCAAGGACGCCGGCATCGACGGCAGCGTGCGTTTCTATCTGGCCGGCCAGCCGGTCAGCGTGCAGCAGCGCCTGGGCGAAGACGTGACCAACAAGAAGACCAACGCCGCCAACAAGAGCGATGCCGAGGCCTGCCGCTGGGTTGCGCTGTCGGCACTGCGCGCGCTGCAGGACGGTGCCAAGTCGCGCGGCGCCAACGCCGTGGTCGACATCGTCAGCTATTACAAGAAGAACGAGTTCAAGAGCAGCACCAACTACGAGTGCTACGCCGGTGCCATCCTCGCGGGTGTCGCGCTGAAGGGCACCTACGCCAAGGTCAAGTAAGCGCCCGTGTGGCGGCGGCGCAGCCTGAACGTCGCCGCCACATTGCTGAACCCCACAGGCGAAACGCCGCCGATCGCGCCGCCATCGTCGGCTGACGGCTTTCCCCGGTGTCGGCTTTCCGACACAATCATGGCTCTTCCCGGGTTATCGTCCCGCGGACATGCACGCCTACGTCTATAAAAGCCAACTCAAGCCGGACACCTACGTCTACGTTCCCCGACGCGATGATTTCAGCGCGCTGCCCGCGCCGCTGCTCACCTCGCTGGGGACGCTCGCCTTCGTCCTGGAGGTGGCCCTGGATGCCCAGCGCCGCCTGGCGCAGGCTGACCCGGAAAAGGTCCGCAGCGAAATGAGCGAGCGCGGGTTCTACCTGCAGGTGCCGCCGTCGGTGGCCAGCCTGATGCCGCGCCACTATGACTGACGCCTCCCGTCCGCGCATTCTGTCAATTGCCCTCGCCGCGGGCGCGGTGCTGGCGCTGGGCGCCGCCGTGGGCGGCGTTCCGGGTGCGGTCCTTGCCGCACTGGCGCAGCCCGCGTTCGCGTTGGCGATATCGTGGTGGCGCCGCAGCCGCGCGCTGCTGCCGCTGAAGGTGGTCGCACGCCAGGACCTGCCGGCGCTGCTGGCATTGTGGGCAGCCGCCCCGCTGTTGCTGGCGCTGCTGCTGGCCTGGCCGCTCGCAGCGCTGCGTGACAGCGGCAGCCTGGCGGCAGTGCTTGGCCTGAGCGTACTGGTCAGTGCCGGCCTGCTGGCGGCCTGGCGCACCTGGCCATTGTGGAACGATGTCGAACGCCTGGATGGCAGCCTGGCCCAGCACTGGCAGGCGCTGGCGGGGCGCGACCTGACTGCTTGGCGTGGCCTCGGCGTGGCCGCGCTGGTCATTGCGCTGGCCGCGCTGGTGGTGCTGCCGGCCTGGCCGGGCCTGTTGCCGGAAAGCGCGCGCTGGCCCGCCGCGCTGGCGGTCGTACTGCTGTCGCCGGTGCTGCACCTGCTGCTGCAGCGGGTCGCGCCTGCGCCGCTGGTGTCCTTGCGCTCCAGCCCGTTGGTGGCGTCCAGCGCTGAACCCGAACCGATGTTCGCAGCGGCGGCCGACGTCCTGCCGCTGGAGGCGATGGCGCCGCAGGAACTGACACCGGCGCTGTATGAAGCCGCCCGCCAGGGCCGCATCGACCGGGGCCTGCAGCTGCTGCAGGCCGGTGCCGATCCGTATGCGCTGCCGGACCCGAACTGGCGTGACCAGCGCAGCCTGGCGGTGCTGGCCGCGGTGCTGCCGGACCTGCGCCTGCTACGCGAACTGATTGCCCGCGGCGTCGATGTGAATGCGCCGCACCGGGGCATGACCCCCCTGCTGGCGGCGACCCGCGACAGCTGGCATGGCCGCCCCGAAGCGGTGATGACCCTGCTCGCCAACGGCGCCGACTCGCGTGCCACCGACAGTGATGGCAACACCCCGCTGCACCATGCCGCACGCAGTTCCGACCCGGGCGTGGCCGCGCTGCTGCGCGATGCCGCTGCCGAAGTCGATGCGCTGAACCGTGATGGCTGGTCGCCGCTGGCGGTGGCCTGCCAGGTGGGCAACTGGCGTCTGGCCCGCTTCCTGCTCGAACGCGGTGCACGCTGCGAACCGGCCGATGGCACCCCGGTGCTGCTGGCCGCCGCCGCCACCGAGGATGACGATCCGGCGGGCGTGCAGCTGCTGCTCAAGCACAAGGCACGGGCCGACGCCCGCGATCGCCAGCGCCGCAGTGCGTTGCATGAGGCGGCCCTGGCCGGCCATGTCGAGATCATCGGCGTGCTGCTCGGCGCGGGCGCCAATCTGGAGGCGCGCGATGCACTGGGGCGTACGCCGTGGCTGGAAGCGGCCCGTGCCGGTCGCGCCGCCGTGATCGAGCACCTGCTGCCGCACAAGCCGGACCTGGTCGCGGTGGACGGCGAAGGCCGCAATGCGGTGCAGCTGGCGGCGATGGCCGAGGATGTCTCGCCGCTGCTGATCAAGCGCCTGGTCGAACTGGGCATCGCGGCCGATGCCACCGATCCGGTCGGCCGCCGTGCGGTGGACTACGCCGCCGAGGCCGGCCGCTGGGCGATCGTAGCCCTGCTGGACCCGTCCTATCCGTTGCCGGCCGCGGTCAGTGATGGCCTGGCCGATCGTGGCGAAGCAGCCAGTGCCAGCGGCCTGCTGCCGGACCGTCCGCCGCTGACCCTGCTGCGCGAGGCTCTGGGCTTCGGCAACACCGACGGCATGGCGGCGCTGGCCAGGCTGTGCCAACCGGAGGAACTGGGCGGGCTGCTGCTCGATCCGGAGTTGGCGCTGGAACCGCGTGCGGTGGACTGGCTGCTGGGCCACGGCGCCGATCCCTATGTGCGTGATGCCTGCTCCGACACGCCGATGTTCGCGCTGTTGTCGCGCGGCATCGATGCGGTGCCGGCGTTGCAGGTGATGCTGCAGCGTGGCCTGTCGCCGGCCGGCCGCGGTGGCCTGGCGCGCTTCCTTGCTGCCTGCGCACAGCACGACCAGGCCGCGCGTGGCCTGGAACAGCTGGCACTGGAACTGCTTGAGCGTGGCGCCGATCCGTTCGCCGCCTCGCCGGCGGGCGATCCGCCGCTGTCGCTGGCGGTGCGCCTGGGGTGGCTGCGGCTGCAGCAGGCCCTGCTCAAGGCCGGCGTTGATCGCGAAGCACGCGACAGCCACGGCATGACCGCACTGCACCTGGCCACCGCATTGGCCCGCGAAGGCGCGCTTAAGCTGCTGGTGCAGCATGGTGCCTCGCCGGAAGCACGTGCCGCCGACGGCCAGACACCGCTGGGCGTGGCGCTGTCGATCGGTCGCCGCGATCTGGCCGACTGGCTCGATTGGCGGGTGTGGCCGTTGCCGCGCCGCACCCTGCGCGAGGACGATCTGCCGGCCGCCGCAATGGCCGGTGACGTCGATGCAGTGCGCCGCCTGATCGATCTGGGCTTCGCCGTCGACGCCGTCGACGCACAGGGCTGCACCGCGCTGCTGCGTGCTGCCGGTGGCGGCCACCTGGCGGTAACCGACCTGCTGCTGGCGCGCGGCGCCGATCCGCAGCACGCGGCGGCCAGTGGCGCGACGCCGCTGTCGGCGGCGGTCAGCATGCGCCAGGTGGACATCGTTTCGGCCCTGCTCGACGCTGGCGCCAAGCTGGAACACCGCCTGCCGGGTGGCGTGACGGTGCTGATGCTGGCCTCCGCGCTGGGCCTTCCGGACATCGTCGCGCGCCTGCTCACGGCGGGTGCCGACGTGCATGCCGGTGACGCGCAGCAGCTGGGTCCGCTGCACTGTGCCGCGCTGTACGGTTTCAGTGCCCGCGACCGCTCGCGCCTGCTGGCGCTGCTCGACACCCTGCTGCTGGCCGGTGCTGAACCGGACCAGGCCGCCGCTGGTTCTGTCACGCCGCTGCTGCTGCTGCTGGGCGCGCGCGCCGAGCCGGGTACCGCCTGCGACGAGCAGGTGGTGATGGCCGCAGTGGAGCGCCTGCTGGACGAGGACGTAAGCCTGGATGTACGCGACCCGCGTGGCTTCGGCCCGCTGCATCTGGCCGCGCTGCATGGCCTGCCGCTGCTGGTGCAGCGCCTGCTGCGCGCCGGCGCCGATCCTGAAGCGCGCGACAGCCTCAACCGCAGCCCGCGCGAGATCGCGGTGATGCGTGGCTTCATCGACGTGGCCGGCGAGTTCGAGCCGCGCGTGCCGGGCGTTTCCTCGATGGCGCGGTTCCTGCGCGACAACGGCTGATCGGGACCCGGTAGATCCACGCCATGCGTGGATGATCGTGCCCGGAAGCCAAAGCATCCACGCATGGCGTGGATCTACTGCCGGAATCCGCAACCTCAATCTGTGGTGGGTGCCGACCGTTGGTCGGCACGCCTATTTGTCGTCCCTTTCCGCGTCGGCCTCGAACAGGTGCATCAGGTCGTTGCGCGCATCACGCGAGGTCTGGATCACCGCGGCCTCGTCGTCGTACACCAGGTACTGGTCACGCAGCAGCTGCTCATCATGCTCACGGAAGCGCTGCACATGGCGTTCGGCCACGTCTGGTGCCACGCCCAGCGCCGTCAGCACGCGCCCGCTCATCTCCAGGCTGGTGCCGAACACTTCGCGGAACGGCTCGGCCGACATGTCCATCAGGCGCCACGCATGCTGGCGGTTGCGCGCTCGCGCCAGCACCTTCGCGTCCGGGTACAGCCGGCGCACCATGCGCACCGCGCGCAGGTTGGTCTCCGGGTCGTCCACGGTGATGACGAACACATCGATGTGCTCGCCACCCGCTGCACGCAGCATCTCCGGGCGGGTCGGGTCGCCGTAGTACAGCTGGTTGCCGAAGCGGCGCAGGTCGGCCACCGTGTCCGGGTTCGCCTCCAGCGCCACGAACGGCACCTTCTGTGCGGTCAGCAGGCGTGCGATCACCTGGCCGAAGCGGCCCATGCCGGCGATCAGCACCTTGGGCCGGTTGTCCGGTGCCACCTTGTCGGCCTCGGCGGTCCCGCGCGGTGGAGCCTTCTCCTGGCCGAGCAGCTTGAGCAGCGCGATCATCAGCAGTGGCGTGATCGCCATCGACAGGCCGACGATCGCCACCAGCCGATCGTGATTGGCGTTGCCCAGCAGGTGCGCGCGCTGCGCTTCGTTGAACACCACGAAGGCGAACTCGCCCCCCAGCCACAGCACGCTGCCCAGCAGCAGCGACTGCCGCGGACTGAGCTTTGCAATACGGCCAATCACATACAGCAGGCTGAACTTGACCACCAGCAGGATCGCCACGCCGGCCGCGATCAGCCACGGCTCTGCGGCGATGCGGTCGAGATCGATGCCCATGCCCACCGCGATGAAGAACAGCCCCAGCAGCAGGCCCTTGAACGGCTCGATCTGCGCTTCCAGTTCGTGCCGGAACTCCGAATCGGACAGCAGCACCCCGGCCAGGAACGCGCCCAGGCTGGGGCTGAGGCCCGCTTCCTGCATGAACCAGGCAGTGCCCAGCACCACCAGCAGGGCGGTGGCGGTGAACACTTCCGGGCTGCGGGTGCGCGCGATGATGCTGAACACCTTGCGCAGCACCGGTCGCCCGCACAGGATCACCACGGCCAGCGCGCCGAGGGCCACGGCGGCGTCTTCCCAGCGCAGGGTCTCGTTCTTCGCCCCGCCCAGCAGCGGGATGGCCGCCAGCAGCGGGATCGCGATCAGGTCCTGGAACAGCAGGATGGCAAAACCCAGCCGGCCATGGTCGCTGTTGATCGCCTTGTGCTCGGACAGCAGCTGCAGGCCTACCGCGGTGGATGACAGCGCCAGCGCAACACCGACCACCAGCGCGCTCTTCCACTGGAAGTGGTCGAGCAGCAGCAGGCCGCCCAGCACCAGCCCGGACATCGCCACCTGCGCCGCGCCCGCGCCGAACACCGAGCGCCGCATCACCTTCAGGCGTGCCGGCGACAGCTCCAGGCCGATCACGAACAGCAGCATCACCACGCCGATCTCGGCCGCGCCGAGGATGCGGTCGGCGTCCTGCACGAAGCCCAGCCCGTCCGGGCCCAGCACCACGCCGGCCGCCAAGTAGCCCAGCACCGCGCCGAAGCCGAACTTCTTGAACACCGGCACGGCAATGACCGCCGCCAGCAGCAGCACCAGGGCCAGTTCCAGACCGCCGCTATGCATGGGAATACCTGGTCATCGGGGAAGCCCGCAGTGCGTCCGTTCGGGTGGGGAAAGCGTGGCGAGCGCCACCCGGCCATTATGCGCGCCGGTTGGTGTATGCACGAGAACAACCGGCCGGCAGGCGCCCGGCGCAGGGATGCCGGGTTGACCTGCATGGCCCGCGGGTCCAGACTGCCCGCCGCTGGCGGCGCACCGCCGGCACGCGCATTCCGGAGTCCCCAACCCATGTCCAGCGACAGTAGAAGTCGACCTCGTTCGACGCCAGCGATGGCCACCGCCTGACATCGGGACGGTTTGCCTGCGTTGGCGTTGCGCGAGGTCGCACCCCCACAAGGCAAAACCGATGAACCAGAAGCAATTGCTGCGCCCGGTGGCCGATGCCGCCGCATTGGCCGCACCGCTGGCGAACTACAACACCGCCGATGCGGTGGAATTCCTCAACACATTGGAACTGGCCCGCGCCGCGGAAACGCTGGCCGCGCTGCCGTTGCCGCGTGCAGTGAAGATGCTGGAAGCGCCGGAGCTGCACCGCAGCGGTGAGCTGGTGGCCGCGCTGCCGCCGGCACGCGCCGCTGCCCTGCTCGGGCTGATGGCTGACGACCGCGCCACCGACATCGTCCACGAGCTGGATGAGGAAGAACGCGCGCGGCTGATCCCGCTGCTGGGCACCGACGCCCGCCAGGTCATCCAGAAGCTGCTGAGCTACCCGCCGAACACCGCCGGCGCGCTGATGACCACCGAATACGTGGCGGTGCCCGCCAGCTGGACCGTGGCGCAGACCCTGCAGCACATCCGCCAGGTCGAGCGCACGCGTGAAACGGTGTACGCGATCTACGTGCTGGACCCGGCCAGCCAGCAGCTGCAGCAGGTGGTGACCATGCGCCGGCTGATCACCGGCCTGCCCGAGGAATCGATCCTGGACGTGGCCCAGGTCAATCCGCCGGTGACGGTGGACGCGCTGATGGACCAGGAAGAAGTGGCGCGGCTGATCCGCCGTCACGACCTGCTGGCGATCCCGGTGGTCGACGCGCAGCAGCAGATGCTCGGCATCGTCACCGTGGACGACGTGCTCGATGCGCTGATCGAGGAATCCACCGAGGACGCGCACAAGTTCGGCGGCATGGAAGCGCTGGACAAGCCCTATATGCAGATCGGCTTCTTCGAGATGCTGCGCAAGCGTGCCGGCTGGCTGAGCGTGCTGTTCCTGGGCGAGATGCTGACGGCCAGTGCGATGCAGCACTACGAGGACGAACTGGCGCGCGCGGTGGTGCTGACCCTGTTCATCCCGTTGATCATGAGTTCGGGCGGAAATTCCGGCTCGCAGGCCACCTCGCTGTTGATCCGCAGCCTGGCGCTGCGCGAACTGCGCCTGCGCGACTGGTGGAAGGTGGCCATCCGCGAGATCCCGACCGGCATGGTGCTGGGTGCCATCCTCGGCTGCCTGGCGATCGTGCGCATCGTGATCTGGCAGCTGGGTGGCCTGCATGACTACGGCGAGCACTGGATCCTGCTGGCGATCACCATCGGCGCCGCGCTGGTCGGCATCGTCACCTTTGGTTCGCTGTCCGGCTCGATGCTGCCCTTCGTCCTGAAGCGCCTCGGCTTCGACCCGGCCAGCGCCTCGGCCCCGTTCGTGGCCACCCTGGTGGATGTGACCGGCCTGGTGATCTATTTCAGCATCGCCGCGCTGATCCTGCACGGCACGCTGCTGTAACAAAACGTGCACGCCGGGGTCGGATCCCTTCGCGCAGCGAAGGGCTCTGACCCCGGATATCCGCAGCAGGGGTCGGAGCCCTTTCCTGCGAAAAGGGATCCGACCCTTCCTCCGACCCCATCGCCACGGAATTTGGGTACCGTAGGCGCATGAGTACCTACCACCTGCAGTCCGTATTCCGTCCGCAGTCGGTCGCGGTGATCGGCGGCAGCCCGCGTGAGCGTTCGGCCGGCCGCGCAGTGATGCGCAACCTGCGCGGCACCGGCTTCCCCGGCAAGGTGGCGTGGATCAACCCGCGGCACGCCGAGATCGATGGCATCCGCACGGTCAAGCGCTTGAAGGACCTGGACTGGGTGCCCGACCTGGTGGTGATCACCGCGCCGGCGGCGATCGTGCCGCAAGTGGTGCGTACAGCTGCAGAGCGTGGCGTGCAGGCGGCGATCATCCTCACCGCGCACCTGGGCGAAGGCCCGGGTTCGTTGTCCGCACAGGTAGAGGCGGTGGCGCGCAAGCATGGCCTGCGCATCCTCGGGCCGCATTGCCTGGGCGTCATCGCGCCGCACGCGCGACTCAATGCCAGCATCGCCGCGCACTTCCCGCAGGCCGGCGACCTCGCGCTGATCTCCGAATCCTCGGCCATTGCCGCCGCGCTGGTGGAGTGGGGCGTGGCGCGCTCGGTGGGCTTCTCCGCCGTGGTTTCGCTGGGCGACACGATGGACGTCGACTTCGGCGACCTGCTCGACTACTTCGCCACGGACTACCGCACCCGCGCCATCCTGCTGTATGTCGAGCAGATCAAGGACGCGCGCAAGTTCATGTCGGCCGCGCGTGCCGCCGCCCGCGCCAAGCCGGTGGTGGTGGTGAAGTCCGGTCGCGCCGAGCGCGTGCAGCCGGGCAGCCGCGATACCCATGTGCAGGCCCTGGCGCGTGCCGATGATGTGTATGGTGCGGCCTTCAATCGTGCCGGCCTGCTGCGCGTGGGTGCGCTGGACGAACTGTTCACTGCTGCCGAATCGCTGGGGCGGCTGGGAACCTTTCCCGGTCGCCGCCTGGCCATTCTCAGCAATGGCGGCGGTGTCGGCCGCCTGGCCGTGGACCAACTGATCGCGCTGCGTGGCACGCTGGCCACCCTTTCCGACAGCACGGTGGAGAAGCTCGATGCGGTGCTGCCGCAGGGCTGGTCGCGCAGCAATCCGGTGGACATCGTGGTCGACGCCGATGGTGACCGCTATGCGTCGGCCATCGAAGCACTGCTGGCCGACAACGAGAACGATGCGGTGATGGTGGTCAACGTGCCAACCGCGTTTACCTCGTCCGCCGACGCGGCGCAGGCCCTCACCCGCACGCTCGGCCTGCGCCCGCGCCATCATCGCGACAAGCCGGTGTTCGCGGTGTGGCTGGGCAACGACGACCAGGCCACCGCCACGCTCAACGCAGCACGAGTGCCGACCTATCCGACCGAGGCCGAAGCAGTACGGGGCTTCCAGCACCTGGTGCGCTACCGCGAGGCACAGAACGCGTTGATGGAAACGCCGCCCAGCCTGCCGCAGGACTTCAGCGTCGACACAGCCACCGCGCGCGCACTGGTCGATGCCGCGCTGGCCAACGGCCAGCAGTGGCTGGACCCGCTGGCCACGCACGAGCTGCTCAAGGCCTACGGCATCCCGTCGGCGCCGGTGATGCATGCGCGCGATGCGCATGAGGCGATGGACCTGGCGCAGCCACTGCTGGAACGCGGTGCGTCCGTAGCGCTGAAGATCCTGTCGCCGGACATTCCGCACAAGTCCGAAGTGGACGGCGTGCGCCTGAATCTGTCCACGCTGCCGGCGGTGCAGAGCGCGGCCAACGCGATCCTGTCGCGTGCGCGCCAGCTGCGGCCGGATGCGCGCATCGATGGCCTGCTGGTACAGCCGACCATCGTCCGCCCGAAGGCGCGCGAACTGATTGTCGGCATCGCCGATGACGCGACGTTCGGCCCGGTGATCGTGGTCGGACGCGGCGGAACCGCCGTCGAAGTGATCAACGACAAGGCGCTGGCCCTGCCGCCGCTGGACCTGCGCCTGGCCCACGAGCTGATCGGCCAGACCCGCGCTTCGCGCATCCTCAAGGCCTACGGCGATGTGCCCGCCGCCGACGAGCGCGCACTGGCGCTGGCACTGGTCAAGCTGGCACAGCTGGCCGCCGACATTCCCGAAGTGCGTACGCTGGACATCAACCCGCTGCTGGTCGACGGCAAGGGCATCCTCGCCCTCGACGCGCGCGTGGCAGTGGCACCGTCGCGCATCCTGCACAAGGGCCGCGGGCATCCGCGCTTCTCGGTGTTCCCGTACCCGAAGGAGTGGGAGCGCACCATCGAACTGTCCGATGGCGGCCGCGCGTTCGTCCGCCCGGTGCGGCCGGAAGACGATGCGCTGTTCCGCGCGTTCTTCGCCCGCGTCAGCGACGAAGACCTGCGCCTGCGCTTCTTCCAGTCGGTGAAGCACTTCAGCCACGAATTCATCGCGCGCCTGACCCAGCTCGACTACGCGCGCTCGATCGCGCTGGTAGCGATCGAACCGCGCAGCGGCGAGATGCTGGGCGCAGTGCGCCTGCACGCCGATGCCGATTACCACCGTGGCGAGTACGGCATCCTGATCCGCTCGGACCTGAAGGGCCACGGCATCGGCTGGCGGCTGATGGCGATCATGATCGAGTACGCGAAGTGGCTGGGCCTGGACGTGGTCGAAGGCCAGGTGCTGCGCGAAAACAGCACCATGCTGGCGATGTGCCAGAGCCTGGGATTCAAGACCAGGCTGGACCCGGACGACCCGACGGTGATGATGGTGACCTTGCCGGTGCAGCAGGTCGAGGTGCCCGACGTGCCGCCGGTGGCGTAATTCCTGTAGAGCCGAGCCTACGCTCGGCTGCTTTTGCGTACGCTTGGCGGCTGCATCACCGCACCGGCTCTACCACCACCGCCGTGCCATAGCACAGCACTTCGGTCAGCCCGGTCATCACATCAGTGGCGTCGTAGCGCATGCCGATGATCGCGTTGGCACCCAGCTGCCGCGCGTGCTTGACCATGTCGCGGTAGGTTTCCTCGCGAGCCTGTTCGCACAGCTCGGTGTAGATGGTGATGTTGCCACCGAAGAGCGTCTGGATACCGCCCAGGAAGTTGCCGACGATCGAACGCGAGCGCACGGTGATACCGCGCACCACGCCGAGGTTGCGCACGACGCGATGGCCGGGCAGCTCGAAGGCGGTGGTGACCAGCGCATCGTCGAAGCGCAGTGCCGGCGGGGAAGGGGTGCCGCTGTTGTAGGGGTCTGCCATGGTCGCGTCCGTGTCGCTGCCTTCTGTAGAGTCGAGCCATGCTCGACGGGCTGTGCTGCAGTCGAGCATGGCGCGACTCTACAACGCAATCGCCCGTTGCGGCATGGTTCCGTCACCGTGCTGGCGCGACAATATCCCCATGACCGACCGTATCCCCCTGTTGCTGCTGCCCGGCCTGCTCAACGATGCCGAGCTGTGGCGCGCGCAGCTGGCCGACCTGGCCGATATCGCCGACTGCACCGTGGGCGACCAGACCCGTGGCGAGACCCTGCAGGCGGTGGCCGAAGACGTGCTGGCGCAGGCACCGGAGCGCTTTGCGCTGGCCGGGTTCTCGCTGGGCGGCTTCGTGGCCCAGCAGATCCTGCGCATCGCGCCGGAGCGGGTCCTGCAGCTGGCGCTGATTGATACCTCCATCCACGCCGACTCACCCGAGCGGGCCGAGCAGCGCCGCAGCCAACGTGCCAGCGTGCGCCTACCCGGCAAGTTCCATGGTTTCGGTGATGTGCTGATGCGCAGCTACATCGATGCCTCGCGGCTGGATGATTACGTGCTGGTGCAACGTGTGCGTGACATGACCGCCCGCCTGGGCGCGGAAGTGTTCCTGCGCCAGAGCGCACTGGAACGCCGCGATGGCCATGATGTGCTGGCCGGTTACCGTGATCCGCTGTTGATCGTGTGTGGCGCCAATGACCGCATTACGCCACTCGCGGTGAGCGAGGAAATGCGCGCGATGGTGCCGCACTCGCAGCTGGTGGTGGTGCCCGATTGCGGGCACCTGGCGCCGATGGAGAAACCGGACGAGGTCAGTGCGGCAATGCGTGGGTGGTTGTTGCAGGGCAGGGGATGATCCCCGCGTTCTGGTAGGTGCCGACCTTGGTCGGCACGGTGTTTCATCGATCGGTCAGACGTCTGCGCCGACCAGGGTCGGCGTCTACCAGAGCAGTTGCGCGCCGTCGTTGGAATCAATCCCAGGCTGGGGCGATGCCTTCCGGGTTGGCAAGGCGATGGCCGCGGTCGAGCTTGGCGATCTGTGCCATGTCTTCGTCGGTCAGGCGGATCGCTGCTGCCTCCAGGTTGCTGGCCAGGTTCTCGCGCTTGGTCGAGGACGGAATGACCGAGAAGCCCTGCTGCAGCGCCCAGGCCAGCGCGACCTGCGCCGGCGTGGCCTGGTGGCGGCCGGCGATGGCCTGGATCACCGGGTCCTTGATTACCTCACCATAGGCCAGGCTCATGTAGGCGGTGATGTGGACGCCGTTGTCCTGCAGGAATTTCACCAGCAGGCGGTTCTGCAGGTACGGGTGGATCTCGATCTGGTTGGTGGCGATGGCGCCGGCACCCAGGATGCCGATCGCCTTGCGGGTCTGCGCGATGGTGAAGTTGGAGATGCCGATCTCCTTCGTCAGGCCCTGTGCCTTGGCCTCGGCCAGTGCGGTCAGGTACTCCTCCATCGGCACGTCGACCTTGCCGTTCGGCGACGGCCAGTGGATCAGCGTCAGGTCCACATGATCGGTACGCAGCTTTTCCAGACTGGTACGCAGGCTGGCCAGCAGCGCTTCGCGCTTGAACGCGGTGATCCAGACCTTGGTGGTCAGGTAGATCTCATCGCGCGGCACGCCGGAATCGGCGATGGCCTGGCCGACTTCGGCTTCGTTGCCGTAGATCTGCGCGGTGTCGATGGCGCGGTAGCCGACCTCCAGCGCGTTGCGCACGGAATCGATCACGGTCTGGTCTTTGAGGCGGAAAGTGCCGAGACCGAAGGCGGGGACTGTCATGAGGGGCTCCAGCAGTGGGGGAGGGAGACGGGACTATCCACGAAAGGGTAGGTCAGCGGCCGTGTGCATGCCGGCAACGGTGCATTGCACTGCCGTGTACGACCACAGGCCGTAATGAGTGCGGAACGTTGGTCCGCACTGTTCATGCCGCCACCCATGTAGCGTTGGACGCTGCCGGCCAGCGGCCGGCACTACCCCCGTCCGCGCTCCACGGTGGTGCCGGCCGCTGGCCGGCAACCGGATCACTCAGGCTGCGCGCGCCAACGCGTCCTTCGCTGTCGCCGTGGCCGACAGGTCGAACACATCCACCGCATCGATCAACCGGTTCGCCTGCTGTTCCAGGCTGCGCGCCGCGGCGCTGGCTTCTTCCACCAGCGCGGCGTTCTGCTGGGTGGTGCCGTCCATCTGGATCACCGTCTGGCTGACCTGTTCGATGCCTGCGCTCTGCTCCTGCGACGCCGCGGAGATCTCGGCCATGATGTCGGTCACGCGCTGCACCGAGGCGACGATCTCGGCCATGGTGTCACCGGCCTCGCGCACGCGCTGCGCACCCTCACCGACCTGTTCCACCGACGCCTCGATCAGCGATTTGATCTCCTTTGCCGCCGCCGCAGAGCGCTGCGCCAGGGTGCGCACTTCGCTGGCGACAACCGCGAATCCGCGGCCCTGCTCACCGGCGCGTGCCGCTTCCACCGCAGCGTTCAGCGCCAGGATGTTGGTCTGGAACGCGATGCCATCGATCACGCTGATGATCTCGGCGATCTGCCGCGACGACGTTTCGATCGCACCCATGGTCGCCACCACCTGCCCGACCACGCTGCCACCGTGTGAGGCGACACTCTGTGCACCGATCGCCAGTTGGTTGGCCTGGCGCGCGTGCTCGGCATTCTGGCGCACGGTGGAGGTCAGCTCTTCCATGGATGCCGCGGTCTCTTCCAGATTGGCGGCCTGCTGCTCGGTACGGCGCGACAGGTCATTGTTGCCGGCGGCGATCTCCGCGGCGGCGGTGTGGATGTTGCCGGAGGCGTGCTTGATGTCGGTGACGATGGTCGCCAGCTGCGTGGCGGTGGTATTGGCATCGCCGGCGATACGCGCGAACACACCCTGGAAATCACCGTGCATGCGTGCACCGAGGCGGCCATCGGCGATCGCGCGCAGCATCGTCGAGACTTCGCCGAGGTTCAGTTCTGTGGTCTGCATCAGGCGGTTCAGGCCATCGACCATCGCGCGGAAGTCATGCTCGAAGCGCGCGCTGTCGCCGCGCTGGCTGAAGTCACCGGCGGCCGCCGCTTCGGCCAGGCGGCGGATCTCGCCGTTGATCGCCCCGAGGTTGTGCTTGACCGCATCCAGCGCTTCGGTGATCACTGCCTTCTCGCCGGGCAGGCGTTCCATGTCCTGGCTGAGGTCGCCGACGGCGTAGCGGCCCATGATCGAGATCGCGCGCATCTTCACCCGGATGTGCGCGTCGACCAGCGTGTTGCAGTCGGCCACCATGGTGCCGAACGCGCCGGGGAAGGCAGCGGCGTCCATGCGATGGCTGATGGTGCCGGCCTCGTGCGCCTGGGCCATCGCGGCCTGCGCATCCAGCACGCCGCGCAGCGTGGACTGCAACGCCTGCATCGCTTGGGCGAGGCGTCCGATCTCGTCGCGGCTGCGCACCTGCACCACGTGCTGCAGATCGCCGGCAGCCACTGCGCGTGCAGCGGCTTCCACCGCCAGTACCGGCTGCACGACGGCGCGCCGCAGCCACCAGGCCAGGCCGATCAGCAACAGCACCGCGGCCAGCACCGTCAATGACGCGCACAGCAGCAGGGTCTGCCGCGCCTGCTGCGAACGTGCCGCCAGCGCCGCTTCGGCCACCTGCGTGGCATGCGTACTCAATGCATCCAGTGCGGTCGCCACCGCGCGATCCTTGCCGCGCACGAGGGTGTCGCCGGCGGCGGGATCGTAGCCGGCCGCGGCAAATGCCTGCAGCGCCGCGTGATAGTCCTGCTGCAGCTGCGCGTGCAGGCCGATGAACGCCTGCGCCAGTTCACGCGTGCGCGCGTCCGGGCTGGTCACCAGGCCCTTGGCCAGCTGTTCGACCAGCTGGCCTTCGTTGTCGAAGGCGTCCAGGTGGCGCTGACGCAACGCGTCGTCGTGGCCGCGGAGCAGCACGTTCTTCCATTCCTGCACCTGGCCGCGGAACTCACGCTGCAGGCGTTCGGCGTCGCGGCTGTGCGTGACTTCGGGCGGAACCTCGGTGGACAACTTGAACCAGGCGGAGGCCAGGCCAGCCAGCGCGCACAGCAGGACCACGGCCAAGCCAACAGACACCGCGCCGAGCAGCTTGGACTGCAGGCGCGGAGCACGGACAGACGCATTCATGGGGAAGCACTCTCGGGAAGGGGCATTGCGGTATCGACCCGCCAAGCTCCCGCTGAAGTGCGACGGAAATCACATTGGCGTTTCGTTTAGTGATGTGAAGGAACTGTTTCATAGGACAAATGTGTCCGTATGGAACGAATGTGGACCCTGGACAGGGGATATAAATGTAACTATCGTAGTTACATGAAGACCGCGAACCCGCTCTCCGACGCCCTGCACGTGATGGCGCATCTGGTCGGCCAGGACGGCCCGCGCACCTCCGAGCAGCTGGCGTCCTGCCTGCCGACCCATCCGGTGGTGATCCGCCGTCTGCTGGCGCAGCTGCACAGGGCGGGCCTGGTTCGCAGCGCCCGTGGCCATGGCGGTGGCAGCCACCTGGCCCGTGATGCTGCAACGATCACCCTGCATGACATCTATCTGGCTGTGGGCGCACCACCGCTGGTGCAGGTCGGCGCCCGCGATTCCGGCGGCGGCTGCCCGATCCAGCAGCTGGTCAACAGCGCTTTGCTGGAGGGTGCACGCGAAGCACAGCGCCTGCTCGAACAGCGCCTGCGGGCGACCACACTGGACAAGCTCGGCGCCGACTTCGCCGCCACCTCGCCATCACCGCTCCCTGGAAGGTCACCATGAATCCTGATGTGCTCATCGTCGGCGGCAGTTATGCCGGCATTGCTGCGGGCCTGATCCTGGCCCGTGCCCGCCGCCCGGTCACCGTCATCGACGCCGGTTTGCCGCGCAATCGTTTCGCCAGCCATTCGCACGGGGTGCTGGGGCTGGATGGCATCAGCGGTGCCGAGCTGCTGAAGGCCGCGCGCCAGCAGCTGCTGGACTACCCCAGCGTGCGCTGGGTGCATGCCGAGGCCGTGCAGGCCACCGCCGGCGCAGAGGGTGTGGAAGTGCGAACCGCCGATGGGCAGGTGCTCGCCGCGCGCAAGCTGCTGCTGGCAAGCGGTATCGCCGACCAGCTGCCGGAGCTGCCCGGGCTGGCCGAGCGCTGGGGCAGCACCGTGCTGCACTGCCCCTATTGCCACGGTTACGAAGTGGGCGGTGGCGCCATCGGGCTGCTTGGTGGGCATCCGATGTCCGCCGGCAAGGCGCCGCTGTTTGCCGACTGGGGCAATGTCACCTTCTTCAGCCAGGGCCTGCCGATCACCGATGAGGAACGGGCTGCCATGCAGCAGCGTGGCGTGCGGATCGAGACGTCGCCGGTGCTGGGCGTGCAGGGCGACCAGCCGACCTGGCTGGAAGTGGAGCTGGCCGATGGCCGCCGCATCGCCCAGCGTGCGCTGTTCGTGCCGGCCACCCAGGCGATGGCCACGCCGCTGGTGCAGCAGCTCGGCTGCGTGCTGGCCGAGAGCCCGTTGGGCGTGCTGATCGAGGTCGATGCGATGAAGCAGACCTCGGTGCCGAACGTGTATGCCGCAGGCGATGCGACCACGGTCGGCAACATCACGTTGGCCGCTGCCGAGGGCGTGCGGGCAGGTATCGGCGTGCACCACGCGCTGGTGGCCGAGGACAGCAGCGCGCGCTGAACGTTGCACAGGTAGAGGCCGACCTTGGTCGGCGCCGTTCCATCCACGCATGGCGTGGATCTACTGCAATTGGGTGCGGTGGGTGCCGGCCTTGGCCGGCACCGCTCCATTACCCCTTCACGCACAACACCTGGCGCAGCGTGTGCACCACGTCGACCAGGTCCAGCTGCGCGGCCATCACATCGTCGATCGACTTGTACGCGGCCGGTGACTCGTCCAGCACGCCGCTGTCCTTGCGGCATTCCACATGCGCGGTGGCCTCGCGATGCTGGGCCAGCGTGATCTGCTGGCGCGCGGCGCCACGGCTCATCACCCGGCCGGCACCGTGGCTGCAGCTGTGGAAGCTGTCCGCGTTGCCCTTGCCACGCACGATGTAACTGCGCGTGCCCATGCTGCCGGGAATGATGCCCAGCTCACCCTCGCGGGCACTGACGGCCCCCTTGCGCGTCACCAGCAGCTCCTGTCCGTGGTGCGTTTCCTTCTGCACGTAGTTGTGGTGGCAGTTCACTGCCATCGCCGCCAGCTGGAACTTCGGCAGCCGGTGGCGCATCTCGGCCAGCACGCGCGACATCATCGCCTCGCGGTTCTGCCGGGCGTAGTCCTGTGCCCACGACACGGCTTCGACGTAGTCATCGAACAGCGGCTCGCCTTCCATGAAGAACGCCAGGTCCTTGTCCGGCAGGTGGAAGCCCAGCACGCGCCGGGCCAGTTCCTCGCGCGCCTTCTCGATGAAGTAGGTACCGATCAGGTTGCCGGTACCGCGCGACCCGCTGTGCAGCATCACCCACACCGTATCCGTCTCGTCCAGGCACAGTTCGATGAAGTGGTTGCCGCCACCCAGCGTACCGAGCTGGCGGTCGAGCTTGTCGGTGCGGATCCTGCGGTGCCTGTC
The DNA here is from genome assembly GCF_006228405.1 of Stenotrophomonas sp. pho. Lineage (NCBI taxonomy): Bacteria > Pseudomonadati > Pseudomonadota > Gammaproteobacteria > Lysobacterales > Lysobacteraceae > Stenotrophomonas > Stenotrophomonas sp. pho. Next base: position 4,372,191 of record NZ_CP029759.1, on the reverse strand, counting down.
CTTGATCTTCTCCAGGCCGACGGCCAGCCCGGACTGCACCAGCCGGGTGTGGATGCTGTCGGGCATGCGCTGATGCTCGCCGCCGCGCCCGTTGCCGACCGGGATGCTGCGCTCGATGCTGTTGCGCAGCTGCCGCAGGTCATCGGGCAGGTCGTTGGCGCGCAGCGTGGTGCGCACGGCCGCCATGCCGCAGCCGATGTCGACGCCGACCGCCGCCGGGATGATTGCACCGCGGGTCGGGATCACCGAGCCGACGGTCGCGCCCTTGCCCAGGTGCACGTCCGGCATCACCGCCACCCACGGGCCGACGAACGGGATCGCGGCGATGTTGCGCAGCTGCTCATGCGCCTGCGCCTCCAGTGGCACGCCGTTGACCCAGCCTTTGATCGGCGTGCTGCCCTCGGCATGCAGCCATTGATAATTGTATTGAGTGTCCATGTCTTCGTGTATGTCCTTGATGGGCCGGCGGCGCGTCCCTGCGCCACCGCGAGCCCCTACCTGATCGTCACCAGCTGCTTCAGCACGCCGTCCAGGCCGCCGAACACGGTGAGCTTGTCGATCTTCTCGGTGACCTTCTCCAGCGCCTCCAGCTCCTTCAGGCGCATCAACACCGGGTTGTCCTCGATCAGCTTTGCGGTGTTGAGCTGCGAACGGGTGGCATTGGCCTCCTCGCGGCGGCGGATCACGCTGGCCTGGGCCTGCTTCTCGGCCAGCACCACGCCGTTGAGAATCTCCTTCATCTCGCCCGGCAGGATCACGTCCTTGATGCCCACGCCAAGCAGACGTACACCGTGGCCCTCGATCGCGGCCTGCACATGGGCGGCGATCTCACCGTCCAGTGCCGCCTTGTCACCCAGCAGCTCGTCCAGGCTGCGCGCGGCAATCGCCTGGCGCAGGCCGAACTGCAGCTGACGATAGATGAACTCATCAGCATTGCTGAGCGAGCGGTGTGCGCGCACCGGGTCGACCACCTGCACGGTCGCGGCCAGGTTCACCCGCAGGGTCACCTTGTCGCGGCTGAGCAGCTCCTGGCCGGACACGTCCAGCGACCGCGCACGCAGCTCCACACGCTCCACCGACACGTTGCCGTTGAAGTTCCAGAACGCGTGCAGGCCGGCGTCCAGCGTCTGCCGCAGCGTGCCATCGATGAACAGCAGGCCCACCGACTCGCTCGGCACGGTGCTGATCACCGCCACACGCGGCAGCACGCCCAGCTGGCCCAGCCGCTGCTGCACGTCCGCCGGGACGCGCGGCTCGTCACCCAGTGCCATCACGCGCACCTGGGTGTCGACAGAACCGCGCCAGTACAGGCGGCGGCTGCCCGGCGGAAGCACTTCATCGATGCGGCCATTGCGCAGCAACAGGCCAACTTCGCTGGCGCCGACGTTGGCCAGCACGAAGTGCGTGTCCAACCGCGCGCCCAGTGCCTCGATCAGGCTGTCCTGGTCGCTGCCGGTGTAGGCCGCGCCCTTCGATGCGGTGTGGATGTCCACCTGCGGGCGGCCGCCGAACGGCGACAGGCGGTGCACGCCCGGCAGCAGGATCTGCTGGAAACGACGGTTGCGATACACCAGGCCGCGCTCGCCGTCGCCGATCACGACCTTGATGGTCCAGAACATGGGAGTCTCTCCTTGTATGGCTCTGGTGGTTCGACCCGTTGCGGATGAATCGCCATGACCCGGGTCGATCGGGTCGTGGCGGGGCCGCCTGCACACCACGTGCAGGCAGCGGAAGAGGGCGGCCATCGGCGGACGGTCCGCGCGCGGAGCCTTCGGTGCACCGGCAGTGCTGCCATCGTCGTTCCCGGCAGGCAGCACCGGGGCGGAACGTGGCTGGCAGTGACAGCGGGCCGAGGCCCGGCGTGCGGTCCGTTGCCTTCCACGCCCCCGCCCGAAGGCAGTGACCGTGGACGGCGACGATGGCCGCTGGGGCTTGCGCCCCAGGTGTTGCTTCAAGTCATGACGTGACAGGTCATGTGGTTGGAGTGGGAGTCGAACCCACGACAGACGGAATCAGGATCCGTTGCTCTACCCGACTGAGCTATCCAGTGGTGAACCGCGCGGAATCGAACCGCGTACCGGCGAACCGGCGCCTGCCTCCAGCAGGCGATCCAGGCGATGGCATGTCCGCGACCTCCGGCATACGCCACGGCAACGCCGCGCGCACCAGCCCGTGGTTGAAACGGGACCGTTGGTAGTCGAGGGTGCAGGCCACCGACATTATCGGCGAGCGATAATGTTTGGGTGCGATGCAGATAATGTCCAGGCGTTGCCGTGCACGCGGAGAAAATCCTCCGGCGCGGCAGAAAAACCTGGATCAGTGAGCGGCGGGTCGCCGCGCGGGGTGCAGTTCTGGCATCGCGGGTCCTTGTGCCGACGCAAACGAAAACGCCCCCGGGACTTGCGTTCCGAGGGCGTCGTCAGGCCTCGGAGATCGGGGTGGCCGATCTCCGCAGGGCGGGCATCAGGCCGTTGTCAGCTGGTCTTCCTTGCCGAACGCGCGCGCCGGCCGGTCCATGCGCAGGCATGGCAGCAGTTTGGCGATGGCGACGGAATGCGCGTTCAAGGGAAGTTTCCCGTGGGTGTTGAAACGAGGTGCGCACGATAAACCACGATTTAGTCGCGCGCAACCATTTTGTTCAATTATTTCCTTCTTTACCGCGCGATGCCGGCCAGCGACCGGCACTACCTGACTGTGTCATGCCGGCCAGCGGCCGGCACAACCGGGTCTCATGATTCGGCGCTGGCGGCATCCAGCTGCGCGACATCCTGCACGCTCAGCGATACGTTGGCTGCGGCCAGCAGGTCGTGCAGCTGTTCGACGCTGGTGGCGCTGACGATCGGCGCGGTGATCGACGGCCGCGCGATCTGCCAGGCCAGTGCGATCTGCGCAGCGCTGGCGCTGTGCTTGCTGGCTACGTCATCCAGCGCCTGCAGGATGCGCAGGCCGCGCGGGTTCAGATAGCGCTTCACCACCGTCTCGCCACGCGCCGGGCTCTTGGCGGCATCGGCCGGCGTGCGGTACTTGCCGCTGAGGAAGCCACTGGCCAGCGCGTAGTAGCCGATCACACCGATCTGCTCGCGCTGCACCAGCGGTTCCAGTTCCTTTTCGTAGCCGGCGCGGTCATACAGGTTGTACTCCGGTTGCAGGGTTTCGTAACGCGGCAACTTGTAGTCGGTGGACATCTTCAGCGCATCGGCCAGGCGCGTGGCGCTGTAGTTGGAAGCACCGATCGCACGCACCTTGCCGGCCTCGATCAGGCGGCCGAATGCGGCCAGCGTGGCTTCCAGCGGCGTCGACTCGTCATCCTCGTGGGCCTGGTACAGATCGATCACGTCGGTCTGCAGCCGGCGCAGCGAATCCTCGACCGCCGCATTGATGTTGTCCGGGGTCAGGCCGGGGCGTTCGGCCCACTTGGCCACCTTGGTTGCCAGCACCACCTTGTCGCGCTTGCCGCTGCGGGCAAACCACTTGCCGATCAGCGTCTCCGATTCGCCGCCGACATTGCCCGGCACCCAGGCCGAGTAAACGTCGGCGGTGTCGACCAGGTTGAAGCCGGCATCGACGAAGGCATCGAGCAGGGCGAAGCTGGCCTTCTCATCGGCGCTCCAGCCGAACACGTTGCCACCGAAGGCGAGCGGACGTACATGCAGGCCGGAACGGCCCAGTTCGCGGGTTGCCGTCATGGGCACGGACTCCTTGGGGAAGTGTTCCAGAATAGAACGCGATGTGTGACCGTGCTGCGGCGACGACCACAAAACAGTGTTCCGCGACGCGCTCGCCGCTAACGTTTTGTGAACACCTGGGACGCTGCGACTGCTAGTCTCGCCGCATCTTCCGCTGGAGTCGTCCCGATGATGCCTGCTTCGTCCCTGCGTGGTTGCCGCCTGCTGCTTGCTTCGGCCCTGCTTGCCGCTGTTCCCGCGTTCGCTGCACCGGCCACGGTGGTACCGGCGAAGATCGAGGTCTTGCCGGCCATCGACGCGGCGGTAAAGGCGCCCACCCGCGATGCCAACAACGTCAAGCGCGATGGCTTCCGCCATCCGGCGCAGACGCTGTCGTTCTTCAAGGTGGCACCGGGAAAGACCGTCATCGAGATCACCCCCGGCAACGGCTGGTACTCGGAGATCCTGGCGCCGCTGCTGCATGACAAGGGCCACTATGTGGCTGCCGTGGTCGATCCGATGGCGGTGCCCGAGGGTCGCGGCCGCGACTACCAGCAGCGCAGCCGCGACAGCCTGGAAAAGAAGTACGCCGGTGCACCCGCGCAGTTCGGCAGGACCGCCGTCGTCGCCTACGATCCGGCCAAGCCGGTGTTCGGCCCGGCCAATTCAGCCGACGTGGTGCTGACCTTCCGCAACGTGCACAACTGGCGCAAGGCCGGCCAGGCGCAGGGCATGTTCCAGGGCTTCTTCAACGTGCTCAAGCCGGGTGGCGTGCTGGGTGTGGTCGAGCATCGCGCCAAGGCCGACGTGGCCGACGACGATGACACCGGCTATGTCGGCCAGCAGCAGGTGATCGCAATGGCCGAGGCCGCCGGCTTCAGGCTGGACGCGCGCAGCGAGGTCAACGCCAACCCGCGCGACACCAAGGACCACCCCAATGGCGTGTGGACGCTGCCGCCGACCAACCAGCACGACAAGGCCGATGATGCGAAGTACCAGGCGATCGGTGAAAGCGACCGCATGACCCTGCGCTTCATCAAGCCGTAAGCCGGCACGCCGTATTGCCAGCGCGGATTGCCCTGTAGAGCCGAGCCGATGCTCGGCTCATCGCGCGCAGCGCGACGGAGCACAACAGCAGCCGAGCGTGGGCAATGCCGGCCGTCCTGACCGGCACCCTTCGGATCGTCGCATGCGACGTTGGCAGCGGCTCCTGCCGCTGCCTCCGGTTCTACAGTCGCCTGGCGCGAGGCGTGGGACAATGCCTTACCCGCCGCCCGCCGTGCCTGCAATGCTGATCGCCTTCAACAAGCCCTTCAACGTGCTCTGCCAGTTCACCGACCGCAGCGTGCCGCCGCGGCCGACCCTGGCCGGGTTCGGCCTGCCGCCGCGCGTGTATGCCGCCGGCCGCCTGGACCATGACAGCGAGGGCCTGCTGCTGCTGACCGACAACGGCACGCTGGCGCACAAGCTCACCGACCCCAGGCACAAGGCCGACAAGACCTACTGGGTGCAGGTGGAAGGCACGCCCGGTGACGAGCAGCTGCAACAGCTGCGCGATGGCGTTGTGCTCAACGATGGACCGACCCTGCCGGCGAAGATCGAGCGCCTCGACCCGGCGCCGACGCTGTGGACGCGCGATCCGCCGGTACGTTTCCGCAAGACCGTGCCGGACAGCTGGCTGGCGATCACGGTCCGCGAGGGCCGCAACCGCCAGGTGCGGCGGATGACTGCAGCGGTGAACCTGCCGACGTTGCGACTGGTGCGGGTGTCGATGGGACCGTACCGGCTGGAGGACCTGCAGCCCGGGCAGTGGCGGCAGATTGGTTGACACAGAAAGGGCCGGAGGCCTTGCGGCGTCCGGCCCTCATGCAGTGCCTTGCGGTCAGAGCCCTTCCCGCGGAAGGGGTCCGACCCTGGCAAATTCACGCGTCGCTGCCGATATCGCTGTGCTCGTCCACGACGGTGTCGTTGCGGCGGTCACGCGCGCTGATGCGCTGCGCCTGCCCATTCACCACGTGGCCATTGGCGGCCTTCTTCTTCTGCTGCTTGCGGTACAGCGCATAGCCGAGCAGGCCAACACCCACCGCAGCAGCGGCCACGGCCACAGCCGGATTGCGGCGCACGAACTTGGTCGCGGCCTTGCCGCCGGTCTTCACTGCGCCGATGGCGGCGCCGGTCTTGATCCAGTCCGCATTGCGCAGGCTGCCACCGGCGCTCTTCAGGCCATCGCCGGCGGTGTGGGCCAGCTCCAGGGCGCGCTCCAGGGCGCGGTCGGTGATTACGGTCAGCTTGCTCATGCGGGGGTCCTTTGCCTCGGGTCGAAGTCCAGTGTCGCGCGTTGCCCGTAAACGGTATGTCAGCCGGTGACGCACGTGGTGTGACTCTACCGCAGCCATTCAGGATCAGGCAGGGTGGGGCGGATCCCTTTCTTTTGGGAAAGGGCTCTGACCCCGGCGCGGTGTATGGGGTCAGAGCCCATTGCGATGCAATGGATCCGACCCCGCCCTCAGGTTCCGCGCGGCTTTGCCCGGTGCGTGGCCGTGGCTGTCCACGGATCATCCGGCCATGGATGGCGCGGGTAACGGCCCTTCATTTCCTTTTTCACTTCGGCGTAGGTGTTTTCCCAGAAGTTGCGCAGGTCCTGGGTGACCTGAAGCGGGCGGCCGCCGGGGAGAGCAGGTGCAGGGTCAGCGGCACGCGGCCATCGGCGATGCGCGGCGTGTCGGCCAGGCCGAACAGTTCCTGCAGTTTCACCGCCAGCACCGGCTGCAGCGGATCACCACTCTCGCTGTCCAACGCGTAGGTGATCGGCCGCTCCAGCCCGGACGGCACGGTGATGCGGGTCGGCGCATTACGCTCGACCAGCTGCCGTTGTGACCATTCCAGCGGCGACTTCAGTGCCTCGCCGAAACTGGCCTCATCCAGCGCGTCCAGGCGGCTCTTGCCGGCGAACGCGGGTTGCAGCCACTGCGTGAGGTTGGCCAGCAGGGCCGCGTCGCTGCAGTCGGGCAGGTCCAGCTCCGGCATCCAGCGCCGCAGTGACTCGACGCGCGCCTGCCACTGGCGCAGGCCCTCGGTCCACGGCAGCGCCTGCAGACCGAGTTCGGCTACCGCGCCGGTCAGTGCCTGCGCGGCGTGCTGCGGATCGACTCGGCCGGCCGAGCGGCTGTCCAGCACGATGCGGTCGAAACGCGTCTCGCGCAGTGCCACCAGGGCGCGTCGCTCGCTGTCCCAGCGCACTACGTCTTCGGTGACGAAGCGATCCGGCCACGCCTTGCGCAGCCGATCCTCGTCCACCGGTGCGGCACGCAGCAGCAGTGCATCGCGCGCCTCGAAGCGCAGTTCGCTGGCCACCAGCCACGGCTCACCGCGCAGGTCGCTCAGCTCGTGCAGGCGCGCGCTGCGGCCATTGGCCAGCAGGTAGCGCAGAGGATCGCTGGGATGCTGGAAGCCAATTCGATCGGGAAAGGCATGAGCGAGCAGGTCGCCCAGCTCATGGGCCTCGATGCTGGCCGGCGGCGTGGCTTCGCAGCGCAGGCGGCGACGCCACTGCTTGGCGGCGGCATCGATCGCGGCCAGCCCGCTGCGGTTGGCATCGCCCGGTGTGCGGCCATTGCGGAACGCGGCCAGTGCGCGCCAGCGGGCCGCCAGCGCGTCGCCGCCCTGGCGCAACGGGTCGCGCGCCTCCAGCAGCGCGGCCAGGTCGGCAGCCAGCGCCTGGGCGCGGGCATCGGGCGCTGCCAGCAGCATCGCCGCCATCCGTGGATGCGTGCCCAGCGCCAGCACACGCCGGCCCAGTTCGGTGATCGCGCCACTGCTGGACAGGGCGCCGAGCCGCTGCAGCAGTTCGCGCGCCGCGCCCATCGGACCCGCCGGGGGCGGATCGAGGAAGCGCAGATCGCTGCTGCCCCAGGCCGCCAGTTCCAGTGCCAGTCCGGCCAGTTCCACCTGGTCGATCTCGGCGCGGCGCTGCGGTTCCAGCCGCTGCGACTGTGGCCACAGCCGCCAGGCCACGCCTTCGGCGACGCGCCCGGCACGGCCCGCGCGCTGGTCGGCCGATGCCTGCGCGATGGCCACCACGTCCAGCCGGGTGAAGCCACTGTTGGGGTCGTAGCGCGGTTCGCGTGCCTGGCCGCTGTCGATCACCACGCGCACGCCGGGCAACGTCACCGACGACTCGGCGACGTTGGTCGCCAGCACCACGCGCCGGCGGCCATCGCTGGCCACCTGAAGTACGCGCGCCTGTTGTTCCACGGGCAGTTCACCGTGCAGCGCCAGGACCTCGACATCGCCATTGAGCGATTCCTGCAGGCCCGCCTGCACCCGCGCGATCTCGCGCTGGCCGGGCAGGAACACCAGCAGGTCACCGGGGTGCTCGGCCAGGGCCTGCTGCACCGCGCGGCGCACCTGCAGTTCCAGCGCCTCATCGCGGCGCGCCGGGAAATGGCTGATCGCCACCGGGTAGCTGCGGCCCTCGCTGCTCAGCCGCGGCGCATCGAGAAAACCCGCCAGCCGCTCGCCGTCCAGCGTGGCCGACATCACCACCAGGCGCAGGTCATCGCGCAGCTGCGCCTGCACATCCAGCGCCAGCGCCAGGCCGAGGTCGCCGCTGAGATGGCGCTCGTGGAATTCGTCGAACAGGATCGCACCGACCTCTTCCAGCATCGGGTCGTCCTGCAGCATGCGGGTCAGGATGCCTTCGGTGACGACCTCGATGCGCGTGCGCGCCGAAACCTTGTTTTCGAAGCGGATGCGGTAGCCGACCGAGCCACCGACCTCCTCGCCCAGCTGCCGCGCCATGAACAGCGCGGCGCTGCGGGCGGCGACCCGCCGTGGTTCCAGCAGGATGATCTTGCGGCCCTGCAGCCACGGTGCGTCGAGCAGTGCCAGTGGCACCTGGGTGGTCTTGCCGGCACCGGGCGGGGCCTCCAGCACCAGTCGCTGCTGCGCGGCCAGGTGTTGCTGGATCTGCGGCAGCAGCGGGGAAATCGGGAAGAGCGGGGCGGTCATGTGCAAAGGATAAGGGGGCACGGCGGGCGCAGGTACAATGCGCGGGCACTTTTCCCCGCGATGACCATGCACCTGATCGATATCGGCGCCAACCTGACCCACGACTCCTTCGACCGCGACCGCGATGCCGTGCTGGACCGCGCGCGCCAGGCCGGCGTGGTGCAGATGGTCATCACCGGTGCCAGCCGCGAGCACTCGCCACTGGCCCTGCAGTTGGCCCAGCAGCACCCCGGCTTCCTGTACGCCACCGCCGGCGTGCACCCGCACCACGCGGTGGAATACACCGAGGAATGCGATGCCGAGATGCGCGCGCTGCACGCGCATCCGGAAGTGGTGGCGGTGGGGGAGTGCGGGCTGGACTACTTCCGTGACTTCTCGCCGCGCCCGGCGCAGCACCGCGCGTTCGAGCGCCAGCTGCAGCTGGCCGCGGACAACGGCAAGCCGCTGTTCCTGCACCAGCGCGACGCGCACGCCGATTTCATGGCACAGATGAAGAACTTCGAAGGCCGCATCGGCCCGGCGGTGGTGCATTGCTTCACCGGCGAACGCGATGAGCTGTTCGATTACCTGGACCAGGACTGGTACATCGGCATCACCGGTTGGCTGTGCGACGAACGCCGTGGCGCGCACCTGCGCGAACTGGTGAAGAGCATCCCGGCCAACCGCCTGATGATCGAGACCGACGCGCCGTACCTGCTGCCGCGCACGCTGAAGCCGATGCCGAAGGACCGGCGCAACGAGCCGATGTTCCTGTCGCACATCGTGGAAGAGCTGGCACGTGACCGTGGCGAGGACGTTGCGGTGACCGCGGCCAATGCCACGGCCGCCGCCCGCGCGTTCTTCCGCCTGCCCGACGCGGGTTGATGGTAGTGCCGGCCGCTGGCCGGCAGCACATCTTGATTGCCGGCCAGCGGCCGGCACTACCGGAGCAGGTCGCGCAGGCCCTCACGGTAGCTGGGGAACCTCGGCTCCCAGCCCAATGCTTCACGCGTGCCCCGGCTGTCGATGCGCTTGTTGCTTTCGTAGAAGCGCCGCAGCGTCGGGCTCAGTGCCGGGTCATCCCAGGCCACGGCGGGCGGCAGCGCAAACCCGCCCAGCTTCGCGGCGAAGGCCAGCACATCCTGCGGCGGTGCAGGCTCGTCGTCGCTGGGCAGGTAGAGACCCTGCCGGGCCGGTCGCCGCATTGCGGCGATGATGACGGTTGCCAGGTCATCCACGTGCAGTCGGTTGAACACCTGGCCCGGGCGAACCACGTGGCGCGCACGCCCCTGCGCCAACTGCACCAGCGCATTGCGACCCGGCCCGTACAGGCCGGGCAGGCGGAACACCGCCGAGGCGATGCTGCGTTGTCCGGCCAGTGCACGCCACTGTGCTTCCGCGAGCAGGCGCTGCACACCAGCCGCTTCAGTGGCGTCGGCCGCGCTGCGCTCGTCGATCCAACCGCCGGCGCGGTCGGCATACACCGAGGTCGACGACAGATAGCCGACCCAGCGCAATGCCGGGCTGGCCTGCAGCGCGGGCAGCAGCAGGCGCAGTGCCGGGTCGCCCTCCGCGTCGGGCGGCACGCTGCACAGCACGGCATCGGCCTGCGCGATCTCTTCGAGCAGGGCAGGTGACGGTGCGGTGTCAGCTCGAAGCGGGTGTCGCAGCAGGCCATCGTGCGGTGCCGCAGACGGGTCGCGCACCGTGCCGGCCACGCCTACGCCGTGCGCCTGCAGCTGCGCGGCCAGCACGCGTCCGCTCCAGCCCAGCCCGAGAATCAGTACCCGCGCGGGCAATGGGCTGGCCTGCAAGGCGGGACTCACGCGACCCGCAGTGCCTGGTAGGCCTGCAGGCTGCTGTAGGCAACCTGCAGCAGCAGGGCTTCCTGATCAGCCCTGCGCGCACGCACCAGCATGTCGCCAACAATCTGTTCGGCCTCCACCTGCTGGCCGGCCTCCAGATCACGCAGCATCGAGGCCTTCAACGCCGAGCCGGCCTGGGTCAGCGTGCCGCGCGCAGTGTCCTTCGCTGCCTCCGGAACCGGTTCACCGGCGGCTTCGGCGACGGCCAGGCACTCGTCGTAAAGGCCACGTACGATCGCCTCGCCATCATCGGTGGCGACGATGGTGCCGATATCCGCACGCAGCAGGCAGGTGGCTGCGGCCAGCGCGGTCAGGAAGGTGTACTTGATCCACTGTTCCTGGCCGATGCGCTCGCTGGCCAGGTGATCAAGGTTGGCCTTCGCGCAGACCGTAGCGAAGGCGCGCACGCGCGCGGAGATCGCGCCGCCGTCGCGCTCGCCGAAGGTGAGCTTGGCCGGCTTGCCCAGATGCAGCACCGCGCCATCGGGCGCCTTGGTGGCGCTGATGAAGCACAGGCCGCCGAGCACCGCGTCGCGGCCAAAGCGCAGGTCCAGTGCGTTGTAGTGGTGCAGGCCGTTGAGGATCGGCAGCACGGTGGTGTTCGCGCCGACTGCCGGGGCGATGGCATCGATCGAACTGTCCAGGTCGTAGGCCTTGCAGCTGAGGATGACCAGGTCGAAGGGCTTCTGCGCGGCCAGTGCGGGCAGTGCATCAGCCGTGACGTGCTGAACCGGGAAACGCGCATCACCCAGTGGGCTGCGGATGACCAGGCCATCATGGTCCAGCTGCGCGGCGCGCGCGGGGCGCACGAGGAAGGTCACGTCCACGCCGGCCTGGGCCAGGCGGCCACCGAAGTAACCGCCGGTACCGCCGGCGCCGAGGATCAGGATGCGCATTGCACGTTCACCGTTTTCTGGGGGAATCAGAACTGCGATTGTGCCGGAGATTGCAGGCAAAAAAGAGCCGAGCATAGGCTCGGCTCTACAGACTGCTGCATCCACGCATGGCGTGGATCTGGTGTTGCCGGCCAGCGGCCGGCACTACCACGCAGGTCTCAGCTGCGCATACCCACGCCACGGCGCAGCAGCCACAGGGCCAGCGCCGTCAGCACCACCACGAAACCGATCATCAGGCCGTAGGCCACCGGCAGCGGCACATCGCTGCTGCCCAGCAGGCCATAGCGGAACGCGTTGACCATGTAGAAGATCGGGTTCGCGTGCGTGGCCGCTTCGGCCCAGCCTGGCAGCAGCTTCACCGAATAGAACACGCCACCCAGGTAGGTCAGCGGGGTCAGGATGAAGGTCGGCACGATCGCCACGTCATCGAACTTCTTCGCATACACCGCATTGATGAATCCGGCCAGCGAGAAGATCGTCGCGCCGAGGATCACCGTGGTCAGCATCACGATCGGATGCGGGATTCGCACCGGGGTGAAGAACATCGCGATGATCAGCACGATCACGCCGACCATCAGGCCGCGCAGCACGGCACCGGCCACGTAGCCCCACAGGATCACCCAGTTCGGCATCGGGCTGACCAGCAGTTCTTCGACGTGGCGGCCGAACTTGGCACCGAAGAACGAGGAACTGATGTTGCCGTAGCTGTTCTGGATCACGCTCATCATCACCAGGCCCGGCACGATGAACTGCATGTAGGTGTAGCCGCCCATGTCACCCACGCGCGACCCGATCAGGTTGCCGAAGATGAGGAAGTACAGGGTCATGGTGATCGCCGGCGGCACCAGGGTCTGGCCCCAGATGCGCATGATGCGGGCGACTTCGCGGCGCACGATGGTCATCAGCGCGATGCGGTTGCGCTGGCCGTCGGTCAGCTCGGTGGTGCTCATGCAGGCTTCTCCATGTTGCCGGTGAGGCGCACGAACAGCTCCTCCAGGCGGTTGCTCTTGGTACGCATCGAACGCACGCGGATGCCGGACTCGTTCAGCGTAGCGAACACGCGGTTGAGGTCCATCGCGCGTGGCATGTCGATGTCCAGCGTGTGCGGGTCCGGCGCGGTCAGCGTCGCGCCCTCGATCACCGGCAGCTGCGCCGGCAGGTCACCGTCGATGTCCAGCAGGAAGCCTTCCACGTCCAGCTTGGCCAGCAGGGTGCGCATCGGCCCCTGCTCGACGATCTGGCCATGGTTGATGATCGCCAGGTGGCGGCACAGGTACTCGGCTTCTTCCAGGTAGTGCGTGGTGAGGATGATCGTGGTGCCGGCAGCGTTGATCTCCTTCAGCACGCGCCACATGTCGCGGCGGATCTCGATGTCCACGCCGGCGGTCGGCTCATCCAGGATCAGCAGGCGCGGGCGGGTCATCATCGCGCGGGCGATCATCAGCCGGCGCTTCATGCCGCCGGACAGCGTGCGGCTCATCACCTGGGCCTTTTCCCACAGGTGCGCGCGCTTCAGCTCTTCCTCGGCGCGCTGCTCGGCTTCCTCGCGCGGCACGCCGTAGAATCCGGCGTAGTTCACCAGGATGTCGAAGGGCTTTTCGAACAGGTTGAAATTGATCTCCTGCGGCACCAGCCCGATCAGGCGCATGGTGGCGCTGCGGTTGCGCACCAGGTCGCTGCCGAACACCTCCACCTGGCCCTCGCTGAGGTTGACCAGGGAGCTGATGATGCCGATCAGGGTCGACTTGCCCGCCCCGTTGGGGCCGAGCAGGGCGAAGAAGTCGCCCGGGGCCACTTCCAGGGAAACGCCCTTCAGGGCCTGGGTGCCGTTGTCATAAGTCTTGCGCAGGTCGCGCACGCGCAGGGCGGGCGCCGTATCGTTCTGGGATGCCAAGCTCGAAGCCTTCGCGCCCATGGGCTGGCGCTGGAGAGGGGCGGGGAGGGGCTATTATAGAAGACCCCGAGGGCTTGCCCCGGCTACACACTGTCCCGAAAAGTCGTGCCTGTTCAATTCCCCCTCAAGCTGGTCGGCTGCCGCATGCTGGCCCCGACCGTCGGCCACTACCAGTTCGTGCGTGACGATGGGCAGCCGCTGGATTTCCAGCCCGGCCAGTTCATCCAGGTCCATTTCAGCTACGCCGACGGCACCGAAACCAAGCGCAGCTACTCGCTGGCGACCATCCACGACCATGCGCTGGGCCCGGGCGAGGCGGTGGACATCGCGGTCAGTTTCGTGCCCGGTGGCGCCGCCACGGCCCTGTTCGAGGCGCTGGAGCAGGGCAGCCAGATCAGTGCGTCCGGCCCCTATGGCCGGTTCTGCCTGAATCCCGGTGACCACAACGCCCGTTACCTGCTGATCGCCACCGGTACCGGCGTTACCCCCTACCGCTCGATGCTGCCGCTGCTGGAGAAGGCCATAGCCGAACGCGGCGTGCAGATCGTGCTGCTGCAGGGCGCGCGCAGTCCGGGCGAGCTGCTGTACAGCGAAGATTTCTACAGCTTCGCCGAAAAGCACGCGAACTTCCGCTATGTTCCGTGCCTGTCGCGCGAACTGCCGGCCGAACCGCACCCGGATGTACAGCACGGCTACGTGCAGCAGGCGCTGGCCGGTTTCACGCCGGACCCGGCCACCGACATCGCCTACCTGTGCGGCAACCCGGACATGGTCGATGCCTGCGCCGAGCTGCTGAAGGCGGCCGGCCTGGGCAACCCGCAGATCCGCCGCGAGAAGTACGTCAGCAGCAAGTAGGCCCGGGTGGTGCCGGCCGTTGGCCGGCAACCCCATGAACCCCGGTAGTGCCGGCCGCTGGCCGGCACCCCCCGCAAACCGGAGGCGGCACCACGCCGCCCCCGGTGCCCGGCCTCAGTACGCGATCCAGGCATCACGCCAGGCAAAGCCGGTGCCCGGGCGATAGGCATCGGCGTTGATGTTGCACCACGCACCTTCCGGGAACGGACGGCAGGCGTACAGCTTGCCGTCGGTGCCCTTCACCACGGTCTCGCCAGGCTTGTAGCTGCCGAGGCCGGCCGGATACACGAAGTCGAAATCGCCACCCGGCGGATCGACCGGATCAACCGGGCCCGGAATCTGGGTTTCCAGTTCAAAGCGGTTGCCTGGCTTCAGGTAGACGCGGTTCTCGGTGGCGGACGCCACCGGCGTGATCACGCCGTTCTTCATCACGCCGACGCGGGCGTGCTGGGCACTGCCGTTGACCTTGCGGGCCAGCGCCATCGGCCACTGTGCCGGAGCGGTCTGGCCAGCAGCCAGGGTGATTTCCGGGCGCTCCAGATCGTTGCCGTTGGCATTGAACACGCGCAGGGTCAGCGTGGTGCCTGCCTCCAGCGCACCGCGGGCGGTGACCGGGCCGGCATCCTGCCACTGCGGCGGCGGAATCACGCCATTGCCGCCTTCGAATCGCACGTCCATGCAGGTGTAGAACGCTTCACCCGAATCCGAACGCTGCCAGGTGTTGTAGATGATGTGCTGGCCACTGCGCTTGGGCAGCGGGCAATCCAGCTTGTAGGTCTTGCCATCCACCGGCACGTTGCCCAGGGTGCAGAACTCCTGCAGGTCGGCCCAGCGCAGCGGGCTGCCCGGCTGCCAGCCCTCACGGGTGACATAGAACTTCCACTCGCGGGTGGCATGCGGGGCCGGGGCATAGAATTCGAAGGTGTAGCGGCCACGCGCGTCGGCGCGGATCGGCGTGGTCGGCCAGTCCGTGCGGTTCAGGTCGAGCCCGCGGTACTTGGGAATGCTGGCACTGCACAGCTCGCCGTCGCGCACCAGTTCACGATGGTTGCCATTGGCATTGCCGTGCGCAATCGCGCTCCAGTCGTAGAACGGCTGCGCGCCGCCAATGGCCTTGGCGGCGGCGCAGGCCGGGTTGGTCGGGTTTTCCGGATTGCCCTCGTGGCACTGCTTCACGCGGCTGAGCGGCTTGGTCATGGTGCCGTGGGCGAAGGCGCTGCCAGACAGGGCGAGGCCGGCAACGACGGACAGTGCGAGGACTGCCCGGTGGGACAGGTGCATGCAGAGACTCCTTTGCGAGGTGTGGGAAACCTCATGGAGTCTTCACATGCAGACGCGCCGTCAACATCGGACAAGTTTGAATTTGATGGCTGTCGTGCCTGATCTGCAGCGCCCTGCTCAAAACACTGCGGCCCAGGCAGAAGGCGGCACGATGCGCACCGCCTTCTACAACGGGTCAGTAGGGCACCCAAGCATCGCGCCATGCACTGCCCACACCGGGGCGATATGCCTCGGCATTGACGTTGCACCACGCCCCTTCCGGGAACGGGCGGCAGGCGTACAGCTTGCCGTCGGTGCCCTTTACCACGGTCTGGCCGGGGACGTAACTGCCAATGCCTGCGGGGTACACGTGGTCGAAATCACCGCCCGGCGACGGCGTGCCCGCGTCGGGCACCCGGGTGTCGAGCTGGAAGCGGTTGCCGTCCTTCAGGTACACACGGTTGTCGGTGGCCGAGGCCGCCGGCGTGATCACGCCGTTGCTGAGCACGCCCACGCGTGCGTGCTGCGCACTGGCATTGACCGTGCGTGCCAGCACCAGCGGCCACTGTGCGGCGGCAGTCTGGCCGCTGGCCAGCGTGGCTTCCACGCGTTCGACATCATTGCCGTTGGCATTGAACACGCGCAGCGCCAACGTGGTGCCGACCGGCAGCTCGCCGCGCGCGGTGACCGGGCCGGCATCCTGCCACTGCGTTGCCGGTGCCGTTCCGCCGCCGCCCTGGAAACGCACATCCATGCAGGTATAGAACGCCTCGGTCGAATCCGAGCGCTGCCAGGTGTTGTAGATCACATGCTGGCCGGTGCGCTGCGGCAACGTGCATTGCAGCTTGTAGGTGCCATCGGCCGACAGCGGTGTATTGCCCAGGGTGCAGAACTCCTGCAGGTCGGCCCAGCGCAGCGGGCTGCCCGGCTGCCAGCCTTCGCGGGTGACGAAGAAGCGCCAGTCACGGGTGGCGTGCGGCGCGGTCGCCTTGAACACGAAGGTGAACCTGCCATTGGCATCGGGCTGGATCGGCGTGGTCTGCCAGTCACTGCGGTTCACGTCCAGGCCGCGGAAGGTCGGGTTGTTGCCGCTGCACAGCTTGCCGTCGGGCACCACGGCCTGGTGGTTGCCGTTGGCATTGGCCTGGTTGATGCCGTTCCAGTCGTAGAACGCCTGCGAACCGCCGATGGCCTTGGCGGCGGCACAGGCCGGGTTGGTCGGGTTCTCGGGGTTGCCCTGGAAACAGGCGTAGACGCGGCTGACCGGCGTGGTCATGGTGCCGTGGGCGAACGCGTTGCCGGCCAGGGACAGGCCCGCAGCCACGAACGAGGTAGCCAGCAGCAGCGGTGTGGATCGGAATGACATGGCGCATCCTTGTGGTCGTCGAAAGGGAACGGTGACCGCAGGCGCTGCGCTGCGCAGTGGACTTCCGGCGGCACCACGGCGAGTATCGAGTCGCGATGCAGGCGACGGAACCATCGCAGTGCCGATCCGTGACTGCGCATGTGAAGCCCTTCCCGCAGGCTTCACGCAGGGCTGAACGGATGCGCTGGACGTCACGTGACCGGCGTGGCATCGATCACGTCATGGGGATCGCGCTACGCAGTCACGGTACCCACCCGATCTGCCTGGCACGAGAAACAGCCATGCGCCGCGTTGTGCAGCTGGACGAACGCCACCGACGGGTCGGCAAACAGTGCATCCAGGTGGTCGGCCACCTCGGTGCCCGCACAGACCTGGGCACCGCACATCAGCGCGGCGTGGTCATAGGCACGCATCGATATCATCCGGCGCTGCACATACGGGGGCACCTCGCCTGGCGGCAGGACGCAACGGGTCACGCCGCGCTGCACGAAGATCGGGCCGGCGGCGCGATACGGTGAATGCAGCGGCAGGTGGACGTGGGACAGCAGGAGCAGCTCGCTGCCAGGCGCGGGATCGCTCAGGCTGATCCGGCAGGGATGGCCGCCGTTGGCGCCGGCCCAGCGACGCTGGATGCCGAGCGCGGCGAGCGCGCTGTCACTCATCTCGAACAGGTGCAGGAAGGGGCGATGGTCGATGCCACCGAGGTACCACGTGTGCATGAGCGTCTCCTGGGTCTGCGGCGGATTCTGCGCGTGCGCCGGCGACCGTGCTCGCCGTTTTCAGACCCCGCATCGCCGCCGGGCCGGTGCACTGGCCCACGGGCCGCCGCCGATGCCGCCCTGTGCCGGCCAAGGCCGAGAGGCGGGACCGCCTGGTCTGCGCGCCGTTGGCTGCGGATTCGTCATTGCCCATCGCCGTCGGCGCGCTGCCCGTGTAAGTTGGGTCACATCTTCCGCGGCAGCCCGTCGTGGTCGACAGGAACGTCCTCCAGGGGAAACGAGCACGATGCAAAGACACCACCTCGCGCTGGCCGGGATGCTGGCCAGCCTGATGCTTGCCGGGTGCAGCCAGCCGACGCCGGCCGACGCCGGAAGCGCCAGCGATGCACCCAGCCGCCGCTTCGGCACGATCGACTTCCAGCCCTGCACACTGTCCACCGAAGGTGCCAGCGCCAACGTGGAGGCGCAGTGCGCCACCCTGCAGGTGCCAGAAGACCGGGCCCAGCCTGACGGTCGCCGGATCGGCCTGCGTGTCGCCTGGCTGGAATCGGGCAGCAGCGGCGCCAGCCAGCCCGACCCGGTGTTCTTCCTGGCCGGCGGCCCCGGCCAAGCGGCCAGCGAGGTGGCGGTCATCGTCGATACTGCACTGCGCCAGGTGCGCAAGCAGCGCGACGTGTTCCTGATCGACCAGCGCGGCACCGGCGGCTCCAACCCGCTCAGCTGCCTGGGCGCGGACGGCAAGCCGCTGCAGGTGGACGAGGATGCCGCGCCTTCCGAGGCATCGCTGCGCGATTACGCCCAGCGCTGCGCCGCATCGCTGCAGGGGCGTGCCGATGCGCGCTTCTACACCACCACCGAGGCGATCGCCGATCTGGATGCGGTGCGTGCGGCGCTCGGTGTGGACCAGCTCAACCTGGTTGGCGGCTCCTACGGTACCCGCGTGGCCCAGCGCTATGCCGGGGCCTATCCGCAGCACACCCGCAGCATCGTCATCGATGGCGTGGTACCGAACGAGCTGGTGGTCGGTGGCGACTTCGCGACCACCTTCGAGGATGCGATCGCCCTGCAGTCGGCGCAGTGCCGCAAGGATGCCGCGTGCAGCAAGCGTTTCCCGACCGATACCCGCGCGCAGCTGCGCAGCGTGGTCGACACCCTGCGCCGTGCACCGGTCTCGGTCGAGTATCGCGACCCGGGTACCAACGCACCCCGGCAGGATGTCCTGACCCCGGACAGCGTGGTCGGCCTTGCCTTCGCCTTCTCCTACGTGCCGCAGTATTCCTCGCTGCTGCCACTGGTGCTGGATGAAGCCGCACACGGGCGCTATGCCCCGTTGGCATCGCTGGCGCGCGGCGCGAACCGCAGCATGGATTTCCAGATCAACCGCGGCATGCAGTGGTCGGTGATCTGCAGCGAGGATGCGCCGCGCTACCACGCGCCGGCCGAGGATCCCGAGCGGCTGTTCGGCAACGAAGTGGCCAGTGCGTTCTTCGCGGCCTGCCCGGTGTGGCCGCACCGTCCGGCGCCGGCAACCGATGCCGTGCCGCTGCGCAGCGACGTGCCGACACTGCTGCTGTCTGGTGAGCTGGACCCGGTGACGCCGCCGCGTTACGCCGCACAGGTGCTCAAGGGCCTGCCCAACGGCCGTGCGCTGGTCGCCCGTGGCCAGGGCCATGGCACGTTGACCGCCGGCTGCATGCCGCGGCTGCTCGGCCAGTTCATCGACAAGACCGATGCCAAGGCGCTGGATGCCGGCTGCCTGGATACGCTGAGCTACGTGCCGGCGTTCACCTCGTTCAACGGATGGGAACCATGATCGTCGCCGACAACCTGCACAAGGCCTTCGATACCCGCACGGGCCGCATCCAGGCGGTCGCCAACGTCGGCTTCCGCGCCGGGGATGGGCTGATCACCGGCCTGCTCGGCCCCAACGGTGCCGGCAAGACCACCACCATGCGCATGCTGTACACACTGATGACGCCCGACCAGGGCAGCATCACTGTCGACGGCATCGATGCGGCGCGCAATCCGGTGGAGGTACGTCGCCACCTTGGCGTGCTGCCCGATGCGCGTGGCGTCTACAAGCGCCTGACCGCGCGCGAGAACATCGCCTACTTCGGCGAACTGCATGGCCTGTCGGCCGAGCGCATCCGCGAACGCATCGAGGTGCTGTCGCACGCGCTGGACATGGGGGACATCCTCGACCGGCAGACCGATGGTTTCTCGCAGGGCCAGCGCACCAAGACCGCGATTGCCCGCGCGCTGGTGCACGACCCGCGCAACGTCATCCTCGACGAACCGACCAACGGCCTGGATGTGATGACCACGCGCGCGCTGCGCCGCTTCCTGCTGGGCCTGCGCGAAGAGGGGCGCTGCGTGATCCTGTCCAGCCACATCATGCAGGAGGTGGGCGCGTTGTGTGACCACATCGTGATCATCGCCAAGGGCACGGTGATGGCTGCCGGCAGCGCCGACGAGCTGCGTGCGCAGGCCGGCGAAGCCAATCTTGAGGACGCGTTCGTGAAACTGATCGGCAGCGAAGAGGGCCTGCACGCATGAGCATGATGTCGACCCTGATGACGGTGATGCGCAAGGAACTGCGCGACCTGTCGCGTGACCGCCGCACGCTGCTGCTGACCCTGCTGTTCGGGCCGCTGCTGTACCCGGTGCTGCTGCTGGGCATGGGCAAGCTGGCCGAGAGCCGGGTACGCACCCAGATCGAAGAGCCGTTGCAGATCCCGACCATCGGCGCCGAAAACGCGCCGAACCTGGTGCGCTTCCTCGCCGCACAGGGCCTTAATGCCGCACCGGCACCGAAGGACCTGGCCGAGGCCATCCGCACCCAGGACATCGATGTGGCGCTGCGCATCAGCGATGATTTCGGCAAGGACTGGGCCGAGGGCAAGCCGGCGCTGGTGGAGGTGATCAAGGACAGCACGCGTCGCGCGGCTGAAGTACCCAGTGCGCGCCTGGAGGCGGCGCTGGCCACCTACAACGGCCAGGTCGGTGCACTGCGCCTGATGGCGCGTGGCATCGACGCACAGGTGGCACGCCCGCTGGACGTGGCGCGCCAGGACCTGGCCAGTGCCGAGGCCAAGCGCGGCATGATCCTGTCGATGCTGCTGCCGGTATTGCTGACGCTGACCTCGTTCATCGGTGGTGCATACCTGGTGATGGACGCCACCGCCGGCGAGCGCGAGCGGCAGTCGCTGGAACCCCTGCTGGCCACGCCGGGCTCGCGCAGCGCGATCGTCAGTGGCAAGATCGCCGCCGCCTGCGTGGTCGGTTTCGTGTCGCTGCTGCTGACCCTAGTCGCGTTCAAGGTGAGCGCGCAGATCGCACCCGGCAACATTGGCCGCCAGTTCAACATGAACGTCGGCTCGATGCTGCAGATGCTGCTGGTGATGTTGCCGATGCTGCTGATCGGTACCTCGCTGCTGACCTTCCTGTCGGCCGCAGCCAAGAGCATGAAGGAAGCGCAAAGCCACATGACCTGGCTGATGCTGCTGCCGATGCTGCCTGGCTATGCACTGGTAGCCTATCCGCTGAAGAGCGAGCTGTGGCAGTACGCCGTGCCGTTCCTGTCGCAGAACCAGATGCTGCTGAAGGTGATCCGCCACGAGATCATCACCCCGGCGGTCTGGGCGATCTACCTCGGCGCCAGCCTCGGCCTCGCCGCCGTGCTGTGGTTCGCCGCCGTGCGCCGCTACCACAACGAGCGCCTGGCGATCTCTGGCTGACTGCAGCTGGTAGCGCCAGGCCATGCCTGGCGGATGGGGAACGAGGCCCGGTCATTCCGGGCCTCGTTGTTCTCAGGTTCGCGTTGCCTGCCAAGCGGCGAAGCGCTGGGCGATCACCGGTGCCAGTCGGTCGAAGTTTTCCCAGGTATCGGCGACGTGGTACAGCGAAAGGACCTCGGCCCCCAACTGTTCCTCATAGTCTTCGAGATACTGGCCATTCTCGAGGTCGTAGTACGAAGCAGTGAACGTGTTGGCTTCATCACTGACCAGGTCATCGACGAATTTGCCGTCGCTGCATTGAAGCAGGAACAGGCCCGGCGTCGTTCTACGTTCCCGCAGCGCCTGCAGGTCTTCTTCTGCGTCCTCGGCGAGCTCTTCGCTTGCCATGCCCTGTAGCAGCAGCCATGCCAGGTACATGCCGATGTGAGTGGCGCCGGCCTCAGCCGGAAGATCCGAAGGGAAGTCACCCCCGGAATGCCAGCTGGCGTCGTCGTACTTCATCTGTTCTCCTCCTGATTCTAGAAAATAGCTTAGGTCGCGAGGGTAGACAGCGGGAGCGTCGAATGCGTCAGCCGCTGGTATACCGCGCAGGCGTCACCCCCATCTCGCGCTTGAACACGGTGATGAACGCGCTCGGGGTGTCGTAGCCCATCGACAGCGCAACGCTGATCACCGGCTCGCCCGCCAGCAGGCGTGGCAGCGACAGCAGCACGCGCAGGCGCTGCCGCCAATGGCCCAGGGTCATGCCTGTTTCGGCCCGCCACCGGCGGGCGAGGCTGCGGCCGGACAGTCCGTTGGCGGCGGCCCACGCTTCGACGCTGCGAAGGTCGTCCGGCGACCGTGCCAGCGCCGCCGCGATCCGCCGCAACCGTCGATCCTGCGGTTGTGGCAAGGCAAGCGGCAAAGGCGTGCTGGCGGCGATCTCATCGGTGATCACGCCGGCCAGGCGTGCCTGCGCGGCGTCCAGCGCCTGATGTGGCCAACTCAGTGCGCGCATCATCGCCGCCTGCAACAGCACGTTCGGCTGGAGAATGCGCGGCACGGCGGGCAGCTCCAGACAGGCTTCTGCGTTGAAGTACAGGCTCCAGCCATCGAATGCCTCTGCCCCTACCAGGGCGTGAGGCAGCAAGGGCGGTATCCAGGCAACATGCCCCGCCGGCAGCAACCAGTGCAGATCGCCGGCCTCGATCCGCAGCAGGCCGTGGTGGGCACCCAGCACTTGGCCGCGCACGTGCTGGTGGCGCGCGGTGCGGCGCCGTCCGGGCACCCGCAGCTGCGAGGCCAGGACGAGTGGACCGCCTTCGGCGTTCGCCAAAGCGGGGTCAATCAACGTGGGTGATGTCTGATCTGCCATATCCAATGGCAGTTATACGGCAGAAGTGCCAATGGCTGGGCGGCACACTGGACTCCCGATCCCACAGGAGCATCACCCATGCAGCCGCAGGACATCCTTCCCGACCATCAGAACGAGGTGCAGATGAACGGCCTCACCGTGCGCAAGGGCAGCGTCGGCGCCTTCCTCGCCAGCGTCCGTGACTGGCAGGACCCCGCCGGCGATGACGCCACCCGCGCCACCGCCGAAGCCGACCTGCGTGCGCTGCTGCCGGGCCTGCATGCGCTGGGCCTGTTCCAGGTGCTGGACGCGCGCGATCCGGAACTGCAGCGCCTGATCGACAGCCTCGCCTGAAACGAACACGGCCCGGACATGCCGGGCCGTGTCGTCATTGCGGGTCGGAAACGACTTAATCCCCTCCGTCCCCTTTTCGCGGTCAGCTGCCGCCCGGGGCGAACACCAGGGTGCGGCGGGTGGTGACCGGTGCGCTGACCGGCTCGAAGCGCCAACGCTTGACCGCGTTCATGGCCTCGCGATCGAAGACGCGCGATGGCGTTGCGCGCAGCACACGGGCGTTGGTCACCGAACCGTCGGTGCCGACGGTGATTTCCACCAGCACTTCGCCGGAGGTGCCTGCGCGCAGCGCCTCGGACGGATAGCGCGGCGCCGGGGTGCTGACCGGGCGCAGGTTCGGCGCCGCAGCGGCCGCCGGTGCGGCGGCCTGGCGTGCGGCGCTGGCCTGCTGGGCGGCAGCCTGCTGCTGCTTCTGCTCGGCGTCGCGGCGGGCCGCAGCCTGGCGCTCGGCTTCCTGGCGCTCGTTGTCGCGGCGGGCGGCGTCCTGCTGGGCAGCGATCTGCTTGGCTGCGTCGGCTTCCTTGGCACGCTGCTCGGCCAGGCGCTGCTGTTCGGTCTGCTGCTTGCTGCGGTCCTCGGCGTCCTTCTTCGCCTTCTCGGCTTCGGCCTCGGTGCGCTTGGCCGCGTTCTGCACGCCCTTGGCCAGCCCGTCCTTCAGGCGCGGCAACGCCGGCGCAGAGGCGTCCACCTTCTCGATCAGTGCCACCAGGCGCTGCGCTTCGGTGTAGTCCTCGCGGCCCAGGTGCTGTTCGGCGGCGATCAGGGTGTACGGCAGCAGGTCGGTCAGCGCGCTCTTCACCGAGGCGTCGTCCGGCGTCTTGTCGCGCAGGGCAAGGTAGTACTCGATGGCGTTGTCGCCGGCCGGCGCGTACATGCGGTTCTCGCGCAGGGCCTGGCTGGCCGACTCACGCAGCTGCTCGGTGCCCATCGACTGCACCTTGGCGGCGACCACCGGTGCGGCCGGTGCAGCGGCGGTGGGTGCGGCGGCCGGGGCCGGTGCGGCGGTTTCCTCCTTGCCCGAGCAGGCAGCCAGTGCCAGTGCCAGGGCAACCGGCAGCCACCGGCGCGCGGCGGTGATCGTTGAGACGTGCGACATCCTGCTCCCCTCTAGAAGACGACGTGACGTAAATCATTGATATGCATGGCCGGGACCAGCGGTCCGGGCGCGGCAGGGTGACGTTTCCCGACGCCACCGCCGGCAACGGCGAGGGTGCAATCTAGCATCCCGGCCGCCGCCGCGTACAAGAGCAGTGGCCGGGATGGGCAACGGCGGCCGTGCCGTTGCCGGCGCCGACCTCAGTGGTCGTGCGCCTTGTCGTGCGACTTGCTGTGGCCGTTGGACATCAGCTTGTCGGTCCAGGCGATGCCGATCGCCGACAGGATGAACACGCAGTGGATGATGGTCTGCCACAGCACGCCTTCCTGAGTCAGCATCGAGCAGCGGGCGACACCGATGTTGGCGGCGGCCACGCTCATCTGCTCCGGCGTGCACAGCGGGATGCCATTCAGTGCGCCACTGGCGATGAAGGTCTTCAGCAGGTGGATCGAGGAGATGCCGATGATCGCCATCGCCAGCTTCACCTTCAGCACGCTGGCATTGACGTGGCTCAGCCATTCCGGCTGGTCCGGGTGGCCTTCCAGGCGCAGGCGCGAGACGAAGGTCTCATAGCCGCCGACGATCACCATCACCAGCAGGTTGGAGATCATCACCACGTCGATCAGGCCCAGCACGATCAGCATGATCTGCTGCTCGCCCATCGACACCGAATGCGAGATCAGGTGCCACAGTTCCTTGCCGAACAGGAACACGTAGACGCACTGCGCCACGATCAGGCCCAGGTACAGCGGCAGCTGCAGCCAGCGCGAGGCGAAGATCAGCGTGGACAACGGGGAGAGCGGCGGGCGGTTTGCACTCATGCGGGGATGCTGCGTTTCGGGGGAGAGGCGAGGTTACCGGCCCGCCATGACGGTGCCAACCCAACTCACGCACTAGACTTCAGGTTCCTTTCCGCACCCCGAGCCGACGCCATGATCGACCTGTATTACTGGCCCACCCCGAACGGCCATAAAGTGACCCTGCTGCTGGAGGAAGCCGGCCTGGAGTACCGCATCCACCCGGTCAACATCGGCTCGGGTGACCAGTTCAAGCCAGAGTTCCTGGCCATTTCGCCCAACAACAAGATGCCGGCCATCGTCGACCACGCCCCGGTCGATGGCGGCGCCCCGCAGAGCGTGTTCGAGTCCGGCGCGATCCTGCTGTACCTGGCCGAGAAGACCGGCCGCTTCCTGCCCAGCGACCCGCGCGGCCGCATCACCACCCTGGAGTGGCTGTTCTGGCAGATGGCGGGCCTGGGTCCGATGAGTGGCCAGATGGGGCATTTCAATGTGTATGCCCCGGAAAAGATCCCGTATGCGATCGAGCGCTATGACAACGAGGTGCGCCGCCTGCACGGGGTGATGGACAAGCGCCTGGCCCAGCACGCCTTCCTGGCCGGCGACGCGTACACCATCGCCGACATGGCCAGCTACCCGTGGATCGGCGCCTACGACAAGCTGCCGGTGGACTTCGCCGCGTTCCCGAACCTCAAGCGCTGGCACGAGACCATCGCCGCGCGCCCGGCCACCCAGCGCGCCTATGCGCTGCGCCAGCAGGTGAACCCGAACGCCGGCAAGCCGCTCAGCGACGAAGAGCGCAAGCATCTGTTCGGCCAGCGCTGACCCCGGCATCTGAAGGTGGGTGCCGACCGTTGGTCGGCACTCGTCCGCACTGCTTATGGGCAGAAGGTCATGCTGCCTTCCCGCACGGGCTTGGTTAGGATGGGGCACGACCGTCCTGCGCCCCGCGTGGAGGCGGACCTGCCGTTTGCCGGGATCCTCCATGCGCCACCTGTTCGCTTCGCTTGCCCTCATGCTCGCCACCAGTACCGCCGCCCACGCCGAAAAGCTGACCCTGGAAGCCATCACCGGCCCCCTGCCGTTGTCCGGCCCGACCCTGATGAAGCCCAAGGTGGCGCCGGACGGTTCGCAGGTCAGCTTCCTGCGCGGCAAGGACAGCGACCGCAACCAGCTGGACCTGTGGACCTACGACATCGGCAGCGGCCAGACCCGCCTGCTGGTTGATTCCAAGGTCGTGCTGCCCGGCACCGAGACCCTCAGCGATGAGGAAAAGGCCCGACGCGAGCGCCAGCGCATCGCCGCGATGACCGGCATCGTCGATTACCAGTGGTCGCCGGACGCGCAGCGCCTGCTGTTCCCGTTGGGCGGCGAACTCTACCTGTACGACCTCAAGCAGCAGGGCCAGGCGGCCGTGCGCCAGCTGACCCACGGTGAAGGCTTCGCCACCGACGCCAAGCTGTCGCCCCAGGGCGGCTTCGTCAGCTTCATCCGCGGCCGCAACCTGTGGGTGATCGACCTGGCCAGTGGCAAGCAGCTGCAGCTGACCCGCGACGGCAGCACCACCATCGGCAACGGCGTGGCCGAGTTCGTCGCCGATGAGGAAATGGATCGCCACACCGGTTACTGGTGGGCGCCGGATGATTCGGCCATCGCCTTCGCCCGCATCGACGAGGCGCCGGTGCCGGTGCAGAAGCGCTACGAGGTCTATGCCGACCGCACCGACGTGATCGAACAGCGTTACCCGGCCGCCGGCGACGCCAACGTGCGCGTGCAGCTGGGCGTGATCGCACCGGCCGCCGATGCGCAGCCGCGCTGGATCGACCTGGGCAAGGAACAGGACATCTACCTGGCCCGCGTCGATTGGCGCGATGCGCAGCACCTGAGTTTCCAGCGCCAGTCGCGTGACCAGAAGCAGCTGGACCTGGTCGAAGTGGCGCTCGACTCCAACCGCCAGCGCGTGCTCGCCCACGAGACCAGCCCGACCTGGGTGCCGCTGCACAACAGCCTGCGCTTCCTTGAAGATGGCAGCGTGCTGTGGTCGTCCGAGCGCACCGGCTTCCAGCACCTGTACCGCATCGATGACAAGGGCAAGGCCACTGCGCTGACCCATGGCAACTGGCCGGTGGACGAACTGCTGGCGGTCGATGAGAAGGCCGGCAAGGCCTACTTCCGTGCTGGCATCGAGACCTCGCGCGAAAGCCAGATCTACGCGGTGTCGCTGCAGGGCGGTGAGCCGCAGCGCCTGTCGAAGGCGCCGGGCATGCACAGCGCCAGCTTCGCCCGCAATGCCAGCGTCTACGTGGACAGCTGGTCCAACAGCACCACGCCGCCGCAGATCGAACTGTTCCGCGCCAACGGCGAGAAGATCGCCACGCTGGTCGAGAACGACCTGACCGATCCCAAGCACCCGTATGCGCGCTACCGCGATGCGCAGCGCCCGGTCGAGTTCGGCACGTTGATGGCTGCCGACGGCAAGACCCCGTTGAACTACAGCCTGATCAAGCCGGCCGGCTTCGATCCGTCCAAGCGCTACCCGGTGGCGGTGTACGTCTACGGCGGCCCGGCCAGCCAGACCGTCACCGACAGCTGGCCCGGCCGCGGCGACCATCTGTTCAACCAGTACCTGGCCCAACAGGGCTACGTGGTGTTCTCGCTGGACAACCGCGGTACTCCGCGCCGTGGCCGCGACTTCGGTGGTGCGCTGTACGGGAAGCAGGGCACGGTGGAAGTGACCGACCAGCTGCGCGGCGTGGCCTGGCTGAAGCAGCAGCCGTGGGTGGACCCGGCGCGCATCGGCGTGCAGGGCTGGTCCAACGGCGGTTACATGACCCTGATGCTGCTGGCCAAGGCATCGAACCAGTACGCCTGTGGCGTGGCCGGCGCACCGGTCACCGATTGGGGCCTGTATGACAGCCACTACACCGAACGCTACATGGACCTGCCGGCGCGCAACGAAGCGGGGTACCGCGAAGCGCGCGTGCTGACCCATATCGACGGCCTGCGTTCGCCGTTGCTGCTGATCCACGGCATGGCCGATGACAACGTGCTGTTCACCAACTCGACCAGCCTGATGAGCGCGCTGCAGAAGCGCGGGCAGCCGTTCGAGCTGATGACCTATCCGGGTGCCAAGCATGGCCTGTCCGGCGCCGATGCCCTGCATCGCTACCGTGTGGCCGAAGCCTTCCTGGGACGCTGCCTGAAGCCCTGATGCACAAACGGGAAGGAGCCCGCCGATGACACTGCCGCCGCCGATTCCCACCCATGGCCCGAAGCCTGCCGGCTGGTGGTCCCGTCACTGGCGCTGGGCGATGCCGCTGGCCGTGCTGCTGGTGTTGGCCGGTGCCGGTGGCGTGGTGGCCTGGAGCGTGCTGCGCTGGAGCGAGGCGGCACGCGAAAGCCCACCGATGCGCGAGGCGATGCGCCGCGCCGGATGCAGCATCGAACTGGTGGAAGCCTTCGGCGAGCCGCTGCGTGCCGAATCGATGCCGCTGGGCAGCATGCAGACCGCGATCAATGGCCAGCGCGACGTCGGCCTGACCGTGGCCCTGGAAGGCCCGCGCGCGCACGGCCGGCTGTTCGTGAAGGGCACCCGCAGCGACGACGTCTGGGACTATCCGGTGATGTATGTGCTGGGCGAGAACAAGCAGACCTTCGACCTGACCGCGCTGGATGATGACGAGGCCGCGCAGGAATGCGAGCTGCAGGCCTGCCGCGAACGCGGCGAATGCCCGCTGGCCGCGGCGTTGTGACCTCCGGCCGATTGTCGCCACAGCGCTGAGCGCGTAGGGTGCGGGCAACCCTGTCCTGGAGTGCACCATGAAGCCGATCGCGTTGGCCGTTGCCCTGGCCCTGACTGCCGCCCCGCTGATGTCCGCACCGCCGGCGCTGGCGGCACCCGCCACCAAGGCCGCTACTCCGGCCAGCCCGGCCTGGGTGGCCCGCAGCAACGCATTGGCGCAGATCCTGCTCGATGCGCAGGGCCCGTTCCAGCCGGAAGAAACCGGCTTCTTCGGCGTGCCCGGCTATGACGACAAGGTGGCCGACCTCGGTGCGGACAACGGCAAGCGCTACCGCGCGGCGATGGCCAAGGCGCGCGACGAACTGAAGGCGAAGCTGGCCACCGAGCAGGATCCCAACGTCCGCCAGGACCTGGAGATCATGATCCACGCCGCCAACCAGAACATCGAAGGCAGTGAGCTCAACGAGAAGTACCTGCTGCCATGGAGTGACGCGCCGCAGACCATCTTCAGCGGCCTCAACCTGCTACTGTCCGACCAGGTGCCGGCCGAGCGCCGGGCCAAGGCGATCGACCGCCTCAAGGCCTACGCCGGGCTGCAGCCGGGTGGCACCGCGTTCACCACGCTGGCCCGCCAGCGTTACGAAGAGCGCTTGAAGGACGGCAGCCTGCTGCAGCCGACGAAGATCGAAGTACAGCAATCGCTGGACAACGTCGAGACGTACATCACCGGCATCGAGTCGCTGCTGAAGAAGTACCAGATCGCCGGCGCCGATGAAGCAATGAAGGCCCTGGCCGGGCAGATGAAGGACTACGCCGCCTGGACCCGCAAGGACGTGCTGCCGAAGGCACGCACCGATGCGCGCCTGCCGGCGCCGCTGTACGCCTACCAGCTCAAGCAGGTCGGCATCGATATCGACCCGAAGCTGCTGATGCAGCGCGCGCAGCTGGAGTTCATGGAAACCCGCTCGGCGATGCAGCAGCTGGCGCCGCTGGTGGTGAAGGACAAGGGCCTGAAGGTGGCCGATCCGAGCGACCCGGTGGCGGTGATCCGCGCGCTGAAGGCCGACAAGATCGCCGACGACCAGCTGGAAGGCCACTACCGCAAGGTGATCGATGCGATCGATCCGCTGATCCGCGAGCATGCCATCGTCGATGTACCCAAGCGCGCCATGCAGATGCGCCTGGGTTCGGCCGCCGAGAGCGCGGCCAGCCCGGCCCCGCATTTCCTGCCGGCGCCGCTGGTCAACAACACCGGGCAGCAGGGCACCTTCGTGCTGCCGCTGGGCAACCCGGCGGCGGGCCCGGGCGCACAATACGACGATTTCAACTTCGGTGCGGCGGCATGGACGCTGAGCGCGCATGAAGGCCGCCCCGGCCACGAGCTGCAGTTCACCGCGATGGTCGAGCGTGGTGTCTCGCTGGCACGCACCATGTTCGCGTTCAATTCGGTGAATGTTGAAGGCTGGGCCCTGTATGCCGAGGCCGAGATGGTGCCGTACGAGCCGCTGGACGGGCAGATGATCGCCCTGCAGTTCCGCCTGCTGCGGGCCGCACGCGCAATGCTTGACCCGATGCTCAACCTCGGCCTGACCGACCGCGCCAACGGCGAACGTGTGCTGATGGAGCAGGTCGGCCTGTCCAAGGCGATGGCCACCCAGGAACTGGACCGTTACATGGTGCGCATGCCGGGCCAGGCGGGCAGCTACTTCTATGGCTACACCCGCATCCTCGAACTGCGCATGCAGACCGAGCTGGCACTGGGCGCGAAGTTCGACCGCCTGGCGTTCAACAACTTCCTGCTCGACCAGGGCCTGCTGCCGCCGGACCAGCTGGCCGACGCGGTGAACAAGGTGTTCGTGCCGAAGTACAAGTGATGCCCGCGCCGGGGTCGGATCCCTTTCCGCAGGAAAGGGCTCTGACCCCGTGCGTCAATGTCCATCCACGCATGGCGTGGATCTACTGCATCACCGCTGCGGCGTGATCACTTGGGTCGGCAACCGTGCCGGCGGTTCCGGATTGGGTACCCAGATCGCCACGCCGGCGGCGCGCTTCTGCGTGGTCGGAATGCCGATGCCGACGCCACCGCCCACATGCGAGCCGAAGGTGCCGGCGCCCACCGACATGCCCACCGGTGAGCCGCTGCTGCCCACGCCCATCAGCACCACGCCATTGGCGCCCAGTGCCGCCGCTTCACGCTTCAGGCGTGCCACCGCAGCATCGGTCTGGCCCTGCGTGCCGAAGCCCACGGCAGATGCCGATTCCAGCTGCGCGATTTCCTGCGAGCCGGCCGGTGGCGTGGAATAGATCTGCACCAGTGCCGGATCGATCGGCGCGCGGGCGCGCCCCAGCATGACCTTGGAGGTGCTGGCACAACCGGCGGCGACCAGCAGGATGGCCGCCAGCGCGGCCCAACGGATGTTCATGGCACGACCCCTGTAGGACTGGTTGCGATCTTCGGTGGGCCACTCTGAATCGGCGCCAACACCCGGGCCCGGGCACCCACGGCAGCACGCTAGCACGCGTCGGGTGACAGCCCCGCCAACGGCAGTAGGCGGCGACCGCGTGAACGACTATGGTGGACAGACAGGAACCAACTGCGGGAGAGCGGAATGGGCGTGATCAGTCTGTTGTGGGGCGTACTGGCGCTGTTGTGGATGATCCTGGCGCTGATTCCGCTGCTTGGCTGGGGCAACTGGTTCCTGATCCCGTTCGCCGCCGTCGGCGCGGTGATCGCCGCGCTGGGCATCCTGTTTACCCACCCGACCAAGCGCGGTCGGGCCTGGGCCGGGCTGGTGCTGAACGGCATCGTGGTGGTGGTCGGCATCCTGCGCCTGGGCCTGGGCGGCGGCGTGATCTGAATCCCGGCACCCGGTGCGACCGGGCGTCGCAGGTACACGGCTGCTGGCCGGGCAGGGGCGTACAATGAGCGGCTGCGCGAGCCCCCCGCGTGCCTGTGATTCCGCGCCTGGCGCGGCTGCCCGATGATCATCCGACCCCGTCCCACGGCTGGCAACTGCTGTACATCCTGCGCGGCTCGATCGTCAAAGCGATCGCGCCGAAGGTGCTGGCCATCCTGATCCTGTCCATTGCCGTGGCGGCCGTGGTGGAACTGGCCCCGCCGACCGGCATCGAACGCGTGTCGGTCACGCCGTTCACCCTGCTCGGCCTGGTCCTGTCGATCTTCCTCAGCTTCCGCAACAGCGCCTGCTATGACCGCTGGTGGGAAGGCCGCAAGCTGTGGGGCCAGCTGGTCTACGAATCACGTTCGCTGGCCCGCCAGGTGCACCTGCTGCTGGCCGATGACAGCGGCCGCCGTCGCCGCATCGCGTACCTCACCACCGCGTTCGCCCATGCGCTGGCCGCGCGCCTGCGTGGACGCATCGTGGCCCTGGCCGCCTTGCCATGGCTGGACAAGCCGCAACGCGAGCAGCTGGGCCAGCGCGAGAACGTGCCGGATGCATTGCTGTCGATGATCGCTGCCGAGCTGGCCCAGGCGCTGCGCGCCGGCGAGCTCGATCCGATTCTCTACACCCAGCTGGAGGAGCGCCTGCACGCGATGTCGTCGATCCAGGCCGGCTGCGAGCGCATCCTCACCACGCCGCTGCCGTTCGCCTACACCCTGCTGCTGCATCGCTGCGCATGGATGTTCTGCGTGCTGCTGCCGTTCGGCCTGGCCAGTTCGCTGGGCTGGGGCACGCCGGTGCTGTCGGCGGTGCTGGCCTATGCCTTCTTCGGCCTGGACCAGCTGGGCGAAGAAATGGAAGACCCGTTCGGCCTGGAGCCGAACGACCTGCCGCTGGACGCGCTGGTGCGCACGATCGAGATCGACCAGCTCGACGCGCTCGGCGAACGCCCCTTGCCCGAACCCCTGCTGCCGCAGGGTTATCTGTTGCAATAGCCACTCCTCGGAGCCTGCCATGTCCCATCCGCTTTACCGCCCGCGCCGCATGCGCCACGACGAGTTTTCGCGCCGCCTGATGCGCGAGAACACGCTGACCACCGACGACCTGATCTACCCGGTGTTCGTGCACGAACTGGCGGGCCGCACCGCAGTGCCGTCGATGCCGGGCGTGGAGCGGCTGTCGATCGAAGAGCTGCTGAAGGTGGCCGAAGAAGCGCTGGAACTTGGCATTCCGGTGATCGACCTGTTCCCGGTGATCGACCCGTCGCTGAAGTCGCTGGACGCGTCGGCGGCGTGGGCCGAGGACGGCCTGGCGCAGCGTGCGATCCGCGCGCTGAAGTCGCGCTTCCCGGAACTGGGCGTGATGACCGACGTGGCGCTGGACCCGTACACCACCCACGGCCAGGACGGCATCATCGACGACAAGGGCTATGTGCTGAACGACATCACGGTCGAAGCGCTGGTCAAGCAGTCGGTGTCGCACGCCGAGGCCGGTGTGGACATCGTCTCGCCGTCGGACATGATGGACGGCCGCATTGGCGCGATCCGCCGTGCGCTGGATGCCGACAACCACATCAACGTGCGCATCATGGCCTACTCGGCCAAGTACGCCTCGGCGTTCTACGGCCCGTTCCGTGATGCGGTGGGCAGCGCGGCCAGCCTCGGCAAGGCCGACAAGAAGACCTACCAGATGGACCCGGCCAACGGCGACGAGGCCCTGCGCGAGATCGCGCTGGACCTGGAAGAGGGCGCCGACATGGTGATGGTCAAGCCGGGCATGCCGTACCTGGACCTGGTGCGCCGGGTGAAGGACACGTTCGGCGTGCCGACCTTCGCCTACCAGGTCAGTGGCGAGTACGCGATGATGAAGGCCGCCTTCGCCAACGGCTGGCTGGACGAGCGTGCCTGCGTGCTGGAGTCGCTGCTGGGCTTCAAGCGGGCCGGTGCCGATGGCGTGCTGACCTATTTCGCGCCGCAGGTGGCGCGATGGCTGCGCGAGCGCTGACAATAGCGCCACGATAGACGGAGGACTGCGGGATGGGACCCGAACTGGGATGGATGCAATGGCTGATCTGGGGCACCGGTGTCCTGGTGTTCGGTGCCATCATCGTCGGTGTCTTCATCGCCGCATGGCGCGCGGGCAAGCGCCCACCGGAGCAGCTCTCCGCCGCCCGCCACGTGGCCCGTGAGCAGGCCCTTCCGGACAGCGTGCAGGCCGAGCTGGCTGCGTTGAACCAGCGCAAGGACAACGGCCAGCTGAGCGAGATGGAGTACGAGCAGTTGCGCGCCAAGGTGCTGTCGCGCTGACGGGCAATGCCCGGGGTCGGATCCCTTTCCGCAGGAAAGGGCTCTGACCCCTTCGCGGGCGCCATCCACGCGCGGCGTGGATCTACCGCACGCACCCGGCCACCGCCGCCACCTTCGGCACCGCCAACCGGTACACGTCCACGCCACCGGCGCGCGGCGCCTTTGCCGCGCTGCTGGCCACCATCATCTCGCCGGGCCTGGCGTTGTCGATCACCGGCGTGCCGGTCCAGCCGCCGGCCTGGTTGAACGATAGTCCCAGCGGCTGCAGCGCCACACCGCTCCACGCACAGCCGCTGCTCCAGACCTGCGCGGTACTGCCGTGGCCGCGGCTGAACACCACGGCGCCGTCATGGCCCAGCCAGTCGCCGTCGGTCTCGTCGTCGGCGCTGTTCAGCGCGCTCAGTGCGGTGGCCGGGCCACGCAGGCCCTGCGCATCCAGCGTCGCTACGAACAGGTCCCAGCCGGCGCCATGGCCCTGCTGGCGGGCAAACAACAGCTGCTTGCCATCCGCGCTCAGGGCCGGTCCGCGCTCTTCCCGGCGCCCGCCGTCACCGCCCAGCGGCTGCGCTGGGCCCAGCCGGCCATCGGTGGCTAGCGCAGCGCGGTACAGCGCCAGCGCGCCCTCGCGGCCGGCCGCGAACAGCAGCCAGCGGCCATCACGGCTGAAGTAGGGATCACGGGCTTCACCGGCCACGCCGACCGGCAGTGCCTGTGCCTGCTGCCAACGACCGTCGACCACGCGTGCCTCCCAGAGGCCCCAGCCGGCTTCGTCGCGGCGGGCGAAAACGATGCGCTGGCCATCGGCGCTGATCGTGGCGCGACCCTCGTCTGCGCGGGTCGAGACCACGCCCATGCCTTCGATGCCGTACTCGTTCAACGCCATCGCCACGGGGGCAGAGAGTAGACTGGCGGCAAGCACCAGCAGGGGCGGGGTGATGCGCATCATCCGGTTCCATGCACGAACAGAGCATCAGTCTAGCCAGCTTGAGGATTCCATGACCGACCGTTACGCCGTCTTCGGACACCCCGTCGCCCATTCGAAGTCGCCGCAGATCCATGCGTCGTTCGGTCGCCAGGAAGGCATCGCCATCGACTATCGCGCGATCGACCTGGCCCCGGAGGCGTTCCTGGCCGGCCTGGAGGCCTTCGCTGCCGAGGGCGGTGTCGGTGCGAACGTCACCCTGCCGCACAAGGAAACCGCGTTCTCGGTGTGCACCACGCTGACCGCACGGGCGCGCCGCGCCGGATCGGTCAACACGCTGCTGCGCAAGGGCGACCGTTGGCACGGCGACACCACCGATGGCATCGGCCTGGTGCGCGACCTGACCGACCGCCACGGCCTGGACCTGCGCGGCCGTCGCGTGCTGATGATCGGTGCCGGTGGCTCGGCGCGCAGCGTCGCCCCGGCGCTGCTCGATGCCGGCATCACCGAACTGGTGGTGGTCAACCGCACGCCGGAACGTGCCGACGAGCTGATCGATGCCATGGGCGAACCGGGCCGCGCGATCAGCCGCTACTGGGAGGACCTGCGCGACCTGGGCGACTTTGAACTGATCGTCAACGCCACCTCGGCGGGCCGCGACCGCGATGTCGAGTTCAAGCTGCCGCTGTCGCTGGTCAACTCGATGACCACCGCCGTCGACCTGAACTACGGCGAGGCGGCGATCGCCTTCCTGGCATGGGCACGCGCGGCGAACTGCCGCAACACCGTGGATGGCCTGGGCATGCTGGTCGAACAGGCCGCCGAGAGCTTCCTGCAGTGGCACGGCGTACGCCCGCAGACCGACGAGGTCTACCAGGCGCTGCGCCAGGGCCCGGCTGTGTTGGCCGGCGAGGACTGATCGATGGACGGCACGACCTTGATGGTGACCGTGCTGAGCATGGTCGGTGTGCGCCTGCCGGTGCTGATCGCGCTGTGCGTCGGCCTGGTCTGGGTGGTCGGTGCGCCGCGCGATGCGACCCGCACCGGCGCCCTGGTCGGCCTGCTGCTGTTGCTGTTGACCAGCCTCGGTGGGATGGCGGCGGGCATCCTGCCGATGTGGATGGTCCGCAGTGGTGATTTCAGTGCCGTGTCGAGCCTGAGCGCCATCCTCGGCGTGCTGCATTTCGCGCTGGCAATGGTCGAGGCCATCGGCGTGGTGCTGCTGGTGTGGGCGCTGGTGCGCCTGCTGCGGCTGCGCGGCAACGCGGTGCAGTGACACCGCGGTGACGGCCCAGGGCCGTCGCCAGCAGCGTCCGGCGTGTTCATCCAGCCGCCGGGCGTCGCCGCTGCCCCGTTCAGGCAGCCAGCGGCGGCGGACATGGCCGGCCATGCGACAATGACCGGCCCGATCCAGCCACGGTAATTCCCGGCGTGACCGAAACCGTCGCCGCTCCGCGCACGCTCGATGACCCCTTGAAGGACGCGATCCGCAAGGCGTACACGACGCTGCAGGCCAATACTCCCGGCTTCTCCACCCGCCGCTCGCAGAGCCAGATGATCGGCGTGGTGTCACGCGCGCTGTCGAAGAGCGGCGGCGTTGGCGTGGTCGAGGCGCCGACCGGCGTCGGCAAGAGCCTGGGTTACCTCACTGCGGGCGTACCGATTGCGCTGGCCAGCAAGAAGAAGCTGGTGATCAGCACCGGCACCGTGGCGCTGCAGTCGCAGCTGGTCGAGCGCGATATCCCGAATTTCCTCAAGGCCACCGGCCTGGAAGCAACCGTGGCGCTGGCCAAGGGCCGTACCCGCTACCTGTGCACGCGTAACGCCGCCGAAGCACAGGGCGAGGGCTCGCAGGGCGGCATGTTCGAGGATG
This sequence comes from Stenotrophomonas sp. pho, assembly GCF_006228405.1. NCBI lineage: Bacteria > Pseudomonadati > Pseudomonadota > Gammaproteobacteria > Lysobacterales > Lysobacteraceae > Stenotrophomonas > Stenotrophomonas sp. pho. Next base: position 4,335,619 of record NZ_CP029759.1, on the reverse strand, counting down.
ATGCACCACTGTTCGACCGGCCGCTGGCGCCGATCGAGATGGACATCGCCAAGCGCCTGACCGATGCCTTCACCGGCGGCAGCTGGGACGGCGATATCGACAATGCGCCGGAGACCATCAGTCCCGGCCTGCGCAGCCGCATCACCACGCCGGCCTCGGGCTGCGCCGGGCGCCGTTGTGCGTATTCGGCGCAGTGCGCGGTGCTGCGTTCACGCAACACCGTGCGCGATGCGCAGATCGTGGTCACCAACCACGCGCTGCTGCTGTCGGCGCTGTCGATCGGCGACAGCGACAACGGCCAGCCGTTGATCGCGCCGCCGTCGGACATGCTGCTGGTGCTGGACGAAGGCCATCACATCGGCAACGTGGCGATCGACCAGGGCGCGGCCAGCCTGGCGCTGGATGAAATGGCCAAGCGCACCGGGCGCCTGCAGATCCTGATTGCCGGTGCCTACCGCGCGGTTGACAAGGACCGCCTCGGCAACCTGCTGCCGAACGAAGCGATCGAGGTCGCCAGCAACGTCGCCAAGCAGCTGCGCGCGTTCCGCGATCACATCGAGCGGGTGTGGATGCCGGCGCCAGCGGATGAGGAGCCGATGTGGCGCGCGGCCAACGGCCGTTTGCCGGAGGCCTGGCGCGAGCCGATCGAGGCACTGGCCGACGAGACCCGCAGCCTCTACAACTGGGCGCATGCCGCCACCGCGCAGGTGGCCAAGGGCAAGCCGGACGACGCCGCGCGCGAGCGCCTGCAGCGCAACCTGGGCATGGCGCTGGAAATGATCGAGCAACAGTACAACCTGTGGCAGGCCTGGCGCCGCGAGGACAAGGACGGCGCGCCGCCGATGGCGCGCTGGGTCACCGCCACCCGCGACGGCGACCTGGTGCTGCACGGCTCGCCGGTATCGGCCGCGCACGTGCTGCGCAAGCTGCTGTGGGATGAGGTGGACTCGGTGGTGATGACCTCGGCGACGCTGACCGGCGGTGGCGATTTCCAGTCGCTGGCGATCGACAACGGCATTCCGGAAGAGGCCGAGATGGTCTCGCTGTCGTCGCCGTTCGACCTGCCCAACCAGGCCGAGCTGATCGTGCCCAGGTTCCCGGTCACCCCCGACGACCGCGAAGGCCATCCCCGCGAAGTGGCGCGCTACCTCGACACCGAGTTGGATTGGGCCAAGGGCTCGATGGTGCTGTTCACCTCGCGCTGGAAGATGGAAAAGGTGGCCGGGCTGATGCCGGCCGCGCGGCGCAAGCAGGTGCTGGTACAGGGCGAGATGTCCAAGACCCGGCTGATCGAAGAACACCTGCGCCGCGTCGCTGCCGGCGAAGGCTCGGTACTGTTCGGCCTGAACTCGTTCGGTGAAGGCCTCGACCTGCCCGGTGAAGCGTGCACCACGGTGGTGATCACCCAGGTGCCGTTCGCGGTGCCGACCGATCCGCAGACTGCCACCCTCAGCGAATGGTTCGAGGGCCGCGGGCTCAATGCGTTCAACCTGATCGCCATTCCGCACGCGCTGCGCACGTTGACCCAGTTCGCCGGCCGCCTGATCCGCACCTCCACCGACACCGGCCGCGTGATCATCCTCGATTCGCGGCTGCTGACCCGCCGCTACGGCAAGCGCATCATCGACGCGCTGCCGCCGTTCAAGCGCGTGATCGGCTGAGACGGGGTCGGATCCCTTCCGAAGGAAGGGCTCTGACCCGACCACGCCCTCTGTCGCTCAATCGCCCTCCGGATTCCGGCAGGCCTGGTTGCCCATCGCATTGTGGTAATCGCGATCAAAGCAGCGCAGGAAGCCATCGAGCACGTCCAGGTTGGGCGGCCACGGCACATCCACCTTCTGCCCGCCGGCGGTCGTGAAATGATAACGCCCATCCTTCAGCGCCTTGGCAATCTGCTCCGGCGCAGGAATCGCAATCAACCTTGCTCGCGCTTTCTCCAGCGCCGCACGATCACGCTGCAGGAAGGCGATCGTGCCGTCCACGTAGGCGTTCCAGTAACCGGGGTCGGTGGCGGTGGGCTTGTAGGTGCGCTGCATCAGCGCCACCGCCTCCGGGTACTGGCCCGCCTCCGCACGCATCTGGCTTTCATGCCACAGAATCATGGTGTTGCCCGCAGCCTTGGGCAGCACAGCATAGGCGGCGAGCAGATCAGCGGCTTCACGGTGGCAGCCACGGTCGGCCAGCGTGCGCCAGCCACCTTCCAGGTCCTGATCGAACGCATCCGGTTCCATCGCCAGCATCGCTGCACGGTCGTAGCTGCAGTCGGGTGCTTTGGGTGGTTCTGCTGACGTGCCCATGGCAGCGGCCAGTGCAAAGAAAAGCAACATCCTCTCAACCTCCGTGTTGATGACCTCCTGGCCACCATAACGGATCACGACGGGTAGTGCCGGCCGCTGGCCGGCAACCTCAATGATGTGGGACGCGGCGTGCAGATGCCGGCCAGCGGCCGGCACTACCGCGCAGGGATCAATCGCCGAGCAGGGCGGTGTTGCGTACGGCGCCCTTGTCGGCACTGGTGGCGAGCAGGGCGTAGGCCTTCAACGCGCTGGTGACCTTGCGCGGGCGCGGCGCACGCGGTTTCCAGCCGCGTGCATCGGCCTCGCTGCGGCGCTGGACCAGCGTGGCCTCATCCAGCAACAGGTCGATGCGGCGGGCCGGGATGTCGATGCGGATGCGGTCACCGTCTTCCACAAGCCCGATCGCGCCGCCACTGGCCGCTTCCGGCGAAACGTGGCCGATCGACAACCCCGAGGTGCCACCGGAAAAGCGGCCATCGGTGAGCAGCGCGCACTGCTTGCCCAGTCCCTTCGACTTCAGGTAGCTGGTCGGGTACAGCATCTCCTGCATGCCCGGGCCGCCCTTCGGCCCTTCGTAGCGGATCACCACCACCTCGCCCGGCTGCACCTCGTCGGCGAGGATGCCGGCGACGGCGGCGTCCTGGCTTTCGTAGACGCGTGCGGGGCCTTCGAACACATGGATCGATTCATCCACGCCGGCGGTTTTCACCACGCAGCCATCGACGGCCAGATTGCCTCGCAGCACAGCCAGGCCACCTTCCAGCGAATACGCATGTTGCAGCGAACGGATGCAGCCCTCGGCGCGGTCCAGGTCCAGCGCGGGCCAGCGCGTGGCCTGGCTGAAGGCCTCCTGGGTGGGGATGCCGGCCGGGCCGGCCTTGAAGAAGGTATGCAGGGTGTCGTTGTCGCTGCGCGCCACGTCCCAGCGTTCCAGCGCTTCGGCCAGGCTGGCGCTGTGCACGGTCGGCACTGTGGTATCGAGCAGGCCGGCGCGATCCAGTTCACCGAGGATGCCGAACACGCCGCCGGCGCGGTGCACGTCCTCGATGTGGTACTTCGGTGTGTTCGGCGCCACCTTGCACAGCTGCGGGACGCGTCGCGACAGCGCGTCGATGTGGGTCAGGTCGAAGTCGACCTCCGCTTCCTGCGCTGCGGCCAGCAGATGCAGGATGGTGTTGGTGGAGCCGCCCATGGCGATGTCCAGGGTCATCGCGTTGGCGAACGCGGCCTGGGTGGCGATCCCGCGCGGCAGCGCGCTCGGGTCCTCGCCGCCGTACCAGCGATGGCAGAGCTCGACGATCAGGCGGCCGGCGCGGCGGAACAGCGCCTCGCGGTCGGCATGGGTGGCCAGCGTAGTGCCGTTGCCGGGCAGCGACAGGCCCAGCGCTTCGGTCAGGCAGTTCATCGAGTTGGCGGTGAACATGCCCGAGCAGGAGCCGCAGGTGGGGCAGGCGCTGCGTTCAAAGGCCGCGACCTTCTCGTCGGAGGCGCTGTCATCGGCGGCCACCACCATCGCGTCGACCAGGTCCAGCTTGTGCTCGGACAGCTTTGTCTTGCCCGCTTCCATCGGCCCGCCGGAGACGAACACCACCGGGATGTCCAGGCGCAGCGCAGCCATCAGCATGCCGGGGGTGATCTTGTCGCAGTTGCTGATGCACACCAGCGCGTCGGCGCAGTGCGCGTTGACCATGTACTCCACGGCGTCGGCGATGATCTCGCGGCTGGGCAGCGAATACAGCATGCCGTCGTGGCCCATCGCGATGCCGTCGTCCACGGCGATGGTGTTGAATTCCTTGGCGACGCCACCGACCTGTTCGATTTCGCGCGCGACCAGCTGGCCGAGGTCCTTCAGGTGGACGTGGCCGGGCACGAACTGGGTGAAGGAGTTGGCGATGGCAATGATCGGCTTGTGGAAGTCGCCGTCCTTCATGCCGGTGGCACGCCACAGGGCGCGGGCGCCGGCCATGTTGCGGCCGGCGGTGGAGGTGCGGGAACGGTATTCGGGCATGGCGGGCGGAACGGGCGGGCCGTACGACGTGGGGGTCAGCCGATCATGGCCAATTTTTTCGGTTGCTGCTGCAACCACCTTCACCGCTTGCAGCGGCTTGGTGGTCCGCGCATTTCCCCTTATCCCGCGCCTGCGGCGCGCCCCCTTGAACAACAAGGGGGCTTCTCGCCGGAGACTTGGCTGCGCGCGCCGGGCATAGCGCGGCGCCGCGGGGCGTGTGCCAACCAAGGTTGGCACCTACCAGTGCGGTGTGCCGCCCGGGTCGGATCCCATCGCAGCGCGATGGGCTCTGACCCCAATGCCGACGAAAATGAAAGGCCGTTCATCTTTCCCACTTTGCCGATTCCGGTTGCTGGCCCGGATTTGGCATCATTGGGGCATTGATCCGTCGACAGGGCATGAGGCCATGAAACGTTCCCGCACCACCGCGCTGCTGCTGATGAGCGCTGCGCCGCTGCTGTTCACCGCCTGCCAGAAGGAGCCGGAGGTGAAGGTGCAGGAAGGCCTGTATACCTCGGTCGAGGCCTGCACCGAGGCCACCGGTGATCCGTCGTCGTGCCGCAATGCCTTTGCCGAAGCGCAGAAGCAGGCCGCCGATGCGGCGCCGAAGTACGCCAGCAAGGAAGCCTGCGAGAAGGATTACAAGCCGGAGCAGTGCGTGCAGCAGCACACCTCGGCCGGCACCTCGTTCATCGGCCCGATGATGATGGGCTTCTTCATGTCGCAGATGCTGAGCAACCGCGGCGGCCTCGCCCCGCAGGCGCCGGCGTCGGCACCGGCTTACCAGGACAAGAACGCTGGCTGGGCGCGCCCGGCACCGGGCGGCACCGGTGGCCTGAACACCGCCAGCGGCATCGGTGCCGGCAAGGCCGGCCTGGCACCGGTCACCAGCGAACCGAACCGTGCGGTCACTGCCAGCCGTGGTGGCTTCGGCAACACCAGCGCACGCCGCAGCACCAGCGGCAGCTACGGCGGCTGATCGACCCATGCAGCGCATCCGGATTGCCGAGCGTGCCCAGTGGCGGGCACGCGCGGAGGAAGCGGGTTTCCGTTTCCATACCATCGATGGCCAGCCCTACTGGGATGAAAGCGCGTACTACGCGTTCACCCTGCGCCAGATCGAACAGGACATCGAAGACCCCAGTGCCGAGCTGCACCAGATGGCGCTGGATCTGGTCGGTGATGTCATCGGCAGCGAGCGGTTGATGGACCAGCTGGCGATTCCGTCGCATTACCGCGACTGGATCGCCGACAGCTGGCGCCAGCGCCAGCCGCACCTTTACGGCCGCCTGGACCTGGCCTACGACGGCACCGGTCCGGCCAAGCTGTACGAGCTGAACTACGACACGCCGACCTCGCTGTTCGAGGCCAGCTTCTTCCAGTGGCAGTGGCTGGAAGACCAGCGCAACGCCGGCCGCCTGCCGCAGCATGCCGACCAGTTCAATGCGATCCATGAGGCACTGGTCGAGCGCTTCGGCGAACTGGCCACGCAGCTGCCGCCGCCGCTGTACTTCAGCGCGGTGGGAAGCTCGGAAGAAGACCGTGGCACGGTCGAGTACCTGCGCGACTGCGCGTCGCAGGCCGGCCTGCATGGCCAGGCCATCGCGATCGAGGACATCGGCCTGTCCGAGGACGGCCGCTTCACCGCGCTGGATGATTCGGTGATCGGCACGCTGTTCAAGCTGTACCCGCTGGAAGACCTGATGGCCGAAGAGTTCGGCCGCGCGCTGCCCGGTTCGGGCGTGCAGTTGCTGGAACCGGCGTGGAAGGCAGTGCTGAGCAACAAGGGCATCCTGCCGTTGCTGTGGCAGCGCAACGTAGGCCATCCGAACCTGCTGGAGGCGCACTTCGATGACGGCAGCACGCTGGCCCCGGGCTGGGTGCGCAAGCCGCTGTTCTCGCGCGAAGGTGCCAACATCGAGATGCACCTGGCCGATGGCAGCACCCAGCGCAGCGACGGTCCCTACGACGGCCCGGCGATCATCCAGCGCGCCCATCCGCTGACCCGCTTCGAAGGTGGCTACCCGCTGATCGGCAGCTGGGTGGTGGGTGACCACGCCTGCGGCATCGGCATCCGCGAGGACGACAGCGCGATCACCCGCGACAGTGCGCGGTTCGTGCCGCACGCGATCGTCGACGAGGCGCCGACGCGGATCTACGTCTGATGACGGTGCGGCGTTGGCCTGGCCGGCATGGGCGTGCCACGCCCGCGCCGGGCCGGCATTTCGATGACGGGCGCAGCCTGCAGGCCTTCGCGGACCGCGTCGCGGTGCGTTGCCACCGCTGCGATGCCCCCGGTTGGGTGATCGCCCGCTGGGAACCCTATCGATGGACCGCGCGTTTCCGCTGCACCGCTTGCAGCGCTGCATTGGACAGCGGCGACTGGGTGGGTGCGGTCCGCATTCTGGGCCGTCAGCCCTGTGGATTCTGCGGGCATCAGTGGCTGCATGTGTGTCGGCCGATTCCCGCCGGCATCCCCGCGCCTGCATCCTTCCCCGCCCGATGCGCACAGTGCGGTCGCAGCACCGAGGTCACGGTGTTGACGCGTCCCCTGCGTGACGCCGAGCCTGCCGATCCGCATTTCGGTCTGCCGCTGCGCCTGGTCGAATCGACCCGCGCGGGCCTGCTGTGGGCCTACAACGCCGAACATCTGCAGGCACTGCACGAATACGCGGGCGCGACGCTGCGCGAGGGCCGCGGCCATCATCGATCCATGTTCTCGCGCCTGCCGCAGTGGATGAAGCTGGCCCGCAACCGGGCGCTGCTGCAGCGTGCGGTGGAGCGGTTGCAGCGTCGCTTGCTGCAAGGGTAGTGCCGGCCGCTGGCCGACAGCCGAGCATGGGCTCGGCGCTACAGGAATCAGGCCGTCTGTAGAGCCGAGCCCATGCTCGGCGCCGGTCAATCGCAGGGTTACAGCAACCCTTCGCGCTTCACCGCCAGGTAGCGCTCCACCAGCGCGCCCGGCAGGGCGTCGGCGGTGACGTCCAGCACCATCACCTTCTCGCTGCGCAGCGCTTCGTGCGCCTTCGCGCGCTGCTGCAGGTACAGCGCCGCGGCACCGGCCTGGGTGGCGTCCTCCAGCGTCTGCACGTCCCCCTCCAGTACGCCGTCCAGCTCGCGCTCGCGCAGGCTGGCCACGCACACCAGGTGGCGCCGTTGCAGCAGGCGCACCGCCGCCAGCAGGTCTTCGATGTCCTCGTCGCGCACGTTGCTGACCAGCATCACCAGTGCTCGCCGGCGCTGGCGCAGCGACACCTCGGTGGCAGCGGCCAGGTAATCGGTGGCCACCGCGCGTGGCTGCAGGTCGTAGCTGGCGCGCAGCAGGTGCTCGACCGTGCCCATGCCGCGCTGCGGCGCGACCCAGCGGCGTTCGCCACCGGCAGCGAACAGGCCGGCGGCATCGCCCTGGCGCAGCGCCAGGTAGGCCACCACCAGCGAGGCATTCAAGGCATGGTCGAAGTGCGAGAGACCGCCTTCGCTGGCCAGCATGCGCCGGCCACTGTCGAGCATCAGCAGCAACTGCTGGTTCTTCTCGTCCTGGTACTCGCGCGAGATCAGCTTGCGCGCACGCGCGGTGGCCTTCCAGTCCAGCTGGCGCAGGCTGTCGCCGACGCGGTACTCGCGCATCTGGTGGAAGTCGGTGCCTTCACCACGGCGGCGCTTCACGTGTGCACCGACCAGCCGCGAGGCCTGGTCGGCACTGAACAACGCAAAGCGCGTGAGCGGCACGAAATTCGGATAGACCCGCACGTCCAGTGCGGGCGGCAGCGTGCGTTGCTGCCACCACAGGCGCCACGGCGAGCGCATGCGCAGGTGCACGCCTTCGAAGCGGAAGTGCCCACGCTGCAGCGGCTGCAGGTGGTAGTGCAGCGTGGAGGCGCTACTGGCCCGCAGGCGCACGCGCTGTGGCAGCGATTCCAGCGGCCAGCCGCCGGGGACCAGGTCGAACACCTGCACCGTCATCGATTGCTCGGCCTGCAGCCGCAGCGCCGCCTCGCGGCGCACGCCCAGCGCCAGCGCTTCGGGCAGTTCGCGCTGTACCTGCGGCGACGGGCGCTGCGACTGGCGCCACAGGTCGAACAGCGCAGGCAGCGCGATGGCCACGGCGGCCAGCGCCCAGCTCCAGCGCGGCAGCAACCCGCCCAGCACCAGGCCGCCCAGGGCGGCCCAGGCCAGCAGCAGCGCCAGCAGCAGCGGGGCAGGCCTCATCGGCGCGGTGCTTCCACCTTGGCCAGCAGTGCGCCCAGCACGTCGTCGGCGTCCTGGCCTTCGATCTGCAGCTCCGGGGCCAGTGCAATGCGGTGGCGCAGTGCCGGGCGAGCAATGTCGCGCACGTCGTCCGGCGTGACGAAGTCGCGGCCGGCCAGCACCGCCTGCGCACGCGAGGCACGCACCAGCGCGATGCTGCCGCGTGGGCCGGCGCCGACCGCGATGCCCGGCCACTGCCGGGTCGCCGCGACGATGCGTACTGCGTAGTCGATCACTTCGTCATCGACGGTGATCGCCGCGGTGGCGCGCTGCAGTTCCAGCAGTTCGCCGGCACCGAGTACGCGTGGCACCTGGCTCAGGTCGAAATCGCTGGCGGCGCGGCCACTGGTGATCGCGGTCACCATGCGCTTCTCGTCCTCCAGCTGCGGGTAGTCGATCAGCACCTTCAGCAGGAAGCGGTCCAGCTGTGCCTCCGGCAGCGGGTAGGTGCCTTCCTGCTCCAGCGGGTTCTGCGTGGCCAGCGCCATGAACGGCGGCGCCAGGGTGAACGCCTTGCCTTCGATGGTCACCTGGCCTTCCTGCATCACTTCCAGCAGTGCCGACTGGGTCTTGGCCGGCGCACGGTTGATCTCGTCGGCCAACAGCAGGTTGGTGAACACCGGGCCACGGCGGATCTTGAAGCTCTCGCTCTTCGGGTCGTACACCGCATGGCCACTGACGTCGCTGGGCATCAGGTCGGGGGTGAACTGCACGCGGCCGTAATCCAGTTCCAGGGCCTGTGCCAGTGCGCGCACCAGCAGGGTCTTGCCCAGCCCGGGCACGCCCTCGATCAGCACGTGGCCACCGGCCAGCAGCGCCACCAGGATCTGGTCCAGTACATCGGCCTGGCCAATGAAGGCGTGGCCGACGGCATCGCGGATGGCATCGACGCGTTCGATCAGGCGGGCGTTGGCGGCCGCCGGCAGCTCGGGGACTTCGGTCATAGCAGGGATCTCATCTGGAGCAGCAAGCGGATGCGCTCGCGCAGGGCGGAGGAATCGTGCGGCGGAGGGGGCGTGAGCGCGCTGGCAACGCGGCCTTGCGGCCAGGACAGCAGTTCGGCGATGGCCTGTTCGCGCGGCGCGCCGTCCAGTGCGGCGGCCACCGGTGCGCGCAGGCGCAGGCGATGCAGGAACAGGGCGAGCACGGCGTCATACAGGCGCGCGCCTTGGCCGAAGCGCAGCAGCAGCTCGCCGCTGGCACGCACGTGTTCCAGCAGCGAGCGGCGTTCCAGCACCGGCGACGGCAGGCGGCTGCCGAAGCGTTGCGAACGGCCCCACAGCCAGCCCAGCAGGGCCAGCAGCAGCGGCGCCCACACCGGCCAGCCCTGGTAGAACAGGCGCGCCCACAGCGATGGCGGGCGGCTGGCGTAGACCAGCCAGAAAGTGCCCTTGCCGTAGTTCGGATCGAGCAGATAGCGGGTCAGGTCGCGGTGCGAGAGATCGTGCAGGCCGTCGCTGGCCTTGCCCGCAGCCGACGCCAGGCGTGCTGCCGGCGAATCCACCTCGCCGCGCATGAACTCCATGTCGGCCAGCACGCTCACCTTGCCCTGCCCGTGGCGCAGTCGCGCGAACACCAAGTTGCGCTCGTTGCCCCAACGCCGTTCGGCGCGTGTACGGGCGGCAAAGCCCAGCGTGAAGCGACGACCACCGCAGAACTCCACATGGCTGGGATCGTCGATGACGTGGAACGGCTGGCAGTCGCTCTGCTGGTACAGGCTGTCCACGCCCAGCTGGTCCAGCAGCGGTCCCTGCGTACTGCTGGCGTCGTCCTCTGCGGGTGGCGGCGTGCGCACCAGCAGATGGCCACCACCATCGACCCAGGCCAGCAGGGCCCTGGCCGCCGGTGCCGGCAGTTCGCTGCTGTCCTGCAGCAGCACCACCGTGTCGCGCGGACCCAGCGCCATCTGCTGCAGGTCCAGCCGCGGCCGCGAGTGCACGTCGATGCCATCGGCACGCAGGGCCTGTCCAAGCACGTACAGCGGGTTGTAGCCAGCTTCGCCCTGCGGCGGCAGCTGCACGGTCTCGGTCACCCGCTCATGCGTGCGCAGGTAGAGGATCGTCAGCGGTACGCCGAGCAGCACCAGCCCGCCCAGCAACAGCGACCAGAACAGGCGCGGGCTCATGCCAGCCACCGGTACTGCTGGCGCAGAGTGTCGGCCAGTGCATCGAAATCGGCGCGGCTGGGCAGGCGGCCACCGTAGGCGGCGTACTGCCACATGCGCACGATGCGCGCGAACAGGTCACGGTCGGTGGCATCGGGCATGCGCCGCGAGGCGCGAAGGCATTGCGCTTCGGTGGCACCGGGCGGAAGCGCGATGCCGCTGCGCTCGCCCACCGTGCGCACGCTGGCGCGGTACAGCAGGGCCAGCGCCTGACGCGGCCGGCCCTGGTCCCACAGCAGGCCGGCCTGGGTGGCCACGTCCGGCGGCAGCACGACCGGCAGCTCCACCTGTTCCTCCACCACCTGCGGTACAGCGTCGGCCTTGCGCCGGCCACTGCCGCGCAGCCACGGCAGCCACAGCCGTGCGGTCAGCAGCAGCACCAGCAGCAGGACGCCCAGCAGGGCCCACAGGCCCCACTCGGCCAGGCGCGCCAGCCAGGCAATGCCGGCCTTGCGGTTGCTGCGCTCGCCCTTGCTGCTGCCGTCGCTCTGCAGCGCCTTGTCTTCCTTCTTTTTTTCCTCGGCCTGTTCGATCGGCTTCCAGCGCGTGACCTGGCGGGTCGGGCGCTGCAGCGGATCTTCATAGGCGCGGTTCACCGCCTGGCGGAAACCGGCGGTGTCCACCGGCGCCGCACCGAAGATCATCGCCGGCGTATTGGCCGGGTCGTTGGCCGCAGTGGCGGGTTCTTCCGCGCTGTCCTCGTCCCCTTCGGCATCGCCGGCCTGCCCAGCGACCGTCTGCGCGTCCTGCGCATGCACTGGCGCGAAGGCCAGCGGCAGGGCAAGGCACAGCAGCAGCGCCAGCGTCGATGCTGCCGGCAGCAGCCGCTCGCGCAGGCGGCGCAGCGCGATCTCCACGTCCCACGCTTCCATCTGCGTACGCCGGTTCAAGTACAGGCCGAAGCCGGCGCCGACATAGAACGGTCCGATCAGCACCGATGCCAGCCAGCACGCCAGGTTGAAGCCCAGTTGCGCCCAGGCAGGCGTGTCCTGGCCGATCATGTCCCATGCGGCACGCCATGATTCGGACATCAGCTCCAGTGGCATGAACATGAACACCGCGCCGATCGCACCGGACACCAGCACCCCTTCAAAGGCCATGCAGGCCACGGTCAGCACGACGGCGGCGCCCGCAGCACCGGCCGCCACGGCGCGGCGGCGTGCACCGCGCTGGGCCGGCGCGTTGCCTTCCAGCAGGTTCACCGGCAGGCACAGGCTGCGCAGCACGCTGAAGCGGCGCCAGCCCAGGTAGCCCCAGAAGCCTGCATTGCCCCAGCTGCGCTGCGCGCGCAGCGCTGCCAGCGCGCCCACCGGCTCACCGAAGATGCCGCGCGACAGGACGTACAGCGGCGCTCGCTCGAACAGTGGCTTGCACCACCACATCGCCAGCCAGGCCCAGCCGAACGCATCCAGCCACCAGCCCAGCGCGTTGAAGATCACGAACAGCGGTGCACTGGCCAGCAGCCAGCTGCCCCATACCGCACGCGCGTGGCGGCGCGACAGGGCGCTGCCCAGCTCCATTGCTTCCCAGCCACTGCGCGCGCGCAGCGCCACGTCCAGGCGGTCAATGCGCATTGCCGCCTCCGCGCCCGCCGCGCCACAGCCACAGCAGCACGCCGGCCCACAGCACGCCGGCCACGCTGAACTTGCCCCACGCCGGCACTTCGGCAATCGACGACCAGAACGCTTCGATGAACGCGGCCACCAGCAGCATGAACGCCACGCCCAGGCACAGCCGGGCCCCGATGCGGCCGCCTTCGACCAGGGCATCCAGGCGGCTGCGCCGGCCGGGGGCCAGCAGTTTCATGCCCAGCTGCAGGCCGGCACCGCCGGCGATCACTATCGCGGTCAGCTCGAACGCACCATGGCCCGCGACGAAGCGCCAGAATGGATCGCCATGGCCGATGTGCTGCAGGTGGCCGGCCACCGAACCGATGATCACGCCGTTGAACAGCAGCACCAGCAGCGTGCCCAGGCCGGCCAGCAGACCACTGGCGAAGGTACGCAGGGCGATGCTGATGTTGTTCAGGATGTAGTGGCCGAACATCATCCAGTCCGTGCCGCTGTCACGCCCGAGGCGCTCGGCCGCTGGATCGTACATGCGCTCCATCTCGGCGATCTGGCGGTTGTCCATCACCATGTGGATCAGGTCCGGGTAGAGCTGCGCCAGCACGAAGCAGGCCACCGCCGGCAGCGCGAACATCGCCAGTGCCACCCACATGCTGCGCGCCTGGCTGCGCACCAGCAGCGGGAAGTCGGCCACCAGGAATTCAAGTGCACCGCGCCAGCGCGTCGGCGGCGTGCGGTACAGCACGCTGTGGCCCTGCTGCATCAACTGCTGCAGGCGCTGCACCAGCTGCGGGCTGTAGCCGCGCTCGCGGGCCAGTGCCAGCTGCTGGCACAGGCGCCGGTAGCGCTGCGGGAAGGCGGCGTCGTCCACTGCCAGCGCGCTGGCCTTGCGCCGCGTGCGGCGCGCAGCACCAGCACGCAGCAGCAGCCAGTGTTCCAGGTCCTGCCATTCCTGCTGGTAGCGGGCGACGAACTGCTCCTGCTTCATCGCCGCCCCAACAGCCAGTTGGCCATGGCATACAAGCGCAGTACGCCGACCTGGCCGTGGGCGCCGGTCAGCGGTTCGGCGATGCCGGCCAGTTCCTGCTGGCGGGCCGCCGACAGCCGTGGCGCGCGCTCGGCGAAGGCCATCAGCGCGGCCTGCTCTTCCGGTCGCAGCGGCTGCGGCGGGGCCAGCACGCTGTCGATGGTGGGCGGAGGCGGCAGGTACAGCACGGGCGCATGCACCACCACGGTGCCGGCCACCAGATCGCCCAGGCGACGGCCATGGGGATCGAACAGGCTGCTGATCAGGCCCAGTGCATAGCCGAACGGCAGCATGTCCACGGTGCGCAGCAGGTTGCGGGTGATGGCAGGCATCCAGCCTACCGGCGCGCCATCGCGCGCAAGCACGCGCAGGCCCAGCGCGCGCTTGCCGAGGGTACGGCCCCACAGCGCTTCGCAGACGATCGGGTAGGCCCAGTACACCAGGAACATCAGCACCAGGCCGAGCCCGGAGCCGAACGAATCCAGCAGTGCCAGTGGAATCGACATCACCACCAGTACCGCGATGCGCACGCCCAGATCCACCAGCCACGCCATCGCCCGTGGCACCGGGCCGGCTGCCGGCAGCTGCAGCGGCACACCCTCCGGCGTCACCACCTCGCGGTAGGTATCGAGCATCGGTGCGGCCATCAGTGCGATGGCCTTCGTTGTGGGCGCCGGAGTCCTCTCCGGCAGGCAGCCACAGGCATGGGGGTCTCGACAGGTCCTGGTCGGGCCCAGACTTTAACAGAGCCGCATGGCGGCGTTGGCTGCTCAGCCCAGGTATTCGTCCTTCAGCCGCACGTAGTGGTCGGCCGAGTAGTGCAGCGACTCGATCTCCTTGTCGCTCAGCGTGCGCGCCGGGCGGGCCGGATTGCCCACCCACAGCTCGCCTTCGCCGACCACCTTGCCAGGGCCGACCACCGCACCGGCGCCGACGAAGCCATGGCGCTCGACGCGCGCACCGTCGAGGATGCAGGCGCCCATGCCGATCAGGCTGTAGTCGCCGATCGTGCAGGCATGGATGATGCAGCCGTGGCCGACGGTCACGCCTTCGCCGATCAGGGTCGGGTAGCCGGCCTTGTTGTAGGGGCTGTGGTGGCTGACGTGGATGATCGTGCCGTCCTGCACATTGGTGCGCGCCCCGATGCGCACGTAGTTGACGTCGCCGCGGATGACCGTGCCCGGCCACACTGATACGTCCTCGGCCAGCTCCACGTCACCGATGACGGTGCAGGCCGGGTCGATGTACACGCGCTCGCCGAGGATGGGCATCTTGTCGCGGAAGGGGCGCAGCGGGTTCATCGGTGTCTCCGGAAATCAGGGCGTTCGCGACGATGATACGCGTGCGTCCGCTGGGGAAGGTACCGCCCTGGGGCCGCGCGGATACACAGTAGATCCACGCCATGCGTGGATGGTGATCTCGGTGCCGACCAAGGTCGGCAGCTACCAGAAACGGGTGCAACCGCTCAGGACGGCGCGTGCTCGGCCAGCATCCGCCGGAACAGCACGTCCAGCCAGGCGCTGTCGCCCTGTCCGGCCGGCAGCTGCGGGGCCTGCGCCGCGCGAACGGCCATCGCATGGTCAATGTACTCGCTGATGAGCGCGATGCGCGGACGAGCGCTGACCTCGGCGCTGGCGCGCTTGACCACCAGCAATGCGTCGATGGCGTGGCGCACCGGGCCGTCCGGCAGCAACCGGTCCAGCAGATCCTCGAAGGCCATCGGCGGCGGCGTAGGCTCGCTCTCGATCCACTGGCAGGCAAGCAGGGCGCGCAGCACATACAGGTACTTCTTGGTGCTGATGGTGGGCTCACCCAGGTGGCGGCTGTGTGTGGTCCTGGCCATGCTCATGTAGTGCCACCAGCTGCCCAAGGGTGAGTAGAAGCGTTGGGCCGCTTCCCACAGCAGTGCCACCGCAGCGTCATCCTGCCGGTACACGATCGGCGAGCGCAGCCATTCGATCAGTGTCGGATTGGATTTTGAGACCAGCCGCAGTGCCTTGCGCAGGTCCCAGCCGCTGACATCGAGCTCATCGTCGATCGGCAGCTCGATCACATCGCGCTGCGCATCGCCCGGGCCGGTGCTCTCGTTGACGCTGAGATACCACGGCTGGCGATGCACGTAGATGAAGCGTGCATCGTAGTCGCTGTCCGGCGAAGAGAAGCCCCAGCCACGGCTGCCGGATTCGCAGGCCAGCAGCACACGCACATTGTGGCGCTGTTCGATGTCGGTGAGGCTGGAAAGAATGGCGGCGCGCTTGTCCGGCGCGATCGGGTGGATGTCGTCCATGCAGTTGTGTTCTTAATGTCGAGCGTTCTCGACTGTAGCGCAGGTCTGCATCGCTGCGCTCGCCGGGCATGGCCCGGCGCTACCAGAGGGTGACGTTCGTCGACGAGGCATGACGGGGTAGCGCCGGGCCAAGCCCGGCGAACGCGATCACGGCTCGTAGCTGTAGCCCATGCCATACACCGAACGGATCGGTTCGCCTTCCATGCCGGCGTCAGCCAGCTTGCGGCGCAGGTTTCGCACGTGGCTGTCGACGGTGCGGTCGACCACCACGCGATGGTCCAGATAGAGGCGGTCGAGCAGCTCGTCGCGCGCCCAGATCCGGCCCGGCGTGGCCAGCAGCGTGCGCAGCAGGCGGTATTCGACCGGGGTCAGGTCCAGGCCCTTGCCGTTCCAGGTGGCGCGGGCTGCCGGTTCGTCGATATGCAGCCCGCTGTTGGCCCGCGCAGCGGGGTCCGGGCGGTAGCGACGCAGCACCGCCATCACCCGTGCGACCACTTCGCGCGGACTGAACGGCTTGCAGATGTAGTCGTCGGCACCGATGTCCAGGCCCAGCAGGCGGTCGATCTCTTCCACCCGTGCGGTGACCATGATCACCGGTACATCGCTGCTGGCGCGCAGTTCGCGGCACAGGTCCACGCCATCGCGCTGTGGCAGCATCAGGTCCAGCAGCACCAGGTCGGGCTGGTAGCGCGCGAATGCGTCGATCACCTGGCCGCCATCGTCCACCCATTCGCTGGTCATCCCGGCGGCGGCCAGGTAGTCGCGCAGCACCGAGGCCAGGCGTGGCTCATCCTCGACGATCAGGATCTTCGCGGACGCGGCGGGGGACGGGCTCATGCAGGCTCCGGCAGGGTAATGACCACGCGCAGCCCGCCCAGCGGCGATGGCTCGGCGTGGATGAGGCCGTGGTGGGCGAGGATGATGTTGTGGCTGATGGCCAGGCCCAGCCCGCTGCCGCCGCTGGCCCGGTTGCGCGAACTCTCCACCCGGTAGAAGCGCTCGAACAGCAGCGCGCATTTGTCGGCCGGCACGCCTGGCGCGGTGTCTTCCACGATCAGCTGCACGCCGGCAGGCACGCGCGCTGCCTGCACGCGTACGCGGCCCCCGGCGTGGGTGTAGCGCAATGCGTTTTCCAGCAGATTGGCCAGCACCTGCTGCAGGCGTCGTTCGTCACCGGATACCTGCAGCGGTGTGGCGGGCAGGTTCTCCTCCAGTGCCAGCCCCGCCGTGGAGAAGCGCACGCGCATGCCATTGAGCTCGCTGCGCAGCAGCGCCGCCAGGTCCAGCGGTGCGAAGCGGTAGGCCAGGCCGCCGGACTGGGTCATCGACAGGTCGTGCAGGTCGTCGATCAACTTGCCCAGTTGGCGGATCTCGCCCTGCAGGGCACCGAGGTTGGCGCGGTCCAGCGGGCGGATGCCGTCCTCGATGGCTTCCAGTTCGGCACGAACCACCGCCAGCGGCGTGCGCAGTTCGTGCGAGATATCGGCGATGAAGGCACGGCGGTTGCGCTCGGTGTCGTCCAGCGCCTGCGCCATCCGGTTGAAGTCGTTGACCAGTGCATCCAGCTCGTCATCGCTGGTGCGCTCGATGCGGGTGGCGTAGTCGCCAGCGGCGAGCCGGTGGGTGGCCGCCGCCAGTTTGGCAAGGCGCTGGCGCAGCGCGCGCGATACCAGCCAGGCCAGCAGCACCGTCACCAGCAGCAGCGCGATGCCGATCACCCACCACGCACGCATCTGGGTGTTGTAGAAGTTCAGGTCGTTGGTGGCGATGACGGTCTGGAACGGCACCATGCCCAGCCAGCCGACCGTGTGCCCGTCCACCTGCACGGCGTGCGGCTCGTCGTCGCTGGTGGCGTCCGGGTTGCCGGCTACGAACCGATGCTGTGCATCGAACAGGCCCAGGCGGGAGGGAACGCCGGTCTGGTCGGACAGCGGTGGCACGGGCCCCTCGTGCCCATGGGCCAGATCCGGGCGCAGCAGCCGCGCCCAGCGGTCACTGTCGCCGCGCAGGTGCTCCCAGCCGCCGTGCGCACTGTACTCGCGCTGCAGGTGCGGCATCACGCGCTGCATGCGCAGGTCGCCCTGGTCATTGAGGTAGTCCAGGAAGCCGGTCTGGAACGCCACGCGGCTGGCAATACCGTTCACTGCCAGCACCAGCAGGCAGGCGGTGAAGATCGCGAGGAAGGTCTTCGCGGTCAGGCCGAATTTGAGTCGAATCTTCGCCATCGCGGGGCCATTAGCGGCGCATGCGGCGCCGAAAGCAAGCGCCCGCTGAGCCGGTCGCACAATCTCCATATTCTCTGCACAGTTCCACGGCAGCGTGCACGGGTCAACGAAAGGCCCCCACGCCCCCCATGTCACTCCTGCGCCCGCTGTCCCGCTCCCCCCGTCCGCTGTTGCTGCCCCTGCTGCTGGCCCTGGCGGCCTGCTCGGCGGGCAGGCCCGAGGCCCCGGCCACCCCTGAAGTGGGCATCATCACTGCCAGCGTGCAGCCGCTGGCCCTGCAACAGACCCTGCCCGGTCGCGCCGTACCGTTCGAGGTGTCCGAGGTGCGCCCGCAGGTCGGTGGGCTGATCCGCCAGCGGTTGTTCACCGAAGGCCAGCAGGTCAAGGCCGGCCAGCTGCTTTACCAGATCGATCCGGCGCCGTACCAGGCCGCCTTCGATACCGCGCGTGGCCAGCTGGCGCAGGCCGAGGCCACTGTGTTGTCGGCGCAGCCGAAGGCCGAGCGCACCCGCACGCTGCTGGGCATGGATGCGGCCAGCAAGCAGGACGCCGACGATGCCACCTCGGCACTGAAGCAGGCCCAGGCCAATGTGATCGCCGCGCGCGCTGCGCTGCAGGCGGCCCGCATCAACCTCGACTACACCCGGGTTACTGCACCGATCGATGGCCGCATCGGCACGTCCAGTGTCACCGCTGGCGCGCTGGTCGCCGCCGGCCAGGACGCGGCGCTGGCAACCATCCAGCGGTTGGACCCGGTCTATCTGGATGTCACCCAGTCCAGCACGCAGATGCTGGCGCTGCGCAAGCAGCTCGATGCCGGCCGGGTGAAAGCCATCGACGGCAAGGCACAGGTGAAGGTGCTGCTGGAGGACGGCAGCACGTACGCGCATGAAGGCACCCTGGAGTTTGTCGGCAGCGCAGTCGACCCGGGCACCGGCAACGTGGTGCTGCGCGCGGTCATTCCGAACCCGGAGGGCCTGCTGCTGCCGGGCATGTACCTGAGGGCGGTGCTGCCGATGGCCACCGATGCGCGCGCCCTGCTGGTGCCGCAGAAGGCGGTGCTGCGCAATGAACGTGGCGAGCCGCTGCTGCGCCTGCTCGACGCAAAGGACCGCGTGGTCGAGCGCCGGGTCAGCACCGGCCAGGTAGTGGGCAACCAGTGGCAGATCACGCAGGGGCTGAAGGCTGGCGATCGGGTGATCGTCAGCAACGGCAGCGCGGTAGCGCTTGGCCAGCAGGTGCAGGCGGTGGCGGCCACCACCGCGCAGCTGGCCGCAATGCCGGCGATCGACCCGACCGGCAACACCGACGAAACGTCGCACTGAGGCCTGCCGCGCATGGTTCGTTTCTTCATCGACCGGCCGATCTTCGCCTGGGTGATCGCCATCGCGGTCAGCCTGCTCGGCCTGCTCGCGATCCTGATCCTGCCGGTGGACCGCTACCCGCAGATCGCCCCACCCACCATCACCATCCGCGCCACCTACACCGGCGCCTCGTCGCAGACCGTGGAAAACGCGGTCACCCAGGTCATCGAGCAGTCCCAGCAGAGCCTGGACCACCTGATGTACATGACCTCCACCAGCGCCTCCGATGGCTCGGCGCAGGTCAACCTGGTGTTTGCCACCGGCACCAATCCGGACACCGCGCAGGTGCAGGTGCAGAACCAGCTGCAGGCGGCGATGGCGACGCTGCCGCAGGCGGTGCAGCAGAACGGCCTGACCATCACCAAGTCCAGTGGTTCGATCTTCGAGGTGCTGTCGTTCACCAGCGAAGACGGCAGCATGGACAACTTCGATGTCGCCAACTTCATGGAAGCGCGCATCGACGACCAGATCAGCCGCGTCAGTGGTGTCGGCAACATCCAGCCGATCGGCCAGGAATACGCCATGCGCATCTGGCTGGACCCGGAGAAGATGCGCCAGTACGCGCTGATGCCGTCGGACATCGAGACCGCACTGCAGGCGCAGAACACCGACGTCTCGGCCGGTGAGCTGGGTGGCCAGCCGGCACTGAAGGGCCAGCAGCTGGACGCCACGGTCACCGCGCGCAGCCGCCTGCACACGCCCGAACAGTTCGCGCGGGTGGTGCTGAAGGCCGATGCCAACGGCAGCGTAGTGCACCTGGGCGACGTGGCGACGATCGGCCTGGGGCCGGAGAGCTACGACAGCATCAGCACCTTCAACGGCAAGCCGTCGGCGTCGCTGGGCATCGAGCTCAATGCCGGCGCCAATGCCATCGCCGTGTCCAAGGCCATCGAGACCCGCCTGCAGCAGTTGCAGAAGTACTGGCCGCACGGCTACACCTACCACGTGGCGTTCACCACCACGCCGTTCGTGACCATCTCGCTGAAGGAAGTGGTGATCACCCTGATCGAGGCGATCATCCTGGTGGTGCTGGTGATGTACCTGTTCCTGCAGAACTGGCGCGCCACCCTGATCCCGACCATCGCGGTGCCGGTGGTGCTGCTGGGCACCTTCGGCGTGCTGGCGGCATTTGGCTATTCGATCAACACGCTGACCATGTTCGCACTGGTGCTGGCCATCGGCTTGCTGGTGGACGATGCCATCGTGGTGGTGGAGAACGTGGAGCGGGTGATGACCTTCGAAGGGCTGGCGCCGAAGGCGGCCACGTTGAAGGCGATGGGCCAGATCACCGGCGCGCTGGTGGGCATCGTGCTGGTGCTGACCGCCGTGTTCCTGCCGATGGCGTTCTTCAGCGGTGTCACCGGCGTGATCTATCGCCAGTTCTCGGTGACGATTGCCGCCGCGATGGTCCTGTCGGTGCTGGTGGCGATGACCATCACCCCGGCGCTGTGCGGCAGCATCCTGCACCAGATTCCCAAGGGCGGCCATCCGCATGGCGACCACGGCGGCGAGCCGAGCCTGCTGGGCAAGTGCTTCATCTGGTTCAACCACCGTTTCGAGCGCACGTCCAACGGCCTGCGTCGCCGGGTGGATGGCTTCCTTGGCCGGCGCACGCTGGGCGTACTGTTCTACCTGGCGCTGAGCGTGGCCACCGGCCTGCTGCTGTGGCACCTGCCCGGCGCGTTCCTGCCCGACGAGGACCAGGGCATGCTCAACGCGCTGGTGAAGCTGCCGGCCGGTGCCACCCTGGAGCAGACCCGCGCGGTGATGGATCGCCTGAGTGCCGCTGCGGTGAAGGACGACGGCGTGCTGTCGATCCAGGCCACCGCTGGTTTCAGTGTCACCGGCAGCGGCCAGAACGTCGGCCAGGCCTTCATCCGCCTGAAGGACTGGGATGACCGCAAGGATGACGCCGACACCATTGCCGCGCGGTTGACCGCGGCCATGGCCAGCGTGCCCGATGCGCAGGTGTTCATCACCTCGCCACCGGCCATCCTTGGCCTGGGTGACGCGGGCGGTTTCACCCTGGAACTGCAGGACGAAGGCGGCGCCGGCCATGCCGCTGCCGTGGCCGCGCGCAACACGCTGTTGAAGGAGGCCGCCAGGGATCCGAAGCTGGTCAACGTGCGCTACGCCAGCCTGGAAGACGCGCCGGTGTATGCAGTGAAGGTGGACGACGCCAAGGCGCAGGCGATGGGCGTGAATCCGCAGGACATCAATGACACCTTGAATGCGGCCTTGGGCGGCGACTTCGTCAACAACTTCATCTACAAGGGCCGCATCAAGAAGGTGTTCATCCAGGGCACGGCCGAAGCGCGCATGCAGCCGCAGGACATCGAGCGCTGGAGCGTGCGCAACCAGGTTGGGCAGATGGTGCCGCTGTCGTCGCTGGTCAGCGCGCACTGGTCCAGCGCGCCGGCCGCGCTGCAACGCTACAACGGCGTGTCGGCGATGGAGATCACCGGCCAGCCCGCGCCGGGCGTCAGTTCCGGCGAGGCGATGGCCGAGATCGCGCGCCTGGCCGACGCGCTGCCGGAAGGCTTCAGCCATGCCTGGTCGGACATGGCCTACCAGGAACAGCTGTCGGGCAATCAGGCGCCGATGCTGTACGCCATCTCGCTGCTGTTCGTGTTCCTGTGCCTGGCCGCGCTGTATGAAAGCTGGGCGGTGCCGTTCGCGGTGATGCTGGCGGTACCGGTGGGCGTGTTTGGTGCGGTGCTGATGATGAACCTGCGTGGCCTCAACAACGACGTGTACTTCCAGGTCGGCCTGCTGACCACGATTGGCCTGGCGGCCAAGAACGGCATCCTGATCGTCGAGTTCGCGCGCATCCTTGAACAGCAGGGCAGGAGCACCCGCGAGGCGATCCTGCAGGCCGTCTATCTGCGCCTGCGGCCGATCGTGATGACCTCGCTGGCGTTCCTGATGGGTGTGCTGCCGCTGGTGTTCGCCACCGGCGCTGGCTCGGCCGCTCGCCGCTCGCTGGGTACCGGCGTGGCCGGCGGCACGGTCGCCTCGATGGTGCTGGGCATGTTCTTCGTGCCGTTGTTCTACCTGCTCGTGCGCCGCCTGTTCCCGGGCCGCGCGCCTGCCGAAGCCACTGCCCCGGAGGCAAGCCCATGAAGCCGACGCTGCTGCGCGCCATTGCGGTCGCAACGATGACCACCGTGCTGGGCGGCTGCGTGAGCATGGCGCCGCATTACCAGAGGCCCGAGGCGCCGGTGCCGGCACAATTCGGCAATGCCGCCACGGCCGAGGCCGAGCCAGCACTGGCGGTGCCAGCCTGGCGCGAAGTCTTCCTCGAGCCACGCCTGCAGCAGGTGATCGCGCTGGCGCTGCAGAACAACCGCGACCTGCGCGTGGCCGTGCTGCAGGTGGAGAAGGAGCGGGCGCAGTACCGCATCCAGCGCGCGGCGCTGCTGCCGTCGGTGGATGCCAGCGGCAGTGTCACCCGCTCGCGGGTAAGTGATGCCAACAGCGAGACCGGTGCCACCCAGGTAACCGAATCCGATGCCGTGCAGGTGGGTATCAGCAGTTGGGAACTGGATCTGTTCGGACGCATCCGCAGCCTGAAGAACGAGGCCCTGCAGAACTGGCTGGCCAGCGCCGAGAACCAGCGCGCCGCGCGCACCAGCCTGGTGGCCGAAGTGGCCACGGCGTGGCTGGCGTTGGCAGCGGACGAGCAGTCACTGGCGTTCACCCGGCAGACCCTGGACAGCCAGCAGCAGACCCTGCAGCGCACCGAGGCCCGCCACGCCCAAGGCCTGGCCTCGGGCCTGGACCTGTCGCAGGTACAGACCAGCGTCGAAGCCGCGCGCGGTGCGCTCGCCAAGCTGCAGACGCAGCAGGCGCAGGATCGCGATGCATTGCAGTTGCTGGTAGGGGCGCCGCTGGATGCGGCCTTGCTGCCAACCGCGCAGGCGCTGGATGGCAGCGTGGCACTGGCGCCGCTGCCGGCCAACCTGCCGTCCAGCGTGCTGCTGCAGCGCCCGGACGTGTTGTCCGCCGAACACGCACTACAGGCGGCCAATGCCGATATCGGTGCCGCGCGCGCTGCATTCTTCCCGACGCTGACATTGACCGCCAACTACGGCCACAGCTCCACCGCGTTGTCGACGCTGTTCTCGGCCGGCACCCGTGGCTGGTCGTTCGCGCCCAGCATCACCGCGCCGATCTTCCACGCCGGCGCGCTGAAGGCATCGCTGGATGCCTCGAAGATCGGCAAGGACATCGGCATCGGGCAGTACGAGAAGGCGATCCAGCAGGCCTTCAGTGAAGTAGCCGATGCGCTGGCCACGCGCGATCACTTGACCGTGCAGATGGACGCACAGCGCGCGCGGGTGGCCGCCAACCAGCGCAGCTACACGCTGGCCGATGCGCGTTACCGCACCGGGCTGGACGGCTATCTGCAGGCACTGGATGCGCAGCGCAGCCTGTTTGCCGCGCAGCAGGACCTGATCGCGCTGCAGCAGCAGGAGGCGGGCAACCGGGTGACGTTGTTCAAGGTGCTGGGCGGCGGGGCCGACGCACGCTAGCGCGTTCGCCAATGTGGGTGCGTCTTCCGCTCCGGTGGGTGCCGACCTTGGTCGGCACACATGCACGGAGTATCGCTATCGGATGATTCGTGCCGGCCGAGGCCGGCACCCACCAGAAGCGGACGGTCCCGCGTTACGCCACGCGGCCGCGGCGCGCGCGCTCCAGGTGCACCAGCAGCAGTGAGATCGCTGCCGGAGTCATGCCCGGAATACGCTGCGCCTGGCCGATGGTCTGCGGGCGCACCCGCTCCAGTTTCTGCAGTGCTTCGGCCGACAGCCCGCGCACGGTCGCATAGTCGAACGCCTCGGCGATCGGCGTGGCCTCATGCCGCTGCTGGCGCTCGATCTCCTCGCGCTGGCGGTCCAGGTAGCCGGCGTACTTCACGCCGATCTCCACCTGCTCGGCCACCTTGGCGTCGGCCACGGCCGGCCCCAGCGATGGCACCTGCATCAGCTGCGCGTAATCCAGCTCGGGGCGCTTGATCAGGTCCAGCACGTTGGTCTCGCGGCTGACCGCCACGCCCAGCGTGTCCTGCACTTCGCGGCCCAGCGCATTGGCCGGGTCGCCCACAGCGCGCCCAGGCGTGCGCGCTCGGCAGCAACAGCGGCCTGCTTGGTCTCGAACGCACCCCAGCGACGGTCATCCACCAGGCCCATCTCGCGGCCGGTCGGGGTCAGGCGCTGGTCCGCATTGTCCTCGCGCAGCTGCAGGCGGTACTCGGCGCGGCTGGTGAACATGCGGTACGGCTCGTTGGTGCCGTGGGTGATCAGGTCATCCACGAGCACGCCCAGGTAGGCCTCGTCGCGGCGCGGGCACCAACCGTCCAGCCCACGCACCTGGCGTGCGGCGTTGAGGCCGGCCAGCAGGCCCTGCGCGGCGGCTTCTTCATAGCCGGTGGTGCCGTTGATCTGGCCGGCGAAGAACAGGCCGTTGACCAGCTTGGTCTCCAGCGAAGCCTTCAGCCCGCGCGGATCGAAGAAGTCGTACTCGATGGCGTAGCCGGGGCGGGTGATGTGCGCGTTCTCGAAGCCGCGGATGCTGCGCACCATCTCCAGCTGCACGTCGAACGGCAGCGAGGTCGAGATGCCGTTGGGGTAGATCTCGACGATGCCCAAGCCTTCGGGTTCGACGAAGATCTGGTGGCTGGCCTTTTCGGCGAAGCGCACCACCTTGTCCTCGATGGACGGGCAGTAGCGCGGGCCGATGCCTTCGATCTGGCCGCTGTACAGCGGCGATCGGTGCAGCGCGTCGCGGATGATCTGGTGGGTCTGCTCGGTGGTGTGGGTGATCCAGCAGCTGACCTGCTGCGGATGCTCGTCCACCGAGCCGAGGAAGGACATCACCGGCCGCGGCGAATCGCCCGGCTGCTCGTCCATCACGCTGTAGTCCAGCGAGCGGCCATCGATGCGCGGCGGCGTGCCGGTCTTCAGGCGGTCCACCTGGAAAGGACGCTCGCGCAGGCGCGCCGCCAGCGTGGTGGCCGGCGGGTCGCCCATGCGGCCGGCGGCGTACTGGGTCGGGCCGACATGGATCTTGCCGGCCAGGAAGGTGCCGGCGGTCAGCACCACGGCACCGGCGTCGAAGCGCAGGCCGGTCTGGGTCATGACCCCGCGCACGGCGTCGCCTTCAATGACCAGGTCATCGACCGCGGCCTGGAACACGGTCAGGTTGGCCTGGCCTTCGACGATGGCGCGGATCGCCATGCGATACAGGTTGCGGTCGGCCTGGCAGCGGGTGGCGCGCACGGCCGGGCCCTTGGAGGCGTTGAGCGTGCGCCACTGGATGCCGGCGCGGTCGGCGGCATGCGCCATCGCACCGCCCAGGGCGTCGATTTCCTTGACCAGATGGCCCTTGCCGATGCCGCCGATGGCCGGGTTGCAGCTCATCGCGCCCACTGTTTCGATGTTGTGGGTCAGCAGCAGGGTGCGCACGCCGGTACGGGCCGCGGCCAGCGCGGCTTCGGTGCCGGCGTGGCCACCGCCGATGACGATGACGTCGTAACGATGGAAGGACGGGTTCATGGGGCTGTTCAGCTGGGGGCGGGCGCGGCCGGGGCGGCACCGGGGTGGCGATTTTAGCGCCATTCGGGGCCGCGACGTCGGCGCCGGCCGGCTCCCGTCGAAATCAGCCCTAAAGTTGGCAGGATTTTTGCAGATAACCCAATAGCACCCACCGTGGCTGGCGCCGCAGGCGCCCGTGACCGGAATTGGAACAGGGGCCGGTACAGGCGCACGGTGGGGGAGCAGGGGGCCGGCAGTCGGGGGACTGCCCGGCCCTGTTTTTTGGCGCTATCGGGAGGCCGCCATCCACGCATGGCGTGGATCTACGGAAGCTGCGGCCGCCGGTTGACGACCCCGCAAAACAAACGGCCCCGCACTGCGGGGCCGTCTGCTTTCAGAGGTGCCGACATCCGACAGGGCCGGAACAGGGGGGATCCAGATGTTCCTGTCGGATATCGACGTAGAGCTTTTTGCGGCGGCCCGTGTCGTTTTTGTCACTTTGTGACGCGGGCCGTCACTGGCCCCGTAGAGTGCGGCTTGGACCGTGTGAAATGCAAGACGGTTCAGCGCTCAACTGTGCGCTGCGTCCCACGATCCATGTTGCGCCAGGGGGAACCGTTCATTCTTGGCGCACTCGGCGCCGGAGCCGGACGCGCCGGCGGCGGGGCGCAGAGGGCTGGATGTTCGATTGCGGCGGCCGGCGCATCGAGTCCATGTTCCGCCACGGCGAACCGCCGTTGTACGACGGCCGCGACGGCGGTGGCGGGCGGTTCTCGCCGCCGTTGCCGGGTGGGCGCGGTGGCGGGCGGTGGTTGTGCGGCGGGCGGTAGATCGGGCGCGAGTAATACGGATTGCCATAGCCGCCGTAGTAGCCGCCATAGCCGCCGTAGTACGGGTAGCCGTAGTTGTAGGGATAGCCGGCGGGGTAGCGGTACTCCACCGACGGCGCACCGTGGTAGTAGCTGCCGCTGCGGCCACCGCCGACATAGTCGTAGGTGGTGCAGCCGGTCAGGGCCAGCATCAGGCCACCGGCAAGCATCAGGCGCGTTTTCATGGTGGGTCCCCCAGAGGACGGGTTGTACAGTGAGCTTCATGCGCAGGCGTTGAATCGGCCCTTAACTTCACTGTCCAGGATGAATGGAGGTGAAGGCTGCCATGCTGGCATGACCTGTGCCGGGGTCGCCAGCAGGGAGCCATACGTTAATCTTGCGTCATGAGCGATTCACTGTTGCCCCGTGCCGATGATGTCCTGGCTGCCGCTGCGCGGATCGCGCCGCACGCCAGCGTGACCCCGGTGCTGCGCTCGCGCACGCTGGATGCGCTGGCCGGCGCGCAGCTGGCGTTCAAGGCCGAGCATCTGCAGCGCGGTGGCGCATTCAAGTTCCGCGGCGCCTGCAATGCGGTGTGGTCGCTGGATGCCGATCGCGCCGGCGCCGGCGTGGTCACCCATTCCTCCGGCAACCACGGCGCCGCCCTGGCCCTGGCCGCGCGCACCCGTGGCATTCCCTGCCACGTGGTGGTGCCCGAAGGTGCAGTGGCGGCCAAGCTGGCCAACATCGCCCGCCATGGCGCCACGCTCTGGCGCTGCCCGCCAACCATCGCCGACCGTGAGGCCACCTGCGCCAAAGTGCAGGCTGATACCGGCGCGACCTTGGTCCATCCCTATGCGGACCCGGCGGTGATGGCCGGGCAGGGCACCGCGGCACTGGAGCTGCTGCACAGCGACGGCCCGTTCGACGTGCTGGTGGTGCCGGTGGGCGGCGGTGGCCTGGCCAGCGGCACCGCGCGGGCCCTGCAGCTGGCCAGCCCGCAGACCCGGCTGGTGCTGGCCGAGCCGGCCGGCGCTGACGACACCGCGCGCTCGTTGGCCGCTGGCGAGCGCCAGGCGGCGTTCACCCCGGACACGATCTGCGATGGCCTGCGCACCCTGATCGGCGCGTCCAACTTCGAGTTGCTGCGCGCGGCCAGCGCAGAGGTGATCGTGGTCGATGACGCGGCGACGATGGCGGCGATGCGCTTGCTGTGGGAGGTCCTCAAGCAGGTGGTCGAGCCGTCATCGGCGACCGTGCTCGCCGCGGTGCTGGCGCAGCCGCAGCGTTTTGCCGGCCTGCGCGTGGGCCTGGTGCTGTCCGGCGGCAACGTCGACCTGCCGGCACTGCGCTGGGGGCGCCGTGAGCCGCGACCGGCACCGTCATCGCACTGGCCTGCTGGGCTGGCTGTGGCGGTTGTTTGTCCTGCTGGTGATCTGGCTGCTGGGCGTCACTGCCTGGATCGTCTGGGTCGGCGAGCGTGACCAGGCGGCCAAGGCCGACGCCATCATCGTGCTCGGTGCGGCGGCCTATGACGCCAAGCCGTCGCCGGTATTCGAAGAACGCATCCGTCACGGGCTGGATCTCTATGAGGCCCAGTTCGCGCCACTGCTGATCTTCACCGGCGGCTATGGTGGAACCGGCGC
Source organism: Stenotrophomonas sp. pho (assembly GCF_006228405.1). Lineage (NCBI taxonomy): Bacteria > Pseudomonadati > Pseudomonadota > Gammaproteobacteria > Lysobacterales > Lysobacteraceae > Stenotrophomonas > Stenotrophomonas sp. pho. The sequence goes on along the minus strand of NZ_CP029759.1, from coordinate 4,307,440 downwards.
GCGCTTTTCCGAGTCACAAGTGGCGCGGCGCTATGCGCTCAAGCACGGCGTGCCGGACGATGCGATCCTGATCGAGACCGCCTCGCGCAACACCGTGCAGAACCTGGTGGAAGCCAAGCGGCTGATGGACCAGCGCAACCTGCACCGGGTGATCATCGTCAGCGACCCGCTGCACATGGCGCGCGCGCTGCGCCTGAGCAAGGCGCTGGGCATCGATGCACTGGCCTCGTCCACGCCCAGCACGCGCTTCCGCAGCTTCCACACCAGCTGGCGTTTCCTGGTGCAGGAAATCTACTTCTTCCACCGCGACCTGGTGCGGCCGCCGCTGAGTTCGCCGGCCAACACCTGAGGCGGAAACCTGATTTGGGCGGGTGCCATGCGGTAGTGCCGGCCGCTGGCCGGCAGACGCCCACCATGGAATCGTGAGGTTGCCGGCACTGTGCCGACCAAGGTCGGCACCCACCAGAGCGATTCGCGTATGGCGTCGCATCTGGTAGTGCCGGCCGCTGGCCGGTAGATGCCCACCATGGAATCGTGAGGTTGCCGACCAGCGGCCGGCACTATCAGACGATCAGGTCTGCTTGCGCCGGATCGGAATCGCCGAAACCGGCACTGAGGCCACGTCACGCCCGCCTTCGCGGATCGGTGCGCCCGGGTCCGGTGCCCAGGCATGGGCATAGATCACTTCCCAGCTGCTGGGCAGCTTGCCGTCGGCGCGCCGCATCGGTTCATACGCCGCTGCCGCCGCAGCGAAACGGCCACGCCCGGTCAGCGTGTGGCGGCGATCCACCCGTGCATTGGTCGCGCCCATCGCGCGCAGCTCGCGCATCAACGAGGGCAGGTCGTCGTAGGTCAGGGTGAACAGATCGCGGTCCAGCACCGGGTCGCGGAAGCCGGCCATCATCAGCGCATCGCCGAACTGGGCGATCTGCGCGAAGCGGCTCACGTGCGGGCGGTCATCGGCGGCCGCGAAGGCCTCGTTGAGTTCGATCAGGGTTTCCGGGCCGAAGGTGGAACACAGCAGCAGGCCACCGGGCTTGAGCACGCGACGGAAGCCTGCGAACACCGCCGGCAGGTCGTCCACCCACTGCAGGCACAGGTTGCTGAAGATCACGTCCACGCTGTTGTCGGCCAGCGGCAGCGCGGCGGCGTCGCCGCACAGGCGCTGGAACGGCTTCCACCAGCCGGCCTGGCGCTTGGCCTGGTCCAGCATCGGCAGTGCCACATCCAGCGCGATCACCTGCGCCTTCGGCCAACGCTTCTTCATCAACGCGCTGGCGTGGCCGGTACCCGCGCCGATGTCCAGCACCACCTCGGGCTTGCGTGCCTCCAGGTAGTCCAACGATTCGATCAGCCGCGACTGCACCTCGCGCTGCAGGGCGGCGGCAGCGTCGTAACTGGTGGCGGCACGCGCGAATGCGCGGCGGACATGGCGGGCATCGAAGTGGGACGGCATTGCGAAAGTCTCTTAGAACGTACCGGGGTAGGCGCCGCCGTCGATCAGCAGGTTCTGCCCGGTGAGGTAACCGGTGTGTGCGCTGCACAGGAAGGCGCAGGCGGCGCCGAACTCGTCCGCCGTGCCGAAGCGGCCGGCGGGAATCTGCTGGCGGCGGCGTTCGGCCACTTCGCCGGCATCGCCGTCCTTGCCCGCAGTGTGGGCGAAGTTGGCGCGCAGGCGGTCGGTGTCGAACTGGCCGGGCAGCAGGTTGTTGATCGTGACGTTGTGCGCGACGGTGCGGCGCGACAGGCCGGCGACGAAACCGGTCAGGCCGCTGCGTGCACCGTTGGACAGCGCCAGGATGTCGATCGGCGCTTTCACCGCCGACGAGGTGATGTTGACGATGCGGCCGAAGCCACGCGCAATCATCGCGTCCACGGTGGCGCGGATCAGCGCGATCGGCGCCAGCATGTTGGCGTCGAGCGCGGCGATCCAGTCGTCGCGCTCGAAAGTGCGGAAGTCGCCTGGCGGCGGGCCACCGGCATTGGTGACCAGGATGTCCACCTGCGGGCACGCGGCCAGCGCCGCGGCACGACCGGCGTCGGTGGTGACGTCGGCGGCGACCGCGCGCACCTCAGCGGCACCGGGCAGTGCACGCAGCTCTTCGGCAGCGACCTGCAGTGCAGCCTCGCCACGGGCCACGATCACCACGTTGACGCCCTCGCGCACCAGCGCACGCGCGCAGCCCAGGCCCAAGCCCTTGCTTGCGCCGCAGACCAGTGCCCAGCGGCCGTTGATACCCAGATCCATGCGTCAATCCCGTGGAATGAGGAAGGCGCTCATTGTCCGCCATCGGCCGGTGACAGGCCGGCAACGAAGTGTTGCAGGGCGCTGGCCACCTCGTCGGCATGGCCGAGGAAGGGCGCGTGGCCGCCATGGGCGATGGTCAGCGCCTGCGCACCCGGGGCCAATGCCGCAGCGGCCTGCATCGCCGCCGGAGACACCAGCCGGTCGCGCTGGCCGGCGATCCACAGGCTGGGTTTGCCCAGTGTTGGCAATGCGCCGCGCAGGTCGGTGCTTTCCAGCAGGCGCAGGCCTTCCAGCAGGGCCCGTTCGGTGGGCGCGCCGCGCTCAACCAGGCGTTGGCGCAGCGTGCGCAGCTCCTCGCGGGCGTGCGCCGAGCCCATCACATCCAGCGCCAGGAAGCGTTCCAGGGTGCCACCGAAATCGGTCGCCAGCTCGCGCCCGAACTGCTCGAAGACCGCCGGCTCCACCGCATGCGGCCAGTCGTCGCCGCGCACGAAGCGCGGCGTGGCCGCGATCATCGCCAGCCCGCGCACTTTCGGAAGCGTTGCGGCGGCGTGCAGTGCGAACAGGCCGCCCAGTGACCAGCCGCACCACACCGCCGGCGGCGTGGCCGCGGCAATGGCGTTCACCACGAACGGCAGGCGCAACGGCGTGGTGTCTTCGCGGCTGTGGCCATGGCCCGGCAGATCAACCAGATGCAGGGTGAACCGGTCGGCCAGGCGCTGCACCAAGGGTGCGAACACACCGCCCTGCAGGGCCCAGCCATGGATCAGTACCAGGTCCGGCCCCTGGCCGGTGACGTCGATATGCATGGGAAAACGACAGCGGGCTCAGGCAAAGACAGGCAATGGCGGTGGCGCGGCGTCACGCACCGCCAGATCCACGCGATCGCGCGCGCTGGCGATCGCGTCCACCAGGCCACGCACCTGTTCCGGCGTGTGCAGGGCGGACAGGGTCACACGCAGGCGCGCCTTGCCTTCGGGCACCGTGGGCGGACGGATCGCGCCGACCAGCCAACCAGCCTGCTCCAGTGCCTTGGACATCGCCACGGCGCGGTGATCGTCACCACACAGCAGCGGTTGGATCGGCGTTTCCGAAGCCATCAGGTCCAGGCCATGGCGGCGTGCCTCGCTGCGGAACAGCGCGATCAGGTCGGTCAGTTTCGAGCGGCGCCAGTTGTCACGGCGTGCCAGGCGCACCGCTTCCAGTGCAGCGGCGGCCAGCGGTGGCGGCATCGCCGTGGTGTAGATGTAGGGGCGTGCGGTTTCAGCCAGGTGCTCGACCAGATCGTCGCGGCCCAGCACCAGCGCGCCGGAACCGCCCAGTGCCTTGCCCAGCGTGACCAGCTGAAGCGGCACATCGTCCACGCCCAGCCCGGCGTCGGCCACGGCACCACGGCCGTCACCGACCACGCCTACGCCGTGCGCATCGTCCACATAGAACAGCGCCTGCTGCAGGCGTGCCACAAGCGACAATGCACGCAGCGGTGCGATGTCGCCATCCATGCTGAAGACACCATCGGTGGCCAGCATCGCCGCGCCGTCGGGCGCGTGCTTGAGCTGGCGCATCGCGCCTTCGGCATCAAGGTGCGGATAACGGCGCAGGCGCGCACCGGCCAGCCGCGTCGCATCCAAGAGGCTGGCGTGGTTGAGCTTGTCCTGCACGCAGACATCACTCTCTTCGCTCAGCAGTGCCTGCTGCACGGCCAGGTTGGCGGCGAAGCCACTACCGAACAGCAGCGCGCGCGGGTAGCCCAGCCACTCCGCCACTTCGCGCTCCAGCGCGTCATGCAGGGCGTGGTGGCCGCAGACCAGATGCGATGCACCGGCGCCGGCGCCTTCGCGTGCAGCGGCATCCTGCAGCGCGTTGACCACGCTGAACTGCTGGGCCAGGCCCAGATAATCATTGCTGCAGAAGCCGGTCAGCCACTGGCCGTCCACTTCCAGGCGGACGCCATCACGACGGTTGACCGTGCGCCGCGCGCGGCGACGGCCTTGGGCATCGCGCAGGGCGCGCTGGGCGTGGAGGCGGGCGGTCAGGTCGGGGCGGGCCATGGCGGCTGAATGCGGCGACGGGGCGGCTAGGGTAGCGCGTTGCCGCGACGCCTGCTTGTACCCCGTCTCAGGCCGCGTGAGCGCAGCCGCAGCCGGGCGCATCGGCGCTGATGTCGGCGTGCACTGTACCGCCGTGATCGTGGCCCTCGGCATCCACCTGCACCGCCATCGGTTGCAGTCCCAGCCGGGCGAACAGGGCCAGGTCGCGCTCACTCTCCGGGTTGCCGGTGGTCAGCAGCTTGTCGCCGTAGAAGATCGAATTGGCACCGGCCAGGAAGCACAGCGCCTGCAGTTCGTCACTCATGGCTTCGCGCCCGGCCGACAGCCGCACCATCGAGCGCGGCATGGCGATGCGTGCCACCGCGATCATGCGCACGAATTCGAACGGGTCCAGCTCCGCGCTGCCATGCAGCGGGGTGCCCGCCACCTGCACCAGCCTGTTGATCGGCACCGAATCGGGATGCGCCGGCAGCGTGGCCAGCGCCAGCAGCAGGCCGACGCGCTGCGCGCGCGTCTCGCCCATGCCGACAATGCCGCCGCAGCAGGTCTTCAGGCCGGCCTCGCGCACGTGCTCCAGCGTGTCCAGGCGGTCCTGGTACTGGCGCGTGTGGATGATCGAATCGTAGTAGTCCGGTGCGGTGTCGAGGTTGTGGTTGTAGTAGTCCAGGCCGGCGTCCTTCAGCGCGCGTGCCTGTTCGCCACTGAGCATGCCCAGCGTGGCGCAGGTCTCCAGGCCCAGCGCCTTCACCCCGGCAATCATCGTCGCTACCTTCGGGATGTCGCGGTCCTTCGGTGATCGCCACGCGGCACCCATGCAGAAACGCGACGCACCGGCGGCCTTGGCCTGGCGGGCCTTGGCCAGCACCGCATCGGTGTCCATCAGCTTCTGAGCGTTCACCCCGGTGCTGTAGCGCTGCGCCTGAGGGCAGTACGCGCAGTCTTCCGGGCAGCCTCCGGTCTTCACCGACAGCAGCGTGGAGACCTGCACCTGCGCCGGGTCGAAGTGCTCACGGTGGACCGCCGCGGCGCGGAACAGCAGCTCGGGCAACGGCAGGTCGAACAGGGCCTGCAGTTCGTCGTGTTGCCAGTCGTGGCGGATGGCAGCAGCCATGGCGGACCTTGGGTACGAGTGGAGCGAGGGCGGCAGTGTGGGTGGGTTGGTGAATGCTGTCAACTAATTGGTAATTAATTCGGTTTACAGAAATCGACTGCCAGAAATGCGCGCTACGGTGTAAGTTCATTGCCGCATACGGACTCGCGAGCACGTGCCATGGACAGCTACCAGCCCTACCCGATCCGCCGCGACGCGGTGCTGTGCAGCCTGGCCGCACTTCCTGACGGCGGCCTGCGCGTGGTGCTGGATGATCTGCGTCAGGCCGATGCGCCGGGGCAGTGGAAGAATCACACCTTCGTGACCTTCAAGGACTACGCGGCGGGGGAGCTCGATCCGGCGATGCTGCCGAAGGAGGAACTTGAAGCATTCGGTCACTATGTCTTGGTTCGCTTGTTGGCGATAAACGGTTGCCTGCGTGATACGGACGAAGGTCCTGACAGCGATGTCCCTCTCACCGACCAGTAGCGGCAAAGCACCGCCGCGCTGACCGATGGAGGCATCGCCCGGATCGATGCGCAACTGCGTTTCCACTGCGATGGACAGTTCCGAACATCGCCTGCATCGTGGGGAACGCGATGTCGCTGGACCCGCAGCGCCGCCCCAGCATTACCGATGTCTTCTACGCCCAGCGTGTGCGCGAACGGGTTGCGCGCGGTGTACTGGAAGCGCGGGGTGAGAAAGCGCCGGTGGCGGGAGCGCCTGCGCGTCCAGCGATGTGCGCACGGGGCAGGCAGTCGGGACGACCCGTATCGGGGCATTTCACCGCATCCTGCAAGGCCTTCAGCCACAGTAGCCGCTGTCCGCTCGCATCCGCCGCATCCAGACTGTCCTGCATGACCGATCTCAATCGCCTTCGCGGCCGCATCACCGCGCTGGTCCTAAGCGAGGCCTGGCGCCGCCGTGCCGCGCTCTGGGCGGGGCTGTGGCCGTAGCGCTGGTGGCCATCCTGTTTGCCAAGGCCAGCGACGCGGCCTTCCATCTGTTCCAGCGCATCACCGCGCACTCGCCGTGGTGGGCCCTGCTGCTCACGCCCGGCATCTTCGCGTTGCTGGCCTGGCTGACCGCGGGTGCGCTCAAACCCACCCGCGGCAGTGGCATTCCGCAGGTCATTGCCGCACTGGACAGGCCGGACGAGTCCTTCCGCAAGACCAACCTGTCGCCCGCGGTCTCGGCGGGCAAGCTGCTGCTGACCTCGCTGTCCCTGCTCGGTGGCGCGTCCGTTGGTCGCGAGGGCCCGACCGTGCATGTGGGCGCGAGCCTGATGTACCTGTTCGGCCGCTGGTTCGGCTTCAAGGACCCGCGCGAACTCTCGCACTTCCTGCTGGCCGGGGGCGCGGCCGGCATCGCGGCGGCGTTCAACACACCGCTGGCCGGCATCGTCTTCGCTATCGAGGAGCTCAGCGGCCGCTTCGAGCATCGCTTCTCCGGTACCCTGCTGACCGCAGTGATCGTCGGTGGCGTGGTCTCGCTGGGCCTGCTCGGCAACTACACCTACTTCGGCCATGTGAGTGCGCGCCTGCCGCTCGGCCAGGGCTGGCTGGCGATCCTGCTGTGCGGCGCAGTGGCCGGATTGCTGGGCGGATTGTTCGCGCGCGCGGTGTTGGCCAGTGCGGCGGGCCGCCCCCGTTGGCTCGGGCAACTACGGCAGCGGCATCCCGTGTTGCTGGCCGCAGGCTGCGGGCTGGTGGTGGTGCTGCTGGCCCTGGCGTTCGGAGAAGGCGCATTCGGCACCGGCTACGAACAGGCGCGCAGCCTGGTGCAGGGGCAGGCGATGGTGGGCCACGAGTTCGGTCTGATGAAGCTGCTGGCGAATCTGGCGTCCTACGTGGCGGGCATCCCCGGCGGCCTGTTCTCGCCGGCGCTGGCGGTCGGTGCCGGCCTTGGCCACAATCTGGCCGTACTGATGCCGGGCGTGGACCCGCGTGCGTTCGTGCTGCTGGGCATGTGTGCCTACCTGACCGGCGTCACCCAGGCCCCGCTGACCTCGGCGGTGATCTCGCTGGAGCTGACCGACAGTGGTGATCTGTTGTTGCCGATCCTGGCCACGGTGCTTATCGCGCGCGGCGTGTCCGGGCTGGTGTGCAGGGTACCGATCTACCGCGGGTTGGCGGAGTTGCTGATGGCGCCGAAAACAGAGCCAGCTGATAGGCCTCACTGATTGCCTTGATCAGCAGGACCAATCATCTCGAATCTTCACTCCAGCAGTGAAGCTGATTCCGCGCTGCACCGTCTACCCGATGCCACGCGCGACGCAGAAGATGCATCGACACCGGGGCTGCACCCGGACCCGCATCGAGAGCACCATGATCAACTGCCGTATCCGCAGCCTGGCGGCTGCCCTCCTGGCTCTGACCAGTTCCCCCGCGCTGGCGATGTCCGGCGCGCCCATGCTGCCCAGCGAGCGCAGCATCGGCACCCTCGAACCGGTGGCGCGTTTCGAAGGTGCCATGCCCACCAGCGTGGCGGTATCAGAAACCGGGCGCATCTTCGTCAACTTCCCGCGCTGGGGCGATGACGTGAGCTACAGCGTGGCCGAATGGCGCGACGGCCGCGCCGTTCCCTATCCGGATGCGCGCATCAACAGCGCGGACGGAGCCGACCCGGCTGCACACTTCATCAGCGTGCAGAGCGTGGTGGCCGATGGCCAAGGCCGGCTGTGGGTGTTGGACACTGCAGCGCCCGGATTCTCCGCACCGCAGGCCGGTGGCGCCAAGCTGGTGGCGATCGATCTGGTTACCAATACCGTGGCCAGGACACTGGTGTTCCCGGCCAACGTCATCGACGCGCGCACCTACGTCAACGATGTGCGCTTCGACTTCCGGGTCGGCCGCGAGGGCGTGGCCTACGTGACCGACTCGTCGCTGAGCGGTATCGGCGGCATCATCGTGATCGACCTCGCTACTGGCGTCGCGTCCAAGCGACTGGTCGGCCACGTATCAACCTCGGCCGATCCCGCCTTCGTGCCGATCGTGGAAGGGCAGCAGATGCGGCTGCGCAACGCGGATGGTTCGACGCAGCCGTTCACCGTGGCCGCCGATGGCATCGCCCTGTCGCCCGATGGCGCCACGCTGTTCTACACGCCCTTGTCCAGCCGTCATCTGTACAGCGTGCCGACCGCGCTGCTGCGCGATCCGAAGGTGAGTGAAGCGGAACTGGCGGCCGCGGTGGTCGACCACGGCGACAAGGGCGCCTCCGATGGCATGGAGATGGACGCCAACGGGCGGTTGTATGCCAGCGACTACGAGCACAACGCGATCCATGCCCGCGACGCGCAGGGGCGATGGACGACCGTGGTTCACGACCCGCGCATCCTGTGGCCGGATACGTTGTCGATGGGGCCGGACGGCTATCTGTACTTCACCGCCAACCAGCTGCACCGCCAAGCCGGATTCAATGGCGGCGTTGATCGGCGGCAGGCGCCGTACATGGTGTACCGCACGCGGTGGATGCCGCGTCGGCGCCCACGAGATGAAGTGATCCGGTAGAGCGGTGAAAGTTCCTACGGCCCACTGGGAACACCGCCGATGGCATCGCGCCATCGAGGTGCTCACGCTGCAACGTATGCCTGCCTTTACCCCCGCCGCCTGGAGCCTGCAGGCCGTGCTTCGCCTGCTGCTGCCATTGCGCTGCCTGGTCTGTGACGACCCAGGCCATGATGGCCTTGACCTATGCCGCGCCTGCCTCGCCGAACTACCCTGGGCCGGCCGCGCCTGCCTGCGTTGCGCGCTGCCGTTGCCGGACGCCGCCCTGATCGTCTGCGGCAGCTGCCGCGAGGAAGCGCCACCGCAGACGGCCACCCATGCCAGCCTGTTGTACCTGCCGCCAGTGGACCAACTGTTGGTGCGCTACAAGTTCCATCAGGACCTGGCGGCTGGCCGCCTGCTGGCGCAGTTGATGCAGCGGGCACCGCCCGCCTGGTCATGCCCACCACTGGCGCCGGTACCCCTGCACCGCCGCCGCCTGCGCCAACGCGGCTACAACCAGGCCGCCGAGCTGTGCCGGCTGCTGCCGTTGCCGGTCTGGCATGGGCTGTACCGGCGGCGGCATACCGCACCGCAGTCCGAACGAACGGCCGAGCAACGCAGGGAAAACCTGTTCGATGCGTTCGATGTCGATGGGCCGGTGCCCACGCGCCTGACCGTGGTCGACGACGTGATGACTACCGGCAGCACGGTGGTGGAAATCGCCGAGACACTGCGCTGCGCAGGCGCAGAAGAAGTGCGCGTGTGGGTCTGCGCGCGCGTGCCGTGATCGCTCTCTTCATCGCCGGGGGCTAGGATGAGGCCGGTACTGGACTGAAGGAGTAGCCATGAATTCCCCCTTGTCTCCCTTGTTGTCGGCGGTGGGTCGCAGCTGGTGGATCCTGCTGCTGTATGGGCTGGTTGCGCTGGGCTTCGGCATCATCGCCATCGGCTGGCCGCTGTCCGCCGCCATGGCATTGGCGTGGACGCTGGGCGTGATGGCCATCGTTGAAGGCGTCATCAGCCTGTTCGCACTGGTCAGCGGCGGCAGCGGCGCGTCGCGTGGCTGGCTGGCACTGTATGCCATCGCCTCGCTGGGTTTCGGCATCCTGGCGGTCATCAATCCGCTGGCCACGGCCAGCGTGCTGGTGCTGTTCCTGGCGGCGTGGCTGCTGGTGGCCGGCATCTATCGCATCGTGTTCGCGATCCGCGTGCGCAAGCAGATCCAGGGTGAGTGGCTGCTGATTCTCAGCGGCGTGCTGGCGGTGGTGCTGGGCCTGCTGTTCGCGGCCAACCCGTACGCGGGCGTGGCGGTGACCACGCTGTGGATCGGCATTGGCAGCCTGCTGTACGGCCTGCTGCAGGTGCTGGTGGCGTTCAAGCTGCGGAAGCTGAAGTGAGAACGGTGCTTGCGTTGTTGCTGGGCGCGGCACTGGCCATGGCCGGATGCACGCCGGGTGCCACGCCCGCGGTGCAGGCGGTCGAGGGACACGTACCGCGCGTGGGTGTGGATGTACGCCTGAGCGCGGTCGATGCGGACGGCAAGGGCAGGCAGGCGCAGTGGCAGGGCGAAACCCTGGCCCTGCGCGAGCCGCCGATCGCCGGCAGCGCCGACATTGCCGATGTGCGCTACGTGCTGGATCAGGACAAGCAACCTGGCCTGCAGATCCGCTATCGACCCGAAGCGCACCAGCGCATCCACGATGGCACGGCAGCACTGGTGGGCCAGCGCGCGGCGCTCAGCGTGGACGGCCGCGTGCTGATGGTGGCGACGGTGAAAGGCCCGTTCGGTGAATCGATGATGCTGAGCGGGCTGCCGAGCATTGCCGAGGCACAGGCGTTGGCGAAGCACATCACCGGTCAGTGACGGGCGCGCCAACACCACCGCGTTACGCGCGGAGGTCGACCAAGGTCGACCGCTACCGGGCGAACCGTGCCTCGATCTCCTCCAGCGACTTGCCCTTGGTCTCCGGCAGCCAGAACGCGGCTACCAAGAAGAACACGAAGGTGCACGCCGCCCAGAACACGAACATGCTGGCGTAGCCGTAGTGGCCCACCGTGGGCAGGAAGATGGCGGCGATGGTGGTCGACACGAACTGGTTGATCAGCAGCGCGATGCTCATGCCATTGGAACGGATGCGGTTCGGCATCAGCTCCGACAGTGCCAGCCACACGCACACGCCGGGGCCGACCGCGAAGAACGCGACGAACACCAGGATGCAGGCGGCCACGGCCCAGCCGTGTGCCGGTGGCGGCACCGGGCCGATGCGGGCCTGTTCGACGCGCAGCGGCGCCTGCGCGGCACTGGCGGGGTCGGCGAACGGGTTCAGATGCAACTTGCGGAAGAATGCGCCGATCACGCTGTCCGGCTGTACGGTGCCGGTGCGGTCGATACGCAGTTCGCGATCAATCAGGTTGTCGCTGCGCACGGCGCGCACATTGGTGAAGTCGCCGTAGGCGTACGACACGGTCAGCTGCAGCGGCCGGCCCTCGCTGTCGATGCCAGCACCGAGGCGCTGCCACTGGGCTTCATCCAGCACCAGCTGCAGGCCATCGCCGTTGACCGCCGCCTGCAACTGCGGCTGCACATCAGCGCGACCGCGCTCGGCCTGGAAGAACAGCGTGGCCGCGGCCAGCAGGGCCACGCAGATACCACCGCTGCCGAGCATCAGCAGGAACTTGCGGCCCTTGCGGTCGACCAGCAGCAACGCGACCACGGTCATCACCGCATTCAGCAGCTTGATCGCCACGTCGGCGCCGTTGGCCACTGAACCGGACAGGCCGGCCTGATTGAGGATGTTCACCGCGTAGGCCAGTACCGAGTTGATGCCGGTGGCCTGGGTGCAGGCCAGCACGACGCAGGCGAGCAGGAACGGCACCACGTAGCGGCGGCTGAGCAGTGGATCGCGCTTGCTGTGGCTGCTGCTCGATTCCGGCGCCTGGATCTGCGCAAGGGTGGGCTCCACATCGGCAGCGGGCAGTACGCGCTGCAGGCTGCGGCGGGCTTCATCAATGCGGCCCCGGCGTACCAGCCAGCGTGGCGATTCGGACAGCCAGAAGATGCCCGCGCAGAACAGCAGGCCCGGCGCCAGGCAGGTCCAGAAGATGGTGCGCCAGGCGTGGTCCTTCACCGTGAACAGCTCCTGCGCCTGCTGTGCCAGCGGCAGCGAGCGCACGGTTTCGGCGGCGGCATCCACGGCGTGGGCGTGGTACAGGCCGATCAGGGCTGCCAGCACCAGGCCAACGGTCAGCAGCAGCTGGAACATCGCGGCGCCGCGCCCGCGTCGCTCGGGCTGAGCACTTCGGCCAGGTACAGCGGAATCACTACACCGATCAAACCGCCACTGATGCCCTGCAGCAGGCGGCCCAGCAGCAGCGGCGTGTAACCGGAGGCCAGCGCCATGATCGGAATCGAGGCGGTGAACAGCAGGCCGGCCAGCAGCATCGCGCCGCGGCGGCCGATCAGGTCGGCGATCATGCCGGCGAACAGCGAGGACAGCACGCTGCCCAGCAGTACCGCGGCCACCACGAAGCCAAGCTGCTGGCTGCTGAGCTGCCAGGCGTGGCTGGCGGTGGCTTCAAGATAGGGCAGGGCGCCGGCGATGATGCCGATGTCGATGCCGTACAGCAGGCCACCGAGGCCGCCGATGAAGAGCAGGTAACGTACGGGCCAGCGCGGAGCGGTGCTTGCAGTCATCGGCAGTTCCTGTGGTAGCGCCGGGCCAGGCCAGGCGGCGGTTCGTCGCAGAGTGCATTCTGTAGAGCCGAGCCATGCTCGGCTGCTTTCCGTTCCGATATCGAGGTTCCCCATGCCGCGCTTCGTGCGGTGAGCCGAGCATGGCTCGGCTCTACAGGGAGCCCGCGCGGCATCCGGGCCGCATCGCTTGCGTCAGGTCAGATCGATCACGCGCCCACCAATGACCACCTGCTGCAGGCGCAGTTCGGCGTCCAGCACCACCAGGTCGGCACGGGCGTCGGGCGCGATGCGGCCGCGATCGCCCAGGCCCAGATAGTCGGCCGGGAAGGTGGAAACGCGCTGCGAGGCATCGGCCAGCTCCAGGCCCACGCGCACCAGGTTGCGCAGCGCCTGGTCCATGGTCAGCGCGCTGCCGGCCAGTGAACCGGTCGCCAGGCGCACGCAGCCGCCGCACTTGTGCACGCGCTGCTCGCCCAGCGCGTACTCGCCGTCGGGCATGCCGGTGGCGGCCGTCGCGTCGGTCACCGCATACAGGCGCGGGATCGCGCGCGCGGCCAGGCGGATCACGCCGGGATGGATGTGCTGCAGGTCGGGAATGATCTCGGCGTACTGTGCATGCGCCAGCGCCGCCGCGGCGATGCCGGGTCGGTAATGGTCGACACCGGTCATGCCATTGAACAGATGGGTGAAGCCGGAGGCGCCGGCCTGCAGCGCGGCTACGCCTTCCTCGTAGGTGCCGGCGCTGTGGCCGAGCTGCACGCGGATGCCCATCGCCGAAAGCGCCGGAATCAGTGCGGTGTGATCGCCGATTTCCGGTGCCAGCGTCATTACCCGGATCGGCGCCAGTGCGTGCAGTTGCTGCACCAGCGCCAGCGTCGCCTCGATCGTACGGTTGGGCTGTGCACCGAGCCGCTGCGGGCTGATGAACGGTCCTTCCAGATGCACGCCGACGATGCGGGCGGCGTCGGCATCGGGCGCCGCCATCGTCGCAGCCACGCCCTGCAGCGCGTGCTCGATCTCAACCAGGCCGGCGGTCATGGTGGTTGCCAGCAGCGTGGTGGTGCCGAAGCGCAGATGCGTGCGCGCGATGGTGCGCGCCACGTCGCCGCCCTGCATCAGATCCACCCCGGCCGCGCCGTGCACATGCAGGTCGATGAAGCCGGGCAGGATCACCGGCAGCTGCAGGTCGTCAGCACCACTGTGGTCATCCACCTGCAGCTGGCGCACGTGTGAATCGAAGTGGACCTGGCCACGCCGCCAGCCCAGCGGGGTGAGGATGCGGCCATGCAGGGAACGGATGTCGGTCATGCGGGAGGCTCGGCAATGATCACTTCGATACCCAGCCGCTGCAGCCCTTCGCGGGTTGCCTCGTCGATGCCGGCGTCGGTGATGATGGCGTGGATCTGGTCGAGGCGGGCGATGCGGTGCAGGCTGACACGGCCGAACTTGGAGGCGTCGGTCAGCACCACGATGCGGCGCGCGCGCTCGACCATGCGGTGGTTGAGGCGGGCTTCGGCCTCGTCGTGGGTGGTCAGGCCGAACTGCAGGTCCAGGCCATCCACGCCAAGGAACAGGGTGTCGAAGCTGTACGAGTTGAGGCTGGCCTCGGCCTGGCTGCCCTGCAGCGACAGCGACTGCTGGCGCAGCAGGCCACCGGTCAGCAGCACGGTGATGCCTGCGGCATTGGCCAGTTCCCAGGCGATGTTCAGGCCATTGGTCATCACCGTCACGTCGCGATGCGCGCGCAGGTGGCGAGCCAGCGTCATCGTGGTCGAGCCGGAATCGATGATGATGTTGTCGCCCGGCTGCACCAGGCGCGCAGCGCGCGCACCGATCGATTCCTTCAACGGCAGGTTCAGCGCGTCCTTCTCATGGATGTCCTGTTCCTGCGGCGGCGTGCGCACCAGGGTGGCGCCGCCGTGGGTGCGGTTGGCCAGGCCCTGCGACTCGAAGTGGGTCAGGTCGGCACGGATGGTCACCGCCGACACGCCGAAACGCTCGACCAGATCGGCCACCTGCACCGAGCCGTGCTCGATCAGCAGCTGCAGGATCTGTTGCCGGCGGGAGCGGGTGTTGCGCATGGCCATTCTCGGTTTCGCGGGGAAAGGTAGAGATTAGCCGTTCGCAGCAACTGCGGCAGCCGAACGTGCGTTCTGCGTGCGGGTTCCGGCCTGGTTGGCGCTGCAGGCGCGCGCGTACTCGCCCAGGCACAGGCCGATGCGGTGCTGCACCAGCGCGGTGGGGGTGTTGGCCAGCGTGCCCTCACGCACGGCGCGGTACTGCTCCGGCAGGTACTGGCTGAGCAGCACCAGTGGCGGCGCGTGCTGTTCCAGGTTGGCGAACAGGGTCTGCACCGCCTGCACCAGCGCGGGCTCGCCCCAGTAGTAACGGCAGCGGTCACTGAAGGAGTAGCTGCGCAGCAGGCGCAGCGCGGCGTCATCGCCCTGGTAATAGGACTGCCAGTACTTCGGCTGCGCCACCATCACCTCGTCCAGCACCTGCGGCAGGCGCGAGCACTGTGCCGCCGGCAGCAGTTCGGCCTCGATCGCGGCCAGCGCGAACAGCGCTTCGCGGTAGGCGAAGGTGGCCGCGGGCCCGACCTTGAGGATGGCGAAGTGGTCGCGCACCAGCGCGTGCAGGCCGCTCTCGCGCTGGTAGTCGGTGGAGTGCGCTTCGAACACGATGCGTGGCTGCTGTTCGAGGAAATCGGCCAGCGTACTGGCAGCGACGGCGTCGTACTCGTGCACGCTGCTGTGGTCGAAGTCCACGCCGGGCTGCACCACCATCGCGATCACACGCTGCCACGCATCGCGCAGCTGCGGGGTATCGAAGGCCTGCCGGTGGATGGCCAGGGTCTGCGCGGCGGCGGCCGGCGTGGTCACCTGCAGGCCTTCGGCCAGCGAGGCTTCGCCTCCGGGAATCGGCACTTCGGTACCGATCACGTAGACCGGCGGCGGCAGGCCATGTTCGGCGGCGGTGCGTTCGGCGATTTCGGCCAGCTCGGCCGAGCGCGCAGCGACGATGGCATCGGGCAGCGGCACCGGATCATCGGCGCAGGACATGCTGCAATCCAGATGGATCTTGTGGAAACCGGCGGCGACGTAGGCTTCGATCAGCACGCGCGCGTGGGTCATGGCTTCGGCCGCCGGGCGCTTCTGCCAGGCATTCGGGCCGAGGTGGTCGCCGCCCAGCATCAGCCGCTCGCGCGGGAAGCCTTCTTCATCGGCCAGCGTGCCCACGTAGTCGCGGTACTGCGGCGGGGTCATGCCGGTGTAGCCGCCGAACTGGTCGACCTGGTTGGAGGTGGCCTCGATCAGCAGCACGGTGCCATGCGCCAGGGCGACGTGCATGGCCGCGCGCAGCACCTGCTCGTTGCTGCAACAGACGCTGTACAGCCCGACGTTGGCGCCGGCGCGGTGGGAAGCAAGCAGGGTCTGCAACGGGGACATGGTCAGGCTCCGGAGATCAGGAAAACGAGGATTGGCAGGCGAGCAGGGCGGCACCACGTGCGCCACCGGCATCGCCGAACCGTGGCGGCACGATCGGCGGGACCTGCACGCCATTGAACAGATGGGTGGCGATGGCGGCCGGCAGCTGCTGGTACAGCGGCGCGTACTGCGAGAGTCCGCCGCCGAGCACGATCACGTGCGGGTCCAGTGCCAGCACCAGCGCGGCCAGGCTGTGGCCGAGCAGGTCACGATGGATGTCCAGCGCCTTGCGCGCGCGGGCATCGCCGGTTTCGGCCAGCGTGATCACCGCACTGGCGTCGACGGCGCTGCCTCCGAGGTGGCGTTCGATCATGGCCAATCCGCTGCCGGACACATAGCGCTCCACGCAGCCCTGCAGGCCGCAGCCGCAGTCCAGCAGCGGCAGGCCATGGCGCTGCAGCAGATGGCCGGGCACGCTCCAGTGGCCCCATTCGCCGGCCAGGCCGTTGAAGCCGGACAGCAGCCGGCCCTGCAGGCAGAAGCCACCGCCGGCACCGGTGCCGAGGATGGCGCCGAACATGCTGGGGTAGCCATCGGCGGCGCCGCCGTGCGCTTCCGACAGGGCAAAGCACTGCAGGTCATTGCCGAAATGCAGCGAGCGTTGCAGCCGCGCCTGCAGATCCTGCGCCACGCATTGGCCGGTCAGTGCGGGCACGTTCGCGCTGAGCTGGCGGCCGCTGCGGCGGTCACGCACGCCGGGCAGGGCAATGCCGATGGCCGCATCATTCCGGCCCAGCGCGGCGTCGGCCTCGGCCACCAGCGTCACCACGGCCTGCAGGAAACCATCGTAGTCGCCCTGCGGCGTGGCCACGCGGCGGCGCCAGGTGACCTGCATCGCCGCATCGCACGCCACCAGCTCGATCTTGGTGCCGCCGATGTCGATGCCATAGCAGGCGTGGGCGATCAGCTCAGCCATGGTGGATGGTGACGCCCTTGACGACGCGGTTGACGGTGCCGTCCGGGAACGGGTTGTCCGGGGTCAGTCCCAGCGCGGCCGAGCGCTGCAGCGCGAACAGCTGCGCGAAGCCCAGCCACACCGGTGCCAGCCACGGATCGTCCAGCGCCGGTACGGTGAGGGTGTAATCGTCATCGGCGCCGATATCCGAATGCGGACCGATAGCCAGCACCTGCCCGGCCACGCCATCGCGGCGCAGTTCTTCCAGCAGGTCCTGCTCGTAGCGGCGCGCGAGCGGCTGCACGCTGCGCAGCACCACCACCAGGGTGTTGCCATCCAGCGTCGACTTGGGACCGTGACGGAAGCCCAGCGGCGTGTTGGCCAGCGCCAGAACGCGGCCAGCGGTCAGCTCCAGCACCTTCAGTGCACACTCGCGGGCCAGCGCTTCCAGCGGGCCGCTGCCAAGGTAGATCACGCGGTTGAACGGGCGCTGCGCAAGCGTTGCCACTGGTGCGTCCCACTGCGCCTGCCCTTCGCGGGCCAGCGCGGCGATCTGCTTCAGGCGCGCCACGCGCGCATCCCACGGCGAGCGATCAAACACCGTCAGTGCCGCCAGCAGCATGCAGGTCAGGCTGCTGGTCATGGCGAAGGCACGGTCGCAGCTGGCCGACGGCATCAGCAGGGTGCACGTATCGCCACGGCCGGCGCCACGGCGGGCCAGTTCGCCATCGGCGTTGCAGGTGATGTCGAGGAAGCGCGCGTCGTCCACGTCGCTGCGCACGCGATCCACCGCTGCCACGCTTTCCGGGCTGGAGCCACTGCGGCCGAACGACACCAGCAGGGTCGGGCGGTCACGCTGCAGGTACATCGCCGGGTGGGTCAGCAGGCTGGTGGTGTGCACCACGCGCACCTCGGCCGCCCACTGTGCGTTGATCGCGTCGGCCACCATCTCGGCGATGAAGCCGGAACTGCCGGCGCCGGTGAACAGCACGCGCTGGTTGGGATCGTTGAGGCTGTCGCCGAGGAAGGCCTGCAGGCGGTCGCGGGCACGCGACAGGTCCTGTGCGAGTGCTTCCCAGAGCGCAGGCTGCTGGGCGATTTCGATTGCGGTATCGGCTCCGCCAAGGCGCTGCCAGGCGGACACATCGGAAAGCAGGGTGACGTCCATTCGGAGGTTCCAGTTGGGCCAGCGCACCATCTGTGTTTTCTTTCGAAATGTCAAACATCGAAAGTAAAAAGAAAGAAAATGGCCGAGTGGCTTTCCCAGTCGCGGCATGACCAGGAAAACGAAAGGACGGCTCAAATGCCGTATCGCACAATGCTTAACAGGCGACTGCAAGCGCTTACACAAAGTATTGCGACGCAACAACTTTCGTTTCAATGGGATATATCTTCCTTTTTCCTTTCAATTTGTTGACATCTTTCGAATCGCTGCCCTAGAGTCGGCCCAATCGCTTTCGAAACGCCCGGTGAACGGGTTGGGAGTCCGCGTGGAAAACTGCGTACGTCGCTCGCCGCTGATGCTGGCCCTGTTGCCGGCCTTGATGCTGGCGTCCATGACGGCCAGGGCCGAGCCGGTCGGAAACCTGCGATCGGTCAGCGCCAGCGCCAGCCGCGATGGCGTGCAGGGCTGGGACCTGCAGACCGACAAGGGAGCGCGCATCCGCATTGAACTG
Organism: Stenotrophomonas sp. pho; assembly: GCF_006228405.1. Classification (NCBI taxonomy): domain Bacteria; kingdom Pseudomonadati; phylum Pseudomonadota; class Gammaproteobacteria; order Lysobacterales; family Lysobacteraceae; genus Stenotrophomonas; species Stenotrophomonas sp. pho. Next base: position 4,288,810 of record NZ_CP029759.1, on the reverse strand, counting down.
CCGGCGACCGACATCATCCGCGTGCAGGCCGGCCGCAACGGCACGTTGACCGGCGCCGGCGACAAAGCCGCACCGATCGTGCTGCCGCAGCCCAAGGCGAACGTGCAGGCGCAGCTGGAAGAAGATGCGCAGGAAATCCGCGTGCGTACCGACGCACTGGTCCTGCATGTGCAGCGGCAACCGCTGCGCCTGCGCCTGGAACGCCTGGACAACGGCCAGCCCACCGCGCTGTGGCAGGAACTGCAGCCGCTGGACCTGGAGGCCACGCAGAGCGTGCAGGTGCTGTCCTCGCAGGCCGATGAGGGCTACTTCGGTGGCGGCCAGCAGAACGGCCGCTATCAGTTCAAGGGCCGCGAGCTGGAGGTGTCCTATTCCGGCGGCTGGGAAGAGGGCGACCGCCCCAGCCCGGCACCCATGCTGCTGAGCAGCCGTGGCTGGGGCATGCTGCGCAATACGTGGAGCGATGGCAGCTACGATCTGCGCGAGGCCGACCAGGCCACGCTGCTGCATCGCGAAGACCGCTTCGATGCCTATTACTTCGTCGGCGCCGACCTGCCGAAACTGATCGAGCGCTACACCCAGCTGACCGGCCGCCCGAACATGGTGGCGCGCTGGGCGCTGTCCTATGGCGATGCCGACTGCTACAACGACGGCGACAACAGCAAGAAGCCCGGCACCGTGCCCGAAGGCTGGAGCGACGGCCCGACCGGCACCACGCCGGATGTGATCGACAGCGTGGCCAAGCAGTACCGCGCCCACGACATGCCCGGTGGCTGGATCCTGCCCAATGATGGCTACGGCTGCGGCTACAAGCAGTTGCCGGAAACGGTGAAGGGGCTCGCCGGCTACGGCTTCCGCACCGGCCTGTGGACCGAGAACGGCGTCGACAAGATCGCCTGGGAAGTCGGCAAGGCCGGCAGCCGCGTGCAGAAGCTGGACGTGGCCTGGACCGGCAGGGGCTACCAGTTCGCGATGGATGCCAACCGCCAGGCGTTCAACGGCATCCTCGACAACTCCGATTCGCGCCCGTTCCTGTGGACGGTGATGGGCTGGGCCGGTATCCAGCGCTACGCCGTAGCGTGGACCGGCGACCAGAGCAGCAGCTGGGATTACATCCGCTGGCACGTGCCGACCCTGGTCGGTTCGGGCCTGTCCGGCATGGCCTACGCCAGTGGCGACGTTGATGCAATCTTCGGCGGCAGCGCCGAGACCTTCACCCGCGACCTGCAGTGGAAGGCGTTCACCCCGGTGCTGATGGGCATGAGCGGCTGGTCGTCGAACGCGCGCAAGCACCCGTGGTGGTACGACGAGCCGTACCGCAGCATCAACCGCGATTACCTGAAGTTGAAGATGCGCCTGACCCCGTACATGTACGGGCTGGTGCACGAGGCCGCGCAGACCGGCGCACCGCCGGTGCGGGGGCTGATGTGGGACTACCCGCGCGACCCGCATGCACAGGATGAGACCTACAAGTACCAGTTCCTGCTCGGCCGCGATCTGCTGGTGGCGCCGGTGTACCGCAGCCAGGCCGCCAGCCGTGGCTGGCGCCGCGACATCCACCTGCCGGCCGGCGGCTGGATCGACTACTGGGACGGCCGCCGCGTGCAGGCCGGTGCCGACGGCCGCCAGCTGGACCGCCAGGTGGACCTGGCCACGCTGCCGGTGTTCGTGCGCGCCGGTGCGATCCTGCCGATGTACCCGTCGATGCTGTTCGACGGCGAAAAGCCGCTCGATGAAGTGACCTTCGACCTGTACCCGCAGGGCGACTCGCAGTACACGTTGTACGAAGACGATGGCAACACGCGCCGCTACCAGCAGGGTGAGTCGAGCACGCAGGTAATCCGCGTGCAGGCGCCTGCACTGGGCAGTGGCCCGGTGCAGGTGCAGATCGATGCGGTGCAGGGCCAGTACAACGGCCAGCTGGCGCAGCGTCGTTATGGCCTGCGCGTGCTCAGCCGGCAGGCGCCACGTGCAGTGCAGGCCGGTGGCCGCGCGTTGCCAGCGCTGGCCGATGCGGCGGCGTTCAACGGTGCGGCTGAAGGCTGGTACTTCGATGCCAAGGAGCGCCGTGGCACGCTGCACGTGCGTACCGCTGTCCAGGACATCCGCCAGCCGCTGCAGCTGCAGCTGGACTTCGCGGCGGCCGCTGCGGCCGCCGACGATGCCTATCCGGCCGCGCCGGTACTCGGCCGCGAACTGCCCGCAGACAGCCTGCTGGTGGTCAACCGCCCGGCCGAGGAGCCCGGCCATGCGCTGGAGAACGCCTTCGATGACGATCCCAACACCTGGTTCCGCAGCGTGCGCAACCAGGCCGTGCGCACTGGCGCGCACGAGTGGGTGATCGGCTTCGGCGAGCGCAGGATGATCGATGGCATCGACATCGCACCGCGCAACGACAAGAATTGGAAGCACGGCCAGGTGCGCGATTACGAGGTGTACCTGGGCGACAGCAATGGCGAGTGGGGCGAGCCGATCGCCCGTGGCCGCCTGCAGCTGAAGGAAGGCGTGCAACGCATCGACTTCCCGGCCCATGCCGGCCGCCTGCTGCGCTTCCGCGTACTGAGCGTGCAGAACCCCGAAGGCGACGGCGCCAGCAGCACCGACCCGATGGTGACCGCCGCCCAGGGCAGCGCCTGCGCGTTCGATGCACTGCAGCCGCGCGACGTCGGCCCGATCGCACTGTCCACCTTCCACATCCTCGAACACCAGGAACCGGAGCGACCGGCCCGGCAGCGCTATCTCTCCGAGCTGCCGGTGCCGGCCGCGCTGGCCAGCCAGCTGCGTACCGACCAGTCCTTCCGTGGCGACGCCGGCATGCGCATGAACGGCCTGCAGTTCCGCCGTGGCCTGGGGGTCGGCGCCAACAGCCGCATCGACCTGCGCCTGCAGGGCGGCTGGCACCTGCTGCGTGCCGACCTCGGCATCGACGACGCCTGCCGCAACGCCGGCGGCCTGCAGTTCCAGGTATGGGGCGACAACCGCCTGCTGTACGACAGCGGCCTGGTGAAGGCGCCCGGCGTGGTCAAGCCGGAGCTGGACATCCGTGGCCTTTCCACCCTGAGCCTGCGCACGCTGGGTGCGCAGGGCAGCCAACCCGCCCAGGTCTGTGCCAACTGGGCCAACGCCGTACTGATCGGCCAGGAGGGCGACTCCGCCAGCATCGTCGCCCCATGACCCCCACGTAACACCGCTCCTCCCCGCCCCATCCCGACTACGGCCCTCATGGCCGTGGCCCGGGAGCGTTTTGCCCGCCGAACGCCCACGCGCTCACTCAGTTGCGCCGCACCCCTGCCAGGAGAGAACCCGATGTTGCCCGCCCGCCACCACCGCCCCCCTGCCGCCCGATCGCTCCGCTGACGCTGGCCATTGCCGGCGCGCTGTTCTCGCTTGCTGCTCCTGCCTTCGCCCAGGAAAGCAAGGACAACGCCACCGACCTCGCCCGCATCGAGGTCACCGGCTCCAATATCCGCCGCACCGACGTTGAAACCGCCTCGCCGGTGCAGGTGATCAGCAAGCAGGACATCCAGAACATGGGTGCGCGCACGCTGCTGCAGGTGCTCGACAACCTGCCGGCCGCTCGCCCCGCGCAGCAGGATGCGCGCTCGCTGTTCACCGGTTCCGATGGTGCCTCGCAGGCCAACCTGCGCGGGTTGGGCGCACAGGGCACACTGGTGCTGCTGAACGGTCGCCGCCTGTCGTACTACGGCGCACCGGCCGGGTTCCAGACCCAGTTCGTCAACATCGATGCGATCCCGGCGGCGGCCATCGAGCGCATGGAAGTACTGACCGACGGCGCGTCGGCCGTGTACGGTACCGACGCGGTGGCCGGCGTGATCAACGTGATCACCAAGCGCAACTTCCAGGGTGCCGAGATCAGCTTCACCAACGACACCTCCTCGCGCATCGATTCCTACGGTGAGCGCCAGGCCAGCATCACCGCCGGCTTCGGTGACCTGGCCGAGAACCGCTTCAACATCTATGGCGCGGTCAACATGTACCGTCGCGACGCGATTCCGCTGAGCGATTTCTACGACAAGCGTCCGGACCAGTACTACGTCAACAACCCGAACTACCTCAACAACCTGCGCCTGGGCGTGGGCAGCAGGCCGGGCGAGTTCAACCCGGGCACCTACTTCGCCTTCGATCCGGTCACTGGCCGCCGCGTGCAGGAAGCTGCGCCGGGCTGCAAGAACGTGCTGACCAGTGAAGCGGCCGGCCCGCGTTGCGTCTGGGAAACCTGGATGAACAACGAGATCGATGCCGGCGCCAAGTCCGAGCGCAACACCGCCTACCTCAACGGCACCTTCCTGGTCGGTGACAACACCGAGATCTTCGCCGAGGCGACCTACACCGACATCGACCTGCGCGCCAACGGCGGCACGCCGCGCACCTACGGCACCACCACCGGCAACCCGACCAGCTGGTTCTCGCGCAACACCGGCAACACCGTCAACCAGTTCCTGTACCCGTTCCTGGGCCCGAACAACGAGTACAACCACGCCAGCCCGCAGTTGAAGGCCATGATGGGCGGCGTGGTCGGCCTGAACTACCTGCTGCAGGATGCCGGCCCGAACTACTTCGGCCAGCGCAATACCGACAAGAGCTATCGTGTGCTGGCGGGCGCACGTGGCAACGCGGGTGACTGGAACTGGGAAACCGCATTCGCCAGCGCTGGTACCCACTCCACCACCTACCAGACGATCAACGTCAACACCAAGGGTTTCGAGAAGGCGTTCGGGCCGTACACGATCGATCCGGGCACCGGTCGGGTGATCATCTCCGACCACCCGGCGTACAAGTTCGGCGAGATCAGCGAAGCCAACGCCGCGTTGATACGTGAAGCGTTCCCGACCTTCGACATCCAGTCGTGGACCCGCCTGCATACCCTGGACGGCAAGATCGAAGGACCGCTGTTCCAGCTGCCGGCGGGCGAGATGCGCGCCGCGTTCGGCTTCAACGCCAGCCGTGAGACCTTCTACACCCCGGGCAATGCCGATGCAGCCAATGGCCTGATCACCCAGCAGGGCGGCTCGTGGTTCGACGGCAAGCGCAACACCTACGCGCTGTTCGCCGAGACCGTGGCGCCGATCACCGACAAGCTGGAACTGGATGCGGCGGTGCGCGTGGACAAGTACCCGAACTTCAGCGCCAACATCGCGCCGAAGATCGGCTTCAAGTACCAGGCGTTCGATCAGCTGATGTTGCGCGGCACCTATTCCACCGGCTTCCGCGCACCGAGCCTGGCCGAGTCCGGCAACGGCGGCGTATTCGCACAGCTCGGTGGCTTCCGTGACGAACTGCGCTGCGGCGAGACCAACGCCATCGCCAACCTGCTGCTGAAGTCGCAGCGGCCGGGTGACGTCGATCTGGGCAAGACCCTGCTGAACGTCGATTGCAGCCGTACCGTCGCGCGCATGACCCAGCCGAACAAGGATCTGAAGCCGGAGAAGGCGAAGATCGCCACCCTCGGCTTCGTCTACGAGCCGGCGAGCTGGCTGTCGGTGTCGGCCGACTACTGGTTCATCTACCGCAACAATGAAATCGTCGCGCCGGACTATCGCCGCATGGAAGACATCATCTCGATGTCGCGCTCGCCGATCACCGACAGTGACCGCGCCAACCTGGCGCAGTTGGCGGCAATGTGCGCCGATCCGGCCAGCGGCGTGAGCTGCCCGGCCACCCTGCCGGGCTACTCCGCCGGTAACGTGGCCAGCGTGGTCGGCCAGTACAAGAACCGCGGCAAGACGCTGATCGACGGCTTCGACATCGACGCGCGCAGCCGCTTCTCGCTGGGCGACTGGGGCAACCTGAACATCGGCCTGGCCGCCACCATCGCCAACCGCAACCGCTTCTACATGGACGCCGAGAACGGCTGGTACTACGGCGACGTGGTGGGCTACTACAACAATCCGCGCCTGCGTGCCACGCTCAATGCAGACTGGACCTACAAGCAGGTGACCACCAGCATGTTCGTCAACTACGTGGGTGGCACCAAGTGGGCTACCGACCAGATCGACGAAGAGAGCAACAACAAGGAAACCTGCACCGGCGGCTACCTGGCCCTGCAGAAGAGCAAGTGCGATGGTGCACCGTCGTGGTGGACCGCCAACATGAGCGTCACCTGGCGCCCGGATGATGCGTGGAACCTGAGCTTCACCGTCAAGAACCTGTTCAACCGCCTGCCGTTCTACGATCCGAACAGCTTCCTGGGTGACTCCAGTGACTACGCCACCATCTTCGGCCGTGGTTACAGTGTGACCATCGGCTACCGGTTCAAGTAATTCCGTTTGCGTGACCTGGCGTGCCGGCTGCGGCCGGCACGCTGCCAAGAGGAGAGATGTTTGCCATGAAGCGTAGGGAATTCATCGCGGCCAGTGCCGCTGTCGCCGCCAGCAGCCTGCTGCCGCAGACCCCGGCATGGGCACGCGGGCGCAAAGTGCGCCTGGCCATGATCGGTACCGGCATGCGTGGCCTTGTGCTGCTGAAGGAGCTGGTGCGCCGCGACGATGTCGAGGTGGTCGCGCTGTGCGACATCGAACCGATCATGCTCGGCCGTGCCATGGACATGGTGGCCAAGGCCGGCAAGCCGGCCCCGAAGACCTACGGCCAGGACCGCGATACCAACGCCTGGAAGCGCCTGCTGGAACAGAAGGGCATCGATGGCGTGATCATCGCCACGCCGTGGGAGTACCACGCACCGATGGCGATTGCCGCGATGCAGGCCGGCGTGGCCGTGGGCTGTGAAGTGGTGGCCGGCATCACGCTGCAGGACCACTGGGACGTGCTGAAGACCCAGCTGAGCACCGGCACCCCGTACATGCTGCTGGAGAACGTCTGCTATCGCCGCGACGTGATGGCGGCGTTGCAGATGGTGCGCCAGGGCCTGTTCGGCGAACTGGTGCATCTGCAGGCCGGCTACCAGCACGACCTGCGCGGCGTGAAGTTCAATTCCGGCGACCCCAACCAGCCCTACGACAGCGGCGTGGAGTTCGGTCCGAAGGGCTGGAGCGAAGCTCGCTGGCGCACCGAGCATTCGGTGGAACGCAATGGTGAGCTGTACCCCAGCCACGGCATCGGCCCCTGTGCGATGTACACCGGCATCAACCGTGGCAACCGCTTCACCCACATCAACGCCTTCGCGACCAAGGCACGCGGCCTGCACGAATACACCGTGGCCAAGAGTGGTGGCACCACCCACCCCAGCACCCAGGTGAAGTTCAAGCTCGGCGATATCGTCACCACCACGCTGGCCTGCGAGAACGGCGAGACCATCCTGCTGCAGCACGACACCTCGCTGCCGCGCCCGTATTCAATGGGCTTCCGTGTGCAGGGCACCAAGGGCCTGTGGATGGACGTGAACCATTCGATCCACATCGAAGGCCGCAGCCCGCCGCACCAGTGGGAAGAGTTCAAGAAGTACCAGGACGCGTACGAGCACCCGCTGTGGAAACAGAATGCCGACACCGCCGCCGGCGCCGGCCACGGCGGCATGGACTGGTTCGTCATCCATGCATTTGTTGAAGCGCTCAAAGCCAAGGCACCGATGCCGATCGACATCTACGACGCGGTGACCTGGAGTGCGATCACCCCGTTGAGCGAGCAGTCGATCGCCAACGGTTTCCAGACGCTGGAGTTCCCGGACTTTACTGCTGGTGCGTGGAAGACGCGCAAGCCGATCTTCGCGTTCGACGGTAAATACTGAGATTCATCCCTTCCATGCTGTGACGGAAATGCCGGGCGATGCCCGGCGTTTCTGTTTCTGGAGGCATTCGCCTTGTAGAGCCGAGCCCACGCTCGGCTGCTTGTTCGGTCGGCCGCTCGCTTTATCAGAAAACTCTGAAATCCGACCCACTCCACACTTTATGACTTGAATGTGTAAACGACATCGGAGATAACGTCCCCCATGCGGTCAGACCGCATTCCGGACCAGGGACGATCCGAAGCATGACGTGGTGAGGCAACCGCCCCACGTTCTCGTTCCCGCCGGTGCTGTGTTTGTCCAGGAAGGAGAACAGGGATGTTGAAACGACTGAAGACCATTTCGTGTGCCGCACTGGCGATGATCGCGCTGGGGAGCTTGGCTCCTTGGGCTGCGCAGGCGCAGGAGGTGCAGAAGAAGTGGGAGAGCTACCTGTCGATGGGCCAGCCGCGAGCCACCGAAGCGGCGGTGCAGAAGGACATTAAGTCGCTCTTTTCCCAGTACGAAAAGGACAAACCCTTCGATTGGCATGTCAAACGCCAACGCGTCCTTGGAAAGAAGGTCATCTACGATTACCGGGTGAGACCCGAGAAGATCGTTACTACCGACTGGGTCTACATCCACTCAGGGCAGGAGTACTCATCCGAAGATCAGATTCGTAGCGCGATCCTCGCTACCCGCGTCAGCGACCCGCAGTGCCCGGCGACTTCACTCACGGAGGATCCTTGGGTGGAGCTCCTTGGACTTGGCAGGGGCGACGACGGTAGCGTCACCAACGAGGAGAAGGATTTCCATTACACCTTGAACTTCTATCATCAGAGCACTCAAGAATGCTCGTCGATAGTGGGGTGGGAGCGTGTGCGCCGGGCCAGAACGGCGCTTTGTCCGAATCGACCGTCCCTGACGTGGAATGAGGCCCTGCAGATGTGCTCCCTGGTCCAGCAGGACGAGCCGCACATGTCGCCCATGCTCTCCTACACAAGCGGGCCGCTGCCGCCGCAGCAGTGTCCTGTTGGTAACCCGTGTGATCCGACCACTGGCGATAAATCCCAGCCTGAGCCGGATTTCAACCTTGGATGGGTGAGCTTCCAACGCCACTATCACTCCCTGACAAGCACGGCGGGCGGCGCGTTGGGTACGGGCTGGACCCATTCCCACAATCTGCGGCTTACCGCAGGCGTAGACGATTCCACCTTCCCTCCCAGCCCCGAACTGAAAGTTGGGCTGATCGGCGCCGATGGCGGGCAGACCGCATTCCAGAAAGTGGGGGCAAGCTACGAAGCCATGGACGGAAGCGGCGATCGTGCGGTCCAGCAGGGCACCAACTGGCAACTTTCACGTGCCGGAGAGCGCATTTATTTTGATGCTGATGGCTTGATGCAGCGCCGTGATCTCGAAGACGGTACTTCGCTGACCTATGCACACGACAGCCGCGGCCGCCTGCTCAGCATCACCCATTCAACCGGTCGGCGCGTGGACGTCCAGTACCTCGCGCCGGGCGACGATTCACTGATCTCGGCCCTGGTGATCGCCGGCCAGCCTGTGGTGAGCTACGCCTATTCTCCGGCCGGGGAACTGATCACCGCGACCTATGCCGACGGTGCCAGCCGTACCTATCACTATGAGGACGCCCGCTTCCCGGGCTACCTGACCGGCGTGACCGCCGAAGACAACCAGCGCTACAGCTGGTACGGCTATGACACGCAAGGGCGAGTCACCTGCAGCCGCCATTCCGGCGATTGCAGCCAAGCCGACGTGGGCATTGATGGAGTGCGCCTGGAGTACACGCCGGCAGGCACCACCATCGTCACCGACGCACTGGGCAAGCAGAGCACCTACGCCTTGACCGCCAGCGGCACCAGTGGCCTTCCGCGCAAGGTCAATAGCATCACCGAAAGCAACGGCAGCATCACTCGCGCCTATCTGCCCGAGGGCACCGATTTCCGGCGTCGGCTGCAGTCGGTGACCGATCGCCGTGGTGTCGTCACCAGCTACGCCTATGCCGAGGCCAGTGATGCTGCCGCAGGCGCCGTCAGCGTGACCACCACCACCGAAGCGGCCGGTACTCCGGACCAGCGCGTCAGCGAAATGCGCGTGGCCATGGACAGCAATCGGCTGGTGCAGCAGACCATCGGTAACCGTGAGATCCGCATCGCACGCAATGCGCGCCTCCAGCCAACCACCATCACCGTGCGCGACAGGGTGACCGGTGATACCCGCATCACCACGCAGACCTACTGTGAGGCCGAAGGGCCGGAGTGCCCGCTGGTGGGACTGCTGCGTAGCGTGGATGGCCCACGCAGTGATGTGGCGGATGTCTCCACCTATGCCTACTACACCGCGGACGACGCGGGATGCGCGACCAGTGGTGCCTGCAGTTATCGCAAGGGCGACCTGCGCAGCGTGACCAATGCGCTGGGCCAGACGGTCGAGACCTTGGCCTACGACGCGTTCGGGCGGCCGTTGTCGGTCAAGGATGCCAACGGCGTGGTCACCGATTACACCTACCATGCGCGCGGCTGGCCGACCTCGGTCACCGTGCGCGGTGCCACCACAGCCGAGGACCGGGTGACCCAGATCAGCTACTGGCCGACCGGCCAGGTGCAGCAGGTCACCGAGCCGGACGGCAGCAGTGTCACCTATGTCTATGACGCCGCCCAGCGCTTGACCGATATTGCGGACAACAGCGGCAACACGATCCACTACGTATTGGACAACGCCGGCAACCGCCTCAAGGAAGACACGCTGGATGCAGGCGGCACCCTGCGCCGTACCCTGGCGCGGACGTTCAACACGCTTGGCCAGCTGACCGCGCTGAAGGATGCGGGCAACCACGCCACCGGCTTTGCCTACGATGCCAACGGCAACCCACAGACGGTGACCGATGCCCTGCAGCGCGTGACCAGCCAGCAGTACGATCCGTTGAACCGCTTGGCGCAGACCCTGCAGGACGTCGGCGGCGTCGCGGCGGAGATCCGCAGCCAGTACAACGCGCTGGACCAGGTCACCCAGGTCACCGACCCGAAGGGCCTGCATACCACCTACGCCTACAACGGTTTCGGTGATCTGACCGGGCAGGTCAGCCCGGACAGTGGCGCCAGCAGCTACACCGTGGACGCGGCCGGCAATCGCAAGACGGCCACCGATGCACGCGGCGTCACCGCCACCTATCACTACGATGCACTCAACCGCCTGATCGGTATCGCCTATCCGGACCCCAATCTGGACGTGGGCTACAGCTATGACGTGGCACCGGCCGCCTGTGCCGCCGACGAGCGCTTCGCCGAGGGCCGCCTGGGGCAGGTGCTGCACGCCAATGGCAGCACCCAGTACTGCCATGACCGTTTCGGCCAGGTCACCCGCAAGGTGCAGACCGTCAATGGTGTGGCCACCACCCTGCGCTATGCCTACAGTAAGTCGGGTCGCTTGACCGCGTTGACCTACCCCGACGGCAGCGTGGCCGACTACGTGCGCGATATCCAGGGCCGCATCAGCCAGATCGGCCTGACCCGGCCCGGCCAGGCACGCCAGATCGTGGTGAACAACGTGACCTATGCGGCCTTCGGCCCGGCGACCGGCTGGACCTACGGCAACGGCCGCCAGCTGCAGCGTCCGCTGGATCTGGATTACCGCCCGCAGGCGGTACACGACCCGGCCGCAGGTGGCCTGTCACTGGGCTATGGCTATGACCCGGTTGGCTCGATCACCGAGCTGAAGAACGGCGCAGGCTCGGCGGTGCTCGCCAAGTACGCCTACGACGCGCTGGGTCGCCTGACCCAGACCCAGGACGGCGCGACCGGTACGCCGATCGAAACCTATGCCTATGACGCCACCGGCAATCGCACCGCGCTGACCACCTCGGCAGGCACCGCCAGCTACACCTATCCCGCAACCAGCCACCGGCTGACTGCCGTGGATGGCGAGGCACGCAGCCATGACGTGGCGGGCAACACCACCGGCATCGGCAGCAAGACGTTCACCTACAACGACGCCAACCGCATGAACGCGGTGAAGCAGGGCGATGCCGTGCTGGAAAGCTACGGTTACAACCATCGCGGCGAGCGCGTGCTGCGCAGCCCGTCCGGTGGAGCTGCCCAGATCACCCTGTACGACGAAGCAGGGCAATGGCTGGGCAACTACTCGGCCACGGGCCAGGCGCAGCAGCAGGCCATCTGGCTGGACAACTACCCGGTGGCGCTGATCAACGTGCCGGGCACCGGCGTGCCGGAGCTGGCCTATGTCCAGCCGGACCATCTGGGCACGCCGCGCGTGGTGATCGATCCGGTGCGGAATGTCGCGATCTGGGAGTGGAGCAACAAGAGCGAGGTGTTCGGCAACCAGATTCCGAGTGCCGATCCCGATGGCGATGGTGTGGCGTTCGAGCTGGCGTTGCGCTTCCCCGGCCAGCAGGCGACGGATTCGAGTGGGTTGTTCTACAACTACCAGCGCGAGTACGACCCGGCGGTGGGGCGGTATTCGCAGAGTGATCCGATTGGGTTGATGGGGGGAATAAGCACGTTCACCTATGCGGGCGGTGGACCGCTAATGAGCGTGGATTCGCTTGGCCTTCAGTCAAGAGATCTGGAGTACATCTACAAGTATTCCGGCGCAACGCCCCCTCCTCCGAGCGGGTACCCAACGGAGTACAGGCAGGGGGTCCAGGATTTCGTGAGAAACTACATCGACATGAGGCTGGCTAACACGAAGCTCCAGGATAAGTACTTTCATTGCAAGGCAAACTGTGAGGCTGCTCAGCGCGGACAAGGCGGCAAAGCGGCTGCTTGCAATATGAGCAATGCTCGGGAGATATTTGATCAGCGGGTGAAGGGGGATTCATCTGCAGCGTCGGCCGCAGACCAACGGGCCAATTTGTTCGGCCGAAATAACGCGGGCGAGGGGTCATGTTCTGAAGTATGTTCACCATTCAGGCCGAATGGATTGCCGGACAATTATTGAAATGAAAAAACAGTCAAAGACCGTTGTACTTCTCTGTGCAATTGTAGTGATTATTGCTCTTGCTTTTTGGTTTCGGGGGCAAATGGCTATCGATGCCTGTTTAGATGATGGAGGGAGTTGGAACTACTCGACGAGCCAATGCAGCACTGAAGAGTGACAGCTTCAAAGGCTCAGATGGATGCATCTGCAACTGCATCTTCGTTCTTCAATCGTGTGGCTGGACAGTTGGAGGATTGCTGATCTTGTGTGGCGAGAATGAAGTTGCAGAGTTGGAGAGTCTGGCGGAGCAGGCTCCTTCTCTTCGCATGCTGCTGAGCAGGAAATGGCGGAACTTCGTGTGGGAAGACGAGTACAGCATGCTACGTGCGCGAACCCCAGGGCCGCATCAGCCAGATCGGCCTGACCCAGCCCGGCCAGGCGCGCCAGATCGTGGTGAACAACGTGACCCATGCGGCCTTCAGCCCGGCGACCGGCTGGACCTATGGCAACGGCCGCCAGCTACAGCGTCCGCTGGATCTGGACTACCGCCCGCAAGTGGTGCACGACCCGGCCGCAGGTGGCCTCTCGCTGGGCTATGGCTACGACCCGGTCGGTTCGATCACCGAATTGAAGAACGGCGCAGGCTCGACGGTGCTGGCCAAGTACGCCTACGACACGCTGGGCCGCCTGACTCAGACCCAGGACGGCACGACCGGCACCCCGATCGAAACCTATGCCTATGACGCCACCGGCAATCGCACCGCGCTGACCACCTCGGCAGGCACCGCCAGCTATACGTATCCCGCAACCAGCCATCGCCTGACTGCGGTGGACGGCGAAGCGCGCAAACATGACGCAGCGGGCAACACCACCAGCATCGGCAGCAAGACGTTCACCTACAGCGATGCCAACCGCATGAGCGCGGTGAAGCAGGGTGATGCTGTACTGGAAAGCTACAGCTACAACCATCGCGGTGAACGCGTGCTGCGTACCCCGGCCAGTGGCGCGGCTCAGATCACGCTGTACGACGAGGCAGGGCGGTGGCTAGGCAACTACTCGGCCACGGGCCAGGCGCAGCAGCAGGCCATCTGGCTGGACAACTATCCGGTAGCACTGATCAATGTGCCAGGCACCGGCGTGCCGGAACTTGCCTACGTGCAGCCGGATCATCTGGGCACACCGCGCGTGGTGATCGATCCGGTGCGCGATGTGGCGATCTGGGAGTGGAACAACAAGAGCGAGGTGTTCGGCAACCAGATTCCGAGTGCTGACCCGGATGGCGATGGAGTGGCGTTCGAGCTGGCACTGCGCTTCCCGGGCCAGCAGGAGACGGATGCGAGTGGGTTGTTCTACAACTACCAACGCGAGTACGACCCGGCTGTGGGGCGGTATTCGCAGAGTGATCCGATTGGGTTGGCCGGTGGAATAAGTACCTTCAGCTACGCACTAAGTTCCCCGGGCTCACATAGTGACGCAGAGGGTCTGCAAGTCATGCGCAGCGGCGTGCACGCAGGCTCTCGCGCTATGATGAATTCGAACCAAGCTCCTACAGGAGACAATCAATCAAACTTCGCTGCGCCCGCTTCTTGGGGGGAAGTGTCTTCTGGCCTTGCCGCAACGACAAATGCGCTGAACAGCCTTAGCTTAACTCACTCAAGCAGTGTCTTAAATCCGCAAAGTCCCGCGTCAATTCTGACGCGGAACATCATATCCAAGGCGTGCGAGAAAGAAGACGACGATGACTGTAATCGTCTCATAGCAAAGATAGATTCTTTGGTGGTCGAGCTGAGAAAGCGATACTGGGATCTAAAACTGGATAGACGTGGGCTTCTGGCTACCGGTCGTATGTCAATAGATGGGCATGTGCAGCAATTTCAAAACAAGCAGGCACAGTTGAGGCGATTGCTTGCTGAATCTGCAGCAAAGCGCTGTGCAGGTTATAGCAATGAGGCTTGGCAATGGGCCACTATGGCTCAACCAATTTGAGATCTAGACAATGCTTGATAAAGAGTGCATGGAAAAAGTCGCTGAAGCATGGGTTAACTTTAATCGGCTCGCAGTCGATGCGAATGAGCGGGGTCCGCTCACAGGCGTGCTGGATGAAGTTGATGGCATCATCCAGCGAGATCCTGGCGAAGGTTGGAAATTCATTGAGGCTGTCAGGCGAATGGATGTGGATGCGCATCTACTTTCCAATCTTGCTGCCGGACCTTTGGAGGACTACTTGGTTGCCCACGGCGAGACCGAAATCGAGAGGGTTGAAAGCTTGGCAAAGCACGACCCATCTCTTCGGGATCTCCTTGCTCAGACGTGGAAGAACTCGATGTCGGATGAGGTATGGCGGCGGGTACAACTTGCTGCTGCATCAGGTTAGGCTGCCATGGGTAACGCTCGAACGCCTTATGACTACGCTTGGCAGCTTCGCTATCGGCATGTCCCGCGAGGCCGCAGGGGGAGTACAGTGCAATAAATAATAACTGCGGGACGCCGTTGCAGAATTGCATGCGGGAGATTGGCAAGGGGCTTCAGCCTGTGAACATGATTCTTCCGGAATCAATAAACCCCCTGCTTTGGTGGATGTCTGATGACTCAACCATTCAACGCGGGAAAAGGTGATGAAATTTATTCCTGGAATTTTTCTTATCTGCTCAGTCTTAACTATCACCTCTTGCGAACACAAGGGTAGAGAAGTTGTGCCGGAGGGCGTGATCGAAGTTTATGATTCGGCAGAGGGCGGGGGCGTAATTGGTACGAGTACTACTCCGATTCCGGTTGTTGGATATGTTTATCCGGATAAGACTCGTTACGTGCTGAAGGTCTGCTATCTGGGTCACATAGGGTATGTGCGGGATGGAATACGAGAGCTAAGATCAACAGTGGGCCGGAGCTCATCCTGCCCGGAAACCGCGAGAAGCGCGGACTAGAGTTAACTAAGCGAGGCGAAACTGAGATCACCAAGCTGGAGACTGTGGCGAAACAGGAGCTGCCACTGCGTGAATTACCTAGTTGGATATGGGCCAGAGCGTACCCAGCAAGGTTGGGAGGACACAGTGATGGCAGGGCACCTTGGTGCGGTGACGTCTGCTGAGGGATGCACGGGGGCTCGGCGCCCCCGCTACACCCTATCCCGCAACCAGCCATCAGCTGACTGCGGTGGATGTCGAGGCGCGCAGCCATGACGCAGCGGGCAACACCACCAGCATCGGCAGCAAGACGTTCACCTACAACGATGCCAACCGCAACTCGGTTGCCAATGGTCGACTTAATCGGGCTGCAGCGCATCCGGGGAACGCCAATCTCTTGCGGGGTGGGTCGAAGATACTTGGGCCCCTTGGAGCAATCGTGAATTACAGGTCAAACTGCAATAAATGCCAATGTCCGGCGAAGTGATTTTCATAAGGTTCATGAAGGGTGCAGCTGCGGCGGGAGCGCTGGGGATCTGTTGCGCGCTGATCGCGTCCATGTTGAGTATGCGCTGTCCAGTAGCTAGGTACTCTCCGGAAGTTATGTTTGCTCTTTCTTTCGCGTTGCTGATGTTGCTCGTATATTCCAAGTTCGAACTGGCGAGAAGGGGAATTCTGTCGATTGAGGTTGGGCAGGTGCGTTTCGCGTTCGCAATAGCGCTCCTGGCCGAGATGCTGATGATTGGGTTGCTCGTCGCCCGCAACCTCGAATGCGATAGCTTCGTTCGCGCGATTCCCATTCCTGGTGCACTACTTGTTTTCTATACAGCTGTCGCATTCTCATTTGTATTCGGTGATATCTATCTTGGTCCTGCGCGAAAAATCATCAGGCTTGGAGCTCGGCCGAGGAAATTCTTGAGGGAGGAATAGTTGGCACTGGGTGGATTGGAGTGGAGCAGATTGGGTGGCTTCGCCGCCTTTTCTCACTTGAAGATATGAGGCGAGATAAGGTCGGTGGTGGATCCCTTTCGGTCCCTCCACTGCTTGGAGCTGGGTTTGGCGTCATGTCGGGATCTGGCTACACAGTTCCTGGTCAGATAGCTGCGCCGACTGGAAAAGGATGCGGGTGTCCTTGAGATGAGAAAATACAATCGTTTTTTTTGGGGCTTACTACATCATGTTCTTCTGGGCGCTCAGGCTGGTTGCTTGCCTTGGAGTTGCCGTAAATTCAGTGCTCCTTGCCTTTGTGCTGGTTGATATTTCTGATGGTGGACGAGACTACGGATTTGCGGGTTTGGCGTTTGTCGCGCTCTCTCTTTGCACAGCGTTTGCCATGTGGAAAATCGGGTCTGTCGGCCTGCTCCGTCTTCGGCAAAGGAGGGCACCATAGATCTTTCCAGGGATGCTCTGAACAACTGCCGGGGTAGTGCCGGCCGTACGCAGGTGGCGTCCCGTTGTATTTGGTAGATCCACCTGGTCTGTGCCCGTGTGAGTGCGTCGACTACTTGGGCGTGACGTTCGGTGTCGCAGACCTCGCCTTTGGAGGCTTGGAAGCTGTGAATGGCGAAGGAGTCACCATTGCCGGTGTTTTGTCTCCGCAGCCCGAAGTTGCAATCCCCGGATTCCTGGTAATGGTGAATGGTGGAGCAACGGCGTACGATGGAGTGTCAGTGATACAAACCGCTCAGGATGCAAAGGAAAGAGAGTCCATCTATACCGAGGTGGCGGGGGCAGTTGGCGCGAAGACGGGAGAGCTGTCGTCATTCGGCTTGACGTTCAACGGTCACCTTAAGGCCACACGGAACTGTTGCACTTCGTAGCCCCTGACAAGGATGCGCTGGATGCCATGAAGGCGGTGAAGGATGTTTCGGGTGGGTCTGGGTGCAGTTGCATATAATGGAGGTGATATGCATATGCGCAAGAAAATAATGAATTGGCTTGGTTTGTTGTTATTTGCGCTAGTTTTTTTGAGGTCCTCGTCCTATCTTGTATTGAAGGTGTATGCTATTGGTCACCTTGAGAGGGGTGATTATTTTGTAATGTTGCCTGTGGCGCTGGGGTCACTCCTGATTTGCGGCATGTTCATGGCGATTGTGATTAAAGGAATGAAATCCGATCAGTAGGCTGCGCCTGGAGCATCACGCGCGACGTATGGTTCCGACAGGTTATTGCATGGGTATCACTATTCACGATTTCCAGCTGGTTGGAATTCGTCTTGATCCGCTGTCAGGTGTGACTGTTTCTCTGTTCGATGAATCTTCGCGGGCATCCTATGATTTTGTCTTTGGCCAAGTCAGGAGAGCAAGCGTTGATGGTTTCTCTAGCCAGAATGTCGTGCTCGATCTCAAGGTCTTCAATCGAAAGGATGATTACTTTGAATTCAAGCGGTGTTGCTTCCTCCTTGGCCTAGATCCAGTGGCTGCCAGGGAAATTGTCGATGGTGACACCTTGGTCTTCATTGAGGCCTCTGTCGGCGCAGAGATTGCACTTCTAGTAGAGGGCACTTGGGATAGCCGGTTGATTCCTGTCAAGTCATGATTCCTGATCTGTCGAGCGCATCGCTCCAAGACGCACGCACCGCTTGGCTTGTAGGTCGACAGGGATCTGACGGAGAGATGGATTGTGGGACGGACCACCATCGGGCCAACGCAATGGGCTCTACCGTGCGTGCAGCCCGATGAACATCATGGATCCTGTACTCAGCGAACTGCTTTCCCGGCTCGGTGTCGGCACTGACTTCGGCGATACGGTGCTGACTTGTCCGGAGACCCAAGGGGCCTATGAGGACACGCCCCTGCATGTGGTGGCCTATTACAACGATGTGGCCCTCCTCAGCGCATTGATGCCCTTCGTGACTACCATCGATGCGCGTGGTGATCTTGATCTGACGCCGCTGGCAAGAGCTTTGATGATGTGGTGCGTATGGTCGACGCCGCAGATGGAACCTGCTGATGGAAACTTCTGAAAAGAGGTTTTACCGATGCGCCTGATGACCTTCATCTGTCCACTTTGTGGCGCTAGCGGGCAGCGCTTTCCCCTGAGATTTGCTGGGAGGCGTCAAGCAAAGATGTCCTGCCGGAGGTGTCGCGTCGAGCTTCGTTCAGACCCGCGGTTGGGCACGTACACGCTCTATCTTCTGTACACACAGGTCGTCATCCTGGTGGCGGCATTGCCGCTGATCGGGGCCAGTGTCGCGGGTGAATGGGTACGGCTGGGAACGATCTGTCTGGTAGTGCTGGTGCTGTGCTGGTTCCCGGGCGTGATCAGGCACGCACGAAGTCCGATCGTGCGCGCCTGCCGGGATGCCGATTACAATGCGCGCAGGCCAGGTGCTTCGACTGCGCACGCTGCCGCAAATCCGGAGCAGCGTAGCGACACGCCAAGTGCCAGCCCATGATAGGGAAGTCAAGAAATGACATACCATCTTGGGCGCGAGGTGCAGTCCCTGAATCGTTTTGCAGAACGGGTTGCAGATGGTAACTAACATTTGGCCGGCCCTTTCTGGGGCTCTCATGTCCATGCCGAAGGCTGGCATCTTGCGTGCAGCGGTGCTGCTCTTGCCAATGCTAGGGGGCTGCAGCATTCACCAGTTTCAACATACGGAATGGAAGTCGGACTGGGTAGATGTTTCGTCCGGTGCAATTTTCCCTGGCAATTCAACGACTCTGCCGCTTGACCGCGTTTCCATACTTGATCCTGATAGTGAAGCAGCCATTGCGAAGTGGATGTTGGAGCATTCGCTGGTCGTGGTATCGGCATCAGAGGTTGAAGGGAAGATCGGTCCAATGCCGTTGAGTGACCTGAAGCCAGCGCCCGGGGAGAGCGTCTATCTCGTCAGGGCCGCTTCGGATGAAGGTAGGGGCAAGTTCATCGGCTACGTCAACGACTAGGGACTTCTCATCATGTACGGGGTGATGGGGGGCTGCGGCGAGCAGAAGCAACGGGTGGCTGCCGTGAGTCTTCGGGAGAAGCCCGCCAACGTATTCGGCCGATGCTCGGCGGCGCTATAGTGCGCTGAAGCGTCGAGCTCCGCCTACTGCCTGGCGGATGACGCCAGTGTGCGACCAATGGCGCGCTCGGCAACCGCAAGGGAGATCGGTGCAGCGCGACCAATGCGTTCGAGCAGATTGTTCTGGGGAGCTAATGGAAAGCAGTCAAATGAAATCGGGGTTGCTCAGGAGTTCTCTCGATGCCAAAGGCTTCTTCCTACGCGCTTTGTCTTTCGCGTCCGTCTGCGTGCTCGCCCTGAGCGGATGCGAGAATGACCGGTTAGGGGAGCTGCAGCTGAAACCCATCTACGCTGAGCTGAGTAGTGCGTACTACGGTGGGATGTGCGAGGGTGCAGCCGGTCCAGATGCCAGTATCGAGAAGGTTCGTGCGGTGCGCATTGGAACAATCGCTGGTGACTGCGCAGTGCTCTATTTGGATGGAGTAGATAGGAACGGTGAGCCCGTGATCTATGGAGTGAAAACCGGGGATCGGCCTGAATGTGCTGGATTGATACGGAAGCTCGAAGTCGGACGGGCAAGTGCGGCCGTTCTCGGCAGGGCGCGGGAAATATGCAGGTGGTGATTCCCATATCTTCTCCGTATCCTTCTAGCGTGGGGGCGCAGATACCCGCTTTGGGCCGGCAGTCGCAATCTTCTTTTCAGTGCCACCCTGGCCTTATGAAATTCGAATTTGGCGTCTAGTATGAAGATGAATTTGGACACCTTGGAAAAGGTCTCATCAATATTGTTCGACGCGCTGCGCTCCAGGGGCTTGCAAGAGATTGAAGTGGAGGACGTGTTCTACCGCGTGGTGCCATGGTCGGAACGCCACTCCATGGGCGGTGAGCGGGTGGAGCTTGAAGTTGGAAGTCTTTTCGATGACTACTCTGATATTCAAAGAGTAGCGTCGGGGCAGCAGGAGCCACTGGCCTATCATCTATCTGCTTTGGCCTGCCTCCCCTACGAGATAGGGGGGAGGATGAGTGAAGAAGTGTGATTGCAGATAGGCGTGCACGTGCCGGAGCATCCCATGCGCCGCGTGATCGCTTTGAGCTTGAAGAAGAAGCCCACCCGTGTCTTCGCAGGATGTTCTGCAGCGCGCTGACAGCTCTGTTCGTTGTCGCCGCTCCAGAGTAATCAGCGCAAAGGCTGGAATGGGGCGCGTCATTCAAATGACTTGGTTGAATGGACGGTGATTTACCATGGAGCTTGAAGCGAAAAAGGTAATTTTCTTTTCTCAACAGGATGAACGGTTCTTCTTCGAGTGGATTGGTCGAATCGGCTGCATCGGTAATGTGGTCGGCAGAGGGGATGTCATCTATCTATCCCTGGATCCAGATGCGGTTCTGGAGGAGGACGTCTGGGAACTGGCCGCATTGTTCAGGAGGTATCGGATTCCACTGGCCCAGCTGCGAACGCTGGAGGCAGGCAGGTACTCTCGAGCGCTGCGCGATGCCTTGCGCGAGTAGAGTGCCAAGCGGGAGGCAAGGTGCATGAGCTCCCGCACTCCTCCACAAAAGAACGCGATCGGGCTGCACGCCCTCGGAGAGGTACAAGATGAAAGCCAGGCAGATTCTTCGGTACGGGCTGGCCTACGCGGTGTCGTGTGGAGCACTCTGGCTGTTCCTGCACTTTGTGGGCAGGGCGCTTTACGCCTTCGACTCACATCAGGTTTTCTTCTGGCTGTATGCCGTCAGCCTTTTGTTGCTGGGAATCTGCGCACGGGTTCCCGCCGCGGGCCGCCTTACAATCAGGCGGCTTGCCAAGGGGGCTGGCTTGGGGCTGCTCGCGGGCCTTCTGGCCCAGGTCGTGGTGCTTGTACTGGAAGCCTATAGATTCAGCGGATTAAGCCCATCGCTGCTCTGGCAGGTACCGGTTTCGCTGACGGTGATGAGCGTCGTGCTGCTCACGCCGCTCTGGGGCGCAGTGCTGGTTGCCCTCACTGCCGAACACCGCCGCGACAACCACCCACGTCAGGCCTCGAAGCCATGAAGCACCTGAACGCCTTCTGCCTCGTGGTTGCACTGACATCCTGTGCAGCGCATCCGAACCGCACCACAGAGTGTCAGCCGGCCCAATTCACTTACATCGGCACCGAGAGCGTCGACGGGCTGACCTACGGGCGCTTCCAGGTCACCCACAATGCTGATCAGCCGCTTCAGCTGTGGGTGGATGAGAGACGCAGGTTGAACCCAAGGACCGCTCGCGCAGAGATGAGGCGCACAGGCGAGGATGCCTGGCGGCCTTACAACGTGATCCTTGAGGAAATCACACCGGGAGCGATCGGGCTGTCGATCGGGCAGGATGAACAGCAGACCGTTCTGTTCGATGGTGATGGCCTGTTCCTGCCCGGCGCATCCAGCGCGGGCGCGAATTACTCCATCGTGGTACAGGACGCTGCCAGTTGCGAGCATCGCTCGGCAACGTTCATTCCCTGACCTTTCTGGCGGCGCGCCGGCCAGGCAACGAAGGAAAAATGGCGCGCCCGGAGGGATTCGAACCCCCGACCAATGGCTTCGGAAGCCACTACTCTATCCGGCTGAGCTACGGGCGCGTTGTAGAACCGCCGCGCCGTCGGCCAGTGCCGGGGCGGGCATCGCAGCGCCATGAGGCGGTGCGGGACCGGCATTCTATCCAGTTTCGTCGAACAAATCTCCCCCCACCGGCAAAGCCCTGCCAGAGGGGCAGGAGTATCCTATCGCCATGGCTGATACCCCCCTCACTTCGCCGCAGTCGCCGGCGACGCCGCGTTGGCGGCATTACTGGAGTCTGATGCGCGCTGATCGCCCGATCGGCACGTTGCTGCTGCTGTGGCCCACGTGGTGGGCGTTATGGCTGGCTGCCGGCGGCCTGCCGCCGCTGTGGACGCTGTTCGTGTTCACCGCCGGCGTGTGGCTGACCCGCTCGGCCGGTTGCGTCATCAACGACTACGCTGACCGCTGGCTCGACCCGCATGTGGAGCGCACCAAGGCGCGGCCGCTGGCCACCGGCGCGATCAGCGGTCGCGCCGCGCTGGCGCTGTTCGCCGTACTGATGCTGGTGGCCTTCGGCCTGGTGCTGACCCTGAACGGGCTGACCATCGGCCTGAGCTTCATCGGCGTGTTCCTGGCCGCCAGCTATCCGTACCTGAAGCGCTACACCCATCTGCCGCAGGTCTACCTGGGCATGTCGTTCGGCTGGGGCATCCCGATGGCGTTCGCCGCCGTGCAGGGCGAGGTGCCGATGCTGGGCTGGCTGCTGTATGCCGGCAACATCCTGTGGTCGACCGCCTACGACACCTGGTATGCCATGGTCGACCGCGAGGACGACCTGAAGATGGGCTCGCACTCCACCGCGATCCTGTTCGGTGATCTCGATCTGGTCATCCAGGGCGTGCTGTACGCGCTGTTCCTGGCCACCATGGCGCTGGTTGGCGTGCGCGGCGGGCTGGGTGGCTACTACCTGGCCGGCGTGGCCGTGGCCACCGCGCTGGTGGTGTACGAATTCTGGATCTGCCGCAACCGCGAGCGCGGCCCGTGTTTCAAGGCGTTCCTGCACAACAACTGGGTCGGCGCCGCGCTGTTTGCCGGTATCGCCGTGGACCTGGCGCTGCGCTGACCCCAGGGGTTGGTAGAGCCGGCCGCTGGCCGGCTGCACCCGTGCGCGATCCCGAGTTTGCCGGCCAGCGGCCGGCACTACCGCCACCTACGACCAATAGGTGGCAGACAGCCCACACCCCACCGCCCAGAATCGGTCCATCGAACCTGGGAGGGTAGGCGATGGCCTCGACGGCAGCAGTACAGGACGGCTGGATGGCGCGCGCAGCGCTGCGCTCGGCCGCCTGGGCGGAAAAGTGGTTCCCCGATGCGTATGTGTTCGCGGTGCTGGGCGTGGTCATTGTCGCGCTGGCCGCGATGGGCTTCGGTTCGACCCCTCAGGCCACCGCCAGCGCCTTTGGTGACGGCTTCTGGAGCCTGATCCCCTTCACCATGCAGATGGCCTTTGTGGTCATCGGCGGCTACGCCGTGGCGACCGCGCCGGTGGTCGCACGCTTCATCGACTTCCTGGCCCGGGTGCCGCGCACCGGTCGCGGTGCGGTGGTGTACGTGGGCCTGGTCAGCATGCTCGCCTCGCTGCTCAGCTGGGGCTTCTCGCTGGTGTTCGGTGGCCTGCTGGTCCGCGCGCTGGCCCGTCGCACCGAACTGCGCATGGACTACCGCGCCGCCGGTGCGTCGGCCTATCTCGGCCTGGGCGCAGTGTGGGCGATGGGGCTGAGCTCGTCGGCCGCACAGTTGCAGGCCAACCCGGCCAGCATGCCGCCGGGGCTGGTGGAGATCACCGGCGTATTGCCGTTCACCGAAACCATCTTTCTGTGGCAGTCGATCGCCCTGACCGCAGTGCTGATCCTTGTCTCGCTGCTGATCGCCTGGCTGACCGCGCCTGCAGCCGGCAGTGCGCGTACCGCCGAGGAATTTCCCGGCGCTGCGCAGGCCGAGCCGGAACCGCTGCAGCGACGCACGCGCCCGGGCGAATGGCTGGAATACAGCCCGCTGCTGACCGTGCTGCTCTCGCTGCTGGCGTTCGGCTGGCTGTTCAACGAGTTCGCCAACAAGCCGGTGGTGACTGCCATCGCCAACCTCAACACCTACAACTTCCTTTTCATTTCGCTGGGCCTGCTGCTGCACTGGCGCCCGCGCAGCTTCCTCAACGCTGTGGCCAAGGCGGTGCCGAGCACCACCGGCGTGCTGATCCAGTTCCCGCTGTACGGCGGTATCGCGATGATCCTCACCCACGCCGCCGGTGGTGACGGGCAGACCCTGGCGCACCGGCTGTCGAGCCTGTTCGTGCACGTGGCCAGCACCGATAGCTTCGCGCTGGTGATGGGCATCTACTCGGCGGTGCTGGGCTTCTTCGTGCCGTCCGGTGGCGGCAAGTGGATCATCGAGGCGCCGTACGTGATGCAGGCCGCCAACGAGCTGAAGGCGCACCTGGGCTGGGCAGTGCAGGTCTACAACGCGGCCGAAGCGCTGCCGAACCTGATCAACCCGTTCTGGATGCTGCCATTGCTGGGCGTGCTGGGGCTGAAGGCACGCGACATCGTGGGCTTCACCTTCATCCAGTTGCTGGTGCACATCCCGCTGGTGCTGGGCCTGTTGTGGCTGCTGGGCATGACCCTGGCGTATGTGCCGCCGGTGATGCCGTGAGTGCAGGGCTGGCGTCCGTGCGCGAGCAGGACGCCAGCTCCGTTCAGCGCGTGTTTCCAGCAGAGCACGCCATGAATGCGCGCAGTCGCGCTGACGGCATGAGCACATGCCGAACCCATATGAATCCTTCATCGGCTTGTGCCGCAAGGGGCTTTGCCCGTTCATTCACGCGCGTACACACCAATGTAGCCGCCCACCAACGCGCGATTAACTCTTCGCTGCAGACGATGGGCCCGTCCACCGCATTCCGCGTGTGGCTTTGGAGATCGGACATGGCACAGCAGAACCAGAACCCGAACCAGAAGCAGCAGGGCCAGCAGAACCAGCAGGATCAGCAGCAGGGGCGTGGCCGCGACCAGCAGCAGCAACAGCAGCAGGAACAGCAGCAGCGCAACCAGCGCAACCAGCAACAGGGTGGGCAGGACGAGGAGGAGTGACTTCGGTAACCACTTCCTGTGATGCGCGATGCCCCGCCCCGTGCGGGGCTTCGCTTATTCCAGCACGCCAATGCGTTGCAGCACCGGCGCTGCTGACATGTCGTTCGGGTTGGTGCCTGGCTGATCCTGCGGCACCTCCATGCCCATGGCGCGGTAGAGATCGACCCAGTGCTGTGCGATCTGCCCGGTCTTCGGGTTGCGGAAGTTCATCGGCTGCAGTGCGAACACATGGTGCGCACGGAACGCACGTTCGATGAAATCCGAACAGTAGTAGCTGTCCTCATTCAACACATACGACGTGTTGTAGGGCTTGCCCAGCACCATGCGTGCGGTCGCGATCGCATCCTTGATGGCAGCCTGCTGCGATGCGCGCAGCCGATAGACCACGACCTGCCGCTGCTTGCCTCGGGCGTCCTCGCGGAACTGATCCAGCGTCTGCCGGCGCGAGCCTTTCTCATCCGCATGCAGTACCTCCCAGCCGTCTGGCGCCGCAGCGACCAGGGCCACGTGATCGAAGCTGGGTGCACCCTGCTTGCCGGTGGCATCGTCGATGGCCGCGCTCAGGCCGGCATGGCCGGCGGTGACGAACAGCAGATCGCCTTCCCGGACCTCCAGCGCGGCCGCACCACCAGGCCACAGCGTTGGCAGCAGCAGGGAGAGGGCAAGCAGGAATGCGCGCATGGGGCCAGGGTCGAAGCGTGTGCGGCGTAGTCTAACGGCTGCTGCGATGACGTTGATTTCAGAATTAGTGTGATATTAGTCACAATTCGGCATGTCGGGATATTCCTGACAGCGGATGTTGAAACTGAATTGACCGAGGCATGGCTATCCTTGCCTCCCTACCGCGCCGGAACCGCGCGCGACCGCCCGGAATCAGGAGGATCCCGTGAACCAGCTCCGCCCCGTTGCCCTGCTTGCGCTTGCCCTGGGGCTTGCGCTGTCCGGCTGCAAGCCTGCGCCCCAGGCAGCCCCCGCTGACGCCGCCGCACCGGCTCCGACCAGCACGGCCACTGCCACGACGCCGGCCACGCCGGTTGCCGCGGCCCCGGCAGAGGCTTCTGCCAGCTGCCCCCATCCGGTCTTCGACGACTTCCTCAAGCATTTCGGCAACGAGATCGCGCTGCAGGAAACGTCCACTGCCGATCCGCTGCTGGACAGCCACATCGACAGCGAAGCCGAGCCGGAGCCACGCAAGGTGGAGGAGAAGGTGCCGCTTGCCAAGGTCGAATGGCCGGTGATGCCGGACCCGGCCACGCTGCAGCGCCAGGGCCGCGAGATGCAGGTCACCCGCCTGCCCGATGGCCAGGTACAGGTGCAGATGCGCACTCCCGATACCAGTGACCAGCAGATCTACACCTTTGCCCAGAAGCCGTGCTGGCAACTGGTCAAGCGTGAGGACGAATCGATCTGACCCCTGAGCGACCGCCTGCGAGCGGTCGTGTGATTCACCCAAGGAGCCCCGCATGCGTCTGTCTCCCGTTGCCCCCGTACTGGCCCTGATGCTTGCTGCCTGCAGCGGCCCTGAGGCGGCTGCACCGGCGGCCCCTGCTTCCACTGACCCGGCAGCGACGCCGGCCGCACCTGCGGCTGCCGTTGCGGACCATTCCACCTCTCTTACGCGCGACGAGACCGGCATGCATATCGATTGCCAAGGCACCCGCCTGCACCTGGCGGCCCAGCCCACCCAAGACACGGACGCTTCCCGGCTGACCACGCTGGAAATTGAAAAGGACGGCGCACGCCAGGCCATTGCTGCGCCCAAGGAGATGGACGGCTATACCGCCGTTGGCCTGGCCTGCGTGCAGGACCGCAGCGGTACGCCGTACTTCGTCGTGCAGTACGGTGAACTGCCGTTCGGCTGCAGCTTCTGCGAGTGGTACTACCTGTACGACGCCAGTGGCCGCCAGTTGACCCACAGCACACCGCCGCTGCGCGGCGCGGAAGGCGAGGAGCAGGAGCCCAACAACGACGAGTACGAGAAGTTGATCGACTCGCTCGGCATCAAGCACCCGGAGGTGAACTACATCGAAGACTGAGCGCAGCGGCAGGACGTCGCACGCGCGCTGTGAACGCAGCACTGCAGTACCGCAGTACCAGAGGTACCAGGAGCAGTACCCCTTAAGGAAATCCCCCTTTTCATAGAATGGATAGCACACACATGGCAGACATCTACCAGGACATGGTCCAGCCCCGCGGGGCGGCCTACAGCAGTGACCGCATCAAACCGTGGAGCCACTACCGCGAGCCGATCGACCAGAGCGACGGCCGCCTGCATGGCAACTCCCGCCGGTGGGGCGATGCGACCCCGGAAGTACAGTCACGGGTGATCGACACGATCATCGAGTCGGCGCGCGAGAAGGGCCTGACCCCGCGCGAAACGGCGCACGTACTGGCCATCGCCCGCGTTGAATCGGGCTTCAACCCCGATGCCGCCGCTGGCACCACCTCGGCCTCGGGCCTGGGCCAGTTCATCGACAAGACCGGCAACCACTACCACCTCAACAACCGCAACCGCTTCGACGTCGGCGCACAGTCCGATGCACTGGTTGACCATTACATCGATAACCGCACGCTGGCGCACAAGCGCGGCCAGGGTGAGGAGTACATCTACAAATACCATCACGACGGCCCGACCCGCGATTACGGCGGCCTCACCCTGTCTGAAAAGAAGGTGATGCCGTACGTGGACAAGTACGAGCGGTTCGTGGAGCAGCGCCTGGGACTGACCCACGGCCAGTCCCAGGGCAGCCACGCGGCCCCCGCCGTAGCTGCGGCCACGCACGCGCAGGCCAAGCCGGCAGCGGCGCATGCCGAAGGCCAGACCCGCAACTTCGAGCAGACGATGCAGGTGATGCTGCCCCGCAGAACGGGGTCAAGCCGCACATTACCGGTGAGTTCGGCGAACACCGCGCGCACAAGCCGCACGGTGGCACCGACTTCAACTATGTCGGCGGCCAGCACGGCCGTAATCTGCAGCACCCGACCGTCAACGCGCCGATCTCCGGAACGGTGACGTTCGTCGGTGGCGACTACGGTACGGTGAAGATCAGGGATGCACAGGGCAACTCGCACGAGATCCTGCACCTGCAGTCGACCCAGGTGAAGGAAGGCCAGCCGATCAAGGCGGGTGAGCCGATCGGTACCATGGGCGGGCGTGGCCCGGGCGGTGCGGGTCAGTATGCCCAGCACGTGCATTACCAGTTGAAGGATCCGCACGGCAAGCTGATCAGCCCGCAGGACTTCTGGGACCACGGCAAGCTGAAGGAAACCGGCAAGGGTGGCCATTCGCATGACGCCGACCACAACGGTGTGCTGCGCCAGGGGGCCAAGGGCGAGGAAGTGACTGCGCTGCAGAAGGAACTCAACCGCCTGGGCGTGCGCGACGGCCAAGGCAATCCGCTGAGCGAGGACGGCAAGTTCGGTGCCAATACCAGGGACGCACTGATCGCCTACCAGAAGCAGCACGGGCTCTCCGCCGACGGCGTGGCGGGTCCGGCGACGCTGGGCAAGCTGGCCGAAGGCCGCAGCCATGCCGAGGCGGCGCCGAAGGGGCCGCAGCTGGGCGACAAGGCGCATCCGGATACGCCGCTGCACAATGCGATCCGTGGCCACATGCCGGGCATGATCTCCAACGAGATGAGCGCGCATGTGACCGCCCAGGCCAAGGCCGCCGGCATCGATTCGCCGGAAAAGCTGCAGGGCGTCACCGTGCAGGATGGCAAGGCCTTCGTCGTGGGCACCGTTCCCGGCTTCCGTACTGCGGTGGACATGACCCAGGCGGCACCGAGCCTGCAGGAGACCAGCGCTGCAATGCTGGCCAAGCATGAGCCTTCGCAGCAACACGTGCAGGACGAGCAGCAGCGGGTGGCCATGGGCCGTTGACCGCTGCGTGTGAAGAAGTGTGTGGTATAGGAGGCCGGCCGGGGTAATCCGGCCGGCTTTTCCGTTCATGGGGCAAGGACATACACGGATGCCGTTTCGCATGATGCACAGCACCGCCATTGCAAGGCACGGCGTCCACATGAGCCGGGTGCTGCCGTGGCGCAACGCATGGCAGTGGGTAGGGCTGGCACTGCTGCTCTGCCTGCTGCCGCTGCCAGTGCTGGCGGCGGCCCCGATTCCGGCACTGGACGACCCGGTGGTGGACACCGCCAACGCACTGTCCGCCAGCACCCGCGCCACGCTGCGCGAGCAGGCATTGCAGCTGCAGGCACGCAAAGGCGCGCAACTGCAGGTGCTGGTGGTGCCCAGTGTTGGCGATGACGGCATCGAAGCCTATGCACAGCGTGTCTTCGACCAGTGGCAGCTGGGCCGCGCCGGTGTCGATGACGGGGTGTTGCTGCTGGTGGCGGTGCAGGACAGGCGCGTACGCATCCAGACCGGCTATGGCCTGGAAGGCACCATTCCCGATGCCTATGCCGCGCGCATCATCGACAAAGCGATCGTGCCGCGCCTGCGCGAAGGAGACCTGGACCGGGGCATGCTGGACGGCAGCAAGGTGCTGGTGGCGCTGATCGATGGCGAGCCGCTGCCGCCCGAGCAGGATTCATCCGCACGCAACCTGTTGCCAGCGGATTGGCGTACAGGGGATTCGGTCGTTGCCCTGACGTTGCTGGTGGGGTTCCTGGCCGGTCTGTGGCGATCACCGCCGCGCCTGCTGGCCATCAGGACCGAGGCCGAGTCCAGCGGTAAACGCCGTGAGCGGCGGCGCAAGGCACTGGCAGCCAATGCGGCAGTGCCCAGACCGAATTGGCCGACCTTGCCTGCCTGGGGCAGGCCGTTGCTGGTAACGGCGGTGATGGCCGCTGGGTTGGTTTCGGCGACGCTGCTGCTGCCGCGGCATGTGCTGCCTGCGCTGTTCTTCGTGCTGTTACCGGCCGTACCGGTGGCGGCGCTGCTGGGGTGGTGCTGGCGTCGCAGCCGTGGTGTGCGCATCGTGCTGTCCGGCATGTTGGCCGTCAGTATCGGTTTCTTCATGGTGATGCTGGTCCGTGGTCAGTTGCCGCCCAGCCTTGCCCTGCACACGTTGCTGAACCTGGCGGTCGCCATTGCCGCCATGCTGGTGTTCTTCCTGGTGCAGGCCGGCCGCGCGCGCTGGCGGAAGAACCGCAACAGCTTCGCCGTGCGCCTGGTGGTGCTGGTGCTGTTGACCGGCGGCTATGCGCTGGGCGCGCTGCTGGCCATCGACCGGGCCGGCGACGAGAACGCACGCGTTTTGGCGACGATCGTGTCCTGCGCAAGCACGCTGTTCCTGTACTTCATCTGGGTGTTCACCCTGCTGCCCGGCGAAAAAGCACGCAGCGGACAAAGGTCGTCCCAAGGCTACCGTTCCTCGTCCAGCACCTCGTCGTCGAGTTCGTCCTCGAGCAGTTCCGGCGGCTGGTCCGGTGGCGGTGGTCGCAGCGGCGGTGGCGGCGCTTCGGGCAGCTGGTAGCTCAGGCCGCCCACACCCGCCAGCCCAGCGTCGCATCGCGCAGCTCGCCGCTGCCGCTCACATCACCCATCTGCAGCTGCACGCCCTGCGCATTGGGCAGGTCTTTCTGCTCGGGGAACCAACGACGGTCGGCGGCGACGATGATCAGCAGGCCCTCGTCGTCGCCCACCGGTGCGAACTGCGGCGAAGGCGGGCTGATCGGCTGCAGGCCGAAGCGCTGGCTGGACTGTTCGCGCACCGCATCGACATCGTGGCTGGGCAGGCCAACCTCGCTCAGGCAGGTCAGCTCGCTGCCATGGAAAGCGCCTGCGCGCGTGCTGACTGGCAGACGGCGCCGGCCGATCAACTCGAGGATCAGGCCGTCGGGACCGGTGAAGTACACCGACTGCGACTGCCAGCTGCTCTCCAGCGCAAAGTAATCCAGGCCCTCAGGATTACGTTGCAGCGGGGTACGTTCGCGCAACCAGGCCATCGCCTCGCTGAAGCGGTTGTCCGGTACGTTGAAGGCCAGGTGCACGCCACCGATGGGGTGATCACCCGCCGCCTGCAGTTCGATCGTGCTCCAGCCGATGTGCACATGGTTGCCGACCACGCGCTGCTGCAGCACATCGTGGAAATACGCGGCGACGGTGGCGACGTCGGACACCGGCAGGGTGAGGTGAAGCAGGCGCATGACCGATTCTCCATGGACGCGCTCACTGTAACGCTGGGGCCTGCCCGGCGGCCACTAGCGCAGTGAATGGTTGAAGAATCGTATTGCTGCGTCCACTGCCTGCGCGTGGGTCTGCGCCTTCGGCACCGACGTCCTGCACAGGTCCTGCAGCCGCCGCTGTCCGGTCGGGGTGCATGCGGCGAGGAAATCGTAATGGCCGACACCGGGCAGCGCCTGCAGTGCAGCGCCCGCAATCACCGCACGCGCAGCCTCGCCATTGCTCTGCGGTGGCGCAACCGTGTCAGCCTCGCCCAGTACGATCGACACGGGCTGTTCCAGCGAGGAGAGCTGCTCGGGCGCAAAGGCCTGCACGATTGCCGGTGCCAGCAGGAACACCGCGCGCACGCCGGGAATGGCGCGCGCGTCGTTGGCGTGGGACATCCACGGCGACAGCTCGGGCGACGCCGCAGCGGCAACACGCGCCTCCATCGTGTGCGTGGCCGCTTCCTGCTGGGGCCGGCAGACGCCGTCATCCGGATGCGCCGTGCAGAAGGCCAGCAGTCGCTGCAGGTCCGGTCGCGCACCGGCCGCCACCAGTGCGGTGTAGCCGCCGGCCGAGAATCCGGCGACCCCCAGGCGCTCAGGATCGACATGCGGGCCCAGCACCGGATCGGCCTGGACAGCCGCCAGTGCGGCACGCAGGTCATCGGCGCGCAGCCAGGTCAGTACGCTGCCGGGCAGGGTCATGCTGTCAACCCCGTTGTTGCCCGGATGATCGACTGCGATCACCAGATAGCCTGCCCGCGCCAACGCGGTGCCCAGCCAGCCCATCATGCGCGCGCTGCCGCCGTTGCCATGCGAGAGCAGCAAGGTCGGCAGGCGATCACCGGCGACCGGCGCATCCTTGGACGACCGGCCGACGTCGAACAGCGGCGCGTCGGGTGGACCGATGGTCAGCGCGGTTTCCCGGCTGCCTGCAGGTGCCGGATACCAGACCGTGTAGCGCAGCGCGTCACGGTGCTCTGCGTCGCGCACGGCGGCGCTGGCCAGCGTCGTCGTGCCGTGGCGCTCGCCGGCGACGCCGCTTTCGCGGGCGGCGCCGACGCTCGCGAACGCCAGCAGCATTCCTCCCAGCACAGCAGCGGTCATGCGCATCTTCAACTCCTTGTCAGTGGTGACGGTCGTCGACGGGCAGCCAGATCTCCACGCCGCCGTTGCCGCTGTGCTCGTCGAACCGGGCGTCGTAGCGCTCCAGGTCCGGCGCATCGGCAAGGCTCAGGTTGGACGCAGGGAGATAATGATCCAGCAACCAGAACCAGGTCGAGCGGATGGCCGAGATGTGTCCGCCGTGCCAAGCCACCAGGTAGCGGCGCGCCGGAATGTCCACGCGTCGCCAGTGCGCAGGCACGCTCGGCACCGTGCTTGCCGGTAGTGCCGCAATGTAGTCGAAGCCACCATCGTCATCACTGTTGCAGCACACGCCGAAGCTGATCGGCGCCGGCATCGGCCATTCGCGGTTGAGCTGCGCCCACTGGCCAGGAATCGCGCCACCACTGTCGCGGGTATGCCGCATGCTGATGCCGGCCACCTGGAACGCGGGCGTCTCAAGCAGGCGGGGCGCTTCAATGCAGGCGGACGGGGCCTCGTCCACGCGGATCGCCTGCACCAGCGCCAGCCCATCGGTGCCCTGTTCGCGTACGCGCTCCGGCGTCTGTCCGAACTGTTCGCTGAAGGCACGCGTGAAGGCTGCATGGGTGGTATAGCCGGCACCCAGCGCCACCTGCAGGATGTCGTTGGCGCCGTTGGCCAACTGCTGCGCGGCAGCGGTCAGGCGGCGCCCGCGCAGGTAGCGCACCACCGGGGTGCCGGTGCGGGCCTGGAACAGACGTGACAGATGAAACGGCGACAGGCCGGCCGCAGCGGCAATGTCGGCCAGCGCCAAGGGCTGGTCCGCATGGGTTTCGATGTACCACAACGCCTTGCCTGCCGCGCTCATCCTGCCGTTCCCCGGATCCAATGCCGGCACAGTAGCGGATCGGCAGGCGCGGCGTTTAGCAGTTCTTGCGCCTGTGCGGATTCAAGCTGTCGTACTGACGTCATGCCTCCTTCACACATCGCGCCGAGACTGCGCGCCTTGTCCAGGCCTGTTGTGTGCGCACAGGTGCTGGCCCTGTCGCGTCCTCCCGGAGCCCTGCCGTGCATCGTTCGAAGCTTTCGCGTTCCATCCTCCTTGCCCTTTCCATGGCCAGCGCAGGAGGCGCGATCGCAGCGGAAGCCGATGCGGTCGATGCCGCCGGCGGCAGCCGCGCCGCGCCCACCCAGCTCGACGCGATGCTGGTCACCGGTACCCGCGCGTCCAACCGCACCCAGTTCGAAACGCTGGCGCCGGTGGACGTGTTCAGCAAGGAAGACATCACGTCCGTCGAATCCACCGACCTGAAGGACGTGCTGGCCCAGCTGGTGCCGTCGTTCGTGGTGCAGCGCCTGCCGATGGCGGACGGCCAGGTGTTCGTGCGTCCGGCCACGCTGCGTGGCCTGTCGCCGGACCAGACCCTGGTGCTGGTCAACGGTCGCCGCTTCCATCGCAGCGCGCTGCTCGGCAACCGCGGTGCGCAGGCGGCTGATCTGGCACAGATTCCCACCAGCGCGATCAAGCGCATCGAGGTGCTGCGTGATGGCGCGTCGGCGCAGTACGGCTCGGATGCCATCGCCGGTGTCATCAACATCATCCTCGAAGAGGGGCCCGGCACCGAGATCACCGCCGGCTATTCGCAGTACGCGCAGGGCGACGGTGCCTCGCGCGATTTCAGTGCGCGCACCGGCTGGTCGCTGGGCGACTATGGCAGCCTGGTGCTGTTCGCCGAATCGTCCAACTCAGACGCCACCTCGCGCACGCGCCAGCGCCCGGATGCGATCGCCTTCCAGGCTGCACATCCGGAGCTGGACGTGCCCAATCCGGTGCAGCGCTGGGGCCAGCCGGAACTGGAAAGCCGCCGCGTCGGCTTCAACGTGAAGGCCCATGCCAGCGAGACGCTGGAGTTCTATGCCTTCGGCCTGTACAGCCACAGCGATGGCGTCAGTGATTTCAACTGGCGCAATCCGGACACTACCACCGGTGCGTACCGCACCACCGCCATCTTCCCGGGCTGGAACCTGCGCTCGATCTATCCGGTGGGCTTCAGCCCGCAGTACGGCAACACGCAGAACGACCTGCAGCTGGTCGGTGGCCTGCGCGGCGAGATCACGCCCAAGCTGCGCTGGGATGTCAGCGCCTCGTATGGCCGCAACGCCATCGACTACAGCTTGAAGAACTCGATCAATGCCTCGCTCGGCCCGGCCAGCCCGACCGCGTTCGATCTTGGCCGCCTGACCCAGACCGAGAAGAACGCCAACGCAGACTTCAACTACGAGTGGGACGTGGCCGCGCTGTCCCAGCCGGTCAACGTCGCCTTCGGTGGCGAGTTCCGCCAGGAGACCTACCAGGTGCGTGCCGGCGACCCGGCCTCGTACGCGGTGGGTCCGGGCGCTGCGGCGGGCCTGGAGGCCAATTCCAATGGCGCGCCCGGCTTCTCGGCCAGCCAGGCCGGGCAGTGGAGCCAGCGCAGCAGGGCCGCCTACGTGGACATGGAAGTGCCGCTGGGCGAGCGCTGGAGCATCGGTGCGGCCAGCCGCTACGAGGACTTCTCCAGCTTCGGCAGCACGCTGGACGGCAAGCTCTCGGCGCGCTTCGCGATCACCCCGGACGTGGCCCTGCGCGGCACCGTGTCCAGCGGCTTCCGTGCACCGACGCCGGCGCAGCTCAACACCACCAGCACCACCCAGGGGTTGGATACGCGCACGCTGCAGATCTTCACCAGTGGCCGCCTGTGGCCGAACGATCCGCTGGCGCAGCTGCTCGGCGCCAGGCCGCTGAAGCCGGAAGAATCGCGGACCGCGTCGCTGGGCCTGACCTGGCGCACCGACCTGGGCCTGTCCGGCTCGGTGGATGTCTACCAGATCAAGCTCAGCGACCGCTTCAGCCAGTCGGCCAGTTTCGCCATTCCGGCCGGTACGCCCAATCCGCTGGGCTATACCTCGGTGAACTATTTCACCAACGACTTCGATACCACCACCACCGGGGTGGACGTGGTCGGCAACTACCTGCGCGACCTCGGCGCCGGCCGCATGACGCTGACCCTGGCCTACAACTACAACCGCACCCGCGTGGACAATGGCAGCACCTCGGTGGCCACCAACGAGACCCAGCGCGTGCTGTTCGAGGATCGCCTGCCCGAGCACAAGGGCAGCCTGACCGGCAGCTGGGACATCGGCGCCTGGTCGCTGATGGCACGCATGCGCTACTACGGCGCCTGGACCGATTCCAGCGGCAATGCAGTGGGCGATATCTACCAGCGCTTCGGCGCGATGAGCTTCCTCGACCTGGCCGTCGGCTATCGCATCAACGAACATCACAGCCTGCGCGTCGGTGCCGACAACGTATTCGACCGCTATCCGGACGAAGCCACCTTCCAGGCCAGTCGCGGCCTGGTCTACTCGCGCAACGCGCCATACGACACCGACGGTGCCAACCTGTACGCACAGTACCGGCTGAGCTTCTGATGGACCCGGCCCGCCGCTCCCTGTTGCGTGCCGGCGCCTTGCTGCCGGCCGCAGCCGCACTTTCTTCACTGCCGGCCATGGCTGCCACGCGTTACGCTGCGTCCATGCAGATTCCCGCAACGACCGTGGCGCCGGACGTGCTGGCCCGCGATGAAAACTACTGGGCCGCCGTGGCCAGCCACTTCGATGTCACCGACGAAGTGAACCATCTGGAGAACGGCTACTGGGGCGCGATGGGCCGCGAGACGCTGGCCAGCTACCAGCGCCACACCGCTGAAGTGAACCGAGGCAATGCCTGGTATGGCCGTCATGCGTTCCCGGCGCAGTACATGGCGGTGCAGCGGCAGGTGGCCGAACTGCTGGGCGTGGGCGCCGACGAGATCGCACTCACCCGCGGTGCCACCGAGGCGATGCTGGCGCTGATCGGCGGCTACAACCGCCTGCAGCCTGGCGACCAGGTGCTGTACGCCGATATCGACTACGACAGCATGATCGGCGCAATGCGCTGGCTGCAGCAGCGCCGCGGCGTGCAGGTCGAGCGCATCGCGCTGCCGGCCGTGCCCGACCATGCGCAGATCCTGCAGGCCTACGAGGCCGCGTTCGCGCGGCTGCCACGCCTGAAACTGGTGCTGCTGACCCAGGTCAGCCATCGCCATGGGCTGGTGCTGCCGGTGGCCGAAATCGCTGAACGTGCGCGCGCACGCGGCATCGACGTGATCGTTGATGCAGCACACGGGTTTGGCCAGATCGACTACGCGGTGCCGCAGCTGAAGTCTGATTTCGTCGGCATCAACCTGCATAAGTGGATCGGTGCGCCGGTCGGCGTCGGCGCGATGTATGTGCGCAAGGGCCGCGTTGCGGACCTGGACCCGTACATGGGCGAGACCGACGATGGCCGCGTGGGCAGCCGTGTGCACACCGGTACGGTCAACTTCGCCGCTTACCTGGCGCTGCCGGAAGCGATCGCGCTGCACCAGCGCATCGGCGCAGCCAACAAGCAGGCGCGCCTGCGCTACCTGCGCGAGCGCTGGACCGTGCCTGCGCGGCAGATGGCGCATATCGAAGTGCTGTCGTCGCCTGATCCGGCGCTGGCCAGCGCATTGGCCAGCTTCCGCCTGCGCGGGCGCACCTCGGTAGAACAGAATCAGGCACTGCAGAAGCGCTTGCTGGATGAGCATCGGATCTTCACCACCCATCGCGATGGCCTGGAGTCGGGTGCCTGCGTGCGGGTGACACCGTCGGTGTTCACCCGACCGGCGCAGATGGATGTGCTGGTACAGGCGCTGGTGGCATTGGGGTAGTGCCGGCCGCTGGCCGGCAACCTCATGATCCGTGCACGCCGTTGCCGGCCAGCGGCCGGCACTACCAGGGCTACCGCTCGATCGCCGGCAGCGCGTCCGACAACAACAACCGGTCAATCCGCCGCAACGCGCTCTCCAGCTGCCGTCGGTCCGCCGCCAGCCCCAACGACAGCCGCACGCCGTGCTGATGCTGCACCCCGGGCGGACAGAACGCCGATGAAGGAGCGATGGCCAGCCCCTGCAGCTGCGCGGTACGCACCAGCGTGGCGTCGGTCCATGGCGCTGGTACCCTGCACCAGGCGTGCAGGCCTTCGGCGCGCAGCAGCAGCGACGGCGCCAGCAGGCAGCGGGCCATGCGCACGCGCTCGCGCGCCTCGGCACGCACCTGCGCCAGCAGCGATTGTGCCGAACCATCCAGCAACAGTTGGCTGGCCAGCGCCGACACCAATGGATGGCCCATCAGCCGCGTCGCCCGCAGCGCGGCGGTCATCGCCTCGGCATGCGCGGCACTCGGGCAGCGCACGAAGGCGGTGCGCAGGCCCGGGCTGATCACCTTCGACAGCGTCGCCACATGGAACACATGGCGCGGTGCCAGCATCGCCAGGGGTACCGGCGCCTCTTCGGCAAGGTGCCAGTACGGATCATCCTCGATCGCCAGTAGGCCTTCACTCTCCAGCACACGCGCCAGCGCTTCGAGCCGCTGCAACGGCAACGTCAGCGCGGTCGGGTTCTGGCAGGTGGGGTTGAGATAGAGCAGCCGCGCGCCACTCCCGCGTGCCTGCCGCAGCAGCGCTTCAGGGCACATGCCGTGTTCGTCGCAGTCCACCGGCAACAGCCGCCGGCCAAGCGCCGCTGCGGCCTGCAGCAGGCCCGGATAGACCAGCGCATCGCACAGGATCGCGTCGCCATCGCGGCCCTGGCTGAGCAGGATCGCGGCCAGCGCCACCTGGGCGCCTTCGGTCAGTAGCAGGCAGGCATCGTCCACCGTGCCCAGCATCGGTTGCAGCCAGCGCGCTGCCGCATGGCGGTCGGTCGGGTTACCGCCGCCCAGGTGGTAGGTCATCAGGTTCGGTGCATTGCTGCGCGCAAGCACGGCGGCGGCGCCGCGGCGCAGGGTCTCGGCCAGCGCGTCGGCATCGGGTACCGGTGGCACGTTCATGCTCAGGTCCACCACCTGGTCGAAGCCAGCCTTGGGTGGTGCGATGAAACTGCCTTGTGGCCCACGCGCTTCGATCAGGCCGCGCTTGCGCGCTTCATCGAATGCCCGCGTTACCGTGGTCAGGTCGACGCCGAGCTGCTGCGCCAACGCGCGCTGCGAGGGAAGGCGCTGCCCCGGTGCAAGACCACCGCGACGCACCGTGCGCTCCAGCGAATTGACGATGCGCAGATAGATCGGCCCGTTGTGCGCGAGCACGTCCTGCACCCATTCGCGCGCTGCGACATCCGGTCGCGGCATGTACGGAGCATGTCGGGGCGTATCGTTGCTTCCAACGGCGGGAGCCTGTCCATAACCATCGGTCGGTTCGGACAGGTGACCGCCGTTGTTGTTTGCGGCGGCCACGCCACCCAGAGCCAGTGATGTCATTGCGCGTCCTCAGCGCTTGGCCTGCCACGGGCAGTAACAGCCCACGGCAAGCAGTCCTTTCGGGCGCACGGATTCGCCGCGCACCAGTCTGTCCAGCAGCGGTTCGACGAAACTGTTGGCCGAGTTGCAGACCATGCCGATGCTGTACGGCCCGGCGTAGGCCAGATGGCCCTGCCGGTCCCAGATCGCCACGGCAGGGCTGGCCGGAATGTGCTCGATGCCATCGATGGTCGGCAGGTTGATCACCTTGTTGCGCAGCGGCTCGGGCAGTTCGCCCTGCGTGCCAGGGCGACGGATCGCGTAGAAGTCGATGCCGGCGCGGCGGTACATGCTGATCAGGTAGCTCAGGTGCGCACCAGTCTCGCGGTTGCACACGCCGCAGGCCGGGTCCCAGAAATGCACCACGCGGATGCGGCCGGTATTACCGGCCAGATCGGCCGGCAGGCGCAGCTGCGAGTCGTCGAAGACGATGGCCTGTTCGGTGAACGTGGACTGCGCGCTGTAGCCGAAGTACTGCCACAGCGCCGCCGCCACGCCGGCCATGAACAGGCAGGCGAGGGCGATCATCGTCGGCAGCAACCAGCGGCGACGCGGCGCGGCTGCGCCCATCAGGACGCGTCCCCGCCGAACTTGTGTACGTACTGCTTGCGCATCTCGCGGCAGGAATCGGCCTGCGCCCGGCGCTGGATCTCGCTACGCGACGGATCCTCGCTGCGCTGCACGCATTGCTCGATGGCGTGGCGTTCGGCGGCCTGCACATCCACGGTCTGCGGCTGCAGGCAGACCCAGGCCAGCACAGCCAGCATAAACACCACAAAGCCACCGCAGCCGGCCATCACCAGGTGGAACTTCAGTTTCTCCGCGCGCATCGAGGCACGTCCCTTCATCCATACATTGCATACAAAATATCATTTTGTATGGATTTGGGGCCATGCGTCCGGTTCAGACGATGGCGTTGTGCCGGGCCTCGGGGGCTTCCGACAGGATTTCATTCAGCTTGGCCAGGGCCCCGGCCAGCGCGCCCTGGTCGACCGCGCCGCCCAGTGACAGGCGGATCGCGTTGCCCGGAGGCGGTTCTTCCACGCTGAAGGCGTCGGAACTGGCGATGCCCAGCCCCTGTTCCTGCGCGGCCTGGATCAGCCGGTACTGGTCCAGCCGTGGCGGCAGCGGCAGCCACACATGCAGGCCGGCCGGATGGGCCTGGGCACGGGACGGCAAGTACTGCGCAGCAATCGCCTGGCGCTCGCGCAGCTCCTGCTGGAAGCGCTGCACCATGTCCTGGGCCTTGCCGCTGCGGATCCACTGCGAGGCCACCGCCACCATCGACTGGGTCGGCATCAGCGCGATCGCACGCAGGGCGTCCAGCACCGGTTCCATCGGTTCGCCGGCCGGCACCACCAGGTAGGCGGTGCGCAGGCCCGGTGCCAGGCACTTGGACAGGGTGGAGATGTAATACACCGGGCAGCCGGCGTCGCGGTGGGCGGCCAGCGGCGGTGCGGCGTCCCCGGCCAGCAACCAGTAGGGATCGTCTTCGATCACGGTCAGATCGTGGCGCTTGGCGACCGCCAACAGGGCCTGCCGGCGTTGTGCCGACATCGTTGCCGTGGTCGGGTTCTGGATGGTCGGTACCAGGTACAGCAGGCGCGGGCGGCGCAGCTGGCAGGCTTCTTCCAGCGCATCGGGCAGCATGCCTTCGGCGTCCATCGCCACCGGCACCACACCCCGCTGCAGCACGCGCGCGGCGGCCAGCAGGCCCGGGTAGGTCAGCTGCTCGGCGGCAATCAGCTCGCCCGGCTGGGTGCAAGCCAGGATCAGT
Source organism: Stenotrophomonas sp. pho (assembly GCF_006228405.1). NCBI lineage: Bacteria > Pseudomonadati > Pseudomonadota > Gammaproteobacteria > Lysobacterales > Lysobacteraceae > Stenotrophomonas > Stenotrophomonas sp. pho. The sequence continues at coordinate 4,248,277 of NZ_CP029759.1, read as the reverse complement.
GCACACAGCGCGGTCTGCGCACCGGGACAGATCACCACCTGGTCGGCGCCCACCGTGCCCAGCATCGGCGCCAGCCACTGCACCGCGGCGGCGCGGTCCTCGCGGGTACCGGCGCCGACGTGGTAGCTCATCAGTTCGCCCTGGCCCAGCTGCTGGCCCACGTGCTGGAAACCGGCCTCCATGCCCTGCGCGAACGGCGCACTGCCCAGCAGCGGCGGGATGTTCATGCTCAGGTCCACCGAGGTGCTGCGGTTGCCGGCCGACAGCGCGATGAAGGTGCCGCCGGCGCCCTGCGCGTCGAGCAGGCCGGCCTGGCGCAGCTCGGCGAAGGCGCGGGTGACCGTGGTCAGGTCCACGCCCACCTGCTGGGCCAGGTCGCGCTGCGGCGGCAGGCGGTCGCCCGGGCGCAGCACGCCGTCATCCACCGCCTCGCGCACCTGCTGGGCAATCTGCAGGTACAGCGGGCCGGCGCCCTCGCGGAAGGGGCGAACCCAGGTGCGATTGGGGTGTTTCAGGCGGCGGCCGGCTGCAGGTGGCGTCATCGGTCAGTTCTTTCCATACGTGCAGATGCACAAGTCCATACAATGATGTATCTTGTATGGGCTTGATTGGAGTGGTTCGCCTGCTTGTAGGCGACCTCGTACCCACAGTGTAGCCGCTCCACGCCCGGGCGCTGCGCGCAGGCGAGCCGGTCAAGCGCGCTTCTTCAACAGGGTTGACCTCCAATGAATATCTGCTGGAACCGCATCCGCCTGGCGCTGGTCGCCCTGGCCTGCGTCGGCCTGTCGGGCTGTGACTGGGTGCTGCTGGATTCGAAGGGCTTGGTCGGGCTCGCCCAGCGCGACCTGATCCTGATCTGCATCGGCCTGATGCTGATCGTGGTGATACCGGCCATCGTGCTGACCTTCGTATTCGCGTGGCGCTTCCGCGCCGGCAACACCAAAGCGAAATACACGCCGGACTGGTCGCACTCCACCAAGGTGGAGATCGTGGTCTGGGGCGTGCCGCTGATCATCATCGCGGTGCTGGCGGTGATCGTGTGGAAGTCGACCCACGAGCTGGACCCGTACAAGCCGCTGGACGTGGCCGGTGAACCGCTGCACGTGGACGTGATCGCCACCGACTGGAAATGGGTGTTCGTATACCCGGACCTGGGCATCGCCACGGTCAACCAGCTCAACTTCCCGGCCAACCGCCCGCTGGCGTTCAACATCACCTCCAACTCGACGATGAATACCTTCTTCATCCCGCAGCTGGGCGGGCAGATCTACGCGATGGCGGGCATGCGCACGCAGCTGCACCTGATCGCCAACGAGCCCGGCCAGTTCCGTGGCATGTCCGGCAACTACAGCGGGCATGGCTTCTCGAACATGAAGTTCATCGCCACCGCCAGCAGCAACGAAGAATTCGATCGCTGGGTAGCTGAGGTGCGCAGCGCGCCGGACGCGCTCAGCTTCGCACAGTTCAAGGCGCTGGCCGCGCCGTCGAAGAACGCACCGGTGCAGCACTTCTCCAGTGTTGAACCGTTGCTGTTCAAGAAGGTCATCGACCAGTTCATCGGCGTCGGTGAGAACACCGCTGCGGCTACCCCGGCGGGCGCTGCCGGCGGTGCCCAGGTTTCCCAGGAGTAACGAACATGTTGGGTAAATTGACGTGGGAGGCCGTGCCGCTGCACGAGCCGATCGTCGTGGTCACCTTGGTGGCCATGGTGCTGGGTGGCCTCGCGCTGCTTGGCGCAGTGACGTACTTCAAGCTGTGGGGCCCGCTGTGGCGTGACTGGTTCACCACCGTGGACCACAAGAAGATCGGCATCATGTACGTGGTGGTGGCGCTGGTCATGCTGGTGCGTGGCTTCGCCGACGCGCTGATGATGCGCGCGCAGCTGGCCGCGGCCGGGCCGGGCAGTGACGGCTTCCTGCCACCGGAGCACTACGACCAGATCTTCACCGCACACGGCGTGATCATGATCTTCTTCGTGGCCACCCCGTTCGTGGTCGGCCTGATGAACATCATCGTGCCGCTGCAGATCGGCGCACGCGACATGGCGTTCCCGTTCCTCAACGCCTTCAGCTTCTGGATCTTCGTGGTCGGCGCCGCGCTGATGATGATCTCGCTGGGCGTTGGCGAATTCGCCATGACCGGCTGGGTGGCTTATCCGCCGCTGTCGGGCATCGAGTTCAGTCCGGGCGTGGGCGTGGACTACTACATCTGGGCATTGCAGGCCTCGGGCATCGGCACCTTGCTGACCGGCGTCAACCTGTTCATCACCATCCTGCGCATGCGTGCGCCGGGCATGACTCTGATGAAGATGCCGGTGTTCACCTGGACCGTGCTGGTCACCAGCGTGATCATCATCGCCGCCTTCCCGATCCTGACCGTGGCGCTGGGCGCGCTCACCCTGGACCGCTACCTGGACTTCAACTTCTACACCAACACGCTGGGTGGCAACCCGATGATGTACGTGAACCTGGTGTGGGCCTGGGGCCATCCGGAGGTGTACATCCTGGTGCTGCCGGCGTTCGGCATCTTCTCTGAAGTCACCGCCACGTTCGCGCGCAAGAAGCTGTTCGGCTACAAGTCGATGGTCGGTGCAACGCTGGCGATCGGCATCCTGTCGTTCATCGTCTGGTTGCACCACTTCTTCACCATGGGTTCCGGTGCCAGCGTCAACGCCTTCTTCGGCATCATGACGATGATCATCGCCATTCCCACCGGCGTGAAGATCTTTACCTGGCTGTTCACCATGTACGGTGGCCGCGTTGAGTTCAGTGTGCCGATGCTGTGGACCATTGCCTTCCTGGTCACCTTCACCATCGGTGGCATGACCGGCGTGCTGCTGGCCATTCCGGGAGCGGACTTCCTGCTGCACAACAGCCTGTTTCTGGTTGCGCACTTCCACAACACCATCATCGGTGGCGCGTTGTTCGGCTACCTGGCCGGCTTCGCGTACTGGTTCCCGAAGGTGTTCGGCTTCACCCTCAACGAGCGCCTGGGCAAGTGGTCGTTCGCGTGCTGGGTGATCGGCTTCTACCTGGCCTTCATGCCGCTGTATATGCTGGGCTTCATGGGCATGACCCGCCGCATGAACCAGTACGACAACCCGGCGTGGACGCCGTACCTGATCGCCGCCTTCATCGGCGCGCTGTTCGTGTTCGCGGGCATCATCCTGATGCTGGTGCAGATCTACGTGAGCGTGCGCGACCGCAAGCGCAACCTGGACCTGACCGGCGACCCGTGGAACGCACGCACGCTGGAATGGGCCACGCCGTCGCCGCCGCCGTTCTACAACTTCGCCGTGGTGCCCAAGGCCGACGAGCTGGACGCCTTCCATGAAGCGAAGAAGCGCGGCCTGCCGCCGCCGCCGAAGAAGTACGCGCCGATCCACATGCCGAAGAACACCGGCGTGCCACTGATCCTCAACATCTGGATCCTGGTGCTGTGCTTCGCCCTGGTCTGGCACATCTGGTGGATGGCCGCGGTCAGCTTCATCGCGATGATCGTCACCCTGATCGTGCGGTCCTACGACGAGGACGTGGACTACTACGTCAGTTCCGAAGAGGTGGCGCGCACCGAAGCAGCCAACCTTGCCAAGCTGAAGGAGGTACGCGCATGAACCTGTTGACCCGCCCCGAGCTGGCCACCGACACGCAGGCACACGAGGACCATCACGAACACGACCACAGCCACGAGCAGGGCGGCATGAAGGTGTTCGGCATGTGGGTCTACCTCATGTCCGACCTGGTGCTGTTCGGTTCGCTGTTCGCCTCGTATGCGGTGCTCAGCACCGCCTATGCCGGCGGCCCCACCGGCAAGGAGCTGTTCTCGTTGCCGTTCGTGATGGCCGAGACCTTCCTGCTGCTGGTGTCCAGCATCACCTACGGCCAGGCCGTGCTGGCGATGCATCGCCACGATGCGTCGGCGGTGCTGCGCTGGCTGGGCGTGACCTTCGTGCTCGGTGCCTCGTTCATCGGCATGGAAATCTACGAGTTCTCGCACCTGATCCACGAAGGCGCAGGCCCGAGCACCAGTGCCTACCTGTCGGCGTTCTTTGCGCTGGTCGCCACCCACGGCCTGCACGTCGCCAGCGGCCTGATCTGGATGGCGGTGGTCATGCACCAGGTCTACCGCCGTGGCCTGACCCCGACCAACATCACCCGCGTTTCGTGCCTGAGCCTGTTCTGGCACTTCCTGGACCTGGTGTGGATCTGCGTCTTCACCTTCGTCTACCTGATCGGAGCCTTCTGACATGGCCCACGTCGAAACCTCGCGCGCCGGCAATGCGCACGGCTCCACCAAGTCCTACCTGATCGGTTTCGTGCTGTGCGCGCTGCTGACCGTGGTGCCGTTCGCGCTGGTGATGAACCCGGTGCTGTCGCGGCCGCTCACGCTGTTCCTGCTGGTCGGCTTCGCGGTGGCACAGATCCTGGTGCAGCTGGTCTATTTCCTGCACATGGACCGCAAGTCCGAAGGCGGGTGGAACCTGGCCAGCTTCGTGTTCACCATGGTGATCCTGTTCATCGTCGTCGCGCTGTCGGTCTGGATCATCTGGAGCATGCACTACCACATGATGATCAACTGAGCCTGCGAACCGTGAACGGCATTGCGTTCCCCCATCGTGGCCTGCGGCTGGCCGCAGGCCTGCTGCTCGGCCTGCTGGCCGGCTGTAGTGCGCAGTCGCGCATGGACTTCTATTCCAAGGACATTGCCTGCGAAGAACTTGGCCAACAGTGGTCGATGCCCGACAGCCACGGCACCGTGCGTGGCCCGAAGGACCTGCAGGGCCAGGTGACCTATCTGTTCTTCGGCTTCACCAGCTGCCCGGACGTGTGCCCGACCACCATGGTCGAGCTGAGCCAGGTCAAGCACCTGATGGGCAGGGATGCCGACCAGCTGCAGGTGGTGTTCGTCAGCGTCGACCCGGCGCGCGATACGCCGGAGGTTGCGCGCACCTATGTGGAAGCCTTCGATCCCAAGGCAATCGCGCTGGTCGGCAACGAAGCACAGCTGGCGGCGATGGCCAGCGACTTCAAGGCGTTCTACGAAAAGGAGCCCGGCCAGGTACCGGATACCTACACCATGAGCCACATCGCCGGTGGCTACGTGTTCGACCGCCAGGGCCGCCTGCGCCTGTTCGCGCCATACGGCATGCCGGTGGACAAGCTGTTCTCGGACGTGCAGCGCCTGCTGCTCGAACCCGGCCACCCGGCCGCCGGCAACGACGCACTGGCCAGCTGCCACCTCAAGCACAGCGGCACACTCGCCGCCCGCTGACGCCACCTCTACCGCGGTGGGTGCCGACCGTTGGTCGGCACACCCTGACATCAATCCCCCGGCCGGCCAGGAGAGCCAACCGGCCAGGGGCACCACTCAACGCCTTACTTGGTCTCTTCCCACTGCACCACGTCCGGCTCGGTCGCGCGGATACCGGCGGTGGACAGCAGCCTGGTGGTCGCATCCAGCGCCGCGTTCACCGACGGGTACTCCACGATGGCCTGGCCTGAAGCCCTGGAGACCTTCACCACGGTACCGCCAGTGGCGGCGGCTGCGCGCTGGGCCGAGGCTGCATCGGTGAAGAACACCTTGACCCGCGACGTCGCCACCACCGGCGCGCCGTCACGGGAGACCGCCGCCGCGAACTTGCCGGCACCGGCATCAGCAGGTGCCGCCGCTGCGCCATCCAGCGAACGCCTGGTACGCGAGCTGGTGGTCGCCGCCGCCTGCGGGGTGATCGTGAACTGGCCGCCGCTGGCCTGCTTCACCGTGGCCGAGGGGGACAGCTGGAAACGCGTGCCGCCTACATCGAACGCGCGGCCGGTAGCGGACGCCTTCAGTTCCTGCACATCCACGGTCGACAGGGTCCTGGCCGGAGGAGTCTGCCCCGAGCTCTGTGCCCAGGCAGGGGAGGTCATCGCCGCGAGGGCGAGCGTGCTCAACAGAATGGTGGTCTTCATCATCAGTGCCCCAGAACGCGGATCTTGAAGAATTCGAGGTTGCCGCGCGAAGCTGCGGTCGCGGCCTGCCCCATGTCGGTCACTTCCAGCGTCCAGGTGCCGCTGGCATTCTCATCCAAGAAGGCATTGCTGGACAGCAGGTCCCAGCTGGTGAAATTGCTCTGCGCGCCACCCGTGCCCGAGCCGATCGCGGTGAACGCCGGTTGCACCACGCTGCGGGTGCCGCTGGGCGACACCAGCACGAACTGCAGCTGGCGCGTGTTGCGGTGGTTGACCCGGAATCCCAGCTGCACGCTTTCGATGTTGCGCGCGCCGTTGGCCAACTGGAAGGTCAGGCGTGCGGCGGCGGCCGAGGTATTGCCGATGGCCACGGTACGCGTGGTGGTGCGCCAGCCGCTGTCGACCAGCGCACCGAGCGACTGGAAGTTCTCGGCCACCTGCACTGCACGTGCAGCGTTGACCACGCCGAAGCCATACCAGTTGCTGTAGGCACGGCCGGCGGCATTCACCGTCCAGCCCGGCACCAGCGTGCGCCCGTCGGCCAGCGTCACCGCCGGCTGGTTCGGGTGGTTGCGCGTGGCGGTGGTGGCCAGGATGTACTTCACATCGCGATAGGACAGGTTCGGATTGGCTTCCAGCACCAGTGCCGCCACGCCCGATACCATCGGCGCCGACGCCGAAGTGCCGTTCATCTTGGCGGTGTAGTTGCAGGTGCTGTCGATGGCCGACAGGTTGCTGTCCAGGGTGTTCTGGCGGTTGGTGTTCTTGTTGCTGCCCTGCGCGCACCCGGTCACGTCGGTGGTGACGATGGCCGGGTCGTACGCGCGCGCCACCAGGCCGGGCGCAAACTGTGCCTGCAGGCCGTACTCACCGCCAAAGGCCGACACCCACAGGGCCGAGCCGGTGGAGGAGTAAGACGAGCGCACGCCATCGGCGCGCACCGCGCCCACGGTGATCACGTTGAACAGGTTGTTGCGCGGATCACGGCCGGCCGGCACGCAGCCGGTGTTGCGGTTCTTGGTGTCGGTGGTGCAGACATCCTGGGTCTGGCTGATGGAGGCATTGTTGAAGTTGTTGCCGGCCGACTTCACGTAGATGCCGCCGCGGCCACCGCGCGTGCCCGACAGTGCCTGCTCGTACGAACGAATCGTGTTTTCGCTGTACGCCAGCGGCAGGTTTGGATTGCCCGGGCCGGCGCCCCAGCTGTTGTTGAACACCTGCACGTCGACCGATTCCGCGCCGTCCCACCAGGCGTATTCAATGTTGCTCTGCTGGTTGCCCAGGGCCGAGCGCGAAATCGGGTTGAAGCCCTTCAACGTCGCCGCCGGGGCCACACCGCGCACGCCCAGGTTGTTGGCGCCCACCGCGCCGGCGATGCCACCGACCATGGTGCCGTGGTTGTCGACATCCGGGTTGGTCGGGGTGGGGTTGTTCGAGCCATTGGTGAAGTTCTTGCCGGCCACCGCGGCCACGTTGGCCGCCAGGTCCGGATGCGCGATCTGCAGGCCGTCATCGACGATGGCGATGGTGACGCCCTGGCCGCGGATGCCGTTGCGGAACAGGCCATCCACGTTCAGATCGTTGCCGGCCACCGGCAGCGTGTCAGCCGGGACCGTCTGCCCGGTGTTGAGCAGGTGCCACTGTATTGCCGCCAGTGGATCGGCCTGTTGGGCCTGGGCAGTGACGGCCAGGCTGCCCAGTACCAAGGCAGTGGCGAGGGCCAGGCGCGCGGAGCGCGGTGGCGCGGTGCGTTGCGTGTGTCGCTTCATACACGAATCCTTCTGTTGTGAATCGGCATGGCAGGACGGCGGGGCGGAACTGCCCCATCGCAACGAGCCAAACGCGACATAACGAAGAACCCCCTACCTCTTCACTCCCGCAATGTGCGAATGTGCCAATTGCGTCACAAACACTTAGTACGCCAAGTTATGACGGGGCACTCGAATGCCTTCACGCCATCATCGCTCGCTTGCTTCGAGGTACGGGAAACGTGGGTAATCGCATGCAGGTGAAGTCACACATGAAGAACGCACGCCAGCGTGCCCGTGCGCGCGTGGACCAGACCCCGCTCTCGGTTGCCGCCATCCGCAAGGTGGTGCTGTCCGTGCATACGCGCAGCCACGACTATGGCGACGATGCCGATATCAGCGAGTTGCTGCCCGAGCTGGCAGCCTTCGGCATCACCACGGTGAAACCGCTGCGCCTGTTGATGAAGAAGCATCGTCGCGCGCTGCTGCAGGAGGAACGGATCGTCATGCGACGCGCAGAGACGCTGCATCTGCGCACCGAGTGGCGGCCTGGTGGCATAGACGTGCACGCCAACACCAGCCGCTACGCCATCGGCGGCCTGGTCCGCACCAGCATGGAACACGAATTCGGCTTCGAGACGATGCTGCCCTTCCACGAGGTGCGCGAGGACGAATCCACTTAGCGCGGTGCCTGCGCGGAGGGTGTGGCAGCCCCGCCGGGGCATCATCGCGCGTCCTCACATCGCGCTGTGCTACTACAGCCCGTGCACCCTTCCGCACGGAGCACGATGATGGTCAATCCGCTCGCCCAGGCCCATCGCGGCCTCGGCACCACGCTGTTCAGCCTGTTGAACCCGATACCTTTCGGCTTCTTCGTCGGCGCACTGATCTTCGACGCGATCTATCTCAACAGCGCCGAGGTGATGTGGGGCAAGGCCGCTGCCTGGCTGATCACCTTCGGCCTGCTGATCGCCATCGTGCCGCGCCTGATCAACCTCTTCGCGGTCTGGCGCCGCAACGGTACCGCCACCCGCATCGACCGCATCGACTTCTTCCTCAACCTGGTCGCGGTGGTGCTGGCCATCTGGAACGCCTTCGTGCACAGCCGCGACGCGTACGCCGTTGCGGTGCCGGGCACGATCCTGTCGGCGTTGACCGTGGCCCTGATCGCCCTGGGCCTGATACTGCTGTCACTGCAGCCGCCGGTGCTGCAGGGAGGTCGTCATGGCTAAGCACATCCTGCCCACCGTGGGCGCCCTGGCGCTGGCCGTGATGCTGTCGGCCTGCGCCGGCAAGGCTGAATACCATCCCGCCGATCAGTCGGGCCCGCAGCCGCCGCTGCCCAAGCCGGCCAACTTCCTGATGCCGCCGATGCAGGTGCCCAAGGGCGTCGGCTGGACTGATGGGCAGACCCCCACGGTGGCCGAGGGCCTGAAGATCGAGCGCATCGCCGCCAACCTGCAGCATCCGCGGCGCCTGCTGACCCTGCCCAATGGCGATGTACTGGTGGTGGAAGGCAACGGCCCCGGTGAAGAACCGGTCACCACGCCCAAGCAGTGGATTGCCGGCAAGGTCAAAGCGCGCTCGGGCAAGGCCGGCAAGGGCGGGAACCGGGTCACCCTGCTGCGCCGCACGCCGGGAACGAACACGTGGACCCAGCATGTCTACATCGAGGGCCTGCATTCGCCGTTCGGCATCCAGCTGATCGGCGACACGCTGTACGTGGCCAACACCGGCAACATCATGCAGTACCACTACGTGCCCGGCGAAACCCGCATGTCGGACAAGGGCCGCGAGTTCACCGACCTGCCCAGCACCATCAACCACCACTGGACCAAGGAACTGCTGGCCAGCCGTGATGGCCGCAAGCTGTATGTGGGCGTGGGCTCCAACAGCAACATCACCGAGAACGGCCTGGCCGTCGAATACCGCCGTGCGGTGGTGCTGGAAGTGGACGTGGCCACCCGCGGCAGCCGCATCTACGCCTCGGGCATCCGCAACCCGACCGGGCTGGACTGGGAGCCGAGTACCGGGAAGCTGTGGGCGGTAGCAAACGAACGCGACGAGATCGGTGCCGACCTGGTGCCTGACTACCTCACCTCGGTGAAGGAAGATGGCTTCTACGGCTGGCCTTACAGCTACTACGGGCAGCACGTGGACGAACGCGTGCAGCCGCAGCGGCCGGACCTGGTGGCCAAGGCAATCGTGCCGGACTACGCCATCGGCTCGCACGTGGCACCCCTGGGCCTGTTGTTCTACACCGGACAGGCACTGCCGGCGCAGTACCACGGCGGTGCCTTCATCGGCGAGCACGGCAGCTGGGACCGTTCACCGCTGAGCGGCTACGAAGTGGTGTATGTACCGTTCAAGGACGGCAAGCCGACCGGGCGCCCGCAGACCGTGGTGAGCGGCTTCGCCTCAAAGGACGAGAAGACCCTGATGGGCGCACCGGTGGGCATGGCCATGGACGCCGAGGGCGCGCTGCTGGTGGCCGACGACGTGGGCGACGTGGTGTGGCGGGTGTCGGCCAGGTAGTTCTGTAGAGCCGAGCCATGCTCGGCTTACGCGCGCAGCGCGGGGTTTCGCGTACAGGTCGAAGAGCAGCCGAGCATGGGCTCGGCTCTACAGTTCCGCAGTACTGCTGCGGAACCCGCTGAACACCGATTCCGCAGCAAACCCCACGCCGCCCAGCAGCACGCCGAAATACACCACTGTGGCCACCACGAAGCCATAACCGGCCGCCACCGCCGCGCCATCGCGCTGGATGAAACCGATGGCGAAGGACATCAGCGCCAGCGCCGGCAGCGTGTTGCTGAAGGGTATCGGCCCGGCCGGCGCCATCAACAGCAGGGTCGCGAACACCAGCATCAGGTTGTTCAGGCGCATCATCTTCTTCGAGCGCACCATCACCGCCAGCCGCATCGGCCGCGACAGCCGCTCCATGCGGTGCACCCATTTCAGCGCACGGCCGAGGTTGGCCTTCAGCTTGTCGGTGGCGATCTCGCGGCGGGCCAGCTTCTGTGGCACCCACAGCGGGCGGTTGCGCACCCGGCTCAGGCCGATCAGCAGGATCGAGGCGCCAAACACCGTACTCAGCCCGGGAATCGACACCGGAATGATGAAGATGGCCGAGAGCAGGATCACGATCAGCAGCAGGCCCTCATCGCCCAGCGCGCTGAGCAGGGTGCCGACGCTCACCTGGTCGCCGGGCAGCTCGTCGATCATCTGCTCGATCTGCTGGGCCAGGGGCGCGCTGTCATTGGTTTCAGGGGCACGGTAGGTCATGCGTCGCAAGGTTCTCCAGGGAAGGGCGGTCAACGGGCCGTCCTGCGGTGGGGGACGCACAGGCTCCCGCAGTATCCCGGCCAACGTGGGCAAAGAGGTGAACCGGGCATGAGGGGGTAAACTGGCGTGCCCCGCACGAGTTGAACGCAATGGACATGGGCCGCCGGCAATCGACCATCGAACTGGTCGCCATCGACATGGATGGCACGCTGCTGGACCCGTCGCACCAGCTCACCTCCCGCGCCAGGAAGGCCATCGCGCAGGCGCGCGCGCTGGGCGTGCACATCGTGCTGACCAGTGGCCGCCCGGTTCCGGGCCTGGCGCCGTACCTGCACGAGCTGGGCATCACCGGCAACGACGACTACTGCATCGCCTGCAATGGCGGCCTGGTGCAGCGCATCGGCACGCGCGAAACCGTGGTCGAGTATCCGCTCAGCTTCGACGACTTCCTGTTCTGCGAGCAGGTGGCCCGCGAACTCGGCGTGCACTTCCAGGCGCTGGACAGCCAGCGCATGTACACGCCCAACCAGGACATCAGCTACTACACCGTAGCCGACTCGCATCTTTCGCGGATGCCGCTGTCGTACCGCCGCGTGGAGGACATGGATCCGTCGATGTCCTTCATCAAGCTGATGATGATCGACGCGCCGGATGTGCTGGATGCCGCCATCGCGCGCCTGCCCAGCGAGCTGACCGAACGTTTCGCGGTACTGAAGAGCGCGCCGTTCTTCCTGGAAGTGTTCGACCACCGTGCAGGCAAGGGGCCGAGCCTGCAGAAGCTGGCCGAGCACCTGGGCATCGACCGCGCCAACGTGATGGCCATCGGTGACCAGGAGAACGACCTGACCATGCTGCAGTACGCCGGCACCAGCGTGGCGATGGGTAACGCCATCGACGCGGTGAAGGCGGTGGCGCGGTTCGAGACCAGCAGCAATGCTGATGACGGCGTGGCGCGCGCCATTGAGACCTACGTATTGCGTTGAGGCGCCAAGCGGCGCTCAGCGCCTCAGGCCCAGCACGCAGTGCGGAGCATCGCGCTGGCTGCGGACGATGATCTCCTGCGCTCCTACGGTGAGCGAATGGTGCTGCTCGTGGTTCCGCGCGATCAATGGCGCACCATGGCTGGGTGGATAGATGAATGGCTGCAGGGTGTAACGCTTAGCCAACCGCTCCAGTGGGAAGCATGGCGTATCCACGAACGTGACGAACAGGAGGCGGATGTCATCGTCCTTGCCGCGTATCACGCGATACTCCACATTGTCGATGGCATAGCCATCGGCGGTCAGCATCGGCTGTGACCGGTAGATGCGCGGTCCTGCATCCTTCTCAAAGGAAAACGGCGCGATGATGCCCAGCTCATGCAACTGGGCCGGGCTGATCGGCGACGGCGTGGTGACCAGCGCGTCGATCAGGGCATCCAGACGCTGTGGGGAACGCACTTCAACTCTGTCGTGCGATTGCGCAGTTTCCATGCACGAAAGCAGCGTCACGCAAACGATGGCTATTACTTTCCAGGTGGTCCAGCGGATCATCAAGGCTCCTGCCAATCCGGAATCGGGTATCTGAAGATACCGGACAGGACGATACCTGCGTATAGCCGCGCTGTACCACGGCGCAATGGCGGATGCGCCAGTGCGATGCAAGAATTTCGCACGTCGAAATCACGCCATCGAATCCTGCGGCAGATGATCGTCTTCGTCTGCTGACCGGCGCGCACCGCGCCGTCACCCTCTCAACGCAATCGCACTGCCAGCCAGGGCGCCGACACCGGCGCTGCAACGCGCTGGGCGTGCGCCTGCGCCGCTCTCTCCCTGCACCCTGGATCTGCTGCCATGAACACCCCACCCACGACACGCCTTGCCTTGGCGATCATCGCGGCCATCACCGCCCCTGCGTACGCCGCAGAAACGCACGATGCCGCGCACGACACGCCCACCACGCTCAATGCCCTGCAGGTCATCGCCGCGCCGCGTGGCGCGGCCGTGGCACCGACCCAGGTGGTTGGTCCCAACCGCTACATCATCAAGGCCGAAGACCTCGACGCGATGGTCACCGGCAACAACGGCTTGGCCATGCTCAAGCAGGTGCCGGGCGCCAGCTACACCGCCACCGACGGGCTGGGCCTGGATATCTCGGCCACCAGCCTGTTCGTGCGCGGCTTCCGCATGAATGAAATGGGCATCACCTTCGAGGGCGTGCCGCTGAACGACAACGGCTTCCTCTCGCTTACCGGCACCAGCGTGGTGAACGTGGGCGTGCCCGATGGCATCGGCGCGATCACGGTCAGCCCCGGTGGCGCACCGGTCAGCGTGTTCTCCAGCAGCGTCAACGGCGGCAGCCTGGAATACCGCCTGCGCGACCTGCAGGACACGCCCAGCCTGCGCGTGAAGCAGGGCGTGGGCAGCAACAGCACGTTGGTCACCACCGTATCCGGGCAGAGCGGCCAGCTCGGCGAGCAGGGCCCGAAAGTACTGGTCGACCTGCAGCGCGTGTCTGCCGACAAGTACCAGGGCGAGGGCACGCAGAACTTCCTGCGCGGCGACCTGAAGCTGCAGCAGGACGTCGCCTGGGGCGATGTCACCGTGTTCCTGTCCGACAGCAAGGCCAAGGTCTGGGGCTACAACAACATCTCCTTCGACATGATCCGCAAACTGGGCTGGAAGGCCGACATCTTCTATCCCGATTATGCGTGGGCGTGGTACGTGGCCTCGCCGGAGAATGCAGACAAGTCCTGCGGCGCCTACACCTGCGGCGAGCTTTCCGAACTGATTCCGTACGACACCGGCCAGATCACCCGCGACCGCGTGTCATCGATCAACCATCGCTTCCAGATCACCCCGGCGCTGAGTGGCAACGTGCAGCTGTACAACGCCAACAGCCACACCCAGGCCACGCTGACCGACCCGACCGTGCCATCGCCCAACGGTGCGCCGTTCTCCGAACAGGTGCAGACACCGCGCCTCAACCGGCTGGGTGGCATGGTCAACCTGCAGTTCGAGACCGGCGCGCACACCTTCACCGCCGGCTTCTGGCAGGAGAAGAGCAAGGCCGCCGCCAAGACCGAGTGGTACCCGCAGCCACTGCTGGGCGAGGGCCCGCCGCTGAAGGCCACCGGCCCGTTCGATGTGTATGGTCCCGCGTTCAAGACCGACAACGCATCGAGCTGGGTGACCCGCTCGCGCCAGTTCTACCTGCAGGACGACATCGTGTTGAACGACACGCTGAAGCTGGGCGTTGGTTTCAAGGCCGTGGACTTCCGCACCCGCGGCGGCGGCCTCGGCGATGCCAAGGACCGGCCGGTGAACGGCACGCTGCGCGCGAAGAGCAACTTCCTGCCGCATGTCTCGCTGTTCTGGAGCCCGACCGAATCCACCGATGCCTTCATCGACCTGGCCAATACCATGAACGGCTATCGCGTCGCTCAGCGCGGCAACATCGGTTACACCGCCTCGGCGTGGACCATCACCGACCAGGAAGAGTTCGACCGCGTAGCGGGTACCCTGCGTCCGGAAAAGAACTGGAACCTCACCGTGGGTGCATCGCATCGCTTCGACCGGCTGACGATCACCGGCGACGTGTTCTACAACGACATCCGCAACCGCCTGCTGTCGGCTGCCATCGGCACCCAGTTCGCACAGATCAACACCGTGCGGTTGATGCCGAAGATGCACGTGATCGGTGCCGACCTCGGCATCACCGCCGACCTGACCGACCACCTGCAGTTCTACCAGGGCGTGGCCGTGGCCCGTTCGTACTATGACAGCGATTTCGTGGTGGATGACACGGTGTACCCGATCAAGGGCAACGCCCAGCCGGGCTACCCGCAGATCTCGCTGGTCAGCGACCTGTCCGCCCACTTCGGTGACTGGCGCTTTGGTGCAACCAGCACCTCGTACCTGCGCCAGCCCTTCACCTACGAGAACGACATCCGCGTGCCCACGTTCTGGCAGGTCAACACCTACGCCGCTTACCGCTTCGGTGCGGACAGCGCCGTGCCCGGCCTGGAGCTGCGGCTGGACGTGAGCAACCTGTTCAACCGCCACAACATCGGCACCGCCACCATCGCCGGCTCGTCGTTCTCGGGGGATTACCAGACCCTGCAGCGCAGCGCGCCACGGCAGCTGATGTTCAGTACCTCGATGGCGTTCTGAGGCGACGAGGGCGGGGTCAGAGCCCTTTGCTGCGCAAAGGGATCCGACCCCGCAGCCATCCCGTGATCGGGGGTCAGATCCCTTTGCACGGCAAAGGGCTCTGACCCCGAAGCCCGCCCTGAAGCCCGCCTTGCGCAATCAACAGGGATATTCTGGCGGCGACGCAAGGTTCCCACAATGTTGCTGGGTCATCCTGTGCGCATGGCACAGCAGACCCCGCCAACCCGGTTGTTCGGCATCCGAGGCCCAGGACGGCCCCGGCAGGCGCCGTCCGTGGCACCTGTGATCGACCTGCAGGCCGAGTACCACTTCTGGCACGTCTACGAACGCGTGGTCCGCCCGCTACCCGGCGGTGGGCTGCCGCAGGCCTGGCTGGTGTGCCAGAAGGTATATCGCGACCGCTGGCAGCACCCGGAGGACAGCGACGCGGCGGGGCTGTCGCGGGTGCTGTTCGGCGACAACATGACGGCTGGCCGGGCGTCGGAGCTGGCGGAGCTGCACGCGCTGGTCAGCCGTCGGGTGGCGCTGCTGGCGAAGCGGGGACGGTTGCATTCGGCAGCCTGATGCCTGCCCTTGGTGGGGTCGACTGTTAGTCGACCGCTCTTCGCATCTACCTCTCAGAAGGCCGCGCTTCGCGCGAGAGTCGACCAACGGTCGACTCTACCAATAGCCAACCCGACCGTCATTTCTAAGGCTTTCCCCGATCCAACTGCCGATAGCCAATCGCCTCAGCCAGATGCGCCGTGTGGATCGTTTCACAACCCGCCAGATCCGCAATCGTGCGCGCCACGCGCAGAATCCGGTGCATCGCACGTGCGGAAAGCTGCAGACGCTCGATGGCCTGCTCCAGCATGTCCTGATCTGCCTCGCTGAGTCGGGTACAGGCTCGCAGCGCCGCTGGCGGCAGATGCGCATTGAGCCCGCCACGCGCCTGCTGCCGGGCATGGGCGGCTTCCACCCGTGCACGTACCGCAGCACTGGGCTCACCCAGTGGCGTGCTCTCCCGCAGCTCCACGGCATCCATGCGCGTCACACTGATATGCAGGTCGATGCGGTCCAGCAGCGGGCCAGAAACCCGCGCACGGTAGCGGTTGATGCGCTCATCACTGCACAGGCAGCGGTTACTGCGGTCGCCGGCCCAGCCACAGGGGCAGGGATTCATCGCCGCCACCAGCTGGAATCGCGCCGGATACTGCACGCTGCGTGCCGCGCGGGCGATGCGGATGTGGCCGGATTCCAGCGGCTCTCGCAGGGTTTCCAACGCACTGCGGTTCCACTCTGGTAGCTCATCCAGGAACAGCACGCCGTGATGGGCCAGCGAGATCTCGCCGGGGCAGGCGGATTGCCCCCACCCACCAGCGCCGCCGCACTCGCGCTGTGGTGCGGCGCCCGGAACGGACGCTGTCGCCAGCGCCGCGGATCCAGCCCCTCACCGCTCACTGAGGCAATCGCGGCCAGCTGCAACGCCTCGGCTTCCTCGGTGTCCGGCAACAGGCTGGGCAGGCGTGAGGCCAACAGTGTCTTGCCGCAGCCAGGGCTACCGATCAGCAATAGATGGTGCCCACCGGCGGCCGCCACTTCCAACGCGCGCCGCGCATGCGCTTGCCCGCGCACGTCGGCCAGATCGGGCAGTGGCAACGGTGTCGTGTCCACGCGCTCCACGGACGGCAACAGGCGCGGATTGCCCAACCCGGCGCAGCACTCCAGCAGCGTGCGCGCCACACGTACATCGGCGTGCTCGGCCAACGCGGCCTCTGCGGCATTGCCCGGCGGCACCACCAGGATGCGCCCAGCGTCAGCCGCTGCAATCGCAGCGGGCAGCGCGCCCGCCACCGGCCGCAGCTCGCCGGTCAGGCCAAGCTCACCAGGAACTCGTATTGCAGCAGCGACTGCGGATCGATCTGGCCACTGGCTGCCAGAATGCCCAACGCGATGGCCAGGTCGTAACGCCCGCCTTCCTTGGGCAGGTCAGCGGGCGCGAGGTTGAGCGTGATGCGCCGCTGCGGAAAGTCGAAGCGGGCGCAAAGAAGGGCCGCACGTACGCGCTCACGGGATTCACGCACGCTGGTCTCGGCCAGTCCGACAATCTGGGTGGCAGGCAGGCCGCCAGAGAGGTGCACTTCCACCCGCACCAGTGGGGCATCGACCCCGGCGCGGGCACGGCTGTGGACCAGCGCCAGGCTCATGTGTGGATTCCTGCAGAGGGACGCTCGATGGTGCTGCAGGTAATCTGCGTGGGACTATCGGGAATTGCTGGTGCAGATACTAGGGGGATTCCGGCCGATGGTTGGAGCGTGTCTTCTTCCTCTGCGGACACGGGTCTCTGCCATCAAGTGAAGGATCGACGCTAACGCTGTGCTACTCCAATGAGGGGCGTCGGTTTCACATGCCGCGCACTTCCTAGCGCCACGCCAATTTCACTTGGGGAATCCAGGTGCCCTACCTGCGGATGCTTCTGAAAGATCAGCGTGGCAACAACCAGCGCTTGATTCACGTCAACACGCACGGGTCTCAGTGTGGCTTCCCCAGCTATCAGGGGCTGTGATATGAAGACGGGATCTTGCTGTAGGCCCTTTCAATGGGATTGGAAGGATGGAAAAGTTCGAGGAGATCGATCACCGTGTTTTCCTCTTTCCTTGGGGCTTGGCGAAGCGCTTTCCTAAACGGGCCCCCATGGGGACCTGGCTCAGTTGCATACCACTGATGAGCTTGGCGTTGGCGCCATCGGCAAGCGCCGAGACGGTCACCTACATTCATACTGATGCGCTTGGTTCGGTGGTTGCCGAGACCGACGCCAATGGCAACGTGGTCAAGCGCTATGACTACGAACCCTATGGGGCCGTTGTTGGTGGGCAGGTTGCGGATGGACCTGGATATACGGGACACGTGAGCGACGCTGCCACTGGGCTGAGCTACATGCAGCAGCGCTACTATGATCCCCACTTGGGACTCTTCCTCTCGGTGGATCCGATCTCCACGCATTCAAGTCCGAAACACTTCAATCGCTACAGCTACGCTTACGGCAATCCCTACTCCTTCACCGATCCGGAAGGAAGGGTCCCGGTAATGCCATTCATCTACGGTGCCGTCTTGGGCGGCCTCGCAGACATCGCGGTCCAGAAAGCCATGAATCCGGATAAGCCTATCGACAAAGTGGAGGCTGGCATTGCGGCTGCGGTTGGCTCTGTCTCCGGAGGCGCCGGTGGAGTAGCCGTTGCGGCAGTCGGATCTGGCACGATTTCGGTAGGGCGTGCAGTTGCTATACAGACCGTGGTCAATGCGGTGGCAGGCGGTGCCGGCTCCGCCGCAGAGAGCGCAATCAAAGGGCAGCCCATCACGGCGGAGGGCGTCGCTTCAAACGCGATTGGCAGTGCAGCGGGTGGATTGGCAGCCTCCGGGGTTGGCGTTGCCATGGGTGATTTCGCAGGGCCAGCTGCACGGGGATCACTCCAACGGCTGAGTCAATCCCGCGGCCCAGGTGGACCGAACATGGCAACTGCCACTGCGTCAACCGGAACTGCCATTCCCAGGCAATCGGCGCTCCAGGGTGCGGCGTCCCAAGCGGGCCAGGGCCTGGCGGGAGCAGGGGCGACTATCGTACAGAAGGACTTGGAGAAGAAGAAATGAGTCCCTTGTTGAAAGGCTTCATAGGCACTCAGCTTCTCGCTGCGGTCTTTGGCGTTTCGTACTTCGCAGTTCTCACGTACCGCAATTACCCGGACGCTATGCACACGGGATTGCGTATTTGGGGCTACTTCGCGGTGATCTTTCTATTCCTTCAACTGTTTCTTGCGCTGAAGCAGTGGTGGGAAAATTCGCGTCGAAGGCGATAGGCGTGCACCGTTCCGGGATTTCGTTTGCACCAAAGAACAAGTCGGCCAATGGGCGGCTTGTGCTCTTTGCGGGGAGGTTTACCGGCGTGCAAGTGAAAGCATGCCAATCTCCACATCGGCTGCTGGAAAAACTGTGTTCACTTGAAGTCCCTCGCGGCTTGCGAGTACTGATGGCCCTCTCGCTCGCCATGGGCCTGCCGGGGTGCCGGGATGAGGTGGAGAGTTCAACGTATCCCATTGGCCAGACGGGAGAGACGTGCACCGCCTACAAGGGCTTCGACCGCCAGCCTCCTGAAGTAGTTGTGGCCGAGCTTGCCAAGCGAGGGTTGGATAGTCGCCGATTGGTGCACAGGACAGTCTGCGGCTCGATCACCAGTTGGGACATTCTCCCGCAGGGGCGTCGATCGATCGGATACCTCCGCCAGACGCATATGTAAACGTCCACCTGCTGGATGACGGCTCGGTTTCCATCAGTACAGACCGCCCCTGACGTTGGCGCCGTCCTTGATGATCGAGCATCGGGCGGCCCCTTGCGGTGCAGGCGCAGCGCAACTGTGAGCGTCTGCCTACGAAGGCACTTCAGCGCTGAAGTCGTTGGTGGGATCGGGCTGGCGGATGCCGGGCGCCCCAAGCAGACACCGCTGCCCATCCAGCACCAACCCATTGAAGCGCCCAAACCGCGCCTCAACCCACGAAGGCCCCGCACTTTCCACCAGCAACCGCCCCTGGCTCTGATGCAGATCCAGCCAGCGCTCGAAGCTGGTGCGCAGACGCTCGATGTCCGGCGCCCGCCACCGTGCATCGGCGGGCATGCGGATCAGCACGCGCGAGGGCGCATTCTCCACCTCCATCAGCAGCACGCCCTTGCATCGGATCTCGAAGGAGGTCGCCCCGGCATGGCGCGTGTGCAGTTCAAAGCCCTCGAGTGCCTTCGCGGTCACGAAGCCGAGTGCATCACTGTGCAGCAGGCGGTAATCGGCCGGCTGCAGCTTCTGGTAGGCCCACACCTGATCGCTCGCAGGCTCAGGCCACTCCACCCACATCGCGCCGATCACCGCGATGCACACCGCCGCAGCGGCAAGGCCGTGCTTCTTCATTCGTCACCCGCACACAGGCAGAAAGGTCAGCGCCATAAGCGCGCTCAGTCCTTGGGGCGCATCCGCTCGTGGATGAAGGCGGTCAGCGCCAGATCGGCCATCACCAGTCCCTCCATCACCCGGTCGCCGACGTACTGCTCCGGCTCGCCGTTCTGGCGCGTGCGCTCGGCCGCCAGCAGGATCTCCTGCACGATGCGTTGGCCGGTGAGTGCGCAGTCGGCGTCGGACAACTGCATCTGCCGGCTGCGTAGATGGTGCCGCTCGGGCCAGGGCTGGCCGTCGGCCGCAGCGCCCGCGCCGATGGCGTGCAGGATGGCGATGAGGCTGTTGGGATCCAGGGCTGGCTCGGCCGGGGGCACTTGCTGGATGTGGCGCGGGGGTGGGGAGTGCGGCGTGGTCATGGCGGGCTCCGTGCATGCAGGCGGACGCCGCCACCGATAAAGGTGGCGGGCAGAGCGTGGCTCGAAAACCGGATGTTGGGAACCGGCGGGTACAGGACCCCCACGCCCCGCCCGCCATAGCCGGCAGACGGATTGCCAGCCGGCACCACGCGCGGTGGTGCCGGCTGGCAAGCGCAAACTACTTCCCAACAAAACGGGCTTTCGAGTCCCGACCACCGATGCACGGTGGCGCAGTAACGATTACCTGCTGTTGTTCGGAATGCCAACGGGTAGGGGTCAATGCCGCCAAAACCCGAGACGTTTTTGGCATTGTCGCATAGCGAGGAAAGCGGCGAGAGCCTTGGCGTGCTTGGCGCAGCGGCACTTCTGCGACGGAGTCGTCAGAACCTTCCGCCAGAGACGCAGGGAGCGGCAAATGCGACAGCACTTGGTAGGCGAAAGCGTATTGCTGCTATTACCAACGGCGGCGCCTGGCTAGCCAGTCGAATCTGCCCGCTCGCGGAACCAAGCCCCGAGCTGGCCGTGGTGCACGAAGTGGCGCAGTTCGAACTGACGAGATTCGTGAATGACGTGCCGCCATCGGGCACAGCCGTACTTCTTGGGGGTTTGTTCCGGGTGGTGCTCTGCTACCCAGCGAACGGCTGTGTCCAGACTCACCCAGCCGTCGATCGCCCCTTCTCGGAAGGCCTGTCTCAGCGCACTGACAATACCTGTGAGCGGCCAATGGATCTGTCCATCAGGCGCGATGCCGTTGACCATAAACTCATGGAACTGGGGAGACTGAACCAGCTCCGCAAAGGCTTTCGCTCCCCGCGCAACATCTGCCGCAAGTGCACGCAGCCGTTGAAATTGGCGGTCGATCTGAGCGTAGGAACGGCTGAGTGCAGCCTGTGCCTTCAGGCATCCTTCGACAGTCTGGATATCGTATTGCTCGATGAAGTGGTGAACGAGCACGTTCCTGAGGTTCACCAGTTCGCGCAGGTCGGCTTGCAGCGTTACATGGGATTGCTCTGGAAACTCTAGCCCCATGTGCAGAGCGACGAAGCTTGAATTGCTGTCGTAACCCGATGGGCCGCCAGGGGCTTCGCTGCCCTCTTTGATCACGCATTCGGCAGTCAGGTGACCTACCAGCACCCCCATTGTCTTGCCGCTGATCTCTGCTTTGCGCTTGTCCAAAGCCATTGGGAGTGCTTCCGGCGTACCGGACAACTTCTGAAAGGCGAGCATGGACTTCATCAGTTGCTCGCACTGCTGAAGTCGCAGAATGCAACGGCCAAGAAGCCGTTGCACTTCGTGCTGTGCACCGACAATGTCATTCTGGTCGACGGCGGACATGGCAAACCTGAGCATGGGACACGTCAACTTTACAGCCAGAGATGGTGGAAGCTCAGGCTGGACCAGAATGATGAGGTTGTTGTCTGCATCGCTTGCGGGCATGAGTGACTTTCTGCCTATTGACCCCCTAGGGCGTCGTGCAGAAGATGACTACCTCTGTAGTCAGCCGGAGCCATCCTGCCCCGATCAGGAAGGTTCTGCGGTGTTTGAACGGATTCCACCCACTGGCGCAGGCCATTATAAGGATCACGTTACGTGTTGCGCCGCAACCGACTTCTTCTGTGTGCGGGTCTGGTCCCGCTTCCGTGGTTCCTGTTCTGGACCAGCGTTGCCGCCGTGGCCGCGCCGGGCTACAACACGTTTGCACAGCACGCCAGCGAGCTCCTGCAGGCGCCAGCGCTTGCAAGCTTCTGCGGCAGGATCGCGGCTATCGGCTCCGGCGTGGGCTTCGTGGCGTTCTCCATCGGGGTATGGCGGGAGTCCGGTCGCCGGATTGCAGTAGGTGCAATCTGCTGGTTGGTCTTTGGCATTTCCATGCTGACCAACGGGCTCTGGCCCATGGGCCATCCGATGCACGGCTTCTACACCATCGGCATCGCAAACATCATTGCACCGGCGATGTCGCACATCGAATTGAGCGCGTGGTCTGCCAACCGAAGGGCGTACGCCGTGACTGCTATGGTGAGTGTCGCGGGCATCGCTTATCTCTGGTTGAACGTGGTGGGAGCGGACCCGGAGGGGTTCAGGGGGCTGACACAGCGGCTGTTCTCGTCGGTCAACTCGTTGTGGCCGTTTCTGGTTGCGTTGTATCTGCTGCGCGGGGGTTCAAGCGCGCTGAAGATGCAGCTTCCGCATTGATGGGAGCGCGCGACAGGAGCACGGAAGGCCGATCAAGGACTTCTCGATTCTCCGGCCCCAGCTCAAGGTGATCTTCTCGGGATTCATGCCAGGGTGCCCACTGTTCAAGCCGTGGGCGCTCTTCAACTATCTGTTCCTTGATGCTGGCACCCCGGGTGGCAAGAGGGGAAAGGTCGTACGCGCCTTCTGCTATAAGTAGCGCAACCGCGCCCAGAGGGCCCTTTGGAAGATTGTGGACTCATGGAGTTGTACTGGCGCTTGTTCACCAATTGCACATCGCAGCAGGCAGCTCTCAAGGTGGCGGCGCGGATGTTTGAGCAAGCAGGTCTTGAAGTCAGCAATCTCCACGCCGAGCCATATCACAAGGGCGGCTTCATGGTGAGTGCCTGCTCCTATCATGCCGCGCAATCGTGGCCTGAATTTGTGGTTCTTGCCCTGGCTTCGGCTCAGTGCACTGGCCGCGGATGGCACCTGAGTGGTTCAATTGCGAAAGAGCTGGATGCTTGGTCCAGCCATTCCTTGGTTTCCGGTGTTTCGTCTATCCATATCCAGGCGGAAGGGCGGGAGTGACGAATCGCTGGAGTAGACCAAAGCCAATAGCCTGCAATCATCTTGCAGCAGCTTGGCAAGGGCCGAGCATGAAAACCGCGCGTCGCGCATCTAGCCGGCCTGATGCAGCTCAAACTCTCGCGCCGGAGTTCCGCGATAAGGAAGGCTCTTGCGATTGATGTCCGCCCTTGGTTGAAAGGAAACGTGCCTGCGCCAGACAACGCGATCAGGAATGCTAGAGGCCGCTCTCGATCCGAAGCGGACGTTCGTCCCCTTCAGCCCTGCGCGACACCTGCCGGTCCAGTGATTCGTCTACCTGAGGTTCTTGGTTCTCAATGATCGATCTGCCTTGTCCATCATGTGGCTTCCTGACCCTGGAAGACTTCTACGGGTCCTATGCCATATGTCCGATCTGCAACTGGGAGGATGACGGGGTACAACTTGCCAATCCCACATCCAACGGCGGAGCCAACGGCGAGTCTCTGGCGCAAGCGCAGCAGAATGCTCTCTCCAGTTTCCCCCTTGGCGTCCAGGTCGCAGGCGGCTTTCGCCGCGGATCTGGCTGGCGCCCTTTGTCCCGCACAGAAATTGGGCACTACGAAGCTTTAAGGGGCGGCAAACACTGGCACAGCAAGGGGGTCTCGCACGAGAGGGAGGCCTACTGGTCGAGCTTGGGCGCTCTATCGATCTGAAGCCACTTTGCGGCTCAACTCATGACGTTCACGAATTTCTACCCCTGGCCGAGAGCGGACATTGGCTCGCGCAGGGCACTTCCTGTGGATCACTGACCAGCCAGCGACCCGTAGCGGACATGGCCCAGGTGTCCTGAACGTGGAATTGGCGAGGCGTCTGATTCTATGCCTGGGTCCGGCCATGCGCTGGCTTGATGGCCGACCCCCAGCCGCACTAGGATCGCGCTGTATAAGGGGAAAGTACGCCACATGTTGCTTTGTGGGTAGGTCGTATGACCGGATCCAAGGGTCCATACATCAGGGAGTCAGGTGCCATGGGAAACATGACAGCGCTCCTACTCGTGCTTGCGCTTGCCAGTCCAGCTGCAGTTGCGGCGGATCGCCCTTCGGCACAGGCCGTGCTCAATCGCATTGCCAACGAAGGGGGGCGCAAGGTGCTTTGGGACCTGTGGCAGCACGAGCGGGAGTTTGGGCAGGTCACCTCTGGCATCGAGTCAGGTGATCCAGCATGGCTTGAGGTTGCGGCTGCGCTAAAGCCGTTTTCAGATGCGGGCGCTTCGCTATCCATCAATTACGCGGTAGCCCATGCATTGCCCAAAGCGCCTGAGCGGGTCTTGGCATTGATCGCACGGGGATTCAAGGTCGAAGATATCTGCACATCGCCTTTCATAGAGCCAGATCCGGGCGTCGCGGAGGCGTATGAACGACGTACGCTTGCGGCACTTTCACGGATGAAGGGCGCAGCGCTTGGGTCCGTTGCGGCAGAATGCGCGGCGCAGGTCCGGCTTCCGGATGGGGCTTGATGATTTGCACGGCTGGGCTTTTGGGGGACGATGCGGGGAATGAGGATATTTCGCCGGCAATTGTTCTACGTTCAAGTGCACCAGGATCACTTCATCGCCCGCTTGGTCGGTGGTGACAGAACCATTCGCCGCCAGTGCCACGCCCTTGGCAATCGCGCGGGGCCGGTCAGGGACTTCTCCACCATCCGGCCTAAGCTGAAGGAACTCTTCTCGGAACTCACGTTCGGGTTCTCACTCCTCAAGCCGTGGGCGCTCCTGCACTTTGATCCGGTCGAGTATCCGATCACGAAGGAAGAGCTCGCGGCGTTCCAGCGGGTTGCCATGCGCAGTGGGGTCAGCTTTTGCTTTCTCTCCACGTGGGAGCAGCGGCATGAAGACAAGGACCTGTTGGATATGTTCAAGTAGGGTCCGGCCAGCTCTCCGTTTGAGCGCATGCCGATTCCCGCGCGTCGGCCTATTCTGAAGCTGCTGTCATCCGGTTCCGGCCGTAATCTGACATCAACGATGCCTACGCACTGGATTCCAATGGCCGCATTCGATCATTCCCTGGTAACCCTCAGATTCTTCGGGGACGACCTCCTGCCCGAAGAAGTCAGTGCCTTGCTCGGATCCACTCCAACCGCATCGCATCACAAGGGGCAGGAACTCAGAGGCAACCCATCAGGCACCGTGCGTATCGCCAGGACTGGAAGCTGGCAACTTGATGCGGAGCGTCGTGAGCCTGAAGATCTGGAGGCTCAGATCTTCGAGATCCTCGATCAGCTCACCGGCGATCTCGCCGTATGGCAGTCATTGGCACGGTTCCGGCCTGACCTTTTCTGCGGTCTTTTCATGTGCAGCAGCAATGACGGTGTCTCGCTTTCGCCCCGCGTGCTGCTCGCTTTGGGAGAGCGCGGCATTGAGCTCGGGCTGGACATCTATGAAGCCGATGAAGAGGTGCGCAACGCCCAACGCCAGTAGGTCATCAATTGATGATCTCCCCACTCCCCGAAGCAACAAACGCCTTCAACTGCCGAACGAACTCCGCGTCGTAGAGCTCCCACTCCACAATCTCCCCCACAACCCGCAACGGCTGCGCACTCCGATACGACCGCGTCGGGTTCCCGGGAAACTTCTTGTTGGTCACATTCGGATCGTCTTCAAACGGCCCGGTCGGCTCCACCACATACACACGCGGCCGCCCCTCACCCTTGGCCATCTCCGCAGCCAGCCCGGCGCCCTTGGCAATCGTGGTGAAGTAGATGTGGTTCATCACCACACTGTCGCGATAGTTGGAGCGGAAGCCCGCACTCAGCAACTCGCCCACCGCCAGATCAGCGCGGGTGCCGTGATAGAACGGCCCGGCGACCTGGTCGCAGGTGTCATGCGAAACGGGTGTCCATTCGGTGTCCTGCGCCATCGCTGCTGCCCCTGCTTGTCCTGCCGGATCGACAGGCCGGCGAGTCTAGGGCGCCCGGTGGGCCTTGCTGCAAGGCCCCATCCGGGAAATAATCTGTAAACGGGAGGCGCGGTGCGCCTCCTTTTTTTTCATTCTGCGGCGCCGCGCCCTTCCAGCTCGCGCACGGCGGTTTCCAGCGCGTCCAGCTTCTGGCGCGTCTTCAGCAGCACGGCGCGCTGCACTTCGAACTCCTCGCGGGTGACCAGGTCGAGCTTGGCCAGGCCGGCCTGCAGCGCGCTCTTGAAGGTGGCCTGCAGTTCCTCGCGCGATTCGCGCAGACCCGGCGGCACCAGGTCGCTGAGGCGACGGGCGAGGTCATCGATTTGATTCAGGTCGATCATGGGGTGCTCCGTGGGGGTGGGCCCGTGCATCCGGCGCGGGCAGGCCATTCGGGCACAAGGATACTGCTGGCACCCACTGCCCGGACAGGCCGCAGCGGCTTCGCACGGGCAGCGTTCAGGCGCTATCCTCCACGCCGGAAGACAGGAGATAGACGATGAAGATGGTCATGGCGGTGATCAAGCCGTTCAAGCTCGACGACGTGCGCGAAGCGCTGGCCGAGCGTGGGGTTACCGGGATCACGGTGACGGAAGTGAAGGGCTTTGGTCGCCAGAAGGGCCATACCGAGCTGTACCGCGGCGCGGAGTATGTGGTCGATTTCCTGCCGAAGGTGAAGCTGGAAGTGGCGGTGACCGATGACCAGGTGGAGGCGGTGGTTGAGGCGATCGTGAAGGCCGCCGGCACCGGCAAGATCGGTGACGGCAAGGTGTTCGTGTACGACCTGGGCAGCGTGGTGCGTATTCGCACCGGTGAGCTGGACGCGGACGCGTTGTAAGCCGTTTGGCGGATGTTGTAGAGCCGAGCCGATGGTCGGCTCTACAGAAGAGCGGTCGAGCAAGCTCGACCCCTACCAAAGCAAAGCATTTACCGGCGCTTCGCCACTTGTAGAACCGCTTCCAGCCCTGGCGCACGGCGGCGACCCAGCCCGGGTCGGCCACCAGCGCGGCCTGCGCGGCACTCGGGGCCTGGCCGGTCACGCGCTGGCGGATCTTCAGCAGGTTCTTCATGTCGCTGCGGCGCATCTGCCGGCTCAGTGGATTGCGGCGCAGCCAGCGCGGGGCGCGCCAGGCGGAGGTGAAGTCCAGCAGCACCGGCACGCCGCCGCTGACCACCACGTTGGTGCCATGCAGGTCGTTGTGGGTGATGCCGGCGGCGTGCAGGCGGGTGAGCGCGTGCTGCAGCTGCTCGAACACTTCATTGCCCACGGCCTGCGCGGTGCTCAGGGTCTGGCCCGGGATGAACTCCATGCCCAGTGCCAGGCCACCGAGGGTGCCGAGCAGCGCGGGGGCATGCTTCCAGCCGCCGAGGCGCTGCAGCATGCGGGCTTCCCGACGCACCATCAGTCGCGCGATCAGCGAAACGGGAGTGCCGCGGTAGCGGGAGTAGTCCTTGATGACCGCCTCGCGCCCGTCCAGGCAGGTGCGGTAGACGTCGGGGGCCAGGAAACGTTCGCCGCGCTTGAGCAGCAGCGGGGAGGCGGCGTCATCGCCGCAGGAGGAGGGGGGCAGGGCAGGAAGATACATGTCGGGGTCTCGGACGACCCGGTGGGTGGCGCAATGCGTCAAGCGAACCGGTGTTACAGGGAGTTACTAAGTTTTCGTTAATTTTAGTACTCGTCAGTTCGCTATTCCACGGTTTGTCGGAGAAATGTCGGGGTCGTGGCTGGAACAGTTCGTCGCGCAGAATCGGACAATTCTGTCTCACTTATTCCGGTTGGCCTTTAGTATCAACCGCTTGCGCGCTCCGCCCTGCGCCTCGTTCACAACCGGCTGAACGCGGCGCACGGGCAACTTGACCCCGGCGCACGCCCTGCCGACCATAAGCTGTTAACCCGCGACATCGGCGGCCGCCCCCCTCCGGCACGTCCCCGTCCCCTGCCGCGTTCCGAACCGGTGCTGGCCGCCTGGCCGTGCATCGCCCGTTTCCCGTTCCGGCCGCGGCTGGAGGAAAGTGCTTTGATCATCAAAATCGTCATTGCAGCGCTGTTCGTCGCCTGCGTGCTGTACATCCACTTCCGTGGCAAGGTCCGCGCGCGCTGGTCGCGCCAGCTGCTGGACCACTCCAGTTTCATGGCCCCGATCAACGTGGTCATGTACATGTTCTCGAAGGTGCCGACCACGCCGTTCCTGGACCCGGGCAAGGAGTTCCCGCAGCTGGAGCCGCTGCGCCAGAACTGGCAGATGATCCGCGACGAGGCGCTGGCGCTGCGCGACGCGCAGAAGATCGCCGCCTCCAGCACGTTCAACGATGCCGGCTTCAATTCGTTCTTCCGTCGTGGCTGGAAGCGCTTCTACCTGAAGTGGTACGGCCCGTCGCACCCGTCGGCGAAGACGCTGTGCCCGAAGACCACGGCGCTGATCGAGTCGATCCCGGATGTGCGTGCGGCGATGTTCGCGCAGCTGCCGCCGGGCAGTGAGCTGCGCCCGCACCGCGACCCGTTCGCCGGCTCGCTGCGCCTGCACCTGGGCCTGAGCACGCCCAACGACGATGCCTGCTACATCGAAGTGGACGGCATCAAGAAGAGCTGGCGCGACGGCGAGTGGATGATGTTCGACGAGACCTACATCCACCATGCACACAACGAGACGCAGCAGGACCGCGTGATCCTGTTCTGCGACATCGCCCGCCCGCTGCGCTTCGGCCTGCCGGGGCTGTTCAACCGCGCGGTGGCGGCCACGCTGCTGGCCGGCGGCGCCTCGCCGAACCTGCCGGGTGACCCGACCGGTGGCGTCAACAAGGCATTCGGCAGCGTCTACAAGGTGCGCCTGAAGGCCAAGGCACTGCGCGAGCGCAGCGTGGTGGCCTACCAGCTGATCAAGTGGGGCCTGGTGGTGGCGGTGATCGCCGGTATCTGGGCGCTTTGATCGTTACATGAGGTTGCCGGCCAGCGGCCGGCACTACCGGAACATGAAAAAACCCGCGCTGTCGCCAGCGCGGGTTTTTCTTTTGCCTTGGTGGGTGCCGACCGTCGGTCGGCACGCCTTACTTCAATGCAGCCTGCACGAACGGCGGGGTCACCAGCACGCCGGTGTGCAGCGCGGCGGTGTAGTACAGGGTGTTGAAGGTCTTGGCGGCCGAGTCGGCCTGGCGGAAGTCGAAGCTGCTGTCGCCCTTGCGCGCCATGGTCACGCTCCACCAGCCGGTGGGGTAGCACGGCTGCGGGAACGGCAGGGTCTTGAACGAACCGAAGCCGGCCTTGCCCATCTCGGTGCGCATTTCGTTGATCAGCTCCAGCTGCATCAGCGGCG
Source organism: Stenotrophomonas sp. pho (assembly GCF_006228405.1). Classification (NCBI taxonomy): domain Bacteria; kingdom Pseudomonadati; phylum Pseudomonadota; class Gammaproteobacteria; order Lysobacterales; family Lysobacteraceae; genus Stenotrophomonas; species Stenotrophomonas sp. pho. Next base: position 4,218,828 of record NZ_CP029759.1, on the reverse strand, counting down.
ACTCGGACTGCTGCACCAGGATGCCGTCGTCCTTCAGGGCCTTGAAGCAGCTCTCGTAGAAGGCCTTGTTGAACAGGCCTTCACCCGGGCCGACCGGGTCGGTCGAGTCCACGATCACCACGTCCACGCTGCCGGCCGGGCAGTTGGCCATGTAGGCCACGCCGTCGTCGAACAGCAGCTCGGCGCGGGCGTCGTCGTTGGAGTCGCACAGTTCCGGGAAGTGCTTGCGCGCCATCACGGTGACCTGCTCGTCGATATCGCACTGGGTCACGCTCTCCACGCCCTTGTGCTTGAGCACTTCGCGCAGGGTGCCGCAGTCGCCGCCACCGATGATCACCACGCGCTTGGGCGCGGCGTGGGTGAACAGCACCGGGTGGCTGATCATCTCGTGGTAGAAGAAGTTGTCCTTGCTGGTCAGCATGATGGCCCCGTCGATGGTCATCAGGTTGCCCCAGTCGGTGGTCTGGAAGATCTCGATCTTCTGGAACGGCGACTGCACCTCGTCCAGCTTGCCGGTGATGCGGTAGCCGATGGCCGAGCCGGTGCGCTCGAAGTGTTCGATGTACCAGTTGTTGCTGTCAGTCATGGGAAAACAGTCCTGTTCGGAGGGGTGGAGCCGGGCTGGCGGGCGGGGCCGCGTGGCACAGATGCCACATCCGGACGGATCGGCCCGTTCAGGTTGGAACCTGTCACGGGCGCGGGCGCGCATGATAACGAACCTGTGGGCACATAGGCGTTATCATGCCCCCCTTTTATTGCCAACAAGGCCGACTGAAATGACCGATTGGTCCCTCGACCAAGCCCGCAAGACCTACTCGATCCCGCATTGGGCGGACGGTTACTTCGACGTGGATCAGGCCGGGCACATGGTGGTGAGACCGACCGGGGCGGACGGCCCGGTGGTGTCGCTGCCCAAGGTGGTCGATGCGGCGCGCGCGGCCGGCGCCAAGCTGCCGCTGCTGGTGCGCTTCCCGGACATCCTCGGCCAGCGCCTGGGCAAGCTGCAGGCGGCCTTCGCCCAGGCCCAGCAGGACTGGGAGTACAGCGGCGGCTACACCGCCGTGTACCCGATCAAGGTCAACCAGACCCGCGGCGTGGCCGGCACCCTGGCCAGCCACCACGGCGAGGGCTTCGGCCTGGAAGCGGGCAGCAAGCCCGAGCTGATGGCCGTGCTGGCGCTGTCGCGCCCGGGCGGGCTGATCGTCTGCAACGGCTACAAGGACCGCGAGTACATCCGCCTGGCCCTGATCGGCCGCAAGCTGGGCCTGCAGACCTTCATCGTCATCGAGAAGCCGTCCGAGCTGAAGCTGGTGCTGGAAGAGTCCAAGGCGCTGGACGTGAAGCCGGGCCTGGGCGTGCGCATGCGCCTGGCCTCGCTGGGCGCCGGCAAGTGGCAGAACAGCGGTGGCGACAAGGCCAAGTTCGGCCTGTCGCCGCGCCAGCTGCTGGACCTGTGGAAGTCGCTGCGTGACACCGAGTACGCCGACTGCCTGAACCTGCTGCACTTCCACATGGGCTCGCAGATCTCCAACGTGCGCGACATCGCCAACGGCATGCGCGAAGCCACCCGCTACTTCGTGGAGCTGTCGCGCCTGGGCGCGAAGATCACCCACGTCGATGTGGGCGGTGGCCTGGGCGTGGACTATGAAGGCACCCGTTCGCGCAGCTTCTGCTCGATCAACTACGGCCTGCATTCCTACGCCAGCAACATCGTGCAGCCGCTGGCCAATGCCTGCGAAGAGTTCGGCCTGACCCCACCGCGCATCGTCACCGAGTGCGGCCGCGCGATGACCGCGCACCACGCGGTGCTGATCGCCAACGTCTCGGAAGTGGAAGAGGCGCAGGAAGGCCGCGTGCCGGACCAGCACGACGACGAGCCGGCGGCGATTCGCCACCTGCGCGAGATCCATGACGAGCTGGACGTGCGCCCGGCGGTGGAACTGTTCCAGGAAGCCCAGCATTTCCATGCCGAAGGCCTGGCCAGCTACGCGCTGGGCCAGATCGACCTGCCGCAGCGTGCGCGCATCGACGATCTGTTCTACGCCATCGCCCACGGCGTGCGTGCGCGCCTGAGCTATGACGAGAAGAGCCATCGCCCGGTGCTGGACGAACTGAACGAGCGCCTGGTCGACAAGTATTTCGTCAACTTCAGCGTGTTCGAATCGATCCCGGACGTGTGGGCGATCGACCAGGTGTTCCCGATCGTGCCGATCGAGCGCCTGGATGAAACCCCGGACCGCCGCGGCATCATCGCCGACATGACCTGCGATTCGGACGGCATGGTGGAAACCTATGTCGAGAACGAGAGCCTGGACAGCTCGCTGCCGCTGCACAAGATGAAGCCGGGCGAGAGCTACCGCATCGGCTTCTTCATGGTCGGCGCCTACCAGGAAATCCTGGGCGACATCCATAACCTGTTCGGCGATACCGACGCGGTGGAAGTGCTGGCCGATGCCGATGGCTATGCCATTACCCAGCAGCGCCGTGGCGATACCACCGACGTGATGCTGGACTACGTGGGTTACCGCCTGGACGAACTGCGGGCGACCTATGCGCAGCGCGTGGCTGCAGCGCAGCTGTCGCCGGAACGCGCGCAGGAACTGTCCGAAGCGTTGGAAGCCGGCCTGACCGGTTACACCTACCTGTCTGACGAACCGCTGGTCTGATGGAGAGCGCCGGGCTTGCCCGGCGCTACCGTTGCGATGAGCGCGCGCGCGATCTTCCACCTGTTCCTGCATGCCGCCGTGCCAGCGTTGCTGGCATGGCTGTTCTGGCGCAAACGCTTCGCCTCGGCGTGGCTGCTGCTGTTGCTGGGCTGGATCATCGACCTGGACCACCTGTTGGCCGATCCGATCTACGCACCGAACCGCTGCAGCATCGGTTTCCACCCGCTGCACACCGCACCGGCCATCGCGGTCTATGCGGGCCTGTGCGTACCGAGGAAAACGCGGTTGTTCGGCATCGGTCTGATCATCCACATCGTGCTGGACGCAATTGATTGCTGGTGGATGCATCACCGTTGATGCTTGATGCACGGCGACCGGTCGGATTGGCGCTTGGTAGAGCCGGCCGCTGGCCGGCTTCCGCAGGGTGTTCCTGGTGACCACGTGGTTGCCGGCCAGCGGCCGGCACTACCCACCGTCAGGTTGGTCGTTTCACCCCACCGGCAGCCACAACGTCGCGCGCAGGCCCAGCTGTACATTCTCCAGCGCCAGGCGCCCGCCATAACTGGCGGCGATATCGCCCACGATCGCCAGCCCCAATCCACTGCTGCCCACGCGCTCATCCAGCCGCACGCCACGCTGGGTGACCCGTTGCAGGGCGTCTGCGGCCAGGCCGGGGCCGTCGTCGCGGACCTCAATGCGCAACTGGCCGTCGTCGGCTTCCGCGCTGACCTGGACCTGCCGCTGTGCCCAGCGCCCGGCATTGTCCAGCAGGTTGCCCAGCATCTCCTCCAAGTCCGCACTGGCACCGGCGAACTGCAGCGCCGGTTCGATACCGGCCGCCGTGAACGTGATGCCACGTTCGCCATGCACGCGTGCCATCAGCCGGCACATCGCCTGAGCGACGGCCGCCACGCCGGTCCGCTGGCGATGGTCGGCGGCCAGTCCTGCAGCCAGGTAACGGTCGACACTGGCCTGCATACGCGCACTCTGCTCGCGCACGGTGGCCCGCCAGTGCGCGCCATCGCCGTCGGCTTCGGTGGCCAGTACGCTCAGCGGGGTTTTCAGCGCATGCGCCAGATCCTGTGCACTGGTGCGTGCGCGCGCGACCATGCGTTGCTGGTGGTCCAGCAGCGCGTTGAGTTCTTCCCCCAGCGGTGCGACTTCCGCGCCCAGCCCTTGGGTTTCGATGCGCTGCGCATCGCCGCGCCGTACCCGTTCCAGCTGCGCACCGAGGCGATGCAGTGGGCGCAGGCCGAAGTGCACCTGGCTGGCCAGCACCGCCAGCCAGGCGGCGACCAGCACGCCCAGCGCGATGGCGGTGCGCTTGCGGAATGCAGCGACATCCGCATCCAACGCACTGCGATCAGTGGCAACCACGGCCACGAACGGTTCGCTGGCGCGCGGCAGGCGCACCTGCTGCACGCGTGCGCGCAGGGATTGCTGCAGCGGCCCGGGCAGGTTGCGGGTGGCCGGCCCGGCAACCGGCGCCGGCAGGGTTTCATCCCACAGCGAGCGTGACTGCAGCAGCACGCGGCCATCGGCACCGGCGATCTGCCAGTAGGCACCGGAGAACACGCGCTGGAAGCGTGCGTCATTGGGTTCCTGGCGCAGGCGCAGCTGTCCGTCCGCATCCACTTCGGCCTGCGCCAGCAGGGTCAGCATGTCCTGCTGCAGTTCGTGGTCGAGGCGGTCGCGCGCGCTGCGCTTGAACAGCTCGCCCAGCAACGCGCTGGCCAGCAGCGAGACCAGCAGCAGGCCGACGCCGCCGGCCAGCAGCAGGCGCCGTCGCAGCGATGGTTGCCGGCTCACGGCGCGGCCAGCCGCCAGCCCTGGCCGCGCACGGTCTGGATCAGGTCGATGCCGAGCTTGCGTCGCACGCGTCCGAGCAGCACGTCCAGTGCATTGGAGTCCGGGTCGTGGCCACCGTCGAACACCTGCTCGCCCAGCCGGTCGCGGCCGATCACCTGTCCGCTGTGATGGATGAAGTAGCTGAGCAGGCGGAACTCCTGCGGACTGAGCGGCAGCGCCTGCCCATCCAGCTCAAAGCGGCCGGCGTTGACGTCCAGCTGCAGCGGGCCGCAGTGCAGGCGCGGGCTGGCGTGGCCATGGCTGCGACGGATCAGTGCGCGCAGCCGCAGCACCAGTTCGTCGGCCTGGAACGGTTTGGTCAGGTAGTCGTCGGCGCCGGCATCGAAGCCAGCCAGCTTGTCGTGCCAGCGCGCCCGCGCGGTCAGCACCAGCACCGGAAAGCTGCGGCCATTGCCGCGCCAGCGCTCGATCATGCTCAGTCCGTCCAGCCCGGGCAGGCCCAAGTCGACGATGGCGGCCTGCAGGTCTTCGACCTGGCCGATCTCCTCGGCCTCGCGGCCGTCAGCGACCACCGCCACCACATAGCCGGCCTGTTCCAGCAGGGGCACCAGGCGCTGTGCCAGTGCGGCATCGTCTTCGGCCAACAGGATGCGCATCAGTCGTCGAGCTCCGTCTTCAGCAGCTTTCCGCTGCGCGCATCATAGTCCAGCTCCACTACTACGCCGTCGCCGCGCAGGATCTCCACTTCGTAGACGCCGTCGTCCAGCTCCACTTCCAGGAGCTGGCCCGGGTAGCGCTTGAGCGCATCGCGCACCACGCTTTCCAGCGGCACGTAGCGGCCCTGCTGCACGGCACGGCGCGCGACCTGCTGCGCCGGGTCCTGTACGGGCGCGGCGGCGATCGGGGAGCCGGCCAGGGCCAGCAGCAGGGGCAGGGTGGGAAGCATGCGGGTGCAGAAAGAAAGAAGGAGGGGTTCAGGCGCGAGTGTGCCGGGGATGACTAACAGCCGGCTAACAGCCACGGCTAAGGCGCTGTTAACCGAGGCATGCATCGTGGCGTTGCCGGGATGGTCCGGCCACGAACACGAACAGGAGAACCCCCATGTTGAAGTCGCTCACCCTCGCCACCGTTGCCCTGCTGGCCATTGCACCGGCCGCACAGGCCGCACCGCTGGGCATGGCCCAGGTCGAACAGACCCTGCGCAAGGCCGGCTACACCCAGATCCACGAGATCGAACGCGATGACGGCCTGTGGGAAGCCGACGTGAGCCGCGCCGATGGCCGCTTCAGCGAAGTCTACGTGGACCCGAAGACCGGCGAGATCTTCGATGAGCACAGCGGCCGCGCGCTGCTGACCACCGAGCAGGTGCTGGCACGGGCGCAGTCGCATGGCCTGCGCGAGATCCATTCGCTGGAACGCGATGGTGCGACCTGGTCGCTGGAAGCCCGCAATGCCCGCAACCAGAAGGTAGAGGTGCGCCTGAGCGGCTATGACGGCCGCATCCTGCACAGCGAGCGCGATGGCTGGCTGGATTGATTCGCGTGCCGGTAGGTGCCGGCCGCTGGCCGGCTCACGGGGAGAAAGCGTGTCGACCAAGGTCGACACCTACCGGGCATAGGTACCGGTAGATGCCGGCCGCTGGCCGGCACACGGGGAGAAAGCGTGCCGACCAAGGTCGACATCTACCAAGCGTACGCAGCGATAGCGGCCACCTGGGTCGGCCCGGGCCCGGCGCGGAGCTTACCAGCCGTACGGCGGCGGGTAGTCCCAATAGCCCGGGCCGCGGCCGTAATAGCCGCCATACGGACCGAAGAAGCCCGGTCCCTTGCCTTCGCTCACGTGGATGTTGACGTTGACCCCGTGGGTCTTGCCCTCATCGGTGGTGTAGTTCTTGCTCAGGTTCAGCGTGGCCGCGTTGTAGTGGCTGTTGCCACCGTTCTTGGAATAGCCGATGCCGGTGGTGAAACTGCCGGACACCTTGACCTTGTCGTCGGTGACGTCGGCGATCTTCGCGTCGTCGTGCACGCGCGGGCCGCTCTTGTCACCGTAATAGGTGCCGGGCGGGTCCTGCTGCAGGGCCGGGTCGTTGAGATAGCGCATCGGCGCCTGCGGCAGCGTCAGGTCCAGGCCGGCAGCCTGCGGCGCGGTGGCGCCGGCGGCGGACTGGGCCAGCACGGTTCCCGGCAGGGCCAGGCACAGCAGCAGGGTCAGGGGCGGATCATGACGGCGCTCCAGCGAACAGGTGGCCACGCAACACGCGGCGGTACAGGCCGACGCTAGCAGGGGTTGCTTGAATGATGCCTGTCGGCCCCGGATTGGGGTAGAGCCGGCCACGGCCGGCTGCAGGTCACAACCGCCCGAACCCGAACAGCCCTTCCAGCGCATGCCTGCGCCGCTCGATCCGGGCGCGCAGCAGTTGGGCGCCGATCATCGAATAGGTGATGCCGTTGCCGCCGTAGGCCATGGCGAAATGGACCCGCGGCCCCCACTGCGCGTGCGGGCCGAAGAAGGGCAGGCCGTCGGCGGTTTCGGCGAAGGTGCCGGCCCAGGAAAAGGCGGGCACCGGGTCCAGCCGCGGGAACCAGTGCAGCAGCTGATCCATCAGCTTTTCGGCCTTGCGCTGCACGCGCCGGTCGCGCCGCGCCGGGATATCGATGGCGTCATCCAGCCCACCCACCAGCAGGCGGCGGTCGCCGGTGGCGCGCAGGTACAGGTACGGGCGTGCGCTCTCCCACACCATCGTGCGCTGCAGCCGGCCCAGCGTGCCTGCATCGATCGGGTCGGTGATGAAGGCGTAGCTGCTGCGGTTGCGCGCGACCCGCTGTTCAAGCCAACGCTGGTTGGCGTAGCCCATGGCCAGGACCACGTGGCGGGCACGGACCGTGGCGCCGGCCTCGGTCATCGCCGTTGCGCCCTGCGCGCCAGGCTTGAGCGTGTGCAGCACGGTGCGGTCGTGCACATGGCCGCCGCGACGGCGCACGCGTTTAAGCAGGCCGTAGGTGAGGCAGTAGGGATCGACCCGCGCCGCCTGGCGGGTCAGCAGGGCGCCGCCGGCATCCACGTCGAAGCGTTCGCGCAGGGCTTCGCGGTCCAGCCAACGCGCGTCCAGTCCAATATCACGGCGTGCAGCTCCTTCGGCCATCAGGCGCGGCACGTCGCGCCGCCGGCTGGCCAGGTACAGGCTGTCCATCTGCCGGAAGTCCACCTCCTTCAGCCCGCGTGCCACTTCAGCCAGCGCCGGGATCGCGTCGGCACAGGCAAGGTAGGCCAGGGCGGCGGCATCCTTGCCATAGCGCTCGGCCAGTTCCAGCAGATGGGTATCGATCTCATACTGCAACAGCGCGGTGCTGGCCGCCGTGCTGCCCCAGCCGATGTCGCGCTGCTCGATCACCGCCACCTCGTGGCCGTGGGCGGACAGTTCGTCGGCGATCAGCGCACCGGTGATGCCGCCACCGACCACCAGCACGTCGCAGCGCAGATCCTGCTCCAGCGGGGGAAAGGCCTGCAGCAGTCCGTTGCGCACTGCCCACCAGGGGTAGCCACTTTTCAGGTCCATGCGTGGTCGTGCTCAGGCGGTGGGGTGGCCGGTATGCGGGGTCTGGATCAGTTCGGACAGATCGAAGCCCTGCAGGCGGGCCGCGGCCAGATAATGGTCCTGCACGGTCGCGTCCAGGCGTGGCTCGCGCGCCAGCAGCCACAGGTACTTGCGATCCGGGCTGCCGACCAGCGAGACGCTGTAGTCCGGGGCGACCTGGATCACCCAATAGTCGCCCTTGGCGAACGGCAGCCAGCGCAGGCCCTTGGGCAGGAAACTGACCTCCAGGCGCGCGCTGTCGTTGTCGACGGCGCAGGCCTCGCCGGTGGCCTCTTCGATCTCGCCGTCCATGCGGCAGCGGTTGGTGACGCCGACATTGCCGTTGTCGAGCAGGGTGTAGTGCGCCGACACATCGGTGCAGCCTTCCGGCTCGTGGCGCATCGGTAGGCGCGCGATCTCGTACCAGGTGCCCAGGTAGCGCGGCAGCTTGAGGTCGGCGACGGTCTTCAGCGGCGGGTGCTCGGTCATCGGTCATCGTGGCAGGGGCGGGCCTCCACGATGCCGATGGGCTCGCCATGGGCGGGTGAAGCCGGGGCGATGGCCGTGTCCAGAACGATCCGTCGCCGCTGCGACGTGCCTGTTGTCACCGGCATGGCGGTATCCTGCCGCCAGCGCCGTGTTTTCCTGATCCAACCAAGGTGGAGGTGCCGATGTACCAGGTGATCCTGTTGAAGAGTGAATCCGCGTTCGCACGCGAACAGTGGCCGCAGGTCGATGATCTGGTCGACTACGAGGGCGTCAGCTACAGCCTGCGAGCCGGCCCGCGCCAGCCACTGCCGACCGACCACGAGTGGCACCCGGTGGCGGTATATGCGCCCGATGAGATCACCGAGGAAGAGTTCCAGGACTGGTACGCGCTGCAGCAGCCGACCGTGGAAGAGCTGCGCCTCAAGTACTGATACTGCTGCGCGTCCCCCATCCGTCCTTTACCGCCTCTGCCGTATAGTCGCGCGCAGGCGCGGTGGTCCGCGCGAACCGGTGTGGCTGCGTGTCTTCTTTCCTGCGATCGATCCGTGCACGAGGGCCCTGGTGGGCCCTGCTGCTGTGCACTGCCTTCCTGCTGTCCGCGCCGGTGCTGGCGCAGGAGGAGGACCCCACGCCCAAGCAACAGCTGGCGGACATCGATTCGCGGTTGAAGGATGTCGAGCGCAAACGTGGCGATGCGGAAGCCACCGAGACGCTGGCGATGCTGTCCGAGAATGCCTCGCAGGCACGGCGTGACGCCGAGGCACTGGAAAAGGCACTGCAGCCCCAGCTGGATCGCATCAACGAGCAGCTGGCGCAGCTGGGGACGCCTGCCGAGGGCACCACGGAGCCGCCGGAGCTGGCAGCGCAGCGACGGGCCATAACCAGGCAGCGCGACGCCCTGGCCGCGTCGGTGGCCCAGGCCAAGGCCAGTGCCGTGCGTGCACAGCAGCTGGCGGCGGACATCGAGCAGCAGCGCACCGCACAACGTACGGAAGAACTGGGCCAGAAGGTCGCCTCGCCGCTGTCGCCTGCGTTGTGGAGCAAGGTGGCCGAGCGCCTGCCGATCGATATCGCGCGCGTTGCGCCGTTGGCCGAGCAGGGGCGTGACGCGCTGGTGGCCGGCATCCGCACCCATGGCTGGGGCACGCCGTTGCTGGGCCTGCTGGCCGCGCTGGTGATGATGTTCCCGCTGCGGTTGTGGCTGCGCAGGCTGGGGCGGCAGTTCGCCGCGTCCGAGCGCGCGCCTGATGGACGACTGCGCCGGTCTGGCCTGGCGATGTGGCTGCTGCTGGTGGGCACGCTGCTGCCCGGTTATGCCGTGGTGGTACTGATGGCGGCGCTGGATGCGATCGATGCCATCGCGCCGCGCTTGCAGGTCGTGGCCGACGGCCTGGAGACCGCCACCTTCCGTGCGGCGTTCATTGCCGCGCTCAGCGCCTGCCTGCTGGTGCCCAAGCGCCCGTCATGGCGGCTGTTGAACCTGGACGACACCGCCGCGCTGAAGCTGCGCAAATATGCCTGGGGTGCGGCGGCGCTGGCCTGGCTGAGCACGGTGCTGGTGGCCCTCGACCAGGCTACGCGCACCAGCGACGTCACCACGGTGGCGTTGGACGGCCTGATTGCCCTGACCTACCTCGGCCTGATCATGGCCATGCTGGTGACCCTGGCGCGCCTGCATCGCCGGCAGACCGCCGAGGCCGAGGCCAAGCTGGAAGCACAGGCCGATGGCGTGGGGGCAACCACGCCCGTGCGCCGCAGCAGCTGGCTGGTGCTGGCCCGGGTAGCGGGCAATATCGCGGTGGTGGCGGCCATCGTTGCCACGTTGCTGGGCTACCTGAATTTCGCCAAGTTCGTGAACCAGCAGCTGATCGGCGGCAGCATCGTCGTGCTGGCCGCAACCCTGCTGTTCAAGTTCGTCGATGACCTGAGCACCTGGATGCTCAACGCCGACAGCAAGGTCGGCCAGACCATCCTGCTCAGCACCGGCCTGAGCGTATCGCGGCTGGAACAGGCGGGCGTGCTGCTGTCGGCGGCGTTGCGCACCATCGTCGTACTGATCGCGCTGCTGGCGCTGGTGGCACCGTTCGGCAACATCGGCGCGGTGGTGGAGCGCTTCTCTTCGCTGTTCACCTCTGGATTCGACATTGGCGGAACCAAGCTGGAGCCGGTGCGCATCGTGCTGGCGGTGCTGGTGCTGCTGGCTGGCCTGGCCGTTACCCAGCTGGTACAGCGCTGGCTGACCGACACCTACCTGCCCAAGACCGAGCTGGATCTGGGCGCGCGCAATTCGGTGAGTACCGTTGCCCGCTATGTGGGCATCATCATCGCGGTGATCTGGGCGCTGTCGGCGATGGGCCTGCAGCTGAGCAAGCTGGCATTGCTGGTCAGCGCGCTGTCGGTGGGTATCGGTTTCGGCCTGCAGGTGATCACCCAGAACTTTGTTTCCGGCCTGATCCTGCTGGCCGAGCGGCCGGTGAAGATCGGCGACTGGGTGAAGCTGGGCGACCAGGAGGGCGACATCCGCCGCATCAGCCTGCGATCGACCGAGATCCAGGTGGGCGACAAGTCGACGTTGATCGTGCCCAACTCCGAGCTGGTCACCAAGACCGTGCGCAACATGACGATGGGCAACAACCAGGGCCGCATCCAGATCCAGTTCGCGGTGCCGCCCAGCACGGATGTCGGCAATCTGCGGCAGGCGCTGCTGGATGCGTACACCGCGCACACCAACGTGCTGAAACAGCCGGCACCGACGGTCTACATCGACAGCATTGCCGGTGGCCAGATCACCATCAACAGCTTCGCTTACGTGGCCAGCCCGCGGCAGGTGTACGCCACCCGCAGCGACCTGTACTTCAGCCTGTTGCAGATCCTGGCCGAGCGGAACATTCCGCTGTCGACCCCGACCGACATCCACATCATCCGCGATCCGCAGGAGTAGGGGTTTCTTTGCAGGGCTGCGCCCTGCACCCGCTACAAGCCGGAGCTACGGCAACGGCAACGACAAAAGCTGGTTTCCTGTGGGATGGCGGGGTGGGTCCGGTTGCGGGGGCCGCTGCAGGTACCCCTCCGGGGCCCGGCCCAGCCGCTGGCGGCTGCGCGTTCGGGCGGTTGCGAAGCAGTGCTTCGCAAGCGAAGCGCCCTCACCCATGTAAGCTCGGTCGCCGCATCCATGCGGCTCACGCCCCCGCAACCGGACCCACCCCGCCTTCGACAGTTTTCCGCGATCTTTTGGAATTGCTTTTGGGGTCAGATCCGTTTTCCTCCGGAAAACGGATCTGACCCCAGATTGATTTCGATATCTCACAAAAGTGTCGACCAAGGTCTGCACCTACCGACAGCCGCAGGACTCTGTCAGAGGTGGGGCGGTGTCGGAGTGCGGGGTGTCAGCCGCATGGATGCGGCTGCCAACCTCCAGGGACGGATTTACGGCGTCCCCGCACTCCGACACCGCCCCGCCCAACCACGGAATGCACGCTGTTGCTGTTGCCGTTGCTCCGGTTTGTAGCGGGTGCAGGGCGCAGCCCTGCAAATAGCCCTACCCCGCGGTCGGCTGCGCGAGGGCACCAGTGCGAACGTATCCACCGCCAGCTTCTCGGCGTGGTTCAACCACGCGCGGATCTCCAGATCGTCCACTTCGTGATCCAACCCGAACGACACGTTGATCTTGCCGTTGGCATCGGGCTGTACCCACTGCTGGGCCAGTACCACCTTGCGCTGCGAGGACACCGCTTCGATCCAGAAACCGCGGTCCGGGCGCGTGCTCGCCACCAGTTGCAGCATGTACTGGCCGGCACGCGTACGGCGTCCCTTCTGGGTGATCATGTGTGCCTGGCGCACGCTCGGGCGCGGGCCCTGGAGCGTATCCAGCGGTGCATCCACCGCGATGCCACCGCGCAGGTCGTTGTCGCGGTACAGCTTGAAGCCGTTGTCGCGGTTGACGAGCAGGGCGCACCAGTCACCATCGGCCGAGCCGTCCTCGAACGCGGTGCAACGGTCGACGTAGGCCAGGGTGTTGTCCGGGTTGGCATCATCGAACTGGCGCGAGGTGTTTTCCAGGTACACCGACTTCAAGCCCCACTCCTTGTCGTACTCCAGCAGCACCGGCGGCTGCACGTGCTGCAGGCCAACGACCACCTGGTCATCGCCATCGATCTTCAGTTCGCGGGTCGGCTGGCCCAGCCACAGCGAACGGGCGAAGGCCAGGTACTGCGGGTAGTCGCGGCCATCATCGCGCCGCGCGGCCACGCTGGCACTGGGCGCGCGCTGCGGGTCGATCAGCGAGCGGCCAAAGCCCATCGTCTTCAGGTTCGGGTCCAGCAGGCTGAGCAGGGTCGCACCGGAATCCAGGGTGGTGCCAGCGTCGGCACTGAGCTGCTGCGGGGCAATGCCGTCGCCGAGGAACAGCAGCAGGTTCTCGCGCTTCTGCTTGGCCAGCACGTGGCTGAGGTCGTTGGGCATCGCCAGGTGGTCGGAGGCGATCACGATCAGCGTGTCCTTCCCATACGGGCTGGCCTGGATACGCTCGACCAGCTGTGAGATCAGGCGGTCGGTGCACTTGAGTGCATTGAGCAGGCCGATGTTGCCGTACCCGCTCCGGTAGCGCTCGCCCTTGCACGACACCGGCAGGTGGCCCGCCGGGTGGTGGGTGTCCATGGTCAGCGTGGTCAGCATGAACGGTGAACCGGCGCGTGAGAGCTGCTCGAAGCGCTGGTAGGCGGTGTCCAGCAGCACGTCGTCGTGCACGCCCCAGGCCGAGTAGTGGATGCGGCCGATCTTCTTCTGCTGCTTGAACCATGCCAGGTCATGCACTTCGTCAAAGCCATGGCTGGCCAGGAACTGGCCCTTGCCGGCGAACTGGCCGTTGGCGCCGCCCAGGTAATGGTTGGTGTAGCCCTGCTGCTTCAGGTAGTCGCCCAGGCACACCGCCTTGGGCAGGAAACTGCCCATGCGGTCCATGCTGTTCTCGTCGCCCTGCGAGGTGGTCAGCGGCACGCCACACATTGACGACACCAGGCCGGCGATGGTCCAACCGCTGCCTTCGGCCGAGGCCAGGCCACGTACGTCCAGCGACTCGGATGCCAGGCGGTTGAGGTTGGGCATCAGGCCGGGAAACACGGCCTCGTCCAGATAGGTGCGTTCCAGGCTCTCGCCGTAGATCCATACGATGTTGCGCGGGCGCTGCAACGGCTGCGTCGGCACTTGGTACTCGGGGGCGATGCGGGCGAAATCGACCGGGCGCAGCTGCTGGTAGAGGCGTTGGCCGTCACGGGCCAGCGGACTGATCAGGATCGTGGCCACCCACACGGTCGCGAAACCGGCGAACAGCGCACCACCGTGGCCGGGCCGGCGCCAGCGCTTCACCCGCGTGGCAAACAGCGGCAGCAGCGAGACCAGCGCCAGCACGATGAAGCCGGCGATGTAGCCCTTGAAGTCGGAGACACCAGCGCCTTCCATGTCGGCGCCGAGGTGATAAAGCGTGGCGGCGTTGAGCCCATCCCCGGACAGCTTGTCGATCAGCCACCACGCGCTGAGCATCAGCAGTAGCAGCGAGAATGCACCGGCCTTCCACCACACCCACTTGTCGGACGCGAGGAACAGCCAGCACAGCAGCAACAACGACAGCAGCAGTATCCAGAGCATAGGCAGCTTCGGCAGTGACGGGGTGGTGGTGATGGACGTCGTACCGACGCGTGTCCATCCGACCGGCGCTGCTGCAAGCACATCCACATGACAGGCCGATGACCCGATAGTGCATGCACGAACCTGACTGAAATGTTTGTTGGAATGACGCGCGCGCGATCACGCCGCGAAGGTAAAACGAGCGTGAAAGGCTTCGTTGGATTGCATTAAAAACCGCATGAATACGCGGCTTTTTCGCCAATGCATCAGCGGTGCCCGCGTTCCTCGCGTGCCCGCGCGCGGCGATCGAACAGCAATGCACTGGTGACGATGCCCAGTCCCAGCACCACGCCGATCAGCAGCAGTATCAGTGCGATCAGGGGATAGCCGAACAGGTGCCAGCCGGTGTCGATCTTCATCATCATTGCCGCAGCCATGATCAACGCGGCGCTGATGATGCCGGCCGCCACGCGGTTGGCGATCTTCTGCAGGTTCTCCATCAACCGCGATTCTTCCAGCCCGGTCACCTTCATCTGCAGGCGGTTCTCGGCCAGCAGCGCCATGATGTCCGACAGCTTGCGCGGCCCATCGCGCAGCAGCTGCTGCAGCTCCATCGCCTCGCTGGCGATGTTGGCCGCCGACAGGGATTTCTTCAGGCGCGCGCGCATCACGTGCTGCAGCTGGCGCTCGACGATGCGGCGCGTGTCCAGCTCCGGTGCCAGCAGCCGGCACACGGTTTCCAGGTTGAGCAGGGCCTTGCCCAGCAGGCTCAGTTCCGGCGGCGTGCGCAGGCCGCAGGCGGTGGCGATGCGCACCATGTCCAGCACCACGCGGCCTTCCGAGAAGCTGCCACTGGCGGCGTAGCGCGCGATCAGCTGGCCGGTCTCACGCAGGTAGCGCTCTTCGTCGAAGGCCTCCAGCCGCGTGCTGATGCTGATCAGATCGTCGGCCACCTCTTCGCCGCGGCCATCGACGGCGGCGAACAGGATCTTCAGCAGCCGCTCGCGCAGGCGCGGCGGCATGTGCGCGACCATGCCCAGGTCGAAGATCGCCAGCCGGCCATCGGGCATCACCCGCAGGTTGCCCGGGTGCGGGTCGGCATGGATCTCGCCATGCACGAAGATCTGGTCCAGATAGCCGCGGATGAGCGCCGCTGCCAGCGGATCCATGTCCTGCTCGGTGCGGCGCACGCCAGAGATCGCATCCACGCGCACGCCGGTGGCGAGCTCCATGGTCAGCACGCGCTGGCTGCTGTAGTCCCAGATCGGCTGCGGCACCCACAGGCGGCGGAAGGGCCGCAGATGCCGTCCGAAGCGGGCCAGATTCTCGGCCTCGGCGTGGTAGTCCAGCTCCTGCATCAGGGTCTTGGCGAACTCGTTGAGCCAATCGCGCAGGCGCACGCGGCGGCCCACCTGGGTCAGGTGATCGGCGGCCAGCGCAAAGCTGCGCAGCGCTTCCAGGTCCGAGCGCAGCTGCGCGGCCACCTCAGGCTTCTGCACTTTCACCGCCACCTGGCGGCCATCATGCAGCACCGCGCGATGCACCTGCGCGATCGACGCACAGCCCAACGGCTCGGGATCGAACGAGGCAAACAGCTTGCTAACCCCCACGCCCAGCTCCTGCTCGATGATGGCGTGGATGCGCTCGACCGGGATCGGCGCCACCTTTTCCTGCATGCGTTCCAGGGCGGTGGCGAACTCCACCGGTACCATGTCCGGGCGGGTGGACAGCATCTGGCCCAGCTTGACGAAGGTCGGCCCCAAGGCCTCCAGGTCACTGACGAACTGCTCCGGGTTGCCATCGGCGGGCACGTCGGCCTGGTTGCTGGCGACGTCCAGGTTCATGCCCGAGAAAACGCCCGAATGGCGGTAGCGCATCAGCAGGCGCAGGATCTGGCTGCGCCGGTTCATGCCTTTGACCAGCGGGGGATTGCCATTGGCGGTGGGCGGATTGCTCAAGCGGAACTCCCATGCGGCAAGGACGGTAGTGCCGGCCGCTGGCCGGCAATGTCCGGATTCGGCAGTGTCGCCGGGGGAAGGTGGGCATGCGGTGAACCCCGCGGCTATCGCAGAGACCGGCGGATCGGTCAGAATCGGCGCATTCCCTCTCTTGGACGCCCCATGGCCGGTGCCAGCCTGTTCGCCCTGCTCGACGATATCGCCTCCCTGCTCGACGATGTCTCGGTGCTCACCAAGGTCGCCGCGAAGAAGACCGCCGGTGTGCTGGGCGACGACCTGGCGCTGAACGCGCAGCAGGTGACCGGGGTCAACGCCAACCGCGAGCTGCCAGTGGTGTGGGCGGTGGCCAAGGGCTCGCTGGTCAACAAGGTGATCCTGGTGCCGGCGGCCCTGGCGATCAGTGCGTTGGAAGCCTGGCTGCGCAGCCGCGGCTGGAACGTGCCGCTGATCGTGCCGCTGATGATGATCGGCGGTGCCTTCCTGTGCTTCGAAGGCGTGGAGAAGCTGGCGCACCGCTTCCTGCATTCCTCCGACGACGATGCCGAACGCCAGGCCGAACGCCGCAAGGCGCTGGCTGACGCGCAGGTGGACATGGTCGCGTGGGAGAAGGACAAGGTGAAGGGCGCGATCCGCACCGACTTCATCCTTTCGGCCGAGATCATCGTGCTCACCCTGGGCGTGGTCGCCACTGCGTCGTTCACCAACCAGATCCTCACGCTGAGCGTGGTCGCACTGGCGATGACCGTGTTCGTCTACGGACTGGTGGCGGGCATCGTCAAGCTCGATGACGCTGGGCTGTACCTGTCGCGCAAGGGCGGTGCCATTGCCGCCTTCGGTCGCGGGCTGGTGGCGTCGGCGCCGTGGCTGATGAAGTTCCTGTCGGTGGCCGGCACCATCGCCATGTTCCTGGTCGGCGGCGGCATCCTCGTGCACAACGTGCCGGCCCTGCACCACGCGGTGCAGGCGCTGGGCGGCGAAGGGCAGTGGGGCTGGCTGGTGAGCGCGGTGGGCAACATGGTGGTCGGCATCATCGCCGGCGCCATCGTGCTGGCAGCGGTGACCGGGTTCCAGAAGCTGCGCGGTAAATAAGCCCGTAGACCCTCGGGGTCAGATCCCTTTTCCCGTTGGAAAAGGGATCTGACCCCATTCCACGATCACCCCGCCTGCACCCGGTTCTTGCCCTGCCGCTTGGCCGCATACAGCGCGTCATCGGCACGCCGCAGCAGGGTTTCGGTATCGTCACCGGGCTGCCACTGCGCCAGCCCGGCGCTGAAATGCACCGGCACGCGCTGGTCCTGCACGGTCAGCACGCGATGGGCCAGCGAGCGCTGCAGGCGCTGCACGGTGGCCATGCTGTCGGCGCCCTGGGTTTCCGGCAGCACCAGCACGAACTCGTCGCCGCCCAGCCGTGCGATGCCGTCGGTGGCGCGCAGCAGCAGCTTGCACACGGCCACCAGGTGCTGCAGCAGCGCATCGCCACCGGCATGCCCATGCGCGTCATTGGTCTGGTGGAAATCATCCAGGTCGATCACCGCTACGCCCAGCGGTGAGTTGTTGCGTGCGGCGCGGGCCAGCTCGCGCTCCAGCAGTTCGTCCAGGCCACGGCGGTTCAGCGCCTGGGTCAGTGGATCGATGCGTGCCAGGTCACCAGCGGCGCGCAGTTCCTGCTCCAGCTCGGCAATGCGCTGCTCTGCGCGCTCCACTTCCTGCCGCGCATTGGCCAGGTGATCGCGGGCCTGTGCGGCCTGCTGCTGCACTTTGCCTGTATCGCGCATCACCTCCTGCAGCAGCTGGTTGAGATCGGCGATGCTGCGCGCCTCGCGCAGCTGCAACGCGTAGCTGCCGATGCGGTCGTGGTATTCGCCGGTGCTGGTGGCCATGCCATCCATGCGCTCGATGAACTCGCCCATCAACCCGCGCATCGCCGCCTTCGAATCGTCGATGCCCTGGCGCAGCAGCCCCTGCTTGTAGATCACTTCGCGCAGTTCGGCCCGGGTGCGCTCGACCGCTTCCGCTTCCAACGGACCGTCCAGCAACTGGCGTACCGCCGCGATCTGGCCCTGCAGCCAGCTGCGGTCATCCAGCAGTTCGCTGACGTTCTCCAGCAGCAGCGCGAACAGCTCCAGCAGCAGCGCCTGCTGCTCCTGCCAGCTTTCGGCACGCACGCCGACCTGGTGGCCAAGTTCGCGCACGCCCTGTTCGATGGGTTCCAGGGCCGTGCCCGGCTGCCATTGGCGCAGGCGCAGGGCCAGCGCCTGCGCTTGCTCGCGCAGGTCCGGGTCGTGCTGCAGCAGGGCCACCACCGCACCGCCCAGCAGCAGCCGCAGCTGCTCGGACAGGCGCAGGCTTTCCGGCTGCCCGTCCGGCGAATGCTGCTCGATGGTGCGGATGTACTTGTCGATCAGCTGCCGCATCGCGCGCCCATAGCGCGGCCAATCGGCGCTGGCCTGTGCGGACTGCAGGCGGTCGCCCATGTCGCCCAGTTCGCCGGGCAGGGTGGCCATGCCGTTGGCGAACGCCGCCAGCAGCGGTTCCGGCGCATCGGCGCCTGCGAACAGCTGCTGCAGCGCCACGCCACCGCCGCCCTGCAGCACTACGCGGTCACCCCGCCCATCGTCCACCACCGCGCGCACGCGTGCCGGCGGCCCAAGGGCGGTACCGGGGGCAGGGCGGTGGTCGGGCTGGTCCGTCATGGAGCGAATCCTGGGGCTGGCAGGGACTGGTTCCAGCATATCGGCGCGGCCGCCGAGGGCTTGAACGGCTAGGATGGGCGACAGGATGCCGCAGTGGAGGTGGTGATGCGCGTGATGTTGCTGGGGGCGACCGGCCTGGTCGGCGGGCTGACCCTGCGCAGGCTGCTGGACGACCCGCGCTGCAGCGCCGTGGTTGCCCCGACCCGCCGCCCCCTGGCGTTGACTCACGGGAAGCTGGAGAACCCGGTGCTGGCATTCGACGCGTTGCCCACTTCGCCAGAATGGGCGCGCGTTGACGCGGTCATCTGCGCGCTGGGCAGCACCATCGCCCAGGCCGGCAGCCGCGATGCCTTCCACCGTATCGACCACGACTATCCGCTGGCGTTCGCCCGCCTGGCGCAGGCGCAGGGTGCGCAGGCCTTTGTGCTGAACTCCGCAGCCGGCGCCAATCCACAGTCGTCGATCTTCTACAGCCGGGTGAAGGGCGAGCTGGAGCGTGACCTGCGCGCGCTGGGATTCAACTCGTTGACCCTGGTCCGCCCAGGGCTGATCGGGGGCGAGCGCAACGAGGTGCGTCGCGGCGAACGCCTGGCACTGACGGTGCTGGGTGCTTTGGGGCCGGTGTTGCCGCGTGCGTGGCGGATCAATCCGGCCACCGAGATTGCCAGGGCGCTGGTCGAGGCTGCGTTGGCCCCGCAGCCGGGCGAGCACGTGGTGGCGTCGAGCACGCTGGTCGGCTGATGTCGCGAGCGCTGCGCCTGACCCAGCTGCTGCAGCTGCTGCGCCGTCATCGACGGCCGGTGGCCGGGCAGGCGCTGGCCGAAGCGCTGGGCATCAGCCTGCGCACGCTGTACCGCGATATCGAGACCCTGCGCGAGCAGGGCGCCGACCTGCGTGGCGAGGCCGGCGTCGGCTACCAGCTGGCACCCAGCGATACCTTGCCTCCCATGACCCTGCCACCGGCCGAGATCGACGCGCTGGTGCTGGGCCTGCGCTGGGTCGCCGCGCGCACCGAGCCGGCGCTGGCCGAGGCCGCACGTGATGCCCTGGCGCGTATCGCCCATGTGTTGCCCGCGGCACGCCGCGAGGCATTGCGTGACAGTGGCCTGCGCGTTGGCCCTTCGCGCGCGGGGAGCAAGGTTCCCCCGCGCGTCTGCAGGCCGTGCGCGAAGCCGTGGGATCGCAGCAGCGCCTGAAGTTCGCTTACGAGGATGCGCACGGCCAGCGCAGCGCGCGCGTCGTCTGGCCGTTCGCGCTGGGCTACTTCGATGAGGTGCCGATGCTGGCGGCGTGGTGCGAGCACCGCGAGGATTTCCGCCATTTCCGGCTGGATCGCATCCGCCAGGTGCGTGTGCTGGAGGACTGCTACCGCGTGCCGCGCGCCACCCTGCTGCGGCGCTGGCAGAAGGCCCAGGGCATTGCACCCGACTGGCTGGATCGCTCATAGCCACAGCAACAGCGGGGAGCGGGGGGAGAGTCGACTGTTAGTCGACTATCGCGCGCAGCGCGGGGTTTCAAGCAGGCTGAAGGAAGAGCAGTCGACTAACAGTCGACTCTACCGACAGACAAATCTGCTGACAGAATCTGTCAGCAGGCCCGTACCACCATGAACGCTCCCAACAACGGAGCTTCCCCATGTTCACACCCAGCACCCTGCTGCAGTACGTGCACGACGTCGCCACCAGCGCAACCTTCTACAGTGGCATCCTCGGCAAACCACCGGTTGAACAGTCGCCCGGCTTTGCGCTGTTCCTGCTCGGTGATGGTGCCGCACTCGGCCTGTGGCAGCGCGATGACGTGCAGCCTCCGGTGTCCGCGCAGGCCGGTGCCGCCGAACTGGCGATGGTGGTCGCCAACCCCGACGCCGTGCAGCAGATGCACGATGCGTGGCGCGCCCTCGGCGTGCAGATCCTGCAGGCGCCGGTGACGCTGGAATTCGGCCACACCTTCGTCGGCGCCGACCCGGATGGCCATCGCCTGCGTGTGTACAGCCGTGCCGAGGGAATGGTCGCGCGCGATTGATCGCAGGCGATCTGTGGAGCCGAGCCCATGCTCGGCTTGCTTCTTGCCTTCATCCACGCATGACGTGGATATATTGCAAGGCAGCCGAGCAGGGCTCGGCTCTACAATAGAGCGGCACAAAAAAACGCCGGGCATTGCCCGGCGTTTCCTGTGTTTCAGAGGGGGCCGATCAGCTGGCCAGCGCCAGGTCGTCCATCATCGCGCGCAGGAAGCGGGCGGCTTCACCACCCGTAGCCGCGCGGTGGTCGAAGGTGACCGACAGCGGGATTACCTTGTGCGCTTCCACGCCGCCCATCACCGGGTCATCTGGTGGCGGGCACGGCCGGCACCGACGATGGCCACGCACGGCGGCACCACGACCGGGGTCGCGTAGCGGCCGGCGAACATGCCGAAGTTGGACAGCGAGATGGTGTAGCCGCTCAGTTCCGAGGCGGCGATCGAACGCGATTCCACCTGCTCACGCAGGCGGTTGACGCCTTCGCGGATGCCGCGTGCATCGAGCATGTCGGCATTGCGCAGGGCCGGCACGAACAGGCCGTCGTCGGTGTCCACGGCGATGCCGATGTCCACCTGGGCGTGCAGGGTGCGGGTCAGCGCTTCACCGTCGAACCAGGCGTTCATGGCCGGCACCTTCTGTGCGGCAATGACGATGGCGCGAACCAGGCGGGCGGTGACGTCGTTGCCCGGCAGCCAGGCGTGGATGTCGGCGTCGTCGTTCAGCGTGGTCGGCACGACCTTGCTGTGCGCATCGGCCATGACGCGGGCCATGTTGCGGCGCACGCCCTTCAGCGGTTCCGGCTGGCCCTTGGCGACCACGCCCGGCGGCTGGGTGCGCATCGGCTTGCCGGCCGCAGACAGCGGGGTGCGGGCTTCGCTCTGCACCGGGGCAGACACCTGCGCCGGGGTGGGGGCGGCATACGCGGCGGCAACCGGTGCCGGGGCGGCGCCGAGTTTGGCGGTGCCGTTGGCGGCGGCCTGCTTGACGTCGGCCATGGTCACCGCACCATCGGTGCCGGTAGCGGCCACGCGGCTCAGGTCCACGCCCAGCTTGCGCGCCATCGCACGCACGGCCGGCACGGCCTTGACGCCACCGACGGCCAGCGCCTGCTCGGCGTGCACGGCATTGGAGCTCTGCATCGCGCCGACCACGGTACCGGCGTCGTCACGCTCGGCCGCGGCGGGCTTGGCGTCCTCGGCGGCAACCGGAGCGGCCGCAGCCGGCAGCGGCGGCGGGGTCGGTGCGGCAGCCGGCGCCGCCGGTGCGGCGTGACCATGGCTGTGGCCGGTGTCCTGGCCATCGGCGCGCTGCGGCAGGTTCGGGTCCAGTTCGAAGCTGGCCAGCACCGAACCGGTCGGGATGATGTCGCCGGCAGCGCCGGACAGCTTCAGCACCTTGCCGGAGAACGGCGAGGGCACTTCCACCACGGCCTTGGCGGTCTCCATCGACACCAGCGGCTCGTCCAGCTTGATCACATCGCCTTCCTTGACGAACCACTCGACGATGGTCGCGTCCGGCAGGCCTTCGCCCAGGTCGGGCAGGTTGAAGTTCTTGGTCTGGCTCATTTGCAGTTCTCTTCCAGCAGTTCCAGTTCGCGGGCCGGCAGCCAACCCGTCGCGCCATTGGCGCGCTCGGACCACCACCACCCGCCGTGTTCGTGATGAAGCTTCACCATCTCGCCGCTTTCCACATCCAGCTCGCGGGCGTCGTAGTCGCACAGGGCTTCGGCGCGACCCTCGTCCAGCAGCTGCAACCAGGCGATGGGCGCCCATCCAGCGCGCCCATCGTTGGTGCGTACCCAGGCAAACGCCGGCCATTCCTCGTCACGTACACCTACTTCGACGATCTGGCCGGTGTGGAACCGGAGCGGGTTGGGATACTGGCTGCGGTAAGCCCCCAGAAGGCGGGCCCGCATGTCAGCCGGCCGCCACCGCGCGCTTGGCCGCCGCCACGATCCGCTCAACGCTCGGCAGGTACTTCATTTCCAGGCGGAACAGCGGAATGTGGGTGTCGTAGCCAGTGACGCGCTCGACCGGGGCCAGCAGGTCGTAGATCGATTCCTCGGCCAGGCGCGCGGCGATCTCGGCGCCGAAGCCCGCGGTCTTCGGGGCCTCCTGCACGATCACGCAGCGGCCGGTCTTGGCCACCGATTCGGCGATGGTGGCGAAGTCCAGCGGGCGCAGCGTGGCCACGTCGATGACTTCGGCACTGATGCCTTCCCCGGCCAGCTTGTCGGCCGCTTCCAGGGCTTCCTTCACCTGCGCGCCCCAAGTCACCAGGGTCACGTCGGTGCCGTCGCGCAGCACGAAGCAGACGTCCAGCGGCAAGGCTTCGCCGTCGTTGACGACCACTTCCTTGTACTGGCGGTAGATGCGCTTGGGCTCCATGTAGATCACCGGATCCGGCTCGCGGATCGCGGCCAGCAGCAGGCCGTAGGCACGCTGCGGCGACGACGGCAGCACCACGCGCAGGCCCGGCACGTTGGTGAAGATCGCCTCGTTGGCTTCGCTGTGGTGTTCCGGCGCGCGGATGCCACCGCCCCACGGCACGCGCAGCACCATCGGGCAGTGCAGGCGGCCACGCGTGCGGTAACGCAGGCGTGCGGCGTGGCAGACGATATGGTCGACCATCGGGTACATGAAGCCATCGAACTGGGCTTCGGCCACCGGCTTCATGCCTTGTGCGGCCAGGCCGATGGTCAGGCCGGCGATGGTGGTTTCGTCCAGCGGGGTGTCGAGGATGCGGTCCGAGCCGAAGCGCTGCTGCAGGCCGGCAGTGGCGCGGAACACGCCGCCGTTGACGCCCACGTCCTCGCCCAGCACCAGCACCGACGGATCGTGTTCCAGCTCCCAGGCCAGCGCCTGGGTGATGGCTTCGATGAGGGTGATCGGGGTGGTGGTCATGCTGTCATCTCCGCGCGCGACTGCAGCGCTGTCGGCGGCGTTGGTGTGCGCGCCGGGCGCGCCGTTCTTGATCTCATCCATGGCGCTTCTCCAGGGCGATCGCCTGGGCACGCTGGGCCAGCAGGTCCGGCGGCGGATCGGCATACAGGAAGTCGAACATCGCCTCGACCGGCTGCACCGGCGTGTTGAGGTACAGGTTCACTTCCTCGTCCACGCGCGCGCCGCACTCGGCGGTCCAGGCGGCTTCTTCTTCCTCGCTCCACACCCCGGCGTTGATCAGGTACTTGCGCAGGCGCAGCATCGGCTCGCGCTGCCAGGCATCCTTCACTTCGGCATCGTCGCGGTAGCGGCGCGCGTCATCAGCGGTGGTGTGGTCGGACAGGCGGTAGGTCATCAGTTCCAGCACGGTGCCACCGTCGCCGGCCAGCGCACGTTCGCGCGCCTGTTCCATTGCCGCCAGCACCGCGATCAGGTCGTTGCCGTCCACCTGCAGGCAGTGCAGGCCGCCCGCCAGGCCCTTCTGCGCCAGCGTTTCGGCACCGGTCTGGGCCGAACGCGGCACCGAGATGGCCCAGCCGTTGTTGACGATGCACAGGATCAGCGGCAGCTTGTAGGCGCCGGCCGAGTTCAGTGCCGCGTAGAAGTCGGTCTTGGAGCTGCCACCGTCGCCGCACACGGCCACGGCGATCTGCGGTTCCTTGTTGAGCTTGAACTTCAGCGCGGCACCTGCCGCATGCAGGCACTGGGTGGAAATCGGCACGCAGAACGGGAAGTCCCTGGTCGCGTTGCCGCCGTAATCGTTGCCGCGTTCGTCGCCGCCCCAGTACATCAGCACGTCGTGCGGGCGCACGCCACGCATGAACATCGCGCCATACTCGCGGTACGAAGGCGCGAACACGTCGTCCTTCTGCATCGCCGCGCCGATACCCACGTGCGCGGCTTCATGGCCCAGGCAGGCGGCATAGGTGCCGAGCTTGCCGGTGCGCTGCAGCGCGATGGATTTGCTGTCGAACGTGCGTACGAACAGCATCTGCTTGAACAGCGGTACCAGGACCTTGGGGTCGCGCAGCGACACGGGCAGGTCGTCACGGACGAGCGTGCCGTCCGTGTCCAGGTACTGCAGGTATTCGATCTTGAATTCAGCGGCAACCGTCATTGCGTACTGCACCTTCGACAGAGAAGTTACAAATGATATGAATCGCCATGTTAAGGAACGCGTACGGAATAGCCTTCCTGCGCCGCAACACGGAGATTCCCCGTTTTACCCCTGCCGGCGGGTGGGGGCCAATAACAACAACGTATTCAGTCGTTGCTGCAAAGCATCAGAATACGCCTCTGGCTGACTGCCGGTACAACGGCGCGGACGGTTCCACGCGCAGGCCGGTGGTCGGCCGATGCTCCACGGCCAGCCGCACGCCCCGGTATGGACCGGGCGGCTGCCAGCGCGGCGGCAACGCGCTACCCTTGCCGCCCCCGATCTGGTCCCGCCCATGTCCGTCGACAACAACCAACGCGATCTCGAAGCCGGCATCCACACCGACCTGCAGGGACGCCTGACCTACGGCGGCTACCTGCGGCTGGACCAGCTGCTCAGCGCGCAGCAGCCGCTGTCCAGCCCGCCGCACCATGACGAGATGCTCTTCATCATCCAGCACCAGACCTCGGAGCTGTGGCTGAAGCTGCTGGGCCATGAGCTGCGTGCCGCAATCGGCTTCCTGCAGCGCGATGAAGTCTGGCAGTGCCGCAAGGTGCTGGCGCGCAGCAAGCAGGTGCTGCGCCAGCTGACCGAGCAATGGTCGGTGCTGGAAACGCTGACCCCGTCCGAGTACATGGGCTTCCGCGACGTGCTGGGCCCGTCGTCGGGCTTCCAGTCGCTGCAGTACCGCTACATCGAATTCCTGCTGGGCAACAAGAACGCGCAGATGCTGCAGGTGTTCGAGCATGACCCGGCCGGGCAGGCGCAGCTGCGCACCGTGCTGGAGGCGCCCAGCCTGTACGAGGAATTCCTGAAGTACCTGGCCCGCTTCGGCCATGCCGTGCCGGCGGTCTACGAGGCCCACGACTGGACCCAGCCACACGTGGCCGACGACGCATTGCAGCCGGTCTTCGAGCGCATCTACCAGGACACCGACCGCTACTGGCGCGAGTATGCGCTGTGCGAGGACCTGGTGGACCTGGAGACGGCTTTCCAGCTGTGGCGATTCCGACACATGCGCACCGTGATGCGGGTGATCGGCTTCAAGCGTGGCACCGGCGGTTCGTCCGGCGTGGGCTTCCTGGCCAAGGCGCTGGAACTGACCTTCTTCCCCGAGCTGTTCCAGGTGCGCACCAGCCTGCAGGCCGCGCCCCCGGCAGCGCTGGGCTGATCCCCATTCAGCTTGGTTCCCGGCCCGCGGCTGGATCGTTTCAGATGCAAGTTCAGGGAGCAGGCTGCCACCTGCCTCAAACGGCGTGTATTTGACGTGAACGCCAGAAGTCGGTGATCCTCGCGCGTTGCTCCAACTGCACAGCGGACGTGCTCGTCATCCACCGAACCAGGAAATCCGCATGAGCGTAAACGCCACTGCGAACACCCCAGAGCCGGCACTGCCGGACTTCAAGACCACGCTGGGCCACCCGCGCCCGTTGTGGATGCTGTTCATGACCGAGTTCTGGGAACGCTTTGCGTTCTACGGCATCCGCTGGGCGTTGGTGCTCTACATCGTTGCCCAGTTCTACAACGGCAGCGCTGCCGGTGAAGGCGACGCCAGCCGCATCTATGGCGCCTACCTGGCCCTGGTGTACGCCGCGGCCATCTTCGGCGGCTACGTGGCCGACCGGGTACTGGGCTACCAGCGCTCGATCCTGACCGGCGCGATCATCATGGCCGCCGGCCTGTTCATGATCTCGCTTCCGCAGGAGCACATCTTCAAGCTCGGCCTGGCCACGATCATCGTCGGCAACGGTCTGTTCAAGCCCAACATCTCGACCATGGTCGGCAAGCTGTACGGCCTGAAGGACGAGCGCCGCGATTCGGGCTTCACCATCTTCTACATGGGCATCAACATCGGCGCGATGATCGCCCCGGTGCTGACCGAGTACCTGGCCCGCAAGGTGTTCGGTACCGATGCGATGCCGTCCTACAAGGTCGTGTTCATCGCCTCGGGCGTGGGCATGCTGATCTCGCTGGTGTGGTTCTACATCGGTCGTGCCGGCCTGAAGGGCATCGGCGCACCGCCGGCCGGCGCGGAAGGTTTCGGCCGCATCATCATGGTGCTGGCCGGTGCCGTGGTCGCCATCCCGGTCGCGTACTTCCTGCTGGCCACCGGCGCCACCGCGCTGGCCTGGATCCTCGGCGCGATGTTCACCGCGCTGGCCATCCTGCTGCTGGTCGAGGGCATCCGCGAAGGCAAGGTGCAGCGCGACCGCGTGATCGCCATGCTGATCATCTTCGCCTTCAACGTGATGTTCTGGATGTTCTTCGAGCAGGCCGGCAGCTCGTTCACCTTCCTGGCCGAGAACATCGTCAACCGCCAGTTCAGCAGCTGGACCTTCCCGACCGCGTGGTTCCAGTCGGTCAACTCGGTGGCGATCATCACCCTGGCCCCGGTCATCGCCTGGATCTGGGTGGCGATGGGCCGCGCCAATCCGTCCATCCCGCGCAAGTTCGGCCTGGGCCTGCTGTTCAACGGCGCCGCCTTCGCGCTGCTGATGTTCGCCCTGTCGCAGATGGTGGTGGACGGCAAGATCCCGTTCTGGACCCTGTTCATGGTCTACGTCATCCAGTCGGTGGGTGAGCTGTGCCTGTCGCCTATCGGCCTGTCGATGGTGACCAAGCTGGCCCCGGTGCGCTTGGTCGGCTTCGGCATGGGCGGCTGGTTCCTGTCCACCGGCATCGGCAACAACCTGTCGGGCATCTTCGCTGGTGTGGTCAGTGGTGAAGGCGGCATGACGGTCGAGTCGGCCCTGAAGGGGTATACCTTCGGGTTCTGGGCCCTGATCGGCTCCGGCGTGGTGCTGTTCCTGATCGCCCCGCTGATCAACAAGCTGATGCACGGCGTCAAGTAATGAAGCGAGGGTAGAAGGCATGCGCAGCAAGCTCGGTGGTGCAATGGTGGTGGTCTGTGCGGCGCTGATCGGCGCCTGTTCCCAACCGCAACCGCCTGCCACCGCCGAGCCCACGCAGCCCCTGGATACCCGGCCCACCGAGCCGCCGGTCGCTGACCCCAGCGAACCGGTGGCCTCGGGCAACACCCCGGTGGCGGCGGACATTGCCGCCATCGCCGGGCTCGGCGCGCAGTTCGACCCGGCCCGCGACCCCGCCGATGACCTGGCCACCGCCAAGGTGGAAGCCCAGCGCGGCAAGAAGCGCATCCTGCTCGAGATCGGCAACGCCGCCTGCGATCGCTGCCGGGCGCTGGACGAAATGGTCGAGGGCAACGGCGACCTGCGCCGCTTCCGCGACGCCCACTACGTGTGGGTGAAGGTCAACGCCAGCGACGAACAGCCCAACACCGCCTTCTTCGCCCAGTTCCCGGTGATGGAGCGCGACTACCCGCACCTGCTGGTACTGGACGCCGATGGCAGCCTGCTGGTCTCGCAGGCCACCGGCGAACTGCGCAGGGGCGAAGCCTTCCAGCCTGCGCGGGTGAGCGCGTTCCTCAAGCAGTGGGCACCTGATAAACCGGAGTAGGGTAGTGCCGGCCGCTGGCCGGCAGCTGTGGTGGGGGCCGACCGCTGGCCGCCTACCCCGGTGGGTGCCGACCGCTGGCCGGCACTGATGCCGGGTCGCATCCACGCATGGCGTGGCTCTACTGCGCGCGCCGTCACACTCCCTGAATCGGCATCTCAACTTCGCAACGCGCTCGCCGTTACCGGCAAGGACCTCAGTCGACATCCCGTCGATGCTACCTACCGGAACGCCCATGCACAGCGACCACGCCGAACGATTGCCCGAACCTGCCAGCCACCTGGCCGAGGGTGGGGCAGGCGAGGGCGTGACTTTGCCGGCACAGGAAACCCTGTTGGACGACGCCGGCACCGGCGAGGAAACTGTCGAACTGGCCCCGCCCCGCCACCGCCTGCCGCAGATCGCGTTGCCCGACAACGTGGTGCTGAAGGGTGCGGTGCAGAAACTGGTCGAGCAGAAGGCGCGCCTTGATGCGCTGGCCGCCGAAGGCCAGCTGGCCGGACTGCTGCCGCCGGAATGGCAGGGCCATGGCGCGCGCGCGATCGAGCTGTCCACCTTCATCCGGGGCGTGCTGCCGTTCCTGCAGACCGGGGAGCGTGGCGAAACCGCGCCTGCCCGTCTGCCGGTGCGGCACGTGCTGGGGGATGACAGCCGATGGGGCCTGGAGGATGTCACCGAGCCGAAGTCGTTGGCGTGGTACCTGGCCAGTGACGAGCGCGCCACGGCGGGCAGCAAGGACGTCGCCGAGGCCTGGCTGGTCGGCGCGCTGGGCCTGGCGTGGATGCAGGAAGGGCGCAGCCGCCCGGGCTTCCTGCGTGCGATGGGCCAGGACAGTCTGGCGGCGCGGGTGACCATGCTGGGTTATCCGCCCGCCAACGAACTGGCGCTGTACAACGTCACCGCGCAGGGACAGCCGCAGATCTGGTGCGTGCATGGCC
Organism: Stenotrophomonas sp. pho; assembly: GCF_006228405.1. Lineage (NCBI taxonomy): Bacteria > Pseudomonadati > Pseudomonadota > Gammaproteobacteria > Lysobacterales > Lysobacteraceae > Stenotrophomonas > Stenotrophomonas sp. pho. The sequence continues at coordinate 4,189,487 of NZ_CP029759.1, read as the reverse complement.
GCCGCCGCATGCGCCCGCTGGTGGCGCCGTGGCTGAGCGTGCCGCTGCTGACCGCTTACGGCGTGCCCGCCCCGGTGGCGTGGCCGTCCAGCTTCCCACCGGTGGAGGCCGTGGCCGAACTGCTGGCGACCGCCCGCCTGGGGCGCGCGCTGCCGGAAGTGGATCTGGCCAAGGCCGTGGCGAAGATCACCGAAGAGGCCGCATCTGAAGCCTGGCAGCCGGTCAGCCTGCTGCAGCTCAATACCTGGTCACCGCGTTGGCATTTCTTCCTGGGCACCTTCGTCGGCCTGCCGTCGCTGCTGCTGGTGGCTGCGGCGCTGGCGCTGCCCGGGGCCGTCGAAGCCGCCACGGTTGCCGCCTCGCTGGGCTTCGCCGGCGGCGCCATCGCAGCACTGGCCGTGCCGTGGATCCACGCAAGGCGCAAGCACCTGAGCTGAAAAAAGGGGACGGAGGGGATTAAGTCGTTTCAGGCACACCTGTGCTCATTACGACTTAATCCCCTCCGTCCCCTTTTTCGTTCAGACCCCTTCGCCCATCCGCTCCAGACCTTCGCCGGCCAGGCGCAGGATCAGCTTTTCCAGCAGTTGCTCTTCCTCGTCGCTCAGGACCGACATCAGCTTGCGGGTGATCTCGATCACCATCGGCGCGATGGTCTCGTACACCTCGAAACCGGCGGCCGACAGCGCCAATACCGAGCGGCGGCGGTCGTCGCCATGCGTCTCGCGCTTGATGAAGCCGCGCTCCAGCAGTCGGGCCACGGCGCGGCTGACCGCCACCTTGTCCATCGCCGTGCGGTCGGAGACCTCGCTGGCCGAGGAGCCCGGGTACAGCGCCAGGATGGTGATCACCCGCCACTCGGGGATCGCCAGACCGTAACGATCGCCGTACAGCTTGGCGATGTTGCCGCTGACCCGGTTGGACAGCACGCTCAGCCGGTACGGCAGGAACTGTTCCAGGTCGAGCAGGACGTGCGAGGAACGCAGGCGGGTCGAGGCGGGATCGGGGCTCATGTTGCGGTGCACCTTGCTGGTGGTTTCAAGTGTAACTATAAGGGGTAGGTCCAGACCCTGCATTCTCGCCGGGTCCCTACCTGCCCGCACCTGGTTTGTACCGATGCGGTACCGATTCGGAGCCACGCCATGAATACCGCAGTCCCGACCGCCTCGCATCCCAACCCCGGCATGCAGGTCACCACCTTCGAGAACCCGATGGGCATCGACGGCTTCGAGTTCGTCGAATTCGCCGCCCCGGCCGGCCGTGGCCAGGAGCTGCACGAGTACTTCCGGAAGATGGGCTTCAGCGCGGTGCTCAAGCACAAGCAGCGTCCGATTACCGTCTATCGCCAGGGCGACGTCAACTTCCTGGTCAACGAAGACCCCGATTCGTTCGCCGCCGACTTCGCCGAAAAGCACGGTCCGTGCGCCTGCGGCTTCGCCATCCGCTTCAAGAAGCCGGGCCAGGAGGTCTACCAGGCCGCGCTGGGCAACGGCGCCGAAGCCATCGCCTTCAAGCCGGACAGCAAGGCGGTCAGCGCGCCGGTCATCAAGGGCATCGGCGACTGCATGCTGTACCTGGTCGACCGCTACGGCGCGGCCGGCAGCATCTACGACGGCGACTACGAGCCGATCGCCGGTGCCGACCTGCACCCGGTGGGCTTCGGCCTGACCTTCATCGACCACCTGACCCACAACCTGTACTTCGGCAACATGCAGCAGTGGTCGGACTACTACGAGCGCCTGTTCAACTTCCGCGAGATCCGCTACTTCGACATCAAGGGCCTGAAGACCGGCCTGGTGTCCAAGGCGATGACCGCGCCGGATGGCATCGTGCGCATCCCGCTGAACGAATCGTCCGACCCGAAGAGCCAGATCAACGAGTACCTGGACGCGTACAAGGGCGAGGGCATCCAGCACATCGCCTGCTTCACCGAGAACATCTACGACACGGTCGAAGCGATGCGCGCGCAGGGCGTGGACTTCCTCGACACGCCGGAGACCTACTTCGACGTGATCGACCAGCGCGTGCCGAACCACGGTGAAGACGTGCCGCGCCTGGCCAGGAACAAGATCCTGATCGATGCCGATCCGGAAACCCACCAGCGCAAGCTGCTGCAGATCTTCACCCAGAACTGCATCGGCCCGATCTTCTTCGAGATCATCCAGCGCAAGGGCAACGAAGGCTTCGGCGAAGGCAACTTCACCGCGCTGTTCGAGAGCATCGAGCGCGACCAGATCCGCCGCGGCGTGCTGTAAGGTCTGCAGGCAATGTCGGCTTCCGGTCGACATTGCCTGTCCGAATGGTAGTGCCGGCCGCTGGCCGGCCATCTCTGGAGTTCCCATGTCCCCCGCCATCATCGCCCGCGGCTACCAGTCCGGCTTTGGCAACGAGTTCGCCACCGAGGCCGTCGCCGGCGCGCTGCCGGTCGGGCAGAACTCGCCGCAGAAGGTGGCCCACGGCCTGTACGCCGAACAGTTGACCGGCACCGCCTTCACCGCGCCGCGCGGCAGCAATCGCCGCAGCTGGCTGTACCGGATCCGTCCGGCGGTGACCCATGGCGAGTTCACCCCGTTCGCGCAGTCGCAGCTGCAATGTGATTTCGGCGCACAGCCGGCCTCGCCGAACCAGCTGCGCTGGAGTCCGCTGCCGCTGCCGGAGCTGCCGACCGACTTCGTCGAAGGCCTATACACGATGGGGGCAACGGTTCGCCCGATGCGCATGCTGGCGTGGGCATCCACCTCTACGCTGCCAACCGCGACATGGTCGGCCGCTACTTCTACGATGCCGACGGTGAGCTGCTGATCGTGCCGCAGCTGGGCGCGCTGCGCCTGCTGACCGAGCTGGGCGTGATCGAGATCGAGCCGCAGCAGATCGCGGTGATCCCGCGCGGCGTGCGCTTCCGCGTCGAGCTGCCGGACGGCCCCAGTCGCGGCTACATCTGCGAGAACTACGGTGCGCTGCTGAAGTTACCCGACCTGGGCCCGATCGGTTCCAACGGACTGGCCAATCCGCGCGACTTCGAGACCCCGCACGCAGCGTTCGAGGACATCGACGGTGACTTCGAGCTGATCGCCAAGTTCGAGGGCCGCCTGTGGCGTGCGCCGATCGACCATTCGCCGCTGGACGTGGTGGCCTGGCACGGCAATTACGCGCCGTACCGCTACGACCTGCGCCGCTTCAACACCCTCGGTTCGATCAGCTACGACCACCCGGATCCGTCGATCTTCCTGGTGCTGCATTCGCCCAGCGACACGCCGGGGACCAGCAACATGGACTTCGCGATCTTCCCGCCGCGCTGGCTGGTGGCGCAGAACACCTTCCGCCCGCCGTGGTTCCACCGCAACATCGCCAGCGAGTTCATGGGCCTGGTGCATGGCGCCTACGATGCCAAGGCCGAAGGCTTCGTGCCGGGTGGCGCGTCGCTGCACAACTGCATGAGCGGCCACGGCCCGGACGCGCCGACCTTCGACAAGGCGTCCAATGCCGATCTGTCCAAGGCGGACGTGATCAAGGACACGATGGCCTTCATGTTCGAGACCCGCGCGGTGATCCGCCCGACCGCACAGGCCCTGGCCGCCGGCCACCGTCAGGGCGACTACCAGCAGTGCTGGAACGGCCTGCGCAACAACTTCCGCTGACCCGAAAAAGGGGACGGAGGGGATTAAGCCGCAATCAGCACACGTGTGCTTGAAACGACTTAATCCCCTCCGTCCCCTTTTTCTTCAGGCCACCTCGGCGAACGCGTCGCAGTGCTCCAACGGCAGCGCTTCCAGCAGGCGTTGGCGTACACGCTGGCAATAGCCTTCCGAAGTCAGCCCGGGCAGCATCCGCATCGCCGAGTGCAGCACCTGCAGTACTTCACTTTCGGCGCGTGCCTGCTGCAGGTCGCGGAACAGCGCCGCCGCCTGCGGGTGGCGCTGCATTTCCAGGATGCCCAGCACATAGATGCGCGCGGACACCAGCGAGCGGCGGCGTTCGACCGCTGTGGCAGCAGCTGCGGCAGGTGTCGCGGGCTGCGGCTCTACCGTGGCTGCCGGCGGCGGTGGCGGGGCTGCGGCACCGGTGCCGGTGCTCAGGTAGCCGGCCTGCACCAGCTGGATGACCATCGCGGGCGCATCCTGGCCGAGCAGACCGGTCAGGTCGGTGATGCTGCGTTGGCCGTCGCACAGGATCAGCAACCGGCGCTGGCGCATGTCCAGCGGCGCGCGATGGGCCTGCAGCGCGGTTCGGGCGAGTTCGGTCTTGCGCGGTTGCATGGAAGGGACAGCCAGGTCGGTGCATGCCGAGCCTGAACGAGGGCGATGAAACCGCGATGACAATGCAGCCTCTGCACGCGCGCTGCGCTAGCGTGCAGCTACCTTCGTGCCAGGGAACCGCACCGATGAAGCACCTCCCGATTGCTGGTCTGTTGCTCCTTTCGCTCGCCGCATGCAGTGGCGGCCCCGACAAGCAGGGCGCCGCCGGCAGCGGCAGCGATACCCCGGCGGAAACCGCCTCGGCGACCGGTCCGGCCCAGTCGACGGATCCTGATCTGGCGGCCCGCCCGGCGAACGACCTCCGCAAGGACAGTCCGGCCCGCCTGGACGGCTTCGCGGGTGCGAAGCTGGGCACCGGCATCGCCGAAGTCCGCAGTGGTTTTGGCACGCCACTGCAGGGGCTGGGCACCGATGCCGCCGGCAAGCCGCTGTCCGCCGACGACGGCAACGACGGCTGCTACTTCCTTCGCCCGCAGGATGCCGAGGACCCGCGGCTGATGATCGAAGGCCGCAAGCTGGTGCGCTACGACGTGCGCAGCGCCGCCATCACCGCACCGGGCGGCGGCAAGGTCGGCATGACCCTGGGCGAGCTGCAGGTGCTGTATCCCGAGCGCGCAGACGTCGGTCCCGACAAGTACGACGAGAAGGCCCAGCACCTGCGCGTGCGGCCGGCGCAGGAGGGCGGGGCAGTGATCGACTTCGCGCTCGGTGCCGATGGCCGGGTGGGGGCCTGGCGGGTCGGGCAGACCCCGCAGGTCGACTATGCGGAAGGCTGTGGCTGATCCTTGATCCATCGCCCAGCCATGCGCTCGGGCCAAGCGTAGAATCGCGCCACCACTGCTGGGGAGTGCTCGATGATCGCCATTGCCATTGCCTGGTTCCTGCTCGGCCTGCTGCTGCTGGCACTGGGCGGGGACTCCATCGTGAAGGCCGTCTCTGGCCTGGCCCAGCGCTTCGGGGCCAGCCCGTTCACTGCCGGGCTGCTGCTGCTCGGCGTGACCACCTCGTTGCCGGAACTGGCGGTCAACGCACGTGCGCTGGCGGTCGGCCAACCGGAGCTGGCACTGGGCAATGCAGTGGGCAGCAGCATCGTCAATCTGGGCTTGACCCTGGCGGTGGCCGCCGTCGCCGCCCCCCTGCTGCTGCGCGCGCGCCTGCAGGCGGTGCTGTGGTGGTCGCTGCTGGCGGCCGCCGTGCTGCTGATCCTGTTCGGCCTGGATGGTCACCTGGTGCGCTGGGAAGGCGGCGTGCTGGTGGCGGGCTTCATCGTCGTGCAGGTGCTGCTGCTGCGCCGCGGCCGCGTCGAGAGCGCCGAGGTGCAGGTAGCCATCGCCGAATCCGCGCTGAGCCGCACCAGCCTGCCGTTGAACGTGCTGCGCGTGTTGATCGCCGCACTGACCCTGTACTGGGGCGCGCGCCTGGTGGTGGGGGCTGCCGCCGACTTCGGTGCCGCACTGGGCTGGACGCCGTTGCTGGTCGGCCTGCTGCCGGTGGCGATCGGCACCGCACTGCCCGAGGCGGCCACCGCCATTGCCGCCTCGCGTCGCGGGCATGGCGACATGGTGCTCGGCCACGTGCTGGGTTCCAGCGTGGTCAACCTGCTGCTGGTGATCGGCGCGATGGCGATGTTGCAGCCGTTGGCCTTGCCGGCCTCGTTCGTGCGCCTGGAACTGCCTGCGCTGTTGGCGTTCGCGCTGGTGCTGTACCCGATGCTGCGCGGCGACCTGAAGATCAGTCGTGGCGAAGGCGGGATCCTGCTGGTCGCGTTCGTAGGCTGGTTCGTGCTGGAGCTGCTGCTGGTCGGCGCACCGGCGTTGTAGATCCACGCCATGCGTGGATGCAGTCGATTTCGTGCCGACCAACGGTCGGCACCCACGGGGCGTCACCCTGCCGGCCAGCGGCCGGCACTACCGGTTCTGCGTGGTTTCTTCTTCCCGCACCGGTTCCGGCGGCGGCAGCTGCTCCTCGGCGGCCGGCTCGTTGCCCGGCAGGCTGGGGCGGGTTTCCATCAGCAGCGACAACGCCGCCTTGGCCATCATGTGCGCGCTGATCGGTGCGGTGATGAACAGGAACACGGTGATCAGCAGCTCGCGTGGCTGCGGGTCCTGGCCGAGGAAGATGTGGTAGCACACCGAGCACACCAGCACGCAGCCCACGCCCAGCGTGCTGGCCTTGGTCGGTGCGTGCAGGCGCTTGAAGAAGGTGGACAGCTTCACCAGGCCCAGTGCGCCGACCAGGATGAAGAAGCAGCCGAACAGCAGCAGGATCGACAGGACGATCTGGATCGCGGTGATCATTCGACGATGTCCCGGCGCAGCACGAACTTGCTCAGCACCACGGTGCTGCCGAAGCCGAGCATGGCGATGATCAGCGCCGCCTCGAAGTAGATCGGCGAGTTGAGGTACATGCCGAACAGCATCAGCTCAGCGATCGCGGTCACCGACAGCGTGTCCAGCGCGAGGATGCGGTCGGGCACGGTCGGCCCGCGCAACAGCCGCCAGGTGGCCAGCAGCATCGCCAGGCCGACCACGTGCATGCACACCACCAGGGTGGTCTGGATGACTTCAAAACCGGTCATGGGAAGATCTCCATCAACGGCGCCTCGTAACGGCGCTTGATCGTATCGATCAGGTCCTGCGGGTCCTCCAGGTGCAGCACGTGCACCAGCAGGTACTTGCGGTCGTCGCTGAGCGCGGCCGAGACCGTGCCCGGGGTCAGCGTGATCATGCTGGTCAGCGCAGCGATGCCATGGATGTTGGCAATGTCCAGCGGCAGCCAGATGAAACCGGGGTGGATGTTCTTCTCCGGCCCCAGTACCTGCAGGGCGACACGGATGTTGGACATCAGGATGTCCCACAGGGTCACGCACAGCAGTTTCGGCAACGGGCGCAGGGTGCCGATGCGGGCGAACTCGCGGTCCAGGCGTGCGGCGAACAGCGGCACCACCACGCCCAGCAGCAGGCCCAGCACGATCTGGCCAAGGGTGAAGCTGTCGGACATCAGCAGCCAGAACGCCACCACCATGATGCTCAGCATCGGCGACGGAATCAGGCGACGGAACAGGGAGCGCTGGGCGGTCATGGCTGGCGGATCTCCGGTGCAGTCGCACGCAGCTGCTGCACGTACTCGCTGGGGTGCAGCAGCTGCGCGGCGGTGGCGTCGGTGTAGCGCATCAGCGGTGCTGCGGCCAGGGTCATGCCGATGCCGTAGGCCAGCAGGATGCAGGCCGCGTACAGCTCGACCCGGCGCAGCCGCGCCTTGCGCGGTACCGGCGCTTCCGGATCGACCGGTGGCACGCGCCAGAACAGGCGGATGCCCCCCCGGGTCAGGCCCATGATCACCAGCAGGCTGCTGACCAGAACGGCGGTCCAGACCGGGCCGGTGTACTGCGCCGGCATGCCGGCCAGCAGCGCAGCCTTGGCCAGGAAGCCGGACAGCGGCGGCAGGCCGGCCACCGACACCGCGCCGATCAGGAACAGCACGGCGGGCGTCTCCTTGCCTGGCATCGGCGCGACCACTTCCTTGCGGTCGCTGGCGCCACCGCGACGGCGGCGGATCAGGTCGGCAACCAGGAACAGCGCGGCAGCGACGAAGCTGCTGTGTGGCAGGTAGTACAGGCCAGCCGAGAGCACCTGTGGCGTGCCCACCGAGAAGGCGATGAACAGCGTAGCCGCCGACACGATCACCAGGTACGAGATCAGCACGCGCAGGCGGGTCGCGGCCAGCGCGCCGAGGCCGCCCAGCACCAGCGTCGCGACGCCGGCCCACAGCAACCAGTCGCGGCCGTAGCCGGCCATCGCGCCGGCATCGTCGCCGAACCACAGCATCTGGATGCGCAGCACCGAGTACAGGCCGACCTTGGTCATGATCGCGAACAGTGCGGCCACGGCGGCCGGCGCGCGCGAATAGGCTTCCGGCAGCCACAGGTACAGCGGCATCAACGCGGCCTTGGCGCAGAACACCAGCAGCAACAGGCCCATCGTCGCCTTCACCAGGGTCAGCTGTGCCGGCGGTACCTCGGCGATGCGCTGCGACAGCTCGGCCATGTTCAATGAGCCCAGCGAGGCATACAGCAGGCCCAGCGCGACCAGGAACAGGGTCGAGGCGGTGACGTTGAACACCACGTAATGCAGGCCGATGCGCATGCGGAGGCCGCGGCCACCACTGAGCAGCAGGCCGTAGGAGGCGATCAGCATCACTTCGAAGAACACGAACAGGTTGAAGATGTCGCCAGTCAGGAACGCACCGTTGAGGCCGACCAGCTGGAACTGGAACAGCGCATGGAAGTGCGGCGCGCGGCGGTCCCAGCCCGAGCAGGCGTGCAGCAGGCAGGGAATGGCCAGCAGCAGGGTGGTCAGCAGCATCCACGCCGACAGCCGGTCGGCCACCAGCGCGATGCCCAGCCGCGACGGCCAGTCGCCAAGCAGGTAGACGTTGATTTCACCACTGGCCGTGGTGGCAAACAGCAACCCGACCGCCAGTGCCAGCGCCGACTGCGCGGTCCAGGCCACCGCCCGCTGCACCCTGGGGCCATAGCGGCGGTGTTCGACGAACAGCGACAGCGCCGCACCCAGCAGCGGAATCAGGATCGGCAGGATCACCAGGTGGTTCATGCGCGGTCCTCGCCCTGGCGCGGTGGCACGCGCTCGTCCTGCAGGTCGTCATCCGGCTCGTGGGCATCCACGTGGTCGCTGTGGTTGTCGCTGCGGCTGCGCATGGCCAGCACAATGCTCACCGCGGTCATCGCAAAGGCGATCACGATCGCGGTCAGCACCAGCGCCTGTGGCAGCGGGTCGGTGTAGTTGCCCAGGTGGCTGTCCACGCCTTCCTGCAGCACCGGCGCCTTGCCCAGCACCACGCGGCCGCCGGCGAAGATCAGCAGGTTGGTGGCGTAGGACAGGAAGGTCATGCCGAGGATCACATCGAAGCTGCGCGCACGCAGCAGCAGGTAGATGCCGATGGCGGTCAGCATGCCGATCGCGGTAGCCAGGGCCAGTTCCATCAGTGCATCTCCCCGGTGCGTGCCGAGCGGCGTTGCAGGTCGATCTCACCCTTGCGGGCGGTGCGGGTTCGCGACGGCTTGATCGTGCCCATCATCGACAGCATCAGCATGGCGCCGCCGAACACCACCAGATAGACGCCGATGTCGAAGCCGATTGCGCTGGCCAGCGGTACGTCGCCGATCAGCGGCAGGTGCAGGTCGAGATGGCCGCTGGTCAGGAACGGCACGCCGAACAGCATCGAGGCGCTGCCGCTGAGCAGGGCGATCAGCAGGCCCATGCCGATGCAGCGGATGTAGTCGAAGCCGAAGCGCGACTCCACCGATGCAGTGCCCTGGATCACATACTGGATCAGCAGCGGCACTGCCAACACCAGGCCGGCGATGAAGCCGCCACCCGGTGCGTTGTGCCCGCGCAGGAACAGGAAAATCGACACGGTCAGGGTCAGCGGGAACATGATCTGGGCCAGGTCGGCCGGCACCGGCAGCTTGATCGGCGGGCCGGGCATGATCTGCTCCGGTGCCATCCGCGTACGCCGCAGCAGCGCATGCACCACCAGCGCGGCGATGCCGAACACGGTGATCTCGCCGAAGGTATCGAAGCCGCGGAAGTCGACCAGGATCACGTTGACCACGTTCTGGCCGTAGGCCTCGGGCAACGCGCGGGCGAGCAGCTCGCCGGCCATGGTGTTCGGCGGCAGGGTCATCGCCGAATAGGCCAGCGCGCCAAGCCCGGCACCGGCGATGATCGCGATCACCGCGTCGCGGCGCTTGCGCCAGCGCGGCCGCTCAGGCCCGGACTGCGCGGGCAGGTAATTCATGCCCAGCAGCATCAGCACCAGCGTCACCATCTCCACCAGCAGCTGGGTGAGGGCCAGGTCGGGTGCGGACAGGAACACGAAGGTCAGCGCCACCATCAGGCCGACGCCGCCGACCAGCAGCACCGCCAGCAGGCGCTGCTTGTAGATGCGCAGGGTGGCGACCGCGCAGGCCATCATCACCAGCCACAGGGCCCAGCCCAGCAGCGGAATCGGCTGCGGCGCGGTCCAGTTCGGCGAGGCTGGGTTGGCCACGAACGGCGCAGCGGCAACCACGATCGCCACCAGCACCAGGCCCAGCAGCATGCGCTGCAGGCTGCCATTGGCGATGCCATTGGTCAGGCGCATCGCCAGCGCGGACACGGCGTCCAGCTGGGCGTGGAACACATTGCGGCCCGTGCTGACATTGGTCACGGCATGCAGGTTGATCAGCCTGCGCAGGCCGAAGTACAGCGCCACGCCACCGACCACGCCGATCGCGCTCATCGCCAGCGGCAGGTTGAAGCCGTGCCACACCGCCAGGCTGTATTCGGGCATGGCGGTGCCGAGGATCGAGGCCGCAGCGGCGTGCAGCACCGGCGCGACGGTCAGTGCCGGTGCCACGCCCACCGCCACACAGATCACCACCAGCAGCTCCACCGGCACCTTCATCCAGCGCGGCGGCTCGTGGGGCACGCGGTCCAGGTCGTGCGGGCCAGCGCCAAAGAAGGTGTCGTGCACGAAGCGCAGGCTGTACGCCACGCCGAACACGCCTGCCAGCAACGCCGCGATCGACACCGCCGTGCGCATGATGCCCGGGCCGCCGGCCGTAATCGCTTCGGCGAACAGCATTTCCTTGGACAGGAAGCCGTTGAGCAGCGGGATCCCGGCCATCGCCAGCGAGGCGATGATCGCCAGCGCGCTGGTGAACGGCATCAGCCTGCGCAGCCCCCCAGCTTGCGCATGTCGCGGGTGCCGGTTTCGTGATCGATGATGCCGGCGGCCATGAACAGCGAGGCCTTGAAGGTGGCGTGGTTGAGGATGTGGAACACGCCGGCGACCACCGCCATCGGCGTGGACAGGCCGAACAGCAGGGTGATCAGGCCCAGGTGGGAAATGGTCGAGTACGCCAGCAGGCCTTTCAGGTCGTGCTGGAAGATCGCGTTCCAGGCACCGATCAGCAGGGTCAGCGCGCCGATGCCGCTGACCGTATAGAAGAACAGGTCGCTGCCGGCCAGCGCCGGATGCAGCCGCGCCAGCAGGAACACGCCGGCCTTCACCATGGTGGCCGAGTGCAGGTAGGCCGAGACCGGGGTCGGCGCTGCCATCGCGTGCGGCAGCCAGAAGTGGAACGGGAACTGCGCGCTCTTGGTGAAGATGCCGGCCAGCACCAGGAACAGGGCGTACGGGTACAGCGTGCTGGCGCGGATCTGCTCGCCGGCGGCCAGCACCACATCCAGGTCGAAGCTGCCGACGATGCGGCCGATCAGCAGCACGCCACCGAGCAGGGCCAGGCCGCCGCCGCCGGTGATCACCAACGCCATGCGCGCGCCTTCGCGTGCGTCCTGGCGGTGCGACCAGAAGCCGATCAGCAGGAACGAGCTGATGCTGGTCATCTCCCAGAAGATCATCAGCAACAGCAGGTTGCCCGACAGCACCATCCCCAGCATGGCGCCCATGAACAGCAGCAGGTAGCAGTAGAAGCGGTGCGCGTTGTCCTGCTGGTTCAGGTAGTAGCGCGCATACAGCACCACCAGGGCGCCGATGCCGAGCACCAGCCCGGCGAACATCCAGGCCAGCCCGTCCAGGCGCAGGGTGAAGTCCAGCCCGATCTGTGGAAGCCAGGGGACCAGGGTGCGGACCACCTGGCCATCGAGTACTGCCGGGGTCAGCCAGCCGAGGATGGCCAGCCCGCCCAACGGCGCCAGTGCCGCCAGCCAGGCAGCAGTCGAGCGCGAACTACGGGGGAAGGCCGCAACAGCCGCTGCCATCAGGAACGGCAGGGCCAGCAGCAGGGGCAGGCTGGGGAGCATGCAGGGAATCCATGATTCACGAGCAGGTCAGGGAGAATAACAGGCTGCGAAATGTCGCCGAAACCCATCGAACAGCGATCAATTGCATGTAACGTTCGCTGATTCATTTTTTCTGCGGCGCAACATCACGTTCCTGCGGTCCCTCCCGGGTTGCTCTTGGGGGACACCCTACGCCCACGCAGGGAGACCGCAGGCCCTGTCGCACAGGGGCTGCCGTCAACGGACGGGAGGCGGGGAGCGAGTCACCGGCGCAGGCTGGCAGGGCCGCCGTGGAGTGTGGGTGATGGAATTCGCCCGTTCAGGAAACGACGGCCGCTGTCGACCGCCCGCGATCAGTAGCGCCAGTCGAGCTTGCGATAGAACTTGGCCATCACCCAGGCCGGGCCGATCAGCAGGTAGGTCAGGTCGGTCAGGAAGCTGGGCTTGCGACCCTCGAACGTGTGGCCGATGAACTGCGCGATCCAGGCCGCCACGAACACGCCCACCGCCAGCCAGCGCAGCGCATGCAGGCCGATCTCGGCCTCCAGCAGGCGGCACAGGCAGCCAAATACGAAGAACTGGACGAGCATGCCGATGCCCAGGGGGCGCGACAGCTTGTTGTAGAAGCACCAGGCGCTGAACATCGCGAACGCCGACCAGATGCCGTACTGGAACCAGGTGATCAGCGGCGGCAGGCACCACAGCAGGGCCACCACCGACCACAGGATCGCCGGCACCGCCACCACGTGGATGCGCTGGTTGATCACGTTGCGGTGGTCGTCGGAGTAGCTGGCGAAATAGCGGTCGATCGGCCGCGCAAGCTCGGTGGATGTCTGCATGCGGCCAGCATACTCCCGCCGGGCCCGTCAGTAGAGCCAGGCCATGCCTGGCTGCAGGTGTTCGTCGACGTTGCCGGCCAGCGGCCGGCACTACCGAACGCGCCCCCCGCCTTTCCGGCCGGGGGCGCAGGCGGGTCAGTCGACGCTGATCCCGGCCAGGCGCTGCAGCGCCTCAGCGTACTTGGCGCGGGTGCGCTCGATGATGTCGGCCGGGATGTTCGGACCCGGGGCGGTCTTGCCCCAGTCCAGCGTCTCCAGGTAATCGCGCACGAACTGCTTGTCGTAGCTCGGCGGGCTGGTGCCCACTTCGTACTCGTCGGCCGGCCAGTAACGCGAGGAATCCGGCGTCAGCATCTCGTCCATGATGTACAGCCGGCCATCGGCGTCGGTACCGAACTCGAACTTGGTGTCGGCCAGGATGATGCCGCGCTCGCGGGCGTAATCGGCGGCGAACTTGTAGATGCGCAGGGTGGCGTCGCGCACCCGCTCGGCCAGTTCCGCACCGACCTGCTTCACCATCGCGTCGAAATCGATGTTCTCGTCATGGTCGCCGACCGCGGCCTTGGTCGAGGGCGTGAAGATCGGCTCGGGCAGCTGTTCGGCCTGGCGCAGGCCATCGGGCAGGTCGATGCCGCTGACCTTGCCGGTGCGCTGGTAATCCTTCCAGCCGCTGCCGATCAGGTAGCCGCGGGCGATCGCTTCCACCGGCACCGGCTTCAGCTTGCGGGTGACCACCGCGCGCTTGGCGTACAGGGCCGGGTCCACGCCTTCGGGCAGCACGCTGGCCACGTCGATGCCGGTCAGGTGGTTGGGCATCAGGTGCGCGGTCTTGGCGAACCAGAAGTTGGAGACCTGGCAGAGCATCTCGCCCTTGCCCGGGATCGGGTCGGGCAGGACCACGTCGAACGCCGACAGGCGATCGGTGGCCACCATCAGCAGGTAGTCGCCCGGCGGGGTTCCGGCTGGCAGCCGCTCGCGCGGGATATCGAACACATCACGCACCTTGCCGCGATGGCGCAAGGGCAGGCCGGGGAGATCGGATTGCAACAGCGTGGTTGGCACGGGCACTCCTGGGGCGTTGTCGATACGGCTGCCCAACGGACCCGGCGGGCCCGCTGACCAGCGGGCGGCCTAGTGTAAAGCCCTCCGGGCCCGCTGTGACGTAAAATGAGCGTCCATTTCGTCGGTCGACCCCGGAGCGCCATGCGCTGGTACGGAAAACTGCTCGGATTCATCGCCGGCGCCCTGCTGTTCCGGCCCAATCCGCTGTTCGGCGCGGTGGTCGGCCTGCTGATCGGCCATGCCTTTGATTCGGACTGGTTCCGCCTGAACAAGGAGAACCCGTACCGGGAGCTGGGGCTGACTTCCGAAGCCACCGATGCCGAGATCGAACGCGCCTACCGCAAGCTGATCTCGCAGTACCACCCCGACAAGCTTGGCGGCGCCGCCCCCGAGCTGCAGCAGCAGGCCGAGCAGAAGTCGCGGCGGATCAATGCCGCCTACGACCGCATCAAGTCCCTGCGCAAGCGCTGACCCACTTTCCCCTCGTTGCAAGGCCCGGCCATGTCCCACTGCCTCATCGCCCCCTCCATCCTGTCCGCCAACTTCGCCCGCCTCGGCGAGGAAGTCGACAACGTCCTCGCTGCCGGTGCGGACTGGGTCCACTTCGACGTGATGGACAACCACTACGTGCCGAACCTGACCATCGGCCCGATGGTCTGCCAGGCCCTGCGCAAGCACGGCGTCACCGCGCCGATCGACGTGCACCTGATGGTCGAGCCGGTGGACCGCATCATTCCGGACTTCGCCGAGGCCGGTGCCACCTACATCAGCTTCCACCCGGAGGCGAGCCGGCACGTGCACCGCACCATCCAGCTGATCCGCTCGCTGGGCTGCAAGCCGGGCATCGTGCTCAATCCGGCCACCCCGGTGGACATCCTCGATTGGGTGCTGGATGACCTGGACCTGGTGCTGCTGATGTCGGTCAACCCGGGCTTCGGCGGCCAGGCCTTCATCCCCTCGGCGCTGGACAAGCTGCGCGTGGTGCGCAAGATGATCGATGCCAGCGGCAAGGACATCCGCCTGGAGATCGACGGTGGCGTGAAGGCCGACAACATCGGTGAGATCGCTGCCGCCGGCGCCGATACCTTCGTCGCCGGCTCGGCCATCTTCAACGCCAGGACCAGCTACCAGGACGTGATCGCGCAGATGCGCGCGAACGTCGCTGCGGCACGGGGCTGAGCCATGAGTACGGTGGCCGTGTTGAACATTCGCCCGGCCACCGTGGCCGATGCTGGCCTGATCCTGCATTTCATCCGCGAGCTGGCCATCTACGAGAAGGCCGAGCATTCGGTGCAGACCGATGAGATCGGCATCGCCGAGAGCCTGTTCGGCGCCGACGCCACCGCCCGCGCGCTGATCTGCGAGGCCGACGGCGAGGCCATCGGCTATGCGGTGTACTTCTACAACTACTCCACCTGGCTGGGCCGCAAGGGCATCTACCTGGAAGACCTGTACGTCAGCCAGGAAAAGCGCGGTGCCGGTGCCGGCAAAGCGTTGCTGAAGTACATCGCACGCCAGGCCGTGGCCGAGGGTTGCGGTCGTTTCGAATGGTCGGTGCTGGACTGGAACACTCCGGCCATCGAGTTCTACACCGCTGCTGGCGCGAAACCGCAGGATGAGTGGACCGTGTACCGGCTGCAGGGGCAGGCGCTGCACGATTTCGCCAACGGGTGAGGCGTGTGGCGGGTGCGAACCGCAACCCGGTGGGTGCGAACCTTGGTTCGCTCCCTGGGTACCCACCCCCAAAAAAGTTCTGGTGTCAAGTCTTTCGTGCAAATCACGCAAGGCTTGAAACCATATATGGGACAGTAGGTTAGCTCTTTTGGGGGCCGCATTGCAGGACTGCGGCTTGGTGGGCTAGGAGCCACATAAGAGCGTCGGTAGAGAAAGCCGCATCGCACTGTGTCGTGCTGGATTGCCGAGGAACGGCGAGCGTGCCGCACGATCATAGCCCAAGAGGCTGTTGATGGCATCCAGAATGAAGAACGCGCAGCCTGGGGCTGCGCGTTCAATGGATGCCGTTGGTATGCGACGCCATCATGTCGGCTTCCATGGCGCGCTCCGGGTCGCCGTGCCCTTCCTGAATCCCCGATCCCTCGCTATGAACGCCTCCAGCATGTGCGGGATCAACTTCTCGGCATCGACTGTTCGCCATGCGTTTGCGCGTGCAGCGCGGCGTAGCGGTCGAGGCCGGCTTTCAGGCTGACCGGACAGGCAAAGGTCATCTTGACGCTCTTGGTCTTGGGCACCGGCCCGAGCCGCAGCTTCTTGGTCGTGCTCATGCGAAGTTCCCCGATTGAAGAACAGCGGCTGGCAGGTAACTCAATATCTATGGATGATCGTGAAAGGACCATCGACGCGGGCCACTCTCCAGCTTGCATAATGTTCGGAACTGCACGCCGCGCGCATACTTGGCAATCGAAGTCACAGTGTCTGTGTTAGCGGACTATGACCGCTATTCGACAGTGACTGATCGATCGGAGGGGGAACGCTGTGGAACTGTATGAGAGGTGGTGTGAGTCCACCAAAGAAAAGAATAAGCGTAAGTATTACTGGACCTATGTCGAGAAGGACGGCGGTCGCGACGATATCTGCGAGGATCTCGCTGAGACCATCCGCTCTCACTACGACCGACTCGAACGGATCGCCGACGACGTAGAGCGACTCGGATACAAGGTCGCCGCCAAGATTCTCAGCGAAGCGATGCCTCAGACAGACAAGGGACGCTCCGGCGACCTCGGCGAAATCCTTGCGACTGAGCTGGTGGAAGAAGAGATTGGCCTGCGCGTCCCTGTGCGCCGACTTCGCTACAAGGATGGTCGCAACATGGCCATGCGTGGCGATGACTTCATTGGCGCCGGCTACGGCGGTGATGATGAAAAGCTCTGGCTCCTGAAGGGCGAGGCAAAGAGCAACAAGAAGCTTGGCAAATCCACGGTCACCAGTGCCCGTAAGGTACTCGACCGCGACGATGGCCGCTGCACACCAGACTCGCTGCTGTTCGTCGCCAATCGCCTGCTGGAGAGCAATGACCCCGACGACAACGCGCTGGGTCGCGATCTCCGCGACGAGGTGGGCCTCAAGTCCCTCCGTGCCGATCGCATTGACCACATGCTCTTCACCTTGTCGGGTAATGGCCCTCACGCCTCCCTGAAGGACGACCTCGACGCTGCTGGGACGAACCGTGACCACTACGTCGTGAACATCCACGTCGAGGACCACCAAGACTTCATCGCAGCTATGTACCAGGAGGCGGAAGACCTTGGAGACGCCTGACGAACTGACAGCCTTCCTCACCGCCGCGACCGTCGATGGCATCCTTGGCCGCCTCCTCTATCGTGGTGCTGCTTGGTCGTTGATGCGAGAAGCGGGTGTGTTGCCGCAAAACGCACCGCCATTGGGTGAGACCATCGAAACTGACCTCGCCGAACATGGCTTCGCCCTACTTCGGGGCGCCATGGCGCTACGCGCAAAGACTGGCGCATCCGACCTGACGAACAGGGCTTTCGAGCGAGCCGCCAACGCCTTTGAGGCTCTAGTGAGAAATGGTAATCCTGAGTCGCCAGATCGGGGGTTTCGTCGCACGATTGCCGCTTCTGCTTATCACTTGGCTGGCTACTCGGCCGTGGCCTATTCTCTCTTCAACGAGGCATCAGAAGACCTAAACACCGCGCCGGGCGAAACGGCGATCCGCCACCTGATCCTGCGCGACCTCGACAAGCTTCGCGGCTTTGTTCGCGAGTGGTTGGACGACGAGGCTCACGGTGATGAACAGATTGCCGAGGCGCTAGGGGGAGAAGAACCGGACATCGACGAGGTTCTGTCGGCCATCCTCAACACGACTATCTGCCGAGCCCTAGCACATTTTGACTTCGCGCTTGAAACGGGCGAGCCCGAGCCGATCGATAGCGCACGCACGTTGCTTGCCACTGCGATTAGCTTGGCAGACAACGCGGAAAATGTTCCGCTGTGGTGGATATCGAACCTTTGTCGCCATCTGATCGACGATCTTTGGTTGCATTCGTTGCATCAGAATCTGCCGACCGAACCGCCAGAGGGGACGGAGGAAAAATACCCGGACTTGCGCCGACTGTTCATCTCGTCGCTCTATGCCCGAAAAACTTCCGAAGTGGAGCTATGGCCATCGCAGCGCGAAGCGGCCCAGCGTTCAACGGACGTCACCGACGACTTGGTCGTCGCCTTGCCGACCAGTGCTGGCAAAACGCGGGTTGCGGAGATTGCTGCGCTAATGACCTTGTCGTCAGAGCGACGGGTACTGATCGTCACGCCATTGCGCGCATTGTCCGCCCAGACGGAGCGTTCCTTCAGAAAGACCTTCGCGCCTCTCGGCTTCAGCGTTTCCTCGCTTTACGGCGCCAGCGGCCTTTCGGCTGGTGACGAAGACGCCCTGCGCACCCGCGAGATCATCATTGCAACGCCGGAAAAGCTCGATTTCGCGCTCAGAAGCGACCCGTCCCTGATCGATGATGTTGGCCTAATCGTCCTCGACGAAGGTCACATGATCGGCCCGAGCGAGCGCGAAATCCGTTATGAAACGCTGGTGCAACGCTTGCTTCGCCGCGCGGATAAGGGCGAACGCCGGATCGTCTGTCTCTCCGCTATCTTGCCCAGCGGCGACGAACTTGACGATCTCACTGCATGGATTCGCTCTGACGAGCCAGGCGAGCCGGTGCGTTCCGACTGGCGCCCTACGCGGCAGCGGTTTGGCGCACTCACTTGGCGAGGAAAGGACGCTCTGCTTCGGCTCGACCTCGACGACGATGGACCCTTCCTCGATAAATTCGTTGTGGAGAAGGCCGCCCTAGGGAGAGAGAAGAAGCCTTATCCGCGCAAGAACTCGCACCTCACCTTGTTCGCGGCGTGGGAGTTCGCGAACCAAGGTAAGCGGACCTTGATCTTCTCCACTCAGGCAAATTGGGTCGAGAGCTATGGCAAGCAGGTCGTGGACCTCTGCAAGCGCGGCTATCTGGATTCGTTGCTGGAGAACGAAGCGTCGATTGCGCGAGCTATGGAGGTCGGCAAGGAATGGCTGGGCGAGGACCATCCCGCCGTCGCCTGCCTGAAGGCGGGCGTCGCGATTCACCACGGCCGGCTGCCGAGCCCGTTCCTGCGCGAGTTGGAAGTCCTTCTGTCCGAGGGGGTGCTGAAGGTCATCGTCGCGTCGCCGACGCTGTCGCAGGGCCTCAACCTCAACGCTGCCGTGCTGTTGGTGCCAGCGTTGTATCGGGCGTCCGAGAAGATCAAAGGCGAGGAGTTTGCGAATGTCGCCGGCCGCGCCGGGCGGGCCTTCGTGGACGTCGAGGGTCTCATCGTCCATGTCATGTTCGATAAGATCGATTGGCGGAGGAGGGAGTGGCGAAAGCTGGTCGCTTCCGCCAAGGCCCGAACGCTGAAGAGCGGCCTCATCCAGATCGTCGCCGAGATTCTTGATCGTCTGTCCCGCGAAGGTGTGTTAGATCGCGATGATGCCTGGGAATATCTCGCCAACGCCCGCGAAGCTTGGCGATCGCCCGAGGAAGAAGCTGCTGTTGCCGAACGCTTGGCTGCCGGTGCGGAATACGATGCCGATGCCGATGGCGACGACGATGAAGGCGGCAGCGATGGAGAAGAAGATGCCATCGACGAGGAGCCGCTGTCGCAGCTCGTTGAACGCCTCGATGCAACCGTGTTCGGTCTGATCGAAGCCTTAGACGCTGATCGTGCTGATTTGCCGAAACTCTTGGACGAGGCGCTTAAAGGATCGCTGTGGGCGCGTCAGATCGCCCGCGAGAATGAGAACGTTGCGCCTTTGCACAAGAAGGTGTTTGAGGCGCGCGCGGACCTCATTTGGAGAACCACCACGGCGCAGGCGCGGCGCGGGCACTTCGCAATGGGGGTTGGGCTTGAAGCCGGTCTCTCCATCGACGCCCTGGCCGATGAACTCGCCGAGATGCTCGACCGGGCCGACGACGCAGCATTGAGCGGTGATGTCGATGAACTCGCCGACGCCCTTGGCGGTCTAGGTGAGCGTCTGCTATTTATGCGACCCTTCATTCCCGACAAGGCGAATGCGCTGCCGGCGAACTGGAAGGCCATCCTGCGAAGCTGGGTATCCGGCGAAGATGTTGCCAAGATCGGAGCGCAGAACATGCGAGCGGTCGAAGAGGCTTTCACCTATCGCCTGGTTTGGGCGCTGGAAGCCGTCCGCACCCGCCGCATGTCCCTAGGATGGTTGCCGGACACAGTGGCGGGCGGTGCAGCGGCAGCGGTCGAAACCGGCGTCCCACGGTTCATGATGGCGATGCTGATTCGCGCTGGTCTGCCGTCGCGGCGCGCGGCGATGGCAGCCATTGAGGATGCAATGCCCGTCTTCGTCACACCGGCGGAGATGCGAGCCTGGCTTGAATCCGACGAGATTACGGCCTACACCGATGCCGGCAATTGGCCGACGCCCGATACTGCCGCACTATGGGCGCGCTTCCGAACTGAGGCTCTCAGTGGCGGCATTCAGAAATGGTCGGTTGAACGCTACAAGCGTCTGCTCGACATTGAGGCCGTCCCGCCTGCTGGCCTCTATCGGATCGTCACCGATGAGGGGGACGGACGGACTTGGCTGGCGACTCCTGACTACCAGCGGGTCGCCGCGTTCAAGAGGCCGGCGGTCGATCCTAAACCTAGCCTCTTTTCGGGTCAGCTTCCGGGTAATACGAGGCTCGTGGAAGCTTTGCGCGTCGGTCGCGGAAAACTGCTCTGGCCGCGTGCCAATGGGTGAATGGGCCATAGTCTCGCTTCGTCACGTGGGTTTCGGCGGTCCGGCTTTGGCCGTTCTTCCCTTGCTGAATCCCCGATCCCCCGCCATGAACGCCTCCAGCATGTGTGGGATCAGCGTCATGGCATCTACCGCCTCGCCATACGCCTGCGCGTGCAGCGCGGCGTAGCGGTCGAGGTCGGCTTTCAGACTGGCCGGACAGGCGAAGGTCAGCTTGACGCTCTCGGTCTTGGGCAGTGGCCCGAGCCGCAGCTTTTTGGTCGTGCTCATTGCGAAGCCCCCCGGTTGAAGAACAGCGGCTGGTACGGCCGCAGCACAAGATCCCGGTTGACGATGATCCGCACCGGCAGGCCGGGCCGGCTGGTCAGCATGGGCTGGATGTTCATGTTGCGCCGGGTGATCTCCTGGCCGACCTGATTGATGCTGTCCTGGGCGCTGTCGCGCCCGGCGATGACGATGCGGTTGCCGTCCTGGCGGTTCTCCGGCGCGGCCAGCTCGGCACCCACGCCCAGCAGCGTCGTCAGCACAGCGCCCGCGACGATGCGATCCCAATGCCAGTCCACGTCGTCTTCCAGGCCGGCGTAGCCGGCCGGGTCGGTGCCCACAAGGTTGTCGAGCGTCAGCGATGACGTGTCGGGCAGGATGACCCGGTTCCATACTACCTGCACGCGGCTCTGCCCGTAGCTGACTTGGCTGTTGTAACGCCCGAGGATGCGCGATCCCTGCGGGATCAGCAGGAACTTGCCCGTGGCCGTGTCAAAGACCGGCTCCGTCACCGTGGCGATCACGTCGCCGGGCAAGTCCGACTTGATACCTGTCACCAGCGCGCCGGCGATCACCGTGCCCGCCATCACCTGATAAGGCGATGCCGGCAGCGCCAGGTTGCCGGAATTGCGGGTTTCCGTAGAGCCGCCTTTCAGGAATGCCTCTTTCTGGTCTTGCCGGTTCTGCACGGCGGTCGGGTCGGCTGGCTGTGCAGCCACCGAGGCCGGCCCGGCAGCGAGTGGGTCGAAGGCCGCGAGCGCGCTGGCAGCGCCAGGCGCCCCCGGCGCCGCCTGCGCCACCGTGGCGGCGGCCTGGCCTTGGCCGCCCGAGCGGAAGAACACCGACGAAGCCGCCGCCGCATCAGCCTCCTTGCGCAAGGCATCCTCGGGATCGTGACCCGGCGGCGTATAGGCCGGCGTCACCGGCTGCTGCGAGTTCACGATGGCCGGGCCAAGATCGCCCGGTAGTGGCGGCCCCAGCTCGGGTGCGGCGGGCGGCAAGGCCGGCAGCTTCGAGTAATCGGTCGGCAGCGCGTCCAGCCCTTCGGACTTCGACACGCGATCGACGTTGTAAAGCTCGGCCTGCTCGCCGGCTCCGCGCCGCTGTGGCTGCAATGACCAGATCGTGGCGCCGAGCACGGCGACCGACAGGCTGCCGACGAGGATGGCCAGCGTGCGCCGGTTCAGGCGCGTGACCGGGCGCGGCTGGGCGCGCAGCGCCACCGCCTCGGGCGCGACCTTGCCCGCCTGCGGCGTGGCGAGGTCGGGGGTGTCGTCCTGGCTCATGGTCAGTTCCTCCGCGCAACGCCGTCCGTGCGCTCGATTCGCACCACGTCGCCCTTGTCGCCGCCCAGGCGCAGTTCGGCCGCGCCGAACAGCCGATCCACGATGTAGTACGGCGAGCGGAAGCGGTAGTTCACCAGTTGTCCATCGCCCTGCGCGCCGATGACGAACAGGGGCGGCAGCTCGCCTTGCGCGATGCCCGCCGGAAACTGGATATAGACCTTCTCGCCGTCATCGAAAGCGCGCAGCGGCTTCCACGGCGGATTGCTGCCGCTGATCGCGTAGCGGAAGCGCAGGTTCTCCAGCGCCAGCCCGGTATCGACCGGCGCTGCGGCGCTGGCCGCCTGCGCCTGGCGCTGCAAGGCCAGCATCCGGTCGCGCGGGTACTCCCAGGACGCCGACGCCATCCACGTCTTTTCCGTCGAGGTCAGCTCCAGCAGATAGGTGCGGCGGCTGGTCGTGATGACGAGATTGGTCTTGAGTCCCGAGCGGATCGGCTTGACCAGCACGTTCACGCGCAGGTCGGCGCCGCTGCCGCTGGACGTGTCGCCCACGATCCAGCGCACGGTATCGCCGGCGGCCACCGTCACCAGTTCCTCGCCCGGCTGGAGCGAAATCACGGTCACGCGGCCCACGGCCGCATAGACCTGATAGAGCGCGCCATCGGTGAAGGGCCACACCTGAATCGCGTTGACGTAGCCCTCGCGCGTGGGCGCGACGCGGGCCTCGGCGTTGGCGCGCGAGACACGCACCTTCTCGTCGGCCGGTTCCGGCGTAGGTTTGGCGTCTTCGGCCTCGGGCACCGGCATCAACTGCGCCGGCATCGGCAGCACCTCGGGCACGGCCACCACCTCCACCGGCGCGGGCGGTTCGGGCAGCGGCTGGGCCTGCACCGGCTCATCGAGCGAGATGGTCGGCGGCGGCTTGCCTTGCGTGGCGCAGCCCGTGAACAAGACAGTCGAAGCCAGCAGGATCACCGGCAAGGCGGATTTACGGAAAAGTGCATTCATGGTTTGGCTCCTTCGGAAGAATCCAGCTCGCGGCTCCACGACAAGCCGTTGACGTAGATGCCCAGGGGGTTCTTGCGCAGGCGTTCTTCGGTGCGCGGCGGCTGGAGCACGATGGACACCACGGCCGTCCACCGCTCCAGGCCCGCCGCGGCGCCGTTGACGTAGCGGCGCTCCGTCCAGCGCACGTTGAAAGACGTGTCGCTTGCGCGCACGACGCTGGTGATCTGCACCGTCACCGACTCGCGACCGATACGAGCGAACGGGTCACTGGTGCGGGCGTAGTCGTTGAGCACGGCCGCGCCCTTGTCGGTCGTGTAGTCGTAGGCATCGAGCCAGTTCTGCCGCACGACGATCGGGTCGATGGACAGTGAGCGCACCAGCGTCACGAAACGCGCGATGTGGTGCGCCGTCTGCGCATCGTTGGGCCGGTACGGCGTGGCCGCTTCGCCCACGGCGCGCACCTGGCCTGCGTTGTCCACCTCCACCACGTAGGGCGTCACGATGGATTGCGCCGAGCGCCACACCAGCCCGCCGGCCATCAGCAGCGCAAGCGTCAGGCAACCGAAGGCCATCAAGCGCCAGTTCTTCGCCTGGACGCGCGGCGAGCCGATGCGCTCGTCCCACACCTGGCCGGCAGCTTGGTACGGCGTGGCAGGCTGCGGCGTGTCGGCGTAGCGCACCTGCGGTTTCTTGAATCGCATGGTCAGTTCTCCTTATGAATCGGAATCGCGCAGGCTCGGCCCCTGGCCGGAGCCGCCGCCATCGCCACCGCGCAGCGCGTGGGCGGTGGTGGTCGCGGCGTGGGTGAGTTGCTGGCGGCGATGCAGGCGCTTGGCCCAAGCGGGCTGTTCCTGTGTCTGCGCCGTAGCGGCGCCGGATGCGGCCTCGCCTGCGGCACCCTGACCGGATGCCGCGCTCGCGCCGCCATCGGCGGCAGCGCCGTTCCAGCCAGCGCGGAAGGGAGCGGCCATGCGTTGCCCGGCAGCGGATGCACGGGATGCAGCCGCACGTCCGGCGGACTGCGCGCCGGTCTTGGCGACGTTGCCCAAGCCCGCCATCGCGCCCTTTGCGCCGCCGCCAGCGGCGGCGGAGCCGGCCTGGAACGCCGATTTCGCACTGCCAGCCGCCGACGTGGCCGCACGCGCACCAGCGCCGGCCAGCTTGGCGGCAGCCGGTGCCATGCGCGCGCCAGCGGCCACGGCACCGCCTACGCCCGTCGCGGCAGCACCAACAGCCACCGCCGTCCCGGCTGCGCCGATGGCAGCGCCTGCCATCGCACCCGCGCCGAGCTGCGGCGTACCGGACACAAGGCCCGTGGCGATGCCAGGGCCGAAGATCCCCAGCGCCAGCAAGGTGAGCGAGGCCAGCATGATGACCAGTGCGTGGTCGAGCGACGGCTCATCGGGATGGACTTGGAACTGAGTGAACAGGCCCGAGCCGATACCGACGATCACGGCCAGCACCAGAACCTTGACGCCGGAGGCCACCACGTTGCCCAAGACCTTTTCGGCCAGGAACGAGGTTTTGTTCCAGAGTGCGAACGGCACCAGTACGAAGCCCGCGAGCGTGGTTAGCTTGAACTCGATGAGCGTGATGAAAAGCTGGATCGCCAGCACGAAGAAGCACAGCACCACGACCAGCCAGGCGAGGAACAACACCAAGATGGCATCGAGGTTCAAGAACACCTCGGGAAATCCCATCATGTCGTCGAGCTGGAGGAAGATCGGCCCGCCCGCGTCAAGGCCGGTTTTCGCCAGCCGGCCCGGCTGCAAGAAGTTCTCCATCGTGATGGCAGAGCCGGTGGCGGTGATGCCCAATCCCGCGAACGAGCGGAAGACGATGCTCGCCAGCCAGTTGAAGTTGTTGATGATGTAGGCGAAGGCGCCGACGTACAGCACCTTGCGCAGCAGCTTGGCGATCACGTCCTCGCCCTGGCCGGTGGCGTGGCTCATGGCCCAATACAGGCCGGCGATCGTCATGTCGATGACGATCAGCGTGGCCGTGAGGAACGCCACTTCGCCCGCAGCAGCCCGAAACCCGAGTCGATGTAGGCGGAGAAGGTGTTGAGGAACTGGTCGATGATGGTCACGTCATTCATGGCGTGCCCTCCGGTTCGGTCGGCGGTGCCGGCGCTACGCCATCGGCTGGCTCATCGAAGCTCGGTGGGATCGACGGCAGGTCGGCCAGCGTCTGGTATTCATCTGGCCCGGCCTCGCCGGAAAAGAAGCGCCGTCGGAAGGCTTCGGCGGCGGCACGGCAAGCGTCCTCGCCCGTGGCCTGCATGACCTGTCGTGGATGGGCCTTGCATTGCTCGCGCAACGCCTTGAGCCGCACTGGATCGGCGGCCAAGGCATCGGCAAGGTGGTCGGCCGGCTGCTCGCCGCAAGCGGCCAGCAGCACGACACCAAGGGCGAGGACGCATCGCATGGCGGCCTCCCGTCAGTTGCCGTAGAAGTTCACGGACTGCGGCGTGTACGGCGTGCCGTCGCCGAGGAAGCGCCGCCGCACCTCGCGGGCGCGCTCCGTGGCTGCCGCCTGCCGCGCCAGCTCCAGCGCAGTCGCCCGGTCTTGCGTGATCTGGAGCCGCTGCGACTGGATCGACTGCTTGGCCTGCAAGGCCAGCAATTGATTCATGGCCTGCATCGCCTGCAACGCACCTTCGGCCGACTGGCTCTTGCCCACAAGATCGGCCAGCACGCTTTCGTCTTCGCCCAGGTTCTGCGACACCTGCGCCTGCATCTGCATGGTGGTCTGCAAGCCGTTGAGCGTGTTCCGCCAACGCTCCTGCGCGTCGCGGACCATCTGGTCGCCGCTGACGGTGGCGGCGTACTGCTCGGGATACAGGCGCGCGAACTCCCGATCCAGATTCGTCACGTCGTAGGCCAAGCCCCTGGCCTGGGCGATAAGCCGCTCGGTCGTCGCCAGATTGGTGCGCAACTGGTTCACCACGCTGGACGGCAGGCTGGCGAGGTTGCGCGCCTGGTTCATCAGCATCTGCGCTTCGTTTTGGAGCTGACGAATCTGGTTGTTGATCTGCTCTAGCGTGCGGATCGCGGTCAGCGTGTTTTGCACATAGTTGGTCGGATCAAAGACGATGCGCCAGGCCAATGCTGGTGAAGGCGTCAATGTCGTCAGCGACAGTGCGGCAGCAAGCGAAATGGAAAGCGCACGGATCTTCATGGCTGGTTCTCCTATGAGTGGTCGGCGGTACGGAGGGAATCCGGCGCGAGGCCGGGGAACGAGAGCAGCAGGTCGGCCGCCCAATCGAGGCCGCGATGGCGCAGCCAGGCGCCCGCGAAGCCGGGCACGCCGACATCCAGCAGCACGCGGTCTATGTCGCGCTGGTCTTGCGGCGTGGACGCGCCTGCGAAGGCGAGCGCCGTCAGCCCCAGGTCGAGGTCGAACAGACGGTTTCCGAGGCGGGATTGGTAGTAGTAGTCGCGCTTGGGCTGCGCGGTGGCAACGATTTCGATCTGCCGCCTGTTGAGGCCGAAGCCCTCGTAGATCGTGCGAATCTGCGGCTCGGTGGCCTGCGGGTTCGGCAGGAAGATGCGGCTTGCACAGCTCTCTATGATCGCGGGCGCGATGCTCGAATCCTTGATGTCGGCGAGGCTCTGCGTGGCGAAGATCACCGAGACGTTCTTCTTGCGCAACGTCTTGAGCCACTGGCGGATGCGCGCGGCAAACACCGGGTCATCGAGGAACAGCCACGCTTCATCGAGGATCAGCAGCGTGGGCGCCCCGTCGAAGCGTTCATCGAAACGCGCAAAGAGGTAATGCAGCACGGCCATGACGGCGGCCTTGCTGTGCATCAGCTCCTCCATCTCGAAGCACTGCACGTCGGCCATGCCGAGGCGGTCATGGTCGGCGTCTAGCAGCTTGCCGTGCGCGCCACCCAGCACATAGGGCGAAAGCGCCTGCCGCAGCGTGTTCGATTGCAGCAGCACGGAAAGTCCGTCATCGTGCGCTGCTCCACCGGCGCACCGGCGAGACTTCCCAGCGCCGACCAGATAGCCGCCTTCTCGTCGGGCCGACCGCCACGCCTTCGTGCAGCAAGCGGCCTTCGATCCATTCAGCGGCCCAGGTGCGGTAGCCCTCGCGGTCGATGCGCGCGAGCGGCTGGAAGGCGATTTCGCCATCCGTGCCCAGGTCGTAGTGTTCGCCGCCCAGGCCGAGGATGGCGGCCCGCATGGAGCGGCCCATGTCGAAGGCGAAGATGCGCGAGCCGCGATAGCGGCGGAACTGCATCGCCAGCGTGGCGAGCAAGACCGACTTGCCCATGCCGGTCGGGCCTGCGACCAGCGTGTGGCCCACGTCGCCGATGTGCGTCACCAGCCGGAACGGCGTCGCACCATCGGTGCGCGTGACGATCAGCGGCGGGCCGTCGAGGTGGTCGTTCTTCTCTGGCCCGGCCCATACCGCCGACACCGGCATCATGTGCGCCAGGTTCAGCGTCGAGACGATGGGCTGGCGCACGTTCGCATAGGCGTTGCCAGGGATCGAAGACAGCCAGGCATCCACGGCATTGAGCGTTTCGGGGATGGTGACGAAGCCCCGGCCCTGGATGGCGCGCTCCACCATGCGCAGCTTCTCGTCTGCGACGGCGGCGTCCTCGTCCGTGACGGTGACGGTCGCCGTCAGATAGCCGAAGGCAACTTGATCGCTGCCCAGCTCCTGCAAGGCAGCGTCGGCGTCGGCGGCCTTGTTGTTGGCGTCGGTATCGACCAGCGGGCTTTCCTGCTGGAAGATCGTTTCGCGCAGCAGCGCGATGACGTTCTTGCGCTTGGCGAACCACTGGCGGCGCAGGCGGGCGAGTTCTCTTTCCGCCTCGGCTTTGTCGAGGCAGAGAAAGCGCGTGCTCCAGCGGTACGCAAAGCCAAGGCGGTTGAGGTCGTCCAGAATCCCCGGCCAGGTCGAGGTCGGGAAGCCTCGCACCGACACCACGCGCAGGTGCTGGTCGCCCAACATGGGCGCCAGGCCGCCGACGAGCGCGGAGTCGGTCAGCAGCGCGTCGATGTGGAACGGCACTTCGGGCACGCCCACGCGATAGCGCCGCGTCGAGATGGTGGCGTGCAGGTAGGTCAGCGTCTGGCTGTCATCGAGCCAGGCGATTTCCGGCATCACGCCATCGAGCAGGTCAAAGACGCGATCGGTTTCCGCGACGAAGGCATCGAGCCGACCGCGCCAGTCCACGCCTTCGGTGGGTCGGTTCTCGTACAGCATTCCCGCTGCACGGGCGCGCGATTCCTCGGGCGGCAGATACACCAGCGTCAGGTGATAGCCGCTCTCGAAGTGGTTGCCCGAGTCCTCGAAGGTGGCGCGGCGTTCCTCGTCCACCAGCCAGGACAACGGTTCGGGAAAGTCGGAGTGCGGATAGTCGGCAGCGGGCCGGCGCTCGGCTTCGATGAACAGCGCCCAGCCTGAGCCAAGCCGGCGCAGCGCGTTGTTCAAGCGCGCCGACGTGGCGATCAGCTCGCCTTGCGTCGCGCTGTCGAGGTCAGGCCCACGAAATCGGGCCGTGCGCTGGAAACTGCCGTCCTTGTTCAAGACGACGCCCGGCGCGACCAGCCCGGCCCAGGGCAGCCAGTCGGCCAGCAAGGCCGGGCGCTGGCGGTATTCGGCAAGGTTCAGCATCGCGGCATCCCCTCACACGTCCAGCAGCGGGCGGTGCTTGATATGCCGTGCGAACACGGCCATGAACCGCGGATCGACGCGCGCTCCCCATACCGCCAGCGAATGGCCGACGATCCAGAGCACCATGCCGGGAATCCACAGTTGCAGGCCCAGCCCGACAGCGGCGGCCAGCGTTCCGTTGGCGATTGCCACGGTGCGCGGTGCGCCCCCAGCAAGATCGGCTCGGTAAGCGAGCGGTGCAAAGGCACCTCGAACCCGGCCGCGAAGCTATCCGGGCCGCTCATACGACAGCCCCGCCCGAGAACGAAAAGAACGAAAGGAAGAACGAGGACGCGGCGAAGGCGATGCTCAAGCCGAACACGATCTGGATCAGCTTGCGGAAGCCTCCCGACGTGTCGCCGAAAGCCAGCGCGAGGCCCGTAGCGATGATGATGATGACGGCCACGATGCGCGCCACCGGCCCCTGGATGGATTCAAGGATGGATTGCAGCGGGCCTTCCCAGGGCATCGAGGAACCGGCGGCCTGCGCCGTGCCGGCCAGGAGCAGCATCAGCGCGGCCAGCAGCAGCCCTTGCCCCGCAGGGCGGGCCAAGCTGCGCAGCCGCGCGAGGCCCGACGGGTGGGAAAGCGGATTTACGGAAACACGGAAATCATGGGCGTGCGTCGTCATGGAAGTTCTCCAGAAAGGTCGAGGGATGGGGAAGTCGCCGCAGCGGATGCGGCATCGGGGATCGGCAGCAGCTCAGGAAACGGCGTTTCCAGTGCGTCCGCCAGTTGGTAGCCCACGCCGTCGAAGCCGACGACGCGGGCGATGCTCTCGATGCGGCGCTTGCGCCCTCGCCCGGCGATGTGGATCACCACGTCCACGGCCTCGGCGATCAGCGCACGGGGCGGGTTCACCGCCACTTCGAGAATTAGTTGCTCCAGGCGCAGCAGCGCACCCAGCGCGGAGCCGGCATGGATCGTGGCGATGCCGCCCGGATGGCCTGTACCCCACACCTTGATGAGATCCAGCGCCTCGGCGCCGCGCACCTCGCCGACGACGACGCGATCAGGCCGCAGGCGCATGGACGAGCGCACCAGCTCGGTCATCGACACCACGCCTGCGCGGGTGCGCAGGGGAACGTGGTCGCGGGCCGCGCATTGCAGTTCCACCGTGTCTTCGAGCACCAGCACGCGGTCGCCGGTGGCGGCGATTTCGGCGAGCAAAGCATTGGCGAGCGTGGTCTTGCCGCTGCTGGTGGCACCGGCGATCAAGACGTTCTGCCGCTCGCGCACCGCGCGGACGAGAAAGCCCGCTTGCGCGGTGGTCATCATCCCGTCGATGACGTAACGCTCCAGCGGAATCACGCCGATGGCGCGCTTGCGCAACGCGAAGGCCGGCCCCGGCGCTGCCGGCGGCAAGATGCCCTCGAAGCGTTCGCCCGTTTCGGGCAACTCGGCGGACAGAAGCGGCTGGCCGCGATGGACTTCTGCGCCAACGTGGGCCGCGACCAGGCGGATGATTCGCTCGCCGTCCGCCTCGGGCAGTTCCACGCCCATCGGCGCGCGTCCACTGGAAAGCCGATCCACCCAAAGGGTGCGATCAGGATTCAGCATCACCTCCACCACGTCCGGGTCTTCAAGTGCGGCGGCGATCAGCGGCCCCATCGCCGTGCGCAGCATCTGGATGCGGCGGTCGAGCGACGTGGCACTCATGGACTGCGGAACGGCGCTCATGACGCACGCTCCTGCGCTTGCGCGGCTGC
This sequence comes from Stenotrophomonas sp. pho, assembly GCF_006228405.1. Taxonomy (NCBI): domain Bacteria; kingdom Pseudomonadati; phylum Pseudomonadota; class Gammaproteobacteria; order Lysobacterales; family Lysobacteraceae; genus Stenotrophomonas; species Stenotrophomonas sp. pho. Next base: position 4,158,817 of record NZ_CP029759.1, on the reverse strand, counting down.
CGCCGCGTCTTCCCTCCGCATCGGGTCGGGATGCAGTTCCTCCACCACGTCGCGCACCAGGCTGCGGCCCCGCAGCAGGTGGCGGCCAAGCTGCTCGGTGAACTGCTCGAAGCGCGCTTTGCCCTGCGCGCGTGCCGCGTCTTGGCGCGCCTCGGGAACCGGCGTGCTTACGGTCAGGTAGTAGCGGATGAACAGCGCCAGCGTTTCGATGGCGATGTTCTGGTCGCGCTCCATGCGCTCGGCTTGGCGCGACAGGCGATCAAGCCGCTTGGCAATGGCCGCCTCGCGCTGGTCGGCAGCATCGGGCGACAGCCACGATGTGAGCGCCGCCGCGACAATGGACGACTTGGACACGCCTTTCTTGGCGGCCAGCTCATCGAGCCGCTTGGCGTGCTCGGGCTGGATAAAGAGGTTCAAGCGATAGTGGCTCATAGCTCGATTCCGTCGTTGGGGTCGAGGGAAGCCAGCCGGGCCGTGCGCTGCATGGCTGGATCGAGCTGGCGCGGAAGGGGAAGCGGCAGGTCGTCGTCGTCATCGAGCAGCCCAAGGTCGGCCGCAGGCGCGGCCAGCCCGGGGTCGTAGGCGACGGTTTCGGAAAGCTCGGGCTGGCGGCGTGGGCCGCCGTCGTCGGTCGTACCCAAGTTCTCCAGGCCATCGGCGGATGCCGTGGCTGGTGCGGCAGGCACGGCAGGAATGGCCAGCCCGCTCCAGTCGTCGGCGCGGGCCGGCGGCGCGTCGGCATACTGCCCATCCGCCAGCGCGGGCGGCGGCAGCACGCGACGCTTGAAATTGGCGTCCGCGTAGTAGCGCAACTTCTTCGCCTTGATCGGCGCCACGCTGGACACCATCACCACGGCCTCGTCGGGCGGAAGCTGCATCACCTCGCCCGGCGTCAGCAGCGGGCGGGCCGTCTCCTGCCGCGACACCATCAGGTGGCCCAGCCACGGTGCGAGCCGATGGCCCGCGTAGTTGCGCTGCGCGCGCAGCTCGGTCGCGGTGCCGAGCGTTTCGGAAATGCGCTTGGCCGTGCGTTCGTCGTTCGTGGCGAACGTCACGCGCACATGGCAGTTGTCGAGGATGGAGTGGTTTTGCCCATACGCCTTGTCGATCTGGTTCAGCGACTGCGCGATCAGGAAGCTGCGGATGCCGTAGCCCGCCATGAAGGCCAGCGCCGTCTCGAAGAAGTCCAGGCGCCCCAGCGCCGGGAACTCGTCGAGCATCAGCAGCAGCTTGTGGCGGCGCTCGATGCCATCGGAGCCGTCGAGCGATTCGGTGAGGCGCCGGCCGATCTGATTGAGGATCAGGCGAATGAGCGGCTTCGTCCGCGAAATGTCCGAAGGCGGCACCACGAGGTACAGCGATACCGGATGCTCGGCAGCGATCAGGTCGGCGATTCGCCAATCGCAGCGCGAGGTGACTTCGGCCACCGTGGGATCGCGGTAAAGGCCGAGGAACGACATGGCCGTGGACAGCACGCCCGAGCGTTCGTTGTCGCTCTTGTTGAGGACTTCGCGTGCAGCGGATGCCACCACGGGATGCGGGCCACCACCTTCCTCGTTCACGAGGTGCGGCGTGGTCATCATCCGGTGCAAGGTCAGCTCGAAGGGGCTGGCCGGATCGGATAGGAAGTTGGCGACGCCGCGCAGCGTCTTGTCTTCGCTTGCGTAGAGCACATGCAGGATGGCCCCGACCAGCAGCGCGTGGCTGGTTTTCTCCCAATGGTTCCGGCGCTCCAACGCACCTTCGGGATCGACCAAAATGTCTGCGATGTTCTGCACGTCGCGCACCTCATGTGCGCCGCGCCGCACCTCCAGCAACGGGTTGTAGGCGGCCGACTTCGCATCGGTCGGGTTGAACAGCAGGCAATGCGAAAAGCGCGAACGCCAGCCGGCGGTGATCTGCCAGTTCTCGCCCTTGATGTCGTGGATGACGGCGGATGCTGGCCAGGAAAGCAGCGTCGGCACCACGAGGCCCACGCCCTTGCCCGAGCGCGTAGGCGCGAAGGTCAGGACATGTTCCGGGCCTTCATGCCGCAGGTACTGGCGGTCGTGCTGGCCGAGGAACACGCCGGCCGGCTGCGTGAGGCCCGCCTTGCGAATGTCCTCCGCATTCGCCCAGCGGGCCGAGCCGTAGGTCGTGACCAAGCGCGACTGCCGCGAGCGCCAGATCGACATGCCGATGGCGACCACCACGGCCACCAGACCGCTGCCGCCCGCGATGGCCCCGCCGGTGTCGAACACGCGCGGCGCATAGGCATCAAAAGCGAACCACCACTCGAACAGCCGCCACGGGTGATAGATTGGCGTACCAAAGAAATCGAACCAGGGCGAGCCAAGGCGTAGCTGATAACCCAGGGCGGCGGCTGTCCATTGTGTGGCTGCCCACACGCCGGCGATCACGATGCCGAACACCACGGCAACCTGACCGAACAGCACGTTCGTCCCTTGCATAACCCAGCCTCCGATCACGGCACACGGAGGTGCCGCAGCACTGAGGATCAAGGCGTGCGTGCGGGCCGGTCAAAGGCCGTTATGGCGGGAATTCAGGCTGAAAAAGCCAGATTTCTTGCAGGGGCGAAAGCAATAAAAACGCCGCAAGCGCAAGTACGCTGCGGCGTAGTGAGGTAACAGCGAGAACTTTGTCGCTGCGATACGACTGTGGCGGACGTTACGGGGACTTTTGCTCCGGCCGATCACCGAAGAAGCGACGTTTGGCGGCCTCGGCCGCGCGCACGCAAAGTTCGTCGCCGACCTTCGCGCGATCCTCTTTGCATTGGCGCTGGATTTCCTTGATGCGCTCGGGATGGGCTACGAGGAAGTCCACCGTTTCCGAAGGTTGGGATGGGCCGCATGCCGTCAGCGTGGCGGCCACCATCAGCAGCATCGCTTTGTGCATGGTTCCATTCCTTTTCATCGGATAGGTTAAGACTCCTCGGCGGCGTCAAGGCTATCCGCCGAATCAATGAATGCCACTCGTTCGATGAACCGGGCCAGCATCTCGCATGGTTCTGTATCGCGGCGTAGCAGATAGGTCGTGAGCATTGGCGGCTTGCCCGCCAAGCGCCGGGGCACGACACCAGGCTCGCGGCTAGATGCGATATGCGCCTCGCCTGCCAGTCCCAAGGCCAGGCCAGCGGAAACCAAGGTCATCATCACATCGAAGGTTGCCACGCGCTGCGCGATCAGTGGCTCCTGTTCGAGCTTGCGTAAAAAACGATCGACCTGACGAGCGTGGCCTTCGCAGATAGCAGGGTCGCCCAGTGCCAGCGGATAGCGCAGCACTTCCTCCAGCGGCACCTTCTTGAAAGAGAGCAGTGGATGGCGAGCCGGCACCGCCACCATCAATTCGTCTTCCCACGCGGATGTAACCACGATGCCATCGCCTGCATCTTCGGCCATCGAAAAACCTGCGTCGTACAAGTCATCATGCAGACCCTTGATCTGCTGAGCGAGCGGAACCTCAAATAGTCGAATCTCGACCTCGGGATCTTCTTCACGGCATTGCGCCAATAGCATCGGTAGGCGCGATGGCGTGATGCCGTCTGACAGCGCGATGCGCAACTGTCCGTGAAAACCATTGGCAGCGGACTTTACGCTATCGCGGGCTTGATCCAATGCGGTGAAGACACGCCGGACGTGTTCCAGAAACAGGCGTCCCGCGCGGGTCAGTTGCGTGCGGCGGGTGGTGCGAACGAAAAGACGGGCACCGAGTTCTTCCTCTAGTTCCTTGATAGTGCGGGATAGCGGCGATTGGTCTATGTGCAACCGTTCGGCGGCGCGGGCGAAGTGGAGTTCTTCGGCGACAGCCAAGAAGCATCGAAGGTGGCGTAGTTCCATTGCGATGCCTCTGCCATGCTATACGGGGAGAAAAAGTGGATAGATTGAGACTGGCCGGCGCTTCTGCTTCTTCATGCTATTGAACGCGGAAGGCGTGAACCTTTGCGCGATGGCTACGGCTATCCAAACGTGCCAGCTCACACATTGCACGCGCATCACCGGACGCCCCGTTGTTTCGCTTCACGAAGGGCTGCACTAACAAGGATTGCGAGACAGCCCAAAAAAAGCAGGCTTCCGCCCCAAAGCGGCTCGACTTTCACGGCGAGGACAAGGGCAGCCACGAGTGCGACGAGCACTAGCGTTGCCGTAGTGAGCCGCGCGTCCGCGAGGAACATTCCGAGAAGTTCCTGGGCAACTTCACGAAGAATACTCATTGCACCATCTCCATACGCACTCGCCGAAGCCGGTATGCGGTTGCAAGACCGACGGCAAGGAACACACCTGCGAATACCACCAATGCCAGATCCTGGCCCGGCCAATCGACGCCGAGACCTTCGCCCGTCCAGAAGACGCCAAAGGCAGACAGCATGACGCCGACACCGAACTTCAAAGTGTTCTCCGGCACCCGCGCCAGAGGCTTATGGACAATGATTCCGATGGTGAGGACGACGATGCAGGCCGCCAATGCTCCCAAGGCAGCCGGCCATAGCAGCCCTCGACCGGCACCTACGGCAATGACGATGAATACAACCTCCAATCCTTCCAGCAATACCGCTTTGAACGCAGTCATGCCGGCGATCCAGTTGAGCGACGCGCGTTGACGAGTGCCCGCGTCAGCGAGTTGCGCGGACTCAGATGCGAAAATGGCCGCCTCGTCATGTAACGGGATAACACCTGCCGCTCGGAGAATCGCTTTGCGAAGCCATCCCATCCCAAACAGAAGAAGCAACACCCCAATGACGAACTGGAGTAAGTGAAGGGGTACCTGGTTGAGCAATGGGCCTAGCACCACAATCACCAGGGCGAGCACAATGAGCGCCGCAGCGGTGCCAAGTGCCGCCGGCTTCCATCCGCGCAAGATGCCGACCGCTAGAACGATCGTGAACGCTTCCACAACCTCGACAAGCGACGCAAGGAAGGCGGCTCCAATAGCGGGCGCAGCGATATTCCAGGCAATAGAGTTCATTGGGTGCCAACTGGGTTGTAGTGTTTGCTACCGATATGCTAGAATTATCGTCGTGTTCACAACATAAGTCAAGGAGCACACACACGTGCCGCCAACACCGTCAACTTTTGATGAGCGAATTGCGAACAGCATCGAGCGAATGAGTCCGGCAGAGCAGCGCGTCGCGGTGTTCTTTCAGGAGAACCGCGAGCAGGTTTTAATCGCGTCTGCCGCCGCGCTGGCGGCGAAAGCAAATACCAGTGATGCCACGATCGTGCGTACAGCCAGGGCCTTGGGCTTTGCCGGTCTTGACGATCTTCGGCGCGCACTTGCCCGCGAATTGCGTGATTCAATCTCGCCTGCCGATCGGCTCACTCGAACACTAGGCGAAGTTGGCTCCAGCCTGGCAGTAGCTTTCGACGTGACGATGGAAATCCACCGGCAGTCGCTTGAAGGTGTCTGTCGTTCGATCAAGCCCGAGGACTTTGAAATAGCCGTTCGCAGCATGATCCAGGCTCAACGAATCCTCGTTTTCGGCTTGGGGCCATCAAGCGCCATAGCAACCTATCTCGTCCTGCAACTCAAACGCTTCGGATTGGATGCCGCGAGCCTGACTAACAGCGGCCTTCTTTTCGCTGATGATCTGCGGTCATTGCGCAAGGGGGATCTCGTTGTCATTCTTGCTTATGGACGAGTGTATGAAGAACTGGCCTTGCTGCTGGGTGAAATCAAACGGCAGAAGCTGGGGTCGCTGCTTCTGACGGACACGCTTGCCGCCAAGCTCCGGCAGCAGGTCGATCAAGTTCTTCCCGTGGCACGGGGACGTGCGGACATGCTGAGCATGCACACGGCAACGCTCGGCCTCATCGAAGCCTTGCTGGTGGGCATCGCGACTCAGCGGCCCACTGAGACGGTCGCAAGTCTAAAGACACTCAACGACCTGCGGAAAAAGTTGGTGGGCAAAGCGGTGAACCTACCTATACCGAAGGACGATGGCTGATTCATATGCCACCGGCGGTAGCGATCAAGATTCCAATCCATGTGAATCTCAAGCTTTTCTAAAGAAGCGCGATATGCCGCGCCAATCACCTTGGAGCAACGATGTTGGATTGGAGTGCAATCATCCTCGGCATTATTGAGGGGATAACCGAGTTCTTGCCGATTTCCAGCACCGGGCATTTGCTCATTGCAGAGCACTGGCTTGGTGCTCGATCGGATACATTCAATATTGTGATCCAGGCTGGCGCCATGCTGGCTGTAACGATTGTTTACTGGCGTCGTCTGATCACGCTCGCCGTGAGCTGGCGCCAACCTGAGAATCGTCTCTATATTGGTAAGCTGGCACTTGCCTTTCTGATTACCGCCGTGCTCGGCTTCGTTGCCAAGGCGGCCGGCCTGGAATTGCCGACTACGCTTTCGCCCGTCGCGTGGGCACTCATCATCGGTGGTATCTGGATGATGGCTGCCGAGCGATTCTCAGAAAGGCGTAGCTCCCAAAGAGAGGTGACTTGGACTGTCGCCATTGCTGTGGGACTTGCGCAGATCGTGGCGGGCATTTTTCCCGGCACGTCACGCTCGGGCGCAACTATCTTTGCGGCGATGCTGACAGGAACAGGCGATCGCGCAGCCGCGACCGAATTTGCTTTTCTTGTTGGCATACCGACGATGTATGCCGCAAGCGGTTATGAACTATATAGTCAGTTCAAGCATGGCGGTGGACACGAAGATTGGGCAGCTCTCGGTACTGCATTCATCGTGTCCACCGTCACGGCATTTGTCGCCATCAAATGGCTGCTGTCCTACATTCAGACACATCGGTTTACAGCGTTCGCGATCTACCGAATAGCACTGGGCGCGTTATTGCTGGTGATCGCGGGCCGAGGTTGGATGTGATCCAAACGCGGCCAGAGTTTCAGCACTGGCGTAGCTCTTCCTCTCGATTCTTGGAGAAGAGCCATATCTTGACCTGATCGAGTAGCAAGGCGATCAGCAGAACCAGCCCCAGCATGGCGACCAAGAGCACGAGCGAGACAGGCGCCATAAGGAAGCCACCGGCAGCCAGCACGGTTGCGAGAACGACATTGCCGATAGTGGCAGCGGCGACGAACTTGCCAGGCAGCAGTGACCAGCACCGACCCGGCGTGCGCGAGAGGTAAATCGTGGCTTGGGCCGAATACATGAGATAGGCGAACATCAGCGCCTGGACTTGCGGCACGGGAAGTTGCAACCGGGTGAGCGCAAACCACAGAATCACGAAAGCCAGAATCAGCCAGCCGATGGCGAGGACGCCGCCGAGCCGCGCGATTTCTCTAACGTTCCACCGTTCTGGCGACGAAGAAACCCATGACCGATCTGTCGCTAGCGTGATCGTCACCACGTCGTTGAGAACAACGATGACGGCGATCAGAACCAACGGCGTGACGAAGAACCCTGTAGCGATATAGCCGAAGGTCAGCAAGGCGGCGAGTTCGACCGTCCTTGCAATTTTCGTGATCGTCCAGGTAAGCATCCGACGAAACACGCGACGGCCGCCCGATACCACAGAGGCGACCCCTTCGAGGCCGGGATGAGTCAGGACAACTTGCGCTGCGGCTTTTGCAACGTCCGAAGCAGCCTGCACGGCAATCCCGACCTCGGCTTGTTTCAGAGCCGGAGCATCGTTCACGCCGTCACCTGTCATGCCAACAATTCGGCCTGCTCGTTGAAGCGACTGCACGAGCCGGAATTTTTCTTCGGGATAGAAGTTGGCAAAACCATCGAACTGGAGTGGAGTCGCCAGGCCGCGCGTGGCATCTCCGAAGCGGTCGCCGAGTCCAACTTGGTGGCTGATGGCCTTGGCCGTATCGACGGTATCGCCTGTCACCATGAGGATCTTGATGCCAAGTGACTGGATGGTCTTGATGAGTGCACTCGCGTCCTCGCGGAGCGCATCGGCTAACGCCAGCAAACCTCGGATGCGTAGATTACCTTCGGTACCGGCAGCTACCGCTAGAACTCGCGCGCCGGTCGCAGCCACGACTTGCAGAATGGTGGAAAACTCAGGGGGGATGAGGCAAGCGATGTAACGACCGCCGGCGAGCCAAGCACAACATGGACGAGCGGGCCATTGTCATCGGGACGAACATAAGCCTCTGACCGCTTGACTGCGGGATCGAATGGAATGAACTTCTCGCGGACATGCTGGGGGATAGCACGCTTTCGTAGCGCGCCCAGGATTGCCACCTCTAGCGCACCTTGCGTCGCTTCGTCGCAAGCGGCAGCGGCCCAGGCAAGCACATCATCATCTTTCTCCCCTGGAAGCGCGGCAATTCCGGCGAGCGTCTGCCGATTTTGGGTCAGTGTGCCGGTCTTATCTACGCACAGCACGTCCATCGTCGCGGCTTCTTGAACTGCCGATAGGCCGGTAACGAGCACACCCTCGTTTGCCAGCCGTCGAGCTTCCACGGCGTTGGCTACCGTGAAGGCCGCTGGCATCGTCACGGGCACCGTCGCAATAATGAGTACGAGGAAGAAGGGAACCAGCGGCAGTAAATCCTCGCCGCGCCAAAGCGCGACGATAGCCAGGATCGCAGCGAGCACGGCGTCGATGGTCACGAGATAGCGCACAACGGAGAACAGAAGCTGCTCAAGATGGCTGGCCGAACTGGCGGTTCGCACCAATTCCGCTGTGCGCCCGAAGTAGCTGCGTGCCCCTGTTTCCGCGACTGTTCCTGTCGCATTGCCGCGCCTGACCGTTGAACCCGAATAGATGGTTTCGCCCTTGCTGCGCGAAACCGAGGTCGATTCCCCAGTCAAAGCCGCTTGGTCAACGTCCACCGTCCCCTCGTCAATCACGCAATCTGCCGGAACCAGATCACCCGTAGTTACGGTCACGTAGTCGCCAGGGACGAGTTCGCGCGCCGGCAGAAGGCGCCAGTTGCCATCCCGACATACGCGCGCGTTGACCCGCAGCCGGCTACGCAAGAGGTCGAGCGCGGATTGCGCACGACGCTCCTGAACGCCGCCAAGGATCGCGCTGAAGGCGAGCCACCCTGCAATGATGGCTGGCTCAATCGTCTTGCCAAGGGCAACCTCAAGCACAAGGGCGATTTCGAGCATCCAAGGGATCGGCCCCCATAGGCGCTTCACGATCGCGCGTAGGCGGCTCGGCGGCTCCTCACGAACCTCGTTGTAGCCATGTTGTGCAAGTGTTGCTTGCGCATCGGCCTCCGAGAGTCCCTGCTTGTTGTGCGGGGCGACTTCCATACGGACTTCTCCTAAAGCGAGCGGCATGACCGCTGCGACTGGCAGTCTTGTCGCAATTGCCACAAAATTAAATGATTATTGCAGCAATTGCGACATGCACACAGAGGCGCGTATTGGGTGCGCTTCTGTTGGCGGCTACAGGGGTGGTTGGAAATCGGCGATTTTTGGTAGTTCCACCGGCACGCCGCCGGCATCGCACAGATGCTTTGCGCAGAGCGCGCCGCGCAGCCGCGGGGTAGCCTGTACGGCAAAGTGGAAGATTGCGTTTTCTTCTACGCTGCCGCGAATTGCGTCGCTGCCTGGGCCGCGTGCCCAGATGCCCACATCCTCGCCGCTGTGCGTTTCGCCCGAAAGCGGCACCGTGGATTCCTGCATGTAGTCCGGGTCTTCCGTGTCCACGCGGGTCAGGTCGGGGCGGCCAGTGGCAGGCTGGAAGCCTTCGCCCGTGTGCGGGTACCTCTTCGATCCGGCCGGCTGCGATTTGCTGGCGCCGGTATAGCCGGGGCCATTGGCGTAGCCGAGAGTGGTGTAAGGCAGGCCGATGCCATCGGTGGCCAAGCCGACCGTATTGTCCTCGCCACTGCTGCCATGCACCTTGCCCAGTATCGGGTTGCCGCGCATCGGGTAGCCGGCAAAGGTCATCGTGTGCGAATGGTCGGCGGTGACGACAATGAGGGTGTCATCAGCGGATGTGACTTCTGCGGCGACGCGCACCGCATCGCTCATCGCCACCGTATCGGTCAGTGCGCGGTAGGCGTTGCCGGCGTGGTTGGCATGGTCGATGCGGCCACCTTCGACCAAAAGCACGTAGCCTTCAGGATTGCGCGACAGCCGGGCGATCGCGGCGCGGGTCATCTCCGCCAGCGAGGGTTCGCCGGCGGCATCCTTCGGGCGATCATGCTCGAAGTGCATGTGATCCGGCTCGAACAGGCCGAGCAGCGGCTTGTCTGCCGGCGCGGCATCGAGCAACCGCTTGTTCCAGACATAGGCACCGTCGGGGTGGCGCTGCTGCCATTCGGCGATCAGGTCGCGGCCATCAAGGCGTCCGCCTGTCTTGTCGCCGTATTCGGGGTCGTGCTGCGAAGTCGGCATGAAATACTTGCGACCACCGCCCATCAGCACGTCGAACCCGCGCCAGAACGGCGTTTCGACGATTTGGCGTGCGATGTCGATGCAGCCGGCGGTTTTGGCGGCCTGTGGCATATCAGCATCGCCTTCCCAGTTACGTTCGGCCGAATGGGCGATGGTGGCGCCCGGTGTGGCATGGGTCAGGCGCGTGGTCGTCACCACGCCGGCGGACATGCCGGCGCTCGCAGCCAGCTCCCACATTGTCAGCATCGGCGATGCCAACGCGCCGGCGCAGTCCTGGCGCTTCGGGCCTTGGCTAATGCTGAGCACGCCGGCGCGAGTCTTCACACCAGTGGCGATCGCGCTCATGGTGCCGGCCGAGTCGGGCGTTTGCGAATCGGTGTTGTAGGTCTTGCTGAGCGCGGTATCGGGGAAGTTTTCCCACGATAAGCGGTTTTCCTCGCCGCTGCCGCCCTTGCGTTGCCCCTCGAAAATGCGCGCAGCAGTTACCGTGGTAAGGCTCATGCCATCGCCGAGGAAGATGATGACGTTCTTTGCATGGCCGTGCATTGCGCCACGCGCGGCGGCCTGCGCTGCACCATCGCGAAACCACCAAGCCGGAGTTTCGCCGTCCGGGTGGTGAATGATCGGAACAGCGATATGGGAGTCAGCAGCGTTCGCGAGCGGTGCCGTGGTGTGCGGGGCGCTAGCGCAAGCGGTAAGCATGAATGCACAGGCGAAAGGGATTACGCGCCGTACACACTCTTTCGTTCGGCCTGATGACGCCTTGCGCGCCCCGGATTGCAGTATTGCTAGAGCATCGACTTCATGGGGTCGCGGTTTGTTGTGCGGGACTACATACACAGGTATCTCCTAAAGCGGTGGCTTGACCGCTACGACGGGAAGAAGGTTGTAAACACTACAATAACTCATTATGATTGCAGTATTTGCAACATTTCAACCGTCATCTACGACGCCCGGCGACCGTCCATATGGAGTTGCGCGCAAACGCTTTCGCCGACGATGCGCTGACGGTCTACACCGCAGGGGAGCGAGTGCGCCCAATGTCCCACGACACCCCGCCACCCCGCACCGTAGCGGCGAGCTGCTGTCCCAGCCTCTGCTCGATCACCGGCTTCCACGGCACCAGCGAGAAGCCCATGCCGTCATCGAGCATCGCGTAGCGCCCGCTGGCGAGCATGACGCTGCGCCGGTAGATGCCGACAACGCGCTGACCGTCGGCCACCGGGCGATGCTCTAGGCCGGTATCGGCGGCAATGTCCTTCGCGGCCTGTGCCAGCTCCCGATTGCGAAGCGTGCCCAGCAGGTTGCGCGCCAGGATCACGCGCCGCCCGCGCCGTTCGGCCAGCCCCTGCTCGGCGAGGAAGTCGGCGCGCTGCTGCATGGCCTGCTTAGCCTCTGCGCCAAAGCCCAGGTCGCCCAGGCCCGAGTCCCCGCCGATCAGTTGCTGGTCGAGCCAGGTGGCCCCGATCACGCGGGCCTGCCGCTCGATGGGCAGGTGCGATTTCAGCTCCACGGCCACGCCGCCCAGGCGCTGCGCGTCGTACTGACGGCCACGCTCGGGCAGGTCGTCCGGCACCTTCCATAACCCCTCGGCCACGCGCTCCACGATGCCGGCGCGGCGCAGGGCTTCCAGCCGGCGGACGTGGGTTGCTACAACCTCTTGCGGATCGCGGCCGGGCACGGCCTGGCCCTGCGCAATGGCGAGGTGGTGGTCGGTGCGGTACAGGCCACCGCTCGCTAGCGCGGCGATATTGCGGTCGGCGGCGCGCACGTCGGCCGATCCCTTCACCTCCACCACGGCGCCGGTCGGATAGTTCGCCAACTCGTCGCGGGCGTTCAGCGCGACGTAGTGGGCCTTGCCGTCCACGCCGTCGATGACCAGATAGCCCCGGTCGCGCAGCTCGTCGGCCAGCCCCTTCGCCGCCACGCGGCCAAGGATGGTTCGGCCACTTACATCGGCATCTTGGCCCGGCTCGAACACCGCCAGCTCGCGCGGCTCGCCGCGCATGGCACGCTGCATGGTGCGGATGATGTCGCCGCGCTCGCCCAGAGCGCGTAGCGTCTTTTCGGCGTCGGCATGAATGCCCCAGGTGCCGGGTTGCGTCTCGTCGGCCAAGCCCAGGCGCTGCAAATGTTGCAGCCGGCCGATCAACAGCAGTCGCTGGCGTTGCAACTTCGGTTCGTTGAAGCGTTCGATCTGCACTCGGCCGTCCTCGCCGGCCTCTCGTTGCAGGGTACGGTCGAGGCACGTCCACCGCTCTTGCTCCACCTCGCGCTGCAAGGTCTGCTGGATCTCCAGCTCGGTGCGCGGCCCCAGCCATTCGGTCGCCAGTTCGGCAGCGCGATGGCGGAAGCCATCGGCGATGTAGTCGCCCGCGATGATGAGGTCTTTGCCCGTGTCGTCGCGCCCGCGCACGACGATGTGCGTGTGCGGGTTGTCGGTGTTCCAGTGGTTGACGGCCACCCAATCGAGGCCCGTACCCAGGTCAGCTTCCATGCGGCCCATCAGGTGGCGCGTGTAGGTGCGCAGGTCTTCCAGCTCGGCACCGTCCTCGGGCGAGAGGATGAAGCGGAAATGGTGTCGGTCGTCGGCGCAGCGTTCCTTGAAGGCGTCGAGGTCGGCGGCATCGGTCTGCGGCCCGTAGGCTTGGCCCGGCTCGCCATCGCGGCCCACGCCATCGCGCTCGACGTACCGCAGGTGCTTGGCGAGCGACTGCGGACTGGCCCGCTGCTGGTTGACCAGCAGCGTCTTGATGGTCACGCGCCGCGACATGGGCCTGAGCTTCGCACCCGCGAAGCGCGCCGCCGTATGGCCGCGCCCGAGGCGCGAGCCGGGCCGCTGGCCGGTGCTGCGCACTGAGGTCGGACGACGCACCGACGACTTGCCGCTGCTGGCCTTGCCTGCCTGCTTGAGTACCTTGGAGACGAAGCTCTGGCCCCGGTTCTTCGGAGCGCTGGGGCGGACGCGGAAATCATCGTCGCGGCGGTTGGTCATGGCTGCGCTTCCTGCAAGCTCTGGCGTGTCCGGTCGTGCGAGGCACGCGGACATGCCTGCATTGGCCCGGGCCTCGCGCCATAAGCAGCACGGCGGCGAAGCCGCTCCGTGCTGCCCAACCCCCACGTGCAGACTGGCTTTGCGGGCCGACAGGTGCCGCACCCTTTTGTCTTGCCTTCCGCCTTTGCCCCTCGCTGTCGCTCCGGGCGTCGGCGGCCCGGCGGCGCTGCGCTGCTTGCAGCCAGCGCGCCGGCGAACGCGCCAATGGCCGCAGGCCGGGCGCGTTCGAGGCAAGACGCCTGCACGCTGGATGGCTGCGCCGGATGTTGCGCGAGGCGCGGCGCGAATGCGCCCGCGCTGCACGCGCGACGACACGGCAGCAGCCACTGGAACGACATGCTCGATGGCACGATGAGAGGCACGGCAACGTGCAGCGAATCGGCGGCCATCATGGGCGTGTCTCCAGCCAGACCGGGTGCGCGATGCCGATCACGGCGGATGCGCTGACCGGGCCGAAATAGCGGCTGTCAAACGACGCCGGATTGGTCACGCTCAACAGGAACAGCTCGCCCGGTTCGAGGCGGCGGCAAAGCTGCAAGGATGGCAGCGGCCGGCCCAGCCGGTCGGCAGGCAGCGCGGCGGCCGCAGGCACGCCGTCGATGCGTACCTGCCCGGCGACGATGCAAACGTGTTGCGGCGCGACTGCGCCCACACGTTTGAGCAGCGGAACGCGGGTCGGCAGGTAGCCGCGCTGCGCAGCCAGCATGGCGGCCCTGTCGGGCAGCGGCACCAGCACAATGCTGTCCACGGACAACGGACGTGGCAGCGAGGCGGTGCGCAGGTCGAGCGGCTCGATGCGATACCAGCCGACCGCCACGCTGTCGGACGGGTTGTAGGTCAGACGCGGCAGCGGCGACACGAAAGCCGCCCAGGCCAGCGCAGCGAAGCCGACGGCGGCGAAGCCCGCCAGCACGATGCGAGCGCGCAGGCGCGAGCGAGGATGCGGCGCGACTTCGTGCGTGCATGTGGTGTTGGATTGGGTCGTCATGGCAGCGCCCTTCCGGCCAGCCAAGCGGCGTGCCGCTCGGCGGTGTATTCGGGCAGCGCTAGGCGGGCCGCCAGACGGTTGCCCAGCGTGCGCCAGTACGCGGGCGACACGTCGATGGCGGCGATGTCTTGCCCTTCGATGCCGTCGATGCGTTCCAGCACGACACGCACCGCGTTTTCGCCTTCGGCGTGCAGCAGCAGGCGTGCGCCCGGCTGCACGCCGGGGATGCACTGCATGTCGTCCAGCGGCGTGGCGGCTTGCATCACCATGAGCTGCCAACGGATCGTGCCGTAGTCGTTTGCTTCCCAGCGCACGCGGCAGAACATTGCACGCGGCAGGAACACCGCGCAGCGCCGCCAGCGGTCGAGCCGCAGCATGCGCGCCGGTTCGCCGAAACGCAGGTAGAGCTTGAATCGCGGTTCAATGTAGGCGAGCGATACGCGAGTCAGCGGCACGCTGCCGGCCTGGCCGGCGAGCGTCGAAAGCGAAGGCGGCAGCGCAGCAGCCGTCGCCGCCTGAGCGGCAGGCAAGGCGGATGCGTTCATGGCAGGTTCTCCGTGCGGTTGTCGGGGAACTCTCGTTCCAGTAGTCCGCGCAGCAGTTCGGCCACGGTCACGCCCTGGCCGAAAGCGGCGATCTTGATGCGCGCGCGCAGCGCGGGCGTCACGTCGAGGGTCAAGCGTGCGGTGTAGAGGTCGCCCTTATTGAGCGCATCGGCATCGCCCTGGCGAATCCACGCCTCGGCGTGCGGATTCGCGGGCGGACGTGCGCCGATGCCGACGCGCTTGCTGCGCAGGCTGCTCATGTCGGCCACCGCAGCAGTTCATCGGCGAGCGCGGCGATCTCGCGTGCGGCGGCGCTGTCGGGCGCTGTCTCGCGGGCGAGCCGGCCAGCGGCCACGCTATCGGCGAAGACGATGCGCTGGCGCACTTCGCTGCGCAGCGCCGGCAGCGGCTGTTCGGCCAGCGATTGCCGCGCTTCCCTGCCGATGATGGTGGTGCTGACGCGCCGATTGATGACGAAGGCCGCGCGCAGCGCAGGCCGGAACACCTGTGCCTCACGGATCAGCGCCACCATCTCGGCGCTGGCCCACAGGTCATACGGGCTGGGCTGCACAGGAATCAGCACGCGCTCGGCCGCCAGCAGCGCCGAGCGCGCCAGGGCGGCGATGCGCGGCGGGCCGTCGATGATGACGTGATCGGCGCGGCGCGCCAGCTCGGGCGCTTCCTGATGCAGTGTCTCGCGGGCGAGGCCCACGGCGCTGAACAGCCGTGGCAAGCCCTGCTGGCTTCTGCGCTGCGTCCAGTCCAGCGATGAACCCTGCGGGTCGGCGTCCAGCAGGATGACGTGCAGACCACGCAGCGCCAGCTCGCCGGCGATGTGGGTGGCGAGCGTGGTCTTGCCGACGCCGCCTTTCTGGTTGAGAAACGCGAAGATCATGGCGCGGCCCTCGCTGCTGGAAAGCCGGCCTGGCCGTGCCGTTTCGCGGTTGTCCACCGAAACGGCGCGCTTCTACTAAAAGTTAGAGATTTATAGTTAGGTAAGTTAGAGGGGACGCAAACCCGCGCCGTTACTGGCTTTGCGGCGTTTTCGTACTCCTGATAGCACGAGGGTCGTACTCCCGATAGCACGATACCCGGTACTCCTGATAGCACGAGGCCGTTCACACCTTTTCCCGCAGTTATCCCCGTGCCGTGAACGGCACGGGCCGGAAGGTCAGCAGTTCCAGCCTTTCGCCCGGCATCGGCTCGATGCCCAGGACGTAGCCGGGCAGCGACTGCCGCGCCACCAGCATGCGCAGGTCGTAGGCGAAGTCCGAGAAGCGGGCCGCGCTGCCCGACTTGCGGTAGAGGTGCCGGAAGTCGAATTGCCAGCCGTGCTCCTGCCGTCCGCCGTGCTTGCGCACCAGGCGGTACAGCCAGCGTTCGATGCCGCCCTTCAAGCGGAAATAGGCAGGGTCGATGGTCAGCACCAGGGCGGCATCTAGCACGCCGGCATAGAACCAGTCCGGCAGGATCAGCTCGATGCCCAGCGGCGTGCCGCTGGCGTCGGCCAGCTCGCGCCATTCGTTCACCCACGAAAAGCGGTGCAAGCGCCGCCCAGTGGTTTCGCGGATGGAAGTCGCCACGCTGGTCGATTGCAGCCGGTCGAGCGCGGCTTTCAGACGCTGGTAGTCGTTGAGGGACGTGCCGCGCCCGATGAAGCGCAGGATTTCGTAGGGCGTGGCGTGTATCCAGCGCGACGGGCGAATGCCTGCGTCGCGCGCCTCCACGATCTGCGAGGCCGCCCAAATCAAAACGTCGGCATCCCAGATCGTTGCGATGCCGTGCTCCTGCGTTCCCTCCACGCGGATGGTGATGCCACCCGCCCGGAAGTCGATCGGCTCGGTGCGCCGCGACTTGGCGAGCGAGAAGAACGGAAAGGCCATCAAGTCCTGGCTGTCGCGCGGCGCCATGTCGCCCGGCAACGCGCGGAACAGGTCGAGCTGTTCCCGCTGCTGCGATCGCTGCCCCGGCGGCAGCGATGGGCTGGACATGACGATGGCCACCGGCGAGCCGACGATCAGCGGCCATCACGGTAGTCGCCCGCGTGACGCTCGGCATATTCCGGGTCGGATGTGGCCTCGTAGCTGCGCTGGTCGGCCCAGGCATTGAGGTCGGACACCGCGTACATGACGCGGCGGCCGAACTTGCGGAACTTCGGGCCGCCGCCGATCACGCGCTGTTTCTCCAGCGTGCGCGGCGACAGCCGCAGGTATTCGGCGGCTTCGTCGTTGGTCAGGTAGCGTTGGGGCTGCACGGGCGCAGCGACAGCAGCGGCGGCAGGCCGCAAGGGAGCGGGTCGCACGGGATGTACCTCCATCAAGCCCGGCCACACCACGCGGCCGGATAGAGGCACTTTCAAGAAAGCAAGGCTTCTTGCTCAGGGACGTTTTGCAGGGGATGCAGCGCGTCCCTGTGCAACGGGCGGAAGCTGTGCAAGGCGGCGATAGCCTCCGCGCATCAGCGCATCGCCCCGGCGTACCAGCCGGCGAACGCGGGCGCGCAAGGCGCTGTCGGCGTACCAGTCGTCGGCAACGGCATCGACGCCGAATAGCCCTTCGGCCACGTCGCGCAGGGATGCGCCAGCGAGGGAGCCGTCGAGCGCCTGGAGCGTGTTCAACTCCAGCAGCGCAGCGGGGGCCGGCCGCGACCGTGCTGTTCCCGCTGGCGCTGCATCGCCAGCGGCGGCCAGCTTGTCCAGTTCGGTCGCCAGCGCCTGATAGCGTCCGCAGGATGCGGCGCAGGCGCGAATGGCATAGGCGTAAGCCATGCCGTCGACCAAGCCGGGAGCGATCACCAGCCGCAGGCAGCAGCCCGGCCAGCGTGTCAGCAGCACCAGGCGCTTACCGTCGTGGATCAGGTGCTTCTGGCCGGGGAGGCGCCAGAATGCGAAGGCCACCGCGTCGGGCGGCGGGTCGGCGTCCGGGTAGAGCTGCACCACCGCATCGTGATCGGGGAACCAGGCCGGATGCGCGTCGCGCGCATCCAGGGCGGGATCTTCCAGCAGGCGCAATCCCCAGCGCGCGGCGGCCTCTGGCCGGCGCCGCCGGCGCAGCCAGTCGCGGCGGTAGTCGGGGTGGCGGCGCAGGTATTCCCAGGCCAGCGCGGGGCCGTCGAGGTGCAGCGTGTAGAGATACGCGGCGGTCGGATACCAGTGTTCGGCGCTCGGGTCAGCCATGACGCAGCCTCCTGTCGTTCAGCAGGAACGTCGCCACGGATTCCGCCGTGCGGGAGCTATCGGGCCGCCATCAAGTCGTCATCGAAATCGGGATAGGCTGTAACTGCTGGTGTCAAGACTGATTCGCTCCAGGGCATTGCGGAAATCGTCTGAATGCGACGACTGCGCCGCCACGAAAATGGCGCGCAGCATGGAGCACCGTGCAGCAGCCCGCGCCAAAGATCATGACTGTTTGCAACAGAAGCGCACCGCTTCGGTGCAAGAGTTCGGATTCAGACCGCGCAGGTCTTGGGTAAGACTGAAATAGTCAGAATGCGCCGTCGTTGGCTGGGACTGCTCAGTCGGTGATCGAGCCGTTTTCCTCGGCCAGCCGCAGGTACTCCGACAGCAGCCGCACGGGCTGGAAGTAGCGATCGCGCATCACAGGTTGCTGGCGCGGCCCGACGATGGACGCCAGATCGGACAGCTTCACATGGCCCAGGCCGGGCATGCCTATTCCCAGGTCGATCAGCCCCAGGCCGTATCGCCATCGGCCGGGTCGAGCGCGGCCAGCAGCCAGGTGGTGTGTGCGTCAGGCGTGAACAGTCGCACCACCGGCATCGGGTCGATGCCCCGATCAGCGGCGAGTGCCGCGCCGACGGCGAGCAGTTGCGCCCGCTGTTCAGCGGTGACGAGCGGCTGGGTCATGGCCCGAATCCCCACGCATCCGAGGATGCACGGATACGATTTTCCACCGAAGCGCGGAACCCCCGAAGCGGATGCGTGCTTTGGCGGGAAAGCATGAAGGCGCAAGCCATCGAATCCGTACATGCACGGAAACGCAGAAGCGGAATTACGTAGGCCAGGAAAGACACGGATGCGGTTCCCCGATTCTGTCGGAATCCGCCCATGCGGATTTCCGTAAAAGCACGAAAGCGGTTCGGCCAACAGGAATGAACACTTTAGATTGTAGCCCTATTGGGTGCAATGGTCTGTCATCTTGGTTTTTACGGGGAAACCAAGTTGGTGACAGCGAAACACTCATTGGCGACGGCAATACGGACGATCAGGAAAGCGCGTGGCTTGAGCCAGGAAGCGTTCTCCGACGTGTCCAGCCGCACCTACATGAGTTCGCTGGAACGCGACTTGAAAAGCCCGACCATGCACAAGCTGACCGAGCTGTGCGAGGTCATGGACGTGCATCCGTTGACGTTGCTGACGCTGGCCTATGCTGGCGACAGCACGCGCAAGGCCGATCAGCTTCTGGTGCAGGTGCGCCAGGAGCTTGAGGCGGTGTTGAAGGAACGCGACACGCCATAGGCGCGTGCGTGACGTGCTGCGCCAGCAGCACGGCGCCCCGCCGCAATGGGCGGGGCGCGGTGGGCGGCCGTCAGGCCGCCTTGGGCTTGCTGCGCGACCAGATCAGGTCGTGCGTGCCGTCTTCGTTCTCGATCAGGCGGGCATAGACCGTCGCCGGGAACGAAGGGTCGTCGAGGGATACGGACACGTAGGGCCGCCCGGCTTCGCTGGTCTTCTCCCACGCCGCGCCGATGTCGTGGCCGGCCGCCTGAAGGCGGAAGTCGGGGGCGTTCTCGGTGTCGCCCTTGTCGTTGGGAATCAGCTTGATCTTGACGTTCAGGGTCAGGGTGCGGAGCTGGCCGGTGAAGCCGTCTTTCTCTGCGGTGAAGGTGCCGATGTTAGCCATGATGTTTCTCCTTTCGGGTTGAACGAGGTCGCGCCAGTGCGTCCTTGTTGTGATCCGGCCGGCGGGGGATGGGCTGGCCGCACCGCGCAGCGGTCGCAACACCGTGGAGAGCCTGGAAGCGAAAAGAATTTGTCCCGAGAGGAATGCGCGTAGCGCAGGGGAAATTGTTTTCGCTGGAAGGTTGCGGCCATGAAGCCCAAGGCGCAGCCGTTCCCTCGCCAGGATTCACGACAAGCCAAGGACGCACAGGCCGCCCGCTCCCGAATGGAGATGTGGCCGACTCGGCATCCCCGCGTGACGGCTTCACCGGCTTGCACCCTGGCACTGGCAAGGCCAACACCCCAACGACAAGCGAGAACGCTCCTTGCCGCAGATTACGGCGACGGGCTTGAGGCGTGGCGTGGATGCTCCATAGCGAGGCCGGGTGGCGTGTCGGTAAACCGTCCTTCGTGACGTACAGGCGCGAACCGCCAGCGTCGAGGACGGCACGCTTTGGCTCAACCTGCCGCAGCAAGCCGGGGCGTAGCCCCACAAGCCCCGCCCAGTACGGCGGGGCGCTAACCTGGCTAAACCGGCAGTGCCAGTTCGGCAGTATTCGTGAGGTGCCAAGCTACGCGTGGCGGGGCTGGGCCATGCGCCGCCCCCCCCCCCCCCGGAAGAAAGCGTCGGCTCGAAGGCGTGAGGGATTGAAGCCGAATAGCCGTGACGGCAAAAGTAGCACGGGGCGCAGCCCGAAGATCCGGCGGCACATCGTGCCGACACGTCCATACAGCCTTAACACCCAGGTAGAGTGACAACGGAGAATGACTCGTCACAGCTATTATTCGACAACGAGTCATCAAAGGAACAGGGAGAACCATATATGCCATATCCCGTTGTGCCGTGGGAGCACGTTGCACCCAATTACCATCGAGGTACGATTCTGCTGGGCAATGGGGCTAGCATTGCTGTTTCACCGAGTTTTGGCTATGGCTCGTTGCTGGATCATGCCCAGCGAGCAGGCTTACTCGGAGCTGACGTACAGCAACTCTTTGGCTTTTTCCGAACCTCCGATTTCGAGTTGATCCTTCGACTGGTCTGGCAAGCGTCAAACGTCAATAGGTCACTACAGATACCAGACAATCGCACGCATCAAGCCTACCTGAATGTCAGAGAGTGTTTGATTCAAGCCGTTCGCGACGTGCATCCTGCATATGATCTAGTGAGTGGTCATTTGCCAAGCATGTACCAGTTCCTCAGAGGGTTCGATACGGTAATTTCCTTGAACTATGACTTGCTGGTCTATTGGACGATGACCTATGGACTCGACATTCAGGACGGACATCTATTCAAGGATTGCTTCCTGGGGAATGGCATGTTCGACGATGCTTGGCAGAGATTTCGAGCCCCCTATAGGGAACGGACTAACACCTTGGTGTTTTATCCGCATGGAAGTCTGGCTCTGTGCCGAACTGCAGTGGAGCAGGAGTTCAAGATTCACAACGCTGGGGAAGGTTTGCTGGAGGCCATCCTTGCGGAGTGGCGCAGTGAGCGCGTTGTGCCGCTGTTTGTCAGCGAAGGGACGATGCTGCAGAAAGTTTCCTCTATTCAGAACAGTTATTACCTTTCTACGGTGTACCGGGAGGTACTTACGTCACAGCGGTTCACATTGACGTTATTCGGCTGGGGACTCGGGGAGCACGATCGGCATTTATTGCGACGGATGCGCGGAACCGGCATCCAACGGGTGGCAGTCTCCGTTTTTGGTGGCAATCAGGTCTATTGCAACCATGCCTACCAAGTCATTCAGGATGATTTAGGGCCTGTCCATGTGGACTTCTTTGATAGTGAAAGCCCTGGATGCTGGATTCATGCGGTTCCGCCGGCGTTACCAGGACCTGGCTAACCCTACGTCGGCTTTCAGCGTTATCCGATGGCATCGTTGAAACCCCGGCGCGGTGCGCCGGGGTTATGCTGCTATGTCAGGCGGCGAGCGCGTGGGCTTCCACTACGTCGGCAGTATCTTCCACGTCCTCCGCGCCGTCCTGCGGCTCCGTGTCGTGTCCGCTCTTGAACACGGCGGGCATCCAGCCCATACCATCGGCCAGCCGTTCCGCTTCGCTGGCAATGTAGGCCTTCTTCAACTTTGCCAACCGTGTGACGTGTTCCGCTGCGAACTCGCCCACGGCTTCCAGAATCGCGGCCTTCGGCACATGCTGGAAATACCCGTCTGCGGTGGGCTGCCACCATGCGGCCATGTCTAGCCCCACGGCCTGCGCCAGTTCCGCGCCCGGCTGTTGCGCCGTGGCGCGAGGCGTCACCACGTCCACGGTCGCCGCCACGCATACCGCCAGCAGCCGCACCAGTTCGCCTTGCTCCATCGCCAGCAGCGCGGCGAACAGTTCGGCGCTGTCCTGCGGCAGCGCTTCGCCCGCGACCTGCTGCAACTCGCGCAGGGCTACGGCGGCGGGCGATTCGGGCCAGTCGGGGGCCATGCCTTCCAGCCGGTCTTGCACTTTCAGGCTCACGCCCAGCGGCAAGTCGTGGCCGTAGTGGTTGTCCTGCAAGACGCTCTGCACCATGCCATGCACCAGCGCGGCCAGCGCGACTTGCGGATGTCGGGCGACTTCGATTTGCAGCGCGGCGGTGCGGTGCGCGCTCAACCGCTGCGCCAGCCGGTCGGACAGGCTCGCGGCCTTGGGCTGCTCGGCGTCCTCGCCTTCGTCGTCGTTCCCGGCTTCGCCTTCCGCGCTGCCGAAACCCTGCCGCAAGCGTTCCAGCGTGCGCAGCGCGTTGGCTTCGGCTTCGCGCAACAGCCCGCGATGAATCACAGCTTCGCCGCCGCGGTCGAGGGTGACGATGGCACCGGCCACGGCGCGCACGTCCGGGGCGTAGCCCCGCAAGGCTTCCTCCACGGCTTGCAGTTCCCCGGCGACCTGTTCGCGGCGCGGTTCCAGCGCCTCGGTCTTGTCCTCGTCCTCGGCGTCGTAGGCTTCTTCCAGTTCGGCGTCGATCTTGTCGAGGCGGGTTTGCAGCGATGCGATGCGGCGGGCTTCGCGGGCGCTCGGTTCGCGGCGCTGGCGCGGCGCGTTCTGGAACGCCTGCCGCTCGGCGTAGCTCATGTGCGGCACGGCTTCCACCCATGCCCAACCCTCGGCGCGCACGTTCCCGGCCAGCGCATCCAGCTTGCTGCGCACCAGCGTTTCCAGCAGCGCGGCGTCGGTCAGGTAGGTTCCGGCATCGCCTTCCGCGAACAGGTCGCGGCGGATGCCGCCGCCCGCCGCCGTGTAGGCGTCCAGCCCAACGAAGCGCACTAGCGGATGCGTGGCGTCGATTTCGCGCTCGGTCAGGCGTTCGCGCAACGCGGACGCGCCACGCTGCCATTCGGGCGCACCGTAGAACGCGGCTTCCTGCGCGGCGTGGTCGTCGGTGATGGTCAGGGCCATCAACTGTTCCAGCGTGACGGCTCCGCCCCGGTAGTCGGCCAGCAGGCGCGGCGAGACGTTGGCGAGTTTGAGACGGCGCTGCACCACAAGCGGGGTCACGCCGAAGTCGGCGGCAATGTCTTCGATGGGGCGGCCTTCCTTGACCAGCGCGGCGAACGCCTCGAACTGGTCGGCGGGGTGCATCTGCTCGCGCAGCAGGTTTTCCGCGAGGCTGACGGTACGGGCCGAAGCGTCGGGCACCAGCAGGCAAGGCACTTCAAAGTCGGCGGCGATGCGCTTCTTCTTCGCCAGCAGCTTCAACGCGGTCAGGCGGCGGTCGCCCGCCACCACTTCGTATTGCTCGCCATCGGCGGACAGGATGACGACGAGGTTTTGCAGCAGACCGATGCGGGCGATGCTCGCGGCCAGTTCGGGAATGGACAGGCGCGGGGTCTTGCGTGCGTTGCGCTTGGAGCGGCGCGGCAGCAACTGCGAGAGCGGAACCAAAATCAGGTTCTTGGTCGGGTCGGCCACTTCCAACGGCGCGGCGGTTTCGATGGCTCGGGTTTCGATTTGGGTAACGGCGTTCATGGTGATAACTCCTTGCGGTTAGGGATGCAGCAGCGAGAGAAGCGGCAAGGGCTGCTGCCTGCCCCTGCCGCGTGGGGATTCAGGCTTTCAACTGGCGCATGCCATCGGCTAGCAGCCAAAGCGCACGGTTGAGGCGGATGTTCTGGTCGATGCCCTGCACCGGGCGGGTTTGCTGGCGGCGTCCGTTGGCGCTGCGCCCGCGCAGTCCGCCTTGGGTCAGGTTCTCTTGCGTGCGGTTGAACACGCTCCACAAGTCCGGGCGGCGATCATCAAAGCGGCGCGGCATCAAGATTTGTGATTCCGTGATGGGCGCGGGCTTGTCGGGGTCGTCGTACTTGAGGGCCAGCGCGGCGCGGGCGAACACTTCGGATTCGCCATCGTTCAAGGTGATGGCGCGCATGGCATCGCGGGATTCCTGCACGTGGTCGAAGCCGCGCAAGACTTCGTAAGCGCCTTCGATGACGGAACCGGCCACGTCGCCTTTGTGCGGCACGCGCACATCGGCCACTGTGTCGCCGCAGACAAGGCCATTGCTGCAAACGAACCGGAACATTCCGGCCAGCATCTGATAGCTGCTCGTGCCGTCATGCGAGTTCAACAGCACGATTTCATTGGCTTCCGCGCCGTTGATCTGGCTGGCGTGGCGCAGGCGCAGCATGTGCTTGGTGAAGTCGCGGCGGTCCTCGTTGCGCACGCGGGTCTGCGCCACCATGAAGGGCTGGAACCCTTCCTTGCGCAGTTCCGCCAGTACGGCGGCGGTTGGGATATAGGCGTACCGCTCGGAACGGCTTTCGTGCGGGGCGTCCGCGAAGATGGACGGAGCTACGCGGCGGATTTGGTCATCGGACAGCGGGTAGTCGCTGCGCAGCGACGGGGAGCGGGAAGCGAATCGGGATGCGAGTTGCATGGCATTTCTCCTGACGAAAAAGGTTTGCTGTTCAAACCGCACACCGGATTCCTAGATTCGGAGCCCAGCCTTTCGGCTGTTCGGTGCGGTCGGCACGAGGAACCCGGTTGGCCTCGTTGCCACCGTCTTTCCTGAGTTCATCGCCCGCGGCCAAAGGAGCGCGCGGACGGGGGCCGTCAAGGAAACGAGCGCAGGGTTGGTGCGGCCCGCAGGCGCAGCCGAGGACACGGCCCTGCGCGCCTTGACGGCACACGGGAGCGGGCTACGGTCGCGGGTAAGGTGATGAAGTCAGGGGAGACGGCTGGACAAGGCAACGGCCATCCCTGTATGCCGACCGCACGCAAGCGAAGCGCGCAGGCCCGAAGCTGGAAGCCGGGCCGAAGGCGTCAGCCGAGCGGAGCGAGGGAACGATGGACGCCAGATAGGGGCGAGACTCGCGCAGCGAGGCTCGATGCGCTACGCGCACGACAGCGCGACCGGCCATTGCTCAGATGGCCGGGGACGCCCGAACGCAAAGTGGCCTTTACGATGACGCTATGCCCGAGACAGAACACGCCGATTCCAACGATCCCCTGGAACACATGTTCCAGCGCTCGGAGGCCTTGCACGAACGGTTCAACGAACTGCTCGACGGCGCCGATTTCGACGGCTCCCCATGCATCTGGCCTGGAGGTGCTGCGTAACTCGAACGGCCTGAGGACCATGATCGCCATGATGATGGCCATCCTCAGCGGCGATGAAGCCATCACCATTCCGATGGGCAAGGCCCAGCCGGCGTTCGCCGACTGCCCGCCGGACTTGCTCAAGCCCTGATGGCCGGTCATACGACACCCCGCCCGACCAGGCGCGCATAGGCGCTCAGGCGCTTCTGGGCGTGGAATCGCAGATCACGCTAGACGGCAAACCTGCCAGTCGACGACGGCGCTGTGACCGCCACTGCCGCAGCCTCTCTTACCACTTGACCTCGCTTTATGAGATAATTACTTTAGTCCATTGAAGAATTTTTATTTTTCAATATAAATCAATTAGTTATCGAGGTTGCGGGCGAAATGAGAGAAGAGCAGTCAGATTTAGCCCAGATGGTCCGCCTGGCTTTGGCCGAGCAGAGTGAGGATGTGCGCCTGTTCACGGCGCGGCTAGTCCGCAAGTACCGAGGGACGGCGCCCGACTTGGCCGAGCAGCTCGAACTGTTCCTGAAGTCGAAGCCAGTACGCAGTGTCTCTCCCATGCGCAAGCTGTCGCCTCAGCCGCCAACGGCCCACGCCTTGCCGGTTGACGACGAATCCCGTCTCTCTCTCCTGAAGGTGTTCAAGGACGAACCGACGACAGATGCGCCGCTGCTGTCCGGCGATGTCGAGGATTCACTGGGGCAACTCATCGCCGAGCGCCGGCAGAGCGATCGACTTCAGGCCATGGGGCTGACGCCGACCCGCTCGGCCATCTTTGTGGGGCCGCCCGGGGTCGGCAAGACACTCACGGCCCGCTGGCTGGCCGCGCAATTGAAGGTGCCGCTGTACGTGCTCGACCTGACAGCCGTGATGAGCAGCCTGCTAGGCAAGAGCGGCACCAATCTGCGGGCGGCCATCGATTTCGCCAAACGCGAGCCTTGCGTGCTGCTGCTGGACGAAATCGACGCTATCGCCAAGCGACGCAGCGATGACAGCGACGTAGGCGAACTCAAGCGCCTGGTCACGGTGATCCTGCAAGAAGTCGACGAATGGCCTGCCAGCAGTGTATTGCTGGCGGCCACCAACCACCCGGAACTGATCGATCCGGCGCTGTGGCGACGCTTCGACCTGGTAGTCCAGTTCAAGACGCCCGATGAACAGGCAGTCAAGGAAGCCATCAAGCGATTCCTGGGGCCGGACTACGCCCTTTTTGCCCGTTGGATCGACATCCTGGTGTTTGCATTCGCCGGCCATTCGTTCAGCGACATCGAGCGCGACGTGCAGCGCTTCCGGCGTGCCGTGGCGCTGGGCACGACCACCGACGCTGATCTGGTCGAAGACTTCATGAAGGCGCGTGCGTTGGCGCTCGATAGGCAGGGCCGCATCGATCTGGCAGTGATGCTGGCCAAGCAGACCCGCCTGTCCCAGCACACTGTTTCCGACATCACCGGGGTGAGCCGGGACACGATCCGAAAGTACACCAATGAGACGTCTGCGGTACGAAAGGCCGCACAACGGAGAAAGGCTGACGCATGAGCCAAACCAATTTCCTGATCGGTCGTGGCGAGCTGCTGACCCATGACATCGTCGGTCCGAAGCGCATGCCAGGCAAGGCCGAGGTCTACACGTTCGCGCAGGCGAGGGAGCGAATGGTTCCTCAGTTCCGCAGTGCAAGCAAGGCGCTGGACGAGCTATCTGCTGACGCTTGCCCGGGCGACTTCGCGGTAGCCCGGCTGATGATGAATCCCAGCTTCATTGCGCGCTCGTATTTTCCGACAGGACTGCTGCGTAGTACGGGACTGGAGTCCATCGGGAGCCGTACCGTCAAGGTCAAGCCGCAGGCCTGGACCCGCAAGGGGCAGCCGCATGAAACCACAACGACCGAACTGTTTGTCGCCGGCAAGCGCCAGGCTTTCCGCAACCTCTCCCGATGGACGCAAACCATTGAGGCGGAATCCGACGAGGGCGAAGATCTTGCCCACATCGAACAGTTTGCCGCCTTTGCGCCAGCAGAGCGAATCGTGGGCCTCGGCGGCCCGAAGGATCGCTTTTTCGAAGTAGGCCTACATCTGCTACCGGATGAAGACCCGGGCCTAATCCAGAAGGCTTTCGTGAAGTTCGCGCAGCAGGAAGGCGTGAAGGTCCACAGTGAAGTCGATTTCATCGCCGGCAATCTGTGGTTCGTGCCGGTCGAGGGCAAGCCGCGCGACATTGAGCGGTTGGCCAGCTTCGCCTTCGTGCGGGTGATCCGTCCCGTGCCAAAGCTGCGTGGTATCCGTCCCTTGCAACGCAGTGGTGGGCCCTCAGTGGGATGCAGCCTCCCCACCGAACAGGCCCTTTCATCCGAACCTCGTGTCGCCATCCTGGACGGTGGCCTGCCTAAGCACCATCCGATCGGCCCCTGGCTGCGCTCGTACCGCAAGCTCGACGAAGACGCCGACGATGATCCGGACGGCCCGGAGCATGGCTTGGGCGTGACCTCGGCCGTGCTGTTCGGTCCGATCCAGCCCAACGGTACGGCCGGCAGGCCGTTCGCCCCGGTGGACCATCTGCGCGTGCTGGACCAGGAGGCGGGCGGCGAAGATCCATTGGAGTTGTATCGCACACTCGGTCTCATCGAGCAGGTTCTGCTGTCGAGGTCCTACGAGTTCATCAACCTGAGCCTGGGCCCAGATCTCGAAGTGGAGGACCGGGAAGTTCACGCTTGGACGTCCGTTATCGACGAGTTGCTCAGCGACGGCGACACGCTCATGACGGTGGCCGTTGGCAATAACGGAGACCGGGACCGCGAGCTCGGCTACAACCGCGTACAGGTTCCATCGGATTGCGTGAATGCGCTCGCGGTCGGCGCGGCCGACGACACCGATGCTGGCTGGGCACGCGCGCCCTACAGCGCGATCGGGCCGGGCCGCAGCCCCGGGGTTATCAAGCCAGACCTGATGGCGTTCGGTGGCAACCCAGCAGCCAAATACTTTCATGTGTTGGCGCCGAACGTGAAGCCGGTGCTGACGCCGCAGTTGGGTACCAGCTTCGCGGCTCCGTACCTGCTGCGTAGCGCGGTCGGCGTACGCGCGATCCTGGGCGGAGATCTGACGCCACTCGCCATCAAGGCCCTTCTGGTTCACGCGGCCGATCCTGGCGAGCATGATCCGGTCGAAGTGGGTTGGGGCAAGATTCCTGAGGACACCCTCGACATTATCACCTGCCCGGATGGTGTGGCCCGCGTGGTCTACCAGGGCGAGCTCAAGCCCAGTAAGTACTTGCGTGCCAGCCTGCCGCTGCCCAAGGAAGGACTGCTCGGCAATGTGCGTCTGAAGGCGACGTTCTGCTATGCCTCACCCACCGATCCGCAGGATGCCGCGGCCTACACCAAGGCCGGCCTCGAAGTCGTCTTCCGGCCCAACGACGAGAAGATCAAGGATGGCAAGAGCAACGCGGATACCAAGGGCTTCTTCGACTTGAAGAAGTTCGCCACCGAGCAGGAGCGGCGTTCGGATCAGGGCAAATGGGAAACTGTGCTGCACGGAGCCAAGACCTTCCGCGGCTCCAGCCTCAAGAACCCCGTTTTCGACATTCACTACAACGCCCGCGACGGCGGCGGCCGGGCCACCACTGGTGCCGAGAAGATCCGCTATGCACTGATCCTCTCGGTCGAGGCCCCGAAGCATGCTGATCTCTACAACGACATCTTGCGTGCCTATGCCAAAACCCTCGTGCCGATCCAGCCGCAGGTGTCCTTGCCGATTCGTGTTCGGTGACGGTGGAAAAGAGAACGCATGTATAGAGCGGGCTGACGGGCAAGGAGAAGATCGATGCCGAAACCCTTGAGAAGCAAGGATAAAAACGGGGAGCCGTTCGCGCGACCCCCGGAGATCGACGCCTGTTTGCAGAGGCTGGAGTCGATCGATGCCGCGACACGCCTGCAGGCCTTCACCGTCGCGTCGAGGAAGAGCGACGGCTATGTGCCGTCGGAAGCACTGACATATTTCCTGCGGCGCGCCCATGCGACAGGCGCAAAGGACGAGTTCAAGCAGCTTTTCGGACTGCTCATGAAGCGCGTCGGGCAGTCTCTGTTTGCATCGATCCCGGACTCTCGTATGGCCGGGGCACAAGACATCAGAGAAGAGGTCATGAGCCGATTCGCTGAGCGAATTGCCAAGGACTGCAGCGGCCGCTTCGCTATGCTGGATTTCTTTGAAGTGCGGTTCGACCTAGCATTCGCCCGGTTCCGCAAGACCGTGCTGAGGCAGATTGGTCCGGCCTCGGTCCTTACAGTGCCGCTGTCCACGGATGACGATGAGGGTCAGGACATTTCACCGGAGGTCGAGGCAGCAGCGGCCGACTTCCTCGGAGGCGACCCTCAAAAAATTGACGACCCGGCTTTCCGGTTGGAGTTGGACGCTGCGATTGACGCATTACCAGACGATCAGAGGCGGGTCGTTGGCTTGCTACGGCAAGGCTTCCAGATCGACTCGAAGGACCCGAACATCATGACTATCGCGAAGATGCTCCAGTGCGATGAGAGAACCGTGCGCAATCGCCGCGACCGTGCCTACAAGACCCTCAGGTCTGTTCTGCAGGAGGACGCATGAGTACGTCAAAGCCTTTCGCTGCAGACGAGGAATCTGTGCTGATGGCGTTCTCCATGGAGCCCAACCATGGCCGGGAAACGCTTGAACGCTACATTAGGGAGTACCCGCAGCATGCGACCGCGCTGATCGACTGTTCGATCGATCTGCTTTATGAGGCGCCAGAAGGCGATGTTCCGGCGACCGAAGTGCCGGACAGCGCGATTGATAAGGCCTGGCAGCGATTCGAGCGGGCTGTCCAGCAGCCCGATGCGGAGGTTGCGAATCCGTTCACCAAGCTCAATACGAGCAGCTTCAAGTCGCTCGCACGCAGCCTGGACGTCAGTAACCTCTTCCTCATGCGGGTGCGCGATCGGGCCATTCGTACTGCCACCATTCCTGCCCGATTCGTCGAGAAGCTTGCGTCAGAACTGGGTGTCACCGTTCAATCTGTGAACGCATACCTGCAGGGGCCACCGGGCATGGTTTCCGGACACGCTTTTCGGTCAAATGTGAAGCCGAGTGTGGGCGAGCAGATCACGTTCGACCAAGCTGTCGCGACTTCACAACTCACGCCGGAGCAGCAGGCGACGCTAAAGGCACTGTCGGACTGAACGATGGACGCCACCGAGGCCGCTCGACTGGAAGCAGAACGCCTGCACCGTGCGAACGTCGCGGCCGGCGGAGATCCGACCCGGCCTTTAGTGTTTGCGCTTCAGGAAGCCTCAAATCGCGGCTTGGATGTGTACGCGCTGCGAGAAGGAGACCCACAGCTTAAGGGAGGCAAAGCCACGTTCGACTGTCAGGCTGGAGGCATCCTCTACGAGGATCGTGGATCAGACTTCGAGCGCGCGTTTTTGATTGCACACGAACTCGGCCATGTCGTGCTGGAAGGTGGCACGCTCGATGTGGTGACGGTGGATGTCGAGCCCGACCGATCGCTGGAAGACGCACCGGTGGGCGTCGATCGTGTCCTTGACTACGGGGCGCGTGAGCGACGTGAAGTGAAGATGGACCTCTTCGCGCGCGAGTTCCTGCTGCCGCGTCCTGTGTTGCGCGAGTTGCATGTCAACGAAGGACTGACATCCGACGCGATCGCGATGCGCTTCGGCGCGCCGCTCGCTGTGGTGCAGCAACAGTTGCTTGATGCACTGCTGCTGCCAGCGGCCGAAGAGCCGAACCCCGTAGGCGCCGGCGCCGTGGCAGCTCCGCTCACCCCAGACCCCACGCAGGCTCAGGCGGCAGCACATCGTGGCTTGGCGTTTCAGCTGCAGGCAGGGCCGGGTACGGGCAAGACGCGGACGCTTGTTCGTCGCATCGAAGGGTTGCTTGCGGACGGCGTCGATCCCACCACGATCCTGGTACTCACCTTCTCCAACAAGGCGGCCAATGAACTGTGCGAGAGGATTGCCGCGAGCAATCCTGTCGCGGCGGCGGCGATGTGGATCGGCACATTCCACGCATTCGGGCTGGACATCGTTCGCCGCTTTCACGACCGACTGGCGCTGCCGCCGGACCCACGATTGATCGACCGGACGGAGGCCATTGAACTCCTGGAGGACGAGTTTCCGCGGCTCGACCTGAAGCACTATCGCAACCTCTGGGACCCGGCCCTGGATTTAAGCGACATGCTGAGCGCGATCTCGCGCGCCAAGGATGAGGTTGTCGATGCAGCAGGCTATCGCGCCCTCTCGCAGTCGATGGCGGATCGAGCAGGGACCGACCAGGACGCGAAGGTTCGTGCGCAGAAGTGCCTGGAGGTCGCCACGCTCTTCGAGGCGTACGAACGGCTGCTGACCGCGCGCCAGCTGCTGGACTTCGGTGACCTGGTCGCGCTGCCGGTTCGTCTTGTCGAGGGCAGCGCCGAGGTAAGGGATGCCCTGCGTGCTCGCCATGAGCATGTACTGGTAGATGAATACCAAGATGTCAACCGCGCCTCGGTCCGGCTCCTGAAGGCCATCGTCAGCGACGGCCGCAACCTGTGGGTTGTCGGCGATGCACGCCAATCCATCTACCGCTTCCGCGGCGCCTCTGCGACGAACATCGCGCGCTTTGCGATCGACTTCCCCGGCGCGCAGGCCGCACAGCTGGGCGTCAACTATCGCTCCGACGAACGGATCGTCGATGTGTTCACCGAGTTCGCGCGCGGCATGCAAGCATCCGCCGGTGCGTTGCCGCTGAACCTGCTGGCCGACCGCGGCTCCACAGGAGAACGGGTTGAGCTTCGCGTTGCCGGGTCGGCTGACGATGAAATCTCCGCGCTTGCCGCGTCGATCACGGCCCTGCACGAGCAGGGCATTGCCTATGGTGGCCAGGCGGTGCTGTGCGCGTCCAATGCGCGCCTGAACGCCATTGCAGAAGGTCTTGAGGCCCGGGGCATTCCCGCGCTGCACTTGGGCAGCTTGTTCGAGAGGCCGGAAATCAAGGATCTGCTGGCCTTGCTCTCGCTGGCGACCGACCCGCGGGCGGCCGCGATGGTGCGCGTGGCAACCATGGCTCGGCACCAAATGCCCTTGAAGGATGTCATGCGGGTCATTGAGCCGCTGCGGACGACGAATCCAGCTTCGCTGGATTGGTTGGCAATACACGCCGGAGTGGATGGCCTGACAGACGGCAGTCGAGAAGCGCTATCTCGCCTGTCCGCGCTCTTTGCAGGTGTGAACGCATCGACTGACCCCTGGCTCTTACTTGCTGGATGGACGATCGATGGTCTCGGACTCGCGAAGACGCTTTATTTGGCTGGTGATCCGCAGAGTCGCATGCAAAGTCTGGCTGTCTGGCAGTTCTTGAACTTCTGTCGCCGGCAGCCAAGAGGCCAAGGCATGCCAGTGGTTCGCCTGCTTGATCGCGTCAGGCGGTTAGTTCTGCTCTCTGAGGATCGTGGATTGAGCCAGTTGCCCCGCAGTGCCGAGAACATCGAAGCAGTGCGCTTGATGACCATCCACGGAAGCAAGGGGCTGGAGTTCGATGTCGTTCATTTACCTGGCATGGTAACGTCCGGCCTACCGCGCAACAACGTGCCGCCGCGTTGTCTTCCTCCGGACGGTCTGATCCATGGTTCGGAGGGACTGACCGGCATCGAGGCGGTGAAGGCCGGCCACGACGAGGAAGAAGAGTGCTTGTTCTTCGTAGCGCTTTCGCGAGCGCGCGATAGGCTGCAGCTGTATGCCTACGCCAGGCAGGCAGATGGTCGTACGCGTAGCGCCTCCAAGTTTATCGCCCCGATCGACCGACTCCTTGTTCGTCCGGTACCGGTGCCGTTGCAAGCCGGCTCGACATCGACGGGCACCCCGCTCGCCATCACATGGCAAGGGCGTCCCCAATGGACCGACATCCAGGTCAACCTCTTCGAGCGGTGCCCGCGCCGCTTCTTGTACACGCACGTGCTGAGGCTTGGAGGTCGACGAACTGAAACCGCATTCATGAAGATGCACAACGTCGTGAGCGACGTGTTCGATTGGTTGAAACGGGAGCACGAGACGACAAGTCCCACGGTCGACGAGCTGGCTGCATGCTTCGAGGAGGCCTGGTGCTCCAAGGGTGCGACAGAGCATGGATATGCGGAGGACTACCGCCGCATCGGCAAGCGGCTCGTCGATTTCCTCATCGAGAGCCGGAATCGTGACGTGGCCGCGCCGGCGCCACCGATCTCGCTGGGTTGGGCCGAGGGCGAGATCCTCGTAACCCCGGATGGTGTAGCTCACGGAGCCGGTGGCCGGGTCACGGTGCGGCGCGTCATGACGGGCAAGCAGCGCTCGAACGCCTTCGATGATATTGAGTACACAATTCTCCAACTCGCCGCCGTCCAGGCTTATGGACCACATGCGCAGGTCGAGGTGACCTACCTTACCAGCGAAACCATCCAGCCGATGGAAATCACGTCGCGCAAGCTGGAATCCAGGCGCGAGAAGCTGCAGACCTTTCTTCAGGCAATGCAGGCCGGGCAGTTCCCCTCTAAGCCCGAGGCTCGTAGCTGTCCGCGCTGCCCGCACTTCTTCCTCTGCGGCGAGTTGCCCGGAGGGGGTGGGTACAAGAAAAACTTTGATCGACCTTTCCGGTCTGCCGCTGGGCTGCGATTGACCAAGTAAGGGGCTAGAAAACCTGCAATCCCGCAGATGACGGCTCTCCCTATGAGGCAATCAAATGCAAACCCAGACCACCAGCGGTGATGACCGCTTCGATGTCGAAGATGTTGCTGCGGCGATCCGCGAAGGCCGCAGCCTGCGGCCAGCGGCGCTCTACCGGATCGTCGTCCTGGACGACCAGCTCCACGAACGTCACGTCGATCTCTCCGATCCGGTGCCGACCGGGCGCCAGATCCTTCAGGCCGCCGGATCGCGCCCGGCCGATGAGTACAGCATTTATGCGATTTTGACCTCTGGCGAGTTCGAGGACCTGCGTCTGGACGAAACCTACGATCTGCGCGGCCGCGGTGCGGAACGTTTCGTCATCTTCCAGACTGATCGCGCGTTCAAGTTCACGATCGATGACCGGCAACTGGAGTGGGGCAAGCCCAGCATCAGCGGCCGCGTGCTCAAGGCGCTGGCCGGTGTCCCACCAGAGACCTACGACGTCTATCTCGAAGTGCGTGGCGGGGGCCAGGACATTCTGATCCGCGACGGTGACCTGATCGATCTGGGTAAGCCGGGCATCGAGCGCTTCATCACGCTGATCCGTGACACCACTGAGGGGCTGCTCACGCTGCCCGAAGCGGACCAGCGCTATCTGAGCAGCCATGGCGTGGCTTTCGAGATGGTGAGCGACGGTGCGCACACGGGCGTCATCTTCAAGCAGTTGCCGCTGCCCTCCGGAAAGCTCAACCACGCCACGGCCGATGTGCTCGTTCTCCTGCCGCCGGGCTATCCCGATGTTGCGCCGGACATGTTCTATTGCGACCCGTGGCTGACGCTGCAAAGCGTTGGGCGCTACCCGACCTGCGCTGACCAGGCCCACGCGTTCCAGGGCCGCAGCTGGCAGCGCTGGTCGCGCCACAACACAGCGTGGCGCCCGGGCATCGACGGCCTGCACACTATGCTCAAGCGCATCGAGCACGCCCTGGCGGAGGCGAAGTGATGTCGCCGGCCGCTCTGGACATCGTCCTGCTGGAGCCGCACGAGGCGGCCCTGCGCTTGCTGCTGCAAAGGGAAAACGGTGCCGAGGCGTCCGCCTACGTGCTGTTCGGCAAGGCTGACATCTCGGCAGACCCCTGGTCGGGAGTGCCTCGCACCAGATTGATCTCGCACGAAGTCATCCCCGTCGCGGCCGATGAAATGGTCTCCGCATCGCCTGTCCATGTCACATGGTCCACCCGAGGCTTCATGCGCATTCTCGGCATCGCGAAAGAACGGGGCTTGGTTGCGGGCCTGGTACACACGCATCCGAACGCGGCAGCGTTCTTCTCCGACCAGGATGACCGAAACGAGTCGGAGCTGGCCCGGACGACATTCAACAAGGGCGTTTCCGGCCTAGCCAGCATGGTGTTCGGCCGCGATGACGCCATCGCGGGCAGGCTCTGGACTGCCCCCGGCAAGACGGTCATGGCATCCTCGATCTCGCTGGTAGGAAGCCAGATCAAGATCGCGCGCAAGGTGGCTGCGGCTGACGAAGATCAATTCCTGGCGCGGCAGGCCGCGCTCTTCGGCCAAGGGTTCAATCCAGTCGTGCGCGGGCTGCGGGTGGGTGTCGTAGGGGGCGGCGGCACGGGCAGTGCTGTCGCGATGCTATTGGCGCGGCTGGGCGTCGGCTTTCTGGGGCTGATGGACAAAGACACCATTGATGTCACCAATCTCAACCGCGTGCATGGCTCGCGCACCGCAGATGTGGACGCCGGCTTGGCCAAGGTGGACATCCTCGCGCGCGAGATTCGCGCCGCGGGTCTCGGCACCCAGGTCGTCACCAAAGAGGAGTGGGTCGGCCATCCTGATCTGCGCGATCTGCTGCGCTCCTGCGACGTGCTTTTCGGCTGTACCGACGACCATCAGGGGCGGCTGACGCTCAACCGCCTGGCGCACTACTACGGCATCCCGCTGATCGATGTGGGCCTGCGCATGCGCGCGGCACGCAGCGGCGCGGACTTCGACATGACGGGGCGCGTGTCGACGATTGGGCCCGGCAAACCTTGTCTCATGTGTCTGGGAGTAGCCGATCCGCGCCGCGCTGCGGCCGAAGGACTCCGGCGCAGCGACCCGGCCGAGTTCGAGCGGCGTAAGGCGGAAGCCTATGTGGACGGCGGCGGCGACCCGGCGCCTGCGGTGGTCACGTTCACTACGGCCATCGCCTGCGCGGCCGTCGATGAACTCATTCAGGGACTGACCGGTTTTCGCGGTCCTGCGGGCATGTCGCACAACAGGATTCGCCGCTTTGACCGCGTAGAGGATCGCACCATGACCTGCCGACCCTTGGCGTCTTGCCCGGTTTGTGCCAGCCAGGCGAGCTGGGGACGCGGCGATGTCAACCCATTTCTTGGGGTGATCGGATGACCATGAAGCGACTTATCGCGCGAGCGCTGCGCCGGCTCGGGTGGCTGCAGTACAACCTGCTCGTTTACCCGGTCGCGCAGCATCCGGGCAATAATGCCGTGCCGCCGGGAGAGCTGTGGCTGGTCATCGACACCGGCGTCAAGAAGTGGGCTTGCATGAGCTGCCCCGGCGGTTGTGGCGTGCAGATATCACTTTCCCTTAACCCGGATCGACGACCCCGGTGGTCTGTCGAAACAGACTTCTGGGGCGACCAACCATGTCGCCCTCCATCCACCAGCATCGGGCATGTTCCTGTCACTTCTGGGTAAAGAAGGGTTTGATCGAGTGGTGCCGGTAGAGACCCACCCGGCACCATGTCCGGCCGATACGCAATCGACGCTGTCGTCGGCAAAGGTGCAGCCTTTGCCAAGCTCCGGGAGAAATCCACCATCCGCTGGTCGACTGCTGTTTAATATCAGATTCCGAATATTCGTCCTTGCGGTTCAGTGACTCCAACTCATACGAGCTCTTGATTGCATCGTCAGGCTTTGGCGGTGCGCTCATAGAAGTGGCTGCCGATCTGCCTTCGAGCTGGCGCACCGCGCACCGCGCGGCGCCTCGGCCTCGTAAAACCGACGGGTATGGTCATCCTTGACCGCCAGCAGCCGGACATAGGCCGACCACAGCAACCTGAAGACCAGGGCCAGTTCGGAGAGGTCAAATTTCCGAGACAGCGTCTCGGAAATTGCCTCAAGGGGTAAGCGGCAAAGAAGCGCCGCATGTTTTCCAGGTTGTCCGGGCTGAACCCGCGCCCAAAGCGCGCCGTCAGACCGGCGGACAACCGCGCCATCAACTGCTCGCCGTAACCAGCCCGCCGCCTGCCTTTCTGCTCGGCTTGCACGATCCGGCGGCCAATCTCCCAATAGCTGGTCGTCATCAGCGCATTGACACTGCCCGCCGCTGCTTGGCGCGCGGCATCCAGCAGTTCCACGATGCCGCCCTGGATGCCAGCATATCCAGCCCCGGTAAGGCGGCGGATTCCCCACTGCTGCGGGCGTCTTCCTTGTCATGCTGTCACCTCCACAGAACGGGACGCCCCGGTAATCGCCAGCCGCCGATTCGCCACCAGCTCGGCGGCATCTCGCACCGGCTTGTCCTCGGTATGTACGTAGTGCATAAACATCGCAACGGTCTTGTGACCTGTGAGCTTCATGCCCACTTTGGTTGGCACGCCTGAGTTGGCAATGTCGGTCGTCGCTCGATGGCGGATGCCGTGCGTGCCGACATGCGGCACGCCGGCGGCCTTGAGCACGCGCTTCCAGCCGCCATAGTGTTCGCCATGCGTCAGATGCCGGGCCGGGTCGTTGGGCGACGGCAGGACGTAGGGGGAGCCCTCCCGGCGCGGCGCCGTCGAAAGCAGCCGATAGGCTTCCTCGCTCATGGGTTTGGAAATGCCGCCGGTCTTGCTGTCGGGCCAGACGACGCGGCGCTTTTCCAGATCAACCCAGCCCCATTCGAGCGGGCAGATTTCGGAGCGGCGGGCGGCAAACTCGAATTGCAGGCGGATCGCCAGCGGGATGACGTAGTTCTCCAGTCCCTCGGCTTCCAAGTGCTCCAGGTGACGGAAGATCCGCACCAGTTCATCGTCCACGATGAGCCGGGTTTCCTTGCCGGGCGGAAACATCGGGACGTGGCGGCACGGGTTTGTGCCGTCCGGACGCAGCCCCCACACTTCGGCCAGGTTGAACATCTTGCGCAGCACGCCGAAGGTGCGGTTGGCCTCGGCCGGCTTGTGGGCCAGCTTCTTCATCAGCGCGGCCACGTCCGGGCGCTTCACGTCCTGCACCTTCATCCGCCCCATGATCGGGATGATGCAGCGGTCGATGACGCCCTGATAGCCGCGCTGCGTGCTGGGCTTGTTGCGCTGCTTGGAGTAGTCCTCCATGAAGGTGTGGCAATACTCCTTCATGGTCTGTGCCTTGCGGGCGGCGGCCTTAGCCGCGCTGGGGTCGCCGCCCCGGCGCACCTCGGCCAGCCACTCCTGCGCCATGACACGGGCCTGCTCGACGGTCAGTTCGCCGTACTGGCCCAGGGCCGGCTTGCGGCGCTCGCCGGCGTTCGTCCGGTACTGGAGCATGAACACCTTGCGGCCGGCCGGGGTGATCTTGCACAGGAAGCCGGGCACCACGGTGTCCCGCAGTTCGATGGCCTGCGCCTGGGGCTTGGCGGCATCGACAGCGGATTTGGTGAGTTTGATTCTTGCCATGATGACTCCTCGGAAACCTCGGTTTCCAAGAGCCACATGGGAGCCACGCGACCGGAAGCCGGGTCAAGTTTCGGAAAGCACCGGCATATGATGGACGCGCCTAAGTCCTTGATAAACCTGCTGTAGCGGGCCTGGGCGCAGTCCAGCGAAGTGCCGGGCTGGAGTCATCGTCAAACAAAAAAAAGCCACGCCAATCACTGGCGTGGCCTCGCTGCATGCGTGGGAGGCTGATCCTGCCTCCATCCGTCGTCCCTGCTATGGCCTTCCATTCTCCAGCAGCTGAATGACACCTGCGTGACATTCACTGCGGGCAAACAGTGCATTGCTAGCCTGTGCCGCCCTGACCTGGAAGTACCGCATGACCACCCGCGCTGGCGCCTGATCCTCAACGGCAAATCGGCTGGCAACGATGAACTGCGCGACGCCGTGGGCCATTGGCGCGGGCAGGGCGTGCAGCTGGAGGTGCGGGTGACCTGGGAAGACGGTGACGCTGAACGCTACGTTGCCGAGGCCATCCATCATGGCGTGGACGTGATCGTGGCGGCCGGTGGCGATGGCACGCTCAGCGCGGTGGCCGAGACGCTGGCCCATCGTGAGGAACCGGCAGAAGCGCTGCCTTCGCTGGCGTTGATTCCGATGGGGACCGCCAACGACTTCGCCACGTCGGCAGGCATTCCCACCGAGCCCGGCGATGCCCTCGCGCTGATCGGCCAGGTGCCGGCACGGCCCATCGACCTGTTGCGCGTGGATGCCGATGGCACGCCCTGGTGGTGCGCCAACCTCGCCAGTGGTGGCTTCGGCACGCAGGTGACGGTGGAGACCGATGCCGGCTTGAAGAAGATGCTCGGTGGGCTGGCCTACGTGATCACCGGCATCGCCAAGCTGGGCCGCATCGAGCCGATCGCCGCGCGCCTGTCCGGCCCGGACTTCGCCTGGGAAGGTGACTTCATCGCGCTCGGCATCGGCAATGGCCGGCAGGCCGGCGGTGGCCAGCAGCTGTGCCCGCAGGCACTGATCGATGATGGACTGCTGGATGTGACCGTGCTTCCGGAACTGGAAGGGGAGGTCGCCGCCACCCTCGGCCAGATGCTGAAGTCCGGTACCCAGGCCGCACTGGAACAGCTGGCCACACGGGCGCGGCTGTCGTGGCTGCAGATCGATGCGCCCAAGGCGCTGACCCTGAATCTGGACGGCGAACCGGTGCAGGCCCGTCACTTTCGCGTCGAGTGCGTGCCGGGCAGGGTGCGGATGCATCTGCCGACCGGATGCCCGTTGCTGGAGGGGCAGGGGTAGAGTCATCAGTCCCCGTGGCCACTGCGGGCGTCCGGTGGTTCAGTTTCCCAGGGTTCCCCTGCCGCGCAAGCTGCGATACAGTCAAGGGGTGTCCAGCCAGACGACCCCGCATACTCTTTCTTCCGCACGCCGTTGGTGGCGATGGTGGCCCGTTGCCGTCGTCCGCCCCCATAACGCTGTGTCCCGGAAGGAAAGTCGTCTTGAACTCGCACGCTCAGTTTCAGCAGCAGGCCGCTGAAGGCCACACCCACATTCCCGTCGTCCGCGAAGTGCTGTCCGACCTGGACACGCCGCTCTCGGTCTATCTGAAGCTCGCCGACGGCCCCAATACCTACCTGTTTGAATCCGTCGAAGGCGGCGAGCGCTTTGGTCGTTACTCGATCATCGGCCTGCCGGCGCGCCGCGTGTATGCCTTCCACGGCCACACGCTGACCGTGCGCGAAGACGGCCAGGTGGTGGACACCCGCGAGGTAGCCGATCCCTTCGCCGAAGTCGAGGCGCTGCGCAGCGCCCACTCGGTGCCCAAGCTGGAAGGCCTGCCGGGCTTCACCGGCGGCCTGGTCGGCTGGTTTGGCTTCGAGTGCATCGGCTACATCGAGCCGCGCCTGGCCCCGCCGGCTGGCCGTGATGAGCTGGGCACGCCGGACATCCTGCTGCTGGACTCCAACGAGCTGGCGGTATTCGACAATCTCAAGGGCCGGCTGTACCTGATCGTGCACGCCGACCCGCGTGTCGACGGTGCCTTCGAACAGGCGCAGGCGCGCCTGGACGCACTGACGGCGAAGCTGCGTGCACCGGGCGCCGGCTATCCGGCACCGCTCAACAGCGACGTGCTGGACGAATCGGATTTCGTCTCCGGCTTCACCCGCGAAGGCTTCGTCGATGCGGTCCAGCGCAGCAAGGAATACATCCGCGCCGGTGACATCTTCCAGGTAGTGCTCAGCCAGCGCCTGAGCGTGCCGTTCAAGGCGCGCCCGGTGGATGTGTACCGCGCGCTGCGCGCGTTGAATCCCTCGCCGTACATGTATTTCCTCGATGTCGGCGACCTGCAGGTGGTCGGTTCCTCGCCGGAGATCCTGGTACGCCTTCAGGATGGCGAAGTCACCGTGCGCCCGATCGCCGGCACCCGCCCGCGTGGCGCCACGCCCGAGCTGGACCTGGCACTGGAAGCCGAGCTGCTGGCCGACCCCAAG
Organism: Stenotrophomonas sp. pho; assembly: GCF_006228405.1. Taxonomy (NCBI): domain Bacteria; kingdom Pseudomonadati; phylum Pseudomonadota; class Gammaproteobacteria; order Lysobacterales; family Lysobacteraceae; genus Stenotrophomonas; species Stenotrophomonas sp. pho. The sequence goes on along the minus strand of NZ_CP029759.1, from coordinate 4,117,744 downwards.
GAACGCGCCGAGCACCTGATGCTGATCGACCTCGGCCGCAACGATGCCGGGCGCGTCTCCAGGGCCGGTACCGTGGAAGTGGGCGAGCAGTTCGTGATCGAACGCTACAGCCATGTCATGCACATCGTCAGCGAAGTCACCGGGCAGCTGCAGCCGGGCCTGAGCTATGCCGACGTGCTGCGCGCCACGTTCCCAGCCGGCACGGTCAGCGGCGCGCCAAAGATCCGCGCGCTGGAAGTGATCCGCGAACTGGAACCGATCAAGCGCAACGTCTACGCCGGCAGCATCGGCTACATCGGCTGGCACGGCGATGCCGATACCGCGATCGCGATCCGCACTGCGGTCATCAAGGATGGCCGCCTGTACGTGCAGGCCGGCGCCGGCATCGTCTACGACTCGGACCCGGACAAGGAATGGGACGAGACGATGAACAAGGGCCGTGCGCTGTTCCGCGCCGTCGCCCAGGCCGCCAAGGGCCTGTGACGCTCCCCGTGCCGTGGCCTGCGCCGCGGCATCTTCCGCTGTTCCCATTGAAGACAAGGAGTACCGCATGAAGCTGCTGAGCGCATTGCTGTGGTCGTCGCTGCTGGCCACGATGGCCCCGTCTGCGTGGGCGCAGGCCAATACCATTCCGTCGCAGCCGCACCTGCTGGTGAAGGGCGAGGCGCGTCGGGTGGTGATGCCGGACCGCTTCGGCCTGCAGTTGAACATCGAAGAGACCGACATGGACGCCGACGCCGCGCGCCGCCGCGTGCAGGACAACGTGGCGCGCGCGCTGGCGCTGTTCAAGCAGCACAAGGCGGTGGACGGCAGCGTGCGTGCGGACAACCTGCGGATCGGCCCGGCGACGCGCTATGAGCAGAACCGGCAGGTCTTCATCGGTACCCGCGTATCGCGCCAGCTGCGTGCGAGCTTCGCCAGCGTGAAGGCGATGCAGGATGTGCTGGGTGCGTTGAAGGCCGACGAGAACGTACAGGTGAGCAGCCTGGCGCCAACCTATTCGGGTGAAGTGGCGCTGCGCCGCGAACTCAAGGGTGAGGCGGCGGCCCGGACCCGCGAGTCCGCGCAGGGTCTGGCCAAGGCCTACGGCACCCGGCTGCGCGGCCTGTACAGCATTTCCGACGTAGCGCCGAACTTTGCTTATGGCATCCAGGCCGGCAGTTGGCCGAGCAGTGGGGATCTGGTGACGCCGCCTTCGCCGCCCGCGCCCGAGGCACCGATGAACAGCATCGAGACCACGGGCTCCCGCCTGCCCGAGTCGGTCGAAGCCGGCCCCATCACCTACACCGAAAACGTGTACGCCATTTTCCTGATAAGCGACGGAACCTGACCATGTTGTGGATGATCGACAACTACGACAGCTTCACCTACAACCTCGTGCAGTACCTGCAGACGCTGGGCGCTGAAGTGAAGGTGGTGCGCAACGATGCAATGAGCGTGGACGAGATCGCCGCGCAGAAGCCCGAGCGCATCGTCATTTCGCCCGGCCCGTGCACCCCCAACGAAGCGGGCGTGTCGCTGGAGCTGATCCAGCGGCTGGGCCCGACCACGCCGATCCTCGGCGTGTGCCTGGGCCACCAGGGCATCGGCCAGGTCTACGGCGGCATCGTGATCCGCGCCGGCAACATCATGCACGGCAAGACCTCGCCGATCCGCCACGAAGGCAAGGGCGTGTTCGCCGGCCTGCCGGACCGCTACCAGGCCACCCGCTACCACTCGCTGGTGGTGGACAAGAACAGTCTGCCGGACTGCCTGGAAGTGACCGCCTGGACCGAGAACGAGGACGGCTCGATCGAAGAGATCATGGGCCTGCGCCACCGCCAGTTCCCGGTGGAAGGCGTGCAGTTCCACCCCGAATCCATCCTCACCGAACACGGCCACGCCCTGCTGCGCAATTTCCTGCAGCGCCCGGCGGCCTGATCCAAGGAGCATTCCCATGAGCTTCTCCCCCCAGGAAGCCCTGCAACGCACCATCGAGCACCGCGAGATCTTCTTCGACGAGATGGTCGACCTGATGCGGCAGATCATGCGCGGCGACGTGTCGCCGATGATGACCGCCGCCATCCTCACCGGCCTGCGGGTGAAGAAGGAAACCATCGACGAGATCGCCGCCGCCGCCACGGTCATGCGCGAATTCGCGCTGGCGGTGCCGGTGGCCGACAGCACCCACCTGGTCGACATCGTCGGCACCGGTGGCGATGGCTCGCACACCTTCAACATCTCCACCTGCGCGATGTTCGTGGCGGCTGCGGCCGGTGCGCGCGTGGCCAAGCACGGCAACCGCAGCGTGTCGTCCAAGTCCGGCAGCGCCGATGCGGTGGAAGCACTGGGCGCGGCCATCGAGCTGCAGCCAGCGCAGGTGGCCGCTGCCATCGAGCAGACAGGCATCGGCTTCATGTTCGCGCCGATCCATCATCCGTCGATGAAGGTCGTCGCGCCGGTCCGCCGCGAGATGGGCGTGCGCACCATCTTCAACATCCTTGGTCCGCTGACCAACCCCGCCAGCGCGCCGTCGGTGCTGATGGGCGTGTTCCATCCTGATCTGGTGGGTATCCAGGCGCGCGTGCTGCGCGAGCTGGGCACCGAGCGCGCCATGGTGGTCTGGGGCCGCGACAACATGGATGAGATCTCGCTCGGCGCCGGCACCCTGGTGGGCGAGTTGCGCGACGGCAAGGTGCGCGAGTACGAGATCCACCCGGAGGACTTCGGCATCGCCATGTCGGCCAGCCGCAACCTGCGCGTGGACAGCCCGGAGCAGTCCATCCAGATGCTGCGCGCGGTGCTGGACAACGAGCCCGGCCCGGCGCTGGACATCGTCGCGCTCAATGCCGGCGCCGCGCTGTACGTGGCCGGCGTGGCCAGCGACATCGGTGATGGCCTGGCCCGCGCCCGTGCCGCCATCGCCAATGGCAGCGCCCGCCAGCGCCTGCAGCAGTATGTGGAGACCACCCGCGCGCTGGTTGCCTGAGCGCGCGGTTCAGCCTGACCCCGTCGATGGCCGATAATGGCCGTCCTCAGCGCCCCGCACCGAATCGAAGACGATGAGCGACATCCTGCAGACGATCCTGGCCCGCAAGGCCGAAGAAGTAGCCCAGCGCCGCGCCCAGCGCCCGCTCGAGGAGCTGCAGGCCGCCGTGGCCAGCGCCCCGCCGGTACGTGGCTTCGTGCGCGCGTTGCAGGCGGCCGTGGCCAACGGCGACCCGGCGGTGATTGCCGAGGTGAAGAAGGCCAGCCCGTCCAAGGGCGTCATCCGCCCCGACTTCCGACCGGCTGACATCGCGGTCAGCTACGAGTTCGGTGGTGCCAGCTGCCTTTCGGTGCTGACCGACGTGGACTTCTTCCAGGGCGCCGATACCTACCTGCAGCAGGCCCGTGAAGCCTGCACGCTGCCGGTGCTGCGCAAGGACTTCGTGATCGACGCCTACCAGGTGTACGAGGCACGCGTGCTGGGCGCCGACTGCATCCTGCTGATCGTCGCCGCGCTGGACGACACCCAGCTGGCCACGCTGTCGGAACTGGCGCTGTCGCTGGGCATGGACGTGCTGGTGGAAGTGCACGACATCGACGAACTGGAGCGCGCACTGCAGGTGCCGGCGCCGATGATCGGCATCAACAACCGCAACCTGCGCACCTTCGAGGTGTCGCTGCAGACCACGCTGGATATGCAGCAGGCCGTGCCGCGTGACCGCCTGCTGGTCGCCGAAAGCGGCATCCTCGGCCCGCAGGACGTGGCGCTGATGCGCGACGCCGGCATCCATGCCTTCCTGGTCGGCGAGGCCTTCATGCGCGTGGAAGAGCCGGGCGAGGGCCTGCGTCAGCTATTCTTCGCAACATGACAACGCACTATCCGACGCCGCGCGAGGATGCGCCGCTGGTGGTCTTCGACTTCGACCACACCCTCTACGACGGCGATTCGGGTACCCACCTGTTCGCCTCGCTGATCAAGCGCAACCCGCTGCGCATGCTGGCGGCGCTGCTGGTCACGCCGATCGCCGGGCCGATGGTGGCGATGCTGCCGACCCGTCGCGCGGGCATCTCGGTCTATGTGTGGATCGGCAGCTTCGGCCTGCACCGTGCGCGCGACTTCAACAAGGTGATCGACGCCTACGTGCTGCGCAACCAGGCGCAGATGCGCGCCAAGCTGCTGCCGCAGGCGCTGGAAGTGTTCGCCGCGCACCGCGCCAAAGGCGATCGCGTGGTGGTTGCCACCGGCGCGCCGCCGGAGCTGGCCCGCGCGATCCTGGCCTTCGTGGCCCATCAGGATGTGCCGGTGATCGGCACCGAGGTCGGCCCGCGGCTGGGCGGCGTCGGTCCCACCCGTCACTGCCACAACGAAGAGAAGATGCGCATGCTGCGCGAGCGCGGCTATGGCGACATCGATATCGCCTATTCCGACAGCACCGCCGACCTGCCGCTGCTGCTGGCGGCCAAGGCGCCGGTGGTGGTGAACCCGAAGCCGGGGCGGGTGGCGTTCTTCCGCCGCGTGCTGCCGACCGGCACCCGCATCCTCAACTGGGGATGCGTGGATCGCGGCGGCGACAAGGCGTAGCCCGGGGCCAGATCCCATGGGGGCTCTGACCCCATCGCACGATGACGGATCTGCCGGCCAGCGGCCGGCGCTACCCTTCTCCGTCGCGGTTGTGCCGACCCTTCTCCGTTCCGGTAGTGCCGGCCGCTGGCCGGCAAGCGCTCAGCGCCCCAGGTACCCGTGCACCGCATGCCCGATCTGGAACAGGCTGATGCCCAGTACCAGCACGCCCACGGCCACCAGCACCCAGCGCTCCTTCACCCGCTTGACCAGGATCGCCGCCACCGGCGCGGCCATCATGCCGCCGATCAGCAGGCCGGCAACGATCTGCAGATGCTGCACGCCCATCGACAACAGGAAGGTCGCTGACACCGTCAACGTGACCACGAACTCGGCTGCGTTGACTGTTCCGATGGTGGTGCGCGCCTGGCCGCCGCGGGCGAGCAGGGTGGACGTCGCGATCGGCCCCCAGCCACCGCCGCCGCTGGCGTCGAGCAGGCCGGCGAAGAAGCCCAGCACCGGTACCCGGCGGATCTCGCCCTGGGGCATCCAGCGCCCAGCGGCGCGGGCCAGGATGATGATCGCCAGCACCAGCAGGTACAGGTAGATCAGTGGCCGGATGATCTCGCCCGGGACCTGCGTGAGCACGTACGCGCCCAATGCACCGCCCACTGCGCCGGGCAGGGCCAGGCGCAGGAACAGGCGTTTATCGACATTTCCGGCTGCGAGGTGCGACACCCCCGAGGCGCCCGTGGTGAACACTTCAGCGGTGTGGATGCTGGCGCTGACCTGCGCCGGGGCAGGCCCATGCTCAGCAGCACCGACGAGGACACCAGGCCGAACGCCATGCCCAATGCACCGTCCACCAGCTGTGCGCCGAGGCCGATGAGGATGAACCACCAGAATTCGCTGCTCAGCTCCATGCACCGAGCCTAGCCCAGCGGGCCGCGCAGGGGCCGTGTAGAGCTGAAGCCATGCGCGGCTGCCTTCGACGGACAGCAGCCGAGCGTCGGCTCGGCTCTACAGGATGGCTCGGCAGCCTTGGGTTGCCTTGCAATCAACGGGTGCCGTACAGCACCACGGTCTTGCCGCGGGCATGCAGCAGGCCGTCGGTCTGCAGTTTCTTCAGCACGCGGCCGGCCATTTCGCGCGAGCAGCCGACCAGTCGCGCCAGTTCCTGTCGCGATACGCGCAGCTGGCTGCCCTGCGGGTGGCTCATCGCCTCCGGTTCCTGCGCCAGGTCGTGCAGGGTGCGCACGATCCGGTCGGTCACGTCCAGGAATGCCAGGCGGCTGGCCTTGCGGCTGGTGTCGAGCAGGCGCTTGGAAATCTGCTGGCCCAGCGCGTACAGCAGGCGCGGGGCATCGGCCGACAGCGGGCCGAGGAACAGCTGATGCAGGCGCTCGTAGCTGATTTCAGCCAGCTCGCAGGCGGTACGGGTCCGCAGGATCACCTCCCGGCGGTCCGATTCGACGAACAGGCCCATCTCGCCGACGAACTCGCCGGCACCGAAGTAGCCCAGCACAAGCTCGCGATCGTCATCTTCCTCGGCCATGATCGAAACCGAGCCGCTGATGACGTAATACAGGGTTCCCGCCGGGTCTCCGGGCCGGAAGACGTCGGTACGGGTGGGATATCGCCGCCTGTGGCTGTGCGCCAGGAAACGATCGATTGTGGCGATATCCAGGGCCAGTGGACTGCTAGCTAGGCGCACGGTTGACACGATAGGAGCGCTCCCTCTGCGCATGAACGGATTCACGGGGTCGATAGCGGAGCTTAACCAGCGCAATTGTTAAGGGCAAACAGTGTGCCAGAACTCTTGCGTCTTCACGTTCCCCCGGGGGCAGTTTGCCCCATAATTCCCCCTTTCCCTTCTTACACAGGAATCGACCGCCGTGGTCAAGCCGTTGCCTCGCCTGAGGCTGCAGGGTTTCAACAACCTCACCAAGGCGCTGAGCTTCAACATCTATGACGTGTGTTACGCGCGCACCGAAGAGGAGCGTCAGCGTTACATTGAATACATCGATGAAGAGTACAACGCCGACAGGCTGACTCAGATCTTGACCGATGTCGCCGAGATCATCGGCGCCAACATCCTGAACGTGGCCCGCCAGGACTACGATCCGCAGGGTGCCTCGGTGACCATCCTGATCTCCGAAGAACCGGTGATCGACAAGAAGCTGGCCGGCAAGGAGCTGATCTCCGACGCCGTGGTCGCGCACATGGACAAGAGCCACATCACGGTCCATACCTACCCGGAAACCCATCCGCAGGAAGGTATCGCCACGTTCCGCGCGGACATCGACGTGGCCACCTGTGGCGTCATTTCCCCGCTGAAGGCCCTGAACTACCTGATCGAGAGCCTCGAGTCGGACATCGTGATCATGGACTACCGCGTCCGTGGCTTCACCCGCGATGTGAAGGGCAAGAAGCACTTCATCGACCACAAGATCAACTCGATCCAGAACTTCCTGGCCAAGAACATCAAGTCGCGTTACGAGATGTTCGACGTCAACGTCTACCAGGAGAACATCTTCCACACGAAGATGCACCTGAAGGACTTCGACCTGGACCAGTACCTGTTCGAGGAAAAGGCCAAGAACCTGTCGTTCAAGGAACGCATGAAGATCGAAGCGCTGCTCAAGCGCGAGATCGAAGAGCTGTTCCACGGCCGGAACCTGTCCGAGTAAGCCCCATGTGCGATGCCCGCAGGCATCGCCACCCAGGCGGGACGACCCGCCCCGTGGAACCAGTGCCTCGCACGCGTTACAGTTCCACGGTGATGTACCGACCCACGGCCCGGTGTGAAAACACCGGGCCGTTTCGTTTTTCTCAAAAAAGGTAAGGAGCCCCCACCCATGCCCTGGATCTACCTGCTGCTGGCCGGCCTGTTCGAGATCGGTTTCGCCCTCGGAATGAAGTACTCCGAAGGCTTCAGCAAACCCCTGCCCACCGTTGCCACGGTGGTATCGGCCCTGATCAGCCTGTACCTGATGAGCCAGGCGATGAAGAGCATCCCGGTCGGTACGGCCTACGCGATCTGGACCGGCATCGGTGCCATGGGCGTGGCTGTGCTCGGCATCTACCTGTTCAATGACAGTGCGTCGCCGGCCCGCCTGGCCTGCGTGGGCCTGATCGTGGCCGGCGTGATCGGCCTGAAGCTGGTCTCGCCCAATTAATCGGTAGTGCCGGCCGCTGGCCGGCAACCTCTTGATCTTCTGCGGTGCCTGCGCGGTCGCCGGCCAGCCGGCACTACCCCGGGCCTACAGCCGGTAGGCGATGGTCTTCATCACCCTGGAGGCCAGCGCCATCACGCCAGGGATCGGGAACGGCAGGCGGCGTGCGCCGGCCTGCTCGGCGTGCTCCGCATGGCGGGCTTCGTCTTCCTTCATCACCTCGATGACCGCACGGCTGCGCAGGTCGCCGGCCGGCAGATCGACCAGGTGCTCGTCCAGATGGGCTTCCACCTGGCGCTCGGTTTCGACCACGAAGCCGAGGTTCCAGCCGTCGCCGCGCAGCCCGGCCAGGGTGCCGATGGTGTAGCTGCCGGCGTACCACAGCGGGTTGAACAGGCTCGGGCGGCTGTCCAGCTCGCCCAGCCGGGTGGCACACCACGCCAGGTGGTCGGTCTCCTCCTGGGCCGCTTCCAGCAGGTGTTCACGCGTGGCAGGGTCGCGGGCCACGGCGGCCTGCCCGAAATACAGGCCCTGTGCGCAGACTTCGCCGACGTGGTTGATCCGCATCAGCCCGGCCGCGTGGCGGCGTTCAGCGTTGTCCATGCCCGGCTCGCTGGTGTCCGCGGCCGGGTAGGGGCGGGCTGCCGGCGGGTTGCCGAACACCGTGTCCAAGGCGCGCTGCGCTTCGGTCAGCAGATGGTCCAGCGGTGTGGTCTGGCGGAGCACGGTCATGGCGGTACGCGGTGGGACGGAAGACCCCTCGATTCTCCCCCGGCTCCGGCCCCCTGCCAACCCGGGACATGGCCGGCTTGCACCGGGGGCTTGACCTGCGTACAATCCCGCCTCTTACGCTTCACCTTTCACAACGCGTGGCAGAGTTCCGGCGAGCCGTTCGCCGCAATGAGCCCGACCTAACATAGAGTTCTTCATGAGCACTTTCACTGCCAAGAACGAGACCGTCCAGCGCGACTGGTACCTCGTCGACGCCGAGGGCAAGACCCTGGGCCGTCTCGCCACCGAGCTGGCCCGCCGTCTGCGTGGCAAGCACAAGCCGGTCTACACCCCGCACGTTGATACCGGCGACTACCTGGTCGTCATCAATGCAGAAAAGATTGCCGTCACCGGCAAGAAGCTGCAGGACAAGATGTATCACCGTTTCACCGGTTACATCGGCAACCTGAAGACCGAGTCCCTGGCCCAGGCGCTGGAGCGCCACCCGGAGCGCGTGATCGAGATCGCCGTCAAGGGCATGCTGCCGAAGGGCCCGCTGGGTCGCCAGATGTACCGCAAGCTCAAGGTCTACGCCGGCACTGAGCATCCGCACGCCGCACAGCAGCCGCAGGTTCTGGATATCTAATCATGGCTATCACTCAAAACTACGGCACTGGCCGCCGCAAGTCCTCCACCGCTCGCGTGTTCCTGCGCAAGGGTTCGGGCAACATCACCGTCAACGGTCGTCCGCTGGACGAGTTCTTTGGTCGTGAGACCGCGCGCATGATCGTGCGCCAGCCGCTCGAGCTGACCAAGAACACCGAAAGCTTTGACATCCTGGTCACCGCCGCTGGCGGCGGCACCACCGGCCAGGCCGGTGCGATCCGTCTGGGCATCGCCCGTGCTCTGGTCGAGTACGACGAAACCCTGAAGTCCGAGCTGCGCAAGGCTGGCTTCATGACCCGTGACGCCCGTGAAGTCGAGCGTAAGAAGGTTGGTCTGCACAAGGCCCGCCGCGCCACCCAGTTCTCCAAGCGCTGATCTACCGCGCCTGGTTGGGCTCCTTCGGGAGCCCGCTGGATGGGAAAGCAAAAGCCCGGCTTCGGTCGGGCTTTTGTCGTTCTGGGGTCATCGATGTCCTGGTTGCCGGCCAGCGGCCGGCACTACCCGGGGCGTCGCATCTCGGAAGGGGTGGGGTGGTGCCGTTTCCTGCGGAGCAGGGTCCGATCCCGCGGGTGCCTCTCTGGAGAAGAGCCCCCTTGTTGTTCAAGGGGCGCGCCGACAGGCGCAGGGATCAGGTGGAATGCGCGACCAAATTAAAAGCAAAAGGCCAGATCTTTCGATCTGGCCTTTTGCTTTTAATTTGGCTGCCCCGGATGGATTCGAACCACCGAATGCCTGAGTCAGAGTCAGGTGCCTTACCGCTTGGCGACGGGGCAAAACGTGCAACTATTTTCTCACTTTTCACACTGAAAAACAACTTGATTTTCAGTGTGGTGGCTATGGGTGGACTCGAACCACCGACCCCAGCATTATGAGTGCTGTGCTCTAACCGGCTGAGCTACATAGCCTTGGTGAGCCCGCTATTCTGCGGATGTGTATCGGCCCTGTCAACACTTTTGTGCCGTGCTTGTGGGCCGACAGAGGGCATGGATAGTCCCGACCAGTAGATTTTCTTAGGAGTCCGCATCGTGATCGATCCGGACGGCTATCGACCGAACGTCGGCATCGTGCTGATGCGGCAGGACGGCCAGGTGTTCTGGGCACGACGCGTGCGCCGGGACGGCTGGCAGTTCCCGCAGGGTGGCATGAACACCGACGAGACGCCTGTCGAGGCCATGTATCGTGAACTGCAGGAAGAGACCGGCCTGCTGCCTGAGCACGTGGAAGTGCTCGGGGCGACGCCCGGCTGGCTGCGCTACAAGCTGCCGGCGCGGGCCATCCGCCGCAATGAACGGCAGGTCTGCATCGGGCAGAAGCAGGTCTGGTTCCTGCTGCGCCTGACCGGCGACGAATCGCATGTGCAGCTGGACCATACCGACTCGCCCGAGTTCGACCACTGGCGGTGGGTGGACTTCTGGTACCCGGTGGAGCACGTGGTGATGTTCAAGCGTGGCGTCTATGCGCGCGCGCTGCGACACCTGGCGCCGTTGGCGCGTGGGGTGGCCGGGCAGGGCGTCAGCGCCATGCCCAAGAGTGCCGCCGAGGCCTGGATGCCGGGCCACGCGGCCGGCCATGACAGGCCCCGGAAGCGCACGCCCAAGCGCGGCGGCTACTGGCCGCGCAAGGCCAAGGGGGAGTCCGGGGCGGTTTGAATGGGAGGCCACGCAGGCTGCGGGCCGATCCGTCACAACGCGTCCCCGCCGGCTGTTTCCAGCAGGACCGGGCTGTCCGGCGGGCCGGCCAATCCGACTGTGAACGGTATCGAGAATGGTTCAGGTCTCTGATTGACAACCATTCTCGTTTCCATTGGAATAGGCAACAGGCCGCTTCTGGCCTGCCAGCCCGGTTCCCGCCTGTGTACGTCTGCATCTGCAACGGAGTCACCGACCACCAGATCCGCGAAGCCGCCCACCATGGTGTCAGCACGGTGGCCGAACTGACCATGCGTACCGGTTGCGGTGCCACCTGCGGTTCCTGCCTGGACATGGCCGGCGACCTGCTGGCCAAGGCACGCGCGACGCACGATCTGCCGCTGCCGGTATTGGGCCTGGCCCAGGTTGCCTGATCGTTTCCTCGCGGCCTGTTGACGCCGCGCTTTCGCGTCCTTCACCTGCAACCGCGCAGGCCAATGCGCACGATTCGCGTTCCTTCACCACCGCACGCAAGGCGTTACAGTGCCTGCGTTTTCAGCGTGCAGGAGCATCCCCATGAAGGGCGACACCAAGGTCATCGAATTCCTCAACAAGGTCCTCTACAACGAGCTGACCGCGATCAACCAGTACTTCCTGCACGCCAAGATGCTGAAGAACTGGGGCATCAAGGAGCTGGCCGAACACGAGTACAAGGAATCGATCGACGAGATGAAGCATGCCGACATGCTCGCCGACCGCATCCTGTTCCTCGAAGGCCTGCCGAACTTCCAGGCGCTCGGGAAGCTGCGCATCGGCGAGAACCCGACTGAAATCCTGCAGTGCGACCTGTCGCTGGAACGCGATGGCGTGGTCACCCTGCGCGAGGCGGTGGCCTATTCCGATTCGGTTGGCGACTATGTCAGCCGCCAGCTGTTCGTGAAGATCCTCGACTCGGAGGAAGAGCACATCGACTGGCTGGAAACCCAGCTCGACCTGATCGAGCGCATCGGCGAGCCGAAGTACCTGCTGAGCAAGCTGGAAGAGTGAATCAGCGGTCCTGGCCGGCGCGATGCTGTGCCAGGTAGCCCGTCAGTGCAACGCGCGCCCGGGCGAATTCCGCAACCAGCAGCGCCACCGCGACTGCGGGCGCTGCAGGCTGCCACTACGGGCCTCGTGCTCGATCCGCTGCGCGATCGCCGACAGCGACAATGCCCCCACGTTCGCGCTTGATGATTTCAGGCTGTGCGCGACGGCCTGCATGCGCGGTTCATCGCTGTTCCGCGCGGCCAGCTGCAACTGCTGCACCATCGCCGGCGCATCTTCAAGAAATACCGTGACGATCTGGGTGGCAGCATCGCCGATCACCGCGTGCAGTTCATCCAGTACATCGCGGTCGAGCACCGGTTGTGCTGCTGGCGCCACCTGCTTTTCCGGATTCGGTAGAGCCGAGCCATGCTCGGCTGATGGCGTGCGACTGCAATTGGCCGTCAGCCGAGCATCACCCGGCTCTACAGAAGGCCGTGCAGGTGCTGCGGCTTTACCGCCACCCCAGCGCTGCAGCAGCGCATGCAGCGTGGCGCGTGCGATCGGCTTGGACAGGTAATCGTCCATGCCAGCCTGCAGGCAGCGCTCGCGGTCGCCGGCCATCGCATTGGCGGTCATCGCGATGATCGGCAATCGCGCATGCCCGGTTTCCGCTTCTTCGGCGCGCCAGCGGCGCGTGGCGGCGTAGCCGTCCAGCACTGGCATCTGGCAATCCATCAGCACGATGTCCAGCCCGCCTTCGCGGAGGGCGGCCAGGGCCTGTTCGCCATCGGCGACGTTGCGCACCTCGCACTGGAACACCCGCAGCAGCTGCTCGGCCACCATCCTGTTCACCGTATTGTCCTCCACCACCAGCACGCGCAGATGCAGCGGCGGCAGCGTGGCAGCCGGTTGCTCGTGTTCCGCGCTGGCCAGCAGCGCAGCGGGGCGGGCAGAGGCGACCGGTGCTGCCAGCAGTGCATGCAGGGCGGCGTCGTCGAAGTGGGAGGGCAGCTGGCGCTGGCGGGGGCGTTGCGCAATCGCATCCTCCTGCAGCCACAGTACCTGCAGTGCATCGTCGTCGCCGCGTTCCCCAGTGCGAGCTGCAGCGTGGCCTCGCCGTTGCGGCGTGCGCGCGCATCGACCAGCAGCCAGGCGGGTGCCGGTTTTCCGGGCCGCGCGGGAGCGCGCAGGCGCTCGACCACGCTGTCCAGTTGCGCCAGCACCTCCACCTGCAGTCCATGGTGGGCAGCGATGCGCTCGATGCGTGCCTGCAGCGTTGCATCGGCACTGAACAGCAGCAGCGGTGCCGGCGCGCGCGTCATCGCCGGCAGGTCGCCAGGAACCTTCAGCAGCGGGATCTCGAACCAGAACGTAGCACCCTGGCCGGGCGTGGACTGCACACCAATACGCCCATGCATCAGGTCGATGATGCGTTTGCAGATGGCCAGGCCCAGGCCGGTGCCGCCGTAGATGCGCGTGGTGGATGCGTCGGCCTGGCTGAAAGACTGGAACAGGCGTGCCTGCAGCGCGTCGTCGATGCCGATGCCGGTATCGATGATCTCGAAGCGCAGCTGGTGCTGCGCGGCACCTTCGCCCAGGCGCAGCACGCGCAGCTGCACCTGGCCGCGGGCGGTGAACTTGATCGCATTGGCCAGCAGGTTGCTCAGCACCTGGCGCAGGCGCACCGGGTCGCCGCGCACCGGCAGGCGCACCGATGGATCCAGCTGCAGGCCCAGTGCCAGGCCCTTGGCGTCGGCGGCGCGCTGCATCAGCTGCACCACGCCATCGAGCAGATCGCGCAGGTTGAAGCTGGTGATTTCCAGCTCCAGCGCCTGTGCTTCCAGCCGGGAGTAGTCGAGGATGTCGTCGACGATGCGCAGCAGCTGCTGCGAGCTGGCCGAGGCGGTGGCCAGCATCTGCCGCTGGTCCTCGCTCAGTGGCCCGCGTGCGATCAGCTCCAGCATCGGCAGGATGCCATTGAGCGGGGTGCGGATCTCATGGCTCATCGTGGCCAGGAACTCGCCCTTGGCCAGCACGGCCGCCTCGGCGGCCTGCTTGGCCTGCAGCAGCTGTTGTTCCAGCTGGCCCTGGCGTTCAGTGGTATGGCGTAGCTGGTCCCGTTCAGCGGCCAGCGCTCCGTGCGTGCGCTGCAGCTGCGCCAGCGCACGGTCGCGCGCGCGAAGCCGCAGGCCCAGCACCATCAGCGCGATGGTGGCCGCGGCGAGGGCAACCAGCAGCACGCCCCACAGCGGCACGTCAGAGCACCGCGTTGTGGAAGTCGAAGTTCAGGTCGCTGCCGGCCGACTGCACCATGTTGCCCTGGATGTAGTCGACGCCGCCGACCCACATCGCCGCCGCAGCCTGCGGATCCTCGATCTGCTGGCCGATGATCTGCAGCCCGGCGGCATGGGCCTGATCGATCGCCTTGCGCAGCTCCTCGCGCGTGGCCGGATTGGCATGGCTGCTGGAAAAGCGCGCAGCCATGCGCACGAACGACAGCGGCAGCTGGTTCAGCAGGGCATCGGCCTCGCCGCTGGGTTCGAACTGGCTCAGGCAGAAGCGCACCCCGGCACTGGCCATGCGCTGGCAGAACTGCTGCAGCGGCACGGTGTGGATCAGTGCGTCCGGCAGGCGCACGTCGATCACCAGTGCACTGCCCGGCAGGTCGCGCTGCTGCAGTGATTCCAGCAGCCAGTCGGCGAAGGCGTCGCGCTGCAGGGTGCGCAGCGACTGCGAGACGAACAGGTTCAGTGGCTGCGTCGCGTGGCGGTACAGGTCCAGCAGCCCCAGCGCGTGATCCATCACCTGCTGGTCGAGATCGGCAATGCGGCCTGCGGCTTCCGCTGCCGGGATCACCTGCCCGGCCGCCAGCACGGTGCCGTCGGCCTGGCGAAGGCGCAGCAGCAACTGGTACTGCGCGGTGTTGCCGCCGGCAACAGCGACGATCGGCTGATAGGCCAGTTCCAGCTGTCCTTCCAGCAGCGCCAGGTGTTCCTGTTCGGTGACTGCCTGGCGGTGCACATGGCCGGCCACCCCGGCGCTGAGCAGGCGCGCCTGCAGGGTGGTGCGCTCGACGGCTTCCAACGCACTGTTGGCATCCTCGAAGCCCGGTGACAGCGGTGCATAGCCAACTACGCCGCGCAGGTGCACGGATTCGTCGTCGCGGATCACGAAGGCACGTGCCGACAGCTGCTCGCGCAGGCTGGCAGCGATGCTTTCAAGGGCGTCCTCGTCGGCGCTGCGGGCCAGCAGCAGGAAGCTGTTGTCGTTCAGGCGTGCCAGCAGGTGCGGATGGCCGGCTTCGGCCAGGCGCTGCCCGGCCTGCACCATCAGCCGTTCAAACGCGGCATAGCCATAGCGTTCGCGCAGGCCCAGCGCGCTGGCCACTTCGATGAAGAACACGCCGCCCTGATCGCGGTGGGCGAGTGCGGTGTTGAGCTGCTGCAGCACGTGGTGGCGCGTCGGCAGGCCGGTTTCCGGATTGCTGGTGGCCGGTGCGCCGGTGGCGCCGGGCAGGGTCGCGGCCTGGGCTCGTGCGCGGCGGATGCGGTTGGCCACCGCTGCGATCAGGTGGCGGGGCCGGATCGGTTTGCTCAGGTAGTCGTCCGCGCCGCTGTCGAGGACTTCGAACTGGCGCTCCGGATCCGGATCACCGCTGAGGAACACGATCGGAAGCAGCTGCAGGCCGGGCTGCTGGCGGATCAGCGCGGTCAGGCGCATGCCGTCCAGGCCGGGCAGGTGAAGATCCATCAGGATCAGGTCGGGGCGGTGCTCCTTGATGGCCTGCAGCGCGGCATCGGCATCGTTGTGGACGATCGCCTGCATGCCGGCGCCGTGCAGCACGCTCTGCGCGAACAGGGCCTGCGCCCGATCGTCTTCAACGATCAGCACGCGGTAGGGCGAGTCCGATGGCGACGGGGCCAGATCGTTGTTGCCGGCGTCGGCCAGTGCGATCGGGCCGGGCAGCGGCGGCGGTGCGCTGTTGGCCGGCGTGGACGCATCGGCCGCGACAGGGGATGGGGTCGCCGCCATCGGTGGGTCCACGGCCGGAGGTGCCGTCTCGGGGGCCCAGCGCTGCCAATGGTCGGCCGGAGGGGTTTCAGCGCGTCCCGGGCGGGCGCCCGCGGGGATTCGTTTGCGGCCATCGGTGCTCCTGGTGTTCGCGTCCATTATGCGACAAGCCCGGCGCTCAGCCGGTACCGGTGTGCCCTGGCGGTGCTGCCGATGCACCGCGCGCCAGCCAGCGCACGCCCTTCCACAGGGCGCGCCAGACCAGCCACACCAGCAGCGCACCGGCCAGGCTGCAGGCCAGTACCACGATCAGCGCGATCCACGGGTGTGCCAGGGCGAGGGCCAGGCCACCGATCACGACGGTGTCTTCGGCCGCAGAGGCGACCCAGTTGCTGGCCGGTTCCGGCGAGGTGTTGAGCAGGGCGCGGGTACCGGCCTTCAGGCCATGGCTGGCCAGGGCGACGCCGGCGCCGGCGGCGAGCGCACCGGTGCCCAGCTGGCCATCCGGCGACAGCGTGGCCGCCGCAAGGAATGCGCCGGCCGGTACGCGCGCGAGCGTCTGCACCAGGTCCCACACCGAATCCACGCCAGGGATCTTGTCGGCGAAGAATTCGGCCACCGCCAGCGCCGCCGAGGTGCCCAGCACCCACCAGGATTCGGTGGCCTGCAGGGCGGGGGGAGGTCGACCCAGCCAAGCAGCCCGGCCAGGCCGACACCGAACACGGTGAGGTAGACGCGGATACCGGCCAGCCAGGCCAGCAGGATGCCGATCACGAACAGGTGGGCTTCGGTCATGGCGGTGCTCCGGCGACGGAACTGTGCAGGGGGCCACACTATCGACGATGGCGTGCCTGAACGCCACCGACCGTGGCCGGCCACTGCGCAGGAAACCCACCCGTCCTGTCATACACTAGCCCGTCGTTTGCCACAGGGGCCGTACCGGTGTCGCCCTTGCGATACCCCGGAAACCACCCATGACCAACCGTCCTCCCATGCGCGTGCAGGTCCGCCTGCCCGGCGCGCCGCAACCGCCTGCCGACCGTCGCCGCCTGCTGGTGATCGGCGGCATCTGGCTGCTCAGCCTGGTGCTGGCGGTGCTTGGCGGCTGCTGGATGGCCACCCGCGCGATGCCCAGGGCCAGCGCCTGCAGGCCGCCGAAAAGCGTGCCGAGGCGCTGCAGGCACAGCTGACCGAGCTGCGCCAGAAGCAGGCCACGCTGGAAGCCTCTGACCGCATCAGCCGTGCCGCCAATACCGAGGTGCAGTCCTCGCTGGCAGAGCGCGATGAGGAAATCGCCGGGCTGCGCGCCGATGTTGCCTTCTATGAGCGGCTGGTCGGCTCGACCAGCCAGCGCAAGGGCCTGAACACCCATTCGATCGAGTTCAGCCCGGAAGCGGCCGGCACCTGGCAGTACACCGCCGTGCTGACCCAGAACCTCAACCGCGGGGCCATCAGCCAGGGGCAGATGCGCTTCACCGTGGAAGGCGTGAAGAACGGCAAGCTGGCCACGATCAGCTGGGATGATCTGCACCAGCGCAGCAAGGTGCCGGGACAGGACTACTCGTTCCGGTACTTCCAGCAGCTCACCGGCAGCGTGATGCTGCCGGCTGACTTCACCCCGCAACGCGTGCGGGTGACATTGGGGAGTGGTACGGGGGGTACCACCCAGGTATTCGACTGGAAACAGGCCGGTGCGCCGGCCAGCAAAGGGAGTAGGCAGATGTTCGGAAGCAGCAAATCCAACCGTGAAGGCCAGCTGGTGGTGGATGCCCTGATCGGCAACCAGGTGGTGATCCGCGGGATGTGGAATTCAGTGGTGGCCTGTATGTGGAAGGCCGCATCCACGGCAAGGTGATCGCCGCCGAAGGCGCCAGTGGTGCGACCCTGACGGTTGCCGAGCACGGCGTGATCGAAGGTGAGATCCGGGCCCAGGTGGTGGTCATCAGCGGCCGCCTGGACGGCGATGTACACGCCACCGAGAAGGTCGAGTTGACCCCGAGCGCACGGGTCAATGGCAACGTCCATTACCAGGTGGTGGAGATGAACGCGGGCGCGCAGCTGAACGGCCGCCTGATCCATGCCAGCGCCCCGATGGCAGCCTTGCCGGCGCCGGAAGGCGAAGACGCCCATGATGGCAAGGGCGATACCGCCGCGCGTCGCAAGCTGGCCGAGGCGATGGCTTGAAAGCCGTCGTCGGCACCCCCATGCTGGCAGCATGAGCACGCTAGTCTCCCTGCCCGGCGCCACCCCGGTTGCCGCGCCCGATTACCAATCGCTGGAGCGCCCGCTGAACTTCACCGAGTCGGCGGCCGCCAAGGTCAAATCCCTGATCCAGGAAGAGGGCAACCCCGACCTGGCCCTGCGTGTGTACATCGAGGGAGGCGGCTGTTCGGGCTTCCAGTACGGGTTCGAGTTCGACGAGAACCGTGCCGAGGATGACCTGGCGGTACAGACCAGCGGGGTGACCCTGCTGGTCGATCCGCTGAGCCTGCAGTACCTGATGGGCGCGGAGGTGGATTACACCGAGAGCCTGACCGGTGCCCAGTTCGTGATCCGCAACCCCAACGCAAAGACCACCTGCGGCTGCGGCAGCAGTTTCAGCATGTAACCAGGGCGCGGGACCTGTGTCCCGCGCGACAAGGTGTGTGGAGCAAGCTCCGGACCCACAGGCGGTTTCCGCAAAGCCTGCGGCTTGCCACCTGCATCGATTGGCGGCACGCTTGGCGGATGCCCAATACTCCTTCGCCGCTTTCCGGTTTCGCCTTCGTTGGCGAACCGTTGGAGCGCGCCGATGCCCTGCGCGAAGATGCTGATGCACTGGCGCGCCTGTGGCCGGGCGCGCGCATCCTCGTCCTCGATCACGATGGCAGCGCCTTCACCGGCGATGACGACCAGCCGCTGGCGCTGACCGGCGCCGACGTCGGCGGTGGCCCGGGCGCCGCAGTTTTCCTGGGGCTGCGCGGTGATCAGGCATGGTTCTCGGTTGAAGCCAGCAATGTCACCGTGAGCGCGCCACGCCGACTCGATCTGCGCCAGGCTGCGTTGTTGTGGCCGATGGCCGATGCCACCGCTTTCAGCTATGCCCGTGGCATGTCCTACTGGCACTCGCGCACCCGCTTCTGCGGCGTATGCGGCGGCGCGGTGGCGTTTGCCCGTGGCGGCTTCGTCGGCCGTTGTGCGCAGTGTTCCACCGAACACTATCCGCGCGTCGATCCGGCGGTGATCGTCGCCGTGGAAAACCAGGGCCGGCTGCTGCTTGGCCGGCAGTCGAACTGGGCCCCGCGCCGTTACTCGGTGCTGGCCGGCTTCGTCGAACCCGGCGAGACCTTCGAGCAGACCGTGGTGCGCGAAGTCCATGAGGAGAGCAAGGTGCGGGTGACCGCCTGCCAGTACCTCGGTTCGCAGCCGTGGCCGTTCCCCGGCGCGCTGATGGTCGGCTTCCGTGCACAGGCGCATGACGACCTGCCGACCGTGGATGGCGAGCTGGAAGACGCGCGCTGGTTCAGTGCCGACGAGGTCGGCGCCGCGTTGGCGCGCGATGTGGAGGACGACGGCCAGGGCATCCGCCTGTCGCCACCGATCTCGATTTCGCGGGGCCTGATCGAACACTGGTACCGCCAGCAGCGAGGCTGAGTCGGCGTTTCGGCCGGGCCGGTCGTGGCAGCTGTATTGCCGCCACCTGAACACGGCCCGGGTTACAGTCCGGTTCACCCGCGAGGGCACCGCTGCGACAGGTAAGGTAGCGGCGCCGAGCGTTCTGTTTCGTAGGGAGACCTGCCATGTTCACCACTCTGGCCGCCGTGCTGGTGGCGCTGGCCCTGGGCCACGTTGCCCCGGCCGCTGCCGCCTCGATGCGCCGTTTCGACGGCTTCCGGCGCTGGCTGGGCTGGCTGGACGCGCGTGGTGGCAAGGCCTGGCAGGGACCGGCTGGAGTGGCGCTGGCGCTGCTGCCGCCGTTGCTGCTGATGGGGCTGCTGGCGTGGCTGCTGCGCGGAGTGCTGTTCGGCCTGCCGTCGCTGCTGCTGGGTGTGGCCGTGCTGGCCTGGTGCTGGGGGCCGCGTGACCTGGATCGGGATATCGAAGCGATCATTGATGCGGACGACGCCGCGACGCGGCAGGCAGCCGTGCGCAACCTGCAGGCCGCCGGTGGCAGCCTGCGCGAAGACGTGCCGTCGCTGGTCGAGGCGACGGTGCTCAATGCGCTGCGTCGCTGGTTCGCGGTGCTGTTCTGGTTCCTGCTGCTGGGCCCGGCCGGTGCGCTGGGCTACCGCTTGCTGGCGTTGATGGCGGAAAGCCCGATGCGTGCACGCGTGCCGGTGGAGCCGCTGGCGCTGGCGCAGCGCCTGCTGGGCTGGATCGAGTGGCCGGTAGCGCAGCTGATGGCGTTCTCGATGGCGCTGGTCGGCAACTTCGATACGGCGTGGAAGGCCTGGCGCCAGGCCCATGGCGAACGCCTGGCCGGCTCCATCGGGTTCCTGGGCGCGGTGGCGCGGGCCAGCGTCAACGCCGAGCTGCGCGAGGACGCGCACGATTACACCGAGGCGGGGCTGTTGCCGGTGTGGCAGCGGCTGCCGGACCTGCGTGATGCGATGAGCCTGGTGTGGCGGATGCTGCTGTTGTGGCTGGCGGTGCTCGCCCTGCTGGTGATTGCAGGCTGGGTGACGTAGTTGTTTTGCAGGGCTTGCAGCCCTGCACCTGCAGAGGCAACAGCAACAGCAACAGCAATGGCTGGATTGCTGCGAATTGGCGGGGTGGGTCGGATAACGGGGGACGCCGTGAATCCGTCCATGGAGGCTTGGTCGCCGCATCCATGCGGCTCACACCCCGCCATCCGACCCACCCCGCCTTCGACAGTTTTCCGCGCACTGACGTTCTGTAGAGCCGAGCCATGCTCGGCTCCGAGCGAGCGCAGCGAAGCGATCCGCTTCCGCTTTTGATCTTCTCTTTCTTTTCCGTGGTGGACGCACACGGAAACTGTCCGTGGCCGGGCGGGATGGGTTTGCGGGGGTGTCCGCGGCATGGATGCCGCGGCCAAGCCTCCACGGACGGATTCACGGCGTCCCCCGCAAACCCATCCCGCCCGGCCAACCCCAAGGCTTCTGCCTTCAAACGCCGCCCACCACGAGGGGCTGCGCCGTCGGCTGGCAACCTAGATCGGTGCCAGCGCGGTGAATGGCGCCCACGGCAGGTTGCGCAGCAGCGCATAGCCGGGAAGCACCCAGAGCCAGAACGTGGGATTGGCCAGTATCCGCATCAGCGGATCGAGCACACGTGGACGGATGCCGGCGACGTTCAGCAGCATCAGCAGCAGGAATGGCAGGCTGATGACCAGCAACGGGTTCATCCCATCGCGCCGGGCAGGTCGAAATGGACCAGGGAGTACAGGCAGCGCGTGCTGCCGCAGCCCGGGCAGTACAGGCCGGTCAGCGCGTACAGCGGACAGCCCGGCAAGGGATTGCCGGCGGCATACGGATTGACGTTGCGCAACACCGCCGCAGCACCGGCGGCGAGGCCGGCAGAGGCCAGCAGCGGCGCCCAGCGGGCGAATCGGGAGCGGGCGGGAAGCGCGGACATGCAGCAACGGATCCGGCGCGGGCGCCGGATCCGTCCAGGGGCATCAGTAGCTGCTGCCGCCGCTCATGGCGCCCATGCCGCCCACGGCGACAATCAGGATGCCGTACAGCACGCCGACCACGACGGCCGCGATCGCCGACCAGATGGCCCACTTCTTGGCCTTCGCCGAGGATTCCTGCGCGCCGGCGATGTCGCCAGCGGCCAGCTTGCCGTTGACCTGGGCGGCGTAGACGATCGACACGATGCCGGCCGGCAGGCAGCAGAACAGGGTGCTCAGGATCGCCCAGACGAGATTGTTCGGGACCTGCGGAGTAGCGGTGTTCATGGGTTCAAGCTCCTTGATGGGTGGTAGTGGTGAATTACGTTTCGGAAAGAGCGCCCAGTACGGCCAAGCCGCCGAACAGCCCGAACCACAACAGCAACAGGACCGGGAGGGCCACGGCCGAAGCCACTGCCCACCAGCCCGCCTTGCGCGACGCGCTGTAGGCCCCCGGCAGGTCGCCCGCCGCGCGGCGGCCATCGACCTGGGAGGCATACACGATCGACACCACGCCCAGCGGCAGGCAGCAGAACAGCGTCGTCAGGATCGCCCAGACCAGATGGTTGGGGATGTAGACCGGACGGCTGAGCGGTGGTGGTTGATTCAAAGCGAGACTCCATTCCTCGGTGGCCGGCCATGGTGCATTGGCCGGACCTCCCCCCTGTGGGTGCGTAATCTACCTCAACCCGCGCTGCATGTATGCGGTTACAGTCAGATACTGGAGTGTATGGCCATTGACCGGAAGCTTTTGACGGGCCCCTGTAGGGAAACAGAAGCCGTGTCTGCAGGGGAATGGGGGCTGTTGCCTGGAAGGGTTACCGGCGGCCGCGCGGCCGATCAGGCGTGATCGCCACGCAGGGCCCGCACCTGGGCCTCCAGCACCGGGGCGCGGGTGGTGCGGCCATCCACCGCCGGTGCGGCCACCACCTCCACGGTGGCGCGGAAGCGGCGCGGTACGCGCATGCGGCCGAGGCGGCTGTCGCGCCGGCTCCACATGCTCGACCACATGCCGCGCAGCGCCATCGGCACCACCGGCACCGGCCGCCGCTCGAGGATCTTCTCGACGCCGGACTTGAACGGCGCCATTTCCCCGTCGCGGGTCAGCGCACCCTCGGGAAGATGCAGACCAGTTCGCCTTCGGCCAGCGCAGCGTCGATCTCGTCGAACGCGCGCTGCATCAGTGCCGGGTCTTCGCGAGCACCGGCGATCGGGATTGCCTTGGCGGTCCGGAAGATCCAGCGCATTACCGGGATGTTGAAGATCCTGTAGTACATGACGAAGCGCACCGGGCGCGGAATCGTCGCCGACAGGATCAGCGCGTCCATGTAGCTGACGTGGTTGCAGACCAGCAGCGCGGCGCCTTCGTCCGGCACGTTGGCCTCGATGCCGTGCGGGCGCAGCCGGTACAGGGTGCGCACCATCAGCCAGCTGAGGAAGCGCATCAGGAATTCAGGGACGATGGTGAAGATGTAGATCGCCACCAGCGCGTTGGCGATGGCCAGCGCCAGGAACTGCTGCGGAATGGTCCAGTGCAGCAGCTTGTGCGCGGCCAGCGACAGCAACGCCGCAGCGACGATGAAGCCCGAGTTCTGGATGTTCAGTGCGGCGAACACGCGCGACATCTGCGCCTTCGGCGTGCGGCTCTGGATCAGTGCGAACAGCGGCACCACGAAGATGCCGGTGAACAGGCCGATGCCGACCAGGTCGATGACGATGCGGATGCTGCCGGGCTGCTGCAGGAACGGACCAATGATCAGCCCGTGCACGGTCGCTTCGCCGCTGCGGGCGAAGTACAGGTCGAGCAGGAAGGCGGTCATGCCGAACGCACCCAGCGGCACCAGGCCGATTTCCACCGTGCGTGCCGACAGCTTCTCGCACAGCAGCGAGCCGACGCCGGTGCCGACCGAGAACAGGGCCAGCGCAAAGATGTACAGGGTCGGCTCGCCGCCCAGGTTGGTCACCGCGTAGGCCGGTAGCTGCGAGGTCAGCACGGTGCCAACGAACCAGAACCAGGACACGCCCAGGATCGAGTTGCGCACGGCCTTCTGCTGGCGCGCCATGCGCAGTACCGCCAGCGATTCCGGCAACGGGTTCCAGTTGATCTTCAGGGTCGGGTCGCCTGCATCGACCCTGGGAATCAGGCGCGCGGCGATGTTGCCGCAGATCGCCAGGGCGATGATCGCGCACGAAGCCACCACCGTACCGTGGCTGCCGGCCACGGTGAACACCAGGCCGCCGACGATCATGCCGGAGAGGATCGACATCGAGGTCCCCATCTCGACCAGGCCGTTGCCGCCGGTCAGTTCCTCGGGCCTGAGCACCGACGGCAGCACCGAATACTTCACCGGGCCGAACAGGGTGGACTGCATGCCGGTACAGAACAGCGCGACCAGCAGCACCGGCAGGCTCTGGGTGAGGAAGCCGGTGGCCGCCAGCGACATGATCACGATCTCCATGGTGGTGGTGATCACGATCAGCCGCGATTTTTCCAGTTTGTCGGCGATCTGCCCGGCCAGCGCCGAGAACAGGAAATACGGCAGGATGAAGATGGCCGGTGCCAGGGTGGCGTACAACCCCAGTTCTTCCTCCGGCACGGCCATGAACAGCAACATGCTGATGATCGCCTGCCGGTACACGTTGTCGTTGAACGCACCGAGCGCCTGTACGACGAAGAACGGCAGGAAACGGCGCTGGCGCAGCAGGGCGAATTGGTTGTGACCGGACATGGAGCCTCCTTGACCGGCGCAGCCTAGCATTCCTGCCCATCCGCTGTGGGTGCGGACCTGTGGGTGCGGACCGCTGGTCCGCACACCTGCCAGCACCCTCAGACGATATCGTCGACCACGCCGCCGTCCACGCGCAGCGCCGCGCCGGAGGTGGCGGAAGCCTGCGGCGAGGCCAGGTACACCACCATGTTGGCCACTTCCTCGACCGTAGCGGTGCGCTGGATCACCGAAGACGGCCGGTGCGCCATCACGAACTCGCGGCCGATCTGTTCCAGCGGCTTGCCGCTGCGCTGGCGTTCATCCTCGAACATCGCGGCGAAGCCATCGGACAGGGTCGGGCCAGGCAGCACTGCGTTGACGGTGACGCCACTGCCGGCCACGCGCTTGGCCAGGCCGCGTGACAGTGACAGCTGCGCGGTCTTGCTGACCCCGTAATGGATCATGTCGGACGGAATGTTGCGCGCCGATTCGGACGAGATGAACAGCACGCGGCCCCAGCCGGCATCGACCATCGCTGGCAGCAGCGCACGCGACAGGCGTACGCCGGACATCACGTTGGTCTGCCAGTAGCGCTCCCAGGTGGCGTCATCGGTCTGGAAGAAATCCTCTGGGCCGAAGATGCCAGCGTTGTTGACCAGGATGTCGACCCTCGGCAGCCCAGCCAGCAGCGTATCGACACCGGCCGCATCGGAGAGGTCGGCGGCGACACCCAATACGTCGGCTACCGGCACGGCCGCGAGCAGGTGTCGGCGGGCGCGCTCGACGCTGTCGGTGCTGCGGCCATTGAGAACGACCCGCGCACCAGCGCTGGCCAGGCCCTGGGCGATGGCCAGGCCGATGCCGGCGGTGGAGGCGGTCACCAGCGCGGTGCGGCCGCTGAGTTCGATTTTCATGGTGATGATCCAGAGCGGGCGATTGCCCAGTATCCGCGTGGCGGCGTGATCGAACTGCATCGCCCGGTGCAACGCGCCGTTGCACGCGGCGCAGCAGATCCACGCCCTGCGTGGATGGGATGCCCGATCAGCGATGAGGGATCAGGTCAGGTTGGTCGCCGCCTCATTGGCCGCGGCACGCACCTTCGGCAGCATGCGCAGTACCAGCGCCATCTGGGTACGGATCAACTGCAGTTTCGGTGGCATCGCCTCGTCGATCTGCTCCAGCTCGGCGGCCACCGCGCGGTCGGCGTCGTTGTCATCGTCCGCGACGGGTTGCCGCGCGGTCAGCGCCGTCGCCAGCTCCTGAAGTGCCTTGCGCACGCGATCGCCCGCGGCCAGCGCCAGTGGATCGCCTGCGTAGCTGTCCACCTGGTCGCGGTGCGCACCCAGCGCCGACAGATGCCCCAGCAGCGTGTTGGACAGCGCCAAGAAGCGGAAGCCGGCATCCAGGTTGCGGCGCACGTGGCCGGGTTCGCGCAGCATGTTCGACAGTGCGGTGGACAGCGCGGCGTCGGCGTTGTGCATGTCGCGGCGGGCGATGCGGTAGGCCAGGTCGTCGCGCATGCCGCTGCGGTACTGGCCCAGCACCGAATCCAGGTAGCGAGCGGCAGTGTCCAGCACGCGTGCCAGGACGAGATGCAGCTGGCGGCCCTGCCAGTCGGGCAGGATCAGGAACGCTGCCGCCGCTGCGATCGCGCAGCCCAACAGCGTATCGACCATGCGCGGTACGATCAGCACGAAGCCATCGCCGATCAGGTTGAAGCAGGTCAGCGCCATCACGGTGATCGCGGCTGATGCCACCAGGTAGCGGTCGGTGCGGGTGAAGAAGAACAACAGTGCCGACAGCAGTGCGATCAGCAGCTGTACGTGCAGCTGCGGGAACAGCTGCAGCAGTGCCCAGGTCAGCACCAGTCCGGCGACGGTGCCGACGATGCGCTGTGCCAGGCGCTGGCGGGTGGCGCCGAAGTTGGGCCGGCACACGAACACGATGGTCAGCAGTACCCATGAACCGTTCTGCGCATTGAACAGCCGGATCGCTGCAAAGCCGGCGATCAGCGCCAGTGCCATGCGCAGGCCATGGCGGAACAGCACCGAGCCGGGCGTGAGCTGCTGGCGGATGCGCACGCCCATCTCGCGCAGGGTATGCGGGTTGCTGTCGCGCAGGCGGGTGTCGACGTTGTCCAGGCTGGCTTCGGAACGTTCGGCATCCAGCAGGCGGCGCTCGATGCTGCGCAGGTTGTGAACCAGCAGGTCCAGCGAGCCGAGCAGGCGCTGCCACTGCGGGCGCTGCTGGTCACGCAGGTAGGCGAGCGCGTCGGCCAGGTCGCGCCCGGCCTGCTGGTTGCTTTCGCCGTATACGAACGGACGACGCAGCCGGATCGCCTCGCCCAGGCGGGCACAGGCCTGGCCCTGCAGGTCGAGCAGGCGCTGGCAGCGGTAAAGCACATCGCTGTGGAAGAAGGCGTCCACCAGCGCGCCATACGGGTAGTGCGAGGAACTGGCGCGCTCGTGGAAATCCTGCGCCATGTAGTACAGGCGCAGGTACAGGCCGGAGTTCACCCCGGGCCGGCCGGAGCGGCCGAAGCGGGCCAGGATCGCGGTCTTGGCCTCGTTCAACGCACCCACCACACGGCGGTTCTGTTCGGCCAGGTCGAGCTGGCGACGTTGCAGGTCGGCTTCGCGCACCGGCTCGAACAGCGCAGCCTTCAGCTGCAGGTAGCGGCCCAGCTCAAGGTACAGCCGCGCCACGCGTTCGCGCACCGGCCGGTTGGCGAACAACGCGGCCCACAGGATCGACAACAGCCCGTACCAGACCGCACCGGCCAGCAGATGGCTGACCGCTTCCAGTGCGCTGTGCAGGTCGCTGGCACCATGTTGTTCCAGGCCGATCATCGTGTAGATCGCCAGCGTCACCGTGGCCTGGGCAATGGATGCGTAGCGCTCGCCGAGCGCGCCAAGCAGGGTCAGGCCGAAGGTGGACAGTGCCAGCGCGCCGATGAAGATCCACGGCCACGGGAACAGCCAGATCACCGAAGCCGCCGCAATGCAGAAGCACAACAGGGACAACACCACGGCCTTGGTCCGGCCCCACCAGTT
Source organism: Stenotrophomonas sp. pho (assembly GCF_006228405.1). Taxonomy (NCBI): domain Bacteria; kingdom Pseudomonadati; phylum Pseudomonadota; class Gammaproteobacteria; order Lysobacterales; family Lysobacteraceae; genus Stenotrophomonas; species Stenotrophomonas sp. pho. Next base: position 4,090,626 of record NZ_CP029759.1, on the reverse strand, counting down.
GTCGTCGGTTTCTGCGATGGCGCTTGCGATGATGCCGAGGAACACGCCGGGCAGGGCGGTCAGCGCCTCGAACTGCCAGCACACGGCCACGGCCGCGGTCAGCGCGATGAACACGCGCAGGCCGTAGCTGGCCTTTTCGTGGGCCCACAGTCGGCTGAGGCGGGATTGGCGGGCGGACATGCAGGCTCGGTGGAAGGGTCTTCCACCATTATTGCGGGCTGCGCGTGAAATATGGAGTGCGGACCAACGGTCCGCACCCACGGTGCTGCCGGACCCTACATGTCGAACCGCACGCTCACAGCGAACGTACGTGGCAGGCCTGTGCCGGCGTTGGACCAGTACTTCCGGTTGGCCAGGTTCTCGACGCTGGCGCGCACGGTCAGCGGATGACCGGAGGCGAGCAGGCGGTAGCCGATGCCTGCATTGACCAGCGTGTAATCGGGCAGCTTCAGGGTGTTGTCGGCGTCGTACCAGACATCGCCGTAGTAGCGCACCGCGGCGTATGTTTCCAGGCCATCCACCCGCAGCTGGTAGGTGGCGTGCACGGCCCCGCTCCAGCGCGCCGCACCGGCGGTACGGTTGCCCTCCTGTGCAGCGCTGGCCGGGGACAGCCTGTCGTAGGTCGGGTCCAGCCAGGTGACGCCTCCGCCAACCGTGAGGACATCGCTGAGGTGCAGGTCGGCACTGGCCTCGATGCCTTCGTACAGCGTGATGCCGTCCTGCACCAGGCGCTTGCCGGCCGGTGTGAGTTCATCGATGTTGGCGCCACGTTCCAGCCGGAACGCCGCCACGTTCGCGTTCCAGCGCGCGGCCTCGGCCTTCGCGCCGATCTCGTACTGCTTGCTGAGGGTCGGGTCGAGCACATCACCGGCGTTGATGTAGTTGTTGCCTACGCGGCTGCCCGCTTCCAGCGATTCGATGTAGCTGGCGTAGAGGGTGACCGCCTCGCTGGGCTTGAACATCACGGCATAGGTCGGTGTGACCGGATAGGTGTGGTAGCGGCCCTTGGTCTCGTAATCGTTGTAGCGCCAGCCCGCCAGCACCGACCAGCCGTTGCCGAGATCGACGGTATCGCTTGCGAACACGGCCTGCTGCACGGTCTCGTCGCCGCGGGTCATCACCCGTGAACCGACGGCGTCATGGCGGATGGCATGGCGCTGGTACAGGTTGGCGCGGCCGATCAGGCTCCATTCGTAGGGACGGTCCCAGCCCAGCCCGGTCTGGTGACTGATGCCTGCCACCACCTGATGCTGCAGCGGACCGGTGTGGAAGCTGCCCTGCAGCATCGCCTGCGCCAGCTTCCACTCGCTCTTGCCACCCAGTTCATAGACGTTGACGTCATAGTCGCCATTGGGCGAATCGATGTAGGCGAAGATCTTGTTGACGTCATTCCACGAGGTGGTGACGCCGTAACTCAGGCTGGTTTTCCAGTCGCTGTTGATCTGCCAGTCCAAGCGGGTCGACAACAGGCTGGAACGAGTGTCGTAGTAGGTGCCGGGGACACTGTTGCCGGAATTCCCGGCGATCGGCCGTGGTAACGAGGTCAGTCCGCGGAAGTAGTACTGCGGCGATTCCTCGCGCAGGTCGCGTGACTGGAACACGCCGTCGAAGGTCCAGATCAGTGCGTCGCTCAGGCGCGCGTCCAGCGACAGTGCGCCCACCTTGCGATCGACGTGGCCACCATTGAAGGTCTCACCCTTTTCCTCGAAAGCATTGAAGCGATAACCGAACATCTGCTCGTTGCCGAAGCGGCCGCCGACGTCCATCCCGCCACTGACGATGCCCTGCTCGCGCCAGCCCAGCTGGGCGGAGAAGGTGGGCGTGTCGGTCGGCTTCTTGGTGATGTAGTTGACGATGCCACCGGGGGCACCGAAACCATAAAGGAATCCACCCGGGCCTTTCAGCAGATCGACCTGTTCCATCACTTCCAGCGGCCACTCGGTACCCCACGAGGAAACCTGCAGGCCATTGACGCGATAGCTGTCGAAGTTCAGGTCGATGCCACGGTTGCGGATCGGCGAACTCCAGCCACTGGCATAGGCGCTGATCTGGGTGGTGACCGAAGGGTCGAGCAGGAACGCTTCGCCCAGCGAGACCACTTGGCGCTGCTCGATCTGCTCGCGGCCCACGGCGGTGATCGCGAACGGGGTATCACGCAGCACGCGATCACCAAGGGCGCCGGTATCGGCGTGGGTGCGTTCGGCGGTGACCTTCACCGCATCCAGATCGGTGGCACTGCGGTTCCGATGGGTGCGCTCGGGTACGGACTGGGCATGCGCGGCACAGGCCAGTGACAGGGAAACGGCAAGCAGCGCCGGGCGGCAGAGTGGGTGCAGGAGCATGGTTCAGTCATCCTCGGCGAACGGCCACGCGCCATCCGCCCGCATGGGGGGAAAGGTTGATGGCTGGGATCACGCAGGCTTGCCGGAGAGGGCAGCGGGGCGCCGCGAAGGGGCGCAGGACCATGGCTGGAGGGGAATTGTTCTCTTTTCGTTACAGCACGTCAAACCCGGAGGCGTGCGGACCAACGGTCCGCACCCACCCTCCGCGCCGGTGGTAGTGCCGGCCGCTGGCCGGCAGATTCGCAGTACCGAGAACTAGATCCACGCCATGCGTGGATGGGCTCTACTACGCCCGCTGCGCGCGCTTGAGCAGCTTCGCTTCGCGCCTGCGCGCGCGACGGGCGCGCCAGCGCTCGGCCAGGCAGGAGAAGATCACGTACAGTGCCGGCGTACTGAGCAGGGTCAGGCTCTGCGAGAACAGCAGGCCGCCGATCATCGCGATGCCCAGCGGGCGGCGCAGCTCGGACCCTTCACCCAGGCCGATCGCCAGCGGCACTGCGGCCAGGATCGCGACCATCGTGGTCATCATGATCGGGCGGAAGCGCACGATGCTGGCCTCGCGTGCGGCATCGCGCGGCGCCAGCCCATGCTCGCGCTGCGCCACCAGTGCGAAGTCGATCATCATGATCGCGTTCTTCTTGACGATGCCGATCAGCAGCACCAGCGCGATCATCGAGATCACCGACAGCTCGGTGTTGGTGCCGAACAGGGCCAGCAGCGCACCGACACCCGCCGCCGGCAGCGTGGACAGGATGGTGACCGGGTGGATCAGGCTCTCGTAGAGCATGCCCAGTACCAGGTACACGGTCAGGATTGCGGCGAACACCAGGATCAGCATGTCGCTGGGATCGGAGTTGAAGCCGAAGCCCGCATCGTCGGCCAGGCGGATGTCGCCGGGCATGCGCATGCCGGCCACGGTCGCGTCGATGATCGCCTTGGCCTCGCCCATGCTCACGTTGGGAGCCAGGTTGTAGCTGAGGTCCATCGTCGTGTACTGGTTCTCGTGGGTGATCTGCGATGGGGCCAGGCCAGGCATCTGCGTGGCCACCGCGGTGATCGGCACCATGTCGCCGTTGCGCGCACGCACGTACACCTCATCCAGCGCCGCCGGGGTGGCGGTCTGCGAGGGCAGGGCATTGACCACGACGCTGTACTGGTTGATGTCCGAATAGATGGTAGAGATCTGGCGCTGGCCGAACGCACCATACAGCGCGCCGTCGATGGCGCCCACTGTGATGCCCAGGCGCGCGGCCTTTGCGCGGTCGATCTGGATGTTCTGGCGCAGGCCGGCATTGTCCACGTCGGTGCCGACGTCGCGCAGCTTCGGGTTCTTCTTCAGTTCCGCCTGCAGCTTGGGCAGCCATTCCTGCAGTGCGGCCAGGTCGTTGCCCTGCAGCGAGATGCGGTACTGCGCGCCCTGGCTGGAACCGCCGCCATCGTTGCTGGGCAGGTCCTGGATCGCGCGCAGGCGCAGCTGCAGGTCGGGATAGCGATCGGCCTTGGCGCTGAGGCGCGCCAACGCATGCGCGGTGGTTTCGCGGCGGCCGTCGCTGCGTGATTTCAGCTCGATGTTGAACTGTGCACTGGAGCCCTGGCGGCCGCTGCCCAGGCGTACACCCACCGTCTTCACCGCCGGGTCGGCCATCAGCATGTCGGTGATGCGGCGCTGGCGCGCGACCATGTCCTCGAACGACACGGTGGCACTGGAGTTGGCGCGGCCCCAGATCAGGCCGGTGTCCTGCGGCGGGAACGCGCCCTTCTTCACCGCGCCGAACAGGAAGATGGTGACGCCGATCAGGATCAGTGGCGTCAGCGACAGCAGCAGCGCGTGGCGCAGCGAGAAATCGAGGAACACGGTGTAGATGCGCAGCATCCGCTCGTGGCCGGCATCCAGCCAGCGGCCGAAACGCGACGGCGGCGCGCTGTGGTCGTGCGCGCTGAGGAAGCGGCTGCACAGCGCCGGGGTCAACGTCAGCGAGACGATCATCGAGACCACGATGGCCGCCACCAGGGTCACGGTGAACTCGCGGAAGAACGCGCCCATCATGCCGCTGGCGAACAGCAGCGGGATGAACACCGCCACCAGCGAGGCGGTGATCGAGACGATGGTGAAGCCGATCTCGCGCGCACCGGTCAACGCCGCCTGCATGCGCGGCATGCCTTCGTCGAGGTGGCGCATGATGTTCTCGATCACCACGATCGCATCGTCGACCACGAAGCCGATCGCGATCACCAGCGCCAGCAGGCTCAGGTTGTTCAGGGTGAAGCCCATCACGTACATGACCAGCGCGGCGCCGGCCAGCGACAGCGGCACGGTCACCGCCGCGATCAGGGTGGGTGCCAGCCGGCGCAGGAACAGCGCCATGGTCAGCACCACCATTGCCAGGCTGATCAGCAGGGTGACCTGCACTTCATGCAGCGACGAACGGATGGTCGGCGTACGGTCGAAGTACGGCGTCATCGTGGTGCCCGGCTGCAGGTAGTCGCGCAGGGTCGGGATCTGCGCCTTGACCCGGTCCACGGTCTCCACGATGTTGGCGCCGGCACGGGTGAACACGTACATCACCACCGCCGGCTTGTGGTCGAACCACGCCGCCTGGTAGGCATCCTGCTGGCCGTCGTAGACGTTGGCGATGTCCTTCAGCCGGATCACCCGGCCGTCGCCCTGGGTCTTGACTACCAGGTCGGCGAAGTCGGCGGCGCGCGCCACCGAGTCGTTGGCGATGATCGCCGTGGTGGTGTTGCCATCGCTGAGGAAGCCGGTGGGCGAGGTCACGTTGGCCGCGCGCACTGCGTTGCGCAGGTCATCGGCGGTCAGGCCCAGCGCGTTCATCAGGCGCAGGTTGACGTCCACGCGCACCGCTGGCGTCGACGCGCCAGCGATGTCGACCGAGGCGACGCCGCTGATCTGGCGGATGCGCTGCGCCAGCAGCGAGTCGGCCACGTTGTAGAGCTCGTCGGCCGACTGCGTCTGCGAGGTCAGCGCGATGGCGATCACCGGGTCGTCGTTCGGGTTCGCCTTCTGGTACATCGGCGAGCCCATGCCCGAGGGCAGGTCGGCCTGAGCCGAGTTGATCGCCGTTTGTACATCCAGTGCCGCCGAATCGATGTTGTGGCCGCTCTGGAAGATCATGAACACCAGCGAGCTGCCTTCCGAGCTCGACGAGCGCATGCGATCGATGCCCGGCAGCTGGCCGAGATGGCGTTCCAGCGGCGCGGTGACCGTCGAGGCCATGGTCGCCGCGTCGGCGCCGGACTGGCTGGCATGCACGAAGATCACCGGGATCTCGATGTTCGGCAGCGCCGATACGCCCAGGCGCAGGTAGCAGATCAGGCCGACCATGAACAAGCCGATGGCCAGCAGTGCGGTGCCGATCGGGCGGCGGATGAAGGGGCCGGACAGGTTCATCGTGCGGCCCCCCACGGCAGCGGGGCGTGGATCATGCCTGCGGCTCCTGCAGCGAACCGTCGCGCAGCGCACGCTGTTCGCGGCGGCGCGCCAGCCACTCGGAGAAGCGCTCCATGTACAGGTAGATCACCGGCGTGGTGTACAGGGTCACCAACTGCGACAGCAGCAGGCCTCCAACGATGGCGATACCCAGCGGGCGGCGCAGCTCCGAACCGATGCCGGTGCCCAGCGCCAGCGGCAGCGCGCCGAGCATGGCCGCGGCGGTGGTCATCATGATCGGGCGGAAGCGCAGCAGGCAGGCGCGGCGGATCGCTTCGTGCGCGTTGGCGCCGGCGCGGCGGGCTTCGATGGCGAAGTCGACCATCATGATGCCGTTCTTCTTGACGATGCCGATCAGCAGCACGATGCCGACGATGCCATCCACCGACAGGCTCAGCCCGCACAGCATCAGCGCCAGCAGCGCGCCGACACCGGCCGGCGGCAGCGTGGAGATGATCGTGATCGGGTGGATGTAGCTCTCGTAGAGCACGCCCAGCACGATGTAGATCACCACCAGCGAGGCCAGCAGCAGCCACACCACATCGGTCTGGCTGCCGGTGAACTCGGCGGCCTTGCCGATGAACTCGGCATGCAGGTGGGTGGGCATGTCCAGGCTGTCCTTGGTCTCCTGGATCGCTCGCACCGCTTCGGACAGCGAATAGCCTGGCGCCACGTTGAACGACACGGTCACCGCCGGCAGCTGCTGCTGGTGGCTGACCACCAGCGGGGCGCTGCTGACCTTGCCTTCGGCCAGCGCCGACAGCGGGATGATGTTGCCGGCGCCGACGGTGATGCCGGTGTTCTGCGCGCCGATGCCGGTGGCGGTGGACGAGTTGGAGGAGGTGACCTGGCCGAAGCTGGTGGCATTGGTGCCGGTCAATGCGCCGGCGCCGTTGGAGGCGACGGCCAGCTGTTCCATCAGCGCAGTGCTGGTGCGGAACTCCGGTGCCACTTCCAGCACCACGCGATACTGGTTGAGCTCGGTGAAGATGGTCGAAATCTGGCGCTGGCCGAACGCATCGTAGAGCGTGTCGTCGATGGTCTGCATCGGCACGCCCAGCACGCTGGCCTTGTCGCGGTCGATGTTCAGCTCCAGGGCGCGGCCCTGGTTGGACAGGTTGTTGTCGACGTCGGCCAGTTCCGGGCGCTTGCGCAGCGCTTCGGTCAGGCGCGTGGCCTGGGTCGCCACCGTCGCCGAATCCACGTCCGACAGCGAGTACTGGTACTCGGTGGCGGCCACGCGGGTATCCAGGGTTACGTCCTGCACCGGCTTCAGGTACAGCGCCACGCCCGGAATGCCGGCCACTGCCTTCTGCAGGCGCGGCAGGATCTCGTCCAGGCCGTCGCGCTGGCTGCGCTCCTTCAGCACGATCGACAGCTGGCCCTGGTTGAGCGTGGGGTTCATGCTGCCGGCACCGATGAAGGCCGACACGCCGGTCACGTCTGGATCCTGGCGCAGCGCTTCGGCCACCTGCCTGGTGCGCTGCTCCATCTGCGGGAAGGCGATGTTCTGGTCGGCCTGCACCACGCCGGTGATCAGGCCGGTGTCCTGTTCGGGCAGCAGGCCCTTGGGAATCAGCACGTACAGCAGCACGGTCAGCACCAGCGCGCCACCGGCCACGGCCAGGGTCAGCCGCTGGTGGCCAAGCACCCAGTCCAGGCTGTGCTCGTAGAGGCCGACGGTGCGCGTCCACAGGTTCTGCTTGCCGGCCGCCGCCGCGCGCTCATGCGCGTCCTCGCCCTCGGGCAGGGCATCGGGCTTGAGCAGGTAGGCGCACATCATCGGGGTCAGCGTCAGCGAGATCAGCATCGACAGCACCACGGCGATGCTCAGCACCCACGCGAACTCGTGGAACAGGCGGCCGGTGACGCCGGGCATCAGCAGCAGCGGCAGGAACACCGCCACCAGCGAGACCGTCAGCGACAGCACGGTGAAGCCGATCTGGCGTGCGCCGATCTCGGCCGCTTCCTTGCCACTCTTGCCCTGCTCGATGTAGCGCACGATGTTCTCGATCATCACGATCGCATCGTCGACCACGAAGCCGGTGGCCACCACCAGCGCCATCAGCGAGAGGTTGTCCAGCGACATGCCGGCGAAGGCCATCACCGCGAAGGTGCCGGCCAGCGACAACGGCACCGCCACCGAGGGAATGATCGTGGCCCACAACCGGCGCAGGAACACGAAGATCACCGCCACCACCAGCCCGATGGTCAGGATCAGGGTGAACTGCACTTCATGCACCGAGGCGCGGATGGTCTCGGTGCGGTCGTTGAAGATCTCCAGGTGCACGTCGGCTGGCAGCACGCCCTGCAGCTGCGGCAGGATGGCGCGGATGCGCTCGACGGTCTGCACGATGTTGGCACCGGGCTGGCGGCGCACTTCCAGCAGTACCGCCGGCTTGCCGTCGGCCCAGGCGGCAAGCTGGTCGTTCTCCACGCCATCGATTACCTCGGCCACGTCCGACAGCCGCACCGGGCGGCCATTCTTGTAGCTGATGATGGTGTCGCGGTACTCGGCGGCGCTGGCCAGCTGGTCGTTGGTGCCGATGCTGTAGGACTGCGTCTTGCCGTTCAACGAGCCCTTGGGCGCATTGACGTTGGCCTGGGTCAGCGCGCTGCGCAGCTGCTCCAGGGTCAGGCCCATGTTCGACAGCTGCGCCGGATTGACCTGGATGCGCACGGCCGGGCGCACATTGCCGGCGATCGAGACCAGGCCCACGCCCTGCACCTGCGACAGGCGCTGGGCCAGGATGGAATCGGCGTAATTGTTGACGTCGCGCAGCGGGCGCGTGTCAGAGGTCAGTTTCAGGGTGACGATGGCCGCGTCGGCCGGGTTCACCCGGTTGTAGACCGGCTGGTAGGGCAGCGACGAGGGCAGGGTGGCCTGGCGGATCGCCGCCTGCACGTCCTGCGCGGCGATGTCGATGTCGCGGTCCATCGAGAACTGCAGGATGATCGTCGACAACCCGGCCGACGAGTCGGAGGTCATCAGCTCCAGCCCGGAAATCTGCCCGAACTGGCGCTCCAGCGGGGTGGTGACCAGCGAGGCCATGGTGGTGGCGTTCGCACCGGGGTACTGGGTGGTGACCACCAGGCTGGGCGCATCGATTTCCGGCAGCGCCGACACCGGCAGCTTGCGGTAACCGAGGATGCCCAGCAGCAACAGGCCCGCCATCAACAGCGAGGTGGCGATCGGGCGGCGGATGAAGATCGTCGAAAAGCCCACGGACTGATCCTTGCTGGCACTTCAATGTCGGCGCCGGCAGGTCCGCCGGCGCGAGGGAGATCAGTGGCCTGCGCTCAGCGCGGGCCACCACCGCGACGGCCACCGCCGCCTGCGTTCTTCTGCTCGGCTGCCTTCAGTTCGGCCTCGGTCGGTGCGGCCGGGGTCTCGCCCGGCTTCAGTGCGGTGACCTTGCTGCCCGGCTTCAGGCGGAACTGGCCTTCACTGACCACCCGCTCGCCGCCCTTCAGGCCTTCGGCGATCTGCACCTGGCTGTCGCCCACTTCCACGCCGCTGCGCACGGTCTGCATCTTTACCGTGTTGTCGCCCTGCACTATGTAGACGTACTCGCCATCCGGGCCACGCAGTACCGCCTGGGTGGGGATCACCACGCCGCCGGCAATCGTGCGCAGCTGCATGCGCACGTTGACGAACTGGCCCGGCCACAGGCCGTTGTCGGTGTTGTCGAACAGGGCGCGCGCCTTGAACGTGCCGCTGTCGGCACTGATCAGGTTGTCGACCACATCGAGCTTGCCGTCGCCGGACAGCACGTGCGAATCGGCGCGGTCCAGCGCCGCCACCGGTACCGTGCCGGCGGCCTGCGCCTGGCGCACATCGCCGAGCTGGCGCTCGGGCAGGTTGAACAGCACGTGGATCGGATGGATCTGGGTCAGCGTGACCAGAGCGGTACCGGCGCTGACCACGTTGCCGGCGTCGACCGCACGGATGCCGGCGATGCCTGAGATCGGCGCGGTGACCCGGGTGTACTGCAGCTGCACCTGCGCCGAGCGCATGCTGGCCTCGTTGGCGGCCACGGCGCTTTCGTACTGTGCCACTTGGTTTCGCTGTGTATCCAGATCGGTCTTGGCGACGTACTGGCGATACTCCGGCGCGTTCGAGCGCTGGTAGTTGGAGCGCGCGGTGGCCAGCAGGGCCTCGTTCTGGCGCTTGGCTGCAGCGGCCTGGTCGTAGCTGGCCTGGGCGGTGCGCGGGTCGATCACCGCCAGCACATCACCCTGCTTCACTTCCTGGCCTTCACGGAAATTCAGGCTCATCAGCTGACCGCCGACCTGCGGGCTGACGGTGACGGTGTTCATCGCGGTCACCGTACCCAGCGCGCTGGCATACACCGGTACGTCCTGGCGCGTGGCTTCGACCACGGTTACCGGCACCGGGCCGGCATCCGGGTCTTCCCCGCCCTGGCGCGCGCCCGCAGCAGGTTTTCCAGCCTTGTCCTTGCCCCCGCCAATGACGCGCAGGCCGACCACGGCCAGCACCAGGATCGCCACGACCAGCAGCACGATCTTCCAAACACGTGACATTACGAGGACTCCGAGAGGGCTGGACCGGACGGGACGCCGGGACAATGCGCAAAGCATACCTGTGCCACATCACGTTTCCTGCATGACGGATGGGACGGGCGCTAAGACCGGATGCGGCACCGGAGGTTCCCGTGGCGCCGGTGTTGCCCTACATTCAGCTGGAACCCTCTTGCTGTGGAGATTGCGATGCGCCGTTCGCTGCTGCTGTCCGCCCTGCTGCTGGCCCTGCCGGCGCTTGCCCATGCCCAGGACGGGCAACGCCCCGAAGTGACCGCCGCCGCGCAGCGGCTGCAGGCCCAGGTGGTCGAATGGCGTCGTGACTTCCACCAGCACCCGGAGCTGTCCAACCGCGAGGCGCGCACCTCGGCCGAGGTCGCCAAGCGCCTGCGTGCGATGGGCCTGAAGCCGAAAACCGGCATCGCCCACCACGGCGTGGTGGCGATCATCGAAGGCGGCAAGCCGGGTCCGAAGATCGCGTTGCGTGCAGACATGGACGCGCTGCCGGTGACCGAGCAGACCGGCCTGCCGTTCGCCTCCAAGGCCACCGACCAGTACCGCGGGCAGACCGTGGGCGTGATGCATGCCTGTGGCCACGACGCGCATACCGCCACCCTGCTCGGCGTGGCCGAAGCGCTGGTATCAATGAAGAAGGACCTGCCGGGCCAGGTGATGCTGATCTTCCAGCCGGCCGAGGAAGGCGCGCCGCCGCCGGAAGAGGGCGGTGCGGCACTGATGCTGAAGGAAGGGCTGTTTGCCGATTTCAAGCCGGAGGCCGTGTTCGGCCTGCATGTGTTCTCCAGCGTGCAGGCCGGCCAGATCGCGGTGCGCGGCGGCCCATTGATGGCCGCCTCGGATCGCTTCGGGATCAAGGTGATCGGTCGCCAGACGCATGGCTCGGCACCGTGGAACGGTGTTGACCCGATCGTCGCCACCGCCGATCTGGTCGGCACCGCGCAGACCATCGTCAGCCGCCGCGCCAACCTGTCCAAGCAACCGGCGGTGCTGACCTTCGGCGCGATCAACGGCGGCATCCGCTACAACATCATTCCCGATGAAGTGGAGATGGTCGGCACCATCCGCACCTTCGACGAAGGCATGCGCCAGCAGATCTTTGCCGACCTGCGCAACGTGGCCGAGCACACGGCCGCCGCGCACGGTGCGAAGGCGGTGACCGACATCTACGAGTCGGAGGGCAACCCGGCCACGGTGAACGACCCGGCGCTGACCGCGAAGATGCTGCCGAGCCTGCAGGCGGTGGTGGGCAAGGACAACGTGTACGAGCCGCCGCTGCAGATGGGCGCGGAGGATTTCTCGCTGTACGCGAAGGAAGTGCCGGGCATGTTCTTCTTCGTCGGCTCCACCAGCGTGGGCATCGACCCGGCGACGGCGCCGGCCAACCATTCGCCGAAGTTCCTGCTGGATGAGAAGGCACTGGATGTGGGACTGCGGGCGTTGCTGCAGGTGAGCCTGGATTACCTGCACGGTGCCGGCACCCCGGCGGGGTGAGGGTTTCCGGCAGGGCTTGCAGCCCTGGGTACGCGACATCGCATGCGCGCTGTCGCTCCCACAGTTCGCTGCGCGAACGGTGGGCCCCCCTTACCAGCTTCCAGACCCCTGCCGCTTCGCGGCCGCCCCCTGACTCAGGGGGCCTTCCTCCAGACCCGATCCCGTGGCTTGCCGGTAGATCCACGCCATGCGTGGATGGCAGACATCGAAAATGTCCGAAGGATCGGATTTTGATTTTCTGATCTTTCCCGTGGTGGATCGGCGGCAGAAATGTGTCGGGGGGCCGGGCGGGTGGGGCTGGCGGGGTATCCGCGCCATGGATGGCGCGGCTAAGCCTCCACGGACGGATTCACGGCGTCCCCGCCAGCCCCATCCGCCCGGCCCACTCCCGGGAATCCAGGCTTTCGACGACCCAACACCCCACCACGGAGGGGCTCCGCCGTTGGCCGGCCCGGCCGAAGGCCCGCCCTCCGCGCGATACAATGACCTCCATGAACACCCCACAGGATTCCAGCCTCGGTCGCGAGGTCAGTTACCCGTCGCAGTACGATCCCGGCCTGCTGTTCCCCATCCCCCGCAGCGGCGCCCGCGCCGAGATCGGCCTCGATGAGGCCGCGCTGCCGTTCGTCGGCCACGACCGCTGGCACGCCTTCGAGCTGAGCTGGCTCGACCCGCGTGGCAAGCCGCAGGTCGCCGTCGCCACGGTGCAGGTGCCATGCACCTCGCCGCGGCTGATCGAATCGAAGTCGTTCAAGCTGTACCTCAACTCCCTCAACAGCACCCGCATCGACAGCGCCGAGGCACTGCGCGCGCGCCTGGTGGCGGATCTGTCGGCCTGCGCCGGTGTGCCGGTCCAGGTCGAGTTCGGCCTGCCAGGCCTGCGCGAGACGCCGCTCGGCGAGTCCATCGACGGGCTGGAACTGGAGATCGACTGCTACGGCCCGCCGCAGGCGGACTTCCTCGCCGCCGATGCGGGTGAGGTGGTGGAAGAGACCCTGGTCTCGTCGCTGCTGAAGTCCAACTGCCCGGTCACCGGCCAGCCGGACTGGGCCACGGTCAGCCTGCGTTACCGCGGGCCGAAGATCGATCGCGTGGGCCTGCTGCGCTACTTGGTCAGCTACCGTGAACACGCCGAGTTCCACGAGCAGTGCGTTGAGCGGATCTTCAGCGAGGTATCTGCGCGCTGCCAGCCACAATGGCTGGAAGTGGAGGCCCGCTATACCCGCCGTGGTGGCCTGGACATCAACCCCTGGCGCGCCAGCCCCGGCATCACCGCCCCGGCTGCGACCTACCGCGAACTGCGGCAGTAACCGGTAGTGCCGGTCGCTGGCCGGCAACCGCAAGGAACCCGCGTCCAGGGCAAGGGAAAGCCGGCCAGCGGCCGGCACGACCGGACACCGTCTCTCCCGATTGTTCAGCCGCCCCCGGGGGCGGCTTCACATCTGCACCATCCCCATTTAACAACCGCCATGGCACCGTGCCAATCACGTAGTCATGCAGACGGGAGTTGTGGATGAGTACCGAGAAGAAAGCCGATTTCTCCGGCGTCAGTGGCAGTGTCGACAGTACCGCCGAGCAGGTGCCGAAGGCGGACTTCTCCGGCGTCAGCGCTTCGGTGGACAGCACCGCGGACGTTGTCAGCGGCGGCACCTATACCGTGCAGAAGGGTGACTCGCTGTCGAAGATCGCCAAGCAGCATCTGGGCGACGCCAATGCCTGGAAGAAGATCTTCGAAGCCAACCGCGATGTGCTTGATGACCCGGACAAGATTTTCCCGGGCCAGACCCTGAAACTGCCGCCGAAGTAAGCCGGCCAGAACGCCGTCCGACAATCCCTGGGAGGAACCCCGAATGATCAAGACCACCCCGCTCCAGACCGCCCTGATCGCCGCCCTGCTGGGCAGCGTCGCCCTGGTCGGTTGCAAGAAGAAAGAAGAGTCGACCGACAACAATGCCGCTCCGGCAGCGACTGCTCCGGCCGAACCGGCAGCACCGGCCCCGATGACCGGCGCGCCGCCGCCGATGGCCGAAGCCGCTGCTGTCAGCGTCTCGTCGGTCACGGTCGGCAAGACCGCAGCCGCCGACAAGTCGGTTGCGACGACGGCTTTGTTCGCGCCGAAGGACGACATCATCGTCTCGGTCAAGACCGACGGTGCTGCCAACAACGTCGCCGTTGGCGCGAAGCTGACCTACCAGGACGGCCAGGTGGCCGGCGAACAGAATGCCACGCTGAACACCAGCGGTGCGGAAACCACCAACGTCACCTTCAAGAATGCAAAGGGCTGGCCGGCCGGCAAGTACCGCGCCGAAGTCACCGTCGATGGCAAGGCGGCCGGAACGCCGCAGGAGTTCGAGGTCAAGTAAGTCCAGCCGACTCTCTCCCGGCAGGGCTCACGATGGACGCAGCCGCGAGGCTGCGTCCTTTTTTGTTGGATGATGGTCGGCTTCATCCAGGCGTCGATGGATCACAGCGTTGCCGGCATGCAGTACCGCCGCGTATGGCGTGGCTTTGCCCCGCGCGACTGAAAACGCGACAATGCAGGGGTTTCCCCGCCGCGCGCCCACCCTGACGGCGACGGGGGAAAGCGTGGGGCCCCGCCTCGCGCGCGACACGGTTGCACGTGGGCCGGCGCTGGCGCCGGCCTTCCCCTGAGCATTGCTACAGAGTCCAAGTCCCCCATGTCCAAGATCCTCTACACGCTGACCGACGAAGCACCGTTCCTGGCCACCCAGTCGCTGCTGCCGATCGTTGACGCCTACACCGCCACGGCCGGCATCGTGGTGGAAACCCGTGACATCTCGCTGTCCGGCCGCATCCTGTCGCAGTTCCCGGAACTGCTGTCCGACGCGCAGAAGGTCAGCGACGACCTGGCCGAGCTGGGCCAGCTGGCGACCACCCCGGACGCCAACATCATCAAGCTGCCGAACATTTCCGCCTCGGTGCCGCAGCTGAAGGCGGCCATCAAGGAACTGCAGGACCAGGGCTACCCGCTGCCGGATTACCCGGAAACCCCGGCCGACGACCAGCAGCGCGACTACAAGGCGCGCTACGACAAGGTCAAGGGCAGCGCGGTGAACCCGGTGCTGCGCGAAGGCAACTCCGACCGCCGTGCACCGCTGTCGGTGAAGAACTACGCGCGCAAGCACCCGCACCGCATGGGCGCTTGGGCGCCGGATTCGAAGTCGCACGTCGCGCACATGGCCGCCGGCGATTTCTACGGCAGCGAAAAGTCGGCCACCCTGGCCAACGCCGGTTCGCTGAAGATCACCTTCCACGGCAACGACGGCAGCACCGCTGTGCTGAAGGAAAAGACCGCGGTCAAGGCCGGCGAGATCGTCGACGCCGCCGTGATGAGCCGCAAGGCGCTGGCCGCGTTCATCGGTGAGCAGATCGCCGATGCCAAGGCCCAGGGCGTGCTGTTCTCGCTGCACCTGAAGGCGACCATGATGAAGGTCTCCGACCCGATCATGTTCGGCGTGGCGGTCAATGAGTTCTACAAGGACGTGCTGGCCAAGCATGCCGACGTGCTCAAGCAGGCCGGTTTCGACGCCAACAACGGCATCGGTGACCTGGCTGCGCGCCTGCCGTCGCTGCCGGAAGCCACCCGTGCCGCGATCGAAGCCGACCTGGCTGCCGAGTACGCACAGCGCCCGGGCGTGGCCATGGTCAACTCGGACAAGGGCATCACCAACCTGCACGTGCCGAGCGACGTCATCGTCGACGCCTCGATGCCGGCGATGATCCGCGACTCCGGCAAGATGTGGAACGCCGAAGGCAAGCTGCAGGACACCAAGGCGGTCATTCCGGACCGCTGCTATGCCGGCGTGTACCAGGCCGTCATCGACGACTGCAAGGCGCACGGCGCCTTCGACCCGGCCACCATGGGCTCGGTGCCCAACGTCGGCCTGATGGCACAGAAGGCCGAAGAGTACGGCTCGCACGACAAGACCTTCCAGATCGCTGCCGATGGCGTGGTCAAGGTCACCGACGACGCCGGCAACCTGGTGTTCGAGCACACTGTGGAAGCCGGTGACATCTGGCGCATGTGCCAGACCAAGGACGCGCCGATCCAGGACTGGGTCAAGCTGGCCGTCGAGCGTGCCCGCCTGAGCAGCACCCCGGCCGTGTTCTGGCTGGATGCCGCCCGCGCCCACGACGCGCAGGTCATCGCCAAGGTCGAGCAGTATCTGAAGGACCACGACACCAACGGCCTGGACATCCGCATCCTGCCGCCGGTGGAAGCCACCGCGTTCTCGCTGGACCGCATCCGCAAGGGCGAGGACACCATCTCGGTGACCGGCAACGTGCTGCGCGACTACCTGACCGATCTGTTCCCGATCATGGAGCTGGGCACCAGCGCCAAGATGCTGTCGATCGTGCCGCTGATGGCCGGTGGTGGCCTGTTCGAGACCGGCGCCGGTGGTTCGGCCCCGAAGCACGTGCAGCAGTTCGTCGAAGAGGACTACCTGCGCTGGGATTCGCTGGGTGAGTTCCTGGCCCTGGCTGCGTCGCTGGAACACCTGGGCAACCGCTATGACAACGCCGCCGCCCGCGTGCTGGCCAAGGCGCTGGACGAAGCCAACGGCCAGTTCCTGGACAACGACAAGTCGCCGTCGCGCAAGCTCGGCGGCATCGACAACCGTGGCAGCCACTTCTACATCGCTCTGTACTGGGCGCAGGCCCTGGCCGCCCAGGACGAGGATGCCGCACTGAAGGCACGCTTCGCCCCGCTGGCCAAGGCGCTGACCGACAACGAGCAGAAGATCGTCGACGAGCTGATCGCAGTGCAGGGCAAGGCCGTGGACATCGGCGGCTACTACCGTCCGGACGTGGCCAAGGCCAGCAAGGCGATGCGCCCGAGCGCGACCTTCAACGCCGCGCTGGAGCTGCTGCGCGGCTGATCCGTCGCCGTTCGGCCGTGACCCCGGAACCCGCGCTTCGGCGCGGGTTTCTTTTCTGGCTCTGGGGTCAGATCCCTTTTGCCACGCAAAAGGGATCTGACCCCAGGCGATGAAACCGTGACTTCCGTCGGCTGTCGGAATGCCGTCAACGGGGCATGAAACTTGCCCGCGATAGCAGTCGCAGAACCGATCGGACACCGCCTGCAACCGCTCCCGATCTGAGCAGTCGATCACGACGGCTGCCGCTGGCGATGCCCTAGCCTTGGCGACGCGAGACCACCGGGGAGGTGGTCGCCCGGGGACACGGATGGCACGCGTGCTGGTAGTGGGAACCGATATCCAGGGCGAGCAGGCCCTGCTGCAACGGCTGCGCCTGGCGTCGGCACTGCCGGACGGCCAGGTCCGCCGCAGCCGGGACCTGGACGATTGCGACCTGCTGGTCATCCGCGATACCCCGGCACTGCGCAACGCGGCCCAGCGCATGCGCCAGCAGCGACCGCGCCTGCAATGCTGGATCGAGGACAACGGCGGCCAACTGCGCGACGGCGACGGACACCAGGATGTGCTCGACGACGGTGCCATCGGCCGCGCGCTGCGTCGCATGCAGTTGGCACCGGAGCCCCTGGCCATGCCCGCACCCGCGCTGATACGTCTGGCCGATGGCGCACACGCCATCACCCGCCTGCTGCGCGAGCGGTTGCCGCTGCGCCATGGCCAGGCACTGTTGAGTGATGCGGGCGAGCCTTTGCTGCTGATGGATCTGGAGCACGACCAGGCCGTGCTGTTGCAGGAACCCGCGAGCGCGCTGGTGGAGCGCCTGGCCGATGCTTTCGAACGCCTGCAGCTGGATGCACTGACGCCAATGCGCCTGCAGGCGCTGGCTGGTGAGCGAACACGCCAGCCGCTGCGGCCGCTGTTGTGGCAATGGGCGCAACGCAGCCGCCACTGGCAGGCACTGGACGAACGCCTGCGCGGCGCTTCGGTGAAGCTGCTGCGCTGGCCGGATTTCCGCGTCCTGGGGCACGACCACGATGGATTCCGCCTGTGCTCGTTGCTGCTCAAGCGCGCGTGCACGGTTGAAGAATGCGCGATGCTGCTTGAGCTGCCGGCGGCGGCCGTTCGCGATTTCATCCACGCGGCCTACCTGTGTGGCTACGCGCAGCTGCAGGCCGCCCCGGCGGCGCCGATGATGGCGACCGGTGGCACCCGCACCGACAACGGACTGCTTGCCCGCCTGTGGCGGCACCTGCGCGGGAGTGAGCGCAATGCGTGAGCACAAGGTGGTGGTGCTGGGCGGCATGGGCAGCGGCAAGTCGACGCTGGTGCGCAGCATCGCGGCCGGCGCGGTAGTCGACACCGATGTGGCCAACAGTGATCGCCTCGGTGCCGACAAGGCCTCCACCACCGTCGCGCTGGACTATGCAGACATCGACCTGCCCAACGGAGAACGCCTGCGTCTGTACGGAACGCCCGGCCAGCAGCGTTTCGATTTCCTGTGGCCGATCCTGCTACAGGGTGCACGGGGCGCGGTGCTGTTGCTGGACGCACGTCGCGTCGGCATTGCCAGCGAGCTGCAGGACTACCTGCAGGTGCTGCAGCCGTTCGCATCATCCCTGGCACTGGTCGTGGCGGTCACCCACCTGGACCAGGCGCCACAGGCGGCGCTGGATGACTGGGCCGCCCGTGCCTGCCTCGATGACCAGCCGCTGCCGCTACTGGCCGTGGATGCCCGTGACCGCGAACAGGGACTGCTGCTGATGGATGTACTGATGAGCGAAATGGAAGCACACGCACTGGTGGCCGCGCATGGGTGACGGGCAGATGGCGGTACTGCCCGATGCGGGCCAGCGTGAGCGCCTGCAGCCGCTGCTGCAGGACCTGCAGCAGCGGGTGGAGGGCGTGCGCACGGTGGTGCTGGCCAGCGTCGATGGCTTTGCCCTGGTCAGCGCCGGTGCCGAAGGACGCGGCGAACGGCTGGCGGCGATGACCAGCGCGATGCTGGCGTTGGCCGCAGCGGTGGGGCGCGAACTGCTGCTGGGCGATCTGCAGACGCTGATGCTGGAAGCGATGGGCGGGAAGGTGCTGATGCTGGCGATCCAGGCCGAGGGACGTGCACCGCTGCTGCTGATGGCGGCCTGCGACCAGCGCAGCGTGATCGGGCAGGTGCTGTGGCAGAGCAGGGAATGTGGCCAGGCGATCCTGGCCGAACTCGGCGGATCGTGAGCCCGGCCGCAGGGGAACGAGGGGCTCGAACCAACATCGACAAGGGGTGCGACGTGGCTGGATTGAATGAATCGTTGAACGCACTGATGGGCATCGACGGCGCGCAGGCAGTGGCGCTGGTCGACTACGAAAGCGGCATGCTGCTGGGCGAAGCCGGTGCCGGCATGGACATGGAGGTGGCCGCTGCCGGCAACACCGAAGTGATCCGGGCCAAGATGAAGACCGCCGCCTCGTTGAACCTCAATGACAGCATCGAGGATATCCTGATCTCGCTGGGCAAGGCGTACCACATCATGCGACCGGTCGCGAAGAAGAAGGGACTGTTCTTCTACATCGTGCTGGACCGGACCAAGTCCAACCTTGCACTGGCCCGACGCAAGGTGCAGGACGTGGAGGCCGAACTGGCGATCTGAGCCGGTAGTGCCGGCCGCTGGCCGGCGTCTGCATCGATCCATCGACGGTCCAGGTGCTGCCGGCCAGCGGCCGGCACTACCTTCGCACTCGACGCCATTGCACACGCCAGCGTATGGTGAAGCCGGTCCTCCCGGCTGAGTCCTGCATGTCCGAGCCTGATATCGATGCCGAGCTGGCGTCGCGCATCGCTGGCGCCATCCACGCTGGCTTCGAGCAGTACCACGCCCGCTTTGCGACGATCACCGCTCGTGCGCGGCAGCGTTTCGAGCAGCGCGACTGGGCGGCTGCGCGCCAGGATGCAGTCGAGCGCATCGCGCTGTACGACCTGTGCATTGCCGAACAGATGGATGCACTGCGGCGCCTTGCCGGCGAAGCAATCGGGGAGCGCGCATTGTGGCTGCAGGTGCATGCACGCTACAGCGCATTGCTGCGGGGGCTGATCGATGCCGAACTGTACAAGACCTTCTACAACACACTGTCGCGGCGCTTGTTCTCCACCCGTGGCGTGGACCCGGCGCTGGAGTTCATCGCCTTTGACGTCGAGCCGTCCGATGCGATCACCCATCCGGTTGCGCGGCATACCTACGCGGTTTCACCCACGCGGCCGGTGGAGGCCCTGCAGCGCGTGTTGGCCGATTACCGCTTCGACATTCCGTATGCGCACCAGCTGCGCTGCGCGGCGGCCATCGCCGTGCGCCTGCAGGACGATCTGGCCCACTGGGGCGATACGCCGGTGCGCAGCATCGAGCTGCTCGACACCGTGTTCTATCGCGAGCGCCGTGCCTACCTGGTGGGCCGCGTGTTCGGCGAGCACCGGTTCTCACCCTGCGTGATCGCGCTGGTCAACGATGAGCGTGGACTGCGCGCCGACGCGGTGCTGACCCGGCGCCGCGACGTCGCCCATCTGTTCGGCGTGTCGCGCAGTTATTTCCAGGCCGACCTTGCCACGGTGGGCGATGCGGTGGTGTTCCTGCGCAGCCTGCTGCCGGGCAAGCCCATCGATGAGATCTACACCGTGCTGGGCCGTGCCAAGCAGGGCAAGACCGAGCGCTACCGCACCTTCTTCCGCCACTTCAACGAGCATCCGCAGGAGCGGCTGGTGCCCGCCGAAGGCACACCTGGCATGGTCATGGCGGTGTTCACCCTGCCCAGCTATCCGCTGGTGTTCAAGCTGATCCGCGACCGCTTCGCGTGGCCCAAGGCGATGTCGCGGCAGCAGGTGGAAGAGAAGTACGCGCTGGTGTTCAACCTCGACCGCGTCGGCCGCCTGCTCGATGCGCAGCCGTATCGCCACCTGCGCTTCCCGCGCGACCGCTTCGCACCGGCCTTGCTGGAGGAGTTGCTGCAGCAATGCTCGCAGACCGTGCGGGTCGATGGCGACCATGTGGAAGTCGCACTGTGCTACGTGCAGCGCCGTTTCCGGCCATTGAATCTGTACCTGCGCGAGCAGGGGGGCGAGGCGGTGCGCGCAGCGGTACTCGACTATGCGCAGGCGATCACCGACATGGCGCGCAACAACATCTTCCCCGGCGACATGCTGCCGAAGAACTTCGGCGTATCGCGACATGGCCGGGCCGTGTTCTACGACTACGACGAGCTGTGCCTGGTCAGCGACTGCGTGTTCCGCGCATGGCCGCAGCCGCGTACGCCGGAGGAAGCCATGGCCGATGAACCCTGGTTCCATGTCGGTCCACGCGACGTGTTTCCCGAGCGCTTCGGCCCGTTCATGGGGCTGCCCGCCAGCGAACTGGCGGCGGTGGGGGAGCACTACCGGCACCTGTTCGATCCGGCGTGGTGGCAGGACCTGCAGGCGCGCTTCGCCGAGGGGAACTATCCGGATACGCCGCCCTACGCGGCGGCCCATCGCCTGGCCTGAACGGCGTGGCGTGAAGCACGTGCCGGTCCGGTCAGGACTGCGGTACGCTCGGTGCTCACTTCATCACCACGGATCCGGCAATGATGCGTTCCCCCCTGTTCCTTGCGCTGGCCCTGGCGTTCTCCGCAGGTGCCCCGCTGCTGCCATCCGAGGCCGTCGCCCAGAACGCGCGCGCCGTGCGCGCCACCGCCGAGATGAGCATGGCGCTGTCGGGCAGTATCGATGTGGCGGCCGACGGCTCGGTCAGCGCGCTGGTCCTGGACCAGCAGGCGATGCTCGCACCGGGTATTGCATCGTTCGTGGAGGGCACCATCCGTGGATGGCAGTTCGAGCCGACGCTGCGCGATGGCAAGCCGGTGGCGGTCCACGCACCACTGCGGGTGCGCCTGCGTGGCAAGCAGCAGGACGACGGCAGCTACCAGGTCAGCATGACCAGTGTCGACTTCAGTGAGTATGACCCGAAGGCTACCGATTCGGTGACCCGGAAGAACATGCCGCCACCGCGCTACCCCGAGGATGTCTTCCGCAGTGGCGGGCAGGGTGATGTGCTGCTGCTGGTCAAGGTGGCCCGCGACGGGACCGTGGCCGACGTCATTGCCGAACAGGTGAACATGACCGTGGTCGCGCCGGAGCGGACCCTGGCCAAGATGCGCGACCTGCTCGCCAAGGCCAGCATCAGCGGCGCCCGAAAGTGGACCTTCGTCCCGCCCACGACCGGCGAGAACAGCACGCGCGACTTCTGGACCGTACGCGTGCCGGTGAACTTCGCCCTGAACAGCGACACCGGCAGCAACGGCAATGCCCAGCCGGAGCGCTATGGCCGCTGGCGTGCCTACATCCCCGGCCCGCGCCAGGCCGCACCGTGGCGCAAGCCGGATGCCGTCGAACAGGTGGGCAGTGATCTGCTGCCTGCCGGGGGCGTGTACATGGTCGATGGCACCCAGCGCGGCCTGCGCCTGCTGACACCGTTGGCGCAGCGCTGAGCCCGGCGCGGTGAAGCGGTCGGCCAGGCCGGCCGCTTTTCAGTCCGCGTACGGGTAGACCACCACCCGGTTGCGGCCCTGTTCCTTGGCCATGTACAGGGCCTTGTCGGCCAGCCGCAGTGCCTGCTCGGCATCGACGTGGAAGCTGGGGAAGTGGGCCACGCCCAGTGACACGGTGATGGTGCCGACCGGCTCGAACGGATGATCGGCGATGTGCTGGCGCAGGCGCTCGCCGGCCTGGCGCGCATAGTCGGTGCTGATGCCCGGCAACAGCAGCAGGAATTCCTCGCCGCCGGCACGGCAGAGGATGTCGCTGTCGCGCGAGTAGCGGCGCATCTGGTCGGCGATATGGACGATGGCCGCGTCGCCGACGTCATGGCCATGGCTGTCGTTGATCGATTTGAAGCGATCGATGTCCAGCGCCAGGATCGCGAACGGAATGCCCTGCACCTGCAGCGCATCCAGCGCCTGCTGCAGGCCGCGGCGATTGAGCAGGCCGGTCAGCGGATCGGTACGGTTGGCGCGGCTGAGCGTGCCGATGCGGTCCTGCAGCGCGTTGAAGCTGTGCAGCACGGCCTGCTTGAGCTGGGCCACCTCGAAGTACCAGGCGCGAATGCCGCTGACGTGGCTGATCGCGTTCCCGGTGTCCTCGCCACCCTGCACGTTTCGCGCCAGCTGCCACAGCGGCATCGAGATGCGACGGGCGAACCACCAGGTGACCAGCAGTGACAGCAGGCCGAGCGGGATCGCATTCCAGATCACCGCGGTCATCAACCGCGACAATGGCTGCAGCGTGGCCTCGGTCGGCCGCTGGGCGATGATGCCCCAGCCGGTGGCCGGCACCGGTGCATAGCCGGCCAGCATCGATACGCCCAGGTTGTTGCGGACCTGCTGCGCACCGCGTTCACCGCGCACGACTGCCTTCACCGCCGGGTTGCCGACCACGTAGTCGCCGACCCGCTTGCCATCGGCGTGGTACAGCAGGCGGCCATTGCGGTCCACCACGTACAGGTACGAGCCGTCGCGGTAGTAGTGCTTGCCCAGCAGCGTGTGCAGCGCACTGCGCTGGCGCAGGTAGAGGGTGCCGCTGACGTAGCCGCGATAGCGGCCCTGGCGATCGAAGATCGGGTGCGACAGCGAGACCAGCAGCTTGCCGGTGGTCGACTGGTAGGGATCGCTGATCATCGGCTGGCGCGCGGCCAGTGCGGCGTTGTTGCCGGCGCTGTGCAGGATCTCGCCCTGCAGCTGCAGGGTCTGCGGCGAGGTGGCGATCACCAGGCCGTCGGCGTCGACCACCAGCGAGGAGTTGAAGCTGTTGGTCTGCAGCTGCAGCCGGCTGGCTTCATCCTGGGCCTGTGCCGGATCGAGATCATTCTGGCCGAGCCGGGTGGCGGCGTAGGCCAGCTCCTGCTGCGCGGCCAGCAGGAAATTCTGGGTGGTCTCGGCCAGTTTGGTGGCATAGACGCGGTTGGCCTCCAGCGTGTTGCCGACCAGCTGGTCGCGCTGCACGCGGTAACTGGCCAGCAGGGTATTGGCCAGGGCGATGATGGCGCTGAGCAGGGCCAGGGCGAGGATCAGCTTGCCCAGGTTCAGGCGGGGGGACAGCGTTCGCATGCGTCGACGGATCCGGCAGGAGGCTGGACCCGACCGGTTCTCCGGAAGGGGCGACAGCGGGAATCGGTGGCCACGCCCTTGGGGCCGGGCAGGGTATCGGGCGAATTATCGCCAAAAGTCGGCGGCGGCAAAGTGAAGCAGGTCGTCCTGCAGGCAAAAAAAACCTGCCGCAGCGGGCGGCAGGTTCTTTTCGATGCAATGGCGCGGATCAGCGCTTCATCGAACCGAAGAACTCGTCGTTGGACTTGGTGTTCTTCATCTTGTCGAGCAGGAATTCCATCGCGGCCATTTCGTCCATCGGATGCAGCAGCTTGCGCAGGATCCAGATCTTCTGCAGCAGTTCCGGTTCGATCAGCAGGTCTTCGCGGCGGGTACCGGAACGGTTGATGTCGATGGCCGGGAACACGCGCTTTTCAGCGATACGACGGCTCAGGTGCACTTCGCTGTTGCCGGTGCCCTTGAACTCTTCGTAGATCACCTCGTCCATCTTCGAGCCGGTGTCGACCAGCGCGGTGGCGATGATGGTCAGGCTGCCGCCTTCTTCCACGTTGCGCGCGGCACCGAAGAAGCGCTTCGGGCGGTGCAGGGCGTTGGCGTCCACACCACCGGTCAGCACCTTGCCCGAGCTCGGCACCACGTTGTTGTAGGCGCGGGCCAGGCGGGTGATCGAGTCGAGCAGGATCACCACATCCTTCTTGTGCTCGACCAGGCGCTTGGCGCGCTCGATGACCATTTCGGCCACCTGCACGTGGCGCGCGGCCGGCTCGTCGAAGGTCGAGCTGATGACCTCGCCGCGCACGGTGCGCTGCATTTCGGTCACTTCTTCCGGGCGCTCGTCGATCAGCAGCACGATCAGGTGCACGTCCGGATGGTTGGTGGTGATGGCGGTGGCGACCTGCTGCATCATCATCGTCTTGCCGGCCTTCGGCTGCGACACGATGAGCGAGCGCTGGCCCTTGCCCTGCGGCGCCATCAGATCGAGGATGCGGCCGGTGATGTCTTCCGACGAACCGTTGCCACGCTCAAGGGTGAAGCGGCGGCGCGGGAACAGTGCGGTCAGGTTCTCGAACAGCACCTTGTTCTTCGACGCTTCGATCGGCTCGCCGTTGATGGTGTCGACGATGTTCAGCGCGAAGTAGCGCTCGCCGTCCTTCGGGAAGCGGATGCGGCCGGAGATGTGGTCGCCGGTGCGCAGGTTGAAGCGGCGGATCTGGCTGGGCGAGATGTAGGTGTCGTCAGGACCGGCCAGGTAGCTGGCTTCGGCCGCGCGCAGGAAACCGAAGCCATCCGGCAGGATTTCCAGCACACCATCGGCGGCGACGCCGTCACCGTGGCGGGTCAGCACCTTCAGCAGGGCGAAGATCACGTCCTGCTTGCGGGCACGGGCCACGCCTTCGGAGATCTGCAGCTGCTCGGCGATTTCCAGCAGCTTCTGTGCCGGCATGCGCTTGAGGTCGCTCAGCGAGTACACCGGGAAGCCCTCGGGCACGTTGGCGTGCGGGCGCGGCACGAACGGCTGCTGCTCGCCGCCGTCATTGGACATGCCGTCGTCGCGGAAGCGATTGTTGCGGTCACGGTCGCGGCGGTTGCGGAAGCGGTCGCGTCGGTTGCCCTGACCTTGCCCCTGGCCCTGCTGGCCGTTCTGGTTGTACGGGTTCTGGCCCTGGTTCTGGCCACCCCCCTGGTGATTCTGCTGCCGCGGCTGGCCGGATTCGCGGCCCTCGCCACCCTCGCCACCGCCACTGCTGGCAGGGGCCTCGGCGGCGGGCGCGCTCGGCGCAGGTGCTGCGGCCGGCGCCGGTGCTTCGGGCGCGGCGGCCAGCGGCAGGGTCGGCTGCGCCGGAGCGGCGCTGGTTTCTGCGGCTGCCGGGGCGGCGGCCTTGCTCACGCGGGGCTTGCGCACGCGCTTTTCGGCGGGCGCATCAGCGCTGCCGGTTTCGGAAGTGTTATCGGACAAGAGCGTTATTCCTCGCTTGACGGTGCGAGCGCCCGGCTGGGGCGGCGAACGTTGGGAATGGGTCTGGAAGAAACTGCGTCCAGAGGGTGCGGCACGCGAACGCGGCCGGATATGCCGACACTATCATCGGCCTGCGGCGCCATGCAAGGGTCGCCGGGAACAGCATTCATCATGGGCGTGGTGCGCCCGCCGGCAGCCGCGCTCGGCGGCTGCCGGAGACCGGCAGGATCAGGCCAGGGCCTTGTCCAGCAGGCCGGCCAGCTGGGCCTTGCCCACCGCACCGATCTGCTCGCCGACCTTCTCGCCATCCTTGAACACGACCAGGTACGGAATCGAACGCACGTGGTACTTCGCGGCCAGCGCACGGTTGTGGTCAACGTTGACCTTGGCGATCTTGGCGCGGCCCTGGTAGGCATCGGCCAGCTCGTCCAGCGCCGGGGCGATCATCTTGCAGGGGCCACACCACTCGGCCCAGAAATCGACCAGCACCGGTTCCTTGGAATTCAGTACTGCGCTATCAAAGTCGGCGTCGCCGACATGTACAACCTTGTCGCTCATCTTGGTTTCTCGTCTTGGATTGCACCCGGCCATGCCGGAGGTGGGTGAACTGGGCCTTGCCCGGTGGCGCGACCCTCGTCGTTGCCTCGCGGCGCACTGCCGCGGTGCGTTCGGCGGGATGCCTGGACGCTCACGGCCGGCAGTGTACCCCTATCGCGGGGCAGGGACAGGCGCCGTCTGGAACCCAGCGTATCGTGATCGCTTCGATGCCCGGTATGTGTCGGATTTCACTGTCCTCCTGTACATGGGGCTGGCAGTGCGCGACACCAGCGCCCCAGACCGGGCCGTTCAAGTCCAGTGTGGCTGGGTGAAGGTGGCGTCTCCGGGTGCCGTGAGACACCGCATTCCGGTTTGCCTGCCCGAGTGCGTTAAACTGGGACATTGTGCGGCGCACGGACCGAGGGTCCCGGCCTGCCAACCCGCCGCAGGGGCCGCAGTTTGCGACGGTTCCCCTAGACGCTGAAGTGCCAGCCGCCCCAAGGGCCGGCGGCCATACCAAGACGGACTCATGAGCGACAAACCGCTGACCGATTTGACCTTTTCCTCCTTCGAGCTGCATCCGGCCCTGCAGGCCGGCCTTGAAGGAGCCGGATTCACCCGCTGCACCCCGATCCAGGCGCTGACCCTGCCGGTCGCGCTGCCCGGTGGTGATGTTGCCGGCCAGGCCCAGACCGGTACCGGCAAGACCCTGGCCTTCCTGGTCGCTGTCGTGAACCGCCTGCTGACCCGTCCGGCGCTGGCCGACCGCAAGCCGGAAGACCCCGCGCCCTGATCCTCGCCCCGACCCGTGAGCTGGCCATCCAGATCCACAAGGATGCGGTGAAGTTCGGTTCCGACCTGGGCCTGCGTTTCGCCCTGGTCTACGGTGGCGTGGATTACGACAAGCAGCGCGAGCTGCTGCAGCAGGGTGTGGACGTGATCATCGCCACCCCGGGCCGCCTGATCGACTACGTCAAGCAGCACAAGGTGGTTTCGCTGCATGCCTGCGAGATCTGCGTGCTCGACGAAGCCGACCGCATGTTCGATCTGGGCTTCATCAAGGACATCCGCTTCCTGCTGCGCCGCATGCCGGAACGCACCATCCGCCAGACCCTGCTGTTCAGCGCCACCCTCAGCCATCGCGTGCTGGAGCTGGCCTACGAGCACATGAACGAGCCGCAGAAGCTGGTGGTCGAAGCCGAGACCATCACCGCTGCCCGCGTGCGCCAGCGCATCTACTTCCCGGCCGACGACGAGAAGATCCCGCTGCTGCTGGGCCTGCTGTCGCGCAGCGAAGGCGCGCGGACCATGGTGTTCGTCAACACCAAGGTGTTCGTCGAGCGCGTCGCCCGCTCGCTGGAGAAGGCCGGCTACCGTGTCGGCGTGCTGTCCGGCGATGTGCCGCAGAAGAAGCGCGAGAGCCTGCTCAACCGCTTCCAGAAGGGCCAGCTGGAAATCCTGGTGGCCACCGACGTCGCCGCCCGTGGCCTGCACATCGATGGCATCAAGTACGTCTACAACTACGACCTGCCGTTCGATGCCGAAGACTACGTGCACCGCATCGGCCGTACCGCGCGCCTGGGTGAAGAAGGTGATGCGATCAGCTTCGCCTGCGAACGCTACGCGATGGGCCTGCCGGACATCGAGGCCTACATCGAGCAGAAGATTCCCTCCGAGCCGGTCACCAAGGAACTGCTGACGCCGCTGCCGCGCCCGGAACGCCCGGCCCCGGCTGCAGGCGAGGAAGGCGAGGACAACGAAAGCGTCGGCCAGATCTTCCGTGAAGCGCGCGAAGCCCGCGCCGCCGAGGAAGAGCGTCGGGGTGGTGGCCGCAGTGGCGGTCGTTCCGGCAGTGGTGGTGGTCGTGGTGGCCGTGACGGCGAGCGCAGCGGCGAACGCCGTTCGCGCGGCCCGCGCAAGCCGCGCGTGGAAGGCGAGCAGGGCGCTGCCGCCCCGGTCGCCGGTGCTGAAGGCGCCGCCGCCACGGCCCCGCGTCCGCCGCGCCCGCCGCGCGCCGAAGGCGCACCGGAAGGTGCCGTGGATGGTGAGCACAAGCCGCGCAAGCGCCGTCGTCGTCGCCATGGCCGTCCGGTCGAGGGTGCCGAGGGCGTGCAGGCCAACGCCGGCAACGGCGCGAGCCCGGTGACCCCGGTGCAGGTGGTGGCCAAGCCGGTGCGTACCGCCGCCGATACCGGCGATTCGTTCCTGACCCGCATCGGCCGCAAGATCCGCCGGATGCTGTCGGGCAACTGATCCTGTAGCACCCGACCGTTGGTCGGGTGGCTTCATGGGCGTGCCGGCCAGCGGCCGGCACTACCGATCCCGTGACCATCTCCACGCCGTCGCGCCGGTCCTGCATAATCGGGGCATGAGTGTCCTGCGCTTCGACAATGTCAGCAAACAGTACGCCGGTGGCCACGAGGCACTGACCGATGTCAGCTTCGAGGTCGCGCCGGGCGAGATGCTGTTCGTCACCGGCCATTCCGGTGCGGGCAAAAGTACGCTGCTCAAGTTGATCCACCTCGACGAGCGGCCCAGCCGTGGCGCGGTGGTGTTCGACGAGCGCAACCTGCTGAAGGTGCGCGGCGGCGACGTGCCGCGCCACCGACGCGCGGTGGGGGCGGTCTACCAGGACCACCGCCTGCTGATGGACCGCTCGATTGCCGAGAACGTGGCGCTGCCACTGATCCTGCGTGGTACCCGCCGTGGCGACATCAACAAGCGCGTGCGTTCAGTGCTCGAGCGCATGGGCCTGGGCCATCGTGAGAAGGCACTGCCCTCGCAGTTGTCGGCCGGCGAGCAGCAGCGCGTCGGCATCGCCCGTGCCATCGTCGGCGAGCCCAAGCTGCTGGTGGCCGATGAGCCGACCGGCAATCTCGACCCGACCTTGGCAGCGGAGATCATGGCCCTGTTCGCCGAGCTGCCCTCGCGCGGCACCAGCGTGCTGGTGGTCAGCCACGACCTGCCGCTGCTGCGCCGCATGCGCAAGCGCGTATTGATCCTCGACCACGGCCGGCTGGTGGATGACATCTCGCCGCAGGACCTGGCGGAGTAACCGATGGCGAAGAACGAAAACAGCGAAGCCGCCGCCCCGTCGCGCGTGGGCGTCTGGTTCCAGCACCACGTGCACAGCGTGGTGTTCAGCCTGGGCCGCGCCTGCCGCAAGCCGTGGGCGACCCTGCTGACCGTGATGGTCATGGCGCTGGCCCTGGCGTTGCCGCTGGGGCTGTCGATCGCGCTGGACAACCTCAAGCAGTTCGCCGGCAGCGTGCAGCAGTCGCGCGACATCAACGTGTTCCTGAAGGGCAACATCGATGGTCCCGGTGCGCTTCGCCTGGCCGGCCAGCTGCGCGACCGCGATGACGTGGCCGAAGTGAATGTGCGCACACCCGAGCAGGGCCTGCAGGAACTGCGCGATGCCGGCCTCGGTGAGGCGATCGATGCGCTCAACGACAATCCGTTGCCCTCGCTGCTGGTGATCACCCGGGCCAGGGCAAGGACGACGCACGCCTGGCACGCGCGCTGGAAAGCCTGCCCGAGGCCGACCTGGTGCAGCACGATGCGCTGTGGCGCCAGCGCCTGGACGCCTGGCTGGCGTTCGGTGCACGGCTGGTGCAGGTGCTGTCGGTGCTGCTCGGCGTGGGCGCCGCGCTGGTGGTCGGCAACACGGTGCGCCTTGACATCCAGGCCCGTCGCGCAGAGATCGGCGTGCTGCAGCTGCTCGGCGCGAGCGATGGCTTCATCCGCCGCCCGTTCCTGTACCTGGGCGCGTGGTACGGGCTGGGCGCCGGCGCAGTAGCGCTGGCCCTGATCGGCGCCGCCGGTGCCGCCCTGCGCGTGCCGCTGGCCGAACTCTCGCGCAGCTACGGCAGCCCGTTCGTGCTGCATGGCCTGGACCTGCTGCACGGCGGCCTGGTCCTGGTCGGCACGCTGCTGCTGGGCTGGCTGGGCGCCTGGCTGGTGACCGGCCACTTCCTCCGCCAGACCCGCCCGACCGACACCTGAGACCGGCATGCAACCGCAAGCGCTGAAGCACCTTGAAGGGCCCGCGACGCGGGTGATGGTGGTCGATGGTTCGAAGCTGGTCCGCAAGCTGATCGCCGATGTCCTGCAGCGTGACCTGCCGGGCGTGGAGGTGATCGGCTGCGACAGCATCGAGGATGCGCAGCAGGCGCTGGCGCAAGGCCCGGTGGACCTGGTGACGACCTCGCTGACCCTGCGCGATGGCGACGGCCTGGCGCTGGCGCGGATGGTGCGCGAAGCCGCCGGCCAGGCCTATGTGCCGGTGATCGTTGTGTCCGGCGATGCCCAGCAGCACCTGGAGCAGCGTCGCTTCACCGAGTACGTCACCGACTATTTCGACAAGGCGCTGGCCATGAGGCACTGGCGACCTTCATCCGTGGCTATGTGCAGCCGCAGACCATCCCGGCGCCACCATCCTCTACATCGAGGACAGCCGCGTGGTGGCCGAGGCCACCAAGCGCATGCTTGAGCGGCAGCAGCTGAACGTACTGCACGTGGTCAGCGCCGAAGAGGCATTCACCCTGCTCACTGCCGAGTCGCTGGGCCGCAGCCGCCACCGCATCGATCTGGTGCTGACCGATGTCACCCTGAAGGGCGAACTGAGCGGGCGCGACGTGGTGCAGCGCGTGCGCGTGGACTTCGGTTACGGCAAGCGCCGCCTGCCGGTGCTGGTGATGACCGGTGACGGCAACCCGCACAACCAGACCGGGCTGCTGCAGTCCGGTGCCAATGACCTGGTGCTCAAGCCGATCGAAGAGCGGCTGCTGGTCACCAAGGTGCTGTTCCAGCTGCGCCTGGCCCGATTGAACGATGGACCCCTGATTCGATGATGGATGAAGTAGCCGACACCCCGACGATCCAGCTGGAACCGAGCTGGAAGCAGCATGTCGGCGATTACCTGCTGCAGCCGCAGATGCGCGAGCTGTCCAGCTTCCTGCGCCAGCGCAAGGCCAGTGGCGCGGCGGTGTTCCCGCCCGGCCCGCAGATCTTCGCCGCGTTCGACGCCACGCCGTTCGAGCAGGTGAAGGTGGTGATCCTCGGCAGGACCCGTATCACGGCCGCGGCCAGGCGCATGGCCTGAGTTTCTCGGTGCCGCCGGGCGTGCCGGTGCCGCCGTCGCTGCTGAACATCTACAAGGAGATCGAGAGCGATCTCGGCATCCCGCGCCCGGACCACGGCTGCCTGATTCCGTGGGCGCAACGTGGGGTGCTGCTGCTCAATGCCGTGCTGACGGTGGAAGAGGGCAAGGCTGGTGCCCACCAGGGACGTGGCTGGGAGGGCTTCACCGATCACGTGGTGGATGTGCTCAACCGCGAACGCGAAGGCCTGGTGTTCATGCTGTGGGGCGCCTATGCGCAGCAGAAGGGCAAGGTCATCGACACCCGTCGCCATCGCGTGCTGAAGTCGCCGCACCCGTCGCCGCTGTCGGCCCATCGTGGCTTCCTCGGCTGCCGGCATTTCTCGATGGCCAACGAGTACCTGCAGCGCCGCGGCCAGGCCCCGATCGACTGGTCGCTGCCGCCGCGTTCGGCGCTCTGAGCACCGTCGGGCTGCTGGGCCTGAACACCGGGCAACGTCTCCGGGCCTGAATGGGTCTGCAGAACGGCCCGTTCAGCTCCGCTTGACTGAAATCGGCCGGTTTCTGCCAGGTAATTGCTTGAATTCCAAGGGATTGTGAATCCCGAAAAGCATGCTCGCCACTGTCATCAAATCGCGCTACGGTAGGGCTCTGTTTGGGACCAGTGTTGCATCAATAGGATGCTGGAACTTTTTCCTCCTTTAGCAGTCCAAATCCCGGACTGCTAAGATGGGTGCCTATGAGCCAGAACACCTCTACTGCCCTTGTGGCAAACAATCTCCCGATTCCCAGTGCGCTCGGTTCGCTGGACGCCTACATCGGTGCCGTGCACCAGATCCCGGTGCTGTCGGTCGATGACGAACAGGACCTGGCCCGTCGCTTCCGCGACGGCAACGATCTGGACGCCGCCCGCGAGCTGGTGCATTCGCACCTGCGCTTCGTGGTGCACGTGGCCCGCGGCTACAACGGCTACGGCCTCGCGCTGGGTGACCTGATCCAGGAAGGCAACATCGGCCTGATGAAGGCGGTCAAGCGCTTCGACCCGGACATGGGCGTGCGCCTGGTCTCCTTCGCCGTGCACTGGATCCGTGCCGAAATGCACGAGTTCATCCTGAAGAACTGGCGCATCGTGAAGGTCGCCACCACCAAGGCGCAGCGCAAGCTGTTCTTCAACCTGCGCAAGTCGAAGACGCGCCTGGGCTGGATGAACGCGGCTGAAGTCAGCGCGGTGGCCAAGGACCTGAACGTGTCCGAGCGCGAGGTCATGGAAATGGAGTCGCGCCTGTCCGGTCGCGATATCGGTTTCGATGCGCCGACCGACGAGGACAACGAGCACGCCCCGCCGTCGCCGGCTGCGTTCCTGGTTGCCGATGACGAAGACCCGTCGATGGCCTACGAGCGCGAGGACAGCGAAGACAACCAGATGCAGCTGCTGCGCGAAGGCCTGGCCGAACTGGATGCGCGTTCGCGCGACATCATCCGTCGTCGCTGGCTGGATGCCGACAGCAAGGTGACGCTGCAGGAGCTGGCCGACGAGTACGGCGTGTCCGCCGAGCGCATCCGCCAGGTCGAGGCGAACGCGCTGAAGAAGATGAAGGCGCTGTTCACCGCGTAAGGCGGGATGGCGTTGAAGCCAGGAAAAGGCCCGGCATTGCCGGGCCTTTTCTTTTCGGTGGCGTCCTCATCCACGCATGGCGTGGATCTACCCAGTGTCAGTAGAGCCACGCCATGCGTGGCTGCGGCGCGGCCTCAGCCCTCGCGTGCGATCGCGCGCCAGCCGATGTCGGTGCGGTGGAACGCGTTGGCCCAGCTCACCTTGGCCACGCCGGCATAGGCATTGGCCTGTGCGTCGCGCACGCTGTCGCCCAGTGCGGCCACGCACAGCACGCGGCCACCGGCACTGACCACCTGGCCCTGCGCATCCAATGCCGTACCGGCATGGAACACCTTGGCGCTGGCCGGCACGTCGCCGAGGCCGGAAATCACATCACCGGTGATCGGCGCTTCCGGGTAGGGCCTCGCGGCCAGCACCACGCCCAGTGACGGGCGCGCATCCCACTGCGCTTCTACCTGGTCCAGGCGGCCATCAATCGCCGCTTCCACCAGCTCGACCAGGTCCGACTGCAGGCGCAGCATCACCGGCTGGGTTTCCGGATCGCCGAAGCGCACGTTGAATTCAATTACCTTCGGCGCGCCGCTGTCATCGATCATCAGGCCGGCGTAGAGGAAACCGGTGAACGGGATGCCGTCGGCGATCATGCCCTGCACGGTTGGGTTCACCACTTCGCGCATCACGCGTGCATGCACCTCCGGCGTCACTACCGGCGCCGGCGAGTACGCGCCCATGCCACCGGTGTTGGGGCCGGTGTCGCCGTCGCCGACGCGCTTGTGGTCCTGCGAGGTGGCCATCGGCAGCGCATGCACGCCGTCCACCATCGAAATGAAGCTGGCTTCCTCGCCATCGAGGAATTCCTCGATCACCACGCGGGCGCCGGCATCGCCGAACGCGTTGCCGGAGAGCATGTCACGCACCGCGTCTTCGGCCTCGGCCAACGTCATTGCGACGATCACGCCCTTGCCGGCGGCCAGGCCATCGGCCTTGACCACGATCGGTGCACCCTTCTCGCGGATGTAGGCCAGGGCAGCGTCCACGTCGGTGTGCACGGCATAGAACGCGGTGGGGATGTTGTGGCGGGCCAGGAAGTCCTTGGCGTAGGCCTTGCTGCCTTCCAGCTGCGCGGCGGCGGCGGTCGGCCCGAAGATGCGCAGGCCGGCGGCGCGGAAGCGGTCGACCACGCCGGCCACCAGCGGTACTTCCGGGCCGACCACGGTCAACGCCACGCCTTCAGCCTGGGCCAGCGCCAGCAGGCCGTCGATATCGGTCACCTTCACCGCCAAGTTGCGGCACTTGTCTTCGCTGGCGGTACCGGCGTTGCCGGGCGCCACGATCACGTCGGTGACACGGGAGGACTGGGCCAGCTTCCATGCCAGGGCGTGTTCGCGGCCGCCGGAGCCGATGACGAGGATCTTCATGGGACAGGGTTCTCGGATACGGAAAAGAAAAGCCGGGCAGGGCCCGGCTTGGTGATGCGGATCAGTGGCGGAAGTGGCGCACGCCGGTGAACACCATGGCCAGGCCATGTTCGTCGGCGGCGGCGATCACTTCGGCATCGCGCATCGAACCGCCCGGCTGGATAACCGCCTTGATGCCGGCGGCAGCGGCGGCATCGATGCCGTCGCGGAACGGGAAGAACGCATCGGAGGCCATCACCGAACCCTCGACCACCAGGTTCGCGTCGGCGGCCTTGATGCCGGCGATGCGGGCCGAGTACACGCGGCTCATCTGGCCGGCGCCGACACCGATGGTGCGGTTGTCCTTGGCATAGACGATCGCGTTGGACTTCACGAACTTGGCCACCTTCCAGGCAAACAGCAGGTCGGTGAACTGCTTGTCGGTCGGCGCCAGCTTGCTGACCACCTTCAGCTCGTTGCGGGTCATGCCGCGGTTGTCTGACGACTGCAGCAGCAGGCCCGAGCCGACGCGCTTGCTGTCGAAGTTGTTCAGGCCGTCGCCATGCGGGATGCGCAGCACGCGTACGTTGGCCTTCTTCTGCGCGTACTCCAGCGCGGCCGGTTCGTAGTCCGGGGCAATCAGCACTTCCACGAACTGGCGGTCCAGGATCACCTTGGCGGTGGCGGCGTCCAGCGGCGTGTTGAAGGCGATGATGCCGCCGAAGGCGCTGGTCGGGTCGGTGGCGTAGGCCAGCTCGTAGGCATCGCCGTTGCCGGCGCCGACGGCCACGCCGCACGGGTTGGCGTGCTTGACGATGACGCAGGCCGGCGCATCGAACTGGCGCACGCATTCCCACGCCGCATCGGCATCGGCCAGGTTGTTGTAGCTCAGCTCCTTGCCCTGCAGCTGCTGGAAGGTGGCCAGCGTGCCCGGGACCGGGTACAGGTCGCGGTAGAACGCGCCGCTCTGGTGCGGGTTCTCGCCGTAGCGCAGGTCCATCACCTTCACGAAGGTGGAGTTCATCTGCGCCGGGTATTCGGCACGGGCCGGCACGGCGGCGTCGGTGGCGGTGACCGCCGACAGGTAGTTGCTGATCGCCGCATCGTACTGGGCGACGCGGTTGAACGCGGCCACCGAGAACGCGAAGCGGGTGGCAGCCGTCAGCTGGCCGTTGTTGGCCTCCAGCGAGGCCAGCAGCTCGGGGTACTGCGACGGGTCGGTGGCCACTGCCACGCGGGCGAAGTTCTTGGCCGCCGAACGCAGCATGGCCGGGCCGCCGATGTCGATGTTCTCGACCGCGTCGGCCAGGGTGCAGTCGGCCTTGGCGGTGACCGATTCGAACGGGTACAGGTTCAGCACCAGCAGGTCGATGGCGCCGATGCCGTGCTCGGCCATCACCGCGTCATCCAGGCCGGAGCGGCCCAGCAGGCCGCCGTGCACCATCGGGTGCAGGGTCTTGACCCGGCCGTCCATCATTTCCGGGAAACCGGTGACCTCGGCCACGTCCTTCACTGCCAGGCCCGCCTCGCGGATCGCCTTGGCGGTGCCGCCGGTGGAAAGCAGCTCCACGCCGCGTGCCGCCAGCGCAGTGGCCAGCTCGACCAGACCGGTCTTGTCGGAAACGGAGAGGAGGGCCCGGCGGACGGGCAACAGATCAGCAGTCATGGGACAGAATCGGCAGCGGAGCGGGGCCGATATTGTAGGCGGTGGCGGCCGATGGCGGGCGCTGGTGGTGGCAATCAACCCGCACCGATGGCCTGTGGCCGCCTTCAGCACCGTCTGGACGGGGGCGGTCCGCAATCAATTCGATGGGGCACGCTGCCCAATCGGGTAGGCTGTGCGGGAACTGCCAAGGATCAGCGGGTTCGGATCGTGTCGATCTATGCATTGAAAGGACGTTTTCAGGACCTCCTGCGTCCAGCCGTACGCGGCCTGTACCGCATGGGGATCACCGCCAATGCGGTGACCGTGGCCGCTGCCGTGGTCTCGCTGCTGGTGGCCGGCGCCGTCTGGTGCTGCGCGCCGGCGCAGCCATGGCTGTACCTGCTGCTGCCGCTGTGGATGCTGCTGCGCATGGCGCTCAACGCGGTGGACGGCATGCTGGCCCGCGAATTCGGCCAGCAGTCGCGGCTGGGTGCCTATCTGAACGAATTGTGCGATGTGATCGCCGATGCGGCGCTGTACCTGAGCCTGCTCAGCGTGCCGGGCGTGCGCCCGGAGGCGCTGTGGCTGCTGGCCTGGACCGCGGCGCTGAGCGAATACGCCGGCGTGCTGGGGCTGATGGTCGGCGCCAGCCGCCGCTATGACGGCCCGATGGGCAAGAGCGACCGCGCCTTCGTGATCGGTGCGCTGGGCCTGCTGCTGGCGTTTGAGTGGGTTGGCGCGATGACGGTCACGGGCGTGGCCGCGGCCATGGCGGTGCTGTGCGTGCTGACGATGATCAACCGGGTCCGTCGCGGACTGCGGGAAACCGCAGTTTCGCCAAATTAATCAAGCAGATAGAAAAAGACAATCAGGAGATTGCATGCGTCAGGCGCAGGAACGGGAATTCCACAGCTTCGACCAGGTACCGCTGTTCTACCGGTACTGGGCGGGCACCACCGCAGCGCCGGCCACCAAGGCCATCGTGCTGCTGCACCGCGGGCACGAGCACTCCGGGCGTGTTACCCATCTGGTCGATGAGCTGGACCTGCCTGACACCGCCTTCTTCGCCTGGGATGCGCGCGGCAATGGCCGTTCGCCGGGCGCGCGTGGCGATGCACCGGGCTTTCCGGCGCTGGTGCGCGACCTGGACAGCTTCATCGCCCACATCGGCGCCGAGCATGGCATCGCGGTGGAAGACATCGTGGTGATCGCGCAGAGCGTGGGTGCCGTGGTCGCCGCCACCTGGGTGCACGACTACGCGCCGCGCCGGCGCGCGCTGGTGATGGCCTCCCCGGCGTTCAAGGTGAAGCTGTACGTGCCGTTCGCACGCCCGGGCCTGGCCTTGATGCAGAAGCTGCGCGGCAACTTCTTCGTCAACAGTTACGTCAAGCCGCAATGGCTGACCCACGATCCGGCGCGGGTGGAAAGCTACCGCACCGATCCACTGATCACCCGGCCGATCTCGGTGCGCGTGTTGCTGGGCCTGTATGAGGCGGCCGATCGCATCGTCGCCGATGCGCAGGCCATCAGCGTGCCGGTGCAGTTGCTGGTGTCCGGCTCGGACTTCGTCGTGCACCGTGGCCCGCAGGACCGCTTCTACGAGCGCCTGTCCAGCCCGATCAAGGAGCGCGTGCATCTGCCGGGCTTCTTCCACGACACGCTGGGCGAGCGTGATCGGGCACCGGCACTGGCACGTATCCGCAGCTTCATCCAGGCGCGATTCGCCGAACCGTTGCGCGAGTTGTCGCGGCGCGATGCGCACCGCCATGGGCCGACATTTGAGGAGTCTGAAATCCTGGCCTGGCCGCCCGAGCGCAACAGCCTGGCCGACCTGCGCTGGCGCGTGGTGCGCGGTGGCCTGCGCTTTGGCGGCAGACTGTCCGAAGGCATTGCACTGGGCCTGCAGACCGGTTTCGATTCGGGCAGCACGCTGGACTACATCTATCGCGACGAAGCACGTGGCAAGGGCCCGTTGGGGCGCCTGGTCGACCGCAACTACCTGGATGCGATCGGCTGGCGCGGCATCCGCATTCGCGGTCGGCACCTGCAGGAACTGCTGCGCGATGCCGCCCAACGCCTGCGCGGGCAGGGCATGCCGGTGCGCGTGCTGGACGTGGCCGCTGGCCATGGCCGTTATGTACTGGAAGCGCTGGGCCAGGGCGAGCAACGCGCCGAGCGCATCGTGCTGCGCGACTTCAGCGGTCTGAACGTGACCCAGGGCCAAGCGTTGATCGAGCGCCTCGGTGCGTCCGACATCGCCCGTTTCGAACAGGGCGATGCGTTCGATCCGGTGCAGCTGGCGCAGGTCGATCCGGCGCCGACGCTGGCGGTGGTATCGGGCCTGTACGAACTGTTCCCCGACAACGACGCCGTGCTGTGCTCGCTGCAGGGCATCGCCGCAACGGTGCCGATGGGTGGCTACCTGGCCTACACCGGCCAGCCCTGGCACCCGCAGCTGGAGTTCATCGCCCGCGCGCTGACCAGTCATCGTGGTGGCGCTGCTTGGGTGATGCGCCGCCGCACCCAGCAGGAAATGGATGAACTGGTGCGCCTGGCCGGGTTCGAGAAAGTGGCGCAGCGCATCGATGACTTCGGCATCTTCACTGTGTCGCTGGCACGCCGGACCGCGTGATGGCGACGCTGGCTGCAACTCCGCTTGCCACGGCGGGGCGCCCCTGGCGGCGCGCGCTGCTGTGGCTGGCCCTGCTGGGCCCGTTCTTCTTTGCCAGCTACGGCTTCGCCAACTGGATGGCCGGCCGCCACGCCGAACTGCCGGTGATGGCGTTCGGCTGGGAAACGCAGATTCCGTTCATGCCATGGACGATCGTGCCGTACTGGTCGATCGACCTGTTCTACGCGGTCTCGTTCTTCCTGTGCCGGCAGCGCCTCGAACTGGACCGGCACGCATTGCGGCTGTTCAGTGCACAGCTGATCGCCGTGAGCTGCTTCCTGCTGTGGCCGCTGCGCTTCAGCTTCGAGCGGCCGGAGATCGGCGGCGTGTTCGGTTGGCTGTTCGATGTGCTGCTGGGTTTCGACAAGCCGTTCAACCAGGCGCCATCGCTGCACATCGTGCTGCTGATCGTGCTGTGGGTGAAGTTCGCGCAGTACCTGCACGGTGCCTGGCGCTGGGTCCTGCATGTGTGGGCGCTGCTGATCGGCGTCTCGGTGTTGACCACGTTCCAGCATCATTTCATCGACATCCCGACCGGGCTGCTGGCCGGCTGGCTGTGCGTGTGGCTGTGGCCGGAGCAGGGCACGCCACCGCTGCGGGCCTGGCGCATCGCGCGGCATGCCAAGCGGTGGCGATTGGCTGCGCTGTACCTGCTGGCGGCCGCCGTGCTGCTGGTGCCGGTGGTCCTGCTGCGGGGTACGGCGTTGTGGCTGCTGTGGCCGGTGGTGTCGCTGATGCTGGTGGCGCTGGCGTATGCCGGGCTGGGCACGGCGGTGTTCCAGAAGCGCGCCGATGGTCGCCTGAGCATGGCGGCACGCTGGCTGCTGGCACCGTACCTGGGCGCCGCCTGGGTCAACTCGCGGCTGTGGACACGGCGTGCGCCGCAGCCGGTGCCGGTGCTGGACGGCGTGTGGCTGGGCCGGATTCCCTGCACGGTATTGCCGGCACCTTTGGTGGCCGTGGTCGATGCCTGCGCCGAGCTGTCCTGCTGCGCGCCGGGTGCGGCGTATGGCAGCGTGCCGATGCTGGACCTGGTGGTGCCCACGCCGGAGCAGCTGCGCGAGGCCGCCGAGGCCATCGAGCGTCTGCGGCCGCAGGGGCCGTTACTGGTGTGCTGTGCACTGGGCTATTCGCGCAGTGCCGCCAGCGTGGCGACGTGGCTGCTGCGCACGGGCCGTGCCGCGGACGTCGGAGCGGCGGTCGCCATCGTGCGTGCGGCACGCCCCGGCATCGTGCTGGGCCCGGAGCATCTGCAAGCCATCACCGCAGCGGCTGGAGTGCGCGCATGAGTGCCGTTCCCGATCTGGCGACCATGCAACTGCTGCTGCGCCAGGGACGCTGGCCCGCGCTGCTGTCGCTGGGGCTGCTGCTGGTGGCGCTGCTGCTGCTGGGCATCGAAGCGGGGTTGGCGATGATCGCCGCCGGGCTGTTGCTGCTCAGTGTGGGCGCTGGGCTCGTGCAGGCCTACCATGCATGGCGGGTCGGGCTGGACGCGAGCCTGCTGCAGCTGTTGCGCGATGAAGGCCTGGAAGGCGAAGCCGCTGCACGCCGTACCGACCAGTTGCTGCAGGACAGTGGCCTGCGCCGCACACCGGCCGATGCGCCGCTGCGCGGCTGGGACGTGCGTTGGGCCGGCATGCGCCGGCTGCTGCTGCGCCAGTACCTGCTGACGGCAGTGCAGGCCGCACTACTGGTACTGGCCGTAGTGTGGCCGCAGACGTGAACGGGAGGGACCGATGTTCGCCGAACTGATTGCACGCGCCTGCAGTGGCGCGATCCACGTGGTGACGGGCGCCCGTGCGCTGTGGATCGGCTGTGCGCCGTCCAGCGAGCGCCGCGTGTACTACGGCAACCACGCCAGCCATGGCGACTTCGTGCTGATCTGGTCGTCGATGCCGCCCGCGCTGCGGCGACAGGTACGCCCGGTGGCCGCC
This sequence comes from Stenotrophomonas sp. pho, assembly GCF_006228405.1. Lineage (NCBI taxonomy): Bacteria > Pseudomonadati > Pseudomonadota > Gammaproteobacteria > Lysobacterales > Lysobacteraceae > Stenotrophomonas > Stenotrophomonas sp. pho. The sequence goes on along the minus strand of NZ_CP029759.1, from coordinate 4,049,917 downwards.
GCCGAATACTGGCAGCGCGACGGCCTGCGCCGCTACCTGATCGATGCGGTGTTCAACGGTGTACTGGTAGAGCGTGAGGCCGGGCACCGCCAGCAGGACCCGTTGCAGGTGCTGCGCGATGCGGTCGACGAAGAGTGCTCGCTGATCCTGTTCCCGGAAGGCACGCGCAATGTGGGCGATGAGCCGCTGCTGCCGTTCAAGAGCGGCATCTACCACCTGGCGCGGCAACGGCCGGAGCTGGAGTTCGTGCCGGTGTGGATCGACAACCTGAAGCGGGTGATGCCGAAGGGCCGGTTCCTGCCGCTGCCGCTGCTGTGCACGGCTACGTTCGGCACGCCGCTGCGGCTGCAGGCCGACGAGGACAAGGCTGCATTCCTGGCCCGCAGCCGGCAGGCGCTGCTGGACCTGGCGCCGAATGGAGGGCGCGCATGAGCTATCTGATGGACGTGTCCGGTGACCTGGCCGCGCGCAGCGTGGGCCAGCAGACCGGTCTGCTGTTTGCCGGCGTCGGCGTGGTGCTGGTGCTGGCCACGCTGGTGGCCGAGACCCTGCGCTGGCGGCAGCGTGGGCAGCCCAGTGCAGTGATCGCCAACCTGGTGTCGCGCATCCGCGCCTGGTGGGTGATGGCGATCGTGGTCGGGCTGGCGCTGTTCTTCGGTCGCGCCGGGGTGATCGTACTGTTTGCGATCATCTCGCTGTTCGCGCTGCGCGAGTTCATCACTCTGGCACCGACCCGCTCGGGCGACTACTACGCGCTGCTGGCCGCGTTCTACATCGTGCTGCCGTGGCAGTACTACCTGGTGTGGATCGACTGGTACGGCATGTACACGCTGCTGATTCCGGTCTACGCATTCCTGTTCCTGCCGATCCTGTCGACCATCGGTGGCGATACCACGCACTACCTGGAGCGGACGGCGAAGGTGCAGTGGGGGCTGATGATCTGCGTGTTCTGCATCTCGCATGTGCCGCTGCTGCTCAACCTGCATGTGCCCGGGCATGATCCGGCGCGCAACGTGCTGCTGTTTGCCTTCCTGGTGATCGTGGTGCAGTCCTCGGATGTGCTGCAGTACATCTGGGGCAAGCTGCTGGGCCGGCACCTGATCGCCCCGAAGCTATCGCCGTCGAAGACGGTGGAGGGCTTCGTGGGCGGCGTGCTGAGTGCCAGTGCGCTGGGTGCGGCACTGTGGTGGATCACCCCGTTCACGCCGCTGCAGGCGTTCGGCCTGTCGCTGCTGATCAACCTGATGGGGTTCTGGGGGGGCTGGTGATGTCGGCGATCAAGCGCGACCGTGGCATCAAGGACTGGGGCCACATGATCGAGGGCCATGGCGGCATGCTCGACCGGCTGGATTCGGTGTGCTTCGCCGCGCCGGTGTTCTTCCATGTGGTGCGGTATTACTGGAAGGCGGCGGGGGCGGGTGATCCTACCGGGCCTTCATCCACGCATGGCGTGGATCTACTGACGGGCGGGGGCGGTTGACTTTGCCGGGCTTCCATCCACGCATGGCGTGGATCCACCGGTAGTGCCGGCCGCTGGCCGGCAACTGCAACTCCCTGCCATCGTTCATGGGGTTGCCGGCCAGCGGCCGGCACGACCCACGCGCGCTTACGCGCTGATGCCGTATTCCTTCAGCTTCTTGCGCAGGGTGGCGCGGTGGATGCCCAGCATCGCCGCGGCGCGGCTCTGGTTGCCTTCGCAGTGGTTGAGCACTTCCACGAACAGCGGGATTTCCATCTCGCGCAGCACGATCTCGTAGACATCGTCCGCGTCGCAGCCATCAAGGTCACGCAGGTAGCGGCGCACGGACTGGGCGACGTGTTCACGCAGCGGTGGCCGGGGAGCGCCACGACTGTTGTCAGGACGAGAGAGGACAGCGTTCAAGGGGGTTCCCGATTCGGTTGGCCCGTGCGCGCGGAGCGCGCGGCCGGACGAGGTGGTGGCGGCCAGTCTAGCGCGAGCGTGCCCGACCTACCACGGCTGGTCGCCTCTATCCTGCTCAGAGGAAGTCGAATGTGAATGCGACGGTGGATGCGGCGGGTTCCTGCACGCGGAACGCAATGCGTGCACTCTGGCCAGGTTCCAGCACGGCCGCGCCGGGGTTCTCGCCGAGGTACTGCGCCGGTGCGAACACGCCGCTGCCGATCACCCGGCCATCGGCGTCAGACAGCGACAGGCGCAGATCCGGCCAGGCCTGTGCCCAGCGCGCATCGTTGCGGATGCTGGCCTGCACCTGCAGTACGCCCGCCTGGCCCGGCACGGGGCGGATCTCGCGGCTGGTCATGGTGAACGCGGTGGGGTCATGCCAGGCCGGCAGGCTGCAGCGCAATACGCCGCACAGTGCGCCCAGCCAGGCGCGGTTGCCGGCGTCGGCGGCCAGTCGCGCACGATCGGCCAGCACGCTCTGCAGGACCAGCAGCAGTGCCAGTCCGGCGACCAGCCCCCAGTGCCAGCGTGGCGTCGGCAGTGCGCGTGGCCGCGAGGTGCCCAGGAAACTGGGTGCATCTCCGGCCACGGCCTGCGGAGCCGGAGCGGCAAGGACGGGTTCGATCACGACCGCTTCGTCGGGGTTGACGATGTCATCGCACTGTCGCGTTTCCGCCATCGGTGGCGGCGCCGCTTCGAGGGGGGCGGGCTTGGGCTGGCGGGATGTCATCCATCGCCGGGTCGGGCGTGCGTGAATCGGTCGCAGGTGCAGCCTCGCCTTCCGACGCGGGGCGCAGGAAGGTGGCCAAGGGGCGGCGCGGCGGGTTCGGCTCGGACATGCTCAGGGTGCGGGCTCGGATCCAGCGGTCATTCAATCACGATCAGGCGCGGCGTACGCCGGTGATGCGCATCCAGTCGCCATCCTGGGTCGCCTGCAGGTCGTTGAACCACGCGGCGTAGCGCTGCAGCAGTTCGCCTTCCTGGCCATGCAGGATGCCGGACAGGGCGATGCGGCCGCCGGCAGCGACGCGCGCGGCCAGCAGCTCGGCCAACGCGTCCAGTGCCGAGGCAAGGATGTTGGCGACCACGATCGGGTAGGTGGCGACCGGTTCGTCCTGCGGCAGGTACACGTGCATGCGTGCCTGCTCGCCGTTGCGCTCGGCATTGTCGGCGGTGGCGACCAGCGCCTGTGGATCGTTGTCCACGCCGACCGCTTCGGCGGCACCCAGCTTCAGCGCGGCCAGGGCGAGGATGCCCGAGCCGCAGCCGAAGTCGAGCACGCGCTGGCCCTGCAACTGGCCGTCCACGGCCAGCTGGTCCAGCCAGCGCAGGCACAGGGCGGTGGTCGGGTGGGTGCCCGAGCCGAAGGCCAGGCCCGGGTCCAGCCGCACCACGGCGGCATCGGCGGCCTGCGCGGCGTCCGGCAGTTCATGGTTCCACGGCACGATCCAGGTACGGCTGCCGAAATCCATCGGCTGGAACTGGTCCAGCCAGGCGCGTTCCCAGTCTTCATCCTCGACGGCGCGGAAGCTGCCGTTGCTCCAGTCCAGTTCCGGATCGAACGATTCCAGCGCGGCCAGCAGCAAAAGTGCATTGCTGTCGGCGGGGAACAGTGCGCTCAGCACCAGGGTGTCCCACAGCGGCGTTTCACCCACGCCGGGTTCGAGGATGGCCTGTTCGTTGCTGGTGTCGGCTTCGGCATCGAGCAGGGTCACAGCCAGTGCGCCGACGTCCTCCAGCGCATTTTCATAGCGGGGCTGGGTGGCTTCGGTGCAGCGCAGGGTCAGTTCCAGGAACGGCATGGCGGTGGGGGCAATCACGGGAAAGGGGCCATGCTAGACCATCGGAGCGTCTCCGTATCGCGTGAGATGCCACCTTGAGATGAACGGGGGCAGTTCAGACAGGCCTGCCGGGCCTTGCTAAACTCGTCACTTTCCTGTGCGCCGTGAACGCTCACCGCCGCCGATGGCCTTCGCCCCGACCCTGAAAACCTGGTTGCTCGTGCTGCCGGCGGTGGCCGTGCTGGGCGTGGCCGGGTACCGGGCCAGCGGCCATGCGGCGGGCGTGGCATCACCGTCGCCGGACCTGCCGACCGTCGTGGCCAGCCGCGACAGCGGAGCGGCGTTGCCGGTGGTGCCGGAAGCCCTGGCGCGCCGGCTGGCCACCGTCGAGCGCGGCAACACGCTGCCGTCGGGCCTGCCGCTGGACCTCCGCGCCGACATCGAAGACGCCAGCGATCTGTACGCCTACGCCCAGCGACTGCGCGTGCAGGCCGATACAGGTAACCATGAAGCGCGCTGGATGCTCAGCCGCGTGTACGACTATTGCGCGCAGTACGCACTCGATCCGGGTGGCTACCGCCTGGACAACAACGTGTTGAGCGGGTTGGGCCTGACCGCGGCGCCGGCGATGATCGAGGCCCGCGAGCGCGTGGCGCAGCGGTGTGGCGGCTTCGTTCCGGGCGACAAGCTGGGCGCTGCGCTGGTGCTGGCCGAACGCCGCAAGGCGGCCGCGCAGGGCAACCTGGCCGCAGAAGCATCGTTGTTCGCCGAGGGTGAGCCGTTGCATGACAGTGCCGAGTACCGCCGCGACCTGGTCGAGCGCGTGCGCACTTCGCGTGACCCGGAGGCCTATATGGCGATCGCGCCGGGCATGGGCGTGCGTGCCGCCGGTGACAGCGCACTCGACGGCCTGGTGGCGGGCGAACAGCTCAGTGAGCTTGCATGGCGGCTTGCGGCCTGCGAACTCGGTCTACCGTGTGGAGCGGACAGCGTGCTGGTCAACAGTTTTTGTGCGAACGGAGGGATCTGTTCGCAGGATGGAGCGCAGGATTTCCGGGATTTCGTGTATGACGCTGCGGTATCGCGGCAAGGTGCTGGGAAAATGAAGGAATGGATCAAGCGATTGATTGGAAAGAGGGACGGGCGATGAATTACCGTCGATTCCTGCATGGGGCCAAGTTCTGGTTCTGGGTGGCGCTGTTCGTGGCCTACTCTGCCGGTGCGGTCGGCCTGCTGATGATCGATACCTACGAGGATCGGTACCGGCATCTGTCGAAGGTGGAACTGACCACGGTGAAGGCGCAGGAAGACGTGCGCCGCGCCGGCGCCAGCCAGGTCGCTGCGGTCTATCGCGCGCAGACGGGCATGCCGTTCGCTTCACTGCCGGCTGGCAGCACCTTCCAGGTAGTTTGGCCGGATGGCTCGACCGAGACCATGGTGATCGTCGATCCGACCTCGCCCAATGGCGTGCGGCCGCTGGCCAATTCGCAGATTCCGGCGACCGCGGCGGACGCGCGCTGAGGCCGCATCAGTAGAGCCGAGCCATGCTCGGCTGCACTCGCCCGCAAGCCGGGAACGGCTCGGCGCTGCCGGAAGGAAAACAGGAAAGGGCGGGAATATCCCCGCCCTTTCCATGTCCAGCATCGGGTGACGATCAGGTCAGCGCGATCGGCTTGTTCTTGCGTTCGGCAAGGCGCTTTTCCAGGTAGTGGATGTTCTGTCCACCGGCCTGGAAGCCCTTGTCGCGCATGATCCGCTGCTGCAGGGCGATGTTGGTCTTGATGCCATCGACCACCATCTCGCTCAGCGCCACCCGCATGCGGGCGATGGCGGTTTCGCGGTCCGGGCCGTGCACGATCAGCTTGCCGATCATCGAGTCGTAGTTGGACGGCACGCGATAGCCACTGTAGATGTGGGTATCCACGCGCACGCCGGGGCCGCCCGGCGGATGGAAGCCGGTGATGGTGCCCGGGCTCGGCACGAAGGTCTCAGCATCTTCGGCGTTGATGCGGCACTCGATGGCATGGCCGGTCAGTACCACGTCGCTCTGCTTGATCGACAGCTTCTGGCCAGCGGCGATCTTCAGCTGCTCGGCCACCAGGTCGATGCCGGTGACCATTTCGGTGACCGGATGCTCCACCTGGATGCGGGTGTTCATTTCGATGAAGTAGAAGCGGCCGTCCTCGTACAGGAATTCGAAGGTGCCGGCGCCGCGATAACCGATGCGGATGCAGGCTTCCACGCACACCTTGCCGATCTGCTCGCGCTGTTCGGCGGTGATGCCCGGTGCCGGTGCTTCTTCCACCACCTTCTGGTGGCGGCGCTGCATCGAGCAGTCGCGTTCGCCGAGGTGGATGGCGTTGCCCTGGCCGTCGGCCAGCACCTGGATCTCCACGTGGCGCGGGTTCTCCAGGAACTTCTCCATGTAGACCTCGCCATTGCCGAACGCGGCCTTGGCCTCGCTCTTGGTGGTTTCGATCGAGGTCTTCAGCGAGGCTTCGGCGTGCACGACGCGCATGCCACGGCCACCACCGCCGCCGGCCGCCTTGATGATGACCGGATAACCGATCTCACGGGCGATCTTGGTGTTGGCGACGATGTCGTCGCCCAGCGGGCCGCCCGAGCCGGGCACGCACGGCACGCCAGCGGCCTTCATCGCGCGGATGGCTTCGACCTTGTCACCCATCATGCGGATGGTGTCAGCCTTGGGGCCGATGAAGATGAAGCCAGACTCTTCCACGCGCTCGGCGAAGTCGGCGTTCTCCGACAGGAAGCCGTAGCCCGGGTGGATGGCCTGGGCGTCGGTGACTTCAGCAGCGGCGATCAGTGCCGGGATGTTGAGGTAGCTCTGCGGCGACGGCGCCGGACCGATGCAGACCGACTCGTCGGCCATGGCCACGTGCTTGAGGTTGCGGTCGACCGTGGAGTGCACGGCCACCGTGCGGATGCCGAGGGTGTGGCACGCGCGCAGGATGCGCAGCGCGATCTCCCCTCGGTTGGCGATGACGACTTTGTCGAGCATGGCGCGCCCCTCAGCCGATCACGAACAGCGGCTGGTCGAACTCCACCGGCTGGCCGTTCTCGCCGAGGATGGCGACGATGGTGCCGGACGTGTCGGCTTCGATCGGGTTGAACATCTTCATCGCTTCGATGATGGCCAGGGTTTCGCCTTCCTTGACCTGCTGGCCCACGGTGACGAAGGCCGGCTTGTCCGGGGCGGACGAGGCATAGAAGGTGCCGACCATCGGCGAGCGCAGCACGTGGCCTTCCGGCAGCGCCGGGCCCGGCTTGGCGGTGCCGCCGGTGGACGCTTCGGTCGGCGACTGCATCGGCATGGCCTGCGCCGCCGGCGCCGCCGGGGCGGCGTACACCGGAGCAGCGACCGGTGCGGCATAACCAGCGACCGGAGCGCGCGACAGGCGCACCGACTCTTCGCCTTCCTTGATTTCGATTTCAGCCAGGTTCGACTCTTCCAGCAGGTCGATCAGCTTCTTGATTTTGCGCAGATCCATGAGGGCCTCTTTGGTTTCTATCTAGGTGAGGAGAGCGCCGTGGGCGCCCGGGTCGACAATCAGGTGGCGGATACGCGCAGCAGCGCCGCGTCCATCGCGTAGCGGTAGCTGTCGGCACCGAAGCCGCACACCACGCCCACCGCCTTGTCACTGAAGTAGCTGTGCTGGCGGAAGGGTTCGCGGGTATGCGGGTTGGATAGGTGGATCTCGATGAACGGCACCGCCACCGCTGCCAGCGCATCGCGCAGGGCCACCGAGGTGTGGGTGAAGGCGGCGGGGTTGATCAGGATGAAAGCGGTTCCGTCGTTGCGCGCAGCCTGCACGCGGTCGACCAGCACATGCTCGGCGTTGGACTGCAGGCTCTCCACGGCGTGCCCGGCAGCCGATGCCTGCGCGGCCAGGGCCTGGTCGATGTCGGCCAGCGTGGTGTGGCCGTACACCTCCGGCTCGCGGGTGCCGAGCAGGTTGAGGTTGGGGCCGTGCAGGACCAGCAGCTTCGCCATGGGATCCGGAAGACGGGAAAGGGCGGCAGTCTGGCGGAACCGGTGGATGCTGTCCAGTTCGGCGAAGTTTGCAGCGTTTCAATCGTATGTTTGAAACGTGCCGGAGGGCCTGTGGCTGTATGGCGGACGCCGGATCAAGGCGCGCTGAACGTCGTGCAGGCGGTGGATGCGAGCACATAGGCCGACGATCACGGCAGGGCCGGGCGAGGGGCGATGCCGCAACGGCCCATGATGCGGTAGATCCACGCCATGCGTGGATGAAGGAAGTGCGGCGCGCAGCAAGCTACGCAGCCACCGAGGGGGCTGCCCAAGGTGCGCTGCCCCCCCAGCGCCCCAATCGGACATCCGCTCAGGTTTCCAGCGGCACCGTCGGCACCACGTTCGGGAATACCTCCTCCAACGGCTCCTGTTCCCCCGGTTGTGGCGCCGGCCAGTTGTAGGCGTTCACCGGCTGCGCGCGGTTCACCCACAAGGCGTAATACAGGTGATCGGCGCGACCGTCGCCGGTATTGGGGTGGATCAGGATGGTCAGCCCCAGGCTGTTGAGCTGCAGCCACGGCACCAGCACCGGCAGCAGGTCGTTGGTGAAGCCGAAGTAGAAAGAGGGCGTGACGTGCGGGCCGCGCGGCTCCAGGTTCCAGTTGCCCAGCTCCACCGGGAAGCGCTCGGCGGCCCAGCGCCGCAGCAGGGCTGCCTTCTCGAAGCTGTCCTCATCGAAATAGATATGGGCGTGGTAGCTCTTGATGTCGGTGTAGGCGCGCGGGCGGTGGGCAACGTGGCCTCGCCGGGGCGCACGCTGGCCGGGCGCGGGGTCGGTTCGCTGGCCGTGGCCTGGCCCCAGGGGCTGCGGCCCTTGGGCGCTGGCGGAACGATGGCGCGGAAGCCAGGTCGCCCGGGTTCGGTGGTGTTCACGGCGCTGCCGACGCGCGCGGCGGCGGTGGCGGTGGACGCGCTGGCCAGGCCGCCGGCGGCCAGGCCGGCCGACGCGATCAGGCGCCGGCGGGCGGGCGAGAGCAGGTCGGCCCAGTGGGCGTCATCGTCGCCTGCGTCGGTGAGGGGATGCGGGTCCGGGTGCATGAGGGGCTCCGTGGCGGCATTGTGGGGGCAGGCGTCCACGCTCGGGCAGGGCTGCCGGTGGCGTCCAATAAGCAGCCGGCATCACTTCATGCACGGCTGCCTTCGTCGCCTTGAGCGCGACCGAACGGCGGGCTAGGGTGCAGGTCTACTGCCCCGGAGCCCGCCATGGCCTCGCCTGATGCCGACACCCTGCGCAAGCGCGCCAGCTTCCGCCAGTTGCATGCAGCAGGATGCTTCGTGCTGCCCAATCCGTGGGACGTGGGCAGTGCGCGCTATCTGCAACGGCAGGGCTTCCAGGCCCTGGCCACGACCAGTGCCGGCTGCGCCTGGAGTGAGGGGCGGCCGGACGGCGCGGTATCGCTGCAGGCCACGCTGGAGCACCTGCGACTGATGGCGGCGGCGACCCCGTTGCCGTTGAATGCCGACTTCGGTGATGGTTTCGGCGCTACGCCACAGGCGGTGGAGGAGGCGGTAGCCGCGGCGCTCGCTACCGGCATCGCGGCGTTGTCGATCGAGGACGCCAGCGGCCTGGCCGATGCACCACTGAGGCCCATCGAGCAGGCGGTCGAGCGATTGCGCGCGGCGCGTGCGGCCATCGACCGCGCGGGCGGCGACGTGCTGCTGGTCGGGCGAGCGGAGAACTTCTTCGTGGGCGTACCGGATCTGCAGGACACCCTGCGGCGCCTGCGTGCCTACGCCGAGGCCGGTGCCGATGTGCTGTATGCACCGGGCATCAGTACGCGCGAGCAGATCAGTGCGGTGGTCGCCGCCGCGGGCTCGAAGCCGGTGAACCTGCTGGTCGCTGGACCCACAGCACTGAGCCTGCAGGACATCGCCGCACTTGGCGTTCGCCGGGTCAGCCTGGGCGGTGCGCTGGCGCGTGCCGCGTGGGCTGGACTGATGCAGGCGACCCAGCCGATCGTGCAGGACGGACGCTTCAATGGCCTGCAGCAGGCGGCGTCCGGGGCTGCCTTGAACGCGTTGTTCCAGTAGCCCCGCGCCCTGCATGACGGGAAGGGCCGGTGACTACAACGCCTCGATCTCCCGCTTGGGCAGGATCACGCCGGGTTCCAGCGCTGGCAGCAGTTGGCGAAGCAGGCGCGGATTGTCCTGCAGCCCCGTGCCGTCCAGATACGTCCACCCGGAACCGCCAATGCGGCGCACGGCCACCATGAACGTGGTGCTGCGCATCGGGGTTTCACGCACCCGTACCAGGGATTGGCGTGGCACGAAGCAGACTTCTTCCTCCCCGGCCGCATAGGTCCGGGTCGGCACACCGACGTCTTCGCTGATGACCACCACGCCGCCGCTGTGCTGCTTCTTCAACGCATCGCGGGTGATCGCCTGGAAGGCCTCATCGCCGCCGGCCAGCCGCTTGAGGCTGGGATGCGTGCGCTCGATGAGGAAGTCCGCGTCGCCGCGGGCGTAGGCAGTCATCAGGGCGCGCACATCTTCGCGCAGGGCCTTCGCGTCACTGGGACTGAGTTCACCCGCGAAGGCGGATGGCAGCAACAGCGACAGCAGCAGCGTCAGTATCGTCAGGGGCAGGCGTCGATCCATGTCCGGATGTCCCACAGGGCATCGTTGCACTATACGTTGGACGCGAAAACAGCGTCCCACCGATGGCGCTGGTTTCCCAGGAATCGCTACTTACCATTGGTAGGTATCAATTCCTGGAGATCCCCATGCACAGCCTCATTGTCATCGCCCACCCTGAGCCCGTTTCGCTGACCCACGCGATGGCGCGTCGCATCGGTGATGCCATTGCCGCGGCCGACACCGGCAACACCGTGGCCTATGCCGACCTGATGGCCGAAGGCTTCGATCCGCGCTTCAACCCGCAGGACCAGGCGTTGTTCCGCAGCACCGGCGCGGTACCGGCCGATGTCGCTGCCGAGCACGCGCGGCTGGATGCCACCGATACGCTGGTGCTGGTGTTCCCGTTGTACTGGTGGTCGTTCCCGGCGCTGCTGAAAGGCTGGATCGACCGTGTGTTCACCAACGATTGGGCCTACGCACAGGATGCGCAGGGCAGGCTGGTGAAGAAGCTGCAGCGCCTGAATGTGCATCTGGTCGGCTTGGGCGGCGCCGACGCAGCCATGGTCGAACGTCGTGGCTACGACGCGGCAATGAGGACGCAGATCGACATGGGCATCTTCGACTATTGCGGCGCACGCGTGCTGTCGTCCCACCTGCTGCTGGACGCCGATACCGGTGCCGCTGAAGCGCATCTACAGACCGCGCTGGCGATCGGCCGTAAAATTGGTGTTCCAATGCGCTGATCGCCGTGCTCCGCCGATGCCCGCCAACGCCACCCCCACGCGCCGCCGAATGACCCGGGAGCAACGCACCCGCCAGTTGCTGGATGTGGCCTGGGCACTGGTCCGCGAAGAAGGTACCGGAGCGTTGACGCTGGGGCGGCTGGCCGAAGCGGCGGGCGTGACCAAGCCTGTGGCCTACGATCACTTCGTGACCCGCAATGGCTTGCTGGCGGCGCTCTACGATGACTATGACGGACGCCAGACCGTGGTCTTCCACGAGCGCATCGGTCGCGCCCGGGCGCAGCTGGTCGATCGGGCGGCGGCCATCGCCTCCGGCTACATCGACTGCGTCCTCAGCCAGGGCAGTGAAGTGCAAGGCATCCTCGCCGCGCTGGTGGGGGCGCCGGAACTGCATGAGGTGCGGCGGCGCTACCAGCAGGATTTCATCGACAACTGCCAGGTCTGGCTGGGCCCGTTCGCCGCCGACGGCACGGTGTCGCTGGCGGGGCGCTGGGCCATCCTCGGTGCGGCTGAAGCCCTTTCAGAGGGTGTGGCTGCCGGCGCGCTGGACAAGGCCGGTGCCGTGGCCGAGCTGCAGCGGCTGATCGTGGCGACGGTCAAGCGGCGCTGAGCCGCACAAGCGGTCAGCCGCCGGCCAGGGCGGCGAATCCCGCGGCCAGCTGGTCGCGCACCAGTGCGTCGCGCGCGTCGCGGCTTGCAGAGCCCAACACCACGGTGATCAGCCGTACCGGCTGGTCCCGCCCGGATACTGGCCGGCACGCGGTGGCGGCCAGGCAGAAGCCTGCGGCCTGGGTGTAGCCGGTCTTCAAGCCGTCCACGCCGTCTTCGCCGAGCAGGGCGTTCTGGTTGCTGCGGTTGAAGCTGCCATGGGCGAACGCGCGCTGCGCGGTGATCGCCAGGATCTGCGGATGGTCGTTCAACAGGCGGGCGGCCAGCACCGCCATGTCGCGCGCGCTGGAGACATGGTGCGGTGTGGTGATGCCGGACACGCTGGCAAACCAGGTGCTGCGCAGCCCGAGCTGGCGTGCGTGCCGGTTCATGCGTTCCAGGAATGCGGCCTGCGATCCGTCCAGGTGACGCGCGATCGCCAATGCAGCGTCATTGCCGGAAACCACCATCAACCCTTCCAGCAGGCGTGCCAGAGTGATTGTCTCGCCGGGCACCAGGCCCATGCGCGTTTCATCATCGGCCACGGCATGCACATCGTCGGCGGCGATGGTGACCGGGTCGTCCCACGAGCGTCCGTTCTCTTCGACGCACGCATAGGCGGCGTAGGCGGTCATCAGCTTGGTCAGCGATGCCGGTTGCCGCGCGGTTTCAGCGTTGTGCTGGTGGATCACCGCGGAGGTCGCCGCTTCCAGGGTGATGGACGAAATCGGTAGGGGGGCGGGCGCAGCAGACGGCATGGCGGGCGGAGATGGCAGCGACGGTCAGCAAGAATAGTTCGTGCCGGCTGCACGAAGCCGCACTGCCGGAGCGCTGCAGCGTCCACGGCAACGCCCGGTTGCGCCCGGGCTGGGGTCGAGGCAGCCTGCGCACATGCAATCGGATATCCGCATCGACGGTCGTGTCTTCACCTACGTCTTCCCGTGTGCGTGGGAGGACTACGCGAAGATCGGCTTTTCACGTGATCCGCTCGGACGCATCAGCGCATTGCATCGGCGATGGTTCGAGTTCTTCGACCTCGATGCCGGTGCGCTGGTGGAAGCGGAGGGCGAGCGCGATGCACGTGATCTGGAGCTGCAGCTGCGTTCGCCGTTCAAGGCGCACCGCGCACCGGCACCGATGACGATCCAGCACAAGGCTGGGGGTCGTACTGAATGGGTACGTGGTGCCAACCAGGCCTTGTCGCTGGCAATTGCTGCGTTGGGTGAACAAGGCTATCGCTGTTACCCGCTGAAGGCATGGCTGCAGGCGGCGCTGCGCCTGCGCATGGACCGGCTGCACGACTGGGCTGTGGTGCAGCTTCCGGAAGAAGAAGGCCTGCGGATTCCCGGTGGCCCCGGTGAGGGCGTGCTGCGTGACACGCTCGACGGTTGCCGGGCACTGGATATCGATCCAATGCCCTGGCTGCCTGAATACGTCCAACGCTGGTACACAGGTTGAGCCGCGTTCAACGGGTCCTCGGCTGCTGAACCGGCGCGGCCGGTTGCGCCGCGCACGCAGGGGAGGCGGTGGACGGGCTGGCCAGCTGGCGTGCCAGCTCGGCGTTGGCCACATGGCCGTGCAGGAACAACAGGCTGCCGAAGATGTTCATGAGCGTGCCTCCACTTGAGTGGATTGCACGATACGGGCAGCATGGAAGCGCAAAAAGAGACATTTCCGCAAGCATGCCTTGAGAGGAATTCAAGCCTGATGTCCCGTCCGCCCCTTCATGCCCTGCAGGGATTCGTGGCCGCCGCGCGGCTGGGCAACCTGTCACGGGCAGCGGCGTCGATGAATCTGACCGTCAGTGCGCTCAGCCATCAGATGCGCCAGCTGGAAGAGCGGCTCGGGCAGCCACTGCTGGTCCGCCAACCGCGTGGCGTCGCCCTCACCCTGGAGGGGCAGCGCCTGCTCGACCAGGTCGGCCCGCATCTGGATGCGATCAACGAAGCTTTCCAGCCCTATGCGGCCCGCGCCGAGCACGTGCTGACGATCAGTGCGGTGCCGTCGATGGCGTCGGCGTGGCTGGTGCCGCGCTTGGGTCACTTCGTGGCTGAGCACCCACAGATCGAGATCAACCTGCAGTCGAGTGAGCGCCTGATTGATTTCGAGCGGCAGCGCCAGTTCGACGCCGCGCTGCGGCTGGGCAGCGGGCAGTGGCCGGGCCTGGTGGTTGAGCCGCTGTTCGACGAGTGGCTGCTGCCGATGGCGAGCCCGGCGCTGATCGAACGCATGGGAGGGATCGACCGGGTGCCACTGAACCAGTGGCCACTGCTGGGGGACCCCGATGGCGCGTGGGGGGCCTGGTTCGCGTTGAGCGGGCAGACCCCGCCGTCGCGCTTCGTAGCGGTGCTGGATGATTCGGAGGCACACCACCGTGCGGCGCTGGACGGGGTGGGCGTGGCGCTGGGGCGGGTGACGCGGGCGCGCTTGTTGCTGGATTCCGGCCAACTGGTTGCGCTGTCCAACCTGCGCCTGAAAACCGCCTGGCCGCATTGGCTGGTCTACCCGCAGCGTTCGGCCCGCCACCGCGGCTTTCTTGCCTTCCGCGACTGGCTGCACGCGCAGGCTGCCGAACACGTGCGGCACATGGCGGACGCTACACTCATCGCACCAGCGTGACCGCCTGCCCGGCGCGCGCGAATGCCTCCTCCAGCAGCGAGCCGGCCTTGATCGCCTCCACTTCCTCGAACAGCGCCTGCAGCGCGTCGGCGGGGCGCGATGCCGGCGCCGCCACCGCCTGCTGGATCGCGGTGAAACGGTCGGCCAGCACGCGGTGGCCGGGATGCGCCCGCGCCCATGCTTGCAGCGGCTGGCGCACGCCGGCGGCGGCATCCAGGCGCTGCAGATCGAACAGGGTGATCGCAGCCGCCGACGTCTCGGCCCGTTCGATCGTGGCGTGGCGCAGTTCGCGGCTGAGAAACAGATCGTAGGCTGCACCGCGGCCCACCGCGATGCGCAGCCCCTCGCGGTCGAGGTCGGTCACCTGCTGCGCGGGACTGTCCTCGCGCACCAGATAGGTGCCTTCGATCTCCACGTACGGAGCACTGAAGGCGATGCGGTCGGCACGTGCCGGATCGATGGCCAGGAAGGCCAGATCCCAGCCGTCTTCGCCTGCCGCAGCGACCACCGAGGCTGCGGCATCGTGACAGGTGAAGCGTGCCTGCACACCCAGGCGCTGCGCCAATATCGCGGCCAGCTCCACCGACGGTCCGCGCGGCGAGTGCGCATCGCCCTGCGCCAGCACCGGGTTGCCCAGGTTGATCGCCACGCGCAGGAAGCCCTGCGGTGCCAGCGCACTTTGGTGATCGGCCAGGGACATGCAGGACTCCGCGAGAAAAGGGGCACCCAGCATGCCAGCGCTGCCCTGCAAGGAGTGTCATGCTGCACGACTGCAGGATGGCCTACCTTCCGTTTGCCGACGAGGCCGCAGGTGTGGGCATGGACTTGGAGGTGAGCCTGGAGCGTGCACTGCGAGCGGGGGCTGAGCTGCGCTTCGGACCGGTCGACGCGGGCGACTGGCGCGTGGCCGAGCCCACGCTCGGCTGCTGTTGGCCCAGCCGCCCAAGCTCAGCCGAGCATGGGCTCGGCTCTACAAGGTCGCGGCGCGTGAGCGCTGCAGCCAGTCGTTGATCGCCGGATCGAGCCGCGGGTCGTCCGGCAGCTGCATGCCGAAGCCTTGCTGCAGCACGTCGCGCACGTCGGCAACATCCTGCAGCGGACGCTTGTCCGGTGCCTGGCCGGGGCGGTACTCGGTGTAGTTGCCGCTGCCGATGGTGCGTCGCCAGTCCGGCCCGGTCAGCGACGCGCGCAGCTGGCCAGGGAAGCTGGAGTCGGGATGGGTGCACACGTACCAGTTGCCCACCACGTTGTCGATCGGTGCCGGCACGTGCAGGTCAAAACGGTACATCGCCCGCCAGCCGTCAGCGGATTCGGCGGACAGCACGAAATCCCCCTCGCCGGGCAGCCGCTGCAGCAGATAGCGTTCGTGCGGAGTGGCCTGCGGCTGCGGATCATGCAGCCGCAGCGGCACGGTCGGGGTCAGGCTGCCGAAACCGGCATCCACCAGCCAGTCATCGCCGTCCACCTGCACGCGCAGCAGCAGGTGGGTCCGTGCGGTCAGTTCGCCGTCCTGGGCAGCCAGCAGCACGCGCGCGCTCAATGGCTGTGCATCGAAGCCCAGCGCCTGCAGCAGCGCCAGCAGGCCGCCGTTGAGTTCGAAGCAGTAGCCGCCACGACGGTCGTCGAGCAGCTTGCGCTGCACGCTGTCCAGGTCGATCGGTACCGCATCGCGCAGCAGGCAGCTGAGGGTCTCGAACGGCAGCACTGCGTTGTGACGCTGCTGCAGCAGGGTCAGGCCGGCCAGCGTCAGCGGTGGCGGGGCATCCAGCTGCAGGCGCTGCAGGTAGCGGGGGACATCGAGCGTCGTCATGGCGGCACCGGGCGGGAGGGGAGGTCCACTGTGCTCCCCCAACCGGGGTTGAGGTCAAGGGCGCTGGTCGTGTCACGCCAGCGTCGCCTGCACCCGGTACAAAGGCCGCGTCCGCCCGTCACCGCTGGGCCAGGACGACGAAAGTTCTAAAGTTGCCTTGAATCCGGCCGATACAGGTGCGTCCTTTTGCCTGGAGTCTGTCATGTCGGCCGTTGTCCCCCACCTCCGGTCCCTGCGCACGCGGCTTGCGGCGCTGCGCCCGGCGTCTTCCGGCCTGCTGCTGTGGCTGCAACCGCATCGGCTGAGCGTAGCCAACAAGCTCAAGGCGACCTTGTGGGTCTGTGGCCTGGGACTGGTCGCAATTGCCGCCGCCTTTGCCTGGACCGGGCATGCCAGCACGCAGGCTGCGCGCAGCCAGGCCAGCTACCAGCGCGGCAGTGATCTGGCCGCGCGCCTGGCCACGCGGGTGGCCGAAGCGCGCCGCCTGCAGATCCAGTATGCACGCAGTTTCGATGATGCCGACCGCGCGCAGCTGCTGGCCACGCAAAAGGCGCTGCAGGACGATCTGCAGGCCCTGCGCACGATGCCGATGGATGCCGGCCGGCGCAAGGCCCTGCAGGCGCTGACCGAAGCTGCAGACGCGTTCTCGCAGGGTGTTGCCGCCCTGTTCGAACGGGTCGACGAGATGGGCCGTGGTGAGGCCGGCCTCGCCGCGCAGCTGCAACTGGCTGCAGACACGCTGCAGGGGCAGGTGGATGCGCAGCAGCGGGATGCGCTGGCGTTGTCCCTGCAGAAGATGCGGCGGCAGGAGGCCCTGCTGCTGCTCGACGGTGATTCCACCCACGCCGACCGCGCCAGCGAAGAAAAGCTGCCGTTCGATCTCGCGCTGGCGGGCCTGCCCGCGGATGCGCAGGTCACCCTGCGCACCGGGATGGATGCGTATCAGGCCGCATTGCTGGGGTATACCGCGGCCCGCGTCGGCCTGGATGTGGAAGCGCAGTCGCTGCTGGATACCGCCGCGGGCGTAGCGCCTGCGCTGGCCGCATTCCAGCAGGCACAGGTGGCGGCGCTGGCCGGGGCGCAGGCACGCCAGCAGGCCGGCGCGCGCACCATGAGCGTGCTGTTCGCACTGACCCTGCTGCTGGTGGCCGGCGTGCTGATCACCAGCCTGGTCCTGGTGCTGCGTGCGGTGCGCCAGCCGATCCAGGACACCCTGCGCTTCGCCAGCGACATCGCTGAAGACCGCTTGGACACCACCCTGCGCGTCTACAACGCCAACGACGAGATCGGCCAGCTGGCGCAGCGCCTGGTCGACATGCAGCAGCGCCTGCGCGCGCGTATCGAGACCGAGCGTGCCGTGGCGCGCGGCAACACCCGGGTGCGCCAGGCATTGGACAGTGCACAGACCGGTTTGATGGTGATCGATGCGGAAGGGCAGGTCGCCTACGCCAACCCGGCATTGCTGCAGCTGCTTGACCTGCGGAACGAAGCGCTGGTGGGCAGCGACGCGGTACGCCTGCATCCGGCGTTGGCCAGCCTGGCCGGCGTGCGCCAGCGCGAAGAGCGCGAGATCGGCCATGCCGGCACGCGTTACCAGCTGATTGCCAACCCCGTCATCGATGAAGGGCAATTCCTCGGCGTAGCGGTGGAATGGCGCAGTCGTGCGCTGGAGACCCTGCTGGAAACCGAGGTCGCTGCCCTGGTCGATGCTGCAGCACACGGCGACCTGCACGGTCGCATCGCGCTGGAGGGCAAGCAGGGCTTCGTGCGCACGTTGTCGACCAGCATCAACCGCCTGCTGGCGACGTTTGAAACCAACCTCGGTGACCTGCAGGCATTGCTGGCTGCGCTGGCCCGTGGTGACCTCAGCGTGCGCATGGAGGGTGAGCTGCAGGGCGTGTTCGCGCGCATGCGCGATGATGCCAACGCGACGGTCGCGCAGCTGGGCCGCATCGTCACCCGCATCCAGCACGCCACCTCCAGTCTCGATACCGGCGTTGGCGAGATCGTTGCCGGCCATCATGATCTGTCTCAGCGCACCGAGCAGCAGGCCGCCAACCTGGAAGAGACCGCCGCTTCCATGCACGAACTGACCGATACGGTCGGTCGCAATGCTGATGCCGCAGGCCGTGCCGACGCGCTGGTCAAGGGTGCGGCTGCGGTGGCGCAGCGCGGCGGCGAGGCTGTCGGCCAGGTGGTGGCGACCATGCAGGGCATCAGCGAGGCATCGCGGCGGATCGGCGACATTACCCAGCTGATCGACGGCATTGCCTTCCAGACCAACATCCTGGCGCTGAATGCGGCGGTGGAAGCGGCGCGTGCCGGTGAGCAGGGCCGCAGTTTCGCCGTGGTAGCCGCAGAAGTGCGCCTGCTTGCACAACGCAGCGCAGAGGCGGCCAAGCAGATCAAGGGCCTGATCGAGGATTCGGTGGCGCGTGTGGGAGAGGGCAACCAGCAGGCCGAACAGGCCGGCACCACGATGGGCGAGATCGTCGGCAGCGTGCAGCAGCTGGCCGAGCTGCTGGCGGGTATCCGCAGTGCGTCGCAGGACCAGCATGCCGGCATCGCACAGGTGAACCAGACCATCGTGCAGATGGAAGCCAATACCCAACGCAACGCCAGCCTGGTGGAAGAGGCCGGTGCCTCCACGGCGCAGATGCAGGTCCAGGTGCGTGCCCTGGCCGACGCGGTGGGCGCGTTCCGGTTGCAGTCGATGCCGCAGGCGCGCGCCGCCGCGGCCTAGTCAGCCGAGCGTAGGCTCGGCGCTACATCGGCTGCAGGAACACTGTAGAGCCGAGCCCATGCTCGGCTCACACCAGCGTTCGGCGGCAGGAATCAATACACGTCGCGGCGGTAGCGCCCGTTTTCCAGCAGCATTTCCACCGCTTCATCGCCCAGCGCCGTTCGCAGCACCTGATCCACGCCTTCGGCCATGCCCTGCAACGACCCACAGACATGGATCACCGCACCGCGCCGCATCCAGTCGCGCAGCGTTCCGGTGGCCGCCTGCAGGCGATCCTGCACATAACCGCCGTCGCCATCGCGCGAGAACGCCAGGTCCACCCGCGCGAGATGGCCATCGGCCTGCCACGCTTCGATCTCGTCGGCGAACAGGAAATCGAGTGCACGCTGGCGCTCGCCGAACAACAGCCAGTGCCCGTGTTCGCCTGCACGGGCGGCTTCGCGCAACAGGCTGCGCAGGCCGGCGATGCCGGTGCCGTTGCCGATCAGCACCATCGGCGCGCCAATGACACGATGGAAACCGGGGTTGCGATGCACGCGGGCGACGATGCCGGCACCGATCGGCGCATGCAACGACAGCCAGCCCGAGCCCAGCCCGGCTCGACCGGAGGCGTCATGCACCAGCCGCACCACCAGCTCCACCACGCCATCATCCGTGCAGGAGGCGATCGAATACTCGCGGCTGGGCAGCAGCGGCAGCCCGGCCAGCCACAGGCAGGCATCCTGCACTGCCAGCGCGGCATCGGCCTCCGGCAGCTCGCGTTCGCTGGCCAGCGCCAGCAGCGTGCGCGGATGGCCATCGACCAGCAAGGGCTGCAGCGGATCCAGCCCATGCGCCTTCAACACGGCACCGGCATGCTGCGCATTGTGGCGGGGCGCGATGTGCAGGATGTCACCGGCCTGCCACTGCACGTCGGCCGGTGCGGCAAGACGGATACGCCAGATCGCTCCGCCGACGCTGCCAGGGTTGAGGCGGTCACGGCCGAGCAGGCGCCACTCATGCATCTGCGTAGCCGCAGGCAGCACGCTGTCATCGGTGACGATGCCGGTGAGCGCACCCAGCTCCTGCTGCCACCGGCGCAGCGCGGGGACCGAGGCGGCATCGACGTCGACGCGCTCGAACAGTGCACGCGCGCCGTTTCCGATCAACCAGCCATCGACCCGGCGGCCGAAGCCGCAGTAGTGCGGGTACTGGCGGTCACCCAGCGCGAGCAGGCCGAACTGCAGGCCCGAAAGGTCCAGCGCTTGTGCAAGCAACTGCCGCGCTGCGCGCCGTGCGGCGTCGGGCGGCTCGCCGTCGCCGAAGGTGCTCAGCACGAACAGCGCGCTCGATGCACGCAGCAGGAGCGCGGCATCGATGCGCGCCAGCGGCAGCACCTGCACCGCATGGCCGGCCGCCTGCAGCTGGGCCGCCGCGCGCCACGCCAGCTGTTCGCCCAGTCCGCTCTGGCTGGCATGCACCACCAGCCACGCTGCGTTGCCGGCGTCGCTGGCCGGCATCGGTAGCGCCTGGCGCAGCCCGCGCGCGGCACGCTGGCTGCGGCGGCGGTCCAGGTACAGCATCCAGCCGGTGATGAAGAACAGGCTCATGCCCAGGCTGCTGAGCATCACCACCACGCGTCCGGGTACACCGAAGTAGCTGCCCGAATGCAGCGCGAACACGCTGGTGGCCAGCTGTCCGCCCGCGCCCTGGCGTGCGTACGGGCGGGCATCGAGAACCGCACCGCTGGCCGGATCGAGCTGCAGCAGGTCATGCGCACGATCGTGGTGGCCGCCGCGCTGCGACGGATCACCGGCCATCACCCGAACATTCAGTGCCTGTCCGGGTTTCTCCGGCAGGCGCAGGTCAATGAAGCCGGCGCGCACGCCCGGCAGCGCGTACAGCGTGGCTTCAATGCGGTGCAGGTCCAGCGACGCATCGGTGGCAACCTGGTGCTTGGCCGCCGGTGGGACGCCCAGCAGCGTGCTGGCCGCACTGCGATACCCGTCGAACGACCACCACAGGCCGGTCAGCGCACTCATCAGGTAGATCAGCAGCACCCAGGTGCCGACTACCGAGTGCAGGCTCCACAGGAAGCCGCGCCCGCTGCGTTTCCACTCCACTGCCAGCCAGCTGCGCCAGTGCCACCAGCGTCGTGGCCAGCGCAGGTAGAGGCCGGACAGGGTGAAGAACAGCAGGGCGATGGCACAGCTGCCGGTGATCCACTTGCCGCGTTCGCCCGCGGCAAGGTGGCGATGCAGGTCCTCGACGAAGTCAAAGAACGCCTGGCCGCGCAGGGCGCTGAAGCGCTCACCGCTGTACGGGTCGAAGTACACCCAGTGGTCCTTGCCGCCGGCAAAGCGCGCGACCGACGGCCGCTGTCCGGTGGCATCGATACGCAGGCGTTGCAGGGGGCGTTCGCTGCCGGCCTGGAGCAGCGGCACCAGTTCACTGAGTGCAAGGGGATGCTGTCCGTCGGCATGGTGCTCGGCGATCTCGGCAAAGCCGGGATTGGCGGCGCGCAGCAGCTCGTCCTCGAAGGACAGCACGGCGCCGCTGAGGCCCATCACGGCCAGGACGGCACCGGCGGTAATGCCCAGCAGCCAATGCAGTTGGAACAGGACGTTCTTGAACATCGAAGGAGAGGGGCCCGGGAGGCTGCCGCCCGCATCCTGCGCAACAGCAAATGAGAATTAGTCGCGGAATTCTCCGTGGCGCGTTGGCTGCGGTCAAGCTGGAGGTACCGGCCCGGCGGCACCCGGCACCCGCGGTAGTGCCGGCCGCTGGCCGGCAACCTCAGAAGCAACAGCCGAAGCAACAGCGGGTTTCCTGTGAGGAGGCGGGGTGGGTCCGGTTGCGGGGGACGGCGCAAGTACGTCCCTGTAGCCTTGGTCACGGCATCCATGCCGCGGACACCCCCTCAACCGGACCCACCCCGCCTTCGACAGTTTCCTGCGATCTGTCGGAACGGCGTTCTGCTTTGGTGGGTGCCGACCGTTGGTCGGCACGGGGTCTGATTCCGTTCTGAATATCGATATCTGACAGATGTGTCGACCAAGGTCGACACCTACCAACAGCCGCGAAGATCTGTCAGAGGTGGGGCGGTGTCGGAGTGCGGGGTGTCAGCCGCATGGATGCGGCTGCCAAGCTTACAGGGACGTACTTGCAGCGTCCCCGCACTCCGACACCGCCCCGCCAACCCACGGAATGCCCGCTTTGGCTTTGGCTGTTGCCGTTGCATTGAGCAGGGTGCAGGGCTGCAAGCCCTGCAAAAAACACCCTCACTTCACCCAGCCGTCGATCTCGCCGTGGGCGAACGGTCCCAGCTTCGCTTTTACCATTCGCCCCTGCGCATCGAACAACACGCTGTAGGGCAGCAGGCCTTGCGCGTTGCCGAGCTGCACGCTGGCATCGCGCGGGCCCGGTGTCTCGATCACGATCGGGTAGTCCACTGGC
This sequence comes from Stenotrophomonas sp. pho, assembly GCF_006228405.1. Lineage (NCBI taxonomy): Bacteria > Pseudomonadati > Pseudomonadota > Gammaproteobacteria > Lysobacterales > Lysobacteraceae > Stenotrophomonas > Stenotrophomonas sp. pho. Next base: position 4,027,583 of record NZ_CP029759.1, on the reverse strand, counting down.
ACCTGCTGCAGGAAACCGCGCACGTCGTCCGTCGTGTCCAGCGCCAGACCCAGCACCTGCACACCGTTGTCGCCCTGGGCATCGGCGAAGCGCGCCAGTTCGGGCATCTCTTTCACGCAGGGCGCACACCAGCTGGCCCAGACGTTGATCAGCAGCGGCCGGCCGGCGAAGTGATCGCGCAGGACCAATGGCTGACCCGCCAGGTCCGGCAGTGTCAGCGCGGGCAACTGATCGCCCACCTGCAGCGTGGGCTTCACGGCCGTCGCCCTGGAAGCCGTTGCTGGCGCGGCAGGTGCTGATGTGCCGGGTGACAGCCGATGCCCGGCCCACAGGCCGAGGCCGGCGGCCAGCACCGCTGTCCACAGCAGCGCTGGCCGTTGCCACTTCATCGTGCGGTGCGCAGCAGCGCTTCCTCGACCACCGCCTGGGTCAGCAGGGTCGGCAGCACGGTCGGCGGCGCGCCGGGGCCGTACACCACGTACAGCGGTACGCCAACCGCCTTGTGCTCTTCCAGGAACGTGGTGATCTGCGGGTCGACGTTGGTGTAGTCACCGCGCATGTACACCGCATTGGTGCGCTTGAGCAGTTCCTTGAACTCCGGCCGTGACAGCACCGCACGTTCGTTGGCCTTGCAGCTCACGCACCAGTCGGCGGTCATGTTGACGAACACCACGCGGTTGTCGGCGCGCAGGCGGTCCAGCAGCTGCGGCGAATACTCGACCACGTTGTCGCTGGCGGCCTGTGCTGCCCTCGCCGGCGGTGCAAGCTGGGTCACGCCCCAGGCCGGAACCAGCGCACCGATCGCCAGCAGCACACCGAGCAGGGTCACCGCACGCGAGCCGGTCCAGCGGTTGCGTTCAAACAGCCACAGGCCGAACGCGAACAGCAGCAGGCCACCCAGCACCAGCGCCATGCCGTCCACGCCGCGCTGCTTGCCCAGCACCCACAGCAGCCACAGCGCAGTGGCGTACATCGGGAAGGCCAGCACGTGCTTGAGCGTTTCCATCCACGGGCCGGGCTTGGGCAGGCGGCGTGCCAGCGCTGGCACGAAGCCGATCAGCAGGAACGGCAGCGCCAGGCCCAGGCCAAGGAACAGGAACACGGTCATCGCCTTCAGCGGTGGGGCAATGAAGGCGTAGGCGATCGCACCGCCCATGAACGGGCCGACGCAGGCACTGCCGACCACGCAGGCCAGCGCACCGGTGAAGAAGTCACCGGCCGGGCCGCTGCGGCTGGCCAGCGACTGGCCAAGATTGCCGATGCCGCCGCCGAGGGTGAATACGCCGGACAGGCTCAGGCCCACCGCGAACATGATGTAGGCCAGCGCCGCCACCACGCCCGGGTGCTGCAGCTGGAAGCCGATGCCGACGGCGTTGCCGATCGCACGCAGGCCTACCATCAGCGCGCCGATCCCCGCGAACGCGACCAGCACGCCCAACGTGTACCAGAGGGCATGGCTGCGCGCGCGCTCGGGGCTCTCGCCGCTCTGCGCCAGGCTCAGCACCTTCAGCGACAGGATCGGCAGCACGCAGGGCATCAGGTTCAGTACCAGGCCACCGGCCAGCGCCAGCAGCAGCACCCAGACGAACGATCGGTCCGGGTTCGGGGTGGTCGCCGGCGGACGCGTGCGCAGGGCGTTGCCATCGCGCGCATCGGCGGCGAACTCATTGCGCGCGCCCTCACTGCCGCTGGCGGCGGGAGCGGCGTTGCCGTCGTTGGGTACGGTCGGCAGCAGGCGCAGCGGTACGCCATTGGCGGATTCACGCGGCGCACCGGCAGCGCCCAGCGCATTGACTGCTTCCTCGCGCACTGGCGCCTGGCCGGTGCCGGCGTTGAGCTTGCCGGCCGGAATCGACAGCTTCACCCGACGGGTCATCGGCGGGTAGCAGATACCATCGGTCTGGCAGCCCTGGAAGGTCACCACCAGGGTGCTGTCGACCGCATCAGTAACGGTGCGGCGCAGCGGCAGCGGCACTTCCACCTGGTTGAAGTACACCGAGACATCGCCGAAGTGCTCGTCGCGATGCGACTGCGCGGCCGGCCAGCGCGGCTTGTCGGCGAGCACGCCGGCGCTGCCTTCCAGCTTCAGCGAAGTGCGGTCGCGGTACAGGTAGTAGCCGGGTGCCGGGCTGAAGCGCAGCAGCAGGGTGTTGCCGTCGCTGGCGATGGCATCGAAGCCGAACGCCTGTTCCGACGGCAGCGGCAGCGCCTGGCTGTTGTTGGCCGCGCCCGGCAGGCGCAGGCCACCGCTGTTGCCGGCACCGGCCAGCGGGTTGTTGAACGGACTGGCGGCACCGGTACGCGCGGCAGGCACCACGGCCGCCGCACCGGCACCCGGCAGGGTGACCTGCACCACGCGCTTCTGCGGTGGGTAGCAGACGCCGGCATCGGCGCAGCCCTGGTAGCGGACTTCCAGGCTGATGGTGCCGGCAGCGTCCGTCGGCGTGCCGGGCAGGGTGGCCTGCAGGCGCTCGCGATAGGTTTCGACCTCGCCGAAGAAATCATCGTGGTGCCTGTCACCCTTGGGCATCTGCAGCGTGCCGGCATTGAAGGCCGGATCCGCCTTGACGCTGGTGCGGTGGCGATACAGGTAGTAGCCCGGTGCGATCTTGAACTGCAGCTGCACCTGGCCCCGTTCGGGGGCAGTGGCGGTCAGCGCGAACGCCTGGTCCACCGGCAGCAGGTCCTTCTCATCCAGGGCCAAGGCGGGCAGCGAGAGCCACAACAGGGCGCACAAGGCGGCGCCACGCGCAAACAGAGTCTTCAATCAGTGTCCTCCCGGGTCTGTGCCCGGATCCAGTCCAGATATGCCGGCAGGCCGGCCCGGGTTTCGACCGCGATGCACTCCGGGAGTTCATACGGATGCAGTTCGACGATCCGGGCGATTGCGTCATCGACGCGGCTCGCGGTGGTCTTTACCAGCAGCTGCAGCTCGGCATCGGTGGTCACCTCGCCCTGCCAGCGGTAGGTGGACTGCGCGCCATCAAGGCGGGTCACGCACGCGGCCAGGCGCTCGCCGACCAGCGCGTGCGCAATGCGCTCGGCACTGGCCCGGTCCGGGCAGGTGGTCAACAGCAGCAGGACGGGATCGACGATCGGCATGACCGCCGAGTATAGGGCCGCCGCCGGGTCAGGGCCCGGCGGCGGCAGTGGACCGCTGCGTTGCGCGGTCAGTTGGCCAGCTGGCAGGTGGCTGGCTTGGCCGAGGTGAACAGGGCCGGGGTCGCCCACTCGGGGTGGTCGATGAACGGGTTGCGATTGCCCTGGAAGCTGTAGACCACGTCATTGCGGGCACGCTCGGCATCATCCGGCGGATCGGACAGGTGCCAGTCGATCAGCGTCGACAGCAGGCCCATGTAGGCCGGCGAACTGCTGGTCTTGACGATCTTGCTGCGGTCGTCGGTCAGCTCCAGGTCCGGCTCGGACTGACCGGTGGCCGCATCCTTGCCACCCTCATAGCGGATCGCCATGTACATCACCGCACGCGCCATGTCGCCCTTGCGCTTGCCCCACACCTCGAAGGTGCCGGTGTTGCCGTCCGGCGTGCGCACCCAGTTGGAGTTGCCCGGGTAGCCGCCGCTGCCGCCGCCCTGCCCATTGTTGGCTTCGGTGGCACGCTCGCCGCAGCTGGCATCGCACTTGGCGAACGGCTTGTTGCCACGGTCGGCGTTCCACTGCGCGTCGGTCAGGTACAGCATGTGGGTGTCGGTGTACGGCGCGTAGGGCAGGCCCTTGTCACCGGTGGTGGTGGCAAAGCCCAGCGAGTTCGGCCAAGTGTGCTCGCGGTTGTAGGTCAGGCCGCTGCCGGTGCCCGCACGATCACTGACCTTGGCGTAGCTGCGGTTGCGGTACGCATCGAGGATGCGGTTCGGGTTGTTCGGATCCTCGTCGGCGATTTCCAGGATGGTCCAGGTGCTGGTGCCCGAGCCGCTGTACGGGTAGGCGGTATGGCCCTTGATGGTGGCGTGCAGCGAGCAGCGCAGCTGGCTGGGGCTGTTGGTGTTGACCCTGGAGTAGTAGCCGGCCGGCACGCCCGGGTTGCCGCCGGTGCTGGCCACGGTGAAGGCGATGCGGCTGTCGGCGGCCGGATGCGCGCCCTGCAGGTCGGTGATGCGCGCGGCGCGGATGTCGAAGCGGCAGGCTTCACCGGCCACCAGCGCGGTATTGGTGGACAGCTTCACGCTGCGGCCGCTGGCCGGGAAGGTCAGCGGCACGCTGCCGGAGGTGCCGCAGCTCAGGGCGAAGGCGCCACTGGCCAGGTTCACCGTCTCGCTGAACACCACTTCCAGGTCGGCGGCAGCGGGGAAGGTGCTGCTGCCCTGCGCCGGGGTGGTGGTGGAGACTGACGGCGGCGTGTTGGGGCCTGGCGTGCCACCGCCGCTGAAGGTCTGGCCGTTGTTGCAGCTGCCGAACGTCTGGCCGGCAGATTCGGCCCAGGTGAAGTGGGCGTACTGGCTGCCGCTGCCGGTCAGCTGCAGCGAGGTGCCCGGCGCGGTGCTGTTGCTTTCGGCCACCGGGATGTTCTGGCTGGTCATGCCCGCGGCGGGGCCACCGGAGGCGGTGATGGCGCCCTCGTAGCTGAGGAACTGGACCACCTTGCCGCTGGCATCGACCAGGGCGATGCCGTCGTTCGGACCATTCTGGAGGCCGTTGGTCGGATAGTTGACCACGGCGATGGTGGCGCTGCCGCAGCCGGCGGCGGTGCCGGCCGGGACCGGATTGTTGGCGTAGACGGTGGCGGCCGACGGGTTGCTGCCGTTGTAGAGGTACAGGCGGTAGCCGGACAGGTCCTCACCGGCAGTGGCTACGACCTCGATCGCTTCGCCGACGTCACCGGCGGCGGTGCTGTCGTCGTAGTGCAGTTCATTGATGAAGACCTCGGCCTGGACCGGCGCAGCGGCCAGCGCCAGCAGGCAGGCGGCGGCAAGCGGGACAGCAATCGCATCGACTACTCCTTGTGATTGGGAATGCCTGACCGAGCCTAAGGCCGATCCAGTGACACTTTGTCGTAAATGAACGTCAGATATCTGACAGTGCGACGCTTGTCACCGAAATTGATCTGGACCGACGCCCTGGCCGAGGCGCGCGGGCGAAAAAATTTTTTCATTCCGCCCTTGAAAGGGGGCGGCAGGGCTCCATCTCTGCCCTGCTCCCGACGTTGTCGGGTTTCTTCACGTGCGGTTCTGGCACTCGCCTGGGGTGAGTGCTAACATCGCCGGACTTTTTTAGACCAATCAATCACTTAAGAGGTCTCCTATGAGCATCAAGCCGCTGCACGACCGCGTTGTGGTCAAGCCGATCGAAGCCGACGAAATCTCCGCCGGTGGCATCGTCATCCCCGACTCGGCCAAGGAAAAGTCCACCAAGGGTGAGGTCGTGGCCGTCGGCCCCGGCAAGCCGCTGGACAACGGCAACGTGCGCGCGCCGTCGCTGAAGGTCGGCGACAAGGTCATCTACGGCCAGTACGCCGGCAGCTCGTACAAGAGCGAAGGCGTCGAATACAAGGTCCTGCGCGAAGACGACGTGCTCGCCGTCATCGGCTGAGCTTCGGCGCGACCTGTTTCAACCTGATCCCAAACTCCCAGCCGCCGGGCCTCGTCCGGCGCTACCAATGAGGTAAATGCAATGGCTGCCAAGGATATTCGTTTCGGTGAAGACGCCCGTTCGCGCATGGTGCGCGGCGTCAATGTTCTCGCCAATGCCGTCAAGGCCACCCTGGGCCCGAAGGGCCGCAACGTCGTGCTGGAAAAGAGCTTCGGCGCCCCGACCATCACCAAGGACGGCGTCTCCGTCGCCAAGGAAATCGAACTGGCTGACAAGTTCGAGAACATGGGCGCGCAGATGGTGAAGGAAGTTGCGTCGCGCACCAACGACGATGCCGGCGACGGCACCACCACCGCCACCGTGCTGGCCCAGGCCCTGATCCGCGAAGGCGCCAAGGCCGTTGCCGCCGGCATGAATCCGATGGACCTCAAGCGCGGTATCGACAAGGCCGTTTCGGCTGCCGTCGCCGAGCTGAAGAACATCTCCAAGCCGACCGCCGACGACAAGGCGATTGCCCAGGTCGGTACCATCTCGGCCAACTCGGACGAGTCGATCGGCCAGATCATCGCTGACGCGATGAAGGAAGTCGGCAAGGAAGGCGTCATCACCGTTGAAGAAGGCTCGGGCCTGGACAACGAGCTGGACGTGGTCAAGGGCATGCAGTTCGACCGCGGCTACCTGTCGCCGTACTTCATCAACAACCAGCAGTCGCAGACCGCTGACCTGGATGATCCGTTCATCCTGCTGCACGACAAGAAGATCTCCAACGTCCGTGACCTGCTGCCGGTACTGGAAGGCGTCGCCAAGGCCGGCAAGCCGCTGCTGATCGTCGCTGAAGAAGTCGAAGGCGAAGCGCTGGCGACCCTGGTGGTCAACACCATCCGTGGCATCGTCAAGGTCGTGGCCGTCAAGGCCCCGGGCTTCGGCGACCGCCGCAAGGCGATGCTGGAAGACATGGCCGTGCTGACCGGCGGCACCGTGATCTCCGAAGAAGTCGGCCTGTCGCTGGAAAAGGCCACCATCAAGGACCTGGGCCGCGCCAAGAAGGTGCAGGTCTCCAAGGAGAACACCACCATCATCGACGGCGTCGGCGACAAGGCCAACGTTGATGCACGCGTGGCGCAGATCAAGACCCAGATCCAGGACACCTCCTCGGATTACGATCGCGAGAAGCTGCAGGAACGCGTGGCCAAGCTGGCCGGCGGCGTTGCGGTGATCAAGGTCGGCGCCTCGACCGAAATCGAAATGAAGGAAAAGAAGGATCGCGTCGACGACGCCCTGCACGCCACCCGTGCAGCCGTTGAAGAAGGCGTGGTCCCGGGCGGCGGCGTTGCCCTGGTCCGCGCGATCACCGCGCTGGCCGGCCTGAAGGGTGCCAACGAAGACCAGAACCACGGCATCCAGATTGCCCTGCGTGCGATGGAAGCCCCGCTGCGCGAGATCGTGGCCAACGCCGGCGACGAGCCGTCGGTCATCATCAACAAGGTCAAGGAAGGCACCGGCAGCTTCGGCTACAACGCGGCCACCGGCGAGTTCGGCGACATGCTGCAGTTCGGCATCCTGGACCCGACCAAGGTGACCCGTTCGGCCCTGCAGAACGCGGCCTCGATCGCCGGCCTGATGATCACCACCGAAGCCATGGTTGCCGAAGCTCCGAAGAAGGACGAGCCGGCCATGGGCGGCGCTGGTGGCATGGGTGGCATGGGCGGCATGGGCGGCATGGACTTCTAAGTCCACGCCTCCGGCGGTCGTTGCCGGCCTCGGTCGGCACGCCTTCCCGATGTGATGTTAAAGAAGAACCCCGCCGCAAGGCGGGGTTTTTTGTTGCCCGGTTGCCGTCGCCGCAGTGCATCGCTACGCTCGGTGACCATGCCTACCTCGTTCATCGTCGTTGACGACTTCCTTTCTCCCGCCGATGCGCAGGGGTTGCGCCAGGCGGCACTGGGCCTGGACTATCCCGTCCAGGAGGGCGCATTCCCCGGCCGCAATTCACAGCAGCGGCTGGAGCTGGATGGCCTGTCCGGCGCGGTCTCGCGACTGGTCAACGAACCGCTGCGGCCGGTCAACCCGCTGCAGTCGCACGGCAAGTTCCGCCTTACCCTTGCCGGCGACATCGGCCGCGCCAAGGTACACGCCGACCACTCGCACTGGTCGGGCATTCTCTACCTGAGTGCACCGGAGCACTGCGAGGGCGGCACCGAGTTCTTCCGCCATCGCCGTACCGGCACCGAGCGCATGGCCCTGGACGCGGCGGAGCTGGCCGCATTGGGCTACGCCAACGGCGGCGACATGCATCGCGACATCATCGAGCGCGACAGCAACGACGACAGCCAGTGGGAAATGACCATGCGCATTCCGATGCGCTTCAACCGGCTGGTGCTGCTGCGGCCCTGGTTCTGGCACACCGCCGGGCCAGCGTTCGGTGATCGACCGGAGAATGGCCGGCTGGTGTACCTGATGTTCTTCGAGCAGGCGCGCTGAGGAGTGCCATCCACGCATGGCGTGGATGCTCCCCCTGGCCGCGTTCGCCATGCAGGCGTCATCGCACCCTCATTCGACGAATACCTTCGCCGCGCCATACTCCCACTGCCACGGCACGCCGGTATCGCCCAGTACGAATGCCACCAGTGCCGGGAACGCAGCTTCCGCCCGTACATCGTTGCCCAGGATCACCACGCAGCGTCTGTACCGTTCGATGCACACCAGCGTGTTGCCGACCGCATCGTCGTGGCCACCCTTGTAGAAGCCTGCGCCCTGCGGGCCGCGGAACGTCACCACGCCCAGGCCTGAGGCCAGATCCTTGCGTTGCTGCGCCACGGGCAGCTCCGGCTGCAACGTGGGGAACTGGCTGGCGGTGGTGATCGGCAGCTGCGGCCGCACCAGTTCCCTGCGCATTGCAGGCGACAGCCCATCGCCGCGGACATAGCCGGCAGCGAAGCGCGCCATGTCGGCGATGGTGGTATCCATCGAACCGGCCGCACGCACGCGGCTGCGTTCATCGTGCGGCTCGGCCGTGCCTTCCGCCGTCCAGCCATCGGCCAGGTTGGCGGCGAAATCCTCACGCCACATCATGCTGGTGCGGACCATGCCGAAGCGGTCGAATACCTGCCGCTGCATCAATGCACCCACGTCCTGGCCAAGCCGTCCACGCTCGATCACGAACTGCAACAGGATCAGCCCTTCGCCGGAATACCCATAACGACTGCCCGGATCGAAGTGGAACTTCAGGCGGCCATCGGGTTCCAGGAACCCGAAGTTGGCAAAGCCACTGGAATGGTTGAGCAGCAGGCGCGGAGTGAGCTGGCGCCAGCGCGCATCATCGGTCAGTACGCTGTAGTCGGCGTACTTCTTCGGCTCTGGCGGGTAGTCCGGCAGCGGCTTGTCCAGCGCCGTGGCGATGCTGGCGTCCAGCTCGATCCGTGCGTCCTGGGCAAGCTGTGCGACCAGGTGGCCGAACGCCATCTTGGTCAGCGAGGCGGCGTACATCACGGTATCGGTGCGCAGCGGCTCGCCTGCGGCGTTGCGTTCGCCGTAGGCGGCCACGTGTACCACCTTGCCGCCATCGATCACCGCCAGCGCCATCCCGCGCGCATGGGCCGCCTGCATCAGCCGCTGTGCTTCGGCATCGATGCGCGCGGGCGAGGGTAGCGGCGGCGCGGCCAGCACGGCCGGCGGGAGCAGCGTCAGCAACAGCAGGACAGCACGGCGCATGCGTGGAACTCCTGGCGGGACGTGGCGCGATGCTACGCCTGCCAGCTCCCGCCGTCATGCGCCAGACGTCAGCCGGGTCGGCGCAGGCAGATCCGCGCGGCACCCGCACCGATGTCCACCTGGCCACCGCGCATCGCGTCGGCACCGAGGATCAAGGCCGGTCGCGCCTCCAGGCCGATCGCCCTGAACACCGGCAGTTCGCTGATCCGGACCTCCATCGGCGGGTGCTGCCAGTTGCCGCCGGTCATGCCGGGCAGGGTGTACAGCCAGGTTGCCTGTGCACCGCCACCCAGCCCCTCGGTGCCCTCTTCACGTGCACGCACCCGAGCATCGCTGCCGTCGGTGCGCAGGCCCAGTGCGCGGGCTGCTTCGGCGTTGAGGACGGTCTGCGCGGCACCGGTGTCGACCACGGCGATGGCGTCCACGCCGGGCGTACCCAAGGCAAGCGTGATGAAGCCGAACTGGCGCAGGCCGTCATCGCGGCCGGGCAGCGCATTGGGTTGGCAACCCGGTCCTTCCAGGTCCAAGCCGCCGGGTGTCCACAGCGCCAGTTGATTGCGGCCGAAGTCCCAACGGGTGTCCCAGCGCCCGGTCAGGTCGTTGCCGATCAAGCCGTCAATGGCCGGATCATCGCCCTTCGCCAGCGATGACAGGTCGACCTGCATGCCGCTGGCCTTCAATTGCCAGCTGCCCAGCTGCCACGCTGTGCTGCGCATGCGCTGCAACCGCGCCGCCTTCGCGCTCGCGCCCTGGGCCTGCGACACTGCCGCTTCCGCATCCTGCAAACCGTAGCGCCGCACTACGCGTGCATCGACCAGGGTTGCCCCGGCGGCACTGTCGACCACGAAGCGCAGTGGCTCTGAACGCCCGTCCAGCGAGACGGCCACTGCCGGATGACCGCCCTGCATCCACATCGGCAGGACGTGCTCGGCGGCATCGGAGGCGAGCGCCGGCAAGGGGATGGCGAACAGGGGCAGCAGGAACAGGCGCAAGGGGAGACTCCGCAGTGATCGTGGGCGACCATTGGCGCGCAGCGGCGTATCACCGCGATATCGGCGTTGATACCGTCCTGATACACAGGTGCGGGATACTGGGCGAATGAACACTCCCATCCGCGTCATCGTCGTCGATGACGATGCCAGCATTCGTGACGCCATCGCCGACCACCTGCTGCTGCACGGCTACCAGGTGCGTGTGGCGGCGGATGCAACAGCGCTGGACGTGTTGCTGCAGGTTGAACGTCCTGACCTGATCATCCTCGACTGGATGATGCCCGGTGAGGACGGCCTGTCGGTATGCCGCCGGCTGCAGGCGCGGGCGATCCCGATCCTGATGCTGTCGGCGATGGGGGCCGCGCCGGATCGCGTGATCGGCCTGGAGATGGGCGCGGACGACTACCTGGCCAAGCCGTTTGACCCGTGCGAGCTGTTGGCGCGGGTTCGCGCGCTGATGCGCAGGCAGGACAAGCTGCGCGCACAGGTGGCCAGCGAGCTGCGGTTTGATGGCTGGCGATTGCTGCCTGACCAGCGTCGCCTGTTCGCGCCGGATGGCGCCGAACTGGTGCTGAGCCGCGGTGAATTCTCCCTGCTGCTGGCACTGGCTGAACGTCCCGGGCGGGTGCTGGCGCGCGAACAGCTGCTGCAGTTGAGTCGCGGAGAAGCCAGTGACAGCGTGGACCGTGCCGTCGACCTTGCGATCAGCCGCCTGCGCCGCAAGCTCGGGCAGGCCGCGTCCGGCGCTGAAGCCCTTGTGCAGACACTGCGTGGCGAAGGGTACCGCTTCAACGCGGAGGTAGGGGTGTTGTGAGCAGCCGGTGGTCAACCACCCGCTGGATCGCGATGCTGGCCTTGGCCAGCCTGCTGCTGGCAACCCTGGTCAGCGTGGCGGTAGTGGGGTGGATGCCCCGGCCCGCGCCGCCACCGATGCGGCTGGACCATGCGATGCAGGTGCTGCGTGGGGAACAGGCGCCGGCGCCACTGGGATTGCATATGTCGACGCAGGACGCGCCACCCCGGGGCAGCGCCAGTGACTGGCTCACCCAGTTGGCGGCGCTGCAGATGGACCTGCCGGCCAGGAATGTACGCCTGGTGTGGACGGGGCAGGGCAGGGCGCCCGATGTGCAGGTCATCGAGGGTGGCGCGGTACTGGACGCCTCCGCTCGTGCTGGCGTGCTGAAATCGCAGGCCGCGTTGCTGACCGCCATGCAGTGGCCGCCGTTCGAACTGGGGATGCGGCAAGCCGATGGCCGATGGCGGGTGGTCGGCAGCGACCACAGTGAACTGGCGGCCTGGCGCCGCCAGGTGATGCTCGCCCTGCTGGGCGGTGCGATCCTGCTGGCCCTCTGGCGGCGTGGGCGTCGATCCGGTTGGGGCGCCCGCTGCGACGCCTGGCTGAAGCCAGCGCACGGGTCGACCTGCAGGCCGAAACGCCATTGCCTGATGACGGTCCACGCGAAGTGCAGGTACTGGCCACAGCGATCAGCACCGGTCGCGAACGTCTGCGCGCCCAGGCACGGGACATGACCCATATGCTGGCGGCCGTGGCGCATGACCTGCGCACGCCCCTGACCGGCCTGCGCCTGCGCGCGGAGTTCGCTCCCGCGCCACAGGCCGCCAGGATGGTGGCAGACATCGAGCGCATGGATACGATGATCGAGCAGGTGCTCGACTACGCACGCGGTGAGCTGCAGCCGTTGCAGATGCGGATGCTGGATCTTTCAGCGCTGCTGGAGGACTGCGTGCAGGCGGCGCTGCTGCGCGGGGTCGACATTTCCCTTCAGGGCCCGGATACGTTGCCGTGGCATGGCGATGCGCTGCTGCTCCGGCGCGCGGTCGACAATCTCATCGACAACGCCGAGCGCTACGCGGGCGCCGTGGAGCTGTGGGTCGCCATGGCGGGGGATGGAGTGCAGCTGGACGTGATGGACCGCGGCCCTGGCATCGCCGAGATCGATCGCGCACGCCTGCTGCAACCGTTCCAGCGCAGCGAGGGCTCGCGTAGCCGCGCCACCGGGGGCGCCGGACTTGGACTGGCCGTGGCTGCCAACGTGGCGAAGCGCCACGCGGGCGAACTTCAGCTGTTGCACCGCGAGGGCGGGGGGCTGATCGCGCGGCTGCTGCTGGGACGCACTTCCTGAGTCAACTCCGATTTGCTTCCACTGGCCACTCCTCCATATGATTAGGTGCCTAATCATTCAGTGAGGAAAGGATGATCGAAGCCAAGCATCAGGCGTTGCTGGAGGAAGCGCAGCGGCGCGGCCACGCCAACATCGCGCAGCTGCGCCTGTGCTTCCAGCTGCTCTCGTTGTCCTCGTCGATCGATCGCGACTGCGCTGCACGGTTGGCACCGCACGGGCTCAGCGAGGGTCGCTTCATCTTGCTGTTCCTGCTGCACGGGGCCGGCGGCGCACTGGCGCCGCACGCGCTGGCCGAGCGCGCTGGCGTGACCCGGGCCACCATCAGCGGCCTGCTCGATGGCCTGCAGCGCGAAGGCCTGCTGCAGCGTCGCAGCGATGACGAGGATGGCCGTCGTCTGCAGATCGTGTTGACCGCACCGGGCAAGCGTTTGGCCGAGTCGCTGTTCGAGCGGCACACACAATGGATCAGCGGCCTGTTCAACGGCCTGGATGCTGATGAACGGCAGCAGCTGTCACAACTGCTGCACAAGGTCTGGCAGCACACGGACACCGGGCGGGAAGCCTCCGCATGAGCACGCCCATTCCCGCGGAACGGCTGCGTGCACTCAACAGCGGTGGTGCCGCTGCCACGCATCTGGCCGAATGCCTGGCAGTGGATTTCGCCGCGCTGTTGCAGGGGGTGGCACCTGTGCTCGAGCCGGAAGCGCTGCAATGTATGCGCGACGCCTCCGGCAAGGGCATCACCCAGCGCATGGCGCTGGCGGCGCGGTTGCTGCACGAATCCGGGCAGGGTGATCCCGCGCACTGGCAGGCACACGCATCAGACACCGTGCGTGGCTGGGCCTGCTACCTGATTGGCAGCGATGCCGGCGCGGCGCTGCCGGCCAAGCTGCGGGCGATGCGTCCGCTGGCTGACGACCCGCACTTCGGCGTGCGCGAATGGGCATGGCTGGCGCTGCGCAGCGACATCGTTGCCGCACCGTTGCAGGCGCTTGAGTACCTGCAGGTGTGGACGCAGGAAGCATCGCCTTACCTGCGCCGCTTCGCCTGCGAAGCGCTGCGCCCACGAGGCGTGTGGTCCACGCATATCGCGCTGTTCAAGCAGCATCCAGAACTCGCGTTGCCGATGCTGGAAGCAATGGCCAACGACCCGGAGCGCTACGTGCAGGACTCGGTCGGGAACTGGCTCAACGATGCCGGCAAGACTCGCCCGCAGTGGCTGCGTGAGCTGTGCGCACGATGGCAACAGCAGCACCCTGGCGATGCCAATGCCTACATCCGCAAACGCGCCATGCGCTCGTTGCGGTAGTGCCGGCCGCTGGCCGGCAACCTCATCAACCTCAAGGAAGGCCTTCCATGTCCTACACCCTCATCGAGCTCTACACCGCTCTGGCCACCTTGTAACAGCGCCTCCGGAGGCGCATGGCACATGCGTCTGTCACCCGGACGCGGTAAACAGGACATTGCCCATGTCCATCCGCAGGGAAGTTGATCATGCAGAGCACGCTCCAGGTAACGCTGTACGGCCCGCAGGGCGATACGCCGGCACTGCAGCTGCCGCAGATGGAAGGGCCCTCGGTGGCCATCCCGGAAGCGGTACTGCGCCGGCTGGTGTCCGATCTCTACACCACCCGTTCCCTGCTCAATCCCGAGCAGCTGGACGAGGCCCGGCAGGAGCTGGACCGCGTGCTGGAGCGCTTGGCCGACATCCACGAAGGCCTGCTGCTGGACGTGGAAGTGCATGGCAGATGAGCGACGTTGCACAGCGGCCACCACGTGCGCTGCGCAGTCAGGCGCATCACTGAACCGCGCCCCCAGTTGCGGATGAAACATTTTGCACTGCGCAAAAGCTGTGCTATCAATAGATCCCATGAACGCAGCCGCTACCCGCTTTTACTGGTATTACTTTCCGAAGCCACTGGCGGAGGAAGGACTGCGCTCACCCTGAAGAAAGCTTCAGACGCATTCCCGAAAGCCGCCAGCGAACCTGGCGGCTTTTTTCATGCCGCCACGCTGGGGACCCCCAACGTTCCGGAGATCTCCTGCAATGCCCCCGCACACCGACGACCTGCGTATCCGCACCATCGAACCGCTGACACCGCCCGCCCAGCTGCTGGCGATGCTGCCCTGTGACGATGAGGCTTCCGACACCGTCAGCGCCTCGCGCGCGGCCCTGCACCAGATCCTGCACGGCCGTGACGACCGCCTGGCGGTGGTGGTGGGCCCGTGCTCGATCCACGACCCGAAGGCCGCCATCGAGTACGCCCAGCGCCTGAAGCCGCTGCGCGACGCGCTGGCTGGCGAGCTGGAAATCGTCATGCGCGTGTACTTCGAGAAGCCGCGCACCACGGTGGGCTGGAAGGGCCTGATCAACGACCCGGACCTGGACGGCAGCTTCAGGATCGACAAGGGCCTGCGCATCGCCCGTGGCCTCCTGCGCGACATCAACAAGCTCGGCCTGCCGGCCGGTGTTGAATTCCTCGATGTGATCTCGCCGCAGTACATCGCCGACCTGGTGGCATGGGGCGCGATCGGCGCACGCACCACCGAAAGCCAGGTGCATCGCGAGCTGGCTTCGGGGCTGTCGTGCCCCGTCGGCTTCAAGAACGGCACCGATGGCAACGTGAAGATCGCCGCCGACGCGGTGGGTGCGGCATCCAACCCGCATCATTTCCTGTCGGTCACCAAGCAGGGTGGCACTGCCATCGTGTCGACCACCGGCAACCCGGATTGCCATGTGATCCTGCGCGGTGGCAAGCAACCGAACTACGACGCTGGCAGCGTGGCTGAGGCCTGCCAGGTGCTGGCCAAGGCCAAGCTGCCGGCGCGCCTGATGATCGATGCCAGCCATGCCAACAGCCTGAAGAACCCCGAGAACCAGCCGAAGGTGATCGACGACATCGCCGCTCAGATGGAAGACGGCGAACAGCGCATCGTGGGCGTGATGATCGAGAGCCATCTGGTCGGGGGCCGCCAGGAACTGGTGGAAGGCCAGCCGCTGGTCTACGGGCAGAGCATCACCGATGGCTGCATCGACTGGGACACCACCGTGACGGTGCTGGAGCGACTGGCTGCGGCCGTGCGCGCCCGTCGCGACGTGAAGGTGTCCGAAGCCGCCTGAGTGCGGCACGTGTGTGGATGGCGGCCAGCGCCTGCGGGGGTGCGGCCGCGATCAGGGCCGGCCGGAGTTGGAGACCGGCCCATCTGCACCGGCGATGCGCCTGGCGCTGCGCATGAGCGACAGCGCCAGGTACATCGCCGGGGTGGTGATGCCGATATTTGTAGCGTCGAGCCATGCTCGACGTGCGCGCGACGCGCGTTGGCGTCCTGCAAAGCGCAGTCGAGCATGGCTCGACGCTACGAAGAGGCTCAATGCACTTCGTCGTGGTACACGAACTTCGGCATTTCCCAGCGATAGTGGATCGCCAGCAGGCGCAGCGCGAAGCCGCCGCCCAGGCAGCACAGGATCGCGGTGGCGTCGGCCACGCCCCAGTGCAGCAGCAACAGATACGCCGCGCCGGTCAGCAGCGCGATGATCGCGTACAGCTCCTTCTGGAAGATCAGCGGCACCTCGTTGCAGAGGATGTCGCGCAGCACGCCGCCGAACGCGCCGGTCAGCATGCCGGCGATCAGCACGATCGGCATCGCATGGCCGGCCTCGCGCGCGATCGAGCAGCCGATCAGGGTGAAGGCGATCAGGCCCAGGCCATCGAGCACCAGGAAGGTGCGCCGGAAGTGGTGCATCCAGCGCGCCACCCAGGTGGCGATCAGCGCCGCGCACACGGTGAAACCCAGGTACTCGGGATGCTTCACCCAGCCCAGCGGATAGTGGCCGAGCAGGATGTCGCGCAGCGAGCCGCCCCCGAGGGCGGTGACGCAGGCGATCATGACCACACCGAACAGGTCCATGCGGCGGCGGCCGGCAGACAGTGCACCGGTCATGGCTTCGGCGGAAATGGCAACCAGGTAGATGATGGACAGCAGCATGGAACAGGCTCCGGGCGCGGTGGGGCCGGCCATGCGCAACTGCCACCACTGCCTGCGCAATGACGGGATGACGATGACCGGTGCCGCTCCCGCTGTCCTTTTGCCTGAGAGTTCAGCGGCGTTGGCCGCGTGCCCCTTCGGCGGATCGTCCCGGGCGTGCCCGGTGACCTCTCTCCAGCTCGGCGAGTCGAATGCATGGTTGGTGGGATTCCAGCCCACCGGCCTGAGCGATCATGGGAGCCTGCGCCTTCGGCGGGCGCCAGCGCGGCGCCACTCTCCTGCATTCGGGCGCCAGTATATCCGCTGCAGTGCAGCACGGCATAATCCGGGCATGGCCCCGTCCCTCCGCCCGTGGTTCCTGTACCTGCTCGAATGCCGCGATGGCAGCTATTACGCCGGCATCAGCACCGACGTGGATGCGCGTTTCGCCGCCCACCAGGCCGGCAAGGGCGCGCGCTACACCCGGGCCGGCCACCGCTGCGCGTGCTGGCCGTGCGCGAATACCCGGACCGGGCCGCCGCCTCGCGGGCCGAGTGGCAACTCAAGCAGCAGCCGCGCGAACGCAAGCTGGCCTGGCTGCAGGCGCCGGTCCTGTAGATCCACGCCACGCGTGGATGGGCTACCCGGCCCATGCGATGATCGCCCCGCGCCCAGAGCTGGAGACCCGGATGTCCACGATCGCCCTGCTGTTTGCTCTTTCCGCAGCAACGAGCCCTGCCCCCGACCCGGCCACGATCGCGGCCATCGAAGCCACCTGCCATGACTACGTCGATGGCCAGCTGGAGGCGGACCCACAGCGCGTCGCCCGCTCCCTGCATCCGGACCTGGCCAAGCGCGCTGTGCTCGGCGATACACCCGACGAACGCCTGGGCCTGCGCCGGATGTCGAAGGAAGAACTGGTCTCGCTGACGAAGCAGGGCGCGTTGAAGACCCCGAAGGATCAATGGGATCGTCGCTGCACGGTGCTGGACGTGACCGGCAACGCGGCCTCGGTGCGGCTGGAGACCCCGTGGTTCGTCGATTACTTCCACATGGGGCGCTTCGACCAGCGCTGGGTCATCGTCAACGCGTTGTGGTATCCAAAGCCGAAGGCACAGTGAGCGATGCGTGCCGCCGGCAAAGCATGGATCTCCGTCGTCGTGCTGGTCGCCGGCATCGCGCTGCTGCCTGGCCTGCTGTACCTGCTCGGGCTGGCATTGGCAGGCGGTCGGCCGACGCCGGCCGACCGTGCGCCCAGTGGTGTGGCTGCGTGTAGCAGCGAGCCACGGGCGGGATACCAGCCGATGAACCCCTGGCGCTTTACCGCCCAGTTCTTCGACAAGGACGCGATGAAGAAGGTGCCTGAAGTGGAGCGGGAGGCCTTCTGGATTGCCCGGCGCTACCTGTGGCGGCAACCGCAGCGCGGCATGCTGCGCTGGCATCTCAGCAGTACCGCACTGACGATCTGGATCACCCGGCATTGGAGTGCCGCGCAGATTGCCGACACCGCGAGGAAGGAGGACTTCTGCCGGACCTGGTCGAAACGGCGGGTGCCCGGTGGCCCGATGAACCAGTAGATCCACGCCATGCGTGGAGGGTGTTGACCGGGTCAGAGCCCTTTCCTGTGGAAAGGGATCCGACCCCGTTGCGTGCAGCCCTACCGCCTCGGCCGCCGGTCATCCTGGTCATCACCGAAGATGATCCGCGCACTGCGCTGGTAGCTCCAGTACGCGACTGCCCAGTTCAGCAGCACCACGATGCGGTTGCGGAAGCCGATCAGGAAGAACACGTGCGCGGCCAGCCAGAACCACCAGGCCAGCACGCCGGAAAGCTGCAGCCGGCCCAGGTGCACGATCGCGGCCATGCGGCCGATGGTGGCCAGGTTGCCGTAGTCGGCGTACTTGAACGGGCCGGGCTCGGGCTTGCCGTGCAGGCGCGCGCGGATCACCTCGGCCACGTACTTGCCCATCTGCTTGGCGGCCGGTGCCACCCCGGGTACCGGCTTGCCGTCGGCCTGGCTCAGTGCGGCCAGGTCGCCGGCCACGAACAGCTCCGGGTGACCGGGCAGGGTCAGGTCCGGTTGCACCGGCACGCGTCCGGCGCGGTCCAGTGGCACGTCCAGCGTGCGCGCCAGCGGTGAAGCGGCCACGCCGGCGGCCCAGACCACGGTGCGCGCCGGTACGAACTGTTCGCCGAGCTTGAAGCCCTGGCTGTCGATGTCGCTCACCGGGGTACCGGTCAGCACTTCCACGCCCAGCTTTTCCAGTTGGCGGCGCGCCTTCAGCGAAAGCACATCCGGGAACGAGGACAGCACGCGGGGCCCAGCCTCGACCAGCCGCACCCTGGCGCTGGCCGGGTCGATGTGGCGGAATTCGTTGCGCAGCGTGTGGCGCGCGATCTCGGCCAGGGTGCCGGCCAGTTCGACGCCGGTGGGACCACCGCCGACGATGGCGAAACTCAGCCACGCCGCCTTCTTCGCCGGGTCCGGTTCGGCCTCGGCGCGTTCGAACGCCAGCAGCAGCTTGCGGCGCAGCGCGATGGCATCGTCCAGCGTCTTCAGGCCGGGCGCATCATCGGCCCACTGATCGTTGCCGAAGTAGGCGTGGGTGGCGCCGGTGGCCAGCAGCAGGCTGTCGTAGTCCAGCGTGCTGCCATCGGCCATGCGGATCTGCCGCGCCCGCTTGTCGATGGCCACCACTTCGCCGAGGCGGACTTCCACATTGCGCTGGTGGCCGAGGATGTGGCGCAGCGGTGCGGCGATATCCGGCGCGGACAGGCCGGCGGTGGCCACCTGGTACAGCAGCGGCTGGAACAGGTGATGGTTGCGGCGATCGACCAGGGTGATGCGTATGCGCTCGCGGGCCAGGGCACGGGTGGCCCAGAGACCGGCAAAACCGCCGCCGACAACGACCAGGTGGGGAACGCGCTCGCGACTCATCGACTCACTCCAGTGGGGGCATCGGGGGAAGCGCCTGGCATCTTCGCACGGCGGCCACCTGTCACGTCAGCGCCTGCCCGGATCGGCGATACTCGGGTTCAGGCAACGGCCCGTGAGGAGCCCATGAGCGAACCGGAAAAGCGCATCGCCCTGTTGATCGACGCCGACAATGCGCCGGCCTCGAAGATCGACGAGGTCCTGGCGGAAGTCGCCCGCTACGGCGTGGCCAACGTGCGCCGTGCCTACGGCAACTGGAAGAGCCCGCGACTGAAAGGGTGGGAAGCGGTGCTGCATGAGTATGCGATCCGACCGATCCAGCAGTTCGCCTACAGCAAGGGCAAGAACGCTTCGGACATGGCGATGGTGATCGATGCCATGGACCTGCTGTACGCGCGCAACCTTGATGGCTTCGCCATCGTCTCCAGCGATGCGGACTTCACCCCGATGGTGATGCGCCTGCTGACCGATGGCGTGAAGGTATATGGCTTCGGCGAGAAGAAGACGCCCGAGCCATTCGTCAATGCGTGCTCGAAGTTCACCTACCTGGAGGCACTGGGGCAGACCCATGCCAGCGTGCCCGATGCCGAACAGGCGTCCAGCGAGCAGGCCTCGAACGAGCCGGTGGCCAACGACGATGCGCGTCCACGCAAGAGCGGTGCGGAAATGCGCAGTGACACCCGGCTGGTGAAGATGCTGCGCCGTGCGGTGTCCGCGGCCGAGGGTGAGGATGGCTGGTCGCACCTCGGCCCGGTCGGCAGCCAGATCGGCAACCAGGCCTCGTTCGATCCGCGCAACTATGGCTACGGCAAGCTCAGCGACCTGCTGGCGGCGATCGGCCTGTTCGAGCTGAAGAAGGACGGCAAGTCGTCCTACGTGCGCGCGCTGCCAAAAAAGAACAGGTAGTGCCTGCTGCTGGCCGGCAATGCCCGGATGCCAGATCCCGCATCCGGCACGCACATCTCCACCCGATCAGGCGTATCGTTGCCGCTCGCATTGCCAGCAAGGAAAACCCGCATGTTGAAGATCTGGGGCCGCCGCAATTCCAGCAACGTCCGCAAGGTACTGTGGTGCGCCGAGGAAATCAGCCTGCCGTACGAATCCATCGAAGTCGGTGGCAGCCATGGTGGTACGCAGACCCCGGAGTACCAGGCGATGAATCCCAACGGCCTGGTGCCGGTGATCGAAGACCACGGCTTGCCGCTGTGGGAATCGAACACCATCGTGCGCTACCTGAGCGCCCGCTATGCACTGGGCACCCTGTACGCTGAGGACCCGATGGAACGCGCCCAGGCCGAGAAGTGGATGGACTGGAGCACGTCGCGGATGGCGCCGCTGTACAGCGACCTGGTCTGGGGCATCATGCGCACCGCGCCGGCCGACCGCGATGAAGCGCGGATCAATGCCGCCATCGTGCGCGCCGGTGACTACCTGGCGATGGCCGACGCTACCCTGGCCAGGCAGCCGTGGCTGTCGGGCGAGAAGTTCGCGATGGGCGACATCCCGCTGGGCTCGCTGGTCTACGCCTGGTACGAGCTGCCGATCCAGCGACCGGAGCTGCCGCATCTGGCTGACTGGTATGCGCGGCTGCGTGAGCGCCCGGCCTACCAGCGCGGCGTGATGTCGCCGCTGACGTAAGCGAAGGCGTCCGGGGTCAGAGCCCTTTTCTGCGAAAAGGGATCCGACCCCAGGGCATCGGGGTCGGATCCCACCCGACGGGTGGGCTCTGACCCCTCAATACAGGTCCGTTGGATCCACATCCAGCGACCAGCGCACCTTGCGTGCTTCCGGCAGCGCATACAGCTGCGGAACCAGCTGCGCGAGCACGCCATGCAAGGGTGGCCGCTGCGGCGCCGACAGCAGCAGCTGTGTGCGCTGGTAGCCCGCGCGCCGCGGCATCGGCGCCGGCATCGGGCCGTACGCCTCCACCACGTTCTGCTCGCCCAGCAACTGCCGCGCAGCCAGCAGGAACGCATTGGCGTGCTCGACCTGCTGCGCTTCGGCGCGCATCAGCGCCAGGTGCGCGAACGGGGGGAACCCTGCGGCTTGCCGCTGGTTCAACTCGGCCTGCGCGAACGGGTGGTAGCCACCGCTCACCAGGGTTTCCAGCAGCGGGTGACCAGGGTGATGGGTCTGCAGCCAGACCTCGCCGGGGTCACGCGCACGTCCTGCACGACCGGCCACCTGGATCAGCTGCTGCGCCAGCTTCTCGCTGGCGCGGAAGTCGGCGGAGAACAGGCCTTCGTCGATGCCGACCACCACCACCAGGGTCAGCTTCGGCAGGTCGTGGCCCTTGGCCAGGATCTGCGTGCCGACCAGGATGCCGGGCTGGTCGCCCAGTTTCGCCAGCTGCTGCTCCAGCGCATCGCGGCGTGAGGTGGTGCCACGGTCGATGCGCACCACCGGGAAATCGGCGAAGGCGGCGGTGAGGTGTTCTTCCAGGCGTTCGGTGCCGATGCCCTGCGGCTGGAGCGCCAGGCTGCCGCAGGCCGGGCATGCCAACGGCGCCGGTTGGCGCGCGCCACAGTGGTGGCATTGCAGGCGTCGGCCGCCGCCATGCACGGTCATCGGCGCATCGCAGCGCTGGCACGGCGCGGTCCACCCGCAGTCGTGGCACAGCAGCACCGGTGCGTAGCCACGGCGGTTCTTGAACACCAGCACCTGCTGGCCACGCTGCAGGTGTTCGCCGATGCCAGCCAGCACATCGGCCGAGAGGCCATCGTGCAGCGGCCGCTTGCGTACATCGAGGATGCGCACGCGCGGTGGCCGCGCATCGCCGGCGCGCTGCTTCAGGCGCAGGTGCGTGTAGCGCCCGGCGTAGGCGTTGTGCAGCGTTTCCAGTGAAGGGGTGGCGCTGCCGAGCAGCACCGGAATGCCCAGCGCCTTGGCGCGCACCAGAGCGAAATCGCGCGCGTGGTAACGGATGCCGTCCTGCTGCTTGTAGCTGCCGTCGTGTTCCTCGTCGACGATCAGCAGGCCGGCCTGCGGCAATGGCGTGAAAACCGCCGAGCGGGTGCCGACGATGACCCGCGCTTCGCCTCGGGAGGCGGCCGCCCAGACGCGCGCGCGCTCGTTGTCGTTCAACCCCGAATGCAAGGCGTGCACGGCGATGCCCAGGCGGCCGCGGAAACGTGCCAGGGTCTGCGGGGTCAGGCCGATTTCCGGTACCAGCACCAGCGCCTGCCTGCCCTGCGCCAGGCAATGGATGATCGCCTGCAGGTAGACCTCGGTCTTGCCGCTGCCGGTCACGCCGTCCAGCAGGAACGGCTGGAAGCCGTCGGCAGCGTTGATCGCAGCCACCGCCCCGGCCTGGTCCGGGTTGAGCGTGGGGCCGGGCAGCGGCTGCGCATGCTGCGGTGCCACCGTCATCGCCACGCGCTCGGCCAGCTCGCGCTTGGCCAGGCTGCGTGCAGCGGTGCGCCAGTCGGCCATGCGTTCGCCGAGCACGTCCTCATCCACGATCGCTCCTGCCAGCAGCTCGGCCAGCTGCCGCGGACGGCTTCCGGCGCGCAGCTTTTCGCGCTGGGCGTGGCCTTCGGTGGTCAGCTGCCAACCCCAGTGGTGGGTGTCGGGCAGGGCCTCGCCATGGCGCAGCGGGCCGGGCAGGGCGGTGCTCAGCACCTCGCCCAGTGGCGCATGGGTGTAGCGCGCCAGCCACTGCAGGCTCTGCCAGAGTTCGCCCTGCAGCAGCGGCTGCCGGTCGCACCAGGCCAGCACCTGGCGCAGTCCCTGGCCGTCGTCGGTCTGGCCGTGGCCGGCCACCACGCCGACCAGCTCGCGGTTGCCGAACGGCACCTTCAGGCGGCAGCCGACCGCGGCCGTGGGGCCATCGCCCTCCGGCGACAGGTAGTCGAACAGGCGGGGCAGGGGGACGGGCAGGGCGACCTGCAGGGTCGGAATGGGTGAAAGCATCGGGCCAGTGTAACGGGCCATGCACGCGCGAATGGCAGGGGGCAGACGGGCGACGACCGTTGAATCATAAATGTCACCTAAATATCGGTGTCCATTGGAGATTCAGTCTTATCCACATGTTCTGTGGATAACGTTGTGCGTTACCGGTCGACGGGAACGCAGGAGGCCGATGGCGACGAGCTCACCCTTGGGTTGGTCAAAAAATCGCCACACTTGAAAGGCGTTCAAAATCAACAACTTGAGTGTGAAACATTGCTGAAACAGAGTGAATTCAGCGGCATGCCGCAATTTCCCGCGCGGGGAGCGTGGTGCTGTGCACAACCTGCAGCACGAAGTGCCTGTGGGCGCAAGTCCTACGGGTGCCGATGGGCTGCCGCTATCATGCCGGCAGACCTTTGGAGTGACCGATGACGGCTGTGCCCGCCCCTGTTTCCTCGACCGCGGCCGGCGCGCTGTCGGCGTTCCTGCGTGGCGTCGAACGCCGCGCCCTGGTGGTGGCTGAACTGCAGTGCGGCGATGCAGCCCGTGCCGAGCAGACCCTGGTGGCAGTGATGCGCGCGTTTGCGGCGGTCGCCAGCGACCTGCCGATGGCGCAATGGCCGACCCGCTTCTGGACCCTGCTGGGCCAGCGCCAGGCGCTGCGCGAGCCGGCGGGCGGGCAGTGGGCGCCGTCGTTGGCCGCGTTGGGCGCGATGCCGCCACTTCCACGACTGGCGCTGCTGCTGCGGGTGGGCGGCAGCCTGGACGAGGGCATCGCCATGCGCGTGCTCGACCAGGACGAGGCCGGTTACCAGCACCTGCTGGCCGATGCCTGCCCGCGTGATGCCCAGGGCCGGCCCGATGCCGTGGCCTGGCGCCAGTTGGCCGAGCAGGTACAGGCGCGTGTCCGTGACCTGCCGGCCACGCGCCTGCAGCAACTGCAGCAGCCGGCCGCACCCACCACCCACAATGAAGCACCGGCCTCCAGCTGGCGCGCACCGCAGCGGGACGAGCGTGCGGCCGCCAACGGCAAGCGCCGCCGCGCGAATGCCAGGCCGCGCTGGCGCGGTCCGCTGATCCTGCTGGTGACGGTGGCGGTACTGCTGGCCGCCGCGCTGGGGTGGCGCCACCTGCAGGGACATTCGTTCGGCAGCGATGCACCCTTGCCGGAGGGCGTGGTGGGCGAAGCCGGTCCGGTGACCGTGGAAGCCCTGCCACCGAGCAAGGTGGACGCCATACCGGACGCGGGCCAGGCGCAAGCCAATGATGACGCAGCGATGCTGGCAGATCGCGACTACCCGCTGGTCGCCGATGCCGACCTGTACGCGTGGACTGCCGCGGGCGGCCCGCTGCCGGTGGATGAATCGCAAGCCAAGCCGAGCCGGCCGGAGCCGGCCAGTGCCACGCTGGAAACGGCTGCCGCCGATGAATAAGTCCGTGCTCGCCAGCCTGCTGCTGACCCTGCCGCTGTCGCTGTCCGCCGCACCGCAGCCGTTGAGCGTGCCGTTGCCGCCACCGGTTCCGGGCAGTTCGCCGGCCACGCCGGCGTCGGCCGCTGCAACAGCACCTGCCGAATTCGCTCAGCTGGATACGCAGCAGCAGCGACAGCGCCGTGCCGACTACGCCGCCTGGCGCGCATTGCCGGAAGCAGAGCGCGAGCGAATCCGTCAGGCGGCTGCGCGCTTCAATTCGCTGCCGGCCGATCAACAGCAGCGCATGCGGCAGCAATTCCAGGCGCAGGATCAGGCGTTCCGCGCCGGATGGCGGCTGGGCCCGCAGCTGGGCCTTGAATTCCCCAAGCTGCACGGACTGTTCGGATTCGTGCCACCGGAGCAACGCGAGACCGCGCTGGCCGTGCTGCGCCAGCTCAACCCGGCGCAGCTGGCCCAGCTGGCCCTGGTCGCGCAGCGCACGCCGCCGCAGGAACGCGACACGGTACGCAGCGCCTTCCTCGCCGTGCCCGCCGCCGAGCGCGACAGCTGGCTAAAGCGCCAGGCCGGCCAGTAGAAAAGGGGACGGAGGGGATTAAGTCGTATCAGGCCAGTCAGTGCCGAATGCGACTTAATCCCCTCCGTCCCCTTTTTGCTTGGGGCGGCTGAAACCCAGCATTCACGCCATGTCATGGGAATGCAGGCGCCGCCCGCGTAAGATGGGCGCCCGCAACCCGGTGCCTGTGCCCTTCGCGCGCAACCGCAGTTCGCGTCAAGCACCTTATGTCTACTGCAACCTCCACGCCGCGCTTCAGCAAGGAAGTCGGCGCCACCGGTCTGCTCGCCCTGCCGCTCGTGCTGGGCCATGTGTCCACCGGTCTGATCTCCTTCGTCGACAACGTGATTGCCGGCCACCACGCTACGGCGACCCTTGCCGCAGTCACCATCGGTACGGCGTTGTTGTGGCTGCCGATGCTGATTCCGATCGGCACCCTGATCTCGCTCACCGCTTCGGTGTCGCAGCTGCACGGCGCCGGCCGCGAGCGCGAGATCGGCCCGCTGTTCCGCCAGGCACTGTGGCTGGCGCTGGGGCTGGGGCTGATCATGTTCACCTTCCTCACCGTGGTGCCGCCGCTGCTGCCGGCCTTCGGCATCGCGCCGGACATCGTGCCGGGGGCGACTGCGTTCCTGCATGCGGTGCGCTGGGGTGGCCCGGCGCTGACCCTGTACTTCTGCATGCGTTATCTCAGCGAGGGCATGCACTGGACGCTGCCGACCATGCTGCTCGGCTTCGGTGGCCTGCTGGTGCTGGCGCCGATGGGCTACGTGCTGGCCAATGGCAAGCTCGGCTTCCCGGAGTTGGGGGCCGAGGGCCTGGGCATCGCTTCGGCGGTGATGATGTGGCTGCAGGCGACCGCATTCGCCCTGTATCTGTGGCGGACCAAGCGCTTTGCCCATCTGCAGCTGTTCTCCCACTTCGAGGGACCGCGCTGGAAGGCGATCTGGGAGCTGCTGCGCACCGGCCTGCCGATCGGCATCACCGTGCTGATGGAAGGCGGCCTGTTCATCGTCACCGCCTTGCTGATCGGCCGCCTGGGTGCCAATGAAGCGGCGGCACACCAGATCGCGATCAACGTCGCGCAGCTGTGCTTCATGATCCCGATGGGCGTGGCCGAGGCCACCACCGTGCGCGTCGGCCATGCGGTCGGCCGTGGTGACGGCTTCGGCGTACGGCGTGCGGCGTGGGCCGGTTACGCGATCATCATGGGCACGCAGACGTTGTCAGCGGCGGTGCTGCTGTTCGGCCACGATGCCATCGTCGGTGTGTACACCAACGACCTGGCAGTGGCCGGCCTGGCCTCGACCCTGCTGCTGTACGCGGCCACCTTCCAGTTCCCGGACGGCATCCAGGTGCTGTCGGCGGGTGCGCTACGCGGCCTCAAGGACACCCGCGTGCCGATGTTCATCGCCATGTTCGCGTACTGGGGCCTGGGCATGCCGCTCGGCGCCGGGCTTGGCCTGGGGCTGGGCATGGGCCCGCAGGGCATGTGGATCGGCCTGATCGTCGGCCTGACCGCCGCTGCCATCCTGATGGGCTGGCGCCTGCGCCGCAGCAGCCAGCGCATCGGGCAGTCCGCGCTGTCCTGATCGTCCTGCCCGCCATGCCGACCCATGGCGGGCGATCCCCTGACTTGTGTCCGATGCCGCATCACGCGGCACCGGCTATGCTGGTACCACGGCAAGAAGCCATCCGGAGCGTTCCATGAATCAACCCGTGCCCCCGCTGCCCCCGGCGCGTCGCAACCCCGTCGCCAGTTTCTTCATCGGGCTGTGGGACGTCATGAACTTCACCCGCCGGTTGATCCTCAACCTGGTGTTCTTCGGCCTGCTGTTCCTGTTGCTGGTGATGTTCGTCATCGCCGCCGGCATGGGTGCCGGTGCCAGCAAGTCGCTGCAGGACCGCACGACGCTCGTGATCGCGCCGGAAGGCCGCCTGGTCGAGCAGTTCAGTGCCGATCCGGTCAGCCGCGCACTGGCCAAGGCCGTGGGTGACAACGGTGCCGAAGAGATCCAGCTGCGCGACCTGCTGCGGGTGATCGAGTCGGCCAAGGAAGACAAGAAGATCGAGCGCGTGGTGCTGGAGCTGGACAAGCTGCAGCCGTCGGGCTTCGCCTCGCTGCGTGAAGTCGCCGCCGCGCTGCAGGACCTGCGCGCTTCCGGCAAGCAGCTGGTGGCCTACAGCGAGAGCATGGGCCAGTCGCAGTACCTGCTGGCTGCACAGGCCGACGAGGTCTACCTGGACCCGATGGGTTCGGTCGTGCTCGAAGGCCTCGGCCGCTACCGCCAGTACTTCCGCACCGGCCTGCAGGACAAGCTGGGCGTGGACGTGCACCTGTTCAAGGTGGGCGAGTACAAGTCCGCGGCCGAACCGTACGTGCTTGACGCCGCGTCGCCGGCCTCCAAGGAAGCCGACCTGTTCTGGATGAACGATGTGTGGCAGCGCTACCTGGGCGACATCGCCAAGGCGCGCCGCCTGGATCCGGCACAGCTGGCTGCCGGCATCGACACGCTGCCGGAAGGCATTGCCGCCGCCGGTGGCGACCTGGCCAAGTTCGCGCTGCAGCAGAAGCTGGTGACCGCGCTGAAGACCCGCGAGGAATTCGAGGATCTGATGATCGAGCGCGGCGTGGCCGACGAAGACGCCGACGGTGGTTTCCGCAACGTCGACTTCGGCCGTTACCTGGCCCTGCTCGACGCCCGCCGCAACCCGGTGGACTCGCGTCCGCAGGTGGCCGTGGTGGTGGCTGCCGGCGAGATCAGCGGTGGCGACCTGCCGGCCGGCCGCATCGGCGGCGAGTCGACCTCAGCGCTGTTGCGCGCCGCGCGCGACGACGACAACGTGAAGGCCGTGGTGCTGCGCGTCGATTCGCCGGGCGGTGAGGTGTTCGCCTCCGAGCAGATCCGCCGTGAAGTGGTGGCGCTGCAGGCCGCTGGCAAGCCGGTGGTGGTGTCGATGGGCGACCTGGCTGCCTCCGGTGGCTACTGGATCAGCATGAATGCCGATCGCATCTACGCCGATCCGTCGACCATCACTGGTTCGATCGGCATCTTCGGCATGGTACCGAACTTCAGCCGCGCGCTGGACAAGATCGGCGTGCACACTGACGGTGTCGGCACCACCCGTTTTGCGGGTGCATTCGATGTCACCCGCCCGATGGATCCGGCCGTGGGACAGGTCATCCAGTCGGTGATCAACAAAGGCTACGCCGACTTCACAGGTCGCGTCGCCGACGCGCGCAAGAAGCCGGTCGAGGCCGTGGACGAGGTGGCCCGCGGCCGCGTGTGGAGCGGTGCACAGGCCAAGGAACGCGGCCTGGTCGATGCCTTCGGTGGCCTGAGGGATGCGGTGGCCGATGCGGCCAGCCGCGCCAAGCTGGGCAAGTCCGATGCCTATCGCGTGCGCTACATCGAGAAGGCAGCCACGCCGTTCGCGCAGTTCGTCAGCGGTTTCGCCGGCAGTCATGCCGGTGCCTGGATGCTGTCCGATTCGGGCATGGCGCGGATGATGCTGGCACGCACGATGCCGGAAGTGGACACGCAGCTGCGCTTCGTCGAGAACGCGGCCCGCGAAAAGGGCAACGGCGCACCGGTGAAGGCGCTGGCGTACTGCTTCTGCGGGTTCTGACCGGCAACGCTATCGAATGAAAACGCCCGGCTCAGGCCGGGCGTTTTCGTTCATGGGGGCGGATCCCTTGGCTTCGCAAAGGGCTCTGACCCCACCGGTCATTGCGCCGCGTCGGCCTCGGCCTTGCGCTCACGCGCGGCAGCCTCATCGACGGTTTTCTGCACGTCCTTGGCGCGGTCCAGCGGCTCGTTGATCGCACGCGACATCGCTCGTGGCACCGGTGGCTTCTCCGGGTTCGGCGTGGGCGGACGCTGGCAGGCCGCCAGCAGCAGGCTGGCCAGCAGCGACGTGGACAGGATCAGGATGCGCATGGCGGCTCTCCGCGGTGGGCGTATGGGCAAGTGTCGCATCCCCGGCCGAGCGCCGCCGTGAGCGCGTATCCTTGCGGCATCGAAACACAGCGGGCGCGGCCCCGGAGGACACATGACCCAGCAACGGTGGCGCCTGGACGGCCAGACTGCCCTGATTACGGGCGCCAGCGCCGGCATCGGCCTGGCCATCGCGCACGAACTGGCCGGCCTCGGTGCCGACCTGATGATCGTGGGCCGTGACATCGATATGCTGGAGACGGCGCGCGACGAACTGCTGGACGTGTATCCGCAGCACCAGGTGCACGCGCTGGCTGCCGATGTCTCCGATGACGAGGACCGCCGGCAGATCCTGGACTGGGTGGAAGACCACAGCGATGGCCTGCACATCCTGGTCAACAACGCCGGTGGCAACGTCACCAAGGCGGCCACGGAGTATTCCGAGGACGAATGGCGCAAGATCTTCGAGACCAACCTGTTCTCGGCCTTCGAGCTGTCGCGCTACGCGCATCCGCTGTTGGCGCGGCATGCGTCGTCGTCCATCGTCAACGTCGGCAGCGTGTCCGGCCTGACCCACGTGCGCAGTGGCGTGGTCTATGGCATGACCAAGGCCGCGATGCACCAGATGACGCGCAACCTGGCCGTCGAGTGGGCGGAGGATGGCATCCGGGTCAACGCGGTGGCGCCCTGGTACATCCGCACGCGGCGCACGTCCGGTCCATTGTCGGACCCGGACTACTACGAGGAAGTGGTCAACCGCACGCCGATGCGCCGCATCGGTGAACCGGAGGAAGTGGCCGCAGCCGTGGGCTTCCTGTGCCTGCCGGCGGCCAGCTATGTCACCGGCGAATGCATCGCAGTGGATGGCGGTTTCCTGCGCTACGGGTTCTGATCATGCGGTGGTAGTGCCGGCCGCTGGCCGGCAACCACGGGATCTTCAGGTGATTGCAGTTGCCGGCCGGCGGCCGGCACTACCGCATGGCAGTCACCCCGGTACCGGGCAGTTGCTGGCCTCCAGCACGCCCTGCAACCGTTCGCGTTCCCCGCGGGCCTTGTCGCGGTTCTCCGGCGAGGCGAACCGCTCGCGGCCACGTGCGTCGCGGAAGCGTTGCTGCCAGCTGCTGCAGCGCTGCGCTTCCGGCAGTTCCTCGCAGCGGTCGCGCACCACTTCGCAGCCTGCAGCATTGACCGGTGTGGCGCCGCCCAGGCCCTGCACGGTCATCAGTTCGCAGCGGCCGGGGGCAGCTTCGTATTCGTGCAGGTAGCCACCGCCCTGGCTGTCGGTGCACTGGAAGATGGGCGGCAGCGGCGGCTTCGGCGGCGCATTGCTGTCCGGCGCGGCATCAGCCTGGCGTGGCAGCGATGCACTGTCGAGTATCAGATCGCCGCCTTCGCGTTCGACCATGCCGGCTTCCATGATCGTGCGTCCTTCGCCGGGGCGGCGGGGGCTGGGCGCGGAAGCCGGCGGCATACCCGCCGCCGCCGGTTCGGGTGGCGACGGCACAGGGGTCGGCGTGGGCGACGCACTGGCAGCGGCCGGAATCCGCACCACCTGCTGCTTGCTGCCGGCAGGGCAGGGCGTACGTTGCAGGGTGGGCACATCGCTGTTGCTGGAGGTGCAGCGGTAGATCACCCCGTCGTCGGCCACTGCGTTGCCGGCGAACAGGCCCAGGGCCAGCCAGATCAGGTTCTTCATGCGCACAGCGTACATGCCACGGCAGGTGCTGCGCTCAGCGGTCGCAGTCCCGCGACAGGCGTGCGTCGATGCCACGCTGTTCGTTGCTGATGGCAGTACGCTCGCTCTGCAGCGCACTGTTGTAGCGGCGGTCCAGTTCCCAGCGGCGGTCGCGCAGGCGCGCGCAGACTTCCTGCGGCGGCAGCGCATGGCAGCTGTCGCGGACCAGCACGCTGCCGGCCGGAACCTGCACACCGACACCCACCGCGGGCGGCCGGTAGCCGGTTCCTTCACCGATGGGGGGCCGACCGGCGTGCCGAAGGCCGGGCGTGGGCCGGGATGGACCGGGCCGTGGTGCCCGTGCGGAAGCCAGACGCTGGTCCACAACGGTACCCAGCGCGGATTGCCCTCGTTGTTGTCGCTGGTATAGCGGCGACCGTCGTCGCTCACGCATTCGTACAACGGCTGTGGCGGCTGGATGTAGACGTGGCGGACTTCGCGATCGCGCATCACCGGAACCTCGTCGGGAGGCGCGGGCGTCGCATCGCTGCGCACCACCCGTGGCGTCGGGTCGCGCGGGCGCTGCAGGTCGCGCACTTCCTGCCGGCCGCTGCTGCAGGGCCTGTCCTGCAGGGCCACGGCGCCATTGCTGGCGACGCAGCGATAGACGCGCACGTCCTCTGCGGCCGGTGCGGTCCATGGCAGCAGCAGGCACAGGCCCAAGGCGGTGCGCAGCAGGTTCATGGCGGCAGGGTGCGTGATTGTGCGTGGCAGTGCAATCGTCCGCTCAGGAGCGCAGCACGTTGCCGCTGAGCGCGTCGCGGATCGGGGTCGGTTGGGCCAGGCCACCGGTCTCGCCATCGAGCAGGCCATCGAGCAGGCGCAGCAGGCGCGGATCCAGCTCGGCGCGACTGCGTGCCGGCGGTTCACCTGCCAGGTTGGCGCTGGTGGAGACCAGCGGCCCGCCCCAGGCGCGGCACAGGGCGGCGACCAGTGGGTGGGCGCTGATGCGTACGGCGATGCCGCTGTGTTCACCGGTGACCCACGGTTGGGCGCGCGGACCGGCCGGCAGGATCCAGGTGTTGGCGCCCGGCCAGCTGGCCAGAACCGCACGCTGGCGGGCGTCGGGCAGCGCCTGCAGGCGGACCCAGCCCTCCAGCTGCGACAGTTCGGCGGCGACCAGGATCATGCCCTTCTCGATCGGGCGCTGTTTCAGCCGCAGCACCGCGTGCACCGCGGCTTCATGTGACGGATCGCAGCCCAGGCCCCAGACCGCTTCGGTCGGATAGGCGATCACGCCACCGGCGCGGAGCGTGGCGACAGCAGAGTTCAGGGTGAGTTCTTTCATGACGGCGACCGGCCCGGCGTGGGCCTCCATTATCCCCCGCTGCGTGCAGAAGGGGTGGAACGCGCCCGCTCGGTAGTGCCGGCCGCTGGCCGGCATCCGAGGCTTCCAGGTGTTGCCGGCCAGCGACCGGCACTACCCCTCATCCGCGCATGGCGTGGATCTACTTCTTTGCAGCGGTCTTCTTGACGGCCTTCTTCGCCGGTGCCTTCTTTGCGGCAGCTTTCTTCACAGCCTTCTTGGCCGGCGCTTTCTTGGCCGCGGCCTTCTTCGGCGCTGCTTCCTTCTTCACCGCAGCCTTCTTGGCCGGTGCCTTCTTCGCAGCGGCCTTCTTGGCGCCGAAGCCCTTGCGCACCGGCTTGCCGGTTTCTTCCATCAGCTGCTGCACTTCAGCCAGGGTCAGCGATGACGGCTCGCGATCCTTGGGGATCTTGCCGTTCATCCTGCCATCGCTGATGTACGGGCCGAAGCGGCCGTTCAGCACCTGGATGTCGCTGCCCTCGAACT
Organism: Stenotrophomonas sp. pho; assembly: GCF_006228405.1. NCBI lineage: Bacteria > Pseudomonadati > Pseudomonadota > Gammaproteobacteria > Lysobacterales > Lysobacteraceae > Stenotrophomonas > Stenotrophomonas sp. pho. Next base: position 3,994,949 of record NZ_CP029759.1, on the reverse strand, counting down.
CCTTGATGATCCGGTTGCGCGCGATCTCTTCCTTCTCTTCGATCAGGAATACGGCGCGGGCCAGGTCGATGGTGTACGGGTCGTCTTCCTTCTTCAGTGAGGCGTAGGTGCTGCCGCGCTTGGCGAACGGGCCGAAGCGGCCGATGCCGACGCTGACCGGCTCACCATTGTCCTCGCCCAGCGCGCGCGGCATCAGGAACAGTTCCAGCGCGTCTTCCAACGAGATGGTGTGCATCGACTGGCCGGGGCGCAACGAGGCGAACTTCGGCTTTTCCTCGGCGTCCTCGGCGGTGCTGCCGATGGCGGCATACGGCCCGAAACGACCCAGCCGCACGCTGACCGGCTTGCCGGTCTTGGGGTCGGTGCCGAGCTCGCGCGCGCCACTGGCCTCGGCGCGGTCGACCGATTCCTTCTTGTCTTCGACCAGTTCCTTGAACGGCTCCCAGAAACGGGCCATCAGCGGGATCCATTCTTCCTCACCGCGCGAGACGGCATCGAGCTCGTCCTCAAGCCTGGCGGTGAAGTCGTAATCCACGTACTGGGTGAAGTGGCTGGACAGGAACTTGGACACCGCGCGGCCCACGTCGGACGGGCGGAAGCTACGGCCTTCCATTTCCACATACTTGCGGAACAGCAGGGTCTGGATGATCGAAGCGTAGGTCGAGGGACGGCCGATGCCGTACTCTTCCAGCGCCTTCACCAGCGCCGCTTCGGTGTAGCGCGGCGGTGGCTGGGTGAAATGCTGTTCGGCCAGGATGCGTTCCAGCGGGATGCGGTCGCCCGGCTTCATCGCGGGCAGCTTGCGGCCCTCATCTTCGTCCTCGGCGCTCTTGTTGTCCTTGCCTTCCTCGTACACGGCCAGGAAGCCGGGCACGACCACGGTGGTGCCGCTGGCGCGGAACACGTGTTCGCTGCCGGCCGACAGGTCGACGCTGACGGTGTTGAGCGTGGCCGGGATCATCTGGCAGGCCACCGCACGCTTCCAGATCAGCTCGTACAGGCGCCGCTCGTCGTCGGTAAGGAACCGGGCGACCTGCGACGGGGTGCGCAGGGCCGAGGTCGGGCGTACGGCTTCGTGCGCTTCCTGGGCGTTCTTCGACTTGGTCTGGTAGGTGTTGGGCTGGTCCGGCAGCGAGGCGATGCCGTAGTCGCGGGCGATCACGTCGCGGATTTCCGCCAGCGCGTCCTGCGACAGGTTCACCGAGTCCGTACGCATGTACGAAATCAGGCCGACGGTGCCTTCGTCGCCGATGGCCACGCCTTCATACAGCTTCTGCGCCACCTGCATGGTCTTGCGGGTGGTGAAGCCGAGCTTGCGCGAGGCTTCCTGCTGCAGGGTGGAGGTGGTGAACGGCGGCGCCGGGCGGCGCTTGCGCTCCTTGCTGGCCACGTCGGTGACGTGCAGCGAACCCTGCGCGGCCTGCTGGATGCGCATGCGCGCCGCTTCAGCGGTGTCGCCATCGGTGACGGTGAACTGCTCGAACTTCTGCCCGTCCAGCTTGACCAGCTTGGCATTGAAGTGCTGGGACGGGTGCGCGCACTCGGCAGCGATCGACCAGTACTCGCGGGCGATGAAGGCTTCGATCTCTTCCTCGCGCTCGACGATCATGCGCAGCGCCGGGCTCTGCACGCGGCCGGCAGACAGGCCGCGCTGCACCTTGCGCCACAGCACCGGCGACAGGTTGAAGCCGACCAGGTAGTCAAGTGCGCGGCGGGCCTGCTGGGCGTCGACGAGGTCGCTGGCGATCGCACGCGGCTGGCTGATCGCTTCCTTGATGGCGCGCGGGGTGATCTCGGTGAACACCACGCGCTGCATCGGCTTGTCCTTGACCAGCCCGCGTTCCTTCAGGATCTCGGCGATATGCCAGCTGATCGCTTCACCCTCGCGATCCGGGTCGGTTGCCAGCAGGATGTCGTCGGCGCCCTTGGCGGCCTTGGCGATCGCATCGACATGCTTTTCGTTCTTGTCGATCACGTCGTAGTGCATGGCGAACCCGTTGTCCGGGTCGACCGCGCCTTCCTTCGGAATCAGGTCACGCACATGCCCATACGAGGCCAGGACGGTGTAGTCCTTGCCGAGGTATTTGTTGATCGTCTTGGCCTTGGCCGGCGATTCGACGATGAGCAGGTGCTTGGGCATGGCAGCAGTGTCTGTGGGGCGAGCCGCAGGGAAGGGGCCGCTAGGGTGGAGCAAACGGCCGCATTAGTGAAGCGGCCACGGACAAATCAATACGCTGAACGCCCGGTAGTGTGCCGGGCGTTCAGGTTTCACCTTATTAGAGGAATCACGCCCGGCCAGCCCCTGTCAAGCAGCCAGACGTGAGGATGGCCGTTCATGAGGCCATCTTGGCGATGAAGCCGACCGCAGCCACCAGCAGCACCAGGCCCGCCACCGTCAGCAGGCCGGTCAGTACCAGGATCACGATGGTGACCGTACCCAGCTCATGGCGCTGCAGCTGCGGCTGGTCGGTGTAGGCCCAGCGGTCGACCACCAGGGTGTCGCAGATCATGTCGTGCAGGCCCTGCTTGCGCTCGGTGAAGGCGGCCATCAGGAAGCCGATCCCCAGGGTGAAGCTGCTCAGCAGCATGGCCCAGTAGCGACCGAAGGCGCGGCCACGGGTCAGGCGGTCACCATTGCTGCGCACGACCTTGATGCCGACCGCCATCTTGCCCAGCGTGGCGCCGCCCTGGGAGGAATGGAACCAGGTGTAGTAGGCCACGCCGATGACCATGTTGATCAGCGCGCTGGCCAGCTGCGCGACGATTTCGATGGAGGTCTCGCCACTGCCCACCGCGCCCATGCTGGCGCCAAGCACCACGCCGATGATGGCGCCGATGATGCCGCCCGGCACGGCCAGCACGAAGTAGTCGATCATGTAGGCCGCGACGCGCTTCCAGAAGCCGGCGTAGACCACCTCGCCGCCGATCACCGGCCGCGCGCCACCGGCAGCGGCGGCGGCCGGTGCGTTGTAGGGTGAGCTGCTGAGCGCGCCCGTGCCAGGCAGCGGCGCAGTGCCGTTGTCGATGGCGGCGTAGTCGCTGCGCAGGTCGAAGCCGCCACTGGCAGTGGCGGTGCTGGCGTCGGCCAGCGTCTGCAGGCCCAGTTCATCGACCACCTGGCGCAGTGCAGCCCACTGGGCCATGCCTTCGCGCCAGACCAGGGTGTCCAGGTTCAGTTCGCCGCGCTGGAAGCGCTGGCGGATCTCCTGGACCGACAGCGGGCCCTGGCGTTGCTGTCCTACGGCGTAGTACCACTCAGTCATTGCATGTTCCCTGTTGGATCGTCCTTGGAGGTGCTGCCGTGCGCGTGGCTCAGCCGCGGCACGACGGCGGCAGGTACTTGTCGTCGCTTTCACCGCTGCATTCCCAGCGGCCGCTGTCGCGATCATATTCCAGCCACAGCAGGTCGCCATCGAGGCTCTTGCCGGGCACGGCCAGCGTTGCTTCGATGCCACAGTGGCCGTTGTTGAAGCGGCCGATGTTCACCGCCGACAGGCCGGCCTGGCTGAAGTCCCCGGGGCCGGGAAACCGGCATCGTTGGCGCCGGGGCAGCGGCCTTCATCGTCGGCGAAGTGCTGCACCTGCTGTTTCAGCGGCTGCAGGGCATTGACCGCGGTCGCGATCCTGGCACGCACGGTGTAGTCCTTGTATGCGGGCAGGGCGATCGCCGCGAGGATGGCCATGATCGGTACCAGTACCAGCAGCAGGCCGCCGCCGATGATCGCGGTCAGGGCGCAACCGGAGAGCTTCTTCTTCGGCGGCGGCAGGACCCCAGCCGCCGCCTGGGTGGCATAGGGCGTGGACGGCGGCAGTACAGGCGGCTGCGGCGGAGGCGGGGCCACCGGTTCCGGTTCCGGCTCGGGTTGCTGGGCCGGCGCAGCAACGTCCAGCGCCGGCACGATCAGGCCCAGCTCGTCGACAACGGTGCGCAAGGGCTGCCATTGCGGCAGGCCGTCGCGCCAGACCAGGGTGTCCAGGGAGATCTGGTTGTTTCGGAACAACTCGACCAACTGTTCCGCCGGCAGCGGGCCTTGCTGCCGGTTGCCTTCTGCATGGAACCACTCGCTCACGGGGACGCTCCTGAATGCGCTATGCCCCCAAGTGTACGGTCAGTGAAGGGGTTCTGGCTCGTCCATGAACATCTGCGTCTCCATCCAGGCATAGGCCGCTTCGGAGCCGGGCTGGTTGAACAGCACCATCAGCACGACCCATTTCAGGTCGTCCAGGTCCAGTTCGTCCTGGTCCAGGGCCATCGCCCGGTCCAGCACCAGCTCGCGCTGGTCGGCGTCGAGGATGCCGTGCTGTTCCAGGTACAGCAGGAAGCCGCGGCATTCCACATCCAGCTTGTCCAGCTCGGGACCATGGTAGATGCGCACGGGGCCATCGACCCGCGCCTGGGCCACGCTCGGCCGCTGCGCGGCCAGGGCATCGAGCCAGTCGAACGCCTTGTTGATCTCGGTGGGGCTGAAACCGGCCTGGATCAGGCCGTTCTGCAGCGAATCGCGGTCACGGATCAGGTCCGCATCTTCGCTGAAATAGTGTTCAAACAGGTACAGCAGTACATCCAGGATGCTCTCTTTCATTGCCCCTCGGCCTGCGTCGCGCGACGCTGTGGAGGTGAAGAAACTAGGGAGTTCGACAGTAGCGGCCGTGTACGCACACCACGATTCCCGCCAGTTCCATGGCCAGCAGCATGGAGGACACCTGGGGCGCCGTCAATCCACAGCGCGTGATCAGTGAATCCATACCGCTTGGGTTGTGGTCCAGGGCTCGCCACAAGCACTGGTAGTCAGGGTCGTCGGCCCAGCGCGCCGGCAGGAGGGCCGGCAGTGCCTGTTCAGTGGGGGTGGACAGCCGCGATTGCAAGCCCGGCAGCTGCAGGCGAAGGGCAGGGGCGAGCAGTTCCAGAACCTCCTCGGGGCGCTCGACCAGCGCCGCGCCCTCGCGGATCAGGCGGTGGCAGCCCGCCGCGCGCGGGTTGAGCACCGATCCGGGCAGGGCACAGACCTCGCGGCCTGCCTCGGCGGCCAGGCGCGCGGTGATCAGCGCGCCCGAACGCTGCGCGGCCTCGACCACCACGGTGGCCAGCGCCAGCCCGGCTACCAGCCGGTTGCGCGCGGGGAAGTGGCCTGGGCGGGCCGCCGTACCCGGCAGGTACTCACTGAGCACCACGCCCTCGGCGGCGATGCGCGCCTGCAGCCGGGCGTGGCTGTCCGGATAGGCGCGGTCAGGGCCCGTGCCGATCACCGCCACGGTGCAGCCACCGGCCTCCAGCGTGGCCTGGTGCGCAGCGGCATCGATGCCTGCGGCCAGGCCGCTGGTCACCGCCAGGCCCGCCTCGACGAAACAGCCGGCAAAACGCGCGGCCAGTGCGCGCCCGCCCGGGGTGGGGAACGGCTGCCGACCAGCGCCACCGACGGGCGCCAGGCCAGGCTGGGGTCTCCGGCGACGAACAGCGCCAGCGGCGGGTTGGGCACCTCCAGCAACGAGGGTGGAAAGGCCGGATCGGTGCAGGGCAGCAGGTGATGGTTGTCCTGTTCCAGCCAGCGCAGGGCGGATGCACACGCCCGGGCGTCGGGACGTTCCAGCGCGGCGCATTGCTCCGGCGTGCAGCCGTGCGCGCGCCAGTTCGCCGGGCCTTGCGCGATGGCGGCTTGCGCACCGCCTGCGGCCTGCAGCAGGGCCCGTCGTGGCGCCAGTGCGCCTCCCGCCATCAACAGGCGCAGCAGCGCCTCATATGCATGCGTGGTCATCCCCCACTATCGGCCGCACGCAACAAAGGCGCCCTAGGGCGCCTTCGCATGTGATCGTCAGGTTTTCCCGCAGACGCCTGCCGGGCAGCGGCCGGCACGCCCGGCAACGGTTACTTTGCGTCCGGGTGCAGCGCGTTGTAACCCACCTGCACCGGCTTCACGCCCTGCATCACCAGCGCGTAGCTGACGTTGTCGAAGGTACGGAACACCATCGCGTGCGCGGCATACTCGTCCGGCAGCGAGACCCGGCCCGCGCCGGTGCTGAGCGAGTCGTCCATGCGCGAGGAGCCCGGGTACTTCATGCGGTGCGCCACATGGCGGCCCGGGCGCCACAGCGAGAACACGGTACCGTTGTCCACGCCCTGGGCACGGCCGGCCGAGATCGCGATCACGTCGCGCGGGCCACCGGCATTGAACATGTCGGTGACGGCCAGCACGCGCACGTCCACACCCTCGACACCGGCAGCGGGTACATGAGGGATGAACTGCAGGTCGTACGGCTTGGCTTCGACCGGCACCAGGCGGTCACCGGCGCGCACTTCGCGGCCGCCGTCGTTCTTGTCCAGCACCAGCGTGGAGGCCTCGACCTTGCCGCCGGCAATCTGGGTGATGGTGCCGGTAGCGACCTGGGCCAGCTCGTAGCCGAGCACGCCACGGCGGGCGTTGGGCGCGTTGTAGGCCTTCCACAGGTTGCCGCTGCCCGGGGTCACGTCGCCATTGGCGGTCAGGTCTTCGGTCGGCTTGGGCTGGGCGTACCGTACGGTCGGGCGTACCACGGCCCAGCGCTGGCCCACCTGGGCATCGGCCAGGCGCACGTAGACGGTGTCACCGCCGGACACGCGCAGGCGGCTGTCCTCCAGGCCGACCACGTAGGGCAGCTGCTTGATGCTGTCGACAACGCTCAGCTGCTTCAGGAACGGCTCGACCTGGGCCAGCGGAATGGCGTCGATCGGGGCCTCCTGGCGCGGGCCGGCCTGGGACACGGTCACCCGGTCCAGGTAGGCAAGGCTCAGCACGTCACCTGGATAGATCAGGTGCGGGTTGGCGATCTGCGGATTGGCTTGCCAGATCTCCGGCCACAGCCAAGGCTTCTGCAGGAAACGTGCGGCGATATCCCACAACGTATCCCCTTTTCGGACCACATAGGTGTCCGGGTGCCCGCCATTCACTTCCACGGCGGTAGCATAGGCAGCCACGGTCAGCATCGCCGCGGCGACGACCGTACGAAAACGAAGCAACATAGGTGTGAAGCCCTGATTCCCCAACAGGTCCACGCACTATAGTCCAGAAACCGGGGCGCAAGGCAAGCGTTGGAGCTAGAATCTGCGACGTATGCCGGCGTGCCGGCCCCCTATCCGGAAACAGCCATGGCCCTTCTCCCCATTCTCGAGTTCCCCGATCCGCGCCTGCGTACCAAGGCTGCGTTGATCGACGCCGCCGAAGTCACCACGCCGGCCTTCCAGGAACTGATCGACAACATGTTCCAGACCATGTACGACGCCCCGGGCATCGGCCTGGCGGCCACCCAGGTGGACGTGCACAAGCGCTTCATGGTCATCGATGTCAGTGAAGAAAAGAATGAACCGCATGTGTTCATCAACCCGGAAATCGTCGCCAGGGACGGGGGCCGGGTGTACCAGGAGGGCTGCCTGTCGGTCCCGGGCATCTTCGCCGACGTCACCCGCGCCGACACCATCACCGTGAAGTACCTGGACCGCAACGGCCAGGAACAGCAGCTGGAGGCGGGTGAAGTACTGGCCACCTGCATCCAGCACGAGATGGACCACCTGGACGGCAAGCTGTTCATCGACTACCTGTCGCCGCTCAAGCGCGAGATGGTCCGCAAGAAGCTGGCCAAGCAGCGCAAGCACGTGGCGTGATCGCCCATCCGGGCCGCCCTTCGGGTGGCCCGTGCCTGCGCGACGCGCGCGGGCTGCACGGCGCCGGCCGACGGCGCCGTTTTGTTTCCTGCACGATTCCATCCTGCAAGTGGGGTAGCCATGAGGATTGTCTTTGCCGGTACGCCGGAATTCGCGGTGTCGTCGCTGCGCGCCGCGGCGCGCCACCACGAGGTCGTGGCCGTCTATACCCAGCCTGACCGGCCGGCCGGCCGTGGCCGTGGCCTGGCACCGTCGCCGGTCAAGCTCGAGGCCGTGGCCCGTGGCATTCCGGTCTACCAGCCTGAATCACTGAAGGACGAGGCTGCACAGCAGCAGCTGCGCGACCTGCAGCCGGACCTGATGGTGGTGGTGGCCTACGGCCTGATCCTGCCCAAGGCGGTACTGGCGATCCCGACCCACGGCTGCTGGAACGTGCATGCCTCGCTGCTGCCACGCTGGCGCGGGGCGGCGCCGATCCAGCGCGCGATCCAGGCCGGTGACGCAAAGACCGGTGTGTGCCTGATGCAGATGGAAGCGGGCCTGGATACCGGCCCGGTGCTGCTGCACCAGGAACTGCCGATCGCTGCCACCGATACCGGTGGCCAGCTGCATGACAAGCTGGCCGAGCTGGGTGCACAGGTCCTGTCCGACGGCCTGGGCCTGCTGCGGGCCGGCATCAAGCCGATCGCGCGGCCGCAGCCGGAGCAGGGCGTGACCTATGCGCACAAGCTGGACAAGGCCGAAGCCCGTCTGGACTGGGCGCAGGGCGCCGATGTGCTGGCGCGTACCGTGCGTGCCTTCAATCCGTGGCCGATCGCCGAAGCGACGCTGGCTGGCGAACGCGTGCGCATCCATGGCGCGGTGGCGCTGGAGGAGGCCCACGGCCAAGCGCCGGGCACGGTGCTGGCGGCCAGCCGCGATGGCATCGACATCGCCTGCGGCCAGGGCGCACTGCGCTTGCGTACGCTGCAGCGCGAAGGCGGCAAGGCGATCACCGCCGCCGACTACCTCAACGCCCGCCGTGATCTGCGCGTGGGAGCATAAGCGGTGTCGAAGCAGAACGATTTCTCCGTTGCCAAGGCGGCGCCGGGCGCGGCCACCCGCATGCTGGCCGCACGTGTGCTGGCACAGGTGTTCACCCGTGGCCGTTCATTGAAGGCCGAACTGGCCTGGGCGCTGCCGAAGCTGGCCGACAGCCGCGATCGTGCCTTGCTGGAAGCGCTGTGCTTTGCGGTGCTGCGTCGCCGCAGTACCTATGACGCTGCCTTGCAGTCGTGGATGCAGAAGCCGCTGTCGGCGCGCGACGCCGATCTGCGCACCCTGTTGATGGTGGGCTTCGCCCAGCTGGACGTTCTGGAACTGCCGGCGCATGCGGCGCTGTCGGCCACGGTCGATGCCGCGCGTGCGCTGGGCCGTGAGCGCCAGGCCGGCCTGGTCAATGCGATCCTGCGCCGCGCGCAGCGCGAAGGTTTCCCGGAGCAGCCGGCGCGCGATGCCTTCCCGGAATGGCTGGCCGATGCGGTGGAACGCGATTGGCCGGCACAGGCCGACGCGATCTTCAGCGCCAGCCTGCAACCGGCACCGTTGTGGCTGCGTGCCAACCGCCAGCACGGCGGCCGTGACAAGGCACTGGCGGCACTGGCCGAGGCGGGCATTGCCGCCGAACCCAGCGCGCTCTGCGCCGATGCACTGCGCCTGGCGGCCCCCGTTGCGGTGAACCAGCTGCCGGGTTTTGCCGACGGTGCACTGTCGGTACAGGACCTGTCGGCGCAATGCGCAGCCGACGCGCTGGCGCCCGCGACCGGCGCCCGCGTGCTGGACGCCTGTGCGGCACCCGGTGGCAAGTCGGCGCACCTGCTGGAACGTGACCCCAGTCTGCGCCTGCTGGCGCTCGATATCGATGCGCGTCGACTCGCGCGCGCCCGCGATACCTACACCCGCACCGGTGTGGGTGAGGGCGCGCAGACCCGGGTGGCCGATGCCAGCGATCCCGGGGCCTGGTGGGATGGCACGCCGTTCGACGCCATCCTGCTGGATGCCCCGTGCTCGGCCACCGGCGTGATCCGCCGCCAGCCGGACGTGATGTTCCACCGCCGCGCCGAGGACATCGATGCGCTGGTCGGCGTGCAGGCCCGCCTGCTGGAGGCCTGCTGGTCGATGCTGCGCCCGGGAGGCGTGCTGCTGTACGCCACCTGTTCGATCCTGCGCGCCGAGAACGTCGATCAGGTGCGAGCCTTCCTGAAGTGGCATCCGGACGCAGCGGCACAGCCTCTGGATGACACATTCGGCCTCGATTGCGAGGGGATTGCGCGCCAGCGCCTGCCGGGTGACAACGATGCTGACGGTTTCTTTTACGCGCGTCTGCTAAAAACAGCCTGACCCCGCTGACGTTCCGAGTCCCATGCTGAAATCCCGCGCGTCGCGCGAGACGTGGTTGTTCGTGGTGATGGCCCTGCTGGTGCTGGGGGCCGGGCTGGGCCTTCGTGATCCGTGGCCGTCGGACGAACCGCGCTTCGCGCTGGTGGCCAAGCAGATGTTCGACAGCGGGCAGTGGCTGTTCCCGCATCGCGGCACCGAGCTGTACTCGGACAAGCCGCCGATGCTGATGTGGTGGCAGGCCACGCTGTACGGCCTGGTCGGGCAGTGGCGCGTGGCCTTCCTGCTGCCGTCGCTGCTGGCGGCCCTGGGCACGCTGTGGTGCGTGGTCGACCTGGGGCGACGCCTGTGGACGCGGCGGGTGGGGCTGTACGCCGGCTGGGCGCTGCTGTTCGCGCTGCAGTTCACCTTCCAGGCGAAGAAGGCGCAGATCGACCCACTGCTGCTGCTGTTCATCACCCTGGCCAACTACGGCCTGCTGCGCCACCTTTTGCTGGGACCAAGCTGGCGCTGGTGGTGGCTGGGCTGGTTCTTTGCTGGCATCGGCGTGATCACCAAGGGCGTGGGGATGCTGGCGCTGCTGATGCTCGTGCCTGCGGCCATCGCCGCGGCGTTGCAGTGGCCACGGGTGGGACTGCATGCGCGCGACGCGCGTTTCTGGCTGGCGCCGCTGGCCTTCCTGCTGGCGGTGTCGTTGTGGCTGGCGCCGATGCTGCTGGCCGGCTTTGCCACCGGCTCGGACGAGTACCTGGCCTACATGGACGACATCCTGTTCCAGCAGACGGCGCGGCGCTACGCCCATTCCTGGGACCATCACCAGCCCGCCTGGTACTTCCTGGCGACGATGCCGCTGATGTGGATCCCGGCGTTCCTGGCCCTGCCCTGGGCGATTCCGGCGTGGCGCCGCCGGTTGCGCCGCCGCGACCCGCGCTACCTGCTGCCGCTGGCCTGGTGGCTGATGGTGGTGCTGTTCTTCTCGATTCCCGCCGGCAAGCGCGATGTGTACATCCTGCCGGCACTGCCGATGTTCTGCCTGGTGCTGGCGCCGCTGTTGCCTGGATTGCTGAGGCGGCGCGATGTGCAGGCCGTGGTGGGGGTGTTCACCGGCCTGCTGTCACTGGGCCTGGCCCTGGCCGGTGCGATGGCGGTGCTGGGCGAGCCGGCCTTCGAGCTGCGCCTGACCCACAGCCGCGGGCTGGCGCCCGGCGCCGTCGACGCACTGGCCTGGACGATCCTGGCGATGGGCGTGTGGGGCGGAGTGAGCCTGCTGGCCTGCGGCCGTCGCCGGCATCTGGCGCTGGTATCGACCCTGGCGATGGTCTGGGTGCTGTACAGCCTGGTCGGCTATCCGCTGCTGAACGATTCCAGTTCCGCCCGCGGCCTGATGCGCACGGTTGGTGACCGTCTGGGACCGGATGCCGAATTGGGGCTGGTGGCCTGGAAGGAGCAGCATCTGCTGTTGGCCGACCGCCCCGCAGCGACCTTCGGTTTCGAGACGGACTGGGACGAACAGCTGATTGCGGCCACGCGCTGGCAGCGGCTGGCGCCCGGACGCCGCTGGTTGCTGGTGCACGAATACGCGATGCTGTCGTGCGTCGACCGCAACCGTTCTGAACTGGCCGGCGTGGCCAACCGGCGGCGCTGGTGGCTGGTGCCGGCAGCAGCGGTGAAGGTGCCCTGCGTGGTCACTGCAGAGGAGCGCGAACGTGAACGGCGTTTGCAGGAACATGACTAGCCACCACGATTCCGGCTTGTCCAGTCTGCCCAAGCGGGCCCAAAGGCAGTAAAACAGCAGGCTGGGACGGCCTCCGTTGGTCCTTCCCGTTCTTCCCGCAGATTGCAGCGATACTTCCCGACGTGCCAGCTTCACCGGACAACCTGAACCCCATGGCCGACGACCCGCTGGGCGTTCCGCCGGTGGGCGCCATGGGGCCGCGCATGCGCTGGCCCAGCTGGGCCTGTTCTGCCTGCCGGCACTGGTGCTGACCGTGCCGATCAACCTGCTGCCGTATGGCCTGCTGCTGCTGCTCAGCACGCTGCTGGCGCCGGAGCTGCTGTGGCGCGCGCGCGGCATGGCCGGTCAGCCGGTGAAAGTGCTGGCCTGGCTGATGCTGGCGGTGCTGGCGCTCGGCGTACTGTCGGTGGTGTTGTTCGAGCAGGGCCTGCGTGACGTCGACAACCGCTCGCGATTCGTGGTGATCCCGTGGATCGCGCTCTGGGTCTGCGCGCTGCGTCCCAACCTGCGGTGGCTCTGGTACGGATCATTGACCGGCCTGCTCGCCACCTTCGCGATGTCGCTGTGGCAGGTGCTGGGTGGCGCCCCGCGCGCAGAGTTGTTCACCAACGCCATCGTGCTGGCCGACATCGTGATGGTGTTGATGGTGCTGCTGGTGTTCTGTCGCCCGTCGCGGCGCTGGTCGCTGGTGATCCTCGGCACGGCCGCCGGCTGCGGCACCATCGTGCTGACCGGCAGCCGCGGCGTGTTCGCCGCCCTGCTGGCGCTTCTGGTGGTGCTGGCACTGAGCCTGCGCTGGCGCACCGGTGCGGCGCGCCTGTCGGTGCTGGCCGGCATGCTGGCGATCGGCGCGACCCTGTTGCTGTCGGTGCCGGAGCTGCGTCACCAGGTGCGCCTGAGCGAGCTGCACAGCGACGTGCAGCGGATGGAGCAGGGCGACAGTGATTCTTCCGCCGGTGCCCGCGTGGAACGCCTGCAGGTGGCCTGGGAGACCTTCCTCGACCATCCGCTGGTGGGGGTGGGCATCGGTCATTTCGACAGCGCGATGCTGCGCGTGCCGGTCTGCCGTGAGAATCCGGAAGAGTTGCGTTGCCACCTGGGGCATGCACACAACGATGTTGCCGAATGGGCAGCGACCCAGGGCGTACCGGGCCTGCTGCTGTTGCTGGCGGTGTATGGCATCCCGCTAGGGTTGTTCGTGCGGCTTCATCGCCGCAGCGGACGGACGACCTTCCGGGGGCCGGCCGCAGCCGGCATCATGCTGGTGATCACCTATGCGCTGTGCGGCCTGACCCAGTCGATGTTCGCGCACCAGATGACGGCCAGTTTCTATGTGACCCTGGTCGGCCTGCTGACCGGCCTGTCGATCGTCGAAGGCGCGCGCCACCGGGCAGTCACCGGGGCGTGACGCATCGGCGCGCCGGGCAGGGCCCGGCGATCAGGGGTTCGGCGGGTCGGCCACGGCCTGGCCGTTGCCCAGCATCCACAGCATGATGGTCTTCTGGCGCACGTAGTTGGCGCGCACATAAGCGTAGACCAGGCCATGCCAGCCGTCGCGGAAGCCGCCACGGAACACGAAGCCGCGCCAGAACCGCCAGGCCGGTGCCAGCACCAGCTTGCCCAGCGTGGCCCGCTTGCCGCGCGCGAACTCGTGCTCGGCCATCATCCGCGCGTACTTCTCGGTCTTGGCCAGCTGCTGCTGCAAGGAGCGGTAGGGGTAGTGGACCAGGTCGCCGCGCAGGGTACCGACACTGCCATCGACGCTGGCGGCCTCGTGGATCTCGCGCTTGCCGCGCCAGCCGCCACGGCGGCGGTCGAACAGGCGCATCACCCGGTCCGGGTAGGCATTGCCATGGCGCAGGAACTTGCCGAAGTACTCCGACAGGCGTGCGAAGCGATAGCCGGCATGGCCAGCGAAGCCACCGTCGCGGGCCTGTTCGATGGCCTCACGCAGTTCCGGGCTGATCCGCTCATCGGCGTCCAGGCACAGCACCCAGTCGTGGCCGGCCTGCTCGACGCAGTACGCCTTCTGGCTGCGGAAGCCGTCGAACGGGCGCTGCAGCACGCGGGCGCCTGCGGCCTCGGCGATGGCCACGGTGGCATCGGTGGAGTAGGAGTCCACGACGACGATCTCATCGCAGAAGGCCAGCGAGGCCAGGCAGTCGCCGATGCGGCCGGCCTCGTTGAACGCGATAATGCAGGCCGAGATGCGAGGCCGTTCGATGGGAGCGGTCGTGGAGGACATGATGGCCGGGTACCTGTTGTTTGCGACGGAGCGCTATGCGCTGCCTATTCTCGCCCCGTTGGCGCAGGCCTTGCACGCCTCCGGGCAGGAGGTGGCAGCCTGGTTCGAGGGCGGCGCGGTCGGCAGCCAGCTGCCGGGAGTGCCCAACATCGGCCTCAAGCAGGCGCTGGCAATGCGGCCGCGGGCGGTGTTCAGCGCCGCCAACTGGGTGCCGACCTTCCTTTCGGGAGCCAAGGTGCAGCTGTTCCATGGCTTCAACGTGGAGAAGCGGGACAGTGCGCGCGGCCACTTCCGGGTGCGCGGCATGTTCGACCTGTACTGCACGCAGGGGCCGGCCACCACCGGGCCGTTCCGCGAGATCGCGGCCCTGCAGGGCCACTTCGCGGTGGCCGAGACCGGCTGGCCGAAGCTGGATCCGCTGTTCCGCGACGATGGTGGCGAGAGCGCCGCGCTGCGCGCCGCCGCTGGAGGACGCCCGGTGATCCTGTTCGGTTCGACCTTCACCGAACGCCTGAGCGCAGCCCCGCACCTGCATGCGCAGATTGCTGCCGACATCGCCGAGGGCAAGCGCTACTGGCTGCTGACCCTGCACCCGAAGTGCCCACCGGAATTGTTCGAACGCTACCGCGCGCTGGCCGGTGCCAATGCGCGCTTCGTCGAGCCGGAGCAGGTGATGGCTGCACAGCGCGCCGCCGATGTGCTGGTGTCCGATACGTCCTCGATCGTTTCGGAGTTCATCGTCCAGCACAAGCCGGTGGTGACCTTCCGCAACCGGGTGCCCAAGCCGCACATGATCGACTTCGACGACCCGGTGCAGCTGCCGGCGATGCTGCAGCGCGCGCTGCATCCCGACGCCGCGCTGCAGGCGGAGATCGTGCGCTACGCCGATGCCATCCATCCGTACCGCGATGGCCTGTCCAGCGAGCGCGTGATTGCGGCTACCGAGGATTTCCTGTCCGGCGAGATGGGCGTGCTGCGGCGCAAGCCGTTCGGGAGCTGGGTGCGCGACCTGCAGATCCGCAAGGACCTGGGTATTGGGGCCGTCGCAGCGGTAAGCCGAGCGTGGGCTCGGCTCTACAGTAGATCCACGCCATGCGTGGATGCGCGACCCCAGGCCGCGGTAGTGCCGGCCAGCGGCCGGCACTCCCTACCAGCGCAGCTTGCGCCGCGCCAGCGCGGCCGCCAGTTGATCCATCACCTGTTGCGCCTGCGCCTGCGGCAGGTAGTGCAGGATCAATGCCACATCGCCATGCGCGCCGGCGGTATCCAGCTGCAGGCTGCTGGTGCCCAGCAGCTTGTCCAGTGGCGAGCGCAGCAGGCGCAGGCCCTGCACCTTGTCCAGCTCGGCCCAGCGCCACCAGCGCTTCCACCAGCCGCCGCGCACGGCGACGTAGTGGTCATCCAGATACCAGCCCATGCGCGCCATCTGCCGGTGGGCCACCAGCAGCGCCAGCGGCAGCCAGGCCAGCACGATCAGGCCCCATGATCCCCAGCGCCAGTACGCGGCGGCGGCCAGCAGGGGAACCAGCAGCAGCGCGCCCAGGCACAGCCGCCACCAGCCACGCTGCGGAATGGACTGCCACTGCGCCGGTGGCCACTGCAGTTGTGGCAGCAGGTGCTGCACCAACTGCTCGCAGCGCATTGCCGCGGCCAGCGGTGCCAGCTCGCGCAGGGCGCGGTCCTGGTCCCGCGAAGGGCCGCCGGCGGCGCTGTCGATGCGCAGCTGGCGCAGGCCGAACCAGCGATGCAGGGTGGTTTCGTGCAGCGTCCAGGCCTGGATGCGGCGACGCGCGACACTGCTGCGGGTTCGGCTGACCAGGCCAGCCGAGACGGTCAGCCGGCGATCCTGCTCGCTGAGAGTGAAGCCGTGATAGCGCAGCAGGGTCAGCACCACCGACAACGCCCGCAGCGCCAGCCAGCCCAGCAGCAGGGCTGCGGCCAGCAGCAGGAAGGCGCCGGCCACGCCGGGATGCAGGTGGCTTGCGTAGCCGAAGGCCTCCCTGCCACCACGCTGGATGGCCGCGTCCATCACCGGCCGCGGCACGGTCTGGAACAGCACGCCGAAGGCGGCGATCGCCAGTGCCCATCCGCGGTTGGAGAGCAGGCCCATGCGCACCACGTCCCAGCTCGACAGGCGCAGCAGCACCTGTTCGGTGTCGGTCCCGGTGATCGAGGGCGTGGCGACGACGTCGGCGGGCTGCGGTGCCTGCCCACGCTGGCGCACCAGCCGTTCCAGCGCCAGCGCCTGGTCCAGCCTCAGTACCCGCATCTCGGCTTCCGGCCGCACGCCGCCGGCTGATTCCAGGCGCAGCTCGGCCACACCGAACAGCCGGTGCAGCGGGTTCTGCCGCACTTCCACGTTGTGGATGCGGGCGAACGGGATCTCGCGGCGGTTGCGCGCCAGCAGCCCGCTGCGCACGGTGATGGCATCGCTGCCGATGCGGTAGCGGTAGCTGAGGTACTGCAGCACCGAGACCAGCACCAGTGCCGCGATCGCCGACAGTGGAATCAACTGCGCCCACATCGGGTCGCGCTCGCCACGCTGGCCGAACACCAGCAGCGCGACCAGCGGCAGGAAGTAGTGGCGCAGCTGCATCAGCAGTACGAACAGCCACGACCACGGGTGCAGGCGATGGTCCTCGCCACCGGCAGGCAGCGATGCGGGCAGGGGCGGCGGCAGGCTCACAGGGCGTCGGCGTCCTGGTCGAGCTGGTGCGAGAGGGTGTCGCGCAGGCGCTCGGCGTCGGCTTCATCCAGGCCGTTGACGGTGACCGCGCTCATGCGGGTACCGGCAGTGTGCACGATCAGCGTGGCCAGGCCGGCGCGGCGCTCCAACGGGCCCCGGCGCAGGTCCAGGTGTTGTACGCGCGATATGGGAATGCGGGTTTCCAGCTGCCACATCAGGTCGCGGCGCAGGCCCAGGCCCTGGTCATCCAGGCGCCAGCGGGTGCGGGTCAGTCGCCGGCGGCCGAGCCAGGCGCCGAAGAGGATGCCGATCAGCAGCCCCAGGGCGGCAGTCCACAGGCCGCCGGGCAGATCGAAGAACCAGGCAGCTGCGGCCAGTGGCAGACCCGGCACGAACAGTCCGCCGAAGGCGCCTTCCAGTGCGGCCAGGCGGGCGGCACGTTGCGGTAGCGATTGCCAGGCTTCGGTGGTCGGGGCGATGGGGGCGACGTCGGTCACGCGGGCTCCGTCAGGTGGCAGGGCGAGCGGCGGCGGTGGCCGCACCGCGCAGACGGTAGCAGGTCGGCTGTGTTACTGGGCAGCCTGGATCAGCGCATCGACATCCAGCAGGTGGCCAGCACGATCGGCCTTGGTGCGCAGGTAGTGTTCGTTTTCGGCGGTGATCTCGCCGGTGACCGGAATGCAGTCCAGCACCTCGATGCCGGCATTGCGCAGGCGCTGTGCCTTGGTCGGGTTGTTGCTGAGCAGAGCCACGCGCGAAATGCCCAGGCCATGCAGCATCGCCACCGCACTGCCGTAGCGGCGTTCGTCGGCACCGAAGCCCAGCTGTGCATCGGCGTCGATGGTGTCCAGGCCGTCGTGCTGGTAGCCGTAGGCGCGCATCTTGGCGGCGATGCCGGTGCCGCGGCCTTCCTGGTCCAGGTACAGCAGCACGCCGCCGCCCAGTTCCTTCAGCTTGCGCAGCCCGCGCCGCAGCTGGTCGCCGCAGTCGCACTTGAGCGAGCCGAACAGGTCGCCGGTCAGGCACGAGGAGTGCACGCGTACCGGTACCACCGACGACAGGTCCGGTTCGCCGACGATGATCGCGACCTGGTCGCGCTGGGCCACGCCGCCGCGGAACACCGCGAAGGTGGTCATGCCGACGTCGCGCAGCGGTACCGGCGAACGCGCCACCAGTTCGTAGTCGTGGGCCGCATGTGCTGCGCCTTCGGCCAGGTCGCACAGGGCCACCTCGGCGGCACCGTCGAAAGTGTGGTCATCCACGTCCAGGCGCACCGCGACCATCGCCGGCAGCAGCAGGCCCAGGCGGGCCAGCTCGACCGCGCCGGCATCGAAGGCGTCGCCGGCTGCCCAGCCGTCGGGCATCGGGCCGGGCTCGCGCAGGTAACCCAGCGAGGGCAGGGTATCGAAGGCAATGCCAGCCAGCGGCAGGCGCGCGCCTTCCGGTGCTTCCACGCCGAGCACGCGGGCGCGGGTCGCGGTCAGGAACAGGTAGTGGCGCTCGCGCGCGGCACCGGCGAACGTGGCAAAGCTGCTGGCAGTGGCGCTGTCCAGTGCAATCACCGCCAGGCGCTGGCCCTGGCCATCGTGGAGCAGTACCGGGCGACCGGCACGCAGTTCGGCCACCGCGCGTTCGCAGCGGATCGCGGCGGGATCGCCGAACAGGGAAGAGGCAGCAGGCATGGCAGGACCGGGGGAGGCGGACATCGCAGTCTCTATGGGGGCGCCGGCGTCGTATTCAACGTGGTGCGGCCGCCGGTCGCAGGGGCCGGACGGGCCCGCGTGGTGCGACCGTCAGTGCGGATGCTCTTCGGTCGCGTACGGGTCTTCCTCGCCGCTGCCCGGTGGCCGCAGCGTATAGCGCTTGTAGGTCCATTGGTACTGCGTCGGGTCGCGGCGGGCGATGCGCTCGATGCCGGCGTTGAGCGCGGTGGCCGCCACCTGCGGGTCCGGGTCGGCCACGGCCGGGTCGGTCGGCTCGATGTGCAGGGCGAATTCCATGTCCGGCCCAACGCGCTCGCACCAGCCATACAGCACGGTGGCGCCGGTACGCTCGGCCAGCCGGTTGACCAGGGTCATGGTCAGTGCCTGCACGCCGAAGAACGGCACGAACACGCCGTCGCCGGCCTTGGGTTGCTGGTCGGGCAGGATGCCGGTGGCACCACCGTCCTTGAGCACCTTGAACAGCTGGCGCACGGCGGGACCCTCGGCGCGCACCTGCTGCACGTTCTGGCCGCCCCGCACCAGCTGCAGGAAGGCGTCGCTGGCCTCGTCCTCCGGTGGCTTGTAGACGATGGCGATGTGCCCGCGCGAGGCCAGCCACTGGTTCAGCAGCTCCCAGTTGCCGAAGTGGGGTGCGGCCACGATCACGCCCTTGCCGCTGGCCAGGGCCGCGTCGTACAGGGATTCGCCGTGGCGCTGCTTCAGGTGCAGGCGCAGGTTGTCGGCCGGCCTCTGGCTCCAGAGCCGCAGCGTCTCGATGGCCTGCAGGGCGGTGGAGCGCAGCAGCTCGCGGTGCAGGCGGTCGCGCGCCGGACCGTCCAGTTCCGGGTAGGCCAGTTCCAGGTTGCGCCGGGTGACGCGGCTCTCGCGAGCGTTGAGACGGACCCACGTCCACGCCAGGGCATGCGCGAACGCCCGCAACACTGGCCAGGGCAGGCGGGCGAACAGGGTGGTGGCGCGGTAGACCAGCCGGGCTTTGCGTTGCGGATTCATCGGCGCCAGTTTAGCCAAGGGCGCTGCTATCGTGGCCGGCCCTGTTCATTGGAAGCCCACGATGCTCGTCCTGATCCAGCGCGTCAGCCAGGCCGCCGTCCATGTCGACCAGGAAGTGGTGGGGCAGATCGGCCCCGGCCTGCTGGCCCTGGTCGGCATGGAACCGGGCGATACCGAGGCCCAGCTGCGACGGATGGCCGAGCGCCTGCTGGGCTACCGGGTGTTCGCCGACGAGGCCGGGAAGATGAACCGGTCGCTGCGCGACACCGGCGGCGGCCTGCTGCTGGTCAGCCAGTTCACCCTGGCCGCCGATACCCGTTCGGGCATGCGCCCCAGCTTCACGACGGCCGCACCGCCGGACGAGGCTGAACGCGGGTTCAATCGATTTGTCGAGATCTGTCGTGAAAATCACGCGCCGGGGGTGGAAACGGGCCGATTTGGCGCCCATATGGTCGTCAGCCTGGTCAATGACGGTCCCGTGACCTTCCTTCTCAGGCCCTGAGCCTGCGGGACCACCGCCCGGCAGGCGGGGCCCCGGGCTGGTATAATGCTACGTTCCCTATTTCTCCCTAGCCGGTGGCGCGAGCACTACATGGCCAACGAACGTCCTGCCCAATCCGAAATCAAGCAACTGATCAGCAAGGGCCTGGAACAGGGCTACCTGACCTACGCCGAAGTCAATGACCATCTGCCGGACGACATGGTCGACCCGGAACAGATCGAAGACATCATCGGCATGATCAACGGCATGGGCATCGATGTCCATGAAGTTGCGCCGGATGTGGAAACCCTGCTTCTCAACGATGGCAACACCGGCAACCGCGAAGTCGATGACACCGCGGCTGAAGAAGCTGCCGCCGCGCTGAGCGCGCTCGACACCGAAGGTGGCCGTACCACCGACCCGGTGCGCATGTACATGCGCGAAATGGGCACCGTCGAGCTGCTGACCCGCGAAGGCGAAATCGCCATCGCCAAGCGCATCGAGGAAGGCCTTTCGCAGGTCCAGGCGGCCCTGGGCCAGTTCCCGGTTTCGGT
This sequence comes from Stenotrophomonas sp. pho, assembly GCF_006228405.1. Classification (NCBI taxonomy): domain Bacteria; kingdom Pseudomonadati; phylum Pseudomonadota; class Gammaproteobacteria; order Lysobacterales; family Lysobacteraceae; genus Stenotrophomonas; species Stenotrophomonas sp. pho. Next base: position 3,974,525 of record NZ_CP029759.1, on the reverse strand, counting down.
CGAGTCGCTGCTGAACGACTACGAAGCCCACAAGGAAGGCAAGAAGCGCCTGGCCGAAGTGATCGTCGGCTTCAACGACCTGGTCGACGAAGAGCCGGCACCGCCGGCGGTCGTTGCCGATGACAGCGCCGATGCGGACGCCGAAGGCGACGAGGACGAGGACGACGATGTCGACGGTGGCGATGAAGAAGCCGCACCGACCGGTCCGGATCCGGAGGAAGTCGCCGCGCGCATGCAGGCACTGAGCGATGCCTTCAACGCTTTCAAGAAGGCCGCAACCAAGGGCGACAAGAAGAACCTGCCGCGCCTGCGCGAAGAGATGTCGGCGGTGTTCGTCACCCTGAAGCTGCCGCTGCCGCTGACCGACGTGCTGACCAAGCAGCTGCGCGACACCATGGCCGACATCAAGTCGCATGAGCGCCGTGTGCTGAACCTGGCCACCGTCACCGCGCGCATGCCGCGCAAGGACTTCATCCGTTCCTGGGAAGGCAACCAGACCAACCTGGAGTGGGTGGAAGACGCACTGAAGCGCAAGCAGAAGTGGTCGTCGGCCCTGCGCGAAGTGAAGGACCAGATCATCGCCGAACAGCAGGCGACGATCGACATCGAGAAGCTGACCCAGCTGGACCTGGAAGAGCTGAAGGAAATCAGCCGTGCCATGGCCTACGGCGAAGCCAAGGCGCGCAAGGCCAAGAAGGAAATGGTCGAGGCCAACCTGCGCCTGGTGATCTCGATTGCCAAGAAGTACACCAACCGTGGCCTGCAGTTCCTCGACCTGATCCAGGAAGGCAACATCGGCCTGATGAAGGCCGTGGACAAGTTCGAGTACCGCCGCGGCTACAAGTTCTCGACCTACGCCACCTGGTGGATCCGCCAGGCGATCACCCGCTCGATCGCCGACCAGGCGCGCACCATCCGTATCCCGGTGCACATGATCGAGACGATCAACAAGTTGAACCGCATTTCCCGCCAGATGCTCCAGCAGTACGGCCGCGAGGCTACGCCGGAGGAGCTGGCCAAGGAAATGGACATGCCGGAAGACAAGATCCGCAAGGTGATGAAGATCGCCAAGGAGCCGATCTCGATGGAAACCCCGATCGGCGACGACGAGGATTCCCATCTGGGCGACTTCATCGAGGACACCAACGTGGAGTCCCCGATCGAGAACACCACCAACATCAACTTGTCCGAAACCGTTCGCGACGTGCTGGCCGGCCTCACCCCGAGGGAAGCCAAGGTGCTGCGCATGCGCTTCGGCATCGACATGAACACCGACCACACGCTGGAAGAGGTCGGCAAGCAGTTCGACGTGACCCGCGAGCGCATCCGCCAGATCGAAGCGAAGGCCCTGCGCAAGCTGCGTCACCCGAGCCGTTCGGAGCAGCTGCGCAGCTTCCTGGATATCGATTGATAGCCAGCGGCTGTTGAAGCGTTGAGAGAAACCCCGCCTGGTGCGGGGTTTTTCTTTGGTCGTCCCGGCCATGCCGGTCGGATCCTGACGATGTCACGTCTGCCATTTGATTACTTCCTGCGGTAGCCGCACGCTGACCGTGCAGATGCTCAACACATCGCGTAGGCAGGCCGGTCTCAATCGGCGCTGATGCAAGCGCGCAGCAGGTCACGTACATCACATACGGCCCGCTGCACTGATTCGTCATGCATTTGGAGTGAGGCCATGAATGATGTGGAGCACGATCTGTCTGATTCCCGGCAGACTGATTTTCCGTCGCTGCTTGATTGGGATGAGGTGATGCAGGATGAGCGTGAGGATCGGCTGGGGTTTGCCCGCCGCACGACGTATGCGTTGCTGACGCTGTCTGGTGCGGAACTGGTCGAGGGCTTTGACGGCGGCAACCATAAGGCACTGGAAGAGGCCAGAAGGACGGTGGCGCTGTTCCAGGCACACCTGCGGCGGCAGGCGTGGTTCGTGGAAGCGGCGGAGAAACGGTTGGGGCGTGTTGCTGAGGCTCTTGCTGCTGCCGGGTAGCCGATCGAGCGTGGCCTCCACTACACTGTGGCGCTGCGCAGGGCCTATAGCTCAACGGTTAGAGCAGGGGACTCATAATCCCTTGGTTCCAGGTTCGAATCCTGGTGGGCCCACCACATTGACGTCCAGCGAAGTCCGGAGACGTCCGCAAAGCCCTTCAGCTGCTTGATTTAAGCCCTGATAGGCGTCCATAACCGTCCAGCGACATCCACTTGCATCCACAAAAAAAGTGAGTCAGGCTGTGTGTCAGCGGGCTAGATGCCCCTAGACGACTCACAGGCGCTCGACTCACATGCTGACCGACACCAAGTTGCGCTCGCTCAAGCCGAAGGCCAGCTCCTTCCGTGTGGCTGATGCCAACGGCTTGTGCATCGAAGTGCGCCCATCGGGAGCCAAGGTCTGGCGTTACCGCTATCGCTACCTGGGAAAGGCCAGCATCGTCACACTTGATGAGTACCCCTCAATGTCGCTGCAAGCTGCTCGCGTCGAGCGCGACCGTCTGCGCTCATTGCTGCGCGGCGGGGCTAATCCCGCTCAAGTGGCCAGGGTCGAAAAGGCAGTCCAAGGAGAACGGGCCGCGAACACCTTCGGAGCCATCGGCTTGGAATTGCTCGCCAAGCGAACGAAGGAGGGCCTTTCCCCTGGATCGGTCGTGCGCGAGCGTCGGCTGATCGAGAAGGATCTGGCTGGGCTGGCTGATCTGCCTATTGGGGACATCACTGCTCCCGTGCTACTGGCTGCGCTGCGGAAGTTGGAACATCGCGGTGTCGTAGAAACCGCACATCGTGCCCGGGCGCACGCTGGACGAGTATTCCGCTATGCCATCGCTACGGGTCGCGCAGACCGAAATCCCGCTCAGGACCTCACAGGAGCGCTTGAGCAGCCTCAGACCAAGCACTTTGCCAGCGTGACTGATCCTGCTGTTATAGGAGGCCTCCTGCGCGCGCTGTGGGGCTACCAGGGGGCACTGGTCACACAGGCCGCGCTAAAGCTCGCTCCGATGGTATTTGTCCGTCCCGGGGAGCTGAGGCAGGCGAAGTGGGCTGACATCGACCTCGATGCTGCAGAGTGGCGCTACGTCACCAGCAAGACCAAGACTCCGCACATCGTTCCGCTCTCAAGCCAAGCCGTGGAAGTGCTGAGGGACCTGTATCCCTACACCAAACGCAGCGAGTTCGTGTTTCCGGGTGTCCGTAGTGCCCAAAAACCTATGAGCGAGAACACGCTGAACGCGGCGCTGCGAAACCTTGGCTTCGACTCAGACACGATGGTTGGCCATGGCTTCCGAGCGATGGCAAGAACCGTGCTGGACGAAGTGCTTGGCTATCGCCCGGACTACATCGAGCATCAGCTGGCGCATGCCGTAAAGGATCCGCTTGGGCGGGCCTACAACCGGGCAACCCACCTGCCGGAACGCCGGAAGATGATGCAGGCCTGGTCTGACTATCTCGACCAGCTGCGCGTTACAGAACCGAACGTGCTGGCCTTCAAAGCCAAGCGCGCCTAATCACCGGAGATAGGCCTTTGAGGAGGGCCGAACAAAGAAGCACAGCCGCATAAACAAAGCGGCCGAGAAAGGGGCGGGAACCCCTAGCTCGGCCTACCACAACCGACTATTGGAGAGTCGATCATGGATTGCAGCATTGTACTTGTTGCGCCTGAACGGGCGCGCTCGGCCAAAAAATGGCCATCAAACACCATCGTGGCAACTCGCCCAATCACGCTCGTCCGAGTCCACCGGTGGCTCGCCCTCAACGACGACGCGAACACATACAAGCTTTGCACGGCGCTATTTGTCGCCGCCTTGGCATTGGCCACTGCTTCCCCTACGTCAGTCGCTACATGCCTGGAGGTGATCTATGGCTGCTTCTGAGGTGACCATTGAGGCCACGTATGGCGGGATTCCAGTGCAGGACAACGCGCCCACGTACAAGATCTGCGCCGGCATCGACACATTGCACGCACTTGGTGACGCCAGCCTTTACGTCAGTTTTGTGCGTTCCTTCTTCAGAACTTGCATGGAGAACGAATCGGTTCCCTCGTTCGATGATCTTGCCGTTCTAGATCATCTCCTGGAGCAATCCCAAGCACTCCGCCGTGCATCGAGGGCCGACTAATGGACGCGACAGCGATGGAAGGGCGTCTCACTGAGCTGCGCCACGCGCTCAACGATGCAGTACAGGCTATATGGGATATCCAAGGTGTAACCGATCTGCTCCTCAACTCCGGCGAGATGGGAGAGTCAGCGATCCCTCCTGCGGTTCGGGCTGTGGTCAATTTGGTCAACGAGAGAGCCGCCTCTGCTGCCGAGAAGATCGAGGAGGTTCTGTGAGCCGGGCAATCAGCCAAGCTATGGCAAGCTGTAACGGAGGGGAGCTTGCGAGTCCGTCGAAGGCCATGAAGGCGGCCCCTGTGGTTGACTGCTCGGCCGGCGAGCGCACGGGAGCAAGTGTCGCCTACGTGTCGGTCAAGGATGATCTGAACGCTCCAGCCTTGGAGGCTGGCGACGTCCTGTTGGTCGATCTCGGTGTTACCCGATGGGGATATGACGGTGTTTACGTCGTAGATATCAACGGAGAGGCTGTTGTTCGCTTTGTACAGGACCGAGGCGGTGGAGGACTTTACGTGTACTGCCTGTCGCTCATGGATCAAGGGCAAGTGCTGCCGCGCGAGTCGGTGTCCATTCTGGCTGCAGTCAAAGCCGTTACGAAGATCAGGAGGGTCGCGTGAATAGATTGAGCACGCCTCGACATAGGCGCCCAGTCCGCTTCAACCGGACCCGTGCGAACCCCCTCCAGCGCCTCCCCTTCTATCGCCAGAGCCATGCAAAGGTGGGTGATTATTGGCGGATGCCGGAAGTCCATGGTCATCTGATGGGCAGGGAGCTGGGGAGGGTCTGCTGTATCGCCTTCCTTCAGGCGCTTAAGGCTGCTGCAGCAGACCCACGCACTAGCAAGAGCGCCCACCTGGCCGATATTGTCTGCTCGGCAGTTGAGGCCTACGGTGGGAGTCTGGACAGCGCTCAGCGAGGCGTTGTCGATGGATTCTTTGGGTCTGGATCACCGCTGAGGGAGGTTCTGATGCGAGGCCTTGAATCCAAGAGGGGGGCTGACTACACCATGGAGCAATTGGAGGATGCTCTCAGCGACTTGGCATCGGTCACCGTTGAGGAGTACGCCGGTAGACGCATGGTTCCAGCGCAATGTCTGATCCCTGATAGGTCCGACCATCCTGTTTTCGAATTGTCATCCCTGGACGCAAGGCCTCAGTAAGAGGCAGTTTCAATTGAGGAGGAACTACGTGGCCAGCACCAAATCCGCTAGCCGAATTCCCACTTGGTTCGATCTGAATGCTTACGACGATTTGACGGGCTTCGCTACTGAGAACTGGTTGAATCTCATAGTTGAACTCTCCATCGTGAGTGACGTCAGCGAGATCCTGCACTCTGTTGTAGAGGATGACGCTGAGCATCGAGTGGAGCTCGAAAAGATGTTCAGCACACTTCAGAAGAGCCTGGGTAGGCAGGGGCACGAGTGGTGGAAGGAAAAGTATGCCTCCAACCCAGAGATCTACGCCTTTGGGAGCGTTGCATCGATCACCAATTGGACGGTCGCGCAAATGGCAGCGCGTCTAGAAAAACTGGAGGGTTCCCAGGAATTGGTTGGTAGCTCTCGACGCGTCATCGAATGTGAGCTAAGTGCGGATTACGAAGCGTGGCTGGAAGCTAAGGAACAGGTCCGGACCTATGAGGAATTCGGTCGTATACCGTTCTTTGTCGCGCTCCGTGACTCCCCTGAGTTCGCTAAGTCAGCACTGCCTTTGACCAACAATAGGGCTGTCGCGATTGATCTAAGCGTTCCAGATGCAACCATTCGGCAGGACTTTGATAAGTGGCTGGCGGCGATGAGGCAGCTAGACAGTCATCGTGCGGCCAAGCGCCCGTTCTCTCGAGCGGACTATTCCCGCTGGATACAGAGTGGCTACGTGCCACTGCTTGTACTGGATCACTGGCGTCGACTCACGGGGACAAGATCACTTACGGGGACATGTGCGACGCGGCGTTTCCAGCCGGGCGTAGAGTCGAGGTTGATGACATCCGAAAGACTCTGCTGCCGAACGCTCGAGCCTGGGCTTCCAAGGAAAATATAGAGGCTTTGGCAGTTCAGGCTGCGAATGAGGATGCGGCGCAGATGCAGGAGAATTCAGGGGGGGAGAAATCTTCCGGAAAGTAGAAGTGTCGCAATACGGACGGAACAAAATGAGGGCCTCATTTGGCCCTTCTAGTGCAGATGCTGTGTGCTTAGTTTTACATCCGCCCGGACACATCCGGGCGGGTGCGGACGCCGGTTCGTACCCATCTAACAGGTACGGACAATGGTCATTTCCACGAACGCTCTCGACCCCCTGCTCCACCGAATCCCCGACGCCTGCCGCCGGCTCAGCGTCAGTCGGACGACCCTCTACGAGTTGATCAAAGCGGGCGAGATCCGCTCGGTCAAAATTGGAACTCGATCCCTGATCCCTGAGGTCGATCTCCAGCGAGTGCTGTCCTCCAGACTGGAGGCCGTGCGATGAGCGGATTCGACTTCTCCGATCTGAGCCCAGATCAGCGACGTCTGCTGGACCTCGGTGGCTGGACCGCAGATCACCCCCATGCCGAGACCAAGCCGGGCCGTAAGGATGCCTGGGGCTTGATCGAGCGTGGGCTCCTTCTCGCTGTCAGCGTTCGGAGGCGTGACAGCTACGGCTCTTACTCCCTCACTGAATACCGGGTGCCGGACACGGCCCGCCGGGCTTGGGCTCAGCATAAGGAGACCTCGGTATGACCTCCGATGCTATCCGGCTTGGGCGCGTCGCCGCTCAGGGCCGAACTCTAATGCGCATGCCCGAGGTGATCGCCGCTTGCGGCATGTCCCGCTCTCTCATCTACAAGATGGCGAAGGAAGGCCGGTTTCCCCGACCGATCCGAGTGGCTGCCCGCTTGTCTGCCTGGGACTCGGAGGCGGTGCGGTGCTGGATCGACTCCCGCTGCGAAGAGGGGAGGGCTGCCTAATGGCAACTGGAATCGTCCACGTCGAGTTCCACGGTGCCGAACTCATCGGCCGTCTCCACCAAGGACAACCCTTTGTCGCCATGCGGCCCATCGTGGAAGGCATGGGGCTGGATTGGTCCAAGCAGCTCGAGAAGCTGAAATCTCACCCCGTGTTGGCCCGGCAACTGTCTACCTTAAGGGGGATGGTTGCCGGTGATGGCAAAGGTCGCCAGATGCAGGCATTGCCCCTGTCTAGGCTCCCGTTCTGGCTGGCCACAGTGAACCCTAACAAGGTGAAGGCTGCCATCAGGGAGCGAGTGATTCTGTTCCAGGAGCAGGCGGCCGACGTTCTCGCGGCGGCATTCCTCTCGAATGGCACTAGGCAGGATGCGGCAATGGCAAAGCGCGTTGCAGGCACCGTGATGTGCCGGATCCTGCACGACACGCTGGTCGGGCTGGGCCGGGACCCGAAGGGTTACGACTACGCCACCGAGCATCGACTCGTGAATCACTGCATCACTGGGGTCTTTGGCGGTATCTGCGAGGACTCGCTTTCTACAGACCAGCTCAAGCTGCAGCAAGAGCTCAGGATGCAGAACGCGGTGTGGATCGGGCAGGGGATGGCATACCGTGAGCGCAAGCCTCTCCTTGAGCAGCATGCAGTCACTTGGTGCCGCACTCAGGAAATCGGTTGGGAGGCCCCCAATGCTTCCTAGCGCGACTGACAGGCTACAGCACTGCGCCAGCGGCCTCCTTGTCTCGCCGAGTACTGGGGAGCTATGGAGCGCCTGCGGACGGGCAGTAGGCCGGAGAAGCCGTGACGGGTACATCAGGGTCATTCAACGCCGAGCAGGTGGATCCTGCACAACCTGGTACGCCCATAGGCTCGTGTGGGAGGCCGTCCACGGTCCTGTAGCCAACGGGATGGAGGTGGACCATCTCGATGGTGATTCGTCGAACAACAGGCTGGACAACCTGCAATTGGTGACTGGTTCGGAGAATCGCCGACTTCAACGTGCACGGAACATAGCCAAGTTCGGCAGCCCCTCCTCCCAGTGCAAGCTCAGCGTTGCAGAGGTTGAAGCCGTCCTGCGCACGGTAGGAATCGTTCCAACCAAGGTTTGGGCACGCCGCTACGGCGTAAATAGCTCAACCATCAGGTGTATTCGCAAGAAGAAGACCTGGCATCACGTCGATGCAGGGACGACCTGTAGAGCCAAACGTCCCAAACGCGGCTGACGCCGTGTTCCTAGCCCTTGGGGGCACATGCACAGTACAAGCCAGGACCGCGCCCAGCGGTCTCCAGAGGGTGGCGCCAGCCATGGCCAGGCGCCACCTAAGAAAAACACTGAAAGGCGACGGCAGAAGCTCGTAGGGCGGTCGAAGGGCGCGCCATTCCTGATGCTCGAGCACAGGATTTCCGACTCGCCGGAGTTTGGTCAACTGTCCGGTAATGCCGTCAAGCTGTTGCTGGAGCTGGCCCGCCAATACCGACCAGGCAAGAACGGCGATTTGAGCATCCCGTGGTCGATGCTTTCGACCCGTGGCTGGAGGAGTAAGGCGACGGTGCACGGCGCCAAGCTGGAACTTCTTGCCGCAGGTTGGATCATCGAAACGCGCAAAGGTGGCAAGAACATGTGCAGCCTGTACGCGCTGACCTATTACGCCGTCGATGAGTCCGAAAAGCACCTTGAGCCACCGACCGTAACTCCACTGAACCTGTGGAGGAATCGAAATGGGTAGTCGCTATGTAGGCCAACTAGGTCGCGATGCAGGCCAATCCCGCTATGAGTTGGCCCGCATAGAGACCTACGAGGTCGCAATGCAGGCCAGTCAGGCGGTTATCCACACCCCTTCGAGGTCGCTATGTGTACACCCTTCTAGATATATACCAAGCGGAGCGTGCTCTTCCTGCTTCAAAGCATTGGCTTTAGGGCTTCAAGCCACGGCGGTCGTTTCGGGACTCCTCCATGGAGAAGCGCGAACCGGTTCGCCAGGCGGAGTAGTCCGTCTGCCGGACGGGTCGCGCTGGGAGGCCGCCCATGGCATCTCGAGACCATGAGCGGTACTTGGAGATGGTGCTGCTGGAGAACGAGGCAGTCGACTTGGTTGTGAGGAGCATCGCCGGCGCGTTTGGCTTCGGGGCGCCAACACGGCCCGCAATCCGGCATGCGACGAGGCGGAGCTCCAGCGAGGAGTGCTGCCCGGATGACGGTGCGTACCTGCCAATCCATCGCGTGCACTCGATTGAGCAGGCCGCATCCAAGTACCTACCAACGCAGGTGGCGGCTCGTAAGCAAGCGCTGGATAGGTTCAGCTCGAAGGATCGCCAAGCAGTGCTGGATTTTGACCAGATGGCGGTGATGCGCGCGCCGGCCGCGGCTGATCGTACTCGCCAGCTACGGAGCTGGAAGACACAGGGATCGCTTACGGCCGCGCCTGTCAGGGGGCCGGGCAGGCTGGTGCTGCATGCTCTGACTGACGCGCAACTGGACGGTCCACTTGCTGCCTGGCTGATGCTGTATGCCATCGGTGACGAGAGACGCTGGCCGTTGGTCTGTATGTACATGACCGCTTGCGGCCATCCGGAGTGGGCTGCGTTGGAGGCGGCGCGGAGATTGCTGGTGAGTCGGCCTCAGCGGTCCTATCGGGAGTCGGCGAAAGACCAGGCCCTCCAAGAACAACGGTTTCGTACCGAGGTCCAGTCGGCTGAGAGGCGCCTGCTTGAATGGCTGAGTCGCGCCAGCCGGAGAGTCGCCGCTGCCATGGGGAGCGCTTGCGAGTGAGGCACAGAAGCGCCGCAGCGTTGTCTTGAGGGCCTACGACAGACTGGATCGCGATAGGGAGTTCAACCGACGCAATATTGCGTCCGTTACCTACATCGACGCTAAGGGCGAGGTGAGGCGAGCAATCCAAATGACCAAGGTCGAATTCATTCGTGAATGGACGGCTTTAGACCTAGGTGGACGCGGGAGTCACAAGCACCCAAATCCCGACCTATCTAGTAGGACCCCATGTTCCCCCAAGGGCGGGTCCAGGCGGCAGCCCCCGAGAGCTGCCGCCTTCTTTTTTTGCCGATGAAGGCGCGCCAGGCGCTCCTTCCAACTCGCAGCCAGGCGACTACCGACGGAGTACCCGAATCCAATGGCCACCTTCTATGATTCTTTCGCTCAAGGCATGCAGAACGGTCTTGAGCGCCAAAAGGCAGTCACGCAGCGCAACATGCTGGCAGAGTTGCAGCAGCTGGCACCCAAGGTCATCGCGGGAGATTTGCCCGCTACCGATCGGGCGTTTGCCCTTGATCCGAAGACCGCGCAGTCCTATCAGGCCGAAGGAGATCGACAGCAAAACAAGCTCGTTGGCTTGGCGAAGTCGCTCACCAAGTTCGCTGGCAATCCGCAGATGCAAGCTGGTATCTACCGCAGCGCCGTTCCGTACTTGAAGCGAAATTTTGGCGCTGAGATCCCTGACGACTTCGACGCGGCCACGGTCATGCCGATTGTCGATCAGGTACTGGCTGTCGCTGCTGGTCAACCAACAGCCCAGGGCGAGCAGTTCACCCTTTCGCCGGGATCCAAGCGATTCGATGCAACGGGCAAGGTGTTGGCTGAAGTGCCGTTTGCGCCGGCCAACGCCAACATGGTCGATATGCCTGATGGAATGGGCGGGAGCGTGAAGATGATTTGGGACCCTCGCGAGCGAAAGCTGAGCGATCTCCCTGGCTCGGGGCAACAGCCGGTGATGTCGCCCACTGGAGTAGGCCCAGCGGGCAACCGCTACAGTCTCGGGTCGGATTTGAATCCGGACGAGCTCGCCGCTGCACAGGCGGATATCGCCGCTGGCGGAACGTTGGACAACGTAACTCTGCCTGACAGGCAAGTGGCCACCGCCGGAAGGATGGGGTACACCCCGCCCAAGCAGCGTGAGGCGCCTCAAGGGTACGTCTATCAGGGGAATGCGTTGGCGCCCATCCCCGGAGGTCCGGCCGACAACTCATCCCCGCAGGCCATTGCTACGGGCGAGCAGAGCCTCCGCAAAGAGGTGACCCAGAACCTCAAGGAGGATCAGGGCGTCCTGTCAATGTATCGAAACGTCCAGGCGGCTGCCGGCCAGCCAAGTGCAGCAGGCGACCTGAGCCTGATCTTCGCGTTCATGAAGATGCTGGATCCAGGCTCAGTAGTCCGCGAGCAGGAATTTGCCAACGCGCAGAACGCTGCAGGCGTCCCAGATCAGGTGCGCAATGCCTACAACAAGGCCATCAGTGGCCAGCGGTTGAATCCCACGCAGCGCCAGGACTTCCTCAACCAAGCCGCTCAGCTCGCGACCAACGCAGAACGGCGGATCACCGGGACAGCCCGGAAGTACCAAGACATCGCACGCCAATACGGATACGACCCGGTGCGTGGCACAGGCATGGCCGACTTTTCTGGGGTCACAAGCAGCGTCAGTGGTGGCCCCGAGTCATCCGCTGGCCCTGCTCGTCCTCAGACGGATGCTGACTTCAAGGCTCTTCCCAGCGGCTCTCTCTACATCGACCCGGACGATGGTCGAACCTACCGAAAGAGGTAAGCAATGGCCCGTTTCGATGGAATCCCGGTTGATGAGCCGGCTAACAGCAAGCCACGATTCTCTGGGGAGCTTGTGGAGCCTGCGAGCTCCACTCCGGCCCCGACGTCGACCGCCCAGCGCAGCCAGGTTGCACCGGATGGATGGAAGCATGGGGCTGTGCGCGACACCATGTTTGGTGCTCGGTCTGTCCTGCAAAGCGCTGGCGGTCTCCTGGGGGCGGTCGGCGGTGACGCCTTCAACAACTACGTGGTCAATCCGATTGCGCGTGCTGTGGGTGCTCAGGAAGCCCGGCCGTACCGGGAGGAGGCTGCGGCTCTCGCCGACTCCCTGGGCCTACCCAAGGCGCAGACGGCGGGAGACCGCGTGCTGGGTGACGTCGGTGAGGCCGTTGCGGGCACTGGCTTGACGCTTGGCATCGGCAGCGGCATCAATGCGCTCGCCGCAATGGTCCCCCGCGCCGCGCAAGCAGGAGTCGCCCCTGCACTCCGTAGCACGGCGCCAGTGGCACAGAACCGCCTAGCCAACTTCTTGACCGCGCAGCCGGGCCTGCAGACTGCGTCTGCGATTACGGGTAGCGCTGCGGCATCAGGAACCAAAGAGGCTGGTGGCTCTCAGCGCAACCAGCTGCTGGCCGGTCTGGCTGGCGGATTTGCACCTGGCGCCCTGAGCGGACTTGCTAGTCTCGCCACGGCTGGTCGAATCAGCGCCACTGGCGCAGTGCCAACGGCTGCAGCTGGCGCCGCGCGCCGGGCGGCGAGGGGGAATGATGCCTCGGGCGTACAGAGCATGATTGACGACTTCGCAGCTTCTGGCACCTCGCCCAGTGTCGGGCAAGCCACTGGCAATCGTAGTGCTAGTGCCCTTGAAACCTACCTCGGCAATACTCCAGGTGGCTCGGGCCAGATTGCCCGGCGCGCGGCTGATCAGGCGGCTGCGGCGCGTAACGCCACAGATGACCTGTCCAACAGGATATCGGCCGGTGGCGCGGACCTGACTCCAACTCAGGTCGGAACGAACGTGCAACAGGGAATCTACGGGCCGGGTGGCTTTGTCGATCGAACCCAGTCGGTTTCGGATCGGTTGTATAGCGAACTGGATCGCCATCTCCCTGCCGGTGAAATGGTTCCCGTCTCCAATGCCCGAGGCGCGCTCCAGGAAATCAACGCTGCGATCAATGGAGCACCCGAGCTTTCCCACCTGTTCGATCAGGCGGCGCTCAAGCAGATTGAGCGCGCGCTGGTCAGCGATACCACCGGTGGTGCATCAGTCCTCAGCCGCCCAGGGATGCGTGAGAATGCGGCCGCCTACAGACAGTACTTAGAGCGACAAGCTCAGGAGGCTGCGGAGAGGAATGCGCGCAGGCAGTCGTTGGGAATGACTGTGATGGAGCCGGTGCCGAGCCGAGCTGACATTGAGCAGAACCTGAGCACCACCTTGGGCAACATGGCAGACGGGACGCTGCCGTATCAGGCCCTTAAGGAACTGCGCTCGAAGGTTGGCAAGCAAGTCGGGGCGACGTACCTGACCCGTGACGCGGCCCATGCTGAGTGGAAAAAGCTGTATGGGGCTCTCTCCCGAGATATGGAGGCTGCCGCCACGACGCCGGAGGCCAAGAAGGCGTTTGCCAGAGCCAACAACTATTACCGGCTCAGGGAGCAGCGTTTGGACGCTATCGGCAAGATCGTCCAGAAGGAAGGGGGCCCGGAGGCTGCCTACCAAGCCATGTTCACTGGTGCGCGGAATGGCGCCACTCCCCTGAAGCGTGTGATGGACTCGCTCCCTGCACAGGTGCGCGCTGACGTCAGTGCATCCTTCTTGCAGCGGATGGGACGTGCTAGCAAGGCCAACCAGAACGCTGCCGGCGATGCCTTCTCGATGGAGACGTTCTTGAGCAACTGGGCGGACATCAGTCCCGAAGCTAAGAAACAGCTATTCAGCAATGCGCGGTTCGGGACGGACTACGTCCAGAACGTAAATAAGCTGGCTAGGATGGCCGACTCCATTCGCAGCGGCAGCAAGGTGTTCGCTAACCCGCCGGGCACAGCCAAACAGACCGCCCTCGGCGTGACACTTGGCGGCACAGGACTTATCGCTGGACAGAATGCGTTGCAGGGAAATCTGGGCCAGGCCGCAATCACCGTCGCGTCGACTCTAGCCCTGGCAGGTGCCAACAACCTTCTCGCCAGAATGATGACCAACCCCAAGGCGGTCCGCTGGCTTGCTCGGAACACCGAGCGGGACAGCGGCGACATTGCCGGTCAGATCAATGCGCTGCTGCAGATTGGCAGGGAAGAGGATGACGACGAGGTGGTGGAGCTGGCACAGCGTCTGAAGGCTGAGACGGCCGGAGGCCGTTAGCCGCCGAAGAAGGTCAGAACCGAGTACACCAGCCCAGCGACTGCAGCGAGACCCAGGGGGACGGCAACGATGGCCAAGGCGATGGATCTGCCGCCAGCCTTCCCCTCTGGGTAGCGCTGGTTGAAGGCCTCGCTCTTCATGGCGTCCCAGCTCTTCTGGGGATCGTAGTTGTTGGTCTTCCAGTCCATAGCGATGCCTCAGTTGGTCTTGGCGCCGTTGCGCTTGGTCTTGGATGTCACATAGGCCATGCAACCTTCCACGAACGACTTGGAGCTCCCTCGACAGTTCTGCACCGAGGATGTGCCTTGCTCTGAGGCCCAAGCATAGCCTGCCCTGTGCCCGCTGCAGTGTGAGGAGCACTTGTAGCCCATAAAGGTGCCAGGCGGATCAGGCTGTACAGAGCGCTTGTCTACCCAGCGGTACTTGATGGTCCGGCATGCACTATCAGTGGGCAGGGGCGTAGCAGTGTACGTCCGTAACCCATCTCGAACGCAGGCATACAGGACTCCCTCCTTTCCCTCATACGTCTGGGCGAAGGTGACACAGGACATCGTTAAGAGGGCCATAAAGGCGAGCGCGGTCGGGAACACTCTGTCCATGAGTCCTCCCCCTGTTTGGGCGGATCGTACACCAGGGGGCTGGTGCGGGCCGTAGGCCGACTATCACCGATTTTGAGACCAGTACGCGCGCGTTGGACCGTCCAGCGGCGTCCACATAGTTCCAGCAGTCTGGACCAGACAACTGAGGGGGAAGTACCCGATGGACCCAAGCATCGCCGAGCTGAAGATCACCCGCCGCCCTGGCCAATCGGACGAGGAGCTCCATGCCGAGCAACTGGCTGAAGGGGTCAACAGCAACGCGTTCTTAGCCCTCCTGTTCGCTCAGCATTCCGGATTTGCCAAGGGCTCGGAGATAGGCGAACTGGTTGGGGCTACCCAACAGGCCGTGGAGCGAGCTAAGCGGGGAGGAACCGAGCAGGCGGACTCACTTCTCACCAGTCAGGCCATAGCCCTCAACGCGGTGTTTCTGGAGATGAGTCGGCGAGCGGCCCTCAACATGGGTAGCCACCTAAGGGCGACCGAGACGTATATGCGGCTTGCCTTGAAGGCTCAGTCCCAGTGTCGCTCGACCCTCGAGTCCCTGGCGGAGATCCGGAACCCCAGGACGGTGGCCTTCGTGAAGCAGGCCAACATCGCTAGTGGGCACCAGCAGGTAAACAACGGCCCGGAAAGTCCGGCGCAAGCCTCGGAAAGGCCGGGCCAGGATCGGTCGCTCGGGCGAGAAAATGTGCAGAACGTACTATTGGAGGAGAAAGCGAATGGCCAATGGTTGGACCCCCGAACGTCGACAGCGCCAGGCGCAGGCAATCCGAACTTGGCGTCCGTGGGAGCACTCGACAGGTCCGAGGACCGAGGCAGGGAAGGCCGTGACGGCTAGGAATGCTTGGAAGGGAGGAGAGCGTACAGTTCTGCGAGATCTGGCCCGTGTGCTTGCGGCAATTCAGACAAGTCTAGTTTAGAAATCTTGGCGCTTCGTGATGGAAAAGCAGTGACCGCACTCCATATCAATCCGCTAGCATCGGGCCTCGACAATTTTAGGAATGTGGAGTGATGTGGGCACACCCGGTTGCCAAGGATGAGTTCCTGGCCGGCAGCAAGATCGCTGCCAAACTGCTGCTGGATGCAATAGCAGAGAAGCAAGAGATTGCGACTACGAAGACATTCAAAGCACTCGCGCAGTCGAAAATCTCTCGGGATGACCTTGCGGAAGCCAGTGCTGAACAGGCTGCCTGCGAGATGCTGGCAGGATCACTGATTGTGTTGTCTCACAAGATCATCGATCTGTACGGAGTGCAGCAGGAGAAGGGAGAAGGTGCTCTTCACTTTGAGAACGAGATAAACCGAATCGTCAGCGAGAATCCAGGTTCTCGAATCAAGAATAATTTTGAGATGCCTTTGAAATTCTGCCTCGGCAGGGATGTTGGAGATCTTCCGCTTGGTATCATCGTGTATGGGGCTAGAAATCAGTACTGCCATTTCGGTGAAGAACGCCGGTTAAATCCCATAAATGAGTTGGTTTTCAATCATCTTCAACAACTTTACGAAGATGCAGGCTGGCTGAATTTCGATGCGAAAGATGGCGGCCGGATTCTATCGTCAACGGCAACCGCCGCACTGCACTGGACTGCTAGGGGGCGGACGGAAGCACGGGGTTCGAGAGGTTCTGTGAGGACATGGCAGACGTTACAGGACAACCCTACTGATCTAATTGATAGGGGACGAGGTTTGGACACAACCAGACGCGCGATGTTCTCTTTTTTTTCTGGAGCTCCGCAACGGTGGCGCCATGTTCACCAGTTGAGGTGTCTGCAGTTTGTTTGTGGAGTCCCTAAAAAGGAGCGGTCCCATGTTGCTATGTGATGTCCCCCAAGTCCTTCCAGCAGAGGGCGAGCTGGACTACGTGGACCTGATTACACGCGCTGGGCTGGCCAAGGACCTCATTCGTAGGATTGATCGGCACTACCTCCTCCATGAGGATGGTTGTCCCGGGGAGGGCGAATGCTCCTGCGGCCTAGTAGTCGCTTTTGTAGGCCCTACGGCGGTGGTCATGGTGGACAGCCACTATGCCTACAGGACCGATCCAATCAACTGAGTTTTGTCAGGCTCTAAAGGTCGGAGGGGGACATGGGCCCTGATAGGATGTCTTGAGGCCCTGGATTGGCCAGGGCGGCCAAGGAGATGGTGATGAGCAATGCGAGCCAACCCGACCATGCTTTAATCGCCCACATCTATGCGGCGGCGGCAGCGCAAGCGATTTCCCGGCAGGAGGGACCTTCTTTCGAGGAGATCCTGGCTCAGTCTATTGAGGCTGCAAGAGTCTTCGCGCACGAGATGGCGGGGCGAGACAGCAAACAGTTCAACAACTGGCTTGGGGCACTGCCCGGCATGAAGTGATGACTGGCCCGGCCGCTCAGTAGGCCGTTGCTGCCATCCGCCCATTGAGGAGACGGTATGGGTAAGTCCGATTGGCTAGCCGCCCAAGCCGAGCGCGAGAAGAACAACCGGCTCTATGGCGGTAAGCCGCCGCGTGGGGCGCTGTGGCGTGCACTGCTACCTGCACTGGCGTGGTCCATTGGCTCTGTTGTCGCCTTATCTGCAGCTCTCGGCCTCGCCGGCTTCCTTCTGGCTCGGTATGGTTCTGATGAGTACGTGCTGGTCTGCGAAGGGAAAATCTCTGCAGACGGTGGGGATGATGTGCCCGCGACCATGTATGCCGAGTTGCGAGAGTTCGGGCAGATCATCCGGCTCTGGAGCAAGGATGCGGGGACAGCGAGGTTGGAGATCCCCAATGACTTCTACGATGCAGGCCAGCTTCGCTCTGCCGGGAGTCTGATGTCCATTTCCACTTACACCGGGCTCTCTGGGCACTATTCAGCCCTGAGTGGTGCCCTGACCATGCGGATGGGGAAAGGTAGAGAGTTCCAAGCGCAGTGCGCGGGTCGTGGCCGGCCGACCATTTAGCCCGATAGGCGGCCTCTCTTGCCAAGGCTAGAAGTATGGCCTAGGTCTGGAGCTTGATCTGGTGCCCCGTTGACCGAATTTTGTCAGGCCTTCCGGCATTCGGGTCGATGCGGACGACCGCAATAGTGAAGAAGCGGAGCAGGATTGCTGGCCTGCTGGCCTGCTGGCCTGTTGCCCGGTAGCATCTGCTGATTGGCAGATGGGCTGACTGAATCAACTGTTGAGAACGGAAGGCGGTAGCATGGAAGGCATGACAGATTTTCGAGTCACCTACGACGGCCGGGCACTTGCGTCCCATCAAATGGACGCGCGTGATCTTGCGCCTGCTCTGATGGCCATGGCAGATCTTCTCGATGCGAGTGTAAAGGCACTGCATGGGGATAAAGCCAAGGCAAAGGTCAATGTCCGGGGCTCTTTCCAAACGGGAAGCTTCAACATTGACTTTGTCACTGCGATAGATCTTATAAAGGCTATAAGGGACATCTTTGCTGGCGAGAACGCCACCGCAATAGCGAACACGCTTGCGATACTGGGCGCACTAGGGTTTGTCTATGCAAAGGGCCGTAGCAGCTTAGCGTCTACGCTGAAGTGGATCAGAGGCAGATCCGTATCACAGGTGACGATGACGGAAGAGGGTCGTGCCGTCATTAAGTGTGACGACGAGTATCTTGAAGTAGAACAGGATGTACTCATTCTGTTGCGTGATAGAAATGTTCGCCGCGCACTTGATAAAGTTCTAGCTCCTCTTGACCAAGATGGAATAGAGGTCTTCGCTGTTGGCATCAATCAAGACATAGATCTCATAGTGCTCGACTCAGAGCGGATGTATTTCGCTACTCCCTCTGGGGAGGACATCCTATTGATTGAGGACGTCCGCACTATGGCATTCTCAATTGTCTCTCTTGCGTTCAAAGAGGAGAATAAGTGGAGGTTGTCAGACGGTTCGTCCACCATCAGTGCCAGAATCCTTGATCAAGCTTTCTTGGCCGGAGTCAATACCAATGACATCTCTTTCTCTAAGGGCGACGTTCTGATCTGTGAAGTTAAGGTCACCCAGTGGCAGACCGATAGCGGGGCCAAGACTGACTATGACGTCATCAAAGTCCTAGACCACAGGCGCGCCTTAACTCAGATCCCTCTGCCTGGGCTAGATCAGGAGTAAGAAATTCCCGCTCCGGCGGGGTTTTACATTTCACAAAAATCCTTTCTGGCCCCGCGCTTTTGCGGAGGTAGCCCTTGTGTGGTAGAAATCGCCGGCAGGCGGTGCAACGCCGTCTGTTTCCACAGGGGGAATCATATGAAGCTACCAAGCTTGATAGTGGTTGCCGTGGCTCTATGCGCGGGTTGCGCAACCACTGAAGGTGTTCAGTTTCGTTCTTTGGGTGTGCCGAGGAACAAGTCCATCACGCAGGAAGATCGTGCGAAGCTCTTGGATGAAGCCACCGCAGATGTGCTCAAGCACTGCAAGGCGCAGTTGGAGACAATGGAAGCTCGGGCGGTCCGGCAGCGCAGAACGTCGTTCTGGGTCTACGGTGCTGGTCTAATCGCTGGTTCTGTCATAGCGCCCGCACTCACTGCCGCAAACGCGGCTAAGCACGCAGGCGCAATTGCGGGCCTAAGTGGGATGGCTGGTGCGGCTGGATTGGCGGGAAAGGCCCTGGAAGACACGGGATTCAGCGGTAGCTCTACAGTCTCGGAGAGGGCCAAGATCGCCGAGACCATCCGCATACAGCTTCCTACAGCGTCCAACATCACTGAGCCTGACGAAAAGAGGTACGCAGCATTGGGAATCATGCAAGCCGCGTGCATTGCTTACGACCTTACGGTGCCTAAGGGGCCTGGTACTAAGACGGAGTAGGATCACTAGCGATTAGGAGCTAGATCAACTGCGGTCAAGATTTCTCGATGCTTCATCGATTTGCTCGGTCAACAACATCAATACCTGTGTGATGGCGGCTGCGAATACCGGGCCGCCATCATCGGTGTGCTTCTCCGCAATTCCTGGAAGCAACGCGCCCCAGGTGCGAGACAATTCGCTTGGATCGGGATGGGAGATCACAGTTGCTCGAAGGCCATATTCCAGCGCCTTCAAATAGCCACGCTGTGCCTCAAGTTGTGCCTCGCACTCCAGCAGGCGCTCAAGGATGTTCTCTGTTGTTGTCGTCATAGTGGATGATGGACAGGTGCGAAGGAGCAATCCATAGTCTGCGCAGTCCAACGGACTTGTCCAATGAGCATCCTCAACGTCCTCCTTACTCGTGACCATCTCGTCGTTGCGGTGGATACCCTGGCCGAGGATGCCCTAACCGGTGCCCATTCCGCCGGGGCGAAGCTCTTGCTTGTCCCTCAGCACAACCTGATGCTGGCTACGCGAGGCTCTACCCAGTTTTTCCTGCGCATCTACGAGCTGACCCTGCAGGCCAGCTTCCGGGCGGACTTTACGATGGAGCAGCTATCTGCCGAGTTGGGGTTGGTAGTGGACCAACTTTGGCCGAACTACGAGAAGGCGGCGGCCGAGGCCGGCTTGCCGCTCGATCAGCTCGGGACCGAGCTGGTGCTGGGCGGCTGGTCGCCGAAGAATGGCCGGATGATGGCCACCGCGTATGCCAAGAGCGACAGTCAACGCCCTTGCGTGGTCCAGCCGATCAGTGGCCAGCTGGCGGCGCCAGGCGAGCCCCTCCAGGCTGTGACGCCGAGCATGGCCCAGACGGAACTGGTGGTCCATTCAAGGCTGCAGGCCAGCTACCTCAACGAGCAGATGGGCCGGAAGGTGGCCGGTGGACGCGTCTTGGCGGGGTTCCTGCAGAAGGGGCAGGCGGTCGTGAAGGACCTGGGGCCGATCTGACGATTAGGGGCCCGGTAGATAGGCGAAGCGGCCGCATATGGCCGGAGGGCGGCCCGGTCGGACGTGCCCGGGGCGTGTAGGGGCAGCTCCACCCGACAGGGCGAAGTTGCCCGATGGTGTCGGCCGGGCAGGGCGGGCATTCTGACGGTGCCGGATCCGGAGCCGAAGGCAGCTCAACCCGGGTGGCGCGTGAGCAGCGCCGCGCCGGCATCGTACGCTAAGGCGCTCGATCAGCTTGGCGTACGTGTTGCCACCCGCAAAGGGAGTCAGCAGTGTTGAGATCGAGCCTTGATTGGGTCACGTTGGGCGGATGAGCATCCGCCAACTCGACATAGGTTCGGTCGCTGCACAGATTACTGGGGAAAACGGCGATGCACGCTGAGCCAGGTTGCTTGCTGGAGCGATACAACACACCTTCGTAGCCAGCCCACTTTAGAAGTAATCCGAAGCGCTGGCTGGGGGAAGGCAAGCCAAACTGAGCTGGCCACGCTCGCCAGTTCACGTCCTGAAGGTTGGTCTGCAGGCGGGACGGCGTGCGAATCAGTAGCTCCTCTGGCTTGCCCAATTTTAGCGATCTGGCGAGAGTCGCTAGTTCGCGCGGGACCGTGAACTTCGCGAGAACTTTGGCAACGGGCTTGAGGTTGTCGAGATTTCTAATGTCGAACACTCGCTCAATGTGCCCGTTCATTCGCACGGATGCATCACTTCGTCGGAGACTCATCTCTGCTGGGGTGAGCCCGGTGGCATGCATCTTCTCGGAGGCCATCTGATAGCACTCTCGGAAAGCTGTCTCGTGCGAATCTCCTATGTAGAGCGCAGGAAACACAGCTGCAGCCCCTGATTCGTCACAGTCATTACCGATGCTGAACCTTCCGCCGACAGATCGAACACTTCCGGCGGCAGAGAGTGGGTCGTGGGAATAGCTGTACTGCACCATCCTCACCCAGTTTTCGAAATCAAAGGGAGGGGCCGGGCGCGAGTTTAGCGCCTCGACAAGTTGCTCTCTTCTTCGGGTTCGCTCTGGTTCTAGGCCGTGGTAAAGCTCATCGTGAAGCGCGTCTAGCTCACGAGACCTCTTCTTCCACACTTCCAGATCAGATTCGGTGAATCTGTCGAGGACGTGGATGTTCGCGGGGAAGTCGTTGGGAATGCCGTGTAGAGGAACGGGCTGCTGAGGCCTCCTTGGCATGCGCTACCTAACCTGATCCTCTTGGATGGCAGTAACGATAAATCGACGCAAACGGTCATGTCTACCTAGGCGGACCATATCCCTAGGGGCGATATCCCCTAGAAGAGGGTTCTTGGTTCGAAACCAGAGAGCAGTCTTGGCCGCATCTCCTTCGAAGATGTCCGCGACCATATTCGCGATTGCTCCGATTTCCTCCAGGCGCTCCCTCACAGCTTTGGGAGCGTTTTCATCCCACCGAACAGAAGCGGATGAAACCGAGGCAATTTTGGAGACCGCATTGCGGTCCAAGTGCATGAACTCGGCAACCTTCTTAGGTTCGAAATAGTCGCCTTTTCCGAACTGCAAAGAGTCCCTCTGAGGGACGCTAAGGAAGAGCGGGGCAGTTTGCATTGGGTAGCCGGACGGGCGGGGTGGAGGCGAGTATTGCATATCTTTTTTCTGGCTGCACCATTTGAAGCCCAAATTTCAACCAACTTTTAGACATCATAAAAAACATACAAAACAATAACATAGGTAAAATTATGGTCATCACCAGCCTTAACGCGGGTGCCCCGGCCGGTGCCATCCGGGTGGCGGCGATCATGTCGCAGCCCTTGCGACGCCCAAGCGTATCCTTCCAGTCATGCTTCCCTCGCACGGCTACCAAGGCTTCCGCACTGCCCCCATTCCCTCTGGCTGGGTCCAGATGGGGGAGAGCTGGGTGTTGTGGTGGAGCGGTCGACAGATCGCCAACATCAGACGCGGCAAGGATGGCAATGTGTGCGCGCGTCTAGATGCCCGGAAGATGTGGCAGATCAAGGAAGTTCCGGTCGCCAGCATCGCCCAAGGCAAGCGCTACGCCGAGCGCTGGTGCGCCGCCAGGCTGTATCCCGAGCTGCCTTTGCGCGAGGCCGTTGCCCGCCTGACCGACAGCACACCGATTCAGCCGGCACCGCCACCACTGGGCCTGCCGCCGACCCGCGAGCAGCAGCAACAGGCCCGGCGTCTGGCCGAGGCAACGGCCACCGCTACGGCGAGGGTCAGGGAAGCGTTGGGGCCGCGTAACCTTTCGGCCAAGACCAAGCCAGGAGCGCCCCGAATCGGACGAAGGTCCGGCTACGAAACGTAGGTGTGCTGCGCCAGCCTGATGAGGGAAGCGGCGTCCGGTTCCATGAGGGAGGGCGAGTGAGGTTCAATGGCACATCCTTGGAAGAGCCGTCTAAACTCACTTCTAGAGCGTAGTTTGGGGGAGGGAAAGGTGCTGAAGCGTTGGATCATGTGGCCGTTGATCGGACTAGCAATCCAGTGCGCCACTATCGCTTTGGTCATCGGGCTGACCCTGATCTTCGGTGACAAGTGTTGGGCGCCCCGAGTCGGCGGATTGTTTGTTGGATTTGCTGTTTTCGCCCAAGGGTATGTTTTCGCAAATCAGGACCGCTTCCAGAGGCGTCTTCGTTCTGGGATAACCGTTGAGCAGCGTGTTATGCACGTGGTCTATGTCGCAAGTGTTCTAGGCACTTTTCTCTGGGCACTTGGGGATCTCGTGCCGGAGATGTGGGGTGTCGAGGTCTGCAAACCATGATCAGAACCTTCTAGAACTCAATTGGCATGGAGCCAGATGAAGGAGTAGCATCCCGCCAAAACAGCCCCAATGGGGTTGCAGGATGTCCATTACGGACGACGCTTGGGAGTGAGCGCGATGAAAGGATTTCTGATGCTCTGTCTGGGGCTGGCATTGGTGTGGGCAAGCCACGCTGACGCGCGGGGCGTGCGGGTCAGCGGTTACGTCAAGAAGGACGGGACCTATGTAGCCCCGCACTATAGAAGCGCTCCGAACCGGTCGACGTTGGACAACTACTCAACCCGGGGGAACTACAACCCCTATACGGGCCAGGCTGGCAAGAAGGATCCATATGCTCTACCTCCACCGAGTGGAGGATACGGCTCCGGATACGTGCCCAGTGTCCCGGCGTCGGCCTATACCCAACCTGTCTATCGTAGCCCTTCGGTTCCGACAGAACCGACTGCATATCGCTTGGCAGGCTCCAGCGGCAGCTGGCCTAGGTTCAACGCGCCGGCCACGGAGAGCCCCCAGGATGTGAACGATGTGGAACGCTACGGTAGCGCCCGCGCTAACTACCTGGCGTCGGCGGCCGGTAGTCTCTGCAACGAGTTCTTGCTAGCCGCTGATGAGATGGCCAGGTCGGCGGAGACACTGGCGAAGTGCGCATCGCGGATGGACCCCAGGCAGACCTGCGCAGTCGAGGCCGACGACGCCATGCAGTCATCAATTCGATACCAAGTCAGTGCCAGCAAGGCACAAAGCTACTGTCGCAGGCCGTAGTAAGACGAAATAGGAGGTCACCATGTCCGATGATGGTAGCGGCGTCCCTTGGGAGCTACGTGCAATTGGAGTCGCTGACGTTGGAATTCTCTTGGGACTGTCCCCGCGCACTGTTCTTGAAACAGTGGCCTGTCGCCCAGACTTCCCGGTTCGCCTGACCATGCGCCCAGCGACATGGGTGGCCTGGGAGGTGTTGAAGTGGCGGGATGAGAACAGATTTGGACAGCGAAGACGAGCTCGCAGCCGGATTCAACCATCGGGCTAACTCCACTCTATGGCTTTAGGAGCTGTCGCCAGATGAGGCCGATCTTTCTACTTCCCATCTTATCCGTAGCTGGATTTCTGCTTACGGCATGCACAGGTGAACCCCAGGAGCACGCGAGTCTGTCTAGGAACTCAACTGCGGAGCAATTCGAGGATCGCGAAGTCGTGGATGACGTAACTGTAGCCGAGAGCGTAGAGCCATCCGAAGCTCTTTCTGAGCATCCTCCTGTCGATGCAGAGGACTGGGATGCCATAGGCAAGCCGTGCACTGAGGACTGCGCTGGACATGACGCTGGCTACCAGTGGGCAGAGGATAAGGGGATTGCTCACCCTGATGACTGCGGCGGCAATTCACAGTCGTTCATTGAGGGCTGCGAAGCATACGCCGAGGGCGTGCAGCGAGAGAGCATTTCGGGCGCCGAGTGCGAGGATCTGGACGGCGACGGATTGTGCGACTGATCGCGCAATACGTCCGTTGTTGCGCCCGTATTGCTCTGAGCTACTGGATCTTGCAGATTGCATCCGTCAGGTGCTCCGGCGACAGGTGAGCATAGCGCCGGGTCATGGACAGGTTGCTATGCCCTAGCACCTCCGCGACTACATTCAATGGAACTCCCGCTTGGACCAGCCACGAAGCACACGTGTGCCTCAGGTCGTGCCAGCGGACGTGCTGCAGGCCACACGCCTCGCGTGCCTTGGCCCACGAATCCCGGACCTGATCGTCTGAGGCGCCCAGTGGGAGTCGTGCCGCAATCCCTGCCACCTTGGGGTGCAGCGGCACCAGTTGCAGTGTCCGCGTCTTGCTGGTGCGGTCCAGGTGGATGAACCCTCCGCGCACGTCGTGGGCCGTCAGGCGGAGCAGATGCCCGCGCCGAATGCCCGTGTACGCCGCCAGCCGCACATAGTCGCCAACGGCAGGATTCGGGCAAGCCCTCGCCAGCGCCTCGACCTGATCGAGCGTCAGGAACGTCTCGCGGGGCTTCTCCGGCAGCAGCCCGATAGCAGCTGGTCGCTCCAGCCACCCCCACTCGCGCCACGCCATCCGGCTGATCTGCCGAAGGATGCGCCCTTTGTGGTTGACCGTGGCCGGAGCCTTCCCGATCTCTGCAGCCTTCACTTCTGCCCACACCTGGGCAATCTCCCCAGTTTCCGGCCAGCGATGTAGGGCAGCAGCGCCCGGACGTGGGCCTTCGTCTTGGTAGCCGAGCGCAGGCGCGGCACATGGTCCGTCAGCCAGCGTTCGACCGCCTCAGCAATCACTCGTTCCGGTTCTCTACCGGCCGCAATGTCCTTGAGCGCGGAGATGTACCTGCGTTCGTACTCTTTCGCGTCTTTGTACGACCAGTGTCGAGAAGTCTTGCGATGCGTTCCTCCGCCGTGTCCGACGGTAACTTGATAGTGACCATTGGCACGCTTGGTGATGGGCATAGCGTTTTGGCCCTGCACTTATCCAGCCATGCGGCTAGGTCTACGGGGTGGATGCGGTCTGACTTCGGGCCTTGCCCCAACCGGCATGCGGCCAGCTCGCCTATGTCTATGGCGCGGCGAAGGGTTCGGGGATGGCAGGCGCAATGTTCAGCGGCTTGAGCCAGCGTCATTAGCTTGCCATCCGGATCCATCAACGCTTCCCTTTACGCTGGTCAAAGCGCCGTAGCCGGGCAAGAGCTTCCTTCATCTCAGGGGAGGTTGCAGCTAGGGTTGGTGCGGAAGTTATCGATGGACGCGACCAAGCCTTCGCGCCGTAGATCGCCTGGTAGAGAGCCGCCTTCGCATAGAGCTTCTTCCCCATGAACTTGCGCGGATCAAGATCGTATTCGTGGGCCCGGGCATTGAACTGGCTAACTGACACGCCGCAGTAGTGGGCGGCCTCGTCTGCGGTTAGCCAGTCCTTTCCTGACAGATCGACGCATAGCACCGCTATTTGCTGTCGAAGTGCCTTGATCTCGTCCTGCAGGGAGACGTCGGATTCGGAGGTGTCCATCGGGATCTGATCCTGCGTGCCTACCCGCACCCTGCCACATTGAAGGCCAGGCCGGAACCCCGGAGATCACTCAACCGGATTTCAAACCTATAACACGATAGAGAGAGGCCACAGCCTCTCATTTTTATGCCGGCGCAATGCCGGTTCCCTACTGACTAGGAGCCTATCGTGTTCATCGAACGATCCAATTCCCCCCTTGAGTACCTGGCCGCCTTCGCCGTCGTCTTCATGGCAGGCGTGCTTAGCGCCCATTTGCCGCGCTGACCACTGTTCCCAGGACGCCTGCACCGCCTCGGGAGCAGGCGTCCCACCGAAGCCCAATCGTTCCAACGGAACCAACTTCCCCTGCAGGCAGAACCAACTCGGACGCAGGCCGCACGAGTTGGGGTACGTAGTCATTGGATAGTTAACGTACCTAGGTAGCTTAAGTAATCGACACTTGCTGAAACCGTTCATACCTTGGGTGTCCCTTTCGCAACGAGGTGACAACCACATGGACTCTGCTCAGAACATCCGCTTCATTCGCCGACAGGAGGTGGAGCGCCGGACCGGTAAAGGTCGTTCCACGATCTATGCGTCGCTGCAGCACTCCAACAAGCGCTTCGATCCGAGCTTCCCGCGACCCGTTCGCATCGGCCCGGGCTCGGTGGCCTGGGTCGAAAGTGAGATCGAAGACTGGATCAAGCTCCGCATTGCTGAGCGCGGCGCGAGCCCCGTCTAGTCACCAACTCGACAGGACTCAATCGCCGTCCTACCCCAGGAAACCTTGGGGGTAGGAGGCGCACCGACCCATCAATTAAAGGGTGGGAAGGGTAGGGGCAGTTCCGGAACTTATATCTTTGCCATTGGACGCAAGTCTCCAATGCATGAGTGGAGTCGGTCCGCTCCTACCTCTCTCCCTATCTGGGCGGCCATTCGGCCGCGACGGAGAGATATGTACAAGAAGGAAGAGAACATCGTCGGCCAATGGGCTGACCGGATGATTGAGCACGAGGGTAGTGCCTGGATCGTCCGTCCCTCGAAAGACTACCCAGCACAGGTCGTGCAGGTTGATCGAGTGATGCGCGCTCTTGTGAAGTCAAAGGCTGAAATGTTCTGGAGCCGCCGTGTTGTTGGACTGACACGGACGGCTGTACACCCGGTCGCGCGGGCTCTCCGC
Organism: Stenotrophomonas sp. pho; assembly: GCF_006228405.1. Taxonomy (NCBI): domain Bacteria; kingdom Pseudomonadati; phylum Pseudomonadota; class Gammaproteobacteria; order Lysobacterales; family Lysobacteraceae; genus Stenotrophomonas; species Stenotrophomonas sp. pho. The sequence continues at coordinate 3,947,297 of NZ_CP029759.1, read as the reverse complement.
CAGTGCGTCAACATGGACTATGGAGGCATAAAGAGTCATTTCTCCAAGCAGAAGCTGAGCCCCTATTTTGAGCTGCTGGCGGAAGAATTCCTTAGCCACCGAGCGGATGCTATCGAAGGCCTGAGTCCGGACGTGGCAGAGGCAAACGCATGGGTCGAACGCATCCGAGCGATCGCGCGGAGCAGCGAATTCACTCAATTGGTGGCCACACAGGAGCGCAGTGCCCGGAAGAATGCCAAGGCAGCCTTGGACTACCTGCAGGCCCTGTATCGGCAGCACTCTCGTCTCTGCGTCGTTCGTTTGGACGTAGGTTACAGCGCAGCCCATCGCGAACTGCTGTCAGGTCGTAACGTGGATCCCGTGCGTATCAAGCGCGACTTGGCCACTTGCTTGCGCAAGCTGCGCCGAAGCTACCCAGCCTTGGTCGGGTACGTCTGGAAGTTGGAGTTCGGACCGAGCAAGTCCTACCACGTTCACCTGATGGCATTCCTCAATGGGCATCTGGTTCGCCAGGATGTGAGGATTGCGCAGGCGATTGGTGAGTTCTGGCAGGACGAAGTGACGCATTCCGATGGGAGCTATTGGAACTGCAATGCCCGGAAGGAGTTCTATGAACGAACCAATTCCCTGGGCATAGGGATGGTTGAGTACGATGATGAGGCCAAGCGGCGGCGGCTTGAGTACAGCCTGCTCTACCTGACCAAGGCGGATTACTACGTCCGCCTAAGCGAGCCTGGCTTGGGCCGGACCTTTGGCAAGGGACAGGCTGGGGGCGACTCGCTCAAAAAGCTCGGGAGGCCCAGGATGTAGTCGAAATGAGGGGGAGGGGGGATATTCCCCTCCCTTTCTGCTCTTAACGAACCTTGCGACGGGCCCGAGTGTTGAGGCTTCCCTCTACTACTCGCGCGAACTGGGGATGGACCGCCGGGTCATGGTTGGTCCAACGCTGCAGTAGCTGGCGCGGATTGGTGCTTCTAGCCTGATGATCCTTCCCGAACTTCTGCATGGCCGGCAGGATCTCCGCCCACAGATCTTGCTTTGTGGCACGGGAGTTGTCGGGCATCGCCTTCAGCATCTCCACTACCATGTTCCTCAATGGCACGATTCGACTGCCAGTGATCCGCCCGCCCAGAGCAGTCAGCTCAAGCTGGGTCGCGTGCGAGCTGCAGGTCCCGAGGTAGTAGTTACACCTCACAAGCGCGGCCCAAGCGCGGCCAGCATCGTGGGCATCGTGAGCAATCTGGGCCTCGAGAAGGAACAGCATCGCCGCTTCAATCAGCTCGTGAACCTCAGGCACCACATTCATGGACCTCAGCAGTTGGATCTCGTTGTCCAACTTCGTCGCAAGGTGTCGATCCTCCTCAACCCGGTCGAGCAGATCGTTCCAGACTTCTGCGTAGGTGCCTACCCGATTCAGTGGCAGCACCCGAAGGCTGAACTCAACCTCCATGTCAAAGCCAGCCCTCCTGATACAGTCATACAGCCAAGGCCGCTCTCTGTCAGTTGCGAACGTTCCTGCCGAGCTCCAGGGCGGAGGCGCTTCCGGGTCAAAATCTGGCAAGTCCACAAATGATCCTAGGTGAGTAGGCGCTATCTGGAGGGGGATCCGAGGAGGCGGCCTGTAGGCGGACCGGGGAGCATACCAGTTGCTTTAGTGAGTCGTTTTGTGAGTCTAAAGTAGATAAAAGTAGATTGAATATTAATCAAATCAATCACTTGTACTTTCTTTGTGGTTGCTGGTGGGCCATAAAAAAACAGGCACTTAGGCTTACGCCCAAGTGCCTTTTTTGTGCCGGCGGGAAAATTCGCGGGAAAACTCAACGCTTGCGAGGTGGTTTCACGACTGGCAAGTCGTGATCGTAGCGGCCCGTAGTGGTGGGCGATTGTGCCCGGCCGCATCCTGCTTGTCGCCACGGTTGCCCTCGGTGTTGGACGTGAGCCATGCGCGCCTGATGGGTGGCAGGCCCTGCGAGGACGCCATCTGGCGCCAGATCGTGACCGTGCTGGACGCGGCGGACCGTGGCTGTGACCTGTTCGATATCGAGGAACTGCGCCGTGACTACAGCGCCGAGGAGTTCGCCAACCTGCTGATGTGCGAGTTCGTGGACGACAGCGCCAGTGTGTTCCCGCTCACGATGCTGCAGCCCTGCCAGGTCGATTACAAGCCGTTTGCCGTCCGGCCCTACGGCGACCGCGCCGTGTGGATCGGCTACGACCCGGCTGAGACCGGCGACAGCGCGGGCATCGTGGTTGTGGCCCCGCCGCTGGTGCCTGGGGGCAAGTTCCGCGTGCTGGAACGCCACCAGTTCAAGGGCATGGAGTTCAAAGACCAGGCGGCGTTCATCGAGCAGATCACCAAGCGCTATTGGGTGACCTACATCGGCGTGGATGCGACCGGCATGGGCACCTGCGTTGCTCAGCTGGTGCGCCAGTTCTTACCCGGCGTGACTGTCTTCAACTATTCGCCCGAGGTGAAAACGCGGCTGGTGCTGAAAGCCTATGACGTAATCAATGACGAACGGCAGGAATACGACGCCGGCTGGATCGACCTCACGCAGTCACTGCTGGCGATCCAGAAAACCATCACCCCGAGCGGGCGCCAGGTGACCTACACCGCCGGGCGCTCGCGTACCACCGGCCATGCTGACTTGGCTTGGGCACTCACGCACGCGCTGCAGAGCGAGCCGCTGGAAGGCGGACGGGCTGCGCGCGGCACCATGGAGATTTTCTGATGACCGACACCGACCAGAGCGCCATCGCCGCGCCGCCGGTGAGTATCGAAGCCTTCACCTTTGGCGAGGCCAGCCCTGTGCTGGAATCACGCGGCTTCCTCGACTACCTCGAATGCTGGCGCAATGGCCGCTACTTCGAGCCACCGGTGGATCTGCAAGGGCTGTCGCGCACAACGCGCTCCAACCCGTACCTGCACAGCGGCCTGACATTCAAACGCAACATGCTGGTGCGCACGTTCCGACCGCACCGGCTGCTGAGCCGTGAGGCGTTCTCGCAGCTGGCGCTGGACTACACCACCTTCGGCATGGGGTATGTCGAGCGTCGCCGCCCCATGTCAGGAGCCGCGCACAGTCTGGCGGTGCCGCTGGCGCAGTACGTGCGCCGTGGCGTGCAGCCCGGTGAGTTCTTCCCGGTGCGTGCCGCACGGGTAGAGCATGAGTTTCCCGCCGGTGAGGTGTTCCAGCTGCGAGAGGCAGATGCTGATCAGGAGATCTACGGCCTGCCGGAGTGGATGCCAGCCGTAGAGGCCGCGCTGCTGAACGAGTCGGCCACGCTGTTCCGCCGGAAGTATTACAACAACGGTTCGCACGCCGGCTACATTCTCTACATGACCGACCCCCAACCCGAGGGCTTGGACGTGGACGCGTTGCGCGACGCGCTGCGGCAGTCGCGCGGGCCGGGCAATTTCAAGAACCTGTTCGTGCACTCGCCCAATGGGAAGAAGGACGGCTTGCAGGTGACCCCGGTCAGTGAGGTGGCGGTCCGAGATGAGTTCACCGGGATCAAGAGTGTGACCCGCGATGACATGTTGGCGGTGCTCCGGGTGCCACCGCAGCTTCTGGGTATCGTGCCGCAGAACAGTGGCGGGTTTGGGTCGATCCGCGACGCGGCGGGCGTGTGGGCGGCGATGGAACTGGCGCCGCTGCAGACGCACATGGCAGCTATTAACGAGTGGCTGGGCCAGGACGTGATCCGCTTCGAACCCTTCGAACTGGAGGCGACCGCATGATGATTCGAGAGCGCCCGAGCTGCAGCGTGGGCGCTCACTTGTGGGCCAAGGCGGTGGAATGAATGGCGCCGATAGCACAGTGACGGCTTTATCTCGAGAACGATGGCCCGTCTTGCGTATGCGCCTGCTGTGCCGGTTGTTGTTCAAGGCTCGCTGCTTGTGATTGGCTCAACGCATCAGCGCGATGGAGCGATTCCGCCTCCGGTGCGCGAAGCGCATCCATCGTACTCATATGGCCTCGACGATGGGCGGGATCGTCCATTGCTCCCTCGACTATGAAGACCCTCTCACCTCGAGCTAGGTTCTCTGTCGGATTGTTCAAGACAACATGGTCAACCCGTGAAAGGCTCTGCTCCTTCGCCAGTACCAGCAAGCTTGCAGACATGCGCTGACTCGACTCGTCCCAAGGTTTCCCATGCTCTGCGTCCAGGCGTTCCACACCTGCCCTAATCTGCATGTAGAGAGAGCGGTCAGCATCGCCGAGTTCAGGGGCTGAGGAGGATGCTCGCTGCCGTGAGGGCGAGTCGTCGCTGTCCGAACCGACTATTTCCGCAACCGCAATGCGCTCGGCGTCAAATTCTGGATCTGGCCTACGCCGCCGTTGCGTGGGTGCTATTTCCCGGTCGTAGTAGTCGCCATAGTAGAGTTCGTATGTCGCATGAGGACCAACAGACGGAGCCTCTGTCTTGAACACCTCAGCGATCTGCCCAAGTGCTTGGTTACGGTTGATCCGTCCGGCCTGGAGTTCCGCCGCAATGGTTCCGTATTGTTGTGGACGATTACCTGTGCCGGAAACGCCAATATCTGGACCGCCAGCTGCAACGATCTCACGCTGGACCTGGACATTGCTGAGAGTCGCGGCGGCTTCTCCTCGCAGCTCGCTGTTCACATAGGCTTGCTTAGAAGTTCGATTTTCGGGTTCGGTGAAGAGATGGTGCCCAACTTCGTGAGCAAGAGAACTTGCGATCCTTGAGCCTTGCCCAATCGCATTCTCGTCAATAACGATCTTGACGCCGGGTATAAGATAAGTGCCTTCACCGGCTGCCCCCCATTGGATAACGATACCTTCACGCCTCGCCTGGGTGAGGCCCGCCTGAAGTGTTGGGGATTTTGCTAGAAGCGGCGCCAAGGAGGGGTCGTCCAATGGCGATGCAGGACGCCGTGTGGCTCCTGGGCGGCCTCCCTCCTGCGGCTGCGGCAGTCCAGATTCTTCAGTACGCTCCATGCTCCGGCTCCTTCGCAATAACAGGGATCAGCGCTGACTGATCGATATGTAGGTCAGCGTCACGTTATCGGAATCGAGTCCGAGCACGACCTTTGCATCGTTCACCTGCGCAGACCAGTAAGGGCGAGAGCCAGGCGCGTCAGGCCGAGATGGATGTTTGGTCGAGTTTTCCCAGATGATTTCCTCGAGCGCAATGCTTGGTGGTGCGATCTCAAAGATCAGGTTCGCGAGCGCAGGATCGTCAGCAGCACTTCTCAGCCTGATGTTCCGGACCTCAAGGTCGCCCAACATTCCGTGTTCTGCGATCCGTTCGTCAATCACGTCCTGGCGTGTCGGCTCTCCCAGATGCGTGTGGAGCTGTTCATTTAACGCGTCGACATCATCAAAACGTACACTAGACAGGCGCTCGATGTCGTTCTTGAATCGCTCCATACCAATTTCACTCCCTGATTTGACGGACTGTCTTTGATTAGATTTATGCGATGGGGTTGGTGAGGCACCGCTCGAACACGCTGACAGTATCAACGCTGAAACGGCTATTGAGAGGCAGCGATACGCTGCAAGCCGGAGGTGACTCCGATCTCCGCGCCTTGATGAAGTAGCGCATTTGTCGAGCCATGCATCCATGAAGGTACCTCTCGCGCCAGGAACACTGTCCCGAATCTAGCACAACGTCTTGTGATGCACGGGTCGGAACCCCCACCGGATAGCGATTTTGGGAGATTTCGCGCAGTGTTAGATTATTCGTTTAGTTGGAAGGGGCGAGCTATGGGTGGGCAAGAGGAAGCAATCGCGACAACTAGGGAGGTTGCAATCAACCATTTCTTCGAAATCACTGCTTTCATCGTGCGCCATGTTGGGTGAGTAGGAAACTTCTGTTGGGTTACAAGCAGCAGGATCTGTATATGGCCTCAGACATCTCGTTGGATCGCTCTATCTGGTTGGGCTGCAACAGTTTGGAGAGTCTCGCAATGGATGCCGCTGATTGGCTATTGGGGTGCGCGCGCTGATATGCGAGCCAGTATGCAAGGCTCTTTTCAGGGGATTTGTCGGCAATGATCCCTCGGTCATGGATGTCAGCAAGGGCTTCAATCGAGTCGACGCTTCCCTGTGATACCGACTCATTTAGATAATCAATCGCATCCCTTCGATAATTGGCTATCCGTTCCGGATCCTTGAGCGCTTCAGTCAAGTTTCCAATGATGGCTTTCGGGTCTTTGGCGAAAATCAGTCTCGCTTCGACCGACCCTTGGGCGGCAGCAAGAGAGAGCCAATTCTCATCTCCGAGTTCCGTTCGCCCTATCAGCCCTTGGCAGTGGCCAATCTCCTGGCCGATTTCCACTGATGCGTAGGCCTTGTACTCATCGGCATCACCTGAGTTAAGCGCCCGCTTGCAACTGGCAATGCGGTTATGGATCTCATAGCTCGACTGGGCATCGCCGGCCCGTGCAGCCGCGATGCGCCTGTCAATGTATTCCGAGGCGTCGCCTTCGTAGTGAGGTGTTTCGATCTTGAGCAGAAATGCCTTGCCACCCAAAGCCACTGTTGATTCGATGGATTGGTGTGGCGAACGCAAGGATTGATGAATGCTTGATTCAGATGCGATATCCGTTGACGAAGTGCTTTTCTCACTGAGAGGAACCTCATCTCCTTTGCTTTCTGACATCGGATGGTCTGCAGGCCAACCAGGAAATGGTTGCGACTACGCCGATGACGAACATTCCATATATGAGAATTCTACTGATCTTCAATTGATTCCTTTTCCCTTGTCGTCGCGGAGCTTTGCGATGGACTGACCTCGGGCCGTGGTGATAGCTGATTTCGGCGCTGATCCCCTGCCTCTCGATTCCCGGGATTTCATATTGCGGGGTGATATTCACTGTCAACCAGAAATTCGTTGCAGCGGGCTACGCTTTGCTCTTGCGTGTTCTCAGTCACGCATCGGTGGACGTAAAGCGACAAATACCCTTCCTCGGAACGCGAGCGCATGAATGGCAAAATGGCCATTCCGTGCCGCGGTAGCAATTGGCTTGTTCTCTCGCTAGCCCGACGGCGGCCGCCGCAGTTGCGATCTCATCGCGAAGGTTGCGCCCTCCCTCCTGGTGCGGCCGCGACGCGATCGCGTTGACCGTTGGCCTTGGTGTATCTGTAGCGGAACCTGAGCCCACCGCCGGCGAGCTTCCGCACATCCGGGCAGCCCACACCATGCGACGCTGGATCCGAGGCCCGTTGGCCGATCGGCAAGGTGGCCAGTCCGTTCTCTCCGAGCATTCCCTTCATTGCGCCCATTGGCGACCGCTCGGCGACCTTTTGTCAGCGGAAGGAGGTGCACAAAGATGAGCGAAGATGGTCGCGGGGCCTGGGAATCAGCCGCGTGGTTTACGGCTGGAAGGTCTGTGGAGGCGCGTGGAAGCGCTGTGGAGGCCCCGTAATCCGTCGATTCCAGATTCGAATCGTGATGGGCCCCCACGCGACCTCGCACGACCTGTTGCAGATCTCATTGCTCCCGCGCCCCGCGCGCCCTGCAGCGTCGGTACCATCTGATCCGCACACAGGGATCGACCATGCCCAACACCGATACACCGGTGGAAGACTTCACCACCGAAATCGAAGACAGCCGGCACCTGTTCGCCTGGTGTCTGGTCCACCATGGCCAGGTGCCCGAGGCGCAGGCGCTCGAACAGGCACGGAAGCGCTATCCCGACCAGAGCCCCGGCCGCGAATACGAATACGCGCTGATCTTCCACGACGAGCCCTGGCACTGGGCGATGCTGCACATGAAGGGCGAAAGGTATTGGCAGCAGCACCCGGAACTGGCGCGGCCGTCGCTGGACTACGAAGCCGAATCGGACGCACTGTGCCTGGCCCGCGGTGAGCAGGTGCCACTGCTGGATGAGGACGAGTACCTGGGCGCGCTCGCGCATGCACGCCACATGCGTGCATGGACGCTGGTCCATCAGGCGGGTCGTTGGCCGGATGAAGCGCGCCAGGAGGCGCTTGGTCACTACGCGTATCATCCGCGCCATCATCGCGGGCGATTTCAGGTTCACGATCCGCGTGACGGCTGGTGCCATGTGATGAGCGCATTGCATGGCAACGACTACTGGGCGCGACCAGAGCTGCGGGAACCGCCACAGGCCTATTGGAGCGAGTCCCGCGCCTTTGTTTCGGCGCAGGGAATCCGCTTGCCGGACCCTCCGGGCTGAGGTCTGCTCAGCCAGCGAAGGCGCAGCGCCATCGATCACCGCACTCTGTGCCGAATGACACATGCCCTGCCATTTCTGCTGGCGGGAAGATGGCGGCATCCTGAAGTGGAGTGATCTGATGCCTGGTACGCTCAGTCGTCGCACCTTCCTGGCCAATGCCGCGGCTGTTCCGGCGGCCACGCTCATGCCCACCGGTGTTGCCACCCCGGCGCGGCCAAGCGTCACCACCGCGAGCCTGATCGACGCGGAACGCGGCGTGATCCGCTCGGCCATGGACGGCAGCGGCATCGGTGCCGCTGCCGTCTGCCTGGTCGAAGGCGGGCAGGTGCGCTGGACTGAAGGCTTCGGTCACGTATCAGGCCAGGGCAGCGTGCCCGTAGACGCCAGCACGATGTTCAGCATCCAGTCCACCTCGAAGAACTTCGCGGCGGTGGCGGTGCTGTTGGCCGTGCAGGACGGCATCCTTGATCTGGACGCGCCCATTACCCGCTATCTGCCGTCGTTCACGGTGCGCAGCCGCTTCGAGCATGCTCCACAGGAGCGCATCAGCCTGCGCCTGCTGCTTGCCAATCGCGCGGGATTCACGCACGAGGCGCCACTGGGCAACAACTACGAACCGGCGTCGCCGGGCTTTGATGCGCACGTCCGCAGCATCTCGCAGACATGGCTGCGCTTTCCGGTGGGTACGCGCTATCGCTACTCCAACCTGGGCTTCGACCTTGCCGGTCATGTCCTTGAGCAGGTTGCGGGCATCAGCTATCCGGCCTGGCTGCAGCGCCGGATCTTCGAGCCGCTGGGAATGCACGACAGTACGGCCGATGCGTCGGTCTACCTGGCAAGCAAGGTGCGGGCACTGGGAACCCAGGAAGGCCATACGCAGGTACCGCCGGTGACGCCGCTGGTGGTGTCGGGAGGCGTGTGGACCAGTGCCGCCGACATGGCGAAGTATCTTGGCTTCCTGCTCGGTGGCGGCCGATCCGGTGCGCAGCAACTGCTTGAGCCCCGTCTCTGGGACGAGATGCATGGTTTCGGCCTGGGCGGCGACTACGGGCTCGGTGTCATGCGCAGCGAACGCCTCTACGGCAGTACACCGGTGCGGCTGCTGCACCACCGCGGCGGGGGCTTCGGATTCGGGTGCGTGTTCACCTACTGCAGGCAGGCAAACGCTGGATTTGCCGCGATGTTCAATCGCGCGACGTCTGCGGGGTACGGCATCGGCGAGCGTCTGCTCGATCAGCTGTTGTCGGCGCGTTTCGGGCCCCGTCAGCCGCGTGTGCCCCTATCAAGCCTGGCGCCGATCAGGTTGACCCAGGACCAGATGCAGCAGATGGCGGGAAGCTGGATCGGGCGCAGCGGCAAGGCGAAGATCGGGGTTGCCGGAAACGGGGAGCTGCAACTGCATCGAGGGGCGCACGCCGAGGGTACCCGCTTTGCGGCCATCGACGGCGATCAACTTTTCACTGTGGACACCGATGGAGAGGTTGCGACGTACCGTTACCATGCGGCGACGGACATGCTGCCGGCGTACCTGGAATGCAGCAACGGCGAGGATGGCCTGGACCAGAACGATCCCATCGATGGGCCCACCGGGCCGCAGGCGCCCCATTGGCAACCCTGGCTGGGACGCTATCGCGTTGACCAATGGGGCAAACCATCGATGTTCGTTGTGCTGGAGCAACGACACGGCTGGCTGTACATCGATGGCATCCGCCTGGTTGCTGAGGTGGAGCCAGGATTGTTGTTCACCAGCGATGGCGAAGCGGTGGATTTTCGCGGCTCCCAGCCGACATGGCGCAACCTGCGCCTGCAGCGCGTCGCGCCCGTGGACCAGGGGTGATGGCGGCATGCCGCGTGCTCATCCGCGCCGCTCACGCCCATCGATGCTGTAGCGTCCCGCCCCGGTGCAGGCCAGCAGCAGGAAGCCGCCGGCGAGGCCCAGGTTCTTCAGGAACATGATCTGCTGGGTCTGGTCGGCGAAGTTGTGGTGGAAGATGAAAGCGGTGACCAGGCTGAAGCCTGCGAGCACGACCGCCACCAGCCGGGTCTGGAAGCCGAGCAGGATGCACAGGCCGCTGCCGATTTCGAACGCGATGGTCGGCCAGAGCAGGATGCCGGGTACTCCCATCGCCTCCATGTAGCCCTGGGTACCGCTGAGATCGCCGAGCTTGCCCAGCCCGGAGACCAGGAACAGGGCCATCAGCAGGATGCGTGCAAGCAGGTAGGCGAGCGAATGCGATGAAGTGCTCACGTCGATGTCCTCGGATATGGCCGATGCAGGCGATCGGAGCCCACCGGCGGTGAAGCCCGTGTCTACGCGCCGGGCCAGGCGCCTTGACAGCTGCCGCGCTGCAGTAGACCTTTCCCGCATGATGATCGATATTGAATCGCTCAGCCTTCGCGAGCTGGGTGCCCTGGTGGTTGCCGCTGAACAGCGGAAACAGCTGATTTCCAGCCGCCGTCCGGCCAGTGCGGTGCGGCGGATGCTGAAGGCCGCCGCCGCCGAAGCTGGCTACACCCTTGAAGAACTCTTTGGCGGCCAAGCCTCGGAAACACCTGCGCCCGCCCGCAAACCCGCCCGCCGTAAATCCGGCAAAGTCGCGCCCAAGTATCGCGACCCGGAATACAAGCGCCTGACCTGGACCGGTCGCGGGCGCATGCCGCGCTGGTTGGCGTCCAAGGTGTCGATGGGCCACAAGGTCACCGATTTCCTGATTCCTGGCTTGGCCAGGCCGACCGCTGGCAAGACCAGCACCATCGGCAAGCGGACCGTCATCAAGAAGGGATGAGGCTGCAGCACTGCTACCCTGCCCGGGTCTTTCAACCAAGGAGCACGGGATGGCACACGAGAGTGGCATGACGATCACGCCGAAAGTCCTGCACGCCGCCGCAGTGGCGGGCATGTTGGTCAGCCTGCTGGCCTGGGCGGTGGAATGGAGCGGGATGGCCTATGTCTGCCCGTACTGCCGCGTGCAGCGCACGGTCATCGGCGTGCTCGGCCTGCTGACGCTGTTCGCGCGCCCGGGGAGCCTCATCGTGCCCTGGTTGTCGTACACAGCGGGTGGCTTCGCCTTCGTGGTCGCAGCGATGCAGCACTTCAACGGTTGGAAGCGCATTTCCGCAGGCGACTTCAGTTTCAATGAGCAGTGGTACATCAACCCTTGGCTGTTGTCGGGCTGCGCGATGCTGATCCTGGTGGCGCAGCTGATGCTGGTGCAGGCCGCCTGCCGGCGCAGCTTGCGCTGAGTGTTTCCACGCATGGCGTGGAACTACCCGTTCTGGAATACCGCCAGCTGCGCGGCGAAGGCGCGCTGGTAGGCGGGCCGCTGCGTCGCGCGGGCCACATAGGCGGCCACCGTCGGATACTCGTCGAGCAGCCCGCTGCTCTTCAGGCGCAGCAGCACCGAGACCATCATCAGGTCGCCCACGCTGAAATCACCATCCAGCCACGGCGCCTTGGCCAGCCATGTCGACAGTTGCGCCAGTCGCGCCCGAACCCGCTCATCCAGCATCGGCAGCCGCTGTGCGTACCACGGCTGCTCGCGCTCCAGCACCCAGGCCATGGAGCGCTCAACGATGGGGGGTTCCACCGTGTTCAGCGCAGCGAACACCCACATGATCGCGCGCATGTGGGCGTCCGGATCGCGCGGCAGCAGGCCGGGGTGCTGTTCGGCCAGATGCAGGACGATGGCGCCGGATTCGAACAGGGTCCGGTCGCCCTCCTGCCAGGTGGGAATCTGCCCGAACGGATTGCGTGCCAGGTGTACGGGCTGCTTCATCTCGGTGAAGGTGAGCAGTTGTACGTCATAGGCTACCGACAGTTCCTCCAGTGCCCAGCGCACGCGCATGTCACGGGCCAGGCCCTGGCCACGGTCGGGGGAGGTGGCGAAGGCGGTGAGGATGGGAGGCATGGGGTCCGCAATCAAGGAGGGCTTTGATGATCTGACGAGCGAGTGTGCCGGAAATCGACATGGGTGTCGGTGCTCTGCACGTCGCCTGCACGTGTCCTGCACGCACGTACCGTCGCCGATCCATCAGTCTGCCGGGGTCATCCGCAGAGACAGGTAACAGGCATGAATACCCCGGAAAACCCAAGCCCAGTTGGCGCCAGAGAAACGTGCTGATGGGAGCACTCGTTGCGGTCCTGGTGATCGTGCTGATCATCCTCTTTGTTCCTTGGTGACCCTGCCCAGGATCGCTCGATGTGATCCACGCGCCACCGCCGCGTGAAAAAGTCAGTGCGGGTTGGGTGAAGTGATGTGCGTATCAATCGCTGCTCACCCGGGAACCACACAAGCATGTCCACAGTGGATACGCAGGCAGCGCAGTCGAAGCTGCTTTTCTCCCCTGAAACGAAGATACAGGAGCAACGCCATGAGCACCCAGTCCACCATCGAACATCGCCTCAACGACCTGATCGAGATCGCTCGTGACGGCAAGTCGTTCTATGAAGAAGCGGCGACCAAGGTGAAGGATGCCGAGCTGTCGGCCTTGTTCACCCGCATCGCCGGCGTCAAGGGCCGCATCGTCGCGGCGCTGAGTGGTTCGGTGGCTGCCAGCGGCGGCAAGCCGGCCGAGCATGGCACCGTGGTGGGTTCGATGCAGCAGTTCTACGGCAAGGTGCGTGCAGCCTTCGGTGACACCAACTATGGCTATGTGGCCGAGCTAGAAGAGTCGGAGGACCGCCTGCTGGGCGCGTTCAAGGACGTGCTGAAGGACAACGAGCTGCCGCCGGCGGTACGCCAGGAAGTCACCCAGCTGTTGCCGGAAGTGCAGGAATGCCACAACGTGATGCGCGCGCGCAAGCATGCGATGAAGGCGGCCTGACGATCAGCGGCGTCCCACTCCCAGGGACGCCGCGGCCGGGGCGGCACCGCTGCCCCGGCCACCCTGAATCGGTCGCTGCTACACTCTTGCCGGTTCCGCACTGCCAACAATGAGCACCATGAACAACGGGAACGGTCCGCAGACAGTTCGCTGAGCCGCAACAACGACGCAGACGTTGTTGCGGTGAACATCCCTGCGATGCATGCGAAGTGGATGGATCACCGCCGGACTCACTCTGGGCGGAGACTCCCCATGTTCAATCGACAGGCCGCGCGTTGGGCCCATACTCTGCCATCGGCCATTGCGCTGATGGCGCCGTTCGACCTCCTGGCCTCGCTGGCCATGGATATCTATCTGCCTGTAGTGCCCTTGATGCCCGGCGCGTTGGGAACATCGCCTGCGCGGGTGCAATTGACGCTGAGCATCTACCTGCTGGTGCTCGGCGTCGGCCAACTGTTGTTCGGCCCGTTGTCCGACCGGATCGGGCGCCGCCCCGTGCTGTTGCTGGGGGCGCTGCTGTTCACCGTTGCCTCGTTCGCGCTGGCGCTGTCCAGCAATAGCGGGTTCTTCCTGGCCTGGCGCACAGTGCAGGCGATTGGCGCGTCGGCAGCGCTGGTAGCGACATTTGCCACGGTCCGCGACGTATACGCGGATACACCGCAGGGGGTGTCCTTGTATGGACTGTTCGCTTCGATGCTGGCCTTCGTACCGGCGCTGGGGCCGATGCTGGGTTCACTGGTGGCTGCGGCAGCAGGCTGGCGTGCGATCTTCGTGCTGCTGGGTGTGCTTGGCCTGGTCGCCGTCCTGCGTGCGCAACGCCTGTGGCAGGAAACCCGACCCGCAGGGCGCAGGGACGCTGGACCGGCACTGCAGAAAATTCTTCGCAGTGGTGCCTTCTGGGTCTACACGCTGGGATTCAGTGCCGCGATGGGCACGTTCTTCGTGTTCTTCTCGATCGCACCGCGCGTGCTGGTCGAGCGCATGCAGTACTCCCAGATCACGTTCAGCCTGGCGTTCGCGACGGTGGCACTGGTGATGATCCTCATGTCGCGCATGGCGAAGACGTTCATCGCGCGCTGGGCGGTGCCTGGCACATTCGTGCGTGGCCTGTGCGTGATGGTGGCGGGCGTGTTGTTGATGGCGCTCGCTGCGGAGTTGCCACTGTCATTCGCCAGCGTCGTGCTGCCCATGTGGGGCATCGCGGTGGGGCTGGTGATGGTGGTTTCGGTGGCTGCCAACGGCGCGTTGAGTGAGTTTGCCGATGCGTCGGGTATGGCGGTGGCGCTCTACTACGCGATGCAGAGCCTGATCGTGGCCTGCTTCGGAACACTGGCTACGGTGCTGCTGCCGGGCGATACGGTATGGCCGCTGGTGGCCTATGGGCTGTTGCTGCCAGTGGCCAGCCTGGTCGCCGCGGCGATGTTGCGCGGCTGCCGCTAGCCTCGGCCGGTGATAAAAAAAGGGCGGCCATCAGGCCGCCCCAATCCTTCATGAGAACACGTGACGGGAACTAGAAGCGCACCGACCAGCGCACATTCGCACTGTGGTCGCGGCTTTCACTGCCGTACTGGCCGCTGTAGCCCAGTTCCAGCTGCTGGCGCTCGGTCAGCCAGGCCGACAGGCCCAGTTCGGCCACCACCGCGTTGTCGGCGATCGGCGCGCCGTTGACCGCAAACGTTGTGCTTCCGTTGGCGAAGGCCAGGTTGGCGACCTGGCTGCGATCACCGGAAGCGCGGCGATAGCCGACGCCACCGCGCAGGTGCAGCCAGCTCTCCTGCTGGAACGAAGCCTTCAGTCCCTTGTCGAAGCGCAGGCCGGCAGTGGCAATCGTGGTTCCGGTATCGTCCACCTTGCCCTGCAGTGCCGCTGCTCCACCGCGTTCGTTGACGCGCTTGAGGTCCACTTCGACACGTGCGACCTGCAGGTAGGGCTCCAGCCCGGCTTCCGGGCCACCGAAGCGGTAGCCGGCTTCGATGAAGGCCTGGCGGGTGCGGGCGTCGTAGCGCGCGCTCAGGCTGTCGCTGAAGCCTGCGAAGGCGACATCACGCGTACTCTTCACCTCGTGCTTGCTCCACGCCACACCACCGCGCAGGCCGAAACCGCCCCAGTTGTGGCTGGCGTAGGCACCGAAGTGGGTGTTGTCGATCTTCGACTTGGCGCGACGCTCCTGCTGCTTCACGTCGGTGCGGCCCGTGCCGGCCAACACGCCGACCTGCCAGCCGGAGAACTCGCGGTCGATGCCGACCAGCAGGCCGTTGCTGTTGGCTTCGGTGCGGGCAGTGTTGACGTCACCGTCCAGCTTGCTGTTGCCACCGATGGCCTGCACCCATGCACCCGTCGCGTCACCCACGTCGCTACCGGGCGCGGCGGCGCCGGCACGGCGTGACAACGCGGCATCGCGCACGTAGCGGCTGCCCTCGACCAGGGCGATGGCCGTGGCCGGATGCAGCTCGCCGCTGAGGCCGTCGAGCACGCCTCCGACCTGCTGCGGGAACAGCTGCGTCAGCGGTTTGGGCAGACCCTGGGCGATCGGCAGCAGGTCGGCGGCGGCCGCCACGGCACGCTGGTTGGGCGTGTGCGCGGCGGTGGTCAGCGATGCACCACGGGCCACATCGATGCGCGTGCCGTTGGTGCCGTAGGCCAGGCTGAACTGCAGGAACGGGGAGAACGCGCTGAAGTCGGTCTTGGCGAACTGGCCGTTGATGCCTCCGTCGGCACGCAGGAAGTTGAACTGCTCGCCGAGGTAGTACACACCCGGCTCCGGCAGCGCGACCAGCGTGCCGCCAAGGGTGGCGGTGCCGGTCACGTGCAACTGGTCACTGCGGCCACCCGGGGCCAGCTCGGCGGCATAGACGCCAGTGGCGCCCTGCACGTAGTTGCCGTTGATGGTCAGCGTGCCGATCGAGTTGCCCGGCGCGATGATGCCGTCCACGCGGGTATTGCCGAGCGTGCCGACGCCCTTCAGCAGGCCATTGGCGCCGACCGTGGTGGTGCCGCCGGTCTGCGTGCCGTTGAAGGACACCACGCCGCCGTTGATCACCAGGTTGCTGTTGTTCAGCACGCCGCTGGCGCTGACCGTGCTCACGCCACCGGTAGTGGTCAGTGCGGTGGAGACCAGGCTGCCGTTGAGCAGCAACTGGCCACCCTGTACTTCGACTGCCGAGGTGAGGGTGTTGGTGCCGTTCAATTCCAGCGTACCGTCCTGCAGTACCGCGCCGTTGAAGCTGTTGTTGCCGCTCAGGCGCAGCCAGCCGATACCGGATTTGGTCAGCTTGCCAGGGCCACCGATGTCGTTGGTCCAGTTGTCCCAGGCATCGCCTTCCCAGACTTTCAGGCCGCCGGCCTTCTGGTTCATCACCACGTTGGTGTCCACGCGCAGCGAGCCATAGCCTTCGATGGCCTTCTTCAGATCCACCATGCCCCAGCCGTAGATCGGATCGATGCCCGCTGCACCCAGGTCGCGTGCGGTGGTCAGCAGCACGTCGCGGACCTGGGCGTTGTCCAGATAGGGGAAGCGCTCCATCAGCAGGCCGAGCGCGCCGGTGATGTGCGGCGCCGCCATCGATGTGCCCGTCTTGGTGCCATAGACATACTGGGTGTTCTCGCTGTCGATGATCAGCCGCACGTAGGCGGAGGTGTTTTCGATGCGGCCCTGGATATCCCCGGAAACGATGGTGCTGACGATGTCGGTGCCGGGTGCCGAGATGCACCAGTTGGCGGCAACGCCACAGATGCTGGAACTTCCATCGATCACGTAGTCCGTTTCGCCCGCAGCGGCGTTGGGCCGGCGGACGTTGGCCACGGCCAGCCAGTACGGTTCCAGTTCGGGCTTCCAGCGCGGCATGGCGGCCGTGATGCCGGCGACGGCGCCGCTGCCGTTGCCAGCCGACCAGACCTGGATGAGGGTGGAGCCCGGGGTATCGCCATTGCTGGCGTAGATGCTGCCGTACACGCCGTAGTCGGCACCGATGTTGGCGTACTGCTGGTCCAGCGCGGCGGCGGTCATGTTGCGCGTGGAGATGCCCCAGCTGTGGTTGATGGCACGCACGCCCTGCGCCTGGATCTGTGCATACATGTCCAGCGTGGCGGCGTCATCCGGATCGGTGCGGTAGACCGCGCGCGGGCGATAGTAGTTGTCCGGATCCAGGCGCCACTCATAGTAGGTGTCGCCGAACACGCGGGCGGCGGTGAGATCCGCACCAAAGGCCACGCCATGCATGCCGGTGCCATTGCGGTTTGCGCCGATGGTGCCAAGCACATGCGTTCCGTGGTCGGCGTAGCTGAAGCCATAGGGCTGGCCGGCCGCGATCAGGCGTGCCGCGAGTGCGGCCGGAACGCCGGCACCGAGGCCATAGTAGTTGTAGCCGGGCTGTTCGCCGCGGGTCTGCCCGCAGGCACCGGTCCCCGCGACCACACCCGGCGTCGGGCAGTCGGCACCGATGGTGATGCTGGAGGTATTGCGTCCTGCAAACTCCGGATGCGCCAGTGCGGACCCCGAGTCGAACAGCGCCAGGCGCACACCCTTGCCGGTCAGGCCGCGTGCATAGGCGTAGTCCGCGCCCATCGCACCCAGGCCCCAATCGGCGTTGAACTCATCGCTGCGCCAGCTGGCCGGATCGCCCGGGTTGCCAAGAACGGCGGTGCTGCTGGCGGCAGGTGCAGCGGCCGTCGCTGCGGGTGCAGCGTTGGCAGCAGGCTGCGCCCATGCAGCCTGCATCTGGCGCTGCTGCTGCCAGGCCTCGAGTGATTCGCTGGCCATGGCCGGCAGTGCAGCGGCCAGCAGCAGCGAGCTGGCGACGGCAAGCGCCAGCGGGCGGTGCGACAGGGAGCGGGACGAACGGCCGTACAGCGGGTGATTCATCGGACAACTTCCTTGGTTGACGGACATCAAGGCCGTTAACGCAACGGCATGGCGATATCCCCCAGTAATGTGAAGGGATTTTTATGAACGTGTTAATGTTTTGTGATCGGTGCACGACGTGGCTCCGCCGGGCCGGGCACCGCGACCTTTCTTGCCGAGGCCTTGGAGCCGTCCATGCGTAACGCATTGCGTAAACCACAGTTGGCGATATTGGGTAGTGCCGATCCTGGCAGCGACGCGTTCGAGCGCGCAGCTGAAGCAGGGCGTTTCCTGGCCGTGCAGGGCATCACGCTGGTCAGCGGCTGTGGCAGTGCCGCTACGCGGGTAGCTGCCGAGCAGGCAGTAGCCGCCGGTGGCCAGGTGCTCAGCGTGATCCCGGAAAGCGGCATGCCGGCAGCCGATTGGCCCGCCACGGTGGTGGTGCCCTGTGGCATGGCCGATGCGCGCAACCTGATCATGGCCCTGGCCGGTGATGCCTGCATCGTGATCGGCGGGCGCGCCGGTACGATCTCGGAGGTTTGCCTGGCCTGGCTGCACAAGCGGCCGCTGCTGCCGCTGGTGGGGGCCGGTGGCTGGTCCGATGCGCTGCCGGACAACCCGCCGGACGAGCGCGGCAATTCGCCGATCCTGCCGTGGCGCAACATTGATGAGCTGGCCGGACAGCTGCGTGTGCTGGGGTTACTGCACCGCTGAGTCGAGCGGCATCGGCCTTCACCCAGCGTCCCGTGTGCAGCGCTAAGGTGGCCCGGCCTGGGCTCACCAGGCTAATCAAGGAGCGATGTCGATGCGCACTTTCAGGAAAGTGATCGCCGGTGTTGTGTTCGCGTTGGCCTGCAGCGGCTCGGTGGCCGTGGCCGGACCAGTCCAGCCCTGCGATCTGCCCTGCTGGAAGGCTTACCAGGCATGTGTGTCCGGTGGTGGTGATGCCATGGAATGCCAGTACGAATACGATCGATGTGTCATGGAGCGCTGCGGCGCGGTGTAAGCCCAGCCATGCTCGGCTGAAGACGGGCCTCGTCCGTGGCGGGGCTCTTCTGTTCGTGCGCAAGGTCGGGCAGTCTCGACACGTTCTTCTTGGTGGAGTGGAACATGGCCGTCAAGCGTGTCGTCGCCAACATCGCCACGTCCGATCCCTCACGTGCCGCTGCGTTCTATGGCGAGCTGCTCGGCATGCCGGTGGTGATGGACCATGGCTGGATCGTCACCCATGGCGGGCAGAGCAGTGCGCTGGCGCAGGTCAGCTTCGCCAGTGAAGGAGGCTCGGGCACGCCGGTGCCGGACCTGTCGATCGAAGTGGACAATCTGCAGGACGTGCTGCAGCGCATGCGCGCGGCCGGCATCGCGCTGGAATATGGCCCGGCCGACGAACCCTGGGGCGTGCGGCGCTTCTTCGTCCGCGATCCGTTCGGTCGGCTGTTGAACATCCTTGCCCACGCCTGAGCGGTGGATGGTGCCTCGCCACGCCTGACGGTGCGCGCGGGACGATGACCGTCTACCGGCGTGCTGGCCCTGCTCGCGGCATCCGGGCTGCTCCGGCAACCCAGGCGCGCCTGGACGCGCCGCGGTCAGCTCTGCTGGCGTTGTGGACCGTCCCTCGTTGGCGTCGCTTCGGCCGCTTGCCGCTGCTGCCGTGCATTGGCGTGGCGAGCGTGCCCGCCTTCGCGGCCGATCGCTGCCATGTGCTGGCGGTTGCGGCTGATCGCCTCGCCGCCCTTGCGGCCGGCCACGCGTGCCTCGGCCGGGCTGAACTCGTGTGCATTGCCGGACGCATGCGCGGCGCGTCCTCCCTTTGCGGCGATCGCGCGCTGCTTGTCCTGGTCCATCGAGGCGAAGCCACGATGGGAAGTGCCGTGGTGCTGGCCGGCCATGGGAAGGCTCCCGTTGCATGGAAGGGAAGCTCATCCTTGCCGGTGCCCGGCTAACGGAGTGTCCGCACCGGTGCGGCTGCCTTCACGCCGCACCGTACTGCTTTTCACGGCGCAGGTACGCTGCTGCGCGCGCCGCCCTGCGTGGCCAGGACGAACTGCACCCTTCACCTAGGCCGGACAGCCGGCCGCGCAGTGCGCACGTTGGAGCTGCGCCTGGGCAACGGCGGCTGGACCTTCCTCAGCGAAATCGAAATGGCCGCAGAGCAGTAAGGCTTCAGGGCTGGCGGGCGTCCTGCAGGCGCTGCGCGAAGGGCCGCTGTGCGAGCGCTGCAAGGGCGTCGCGTAGTACCTGCTCCAGCGGCTGCCCCAGATCGGCATCGAGGCTGCGCGCCGCACGCGCGGTGGCCTGCCATTGCGCCTGCAGCGCAGGCATCGCGCGCTGTGCGCGGGGGCTCAACTGCAGGATGCGTTCACGCCCATCGTCGCCGCTGGACGCGTGCAGCCAACCATCGCGCACCATCGCCGCCACGGTCTGGCTGAGCGCCGAATGGCTGAGCCCGCAGGCCGATGCCAGGTCCTTGATCCGGCAGGGGCCCTGCGCCATCAGCGTGCGCAGCACCGGTGTGTAGCGGGGCCGGTAGTCCAGTTGCAGGTCCCGGTAGGCGTGCTCGACCGCCGGGTCCAGCTGGTCGAGCAGGGCGCGCAGCAATGTGCCGAGCGTGGCGTGTTGGAGATCCATGACCAGGATGATATATAAGCGCTTATATATCTTCAACGCGGAGGTGGTTGATGGCCGTGTCCTGGATGCTCGTTGCGTTGCTGGCAGGGGCCTGCCCGGCGCAGGACGGAGTGCTGCGCGCGGCGGCCACCGCCGTGCAGGCGCAGTACCTTGACGAGGCGGAGGGCGCCCGTATCGCCGATGCCCTACGCACCTGGTCGGTGCAGCAGCGCTATGCGGACAGCTGTTCGGATCCGGTTGCGTTCAGCGCACGCCTGAACCAGGACCTGGACATGTTCGATGGCCACTTCCACGTTGAACGCGTGGACGCAGCGGCCGGCCAGGACGACTGGTTGATGGCCTGGCGCGCCGATGCCCGCAGCAATGGTGCCGGCGCACGCCGGTACTGCTGCCGCGTGCCAGCCTGCCTGCGTACCTGAAACCGCTGGTGGTGCTGATCGACCGCCGCACCGGTTCGGCGGCCGAGTTCGTCGCCTATTCGCTTCAGGCACTGGGCCGCGCGCGGATTGTCGGCACGCGCAGTGGCGGTGCCGCGCATATGTTTGGTGATCCTGTGCTGCTGCCCGATGGCTATCAGATCAGTATTCCCGACCGGCAACCCATCAATCTGCGCACCGGTGGAAACTGGGAACGTACTGGCGTGAGGCCTGATGTGGCCGGCGGCGACGATCCGCTGTTCATCGCGCGGCAACTGCTGGCGTCTGCGAAGTCGTCAAGATGAACGCACGATTGCATGGCTGTCCTATCGCGGATGCGCGATTGCATGCCTAGAATCGAAGCATCCCGGTAGTTCCCGGGCGCTTCGAGTGAATGGACTCAATGAAGATTCTGTTGACCGGCAGTTCCGGCCGCATCGGGCGCGCGATCTTCGGTGCGTTGGCGGCCGCCCACGAAGTGGTGGGGCTGGACCGCAGTCCGTTTGCCACCACGCGCATCATTGCCGATGTCAGCGATCGGCAGGCCGTCGCGCGCGCGGTGCAGGGCGTGGATGCGGTCATCCATACCGCGGCCCTGCATGCCCCGCATGTCGGCCTGGTGCCGGATGCGGTGTTCCAGCAGATCAACGTGGAGGCCACCGCACACCTGCTGCAGGCGGCACGCGAAGCCGGTGCACGGCGCTTCGTGCTGACCAGCACCACTGCGTTGTATGGCCATGCCGTGGTGGCCGGTGGCTGCCGTTGGATCGACGAAGACACCGAGCCGCTGCCGCGCACGATCTACCACCGTACCAAGCTGCAGGCAGAGACCCTGGCCGAAGCCGCCGCCACGCCGGGCTTCAGCGTTCGCGTGCTGCGCATGGGCCGGTGTTTCCCGGAACCGCCCGAACGGATGGCGATGTTCCGCCTGCATCGCGGCATCGACGCCCGCGATGTGGCCAGCGCACATGCTGCACTGCTGCTCGACGAAGGCGCCCGGTTCGCGCGCTATCTCGCCTGCGCACCGACGCCGTTCCGGCGCGAGGACTGCCTGGAACTGGCCACCCACCCGCGCAGCGTGCTGGCCCGTCGCGCGCCGCAGCTGCTGGCCGAGTTCGAACGCCGTGGTTGGCCGCTGCCATTGAGCATCGACCGTGTCTATGACAGTGCCCGCCTGCGCAGCGAGCTGGGCTGGCAACCGTGCTTCGGGCCGGACGACGTACTGCAGCAGTATGCCGTCGGCAGCATCGAGGTACTGCCGCGGGCACAGTGGATCAAGGACCGCGTGGCCGAGTGAGGGCATCGCGAGGGGGGAACGCTGAGCCGACCCTGAGCGGATTCAGGAATGTGCAGGCCGACCGCCTCAACCTCGTTGGCGGGCGGCCGCTAACCCAGTGCGCTTCCAGCGCCGGGCGCGCCCCGGCTGCCGGTGGCCTGCGCGACGGATCGCGCGCCTGCGCGGTGCCCTCGTGGTGCCGGTCATCCTGAACTGCTTGCGGACCCTCCCATGTCTTCTTCCCGCTCTGCCACTGCCCAACGCCCGGGCAGCATCGCCCACAAGTTGATGCTGGGCACCGCCGTGATCGCGCTGCTGTGCTTCGGCCTGACCGCCTTCCTGATCTACCGGCAGGCCAGCGCCAGTCTGATCAGCGCCTCGCGCCAGACCATGACCAGCGAGGCCAACGCTGAGGCGCGCCAGGTGGCGGCTGATCTGGGCACCGCTTTCGCCAGCAATGACGCCATGGTCGAGGCCGTGCTGGCCCAGCGTGCCCGTGGTGACATACCCGACCGCGCCAGCCTGGCGGCGGTGCTCGGCGAACAGCTGCGTGCTCATCCTCAATGGCTGGGCAAGAGCACCATGTGGGAGGCCGATGCCTTCGACGGCAAGGATGCGGAGTTCGTCAATACCGAAGCACACGATGCCACCGGCCGCTACATGAGCTACTGGGCCTGGCAAGACGGCAAACCGCAGCAGTCGGTGATGACCGACTACACCGAGACTGCCAGCGGTTCCGGTGACTGGTACATGGTGCCCAGCCGCGACAAGCTGCCCAAGGTCAGCGAACCTTACGCCTATGACATCGCCGGCCAGAAGGTGCTGATGAGCACCCTGAGCACGCCGATCATCGAGAACGGCAGATTCCTGGGCGTGTTCACCGTCGACTTCTCGCTGGCAGCGCTGCAGAAGCACCTGGCAACGCTGAAGCCGATGGGGGCTGGCCGCGTCGAACTGCTGTCGCCCAAGGGCGTGGTGCTGGCCTCGGCCAATGCCGCCGAGATCGGCAAGCCGCGCAACGATGCCCTGACCCGCAGCATGCTGGCCGACATCGCCGCCGACCGTCCGTTCGAGGCCTTCAGCCCCGACGCGGCCGGCAACGTACGCGTGTATGTGCCGCTGCGCGTGGGCGACGCCCCGCAACGCTTCGCGCTGGGCGTGGTGATGCCGCATGCGGTGATCGTGTCTGAGGCACGCCAGCTGCTGTGGCTGACCCTGCTGGTCGGCGTGATCGCCGCGCTGACCCTCAGCGCCGGCGTCTACGTGCTGCTGCGCCGCCTGGCGATCCGCCCGTTGGCCGAAGCGGTACGCGTGGCCGGTGATGTCGCCGCCGGCAAGCTGGACAGCACGCTGCCGGCGCGCAGCAACGACGAAGTGGGGCGCCTGCTGGACGCAATGCAGGGCATGCGTGGGCAGTTGCAGTCGGTGATGGCTGCGCAGGCCGAAATGGCGCGCCGCCACGATGCCGGTGAACTCAGCTATCGCATGGATGCTGCGGCCTTCCCGGGCGAGTACGGCCGCATGGTGGCCGACAGCAACCAGCTGGTGGCCTCCAGCAATGCGGTCACCCAGCGCCTGGTTGAAGTGATGCAGCGCTATGCCGTGGGCGACCTCAGCGTGGACATGGAAGCGCTGCCGGGCGAAAAGGCGGTGTTCACTGCCGCAATGGCGACCACCAAGCGCAACCTGGCTGCGATCAACGAGCAGATCCAGCAGCTGGCCGCCGCCGCCGCCGCCGGTGACTTCGCCGTGCGCGGTGATGCACTGCGCTTCGACCATGATTTCCGCCGCATGGTGGAGACGCTGAACACAATGATGCAGGTCAGCGACCACAACCTGGCGGCACTGTCGACGCTGCTGCGCGCGATCGCCGCCGGTGACCTCAGTGCCCGCATGCAGGGCGACTTCCACGGCGTGTTTGCGGTGATGCGCGACGATGCCAACAGCACCGTGCAGCAGCTGACCCAGATCGTCGGCCAGATCCAGCAGTCGGCGGCCAGCATCCGCCTGGCCGCCGGTGAGATCGCCGCCGGCAACAGCGACCTGTCGCGCCGCACCGAACAGCAGGCCGCCAACCTGGAAGAAACCGCCGCGTCGATGGAAGAACTGACCTCCACCGTGCGCCAGAATGCCGACCATGCGCTGCAGGCCAACACGCTGGCCGGTTCCGCAGCGGGTGTGGCCAGCGAAGGCGGCCAGGTGGTCAGCCAGGTGGTGCACACCATGGAGCAGATCGAGGCGTCTTCGCAGCGTATCGCCGAGATCATCTCGGTGATCGATGGCATCGCGTTCCAGACCAACATCCTGGCGCTGAACGCGGCAGTGGAAGCGGCGCGCGCCGGTGAACAGGGCCGTGGCTTCGCAGTGGTGGCCAGTGAAGTGCGGGCGCTGGCGCAGCGCTCGGCGGGTGCTGCAAAGGAGATCAAGGAGCTGATCGACGCCTCGGTGGCCCAGGTCGGTGCCGGTGCGCAGCTGGTGCACGGTGCGGGGCGCACCATGCAGGACATCGTCGGTCAGGTCGGCCGGGTCAACGAAATCATGGCCGAGATCTCGGCCGCGTCGCGCGAACAGTCGGCCGGCATCGAGCAGGTCAACCAGACCGTGGTGCAGATGGACGAAACCACTCAGCAGAACGCCGCGCTGGTGGAGGAAGCCAGTGCCGCCGCCCGTGCGATGGAGGAGCAGGCCGAGCAGCTGGCGGTGGCGGTGTCGCGCTTCCGCCTGCAGGCCGAGCCGGAGGGCATGGCCCGCCGCGCGGCCTGATGCCGGAAACGAAGACGCCCGGCGGGTGCCGGGCGTCGGTTGCATCCTTGCCGCGCATCCTGCGCAGGTCTGATGGCTCAGAACATTCCTTCAAACGGGTTCCAGCTGGCGCGTCCTTCCACCTTCTCCAGGTAGTAGCTGTAGTTGGTGCTGGAGGCGACCAGCAGGTTCATGGCGATGAACAGCATGCGCCCGACGACATCCGGCAGGAACATGGTGACGATGGCCAGCGCGATGTTGATGCCGATCACCACCAGTGCCTTGCGCCACATGCCGAGAATCAGCAGGTAGATGGCACCGAAGAACAACGCGAAGAAGTTCAGGTTGATCTTCAGGCGGTCACCAAAGGACAGTGCCTTCCAGGCCTGCTTGAAGCCGGGGTTCTTGGGGCGCCGTGCTGGCGGAAGAAGTTGAAGCGGAACTGCCACTTCGGGCTGAACTGGGACAGGTCAGTGGTATTCATTGGGAAACATCCCTGTGAGAAAACGTTTTCATGATAGGACAAGTCCTATTCAGGATCCAAGCGCTAGCGTCAAGAATGTGACGCCTGCCTTGTTCGCGCGCCTGCGGCCAAGCGCCGCGCCGTCACCCGCCCGCCTTGTTTTTAGGATAGGGTGCGCAGTTCCGCTGCCGCACCGGCTGAACCCGTGCGGCGGCGGGATGTCCATGGAGGTTGCATGACCACACCTGCTACACCGGAAAACGCACCGGGACCGGTGCTCCTGCCGACACCTGAAGTGGTGCAGGCACAACAACTGCTCGCACGCCAGCAACTGGCGGTGGCGATGGACCGTGCGCGCACGGCCGCCACGCGGGATGCGGCACCGGCCGCGCTGGAAAGCGAGTAACCCGCAACACCGTCGATCGCGCTGGCATGTCGCCAGCGCGATCACGGCGCGTGCCGCCGGTCAGAACCGCGCGGTCATGCTCAGGAAGTAGCTGCGCCCGGCGACGAAGTAGTCGGTGGAGCCTTCCGCATACAGCTTCTTGTCGGCCAGGTTGCTGACGCCACCGCGCAGGGTCAGCACTTCGTTGACGTTCCATGCCGCGGTCAGGTCATACAGCGTATAGGCCTTGAGGAAGGTCGTGGCGGTGCCGGTCTGCCTGCCGGTGTACTGCGCCGACAGGCTGCCGGAAAACACCGTGCTGGGCGCCCAGTCCAGCGACGAATAGCCGGAGAACTCCGGCCTATCGATCAGGTTGCGGCCGGTGGTCAGGTTCCTGGCTTCCTTCATCCAGGTCGCCGAGGTGCGCCAGCGCCACTGCTCGCCGAAGCGGACGTTGAGGTTGCCTTCCATGCCGCGGGTGCGCGCGCGCTGTACGTTGTTCATGCGCGTCCACCAGATGCCGTTGAACCGGCCCAGCGGTGCGTACTCGATCTTGTTCCGGAAGTCGGTGTGGAAATAGGTCACGCCGACATCGATCAGGTCATTGTCGAAGCTGATGCCGATCTCGCGGTTGGTGCTGGTCTCCGGATCCAGGTCCGGGTTGCCGGCCATGTAGCACCCGCCACGGGTGTAGCCCAGCGGAATCAGCGAGGTGCAGCCGCGGCCCCCGGACTGGGTAGCGGCACTGGCCGAGTTCTCGGTCAGGCTGGGCGCACGGAAGCCCTTGGAGACGCCACCGCGGATCGTCCACTGTTCGGCAGGGTGCCAGACCAGGTACGCACGCGGGCTGACGTGGCCGCCGAACTGCTCGTGATGGTCCAGGCGCGCGCCCACGGTCAGGGCCAGGGTGCGGTGCAGTTTCAGCTCGTCCTCGGCAAACAGCGCCCAGGTGTCCACGTCCAGAGTGGAGCCGCTGACCGCGTTGCCGGCATAGTCGATCGGCGCGCGGCCGATGGTGTCGGTGTTGGTCAGCTCCTGCCGCTTCCATTGGCCGCCTACGGCGAACTGGTGTTCAACGCCGAGGGTGAACGGCGTGGTCAGGCTGCCCTCGATGATCGTATCGGTGGCTTCGGAACGGCCGGCAGCACCGATGCCGTTCCTGTACTCGGTCCAGTACGCACTGATCTTCGAATTGCCGAAGCGCCACTTGCCATCGTGGTTGAGCGCCAGCGAGCTGCGCTTGAGCTCACTGGCACCCCAGGCACCTTCGTCCTGCTTTTCCAGCGACGCATCGATGAAGGCCTGCTGCACGCCGTGCCCGGCTTCCAGCGACAGTTCCTGTGCGTCGCTCAGCTTCCACTGCAGCAACGCATCGACATTGCGGTCCTTTTCGCCCGCGTAGGCATTGCCGGAGACACCGCCGTTGGAGCGGTCCGAATCGCGGCGCATGCTGTTGGCACCGATGCGCAGGCCGAAGCGTTCGCCCAGCGGCCCGGAGAACGTGGCGCCGATCTGCTGGGTATCGCCGCGCTTGCCGTCAGCCGGGCGGGTGTAGCTGTGGGTGGCGCTGCCGTTCCATTCGTCGCCGATGCGCCGGGTGATGATGTTGATCACCCCGCCCATCGCATCGGAGCCATACAGCGACGACATCGGCCCGCGCACCACTTCGATGCGCTCGATCTGGTCCGGCGAGATCCAGTTCAGGTCCTGGCGGCCGAGGTCGGGGCGATAGTTGGTCGAGGCCGAGCTGCCCATGCGCTTGCCGTCCACCAGCACCAGCGTGTAGTTGGACGGCATGCCACGCAGCTTGATCTTGGACTGCTCGCCGACGGCGCTGAGGCCGCCGGTCACGCCCGGTACGCGGCTGAGCAGGGCGGCCAGGTCCGGTACCGGCTGGCGCTCGATGTCCTCACGACTGATCACGCTGATGCTGGCCGGGGCATCCTTGATCCACTGCTGGCTGCCTGAAGCCGTGACCACCACGGTATCCAGGTCCTTGGTGGAGGCATCGGCGGCGGCCTCTGCGGCGGCCAGGCCGGGCAGGGCCAGCAGGCAGGCGGCGGCCAGGCCGGGCAGCGCCAGCAGGCAGGCGGTGGCCAGGCGGGTGCGCGGCAGGCGCGCGGAACGGGAACGGGACGACAGGGACATGACGGCTTCCATGAGAGGTGGGGTGACCCGGTGGAAGCAGCAGGCGCAGGCAGACAGCAGGCAGCCCCCCCCTTCCGTGGGTCGTCGGGTGCGCGGTCAGGACCGGCGCAGCTGGGTGGGTCGCGGCCGCGCGGAAGACGGTGACCTGCCTGGTTGATTAAATGATAACCGTTCGCGTTTGTTACGATCCAGTACCGGGGGCGATGCAGTGACATCTGGCCATGCCCTGGCGTGATCGCCTGCTATTTGCTGAATGGGGACAAATCCCGGTGTAGACCTTCGCACCCGGCTTACATTCTGGGCCCTAGACTGGGCCGCATTTTCGATTCCGCCCCGTTGGAGATCGTGTGGGTTCCGGTAGTGACAGACATCGACTGTGCGGCGCGAGGCCGACACAGCCAGGACAAGTGCGGGCGCCGGGAAAGCGCGCCGGGAACCTTGGTGCATGCAGCCCGGCCGGGATGGCCGGCCGTGCCGACGGCGCGGAGTAAGCGACGATGGGGGTGCAGACCATCCATGCGGAAGCAGGAACGCCCCGGCTCGATGCCGGCTGGGCGCTGCTTCCCGCTGAATCGCCGTTGCCGATGCCCGAACAGACCCTGCGCGAAGGCGCACTGAAGGTCCGGCGGCATCGCACCTCGCCGCGCCTGATCGGCCTGCGCCGGCTGTACCTGTTTGGTGGCACGCTCGGCATGACCGCCGTGGCTACGCGGATGATGTGGCGGGTGCTGTCGGCCAATGGCATCAGCGTGCTCGAAGCCTGCCTGCTGGTGCTGTTCGTCGGCCTGTTTGCCTGGATCGCGCTCTCCTTTGCCAGCGCCCTGGCCGGCTTCCTGACTGCTGTGTTCGACCGGGGCTATCGGCTCGGCATCGACCCGGACAAGCCGTTGCCGGCCGTGCACAGCCGTACTGCGCTGTTGATGCCGACCTACAACGAAGACCCGCGCCGCCTGCTGGCGGGCCTGCAGGCGATCTACGAGTCGGTGGCGGCCACCGGCCAGCTCGACCGCTTCGACTTCTTCGTGCTCAGCGACACCCGCCGCGAGGACATCGCCGCTGCCGAGGAACAGGTGTTCGCCGAGCTGCGCGAGCGTGTGCCGGAGGGGCAGACGCGCCTGTTCTATCGTCGCCGTGGTGACAACAGCGGGCGCAAGGCCGGCAACATCGCTGACTGGGTCCGCCGCTTCGGCGGTGCCTATCCGCAGATGCTGATCCTTGATGCCGACAGCCTGATGACCGGCGACAGCATCGTGCGCCTGGTGGCCGGCATGGAACACAACGCCGACGTCGGACTGATCCAGACCCTGCCGTCGGTGATCGGCGGCCGCACGCTGTTCGCGCGCATGCAGCAGTTCGGTGGCCGCGTGTACGGGCCGGTGATCGCCCGCGGCGTGGCCTGGTGGCACGGCGCCGAGAGCAACTACTGGGGCCACAACGCCATCATCCGTACCCGTGCCTTCGCCGACCACGCCGGCCTGCCGGCGCTGCCGGGGCGCAAGCCGTTCGGCGGCCACGTGCTCAGCCACGATTTCGTCGAAGCGGCGCTGATGCGTCGTGGCGGCTGGGCCGCGCACATGGTGCCCTACCTCGGTGGCAGTTACGAGGAAGGCCCGCCGACGCTGACCGACCTGCTGGTGCGCGACCGCCGCTGGTGCCAGGGCAACCTGCAGCACGGCAAGGTGGTCGGCAGCCGCGGGCTGCACTGGATCAGCCGCACGCACATGCTGATCGGCATCGGCCACTATTTCACCGCACCGATGTGGGCGATGCTGATGCTGATCGGCATCGCCATCCCGCTGTTCCAGGAAGGCATCGATTTCAACGCCCTGCTGCACCTGTCGCCCAGCGTGTACTGGCGCGCACAGGATGAAGAGCAGGTGGTGCGCCTGTTCGCCGCCACCATGGCGGTGCTGCTGCTGCCCAAGGTGCTCGGCTACCTGGCAATGCTGCTGGACCCGGTCGACCGCCGCGGTTGTGGCGGTCCGATCCGTGCCTTCGTATCGATGCTGGTGGAAACCGTGCTCGCCGCGCTGATGGCGCCGGTGGTGATGTACGTGCAGTCACGCGGCGTGGCCGAAGTGTTGTCCGGGCGCGATTCCGGCTGGGACGCGCAGCAGCGTGACGACGGCGGCATCTCGTGGATGGCGTTGATCCGTGGCTACGGTGGCCTGGGTGTGTTCGGCGCCTTCATGGGCGTGCTGGCCTGGGCGGTATCGCCGTCGCTGGCGGCCTGGATGGCGCCGGTGGTGATCGGCATGGTTCTGGCCGTTCCGGTGGTGGCGCTGACCTCCTCGCGCGGCCCCGGTGCTTTCCTGCATCGCCTCGGCCTGCTCGATATCCCCGAAGAGAACATCCCGCCACCGGTGCTGGTACGCGCCGCGCAGCTGCGGCGGGAAGCGGCCGAGCAACCGCCGCTGTACTGATTGCCCCGCGCCAGCGGCATAATGCGGCTCGAACTTGAAGGAGCCGCATCATGCTGCAAACGGTGGAACAGGAAACCGGCGCCTCGCCGCAGTGGTCGGTGATCTGGTTGCACGGCCTCGGCGCCGACGGCCATGATTTCGCGCCGATCGTGCCGGAACTGGTGCGGCCGCACTGGCCGGCGCTGCGCTTCGTGTTCCCGCACGCACCCGTGCGGCCGATCACGATCAACAACGGCGTGCCGATGCGCGGCTGGTACGACATCGTGGGCATGGACTTCCGTTCGCGCGCCGACATGGCCGGCGTGCAGGAATCGGTGGTGCAGCTGGACGCACTGATCGCGCGCGAGATCGAGCGCGGCATCGCGCCGGAGAAGATCTTCCTGGCAGGCTTCTCGCAGGGTGGGGCGATCATCCTGACAGCCGCGCTCTCGCGTACCGCGCCGCTGGCCGGCCTGATCGCGCTGTCCACCTATCTGCCCGAAGCCGACAGCGCCACGCGTGTTGACGGCGCGGTGCAGGTGCCGGTGTTCATGGCCCATGGCAGTGGCGACCCGGTGATCCCGCAGGCCGTCGCAGCGCACAGCGCGCAGGCGCTGCGTACGCTGGGCCTGGATGTGGCGTGGCACAGTTACCCGATGGCCCACCAGGTCTGTGCCGAGGAGATCCAGGCACTGGGTGACTGGCTGCAGGAACGCCTGGGCGCCGCCTGAGCCATGTCGCCGGCCAGCACACCGCCGTGGATGCCGGAACTGTGCCGCCTGCCACGGCTGGCGGCGATGCTCGGCCTGGCCGAGCTGGTGGTGGTGGTACTGGCGCTGGCGCCGGACGGCAGCCGTCACTGGACCTTCGGCGAACTGCTGTCGGCCAGCGGATTCGCGCTGTGGCTGGCGCTGGCGGTGACCGCCAGCCTGTGCCTGCTGCGGCAGACCCTGTCGCGGCTGCCGCCGGTGCTGGGCGCCATTGCGGCGACCGTGCTGGCAACCCTGATCGCGGTGGTCTGCGCTGGCATCGTGCACGCGCTGTACGCGGTGCTGGGCGACAGCTTCGCCAGCGGCATCAGCTTCTGGCGTTTCACCCTCGGCAGCGCGGCAACCACGGCGCTGATCGCCGCGCTGGCGCTGCGCTACTTCTACGTAAGCGATCGCTGGGCCGCGCAGGTGCAGGCCAACGCGCGCGCGCAGGCCGACGCGCTGCAGGCGCGTATCCGCCCGCATTTCCTGTTCAACAGCATGAACCTGATCGCCAGCCTGCTGCATCGTGACCCGGCAGTCGCCGAGCGCGCGGTGCTGGACCTGTCCGATCTGTTCCGTGCCGCGCTGGGGGCGGGCGAGGGCGATTCCACCCTTCGCGACGAATGCGAGCTGGCCGAGCGCTACCTGTCGATCGAATCGCTGCGCCTGGGTGAACGCCTGCAGGTGCGTTGGCAGCGCGACGAGCCGCTGCCATGGGACCTGCCCTTGCCAAGGCTGGTACTGCAGCCGCTGGTGGAAAATGCCGTGCTGCATGGCATCTCGCGCCTGCCCGACGGCGGCACCATCGAACTGCAGCTGGCGCGCGAGGGCAATGAACTGCAGATCCGCGTACGCAACCCGGCACCCGATCCGCAGGCGCCGGGGCTGGCGCTGGCACGCGGCGCCGGCCATGCCCAGCACAGCATCGGCCATCGGCTGGCCTGGCGCTTCGGCAGCACCGCGCGGATGACGGCTGGCTGGAGCGAGGGCTACTATGCCTGCCAGGTGACAGTGCCGATCCAGTGAGGGAACGATCGTGAGGGTAGTCATCGCCGACGACGAACCGCTGGCGCGCGAGCGCCTGCGCAGCCTGTTGGCGGCACAGGACGGCGTGGACGTGGTGGCCGAGGCCGGCAACGGTGAGCAGGCCCTGCACGCGTGCGCGGAGCTGCAGCCGGACCTGGTCCTGCTGGATATCGCGATGCCCGGGCTGGATGGCCTGGAAGCGGCCCGCCACCTGGCCAGCTTCGAACCCCGGCCAGCGGTGGTGTTCTGCACCGCCTACGATGCGCATGCGCTGTCGGCGTTCGAGGCCGCAGCGATCGACTACCTGATGAAGCCAGTGCGTGCCGAACGGTTGGCGGCGGCGATCGCACGTGCGCGCACGTTCCTGGCCGGCCGCGATGGCCGGCCGCAGGAGCACAGCGGGCAGCAGGCACGCAGCGTGCTGTGCGCACGCCTGCGCGGCAGCCTGCGCCTGATTCCGCTGGACGATATCCACTACCTGCAGGCCGAGGAGAAGTACGTGGTGGTGCACCACGCACGCGGCGAGGACCTGATCGAGGAATCGCTGAAGTCGCTGGAAGAAGAGTTCGCCAGCCGTTTCATCCGCATCCATCGCAACTGCCTGGTGGCGCGCCACGAGCTGGTGGAGCTGCGTCGGGGCTCGGGCGGGCAGGTGCAGGCGGTGTTGCGGCATGGCAAGCAGCCGCTGGAAGTCAGCCGCCGGTGCGTGGCGACGCTGAAGCAGGAACTGCGGCATCTGTGAGTGGTCCCGCGCGGCCTGCGGCCGCGACTGCTTACGAGCAACGTCTGGAGCAACGGCAACTGCAACTGCAACGGCGGTTGGTCGGCGCGTTGGTGCTACGTACTGGGTCGGGCCGGGGTGGGGTGGCGGGACACGCTGCAAGTACATCCCTGTAAGCTCGATGGCGCCATCCATGGCGCCAACGGTCCCGCCACCCCACCCCGGCCCAACCCTCTCGTTTTTCCCGCGTCGGACGGCAAAGGCATTGTTGTTATCAGGTGGGGAAAGAGGGGTCAGATCCCTTTTCCTGCGGAAAAGGGATCTGACCCCGGAAGCAATCGGCTTTTGATTCTTTCTTTTGATCTTCCGTGGCTGGCGCACACGGAAACTGTCAGAGGCCGGGCGGGATGGGCTGCGCAGGGGCGTGAGCCGCATGGATGCGGCGACCGAGCTACATGGACGTACTTGCAGCGGCCCCTGCGCAGTCCATCCCGCCCGGCCAAGCACGGCTGTTGCTTTCACGCCCCCAGCCAGCCACGAGGGGCTCCGCCGTTGGCCGTATCCGCGCCGAAGGCGCGATAATGACCGTATGGAAACTGTCCGCATCGCTACCCGCAAGAGCCCGCTCGCCCTCTGGCAGAGCGAACACGTCGCCGACCGCCTGCGCCAGGCCCACCCCGGCCTGCACGTGGAACTGGTGCCGATGAGCACCCGCGGTGACGAGGTGCTGGACCGCTCGCTGGCCGCCATCGGTGGCAAGGGCCTGTTCCTGAAGGAACTGGAGCTGGCCATGCTGCGGGGTGAGGCCGACTGCGCCGTGCACTCGCTGAAGGATGTGCCGATGGAACTGGACGCGCCCTTCGCGCTGCCGGCGATGCTGACCCGGCACGACCCGGCCGATGGTTTCGTCTCCAACCTGTACGCCTCGCTGGACGCGCTGCCGATCGGCGCGCGGGTCGGCACCTCGTCGCTGCGCCGCCAGGCCCAGCTGCGCGCGCTGCGCCCGGACCTGGAGCTGCTGGACCTGCGTGGCAACGTCAACACCCGCCTGGCCAAGCTCGACAACGGTGGCTACGACGCCATCGTGCTGGCGGTGGCCGGCCTCGAGCGCCTGGGCCTGGGCGAGCGCATCGTCGCGCGCCTGCAACCGCCGCAGTGGCTGCCGGCGCCAGCGCAGGGCGCGGTGGCGGTAGAGTGCGACGGAGGCAACACGCGCCTGATGGCGCTGTTCGCCACGCTTGATGACGCCGCCACGCGCGCCTGCGTGGAAGCCGAGCGGGCCATGAACCGCGCGCTGCATGGCAGCTGCCACGTGCCGGTGGCGGCGATCGCGCAGTGGCAGGGCGACGACCTGCACCTGCAGGGCCTGGTCGGCAGCGCCAGTGATGGCCGCGCCGTGCGTGCCGAAGCGGTGGGCCCGGCCCGTGATCCGGAAGCGCTGGGCCAGCGGGTGGCGAAGATGCTGCTGGATGCCGGTGCCGGCGAACTGCTGAACGTCTGAGGCACCGCAGGTAGTACCGGCCGCTGGCCGGCAACCTCATGCCGCCGATTGAACGCTGTTGCCGGCCAGCGGCCGGCACTACCGAAATGAAGAACGGGCGCCTTGGCGCCCGTTTCTTATTTGAACTTGTAGACCACGTTCATCGTGGTCAGCGTATCGGTCTTGCGCTTGTCGACAGCGACGTCGCTGTTGTAACGCGCCTGCCAGCCGGCCTTCAGCGCCAGGTGCTCGTTCATGCTCACCGAGACGCCGAAGTCGTTCTGGCCGAAGGTGTTGTACGAACCGGATTCGACCAGCAGCGTGTTCACCAGGTCGGTGTTGTCGGTCAGCGAGTATTTCAGGTCGAACTGGCCGCGGCCGATCATGCCGGTACGGGTGCGGTCATCCTCGGTGCTGTGGGTACGGCGCACGCCGGGCCGATCTGCGCGTCGAAATAGAAGCGCTCGGTGTTCCACAGGCGGGTGCCGTAACCCAGACCGAACGAGCTCTGGCGGTCGTAGGTGGCGAAGTCGTCGCGCTCGGTACGCACCGTGGCCGTCAGCTGGCGGTGCTCGCCCAGCTGCAGCGCGCTGCCCGCACTGCCGGTGTAGCGGTTGGCAGTGGTGTTGCTGCGGCGGGTGGTGGTGCCGTCGTCGTTGGTCTCGGTCACCTTGGAGCTGGAGCGCAGGCCGAACAGGTCCATGCTGTGCACCCAGTCGCCGTCGGTGTAGCGCAGACGCAGGCGGCCGTTGAAGCTCTCGGTGCTGCTGTTGCCGCGTGCCGAGGCAAAGCCGAGCTCGCCGCCGCTGCCGCTCCACGGCGAGGACATCGCCGCCAGTTCGGAGGCATCCTGCGCGTATGCGAGCGGCGCACACAGCAGCAGGGGGATCAGCAGGGACACGCGCAGGGACATCGAGGCTTCTCCGGAACGGTTAACAGCCGGTGATGATACTGGAAGCGTGATGGCGGTCCGAATCGATCCAAAGCGTGCTTCAGCAAACGTTGCCGCGATCGCCTATTCAGGGCAGATCGACACGCAATGCGGGGTCGTTGAAGCGCGAATAGCGCAGGCGCAGCTGGAAGCTGCGGCCATTGCTGCTGCCGTTGCGCACGATCTGGCGTGGCAGGCCCTGGGCATCCACCCAGTACTCCAGGCGTTCGCCGGGCTGGTTGCCGCGCAGCCGGTAGTGACGGGTCTCGACCCCGTCCAGCGCCTGGCTGCCGAGATCTTCGGCCTTCAGGTCGGCGGGCAGGGCGTCGGCCGGCAGCGGGTTGCGCCACTGCTCGAGCAGGCCGGGCGGGGCCGGCACCTGGCGGATCGCACCGTCGGCCTGCAGGAACAGGGTGTCGCCGATGATGGTCTGCGGCCCGGCCGGGGTCTCCACCCGGAAACGGTCGGGTGCAACGAAGTCCATGGCGCTGCGTATCCGCTGCGGCGCGCCCAGCACTTCCAGTTCGGCGTGGAAGCTGCGCAGGGCGGCGAAACGCTGGCTGGCGCCCAGCACCGCCTGTGCCGGATCGGCGGCAGGTACCGGGGCCTCGGTGCCCGCCGGCGCCGGCGCGCGATCGCAGGCGGCCAGCAGCAGGCAGGCCAGCAGGGACAGGGCAGGCAACCGGCGCATCGGGCATTCCATGGGGTGGGGGCGACCACGATAGCCCAAACGTCCCACACAAGACCCGCGACTCGGACATAATCGGGGGTATGGACCGATACGAACGCATCACCGCCCTGCATCGTCTGCTCAAGTCCGCGCGCTATCCGGTGACGGTGGCGACCCTGCAGGACAAGCTCGGTTGTTCCCGTGCCACCGTCTACCGCGACCTGGCCTTCCTGCGCGATGCGCTGATGGCACCGATCGAGGGCGACGGCGAGGCCGGCTTCCGCTACCAAGCCGACGAGAGCGATCGCTTCGAGCTGCCCGGCCTTTGGCTCAGCTCGGAGGAGCTGCATGCCCTGCTGGCCTCGCAGCACCTGCTGGCGCGTACCGGCGGCGGCGTGCTGTCGTCGGTGCTGGCCCCGCTGCAGCAGCGCATCGAGAGCCTGTTGGCAGCCCAGGCCGGTGTCTCCAGCTGGCCGGTCGACCGCGTGCGGGTGATTCCGCACCGTGGCCGCAAGTTCGATGAAGGCAGCTTCCGCAGCGTGGCCTCGGCGGTGCTGGAGCGCCGTCAGCTGGCGTTCGAGTACCGCGCCCGCTCCACCGACGAGCCGACCAAGCGCACCGTCTCGCCGCAGCGCCTGACCCATTATCGCGACAACTGGTACCTGGATGCCTGGGACCATGACCGCGAGGCGCTGCGCAGTTTCGCGGTGGACCGCATCCACAAGGCACGGGTAATCGACAGTGCCGCCCGCGATGTCGCCGACAGCGAGCTGGACGAGCAGCTCGGCGCCAGCTATGGCATTTTTTCGGGTGCGCCGAAGGGCTGGGCGACCATCCTGTTCAGCGCCAAGGCTGCGCGCTGGGTGGCCGACGAGCACTGGCATTCCAAGCAGCAGGGTCGTTTCCTGGCCGATGGCCGCTACGAACTGAAGGTGCCGTACAGCGTCTCGCGAGAGTTGCTGATGGACGTGCTGCACTATGGTTCGGATGCAGAGATCATCGAGCCGATCATGCTGCGCGAGCAGGCCAAGGCGCTGCTTGAGCTGGCCCTGAGCAACTACGAAAAATCCTGACACTCCCCCGAGAACCCCGTCCCCCATGAAGAAGACCCTGTTGCTGTCCCTGCTCGCCGCTGCGCTGGCCCTGACCGCCTGCGGCAAGTCCGGCGAGCCCTCGCAGAAGCTGGTGGTGGCCGCCACGGCCGTGCCGCATGCCGAGATCCTCGAGGTGGTCAAGCCGATCCTCAAGCAGGAAGGCGTGGACCTGGACGTGCGCGTATTCAACGACTACGTGCAGCCCAACGACCAGCTGGTGCAGAAGCAGGTGGACGCCAACTACTTCCAGACCGAGCCGTACCTGGATGCCTACAACCGCGACCGCAAGACCGACCTGGTGAAGGTGATCGGCGTGCACATCGAGCCGTTCGGTGCGTACTCGCGCAAGGTCAAGTCGCTGGCCGAGCTGCGCGACGGTGCCGACGTGGTGATCCCGAACGATCCGAGCAACAACAGCCGCGCGCTGATCCTGCTGCACAAGGCCGGCGTGATCGAGCTGAAGGACCCGGCCAACGCGCTGTCGACCCAGCGTGACATCACCGCCAACCCGAAGAACCTGAAGTTCCGCGAGCTGGACTCGGCGATGCTGCCGCGCGTGCTGGACCAGGTCGATCTGGCCCTGATCAACACCAACTATGCGCTGGACGCCGGCCTCAACCCGACCAAGGATGCGCTGGCGATCGAGAGCAAGGATTCGCCGTACGTGAACTTCCTGGTCGCGCGCCCGGACAACAAGGATGACGCCCGTGTGCAGAAGCTGGCCAAGGCCCTGACCAGCCCGCAGGTGAAGGACTTCATCGAGAGCAAGTACAAGGGCGCGGTGCTGCCGGCGTTCTGATTGCGGCTGATCTGTTGATTTGAATGGTGGGTGTCGACCTTGGTCGACACTGCCTGCCCTGTAGAGCCGAGCCCACGCTCGGCTCTGCTGTTTCCGGCATTTCACCAACGGCAGCCGAGCATCGCTCGGCTCTTCCGTGTCACTCCACGTGCCGCAGCAGGGCAGGGCATTGCAGTTTCAATCGACGTGGAAGGCGAGGGTGGCGGCAACTGCCTGCTGCCATCCCGCATACAGCTTCTCGCGCCGCGACACCTCCATCTGTGGCTCGAAGCGCCGGTCCAGGCCCCACTGTGCAGCGATCTGTTCGCGGCTTGACCAGAACCCGACGGCCAGGCCGGCCAGATAGGCCGCACCGAGCGCGGTGGTTTCGGTCAACCGCGGCCGCAGCAGCGGCACACCGAGGATGTCTGCCTGGAAGCCGGCCAGGAAGTCGTTGCCGATCGCACCGCCATCAGCGCGCAGCTCGGTCAGTGCGATGCCCGCATCGGACTGCATGGCATCGAGCACGTCGCGGGTCTGGTAGGCCATCGCTTCCAGCGCGGCGCGCACGAAATGCGCCTTGCCCGTGCCACGGGTCAAGCCAAACATCGCACCGCGCACATCACTGCGCCAATAGGGCGCACCCAGGCCGACAAACGCCGGCACCAGATAGGCGCCGCCGCTGTCGGGCACCTGCGCGGCCAGTGCCTGGCTGTCGCTGGCGCGTTCGATCATGCGCAGTCCGTCGCGCAGCCACTGCACCACCGAGCCGGCGATGAAGATCGACCCTTCCAGCGCATACTCCACGCGCCCGTCCACGCCCCAGGCAATGGTGGTCAGCAGGCCGTTGCGCGACCGCACCGCCTGCGCACCGGTATGCATCAACATGA
This sequence comes from Stenotrophomonas sp. pho, assembly GCF_006228405.1. Classification (NCBI taxonomy): domain Bacteria; kingdom Pseudomonadati; phylum Pseudomonadota; class Gammaproteobacteria; order Lysobacterales; family Lysobacteraceae; genus Stenotrophomonas; species Stenotrophomonas sp. pho. The sequence continues at coordinate 3,908,658 of NZ_CP029759.1, read as the reverse complement.
AGCAACCGGTGCCATAGGTGTTCTTGACCATGCCCGGCTGGAAACAGGCCTGGCCGAACAGTGCCGCCTGCTGGTCACCGGCGATGCCGGCGATCGGGATCGGGTGGTCGAAGAAGAACTGCGGCCGGGTGTGTGCGTATACCGCACTGGAGTCGCGCACCTGCGGCAGCATCGCGCGCGGGATGTCGAGCAGGGCCAGCAGATCGTCATCCCAGTCCAGCGTGTGGATGTTGAACAACAGCGTGCGCGCCGCGTTGCTGTAGTCGGTCACATGCGCCTGGCCGCCGCTGAGGTTCCACACCAGCCAGCTGTCGATGGTGCCAAACAGCAGCTCGCCACGTTCGGCGCGCTGCTGCGCACCTTCCACGTGGTCGAGGATCCAGCGCACCTTGGTCGCAGAAAAATAGGCATCGATCAGCAGGCCGGTCCGCTCGCGGATCAGCGCTTCATGGCCTTCGGACTTCAGTCGTTCACAGATGGCGTGGCTCTGCCGCGATTGCCAGACGATGGCGTTGTGGATCGGCTGGCCGGTGGCACGGTCCCAGACCACGGTGGTTTCGCGCTGGTTGGTGATGCCCAGTGCGGCGATATGGCGCGGGTCGATCTGCCCGCGACTGAGCAGTTCGGTCAGCGTGGCATAGACGCTGGTGAGGATCTCGCGCGGGTCATGCTCGACCCAGCCGGGTTGCGGGAAGATCTGCGCGAACTCGCGCTGCGCGCTGCCGATGATGTCGCCGGCACGGTCGAACAGGATCGCGCGCGAACTGGTGGTGCCCTGGTCGATGGCCAGCACGTAGCGGGGCGTCATGCAGCGTCTCCGGTAGAGCAGTCAGGGTAACTTACCTTTCTCTCTGTAGAGCCGAGCCATGCTCGGCTGCATTTGCACAACGCAGCCGAGCATGGCTCGGCTCTACAGAGTGGAGTGTTCGATCCACGCCTGCAGCCGTGTCACCTGCGCAGCGTCCAGCCGCAACCCCAGCTTGCTCCTTCGCCACAGCACGTCCTCGGCAGTGCGCGCCCACTCATGCTCGCGTAGAAAGGCCACTTCCCGGGCATGCAGGCCGCCGCCAAACGCCTCGCCAAGATCGTGCAGGCCCCGTACACCCTGCAGCAGTTCAGCGCTTCGACTGCCATAGGCCCCGGCCCAGCGTCGCGCGATACCTGCGGGCAACCAGGGTGCCGATACCTGCAGATGCGCGCCCGCCTGCGCGGCGTCGCCCCAGTCGCTGCCTGGCAGCGGGTCTCCGTCTGCTGTCCACGCCGCTCCCATCTGCGGCAGGGCGGGCCGCAGCAGCTCCAGCGCTTCCTCGGCCAGGACCCGGTAGGTGGTCAGCTTGCCGCCCAGCACATGCAGCGCCGGTGCCGGGTCCACCTGCAGCTGCAGGCGGTAATCGCGGCTGAGTCTTGCCGCGCGCGGATCGGGATCAGCCAGCAGCGGGCGGACACCGGCGAACTGCCAGACCACATCTTCCGGCGCGATGGGTTCATGCAGGTAGCGGTTGGCCGCTTCGCACAGGTACGCCACCTCTGAAGGCAGCACGCTGCAGCGCGCCGGGTCGCCGCGATAGTCGGTGTCGGTGGTGCCAACCAGCAGGTGGTCGTGGGCGAAGGGCAACAGGAACACCACGCGTCGATCGGGTTGCTGCAGCAGGCACGCGCTGTCATCGGGCCAGGGCCGGCGCAGGACGATGTGGCTGCCTTGTACCAGCCGCAGCGCGGGGCCGCCACTGCGTGCCTCCATCCGTTCCAGCAGGCCGCCGGCCCACGGCCCTGCCGCATTGGCGACGGCGCGCGCGGTCACCTGCTGCTGGCCATCAGCGGATTCCAGCACCGCCTGCCACCGGCCCTGCAAGGGCTGCAGGTCGATGCAGCGGCTGCGCACACGCACCTGTGCGCCCCGCTGCGCGGCATCCAGGGCGTTGAGCAGCACCAGTCGCGCGTCATCGACCTGCGCGTCGGCGTAGCTGAAGGCCTGCCGCAGATCCGGGGAAAGCCAGGGGCCGAGCGGATCGCGCTGAAGGTCCAGGGCGCGCGAGGCGGGAAATGCCGGGCTGCGACGGCCCAGGTGGTCATACAGCCACAGTCCCGCGCGTAGCATCCAGCGTGGGCGCAGATGGGGTTCCCACGGCAGCACGAAGCGCAATGGATGGACCAGATGGGGCGCCTGCCGGCGTACCACCTCGCGTTCGCCCAGCGCCTTGCGCACCAGCCCGAGCTCGCCCTGTTCCAGGTAGCGCAGGCCGCCGTGGATCAGCTTGCTGCTGGCGCTGGAGGTATGCGCGGCCAGGTCGTGCTGCTCGCACAGCAGCACGCGCAGGCCGCGGCCGCTGGCGTCACGGGCGATGCCGGCACCGTTGATGCCGCCACCGATCACCAGCAGGTCGACGTCGTCCATCGTGTCTCCGCGTCCTGTGTCTGTAGCCGAGCCCATGCTCGGCTGCTTTCCGGGTCAGCCGGGCAAGCTCGACTCTACAAAAAAGCAGCCGAGCGCGGGCTCGGCTCTACACGCGGAACGCCGGTGACGGAAACGACGACGGGCCCCGAAGGGCCCGTCGCGTTGCATCAGTGAAGCAGGTGCAGCCTGGATCAGAAGCGGGCGCCGATGCCGAAGCCGACGGTCCACGGATCCATCTTGGCTTCGCCGATCTTCTCGCCGCCAACCTTGATGTCCGGGCGGGCGCGCATGTAGCGGGCGTCAGCACGGGCAAACCAGGTGGAGTTGATGTTCATGTCGACGCCGACGGTGCCGATCACGCCCTTGGCATCCTTGAAGCGGATGTCGGTGTCAGCGCCATTGCCCAGCTTCTCGTTGCTGAAGCTCGACTGGTAGTAGCCGACGCCCACGAACGGACGGAACACGTTGTCAGCCTGGCCGAAGTGGTACTGGCCGCTCAGCGCGACCGGCTGCTGCTCGACCGAGCCCAGGCGGGCGTTGTTCGGGCCCTTGAACTTGTTGTCGAACTTGTCAGCGGCGCCCCACAGTTCAACGGCCCAGTTGTCGTTGATGTAGTAGCTGAAGCTGACGGTCGGCGCCGGGCCACCATCGGTCTTCTTCACGCCGGAGATCGGGTCGTTCTTCGGTTCCAGCAGCGAGATGCCGCCAACAACGGCAAAATGCTTGCCCGACGCGGTGTCGGTGCTGCTGCTGTCCTGGGCGAAAGCGGCCGGCGCGAAGGCGGCGGAGGTCAGCAGGGCGAGACTCAGGATACGGATGGAGCGCATGGGGGTATCTCCTAATGTTTCTTGTTTTGGGCCCCCGGTTGCGGGGCGAGCACACCGTAGTCGCCCCAACATGAATCGAATCCGACGCACGTTAAAAAATAGTTTTCCTTGTTCAGCGACGGGTACGGAACGCCTGTATTCATGGGGTTTCTGGCGCTCGGGGACATTCATGCAGTTGGAGAAAATGTGAGCACAGCAACGTTGTGCATTGGCCTGCAAGCGCAGGTGAACGTGGAGTGCCGGGTGCTGCTGCTGGGCTCGATGCCGGGCGTGGCGTCCCTGCAGGAGCAGCGCTATTACGCCCATCCGCGCAACCGCTTCTGGCCGCTGATGGCCGACATCTGTGGTTTCGACGCGGATCTGGCCTACGCCGCGCGGCTGCAGGCATTGAATGCCGCGGGCATCGGTCTGTGGGATGTGATCGGTCGCTGCGAGCGCCGAGGCAGCCTGGACGCGGACATCGTGCGTGGCACGGAAGTGGCCAATGCACTGCCGGAACTGATCGCCACGTTGCCTGAGCTGACGCTGATCGGCTGCAATGGCGCTGCATCATGGCAGGCGTTCCAGCGCTGGGTGCTGCCGCAGCTGGAGGCCCCGCCACAGGTGGTTGCATTGCCCTCGACCAGCCCGGCCAATGCGGCGTGGTCGTTGCCGCGCCTGCGCCAGGCCTGGCAGCCGGTTGCAGACGCACTGGCGACATGAAGCGGACATCGTCCGGACAATACGCTACCGACTGGTCGCGGCCGGGACCCGTGGGCAACAGCCTGTCCCGGCTGCGTGCGTACTGAAAACACCTGTAACGGTTGGCGCTGGACCCCGCTGGCCGCACAATAGACGTTTCCCTACACCAGATTGCCGGAGTTATCCCCATGGCCGAAATCAAGGAAGCACTTGTCCCCGATATCGGTGACTACAGCGATATCCCGGTAATCGAGGTGCTTGTCGCCGTCGGCGACACGGTCAAGAAGGACCAGGGCCTGGTGACGCTGGAAAGCGACAAGGCGACGATGGAAGTGCCGTCCTCGGTGGCAGGCGTGGTCAAGGAACTGAAGGTCAAGGTGGGCGACAGCCTGTCCGAAGGCAAGGTCGTGGCGCTGATCGAAGTGGCCGAAGGCGAAGCCGCCGCGCCGGCCGCCGCCGCACCGGCACCGGCCAAGTCCGCTGCCCCGGCTGCCGCCACCCAGAGCGCGCCGGCCCCGGCCGCCGCTGCGGCGGCCGCTCCGGCCGCTCCGGCCACTCCGGCCGCCAGCGGTGGCGCAGTGGAAGCGCTGGTGCCGGACATCGGCGACTACGCCGGCATCCCGGTCATCGAAGTGCTGGTCGCCGTCGGCGACACGGTCAAGAAGGACCAGGGCCTGGTCACGCTGGAAAGCGACAAGGCCACGATGGAGGTGCCGTCGTCAGTGGCCGGTGTGGTCAAGGAGATCAAGGTCAAGGTGGGCGACAACCTGTCGCAGGGCGACGTGGTTGCCATCATTGATGCCGAAGGCGCTGCCGCGCCGGCACCGACCAAGGCGGCGGCTGCCGCTGCTCCGGCTGCCGCCGAGACCGCCACCAAGGTCGAGCCGGTCGCTGTGCCGGCACAGCCGGACAAGCTGGCGGCGCGCGAGATCGCTTTGGCCGGCACCCCGTCCAGCCCGCCGGTGCAGTTCAACGCCGATGGCGTGCTGCCGGCCAAGGTGCCGTACGCCACCCCGGCGGTGCGCGTGTTCGCCCGCGAGCTGGGCGTGGACCTGCTGCAGATCAACGGCACCGAGAAGGGGGCCGCATCACCAAGGCTGACGTGCAGAAGTTCGTCAAGGCCGCGCTGAGCGGTGGCGCGCCGGCTGCCGGTGGTGCTGCCGGCGCTGCCGGTGGAGGCCTGAACCTGCTGCCGTGGCCGAAGGTCGACTTCAGCAAGTTCGGCGAGACCGAAGTCCAGCCGCTGTCGCGCATCAAGAAGATCTCCGGCGCGAACCTGGCCCGCAACTGGGCGATGATCCCGCACGTCACCCAGTTCGAACAGGCCGACATCACCGACCTGGAAAGCCTGCGCGTCGCACTGAACAAGGAGAACGAGAAGGCCGGCATCAAGCTGACCATGCTCGCCTTCCTGATCAAGGCCAGCGCCGCGGCGCTGAAGAAGTTCCCGGAGTTCAACGCCTCGCTCGATGCCAGCGGTGAAAACCTGACCCTGAAGAAGTACTTCCACATCGGTTTTGCCGCCGATACGCCGAACGGCCTGGTCGTGCCGGTCATCCGCGACGTGGACAAGAAGGGCGTGGTGCAGATCGCGCAGGAAACCGGCGAGCTGGCCAAGAAGGCGCGCGACGGCAAGCTGGGCCCGGCCGACATGAGCGGCGGCTGCTTCTCGATCAGCTCGCTGGGCGGCATTGGCGGCACCGCGTTCACTCCGATCGTCAATGCACCGGAAGTGGCCATCCTGGGCGTGTCCAAGTCCTCCATCCAGCCGGTCTGGAATGGCAAGGAGTTCGCGCCGAAGTTGATGCTGCCGCTGTCGCTGAGCTACGACCACCGCGTCATCGACGGCGCCCTGGCCGCACGCTTCACCACGTACCTGTCGCAGGTGCTGGCCGACATGCGCCGCGTGCTGCTGTAAGGCATCGCTTCGCCCCCACCGTGCGGCCGCTGCCCCTGGCGCGGCCGCGTGAACAGATGCAGTGACAGCCCGCCGGCCATGCCGGCCGGGCACAAGGAAAACCACCATGACCACGATTGAAGTCAAGGTTCCCGACATCGGCGATTACAGCGATGTTCCGGTGATCGAAGTGTTGGTCGCCGTCGGCGACACGGTGAAGAAGGACCAGGGCCTGGTGACCCTGGAGTCGGACAAGGCCACCCTGGAAGTGCCGTCCTCGGCGGCCGGCGTGGTCAAGGAGATCAAGGTCAAGCTGGGCGATACCCTGTCCGAAGGCGCCGTGGTCGTGGTGCTGGACGCTGAAGGCGCCGCCGATGCCCCCGCCAAGCCCGCTGCGCCGGCTCCGGCTGCGGCCGCTCCGGCCAGCAAGCCGCCGGTGACCCCCTCGCACCGCGCCCCGGCCGAGCCGGTGGCACCGAAGCCGGCGCTGTCCAGTGGCAAGCCGGCCGACATCGAATGCGAAATGGTCGTGCTGGGCTCCGGCCCGGGCGGCTACACCGCCGCCTTCCGCGCCGCCGACGTCGGCCTGGATACGGTGCTGGTCGAGCGCTACGCCAGCCTCGGCGGCGTCTGCCTCAACGTCGGTTGCATTCCGTCCAAGGCGCTGCTGCACGCTGCCGCGGTGATCGACGAAGTGGCCCACGCCGGCGATTTCGGCGTCGAGTTCGGCAAGCCGACCATCACCCTGGACAAGCTGCGCCAGTACAAGGAAAAGGTCGTCAACCAGCTGACCAAGGGCCTGGCCGGCATGGCCAAGCAGCGCAAGGTCCGCAACGTGCAGGGCGTCGGCAGGTTCCTCTCGGCCAACGAACTGGAGATCACCGCCGCAGACGGCAGCACCCAGCTGCTGCGCTTCCAGAAGTGCATCATTGCCGCTGGTTCGCAGGCGGTGAAGCTGCCGAACTTCCCGTGGGACGACAAGCGCGTGATGGATTCCACCGACGCGCTGGAGCTGGCCGAAGTGCCGGGCTCGCTGCTGGTCGTCGGCGGCGGCATCATCGGCCTGGAAATGGCCACTGTGTACAGCGCACTGGGCAGCAAGGTCACCGTGGTCGAGTTCATGGACCAGCTGATGCCGGGCGCCGACAAGGACCTGGTCAAGCCGCTGGCCGACCGCCTGAAGAAGCAGGGCATCGAAGTGCACCTGAAGACCAAGGCCTCGGGCGTCACCGCCGATGCCAAGGGCATCACTGTGACCTTCGAGGCGGCCGAGGAAGGCCAGGCGCCGGCGCTGGCGCAGGGCACTTTCGACCGTGTGCTGGTGGCCGTCGGGCGTTCGCCGAACGGCAAGAAGATCGATGCCGAGAAGGCCGGTGTGCAGGTCACCGAGCGTGGCTTCATCCCGGTTGATCGCCAGATGCGCACCAACGTGCCGCACATCTTTGCCATCGGCGACATCGTCGGCAACCCGATGCTGGCGCACAAGGCAACGCACGAAGGCAAGCTGGCTGCTGAAGTGGCTGCTGGCCACAAGAAGGAATGGGTCGCCCGTGTGATTCCGTCGGTGGCCTACACCAACCCGGAAATCGCCTGGGTGGGCGTGACCGAGACCGAAGCCAAGGCCAAGGGCCTGAAGGTCGGCGTGGCCAAGTTCCCGTGGGCCGCCAGCGGCCGCGCGATCGGCATCGGTCGCACCGAGGGCTTCACCAAGCTGATCTTCGATGAGGAGACCCACCGCATCATCGGCGGCGCGATCGTCGGCGTGCATGCCGGTGACCTGCTGGCCGAGATCGGCCTGGCCATCGAGATGGGTGCCGAAGCCGAAGACATCGGCCACACCATCCATGCGCACCCGACGTTGAGCGAATCGGTGGCGATGGCCTCGGAAATCTACGACGGCACGATCACCGATCTGTACATGCCGAAGAAGAAGTAAGGCGCCCGCGCCGTTCCGAACGAAAAGCCCCGGCATCTACCGGGGTTTTTTTGTTGAGCTTCGATCACTCTCATTGCGAGCGTTCGGGCCGCTGCGTGGGTGGCCGGCGTCTGGACAAATGTCCCCCGTCGTCCGCCTGCGGCGGTCGCCTCCTCCTTTACTTTGTCCAGACGCCGGCCACCCACGCAGCGGCTCGGCTTGCGGGTAGTCGAGAGCCACTGCCTGGGCCGCCTGGATGCCTGACACGCGGAGGGAGCGGGGGCTGGGTGCGAAGTAAAGGAGGAGGTGACGGCCGCAGGCCGGCGCCGGGGGACATTCGCAGCCAGCCCCCGCTCCCTCCAGCGCTCGACCACGCCTGCGTCTACGGTAACTGCCACCGCGAAGGTCTGGGCCGCTGCGCAGGTGGCAGGCGTCTGGACAAATGTCCCCCGTCGTCCGCCTGCGGTGGTCGCCTCCTCCTTTACTTTGTCCAGACGCCGGCCACCCACGCAGCGGCTCGGCTTGCGGACAGTCCAGAGCCACTGCCTGGGCCGCGTGGATGCCTGATGCGCGGGGGGAGAGGGGCTTGTGTGCGAAGTAAAGGAGGAGGTGACGGCCGCAGGCCGGCGCCGGGGGACATTCGCACGCAAGCCCCTCTCCCCCGCGCTCGGCCAACCTGCTTCTCTGCTCGACGATGCCACAAAAAACGCGGCCCCGATGTTCCGGAGGCCGCGCCAGGAGAGAGAGCCGTGGAAGGGGCGGGTGTCAGAACACGAAGCTGACGCCGGCCACCGGGCCCTTGAATTCCTGCTTCAGGCCGATGGTGCCGTCGCTGCCCTTCTTGTCCGCATCGAGCTTGAACCAGTCGTAGCCGGCGAACACACCGAAGTTCCTGGTGAAGCGGTAATCGACGATGGCGTTGGCGCGGCTCAGATCGCCCTTGTAGTCATCGAAGCTGCCCCAGCGCGTGTTGAGGTACTGGCCCTGCAGGGTGATCATCCACTTCTCGGACGGGGTGAAGCTCAATCGCGCACCGACCACTGGCGCCACGCCGTCGGTCTTCTCGTTGAGGAACTGGCCTTCGTACACCGTGCCGAGGTCGGCGTAGGCCTTGGTGCTGACCTTGGCGTACTCGGCACCCAGCTGCAGGCCGAGGTCGAACGTATCGGTGTCCACCACCGAGTAGTCATAGACCAGGCTGGCCACCTGGTACTTCAGTTCGCCCTTGACGAAGCTGCCGGACGGCACGTTGACGTCACCGAAGGAGATGTCCTGGCCGAGGGTCTCGCGGCGGTCCTTGTCGTACTTGAAATAGTTGAACAGCAGGCGCTGGCGGTTGCTGATGCGGAACATGCCGTCAATGCGCGGCTCCCACTCCTTGCCACCCAGCTTGAAGTCCTCGGAGAAACCGATGTCCTGCCCGGCGACATTGGTCTTGCCGCGGAGCGTGTTGTCCGAGTCGATGTTCATCGCACCCAGGCGCAGGGCAAAGCGGTCGTCGCCTTCGGCGGCGTGGGCAGCGGTGGCGAACGAGGCGCCGGCGGCGATCAGGGAGAGAGCGAGCAGGGTGGGTACGGGGCGCATCGAAGAGTCCTTGCAGTGGTTCATCAGAATGAAGATCACTGTGCCGGACAGGCCCGTCCACCATCCGTGAACGTATGGTCCACGGCATGTGCACGGTTCAGTGCTGTCGCGACGATGCAAAAAGATGGCCCCGGAGACGGGCTTCGGGGCCATCGTGGGACCTGCGGGGTGGAGCCGACGAGGATGCTGCAGGCAGGTCGAAAGATCGGACCCGCGCATCCGGCGAAAGTTCCTCGCCTGCGACCAAAGTTCAATACTGCGGTGCAGCATCATGCGGACGTCATTGTCCCCCGGGTGGTACGCAAAAATGTAACCGTTACCGCAACTTGCGGCTTCCCGGGATGAACAGGCAGCGGTTGTCTCGCAAATTGTCCCATTGCTATAATTTGGCGGCTCGATGAGGCCCCCTGCTGTAGCCGCCTCAGCCTTCCACTTGCAACCACGCGGGACGTCCTGTGCTGAACTCCGTTGATGCGGGTCGGCGACTGATGCTGCGCGCCGCGGTCTACCCGCTGGCCGCGGTCGCTGTCCTGGCCCTGGCCTTCCTGCTGGTCGGTCCGAAATATGCCCTCGGCGCGCTGGCGTCCGGTGTGGCCATTTCGGCCGGTGGCTGGGTGGCGGCAAGGATGGCGCTGGGGGGTGGTGCGGTGGCCGCAGGATCGGCGATGGCTCGCCTGATCATTGCGATCGTGGCCAAGTGGGTCGTGGTTTTCGGCGTCCTGCTGGTGGGGTTCCTGGTCTTCAAGCTGCCTGCATTGGCGCTGTTGGCCGGTATCGCCGTCGGCTTGATGTTCCAGGTCCTGGCGATGGCCAGGCGTTGACAGAATTCAATTAACTGAAGGTTCCGGACACATGGCGGGCGAGGCTCTAACCCCTACCAGCTACATCCAGCATCACCTGCACAACCTGACCGCGCCGGTCGGCAAGGGTGAGGGTATGTTCTGGCATATCCACGTCGATACCTTCCTCACCGCGGTCCTGATGGGCCTGGTGATCGTTGTCGCGTTCTGGCTGGGCACCCGCAAGGCCACCGCCGGCGTGCCGGGCAAGTGGCAGGCCTTCGTCGAGATCTGCCTGGAGTTCGTCGACCGCCAGGCCAAGGACACCTACCACGGCAAGAGCAAGCTGGTCACGCCGATCGCCATCACCATCTTCTTCTGGATTCTGCTGATGAATCTGCTGAAGATGATCCCGGCCGATTTCATTGCCAAGCCGCTGGAATGGGCGGGCGTGCACTACTGGAAGCCGGTCCCGACCGCTGACGTCAATGCCACCCTGGGCATGGCCATCAGCGTGTTCTTCCTGATGCTGTTCTTCGCACTGAAGTCGAAGGGCCTGGGCGGCTTCATCAAGGAATTCCTGACGGCGCCGTTCGGCAAGTGGATGATGCCGTTCAACCTGATCCTCAACATCGTCGAGTGGCTGAGCAAGCCGATCTCGCTGGCGATGCGACTGTTCGGCAACATGTTCGGCGGCGAAATCGTGTTCCTGCTGATCTGGGTGCTGGGTGGTGCCGGTTTCTTCGGTGCCATTGCCGGTGGTGTGTTCGGCCTCGGCTGGATGCTGTTCCACCTGCTGGTGATCCCGCTGCAGGCCTTCATCTTCATGATGCTGTCGATCGTGTACCTGAGCCTGTCGGAAGACGCTCACTGAGTTTCAAGCTTCAACGCGTTTCAACCTTCATCCGTTTCATCACCCTTAGCAACTTAAGTTCCTGGAGATAACCATGTACTTCGCCGTCCTGACCAACTTCGCGCAGATTCAGAGCTCCACCGCCCTTGCCGTCGGCATCATGATCGGCCTGGCCGCGCTGGGCGCCGGTCTGGGTCTGGCCATCATGGCTGGTAAGTTCCTGGAGTCGGCCGCCCGCCAGCCGGAACTGATCCCGGTCCTGCAGGTCCGCATGTTCATCACCGCCGGCCTGATCGACGCCGCGTTCATCATCTCGGTCGCCGTTGGCCTGCTGCTGGCCTTCGCCAACCCGCTGTCGGCTGCCTTCGCTGGCGCCGTCACCAAGGCTCTGGCCGGCTGATACAGCGGTTTGAGACGACCGGGTGCTGATGCACCCGGTTTCGGATGAAGGCCGGATGTGCCGCTTCGGCGGCGCGTCCACCCCGAAACCAGCGATCGAGCTAACCATGAATATCAATTTCACCCTTCTTGCGCAGGCGCTGGCCTTCGCTGGTCTGATCTGGATCATCGCGACCAAGATCTGGCCGCCGCTGATGAACGCGATCGAAGAGCGCCAGCAGAAGATTGCTGAAGGCCTCGCTGCTGCCGACCGCAGCCAGAAAGATCTGGCCCAGGCGCAGGAGAAGGTCAACGAAGCGCTGAAGGAAGCCCGCACCAAGGCCAACGAGATCATCGATCAGGCCCATGCGCGTGCCAACCAGATCGTTGATGCTGCCCGCAACGAAGCGATCACCGAAGCCACCCGTCAGAAGGAACTGGCCCAGGCTGAAATCGACGCCGCCGCCAACCGTGCCCGTGAAGATCTGCGCAAGCAGGTGTCCGCGCTGGCCGTGACCGGTGCCGAAAAGCTGCTCAAGCGCGAAATCGACGCCAACGCCCACAAGGCGCTGCTCGACGAGCTGGCCTCGGAGATCTAAGGATGAGCCAGGCCCTCACGCTTGCCCGCCCGTACGCCCGCGCCGCGTTCGCGACCGCGCGCGACGAAGGCGCGTTCGCGCCGTGGTCGGACGCCCTGGCGTTCTCCGCCCACGTCGCCGCCGACCCGCGCGTGGCGGCCCTGCTCGCCAACCCGGAGCTGGGTCGTGACGACGCCGTCGCCCTGCTGGCGCCGGTGTCCCACGGCGAGACCTACTCGCGCTTCCTGGCCATCCTGGCCGAATCGCATCGTCTGCCGCTGCTGCCGGAAATCTCCGGCATGTTCGACGCCCTGCGCGCCGAAGCCGAGCACGTGGTCAAGGCCACCGTCACCTCGGCTGCCGAGCTGTCGGCCGGCGAGCTGGACGCGATCAAGGTCGCGCTGCGCAAGCGCTTCAACCGCGAGGTCGACGTGACCACTGCGGTCGATGCTTCGCTGATCGGCGGCGCCGTGATCGACGCCGGCGACGTGGTCATCGATGGTTCGCTGAAGGGCAAGCTGGCCCGTCTGCAGACCGCGCTCGCTAACTGAATTCATTTAACGTCCGGCCCCGCTGCCGGCACTAGGACTTGACGATGGCAACCACGCTCAACCCCTCCGAAATCAGCGAACTGATCAAGAACCGCATCGAGAAGGTCAAGCTGGCCGCGGAATCGCGCAACGAAGGCACCGTGACCAGCGTGTCCGACGGCATCGTGCGCATCTTCGGTCTGGCCGACGTGATGCAGGGCGAAATGATCGAACTGCCGAACAACACCTTCGCCCTGGCCCTGAACCTGGAGCGCGACTCGGTCGGCGCCGTGGTCCTGGGTGACTACGAGCACCTGCGCGAAGGCGATGTCGCCAAGACCACCGGCCGCATCCTGGAAGTGCCGGTCGGTCCGGAACTGCTGGGCCGCGTCGTGAACGCGCTGGGCGAGCCGATCGACGGCAAGGGCCCGCTGGGCACCGACCTGACCGCTCCGGTGGAGCGCGTTGCTCCGGGCGTGATCTGGCGCAAGTCGGTCGACCAGCCGGTGCAGACCGGTTACAAGTCGGTCGACTCGATGATCCCGATCGGCCGTGGCCAGCGCGAGCTGATCATCGGTGACCGCCAGACCGGCAAGACCGCCATGGCGATCGATGCGGTGATCAACCAGAAGGGCACCGGCATCAAGTGCGTGTACGTTGCGATCGGCCAGAAGGCGTCGACCATCGCCAACATCGTGCGCAAGCTGGAAGAGAACGGCGCGCTGGCCCACACCATCGTGGTCGCCGCGACCGCTTCCGAATCGGCTGCCATGCAGTACATCAGCGCCTACTCGGGCTGCACCATGGGTGAGTACTTCATGGACCGCGGCGAAGACGCGCTGATCGTGTACGACGATCTGTCCAAGCAGGCCGTCGCCTACCGCCAGATCTCCCTGCTGCTGAAGCGTCCGCCGGGCCGCGAAGCCTACCCGGGTGACGTGTTCTACCTGCACTCGCGCCTGCTGGAACGCGCTGCCCGCGTGTCCGAGGAATACGTCGAGAAGTTCACCGAAGGCAAGGTCACCGGCAAGACCGGCTCGCTGACCGCGCTGCCGATCATCGAAACCCAGGCCGGCGACGTGTCCGCCTTCGTTCCGACCAACGTGATCTCGATCACCGACGGCCAGATCTTCCTGGAAACCGACCTGTTCAACGCCGGCATCCGCCCGGCCGTGAACGCCGGTATCTCGGTGTCGCGCGTCGGTGGCTCGGCCCAGACCAAGATCATCAAGAAGCTGTCGGGCGGTATCCGTATCTCGCTGGCCCAGTACCGTGAGCTGGCTGCGTTCGCGCAGTTCGCCTCGGACCTGGACGAAGCGACCCGCAAGCAGCTGGAGCGTGGCCAGCGCGTCACCGAGCTGATGAAGCAGAAGCAGTACGCGCCCATGTCGATCGCCAACCAGGCGCTGTCGATCTACGCCGTCAACGAGGGCTACCTCGATGACGTGCCGGTCAACAAGCTGCTGGCGTTCGAAGAAGGCCTGCACGCCCACTTCGCCAATACCCAGGGCGAGCTGATCAGCAAGGTCAACGCTACCGGCGGTTGGGACAACGACATCGAAGGTGCCTTCAAGAAGGGCATCGCCGAGTTCAAGACCACCGGCAGCTGGTAATCGCGGTCCTGTAGAGCGGAGCCACCGGCTCCGCTGGACCAGATGACAAACGGTTGAACAACGCGGGGCATCAGCCCCGCGCCACGGGAAACAAGAGATGGCAAGCGGACGCGAAATCAAAACCAAGATCAAGAGCGTGCAGAACACCCGCAAGGTGACGCGCGCCCTGGAAATGGTCTCGGCCTCCAAGATCCGCAAGGCGCAGGATCGGATGAAGACCTCGCGTCCGTACGCGCAGGCGATGAAGCAGGTGATCGGTCACCTGGCCCAGGCCAGCACCGACTACCAGCATCCGTTCCTGGTCGAGCGTGAGCAGGTAAAGCGGGTCGGTTTCATCGTGATCTCCTCCGATCGCGGTCTGGCCGGCGGCCTGAACAACAACCTGTTCCGCAAGATGCTGGGCGAAGCCAAGGCATGGCAGGACAAGGGTGCCGAAGTGGACCTGGTGACCATCGGCCAGAAGGCATCGACCTTCTTCCGCCGCGTGAAGGTCAACATGGTCGGCAGCGTGACCCACATCGGCGACGTGCCGAAGCTGGAATCGCTGATCGGTGTGATCAAGGTCATGCTCGACGCCTTCACCGAAGGCAAGATCGACCGCGTGTACCTGGTCTACAACCGCTTCGTGAACACCATGGTGCAGAAGGCCAGCTTCGATCAGCTGCTGCCGCTGCCGCCGGCCGAGAAGCAGGTCGCTCACCACGACTGGGACTACCTGTACGAACCCGATGCCGCGACCGTGCTGGAGCACGTGATGACGCGTTACATCGAGTCGCTGGTGTACCAGGCACTGCTGGAAAACGTCGCCTCCGAGCATGCCGCACGCATGGTTGCGATGAAGGCGGCGAGCGACAACGCCAACAAGCTGATCGGCACCCTGCAGCTCGTCTACAACAAGGCGCGCCAGGCAGCGATCACCCAGGAAATCTCCGAAATCGTCGGCGGCGCGGCAGCAGTCTGACCGCGTTCGTTCAAAGCACACATTAGAGGATGCAGCAATGAGTCAGGGCAAGATCGTTCAGATCATCGGCGCGGTCGTCGACGTCGAATTCCCGCGTGAATCGGTGCCGAAGGTGTACGACGCACTGAAGGTCGAAAACACCGAGATCACCCTCGAAGTCCAGCAGCAGCTGGGCGACGGCGTGGTGCGTACCATCGCCCTCGGTTCCACCGACGGCCTGAAGCGCAACCTGGTTGCCGTCAACACCGGCCGCGGCATCTCGGTGCCGGTCGGCGCCGGCACCCTGGGCCGCATCATGGACGTGCTGGGCCGTCCGATCGACGAAGCCGGCCCGGTCGCTGCCAGCGACAACTGGGAAATCCACCGCGCTGCGCCGTCGTATGAAGACCAGTCCCCGGCCACCGAGCTGCTGGAAACCGGCATCAAGGTCATCGACCTGATGTGCCCGTTCGCCAAGGGCGGCAAGGTCGGCCTGTTCGGCGGCGCCGGCGTCGGCAAGACCGTCAACATGATGGAGCTGATCAACAACATCGCCAAGGCGCACAGCGGCCTGTCCGTGTTCGCCGGCGTGGGTGAGCGTACCCGTGAGGGCAACGACTTCTACCACGAAATGAAGGACTCCAACGTCCTGGACAAGGTGGCGATGGTGTACGGCCAGATGAACGAGCCGCCGGGCAACCGCCTGCGCGTCGCGCTGACCGGCCTGACCATGGCCGAGTACTTCCGCGACGAGAAGGACGAAAACGGCAAGGGCAAGGACGTCCTGTTGTTCGTCGACAACATCTACCGCTACACCCTGGCCGGTACCGAAGTGTCGGCACTGCTGGGCCGTATGCCGTCCGCGGTGGGTTACCAGCCGACCCTGGCCGAGGAAATGGGCGTCCTGCAGGAGCGCATCACCTCGACCAAGAACGGCTCGATCACCTCGATCCAGGCCGTCTACGTTCCCGCGGACGACCTGACCGACCCGTCGCCGGCGACCACCTTCGCCCACCTGGACTCGACCGTCACCCTGTCGCGTTCGATCGCCTCGCTGGGTATCTACCCGGCCGTCGATCCGCTGGACTCCACCAGCCGCCAGATGGATCCGCTGGTGATCGGCCACGAGCACTATGACACCGCCCAGCGCGTCCAGCAGACCCTGCAGAAGTACAAGGAACTGAAGGACATCATCGCGATCCTGGGCATGGACGAACTGTCCGAAGAGGACAAGCAGGCCGTGTCGCGCGCCCGTAAGATCGAGCGCTTCTTCAGCCAGCCGTTCCACGTGGCCGAAGTGTTCACCGGTTCGCCGGGCAAGTACGTGCCGCTGAAGGACACCATCCGTGGCTTCAAGGCCATCGTCGATGGCGAGTACGACCACCTGCCGGAGCAGGCGTTCTACATGGTCGGCGGCATCGAAGAAGCGGTCGAGAAGGCCAAGAAGATGGCCGAGAAGGCCTGATCCGGGACGGGCGGGAGCGATCCTGCCCGACCTGACGCCGGCGCCGGGCAACCGCCCGCGCCGGTGGACCCCCACGGTGGCATTGCGCCGCCGCGAACAGCGAAGAGATTTGCATGAGCACGATCCGTTGCGACATCGTCAGCGCCGAGCAGGAAATCTTCCGTGGCGAAGCGACCCTGGTCGTGGCCACCGGTGAGCTGGGTGAACTGGGCATCGCGCCCAAGCACGCGCCGCTGATCACCCGCCTGAAGCCGGGCAAGGTGGTGGTCACCACGCCGAACGGCGAGCAGCTGGATTTCGCCATCTCCGGCGGTATCCTGGAAGTGCAGCCGCAGGTGGTGACCGTGCTGGCCGACACCGCGATCCGCGCGCAGGACATCGACGAAGCCTCGGTCCGCAAGGCCAAGGAAGAAGCCGAACGCATCCTGGCCAACCGCGGCGAAGCGATGGAAGTGGCCGAAGCCCAGCAGAAGCTGGCTGAAGCCGTCGTCCAGCTGCAGGCACTGGAACGCCTGCGCAAGAATCTCAAGCACTGAGGTTCGCGCTGCATCCACGAGAACGCCGGCCCTGTGCCGGCGTTTTTGTTTGGGGCGGGGCAGGGCCGATTGGGTAGAGCCGACGGGGGTAGAGTCGACTGTCAGTCGACTACCGCGCGCAGCTCGGGATTTTCGCGACCTCACGGAAGAGCAGTCGACTGACAGTCGACTCTACCGTTCCGGTTCCCGCCCCCAATCCGGCATCCCGATTCCCGCCTCGTCTCAGCGATACACCACGTAGCGCATCAACAGGAACGACACGCATGCCAGCCCGCCTTCCACCAGCGGCTTGGCCAGCCACGTGAATTGCAGGCCCAGCGCCTGGTCGACCAGGCTGACCAGCAGCGTGCTCGTCGCCGTCAGCAGCAGCCACAGCCCGAAGAAACGTGCAAAGCGCTTCCATCCCAGCTTGCGGGTGCCGGCCTCGGCAAAGGTGTAGCGGCCGTTGAGCCAGAAGCCCAGCAGCATGCCGGCCAGGCGACCGGCGATGTTGGCCGGCGCGACCGGCATGCCCAGCGCGGTGGCGACCACGAACACCAGCCAATCGACCAGCAGCTGCACGAGCCCGATCACGAGGTAGGTGCTTCCCTGGCGGAGCAGGCTCATCGGCGTGGTGAAGGAGGAGGGATGCCCATGTTAACGGCCCACGCTCTAGAATCACCGGCAACGAACTACGGACTGCTGCTCCCATGACCCAAGCCCTGCACGTCATCATCCTCGCCGCCGGCGCCGGCAAGCGCATGAAGTCGGTGCTGCCGAAGGTGCTGCAGCCGATCGCCGGCCAGCCGATGCTGGCGCACGTGATCGATACGGCCCGCGAGCTGCAGCCGGCGGCCATCCACGTGGTTTACGGCCATGGTGGCGAGGCGGTGCGTCAGTACTTCGCCGGCCAGCCCGACCTGCAGTGGGCCGGACAGGTCCAGCAGCTCGGTACCGGCCACGCAGTGGCGCAGGCAATGCCGCAGGTTCCCGATGCCGCGCAGGTGCTGGTGCTGTACGGCGATGTGCCGCTGATCCGCGCGCAGACCCTGCGCGACCTGCTGGCGCAGCCGGGCCGGCTGGCAGTGCTGGTGGCCGATGTCGATGACCCGACCGGGTACGGCCGGGTGCTGCGCGATGCAGAGGGCAAGGTGGGCTCCATCGTCGAGCAGAAGGACGCCACCGACGACCAGCTGCGCGTGCGCACGATCAACACCGGCATCATCGCCGCAGAGTCGACCGCGCTGCGCCGCTGGTTGTCGCAGCTGTCCAACAGCAATGCACAGGGCGAGTACTACCTTACCGATGTGTTCGCGTTCGCCGCGCATGAGTACACCCCGGCCGAGATGGCCCTGGTCGCCGATGCACAGGAGGCCGAGGGGGCGAATGATCCATGGCAGCTGTCGCAGCTGGAGCGCGCCTGGCAGCGGCGTGCGGTGCGTGCACTGTGCGCTCAGGGCGCGCGCGTGCGTGACCCGGCACGACTGGATATCCGTGGCACCGTCACCGTGGGCAGCGATGTACTGATCGATGTCGACGTTGTTCTTGAAGGCAACGTCGTGCTCGGTGACGGCGTTACCGTAGGCCCGTTCAACCGGCTGAAGGACGTCAACCTGGGGCCCGGCACCGAAGTGCGCGCGCATTGCGACCTGGAAGGCGTGGTGACCGAAGGTGCCGCGCAGATCGGCCCGTTCGCACGCTTGCGGCCGGGTACCGTGCTGGCCGATGGCGTACACGTCGGCAACTTCGTCGAAACCAAGAAGGTCACCCTCGGCGTCGGCAGCAAGGCCAACCATCTCACCTACCTGGGTGACGCGGTGATCGGCAGCAGGGTGAACATCGGTGCCGGCACCATCACCTGCAACTACGATGGCGTGAACAAGTCGACCACCACCATCGGCGACAACGCCTTCATCGGCTCCAACAGCTCGCTGGTGGCACCGATCACCATCGGCGAGGGCGCGACCATCGCTGCCGGGTCGGTCATCACCCGCACCGCGCCGGACGGCAAGCTGACGCTGGCACGTGCACGACAGGAAACCATCGATGGCTGGAAGCGCCCGGTCAAGAAGTCCTGAGCCACGGGTTCCGCGCACCGATGAGCTGGGTGTGCTGCCGGCGATCGAACAACGTGCCGGCGAACTGCTGAGGGGTCACGAGGCCTATCCGGTGTTTGCCAGCCACGGCCTGGACCTGCCGACGCTGCAGGAAGGCCTTGAGCGTGGGCAGCTGTGGGTGGTGGATGGCGCCGCCGGCGGTGTTGCCGGCTACCTGCTGGCCGGCGACCTGGCAGGCGAGTTCCATGTCCTGCAGATGGATGTGGATCCAGCGCACGCGCGTCGTGGCCATGGCCGTGCATTGCTGCGGCATGCCTTGGCGCAGGCCAGGGCCACTGGCTTTGCTGCAGCGGTGCTGACCACCTTGAGCGATGTGCCGTGGAATGCAGCCTTCTACGCCAGCGAAGGGTTCGAGGTAGTGCCCGAGGCGCAGTGGAGCGAGGGCCTGCGCGCGGTGATGGCCGAAGAGGCCGCGCTGGGATTTCCAATGCATCTGCGGGTGGCGATGCGGCAGGTCTGGTAGGTGCCGACCCTGGTCGGCACATCCACGCATGGCGTGGCTCTACTGACAGACCGAGCCAAGTCGGCAACTCACCCCATCGGCAACAGGATCGACACGCACAGCCCGCCATCACCGCGGTTCTGCAGCGACACCCGCCCACCGTGCGCCTCCACGATCTCGCGGGTCAGTGCCAGTCCCAACCCGGTACCGTTGCGCTTGGTCGAATAGAACGGCATCAGCGCGTTCTGCAGCACCTGCTCGTTCATGCCCTTGCCACGGTCCAGCACATCCAGGCGCAGCCATTGCGGCAACCGCGTCAGCTGCACCTGCACGTCATCATTGGGCGGATCGGCTTCGGCACAGGCTTCATGCGCGTTCTTCAGCAGGTTCAACAGCGCCTGCCCGAACTGCGCGATGTCGATCCGGCTGCTCAGTTCCTCGTCCGGTTCACGTTCCATGCCGAACGGAATCTGCTGGCGCAGGCTGGACAGGAAGGGCGCCCAGTGCACGGTCTGCAGTTGCGGTTGCGGCAGCTTGGCGAAGCGCGCATAGCCACGGATGAAGCCTTCCAGGTGGCGCGCGCGGTCTTCGATGGTGGTGAAGATCTCCGGCAGCCGATCGAAGCGCTCGCGCTGTACCAGCACGCCGCCGGAATGGGCCAGCGAGGCGATCGGCGCCAGCGAGTTGTTGAGCTCGTGGCTGATCACCCGGATCACCTTCTTCCACGTCTGCACTTCCTGGCGGCGCAGTTCGGCGGTGAGCAGGCGTACCAGCAGCAGGTCGTGCGGGCGGCCGTTGAGCTGGAAAGATCGGCGTGAGAGGTGATAGACCTGTTCGTCGTCCTCATCGCCGTCTTCGCCTTCCGCATGCACCGCGAACAGGCTGTCGCCGCCACGGGCGATGGCATCGCGCAGCTCCACCGGCACCTGTTCCAGCACCTCTTCCAGGCGCTGGCCTTCCAGCTTCCAGCCGCCATGCAGCAGCTTGCGCGCGGCCAGGTTGGAGAACACCACGCGGGCGATGCCATCGCCGCCGGAAGCAATCAGCAGCATCGCCACCGGGGTGTTCTGTACCATGGTGTCCAGCAGCAGTTCGCGCTGCACCAGGCCTTGCCGCTGCTCGCGCAGCACGTCGCCCAGTTCGCGGTGCGCCTGCACCAGGTCACCCAGTTCGTCGTTGCCTGGCCAGTACACACCGAAGTTGTACTCACCGTCGCGGTAGCTGCTGGTGGTGCCGGCCAAGGCGCGCATCAATGAACGTACCGGCGCGGTTGCACGGCGCAGGGTCCACCACATCAGCGACAGCAGGATCAGCGCCGACACCGTGGTCACCACCCAGCCATGGTCCATCCAGTAGGCCAGCAGCCACGGCAACGCGGCGGCCAGCGCCAGCACCGGCAGCAGGCGCAGGAACAGGCGGAAGGTGAACGAGCGCCGTTTCATTCGCGTGGGATGCCGTGCCGGTCCATGCGCCGGTACAGTGCCTGGCGGCTCAGGCCGAGTTCGGCGGCGGCCTGGGCGATGACGCCGTGGTTGCGCGCCAGCACATCCTCGATGCGCGCACGGTCAGGATCATTGCCGGCACTGGCTGCCGGTCGCGGTGCAGGTGCGGCACGCGGCAGGTTCAGGTCGGCCACTTCGATGCGGTTGCCGGTCGCCAGCAACTCGGCCCGCTGGATCACGTTGCGCAGTTCGCGCACGTTGCCGGGCCAGGGGTGCCGTTGCAAGGCCGCGGTGGCGGCGCTGGAAAGTGGCTTGCCGGCGGTCAGGAAGCGCTCGGCCAGGGGCACGATGTCGCCCGGGCGCTCGGCCAATGGTGGCAGTACCAATTCCACCGTATTGAGGCGGTAGTACAGGTCTTCGCGGAAGGTGCCGTCGCGGATCATCGCCGGCAGGTCGGCATTGGTCGCGCTGACCACACGGACTTTGACCTGGCGCTCGCGATTGGAGCCAAGACGCTCGAAGCGCCCTGTTTCCAGCACACGCAGGAGCTTCATCTGGCCGCCCAGCGACAGGTTGCCGATCTCATCCAGGAACAGCGTGCCGCCGTCGGCGGCTTCGAACTTGCCCTCGCGTGCCTTGTTGGCGCCGGTATATGCGCCGGCTTCGGCACCGAACAGTTCGGCCTCGATCAGTTCCGAGGGCAGGGCGCCGCAGTTGACCGTGATGAACGGGCCCTTGGCCACCAGCGAGTTGGCCTGGATGATCTGCGCGATCTTCTCCTTGCCGGCACCATTGGGACCGGTGATCAGCACCGGCAGGTCGGAGCGCGCGACCTGGCAGGCCAGGGCAATGACGCGCTCGCTGGCCGGATCGGCGAAGACCGCACCACACAGCTCGTACTTTTCTTCCAGCGCATTGCGCTGGCGCAGCTCACGGCTGCGGCGGCGGTCCAGCTCGCGCCGCGCCTCGGACAGCTCGAGCAGGTTGTTGACCGTGGTCAGCAGCTTGCGGTCGTCCCAGGGCTTGGCCAGGTAGTCGGCGGCACCGGCCTTGACCAGGTCCACCGCACTGCTCAGGTGGGTCCAGGCGGTGAGCAGGATCACCGGCAGGTCCGGGTGGCGTGCGCGGATCTGTGCGAACAGGTCTTCGCCTTCTTCGCCGGAGGTGGTGTCCTCGCTGAAATTCATGTCCTGGATCACCAGGTCGACCGGCTGCGACTCGAGCAGGGCCAGCCCTTCGGCCGGGGTCTGCGCCTGCAGGGTGTCGATGTCATGCAGGGAGAACAGCACGTCCAGCGCGGTGCCCACGCTGGCGTTGTCGTCGATGATCAGGATCGAAGGCATCAAGCAGTTCTGCAGAAAGGGATGGGCGGCGCCGATGGAGCCGTGTTCGTATCCATACGCCGGGAGAGCCCGGCGCCACCCATCAAGCATAGCCAAAGCCGTGGCGACGAGGGCGGGCTGGTTTCAGCGCCGCGCTGGTGGAGGCGGTGGTGCCGGCGGTGGCGGAGCGGCCAGCGCCAGCCGCCACGAGGTGGCGTCCACCGGGACGGTGAGCTCGCGTTTGTCGCGGCGCAGCAACAGGTACACAGTCGGGGCACTGGAATGCCGCAGTGCATCGGCAAGATGCTCGATCCGCCGCACGGCCGTATCGTCCAAGCGCAGGATGCGGTCGCCGCTGCGCACGCCGAAGCGGGCTTCCGGACGCGCGGCGTCCACCCGTACCTGGCCCTCGGTCGAGCGGAGCGCCAGGCGGGCATCATCCTGGCGCCATTCCAGCGTCTGCGAGCTGCCACCGCCGGCCAGCGCCGGCAGTGGCAGCAGTGCCATCAACAGCATTCGGCAGGCACGCACCTCACGCGCCCCGCGTGGCGACTGCGGGCGGGACCGCTGCCGCGCGCCGGGCCGGCCCGAACACCGCGATCTGGCCCAGCACCCACAGCAGAAGCGCGCCCAGCGGCAGGTAGTACAGGGGCATGCGTGGCAGCTCGTAGAGGTTCATCAGTGCCAGGTTGATCGCGTAGGCTGCCAGCATGCCCAGCACGATGCCCAGCGAGGCCAGCAGGAAGTTCTCGGTCTGGAAGTAGCGCAGGATCTGGCCGCGGGTGGCACCGAGTGCGCGGCGGATGCCGATCTGCTTGCTGCGCTGCTGCACCCAGAAGCTGGCCAGGCCGATGATGCCCAGTGCGGTCACCACCAGCAGCGAGACGCTGACGGTGATCAGCAGGCCAACCATCGCGCGGTCGTTCTTGAAGAAGTCCTTGCGCTGGTCTTCATAGGTCAGCTTGTCGCGCATCAGCCGATTGGGGTCATTGCGCTCCAGTACAGCAGCCCCGCATCAAGCACCTCCTGGCGGCGTTCCGGCGAAGTGCGCAGCACATAGGTGCCACCCTCGTCGAAGGTGCGCCGCATGGGCAGCAGCATGGAGTTCGTCCAGTTGTCATTCCAGCCGTTGGGCGTGCTCAGCGTGTCGACGATGCCGACCACATGCAGCGGCTGCTTGCCCATGTAGTAGGTCTTGCCCAGCGCGCTGCCGTTGGGTTCCATCTTGGCGGCGGTGGCCTGGGTGAGGATGACCGGGATGGCGTTTTCCTTGGCGCCCCCCTTGCTGGCGTCTTCGAAGTTCTGGTACTCGCCGGGCAGGAAATCGCGGCCGGCGATCAGGTTGATGCCCATCGTGGCCAGCCCGTTCTCGGACAGGGTGTACATCGAGGCGTTGGTGGTCGGCCGTTCCTGGTCGATCTCCCGCGAGATGCTGCTGCTGGACGAGCCGTTGCGGAAAGGCACCTGGTTGATGATGGTGACGTTGCTGACGCCGGGAAGCGCACGCAATGACGCCAGGTCCTCACGGGTGCGGGCCATGGCATCGGTCTGCTTGCCGATGCCGCTGACGCGGAGCATCACCAGTTCGTTCTCGGCGATGCCGCTGGGCATGCTGATCTTCTCCACGCGCTGGCTGACCAGGAACAGCGCGTTGCAGACGATGGCGCAGGTCAGTGCGACTTCCAGCACGATCAGGGCAGCGGCAGTCTTGTGCCGGCGCAGCGTGCTGAGGATGGGGCGGATGTCCATGGGAGTCCTCGTTCGGGTGCTTACTGCGACTTGAGCTGGATGGCCGGAGTGACCTGCATGGCGCGCCAGGCAGGCAGGAAACCGGCGGCAAGGCTGGCGAACAGGGTCAAGCCCAGCGCAAGCAGCAGCATGTTGCCGTCCAGGTGGGCCAGCTTTGCGTACTCCACCGGTTGCTGGCGCACCGCGAACAGGCCCAGCAGGGCCAGGCCGATGCCCAGCACGCCCCCGACCACGCCGACCGCGCCGGCTTCCACCAGGCACTGCAGGAAGATCTGGCCACGGCTGGCACCGAGTGCGCGGCGCACGCCGATCTCACCACTGCGGCGCAGGAACTTGGCCAGCAGCAGGCCCACCGTGTTGACCAGGCAGACCCCCAGGAAACCCAGTGCCAGCCACAGCTGCAGGCGCACATCGCTGGGCACCGCGCCGTTGAAGTCCAGCCATTCCATCACGGTGCGCAGGCGCACGTTCGGCGGGTGCTTGAAGCGGCCGGCCTGGCGCTGCTGGCTCGAATAGTTCTCCAGGTAGCGGCGGTAGTCGGCGGCCTTGGCCGGGTCCATCTCCACCCAGTACTGCAGCCACGCGCACGGCGCATTGAGCGAGTAGCTGTTGCCGTCGGGATTTTCGCCGAAGCAGTTCATGTTGCCGTTGCTGCCCAGTTTCAGGTCGAAGGACGTGGAAATCGGCAGCAGCAGGTCCTCGTTCTTGCCGTAGCTGCCGGTGGTCAGGTCGTAGAAGTGCGGTTCCGGGCTCCACTCCTTCATCACGCCGACGATGCGGTAGCTCTGGCCTTCCATGCGCAGGTCGCGGCCTACGCTGTTGGCGCCCTGGTAAAGCTTGTCGTTGAGCGCCTTGGAGATGACCACCACGCGTGCGCGGCCTTCGTCGTCCTCGCGCGTCCACGGGCGGCCGTACTGCATGGGCACCTCGAACATCGGGAAGAAATCGGCCGAGGTCCAGCGGGTGTCGATGCTGAAGGGCTTGAGGGTGCTGTTGTCCGGTTCGATGGTGCCGCCGCCGCCGCTCATCAGCGCCTGGCGCTCGCCCTTGGCTTCGCGCAGCAGGGCTTCACCGTCGAAGCGGGTCAACTGTGTTTCCGGCTCCTCGCCCGCGACATAGGCGCCGGTCGCGGCATCGAGCTGCACATAGAACAGCCGGTCACTCTTGCCGGGGATCGGGTCGCCGGACAGCACGTGGAACACGGTCAGGGTGGTCATCGAGGCACCGATGCCGAGGGCGATGGCTACCACCATCAGCGCAGTCAGGACCTTGTTGCGGCGGAAACTGCGTACCGCCAATCGGGCGTAGTAGGCGAACATGGGAATGCCCTCACTCGTTGACGGCGACGATGTGGCGCGGCGTGGCCAGCACCGGCTCGCGCACCAGGTCGGTGACCTGGCCGTCGACGATGTGCACGTTGCGCTGCGCACGCGCGGCCAGTTCCGGGTCGTGGGTGACCATTACGATGGTGGTGCCGGCGGCATTGATCTCCTCCAGCAGTTCCATCACGCCACGCGCCATCTGCGTATCCAGGTTGCCGGTCGGTTCGTCGGCCAGCAGCAGGCGCGGGCTGCCGGCCAGTGCACGCGCGATCGCCGCACGCTGCTGCTGACCGCCGGACAGCTCGTTCGGGTAGTGCTTCATGCGCGAGCCCAGGCCGACCTGGGTCAGCGCCTTCTCGATGCGTTCGCGGCGTTCGTTGGCGCTCATCTTCCGATAGCGCAGCGGCACGTCGACGTTGTCGAACAGGTTGAGGTCGGGGATCAGGTTGAAGCCCTGGAAGATGAAGCCGATCTTCTGGTTGCGCAGGCGGCTGCGGGCGTCATCGCCCAGCGTGCTCACATCCTGCCCGTCCAGCATGTAGGTACCGCTGGTGAAGGTTTCCAGCAGGCCGGCGATGTTGAGGAAGGTGGTCTTGCCGGAACCGGACGGACCGGTGACGGCGACGAACTCGCCTTCCTTGACCTGCAGTTCCAGGGAGCGCAACGCGTGGGTTTCCACCTGTTCGGTGCGGAAGACCTTGGCGACCGAACGCATTTCGAGCATGTACATGGGGTGTCCTCTCTCCAGGATTCAGGTATCAGTTGACGGAGACGCGTTCGGCGTCCTTGAACAGGTCGCTGCCGGAGACCACGATGCGGTCGCCCGGCTGCACACCCGACTTGATTTCCACTTCGCCCAGGCTGCTGACGCCCAGTTCCACCGGGCGGCGCACGGCGGTGCGGCCATCCATCACGTAGGCCATGCCGTTGCCCTGTTCGACGAACGGGCCGCGCTCGACCTTCAGCACGTTCTTGCGGGTATCGAGCAGCACGCGCACCGACATCCGCTGGCTCTGGCGCAGGCCTTCCGGCTGCGCGCTGGCGAAGCGCACGCGGGCGTTGACCTCGCCGTTGACGACTTCCGGTGATACCGCGCTGATCTCGCCCGGGAACGGCTGGCCGTTGCCGCCGGTCAGCTGGGCCGGCATGCCGATCGCCAGGTCGCGGGCGAAGCTCTCCGGCACCTTGATCTCGACCTCGAACTTGGACAGGTCGACCACGCCCAGCACCGGCGCGTTGGCGGCCAGGTTGGTGGACTGCACCGCCTGGACCTGGCCGACCTGGCCATCGAACGGGGCGCGCAGGGTCAGTGCATCGACCTGGCGTTGCACTTCGGCCACCACGGCCTTCTGGCGGTCGGCCAGCAGGCGCTTGTTGCGGGCATCCAGGTCGGCGCCCTGGCTCTGCAGGCGCGCGTCGGTGGTGGCGTTGGCCAGGGTGATGTCGGCCTTCTTCAGCGAGTCCTTCGCCTTGGCCAGGTCGATCTGCGGCACCGCACCGCCGTCGTAGCCGCGCTGGTAGCGCTGCAGGTCGCGGTCGGCGGCCTGGCGTTCGATGGTGGCCTGGTCGGTTTCCTTGCGTGACTTGGCACGGGCCAGGGTCGCGTCCAGCGCGGCGCGGCTGGCCTCGGCTTCCAGGCCGGCCAGCGTTGCCTGTTCCTGGGCCAGCTTGCTGCGCAGTTCCGGGCTGTCGATGATCGCCAGCTCCTGGCCCTTCTTGACCACGTCACCGGCGACGACCTTCAGGTCCACGGTACCGGCCGAGATCGCGTACAGGATCGGGCTGTCGGCGGCGATCACGCGGCCGTCGGCAGCGATGTCACGGACCAGGTCGCCCCGCTTCACCTCGGCGATGCGCACGCGGCTGCTGTCGAAGGAGCGGCTGGCATTGGACCAGGCATGGACCGCCCAGCCGATGCCGGCGAGCAGCGCAATGGCGCCCAGCGCCAGCCAGCGGTAGCGATGCCAGCTGGCGCGGGTGGTGCCGGCCGGGGCGGAGGAAACGATCTGGTCCTGTGCGGAAGTGTCGCGGATCATCGGGTGCGTGCCTGACGGTGGTAGCCAATACCAAGCACGTAGCGTGCCAACCTTATTTCCTTTCAGTTCAAGGGGTTGGGGATTTCGGGGGAGTGTCCGGGTGTCCGCGGACACCTTTCCGGACACTTTCATTAAGCGGACAGGAGGGGGAAGCCGGACACGCAGGCTAGAATGCGCCGATCGTCTCCAAGGAATCGCGTGACATGTGTGGAATCGTGGGCGCAATCGCTGATCGCGATGTGGTGCCGGTACTGATCGAAGGCCTGAAGCGGCTCGAGTACCGTGGTTACGACTCCTCGGGCATCGCAGTGATCGACCACGCCGAGCGCCCCGAAGTCCGTCGCGTCCGTCGTACCGGTCGAGTGTCGGAAATGGCCACGGCGGCCGAGGCCGAGGGCTTCAATGCGGTGCTGGGCATCGGCCACACCCGCTGGGCCACCCACGGCGGTGTCACCGAGGCCAATGCACATCCGCACATCAGCCACGGTGTGGCGCTGGTGCACAACGGCATCATCGAGAACCACGAAGAGCAGCGCGAGAAGCTGCGCGCGCTGGGCTACACGTTTGAATCGCAGACCGACACCGAGGTCATCGCGCACCTGATCCACCATCATCTGAAGGGCGGCGACGACCTGCTGGTGGCGCTGCAGCACACGGTGAAGGAGCTGACCGGTGCCTACGCGCTGGCCGTGGTCAGCCGCGCCGAGCCGGAGCGCTTCGTCTGCGCGCGCATGGGCTGCCCGCTGCTGGTCGGCCTGGGCGAGGGAGAGAACTTCGTCGCCTCCGACGTCTCGGCCGTGATCTCGGCCACGCGCAAGGTGATCTTCCTGGAAGAGGGCGACACCGCTGAGATCCGTCGCGACGGCGTGCGCATTTTCGATGAGCACGACCAGCCGGTCGAGCGCGACGTGCACCTGTCCGACGTGTCGCTGGCATCGCTGGAGCTGGGCCCGTACCGCCACTTCATGCAGAAGGAAATCCACGAGCAGCCGCGCGCGCTGGGCGACACCATCGAGGCGGCGATCGATGCCGGTGGTTTCCCGGCCGGGCTGTTCGGCAAGAACGCCGAAGCGGTGCTGTCGGGCATCGAAGGCGTGCAGATCATCGCCTGCGGCACCAGCTACTACTCGGGCCTGACCGCGCGCTACTGGATCGAAGCCATCGCCGGCCTGCCGTGCAGCGTGGAAATCGCCAGCGAGTACCGCTATCGCGCGGCCTACGCGAACCCCAAGCATCTGATCGTGACCATCTCGCAGTCCGGCGAAACGCTGGATACGATGGAAGCGCTGAAGTACGCCAAATCGTTGGGCCACCAGCACACGCTGTCGATCTGCAACGTGCCGGAAAGTGCGATCCCGCGCGCCAGCGAACTGGTCTGCTACACCCGCGCCGGCGCCGAGATCGGCGTGGCCTCGACCAAGGCCTTCACCACCCAGCTGGCCGCACTGTTCCAGCTGACCGTGGTGCTGGGCAAGCTGCATGGCCGCATCGACGCGGCGCAGGAAGCGGACTACCTGGAGCAGCTGCGCTTCCTGCCGGGCAGCGTGCAGCACGCCCTGAACATGGAGCCACAGATCGCCGCCTGGGCCGAGCGTTTCGCGCGCAAGAGCAGCGCATTGTTCCTGGGCCGCGGCCTGCATTACCCGATCGCGCTGGAAGGCGCGCTCAAGCTCAAGGAAATCTCCTACATCCACGCCGAGGCCTACCCGGCCGGTGAGCTGAAGCATGGTCCGCTGGCGCTGGTGGACGAGGACATGCCGGTGGTGGTGATCGCGCCGAACGACAGCCTGCTGGAGAAGGTGAAGTCGAACATGCAGGAAGTGCGTGCGCGTGGTGGCGAGCTGTTCGTGTTCGCCGACCAGGACAGCAACTTCAACGCGTCCGAAGGCGTACATGTGATCCGCACGCCGCGCCATGCCGGCGTGCTCAGCCCGATCGTGCACACCATCCCGGTGCAGCTGCTGGCCTACCACACCGCGCTGGCACGCGGCACCGACGTGGACAAGCCGCGCAACCTGGCCAAGAGCGTGACGGTGGAGTAAGGCATTCCCGGAGCTGTGGGATGCTGCATGCGAAAGGGGCCTGCGAGGCCCCTTTCGTTTGTGCCGGACGCAGTACGAAGTGGGACAGCCTCCGGGCGTTCTGTCCGTCGTCGGCAGCAGGCAATCATTCTTTAATGCGCGAAGCCGCCTGTATTCAGCGGCGGTTTCAGCCACGGTGCCATTCTCTGGATCGTCAGTTGGTTCCCACGACGAACTGTCCTATCGATGCCGGTAGTGACCGAGGGTCGCAGTCGTAGAATCGATCTGGCCGAGGTTAGGGTTGAGCGATTGAACCCGCCTCGTTCGCGTTGCAGCACATCGTCTGCCGAGTGATTCCAAGCGGCAGACGGGTGCGCCAGACGTGCGCTGAAAGGTCTGTTCCCTGGGAGGGGGCGTATCGGAAGAGCACACTTTTTTGACTTCAGTGACCTGCACCAGGAAACAAGAATGAACGTCCGCGAACTCCTGCAATCCAAGAAAGAAGCTGTCATCACCATCGATGCCGAAGACACGATCGGTGCCGCCGCCCACAAGATGAGCGCGAACAGGATCGCTGCGCTGGTGGTGATGAAGGACGATGCCCCGGTCGGCATCATTTCCGAGAAGGACATCGTGCGCACCCTGGCCGACGACGGCCCGCAGGCCGGCCGCCGGGTGATTTCCAGCCTGCCGTCCACCGGTCTGGAGGGCATTGCGCCGGACGCCACGCTGAAACAGGCCATGTCATTGATGACGTACTCGCGGCGCCGTCACCTGATGGTCACTGAAGGCACCCGCCTGGTTGGCATCCTCAGCCTGGGCGATATCGTGAAGAACCTGCTGGGCGAGCTGGAACTGGAAAAGGCCGTGCTGCAGGACATCTACATGGCCGCCCACTGAGGGCCGCAGCGCTGGAAGCAGAGAAGCCGGGCATTGCCCGGCTTCTTCATTCACGGCGCCGGTGATATCAGAAAGTGACCTTCACCGAATCGGCGCTGTAGTTCGCCGGCCCGTGATAGACCACTTCGATGTTGTTGCCATCGGGGTCGAGCACGAAGGCGCCGTAGTAGCCCGGGTGGTAGGGGCGTTCGCCTGGCGCGCCATTGTCGGTACCGCCGGCGGCGATCGCGGCAGTGTGGAAGGCATCAACAGTTGCGCTGTCGCGCGCCTGGAAGGCGAGATGGTGGCGGTCGGTCAACTGGCCGGCGGCGGCACGGCTGCTGGCGCTGGAAATGAACAGCTCGTCGGCCCAGAAGAAGTCTGGCCCTTCGCCGCCCAGTGGGATGCCGATCGTATCGAACACTGCCTGGTAGAAGCGGCGGCTGGCGGCCAGGTCACGCACCACCAGCTGGATGTGGTCGATCAGGCGGCCACGGTGCAGTTCCATCGTTTCCATACGAACCTCACAGAAAAAGGGGACGGAGGGGATTAAGTCGCTTCCAGCACAATAGTGCCAGAAACGGCTTAATCCCCTTCGTCCCCTTTTCGGGGTCAGACGTTGGCGATGATCTCGACCCAGTAGCCGTCCGGGTCCTTGATGAAGGCCAGGTTCTTCATGCGGCCGTCGGTCAGGCGCTTCTGGAAGGTTACCCCGAGGTCCTCGAAGCGCTGGCAGGCCGCCTCGATGTCCGGCACCGACACGCAGATGTGGCCGAAGCCGCGCGGGTCGCTGTTGCCGTCGTGGTAGACCGCGCCGTCCTGGCTCTCGGTGCCGTGGTTGTGGGTCAGTTCCAGCACGCCCGGCAGGCCGGCCATCCACAGGCGGCGCTGGCTGTCATCTTCCGGAACCGCCACGCCAGCTGGGACGTAGGCCAGGAAGTACAGGCTGAACTGGGCTTCGGGAAAGTCGCGCTTGTCGATCAGCTGGTAGCCGAGCACGCGGGTGTAGAAGTCCAGCGAGGCGGTGATGTCCTTCACCCGCAGCATGGTGTGGTTGAACACGAAGCCGGTGGTTTCGGCCGGGGCCTGGGCGGCGACGCCGGGGACATCGCGCAGGGCGGGAATGGTCATGGGGGAGGTCCTTCAGACAGGGCCGTTGCCGGCCGGATGGGGGCATTCTACCGGCCAGCACCTGACGGTACCGCGACGTACAATGGCCGGATCGCACCGTTCCGTCCTGACAACGATTGCCCGCCATGTCGCAGCGTGAATGGGTGGCCGCCGCCATCCGCAAGATTGAAGCCGATTTCAACCGCTCCGCCGATACCCACCTGATCCCGCTGGCGCTGCCCGGGTTCGAGGGCATCGATGTGTACCTGAAGGATGAGTCGAGCCATCCCACCGGCAGCCTCAAGCACCGGCTGGCGCGCTCGCTGTTCCTGTATGCGCTGGCCAATGGCTGGCTGCGCGAAGGGCGACCGGTGATCGAAGCGTCCAGCGGCTCGACGGCGGTGTCCGAAGCCTATTTCGCGCGCCTGCTGGGCCTGCCGTTCATTGCAGTGATCCCGGCCACCACCTCGCCTGAAAAGATCGCCGCGATCGAGTTCCAGGGCGGCCGCTGCCACCTGGTCGAACGTGCCTGCGACCTCAACTGTGATTCGGAAAAGCTGGCCCGTGAAACCGGTGGCCACTTCATGGACCAGTTCACCTACGCTGAGCGCGCGACCGACTGGCGTGCCAACAACAACATCGCCGAGTCCATCTTCAAGCAGATGGCCGAAGAGCCCAGCCCGGTTCCGGAATGGATCGTGTGCAGCCCCGGCACCGGCGGTACCGCCGCCACCCTGGGCCGCTATGTCAGCTACCGCCGCCACGATACCCGCATCCTGTGCGCGGACCCGGAAGTGTCGGTGTTCTTCGACGGCTACCGGGCCGCTGTGGCCGGTGGACAGGACTGGCGCGACCTGACCTGCAGTGGTGGTTCGCGCGTGGAGGGCATCGGCCGGCCACGGGTGGAGCCGAGCTTCATCCCGACCAGCGTCGATGCGATGGTCAAGGTACCCGACGCGCTGAGCCTGGCCGCGATGCGCCATGTCAGCCGCCAGCTCGGCCGCCGCGTCGGTGGCTCCACCGGCACCAACTTCATCGGCGTGCTGCAGGCCGCGCAATGGATGCGCGAGGCGGGCCACCAGGGCAGCATCGTCAGCATCCTGTGCGACAGCGGCGAACGCTACGCGCAGAGCTATTACGACCCGGCGTGGTACCTGCGCCAGGGCATCGATGTCGACGGCGCCGATGCACAGCTGGCCGCGGCGGTGGCCGGGCAGGGGTTGCCCGAGCTGCCGTGGTGCAGCCTGGAAGCGCTGTAGCATGGACGACGCTCTCGCCGGGCCATGCCGGCGATGCCAGGGGGGCACCGCAGAGGCGTGCGTCGATTGGTAGAGTCGACTGTTAGTCGACTGCTCTACGTTCAGGTCGCGAAAATCCCGCGCTGCGCGCGAAAGTCGACTCTACCCGGTCGCCGGGGCGTCTCAATATCCCGCCGCGGTGAAGGCGTCGAGCACCGCGTCGCGCAGTGCATCGGGCAACGCCTCGATGTCCATCGCACGGTCATCCAGGTGCAGGGTGGGATCCAGGATGCTGGCGCGGCCCTGGGCCAATGCCTGCAACCACAGCAACACGCAGATCACGAACTCGCGCTCATGGCCCAGCTGCAGCTGGCTGGCGCCGCGCTCGACTACTTCGAACGGGTACCACTCCTGGCTTTCATTGAACGTGCCGCCCTGCTGCAGCACCGCCTGCAACTGCTGCAGGTGGCGCGGGGCGTCGTCGCCGGCATCGCACAGCGCGGCGATCCAGGCCAGTTCGGCCGCGCTGGCAGACAGTGCCAGCGACCGCGCCGGTGAGGCGGATGCAACTGCAGCCAGACCTTCCATGTGGGGCCTCGTTCGGTACGTGCCGCTGCGGACTCCCCCGCACCCAGAGCTTCGGGGGGCGCGCGTAAGGCCGATGTGAATACCGTGCCCCCTTGTCAGCGATGCCTGGCAGCGCCATATCTACCGGGCTGCCCGCCTGCCGGGCCCGTACTCTGGAGACCTGCCGTGACCGTTGCCAACCCCCTGCTCGATTTTTCCGGCCTGCCGCGCTTCGAGGCGATCCGCCCCGAGCACGTGGCGCCGGCGCTGGATGTGCTGCTGGCCGAGGCCGAAGCCGCCGTCAGCGCAGCCGAGCAGGTGCAGCCGGTCACCTGGCAGACCTTCGTGACCCCGCTGGACGATGCCACCGAGCGCCTGTGGCGCGCCTGGGGCCTGGTCGGCCACCTGCAGGGCGTGGTCAACACCCCGGAGCTGCGCGAGGCCTACAACAGCAACCTGCCGCGGGTGACCCGCTTCGCCAGTGTGCTGGGGCAGAACCTGGCGCTTTACCGCCAGTACCAGGCGCTGGCCGCCAGCCCGGAGGCGGCGCATTTCGATGAAGCCCAGCGCAAGGTGCTGGACAACACCCTGCGCGACTTCCGCCTGGGCGGCGCCGAGCTGGCGCCCGAGGCGCAGCAGCGTTTTGCTGCGATCAAGGAAGAACTGTCGGCGCTGTCGGCGAAGTTCTCGCAGAACGTGCTCGACGCTACCGATGCCTGGTCGCTGATCATCGAAGACGAAGCGCGGCTGAAGGGCCTGCCGGAAGACGTGAAGGCCGCCGCGCATGCCGCAGCACAGAAGGACGGCAAGGCCGGCTGGAAACTGACCCTGCAGATGCCGTGCTACCTGCCGGTGCAGACCTGGGGCGAGGACCGCGACCTTCGCGAGATCCTGTACCGCGCCAGCGCCCAGCGTGCGTCCGAATTCGGCGATGACGCACTGGACAACAGCGGCAACATCGACCGCATCCTTGCCCTGCGCGCCGAACTGGCTGCGTTGCTCGGCTTCGATTCGTACGGCCATTACTCGGTGGCGACCAAGATGGCGCAGGACCCGGCCGAAGTGCTCGGTTTCCTGCGTGACCTGGCCGCGCGCGCCAAGCCGTTCGCCGCCAGGGACCGCGCCGAGCTGGAGCAGTTCGCGCGCGAACAGCTCGGCATCGACAGCCTGCAGGCCTGGGACCTGGCCTTCGCCGCCGACCGCCTGAAGCAGGCGCGTTACAGCTATTCCGAGCAGGAGGTGAAGCAGTATTTCACCGAGCCGAAGGTACTGGGCGGCCTGTTCTCGGTGATCGAGCAGCTGTACGGCCTGCGCGTGCAGGAGGACAGCGCGCCGGTGTGGCACGAGGATGTGCGCTTCTTCCGGTTGGTCGATGCGCAGGGTGCGCTGGTTGGCCAGTTCTACCTGGACCTGTACGCCCGCGAGGGCAAGCGCGGCGGAGCGTGGATGGATGATTGCCGCAACCGTCGCGTGCGCACCGACGGCAGCGTGCAGACGCCGCTGGTCTACCTGGTGTGCAACTTCGGCCGCGGTGCCAACGGCAAGCCGGCCACCTTCAGCCACAACGAAGTGACCACGCTGTTCCATGAGATGGGCCACGGCCTGCACCAGCTGCTGACCCGCATCGGCGAACTGGGCGTCGCCGGCATCAACGGCGTGGAATGGGATGCGGTGGAGCTGCCCAGCCAGTTCATGGAGAACTTCTGCTGGGAATGGGATCACTTGCAGGCGATGACCGCGCACGTGGACAGCGGCGAGCCGCTGCCGCGCGCGCTGTACGAGCGCATGCTGGCCGCGCGCAACTTCCACAGCGGCATGGCCACCGTCCGCCAGCTGGAGTTCGGCCTGTTCGACATGCTGCTGCACAGCCAGTTCGAACCAGCGCAGGACAGCGTGCTGGCACTGTTGGACCGCGTGCGCGCGGAAGTGGCGGTGAACCACCCGCCGGCCTGGAACCGCTTCCCGCACCAGTTCAGCCACATCTTTGCGGGCGGTTACGCCGCGGGTTACTACAGCTACAAGTGGGCCGAGGTACTCAGCGCCGACGCCTATGCCGCTTTCGAGGAAGCGCCGCAGGCACTGGCTGAAACCGGTGCACGCTTCCGTGATGAGATCCTGTCGCGCGGTGGCAGCCGCCCGGCGGCGGACAACTTCAAGGCCTTCCGCGGCCGTGCTCCGCAGATCGATGCGCTGCTGCGCCACTCGGGCATGGCGTAAGGCGTCGGGTAGGTGCCAACCCCGGTTGGCACTTCACCGCCATCCACGCATGGCGTGGATCTACCGGAATGCCGGCCAGCGGCCGGCACTACCGGTGGCGGGTCATTCGGCGTAGATCATCTTCCGGGTCATGCCGCCGTCGACGATGAAATCCTGGCCGGTACTGAAACCGGACAGTGATGACAGCAGGTATACGGCCAACGCACCGATGTCCTCCGGCTGGCCGACGCGGCCGACCGGGTGTTGCGCATGGTCGGTGGCCGAATACTCCGGTGCGTGTCGGCGTGAGGGTGCCTGCCACTCGCAGGTGCCGATCCAGCCGGGACTGATGCTGTTCACCCGCACCGCCGGGCCGCTGCTGATCGCCAGCGCATGGGTGAACGCCACCAGTCCGCCCTTGGCTGCGGCATAGGCTTCGCTGTGTGCTTCGGATTGCCAGGCGCGGGTCGAGGCGATGTTGATGATTGTACCGGCGGCGCTGGCGGTCAGCGCCGGCAACGCATGCTTGCTGCACAGGAACGCGCCGTGCAGCGAAGACAGCCGGCGCTGCCACTCGTCCCAGTCCATGTCCTGCAGCAGCGTGCCGTGCGGGCTGGCAATCCCCGCGTTGTTGACCAGCCCGTCGATGCGGCCGAAACGCTGCAGGGCCACGGCGATGAAGGCGCGCACGCTGGCTTCGTCGGTGATATCCAGGCGCTGGAACACGGCATCCTCACCACGCTGCCATTCCGCCAGGCACGCCTCGCCGGCCTCCATGTCGAGGTCGCCGA
Organism: Stenotrophomonas sp. pho; assembly: GCF_006228405.1. NCBI lineage: Bacteria > Pseudomonadati > Pseudomonadota > Gammaproteobacteria > Lysobacterales > Lysobacteraceae > Stenotrophomonas > Stenotrophomonas sp. pho. Next base: position 3,872,476 of record NZ_CP029759.1, on the reverse strand, counting down.
TCAGCACGCGGCCACCGGCGCCGAGCACGGCCTGCGCGATGCCACGGCCGATGCCGTTGGCACCGCCGGTGACCAGCACCACCTTGCCCGACAGCGGCGCGGCCGGCCAAGCGGCAATCGGCGGTACCGTGCTCACGACAGGTCTTCGCCACGCAGGCGGCGATGCCAGCCGTCCACGCCGATGCGGTCCAGGGTCTGGATGTTGCGCTCGACGATCACATCCGGATCCGGATAGACGTCCACCGCGCGCGCCACGCTGTCTTCGCGCAGCAGGTGCAGGGTGGGGAAGGGCGCGCGGTTGGTGTAGTTGCTGGCGTCGTCGGCAGCCACGCCCTCGAACTGGTAATCCGGATGGAAGCTGGCCACCTGCAGGATGCCCTGCAGGTCCAGCGCCTCGATCGCCGCGTCGGCGTTGTCGAGGAAGTCGTTGTAGTCGAGGAAATCGGTCAGCACCTGCGGATGCACGATCAGCGTGGTATCGATCTGCTCGGCCGGCGTATCACGCAGCAGGACCAGTTCCTCGGCCAGCTGCTCAACCAGGGCTTCCGTCGTGGTCGCATCGCTGAGCACGATGCGGACCTGATCCTTCACGTAGACCGCCTTGGCGAACGGGCACAGGTTCAGGCCGATGACGATGCGTTCCAGCCACAGGCGGGTGGCGGCGATCGGGTCCTCGGTGGGCAGTTGGGCGTCGGTCATGGCGGGCACGTCGGCTGGCGGGGCGGACATTGTAGGCGCGTCGCTGGCAACGCGCCGTCGTACCGCAGGTGCCGGCGCCGGGCCATGCCCGGCGGCCAGATCAATCGCGGAAATTGTTGAACTGCAGCGGCAACTCGAACTTGCCGGCCTTGAGCACGGCGATGGCGTCCTGCAGGTCGTCGCGCTTCTTGCCCTGCACGCGCAGCTTGTCGCCATTGATCTGGCTTTCAACCTTCAGCTTGGCTTCCTTCAGCGCAGCGGCGATCTTCTTGGCGATCTTCTGCTCGATGCCCTGCTTGACGGTGATCTTCTGCCGGGCCTGGGCCAGGTTGGTCTCGATGTCGCCGAACTCCAGGCTGAGCACGTCGATGCCGCGCGCGGCCAGGCGTGCACGCAGGATGTCGTTCATCTGCTTGAGCTGGAATTCGGTCGGCGCGAACTGGTTGATCACATCGCCATCGCGTTCGAACTTGGCATCCACGCCCTTGAAATCGAAGCGGGTGGCCAGTTCGCGGTTGGCCTGGTCGATGGCGTTGGTCAGTTCGTGGGTGTCGACTTCGGACACGACGTCGAAGGAAGGCATGGGCGATGCTCCGCAGGATTCAGTGGCAGCCATTCTATCGCGAGGGCCCCGTGCCCGCCGTTTGTAGAACCGAGCCCACGCTCGGCTGCTTTTTGAAGAGCGGCCGAACTCTACAGAATGCGACGACCGGGCGATAATGGGCCATGAACGTGCAACGCTCCCCTTCGCGTGCGGTGGCCTGGATGGTCGCTGCAGTCGCCTGTTTCTCGCTGATGGACGCTGGCATGAAGCAGCTGTCGGCCAGCTACCCCACCCTGGAAGTAACCTTCCTGCGCGGCGCGGCCTCGTTGCCGTTCGTGCTGGTCTGGGTGCTGGCCAGCGCCGGGCCGCGTTCACTGGTGCCGCGCCGCTGGGGGCTGCACCTGCTGCGTGGTGCGCTGGGCATGGCGATGATCGGCTGCTTCGTGTTCGCCCTGCGCGACCTGCCGTTGTCCACTGCCTACACCATCTATTTCGTGGCCCCGCTGCTGATCGCCGCATTGTCGGTGCCGCTGCTGGGCGAGCGGGTCGGGCCACGGCGCTGGGTCGCCATCGGGATTGGCCTGGTCGGCGTGCTGGTGGTGCTGCGGCCGGGCGTCGATGGCTTCATCTCGGTGCCGGGGCTGATGGTGCTGGCTGCGGCCACCGCCTATGCCATTGCGGCGATCACGGTCAGCCTGCTGACCCGCACCGATACCTCGCAGTCGATGGTGGTCTGGTTCCTGGTGATCATGGCCATCGGTGCCGGCCTGCTGGCCCTACCCGGCTGGGTGCCGCTGCAGCTGGCACATGCGCCGCTGATCGGTGGCATGGGCCTGGCCGGGGCGCTGGGCCAGATCGCCCTGACCAGGGCCTTCCAGCTGGGCGAGGCCTCGATGATCGCGCCGTTGGAGTACAGCGGGCTGGTCTGGGTGATCGGTTGGGACCTGGCCTTCTGGGGCCAGCTGCCCGATGGCTATACCTGGGTGGGCGCGGCGATCATCGTGGCTTCGGGGCTTTACCTGCTGCACCGCGAGCGGGTCAACCGGCAGGAACCACCGAAGCCGCTGGATCATCCCTGAACCGGTTTGGCCGGGAAGCGGGGTCAGAGCCCCTGCGGGGATCCGACCCCGGAACCCGCGCCGGAGCAGGTACGTTAGAACCAAAAGGAATAACATTCTGGCCCATGGCGCGGGCGCGCGACCGCCTGCGCTGGTAGGCTGCACGCCCCCTTCCGTCACCCAGCCGGTGAGCCACGCCCGTGATCGAGTTCCAGCGCCTGCACAAATCCTATGCCGTTGCCGGCCGCGAGATCAGCGCGCTGCAACCGTTGGACCTGACCATCGAGGCCGGTGAGGTTTTCGGCATCATCGGCCATTCCGGCGCCGGCAAGTCGACCCTGATCCGCATGATCAACCGCCTGGAAGAACCCAGCGGTGGCCGGCTGCTGATCGGTGGTGAGGATGTCACCGCGCTGGACGCGGACGGCCTGCGCGCGCTGCGTCGGCGCATCGGCATGATCTTCCAGCACTTCAACCTGCTGTCGTCGCGCACGGTGGCGGGCAATGTCGCCTTCCCGCTGGAACTGGCCGGCACGCCGAAGACGGAAATCGACGCGCGCGTGGCCGAGCTGCTGCAGACCGTGGGCCTGGAAGCGCATGCGCAGAAGTATCCGGCGCAGCTGTCCGGTGGCCAGAAGCAGCGCGTCGGTATCGCCCGCGCGCTGGCGACCCGTCCACAGATCCTGCTGTGCGACGAGGCCACCAGTGCGCTCGATCCGCAGACCACCGCTTCGGTGCTGTCGCTGCTGTCAAAGATCAATCGCGAGCTCGGCCTGACCATTGTGCTGATCACCCACGAGATGGACGTGATCCGCCGTGTCTGCGACCGCGTTGCGGTGCTCGATGCCGGCCAGATGGTCGAAACCGGTCCGGTCACCCGGGTGTTCCTGCACCCGCAGCATCCGACCACCCGCCGTTTCGTCAGTGAGTCGGAGCATGTGGACGAGGGGGCGCTGCACCGTGATTTCGATGCCGTTGGCGGCCGTATCGTGCGCCTGACCTTCCTCGGTGGCGACACCTACGAACCCCTGCTCGGCAGTGTCGCGCGGCAGACCGGGGTCGACTACAACATCCTGTCCGGCCGCATCGACCGGATCAAGGACACCCCGTATGGCCAGCTGGTGGTCGCCCTGGTGGGCGGCGACCAGTCCGCCGCGCAGGCCGCGTTCGTGGCCGCCGGCGTGCATGTTGAGGAACTGCGTCGATGATCATCGCTACTGCCGGCGGCTTCTTCCGCCACCTGGATGCGGGCAAGTGGGCCGACATCGGCCAGGCCACCATCGACACCCTGCTGATGCTGCTCGGTTCGCTGCCGCTGACCCTGGCCATCGGCCTGCCGCTGGGTGTGCTGCTGTACCTGTTCGGCGCACCGCAGATGAAGCGCCGGCCGTTCGCCTATGGCGTGCTGGCGCTGGTGGTGAACCTGCTGCGTTCAGTGCCTTTCATCATTCTGATGATCGTGCTGATTCCGGTCACCCTGTTCCTGATGGGGACGTCGCTGGGCGTGCGTGGTGCGATTGTGCCGCTGGTTATTGGTGCCGCACCGTTCTATGCGCGCCTGGTCGAGACCGCGTTGCGCGAGGTTGACCGCGGCGTGATCGAAGCTACCCAGGCAATGGGCGCCACTACCTGGCAGCTGGTTACCCGCGTGTTGCTGCCGGAAGCGCGCCCGGGCCTGATCGCCGGTGCGACGGTGACCACCGTCGCGCTGATCGGTTTCACCGCGATGGGCGGCGCCATCGGTTCCGGCGGCCTGGGCGATCTGGCGTTCCGCGACGGCTACCAGCGTTCGCACACCGACGTGGCCCTGGTCACCGTGGTCCTGCTGCTGGTCCTGGTGCAGCTGCTGCAGATGCTCGGCGACCGCCTGGTCGCGCATTACAGCCGCAAGTAACCGCTACGCCTGCTGGTAGCCGGCCAGCGGCCGGCTCTACCCATTGCCTGGAAACGGTAGTGCCGGCCGCTGGCCGGCAATTCCACGTGCGGTCAACGCGCGTTCGGTACTTCGTAGCCCAGCTTGCCGACCTGTTCCGGATGCTGCGGCACGCGCTTGAGCTTGTCGGTGTTCACGCCGTACTCGTCGCGCAGGCGCTCGGCCAGCTCCTTGTACAGCGCTTTGTCCATGTCCGGCGTGCGCGAGAAGATCCAGGCCATCTCACGGCCCGGGTAGCCGATCAGTGCCCACGAATAATCCGGGGCGACGTCCAGCACCCGGGAGTGGGTCGGCACCACGCGGTAGAACCAGGTGCGCCAGCCGTGGTTGCCGCTGTCCGGGTCGACGCTGGCGCGTGCACGGATCTCCTGCAGGGGTTCGCCGAAGCCGTCGCGGTAGCGGTAGGTGATGCCGACCTTGTGCTCGTCGCGCAACTCGTACTCGTTGACGCTGGCGACGTGCCCGCGTTCGATGAAGTTCGGCACGCGGCCGATCACGTACCAAGTGCCCATGAAGCGCTTGAGGTCGATCGGGGCATCCGGATCGGCGCGCGGGACGCTGGCACGGGGTGATGGCGGCTCACCGACCGCCATGGCGGGGCCCGCCAGGGACAGGGCCAGCAACACGGCGCAGAGCGGGCGGATCGAAGTCATGCGGGAGCGGGCTCAGGAGGGCTTTGCCTGAGCATGGTCGACTGAGCGTGCGCGATCCGTCAATGGTGTCGCAATCTGTGAGAAGGGGCTTGCCCAAGCTGTGTTGCATTGTCTACCGGAGAAGGCCCATGAACACACGTTCCGTCCGTCGCCCTGCAACTGAACGCATCATCGAACGCGCCGACCCGCGCCTGCTGCGTGGCGTGCGGCAACTGGCGCTGGCCGGACTGGCGCTGGTACTGGTCTGGCCAGCGGCACGTGGCAGCAGCGCGTGGTTGGGCTGGCTGCCGATGTGGCTGATTGGCATGCCGCTCGCGGCCTGGTGGGCGCTGCTGCGCTTCCCGCTGCCGCGCCTGTCGGGGCTGCCGAAGGTGCGGCGTACCGGTGGACAGGCGCGTCGCCGGCGCGGCCCGGCGGCCACGGCCTGACCTTCGACACGGGGGAGGCCGCGGCATTCCGTGCTAGCGTTCCACGGCTTATGACTGCCTGGAGCTGCAATGTCACGACTCGCTTCCGCCTGCCTGTTGGCCGGCATGATGACCGCTGCCTCGGTGGGGACCGCCGTGGCCGCTGAGGATACAGACCGCTACGCCTGGCTGGAGGACGTCACCGGCGACAAGCCGCTGTCCTGGGTCAAGGAACAGAATGCCAAGTCCGAGGCGCGCCTGGCGCAGACCCCGGCCTTCAAGCAGATGGAGACCCGCATCCGCGAGGTGCTCGACTCCGATGCCAAGATTCCGGGCGTGCAGAAGATCGGCGACTACTACTACAACTTCTGGAAGGACCAGCAGCACGAGCGCGGCCTGTGGCGGCGCACCACCCTGGCCGAGTACCGCAAGGCGTCGCCGCAGTGGGAGACCGTGCTGGACCTGGATGCACTGAACAAGGCCGAGGGTGAGAACTGGGTCTGGCACGGTGCCGATTGCCTGCGCCCGGATTACAGCCGTTGCCTGATCGCGCTGTCGCGCGGCGGCGCCGACGCCGACGTCACCCGCGAGTTCGACCTGGTCAACAAGACCTGGATCAAGGACGGCTTCTTCCGCCCGGAGTCGAAGGGGGGCCTCAACTGGGTCGATCGCGACACCGTGTTCGTCTACACCGACTTCGGTGCCGGCACGATGACCACGTCCGGCTATCCGCGCGTGGCCAAGCTGTGGAAGCGCGGCACGCCGATGGCCTCGGCCACGACGGTGTACGAAGGCAAGCCGGAAGACATGTACATCGCGGCGATGCACGATGACACCCCGGGCTTCGAGCGCAACCTGGTCAGCCGCACGCTGGCGTTCTACAACAACGAGCTCTACCTGCGTGGCGACGACGGCACGCTGACCAAGATCGACGCGCCGAACTCGGCCGAGAAGGGCCTGCACAAGCAGTGGCTGACCCTGGAGCTGCGCGATCCGTGGACCGTGGGCGGCAAGACCTATGCGTCCGGTTCGCTGCTGGCGACGAAGCTGGACGACTTCCTGGCCGGCAAGCGCGACTTCGAGGTGCTGTTCACCCCGACCGCGACCACCTCGCTGGCCAGCGCCACCTGGACCAGGAGCCACCTGGTGCTGAACGTGCTGGACGACGTCAAGAACCGCCTGTCGGTGCTGACCCCGGGCGCCAACGGCTGGCAGACCAGCCGCTTCGTCGGCGCACCTGCCTTCGGCACGCTGGGCGTGGCTGCAGTGGACAGCAATGACAGCGACGCGGTGTGGCTGACCGCCACCGACTACCTGACCCCGACCACGCTGGCGCTGGCCGAGATCGGCCAGGCCCCGGAAACACTGAAGACCATGCCGGCCTTCTTCGACGCCAAGGGCAAGGTGATCGAGCAGCACTTCGCCACCAGCAAGGACGGCACCCGCGTGCCGTACTTCGTGGTGCACGACAGGGCGATGAAGCTCGATGGCTCCAATCCGACGCTGCTGTACGGCTACGGTGGCTTCGAGATCTCGCTGACCCCGAGCTATTCCGGTGGCATGGGCCGCGCCTGGCTGGAGAAGGGCGGCGTGTACGTGGTGGCCAACATCCGTGGTGGCGGCGAGTACGGCCCGCGCTGGCACCAGGCGGCGCTGAAGCAGAACCGCCACAAGGCCTACGAAGACATGGCCGCGGTGGCGCGGGACCTGGTCAAGCGCAAGATCACCAGCGCCAAGCACCTGGGCGTGCAGGGCGGCAGCAACGGTGGCCTGCTGACCGGCAACATGCTGACCCAGTACCCGGAGCTGTTCGGTGCGGTGGTGGTGCAGGTGCCGTTGCTGGACATGAAGCGCTACAGCCACCTGTTGGCGGGTGCCTCGTGGATGGCCGAGTACGGCAACCCGGATACCAGTGACTGGGAGTTCATCAAGACCTTCTCGCCGTACCACCTGTTCAACGCGAAGAAGAACTACCCGCCGGTGCTGTTCACCACCTCGACCCGCGACGACCGCGTGCACCCGGGCCATGCCCGCAAGATGGCGGCGAAGATGATCGACGCCGGCAAGGACGTGACCTACTACGAGAACATCGAAGGGGGTCACGGCGGCGCCGCCAACAACGCGCAGGCCGCGCACATGTCGGCACTGGCCTACAGCTTCCTGTGGGAGCGGTTGGGCGGCAAGTAAGCAGAACGGAAAACGCCGCCCCAGGGCGGCGTTTTTCCTTATCCGGTAGGGCCAGCGGCCGGCACTACCGTCAACGTGATCCCTGCCAACGCTTCAATCCGCGCGCAATCCGCGCCACCGCCTCCTGCAATCGCGGTACCTCCTGGGTATAGGCCAGGCGCACGTGCTGGTTGGCACGATGGAAGCCGAAATCCAGGCCCGGGGTGAACGCCACGTGCTCGGTTTCCAGGAAATGCGCGCAGAATGCCTGCGCGTCGTCGGTGAATGCACTGACGTCGGCGTACAGGTAGAACGCGCCCTGTGGCTCGACTTCGATACGGAAGCCCAGCTCACGCAGTGCCGGCAGCAGGAAGTCGCGACGCTGGCGGAACGCGTCGCGGCGCTGCTCGAAGATCGCCATGGACTCCTCGCTGAAGCAGGCGAGCGCGGCGTGCTGGGCGATGCTCGAGGCGCTGATGTACAGGTTCTGCGCCAGCTTCTCCAGATCCGGTACTGCGGACGGCGGCGCCACCAGCCAGCCCAGCCGCCACCCGGTCATGCCGAAGTACTTGGAAAAACTGTTCAGTACGAATGCGTTGTCGTCCACCTGCAGCACGCTGGGCGCGTCCAGGCCGTAGGTCAGGCCGTGATAGATCTCGTCCACCACCAGGTGGCCGCCCCGCGCGTGCAGGGTCTGCGACAGTGCAGCCAGTTCGTCGGCGGAGAGCACCGTGCCGGTCGGGTTGGCCGGTGAGGCAACCAGCGCGCCGACGCTGTCGGCATTCCAATGCTGTTCCACCAGGGACGGCGTGAGCTGGTACGCAGTGTCCGGGCCGACCGGCACCAGCTGTGCGCCGCCTTCGACGAGGCGCAGGAAGTGGCGGTTGCAGGGGTAGCCGGGGTCGGCCAGCAGCCAGTGGCGGCCGGGATCGACCAGCAGGCTGCTGGCCAGCAGCAGCGCACCGGACCCACCCGGGGTGACCAGGATGCGCTCAGGATCGATGTCCAGACCGTAGTGGCTGCGATAGAAACCGCTGATCGCCTGGCGCAGGGCCGGCAGGCCACGTGCGGCGGTGTAGCGGGTATGGCCGGCGGCCAGTGCGGCCTGGCCGGCCCGCACGACCGGTTCGGCCGTAGTGAAGTCCGGTTCGCCGATTTCCAGGTGGATCACATCGTGGCCGGCCTGTTCCAGCGCCTGCGCGCGGGCCAGCAGGGACATCACATGGAACGGGGCGATTTCATGGCTGCGCCGGCTGTAGCCCGGCGTGTGGGGCAGGGTACTCATGTGCCCATGGTACGCCGGCCGGCATGACCCATGACGATCCGCAGGGTTGCCGCATTGCAGGGATTGGGGTCAGATCCCTTTTCGGGAAAAGGGATCTGACCCCGCCGAAGACCATTGCATTGACGCGCCTGGAGCCTTACTTCATGAAATCCACCCTTTGCCTGTTGCTTGCCAGCCTGATGACCACGACTGCTACCGCTGCCACTCCGCCCGTTCCGCCGGATGCCGCCCGGCACCCGCATGTGGTCAAGGCGCCGTTTGGCGCGACCCGCAACGATGACTATTACTGGCTGCGCGACGACAAGCGCGAGAACAAGGACATGCTGGCCTACCTGCAGGCCGAGAACGCTTACGCCGACCAGTTGCTGGCGCCGCTGAAGCCGCTGGAAGACACCCTGTACAAGGAGATCGTCGGCCGCATCAAGCAGGACGATTCCAGCGTTCCGGCGCGTGAGCGCGGCTACTGGTACTACAGCCGCTTCGAGACCGGCCAGGACTACCCGATCCACGCCCGCCGCAAGGGCAGCATGGAGGCCGCCGAGGAAATCCTGCTCGACGTCAACGCGATGGCCGCCGGCAAGGGCTACTTCAACGTCGGCGCGATGGAAGTGAGCCAGGACAACCAGCTGCTGGCATGGGCCGAGGATGACGTCGGCCGCCGCCAGTACACCCTCCGTTTCAAGGACCTGCGGACCGGCCAGGTGCTGCCCGACGTCATCACCGGCAGCTCCGGCGACCTGGTCTGGGCCGATGACAACCGCACCGTGCTGTACGTCGAGAACGATCCGGAAACGCTGCTGACCGTGCGCGTGAAGAAGCACGTGCTGGGCACCCCGGCCAGCGCCGACACCGTCGTCTACGAAGAGAAGGACGACAGCTTCTACATGGGCATCGGCCGCACCCGTGACGATCGCTTCATCACCATCGGCGTGCACAGCACCGTGTCCTCCGAAGAGCGCTACGCGCCGGCCAGCGACCCCACCACCTTCGCCGTGCTGGCGCCGCGCCAGCGTGACGTCGAGTACGACGCCGACCACTACGATGGCCGCTGGGTGATCCGCACCAACGATGGCGCGAAGAACTTCAAGCTGGTCACCGCACCGACCGACGCCACCTCGCGCGCGCAGTGGAAGGACTGGATCGCGCACGACGAGGCGGTGTTCATCGAAGGCTTCGAGCTGTTCGAGGGTTATACCGCCATCGCCGAACGCTCCGAGGGCCTGGAGCGCATCCGCCTGCTGTTCAAGGACGGCCGCAGCGACTACGTGAAGGCCGATGAACCGGCCTACTCGATGGGCCTGGGTGACAACACCGAAGCCGAGACGCCGTGGCTGCGCTACGTGTACACCTCGATGACCACGCCGACCACGGTATTCGAGCTGAACACCGCCACCGGTGAGCGTCGCCAGCTGAAGGTGCAGCCGGTGATCGGCTATGACGCATCGAAGTATGAAACCGACCGCGTCTGGATCACCGCGCGCGATGGCGTGAAGGTGCCGGTGTCGCTGGTCTACCGCAAGGGCTACCAGAAGGATGGAAAGGGCGCACTGTTCCAGTACGCCTATGGCAGCTACGGGATGTCGATGGACCCGTACTTCAACCAGACCGCGGTGAGCCTGCTCGACCGCGGCGTGGTGTATGCCATTGCCCATATCCGCGGTGGCCAGGAAATGGGCCGCGACTGGTACGAGAACGGCAAGCTGCTGCACAAGCAGAACACCTTCAACGACTTCATCGACGTCACCCGCGGCCTGGTCGCACAGGGCTGGGCGGCGAAGGATCGCGTCGCTGCGTCCGGCGGCAGCGCCGGTGGCCTGCTGATGGGCGCGGTGGCCAACCAGGCGCCGCAGGATTACCGGGTGATGGTGGCGCAGGTCCCGTTCGTCGACGTGGTCACCACCATGCTCGACCCGACCATTCCGCTGACCACCAACGAATACGATGAGTGGGGCAACCCGGAGCAGAAGCCGTATTACGACTACATGCTGTCCTACTCGCCCTACGACAATGTGAAGCAGCAGGCGTACCCGGCGCTGTTCGTGGGTACCGGCCTGTGGGATTCGCAGGTGCAGTACTGGGAGCCGGCCAAGTGGGTGGCCAAGCTGCGTGATCACAACACCGGCCCCTACCCGATCCTGTTCCGCACCAACATGGAAGCCGGCCATGGCGGCAAGTCGGGGCGCTTCCAGCGCTACCGCGAGCTGTCCGAGTCGTACGCGTTCGTGCTGCAGCAGCTGGGCATCGCCCAGCCGTAACGGCGAAGGGGTGCCGGGCGTTGCCGGGCACCCCGAACCGTTATCCTTGCGGCCATGAGCCTGCCCGAGCCCTCCGCATCCCGCGATACCGCCACGCCACCGCGCGTGGTGCGTTTCCGCTGGGCGTGGTGGCTGCTGGCCTATGTCAGCCTGGGCACCGGCATCGTCGGCATCTTCGTGCCGGGCCTTCCGACCACCGTATTCATCCTGATCTCGGCGTGGGCTGCGTCACGTGGGTCCGAACGCCTGCACACCTGGCTGCTGCAGCACCCGCGCTTCGGCCCGGCCATCGCCAACTGGCAGGCACACGGGGCGGTCAGCCGCCATGGCAAGTGGATGGCCACGATCACCATGGCGGTGTGTGCCGCCATCATGCTGTGGTGCGTGCCGATCGCCTGGGTGAAGTGGTTCTCGATCGGCAGCATGACCGTGGTCGCAATCTGGCTGTGGACGCGGCCGTTGCCGCCACCGCCCACAGATTGAGCGCCGGCGGTAGTGCCGGCCGCTGGCCGGCAACCCGATTCCCTGCACCAACCGCTCAGCCGCCAATGGCTATACTCGGGGCATGAAGATCCCCCATCGAAACGCCATCCTGATTCCGCTGGCAGCGGCCTCGCTGCTGCTCCTCGCCGCCTGCGGCAACAAGGGCCCGCTGGTACTGCCGCAGAAGCCGGTGCCGGTGGAGGAAACCGTCGAACCCGCTGCCGAGCCCGCCACCGAGGCGACCCCGGCGGAGGCCCAGGGCGCCGTTGCCCCCACCACGACCGTCGACCCGGCTGCAACGACCACTCAGCCGGCACCCGCGCCAGCGAAGAAGGCGGGCGTCGGGAATGAGTAAGGCCGGTTCCAGGGCCTTGCGCTTCAGCAAGATGCATGGCGCGGGCAATGACTTCGTAGTGATCGACCTGCGTGACGGTACTGCGCCGCCCACGCCTGAACTGGCCGCGCGCCTGGCCGACCGCCACACCGGCGTCGGCTGCGATCAGATCCTGACCATCGAGGCGCCACGTGCGGAAGGCTCGGTGGCCTCGTACCGCATCTGGAACGCCGACGGTTCCAATTCCGAGCAGTGCGGCAATGGCGCGCGCTGCATCGCGGCCTGGCTGGTGCGCGAGGGCAGCGCGCAGGGCGATGCATTCGTCATCGACAGCCCGCTGGCCAGCCATGAGGTGAAGGTGCTGGGTGAAGGGCAGTTTGCGGTGACGATGGGCGTGCCTGCCTTCGAGCCGGCCAACGTGCCGCTGATGGGCTTCGCCCACCCGCGCGAGGAATACCTGCTGCCGCTGCAGGGCGAGAGCGTCCGCTTTGCTGCGGTGTCGATGGGCAACCCGCATGCGGTGATCGAAGTGGGCTTGATCGATGCCGCTCCGGTTGAACGCGTGGGTTCGCTGCTGCAGCAGCACGCGTCGTTCCCGCGCTCGGTGAACGTGGGCTTCGCCCAGGTGATGAGCCCGGCCCACGCCCGCCTGCGCGTGTTCGAGCGCGGTGTCGGCGAGACCCTGGCCTGCGGCAGTGGCGCCTGCGCCGCCGCCGTGACCCTGATGCAGCGCGGCCGCCTGCAGCGCGATGCGCGCATCAGCCTGCCCGGAGGTGACCTGCGCATCCAGTGGCCGGGCAATGGCCAGCCGGTGGTGATGGCGGGCCCGACCGCATTCGTCTTCGAAGGGGAGTGGATGGCATGACCGAAACCGTCGACAAGCTCGGGGCCCATGAAGTCGCTGCCTGGTTGCGGCGACATCCCGGCTTCCTCAAGCAGTTTCCGGACCTGGCCCTGACCCTGGTGGTGCCGCGCGATGACGGCCCGACCGCATCGCTGGCCAGCTACCAGCTGGAAGTGCTGCGCGAGAAGAACCGCGAGCTGGCACGACGGTTGGCCGATCTGGGCGCCACCGCCCAGGTCAATGAACGCCTTGCGGTGCGCACGCACCAGCTGACCCTGGCACTGATGAAGCAGGACAACGCGGCCGATACCCTGCGCGCGATGGCCGCATCGCTGCAGGAAGACTTCGCCGGCGACCTGGTGCGGCTGGTGGTGCATGCGCCGGTGGCCGGGCTGGAACAGGCCGACTGGCTGCAGGTGATTGCTGCCGATGATCCGCAACTGGGCCCGTTCCGCGATTGCCTGAACGACGGCGAGCCGATCTGCGGCCGCCTGCAGCCGGAAAAGAATGCCGTCCTGTACGGCGTGCGCAGCGAGGAAGTGCAGACCACCGCGCTGCTGCCGTTGCCGGGCGTCGGCCTGATCGCAGTCGGCAGCCACGACCCGAACCGCTTCTACCCGGGCATGGGCACGCTGTTCCTGCGCATGATGGGCGACGCCCTGGCCACTGGCCTGAAGCGCTTCCACGACTAAGCAGGACCGGACGACGATGAGCGCGGTACAGGCCTTCCTGCAGCATCTGCAGGTGGAGCGGCGGATGTCGGCGCATACGCTTGACGCCTACCGCCGCGACCTGGACGCGCTAGCGGTCTGGGCCGAACCGCGTGGCGTAGCGGTGGAGGCGCTCGATGCCGATGCGTTGCGCCAGTTCGTCGCCGACGAGCATCGCCGCGGCCTGTCGGCCAAGAGCCTGCAACGCCGCCTGTCGGCCTGCCGCAGCTTCTATGCCTGGCTGCTCAAGCACGCGCACATCGAGGTCAGTCCGGCAGCGACGCTGAAGGCACCGCGCGCGCCACGCCGGTTGCCACAGGTCCTCGACGCCGATGAGGCGGTGCAGCTGGTCGAGCTGGAGCCGGAAGGTGAGCTCGGCCGCCGTGACCGCGCGCTGCTGGAACTGTTCTATTCCTCCGGCCTGCGTCTGAGCGAAGTCTGTGCGCTGACCTGGCGCGACCTGGATTTCGACAGCGGGCTGGTCAACGTGCTGGGCAAGGGCAACCGCCAGCGCCGCGTGCCGTTCGGGCGGCCGGCACGCGAAGCGCTGCAGGCGTGGCGCGCGGAAAGTGGCGGTGGTCCGGCATCGCCGGTGTTCCCCGGTCGCAACGGGCCAATCAGCCAGCGTGCGGTGCAGATCCGCATCCGCCAGCTGGCGCAGCGCCAGGGCCTGTTCAAGCAGGTGCACCCGCACATGCTGCGGCACAGTTTCGCCAGCCACATCCTGGAATCGTCCGGCGACCTGCGTGGTGTGCAGGAGCTGCTGGGCCATGCCGACATCGCCACCACGCAGATCTATACCCACCTCGATTTCCAGCACCTGGCCAAGGTCTATGACGCCGCGCATCCGCGCGCGAAGCGTCGACGCAGCACCGAGGGCAGCGGAGAAAGCTGAACGTTGGCCCTGCGTCAGCCGGTCGCGGGTGGCTTGAAGGGCGCAGCGCAGTCCCCACCTCTGGTTCTGTCACCCCGGAGGCATCATGGACCCCAGTCAGAACCCCAACGTTTTCCACGCCACCACCATCGTCTGCGTCCGTCGCGGCGAGCACGTGGCCATTGCCGGCGACGGCCAGGTCACGCTGGGCCACACCGTGATGAAGGGCAACGCGCGCAAGGTGCGCCGCCTTGGCCGCGACGGCCAGGTGCTGGCCGGCTTCGCCGGTGCCGCTGCCGATGCCTTCACCCTGTTCGAGCTGTTCGAGGCCAAGCTGGAAAAGCACGGCCAGCTGCAGCGCGCCGCGGTCGAGCTGGCCAAGGATTGGCGCACCGAGCGCCGCCTGGGCAAGCTCGAAGCCCTGCTGGCAGTGGCTGACAAGGAAACCTCGCTGATCATCAGCGGCACCGGTGATGTGATCGAGCCGGAGGACGGCATCATCGCCATCGGCTCCGGTGGTTCGTACGCCCTTTCGGCTGCGCGGGCGCTGATGGCGCACACCGAGCTGGATGCACGCACCATCGCCAGTGAAGCGATCGGCATTGCCGGCGACATCTGCATCTACACCAACCGCAACGTGGTGGTCGAGGAGCTGTGAGGGTCGTGCCGGCTGCTGGCCGGCAACCTCATGTCCCCCGCACGCGTGCCTGGTTGCCGGCCAGCGGCCGGCACTACCGACAATGAATCCGTGAGCACAACCATGTCGAAGATCGAAGTTTCCTCCGCCACCATGACCCCGCGCGAGATCGTGCAGGAACTGGACAGGCACATCGTGGGCCAGCACGACGCCAAGCGCGCGGTGGCCATCGCCCTGCGCAACCGCTGGCGTCGCATGCAGCTGCCGGCGGAGCTGCGCAATGAAGTGATGCCGAAGAACATCCTGATGATCGGCCCGACCGGTGTCGGCAAGACCGAGATCGCGCGCCGCCTGGCCACGCTGGCCAACGCACCGTTCGTGAAGGTCGAAGCCACCCGCTTCACCGAAGTGGGCTACGTCGGCAAGGACGTCGAGCAGATCATCCGTGACCTGGCCGACACCGCGGTCAAGCTCTATCGCGAACAGGCCAAGGTGCGCGTGCGTACCCAGGCCGAAGAACGCGCCGAAGACCGCATCCTCGATGCGCTGCTGCCGCGTCGTAGCGGCGGCATCGGTTTCGATCCTGAAGTCGCCCGCAACGAACCGTCGGCGCAGGACAACGAGACCCGCATCAAGTTCCGCAAGATGCTGCGCAACGGTGAGCTGGACGAGCGTGAGATCGAGCTCGACCTGGCGGCCAATGTCAGCATGGACATCATGACCCCGCCGGGCATGGAGGAAATGGGCCAGCAGCTGAAGTCGATGTTCGCCAACCTCGGCGGCGGCGCGAAGGCGCACAAGCGCACGCTGACCATCAAGGCCGCGCGCCCGCTGCTGATCGAGGAAGAAGCGGGCAAGCTGGTCAACGAGGATGACATCCGTACCGCCGCAATCGAGGCGTGCGAGCAGCACGGCATCGTCTTCATCGATGAGATCGACAAGGTCGCCAAGCGTGGTGACAACGTGGGCGGTGGCGACGTGTCCCGCGAAGGCGTGCAACGCGACCTGCTGCCGCTGGTGGAAGGCTCCAATGTGTCCACCAAGTACGGCACGATCAAGACGGACCACATCCTGTTCATCGCGTCGGGCGCGTTCCACCTGGCCAAGCCCAGCGACCTGATTCCGGAGCTGCAGGGCCGTTTCCCGATCCGCGTGGAACTGGGGGCGCTGAGCAAGAATGACTTCGTGCGCATCCTGACCGAGCCGAAGGCCGCGCTGACCAAGCAGTACGAAGCGCTGCTGGCCACTGAAGGTGTCAAGGTCAGCTTCACCGCCGATGCCATCGACCGCCTGGCCGAAATCGCCTTCCAGGTGAACGAGCGCCAGGAGAACATCGGTGCCCGACGCCTGCATACAGTGCTGGAACGCCTGCTGGATTCGCTCAGCTACGAGGCACCGGACCGCGATGGCGAAACCCTGGCCATCGACAGCGCCTACGTCGATGCACACCTGGGTGAGCTGGTGCAGGACCCGGACCTGAGCCGCTACATCCTGTAACGCCCGATCCGGTCGGATCCCTCGCCACGGCGAGGGCCCTGACGCCATCCGCTGCAACAGAAAAGGCCGCCGAAAGGCGGCCTTTTGCGTTGGCGGTCAGCGCGATTGCCGCGTGCGGTAGGCCTGCAGTACCTGATCGATCACCGCACTGGTGCGGGCGGCGCTGATGCCGTCCGAGGGCGAGTGCCCGTTGCCGCGCAGTTCATCCACGAGAGAGGCAATCAACGGTTGCTGGATCGACGACGGGTTGGGAATGTCGAAGGCCTGCACACCGGCTCCGGTCTCCAGCACCACCGGAACATCCTCGAAGGTCGCAAAGCGCAGCTGGCCGCGGTCGCCGGTGATCTCGATCTCATCCTGGCGGCGGAACGCGCAGAAGCTCCATTGCGCGATGCCGTGCGCGCCCGCTCCAGTGCGGAAGCACATCGAAACGCTGTCCTCGGCGGCATAAGCGCCGGTCAACGAACTGGCCAGGCCGCGCACATCGCTCAGCGGCCCCAGTAGATGATCGAGCAGGTCCAGGGTGTGCGAGCCCAGATCGACGAACAGCCCGCCGCCGGAGATTGCGGGATTGGTCCGCCAGAAGTCCGGCGATGCGGCGTTCACCGAATGCGGCCGATGCAGGGTGGCGCGAACGCTGCGCGGTGTACCGATCGCGCCGCTGTCCAGCAGCTGCTTCACCTGCGCGAATCGGGGCAGGGCGCGGCGGTAGTAGGCGACGAACACGGGCACGCCACGGCGTGCACTGGCTTCCAGGATGCGCTCGCATTCGGCGAGGTCCAGGGCCATGGGTTTCTCGATATAGACCGGCTTGCCCGCCGCAATCGCCTGCAATGCGTACTGCATGTGCGTGGAGGGCGGTGTTGCAACGTACACCGCGTTCACGTCCGGATCGCCGATCAGCGCGTCGGCATCCGTGTACCAGCGTGGCACCGCGTGGCGCCGCGCATAGTCTTCGGCCAATGCGGCATTGCGGCGCATGACCGCCGCCACCCGTGAGCCGGGTGTGCTGGCCAGGGCGGGGCCGCTCTTCTTCTCGGTGACGCTGCCGCAGCCGATGAAGCCCCACACCACGTTGTCCAGGATCATGGGTCTGTCCTCACAGTGGGGCTGCGGTGGCGGCAGTGAACCCGCTCATGCCTCGGGCAGCGGCTCGGGCACGGTGCCGGGAACGAACACGCCGTCCTTTACGTAGGCGGCCAGGGTCATGTCCAGTGCGAGCATGCCATCGCGCTTGAGGTCCATCAGTTCCGGTTCGACCATCGCACCGTGCAGTACGCCCAGCACGGTGGCGTGCAGCATGCGTGCGGCGATCTTCGGGTCTGCACCCTCGCGCAGCTGGCCCAGGTCCTTTGCCCGGCGCAGGGCACGTTCCATCCGGTCCAGTCCATCGCGGAAACCGGCCTGCTGCAGTTCGGTCAGCACCCGGGTATCAGCCGACGCATCGCTGCGCAGCATGATCTCCATGGTCTTGCGCAAGCGCTCGTCCTCGGACAGTTCGATGAACGAGTGGATCATCACCGCGCGCAGGTCGTGCACCGGCGTGTTGCGCTGGTCGGTCGAGGTGCGCTCCAGCTCCTGCATGAAAGGCAGATGCACGCGCTCGACGATCGCGGCCAGCACCTCGCTCTTGTTCTTGAAGTGCCAGTAGACCGCACCGCGGGTATAGCCGGCGCGGGCACCGATCATCTCCAGCGTGGTACGGGCCACGCCGTGTTCATGGAAGCAGGCTTCGGCGGCGTCAAGGATGCCTTCCCGGGTTGCCTGGGTGTCCTCTTTGGTCTTGCGGGCCATGGATGGGTACGAGTGCGGGTGAAACGTGGCTGAATTGTACCGGTTTACAAACAAACAATCATGTATGTATATTTCGCTCCCATCATTCCCGTCGTGTGCGTGGCAGGCCGGTCCGGTTACCACTCCCCGCTGGTGAGCGTTGCCTGCTGGCGCTTTCGGCCTGTATCAGCGCGATTTGAGATTCCTTCCCCTAAGAGCCTTTCCGTCATGTTGCTGAGCCGAATCCGACCCTTTGCACTGTCGCTGGCGATCGCCGCGACCGTGGCTGCCTGCGGCGGCCAACCCCAGGCCCCCGAGCAGGGCCCGGGTGACGTCACTGTGGTCACGCTGAAGTCCGAGACCGTGGGCCTGACCCGCGAACTGCCGGGCCGTACCAACGCCTACCTGGTCGCCGAAGTGCGCCCGCAGGTCAATGGCATCGTTGCCAAGCGCCTGTTCACCGAAGGTGGCATGGTCAAGGCCGGCGAGCCGCTGTACCAGATCGAGGACGCCAGCTACCGCGCCCAGGCCAACAGTGCCCGCGCCCAGCTGGCCCGCGCCGAGGCCACCGCCAACGCCGCCCGGCTGAGCGCCAAGCGCATCACCGAGCTGGCCAAGGTCGATGCGGTCAGCCAGCAGGACCTGGAAAATGCCGTGGCCGCGCAGAAGCAGGCCGAGGCGGATGTCGGTGCCGCGAAGGCATCGCTGGACGCAGCCAACGTCACCCTGGGCTACGCCCGCATCACCGCGCCGATCAGCGGCCGCATCGGCAAGTCCAGCGTCACCCAGGGTGCGCTGGTCAGTGCCGGCCAGGCCAATGCACTGGCTACCGTGCAGCAGCTGGACCCGATCTATGTCGACCTGACCCAGTCTTCGGCCGAGCTGCTGCAGCTGCGCCGCGAACTGGCCGCCGGCCGCCTGCAGGACAACCAGACCCTGCCGGTCAGCATCCTGATGGAAGACGGCAGCACCTTCGAGCACAAGGGCACGCTGGAGTTCTCCGAAGTCAGCGTCGATCCGACCACCGGCAGCTTCGGCCTGCGCGTGAAGGTGGACAACCCGGACGGCCTGCTGATGCCGGGCATGTACGTGCGTGCGGTGATCGGCGGCGGCGTGCGCAGTGATGCCGTGCTGGTGCCGATGCAGGGCATCGCCCGCGATCCGAAGGGCGATACCACGGCGATGGTGGTCGGCAAGGACAACAAGGTCGAAGTGCGCCCGGTCAAGGTCAGTCGCACGGTCGGCGACAAGTGGCTGGTCGAGGACGGCCTGAAGGCCGGTGACAAGGTCATCGTCGAAGGCCTGCAGAAGATCGGCCCCGGCATGCCGGTCAAGGCCACCGAAAAGGGCGACGCACCGGCCAAGCCGGCGGCCGATGCCCAGCCTGCCGCCCCGGCCGGCGACGCGAAGTAAGCGGAGAACCCCATGGCACGCTTTTTCATCGATCGACCCATCTTCGCGTGGGTGATCGCCATCATCATCATGCTCGCCGGCGGCCTGGCCCTGTTCAAGCTGCCGGTCTCGATGTACCCCAACGTCGCACCGCCGGCGGTGGAAATCAGCGCCACCTACCCGGGTGCATCGGCCAAGGTGGTCGAAGACTCGGTGACGCAGATCATCGAGCAGAACATGAAGGGCCTTGATGGCCTGATCTACTTCTCCTCCAACAGCTCGTCCAACGGCCAGGCCACCATCACCCTGACCTTCGAGAGCGGCACCAACCCGGACATCGCCCAGGTGCAGGTGCAGAACAAGCTGCAGCTGGCCATGCCGCTGCTGCCGCAGGAAGTGCAGCGGCAGGGCATCAACGTGGCCAAGTCCAGCTCGGGCTTCCTGAACGTCATCGCGTTCGTGTCCGAGAACGGCAGCATGGACGCCAACGACATCGCCGACTACGTCGGTTCCAATGTCGTCGACCGCCTCAGCCGCGTGCCGGGCGTGGGCAACATCCAGGTATTCGGTGGCAAGTACGCCATGCGCATCTGGTTGGACCCGAACAAGCTGCATACCTATGGCCTGTCCGTCGCGGAAGTGACTGCGGCGATCAAGGCGCAGAATGCCCAGGTGGCGATCGGCCAGCTCGGCGGTGCGCCGTCGGTGAAGGGCCAGCAGCTCAACGCCACCATCAACGCGCAGTCGCGCCTGCAGACCCCGGAACAGTTCCGCAACATCATCGTGCGCGGCGCGCAGGACGGTGCCGAGCTGCGCCTGGGTGATGTCGCCCGCGTCGAACTGGGTGCCGAGTCCTACGACTTCGTCACCCGCTACAACGGCCAGCCGGCCAGCGGCCTGGCGGTCACACTGGCCACCGGCGCCAATGCGCTGGATACCGCTGCCGGCGTGGATGCTGCGCTGGACGACATGAAGAGCTTCTTCCCGGCCGGATTGAAGGCCGAGATCCCGTACGACACCACCCCCTTCGTGCGCGTGTCGATCAAGGGCGTGGTGCAGACCCTGCTCGAAGCGATCGTGCTGGTGTTCGTGGTGATGTACCTGTTCCTGCAGAACTTCCGCGCCACCCTGATCCCGACCATCGCCGTGCCGGTGGTGCTGCTGGGTACCTTCGGCGTGCTGGCGATGCTGGGCTTTTCGGTGAACATGCTGACCATGTTCGCGATGGTGCTGGCGATCGGCCTGCTGGTGGACGACGCCATCGTGGTGGTGGAGAACGTCGAGCGCATCATGTCCGAGGAAGGACTGTCGCCGCTTGAAGCGACCCGCAAGTCGATGGGCCAGATCACCGGTGCGCTGGTGGGTATCGGCCTGGTGCTGTCGGCGGTGTTCGTGCCGATGGCCTTCATGAGCGGATCCACCGGCGTGATCTATCGGCAGTTCTCGGCCACGATTGTCTCTGCAATGGCGCTGTCGGTACTGGTGGCGATCGTGCTGACGCCGGCACTGTGCGCGACCATGCTCAAGCCGTTGAAGAAGGGCGAGCATCATGTTGCCCATCGCGGCCTGGCCGGTCGCTTCTTCAACGGTTTCAACCGCGGCTTCGACCGCACCAGCGAAAGTTACCAGCGTGGTGTGCGCGGCATCATCCATCGTCCGTGGCGCTTCATGGGCATCGTGGCGGCACTGTTCGTGCTGATGGGCGTGCTGTTCGTGCGCCTGCCCAGCTCGTTCCTGCCCAACGAAGACCAGGGCGTGCTGATGGCGCTGGTGCAGGCCCCGGTCGGCGCCACCCAGGAGCGCACGCTGGAATCGATCGCGGCACTGGAAAACCACTTCCTGCAGAACGAGAAGGATGCGGTGGATTCGGTGTTCTCCGTGCAGGGCTTCAGCTTCGCCGGCATGGGCCAGAACGCCGGCATGGCGTTCGTCAAGCTGAAGGACTGGAGCGAGCGTGACGCCAACAATGGCGTGATGCCGATCACCGGTCGTGCGATGGCAGCCCTGGGCCAGATCAAGGATGCCTTCATCTTCGCCTTCCCGCCGCCGGCCATTCCGGAACTGGGTACCGCCTCGGGCTATACCTTCTTCCTGAAGGACAACAGCGGCCAGGGCCACGAGGCACTGGTGGCCGCACGCAACCAGCTGCTCGGCCTGGCCGCCGGCAGCAAGAAGCTGGCCAACGTGCGCCCGAACGGCCAGGAGGACACGCCGCAGTTCCGCATCGACATCGACGCGGCCAAGGCGACCTCGCTGGGGCTGTCGATCGACCAGATCAACGGCACGCTGGCCGCTGCGTGGGGCAGCTCGTACATCGACGATTTCGTCGATCGTGGCCGCGTCAAGCGCGTGTTCGTGCAGGCCGACCAGCCGTTCCGCATGATCCCGGAGGACTTCGACCTCTGGTCCGTGAAGAACGACAAGGGCGAGATGGTGCCGTTCAGCGCGTTCGCCACCAAGCACTGGGATTACGGTTCGCCGCGCCTGGAGCGCTACAACGGTGTGTCGGCGATGGAAATCCAGGGCGAACCGGCCCCGGGTGTTGCCTCCGGCGATGCCATGGCCGAGATCGAGCAACTGGCCAAGCAGCTGCCCGCGGGCTTCGGCATCGAGTGGACGGCGATGTCCTACCAGGAACGCCAGGCGGGCTCGCAGACGCCGTTGCTGTACACGCTGTCGCTGATGATCGTGTTCCTGTGCCTGGCCGCGATGTACGAAAGCTGGAGCGTGCCGACGGCGGTGCTGCTGGCGGCCCCGCTGGGTATCCTCGGCGCAGTGCTGGCCAATACCTTCAAGGGCCTGGAGCGCGACATCTATTTCCAGGTGGCGATGCTGACCACGGTAGGCCTGACCAGCAAGAACGCGATCCTGATCGTCGAGTTCGCCAAGGAAAACCTGGAGAAGGGCGCGGGCCTGATCGAGGCGATCATGCATGCGGTGCGCGACCGCCTGCGCCCGATCGTGATGACCTCGCTGGCCTTCGGCATGGGCGTGGTACCGCTGGCGATCTCCACCGGTGCCGGCTCCGGCGCCAAGCAGGCGATCGGCACCGGCGTGCTCGGCGGCATGATCGTCGGCACCGTGCTCGGCGTGTTCTTCGTACCGCTGTTCTTCGTAGTGGTGCAGCGCGTGTTCAAGCGCAAATCCACGACGTGATCGAAACGGTAGTGCCGGCCGCTGGCCGGCACTACCTCCTGCCATCCGGCAGTACCGATGGAAGTCATTCCCATGAAAAGTGCATCCCTGTTCCTTTCCATTGCCGCCGCGCTCGCGCTGCCCGGCTGCTCCACTCTGGTGCCGAAGAACACCGCCGTCGCTCCGGCAATTCCGGCGCAGTGGCCGGCCGAGGCTGTACAGGGCCAGGCGGCCGATGTCGCCGCCGTAGGCTGGCGCGACTTCTTCACCGATGCGCGCCTGCAGCAGGTGATCGAGCAGTCGCTGCAGAACAACCGCGACCTGCGCGTGGCCGTGCTCAACGTTGAACGCGCGCGCGGCCAGTACCGCGTACAGCGCGCCGACCGCGTGCCCGGTGTGGCCGTCACCGGCCAGATGCAGCGCCAAGGCACCGACGCCGGCGTCACCGAGCAGTTCACCGCCGGTGTCGGCGTGGCCGAGTTCGAGCTGGACCTGTTCGGCCGCGTGCGCAACCTCAGCGAAGCGGCACTGCAGCAGTACTTTGCCGTAGCTGCCAATCGTCGCAACGCGCAGCTGAGCCTGGTGGCCGAGACAGCGACGGCGTGGCTGACCTACGGTGCCGATGCCCAGCGTCTGAAGATCGCCGATGCCACGCTGAAGACCTACGAGGATTCGTTGCGCCTGGCCGAGGCCCGCCACGAGCGTGGTGGTAGCTCGGCGCTGGAGCTGACCCAGACCCGCACGCTGGTGGAAACCGCGCGTACCGACGCCGCGCGCCTGCGTGGCCAGCTGGCCCAGGACCGCAACGCGCTGGCCCTGCTGGCCGGTGGCCAGTTGGATCCGGCGCTGCTGCCGGACGGCATCGAACCGCAGTTGCTGGCACTGGCGCCTCCGCCGGCCGGCCTGCCCAGCGATGTGCTGCTGCAGCGCCCGGACATCATGGCCGCCGAACACCAGCTGCTGGCCGCCAATGCCAACATCGGCGCGGCACGTGCCGCGTTCTTCCCGAGCATCTCGCTGACCGGCAGCATTGGCAGTGGCTCCAGCGAATTGTCCAGCCTGTTCGACAGCGGCACCCGCGTATGGAGTTTCCTGCCGAAGATCACCCTGCCGATCTTCCAGGGCGGCAAGCTGCGCGCCAACCTGGCCGTCGCCAACGCTGATCGTGATATCGCACTGGCGCAGTACGAGAAGTCGATCCAGGTGGGCTTCCGCGAAACCGCCGATGCGCTGGCGTTGAATGTCAGCCTGGATGAACAGGTGAGTTCACAGCAGCGCCTGGTGGAAGCGGCCGAACAGGCCAACCGCCTGTCGCAGGCACGTTACGACGCCGGCCTGGACAGCTTCGTGACCCTGCTGGACGCACGACGTACTGCCTACAACGCGCAGCAGACCCAGTTGCAGGCGCAGTTGGCCCAGCAGGCCAACCGCATCACCCTGTACAAGGTGCTGGGCGGCGGCTGGCACGAGCGCGGATGAAAGAAAGCCGGCCGGCGGCCGGCTCTACCTGGATGATCGATGGTAGTGCCGGCCGCTGGCCGGCATTGTCATTCCGGGGCCTGCTACACCGCTTCATCGTCGCGCCGCGCCGCATGGCAGGCACGGACGCGCGCCAGCGCATCGCCTGCTTCGCGGGCCATCTGCTCGTACTCGGCACGGATCTCTTCCAGGCGCGCTTCGTCCAGTTCTTCCAGATCCAGCAGTTCATTGTTGGCTTCGGCCGTCGCCCGGATCAGCTCGTCCAGCTTGATCTGCATCGCGGCAGTGTCGGCGTTCTGCGTGTGCTGGATCAGGAACACCATCAGGAAGGTGATGATGGTGGTGCCGGTATTGATCACCAGCTGCCAGGTGTCGTTGAAACCGAACACCGGGCCGGTGATGCCCCAGATCACAACGATCGCTACTGCAGCCAGGAAGGTCCACGGTGAGCCGGTGGCTGTCGCGGCCTTCTTGGCGATCGTATTGAACAGGTTGCGTGCTTTCATCGTCGTCGTGTGCCAACTCAGGTGACGAGGATGATCGGCAGTGACCCGTGCAGGTGCCGTGCAGCGCCGGTCAGGCGCGCATGCGCTGCAGTCGTGGCGCCTGCAGGCTGCGCACCGGGCTGCTCTGGTAGACGTGCTGCCAGCAACGGTCGACGAACTCACGGGCCTGGGCTTCGCTCAGCCGCGGCATGATCTGCAGGGCGTACTGGGTCTGGAACATCTCGTCACGTTCGGCCTCGCTGGCGCGCGGCTGGGTGATCAGCGAATCGCAGGCGAACTTGATCCACGGCACGTACGAGCCGAACGAGTTGTGCGGCAGTGCGCCTTCGGCATGCTGGCGGCGCCAGTGGTCAAGCTCGGCGTCTACGTTGATGACCGGAGGAATGGTGGGGACTTCAGCGTGCATGACAATCCAGTTCGGTTGAGTGGAAAGGGAGTGGGGGTTCATCGGAGTGTGGCGTATGTGGCGGTGCATGCCGCGTCAGCGGGATGTGGAGCCGGCGTGGCGATTGCCGATCAATTGCGCATGCTCGACCGCACCGAGGTCCTCGGCCATGTCGGCCATCGCATTGCACAGGCGCTCCTGGTCGAGCGGGTGGCGGCGGACCAGCTCCAGTTGCATGTGCTGATAGGCAGTCCAGAACAGCGCGCCGCGCCGGTGCAGTGCATATTGCTGCTGCAGGCGCTCGCGGATGGCATCGAGGATCGGGTCGGGCGGGGGACGTACGGCGTGCGCGCACATGGCTGGCTCCGCCGGGGAAAGGGACCCCGGTAACCCCACCCTAGGCGCCTCGGCCGGGTGGGGTGTTACCGCAGTGTATGCACGCAGCGCAGCTGACTGTGCACGGGTTCACGGCATCGGCCGCAAACGCTGCGGGCACTAGAACGTGCCCGCGCTGAAGCGTTCATTAAACGGGTTCAACGACACGTTGCACGGTGCTTATTCACCGATGTCTTCATTCCAGATCTCCGGATGCTGCGCAATGAAGCCACCCAGCAGGTCAACACATTCCTGGCTGTCGAGGTCGATCACGTTGACACCGTTCTCGCGCAGCCAGTCGATGCCGCCCTGGAACGTGCGCGATTCGCCCACCACCACGGTGCCGATGTTGAACTGGCGCACCAGACCCGAGCAGTACCAGCACGGCGCCAGGGTGGTGACCATGATGGTGTCCTGGTAGCGGCGCTGGCGGCCGGCCTTGCGGAAGGCGTCGGTTTCGCCGTGCACCGATGGGTCGCCTTCCTGCACGCGGCGGTTGTGGCCGCAGCCGAGCAGGCGGCCGTCGTTGTGGTACAGCGCCGCGCCGATCGGCACGCCGCCCTCGGCCAGGCCCTGGCGGGCTTCGGCGATGGCGGTCTGCAGCAGGGCCTGGTAGTCGGGCGTGGTGATCATGCGGGGGCTCCGGTCAGTCGTGGCCCGCCATGATACGGGCAGGGGGTGCCGCTGGCCCCCGGCGGTGCGATAATCGGGGCCATGAGCGAATCCCCCTACAAAGCCGGTACCACCCATTTCGGGTTCCGCGACGTCGCCGCCAAGGACAAGCAGAAGCTGGTCGGCCAGGTGTTCACCTCGGTCGCGCGCAACTACGACCTGATGAACGACCTGATGAGCCTGGGCGTGCACCGGGCGTGGAAGCGCTACTACGTGGCGACCGCGCAGGTGAAGCCGGGCGACCGCGTGCTCGATCTGGCCGGCGGCACCGGCGACATCGCCGCCCTGCTGAAGGAACGCGTCGGCGCCGAGGGCTCGGTGGTGCTGGGCGACATCAACGCCGGCATGCTGTCGGTCGGCCGCGACCGCCTGACCAACCGCGGCCTGGTGCTTGGCCTGGACTACGTGCAGTGCAACGCCGAAGCCCTGCCGTTCCCGGACAACAGCTTCGACCTGGTCACCATTGCCTTCGGCCTGCGCAACGTGACCGACAAGGACGCCGGCCTGCGCGAGATGTACCGCGTGCTGAAGGTGGGCGGCCAGGCCCGCGTGCTGGAGTTCTCCGAAGTCACTGCCGACTGGTTCAAGCCGATCTACGACTTCCACTCGTTCAAGATCCTGCCCAGGCTGGGCAAGTTGTTCGCCAACGATTCGGACAGCTACCAGTACCTGGCCGAGAGCATCCGCAAGCATCCGCCGCAGGACGAACTGAAGGCGATGATGGGGCAGGCCGGCTTCGAGCGCTGCCACTACAAGAACCTGACCGGCGGCATCGTCTCGATCCACTCCGGCTACAAGCTGTAGGCCCGGTGTTCCGGTAGTGCCGGCCGCTGGCCGGCACCTGCGCGGGCAACCACCGGGCGACGGGGTTGCCGGCCAGCGGCCGGCACTACCGGCGCTGTGCCCGCCATTACCCCGCACCGCGCAACGCCTGCCGGGCCCGAGGGAGGTACCATTGGGGTTTGATCCCCGTAACGGTCCCGATTCATGCGTAATCCGCTGATGCTCCTTCCGCTGGCCGTGGCCCTGGCCGCCGGCTGCTCCCAGGAGGCGGCCGCGCCCGCCGCCGCCCCGACTGCCGCAAAGGCCCCTGCCGCCCCGTGAACGCCGAGAACCGCAGCCACGACGAGAGCTCGTACGCCGAGCCGGACAAGGTCGTCATCAAGGACATCGCGCTGGATCTGAAGCTGGACTTCGACCAGAAGCAGATCGGCGGTACCGCCACCTACACCCTGGAATGGAAACAGAAGGACGCCAGGCAGCTGGTGCTCGACACCCGCGAGCTGACCGTGTCCAAGGTCGAGGCCGTTGCCGCCGACGGCGCGCGCAGCCCGCTGAAGTTCGAACTGGCCCCGGCCGACAAGGTGTTCGGCAGCAAGCTGACCATCGAGGCTGCGGAGCAGCCGGCCAAGGTGGAAGTGACCTACCACACCGCACCGACCGCCTCGGGCCTGCAGTGGCTGGCGCCGTCGATGACCGAGGGCAAGAAGCTGCCCTTCATGTTCAGCCAGTCGCAGGCCATCCATGCCCGTTCCTGGGTGCCGCTGCAGGATACCCCGAGCGTGCGCTTCACCTACAGCGCGCACGTGGTCTCGCGCCCGGACGTGATGGTGCTGATGAGCGCCGACAACGATCCGAAGGCCGCGCGTGATGGTGACTACACCTTCAAGATGCCGCAGCCGATTCCGTCCTACCTGCTGGCCATCGCCGCCGGCGACCTGGTGTTCGAGCCGATCTCCGGCCGCTCCGGCGTCTGGGCCGAGCCGACCATGGTCAACAAGGCCGCCAAGGAATTCGAAGACACCGAGAAGATGATCGGTGCCGCCGAGAAGCTGTACGGCGAATACCGCTGGGGCCGCTACGACATGCTGGTGCTGCCGCCGTCGTTCCCATTCGGTGGAATGGAGAACCCGCGCCTGACCTTCGCCACCCCGACCGTGATCGTCGGCGACAAGTCGCTGGTCTCGCTGGTCGCCCACGAACTGGCGCACAGCTGGTCGGGCAACCTGGTGACCAACGCCAGCTGGAAGGACATCTGGCTCAATGAAGGCTTCACCACCTACGTCCAGGGCCGCATCACCGAAGCTCTGTACGGCAAGGAAATGGCCGAGATGGAGAAGCAGATCGACCAGACCGACCTGCTGGCCGAAGTGAAGGACATGAGCCCGGCCGACCAGGCGCTGGCGCTGCCGCCGCTGAACGAGCGTGATCCCGACGAAGCCCTCAGCCAGGTGGCCTACGTCAAGGGTTCGTGGTTCCTGGAGTTCTTGGAACAGCGCTTCGGCCGCGAGACCTTCGATCCGTTCCTGCGTGGCTGGTTCGATGACCATGCCTTCCAGAGCGCGAACACCGACCAGTTCGTCGATTACATGAAGAAGAACCTGCTGCCGAAGAATCCGTCGGCCGTGACCGAGGCCGAACTGAAGGCATGGCTGGACGAGCCGGGTATCCCGGCGTTCGCGGCCAAGGCGCAGTCGCGCAACTTCAGCAGCGTCGATACCGCGCGCATCGCCTTCGCCAGCGCCGGCACCGTGCCGAGCAGCCAGGTCATCGCCGACTGGAGCACGCAGGAATGGGTGCGCTTCATCGATGGCCTGGGCGCGACCCAGCCGCTGGACAAGCTGGCCACGCTGGACAAGGCCTTCCACTTCACCGGCACCCCGAATGGCGAGATCGCCATGCGCTGGTACCCGCTGGCGATCCGCAGCGGCTACGAGCAGGCCAATGAAGGCGCGGCGGCATTCATCGAGCGCGTCGGCCGTCGCAAGCTGATCCTGCCGATCTACGCTGAACTGGTGAAGACCCCGAAGGGGCTGGAGCTGGCCAAGCAGGCCTTCGAAAAGGCCAAGCCGGGCTACCACCCGATCACCACCGCCTCGGTCCAGGACATGCTGGCCAAGGCTGAAGCCAAGTAAGCAGAAGCGCCGGGCATCCCCCGGCGCTTTTTTTTGTAGAGTCGAGCCATGCTCGACTGGTTTTTCAACAGCAGTCGAGCATGGCTCGACTCTACAGAAAAGCGAAAACACCAAGGACCTCCGCCATGAAACGACTGATCCTGCTCACCGCCTGCACCCTGGCGCTGGCCGCCTGCAGCAACCCCGAGGAAGAACGCAAGGCGCAGGAAGCCGCCGCAGCCGCCGTGCAGGCGCAGAAGGAGGCCAAGGCCGAAGACGTGGCCAAGCAGTACGACATGGCCGTGGCCGCGCAGGACTGGGAACGCGCGCGCCTGCACGGCGCCTCGCTGCTGGACCAGTACAAGGACACCGCCGCCGCCGAGCGCATCGCCGCGGGCTTCGACGAGGTCAAGGCCAAGGGCGATGCCGCGCGCGACCTGCGGCGCATGCAGGCGCTGTGGCAGTACAACCAGATCCCGGTGGGCAGCAAGGGCAACCAGGTTTCGGCGCAGATCTACAGCAAGGAACGGGTGGACGTGGATGGCAGCGGCGCCAAGCCGGTGCAGCTGGTGTTCCGCGATCATCCGGAGTGGAAGCGGCATGCCTACCTGGTGCTGCAGGCCGGCGATTTCCGTTGCCCGCAGTGCACGGTGAAAGTGACCGTGGACGACGGCAAGCCGGTGTCGATGGCCGCGTGGCGCCCGAAGACCGATGAAGCCATCGCCCTGTTCATCACCGATCAGAAAGCGCTGTGGAAACTGGCGCGCAAGGGCAAGTCGATCAGCATCGAGTTCCCGGTCAAGGCCGGAGGCACCCGTACGGCGGTGTTCGAGACCGGCGGCGTCGACGCCAGCCGCATGCCGCAGTGGTGGCAGTGATGGTCGCGACGGGCAGCGCGGTGCACGCGTTGTCCGCGATCCGGCACTGGGTGTTCGACATGGACGGCACGCTGACTGTAGCCGTGCATGATTTCGCCGCGATCCGCCGCGCACTGGAGATCGCCGCCGAGGAAGACATCCTCGACCATATCGCGGCGTTGCCGGATGCACCGGCGCAGGCCAAGCGTGAGTGGTTGCTGGATCACGAGCGCGCGCTGGCCGAGGACGCGCTGCCGGCGCCGGGTGCGGTGAAGCTGCTGCGCGCGCTGGCGGCGGCTGGCTGCCGGCTGGGCATCCTGACCCGCAATGATCATGCGCTGGCGAAGCTGACGCTGGAGGCGATCGGGGTCGGGGCGTTGTTCGACGATGCCGACATCATTGGTCGCGATGAAGCGGTGCCCAAGCCCTCGCCGGAGGGCCTGCAGCAGCATCTGCGGCGATGGGGCATCGGGCCTGCGCAGGCGGTGATGGTGGGTGACCACGCCTACGACCTGGAGTGCGGCCGTGCGGCCGGCACGCATACCGTGCTGGTCAACCTGCCAGAGAACCCTTGGCCGGGCCGCGCCGACTGGCATTTCGCCGATTGCCGCGCGCTGCTGGCCGCCTGGCAGGCCGCATGACCGGCGCGCGCAAGCCGAGCATGGGCTCGGCTCTACAGAGAGCAGGCAACGTGTCGGTCGGAAGTTCCGGTAGTGCCGGCCGCTGGCCGGCAGTGTCGACCCAGGTCGACACCTACCCACAGCATTCCCAGCAGCGCATCGGATGCAAAGCCCCCTTGTTGTTCAAGGGGGCGCGCCGAAGGCGCGGGATAAGGTGGAATGCGCGGGCAGTTCGGCTTACGCGCCCAGCGCGTAACCGAACTGCTGCTTGAACTGCTCGTTGAACTCATCGAAGGTGAAACGCTGGTTCTGCGTGCCCGGATGCTCGACCTTCAGTGCGCCCATCAGGTTGCCCATGCGGCCGATGGTCAGCCAGTCGTAGCCCTTCTGAATGCCGTAGATCAGGCCTGCGCGGAAGGCGTCGCCACAGCCGGTCGGGTCGACCACGCGGCGCTCGTGCGCCGGCGGGATGTCGTAGCTCTTTTCCGGAGTGTGGATGACCGCGCCCTTCGGGCCACGGGTGGTGATGTAGGCCTTGACCCGGCTGACGATCTCCTTCTCGTCCCAGCCGGTGCGCTCCTGCAGCAGGTTCGACTCGTAGTCGTTCACCACCACGTAGTCGGCCTGCTCGATGAAGGCGCGCAGTTCCGGGCCGTTGAACAGCGGCATGGCCTGGCCCGGGTCGAAGATGAACGGGATGCCGTCTTCGTGGAATTCCTGCGCGTTCTGGATCATGCCTTCGCGGCCGTCCGGGCCGACCAGGCCCAGGGTGACGCCCGGCACCCCACGCACGTGGTTCTCGTAGGAACGCATCATCGCGCCCGGGTGGAAGGCGGTGATCTGGTTGTTGTCGTGGTCGGTGGTGATGAATGCCTGCGGGGTGAACAGCTCATCGATCACGCGCACGCGCGACAGGTCGATGCCCAGGCCTTCGAAGTATTCGCGGTACGGGCCGAAGTCCGAGCCCACGGTGCCCATCGGGATCGGCTGGCCGCCCAGCAGGTGCAGGTTGTAGGCGATGTTGCCTGCGCAGCCGCCGAACTCGCGGCGCATGCGCGGCACCAGGAAGGACACGTTCAGGATGTGCACCTTGTCCGGCAGGATGTGATTCTTGAACTGGTCCGGGAACACCATGATGGTGTCGAAGGCAAGAGAACCACAGATCAGAGCGGACATCGATGTAAGCCTATGCGGTGAATTTTGGGGTGGGCCGGCCCGGTTCAGCGGGCAAGCAAACGGCGCCCTTGGGCGCCCGACGGCGCAAAGGTTACCCGCTGGTGCCGCTCAGGGCCAGAACCGGGTGAGACCCGATCAGGCCGAAAGCCTGTGAAGACGCGGGTTCAGCTAGTTTTTTCCTTGCTCGGCGGCAGGCGGGTTGCTAGGCTTGTCGGCCTCGATTTCTGCCCATTTTTTCGCCATCCCGCGGCGGGCACGACACCCCTCAGGACTCCTTCCTCAGATGTTCAAGAAACTCCGTGGCATGTTCTCCAACGACCTGTCCATCGACCTGGGCACGGCCAACACCCTCATCTACGTGCGCGGGCAGGGGATCGTGCTGAACGAGCCGTCGGTCGTGGCCGTGCGCCAGGACCGTGCCATCGGTGGCACCCGCTCGGTGGCAGCCGTCGGCGCCGAAGCCAAGCAGATGCTGGGCCGTACCCCGGGCCACATCACCACCATCCGCCCGATGAAGGACGGCGTCATCGCCGACTTCACCTATACCGAGGCGATGCTCAAGCACTTCATCAAGAAGGTGCACAAGTCGCGCGTGCTGCGCCCGAGCCCGCGCGTCCTGGTCTGCGTGCCGGCCGGCTCGACCCAGGTCGAGCGCCGCGCGATCAAGGAATCGGCCGAGGAAGCCGGTGCCCGTGACGTGTTCCTGATCGAAGAACCGATGGCCGCCGCGATCGGCGCCGGCATGCCGGTCACCGAAGCCCGTGGCTCGATGGTCATCGACATCGGCGGTGGCACCACCGAAGTGGCGGTCATCTCGCTCAACGGCATCGTCTATTCGGCCTCGGTCCGCATCGGCGGCGACCGCTTCGACGAGTCCATCACCAACTACGTGCGCCGCAACCACGGCATGCTGATCGGTGAAGCCACCGCCGAGCGCATCAAGGTCGAGCTGGGCTGCGCCTACCCGCAGGCGGAAGTGATCGAGATGGAAATCTCCGGCCGCAACCTCGCCGAGGGCGTGCCGAAGATGATCAAGATCAGCTCCAACGAAGTGCTCGAGGCCCTGCACGAACCGCTGTCGGGCATCGTCAGCGCGGTCAAGCTGGCGCTGGAGCAGACCCCGCCGGAACTGTGCGCCGACGTCGCCGAGCGCGGCATCGTGCTGACCGGTGGTGGCGCCCTGCTGCGCGACCTGGACCGCCTGATCTCCGAGGAGACCGGCCTGCACGTGCAGGTGGCCGACGACCCGCTGACCTGCGTGGCGCGCGGTGGCGGTCGTGCGCTGGAGTTGGTGGACATGCACGGCAACGAGTTCTTTGCGCCGGAATAAGCCGTCCCGGCCGTTCCTGCCCGCCGCGCCCTTCCGGGGTGCGGCCCGCCGTGATGGCGGGCCGGCACCGGCGGGGCGCCCGCGTGTTTCCCTTCCGCCTTCTGCCAGTTGAATCGTTGCCGTGCCGCCCTACGCCGGTCCTCCCGTCGCCTCCCGATCCGGTGATGCCGCCAGCCCCCTGCGGTTGCTGGCCTATCTCGCGTTGGCCATCACCCTGATCGTGCTCGATGACCAGGCTGGCTGGCTGGCACGCCTGCGCGAGCAGGCCAACAGCCTGGTACAGCCGGTGTGGGCACTGGCTGGCCTGCCCGGCAAGCTCGGCAACCAGGTCAAGGATTCCGCCGCCAGCCATACACAGCTGGTCACCGAAAACCGTGAACTGCGCAACCAGCTGCTGCTGGCCAACGCGCGCCTGACTCGCCTGCAGACCGCCGCGCTGGACAACGCCCAGCTGCGCGAACTGCTGAACGTGGCCGAGCGCAGTGGCCTGGACGTGCAGCTGGCGCCGATCCTGGACATCGACCTGGACCCGGTGAAGCAGCGCCTGGTGCTCGACGCAGGCAGCCGCGAGGGCGTGCACGTCGGCCAGGCGGTGATCGACGCCGGCGGCTTGATGGGGCAGGTGATCAGCGTCACCGGTGGCACCTCCACCGTGCTGCTGCTGACCGATCCCGACCACGCGGTGCCGGTCACCGTGGCCCGTAACGGCGTGCGCCTGATCGTCTATGGCCGCGGCGACACGCTGGAACTGCGCGACATCCCGCTCAGCGCCGGCGTGGAAGTGGGCGATGAGATCGTCACCTCCGGCCTCGGCGGGCGCTTCCCGGCCGGCTTCCCGGTCGGCACCATCACCGGCCTGCGCCCGGACGACACCCACGCCTTCCTGGTCGGCGAACTGAAGCCGGCGGCCCAGCTCGACCGCGGCCGCGACGTGCTGCTGCTGCGCCCGGGCGCGGCGATCCGCATTCCGCCGGAGCTGCGCCTGCAGCTGGAAGAAACCGCCCCGGGGGGCCCGGCCACCGGCGCCAGCGTGTCTGCGGGAGCCGCGCCAGCGGCAACGACGCCAGCTCGGGTCAGCTCCCCGGTAGCGCCGGTCGCTGGCCGGCAACAGCCCTCGTCGCAGACGAGGACTGTTGCCCCCGCATCCTCCCTTAACCCCGCGCCTCAACAAGAGGGGGCTCTCCCCCAGCTGGATCCACGGTAGTGCCGGCCGCTGGTCGGCAACCGACCACGCCGGAGGCCCAGCGATGAGCCGCCTGCGCGACAACCCGTGGGTGCTGCCGGCCAGCCTGGTGGTGGCGCTGCTGCTGGGCCTGCTGCCGCTGCCGGCGCTGCTGCAGCCGCTGCGCCCGTACTGGCTGGCGCTGGTGCTGGCGTACTGGGTGATCGAAGCTCCTGAGCGCGTCGGCCTGGGCATCGCCTTTGCCAGCGGCGTGGTGGCCGACCTGCTGTACGGCGGCGTGCTGGGCGAACAGGCACTGCGGCTGGTAATGCTGGCCTTCATCCTGCAACGCTTCCGTGCCCGCATCCGCTTCTTCCCGATGTCCCAGCAGATGCTGGCCATCGGCGGCCTGCTGTTCAACGATCGCATCGTCAGCGCGCTGGTCCACATCGTGGTGGATGAGCCGACCCTGCCCTGGTCGTACTGGTGGGCGCCTCTGCTGGGCATGGGCCTGTGGCCGCTGGTGTTCGTGCTGCTGGACGCGGTGCGCTTCGGCAAGCGCGGGCGCTGAGCCATGATCCCGCGCCGCCAGGTCAAGAACCCGCACGCCGAAGCCGAACAGTTCCGCCGCCGTGCGGCGCTGGGTTTCCTGGGCGTGCTGGTCTGCCTGCTGGGCCTGGGCGGCTGGTACTTCAAGCTGCAGGTGCTGGACCACGACGTGTACGCCACGCGCTCGGAAGCCAACCGCATCAAGCCGCGGCCGGTGGTGCCAGGGCGCGGCATGATCTACGACCGCAACGGTCGCCTGCTGGCCGAAAACGTGCCGGCCTTCCGCCTGGACGTCACTCCGGACAAGGTCAAGGACATGGATGCCACCCTGGAAGGGCTGGCGAAGATCATCAGCATCAGCCCGGAAGAGCTGGAAGCATTCAACAGGTCGCGCAAGGCGCGCCGCAAGTTCCTGCCGGTCACGCTGAAGCTGCGCATGAGCGACGAGGAGATGGCGCGCTTTGCCGTCGACCGCTGGCGTTTCCCGGGGGTCGAGCTGGAACCCTACCTGACCCGGCGCTATCCCTATGGCGATCTGTTCGCGCACATCATCGGCTACGTCGGCCGCGTTGATGACAAGGATCTGGAGATCCTCGGCGAAGGCAATGCCGCGCTGACCCACATCGGCAAGTCCGGCCTGGAACGCTATTACGAGCAGCAGCTGCGCGGCAAGGTCGGCTACGAGCAGGTCGAGACCAACGTGCAGGGTCGCGCGATCCGCACCATCGGCCGCGTCGCCGCGCAGTCCGGTGCCGACCTGCGGCTGTCGATCGACGCCGACCTGCAGCGCGCGATGGTGGCCGCGTTCGGCGACCAGGAGGGTTCGGCGGTGGCGATGGATCCGCGCACTGGCGAAGTGCTGGCGATGGTCAGCCTGCCGTCCTACGACCCCAACCTGTTCGTCAACGGCATTTCCCATGCCGACTTCAAGGCCTTGAACGAAAACCCGTCGCGGCCACAGTTCAACCGCCTGGTGCTCGGTGGCGTCGCTCCCGGTTCCACGCTGAAGCCGCTGATCGGCCTGGCGGGACTGGACTCCGGCGTGCGCCGCCCGGAAGACAAGGTGCTCTCCACCGGCATGTTCTACCTGCCGGGCACCTCGCGCGGCTGGGGTGACGCCCACCGTGGCGGCCACGGCTGGACTGATCTGCGCAAGTCCATCGCCGAGTCGGTCAACACCTATTACTACAAGCTGGCGCTGGACCTGGGCATCGAGCGCTTCGACCATTACATGGAGTACTACGGCTTCGGCCAGCCGACCGGCATCGACCTCACCGGCGAGATCGGCGGCATCCTGCCGTCGCCCGCCTACAAGCGGAAGAGCCGCAAGGAAGCCTGGTATCCCGGCGATACGGTCAACATCAGCATCGGCCAGGGTGACTGGAAGGTCACCCCGCTGCAGCTGGCGCGCGGCGTCAGCGGCCTGGCCGACGGCCAGCTGCGCACCCCGCACCTGGTGATCCAGCAGCGCGAAGGCTTCGACAGCGACTGGACGGCGATGCCGCCCGGCGAGAGCAAGCCGGTCAGCCCCAATCCCAACAACGTGCAGGCCGTGCGCGAGGGCATGATGGCAACCATGCGGCCCGGCGGCAGCGGCTGGCGCGTGGCCGTCGGTGCGCCGTACGTGATGGCCGGCAAGACCGGTACCGCACAGGTCATCAGCCGCAAGGGCACCGCCGCCGTGAATCCGAAGAGCCTGCCGATGCATCTGCGTCACCGCGCACTGTTCGTCGGCTTTGCGCCGGCGGACAGCCCGGTCATCGCAATTGCGGTGGCAGTGGAAGGTGGTGGCTATGGTGGTTCGGCCGCGGCGCCGATCGCACGCAAGGTGTTCGACGCTTACCTGTTGGGCAAGATGCCCGAAGGCATGCAGCCGCTGGACAGCGAGCGCGGCACCACCGCCATCGGCGCCACCGCGTTCGACAACGAAGACGCGGGCGCGCGCCAGGCCGGTGACCTCGCCGCTGCACAGGTGGGAGAGCATCCGGTGCTGATTGGTGCACCCGCACCCGAGCCGGCGCCTGCGCCGCAGCCGGGTGCGCCGGCCGCCGCGCTGCCAGCCACGCCGCGCCCGGCCCCTGCGGAGCCTGCACGATGAGAGTGTTCCTGCGCTGGGCCGGCGACATGCTGCGCCGCTTTTTCAGCACGCTGGACTGGGTGCTGTGCCTGGCCCTGGGCGCGCTGATGGTGATTGGCCTGGCGACCCTGAAGAGCGCTGGTGGCGACAGCCTGGTGATGGCGCAGGGCGCGCGTTTCGCGGTGGGCATGGCCGCACTGTGGGGCATCTCGCGGGTGCCGATCCTGCGCATCCGCTCGGCCACGCCGATGATCTACGCGATCTCGATGATCCCGCTGCTGGCGGTGTTCGTGCTGGGCACCGGTAAATATGGCCGGCAGTGGCTGGACCTGAAATTCTTCTACCTGCAGCCGGCCGAGCTGCTGAAGGTGAGCCTGCCGATGATGGTGGCGTGGTACCTGCACAAGATGCCGCTGCCGCCGCGCTTCAGTACCGTGCTCGTGGCCTTGATCATCATCGGCGTACCCACCGGCCTGGTGATGCTGCAGCCGGACTTCGGTACTGGCGTGCTGATCGCCGCCAGCGGCGTGTTCGTGCTGCTGCTGGCGGGCCTGCCGTGGTGGTGGGTTGGGCTGGGCGTGGGCGGTGTGGCTGCGGTCGCGCCGGTGGCCTGGTTCTGGTTGCTGCGGCCGTACCAGAAGGACCGCATCATGATGTTCCTGGACCCGGAGATGGACGCGCTTGGCGCCGGCTGGAACATCATCCAGTCGAAGATCGCCATCGGTTCCGGCGGCTTCGATGGCAAGGGCTGGGGCGAAGGCTCGCAGTCGCACCTGAACTTCATTCCCGAGCAGACCACCGACTTCGCGTTCTCGGTGCTGAGCGAGGAATTCGGCTGGATCGGCGTGGCCACCGTGCTGGCGCTGTACCTGGTGGTGATCGGGCGTTGCCTGTGGATCGCCAGCCAGTCACGCGATTCCTATTCGCGCCTGCTGGCGGGTGCCACCGGCCTGGCGTTCTTCGTCTACGTGCTGGTGAATGGCGGGATGATTTCCGGCCTGCTGCCGGTGGTAGGCGTGCCGATGCCGCTGATCAGCTACGGTGGTACTTCGGCGGTGTCGCTGCTGGCCGGTTTCGGGCTGGTGATGGCGGTGCGCAGCCACAATCCAGTGCACGGCGGCTACGGTTGAGTCCGGCGTCGGGGTCAGATCCCTTTTTCCACAGGAAAAAGGGATCTGACCCCGCAGCTCGGCTACGGAGAGCAGGAGCACCCTGACAGCTTCACGCAAGCCCCCGTTGCTACCGTGCCCGCGTGAAATGGAAACGACTGCCTGGCGGCTGCCGTGAGGCGCTGCGCACGATCGATCTGCCGTTGCTGGGCGCGTTGTTGATCCTGATGGGCGCCGGCCTGGCGGTGCTGCACAGCGTGTCCGGCCCGGTGGCCGGGCAGGCGGCACGCTTTGCCGGTGGCCTGTTGGCGATGTGGCTGCTGTCGCGTGTTTCGCTGCTGCGATTGCGTGCGTGGACCCCTGCGATCTACGCGCTGTCGATGCTGCCGCTGATGGCGGTGTACGTCATCGGCACCGGCAAGTACGGGCAGCGCTGGCTGAACCTCGGCGTGTTCTACCTGCAGCCGTCCGAGCTGCTCAAGCTCAGCCTGCCGCTGATGATGGCGTGGTACCTGCATCGGCAACCACTGCCGCCCTCGCCGCGCACGGTATTGACCGCCGCGCTGCTGATCGGCGTGCCGGCGGTGTTGATCCTCATGCAGCCCAACCTCGGCACCGCCACGTTGGTCACTGCCAGTGGCGTGTTCGCGTTGTTGCTGGCTGGCTTGCACTGGGGCTGGTTGGCGACCGGGGCGGCAGGGCTGGCAGTGGCTGCACCCCTGGCGTGGTTCGGCTTGCTGCGGCAATACCAGAAGGATCGTGTGCTGACCTTC
The DNA here is from genome assembly GCF_006228405.1 of Stenotrophomonas sp. pho. Classification (NCBI taxonomy): domain Bacteria; kingdom Pseudomonadati; phylum Pseudomonadota; class Gammaproteobacteria; order Lysobacterales; family Lysobacteraceae; genus Stenotrophomonas; species Stenotrophomonas sp. pho. Next base: position 3,833,833 of record NZ_CP029759.1, on the reverse strand, counting down.
CTCGACCCGGCGGCCGACCCGCTTGGTACCGGCTGGAACATCCTGCAATCGCGCATCGCGATCGGTTCCGGGGCTGGCAAGGACGTGGCTGGGGGCAGGGCACACAGGCCACGCTCGATTTCCTGCCCGAGTACACCACCGACTTTGCGTTCTCGGTGCTGGCCGAAGAGTTTGGCTGGATCGGCGTGGCGACGCTGTTCGCGCTGTACCTGTTCGTGGTGGGGCGTTGCCTGTGGATTGCGGTGCACGCGCGCGACACGCACGCGCGATTGCTGGCCGGTAGCCTGGGGCTGGCGTTCTTCGTCTACGTGCTGGTGAACGGCGGAATGATTTCCGGCCTGCTGCCGGTGGTGGGCATTCCGATGCCGCTGATCAGTTATGGCGGGACCTCGGCGGTTTCGCTGTTGGCCGGCATCGGGCTGGTGATGGCGGTACGCGGGCATCGGCCCGTGCACGGGGGATAGCGTTTCCAGCCAACGGCGCAGCCCCCTCGTGGGTGGTGTCTGGGTGGTCGCGGAAAGCAGAAGCGGCGGGTGGGCCGGTCGGGTTGGGTACGCGGGGGACGCCGTGAATCCGTCCCTGGAGGCTTGGCAGCCGCATCCATGCGGCTGACTGATCTGGCCCCCGTCAGCGGACGCCAAGAAGCGATACTTTGATCGCACTTGGAGGTCCCTTATGTCCCGTATCACCCGTCGTAGCTATACCGATGAGTTCAAGCACCAAGCCGTGGAGTTGGCCGAGTCGCTCGGGCCTGCCGCAGCAGCCCGTCAGCTGGAGATGTCGGTCAAGACGCTGGCAAATTGGCTTGACGCGGTCCGTGCTGGCCGGTCTCTGACCTCTGAGGCTCGCAGGCCAACCACCGACCTGGAAAGCGAGATCAGCCGCCTTCGGGCCGAGAACGCCAATCTGAAGATGGAGCGGGAAATCCTAAAAAAAGCGGCGGCGTTCTTTGCCAGAGAGTCCAAGTGAGGTACGCCTTCGTCGCCAGTCAAAGGACTCACTACCCGACCAGGTTGTTGTGTCGGGTTCTTGGGGTTTCTGTCTCTGGATTCCATGATTACCTGCGTCGGCAATGTGCCCAAGCGTGCGATGCCGATTCGGCCCTGCGTACCGAGCTTCGGGCCATTCATGTGACCAGCAAGCGCAGTTATGGGCGACGTCGGCTGGTCAGGGCCTTACGAGCCAGGAATCATCCAGTCGGCCACAAGCGCGTGGCACGGTTAATGGCCGAGGAGCGAATCCAGGGCAAGACCAAAGGCCGATTCCGACCCAAGTCCTCCGGCGGCTCATCTCAGCTCGCCCCCAACCTGCTGGATCGGCAATTTGCCCCCGGAACCGGACCGACGGCGTGGGTCGGGGATATCACGTATGTCCCCACCCGCCAGGGATGGCTGCATCTGGCCGTGGTCATCAGCGTCCAGACCCGGCAGGTGCTGGGCTACAGCGTTTCCAAGCGTCTGACTGAAGAGCTGGTGGTGAAAGCATTTGCCAATGCCTGGGCTCTGCATCCACAACGACCCGGCCTGATCTTCCATTCAGATCGTGGTGGGCAGTACTGGGGGAACGAGTTTCGCCAGCTGCTGCAGTCCCATGACGTGGTCCAAAGCATGAGCCGGCCTGGCAATTGCTGGGACAACGCGGTGGCCGAGAGCTTCTTTGCGACGCTCAAGACAGAAGAGGCTGCCGAGCCTTACGCCAGTAGGGAACAAGCCAGCCAGTGCATCGCTGCTTACATCCACGGCTTCTACAATCCAGCCCGGCTACACTCGGCGCTGGGCTACCACTCGCCTAACAACTACGCCCGGCAGCTCCGGGCTGCCGCCTGAAACGGCTTCATGGCGTCCGTTTTCAGGGGGCCAGATCAGACACCCCCGCGTACCCAACCCGACCGCCCTCTGACAGATTTTGGCGGTCTGCCACCCACGGAGAAGCAAGAGAAAATCAAAAGCGGGTCACGGCGCTGCGCTTGCTCGTGAGCCGAGCATGGCTCGGCTCCGCACAAGGCAATGAAGCGACCCGCCAAACCGCTTTTGCTTTTGATCTTCTCTTTTCTTCTCCGTGGGTGAACGCGCCCGAAAACTGTCAGCGGCCGGGTGGGTGGGCAGTGCGGGGTGTCCGCGGCATGGATGCCGCGGCCAAGCCCCCATGGATGGGTTCACGGCGTCCCCGCACTGCCCACCCACCCGGTCAGCTCTCAGCAATCCGGCTTTCTGCGACCACCCAGACACCACCCACGAGGGGCTGCGCCGTTGGCCGGAGACTTCCTGGCGCTGCGCAATGCCCGTTGTGGAAGCGTTCTCACAACAATGCGACGCAACACGCTCTCCGACCAAAGTCCGCGAAAAACGTTATCTGGTTCACATTTTTACACTGCGTTGATCTTGATCAATGGACTTGTCGTAATCGGCCTGCACAATGGCGGCCCGTTCGGCACGGCGCGCCGTCAATCGATGCAGCGCGAGGGGCGTCGGGCGGGAGCAGTACTGATCCAACGGGTACAGGGAGCGCGGGGAACTGCCACTGGGGAGCGGCAGCCGCGCAGGTACCGACCGGATCCGGTCGCCGGTTGCGTCTGCGGGGATGGGGACGCAACCGGCCACCTCTATCTGAATGGGGAAGCTCGATCACGACGTCTTCACATTTCCCGCTGAACGCGGGCAAATCGTTGTGATTCATGGTGTTAGGGGTTTTAATTCATCCATGACCTGCTAACCTGCGACGATGATTCGACGCACTCTGGCCTGCATGCTCACCCTCGGCCTGGTCGCCTGCGCGACCCAGCCGAAGTCCCCACCGTCTTCGCCCCAGGCCAGCAGTACGCCGCGCCAGCCCGCCACCAAGGCCCACGGCCCGGCCGAAGCCGCTCCCGAAGCGGCCGCTGCTACAGCGCCGCCGGTCGATCTCACTCCGGTGCCGTTCGAGGTCGCACGGGCCCGCTTTGTTGCCGATACGGCCAAGCGCTATGGGCTGAAGCCGGAGCAGATCAGCAGCGTGCTCGATCAGGCGCAGGTGCGCCAGCCGATCATCGCCGCCATGTCGCGCCCGGCCGAACGGGTCAAACCGTGGAACGAATACCGGCCGATGTTCATCAGCAAGGCACGCATTGATGGCGGCCGCGCGTTCCTGGCCCAGCATCGTGCCGAACTGGATCGCGTGCAGCAGCGCACCGGCGTGCCGGCCGAAGTGATCGTGGCGATCATCGGCGTGGAGACCAGTTACGGGAAAAATGCCGGCAATCACCGCGTGCTCGATGCGCTGTACACGCTGGCGTTCTACTACCCGCGCAGTGGCGACCCGGCCAAGCTGGAACGCGAAGTGCGCCGCGAGCTGTTCTTCCGCGATGAGCTGGCCAAGCTGTTCGAGCTGGGCCGTGAGGAAAAGCTGGACATCACCACGCTCAAGGGCAGCTATGCCGGTGCGATGGGCATGGGCCAGTTCATGCCGTCCAGCTATCTCGATTACGCCGTGGACGGTAATGGCGATGGCCGTCGCGACCTGTTCACCAGCTACGACGATGTGTTCTCGTCCATCGCCAATTATTTCGTGAAGAAGGGCGGCTGGGTCCGTGGTGGCCAGGTGGCCGTACCGGCCACGCTGGCGCCGGGTCGCGAGGAGTTCAACCCGACCGAATGGATGCCGACCTGGTCGCTGGCCGACCTGGCGCAGCGCGGCTACCAGCCCAGCGCTGCGGTGCAGCCGGGCGCCACCGCAACGCCGATCACGCTTGAGGGCAGCACCGGCAAGCAGTACTGGCTGGGCTTCCAGAATTACTACGCGATCACCCGCTACAACCTCTCGAAGATGTACGCGATGGCCGTGTTCCAGTTGTCGCAGGCCATCGCCGGACAGGAGCTGCCCCCGGCATGAACATCAGATGGCTGGTCCCGAGCTTGATCGTCCTCGCGCTGGCTGCCTGCAGCAGTGCGCCGAAGAAGCCGGCCACGACCGGCCACGGTGGCAAGCCCAGCGGCACGGTGGTGCAGGGTCGCGGCTCGCGCCCGGCGCATTGCCCGGAGGGCTCGCCCTATGCTGCGGCCAAGGAAGACCCGAACACGCGCGGCAACTACACCGCCGGGGGGCTGTACAAGCCAGGCGTGCGTGACAGCACCCCGGACTACATTCCCAACGTCGCCTGCATTCCCGAGCCGGAAGTGACCGCCGAAGAGCGTTCGGCCATCGGCAACAAGTCGCCGTACGTGGTGCTGGGCAAGTCGTACAAGGTGCTCGACGACACCCGCAACTATGTCGAGCGCGGTACGGCCTCGTACTACGGCGCCAAGTTCCACGGCCGCCTGACCTCCAACCGCGAGGTCTACGACATGTACCAGTTCACCGCCGCGCACAAGACGCTGCCGCTGCCCAGCTTCGCCCGCGTCACCAACCTGGACAACGGCGAGTCGGTGATCGTGCGCGTCAACGACCGTGGCCCGTTCCATGATGGCCGCGTGGTCGACCTCAGTTATGCCGCCGCGGTGCGGCTGGGCATCACCCAGCGCGGTACCGGCAACGTGGAAGTGCGTGCGCTGCAACCGGGCGAGAGCAACCTGCTGGCCCAAAAGCCGTCGCGCCGCGAGCGCCGTGCCGCCGAAACGGCTGTCGCGGCGGCCAGTACGCGCCCGGTAACGGCTGCGCGTGCCACCGCCGACAGCGACATTGATCGCCTGGTCAAGCGCCTGCCGGCCGACGCCATGCCTGCGCGTGGCCAGCCGGCCACCATCCAGGGCGTGGCCAGCGCCGTGCCGGACGTGGCGGTCAGCAGCCTGCCGCCGAGCGCACCGCCGGCGCGCAGCGCCCCTGTGGCACCGGTTGCCGTCGCCAGCGCCGCGCCGCGCGCGGTCACGCCGGCGCCGGCGCGTACAACGCCGGCCACACCGACCGCCCCCAGCCTGTCGCAGCAGGTAGTGGGCGCGGTGATGGTGCAGGTCGCCAGCTTCTCCAGCCGCGACAATGCCAACCGCGCAATGGGCCAGCTCAACGCCGCCGGCATCGTCGGCGCGACCATCAGCGACATCGCCGCCGGTGGCCGCACCCTGTTCCGCCTGCGCGTTCCCGCCAGCGACCATGCCAGTGCCGCGGAACTTGTCGGCCGCATTGCCGGTCTGGGCCTGGGTTCGCCGCAGATCGTCAAGGATTGACCCACCCGGGCCGGTGCTGCCGGCCCATGCTGCCCCGGCCTTACAATGGCCACTACGTTCCACCCTCCATTCCTGGCCGTCCCCTGGAGCCTGCTGTCCAATGAATTTCCGTTCCGCCGCCACCGCCCTGGCCGCCACCCTGGTGGTGGGCCTGGCTTCCGCCCAGACCCCGCTGCCGACCCCGGCCACGCCGGCGCCCGCCGCCGCTGCCGACCCGGTCACCGTTGCCACCCCGCCGGCGCCGGTGCCGAGCGTATCCAAGGCCTGGGTGCTGATGGACTACGCCACCGGCCAGGTGCTGGCCGGCGAGAACATCCACGAGCAGCTGGCCCCGGCCAGCATCACCAAGGTGATGACGTCCTACGTGATCGCCGCCGAGGTCAAGAACGGCAAGGTCCGTGCGGATGACCAGGTGATGATGAGCGAACGCGCCTGGCGCGAAGGCGGCGCGGGTACCGACGGCAGCTACAGCGGCTTCCCGGTCAACCAGACCGCACGCCTGGAAGACATGGAAAAGGGCATGGCGATCCAGTCCGGCAATGACGCCGCGATCGCCCTGGCCGAGCACGTGGCCGGCAGCGAAGAAGCCTTTGCGTCGCTGATGAACAGCTACGCCGCCAAGATCGGCATGAAGAACTCCCACTTCGTCAACGCCCACGGCCTGACCGCCGAAGGCCACCACAGCACCGCCTACGACCTGGCGCTGCTGGGCCGCGCGATGGTGCGTGATTACCCGGAAACCTACGCGTACAACAAGATCAAGGAATTCCAGGTCGGCAACATCAAGCAACCGAACCGCAACCTGCTGTTGTGGCGCGACGGCAGCGTGGACGGCATCAAGACCGGCCACACCTCCGAAGCCGGGTACTGCCTGATGAGTTCGGCGCAGCGTGGCGACCAGCGCCTGATCGCCGTGGTATTGGGGGGGAGTCGGAAAAGCAGCGTGCCGATGACAGCCTGGCGCTGCTGAACTGGGGCTTCCGCTTCTTCGAGACCCACCGTCTGTATGAACCGGGCAAGGCCGTGGCCGAGCACAAGGTCTGGAAGGGCACCACCGACAAGGTGCAGCTGGGGGTGGCCCAGCCGATGCTGGTGAGCGTGCCGCGCGGCCGCTACAACGACCTGAAGCCGAGCATCGATGTGCCCAAGACCCTGGAAGCACCGTTCACCGCCGGCCAGAAGATCGGCACCGTGAAGGTCACCCTGGATGGCAAGGTCGTCGCCGAAGCGCCGCTGGTGGCCGTGGCCGCCGTTGAGCAGGCCGGCTTCTTCAAGCGCCTGTGGGACAGCTTCTGGATGTGGTGGGAATCGGAATGATCCACGCCCCGGCGTGGTGAACGAAAAGGCCGGCGAATGCCGGCCTTTTTCTTTGCCTGTATCGACGCTGTCGGGCCGGGTCCGGCGCGTGGAATTGGTACACGTCCGATGGGTTTGCCGGCGTGTCAGGTCGAGCATGTACGCAACAGGACTGCCGGGCACTGCGGCTTTCCGTCCCATTCCACAGGAGTACATGCCAATGACCATTCGCACGCTGATATCCGTGATTTCTCCAAAGACGCGTTGCACTGCGCGCCGCACCCCGCTGGCATTGGCGTTGGCAGGTGCCTTGATGCTGCCAGCAGCTCTGGCTGCAGCAGCGGACAGGGGGGACTGCGCCAATGAAGCAACCGATGCGGAGCGAGAGCGCTGCACCAGTGACCAGGGGGTGACGTGGTCGAGTGTGCTTGCCACCAAGGTTGAACTGGGCGATGACGCCGTAGCGGGGGCGCGCGCGACATTGCCATCGGCAATTCAGCAAGGACGGACAGCTTACTTTCGCCGGGCACTGATTCGCCGGACTACTCGATTGCGATCGGACCCGGTGCGCAGGTCGTGGGTGGAGGATCGCTGGCTATGGGCGGGGGCGCGAGCGTGCTCGGGGCCCCAACCACCAAGATGAAGGCAGTAGCCCTGGGCAATGCCAGTACTGTTTCGGCCGAAGGTGGCGTAGCGGTGGGCTACGATGCGACCGCCAGCCACAGTAACAGCGTCGCCTTGGGAGCCGGGGCGACCACCAATGCGGCCAACACGGTATCGGTGGGCAATGGCGTTGACAACCGCCGCATCACCAACATGGCTGACGGTGTGATCGCTGCAGGCAGTGCCGATGCCATCACCGGTGCGCAGCTGTTCTCGACCAATGAGCGCGTTGGGCGGGTGGAGAGTGACATCGACACGATCAAGGACGATGCCTCGAAGCTGGGTGCCCAGGTGGGTTCGCTGGAGAGCGACGTTGGCGGATTGCAGACGCGCATGTCCGGCGCAGAAGGCTCGCTGAAGACGCTGAGTGATGACGTCGCGGGCCTTGCTGACGGCTCCTCCGGCATCGTCACCCATGATTCCGGTACGGGCGTGGTGAGCGTGGCTGCCGGCAAGGGCGGTACTGTGGTGGATTTCGCAGGCGGGGATGGCTACCGGCGCCTGAGCGGCGTGGCCAACGGCGTCAACGAAGATGACGTGGTGACCATCGCGCAGCTGCGGGCGGCTGGCGCGATTGATCCCGTCAGTGGTGAGACGCTGAGCGTGCTCACTTACGACGATGCAAGTCTGTCCCGGGCCTCGCTCGGCGGAACGGGTGGCACGGTGCTGGACAAGGTCGCCGCCGGCCAGATTGGCCAGTTCAGCATGGAAGCCGTCAATGGCAGCCAGCTGTGGCAGATGAATGCCAACTGGGAAGCCCAATGGCGACAGATGGACGACCGGCTGGGTTCGATCGAGCGTGGGATCGAGGATGGTTCCATTGGTGGCCCGGGGACCGGAAATCCCGGCACGGGCAATCCGGGTGTCTCCCCCGGTACCGGTGAGGGATCGGTGGCCATTGGCGAAGGGAGCGATGCTTCCGGCAAGGGCGCGATCGGCCTTGGCAATGGAAGCGCGGCGTCCGGCGTGGGCGCAGTGGCCGTGGGCGAGGGTAGTGTGGCCTCGGGTACGGGCTCGGTGGCCATGGGCGAAGGCGCCAGTGCGACGGGCAACAATTCGGTTGCTGTCGGTGCCGGATCTACGGCTGACCGCGACAGTGAGTTCTCGGTGGGCTCCCAAGGCAATGAGCGCGTCGTCAGCAATGTCGCGGCCGGCGTACGCCCGACCGATGCGGTGAACGTGCAGCAGATGGATGATCGTTTCAAGGCCGAGCGTGAGTACACCGATGGCCGCTTCAACGCGATGGACACGCGGCTTGACCGCATGGGGGCGATCAGCGCGGCCTATGCGGGCATGGCAATCAACACCGCCGGTTTGAGCGGCGACAACCGCGTGGGTGCGGGTGTCGGTTCGCAGAACGGGCGTTCGGCGTTGGCCGTGGGTTACCAGCGGATACTGGGCGAGAAGAAGAACGTCTCGGTGTCCTTGGGTGGCGCCTTCAGTGGTAGTGACCAGAGCGTTTCTGCCGGCGCGGGTTTCAGCTGGTAGGCACGCGAGGTGTCCGCCGGGCAACACCCGGCGGAACCGAGGCTGGGCCTACAGCGCACGACTGATGGTGAAGCTGCCGAACACCGGCGCCTCGCGCTGGCCGTTGAATTCGCGCGTGCTGTGGTAGCGCGCGGCAGCGAACTTCCAGCGGCCGTACATCACCGCCACGCCGTACCCGCCGTAGGCCACCACATGACGCTTGTCCACGCTGTGACTGTTGCGGAAGGTGTTGCCATCCAGGGTGATATCGCGGATCACCCAGGCAGCGTCCGAGGTCGCGAACAGGTGCCAGGACCACCCACCGGGGCGGCCGCTGCGGGTCGGCGCCGTGTTCTCACCGGCCGGGCGCAACGGCGTGCTGCCGAAGTCGTCCGGCAGCTTCCAGCCAAAGCGCACTTCACCGCCGAAATTGGCCTTGGTTTCCAGGTTGCCGATCGACCCGCCGTAGTGGCTGATCGCGTCCCAACCCCAACCGTCGGCATTGACGCTGGCATCGCCCGGCCAGCGGCGCATGCGCTCATGGGTCAGCATGAACAGTGGTTCGTTGTGCAGCTGGTTGTCCCAACCCTTGAATTTTTCGTCGCCCAGCACGTCGTGCACGGCATTCTGCACCTGCTTGCCCTGTGCCCAGGGGCCGACCACGCCCAGTGTCAGCTGGGTGGTCTGCAGGCGGTCGCCGCTGCGCGCATTGAAACCGAAGTTCGCGATCAGCACGCCGGCGTAAGGGCGGTCGTCCTCGATCAGGTCCCTGCGAGTGAAATCGGTCGGGGTGAAGATCCCCTGGCCGATGCTGAAGATCATGTTCTGCTGTTCGAACTTGCCCGGATGCAGCCCTTCCAGGTACCGGTTCACCCAGCGCGCCATGCGCGGCAGGCAGGGGTCGTCGGTGTAATCGACCAGATTGGGGGAGACCAGGGTCAACAGCGCACCGTTGGTATAGCCCTGATCCTGGTGGCGGCCGCCGAACAGGTCGTTGTCGACGCGGAAATTGACCTGCGGCGGGTGGTCGCGCATGGCGTCCGGGCCACATTGTTCGGCCGCCTGGGCGGCAAGGGGGAGGGCAGAGGCCAGCAGGCCGGCGAGCCCGAGAGCTGCGACACTACGCATGGATGGAATGCTCATGGGGAAGGGGGCGGTTTTCAGTCGTTTTCTGCAACGCTACGGTACTCGTGCCCGCGCGTCGGAACGAGCACGTCCGGATCACTTGTCTGTTCCGAAAACAACATTGTCCGGCGGGCACAATTTGTTACCCGCGTACGCGCCGCAGGCCGGGCGTGAAGGCGGTCGCGGGCCGCCCGTACGATGTTCGCGCTGGTGATGGTCAGGAGATTGCAGTCAGCTGCCGTTGGGCCTCAGGCCCGTCCCTTTGGGCCGCCTGCAACGCAGCAGACCGCCGGTGCGGTCCTGGCGTTGATGAATACTCTTGGGTTTGTTGCCCTGCGGCCCGATAATGGGGCCATGGAAATCAAGTCCGACAACCCCGACCACGGCTTCCAGTTCCCCGGCCAGTTCGAGCTCAGCGCCATGGGCCCGGCCAACCGCGGCCTGGAGCATGAGCTTCCCCGCCTGTTGCTGGCCGCCGGCATCGATGTGGTGAACGAACGCATCAGCTGGAAGCACTCCTCCAACGGCAAGTACGTGTCCGTCCGCATCGTGTTCAAGGCCGAGAGCCGCGAACAGTACGACCTGGCGCACCAGGCGCTGCGTGACCACCCGGAAGTGAAGTGGACGCTGTAGCCGACTCCTGCCCGGCCGAAGCCGCCCCGGAGGACCGTGCGCCGCGTCCGGCGCTGGTCCGTGACCTCGGCCGACAGCTGTATGAACCGGTGTGGCGCGCCATGCAGCGCTTCACCGACCAGCGCAGCGACGCCGATGCCGACGAGCTGTGGGTGGTCGAGCACGATCCGGTGTTCACCCTGGGCCAGGCCGGCAAGGACGAGCATGTGCTGGCGCCGGGCGACATCCCCGTGCTGCACGTGGACCGCGGCGGCCAGGTGACCTATCACGGTCCCGGCCAGATCGTGATCTATCCGTTGCTGCGCCTGCCACGGCTGGGTATCGGTGTGCGCGACTACGTGTGTCGCATCGAGCAGGCGCTCATCGATACCCTGGCCGAGTGGAACATCGGCGCCGAACGCCGCGAGGGCGCCCCAGGCGTCTACGTCGGTGGTGCCAAGATTGCCGCACTCGGCATCCGTGTGCGCCGCGGCTGCACCTTCCATGGGCTGGCCTTCAACGTGGCCATGGACCTGGAACCCTTCCACCGCATCAATCCCTGTGGCTATCAGGGGTTGCAGGTGACCTCGGTGCTGGACTTGGGCGGCCCCTCCGGGATGGAGGCCGTCAAGCCAGTGCTGCTGGACCACCTGGCCCGCCAGTTTGGCCTGCTGCTGCAGCACACGCCCGAACTGCCCGATCTTTCTGCGGCCGCCTGACCGCCCCCCGGAACTGCCATGACTGAAACCACCGCCCGTTCCATTCCCCTGCAGATCGTGCAGGGCGATTCTCCGTCCACCGCGCCGTTGCAGGCCGGGGTCAAGCAGCTGGGCGGTGACAAGATCAACCGTTCGCCGGTGCAGTTCGCCGATGCGCCGGTACTGCGCAAGCCGTCCTGGATCCGCGTGCGCATTCCTTCGGGCAATGCCGTGCAGAACCTGAAGGCCAAGCTGCGCGAGAACCGCCTGGTGACGGTCTGCGAGGAAGCCAGCTGCCCGAACATCCATGAGTGCTTCGGCCACGGCACCGCCACCTTCATGATCCTCGGCGAGGTCTGCACCCGGCGCTGCTCGTTCTGCGACGTCGCCCACGGCCGCCCGAAGCCGCCGGATGCCAACGAACCGGCCAGCCTCGGCCAGACCGTGGCCGACATGGGCCTGAAGTACGTGGTGGTGACCAGCGTCGACCGCGATGACCTGCGCGACGGCGGTGCCCAGCACTTCGTCGACTGCATCACCGCCATCCGCGAAAAGTCGCCGGGTACCCGCATCGAAGTGCTGACCCCGGACTTCCGCGGCAAGGGCCGCATGGAACGTGCGCTGGAGATCCTGGCGCAGAACCCGCCGGATGTGTTCAACCACAACATCGAGACCGTGCCGGACCTGTACCGCAACGTGCGCCCGGGTGCGGACTACCAGTGGTCGCTGAACCTGCTGAAGAACTTCAAGGCGCAGCACCCGGACGTGCCAACCAAGAGCGGCATCATGCTGGGCCTGGGCGAGGACTTCGAACAGATCAAGGCCACGATGCGTGACCTGCGCGCGCACGATGTGGACATGATCACCATCGGACAGTACCTGCAGCCGACCGCGCACCATCACCCGGTGCTGAAGTACTGGACCCCCGACGACTACAAGGCACTGGAAGACTACGGTTACGAGCTGGGCTTCAGCCACGTGGCGTCCGGCCCGATGGTGCGCTCGTCGTACCACGCCGACGTTCAGGCCAAGGGCGCAGGGGTTTCCTGACACCCTCCCGGTGGGTGGGAGCTGCTTCTCCTGTGGGTGCGGACCGTTGGTCCGCACACCTCTGCCTGCGGTAGAGCCGAGCCCATGCTCGGCTGCTTGCTGCCGGCCAGCCGAGCATGGGCTCGGCTCTACATGCATTCACAATTTGCTACACCGGCCCCGCTAGGCTGGTTTTCCACCGAGCGCGGCCGGGTGACAAACCCGGCAACTTTCGGCACTGTCGGGGTGTCTGAACACCCTGCAGTCTCCCCCTTGGCAAGGCGCCTTCGAGCACGTCAATGAAATTCAAAGCCCCCGCATTCCTGATGGCCCTGGCGCTGGTCGCGCCGCTGGCGCTGGCGGCCAAGGCCGACTCGCCTGCATTGCCCGCTGCGGCGACTGCCGATCAGGTGACCACCTCCAAGCTGGTGTATGGCCTGTTGTCCGACAGTCGTTACGCCTACCGCCCGCGTGCGCTGGACGAGGCCACCTCCAAGGACGTGTTCAAGCGCTATCTGGAGACGCTGGACGGCGCCAAGCAGTATTTCACCCAGGCCGACGTGGCGCGCTTCGCGCCCTTCGAAGCCAACATCTCCTCGGCCATCCGTGGCGGCGAACTGGAACCGGCGTTCCAGGTGTTCGCGGTCTACAAGCAGCGTGTCGGCGAACGTGTGGCCTTTGCGCGCAAGCTGCTCAAGCAGGAGCCGGACTTCACCACCGACGAGCGCTTCGAGTACGACCGCAAGAAGGTGCCGTGGGCGGCCAGCAGCGCCGAGCTGGATGAGCTGTGGCGCAAGTCGGTGAAGAACGACTGGCTGCGCCTGAAGCTGGCAGGCAAGAAGCCGGACGATATCCGCAAGACGCTGGACAAGCGCTACGCGACGCTGGAAAAGTCGGTCAACGAGCTGAAGGGCGAAGACGTCTTCCAGTTCTTCATGAATTCGTACACCAGCGCGGTTGATCCGCACACCGATTACTTCACCCCGCGCACGGCCGAGAACTTCAACCAGGCGATGTCGCTGTCGCTGGAAGGCATCGGTGCGCAGCTGCAGCGCCAGGACGACGTGGTGGTGATCCGCGAGATCATCGCCGGCGGCCCGGCTGCGGTGGACGGCACGCTGAAGCCGGGTGACCGCATCGTTGGCGTTGGCCAGGGCAAGTCTGGCCAGGTCGAGGACGTGATCGGCTGGCGCATCGACGATGTGGTCGCCAAGATCCGCGGCGCCAAGGACACCCAGGTCAAGCTGGAGTTCATTCCGGCTGCCGAAGGTGCCGATGGCAAGCACCACACCCTGGTGCTGACCCGGCAGAAGGTGCGCCTGGCCGAACAGGCCGCCAAGGGCGAGACCATGACCATTCCGGCCGCCAACGGCGAGCCGGCACGGAAGATTGGTGTGATCAAGCTGCCGACCTTCTACCAGGATTTCGAAGGCCGCCGCCGCAACGCCGCCGACTATGCCTCGGCCACCCGCGACGTGGCCAAGCTGCTGGCTGGTTTCAAGAACGACAAGCTGGACGGCGTGGTGCTGGACCTGCGCAACAACGGCGGCGGTTCGCTGGATGAAGCCATCGAACTGACCGGCCTGTTCATCGAGCAGGGCCCGGTGGTGCAGGTGCGCGAGTCCGGTGGCCGCGTCACCGTCAACAGCGACCGCAACCAGGGCGTGGCGTGGGATGGCCCGCTGGCGGTGCTGATCAACCGCGGTTCGGCTTCGGCCTCGGAGATCTTCGCTGGTGCGATCCAGGATTATGGTCGTGGCCTGGTGATCGGTGAAACCAGCTTCGGCAAGGGCACCGTGCAGAACATCGTCGACCTCGACCGCTGGCCGAGTGGCGAGACCCAGCGCTTCGGCCAGGTCAAGCTGACCATCGCCCAGTTCTTCCGCATCAGCGGCAGCAGCACCCAGCACAAGGGCGTGGTGCCGGACCTGGCCTTCCCGGCCAGCGTCGATGCCACCGAGTTCGGCGAGAGCACCTACGATAACGCCCTGCCGTGGACCCGCATCGCCGCCGTGCCGCACACCCAGTACGGCAACTTCGCGCCGCTGCTGCCGAAGCTGGAGGCCCGCCACGACGCGCGAATCGCCACCGACAAGGAATTCCAGTGGTGGAACGAGGACGTGCAGCAGTTCCGGACCGAGGCGGCGAAGAAGTACATCTCGCTCAACGAGGCCACCCGTCGCGCCGAACGCGAGCGCCAGGACGCCCAGCGCAAGGAACGCCAGCTGCAGCGCAAGGAGCTGGGCCTGGCCCTGGACCCGCTGGCCGATGACAGCAGTGATGATGGCCTGACCGGCAACGAGCGCGACATCGTGAAGGATGCCGCCCGCGAAAAGGCTGCCGAAAAGCGTCCGGACCCGCTGCTGCGCGAGTCGGCCTCGATCCTGGCCGACGCGGTGAACCTGCTGGCCAATGACCGTCCGCTGTCGGCCCAGGTGCTGCCGCAGTCCACCGGCGCGGGGCGTTGGGCGGACTGAGCCGGAGACGGCGCGCGACATTCGCAGGGGCCGGCATTGCCGGCCCCTTCTTGTTTGGGAAGCCCATTCCCGGTCGCGCCGGGCCATGTCCGGACCAGTGAAGTGCCGCAAACGACTTGATCCCCTCCGTCCCCTTTTACGTGCATGAACCGGGAGCAACGTGGGGGCCATATCGACCTGCCGCACACGGGGGCGGGACTACCCTTGGTGCTTCCGTTCTCGCAGGAGTACCCATGCGGGCCTCCCGTCTTTCCAGCGCTGCCGTGGCGTGCGCCAGCGCCTTGATCCTTTCGGCCTGTGGTGGCCGCGCCGCCGACAGCACCGTGCTGCGCGAGTCTTTCGATTCCGGCGATACCTTCTCGCGCACCGTTGAGGGACGCCCCCGTGAAGCCTGCGAGGCCGCGCGCCGCACGCTGCTCAGCCAAGGCTATGCCATCGCCCGTTCCGATGATGCGCAGGTGGAGGGCAACAAGAACTTCCAGCCGCGCGAGGATGACCATGAGCAGCTGGTGCTGCGCATCTCCTGCGCCCCGCGCGGCAGCCAGACGCTGGTGTTCGTCAGTGCCGTGCAGGACCGCTACGCGCTGAAGAAGAGCCCGACCTCGGCCAGTGTCGGTGTGGGTGCGCTGGGCTCGGTGTCGCTGCCGTTCGGCAGCAACGACGACTCGCTGGTGAAGGTGGCCAGCAGCACGGTCACGGATGCCGAGTTCTATCGTCGCTTCTTCCAGCGCCTGCAGCAGTATCTGCCGGCCGCGGCGGGCACGCCATCGCCATCGCCGGCAGCGGCGCCGGAACCCGCACCGGCGGTTACGGACCAGGGCTGAGTGTGCGCGGCAGGTGGCTGATTGCAGCCCTGCTGCTGGCGCCCGCGTGGGTCGTGGCATCGCCATCCCCGGACTGTACGCAGGGCCTGCTGCAGCGGTTGGGGTGGCGCTTCGAAGAAGCGTCCCTCACTGCGCCGCAGGTGCGCGGTGGTCCCGTATGTACGCGTGCCTCGCTGGCTGATTCACAGGCGGCCGGCGACCTGCAGGTGCGGTGGCCGACGGCGTTGCCCGCTGCTGCTCGGCACGCACTTCTGCAGCAGCTGCTGGATGACCCCGCCACCGTCTGCGCCTATGCCTTTGAGCTGGGGGCGGCCACGCGGCGCGCGACTTCGGCATTGCAGGGCAATCCCACGTTCCGCTTCTCCGGCCCGCAGCTGGGATGGATCGGCTTCGGATTGCAGGGCGCACCGGCACAGGGTTGGCAGCGTACACGCAGTTTCGGTCGTGGCTTCGTGCCCCGCGCGGGCAACAGCCATGCGCTGGAGGCGTTCTACAGCGGTGCCGTGCGTGCCGAATGCGGTGTCGGCCGCCAGGTCGCACAGCTGGCCACCCAGCGAGAGCTGTATGGCGATGCTGCGTTCGACACAGGGTTCGCAGCGGAGGAACTGTCGATCGGCACCTTCCTCGCGCTGCACGACACCGACAGCATCCTGCTCGGCGCGCATGCGGGCGACTTCTTCGCCGATGGCAAGGCGGTGCGCACCTCGGCGATGGGGCGGCAGGCGTTCGTGGGCGTGCCCGGTTTCATCGAACATGTGTACGACAAAGGCACGCTGGACGACCTGAGCAACCAGGCCGAGAACTTCGTGGTGGTCGAGGTGGGCGAGGGCGCTGCGCAGGCGCTGGCACTGCACGCTGGCCTGGCCTGGTACGACCAGCGCAATGCCGAGCTCTGGAAACTGGCGCAGGACATCCCGCGCATCGGCCAGCGCTATTTCGAGCGCCTGCTGTTCGAGCGCGATCCACAGCTGCGCGCGCGCCTGGCACCGCGCTACCACGCGGCTCTGGTGCGCATGGATCAGCTGCTGGACGATCCGTTCTACCAGCAGTTCGTGATCTACGTGCATCCGCGCGGTATACGTCCTATCGGCTACCACATCGTCCGCCTGCTCGATCGCAACCCGAGAACGCCGTTTTCGATCGACCTAGCGGTGCACAATCTGCATACCACGCTCTACCGGCGTTGGCGCGAGGCGCAGCTGCGCCACTGCGCGGCTACCGGCAGGCCAGGCAGCCTGACCCTAGACCCCAACTGAAGGTGAAACAATGGATATTGCAATGATCGGCCTCGGCCGCATGGGCGCCAACATGGCCCAGCGCCTGCATCGCGGCGGCCACCGCGTGGTCGGCTACGACCCGGGCGAAAGTGCGCGCCAGCGTGCTGCAGAGGCCGGCCTGGAGGTGGTTGATTCGCTGGCCGCCGCCGTGGCCGCGCTGCCGGTGCCGCGCGTGGTGTGGCTGATGGTGCCGGCGGGTGAAACCGTCGACCAGACGCTGGGACAGCTGACCCCGCACCTGGCCGAGGGTGACATCGTCATCGACGGCGGCAACTCCAACTACCAGGACTCGATCCGTCGCGCCAAGGCGCTGGCGGAGGACGATCTGGGCTACGTCGACTGTGGCACCAGCGGCGGCGTGTGGGGCCTGCAGGAAGGCTACAGCCTGATGGTCGGTGGCGAAGCGTCGGTGGTGGAGCAGATCGCACCGCTGCTGCGCACGCTGGCTCCGGCGGAGGATCGCGGCTGGGCGCGTGTTGGTCCATCCGGCGCCGGCCATTTCACCAAGATGGTCCACAACGGCATCGAGTACGGGATGATGCAGGCCTATGCCGAAGGCTTCGCGCTGATGGAGCGCAAGCAGGAGATGGCGCTGGACCTGGCCCAGGTAGCCGAAGTCTGGCGCCACGGCAGCGTGGTGCGTTCGTGGCTGCTGGACCTGAGTGCCGAAGCCCTCAAGCGCAATCCGTCGCTGGATGGCATCGCGCCATACGTGGAGGATTCCGGGGAAGGCCGCTGGACCGTGGCCGAAGCCATCGCGCTGGACGTGCCGGCACCGGTGATCACGTTGTCGCTGCTGGAACGCCTGCGTTCGCGGGAATCCAATTCGTTCACCGACCGCCTGCTGTCGGCGATGCGCAATGAATTCGGCGGCCACGCCATCAAGAAGTCGTAAGCACTGCGGTGGGGTCAGAGCCCTTCGGCGTTGCCGAAGGGATCCGACCCCGGGCAGATCAGGGTCGGATCCCTTTCCGCAGGAAAGGGTTCTGACCCCATGCAGCCAGTCGAGCATGGCTCGACTCTACAAAAGCCGTCTCCGATCGTTGCCACGTCATCCACGCATGGCGTGGATCTACTGGTCAGTCCAACGCGATCCGCCGCCCTTCGCGCGCGCTGTCCATGCCGGCCTGCAGCAGCCGCATCAACTGCAATGCCTGCATCGGGCTGACCGTCGCTTCGCCGTCGCCGTGCATCGCCGCTGCGAACTGCGCATACAACCGACGATAGTCGCCGGGCAGGTTGTCGACGGTGCTGCGCAGAACATTGTCTTCTGCATCACAGTGCACCAGTTCGCCATGCCGGGGATCGATGCCCCATCCGGGCGCACCCGGCGCTACGCCGCGGCGCAGCTGGGCCTCCTGCACATCCAGGCCGTACTTGATCCAGCTGGCCTTGCTGCCATGCACGCTGAAGTGCGGGGCAGGGGCAGCCACCAGCGAACCGGCATGCACGATGGCGCGATGCCGTGGGTAGTGCAGTACGGCGTGGAAGTAGTCGATGCCGGCGCCACCTTGGCGCTGCACGGCCAGATCCGCATCGATGGCGTCGGGCCAGCCGAACAGCACCAGCATCTGGTCCAGCAGGTGCGGGCCGAGGTCGTACCACAGGCCACTGCCTGGCCCGTCCTGTTCGCGCCAACGGTCGCGCACCTGCGGCCGGTAGCGGTCGAAATGCGCATGGCATTCGGCCACCTCGCCCAGCGTGCCTTCGGACAGCAGCGCCTGCAGCGTGAGGAAGTCGGCATCGAAGCGCCGGTTCTGGAACACGGTGGCGATGCGGCCGGCGTCGCGTGCTGCGGCCAGTACTGTTTCCGCTTCGGCCACATCCAGCGCAAAGGGTTTGTCGACCAGCACGTGCTTGCCGGCGGCCAGCGCGGCCATCGCCAGCGGCGCGTGCTGTTCGTTCGGCGTGGCGATCACCACCGCATCCACCGCTGGATCGTCGAACACGTCCTGTGGCGTTGCACGCACGTGTACGTTGCTGAACGTGCGCAGCAACGTGTCGCGCTGCGAGCTGACGATGCTGTGCAGGACAAGGCCGGGCGTGTGCTGGATCAGAGGGGCATGGAAGACGCGGCCGGCGAGGCCGTAGCCGATCAGGGCCAGGTGCAGGTCGGGGCGCATGGCAGAGCTCCGGCAGGGGGGAAGGGCAGGGTAAACGACAGATGCGGACAGCCCAAAACTGAACCGTTGCCGTTGGAAACGCTTCGATTCACGGCGGCATGACCACGACGCCACGCCTGCTCCACGTGCGCTTGTCCAGACTGGCAGCACATCCCGAAGGAGAACGACACGATGAGCAATACCACTCGCACGCTGATTGCTTCTGCCCTGACGCTGGGCCTGGCACTGTCCTCCTCGGCCGCATTCGCCAAGGACCCGGCCGCGAAGAGCCCGCCGACCACCAGCGCACATCCGGCTACCCACGCGGATCGCCATGATTCCAACGAACCGGTGACCGACAGCTGGATCACCACCAAGGTGAAGGCGGACCTGCTGACCAGCAGCAACGTCCCGGGCACCGAGATCAAGGTGGAAACGGTGAACGGCGTGGTCAGCCTGAGCGGCACCGTGGCCACCCAGGCCGAGAAGGACAAGGCGGTCACCACCGCCAAGGGCATCAAGGGCGTGACCCGCGTCGATGCCGCCGCATTGAAGGTCAGCGCTGCCGCCAAGCGCTGAACCGGTTGGGCGTCCCGCGTGGGGCGCCCGCTGACCTGTAGACCCGAGCCATGCTCGGCTGGCACTCCAAGGCAGCCGAGCATGGGCTTGGCCCTACAGGTCTGATTGCCAACCCGTTCAGCCGACCGCGCTGGAAATTCCAGAGTTGTGACCGCCTGCGCTATATTGCCGGTTCCGCCGCAACCGGGCTCGACCCGGCCAACGCGTCGCGGCAGAGCTGACGAGGAACTATGGCGCTGGTTTTCAGTGACGACATCTGGGACCGCTGGCGGTTGCCGGCCTTGGCGCTGGCCGCCGCCGCGATCATCGTGGTGCCGTGGTTGACCCTGCGTAAACTGCAGCAGGACAGCGAACAAGCGATGGCCTGGGTCAACCACACCCAGGCCGTGGGCGTGGCACTGCAGCAACTGCAGGCCGATGTGCGCGATGTCGAATCGGCCGCGTTGACCCTGTCCAAGGGCGTGGATGCCCCCGGCCTGCGCGAACGCATGGCCCGGGCCGATGAAATTCCCGGGCGCCTGGCCGAACTGGGCCGGATGACCCGCGACAATCCCGACCAGCTGATCCGCATCGGTCGGATCGAATCGATGCTGGAAGGCCGCATGGCACTTGCCCGCGAGTTGGCCAGGTCCGAACCGAACAGCGACCAGCGCGAGCTGGTGCAGGACCTGAGTACGCGCTATCCCATCCGCGGGCTGGTGGAAGAACTGCAGGCCAGCGAGCAGAAGCTGCTGGCGCTGCGCGCCGAGCAGGCGGCACGCCAGCGCAAGCAGACCGAACTGGTGTCGTGGAGTTCGCTGGTGATCCAGCTGGCGCTGCTCGGCCTGGTGCTGTGGCTGCTGCAGCGGCAGATCGGCCGTCGCCTGCATGCGGAGCGGCAATCGCTGCGCTCGGCTGCACGTGCGGCGTCGGTGCTGCAGACCGTGCGCGAACCGATCGTGCTGCTCGACCGCGACCTGCGCGTGCAGCTGCACAATCCAGCATTCGCTGAGCTGTACGGCCTGCAGGACGAGCGCGCCGACGGCCTGCTGCTGGAAAACGTTGGCGACAACGCATGGCAGGACCCGGTGGTCCGGCAGCGCCTGGCCGACGTACTGTCGCGCGGTCGCGAACTGTGGGACTTCGAGCACGAGCAGCGCACCGCCGACGGCATGGTGCGCTACATGCTGCTCAACGCGCGGCGCATGCCGCTGCCCGACAGCGATGACGAGGTGGTGCTGCTGACCATCAGCGACGTCACCATGCAGCGCGCAGTGCAGCTGCGCGTCGAAGAGCTGAACCGCCAGCTGGAAGGAAAGGTTGCGCAGGTGTCCGAGGTCAACCGCGAGCTGGAGGCCTTCAGCTATTCGGTCTCGCATGACCTGCGTGCACCGCTGCGCCACGTGGCAGGATTCTCCGACAAGCTGTCGCGCCACCTCGGCGACCAGGCTGATGACAAGAGCCGCCACTATCTGGACGTGATTTCCAGTTCGGCCCGGCGCATGGCAGCGTTGATCGACGACCTGCTGGTCTACTCGCGACTTGGCCGTGCGGCGATGCGGCAGCAGGCGGTGGACATGCAGTCGCTGGTGGCCGACACCCGCGCCATGCTCGATTCCAACCTGCAGGCCGAGGCCGAGAACAGCGGCCATGCGCACCAGGTGGAGTGGAGCATCGCGCCGCTGCCGATCGTGGTGGGCGACGAAAACATGATCCGCCAAGTCTGGCTCAACCTGCTCGGCAACGCAGTGAAGTACTCGGGCAACCGCGAACCGGCGAAGATCCGCGTTGACTACCAGCAGCAGCCCGACGGCGGCCATCAGTTCACGGTCAGCGACAATGGTGCAGGCTTTGACATGGCCTACGCCGGCAAGCTGTTCGGTGTGTTCCAGCGCCTGCACAAGGCCAGTGACTACCCGGGGACCGGCATCGGCCTGGCCAGCGTGCGCCGCGTGCTGACCCGCCATGGTGGCCGTATCTGGGCCGAGGCCGAACCGGACGTCGGCGCTGCTTTCCACTTCTACCTGCCCCCCGCGACCGACGCGGACAAACAAGGTCCCTCTGCATGACGACTCTGCGCACCATTCTTCTCGCCGAAGACAGCCCGGCGGATGCCGAAATGGCGATCGACGCCCTGGAAGAAGCGCGTCTGGCCAATCCCATCGTGCACGTCGAGGACGGCGTGGAAGTGATGGACTACCTGCTGCGCCGCGGCGCCTTCGCCAACCGCGAGGAAGGCTTGCCGGCGGTGCTGCTGCTGGACATCAAGATGCCGCGCATGGATGGCCTGGAAGTGCTGCGGCAGATCCGCGAGCACGAAGAACTCAAGCGCCTGCCGGTGGTGATCCTGTCGTCTTCGCGCGAGGAAAGTGACCTGGCCCGCAGCTGGGACATGGGCGTGAACGCCTACGTGGTCAAGCCGGTGGACGTGGACCAGTTCTTCGGCGCGGTGCAGACGCTGGGCAAGTTCTGGGCATTGATCAACCAGGCACCGGAACTCGAGTGAGCCCATGCCCCTGACCGGTCCCGCCCTGGGGGCGCTGCGCATCCTGCTGGTGGAAGACTCACCGGAAGATGCCGAGCTGATGTCCGAACAGATGCTCGACGCGGGCCTGGAGGCCCGCTTCGAGCGTGTGGAGAGCGAGGCGGAACTGCGCCAGGCACTGGCTGTGTTCCAGCCGGACATCGTGCTGTCCGACCTGAGCATGCCGGGGTTCTCCGGTGACGACGCGCTGCGCATCGTGCGCGAGACCTCACCGGAGGTGCCCTTCATCTTCGTCTCCGGCACGATGGGTGAGGAGAATGCGGTAGCGGCGCTGCAGAAGGGCGCCAACGACTACATCATCAAGCACCAGCCTGCGCGCCTGCCTTCGGCGGTCGCGCGTGCGATCCGCGATGCACGCAGTGCGGTCGAGCGCGCACGCGTGGAAACCGAACTGATGCGTGCGCAGCGCCTGGAAAGCCTGTCTCTGCTTGCCGCCGGGCTCAGCCACGACCTGCGCAACATCCTGCAGCCGTTGCTGATCATGCCGGACCTGCTGAAGGCCCGCACCGAGGATCCGCAGCTGCACCACCTGGCCGACGTCATCGCCGAGTGTGGCCGCCGCGGCCATGAGATGGCCGAGTCGATGCTGTCGTTCGTGCGTGGTTCGCGCAAGCCGAGCGAGCGCATCGAGATCGACGGCCTGTTCGACGCGGTGGCGCTGCTGTTGCGCAGCAACGTGCCCGATGCCGTGCGCCTGGAACTGCAGGTGCTGGACGAAGGCCTGGTGGTCGACGCCAACTACACCGAACTGCAGCAGGTAATGCTGAACCTGGCGCTCAACGCGATCCAGGCGATGCCCAACGGTGGCCGCCTGAGCCTGACCGCCAGCCATGCCGGGCAGCGCGATGGCGTGGACTGGATGCAGATCTGCGTGTCCGACGAAGGCATCGGCATGGATGCGGACACGCTGTCGCACCTGTTCAATCCCTTCTTCACCACCAAGGCCGATGGCACCGGCCTGGGTCTGATTTCCTGCAAGCGCATCGTCGAAGGCGCCGGCGGCAGCATCCATGTCAGCAGCCAGCCGGGGCAGGGCACCTGCTTCGAGCTGCGCTTGCCGATGCACGAAGCCAGCGACGGCAGCGAGCCGATCGAGCAGCTGGTGGCCCTGGGCAGTGGCCAGTCGATCCTGGTGGTCGACGGCGAAGCTACGCGCCTGTCGCTGCTCGGCAACGCGCTGTCCAGCCAGGGGTATCAGCTGCAGCTGGCCTCTGATGGCCCGGCGGCGCTGCGCTGGATGCAGCAGGAGGCGATGCCGGCGCTGGTGATTGCAGACGCCGGCTCAAAGCTGCTGCCGGCCAGCCAGCTGCTGGGCGAGATGGCTGCGCTGGGCTATCGCGGCCCGGCGCTGGTGCTGGAGGATGCGGCGGTGGCGGTGCCTGCCGATGCCTTCCCGGCCGGCGTGGACGTCCATATACTGCGCAAGCCGCTGCAGATGCAACAGGTGTTCCGCGCAGTGGCCGAGGCGCTGGGCTGACAAAGGGTAGTGCCGGCCGCTGGCCGGCATCCCCGTGCGGTGGGATCATTGCGGTTGCCGGCCAGCGGCCGGCACTACCGGTCCAGCGTTTCCCAGGGGAACCGCGGCAGGGCGTCCACCGCCTGTTCCAGGCGCCGTGACCAGTTCTGGTGGATATCGGCGTACAGCGCTGAATCCGCGCCCAGCCGCAGTTGCTGGCCGATGCGCAGTTCACCGTCGCGCAGCAGCGCCAGGTCGATCGGCAGGCCTACCGACAGATTGGAACGGATGGTGGAGTCCAACGAGACGATCGCCGTGCGGGCGGCATCCTCCAGGCGCGTGGCGGGGCTGAGGATGCGGTCGAGGATCGGCTTGCCGTACTTGGATTCACCGATCTGCAGGTAGGGCGTCTCCGGTGAGGCGGCGATGGCGTTGCCGAGCGGGTAGATCATGTACAGCCCAGGCCGCTCACCGGCAATCTGGCCGCCGAAGATCAGCGTGGCCTGGGTATTGACCCCATCGTGGCCATGTTCACTGTGGCTGCTGTGCACCTGGCTGTCCACCAGCAACTGGCCAACGTACGCGGCGGCCTCGAAAAGGTGAGTCATGTCGCGCAGGTTGGGTGAGCGCCGCTCGTCGGCATCGCGCCCCAGGCGCGACACCAGCAACTGGGTGGTGGCCAGGTTGCCAGCCGCCATCAGCACGTAGGCTGCCTGGCCGGGATATTCGAACACGTGCAGCTTGCGATGCACGCGTACATCGTCCAGCGAGGCATTGGTCCGGGTGTCGGCAGCGAAGACCAGGCCCTCGTCCACCTCGATTCCAACGCAATAGGTCATGTCGGTGCCCTATCATGTGCGTCCCGGATTGTAGGCAGGCCGCCGTGACGACGGCATGTCCACGCCCCCATCGCTGCCACCTGAACCGCATGACGACCGTGCTCCTGAGCCTGGGCAGCAATGTCCAGCCCCGCCGCTACCTCCACGCCGCGGTGGCGGCCCTGCGCGAGCGCTTCGGCGCGCTGCAGGTCTCGCCGGCCTACCGTACCGCCGCGGTCGGCTTCGACGGCCCGGCCTTCCTCAACAACGCGGTGGCGATCGAGACGGACTTGCCGCTGCAGGAACTGGACGACTGGCTGCATGCGCTGGAAGACGCGCACGGCCGCGACCGCAGCGGGCCGCGCTTCTCCGACCGCACCCTGGATATCGACGTGGTGTTCTACGGCGACCTGGTGGTGGAAGGTCCCGGCCACCTGCGCATTCCCCGTCCCGAACTGAAGCATGCCTTCGTGCTGAAGCCGCTGGCCGACATCGCGCCAGACTTCATCGATCCGGTCAGCGGGCTGGACCTGGCCACGCTGTGGCGCGCGCACGCGCAGTTTGGCGAGGCGTTCGAGGTGGTTGACCTTGAGTGATGGGGTCAGATCCCTTTTCCCGGCGGGAAAAGGGATCTGACCCTGTTGTGGATCCCGGCAGCGCCTCAACTTACCGTGCGCCCGCCATCCACGCGCAATGTGTGGCCGGTGACGAAGCTGGCTTCGGCCACCAGCCAGTACACCGCTTCGGCAATCTCCTCGACCGTACCGATCCGCGCCAAAGGCGTGCGCGCCAGCAGCGCCTCGCGGGCGAAATCGTCCTTGCCCTGTTCGGGCCACAGGATCGCGCCGGGCGCCACCGCATTGACCCGCACTTTCGGCGCCAGCTCCAGCGCCAACGAACGGGTGGCCATCTCCAGCGCGGCCTTGGCCATCGTGTAGGCGATGTGGTCGCGCATCGGATCGGTGCCGTGCAGGTCGGTCAGGTTGACGATGCAGCCCTGCTGGCGGCGCAGGTAGGGCGCGGCCGCCTGTGACAGCAGCAGTGGCGCGCGCGCATTGACCGCATACAGCTCGTCCATCGCCTCGGCCGTGACCTGGCCGAGCGGGGTGGCATAGAAGTTGGAGGCGTTGTTGACCAGCGCGTCCAGGCGGCCGAAGTGGGTAACGGCCTGTTCCACCAGGTCGGGCAGGGCGTCGGCGTCACGCAGGTCGGCCTGCAGCGCAAGCACGCTGCCCGGCCGCACATTGTCGAAATCGAACGCGGCCTGCTGCAGTTCGGCGCTGGAGGTGTTGGCATGCAGTACCACCGACCAGCCACAGGCGTGGAACTGGCGGGCGATGGCCGCACCGATCCGGCGCGCGCTGCCGGTGATCAGGACCACGGGGTGGGTATCGCTCATCGAGGGTCCTCCAAGGCTCGGCTATCCTGTGCACCATTGTCACCGCATTCGAAGACGCCATGCAGCCCACCTTCCCCTGCCCGAAGCCGATGCCCTGGCCCACAGCGACCAGCTGGCGGCCGCCCTGCGTGCCGAAATCCTTGCGCAGGGCGGGGCGATGCCGTTCTCGCGCTTCATGGAGCTGTGCCTGTACACCCCCGGCTGGGGCTACTACAGCGCCGGCGCCAGCAAGTTCGGTGGCAGCGGCGACTTCACCACCGCACCCGAGCTCGGCAGCCTGTTCGCCGGCAGCGTGGCCAATGCGCTGGCGCCGGTGTTCGCGCAGCTGGGCGCGCAGGCCCGCATGCTGGAACTGGGGGGCGGTACCGGCGCATTCGCCGAGGCCGTGCTGCTGCGCCTGGCCGAACTGGACGCGCTGCCGTCGCGCTACGCCATCCTCGAACCCAGCGCCGACCTGCGCGAGCGCCAGCAGCAGCGCCTGCAGCAGAACCTGCCGGCCGAGTTGGCCGCGCGCGTGGACTGGATCGACCGCCCGTTCGAGGAGGAGTGGGAGGGCGTGGTGTTCGCCAACGAGGTGATCGACGCGCTGCCGACCCCGCGCTTCCTGATCCGGGACGGCGAGGTCTACGAGGAAACCGTCGAGCTTGATGGCGAAGGCAACTTCATCCGTGGCGCGCAGCCCGCTGACATCCTGCTCAACGGTGCGGTGCGCCACATCGAGCGTTACCTGGAAAAGCCCTTTGCCGACGGTTACCGCTCCGAGGTGCTGCCGCAGCTGCCGTACTGGCTGCAGGCAGTGGCTGGCGGCCTGCAGCGTGGTGCGATGCTGTTTGTCGATTACGGCTACAGCCGCAGCGAGTTCTACCAGCACGACCGCGACGATGGCACGGTCCGCGCGTTCTACCGCCACCACGTGCATAACGACGTGCATCGTTGGCCCGGCCTGCAGGACATCACCGCGTCGGTGGATTTCACCGCGATGGCCGAGGCGGGCATGCACGGTGGTTTCGAATTGGCGGGGTACTGCAGCCAGGCCAGTTTCCTGCTCGGCAACGGCCTGGACCAGGTGCTGCTGCTGGCCGAAGAGCGTACGGATGAGGTCGGCCGCATCCAGCTGCGTGACCAGGTGAAGAAGCTGACCCTGCCGACCGAGATGGGCGAGCGCTTCCAGGCCATCGGCCTGCAGCGTGGTGTCGATTTCGAGCCGGCGTTCGAACTGGGCGACCTGAGCTGGCGCCTGTGAGCAATGCGTTGCCGCTGATCAAGCCGCTGCGGCGGCAGCGGCTGTGGACCGCGCTTTGGACATTGGCGGTGTTGCTGGTGATCGTGGTCTGCCTGATCCCACCACCGCCGATCCCGCTGCCGGAAAACAGCGACAAGGGCGAGCACTTCCTCGCCTACTTCATCCTGGCCGGCAGCGCGGTGCAGCTGTTCCGGCCGGGGCGCCCGCTGCTGTGGGTGGGCGTGGGGCTGGTGCTGATGGGCGTCGGCATCGAGTTCGCGCAGGGTGCGCTGACCAGCAACCGCACTGCTGACCCGATGGATGCGCTGGCCAACACGATCGGCGTGCTGGCCGGCATGGCCACGGCGCTGACCCCGTTGTGCGATCTGCTGATGCGCTGGCGGGGCTGAGGTTCCTGTAGAGCCGAGCCCGTGCTCGGCTCCCTCCCGAAAGGCAGCCGAGCATGGGCTCGGCTCTACAGTAGATCCACGCCATGCGTGGATGGATTGCGCCAGGACAGGCTTGCGGTTACTTCTTCAGCGTGACCTCATCCAGCACCCACATCGCCGGGCGCGTATCGCCGGTGAAGTTGATGCACAGGTCACCCGTGCCCTGCGTGCCCTTCGGCAGCGCCGCACGCAGGGTCACGAAGCCACCGGCATCGGGCGTGGCCGGCAGCGGTACCTGAGCCAGCACCTTGCCCGTGCAATCACCGCGGCGGATCAGCATTTCGCCATGTGCGCTCCGGGCCTTTTCGAAGCGACGCTTGGGTTCATCGTGGGCCAGCTGGAAGTAGTACGGAATGCGGCCCGCGCGGACCTCCACGCTGCCGATGCCGTCCAGCTGCGCCTGCGGCCAGCGCCAGCATGGCTGGAAGATGTCGACGTTGAACACCGCACGCGTTCCCTCGCGCGGGCCGTCGTCTTCCAGGCGCAGCACCAGCCCCTTCTTGCCCACGCAGCTGAGCAGCGCATCGCTGCGGCGGCTGAGCAGCGACTGCGCGGTGAACGTGGCGATGGTCGGCTTCGCGGCCAGCATCTGGCCCTGGTAGAACGCGGCGGCCTGCACGGTGGTCGGCAGCGTCGCGGTCAGCGGCTGCTGGTACAACGGCGACTGCCCGGTCACCGGCTGGCCATCGGTGCTGTAGCGCACTTCATAGCCCAGCGGGTTGGCCAGCGATAGGGTCACGGAGTTTTTCGCGCGATCATCGGTGTAGTCCACGCCCACTTCGAACGGGGTCTGCGCGTAGGCCAGGCCCCAGGCACGGTAGCGCTGCAGCTGCGCGGGCAGGCGCGCGAGGAAATCGCGGAAGTCGCGATGTTCCGGCGTACTCCAGCCGGTCTCGGCCACGGCGGCCAGGCGCGGGAACAGGTTGTGCTGCAGGCGCGCGTAGGTGCGCGTGTGCTCGGTAAACATGTTGGCCTGCAGGCCGAGAATGTGCTGGCGCTTGTCGGCCGCCAGCTCGGCCGGCACCGGCTCGAAGTTGTACAGCTTGCCGAGGTTGACCTGGGTCGGGCGGCCCGGCGGTTCATTCGGCGAGGCCGTCTGCAGGTAATCCAGGTACAGGTACCCCACCGGCGACATGACCACGTCATGGCCGGCACTGGCTGCAGCCAGGCCACCTTCGGTGCCCTGCCACGACATCACCGTGGCCTGCGGTGGTAGGCCGCCTTCGAGGATTTCGTCCCAGCCGATCAGGCGCCGGTCGTGCTGCTCCAGGAAGGTCTCCAGGCGCTTGATGATGTGGCTCTGCATGGCCATTTCATCCTTGATGCCCAGCGCACGCATGCGCTGCTGCACCTGTTTCGAGGCTTCCCACTGGTCCTTGACCGCCTCGTCGCCGCCGACGTGCACGTACTTCGCAGGGAACAGCGCGATCACTTCTTCCAGTACGTTCTCGAGGAAGGTGACGGTGCTGTCCTCCACGTTGAACAGGTTCGGGAACACGCCCCATTCGCTGATCGGCTTCAGCGGGGTGTTGATCGAACCCAGTTCCGGGTACGCGGCGATCGCCGCGGTGGCATGGCCGGGCACATCGATTTCTGGAATCACCTGGATATGCAGCCTGGCGGCATAGGCGATCACTTCGCGGATCTGCTCCTGCGTGTAGAAGCCGCAGTAAGGATGCTCCTTGCCACTGGCCAGATCGATGCCACTGTCGCCGGCCGGCAGGCGGCAGCTGCCCACCTCGGTCAGCTTCGGGTAGCGCTTGATCTCCATGCGCCAGCCCTGGTCATCGGTGAGGTGCCAATGGAAGGTATTGAGCTTGTGCGCGGCCATGGCATCGAGCACATGCTTGATCTCGTCCAGGCTCTGGAAGTGCCGCGCCGAGTCGAGCATGAAACCGCGCCAGCCGAAGCGCGGCGCGTCCTGGATCTGCACCGCCGGCAGCACGCCGTTGCTGCCACCCGTGGCCAGCTGGGCAAGCGTGGTTGCGCCGTAGAACAGGCCGGTTTCGTTGCCGGCCTGCACCAGCACGCCCTGCGCGGTGCTTTCCAGCGTGTAGCTCTCACCACTGTCGCGGAAGGTCGGGATGATCTGGAAGCGGATGCTGCCCGACGTGCCTGCCGCCTTGCCTTGGGCCGGCGTAAGGCGCGGACCGCCGCTGCGGGCCAGCAGGTCGGCGAACTGGGTGGCGACGCGCTGCGCGGCTTCGCCTTCGGCGTGCAGCGCGGTATCGGCGCGTACGGTGATGCCGCTACCCAGGCCGGGCTGCACCGTGGCCGGGGCGGGAATCAGCATCAGGCTGCCGGCACGCAGCTGCGGACCCGGTGCTTCAGCGGCCGGCGTGGGATCGGCGGCGAGTGCGGGCAGTGCCGGCAACAGGGCGAGCAGGCTGCCCAGCAGCACTGCGCTGCGCATCCGGGCGCGGGAAGGCTTGACCATCGGAACGACTCCTTGGAACGGTGCGATGAACGCTATACATGAAAAACGCCGGACCCGGAATGACCCAGGCCCGGCGTGCGTGCACGACTCGGCGATGTTGCTGCCACTGGATCAGTACTTGAAGCGGAAGTTGAGGTAGTACTGGCGACCGTTGCTGTAGAACGAGGTCGGGATGGCCGCGGTCTGGTAGTACTTGTAGGTCGGGTTGTTGAGGTTCAGGCCATCCAGGCTGATGCTCAGCCAATCGGTGGCCTTGTAGCTCAGCGATGCCGACAGCGTGCCGAAATCATCCTGGTAATACGGGTTGGTGCCCGACAGGCTGATCAGGAACGAGGAACGGCGGGTGTAGCTGACCCGGGCGCCAAAACGCTCGTTCTCGAAGTAGGCACCCACGTTGTAGGTGTTCTTCGAGGTGCCCAGCAGGTTGTGCGAACCATCCGACCAGGTGTGCGAGGTGGTGCCGTTGGCGTAGGTGTAGTTGGCATTGATGCCGAAGTACTCGCCGATCGGCTGCTCGTAGGCCACTTCCACGCCGGTGACCTTGCCGTCGGCATTGATCGGGGTGGAGATCTGGTAGGTCTCAAGCTGGTTGGTCAGTTCGCTGTAGAGCTGGCGCGAGACCACGTCGAAGGCGATGTAGTCCTTCAGCTTCATGTGGTACGCACCCACCGACAGCAGGCCGCGCGGCATGAAGTACCACTCCAGGTTGGCATCCAGGTTGGTCGACAGGGTCGGCTTGAGGTTCGGATTGCCGCCGCCGCCGGTGCGGTTCAGGTCCGAGCCGTACGAGGACGCGCCCAGTGCCGAGTAGTCCGGCAGGGTCTGGGTCTGCGAGGCGGCGACACGCAGCACCAGCGAGTCGTCCAGGTCGAACTTGATGTTGGCGCTGGGCAGGACACGGTTGCGCTTGTTCTGGAAGGCCAGGCGCTCCCACATGCCGAACAGGCTGCTGACATCGGCATCTGCGGCCTTGCTGACGGCGTTGTAGGTGTCGATGTCCTGCTTGATGTTGACGTAGCGCAGGCCGACGTTGCCGCTCCACCAGTCGCCGCGGAAGTTGGCCTGCACGTAGCCGGCGAAGTTCTTTTCCTTCACCTTCCACTCGGCGCCATAGTTGTGGCGACCGGTCGGGCCGTCATTGCCGGCCAGCCAGGTGGAGTTGTTGGTCACCGCGTCCTTCAGCGCGCCCGGGGTGAAGTACCACAGGTTGCGCGGGAAAGTGCCGCCGATGTCACCGGCAAAGCCGCTGGGATAGTTGGCCGTGGCACCGTTCTTCAGCGCGCTCCAGATGTCACCCGGGGTTGCACCTTCCGGCGACAGCGCTTCGCGCTTGTGGTCGGCGAAACGCAGGCCGAAGTCGATCGAGCTCAGTACGCCGCCATCATTGAAGTACTGGTTGAAGTCGAGCGTGGCCCACTTCTCCTTGTCTTCAGCGGTGACCTGCTGGTTGCCCCAGGTGCCGAAGCTGGTCACGCCGTTGGGCGAGAGGTCGCCGCCGACGTTCCAGTCGATCGGCGAGCCATTGCCGTGGGTGGCCCAGCTGGCGCCGCCGCCGTTGGCCAGGGTGACCTCGGCGATGTACTGGCGCGGCGTCTCGCCGGTGCCCTTGGTGCTGCCGGCCTGGAACGTGGCGGTCAGGCTGTCGCTGATCTGCCAGTCGGCATCGAAGGTGACATAGCTCGACTTGGCCTTCGACTCGCGGTAGATCATGTCGTACACCGCATAGTCGGTGCCCGGCACGCCCCTGTAGCTGGCGTTGGTCAGCACGCCGTCCTTGACCACATAGCCCGGATCCGGCGCCTGCGACTTGGCGAAGCTGTTGCCGAACATCATGAAGTTGCGGTTGTAGTTGTTGGCCTTCAGCTCGGAGCTGAAACCACTCAGGCCCAGGGTGAGGCTGTCGCTCGGCTTGAACTGCAACGAGACCAGGCCGCCCTTGCGCTCGCGGGTCTGCTCAAACAGGGTCGAACCCAGCAGGCCCGGCACATTGACGCCGATCAGGTCCGGATTGGTCTTGGCGACCGGATCGCCGGCGCCGATCTTGAAGAAGCCGCCCGGGATTTCCTGTGCTTCACGGCGCAGCTCGCGCTTCTGGCTGAAGCCCTGCACCATCACGCCGAAGGTGCCTTCCTCGTTCTTGTAGTTGAACAGTGCCGAGTACTGCGGGTCGTTCGACTTGGCCTGGTCCGAGCGCACCATGCCGATCGAGCCTTCCGCGGTGAACGGCTTGGAGAACTCCAGCGGCTTGCGGGTGATGATGTTGACGGTACCGGTGGTACCGCCGTCCTGCAGGTTGGCCTGCGAGGACTTGTTCACTTCCACCGAGCTGACCAGTTCCGACGGCAGCAGCGAGTAGCTGACGCTGCGGCCGACGTTGTTGCCCTGGCTGAGCACGAACCAGTCGGCCGAGCCGACGGTGTGGCCGTTGATCAGGGTCTGGGTCAGGCTCGGGCTGGTGCCGCGCAGGCTGACACGGTCGGCTTCATCGAAGCCACCTTCGTCGGCGCTGGACGAGCTGATGTTCACGCCGGGCAGGCGCTGCAGGGTATCGGCAACGTTGTGCGCGGGCAGCTTGCCCACGTCTTCGGCGGTGACCACTTCCACGCGCGCATTGGCTTCGCGCTTGGTGTCCAGCGACTTCTCCATCGAGCCACGGATGCCGGTAACGGTCACGGTGTCCAGATCGGTGGCGGTCGGGGCCGCCTGCTGCGCGTGCGCACTGAAGGCGATGCAGCTGACGATGGCGGCCGAAAGCAGGGTCTTGCGGGTGTTCATGATGTCTCTCCTCATCACTCGATTGGGTGCCGGCGGCGGTGTTCGGTTACGGTTGCGATGACATGCGCGGGGCGGCGGCGAAGTCCCGTGCGTTGGCGTGCCACGTACTGCGTGCTGCGATTGCGTTGAAGCCTGTTGCGGTGTCAGGCGGCCGACTGCTGCAGGTACCAGCTGGCAGCGCCAACCACGCCCAGCTGGCCGTGCTCGACGACCTTTACCGGGATGCGTGCCAGCGCTTCGCCCATCGGCCCCTTCTGCAGGTAGCGTTCGACGAAGGTGCTGGCGTGCAGGTATTCGCGGATCTGCGGCAGGATGCCGCCGGCCAGGTAGACACCACCGTGGGCGCCGTAGAACAGCGCCATGTCGCCGATGGTGCTGCCGAGCAGGCCACAGAACACATCCAGCGCCTGGCGCGCATGCGCATCGGTATCGGCCATGGCCGCAGCGGTGACTGCGTCGGGGCTTGCCAGGGTCGGCGCCTGCCCCTGCAGCGCGCACACCGCACGGTACAGGTTCATCAGGCCGGGGCCGGAGATCGCATGCTCGATCGACACGTGCGCGCGGTCGCGCTGCATGTGGCGGACGATGGCCATTTCCAGTTCGGTGCTGGCCGCCAGGGTCGGCTGGCCGGCTTCGGTGGGCAGGACCACCGGGCCGTGCGCGGTGGGGATCCACAGCGCTGCACCGAGGCCGGTGCCGGGGCCGACCACCAGGGTCGGGCCACGCGCGGCGGTCTCCGGCCCGCACAGGTGCAACACGCCACTGGCGTCCACCTGCGCGGCGGCGTAGGCCACCGCTTCGAAATCGTTGACGATGTAGACCCGCTGCAGGCCGACCTCGGCTTCCACCTGGCGCGCCGACAGCGGCCACGGCAGGTTGGCGGTGATCACCGTGCCGTCTTCGCGGGCATAGCCGGCGCTGGCGACCACGCAATGCGTGGGCCGCGGGCCTTCGCCCAGGAAGTCGGACAGGATCGCGCTGAGGCCGGCATGGTCGGCATTGCGGTACTTGCGGTACTCCAGCACCTGCACCGGATGGGTGGCGTCACCGCTGGCCTGGACCCGGGCCACGCGCACATGGGTGCCACCGACGTCGGCGGCCAGGAACGAGGGCGCGACGCGGGACAGGACATGCGACGGGGCGGGGTGGCTGGCGATCACGCGGGCTCCTGCTGCAGGTGGGCCGGCCCGGGGATCGGGGGCGGCGATTGGGGCGGAGTCTGTAACCGCGCTGACAACGATGTCAACGAGTTCGTGACACTTTCGTTGCTGCGTCGCAACGAATGCGGCGCGCAGTAAACGTTTACACGGTGTGAGTGCGGGTTTCACGTGGGAACCATTGGTGCACGGGGCTCTAGGCCTGCCGCGCATTCAGCGGGGCGTACCGCGGCGGACTTGCGCAGTGCAGCACGAGGTTCAGGCAGGCGTGCATGGAAGTTGACAAACCGCCGTTGTCCATCGAAAGAATGTGACAACGTTGTTCCCAGCCACTCTCCGACGCCGCGTTCTGCGGCCGTCGCCGCAGGAGCCCTCCTGATGTCCGCCGTCCCCGCTGCAAGCGCGCGCCCGAACGTGGCCACCTCCATCGCCATCGTTGGCGTGTTGTTCTTCCTGATCGGCTTCTTCACCTGGCTCAACGGCCCGCTGATCACCTTCGTCAAGTTGGCCTTCGAACTCAGCGAGGTCGGTGCCTTCCTGGTGCTGATGGTGTTCTACCTGTCCTATTTCTTCCTGGCCCTGCCGGCGTCCTGGATCCTTCGCCGCACCGGCATGAAGAAGGGCCTGAGCCTGAGCCTGCTGGTGATGGCCGGGGGGGCCGCGCTGTTCGGTGAATTCGCCACCCAGCGCTGGTACCCGGGCGCGCTCGGCGGTCTGTTCGTGATCGGCAGCGGCCTCGCCCTGCTGCAGACCGCGATCAACCCCTACATCTCGATCCTCGGCCCGATTGAAACGGCGGCACGCCGCATCGCGCTGATGGGCATCTGCAACAAGATCGCCGGCATGCTGGCGCCGGTGCTGATCGGCACCCTGGTGCTGCACGGCATCGGCGATCTGGACAAGCAGGTGCAGGCCGCCGACGCGGTCACCAAGGTCGCGCTGCTCAACGAATTCGCCGCCAAGATCCATGCGCCGTACCTGGCGATGGCCGCGCTGCTGGTGGTGCTGGCGGTGGCCGTGCTGTTCTCGCCTCTGCCGGAGATCAAGTCCTCCGAAGCCAATGCAACGCCGTCAGGTGCACCGGGAACGGCCGAGCGCCGCAGCATCTTCCAGTTCCCGCATCTGTGGCTGGGCGTGCTGTGCCTGTTCGTGTACGTAGGCGTGGAAGTCATGGCCGGTGATGCGATCGGAACCTACGGTCACGGTTTCGGCTTGCCGCTGGACCAGACCAAGATGTTCACCTCGCTGACGCTGGGTGCGATGTTGGCCGGCTACGTGGTCGGCCTGCTGGCGATCCCCGGCCTGGTCTCGCAGTCGCGCTACCTGACCATTTCGGCAGTGATGGGCGTGGTGTTCTGCCTGGGCGCCTGGGCCACCCACGGCTACGTCTCGGTGGCCTTCGTGGCCCTGCTGGGCTTCGCCAACGCCATGATGTGGCCGGCCATCTTCCCGCTGGCGATCCGCGGCCTGGGCCGCTTCACCGAGACCGGCTCGGCCCTGCTGGTGATGGGCATCGCCGGCGGCGCGATCATTCCGCAGCTGTTCGCCGTGCTCAAGCAGCACATCGACTTCCAGCTGGTGTTCGTGCTGCTGATGGTGCCGTGCTACCTGTACATCCTGTTCTACTCGGTGATCGGCCATCGTGCCGGCCTGCCGCAGGACAAGGCCTGATCGGCGATGATGGACTGCAGCCAACCCCAGGGAAAACCCATGCGCAGAGCGACCATCAAGGACGTTGCGGAGAAGGCCAAGGTCTCGCTGAAGACGGTCTCGCGGGTGATCAACAATGAGCCCTCGGTGATGCAGGCCACCCGTGCGCGGGTGCTGCATGCCATCGCCGAGCTCGACTACGAGCCCGATCCGTCCGCGCGCAACCTGCGCAGCGGCACTACCTTCGTGATCGGGCTGGTCTACGACAACCCGAACCCGTACCACATCATCGGCGTGCAGAACGGCGTGCTGGCCGCGTGCCGCGAGACCGGTTTCGGCCTGCAGATCCATCCCTGTGATTCGAGCTCGCCGTTGCTGGCCGATGAACTGGCCGACTGGGTGCAGCGCTCGCGGCTGGCCGGGCTGGTGTTGACCGCACCGATGTCCGAGCGCCGAGACCTGATCCAGGCGCTGACCGCGCGTGGCATCAAGCTGGTGCGCATCATCGCCGCCACCGAAGACCCGGCCGACGGCGCCTGCGTGTTCGTCGACGACCGCGAGGCGGCCTACGAGATCACCGAGCACCTGATCCAGCTCGGTCACCAGCGCATCGGTTTCCTCTGGGGCGGCAGCTCGCACCGCTCCTCGGGCGAACGCTATGCCGGCTACGAAGCGGCGCTGAAGGACTACGGCATGACCGTGGACAAGCACCTGGTGGTGCAGGGCGATTACACCTTCGACGATGGTTTCCGTGGGGCGCGCCGCCTGCTGGCGCTGCGCGAACCGCCCACCGCCATCTTCGGTTCCAACGACGAAATCGCTGCCGGCGTGCTGGCCGCCGCCAAGTCGGCCGGCATGAACGTGCCCTACGACCTGTCCATCGCCGGTTTCGAGGACAGCCCGTTCTCGCGCCAGTCGTGGCCACCGCTGACCACCGCCAAGCAGGCCACCGAGGACATCGCCCGCCACGCCGCGCGCCTGCTGATCGCACAACTGCGCAGCGACGCCTACGACGATGCGCCGGCACCGCTGCACAACCAGGGCTTCGTGCCGCAGCTGGTGGTGCGCGGCTCGACCGCGCCGATGCGCCCGGCCGGCGCACGCCCCCTTCCTTCCGATCCTGCCTGAGCCCGCCATGTCGCTGTCAGACCCCACGTCCACCCTGATGTTCGCCGAGGCCGCCGAAGCGGCCGACGTGGTTGCCCGCCAGTTCTCGCGCAACCACGCCACCCTGGAAACCCTGGCCGCCAGCCTGCGCGCGGCGCCGCCGCCGTTCGTGGTCACCTGTGCACGCGGCAGCTCCGACCATGCCGCCACCTACGGCAAGTACCTGCTGGAAACCCAGCTGGGCCTGGTGGTTGCGTCGGCCTCGCCGTCGGTGGGGTCGGTCTATGCCGCACCGCTGCAGCTGCGCGGTGCGCTGTTCATCGTCATTTCGCAGTCGGGCAAGAGCCCGGACCTGCTGCGCAACGCCGAGGCGGCCAAGGCCGCTGGCGCACGCGTGATCGCGCTGGTCAACGTCGAGGATTCGCCGCTGGCGCAGCTGGCCGACACGGTCATTCCGCTGCATGCCGGTGCCGAAAAGAGCGTGGCGGCGACCAAGAGCTACCTGGCCTCGCTGGCTGCACTGCTGCAGCTGGCCGCCTACTGGAAGCAGGACAGCAGCCTGCGCAACGCGCTGGACCTGCTGCCGGACGCGATGCGTGAAGCCTGGCAGTGCGACTGGAGTGCGGTGACCGAAGGCCTGGTCGAGGCCACCAACCTGTTCGTGCTCGGCCGTGGCCTGGGCTTGGGCGCGGCGCAGGAAGCGGCGCTGAAGTTCAAGGAAACCTGCAGCCTGCACGCCGAAGCCTACAGCTCGGCCGAAGTGAAGCATGGCCCGATGGCGCTGGTCGACCGCGGCTTCCCGGTGCTGGCCTTCGCCCAGCCCGACGAAACCGGCGCCGGCACCCGCGCGGTGGTCGAGGAATTTTCTGCACGGGGCGCGCAGGTGTGGCTGGCCGGGGCCGGCGGCAACCTGCCGGTGGCGGCCGCACCGCACCCGCTGTGCGCACCGCTGCTGACCGTGCAGAGCTTCTATCGCGCGATCAATGCGCTGGCGCTGCGTCGTGGCTTCAACCCGGATCTGCCGCCGCATCTGAACAAGGTTACGGAGACGGTGTGATGGCAACGGTGCTGCGCAACGCCCGCATTCTCGCCGGCGATGATTTCCGCGATGACCTGGCGGTGGTGATCGAAAACGGGCAGATCACCGCTCTGTTGCCCGACGCCGCACCACAGCTTGGCCATGCTGCCGAGCAGGTGGACCTGGGCGGCGGCTGGCTGCTGCCCGGCTTCATCGACGTGCAGGTCAATGGCGGTGGCGGCGCGTTGTTCAACAACACGCCCGATGTTGCCTCGCTGCGTACCATCGCGCAGGCTCACCGCCGCTTCGGTACCACCGCGATGCTGCCCACGCTGATCAGCGATGACGTGGCGGTGATGCGCGAAGCCATCGGTGCGATGCGCGAGGCGATCGCGCAGGGCTTGCCGGGCGTGATCGGCATCCATCTCGAAGGGCCCTACATCGCGCCGACGCGCAAGGGCACGCACGATGCCAGCAAGTTCCGCGTGCCGGACGAAGAAGAGATCGCGCTGGCCGCGTCGCTGGACAACGGGGTGACCCTGCTGACCCTGGCGCCGGAGCGCGTGCCGCTGGAGACCATCCGCGCGCTGGTCGAACGTGGCGTGATCGTGGCCGCCGGCCACACCGCAGGCACCTACGAAGAGATCCGCGCCGGCCTGGATGCCGGTGTGCGTGGCTTCACCCATCTGTACAACGCGATGTCGCCGCTGCAGGGCCGTGAGCCCGGCGCGGTGGGCGCTGCGCTGGAAGACCGCGACAGCTGGATCGGCATCATCGTCGATGGCGTGCACGTGCATCCGGCCAGCCTGCGCGTGGCACTGGCGGCCAAGCCGCGCGGCCGCCTGCTGCTGGTGACCGATGCGATGCCGCCGGTCGGTGCGGATGATCCCAGCTACGTGCTGTACGGCGAAACCATCACCGCCATCGACGGCGTGGTGCGCAATGCCGCCGGTTCGCTGGCGGGCTCGGCGCTGGACATGGCCACGGCGGTGCGCAACACCGTGCAGCTGCTCGGCCAGCCGCTGGCCGAAGCCGCGCGCATGGCTTCGACCTACCCGGCGCAGTTCCTCAATGTCGACGACCGCCTGGGCCACATCGCCGAGGGCTACCAGGCCGACCTGGTGCTGCTGGATGACGCCCTGCAGGTACGTGGCACCTGGATTGCCGGACAGTACGAGGCCGCCTGATGAACAGTACGCCGCCACGCCGTCTGGGCTCGATCGATGCCCTGCGCGGCATCACCGTGGCGGCGATGCTGCTGGTCAACAATCCAGGCGACTGGAGTGCAGTGTTCGCGCCGCTGCGCCATTCGGAATGGCATGGCTGCACGCCTACCGATCTGGTGTTCCCGTTCTTCCTGTTCCTGGTGGGCGTGTCGATGGCCTTCAGCGTGGCACCGCGCGCGCTGGATGCCGCTGCGCGTCCTGCACTGGCGCGCGGTGTGCTGGAGCGCGCGCTGCGCATCCTGGTGGCCGGTGCGCTGCTGCATCTGCTGATCTGGTGGGCGCTGGATACACACCACTTCCGCATCTGGGGGTGCTGCAACGGATCGCCGTGTGCGCGGCGCTGGTGGGTGTGCTGGCGGTGTATGCACGGCCGCGCATGCAGGCCGGCATGCTTGTTGGACTGCTGGTGGGGTACACGGTGCTGCTGCTGGGCGTCGGTGACCTGGCGCCGTGGACCAACCCGGCCAGCCGCCTGGACACCACGCTGTTCGCACCGTGGATCTATCAATGGCGTGCCGATACCCGCCTCGGCCATGACCCGGAAGGATTGCTGAGCACGCTGGGTGCACTGGGCAGTACCGTGCTCGGCCTGTTGGCCGGTGGCCTGCTGCGCAGCGGGCGTCCGACGGCACTGGCCGGGCTGGGCGTGGCGACCGCCGTGCTGGGCCTGTTGCTGGCCGGGGTGCTGCCGTTGAACAAGCAGCTGTGGACGCCCAGTTACGTGCTGTGGACCGGTGGCCTGGCCGCGCTGGCGCTGTGGCTGGGCCACGTGCTGATAGACCTGAAGGATGGCCGGCGCTGGGCCGGCGCTTCGGCGTCAATGCGATCACCGCGTATCTGGGGGCCTCGGTGATGTCGGTGGCGTTGATGGCCAGCGGTGCCTGGAGCTGGATCTGGCAGCAGCTGGCCGCCGCGATGCCGCAGGCGCTCGAGCTGGCATCGATGCTGCAGGCGCTGGCGTTCGTCGCACTCTGGTGGGGCGTGGCATGGTGGCTGGACCGGCGGAAGATCTACCTGAAGATCTGACCCCATCCGCCAACGCCATCCACGCATGGCGTGGATCTACCAGGTGCCACGATTGAATCGATTGGCGATGCAGGATCAGTAGATCCACGCCATGCGTGGATGCTTTGCGCGTGATTCCGGATGCCGGAAAAATGAACGATTTCAGCCACATCACATTGGCGTGAGGGCCCGGCGATTTCACATCCGAAATGTGATTTCCCGCACGCAAGTTCACCTATCGAAACGGTTCACATCACGCCAGACTGCACACGCAGCAGTGTGCATTTGCAGTTCCTGATTCCCTGTCCAGGAGAACTGTATGACCCGTGCCGTCCCGCGCGCTTTCCGTCCGCGCCGCCTCACCGTTTCCGTGCTTCAGGCACTGGCTGTCCCGTCCATGGTGCTGTTGACCGCCAGCGCCGCCTGGGCTGGCTGCAGCACCGTCGCGCCGGTCACCGGCCAGACGGTCACCTGCGATGCCAACGCGCCGAATCCGCAGACGGTGCCTATCACAGCCAGCGGCGAAGCGGGCATCAGCGTCAACGTCGCCAGCGGTGCCCAGTTGCAGCAGAGCGGTGGTGGCAGTGCGATTTCGCTGGTCGGGGCCGGCGGGCACCTGCTGTCCAACCTCGGCACGATCAGTTCGGTGGGGGGGGGCGGTCCAGCTCGGTGGCGGCAGCCGTGTCGAGAATTCGGGCAGCATCAGCACCGGCAACAACATCGCGCTGCAGTTCGTTGGCGCCGGCGACAGCGTGTTGGTCAACCGTGGAACGATCAGCGGGCGCACTGGCGTACAGTTCGATTCGGGCAACGACCGCCTCGAGATGCAGGCCGGCAGCATCAGCGGCGGCGTCCTGCAAGGAGATGGCAACGATGTGCTGCTGCTGGGCAATGGCACCATCGACAGCATCGACCAGGGTAGCGGCGATGACCAGATGACCGTCACCGGCGGCACCGTCACCGGCGTGGTGGCGCAGGGCAGTGGCCGCGATGATTTCGTCATGAGTGGCGGCACGATCGGCGCGCTGCAGCAGGGCGACAACATCGATACCTTCCGCATGAGCGGTGGCCGCATCGTCGGTGCGTTCGAAGATGGCGACCAGGCCTGGATGACCGCAGGCCGCATCGGCCGCGTCAACATGAAGCTGGACAAGAACCTGTGGGACCAGTCCGGCGGTACTGTTGATGGCAACGTGGTGACCGGCTTCGACACCGACACCATCATCATTTCGGGCACGGCCTACATCGGCGGCAACATCAGCGTCAGCGGCGGCAACGACAGCGTGACCATCACCGATGGTACCGTGCGCGGGCAGATACTGCTCAGTACCGGCGATGACACCTTCAACTGGAGCGGCGGTGGCATTGTCTACGGTGCGATCGACATGGGCCCAGACAACGACGTGGCCAACCTCAGCAACCTCAACCAAGGCAACCTGGGTGCGGTGCCGCTGTTCGACGGGGGCAGTGGCATCGACCAGCTCAACCTGAGCAACGTCAAGACCGCAGGCGTGGGCCGCTTCCAGAACTGGGAGGCGATCAGCCTGGCCAACAGCACGGAGCTGAGCTTCGATGGCGACCTGGTGCTGGGCGACAGCGCAACCGGCACCGGTACGCTCACGGTGGACGACACCAGCACCGTCTACGCGGGCAGTGGCGGCCATGCCATCCGCCCATTCAACAGTGCTGCACTGGTGGAGATGGTCAATGCCGGGCGCATCGACCTGACCGGTACCGGCGCCGGCGACGTGTTCACCGTGCGTGGCAACTACCGTGGTGACGGCGGGGGCCTGTACCTGCGTACCGTGCTGGGCGCGGACAACTCGCCCAGCGATCGCCTGGTGATCGATGGCGGTATCGCCACCGGCACCACCGGCATCGGCGTACTCAATGCCGGCGGCAGCGGCGCGGCCACGCTGGCCGACGGCATCCTGGTGGTGCAGGCCTTGAATGGTGGCCGCACCGCGCCGGGCGCGTTCTCGCTGTTTGCACCGGTCGCGGCCGGTGCCTACGAGTACTTCCTGTTCAAGGGCGGTGTCAGTGCCGGCACCAGCGAGAACTGGTACCTGCGTTCGACGCTGGTGACCGGCCCGACGCCGGCACCCAACGGTGGTGGCAGCGCCACCCCACCGCCGCTGACGCCGCCGGTGGCACCCCCGCCCCCCATTGCCCCGGCGCCGCCACCGCCGCCCGAAGGCGCCATCGATCCGGACCTGACCGCAGGCGAGACCGCACCACCGCCGCCGCCGCCGGAACCGGCGCCGGTGGCACCGCCCAGCGATCCGGCGGTGCCGGACGTGCCCGTGGCCGGCGGTGCATTGCCCGGTACCGGCGCGCCGCCGACGCCGGGTGCACGCCCGGCCGAAGGCGCGGTGGTACCGCTGTACCGCGTGGAGACCGCCGCCTACGCGGTGGTGCCGCCGCTGCTGCGCGAGACCTCGCTGGCCAGCCTCGGTACCTTCCACGAGCGGCAGGGCGAACAGCGCCTGCTGTACAACCAGGGCGCATTCCGCACCGCCTGGGGTCGCCTGGTGGGGCAGAGCAGCGAGATCCATTGGAAGGGCGATGCACAGCCCGGCTTTGATGGCGACGTGATGGGCCTGCAGGCCGGCCTCGACGTATGGGCTGCGGCGTCGGACAACCACCGCAACCAGATCGGCGTGTTCGTCGGCCGCACCCGCGCGCAGGGCAAGACCACCGGCCTGGCACTGGGCTGGGAGAACGTACAGGTGGGCCAGAACCGCCTGGACGACAAGCACGTGGGCCTGTACTGGACGTTCACCGACAGCAGCGGTGCCTACATCGACGCCGTGGCGATGCAGAGCCGCTACGACGGCCTCGCGCGGGCTCGGCTTCGGCCTGAGCGGCGACGGCACCAGTGTGTCGGTGGAGGCTGGCAAGCCGCTGCTGCACTTCGGGCAGTCCGCATGGTGGCTGGAACCGCAGGTGCAGGTGATCTGGCAACGCACTTCGCTGGATGACCGTCGCGATGAAATATCGAGCGTGCGCTTCGACAACGACAACGCCTGGACCGGCCGTGTGGGCCTGCGTTTGGCCGGCGATTACCAGCTGGCCGACAACGGCTGGCAACCGTATTTCAAGCTGAATTACTGGCATGGTCGTTCCGGCGAGGATCGCATCCGCTTCGACGACGACGTGATCATCAATTCGCAGCGTTCACGCGCGCTGGAAGCCGGCGTGGGTGTGGTCGGGCGCTTCAACCGCACCATCAGTGCGTACGCCGTGGCCGACTACACGCGCGAGCTGGGCGGCGACCGCAACGAGAAGCGCCGCATCATCGAAGGCAACATCGGGCTGCGCGCGGACTGGTAGCGCCCTTGCGCTCGGGGACCCTGCTCTGGTAGGTGCCGACCTTGGTCGGCACTGAACCCACCGACGCCATGAGCACAGCGCAGCCGAGCGTAGGCTCGGCTCTACGACAACGGCGCGCACGCATCCGGCTCCACCAACGCTCCGGCATGATCGGCCAGCACCACCACCGCATGCAGCAGCCCTTCCTCCACCTGCGGTGGACACTGCGCCTGCGCACCATCCATCTCCCGCGCCGACTGCGCCGCCAGCAACACACCGCCGCAGGCGGACAATGCGGCAAGACAGCGCGTCGCCTCGGCCAGTTCCCGGCCGCGCGCCTCGCTGAGTTGCCGCTCGCGCCACGCCTGGCCGTCGGCTCCGTGGCTGTGTGCGATGCCGCGCAACCGGCGAAGAACGCCGACTGCGGCGCCTGTTCGTCGGCTTCGGTGAGCGCATCTTCCAGCGCTTCGGCTGCCGTAGTGGACAGCTGCAGGTCGGGCAATGCAGCACCGAGCAGTGCCTGCAGGCGCGGATAGGTGGGGTAGGGCGTGTTCATGGCAGCAACCTCACAAGGCAAGGCCACCTGCGGGATGCAAGGTGGCGGGCGGTGCGGGTTGGCGTGCCGGTGAAGCTCTTCACGAG
This sequence comes from Stenotrophomonas sp. pho, assembly GCF_006228405.1. Classification (NCBI taxonomy): domain Bacteria; kingdom Pseudomonadati; phylum Pseudomonadota; class Gammaproteobacteria; order Lysobacterales; family Lysobacteraceae; genus Stenotrophomonas; species Stenotrophomonas sp. pho. Next base: position 3,790,352 of record NZ_CP029759.1, on the reverse strand, counting down.
GAATGACGCCGGCGGATCCGGGGATCCCCACGCACCGCCCGCCGCAGAACGACGGACGGTGCATTGTTCGGGCAGGCAACGACGTTGCAAGCCCGCTCGTGAAAAGCTTCATTCAGGACGCCAATCCCGGTCAGCGCAGGAAGCGCCGACGGGGGCCACCTTGGCGCGTTGTGCGCCGCGATGACATGGGCAAAGTTGCAATGTGGTGACTGCACGCAAGCCGCCTTGCTGCAATCAGCGACCGGGCCGGATACGACAGTTCGCGCGTGGCGCAAGCGATCATGCCCCGGTTATGCTGCGGTCCTGACTCAACGACAAGGAAGCGTCGCATGCAGGTTCGCAAGGGAGTGCGTCGCATCGGCGCGCTGATGTTCGTGTTGCTGGCGACCGGCGCCATGGCCGATACGCCAAGCACGGTCGAGGTGCCCTCGCCGGAGGCCCTGGCCGAGATCCTCAGCCTGCTTGAACGCCAGGCGCTGTATCGCGATCGGGTGGACTGGCCCGCCATCCGCATCCGCCTGCAATCGGCGCAGGGCGACCCCGCGCAACGGCTGGCCGTTCTGCGCGAAGCCATTGCGCTCAGCACCGGCCACCATGGTGCATGGACCACGACCCAGCGCCAGCGTGAATCCCTTGCGCGCGCGCAGCAGGCCGGTGCCGCCGCCGTGGACCAGGCCAAGGCCGTCGATGCGGTGGATGCGCGCATCGGCTGGGTGGTCATCGAGGGCTATGCCCCTATGCCCGGCGCGACGCCGCAGGAGAAATTCCGCCAGGACATCCAGCGCGCCGCGCGGTGGCAGCAGGTAATCCGTAGCAAGGACGACGGCATGCGCTGTGGCTGGATCGTCGACCTGCGTGACAACAGCGGTGGCAACATGTGGCCGATGCTGCTGGGCATGGCACCGTTGCTGCGCACCTCGGTGGTGAACAACGAAGATGTGGGAGCGTTCGAAGCCGCACAGGGGCCGGAGCGCTGGACGTTGACCGCGACCGCTGTACAGCGTGCAGGCAAGTCGGTGCTGGACTTCGGCCAGTCCGGCTATGTGCTGCGGCAGCCCGGCGCGCCGGTGGCGGTGCTGTTCGGGCCGCGCACCGGCAGTTCGGGCGAGGCCTCGGTGCTGGCGTGGCGTGGTCGTCCGCAGACGCGGAGTTTCGGTCAGCCTACTGCGGGTGTCTCCACTGGCAATGTCGTGCACACGCTTGCCGATGGCAGTCGCCTGCTGCTGACCACCAGCGTGATGCGGGACCGCAATGATCGTGGTGATGGCTTGAAGATCGAGCCCGACCAGCGCGTCGACGGGGACGCCGCCACCGTGGCCGCCGCCCAAGCCTGGCTGCTGGCCCAGCCCGCCTGCCAAGGCACCCGGTCATGATCCTGATCGGTCAACAGGAACGGGTGCTGATCGTCGGCCCCACCGAAGCCCACCACTGCCTGCGCTGCCAGACCGAAACCGAATTCGCCCCGCAGCTGCGCTACAAAATGGCGCGCATCGACCTGCTGTTCGGCTTCACCTACCAGCGCCGCTACGAACTGGCCTGTACCCGTTGCGAGCACGGCTGGGTGCTGGATACCGAGACCATGGACCAGCAGCTGGGTGGGGTGCCGATCCCGTGGCGGCACCGCTTCGGCCTGCCGTTGATGCTGTTAGGGGGCGCCGCGCTGGCGGTGGCCGGATGGATGTGGCGGCACGGATACATCGGCCGCTGATGGAGATGACACGGTTGCTTATATCCCAAATTGGGACTAGGATATCCGAATGAAAGTGGTTGCTTTGGCGACGCTGAAACGATTCTGGGAACGTCACCCTGATTCGGAAGCAGCGCTGAGGTCCTGGTATGACGAAGTGAGGCACGCCGTCTGGGACACACCGCATGACGTACGCCAACGTTACGCAAGCGCAAGTTTCGTGGCCAATAGTCGTGTGGTGTTCAACATAAAAGGCAACAGCTACCGGCTCATCGTCGCTGTGGGTTACAGGTTTCAAGTGGTCTACATCAAGTTCATTGGCACCCACGCCGAGTACGACCGGATCGACGCCGACACTGTGGAGCTTCTATGAACATCCATCCCATCCGTACGGAAAGCGACTACGAAAACGCGCTGCGCATGATTTCGGCCTATGTCGACAACGAGCCGGAGCCGGGCAGCGAAGATGGCGATCGATTTGAAATTCTCGTAACGCTGGTTGAAGCCTACGAAGCGAAGCACTACCCGATCGAGCCGCCAGATCCCATCGATGCAATCCGCTTCCGCATGGAGCAGGGCGGTCTGACCGTGAAGGATCTGGTGCCCTCCATCGGCCAGCTCAACCGTGTCTATGAGGTGTTGAATCGCAAGCGCGGTCTGACTCTTGAAATGATCCGGAAGCTTCACCGCAACCTGGGCATTCCCGCAGAAAGTCTCATCGGCCGCTGAAGCCCCTACCGATACGCTGCCGTGCCTCACTCCCGGCCTGTTAAAGTTGCAGCCTGCAACCACGTACCGGAACCGACCATGGACCACGACACCCCGTTCGAACCCCTCAACGACCTCGAGGTGCGCCTGCTGCAGGCCCAGGACGGTACGCTGACCGCAGCGCAGTTCCTCGACGGCCTGCTGACTTCGACGGCGTTCGTGCTGCTGGACAAGGCCATTGGTGAGGATGGCGCCTGGGACGAAAGCATCTCGCCGCTGGTGCTGACCAGCGAGAGCGGCGAGCCGATGTTCGCGGTGTTCACTGCCCCCGAGCGCGCGGGCCTGTGGCACGAGCAGCTGCCGCAGTTTGCGCATGCCATGCCGATCGCGGTGCACGCGCTGCTGGCCGGTATCGGCGACGGCGTCGGCCTGGTCCTGAACCCGGGCCTGGACGTGGGCATGGAGATGATTCCCGATGCCGTGGCCCAGCTGAAGCAGCGTGCGGCGGCGATTACCCGCGGCATGGCGCACTGAATCCAGCGATTGCGTGGTTGCCGGCCAACGGCCGGCACTACCCGTGGTGCAGGACGGCTGCGATGGCTTGCAAGCGCGTCCTGTTCAATGGGGAGGAGCATCGTGGGCAAGCGTTCTAACCGATCGCTGTGGGTCTATGAGATCGGCCTTCTTGTGGGTTTGACTCTGGCAGCTGCGTTCATCACCCGGTTCAATCCGGTGGAGACGCTCCGGCTGGGTGGATGGCTGTTCCTCTTGATGCAACCCATCATGTTGGGTGCTCATGCTGTCGACCATTTCTCGCGGAAGCGCCGTCGTTAGACGGGCGATGTGAAGGTGCCGGCCAGCAGCCGGCATCACCAGATGCTTCAGCGGGCAGCGGCGATGGCTTTCACCCGGGCCTTGGCGAGTGCCTCACCGATGGCCGGGCCCTTCAGATGCGTGGTATCCAGATCCCGCGCCTGCACTGACAGCGCTGCCCGGTGCAGGCGCTTGAGCGTTTCGCCCTGCGGGTAGTCGGCATCCTCGAAACCGAGCCGGCCGCGCTTGTCGGCCTCGCAGCACAACGCGATGCGGGCCACGCGTTCCGGCCGGCGCAGCGCATCACAGCGGCCCAGCAGTTCCAGCACGGTGGCATCGCGTAGTTCGTCGATGCGGTGCACGTTCAAGTGCTCGCGGCAGACCGCTTCGGCCAGCTGCTGGTGCTCGGCGGGAATCTTCAACCGCGTACACAGTGCCTTCAGCGGCTTGATGCCGCGCTGCTCGTGCATGATGTGGCGCGGCCATTCCTCCGGCGGGGTCAGGCCCTTGCCGAGATCGTGGGTGAGCGCGGCGAAGCCGACCAGGTCATCACCCGGCGCCAGTTTCGCGGCCATGTCGCTGACCATTTCCTGGTGGATGCCGGTATCGATCTCGGGGTGGAACTCGGCACGTTGCGGCACGCCGTACAGCGCTTCCAGCTCGGGCAGGATCGGGCCCAGGGCATGCGCATCGTGCAGCGTGCGCAGGAAGGCGGAGGGCCGCTCACTGACCAGCGCCTTGCGCAGTTCCTGCCAGACGCGCTCCGGCACCAGCGCGTCCAGCTCGCCACTGGCGGCGACCTCGCGCATCAGCGCCATGGTCTCTTCGGCGACGGTAAAGCCCAGCGGTGCGAAGCGCGCCATGAAACGGGCCGCGCGCAGCACGCGCAATGGATCTTCGACGAACGCAGGACCGACATGGCGCAGCACGCGTTGCTCGATATCGCGCACACCACCGTAGGGATCGACCAGCGTGCCGGTGTCTTCGTCGCAGGCAATCGCGTTGATGGTGAAGTCGCGGCGCTGCAGGTCTTCTTCCAGCGTTACGGCCGGATCAGCATCCACCACGAAGCCGCGATAGCCGCGGCCGGATTTGCGCTCGGTGCGCGCCAGTGCGTATTCCTCACCCGTGTTCGGGTGCAGGAACACCGGGAAGTCACGGCCAACCGCAGTGTAGCCCAGCGCTTCCATCTGCGCGGGCGTGGCGCCAACCACCACCCAGTCATGGTCGCCGGCAGGGCGCTGCAGCAGGCGGTCGCGCACGGCGCCGCCGACAAGATAGATCTTCATGGGGGAATGATCGCACGGCCGGCGCAGATGTTCCGGTAGTGCCGGCCGCTGGCCGGCAGCTTCGGAATGGCTGCGGTTGCCGGCCAGCGGCCGGCACTACCAATACAGAGGCATCACGGCAGGCCGCGCCACCCCGAAGCAGCACCCAGGCGGTGCATATTCCGATCGAGGCCAGCCGCCGGCACGACCGCTGTGCGATCAATCGCCGCCCTGCTCGGCGTTGGCGGCGCAGCTGAAGTTCTTGCGCTTGTCGACCAGGCGGCCCATCAGGCGGTCGCTCAGTGGCAGGGCATCACCATTGAGGCGCCAGTCGTAGATCACGCTGAAGGCCAGCACGCGGGCGACGTACTCGCGGGTTTCCTTGTAGCTGATGGTCTCGATCCACAGGTCCGGATCGAAGCCCGGGCGCTGGCCCTGCCAGCGTGCGGTCGGGGTCGGGCCGGCGTTGTAGGCGGCGATGGTCACGTACGGCAGACCGTCGTACTTGTTCATCAGCTGGCGCAGGTAGGCGGTGCCGATGGCAATGTTGGTGTCCGGGTCGTACAGGCTGTCGGCGCCGCCGTAGCCGGTCAGGCCGATCGACTTGGCCACGCTGGCACCGGTGGCCGGCAGCACCTGCATCAGGCCCATGGCATTGGCAGGCGAGCGCGCACGGGGAGTGAAGGTACTCTCGGCGCGGATCTCCGCGGCCACCCAGGCCGGGTCGATCGCGTTGCGTGCCGATTCGCGGCGGATGGTGGCGTCGTGATGCAGCGGGAAGCGCAGGTCGTACAGGCGCTGTTCCTGCGGCTGCTTGCCGAGCGCGAACACGGCGCGGTCGAACCAGCCATTGTCCTGCGCCACGCGCACGGCGAGGCGGCGCTGGGTGTCATCGAAGCGCGACAGCGCGCTGTTCCATTCGGCCACGGCCCAGCCAGCGCGGTCGATCTGGTACAGCGCCATCGCGCGCTGGATGGCCGGGTCGCGCGCGATCACCGCCTGTGCCTGTGCGCTGTCGTTCGGCTTCCACGGGCACAGGGTGTAGCCCTGCTGCAGCTTGTCGGCGGCGAGGAAGCCGTGGAAGGTCGGCGCGCGCGCGGCCTCGCGGAACAGCGGCTGCGCCTGCTGGGCCTGGCCGGTCTTCTCCAGCATGCGGCCTTCGAAGTAGCGCCAGCGCGGGTCGCTGCGCTGCTTGCTGCCCATCTTGCGAATGGCGGTCAGCGCCGCCGGCCAGTCGCCGCGCGACATCGCTTCGCGCACGCGCCACTCGTGCAGGCGTTCGTCATAGGCCGACTCCGGCACCGCGTTGAGGCGGCGTGCCGAATCGGGCAGATAGGAGGCCACTGTCCACAGCGCGATCTGGTACAGCACCTGGCCCTGCTGGTCGGCACTCAGGCCGAGCGTCTGGGCGTACTGCGGCAGCTGCTGCTCGGTGGCGCCGGGGTCGGCCTTGGCCAGCTTGGCCAGGCCATCGGTGGCGATGCGCCGGCTGCGCTCGTTGCGTGGCCAGTTCAGGGCGCTGGCATTGGGCTTGTCGACAAAGGCGGCGTAATTGTTCGCCAGCGCCAGGTCGGCGGCAGGCAGGCCGCGTGCAGCGCTGCGCATCACCGCCGGTTGCTGGGCATCGGCGGCGGCATCGATGCGTTCCCAGCGCAGGGCGTCGCTCAGGCCACCCTGTGCCTGCAGCACGGCAAAAACGGCATCACAGCCGTCCGGCAGCGACTTGCCGTTCTTGCGCCACAGATCCTGCGCTTCACTGATCCACTGCGGATCGACCTTGCCCGTCACCTGGCGCGCGGTCAGCTGCGCACAGCGCAGGCCGGTGTTTTCGGTGGGCGCCCAGTTGGCCAGCAGGGTCGGCCAGTCCTGGCGGCGTGCGAGCGAGGGCAGCCACACGCTGCGGAAGGTGGTGGCCACGGCCTGGCCGTCGTAGCGCTTGAGGAAGGCCTGCGCCTGCGCGGTATCGACGGTATCGATGTTGCGGCGCAGGTTGGCGTACTCCAGCCAGCCATAGGCCGGGTGACGGCTGAGCGCAGCGGCTTGGCCAGGATCGAACTGGCCGCGTTCGGCGGCTGCGATCGCGGCTTTCAGCTGCGCGTTCTGGGCATCGAGGGACTGGGCATTGGCGCAGCCGATCAGCAGCGTGGTGGCCAAGGGCAGCAGGGACAGGGCGGTCGAAGTGCGTCGGGTCATGGCGGGCAGCATAGCGGGCAATGGCTGAATTCAGTTTCGCATCGCGTGCACGCCGGGCGTCGGCAACGACAGCTGAATGAATCCGCGCAGCCCCTGCCGCACGGGGTTGCAGGCGTCGTAACGTCGGCCTTGGGCGAACGGCCCGGCTGCAGGGAGCGGCACATGGCGTTCAGTAGCGCAGGAAGAAGCGGCCCGCTGGCGGACATCAACGTCACGCCACTGGTGGATGTGATGCTGGTGCTGTTGATCATCTTCATCGTGACCGCACCGATCGTGGCCCGGCCGATTGCCGTGCAGTTGCCGCACGCCACCGATCGGGTGGTCGACCGTCCCGAACCACCGCCGCCGATCGAGCTGCGCCTGGATGCTGCCAACCAGCTCAGCTGGAACGGCCAGCCGATGGCGATCGGCGAACTGCAGGCGCGCCTGCAGGCACAGGCGGGCGAGCATGCCGGCAACCTGCCGGAGCTGCGCATCGCCACCGATCCGGCGGCCGAGTACGAAGGCATGGCGCGGATATTGGCTGCGGCCGAAGCCACTGGCATGGAGCGCATTGCCTTCGTGCGATAGAGCGTTGTCTCACTGCTGCTCATGCGGTGATTGCTGCATGAGCGGCGCTTGCCCTGCTGACAGCGTCGCATCCAGGATCCGCAGAAAAGCCATTTCAATCTGCACTGGAACCTGGGTCGGATGTGCTCGCCACTTTCTGCGCTCAGGGTCATGTTCAACGTGGAAAGCAGTCAACTCGGCTCTCTCGAAATCCACCACAACCGTCAGTCCCTCTCCCGAGGCCAAGGCCGCATCGCTGGGAGAGGGACAGTTGTTGCACTCGATCACGCCGCCTGCTCTCGATTCACCTGCCAGGGAAAGAAGCAGCGTCATCACCATCGTGACGCCCGGCACGGCAGTCACTGCTTTCATGTTCGGCCCTCCCGCGAATGGCTGGAGGTGCGAGTCTGCGCTGGGTCGACTGGTGGGGCCTCCTGAATGAAGGAATTTTCAAACTATTCCTGAAACGATCCGGCAAAGGCCTTTTCCGTGAATGCGGAAGCTACCGGCGCGCGCTGTCGCAGCCTGCATCAAGGCTGCCTGCGGTGAACAGTATCGTCCGGTCATAACCTGCAGCTATCTGACGCAATCGGCCTGCAATTGCGTCAATTCCGCGTGAAAGAGTGTCGATCATCACGCCGCGATTTTTACCACTTGTTTACAAAGGAGACGGCGCCGCCATGCAGGGAGGGAGTGCGGCGGCCCATGTCCCGACATTCCTTTGGAGAGAGAGCGAATGAATCACCTGCACCACCGCCCTTTGGCGGTTGCCGTCGCGCTGTGCGTGATGACCCTGGCACCGTTGGGTGCCGCTGCACAATCCACCACCAACCTGGATGCGGTGGAAGTCACCGGTACCCGCATCAAGCGCGCTGAGGTGGAGGGCCAGGTGCCGATCCAGACGCTGACGCGCGGCGATATCGAACGCACCGGCCTGACCTCGATCGGCGAAGTGCTGCAGCAGCTCACCGGTTCCGGTTCGGCGCTCAACGCCAAGTTCAACTCGTCCGGCAACTTCGGCTTCCCGCCCGATGGCAGTGGTGTAGGTGCCGGTTCGGCGCAGGTGGACCTGCGCCACCTGGGCGCCAAGCGCGTGCTGGTGCTGGTCGACGGCATCCGCTGGGTCAATGAGTCATCCGCATCCGGCGTCGGCTCGGCCACCGATCTCAATACCATTCCGCTGGCCATCGTCGAGCGCATCGAAGTGCTGGAAGATGGCGCGTCGTCGCTGTACGGTTCCGACGCCATTGCCGGCGTGGTCAACATCATCACCCGCCGTGACTTCGATGGCGGCCAGGTGACCCTGAACTATGGCGAGTACAGCAAGGGCGATGGCACGCAGAAGGGCGTGGACCTGGCCTGGGGCAAGAGCGGCGACCGCTTCAGCCTGTTCCTGGGCGCCAGCTGGACCAAGCAGGATCCGGTGTTTGCCAAGGACCGCGAGCAGTCGCGCTTCCCGATTCCCGGCACCGGGCTGGCGTTCGGCAGCGGTGGCATTCCGCAGGGTCGTTTCATGTTCACCGACCCGAACACCGGCGCGGTGCAGAACATCGTGCCCAATACCGGCGTGAGCAACCCGCGCTACGACGGCAGCGCCGGCTGCGCGCGCACCGATGACTACCACTGCTTCACCAGCGCCGACCGGTTCAATTTCGCCGAGTACAACATGGTGCTGACGCCCTCGGAGCGCAAGGGCCTGTTCGGTCAGTTCCGCTTCGACATCACCGACAACGTGCAGTGGTACGTCAAGGCACTGGGCAACCGTCGTGAGTCGACCAACCAGGCCGGCCCGGAGCCGCTGTTCTTCGGCCCCGATGGCGCCACCGGCAATCCGCTGGCCGACAACATCACCGTGTCCGCGCTCAATCCGTACAACCCGTTCGGCTTCGACCTGGTCTCGGGTGACAACCTGAGCCTGATCGGCCGCCGCCCGGTTGAAGGCGGCGCGCGCGTGTTCAAGCAGGAAGTGGACACCACGTATTTCGCCACCGGCTTCGTCGGCAACTTCCAGGCGGCTGACCGCAGCTGGTACTGGGACGTCAACGGCATGTACAGCAAGAACAAGGCCGAACAGACCAACTACGGCAGCTACAACATCTACAACGTCAACATGGCGCTGGGCGATCCGTCGGTCTGTGCGGCGACGCCGGGCTGCGTGCCGCTGAACATCTTCGGCGGTGTCGGTTCGATCACCCCGGACATGCTGAAGTGGATCCAGCCGGTGGTGCGTGACCGCAGCCAGAACGAACTGAGCCTGTTCACCGCCAACCTGTCCAGCGACCTGTTCACGCTGCCGGCCGGCCCGGTGTCGTTCGCTACCGGCTTCGAGTATCGCAAGTACGAGGGTTCGTACCAGCCCGATCCGCTGACGGTGGCCGGCCACTACAACGGCGTGCCGTCGCAGCCGACCTCGGGTTCCTATGACGTCAACGAGGCGTATCTGGAGTTGAGCGTGCCGATCTTCGCCGATTCGACCTTCGGCAAGAAGCTGGATCTGAGCCTGGCCGGGCGCTACTCGGACTACTCCACCTTCGGTGGTGAATTCACGCCCAAGTACGGCCTGCGCTGGCAGGTCACCGATGACTTCGTGCTGCGCACGACCTATGCCGAAGGCTTCCGTGCACCATCGATCGGTGAGCTGTACGGCTCGGCCGCGCGTGCCGACCTGCAGCTGTTCGATCCGTGCTCGGTGGGCCTGGGCGGTACGCCGCCGCGTGGCAGCGCGGCCAACTGTGCTGCGCTGGGCGTACCGGCCGGGTTCCAGCAGGCCAACTCGCAGATCTCGGTGACCACTGGCGGCAACCGCGAGCTGGATCCGGAACGCTCGCGCAGCTTCAGCGCAGGCTTCGTGTGGAGCCCATGGTTTGGCAGCAACAGTTCGTGGTCGGAGCGCTTCGATGTGGAAGTGACCTTCTACCGCCATGCCATCGACGGCGCGATCCAGGCAATCAACGCGCAGACCCAGCTGGACCTGTGCGTGGACACGCTGGACCCGATCTACTGCAACGGCATCACCCGTGCCAGCACCGGCGCGGTCAGCAGCTTCAACAACCGGCTGACCAATCTGGGTTCGATCAAGACCGATGGCTGGGATGTGGATCTGTTCTGGACGTTGCCGCAGAGCTCGATCGGTCAGTTCAAGCTGGGCTGGAAGAACACCTTCGTGGGTCGCTACGAAGCCACCGGTGCGGCGGGCCAGAAGCAGCCGCAGAAGCCGGGCGTGGAAGTGTCCGACAGCTCCATTCCGGAGTGGACCAGCAACGCCAGCATCGCCTGGACAATGGATCGCTGGAGTGCGAACTGGACGGTGCGGCACATCTCCGAGCTGACCGAGAACTGCGGCGATGCCGTGGCATTCCCGGTGTGCAGCAACCAGGCCGACGGCACCAACACGCTCTCGGCCACCACCTTCCACGACATGCAGGTGGGCTACAAGATCGACTGGATGAAGGGGCTGCAGCTGACCGCGGGCCTGAACAATGTGTTCGACAAGGATCCGCCGATCTGCCTGTCGTGCTCGTTGAACGGGTATGACGCCTCGACCTACGACATCCCGCGTGGCCGTTACTGGTACCTGCGCGCGGACCTGCGGTTCTGATGTGAGGGGGGCAGCGCCGGTCAGTTCCGGCGCTGCCTTGCGGATGTAGCGCCGAGTCCGCGCTCGGCTGATTCTCTGAGCCGAGCATGGGCTCGGCTCTACAGGTGCGGGGCGGTCGTACCCCGCGTCTGATCAGAACGCCCAGGTGAACGTCAGCGAGCCATTGCGGCCATCGCCGTAGGCACCGTAGCCGGTGATCTGCGAGTAGTACTTCTTGTCCAGCAGATTGTTGAGGTTGGCCTGCACGCTCCATTCCGGCGACAGGCGGTAACGCACGAAGGCGCTGACCAGGGCGTAGCCGCTCTGTTCGATGCGGCCGTAAGCCGGCACCGCGTAGTAGATGCGGTTCTGCCAGTTGGCGCCGCCGCCGACGGTCAGTGCCTGCAGCGACTGCGGGGTGTAGCTGGTGAACAGTTTCAGCGCGGTCTGCGGCAGGTTGGTGTTGATGTCGGCGCCGTTGATGTCCTTGGCCACGTAGCGCGAAGCACCGAAGGTAGCGTTCCAGCCGGGCGTCAGTTCGCCGTTCACTTCGAACTCGAAGCCACGGCTGACGGTGCCGCGCGCGGCCACGTAGGCCGTTTCGCCGCCGGTGCCGCCGATGACCGGCTCGCCGGTGGACTGGCCGACGTTGTCCTGCTCGATGCGGAACACCGCCACCGAGGCATTCAGTCGGTTGTCGAACCAGGCACCCTTCACGCCCACTTCGTAGCTCTTGCCATCGACCGGATCGAGGTAGCTGCCGTTGCGGTCCTTCAGCGTCTGCGGCTGGAAGATTTCGGTGTAGCTGGCGTAGGTCGAGTACGTGCCGTTGATGTCGAACACCAGCCCGGCGTACGGCGTGGTGACCTTGTGCGCGCGGTCGGCGCCTTCGCCCTCGCTCTTCCAGTCGGTGTAGCGGGCGCCGATGATCAGCTTCAGCGGATCGGCCAGCGACAGGCGCGCGGCCGCGTAGCCGGCCTTCTGGGTGATGGTGCCCTCGCTGGCCAGTGCCAGCGGGTTCCAGTTCGGCTCGCTGATGTTGCCGGTCCAGTTCAGATAGCTTGCGAACGGATCCCAGGTCTGGCCGGCACCGCCGACCTGGTAGTCGCCGTAGTTGGCGTACTCGCGCTTGTTGTAGCTCAGGCCTGCCATGAACTGGTGCTCGCGGCCGAACAGCTGGAACGGACCATCAACGTAGCCATCGACGCCGGTGACCTTGCGCTCGGTGTTGTAGAAGCCCGCGGACGGCGAGATGCCCGCGCCGGTGGTCTTGTCGAAGTTCGATGCGCCCGTGGTCCAGTCGTTGTAGGCCGGGTAGAACAGCTTGTCGTCAGCCTTGGTCTCATCGTGCGTGGCACCGACCTTGAACTTCCAGCCATTGCTGAAGGCGTGCTGCAGGGTGGCGAAGGCGCGTTTGCTGGTGGTGTCCCAGTAGGTCCACTTCGGGCTCGCGTTGAACGATTCGTCGTAGCCCGTGCGCGAGCCATCGGAGTACAGCATCGGGAAGCCACCCCAGGTCGCGCCATTGGCGCGCTTCTGCTGGTAGTCGTAGCCCACGCTCAGCTGGGTGTCCGGGGTCAGGTCGGCGTCGATGACGGCGTAGCCCAGCGTCTTGCGCTGGTTATAGCGGTCCATCTGGCCGTCGGTGTCCAGATAGCTGCCGATCACGCGGCCGCGCACGGTGCCGCTGGCGTTGAGTGCGCTGCCCACGTCCACCGTGGTGCGGGTGCGGCCCCAGCTGCCCACGTTCACCGACACGCTGCCGGCCAGCTCGGCGCTGTCGGCGTGCTTGCGGATCAGGTTGACCGATGCGGACGGATTGCCGGCGCCGCTGAGCAGGCCGGTGGCGCCGCGCACCACTTCCACGCGGTCGTACAGCGCCAGGTCCAGGCCGGAATCACCATAGCTCCAGTTTTGCACCATCTGCGTGGGCAGGCCATCGAACTGGTAGGCATCGATGTAGAACCCGCGCGCGTAGAACTCGGTGCGCTCGCTGTCGGACTGGGTGCTGGTCACGCCGGTGGTGTTGGCCAGCACGTCGATGATGTCGTCCAGGTTCTGATCTTCGATGCGCTGGTGGCTGATGATGCTGATCGACTGAGGGATCTCGCGCGGCGCCAGGTCGAAGCGGGTGCCGGCCGAGGTGCGGCGCACCGAATAGCCTTCGGCGCGTTCGCCCTTGACCACCACCTTGTCGAGGGTGGTCGGATCGGCGGCGGTGTCGGCGAAGGCGGCCGGGGCCACGGCGCAGAGAACGGCGAGCACGGCAACGAACAGCCGTTGCGGCTGCGGGGTACGGAAGGCGGAACGGGTCATGGGGGTCCTGGACGAGCACGCGCGCTCGGCCGGCATCCAGAAGGCGAGGCGCTACGGGTAGGGGGAGGGCGGGCAGGCCGTCCTGGCGCCACCGGAAACGAAAGAAATCGTAATACGAACTATTCCTATTTACAAATAATGAACGAATCGATCCGATGAGCCGGGTGTGGGCTGGGTCAGCGCAGCAGCGGGAGTGGATCGCGCGCGCCGTCGGTGCCGTAGATGCCCCAGTGCAGGTGCGGCGGCGTGCCCTTGGCATTGCCGCTGTCGCCGACGTGGCCAAGCAGGTCGCCGGCCTGGACCACCTGGCCGCGCGCCAGGCCCTCGGCCCAGTCGTCCAGATGGGCGTAGTAGTAGCGCTCACGCCCGGGCCCGATCACCCACACCTGGCGGCCACCGAGGCCGCGGTCGCTGACATCCACGACGACGCCGGCGGTGGCACTGCGCACCGGGGTACCGCGCCTGGCGAAGATGTCGATGCCGGCGTGGGAGCGGTCACGGCCGCGTGGGGCGCCGAAGGTATCGGCGATCTGGCGGGGCCGCACACCTTCCACCGGCACCGGAAGCTCGGTGGCCGGAGGCATCCGCGAGAGTGTCCACAGCAGTTTCGGTGCAGCGGCCCATGGGCTGTTCCACAGTGCCATGGCGGCAACGATCGCGATGACCAGCCACAGGCCGCGCAGCAGCCAGCGGCGCAGGCGACGGGCGGGGGAGGGCGATGTGTTCATGGTCTCCGACTGTAGCGCCCAGCCATGCTCGGCGGCTGTTGCTTTGCGGTCAAAGCGCAGTCGAGCATGGCTCAGCGCTACAGAACCGGGTCCAGTGGCACTTCGAAACTGCGCTTCAACGTTCCCAGTGCAACCGAGGTGCGGAAGCGCTCGATGTTGTCATCGCCACCGAACAGCCGCTCGGTGATCGCCTCGTACTCTTCCATCGACGCGGCCGACACCAGCAGCAGGAAATCGCCGTCGCCGGTGATCGAGTAGCACTGCTGCACCGCCGGGTCGTCCTGCACGCGGCGCTTGAACGGCGCCACGCGTTCGCGCTGCTCGCTGACCACGCGCACCTCGACGATGATGGTCAGCGGTCGCCCGACCTTGGCTGCGGCGACTACCGCCACGTTGGCCGCGATCACACCGCTGTCCTGCAGGCGTTTGATGCGGCGCTGCACGGCTGGGGTGGACAGGTGCACGTCCTCGGCGATCTCGCGCTGCGGCAGGGTGTTGTCCCGCTGCAGCAGGCCGAGGATGGCGCGGTCGAAGCTGTCGAGCACGGGGGCGGTAGCCATGGTGAGCAGAAGTTGCACGAACGGGCTGTCAATTGAGCCAAGTGCTCGGCGCGGGCGCAATAGACTTTGCCCATGCAGACCTCACGACTCGCGCCGATGTTGCCGGCGCTGGCGGTGCTTGGCTCGGTCACCTCGCTGGCCATCGGCACCTCCTACGCAAAACACCTGTTCCCGCTGATCGGCGCCCAGGGCACCAGCGCGCTGCGCGTGGGCTTCTCGGCGCTGTTGCTGCTGCTGTTCTGGCGGCCGTGGCGCTGGAAGACCGGCCGCGCGGATGCGATCACCCTCCTGCGCTACGGGCTCACCCTGGGCCTGATGAACCTGCTGTTCTACATGGCCCTGCGCACGATTCCCTTCGGCATCGCGGTGGCCATCGAGTTCACCGGGCCGCTGACGGTGGCGATGCTGTCATCACGGCGCCCGATCGATTTCCTCTGGGTGGGCTGCGCGGCGGTGGGGCTGTTGCTGCTGCTGCCGCTGGGCGGCGGCCGGGCGCTGGATCCGACCGGCGTGCTGTATGCGATGGGCGCAGCGGCGTGTTGGGGGCTTTACATCGTATTCGGCAAGCGTGCCGGACACCTGCACGCCGGGCATTCGGTGTCGCTGGGGCTGCTGGCGGCTTCGCTGGTGGTGGTGCCGGTGGGCGTGGTGCATGCCGGTGCCGCGCTGCTCGACCCGAAGATCCTGGCAGCCGGGCTGCTGGTGGCGCTGGTGTCCAGCGCGATCCCGATGTCACTGGAGATGATGGCGCTCAAGCGCCTGCCAAAGGAGACCTTCGGCATCCTGATCAGCATGGAGCCGGCGGTGGCCGCGCTGTGGGCGATGCTGCTGCTGCACGAACACCTGCACGGGCTGCAGTGGCTGGCGATCGGCTGCACGGTGCTGGCTTCGGTGGGCAGCACGATGACCGCGCGGCGATTGAAGGTGCCGGTGGTCCAGGCCGGGTAGCGGCAGAGAGCGTGCGGACCAACGGTCCGCACCCACCAGAGCGGCGTGCGGACCAGCGGTCCGCACCTACCAGGGGGGCGGTTCAGCGCAGGGCGTCGGCCGGGACGTCGATCTGCATCGCCAGGGCGAGGTGATCGGAGAACGCGGCCGGCACGGCTTCCACGGTGCGGGTCTGCAGGCCACTGCTGACCAGGATGTGGTCGATGGCGCGGTCGGGGCGCCAGCTGGGGAAGGTCGGCACGATGCAGCCGGGCGGTTGCAGTCGGGTCTTCTGGTACAGCACCTGCATTTCCGGGCGTTCGGCCAGACAGTTGAAGTCGCCCATCAGCACCGCGTTGGGGTGGTCGGACAGCAGCTCGGCGATGAAGCCCAGCTGCGACATCCGCGATCCCGCGCCCAATGACAGATGGGCCACCGCCACCGCCAGGCCGTCGGCACCATCGCCGAACTTGGCCAGCAGCACGCCGCGCCCGCCGATGCGGCCGGGCAGGGCGTGGTCCTGCACTTCCACCGGTTCCAGCTTGCTCAGCAGGCCATTGGCGCTGGAGGCGACCCCGCCCATGCGCCGGTTCGGCTGGTGGCTCCAGTAGTTGAAGCCGGCGCGCTGGGCCAGGTAATGGGTCTGGTTGGTGAAGCCCGAGCGCAGGCTGCCCGGGTCGGCCTCCTGCAGGCCGACGATGTCATGTTCGCGCGCCAGGGTGGCGATCGCGTCCAGGCTGCTGCGCTTGCGACCCGCCGGCAGCGCATGTGACCAGCTGCGGGTCACATAGTCGCTGTAACGGCGGGTACTTGAGCCGGCCTGGATGTTGGCCGTCAGCAAGCGCAGGGTCCGTGTACGGGGGGAATTCACGGCCGGGAAATGCTTCTCTTGGATCAGTGAGCCTGGGCCGCACCGCGTTCGCGGGCGATCAGGTGGTCGGCGATGCGCAGCATGTCCGGGAAGCTCTTGCCCTTAACCAGGTACTTGCCGTTGACGATGATCGACGGGGTGCCGCTGATCTGGCTGCGCTGGGCGAACTGCTTGGCCGAGTTGGTCTTGGCGTTCACCGCGAAGCTGCCCATGGTGGCCGCGAACTGCTTCGGATCGACGCCGTAGGCGGCGTAGAACTTGGCGATGTCTTCCACCGAGTCACGGCCGCGCTCGCCCTTCAGGGTCTTCTGCGAGTGGATGGCGGCGTACAGCGCTTCGTGGGTCTTCTCCTGCACGCCCAGGGTCTGCGCGGCGTAGAAGGCACGGGCGTAGTCATCCCAGGTGCCGCCGAACATGGCCGGCACGTAGACGAAGTTCACGTCGCTGGGCAGGCCGGCCTTCCACGGGCCGACCAGCGGCTGGAACGCGGCGCAGGCCGGGCAGACGTAGCCGAAGATCTCGGTCACTTCGATCTTGCCGGCGGCCGGCTGGAACGGCTGGCCGTTCGGGATCACCTGGTAGTCGGCACCTTCCACCGGAGCCGGGCCGGTCAGTGCGGCGGTGGTCGGGGCCGGCGCGGCGGCCGGAGTTGCTTCGGCCGGAGTCTTCTCGCCTTCAGCGGCAGCCGGCGCGGCGCCTTCGCTGCCCGCCGCCGGTGCGGCAGCCGGTTCGGTGGTCGTGGCCGGGGTTGCTGCCGGTTCGGCGGGGGCCGCGGTGGTGTTGGTGCTGCCGTCGTCGGCCTTGCAGGCGGCCAGGATCGGCAGCAGCGCTGCGAGGGCGAGGGCGTAACGGATCTTCATGGAAACGTCTCCAGCATCTGGAAAGGTGGGGCCGGCGGCAGGCGCCGGCCAAGGGGAAATGATGACACGCGGCGGCGACAACGCCGTGTCGGTGGTGGGTGTTGGTTCAGCGGCCGCGGGCGGCGCGCGCCTGCGCGATCAGCGCCGAGGCAATGCGCAGCTGGTCGTCGAAGCTGTTGCCGCGCACCAGGTACTGGCCATTGATGATGATGGCCGGGGTGCCCGGAATCTTGGTGCGCTGGGCGAACGCGCGCGCGCCTCGACCTTCTTCTGCACGGCATCGCCGCGCAGGGCCTGGATGTAGCGGTCCGGGGTCACGCCGTAGGCCTTGTAGAAGGTGGCGAGCTCATCGGCGGAGACGTTCTGCATCGGCAGCGAACCCTGCTCGTGCAGGGCCTTGAACACGGCGGCATGGCTGCGCTTGGCCACGCCGACTTCGTCGGCGGCGTAGTAGGCCAGTGCCCAGGCATCCCAGGCACCGCCGAAGGCCGCCGGGACCGGGGTGAAGCGCACGTCGGCCGGCAGCTTGGCCGCCCAGGCTTCCAGCTGCGGTTCGAAATGGGCGCAGTGCGGGCAGGTGTAGCCGAAGACTTCGACCACCTCGATCTTGCCGGCCAGCGGCTGGAACGGGCCCGGCTGGGCGATGCGCTCGTAGTCTTTGCCCTCGACCAGCGGGGCATTGGCGGGGGTGGCGGCGCAGGCTGCCAGCGGCAGCAGCACCAGCACGGACAACAGCAGGCGGGAAATCAACCTCATCGACACGCATCTCCGTTGAAAAAAGCAACGCCGGCGCAGCCGCCGGCGTGAAGGAAACATACCGCAGCCGTAGGCCGGCGTCGCGGCCCGGGCCGACCAGTGGTGGTCAGGGGGCGGCAGCCGGTTGTGTTGGCGTGGCCGTGGTGGCCACATCGTCGGCCTTGTTGTGCAGGCCCTGCAGGTAGCTCGACAGCGCCTGCACCTCCTGCTCGCTGAGCTTCTGCGCGACCGTGGCCATGATCTGGAAGTGCGCCTTGTCGGTCTCGTTGGTCTGGCCGGCCTGGTACTCCTGCAGGCGGCGCGCGACATAGCTGGCGTGCTGGCCACCGAGATGCGGATAGGCCGGGCCGGGATTGCCGGCACCGCTGGGGCCATGGCAGGCCATGCAGGCCGGCAGGCCACGCTTGGCATCGCCGCCGCGGTACAGCTGCTGGCCGATCTCGTAGAACTTCATGCCCTTGTAGGGGCCGTCGGCGACCGCCGTGTCATCGGCGATGCCGGCGTTGGCCTTCTGCGTGGCGAAGTAGGCGCCGATATCACGCATGTCCTGCGGGGTGAGGTTCTGCACGAACGGCACCATCGCCACCGCCGCGCCGGAACTGCGCTGGCCGTTGGCGATCAGGGCCATCTGCTGGGCCACGTAGCGTTCGCTCTGGCCGGCAATGGACGGGTACATCTCCACCGTGGAATTGCCGTCGGCACCGTGGCAGGCCGCGCAGGCCGTCGCCTTGGTCTGCCCGGCCTTCGCATCGCCCCAGTGGGTCTTGCTGAAATCCACCTCCAGCGAGGCGGTATTGATCGGCCCATTGTCGGGCAGCGGGGTCAACGTGGTCTGCGCGAACGCAGCAGCGGCAACGACTACAGCAGTGGCAAGGGCGGATACGGCAAGAACGCGAGCGTGGCGCATGCTGAAGCTCCGTATGGACCGGGCCGGGCGGTGGCGGCCGGCATCGTCCGGATTATCAACGCCGTTTCCGCGCACGGTCAACGCAGCAGTGCAGCAAAATGCCCGCAAAGGCCGCCGGCACGGGCGCGCGGCGCCGCAACATGCGATCCTAGGCACATGTCATTGCTCATCGAACGCGCCCGTTACCACCTTTCGGCCCATAACGTGCGGCAGCTGCCGCCCGACGAAGGGGCCGAAGTGGCCTTCGCCGGCCGCTCCAACGCCGGCAAGTCCAGTGCGCTCAACGCGCTGACCCGCCAGAACGCCCTGGCGCGTGTCTCCAAGACCCCCGGCCGTACCCAGCAGCTGGTGTTCTTCCAGGTCACCCCGGAGGCGCATCTGGTCGACCTGCCCGGTTACGGCTACGCCAAGGTGCCGCTGGACCTGCAGGCGCACTGGCAGGCCTTCATCGACAAGTACTTCCGCACCCGCGAGGCCCTGAAGGGGCTGGTGGTGGTGATGGACATCCGTCATCCGCTGAAGGACTACGACCGGCAGATGCTGTCCTATGCAGTGCAGCGTGGCCTGCCGGCGCATGCCCTGCTGACCAAGGCCGACAAGCTCAGCCGCAGCCAGCAGATGCAGTCCTTGCAGAAGGTGCGCAAGGAGCTGCAATCGGCCTACGGTGACAGCGTCAGCGTGCAGGTGTTCTCGGGCGAAGACCGTACCGGCGTGGACGAAGCCCGCGCCGTGATCGGCGGCTGGCTGGGGCTGGAATAAGGTATTGCCGGTCGCCCGGCTGGCAGCCGGGCGCTACCCGATCGGGTGGGTGCCGACCTTGGTCGGCACACCCTCACAACGGCGAATACTCCGCCGGGACCCACGCATAGGCCTGGCCTTCACTGCGGACGTGGCCCAGGCCCGGGAACGGCAGGTGCGCACCGGCCACCCACCAGCCGTTGGCGGTGGCCTGCTGCAGCAGCCCGCGACGGCTGGCGATGGCCGCCTTGCGGTCCGAATCGGCCTCGAACGCGGCCTCCGGGTGCGCGAACTGCACCGCATGGAAGTGCAGCACGTCGCCCCACACCAGCAGTGACTGGCCTTGGCTGTCGAACCGGTAGGAGACGTGGCCGGGGTATGGCCATGGGTGTCCATCGCCACCGCGCCGCCGGGCAGGGCATCGCCGGGGTTGAACGTGCGCAGGTGGCCACTGGCCTGGTACGGTGCCACCGCGTTGCGCGCCAGCGGGAAGGCGAAGCGCACACCCTTCGGCGCGGAAGCCTCGCTGGCCGGGTTGAGCCAGTAGTCGGCATCGGCCCTGGACAGCCACACCGTGGCATTCGGGTAGGCCGGCTTGCCCTGTGCATCGAGCACCCCGCACAGGTGGTCCGGATGGGCGTGGGTCAGCAGCACCTCGTCCACCTCGGCCGGGTCCACGCCGGAGGCGCGCAGGTTGCCCAGCACCTGGCCCAGGCCGGGGCCGAAGCACTGCGCGGTGCCGGTATCGACCAGGGTCAGGTGGTTGCCCTGGCGCACCAGGAACGCGTTGATTGCGGTCTGCAGGCCCTTCTTGTCTTCCGGTACGTAGCGGCCTTCCAACAGGCGGCTGACCAGTGTCGGCGGCACGTCGACCACTTCCTGCCGGCCCAGCGCGACCACGCCGTCGAACAGGGCGGTGACCTGCAGCGCGCCGACGCGCTGGTGGTAGACGCCGGGCACCTGCTGGGTGGGAGCGGGCGAGGTGGCTTCGGCCAACGCGGCCAGCGGCAGGGAGGACAGGGCCAGCAGCAGGGCGGTGCGTAGGGGCAGATGGCGCAGGGTCATGAGGGTTCTCGGTGGATGATGGGCGGTTCCGTTGGCCTAGCGTGCCGTGACTGGCGTGCGCACGGCGCTCAAACCACTGCGTGGAATGCTCAGGGAAGGGGGTGTTGTCTGCAGGGCTGCGCCCTGCACCCGCTACGAGCCAGAGCAACGGCCGAAGCAAGAGCAACAGCAACAGCGATCTATCCGTGGGATGGCGGGGTGGGTCCGGTTGCGGGAGACGCCGTAAACCCATCCATGGGGGCTTGGCCGCGGCATCCATGCCGCGGACACTCCCGCAACCGGACCCACCCCGCCTTCGACAGTTTTCCGCGAACTGTTGGAGATGCTCTTGGGGTCAGATCCGTTTTCCGCAGGAAAACGGATCTGACCCCAGATCGATTTCGATATCTGACAGAAAAATCGTGTCGACCAAGGTCGACGCCTACCAACAGCCGCGAAGATCTGTCAGAGGTGGGGCGGTGTGGGTGGGCAGGACCGTTGGCGCCATGGATGGCGCCATCGAGCCCCCATGGATGGGTTTACGGCGTGTCCTGCCCACCCACACCGCCCCGCCCTCCCACGGATAGCCGCTGTTGCTGTTGCTTTGGCTGTTGCTTCGGCTCTTGCACTTGCTTTGGCGGGTGCAGGGCGCAGCCCTGCCGAACCCCTCAAATGTCTGTGGGAGCCAGCCCGTACTGCTCGGCAAAGCGCTTGCTGAAACTGGCCGCAGAGCGGTAGCCCGCGCGTGCGGCCACGGTCTTCAGCGGCAGGTCGGTGGTGTAGAGCAGCTGCATGCCATGCGCCAGCCGGGCCTCGGTGAGCAGCTGGCGCAGGCTGGTGTCCTCGGCGGCGAGCCGACGGCGCAGGGTCGCGCCGCTCAGCGCGAACAGCGCTTCCACATCGCGCGATTGCCAGTCGCGAGCGGGTTCGGCGGCGATGCGGTCGCGGATCTGTTCGCCCAGGCTCGGCGCCTGCGGCAGCAGCAGGTTGCCGTGGCCCTGCCGGCACAGGGTCAGTACCAACGAGGCCAGGGCCAGCCGCGCTTCGCTGTAACGGCCGTCCTGCAGAGATTGCCGCCACTGGCGCAGCACCGCGCCATGATCGATCAACGGCAGCCGCGCCATCGCATGACCGGCGGCGGGAAGCTCCCCGCTCCACAGCGTGCGTGCGGCCGCCAGCACTTCGGCACACAGCGGCACGATGGCGCTGAGGTAGCGGCCACTGCGTGGGTCGGGGGTGTTGACCACATCGATGCGGCAGCGCTGGGTCAGCAGCAGGATGTCGCCGGGCATGAACTCCAGCGACTGGTGCGCGGTACGCACTTGCTTGCGTCCTTCCAGCAGAATCGCGAACTGTGGTTGTGGAATCTCCACCGAGCTGGCGCCATGTTCGCGCCGAGCGGTGATGCACGCATAACCTTCGGCGCGTGCGCAGCCGGCCAGGCTGGCCATCTCGGCCAGCAGTGCGGTGGCCGGTGGCAGCATGGCGGTCATGACACGTGGGCACCGAACAGGCGACCGACGCCGGCCGCCGCGGCCATCGCCAATGCGCCCCAGAACATCACCCGGATCGCGCCGCGAACCGGCGGTGCGCCGCCGGCCCTGGCCGCCACTGCGCCGGTCAGGCACAGGCCGAGCAGGGTACTGGCCGTGGTCATCAGTGCGACCCTGTCGACCGGCGCGAGCAGGGCGGTCAGCACCGGCAGCGCCGCGCCACAGGTGAACGCACCGGCCGAGGCCAGCGCTGCCTGCAGCGGGCGGGCGCGCAGGGTATCGGTGATGCCCAGTTCGTCGCGGGCGTGGGCACCCAGCGCATCATGGGCGGTGAGCTGTTCGGCCACCTGCCGTGCCAGCGCAGGCTCCAGGCCGCGGTGGCGGTAGATCGCGGCCAGCTCCTCCAGCTCGCTGTGCGGATTTTCGCGCAGCTCGCGCTTTTCCATTGCCAGGTCTGCGTCCTCGGTGTCGGCCTGGGTCTGTACCGAGACGTACTCGCCGGCGGCCATCGACATCGCGCCGGCCACGGTGCCGGCCACGCCGGTGGCGAGGATGGTGGTAGCGGAGGCGCCGCCGGCGGCCACGCCGACCACCAGGCCGGCCACCGAGACGATGCCATCATTGGCGCCCAGCACGGCGGCACGCAGCCAGCCGACGCGCTCGGAGCGGTGCAGTTCGGGATGTCGTGAATGGCGGCTCATGTCGTTGAGTGTACGAGGGTCAAGAGGGCGTCGGTGGGATGCTGAAACCCGTCACCGTCGCATGACGCAACGAGGTGCCACGCTATAGTGCGCCCTTGCGATGGAAGGCCGCGAGCCCCACATCCCCCGCCACCGTCCAGCGAGCCCTCCCCTTGTCGAGCCCCAGCCACGTCGCCGATACCCCCATTACCGACCGCTCGCAGCTGGTGGAGGTGATCGCCTCCGGCGAGAAGCCTCGCGCGCAGTGGCGCATCGGCACCGAGCACGAGAAGTTCGGGTTCCGCCTGGACGACCTGCGCCCGCCGACCTTCGAGGGGGAGCGCGGCATTGAAGCACTGCTCAACGGCCTGGTCCGCTTCGGCTGGGAGCCGGTACAGGAGAATGGCCGCACCATCGCCCTGCTGCGCGATGGGGCCTCGGTGACGCTGGAACCGGCCGGCCAGCTGGAGCTGTCCGGTGCGGCGCTGGAGACCATCCACCAGACCTGCGTGGAGACCGGCACCCACCTCAACGAAGTGGCGCAGGTGGCCGGCGAACTGCAGCTGGGCTTCCTCGGCATGGGCTTCCAGCCGAAGTGGAAGCGCGATGAAATGCCGTGGATGCCGAAGGGCCGCTACAAGATCATGCGCGCGTACATGCCCAAGGTCGGTTCGCTGGGCCTGGACATGATGACCCGTACCTGCACGGTGCAGGTGAACCTGGACTACGCCACCGAAGCGGACATGGTGAAGAAGTTCCGCGTGTCCCTGGCGCTGCAGCCGATCGCCACCGCGCTGTTCGCCGATTCGCCGTTCACCGAAGGCAAGCCGAACGGCTACCTGAGCTATCGCTCGCACATCTGGACCGACACCGACGCCGACCGCACCGGCATGCTCGACTTCGTATTCGAGGATGGATTCGGCTACGAGCGCTATGTCGATTACCTGCTCGACGTGCCGATGTACTTCTCCTATCGCGACGGCACCTACCACGACGCCAGCGGGCAGAGTTTCCGCGACTTCATGCAGGGCAAGCTGCCGGTGCTGCCGGGCGCGTTGCCGACCCTGCGCGACTGGTCGGACCACATGACCACCGCGTTTCCGGAAGTGCGCCTGAAGAAGTATCTGGAAATGCGCGGCGCCGATGGTGGCCCGTGGAGCCGCCTGTGTGCGCTGCCGGCGTTCTGGGTGGGCCTGCTGTACGACGACACTGCGCTGGACGCTGCCTGGGACCTGGTGCGTGACTTCACCCTGGCCGAGCGCCATGCGCTGCGTGACGGCGTGCCGAAGCATGCAATGAACTTGCCGTTCCGCAACGGCACGGTGCGCGACCTGGCCCGGGAAGCGGTCAGGATTTCCGTGGAAGGCCTCAAGCGCCGTGCGGCGCGCAATGCCGACGGCCAGGACGAGAGCAAGTTCCTGGACGTGCTGCAGGAGATCGTCGAATCCGGCCTGACCCCGGCCGAGCGCAAGCTGGCGCTGTTCCATGGCCGCTGGCATGGTGACGTCGATCCGGTGTTCCGCGAGTTCGCGTACTGAGTGGATTGCGGTAGTGCCGGCCGCTGGCCGGCAGCCTGGCAGGGTCGCCGGCCAGCGGCCGGCACTACCAGAAGAAAAACCCCGGCATTGCCGGGGTTTTTCATTTCCAGATCCGTCCTGGTTCAGGCCGCGTTCTTCAACGTCGCCATGTCGATCACGAAGCGGTAGCGCACATCGTTCTTCGCCATGCGCTCCCAGGCTTCGTTGACGTTCCTGATGTCGATCATCTCGACGTCGCTGACGATGCCGTGCTCGGCGCAGAAGTCCATCATTTCCTGGGTTTCGGCCATGCCACCGATCGCCGAGCCGGTCAGGTGCTTGCGGCCGAAGATCACGCTGCCGCCGGTCAGCGGCGGGTCCAGTTCGGTCAGCACGCCCACCAGGCACATGGTGGCTTCGCGCTTGAGCAGGCCCATGTACGGATTGGTGTCATGGCTGACCGGGATGGTATTGAGCAGGAAGTCGAAGCTGCCGGCGTGCGCCTTCATCTGCGCCGCATCGCGCGAGACCAGCACCTCATCGGCGCCCAGGCGCTTGGCATCGGCGCCCTTTTCCGGGGTGGTGGTGATCATCACCACGTGCGCGCCGAGTGCCTTGGCGAACTTCACGCCCATGTGGCCGAGGCCGCCGAGGCCGATCACGCCGACCTTCTGGCCCGGGCCGACCTTCCAATGGCGCAGCGGCGACCACGTGGTAATCCCGGCGCACAGCAGCGGTGCGGCCGCCTTCAGGTCGAGGGTATCGGAGACCTTCACCACGAAGCGCTGCTCTACCACCACGTGGTCGGAATAGCCGCCGTAGGTCGGTGCGCCGCTTTCGCGTTCACGGCCGTTGTAGGTCCAGGTCGCGCCCTCGGCACAGTACTGCTCCAGGTCGTGCTGGCAGGCGTCGCAGTGGCGGCAGGAGTCGACCATGCAACCCACGCCGGCGTGGTCGCCGACCTTGAAGCGGGTAACGTTGCTGCCGACCTCGGTGACGCGGCCGATGATCTCGTGGCCCGGCACCATCGGGTAGATCGAGCCACCCCAGTCATCGCGGGCCTGGTGCAGGTCGGAGTGGCAGATGCCGCTGTAGAGGATCTCGATGCGCACATCGTCGGGACCGACCGCACGGCGTTCGAACTCATAGGGGACCAGCGGAGCGGTATGGGAATGGGCGGCGTAACCACGGGCGAGGGACATGGGGAATCCTTGGCAGGGTTTATCGAAAGGCGCTTTACAATACGCCGCGTTCCCAATGGCAAGAAGCGTGGATATCGGCATGATTCATCAAGTGAAACTGCACAATCATGGCCACTGACAACCTTTCCCACCTGGCCGCGTTCGCGGCGGTTGCCCGCCACCGCAGCTTCCGCCGCGCCGGCGCCGAGCTGGCGCTGTCGACCTCGGCGGTGAGCTATGCGATCCGCGCGCTGGAAGAACGACTGGGCGTGGGCCTGTTCCACCGCACCACGCGCAGCGTGGCCCTGACCGAGGCCGGGCAGCGCCTGCTGGAGCGCCTTCAGCCGGCGCTGGGGCAGGTGCATGACGCGCTGGAAGAAATGAACCACTTCCGTGCCGCCCCGGCCGGCCTGCTGCGCATCAACGCCACCCGGGCGGCGGTGGCGACCCAGCTGCGGCCTCGGCTGGCGCGCTTCCTGCACGCTCACCCCGATGTACGCGTCGAGCTGACCGAAAATGATGGGCTGGTCGATATCGTCGCCGAGGGCTACGACGCGGGCGTGCGCCTGCACGAATTCGTGCCCGAGGACATGGTGGCGGTGCCGATGGGGCCGCCTCTGCGTGGGCTGATCGTTGGCTCGCCGGATTACCTGCGGCGACATCCGGCGCCGCAGCATCCGCGCGACCTGGCCGCGCATGAATGCATCCGCTTCCGCTTTGCCAGCGGGCATCTGTACAAATGGCAGTTCGAGCGTAGCGGGCAAGCGCTGGAGATCGACGTGCCGGGCCGGCTGACGTTGAGCGAGCAGGGCACCGTGGTCGGTGCAGTGCTTGATGGCATCGGCCTGGCCTACGTGCTGGAAGACACCGCGCGGCCGTATATCGAATCGAGGCAGATGGTGGCGGTACTGGAAGACTGGAGCGAGCCGTTCGCCGGGTTCGCGCTGTACTACCCGAAGCAGCGGCAGATGCCCGGAGCGCTGCGCGCGTTCGTCGACATGCTGCGGGAGTGACGTGCGGTGGTTCGTATCCACGCATGGCGTGGATCTACTGCCGAACGACAGCCTCCACGCGTTGCTTGAAGCGGATCAGTAGATCCGCGCCATGCGTGGATTGGCGCCCGCGACGCAGCCAGCAATTCATTCGACCAGCGCGTCGTAGCCTTCGCCACTGAACTGGATCAGGCAGAAGCCGTGCCCGAACGGATCGGCCAGCACGGCGATACGGCCCCAGCGGCGCTCGCGCACCGGTTGCTCGAGCATCGCTCCGGCCGCGACCGCACGCATCAACGCGGCATCGATGTCTTCCACCACCCAGTCCAGGTGCAGCGGGGTCCAGTGGCGCTCGTAGACACGCACATCGCCGTCTTCGGTGGCGGCGCTGCCAGCCTCGTTCTGCAGCAGGTAGAGCGGTGTTGGCCCACCGAGCAGTTCCACCGCGCCGGTACCGAGCCGACGACCGATGCGCAACCCGAACGCGGCCAGGTAGAACGCTTCGGCCGCGGCCAGGTCGGGCACGTCGATGTTGACGATGAAGTTGCGGGCAGTGGCGTTCACGGCAGTGATTTCCAGCATCCGGTGGTTGCAGTCTAGTCTCGCCACCTGCTGCTGCCGGTTCATCTCCTGCGCGGATTCGGGCAAGCTGGGCGGCCTCCATCGACAAGGACATCCATGAGCGTGCTATCCGACATCGAACAGG
Source organism: Stenotrophomonas sp. pho (assembly GCF_006228405.1). NCBI lineage: Bacteria > Pseudomonadati > Pseudomonadota > Gammaproteobacteria > Lysobacterales > Lysobacteraceae > Stenotrophomonas > Stenotrophomonas sp. pho. The sequence goes on along the minus strand of NZ_CP029759.1, from coordinate 3,763,281 downwards.
CCACCGGCCAGGCCTTCCCGCCCCTGTTCAAGCAGTTGCATGCAGCGGGTCGGTTGAGCTGGGGCACTCCCCATCCGGATTGGTCCGAGGTGGTGTTCCCGACGCTGCAGGCGGATCCACCGGTGTTGCTATACGCCCAGGATTACGAGCCGTTGGAACACGATGAGCTGCTGGAGGCGTGGCAGGAGCTGACCGCCGAGGACCACTACAATCCCCTGCGTCCCGACCTGCAGCTCCTGCCGTTTGCGCGGACCGGCGGCGGCGACAGCTACTGCTTCTGGAGCAACGCGCCCGATTCTGCCGAGCCGCCCGTCGTGCTCGTGTGGCATGACGATGATCGTGCCGATGTGCTGGCCGCCAACTACCAGGATTTCCTGTTCCGCAAGATGGTCGAAGCCGTTGCCGACTACCAAGCGCCGTATACGCTGCTGTCGCACGGCGAGCTGGCCGGCAATCTGCAGCGCTGGCTGCAGAGCCACCAGTCGTTCCTGCGCGGCGACCAGTTCGCGGCGTTGCAGCGGTTGTTCGCCCGCGTTGACGATATTGAAGAAGGAAACATCAGCGAAGACGACGCACAGGCCATCGTCGTTGAAGTGATCGGCTTCGAGCGGTTGGACGAGTCGTTCGCTTACGTGCGCGAGGAAGTTTGAGCCAAGGGTCGGAGCCCCACCTGTGGTGGGGATCCGATCCCGTGCGGGATCAGCCTGCGGCCGGGTAATTGAGGTAGCCTGCTTCGCCGCCACCGTAATAGGTGCTGCGGTCGGGCGTGGCCAACGCGATGTTGCGCTGCAGGCGCTCGACCAGATCCGGGTTGGCGATGAACGGCTGGCCGAACGCGGCCAGGTCGATGGTGCCCGCTTCGACCAGCTGCAGGGCGCGTTCGCGGGTCATGCCACCTGCCAGGATGACGGTGCCACCGTAGGCCTGCCTGAACTGCCGCAGGAACGCCTCACCCAGCACCGACTGGCCTGCCTGCAGGTTGTCGTTGAGGTGCACATAGGCCAGCCCACGCTTGCCCAGTTCCTCGGCCAGGTACAGATAGGTGGCTTCGTTGTCGGGGTAGAACGGCATGTCGAAGGTGAGGTTGTTCGGTGCCAGGCGCACGCCGACGCGCTGCGCACCGATGCGCTGGGCCATCGCATCGACGGTCTCCAGGATCAAGCGCGCACGATTGGACAGCGAACCGCCGTAGCGATCATCGCGCTGGTTGATGAGCGGGTTGAGGAACTGTTCGAACAGGTAGCCGTTGGCGGCATGCAGTTCGATGCCATCGAAACCGGCGGCGATGGCGTTGTCGGCGCCGCGCGCGAAGTCGTCGACGATGCCGGGGATCTCTTCGGTGGCCAGCGCACGTGCCGGGGTGGGATCGGCGTGGCCGCGGCTGCCGTCGTCCAGATAGACGAACGAAGTGTTCTTCGGTGCACTGGCGACCGGCCGGGTACCGGCGCTTACCGGTTGGCCACCGTCGGGCTGCAGCGAGGAATGCGACATGCGGCCGACGTGCCAGAGCTGGGCGAAGATCGTGCCCTGTGCGGCATGCACCGCCTCGGTGACGAGCTTCCACCCGGCGGCCTGCTCGGCCGACCAGATACCCGGCACGTCGATGTAACCCTGGCCCTGCGGCGAGACCGGGGTGCCTTCACTGATGATCAGGCCGGCGCTGGCGCGCTGCCGGTAGTACTGCGCGGTGAGTTCATTGGCCACCGCGCCGGGGTTGCGGGCACGGGTCATCGGGGCCATCACGATGCGGTTGCGCAGGGCGGTGCCTGCCAGATCGAAGGGGCGGAACAGGGCGGCGGTCATGTCGGTCATCTCGGTGCGGGGGGAGGCGCCAGCGGCGCGATGCACACAGGATGGAGTTGACATGCAGGCGCATAAAGCGCTTCGATCTCCCTAGATGCGGGACGATTTGTCCCCAATGGAGCGCGATAGATGCTGCCGCTGGAATCATTGAATGGCCTGGTCACGTTCGTTACCACGGCCCGCTCAGGCAGCTTCACCGAGGCTGCCGACGCGCTGGGCATCTCGCGCTCGGCGGTGGGCAAGGCCATCGCCCGGCTGGAAGCGCGGCTGGGCGTGCGCCTGTTCCACCGCACCACGCGGCGCATCGCGCTGACCACCGACGGCGAAGCGTACTACGCATCGTGTGCGGCGGCGCTGGAAGAAATCTCCGCCGCCGAGGCCTGCCTGGGGTCGGCCGGCCTGCCCAGCGGACGGCTGCGCATCGACATGCCATCCTCGTTCGGGCGCCTGGTGGTGCTGCCGGTGCTGCTGCGCCTGTGCCGGCAATACCCGGACCTGCAACTGACGATGACCTTCACCGATCACTTCGTCGATCCGGTCGAAGAGGGCATCGACCTGCTGATCCGCTTCGGCGGATTGCACCAGGCCGAACATCTGGTCGCGCGCCGGCTGGGTCGCCAACGACTGGTCACCTGCGCATCGCCGGAGTACCTGCGGGCGCATGGCGTGCCGGGCCGCGTGGAGGAACTGTCGCAGCACCGCAGCATCGTTGGTTTCCGCCACGGCCAGCCGGTGGCGTGGCGGATCGGCAGGGATGATGCCGAGGGAACGTTCATCCCGAATGCGACCTACCAGCTCAACGATGGTGACGCGGTGATCGATGCGGCCATCGCTGGGCTGGGCATCTGCCAGATGCCCGTTTCACTGGTCCGCCGTCATCTGGAATCCGGCGCGCTGCAATCGGTGCTGGATGCGCACATGCAGCGGCATATCGACATCCATGCGCTGTGGCCACCGACCCGCCACCTGCGGCCGAAGGTGCGCTACGTGGTGGATGAGCTGGCGCGGTTGGCGGGTGAGGGATTGTTCGATTGAGCTGGCCACGATTGAGTTCCTGCTGGCTGCTTGTATACTATCCCCCAGTATAGTTCCTGGGTGGTTCGCCATGCCGCACTCCCCGAAGAGAAGAAGAAGGTCCTGGCCCGCGTGCGCCGCATCCGCGGCCAGTGCGATGCGCTTGACCGCGCGCTGGAAGCCGGCGCCGACTGCGGGCCGGTGCTGCAGCAGATCGCCGCCATCCGTGGCGCGGTCAACGGCCTGATGTCCGAGGTGATGGAGGCCCATCTGCGCGAGGAATTCGGCCAGCCCGCTGCCTCCGACGAGCAACGCGCCGAACGCGTGCGCGACATGAGCGCGTTGATCCGCTCGTACCTGAAATAAACGACGGCGCAACATGGCGCCGCCCATCCTGTCATTGCCTGTCCCTGGAGAAGCCATCATGAAGTCCCGTGCCGCCGTCGCCTTTGGTCCCGGCCAGCCGCTGCAGATCGTCGAGATCGACGTCGCCCCGCCGAAGAAGGGCGAAGTGCTGGTGAAAATCACCCATACCGGTGTCTGCCACACCGATGCGTTCACCCTGTCCGGCGATGACCCGGAAGGCCTGTTCCCGGTGGTGCTGGGCCATGAAGGCGCCGGCATCGTGGTGGAAGTGGGCGAGGGCGTGACCAGCGTCAAGCCGGGCGACCACGTGATTCCGCTGTATACCGCCGAGTGCGGCGAGTGCCTGTTCTGCAAGAGCGGCAAGACCAACCTGTGCGTATCGGTGCGTGCCACCCAGGGCAAGGGGGTGATGCCCGACGGCACCAGCCGCTTCAGCTACAACGGCGAGCCGCTGTATCACTACATGGGCTGCTCGACCTTCAGCGAATACACCGTTGTGGCCGAAGTCTCGCTGGCGAAGATCAATCCGGACGCCAACCCGGAACACGTCTGCCTGCTCGGCTGCGGTGTCACCACCGGCATCGGCGCGGTGCACAACACCGCCAAGGTGCAGGAAGGCGACAGCGTGGCGGTGTTCGGCCTGGGTGGCATCGGCCTGGCGGTGATCCAGGGTGCGCGCCAGGCCAAGGCCGGCCGCATCATCGCGGTGGACACCAACCCGTCCAAGTTTGAGCTGGCGCGCGAGTTCGGTGCCACCGACTGCATCAACCCGAAGGATTTCGACAAGCCGATCCAGCAGGTCATCGTTGAAATGACCACCTGGGGTGTGGACCACAGCTTCGAGTGCATCGGCAACGTCAACGTGATGCGTGCGGCGCTGGAATGCGCGCACCGTGGCTGGGGCCAGAGCGTGGTGATCGGCGTGGCCGGTGCCGGGCAGGAGATCTCCACCCGCCCGTTCCAGCTGGTGACCGGCCGCAAGTGGATGGGCACTGCCTTCGGTGGCGTGAAGGGCCGCAGCCAGCTGCCGGGCATGGTCGAGGACGCGATGAAGGGCGACATCGAACTGGCCCCGTTCGTCACCCACACCATGGGCCTGGACAAGATCAACGATGCCTTCGACCTGATGCATGAAGGCAAGTCGATCCGTTCGGTGGTCCATTACTGAGCCGCAGCGTGGGCTGGTTCGATGCCTTGCGCAGGCCGCGTGCGGAAGATCCGCGCGCGGCCCTGGTTGATCCGATCGAGCAGGCGTTGCGCGTGCTGGGTTGGGTCGAAGGCGTCGTGGGTCCGCCGCGCGCAGTGGACTCACCCTTCGGCATTGACGAAATGCCGTTCGAGCACTGGCTGGCGCAGGTGTTCCTGCCGCGCCTGCACGAAGCCCGCGCCGATGGCCAATGGCCACCGCGCAGTGACGTGGCGGTCGCAGCGTACCGCAACCTGGACGGCCAGCCTGGTGTCGAACCGCTGCTGCGCCTGCTGTCGCAGCTGGATGAGTTGATCAACACACGTGACGGCTGACGCCGGCACGCAGGAGAGTTCCATGGAACGTATTGAACACCGCGCCTGTTTCGGCGGTTGGCAGGATGTTTACCGCCATCGTTCGACCACGCTGGGCTGCGACATGCAGTTCGCCGTGTACCTGCCGCCGCAGGCGGAAACGCAGAAGCTGCCGGTGCTGTATTGGCTGAGCGGGCTGACCTGCACCGAGCAGAATTTCATCACCAAGGCCGGTGCGCAGCGCTATGCAGCCGAGCACGGCGTAATCATCGTCGCGCCGGATACCAGCCCGCGCGGTGATGACGTGGCCGATGCCGAGGGCTATGACCTGGGCAAGGGGGCGGGGTTCTACCTCAACGCCACCCGTGCACCGTGGGCGAAGCACTACCGCATGCATGACTATGTGGCGCAGGAACTGCCGGCGCTGATCGAGGCGAACTTCCCGGTCACCGGGGCGCGTGGCATCAGCGGCCACTCGATGGGTGGCCATGGTGCGCTGGTGATCGCGCTGCGCAACCCGGGGCGCTACCGCAGTGTGTCGGCGTTCTCGCCGATCGTCGCGCCCAGCCACGTACCGTGGGGGCAGAAGGCGTTCACGGCTTATCTGGGCGACAACCCAGCCGACTGGGCGCAGTGGGACGCGTGTGCGTTGCTGGCGACGGCCAGCGAGCGCCTGCCGTTGCTGGTCGACCAGGGCGAGGCGGACGAGTTCCTGCAGACCCAGCTGCAGCCGCAGCGCCTGCAGGAGGCCTGCGCCGCAGCCGGCCATCCGCTGACCCTGCGCCTGCAGCCGGGCTACGACCACAGCTACTATTTCATCGCCAGCTTCATCGGCGAGCACGTCGCCCACCACGCTCGCGCCCTGCACGCCTGAGGGCTTTCCGGTAGTGCCGGCCGCTGGCCGGCAACCCGCAGCCCTGCAATTCCCTGGGATTGCCGGCCAGCGGACGGCACTACCATGGTGATGCACGCGGAGTGTCGTTTTGCCGCAGTGGATCACGCCGCTGTGGCGTGCCGGCGCGCTATCGTGCGCTCAGACGGCCTTGCGGATCGGGGGGATGCATGCCGGTAGTGCTGGCGCTGCTGTACGTGCTCTGCCATGGGCTGGCCGTGGCGTTCTGGCCGAGCCCGGCGGGCGTGGGCTCTTTCCTGTTCCTGACCGGCGCACCGCTGCTGGCCGCCGCCGCGTGCCTGGTGCGGGCGCAACGTGACCGCGCCGCTCTGGGCTGGCGTTCTACCGCGATGGCACTGCTGCTGTGGGCCGGTGGCATGACGTTCAACATGGTGGATGCGCTGGGCGCCGGCCGGGCTGACTTCACCCCACGCGTCAGCCTGTTGTTGTACGTGCTGTATGGCGTGCCGCTGGTGTTCATCCTGGCCCGGGCACGCCGCGAGCGCCCGAGCATCAGCCTGATCGATGCGGCGATGGCGGCGCTGCTGGGTGTGCTGTTCTTCGTGCACACCGCATCGTTCGCCGCCCGTGTCGAGGTCGACGCCCATGCCATGTCCAACATGCAGCGCATGTTCGACATCCAGAACCTGTGTATCGCCGCGTTCGCCGTGGTGCGATGGCTGGCCGGCGACGTGCCCGAACGGCGCAGGTTCTTCCGTGCACTGGCGTTGTACGCACTGGCCTATCTGCTGGTGGCCTACTACATCAACCACTACACCTCCGATGATGCATTCGGTGCGTTCAACGACCTGCTGATCGACGTACCTTTTCTGCTGATCGCCTGCATGGCGCTGGACACGGCGCCGGACACAGGCACCACGGCACACCCGCGGCTGGCGAGGACGGTGCAGGCCGCCGGTCCGATCATCCTGCCGTTGCTGCTGCTGGTGGTCGGCACGCTGGTGGTCGATCATGCGCGGCCGTTGGCCGTCGCGGGCTTCGTCGTAGCCACCCTTGGTTTCGGCCTGCGCAGCGTCCTGCTGCAGACCGATCTGCTGGAGCGTCAGGCGGCGCTGGATCAACTGGCGCGGCAGGATGGCCTCACCGGCGTGGCCAATCGCCGCGAGTTCGACGCGCGGCTGACCTCCGAGTGGAATCGCGCGCGGCGCAGCGGCACCGAGCTGGGCCTGCTGCTGGTGGATATTGACCACTTCAAGGCCTTCAACGACCGGCACGGCCATCCGGCCGGTGATCGTTGCCTGCAGGCGGTGGCCGGGGTGCTGAAGGGCGTCGCAGGTCGCGGCAGTGACAGCGTTGCGCGTTATGGCGGTGAAGAATTCGCTGTCATCGTGCCTGGAAGCCCACTGTCGGGCGTGCTGGCGCTGGCCGAGCGCCTGCGCGAAGCGGTCGAAGCGCTGCCATTGCCGGAAGGCCCGGTCAGCATCAGCGTCGGCGTGGGCTACCTGCACCCACCGGCGCTGGCCAGTGCCGACCAGCTGCTGGCCGATGCCGATGCCGGCCTGTATGCCGCAAAGCGTGCCGGCCGCAACCGGGTGGTCCTGCATGCGCGCGTGCTGGATGACGAGGGCAACGCGCACGGCACCATGGACTGTTGAGCGGACCAGCCCATGGCGTGCCGCCCATCCAGGGACATCGCACTGGGTAGTGCCGGCCGGTGGCCGGCATCTCCTCGGTTGCCGGCCAGCGGCCGGCACTACCACGGCGTGGCCTCAACGCACGTCGCGCAGTTCCCAGTGGTGGCCGGCCAGCAGGCGCAGGCGCTGCTTGAACACGTCACTGTCGATACGGGTGGTGGCGACCAGGTTGATGCGCAGGTCCTTCTGCTCGCCGGTCACGGTGGCGTCCGGATCGGTCACGCCCCACTGCGGTTCCACCGCATCCGGGTCGGGTTGCTTGGCCTTCCACCGTTCGAACAGCGTGCCGCTGCGCAGGGCGTCCTGCAGCTCTTCGGCGAAACCGGCGGCGCCCTGCGAATGGAAGGACAGGTCAGGGTCGTTGCCGCGGGCCTTGGACGGGTCGGGCAGGCTGATGTGGTACTGCGCAGGCATGAAGTTCTCCTTGAAGTGCGGCAAGGCTGGCACAACCACGGTGGAATCGGTGTGCAGATTCGCGCCGCGTCGGGGCATCACTCGAACCGATGTGGCCCATCGGCAAAGCCCACGGTGACCGCGCCCTTGCCGACATTGACCATGCCGGTCAGGCTCATCACCGATTCGTACACGGTCACGCCATGGCCGGCGCAGACCTCCTTCATCTGTACATAGCCGGGCAGGCTGCGCAGCTCATCCAGCTCACCGCCGTAGCTGACGCATACCGTCGGCGTCATCAGCCCGGCACGCACGCGCTGGCCGACCACCGCGAACAGCTTCTGCACGGCGCTGTCGAAGCCCTTGATCTTGGCGACCGGCCCGGTTTCGCCGCGGTAGCCGTGCAGCACCGGCTTGATGTCCAGTGCGCTGCCCAGCGCCGCACTGAGCAGGCCGACGCTGCGGTCGCCCTTGTGCCGGGCGCGCGCACGCATGTAGTACAGATCACGGGTGACCATGTACCCGTGCACGTTGCCAGCCAGTTCTTCCAGCCGTTCGCGGATCTGCTGCACGCTGGCACCAGTGTCACGCAGGCGAACCGCCTCCACTGCGGTCACGGCCTGCGCAGCGAACAGGTTCTGGGTATCGAGCACGCGCAGGGCGAACGGCGAGTTGTAGCCTGCTGCCTGCCGCACCGGCTTGTAATCGTTGAGGATGGCGAAGCTGGCCTGCAGCGCATTGTCGTGGATCGGGCTGCGGGTCTTGGTGATGGTCATGCAGAACACGTGGTCGTAATCGATCACCAGCTGCTGCAGGAACAGGTCGCGGATCTGGTTGACACTGAAGGGGATGGTCTCCGCCTCGGCACCGTGCTCGGCCACGTGTGCATGCAGGAAACTCAGCGTGGCCTGCTCATCGCGATGATCGGCCAGAACCGCTTCACCGATTCGTACGGTGATCGGCAGCAGCACGATGTTGTGCTCGGCAATGAAGTCCTGCGGCAGGTCGCAGGCCGAGTCGACGACGATTCCGATGCGCATCCGCGGCTCACCCTCCAGGGCGGTTGTAGGTTCGGAAACGTGAAATCTATCTCAAATTCTGGCGTGGCGCGCGAGGGAAACGCGCCAGGCCCTGTTCAGCGACTGCGCTGCACGGCCACCGGAAGTTCGGCCAGGCGCTGCCATTCGGGCTGCTGCAGCAGGGCGGGATCGGCCAGCACGGCGGCCATCAACGGATGGGCGTCGTTGCCCCAGAACAGTTCGTCATCGATGGCCAGGGTCGGTACGCCGAACACGCCGGCAGCAATGGCGGCCTCGGTGTTCCTCCGCAGCTGCTCCTTGACCGCGGGGGCCGCGGTGGCGCTGGCGACATCCTCGATCCCCAGCCGCGCAGCCGGTTCGCGCAGGGCCTCGGCGCTATCGGCGGCATTGCCGTCGCGCCAGATCCAGTCGAACAGCACGTCTACCGCCTGCACGCTGCCACCGGCGGCCAGGCACAGCCGCAGGGCAGACAACGGGTTGAACGGGTGGCCCGGCGGGAACCGCAGCGGTGTTCCTTCGGCCTGCGCAGTCCACAGCAGCTGGCGGTACATGAAGCGGCGCTTGGCCGGAATCTCGGCCGGCCCGAGGTTGCCCAGGTGATGCAGCACGGCACCGAAGGCGATCGGCACGGTCTGGATCCGTGCGAACTGGGGCAGCTGCTTCAGCTTCTGCCAGTGCAGGTAGGAATAGGGCGAGACGAAGTCGAAGTACCAGCGCAGGGTGGCCATGTGGGTTTCCTTGGGTAACTGGAGGTCAGGGCTGCGCGTTGCGCTGCAGGTAGCGGTCGCGCAGTTCGGTCTGGCGCGAGCGCATCGGCATCGCCCGGCCGCCCAGCCAGACCTGTTCGGCATAGTGCGCCACGTCCAGCGGGTCGCCCTCCCACAGCACCAGGTCGGCACGCTTGCCCGGCTCGATGCTGCCGATCTGGTCGGCCACGCCGAACGCCTGCGCCGGCACCCGGGTCAGGCCGGCCAGGCCGTCGGCCCAGGGCAAACCGTTGGCCACGGCATTGCCGGCCAGCTGGCGCATCTTGCGGGCGTTGTGCGAGGCGTCGCCTCGCTGCACGAACGAGACCGCCACGCCGGAACGCTGCAGGCGTGCCGCATTTTCCAGCGTGGCACCGATCTGGTCGAAGCTGGCCGGCAGGTTGGACAACACATCGACGAACACCGGTACCTGTGCGGCGGCCAGCTCCGGCGCCAGCTGCCAGGCTTCGCTGCCTCCGGCGATGGCGATCTTCACCTTTTCGCGGACGGCCCAGCGCAGCAGCTGGCGGATGTCCGCCGCGCGGTCCACCTCTACCACGATGCGGCCCTGGCCGGCCAGGTAGCGGCCCAGCGTGCGGCGCCCGGCCGGCGTCAGCAGCGCATGCGGTGAGTCCGCGGCAACCTGGCCACGCGCCTCGTCCACCATCTGCTGCAGCAGCATCCATTGCGCCGCACGCGAATGCCCGGTCAGCTCCACTGCGGCCGACCCCAGGCGCAGGAACAGCGCGCGCGGCCCGAGGGGATCGGCGCTGCCGTCCAGCCGCATCACGCCACCCTGGCCTGCAACGAAGCCGCCACCGGTGGCCGCCCCCAGGGCGGTGAAGCCGATGCCGTCCAGGCGCGCCACCGGGATCAGCACCGAGGCCGGGTTGTACGCCAGGGTGACATCGAAGTCGGGGCGCAACGGTTGTTCGCCGATCTTCAACGTGCTGTCGACCGTGCTCGCTTCACCGGAGACCTCTTCGATGCCGATCTCGGTGATGCCCCGAACAGCGCCGGTGTCAGCGGACGGCCATCGGCCTCGACCACGCTGGCCCCGGCCGGGGCGGACAGCCCGCTGCCGACGGCGCGGATGATCCCGCCCTGCACCAGCACATCGGCGTGCTGCAGGCTGCCGCGCGCGCTGGCCGTATGTACGGTCGCGTTGCGCACCAGCAGGTCCTGCGCCTGCACGGATGCGGAGAGGCAGGCCAGCACCATGACCGTAGCGCCGAGCCATGCCCGGCGACGCTTGTTCAACGCGCCCATCAGTGCACCTCCTGGCCAAGCTGGAAGTCGGAACGTGGCGTGGCCGCAGGTGCGCTGCGGTCGTACAGGCGGCGGCCGTCGATGAAGACCTGCTCGGCCAGCGCGTACGAGCTGAAGGGGTTGCCGTTCCACACCACCACGTCGGCCATCTTGCCGGCCTCCAGGGTGCCGGTCTGGCCTTCAATCCCCAGCGCCCTGGCGGCGTTGGCGGTCATCCAGGTGATGGCGTGTTCGGGGGGATCTCCGGCATGCGTGCGCGGCGCGCGGCGGCGATCACCTTGGCCGCTTCCTGGTTCAGGCGCTGGATGCCTTCGGGGAGTCGGAATGGACGATGGCGCAGCTGTTCTTCGGCCGATCGACCAGTGCGATGTTCTCCGGAATGCCGTCGAAGGCTTCCATCTTGAAGCCCCACCAGTCGGCCCATAGCGCGCCGCAGACGCCGTCGGCGGCCAGCCGGTCGGCCAGCTTGTAGGCCTCCACGCCGTGGTGGAAGGCGGCCACCTTGAAGCCGAATTCCTTGGCCAGGTCGAGCATGGTGGCCATCTCGTCGGCGCGGTAGCAATGGATATGCACGCGGATGTCGCCCTCGATCGCACCGGCCAGCGTGTCCAGCTTGAGATCGCGCTTGCCGCCGGCATCACCGGCGCTGTCGCCCTTGTCGCTGCCGAACCAGCCCTTGCGCTTGGCCGGCTTCGGTTTGTTCTTGGCGATGTAGTCGGCGGCATCGATGAAGGCGGCGCGGTAACCGGCAACGTTGCCCATCCGCGTGGCCGGAGCGACGCCCTTGCCTCCGCCGTAGACCCGCTTCGGGTTCTCGCCGCAGGCCATTTTCAGCCCCCACGGCGCGCCGGGGAACTTCATCGCCTGGTAGGTGATGGCGGGGACGTTCTTCAGGGTCACACCACGACCACCGACCAGGTTGGCCGAGCCCGGCAGCACCTGCATGCTGGTCACGCCGCCGGCCAGTGCGGTGGCGAAACCCGGGTCCTGCGGCCACACCGAGTGCTCGGCCCAGACGTTGGCGGTGACCGGCGCGGTCATCTCGTTGCCGTCGCTGTGCGCGCCGACGCCCGGGCTGGGGTACACGCCCAGGTGCGAGTGCACGTCGATCAGGCCCGGTGTGACCCACTTGCCCTGCGCATCGATGCGGGTGACACCAGCATCGGCCTGCAACTGGCGGCCGACGGCAACGATGCGGCCCTCGCGCAGCAGCACGTCGGCGTTGTCCAGGCGCTGGCCGGTGCCGGTCAGCACGGTGGCGTTCTGGATCAGCACCGGTGCACCGGGGTGTGCCTGGTAGGTGCTGGGGTAGGGATCGGCGACGAAGCGCGAGGCGCCCACCGCCGGTGCCGTGCTCAACGAAAGCAGCGCCAGTGCCACCCCGGTGCGCAACAACGTCGATGCCATGCAGTTCCCCTCACCAGAAACATGAATCCACGGACGCTAGCCGGGGCCGATGTGGCTTGCCAAGTGACCTTGGACAGGGGCGTGGGGGGTAGGAATTTTCTGATGGAGGATTTGTGAAGGAAATATTAACGTTGGATGAAGCGATGGGCTGATTACGTCTTGCGCTGACCTGTATCACCAGCTTATGCACCTGCTCCAACGACGGAGCCGGGCCCGTACCTCTCATGGAATCAAGGACGCAACCGATGACTGCTGCAAAGCTCCGCCGTTCGACCGTTTCGCGCCGTTCCTTCCTGCCCTCGCCGCTGGCGTCGGCCATTGTCGGTTCCTTGCTGGTGGCCACCGCACTGCCGGTCCTGGCCCAGGACAATGACGACGCCCTGGCCCGTTACCAGCTGCAGCGCAGCCTGCAGTCTGCGTTCGCCGCGCAAGGCGGAGTGAGCGCCTCCGCTCCCGCGATGATCGCTCCCTCGGTAGCGATTCCGGTGGCGGCGCTGGCTCCCAGCGTCGGTGCTTCCGCGGAGCCGGTCATGGGCAGGCCCGGCGATGCTGCGAGCTGGCGCACCAGTGAATTCGAACTCGACTGGGGCCTGGCTGCGATCAATGCCGACGTGGCCTATGCGCGCGGGCTGACCGGTGCCGGCATCCGCCTGGGCGTGTTCGACAGTGGCACGGGTCTGGACCATCCGGAATTCGCCGGCAAGGACAACCGCAGCGTCCGCATCGCCGATCTGATGGCTGACGGCACGCGCTGCACCAACACCACCGCAGTGCGTGGGCCGGCGGCCTGCTTCGCCAGTGATGGCGATGACGTCCAGATCAGCTATGTCGGGTACAACGCCAACGTGCCCGACAACATCCGCAGGATCATCGAGTCGGGCCCCTATGTGCAGCCGGGGATGCAGTTCGAGATCCATGGTACGCACGTTGCCGGCACCATCGCGGCGAACCGGGACGGAAGCGGCATGCACGGTGTGTCCTTCGGTTCGGACCTGACCGTTGGCCGGCTGTTCTCCGACAGCATCCGCGAGTGGCAGCGTACGGCGACTGGCTACTCGGTCGTGACGCTGGGCGCGATCGGCCCGAAAGTCAGCGCCTTCCAGGACCTGTATGCCCAGATGAACGCGCAGGGCGTGCGTGCCATCAACCATAGCTGGGGCCTGGTCACGGAACCGACGACAGCGACGGACATGGACGCGATCTACAACGACCCGGACGACCGCCAGTACCTGAACACCTTTGCCGACGGATCGCGTGCGCGCGGGATGATCCAGGTGTGGGCGGCCGGCAATACCAGTTCGCTCATTCCGACGCCGGCGCAGAGCCCCATCGCCGGCCTCTACGCCACGCTGCCGCGCGCATTCGCCGACATCGAGCCGTACTGGTTGAGCGTGGTCAACGTCGGTACCAACCTGACCCTGAGCAATCGCTCCAACAAGTGCGGCCTGAGTGCCAACTGGTGCCTTGCCGCACCGGGTTCGGACATCGTATCGACCGCCTATGGTGATGATTCCAGCCTGGCCGGCAGCGTCGGCATCGACGCCAACGGCAATGTCAGCCTGGACATCCAGCAGCGCGTGCCTACCTATGGCTATGCGCTGCTGAGTGGAACCTCCATGGCCGCGCCCCACGTCACCGGCGCGCTGGGCCTGCTGTTTGAACGCTTCCCCTATCTGGACAGCGCGCAGGTGCGCGATGTGCTGCTGACCACGACCACCGATCTGGGCGCGCCCGGCATCGACGACATCTACGGTTGGGGCCTGTTGAACCTGGCCAAGGCCATCGAGGGTTACGGTTCGCTGCGCGTGGACACCAACGTGGTGATGAACCAGCGTGCCGGTGGCCTGAAAGTGTGGGAGGGCGATGCCTGGGACAACTGGACCAACGACATCGGCGGCCCCGGCAAGCTGACCAAGAGCGGCATCGGCTGGCTGCGCTTGAGCGGCGACAACAGCTTCAACGGTGCGCTGGTGCGCGAGGGCGTGCTGGAACTGGATGGCGTCAATACGCTCACCGGAGCGGTGGACGTGGCCGGCGGTAGCTTCCTGCTCAATGGCACGTTGAAGAACACTGCGCTGAACAGTCAGGGGGGCTCCAGCCATATCAACGCACGCGGTGTGCTGGATGGCTCCGACCTGAACGTCAACGGTGGCGTGGTCATCTTCGACGGTGTGCAGCGCGGCGCCCACACCTCGGTGGCCGCGCAGGGGACGTTCGAATTGAACGGAAGGCTGGAAAACAGCGCGTTGACCAGCCTGGGCAACAGTCGTGTGAATGCAGGCGGGGTACTCGCAGGCTCCGATCTGACCGTCAACGGTGGCGTGCTGTCGTTCAACGGCACGCAGAGCGGTGGTCACACCCTCGTTGGCCCGAACGGCACGCTGAAGGGCATCGGCCAGCTGGGCGATACCACCGTGGCCGGTATCGTTGCACCGGGCAACTCGATCGGCACGCTGACCATCAACGGCGACTACGTGCAGACCGCCACCGGTGTGTACCAGGCCGAGCTGGCCCCGGGCGGGCACAGTGACCAGTTGCGCGTCACCGGTACCGCCACCCTGGGCGGCACCCTGATCGCCCTGCCGGAAGCGGGCACCTATTACCTGGGTGAGCAGTTCAACTTCATCCGTGCCGACGGCGGAATCCGTGGCCAGTTCGCCACCACCGACTTCAGTGCGTTCTCGCCGTTCCTGAAATTCGGGCTGTCCTATGGCACCGGTGGCGCGCGCATTGAAGTCACCCGTGGCAATCCGCTCGCCAGTGCCGCCAGTACCGACAACCAGCGCGCGGTGGCCACTGTGGCCGACCGGCTGGCGGTCAACCAGGGCCTGCCGCGCCCACTGACCCTGCTGTTCCCTCAACAGGTAGGCGCTGCACTGGACGGCCTCAGCGGCGAGCTGCATGCGGCCACCGCGATGGCCCTGGTCGAGGGCAGCCGCTACGTGCGTGATGCCGCACTGTCGCGCCGCGTCGGTGCACGCGCGCCGGGAGCAGACGGCGACGCCGCCACGGGGGTCTGGGTACAGGCCATCGGTGGCAGCACCACGCTGGACGGCAATGGCAACACCGCACGCACCGAAGCCAACAGCAGCGGCCTGCTGGTAGGCGTGGACCGCGAGATCAACGGCTGGCAGGTGGGCATGCTGGCCGGTACCGGCCGTACCGATGCCAAGCAGCAGGAAGGACGCCGTGCGCGTGCCAAGGTCGACAATACGCACCTGGGGGCCTATGCCAGTCACGACTGGGGCGCCTTCGGCCTGCGGGGGGCCTGGCCTGGAGCGAGCATGAGGTGAAGAGCACCCGCGAGCTGGCCTTCTCCGGTTACAGTGATACGCTGGCGGCACGCTATGACGGCCGCACCCGCCAGGCGTTCGTCGAGGCGAGCTATCGCTTCGGCGGCCCCGAGGCGGGGCTGGAACCTTACCTGCAGCTCGCACGTGTGGAAGTGGACATGAAGCGCGTCAACGAACGCGGCGGCGCGGCTGCACTGCAGGGTGAGGTGGACGATCTCCGTATCACCGTGGCCACGGCCGGCCTGCGTCTTGACAAGGGCCTGAAGGCTTCGTTCCAGCAGGACAGCTGGCTGCACCTGCGCGGTGGCGTCGGGTACCGCCATGCCAGCGGGGATCGCGACCCGGCGGCCCGCTTCGCCTTTGCCACCGGCAGCGACAGCTTCGTGGTCAGCGGTGCCCCGATGGCTGACAGGACGGTGGTGGCCGAACTGGGGCTGTCGGCATGGTTGACCGCACGCCAGCAGCTGGAGCTGGGCTATAGCGGCCAGTATGGCGACGAAAGCCGTGACCACAGTGCCAACCTGCGCTGGTCGGTGCGCTTCTAAGCCGCCGGTTACCGCAGGGAAACCAGGAGGGCGGCCGCAGGGTCGCCCTTCTTCGTTGCCGGCCCAGGTGTGGGTTGGCCCGTGCACGCCTACAATGGCGGCCCCCACGCCGTACCGGACCGCCCATGAAGAGCAAGCAGGAAATCGTCGACAACTGGCTGCCGCGCTACACCGGCGTGCCGCTGGACCAGTTCGGCCAGCACATCCTGCTGACCAACTTCGGCGGCTACCTGCACACCTTTTCCGAGCTGACCGGTGCGCCCATCATCGGCCTGGACCGGCCGATGGCCAGCGCCACCATCGATGGCATCACCATGATCAACTTCGGCATGGGCAGCCCCAATGCCGCGATCATCATGGACCTGCTGTCGGCGGTGATGCCCAAGGCGGTGCTGTTCCTGGGCAAGTGCGGTGGCCTCAAGCGCAAGAACCAGCTGGGTGACCTGGTGCTGCCGATCGCGGCGATCCGCGGCGAGGGTACGTCGGGCGACTACCTGCCGCCGGAAGTGCCAGCCTTGCCGGCGTTTGCGCTGCAGCGTGCAGTCTCGACCATGATCCGTGACCTCGGCCACGACTACTGGACCGGCACCGTCTACACCACCAACCGCCGGGTCTGGGAGCACGACGAGGCCTTCAAGGAGCGGCTGCGGGCGATGCGCTGCATGGCCATCGACATGGAAACCGCCACCGTGTTCGCAGCCGGTTTCGCCAACCACATTCCCAGTGGCGCGCTGCTGCTGGTCTCGGACCAGCCGATGATCCCCGACGGGGTCAAGACCGAGGCCTCCGATGCCAAGGTCAGCTCCCAGTTCGTGGAAAACCATATCCAGATCGGTATCGAGGCGCTTAAGCTTATCCGGCGCAACGGCAAGTCGGTCCGCCACCTGCGCTTCGACGAATGATGATGATGGCCTGGCGCGGCGCGCCGGCCCTGGGGAGTAGGTGATGGACGTTGCCGCGCAAGTGGTGGATTTCTGGAAAGAAGCGGGCCCTGCGAAGTGGTTCGCCCGCGACGATGCGTTCGACGCGCAGTTCCGCCAGTTGTTCCTGGATGAGCATTTCGCCGCCGCTTCGCGTGGGCGTGAACACTGGCTGGGCAGTGCCGAGGGCGCACTGGCGCTGATGCTGCTGCTGGACCAGTTCCCGCGCAACTGCTTCCGCGGTACTGCCCATTCCTATGCTACCGATGGCCTGGCCCGGCACTACGCCATGCGCGCCATCGAGGAAGGCCTGGACCTGCAGCTGGTGCCGAAGCTGCGCGCCTTCATCTACCTGCCGTTCGAGCACTCCGAGGACCCGTTGGACCAGGACCGTTCGGTGGCGATGTTCGATGTGCTGGGCGACAAGGAATACCTGCAGTACGCCGAGCTGCACCGCGACATCATCCGCCGCTTCGGCCGTTTCCCGCACCGCAACGCCGTGCTGGGGCGCATTCCCTCGCCGGAAGAACTGGACTACCTGGCCGAAGGCGGATTCGCCGGCTGAAAAAAGGGGACGGAGGGGATTAAGTCGTTTGTGGCATAAACGACTTAATCCCCTCCGTCCCCTTTTTTTTCGGGGGCCAGATCCGCTTCCCGCAGGAAAGGGCGCTGACCCCGCGCCGTCAATCAGTACTTCGGCACGCCGTTGTCGACGTCTTCCGACCAGGCGTTGATGCCGCCGGTCACGTTGAACACCTTGGTGAAGCCCAGGGCGCGGAACTGCTCGGCAGCCTGCGCGCTGCGGCCACCGTGGTGGCACATGAAGGCCAGTGCGGTGTCCTTCGGCAGGGCTTCCAGCGCGGCGCGGCCGTTGCCGTCGAAGGTCTTGAACGGTACGCCCACGGCGGCGATTTCACGTTCGTCGGCCGGGCGCACGTCCACCAGGGTGATGTTGCCGGCACGCACCAGGTCGTCGGCATCGCGCACGCTGATTTCCTGCACCGGCTTGGGCGCGTTCGGATTGTCGATGGCCAGGCCCTTGCCGCGGATGTCGTCCACCCAGTCGATGGTGATGCCGTTGGCGCGACGGGCGCTGGCCAGGTCGAACTGCACGCGCAGGCCATTGGACTCGGCAGCGATGGCGCCTTCGTCGTGCGGGGCCAGCTGGAAGTTCGGCTGGAAGCCGGCGTCGATGGTCAGCTGCAGGGCGGCGCCCGGGGCGTCGGCCAGCGCGCCCTTGAGCATTTCCACGGCCGCCGGGGTGACGGTGATGCTCGGCGGGGTACGGTCCGGTGCCGGCAGCCCCAGCACGCTGCTCAGCTCGCCGCTGGCGGCCATCTGCAGCACGATGTCGCTGCCGCCGACCAGTTCGCCGTCGATGTACAGCTGCGGGATGGTCGGCCAGTCGCCATAGGCTTTGATGCCTTCACGGATTTCCTGGTCGGCCAGCACGTTGACGTGGGCGAACTCGACGCCAAGGTCCTGCAGGGCGCCCACGGCCTTGGCCGAGAAACCGCACTGCGGCATCGACGGCTGGCCCTTCATGAACAGCACGACGCGGTTGGCGTTGAGGATGGATTCGATGCGCGAACGCAGGGCAGGATCGAGGGACATGGACGGGGTTCCGGGAATTCGAACCATCAATTCTACCCCTCATGGCATCATGGGGTATGAGCAACGCAGGAACATTGCATCGCATCCCGACCCGGCCCTGGCGCTGGCTGCCCTGGCTGGTGGCGTCGCAGCTGCTGGTGATCCTGGTCTGGCCCTGGCGGGCTGGCACTGGGGGCTGCCGCTGATGGTGGCCAGCCACGCACTGTTCATGGTGCCGGTGTTCCTGCCCAACAGTCGCTTCTATGCGCCGGTGCTGAGCCGGTTGCCGGATGTCGGCAACAGCGTCTGGTTGACCATTGATGACGGTCCTGGCCCGGAAACCCGTGCCGTGCTCGACCTGCTGGACCGCCACCAGGCCCATGCCACCTTTTTCCTGGTGGGCGAGCGCGCGCTGGCGCAGCCGGAGCTGGTGCAGGAGATCCTGCACCGCGGCCACGACCTGGGCAACCACAGCCACAGCCACCCGCAGGCGCGCTTCTGGCGGCTGGGCCCGGCGGCGATGCGCGCCGAGATCGAGGGCTGCCAGCACGCGCTGCAGGCGGTAAGCGGTCGCCCGGTGCGCTGGTACCGCTCGGTGGTGGGCATGACCAATCCGTTCGTGGCGCCGGTACTGCAGCGGCTGGGCCTGGTCCGGGTCGGCTGGAGCGCGCGCGGCTTCGACGGCATCGGTTGCACGGCGCAGGGGGTGCTCGACCGCCTGCTGCCGGATCTGCGCCCGGGGCCATCGTGCTGCTGCATGAGGGGGCCGCCCACGGCCACAACCTGGCGATCATCGAGGGCGTGCTGCAGGCACTGGACGAGCGCGGGCTGAAAGCGCGGCTGCCGGTCCCGTAACGCCGGCCCTGGTGATGTAGAGCAGCCGGGCATGGGCTCGGCTCTACAAGGGGGCGCTGCTGTAGCGCCCGAGCCGATGCTCGGGCGGCGGTGTGAAGCACCGGAAAAACGTCGCAGCGCGGCTCTACAGCGCGGGGCGTTCGGCCACCAGCAACCAGCTGTTGAATGGCGTGCGCCCATGCAGGGGACGCGGCGCCGTCACCTGCAATCCGGCCTCGGCCAGTGTCGCTTGCAGCACGTGCGGGTCGGGGTAGTGGCGCGGCCGCGTGCCCATCCAGCCGACCAGCCAGGCCAACCGGTCCGCCACCCGCGTGGTGCGGTCGCGACCATCGCCGGTGGCCAGCGGCGTGCGCAGCAGCAGGCGGCCGCCGGCGGCCACCCGCGCGCTGGCCGCACGCAGCAATGCCAGTTGTGGGCCCGCGTCCAGGTACTGCAGCACATCCAGCAACAGGACGTGTCCAGGCTGCGCCGGCAGTGGCGCCTGCACGTCCAGGCAGTCGAAGCGCACAGCGTGCAGGCCGGCGGCGGCACGCTGGGCACGGGTGATCTTGCCGGCATCCACGTCCACGCCGAGGTAGGGGTGGGTGCCGCTGCGCTGGCGCAGCACGTGGGCGAACAGGCCCAGCCCGCACCCAGGTCCAGTAAGGGTTGCCCGTCGTCGGGCAGATGCTGCAGCACGCCGTCATACAGCGGGTCGCTGCCGAGCTTGCCGCGGGTGTAGTAGTAGTCGCGGCGGCTGCCCCAGGCCCGTGCCGGGCGGAACGCTTCGGCGATCGCGCGGGCCTGCGGGCGGTCAGCGGTGTGCAGGGCAGGGGCGGGCCGTTCCGTGGCGTACCATCCATCGTGTCAGTCCGTGCCACCGAGCAGGTGTGCGGCGACCGGCAGCGCGCGCGCGCTCCACAGTGCGTACATCCGCGCCGACGGGTGCAGGCCGTCTTCGGCGATCATTGCCGGGTTGTCACCCTGGTCACGGCTGATGTCGGTGATGTCGACGAAGGCCACGTCCTGCTGGGTGCTGATCACCTCGGCCGCTGCGTTGAACTCGTCGGTCTCGATCTCGATGGTGGCCAGGTCGCGGCCGCTGCCGGCACCGAACGGCGTCGCGCCCCAGTCGGGGAAGGACAGCACCAGCACACGCCCGGGGCGGCCCCCGGCAAAGCCGATCGCCCGCTGAAGCAGGGCCTGGAACTGTACGCGGTACTCGTCCAGCGGCCGGCCGCGGTACTGGTTGTTGACGCCGATCAGCAGGCTGACGAAATCGAACGGACCCTGGGGTGCGGCCGCATCGATGCCGGCG
Organism: Stenotrophomonas sp. pho; assembly: GCF_006228405.1. Lineage (NCBI taxonomy): Bacteria > Pseudomonadati > Pseudomonadota > Gammaproteobacteria > Lysobacterales > Lysobacteraceae > Stenotrophomonas > Stenotrophomonas sp. pho. Next base: position 3,742,693 of record NZ_CP029759.1, on the reverse strand, counting down.
TCCAGCTCGTCGGTGGTCCAGCCGGTGGTGGCGATGGTCTGAGGGTCGGCCAGCGCCACATCCTGCGCACGCAGGGCGGCGGCCAGCTGGTGCGGCCAGCGGCCTTCGACGGCAACGGCTTCTCCGACGGTGTACGAGTCGCCCAGCGCCAGGTAGGACAGCGCCACCGCTCAGGCCACCGAACGGCGCGGCTTCAGCGGCACGACCTTGGTCGCGTCCTCGGCACGCCGGGCCAGCACGCGGTCGATGCGGGCGAACACATCGCGCATCACCGAGGCTTCCGGCAACAGGGTCACGCGGAAATGATGGCGGTAGGGCACGTTGAAGCTGGAACCCGGTACCACCAGCACGCCTTCGTTGTTCATCAGGTCCAGCGCGAAGTTGTGGTCGTCAAAGCCCTTGGCAGCGGCACCGACCACGGCCGGGAACGCATACAGCGCACCGGCCGGCGCGACCAGCGACAGGTGCTCGCTGGCTTCGCAGGCGTCGATCACCGCACGGCGGGTTTCATACAGGCGGCCACCCGGGGTGCACAGTTCGGAGATGGTGTCCGGGCCGTTCACTGCGGCCTCGATGGCGTACTGGCCCGGTACGTTGGCGCACAGGCGCAGCGCGCCCAGCAGGTCCAGCGCGGCGCGGAAGTCGCCCAGGCGCGCGTCGTCGCCGCTGAGGTGGGCCCAGCCCACGCGCCAGCCGCAGGCACGGTGCACCTTGCTCAGGCCGCTGAAGGTCAGGCACGGATGGTCGCCGGCCAGCGGCGCGACCGGCTGGAACACCGCATCGTCGTACAGGATCTGGTCGTAGATCTCATCGACCAGCAACAGCAGGTTGTGGCGTCGTGCGATCTCGACCACGCGCTCCAGCAGTTCACGCGGGTAGCTGGCGCCGCTGGGGTTGTTCGGGTTGATCAGCACGATGGCGCGGGTGCGTGACGACACCAGCGTCTCGATCTCGCTCGGGTCCGGCTGGAAGCCGTTTTCGGCGGCGCAGCGGTAGTACACCGGTCGGCCATCGTTGAGGATGGTGGAGGCCGACCACAGCGGGTAGTCCGGCGACGGCACCAGCACCTCATCGCCCGGATTGAGCAGTGCGCGCAGCGACAGGTCGATCAGCTCGCTGACACCGTTGCCGACGAACACGCGGTCCGGGTGTGCATCCGGTGCGCCGCGGCGGACGTAGTAATCGGCGATGGCTTCACGCGCCACCGGCAGGCCCTGCTGGTGGGTGTACGGGTCGGTGCGGCCCATGTCGTCGGCGATCGCGCGCTGCAGGTGCTCGGGTGCGCGGAAACCGAAGTTGCCCGGGTTGCCGATGTTGAGCTTGATCAGCTTGCGGCCCTGCGCCTCCAGCTCCCGCGCTCGCCGGGCCAGCTCTCCGCGGATCTCGTAGCGCACTTCGGAAAGGCGCTCGCGGATGGCCAGGGGCTTGGGCGAAAGGGTGGACATGGGGGCTGGGCCGTCAAAAGGCATGGGGATTCCATCCTACCGGAATTGCTGCAGTGCATGGCAACGGCTCCGCGCCTGCCATTGCTGGGCTGGCCGGGGGCCGTCACAGGTAGAATGGCGGCGATGACCCAGACCCCCGATTTCATCGCCCTGCAGACCATCGGCTGGCCCTGGCCGGGCCCGGCGCAGCAGGCCGACTGGCAGGCCATGATGGCCGCGCACCCGCAGGCCCGCCCGGCGCGGGTGATCGAGCAGCACCGGACCCATTACGTGGTGGCCGATGGCCCGGATGCGGCGATCAAAGCGGAGTCACTGCCGGAATGGCAGCGCCCGCGCTTCCCCAGCCACGAGCGGCCTGCAGTGGGCGACTGGGTGCTGCTGGACGGCATCCGCATCGTTGCGCTGCTGCCGCGTCGCACCGCGATCAAGCGTGGCGCGGCGGGCGAGCACTACCACCAGCAGGTGATCGCAGCGAACATCGATACGGTGTTCATCGTTTGTGGCCTGGATGCCGACTTCAATCCGCGCCGCATCGAGCGCTACCTGCTGCTGGTCGGCGGTGGCGGCGCCGAACCGGTGGTGGTGCTGACCAAGGCCGACCAGACCGAGTACAGCGAGGATGCGCTGGCGGTGCTGGAAGAACTGGAGATGCAGGGCATCGCGTTGCATGCGATCAACGGCCTGGATGCCGACAGTGTGGCGGTGCTGCAACCGTGGCTGGGCCCGGGGCGCACGGTGGTGCTGGTGGGCTCCTCCGGTGCCGGCAAATCCACGCTGACCAACACCCTGCTCGGCGAGCAGCGGATGAAGACCAACGCGGTGCGTGCCAACGATTCGCGCGGCCGCCACACCACCACCCATCGCGCGTTGATGCCGCTTCCGACCGGCGCCTGCCTGATCGACACCCCCGGCATGCGCGAGCTGAAACCGACCGGCGAAGAAACGCTGTCCGAAGGTGGCTTCGCCGACATCGAAGCGCTGGCCACGCAGTGCCGTTTCAACGACTGCAAGCACCAGCAGGAACCGGGCTGTGCTGTCCGCGCAGCGATCGACGCTGGCGAGATCGAAGAGAGCCGGCTGCTGAACTATTTCAAGCTGAAGGAAGAAGTGGCCGCCGCTGCCGCCAAGCTGGCGGTGCGCCAGGCCGAGACCGCGCAGGAACGTGGCGGCAGGAAGGGCAAGGGCCAGCAGTTCCGCCCGGCCGCCAAGCCGCGCCGGCGCTGATGGGTGTCGGGGTCGGATCCCATTGCCTCGCAATGGGCTCCGACCCCTGTATTGAACCCGCGTCTGCCTGCTTCGGGTGGGTGCCAACCTTGGTTGGCACGAATCTGTCCGCAGCCCGCCGTCGGCGCATGCCAACCAAGGTTGGCACCTACCAAAGCAAGGGCAGGGCGCTATAGTCCGCCCATGGAACCGACCGCGACGCTGGACCGTGAGGTGGCCCACCATGCAGCGCTCGATGCGCGCCTGGTCGAGGCCGTGGGAGGCATCCGCCTGCTGGGGCTGACCAGCTGGCCGGCCACGCTGCAGGCCCCGTTCTTGGACAGCGTGGCACGTGGCCAGCCGGTGCTGCCGAAGGTGGATTACCCGAGGCTGGATTTCAGCGAGGAGCGCCGCGCATTGGCTGCGATCGCCGCCGACTGCGATGATACTCATCCGCTGGGCCACTACGTGCGGCAGTCGGCACAGAGCTGGGACCTGGCCGCGCAGCTGCTTGAGGGGCTGGGCACTGCCGCCGTCGATACCTGTTCGGTGCAGCTGTTCGGCGCGCCCGAGCAGCCGTTGCCAGGCAATGGCCCGAGCACGCGCGAAGCGGCGCGTCACTTCATCCAGATTGCTGCCGAACTCGATCACGAACTGCTGGCGCCGGAAGAGCAGGTGCCGGTCTCGGCCATTGCCCTGCAGCTGCAGCTGCAGAATGACCTGGATGCGTTCTTCGAATCGCGCATCATCCAGGTGCAGCTCGATCCAGAGCTGGTGTCCAAGGCCGCTGCCGGACCGACCCGCATCCGCCTGCGCACCAGTGCGCGCTTCAGTGCCTACGACCGCGCGCAGCTGTTCCACCACGAAGCGCTGGTGCATTCGCTGACCGCCTTGAATGGCCGCGAACAACCGGTGCTGCCCAGCCTGGCGTTGTCCTCGCCGCGGGTGACGGCCACCCAGGAAGGGCTGGCTACCTTCGCCGAACAGATCACCGGCAGCATCGACATCGAGCGCCTGAAGCGAATCAGTCTGCGCACTGAAGCGATCGCGATGGCCCGCGAAGGCGCCGACTTCATCGAGGTGTTCCGCTACTTCTGCGATGCCGGGCAGAACGCCGAAGAGAGCTTTGCGTCGGCACAGCGCGTGTTCCGTGGGGTGCCGCCGAGTGGCGGCCTGGCCTTCACCAAGGACACGGTGTACCTGCGCGGCCTGGTGTCGGTGCATACCTTCTTCCGCCACATGCTGGCCGAGGACCGCCTGCAGGTCTGCCGCTGGTTGTTCGCCGGCAAGATGAGCCTGGCCGATGCGATCGCGTTCGCACCGTTGTTCGAGGCGGGGGTGCTGAAGCCACCGCGCTGGCTGCCGCATTGGGTGAGCCGGGCGAATGGGCTGGCCGGCATGCTGGCGTTTTCGCTGTTTGCCAACCGGATACGGATGGACCAGCTGGCGCCGGAATGAAATGCGTTGGCGGGATGATGCGCTGGCGCCTCGATTGATATCGCTGGGCGGCGGTGGCGCACCCTGGCCAGGACACGCCGTAAACCCATCCATGGGGGCTCGATCGGCGCATCCATGCGCCTCACGGTCCTGGCCAGGGTACGCCACCGCCGCCAGACAGTTTCCCGCGCGGGCGGCAGCACATCAGCGCGCCGAAGGGATTGCGCTTGAAAATCTTGAAAAGCAAAGAGCCGGGCAATGCCCGGCTCTTTGCTCTTGCTCTTCTTTGTCCTCCGCACCGTGGCGCGGGAAACCGTCGAGCAGGGTCGGATGGGCCGGCGCAGGACCGTTGGCGCCATGGATGGCGCCATCGAGCCCCCATGGATGGGTTTACGGCGTGTCCTGCATGGGCCTGCCTACCCACGCCATGCAGGAACAATCAACGCGCCGCAGCGCCCGCTTTTGACTTAGAACTCCGCCGCCACCGTCATGAACAGCTGCCGCGGTGCGCTCGCATGGATCGCATAGCGCGTGCCCTTCGGATCGGTCGGTGCGAACGAGCTCAGCTGGCCGGCGTAGCGCTTGTTGGTCAGGTTGGTCGCATTCAACGACACCCGAACGTTGCGCAGGCCCAGGCCCGGGCCGAAGTCGTAGCCTGCACCGGCGTCGAAGGTGGTCACCCCCGGCACCGACTGGTCGTTGGTGTAGGTGTAGTAGCGCTTGCCGGTGTACTTGGCACGCAGGCTGGCGAAGAAGCCATCGCGGTTCCAGCTGATCTCGCTGGAGGCCATGCGCTGCGGCGTATCCACCGTGATCTTGCCGGCCACCGGCACGATCGCGCCGCCCGAGGTGTAGTCATCCTCGTAGGTGGTCTTGTTCCAGGACAGCGCGTTGTACCACTGCAGGCCGTCGATCGGCTTGAGGATGAAGGTCAGTTCCGCGCCGTGGCTCTTCACCGAACCGACATTGATGAAGCGCGTTACGCACTCCGGACGCGTGCCGACTTCGATGCTGGAACACGGGTTCAGCGACAGCAGGCGGTTGTCGAACTTCACGTTGTAGGCCGCGATCGAGGCCTGGTACTTCTCGCCGAAGGTACGGAAGCCGGCTTCCAGGCTCTTGGACTTCTCCGGTTCCAGCCCGGCGCTGGCTGCGAACGATTCCGGCGACACCTGCAACGGGCCACCGCTGCCGCCACCGACGAAGGCGGCGATGTTCTCGGCGTACGAGGCGAACAGTTCATTGTTGGCGTTGAGCTTGAAGCCCAGGCCCACCTGCGGCAGCACCGACTTCTTGGCGGTCAGCGTGCCCGAAGCGATGCTGGTTTCCACGCCCGGCTGGGCGGTGGCGCGCATGCGGGTGTTCGGGCTCTTGATGCCCACGTCCACGGTCAGGCGCTGGTCGAGGAAGCGCATGCGGTCCTGCACGTAGAACTGGCGCGTGCGGATGTCGAAATCCTGGTTGAACAGCAGGCGGTCCGGGTTCTTCAGGTACAGGTCGTCCAGGAACGGGCCGCTGATGTAGTAGAAGTTGCGCGACACGTTATGGTCGTTCTGCTCGTACCACAGGCCGGCCTCCAGTTCGTGGATGCCCACCGTCCACGACAGCGCGGCGGTCACACCATCGCGGTTGATCGTGTAGTTGGTGCTGCGGATCGAAATCGGCAGCATCCTGTCGGTGCCCGGGTAGGACGGCTGGCCCGGTGCCCACCAGTGGCCCTGGCCACGGTTGTCGTGGTGGTAGGCCAGCAGCTTCAGGCGACCCTGCTCGCCCAGGCGCAGGTCGGCATCGACCGAATAGAGGTTGTCGTCGCGAAGTGCACGGCTCTGGTAGTACGCATCGTCGATGCTGTTGACGCCGCCGCTGAACCTGCAGCGCGCCTTGTTGTAGGTGCCCGGCGCGCAGTACGCAGCAGCGACGGCGCGGTCCCAGTCCGGTGCGTAGATGTTCCAGTCATAGCCCAGGCCGCGGGCCAGCATGTCCTTGGACAGGTAGGCGTAGTTGGCCTGGCTGGCGCGCGAGGTCGCCACGAACGCACCGAAACGGTGGTCGCCGATATTCCACACGGCCTTGGCGTTGAACTGGCGGGTGGTCTGGTTCTGGTACGGCGCGGCCCACATGTCCTGGTCCTGGTGCACGCCGGACACATAGGCCGAGAAGCCGTTGAGGTCGCCGGTGTCCACACGCAGGTAGCCACGGCGCTGGTTGTTGTCGCCGACGGTGACGCTGGCGCGGCCACCGAATTCAGTGGACGGGTCCATCGAGAAATACTGGATGGTGCCGCCCAGGTTGCTGGTCGAAGCCACGCCCAGCGAACCGATGCCCTGCGACAGCTCGGCACCGGCCAGGTTCTCGGCAATGATCGCGCGGGCAATGCTCAGGCCGTTGTAGTTGCCGTAGCTGTTGTCACCCAGCGGGATGCCGTCCAGCGTGTAGCCGAGGCGGCTCTTGTCGAAGCCACGCAGGCTGATGGTCTGCGATTCCTCATTGGCACCGAAGGCATCGTTGGACTGCACCGACACGCCCGGCAGGCGGTCGAGGATCTTCTGGCCACTGGTACCCGGCGGCAGCACCTGCTTGTCGACGGTGGTGATGCGCTGCACCTGGCGGGTCTCGCCCTGGCCGATCACGGAGACGGTGTCCAGCGTCTGCGCGCTCAGCGCGGCATCGGTGCTGGCGCCGGTATCGGCGGCGGTGGCGGCATGGGCGCTGGTGGCGGCGGAGAGCGCGATCGCCACGGCGATCGTCAGGTGTCGGGTCTGCATGGTGGTCCGTTGCATGGGGGTGGTCACCGGCACACGTGCGCGGTGCATGGCCACTATGCGAACGGAACATGAAACCTTCTTTACGAGAAACCAACGAACGACGCAGGCCCCCGTGCGTGTCCTGCAACCCGATAGAAAAAGGGGCCGGATCCCCCTCGCGAACGAAGATTCACCGGCCCCGCGCACTCCGTGGGGAGGGCTCAACCCATGTACAGGCCACCGTTGACCGGATAGTCGGCACCGGTCACGTACGAGGCTTCATCCGAGGCCAGCCACGCGCACAGGCCGGCCACTTCCTCGGGCCGACCCAGCCGGCGCACCGGCACCGAGGCGGCCAGCCGATCCAGTACATCCGGCGGGAAGCTGCTGATCGCCTGGCTGGCGATGTAACCCGGCGACAGCGTGTTGACGGTGACCCCGCGCGAGGCCACTTCGGCGGCCAGTGCACGGCTGAAACCGTGCATCGCGGCCTTGGCGGTGGCGTAGTTCACCTGGCCGATCTGGCCCTTGTGGGCGCTGACCGAACCGATGTTGATGATGCGGCCCCAGCCGCGCGTGGCCATGCCATCGACCACCTGCTTGGTCAGGTTGAACAGCGCATTGAGGTTGGAGGCGATCACCGCGTTCCAGTCTTCCACCGTCATCTGCCGGAAAAGAAGGTCGCGGCTGCCGCCGGAGTTGTTGACCAGCACGTCCACTTCACCGACTTCTGCGCGGACCTTGGCGAACGCGGCGCTGGTCGAGGCCCAGTCGGTGGCGTTGCCTTCGGAGGCGATGAAGTCGAAGCCCTGTTCGCGCTGCTCGCGCAGCCAGTTGGCCTTGCGCGGCGAGTTCGGCGCGCAGCCGGCAACCACGGTGTGGCCGCTGCGGGCCAGGCTCTGGCAGATGGCAGTGCCGACACTGCCCATTCCACTGGTGACGTAAGCGATTCGAAGCGTCATTGCAGAAGGCTCCTTGGCAAAGGGTCAGGCGGCGAGGGGGTAAAGGCCGAACAGCAGGCTGCCGATCATCAGCAGCATCGAGATGGCGATGGCCCACTTCAGGGTGAACTTCTGGTGGTCGGCGAATTCGACCTTGGCCAGGCCCACCAGCAGGTAGGTGGACGGCACCAGCGGGCTGAGCAGGTGCACCGGCTGGCCGGCCAGCGAGGCGCGCGCCATTTCCACCGGGGTGATGCCGTAGTTGCCGGCGGCCTCGGACAGGATCGGCAGCACGCCGAAGTAGAACGCGTCGTTGGACATGAAGAAGGTGAACGGCATCGACGCCACGGCGGTGATCACCGCCAGGTACGGGCCCCACGACTCCGGAATCACCGCCAGGAAGCTGTGTGACATCGCCTCGACCATGCCGGTGTTGTTGAGGATGCCGGTGAAGATGCCCGCAGCGAAGATCAGCGACACCACCGACAGCACGTTGCCGGCATGGTTGACCACGCGGCGGCGCTGTTCGGCCAGGTTCGGGTAGTTGATCACCAGGGCGATGGCGAAGCCGACCATGAACAGCACCGGCATCGGCAGCACGCCGATGATCAGCGCGGCCATCAGCGCCACGGTCAGGGCCAGGTTGACCCACAGCAGCTTCGGACGTTTGATGTCCTCGGCGTCTTCCACGGTCGGCAGCGGATTGCTGTCATCGGACACGCTGTTGTCCATCCAGCTGCCGCCCTTGGGCAGGGTCACCACGCCAAGGCGACGGCGTTCCTTCAGGCCCAGGTACCAGGCCAGCAGCAGCACGCCGGCACAGGCGATTACCATCGACGGGATCAGCGGCACGAACACATCGGCCGGGTCCACGTGCAGCGCGGTGGCCGCGCGTGCGGTCGGGCCGCCCCACGGAGTCAGGTTCATCACGCCGCCGGCCAGGATGGTCACGCAGGTCATGTTCAGCGCGTTCATGCCGAGGCGCTGGTACAGCGGCAGCATCGCCGAGACGGTGATCATGTAGGTGGTCGAACCGTCGCCATCGAGCGAGATCAGCATCGCCAGCACCGCAGTGCCCAGCACGATCCTCATCGGGTCGCCCTTGACGAAGCGCAGGATCACCCTTACCAGCGGATCGAACAGGCCGGCGTCGATCATCACCCCGAAGTAGAGGATGGCGAACATCAGCATCACGCCGGTCGGCGCGATCTTCTTGATGCCCTCCAGCATCATCTCGTCGATGCCGGCACCGAAGCCGCCGATCAGCGCGAACAGGATGGGAATGGTGATCAGGGCCACCAGCGGCGACAACCGCTTGCTCATGATCAAGTACATGAATGTAATGACCATGCCAAAGCCGAGGATGCTCAGCATCATCTGCGGACTCCTTGCGAAAACAGGATGTGGGGGAGTGGAAGGGGGCCGGGTGGTTTGCCCGGCACAGCTGGCTTAGAAGTCGTACTGCAGGCGGCCGGTGACCGCGCGCGTGCGGTCCACCGTGACCCCGGCCAGGCGGTCGCGGTTGCGGCTTTCGATCACGTTGAGCATGAAGCGCAGGTTGTCGCGCAGGTACCAGTTGCCACCCAGCGTCCAGGCTTCGGTGCTGCCACGGCGCAGGTCCGGCGCGCCATCGAGGTGCTGCGCGCCCCACATCTGGTCGTAACGCAGCGCCACTTCGAAGGCCCCAGCCTTGTGGCGGATGTCCTTGACCCGTGCGAAGCGGCCGGTCTTGCGGTCGTAGGCACGGCTTTCGCCGGTGACGAACCAGCTGAGCATGCCGTAGGCCGCCATCACGTCGCCGCGCTGGGCGCCATCATCGAAGGTGGCGCCACTGAACTCGCCCTGCCACGACAACGGGCCGCGCACCTGCGCGTATTCCAGCGACCACTTGTTGACGTCGGTATCGCGGCCGGCGGAGAAGTCGGCCAGGGTCAGGCGGCTGTTGTCGGACAGGTGGCCGGCCGGGCGCGGGCGGATACGCAGGCCGGGCACGCCGTTGGCCCCCGGGTTGTCGTAGGCCTCGCGGGCCAGCGAGAGGCCCAGGTGCAGCACGTCACCGTCGCTGGGCGTGGGCGCCCAGGTGACGCGACCACCGCCGCGCGGCCCTTCACCTGCCAGGCGTCGATGCTCTCCAGGCTGTAGAGGCTGGCCGCCCAGGTGAAATCCCCCGGATTGGCCTGCCAGGACGCACCCAGGCGGTACAGCGGCGCCAGCGTGGTGCCGGCGTTGCCGCGCTCCAGGAAGCTGCCGTAGTTGGAGCTGGTACGGTCATCCAGCGAGAAGTACTGCTTGAACTGGCCGACGGTCAGCTTGCCGGCCTCGCCGAAGCTGCGTGCCAGGTAGACATCCTTGGCCTCGACGCGGTCGCCGGAGAAGTCGGCTTCCAGCTTGTAGTCGACCACGAAGAATTTGCCGGACACGTCCAGCCAGGCGCGACGGATCTCGGTGTCGTCCTTGTTCGGGGTGCCGCGGTTGTCGTTGTCGAAGGTGGCGAAGTCCAGGTGCAGGCGGCCACCGAGGGTGGCGGTGACCGGGCGGTCGTCTTCGGCAGCGAAGGCCGGCGCCGACAGGGCAGCCAGCGCCATCATGGCGGCAGGACGCCGCCAGGCAAACGTGAATTCCACAAACCCTCCCAGGTGCGCGCCAGGCGCGCGGCAATCGTGGGCACCGGACGGTGCGCGGCCGCAGTCTGGGTCGGGCAAGCTGTCATCGTCCTGTCAGCAGTTTGTGCGGTGCAGCGTAAATCCGGCCGCTGCGCTCACTGGGCCACACCCGGCGAGCGCGGCGGCGGCATGCGGTAGCATTCGGTTCCCCTCCCACCCGTGTGCCCATGCGCCTGCTGCTGGTCGAAGACAACCCGGATCTGGCCGATGCGATCATCCGCCGGATGCGCCGCAGCGGGCACGCCGTGGACTGGCAGGCCGATGGCCTGGCCGCCGCCAGCGTGCTGCGTTACCAGAGCTTCGACCTGGTGGTGCTGGACATCGGCCTGCCCAAGCTCGATGGCCTGCGCGTGCTGGCCGGCATGCGCGAGCGCGGTGACAGCACGCCGGTGCTGATGCTGACCGCGCGCGATGGCATCGAGGATCGCGTGCAGGCGCTGGATGTCGGTGCCGACGATTACCTGGGCAAGCCATTCGATTTCCGCGAGTTCGAAGCGCGCTGCCGTGTGCTGCTGCGGCGTGCGCGTGGCCAGGCCAGCGAAGTGGTGCAGATCGGCGGCTTCCAGTTCGACAACGCTGCGCACCGGGTCAGCCTCGACGGCGAACCGATCGAACTGCCCAACCGCGAGTACCGCCTGCTGGAGATCCTGGTCGGGCGCCTCGGCCAAGTGGTCGGCAAGGATGAGATCGGCAACGGCCTGTTCGGTTTCGATGACGAAGCGGGGCCGAATGCCATCGAGTTGTATGTTGGCCGCCTGAGAAAGAAGCTGGCGGGCGCACCGCTGCGCATCACCACGGTGCGCGGTGTCGGCTATCTGCTGGAGGCCAGCGATACCCATGCCGACGCCGATGGCTGACGCGCGCGCTGCGACTGCGGCGCCGGGTTCGCTGCGGCGCACGCTGCTGCTCTATCTCGGCGTGCTGCTGGCGGTGTTCGCGGTGGCCCTGCTGTTCGCCGCACGCGATTACGGCCAGCGTGCCGCCAACCGTTCCTACGATCACCTGCTGGTGTCCTCGGCGCTGTCCATCGCCGATTCGGTGGCGCTGGTCGATGGGCAGTGGCAGGTCGATCTGCCGTATGCGGCGCTGGACCTGCTGGCGATGGCGCCGGAGGACCGCGTGTTCTATCGCGTGGCCGACAGCCGCGGCACGCTGATCACCGGCTACGATGACCTGCCGGCAGCGCCGCGCCGGCCCGGTACCCAGCCGCAGCTGTTCGATGCCACCTACAGCGGCGAGACCGTGCGCTTCGTGGTGGTCGGCCGCAGCTTCGCCGCTGCCTCGGCGCAGGGCGAGGTGCAGGTCCAGGTCGGCCAGACCCGGCGTGCGCGTGAAGCGGTCGCGCAGGACATGGTCAATCGCGCGTTGCTGGCGATCGGCGTGCTGTCCGGGCTGCTGCTGGCACTGGTGGCGTTCGGCGTGCATCGCGCATTCCGGCCGCTGGTGCGGGTGGAGCGCGAGCTGTCGCGACGGGAGCCGTCCGACCTGAAGCCGCTGGATGCCCGCGTTCCGCGCGAGATGGACCAGATGGTGGCGGCGCTGAACCGCTTCATGGAACGCCTGTCCAGCAGCAACGAGACACTGCGCGCGTTCATGGCCGAGGCTGCGCACCAGATGCGCACGCCGCTGGCGGCATTGCGCGCACAGGCGCAGCTGGCGCTGGATGATGACGATCCGGAGGACATGCGGCGCAGCCTGCAGGCGATCGAGCGCAACGCCACCCATATGAGCCGGCTGCTGAACCAGCTGCTCAGCGATGCCAGCGTGATCCATCGTTCGCATCTGCAGCGCTTTGCAGCGGTGGACCTGGCCGAGACCGTGCACCAGGCCCTGCATGAAGCGCTGCCGCAGGCCGGTCCGGCGCCGCGCGTGCAGTTGGCGATGACCGCCGAACCGGCATTGGTGCACGGCGATGCGCTGCTGCTGCGCGAGGCGATCAAGAACCTGGTCGACAACGCACTGAAGTACGGCGGTGACGGCGACTTGCAGATTGCCCTTACCGTGGAAGGCGAGCAGGCCGTGCTGACCATCGCCGACCACGGCGCGGGCATCGCCCCGGCCGATGCCGAGCGCGTATTCGAGCGTTTCGCCCGTGGCGAAGGCGCGCCCTCAGGTGGTGCCGGGCTGGGCCTGGCCATCGTCAAGCGCGTGGTCGACAGCCATGGCGGTCGCATTGACCTGAGCAACCGCCCGCAGGGCGGGCTGGTCGCCACCATCCGCCTGCCCCGGAGCAGTCCATGATCCGCTTGTTCGCCACGACTGTTGCGCTGCTGCTGGCCCTGCCGGTGTTGGCCGCGCCCGGCGATGTGCGCCGTTTTCCCGCACAGGGAGCGGCCACCGCTCAGCTGCGCATCCACGGCACCACCGATATCGAAGTGTTCGCGGTGGTCATCGCCGACTACCAGCGCCTGCACCCCGGCACCGAGGTGGTGTACGAGGACATCATCACCCAGGACCTGTACGCACGTTACCTGCACGACCGCGGCGGCCCGGCATCACCAGACCTGCTGATCTCCAGCGGCATGGACCTGCAGACCAAACTGGTCAATGACGGTCACGCGCTGCCACACCGTTCGGCGCAGACCGCCGCGCTGCCGGCCTGGGCACAGTGGCGCAACGAGGCGTTCGGCATCAGCTACGAGCCGGTGGTGATGGTCTACAACACCCGCGCGATTCCTTCGGCCAAGGTGCCGCACACGCGCCGCCAGCTGCTGGACCGGCTGCGTGCTGAAGGTGCACCCCTGCGCGGCAGGGTCGGCACCTATGACATCGAGCGCAGCAGCGTCGGCTACCTGTTGGCGACCCAGGACGCGCAGCGCGGCAGCATTGCCGGCGCGCTGCTGGGCGCGCTCGGCGATAACGACGTGGTGCGCGAGGAGCGCACCGGCGTGCTGCTGGACCAGGTCGCCAGCGGCCAGCTGTCACTGGTCTACAACGTGCTTGGCTCCTACGCGCAGGCACGCATCGACGCGGGTGCTCCGCTGGCGATTGTGGAGCCCGAGGACTACACGCTGGTGGTGCTGCGCACCGCGGTGATTCCACGTACCGGCCCACATCCGGAAGAGGCCCGGCGCTTCCTCGACTACCTGCTGTCGCCACGCGGCCAGCAGGTGCTGTCGCGCGAGGCACGGCTGATGCCGATCGTGACCGGCAACGCGCGCGGCGATGATGCGCCGGGCCGCAGCCGCCGCCCGATCCAGCTGGGTCCGGGCCTGCTGGTGTATCTGGACGCGCTCAAGCGTCGCCAGTTTCTCGATGCCTGGCGCAGCAGCGTCGAGCCGGCCGGGCGCTGAGGCGGCGACCTGCCCGTACAATGGCGGTATGAGCGAATACACCATCCTGATCGCCGATGACCACCCGCTGCTGCGTTCGGCGGTGGTGCAGTCCTTGCGGCAGAGCCTGCCGTTGGCACAGGTGCGCGAGGTTGCGAGCGCCGAGGCATTGGCCGAGACGCTCGACGCGCAGCCGGACGTGGACCTGGTGCTGCTCGACCTGACCATGCCTGGCGCGCACGGCTTTTCCGCGCTGCTGCACGTGCGTGGCTCGCATCCCGACATTCCGGTAGTGATCCTATCGTCCAACGACCATCCGCGGGTGATCCGCCGTGCCCAGCAGTTCGGCGCGGCCGGCTTCATCCCGAAGTCGGCCCCGGCCGAGACCATCGGCGAGGCCGTGCAGGCGGTGCTCGACGGCGGCCTGTGGTTCCCGGCGATGGCCGCCGAACGTTCCGAGGCAGACGCGTTGCTGGCCAGCCGCCTGGCCCAGCTGACCCCGCAGCAGTTCCGCGTGCTGCTGTGCCTGGCCGATGGCCTGCTCAACAAGCAGATCGCCTATACGCTGGGGTTGGCCGAGAACACGGTGAAGGTGCATGTCACCGCCATCCTGAAAAAACTCGAGTGCCATAGCCGAACGCAGGCAGCGGTGCTGGTGAAGGCGCTGGAGCCCGAGGGCGACGCCGGCATCGGGTTGTAGTTTCCAGCCAACGGCGCAGCCCCTCGTGGGTGGACACGTAGAGCAGTTCATGGGTGAGGCCGGGCAGGTGGACTGCGCAGGGGCCGCTGCAAGTACGTCCATGTAAGCTCGGTCGCCGCATCCATGCGGCTCACGCCCCTGCGCAGCCCACCTGCCCGGCCACGGACAGGTTCCGTGCGCGTCCACCCGCGGAAGAGAAAAGAAGATCAAAAGCAAAGACAGCCTGACAGGCTGCTTTTTGTAGAGCCGAGCCCACGCTCGGCTGCTTTCTGGACGGTCCGTGAAGCCGAGCATGGGCTCGGCTCTACACGAGCAAGCGCAGCGCGCGACCCGCTTTTGATCTTATTTTCTTCTTCGTGGGTGCAGGCCACCGAAATCTGTCGGAGGCCGGTCGGGTTGGGTGCGCGGGGTGTCAGCCGCATGGATGCGGCTGCCAAGCCTCCAGGGACGGATTCACGGCGTCCCCCGCGCACCCAGCCCGACCGGCCCACCCACGGCTTTTGCTTTCCACGACCAACCAGACACCACCCACGAGGGGCTGCGCCGTTGGCTGGAAACTACCCGCGATGCCGGATCAACAACTGACTCATCAGCGCCCGCAGCGCCGGTGGCTTAACCGGCTTGGCGATCATTCCCCAGCCGCGTTCGACGGCCATCTCACGCAATCCCGCATCGCGCTCGGCAGTGACCAGCACCACCGGCGGGCGGGCCTGCCACAATTCGGCCAACGTCTCGTACAGCACCGGCCCGTGGTGATCGCCCATGCGCACATCCAGCAGCACCAGCTCCGGTACCGCGCCTGTTGCTGCCACCTGCAGCGCCGCCTGTGGACCATCGGCCAGCGCCACCTCGCAGCCCCAGCGCTCCAGCAGCGCGCGGCTGGCCGCGCAGACGTGTGGATCGTCGTCGATCACCCACACCCGGCGCCCGCGCAGCGGATTGTCCGCGGCCGGTTCCTGCACCAGCACCGGCGCGGGTGCCGTGGCGGGAATCGCGCTGGCTTCACCGAACGGAACGCCTACCGCGAACACACTGCCCTGGCCCAGCTGCGAGCGCAGCCGGATCGGATGCCCGAGCAGGCGACCGATGCGATCGACGATGGCCAAGCCAAGGCCAGCGCCGCGCTGCTGGCCGTCGTGCAGGCGGCGGAACTCCTCGAAGATCTCGCCCTGCAACGCGTCGGGAATGCCGGGGCCCTGGTCGTGCACCTCGATCCACAGCATGCCTTCACGGCGACGGCAGCCGAGCAGCACGCGGCCGCGTTCACTATAGCGCAGCGCGTTGGACAGGAAGTTCTGCAGGATGCGGCGCAACAGGGCTTCATCGCTGACCACCACCGCATCGGTATCGACCCAGTCGACCACCAGGCCACGCGACTGTGCGGCGATGCCGAATTCGCGCGCCAGCGTCTGCAGCAAAGGTCCGAGCCGGAACGCCTGCACACGGGTCGGCAGACTGCCCGACTCCAAGCGCGCTATATCCAGCAGGCTGTTGAGGATCGCGTCCTGCGCCGCCAGCGCGGCATCGATATGATCGGCAGTCTGCTGCTGCGCCGGGTCGCCCAGCTTGCCGCGCAGCACCGAGACGAACATGCGCGCAGCGTTGAGCGGCTGCAGCAGGTCGTGCACCGCCGAGGCGACGAAGCGGGTCTTGTAGCGGTTGGCCTGCTCGGCCTCGCGTCGCGCCTCGTCCAGGTCACGGGTGCGTTCGGCGATGCGGTGTTCCAGCGCATCGGCCAGCGAGCGCAGTTCGCGCGCGGCATTCTTGTAGCTGGTGATGTCGGCGTAGCTGGTGGCGAAGCCGCCATCAGGCAGGGGATTGCCGCGGATCTCCAGCACCGTGCCGTCGTCCTTTTCGCTCTCGCGCATGTGCGGGCGGCCACTGCGCAGGTGGTTCAGGCGGCGCTCGATGGCCTCGTCCACCGGGCCGGGACCGAGCAGGCCACGACGGGCATTGAAACGGAACAGTTCCTCGATCGGCCGGCCCACGCGCACCAGGTCTGCCGGGAACCGGAACAGTTCCAGATAGCGCGAATTCCACGCGACCAGGCGCAGGTCGCGGTCGATCACCACCACACCCTGCGGCAGGTGTTCGAGGCTGCGGCTGAGACCACTGTCGGCGTCGGTGGCGGCCTGCAGCAGGCCATCCTGTGCGGTACGCAGCTCCTGTGCGTGCTGCTTGAGCAGGGTTTCCAGTTCGCGGCGGCTGCGCAGGCGATGCTTGGCCAAGCGCCTGCGCTGCTGCACGAACAGCACCAGGAAGCCCAAGGCCAGCCACGCGGCACCGCCGGTCAGGGCGGCCGCGCGACCGGCAGCAGTAGCGGCGCCGGCGTCGTGCAGCAGGTGCAGGTTCCAGCCCTCGGCGGGCAGCGCCAGGCTTTGCCACAGCATCGGCTGCGGCAGCGCAGGATCCAGCAGCCGCACCATGCGGCCGCCATCGGACAGCACGTCTTCGGTACGTGCACGCAAGGGCTGCAGGGCACGGTCGGCGTACTGACGTGCATCGAGCATTTCGCGGCGCTCACCGGCACGCAGCGGACGCAGCAGCCGGTAGCGCCAGCTGTCCCGGTTGGACAGGAACACGACGTCATGGTCGTCGCTGGCCAGCACCACGTCCGGGCTGCTCAACCATTCCTGTTCCAGCGCGGACAGCTCGACCTTGATCACCACCACGCCGAGCCGCTTGCCGTCATCCTCGATGGCCTGCGAAAGGTAATAGCCGGGCACGCCGGTAGTCATGCCGATGCCGTAGAAGCGGCCACGGCCCTGCGCCAGCGCCTGGCGGTAGTAGGGGCGGTAGCTGTAGTTCTCGCCGACGTTGCTGGTCGGTTGGTCCCAGTTGCTGGCCGCCACCGCCACACCATCGTGGCCGACCAGGGTCAGGGTCGAGGCCCGGGTGACTTCATTGGCACGTTGCAGCTTCAGGTTCAGTCGCTGCCGTTCGCCGGGCGAGGGCGGCACACGCAGTGCGTGCAGCAGATCCGGATCCAGCGCCATGACCTGCGGCAAGGTGCCGAAGCGGTCGATGCGCTGTTGCAGGCCCTGGCCATACAGCTGCAGCTGGCGTTGCACCTGGCTGCTTTCGTCGCCGAGCGCGCGCCGCCAGGCGTAATGGCCAGCGACGACCGCGCACAGCACGGTGCCACCGACCATCACCAGGATCGTCAGCAACAGCATCCGGTGGCGGCTGAGCCAGTACATGGCGGCAGTCTACGCAGGGCCGGCGGGCGTGGCGTGCACGCCCGCCGGGGTCTGACGTGGAAGGGGTCAGAAGTGCATCTGCGCGCGCAGTTCGAAGATCTCCGGCGTGCTGTGCACGCCACGACGGCTGGCGTCGACCTTCACGTAGTTGGCCTGGAACTTGAAGTGGCTGGTCAGGTACCAGTTCGCACCCAACGTCAGGTCGTGCTGGCGGCCACCCAGGATGTCACCATCGTCGAGGTCCAGGCGGCTGTAACGCGCCACCAGTTCGACCGCACCGTAGTTGTGCGCCGGCTTGATGTTGGCCACCGCGCCGGCGTTGTACGGCCGCGATTCGCCGGTCAGCACCCAGCTGGCCATCGCGTACTGGCCGCTGCCGGTGAAGTCGGGCTTGCCGTCATGGCGGGTGACCGTGGCGCGCAGCGCTTCGGCCTGCAGCGAGAACGGGCCGCGGATCCAGATGCCTTCCAGGCCGGTGCGGCGGATCTGGTCGGCGGTGACCAGCGCGCCGGAATCGACGTAGCGGATGTCGGTCAGGCCGGCTTCCGGGCGCGCGCGCAGGCGGGCGCTGGCCTCGTGGTGCACGTCGCGGCCATCGCTGTAGCCGCGTGGGTTCTCCTGCGAGTAGGCCAGGCCCAGGTGGATAACGTCACCTGGTGCCTTCACCGGCGTCCACACCGCACGCACCGCCTGGGTGGTGCCGGGGTTGTCGCCCTGCAGGTCCTTGCCGCCATAGGCGCCTGCCTGCAGCAGGTACTGCGGGCGCTCCAGCACCCATTCCACACCGGTACGGCGGCCTTCGTAGAAGGCCTGCACCGGCAGCGAGGTTTCCAGGAAGCTGCCGGCACGCGAAGAGGTGTTCGCATCCAGGCCGACCGGGGTCTTCATGTAGCCGAAGCGGAAGCGGCCGACGTCACGGCCGAAGAAGGCCTTGCTCTCGAAGCGCACGAACACGTCCAGCCAGGTATCGGCCTGGAAGTCGTAGTAGACCATCGCGTCGTACACGCCCTTCTTCTTCAGCGTCGCACCGAATTCCTTGCGGCGCACGGCGTCGTCGTCCTCGAGGCCACTGGCCGAGGAAAAGTCGTTGTAGTCGTAGGCGATGTTGGCGGTAGCGGCCAACTCGGTGCCGTCGCCGAAGGTGTACTTGGTCGGCCAGTTGTCGAAATCCGCAGCCGAAGCGAGGGCGGGTAGGGCGGCCAGCGACAGGGCCAGCAAGGTGGGATTCGGGCGCATGTTGGGTGCGGCTCTCTCAGATTGCGTGTGGACAGGACATCAACGGCCGCAGGGGCCGAAACTTTCGCAGGGACATGCCCAGCCGTTCAGCCCGGGCCACCGGCCTTCCCGTTTCTGGGCGGTGCGGCGCCAGTGTAGGCACCTGTGCCACCTGAACCGGGGGGCTAGTACCAATAGGTTATCTGCGCCGGCGTGCCTGGCGCGTACAAAGACGTCCATTGGTCGCACCCCCTGTGCGTGCAGTACAGGGCCTGCGGTCAGTTTCCACGGTAACGGCTCCCGTGCAGTCCCGGGGCCGTACGTGCCTGAAAACGCCCCTTCCGGAGTCCGCCATGCACATCCCGACCGCAGCACCGGTGCCTGCAAAGCCGTTGCCGATCTATCGCCAGCTGTACTTCCAGGTGATCGTGGCGATCGTCCTGGGTGCCATCCTCGGCCACTACGAACCGCTGGTCGGCGAGAAGATGAAGCCGCTCGGCGATGCCTTCATCAACCTGGTGAAGATGATCATCGCGCCGGTGATCTTCCTCACCATCGTCACCGGCATCGCCAGCATGACCCACCTGCGCACGGTGGGCCGGGTGTTCGCCAAGGCGATGGCGTACTTCCTGTTCTTCTCCACGCTGGCGCTGATTGTCGGCATGATCGTGGCGCACGTGGTACAGCCCGGCGCGGGCATGAACATCAACCCGGCCGAGCTGGACCAGACCGCAGTGCACAGCTACGTCGAGAAGTCGCATGACCTGACCCTGGTCGGCTTCCTGATGGACATCATCCCGAAGACGCTGCTCAGCGCTTTTGTCGATGGCAACATCCTGCAGGTGCTGTTCGTGGCCGTGCTGTTCGGCATCGCGCTGGCGATGGTGGGCGACAAGGGCAAGCCGGTGCTGAACTTCCTGGAGGCGCTGGTCGCCCCGGTGTTCAAGCTGGTGCACATCCTGATGAAGGCCGCCCCGATCGGTGCCTTCGGTGCGATCGCCTTCACCATCGGCAAGTACGGCGTCGGCTCGCTGATCAACCTGGCCTGGCTGGTGGGCTCGTTCTACCTCACCGCGTTCCTGTTCGTCGCGGTGATCCTGGGCCTGGTCTGCCGCCTGTGCGGCTTCTCGGTGTTCAAGCTGGCGCGCTACCTGAAGGCCGAACTGCTGCTGGTGCTCGGCACCTCCTCGTCGGAGTCGGCGCTGCCGTCGCTGATGGAGAAGATGGAACGCGCCGGCTGCAGCAAGTCGGTGGTGGGCCTGGTGGTCCCGACCGGCTACTCGTTCAACCTGGACGGCACCAACATCTACATGACCCTGGCGGCACTGTTCATCGCCCAGGCCACCAACACCGAACTGACCCTGGGCCACCAGATCGCCCTGCTGCTGGTCGCCATGCTCAGCTCCAAGGGCGCGGCCGGTGTCACCGGCGCCGGTTTCATCACCCTGGCCGCCACCCTGGCCGTGGTGCCGGAGGTGCCGGTGGCTGGCATGGCGCTGATCCTGGGCGTGGACCGGTTCATGAGCGAATGCCGCTCGCTGACCAATTTCATCGGCAATGCGGTGGCCACCGTGGTGGTCTCGCGCTGGGAAGGCGCGCTGGACCGCAACCGCCTGCAGCTGGCGCTGGATGGCCGCGAGAGCGAACTGCCGCCGCCGGTCGATGCGCTGCCCGAGGCGCTGCCGGCCAAGGGCTGATCCAGGTGTGTGGTACCGCGGGGCCGATCACGTCAGTGGGACGGCCCCGCGGCGTTTCAGGGCGTCCCATGGCTGTCATGGGCAGCGCCGAAGCTGGTATCGCGGTACCGTCGCATACGGCACGGAATTGTGCGGTCGCAGCATGCTTGCGACAGGATAGCGACAGGTCCGGACGCTCCAACGGGGGTATCATCCCCTGTCCCTTCTGCCCATTCATGTAACCCACATCGATGTCCAACGAAGATTTCAAACAGGCCGCCCTCGATTACCACCGGATGTCCCCGCCGGGAAAGATCAAGGTTTCCGCTACCAAGCCCATGCTGACCCAGCGCGACCTGTCGCTGGCGTATTCGCCGGGCGTGGCGTACGCCTGTGAAGCGATCAAGGCCGACCCGCAGCAGGCCAGCGAGCTGACCGCCCGCGGCAACCTGGTGGCGGTGATCTCCAACGGCACCGCGGTGCTGGGCCTGGGCAACATCGGCGCGCTGGCCGGCAAGCCGGTGATGGAAGGCAAGGGCGTGCTGTTCCAGAAGTTCGCCGGCATCGATGTGTTCGACATCGAAGTGGATGAGACCGACCCGGACAAGCTGGTCGACATCATCGCCTCGCTGGAACCGACCTTCGGCGGCATCAACCTGGAGGACATCAAGGCGCCGGAATGCTTCGTGGTCGAGCGCAAGCTGCGCGAGCGCATGAAGATCCCGGTGTTCCATGACGACCAGCACGGCACGGCGATCATCGTCGGCGCGGCCGTGCTCAACGCGATGGCGATCACCGGCAAGAAGATCGAGGACGTGAAGCTGGCGACCACGGGCATGGGCGCGGCCGGCATTTCCTGCGTGAACATGCTGGTGCAGCTGGGTCTGAAGCCGGAGAACATCCTGGCCTTCGATCGCGAGGGCGTGATCCACACCGGTCGTACCGACCTGGACCCGGAAAAGCAGCGCTATGCGCGTGACACCGACAAGCGCACCCTGGCCGAGATCGTCGACGGCGCGGACATCTTCCTGGGCCTTTCGGCACCGGGCATCCTGACCGCCGACATGGTCAAGACCATGGCCCCGGATCCGGTGATCTTCGCGCTGGCCAACCCGACCCCGGAAATCATGCCGGAGGTGGCGCGCGCTGCGCGTCCGGACGCGATCATCGGCACCGGCCGTTCGGACTATCCGAACCAGGTCAACAACGTGCTGTGCTTCCCGTACCTGTTCCGTGGTGCGCTGGACGTGGGTGCGACCGCGATCAACGAGGAAATGAAGATCGCCTGCGTGCGTGCCATCGCCGCGCTGGCGCGCCGCGCGGCCACCGACATGGGCTCGGCCTACGGCGGCGAGACCCCGAGCTTCGGCCGTGAATACCTGATCCCGCGCCCGTTCGACCGCCGCCTGCTGGTGGAACTGTCGGCCGCCGTGGCCCAGGCCGCGATGGACTCGGGCGTGGCCTCGCGCCCGATCGAGGACATGGGCGCCTACCGCGACAAGCTGGCCCAGTTCGTCTACCGCACCAGCCTGATGATGAAGCCGGTGTACGACCGCGCGCGCAGCGACAAGCAGCGCGTGGTGTACGCCGAGGGCGAAGAGGAAGTGGTGCTGCAGGCGGTGCAGAACGTGGTCGATGACGGCCTGGCGCATCCGATCCTGATCGGTCGCCCGGAAGTGATCGAGTCGCGCATCGAGCGCCTCGGCCTGCGCCTGAAGATCGGCGAGAACGTTGAAGTCACCAACATCAACGACGACCCGCGCTTCAACGAATACTGGCAGTACTACCACGGCCTGACCGGCCGTCGTGGCGTGACCGTGGCCGCAGCGAAGAACCTGATGCGTTCGCGCCCGACCCTGATCGCAGCGGTGATGGTCGCCCGTGGCGAGGCCGATGCGATGCTGACCGGCATCGTCGGCCGCTTCCACAAGAAGCTGGGCTACGTGCGCAGCGTGCTGCCGCTGGAGCCGAAGGTCACCTCGACCTCGGCGATGACCGGCGTGATCAACCAGCAGGGCGTATTCTTCTTTGTCGATACCCATGTGCAGGAAGACCCGACCGCCGAGCAGCTGTGCGAGGCGACCCTGCAGGCGGCCTATCGCATGAAGCTGTTCGGCATCGAGCCGAAGGTGGCGCTGCTGTCACACTCCAACTTCGGCAGCCATGATTCGAAGGATGCGCTGAAGATGCGCCAGGTGCGCGAGCTGCTGCTCAAGCGCAACCCGCGTCTGAACGTGGATGGCGAAATGCAGGGCGACACCGCATGGGATGAAGCGCTGCGCCAGAAGCTGCTGCCGGGCTCGACCCTGCAGGGCCGCGCCAACCTGTTCGTGTTGCCGAACCTGGAAGCGGCCAACATCGCCTACAACCTGGTGCGGGTGTTCACCGACGGCGTGGCGATCGGCCCGATCCTGATGGGCGTGAACAAGCCGGTGCACATCCTGACCACCAGCGCGACCTCGCGCCGGATCCTGAACATGACCGCCATTGCGGCGGTCGATGCGCAGATCAGGAAGCAGCTGGAAGCGGAAAAGAAGGCATAAGCCTTCTTTCCCACTTCCGCTGCCCACGCATTCTTCCTCTACCCCGCCTTCGGCGCGCCCCTTCAACAAGAAGGGGCTCCTGGTCGGAACAAGGATGGCGCTGGCGCGGTTGGACGGCGGCGTAAATGAAAACACCGGGCATTGCCCGGTGTTTTCATTTGCCGCAACGGCCGCCAAACCTGCCACATGCGCTACGCCGCCCGGTCATTTCCCTGCAACGCCGCTGCGGCCCAATACGCCCACGCGGCCCGGCCGTGGGAAGGGACCGGACCGGCCTTCCCACCCTGGGCCCGACCAACTTCCCATCGGCGAGGGTGTCATGCGCAATCGAGTGACGCGGCGGTACTTCCAGCAGCTGTTCGCGCTGTACGCCGGTTTCGTGCAGTCGCGCTGAGGCGTAGACGCCAGCGAGGTAGAGTCGACCGTTGGTCGACTATCGCGCGAAGCGCGGGGTTTTCGGGGGCTGTACGAAAGTCAGTCGACTAACAGTCGACTCTACCCAGTCGCGGCTATACCCAGTTGATCGCCCAGTCAGCGCCGCTTGCCGCGGCGTGCAGGGGCCGGCGGCGGAGCGTCGGAACGCGGCTTGGCGTACTGCGCCCACAGCGCCGGCAGTGCCTTGCCGGTGTGCTTCTGCCACAGCGCCGGTGCATAGCGGCCGTCGCGCAGGGCCTTGTCCAGTGCCAGCACCAGGCCCGGATGTTCGGCGTCGGCCCATTTCAGGAACGCACCGGTGACACGGTAGCCGCTGTCGAAGTTCTGCCCCTTCTCGACCTTGCCCGGCAGTGCCCAGCCCGCGGCGGCATTGTCCATGCCGTAGCGGTCGCGTGCGTAGTCGGCGATGCCCTCCACCAGCCAACCCGGCACCCGTGCGTCGCCATAGCCCGGATAGCCCTGCACGATGTGCATGGCCTCATGGGTGACCAGGTCGATGTCGTTGGGGTGCTGCGCCAGCCAACCCGGGTTGATGGTGATCGTTGCGGCCTGGTCCTTGTCACCGACGAAGGCGATCCCCGTGTAGGCCGGGTCGATCACGATGCGCACCATCGACGGCGCGGCCGGGTGGAAGTCCGCACGTTCGCGCAGGTAGGCGAAGTAGAACGTATCGATCACCCGCTTTCGCTGCGGCGCGGCCAGGGCGCCACGGGCGTCCTGGTAGTTCAGCGTCACGCCGTCGCGGGTCAGCTGCGCATCAAAGGCCTGGGTCTGGCCGAAGCTGGAGAAGGAAAGGGCAACAAGGGCCAGAGGCAGCAGACGGTAGCGCATGGGGCTCATTGTACGGCGCTGGGCGCCAACAGTTCGATCTCCGCCAGCGGCAGCCGGTCCGGTGCGGCCAGGCGCAGCCGATACTCGCTGTAACGACCGGGTTTGGCGATGCGGAACGGTCGGGTCTGGCGGGCAGACTCGAAGGCTTCGCCGCTGCGCTGGTCGAGCACGATCCAGCGGCCGTTGCCGCTGCGCGCTTCCAGCGTCCATTCGCCGCCCTGGATGCGGCCGTCACCGCTGGTGAGCGTGTACATGGTCGGCACGCCGTCGCCCAGGCCGGTCAGTGCGATGGTTGCGCCGCCGCCCAGGCCGACGGTCGTGGCGGCATCGTCGTCGACCAGCGCTGGCAGGGCGCGACCATCGGCCAGCGTCGCCTTGGCGCCACTGCCGAGCAGGTCGTGCAGCAGCTGCGGGCGCTGGCCCCGCGCGGTCAGCGAGCGCGGCACATCGTCCACGCCGCTGCCCCAGCGCGACGGCTGCGGCCCCATCACGAAGTCCAGCGTCGCGCCCTTGGCGATCAGCTCGTGCGGCACCCAGGTCTTCGTCCACGGCTTGCCATTGATCTTCAGCGACTGCACGTAGACGTTCTCGCGTGAGTTGTTGGCCGCGTTCACGGTCAGCACCGCACCGCCCTGCAGTTCCACCCTCGCATGTTCGAACGCCGGTGAACCGATCACGTACTCCGGGGCGCCCATGCGCAGCGGATACAGGCCCAGCGAGGCCAGCACGTACCACGCGGAGGTCTCGCCGTTGTCCTCGTCGCCCGGATAGCCCTGGCCGATCTCGCTGCCCACATACAGCCGCGACAGGATCTCGCGCACGTGCTGCTGGGTCTTCCACGGCTGCCCGGCGTACAGGTACATCCATGGGATGTGGTGCGCCGGCTGGTTGCTGTGCGCGTACATGCCCATGCGCACATCGCGCGCTTCGGTCATCTCGTGGATGGTGCCGCCGTAGGATCCGGCAAACGCGGGGTCGGCGGTTTCCGGGGTGGAGAAGAAGGCATCCAGCTTCGCTGCCAGCTTGTCACGGCCACCATAGAGCGCGGCGAGTCCTTCGCCATCGTGGGCGGCGGTGAAGGCGAAGGTCCAGCCATTGGATTCGGTGTAGTCGTGGCCCCACACGCGCGGGTCGTAGGCCTTGGCGTCCACGCGCCACTGGCCATCGGCCTTGCGGCCCTGGAAGAAGCCGGCGGCCGGATCGAACATCGTCGCGTAGCTGGCGGCGCGATGGCGGAAGTAGTCGGCCTCGGTGCTGTAGCGCTCGCGTGCGGCCGGCGTGGTCGCGCGCTTGGCCAGAGCGTCGGCCATGTTGGCGATGCCGAAGTCATTCAGTGCGCCTTCCATCGTCCACGACATGCCTTCGTGCACGTCCGCGCTGGCGTAGCCACGGAAGGTCGAACGGTCCATGCCCTTGCGGCCGACATGGCGGTCGGGGGGACCACGGTCGCGTTCTTCAGCGCGGCGGCGTAGGCCTCGGCCGGATCGAAGCCGCCGATGCCCTTCAGCCACGCATCGGCGAAGGCCACGTCCGAACTGGTGCCGACCATCAGGTCGGCGTAGCCCGGCGACGACCAGCGTGCGATCCAGCCACCGGCACGGTACTGCTCGATGAAACCCTGCACCATCTGCCCGGCATCGTCGGGCGTGAACAGCGCATAGGCTGGCCAGGTGGTGCGGAAGGTGTCCCAGAAGCCGTTGTTGACGAATACCTTGCCATCGCGCACGCCGGTGAAGCTGCGGTTCGCGCTGCCTTCGGTGTTGTCGTCGCTGGCGCTGGCCTGGTTGGCGTAGCGCCAGTCAGGCGCGGCCGCGCTGCCGGCATTCTCGTGGCCGGAGTTGGGATACAGG
Organism: Stenotrophomonas sp. pho; assembly: GCF_006228405.1. Lineage (NCBI taxonomy): Bacteria > Pseudomonadati > Pseudomonadota > Gammaproteobacteria > Lysobacterales > Lysobacteraceae > Stenotrophomonas > Stenotrophomonas sp. pho. The sequence goes on along the minus strand of NZ_CP029759.1, from coordinate 3,716,538 downwards.
TACAGCCGGTACAGGCTGGAATACAAGGTGGTCTTCTGGTCGTCAGTGGCATCGCCGATGTCGAAGCGGGCCAGGCGCGCGTCCCATGCATCCTGCGCACGGCCCGCCACGCTTTCCAGCGTGTCGGCGGCGGAGATTTCCAGCGCCAGGTTGTGACGCGCCTGTTCCACCGAGATCAGCGAGGTCGCGATGCGCATCGTCACCTGCCGGTCGCTGCCAGCATCGAACTTGATGTAACCGGTCGGGCGGCAGGTGTCGAGGCGGCCGCTGCTGCGCCACGGCTTGTCGAAGCTGGCCACCACGTACATGCGGCTGGCGCCGTTGGACAGGCCACTGCGCGTATCGGTATAGCCGCTGAGGGTCTGCGTGGCCGTGTCCAGGGTCAGGCCACCACGCGCATCGACATTGTCGAACAGCAGGTTGGCGTCGCCGCCCTCGGGGAACTCGAAGCGGAACAGCGCGGCATGGTCGGTCGGTGCGATGGCAGCAGCGATGCCATTGTCGAAGCGCACGTCGTAGCGGTAGGGGCGCGCGCTTTCATGACGGCGGTCGAACGACAGCGCGCGCTTGCGGCGGTCGGCGTCCGGCACGCCACGGCTGGCCGAGGGCATCACCTGGAAGGTCTGGCGGTCGCCCATCCACGGGCTGGGCTGGTGGCTCAGTGCCAGTGCCTGCAGCTGCGGGCGGTTCTGCGCATCGTTCTGTTCGTTCCAGCGGTACAGCCAGTTCAGTGCGCCGGCGTCGGTCACCGGGGTCCAGAAGTTGAACCCGTGCGGCACCGCCGTGGCCGGGAAATTGTTGCCGCGCGAGAAGGTGCCGTTGGCCTGGGTGCCGCGGGTGGTCAGCACCCAGTCGGAGACGCGCTGCGGCCGCTGCCGCGGTTGGGCATCCAGGCGCACGTCATCAATCCAGCCAGAGACCGGCGCGCCCTCTGCACTGGCTACCTCCAGCTCGATCGCCACCACGCGGCGGCCCTTCAGCGTGGGCACGTCGCCCAGCCGCACTGCCTTGCGGGCCCATTGTTGCGGGTACAGCGTCTTCGATTCGCCCTGCGCGCGTGCGCCGATCGCCACGCCATGCTGGTCGCGTGCCGCACCGGCCGAAACGCGGCTGCCATCGTCCAGCAGCAGGTCCAGCGATACATAGGTCGAGGCGACGGTGTCCTTGCCGACGATTTCCGGCAGCACCAGCCACGACAGCGTGGTATCGGCCTCGATGGGCAGGTCGGCCTTGAACAGTTCGCGCCGCGCGCTGCCGCCTTCGCTGCTGTAGCGCAGCGCATGCAGGCCGCTGTAGCCGGTGTTGCGCTTGGCGGCGTAGGGCGCGGCCGGTCCATTGCCGATCGTGACCTGAAGCGCACCGGTGGCCTGCGCCGGTACAGGTTCGCCCGGTTCGAACGAGGTCTGCAGCCCCTGCGCCCGCGCCGGCATCGCAGTGGTCGCACAGGCCAGGGCCAGGGCGAGCGGAAGCAGGGCGCGGCGCGGATCGGACAGGGTCATGCAAGGGTCTCCCGGAAGGGCTGGCGGCGGGCGAACCCGCATCGGCGGACACCACGGACAGCATCGCTCCGCCCGCCAGGCTGGCAGTGGAAGAGGCGATGCCGGTCCGGTGGGGGCGGGCCATGCGATCGGGTTGGGTTGGGTGGGTCGAGGTGCGACCTGGCCCGATCCTGCAACAGCCGCCGCGCGCTGGCAAGTGCCATTTAGTTCGATCCAAATGCGGGAAATATCGCTGGAGTCGATTCTGGCGAGCGAACTTGCCGGAACGACCGCGAAATCCCCGGAATCGCCGCCGCCCGGCGCGCGGTGGGGAGATGCGAGGCATCGGCGGCGGCGTGCAAAGGCCCGTTGCGGGGCAATGTCGTTGCGGCCCAGATGCTAGAATCACGGGCCTCGCAACCCGTTCACCGAATCCGCCATGAGCCATACCGCCACCGCGCCCGCCAACGCCGAGAAGCGCTACACCGTGCACCGCAGCGATCTGCCGTTGAGCTGCCCGACCCCGGAAATGGCGCTGTGGAACTCGCATCCGCGCGTGTACCTGCCGATCGAAGACGAGCCCAACGGCGAAGCGCAGTGCCCGTACTGCGGTTCCGTGTTCGTGCTGGCCGACTAAACGGCGGCCCCTTCGATGCGCCGATTGACCGTGGTGCAGTTGCTGCCGGCGCTGCACTCCGGTGGTGTCGAGCGCTCGACCCTGGAAATCGCTGCGGCCCTGGTTGCCGCCGGCCATCGCGCGCTGGTGGTGTCTGCCGGTGGCCGCCTGGTGCAGCCGCTGCTGGACAGTGGTGCCGAGCACCTCACCCTGGATATCGGCCGCAAGTCGCTGCTGACCCTGCGCCATCTGCCGACCCTGCGCCGGCTGTTTGCCGAAGTTGGTGCGGACATCGTGCATGCCCGTTCGCGGCTGCCGGCCTGGTTGGGCCTGTACGCGATCCGCGCCATGCCCGCCGCACAGCGCCCGCATTGGGTGACCACCGTGCACGGGTTGAACTCGCCCAGCCGCTACAGCGCGGTGATGACCAGTGGCGAACGCGTGATCTGCGTGTCCAACACCGTGCGCGCCTACGTGCAACGCCATTACCCGACGGTGCCGGAAGAAAAACTGCGGGTCATACCGAGAGGTGTCGACGTCAACCAGTTCCCGCGCGTGGCGCGCGCCGACCGCCGCCCGCGGCTGGCGCTGGCGGCCGACTACCCGTGGCTGGCCCAGGTCGAAGGCCCGCTGCTGCTGCTGCCGGGGCGCGGCACCCGGCTGAAGGGCCACACCCACGCGCTGCAGCTGCTGGCCGACGTGCGTGCCGCCGGCGTGCCTGCCCAGCTGTGGATGCTGGGCACCGACGAACCCGGGCGCGAGGCCTACGTGGCTGACCTGCGCCGCCAGGCCGCGGCACTGGGCGTGGCCGAGGCCGTACAGATCAGCACGCCTACCGTCCGCATCGCCCAGGCCTACGCCGCCAGCGATCTGGTGCTGCAGCTGTCAGACAAGCCGGAAGCCTTTGGCCGCACCGTGGTCGAGGCGCTGTCGGTCGGTCGCCCGGTGCTGGGCTGGGACCACGGTGGCGTCGGCGAACTGCTGCTGCAGCTGCAGCCCAGCGGTGCGGTGCCGCTCGGCGACGCGCGCGCGCTGGGTGAACGTGCGCTGGCCCTGCTGGCGCAGCCGCCGTCCCTGCCGACCCGCATCCCGTTTACCCTGCAGGCCATGCAGCGCGATACCCTCCGCCTCTATGCCGATTTCGCCGGCTGACCCCGCTGCTATCGTGCGCGACGACCGTGCCGGGCGCTGGGCGCCCTGGTGGGTGCTGGCGTACGTGGCGATGTGGCCGCTGCCGGGCATTGCCGAAACCGTGCTGGGCCTTGGCGCGGTCTATGCTGCCGCGCGCATGGTGATGCGCCGGCTGCAGCGCCGTCCGCACCTGTTGAGCACGGCGGCGTGGGCGCTGACCTCGATCCTGTTCCTCGGCTACTGGCTGCCGCAGGCGTTTTCGGCCATCGATGCGATCGACCCTTCGGCCTCGTGGACCAAGGCGGCCGCCGGACTGCGCTACCTGCCCTTCATGTGGCTGGTGGCGATCGCGGTGGCCACGCCGGAACGGCGGCGCTTGACCTTCGGTGGCCTGGCGCTGATCACCGGCGTGTGGACGCTGGACGCGCTGGTGCAGGCGCTGGCTGGCACCAGCCCGTGGTTCTGGTCGCTGGAACACCTGAAGCTGGCCGTGAGTGGCCACGCGTTGTGCCCGGCCGACGAAGCCGCACTGGCCGACCGCCTCAGCGGCGCGCTTGGGCCCTGCAATCTGAAATTCGGCCAGGTGCTGGCCAGCCTGTCACCGTTCCTGCTGCTGCCGATGGCGCAGCGTTTCGGCAATGCAGGGTGGCTGCTGGCCGCTGCAACACTGGGGTGCGTGCTGCTGCTGGCAGGTTCGCGCGCCTCGTGGATCACCTTTGTGCTGGTGCTGGCCTACAGCGGCGTGCGCCAGTTCGGCTGGAAGCGGCTGCTGCTGCTGGCCCTGGTGGCAGCGCTGGGTACGGCCGCACTGACAGCGGGCGTGCCGCAGCTGCGCGAGCGTGTCGCGCGCACGGCGCAGGCATGGAACGAAGACGGGCAGGGCGTTGACGAGGCGCTTTCGGGGCGCGCGCGCATCTGGACCGCAGCGGTGTGCATGATCGAGGAGCATCCGGTCAACGGTGTCGGTGCGCGCGGCTTCCGCGATGCGTATCCGGCCTGCGTGTCAGATGAGGGTCCCGCCGTGTGGGGTAACCAACCGGCGTTGCACGCCCACCAGATCGTGCTGGAAATCCTTGCCGAGACCGGCGTTCTGGGCCTGCTGCTGTGGTTGGCGGCGGTGGCGCAGGCCTGGCGGGCCTGGCGCTATGCCCCGGCGGCTGCGCGTGATCGCGCCCGACCGGCGATGCTGGCGCTGGCGGTTACGGTGTTCCCGCTCAATACGCACCTGGCGTTCTATTCCGCTTTCTGGGGTGGCCTGACGGTGCTGCTGGCAGCCCTGTTCGCCGGCAGCCTGCTGGCCCGCGACGCAGATGATTCCCCGCCGGTGAAGTGACCGCGCATCCGCGCATGGTAGGGATCAACCATGGAGTCGATCAGTAGATCCACGCCATGCGTGGATGAGGCTTTCCCGACCTGAACACGGTGACATCTCCACTATCGGTGCCCCGGCAGTTCGCGCACGCTGGAGGCATGGCCAGCCCCAGACTTCGCTACGGTCGGTATTCCCGATCCGGCAACGTTTATTCATTGACCACAGCAACCCTCGGCCGCGAACCGTTGTTCGCCGATGCGGCAAACGTGGCGATCCTTATCGACACCCTGCGCTTCGTAGAGCGCAAGGGCTTCAGCCACAGCCTCGCCTGGGTGGTCATGCCCGACCATCTGCACTGGCTGATGGAGCTGCGCGGAGGAACCCTGGCCGAGTGTATGGCCCTGCTCAAATCACGCAGCAGCCGACTGCTGAACCGGCGATTGGAGCGACGAGGGGCGCTGTGGCAGCACGGTTACCACGATCATGCCGTACGCAGCGATGAATCCCTTCATGAGAAGGCGATGTACATCCTGGCCAATCCGGTCCGTGCGGGCCTGGCCGGCACGTTGGGTGAGTACCCGCACGCATGGTGCCGTTGGCCGTTGTAGGTGCCGGCACCCGGATGTAGAGCATCCACGCATGGCGTGGATCTACTTCAGAATGCTCCGCGTCATCAAATTCACGCCATGCGTGGACGAAACCCTCCCGCCCCACCTTTATTTGTAGAAATCACTCCGGCCGCCGGGCTGGCGCTTGAAGCGGCGGTGGATCCACAGGTACTGGTCGGGAGCCTCGCGCACCATCGCTTCGATGGCCTGGTTGACCCGCGTGGTATCGGCTTCCACATCCTCGCTGGGGAAGTTCTCCAGCGGCGCGCCGATCTTCAGGAAGTACTTTCCGCCTTCGCGCCGGTGGAAGTACGGAATCACCGCACAGCCGGTCATGCGCGCCAGCTGATGGGTGGCGGTGATGGTCGAAGCGGTGTGGCCGAAGAATGGCACGAACACGGTGTCCTTGCCCCGCATGTCCTGGTCTGGCGCGTACCAGAGGAAGCCGCCCTTCTTCAGGTGGCGCACGGTCGCGCGGATGTCCTCGTTGGCGAACATCGCCTTGGCATAGCGCAGGCGGCCGAACTTCACCGCCCACTCGTACACCGGGTTCTTGTGCTTGCGGTACATGCCGGAAAGATCGACGTAGTCGCACAGCAGGCGGCCGCACATTTCCAGGGTCATGAAGTGGCCGGAGACCAGCAGGACGCCGCGGCCTTCGGCCTGCATCTGCCGCAGGTGTTCCAGGCCTTCGATCCGTACCTGCGGGCGGATGCTGTCGATGCTGCCCCACCAGGCGCGGATGCACTCGAACACGCCGACGCCCAGCGCATCGAAACTGTCGCGCACCAGGCGCTGCCGCCACGCCTCGTCCTTCTCGGGGAAGCACAGCTGCAGGTTGACCTCGGCGGCGCGGCGGCGGCTGCCGAGCAGGCGCCAGGTGATCCAGCCGACGCCCCGGCCCAGCGCGCGCTGCAGCATCCACGGCAGGCGGGCGATGGCGAAGGCGCCGAACATGGCGGCGAACATCGGCCAGTTGCGCGGATCGCGCAGCGACGGGCGGACGGCGGTGGAGGCATCTGACATGGGGCCATTCTACCAAGGCGGCCGCGTGTCTTTCCCGGGGGGCTCCCGTATCCTTGCCGCATGCGTAAAGACCCTGTCGAATGGATCCTGCGCGGCCTGTACTCGGTCGTGCTCTACATCCTGCTGCCGATCACCGTGTACCACCTGGTCTGGCGCGGCTTCCGGGTCCGTGAGTACTTCCGGCGCTGGGACGAACGCTACGCCTCCTATCCGCAGCCGACCGGCCAGCCACGGGTGTGGCTGCACGCGGTCTCGGTGGGCGAGGTCAATGCCGCCGCGCCGCTGGTCAACGCCCTGCGCCAGCAGCGCCCGGACATCCGCTGGGTCATCACCACCATCACTCCGACCGGCTCCGAGCGCGTGCGTGCGCTCTGGGGCGACGCGCTGGACCATGTCTACCTGCCGTACGACGTGCCGGGCAGCGTCAATCGCTTCCTCGGCCATTTCCAGCCCAGCCTGGCGCTGATCCTGGAAACCGAGTTGTGGCCGAACATGCTGTTCGGCTGCCGTGACCGTGGCGTTCCGGTCTACATCCTCAATGCCCGGTTGTCGGCGCGTTCGCTGCGCGGCTACCGGCTGCTGGCCGCATTGATCCGCCGCGCCCTGCGCACCGTCACCTGCGTGGCCGCGCAGTCGCAGGACGATGCCGAGCGCTTCGTGCAGCTGGGGGCGGAGCCCGGCCAGGTGCAGGCACTGGGCAACCTGAAGTTCGACATCACCACGCCGGACGTGCAGGGCTTCGTCGAACAGTTCCATGCACGGGTGCCGGGCGCGCGCCCGGTATGGATCGCCGCCAGTACCCATGATGGCGAAGAGCAGGCGGTGATCGACCTGCACCGCCGCCTGCGCCAGCAGCATCCGGATCTGCTGCTGCTGTGGGCACCGCGCCATCCCGAACGTTTCCCGAAGGTGGAAGCGCTGGCGCGCGAACAGGGCTGGAGCGTGGCGACCCGCCGCGTGGACCAGTGGCCGCACGCCGCCACAGACGTGTTCGTCATCGACACCCTCGGCGAGCTGATGCCGTTCTACGCCTGCGCCCAGGTCGCCTTCGTCGGCGGCAGCCTGCAGGCCATCGGTGGCCACAACCTGCTGGAGCCCGCTGCGATGGGAACCGCGGCGGTGACCGGCCCGCACCTGCACAACTTCGCGGAAATCTCCCGGCGCATGCGCGAGGCCGGTGCGCTGCTGATCGGCGAAGATGCGCAGGCGGTGGGCGACCTGCTGCAGCATCTGCTTGAAGATGCGCAGGCCCGCGAAGACATGGCGCGTGCGGGCTGCACGTTGGTCAGCAATGGCCGTGGCGCGCTGCAGCGCACGCTTGCGCTGGTCGCACCGCACCTGCCACCACCGCGCGAGTGATCCCGGCAGCGCGGCGTCGGCGGCGCTGCGCTGCGTTGTCGTGATCAACTTCATCAATTCTGCTTAGCGACGATTTTTCTGTCGTTGCTGGACCGACCCTGCCGATGGCAGCGTGCCTGCCATCACATCGTGGCGCACGCAGCACCGATTCCGATTCCGCAGGACGACGCAGGCTGCCAGCCTGCTGTCGACCGCGCTTGGGCGGATATCAAGGGAACTTGCGATGGACGGCGACAGGGGCAGGGACGGCACCGGTGGGGCGCGCTTGGGGATGGACCACCTGGCTGTGGTGGCACTGACGCTGCTGGTGGGCGGCAGCGTGATCGCGCTGGTGGGCCAGCACACGGCGGCACAGGCTGGCCCGGCCATCGTACTGAGCCTGTTGCTGGCCGCACTGGGGGCTGGCCTGGTGCTGTGCTGCCTGCAGGATCTGGTGCTGCGACTGCCGGCGGCCGATGGCCTGTACGGACTGTTGGCCGCCAGCTGGGGGCCACGGGTGGCCATCGTTCTGGGCGCGATCCTGTTGCTTGAGCTGACGGCGACCACGGCGGGCGCGGCACAGTCCATGGCCCGCCATGTACATGCCGTGCTGGCTACCGGAGGCCTCCATGCCAACGACTGGCTGCCCGTGCAGGTAGCGGCGGCCATGGGTCTGCTGATGTTGAGCGCGCTCGCGTTGCTGCCGCCGCGGGGTGTGGCTCTGGCGGCCTGTGCGCTGCTGACGGTGAAGATCGGTGTGGGGGTGTTGCTGCTGGCGCTGGCGGCGCGTCATGTGCACTACGGGCATTGGATTCCCTGGCTGCCTCCGGCGACCGCACCGTATCGCTTCGGGCTGGGGGGCGTGCTGGCGGCTGCGGTGCCGCTGCTGGGCATATTTGCCAGCGTGGGCCTGGCACTGGGCTTTCCTGCGCTGCGCCGCCAGGGCGCGATGTGGCAGCCGGCGGTGCTGGCGCTGGTCTCGTTGCTGGCGATGCTGCTGCTGATCGTGCTGGCAGCATTGCAGGCCGGGCTGGTCGAGTTTTCCGCGCTCGCCAGTACCCGGCCACTGGCGGTTGCGCTGCAGGTGCACCCCCAGCTGCAGTGGATGCTGCCATTGTTGCCCCTGGCCGGGGCAGCGGGCCTGGCCGCCCTGCAGTTGGTGCTGCTGATGCTGGCCGTCCGGTTGGCCACATCGTTGTGGCCCCGCGCAGCTGACGCGGCGGGACGATCCCGCACGCGCCTGAGCGCAATGGTGGTTGCGCTGCCGGCGGTGATGCTGGTGGTGGGGCTGCCGCAGGGCACCTTGCCGGCGCTGCCGGGTCCGGCAACGCTGGTGGTCATGGCAGCGCTGTGCCTGGCGGTGCTGCGGCGTCGGGATGACACCCGGCAAGGCGCAGCCGGCTGCGGGCTGATGATGTCGATGCTGGCCCCCTTGGCAGCCGTGCTGTGCGCGCTCGCGGCGTTGGAACGCCTGCGCGCATGGCCGGGCTGACGGTTCGTGGGGCCACGCCGGGGCGCGCGCGTGTGGATGCAGCATCTGCAAAAAAGCCACCCTCGCGGGTGGCTTTTTCGTTGCAGGGGCGACGACTCAGTGCGTGGTCGTGGCCGGGTTGCCCGCGTCCTGGGTCAGCAGCCGATTGACGTCCTGCAGTTCGGCCACGTCCAGCGCACCCAGCGACTGGCTCAGCAGCAGGCGGTTCTGCAGGAAGGTGTAGCGGGCCTGGGCATAGTCCAGCTGTGCCGAGAACAGGATGCGCTGGTTCTGGATCACATCCAGCACGGTACGGGTACCGACTTCCAGGCCGACCTGCGAAGCGTCGTACGCGCTCTGCGCCGAGACCACCGCCAGGCGGCGGGCTTCCACTTCGCTGATGCCCTGAACCAGGGTCTGGTAGGCATTGCGGGTATTGCGATCCAGGGCACGCTTCTGCTGCTCGTAGCCGTCCTGGGCGATGTCACGCTGCGCCAGCGCCTGGCGCACGCCGGACTGGGTGGCACCACCGGAGAAGATCGGCACGCTCAGGGTCAGGCCGATGCTGTTGGTGCGCGCATCCGGCGACAGCGAGCCGGCACCGGTGCTGTCGCCCCAGGTGGCGCTCTTGCCCCAGCTGCCGCCCAGCGACAGGGTCGGGTAATGACCACCACGGGCAGCCTGCACGCCGGCTTCGGCGGCACTGACCTTCAGCTCCTGCGCCTTCAGCGCCGGATTCTGGGTGGTGGCCTGCTGCACCAGCTCGTCGATGTTGCCGCGGTTGGCCGGCACTTCCGGGCGGAAGTCCGCCGGCAGGCCACGCAGGTTGGTCACCGGCTGGCCGGTCAGTTCGGTCAGGGCCTGGTAGTTATCGGCCAGGGTGTTCTGCGCGATGATGGTGTTGGCGCGCGCCTGGTCGTACTGGGCGCGTGCTTCGTGCACGTCGGTGATCGGCGCCAGGCCCACTTCCAGGCGCTTGTCGGCGAAGTCGAACTGTTTCTTCGCGGCCGCTTCATTGGTCTGTGCGGCGTTCAGCGATTCGATCGCCACCAGCACATTGAAGTAGGCCGCCGAGGTGCGCACGATCAGGTTGTCGTTGGCCGATTCGAGGGTGAAGTCCGCCGCCTTGCTCAGCTCACGCTGCGAGCGCAGGTTGTTGATCTGGGTCCAGTTGAACAGCGTCTGGCTGCCGTCGATCGTGTAGGTGCGGCGCTTGTTGGTGAACGAGCCGGAGTTGGCGTCGGCGTTCGGCTCGCTGCGCGTGCGGTTCAGCGCGGCCTGGCCGTTGATCTGCGGCAGCAGGGCGGCACGCGCCTGCACGGCGCCTTCCTTGTCGTACAGCCGGGTCGATTCGGCGGCCGACAGCTGCGGATCGCCGTTGCGGGCCATTTCGTAGACCTGCAGCAGGTCGGCGGCATGGGCGGACAACGGCAGCAGGGCAGTGGCCAGCGCAACAGCGAGGGATCGGCGGATCATTGCGGCTTCCTTGGACTCAGAGGTGGAACTGGGGGGCCGGGGCGGCACCACGCAGGTAATCGATATCGGTCTCGAACAGGGACTCGGAGCTACCGTCGGCCTTGACCAGCAGGGCCTCCATCGCCGGCGAGCGGCCGTGGATCACGAACAGGCGGCCACCCGGACGCAGCCACGAGGCGAACTGTGACGGCACCACGTCGACCGCACCAGTGACACAGATCACGTCAAAGCGGCGTTCGGTCTGCCAGGACAGGGCATCGGCCACTTCCACGCGGACGTTGCTGCCCAGGCCGGAGGCGTCCAGGCGGGCACGCGCAGCGGCGGCCAGCTCCGGGTCGATTTCCAAGCTCAGCACATCGCGCGCCAGCGCGCCGATGCAGGCCGACAGGAAGCCGCTGCCCGTGCCGATTTCCAGCACTTCGTCACCCGGCTGCAGGTCCAGTGCCTGCAGGGTACGGCCCTCGATGACCGGCTTCATCATCTTCTGGCCGTGGCCGATCGGCAGTTCGACATCGGCGTAGGCCAGTGCCCGGTGCGCGTCGGCGACAAAGGCCTCGCGCGGCAGGCGGGCCAGGACGTCGAGCACCTTGATGTCCAGCACGTCCCAGGGACGGATCTGCTGTTCCACCATCAGTTCGCGGGCGTGGGCGTAATCAATCGTCATGAGGTTCAAATCCAGCGCAGTGGGCCGGCCATTTTACCGGTGCCGGAGGCCGGCGGCGCGCCCAGAGCATCAGCTGCCGGGGGCCGGGGTCGCAGTGCCGGAAGTCATCGCGACCTCCGGTTCGTTCAGTTTTGGTTATTCAGCCGTTCCGGCCCCTCGCGGCGCGTAGGCGCGCAGGAAGAAGTCGATGCTGGCGGTCACGTGGGCAAGAGGGTCGCATTCCACGGGTGACAGTGGCATGCCGCACATCATATGCATGTGCACTTCGCCCTTGACCAGGGTCAGGAACTGCTCGCCGGCCAGAGCACAGTCGGGGATATCCAGTTCGCCACGTTCGGCGCGGGCACGCAGGAAATCGGCCAGGGCCTCGCAGGTACGCTCGGGGCCGGCTTTCCAGAACAGCGCGCGCAGGCGTTCGTCGGTCTCCGGCGCCATCATCATGCGCTGGATCGAGATCGCCGCGTCGGAGGTGATCAGCTCGAAGAAGGCCAGGCCGATACCGATCAGCTGGTCGCGCAGCGGGCCGTCCGCGTCGGCTACGAACAGCGCGTCGGGCAGCATTTCAATGCACTTTGACTGCACCGCCTCGGAGAACAGCGTCTCCTTGTCGCCGAAGTGGCTGTACACAGTCAGCTTCGAGACGCCGGCCTGAGCGGCGATGGTGTCCATGCTCACGCCGGTATAGCCCTGTTCGATGAACAGTGCCTTGGCTGCTTCAAGGATCGCCGCGCGCTTGCCGAGGTCCTTGGGGCGCCCGGGTCCGGCGGCCTTGGCAGCGGGCTTGGCCGACGGCTTGCGGGAAATGTGGGAACTCATCGCGACAATACTAGACCAAGCGGTTCGATATTTATACTATACCGGCCGGTTTATTAAATTGGGCCGGCAGTCGCGGCTCCTCCCTTAGTTGCAACCCTGCGTTTTCAGGACGTTGACCGATGAAGATCGTGCGCTGGATGGGCGGTATGGTGTGGATGGCTGCGCTGGCAGCCTGTTCGGGGCAGGAACAGGCGCCACCGGCGGCCGTACCGGTGCTGGTGGTTCACCCCGGCGAGCAGGCCGGGCAGGCGCCGGCGGCGTTCCCGGGCACGGTGCGTGCGCGACAGGAAAGCCCGCTGTCGTTCCGCGTTGGCGGCAACCTGGTCAAGCGCCACGTCGATGCCGGGCAACGGGTGAAGAAGGGCGACGTGCTGGCCGAGCTGGACGTGGCCGACTTCGCGCTGCAGGCCCGTGCCTCGCAGGCGCAGCTGGCGGCAGCCGAAGCCGATCTGGTGCGCGCCCGCGATGACCTCAAGCGTTACCAGGTGCTGGCCGACCAGCAGCTGGTCAGCCGCTCGCAGCTGGACCAGCAGTCCGCCGCGTTCAAGGCCGCGCAGGGCCAGGCCAACGCCGCCCGCGCCAACCTCGATGTGCTCCGCAACCAGGCCGGCTACGCACAGCTGCGTGCGCCGGCCGACGGTGTGATCGCCAGCCGCGAGGCCGAGGCCGGGCAGGTAGTGTCCGCCGGGCAGACCATCTTCAACCTGGCCGCCGACGGTGGCCGCGAAGTGCTGATCGACCTGCCCGAGGCCACCATCCGCGACTATGCTGTGGGCCAACCGGTCGAGGTGGAGTTGTGGAATCGCCCCGGCCAGCGCCTGCCGGGCACGATCCGGGAGATCGCCGCCGCTGCCGATCCGCAGGCACGTACCTATGCGACCCGGGTCAGCCTGCCCGCCGATGCGCTGGCCGACGTCGAACTGGGCCAGAGTGCACGCGTCTACAGCAGCGCCGGTCGCCACGGTACCCTGCAGCTGCCGCTGGGCGCGCTGCAGCGTGGTGCCAACGGTGCCGCCAGCGTATGGGTGGTCGATCCGGGCAACAGCACGCTGAAGGCCGCAACGGTTACCACCGGTGCGTTTGGCAGCGAGACGGTACCGGTACTGTCGGGCGTGAGCGGGGGCGACTGGGTAGTTGCTGCGGGTGGCCACCTGCTGCGGGCCGGCCAGCCGGTGATCGCCGTGGACCGGCAGAACCGTCCCGTGCTGAAGCCGGCTACGCCGGCCGCTGCCGCCAAGGCCAGGGAGTAAGCCGGTGCGCCGCTTCAATCTTTCCGAGTGGGCGTTGTCCAACCGCCCGCTGGTGCTGTTTGCGATGCTGGCTTTCGCGCTGATCGGCGCATGGTCGTACAAGCATCTGGGCCAGTCCGAGGACCCGCCGTTCACCTTCAAGGCGATGGTGGTGCGCACATTGTGGCCGGGGGCGACCGCCGAGCAGGTCTCGCGGCAGGTGACCGAGCCGCTTGAGAAGGCGCTGATGAATACCGGCGAGTACGAGTTCATCCGCTCGTACTCGCGCCCGGGCGAATCGCAGATCATCTTCATGGCGCGCGACAGCCTGCGTTCCAGGCAGATCCCGGACCTGTGGTACCAGGTGCGCAAGCGCGTGGGCGACATCCGCCCGACGCTGCCGCGCGAGATCGTCGGTCCGTTCTTCAACGATGAGTTCGGCGACACCTACGGCAACATCTATGCGTTGACCGGCAAGGGCTTCGACTACGCGGTGATGCGCGACTACGCCGACCGCATCCAGCTGGAACTGCAGCGGGTGCCCGACGTCGGCAAGATCGACCTGGTCGGCCTGCAGGACGAGAAGGTGTGGATCGAACTGTCCAACACCCGGCTGGCCACGCTGGGCGTGTCGATGCAGCAGGTGCAGCAGGCGCTGGCCGACCAGAACGCAGTGACCGGCACCAGCTTCTTCGAGACCGCCACCGATCGCGTGCAGCTGCGGGTGACCGGCCAGTTCAACGACATCGAAGCGATCCGCCAGTTCCCGATCCGCGCCGGCGACCGCACCGTGCACCTGGGCGACATCGCCGAGGTCAAGCGTGGCTTCGCCGATCCGGCGTCGCCGAAGATGCGCTTCATGGGCGAAGAGGCGATCGGCCTGGCGGTGGCGATGAAGGATGGCGGTGACATCCTCAAGCTCGGCGCCAACCTCGATGCCGAGTTCGAACGCCTGCAGAAGACCCTGCCGGCCGGCATGCAGCTGCGCAAGGTGTCCGACCAGCCGCAATCGGTGGAAGAGTCGGTCGGCGAGTTCGTGCAGGTGCTGACCGAGGCGGTGGTGATCGTGCTGCTGGTCAGCTTCTTCTCGCTGGGCCTGCGCACCGGCCTGGTGGTGGGCGTGACCATCCCGCTGGTGCTGGCGATGACCTTCTTTGTCATGCACTACTTCGACATCGGCCTGCACAAGATCTCGCTGGGTGCATTGGTGCTGGCGCTGGGACTGCTGGTGGACGATGCGATCATCGCGGTGGAGATGATGGCCACCAAGATGGAGCAGGGCTACGACCGCCTGCGCGCCGCCAGTTTCGCCTGGGAGTCGACCGCGTTCCCGATGCTGACCGGCACCCTGATCACCGCGGCCGGCTTCCTGCCCATTGCCACTGCGGCATCGAGTACCGGTGAATACACCCGCTCGCTGTTCCAGGTGGTGACCATCGCGCTGGTGGTGTCGTGGATCGCAGCGGTGCTGTTCATCCCTTACCTGGGCGACAAGATGCTGCCGGACCTGTTCAATCCGCAGCCGCCGAAGCCGGGCAGCCTGTCAGCGCGCTGGCACGCCAAGCGCCAGCAGTGGGCCGACCGCTATCCGGCGCTGGCCAATCTGATCGCGCCGCCGCAGCACGGGCACGACCACGATCCGTACCAGCGCCCGTTCTATCGTAGTTTCCGTCGCTTCCTCGATACCTGCCTGCGGCATCGCTGGTGGGTGATCGCGGCGACCATCGGCCTGTTCGTGTTCTCGCTGATGATGTTCCGCTTCGTGCCGCAGCAGTTCTTCCCGGACTCGACCCGGCCGGAACTGATGGTGGACATCGAGCTGGCCGAGGGCGCCTCGCTGCGCTCGACCCAGGCCCAGGCCGAGAAGCTTGAGAAGCTGCTGTCCAGCCGCGAGGGCATTGCCAACTACGTGTCCTATGTGGGCACCGGTTCGCCGCGCTTCTACCTGCCGCTGGACCAGCAGCTGCCGGCGACCAACTTCGCCCAGTTCGTGGTGCTGGCCAAGGACATCACTTCACGCGAAAGCACCCGCGACTGGCTGCTGCACGAGGTGATCCCGAAGTTCCCGGACGTGCAGATGCGCGTGACCCGCCTGGAGAACGGCCCGCCGGTCGGCTATCCGGTGCAGATGCGCATCTCCGGCGAGCACGTCGAGAAGGTGCAGGCGATCGCGCGGCAGGTCGAGGCCAAGGTGCGGGAGAACCCGCACGTGATGAACGTCAACCTGGACTGGAGCGAGCCGAGCAAGGTGGTGCGCCTGGTGGTCGACCAGGAGCGCGCCCGCGCGCTGGGCGTGAGCAGCGCCCAGGTCAGCCAGTTCCTGTCCAGTTCGTTGGCCGGGCAATCGGTAAGCGTGTATCGCGAGGGCAATCGCCAGATCGAGATGCTGCTGCGCGGGCCGGCCAATGAGCGCAATCAACTGGAGCTGCTGTCCAGCCTGTCGATGCCCACCGCCAACGGTGGCAGCATCACGCTGTCGCAGGTGGCGACGATGGAGTACGGCTTCGAGGACGGCATCATCTGGCACCGCAACCGGTTGCCGACGGTGACCGTGCGCGCCGACATCAGTGATGGCATGCAGGCGCTGGACGTGGTGCATCAGATCCTGCCCACACTGGACGGCATCCGTGCCGAGCTGCCCAGTGGTTACCTGCTGGAAACCGGCGGTACCGTGGAGGATTCGGCGCGTGGCCAGAACTCGATCAAGGCCGGCATGCCGCTGTTCCTGGTGGTGGTGGCCACGCTGCTGATGCTGCAGCTGCGCAGCTTCTCGCGTGCAGCGATGGTGCTGGTGACCGCGCCGCTGGGCATCATCGGCGCGACCCTGTTCCTGCTGCTGTTCCGGGCGCCGTTCGGCTTCGTGGCGCTGCTGGGCACGATCGCGCTGGCCGGCATGATCATGCGCAACTCGGTGATCCTGATCGACCAGATCCAGCAGGACATCGATGCCGGGCATGACCGTTGGCATTCGATCATCGACGCCACGGTGCGCCGCTTCCGCCCGATCGTGCTGACCGCACTGGCAGCCGTGCTGGCGATGATTCCGCTGTCGCGCAGCGCGTTCTACGGCTCGATGGCGATCTCGATCATGGGCGGCCTGATCGTCGGTACGGTGCTGACCCTGGTGTTCCTGCCGGCATTGTACGCGGCGTGGTTCCGGGTGAAGCCCGATGAATCCGGGGCGTGATGCCGACCGGGGTCGGATCCCTTTCCCTCGGGGAAAGGGCTCTGACCCCACCCATGCCGGTTGCTCCCTTCCCAGGTAGGTGCCAACCTTGGTTGGCACGGATGCATGCATCCACGCATGGCGTGGATCTACCGTAGCTGCAGACCGATCCGTAGCACCGGCAGCAACCATTCGATGAACACCTGCACGCGCAGCGCACGGTGCTGCCGATGCGGCTGCAGCAGGGTGACCGGCAATGGCTGTGCGACGTGCTGTGGCATCACTTCCACCAGCGCGCCGGATTGCAGCTCGGCCTGTACGTCGTAGCGCGGAATCTGCAAAAGACCCAACCCCGCCACACAGCACGCAATCGATGCCTCGGCGCTGTTCACACGCACCCAGCCAGGCATCGGCAGCGTGCGCAGTTGGCCGCCGTCCTGCCACTCCCACGGTTCCACCCGTGCCGTGGTCGGCGACGCGTAGTTCACCGCGCGATGCTGCGGCAGGTCGGCAGGATGCTGCGGCACGCCGTGTTCGCGCAGGTAAGCCGGCGCCGCAACGTTGGCAAAGTCCAGTTGGCCCAGCGTGCGCGCCACCAGGCTGGAGTCGCCCAGCTGGCCGACCCGCAACACTGCATCGCAACCGTCCTCGATCAGGTTCACCGCGCGGTCGCTCATGCCCAGGTCCACTTCCACCTGCGGGTAGCGGGCGAAGAAGTCGGGCAGCGCCGGTGCGATGATGCGGCGGCCGATGCGGCTGGGTACGTCGATCTTCAGCAGCCCCGACGGCTGGGCGTCGACCTGGAGGAACAGCGATTCGGCGTCCTCGACCTCGGCGATCAGGCGCAGGCAGCGGGCATGGAACACGTCGCCGTCGTGGGTGGTGGACACCCGCCGGGTCGAGCGCTGCAGCAGGCGGGTGCCGAGCCGCTGCTCCAGCTCCGCAATGGCTGCCGAGACAGTGGAGCGGGGCAGGCCGAGCTGGTCGGCGGCGCGGGTGAAGCTCGCGCACTCCACGACCCGGGTGAAGATGCGGAAGCGATCGATCCGGTCCATTGTTCGCTGACTCTGGAAAGTTAAGTCAATGTGGCGGGCTTTATCCGCTTTTTCTGCACGATATCGTCGTCAGGGCAGGGTTGCCACCCCGGGCAGCCCCCTCCCGAGACCGAAGCCATGACCGAGCATTCCCTCAAGGGCAAGACCGTGCTGATCGCCGGTGGCGCTAAGAACCTGGGCGGCCTGATCGCCCGCGACTTCGCCGCACAGGGCGCCAAAGCCATCGTCATCCACTACAACAGTGCCGCTACCCAGGCCGATGCAGAAGCGACTGTAGCCACGGTGCAGGCCGCCGGCAGCAAGGCGGTGGCCCTGCAGGGCGACCTGACGTCGGCGGCAGCGATGGAGCGCTTGTTCGTCGATGCCGTGGCCGCAGTCGGCCGTCCTGACATCGCCATCAATACGGTGGGAAAGGTACTCAAGAAGCCGCTGCTGGACATCAGCGAGGCGGAGTACGACGAGATGAGCGCGGTCAATGCCAAGGCCGCGTTCTTCTTCCTGAAGGAGGCAGGTCGCCACGTCAATGACGGTGGCCGCATCTGCACCCTGGTCACCTCGCTGCTGGGTGCGTTCACGCCGTTCTATTCCAGCTATGCCGGCACCAAGGCGCCGGTCGAGCATTTCACCCGTGCGGCGTCGAAGGAGTTCGGCGAGCGCGGCATCTCGGTGACCGCGATCGGTCCCGGTCCGATGGACACGCCGTTCTTCTATCCGGCCGAGAGCGCCGATGCGCAGGCGTATCACAAGACTGCGGCGGCGTTGTCGGCGTTCACCCGCACCGGGCTGACCGACATCGCCGATATCGTGCCGTGGATCCGCTTCCTGGTGACCGATGGCTGGTGGATGACCGGGCAGACGATTCTGGTCAATGGTGGGTACACCACCAAGTAAGCAAAGCCATGCATGGCGTGGCCCTACCGCGCGGGAACCGAATCATCCACGCATGGCGTGGATCTACCGCTGTGGTAGGTGCCAACCTTGGTTGGCACGGAGTCGGGCAGTGGCCACGGGCCACCTGTAGAGCCGTGCCATGCTCGACTCTACAGGTGTTGCCCGATGGATCAGCCCAGCTTCGCCAGCACCGCGTCGGTTGCCGCGGCGGTGCTGACGGCCTGGCCCTTGGCCGCAAGGTCGGCGGTGAACACGCCGTCATCCAGCACCGCATGCACGGCGGCTTCCACGGCTGCCGCTTCGGCCTCCAGCCCCAGCGAATGGCGCAGCAGCATCGCGGCGCTGAAGATTGTCGCGTACGGATTGGCAATGCCCTTGCCGGCGATGTCCGGGGCCGAACCGTGGATGGGCTCGTAAATGCCCACCGCACCCGGCTCGCCCAGCGAGGCCGACGGCAGCAGGCCCAGCGAACCGGCCAGCATCGAGGCCTCATCGGTGAGGATGTCGCCGAACATGTTCTCGGTGACGATCACGTCGTACTCGCGTGGCTTGGCCAGCAGGTGCATGGCCATCGAGTCGACCAACTGGTGCTCCAGCGCCACGTCCGGGAACTCCTCGCGGCCGATGCGTGCGGCCACGTCGCGCCACAGGCGCGAGGTTTCCAGCACATTGGCCTTGTCCACCGAAGTGACCTTGCCGCGACGCTGCTGGGCCAGGCGGAAGGCGCTGCGCAGCACGCGCTCGATTTCGGCCACGGTGTAGCGGCACAGGTCGCTGGCGCTGCCGGCGTCGCGGGTCTTGTCGCCGAAGTAGATGCCGCCGGTCAGTTCACGCACCACCACGAAGTCCACGCCCTGCAGCAGCTCGGCCTTGATCGGCGAGGCGTGCAGCGCGGCCTCGTGGGTACGCACCGGGCGCAGGTTCGCATACAGGCCCAGCGCTTTGCGGATCGCCAGCAGGCCCTGTTCCGGGCGCACCTTGGCGTTCGGGTCGGACCACTTCGGGCCGCCGACCGCGCCCAGCAGCACCGCATTGGCGGCCTGGCAGGCGGCGAGGGTCGACGCCGGCAGCGGTTCACCGTGGCGGTCGATGGCAATGCCACCGATGTCGTGCTCGCTGAAGGTGAAGGTGTGGTTGAAGCGTCCGGCGACCGCCTTCAGGACGGCAACTGCCGCGGCGGCCACTTCCGGGCCGATGCCATCACCGGGCAGGACAACAATTTCAGCGTGCATGCTCACTCTCGTAACGTTCGATTTCAGGGACACGGCCCAACAGATACCCCAACTGGTCGACGCCTTCCAGCAGGCAGGTCTGCGAGAAGCCATCCAGCGGGAAGGAATAGACCTGGCCATCGGGGGTGCGCAGTTCGCGCGCAGCCACGTCGATGGTCAGCGCATCGTCCGGGCGCTGCATCAGCGCCTGGACGTCGGCCTCGTCCAGCACGATCGGCAGCAGGCCGTTCTTCAGCGCGTTGCCGCGGAAGATATCAGCGATCTCGCTGCTGACGATGGCACGCAGGCCCAGGTCGGTCAGCGCCCATGGCGCGTGTTCGCGCGACGAGCCGCAGCCGAAGTTGCGGCCCGCCAGCAGGATGCTGCGGCCGGCGTTGTGCGGCTGGTTGAAGGCGAAGTCGGCCACCGGCGAACCATCAGCTTGCCAGCGCCAGTCGTTGAACGCGTTGCGACCCAGCCCGGCACGCTCGGTGGTGGACAGGAACCGCGCCGGGATGATCTGGTCGGTGTCGATGTTGGTCTGGCGCAGCACCACGCTGGCCGAGGTCAGGGTACGGAAACCGGCCATCACGCCACCTCCTGTGCGAACAGTTCGCGGGTGTCGGCAACGTGCCCGTTCACCGCGGCCCACGCCGCGCTCATCGGCGAGGCCAGCAGCGTGCGCGAACCGGGCCCCTGCCGGCCTTCAAAATTGCGGTTGCTGGTACTCACGGCCAGCTGGCCGGGGGCGACCAGATCGCCGTTCATCGCGATGCACATCGAGCAGCCCGGCTCGCGCCATTCGGCACCGGCCGCGCGCACGATCTCATGGATGCCCTCGGCCTCGGCCTCGCGCTTGACGATCTCCGAGCCCGGTACCACCAGCATGCGTACGCGCTCGGCAACACGACGGCCGCGCAGCACCTGTGCGACTTCGCGCATATCGCTCAGGCGGCCGTTGGTGCACGAACCAACGAACACTACGTCCACCGGTGTGCCCGCCAGCGCCTTGCCGGCCTGGAAGTGCATGTAGTCCAGGCCCTTCTGTGCGGCGGCATCGTTGGCGACGGGAATCGGCGCATCCACGGCGATCGCGGTACCCGGATGCGTACCCCAGGTCAGGGTCGGGCGGATGTCGGCGGCTTCGATGTGCACTTCGCTGTCGAAGCGCGCGCCGTCATCGCTGCGCAGCTGTTGCCAGCGCGCCACGGCAGCGTCGAAGTCGGCGCCCTTGGGGCCGCGCGGCGTAGCGGCGACGAAGTCGAAGGTGACCTGGTCGGGCGCGACCATGCCGGCGCGTGCACCGGCCTCGATCGACATGTTGCACAGGGTCATGCGCTGTTCCATGTCCATCGCTTCGATGGTGCTGCCACGGAACTCGATCACGTGGCCGGTGCCGCCGTTGACGCCGATCACGCCGATGATGTGCAGGACCACATCCTTGGCGCCGACGCCGGGTGCCAGCGCACCGTCAACGGTGATCGCGAAGGTCTTGGCTTTGCGCTGCAGCAGGCACTGCGTGGCCAGCACGTGGCCGACCTCGCTGGTGCCGATGCCGAAGGCCAGCGAGCCGAATGCACCGTGGGTGGAGGTGTGGCTGTCACCGCAGACGATGGTCATGCCCGGCTGGGTGAAGCCCTGTTCCGGCGCAATGACATGGACGATGCCGCGGTTGTCCGAGGCCATGTCGAACAGTTCGATGCCGTGCTCGGCGCAGTTTCGCGCCAGGGTGGCGACCTGTGCCTCGGAAGCGGCGCTGGCGTAGGGCAACGTGCCGTCCGCCGCAGCCGGCAGGGTCGGCGTGGAATGGTCCATCGTCGCCTTGGTGCGGTCCGGCCGGCGCGGCGACAGGCCGCGCTCGCGCAGTTCAGTGAACGCCTGCGGCGAGGTGACCTCATGGATCAGGTGCAGGTCGATGTACAGCACGGCGGGTGCGCTGTCGGATTCGGGAACCACCACGTGGGCGTCCCACAGTTTGTCGTACAGGGTGCGGGGTGCGGAAGTCATGCGTATGCCTGGCAGAAGTACGAGATAGCGAACATCAGTAAAGAAAGCGGAACGGTCAAGTCAGCGACGGCGGGCGAGCACACGCAGGCGCACGTAGTCGGCCAGCGCCTGGCCGGCGGCATTGCGTGGCAGGTCGGCCAGCAACGCGGTGGCAGCCTCGCGCACGGTGGCGCGGGCCTCGGCGGGCAGGTCATCCAGCAGCGGCGCGGCGAATACCCGCAGCCAGCCGGCCACGCCGGTCGGCAGTGGGGTCGGGCGCGGCGTGCATTCGATCAGTTGCACCTGGAAGCCATGCTGGCGCAGGCGGTCGGCATAGGCATCGGCGGTCGGGAAGTACCACTGGAAGGTGCTGGCGCCATGGCCGTGGGCCACGCGTGCGGCCTGTACCGCCGCGACGATCGTGGCCACGTTGCCATGGCCGCCGAACTCGGCGACGAAGCGGCCACCGGGGCGCAGCGCGCGACGCACGCCTTCCAGCACGCGGTCCGGGTTGCCCATCCAATGCAATGCGGCATTGCTGAAGACCGCATCGAACTCGCTGTCGAACGACAGCGCGTGGCCGTCCATCACCTGCGCGTCGACGCCACGTGCACGGGCGGCGATCACCAGTTCCGGCGACGCGTCCACGCCGTGGATGCACGCGCCGCTCAGGGCCAGCTCGGTGCTGAGCACGCCATCGCCACAGCCCAGGTCGAGGATGCGCTCACCGGCGCGCGGATCGAGCAGGCGCGCGACCGCGCCACCGAGCAACGGTACGAAGCCGGCATCGATCGCATAGTCCTGGGCGTTCCACTGCTGGCCAGCGGCTGCGCTAGGAGTGTCGAAGGCGCTCATCTCGGGTTCCTCAGGCGGTGGCAGGGGCGGGAACGTCGGTGCTGCTGTGGGCGGTGGCCTGGCGCTGGCGCAGCAGGCGGTTGGCCACATCCAGCCAGGCCAGCGCGGAGGCTTCGATGATGTCCTTGCTGGTGCCGGTGCCGTCGTACTCCACGCCGTCGTGGCGCACGCTCAGATTGGCTTCACCGCGCGCATCGGCGCCGATGCCGACGCTGTGCACCTGGTAGCTGTCCAGCATCAGCTGCACGCCGGTGGCAGCCGACAGCGCGCCGAACAGCGCATCGACCGGGCCGTCGCCCTGCGCGGTCTCGGCCACGCGGTTGCCGTCCGGGTCGGACAGTTCGACCAGTGCATTGGCGCGGCTGCCGACGTCGCTGATGGTCATCGACGCCAGGCGATAGCCCTGCGCGTTGGAGCCGCCCTGCATCAAGGTTTGCAGGTCGGCATCGGTGACCACGCGCTGCTGTTCGCACAGGCCCTTGAACTGCTCGAACACCAGCTTCAGTTCGTCTTCGTCCAGCCAGAAGCCCAGTGCACGCAGGCGTGCTTCGACGGCGGCGCGGCCACTGTGGCGACCCAGCACCATCTGCGAATCTTCCCAGCCCACGTCTTCCGGGCGCATGATTTCGTAGGTGCCGCGATGGCGCAGCATGCCGTGCTGGTGGATACCCGATTCGTGGGCGAAGGCATTGGCACCGACGATGGCCTTGTTGCGCTGTACCGGCATGCCGACCAGGCGCTGCAGCAGCTGCGAGGTGCCGACGATGCGCGGGGTGTTGATCGAACTGTCCTGTTCGTAGAAGGCCTGGCGCACCTTCAGCACCATCGCGATCTCTTCCAGCGAACAGTTGCCGGCGCGCTCGCCGATGCCGTTGACGGTGCACTCGACCTGGCGTGCACCGCCTTCGATGGCGGCCAGCGAGTTGGCCACCGCCAGGCCCAGGTCGTTGTGGCAGTGCGCGCTGAAGATCACATTGGCGGCATTCGGCACGTCGGCGACGCCGGCGATGACCTGCTGGAACATCGCGCGGATCTCTTCCGGCGTGGTGAAGCCGACGGTGTCGGGCAGGTTGATGGTGGTGGCGCCGGCGGCAATGGCCACGCGCGAGACTTCGATCAGGTAGTCCAGCTCGGTACGGGTGGCATCCTCGGCCGAGAACTCGACATCGTCGATGTAGGAGCGAGCCAGCGAGACGTGCTTGCGTACCGATTCCAGTACCTGCTCGCGGGTCATCCGCAGCTTGTGCTCGCGGTGCAGCGGGCTGGTGGACAGGAACACGTGCAGGCGCGGGTTGGCTGCGGCCTCCAGGGCACGTGCCGAGGTCTCGATGTCGGCCTGCAGGCAGCGCGACAGCACGGCCAGGCTCAGGCTCGGGCGGCGCAGTTCGCGGCCGATCAGCGCCATCGCCTCGCGGTCGGACTGCGAGCTGGCCGGGAAGCCGGTCTCGATGATGTCCACGCCCAGTTCGTCCAGCGCACGCGCCATCACCAGCTTCTGCGGCGGGCTCATGCTGCAGCCGGGGGACTGCTCGCCGTCACGCAGGGTGGTGTCGAAGATGCGGATGCGCGGGGTGGTAATTCGTTCGATGGTGGTCACAGGGAAATCTCCTCGACAGCGGGTGCGGCGGCTTGCAGGGGGGAAGGGGAAGAGGTGGGGGACGCGAGGGCGCTGGCCTTGCCGGGCGAGCGCGGGGTTTCACTACGCCGTCGCCGTGGTTTGCGCGGCGGGCGCGGCCGGATGTCGGTGAGCAGGCCGGCCAGGACACCCGCATCGATATTCCCGCCGGACACCACCGCGCACTTGCGGCGGCCAGCGACACGGCGGCCAGCGGCCAGCGCCAGCGCACCGGCGCCCTCGGCGATGATGTGTTCTTCCAGTGCCAGCCGGACCAGGGTTTCACGCAGTTCGGCTTCGCGCACGATCACTACGTCGTCCAGCAGCGAGGTGCACAGGCGTCGGGTCAGGAAACCGGGAATCTTCACCCGCACGCCGTCGGCCAGCGAGGCGACGGGGGCGATCTCGCGTACGTCGCCGCGGATGGCGCGCGCCATTGAGTCAACGCCTTCCACCTGGGCACCGATCACGCGCACGCCCTGTGATTTCAGCGCCAGTGCAACGCCGGAGGCCAGGCCACCGCCGCCGATCGGCACGATCACCACGTCCGGTGCGTGCGCGGCCAGCTCGATGCCGACCGTACCCTGGCCGGCAATCACATCGGCGTCGTCGAACGCGGAAAGGAAGCGGTAGCCGTGGCGTTGTGCCAGTTCAACCGCGAAGGCGTAGGCCTCGTCATAGCTGGTGCCATGCTGGCGCACGGTGGCGCCCCAGTGAGCGACGCCGGCGATCTTGGTGGCCGGCGCGCCATGTGGCATCACGGTGATGGCCGGAACGTCCAGGCGGTAGGCCGCCCACGCCACGCCCTGGGCATGGTTGCCGGCCGAGGCGCAAATCACCGGCCGGGTATCGCCGCGCTCGCGGCCGGCCAGCAGCGCGTTCAACGCGCCGCGCACTTTGTAGGACCCGGTGCGCTGCAGGTTCTCCAGCTTCAGCCAGGTGCCGAAGCGCTCGGCATGGTGCAGCGGGGTAGGCGGCAGGAAGCGGCGCAGCCGGGCCTGCGCCGCCAGTACGTCGGCGACGCTTACGTCGCCGACATCGCTTTCCTGGCTGGCATCAGCGGCCGGCATGGGCCACCAGCGGGGTGCAGGCGACCGCCGCATGCGGGCACGGGCGGCGAAGAAGACGCCTCCGTACCGGCACCGTGGTCACTACGGTACGGGTGTTCATACGGATGCTCCTTCCACGGCGGTGACCTGCACGGACACGCAGTCGTAGATCTTCTCGATCTGCCGGCACAGCGTTTCCGCCGGGCGCTGGCCATCCACCACCAGTTGCAGGTGCCAGCGGCCATCGTCGGCGGCCACCGGCGCACCGCTGATCGCACGCGGCGCGAAGCCACGGCGCTCGGCCATGCCGATCACGCGCAACAGCGCGCCTTCGGCCGGGTGCAGCACCAGGTCAAGCCGGTAGTGCATTGGGGATCTCCTGGCGGGCATGGGCGGGGTTGCTTTCCAGCATCGTGCTGTTGGCGGTGTTCGGTGGCACCAGCGGCCATACGTTGGCGCGTGCATCGATGGCCACGTGCAGCAGTGCCGGGCCGGGTTCGGCCAGCAGCGCGGCCAGGCCACCCTCGACGTCATCCCGCGCGTCGATGCGGGTGGCGGAAATGCCGAACACCTGCGCCAGCGCCACGAAGTCCGGGTTGTCGGACAGGTCGATCTCGCTGTAGCGCTCGGCGAAGAACAGCTCCTGCCATTGCCGCACCATGCCCAGCGAACTGTTGTCCAGCAGCACGATCTTCACCGGCAGGCGGCAACGCGCGATGGTCGCCAGCTCCTGCACGTTCATCATGAAGCTGCCGTCGCCGGACACCAGCACCACGGTGCGATCGGGGCAGGCGAACTGCGCACCCATCGCGGCCGGCAGGCCGAAGCCCATGGTCCCCAGCGCGCCACTGGTCAGGTGGTTGCGCGGGTGGTTGAAGCGGCAGTGCTGCGCCACCCACATCTGGTGCTGGCCAACGTCGCAGGCGATCACCGCATCGGCCGGGGCCAGCTCGCTCAGGCGCTTCAGCAGCGCCGGGGCGTAGATGTGCTGGCCCGGTGCGTCGTAGCGCGCTGCGAAACGATCGCGATGCTGTGCACAGCACTTGCGCCATGCGTCCTGGTGGGCCTTGGGGAGGGGAAGGCCGCACGCAGGGCGCGGATGGCGTGACCGACGTTGCCGGGCACGGCGACATCGGCGCTGCGCAGCTTGGAGATCTCATATGCGTCCGCATCGATGTGAACGACGCGGGCGAACGGTGCGAACTCCGCCAGCTTGCCGGTGGCACGGTCGTCGAAGCGTGCGCCCAGCACCAGCAGCAGGTCGCTTTCCTGCACCGCCATGTTGGCCGCGCGGGTCCCGTGCATGCCCAGCATGCCCAGCGACTGCGGATGGCTGGCTGGCAGTGCGCCCAGGCCGCGCAGCGTCATCACGGTGGGGATGGCACTGGCCTCGACGAAATCGCGCAGGTCCTGCACCGCATCACCCAGCGCGATGCCACCGCCGGCGTAGACCACCGGCTTCTCGGCCGCGGCCAGCGCGGCAATGGCTTCGGCAATGGCGGCCTCGGCCGGCGCCGGCGGTGGTTCGACGCTGCTGGGCGCATGGGCCGGCAGATGGCTGGCGTCGGCCAGCTGCACGTCCTTGGGCAGGTCGATCAGCACCGGGCCAGGGCGACCTTCGCGGGCGATCCGGAACGCATCGGCCACCACGCGCGGCAGGTCATCGACGCTGCGCACCAGCCAGCTGTGCTTGACGATCGGCATCGTCAGGCCGAACACATCCAGTTCCTGGAAGGCGTCGGTGCCCAGCAGCGGCGTGCCGACCTGGCCGGTGATGCAGACCATCGGTACCGAGTCCAGCATCGCATCGGCGATGCCGGTGACCAGGTTCGACGCGCCCGGCCCGGAGGTGGCCACGCAGACGCCCACCTGGTTGCTGGCGCGGGCGAAACCATTGGCGGCCAGGGCGGCACCCTGCTCGTGGCGCACCAGGATGTGCTTCAGCGACGAGTCCACCAGCGCGTCGTAGAACGGCATGATGGTGCCACCGGGATAGCCGAACAGCGTGCGGACGCCTTCGGCCTCCAGCGCCTGGGTCAGCCAGCGCGCGCCGTTGGGCGGCGCGCTGCGGTGTGTGGAAGAGTTCATGGGGGAACCTTGCAAAGCGGGTGGGGGAGGGCCGCGCGGTTACGCGGCCTGTCCTTGCAACCAGACCATCTTGGCGCGCAGTTCCTTGCCCACCTTTTCGATCGGGTGCTCCAGGTCGGCCTGCTTGAACCTGTTGTAGTTCGGCAGGCCCGCTTCGTACTCGGCCACCCAGTTCTTGGTGAAGGTGCCGTCCTGGATGTCCTTCAGTACTTCCTTCATGCGTGCCTTGGTGCCGGCGTCGATCACGCGCGGGCCGCTGACGTAGTCGCCGTACTGCGCGGTCTCGGAGATGAATTCCAGCATGCGCGAGATGCCGCCTTCGTAGAACAGGTCGACGATCAGCTTCAGCTCGTGCAGTACTTCGTAGTAGGCGATCTCCGGCTGGTAGCCGGCTTCCACCAGGGTCTCGAAACCGGCCTGCACCAGCGCCGACGCACCACCACACAGCACCGCCTGCTCGCCGAACAGATCGGTCTCGGTCTCTTCCTTGAAGGTGGTCTGGATCAGGTTGGCGCGGGCACCGCCGAGGCCGGCCGCATAGGCCTGGGCATGCTGCGCGGCCTTGCCGCTGACGTCCTGGTAGACCGCCCAGATGCACGGCACGCCACGGCCGATCTCGTACTCACGGCGCACCAGCGCACCCGGGCCCTTCGGCGCGACCAGCACCACGTCCAGATCGGCGCGCGGCTCGATCATGCCGTAGTGCACGTTCAGTCCGTGGGCGAACAGCAGGCACGCCCCCTGCTTCATGTTCGGCGCCAGCACATCGTTGTAGAGCTTCTTCTGCACCATGTCGGGGGTCAGCACGGCGACCAGATCGGCGTCCTTCACCGCATCGGCGGGCGCGACCACGGTGAATCCATCGGCCTGGGCCTTGGCTTCGGTCGGACCGCCCGGACGCAGGCCTACCACCACGTCGAAGCCGGATTCGCGCAGGTTCAGTGCGTGGGCGCGGCCCTGGCTGCCGTAGCCGATGACGGCGATCTTGGTCTGGGGCAGGTCGTTGGTGCTCATGGGGGAGGTTCCTTGCGGTGGGAAGAAAAAAGAACGGCCGGTCGTCGAGGTGACGTGCCGGCCGGTCAGGGGAAAGCGGTGGAGGGGGCGCCGCGCATCGCACAGGCACAGCCACCACGAGGCGTGGTGCTGCAGGTCCGGGTTGTGCGATGAGCGTTGGTCATGGTGGTTGCGTCTGAAACCAGGTTCTGAAATGAAAAAACCCGCACCGGGGCGGGTGCGGGTTTTTGAAGAGTTCCGGTGTGTCTGTTGCTTACACGCTGGCTCGTCCCGCACCTGTGGGTTGGGTAATAAGTACGAACACAAGAATCGAACGCAGCGAGGCGGCGCCGATGGCGGCGGCTTCGATGTGGGTTCGCGGTGGCGTGTTGTGATGCAACATGCGATCGAGAGAAACACAGGCGTTTTGGCGGTGTCAACCCTCACGACAGTTTTTTTATCGGTTTCCAGTGAGTCCAGCGAAATCGCTTGCGCCGCAAGGATGGTTGCCACTGAAAGTGTTTCAGTGAACCCGAATTCACTCCTTTCAACACGCTTTTTGCGCGGATTCCGGGTCGCTGTTCGCCATGCTGGGGCGGACCCTGGTCGGCACCCACCGAAAGGCCATCGCCCATGACCTCTGCCCGATACCGCATGAAGGCCGCAGCGGCGAAGATCGCGGAACCACCTTCCACCGGAACCCGACCGTGTCCCGACGCCTTGCCCGCTCCCTGCTCGCCGCCGCCGTGCTGGCTGCCGTGCCTGCACTGTCCATCGCCGCCGACCGCATCACCGGCCACACCTTCGCCACCCGTTCGGAGGTGATCGCCCCGCATGCGATGGCGGCTACCTCGCAGCCGCTGGCCACCCAGATCGCGCTGGACGTGATGAAGGGCGGCGGCTCGGCGGTCGACGCGGCGATCGCGGCCAATGCCGCGCTCGGCTTGATGGAGCCGACCGGCAACGGCATCGGTGGCGACCTGTTCGCCATCGTCTGGGACCCAAAGACGCAGAAGCTCTACGGCTACAACGGCTCGGGCCGCTCGCCGAAGTCGCTCACCCTGGCCGAGTTCCAGCGTCGTGGCCTGAAGGACATCCCGGCCACCGGCCCGTTGCCGGTGTCGGTGCCCGGTGCGGTCGACGGCTGGTTCGCCCTGCACGACCGTTTCGGTCGCAAGCCGATGGCCGATAACCTGGCGCCGGCCATCCGCTACGCCCGCGAGGGCCACCCGGTGGCCGAGGTGATCGCCTACTACTGGGACCGTTCGGTGCCCAAGCTGTCGCAGTACCCGGGCTTCAAGGAGCAGTTCACGATCAACGGCCACGCCCCGCGCAAGGGCGAGATGTGGAAGAACCCGAACCTGGCCAGCACCCTGCAGAAGATCGCCGACGGCGGGCGCGACGCCTTCTACAAGGGCGAGATCGCGCGCACCATCGGTGACTACTTCAAGGCCAACGGTGGCTACCTGAGCTACCAGGACATGGCCGACCACCACGGTGAATGGGTCGAGCCGGTCAGCAGCAACTACCGTGGCTACGATGTCTGGGAGCTGCCACCCAACAGCCAGGGCATCGCTGCGCTTCAGATCCTCAACGTGCTGGAAGGCTACGATTTCTCGAAGATCCCGTTCGGCTCACCCGAGCATGTGCACCTGTTCGTTGAGGCGAAGAAGCTGGCCTTCGCCGACCGTGCGCGCTTCTACGCCGACATGGCATTCCAGCCGGCGCCGGTGCAGAAGCTGATCTCCAAGGAGTACGCCGCGCAGCGCCGCGCGCTGATCTCGATGGACAAGGCCTTGAAGGAAGTGCAGCCGGGCACACCGAAGCAGCTGGAGGAAGGCGACACGATCTACATGACGGTGGCCGACGCCGACGGCATGATGGTCTCGTTGATCCAGTCCAATTACCGCGGCATGGGCAGCGGCATGGCGCCGCCGGGGTTGGGCTTCATCCTGCAGGACCGCGGCGAGATGTTCGTGCTGCAGAAGAACCATCCCAACGGATACGCACCGGGCAAGCGCCCCTTCCAGACGATCATTCCGGCGTTCATCACCAAGGGGGGCAAGCCGTATGCCAGCTTCGGCGTGATGGGCGGCGCGATGCAACCGCAGGGCCATGCGCAGATCGTGATGAACCTGGTGGACTTCGGTATGAACCTGCAGGAAGCCGGTGATGCGCCGCGCATCCAGCACGAAGGCTCGACTGAACCGACGGGTCAGGCCACGGCGATGACCGACGGTGGTGAAGTGAATCTGGAAACCGGCTTCCCGTACGAGACCGTGCGCGCGCTGATGCGCAAGGGGCATCGCATCGTGTTCGCCGACGGTCCGTACGGCGGGTACCAGGCGATCATGCGCGATCCCGAGACCGGGGTGTACTACGGGGCTTCGGAGAGCCGCAAGGACGGGCAGGCGGCGGGGTACTGAGGTTTCCCGGCCACCGGGCTGAGCCCCCTCGCGGCTGAGCGCTGGAGCAGGTTCATGCGCTGGGGCGTGCGGGTGGGAGTGTCGGGGGACGCCGTAAATACGTCCTTGTAGGCTTAGCCGCGCCATCCATGGCGCGGATACCCCCGCCACTCCCACCCGCACGCCCCCGAAAATTTCCGTGCGCGTCAGCCACGGAAGAGAAGGAAGAAGATCAAGAGCAAAGGCAACAGCGACAGCCGCGCGCTGTGGGTTGGGGTCGGATCCGTTTTCCGAAGGAAAACGGATCCGACCCCTTCTTGTTTTCCGATACACCTGATCCACGCATGGCGTGGATCTACTACCGTCACTGGGAGATCGTCGGAGGCGGGGAGGGGGCAGATGGCGGGACCGTCCACGGCATGGATGCCGTGGCCGAGCCTACAGGGACGTACTTGCGGCGTGTCCCGCCATCTGCCCCCTCCCCGCCAAGCAAGCAGAAGCCCAGAGCCGCCTTGGCTTCTGCACTTGCACTTGCACTTGCTTGAAAAAGCGGTGCAGCCGCAGGCTGCAAAACACCCTCAATCCTGATCGTGCGCGCGCGCTGCCTCGGCCTGCGTCTCCTCCTGCGCCGCCATCTCGCGTGCGATCCACGCATCGATCATGTGCCGCTGGCGCTGCGCCTGCCGTCGCTCGCGGGTGTACTCCTGGTCCAGCACCCGGTACAGGGACACCATCACAAGAAGCATCAGCAGCGCGAACGGCAGCGCAGCGATGGTGATCATGCCCTGCAGCGCCTCCAGTCCCCCTGCCAACAGCAAGGAACCCGCCACGAGCGCAATGCCGACACCCCACGCCACTTTGTGCTTGCGCAATGGCTCGCCCGCGTCGTCCGTGGACATGCTGGCCAGCACAAGTACCGCAGAATCAGCCGAGGTCACGAAGAAGATCATCAGTAGCACCAGCGCAATGCACGACAGCAGCAACGGCAGCGGCATGCTGTCGAACATGGTGAACAGCACCGTTTCATAGCCGTTGCCCAGTGCCTGCAGCAGGTCGGCCTGGCCGAAGATCTGCATCCAGATCGCGGTGCCACCGAACACCGAGAACCAGAAGAAGCCCAGCAGCGTCGGTGCCAGCACCACGCCGATCACGAACTCGCGCACGCTGCGCCCGCGCGAGATGCGCGCGATGAACGAACCCACGAACGGTGCCCAGGAGATCCACCAGGCCCAGTAGAAGATCGTCCAGTCCGCGACCCAGGTGCTGGACGAGAACGGTGACATGCGCAGGCTCATCGTCACCAGCTGATTGAGATAGGAGCCCAACGTCGTCGTGAAGGTGTTGAAGATCGCGCCAGTCGGGCCGAGTACCAGCACCAGCGCGAGCAGCAGTGCAGCCAATGCAAGGTTGAAGTTGGACAGCCATTTCATGCCGCGGCCGACGCCGCTGAGCGTGGACGCCATGTACAGTACGAAAGCCACTGCGATGATGGTCAGCTGCAGCGGCACGCCCGCCTGCACGCCGAACACGCGTTCCACGCCGGCCGCGATCTGTATCGTGCCGAAGCCCAGTGCTGTAGCCACGCCAACCGCGGTGGCGACGACCGCGGAGATGTTGACCATATGCCCGATCCAGCCACGATGGTGACGGCCGATGATCGGTTGCAACATATCGCTGATCTGGCCACGGCCGTTGCGGTTGAACTGGAACCAGGCCATTGCCAGGCCGATCAGCGCATAGATGGCCCACGGGTGCAGGCCCCAATGGAAGAACACATAGCGCATGGCAGCACGCGCGGCGTCCATGCTCTCTGGCGCCAATCCTTCGGGCGGCTTGCTGAAATGCGAGATCGGCTCGGCTGCGCCCCAGAAAACCAGGCCGATGCCCATGCCGGCGGCGAACAGCATCGACATCCAGCTGGCCCGCGAGAACTCCGGCTCGGCGTCTTCGCCGCCGATGCGCAGGTTGCCGAAGCGACCGAAGGCCAGGTACATCAGGAACACCAGGGCCAGGAACACCACCAGCAGGTACAGCCAGCCGATACCGCGGATGAGTTCGCCGAGGATGCTCTGCACCACGGTATTGAAGGGGCCGGGTGCAATACCGGCAAGCAGCACCAGCATCAGAACCAGTGCGATGGAAACACGAAACACCATGAAGGAGCTTCTCCGATCAAGGGATTGAGGGGAGCGAGCAGAGCTTGCAGCGAAGGGCCGGCGGCATGCGGCGCGAACCGGGCAGGGGCCGCGTCGGCGGCGAAGGAAGCATCGGTCGCGGGAGCGCGACGGACGTGCACGTTACTGAACGCGACGTCATGGTTCTGTTAACGAATAGCGATTGGGGTCAGATCCGGAGGCGGGCGGTCTATGCTCTAATGCACACCAAGAAGCGGGGGTACCGGGCCATGTGGCCACGGTTGAGACAGTCCCTTGGAACCTGATCCGGCTCATACCGGCGTAGGGAAGCTTTGCAATGCAGCCGTGCCCGGACTCCGCCCAAGGACCGTCCGTGCGCGGGTGCCGTGCGCCGCCGCTTCGTCCCTGACCTTCCTGGACGATGCCCGATGAACGCACAGCTCTCCGCCCTGCAGCAACAGGCCCAGCAACTCTCCGAATCCGTGACCCGGCCCATTCCCGGCTCGCGCAAGATCCACGTGCCCGGTTCGCGCCCGGATCTGCAGGTGCCGATGCGGGAGATCGCGTTGACCCGCACCCCGACGCTGTTCGGCGGCGAAGAGAATGCACCGGTCACGGTCTACGACACGTCGGGCCCTTACACCGATCCGGGCGTGCGTATCGATCTGTCCGCCGGCCTGCCGGCACTGCGTCGCGGCTGGGTGGAGGAACGTGGCGATACCGAGCAGCTCGAAGGCCTGAGTTCGTCGTTCGGGCGTGATCGCGAGCACGACCCGAAGCTTGATGCCGTGCGCTTCCCCGCGCGCAGCCTGCCGCGTCGTGCACGGGCAGGCGCGAACGTCACCCAGATGCACTACGCGCGCCGCGGCATCATCACCCCGGAAATGGAATTCGTTGCCATCCGCGAGAACCAGCGGCTGGAAGCGATCCGCGATGCGGGCCTGCTGCAGCAGCATCCGGGCGAGGCGTTCGGCGCTTCGATCCAGAAGATCATCACCCCGGAGTTCGTGCGGGATGAAATCGCGCGCGGCCGCGCGGTGCTGCCCAACAACATCAACCATCCGGAAAGCGAGCCGATGATCATCGGCCGCAACTTCCTGACCAAGATCAATGCCAACATCGGCAACAGCGCCGTTTCCTCGGGAATCGCCGAGGAGGTAGAGAAACTGGTGTGGGCGATCCGCTGGGGCGGTGACACCGTGATGGACCTGTCCACCGGCAAGCACATCCATGAAACCCGCGAGTGGATCATCCGCAACTCGCCGGTGGCGATCGGTACGGTGCCGATCTACCAGGCGCTGGAGAAGGTCGACGGCCGCGCCGAAGCACTGACCTGGGAGATCTTCCGCGACACACTGATCGAGCAGGCCGAGCAGGGCGTGGACTACTTCACCATCCACGCCGGCGTGCTGCTGCGCTACGTGCCACTCACCGCCAAGCGGGTGACCGGCATCGTCAGCCGCGGGGGCTCGATCATGGCCAAGTGGTGCCTGGCGCACCACAAGGAGAATTTCCTGTACACGCATTTCGAAGAGATCTGCGAAATCATGAAGGCCTATGACGTGACCTTCTCGCTGGGTGACGGCCTGCGCCCGGGCTGCATCGCCGATGCCAATGACGCCGCGCAGTTCGGTGAGCTGGAAACGCTGGGCGAGCTGACGAAGACTGCCTGGAAGCATGATGTGCAGACCATGATCGAGGGCCCCGGCCACGTGCCGATGCAGCTGATCAAGGAGAACATGGACAAGCAACTGCGTGAGTGCGGCGAGGCGCCGTTCTATACGCTGGGGCCGTTGACCACCGATATCGCACCGGGCTACGACCACATCACCAGCGCGATCGGCGCGGCGATGATCGGATGGTTCGGCACGGCCATGCTCTGTTACGTGACGCCGAAGGAGCATCTCGGCCTGCCCAATCGCCAGGACGTGCGCGACGGCATCATGGCCTATCGCATTGCCGCGCATGCAGCCGACCTGGCCAAGGGCCATCCGGGGGCGCAGGTTCGCGACAACGCATTGAGCAAGGCGCGCTTCGAGTTCCGCTGGGAAGACCAGTTCCACCTTGGCCTGGATCCGGAGAAGGCCAAGGAGTTCCATGACGAGACGCTGCCGAAAGATGCGCACAAGCTGGCCCACTTCTGCTCGATGTGCGGCCCGCACTTCTGTTCGATGAAGATCACCCAGGATGTGCGTGACTACGCCGAAGCCGGCATGAAGGAGAAGTCGGAGGAGTTCCGCGCGGCTGGCGCAGAGGTCTACCACCAGGGATGACGAGCAGCCGGGTGCCGGCCGCTGGCCGGCGGCCGGTTGTGCAGGGGCCGGGAGGAGTGCTGGCCAGCGGCCGGCACCACCGCTCATCACGCCGCTCCCCGCTATGCTCCGCGCATCACCCTGGGGAAGGACACCATGCCCGTTGCCATGACCACCCGTTGGCTGGCCATTGCCCGCCGTCATCCTTCGGCCTGGCTGCTGGGTGCCCAGTTGATCGCGGTGCTGCTTTACCCCGCGCTGGATGACACCGCTGCCGGCCGCGCGGCGCTGGGCATGTTCGGCATGGCGGTACTGGGCCTGGCGCTGTGGGTGGTCCAGCGCAGCCCACTGGGCACCTGGCTGGCACTGCTGCTGGCCATCCCGTCGGTGGTGTTCTCGCTGGCCGGTGCATTGCTCGACCGCAGCGCACTGCTGACCACCGCACAGTTGCTGGAGAGCCTGCTGTACTTCTATACGGCCGGCGCCCTGATTGCCTACATGCTCCAGGACCACAAGGTCACCCGCGACGAACTGTTCGCCGCAGGCGCGACATTCACCTTGCTTGCATGGGCATTTGCGTTCGCATTCGCGGTATGCCAGCAGTGGTACCCGGGCAGCTTCCAGGGCACCGGCGGAGGCTCGCAGCGCAGTTGGATGGAGCTGCTTTATCTCAGCTTCAGCTTGCTGTCTGGCGTCGGCTTGAGTGACGTCGTGCCGTTGCATCCACAGGCACGCGCACTGGTCATGCTGGAGCAGTTTTCCGGCGTGATGTACGTGGCTTTGGTGGTTTCGCGGCTGGTCGGATTGACCATGTTGCGGCGCATGTGAAAATGAACGCCAGATAAAAATTTCGCGCCCGATAGGGCGCGAATGATGTCGCAAATTATGTGAATGCGTCGGCGAGAGAGAGCCTGATGTCGACCACGCGATAGGCGAGGTAACTTGCATAGGCTAGTATTCGCGCGCTCGATTGTTTTTGCGGTATGCGCCGATGCTTTGTGCGGAGTCTGGCTTTTCGCTGTTCCCAGGACGGGGCGGTATCGAAGGCAAACACTGCCCG
The DNA here is from genome assembly GCF_006228405.1 of Stenotrophomonas sp. pho. Lineage (NCBI taxonomy): Bacteria > Pseudomonadati > Pseudomonadota > Gammaproteobacteria > Lysobacterales > Lysobacteraceae > Stenotrophomonas > Stenotrophomonas sp. pho. The sequence continues at coordinate 3,680,612 of NZ_CP029759.1, read as the reverse complement.
GGACCTGTCTCTACTGTGTAGCAGAAAATGAACAGCAGCGAAATCCAGTTCCCGGTATCCGATCGGATCCGGATAGGAGAGTGCACCGTCACTCTGTCCTCGCGCGAAGTCGAGGTCGTCGGCGCGCGTCGCCCGCGCCGGCTGACGCCGAAGGCGCTGGGCGTGCTGCGCGTGCTGCTGCGGCAGCCGGGTCGCGTTGTCACCCGCGACGAGTTGTTCGCCGAGGTATGGCCGGACACGCTGCCGACCAACGATGTGCTGACCCAGGCCGTCACCCAGCTGCGCAAGGCGTTCAGCAACGACGACGACAACGGCCAGGCCTACATCGAAACCATCGCCAAGACAGGCTATCGGCTTCTGGTCCCGGTGCAGGTGCTGGACGATGCCGAGCCCGTGGCCGCAGGCGTCCCCGACGACGAAGGCATGGCCGCGCAGCCGGTGACCACTGCTGCGTTGCCTGCGCATCCACAGGCAGCGCGCCGCCGCTGGCGCCATATCCGTCGGCGCGTGCTGCTGGTGCTGGGCGTGTTGATGCTGGCCACGCTGCTGGTGTTGACCACGCTGCTGCTGCGTCGTGCACCGGCCGGCAGCTCGCCGGTGGAGGCTGCCGTGGAGAACGGTACGCGGGTGATCGGCAGCCCGCAGCGACCGTATCGGTTGATCACCGCAACCAGCGGCTTCGAAACCTATCCCACGCTGTCACCGGACGGTTCGCTGGTGGCCTATGAGGGCGCCAACGAGGATGGCAACGGCGGTGGCGCGATCAAGCTGCAGACCTCCGGCAACGCACCGGCGCGCCAGTTGCTGGCGCCACCGGCCGGTGCCGTCGATCGCTTCCCGAACTGGTCGCCGGATGGTCGCGAAATCGCCTTCGCGCGGTTCTCCGCCGACGGCGGCTGCCAGGTACTGATCGCCAGCGCCACCGGTGGCGCACTGCGCCAGGCCACACGCTGCGATGGCACGGAGCTGCTCAGTTTCGACTGGACGCCAGATGGGCGTGGCCTGGTGTTCGGCAGCATGGTCGGTCGCTACGCGCACCGTGGCATCCGCGTGCTGGACCTGGCCAGTGGCCAGTGGCGCGCGCTGGCCTACAGCGTCGACCAGGATGACTTCGACTACGCACCGCGTTATTCGCCTGATGGGCAATGGCTGGTGTTCGTGCGCAACCCGCAGCTGGGTGATCTGTGGCGGGTGCCAGCCGCAGGCGGTACGCCCGAGCAGTTGACCAACGAAGCGGCAGAGCTGCGCGGCTGGGCCTGGCTGGACGATGGCCGCACCATCGTCTTCGGTCGCCGCGTCGACAGCGAGGCGCGGCTCTATTACCTGGACGTCGAGCGGCACACGTTGCGCGATGCCGGCCTGGATGATGCGCAGTGGCCAGCGGTGTCGCGACGCGGTGGCATGCTGGCGTTCGTCCACCGGCGCGCGCAGTTCGGCGTGTTCAAGGTGCCGATGCAGGGCAGCGGCTCGCCCGAGCGACTGTTCGCCTCCAGTGGCCGCGATGGGCAGCCGATGGCAGCGCCTGATGGCCGCCAGCTGGTCTTCACCTCCGATCGTTCCGGCAGCTTCGCCCTGTGGTGGGCGGACATGCAGCGACCGGATTCGCTGCGTCCCATCGAAGGGCTGCGGCCGGAAGCGCGGCAGGCGCCTGACTGGTCGGCCGACAGCCGGCAGTTGCTCGTGGTTGGCCGCGATGCGCATGGGCGCACGGTGCTCTATGAAATCGCGCCACGCGATGAACGCCTGCAACCCTTGCCGGTTCCTGCCGAACAGCCGTTGCAGGCACTGTATGGCGCCTCGCCGCAGCAGCTGTTTGTGGTCGAGCGCGATGCCGACCAGCGCACGCGGTTGAGCCTGTTCGATCGCAGCGTCCAGCCCTGGCGCCGATTGGCCAGCATCGATGGGGTGTCGCAGGCGCGCTTTGACCGGAGCAGTGGCCGCGTGTTGTTCACCCGCTTGGCCGCCGGTGGCCTGTGGTCGGCGGATGCCGCGTTGTCCCCGGCCAGCGTGCAGCAGATCAGCGATGACCGGCCCAGCCGCTGGCGATACCGGGCCTGGACCGTGACCGGCAACAGCGGCATCGGCTACCTCGGTACCTCGACCACGTGTGGCACCACCTTCGTGCGCATCCAGCCCGGCCGCGAGGAGCCGGAACGTTGCCTGGACGCAGAACGGCTCAGCGCCGGCAACGGGCTCAGTGCCAGCGCCGACGGAAAGGACCTGTTCGTGGCGATGGCGGTCAGCGATGGCGCTGACATCGGCGTGATGCGGTTGCCCGAACGCCCGCCTGCACTGTTCCCCGCATTCTCCAAGTTGTTGTTGTTCAAGGGAAATGGGCCTTCGTAATTTCTTCGTCGGGATCTCGTCGCGAATTCGTGGCGATCTCGTCGGACCTTCCTGACGCAGTGCCGCCTGATTTGGCAAAACGGAGTCCTGTACTAGGCAAATCCGTGGTGCCCCCATGCGTCAACTCTCGCTGGCCGATCGCGGCCAAACTGTTTCCCTGGACCGGTCGCTCGACGACGTCGCACCGACCTGCCTGGGCGTGGCCCGGCTGGGCAGCCTGCAGACCGCCGGCTCCAGCTTCACTGTCTGGATGCAGGTGCGTGGCAGCTCGTGGGTCGAGGCCAAGGAAGGGCGCTTCCGCCTGCGCCAGGGCGAGTGGATCGCGTTCGAGAAGGAATCGCGGCCGCTGGTGCAGGCCGGTCGCAACGGGTTGTGCGTTGGCCTGAACCTGAACATCGAAGCGCTTCGCGTGCTGACCGAGATGGCCGACTGCGGCCTGTATGCAGGTCGTGGCCGGATGAACCGCACTGATGCGCGCGTGGCGCTGCGCCTGTGGCGCGACGCGCTGGCCAGCGGCCAGCCGGCACAGGCCCTGCGCCCGCTGCTGCTGCACCTCGCGGGCCTGCAGCGCGGCCTGGCCGACAACGTGCAGCGCTGCCCGGGCCGCTCGCGCAGCCGCAAGCGCCAGGTGTTCGGCCGCATGCAGCGCGCGCGCCTCTATCTGGAAGGCAACAGCCACCGGGTGGTGCGCATCGGCGAACTGGCCGAGCTGACCAACTTCTCCAGCTGGTACCTGTCCAAGACCTTCCAGAGCCTGTACGAGGAAAGCCCGCAGTCGCTTTCGGCACGACTGCGCCTCGAACGCGCCGCTGATCTGCTGCGCGACACCGACATGATGGTGGGCGAGGTCGCTGCCGCCAGCGGTTTCGACAACTGCTGCAGCTTCGCGCGTGCGTTCCGCGCCCGCTACGGCCAGTCCGCATCGCGCTTCAGGGAGAACGGCGGCTTGCTCCCGCCACAATCCGCAAAGTCTCCGGTTGGTTCGCGCAAATACAGCGCTGCAACGCAATCGTAACGTGCTGGGGTGTTTTAACACGCTGCTAACACGTACCTTGGAGAGATAGATGAACGTTCGTAATCCCGCAGTGCGGTTCGGCTTGCTGCCGGCCGGCATTGCGCTGGCGCTGGCGCCGGCCTTTGCTTCGGCGCAGGAAGCAAAGGGCACCACCGACCTGGACCGCATTTCGGTCACCGGCTCGCGCATCCGCGGCGCTGCCGTTGAAACCCAGCAGCCGATCGTCACCCTCAGCCGTGAGAACCTGGAAAAGCAGGGCTACACCTCGGTTGCTGACGTCCTGCAGAACCTGACCTCGGCCGGTTCCCCGGCCATTTCGCGTTCGGAGTCGCTGGCTTCGGGCGAGAACGTGGGCGGCTACTACGTCGACATCCGCAACCTGGGCGCCCAGCGCACCCTGGTGCTGATGAACGGCAAGCGCCTGGGCGCAACCACCGCCGGTTACCAGGATCTGAGCCAGATCCCGATGGCGGCCATCGAGCGCATTGAGATCCTGAAGGATGGCGCCTCGGCCATCTACGGTTCGGACGCCATCGCGGCCGTGGTCAACGTGATCACCCGCAAGCGCTTCGACGGCGCTGAAGCCAGCGTCTATGTCGGTCAGTACGGCAAGGGCGACGGCGACACCGAAACCTATTCTTTCACCCTCGGCAGCATGGGCGAGCGCGGCGGTGTCACCATGTCCGCCGAGTATTCCAAGCAGGATCCGGTGTGGGCGAAGGATCGTTGGTTCAGCCGTGACGGCAACGCCGGCCCGAACTACCCGCGTTCGGGCGCCAGCCCGATCAACCAGAAGGGTGGCTTCTGCGACCCGTGCGTCACCCCGAACTTGAAGCAGGGCGAGCCGGGCTATGTCGGCCCGAGCGACCAGCGCTGGTACACCCTGCGTGACGGCGGCAACCCGGCCAACCGCGCCGACTACCGTCTGGAAACCTCTGCTGACGCCGTCAATGCCAACGAGCAGATGATGGTGCAGACCGGTATCGAGCGTAAGTCGCTGTACGTCAACGGCAACTACGACTTCACCGACGCGATCTCGTTCAACGCTGACGTGCTCTACAACGAGCGCAACACCACCCAGCAGATCGCGGGCTATCCGTACCAGTCGGCGTCCTTCGGCACCCCGCTGTCGGCCGACAGCGCGTTCAACCCGACCGGTGAAGACCTGACCTTCCGACGCCGTCTGTGGGAAGTGCCGCGCACCACCGAAAGCCAGGTCAAGACCCTGCGCTTCGCCCCGAGCATCAGCGGCTTCTTCGACTTCGCCGGCAAGACCTTCGACTGGGACGTCGGCGCGCTGTGGAACCGCAACGAAACCACCAAGCGTGGTCACGGCGACATGAGCCTGATCGCATCGGAACAGGCGCTGGGCGCTTCGTTCATCGGTGCTGATGGCGTCGCCCGCTGCGGCACCAGCATGTCCGATCCGCTCGCCACCAGCGGCTGCCGTCCGTGGAACCCGCTGCTGCCGTTCGGCGTTGCCGGTGCCGGTTCGCTGGCCGACCAGGCCACCCAGGACTTCCTGTTCCCGTACTTCACCGATACCGGTCTGACCAAGACCACCAGCTTCACCGCCAACCTGTCGGGTTCGATCGTGACCCTGCCGGCCGGTGACCTGGGCTTCGCCGTGGGCGTCGAGCACCGCAAGGAAGAAGGCCGCTTCTCGCCGGACGCCTTCGCGCAGTCGGGCCAGTCCACCGGCCTGGGCGCGCAGACCACTCAGGGTGAGTACTCGCTGGACGAGGTCTACCTGGAACTGAACGTGCCGGTCCTGGCGGACATGCCGTTTGCCAAGGAACTGACCCTGAATGCTGCGACCCGTTACTCGGATTACAGCAACTTCGGCGACACCCTGAATTCCAAGTTCGGCTTCACCTGGCGTCCGCTGGACGAGCTGCTGGTTCGCGGTACCTGGGCTGAGGGCTTCCGTGCTCCGACGATCGACAACCTGTACGGTGGCCTGAGCAGCAGCTTCGAGTCGTACACCGATCCGTGCGGCATCACCGCGCCGGGTTCGGTCAACGGCAACGCGGCCTGCTCGGCGGCGGGCGTCCCGGTTGGTTACACCCAGCTGGGCCAGGGCCTGATTCCGTGCACCTCGACCCCGTGTGCGACGCCGGACCAGTTCATCTCGGGTGCCAACCCGAACCTGACCCCGGAAACCTCCAAGAGCACCACCATCGGCCTGGTCTGGAGCCCGCGCTGGGTGCAGGGCCTGGACATCTCGCTGGACTGGTACAAGTACGAAATCAGCGACATGATCATCGCTGACAGCGTCGACCGCATCCTGCGTGACTGCTACGTGTTGGGCGATGCTTCGCGTTGCGCCGCACACACCCGTGCAGGCGATGGCCACATCAACGGCATGACCTACGGCCTGGCCAACCTCGGCCAGATGGAAACCCAGGGCTACGACCTGGGCATCAAGTACCGCCTGCCGGAGCTGGCCATCGGCCAGTTCGCGATCGACTGGCAGACGAGCTACCTGGCCAAGTACGACGAGCAGGGCCAGAACGCTGACGGTGACAACATCACCATCGGCCGTGTGGGTGAGCCGGGCCTGTTCCGCGTGCGTTCGAACCTGGGCCTGACCTGGTCGAAGGGTGACTTCGGCGTGGCGTACACCGCGCGTTACTACTCGGGCATGAACGAAGCCTGCGTGGCCAACCGTCCGTGCGACGACGCCGACCGCTACCAGAACGGTGAGAAGTCGCCGCTGCGCAAGACCGGCTCCAACACCTTCCACGACCTGCAGGTCAGCTGGAAGGCACCGTGGGATGCCACCATCGCGCTGGGCGCCAACAACGTGTTCGACCATAAGGGTCCGATCATGTTCACCCAGCCGAACTCGAGCTTCGCCTACTACGGCGGCTTCGACGTGGGTCGCTTCCTGTACATGAAGTACACCCAGCGCTTCTGATCCATCGAAGTGCGATAGCAGAACGAGGAGGGCGGACCGCAAGGTCCGCCCTTTTCATTTCTGTAAGGAAATTCTGATCATGTCGAGAAGGTGAGTGCAGTCACTGTCTGCTCTTGTCACATTCAGCACAGTAGGCGCGTCCAATACCGGACACTGGGAGATGGATATGAAGCGCACGCTTTTCCGCCAGGTATCGGCCGCAGTCCTGATCTATGCAACGCTGGTGGGCTCGCTGTCCGCACAGAACATCATCGTCTGCGGCGGCGGTGTGTACTGCGAGCAATTCCGGCTGGAGTGCCTGGCCAAGGGCAACGCCCCGGCCCTGTGCGAGCGCCAATGGCGTCTGTGCGTGCTGGACGCCTGTCCGCAGCGCTGAGACAGGAAAAAGGGCGCGTCCGTTGGACGCGCCCTCATGCGAGGCGGAGGCAGGCGCCCGCGTGCCGCTCAGGCGTCAGTGGGTGTCAGTCCCATCAGTGCATTGGCGTGCTCGCGCCATTGCGGCAGTTTGTTCAGCACGCCTGCACGCTGCAGGTAGTCCTCGTCCACCGGATCGCCATTGACCAGCGCCAGGGCCACGTGCACCGCGCCGGTCACCCAGAAGCTGCGGGTGTTGGCGCGCTGCGGCTGCAGGTGGAAGGCCACCGCTTCGATGATCGGCATCGGCAGGCCCCACAGGCCCAGCAGGTAGGCGCCGGCCTCGGCATGGCCTGGGCGGGTATCGCCGGCCAGCGCGGGCTCGCTGCGCTCGTTGCGCACGCCGGGCAGCAGCAGGCCGATGTCGGCCAGCAGTGCGGCGGTCGCCCCCAGTTCGGCGCTGGACTCGGGCAGCAGGCGCGCGGCCAGCCGGGAGGCGAGCAGGGCGCGCTGCTGCAGTGAGTTGCGCTCGGCAGCCGACAGCGTCGGCGCGGAGAACACTTCGCTGGCCAGCACCAGGTCACGCAGCGTGGCCAGGCCCAGCCGGGTGACTGCGGTGCGCAGGTCGGCAATGGTGCGGCCCTGGCTGAAGAACGCCGAGTTCGACAGCTGCAGCACCTTGGCCGCGATGGCCGGATCGGCGGCGACCAGCTTGGCCACATCGGCACTGTCGGTATCGTCGTCATGTTCCAGGGCCTGGGTCAGGCTCAGGTACAGGTGCGGTGGCGATGGCAGTTTCTCGATACGGCCGATGGCATCGCGCAGGCGCGGGCTGTCCAGCACTTCGCGCAGTTCTTCCAGGCTGGTCAATGCCTCCAGCAGCACTTCCGGCGCCAGCGGCAGCGGCAGGAAGCGGTGGGCGACACCGATCAGGCGCGCCGGCGGCGGGCGGTTGCCATGGTGTGCATCGACCAGCGCGATGCGGATGGTTTCCGGGCGCAGTGTCCGGATCTGGCCCAGCAGCGTGGTGGCATTGAGATCGGGCAACTGCGGGCAGACGATCACCGCGTCCACGCCCTGCGTGGCCACCGCGGTCATCGCGGTCTGGCCATCGGCGGCGGTCAGCGGCTGCCAGTCTTCCCAAGATCGGCAATGAATTCGGTCAGCTCAGCCGGCAGGCTGGCTGCATCCCCAACAAGCAGAATACGCACGACACGTTCCCCTGGCTGTCTCGACGATGGATGTCGATGACGTGTGAAGTGACGCAATTTACCTAATACGGCAGCAAGAGTGATGTGCCGTCGTCATGAAACGTGACCCGCATCGCTCCGACAGGGTATCGCCGGAGCGATGCGGTTCAGGCTCAGGCCTTGCTGTCGAGATGGCGCTGGTGCGCCTCGATCAGGATCTGCTTGGCCTCAGCGGCGCCACCCCAACCGTCCAGCTTGACCCACTTGCCCTTCTCCAGATCCTTGTAATGCTCGAAGAAGTGGCCAATGCGCTCCAGCCAGTGGCTCGAGACCTGGGCGATGTCTTCGACGTGGGCGTAGCCGCTGAAGATCTTCGAGACCGGCACGGCCAGGATCTTCTCGTCGCTGCCTGCCTCATCGCTCATCTTCAGCACACCGACCGGACGGCAGCGCACGACCGAGCCCGGCACCAGCGGCAGCGGCAGCACCACCAGCACGTCGGCCGGATCGCCGTCGCCACACAAGGTGCTCGGCACGTAGCCGTAGTTGCACGGATAGCGCATCGGGGTGGACAGGATGCGGTCGACGAAGATCGCGCCGGTTTCCTTGTCCACTTCGTACTTCACCGGCTCCGAGTCCTTCGGGATCTCGATGATGACGTTGATTTCTTCCGGCGGGTTCTTGCCGGGCGAGACGAGTTCCAGGCCCATGGTGTGCTCCAGGTGGGGATATAGACGGATAGCTCACCATTTTATGCCTTTGCCGGGCGCTGTGCAGGGTAGGGCAGGGCCGACCTGGGTGCTCGGCCATGGCGGAGGAGCCAGAGCGGGGTTTCCCGATGGGTTCGACCCGGTCCCCGCGGCAGGCTGGACGTCCTTGCCAAGGAGACTTGCCATGAACTGGAACCGCTTGGGCTGTTGTGCCTTGCTGCTGCTGGCGCCGCTGCCCGCGCTCGCGCGCGGGTTGCATGTCAACCTGATTGACTATCCCTCCGACGAGGCCGGATGGGACCGTGCCTTTGCGCTGGAGGACGCGGTCGCCGGCGAATTCGCCGCATGGTGTGCCGACACCTTGTGTGAAGGTGATTACAGCAACTACCGGGTGATGGAGTTCCGCTGCGCCGTGCTCGCCCACCGCGGCACCGTGCAGCGCTGTGTCTGGGTGGTGGCCGCCAGCGAGCTGGAGGTTGAGCCCGACACGGGACACGTGCGGATCGACAACGGGAGCTGGGTCTGTCCGGTCGAAATGCAGCCCGGGGTGCCCGTCGACGCGTTCTACGCCTCCCTGGAAGCGCCGGGCGGCCTGACCGCGCCTTTGCCTGGGCTTGACCACGGCATCTTCGATGGGTTGCCTGAATGCCTGCGCACGCAGGGGAGGGTGGGCTGATGGGGAGCTTCCGTAGATGCTGGCTGTTGTGTGGCGTGCTGTCTGTCAGCCTGCCGTGCGCCGGTGTCGCGCAGGCTGCGCCTGCGTTCGTCGATGCGCGGGATTACGCCGGCCCGGGGGGCGGCCACGAGCGTTTCCTTGCTGCCGAGCGGCAACTGGTGCGTGGCTTCGATGAGGTATGTGGCGATACCTTCTGCGAGGGCGAGTACATCAATCTGTGGGCCATGCGCCTGCGCTGTTCCGTGGACCAGGCCACGGGGGTGGTTGTCCAGTGTGTATGGACCTTCGCCGGTAGCAACACCAGGGTAAAGTCCAGCGGCCTGATCACGGTCAACCGCGGACGCTATGCCTGCGTGCTGCCGCTGGCAACCGGAACACGCCTGGAAACCCTGTTGCAGGTGTGGGAAACGGGGGACGGGTTCGATGCGTTGCACGCGCCGCTGCCCGGCACGACTGCCAATACGTACGACGCACTGGTTGATTGCCTGTAGTCCCGGCAACGATACGAATGTGACTTATTCGCATTACCGGAGTAGCATGCGCGGTGCCTCCCGTCTGTCGTCCCGGCTCCGCGCATGTCCTCCAATGCTGCCTCCCTCACTGAGCTGCTGATCCGCGAGCGGCCCGCGCTGCTGCGCCGGGTGCAGCGCATCCTCGGGGGCGACAACGGCGCCGAGGACGTGATCCAGGCGGTCTGGTTCAAGGCCCGTGGGGTCGGTGACAGCCAGGCGATCGGCAACCCGCGGGCCTATCTGTATCGGCTGGCCGCCAACCTTGCCACTGACCACGGCCGCGAATCGAGCCGCCGCAACCGGCTGCTGGTCGACCACTACCTGTGGGGGGCCGACGAGGTGATCTCCACCGAGGAGCAGGCCATGGCACAGGATGAGCTGCAGCGGGTGCTCGATGCGGCGGGTCACCTGCCGGAGCCGACCCGCACCATCTTCCGGCTCAACCGCCTGCAGGGCCTCACCCAGGCCGAGATCGCACGCCGCTTGGGGGTGTCGGTGACCACCGTCGAGAATCATGTGCGCTCCGCGCTGCAGCGCCTGGCCTGGGCGCGCAGCGGTCGATGAGCGCGCCGGCTTGGGGCTGGCCTTCGCGCAGACGTCTTGATCACTGGACCGTGGATGCGGTCTAGTTCCCCGCCTGCGCTTGAATGCGCCTGTCCGCCAGCCGATGAGCCCGCCGAACATGCAGCCCGCCGCCAATGACGATGCCCTGGCCGAACAAGCCCGGGACTGGATCGCGTGGCTGGCCTCGGTGACATCAGCGATGCACGCATGCAGGCGTTCGAGCACTGGCTGCAACAGCCGGGGCACCGCAGGGCCTTCGAACACGAGCGCGCGTTGTGGCGCAGTGTCGGGCCGCGCCCACAGGCCGCCGGGGCCAGCCGATGGCGTGGGCCGCATCGACTGCGCTGGGCGATGGCTGTGGCGGCAATGCTGGCGATGCTGGTGGCATGGCCGGAGGCGTGGCTGCGCCTGCAGTCCGATCATCGCAGCACGCATCAGGTGCAGCACGTGCGGCTGCCCGATGGCAGTCGGGCGGTGCTGGATGCGGACAGTGCGATTGCCGTGCGCTTCGATGCGGACGCCCGCGAGGTCGAGCTGCTGCGCGGGCGCGCCTGGTTCGAGGTAAGCCCGGATGCACAGCGGCGTTTCAGCGTGCGCGCCGGCAATGGCCTGGTCGAGGACATCTCGACCGCGTTCACCGTGGCGCGTGGAGACGAGGGGGTGGAAACCCAGGTTGGGCAGGGCAGGGTGCGCGTGGCCAGCCCGGCCGACGGTGGCTGGACCTACCTGCAGCAGGGGCAGCGCGCCGTCTACACTGAACGTGGCGGGGTCATGCGACGGGCTGACGTGACCGCCGACAGCGTCGGCGCCTGGCGCCAGGGCGAGCTGCTGCTGGAGCAGGCCAGCGTCGCCGATGCGGTGCAGTGGGTGGGGCGCTATCGCGCGGGGCCGACCTTCGTGCGCGGTGATCTGTCACGTCTGCCTGCAGTGAGTGCTGCGTTGCGCATCGACCGCCCGGAACAGGCGCTGGATGCGCTGGCGGCAACGGCAGGTCTTCAGGTTACTCGTCTTCCATTCGGCGTCGCCATCGTGCAGTAGATCCACGCCACGCGTGGATGAGCGTCCCTGTGCCGACCATCGGTCGGCACCCACCGCTACCACCGGCCGACCAACGGTCGGCACCCACCGCGCCCGTCGGCATCCCCGCGACCGCAAATCGCTCTTGGGGTTGTCGCGCGCCCAGCCGTCTTACCCGGCGAACGTACCCGCCGTCGCCACGTACGTCGCCGTGTCCGCCCGTGTTGCGGATGACGCCGCGTTCGCGGCACCGATTACCTGACAGGTTCTTCCATGTTCGACTCCCACCGCTCGGGCCGCGTACTGCGCCCGTCCCGTCTGTGCATTGCGTTGCTTGCCGCCGGGCTGGTCAGTACGACGCCACCCGCACTGGCGCAGAGCGCCCGCAGCGAGCACGCGGCCGTACTGCGCTTTGATATTCCTGCACAACCGCTGGATGAGGCCCTGCGCAGCTACATGCGCCAATCCGGCGTGCAGGTGGTGTACCCCGCATCGCTGGCACACGGCGTAACCTCCCACGCGGTCAGCGGCAGCCTGTCGGCCGACCAGGCGTTGCAGCGCCTGCTGCAGGGCAGTGGCGTGGCGGTGCGCCGGGTCAGCGCCGATGCGGCCACTCTGGGGGCAGCAACGCCGGTGCCGGCCGATAGCGGTGTGATCGTCACCGACACGCTGAGTGTGGCCGGCGACCGCGTCGACAGCGGTGCGAACAACGACGAAGCGCGCCTGCTCGACAGCTATCGCAGCGTGGGTTCGACCACCACGCTCGACCGCACGCATCTGGAGCGTTTCCGCGGCACCTCCAACGGTGACATCGTCAAGGGGGTGGCCGCTGTCACCGCCGGTGATCCGCGCGTGGGCAACGGCTTCGACGTCAACATCCGTGGCATCCAGGGCCAGGGCCGCGTACCGGTGATCATCGACGGTGGCCAGTCCAGCATGGACACCTACCGCGGCTATGCGGGCCAGTCACAGCGCACCTACCTCGACCCCGACCTGATCTCCAGCTTGACCATCACCAAGGGCCCGAGCCTGCAGGCCAACGCGTCCGGTGGCATCGGCGGCGTGGTCGAGATGGAGACGTTGAAGATCGGTGACGTGCTGCGCGAGGGCCGCGACTTCGGCGTGCGCGTGCGCGGTGGCCTGACCAATGGCAGTGCCAACAACCTGCCATCATACAGTGCGGCGCCGCGCAGCGATCGCAGCGCTACCGGCAGCCAGTTCTTCAACGTGGCCGGTGCCGGTCACTGGGACCGCTTCGACCTGGTTGCGGCCTACGCGTACCGGGACAACGGCAACTACTTCTCCGGCAAGCATGGCTACGATGATTTCCCGCAGACGCGGCGCACGCTGGCGCCGCTGAATCCGCCGCGTACCGAAGTGTTCAATACCTCCTCGCGTTCGAAGTCGGCGCTGCTCAAGGGCACCTGGCGCATCGATGACACGCAGAGCCTGGAAGCCGGCTACCGCCGCTATGAAGGCACGGCCGGCGAGATCATGGCCTCGCAGATCATCCGCGTCGACCGTGACCGCATCCCGCAGTGGGACCCGGGCCACGTCGACATGGACAGCTACACCCTGCGCTATCGCTTCAATCCGGACAGCGGGCTGATCGACCTGCGCGTCAACGCTGCGTACACCGACACCGACAGCGTGATGTACAACAGCCTGACCGGCATCACCCCGTGGTACTTCGACCGCCGCACAGAGTGGTATGACGCACCCAGCTTCAGTGGCGATCCCGGTTACAAGGATGCCTACCGCAATCCGTTGCGGCAGAAGCGCTTCGGCCTGGATGCCAGCAATACCTCCAGGTTCGACACCCGCGCCGGTGCGTTCACGCTCGACTACGGCCTGTCCTACAGCGACGAAGACATCGCCCCGGGCAGCTCGGGCCCGATCATGCACGATGACCTGGTCAACAACCGCTTCCTGCGTAATGCCGAGCGCAAGGAATACAGCGCCGTGGCCGCGCTGAAGTGGCAGCCCGACGAACACTGGGAGCTGCTGGCCGGTGGCCGCTGGAACCGGGTGGACGTGCACGACCGCAACCGGCTGGCCACGCCCGATGCCTACGAGGTGCAGGGCCAGTACCGCTACACCGAGCTGCTCAACGGCAACCCGGCACTGCCCTCGTGGCGCGCCAAGCGCATCGCGTTGCTGAACTGGTATCCGGATGCCAACGGCAACTTCACCCAGGCCTCGCTGCTGGCCTCGCGGTACAAGAAGGGTACGGTGGGCGACATCGCCGGCTGGAACTTCTACGACGCCGGCAAGCCGCAGGATCTGGAAGTGCCGGTCAGCTGGAGCTGGTCGCAGCCGATCCGCCGTCGCGACACCGCGTTCTCGCCGACCGCCAGCGTGGCCTACCGTTTCAGCGAAGACACCCTGGTCTACGTGAAGTACGCCGAAGGCACCAAGCTGCCGAGCCTGTTCGAGACCACGCTGGGCCTGTTCACCGCTGCCAAGCCGGTCGGTGAGCTGAAGCCGGAGCGCGCGCGCAGCTGGGAAATCGGTGCCAGCACCCTCCGCTACGACCTGTTTACCGCTGGCGACCGCCTGGCGCTGAAGCTGGCGTACTTCGATACCCGCATCGACGACCTGATCACCCGTGACTACCGCACGCTTTCGGCCGGCCTGATCCGCAACGTCGATCAGTTCAAGGTCTCGGGCATGGAATTCCAGTCCAGCTATGACAGCGGCAAGGTCTTCGCCGACCTGTCCGCGCATTACTATGTCAAGGCCAAGACCTGCGCGCCGGACATCGCCGCCGAGCGTCGTGCCTATGGTGCGCAGCGCAGGAACGACGAGCTGGCCAATACATCCAACTGCGTGGACGGTGGCTTCGAGGGCTCGTACACCAACACCCAGAACCCGCCGCGCTACACAGTCAACCTGATCCTGGGCTCGCGCCTGTTCGACGAGCGCCTGACCTTCGGCGCCCGCATGGTCCACAACGCTGGCCCGATCAGCAAGTTGGACAAGGACTGGAACGTGGGCCTGTCGGCGATCCAGCAGCTGTACCGGCCGAACACCTTGGTCGACCTGTTCGCCAGCTGGAGCTTCAACGACCAGCTGTCGGTGGAAGCCGGCGTCGACAACCTGACCGACCGTTACTACCTGGACCCGCTGGCCCTGGGCGTGATGCCGGCACCGGGCCGCACCGCGCGGTTGGCGTTGACCTGGACGTACTGACCGCCAGCGCAGAGGGCCTTTGGTGGGTGCGGACCTCGGTCCGCACCGCTTCTGCCGTGCAATCGCCAGCGTCTGGTCACGCCCGGCGTCTGCTTACAGCCCGGTCGACGCCTTCACCGCATCTTCGTGCAGCGACTCGTTCAACTCGTCCACCACGGTGGTCCATGCCGCATCGGCCTGCAGCGACTCGGCCAGGAACTGGCGCTGGGCATCGTTCCAGTAGGGCGCCTCGACGACTTCGACGTCGGTGGCCAGCTGGTGCTCGCGGATGAAGCGGGCGATGCCTTCGGCGCTGGCGTCCAGGCCCAGCTGCAGGAACAGGTTGGTCATGCGCGGTTCGGTGGTGATCATCGTCGGTTCCGGATGGACAAGGGGATGGCCCATTATCGGTGTAGACGGCCTTGGGGAAAGCCCCGCGGCAGACGTCTACAGCAGGACGACCCTCCTGGCATTCCCCCATGAACGCACACATCGCTCCCGAAGACAGCCGCAGCCTGCGGCTCAAGGCCGCCACCCGCGACAGCCACGTTGCGCTGGACAAGCGCATCATGGCCGGTGACATCTTCGCCGACCGCAGCAACTTCGCCCGTTTCCTGCGCGTGCAGTATCGCTTCCACCGCAGCATCGATGCGCTGTATGCCAACCCTGCCCTGGGCGAATTGCTGCCCGATCTTGGAGAGCGCCGGCGCCTGACACAGGTCGCGCGCGACCTGCAGGACCTGGAGCAGGCCCTGCCTGGCGCGGACATCGACGCGCTGCCCTCGGACCTCGCGCTGCCGACTGCGTTGGGTTGGCTGTACGTGGCCGAAGGCTCCAATCTCGGTGGCACCCTTCTGTACAAGATGGCGGCCAGGCTCGGCCTGCACCGTGATTTCGGCGCCCGCCACTTGGCCGCCCATCCCGATGGCGCAGCGCGCCACTGGCGCGAGTTCACCGCTGTGCTGGACGCGGTGCCGCTGAGTGCCGAGCAGGACCAGCAGGTGATCGATGCAGCCGACGCTGCGTTCCGCAGCGTGTACCGCCACGTCGAAGTGGAATTCGCCTGATGGGCGGCGCGCGCCCGCAGGTGCAGCGCTGATGCGCTGGCTCTGGTTCGCGCTGGGCTGGCTGATGGTCGGCCTCGGGGTGATCGGCGCATTGCTGCCAGTCATGCCGACCACCATCTTCCTGATCCTCGCGGTGGGCTGCTTCGCGCGCAGCTCGCCGAAGTTCGAGCAGCGCCTGCTGGCGCATCCACGCTACGGCCCGTCGCTGCGGCTGTGGCGCGAGCAGGGTGCCGTGTCGGGCAAGGGCAAGGCGTTTGCCAGCGCAGGCATGGCGGCGGGCTTTGCCCTGTTCTGCTGGGGCGCGCATCCGTCGTGGCGCCTGTTGCTCGGCGTGGGCCTGTTCTTTGCCGCCAGCGCCGGTTACGTGCTCAGCCGGCCGGCACCGCGACCGGAGCCCCATCCGGTCGTGGAAGTGGACGACGCCAACGATCCTCGCGCGGCCCGCCGCCGCCCGAGGTGGCCGGCGACCCGGTGAACGTGATGGTGCCCGTGCGGTTCTTCCTGCGCGGGCGGTGACCGCCATCGGGGTCGGATCCCTTTCCTGCGGAAAGGGTTCTGACCCCGTCGAGCCTGCCATCCACGCGTCGCGTGGATCTACAGCAGCGGCACCAGCAGCAGCGCCACGATGTTGATGATCTTGATCAGCGGATTGATTGCCGGGCCGGCGGTGTCCTTGTACGGGTCACCGACGGTATCGCCGGTCACCGCAGCCTTGTGCGCTTCGCTGCCCTTGCCACCGAAGTGGCCATCCTCGATGTATTTCTTGGCGTTGTCCCAGGCGCCGCCGCCGGTGGTCATCGAGATGGCCACGAACAGGCCGGTGACGATCGTGCCGATCAGCAGGCCGCCCAGTGCGCGCGGCCCCAGCAGCAGGCCGACCACCACCGGCACGGCGACCGGCAACAGCGAGGGCACGATCATTTCGCGGATCGCCGAGCGGGTCAGCATGTCCACCGCCTTGTCGTACTGCGGCTTGCCGGTGCCCTGCATGATGCCGGGGATCTCGCGGAACTGGCGGCGCACTTCTTCCACCACTGCGCCCGCCGCGCGGCCGACCGCTTCCATCGCCATCGCACCGAACAGGTAGGGAATCAGGCCGCCGATCAACAGGCCGATGATCACCGTGTGGTCGCTGAGATCGAAGCGGAACTCCTGGCCGGGATTGGCTGCCTGCAGGTTGTGGGTGTAGTCGGCGAACAGCACCAGTGCCGCCAGCGCCGCCGAGCCGATCGCATAGCCCTTGGTCACGGCCTTGGTGGTGTTGCCCACCGCATCCAGCGGGTCGGTGATGTCGCGGATCTCCGAAGGCAGCTCGGCCATTTCGGCGATGCCACCGGCGTTGTCGGTGATCGGGCCGTAGGCATCGAGGGCGACGATCATCCCTGCCATCGACAGCATCGCGGTTGCGGCAATGGCGATGCCGTACAGGCCGCCCAGCGCGAACGCACCCCAGATCGCCGCACACACCGCCACCACAGGCAGCGCGGTGGATTTCATCGAGATGCCGAGTCCGGCGATGATGTTGGTGCCGTGGCCGGTGGTCGAGGCCTGCGCCACGTGCTGCACCGGCTTGTACTGGGTGCCGGTGTAGTACTCGGTGATCCACACGATCAGGCCGGTCAGGACCAGGCCGATCAGCGCGCAGCCATACAGCGCCATCGGTCCATGCACGTTGTCGGACATCAGTCCGGTGGTGATCGGGTAGAAGGCGATGGCGGCCAGCACGCCGGAAACGATCACGCCCTTGTACAACGCGCCCATGATCGAGCCGCCTGGCTTCACCTTGACGAACAGCGCGCCGATGATCGAAGCGATGATCGACACGCCGCCCAGTACCAGCGGATACAGCACCGCGTTGGCACCGGCTTCGGCCAGCATCAGGCTGCCCAGCAGCATGGTGGCGATGACGGTCACCGCGTAGGTCTCGAACAGGTCGGCCGCCATGCCGGCGCAGTCGCCGACGTTGTCACCGACGTTGTCGGCGATCACCGCCGGGTTGCGCGGATCGTCCTCGGGAATGCCGGCTTCGACCTTGCCGACCAGGTCGGCACCGACGTCGGCGCCCTTGGTGAAGATGCCGCCGCCCAGGCGCGCGAAGATCGAGATCAGCGAGGAGCCGAAGGCCAGGCCGACCAGCGCGTGCAGCGCCTGTTCCATCGGCAGGCCCATGCGCAGCAGCAGTGCGTAGTAGCCGGCCACGCCCAGCAGGCCCAGCCCGACCACCAGCATGCCGGTGATCGCGCCGCCGCGGAAGGCGACGTCCATCGCCGCGCTGATGCCGTTGCGCGCCGCCTCTGCGGTACGCACGTTGGCGCGTACCGACACGTTCATGCCGATGTAGCCGGCGGCGCCGGACAGCACCGCGCCGACTGCAAAACCAATCGCGGTGTACCAGCTGAGGAAGATGCCGACCAGCACGAACAGCACCACGCCGGCGATGCCGATGGTCAGGTACTGGCGGTTGAGATAGGCACGCGCACCTTCCTGGATCGCGGTGGCGATCGCGATCATGCGTGCATTGCCGGTGGGTTGGCGCAGGATCCAGCGCGCCGAGACGATTCCGAACAGGATCGCGAGAATGGCGCAGCCCAGCGCCAGTGACAGCCCGTGACGTTCCAGCATTAGACCCCTCCGCAGAATGGATGTAGGCATCCAGTGGCGATGAACGGCACCACGAGGGGGACGACGGGCTGCAGCCTGGAACCAACCCGTACCGACCTTGGCGGTCGTCCGACGTATGGCGGTGTTCAGCATTCCCTGGTGCCCGCAGTATGCGTGCCGCCACTTGTAGAGTCGAGCCATGCTCGACCGGCTCCTCGGAGCCGCGGCGCATGCCGTCGGGCCCTGGGCATGATTCGCGAGCCAACGGCCTTTGCACCCCGTTAAGGCAGCCTCTGCAAGCCTGCGCACAGCCCCGTAGGAGATTCCCCATGCGCCTGTCCCTGTTGATGCTTGCCGCCCTGGTCCCGGCCGCACCGGCCTTCGCTGCGGAAACGCCGGAACTGCAGCGTGCGGTCGGTGCGCCGCAGGCGGTGGGCGCGGTGCATACGCTGCGGCAGATCCCCGAGGCCTGCGCGCGGCTGGAAGGTGCGTTCACCGGTGATGCCGCCGCGCCATATCGCTTCTCCGCCGTCCGGACCAGCGAGCAATGCCAGCCACGCGCGCGCTTCGTCGATTACACCAAGGCGCAGCCGAGTGCCGACAAGGGCTGGAAGCTCAATGATGTGATCCGCGTGCCCAACGCCGCGTGCCCGGCGCAGCAGGCGGTGGTGCGGGTGTGGCGCCTGCCGTCGAGCCACAAGGTAGAGCTGGACGGGCAGGGCCAATCGCGCATTTACCTGGAGGAGGCGAAGAAGCAGGCCGCCGCCGGCCAGATTCCGCAGGTGACGATGTTCGCCGCGCAGCTGCAGATGGAAGGCAAGGCCTGCAATTGAAGTCGCGTGGGTGGTGCACCCGTGCCGTCATCCACGGCCGACATCCGGCTGATCAATCCGCCAGCATTGCCCCGCGCGCCACCAGCAGCTCGCGCAATGCCCTGCGGTGGCAGTGCGCTTCATCCTCGCAGTAGCAGCCCACGCTGATGTCGCTGTGTTGCGACATCGCGGCCAGAAGGTCCAGCGCGTGGGCGGCATCGGGCGCCTTCATCTCGGCCTTGTAATGGCGGAAGAAGGCGGTCCAATCGGCCGCCGTCGTTGCCTCATGTGCCCGCTTCACCAGCTCCGCGCTGGGTGACAGCGTAGGAAACCAGACGTCGTACCAGTCCTGTCGGGCGAACTCGCTGCGCGGCACGCCGCGCGGTGGGCGCCGAACGGTGCCGATGCGCAGTCCCTCGCCGGGTTGGCGCGGCGTACCGAGTCGGACAACACGCAGTGCCATGATGATCTCCATGAAAAGGGGACGGAGGGAATTAAGTCGTATCCGACCCACTGCTGATGCTGTTGGAGATGACAGAGGGGCGTATGCGACTTAATCCCCTCCGTTCCCTTTTTCAGGTCAGCCTTCGAAGGCCGGCAGTTTCTGCTTCACCGCTACGTTCTTCAGGGTGACGTACTTCGGCAGGCCATCGGTGCCATAGGGAAGCGGTGCTTCGCCCTTGATCAATGGTGACAGGTAGGCGCGCGCCCTGGCCGTGATGCCGAAGCCATCGCGGCGGATGAAACCAGCCGGCATCTTCTTCTCGTGGTTGGCGATCTTCGACAGCGGCGCCGCTTCGATCTTCCAGCGATAGGGCGCATCGCTGCTGCGCACGATCACCGGCATCACGCCATTCTGGCCCTTCAGTGCCAGCTGCACCGCGGCCTTGCCCACCGCCTGCGCCTGCTCCCAGTCGGTCCTGCTGGCCAGGTGGCGGGCCGAGCGCTGCAGGTAATCGGGCAGTGCCCAGTGCACCTTCAGGCCCAGCTGATCCTTGACCCGGCCGGCCAGGTGCGCCGCCACGCCGCCGA
The DNA here is from genome assembly GCF_006228405.1 of Stenotrophomonas sp. pho. Taxonomy (NCBI): domain Bacteria; kingdom Pseudomonadati; phylum Pseudomonadota; class Gammaproteobacteria; order Lysobacterales; family Lysobacteraceae; genus Stenotrophomonas; species Stenotrophomonas sp. pho. The sequence continues at coordinate 3,660,625 of NZ_CP029759.1, read as the reverse complement.
GCTGCGAATGACCGAACGAGTCCTTGCCACCGCCGGCATCGGCAACGAAGCGGCCATCGGCGGTTGCAATGCCTTCCGACGCCACCACCACGCAGTAGCCGACGCGCTCGACCACGGCTTTCACCTTGGCCAGGAATGTGGCCTCGTCGTAGGCGCGCTCGGGCAGCAGGATGATGTGCGGCGCTTCGTCATCACCGTTGCCGGCCAGCCCGGCGGCGGCGGCCAGCCAGCCGGCGTGGCGGCCCATCGCTTCGTAGATGAAGACACGGGTGGACGTTTCGGCCATCGCCGCCACGTCCAGTGCTGCTTCGCGCACCGAGACCGCGGTGTACTTGGCCGCTGACCCGAAGCCGGGGCAGGTATCGGTAACGGCAAGGTCGTTGTCGATGGTCTTGGGCACGCCGATACAGGTCAGGTCGTAGCCGGAGGCCTTGGCCAGCTGCGAGACCTTCAGTGCGGTGTCGGCCGAGTCGTTGCCGCCGTTGTAGAGGAACCAGCGCACGTCGTGGGCCTGCAGCACCTCCAGCAGGCGGTCATAGCGGGCGCGGTCGGCATCCAGCGATTTCAGCTTGACCCGGCACGAGCCGAAGGCGCCGCCCGGGGTATGGGCGAGGGCGCGGATCGCGGCGGCACTCTCCCTGCTGGTGTCGATCAGGTCCTCGCGCAGCGCGCCGAGGATGCCGTTGCGGGCCGCCAGGACCTTGATGCCCTTGGCCCGGGCCTGCTCGATCACCGCTGCCGCCGTGGCATTGATGACGGCGGTGACACCGCCGGACTGGGCATAAAGGAGAGTACCGTTGCGCATGCTTCTACCTGCTCGGGGGAGGGGACATTGCAGGGACATTACCCGGATGCGGTAAAGTGGCGCTATTGCGGTGCAGCGATACCGGACCGTCCGGGACGCGAACCTTCTTTGTTTTCAACACGTTGGAGTCAGGTCAATGCGATTGGTTCTGTTGGGACCGCCCGGTTCGGGCAAGGGGACACAGGCGACGCGCCTGAAGGAAAAGCTGGGGATCGCCCACATTTCGACCGGTGACATGCTGCGCGCGGAAATCGCCGCCGGCACGGAGCTGGGCAAGCAGGCCAAGACGGTGATGGATGCCGGCAACCTGGTGTCGGACGACATCCTGCTGGGCATGCTGGAGTCGCGCCTGACCCAGGCTGATGTCGCCAAGGGCTTCATCCTCGATGGCTACCCGCGCAATGTGGCCCAGGCCAATGCGATGGATGGCCTGCTGGCCAAGATCGGCCAGCCGCTGGACGCGGTGGTGCAGCTGGATGTGCCCACCGAGCTGCTGGTGGACCGCATCGCCGGCCGCGCCAAGGAGCAGGGCCGCGCCGATGACAACCCGGAAGCGGTGCGCCAGCGCCTGCAGGTCTACAACGACCAGACCGCCCGGTGGTCGATTTCTACGCCGGCCGTGGCACCCTGGCCCGCGTCGATGGCGTCGGTGAGCTGGACGAGATCGAAGCCCGCATCCTGGCAGCGATCAAGGCCTGATCCGGCGGGGCCGGCATGCGTCCGGTCCTTCAGGCGCAAAAAACACAGGCTTGGTCCGCGAGGATCAGGCCTGTGTCGTTTGATAGGCGCCAGCGAAGGGCTTGCTCAGGGCCCCGCAGCATGAGCTCCCTTGGGGATGGCCTCTTGGGGAGTAGGACCGGTTCGGGTACTGCGGCTGGCAGTTCGAATTGTGTCCGGGTTCACAGAACATCGCTATCGGGAATTCCCTGACAGCTGATTGGAGTTTTCTCACATCCCGTGTAGGGGTTGTCTTACCCGATAGCGGACATTGGCCCTATACAGCCGTCATCGGTCACAATCCTCGGTCATGAGCAGCGTACATATCCTTGCAATTGCCGGCACCTTCATGGGCGGCGTGGCCGCCCTGGCGCGGGAACTTGGGCATTCCGTCAGCGGCAGCGACCAGGCCATCTACCCGCCGATGTCGACCCAGCTCGAACAGCTGGGCATCACACTGGACCAGGGCTACCGTGCCGACAGCGTGCCGGCCGGTACCGACGAGGTGGTGATCGGCAACGCGCTGTCGCGCGGCAATGCCGCCGTGGAAGCCGTGCTCGATGCCGGCCAGCGCTATATCTCCGGCGCGCAGTGGCTGTCCGAGCAGGTGCTGCCGGGCCGCGACACGCTTGCCGTGGCCGGTACCCACGGCAAGACCACCACCACCACCATCCTCACCTGGCTGCTGGAAAGTGCAGGGCGCTCGCCGGGCTTCCTGATCGGCGGTGTCGCCGAGGATTTCGGTGTCTCCGCCCGCCTGGGCCAGGGGCGCGAGTTCGTGGTCGAAGCCGATGAGTACGACACGGCCTTCTTCGACAAGCGCAGCAAGTTCGTGCACTACCGGCCGCTGGTGGCCATCCTCAACAACCTTGAGTACGACCACGCCGACATCTTCCCGGACGTGGCCGCGATCCAGCGCCAGTTCCACCATCTGGTGCGTACCGTACCCGCACGTGGGCGGCTGATCGTCAACGGCGAGGATCAGTACCTTGCCGAAGTGCTGGCGATGGGCTGCTGGACCCCGGTCGAGCGCTTTGGATTCGATCCGTCGCTGGAATGGCATGCCGAGCTGCTGGCCGCTGATGGCAGCGCCTTCCGCGTGCACCATCGTGGGCAGGCGCTGGGTGATGTGCAGTGGTCGCTGCTGGGCCGCCACAACGTGCTCAATGGATTGGCCGCGCTGGCCGCCGCGCATGCAGTGGGCGTGGCACCTGCCCAGGTTATTCCGGCGCTGGCACGCTTCCGCAGCGTCAAGCGCCGCATGGAAGTGATCGGCAGCCATGACGGCATCACCGTCTACGACGATTTCGCCCACCATCCGACTGCGATCGCCACCACGCTGGAGGGCCTGCGTTCCAAGGTGGGTGATGCGCGCATCGTGGTCGCGATGGAGCCGCGCAGCAACTCGATGCGGCTGGGCGCACATGCGCAGGCGCTGGCTCCCTCGCTGGCGCTGGCCGATGAAGTGGTGTTCCTGCATCGCCCGGAACTGGCCTGGGATGCTGCGGCGGTGATCGCCGCGGTGCGTGGCGAAGCCCACGCGGTGCCCGATACCGACGCATTGCTGGCGCAGCTGCAGGCCAGCGCGCGCAGCGGCGACCACGTGGTATTCATGTCCAACGGTGGCTTCGACGGTGCCCCGCGCCGCTTCCTCGCCGCGCTGCAGGCCCGATGAGCGGCGACGGCTCGCTGCCGCTGTTCCCGCTGCACACCGCGCTGGTACCGGGTGCAGCGGTAGGCCTGCGCGTGTTCGAGCGGCGCTATCTGGACCTGGTCCGCGACAGCGGCCGCAGTGGTGAGGGGTTTGGCGTCTGCCTGATCCTCGAGGGCGAGGAGGTCGGCGCACCGGCGACACCGGCCGCCTTTGGCGTGCAGGTACGCATCGAAGACTTCGATGTCGGCGCCGACGGCGTGCTGCAGCTGCGCCTGCGCGGTACCCGTCGCTTCCATGTCGAGCGCACCCGCGTGCGCGACAACGGCCTGGTGGTGGCTGACGTGCGCTGGTGCGAGGAAGACCCCGATGACGAACTGCGGCCGCAGCATGCACTGCTGGCCACGGTGCTGGGGCACATCATCGAGCAGGCCGGCGAGGCCTATGCGCCGGCCAATCCGGCGCTGCTGGACCAGGCCAGCTGGGTCGGCTGGCGGCTGGCCGAGCTGCTGCCGCTGAGCGAGCAGCAGCGCCTTCAGCTGCTGCAGATGGACGATCCGCACCAGCGGTTGCAGCAGCTGCTGGGCTGGATGCCGTAGAAGCCATCCATGTAGGGCGTGGATCTGCTGTAGAGCCGAGCCCATGCTCGGCTTGATGGATCCCGCGAAGAGCAGCCGAGCATGGGCTCGGCTCTACACTGGGTGATCGCGACCGGTACTGGTCAGGGCGTGGTGGTCTTCAACCGCAGCACCGGCAACCCGGTTTCGCTGTGCACGTCCTCGCGCTGCGGCAGGTCCTGCACGGCGTCCTTTACGGCATTCAATGCCGGGTCGACGCCACGCAGCGGATGCCACATGCCGATCCACTCGAAATGGCGTTCGTAGCGCAGGGTCTGTGCACTGCCCAGCCACAGCGGCGTGTTGCCCGGCTGCAACTGCGCAGGGGCCGGCCACAGGCGCAGTACGTAGCGCTCATCACGGTGTGTACCCGGGCGTACCATCAACAGCGCTTCCACGCGGGTTTCCAGCGTCGCCGGCAGCACCGGCAGTTCATCGGCGCCGGTGTTCTTGTCCAGCATCAGCAGCGCCTGCTGCCAGCCAGCCTGCTCCTGCCGCTTCCAGCCGCGCGCTTCCAGTTGCGCCCGCAGCGGTGCCAGCGGACCGGCCACCTGTACGTCCAGCGGCCAGCGCTGGTCGTCATCGAACTCGTTGCGGCGCGCCGGCAGTGTCGCCCAGTCGTGCTGCCACCAGGCCTGCGTGTCCATTGCCTGCGGGGCCGGCAAGGTCGGCTCGAAGCGTTCCAGCTTCACCGGGATGTTGCGCGGTGCGTACCACATCGCGGCGACGGCGAAGACGCCGTAGAACAGCCATGCCACCGGCTTCACCCAGAACGAGCGGTTGAAGCGGCGGCGGTAGGCGATGCCCAGCACCAGCAGCCAGAAGGTGCCGAACAGCATGCCGCCGATCACATCGCTCAGCCAATGCGCGCCCAGGTACAGGCGCGAGAAACCGATCAGGCTGACCACGATGCCCGACACCAGGTACGGCCAGACGCGGGTACGGCCGGGCATCTCGCGGGCGATCAGCACCGCGAAGAAGCCGAAGGTGATGGTGGCCATCGTCACCGACACCGACGGGAAGCCGAAGCCGCTGCTGGCGTCGACCGGGCGCACAACATCGACGGTAGCGCCGAGCAGCATGGTCAGCGCCAGGCCGAAGGCCAGCGCGGCCAGCCAGTGCGCGGCCGCCATCCAGCGCCGGCGCCAGACCAGGTAGCCCATCGCCGCCGCAGTGGCCGGCAGCAGCACCTGCCAGGCGCCCAGCGACGCCAGCGCGGCCATCGGGTAATCGGCCAGCGGGTTGCGCAGGGCCAGCATTGCCTGGTGTACCAGCAGGTCGATCGCCAGTGGCTCGCCATGCGCGACCACCACGGTCAGCAGCGCGAACCAGCCCCAGCCCAGCACCAGCAGCATCAGCGCCAGCATCGCCAGCGGCACCGACTCGCGCCGCTTCGGATCCAGCACGCCGACGGTGTAGCGGCCCAGCGTCGGATGGCGGTTGGACCAGTCGAGCAGGCGTGCCAGCCAGTTGTCCATGCGCGCGGCCGACCAGCGGTAGCCGTACAGCACGAGGGCCCAGACCAGGCCAAGGATCACCGCCAGCAGGCCGACCACCACCACCAGCCGACCGGCTACTGCGGCCACCGCGTCATAGGCCTCGCCAAGAATCCAGCCGGGGGCCAGGAACAGCACCGCCCATGAAATGCTGGCGATACCACTGGCCTGTACATAGCGGCTGGCTGGCATCTTCATCATGCCCGCGATGGCCGGCACGAACGGCCGGATCGCGCCGACGTAGCGTGCCACCAGAATGCTCTTGAACGCGTTGCGGCGGAACAGGTTTTCGCCGCGGTCGAGCAGCTGCGGGTAACGGCTGAACGGCCACACGCCACGCAGGCGGTCGCCCCAGCGGCGCCCGATCCAGTAACTGATGCCATCGCCGGCGAATGCGCCCAGTGCGGCCGCCGCCACCGCGTAAGGTCCGGAGATCTGGCCCAGGCCGATGAACACGCCCACCGCAAACAGCAGCGGCAGCGCCGGCACGATGGCGCCGAGAATGATCACCGCATCGCAGAAGGCGATGAGGAAGATAACGGCACCCGCCAGCACGGGGTGAGCGGCAATCCACGCAAGCGTGGCGTCGATCCATGAAGAGTCCATTGCCCGATTATAGGGGCGTGAAGGTGACTGGTTCCCAGCCGCTTGGTGACCGTTTGCAACCGGCGCCATCGCCTAGAATGGGCCCATGCCGCATACGCCAGACACGCCACCACATGCTTTGAAGGCCGACAGCTTCGGTCGCATCCTCCGTGTGGAAGGGCCTGCCGGCCCCTTCGTACGCCGTGACCTGGGCGCCACGCCGCTGTGGTTGCGCCTGCCGGCCTGGTGGCTGGCCCGCCGCGAAGCGCGCGCGCTGCGCCATATCCATGGCATGGCCGACGTGCCGCAGCTGCTGGCGTGGAATGGGCATCATCTCGACCGCAGTTTCATGGCCGGCGACGCCATGTACCAGCGCCCACCGCGTGGCGACCTGGCCTGGTTCCGCGCCGCGCGTCGGCTGCTGCAGCAGCTGCATCGGCGCGGCGTGGCCCACAACGACCTGGCCAAGGAAGCCAACTGGCTGGTGACCGAAGACGGCCGCCCGGCATTGATCGACTTCCAGCTGGCAGTGATCGGCAACCCGCGCTCGCGCTGGATGCGCCTGCTGGCCCGCGAGGACCTGCGCCACCTGCTCAAGCACAAGCGCATGTACTGCCGTGGGTCGCTCACCCCAGTGGAAAAGCGCGTGCTCAAGCGCACCTCGTGGGTGCGCGAACTGTGGTTCGCCACGGGCAAGCCGGTCTACCGCTTCGTTACCCGTCGCATCCTGCATTGGGAAGACAACGAGGGGCAGGGGCCCAAGCCGTGAGTCCACTGCAGGTAGTGACCGGCCCACCGAGTGCGGGCAGCGTCCTGCGCCCACAGCTGGCCGGTGCCGACTTCGTGCACGCCTGCCAGGCAACAACCCATCGTGATGGGCGCTCGGCCTTGCAGGCCTATCGCGATATGGCCGCGACCATTCCCGGCTGGTTCGATGGGCTGATGGCGCTGCGCAATCGCGGCATGCGCCTGCTCGGCATGAAGCACCTGGGCTCGTTGCGCGCGGTGCAGGATGTTGCGGATCCTCAACCCGGGCAGCGACTGGGCATCTTCACCCTGCAGTCGCTCAGTGACGATGCCATCGTGCTGGAAGACGACGACCGCCACCTGCGTGTGCAGCTGGCCCTGCAGTGGCAGGGCGACGTACTGGAAGTGGCGACCGTGGTGCATACGCACAACGCGTTCGGGCGCGTATACATGCTGCCGGTTGCGCCGGTGCATCAGCTGATCGTGCCGCATCTGCTGAGGAAGCAGGCGCAGGCGTACCGGTAGATCCACGCGATGCGTGGATGCGCCCGCTGACGGCCTTGATGTAGTGCCGGCGACCTTACGGCGTTGCCGGCACTACCTGCTGGCCGATGAAGTTGCGCTTGGCGTCGAAGTCGTAGGCGATCTGCAGCTGGCCTACATCCGGGCAGGCGTGGCAGTCACGCAGCGGCGTGCGGTACAGCAGGCGGATGCCGCCGTTCTCCAGCGGCGTGGCCCCGCCCGACTGCGCCGGTGCGAACGGCGTGGCCTGCGGGTGGTCCTTCAGCAGGGCCTGCACGGCGGGGTCGGCACGCAGGGTGTCGTCCAGCTGCACGGCATCCACATCGATGCGCTTGCCGGTGGCGTCGACCAGGCGGGTGCCCTCGTTGGTGTTGGCGCGGAACGGATACTCGACCGTGGCAATGCCCAGGCCTTCGTTCTCGTGCCAGGCCGTCACGTAGGCCAGCTCGCCGCCGGTGGACAACTGTTCGGCGGCAGCAATGGCATCGGCGCTTGCGCCACCAGCGCGCATCGCATCGCGCAGGCACTCACGCGTGGCTGAATTCCCGCCCTGGCGGCAGGCGTTGAGGTCGCCATCCCACACCACTGCCTCGCTCCAGCGCAGCTTGCCGTCTGCGGCGGCTTTCTCCGCGCTGGGCGTGTCACCGGCCGACGGTTCCTTGCCGGGTTCCGGCGAACGGCCCTGGCAGGCGGTCAGCAGGGCAAGCCCCAGGGCAGGCAGCAACAGGCGGGAACGGCGCATGGCGTGGACCTCGTGCGTTGACTGGAGGCGCCAGTATCGTCAAGGCCGGGTGAACTCCACGTCGGCGCGGCATACTAGCGGCTCATTGCATACGCTGGAGTGTGGAACGTGGGCAGTCTGCAGGGCAAAACGCTTTTCATCACGGGTGCCTCGCGTGGCATCGGCCTGGCCATCGCACTGCGCGCTGCGCGTGACGGGGCGAACGTGGCCATTGCGGCCAAGTCGGCGGTGCCGAACCCGAAGCTGCCAGGTACCATCCACAGCGCGGCCGAGGCCGTTACCGCCGCCGGTGGCCAAGGGCTGGCGCTGAAGTGCGATATCCGCGAGGAAGAGCAGGTGCAGGCCGCGGTTGCGGCCACGGTCGACACCTTTGGGGGCATCGACATCCTGATCAACAACGCCAGCGCGATCTGGCTGCGTGGCACGCTGGATACGCCGATGAAACGCTTCGACCTGATGCAGCAGGTCAATTCGCGTGGCAGCTTCCTGTGTGCGCAGGCCTGCCTGCCGTACCTGCTGCAGGCGCCGACCCCGCACATCCTGACCCTGGCACCGCCGCCGAGCCTGGAACCGAAGTGGTGGGGCGCGCATACCGGCTACACGCTGGCGAAGATGGGCATGAGCTTCGTCACGCTCGGCCTGGCCGCGGAATTCGGCCCGCAGGGTGTGGCGGTGAACGCGCTGTGGCCGCGCACGGTGATCGCCACCGATGCGATCAACATGATCCCTGGCGTGGATGCGGCCGGCTGCCGCACGCCGCAGATCATGGCTGATGCCGCGCATGCGGTGCTGGTGCGCGAAGCGGCGGGCTTCCATGGCCAGTTCCTGATCGACGATGACGTGCTGGCGCAGGCGGGTATCACCGATCTTTCGGGCTACGCAGTGGATCCATCGCGTCCGTTGCTGCCGGATCTGTTCCTGGATTGATCGCGCGTCGCCGGAAGAGGCCGAGGGCTGCGACCTTCGGCCTGCTGCGCTAGAATGCGCGGCTGTAATCGTTTTCAACAGGGATGTGAGCACATGTCACGCACTCTTTCGGTCGCGGCGCTGGTCGCTTCGCTGTCGTTGATCCTCGTCGCCTGCGGTGGCAAGGCACCCGCCGCTGCGGGCGGCGCCGCTGCCTCCGGCACGCCGGACGCCAGCGCGGCGCCGTCCGACCCGCAGCAGCAGTTGACCGCCAAGCTCAACGCCTACATCGGCTGCTTCAACGCGCTTGATTCGAAGACCCACGGCAGCATCGAGTCCTATACGCGCTGGATCAAGGATGTCGCCGCCGGCCCGACCGGTCGCGAGACACAGGTGTACGGTCCGTTCGAGATCAGCGATTACGACATGAGGCAGTGCGATGCCCCCGTGACCGAGGCGATGGCTGCCAAGCCAGTGCTGGCCGAACTCGATGCTGCTGCTGGCCACTACCAGCAGGCGCTGAAGGCACTGGTGCCGATCAGCAAGGACGCGCACGACTACTACGATCGCCAGGACTACGAAGACGACCAGTTCGCCAAGGGCAAGCAGCTGCACGCGCCCCTGATGGTCGCCTTCAAGGATTTCGTGGCTGCCAGCGAAACGTTCAATGCCGAGCTGGAGCGCCAGAACGACGCCGCCCAGCGCGAGCAGCTCAAGGCACTGGAGCAGGCCGAGGGTCGCACGCGCGAGTACTACCGCCTGGCGATGATGCTGGAAGCCAAGGCCATCATGGATCTGATGAGCGAGGATGATTTCGATCAGGCCAAGGCCAGCGAGCGTCTGGATGCGTTCAACCGCATTTCCGACGAAGCGCATGCGAAGGTGGCTGACCAGGAGCCGGGCAAGCTGGACTGGAACAGCTTCGAGCGCGAAGCCGAGAACTTCCGTCGGGAAGGCAAGGAGCGGCTGCACCGGGTCAGCAGCAAGACGCCCTACAGCGATTTCGAACGGCGTATGCTGGATTCGCCCTCGATGGCGCCGCGCGGCTCTGCCAGCAAGCTGATGCAGGAATACAACTCGCTGGTTTTCCAGAGCAACCGCCAGTAATCGCAGCGTCCATCGTGTCATTTGTGTCGCAATCGAACAGGTCGATTGCGACGCATCGCATCGCACACTTCCGAACGGCAGGGCCTTTGCGAGGCCGCCGATGCGGGTGCTTGCGTCATGCGCGAGGATATCTACCGCCTCTTTCTGCAAGGAATCGATTTGAACGCTTCTGTACGCCTGCTTCCCCTTCTTCTGCTCGGCACGCTGGTCGGTACGGCCGGTTGCGACAAAGTGCCGGGGCCGGCGGCGGCCGATCCCGGCCTGGAGAAGGTCAACGCCTACATCGAGTGCTACAACGGCGTTGAACAACCCATCCACGAAGGCTTCCAGACCTACACCGGCTGGATGAAGGATCCCGAAGCCGGTCCGACCGGCAAGGAAACGCAGCCGCGCTCACCGGGCAAGGTGCTGTCGCACCGCGTGGAGTACTGCGGCCAGGCGCTGACCGATGCGCTGGCAAAGAACCCGTCTACCGCGCTGGATGCACCGGCGCGTGACTACCAGCAGGCCTTCCAGTCGCTGTACGCGCTGATCGAACGCGCCGACGGCTACTTCACCCGTGAGGACTATCGCCGCGATGGTGGTGAAGGCCTGCGCAGCCAGCACGCGCCGTTGATGCAGGCCTATGCCGGGTTCTTCAAGGCCAGCGAGGCACTGGATGCGGCACTGGAGAAGAACGAGAACGATCGTCGCGCGGCACAGCTGAAGCAGATCGAGGAGAGCGAAGGCCGTTCGCTGGCCTACTACCATCTGCGCCTGCTGGGCGATGGCAAGCAGCTGGCCATGGCCTTCCAGGGCGACGCACCGGATCTGGCGGCGTTGCGCGTACAGCTGGCCGATTACCAGGCGCTGGTGACGGAAATCCAGAACTCCGGGGTGGGCAAGGACGACCCGATGTGGGGCCACGTGCAGCGTTCAGCGGACAAGCTGGTACGCACCGCCGGGCGCGGCGTGGAGCGTCTGCAGCAGGGCAAGCCGATCACCGCCGAAGGGCTGGCTGCCGAGCGCAAGGCCTCCGGCAGCTGGGACACCTCGGCGCCGGAAGGTGCGCAATCCACTCTGCTGGACGCCTACAACGATCTGGTCTCCACCAGCAACCGCCTGCGATGAGCAGCGCGCGCATCCATGCATAAGCGCCAAGGGTAGTGCCGGCCGCTGGCCGGCATGCGCCTCAATGGTTGAACGGATCCGGTAGCTGACCGCCGCACTTGCGGCAATACCGTGCATCCGGCTCGTGGCCTTCCAGCCCACACTCCGGGCAGCCACGCGCATCGCGGCGCGCGGCCTGCTCGGCTTCACGCATGGTGCTGGCCAGTTCGGCGGTGTAGATGCCGGTGGGCACGGCGATGATGCTGTAGCCGATCAGGATCAGCACCGAGGTGACGAAGCGGCCGAGCACGGTCTGCGGCACGATATCGCCGAAGCCGACCGTGGCCATGGTCACCACCGCCCAGTACATGCTGGCCGGGATGTTGGTGAAACCGTGGTCGGGGCCCTCGATCACGTACATCAGCGCACCGGCGATGATGGTGATGGTGATCACCGTGAACAGGAACACCAGCACCTTGCGCCGGCTGCGCCACAGCGACGTCATCAGGACGCCGCTTTCCTCGATGTAGCGGGTCAGCTTCAGGATGCGGAACACCCGCAGGATGCGCAGCGCGCGCACCACCAGCAGGCTCTGCGCGCCGGGGATGAACATCGACAGGTAGGCGGGCAGGATCGACAGCAGGTCGATGATGCCCCAGATGCTCACTGCATACCGCAGCGGGCGCTTGACCACCGCCAGCCGCAGCAGGTACTCGGCGGTGAAGATGATCGTGAATCCCCATTCCAGGATGTACAGGCCGGTGGACCATTCGGCATGCAGGTGCTGCACGCTGTCGATCATCACCACCAGGATGCTGGCGACGATCGCCACCACCAGGATCAGGTCGAAATTGCGCGAAGGGCGGGTGTCATGGCGGTAGATGATGTCGAACCACCGACGGCGCCAGCCGGTCTCGGTGGCGGGGTTGAGCTGGGGGGCGGAAAACGGTCGCATGGGCGCATTGTGCCGCAGGGGTTCCGGCGCGAGAATGGGCGTTCCTGAACCCCGCCGACTGCCATGACCGCCGCGACCGATCCGCTGATCTCCCTTTCGCACTATTACCTGCCGGTCTACAAGCCCCGCCAGGTGGTACTGGAGCGAGGCCAGGGCGCCCGCGTATGGGACAGCCAGGGCCGTGAGTTCATCGACCTGGCTGCCGGCATCGCCGTGTGCGGCCTGGGCCACAACGATCCGGACCTGGTGGCCGCGCTGGTCGAGCAGGCCGGCAAGCTCTGGCACACCAGCAACGTGTTCTACAGCGCACCGCCGCTGCACCTGGCCGAGGAACTGGTGAAGGCCAGTCGCTTCGCCGAGCGGGTGTTCCTGTGCAACTCCGGCGCCGAAGCCAACGAAGTGGCGATCAAGATGGTCCGCAAGTGGGCCTCCAGCCAGGGCCGCCCGGCCGACAAGCGCGTCATCATCACCTTCCGTGGCAGCTTCCACGGCCGCACGATGGGCGCGGTGACCGCTACCGCCCAGCCGAAGTACCAGGAAGGCTACGAGCCGCTGCCTGGCGGCTTCCGCTACATCGATTTCAACGATGAGGTGCAGCTGGAAACCGCGATGGCCGCCGGCGACGTGGCGGCGGTGATGCTGGAGCCGATCCAGGGCGAGGGCGGCGTGATGCCGGCCAAGTCCGGTTTCCTCAAGCGCGTGCGTGAACTGTGCGACCAGCACAACGCACTGCTGGTGCTGGACGAGATCCAGGCCGGCATGGGCCGTACCGGCACGCTGTTCGCGCACTGGCAGGATGATGTGGTGCCGGACATGGTCACCCTGGCCAAGGCACTCGGTGGCGGCTTCCCGATCGGCGCGATGCTGGCCGGCCCGAAGGTGGCCGAGACCATGCAGTTCGGCGCGCACGGCACCACCTTCGGCGGCAACCCGCTGGCCGCTGCGGTGGCCCGCGTGGCACTGCGCAAGCTGGCCTCGGCGGAGATCGCCGCCAATGTCAGCCGCCAGTCGAAGGCGCTGCGCGATGGCTTTGCCCGCATCAACGACGAGTTCGGTGTGTTCAGCGACGTGCGTGGCCGCGGCCTGATGCTGGGCGCGGTGCTGGGCAAGGACTTTGCCGGCCAGGCCGGGGCGATCCTCGACCATGCCGCCGAGCACGGCCTGCTGACCCTGCAGGCCGGCCCGGACGTGTTGCGCTTCGTGCCGTCGCTGAACATCACCGACGAAGAAGTGGCCGAAGGCCTCAAGCGCCTGCGCGCAGCGATTGCTGCGTTCATCGCCGCGCGCTGAGGCCCCGGCGCTGGGGTCGGATCCCTCTCCTGCGGAGAGGGCTCTGACCCCGATCAGCCCACCGCGTAACGCTTCAACACCTTGCCCAATCCACGGCCATCGCGCACGGTTTCCGCGTGCAGGCCGGCGGCGCGTGCGCCGCGCACATTGGCGAACAGGTCATCGACGAACAGCGTGCGCGAAGGCGCCACGCCGAGGGCCTCAAGCGTGCGCAGGAAGACCTCCGGTGCGGGTTTGCGCAGGCCGAAATCGGCGCTGCAGAACACGCGTCCCTGCAGCGCAGGGAACAGTTCCGGCAGCAGGATGGGCAGCGCCTGCACCATCAGCGCGCCATTGTTGGTCAGTACCGCCAGTGGCAGCTGCAGGACCTGCAGCCGCTGCAGCACCGCGTGCTGCGGATGGCTGGCCGCCTGGCGTGCGGCGATCCAGCTGGGTACATCGACGGTCCTGCCCAGGCACTCCCCAGCCGCGCCAGATAGGCCGGACCCTGCAGCGTGCCGTTGTCATGCGCCGCTTCCAGTCCGCTGTCGAACAGCGCCGCCTGCACTGCGGCAGGGGTAACATCCAGTACCTGCGCCAGGTGCAGCACGCGCTGCGCGCGCTGGTACTGCACCAGCACGCCATCCACATCCAGCAGCAACAGGTCGATCCGCATCGGTCGAGCATGCCATTGCAGTGAGTGCGCGGGAAACCCTGGAGTGGGCATGCGACAGACGGTCGCAGACGCGGCCGCAGGGGCCTGCCTAGAATGGCGCTTGAATCCGCAGGAGAGGCAACGATGAAGGCTTGGTGGGTGGCAGTGGGACTGGGCGCGCTGATGCTGGCGCCGTCGGCGATGGCGCGGGTGTGTGCAGTGAACATCGACAGCACCGACCAGATGAGCTTCAGCACTCGCGAGATCAAGCTTGCCGCCGACTGCACTGCCGTGGACCTGACCCTGCGCCACACCGGCAAGCTGGCCGCTACCGCGATGGGCCATAACTGGGTGCTGACCCGCACTGCCGATTACCAGCCGGTGGCACTGGCAGGCATGCGCATGACACTGGCCGACAGCTACCTGCCGAAGGCTGACAAGCGCGTGCTGGCGCACACCAAAGTAATTGGTGGTGGCGAGATCACGCGCGTGCGCTTTTCCACCCAAGGCCTGCAGAAGGGCGGCGACTACACCTTCTTCTGCTCGTTCCCCGGCCACTTCGCGATGATGAAGGGCAAGTTCGTCTTCGGTTGAAAAAAGGGGACGGAGGGGATTGAGTCGTTTGTGCATAAACGACTCAATCCCCTCCGTCCCCTTTTTGTGCCAACCAAGGTTGGCACCTACCAGAGGGTGTCTCAGCCCTTGGCGGCCTTGAATGCTACGCGTGCGGCGGCGAGGGTGGCCTCGATCACGGCATCGTCGTGCGCGCTGGACAGGAAACCGGCCTCGTACGCCGACGGCGCCAGGAACACGCCCTGCTCCAGCATCGCGTGGAAGAAGCGGTTGAACGCTGGGATGTCACAGGCGGTGGCCTGCGCATAGGTCTCCACCTTCTCATCGGTGAAGAACAGCCCGAACATCGCGCCCACGCGGGTGGTGGTCACCGCCACGCCGGCTTCGGCGGCGGCCGCTTCCAGGCCGGCGCACAGGCGTGCGGTGCGCTCGGCCAGGTCGGCGTGGAAGCCCGGCTGCTGGATCAGCTCCAGCATCGCCAGGCCAGCGGCCATCGCCACCGGGTTGCCGCTCAGCGTGCCGGCCTGGTAGATCGGGCCGGCCGGGGCGATCTGCTGCATGAGCTCGCGGCGACCGCCGTAGGCGCCCACCGGCATGCCGCCGCCGATGATCTTGCCGAAGGTGGTCAGGTCCGGGGTGATGCCGTAGTGCCCCTGCGCACCGCCGAGGGCAACGCGGAAGCCGGTCATCACTTCGTCGAAGATCAGCAGCGCGCCGTGTTTCGTGCACAGTTCGCGCAGGTGCTGCAGGTAGCCCTCGCGCGGCGGGATGCAGTTGGCGTTGCCGACCACCGGTTCGATGATCAGGCCGGCGATGTCATCGCCCTGCTGCTCGAACAGCGCAGTGGCCGCTTCGAAGTCGTTGTAGGGCAGGGTCAGGGTCAGTTCGCTCAGCCCGGCCGGGACGCCCGGCGAGGTCGGCACGCCCAGGGTCAACATGCCGCTGCCGGCCTTGACCAGGAACGAGTCGCCGTGGCCGTGGTAGCAGCCTTCGAACTTGACGATGCGGTTGCGGCCGGTGGCGCCACGCGCCAGCCGGATCGCCGACAGGGTGGCCTCGGTGCCGGAGTTGACCATGCGCACCATCTCGCACGACGGCACCAGGCGGGTGATGGTCTCGGCCATGGTGACTTCGGCCGCGCATGGCGCGCCGAACGACAGGCCGTTGTCGATCGCCTTCTTCACCGCCTGGCGTACCGCCGGATGGTTGTGGCCGACGATCATCGGGCCCCAGGAGCCGACGTAGTCGATGTAGCGGTTGCCATCGACGTCGTACAGGTAGGCACCGTCGGCGCGTTCAACGAAGAACGGCTCGCCGCCGACCGACTTGAACGCGCGCACCGGCGAATTGACGCCGCCCGGCAACAGCTGCTGGGCGCGGGAGAACAGGGCGTGGGACTGGTCGTGGTTCATGGGGCTTTCCTGGGCATTACGCGAACTGGGCGAGGTAGGCGCGCTGGGTCGCGACCGGGTCTTCGGCGGCGAACACGCTGCTGACCACGGCGACCAGATCGGCGCCGGCGTCGATGATGGGACCGACATTGTCCGGCGTCAGGCCACCGATCGCCACCCGCGGCACGCCCAGTGCGGCGCTTTGCCGCAGCAGGTCGGTATGGGCGCGGCTGGTGGTGATCTTGGTGGTGGTCGGGAAGAACGCGCCGAAGGCCACGTAGCTGGCGCCGGCGGCCACGGCCCTCTCGGCATTGGCCAGCTGGTCATAGCAGGAGGCGCCGATGATGGCCTCGGGGCCGAGCAGGGCGCGCGCGCTGGGGATGTCGCCGTCGGTGCCGCCCAGGTGCACGCCCGCCGCGCCCACGGCCTTGGCCAGCGCCGGGTCGTCGTTGACGATCAGCGGTACGCCGTGGTCTGCGCACAGTGCCTGCAGCGCGGTGGCCTGCTCCCGCCGCAGCGCGTCGCTTGCGGTCTTGTTGCGGTACTGCAGCCAGGTGGCGCCCGCGGCCAGCAGCGGCGCGGTACGGGCCAGCAGGCGTGCGGTATCGGGCTCGTCCGGGTGAT
The DNA here is from genome assembly GCF_006228405.1 of Stenotrophomonas sp. pho. Lineage (NCBI taxonomy): Bacteria > Pseudomonadati > Pseudomonadota > Gammaproteobacteria > Lysobacterales > Lysobacteraceae > Stenotrophomonas > Stenotrophomonas sp. pho. Next base: position 3,644,174 of record NZ_CP029759.1, on the reverse strand, counting down.
CAGGTAGACGCCGCGGGGCGCCGGGGAAGCAGAAGTCATCGATGGCTACCGGTGAGTGGACCGCGATGGGACAATGGCGGCCCGTGAATCCAGTCCTGATTATCCGATGAGCGATGCCACCCCCACCACCTTGCGCACCTGGATGTGCGTGGTCTGCGGCTTCCTGTACAGCGAAGCAGAAGGCTTGCCGGAGGAAGGCATCGCGCCAGGGACGCGCTGGGAGGACATTCCCGAGACCTGGACCTGCCCGGATTGCGGGGTGACCAAGGCCGATTTCGAGATGGTCGAGGTCGATGGATGAAGGCAGGCGTGGACTGTCGGTCCACACACCGACTCCCTCAATGCAGCCGCGGCATCGGCCCGCCGAGGTCGATCAGCTTCTCGCGCAGCCACTGCGCGTCGCTGGCTTCCGGGTTGCGCTTCAGGTACTGGCCCAGATCGTGGCGGGCACCGGCCAGGTACTCCAGCTGCAGGTAGGCCAGGCCGCGGTCGCGCAGCGCATCGTCCTGCTCCGGGGCCAGCTTCAGCAGGCGGTCGGCACTGCGCGCGGCGCGGTCCCACTCGCCGGCTTCGGCATACACGCCGTGCAGGTTGCGCAGCATGCGCATCAGGATCGCGCGCGCGGGTGCCGGGTCGAGGATCTGCGCCAGCACCTGGTCGTCGGGCATCTGCCCGCCCAGGTGTGACTTGGCCCGCTCGCGCAGTTCGTCCACGTCCAGCGGCCGGCCGCCGTTGAACGGGTCCATCACCAGCACGCCGTCGTCCACCGGCAGGCGCACCAGGAAGTGGCCGGGGAAGGACACGCCATCGAGCGGAATACCCAGCCGGCGCGCGACTTCCATCTGCACCAGCGCCAGCGAGATCGGGTTGCCCAGGCGGCGCTCGAATACCTGGTTGAGGTAGCTGTTGCGCGGGTCGTAGTACTCGTCGTGGTCGCCGCTGTAGCCCAGCTCGTCGAACAGGTGGCGGTTGATCGCCGCCATCTTCAGCGGGCTGTTGTCGATGCTCTCCACTTCCGAGCGGAGGTGCTCGACATGGCTCTGGATCAGCGCGTCGTAGGTGGACGGCTGCAGATCGGGGTATTCATCGCGCGCGATCAGCAGCGCGGTCGGCAACAGTGGCAGCGCCTCGTCTTCGAGGTCGGCCAAGGCATCCCAGTCGGGGAGTGTGATCCGGTCCTGCATGGCCACAGACTGGCGTCATTCGCAGGCGGTTTCAAGCGGTGTCGCGTGAAAAATTCAGGGGTCAGATCCCTTTCGCTTGCGAAAGGGATCTGACCCCGGTCGGGTTGGATTGCCGGCCAGCGGCCGGCACTACCGTTATTTTTCGATGCCCGGACCGAATTTCAGCTCCGTGCCGTCCTTGAGCTGCAGCTTCTCGGCCTGGCCGGCGTTGAGTTCCAGCACATAACGCGCCGGGCCGCCGCTGGGATAGGGCGGGCACATGTCGCCGGCCGAGCACGGCGGTACGTCGCGCTGCTGGCTGACCAGCTTGCGCTGGCTGTCGAAGTAAAGGATGTCCAGCGCGATCTTGGTGTTCTTCATCCAGTACGCCTGCATTTCCTCGCGGTCGTGGATGAACAGCATGCCGTGGTCGGCCGCCATCTGGTCGCGGAACATCAGCCCGCGCGCGCGGGTTTCATCGTTGGTGGCCAGCTCGACCTGGTAGCGGGCGCCGTCCAGCTCGACCCAATGGCGGGCCGCGTCGGTGGCGCAGCCGGCCAGGGCCAGCAGCGGAAGCATCAGCAGCGAACGCAACAGCGACATTGTCAGGATCCTTGGAAGGGTCAGAGCACGACCGGCGGCTCGCCACCGACGATCACCACATCGGCGCGACGGCGCGCGAACAGGCCGACGCAGACCACGCCCGGCAACTGGTTGAGCTCGCGCTCCAGCTTTTCCGGATCGGTGATCTGCAGGTTGTGGATGTCCAGGATCTGGTTGCCGTTGTCGGTGACCACGCCCTCGCGCCAGGTCGGCTGGCCGCCGGTCATGTCGCGGATCTGGCGGGCGACCAGGCTGCGCGCCATCGGGATCACTTCCACCGGCAGCGGGAACTTGCCCAGCACCGGCACCTGCTTGCTCGGGTCGACGATGCAGATGAAGCGCTCGCTGGCCTCGGCAATGATCTTCTCGCGGGTCAGTGCGGCGCCGCCGCCCTTGATCAGGCACTTGTTCGGGTCGCACTCGTCGGCGCCATCGACGTACAGCGACAGGTTGCCACTGTGGTTCAGCTCGATCACCTCGATGCCGTGCTGCTTCAGGCGTGCGGTGCTCTGCTCGGAGCTGGACACGGCGCCCTTGATGCGGTGCTGGATGCGGGCCAGGGCATCGATGAAATAGGCCACGGTGGAACCGGTGCCGACACCGACGATCATGCCGTCTTCGACGTACTCGATGGCTTTCTCGGCGGCCAGGCGCTTGGCTTCGGACATGGGAAGAACTCTCAGGCGGGGAATCAGGATTTCTTTTCCAGCGACAGCAGCAGCTTCCACTGCGCGGCGGTCACCGGGAACACCGACAGGCGATTGCCCTTGGCAACCAGCGGGAAGCCCTCGCCGAGCTCGTCAGCGTGCAGCTTGATCTCGTCCAGCGCGATCACCTGCTTGAGCTTGCGGTCGAAGGCCACGTCCACCAGCATCCAGCGCGGGTTTTCGCGCGTGCTCTTGGGGTCGTGGTAGTCGGATTTCGGGTCGAACTGGGTGTCGTCCGGGTAGGCTGGGCTGGCGACGGTGGCCAGGCCGACGATGCCGGGCACCTTGGTGTTGGAGTGGTAGAACAGGATGCCGTCGCCCACCTGCATGCCATCGCGCATGAAATTGCGCGCCTGGTAGTTGCGCACCCCGTTCCAGGGTTCGACCTTGACCTTTGCCAGGTCATCGATGGAGAAGGCGTCCGGTTCGGACTTCATCAGCCAGTAGCGCTTGCGGGCGGTCATGCGTTCACGGGGGCAGCGGAGGGGAACAGGGTGCCGTCTTCGGTGCAGATCGCATCCACCGGCACGTCCCACGACGCCACCGGCAAGGACTCGACCTGCTGCACCGCGAACGCAGCACCGACCAGCCAGGGCGGCGCCGGCCGGTCGTGGCGGAAGGCGAAGCTGCGATCATACCAGCCGCCCCCCATGCCCAGCCGGCGGCACTGTGCGTCGAAACCCACCAATGGGGTCACGACCAGCGCCATCCGTTCCGGTTCCAGGGTGTCTTCCACGGCCACGTCCGGCTCGGGGATGCCATAGCGGTTGCTGGTCAGCGGATGCCCGGGCCGCCATGGTGCGAAGCGCAGCACGTCGCCGGCCAGCACCGGCAGGCAGTAGGTGAGTCCTTCGGGCAGCTGCAGCTGCCAGCGGTGCAGGGCGATTTCGCCATCCAGCGCCCAGTAGCCGGCCACGGCGCCTTCGCGCGGGGCGAACGGCAGGGCGAGCAGGGCATCGGCAAGCGATTCGGCGGCGGCGATGCGCTCACCAGCGTTAAGGTCACGGCGGCGTTGCCGCAGGTCGTGGCGCAGGGCCTGGCGCGGGTCGGTCATGGCAGCGAGCGGCAAGGATCAGCCATCATTGTGCCGGAAAGAACAAGGGCGACGCCCGAAGACGCCGCCCTTGCTGGAATATTGCATTCTCCGCAATGTCGATGCATGCGAAACGACCTTGAACCCGGGGGCTCAAGTGGGAACGCTGGAGAACCATCGGGCTTCCCGCTACAAGGCGGACCTGCACTCCCGGCGCTGTCGCGCTCCCGGTGTCGTTCTTAAGGGACAAGGCGAATGTTTGCACATGCCGTCGAGTACCGCAGAGAACGCGTGGCCATTATAGCCAGCACGCAGGATCTGGATAGGCCGTTCGTCGGCAACAGTCCGTGCCAATTCAGACAAGCAAAAAGGGGACGGAGGGAATTAAAACGTTTCCAGCACGGAAGGGGCGAATGCGCCTTAATTCCCTCCGTCCCCTTTTTCTATGGGGTGCCGTCGATGGCGCGGTCCAGGCGCCGGTTCAGGTCGGCCAGCGTCTGCTGCAGCGCCACGGCCTGGCGGGCGTTCTCGTCGCGCAGCAGCTGCAGTTCGTGGGCCAGGTTCAGCGCGGCCAGCACGGCGACGCGGTCGACGGCGGCCATGCGGTTGCTGCCGCGGATCTCGCGCATGCGCGCATCGAGCAGGCGCGCAGCAGCCATCAGGCTGTCGCGTTCGTCGCCGCCAACGCCCACGGTGTATTCACGATCGAGGATGCGGACACTGACCGGTTCGGCGCTCATGTGTGCTGCTCCAGGGATTTGAGCCGGCTGATCATCGCTTCCACCCGCGAGCGCGCCTGTTCGTTCTTGGCCAGCAGCGTCGAGCGCTCGGCCACCAGCTGTTCCTGCTGGTGGCGCAGGCTGCGGTTCTCCTCGGCCAGGCGCTGGTTGCGTTCAAGCAACGCGTCCACGCGGGCGGCAAAGTCCTGCAGCTGGGCAAGGGGATCGGCGGGTTCCATGCGGGCACGATAGGCAAGCCGGGTGAGGGCGGTCAAGCGCTGTCGCAGCAAGGCCGGACGGCCACGAGAGGATGACGCAGGGTTGCTACACTACAGGGTCTCACGGGCGCGCGCGTGCGCACCCCGGGTTTCCTTATTCCGAACGAGCCGCACGATGACCGAACTTCCCTCCGTCGACGACGTTACCCGCGCCAGCCAGGCGCTGGGCCTGGGCGCTACCGCTGCCGAGCTGCACGGAGCGCTGTGCGGCTGGCTGGCCGCCGGCGGCGCCCCCGGCAACGATTGGCCGGCGCGCGTGCTGGCCGACGACACCCTGCCACCGGTGGCCGCCGACAGCGTGCTGGGGCAGCTGCTGCAGGCCACCATCAAGCAGCTGGAAGACCGCGACTTCGCCTTCGAACTGCTGCTCGCCGACAGCGACGACGTGTCCGCGCAGGCCGATGCCATGTTCAGCTGGACCCGCTCGTTCCTGGGCGGCTTCGGCCTGGGCAGCGGCGGCCGCCGCCCGGCCCTGTCCGAAGAGGGCGAAGAAGCGCTGACCGACATGGCCAGCCTGGCGCGTGCGTCCAGTGAGGATTTCGAGGCCGGCGGCGATGACGACGACGAAGCCCTGTCGGAGATCGAGGAATTCATCCGCGTGGCGGTGCTGCTGCTGCACGGCGACGTGGTGCTGGCCGCGCGCCATCGGCAGCGCCTGAACTGATGGATATCAAGCAGCGCACCGGCATCGCGGCCGGCGAATACAAGCGTCGCCGCCGCCAGCTGATGGACATGGCTGGCGAGGATGCGATCCTGGTACTGCCGGCCGCAGCCGAGAAGGTGCGCAGCCTCGATACCCATTATCCGTTCCGCCAGGATTCGGATTTCCAGTACCTGACCGGCTTCCCGGAACCGGAAGCGGTGCTGGTGCTGATTCCGGGCCGCCGCCATGGCGAGGCCATCCTGTTCTGCCGCGAGCGCGATGCCGAGCGCGAGGCATGGGACGGCAGCCGCGCCGGCCAGGAAGGCGCGGTAGCGCAGTACGGGATGGACGATGCCTACCCGATCGATGATCTGGACGACATCCTGCCGGGCCTGTTGGAAGGGCGCTCGCGCGTCTACTACCACTTCGGCCGCGACGCCGACTTCGATCTGAAGCTGATCGGCTGGGTCAACCGCGTGCGTTCGCAGGTACGCCACGGTGCGCAGCCGCCCCATGAGTTCCTGGAGCTGGGCCACCTGCTGCACGAGCAGCGCCTGTTCAAATCCGGCGCCGAAGTGGCACTGATGCACCACGCCGCACAGATCAGCGTGCGTGCGCATCTGGCGGCGATGAAGGCCGCCAGGGCCGGCATCCACGAGTATGAACTGCAGGCCGAGCTGGAACGCGTGTTCCGCGCCAGCGATGCGGTGCCTGCGTATTGCAGCATCGTCGGTGCCGGCCGCAACGGCTGCATCCTGCATTACCGCGACAACAACGCGCGGTCGCGCGATGGCGAGCTGGTGCTGATCGATGCCGGTGCCGAGTACCGCGGCTACGCCAGCGACATCACCCGCACCTTCCCGGTGAACGGCCGCTTCAGTGCCGAGCAGCGCGCGCTGCACGACCTGGTCGGTGAAGCGCAGGCGGCGGCGCTGGCCCAGGCCAAGCCGGGCGTGCCCTACGAGGCCGGCCATCTGGCCGCAGTGCAGACCTTGACCGAGGGCCTGCTGCGCCTGGGCCTGCTGAAGGGCACGCTGGAAAAGAATCTGTCCGAAGGCCTGTACCAGCGCTTCTACCGGCACAAGACCGGCCACTGGATCGGATTGGACGTGCACGATGTGGGCGATTACCGCCTCGCCGGTGATTCACGTCTGCTGGAGCCTGGCATGGCGTTCACCATCGAGCCGGGGCTGTACATCGGCGTGGACGACACGACGGTGGAACCGCGTTGGCGCGGTATCGGCATCCGCACTGAAGACGATGTGCTGATCACCGATGACGGCCATCGCGTGCTGACCGAAGGCCTGGCGCGCAGCGCCGATGAGATCGAAGCGGTGATGGCGGGGTAGGGTGTTTTTCTGCAGGGCTTGCGGCCCTGCACCCGCAGAGGCCACAGCAACAGCAACCGCAACAGCGGCATTCCGTGGGATGGCGGGGCACTGTGGGTTTGCGGGGACGCCGCAAGTACATCCCTGTAGGCTTGGTCGCCGCATCCATGCGGCTCACACCCCGCAAACCCACAGTGCCCCACCTTCGACAGGTTCGCGCGGCTGTTGGTGGGTGCCGATCGTTGGTCGGCACATCTGTCAGATATCGAATGAATCATCCACGCATGGCGTGGATCTACTGGTAGGTGTCGACCTTGGTCGACACAGAGCGAGCGCAGCAAGCGACCCGCTTTTGCTTTTCTTTCTTTCTTCCGTGGTTGGACGCACACGGAAACTGTCAGAGGTGGGGCGGGGTGGGTTCGCGGGGGTGTCCGCGGCATGGATGCCGCGGCCAAGCCTCCAGGGATGGATTCACGGCGTCCCCCGCGAACCCACCCCGCCCCGCCAAGCGCGGCTATTGCTCCAAGCAGCCAACCACGAGGGGCTCAGCCGTTGGCCGCCGCAAACGCCGGCCGCGTCAGGTTGTCCGCCTCGCCATCAGTGCACAGCACTTCGTCTTCGATGCGGATGCCGCCATACGGACGGAAGAAGTCCACGCGGTCCCAGTTGATCGCATCGCCGTGGCCGGCGTCCTTCACTTCGTTCAACAGCATGTCGATGAAGTACAGGCCCGGTTCGATGGTCACCACCATGCCCGGTTCCAGCACGCGGGTCAGGCGCAGGTACGGGTGGCCCGCCGGGCGCTCGATGCGGCCGCCTTCGTCGCTGGCCGCGAAACCGGCCACGTCGTGCACCTGCAGGCCGATCAGGTGGCCGATACCATGCGGGAAGAACGCGGCGCTGACGCCGGTCTCCAGCGCGGTCTGCGGCGAGACCTTGATCACGCCGAAGTCCTTCAGTACGCCCATCAGCGAAAGATGTGCGTCCACGTGCAGCTGCTTGTAGTCGCAGCCCGGGCGCACCGCTGCGCACATCCGCTGCTGGGCGGCGTCGACGGCGGCGATCATCGCCGCAAACTCGTCGTGGCTCTGCGCGGCGTAGGTACGGGTGATGTCGCTGGCGTAGCCGTGGGCACTGGCGCCGGCATCGATCAGGAAGCTGCGCAGCGGCTGCGGTGCCTTGCGGCCCAGCTCGGTGTAATGCAGCACAGCGGCATGTTCATTCAGCGCCACGATGTTGCCGTACGGCAGCTCATTGGCATCCTGGCCGACTGCCTGGCAGTACGCCATGTGGATGCTGAACTCGTCGGCGCCATTGCGGAATGCGGCCTCCGCAGCGCGGTGGCCGCGCACGCCCAGCACCTGGGCCTGGCGCATCAGTGCGATCTCATACGGTGTCTTGCTGCCGCGGTGCCATTCCAGGTAGTTCACCACCGGCGCCGGGTTGTTCGGTACGTAGTTGCCCAGCGCGCTCTGCGGCTCGCCGAGGATCGCGCAGCGCGATGGATCGGCCGGCAGCAGCGCCAGCGCGTCTTCCGGCTTGCGGATGATGTGGATGTCGAAGTGATCCACCCACCAGCCGCTGGGGGCATCCGGCACCACGTGCCAGTAGTCGAAGGGCTGGTGGAAGATCACCGCCGGGCGCTTGCCGGGGCTGAACACGATCCAGCTGTTGGGCACGCGGGTCAGCGGCAGCCAGGCCTTGAACTGCGGATTGACCGCGTACGGGTAGTCGCGATCATCGAACACCTGGTAGTGCAGAGTGCCGCTGGGCACCACCAGGTGGTCGAAGCCGCCGCGGGCCAGCGCCTGTTCGGCACGTCGGCACAGCACGGCCAGGTGGTCGGGATACAGGGCGCCGGGGTCTTGCTGGATCATTGCGGTGGCTCGACACGGAAAACGGCCCTAGATTCTGCCGCATAGCGGGAAAAACCGCTGTGCTGGAACCGGCACTCAGGCCGTCGAAACCGGCCCCTCGTCGCTGTCTTCGCCCACCCACTGGCGCAGCAGCTGCCGATGCTCGCGCGACAGGGTGAGGAAGCGGAAGCCGGTCCAGCTCTGTCCGGGGGCGTGTGCGGGTTCGCTCCACAGCAGGTGCACGCCCACGTCGATGTCCTGGTGGCGGCCATCGCCCAGCGGCAAGGGGAAGCGCAACTGGTACAGCGCATCCTCGCGCAACGGTGCGCTGGCCAGCATCAGCATGCCGGTTTCGGAGATATTGCCGAGCCGGCCGACCACGCTTTCGCGCATCTGGTCGGTGACCGGTACCAGGTCCGAGACCTGGCGGCGCGGCGCGCGGCGGGTATCCTGCGGCGGTTGGGTGATCATGCGGAAGTCTCCTGCGTATGGCCGGCCGCCAGTGCACGCAATGCGCCAAGGCTGGCCTCCCAGGCACGGTCAACCAGCCGGGCCTTGTCCTCAGTGACCAGCTGCGCCTGGCCGGCACTGATCTGCCGGGCCAGCGTATCCAGGTCGGTATCGGCGATCTTCTGCCCGCGCGGATTGACCAGCAGGGCGTGGCCGGTCAGCAGGCTGTACCAGGACAGGCGCTGGCGGCGCAGTGTGCCATCGCCGGTATCGATGTCGAACCAGCTGCCGAAGGGCAGGGAGGACAGCTGCTGGTAAGCGGCTTCCTCGGCACTGCTGCGCGGTGTGGCCGGCGTCGTGCCGGCGGCCGTACCGGCGTGCTCGCCCAGGCGCGCGCGTGCCTTCAGGCGGGCACTGAGTTCGGTACGCGAGGTGCTCTCGTCCTCGCCGCCAGGCGTGGCCAGCCTGCGTGCGACGGCGGCGGCTTCCTCGGCGTGGTAGCCGACCTGCAGCAGGGCGGCCTCGACCTCGGCAGCAAGCGTTGCATCGGTGCCGCCGGGTGCATCAACGGGTTGCGCGGTGATGGCGGCGATGCGTTGGGTCTGCTGCAGGCGTTCCTGCCACTGCGGTGAATCGTCGCCGTGGCGCAGGCGGGTCAGGGTGAGGGCATCGGCCCAGGCCTGACGCAGCAGGGTCTGCACGAAGCGGGGCGGCTCCTGCGCGTCGCAGCACTGGTCGATCTGTGCACTGGCCTGTCGCCGCGCGAGTTCCAGCCGCTCCTTGCCGCGTGCAGCTTCCACATGGCGGCGCTCGGCCAGCTCGGCGCGATGCGCTGCGGCACGCTGATGCTGCTGCACGTCCTCGTTCGCGCTGGCGAAGGCCTCCGGCGCCCGCGCATCCTGGCCCAGCAGGCCCTGCACGCTCTGTGCCATGCGCTGCAGCAACTGCGGGTCGACATCATCGTCGGCCAGCCAGTTGGCGCCGACTTCGGCAATCTGGTTGAGCAGTTCGCGCGCGGGGTGCTCGTCGCGCACGAAGAAGCCGGGGTCGGCCATTGCCGCACGTGCCAGCGGCACCTGCAGGCGCGCCAGCAGGGCGGCCGGCACCGGGTCCGGACGCTGCTGCTGCTGCACCTGCTGCATCAGCATGCGCAGCAGGTCGAGGCTGTCGCGGTCGTGGCTGCCCAGCTGGGCCTGCATGCCATGCTCGCTGCGCAGTTGCGCCACCACGGCCGCCTGCAGGTCGGCTACGCCGGTGGCGGCGCTGGACTGCGCCTGCAGGCGTGCGAGGACCGCATCCACGGCCGCGCTCGGCACTGCATCGCGATCCGCAGGTGCTGCGCTGGCATGGCGTGCCTGCTGCAGCAGCGCATGCAGCGCGCTGCCCGTAGAGGTGGTCAGGCCCGGCAAGGCCGCGCCGGCCATGCTGTCATCCTGGAAAGCGTCCTGCACCAGGCTCGACCAGGAGCCGGCCGGTGCCGATCCGTTCCAGCCGGTCAGTGGCGCGGCGGCACGCTTTGCCGGCTGCGTGGTGCGACCACCGCCCACCGACTGGGTGATGATCCGCCGGGTGCTCGATGAACGCGCCAGATAGGGGGTGTAGACCAGGCCGGGCAGCACGCCGTGCTGGGCCAGCAGGGCATTGGCACGGTCGAGGATGTCGCCCAGGCGTTCCAGTACCTGGCGTTCGAAGCTGCGGTACAGCGCCAGCTGAACGTCGACAGTGAGCGAATCCTGTTCGGCAATCCGGCGCAGCATGGCGCACAGTGCCTGTGGTGCCAGCGGCAGGGTGTCGGCCTCGAAGGCCGGTGCCGCCGCCAGTACGCCCAGGCGTTGGCCCAGCAGGTTCAGCGTGTTGGTCGAACGCAGCGTCTCCCTCCGCACCATCTCGGTCAGCAGCAGGTCGCGGTCCACTTCATGTTCATCGACCAGCGACAGCCCGAGCATGCCGGGCTGCGGCGGCGGCGTGGAACCGGGGCTGAAGTGGGCCGTGGGTTCGCGCAGCCGTATCAGCGCATCGGCCACGGCATCAAGCATGCGGTCAGCGAAATGACCGGAGAAGGCATGCAACTGGCCGCGCTGGGCCATCAGCTCCGCCTGCAGCTGCGGATTGCGCGCGCGATCCGCGTCGTGCAGCAACGTCTGCTCCAACGCTTCGACGGTCAGGATCAGCGGCGCGGCCAGCGTCTGCCGGCACAGGCCGATCAATGCGCCCAGCAGCTCACGCACCCGCGGTGGCAGGTCGCTGGCGGCCAGGCGGGTTTTGTCGGCAGAGGTAATGGAAAAGACAGCTGACATCGGCGAGCGGTACCCGGATTCCCGCGGATCGATCTTGTGAATCTACCGTGTCGGCCGCAGTCGGCGCTACTTTAGGGTGAACGTGTCTCGCGTCTGCTGGGGAGGGACGACGGATGAACGGTAGTGCCGGTCGCTGGCCGGCAGCGCTGTCTCCACCGGAGTGCCGGCCAGCGGCCGGCACTACCCGCTACGGCGGGAAGGTCTATTCCTCCAGGAACAGGCTGACCACATCGTTGGTGAATCGACGGCCCAGCTCGGTTGGCTTTACGTGGCCGTCCGCCACATCCAGCCAGCCGCGCTGCACGGCCTCGGCCAGGGGCGCATCCAGCACGCTGCGCGGCAGCCCGGTGCGCGACTCGAAATCGCGCAGGCCGAAACCTTCGTGCAGGCGCAGCAGGTTGAGCATGTACTCGAACGGCAGCCGCTCCGGCGCGATCACGTCGTCACCACCGAACGAGGCCGGGGTGCCCGCGCTGTCCAGGTAGGCCTGCGGGTGCTTCAGTTTCCAGCGGCGCAGCACGTGTTCCTCGGCACCGGAGCTGATCTTGCCGTGCGCGCCAGCGCCGATGCCCAGATAGTCACCGAAGCGCCAGTAGTTCAGGTTGTGCGCACTCTGGCGGCCAGGGCGTGCGTAGGCGCTGACTTCGTACTGGCTGAAACCGGCCTGCGCCAGCAGCGCCTGGCAGTGCTCCTGCATGTCCCAGGCATTGTCTTCATCGGGAATGCCCTGCGGCGGCCGCGCGAAGAACACCGTATTCGGTTCCAGGGTCAGCTGGTAGTGCGAGATATGGGCTGGTTGCAGTGCAAATGCACGATCCAGATCGGCCTCGGCACCGGCCAGGGTCTGTTCCGGCAGCGCGTACATCAGGTCGATGTTGAAGTTGTCGTAGCCCGCGTCCTGCGCCATCTTCACCGCGCGCTCGGCTTCGCCACTGTCGTGGATGCGGCCCAGGCGCTTGAGCATGGAGTCGTCGAAACTCTGGATGCCGAAGCTGAGGCGGTTCACGCCGGCCGCGCGGTAGCGGTCGAAGCGGCCATGCTCGGCGGTGCCCGGGTTGGTTTCCAGGGTGATTTCGGCATTGGGCGCGAAGCGCAGGCGTGCGCTGGCCTGCTGCAGGAAACGGTCGATTGCTTCCGGCGGGAACAGGCTGGGGGTGCCGCCGCCGAAGAACACGCTGTGCACCACCCGGCCCCAGACCAGCGGCAGGTCCTGGTCGAGATCGCGCAGAAGCGCATCGATGTAGCCATCGAACGGCAGCTCGCCCTTGGCCTGGTGCGAATTGAAATCGCAGTAGGGGCATTTGCGCACGCACCACGGCAGGTGCACATACAGCGACAGCGGTGGTGGCACCAGTCGCGGCGGGCTGTCGTGGGCAGCGGAGCAGGCTTCGCCGGGCAGGTGGTTGCAGTGGTCGTGGGCGTGCGGCATGGGCTTGTTCGGTAGTGCCGGCCACTGGCCGGCTTCCCTGGTTCGATCGGGTGGCGTCAGTACAGCGTCGCCAGCTGCTGCTTGAGCTGCTGCAGGGCGATGGCACGGTGGCTGATGGCATTCTTCAGTGCCGGCTCCATTTCCGCGGCGGTCAGGCCGTGGGTGGTGTCCAGGAATACCGGGTTGTAGCCAAAACCATTCGTGCCACGCAGCTCGCGGATGATCTGTCCTTCCCAGCGCCCTTCGCAGATCAACGGCTGCGGGTCGGTGGCGTGGCGCAGCAGCACGATCACCGCATAGAAGCGGGCGCTGCGCTGGCCGTCGGGAATGTCGGCCATCGCGTCCAGCAGCTTGGCGTTGTTGGCCGCCGCGTTGGTCGGGTGGCCGGCATAGCGCGCGCTGTACAGGCCGGGCGCGCCGCCGAGTGCGTCGACGATCAGGCCCGAATCATCGGCCAGTGCCGGCAGGCCGGTCGCTTCGCAGGCCGCGCGTGCCTTCAGCAGCGCATTCTCGACGAAGGTCAGGCCGGTCTCTTCCACGTCGCCCAGGCCCAGTTCGGCGGCCGAGGTGATCTGCAGCGGCAGGTCGGCGAGGATCTCCTGCATCTCCACCAGCTTGCCGGCGTTGTGGCTGGCCAGTACCAGTTTCTTCATTGACGGGGCTCCAGCAGGTCCCAGGTGTTGCCATACAGATCGCGGAACACCGCGACCGTTGCATAGGGTTCTTCGCGCGGCGCTTCCAGGAACTCGACTCCCGCGGCAAGCATCGCCGCGTGGTCGCGGTGGAAGTCGTCGGTGTTGAGGAAGAAGGCGACGCGGCCACCGGTCTGGTTGCCGATGCGGCTGCGCTGCGCCTCGTCGCTGGCACGGGCCAGCAGCAGGGCGGCGGCGCTGCCGTCGGTCGGGCCGACCACCACCCAGCGCTTGTGGCCCTGGTCGATGTCCTCCAGCAGCGCGAAGCCGAGCTTGGCGGTGTACCAGGCAATGGCTTCGTCATAGTCGGCCACCACCAGGGTGGTCAGGGCAAGGCGCCGGTTCATGCCGACAGCGCCGCCTGCTGCGCGGCCAGCAGCTCGGCCACGCCCTTTTCGGCCAGGCCCAGCAGCGCGTCCAGTTCATCGCGACGGAAGGCGTGGCCTTCGGCGGTGCCCTGCAGTTCGATGAAGCCACCACCGTCGTTCATCACCACGTTCATGTCGGTGTCGCAGTCGCTGTCTTCGGCGTAGTCCAGGTCCAGCACCGGGGTGCCGCGGTACACGCCCACCGACACCGCGGCCACCGCGCCCAGGATCGGGTTGCGCTTGATGTCGCCACGCTTCATCAGCACGTTCACCGCATCGACCAGCGCCACGTAGGCGCCGGTGATGGCGGCGGTGCGGGTGCCACCGTCGGCCTGCAGCACGTCGCAGTCGAGGGTGATGGTGCGCTCGCCCAGCGCGTTGCGATCCACGCAGGCACGCAGGCTGCGGCCGATCAGGCGCTGGATCTCCAGCGTGCGGCCACCCTGCTTGCCACGGGCCGCTTCACGGTCGCTGCGGGTGTGGGTGGCGCGCGGCAGCATGCCGTACTCGGCGGTGACCCAGCCTTCGCCCTTGCCGCGCAGGAAGCCCGGCACGCGGTTCTCGACGCTGGCGGTGCACAGCACACGGGTTTCACCGAAGCACACCAGCACCGACCCTTCGGCGTGGCGGGTGAAGCCGCGTTGGATGACGACCGGGCGGAGCTGGTCGGGCTGGCGGCCGCTGGGGCGGGAATCGGACATGGTGCGGGTTCCGTAATGGCGAGGGAGTACGCCGCCACGCCCGCGGCCTTCACGGGGCGGGCAAGGGGGCTCTGGTGAGGGCGCTAGGGTACCATTCCCCCTTTGCACGCACCGGACACATTCCATGATTCGAAGCATGACCGCCTATGCCGGCGGCGAGCGGGTCACCCCGTGGGGCACGCTGGGCTGCGAGCTGCGCTCGGTCAACCACCGCTTCCTGGAGGTCGGCACCCGCCTGCCCGAGGAACTGCGGGCGCTGGAACCGCAGCTGCGCGAGCGCATCGCCGCGCGCCTGAGCCGCGGCAAGCTGGATCTGGTGATGCGCCTGCGTGCGCCGGAAGCAGCGGCCAACCTGCAGGTGGACGAGGCCCTGCTGGGCCAGCTCGGCCGCCTGGCGCACCGGTTGACCTCCGATTTCCCCAACCTGCAGGTCAGCTTCACCGAGCTGCTGCAGCTGCCCGGCGTGACCCGTGGCGAGGCCACCGATGCCGCGGCCCTGCAGGCCGAGGCACTGGCCCTGCTGGACCAGGTGCTGGACGGCTTCGTCGAGGCGCGTGAACGCGAAGGCGGCAAGTTGTCGGCGGCCATCAGTGAGCGCGTGGACGGCATCGAACGCATCGCCACCGAAGTGCGCACCTTGATTCCGGCCATTCGCGACGGCCAGCGCGCCAAGCTGGCTGCACGCCTGGCCGACCTGCCGCACCCGGTCGACCCCGGCCGCGCCGAGCAGGAACTGGTGCTGTGGCTGCAGAAGCTGGACGTGGATGAGGAGCTGGATCGCCTCGGCAGCCACATTGTCGAGATCCGCCGCGTGCTCAGGCAGCGCGAGCCGGTCGGCCGCCGCCTGGACTTCCTGCTGCAGGAGTTCAACCGCGAAGCCAATACGCTGGGCTCGAAGTCGGTGGACAGCCGTACGTCCAATGCCGCGGTGGAGCTGAAGGTGCTGATCGACCAGATCCGCGAACAGGTGCAGAACATCGAGTGATGTTGCATCCAGCATTACAGCCGGGGCGCCTTCGGGCGCCCTTCTCATTACAGCGTCTCAGCGGACGCTGACACCCGGCAGGCCCGCGCTCAATCGCCCCACGACGGCTGCCTGGCCGAACCCTGCGTCGTGGAAGCAGGCCAGCACCGCGTCCACCGCTTCCGGGGCGCAGGACACCAGCAGCCCACCGCTGGTCTGTGGGTCGGTCAGCAGCGGCTGCCAGTGTGCCGGCAACCCATCGGCGAAACGCACCTCCGCACCATACGAGGCCCAGTTGCGGTTGGACGCGCCGGTCAAGCAGCCGCGCTGCAGCAGCTCCAGGGCCTGAGGCAGCAGCGGCACCTGTGCGCTGTCCACCTCCGCAGCGACACCACTGGCGCGACACACTTCCAGCAGGTGGCCGAGCAGGCCGAAACCGGTGACATCGGTCATCGCGTGCACACCGTCCAGCGCGGCCAGGGCCACGCCCACGGTGTTCAGGCGGGTGGTCGACGCGATCATCTGCTGGTAGCCGTCGGCGTCCAGCACTTCTTTCTTCAGCGCCGACGAATACACGCCCACGCCCAACGGCTTGCCCAGCACCAGCACATCGCCGGCGCGGGCATCGGCATTGCGCCTGAGCCGCTGCGGGTCGAGCACGCCGATCGCGGCCAGGCCATAGATGGGTTCCACCGAATCGATGCTGTGGCCTCCAGCGACCACGATGCCGGCATCGGCGCAGGCACGCTCGCCGCCCTGCAGGATGCCGCGGATGGTCTCCTGCGGCAGCGTGTTGATCGGCATGCCGACGATGGCCAGCGCGAACAATGGTCGTGCCCCCATCGCGTACAGGTCCGACAGCGCGTTGGTGGCGGCGATGCGGCCGAAGTCGAACGGGTCGTCGACAATCGGCATGAAGAAATCGGTGGTGGCGACGATTGCCTGGCGGTCATCGAGGCGGTACACCGCGGCGTCGTCGCTGGTCTCGCGGCCGACCAGCAGTTCGGCCGGTGCCGGAAGCGCTGGCACGCCGCGCAGCAGTTCGGACAGCACGCCCGGCGCGATCTTGCAGCCGCAGCCGCCGCCGTGTGCCAGCGAAGTCAGTCGTTGCGGGGCATCGGCCGTTGAAGGGGCGGGGGACTGCGCGTGCGTGGCCATGCCGACATCTCCTGCGGAAACACCAATGGCGGAAGGCAGCAGGAGTCGAACCTACCAGGGAACGATCGACGCCCCCTACTGGGTTTGAAGCCCAGCCGCATGCCCGGATGCGCATGCCTTCCGAAAGTACGGCGGCACCGGTGGGCTCAGTCGCGGGCTGCGTTCCACTGCAGGTCGCCGCGCGGCCGATGCTGGTCACCGACGCGTCGAGTGTAGCCAACGCGGTTGAAGAACTCCAAGATCTGGATGCTGCGCTTGCGGCCCAGGCCGATGGCATCGCGGAAGGTGGCCGCATCCACCGTGCCGGTGGCCTGCGACAGCTGCGCGACGATCGCGGCCAGCTCGGCAATGCGGGCCGGTGCATAGAACAGGTCCGGCACTACCTGGAACAGTTCGCCACGCGCGGTAGCGCGGCGCAGGACGGCGCGGACCTCGTCTTCGGCCAGACCAACGTCGGTGGCCAGCGTGCGCACCCACGGTGGATCGAAGCGACCGGCGTGCAGCTGCGGCAGCACGCATTCGAGCAGAAGTCGTTCGCGTTCCGGTGGCGCATGGTCATGGCCGGGCAGGCGCCACCAGGCGCCCACGCGCTGCACGCTGCCGTCGTCCAGCAGGCCTTGCAGCAGGGCATTCCACAGGCTCGCTGCAAGCGCGGGCAGCGTACTGCGCTGCAGGCGCCCGCTATCAACACCGGGCTCGTCCGGACGTCGCTCGTGCCAGCTGCGCAGCGACGTGATCACCTGTTCGCGAAGCGCCTGCCAGTGCGAAGCAAGGATGACCACCGTGTCTTCGTGGGTGACGATGCGCCGCGTGCCCGCAGGAAGATCGATCCGGTCGGCCGCGCGCCGGCAGTAGCGTTGCAGGGCGGCCATGGCTATGCCGAAGGAAGCCTGCTGCAACAGCGGGCCGAT
The DNA here is from genome assembly GCF_006228405.1 of Stenotrophomonas sp. pho. Lineage (NCBI taxonomy): Bacteria > Pseudomonadati > Pseudomonadota > Gammaproteobacteria > Lysobacterales > Lysobacteraceae > Stenotrophomonas > Stenotrophomonas sp. pho. The sequence goes on along the minus strand of NZ_CP029759.1, from coordinate 3,626,874 downwards.
TCCCGCACCTGTGGCCAGCTGCTCCAGTGCGCCCAGCCAGGCGAGCCGTGCCTGGCTGCGCCGGCGCCGCTGTGGCGGGTCCGGATCGAGCACGATGCCACCACCCAGCGTGCGGATGGCCGCTGAATCACGGGCGATGAAGCGATCACCGCACATCGCGCAGACCGGTGCATCGAACACCAGTTGCACCAACTGTCCGTCGCCGTGATCGACGTCCTCCAGCAGCACCACATGGGCCTGCCGGTGCATCGTGCCCCAGTGGATGTGCAGCGGCGCCCAGTCGCGCAACGGTGTTGCCAGTGCGGAAAGCCGCAGGCGTACGTCGACGCGACGGGTCGCCAGCAGGGCGCGCGGGTCGGCGATCCAGTCGCCACGGTGGATGTCGTCGCGGGCGATGGCAGCCAGGTTCAACGCACAGCGCTGCCCGGCCATGGCGTGTTCGCTGGCCTGGTTCTGCGCGTGGATGCTGCGTACGCGCACGTCAGTGGCGGCCGGCATCAGCTGCAGATGCTCACCCACGGCAGCGATGCCGCCGTGCACTGCGCCGGTCACCAGCGTGCCGTGGCCGGCCAGCGAGAACACGCGGTCCACCGGCATGCGGAACAGCTCGCTGCGCAGTTCGGCCTGGCGCGTGCTGGCGTTGTCCGACGCCCACGCGTGCAGCTGGGTACGCAGCGCGTTGATGCCAGAATCGTCTGGTGCGGTGCTGTTGCAGGCGAATACGGGGGAATCCTGCAGCGGCGTTCCGGCCAGCAGCGCGGCGATCTCGATCTCGACCCGGGCGATGCGCGCGGCGTCCACGCGGTCGATCTTGGTCAGAGCGACTGCACCGCGATCCACGCCCAGCAACTGCAGGATCGCCAGGTGCTCGCGGGTCTGCGGCATCACACCGTCGTCGGCGGCGATCACCAGCAGGGCGACATCGATGCCGGTGGCGCCGGCCACCATCGTATGCACGAAGCGTTCATGGCCCGGCACATCGACGAAGCCCAGCGTCGCCTCGGCACTCCCGCCGCCTGTGCTTTCCACCGGGACATAGGCATAGCCCAGCTCGATGGAGATACCGCGCGTGCGTTCTTCCTGCAGGCGATCGGTTTCGATGCCGGTCAGTGCGCGCACCAGGCTGGTCTTGCCATGGTCGATATGCCCGGCGGTGCCGACGATCATGCCTGCAGCGTGCTCCATTGCGCGAGGAAGGCGGCTTCGTCGGTGGGTTCCAGGCAGCGCAGGTCCAGCCACAGCGCGTCATCGGCAATGCGGCCCAGCACCGGCCGCGGCAGCTGGCGCAAGCGCTTGGCCAAGCGATCCAGCCCGCCGCGGCGCGCGCTGGTAACGCGCAGTCCGGCGCTTGCCAGCTGCGCCTGTGGCTGCGCGCCGCTGCCGATCTGGCTGTACATCGAGGCCCGTTCAAGCGCGTAGCCGGCGGCCAGCGACGCGCGCATCGGCTGCAGCAGGCGGTGTGCCTGCTCGTCGATGTCATCCCGCAGGCGCGAAAGGCTGCGCAGGGTCGGCAGCCGCAGTGCCAGCCGTTCCGGTTCGCGGTACAGGGCCAGCACGGCTTCCAGTGCGGCCAGGCCCATCTTGTCCATGCGCAGCGCCCGCTTGAGCGGATTGCGGTTGATCCGCGCGATCAGGTCGGCGCGGCCGGCGATGATCCCGGCCTGGGGGCCGCCCAGCAGCTTGTCGCCACTGAATGAGACCAGGTCGGCACCGGCCGCCAGTGTTTCCTGCACGGTCGGCTCGTGCGGCAGGCCGAAGGCCGCCAGGTCACACAGGCTGCCACTGCCCAGGTCCACCACCAGCGGCAGGCCGTGCTCGTGCGCGATCGCAGCCATCGCCGCAGTGTCGACCTTGGCAGTGAAGCCGGTGATCGCGTAGTTGCTGGCATGCACTTCCATCAGCAACGCGGTACGTGCGCCGATGGCATGGGCGAAGTCGGCCGGGTGGGTACGGTTGGTGGTGCCCACTTCCAGCAGTCGCGCGCCGGCGCTGCGCATCACATCGGGAATGCGGAAGGCACCGCCGATCTCCACCAGTTCGCCGCGCGACACCACCACCTCGCGGCGGTTGGCCAGGCTGTTGAGCAGCAGCAGGACCGCCGCCGCATTGTTGTTGACCACGGTGGCGGCTTCGGCGCCGGTCAGTTCGCAGACCAGCGCCTGCACCCGTGCATCGCGGTCGCCGCGGCGGCCGCGGATGATGTCGAATTCCAGATCGACCGGCGCTGTCATTGCGCGGGTGACCGCCTGCACGGCGGCATCGGGCAACAGCGCGCGGCCCAGGTTGGTGTGCAGCACGGTGCCGGTCAGGTTGAACATCGGCTGCAGGTCCAGGCGTGCGTCGGCCGCCAGTGCGGCGCCGAGCGCCGCGACCAGCGACGGGCCGTTGATGGCCTGTTCGAGGCGTTCGGCCGAGAGCTGCGCGGCGCTGATACGGTCGCGTAGTTCCTGCAGGTGTGCGCGCAGCAGTTGGGTGATGCGGCTGCGGCCGTGGCGTTCGATCATGGCCGACAACGCAGGCAGGCGCAGCAGCCGGTCCAGCGAAGGCAGGGCGGCGGCCGATGCCGGCGTGGCGTGCATGCGTGGCATAGGTCAGTCGCCGTCGGATTGCCACAGCAGCGGGTTCTGGCTGGCGCGCGCATAGCCTTCCTCGGCCAGCAGCAGGTCCAGCGCCAGCGTGCCGAGGTCATCGGCCACCGGCTCCAGTGACGGATCTTTCTCCAGGTACAGGATCTTGCGATAGCTGTGGCAGTGGTCGCAGGTCTCGGCGCGCACCGCACTCTCGCGCACCGCCTCGCCGCTGTCACCGTCCACCTCGGCCAGGGCGCGATAGGCAATGTCCTTGCCGGCGGCGCCGCACTGGCTGCACTGCACGCGCACGTAATGCCACTGGCAGGCACACAGCGAGCACGACAGGTAGCGATAGGCGGCGTAGGGCGGGCGCGCCTGCACCACGCTGGCCACCGGCAGCGTGCCACAGAGCGGGCACAACCCTGGCGCATCGGCCAGCGGCTTCAGGTCGGTCGGATGGAAGCTGGCGGCGAGCACCGCCCAGTACACCTGCAGCGCGTTCATCACCAGCAGCGCAGCGACGGCGTCGACCGAGGGCGCGTCATCGCGTTCCAGCACCGCATGCGCCTGTGCATCCAGCCACGCATCATCAGCGGCGGCGACGCGCTGTAGTTCCTGCCGGGTTTCCACAGGCAGCCCGGTTTCGTCGGCACAGTGCCGGCACAGGGTGCGCAGCCAGTCGCGCCAGCGCCCATCCAGTTGCAGTGTGTTGGCCGGCCGCAACGGCATGCCGGCGCTAGCCGCCGCGCTCGACTGCTGCGCGCGCGCCTGTGCCTGAAGCCCCTCGCGTTGCTGCGGCGTCAACTCATCCAGCAGTGCCTGCTGCGCATCGGCCAGCGCCGCCAGCAGCTGCAGGTAGCCACCGATGGCACTGTGCGCGGCCAGGCTGCGCAGGCTTGCCGCGCGCGTAGCGAACAGTGACCCGGTATCAGGCAGGATGATGCGCGGCACATCGCGCGAGGCGAGCGTCTCGATCTCACCGGGTTCAAGGATGCGTTGCGCCATGTAGGGCCAGCCAGAAGAACCAGGCTCCATCCTCGCTGTTGTCGGCGCTGGCGTCCAGCGTGTTGCCGGCCATTTGAAAGGTTGGGGTCAGATCCGTTTTCCACAGAAAACGGTTCTGACCCCATCGGTTGGTTGAAAGTGGATCCCGAGCGTTGGTCGGGATTCGATCAGTGCCGACCAACGGTCGGCACCCACCGACAGATCGCGGCCAACTGTCGAAGGCGGGGTGGGTCCGGTTGCGAGAGCGTGAGCCGCATGGGCCCGAGGCATGCCTCGGGCGGGTTGGGCAGGACGCCCAACCCCGGTCTTGCCGTGTGCGCGGGACAGCGCACACGAGCAAGCGGCGACCGAGCTTACATGGGTGAGGGCGCTTTGCTTGCGAAGCACTGCTTCGCAAGCGCCCGAACGCACAGCCGCCAGCGGCTGGGCCGGGCCCCGGAGGGGTATTTGCAGCGTCTCCCGCAACCGGATCCCCCCGCCATCCCACGGATAGCCGCTGTTGCTGTTGCCTTGGCTTGAAGCAGGTGCAGGGCCGCAGGCCCTGCAGCTACCCCTGTTCCCGCCGCCCGCGCAGGATGTCCCGGAACCACTGTCGGTGGTGCTTGTACGCCCACCCATAGGTCACCTTGCCCTGGGTCATCGCCCGCACCGACCCCTTGATCCAGATCGCCGCATAGATGTGCACCACGATCGCGCAGATCAGCACCCAGCCGAACAACGCATGGGCGAGCACCGAGAAGCGGATCACCCCGATCGGGAAAAAATGGCTGAAGTACTGCCGCCAGATCACGAAGCCGGTCAGCAGCAGTGCCGACAGGCAGCCGATGATGGCCCAGAACAGCAGCTTCTGGCCGGCATTGAAGCGACCGACCGGCGGCAGCTTTTCATCCTCGTTGCGCAGTACATCGCGCATGCCGCGCATCCACGCGCGGTCGTCGGCGGTCGGCAGATTGTCGCGCCACATGCGCAACGCCAGCAGCGCAAAGCCCACCACCATGGCCAGGCCGATGAACGGATGCAGGATGCGCGTCCACGGTCCGCCACCGAACAGCTGGGTCAGCGGGAACAGGGCAGGGTGGAACAACGCCAGCCCGGACAGCGCGGTCAGCACGAAGCAGATCGCCACGATCCAGTGGTTGATGCGGGTCGGCGCGCGGTAACGGATGATCTGCCGCGGGTGCGGGGCGTACTTCATGGCCGCTGCTCCTCTTCGATCTTCTTCGCCTCGTGCTCGGCTTGTTCTTCTTCCTCGTCATTGACCGTGTTGCGGCCGATGCCGATGTAGTGCAGGAAGCCAGCAAAGGCCGTGGCGGCGATCGCCAGCACGCCCAGTGGCTTGGCTACGCCCTTCCAGACTTCCACCATCGGGCTGATGCGCGGGTCCTTGGGCAGGTCGGCGTAGAGCTCGGGCTTGTCCACATGCTGCAGCACGTACATCACGTGGGTACCGCCGACGCCCTGCGGGTCGTACAGGCCGGCGTTTTCATAGCCGCGTGATTTCAGGTCTTCCACGCGTCCGGCGGCGTGCTCGGTCATCGCCTGTTTGCTGCCGAAGGTGATCGCCCCGGTCGGGCAGGTCTTCACACAGGCCGGTTCCTGGCCGACCGCCACCCGGTCCGAACACAGCGTGCACTTGTAGGCCTTGTGGTCCTTCTTGGAGATGCGCGGTACGTCGAACGGGCAGCCGGTCACGCAGTAGCCGCAGCCGATGCAGTTCTCTTCCTGGAAGTCGACGATGCCGTTGGCGTACTGGATGATCGCGCCGGGCGACGGGCAGGCCTTCAGGCAGCCCGGGTCGCTGCAGTGCATGCAGCCCTCCTTCCGGATCAGCCACTCCAGCTTGCCCTTCTCGTCCTCGTACTCGCGGAACTTCATCACCGTCCACGACTGTTCGCTCAGGTCGGGCGGGTTGTCATAGCTGCCAACGCAGCTGCCCACTTCGTCGCGCAGGTCGTTCCATTCCATGCAGGCGACCTGGCAGGCCTTGCAGCCGATGCACTTGCTCACATCGATCAGCTTGGCGACCTGGCCGGTGTGCGCGCCCCGCGCCTCCGGCGAGGGCGTGGTGGTGGCCGAGCGGCGGATGATGTCCAGCGATTGCAGTGGCATGGCGTGTCTCCTACACCTTCTCGACCTTGACCAGGATGCACTTCGACTCGGGCGTCTGCGAGTTGCCGTCACCGATGGCATTGGTCAGCGTATTGGCGATATATCCGGGCTTGGCCGCACCGAGGAAGCCCCAGTGGATCGGCACGCCCACCTGGTGCACGGTCTTTCCATCGATCTGCAGGGCCTTGATCCGCTTGGTCACCATCGCAACGGCTTCGATATGGCCACGCTTGGAACTCACGCGCACGCGGCTGCCGTTGGTGATGCCCAGCTCGTCGGCCAATGCCGCACCGATCTCGACGAACTGCTCGGGCTGGATGATGGCGTTGAGCTTGCCGTGCTTGGTCCAGAAGTGGAAATGCTCGGTCAGGCGGTAGGTGGTGGCCACATGCGGGAACTCGTCCGGCGAACCGATCTGTGCACGGTCGCTGGCGAACACGCGTGCCGCGGGGTTGTTCAGCGTCAGGGCCTGGCCGGGGCTGAGCGGATTGCTGCGCAGCGGGGTATCGAACGGTTCGTAGTGCTCCGGGAACGGGCCTTCGGCCATGCCGGCCTTGGCGAAGAAGCGGGCGATGCCTTCCGGGTTCATGATGAACGGGCCCATCCCGCCGGCAGGATCTTCATCGGCCTTGAAGTCCGGCACGTCCACGTTGCCCCAGTTCTTGCCGTTCCAGGCCAGCAGCGTGCGGCGTGGATCGAACGGTTGGCCAGCCACGTCGCACGAGGCGCGGTTGTACATCACGCGGCGGTTGGCCGGCCACGCCCAGGCCCAGCCCAGCGTGTTGCCGATGCCTGTCGGGTCACTGTTGTCACGCCGCGCCATCATGTTGCCGGTCGGGCCCCAGGCGCCGATGTAGATCCAGCAGCCGGAGGACGTGCTGCCATCGTCGCGCAGCTCGCCGAACGCGGCCAGTTGCTCGCCGGCCTTGCGCACCAGCTTGGTCGGGTCCTTCGGATCGAACACGTCGGCCAGCGCCTTACCGTTGTATTCCATCGCCAGTTCTTCCGGCGTCGGCAGCTCCGGGTTGGAATACTTCCAGGCCAGGTCGCGTACCGGCTCCCACCACGCACCGCCATCCTTCTCGTACATCGCTTTGATGCGATGGAACAGCTCGGACATGATCTCGATGTCGCTGCGCGCTTCGCCCGGCGGGTTGGCCCCCTTCCAGTGCCACTGCAGCCAGCGCGAGGAATTCACCACCGCGCCGTTCTCCTCGGCGAAGGAAGTGGTGGGCAGGCGGAACACTTCGGTCTGGATCGTGCTCGGGTCGACGTCGTTCAGTGCGCCGTGGTTCTGCCAGAAGGCGATGGTCTCGGTTTCCAGCGGATCCATGCTGACCATGAACTTCAGCTTGGAGAACGCACTGATCAGCTTGCCCTTGTTCGGCGCCGAGGCCAGAGGATTGAAGCCCTGGCAGATGTAGCCGTGGATCTTGCCCTCGTTCATCAGCTCGTACGCCTGCAGCATGTCGTACGGCTTGTCGAGCTTGGGCAGGTAATCGAAGCACCAGTTGTTGTCGGCGGTGGCGGCATCGCCCCACCACGATTTCATCAGGCTGACGTGGAACTTCGGGTAGTTCTGCCAGAACGACATCTGGTTGGCGCGCAGGGGCTTCTGCGTGCGCTTGGCGATGTAGGCGTTGTAGTCCTGCTCATCCTGTTTCGGCAGCGTCAGGTAGCCGGGCAGCAGGTCGGACATCAGGCCGATGTCGGTCAGGCCCTGGATGTTGGAGTGCCCGCGCAGCGCGTTCATGCCGCCACCGGCCACGCCGATGTTGCCCAGCAGCAGCTGCACCATGGTGCCGGCACGCACGTTCTGTGCGCCGATCGAGTGCTGCGTCCAGCCCAGCGCGTACAGGATGGTCATCGCCTTGTCCTTGCCGGCGGTGGACGCGATCATGTCCCACACCTGGCGGATGCTGTCGGCCGGCGTGCCGCAGATGCGCTCGACCATCTCCACGGTGTAACGCGCGTAGTGTTGTTTCAGCAGGTTGTAGACGCAGCGCGGATCCTTCAGCGTCGGGTCGCTGCGCACGAATCCATCGTCACCGTAGGCATAGTCCCAGCTGGAACGGTCGTAGCTGCGCTTTTCTTCGTTGTAGCCCGAATACAGGCCGTCCTTGAAGGCGAACTCGTCCTTCACCAGGAACGACATGTCGGTGTAGTTCAGCACGTACTCGTGCTGGATGCGGTCCTCGGTCAGCAGGTAGTTGATCAGGCCGCCCAGGAACACGATGTCGGTACCGGTGCGGATCGGCGCGTACACATCGGCAACCGCGGCCGAGCGGTTGAAGCGCGGATCGACCACGATCAGCCGGGCCTTGTTGTGGGCCTTGGCCTCGGTCACCCATTTGAACCCGCACGGATGCGCCTCGGCGGCGTTGCCACCCATGATCAGGATCAGGTCGGCATTCTTGATGTCGACCCAGTGATTCGTCATCGCACCACGGCCTAGCGTCGGGGCAAGACCTGCCACCGTCGGGCCGTGTCAGACACGTGCCTGGTTGTCGAATGCCAGCATGCCGAGGGAGCGGACGACCTTGTGGGTCAGCACCGCGGTCTCATTGCTGGTGGCCGAGGCCGCCAGCATGCCAGTGGTCAGCCAGCGGTTGACCGTCTGCCCGGCTTCGTTCTTCTGCACGAAGTTGGCATCGCGGTCTTCCTTCATCAGCCGCGCGATGCGGTCCAGCGCATCGTCCCAGCTCAGCCGCTTCCACTCGTTCGAGCCCGGCGCGCGGTACTCGGGGTAGAGCAGGCGCGACTTGCTGTGGATGATGTCGGCCAGGCCGGCACCCTTCGGGCACAGCGTGCCGCGGTTGACTGGATGGTCTGGGTCGCCCTCGATGTGGAAAATGCTCGGCTCGGCGTTCTTGGCGCCATCGCCGAGGCTGTACATCAGGATGCCGCAGGCCACCGAACAGTAGGTACAGGTGTTGCGGGTCTCGGTCGCGCGGGTCAGCTTGTATTGCCTGACCTCCGCGAGCGCGATGCCGGGCGCGAAGCCCATCAGTGCCAGGCTGGAGCCGACCAGGGTTGTCCCGGTCACTTTCAGGAACTGGCGGCGGCTCATCGATGGCATGCCGTTCTCCTGGGATGGCGGGGAGGCGCAGGCCTCCGGGCTGTCGTTGGGTACGGGCCGGTTATAGCACAGGCCCCCGGATGCCCATGTGGCACAAGGCGCGGCGCCTGCCGGACGGGCCCGGAAAGGGCCTGCTCTGGTAAAGTTGCGTGCCCGCCCCCTGGGGAAGCGTCTGCCGGGCCTGGTTCCAGGATGTTCCGCGCAGCCCCCGCCGTCCTGGCGCGATCCTCCGCGCCGGATCTGGAACACCGAGGAAAAATTTTGCGAAATCAACCAATTGGGTTCCGCGCATGAGCGCCCCGTCGAAGCCGTCGGACGCCGTTGCGCGCGGCACGCTGTACATCGTGGCCGCCCCGTCCGGCGCCGGCAAGAGCAGCATCGTCAATGCCACCCTGGCCCGTGACCCGCAGATCGCCCTGTCGATCTCCTTCACCTCGCGCGCGATGCGCCCCGGTGAGGTGAACGGCCAGCATTACCACTTCGTCAGTGCCGAGAAGTTCGAGCAGATGATCGCCGCCGGCGACTTCTTCGAGCACGCCTGGGTGCACGGCGACTGGAAGGGCACGGCCCGGCAGTCGGTGGAGCCGCAGCTGGCCGCCGGCCAGGATGTGCTGCTGGAGATCGACTGGCAGGGCGCGCAGCAGGTGCGCCAGCTGGTGCCGGGCACGGTCACCGTGTTCATCCTGCCGCCGTCCAAGCAGGCCTTGCAGGACCGCATGCGCAAGCGCGGCCAGGACAGCGAGGCGGTCATCGCCCAGCGCCTGGGCGCGGCCCGCGATGAAATGCTGCACTTCAACGAGTTCGACTACGTCATCGTCAACGAGGTGTTCGACACTGCCGTGGACGAGCTGTGCGCCATCTTCACTGCCAGCCGCCTGCGCCGGGAGGCCCAGAAGGTCCGCCACGCCGGCCTGATCCAGGCGCTGCTGACCCCCGATCCGGGTGCAACTGACTGATTCCAAAAGAATCGGGTAGGGGTTGGCTTGATTTTGTCCAGCCCCTGCCAGTACACTCCGTCCCCTTTCCCTCATTCGACTGAGCGGCCGACCGGTCGCCGGGAGCCCGTATGGCCCGCATCACCGTAGAAGATTGCCTGGAAGTCGTTAACAACCGTTTCGAACTGGTCATGATGGCTTCCAAGCGTGCCCGTCAGCTCGCCAACGGCGTGCAGGCCACGCTGGACAACAGCGAGACCGAGGACAAGCCGACCGTGCTGGCGCTGCGCGAAATCGCCGCCCGCAAGATCGACAACGCCCTGATCGACGAAGTCGAGAAGGCCGAGCGTGAGCGCGCCGAGCGCGAAGCGCTGGAGTGGGCTGCCGCCGAAGTGGTGGCCGACGAAGACATGTCCAAGAACGACGATTGATCGCATCGATCAACGTAATCGTTGGATACACCGAACAGCCCGCCCCGTGCGGGCTGTTTCGCATTCAGGATTTGCCGTAAACGTCGCGCTGGAATAGGCTTCGGGCATGAACCCAGGCCCCACTGCCAAGGTCGCCGCAGCCCCCACTGCCGCCGTACCCGACTACGTCCTCCAGCTCGAACGCGCCGCCCATTACCTGCCGCCGGAACAGCTGCCGCTGTTGCGCCGTGCCTGGGAAGTCGGGGCCTCCGCGCACGCTGGGCAGACGCGCAAGTCGGGCGAGCCCTATATCACCCATCCGGTGGCCGTGGCCCAGGTGCTGGCCGAACTCGGCCTGGACGTGGAAGCGCTGATCGCCGCGATCCTGCACGACACCATCGAAGACACCCCGCTGACCCGCGAGGCGCTGGCCGCCGAGTTCGGCGAAGCCGTGGCCGAACTGGTCGACGGTGTCACCAAGCTGGACAAGCTGAAGTTCCGTGACCGCCAGGAGGCGGCCGCCGAGAGCTTCCGCAAGATGCTGCTGGCGATGTCGCGCGACCTGCGCGTGATCATGATCAAGCTGGCCGACCGCCTGCACAACATGCGCACGCTGGGCGCGCAGAGCCGCGAAGCGCGTGGCCGCATCGCCCGCGAGACGCTGGAGATCTACGCGCCCATCGCCCAGCGCCTGGGCATGAGCCTGGTCAAGAGCGAGCTGCAGAACCTCGGGTTCAAGGCGCTCTACCCATGGCGCCACGCCATCATCGAAAAACACATCCGCAGCCAGCCGGTGGTGCGCCGCGAAGCGATGGCGCAGGTGGAAGTGCAGCTGTCGCAGCGCCTGGCCAAGGAGGGCATCGAGCATCGGCTGATCAGCCGCATCAAGACCCCGTGGAGCATCTACAACAAGATGCGCGACGAGAACAAATCCTTCGACCAGGTGATGGATGTGTTCGGCTTCCGCCTGGTCGTGCGCAGCGTGCCCAGCTGCTATCACGCGCTGGGCTCGGTGCACGCCACCTTCAAGCCGCTGGATGGGCGCTTCCGCGATTTCATCGCCATTCCCAAGGCCAACGGTTACCAGTCGCTGCACACCGTGCTGTTCGGGCCGTATGGCTCGCCGATCGAAGTGCAGATCCGTACCGAGGAAATGGACCTGATCGCCGAACGCGGCGTGGCCGCGCACTGGACCTACAAGTTCGGCGGCGATTCGCCCAACAGCGCACAGAGCCGTGCCCACGCGTGGATCGTCGAGCTGATCGACTCGCAGCGCGCCGCCGGTTCCTCGCTGGAATTCCTCGACAACGTCAAGGTCGACCTGTTCCCTGACGAGGTCTACCTGTTCACCCCGAAGGGCAAGATCCTGGCCCTGCCGCGCAACTCCACCGCGCTCGATTTCGCCTACGCCGTGCATACCGACGTGGGCAACATGGCGGTGGCTTCGCGCGTGGACAAGAAACTGGTGCCGCTGCGCACCAAGCTGGTGTCGGGCCAGTCGGTGGAGATCATCACCGCGCGCTCGGCCACGCCGAAACCGCAGTGGCTGGAATTCGTGGTGACCAGCAAGGCACGCACCGCCATCCGCCACCAGCTCAAGCAGCTGGAGCACGAAGATGCCGTGCAGCTGGGCCACCGCATGCTCGACCGCGCGCTGGAAGCGATGGATTCGTCGCTGGAGCGCCTGCCGAAAGGCCGCTTGGATGCGTTCCTGGCCGAACACCGCTTCCCGCGCCTGGAAGCGCTGCTGGCCGAGGTCGCACTGGGCAACTGGATGCCGACCCAGGCCGCGCAGGCGCTGATGGCCTACGCCGAACTGCGTGGCGGCCCGCATTCGCGCCACCACTCGCAGGAGAAGATCCTGATCAACGGCAGCGAGCGCGGCGTGGTCACCTTCGCCGGCTGCTGCCAGCCGATTCCCGGCGACGAGATCATGGGCTACCACACCGCCGGCAAGGGCATCGTGGTGCACCGCATGGACTGCCCGAACCTGGCCGAGCTGCGCAAGTCGCCCGAGCGCTGGGTGCCGATTGGCTGGGACACCACCGTCTCCGGCGACTACGACACCTCGCTGGTGGTGGAAGTGGAGAACGGCACCGGCGTGCTGGCGCAGCTGGCCGCCGCCATCGCACAGAGCCATTCCAACATCGAACGCGTGGACTACCTGGACCGCGACTTCAACGCCGCCGTGCTGGCGTTCAACATCCAGGTGCGCGACCGCAACCACCTGGCCGAAGTGATGCGCCGCCTGCGCCGCCTGTCGGTCGTGCAATCGGTACGCCGCCAGTAGGTCCTGCGCGTACCGGTAGTGCCGGCCGCTGGCCGGCAACCCATGGATCCGCGACGGCATCGCGATTGCCGGCCAACGGCCGGCACTACCGAGGCGGCGCGGTAGATCCACGCCATGCGTGGATGCACCCCCAGCCGGTACAATCACCGCTCTGTTTTCCCCCAAGCACCGGAGCGACCCATGTCCCGCCAGATCATCAACACCGAAAAGGCCCCCGCCGCCATCGGCCCGTACTCGCAGGCCGTGCGCGCCGGCAACACCGTGTACTTCTCCGGCCAGATCCCGCTTGACCCGGCCACCGGCGACATCGTCGGCGCCGGTGACGTCGAAGCGCAGGCCCGCCGCGCCTTCGACAACCTCAAGGCCGTGGCCGAAGCCGCGGGTGGCTCGCTGGACAAGGTCGTGCGCCTGGGCCTGTACCTGACCGACCTGGGCGAGTTCGCCAAGGTCAACGCGGTCATGCAGGACTACTTCCAGGCCCCGTACCCGGCCCGTTCCACCATCGAAGTCTCCGGCCTGCCGAAGGGCGCCAGCTTCGAGGTCGACGCGGTGATGGTCATCGACTGACCGCCACGTGGCACGCAAGGCGGCGGTCACCCCGGTCCTGTCACCGTCCGGCGAAGCATCCCTGGCGATGCTTGCCGGCGTCGGTCCGGCCGTGGCCGCCAAACTGCAGGCACGTGGCCTGGCCACCCTGCAGGATCTCTGGCTTCACCTGCCGCTGCGCTATGAAGACCGGACCCGGCTGACCCGCATCGAAGACCTGCGCAACGGCGTGCCGGCGCAGGTGGAAGGGCGGGTGGTCGCAGTCGAGCGTGGCATGCGCTACCGGCCGATGCTGAAAGTGGCGGTGGAAGACGAAGGGCAGGGCACCCTGGTGCTGCGCTTTTTCCACTTCCGCCAGCAGCAGGTCGGGCAGTTCGCGGTTGGCACCCGGCTGCGCTGCTTCGGCACGCCCAAGCCCGGCCACCTCGGCCTGGAAATCGTCCATCCCAGCTACCAGGTGCTGGGCCGCAACGACGATCCCGAACTCGGCGACCGCCTCGATCCGGTGTATCCCACCGTCGAAGGGGTCGGCCCGATGACCATGCGCAAATTGATCGGCCAGGCGCTGGACCGCCTGCCCGAGGAAAGCACGCTGGAACTGCTGCCCAACGGTTGGCTCGATGGCCTGGGCCTGCCGCCGCTGCGCAGCGCGCTGCTGACCGTGCACCGGCCACCGCCGGATGCCGATCTGGCCGCGTTGGCGGCTGGTACCCACCCGGCGCAGCGTCGCCTGGCGATGGAAGAACTGCTGGCCCATCACCTCAGCCTGCGTCGCCAGCGTATTGCATTGCAGGCGCACCATGCGCCGCCGCTGGCCGGCCCCGGAAAACTGGCCAAGGCGCTGCTGAAGCAGTTGCCGTTCGCGCTGACCGGCGCGCAGGCACGCGTGTTCAAGCAGATCCGTGAGGACCTTGCGCGGCCCAGCCCGATGCTGCGGCTGGTGCAGGGCGACGTCGGCTCCGGCAAGACGGTGGTAGCCGCGCTGGCCGCCATGCTGGCGGTGGAGCAGGGCAAGCAGGTCGCATTGGCCGCCCCCACCGAGTTGCTGGCCGAGCAGCACCTCAACAATCTGCGTGGCTGGCTGGAACCGCTCGGCGTGCGCATCGCCTGGCTGGCCGGCAAGGTCACCGGCAAGGCGCGCGCCAAAGTGATGGAGCAGGTCGCCAACGGCGAAGCGCAGGTGGTGGTCGGAACCCACGCGCTGATGCAGGAGGCGGTGGTGTTCCAGGACCTGGCGCTGGCCATCGTCGACGAGCAGCACCGCTTCGGCGTGCACCAGCGCTTGGCGCTGCGCGACAAGGGCGCGGGCGGCAACAGCGTGCCGCACCAGCTGGTGATGACCGCCACGCCGATTCCGCGCACGCTGGCGATGTCCGAATACGCAGACCTGGATGTATCGGCCATCGACGAACTGCCACCGGGCCGCACCCCTGTGCAGACCGTGGCCTTGAACAATGACCGTCGCCCGGAACTGATCGAGCGCATTGCGCTGGCCTGCCAGGAAGGGCGGCAGGTGTACTGGGTGTGCACGCTCATCGAGGAAAGCGAAGAACTGGATGCCACCCCGGCGCAGGCCACCTACGAATCGCTGCAGGCGCTGCTGCCGGGCGTTCGCGTCGGGCTGGTGCATGGCCGCCTGAAGGCTGCTGAAAAGCTGGCGACGATGGTGGCGTTCAAGGCCGGCGAGATCGACTTGCTGGTCGCGACCACGGTCATCGAAGTGGGTGTGGACGTGCCGAATGCTTCGTTGATGGTGATCGAGAACGCCGAGCGCCTCGGCCTGGCCCAGCTGCACCAGCTGCGTGGCCGCGTGGGCCGCGGTTCGGCGGTGTCGCGCTGCGTGCTGCTGTACCAGGCACCACTCTCGCAGATGGCGCGTGAGCGCCTGCAGACCATGCGCGAAACCAACGATGGTTTCGTCATCGCCGAGAAGGACCTGGAACTGCGCGGCCCCGGCGAACTGCTCGGGACGCGCCAGACTGGCCTGGCCGGTTTCCGCATTGCCGACCTGGCCCGCGACGCTGGCCTGCTGCCCGGCGTGCATGAATTGGCCGAGCGCCTGCTGGCCCAGCAGCCCGCGTTGGCCGATCGCGTGGTGCAGCGCTGGATCGGCACCGCTGTGCGCTACGCCTCGGCGTAGGCACCCCGGGGTCGGAGCCCTTTGCGCAGCAATGGCCTCTGACCCCATTTCCGGGACGCTCATCCACGCACGGCGTGGATCCACTGTAGAGCCGAGCCCACGCTCGGCTGCTGTGCGCGCTGCGCGCGGGAGTCGAGCATGGCTCGACTCTACAGAGAGCTCTTCCCCGCCAGCCGCGGGAAACCCGTTTTTGACGTTGCTGTCGAAGTTGCCGGCCAGCGGCCGGCACTACCGCGGGTGCAGGGCGCAGCCCTGCCAGAACCCCAACCCCCGTACTTGCAACGGTCATCATCCCGGTCCACACTTCGTTGCCGATCTGAAGACGGCAACGATGACCCACAAGATCCCCCTGTTGATCGACACCGATCCCGGTGTGGACGACGCCCTGGCCCTGCTGATGGCCTTTGCCGATGAACGGCACGACGTGGTCGCCCTGACCATCGCCGCCGGCAATGTCGGCCTCGAATACACCGTCCGCAACGCCCTCAAGCTCTGTGACATCGTCGGCCGCCCCGACGTACCGGTGTTTGCCGGCAGCCCGGATCCGCTGCTGCATCCCTCCGTTGACGCTGCCCACGTGCATGGCCGTGATGGCTACGGCGACGTGGACCTGCCGCCGCCGAGCCGCCAGGCCGAGGCCGAGCACGCTGCCCTGGCCATCCTGCGCCTGTCGCACGAACACGCCGGCGAACTGATGCTGGTGATGTTGGGCCCGCTGACCAATCTGGCGCTGGCACTGAAGCTGGACCCGACCCTGCCCCAGCGCATCAAGCGCATCGTGGTGATGGGTGGCGCGGTTACCTGCCACGGCAACATCACCCCGGCAGCCGAATTCAACATCGCCTTCGATCCTGAAGCCGCGCACGTGGTGTTCACCTCGTTCAAGCACCTGCTGGTGTCGGACTGGGAGGCGACCGTTGCCCACGGCCTGCCGCTGGAGGGCGCCGAGAAATGGCTGCAGGCCGATTCCGACCGCGCCCGCTTCTACGAACTGATCTCGCGCAAGACCCGCGCGCTGTCGGAAGATGCCAAGGGCGGCCGCTGGTATACGGCCGATGCGGTGGCCATGGCGTGGGCGCTGAATCCAGAAGGGCAGCTGCAGGTCGAGTCACGGCCGCTGAACGTGGAACTGAATGGCACGTTCAGCCGAGGCGCCACCATCGTCGACTGGAACCGCCAGACCGGCCAGCCGGACAACTGCGATCTGCTGATGGCCTACGACCAGCAGCGTTTCGAGGCCCTGGTGCGCCAGGCCCTGGGCGCGGACTGACCTCGATTGACCGCCACCGGTTGCCCCGAGCGGCAACCGGTGCTTATAATGCCGCTCTTGACCACCAGCCCATTTACGGTGTGAGCCCATGAAGGCCGATATCCATCCGAACTACCGCGACGTCGTCTTCCATGACGTCACCTCCGATTTCAAGTTCCTGACCCGCTCGACCATGGGCACGAAGGAAACCATCCAGTGGGAAGACGGCAACGAATACCCGCTGGTCAAGGTTGAAATTTCCTCTGCTTCGCACCCGTTCTACACGGGCAAGCACAAGGTCATCGACACCTCGGGCCGTATCGACAAGTTCCAGAAGCGCTACGCGCGCTGATCTGTCGATCCAGCTTCGAACCGACGGCCGCGCTCTGCGCGGCCGTTTGTTTTTCCCCAACGCCAACCCAACGGGCGTTTGGATGGACGGAACACTGCGTTCGTGTGACAACGCTTTTGCCGATCCGGGCCGCTCAACGGCCGGTGTCCGGCCGCCTGTCGTATACGACTTCCGTCTAGCACCCGACAAATGCTGCTGTGCGATAATGATGTGATCCCCGGCACAGGCCGAGGACGTCATTCACGTGCCTGACCAATGCGCTTGGGCAGGCGCCTTCCCATGAAGGAGCGCACACAGTGTCCGATCTTGATCAGGTCACGCTCAACGCCGGCGATAAGTCCGTCGTTCTGCCCGTCATCAAACCCACCCTTGGCAACGACTGCGTCGACATCGCGAAGCTGACCAAGGAAACGGGGTTCTTCACCTACGATTCCGGCTTCACCGCGACGGCCAGCTGCAAGTCCGCCATCACCTACATCGACGGCGACAAGGGTGTGCTGCTGTACCGCGGCTACCCGATCGAACAGCTGTCGGAAAAGTCGAGCTACGTCGAAGTGGCCTACCTGCTGATCAACGGCGAGCGCCCGAGCGCCGAGCAGCTGAAGGCCTTCACCGATGAGCTGACCGCCGAAGCCAACGTCGACGATTCGATCAACACCCTGATCGGCAGCTTCGCCAAGGATGCCCACCCGATGGCGATCCTGGCGGCCGCGATCGCGCAGCTGTCGGCCATCTACCACGACTCGCTGGACCTGTCCGACGCCGAGCAGCGCCGCAAGGCCGCCGTGCGCCTGATCGCCAAGGTGCCGACCCTGTCGGCGCTGATCTATCGCCACGGCAAGGGCCTGCCGGCCAACAAGCCGGACACCTCGCTGGACTACGTCAGCCGCTTCCTGAAGCAGACCTTCGAGTCCGCTGACGGCCAGTACGACCTGAACCCGGACGTGGTGAAGGCGCTGGACCTGCTGTTCATCCTGCACGCCGACCACGAGCAGAACGCCTCGACCTCGACCGTGCGCCTGGTCGGTTCGACCGGCGCCAACCCGTACGCGTCGGTCGCTGCGGGCGTCACCGCGCTGTGGGGTCCGGCCCACGGCGGTGCCAACGAAGCCGTGCTGAAGATGCTCGAAGAGATCGGCAGCGCCGACAACGTCGAGTCCGCCGTGGTCAAGGCCAAGGACAAGACCTCCGGCTTCCGCCTGATGGGCTTCGGCCACCGCGTCTACAAGAACTTCGACCCGCGCGCCAAGGTCATCGGCGAGATGACCAGCAAGGTGCTCAAGCAGCTGGGCGTGCAGGATCCGCTGCTGGACGTGGCCGTGAAGCTGGAACAGGCTGCGCTGCAGGACGAGTACTTCGTCGCCCGCAAGCTGTACCCGAACGTCGATTTCTACAGCGGCATCATCTACAAGGCACTGCAGATCCCGACCGAAATGTTCACCGTCATGTTCGCCCTGGGCCGTACTTCCGGCTGGGTGTCGCATTGGCTGGAACAGCAGGTCGATCCGGAAATGAAGATCGGCCGTCCGCGCCAGGTCTACACCGGCAGCGACGTGCGCGACTACCAGGGCTGATCGCCCGCAGCAGATTCTGCTGAGAACGCCCCGCATCTGCGGGGCGTTTTTTTTGTGCCCTGATCGGCTTCGGCGGATGGCGACCGCGGAACGTTGGTCCGCACGATAAGAGCCCGCTTCCGGATCTGAACGCGTTCTGACAATGAATGTCGCATTCACATCTTTTCGGATCTATTGCATGGGTATCACGTCGAAGGCGATAGAACCTGTGCGTACTGATCCCTGTATGGAGAACGCCATGAACCGACTGATCGCCATCGCTTTCATCGCCACGCCGCTGGCCCTGCTGAGCCCGCAGGCCTTCGCGCAGTACACCGGGCCGGGGGCAGGGGCCGCTGCCAGCACCGTCGCCGACGCACGTGCGCAGCGCGATGATCATCCGGTGGTGCTGCGTGGCACCCTCACCGCCAAGATCGGTGACGAGCGCTACCAGTTCCGTGATGCCAGCGGCCAGATCGAGGTCGAGATCGATGACGAAGACCTGCCGCCGCAGGCCATCGGTGCCGATACCGTGGTCGAGCTGCGTGGCAAGGTCGACACGCATCGCTTCAAGCCCACCGACATCGATGTCGATCACGTCACCGTCGTGCCTGCAGGTTGAAGCCAACGGTAGCCGAGCGTGGGCTCGGCTCTACAAATTCAATGCAATGAGGTTTGTTGCATTGAACCGATGAGGGAAATTGCATAACCCTCGAACATTGAGCGAATTCAAGAATTCTCCTTAACACTCAGTGTTTTAGGAATGCTTGAATGGCCTGCATGGCAATGGATTTCTAACATTCTCTCCGTCGCCCGCACCCATCCCCGCGGGCGATGCTCCCCTCCCTTTTCTCCTTGGGGAGGGGAGCTTTCATATTCCCCCTTTGTCCGAGAGAGACAACCATGCACGCCATCATCAAGAAGACCGCGCTCGCGGCAGCGCTGGCCACCGCTTCGCTGTCCGCGCACGCGCTGGAAACCAAGATCTCCGTCTATGCCGACGTCGACCCGACCCTGGCACTGCTGCGTGATGACGGCACCCCGTTGCCGGACCTGGTCACGCTGACCCACGATCCGCTGCGCGGCCTGATTCCGGACACGCAGCGCGTGCGCATTCACTCCAATGATGACACCGCGGATATCGAGGCACGCATCGACGGTGCGTTTGCCCTCGCAAATGAAACCGGCACCGTCACCGTGCCGATGACCATCAGCCTCAACAATCGCGCACTGGGTGCCGCCGCCATCGAATACAAGGCAGTCGACCTGTTCACCGGCGCCGGCTCGACCCCGGGCGCCTCGATCTCGATGCCGTTGACCATCGCCCAGGCCACCCCGGCCCCGATCACCACCAAGGGTCGCTACAGCGGCATCGTCAACGTCGTGCTGAACCAGAAGGCGACCTCGCCGTAATCCCCGCGCCGGCCCGGTTCCCGGGCCGGCCGCTTCTCCAGCGGTACCCCCATGACCTCACACGCCCCCGCCGTCACCCGGCTGGCGGTCGCGCTCGCCCTGGCGTTGTCCACTCCGCTGGCGGCCGCGCGCGGCGTCCCGCCCGGTTTCGAAGATCTGGTCGAAGGACAGACCGAACAACTCGACATCCAGCTGTTCGGCCGCTCGGCCGGGCTGTCGCCGGTGCGCGTCACCCTGGAGCATGTGCAGCTGGAAGATCCCGCGCGCGTGCTGCAGGCACTGGACCTGTCCGCCGAGGCGCAGGCCGCGCTGCTGCCGGCACTGTCGCAGCCGCTGCCACGCAACAGCCACCTGGCCTGCCGCTTCGGTGGCGCCGAGGCCGGTTGCGGCTATCTGGATCCCCCGGAAGACCCTGCGGCCGCGCGCGCGCTGTATGACGAAGGCGAGGGCGCCGTGCGCCTGTTCGTGGCCCGCAAGTGGATCGGTGGCGAACCCGCCGCGGAACGCTTCCACGCGCTCAGCAGCAATGCCGAGAACGCTTTCCTGCACCAGCAGGTGCTCAACCTCACCGGTGGGCGTGACTACCAGTCGTTCAGTGCGCGCGGTACCGGCGTTCTGGGCCTGTTCCAGCGGGGCCATATGTCCGCCGACTGGTACTTCACCCAGCAGCGCTACCGCAGCAGTGGTGGCGATGCGCATTTCGAATTCGACAACGTTTATTACCGCCATGACCTGGGCCAGCAGTACTACCTGCAGGCCGGGCGCATGGACCGCCGCAACCTGTCCAGCCCACCGGGCGGCACCTTCGGTTTCAGCATGCTGCCGCTGGACCGCTTCGACGGTGCCCGCGTGGGCACCACCCAGGCTTACGTGGACAGCGATGCTGCCGTGCAGGCCTCGCCACTGACGGTCCTGCTCGCCCGCGATGCGCGCGTGGACGTGTTCGACGGCGAGCGCCTGCTGCAGACCTACTACCTGCAGGCCGGCATCAACCAGATCGATACCCGCAACTTCCCGTTCGGCAGCTACCTGGTGCGCATGCGCATCTACGAGGATGGCGTGCTGGTGCGTACCGAAGAAGCCCCGTTCGACAAGGGCGGTGACTGGACCGACAGCCAATGGCAGTGGTTCGTGCAGGGTGGCCGCCGCAACGAGCGCCGCAGCGACCGCTTCGACAGCGAACAGGTGGCGGTGGCCGGCATGCGTGTGCCATTGGCACGCGACCTGGCCGTTACCGCGGGCGTTGCCCATCTGGGCGGGCACAGCTATGGCGAACTGCGCGTGGACCTGCGCCGCGTGCTGGCCACGCAGGAGATGCGCGCAACCTTCAGCGGCATGCGCGGCAGCGATGGCAGCCACGGCCAGCAGCATCAGCTGTCATACCGCCGCAGCGCCTCCTGGAACATCTACCAGCAGCGCATGCGTGGCAAGGCCTGCCAGTTCGAGGCCGATGCACGGGACCGCCTGGGCTGCACCAACTCGCTCAGCGGATCGGTGTCGCTGCCGATCGCCGGTGGTACGGCCTACCTCGGACATACCCGGCGCCAGACCTGGCGCACCGGTTGGAGCCGTCCCGGTGACGATGATCCGTTGGCGCCACTGAATCCGTTCCTGCCGCCGCAACCGCTGCAACCGCACCGCGAGCCGCAGCTCAGCCGCACCTGGCAGGCCAGCTTCAGCCGCAGCCATCGTTGGCAGGATTTCAGCGTCTCCACGCGGCTGGGCCTGTGGCAGCAGCTCAGCCACGACAGTGCCCGCGACACGCGCACGCGCGACCGTGGCATCTACCTCAACGTAAGCTTCACCCGCCTGCAGCGCAGCCATGTTGGCAACGGCCAGCGCCGCTATGCGGTGGACATGCGCCAGCCGCAGCACCAGCGGCCGGAGATCAACTACAGCGTCGGCCAGAGCTATCGCCAGGAGGTGGACGCGCAGTTGCGTGAGCTGACCTCCGAGCTGCGCGCCAACAACAACGACCGCTACAGCGCATCGCTGGGCGGGCAGCTGCAGAACCGCTACGGACAGACCGGCGCCACCGTGGCGTACTACCAGCAGCATGGCCGCAGCGAGACCGCTTACAGTGGCACGCACAGCTCCGCCTTCGCGCTGGGCCGGCGGGGCGCCTACTGGGGCGCAGGCACCGGCGCCGATGCTGGGCTGGCGGTACAGGTGGCCGCCACCGATGACCTGGACCTGCAGGGCGTGGCGGCCGAACTGCAGGTGAGCGGCGCGGGCCGGCAACGGCTGCAGATCGGCGAGCCCGGCTGCTGCCGTTGACCGCCTACCAGTCGCACCGGGCCGAACTGCAGGATGCCGGCATCGATACCAGCATGGCCGCCATCCGCGTGAGCGGCACAGGCGGTGCGCGACCGATGTTCCTGGCGCCAGGGCGGCTGATGCGCATGCCGGTGCCGATCGAAGTGACCTACACCTTCATCGGCACCGCCCGCACGCTTGCCGGCGCGCCGCTGGGCGGCGCCCGCATCCTCAACGCGCCGGTGCCCGGCACCAGCGCCAACGGCGGCTTCGTCGCCGACTTCCCGCGTCGCGAGACAACGCTCTACCTGCTGCAGGACGACCGACTGCTGCACTGCCCGCTGCAGGTGCGCGAGCGCCGCCAGGTGGTGCTGCTGGTCGGTGCCGTGCGCTGCGAACCGCTGGCCGTGGCCCAGCTGCCGGCGGAGATCCGCCAGCAGGCCCGTGTCACCCGGCTGCTGCAGGAACGCGCGCTGATTGCCGCCACGCCCCAGACCGCTGCTGCAGGAGGAACGCCATGAGCCGGCGTTGGATGTTCGTGTTGATGCTGGTGTGTGCGCTGGTGCTGGTGATGCCGCGGGCGTGGGCGCAGTGGCCGCCGGAGACGCATCCCACCGACCAGAGCCGGGACATCGTGATGTCGTGGGACCGCTCGGCCGTGCCTGGTGACGTGGAGCTGTGGGCGCCGAGGACGGTGCTGGGGTTCAGTCATGACGTGGCGATGAAGTATGGGCAGATCCATGTGGTATGTGAGTCTGCTTCAGACAGTGAATTCGGTCGGTGCCCGACCGAAGGAGATTCATCGATAGTTAGCGGACCGTCCGAAGTCGCTTTGCGGCTTGTAGAGATCCGGACCGGCCTGCAGGCAGAGCTTCGGCTGCTCGGAAGCCTTCAGAGAATACTGAGCGATTGGACTTGCAGCCCGGACTACTGGGACAGCAGTCAGCGGGCGCTCTATGAAGCCTTCTATTACACCTGTGGTATCGATCAGCCAATCGGTACGGGTGCGAGGCTTGCGCTTCCACCATCAGAACTGGCGCGCCTCGTCGCAGGTCACTGGAAGGCCACGATGCGCCTGAACATCAAGGCCGACCCCGCCGCAGCACCCGTCGCCACAGCCACCTTCAACTTCGACTTCACCGTCACCGACTACGACGCGATCTCGATCTACTTTCCGGCCTTCGACACCGTCGCGCCGCTGGTTAACATGGACCTGCGCTACGACCCCATCAAGCAGA
The DNA here is from genome assembly GCF_006228405.1 of Stenotrophomonas sp. pho. Lineage (NCBI taxonomy): Bacteria > Pseudomonadati > Pseudomonadota > Gammaproteobacteria > Lysobacterales > Lysobacteraceae > Stenotrophomonas > Stenotrophomonas sp. pho. The sequence continues at coordinate 3,603,729 of NZ_CP029759.1, read as the reverse complement.
TGGTAGGCGGCCGCAAGCAGCTGGAAATGTGCCTCTACGACGGCCTCGGCTCGCAGAGCGAATTCCTCGGCGTCACCGTGCGTGACAGCGGGCCGCGCCCGCCACCCGGCAGCGACTTCGCGGTCTGGCATCGCGATGGTGGCAGCGACGACCGCCAGCGCCTGGACTACCACGTCAGCCTGAACTACGGCGGGCGCGATATCCGCATGCGGCATGGCGTGGAAGAACTGCTGCATGGCATCGACAGCGCCGAACTGCGCCTGGTCAAGCTGCCCGGTATCAGCCAGCCGGTCTATTGCGTGCCCACGCCGCTGACATTGCTGACACCTCCCACCCCCGTCGCCAGCAAGCGCCCCGGTCTCTACGAGGGCGAGCTGACGGTCGAACTGCGCGTCCCCACCGCCAAACCCTGATCCCACACGGAGCCTGCCATGAACAAACTGATCGTCTGGATGCTGCCGTTGAGTGCGCTGCTTGCGCCAGCAGCACACGCCAACCTGTCCATCCATCCCATGCGAACCGCGATGGATGCCAAGCGCGGTGCGCAGATCCGCGTCTACTCGCAGTCCACCCGCCCGCAGTATGTACAGGCCAGCCTGCGCCGCATCGACCACCCGGCAACGCCCCGCGAACAGGAGCAGGATATCGAGGTCGCCGATTCGGCCATTGCCATTACGCCCGGCAAGTTCGCGCTGTCAGGCGGTGGCAATCGCCTGATCCGGCTGATCCCTTTGCAGCCGGTGCAGAAGGAAACCGCGTACCGCGTGTACTTCGAAGGTGTGCGCAGCCCGGAAGGCACTGAACTGGAAAGCAGCGACGACGCTGCGCACGCAGACGTCGGCGTCAGCCTGGTGTGGGGTGCGCTGGTGAACGTGGTGCCCGCCGACGGCGTGGTCGACCTGCAGGTGCGCGGCAACACGCTGCACAACAGCGGCACCCTGCGCGTGGGCATCGTCCATGCGGCCGAATGCACGGCCGCCGGCGTCTGCACACCGCACGACCTCTCGCACAGCCTGTACCCGGACGCCGATTTCACCCTGCCGTTCCAGCCACAGCCGGGCAATTCGCTGCGCCTGCGCTACCGGCTTTCCCAGGACGGCTATCGCGAGCACGTCCAGGACGTGGCCATCCAGTCCGGTTGATCCACCTCCCTGCGTCCCGCGCCTAGCGCGGGTTGCCTTTTCCGCACACTGTTAAGGAGAAAGACCATGAATCGAATCTATCGACGTATCTGGAACCGGGCCAAGGGGTGCTGGGAGGTAGCCAGCGAGCTGGCTGTAGTAAAAGGAAGCACCAGCGGCCCGCGCAGGCTGATTCCAGTACTGGTGGTCGCGTTGACGGCTACAGCCGCCATGCAGGATGCGACCGCAGGAGTTGACTACTATGGCTGCTCGGTCCTTGACTCTGGTTCCAACTATCTTCGCTGCCTTCCACATGCGGGTCAGACCGATGGAACCTTGTGGGCTAACGCTGCGGCCGATGCGAAAGAGTATCTGATCATTGGTGGCGGGACGTATCTGAGTGGCAGCTGGGGGGCGGGTTTCGGACACCAAAGCCGGATCGTTGGCAACTATGGATCCGCGTTTGGCTACAAGGCCACCATCAACGGCGTAGACAGTGTTGCCGTGGGCTACAACGCGACTGCCAATGGTGGTCACAGCACGGTTGTAGGCGCCAATGCCTACGGCAAGGGAATCGGCTCCACCGCATTCGGAAACAGCGCTGCGGCAACGCGTCAGAACGCGCTTGCGATCGGCAGTGGCTCGTTGTCACAGAGCGAGAATGCGGTTGCAATGGGCGCGAACGCATTTGCCAATGGCGTTGATGGCGTAGCCTTGGGCAGCAAAGCCTCGGTTGATACCGGCGGCGGCACGTCCGGCATCGCCATTGGTGCTGCTGCGAAGGCCGGGACGCCGGGTTACACCGGTGCAATCGCCATAGGCGGTGGCGCCGAGGCGCGCATTGATGGCGTAGCCCTGGGCTACGGTGCGTCGGCAGCCGCGCAAGGAGCAGTTGCGCTGGGTGTGCGTTCTTCCGCAACCGAAGTGAATACTGTCTCTGTGGGCAGTTCCACGCTGCGACGGCGGATTGTGAACGTGGAAGACGGCCGCATCACGGCTTCCAGCTCAGATGCCGTTACCGGCAAGCAACTGCATGCGATGAACGAGCGGGTCGATGGCTTGATCAAGCAGGATTCCGCGAGCGGCATAGTGCGTATTGCCAACAGCAATACCGGCACGGAAGTCAGCATGCGCAATGCAGTGTTGGCGACGCGAAAAGTGAGTGGCGTTTCTGATGGAACGTTGACGACAAGCAGTACGGATGCCGTGAATGGCCGGCAGCTCAACGCCACGAACACCAGGCTGGGGACAGTGGAATCGGCAGTGGGAACTGTAAAGGGAGACCTTGCCGACGTCCGTACGCTCGCCCAGTCGGCCACCAACCGTATCGATGCCACCACCCTGGCGCTGGGCAAGGGCGCAGTTGCAGAGTCGGGCAGCTACGGTATCAGCACCGCCATCGGCAACAACGCCAAGGCCTACAACGGTCGCAGTGTCGCACTCGGGTTCGATGCGCTGGCCGGCGTCGATGCAGAGGGAAACAAGGTGAACAACCAGAATGCCGGCGTGTCCATCGGAGCGAACACGCGCAGCGCAAACGGCGCGGTCGCGACCGGCTTCCGAGCCATCGCGAGCGGAAACTTCTCCATTGCCATAGGCGGTGATGCCAATGCGGCCGCCGAGCATGCCACTGCAATGGGGTACCTGAGCAAAGCCACAGCAAAGCAGTCCACTGCGCTGGGGCGTGGCAGCGAGGCCAAGGCGCAGTTCGCCACCGCGTTGGGCAATCTTGCGGTATCGGCCAACACCAGCGCCGTTGCACTGGGTGACCGGGCCAACGCCCGCCATGACAATGCAGTGGCATTGGGTGCCGGCTCAGTGACGGCGTCCGTCAACTCCGTATCGGTGGGCAGTGCCACTCTCAAGCGCAAGATCCAGTACATTGCCGATGGCGCGGTCAGCAATGGCAGTACCGATGCCATCACCGGCAATCAGCTGTTCGCGACCAACCAGGCCGTATCCACCGCGCAGAGCACGGCCACGAGCGCGCAGACGGCAGCCAACGCCGCCAAGGTCGACGCCGCCAAGGCACTGACCGAGACGACCGCGCTCGCCGGCCTGGTCTCTCAGACCGCCGCCAGCGGCAATGTCCGTTTGGGTGGGAAGAACAGCGGCACCGTACTGGACGTGCGCAACAGTGCCAACGCCAGCCGGAAGGTTGTCGGTGTGGCTGACGGCGACTTGGGTGACAGCAGCAATGAAGCGGTCAACGGCAAGCAGCTCAATGCCACCAACGTGCAGGTCGCTGCCGTGGAGAAAGCGGCTACGGCCGCGCAGGCGGATGCAACGGTTGCGAAGGCAGATGCTGCCAAGGCGCTGGTCAGCACGAGTGCGCTGGAAGGGCTGGTCAGCCAGACCGCCGCCAGCGGCAATGTCCGCCTGGGTGGGAAGAACAGCGGAACGGTGTTGGATGTGCGCAATAGTGCGAATGCGAGTCGAAAGCTGACTGGTGTGGCCGATGGTCTGGTCAATGCCAGCAGTTATGAAGCCGTCAACGGCAGGCAGCTCAATGCCACCAATGACAAGGTGGCGGCGGTGGAGAGCATTGCCAGGGCTGCGGGCACAGAGGCGGCGGCGGCAAAGACGGATGCAGCCAAGGCGTTGGTCGAAACCGCAGCGCTTGGCGGGCTTGTGGCACAAGTGTCTACGACCGGCAATGTGCGTCTGGGCGAAAGGAACAGCGGAACGACGTTGGATGTTCGCAATAGCGCCAATGCCAACCGGAAGATCAGTGGTGTGGCGGATGGCTTGCTGAGTACCAGCAGTACTGAGGCTGTATCTGGGAAGCAACTGCATTCAAGTAACTCACGGATCTCAGCTTTAGAAGGCGTGAGTCAGTATCTGAGTATTGGTGTGGCCCCCATCAGTGAATCTGCTGAAGCGGGAGCGGGAGGGGTCGCTATCGGCAACTCGGCCAGAACCGGTGCTGAAAGTGGCACAGCTGTTGGGACGCGAGCCAGAGCAATGGGGAGGAATTCAACTGCGATTGGGCGAGGAGCTACCGTTTTCGAGGAATCCGAGGATGGCTTTGCAATGGGGGCTGGTGCGGAGGTGGGGTCTGCAGGTGGCGGAGCAAATGATGGTGTTGCTATTGGTGCGGGTGCAAAGATCGGGAGTGGAGCCCATGGTTCGCTGGCACTTGGAAGAGACGCACAGGCAAATGAAGCTGGAGTTGTATCCTTCGGCAACAGCGGTATGCAGCGTCGCCTCGTGAACATCGCCCGTGGCACCGCCGACCACAACGCCACCACCGTCTCTCAGCTCAAGGATTCCCTCGCTACCCTCGGCGGTGGCGCCGGCATGGACGCAAGCGGCAACATCATCGCCCCGACCTACATGGTGCAGGGTGGAACTCAGAACACCGTCGGGGACGCGCTGATGGAGCTCGATGACGCTGTCATCACCGCAGGCCGTCGCGCTGACAAGGTGGAAGGTCAGCTCAGCTCGATCTTCCAGAATTCACCTTCGACCCGTGCCGACGGAGTTAACCAGCTCACCCTCGCCGGAACCCACGGCATGGTCATCTCCAACGTCGCCAATGGCCTGGTCGCGGCCGGCAGCCGCGATGCGGTCAATGGTGGCCAGTTGCATTCGATGCAGCAGCAGCTCAACGGCCGTATCGATGGCCTGGAGGAGCGCATCGATGCGCCGCAGCCGCGGGCAATGGCCGTCGCATCGGCGCCGGAGCAGGAAGCACCGGTGCCGCAGGCCGAAGGCGGCCAGCAGGCGGCATCGGCAGGCGAGGGTGAGAAGCCCGCACCGCAGCCGAAGACGAAGAAGGATGAGACGCCCAAGCCGCAGGTCGATACCGCTGAACTGGAGAAGATGCTGGCACGCGCCAACGAGTACACCGATGGCGCGATCAGCAACTTCGAACGTCGCCTGGACAAGATGGACAAGCGCTTCAACCGCATGGCGGCGATGAGCAGCGCACAGACCGCGATGGCGATGAACACCGCGGGCCTGGCCACCTACAACCGCCTGGGTGCGGGCGTGGGCTACAGCGAGGGTGAGTCGGCGATGGCGGTGGGCTACCAGCGCGTGCTCAACGAGAAGGGCTCGGCCACCTTCAGCCTCAATGGGGCGTTCACCAACAGCGGTGAGCGCAGCATGGGCGTCGGCGTCGGCATCGGCTGGTAAGCGATGGAGCCCCGGCGTGACGCGCGTAATCCGCCCCGCCGCGCCGGGGTCCTTGCCGAGGAAATGGCAATGTATCGATGGGTAAGCCGGTTCATCAGCTATCGCACGTTCTATCTGTGGCGGGCACGTTTTTACTACTACACCCGCAATCTGGACCGCTGGCTGCTGTTCGCCCTGCTGTGCGTGGCGGGCGTGGGCTTGGCGGCCTGGTACACCTGGCGGGTATCGAGTGTGCCGCCGCCGCGCGTGCATCCGGAGGCCGCCGCGCTGCGCGTGGAGAACATCACCCAGGAGGCGATCCATCGCATCGTGCTGGTGCGGCATGGCGGCCCAACCCCGGGCGAGCCGTTCACCACGCCGGAGGATGTCCGCGCCGGCACGCTGCGCACACTGCGGGTGCGGCAGCTGCTGGACAGTGCGGTGGTGTGGCAGCTGAAGGCCCACATGTTGGCCGACATCGCGGCGTACATCGATGCCACGGGAAGCTGCTTCCCTTTCCCGTGCTGGCAGGTGAGCCATCGGCTGGAACTCATGCGTGCGGCGGAGGCGGAGAACGCGGCCATCAACCGGGCGCTGGAGCCGGTGCTGGAGGTGCCGCTGGACAGGATGCCCAACCTCAACGGCGGTGAGCGCGCGCGGATACAGACGGCGTGGTCCGATCCGTTCGGCGATGTCTACAACCAGACCTGGTTGTTGGGCGATCTGCAGAACATGCACGCGCGGATGATGATGGCGTACCCGCAGCGGGCGGGAGCCCCCTGGCTGATGCGCCTGCTTGGCGATGAGACGGAGGAGCAGCACCATGATGTCTGGTAGGGCAACGCACCTCCTGTAGAGCCGAGCCATGCTCGGCTGCTCTTCGGTCAGCTATCCGGATGCCTGAAGCACCGTGCGGACCAACGGTCCGCACCCACCAGAAGAAGGAAGCAGGTAGCGCGCTTTCTGTAGAGCCGAGCCATGCTCGGCTGCTCTTAGGCCAGGTGTCCGCACGCCTGATGCACCGTGCGGACCAACGGTCCGCATCCACCAGAACCCGCGCAGCTGTCACCCGCCGATATACGCGGTGATCTCCGCTTCGGCCAGCAGCTGCCGCAGCTGTGCGACAGACGCGCGTCGCATCGGCTTCTCATCCACCGGCGACAGCGGCGCCTGGCGCAGCGCATCGTACGGCAGCACGGCCAGGTCAAAGGTCAGCTCCTCGGCACTGAACACCCACACCGGCACGTCCAGGCTGCGTTCGCGGTCCATGCGCAGCCGGCGCGTCCGCGATTCGGCGGGAATGCCGTGCTCGTCCAGGAAGCGATGCACGGCTTCCGGGTCGTCGCTGTGCAGGTGAAGCTGCACCGGGCTGTTGGCATCGGCGGTGCCTTCCAGTACCGGGCCGGCCAGCCGTGGGGCGAAGCCGTGCAGGAACTCCAGCGCGCGCATCGCAGCCTCGCGGCGGCGCTGCAGTTCATTGCCGTGCTGGGGCCCGGCGAACAGCCGCTGGTACTCGCGCAAGGCGTCTTCGATCTCGGTGTTGCGCGGCAGGGAGGCATCGTCGCGGATGCCGAGCCGGCTGGCGGCCTTCAACTTGGCCTGGTGGTAGTCGCGGATGCCGCCTTCAGCCATCAGGCGGGCGGCTTCGTGGGCGAGGCGGTGGCGCCGCTCGCGGGTCTGGCTGGCAGCATGCTGACGGGCGCGATGCATGCGATGACTCCTGTTGCGACCTGGCTACAGACTAGCGCACGGATGTGACATCCGCGTAGGTATTTCACGGAGGGGATGCAGAGCCGAGCCCACGCTCGGCTGCTCTACGCGGGGCCCTGAGCCGAGCATGGGCTCGGCTCTACAGTCGCATCGGTGCCAACCCACGGTTGGCACCCACTGCACCCTTCCTCAGAAGATATCGAACGCGGCGGCGTCGGCCTGCGGCGTATTGAGGTTCAGGTCGTAGTCGGTCAGGCGATCCATGTCTTCCACCTTCACCCACTCGGTCGCGCCGTTGAGCGTGGCCTGGACCATGCCGCTGGGCGGCTCGTTCTGCGCGATCGGGGTGTCCTTCAGCGCGGTGCGCATGTAGTCGATCCAGATCGGCAGCGCCGCCTTGCCGCCGTACTCGCGGTAACCCAGCGAGCGGAAGTCGTCGCGGCCCACCCACACGGTGGTCACGTACGGGCCGCCGAAGCCGGAGAACCAGGCGTCACGATGGTCGTTGGTGGAGCCGGTCTTGCCGCCCACGTCCTCGCGGCCGAGCACCTTGGCCTGCACACCGGTACCGCGCTGGACCACGTCGCGCATCATCGACACCAGCTGGTAGGCGGTGCGGGCGTCGATCGCGCGCGGAGCGGTGCGGGCATCCGGGTTGGCCGGAGCGGCGGCAGTTTCGGTCTTGGCTTCGGCCTTGGCCGCAGCGGCCGGGTCCACCTTCGGGGCCGGGGCGCCGAAGTTGAAGCCATCCACCACCTGGTTGACCGGCTGATCGCTGCTGCCGGCGCAGTCGCGGCAGGCCAGCGCCGGGTTTTCCTTGAACACCAGGTTGCCGTCGCGGTCATTGACCTGGTCGATCAGCCAGGTATCCACGCGCGAGCCGCCATTGGCGAACACCGCGTAGCCACGCGCCACCGACAGCGGGGTCAGCGATGCAGTGCCCAGCGACATCGACAGGTTCGGCGGCAGCTCCGATTCGGCAAAGCCAAACTCGCTGATGTACTTGCGCGCGTAGTCCACGCCCATGCCATCAAGCAGGCGTACCGAGACCAGGTTGCGCGACTGCACCAGCGCTTCACGCAGGCGCATCGGGCCGCGGAAGCCGCCGCCATCGTTCTGCGGGGCCCAGGTCTTGCCGCGGCGATCGCGGAACACGACCGGGGCGTCGAGCACGATCGAGGCCGGGTTGTAGCCCTTGTCGAAGGCGGCCGCGTAGACGAACGGCTTGAAGCTCGAACCCGGCTGGCGGCGGGCCTGGGTGGCGCGGTTGAACTTGTTGCCGGAGAAGCTGAAGCCACCCACCAGCGCCTTCAGCGCGCCGCTGTGAGCATCCAGCGAGACCAGCGCGGACTGGCCGCGCGGGATCTGGTCCAGCAGCCACTCCCCGTCCTTGGCACCGGCGCGTACGCGCACGATGTCGCCGCGCTGCACCAGCTTGCCCGGGGTCTTGTTGGTCCACTTGGCGGCGCCGGCCGGCAGCACGATCTCGGTGCGGTTGGCCAGCACCACCGTGGCGCTGCCATCGGCCGCGGTGCTGGCGACGATTGCCGGCAGCAGGCCGGCCTGGCCGTACATGCCGCGCAGGTGCTCGGCCAGCGCGGCGGTATCGTCGCCAGCGCCCAGCTGCACCTGCTTCTCCACGCCGTGCCAACCGTGGCGGTGGTCGTACAGCAGCAGGCCATCACGGACGGCCAGGTTGGCGGCGGTCTGCAGGGTGGAGTCGATCGTGGTGGTGACGTGGTAGCCCTTGTTGACCACGTCGCCGCCGAAGCGGGCGATCATTTCCTGGCGCACCAGCTCGGCCACGTAGGGTGCATCGACCTGCACCGGCGGCTCATGCGCGGTGGCGTGCATCGGCACGGCCTTGGCCGCGTCGGCCTCGGCCTGGCTGACGAACTTCAGGTCGGCCATGCGCTGCAGCACGTAGTTGTCACGGCGCTGGCGGGCACGTTCCGGGTTGGAGATCGGGTTGCCCGACGACGGGAACTTGGGGATACCGGCCAGCGAGGCCATCTCGTCCAGGTCCAGCTCGTTCAGCTTCTTGCCGTAATAGAACTCGGCGGCAGCGGCCACGCCGTAGGCGCGGTTGCCGAAGAAACTCTTGTTCAGGTACAGCTCGAAGATCTCGTCCTTGCTCAGCTCGGACTCGATCTTGCGCGCCAGCAGGATCTCGGCCAGCTTGCGGGTGTAGCTGTACTCGGAGCTGAGGAAGAACTGGCGGGCGACCTGCTGGGTGATGGTGGAGCCACCCGGCACGCGCTTGTCGTTGGTGGTGGCCAGCAGCCAGACCGCACGGCCGATGCCCATGTAGTCCACGCCGCCATGCTCGTAGAAGCGGGCGTCCTCGGTGGCCAGGAAGGCCTGCTTCAGGCGCTCGGGCACGTCCTTCATGGTGACCGGGGTGCGCCGGGTCTCGCCGAACACCGCCATCAGCTTGCCGTCGGCAGCGTAGACGTACATCGGCTCCTGCATTTCCACGTCGCGCAGGGTCTGCACGTCGGGAAGCTTGGAGGAAACGGCATAGTACAGACCGCCCACGGCGGCCGCGCCGATCAGCGCCAGGACCAGGACAATCAGGAAGATCCAGCGCAGCCAGCGGCGGAGTCGAGTCATCGGGTTCAGATTCCGATTGCGAATTTCGTGGTCGCAGAGTATAGATTACGCAAGGTGGCGGCTGGGGTCGGCACCGGGGAGCGCAAGGGGAACAGTCAGGGGCTGCATGGTGAATCCGTGAGGGATTTCACAGCAGGGCCGTTGCCATTTGCTAAGAATACGTTATTAATGCTCGGACGCAGGTCTTGCGTCCAAGTGCCCGTCGGCAGGGGAGAAACCGTGGGGCTCATCCCAAAAAGTCAGTCGCCGCTTGTAGGCGTCGACATCAGTTCGACTGCGGTAAAGCTTTTGCAGCTGTCCCGCAGCGGCAATCGTTTCCGCGTGGAACATTACGCTGTGGAACCTCTTCCGCCGAATGCGGTGGTGGAGAAGAACATCGTCGAAGTGGAGGCCGTCGGTGAGGCCATCCGCCGGGCGATGAACCGTTCAGGCAGCAAGGCCAAGTTGGCCGCTGCCGCCGTCGCGGGGTCGGCGGTGATCACCAAGGTGATCCCGATGCCGGCCGATCTCGACGAAAACGACATGGAAGCCCAGATCGAGCTGGAAGCGGTCAACTACATTCCGTATCCGATCGAGGAAGTGAACCTGGACTTCGAGGTGATCGGGTCGATCCCGAACAACCCGGAGATGGTCCAGGTGCTGCTGGCCGCGTCGCGTTCGGAGAATGTCGAGCTGCGCCAGTCCGCGCTGGAGCTCGGTGGCCTGCAGGCCAAGGTGATGGACGTGGAGGCCTTCGCGGTCGAGAACGCCTACGCCCTGGTCGCCAGCGAGCTGCCGGTGTCCATCGACGGCGTGGTTGCGCTGGTCGACATCGGCGCCACCATGACCACCCTCAATGTCCTGCGCGGCGGCCGTAGCCTTTACAGCCGCGAGCAGGTGTTCGGTGGCAAGCAGCTGACCGACGAGATCATGCGCCGCTATGGCCTGAGCTACGAGGAAGCCGGGCTGGCCAAGCGCCAGGGCGGCCTGCCGGAAAGCTACGAGATGGAAGTGCTGGAGCCGTTCAAGGAAGCCACGGTCCAGCAGATCAGCCGCCTGCTGCAGTTCTTCTATGCAGGCAGCGAATTCAACCGCGTCGATCACATCGTGCTGGCCGGCGGCTGCGCCGTGCTCGGTGGCCTGCCGGAGATGGTCGAGGAACAGCTGGGCGTGCCGACCGTGGTCGCCAACCCGCTGGCGCAGATGACCCTGGGGCCGAAGGTGAACGCGCATGCGTTGGCCCAGGATGCCCCCGCGCTGATGATCGCGACCGGTCTGGCGCTGAGGAGCTTCGACTGATGGCACGCATCAATCTATTGCCCTGGCGCGCCGAACGGCGCAAGCAACGCCAGCGCGAGTTCTACGCAATGCTGGGCATGGCCGCTGTCGGTGGCCTGCTGTTGTCGCTGATGATCTGGTTCTATTACGACCGCCAGGTGAGCGGTCAGATGGACCGCAACGCCTATCTGGAAGCCGAGATCGAGAAGGTCAAGGAACAGAACAAGGAGATCGATCGCCTCGACGCGCAGAAGGAACGCCTGCTGGCCCGCAAGAAGGTGATCGAGGAACTGCAGGCCAAGCGCTCGCAGATGGTCCACCTGTTCGACGCGCTGGTGCGCACCATTCCCGATGGCGTGGTGCTGACCGCGCTGAAGCAGGAAGGGGATGTGCTGACGCTGGAAGGCCGCACCCAGTCCAACGCCCGCGTTTCGGCCTACATGCGCAACCTGGAGACCTCCGGCTGGATGACCAATCCGGAGCTGTCGATCATCGAAGCGCGTGACCCGGAGAAGGACAAGGATGGCAAGGTCGGTCCGCTGGCCGACATCAAGGCGCTGCCCTACGTGTTCGTGGTCAAGGTGAAACTGCCGGCACAGAGCGAAGAGGTCTCGGCGACGCCGGGCCTGAACGCCGATGGGTCGGTGGCGACGGCTCCGCCGGCACCGGTGGCTCCGTTGGCCGCAGGTCCGGATGCCGCGACGCCTGCGGCTCCGGCAGCGGGCCAGCCGGCAGCGGCTCCCGCCGCACCGGCCGCTGCACCGCCGGCCACTCCGGCCAAGCCGAACCAACCGGCCGCTCCGGCCGCCGCGCCGGCCCCGGCACCTGCCCCGAAGCCTGAGGGCAGCCGCCTGGCGCAGCCGCCGCAGGCCTTCAATGCGCTGCTGCAGGGGGACCGCGCATGAGCCAGAAGATCGACATCAAGAACCTGGATTTCAACGACATCGGCAACTGGCCGCAGAAGGCCAAGATCGTCTTCTGCTCGTTGCTGGCGCTGGTCATCATGTTCGTGGCGTGGATGCTGCTGATCAGCGGCAAGCGCGAAGAACTGGCCGGCCTGGAATCGAAGGAAGTCGAGCTGCGCGCCGAGTTCACCAAGCAGCAGGAACGCGCGGTGAACCTGGGGCCGCTGAAGCAGCAGCTGGCGCAGATGGAGCAGGTGCTGCAGCAGATGCTGCGGCAGCTGCCGAGCAAGACCGAAATGCCCGACCTGATCATCGACATCTCGCAGACCGCGCTGTCCAGCGGCCTGACCAACGAGCTGTTCGAGCCGGAGCAGGAGCAGATCAAGGAGTTCTACGCCGAGAAGCCGATCAAGCTGCGCATGGTGGGCAGTTACCACCAGTTCGGCGCATTCGTCAGTGGCGTGGCCTCGTTGCCGCGGGTGGTGATCCTGACCATGCATGACATCAACCTCAAGCCCAAGGAAAAGACCGGCGGCAACGTCCGCAGCGGTGCACTGGAACTGTCCGGTACGGTCAAGACCTACCGTTACCTGGACGAGACCGAAGTGCAGGCGCAGCAGGCGGCCGACGCTGGCAAGGAGGGCAAGAAGTGATGCGCGCGCAGACCGTACGTGGTGCGATGGTGCTGGCTGTACTGCTGCTGGCCGGTTGCGGCCGTGGCGTGACCAGCACGCCCGGCGACGCACCGAACCTTGAGAAGTGGGTGGAAGGCGAGCGCGCGCGACCGGCGCAACCGCTGGAGCCGCTGCCGGTGATGCAGCAGTTCGAGACCTTTGAATACTCCGCGCAGGGCATGCGCGATCCGTTCACCGATGCCTGGACCAATCCGCAGCAAGGGAACGGCGGATTGCGACCGGACCCGAACCGGCGCAAGGAGCCGTTGGAAGGCTTCCCGCTGGATGCGCTGGACATGGTCGGCACCATCGGTACCGGTGCAGGCACCGTGGCGCTGGTGATGGGGCCGGACAAGGTCACCTACCGGGTTCGCCCGGGCGGTTACCTGGGGCAGAGCGACGGGCGGGTCACGGCGGTCTTCGAAGACCGCGTGGAGCTGATCGAACTGGTGCCGGATGGCGCGGGTGGCTGGCTGGAACGGCCGGCAACGCTCTCGCTTGAAGATCAATGATCGTTTACTGGGGATAGCACGATGACCTTTCACCAAGCCAAGGGGCTGCGTCCCATCCGGCGCTCTACCTTGAACCGTGTCAGCGCGCTGGGAGTCGCGCTGATGCTGGCCTGCGCTCCGGCGCTGGCTGCCGCACCGGCGGAAAAGCCGGTGGGCGCCACCGTGGCACCGGCCGCTGCGCCGGCAGGCCTGTCGGTGGCCAAGATCGATTTCAAGCGTGGCGATGACGGCGCCGGGCGCCTGATCGTGCAGTTCGACGGGCAGGGCGCGATCCCTGACCTGCGCACGCAGGGCAACAGCCTCGTGGTCGACGTCGGCAATGCCCGACTGCCGGCCAACCTGCAGAAGCCGATGAACGTCACCGACTTCGCCACGCCGGTACAGCGCATCGACGCCAAACCGTCCGGTGCCGGTACCCAGCTGGTGCTGAGCACCGGGGGTGCCGTGGATTCGCTGGCCTACCAGAGCGGCAATGAGTACGTGGTCGAGATCAGCCCGCGGCAGGCCCCGGCCGCCGTCGGCGCGGTCACCGCCGGCAGCGTCACCCAGGCGGCCAAGGCCGTCGGCCAGCGTGGTTTCACCGGCAAGCCGGTGACCTTCAACTTCCAGGACGTGCCGGTGCGCACCGTGCTGCAGTTGATCGCCGAGGAGTCCAACCTGAACGTGGTTGCGTCCGACTCGGTGCAGGGCAATGTGACCCTGCGCCTGGTCAATGTGCCGTGGGACCAGGCGCTGGACATCGTCCTGCGCGCCAAGGGCCTGGACAAGCGTCGCGATGGCAGCGTGATCTGGGTGGCGCCGCAGGCTGAACTGGCCAAGTTCGAGCAGGAGAAGGAAGACGCGCGCATCGCCATCGAGAACCGCGAAGACCTGCAGACCGACTACATCCAGATCAACTACCACAGCGCCACGCAGATCTTCAAAGCGCTGACCGAGGCCAAGGGCATTGGTGGCAGTGGCGGTGGTGGCAGCGGTGGTGGTTCGGGCAGCTCGTCGCAGGAAGACAGTGGCTTCCTGTCCTCGCGCGGCCGCATCGTGGCCGACGAGCGCACCAACACGCTGATGATCAGCGACATCCCGAAGAAGATCGCGCGCATGCGCGAGCTGATCAACGTGATCGACCGCCCGGTCGACCAGGTGCTGATCGAAAGCCGCATCGTCATCGCCACCGATACCTTCGCCCGCGAACTGGGTGCGAAGTTCGGTGTCAGCGGCAGCCGCGACAACGTGTACTTCAGCGGCAGCCTGGATGCCAACGCCAAGACCCGTGAGTCGCAGGTGACGACCGACCTGGCCAACGCCAAGGCCGAGCGTGACTGGGAAGCCGGTGGCCGGGTCGGCCCGCCGCCGGTGAAGTCCGGCTCGGCGATCACCCGTGGCCTGAACTGGAACCTGCCGGTGGCCGCCGCCAGCAACCCGGGGTCGCTGGCACTGTCGATCCTCAATGCCGGCTACCTGCTGGACGTGGAACTGTCGGCCATGCAGCAGGAATCGCGAGGCGAGGTGATCTCCAACCCGCGCGTGGTCACCACCAACCAGCGCGAAGCGATGATCAAGCAGGGCAAGGAGATCGGTTACGTCACCATCAGCGGTGGTACCGCTGGCGGCGTGGCGACGCCGAACGTGCAGTTCAAGGAAGTGGTGCTGGAGCTGAAGGTCACTCCGACCATCACCAACGACAACCGCGTGTTCCTCAACATGCAGGTGAAGAAGGACGAAGTCGACCAGCTGATCCAGCTGGAGGGCTACGGCACGGTGCCGTCGATCAACCGCCGCGAAGTCAATACCGCGGTGCTGGTCGAGGACGGGCAGACCGTGGTGATCGGTGGTGTCTACGAGTTCACCGATCGCAACAGCATCAGCAAGGTGCCGTTCCTGGGCGACGTGCCGTTCCTGGGCAACCTGTTCAAGAAGCGCGGCCGCAACAAGGACAAGGCCGAACTGCTGGTGTTCGTCACCCCGAAGGTGCTGCGCGTGGCCAAGCAGAACTGAGCCACCGCTCCGAAGTCTTCGAAGAAGGGCCGCCCTGTGCGGCCCTTCCTCGTTTCCGCCGGTAGATCCACGCCATGCGCGGATGCGCTGTTCAGCCGTTCTTGATGCCAATCGCAAGGCACCCTGCGATGATGTCGGGAACCCGTGCCGTCCTGCGCCGGTCAAAGGCCCCCATGAACCTGCCACCGCCGATGCCCGAAACTGTCTCGCCGCCGCCCGCGCCGGCAACCTCCCGCCTGCATGCGGCATTCACCCAGCTGCGCGATGCGTTGTCGACCGAGATCGTCGGCCAGGCGGCCCTGGTCGAACGCCTGCTGATCGCGTTGCTGGCCGACGGCCACCTGCTGGTGGAGGGCGCGCCGGGCCTGGCCAAGACCACGGCGATCCGTGCACTGGCCTCGCGCCTGGAAGCAGACTTTGCCCGCGTGCAGTTCACCCCCGACCTGCTGCCGGCCGACCTCACCGGCACCGAGATCTGGCGCCCTCAGGAGGGCCGCTTCGAGTTCGTGCCTGGCCCGATCTTCCACCCGATCCTGCTGGCCGACGAGATCAACCGTGCGCCGGCCAAGGTGCAGTCGGCGCTGCTGGAAGCCATGGGCGAGCGCCAGGTCACGGTTGGCCGCCATACCTATGCGCTGCCGCCGCTGTTCCTGGTGATGGCCACGCAGAACCCGATCGAGCAGGAAGGCACGTTCCCGCTGCCGGAAGCGCAGCTGGACCGCTTCCTGATGCATGTGCGCATCGGTTACCCGGACCAGGCCGCCGAATCGGAGATCCTGCGGCTGGCCCGTGAGCGTGCCCGTGGTGCATTGGGCGAGGCCGCGCCGGCGCCAGACAAGATGCCGATGCAGGACGTGTTCGACGCCCGCCGCGAAGTGCTGGACCTGCACATGGCACCGGCACTGGAGCGCTACCTGATCGAACTGGTGCTGGCCTCGCGTGATCCATCGCGCTACGACGCCGGCCTCGGCCGCCGCATCGCATGGGGGCAAGCCCGCGCGGTTCCATCGCACTGGAACGCTGCGCCCGCGCGCGGGCGTGGTTGGCTGGCCGTGACTTCGTCACGCCCGACGACGTGCGCGCGGTCGCCGCCGACGTGCTGCGCCATCGCGTGCTGCCCAGCTATGAAGCCACCGCCGAAGGCTGGGACGGCGAGCGCCTGGTGCAGGAGCTGCTGGCCCGGGTGCCGGCACCCTGAGCCTGCGCATGACCGATCCATCCGTGGAACAGGCACCGTCTGCGCTCGAAGGTGACGGGCTGCGCCCGCAGCTGGCCGAACTGGTCGCGCTGCGCCGGCTGGCACAGCGTCCGCCGCCGCCGCGCCGTGGCCGCACCGGCAACGCGGGCCAGGCACCGTCCCCGCTGCGCGGCCGCGGCATGGAGTACGCCGAGTCGCGCGAATACGTGGCCGGCGACGACGCGCGCCACATCGATTGGCGTGTGACGGCGCGCACCGGTCGCGCCCATACCAAACTGTTCCAGGCCGAACGCGAACGAGTCAGCCTGATCGTGGCCGATACCTCGCCGGCGCTGTACTTCGGCACCCGCGTGCGCTTCAAATCGGTGCAGGCCGCACGCGCCGGTGCTGTTGCCGCGTGGTCGGCGCAGCGCCGTGGCGACCGCGTGGGCGCATTGCGTGGCAGCGACCGCGAAGCGCCGATCGCTCCGGCAGGTGGGCCACGCGGCGTGCTGCGCGTGCTCGACGCGCTGACCCGCTGGTACGCACAGCCGCCAGCCGACGATCTGGGCCTGGAGCGCGCGCTGGACCATGCCGGTCGCGTGCTGCGCCCGGGGGCACGCATGCTGGTGCTGGCCGATCCGCAGCAGGCCATCCGCATTCCGCCCGCGCGCTGGAGCGCGCTGGCCCAGCATCACGACCTCAGCCTGGTGCTGCTGGTCGATCCACTGGAGCTGCGGCCACCGTCGGCGGCGTTGCAGTTCCAGACCGCGCAGCAGCGCATCGGTCTCGACCTGCGCCGCAGCGAAGTGCAGGCGCACTGGCAGGCGCACTTTGTCGAGCCGCTGCAGGAACTTCGGCGCCAGCTCGGCGCACGCCGTGTCGACGTGCAGGTGCTGTCCTCCGATGCGCCCAGCGACGCCTGGCTGGCGCCGTCGCCGACCGAGGTGCCGGCATGAGCGCCGCGCTGCCGTTGCGCGATGTGCAGCTGCCGCCAGCACCGTCATGGTGGCCGCCAGCCCCTGGTTACCTGATGATCGGCGCGGTGGTCGTGCTGGTGCTGCTGGTGATCGCCGTGGTGATGTGGCGACGTCGCCGCCGCCGCCAGCGCTGGTTGCAGCTGTTCGATCAGGAACTGGCAATCGCCCCCGACGCTACGGCCGAACTGGCGGCCATCGCGGGACTGCTGCGCCGTGCCGCACGCCATGCGAAGCCGGGCAGCGAATCATTGCGCGATGACGCCTGGTGGCAACGCCTGGACCCGCAGGGCACGTTGCCCGCTGCACGTCGCAGCCTGTTGGCCGAAGGCGCCTATCGCCCGCGCGTCGACAGCAACGACGTTGCCGCTGTGCGCAGCTGGGCCCGCGAACGCTATCTGGCGATGGTGCTGGAGCGGCGCCGATGAACCTGCTGGCAAGTTACTGGCCATGGCCGGACCTGCAGCTGGCGTGGCCGCTGGCCCTGCTGGCCCTCCCGATGCCGCTGCTGATGCGCTGGTGGAAGCGCCGTGCAGAACCCGGCGCCGCACTGCGTGTGCCCTATGCTGCCGCCGAGCTCGAAGCCCTGTCTGGTGGCGGCCGTGTTGACGCGTCGTGGCTGCGCACGCTGCTGCTGTGGCTGGGCTGGTGTGCACTGTGCATCGCGCTGGCACGACCGCAGCAGCTGGGCGAAGCCATCACCCCGCCGCAGCAGGGGCGGCAGATGATGCTGGCGATGGATGTGTCCGGCAGCATGGGCGAGGGCGACATGGTGCTGGGCGGCCAGGCGGTCGATCGCCTCACCGCGGCCAAGGCCGTGCTGGCCGACTTCCTGGATCGTCGTGCCGGCGACCGCGTTGGCCTGCTGATCTTCGGCGACCGCGCCTATACGCTCACGCCACTGACTGCGGACCTGGCCAGCGTGCGCGACCAGCTGCGCGACAGCGTGGTCGGGCTGGCCGGGCGCGAGACCGCCATCGGGATGCCATCGGCCTGGCGGTCAAGCGCCTGCGTAGCCAGCCGGAGGGGCAGCGCGTGCTGATCCTGTTGACCGATGGTGTCAGCAATGCTGGTGTGCTGGAACCCCTGCGCGCCGCGGAAGTGGCGCGCGCCGAGGGCGTGCGCATCCACACGGTTGCGTTTGGCGGCGATGGCAGCATGCGGTTGTTCGGCATTCCGATTTCCACCGACCAGGATCCGGTCGATGAGGCCACTCTGAAGAGGATCGCCAGCATGACCGGCGGCCAGTTCTTCCGCGCGCGTGATACCGCGCAGCTGGCCGGCATCTATGCCGAGCTCGATCGCCTGGAGCCAGTGGCCGCAAAGGGCCCGAGCCTGCGCCCTCGCGAGGAACGCTATGCGTGGCCGTTGGGCCTGGCATTGCTGCTGGGCGCATTGGCATGGCTGTGGCCGGAGCGTCGCCGATGATCGCGTTTGCTTCGAATCTTCCCGACTGGAACGCGCTGCACTTCCTGCGGCCCGAGTGGTTGTGGGCACTGCTGGCGCTGCCGCTGATCATCGCGTTGGCGCTGTACCGGCAACGGCGCAGTGATGCGTGGCGGCAGGCGGTGGATGCACATCTGTTGCCACATCTGCTGGCCGCCGGCGCGAAGCGTCGTGTGCGCCTGCCATGGGCGCTGCTGCTGGGCTGGACACTGGCATCGCTGGCGATGGCCGGGCCGAGCTGGCGGCAGCAGGCGCAGCCGATGTTCCAGGCCAGCGCACCGCTGCTGGTGGTACTGGACCTGTCCAGCCGGATCAGCGCAACCGATCTGCCACCGTCGCGCCTGCTGCAGGCGCGCGCGAAAGTGGGCGAGCTGCTGCGCGCGCGCCAGGGCGGGCAGGTGGGCCTGGTGGTGTATGCCGATGATGCCTACACCGTGGCGCCGCTGACTGATGACGGCCGCAATGTTGCGCTGTATCTGGATGCGCTGTCGCCGGACGTGATGCCACGCGATGGCCAGCGTGCCGACCGCGGCATCGACTGGGCAACACGGCTGATGCGGCAGATCGGTGCGCTGCAGGGGCAGATCCTGCTGGTCAGCGATCAGGCGGATGGTGAAGCTGCACTGGCGGCAGCGCAGGCACGCAGCCTGGGCCTGCAGGTGTCGGTGCTGGGCCTGGGCACGCCTGCCGGTGCGGCCTACCGCGATGGCAGCGGGCAGATCCGCCAGGCTGCGCTGGATGAAGGCAGCCTGCGCGCGGTGGCCACTGCCGGCGGCGGCCGCTATGCACGCATCTCCGCCGATGACAGCGATCTGCGTGCGCTCGGTGTACTCGACGCGCGCGAAGGCACGCCGGCGCAGCGGCCGGGCGAAGGCAAGCAGTGGCGTGACGAAGGCTTCTGGCTGCTGCCGCCGGTGATGCTGCTGGCATTGCTGGCCTTCCGCCGTCGTGCGCTGCTGGCCGCGGTGCTCGCGGTCGGCCTCGTGCCATGGATGAATGACGCGCAGGCGCAGGCACCTGCGACGCAGGCCTCGCAACCCGCGCAGGGCACGCTGTGGAAGCGTAACGACCAGGCGCAGCATCAGCGCCTGGCCGAGGGGGTCCAGGCTTACCGCAAGGGCGACTTCGCCACTGCGCGCAGGCAGTTCGAGGGTATCGACAGCGATGCCGGCTGGTACAACCTGGCCAACACGCTGGCACGCGAAGGCAACTACGACGAAGCGATCGCCGCCTACGACCGCGCGCTGGCGTTGCATCCCGGCATGGCCGATGCGGTCGCCAACCGTGCCGTGGTCGATGCCGCGCGCAAGCGCAGGCAGTCGGGTGGCAAAGGCCAGGATCAGCAGAAGCCACCGCAGAACGGGCAGCAGAAGCAGCAGAAGCAGCAGAACGATGCCCCGGGCCAGCAGAACCCGCAGGGCCAGAAGCCGCAGCAGGGACAGCAGAATCCCGGCCAGGGCCAGCAGGGGCAGCCCAAGGCGGGTGACGACAAGAACCCGTCGAGCCCGCAGCCCGGCGAGCGCGGCCGCGATGGCCAGCAGGCGCCACCACAGGTGGAGGATGCCAAGGCACAGGCCCAGGCCGATGAGCAGCAGCGCCAGCGCATGCAGCAGGCGATGCAGCAGGCACGCGAGGGCGAGGCTGGCAAGGACGGCAAACCCGTACCGGGGGGGAGGGCCGCACGCCGCGCGAGCGCGAGGAGCAACAGGCGGTGGAAGCGTGGATGCGGCGTGTGCCGGATGATCCGGGCGCGCTGCTGCGGGCCAAGTTCCAGCTGGAAAACGAACGCAGGAAGAGGGAAGGGCGATGACGCGGGCGATCAACATGCACGGGCACTGGTCACGGCCGGTACTGGCGGCGCTGTTGCTGTGGCTGCCGCTGCTGGCCTGGGCGCAACCACGTGCCTGGCTGGACCGCGACCGCATCGCGATGGGTGATACGGTCACCCTTAATGTCGAGAGCGATCAGGGCGCTCCCGACTTCACGCCATTGCGCACCGACTTCGACCTGAGCGGCCAGACCAGCAGCCGCCAGGTGGAATGGAGCAATGGCAGCATGCAGCAGCGCAACCTGTATGGCGTGGCGCTGACGCCGCGGCGCAGTGGTGCGCTGGTGGTACCGGGCCTGCAGGTGGGCAGTGTGCGCACTGCGCCGCTGACGCTGCAGGTCGATGCGGCCGCCGTGGCCAGGCCTGACAGCAATGCGATGGCCTTCATCGAAACCCTTGTCGATGACGATACGCCGTACGTGCAGCAGAGCGTGGGCGTGGTGGTGCGGTTGTATTTCGCCTCGCAGCTGGCCTCCGGCGAGCTGGTGCTGGATACCCCGGCGGGCGCGTCGTTGCAGCGCGTTGGCGACGACCGCACAGATGTGCGCCAGGTCAACGGGCGCCGCTACAACGTGGTCGAACGACGTTTCCTGCTGATCCCCGAGCGCAGCGGCGCGTTGCGGCTGTCCGGTGCGCGTTTCAGCGGGCGCAGTGCCGGAGGTTTCTTCGATGACTTCTTCGGGGGCGGCGATGGCCGCATGAATGCCACTGGCGCAGACCGCACGTTGCAGGTGCAGGCACAGCCGGCACAGGCGCCGCAGCCGTGGTTGCCCCTGCAGAGCCTGCAGCTGCGCTACACCAGCGCGCCCACCAGTGCCCGTACCGGCGAGGCAGCCAACGTGGTGGTCGAAGCGGTTGCCGAAGGCGCCACCCGAGCACAGTTCACCGACCTGCCGGTCCCCGATGTCGGCAACGCAGCGCAGGTGTTTGCCGAGCCGGCACAGTACGAAGAGACCTTCAACGGCAGCACGCCGCGCCTGAAGATCACCCGCCGCTATTCGATCGTGCCGCGCCAGCCGGGTTCGCTGGTGGTGCCGGGACCACGCCTGCCCTGGTGGGATGTGCGCAACGGCAAGGCACAGGAAGCCAAGCTGCCGGACCTGACGCTGGCCGTTGCGGCCGGTACCGGCGCTGCCACTGCCTCGCCGGCAGCGCTGCCACCGATCGACACCGCTGCCGCGCTGCCGGGCAGCGATGGACAGGATGCGCGTATCGCCGCGACCGATCCACGCGCCAGCGGCCTGTCCGAGCGTCCGTGGCCGTGGATGGCGGCGGCCATTGGCCTGGCGCTGCTGTGGCTGCTGACCCTGTTGTGGGGCTGGCAGCGAGGCCGACGCCCGCGTGTGGCGGCGCCTGCAGCCGGCACGCCCTCTGTGCCGACCGTGGTGAGCGGACGCGCGGGCCTGGCCGAACTGCGCCGCGCGCTGGATGGTGAGGGTTTCGATCAGGTGGAGGCGCGTCTGTGTGCGATGGCGGGCGTGGAGCGCATCGAGCAGGTGATCGCCCGGCTGGATGACCCGGCCCAGCGCCAGGTGTTGCTGGACCTGCAGCAGGCGCGCTGGGGCGGGCAGGGCGAACTGGCCCCTTTGCGCACGCGCCTGCGCGAGGTCTTCCGTGACGGACCGCACTGGTCGGCGGCTACCGGCGCCGCCGACACTGGCCTGGCGCCGTTGTATCCAACGCGGCGAACCTGAACCGGCGCCGCTTGCGCGCTTTGTTAGAGTGCATTCATTTTTCGAGGAAACCCGCGCATGACAGCAGCTGCTGCCGACAAGAAGAAGTTGCCCCTGCATTGGAAGATGGGCATCGGCTTTGCGATCGGCCTGATCCTGGGACTGATCGTGCACGCCCTGGGCGGCAGCGTCGATGGTCTGCAGGCCGGTGCCAAGTGGGTCATGGACTACGTCACCACCCCGGCGTCGGGCCTGTTCCTCAACCTGATCTTCATGCTGATCGTGCCGCTGATCTTCTCGGCGCTGATCATGGGCGTGTCGGAGATGGGCGACATCCGCGCCCTCGGCCGCATCGGCTGGAAGACCCTGGCGTATACCGTGCTGCTGTCCGGCATCGCGGTGGGCATCGGCCTGGTGCTGGTCAACCTGCTCAAGCCGGGCGCCGGCGTGGATCCGCAGGTCGCCGCGATGATGCTGTCGGAGAACGCCGAACGCAGCAAGGAAATCGTCGCTGGCATCCATGGCACGCCGAAGGGCATGGACATGCTGCTGTCGATCGTGCCGAGCAATGTGCTGCAGGCCGCGTCGGACAATGGCGCGATCCTGTCGCTGATGTTCTTCGCGCTGATGTTCGGCATCGGCATGGTGCTGACCGACAATGAGAAGGTCGCCCCGTTGCGCCGCGCCATCGAAGGCGTGTTTGAAATCTCGATGACCCTGATCAACCTGGTCATCCGCTTGGCCCCCTATGCAGTGGCCTGCTTCATGTTCAATCTGGCCGCGCTGTTCGGTTTTGAGCTGATCATCCGCCTCGGTGCCTACGTGGGCGTGGTGGTGCTGGCACTCGGCCTGCACATGATCGTGACCTACGGTACCGCGGTGTGGCTGTCCGGCCGCTCGCCGCTGTCGTTCTTCCGCGATACCCAGGAAGCGACGGTGATGGCGTTCTCCACCGCCTCCAGCAACGCGACCCTGCCGACCGCACTGCGCGTGGCCGACCAGATGGGCCTGCCGCAGCGCGTGTCGCGCTTCGTGCTGACCGTGGGTGCTACCGCCAACCAGAACGGCACCGCGCTGTTCGAGGGCGTGACGGTGATCTTCCTGGCCCAGTTCTTCGGCGTGGACCTGAGCATCGGCCAGCAGATCATGGTGATGGCGGTCTGCATCCTCGGCGGCATCGGCACAGCGGGCGTGCCTTCGGGCTCGCTGCCGGTGGTGGCGATGATCTGCGCGATGGTCGGTGTGAATCCGCTGGGCATCGGCCTGATCCTGGGCGTGAACCACTTCCTGGACATGTGCCGTACCGCCCTGAACGTGACCGGCGACCTGGCCCTGACCACGCTGGTGGCCAAGGGCGAGTCGCATGACGGACCGGCGCTGGGCACGCCCCTCGATTGAACGCGCCCTGAATGCCATGGATACTATCCCGACGCATGGAAGGCGTCGGGATTGGCGCCGTGCGAAAGGGAGCAGAAATGAGGATTTCGTACGTGATGGTCGCCGCCCTGGGCCTGCTGGCTTTCGACGCCAGTGCCCAGAAGGCCTGTGAAACCAACTACACCAAGACCGGCAGCTTCTTCGCCGGGCGCACCTTCACCACCTGGGACGTGGTGCCCAACGTTACCCCGGCCGACGCTCTCAAGCGTATCCAGATCGAGGGCGTGAAGTCGGGCCTCAAGGTGGCCAGCGTGGACAAGGACCTGGGCATGCTGACCCTGGAACAGAACGTCCAGTTCAATGGTGGCCAGACCACCCTGCCGTGGAACGTGCTGGTTGAAGCCGAGGGCAAGGGTTCGAAGATCACCGTGACCAAGACCACCCCGGCCACCTACGCCACTGGCGAGGACTTCCAGAAGAAGTCGATGTGTGGCGTGATCGAGGCTGCCGCGCCCAAGTAAGGGGTTGGCGGGACCAGATCCCTTTCACTGGCAAGGGATCTGGTCCTACGCCTGAACCCGGCCCCGGGTCTGTGGGACAATAGGCCGCCCGCACGTCCGCGGCCGCCTCCCGATTCCGACAGAACCATGACGCAGCCTACCCGTCGCCAGTTGGCCAACGCCATCCGCTTCCTCGCCGCCGATGCGGTTGAAACCGCAAAGTCCGGCCACCCCGGCATGCCCATGGGCATGGCCGACATCGCCGAAGTCCTCTGGAACGACTACCTCCGCCATAACCCGAGCAACCCGCACTGGTTCAACCGCGACCGTTTCGTGCTGTCCAACGGCCACGGTTCGATGCTGCAGTACGCGCTGCTGCACCTGAGCGGTTACGACCTGCCGATCGAGCAGCTCAAGCTGTTCCGCCAGCTGGGCAGCCACACCGCCGGCCACCCGGAGCGCCACGAGACCCCGGGCGTGGAAACCACCACCGGCCCGCTGGGCCAGGGTTTCGCCAATGCCGTGGGCTTCGCCCTGGCCGAGAAGCTGCTGGCACAGCGCTTCAACCGCCCGGAGCTGGAAGTGGTCGACCACCGCACCTGGGTGTTCATGGGTGATGGCTGCCTGATGGAAGGCGTGTCGCACGAAGCGGCCTCGCTGGCCGGCACCTGGGGTCTGCACAAGCTGGTCTGCTTCTGGGACAACAACCACATCTCCATCGACGGCAACGTCGAGGGCTGGTTCACCGACAACACCCCGGAACGTTTCGAGGCCTATGGCTGGAACGTGATCCGCGATGTTGACGGCCACGACCCGGAAAGCATCAAGGCCGGCATCGAGGCCGCGCTGTCGCAGAGCGACAAGCCGACCCTGATCTGCTGCCGCACCACCATCGGCTTCGGTTCGCCGAACAAGGCGGGCAAGGAATCCAGCCACGGTGCTCCGCTGGGCAAGGACGAGCTGGAAGCCACCCGCAAGCAGCTGGGCTGGGAATACGGCCCGTTCGAGATCCCGCAGGCGATCTACGACGGCTGGCGCGCCAATGGCGCCGGCACGCTGCGCCAGGCCGAGTGGGAACAGCTGTTCGACAAGTACGCCAGCCAGTATCCGGCGGAGGCGGCTGAGCTGACCCGCCGCTCGCATGGCGAGCTGCCGGCCGACTTCGTTGCCAAGGCCGATGCCTACATCGCCCAGGTGGCCGCAGAGGGCCCGACGATCGCCTCGCGCAAGGCCTCGCAGCTGGCCATCGAAGCCTATGCGCCGCTGCTGCCGGAAATCGTCGGTGGCTCGGCCGACCTGGCGCACTCCAACCTGACCCTGTGGAAGGGCAGCAGGTCGGTCGCCAGCGACGACGCCAACGCCAACTACGTGTACTACGGCGTGCGCGAGTTCGGCATGACCGCCATCGCCAACGGCCTGGCCCTGCACGGTGGCTTCATTCCGTTCGACGCCACCTTCCTGGTGTTCAGTGATTACGCCCGCAACGGCGTGCGCATGAGCGCGCTGATTCCGGCCCACGCCATCCACGTCTATACCCACGACTCGATCGGCCTGGGCGAAGACGGCCCGACCCATCAGCCGGTGGAGCACCTGGCCTCGCTGCGCTACATCCCGAACAACGATGTGTGGCGCCCGTGCGATGCGGTCGAGTCGGCCGTGAGCTGGAAGGCCGCGATCACCCGCCAGGACGGCCCGAGCTGCCTGGTGTTCAGCCGCCAGAACCTGCCGCACCAGCCGCGCAGCGCCGAGCAGATCGCCCAGATCGAGCGCGGCGGTTACGTGCTGGCCGATGCTGCCGGTACCCCGGACGTGATCCTGATCGCCACCGGTTCGGAAGTCTCGCTGGCTACCGAAGCCAAGGCCCAGCTGGATGCGGCCGGTATCAAGACCCGCGTGGTCTCGATGCCGTCCACCGACGTGTTCCTGCGCCAGGATGCGGCCTACCGTGAATCGGTGCTGCCGAACGCGGTGCGCAAGCGCGTGGCCGTGGAAGCTGGCGTCACCGGTTTCTGGCGCCAGTTCGTAGGCCTGGACGGTGCCGTGATCGGTATCGACACCTTCGGTGCTTCGGCCCCGGCCGACCAGCTGTACAAGCACTTCGGCATCACCACGGCGCACGTGGTGGAAGCTGCCAAGGCGCTGTAAGCAGCCTCTCGGCGCAACAAAGGAAAGGCCGGCGCAAGCCGGCCTTTCTCGTTGCCGGAAGAAAAAGGGGACGGAGGGAATCAAGTCGTATGTGCACAAACGACTTGATTCCCGCCGTACCCTTTTTTCAGGCGGTGCGTGCCAGTGCCAGGCGCAGCAGCCGCGCGTCCAGGCGTTCGGCGAAGTCTTTCGGTGCCTGCAGGCCCATGCGCTGCAGGTACACCGCATCGCCGTCGCCGGCCGGTTGCCGCAGCGCTGCCCAGACGGTGCGCAGCTTGTCGCTGCGGGTCTGCGTGTTGGCCTTCAGCCACGCCAGCGCTTTGACCAGCACCTGCTCGATCTCGTTGAAATCGCTGCCCAGCGGGTAGTCCGGCAGGCTGCCATCGGCACGGAATGGGGCCAGTGCCGCGGCCAGTGCCTGCGGCGTGTTGCGCTGCTGGCGCTGCGGGTCGGGCTGGGACGCCGCCAGCAGCTTGCGCGAGGCGTGTGCCTGCTGCAGCAGATCGCCCTGGAAGGGCGCTTCGGTGATCGCGGTCATCGCATGCACGCAGTCTTCGTCGGTCAGGCCGCGCAGATCGGCGATGCCGTATTCGTTGAGGTAAATGTCGCGCAGGTGGCGCGGGATGGTGGTGTGGCCGTAGTTCCAGCGCACGTTCGATTCCCGGTGGCCCTTGTCATCGCGTGCGGCACGGAACATCAGCACGCTGCGCGCTTCCGGCAGGGCATGTGCCATCGCCACGAAGTTGTACTGGCCGCCCACGCCGGACACCACGCGTCCATCGTCCAGCGCGTCCGATACCGCCGCGCCGAGCGCGGTAGCCATCATGCAGGAATTGAAGAAGCGCGCATGGCGGCGCTGCAGGCGCTCCAGTGCCTCGTTACCGCCATACAGCTGGTTGATCTCGCTGATGCGGCGCATGCCGATCGCACGGCATTCGTCTTCCGGCAGCGTGCGCAGCCACTCGTAGAACTCCGGTGAGCCCAGGTAGAACGCACCGTGCAGGTACTCGCCTTCGGCGGCCAGGGTGGCATGGTCGATGGACAGCGTGCTGCCATTTTCGATGCGTTGCATCAGCGCCAGGTCGTCGTGCACCTTGCGCTTGATCACCCCGGTCTGCACCAGCCTGCGGAAGCCCTCGTTGAGCATCTCGCTGCAGCCGTACAGTCCCACTTCGAACGGGTCCACGCCGCCGATCTCCTGCACCAGCGGGTGGCTGGCCAGCTGCGGATCAAGTGCATGCAGCACGCGGCGGTAGCGCGCGTTGTCGGTGTGGCGCAGCACCAGCGCATGGCTGAGCGCGTCGGCCAGCGTGCCGATGCCGATCTGCAGGGTGCCGCCGTCGCGCACCAGGGTGCTGGCATACAGGCCGATGGCGTAGTCGGCATCGCCGACCGGCTGCCGCGGCAGCCCGAACAGCGCCGGGTACGGTGGCGGTGGGGTGATCACCAGATCGAAGAACGACACATCGACCGTCGCCGAGCCGGCCAGGTAGGGCAGCTGCGGATCGATCTCGGCGATCAGCAACGGGCGCGGCAGGCCGCGCGCGGTCATCGCATCGAGCGTGTCCTGGGTGATGTCGTTGTTGCACGACAGCGAAAGCCGGCGGTCATTCGGCCGCATCGCCACCTTCTGCACGATCACCTGCGGTGCGCGCTGAGCGACCGCATCGGCGGCGTGGGTGTAGTTCAGGCTGGTATAGCTGGATTGCGCCTGCCGCGAACCGAGCAGGGCGCCGGACTGCATGTAGAACTCTTCCACCTGCACGTGCGCTGGCAACGCGTCGCGCGCGATCGCATCGGCATAGGCCAGGCGCGGGAAATCGTCGCCGAAGTGGCGCTGCGCAAACGGCGCCAGGAAGCGTGCCTCCAGGCCGTTGCCACGCGCGTTCGGCGGATTCAACGACAGCGCGGTGTACAGCTGCAGCGGCCGTGAGGGATCGTGCTCGACGCGCGCATACAGGGCGTTGAGCAGCCGATGTGGCTTGCCCAGCGCCAGCGGTGCCCCGATCCGCAGCGGCCCGTCCACGCGCGCTAACAACCAGTCGACGGCGGCGTCCAGGTCGGTGAGGTGTTCGGTCATGCGTGGCGGTCCTGCGTGCGGGGGAGTGCGGGCATTACAGCATGTCGGGCTTGAACCGCCGTCGACGCGAGACTTCCACGCCGGACACCATGAACTGCCCGTCGCCGCGGTAATGCACCGTGCGCGGCAGTTTCGGCCGGGACGCAACATGGGCGCGCACGATCTCCCAGATGAACAGGTTGCTCGACGCCACCTGGCTGTCGTCGTACAACCGGCATTCGAAGTTCGAGTGGCATTGCCCGACCAGCGGCGCACCGACCTCGCGCGCGGGCAGCGCATCGAGCCCGAAACGGGCGAACTTGTCGACCTCGCGGCCGCTGCAGTTGCCGATGTCCACCACGGTATCGAGCAGTTCCACGCCGGGTACGTTGATCACGCACTCGCCACTGCCGACGGCCAGTGCATGGCTGTGGTTTTCATTCCACAGGTAGGTGGCGACCAGCGACGGCGAGAAGCCCATCACCATGTGCCAGCCCATCGTCATCAGGTTGCGCTGGCCGCGCCAGGCGGTGCTGACCAGCACGATCGGGCCGGGTTCGAGGAAGCGTCGGGCCTGCTCGACCGGGAATTCCTTCTTGGGAAGCGCTTTCATCCGAAGCCTCGGCCGGGAGTGCTCGATGCTGGCGCAAAGCCGATGAATCCGGAGTCGAGGGGCTTGACAGGAGGTTCGATTACGCGCGTAATCAGATTATCGATTACGGATGTAAACAATGATCCCGATCAGCGAAGCCGAAGCCGTTGTGATGGAGGTGCTGTGGCAGCAGGCACCGCGCAGCGCCGATGATGTGGTGGCTGCGCTGGCTCACCGCGACTGGGCCGAGCCGACCATCAAGACCCTGCTCAACCGCCTGCTGACCAAGGGCGCCATCGCCGCTGAGCGCGATGGCCGGCGATACCTGTACCGGCCGCTGCTGCAGCGTCAGGCGTGGGTGGAGGCGCAGAGCCGGGACTTCATCGGCCGTGTCTTCGAAGGCCGCGTGGCACCGCTGGTGGCGCACTTCAGCGAACGTGGCCAGTTGAGCGCGCAGGACATTGCCGAACTGAAGAAGCTGATCCAGGAGCTGGATCATGACTGAGCTGCTCGGCGGACTATGGCAGGCCAGCCTGTGGCTGGCGGCAGGCGTGATCATGCTGGCTGTGCTGCGTCCGTTGCTGCTGCGGCTGGGTGGCGTTGGACTGGCCTATCGCAGCTGGTGGTTGCTGCCGATGCTGCTGTTGGCGCTGATGCTGCCGCTGCCGCAGGTTGCGCTGTTGCAGCAGGTACCGACGTTGCCGCTGAAAGTGATGCCCGGTGCCATCGATGCGCTGAGCCGACCGTCGCTGCCATGGGGTGGGCTGTTGCTGGCGCTGTGGGCGACGGGCGCAGGTGCCTGCCTGTTGCGCGACCTGCGCGCGCAGCGTCGCTTCGAACGGCGCATGGGCCCGCTGACGCCGCGCACCGATGGCAGCTGGCAGGCCAGTGGCGACCCCGGCCTGCCCGCGCTGGTCGGGCTGTGGCGGCCGCGCATCGTGGTCGGTCCTGACTTCGATCAGCAGTTCAGCGCGCAGGAACAGAGCCTGATCCTGCTGCACGAGCGCAGCCACCGCCGCAATGGCGATCACTGGGCCAATGGTGCGTTGCTGCTTATGCGTGCCGTGTTCTGGTTCCACCCGCTGGTGCCCTGGGCCGCACGCTGCTTCCTGCGCGACCAGGAACTGGCCTGCGATGCCCGCACCATCGCCCCGCAGCCTGCGCTGCGCGGGCTTTACGCCAGCACGCTGCTGAAGGCGCAGCTGGTCCACCCGGTTGCGCCAGCGGTCTGCCATTGGCGCAGCCAACCCGTGTTGAAGGAGCGTATCGCCATGTTGAAGCAGTCCAAGCGGAAGGCATTGCCGTGGGTATCGGGCAGGTGCTGGTCGTCGGGTTGTGCCTGGGAATGGGCGCATTGGCGTGGGCCAGCCAGGGCGATGCGATGGCTGGCCGCCCGGCAGCGGCGGTCATGGATCGGGAGATCCAGGTCGTCAAGATGCCACCGCCTTCCTATCCGAAATCCGCGGTCGAGGAGCGCCAGGTGGGCGTGGTGAACCTGCGCGTGGAAGTGGATGCCAGCGGCCAACCCACCGATGTCAGGGTGCTCAGTGCCACCAATCCGGGCGTGTTCGACGCGGTGTCGATCACCGCAGCGCGCAGCTGGACCTATCGGCCGGCGATGAAGAACGGCAAGCCGGTGGCAGGCGCAGTGAAGATTCCGATCACCTTTGCGATGGACAACAGCGAGGACGCCCAGTGAAGTCCGCGCCGCTGCTCGTGGTGGTAGCGCTGATGGTGGGGTGTGCGAGCCAGGAACGGCTGGCCACCGTGCACACCCGCAGCGAGAATGTCGGCCACCAGCGACTGCAGCCGCAGGCGGGCGGTGGCAGTGGGCAGTTGCAGGCGTATTCGCTGGGTGCGACCGAGGGCTACCGGATGCCGCAGTTGTACGCGGCACCGGACCCGGAGGTCGGCGATCGTGACCCGCGTGCGGAACTGGCGCCGACCACGATCTGCCTGCAGGTGGTGGTTGATGCCAACGGCGTCGTCGAGCGCAGCCTGCCATTGACCGATCGCCCGGAGTGCGCGGCAGGTGCTGCGGGCGAGAATGCGCCCCTGCTGCAGGCTGCGCAGGAGGCCGTGGCGATGTGGAAGTACTCGTCCGCAGCGGTCTGCCACTTCGCGGCTGGCAAGGTGCCTGCCGACCGCGGTGACTGCCGGGGCGCCGAACGGGTCGAGCCGGTGGCGGTCACCCTGCAGTACGCCTTCACCTTCGAGATTGTGAAGGGCCAGCATGTGGTGCGCACGCAGGGAAAATGAACGCTCGCGGTCCGTGATGGAAACCGATGGCGCCGGGCTCTGCCCGGCGTACGTCAGGCCCCGCCCTGGATGTTGGCCTTCACCGCCGGCTGCATCAGCTTCGGTTCTTCCAGCGTAGCATCGCGGGCCTGGCGCACGCTGACGAACTCCGCCTCGGCCACGCCGTCATGCACGTGGATGTTGTGCGCGCGCTGTTCGCCGATGGTCGTTTCGTTGGCGAAATCACGCCCGCCCGGGCCGTAGTCGTGGCAGACGAAAACCCGGGTGGTATCGGGCAGCGCCAGCAGGCGCTGGATCGAGCGGTACAGCTGCGCGGCATCGCCACCCGGGAAATCGCAGCGTGCGGTGCCGCCGTCGGGCATGAACAGCGAGTCACCGGTGAACAGCGCATCGCCGATCAGGTAGGCGATGCTGTCGCTGGTGTGGCCGGGCACGGCGATCACCTGTCCTTGCAGCTCGCCAATGGCAAAGGTTTCGCCGTCGCTGAACAGGTGATCGAAGATCTCATCGGCGGCCGGAAGCTGCAGGCCATAGCGCGGCGCGAACGTGGCCTGCACCGCGCGGATGCCTTCACCGATGGCCAGCGTGGCGTGCGGGAAGCGCTGCTTGAGCCGGCGCCCGGCCGACACATGGTCCGCATGGGCATGGGTTTCCAGCAGCCAGCGCAGCTGAAGGTCCTGCTGTTCGATGGCCTGCAATGCCCCGCGCATCGGTGATTCGCTGCTGGCGTCGGTGTCCGGGTCGTAGTCCAGGACCGGGTCGATCAGCGCCGCCTCACTGCTGGCCGGATCGCTGACCAGGTAGCTGAAGGTATTGCTGTCACGGTGGAAGAACGACTGCACCTGGACCGGCATCGGAATTCTCCTCAGCGCGTGCCGAGCACGCGGTTCAGCAACTGCGCCAGGTTCTCGCCGGCCAGTCGCAGCTGCGCTTCGGCCAGCGGCCGGTAGCGCTCGGTGTATTCGTCACCGATTTTACGCGTGGCCGGATAAACGCCAGCTTGCATGGAAATGCGGCAGCTGGCCTCGGCCCAGGTCTGTGGGTCGCGCTGCGGGTTGGACTGGCGCGCCAGCTTCGGCGCGCGCTGGCTCTGCAGCAGCGGCAGGTAGCCGGCGTCGTCCAGCTTGCGGGTGTTGAGCATGCCGCTGTCCCACAGCGAGTGCAGGTTGGTACCGCGGTTGCCGAACTGCAGCTGGAAATCGTTGCCGCCCTTGTCATGAGCGTAACCGGCATGCATCGGCTGGTGGATGTCGCCGACCAGGTGCACGACGAACTTCAGTGCCTGCAGGCGCTCGCCATCGGTCAGGCTGCGGTCGCCCAGGATGGCGCTCTGTGCTTTCAGGGCCTCGACGATGCAGTTGCCGTTCCTGCAGTGCTTCGGTGCTTCGTAATGGCAGTCGTCTTCGGCGATGTTGACGTAGTGCCAGCCGGCCGAACGACGGCCCAGGCCGGGGTCCTTGGCGCGCAGCTGGTCGGCCCACGGCGCGATGCTGGCCAGGGTGGCGTCCGCTTCGGTAGCCAGCAGGCGGTCCACTTCGGCGCGGGCGGCGGGGTTGAGGCGGGCGTCGGCGACTTCGGCAACCAGGCGGTGGCCTTGCGCGCCCCAGGCATGGGCGGGGGCGGAGACGGACAGCAGGGCCGGCGCCAGGGCGGCGGCGAGGAACAGGGAGTGCAGGGCTTTCATGCACATATTCTAGCGGGGTAGGTGGATTGAAGAGCGGCGCGTTCCTGTCTGCTGGGGCTGGCTGCAGGGGCAGGCGCTGCGGGACACGCTGCAAGTACGTCCCTGTAAGCTCGGCCGCGGCATTCATGCCGCGGACGGTCCCGCAGCGCCTGCCCCTGCAGCCCCATCCAACATGGCTGCGGAGGCGGATGCAAACGTCAAAGGCAACATCAAGAACAAATGCAGGATCAAAATCCGCCTTTTGCAATTGCAGGCAACCATTACGCCTCGGATGTACAGGCTCTGCTCCCCGCCTCGCCCCAGCTCCGGAACCGCTTCAGTCCCAGGCACAAAAAAGCCCCGGCAATCACCGGGGCAACATGCTGCGAGGGTTTTGCGTATAGCGGGGGAGCGGGGGCGAAGCCCCCCGCACTCAACACACCGCTTTAGAACTTGAAGACGTACGAAGCGCCGTAGACCAGCGGATCGATGTTGACGGTGCCGATCTTCTCGCCGTTCAACTTCACCTTGCTGTCGATGTCGATCCAGCGCATGTCCACGCGCAGGGCGCCCTTCTCGCCGATCGCGAAATCGATGCCCGCATGCGCGGCCAGGCCCCACGAATCCTGCAGCTTCAGCTTGCTGCCGGCCAATGCACCGGTGGTATCTTCGCTGAAGAAGGTGGTGTAGTTCACACCTGCACCGACGAACGGCGACACCTTGCCCTTGCTGTTGAAGTGGTACTGCAGGGTCACCACCGGCGGCAGCTGCTTGGTGCTGCCGACGCGGCCCAGGCCGTTGATGTTGATGTCGTGCTTGAACGGCAGCGCGGCCAGCACTTCGATGCCCAGGTTGTCGGCGATGAAGTACTCGCCGGTGATGGTCGGCTTGACGTCGTTGTCGACGTCGACCTTCAGGGTGCCGCCGGCCAGCCAGCCGTTGTTCGACTTCGGCGCCACCTGGTGCACGCCGGCCGAAACGGTCCAGTCGCCCTTGGACTGGGCCATGGCCGGGGCGGCGGCGAGGGACAGGGCGGCGGCCAGGCTGGCCACGATCAGGGAGGAGGTCTTGCGCATGGGGGTGTTCTCGTTGCTGGGTGGATGGCGACAGTCTCGGCCTCACGCCGCGCTAACGCTTTGATCCGGATCAAATCCTGTCCGCCGACCTGCTGGCGGCCCGGCCTGGCCCACGGTGGCCAGCCCCGGCCTGCTAGACTTGTGGGCCCTATCCATCCCGCCGCACCCGTCGCGGCTGCAGGAGCTTGAGAAATGGCAATCAAGGTTGGTATCAACGGTTTCGGTCGCATCGGGCGTAACGTCCTGCGCTCGGCGGTGCTGAACTTCGGCGACGACATCGAAATCGTGGCCATCAACGATCTGCTGGAGCCGGATTACCTGGCCTACATGCTCAAGTACGACTCCGTGCACGGCCGCTTCAAGGCCGACGTAGCGGTGCAGGGCAACGACCTGCTGGTCAACGGCAAGAAGATCCGCCTGACCCAGGAACGCGACCCGGCCAACCTGAAGTGGGACGAAGTCGGCGCCGACGTGGTGCTGGAAGCCACCGGCCTGTTCCTGACCAAGGAAACCGCGCAGAAGCACATCGATGCCGGCGCCAGGAAGGTCATCATGTCGGCCCCGTCGAAGGACGACACGCCGATGTTCGTGTTCGGCGTGAACGACAAGACCTACGCTGGCCAGGCAATCATCTCCAACGCCTCGTGCACCACCAACTGCCTGGCCCCGCTTGCCAAGGTCATCAATGACAAGTGGGGCATCAAGCGCGGCCTGATGACCACCGTGCATGCGGCCACCGCCACCCAGAAGACCGTCGATGGCCCGTCCAACAAGGACTGGCGCGGTGGCCGTGGCATCCTGGAAAACATCATTCCCTCGTCCACCGGTGCGGCCAAGGCCGTCGGCGTGGTCATCCCGGAACTGAACAAGAAGCTGACCGGCATGAGCTTCCGCGTCCCGACCTCGGACGTGTCGGTGGTCGACCTGACCGTCGAGCTGGAGAAGGAAGCCACCTACGCCGAGATCTGCGCTGAAGTGAAGGCACAGAGCGAAGGCGCGCTGAAGGGCATCCTCGGCTACACCGAAGACAAGGTCGTGGCCACCGATTTCCGCGGCGAGACCTGCACCTCGGTGTTCGACGCCGACGCCGGCATCGCCCTGGACGGCACCTTCGTCAAGCTGGTGACCTGGTACGACAACGAGTGGGGCTACTCCAACAAGTGCCTGGAAATGGCCAAGGTCATCGCCGCCAAGTAAGGCCGGTGTAGATCGCAGACGGACCCCGGCCTGGCCGGGGTTCGTCGTTTATGGGACCCACCCTGTCGTAGCATGGGGCGGTCGACCGCCGCCGCTGGGGCGCGGGATCGCATTGGAAGCACGCAATGGAAGCACTGATAGCCCTGGTCGTACTGGTTCTTCTGGCCATTCCGCTGTTGCTGGTGGTCGCGCTGGTGATGATTGCCGGCCTGCGCCGCCGCGTCGCTGCGCTGGAAAGCGCGATGGCCGCCGCGCCGGCCGCCGTCAGGCCGGCCGCCACCGCACCCGCGCCTGAACGGCCTGTGGCCGCACCTGCTGCCAGCGCCGATCCACCGTTCCTGCGGCCGGCCGCCGCTGCTGCTGCGCCTCAGCCCCCGCAGCCACCGGTGCGCGAAGCAACGCCCACCGAGGTGCCTGTCCCCCGTCCTGCTGCGCCACCGCCGGTGCCGCCGGTGCCGGTGCAGCCGCCGCTGCCTTCCGAACCGGAACTGCCCAATGTCATCGAGCGTGGCATCGGTGCGGTCAAGCGCTGGTTCACCGAAGGCAACGTGCCGGTCAAGATCGGCATGCTGGTGCTGCTGGCCGGTGTCGCAGCGCTGCTGAAGTACGTCAGCGACCAGGGCTGGCTGGTGCTGCCGATCGAACTGCGCCTTGCCGGCATCACCGTGGCTGCGCTGGGCCTGCTGGCCTTCGGTTGGCACCAGCGTGAACGCCGGCGGCTGTTTGCCCTGGCGCTGCAGGGCGGTGCCATCGGCGTACTGCTGCTGACCATCTTCGCGGCGTTCAAGCGCTTCGACCTGATTCCGCCGGCCTTTGCCTTTGCCAGTTCGATCGCACTGGTGGCCGGGCTGTGCGTGCTGGCGGTGGTGCAGAACTCGCGCACGCTGGCCGTACTGGGCATCCTGGCCGGCTTCATGGCACCGCTGTGGCTGTCCACCGGCAGTGGCAACCACGTGGGGCTGTTCAGCTATTACGCCGTGCTCAATGCGGGCATCTTCGCCATCGCCTGGTTCCGCCCGTGGCGCGCGCTGAACCTGCTGGGCTTCGCCTTCACCTTCGGCATCGGCACCTTCTGGGGCGTGCTGCAGTACGCACCGGACAAGTTCAGCAGCACCGAGCCGTTCCTGGCGCTGTTCTTCGTGTTCTACCTGCTGATACCGCTGCTGTACGCGCGTCGCCAGCCGGCCGGCCGCCGTGACCTGATCGATGGCAGCCTGGTGTTCGGCACGCCGCTGGTCGCGTTCTCGCTGCAGGCAGGCATGCTGCACGCGCAACCGATGACGCTGGCACTGTGCGCGCTGGGCCTGGCGGCGATCTACGCGGTGTTGGCCCGGGCGCTGATCGCACGTGCGTCGTACACCGTGCTGGCGCAGTCGCATGCCGTGCTCGCGGTGGGTTTCGCCACGCTGGCGGTGCCGCTGGCATTGTCGGCGCGCGCCACGGGCGCCGTGTTTGCACTGGAAGGCGCTGGCCTGGCGTGGTTGGGGCTGCGCCAGAAGCGGTGGCTGCCGCAGGTCTCCGGCGCGTTGCTGCAGATCGGCGCCGCATTCGCCTTCGTTGCCGGTGGCGACCACTGGCACGAAGACCTGCGCTTCCTGATCAACCCGACCGCCGTTGGCGCGCTGTTGCTGGCCCTGGCCGGCTTCGCGTCGGCGTGGAGCTACCAGCGCAGGCCGCGTCATGAGGTCGCACTGGTGTATTACCTGTGGGGCCTGCTGTGGTGGCTGGGCGGCCTGGTCCATGAGATCACCCGCTTCTTCCCGTACCGCACCGAAGTGGACGCGTTGCTGGTGCTGGCCGCGGTCACTGCCTGGCTGGCGGCCGAAGCGCAGCGTCGCCAGCCGGCGCGTGCGCTGGGCGTGACCGCGCTGGCCATGCTCGCGCTGGGCTTCCCGCTGGCCCTGATGCAGAGCGATGCACACCACCAGCCGTTCGCCGGCCACGGCGCGCTGGCCTGGGCGGTGTTCGCGGTACTGGGCGTGCGTACCCTGCTGTGCCTGCGCCAAGGCGGCGATACCGTGGCCCGCATCGCGCAGTTCCTGTGGTGGCTGCTGTGGCCGTCGCTGCTTTCGTTGCTGGCCTTGTGGGTAGTGGCGAGGCCGGCCTGGCGCAGGGTTGGACGACCCTGCTGGTGACCTTGCCGTGGCTGCTGATGGCGGCGCTGTCGCTGTGGCGCTGGAACGCATTGCGCTGGCCGCTGGGCGCGGCATTCGACAGCGCGCGCGTCCCGCTGCAGTGCGTGCTGTTCGGCCTGCTGGCGATCGGTTGGCTGCTGGGCCAGCTGCTGCCGGGCGACGCCGC
This sequence comes from Stenotrophomonas sp. pho, assembly GCF_006228405.1. Classification (NCBI taxonomy): domain Bacteria; kingdom Pseudomonadati; phylum Pseudomonadota; class Gammaproteobacteria; order Lysobacterales; family Lysobacteraceae; genus Stenotrophomonas; species Stenotrophomonas sp. pho. Next base: position 3,566,556 of record NZ_CP029759.1, on the reverse strand, counting down.
ACCGCTGCTGTGGCTGCCGGTGCTGAATCCGGCCGAGATCGGCCAGTGGCTGAGCCTGCTGCTGCTGGCGCGCTGGCTGTACGGCAGTGAGGCACCGCAGGCATTGCTGAACATCCGCATGCCGCTGCTGGCACTGGCGGCCTTCCTCGCGTTGACCAGCCTGGTGCTGCATGGCGTGCACCAATGGGGTGGACTGGCGTGGAATGCCTCGATGATGCGCTTCAGCCTGGCGCAGACCAGCCTGACCGTGTTGTGGAGCGTGCTGGGTGTGATTGCCTGGGTGTGGGGTTCGCGTCGCAGCCAGCGTGTGTTGTGGATGGTCGGTGCCGTGCTGATGGGCGTGGTGCTGGCCAAGCTGGTTATTGTCGATCGCCAGCACCTGGGCAACCTGCTGGGCATCGCATCGTTCATCGCCTACGGCCTGCTGTGCACGGTCGTGGGTTATCTGGCACCGGCACCGCCAAGCGCGGCGCCGACCGTGGAGGAAACGCAATGAGGAAGTGGAGCAGGGCGCTGCTGCCGGCGATGTTCGGCATGCTGGCCGCCGTCGTGGTACAGGCGGCTGATTACCGCACGCAGTATGCCGAGCAATGGCCGCTCACATTGTCCAGTGCGCAGTCCGGTGCCTACCGTATCGTGCTGGAGCCGGCGATCTACCGCCGTGCCGTGACCGCCGATCTCAGCGATCTGCAAGTGTTCAACGCGGCCAGCCAGTTGTTGCCGTCGGCACTGCTGGCGCCGGACCAGCCGCTGGCGCAGTCGCCGGTGCAGCGTGAACTGCCGTGGTTCGTGCTGCCGCCGCTGGCCGATGCACAGCGCAACGACCTGCAGCTGCTGACCGAGCGTGATACCGATGGGCGCGTGCGCCGGGTCGAAGCGCGGGTGGGTGGCGGGGCAGGGTCGAGCGGGCAGGGCGGCTGGCTGATCGACGCCAGCATGCTCGATCAGCAGCCGCTGGCGGCACTGGTGCTGGACTGGAACGACAGCGGCCAGCCGCTGCAGGTGCAGGTGCAGCTGGATGCCAGTGACGACCTGCAGCACTGGCGATCGATTGGCCGCGACGTGCCGCTGGTGGATCTGCAGCGCGCCGGCAAGCGCCTGCTGCAGCGCCGCCTGCAGGTGGACGGCGCTGCACGCTACCTGCGCATCCTGGCGCAGGGCGACTCGCGCCTGCCGACCCTGCGCGGCGTACTGGCGGAACTGCCGCCAGCTCCGGCCACGCTGCCCTGGGAATGGCTGTCGCTGGAGCCGACGTCGTCGGGCAAGGGCGAGTACACCTTCGAGATGGATGGCCGGTTCCCGGTGGCACGTGCCGATGTCGCCAGCACCGATAACAGCCTGGTGCAATGGACGCTGTTCAGCCGCGATGACGAGAGTGCGGAATGGCAACGTCGCAGCGCGCCGTGGATCGCCTACCAGGTGCAGCAGGGCACGCAGGGCCAGCGCCAGCAGTCGGCGGCACAGCCGCTGGGCGGGGTGCACCGCGACCGCTACTGGAAACTGGTGGCGAATCCGGCGGAAACCGCCACCGCGCCGACGCTGCGCCTGGGTTACCAGCCGGAAGTGCTGGTGTTCCTGAGCCAGGGTGCGGCGCCCTACGCACTGGCGGTGGGCAGCGCGACCGCGCGCCGCACGGACGCGCCGATCGGGTGCTGATCGAGGAACTTCGGCAGCGCAACGATCCTTCGTGGCAGCCAACACTGGCGCGCCTGGAAGGCAGCCCGGAGCCGCTGGCCGGCGATGCGGCGCTGAAGCCGCAGCGCGATTGGAAATCGTGGTTGCTGTGGGCGTTGCTGGGCCTGGGCGTACTGGTGGTGGGTGGCCTGGCGCTCAGCCTGCTTCGGCAGAAGCCTGCGCCTTCGGCGTAGGTTCCGGCGAACGGCGCAGCCCCTCGTGGGTGGGCGGTTGGTCGCGTAAAGCAAAAGCAGCGCTTGGCCGGGCGGGGTGGGTTCGTGGGGGACGCCGCAAGTACGTCCTTGTAGGCTTGGCAGCCGCATCCATGCGGCTGGCACCCCCGCGAACCCACCCCGCCCGGCCTCTGACAATTTCCGTGTGCGTCCACCCACGGAAAGAAAAAAAGGAGAGCAAAAGCTGCTTGGCAGGGCGCTCTTTGTAGAGCCGAGCCCATGCTCGGCTGCTGTTCGCGATAGACCCAGCCGAGCACGGGCTCGGCTCTACATTTTTCTCCGACACCAGAAACCGCTTTTGCCTTTGCCATCTGCATCACCTCAGGTGCCTGTCGAGGCCGGGGCGGTGTGGGCTGGCAGGGGTGTCTGATCTGGCCCCCCGTCAGCGGACGCCAAGAAGCGATACTTTGATCGCACTTGGAGGTCCCTTATGTCCCGTATCACCCGTCGTAGCTATACCGATGAGTTCAAGCACCAAGCCGTGGAGTTGGCCGAGTCGCTCGGGCCTGCCGCAGCAGCCCGTCAGCTGGAGATGTCGGTCAAGACGCTGGCAAATTGGCTTGACGCGGTCCGTGCTGGCCGGTCTCTGACCTCTGAGGCTCGCAGGCCAACCACCGACCTGGAAAGCGAGATCAGCCGCCTTCGGGCCGAGAACGCCAATCTGAAGATGGAGCGGGAAATCCTAAAAAAAGCGGCGGCGTTCTTTGCCAGAGAGTCCAAGTGAGGTACGCCTTCGTCGCCAGTCAAAGGACTCACTACCCGACCAGGTTGTTGTGTCGGGTTCTTGGGGTTTCTGTCTCTGGATTCCATGATTACCTGCGTCGGCAATGTGCCCAAGCGTGCGATGCCGATTCGGCCCTGCGTACCGAGCTTCGGGCCATTCATGTGACCAGCAAGCGCAGTTATGGGCGACGTCGGCTGGTCAGGGCCTTACGAGCCAGGAATCATCCAGTCGGCCACAAGCGCGTGGCACGGTTAATGGCCGAGGAGCGAATCCAGGGCAAGACCAAAGGCCGATTCCGACCCAAGTCCTCCGGCGGCTCATCTCAGCTCGCCCCCAACCTGCTGGATCGGCAATTTGCCCCCGGAACCGGACCGACGGCGTGGGTCGGGGATATCACGTATGTCCCCACCCGCCAGGGATGGCTGCATCTGGCCGTGGTCATCAGCGTCCAGACCCGGCAGGTGCTGGGCTACAGCGTTTCCAAGCGTCTGACTGAAGAGCTGGTGGTGAAAGCATTTGCCAATGCCTGGGCTCTGCATCCACAACGACCCGGCCTGATCTTCCATTCAGATCGTGGTGGGCAGTACTGGGGGAACGAGTTTCGCCAGCTGCTGCAGTCCCATGACGTGGTCCAAAGCATGAGCCGGCCTGGCAATTGCTGGGACAACGCGGTGGCCGAGAGCTTCTTTGCGACGCTCAAGACAGAAGAGGCTGCCGAGCCTTACGCCAGTAGGGAACAAGCCAGCCAGTGCATCGCTGCTTACATCCACGGCTTCTACAATCCAGCCCGGCTACACTCGGCGCTGGGCTACCACTCGCCTAACAACTACGCCCGGCAGCTCCGGGCTGCCGCCTGAAACGGCTTCATGGCGTCCGTTTTCAGGGGGCCAGATCAGTCAGCCGCATGGATGCGGCTGCCAAGCCTCCAGGGATGGATTCACGGCGTCCCCTGCCAGCCCACACCACCCCGGCCCACTCACAGCACCACGAAGCGCCAGCGCTTTGGCCGTTGCTGTTGCTGTTGCATTTGCCCTGCGCCTCTGCCTGCCGCAGGCATCGGCCCTCCCACCAGCCGCACCCGATACAATGGCCGTCTGCCGCAGACCGGCATCCCGTCCCCGAGCCAAAGAGTTGCCCATGTCCATTGTCCGCATGACCGACCTCGACCTCTCCGGCAAGCGCGTGCTGATCCGCCAGGATCTGAACGTGCCGATCGAGAATGGCCGCATCACCTCCGAACAGCGCATCACCGCTTCGTTGCCGACGCTCAAGCGCGCGCTGGAGCAGGGCGCGGCGGTGATGGTCACCTCGCACCTGGGGCGCCCGAAGGAAGGCGTGTGGAGCGAGGCCGATTCGCTGGCACCGGTCGCCCAGCGCCTGTCCGAACTGCTGGGCCGCGACGTTCCGCTGGTGCGCGACTGGGTCGACGGCGTCGACGTGCAGCCGGGCCAGCTGGTGCTGCTGGAAAACTGCCGCATGAACGTCGGCGAGGGCAAGGACGACGAGGCCCTGTCGAAGAAGTACGCCGCCCTGTGCGACGTGTTCGTGATGGATGCCTTCGGTACCGCGCACCGTGCGCAGGCCTCCACCCATGGTGTCATCCGCTTCGCACCGGTCGCGGCCGGTGGCCCGCTGCTGATGGCCGAGCTGGACGCGCTGGCGCAGGCGCTGGATGCACCGGCCAAGCCGCTGCTGGCCATCGTCGCCGGCAGCAAGGTCAGCACCAAGCTGGAGTTGCTGGCCAATCTGGTTGGCAAGGTCGACCAGCTGATCGTCGGTGGCGGTATCGCGAATACCTTCATCGCCGCAGCTGGCTACAACGTCGGCAAGTCCCTGTACGAGCCGGACCTGCTGGATACCGCGAAGAAGATCGTGGCCGATGCCAAGGCACGCGGCGCCGACATTCCGCTGCCGGTTGACGTGGTCACCGCCAAGCAGTTCCTGCCCGACGCTGCCGCGGAAGTGAAGGCGGTCGATGCCGTTGCCGAAGACGACCTGATCCTGGACATCGGCCCGCAGACCGCCGCGCAGTACGCGCAGCTGATCGAGAAGGCCGGCACCGTGGTCTGGAACGGCCCGGTCGGCGTGTTCGAGTTCGAGTCCTTCAGCAAGGGCACCGAAGCGCTGGCCCGCGCGATCGCCAGCTCGAAGGCGTTCTCCATCGCCGGCGGTGGCGACACCCTGGCCGCAGTCGACAAGTTCGATATCGCCGGCGACGTCAGCTACATCTCCACTGGTGGTGGTGCGTTCCTGGAATTCCTGGAAGGCAAGACCTTGCCGGCTGTCGCCGCACTCGACGCGCGCGGCGCATGAGCGCCGAGCGCGGCAAGGATGTGCTGTTCTTCGATCTCGACGGCACGCTGATCGATTCGCAGGTGGGCATCACCGCCTGCATCGCCTATGCGCTGCAGAAGATGGACCATCCGGTGCCGCCGCAGGAAACCCTGCTGGGCTGGATCGGTCCTTCGCTGCGCACCACCTTCGCGCCGTTGTTCGTCGAACCGGCGCGGGTGGAACAGGCTGTGGGCTACTACCGGAGCGCTTCGACGTCGAAGGCTGGCGCGAGCACACGGTGTACCCGCAGGTGGAAGGCACGCTGCGCACGCTGCATGGCCGTGGACACCGGCTGGCGGTGGTCACCGCCAAGAACGAGCCGCACGCGCGCCGCATCCTCGCCCACCTGCCGTTCGGTGGGCTGTTCGAGGAGATCGTCGGTTCAACCCTGGATGGCTCGCGCAGCCACAAGCCGGAACTGGTCGGCGAGGCACTGCGCCGGCTGCAGGTGCAGCCTGCACAGTGCTGGATGATCGGCGACCGGCGCATGGACATCGAAGGCGCGCGCCACCACGGCCTGCGTAGTGTCGGCGTGCTGTGGGGCTTTGGCGGAGAGGCGGAATTGACGGAAGCCGGTGCCAGCCAGCTGGCACGTGAGCCGGCGCAGCTGGAAGCGCTGCTGGCCTAGCTTCCTGTGGAGCCGAGCCCATGCTCGGCTCCACAGAACCGCCCCCCTGCGCCAGCGTATGTCCGGATGATGTCCATTCCATGACCCGCGAAGTCAGGCGGCACAAGGCTGTAACCGTATACATGCGGCGTGAAGGATGTGCTAATTTCCGTTCTTTATCGGGAGAGGCCCATCCACCATGTTCGAGCGTCAGCGTCGCACCAAGATCCTTGCCACCCTCGGTCCGGCCACTGACCCGCCGGGCGTGCTGGAGGATCTGTTCCGCGCCGGCGTCAACGTGGTGCGCCTCAACTTCAGCCATGGCGATCCGTCCGGCCAGGCCAAGCGTGCCGCCGAAGTGCGTGCCGCTGCGGCCCGCGTGGGCGTGGAAGTGGGCATCCTGGCCGACCTGCCGGGCCCGAAGATCCGCATCGAGCGCTTCGCCGAAGGCAAGGTGCAGCTGAAGGCGGGCGACCGCTTCGACCTGATCGCCAGCGAGAACGCCGGCCCGGGCACTGCCAGCGAGGTGGGCGTGAGCTACCTCGGCCTGCCGCAGGACGTCGGCCCGGGTGATGTGCTGCTGCTCGACGACGGCCTGATGCAGTTGCAGGTGGTGGAAGTACAGGGCGACCGTATCGTCAACACCGTGCTCAACGATGGTGTGTTGTCCGACCGCAAGGGCCTGAACAAGCAGGGCGGCGGCCTCTCGCTGGGTGCGCTGACCGAGCGCGACAAGGAGCTGATCGGCATCGTTGCCAAGATTGGCGTGGACTTCATCGCCGTGTCGTTCTGCCGCAATGCGCAGGACATGAACGATGCGCGCGACATCGCCCGTTCGCACGGCTGTGATGCCGCGCTGGTGTCGAAGATCGAGCGCACCGAGGCAATCGAGAACCTGGAAGAAATCGTCGAGGCCAGCGACGTGGTGATGGTCGCCCGTGGCGACCTGGGCGTGGAAATCGGCGATGCCGAGCTGCCGGGCCTGCAGAAGAAGATCATCAAGGCGTCGCTGGCGCAGAACAAGGTGGTGATCACCGCCACGCAGATGCTGCAGTCGATGGTGGAAAGCCCGATCCCGACCCGCGCCGAAGTACTGGACGTGGCCAACTCGGTCATCGACGGCACCGACGCAGTGATGCTGTCGGCGGAAACTGCCGCTGGCGCCTACCCGGTCAAGGCCGTGGAGGCGATGGCACGCATCTGCCTGGGTGCCGAGCGCCAGTTCCAGACCGAGACCGACTTCAACGCGTCGCCGCGCAACCTGGAACGTGCCGACCAGGCGATTGCCATGGCCACCATGTTCCTGTCGCAGCACGTGGGCGTGCGCGCGATCGTGGCGATGACCGAATCCGGTGGCACCGCACGTTACCTGTCGCGTTTCAGGGCCAAGGCGCCGGTGTTCGCGGTGACCCGCCATGACGGTGCGCGCCGGCAGATGGCGCTGATGCGCGATGTGTTCCCGATCAACTTCGACAGCCGCGGCCTGACCCCGCGTGAAGCCGCGCGCGGCAGCATCCGCCTGCTGGTGGAATCGGAACTGCTGCAGGCTGGTGATCGCGTCGTGTTCACCAGTGGCGAGCACATGGAAACCCACGGTGCCACCAATACCCTGCGCCTGCTGGAAGTGGGTGAGGACGGCCGCGCCATCGGCCTGGGCGACCTGTAAGTAGTGCTGCCCTGGGGCCGGCGCCGCGTTGCGGATCCGACCCCGGGGTCAGATCCCGCAGGGGCCCTGACCCCGACGGCAGGACACGGCGTGTCCGGTGCGGACATTGGAAGCGTTTCCATCCTGTCCTCCACGGCGAGGCAACGGGCCGCGGGGCTATACTTGTGTTTTTCCCGCACCCGCCACAGGAAATACATGAGCATCGAACAGCTGGCTGAAACCGCCCAGGCCATGGTCGCCCCGGGCAAGGGCATCATCGCGATCGACGAATCCACCGCTACCATCGCCAAGCGTTTCGCCGGCGTCGGTATCGAGAACACCGAGGAGAACCGTCGCGCCTACCGCGAGCTGCTGCTGACCACGCCGAAGCTCAACGAGCACATTTCCGGCGCCATCCTGTTTGACGAAACCATCCGCCAGTCGACCAAGGACGGCGTGCCGTTCGCCAAGTACATGGCCGACCACGGCATGATTCCGGGCATCAAGGTGGACAAGGGTGCGCACCCGCTGGCCGGCTGCCCGGGCGAGCTGGTGACCGAAGGCCTCGATGGCCTGCGTGAGCGCCTGCAGGAGTACTACAAGCTGGGCGCGCGCTTCGCCAAGTGGCGTGCAGTCATCAACATCGGCGAGAGCATCCCGTCGGGTACCTGCATCGAATCCAACGCCCATGCGCTGGCCCGCTATGCAGCGCTGTGCCAGGAATGCGGCCTGGTGCCGATGGTCGAGCCGGAAGTGATCATGGACGGCGATCATGACATCGAGACCTGCTACGAAGTCACCGAAGCCACCCTGCGTTCGCTGTTCGACGCCCTGTACCAGCAGAACGTGCTGCTGGAAGGCACCATCCTGAAGGCGTCGATGGTCATCTCCGGCAAGGGCTGCGATGAGCAGGCCGACGTCGAGGAAGTGGCCGAGTCGACCGTGATGTGCCTGAAGAGCACCGTGCCGGCGATCCTGCCGGGCGTCGTGTTCCTGTCCGGTGGCCAGAGCGACGAGCAGTCCACCGAGCACCTGAACGCGATGAACCAGCTGGGCAACCTGCCGTGGCCGCTGAGCTTCTCCTACGGCCGCGCCATGCAGCAGGCCGCGTTGAAGCTGTGGGCCAAGGACATGAAGGGCAACTACGCTGCTGCCCAGAAGACCGTGTACGAGCGCGCCAGGGACAACGGCCTGGCGGCGCTGGGCAAGTGGAACGGTTGATCCGTCCCATCGCTGGATGAACAAGGCAGCGCCGGCATCACGCCGGCGTTTGCTTTTGCGGGTATCTTTTCCGCCCCCATGCGCCTGGCCGGTGCGTGGGAACCACATGGAAGGCCAAGGAGAAACAACATGCGTTTGGCAGCAATCACACTGGCCGTAGCCACGGTCCTGGTCGCCGGCGGTTGCAACCGCATCGGCGGCGGCGCGGATGCGGGCAAGGCCGCGTCGCTCGATTTCGACAAGCCGGTATCCGGCGAGATCACCTCGCGCAGCGGCATCAACTACAACGACGGCAGCCACCACCAGCTCTACCAGATCAAGCTGGAAGACAAGCAACTGGTCGGACTGAAGCTGACCGGTTCGCTGAGCGGCTCGATTGCCGTGTTCAACAACGGCAGCCTGGTGGCCAGCAGCAACACCGGCTACGAGCGCGAAGGCGACGTCTCGCTGGCCTTCCGTGCCAACGGTGGCGGCATCTACCAGGTGGCGGTCAACGCCAACGGCTCGACCGACTATGGTCCGTACCGCCTGCGTGCCGAGAAGCTGGTGCCGTACGACGGCAAGCCGCTGGCGGGCAGCGGCGAGATCGTCGACATGCTGGCCGGTGGTTCCCAGGACTACACCCTGCAGGTGGACAAGGCCGGCCTGTACGAGATCCGCCTGGTGTCGGAGGTCTTCGATCCAGTGCTGAAGCTGTCGGGCCAGGGCGTGGATGCCGAGAATGACGACGGCGGTGACAGCACCAACTCGCGCCTGACCCTGTCGCTGAAGCCGGGCAAGTACACCCTGACCGCGCGTGGCCTGGGCGACGGCGTCAGCGGCATGTTCACCCTGTCGGCCACCCGCATCGAGCTGCCCGGCAATCTGGTCGAGCGCGATGGTACGGCGCTGCCGAAGTCGGGGAGCGTGTACACGATGCTCGACAACGATGGCCGCCGCCGCTTCCTGCTGTCCCTGGACCGCCCGGCCGATGTGCGCCTGGATGCGATCTCCAGCCAGGTCGATACCCTGCTGCGCGTGGTTGGCGGCGATGTCGAGCTGACCGACGACGACGGCGGCAACGGTACCAATTCACGCCTGGAAGAAACCCTGCCGGCCGGTCACTACACCGTCGATGTGTCCAGCCTGAACAATGGCGCAGGCATGGTGGAAGTGCGCGTGCAGGTGGATGGCGCGAGCGCCGACGGGGCCGCAGCCTCGGCGGCACGTGCCGCAGCCGACGCAGCCGCCGTGGCCGATGATGCCGCCGCGGTGGAAGCCTCCAGTCGCTGAGTGTGATCCACGCCGTGCGTGGAAGAGCACTACGCTGCAACGGAAAAGGCCGGGCAATGCCCGGCCTTTTCTTTTACCTGAAGCACCACGGTTCAGTGCGCGGCGGCAAAGCCCGCATCCCCCAGCGGCGGCAGCAGCGACCCGTGCGGTTCGCTGTCCGCGCTTTGCCCGGCGGCGCTCAACGCCTGCTGGTAGGCCTTGGCCGTCGCGGTATTGAACGCCACCAGCACGATGCGCATCGGTTGCGCATGGCTGCGCTGCCAGGCCAGTGTTTCGGTGACCGCGATCTGCGCGGCCTGGTACAACGGGTAGCCATACACGCCGCAGCTGATCGCCGGGAAGGCGATGGAGTGCACGCCCAGTGATTCGGCCAGCTGCAGTGACTTCCAGTAGCAGTTGGCCAGCAACGCCGGTTCATCGCGCTGGCCGTCGTGCCAGACCGGGCCTACCGTGTGCAGTACATGGCGCGCCGGCAACGCATGGGCACCGGTGGCGCGCACTTCACCCGTCGGGCAACGCACGCCCGGGCGCAGCTCCGGCAACTGCTCGCATTCGGCCCGCAAGGCGGGCCCGGCCGCACGATGGATCGCGCCGTCGACACCGCCGCCACCGAGCAGCGTTTCATTGGCCGCGTTGACGATCGCATCCACCGCCAGGGTCGTGATGTCGCCCTGCCAAACCTCGATCTTCATGCGTCCGTCTCCTGCCTGTGAGGTGATCCGCGCAGCATCTGCGCCGGCTGTTCCCACGGTAGGGGACAGGGCATCGATGCTGCGTCATGACCGTCTCACGCGCTGCGATCCAACGGCCTTCGCGCACGATGGCGGGCGACGCCTTCACGCAGGCTGAAGCGGGAAGGAGCCGGATCCTTTTCCGAACGGAAAAGGCTCTGACCCCGGCTGTTACGGCAGGCCGGCCAGCCAGTCGTCGTCGGATCCTTCGTTCACATCGGCGAACAGCGGCGTGGAGAAGTAACGTTCACCGGTGTCCGGCAGCATCGCAAGGATCACCGAGCCCGGTTCAGCGCGGGCAGCGATGTCCAGCGCGCTGGCCACGGTGGCGCCGGCGGAGATGCCGACGAAGATGCCTTCCTCGGCGGCCAGGCGACGCGCGGTGGCGATTGCACGATCGTCTTCGACCGAGACCAGTTCATCCACCACGTCGCGGTTGAGCACGTCCGGCACGAAGTCCGGGGTCCAGCCCTGGATCTTGTGCGGCTTCCAGTCATCCCCCTTGAGCAGGGCGGCGCCGGCCGGTTCGGTGGCGATGATGCGGGTCTGCGGGCGTGCCACCTTCAGCACTTCGCCTACGCCAGTGAGCGTGCCGCCGGTGCCCCAGCCGCTGACGAAGTAGTCCAGCCGCTTGCCGGCGAAGTCGCGCAGGATCTCGGCAGCGGTGGTGTTGCGGTGATACGCCGGGTTGGCCGGGTTGGCGAACTGGCTGGCCAGGAACCACCCGTGCTGCTCGGCCAGCTCGGCCGCCCTGCGCACCATGCCGCTGCCGCGCTCGGCGGCCGGGGTCAGGATCACCTTGGCGCCGTAGGCACGCATCAGCTTGCGGCGCTCGACCGAGAAGGTTTCGACCATGGTGGCCACGAATTTGTAGCCGCGCGCGGCGGCGACCATCGCCAGTGCTACGCCGGTGTTGCCCGAGGTGGCCTCCACGATCGTGTCGCCCGGCTTGAGCAGGCCGCGTGCTTCGGCATCGAGGATGATCGCCAGCGCCAGGCGGTCCTTCACCGAGCCGCCCGGGTTGAACGACTCGACCTTGGCGTAGACGCTGACCTGTGGCGGCGCCAGGCGCTGCAGCCTGACGATGGGGGTGTTGCCGACGGTATCGAGGATGGAGTCGTACAGGGCCATGGGAGCGCTCCGGAAACGGGGCCGCGACGGGTCACGGCGGGCGAAGGGGAGAGGGCTGGCCGTTCAGGCCAGCGGCTGCCGGCTGACCGTAGCGCCGGCATATGACGCCCGGAAATGACCAGATACCTTTCTTAAACAACCTTTGGTTATAAGCTGGTGACGGCAATTGACCCTAGAGTGGACTTCCGCCCCATGCCGCCTGCCTGCCCATGACGCTGACCCAGCTGCGCTACCTGGTAGCCATCGCCGACGCCGAGCTGAACATCACGCTGGCCGCCTCGCGCGTGCACGCCACCCAGCCCGGCCTGTCCAAGCAGCTCAAGCAGCTGGAGGACGAGCTCGGCTTCCTGCTGTTCGTGCGCAAGGGGCGCAGCCTGGAGTCGGTTACCCCGGCCGGAACCGAAGTCATCGCGCGTGCCCGCGCAGTGCTGGCCGAAGCCAACAACATCCGTACGTACGCGGCAAACCAGCGGCGCGAAAGCCAGGGCCAGCTGATCCTGACCACCACGCACACCCAGGCGCGCTTCGTGTTGCCGCCGGCGGTGGCGGCGATCAAGCAGGCCTATCCGCAGGTCAGCGTGCACCTGCAGCAGGCCGGTGAAACCGACGCGCTGGACCGCTTGAACCAGGGTGACGCCGATATCGCCATCATCAGCACCGCAGGCGGTGAGCCAACCGACGGCATCGCAGTGCCGCTGTTCCGCTGGCGGCGCCTGGTGGTGGTACCCAAGGGCCACCCGTTGGACCGCGCCGGCCGCGCACCGGACCTGGCCGCGCTGGCCCGCCAGCCGTTGATCAGCTACGAATCCTCGACCCGACCGAACTCTTCCCTGCAACGCGCCTTCGCCGCCAATGGGCTGGTGCCCGACCTGGCGCTGACCGCGCTCGATGCCGACCTGATCAAGACCTACGTGCGCACGGGCCTGGGCGTAGGCCTGCTGGCCGAGATGGCGGTCAGTTCCAATGACGAAGACCTGAGGTCGTGGCCGGCGCCGGATCCGATCAGCGAGTGCATCGCCTGGGCGGTGTTGCCGCGCGACCGCGTGCTGCGTGATTACGCGCTGGAGCTGGTGCACGTGCTGGCCCCACAGATTGATCCGCGCGACCTGCGGCGGGTGCTGGATGGAAACCAGGCCGCAGCGTGGCCGGTGCCACCGACCTGGGAGTCGCTGACCCAGACCATCACGGTGTGAGGTGGGTCGAGCAGGGCGTGCAGCCCTGCACCTGCCGAATCAAAGGCAAAAGCCGAAGCAACTGCAACTGCTGGCTTCCGTGGGGCGGCGGGGCGGTGTGGGCAGGCAGGACACGCCGTAAACCCATCCCTGGGGGCTCGATGGCGCCATCCATGGCGCCAACGGTCCTGCCTGCCCACACCGCCCCGCCTCTGACAGATTCCGATGGCTGTTGGTAGGTGTCGACCTTGGTCGACACGGTAGATCCACGCCATGCGTGGATGAAACCTGTCAGATATGGAAATGCATCTGGGGTCAGATCCGTTTTCCTGCGGAAAACGGATCTGACCCCAAGAGCCGTTTCAACAGACCGCAGAAGACTGTCGAAGGCGGGGTGGGTCCGGTTGCGGGGGCGTGAGCCGAGCCTGCATGGACGTATTTACGGCGTCCCCCGCAACCGGACCCACCCCGCCTACCCACAGGAAACCGCTTTTGCTTTTGCTGTTGCTTGGGCTCTTGCCGTGGACGTGGTCTCTGCAGGTGCAGGGCGCAGCCCTGCCGAACACCCCCGCGACGGGGTGTCGCAAACGCCTGCGACGGTTCGTCGCACGGGCAACCCTGGACCCGCCTCTACACTAGCGGGGTGACCCGCCTGTCCCGCCCGCAGCGCCTCCTGCTGCAGCTCGCCGTCCTGGCGACGCTGCTGATGGTGCTTGCGCCACTGGTCAGCCGGGCGCTGCAGGCGCCGCCGATGGACCACGCGGCGATGGCAGGCATGGACCACGCGCACATGCACCACGACGCTGCCGCAGTGGGTCAGAGCCCTCTGCACGGGCAACGGAGTCCGACCCCACCGGCCGATCCCCACGCCATGCATGGCGAAGCCTGCGAATACTGCGTGCTGGCCATGCGCCTGCTGCCGTGGCTGGCTGTACTGGTGCTGCTGTTGCCACTGCTGTGGCGGCCGCGGCTGGTATTCCCGTGGTCACAGCAGGTACTACCGGCACTGCGCTGGCCGGCACACGCCGCGCGTGGGCCACCGCGCGCCTCCATCGTCCGCTGATTTTCCTGTCGAATCTGCCGCACGACGCCTGACCGGGCGCCGTGCGCGCGTGCGTACCTTGGAGCTGTTCCGATGAAAATGACTTCCCGCCCCGCGGGCGCCTGCGTGCGCCTGCCGGTTGCCCTTGGCCTGGCCGCAGCTGCAACGCTCGCCCATGCCGCGCCCGCCGAAGAGGCGCGCACTCTCGATACGCTGGTGGTCACCGCCGCCGCGCCTTCGTCGCCACTGCACTGGGTGACCGATCCACGCCTGCCGCGGCAGCCGGTCCCTGCCAGTGACGGCGCCGATTACCTGAAGACCGTTCCTGGCTTCTCCGCCATCCGCAACGGCGGCACCAACGGTGACCCGGTGCTGCGCGGCATGTTGGGTTCGCGCCTGAACATCCTCAGCAATGACGGCAACCTGATCGGCGCCTGCCCCTCGCGCATGGACAACCCGCTGTCCTACATCGCACCGGAGAGCTTCGACCGCCTGACCATCATCAAGGGCCCGCAGAGCGTGCGCTGGGGGCAGGTGCCTCGGCCGGCACCGTGCGCTTCGAACGCGATACACCGCGCTTCGAGGAACCGGGCCTGCGTGCCGATGCCAGTACGCTGGTCGGTTCGCGCAACCGCAACGACCAGGTGCTGGACCTGACCCTGGGCAACCCGACCGGCTATGTGCGCGCCAGCGGCAACCGTTCCGAAGCCGATGACTACAAGGACGGCAACGGCGATGTGGTGCCATCGCAGTGGCGCAAGTGGAACGGTGACGTGGCGATCGGCTGGACGCCGGATGCCGACACGCTGCTGGAAATTTCTGCCGGTGCCGGCGATGCGATCGCACGCTACGCGGGGCGCGGCATGGACGGTGCCGCGTTCGAACGCACCAGCTACGCCGCGCGCTTCGAGAAGCGCAATCTGCCGGGTGCCTGGGACACAGTGCAGGCCAACGTGTACTACAACGAGGCCGACCACGTGATGGACAACTACACGCTGCGAACGCCGAATCCGCACAGCATGATGCCGATGCCGATGGCATCGAACGTGGACCGACGCACCCAGGGCGGCCGGGTCAGTTCCGAGTGGCGCCGGCAGGACGTGCAACTGGTGGCGGGTGTGGATGGCGAGGACAGCCGCCATCGTGGGCGAATGGGCATGGGCCGGGGCACCTATCGCCAGGCGGCGTGGCAGACCGATGCCAGCTTCCGCCGCTATGGCGTTTTCACCGAGTTGACCCTCGGCGCCGGCACCGATCAGCGCTGGATCAGCGGCCTGCGCATCGATCGTGCCAGCGTGCGTGATGAGCGGCAGTCGATCCGTGGAATGATGGGCAGCCGGCCCAACCCAACGGCCGAGCAAAAGCGCAAGGCGTGGCTCGGCAGTGGCTTCCTGCGCTACGAGCAGGACCTGGCCGACGGCCTGACCTGGTACGCCGGCCTCGGCCACAGCGAACGCATGCCCGACTACTGGGAGCTGTTCTCGCCCGACCACGGACCGGCCGGTGCAATGAACGCGTTTGCCGGCATCCAGCCCGAGCGCACCACCCAGCTCGACGTGGGCCTGCAGTACAAGGGACCGCGCGTGCAGGCCTGGGTCTCGGCCTATGCCGGGCAGATCCAGGACTACATCCTGTTCACCTACCACGGCAGCGGCATGATGGGCATGAGCCAGGCCAGCAACGTCGAGGCGCGCATTGCCGGTGCCGAGGCCGGGTTGGAAGTGAGCCTGACCGAGCAGTGGAAGCTGGGCGGCACGCTGGCCTATGCCTGGGGAGAGAACCGCGACCAGCAGCGTCCGCTGCCGCAGATGCCGCCGTTGGAAGCACGCCTGAGCGCGAACTGGGAGGGCCAGCGCTGGAGTGCCGGCGCATTGCTGCGCGCGGTGACCCATCAGCATCGTGTCGCAGATGGACAGGGCAACGTGGTCGCGCAGGACCTCGGGCCGAGCGCCGGGTTTGCCACCTTCGCGCTCAATGCCGCGTACCGTTTCAGTTCGCAGCTGCAGCTCAGCGCCGGCGTCGACAACCTGTTCGACCGCGCCTACAGCGAGCACCTGAACCTGGCCGGCAGCGCCGACTTCGGCTTCCCGGCCGACCCGGTGCGGATCAACGAGCCGGGGCGCAGCGTGTGGATGAAGTTGAACTACCGGTATTGATCCGCCGGGCATAAAAAAACGGGGCCGGATCCCCGCCAGGATCCGTCCCCGCCCGACGCCCTCGGTCGGGCAGGTTCGACTCTACGATGACGGCCGCGGTGGTGCACCACTGGATACACCCCGACACACGCCGACACTGCCCATGGCAGCCTTGCACGGAACGGGTTCAAGGCGCTATCGCAGCCTAAGTTCCACGCCGGTAAACGCTTGGCACATACCGCTTTTATGGGCACTTGCCTACACTCGGCGGCCGTGGATCAATCAGGACCGTTCATGTTGGCTCGTATCGCTTCGACCCTGGCCCTCGGCCTCAGCCTGGCCGTGCTGGCCGGGTGCGCAGGCAAACAGGAGGCCGCCGCACGTCGGCAGGGCGAAGCGGTGCCGGTCACCGCGCAGGTCGTGCAGCCCACGCAGTGGAACGACACCCTGCAGGCACTGGGCACGGCCAAGGCGCGCGAGTCGATCAGCGTCACTGCCAAAGTGAGCGAGATCGTCGAGAAAGTGCACTTCGAGAGCGGCCAGCACATTGCTGCCGGTGCGCCGATCGTGACGCTGCGCGGGCAGGCCCAGGAAGCCGCACTGGTGCAGGCGCAGGCCACTTTCCATGAAGCCGATCAGCTGTACAAGCGCCAGCGCGAACTGGCCGCCCAGCGGCTGGTGTCCAGCGCCACGCTGGATACGCAGAAGTCGATCCGCGACGCCGCCGAGGCGCGCGTGATGCAGATGCAGGCAGACATTGGCGACCGCCGTGTGCGTGCGCCCTTTGCCGGTGTGCTTGGCATCCGCCAGGTCAGTCCGGGATCGCTGCTGACCCCGACCACGGTCATCGCCACGCTCGACGACATCGAGCACATGCATGTCGATTTCCAGGTGCCGGAAGTGGAGCTGGCTGCGCTGGGCGTTGGTGACAAGGTCAGTGCCACCAGCGTGGCCTGGCCGGGTCGCACCTTCGAGGGCGTGGTCAGCACCATCGATGCGCGCATCGATCCGGCCACCCGTGCGGTGACCGTGCGCGCCGATTTCGCCAATGGCGACCACGCATTGCGCCCGGGCATGCTGCTGGACGTGCGCCTGTTCCGCCCCGAGCGCCCGGCGCTGGTGGTCCCGGAAATCGCCGTGGTACAGGTCGGCCGCGATACCTTCGTGTACCGCATCAAGGCCGACGACAGCGTCGAGCGGGTGGACGTGGTAACCGGCGCGCGCCGTGCCGGCGTGGTCGAGATCCGGCAGGGCCTGGAAGCAGGCCAGCGCATCGTGGTCGATGGCACCGGCAAGCTGCGCCCGGGCCTGAAGGTCGCTGCGAAGGACGCCGCACCGGCCTCTGGCGCCAAACCGGCTGACGCGCCGGCGCCGATCGCGACCGAGGGCCACGGCGGATGAAGCTGTCCGACATCTCCATCCAGCGGCCGGTGTTCGCCGTGGTGATGAGCCTGTTGCTGCTGGTGCTGGGCGTGATGTCCTTCACCCGCCTGACCCTGCGCGAACTGCCCGCCATCGACCCTCCGATCGTTTCGGTGTCGGTGGACTACACCGGCGCGTCGGCGGCGGTCATCGAAAGCCGCATCACCCAGGTGCTGGAAGATGCGCTGGCTGGCATCGAAGGCATCGATACGATCAACGCGCGTAGCACCAACGGCCGCTCGCAGGTCAGCATCGAGTTCACCTCCAACCGTGATATCGAAGCGGCGGCCAACGACGTGCGCGATGCGGTCAGCCGCGTCGCCGACCGCATGCCGGAAGAGGCGCGGCCACCAGAGATTGCCAAGGTCGAGAGCGATGCCGACCCGATCATCTGGTTCAACATGGTGTCCTCGACCATGGACACGCTGGAGTTGAGCGACTACGCCGACCGCTACGTGGTCGATCGTTTCTCCAGCCTCGATGGCGTGGCCCAGGTCCGCATCGGCGGCCGCCAGCGCTATGCGATGCGGATCTGGCTGGACCGTGACCAGCTGGCCGCGCGCGGGCTGACCACCGGCGACGTGGAAACCGCACTGCGCAACGAGAACGTGGAGCTGCCGGCCGGCCGCATCGAGTCGACCGACCGCGATTTCACCCTGCGCGTGGAACGCAACTACATCAAGCCCGAGGATTTCGCGACCATCCCGCTGGGCAAGGGCCGCGACGGCTACGTGGTGCGCATGGGCGACGTGGCGAAGATCGAGCTGGCCTCGGCCGAACGCCGCGCGTACTACCGCAGCAACGGCGAGCCCGGCATCGGCCTGGGCATCGTCAAGACCTCCACCGCCAACTCGCTGGACGTGGCACGCACTGCGCGCGCTGAGGCCGAGCGGGTGGCGCTGACCCTGCCCAAGGGCACGCAGATCTTCGTCGCCTTCGACAACACCACCTTCATCGAAGCTGCAGTGGACCGCGTCTACGCCACCCTGGTGGAAGCGATGATCCTGGTGCTGGCGGTGATCTGGCTGTTCCTCGGCAGCTTCCGCGCCGCGTTGATTCCGGCGGTGACGGTGCCGGTCTGCCTGGTGGCGGCGTTCATCGCGCTGTATGCGTTCGACTTCTCGATCAACCTGCTGACCCTGCTGGCGCTGGTGCTGTGCATCGGCCTGGTGGTGGACGATGCGATCGTGGTGGTGGAAAACGTGCAGCGCCGCATCGACCTGGGCGAACCACCGCTGGTGGCCTCCAAGCGCGGCACCGCGCAGGTCGCCTTCGCGGTGATCGCCACCACTGCCGTGCTGGTGGCGGTGTTCCTGCCGGTCGGCTTCCTGGAGGGCAACACCGGGCGACTGTTCCGCGAACTGGCCGTGGCGCTGGCCGCTGCCGTGGCGTTGTCCGCGTTCGTTGCGCTCACACTGACGCCGATGATGGCTTCCAAGCTGCTCAAGCCGCATACCGGGCAGGCCCCGCGAGGCCTGCACGGCTTCATCAACCGCAACCTGGAACGCCTTGCGGGTGCCTATGGGCGGGTTCTCGATCACCATGTCGACCGCACCTGGATCTACCTGCTGGTGATGGTGGCTGCGCTGGCCGCCAGCTGGGGCCTGCTCAAGCTGCTGCCGTCGGAACTGGCGCCAGCCGAAGACCGTGGTTCGTTCCAGATCATGATCGACGGCCCGGAAGGCGCCGGCTACGACTACACCGTGCAGCAGGTGCAGCAGGTGGAAGCGCTGCTGGCACCGCATGTCGGCCCGGACAAGCCGATCGTGCGTGCCAACCCCGCGTGCCGGGCGGCTGGGGCGCCAGCGAGGAAATGCATACCGGCCGCGTCAGCATCTTCCTGCAGCCGTGGCGCCAGCGCAGCGAGGGTACGCCCGAAGTCGCCAACGAACTGCAGAAGGAACTGGATACCATCCGCGGCGTGCGCGTACGCACGCAGGTGGGTGGTGGCCTGGTGCGCAGCGGCGGCCAACCGTTCCAGATCGTGCTGGGCGGCCCGGAATATGCCGAGATCGCGCAGTGGCGCGACCGCATCCTGCTGCGCATGGCCGACAATCCCGGCCTGGTCGGCCCCGATTCCGATTACAAGGAAACCCGGCCGCAGATGCGGGTGAACATTGACCGCCAGCGTGCGGCCGATCTCGGCGTGCCGGTCACCGCGATCGGTTCGGCGCTGGAAACCATGATGGGCTCGCGTCGCGTCACCACCTTCGTCGACAACGGCGAGGAGTACGACGTGCTGGTGCAGGCCGGTCGCGATGGTCGTGCCAGCCCGGCCGACCTGGCCGCGATCCGCGTGCGCGCCAACTCCGGCGAGCTGGTGCCGCTGTCCAACCTGGTCACGCTGAGTGAAGTGGCCGAGGCCGGCACCCTGAACCGCTTCAACCGACTGCGCTCGATCACCATCAGTGCCGGCCTGGCGCCCGGTTATCCGCTGGGCGAAGCCATCGCCTGGGCACAGAACGTAGCCCAGGAAGAGCTGCCGCAGTACGCGCAGGTGAACTGGAAGGGCGAATCGCGCGAGTACCAGAGCGCCGGCGGCGCGGTGCTGCTGACCTTCGCGATGGCGCTGCTGGTGGTGTACCTGGTGCTGGCGGCGCAGTTCGAGAGCTTCATCCATCCGCTCACCATCATGCTGACCGTGCCGCTGGGCGTACTCGGCGCGCTGGTCGGGTTGTGGGTGAGTGGCGGTACCGTGAACCTGTTCAGCCAGATCGGCATCGTGATGCTGGTCGGCCTTGCCGCGAAGAACGGCATCCTCATCGTCGAATTCGCCAACCAGCTGCGCGACGATGGGCGCAGCGTGCGCGAGGCGATCATCGAGTCGGCGATGGTGCGCCTGCGCCCGATCCTGATGACCTCGATCGCCACCGTGGTCGGCGCGATCCCGCTGGTGGTCGCCGGTGGTCCTGGTTCGGCCAGCCGTGGCACGATCGGCATCGTGATCATCTTCGGTGTGACCCTCTCGACCTTCCTGTCGCTGTTCGTGGTGCCGGCGTTCTACGCGCGGCTGGCGCCGTACACCCGTTCGCCGGAAGCGGTGAAGCGCGAGCTGGAGAAGCAGGAAGCGGAATCGCCGTCGGTGGGTGGTCATGCCTGACCGGCCTGTCGACGGGGTCGGATCCCTTTCCCAAGGGGAAAGGGCTCTGACCCCACCACTGCAGGGCGAAGGCTTCACTCTGCGCCCGTGGCAGCCCGGCGACCTGGAATCCCTGCTGCGCCACGCCAACGACGCCGAGGTGTCGCGCGGCCTGCGCGACCGCTTCCCGTATCCGTACACGCGCGAGGATGGCGAGGCCTTCCTCGCGGGCCGCGTACTGGCCCCCAGCACCCTGAACCTGGCCATCGAGATCGACGGCCAGGCCTGTGGCAGCGTCGGTGCCCAACAGGGGCTGGCCGAGCGTGGGCATACCGCCGAACTGGGTTACTGGCTGGGCCGGGCCTATTGGGGGCACGGCCTGATGACCCGCGTGGTCGGCCTGTTCGCCCCGTGGGTGATGGATGAGCTGCGCCTGTTCAGGCTGCAGGCCACCGTGGTCGACTTCAACCTCGGCTCGGCCCGGGTGCTGGAGAAGAACGGCTTCCAGGAAGAGGGCGTGGAGCGCTGTGCGGTCTACAAGCGCGGCGTGTTGCACGACCTGCGCCGTTTCGCCCGGGTGCGCACGCAGCTGCCCTGAACGGCCCGGGGTCAGATCCCTTTTCCAGTGGAAAAGGGATCTGACCCCTTCTCCGCTCTCCGGTCATGGCCCGGCGCGACCAATGGCGCTACCGCAGCGGCCTTCGATCAGGGAGAATCGACCGGTCCCCTCCAGCCGACGGGACGTCCTTACAACCCGCCGACTGGAGAGAGCGCGCGTGGAAGCAACCGTACACTTCATCAACAGCATCATCTGGAGCAAGGCACTGATCTTCGTGTGCCTGGGCGCCGGCCTGTTCTTCAGCCTGCGCACGCGCTTCATGCAGATCCGGGGGTTCCTCGAGATGTGCCGCCTCACCGTCAAGGGTGAGAAATCCGACGCCGGTGTGTCCTCGTTCCAGGCGCTGGCCATGTCGATGGCCGGCCGCATGGGCATCGGCAACATCGCCGGTGTGGCCACCGCCATCGCATTCGGCGGTCCCGGTGCGATCTTCTGGATGTGGGTGATGGGCTTCCTCGGCGCGTCCACCTCGTACGTGGAATGCACCCTGGCGCAGATCTACAAGACCAAGGACGCCGAAGGCCGCTACCGCGGTGGCCCGGCGTACTACATCGAAAAGGCCATGGGCCTGAAGTGGTATGCGCTGGCCTTCGCCATCGCCACGATCATCGCCGCAGGCTTCCTGATGCCGGGCGTGCAGGCCAACGCCATCGCCGACAGCATCATCAACGCCTGCCGTGGCACCGCGCTGTGCGGTCCGCTCGATGGCCAGGCCTTCGGCATGGAATCGGTGCAGGCGCTGAAGCTGGGGATCGGCATCGTGGTGGCGCTGCTGCTGGGCGTGGTGATCTTCGGTGGCGTCAAGCGCATCGCCAACTTCGCCGAGGTGGTGGTGCCGTTCATGGCTGCCGGTTTCATCCTGATGGCCATCATCATCATGATCATCAACTACGACCGCGTGCCGGAAATGTTCGGCATCATCTTCAAGAGCGCCTTCGGCACGCATGCCGCGTTCGGCGCGATGATGGGCCTGGCCGTGGAGTGGGGCATCAAGCGCGGCATCTACGCCAACGAAGCCGGCCAGGGCTCGGGCCCGCACGCGGCGGCCGCCTCGGAAGTCTCGCATCCGGCCAAGCAGGGCTATGTGCAGGCCTTCGCGATCTACTTCGACACCATGATGGTGTGCACCGCCACCGCGTTCCTGATCCTGGCCAGCGGTACCTACAACGTGTACTCGCCGGTGGAGGGCGCCGCGCCGATCTTCCAGGGCCTGGCCGGCATTCCGGAAGGCGCCGGTTACGCCCAGGCCGGCGTGGAAGCGGTGCTGCCGGGCTGGGGTTCGGCGTTCGTATCGGTGGCCATCTTCTTCTTCGCCTTCACCACCATCATGGCGTACTACTACATGGCCGAGACCAACCTCAGCTATGTGAACCACAACAGGAAGCGGCCGCTGACCGTGCTGCTGCTGCGCCTGGGCATCATCGGCATGGTGGTGTTCGGCGCGTTCCACAATGCCACCCTGGCCTGGGCGCTGGGCGACATCGGCGTCGGCCTGATGGCCTGGCTGAACATCATCGCCATCCTCATCATCCAGAAGCCGGCGATGCTGGCCCTGCGTGACTACGAACGACAGAAGAAGCTGGGCCTGGATCCGGTGTTCGACCCTGATGCCCTGGGCATCAAGAACGCCGATTTCTGGCGCCAGCGCAAGCAGGAGAGTGTGTAAGTGAACAACCCTTGGAACAACCGCCGCCCGTCCGCCCGTCCGCCGCGCGCAACGCCGTTGCCGCGCCCGGAGGTGCCGGCCACGGGCGGTGGTGGGCGCGGTGGCAGCGATGAGCTGCGTCTGTACGGCCTGAATGCCGTGCTGGCTGCGTTCGAAGCGCGGCCGCAGGCGCTGCGCAAGCTGTACCTGCTGGAAGCACGCATCCCGCGCCTGCAGCCGCTGTTGAAGTGGTGCGTTGCCAACCGCGTGGGCTACCGCGTGGTCGAGGATGGCGATCTGAACAAGCTCGCCGGCACCACCCATCACGAAGGGGTGGTGGCTGATGTGCTGCGTGCACCTGCACTGCCGCTGGCGCAGTGGCTGGAGCAGGTCGGCGAGGCCCCGGCGCTGGCACTGTGGCTCGATGGCGTGGGCAACCCGCACAACCTCGGCGCGATCCTGCGCTCGGCCGCCCACTTCGGTGCCAAGGCGCTGCTGTTGCCGGCCGGCAGCACGCTGGCCCTGTCCGGCGCCGCCGCGCGCGTTGCCGAAGGCGGTGCCGAAGCGGTGCCGCTGGTGCAGCTGCCGGAGACCGATCAGGCAATGGCGCAATTGCGCGCAGCCGGTTTCGGCCTGGCCGCGACCCTGGTCGAGGGCGGTGATGACGTGTTCCGCAGCTCGCTGCCGGCCCGCCTGGTGTATGTGATGGGTGCCGAAGGCGAGGGCATGGACCGCAGCCTGGCGGGGGCGTGCGACCTGCAGGTCTCGATTCCCGGCAGCGGCGCGGTGGAGAGCCTGAACGTAGCCTCGGCCACGGCGGTACTGCTGGCGCAATGGGCCAGCAGTCGCGGCTGATCCGACCCCAGCGGCTCGCCATGTTCGGGGTCGGATCCCTTGCCGCAGGCGAGGACTCTGACCCCTTCCGGGGCCGGCAATTGCGTCAAGCACGCATGATGTTTTGAAAGTTTCCTTATTGGTCAGCCGCTTCTGGCGACGCAGGGTGGAATTCCATCCCATGCTGTCCAGGAGTGGCTGTCATGCATCATCCTCGCCGTACCCTCGTCGCATTGCTGGTGCTGGCCAACGTCCTTGCCAGTGCCCACGCAGCGGCTGACGAACGCAGTCTTGACGGTGTCAACTTCACCGGCCCGCTGATCACCCCAATCCGGCCGGCCTGCCGCAGGGCAACTGGTACATCGAACCCTATCTGGTGCGGATCGACAGTCGCGATCATTACGACGATGGCGGCCATCGCCGCCGCAGTGGGCAACGTAGCGGTGCATGGGCCACGGTGGTGCCGATCATCTATGGCTTCAGCGACCGGGTGATGGGCCAGGTCAATCTCAGTGCATCGCGCTCGGAGTCCGGCGGTGCGCGCAGCAGCGGCTTCCGTGCCGGTGACACCACCGCGCGGCTGCAGTACCTGCTGCAGGCGCCGAATGCCGATGGCACCCGTCCGGCCATCTCGGTCGCGCTGGTGCAGCGTTTCAGCACCGGCAGCCACGATCGCATCGCCGGCAATCCGCTCGATGCGCAGGGCGACGGCGTTCAGCGCACCACTGCAGCGCTGGGCGTGCAGCAGGTCGTGTGGCTGGGCAATGACCGCCCCGTGCGCTGGCGTGCCCAGCTCAGTGCCGGGCCGGCACCGTCGCGCACCGCCATATCCGGCACCAGCGTCTACGGCACCGATGACAGCTTCCAGGGACATATCTCCCGCGGGTCGGTGCTGGGCCTGTCGGTCGGCGCCGAGTACAGCTTCAATTCGCGTTGGGTGGGCGTGATGGAGGTGGCCGCCAGCCGCGAGACAGGCCAGCGCCTCAGCGGCTTCGCACGCAACAGCAGCGGTGCGATCGAACGGATCGAAGAGCATCGCCCGGCCAGCCGCAGCGTCACCCTGGCGCCGGCCGTGGAGTACCACTTCAGCCCGACGCTGGGCCTGATCGCCGGCGTGGAGTTCAGCGTGGCGGGCCGCAACACCAGCCATATCGTCAGCCCCCAGATTGCCTTGGGCATGTTCTTCTGAGGGGCCGCCGATGAACATCGAATCCATCGTCAACACGATCCTTGGCGTCGTCTGGAGTCCCTACCTGGTGGTGCTGTGCCTGCTCACCGGCCTGTACTTCAGCGTGCGCACGCGCTTCATCCAGTTGCGTGCGTTGCCGGACATGCTGCGCCTGATGTTCCGCCATGAGCGCTCCGATGCCGGCGTGTCGCCGTTCCAGGCGTTGTCCATTTCGCTGTCAAGCCGCGTGGGCGTCGGCAACATCGCCGGCGTCGCCATGGCCATCGCCTTCGGCGGCCCCGGCGCGATCTTCTGGATGTGGATCGTCGCCTTCCTTGGCGCATCCAGTGCCTTCATCGAATCCACGCTCGCGCAGATCTACAAGGATCGCGACGGCAAGGGGCAGTACCGGGGCGGCCCGGCGTATTACATCGAAAAAGGCCTCGGCCAACGCTGGTATGCAGTGCTGTTCGCACTGGTGACGGTGCTGGCGGGCGCGATGCTGGCTGGCACCCAGTCCAATGCGATCACCAGCGCGGTGAACGAAGCCTGGGACGTCCCGGTGATGACCACCACCGCGGTTCTGCTGGTGGTGCTGGGTGCCATCCTCATCGGCGGTGTGCGGCGCATTGCGCGCGTGGCCGAATGGGTGGTGCCGCTGATGGCCGTGGCCTACCTGCTGGTTGCGGCGCTGGTGATGGTGCTCAACGCGGAAAAGGTGCCGGAGGTGATCATGCTGGTGCTGCGCAGTGCATTCGGCGTGGACGCAGCGTTCGGCGCGATGATCGGTACCGCTATCCAGTGGGGCGTGCGTCGCGGCGTGCTGTCCAACGAGGCCGGCATGGGCAGTGGTGCGCATCCGGCCGCCGCCGCGGAAGTCTCGCATCCGGTCAAGCAGGGCCTGGTGCAGTCGTTCTCGGTCTACATCGACACGATGGTGGTGTGCAGTGCGACCGCCTTCCTGATCCTGTCCACCGGCCTGTACAACGTCTACGACCCGCGGTGAACGGCATTCCGGATGAGGCGCGCCTGTTACTGGGCAATCTGCCGGGTGTCGAGGCCGGGCCACGCTTCGTGCAGCATGCGGTGGAATCCGCGCTCCCGGGCTTCGGCCGTTCGTTCGTAGCGCTGGCGATCCTGCCGTTCGCGTTCACCACCATCCTCGCGCTGTACTACATGGCCGAGACCAACGTCAGTTATCTGTGCCGCGATCGGCCGACGCCGTGGGTGATGGGCAGCTTCCAGCTGCTGTTCCTGGCAGCGACCGGGTACTCGGCGGTGAACAGTGCAACGGTGGCCTGGTCGCTGGGTGACATCGGCGTCGGCCTGATGAGCTGGTTGAACATCATCGCCATCCTGCTGCTGCAGAAACCGGCCTTGGCGGCGCTGCGTGACTACGAGCAGCATCGCCAGGCCGGCAAGGATCCGCTGTTCAACCCGAAACTGCTGGGCGTGCGCAACACCAGCGTGTGGGAAGGCTGACAGGATCGGGGTCAGAGCCCTCGCCAAGGGCGAGGGCTCTGATCCACGCCATTGCCCGGTGGGTGCGAACCGCGATTCGCACCACTTTTCCCGCTGCGCTCGCCGGGCATGGCCCGACGCTACAGCATCATTCGTTCGGCGGCGTGGTCGCCTTGGCCTCGCTGCCGAAGCTGCCATCCGCTTCCGCCGCCAGGTAGGCGAACACGGTGTACGCGGCTACGTTCTGCGCCAGTGCCTTCGGGTCGATCTTGTCCAGCGTGTCGTCGGCGGTGTGGTGCAG
Organism: Stenotrophomonas sp. pho; assembly: GCF_006228405.1. NCBI lineage: Bacteria > Pseudomonadati > Pseudomonadota > Gammaproteobacteria > Lysobacterales > Lysobacteraceae > Stenotrophomonas > Stenotrophomonas sp. pho. Next base: position 3,540,106 of record NZ_CP029759.1, on the reverse strand, counting down.
GTGGAAGTAGTCCGAGCCATCCTGCGCCAGCCACGCCCACGCACCGCCCTTGGCGGCCAGTGGGCCGACGTCCGGGCCCGGGCCACCCTTGTCGGCCTGGTACTCGATGCCCAGCGGCTTCATCACTTCGGCAATCTGCTTCGTCGCTTCACGCGAGCCGTCCGGATTCGGCGAACCGGTATTGAAGGCGTAGATGCGGCCTGCGCCGAAATCGCTCTCGGCGGCCAGCTGGTGCAGGGCCACGTCCTTCGCGTGCGCTTCGGCATAGGCCTTGCCGCCATACAGCCCCTGTTCCTCATTGGCGAAGGCGATCACGCGGATGGTGCGCTTCGGTGCCTGCTTGAGCTGGCCGATCAGGTGGCCGGCGGCCATGGTGATGCCCACGCCCGCGCCGTCATCCACCGCGCCAGTGCCCAGGTCCCACGAATCCAGGTGACCGCCGATCACCACCACTTCCTTCGGCAGGCTGCGGCCGGTGATCTCGCCGATCACGTTGTAGGAGGTGGCGGTGCCATCCCAACCGCAATCCAATGCCATCTTCACCGTGGTGCTGCCACGCGCCAGCAGGCGGGCCAGCTGGTCGGCATCGGGCACCGACAGCGCGGCCGACGGCACTGGGGTCAGGCCCTCATCGAAACGGGTGATGCCGGTGTGCGGCACGCGGTGCGAGTCGGTACCGGCCGAGCGCATGAGGAAACCGACCGCGCCCTTGCGGATCGCTTCGGACGGCCCCTTGCTGCGGATCGCACCGCCGCGGCCGTAATCGCGGCCATCGCGGAACGGCAGCATCTGGTAATCGACGAAGGCGATCTTGCCCTTCAGCGAACCCGCCGGTGCGGCCTGCAGCGCGGCCAGGTCGGCGAAGCGCACCACCTCGGCTTCCACGGTGCCGCCTGGGCTGCCGCCCAGCGCAGTGATCTGCAGCGGCTGCGGGTTCCTGCCGGTCACGGCGGCGTGTTCACTGCGCCGCTCCCACTTCGGGAATGTCACCGGCTCCTTCCACACCTTGTCGAAACCGAGGGCCTTGAACTTGGCTTCGGCCCAGGCCACGGCGCGGGCGTCGGCTTCGCTGCCGGCGATGCGCGGACCGATCTCGGTGGTGAGCGACTCGACCACCTTCCAGCCGGTGTCATCGGCCAGCGCCTGGTCGCGCAGCTGTGCGGCGGTGGCCAGCGACGCCGGGGGCAGGGTAGTGGTGTGCGGCGCCGCGAAGGCCGGGGCGGCCAGCAGGGCGAGGGAGGATGCGATGGCAAGGACGCGGCGACGCATGGACAACTCCGGGAAGGGACCTAAGCCTTGGAGCTTAACAGTCGTTCAGCCCGGCGCATGGGCGGGAGGTCATGGCTGGCGCGAACGCTGTTTTCCGCCATGACCGGCAAAGCGAAAGCCCCGCCAGGACGGGGCTTTCGCCTGCTTCTGTAGAGCCGAGCCAATGCTCGGCTGCCTTTTGCAGATCAGCCGAGCGTGGGCTCGGCTCTACAGGTGGGAGGGGCGCCCATAGGCGCCCGATACCTCATTTCTTCAGGCTGTCGCGGATCTCGCGCAGCAGCACCACTTCTTCGGCCGGCGCCGCCGGGCAGCTTCCTTCTTCCGCGACAGCCGGTTGATCGCCTTGACCACGATGAAGATCGCGAAAGCCACGATCACGAACTGGATGACGGTGTTGATGAAGTCGCCGTAGCCAACCACCACCGCCGGGATCTCCTTGCCATCCGGTCCGAGCCGGGCTGGCGACAACGTCCAGGCCAGGCTGGAGAAATCCACGCGCCCGATCAGGTAGCCCAGCGGCGGCATGATGATCTTCTCGACCAGCGCCGTCACGATCTTGCCGAAGGCCGCGCCGATCACCACGCCGACGGCGAGGTCAATGACGTTGCCGCGCATGGCGAATTCCTTGAACTCGGTGAGCATTCCCATTGTTGTTTTTCTCCGGTGGGGAAGTGGACAGCGCGCAGGGTAGCGCAGGTGATGTCAGCCGGCGATCACGCCGTGGCGCTCGGCCACGTTTTCAAGGCGGGCACTGAAGCGGTCGCCGGGCTTCAACGCAGCCACCCCGGACGGGGTGCCCATGAACACCAGGTCGCCGGCACGCAGCTGCCACAGCTTGGACAGCTCATGCAGGATCTCCGGCACGTTCCAGATCATCTGGTCGAGCAGTGCCTGCTGGCGCACTTCGCCGTTGACCTCCAGCGACAGGTTCAGCGCGGCGAGGTCGCCGACTTCCTCGGCGTGGACGATTTCGCTGATCGGCGCGGAGGCGTCGAAGCCCTTGGCCGCGTCCCACGGGTGGCCCTTGTCCTTGGCCGCGGCCTGCAGGTCGCGGCGGGTCAGGTCCAGGCCGACGGCGTAGCCATAGACCAGCGCATCGGCGTCGGCCACGGCCAGCTCGCCTGCGGGCGCATCGCGGCCGATCGCCACCACCAGTTCCACTTCGTGGTGCAGGTTGGCGGTTGCTGGCGGATAGGGGATGGCATCGTCGTGGCCGACCACGATGGCGTCGGCCGGCTTGCTGAAGAACATCGGGCGGCCGCGGTCATCGGCCGCCGGCACCGCCGCGCCCATTTCGCGGGCGTGGTCGGCGAAATTGCGGCCGACGCAGTAGATGCGGTGCACGGGGAAGCTGCCGCCACCGGCTACCGGTACACGCGGCAGGGCTACGGCAGGGATCACATCGGAGACATCGGACATGCGGGCATCCAGGAAGGGCGTGCCCGCAGTCTAGAACGCATGGCGCCCGCCGTCAGCGGGCGCGGAAGGCCTGGATCAGCGCGAGGCCGGCAACACCGGCTTGCGCACCACGCGGTACTCGCCTTCAACCACGGTCGGGTCAACCGGACGCGCAACGCCCGGCTTGCGCGAGGCCAGCAGCTTCCACGCCAGGCCGACCAGGATCATCGCCGCGCCAACGAACACACCGATGAACACCATCGCCGCCAGGATCGCCAGGCCGAGCAGGCCAACGGCAACGCGCACCAGCGGGTGACGCGGCTTGCGCGGCGCGAACAGGGTGCGGAACTGGTTGAAGGCGGATGCGCGATTGAACATGGCGGCTCGATAGGCTGGGATCAGCGAAAACAGAGTATCGGGACGCGCCACTGTCATTGAGTGAAAAACTCGTTAAATATAGCCTGTGCTTATTACGGATCAATGACTTGTGTTCATGTCGCAGCCAGTCACCTGAGCAGGCATGCGACAATTCCGGTTTACCGTCCGAGCCTTCGCCATGACTATCGCTGCTGCCCTGATCGCCCTTGATGCCATTGCCGATGGCGCGTTTGCCGAGGTCGAAGCGGTGGTCGATGGCGATGCCGAATCGCTGGTGCTGTACCGCGACGGCGCGCAGGTGCGCGCGTTCCTGAACATCTGCCCGCACGCTGGCCGCCGCCTGGACTGGGCCCCAGGCCAGTTCCTGAAGAGCCGTGAGGGCCACCTGGTATGCGCCGCGCATGGCGCCTCGTTCACGCTGGACAGCGGCGACTGCATCGCCGGCCCGTGCAAGGGTGACCGCCTGCGCGCGGTGCCGGTGGACGTGCGCGACGGGCAGGTCTACCTGGCTTGAGGCCAGCTAGTGGGTCAGAGCCGTTTTCCGCAGGAAAACGGCTCTGACCCCATCAAGCCAGGAGCAGTCGAGCATGGCTCGACGCTACAAAGGCATCCACGCATGGCGTGGATCTACCGTGTCGACCAAGGTCGACACCCACCAGCGGCACAGAATGGCGTTTCGACAGTTCTCCGCCAGCTGTTGCCGTTGCTGTTGCTGGCGCTTCTGCAGGTGCAGGGCGCAGCCCTGCAAACAGCCCCAACCTCAGAACATCAGGTTGATCATCAGCACCACCACGCAGGTATAGATCAGCGACAGCGGGCCGCCGACCCGCCACATCTCGCGCGGGTGTAGTTGGCCGGGCCAGTGATCATCGAGATCACCGGGTTGGAGGCCGTCATCAGGTTGTTGGACGCCGACAGCGCCACGATCAGCGCGAACGCGGTCGGGTTGCCCCCGCCGCCAGTGCCAGGTTCACCGCGATCGGCACCATCACGATGGTCGCACCCACATGGCTGATCACCAGCGAGAACGCCGTGGTCAGCAGCGCCAGCGCCACCTCCAGCACCCACACCGGAATGCCGGTCGGCAGCTTGTCGATGGTATGGCCGGCCACCCACGCGGCCGCACCGCTGGAGTCCATCGCCCAGCCGAGCGGAATCAGCCCGGCCATCATGAACACCGTCTTCCAGTTGATCGAGGCATACGCCTCGTCCATACGCAGCACGCCGGTCAGCAGCATGCCGGCCACGCCGGTCATCAGCGTCAGCGCCACCGGCAGCTTGCTGGTCAGCGCGATCAGGATGGTCAGCGCGAAGATCGCCATCGCAATCTTGAACTTGTGCGGGCGCTGCTCGCCGGTCGGATAGTCGGTCACCACCACGAAGTCGCGGCTGCGCGCGGCCTGCGCCAGGTCGGTCCAGATGCTGTGGAACACCAGCATGTCGCCGGCGCGCAGCTGCACGTCGCGCACGTCCTCGCGGATCACCTGCTTGTCGCGGTTGATCGCCAGCAGGCTGATGCCGCGCTCCTTGCGAAGTCGCAGATCGGCCGCACTCTTGCCGATCACGTTCGAGGTCGGTGGCACCACTGCCTCGGAAATGCCGGCGCGGCTGGGGTTGAACAGGTCACCCAGGTGCTTCAGGCGCGAGGACATGCGCAGGAACTGGTTCTGCGCGAAGTCGCTGATCTGCTGGCGCGGTCCCATCGCACCGAGCACGCTGCCGACCCAGATGCGCATCTCCGCCGGCGGTGCCAGGCGGGTGTCGTTGCCGGTCTTCAGGGCCAGCAGCAGTGGCGCATCGTGCAGGGTCTCGGCCTCGCCCAGGGTCATGCCCACCAGCGGGCTCTCGGCGGTCACCACCAGCTCGAACACATCGCCTTCGATGCCATAGGTCTTGGCGAAGTAGCTCTCGGTGCGCGCCGGGGTGACCCCGTCATTGACCAGGCTTTCCTCTTCGATCAGCTTGCGGTCGCCGTAGTAGCGGAAGTACAGCAACGAAGCGATCAGCAACGCCACACCGATCGGCAGCGGCGCGAACATGCGCAGCGGCTCGATGGTGGCCAGGCCGGAGGGAAGGTTGTTGTTGGCCGAGGCCAGCAGATCGTTCAGCAGGATCAGCGGCGAATTGCCGACCATGGTCAGTGCACCGCCCATCACGATCGCCGCCGAGATCGGCAGCAGCAGGCGCTGCATCGTCAGCCCGGTGCGCGCTGCCAGTCGTGAGGCAACCGGCAGATACAACGCCATCACCGACGGGTTCTGCATGAAGGAGGAGTTCAGGCCGGCGATGGCGGTGGTCATCATCAGCAGCCGTTGCTCGACACCGTGGCCGCGCCGCAGCAGCCAGGCCGCCAGCCGGTTCAGCGCCCCGGTGCGGTCCAGGCCCGCACCGAGGATGGTGGTGGCGATGATGCTCATCACCGCGTTACCGGAGAAACCGCCGAAGATCTCCTCCGGCGCGATCAGCCCGGTGACACCAAGCACCACCAGCACCACCAGCGCGACCACGTCGGCGCGGATGCGCTCGAACAGGAACATCGCCATCGTGAAGCCGACCAGCCCGAGCACGAGCTTCATGTCGTTGGTCAGCGTCAGCGCGGTATCCATGTGGGGCGCGGCGTCCTCAGGCGATCGTCAGGTGCGGTCGTACAGCAGGTCCCAGACGCCGTGGCCCAGCTTCTGGCCGCGGGTCTCGAAGTGCGTCTGCGGGCGCCAGTCCGGGCGCGGCACGCTGCCCCGCGGGCCGGCGCGGTTGACCAGCCCGGCGGTTGCGTCGAGCACGTCCCACATCTGCTCGGCGTAGTCTTCCCAGTCGGTCGCGCAGTGCAGGCGGCCCCCGGGCGCAGCTTGCGCACCAGCAGTTCGGCGAATGCCGGCTGCAGCAGGCGGCGCTTGTTGTGGCGCTTCTTGTGCCACGGGTCCGGGAAGTAGATGCGCACTTCATCGAGTGCGCCGTCAGCGATCTCGTTCTGCAGCACTTCCACCGCGTCGTGGTGGTACAGGCGCACGTGGTCGGCATCGTCCTCGGCCAGCGCGTTCAGCAGCCGGCCCACGCCCGGGGCGTGCACCTCGATGCCGATGTAGTCGCGCGATGGGTCGTGCTGGGCCGCGAAGCGCAGCGCGGCACCGTTGCCGAAGCCGATCTCCAGCACCTTGTGTGCCGGGCGGCCGAAGGTGGCGTCCAGGTCGCGCGGCTGGCCGTTGTAATCGATGCCGAAGCGCGGCCAGCGTTCGTCGAACGCGCGCTGCTGGGCGGGGGTGAAGCGACCCTGGCGCAATACGAAGCTGCGCACCTCGCGGCGGCCCTCGCTCACGGTGAAGGGCTTGGGCGGGGCCTTGGAACCGGCGCTGTCAAAAGGATTGGTCATCAGCCGATCAGCCCGTCCACCGGCGAGGAGGCGCTGGCGTAGCGCTTGCGCGGGATGCGCCCGGCCAGGAAGGCCTCGCGGCCGGCCTCGACCGCCTTGCGCATCGCGCTGGCCATCAGCACCGGGCTGCGCGCACCGGCAATGGCGGTGTTCATCAGCACGCCGTCGCAGCCCAGCTCCATCGCGATCGCCGCGTCCGACGCGGTACCCACGCCGGCATCAACGATGATCGGGACCTTGGCGTCTTCGATGATCTGCAGCAGGTTGTACTTGTTCTGGATGCCCAGGCCCGAACCGATCGGCGCGGCCAGCGGCATCACCGCAGCGCAGCCGATCTCTTCCAGGCGCTTGGCCAGGATCGGGTCGTCGGAGGTATAGACCATCACCTCGAAACCGTCCTTGACCAGCTGCTCGGCGGCCTTCAGGGTCTGCATCACGTCCGGGTACAGGGTCTTCTGGTCGCCGAGCACTTCCAGCTTGGTCAGGTTGTGGCCGTCCAGCAGTTCACGGGCCAGGCGGCACGTACGCACCGCGTCCTCGGCGGTGTAGCAGCCGGCGGTGTTGGGCAGGATGGTGAAGCGCTCCGGCGGCAGCACGTCCAGCAGGTTCGGCTCGCCCGGGTTCTGCCCGATGTTGGTGCGGCGGATGGCCACGGTGACGATCTGGGCACCAGCGGCCTCGGTCGCCAGGCGGGTTTCTTCCAGGTCCTTGAACTTGCCGGTGCCGGTCAGCAGCCGCGAGCCATAGGTCTTGCCGGCGATCACCAGCGAATCGGGGGAGACATGAACGTTCATGGCGCGATTATCGCTTATCCGCCTGAAGATGGGGTCACGTAGAAGGCGGGGTCGAGCGTGGGGTCAGATCCCTTTGCCACCGGCAAAGGGATCTGACCCCTGAACACCCGCGCAGCCTCAGCCCCCACCCAGCGCGTGCACGATCTCCACCACGTCGCCCTCGGCCAGGACGTGCTCGCCATGGCGGCTGCGGCTGACGATCTCGCCGTTGACCTCGACCGCGACCCGGCGTTGCAGCAACTGCTCGGCCTGCAGCAGATCGTGGAGGGTCGCCGAGGCGGGCAGGGTACGGGGTTCGCCGTTGAGCTGGATGTTCATCGCCGCATTGTCGCCTACGGCCTGCGCGGATCGGAACCCTTGCAAATTGCCTCGGCCGCCAGCCCCGGCACAGCGCTGTCCGACGCTGCCGGGCGACAATCCATGCGGCGGCGCAGCGTGAGCAAAACGCGGCGCAGTGAAACCATTCACCGTGCGCCGGCGTACGTCCGCCGGGTCCTCAACGATATCCCCACAGGAGTTTCTTACATGCTGCTCAGCAAACGCCCGATCCGCTCCCTGATGGCGGCCGCGATCGCGCTGGCCGCGGTTCCGGCCATGGCAGGCGAATCCCCGTATTCCAAGGCCGTGTTCTTCGGCGACAGCCTGACCGATGCCGGCTATTTCCGCCCGCTGCTGCCGGCCGATGTGCGTCCGGTCACCGGCCAGTTCACCACCAACCCGGGTTGGGTGTGGTCGCAGCAGGTCGCCAACTACTATGGCCTCAATGGCGCCGCCAACGGCAACGGCCAGAGCGGTGACAACTATGCAGTCGGCGGTGCCCGCGTGTCGGTGGACGAGGCCGGTGGCCTGGGCGTGATTCCGTCGCTGAAGTCGCAAGCAACCCGCTACCTTGCCGCGAACGGTGGCAAGGCTGACGGCAACGCCCTGTACACCGTATGGGGAGGGGCCAATGATCTGTTCGCGGCCACCCGTGCGGCGGCAGGTGGCGCGTCGCAGGCCCAGGTGCAGGGCATCATCGGCGCAGCGGTCACCGACCAGATCGCGCTGGTGGGTGCGCTGAAGCAGGCCGGCGCCCAGTACGTGCTGGTACCGAACCTGCCGGATGTGGGCATCACCCCACAGTTCCGCGGCCCCAATGCCGCCGCCGCCACCGCACTGTCGGCCGGCTACAACAAGGCCCTGTACGGTGGCCTGAAGCAGGCGGGCATCGAGTTCATTCCGCTCGATACCTTCAGCATCCTGCGTGAAGTGACCGCCAACCCGGGCATGTACGGTTTCACCAACGTCACCAGCACCGCCTGCAAGATCGATCCGGCCAACTCGACGCAGAGCATCCTGACCTGCAACCCGACCAGCTACGTCAGCCCGGATGCGGCCAACACCTACCTGTTCGCCGATGGCGTGCACCCGACCACCGCCGGCCATCAGCTGCTGGGCCAGTACGCCGTGTCGGTGCTGGAAGCGCCGCGCCTGCAGCAGGTGCTGAGTCACTCGGCGCAGACCATCGGCCGCTCGCGCGCCGACCAGGTCAGCATGCACCTGGGCGGCCGTCCGGCTGACGGCCTGTCCTGGTGGGGGGCGTGCGGGGTGACCTGCAGCGCTACGACCACGCCGACCTGTACGACGGGCTGGCCCCGGCCGGCCTGTTCGGTATCGACTGGGCACGCGACGGCATGGTGTTCGGCGGCTTCGCCGGTTTCGGTCGCCTCAACGCCGACTTCGGCAACAACCGTGGCGACTTCACCCAGAAGGACACCTCGGCCGGTCTGTTCGCTGGCTGGTACGGCGACCGCATCTGGGTGAACGGTCAGGTCAGCTACACCTGGCTGTCCTATGACGTGAACCGCAAGGTCCAGCTGGGCCCGGCCACTCGTGAGCATGGTGGTTCGCCGGACGGCAGCAACCTGACCGCCGCCCTGAACGCCGGTTACGAGTTCGGCACCGAAGGCGGCTTCCGTCACGGCCCGATCGCTTCGGTGATCTGGCAGAAGGTGAAGATCGACGGTTACTCCGAAAGCGCCGCGGCCGGCACGCTGGCAACCGCGCTGGGCTACGACCGCCAGAATGTCGATTCGACCGTCGGCCGCATCGGCTGGCAGGCCCGCTTCGATGGCGGCACCCTCAAGCCGTACGCGCAGGTGACCTACGACCACGAGTTCGAGGACACCAAGCAGGCCAGCGCCTGGCTGCAGACCCTGCCGGAACTGGGCAGCTACCGCGTGCCGGGCCTGAAGTTCGACAAGAACTACGCCACCGTCGTGCTGGGTGCCCGCACCGAACTGTTCGGCCTGCAGAGCAACTTCGGCCTGAGCGCGTCGACCGGCCAGAAGCGCGCGCAGGACGCCACCCTGTTCGCCAACTTCAGCGGCACGTTCTAAGCAGCAACCGCCGGGGTCGGATCCCTTTCCGCGAGGAAAGGGCTCTGACCCCTCGCGGATGCGGTGGCCGCCATTGCGCAACACCGGGCCAACCGCATAGACTTTCACCGCGCACTGCGGGCGTAGCTCAATGGTAGAGCTGTAGCTTCCCAAGCTACTGACGTGGGTTCGATTCCCATCGCCCGCTCCATTTGTCACGTGATCTGCGCTTAAGTTGTTGATAGCGCACGTGGGAACTGGCAGAAGAACGAATGCTCAAACGACCTGTTTAGGTATCGTTCGAGGTATCGTTTTTGCCCAAGCCGCTGCTTCTTGCTCGTCCCAGTGGGCCATACGCCCGCTTTCTTGTGCCCATCGATCTGCGTGGCGCCGTCGGTTCGCGTTTCCTCGTTCGTCCTCTCCATGAGCCTGCCGGCGATAGGGCACGGCTGGTGGCCGCCTGCATGGGCGTGGCACTCTCTCAGGCATTCGAAGCGATACGCCAGGGGACGCGGTGGATCTGAAGAAGGCACTGGAAGCGGCACGCGCTGCTGGGCGCAGGGACCTGATCATCAAAGGCATGACCCTGCGCAACGGAACACATGTTGCTGAGGCTCAGCTGGAAACACTCCAGGACGTGGAGATGCTGGAGCGGCTGATGGGCCAAGTGGCGGAGAAGGATCCGCTGGCTGCTGCGGTGGCCGGCTACCCTCCTCAGGTGCCCACGTCGGCTGCGGCCCCGTCAGGACCACTGCTCTCCGCCTGCATCGACAAGCATCTGGCCAGCTTGGGAAAGCTGGCGCCGAAGACCATCATCGAAAGTCGGCACAGCCTGCGAATTCTGTTGGGCCTTGTTGGGGACATTCCTGTCGCCACACTGGACGCTGACCACGTGCAGGCCTTCATGGACGCAGTGGAGCATTGGCCCAGAAACGCAACCAAGCACAAGCTGTATCGCGACCTCAGTGTCCAGGAGGTTCTCGCGCTCTCCAAACGCAACGGCGAAAAGGCACCGGCCAGTGCGACGCTCAGCAAGCATTGGGACAGATTGAGGGTGTTCATTTCGCACCTGCGCAAACAGCGGCTTCTACAGCTTGACCCGATGGAGGGCATCGCCTCACCGTCGGACCGTCGGGGAGTGGAGGAGCCGGAAACGGGTCGTCCGTTCACGCATGACGAACTGAAGGCGGTGTTCGGAGCAGGTTTCTTGCGCTGGGCCTCGAAGTATCCGCACCGCTTCTGGGGGCCGATATTGGGTTTGTACAGTGGCGCGCGCGTGAACGAAGTGGCGCAGCTACGCGCAGCAGATGTGATGCATGTGGATGGTGTTGCCGGCTTCCTGGTCACAACTCGGGGAGACGGAAACAAGGTCAAGAACACGAGCTCACTGCGGTTCGTTCCATTGGCGAAACCGGTGTTGGATGCAGGTTTCCTCCATTTCGTAGATGAGGTGCGAGGGTGCGGCGTAGATCGCCTTTTCCCGGACCTTCCCAACAGCACAGGACTGGGCTTTGGGCGTCAGCTGTCACGTCAGTTTCCGACCTACATCAAGCGGCAAGGTGTCACCGAAGAGGGCATGGGATTTCATGCCTTTAGGCATTACTTCATTACCCACACGGATCGAGCGCTGCTGGCCACCGGCATGGAGGTCAGTGCCAGGGACGTGGCCATTGGCCGCATCACCGGACATGGCAAACCGCCCAAATCGATCTTGCGAAAAGTCTACGTGGACAACAGCGGGTTGGCCGTGCCAGCGGCAGTTCAGCCAGAGACCTTGCCTCTGCGGGTGGAGACGTTGGCGATGTTCAATCCGCCGGTGACCCTGCCGTCGCATGTGCCGGGTCAATTTGGGGAGAACTTGCAACGGGCCGCTACGGAAGCCAAGCGAATTGCGCGAGAGGCAAAAAGAAACAAAACATCCGCATGACTGCCGCGGCTGGGATGGCGTTGGCCCGGCAAGACGTGGAAGCCGATGAGGCGCGGTTTCCACTCACTTCGAAAGCAGAAGTTCAGCCTCTCGGACGCGCAGGCATACCGTCCGAGTTGCGGGTCCAGGTGGTTGAGCGAGCTGACGACGAGCACCAAGCCACGTATAGCCGCAAATTCACCGTCCAAGAAGATCTGCATGGCCCGGGCGTGAACACCCCTGGGCTGGCAGTGCTGGACTTCAACTTGAACCTACCGGTTCTCAAGGCACTCCTGTCCGAAGGTGCTCCGCGAAAGCGCGCGAAAGCAAAGCCCGAGCACGCTCCAGCCTGAGGCGGCAGGAGCAGGGCAAGAGTTTGGCTTCCGTCGGAGCTGGCCAGACGAGGCATTGGTCGGCCCGCTGCGAAGTCACAGGTGCATCAAGCAACACAGTGGCCCGAGGCAGCCTCGGCTGCGGACAGCCCGTGAACATATATTGTTATGTCATAACATTTCAAGTGGCCTCAGTTGGATTGTGCGGAAGGGCCGTCACAGTCTTGAATGAAAGCGCCTGCTGGGTGCACCAATGTGAACCACGAAGGCCACAGCGCGTCGCTGACGAAGCTCCGGCGCATCGAGATTATTGGTTAACTCGATGCCGCCACGCTTGGTCTCGAGGCGAATTCGCAACTCTCATTACTCCGACAGCATCGCAATGGAGGCTATATGCGTGATCTTAGTCAATTGGAACTTGCAGAAGTGTCAGGCGGTACGAAGGGCATCAACATTCAGATTGGTTCGAGCGAAGGAAGCCACGTCAGCGGAACTCTCCACAGCTTCATGGAGACCGCGTATATGTATGGAAGGGTTGCGCCCTTCAGTGGAATCGGCGCTGCTGGTCTAATCTACCATCACCTCATGGCTCAATGATCCAGAATGCCTGATCGGGCGCCAGCGTGAATACGAGGCCGAACCTCTGAGGCACAATTCAGAATGATGTAGGCGCGTTAGCTAAGGCCCAGGCCCAATTCCGGGCCTGGGCCCTCGGGAGAAAGTTCTTGCTCAGGAGAATCGCGCACTGGAGGCCTCGCCCCATAGCGGAGAACAAGATATTCGTAGCTGCAATTGCAACTGTGGGCGCCGGTGCGGCACTTGGAGTTCTGAAATACTTCGACGTTTTTGGATCAAGAGCGATCGTCGAACTTCTCGCCTTCGCGGTTTGTGTCTGGCTACTTCCCAATGAGCCGAGGAGAGAGTGGACTTTCCGGCTTGGCGCTGCCTTGGTGGCCATTGGGATCGCTGGAGGCGCGATTTGGGTTTACGTCGTTGGAATCCCTGCAATACCACATACAAAATTCATCCCCTTTAGCGAAATTCCAATCAATTTCTATGTTCTTGGCTTGATTTCGACCTGCATTATCGGACCTCTTTTCGAGGAGAAGGTAGTGAGACACCTGCTCTTTGATGGCGTATCTCACTACTTCGGGCGCGTATTGGGAACCATCATGGTTAGCGCGGCATTTGCTGCGGTTCACGTCGACGCCGTTATCTCGTCATTCCTATTTTCGATACTGCTATGCATTTTGGCCTATCCATTCAACCTGAGCATAACCCAGCTGGCTACAGTCCACGGCACAATAAATCTCACAATAACGCAGTGGGTCATATTCTACCCGACGCTCAGGGACTACGGAATTCAGTCGTGAGCACCAGCGGACCTTCCCATGCAGCGCCGTGCGTTCAAGCCAGCGACTCGCGCAGGCAAGCACGAATGTCAACGCGGAGGAGCCTTTGATTCAAATGACCAAGCACAGTGACGCCAGCATCCTTGCTTTCGCTCTTGTAGCAGCCTTTGCTTTTTTTGTAGCTGGCTACCATGGCGGGAAATACCTCGCAAAGCAAGAAGATTCTGATAAGCGATCGGAACAGTCTCAGTAGTTTGAATTCACGATTAAAGGGGTGGGGAGTTCTACCCCGTCCCTTCTCGCATCACGCGCAGTTCTGCAGAACCTCCAACAACTACCCTGTTCAATTCGCCATTTCTAGCGATAGAGAGATGCTATCTTATTGACGCCGTGATTCAATCCGAGGCAGCGGAATGCGGTCTTGCATGCTTAGCCATGGTCGCGTCGCATCATGGCAACAACATTGGACTGCGGGAACTCCGCCGCCGCCATGCCCTCTCACTTAAGGGCTCGACGCTTGCTCAAGTCATTGAAATTGGAGGCGCGCTCGGCTTTCGTTGCCGCCCACTACGCCTGGACTTGGAGCACCTGAGTCAACTTCAACTACCCTGCATTGCGCACTGGGACCTCGACCACTTCGTTGTAATCAGCAAGGTCCGTCGAAATGGCGTGACCGTTCTGGATCCCGCCTTTGGCAAACGCAAGCTTTCTCTGGATGAGGTCTCGCGCCACTTCACCGGAATTGCGCTGGAGTTGCACCCAACTGCCGAGTTCCGTGCAGTCCCGCGCCCGCCGGCCGTCTCGCTCGCGCAGCTGACGGGGAAGATCGAGGGATTCTGGCGTGCTCTAAGCTTGCTGCTGCTTCTGTCCATTGCTCTTCAGGTGTTTGTTCTGATAGCACCATTCTTCATGCAATGGACCGTGGATCAGGCCCTCATTGCTCATGACAGGGACTTGCTGACTGTGCTGGGCACTGGGTTTGCCCTCGCGCTCCTGCTGCAGGTCTGCATCGGGCAGATCCGAGGCCGAGCGGTCATCTGCCTATCAAACCGGCTCAACCTGCAATGGACCGGCAATGTCTTCCGGCACCTGTTGCGTTTGCCTCTGGACTTCTTTGAGAAGCGTCATCTGGGTGATGTCACCTCACGGATGGGGAGCGTCCAAGCCATACAGCGAACGCTAACAACCAGTTTCGTTGAAGCGTTCGTTGATGGCCTCATGGCGGTGGTGACGCTGGGAATGATGCTGCTCTACAACTGGAAGCTTGCGCTGGTTACGTTGATTGCAGTTGCTCTGTATGCAATCGCGCGTGCTTGTGCCTTCGCCCCGCTCAGGCGAGCCACAGAGAGGCAGTTGATCGCCGGGGCACGGCAGGAGAGCCACCTGCTCGAGTCCATCCGGGGGTTCAATCGTTGAAAGTTGCTGGCCGAGAGTCCATTCGCCAGGCCGGCTACTTCAATCTCATGAACGAAACGGTCAACCATGACGTTTGGCTCGCAAAGTTTGGGTTGAGCTTCGGCGGAGCCAATCAATTATTGTTCGGCTTGGAGCGCATTGCGGTGGTTTGGCTGGGTGCACTACTGGCAATGGAAAACGTCTTCTCCGTCGGCATGCTGATTGCCTACCTCGCCTACAAGGACCAGTTTTCACAACGAGTGGGAGCCTTGATCGACAAGTGGGTGGAGTTCCGCATGCTCCGTCTTCACGGCGAACGGCTCTCCGACATTGTTCTTACCGAACCAGAGAACCTCGCTTCCAGCACCAGCGCTCTGTCGCCGGACGGCATCCGAATTGAGGTTGAAGGGCTTGGATTCCGCTACGCCCCCGGAGAGCCCTGGGTGCTGAGGAACTGTAGTTTTGTAGTGGATCCTGGTGAGTCAGTCGCCATCATCGGCCCATCTGGCTGCGGAAAGACCACGCTGATCAAGATTCTCCTCGGCCTTCTCCAGCCGACGGAAGGTGAGATCCGCATCGGAGGCGTGCCCTTGTCAAAGGTCAGCGTAAGCGAGTATCGCAGCATGATCGGCGCGGTGATGCAAGATGACCAGCTCTTCGCGGGAAGTGTCAGCGAGAACATCGCCTTCGAAGACGATCACCATGATGAATCCAGGGTGCGTGAAGCCGCAGAGTTGGCCGCTGTGCATGACGACATCGCAGCGATGCCCATGGGCTACAACAGCCTGATCGGCGACATGGGGGGACCCTCTCTGGTGGTCAGAAGCAGCGGGTGATCCTTGCACGCGCCCTGTATCGCAAGCCCCAGTTGCTCTTCTTGGACGAGGCAACCAGCCATCTGGATGTTGAGCGGGAAAGGCTGGTGAATGAAGCCGTCCGACAACTTGAGCTGACCCGGGTGATCATCGCCCATCGGCCAGAGACCATCGCCAGTGCAGACCGGGTGCTGATCATGCACGCGGGCGCGGTAGCGCGCGAGTTGGTGCAGAACGCATCAAGCTCCGCGAAAGCCGCACGGGACGGCCTTGAGGGGGGCCTCGCATGAGCGGCCTCTTCCGCAAGGAAGCCATCGATGCCCAGCGACGAAGCTGGCTCGGTGGAGTGTCCCTGGCGCAACCGCTCCGTTTCTGGATTCTTGCGGTGTTCGCAGCGATGGCTGCCTCGGCCATCGTCGGCTTCCTCTACCTGGGCGAGTATTCACGCAGATCCAGGGTTATGGGCGAGCTTGTGCCTGATCTCGGGCTTTCCACCGTGGTCGCTCCGTCGGCTGGCGTGGTTGCGAGACTGGATGTCGAAGAAGGCGACCACGTCCGGCGCCAGGACGGGCTGCTGACGATCAATGTGCCGCGGGTCACCTCCTCAGGGCAGGATGCCGTGTCCACGTTGCTTGACGCACAGCGCTCCCGTATGGCCAGTGTGGAGGCGATGAGCGAGTTCCAGGACAGGCAGCTCGCGGCACAGCAGGAGGGAGCCAAGGCCCAACGCTCGGCGATGCTGCGCGAGCTTTCGCAGATTGAGGCAGAGATCCACACCCGCGGCGAGCAGGTGCGAATTGGTCGCGAGACCCTCGCCCGATTTCGGAGCGTCGAGGATGAGCGCTACGTAAGCCTGGTTCAGATCAACCAACAAGAGCAATCGATACTCGAGGCGGTCAACGCGCAACAAGCCCTTCAACGCCAAGCGACCTCGATTCGGCGGAACCTGGCTGAACTGGAGCAGCGGCTCGCAGAAATTCCCCATCAGAGGCTCTCCGCCAAGGCGGCCTCGGAACGTGATCTGGCTGCATTGAGCCAGGAGACCGTCCGGATGGAGGCCGACGGGGAGCTGCTGCTTCGCGCACCAGTAACTGGACTGGTAGCAAATCGACTCGTCGAGGCCGGCCAGGCGGTGCAGCCGGGCCAACCCATTCTCAGTCTACTTCCCAAGGGATCCGAGCTTCGAGCACAACTGCTGGTGCCCAGCTCGGCCATTGGGTTCGTCAAATCAGGCGACCGGGTTCTCCTGCGCTATCAAGCCTATCCTTACCAGAAGTTCGGTGCCCACGAAGGAACGGTCATCCGCATCTCTCGCAGCGCGTTGACAGGATCCCAGAAGGACGGCGATGCAAGGCAGTCCTTGTATCGGGTCCTGGTCTCGTTGGACCAACAAGGAGTGCTGGCATACGGGAAGATGGAGACGCTCCGCCCAGGCATGCAGCTTGAAGCCGATATCATGGGCGAGCGCCGCAAGCTCTACGAATGGCTGCTGGAGCCTCTCTACTCCGTGACTGGAAAACTGGGAGGCTAGTAGCGGGTGCTAGCGATGCTGTCCCGGAAGTCAAAATCGTTTGTTTACCGGAAGAGCAGCGGATAGACGACAACCGCGGTGCCAGCAGCGCTGGTCAGCACGCCCAGCACTTCGGCCTGCCACTCGAAGGGCAGGACAATCATGACTTGGACGCCATTACACGAGGCCGTGGTCATGGGCGATGTTGCCGCGCTCACGCCACTAGGTTCCTGGAGGCGTGGGAACGGCGTGACCCTGCCGCCACGTGTGCGACGCTCCTTGCCGCAGGCGCTGAGCCAAACGCCCCGAATTGCCGACACGAGACGCCGTTCGGTCTGGCTTACCCGCGAGCTTTGAAGGCCTTCCTCTCGGCGTGAACTGAGACGCGTTTGCAACATCCGCAGCTGCGGAGTGAATTGGCGTGTTTTTTTGTGAATTAACTATATCTGGTGTTGATTTTGTAATTTTTACACAAGATCATGGGTTTGGGCGGTCGTCGCCCAAAACCATTGTCGAGGTCGAAATGGGCAAGAATCAGCACGTGGTGAAGCGGCCGGATGGCTGGGCGGTGCGTGGCGAAGGCAACTCGCGCGATACCTCTCACCACCGGACCCAGGAAGAGGCAAGGCAGCATGCGCGTGAGATCGCCATCAACCAGCGCAGCGAAGTGGTGATCCACGACCGTCAGGGCCTTATCCGGGACAAGGACAGTTACGGGAACGACCCAAATCCTCCTAAGGGTTGATCAACAAGGCCGCCGTTTGGCGGCCTTGTCTTTTGCTGGAGCTTGGGTTACCGACGGGGCAATGCGCACTCGAGCCATCCCCACCAGTGGGAGCAAGTGGACGCATTGCCCTGCTGGTTGCTGGCCCTTCTGCAAGCCTGTTAGGCTTCCAGGTATCGTTTGAGGTATCGTTTTTCAGTCGAATGTTCCGGACATTTTTCTTATGGAACAGTCGGTTAAGCGGATTTGGGTTCGATTCCCATCGCCCGCTCCATCCTTCAAGACCGCGCCGCTTTCCGCCGCGCAGGTCCCTCCAGACCGCCTCAGTACGCCGCGAACACGCTGGCCAACACGTCGGCATCCAGCACGCGCCCCTGATCGCGATTATGCGTGTGCAGGTACCAGACCTCGCCCGGTTCCAATTGCCGTGTCAGGTGCCACTGGTTTTCCCGGGCCAGAATATCCACCCGGCCCTGGCAGCCGAGGCAGAAGCGGGCCAGAGGCTTGATCGCGGCGGCCTTGCCATTGACGTTCAGGGTCAGTGCGGGGGCCGCGTAGGTTTTCAGTTCCCCGGATGACGGATTCTCGGTGATGGTGACCGTGTCCCGACGCAGCGTGGCCACCTGCGCCTGCACCAACGGTTGCAGCCACAGTTCGATGGTGTCGAACAGCACATGCAGCGATTGGATCCAGTCCTGGTACTGCTTTTCGACGGCGGCGGCCCTGGCCTGCTCCGCGTGTGCAGATTGCTGCAGCTTCTGTGCAAGTTGCTCCATTTTCGACATCGGGATTTCCGCTTTGGGAGGAGCTTCCATGGTGATCGGCACGCTCGCCTGCTTCCAGCCGAAAGCGACATTTTCGTAGAACTCCTAGAGGCGCTGCGGAGGGGCGCGTAACGCTTCAAACTTTTCCCATGGGCAGGCCGGCACTGAGCAGCTAGCGTGAGCGGATACTGATCAGGAGCTGCCTTCCATGAACTGCCGGAACGACGTCGTCGAGCGCATCCATCGGATCTTTCTTTCCGCCGGCGTCGGCTCGAACAAGCAGCTTGAAGCCGTGCGCGCGCTGGGGCGTGCCGGTGGTCCCAAGGCCGCGGAACTGCTCGAGCAGATCTACCAGCAGGCGTTCAGCAATTCTGCCCTGCAGATGGCCTGCGTGGCGGCGCTGGGCGAAGCGGCCCGTGGCTTCCAGGTCAGTGCTGAACGGGACAGCTGAAGCTTCATCCACAACGCTCGAGATCGTCGACGACGGGCATCATCCGCCCGCCACACGCCCGCGCTATGCTGCGCGCCTGCCGACCGATCCCGCCGCGATGAAGCTCGCCATCCTGTCCCGCAACAGCTCCCTGTATTCCACCCGTCGGCTGGTCGAGGCGGCGCGCGCGCGCGGCCATACCGTGCGCATCCTCGACCCGTTGCGCTGTTACATGCGCATCGCCGCCGATGGCTTTTCCATGCACTACAAGGGCCGGCCGATGACCGGCGTGGACATGGTCATTCCGCGCATCGGTGCCTCGATCACCCGCTACGGCACCGCCGTGCTGCGCCAGTTCGAACTGATGGGCGCACGCACGCCCAATCCGTCCGATGCCATCCTGCGTTCGCGCGACAAGCTGCGCGCGCACCAGCTGCTGGCGGCCAAGGGCATCGACATGCCGGTTACCGTGTTCGGCGACAACCCCGATGACACCGTCGATCTGCTGTCCATGCTCGGCCCGCCGCCGCATGTGGTGAAGCTCAATGAAGGCACCCAGGGTCGCGGCGTGATCCTGACCGAAAAGGCCAGTGCCTCGCGCGGCATTGTCGAAGCGCTGCGCGGCCTGTACGCCAACTTCCTGATGCAGGAATTCATCGGCGAGGCCAAGGGCGCCGACCTGCGCTGCTTCGTGGTGGGCGACCAGGTGGTGGCGTCGATGCAGCGGCAGGCACCGGAGGGTGACTTCCGCTCCAACCTGCACGCTGGCGGCACCGCCGTGGCGGCCAAGGCCAGTCGCGCCGAGCAGCAGGTGGCGGTGCGTTCGGCCAAGGCGCTGGGCCTGTCGGTGTGCGGCGTGGACCTGATCCGCTCCGCGCGCGGCCCGCTGGTGCTGGAGGTCAACTCCACGCCGGGGCTGGAGGGCATCGAAGCGGCCTGCGGTGTGGACGTGGCCACACGCATCATCGAACACGTAGAGAAGATCAAAAAGCCTTGATTATTCATGGGGTTGTGATTCTCATGGGTAAATGATCCGGGGCTTTAACGAGGCTTTAATCGGCCCCGGCGTAGGCTTCAGCGAACCGCAGCTCTGCCTCTCAGCAGGATCGGTATCGGGATACGACTTCAGGCCCAGGCGGGTGCACCGCCTGGGCCTTTTTTATGCCTGTCGGCTCTGTGCCCAAGGTCTCTTGTGGAGGCCGCGTGACGGTCGTAGAGTTGGCCCTTCGTTCCGGGATGGATCGGGAGGTTGGCGATGTACCGCATCATGACGATCGCGTTGCTGCTGGGCCTGTCTGGCGCTGTTGCCGCCAAGCCGGAGAAAGTCGCTGTACAGATGGACCGGCAGGGGTCGGTCGCCGAGCAGATGCGCCAGGTGGAAACCGCGCTGGCTGCCCCCGACTATGCCGAACTGTCTGCCGAGGATCGCGGCCAGGTGCAGCAGGCGCTGTCGCGTATCCGCCAGCACATGGGCGAACGCCAGACCGTGCAGGAGCTGCCGCCGCAGTTGCAGGCCGAGGTCTTCAACGAGCAGGAACGCATCAACACCCTGATGGCGCGTGGCCATGACGACAGCCGGCAGATCTGCAGGTACGAACGCACCACCGGCAGCAACATGCCCAGGAGCCGCTGCCTGACCGTGGCCGAACGGCGCCGGATCGAAGAGAAAGGCAAGGCGCTGATCAACGACCAGCGCAGCTACAACACGCTCAGCCCACCGCCCGCCGGGCGTTGACCGCACCGCCTTTCGGTCCACCGGGGTGCCGTAACGGCGTGTCGGTGGCACCGCAGGGTCGGTGTTCCACTCATGGAAGAACCTGGAGGTAACAATGCAGCGCATGACCCCCTTCGCCCTGATGCTGGGCCTGG
This sequence comes from Stenotrophomonas sp. pho, assembly GCF_006228405.1. Classification (NCBI taxonomy): domain Bacteria; kingdom Pseudomonadati; phylum Pseudomonadota; class Gammaproteobacteria; order Lysobacterales; family Lysobacteraceae; genus Stenotrophomonas; species Stenotrophomonas sp. pho. The sequence continues at coordinate 3,519,446 of NZ_CP029759.1, read as the reverse complement.
CACTGGCCACCACCGCGCACGCCAAGCCCGAGAAAGGGCAGGTGAAGTTCGACGCCAACGCACCGGTGGCCGAACAGATCCGCAACGTTGAGACGGCGATCAACACCGAGGACTACAGCGAGATCGGGCTGGAAGACAAAAGCCGTGTGCAGCAGGCGCTGGGCCGTATCAAGATCAAGATGGGCGACCACGAACGGGTAGAGCAGTTGAGCCCGCAGGACCGCACCGAGATCTTCAACGACCAGGAAGTGATCAACACGATCATGACCCGCGCCCATGCCGACAGCCGCATGGTCTGCCGCCGCGAGCGCACCACCGGCAGCAACATGCCGCAGAGCGTCTGCCTGACCGTGGCCCAGCGCCGCAAGGCGCAGGAAGACAGCCGCAAGGCCCTCAACGACAACCAGCGTTTCAACAACTACAAGCCGTAACCGTGGTTGGACCGGTCGCAGGCCGCCATCGGTCACCCTGCCGTGCGTCCCTTGTGGACGCATCGGCGCAACCGTAAAGTCGAGACCCTATTCATGGACGAACATGGAGCTCGTCATGTACCGCACCACTATGCTCGCCCTGATGCTGTCGCTCGGCCTGGTGGCCACCGTGCAGGCCAAGGCGCAGAAGGACACCGTGCAGATGGATTCTTTCACCCCGGTATCCGAGCAGATCCGCCGCGTTGAAACGGCCATGGGCAGCGAGGACTACAGCGAGATCGGGCTGGAGGACAAGAGCCGCGTGCAGCAGGCGCTGAACCGGATCCGGATCAAGATGAATGGCCGCGAGAAGTTGGATGAGCTGGCCCCGCAGGAGCGCAACGACCTGTTCAACGAGCAGGAGATCGTCAACACCATCATGACCCGCGCCCAGGCCGACAGCCGCATGATCTGCCGCCGCGAGCGCCTGACCGGCAGCAACATGCCGACCAGCGTCTGCCTGACCGTGGCCCAGCGTCGCAAAGCCCAGGAAGAGAGCCGCCGGGCGCTGACCGACCAGCAGCGCATCAGCCGCTGAGCGCTCGCCCCGGGGGCGTTTGCCGGTGTCGTCCCTCCGGTACGAAATGTTAAGAATGGAACCTGTATCGTTCAGCAGGTAGACGTCGCGTCCACCCGCACAGGGGCATCCTGAGCAGGTGGGCCTGGCCCCCGACGACCCTTCAAGAACCAGAGGTCCCAGTGCGCATTCTCGTAATCGAAGACAACAGCGACATCGCCGCCAACCTTGGCGACTACCTTGAGGATCGTGGCCACACCGTGGACTTCGCCGCCGACGGCGTGACCGGCCTGCACCTGGCGGTGGTCCACGAGTTCGACGCCATCGTTCTGGACCTGAACCTGCCGGGCATGGACGGCATTGAAGTCTGCCGCAAGCTGCGCAACGAAGCGCGCAAGCAGACCCCCGTACTGATGCTGACCGCCCGCGACTCGCTGGACAACAAGCTGGCCGGTTTCGATTCCGGCGCCGACGACTACCTGATCAAGCCGTTCGCGCTACAGGAAGTGGAAGTGCGCTTGAACGCTTTGTCGCGCCGCGGCAAGGGCGTGCAGACCCGCGTGCTGGAAACCGGCGATCTGGAATACAACCTGGACACGCTGGAAGTGCGCCGCCAGGGCAAGCTGCTGCAGCTCAACCCGACCGCGCTGAAGATCCTGCAGGCCCTGATGGAGGCCGCGCCGGCCGTGGTTACCCGCCAGGAACTGGAGACCCGCGTCTGGGCGAAGAGCTGCCCGACTCGGATTCGCTGCGTGTCCACATCCACGGCCTGCGTGCGGTGGTCGACAAGCCGTTTGAAGTGCCGCTGATCCAGACCCGCCATGGCATCGGATACCGCATCGCCACCCCGGAAGCCTGATTCCGTGGCAACCAAGGGGGAGCGCCGGCGTTCGCCGTATCGGCGGCGCCTGCGCAGCCGCATCATCGTCTCGTTCGTGTTGTTGGGCTTCTGCCTGACGACACTGTTCGCGTTTGCCACCAACTGGGCCCGCATGCGCGTGGAAAACCAGCTGGTGGAAGACGTGATGAACCGCAACATCAACGAGTACGTGCGGCGGTTCTACGAGAGCCCGGATCGCAACCCCGATCTGCCCGTGCAGCAGATGCGCGCGCGCCTCGTCAAACCCGACAAGTTCGAGGCGTTGCGCGAGGAAGAACCGGACTGGGCCGCGCTGCCTGATGGCAACCACAACATCTCCGGGGTGGACGAGCGCGGGCAACCTTATGCGTACAAGCTGGCCGTGCGCAAGACGCCCGACGCCTGGGCATTCCTGGCTTACGACATGACCGACAGCGTGCGTGGCGGGCAGCAGCTCAACCGCGCGCTGGTGCTGTCGGTGCTGGTGTTCAGCCTGTTGTCGCTGGTGCTGGGCTGGTGGTCGGCGTCGAAGGTGATGAAGCCGGTCTCGGACCTGGCCGCGCGGCTGCGTGCCTATCGCGGCGGCACGAGCGAGCCCGAGCCGCTGGCACCACGTTTCCCCGATGACGAAGTGGGGCAACTGGCGCAGGCGCTGGATGACTATTCGTCGCGGCTGACCGAAGTGGTGCAGCGCGACCGTGAGTTCAATGCCGACGTCAGCCACGAGCTGCGCACGCCGCTGGCGGTGATCCGTGGCGCCACCGAACTGCTGCTGACCCGGCCCGGCCTGGATGAGAAGGTGCTGCAGCGTCTGCAGCGCATCCAGCGCGCCGAACAACAGTGCAGCGACCTGATCGGCGCACTGCTGCTGCTGTCGCGCAACGAACGCGGGCAGGGCACCAGCAACGTCGCCCGCGTAGCCGAACAGCTGCTGGACGCCCACCGTGCACAGCTGGGCGGCAAGCCATTGGAACTGGCACTGGAAGGCGAGCGCAACCTGGTGATCGATGCGCCGGAAGCCGCGTTGTCGGTGGCGCTGGGCAACCTGATCGGCAACGCGGTGAAGTACTCGCAGGATGGCGAAGTGCGCGTCTTTGTCGGCAGTAATTCGGTGTCGGTGACCGACAGCGGACCGGGGCTGAGCGAAGAGGATGCCGCCAAGCTGTTCCAGCGCGGCTATCGCGGCACGCATGCCGGCCATTCGCAGGGCGGTGGCATCGGCCTGTCGATCGTCAGCCGCCTGTGCGATCTGTATGGCTGGCAGGTGAGCGTGCGCCCCGGTGGCGAGCGCGGCGTGATCGCCACCCTGACGTTCTCGCCGAAGCCGTTGTAGGGGCCTCTGCTTTGGTGGGTGCCGACCTTGGTCGGCAATGGCTCTGCTTTGGTAGGTGCCGACCTTGGTCGGCACGAATCCGGCCGGCGCCGTATAGCGCCCAGTGTCGCTTGTGCCACTGAATCCCCCTCGCAGGAACCCAGGGCCAGAAGCCCAACACGACATCACCGTGACCGCTGTCACGCCGCGTGCGTGTCCGCATGCACGCATTCGCACCCTCAACTGCGGCTTGAGAATTTCCTTACAGATCACAGCGCTGCGTGATGGCCAGATGGGTCGGCCGGGGCAGGTGCCCTGGCCGGGATTGGCGTCCCGAAAAAAACCGACAATTCAAAAGCTCCAGATGTGCAGCGGCCATCATGGAAAATGCATCACCTGCCTCGTTTCGGCGGATGGTGCGTGGGGATTCGTCAGAATCCGCTGGAGTCTTTTTCCTTAGCTTTTGAATTGTTGGGTCTCCGGTACGCCAACCCGCACCGTCCGCCACCTTGCATCCGCAGGTGGCTCGTCGTCTGCGAGGAGATTCACTATGTCCGCACGCCCCTTGTTCCCCCAACTGCACGCCCTGATCGGCGAAGCCGCTGACCTGCTGCCGGTCGACGTCGCCGAGCGCATCGAAGCCCTGCTCGATGATCCCAAGGATCTGCTGCCTGCGCTGCTGGCCCGCATGGACGGGCGCGATGCAGCCGACGGCCGACGATTGGAAGCACAGGGCCTCAGCCCGGCACAGGCGGCCACCATGGCCGGCCTCAGCCGCACCCTGGCCGGCTTGAATGCACTCATGCAGGTGCTGCACGCCGCCGAAGCCGCCCGCGAGCAGGGCGGTGCCCACCAGCAACTCAGCCCGGATGTCGTAGATGGATTGCTGCTTGGCGCACGAGAACTGGCCCGCTATGCCCGCCTGCAGCTGGAGTAGATCCACGCCATGCGTGGATGCGCCTCGGTAGTGCGTCGATTGGCTTCGGTAGTGCCGGCCGCTGGCCGGCAATCACGCCTCAGCCCCCAGCCAACCCCAGATACCGCGCATGCAGCGCTTCCACCTGCGCCTGCAGGTCCTCGGGATGTCCATCGTTGACCACCACATCATTGGCCAGTGCCAACCGCTGCGTGCGGCTGGCTTGGGCGGCGATCATCTTGTCGGCCAGTGCGGCGTCGATGCCGTCGCGCTGCATCAGCCGGGCGTGCTGCACGGCTTCGGGCGCATCCACCAGCAGCACCCGGTCCAGCCACGGGTAGGCGGTTCGCCCGCCGACCTCGGTCAGCAGCGGAATGGCGGCAATCGCATAGGGGCTGGCGGCCTGCTCGCATTGCTGATGCATCAGCAGGCGGATGGCCGGGTGGGTGATCGCTTCCAGTGCCGCCCGTTCGGCTGGATCGGCGAACACGTGGGCCCGCAGGCGTGCCCGATCCAGGCCGCCGTCTGCCTGCAGCATGTCGGCGCCGAAACGCTCGGCGATGCGGCCCAGGGCGGGGCTGCCGGCAGCGACCACCGCGCGGGCGGCCAGGTCGGCGTCGGCCACCACGATGCCCAGCGCCTCGAAGCGCCGGGTCACCTCGCTCTTGCCGGCGGCAATGCCGCCGGTCAGGCCCACTACATACCGGCTCATGGGATTCCCCTCAGCGCAGCCCGCTCAACACCAGGTACTGCTCGACCACCGGCGCGCCCCACATGAAGTACAGCCAGCCCGCGATGGCCAGGTAGGGGCCGAACGGAATCGGCGTGGCGCGGTCACGGCCCCGGGTGTACAGCCAGATCGAACCGATGATGGCGCCCAGCACCGACGACAGCAGGATGATCGGCAGGATGCCCTTCAGCCCGCACCAGGCGCCGAGGGCGGCCAGCAGCTTGAAATCGCCGTGGCCCATGCCTTCCTTGCCGGTCAGCTGCTTGAATAGCCACCAGACCATCCACAGCGACAGATAGCCCACCGCCGCGCCGACCAAGGCAGGCTTGGCCGGCATATACAGGTTGTCGATGTTGCCTATCAGGCCCAGCCACATCAGTGGCAGGGTCAACTGGTCGGGCAGCAGCTGGGTGCGCAGGTCGATGCCGGACAGGGCGATCAGGAAGCAGGTCAGCACGATGGCGCCGAAGCCCTGCCAGCCGAAGCCGAACTGCCAGACGCAGGCCAGAACCAGCACTGAAGTCAGGGCCTCGACCAGCGGGTACTGCAGCGAGATTGGCGCCTTGCAGTGGCGGCACTTGCCGCCCTGGATGATCCAGCTGAACAGCGGGATGTTCTCGTACCAGCTCAGCTTGTGCTTGCAGTGCGGGCAGTGCGAGGGCTCGACCACGATCCCCGGTGGCGGGGGCTCGTAGAAGTCCGGTTCTTCCAGGACCTCGCGCGCATCGCGCTTCCACTGCCACTCCAGCCGCTTGGGCAGGCGCAGGATGACGACGTTGAGGAAACTGCCCAGCAGCAGCCCCAGGGCGGCCGCGGCGGGGTAGCCGAGGCCGGGATGCTGGTCGAGAAATGCCATGTAGTGATTATCCGACGACGGAAGCGAGCTTGAAGATCGGCAGGTACATGCCGATGACCATGCCGCCGACGATGGTACCAATGATCACCATGATCACAGGCTCCAGCAGGCTGCTCAGGGCGTCAACGGCATTGTTGACCTCCTGCTCATAGTACTCGGCCACCTTGAACAGCATGGCGTCCAGGGCACCGGCCTCTTCGCCGATCCCGGTCATCTGGATGACCATGTGCGGGAACAGGGCGGTCTGCTTCATGGCCATGTTGACCGGGTAACCGACCGACACGTCGTCGCGCATGCGCAATACGGCATGCTCGTAAACCGTATTGCCGGTGGCGCCGGCCACGATGCCCAGGGCCTCCACCAAAGGCACGCCGGCCTTGAAGGTGACGGCGGTGGTACGGGCGAAGCGAGCGATCGAGCTGTTGTGCATGATCTGCCCTATGACTGGCAGCTTCAGGACCAACCGGTCCATGCTGTGCTGCATCTTGGGCGATCGTTTGTATGCTGCAATGAAGCCGACGATCGAGCCAATGATGACCAACAAGATCAGCCACCACCACGAGACCATGAACCTCGACATGTTCACGATCATCTGGGTAAAGGCTGGCAGGTCCGCGCCAAAGCCCTTGAATACGTCCTCAAACTGCGGGACTACCCAGACCAGCAGGATGCCACTCACCAGCAGGGCAACCGCCAAGACCATGGCGGGATAGAACATCGCCTTCTTGATCTTGCCCTTCAGCGCTTCAATGTTCTCTTTATACGTGGCGACGGTGTCCAGCACCGTCTCCAGCACGCCGGCGCCTTCGCCGGCACGCACGAGGTTGCGGTAGAGTTCATCGAACTGCACAGGATGCTTGCTGACGGCCTCATACAGTGAAGAGCCGCCTTCAATATCCGTTCGGACTGAGTCCACCATCTTCTTCATGCGCGGGTTCTTGTGCCCGCTGGCGATGATGTCCAGCGCGCCGACGATCGGCACCCCGACTTCATCATGGTGGCCATCTGACGGCTGAAGAACGCGATGTCCTTCGGTGAAATCTTGCTGCCGGCCGCGCCGAACAGCGGTTTGGACTTCAGCTTGACCACGCCAGGATTGATGCCTTGGCGGCGCAGTTCGGCCCGCAGCAGGTTCGCATTCTTCGCGGCCTGCTCCCCTTTCATCTTCACGCCCCGCTTGTCGGTCCCCTCCCAGACAAACGGTTGCAGCTCCGTGGTGCTGCGCGCCACGGGCTCCTTCTTGATCGCACTGCGACTGACAGACATATCGGCTCCCCAAGACCCGCCATCCCCAGGCGGGCATCTAGCCCCTGATGGTAGCGGGTTCATGCCCGTCTGGGCAGTTGCCAAGGGGCCCATGATGCGAATTCGTGCCGGGTGCCGACCAAAGGTGACGCACTGCGTCACATTGCCGCGTCCATCGCAGATTCGCATCCAGGGGGTTCCCATCCGAGAAATAGCTGCCATCATGGGCGCGGGGAAATCCAGGGGGAGGCGTGCCGGGGTTGGCACGCAACCTGCGTTGATCCACCCGCAGGGGGCAGGACCCGCTCAGCTGACCGCTGGTCAGACCGATCCTGTGCTCTGAAATCAACCACCACTTATCTTGGGGATGTACCAAAATGAAGAACCAGAAGGGCTTCACCCTTATCGAACTGATGATCGTCGTTGCGATCATCGCCATCCTGGCCGCCATCGCCCTCCCGATGTACCAGGACTATGTGGCCAAGTCGCAGGCCACTGCTGGCCTGGCCGAAATCACCCCGGCAAGACTCAGTTCGAAGTTGCCATCAATGAAGGCAAGACTTCGACCGATATCGCAAATATCGCTGCGATTGGCCTGAAGAATTCTGATCGTTGCACCATCACCATGAGCTTCGCTGAGACGGGCAATATCGTTTGCACCCTGAAGGGCAGCCCGAAGCTGACGACCTCGAAGGGTGCAATTACCCTGACCCGTGCTACTGACGGTACTTGGGCCTGCACCTCGAACGTCGACGCGAAGTATCTTCCGAGCGGCTGTAAGGCTCCGTAATTCGTAATAGCTTTTCTGTTCAAAAGAGGCCCCGCGAGTCGGGGCCTTCTTTTTGGGAGCGTCCTAAATAGAGACGCTGTGGAATCCTTGGGGAGGATTTCGTATGCGTGAAGAACGTGGTTTTTCATTAATTGAGTTGATGGTGGTAGTCGGTGTCTTGGCAATTCTCGCGCTGATCGCGCTACCGATCTATCAGAACTACATGGCCAAAGCCCAGTTAGCCGCGGCATTTGCAGAAATACGACCTGGAAAGACCACCGTTGAAACTGTGGTGCAGGACAGTCGGGACACTGCGCTCGTAGACGCTGCCTATATAGGCTTGAAGCGCTCGGATATCTGTTCCGCTGTAACGGCCGAGCTGGATGTCAGTGGTGTGGGAAGCATCACTTGCAAAGTTGGTGGCAGCCAAGCAATCAGAGGCAAAGACCTCATCCTCCGTCGCGCAGCCGACGGCACCTGGACCTGCGACGGCAGCGCCTTCGAAGCGCGCTATCGCCCAAACGGCTGTTGATCACACTTCGGCCTGCCAATGGGATGTTGGCGGGCCGTTGACGGGGCTATCATCCCCGGGGGAGTCAGGATCGTGCCTGCCGGGCTGGGAGTGCCGGGCGAGGCAGTCATGCTGAAGGATTGGCGTCGTCGTCGGCCAGCGGGTCGCGGCAGGTTCTGCTGCCCTGTGCGGTGCCCCTGGAAGGCGCGCCGCACTGCCTGACCCATGATGAGCCAAGGATCCATATGAACGCCGTAACCACCGCCAATCTCGTCGGCATCACCGGTCTGGCCCGCCGCCTGGTCCAGGATGGGGCACTCGACGAGGCTTCCGCCCGCGACGCGATGGCCAAGGCCGCTGCGGCCCGCCAGCCGCTGCCGACCTGGTTCGCGCAGAACAAGGTGGTCGGGGCGGCCCAGTTGGCGGCCGCCAATGCGGTCGAGTTCGGCATGCCGCTGTTCGACGTGTCCACGTTCGACGCCAGCCAGAACGCGATGAGCCTGGTCAGCGAGGAGCTGCTGCGCAAGCACAACGTGCTGCCGCTGTTCAAGCGCGGCGGCAAGCTGTTCGTGGGCACCAGCAACCCGACGCATTCGCTGGACGAGATCAAGTTCCACACCAACCTGGTGGTGGAGCCGATCCTGGTGGATGAAGACCAGATCCGCCGCACGCTCGAGCAGTGGCATGCCAGCCATGACACGCTGGGCGACGCGCTGGGCGGTGACGACGATGGCATGGGCAACCTCGATGTTGCAGCCGGAGACGAGGATCTCGGCGCCGGCGGCGACTCCGGCATCGATGCCAAGGGCGACGACACCCCGGTGGTGAAGTTCGTCAACAAGGTGCTGGTGGACGCGATCCGCAAGGGCGCCTCGGACATCCACTTCGAGCCCTATGAAGACGACTACCGCGTGCGCCTGCGCATCGACGGGTTGCTGAAGATGGTGGCGCGCGCGCCGGTGAAGCTGAACCAGCGCATCGCCGCACGCCTGAAGGTGATGGCGCAGCTGGACATCGCCGAGAAGCGCGTGCCGCAGGACGGACGCATCAAGCTCAACCTGTCCAAGACCAAGCAGATCGACTTCCGCGTGAGCACGCTGCCGACCCTGTTCGGCGAGAAGGTGGTGCTGCGTATCCTGGACGGCAGCGCGGCCAAGCTGGGCATCGACAAGCTGGGTTACGAGCCGGACCAGCAGAAACTGTTCCTGGAAGCCATCCACAAGCCGTACGGCATGGTGCTGGTGACCGGCCCGACCGGTTCGGGTAAGACCGTGTCGCTGTACACCGCGCTGGGCATCCTCAACGACGAGACGCGCAACATCTCCACCGCCGAAGACCCGGTGGAAATCCGCCTGCCCGGTGTCAACCAGGTGCAGCAGAACAACAAGCGCGGCATGACCTTTGCCGCGGCACTGCGCTCGTTCCTGCGACAGGATCCGGACATCATCATGGTCGGCGAAATCCGCGACCTGGAAACGGCCGAGATCGCGATCAAGGCGGCGCAGACCGGCCACATGGTGCTGTCCACGCTGCATACCAACGACGCGCCGCAGACCATCGCGCGCCTGATGAACATGGGCATCGCGCCGTACAACATCACCAGCTCGGTGACGCTGGTGATCGCGCAGCGCCTGGCGCGCCGGCTGTGCAGCAACTGCAAGCGCCCGGCCAATCTGCCCGAGCATGCGCTGCTGGCCGAAGGCTTCACCCAGGCGCAGCTGGACGCGGGTATCGAGCTGTACGAGGCGGTCGGCTGTGATGAGTGCACCGAGGGCTACAAGGGCCGTACCGGTATCTACCAGGTGATGCCGATGACCGACGAGATCGCCACGATCGTGCTGGCCGGTGGCAATGCGTTGCAGATTGCCGAGGCCGCGCAGCAGATCGGGGTGAACGATCTGCGCCAGTCGGCGTTGAAAAAGGCCGCTGCGGGCATCACCAGCCTGGCCGAGATCAACCGCGTTACCAAGGATTGAGGTCGATCCACGCCATGCGTGGATGCCGCGATGCATGAGGTTGCCGGCCAGCGGCCGGCACTACCACATTGGTGGGTAGATCCACGCCATGCGTGGATGCCGTGATGCATGAGGTTGCCGGCCAGCGGCCGGCACTACCAGGTTGGTGGGCCCGCGTCGGGCCCTGTGTTTACTCCATCCCCAGCTTCTTCAGCTTGTAGCGCAGCGCACGGAACGTGATGCCCAGCTGCGCGGCGGTGCGGGTCTTGTTCCAGCGGTTTTCTTCCAGCGCGCGCTGGATGGCGCTGCGCTCGAGCTGTTCGATGTACGAGGGCAGGGCGGCGTTGCCGGGCTGCAGGTCAGCCACGGCTTCGGCATGTGCTGCGCTGCCGGGCGTGCGCGGGGCATGTTGCGGCAGGCGCAGGTCGTCGGCGCCGATGCGGTCTTCTTCGGCCAGTGCCAGTGCACGCTCCAGGATGTTCTCCAGTTCACGCACGTTGCCGGGGAAGGCGTACTGGGCCAGTGCGTCCAGTGCCGACGGCGCCAGCAACGGCGTCGGGCGGCCGTGGCTGCGGGCCAGCCGTGCCAGCACCGACGCGGCCAGTTCCGGCAGGTCCTGGCGACGCTCGCGCAGCGGCGGCACCCTCAGCTCAATCACGTTGATGCGGTAGTAGAGGTCGTGGCGGAAACGGCCGTCCTCGACCAGTTCGGCCAGGTCCTTGTGCGTGGCCGAGAGGATGCGCACGTCCACCGGCTCTTCGTTGGCCGCACCGACCGCGCGCACCGATTTTTCCTGGATCGCGCGCAGCAGCTTCACCTGCATCTGCAGTGGCAGCTCGGCCACTTCGTCCAGGAACAGGGTGCCGCCATGCGCGGCCTGGAACAGCCCGGGCTTGTCGGCGTGGGCGCCGCTGAAGCTGCCCTTGCGGTGGCCGAAGAATTCGCTCTCCATCAGCTCGCCGGGAATGGCGCCGCAGTTGACCGGCACGAACGGGCCGGCCGCGCGGGCACCCTGGGCATGGATGGTGCGCGCGACCAGCTCCTTGCCCACGCCGGATTCACCGAGGATGTAGACCGGCGCCTGGCTGCGCGCGACCTTGCCGATGGTGGTACGCAGCACGTCCATGGCCGGCGAGTCGCCAAGCAGGCGTGCGCCCTGTTCGGCGGCAGGGCCGGGCACGGGGCGCTCGGTGTTGTTGAGTTCCAGCGCGTGCTTGACCAGGCCACGCAGCACGGCGATGTCCACCGGCTTGCTGACGAAATCGAAGGCGCCGGCCTTCAGCGCTTCCACCGCCAGGTCCATGCTGCCAAAGGCAGTGATCATCGCCACCGGCGTGCGCGGGTAGTGCTGGGCGATCTCGCTGACCAGCTCGATACCGTTGCCGTCGGGCAGGCGCATGTCGGTGATGCACAGGTCGTACGGATTGCTGGCCAGCAGTTCGCGCGCTTCGGCAAGGTTGGCTGCGGTACTGATGCGCAGCCCCATGCGGCCGAGCGTGAGTACCAGCAGTTCGCGGATGTCGCGTTCGTCGTCGACGACGAGGGCGCTGCGGGTTTCGTTCATGGGCGTGAAAGATAAACGAGGGGGCTGGAAGCGACAAATGTTTGACGCACAGAATCGAGATCAGGTGGGCAACAGCGTATGCGGGCCGGGCAGCACCAGGCGGAAGCAGGAGCCTCCAGCGGGAACCGGGATGTAGTCCAGCCGCGCCTGGTTGGCCCGGCACAGCTCGCGGGCGATGTACAGACCCAGCCCGGTGCCATGCTCGGACGTGGTGAAGAACGGCCGGAACAACTGCGCGGCCACGCTCTCGGGAATGCCGGGCCACGATCCATCACGTCGATGACCGCGCTGCGCTCGTGCTGCGCCACGCGCAGGCGCACCCGCGCCGGTTGCTGGCCGATGCGCCCGTACTTGAGCGCGTTGTGCACCAGCACGGTCAGCACCTGGTAGAGGTGCTTGCTGTCGACCTGGGCCAGCACCGAGGTGTCGTTGATGATCGGCTCGATGCTGTCGGTCTCCAGCGTCTGCCCCTGCTTGTACTCCAGCACGAAGCGGCGCACGAAGGCGGCCAGGTCGACGTTTTCGGGCGTGGCGCGCTCGCGCCGGGCCAGACCCAGCACGCTTTCGACGATGCCGTTGGTGCGCTGGCACTGCTGGCGGATGATCTGCAGCAGGCGGCGGTCGCTTTCGTTGAAGCCGGTGCCTTCCTCCAGCAGCTGCACCGCGTAGTTGATCGCGGCCAGCGGGTTGCGGATCTCGTGGGCGAGGCTGGCCGAGAAGCGTCCCATTGCTGACAGGGTGAGCGATTCGGCACGGCGCGAGACCACGCTGGAGTCGTCCAGGAACACCAGGGCCAGCTCGCTGCCGGCCAGCAGGCGCGCAAAGCGGGGCTGCACTTCGGGCTGGTCGGGGTTGAGCTGCAGCGGCAGTTCGTCCTGCGCCCAGCCGTTGCGCCAGCGCTGCAGGCGACGGGCCAGTTCCGGGGCGGCGCTGGCCAGGTCCAGGCGGCCGCTTTCGCCGCTGCCGTCGCTGTCACCGAGCAGCATCGAGGCGGCCTCGTTGGCCAGGGTGACGCGGTTGTCGGCGTCGACCACCAGCACGCCGGTACGCATGCGGCGGATGATCAGCTCGTTGATCTGGAACAGGTTGGCTACTTCGTCGCCGCGCTGGTTGGCCAGCTGCTGGTTGCGGCGCGCGCGGCTGCCGACCTGGTAACTGATGAAGGCCAGCGCCAGGTAGCTGGTGGCGAACATGGCCAGTTCGGCCAGGGTACGGGTGGGATCGCCGCCTTCCAGCAGCTTCCAGGTGTATTCCACGCCGGTGGCGAGGCTGGCGGCCAGGGCCAGGCCCAGCCCCAGGCTGAGCGGCAGCAGGGTGGCGGCAGCGGCGATGTTGAACAGCAGCGACATCGAGATGCCGGCGCTGGCACCCGGCAGGGCATGCGACAACAGGGTGGCGGCGACAATGTCCACCAGCACGCCGCTGACCACGATCGGGCGCAGCCAGCGTTCGTTGCGGCCGATCACCAGCGCCAGCAGCGACAGCACCAGGTAGATGGCGGCGACGGTGTCGGCCAGCCGCGGGTGGTGGGCTTCGCCGACCATGGCCGACAGGGGGCTGTAGAGCAGGGCGGCGATGACCGAGGCGATCAGCACCCGGTACAGCGCGAAGAAATACAGCTCACGCCGCGGAATCGATTCGATGCGGTCGATCAATGAAGCACTGGGTGACACGCCGGAACTCCCCTTCTGGCTGCCTGGGTCTGGAATCTGCGGCGGGCCTGCCCGGCGTCCCCTGAGGCCGGGCGGTACGTCGCTTCGATGTGGCTTGCGGTGGAAGCCGTCGAGCACCCCCGACGCTACACACCCTGGCTGACCAGTATAGGGCCGCCGGCGGGCGCCCGCCGGTGCGGCCCGGATCGCGCATTTGGCCTGGGATGGATACCGCTGGCCAGCCGGCCCCGGGCGCAACTGCCTGAATGACGGCGGAAATCTGGCCGGGTCTGGCGTTTTGTACAGACTTCTTTGCGCCCCGGCGCCGGCTCGGCCACAATAGTGGGCCCGCCGCGGTCCGTGCCGGTGCCTCTTCGAGGGGGCACCTGAGGAATTGCGTGCGGTCGTTCCTATTCCCACGGTGACGCATGAATTTCCACGAATACCAGGCAAAACAACTGCTTGCCGAATACGGCATCCCGGTCCCGGCCGGCAAGGTCGCGGCGACCCCGGACGAGGCGGTTGAAGTCGCCCAGTCGCTGGGCCAGGGCCCCTGGATGGTCAAGGCGCAGATCCACGCTGGCGGCCGCGGCAAGGCTGGCGGCGTCAAGTTCTGCAAGACCGTCGACGACGTGAAGGCCGCAGCGGCCAAGATGCTCGGCACCAAGATGGCCACCTACCAGACTGCCGGCGTCGAGCTGCCGATCAACCTGGTGCTGGTGACCACCGCCGGTGAGATCGTCAAGGAGCTGTACCTGTCGGTCCTGGTGGATCGCGGCACCCGCACCATCAGCTACATCGCCTCTTCCGAAGGCGGCATGGAAATCGAGCAGGTCGCTGCCGAGACCCCGGACAAGATCCACACCCTGAACGTGGACTTCGTCGAGGGCGTGCAGGGTTACCACGGCCGTGACATCGGCTTCAAGATGGGCCTGACCGCCAAGCAGGCCGGCCAGTTCGCCAACATCATGGTGAACCTGTACCGCATCTTCAACGAGAAGGACCTGGCGCTGGTTGAGATCAACCCGCTGGCGATCCTGGACGATGGCAACCTGTACGCGCTGGACGGCAAGTTCAACAGCGACGACAACGCCAACTTCCGCCACAAGGAACTGGTCGCGATGCGCGACAAGTCCCAGGAAGATGAAACCGAAGTGACCGCTTCGGAGCTGGACATCAACTACGTCACCATGGACGGCAACATCGGCTGCATGGTGAACGGTGCCGGCCTGGCCATGGCCACCATGGACGTCATCAAGCTCAACGGCGGCGAGCCGGCGAACTTCCTGGACGTGGGCGGCGGTGCGAACAAGCAGCGCGTCATCGAAGCGTTCAAGCTGATCCTGTCCTCGGACAAGGTTGAAGGCATCTTCGTCAACATCTTCGGCGGCATCGTCCGCTGCGACATGATTGCCGAAGGCATCATCGCCGCCGTGAAGGAAGTGGGCGTCAAGGTTCCGGTCGTGGTGCGCCTGGAAGGCACCAACGTGGAAGAGGGCAAGCAGCTGCTGCGTGACAGCGGCATGGCCATCATCCCGGCTGACAACATCAACGACGGCGCCAAGAAGGTCGTTGAAGCGGTCAAGAACGCCGCCTGATCCACGACACCGAAGGAAATTCCCATGTCTGTTTTGATTAACAAGAACACCAAGGTGATCGTGCAGGGCTTCACCGGCCAGCAGGGCACCTTCCACGCCACTCAGATGATCGAGTACGGCACCCAGGTTGTTGGCGGCGTGACCCCGGGCAAGGGTGGCACCACCCACATCGACCTGCCGGTCTTCAACACCGTTGCCGACGCCGTGCAGAGCACCGGCGCCAACGCTTCGGTCATCTACGTGCCGCCGCCGTTCGCGGCCGACGCGATCCTGGAAGCTGCGGCTGCCGGCATCAAGGTCATCGTCTGCATCACCGAAGGCATCCCGGTGCTGGACATGCTGCGCGTGAAGAACGTGCTGACCCGTTCCTACCCGGACACCGTGCTGATCGGGCCGAACTGCCCGGGCGTCATCACGCCGGGCGAGTGCAAGATCGGCATCATGCCGGGCCACATCCACAAGCCGGGCAAGATCGGCATCGTGTCGCGTTCGGGCACCCTGACCTATGAAGCGGTCAAGCAGACCACCGAAGTCGGCCTGGGCCAGTCCACCTGCATCGGCATCGGCGGTGACCCGATCAACGGCCTGAACTTCGTCGACTGCCTGAAGCTGTTCAACGAAGACCCGCAGACCGAAGGCATCATCATGGTCGGCGAGATCGGCGGTGACGCCGAAGAAGCCGGCGCCGAGTACATCAAGAACCACGTGAAGAAGCCGGTCGTCGGTTTCATCGCCGGTGCGTCGGCTCCGGCCGGCAAGCGCATGGGTCACGCGGGCGCGATCGCCTCGGGCGGCAAGGGCACCGCGGAAGGCAAGTTCGCCGCGATGGAAGCGGCTGGCGTGGTCACCGTCCGTTCGCCGGGCGACCTGGGCGCCGCCATCGCCAAGCTGGTGAAATAAGATCGACTGCCTCGCGCAGGCGACGCTGTAGAGCCGGCCGCTGGCCGGCTGCCTGAAACAGAAAGGCCGCCTTTGGGCGGCCTTTCTGCGTCTGGCGCCCTGACGGTTCCGGTAACCCCATCCACGCATGGCGTGGATCTACTGAGCCGGGGCTGTCCACGCAGCGAGCGTGCCCGGCGCGCGCATGGCGCGGCGTTACAATGGAAGCATTGCAACCACAGGCTGGATTCCCATGGCTTCGATCCGCATCGCGATGGCGCAGTTCGACTTCCCGGTCGGCGACGTCGCCGGCAACACCGAGCGCATCATCGAGATGATCGGCCAGGCGCGCGATGAGTACGGCGCCGAGCTGGTGATGTTCCCCGAGCTGGCGGTGAGCGGCTACCCGCCGGAGGACCTGCTGCTGCGCCCGGGTTTCCTGTACGAGTGCGAGCAGGCGTTGACCCGCATCGCCACCGCCTGCCGTGGCATCACCGCCGTGGTCGGCTGGCCACAGGCGGCTGGCGCGGTGGTCTACAACGCTGCCAGCGTACTGCGTGACGGCCTGGTCGAGCAGACCTACCGCAAGCGCGAACTGCCCAACTACGCGGTCTTCGACGAGCGCCGCTACTTCGACGTCGATCCGGATGGTGGCAGCTGCGTGTTCGAGGTCAATGGCATTCCGGTCGGCCTGCTGATCTGCGAGGACCTGTGGTTCGCCGAGCCGCTGGCCGACACCATGCGCGCGGGTGCGCAGCTGGTGGTGGTGCCGAATGCTTCGCCCTACGAGCGTGGCAAGCATGCGCAGCGCGACGCCGTGCTGGCCGCGCGTACCCGCGAGAGCGGGGCGGCCATCGCTTACCTCAACGTGGTGGGCGGCCAGGATGCGCTGGTGTTCGACGGTGCTTCGGTGGTGGCGGATGGTGATGGCACGGTGCACCCGGCCGCTGCTGCCTTCGTCGACCAGTGGCTGGTGGTGGAGTATGACGGTGAGACCCGCCGCTTCATGCCGCATGTGTGGATGGACGACGGCGACGAGAGCATGGACGCGCTGGCCTGGCGCGCGGTGACCCGTGGCATCCAGGACTACTGCCGCAAGAACGGTTTCAGGAAGGTGTGGCTGGGCCTGTCCGGTGGCATCGACTCGGCCCTGGTGCTGGCATTGGCCGTGGATGCGATGGGCGCGGAGAACGTGACCGCCGTGCGCCTGCCGTCGCGCTACACCGCCGGCCTGTCCAACGACCTGGCCGCCGAGCAGTGCCGGGCGCTGGGGGTGAAGCTTGAGGCTGTGTCGATCGAGCCGGCGTTCAAGGGCCTGATGGAATCGCTGGCGCCGATGTTCGAAGGCACCGCGCCGGACGTGACCGAAGAGAACCTGCAGTCGCGCAGCCGCGGCGTGATCCTGATGGCGCTGGCCAACAAGTTCGGTGGCCTGCTGCTGACCACCGGCAACAAGAGCGAGTACGCGGTCGGCTACGCCACCATCTACGGCGACATGTGCGGTGGCTATGCGCCACTGAAGGACCTGTACAAGACCGAAGTGTTCGGCCTGTCCAAGTGGCGCAATACCGTGGGCGGCGCACCGGTGATCCCGCCGGCGGTGATCAGCCGCCCGCCGTCGGCCGAGCTGCGCGAGAACCAGCTGGACCAGGACTCGTTGCCGGCCTATGACGTGCTGGACGGCATCCTCTACCGCTACATCGACCAGGAGCAGTCGCGCGGCGAGATCGTGGCCGCCGGCTACGACGCAGCCGTGGTCGACCGCGTGCTGCGCCTGGTGCGCATCAGCGAGTGGAAGCGGCACCAGGCCGCGCCGGGGCCGAAGGTCTCGCGCCGCGCGTTCGGCCGCGAGCGGCGCTACCCGATCAGTAACGGCTACAAGGGCTGAGGCAGCGCTTGGCGGGTCGTGCCGGCCGCTGGCCGGCAACCCCTTGGCCCCTCCCCGGTGGGTGCGGAGCTTGGTCCGCACGATGGTCGAAGATCATCCACGCTTGGCGTGGATCTACCGGACTCCGTCGAGCAACTGTTCGAGACCGGCGGTTTCCGCAGCGTCGTTGAAGGGATCGTCCCCCAGTCGCGCACGTACGAACCACAGGCCATCGGCCGCCGCTGCGTCCAGCGTGCCCCGGTGGTCGACGGGGTAGCGCCGGAACGCGACCGGCTCGCCTCGCAGGGCCAGCCCAGCGGCGTACAGCAGGGTGGTCAGGTAGGGCACATCGCGGTCCTGGCTGCCATGGCCCAACATCAGCGGTTGGCTGAAGCCGCGGCGCGGTACGCCGAGATAGTCGTACAGCACCGCCCAGATGCCCGGCACGCTGGCCAGCGGCGCAGTGAACATGCTGCCGGTGTCGACGCCGTCCAGCGTGGTGGCCAGTTCGCCCAGGCACTGCTCGCGTGCCACCGCCACCCGCGCGCGGCCTTCATCGCTGAGGACGCGGTCGATCTGCGGGGCGACCTGCAGCAGGCCATCGAGCAGATACGCGTGATACGCGTTGAGCGCGCCCGGATTGGCGGTGCGGTTGTCCGGCTTCATCACCAGCGCGGTCAGTTCGACTGCGGTGGGCGTGCCGGTGGTGAAGCTGCCGCGGTACTGCAGCGACGGTCCGCCATAGGTGGGGGCGATGTGGCCCGCCGTGAGCGCGGCGGCACCGCCCTGCGAATGGCCGACCGAGACCCAGCGCGGCGACAGCGTCCCGTTGCCGAGGTACTGGCGGCTGGCCTTGATCATGTCGATGGCGTTGCGCGCGGCAGTGCGCACATGCAGATAGGCATGGTCGCCTGAGCTTCCGAGGCCCTGGTAATCCGCGGCGACCACTGCATAGCCCTGTGCCAGGAACCGATCGAGAAAGCGCCCGTCGCGTTCGGGTTGGTAGGGGCCGGAGACCGAGGGCGCACAACGATCCGCAATGCCCTGGGTGCCATGCGCCCACGACACCACCGGCCAACCGCCGATGGGCGGCGTGCCGGCGGGCAGGTACAGCAGGCCGGTGCCTTCGGCCAGCTGCCCGCGGTGGTCAGGGGTGCGGTAGTGCAGTTTGTAGGCCTGGGCGGCCTGGGACGGCACCCAGGTGGCGCGATAGGGGGCTGCGGACAGCAGTTCGCCCGCTGCGTCCTGTGCGGCGGCCGGCGGCGCCGAGGTCAGCGCCAGCAGCGCGATGGCGAGGAGGCAGGACAGAGGGCGGATACTGCAGCAGGGCAGACGGGCCATGGGGCGCTCCGTGATGGCCGGTGTGGCCGTGGCGCTGCAGTGTGGATGGCCGTGCCCGGGCAGGCTGCGACCGGCGTCGCATCCGCCGTGGATTCGTAGCATTCCTAGGTGCCGGCCCCGGCGCGGGGAGGCGGACGAGGAAAGCAGTCGAGCATGGCTTGACTCTACAAAGAAGAAGGGCCCCTTTCGGGGCCCTCGCTTACTTCTTTTCCAGTCGCGCGTTGCGCTGGCCGGTGCTGGCGGACTTCTCGCCGGCGAACGGGTTCAGCTTGCGGATCATCCACGGGTACTTCGGCCACTTGCCTTCCAGCCACGGGTGGTCCGGCTGGTTCAGCTGCAGGACGCGGCGGGCGTCGTCGGCCAGGGTCTTGTTGCCCAGGTGGGTGTAGGAATCGGCCAGCACGGCCACGGCGTCGTACTGGAAGGCGCTCTGCGGGTAGGTTTCCAGCAGGTAGTTGGCGCGGCCCACGGCTGACACCCAGGCGCCGCGGCGCATGTAGTACAGCGCGTTGTCCAGCTCGTGCTGGGCGAACACGTCACGCAGCTCCAGCATGCGCTGGCGCGCATCGGCGGCGTAGCGGCTGTTCGGGTAACGATCAACCACGATGTTGAAGTCCGAGTACGCCTGGTGCGGCGTGGACAGGTCGCGGCGGCTGGCATCCAGCGACCATACGCGGCGCAGGAAAACCGTACTGCGGTTGGAGTTGGCCAGGCCGCGCAGGTAGTACAGATAGGCAATGTTGCGGTGGGTCGGGTAGGTACGGATGAAGCGGTCGATGCTGGACACCGCGTCATCGTGCTTGCCGGCCTTGTACTGCGCGTAGGCGGTTTCGATCATCGCCTGCTCGGTGTACGGACCGTACGGATACTGGGCCACCAGACGGCGGAAGCTGGCTTCGGCGCCGCTCCAGTTGCCGCCCTGCATCAGCTTGTGGCTTTTCTCGTACAGCTGTTCGACCGGCACGCCTTCATCGGGGCGATCACCCTTCTTGGCGCCGCGATGGCAGCCGGTTGCGGCGATGACCAGCACCAGCAGCAGGGCGGTGAGGCGGACGGGCGCGGAGAGCATGGCGGAGCGTCGGATCATGGGGTCGAGGCGGGACGCGGCTGGAATACGAAGGGTCGATGATAGCCTAGTGTCCTGTCCAGCGACTGAAACCGGCCGCCGGGACCCCAAAATTTCAAAGAATGCCCCCTGCCATGTCTGAACAACCCTCTGAATCGGCCCGCCAGGCCATCGTCCCCGACACCGCCGCCGGCCGCCGTTTCGACGCGGTCGTGGCCGAACTGTTCCCCGAATACTCGCGCTCGCGGTTGACCGAGTGGATCAAGGCCGGGGAGGTCCTGCTGGACGGTGCCCGGGTGCGCCCGCGCGATCCGCTGCGCGGCGGCGAGGTGGTGACCCTCAACGCGGTGCTGGAAACCCAGACCGATGCCCAGCCGGAGGACATCCCGCTGGACGTGCTGTTCGAGGACGAGCACCTGCTGGTGATCAACAAGCCGGTGGGCCTGGTGGTCCATCCGGGTGCCGGCAACCACAGCGGCACCCTGGTCAACGCGCTGCTGTTCCGCGATCCGTCGGTGGCGGTGCTGCCGCGCGCCGGCATCGTGCACCGCCTGGACAAGGACACCAGCGGCGTGATGGTGGTGGCCAAGACCTTGGAAGCGCAGACCGCGCTGGTCGAGCAGCTGGCGGCACGTGACGTGCACCGTCAGTACCTGGCCATCGTGATGGGCGCTTTGGTGGCCGGTGGTACAGCCGATGCCCCGATCGACCGCCACCCGCGCGACCGCCTGAAGATGGCGGTGCGTGAGGACGGCAAGGAGGCGGTGACCCACTACCGCCTGCGCGAGCGCTTCCGGGCACACACCGCGCTGGAGTGCCGCCTGGAAACCGGCCGTACCCACCAGATCCGCGTGCACATGGCGCACGTGCGCCATCCGATCATCGGCGACCCGCTGTATGGCGGCGCGCTGAAGCTGCCCAAGGGCGCCAGCGACGAGCTGGTGGCCGCGCTGCGCGGCTTCAAGCGCCAGGCCCTGCACGCCGAGACCCTGGAGTTCATGCACCCGATCACCGGTGAACCGGTGCGCAACACCGCGCCGGTGCCGGAGGACATGCTGCACCTGATGAAGGTGCTGCGCGAAGACAGCGAAGCCTTCGCCGCCCGCGAGCGGGACCGCTGGTGATGGCGGCCGCGCTGCCGTTGCTGCAGGCCGACTGGCCGGCGCCCGCAGGCGTCCATGCGCTGACCACGCGCCGGCACGGTGCGGGCATCTCGCCGGCGCCGTTCGCGCAGTTCAACCTGGGCAACCGGCACTCGGCCGATGGTGATACCCCAGCCAACGTTGAGCACAACCGCCAGCTGCTGCAGCAAGGGCTGGCGCTGCCGTCGGCACCGCACTGGCTGCGCCAGGTGCACAGCAGCACCGTGCTGCGCTTCGATGCACCGCCGACGCCCGGCGCGAGCGAGCCGGTGGCCGACGCGGCGGTAACCTCGGTGCCGGGCGTGGTGCTGGCGATCCTGACCGCCGACTGCCTGCCGGTGGTGTTCGCCGCCGCGGACGGCAGCGAGGTGGGCGCGGCCCATGCCGGCTGGCGGGGGCTGGCCGACGGCATGCTGGAGGCCACGGTGGCCGCCATGCAGACGTCGCCGGCGCAGCTGCGGGCCTGGTTGGGCCCGGCCGCCGGGCCGTCCGACTATGAGATCGGCGAGGAGGTCTATCACGCCTTCGTCGGCCATGATCCCGCTGCTGAGCGGGCGTTCGTCGCGACCCGTCCCGGACACTGGAAAGTGGACCTGTTCGCGCTGGCGCGGCAGCGCCTGCAGTCTGCGGGGATGGACCCGGCACAGGTGTATGGCGGCACGGTGTCGACGATGGCCGACCCGGACCTGTATTCGCATCGGCGCGATCGTCGCACCGGGCGCATGGCGACCCTGGCCTGGATCGCGCCCTGACTCCGCCGCTGTTCGCGCGCGTGCTGGGGCCGGCCTTTGCCACCTTGGCAGGACCGGTGCAGGCGCTGCATGCCGCGCCGTTGCCCTGCCGCTACGTGGGGCGGGCGCGTATCGTGAGGGGGCGGCACTGGCTGGTGCCGCTGCTGGCTGCGTTGGCGCGGTTGCCACAGGACGGTGACGCGCTGCCCACCGAGGTGGCGTTCAACCGCTACCGGCAGGGCGAGCAGTGGGCGCGGCGGTTCGGCCGCTGGCCAATGGTGTCGCGGCTGTGGGCGCACGACGGGCATCTGCGCGAGCAGCTGGGCGCGGTGCGCTTCGAGTTCGCGCTGCAGGCCCGCGACGGTGGTATCGACTGGTCGGTGCGTCGGGTCTGGGCGTTCGGGCTGCTGCCGCTGCCGACGCGTTGGTTCGGCGGTGTGCGCTGCCGTGAAGCCTGGCAGGGCGAGCGCTACACTTTCCTGGTCGATGTGACGCTGCCCTGGGCCGGAGCCCTGATCCGCTATGAAGGTTGGCTCGAACCGCAGTGACGCTGCCGCCGAGGCGGGCAGCGCGGTGGTCGTGTTCGATGGCGTGTGCGCACTGTGCAATCGCTGGGTGCGGTTCCTGCTGCGTTTCGACCGCAGGGGGCGCTACCGCTTTGCAGCGATGCAGGGGCAGAAGGGCAGCGCGATGCTGCGCGCGCACGGGCTGGATCCGCAGGACCCGATGTCGTTCCTGCTGCTGGATGCACAGGGTGCCTGGACCGACACCGATGCGATCCTGCGCGTACTTGCGGGGCTGGGCGGCGCCTGGCGCCTGGCCGGCGTGCTGCGGCTCGTGCCGCGCGGCTGGCGTGATGCGGCGTATCGCGCGCTGGCACGCAACCGCTACCGCTGGTTCGGTCGGCATGACACCTGCCATCTACCCGCACCGGAACAGGCCGCGCGGTTCCTGGATTGACGAAAAAGGGGACGGAGGGGATTAAGTCGTTTGTGCATAAACGACTTAATCCCCTCCGTCCCCTTTTTTCTTCAGCCTTCCAGCGCGTCGAGGTAGCTGCGGCGCCAGTGGTTGATGTCGTAGGTGCGCAGATGTTCCATCATCGCGTGCCAGCGTTCCTTGCGCCTGCTCAGTGACATCGTCGCTGCGGTGGCGATCGCGTCGGCCACGCCGTCGAGGTCGTGCGGGTTCACCAGCAGTGCCTGCTTCAGTTCGTCGGCGGCGCCGGCCAGCAGTGACAGCACCAGCACGCCGGGATCCTCCGGGTCCTGCGAGGCCACGTATTCCTTGGCCACCAGGTTCATGCCATCGCGCAGCGGCGTGACCAGGCCGACCGCCGCCGCTCGGTAGAAGCCGGTGAGCGTGGCATGGGTGAAGTTCTGGTTGACGTAGCGCAGTGGCGTCCAGTCCGGCTCGGCGTGGCCACCGTTGATGTGGCCGGCGATCTGTTCCAGTTGGCTGCGCAGCTGTCGGTACTCGGTGACATCGCCGCGCGAGACCGGCGCAATCTGCAGGTAGGTGAGCGAGCCGCGCTGGTCGGGGTGACGCTGCAGGTAGCGTTCGAAGCCGAGGAAGCGTTCGGGCAGGCCCTTGGAGTAATCCAGGCGATCCACGCCAATCGCCAGCTGGCGGTCCCGCAGGCTGCTGCGCAGGTTCTTCACTGCGGCCTTGGTGGCGGCGGTGCCGGCCTGGCGTGCGATCAGGTCGGTGTCGATGCCGATCGGGAAAGCCGCCGCGCGGAATCGGCGCCCACCGGGTGCTTCCAGCTCACCGTTGTCGAGCACGCGGCCACCACCGAACAGGCGCAGGTAAGTCTGGAAGCGATCGGCATCGCGCTGGGTCTGGAAGCCGACCAGGTCGTAGGCGTACAGCGCGGAGAACAACCGCAGGTGGTCGGGCATGGCCTGCAGCAGGTCGGCCGACGGCATCGGAATGTGCAGGAAGAAGCCGATGCGGCAGCCGATGCCGCGCTCGCGCAGCAGTGCGCCGAGCGGGATCAGGTGGTAGTCGTGGATCCAGACGATGTCGTCCTCGCGCAGCAATGGTGCGAGCTTGTCGGCGAACAGCGCATTGACCTTGTGGTAGGTCTCGCGGGTGCCGCGGTCGTAGTCGACCAGGTCCAGCCGGAAGTGCAGCAATGGCCACAGCGTGCGGTTGGCGAAACCATTGTAGTAGCCATCGACCTCGCGCTTGCTCAGGTCCATGGTGACGTAGTCGATGTCACCATCCTTCTGCCGGTGCAGCGTGCCGCTGCCTTCCTTTACGGTCTTGCCGCTCCAGCCGAACCACAGGCCGCCGCGCTCCTTCAGGGCGGCCAGCAGGCCGACCGCCAGGCCGCCTGCGCGGTTCTCGCCGGGCACGGCCACACGATTTGATACCACGACCAGACGACTCACGATGCCTCCTGCCAGGACCGCGACAGGCGCATCGCGGCGGTGATCAGGCCGACATGCGAATAGGTCTGCGGGAAGTTACCCCAAGCCTCGCCGGTGTCGAAGGCCAGATCCTCCGACAGCAGGCCCAGGTGATTGCGCTGCTTCAGCAGCAGCTCGAACATCTCGCGCGCCTCGTCCAGGCGCCCGATGGCGGCCAGTGCGTCGATGTACCAGAACGTGCAGATGGTGAAGCTGGTTTCTGGCTCACCGAAGTCATCCGGAGCGACATAGCGGTACAGCGAATTGCCGTGCTTGAGGTCACGGCCGATGGCTTCGACGGTGGCGATGAAGCGGGCGTCCATCGCGTCGATGAAGCCGATGTCGGCCAGCAGCAGCAGCGAGGCGTCCAGGCGATGGCCACCGAAGGTATCGGTGAAGTGGCCCAGCTCTTCGCTCCACGATTCGGCCATGATGCGCGCGTGGATGGTGTCGGCACGTGTGCGCCAGTAGTGGGCGCGGTCATCGCGCTTCAGCCGCACGGCGATCTTGCACAGGCGGTCGCAGGCGGCCCAGCACATCGCGCTGGTGTAGGTGTGTACCTCGGTGCGGCCGCGGAACTCCCACAGGCCGGCATCGGGTACGTCGTGCAGGGCGAAGGCCTGCTCGCCGAGGGGTTCGAGGCGGGCGAAGGTGTGCGCATCACCCGGGTCCTGCAGGCGCCGGTCGAAGAACAGCTGCGTGGACGCCAGCACGACGCTGCCGTAGACATCGTGCTGGCGCTGCACCCAGGCCAGATTGCCGCGTCGTACCGGGCCCATGCCGCGGTAGCCGGACAGGCTGGGGACCTCATCTTCGTCCAGCTTGGCTTCGAAGCCGATGCCGTACAGCGGCTGCAGCGTGCCGTCGGTGGTGGCCAGGTTGAAGATGTAGCCGAGGAACTGTTCCATCGTGCGCGTGGCGCCGAGGCGGTTCAGCGCCCGCACCACGAACGCCGCATCACGCAGCCAGCAGTAGCGGTAGTCCCAGTTGCGCACGCTGCCGGCGGCTTCAGGAATGGAGGTGGTCATGGCCGCGATGATCGCGCCGCTGTCCTCGTACTGGCACAGCTTCAGCGTGATCGCACTGCGGATCACCGCGTCCTGCCATTCCAGCGGAATGGACAGGTAACGCACCCATTCGCGCCAGTAATCGCGGGTACGCTGGAAGGCCTCCTGCACATAGCCGCTGATCGAACGGTTGAGCGATTCATCCACGCCCAGGATCAGGTGGATGGGATGGTTGAGCACGAACGGCAGGCCATCGCGCACGAAGCGCACCGGCACGTCGGTGGTCAGCCGCAGCACGTGTTCGGGCAGCACCCAGCGCACATGGTTGCTGCCCCAGGTGGATTCCGGAACGCGCGCGCCCCAGTCCGCCAGCGGGCGTGCGCGTACGGTGATGCGCGGGCTGCCAGCCAGCGGACGCACCTGGCGGATCAGGCTGACCGGGCGGTAGAAACGGTCGTTCTGGCGCCAGCGTGGGGCGAAGTCGAGGATTTCCAGTTCGCCGCCGTGCATGTCGCGCAGCACGGTGCGCAGGATCGCCGTGTTGGTCAGGTATTCCTGCTCGCTGCTGGCGAAGTCTTCCAGCTCGATGGCGAAGTCGCCACCGGTCTGCTGGTTGGGGCCGAGCAGCGCACAGAAGGTAGGGTCGCCGTCGAAGGTGGGCAGGCAGCTCCAGACAACGCGGGCACGTTTGTCGACCAGGGCGCCGAAGCTGCCGTTGCCGACCACGCCCAGATCAAGATCGGGTTGGGTCATCACGCGGTACATCTCGGTTGCGGCCGTGGGGGTTGGCCGGGTCAATAGGCATTCTCACGCAGCCAGGCGTGCACGCTGCGTATGTCGGGCAGCGCGAACACCGCCGCGCTGGGTTCACGTTCGCCCACCAGCACGCTCCAGCCATGCTGGCCGTTGGCGGCATCGAAACCGAACTCATCGGTCAGGTCATCGCCGAGGAACACCGGCAGGCGACCGCGGAAGGGCAGGTACTGCATCATCCGAAGCACCGCACGGCCCTTGTCGGTGCCGACGGGCACGAACTCGACCACATGGTCGCCGGGCTGCAGGCGGTAGCTGGCACGGCCCCGCACGTGGCGGTCGGCGAAGGCGCGGACGTCCCTGGCTGCATGCGGCGCGCCGCGCCAGTGCAGGGCCAGGCCGACACCCTTGTCTTCCACCAGCACGCCGGGATGGCCGTGGGCGAAGCGCATCGCCTGCTGGTGCAGTGCGTGCAGCCATTCGGCGGTGTCGTCGTCGTGTTCGTCGCGCAGTACGCGGCCATCCTGCCCACGCAGTTCATGGCCATGCAGGCCCGCAGCAGGCAGTTGCAGCGGAGCGAACAGTTGATCCAGCTGTTCGAGCGGGCGACCACTGACCAGTGCCACGGCACCTTCCAGGCGGTCGCTGATGCGGCCGATGGCTTCGCGCACATCCGGCAGCAGCTGCACGGCATCCGGGCGTGCAGCGAATTCAATCAGGGTGCCGTCGACATCAAGGAACAACGCGCAGGCGTCATCCAGCAATGGCGGCGGCGGACGCAGGGGAGCGGTTCAGCCATGACGCCCAGCTTGCCAGCGTGGGCGTGTACGTGGGGTCGAGGGCAGGCTACGGATCGGGGTAGTGCCGACCAACGGTCGGCACCCACCCAGAGCGATCACCTCCGGTGGGTGCCGACCGTTGGTCGGCACGAAGCGGAGGCTTGCATGGAACCCAGGCAGTGCGGACCAACGGTCCGCACCCACCGGGAGTGATTGGTCCAATGCAATCAGAACGTATAGCGGACGCGGCCGTAGTAGTACGCACCGTTGCTGCCGATCGGCGACAGCACGTCGTACGGCAGGTTGCCGAAGTAGTGGATATCGCTGTTGGATCGATCCGGATAGTTGTCGGTCAGGTTCTGCCCGCCGAGAGCCACGCTCCACTGCGGGGTGATGCGGTATTCGACTTCCGCATCCAGCTGCCACTCGGCCTGGTAGGTCTGGCGCGGGATGTAGCCGTCACCGAAGTTGAACACGCGGGTGGCGCTGCCATAGCGGTTCACGCGGGTGCTCAGCGACCAGTGGTCGTTGCTCCATGCGGCCGAGAAACTACCACGCGTGCGCGGCGTGGCGTCGGTCAGCGTGTTGGTCTCTTCGATGCCGAACAGCACGTAGTCCGGATTCAGCGCGCGCAGCTGGGCCGGGGTGGCCAGCACGTTCTTCAGCGTGGTCTTGGTATACGCATAGGTGCCGGTCAGCAGCAGCTGGCCATCGCCCAGCGACTGGCGCCAGTTGCTCACCAGCTCGGCGCCACGGGTGCGGGTGTCGGCGGCGTTGACGAAGAAGCTGGCGCTCTGCAGGCCGCTGACGCCGTAGTTGGCGGCCACGTAGTCGGTCAGTGCATCACCGGTGATGCTCTCCGACAGTGCAATGCGGTCATCGATGTCGATCTGGAAGAAGTCCAGCGAAAGGTCGAAATGCTCGCCGATGCGGCTGGTGAAACCGAGCGAGGTGTTCAGCGATTTCTCTGGTTTCAGGTTCTGCGCCCCCAGGCCGCGTGCGATCGGATTGTTGACTGACAGCAGGCGGCCCTGCACCAGCTGGCCACCTGCGTTGTAGCCGGTGGAGGTGGACTCGTAGCCGATCTGTGCCAGCGACGGCGCACGGAAGTTGTTGGAGATGGCGCCACGCAACGCGAACGCCGGGGTGAATTCGTAGCGCAGGCCGAGCTTGCCGGTCAGTTCACCGCCGAAATCGTCGTTGTGCTCGTAGCGCGCGGCCAGATCGGTGGAGAACTTTTCGCCGAACTGGCTGGACAGGCTGGCATAGGCGCTGGCCACATCACGCGACAGGGTGGCTGCATCCTGCGGGGTCAGGCCGCCACCGGCCTGCGAACCGGTCGGGCGGTCGGTGAACGGGCCGGCCGCGTAGCTGGCCGGGTCACCGGGGCGGGTCTGGTAGCGCTCGTAGCGCGCTTCCACACCCAGGCCCAGGGTGTGGCTGATGCTGTCGCTCTGGGTGAACACGCGGCTCAGATCGAGATTGCCCACCGTCTGTGCGTACTGGTAATCGGCGGTCTTGAAGCGGGTCGGGCTGGTCGGGCCCAGCGAGGCGTTGAGCGAATCGCGCAGGCGGTAGGTGAAGTCGTTCTGGCCATAATCCAGGCTGCCGTCGTAGCTCCACTCGCCCCACTGGCCGCGCACGCCGGCCACGGCCTGTACGTCGCGGTTCTCGCCTTCGGAGATCGGTCGGTAGCCGTTCGGATAGACCTGCTTCCAGTTGGCATCGCCATCGGGATAGCGGAAGTAGTTCGCGCCTTCGGTATCCCGCTGGTTGAAGGTACCGAACGCGTAGAACGTCGAGGTCTGGCCCACCGGGATCTCGGTGTTCAGCCACAGGTTGATGTCCTTGCTCTTGCCATCGCCCAGCACATAGTTGCGCTTGCCCTGCAGCACCAGGTTGTCCGGAGTCTGGTCCCACGGCGGAATCTGGTCGAAGCCGGCGCGGTTGGTACCGTTGCGGTGCTTGTATTCCAGGCCGACGCGCAGGAAGCCGCCGTCTTCGCCCAGCGAGGTGCCGACCTTGGCGCTGAGGTTGCCGGTCTGGCCATCGGTGAGGGTGCGGCCGATCGGCTTGAGGTCGGTGTGGTTGGCACCGTAGCTCGCCTCGATCTCGCCGCCGTCACCGCCGTTGTCGAGGATCACGTTGATCACGCCGGCCACGGCGTCCGAGCCGTACAGCGCCCCGGCGCCATCGCGCAGCACTTCAATGCGCTTGATCGCGCTGACCGGAATCGAATTGAAATCGACCGGGGTGGTGCCCTTGCCGATCTTGCTGTCGGTGTTGACCAGCGCGGTGTGGTGGCGGCGCTTGCCGTTGACCAGCACCAGCACCTGGTCCGGCGACAGGCCACGCAACTGCGCAGCGCGCACATGGTCGGCGCCACCGGAGTTGGACTGGCGCGGGAAGTTGAACGACGGCAGCAGCGCCTGCAGCGCGCTGCCCAGCTCACCGTTGACCACGCCCGCCTTGCGGATGTCCTCGGCGGTGAGCACATCCACCGGCGAGGTGGATTCGAGCACGGTGCGGTCGGCGGCACGGGTGCCGGTAACGATCACCGTATCCAGGTTGGTGGCGTCCTGGGCCAGGGCCGGGGCGGCCGCGGAGGAAAGCGCGAGGGCGATGGCGAGGCCGAGCGGCGACGCGGGCAGGCGGGCGGACATGGGGGCTCCAGCAACAACGACGACGGGGGAAGGGGAGATAGTTTCACTTACATCCATCCGGATGAAGCGATATATTATCTTCGCGTGATGACCGGTGCGGATGCAAGCCCCTGCCGGTCCGGCATGAGCTGATGCCCGGTTGGCGTCAGCACGCCGGGCCGGTGGCGCTGTACGCTGCCGGCTCGCCTTGTCCCCCTTCCCCGGAGCTGTACCGATGAAACACCTTGGCCTCGTCTTCGCCGTGCTGTTGGCCACCAGCGGCTGCGCCAGCCTCTCATCGCAGGCGCCCAGCGCCTATGCCACGGCCACTACCGCCGAACTGAAGGGCGACGCCGCGCGCCCGTCTTCCGCGCACGGCTGGGTGCGCAGCGAGCTGTACTTCGGCGTGGGCGAGGAGCAGGGCGCCGGCAACCGCCCGCAGGCCGACACCATCAGCGACGCGCAGTGGCGCACCTTCCTGGACAAGGAAGTGACCCCGCGCTTCCCGGATGGCCTGACCGTGTTCGATGCCTATGGCCAGTGGCTGTTCCGCGGCGATGCCGCGCCCAACCGCCTGCGCACCAAGGTGCTGGTGGTGCTGCATGAGGACACCCCGCAGCGCCGCGCCGATATCGAAGCGATCCGCCTGGCGTGGAAGCAGCAGACCAGGCATCAGTCGGTGCTGTGGTCGCGGCAGCCGGTCGAGGTATCGTTCTGAGTTGAAGGTGCCGCTGCGGTGCCGCAGGGAGCAATGATGAACTACAGGGAATGCCTGCTGGGCCTGGTGTTGGCCGGCACGCTGGCACCGACGGCGCACGCCGGTGGGGACGACGGCGAAACCTTGCGCTTCCAGGTGGCCGCGCACGTGCAGGCACATGCCGATCCCCTGCAGGATGGCAGCATCGCCGTGCAGCTGTCGCCGTCGGGAAAGCGCCAGACGCTGGCGGGCGCGGCGGATGCCGACGGCACTTCGCGATGGTCGCTCGAAGATGTCGATTCCGATGGTTACCCGGAACTGGTCGCACGCGCCCCGGTCGGCATGGTCAACGAAGCGGTGGCGGTGTACCGGTTCGATCCCGCCAGTGCCGGGTTCCGCGCGCTGCGGGCTGCAACCCACGGCAGGGAGAGCTGCGGCGAGCTGATGGGCCTGATGGTCGACCACCTGAGCCGCACCCTGACCAGCAGCTGCCGCAGCGGGCCGATGTGTTACGCCGACCAGTACCGGTTCGCGGGTGCGAAGCTCTACCTGTACCGCGCCGAGCGCGTGTTGATGCTGGGCGACACATTGAACGCCGCGCTGCAGTGGGAGCAGACCGACGAGCAGGGTCCGCTGGCCGTCTGGCGCACCTATGATCCCGCCGGCCGTGTGCTGGAAAGTGCCATTGCCGATGGCCTGGGCGCACCGCCGGATGGACCGTTGCGCGGCCAGCAGGCCACCGTGGTACCCGCGCGGCTGTTCCTGTTCGACCGGCCTGGTGCGTCCAGCACCAAGCGTTACCTGGTGCAGGGCGATCGCGTGGAATTGCAGGATGAACAGAACGGCTGGGTGAAGCTGCGCTATCGCAGCCCGAAGCAGGGCGCGGTGGAGGGCTGGATCAACGTCAACGATTGATTGATCTGAACTGACAGCGATCAAACGCCCGGATGTCCGGGCGACTGCTGCCTGGTGTGTTTCTCGCTTGCAGGACTGGAGTTCCCTCGGTCCCGGAAGCAATTTCGGATTTCTTGCATGGAGCCTCCGGGCACTCCGCCACATGATCGTGGTGCCGGCTGAAAAGCCAGTTTCTGCACGGGCATTCCAATGACAATGGGGATCGGCTTCCCGCCGCGACTGAAGTGGTTGCTTGAGAGAGGGAGCCTGCGGTCGGTTGTTGCGCTGACTTCGCTGATTCTTCTCCAGATTGGGTTGTTTCAGCCGGGTACTGCCTGGTCGAAGCCAATCGGGGAACAAGCGCAGCTATCGTTCGAGGTAGCGCCAGCAACACCGGTGACGGTCTCCCATCAACGTGACGGGAGCATCCAGGTCCAACTCCCCTCTGGCGCGACACAGCAGCTGCCAAGCGCTCCATCGGAGTCGCCAGAATCTGAAACAAAGCTGATGGCGTTGGATGTGGATTTTGACGGTCAGCTTGATCTGGTAGTGCAGATACCCGTTGGAATGGTGAATTTTTCAACCCTCGTCTATAAATTTGATCGGAATCTGGGCAGGTTCATGACACTGCCCGTTATCCAGAATGCGAGGCGAAGTTGCGGGGAGTTCGGCTGGATCGAACTGGATTCCGAGAATCAGGTGCTCCGTAGTAGCTGCCGAAGTGCCATCTGGCGTGTTGATGTATACCGTCCTTCCAACGGAGTTCTGTACCTTTATCGCTCCGAGCGTATGCTTGCGTTGCCCAAGTTGGACGGAGAAGTGCTGAGCTTGGAGGCGACGCGGTTTGATGGCCCGCTAGCCGTTTGGACCGGCTACTCGGCGACCGCAGAGATTGAAGAGCAGGTCATCAATGACGGACTGGCTGTGCCCGACAACGGCAGCCCGCTGGTTGCGTTGACAGCCACCGTGGTACCCGCGCGGCTGTTCCTGTTCGACCAACCCGGCGCATCCAGCACCAGGCGTTACTTGGTCCGCGGCGACCGGGTGGAACTGCTGGATGAACAGGGCGGCTGGGTGAAGCTGCGCTACCGCAACCCGAAGCAGGGCGCGGTGGTGGGCTGGATCAACGTCAACGATTGACGAGACGTCTACCCGCAGTCTGCACATTGAGGCGATGGGCAACTTGCCCACGGAGGCATCACTTCATCGGGTCTAGCCTCGGGGGTTCCCCCGTTCGAGGATGTATCCGATGAGCAAGCGCGTAGCCGAAATCGTGGTGGACGCCCTGCAGCAGGCCGGTGTCCGCCGTTGCTACGGCATCGTGGGCGATACGCTCAACCATGTGACCGATGCGATGCATGGCAGCGAGATCGCCTGGGTGCACGTGCGCCATGAAGAAGTGGCCGCATTCGCTGCCGGCGCCGATTCGCTGGTGAGCGGCGAGTTGACCGCCTGCGCGGGTTCCTGTGGTCCCGGTGGCCTGCACTTCATCAACGGCGTGTTCGAGAGCAACCGCAACCGTGCGCCGATGGTGCTGATCGCCAGCCAGGTGGTGACCAGCGAGCTGGGCATGGAATTCCCGCAGGAAGTGGATTTCAAGGCGGTCTATGGCAGCTGCACGGTGTTCTGCGAGCAGGTGCACAGCCCGGAGCAGGCGCGACGCGTGGTGGCCCTGGCCTGCCAGGCCGCGATCAGCCGCCGTGGCGTGGCGGTGGTGATCCTGCCGGCCGATATCAGCCAGGCCGAGGTGAAGCACGACGTGCCGTTCTCGGTGCATTACACCCAGCCGGTACTGCGCCCCTCCGACGCCGAGCTGCAGCGCATCGCCGAGCTGCTGGGGCAGGGCAAGCGCATCGGCATCTACGCCGGTGCCGGTTGCCAGGGCGCGCACGCGCAGCTGCTGGAGCTGGCCCGGCGCTTGCAGGCCCCGATCGCGCATACCTCGCGCGCGAAGGATTTCGTCGAGCCGGACAACCCGTACAACATGGGCATGACCGGCATCTTCGGCATCGAGTCCGGCTTCCACACGCTGATGGAGTGCGACACGCTGCTGCTGCTCGGCGCCGACTTCGCCTGGGGTCAGTTCTACCCGGACAAGGCCACCATCATCCAGGTCGACCGCGATGGCAGCCACCTTGGCCGCCGCCACCCGGTGAACCTCGGCGTGGTCGGCGATATCGCACCGACGCTGGATGCATTGCTGCCGATGCTGCCGCCGCGCGAGGACGGCAGTTTCCTGGACGAGTGCATCGAGCATCGCGACAAGGCGCTGAAGAAGCGCGAACAGGAAGAGCAGCCGGGCGAAGGCGAATTGATCCATCCGCAGCACCTGACCGCGCTGCTCTCGAAGCACGCCACCGAGGATGCACTGTTCACCGCCGACGGCGGCTCGCCGATGGTGTGGGTGCTGCGCCATATCCGCGTGAACGGCCGCCGCCGCACGCTGACCAGCCTGCTGCACGGCACGATGGCCAACGCGATGCCGCAGGCGCTGGGACTGCAGAAGGCCTTCCCCGGCCGGCAGGTGATTTCACTGTCCGGCGATGGTGGGCTGGCAATGCTGCTGGGCGACCTGTTGACCGCGGTACAGGAGAATCTGCCGATCAAGGTGGTGGTGTTCAACAACGGCTCGCTGAACTTCGTCGAGCTGGAGCAGAAGGTGGAAGGCCTTCTGGATAACTACACCGACCTGAAGAACCCGGACTTCGGCCGCCTGGCCGAAGTGATCGGCTTCCATGGCCGCACGGTCACCCGCAGCGAGGATCTGGAGGAAGCGGTGCAGGATTTCCTGGCGCAGCGCGGCCCGGCATTGCTGGATGTGCACACCAGCCGCGCCGAGCTGGTGATGCCACCACAGATCGAGGCCAAGCAGGTCGCCGGCACGGCGCTGTATGCGGCCAAGGCGGTATTGAACGGCCGCTTCGACGACGTGAAGCATCTGCTGGTGGACAACTTCCTGAAGAAGTAGGGGTGGTCGATGCAGGGCTGGGCCCTGCACCTGCGGAGGTGAAGGTCGAAGCAACAGCAACAGCAACAGCAACAGCAACAGCAACAGCTGGGTATCCGTGGGATGGCGGGGTGGGTCCGGTTGCGGGGGGCGCTGCAAGTCCCCCTCCGGGGCCCGGCCCAGCCGCTGGCGGCTGTGCGTTCGGGCGCTTGCGAAGCAATGCTTCGCAAGCAAAGCGCCCTCACCCATGTAAGCTCGGTCGCCGCATCCATGCGGCTCACGCCCCCGCAACCGGACCCACCCCGGCTTAGACAGATCATCGCGATCTGCCGGTAGATCCACGCCATGCGTGGATAGCGTGGAAATGATCGAATTGTTCTTGTGGAGCCGAACCGTGCTCGGCTCAGAAGCTTCGCGTACAGCAGCCGAGCATGCGCTCGGCGCTACAACGAGAGCCTGCCTTTGCTTTTGATCTTTTGATTCTCTTCCGTGGCTGGCACGCGCAGGAAATTGTCAGGGGCCGGTCGGGATGGGCTGCGCAGGACCGTTGGCGCCATGGATGGCGCCATCGAGCCCCCAGGGATGGGTTTACGGCGTGTCCTGCGCAGCCCATCCCGACCGGCCCAACTGGCAATGCCAGTCGAC
Organism: Stenotrophomonas sp. pho; assembly: GCF_006228405.1. Lineage (NCBI taxonomy): Bacteria > Pseudomonadati > Pseudomonadota > Gammaproteobacteria > Lysobacterales > Lysobacteraceae > Stenotrophomonas > Stenotrophomonas sp. pho. Next base: position 3,484,688 of record NZ_CP029759.1, on the reverse strand, counting down.
TAACAGTCGGCTCTACCCGCGCCCAGCCACGAGGGGCCCCGCCGTTGGCTGGAACCCATCATTCCACGACGGAATTGGCGCCCAGGCGCCGCTGGGCCTACCATCGGCGGTCCCCACCCCCACCGCCCCTTCCATGTCCGCTCCCGCTTCCGCCGCACCGCGTCGCTGGTTCGTCGCCGGCGACTTCAACGGCTTCTTCGGCCTGGTCGTCGACAACCTTTCCATCCTCGGCTTCATCGCCATGGCCCTGGTCGGGATCTTCCAGTTCCCCGCCGACGTGGTGTTCGGCCGCATGTTCCCAGGCACGGCCTTCGGCGTGCTGATAGGCAACCTGCTGTACACCCTGATGGCACGCCGGCTGGCCGCGCGCAGCGGCCGTGACGACGTCACCGCCATGCCGCTCGGCCTGGATGCCCCCACCAGCATCGGCATGGCCCTGCTGGTGCTTGGCCCGGCCTTCATCGCGTTCAAGCAGCAGGGCATGGACCCGCACGCGGCGGGCATCGCCACCTGGCAGCTGGGCATGGCGGCGCTGGTCATCATGGGCGTGCTCAAGTTCGTGCTGTCGTTCTTCGGTGAAGCAGTCACCCGTGCGCTGCCGCGTGCCGCGCTGCTGGGTTCCATCGCCGGCATCGCGCTGGTGCTGATGGGCCTGTTGCCGCTGCTGGAGACGCTGCGCTCGCCGCTGGTCGGCTTCACCACGCTGGGCCTGCTGCTGTATGTGCTGATCGCCAAGGGCAAGCTGCCGGTGCGAGGCCCGGGCGTGCTGCTGGCCTTCGTGTTCGGCACCGCGCTGTACTACGGCCTGGGCCTGGCCGGGCTGGGCGCCCCCGGCTTCCATGTACCGGAGTGGGTGCCGCCGCAGGTGGTGCTGCCGCTGCCGACACTGGGCTTCCTCGACGGCCTGCCCACCGCGATGACCTACCTGCCGCTGCTGCTGCCGTTCGGCCTGCTGATGGTGGTCGGCGGCATCAATGTTTCTGAAAGCGCGCGTGCGGCCGGCGATGACTACCGCACCCGCGACATCCTGCTGGTGGAAGCGGTGGCTACGCTGGTGGCAGGCGTCTGTGGCGGCGTGGCGCAGACCACGCCGTACATCGGCCAGCCTGCGTACAAGCACATGGGCGCGCGCAGCGGCTATACGCTGCTGACTGGCCTGTTCGTCGGCATCGGCGGCATGCTTGGCATCATCTCCGGGCTGGTGCAGTGGCTGCCGCTGGCGGTGCTGGCACCGATCATCGTGTACGTGGCCATCGACATCACCACCCAGGCCTTCCAGGCCACGCCGCGCCACCATACCGGCGCGATGGTGTTCGGTTTCCTGCCGTCGGTGGCCTACCTGCTGGCGATCAAGGCACCCGGCTGGATCACACCGGGTCAGCTGCCCCAGCTGCTGACCAAGCTCGACGGCCACGGCCTGCCGGAGCTGGCGGTGATCTTCACCCTCGGCAACGGCTTCATCATCACCTCGATGCTGTGGATTTCGGCGGTGGCGGCGATGGTCGATGGCCGCCTGCGCCGTGCCTGCGGCTTCCTGCTGGTGGCGGCGGTGCTGACCCTGTTCGGGCTGATCCACTCGGTGGATCCGCGCGGCGGCATCTACCTGCCGTGGGAGCTGGAAGGATTGGCGCGCATCATCAGTTTGCAGTTTGCCGGTGCCTACGTGGCCCTGGCGGTGCTGCTGGGCTTGCTGTCGCTGCAGAAGCAGCCGGTGAAGCCGCTGGGTGGGAACAGCTGATCCCACGGTAGTGCCGGCCGTTGGCCGGCATGCTCATGGGTATCCAAGGGCCGGCGCATTGCCGGCCCTTCTGCTTCTGCCGCCTTGTAGAGGCGAGCCTGCGCTCGGCTGCTCTGAGCCGAGCATGGCTCGGCTCTACAGGGGCGTGTTGCAGGCGGCGAATGCTTACAGCGCGCTCTGCCGGCCAGCGGCCGGCACTACCGCTCGGCGTCCAGCTCCGGGTAATGGCGGAAGATGCCATTCGTGTTGAATGCCAGCCGCCGTTCCGAGCCCAGGTAGGCGGCGATGTTCGGCCGCTTCGCCACCCGCTCCTGCAGCGCGCGCAGCAGGGGCACGGCGGGCGCCAGTGCCTGCATGCGGCGCGGGAACATGTAGTCCAGACCACTCAGCAGCTGGAACAGCGACAGGTCCACATACGAATGCTCGCGCAGTGCATGGCGGCCACCGTTGGCGGCGAGCACCCGTTCGAAGTAGCCCAGGAACTTCGGCAGGCGCTCGCTGCGCAGCGACGCGGCACGTGCCTTGGCCTCGGTCTTCTGCTCTTCGTAGTATTTTGATGCGGCGATCGGATGGTGAGTGTCATGCACCTCGGCCACCAGGTCAGCGATGGTCAACTGCAGTTGCAACGCCTGCATCCGCCGCGATGCGGCCTGCGGCACCAGATCCAGCGTCGGGCCGAGGAAGTCCAGGATGGCGGCGACCTGCGCAATGACCTGGCGACCGGCCTTCAGGAACGGCGGCGCGAAGGGCTGTGCCCCGTCACTGCTGCCGTCGAGAAACGGTTGCATCACCGCATCACCGTGCACCCGCGCCATGTCGATGTAGTCGGCGCCGGCATCTTCCAGCGCCAGGCGCACGAACTCGCCACGGCCCTGGATACCGGTCCAGTAGTACAGCGCATACTGCATGGCAGTGTCTCCGCAGGACAAGGCCCACAGCCTCGCGCGCGGCACGCAAAGCAGGCGTGAGCGCGGCTTTGGCGTGGGCCGAAGCCGAACGGCAGCGGAACAGGCAGGGAACCGGCTGGAACCGGTGGGGTCACACCTTCTCCATGCGTGTGAAACGAGGTGCTGCATCATGCAGAGTGGAAAGGCGGTATGGCCCTGGGTGCTGGGTGTGGTGGTGATCGGCGGCGCGGGCGGTTGGTTGTTCCGCGATCAGCTGAGGCACCTGGCAGACGGTGCTTCGGTGCCGGTGCACTCAACCCCCGCCAGCACCAGCGCACCGCCGCAACCGCAGGCGGCCGCGGACCCCGCGCCAGCACCGCCGCCGATCAGGCATCCGCTGGACACCGAGGCCGCCGCTGACCCGGCGCTGCCCAAGTTGGCCGACAGTGATGCGGCTGCCTGGGGCGCATTGAGCCAGCTGTTCCAGGGCGAGGGCCCGATGACCCTGCTGCTGCGCGATCACCTGATCCAGCGCCTGGTCACCCAGGTCGACAACCTGGACAAACCAAGCGTGCCGCCGACGGCGCTGGCCGCACGGCCGCTGCCGGGCAACCTGCAGGTCGAGCCTGGCGAGGGCGGGGAACGCATCGCGGCAAGCAACTCGGCGCGTTACGCGCCCTATGTGCAGGCCTTCACTGCGCTGGATCCAGCGGCAACGGCTACGGCGTACAAGCGCTTCTATCCGTTGATCCAGCAGGCCTACGTCGACCTGGGCCGGCCCGAGGGCTACTTCAACGACCGTCTGGTGGCGGTGATCGACCATCTGCTGGAGACCCCGGAACTGGTGCAGGCGCCATTGGTGCAGCGTGATGAGCGCGGTCGCTACCGCTTCGTCGATTCCACCCTGCAGTCGCGCTCGATAGGCCAGAAGGCGCTGTTGCGCATGGACGCCGCGCAGGCGCGGGCGGTCAAGCAGCAGCTGCGGGCGATCCGCAGCGCGATCACCGGCTGAGTCCGCTCACCGCGCCGAACTGATCGGGATCAACGCGCCGACCACACCCGTTCCGGCATGCTGGCCGCAGGCTGACTGGCCTCGGGGTGCAGTCGCAGCCACCCTTGAAACGGGGTGGGGCAACCGCATCTTCCCAGCATCGCCGGCGCGGGCCGGCCCTGATGACCGATGAGGATTCGCAATGCGGATGGACAAGCTCACCTCGCGTTTCCAGCAGGCGCTGGCAGACGCACAGTCGCTGGCCGTGGGCCGCGACAACAGCATCATCGAACCGGTTCACCTGTTCAGCGCGCTGCTTGACCAGCAGGGCGGCAGCACGCGCCCGCTGCTGGCCCAGGCCGGGGTGAACGTGCCGGTGCTGCGCGAGCGCCTGACCGAGGCGCTGGATGCACTGCCGAAGGTGTCCGGCCAGGCCGGCAACGTCTCGATGGGCAATGACCTGGGGCGCCTGCTGAACCAGACCGACAAGCTGGCCCAGCAGCACGGCGATGCCTTCATTGCCAGCGAGTGGTTCGTGCTCGCGGCGCTGGAAGACGGCGGCACGCTGGGCATGGCGCTGCGCGCCGCCGGTGCCGACAAGACCCGCCTGCAGGCGGCTATCGACAAGCTGCGCGGCGGCGAGAACGTGCAGTCGGAGAACGCCGAGGAGCAGCGGCAGGCGCTGGAGAAGTACACCATCGACCTGACCGCGCGCGCCGAGAGCGGCAAGCTCGACCCGGTGATCGGCCGTGACGAGGAAATCCGCCGCACCATCCAGGTGCTGCAGCGCCGGACCAAGAACAACCCGGTGCTCATCGGCGAGCCCGGCGTGGGCAAGACCGCGATCGTGGAAGGGCTCGCCCAGCGCATCATCAATGACGAAGTGCCCGAAGGCCTGCGCGGCAAGCGTGTGCTGTCGCTGGACATGGGCGCGCTGATCGCCGGCGCCAAGTTCCGCGGTGAATTCGAGGAGCGCCTGAAGGGCGTGCTCAACGACCTGGCCAAGAACGAAGGACAGATCATCCTGTTCATCGACGAGCTGCACACCATGGTCGGCGCCGGCAAGGCTGATGGCGCGATGGATGCCGGCAACATGCTGAAGCCCGCCCTGGCGCGTGGCGAGCTGCACTGCATCGGCGCGACCACGCTGGATGAGTACCGCAAATACATCGAGAAGGACGCCGCGCTGGAGCGCCGCTTCCAGAAGGTGTTCGTCGGCGAACCCACGGTGGAGGACACCATCGCGATCCTGCGCGGGCTGAAGGAAAAGTACGCCGTGCACCACGGTGTGGAAATCACCGACCCGGCCATCGTGGCTGCCGCCACGCTGTCCAACCGCTACATCACCGACCGCCAGCTGCCGGACAAGGCCATCGACCTGATGGACGAAGCCGCCTCGCGACTGCGCATGGAGATCGATTCCAAGCCGGAGGAGCTGGATCGCCTGGAACGCCGGGTAATCCAGCTGAAGATCCAGCGCGAGATGCTGAAGAAGGAAAAGGACGAAGCCTCGCGGCAGCGCCTGGCCGATCTCGAAAAGGACATCGATGCGCTGGAGCGCGAGTTCTCCGATCTCAATGAAATCTGGAAGTCGGAGAAGGCGGCGCTGCAGGGCGCCACCAAGATCAAGGAACAGGTCGAGCAGGCCAAGCTGGAGCTGGAAGCTGCGCAGCGCCGCCAGGATTTCGCCAAGATGAGCGAAATCCAGTACGGCCTGTTGCCGCAACTGGAAAAGCAGCTGGCCGCCGCGCAGGAAGCCGAGCACAAGGACTTCAAGCTGGTACAGGACCGCGTGACCGATGAGGAGATCGCCGAGGTCGTTTCGCGCTGGACCGGCATCCCGGTCAACAAGATGCTCGAAGGCGAGCGCGACAAGCTGCTGCGCATGGAAGAAGTGCTGCACAACCGTGTGGTCGGCCAGGAAGAGGCGATCAAGGTCGTCTCCGATGCGGTACGCCGCTCGCGTGCCGGCCTGTCCGATCCGAATCGTCCGGCCGGCTCGTTCCTGTTCCTCGGCCCGACCGGCGTCGGCAAGACCGAGCTGTGCAAGTCGCTGGCCGAGTTCCTGTTCGACAGTGCCGACGCGATGATCCGCATCGACATGAGCGAGTTCATGGAAAAGCACAGCGTCGCCCGCCTGATCGGTGCGCCCCCGGGCTACGTCGGCTACGAGGAAGGCGGTTACCTGACCGAGGCCGTGCGTCGTCGCCCGTATTCGCTGATCCTGCTCGATGAGGTGGAGAAGGCGCATCCGGATGTGTTCAACATCCTGCTGCAGGTGCTGGACGATGGCCGCCTGACCGACGGCCAGGGCCGCACTGTGGACTTCCGCAACACCGTCATCGTGATGACCTCGAACCTGGGCTCGCATCAGATCCAGGACATGAGCAGCGACGACAGCCCGGAGGCCTACACGCAGATGAAGGCAGCAGTGATGGGCGTGGTGCAGGCGCACTTCCGTCCGGAGTTCATCAACCGCCTGGATGACATCGTCGTGTTCCACCCGCTGGACAAGCAGCAGATCAAGCAGATCGCACGCATCCAGATGCGCGGGCTGGAGAAGCGCCTGGCCGAGCGCGGTTTGAAGCTGGCGGTCTCCGATGCGGCATTCGATCTGCTCGGCAACGTCGGCTTCGACCCGGTGTATGGCGCGCGCCCGCTGAAGCGCGCGATCCAGTCGCAGCTGGAGAATCCGCTGGCGCAGCAGATCCTGTCCGGTGCCTTCGTCAACGGTGACACCATCGAAGTCGGCAACGACGGGGGACGCCTGGTCTTCGCCAAGGCTTGAACCGGTGGCGCGCCTGCCCTGGCTGGCGCGCCACCAAAGCCCTGGCAAGGCACAATGATCCCGTTTCACTTTCGCAAGGACGAGGAGAACCGCATGGACGTTACCCGAAGGGTTTCACTCTGCATGGCGCTGGCGCTGGCGCTGGCGCTCGCTGCTGTTTCTGGACACGCTGCAGCCGTCGAACAGGTCCAGCTGCCGCCGATGAAGGGTTACCAGCAGGCCCACCAGAGCACCGACGCACAAGGCAACCGCATCACCGAGTACGTGCCGCAGGGCCAGACCGTGCAGGACTGGACCGACATGGTCACTGTCAATGATGCGCCGAACAGTGGCCATGTGAGTCCGCGCGAGTTCCTCGGCATCATCGAGGCGGGGTGGCGCATGGCCTGTCCGGCAGCGCAGAGCCACTGGATCCGCGAAGGCGAGGAGGGCGGACGGCCATTCGCGCTGCTGATGCTCAGTTGCCCGCTGAACCCCGGCACCGGCAAACCGGAGTTCACCTGGATCAAGGGCATGCAGGGCAGGCAGGGCTTCCACACCGTGCAGAAGTCGTTCCGCGCCGAGCCGGAGAAGGACGACGTCGTGCAGTGGATCGGCTGGCTGCGCGAGGTCGGCTTGTGCGGCAGCGGCGCCGCACAAGCCTGCCACTGATCGCAGCGAAAGAGGGCGCCCCGCGGCGCCCTTCATGCATCAGAAGCGGTGCGTATAGCCGCTCATCACGCCGAACTGATTGGCCTTCTGCACGATCGGGCTGTCGGCGGCATCGCCGAGCAGGCGCGTGCCTTCGGCCGAGATGTACCAGTTGCCATTACGGCCCACGCGGTGGCTCCACTTCAGGCCGACACCGGCGCTGACCAGGCCCGCCTTCGGTTTGTGCTCGGCAAAGCCGGTGCGCGCGGCCTGTTCCGGACTGACGCCGTACCAGGTCTGCATGTAGCCACGGTTGCCGTAGTCGGTGGAGACGCTGCCGCTGACCACGCCACCGGCCAGGTCGAACAGCGGCATGCTCAGGTTCAGGTGGATCTGCTGGGTAGCCAGTCCGTTCTCAGCCTTGTCCTCGTCCTTGCGGGTGAACTGCCAGGAGCCGCTCAGCACGGCCTCGCCCAGCGTATATCCAGCCGAGACACCGACCAGGGGACGGGTATCGATATCGCCCATGCCGCGCAGGAAGTCCGAACCGCCGAGCAGCGAATCCTTGTCCCTGCGGATACCGCTGGCACCGACATAGGCGCGCACGCGGGTGTGCTCGCCGAGGGTCGTGCCCCAGCCGATGCCACTGGTGCCCAGAAACCAGCCCCCCGGCGAGGTGACATCGAAGGACAGCGAAGGCGTCGCACGGTACTCCTCGCTGCCGCTGTAGCGCGGCGCCACGCCACCGCCGGCGGCGAGCTCGAAGGTCCAGTGGTCATCCTTGGCGTGGGCGATCGGGGCGGCGAACAGCGGCAACAGGGCCAGGTGGAGCAGGGCGGGGGAACGGCGAAGCTGGGACATGGAAACTCTCGACAATGGGAGGAAAGCAGCGCGCGCATCCGGCGAGTGCTGCAGGGTCGCTAGCGTGGCGATACGCCGGCGACCGATCCGTCCGCAGTTGTGCGGGAGTTGTAATCAACTGTAATTGCGCCCGTGGGCGTTCAGCTGGCAGCCAGCGGCCAGTGCATTTCCAGGCGTGCGCCGCCGAGGGCGGCGCGACCGATGCGCAGTTCGCCGTGGTGGCGTGCGGCAATGCGGCCGACGATCGCCAGGCCCAGGCCGAAGCCGCCGGTGTCGCGGCTGCGGCTGTCATCCAGGCGGGTGAACGGGCGGACCACCTTTTCGCGGTCAGCCTCGGCGATGCCGGGGCCGTCGTCGTCCACGCGCAGGCAGGCGCGCCCGCCCACACTCACCAGCGACACGTCCACCTGCGAGCGCGCGTGGCGCAGGGCATTGCCGACCAGATTGCTCAGCGCCAGCTGCAGCAGGCGCGGTTCCGCTTCCAGCCGAGGCAGGGCGCTGGGCTGCACGCGCAGCACCAGGCCGGCACGTTCGGCATCGCGGCGGGCATCGGCCAGGCAGGCCTGCAGCCAGTCGTTGGCTTCGATCCGCTGCATCGGTTCGCCCTCGCTGGGATGCTCCAGCCGTTCGTAGGCCAGCAGTTCGCTGACCAGCCGGTTGAGCTCGGCCAGGTCGCCATGCAGGCCCTGCGCCAGTCGTTCGCGGCGCTCGCGGTCATCGCTGTCCTGCATCAGGTCCAGGCCGAAGGCCACGCGCGCGATCGGCGTACGCAGTTCGTGGGAGATCGCATGGGTCAGGTCGCGCTGGCGCTGTACCAGTTCGGCCACGCGCGCGGCCATGCGGTTGGAATGGTCGACGATGACCCGGATCTGCGAGCGTGGCGAGACCTGCGCGCGTGCCTGCAGATCGCCGGCGCCGATGCGGTCGGCATGCACGCGCAGGGCATCCAGATCGCGCCAGAGCAGGCGTACCCAGGCGTACAGGCTGGCGCCGACCAGCAGCAGGATGCTGAGGTAGGCCGCGATGGTCATGTACGTGGTCATCTGCACCGCGCCAGGCACGCGCAGGTGCAACCAGCGACCATCGATGCCTTCGATGGGCAGCAGGACCTGCTGGTACTGATCGCGCACGATGAAGCCATCGGCCTGCACGGCTGCCTGTTCCTGCGGGGTCAGCGCGGGAGGCTTGTCGAGCAGGGTCAATGCGATGCCATAGTGCGGTTGCCACTGCTGCAGGCGCTCACGCTGCTGGCTACCGTCCAGGCCGGCCAGGCCGCTGCGCAGGGCGTACACCTGCCCGCGCACCTGCTGGACGAAAACGCGATCCTGCACGGGCGTATAGATGCTGTCGAGCACCCGGTTGAGAAAGAACACCGAGGCCAGGAAACAGGCGCCGGTGATGAACCACAGCCACAGGAACAGCCGCTTCATGCCGTCCAGGCCGACGGATTGAACTGGTAGCCGCGGCCCCACACGGTCTTGATCCGCCGCGGCTCGCGCGCATCGTCGCCGAGCTTGCGACGCAGCTTGCCGATGCAGACGTCAACGCTGCGGTCCAGGCCGTCGAAGCCGATACCGCGCACCGCCTGCAGGATCTGGTCACGGGACAGGATCTGCCCCGGCTGGCTGGCCAGCAGCCACAGGATCTCGAATTCGGTGGTGCCCACGTCCACCGTGGCACCGTGCAGGTGTACCTCACGCTGCATGCGGTCGATCAGCAGTTCACCGTGCATCAGCCGGCTGGGCGTGCCGGTGTTGCTGCTGCCGTGGCGGCGGCGCAGCAGGGCGCGCAGCCGGGCCAGAAGCAGGCGTGGTTCGATGGGCTTGTGCACATAGTCGTCGGCGCCCGATTCCAGGCCCAGCACCTGTTCGATGTCGTCCTCGCAGGCGGTCAGCATCAGGATCGGCACATCGGAGAAGCTGCGGATCTGGCGGCACACGTCGATGCCGCCCAGGCCGGGCAGCATCAGGTCCAGCACCACCAGCTCCGGCGCGTGCTGGCGGCAGGCCGCGCCGGCCAGGTCGCCGCGTGCGATGTGCTGCACGGCGAAGCCATGCTGGTGGAGGTAGTCGCTCACCAGTTCGGCCAGGCGACGGTCGTCCTCTACCAGCATGACCGACGTAGGCGAACTGCTGGTGGTGGGATGCCAGGGCGATGGCTGCATGGGTGGGGCCTCCGTGCCCGGGCAGCAGCGCCCGGCGGCGCAGCCTAGCAGCGCCCCATGACGACTGCCTGAATCGCGGCCAACCTGATAACCGCCGGTACGGGCGTCATCGCCAGTGGCTTTCAGTGGCGGGCGCGGGCTGGCCTATGGTGGCGGTTTCCCCGGATGGAGCCTGGTGCAATGAGCGAACCGCAGTGGCAACTGGAAACCCTGGCCGTGCACGGTGGCTACCGTCCCGACCCGACCACCCGCGCGGTGGCGGTGCCGATCTACCAGACCGTGGCGTATGCCTTCGATGACACCCAGCACGGCGCCGATCTGTTCGACCTGAAGGTGCCCGGCAATATCTACACTCGCATCATGAACCCTACCACCGACGTGCTGGAGCAACGCCTGGCCGCACTGGAAGGTGGCATCGGTGCGCTGGCGCTGGCCTCGGGGCAGGCCGCGATCACCTATGCCCTCCAGACCATCGCCGAGGCCGGTGACAACATCGTCGCCTCCAGCGCGCTGTATGGCGGCAGCCTCAACCTGCTGGCACACACGCTGCCGCAGTATGCCATCCAGGCGCGCTTCGCCGACCCGGCCGATCCTTCTGCGTTCGCCGCGCTGATCGACGAGCGCACCAAGGCGGTGTTCGTCGAATCGATCGGCAACCCGCGCGGCAACGTCACCGACATCGCCGCCATTGCCGAGGTCGCGCATGCCGCGGGTGTGCCGCTGATCGTCGACAACACCGTGGCCACGCCGTTCCTGCTGCGCCCGTTCGAGCACGGTGCCGACATCGTCGTGCACTCGCTGACCAAGTACCTGGGTGGCCACGGCAACAGCCTCGGCGGTGCAATCATCGACTCCGGCCGCTTCGACTGGGCGGCGCAGCCGAAGCGTTTCGCCCGCCTCAACCAACCCGACCCCAGTTACCACGGCGTGGTCTATACCGAAGCACTGGGGCCGGCGGCCTACATCGGCCGGGCGCGGGTGGTCCCGCTGCGCAATACCGGTGCCGCGTTGTCGCCGTTCAATGCGTTCCTGATCCTGCAGGGCATCGAAACCCTGGCCCTGCGCATGGAGCGCATCAACGCCAATGCACTGGCCGTCGCGCAGTTCCTGAAGGCGCACGACAAGGTCGCCTGGGTGCGTTACGCGGGATTGGCCGACGATCCCGAGCATGGCGCCGCGCAGCGCTATCTGGGTGGGCACGGCTCGGGCGTACTGACCTTCGGCCTGCCCGGCGGCCGTGAAGCCGGCGCGCGCTTCCTCGATGCCCTGAAGCTGTTCACCCGCCTGGTCAACCTGGGTGATGCGAAGTCACTGGCCACCCATCCGGCCTCGACCACCCATCGCCAGCTGGATGCCGCGGAGCTGGCCAAGGCCGGCGTCAGTGAGGACACCGTGCGGCTGTCGATCGGCATCGAACACATCGGCGACCTGCGCGCCGACCTGGAGCAGGCCCTGGCCGCCGCCTGATAGCCACGCGCTTGGTCGTCATCGCCACAGGCGATCACCGCCGGCCACGCGATGCGCTAGGGTGGAACTGCCTCTCCAAGGCGTGGCAATGTGGCGATCCAGATCCCCGGTCGATGCGGGTCGACCGGGGATTTTTTTGTTTCCGGGGTCAGATCCGTTTTCCTGTGGAAAACAGATCTGACCCCATGTGCCGACGGTCGGCATCAATCCTGGTAGATCCACGCCATGCGTGGATGGATCACCATCGGAATCGAACATTCCGACAGTTCATCAAACAGCATCCACGCATGGCGTGGATCTACTGCAGAACGCGGGAAATTGTCGAAGGCGGGGTGGGGCCGCTTGCGGGGGCGTGAGCCGCATGGGCCCGAGGCATGCCTCGGGCGGGTTGGGCAGGACGCCCAACCCCGGTCTTGCCGTGTGCGCAGGATTGCGCACACGAGCAAGCGGCGACCGAGCTTACATGGACGTACTTGCAGCGGCCGCTGCAAGCGGACCCACCCCGCGATCCCACGGAATGCCAGCTTTTGCTCTTGTCGTTGCCGTTGCCGTTGTTTGGGCAGGTGCAGGGCTGCAAGCCCTGCCGCAAGCACACCCCTCATACAACAGGAATGTTGTGCTGCCTCAGGTTCCGGTACGGCGGCGTGGACATGATCATCTCCGCCAGCGAATAGGCCAGCTCGCGCTCGGCCATCACCGTGCCATCGGCACCGTGCTCCAGCAGATGCTTCACTTCGGCATCGCTGTGCGCACGTGCCAGCAGGGTCAGGTCCGGGTTGATCGCACGCAGCTTGGCCAGTGCCTCGCCGGCTTCCAGCGGCTGTGGGATCGCCAGCACTGCGATCTTGGCCCGCTCCGGATGGGCCTCGGCCAGCACCCGGTCGGCGGCGGCGCTGCCACGGATCGCTGCCAGGCCCCTGGCGTGCGCCTGCTCGACGTGCTCCTTGTTGTCATCGATCACCAGCACCGGCACGCCGCGATCGCGCAGTACCTGGGCCAGCTCGCTGCCCACCCGGCCATAGCCGATCACGATGGCATGGTCATGTAGGTCGCGCGACGGGCCGGTCGCCTCCTCCGGCTCCGGCGTTTGCGGCTGCTTTTCCTGTTTGGCCTGCCATCGGTCGAGCAGGCCGAACACCAGCGGGTTGAGCATGATCGATACCAGCGCGCCGGCCAGCACCAGCGACTGGCCTTCCTTCGGCAGGATCTGCAGCGCCACGCCGAGGCCGGCGATGATGAAGGCGAACTCGCCGATCTGGGCGAGGCTGGCCGAGATGGTCAGCGCAGTGCTGGTCGGGTGGCCGAACGCACGCACGATGAAGAACGCGGCTGCCGACTTGCCGAACATGATGATCAGCACCGTGGCCAGCACCTGCCACGGATGCTGGACGAGGATGTTGGGGTCGAACAGCATGCCGACCGAGACGAAGAACAACACCGCGAACGCATCGCGCAGCGGCAGCGAATCGTGCGCGGCCTTGTGGCTCAGTTCCGATTCGTTGAGCAGCATGCCGGCGAAGAACGCGCCCAGCGCGAACGAGACGCCGAACAGCATCGCCGAGCCGAACGCCACCCCCAGCGCGATTGCCAGCACCGACAGGGTGAACAGTTCGCGCGAACCGGTACCGGCGATACGTTCGAGGATCCAAGGGATGACCCGGCGCCCGACCACCAGCATCACCGCCACGAACAGGCCCAGCTGCACGAAGGTCCAGCCGATGTCGGCCAGCACGCTGCCCAGCGAGTGCGACTCCTTGGCCGCGTCGGGGCCGAACACACCGGCCATCACCGGCATCATCACCAGTGCCAGCACGCAGGCCAGGTCTTCCACGATCAGCCAGCCGACCGCGATCTTGCCGCGCATGGTTTCCAGCAGACGGCGTTCCTCCATCGCCCGCAGCAGTACTACGGTACTGGCCGTGGCCAGCGAGAAACCAAAGATGACGCCGTGAATGGCCGGCCAGCCCATCAGCGAGGCCACGCCCCAGCCGAGCAGGGTGGCCACCGCGATCTGGCCGATGGCGCCGGGGATGGCGATGGCCTTGACCGCCATCAGGTCCTTCAGCGAGAAGTGCAGGCCGACGCCGAACATCAGCAGCATCACGCCCAGTTCGGCCAGCTGGTTGGCCAGCGCCTGGTCGGCGACGAAGCCGGGGGTGAACGGGCCTACGCAGATGCCAGCAACCAGGTAACCGACCAGGGGAGACAAGCGGAGCTTGTTGGCCAGCGCGCCGAAGATGAAGGCGAGCCCCAGGCCAACGGCCACGATGTTGATCAGGTCGGTGTCATGGTGCATCGGCACTCGCAGGAAATCGGGGGTGCCCCGATTTTCACCGATGAGGCCAGATACGGCAAACCCGGCCAGCGTATCGGATCGTTGCGTGGGCGGCTTGTACGGGCGAGATATCAAGCCTTGTTGAGAGATGGCAGGCCCTGGCGGGCCGAATGGTGCCTACCTATGGGGGCTCCAGGCGTAGCCGTCGATGATCACACCATCTGCCGGCGCTGGGTCTCTTCAAGGGCAGGCTCGGCCTGCTGCGGCGAGGCGGCCAACTGCTTGTCCAACTGATGAATCTGCCGCAGCGACTCCGCAACGGATGGCTGAAGCGCCGTTTCAATGTTGATGGGGGCACGCAGATGGCCCGGGTCATCCAAGGCTCCTTGAATGACGAAGATGTTCTCCGGCCTTGGGGGCTGACCAGTCGGCAAGCCCAATACCACATGGTCGATCCGTTCCAGACCTTGTGCCCGGGCAAGTTGGGTGAGGCTGGCCGCCATGCGTTGGCTGGATTCATCAGATGTGCGACCCAGCGATGCGTCCAGCGCATGGACGCCGGCGAGTGCCTGCTGGTGAAGCGATGCCGAGGCATCGCTCAGCGATGGGATGCTGGTTTCCGGCCGTTCGGTTGCCGGTTGCGGCTGCGAAGGACTGGTGGGCCGCACGCGCTCTGCCTTGCGAATGGACTCGATCAGCTCCCGCGGCGTATCGGTGAACAGCAGTTCGCCTGCATCCAGGGACTGCCCAGTAACCTTGTTCACGGTACTGGTCGCCCACGATGCGCAGGTATTGCCATATGACCAGGTGACATTTTCGCCCAAGGCCTGGTCAAGTCGCTTGACCTGCTCGGGAGTCAATTCGTAATAGCGTGAGGCCGAAGATGTGGCCCGGGCTTCCATGCCTTCGCGGATGTCCGAACCTGGACCATTGTCCTCAACGAGTGGATGGTTGTCTGGCCACAGGCCATGGAACGTCGTATGGCCGTTTCGCGTCACCGAGATCCAGGCGTGGCCGTCCACGAACTGATTGAACGACCCCTGTGTATTGGGGTCTACGTGACTATGGATGCCGAGGACGACCTTGTCGCTCATGGAATGCCCTTACGGAAAAATCTGTGTTTCGCCATCGGCGTACAGCATCACCACGCGCGGCGCCATCAAGGGAATTTCCTGACGGGCCGGGCCAGCAGGTCCGGGCTTCACGTCGCGCCGCAGCATGGTTGTGCATTGGCCGGATATGGGACAGCGATCGACAACGACTTTCATGGTGTCCCCTTCCACGACATAGCTCATCCCTGCCGCGTAATACATGCTTTCCATCGGTTCATTGAACTGGACCTGGAGCTTCGACGCGGAGAGCTGGGTGACGACGACCGGCTCAAGGCTCGATTTGGAATAGCTGGGTTTCACGTGATCTCCTGAACACCCTGACAGGGGGCCGCCAGCGCAACCCACGCGAGCGCAGCGTACACATGGCGGCGAGTGATGCAGGCTCTCGTCACGGAGCGGCTCCTTCGTTGGTCCGCTGATTATGCACGGGACGGCCCATGAGGCGCGTGCAACAGAGCACAGCCTGGAAACCGGGTGCAGGAGCTGGCAACGTATACGGTCAGGACCGCGCCTGCCCCGAGGTCGCCGGCGGGTGTGTGGAGCAGCGCCGGGCAGGGCACGGCGCCCCCATTACCGCTTACCAGGTGTACTTGATCCGCCCGTACACATACGCGCCGTTGAAGCCGAACGGCGAGTAGTTGCTGTACGGCAGCATGCCGAAGGTGGAGTTCTGCAGGTCTTCGGTGCGGTCCGGGTACTTGTCCAGCAGGTTGTCGGCGCCCACGGTCAGGGTCCAGTTGCTGCTCGGCTTGTAGCTGGCCGAGGCATCCACCACCCAGGCATCGCCGTAGGTCTGGTCGCGCAGCGCGGTTGCCGAGTTGCGCACGGTGAACTTGCCGTAGCGGGTTGCGGCCAGGCCCAGTTCCCAGTGGTCCGAACGCCAGGTGCCGCTCAGGATCGCCTTGTCGCGCGGGTAGCTGTCCTCGATGCGACCGATCTCATCACGGCCGATCAGCGACTGGGTCAGGCCCAGGGTGCCGAACACCGCCGGAGTGCCGCCGACACGGCGCACTTCGGTGCCGTTGTAGCTGTAGGCGGCGGTCAGCTCCAGGCTGCTGGCGCTGAACGGCACCGTGTAGCTGGACACGAAGTCGACGCCACGGGTGCGCGTATCCAGGCCGTTGGTGAAGTACGAGAACGCGGTCACCTGCGGCAGGCCGAGGGTGCCCAGCAGCGCGCTGGTGGCGGCGTTGGTGGTGATGCTGGACGACAGCGCGATGCGGTCATCGATGTCGATCTGGTACGCATCGACGGTGATGTACAGACGGTCGACCGGCTGCAGTACCAGGCCCAGGCTGTAGGAGGTGGAGGTTTCGGCCTTCAACGGCGAGGCACCCAGCGCCTGCGCGGCCGGGCTGGTGGTCGGGAAGGTGCCGCGTTCAACGAACACGCCATTGAGGAACTGGCTGGTGACCGCCTGGTAGCCCTGCTGCGCCAGCGACGGTGCACGGAAGCCGCTGGAGGCGGTGGCACGCAGCGCGACCTTGTCGGTGAACGCATAGCGCGCCGACAGCTTGCCGGAGAAGCGGTCGCCGAAGTCCGAGTAGTCCTCGTAGCGGCCGGTGATGCCGGCCGAGAACTTTTCGGTCAGGTCCGCTTCCAGGCCGGCATAGACCGCGTAGTTGTGGCGGTCGGCATGCACTTCATTGGTCGGGGTGAAGCCGGCGAAGCCCTGCGCGCCGCTGCCGGTGTACGAGTTCAGTTCGCCCGGGTTCTGGTCCCACTTCTCCTTGCGGTACTCACCGCCGAAGGACAGCGTGACCGGGTAGGCAAGGCCCCAGTCCAGCGACTTGGTCAGGTCGGCGTTGAAGATGTCCTGCTGGTACTTCAGCGTGCCGTCGTAGAACGAGCGCGGGCTGGTCGCACCGAGGCTGTAGTTGATGCTGTTGCGGGTGTGGAAATCGAGGGTGTTCTCGCCGTGGTTCAGGCTCAGGTCCCAGGTCCAGCCGCTGTCGGTGTTGCCCTTGACCCCGGCCACCAGCGAGCGGTCCTTGGAATACTGGTTGATCTCCGGCACGTAGCCGTCCGGATAGGTCTGCGCCAGCAGCGCGCTCTGCCCGCTGTGGTTGCGCGAACGGTAGAACGCAAACGAGGTGATGTCGCGATTGCTGAGCAGCGCGCTGGCGTAGCCGGTCACGTGGTCGCTGAAGTCGAAGCTGGCGTTGGCCGACGCAGCAGTGGCATCCACGCGCGGGTCGCCGACGATGAAGGTCTTCTGGCCGATGCTGGGGAAGTTGCCGGTGTTCGGCGTGGTGCCGCGGTACGGGCCGGCGCGGTTGCTTTCATCCTGCTGGCTGATCTGGCCGGCCACGTGCACGCGGCCTCGGCCGTTGCCGAACTCGACGCCGGTATCGCCGGAAAGCTGGTACTTGTTGCCGTCGCCGGCGGAGTACTGGCCGTAGTCCACGGCCAGGCTGCCGCCACTGCCGCTGCCCTTGAGCACGATGTTGATGACGCCGGCAATGGCGTCCGAGCCGTACTGCGCCGACGCGCCGTCGCGCAGCACTTCCACGCGCTCGATCGCGGCGATCGGGATCGCGTTGATGTCCACCGCAGACGAGCCACGACCGATGCTGCCGTTGACGTTGATCATCGCTGAGGTGTGGCGGCGCTTGCCGTTGACCAGCACCAGCACCTGGTCCGGCGACAGGCCGCGCAGTTGCGCCGGGCGCACGCCGCTGGTGCCGTCGGTCAGGGCAGGGCGCGGGAAGTTCAGTGAGGGCAGGGCGCGCGACAGGGCGGTGGCCAGTTCACTGGTGCCGGTGGACTGCAGCACTTCAGGGGTGATGATGTCGATCGGCGACTGCGATTCGGCGACGGTGCGGTCAGCCACGCGGGTGCCGGTGACGATCACGGTGTCCAGGGTGTTGGCGGCGGTGCCGGCCTGCTGGGCGGCGGCGACGAACGGAGAGCCACCGAGTGCGACAGCGACGGCGGCGGCGATCAGGCTGGTCTTGCGGGTCATCGGGATGGGCTCCGGTTGGCGGGGCGGCACCGGAATCGACATCACGGGGGTGAGGCGGACGGCGGTTGTTGCGGTGCGCAATACAGCAATTAACGGGATATTCAGTGCCTGTCAAATGCCGGTCATCGGAAAAAACGTTGCAGCAGCAACCATTTAGCCCGGACAGGCATCGGCGGGGAGGAGACCCGGGACGCGCGCGGCGAGGACGTGGGAGAGAGGAACGTCGGCCACTGCGCATCCCGGGACGCGTCAAGTATTCGTTAACGCTAGAATTGCGTCGCAGGAACAGTGCTCACCAGCACATTCCATCCGGTTATATGGACCCCTTCCCCGATGATCTCCCTTCGTAATTTCGCCTTGCGCCGCGGCGAGCGGCTGCTGTTGTCCAATGTCGACCTGACCCTGCACGCCGGTTACCGGGTAGGTGTGGTCGGCCGCAACGGTGCTGGCAAATCCAGCCTGTTCGCGGCGGTGAAGGGCGAACTGGAGGCCGACAAGGGTGACGTCGACCTGCCCGGCAAGGTCCGTATCGCCAGCGTGGCCCAGGAAACCCCGTCGCTGCCGGACCCGGCGCTGAGCTTCGTGCTGGGCGGCGATACCGAGGTGGCCGCGGTGCTGACCGAAGAGGCCGAGGCGACCGCCCGCGAAGACTGGGAGGCGGTGGCCAACGCACACACGAAGATGGCCGAGATGGGCGCCTACGACGCCGAAGCGCGCGCCGGCAAGCTGTTGCACGGCCTTGGTTTCCCGGCCGAGACCCACCACCGCGCGGTGTCCTCGTTCTCCGGTGGCTGGCGCGTGCGCCTGAACCTGGCCCGCGCGCTGATGATGCCCAGCGACCTGCTGCTGCTCGACGAACCGACCAACCACCTCGATCTGGACGCGGTGTACTG
Organism: Stenotrophomonas sp. pho; assembly: GCF_006228405.1. Taxonomy (NCBI): domain Bacteria; kingdom Pseudomonadati; phylum Pseudomonadota; class Gammaproteobacteria; order Lysobacterales; family Lysobacteraceae; genus Stenotrophomonas; species Stenotrophomonas sp. pho. The sequence goes on along the minus strand of NZ_CP029759.1, from coordinate 3,465,917 downwards.
GCTGGAACAGTGGCTGCTGAAGTACCCGGGCACCCTGCTGCTGATCTCGCATGACCGCGAGTTCCTCGACAACGTGGCCACCCACACCCTGCACCTGCACGGCGGCGGCGCCAAGCTCTACCCGGGCGGCTACACCGATTTCGAGCGCCAGCGCGCCGAACAGCTGCGCCAGCAGCAGATCGCGCACGAGAAGGAGCAGGCCGAGCGTGCCCACCTGCAGAGTTTCATCGACCGCTTCAAGGCGCAGGCCAGCAAGGCCGCGCAGGCGCAGAGCCGCATGAAGCGCCTGGCCAAGCTGGCCGGCACCGAAGCGGTGCGCGCCGAACGCGAGTTCCGCATCGAGTTCGCGCCGCCGGCCAAGCTGCCGTTCTCGCTGATCCGCCTGAATCACGTCGAGGCCGGCTATGGCCAGGACGCAGTGATCCTGCACAACGTCGGCTTCGGCCTGGAAGCGGGCCAGCGCATTGGCCTGCTCGGCCCGAACGGCGCCGGCAAGACCACCCTGGTGAAGACCCTGGTGGGTGAACTGGCGCCGATCGTCGGTGAGCGCATGGCGCACCCGGACCTGAAGATCGGCTACTTCGCCCAGCACACGGTGGAGTCGCTGCACGAAGGCCAGTCGCCGATGGAGCACTTCCGCGAGATTGCGCCGGATGCGCCGAACCAGTCGTTCCGCGATTTCCTTGGCAAGTGGAATTTCCCCGGCGACCGTGCGTTCGAGCCGGTCGATGGTTTCTCCGGTGGCGAGCGCGCGCGCCTGGCGCTGGCGCTGATCGCCTGGCAGCAGCCGAACGTGCTGCTGCTGGACGAACCGACCAACCACCTTGACCTGGAAATGCGCGAAGCGCTGGCCGAAGCGCTGGCCACCTTCGAAGGCGCAATCGTGATGGTCTCGCATGACCGCCACCTGATCGGCCTGGTCTGCGATACCTACTGGCGCGTGGCCGATGGCGTGGTCGAGCCGTTCGACGGTGACCTGGATGCATACGCCGCGTGGCTGCGCACCCGTCCGCAGGCGCAGGGCACGAAGGCCCGCATGGAGCAGGTGGAAGAGCCGGTGGTGGTCAAGACCGCCCCGGTGGCACAGGTGGTGCAGAAGAAGCCCGTGAACCCGCACAAGCTGGCCGCCGCCGAGGCCAAGGTGGCCGAGCTGGAAGGTGTGCTGGCCGAGCTGGACCGCCAACTCGCCGACCCGGCCAACTATGCCGATGCCAGCCGCATGGCGGTGATCGGCCGTGACCGCGAAACCGCTGCCGCGCAGCTGGAAAAGGCCGAAGCGGCCTGGATGGAACTGCTCGAGTCCTGACCGGTAGTGCCGGCCGCTGGCCGGCAGCGCGATGCGCCCACAACGATCAAGGGATTGCCGGCCAGCGGCCGGCACTGCCTACGCGCCCTGCGCCTGCAGCCACTCGCGGAAGCGCTTGGCCGGCTCGCGCTCGGCGCGCGAGCGTAGCCGCGTCAGCCAGTATCGGCCCAGCTCCAGCGTGGTGCCGAACGGCTGCAGCAGGCGGCCTTCGGCCAGTTCCTGCTCGAACATGCGCAGCGGCAGCAAGGCCACGCCGGCACCGCCGGCGGCGGCCATCGCCACCGTCAGCGAGGAATCGAACACCGGCCCACGTGCTTCCACGCCGCTGACGCCGGCCGCCTGCAGCCAGCGCGGCCATTCGTCGCTGCGATAGGAACGCAGCAACGGCAGCGTGGCCAGGTCGCGCGGCTGCTTCAGCCGCCGCGCCAATGCCGGGGCGCACAGCGGCGCGAAGGGCGCATTGAGGATCGCCGTGCAGGCCTGGCCCTGCCAGTCGCCATCACCGAAGCGGATGGCCAGATCCAGCCCCTCGCCGGCCAGGTCGATGCGGTTGTTGTGGGTCTGCAGGCGCAGCTCGATGTCCGGATGCGCGGCCTCGAATGCGGCCAGCCGTGGCAGCAGCCAACCGGTGGCGAAGGTGCCGACCACCCCCAGCGTCAGCACTTCGCGGGCGGGCCCGCCGGTGTAGCGCGCGATGCTGGCCGAGATGCGTTCGAACGATTCGTTGAGCACCGGATACAGTGCTGCGCCTTCATCGGTCAGCGCCACGCCGCGCGGCAGGCGATGGAACAGGCGGATGCCGAGCCGGTCTTCCAGACCCCGGATCTGGTGGCTCAGCGCGGCCTGGCTGACGCACAACTCGAGCGCGGCACGGGTGAAGTTCTGATGGCGGGCGGCGGCTTCAAAAGCACGCAGCGCGTTGAGCGGCAGGGTCGGGTGCAGCATCGGAAAGCCGTGAGCCAGGGTGATGGCTGATCCTACCGTTCAATAAGGAATTTCGTAAATCTCAACAAGTTGATTACGACAGGCATGAGTTCAACTTATGGCTTGCCTTGATTCTTCGCGCTGGTCGGCTGCAGGGGAAGCGCCAATAATCGAGCGGTCACCAGGAGAACCCTATGCTCGCCCGTCGCCGATTCCTGCAGTTCAGTGGTGCTGCTGTTGCTTCCTCGCTGCTTGCCCCGGCGTTGGCGCGAGCTGTTTCCCCATCGTCCGGCATATCCGCCGCGAACGCCGCCATTGCCGGCGCCGCCGATTTCGCCGCGCTGGAGAAAGCCAGCGGTGGCCGTCTGGGCGTCACCGTGCTGAACACCGGTAACGGCCGTCGCATCGGCGGACATCGTCAGGACGAGCGCTTCCCGATGTGCAGCACGTTCAAGTCGATGCTGGTTGCCCATGTGCTGAGCCTTGCCGATGCAGGCCGCGTTTCGCTCGACACACGTGTGCCCATCGCCGAAAAGGATCTGCTGTCCTACGCCCCGGTGGCGCGCCGCCATGTGGGCAAGGACCTGACGGTGCGCGATCTGTGCCGGGGCACGCTGACCACCAGCGACAACACGGCGGCCAACCTGCTGCTGGAGGTGGTGGGCGGGCCGTCGGCGCTGACGGCATTCCTGCGCGGGCAGGGCGACAGCGTTACCCGCAATGACCGCAACGAGCCGGACGTGAATCTGTTCGCGAAGGGAGACCCGCGCGATACCACTAGCCCGGCCGCGATGGCCACCAGCTTGGCCCGCTTCGCGGTGGGCAATGGCCTGCAGCCGGCATCGCGCCAGCAGTTCACTGATTGGCTCATCGACAACCAGACCGGCGATGCCTGCCTGCGCGCCGGGCTGGGCAAGCGCTGGCGGGTGGGGGACAAGACCGGCAGCAACGGTGATGACACGCGCAACGACATTGCCGTGCTGTGGCCGCATGCGGGCGGCGCAGCGTGGGTGGTCACCGCCTATCTGCAGGGCGCGTCGGTCGATGACGATCAGCGCGCAGCGGTGCTTGCACGGGTGGGGGCGCTGGCCGACGCGATGATCGGATGAGGTAACCGGGGTCATTCGAAAATGGCTTGCCGGATCGGTTCAGCGCGCGCATCCTGCGCGCGTTCCAACCCCACGGAAGACCCCATGAGCCATGAACTGATCTACCTGTTGCTGATCTTCGCGCTGCTGGTGATCCCACGCGCGTTGCAGCGTTTCAGCCTGCCTGCCCCGTTGACCTGCCTGCTGTTCGGCATCATCGGCATGCTCTGGCTGGGAGATCAGGCACATGATGCGGTGATCGGACTGCTGGCCACCCTGGGCATTTCCTCGCTGTTCCTGTTCGCCGGCCTGGAAGTGGATCTGCAGGCGCTGCGCCGGGGAATGTGGCCGCTGCTGGCACATCTGGTCATCCGTACCGGCACGCTGTTCGGCGTCGGCTGGTTGGCCTGGCGTTACGCAGGATTGCCGTGGCAGGCCGCCGGGCTGCTGGCGTTGGCGCTGCTGACGCCCTCCACCGGTTTCATCATGGACTCGCTGTCGCGGCTGGGCCTGAGTGAGGACGAACGGTTCTGGGTGACCAGCAAGGCCATCGCCGGTGAGCTGCTGGCGCTGGCTGCCTTGTTCATCGTGCTGCAGGCCGGCGATCCGGGCCACATGGCGCTGTCCAGCCTGGCGCTGCTGGCGATGATGGTCGGCCTGCCGCTGCTGTTCATCGCGCTGGGCCGCTGGGTGGCGCCGCACGCGCCGGGTTCGGAGTTCTCGCTGCTGGTGATGGTCGGCATGGTGGCGGCCTACATCACCTACCTGCTGGGCGTGTATTACCTGGTCGGCGCGTTCATTGCCGGCCTGGTCGCGCGCCTGCTGCACCAGCGCATGCCGCTGCTGGCCTCGCACGAGAACCTGCACGCGCTGCGTCTGTTCGCCTCGTTCTTCGTGCCGTTCTATTTCTTCAACGCGGGCACCAAGGTGCCCAGCGAAGCGTTGAGCTTCGAGGCGCTGGGGCTGGGCATCGTGATCACCCTGGTGGTGCTGCCGCTGCGCATCGGCGTGGTCTGGCTGCAGCGCCGGGTGATGTTCGGCGAGAGCTTCCGCAGCAGCCTGCGGGTCTCGCTGGCGCTGGCCCCGACCCTGATCTTCACCCTGGTGCTGGCGGCGATCATGCGCGAGCGCTTCCAGATACCCGCAGTGCTGTTCGGCGCGCTGCTGCTGTACGCCGCACTGACCACGCTGCTGCCGTCGCTGGTGTTTCGCACGCCGTTCGACGTCGATCCGGTGGAGCAGGAACCGGCGGGCGAGGGCGAGGCCGCACCGGTCGCGGCCACCGAAGTCAGCCACGCCGAGCCGCCGAAGGCGCCGCTGCCACCGCTGGGCTGAGCCGCAGCCGCGTGCAGCGGCTTGCACTCCCGCGCGTCAACACAGACACTGCGCGCCCGTGAAGCGCGCCCTGCCGTGGGCGGCCACAGCCAGGAGCAACAGGCGTGACCCAGGAAAGCAACCCAGACCGCAGCCTGTTGCCGGGCAAGATCCTGTTGTGGTTTTCGGCAATCGCGCTGCTGGTCCTGCTGGGCTGCAGCTGGTCGATGCCCCGGTCGATGCCTCCGGTTTCCGGCAGACGCAGACTGCCCTGTCGATCGACTGGTTGCTACGTGGCGGGCCCTGGCTGGACTACGTGACCCCGGTGCTGGGCGCGCCCTGGTCGATCCCCTTCGAGTTCCCGTTCTACCAGTGGCTGGCGGCGTTGCTGTCCAGCGTCACCGGCATGAGTGCCGACAACAGCGGGCGGCTGGTCTCCACCGTCTTCCATGCCGGCTGCATCTGGCTGGTCTATCGCACGCTGCTGGCATGGCGCCCTGACCGCACGCTGGCGCTGTGCGTGGCCGGCGCATTCGCCGTCTCACCGTACGCGCAGTTCTGGGGGCGCTCGGTGATGATGGAGTCCAGCGCGGTGTTCTTCGGCCTGCTTTTTGTCTGGGCGATGGCACGCCTGCGCAGCCAGCCGCGCGTGTGGGTGGGCCTGGTCGCCATCGTCGCGGCGGTGCTGTCGGCGGCCATCAAGGTCACCTCGTTCTTCGGCTTTGCCGCGTTCGTTGCGCTGGCCTTCCTGTGGCTGGCCCTGCACGAGCACGGCTGGCGCCCGCGGTGGCTGCAGCAGCATTGGCAGCTGCTGTTCTGGGGTGGTCTGTCCGCGCTTGCCGCGCTGGCCACGCTCAGCCTGTGGCTGCAGCATGCCGATGCGCTGAAGGCGCAGTCGGCGCTGGGCCGGCAGATCACCTCCGATGCACTGTCCACCTGGAATTACGGCACCCTGCAGCAGCGCCTGGATCCGGCTACCTGGTGGGGCACGGTGTTCAAGAAGCGCTTCTCCGGTGCGATCGGCTCCAACTGGATCTTCCTGGTCTTCGTCATCGCCGGGCTGTGGCAGAAGCGAACGCGCACGGCGGTGGGGATCCTGCTGCTGGCCTACCTGGCGCCGTTCCTGGTCTTCACCAACCTGCACATCGCCCATCCCTACTACCAGGCGGCCAATATCGTGTTCGCCACGTCGATCATCGGCTTGGTGCTGTGGTCGACGGTGCTGGCGGCCGAAGCGGCGGGCAAGCCGCGCCGTGGCGTTGCACTGGCGATCTTCCTGTGCGTGCTGTCGGTGGGCTTTGGCCTGGTGAAGTCGCTGAAGGACATCAAGGAAGCGCGCGAGCCGACACCGGTTTTGCAGATCGCCGAGGCCATCCGGACCGGCACCCCGGCGCAGGGCGTGGTGGTCGCGTTCGGTCAGGACTGGTCCTCCGAGCTGCCGTATTTCTCCGGCCGCCGCGCCGTGATGATTCCGGACTGGGCATCGGACGACGTGCTCGCATCGCTGGCTGCAGATGACGCAGCACTGGGGGGACTGCCGCTGGCCGCGCTGGTCAGCTGCCCCAACCAGGTGGGCAGCAGCCCCGAGCGCGTGCAATGGCTGGCCGAGATCACCCGGCGCTATGCCGCCGGTGGCCAGAAGCAGGACGTGGGCGGTTGCGAGGTCTGGCTGCACCCCTGACGTGACGTGGCCGGTCAGCGCGGTTTGCGCGCACCGGCCCGGGTCGTTAGGGTTGGGGCATGAGACTGCCTGCCGTTGTTGCCGCTTCCGCCCTCCTGCTCAGCCTCGCTGCCTGCTCGCAGCGTTCCGATACGGTCGCCCATGATCTGGCGACCGCACCGGCCGATGCCTTCATGGCCGCCATCGCCGCGCATTGCGGCCAGGCCTTTGAAGGCCGGGTGGTGGAGGACACGCCGGCGCCGACCGGCAAGGACCCGTTCGCCGGGCAGCGCCTGGTCATGCATGTGCGCGGCTGTGCCGATCCTGCCCATGAATTGCGGATTCCCTTCCATGTGGGGGATGACCACTCGCGCACCTGGGTGCTGACCCGCACCGAAAACGGCCTGCGCCTGAAGCACGATCATCGCCATCAGGATGGCAGCGCGGATGCGATCACCCTCTATGGCGGCGACAGCACGCCACCGGGCACCGCCGAGCGCCAGCAGTTCCCGGCCGACTCCGATTCGGTGGCGATGTTCCGTCGTGCCGACATGCTGGCCTCCACGCACAACACCTGGGCGATGGAGATCGACCCCGACCAGACCTTCGTCTACGAGCTGGGCCGCCCGGACGGCCGCCGCTTCCGCGTGAAGTTCGACCTGAGCAAGCCGGTCGATCTGCCGCCGCCGCCGTGGGGTGACGACAAAGCGCCCGCACCGTGATCGCGGGGTCGGATGCCTCCTGTAAAGCGCTCCGCCCCCGGAAAGACCCCCAGTAGATCCGCGCCATGCGTGGAAGCGGGATACCTGGTCGGGTCAGAGCCCCGGCCGCTGGCCAGGGATCCGACCCCGTAACTCAACGCGTACCGAAGCGCGCCCGGCAACCGTTGCTCACCCACACCTGGCCCCGTGCGTAGCCCCAGCTGCGGCCCTCCTGGCAGGCGCTGCCGGACAGCTGCTGCTGCAGCACCGGCCGGCCCTGGCGCTCATCCCAGTCACAGTTCTGCGTGCGGTTGTTGTTGCTGCTGCAGGTGATGGAGTAGTTGCTGTTGCCGCCGCCCCAGCCACCGCCCCCGCCGCCACCCCATCCGCGAGCTTCGGCGAATTCGGCGCGGCAGCCGTTGCTGACCCACACCGCGCCGTTGCGCACTCCCCAGGTACGGCCTTCGTTGCAGGGGCTGCCGGACAGCTGGCGGACCAGGCGGGCATTGCGCCAGCCGACCGGGCAGCTGCGTTCGCGATTGTTCTGGCTCTCACAGCGGATGGTTTCGCCGGGCCGGCCGTTGTTGCCGCCCCAGCCACCGCCGTTGCCGCCGCCCCAGCCACCACGGGCCTCGACGAATTCGGCGCGGCAGCCGTTGGTGACCCAGATGCTGCCATTGCGGCTGCCCCAGGTGCGGCCCTCGTCGCAGGCGCTGCCGGACAGCTGGCGGACCAGCTGCGCATTGCGCCAGCCTGTGTTGCACACGCGTTCTCGGTTGTTCTGGCTCTCGCAACGGATCACCCCGCTTTGCGCGGCGGCCGGGGCGGAGGGCAGGGCGAGCGTGGCGATGGTGCCCAGGCTCAGGGTCACGGCCAGGCGGGCCAGGGACAGCGGATTCATGGCGGCATCCCATACGGTGGCAGGTGCCTGACTATAGGGAGGGGGATGATCAAGCCGGTGTGACTGGCCGGATTTGCCCCGGCCGGGCCTCGGCCGCAGAATACGAGGCTTTCCGGCCCCCATCCGGTGCCGGCGTTCTCCAGCGGAGCTTCCCCCAATGCGTACCCACTTCTGCGGCCTGGTCGACGAGACCCTGATTGGCCAGACTGTCACCCTCGCCGGTTGGACCGACGTGGCCCGTAACCAGGGCGGCGTCTGCTTCATCGATCTCCGCGATCATGAAGGCATCGTGCAGGTGACCGTGGAGGTCGACAACGCCGAAGTGTTCGCCGTGGCGGCTTCGCTGGGCTACGAGGACGTGCTGCAGGTGGAGGGCGTCGTGCGCGCCCGCCACGCGGTGAACGACAAGATGCGCACCGGCAAGGTGGAAGTGATCGCCACTGCCATCACTGTGCTGAACAAGGCTGCGCCCCTGCCGTTCCACGCCCACGAGAACCCGGGCGAGGAAACCCGCCTGAAGTACCGCTACCTGGACCTGCGCCGTCCGGAAATGCAGCGCATGCAGCGCACCCGCATCAAGCTGGTGCAGGCCCTGCGCCGCCACCTGGACGAGAAGGGCTTCCAGGACATCGAGACCCCGATCCTGACCAAGGCCACCCCGGAAGGCGCGCGCGACTTCCTGGTGCCGGCGCGCATGCACCCGGGCGAGTTCTACGCCCTGCCGCAGAGCCCGCAGCTGTTCAAGCAGATCCTGATGGTGGCCGGCTTCGACCGTTACTACCAGATCGCGCGCTGCTTCCGCGACGAAGCGCTGCGTGCCGACCGCCAGCTGGAATTCACCCAGCTGGACATGGAATTCGCCTTCGTGCGCGAGCGCGACGTGCAGGACTTCGTCGAAGACATGATCCGCGCCATCTTCAAGGAAGTGGTCGACATCCAGCTGGATGCCAGCTTCCCGCGCATGACCTGGGCCGAGGCGATGCGTCGCTACGGTTCGGACAAGCCGGACCTGCGCATCGCGCTGGAGCTGGTCGACGTGGCTGAACTGGTCAAGGACAGCGAGTTTGCAGTGTTCACCGGCCCAGCCAACGATGCCGAAGGCCGCGTCGCCGCGCTGCGCATCCCGGGCGGTGCAGCGCTGAGCCGCAAGCAGATCGACGAGTACGCCGCGCACGCTGCCAAGTACGGCGCCAAGGGCCTGGCCTACATCAAGATCGCCGACAACGGCGAGGTCAGCTCGCCGATCCAGAAGTTCTTCAGCGAGGCCTCCTTCGCTGCGCTGGTCGCCCATGTTGGCGCCGGCAACGGCGACATCGTGTTCTTCGGTGCCGGTGGCTACAACAAGGTCTCCGACTTCATGGGCGCGCTGCGCCTGAAGGCCGGCAAGGACTTCGGCCTGGTCGCCGATGGCTGGGCGCCGCTGTGGGTCACCGACTTCCCGATGTTCGAATGGGACGAGGAAGAACAGCGCTACGTCGCGCTGCATCACCCCTTCACCGCACCGGCCGTGGATGACATCGCCGACCTGCGCGCCAACGCCCGTACCGCCGTCTCGCGCGGCTACGACATGGTGCTCAACGGCAATGAAATCGGCGGCGGTTCGATCCGTATCCACCGTCCGGACATGCAGAGCGCAGTGTTCGAGCTGCTCGGCATCGGCGCCGAAGAGGCCCGTGCCAAGTTCGGATTCCTGCTCGACGCGCTGAACTACGGCGCGCCGCCGCACGGTGGCATCGCCTTCGGCATCGACCGCATCGCCGCGCTGATGGCCGGCACCGAGTCGATCCGCGACGTCATCCCGTTCCCGAAGACCACCGGTGCACAGGATCTGATGACCGACGCGCCGTCGCCGATCGTCGACGCGCAGCTGGCCGAAGTGCACATCCAGGTTCGCCCCAAGACCAACTGATCAGGAGATCCAGGCAATGACCGAGTTTGCGTTTTCGCTGGAGTGGGAAAAGCTGGGCAATGAAGGCTCCGAGGCCAACCTGGTCACCGAGCGTGCACGTGTGTTCGGTGGTTGGCTGGTCCGCGTCGGTACCAACCCGGCGGCAATGGCCCTGACCTTCGTCGCCGACGGCGAAGGCCGTTGGGACGGTGAAGACTTCGGCGTCGAGGATTACGAGGACGACGAAGAGGAAGAGTACGACGAGGACGAGGAAGGCGAGGAAGAAGACGACGAGGACGAAGAAGAGTACGAGGAAGAGGACGAGGAAGAAGAAGCGGAGTCGCCTGAAAAGGCTTGACCCCGCTTCGCCCTGGCGTCAACTTCCTGCATGTATTCGATCCGCCGCGCCACTGTGGACGATGCGCCGACCCTGTCGGCGCTGGCCGCCCGCACATTCACCGAAACCTTCGGCCATCTGTACCCGCCGCAGGACCTGCAGGCCTTCCTGGAGGAGGCCTACACGGTCGAGCGCCAGCGCGTGATCCTGGCCCACCCCGATTACGCGGTGTGGCTGCTGGAACTGGATGGGGAAGCGGTCGGCCATGCCGCCGCCGGCCCCTGTGGCCTGCCGCATCCGGATGTGAAACCCGGTGACGGCGAACTCAAGCGCCTGTACCTGATCAAGACGCAGCAGAGCTGCGGCTGGGGTAGCCGCCTGCTGGAAACCGCGCTGGCCTGGCTGGAGCGCGAAGGCCCGCGCACGCTGTGGCTGGGCGTGTGGTCGGAGAACTTCGGCGCGCAACGCTTCTACGCCCGCTATGGTTTCGAGAAGGCCGGCGAGTACCTGTTCCCGGTTGGCGATACCAACGATCTTGAATTCATCCTGCGCCGCGCACCGCGCGCGGCCTGACATTCACCGCCGCTTGCTGCGCGCGCGTGTTCAATCACCTCACGTTCCTGCCCCGCTGACCGCCAGGCTGTTTGCATGACTCCCCCCGTATTGCTGCTGCATGGCATCTGGAATGCCCGCGCCTGGGTCGGGCCGCTGGCCTGGCGCCTGCGCGCGCGTGGTTTCCAGGTGCATGCGTTCGGTTACTCCTCGGTGTTCGGTGGTCCCGACGTGGCGGTGCCCCAGCTGCTGGAACGGTTGGCCGACGCCGGGCCGTTGTCGCTGGTCGGCCACAGCCTGGGCGGGTTGCTGGCGCTGGAAGCGCTGCGGCGCAATCCGCAGCTGCCGGTGCAGCGGGTGGTCTGCCTGGGTTCACCGCTGCGCGGCAGTGGCACCGCACGCTCGTTGTCCGAGCACGGCTGGGGCCTGGCGCTGGGACGCAGCAGCGAGCTGCTGCTCGATGGCCTGCCGGACTGGCAGGGCAGGGCCGAGGTTGGCCTGATTGCCGGCTCGGTGCCGCACGGGCTGGGCAGCCTGCTGGGTGCCATCGACGATGCCTCCGATGGCACCGTGGCACTGGCCGAGACCCGGCTGCCGGGCCTGGCCGACCATTGCGTGGTCCGCACCAGCCACAGCGGCCTGGTGGTGTCGCCCGACGCCGCGCGGCAGACCGCGCATTTCCTGCGTCATGGCAAGTTCGACCACAGCCGCGACGCGGCGGCGGCATAGGGGCGGGAAGGCAGGGCCGCCCTGTAGAGCCGAGTCCATGCTCGGCTGCATTCCGTCGGGCCCATTGAGCCGAGCATTGGCTCGGCTCTACAACAATACGGGCCTAGACACGGTTGCAGCGCCCGATCAGGTAGAATCCGCGCCTTGATCCTGAAGCAGCCAGACGGTAGCACCCATGGGTAGAGGCCCCTCCATCGAAGCCCGCAAGAACGCGTCCGACGCGAAGCGCGGCAAGATTTTCACCAAGATCATCCGCGAGATCGGCGTTGCCGCGCGCGGCGGTGGAGGCGACCCCAACAACAATCCGCGCCTGCGCGTGGCCGTGGACAAAGGCCTGGCCGTGAACATGTCCAAGGACGTGATCGAGCGTGCCATCAAGAAGGCGACCGGTGAGCTGGAAGGCGTCGACTACGAGGAAGTCCGCTACGAGGGCTACGCCCCGGGTGGCGTGGCCGTGATCGTCGACTGCCTGACCGACAATCGCGTGCGCACTGTGGCCGACGTCCGCCATGCGTTCAGCAAGTGCGGTGGCAACATGGGCACCGAGGGCTCGGTGGCCTTCATGTTCAAGCGCCTGGGCGTGCTCAGCTTCGCCGCAGGGGCCGACGAGGAAGCCATCACCGAAGCGGCCATTGAGGCCGGTGCCGATGACATCGTGGTCTACCCCGATGACGGCTCGATCGATGTGGTCACCAGCCCTGACGCGTTCAACGCGGTGAAGGATGCGATGGCCGCCGCCGGCCATGTCGCCGACCACGCCGAGATCACCTTCCGCGCGGACAACGACATCAAGGTTGAAGGCGACGTCGCCCTGCAGGTCAAGAAGCTGCTGGACATGCTCGAAGACCTGGACGACGTGCAGGACGTGTATTCCAACGCCGAACTCGGCGCCGACGCCTACGCCTGAGCCGTCTTCGACGGCCTGGGCGCGGGCCGTTGAACGGTCACCGCGGACAGTCATGAGCCCCTACGCCTGCCAGCGCATCCCGTTCCGCCCCGCCAGGAGTGCAGCATGACCCGCATCCTCGGCATCGACCCCGGTTCGCAGCGGACCGGGGTCGGCATCATCGATGTCGATGCCGCCGGCCGCGTCACCTACGTGCACCACCAGCCATTGGTGCTGCTGGGCGCCGACGACTTCCCGCAGCGCATGAAGCTGCTGGTGCTGGGCCTGGCCGACCTGTGCCGCGAGTACCAGCCGCAGGAAGTGGCCATTGAAAAGGTGTTCATGGCCCGCAATCCCGATTCGGCGCTGAAGCTGGGCCAGGCCCGGGGCGCGGCGATCTCGGCCGTGGTGCTGCGCGACCTGCCGGTGCACGAATACGCCGCCAGCGAGATCAAGCTCGCCGTGGTTGGCCGTGGTGGCGCCGAAAAGCAACAGGTTCAACACATGGTCGGGCTCATGCTCAACCTGAAAACCAAGCTGCAGGCCGACGCGGCCGACGCGTTGGCGGTGGCGATCACCCATGCCCACGTACGGGCAACGGCCAACCGCCTGGGGCTCAGTGCCCGCCAGGCGTGGGGCCGCAAATGAGGAGCTGCACGCAATGATCGGTCGACTGCGCGGCATCGTCGCCTACAAGGCGCCGCCGTGGCTGGTGGTGGACGTGAACGGGGTGGGCTACGAACTGGAGGCGCCGATGAGCACCTTCTACGACCTGCCCGAGCTCGGCCGCGAGGTCACGCTGTACACCCACTACGCGCAGAAGGAAGACAGCGTTTCGCTGTACGGCTTCCTGCGCGAGGGGGAGCGGCGCCTGTTCCGCGACGTGCAGAAGGTCAGTGGCATTGGCGCGAAGATCGCGCTGGCGGTGCTGTCCGGCGTTTCCGTCGAGGAGTTCGCGCGCATGGTCCAGGCCGGTGACATCACCGCGCTGACCCGCATTCCCGGCATCGGCAAGAAGACTGCCGAGCGCATGGTGCTGGAACTGCGTGACCGTGCCGCCCAGTTCGGTGCCGGCGGCGCGCTGCCCACCGGCAGCGGCCCGGCCCCGGCCGACCCGCTGTCCGATGCCACCGTGGCCCTGCAGCAGCTGGGCTACAAGCCGGCCGAAGCGGCACGCATGGCCCGCGACGCCTTCAACGAAGGCGACGAAGTGGCCACCGTGATCCGCAAGGCGCTGCAGTCGGCGCTGCGCTGAGCCGCGTCCCTTTCCTTCAACGAACCGCCTGAGCGTCGCCAGGAGTCCCATGTCCAGCAGTCAAACCCCGCACGCAGCTGCCCCCGGCAGCCACGGTCACGCCCCTCCAGCAGGAGGCATGGCGCTGATCATCGGTGCGATCGGCGTGGTGTTCGGCGATATCGGTACCAGCCCGCTGTACACGCTGAAGGAGGCGTTCTCGCCACACTACGGGCTCAACAGCGACCACGACACCGTGCTGGGCGTGCTGTCGCTGGCGTTCTGGGCGCTGAACATCGTGGTCACGCTGAAGTACGTGACCATCATCATGCGCGCCGACAACGACGGCGAGGGCGGCATCATGGCGCTGATGGCGTTGACCCAGCGCACGCTGCGCAACGGCTCGCGCTCGGCCTACGTGGTCGGCATCCTCGGCATTTTCGGTGCCTCGCTGTTCTTCGGCGACGGCGTGATCACCCCGGCGATATCGGTGCTGGGTGCGGTGGAGGGCCTGGAGGTGGCCGCGCCGGGCCTGCATGCCTTCATCGTGCCGATCACGGTGGTGGTGCTGTTGATGGTGTTTGCGGCGCAGCGCTTCGGTACCGAGAAGATCGGCAAGGCCTTCGGCCCCATCACCTCGGTCTGGTTCATCTCGCTGGCGGCGATCGGCATCTACAACATCGTCGATGCGCCGGAAGTGCTCAAGGCGTTCAACCCCTGGTGGGCGATCCGCTTCTTCATGGAGCACAGCTGGCATGGGATCTTCATCCTCGGCGCAGTGGTGCTGGCGGTGACCGGTGGCGAGGCGCTTTACGCCGACATGGGCCACTTCGGCGCCAAACCGATCCGCCACGCCTGGTATTTCTTCGTGCTGCCGTGCCTGGTGCTGAACTACCTGGGGCAGGGCGCACTGGTGCTCAACCACCCCGAGGCGCTGAAAAACCCGTTCTTCGAGGCGGTGCCGCCGTGGGCGCTGTACCCGATGATCATCCTGGCCACCATGGCGGCGGTGATTGCCTCGCAGTCGGTCATCACCGGTGCGTTCTCGGTCTCGCGCCAGGCGATGCAGCTGGGTTACATCCCGCGCATGCGCATCAAGCACACCTCGCACGACACCATCGGCCAGATCTACATCCCAGGCATCAACTGGGGCATCGCGGTAATGGTGATCGGCCTGGTGCTGGCCTTCCGCAGCTCGTCCAACCTGGCAGTGGCCTACGGCATCTCGGTGTCGGCCACCATGCTGATCGACACCCTGCTGCTGGCCCTGGTGGCCCGGTCGCTGTGGCCGAAGGCGCGCAAGTGGATCCTGCCGCTGTGCGTGGTGTTCTTCATCATCGACCTCGGCTTCGTCATCGCCAATGGTGCCAAGCTGCTTCAGGGCGCCTGGTTCCCGGTGGTACTGGGCATCTTCCTGTTCACCATGATGCGGACCTGGCGCCGTGGCCGCGAGCTGCTGCGCGATGAGATCCGCAAGGACGGCATCCGCCTCGATACCTTCCTGCCTGGGCTGATGCTGGCACCGCCGGTGCGCGTGCCGGGCACTGCAGTGTTCCTCACCGCCGACCCGACCGTGGCCCCGCATGCGCTGATGCACAACCTCAAGCACAACAAGGTGCTGCACGAGCGCAACGTGTTCCTGCACGTGGAGACCCTGCCGATCCCGTATGCGATGGAAGGGCAGCGGCTGAAGATCGAATCGGTGGGCGACGAGTTCTACCGCGTCTACGTGCGCTTCGGCTTCATGGAGACCCCGGACGTGCCACTGGCGCTGATGCGCTCGTGCGACCACGGTGGCATCTACTTCGACCCGATGGACACCACCTTCTTCGCCAGCCGCGAAACCATCGTGGCCACCGCCAACCGCGGCATGCCGATCTGGCGCGACAAGCTGTTCGCGCTGATGCACCGGAACGCCGCGCCGGCCACGGGCTTCTTCCGCATTCCCGGCAACCGCCTGGTCGAACTCGGGGCCCAGGTCGAGATCTGAGGTCTGGTAGTGCCGGCCGCTGGCCGGCATCCGCCGCACCACCGGTGTTCATGGGGTTGCCGGCCAGCGGCCGGCACTACCGTGCTTCCGGCCCCGGAATGCAACCATTTACCGCATAATCACGGTATGACCGACGACCGCATCATCGGCGCCGGCGCCACCCGCGAGGATGACGCCGCCGACGCCAGCATCCGCCCCAAGCGCCTGGCCGACTATCTCGGCCAGGCCCCGGTGCGCGAGCAGATGGAGATCTACATCGAAGCGGCCAAGGGGCGTGGCGACGCGCTCGACCACGTGCTGATCTTCGGGCCGCCCGGCCTGGGCAAGACCACGCTCAGCCACGTCATCGCCAACGAACTGGGCGTGGCCCTGCGGGTGACCTCCGGCCCGGTGATCGAGAAGGCCGGCGACCTCGCCGCACTGCTGACCAACCTGCAGCCGCACGACGTGCTGTTCGTGGACGAGATCCACCGCCTGTCGCCAGTGGTCGAGGAAGTGCTGTACCCGGCGATGGAAGACTTCCAGATCGACATCATGATCGGTGAGGGCCCCGCGGCCCGTTCGATCAAGATCGACCTGCCGCCGTTCACCCTGATCGGTGCCACCACCCGCGCCGGCCTGCTGACCGCGCCGCTGCGCGACCGCTTCGGCATCGTCCAGCGGCTGGAGTTCTACAGCGTCGAAGAGCTGACCCGGATCGTGCGCCGCTCGGCCACCATCCTCGGCATCGACTGCACCGCCGATGGCGCCGGCGAGATCGCGCGCCGCGCGCGCGGCACCCCGCGTATCGCCAACCGCCTGCTGCGCCGCGTGCGCGATTATGCGCAGGTGAAGGCGGGCGGCCACATCGACGAGGCCGTGGCACAGGCCGCGATGAAAATGCTCAAGGTTGATCCGGAGGGCTTCGACGAGCTCGACCGGCGCCTGCTCAAGACCCTGGTCGACTACTTCGACGGCGGCCCGGTCGGCATCGAATCGCTGGCCGCGGCGCTGTCCGAAGAGCGCGGCACGCTGGAAGACGTGGTCGAGCCGTACCTGATCCAGCAGGGCTTCCTGGTGCGCACCGCGCGCGGCCGCATGGCCACCCACAAGGCCTACCGGCACATGGGCCTGAAGCCGAAGAACCCGCCGCAGGACCTGTTCGCGGAGGTTCCCGATGTCGGTTGAGCCACTATTCAGTTGGCCGACACGCATTTACTGGGAAGATACCGACGCAGGCGGCGTGGTCTACCACGCCCGCTACGTCGCCTTCATGGAACGGGCACGGACCGAATGGATGCGTGCGCTCGGCTACGGCCAGGAGCGCATGCGCGCCGAGCACGGGATGGTCTTCGCAGTGCGTTCGATGCAGATGGATTTCATCAGGCCGGCACGGCTGGATGACACCCTGCAGGTGAGCGCCCGCTTGGTCCAGCTGAAGAAGGCCAGCATGGTCTTCGACCAGCAGATCCTGCGCGACGGCGAGCTGCTGCTGTCGGCCCAGGTCCGCATCGCCGCACTGGAAGCGGCCAGTTTCCGCCCGCGTGGCATGGACGAGGCCGTCCTTGCCATGCTGCAACCCCACCTCCACCCCGAATCCGAACACTGAGGAACAACGGATGATCGCAACGCTCCTGGCCCTGCAGGCCACGGTCACCGAGGCACTGCCGGCCGACGTCAGCAACGCCGCGACACAGACCCTTGCCCAGGCCACCACCGGCGGCGGCATCAACTACCTCGAGCTGATGGCCAAGGCCAGCCTGCCGGTGAAGATCATCGTGCTGCTGCTGCTGGTCGGCTCGTTCGTCAGCTGGGTGATCATTTTCCGCAAGGCCCGCGTGTTCAAGCAGGCCACCCGCGAAGCCGACGAGTTCGAGAACCGCTTCTGGTCCGGCGCCGACCTGGGCAAGCTGTACAGCGCCGCCACCGACCGCAGCCGCAGCGTGACCGGCCTGGAAGCCATCTTCGAAGCCGGTTTCCGCGAGTACACCCGCCTGCGCGACAAGCGCCGCCTGGATGGCCGTGCGCAGCTGGAAGGCGCGCAGCGTGCCATGCGCACCACCTACACCCGCGAAGTGGACCAGCTTGAGCGCAACCTGGAACTGCTGGCCAACATCGGTTCGACTGCCCCGTACGTGGGCCTGGTCGGTACCGTGTTCGGCATCATGGTGACCATGCACGACATGATCAGCAGCGGTGCGCAGGCCGGTATCGCCGCCGTCGCGCCAGGTATCTCCGAAGCCCTGTTCGCCACCGCCATCGGCCTGTTCGTGGCGATCCCGGCGGTGTGGGCCTACAACCGCTTCACCACCCGCGTGGAGCGCATGTCGGTGCGGTTCGAGACCTTCGCCGAAGAGTTCAGCTCCATCCTGCAGCGCCAGAGCGCTGGCGACGAGTAAGCGCCTGACCCGGGAGTCCAAGCCATGTCCGCTGCCATCGGTCGCCGCAAGCGCCGCAAGCTGAAATCGGAAATCAACGTCGTTCCCTACATCGACGTCATGCTGGTGCTGCTGATCATCTTCATGGTCACCGCGCCGCTGCTCACCCTGAGCTTCGACGTCGACCTGCCGCAATCCAACGCCAAGGCGCTGGAAAGCAAGCAGGACCCGGTGATCGTCTCGGTGCGCCAGGACGGCCAGCTCAGCCTGAAGCTGCCCGACGCCAAGGAGCCGACCGCCGTGTCGGCCGAGGAACTGGAAGGCCGCCTGGCCGGCATCGCCGCCCAGGACAAGGGCGTGCGCGTGATTGTCGCCGCCGACCGTACCGTGGCCTATGAAAAGGTCATCGCCGCGATGGATGTGATCAAGCGCGCCAAGGTAGACAAGGTAGGCCTGGCCACCGATGCACGCTGACGCCCTGCCACCTCCACAGCAGCGCGAGCCCGGCTGGGGCCTGCCCCTGGCGCTGGCGTTGCTGGTGCACCTGCTGGTCGCGCTGGTCTTCATCGTGGCCTGGTTCTGGTCGCCCGAGCGCAACACCGACGCCGCCGCCGGTGATCCGTCGGTGGAGGCCAGCCTGGCGCTGTCCGCGTCCGAGGCGTCCGCCGCCCGCCAGGCCCTGCGTCAGTCCGAAAAGCTGGAGGACCTGCCGCCGCCGGTGGCCGAGCCGATCCCGGTGCCGGAAGACACCGTTCCGCCGCCGCAGCCGATTCCCGAGCCGCGCCCACAGGACGCCCCCACGCCGCAGCAGCAACAGGCGCAGGAGCGCGTCGCGCAGCCGGATACCAAGGACCAGGAAGCAGTGAGCGCGCTGGCCATCTCGCAGGAGAAGGCGAAACAGGAACAGGAAGCCAAGCGCCGCCAGGAACAGATCGACCTGACCGAACGCAAGCGCCAGGAAGAAGCGGAACAGAAGCTGCGCCTGGCCAAGCAGCAGGAAGAAGACGCGAAGAAGAAGCTGGCCGATCAGGCGCGCCAGGCCGCGGACAAGGCCGAGGCCGAGAAGCAGAAGAAGATCGCCGAGATCCGTGCCCGCCGTGAACAGGCCGAAAAGGAAGCCAAGCTGGCCGAGCAGAAGCTGCGCCAGGTCGCCGCCGCGCGCAATGCCGCGGGCAGTGCCGCCGCCGGAGCCAGCGGTGCGTCCCAGCCGGCCGCCGGTGGCGGTGGCAACAGCGATGATCTTTCGGCCAAGTACGCCGCGGCGATCCAGGCCAAGGTGCTGTCGCAGTGGGTGCGCCCGGATACGGTGCCGCTGGGCCAGCGCTGCCAGATCACCATCACCCAGATTCCGGGTGGCACGGTGATGCAGGCCAAGGTCAGCCCGAACTGCCCCTACGACGAGGCCGGCAAGCGTTCGATCGAGGCCGCCGTGCTCAACGCGCAGCCCCTGCCGTACCGTGGCTTCGAGTCCGTGTTCGCACGCACGCTCAACTTCACCTTTACCGCCCAGGATCGCTGAGGCGGGCAGGGCAGGGGGGCTCGGGCCACTCCTGCCCACGGTTGTCGCGCTTGCCTCTGGTGTGCTCGGTTTCGACCGGGCAGGCTGTGGGCTGCTGTCGAACGCCGTCCTCCGGGGCGGCGTGACCAGGGCAGACGGTGCGATGTTAGCCACGACGTTAACGGTGCGTGAGAAGACGGGCTGGAACTGACCCGGAATTCACGTACCCTTGGTTCATGATTGCGAAGCGGTTCACTCCCGCTTTGTTATCCCTCGTTCCGGTTTCCCCTTATTGAGCGCTCCATGAAAAAGATGCCTCGCTGGCTTGCCGTGTTTGCGGCCCTGTTGCTGCCCTTTGCTGCCGTCGCGCAGCAGAAGGGGCTGGATATCGACATCATCGGCGGCAATGCCTCCGCGCTGCCGATCACCATCGTGCCGATGCCCTATCAGGGTTCGTCGGCCGCTCCGCAGACCGACGTCGCCGGCGTGGTCCGTGCCGACCTGGAGCGTTCGGGCCAGTTCCGCACGCTGCCGGAAGCGCAGATCGTCGAGAAGCCCGTGCGGGGAGGGGATATCCAGTTCGCGACCTGGCGCGCGCTGAAGCAGAACTACATCGTGGTCGGCCGCGTGCTTGATGCCGGTGCCGGTGCCTACCGCGTCGAGTACGAACTGTTCGACGTGCCCAAGGGCGAGCGCCTGCTGGGCCTGGCGATGACCGCCCGTGGCAATGCCATGCGCGACGTTGCCCACCAGATGGCCGACGCCATCTACGAAAAGATCACCGGCGTGCGCGGCGCCTTCTGGACCCGCATCGCCTACGTGACCGCCAGTGGCAAGGGCGACGCCATGCGCTACGCGCTGATGGTGGCCGATTCCGATGGCTTCAACCCGCAGACCATCGTGCGCTCGGCCGAGCCGCTGCTGTCGCCGTCGTGGAGTCCGGATGGCAGCAAGCTGGCCTACGTCAGCTTCGAGCGTGGCAATTCGGCCATCTACATCCAGAACATCGGTACCGGTGCGCGCGAGCTGGTCACCAGCTTCCGCGGCATCAACAGCGCCCCGGCGTTCTCGCCGGACGGCCGCAAGCTGGCCCTGACCCTGTCGCGCTCCGGTAACCCGGAAATCTACGTGATGGACCTGGGCAGCAAGCAGCTGACCCAGCTGACCAACCACTTCGCCATCGATACCGAGCCGACCTGGGCACCGGACGGCAGCGCGGTGTACTTCACCTCCGATCGCGGCGGCCGTCCGCAGGTCTACAAGGTCGGTGCCGGCGGCGGCAGCGCCGAGCGCGTGACCTTCCAGGGCAACTACAATGCCAAGCCGTCGGTGTCCTACGATGGCAAGAAGATCGCCGTCGCCCAGGGCTCGGGCAACAGCTACAAGATCGCGATGATGGACAGCTCGCTGGGCTCGCCGCGCTGGAGCACGCTGTCCCCGGGTTCGCTGGATGAATCGCCGAGCTTTGCGCCCAACGCAAGCATGGTGCTGTACGCCGCCCGCGAAGGTGGCCGTGGTGTGTTGTATGCCGTTTCGGCCGATGCGCGGGTTCGCCAGCGCCTGGTCCTGGCTGACGGTGATGTGCGCGAACCGGCATGGTCCCCATACCGTACCCAGCGCTAAAAGAGTGTTAATATTTTCGTTGTCTTGAACCCCTCATCGGCTTAGGAGCCACAAAGGTATCGCCATGAACAAGTCCACCCGCGTTCTGCTTGTTTCCCTGCTGTCTGTGGCCGTCCTGGCCGGTTGCTCGAAGAAGGTGAAGGAAGAGCCGGCAGCCCCGGTCGACACCGGCACCTCGACCACCACCCCGACCGGTCCGTCGACCTCCGGCCTGTACGGCCCGGGCGACCTGGACACCGACGCCTGCCTGCGCCAGCGCGTTGTCTACTTCGACCTGGACAAGGAAGACGTGAAGCCGGAATTCCAGGCCATCATGGCGTGCCACGCCAAGTACCTGCGTGACCGTCCGTCCTCGCGCATCACCCTGCAGGGCCACACCGACGAGCGCGGTTCGCGCGCGTACAACCAGGCCCTGGGCGAGCGTCGTGGCAACGGCGTCAGCTCGGCCCTGCAGGCCAACGGTGGTTCGGCTTCGCAGCTGACCGTCGTGTCCTACGGTGAAGAGCGTCCGGTCTGCACCGAGTCGAACGAGTCGTGCTGGTCGCAGAACCGTCGCGTCGAAATCGTCTACACCGCGCAGTAATCCATGCGCATTGGCATCAAACTGATGCTGGTCGTTGCGGCAGCCCTCGTGGCTGCCGCACCGGCGCACGCACAGCGACAGAGCCTGGCTGACCGTGTCGGCGCGCTCGAGCAGCAGATGTACAACAACAGTGCCAACCAGGACCTGTTGAACCAGATCAATCAGCTGCGGCAGCAGGTCACCAGCCTGCAGGCCTCGATCGAGCAGTTGCAGCATGACAACGCCCAGCTCAAGCAGTCCGCCCAGGACCAGTACCTGGATCTGGACAGCCGCCTGAACCGGTTGGAAGGGGGCAACGCCGCCCCGGCCCTGCCGCCCGTTCCGGCGAGCGCGCCGAAGGCCGCACCGGCCCCGGCAAAACCCGCAGCGGCGGCCACTTCCGAGCGGCCGCCTTCCGTCCATGGTGATGCTGGCAGCCTTGCCGCCACCGGCGACGAGCGCACCTCCTACAACGTTGCCTTCGATGCGTTGAAGGCCGGCAGGTACGACGATTCGGCGCAGCTGTTCCTGAGCTTCCTGGAGTTGTACCCGAACGGCGTCTACGCGCCGAACGCGCTGTACTGGCTGGGCGAGAGCTACTACGCCACCCGCAATTTCCCGATGGCCGAGGCCCAGTTCCGAGAGCTGCTCTCGCGCTATCCGACCCACGACAAGGCCGCGGGCGGCCTGCTCAAGATCGGCCTGTCGCAGTACGGCGAGGGAAAGGTCGACCAGGCCCAGCAGACGCTGGAGACCGTCGTGGCGCAGTACCCCGGCTCGGACGCCGCGCGCACCGCGCAGGACCGTCTGCAGTCCATCCGCCTGGGCAAGCAGATCCGCTGACCGGGCGTACAATACGCACCGTGGCGCTGGGCTGATGCCCGGCAGCCTCCTGTAGAGCCGAGCCCATGCTCGGCTGCTTTCGTTTCCGGCGCCGTGAATCGGCTGCCCGTCCCATGAAGAACTTTCCGCCATGACCGCCGTTACCCCGTCCAACGCCGTCGCCACCCCCAGCGACATCGTGCAGTCGCCGCTGCCGCGCCTGAAGATCACCGAGATCTTCACCTCGCTGCAGGGCGAAGCCGATACCGCCGGCTGGCCGACCGTGTTCGTGCGCCTGACCGGCTGCCCGCTGCGCTGCCAGTACTGCGACACCGCCTATGCCTTCCACGGCGGCACCTGGTGGGACATCGACGACATCGTGGCCGAGGTGCTGGCCCAGGGCGTCCGCCACGTCTGCGTGACCGGCGGCGAGCCGCTGGCGCAGAAGCGCTGCCTGGTGCTGCTGCAGAAGCTGTGCGATGCGGGCATGGATGTCTCGCTGGAAACCTCCGGCGCGCTGGATGTCAGTGCAGTGGACCCGCGCGTGTCGCGCGTGGTCGACATCAAGACGCCGGGCTCGGCCGAGGCCGTCCGCAATCGCCTGGAAAACCTGCCGCTGCTGACCGTCCGCGACCAGATCAAGTTCGTCATCTGCAACCGCGAGGACTACGACTGGGCCAAGGCCATGGTCGCCGAGCACGGCCTGGTGAAGCGTTGCACCGTGTTCTTCTCGCCGAGCAAGGGCGAGATCAGCGCGCGGCAGTTGGCCGACTGGATCGTCGAAGACCGGCTGCCGGTGCGCTTCCAGATGCAGTTGCATAAAATCCTGTGGAACGACGAGCCGGGCCGATGAGCCGGCGCAGCGTTCCCTGATGTAGCTCCGGCGCGGGACAGCGTGCTGGCTTTCCCCTCCCAACCGGAAGATTTTCCATGAAGAAGGCAGTCGTGCTTCTCTCCGGCGGCATGGATTCAGCCGCCGTCATCGCCATGGCCCAGGAACAGGGCTTTGCCGTGCATGCCCTGAGCGTGCGCTACGGCCAGCGCCATACCTCCGAACTGGATGCCGCCGCCCGCGTGGCCAAGGCCCAGGGCGTGGTCGCGCACAAGACCGTGGACGTGGACCTGCGCAGCATCGGTGGCTCGGCGCTGACCGATGACATCGACGTACCGGAGGCGGGCGGTGCCGGCATTCCGGTCACCTACGTGCCGGCGCGCAATACCATCATGCTGTCGCTGGCCCTGGGCTGGGCCGAAGTGCTCGGCGCCAACGACATCTTCTGCGGCGTCAACGCCGTCGACTACTCCGGCTACCCGGACTGCCGCCCCGAGTTCGTGGCCGCGTTCCAGGCGCTGGCCAACCTCGCCACCAAGTCGGGTGTGGAGGGCGCGGGCATCAAGGTGCACGCGCCGCTGCAGTTCCTCAGCAAGGGCCAGATCGTCAGCGAAGGCGTGCGCCTGGGCGTGGACTTCGGCCTGACGGTGTCCTGCTACAACGCCGACGCCAACGGCGCCGCCTGCGGTCATTGCGATGCCTGCCGCCTGCGCGCGCAGGGCTTTGCCGAGGCCGGCGTCGCCGACCCGACGCTGTACGCCTGACCGCTTCCGGTAGAGCCGGCCGCTGGCCGGCTTCACCGGTGGGGCAATCACTCCCTCGGTGGGTGCCAAGCGCTTGTCCGCACTCCCTGATCTACCGGGGCTGCAACCATCCCGATGCCTCGATGAAGGCCCGCACCGCAGCCGGATCGGCATAGTCCAACTCGATCATCCGCGCGACAGCAGTCCTCTCGTCGGTCTGCCGGCGCATGTACTCCTGCGCAATGCGGTAGCCGGCGTAGTAGCCCAGGTCACTCACCCCGAACGGATTGCGCGCGCTGTTGTACAGCCAATTGTCCAGGTTGTCCCCGTGCATCTCCGTGCGGAAGCGCGCGCGGATTTCCGCTTCGTGCGCTGGCCCATAGGTGTACAGCGGCAACGCCGGGCGGCGCCCGCTGATGCGCTCTGCCACGTATTCGGCCACGCCTTCGCGTACCGCGTACTGGGCCAGGCTGCCGGTGGTCTCGCGCTGCTGGGTGTGCACGTATTCGTGCAGGTTGTTCTGCGCGTTGTTCGCACCCGGCCGGCTGTCGTAGAAGATCCGCAGGCGGTCGCGCATCTTCGCCGGCAGCTCGCTCACGTCCACGCGCTCATCGCCCAGCGCCATCTCCGCGCCGATCAGTACCTTGTCATCCAGCGTGGTGCCACCGGTGCGCAGCACGCCCACCGCATAGGTGATGGTGGCCGGGCGCAGGGCAGGGTAGAGCGCACGGAAGGCGACAAGATCGCGCTCCAGCGTGGCACTGGCCTGCTGCGCGTTGGCGGTGAGCGGTCGTACTGAGGTCCAGAAGCGCGGCCAGGCCTGCATGGCCTCGGCGTATTCGCGGGCGGTGTAGTTGCGCACCTGCATCAGCGCATGCAGGCCGGGGCTGCCCGGATCGATGTAGCGTTGCTGGACCAGCGCCACCCGGCGTTCGGCATCAGGCTCGGCGCGCACCGCATCATAGGTGGCCCAGAAGCGGGCGATGTCGTCAGTGACGACCTGGGATGGGGTCGCCAGTGCCGTACAGGGCAGCAGCAGGGCGGCAACGAGGCAGAGGGGCAGGCGCATCCGTGGCTCCGGGCAGGACTCACAGCTTGGATGCGCGTGAGGCCCGGAAGGTTTAAGCGGGTTCGCCAGATCGGGTAGTGCCGGCCGCTGGCCGGCAACCTCGACACGCTGGGGTTTCACCCGGCCCGCCAAAGTAGGGTAGAATGCCCACCCCGCCGAAAGGCTGGGGCAGTGCAATGGGCCGTTAGCTCAGTCGGTAGAGCAGAAGACTTTTAATCTTTTGGTCGAAGGTTCGAATCCTTCACGGCCCACCAATTGCATCAACGACTTAGGCGCCCTTTTGGGCGCCTTTTTCTTTTGCTCCTGAAAACCCTACCGAACACTTCGGGAGAGATGCAGGTTTCACGACAGGCAAGCGATGATCGTATCTATCGCGCATGGCGGCGCTCTTGTGCCCCCGACGTCCCTCAGGTTTTGAGTAGCACGGCGATTTGGAGTTCAATCCCCGACAAGCCGGAGATTGGACATGAAGAAGCGCTTTTCCGAAGAACAGATCATCGGCTTCCCACGCGAGGCAGAGGCCGGCATGGCGGTGAAGGACCTGTGCCGTCGACATGGCTTCAGCGAGGCCTCGTACCAACTGTGGCGCAGCAAGTTCGGTGGCATGAGCGTGCCCGACGCCAAGCGGTTGAAGGACCTGGAAGCCGAGAACGTCCGGCTGAAGAAGTTGCTGGCCGAGCAGCTGTTCGAGAACGATCTGATCAAGGACGCGCTGCGAAAAAAGTAGCGGACCCGCCGGTGCGGCGTGCGCTGGTGCGGCGGTGGGTGCAGCGCGGGGCAAGCGAGCGCCGTGCCCTGGCGATCATCGGGATGAGTGCCAGCGCGCTGCGCTATGTCCGGCGCGAGGATCGCAACGTTGAATTGAGCGAGCGCATCCTGGCCTTGGCGTATCGGCACAAGCGCTACGGCGTCGGAATGATCTACCTGAAGCTGCCGCAGGAAGGACGCATCGTGAACTACAAGCGCATGGAATGGCTGTATCAGGCGCAGCAGCTGCAGGTCAGGCGGCGCAAGCGCAAAAAGGTGGCGGTCGGCGAGCGGCAGCCACTGCTGCGCCCGGCCCGGCCCAACCATGTGTGGTCGATGAACTTCGTGTTCGACCGTACGGCCGAAGGCCGGGTCATCAAGTGCTTGGTGATCGTCGATGACGCCACATACCAAGTCGTGGCAATCGAGGTGGAACGTGCGATTTCCGGGCACGGCGTCTCGCGTGTGCTGGACCAGCTGGCCTCGCTGCGCGGCTTGCCGCAGGTGATCGGTACCGACAACGGCAAGGAATTCTGCGGCAGGTGATAGTGAGCTGGGCCCACGCACGTGGCGTGAAGCTTCGCCTGATCCAGCCCTGCAAGCCGAACCAGAACGCCTATGTGAAATCGTTCAACGGTCGCCTGCACGACGAATGCCTCAACGAGCACTGGTTCCCAACGCTGCTACACGCCCGCACCGAGATCGAGCGATGGCGTCGAGAATACAACGAGGAACGCCCCAAGGACGCCATCGGCGGCATGATACCGGCCGCCTACGCCAAACATCTGGCCAACATCGATATCATCAACCCCGGACTCTAAACCCGACCACTACTCACGGCGGGGGGCGTCGCCCGGCGATCAAATTATTCACGCCAATTTCGGTACAGGCCCAGGACGAATACCCGCCTTACGCCGGAGGCGTCTTACTCATCCAACTGAACTTGAGCGGCGATCTGATGCGCGAGTACCAACTTCTTAAAGGTAAGCGCGTCAGTATGACTGGAACGCTTTACCATTCGCATACTGGGCGGCACCAGACGCCTGTATTGATCACTGCCACTGGTATTGCTGAGTCGGAATAAGGGCTGGTGGACCGGGCGCGTTCACTCAAGCAATTAAAAATCGATCTCAGATTTCCGGCTGAGCATGCTGGCTTTGCATCCTCAGCCGGACGTTTCGTTGGAGCGACTAACCGCCTGCCTCCAGCCCTAATGCGCTGACTGCGCCCCAGGGCATCGCGGAGACTCCCTTGCAGCTTCCGTCTTTCAGGCTTGCCTTAGCGACAATGACGTATCCATTGTCTCCGAAGAAGATAGCGGCACCGCTATCTCCAAATCCGCACGCCAGTGACGATCCTTCGATGCGTATCCAAGCGTCCGCGCATGGAAGGTTTCCGGTTGGACCGCATGCGAGCTCGGGGCTGTGCTTGATGCTCACGACAGTTCCGCAGGTGTATTGGCTGGTGACGCCTCTGAAGCACATGCTCTGGCCTTGAGTAGCGTTGGTCCACATGTACATGATGCGGCGCCTACTGTAATCCGAAGTTGAGGTGGAATACACCTCCCGGAGCGGTGTGTGTGACCCCACCGTATGCCACTGAACGTCGTGGCTCGCATCATTGATCTGGTCCACGAACGTCAGCGGCACGGTGTACTTCCCTGCGCCGGTTGCGTAGTTTCCATAGATCAGATTGTCGGGGCAATGCGCCGCAGTGGTGATACCCCTTCGTCCAGTGGCCTTATGAATAACCGGAAATCCTGAGGTGCAGTAGCTATTGTTGGATTGGAGGGGGGCGCCGCCAACAACATACTCCGCGTTGACTGACTTCGGCATGTTGGGGCGGACTTCAATCTTGAGACCGGTGACTCTTTCAAGCTTCTTGATTGTATCCTTCAACTCTTCTGCTTGGCGGCTGTCGCCGTTTATGTCAATCAGCACCCGTTCTTCGCCTGGGAACCCAGTCGTCCCCGTGATGCCTGGTATGGCGCTGTGAAGAAGAGGTCTGTGCTTAGCAAGGAGCGCGTAAAACTCGTCCTGGGTGTACTTGTGACCAACCTCGAACACCACGCGGGTCGTCCCGCTCTCGGTGTTGATCGTTCGATCCGCGACTGGATCTGGCCCCTTGAGCTGCACCAGGATGTGTTGATCTGGCGCGTCTTTGATCGACAGTTCCGTTAGACGATCTGCGAACTCGATACGCAACGCTTCAATATCCGACATCACCTCACCTTGAACCGCTAGGCGCGTGATTGCTTCGTCTATCGAGACCGTAGGGTGTTCACTCATGTAGCTGTGAATTTGAATCTGCATCTCCTTGCCTTCCTGCGTGTCAGCGTCAGGCACCTGCGCCAAAGCACAGGTGGATACAAGAAGTGCTGCGGAGCATCCTAGAACCTTCCGTTTCATGCGACATCTCCAGAGTCTGTAACAAATCATCGAGGCGTTGACATGCCTCGATGCGCGAGCCTGGCACTGTCTCCCCTCGGGCACTGAGACGTAACTCACAAGCTTCATTGGAATGATTGTGCACCCTGATGTCTGTACTGTGGGGGTGTTCGTATACGCGTCTTTAGATGTGCTGAAGCACTTCATAGATTAGGCGATCGGTCCCTTGCCTAAGAATTTCGTACACACCCAGCCGCTCCTGCTGCTCGCGAAACAAGTCAATCATTCGCTCCACTTCATTCCGGCTGTATGAGTTGTACTTCCTCATAGTGTCCAGCTGCATGAAGTCGTCGGCGTGCAGGTTGTCGATAGTGGCGACTTCGATGACGGCATCCTTGCCGCCGAAGATTATATCCACGGTCT
Source organism: Stenotrophomonas sp. pho (assembly GCF_006228405.1). NCBI lineage: Bacteria > Pseudomonadati > Pseudomonadota > Gammaproteobacteria > Lysobacterales > Lysobacteraceae > Stenotrophomonas > Stenotrophomonas sp. pho. The sequence goes on along the minus strand of NZ_CP029759.1, from coordinate 3,437,344 downwards.
TTCTTGCCATTGGCTGGCTACCAATGTGGATTTGATAGTTGCGAAGCATCCGCATGAAATGAAGAAGTGGACTTGCGCTGCTCGTAATCCTATAGGCGTGTCCTGCGTTCTTCATTGCTTCTTCTATGCCCACGAATTCGGTCAGCGCGGCCCGCACATGCATTGCTACGTGGAGGGCGGCTGGCACCCCGTCGCGAATTGGGATATCTGAGCCGCCCGAAACAAAGAGCATATAAAGGGCGGATGTCGCCCTCTCGTAGAGCTGAGGCACTTGTTGCAGTGCGCTTGGCGGTGGTCGCCAAAATATGTCGCCCTCAGTAATGTCCGGATAGTCGTTGAAATCCAATTGAGCCTTCATGCGTCCATTGCCTTGACGATTTGCATGGTGATATCGACCACTCCCGGTTCGTTCAATAGCGAGCGGCGAACGTGAAGCGTGTGAGCGTTTGTGTGCGAGTTGTAGCGGCTAACCCTTTTCACTACGTCCAATGGAATAAGGGCGGCGTATTCAACTTTCAAAGAGCTGTTGTAGACCACGGCTGCGAGGTGGTCGAATGGATCAGACGCCAAGTTCCGCAACGCGCTCAACTGTGTGCTGCGGTTGGTTGCGGTTAGTCGCCTGCCTTTGATCTGATACCGCGTCCCGTCCTGGCCAACTGCATCAAAACCGGCCTGGGAGCCCACGGCCAATTTTGCGTTGAGGGCACGCGCCACCAATGTTTCCGTGTAGTCCGCCACGGGATTGTTTGATGAGCGCACGACGCCTCTTTGTCGAAGCGCTTCCATGACCAGACAGTGGAGGTCCAGCAGCTGCCTATCCGTAAATTCATCCGTATCCATCGCGCACTCCGTGTCCACCACGCCCGCCCTGTTGGGATTGTCATCATATCCGCCTGAGCGTGGCTTCCACCCATTGACCCGCTAGACTGGGCTACTAACGAAAGGGGGTTCTATGGCTGGTATCGTGGGGGTGCTCGTTCTGCTGCTTGTGCTCGCAGTTTTGTTCAACATTGCGTCATCCAGAGAGAAAGTGATCCGTGAGCTGGGTGAGCAGTCGGCCCAGCAGGGCAGGGACATTGCAGCGCTGCGTCAGGTGATGGACGCGGTTGCGGATCGCGTGCTATTGAGCCGAGAGCAGCGACGGGTGAAGTGGTTTGATGAACTGCCGCCATTCGTCCTGGATGACTTCAAAGCCCTCAGCGCCGGTTCCGAGCGCGAGTTGATCATGGCTTGTGGTGGCGGTGACGACGCCGAGGTCATGGGTTTGCACTATCGGCACGAGCGGCTTGAGTTTTGCACCGATGGCGAAAAGGACGCGGTTGCCTACGGCGTTGCTCGCCCTTGGGCAACGATCGAGGATCGTCCGGTGAAGATCTATCTCAATCAGTACGCGCTCACATCAAAAATTGTCGGCTTGGATCAGGACGGTTTCGTCAAGCTCGCCCCCTATAAGGCACGGTTGCCCGAGTGAGAGGATTTGCTTCCGCATCGCCTTGAAAGGGCTCTTCCATGCAGCGGGCAGTAGCCGCGCCAGTCAACACCGATTTTGGGTTGCAACAGGCCCTGCATTGCAGGGCTTTTTGCTTTCTTACGCGGCCTGTTCAAACGTGTGTTCGTAGTAGGGGCGCTGCGTACCGTCCATCGCCATTTGCAGTTCATCCATATGTTTAGGGTCGGGAGTTGAGCCAGGTGTCCAACCATTCGCTCTTGAGGTTGATGACGCTGCGATCGTGGCCCACCTCAGCCACTTCCGGCATTGGGTCATCGGTCACGGCGGGGGCGTCGGGACGTCGCCAAGATTCTGGAATGGCAGGAGAGGGTCCGGGGCAACCGGCTGGCCAAGGCCGACCAGGATCCGTCATTCGGGGGATGGGGTAGGCTTTGTTGAGGCAACTGGAGGGGGAGGAAATCCGTTCCGCAAAATTCCTGCGCCCGTTGTGGCTCAAGGCTTACAAGCGCCCGCTTTAAAGATTGAAGTGGAACGAGTGGCGGCGTAACCCATTGAAAGTAATGAAATTACCCAGTTACTCTTAATCTTTTGGTCGAAGGTTCGAATCCTTCGCGGCCCACCATTGCATCCCATGACCCAGGTCATTCAGAAAGGCATCGCAATGCGGTGCCTTCTTTGTTGCCTGGTCCAGGGCCTCTACTTCGTCCGCATTCCCTTGGCTTTCGCGGCCGCCGCGTCGGCAGCTTCTTGTGCAGCCGTCGCTGCCGCATTCGCGGAACGCACGGCTTCCGCTTGAGCCGCGTCAAAGTCAGCCCGGCGCTGCGCGCTGATCCGGCGTTCCAGTTCTGAATATGCGACGTAGCTCTCCGGATGCTTCGCGACGCAGGCCTGCTGCAGCAGCGGGATCGCGTGGTCGGACAATCCCGGTTGGAGGTGGGCGAGCAGGCAGTCCGCATATGCTGCGGATGCTGGCGGAGTGCTGCTGGCCTGAGGTGATGCGGCGGCAAGGGCGGTGGCGGTCAATACACTCAACATGGGAACCTCCTTGTGGATATGAGCGTGGCGGTGACCAGTCCGTGAGCCATGGTGCGCGTTGCATGACCATCACCGACTCCATGGTGCTCCAGTTCCGGTCGATCGGCAAAGTGCCGCGAACGACAGTGCCTCCGGCGGTCTATGCTCAGCGCTTTCCCAATATGGACCGCCCCATGCGTCTGATCGTGCTGTCGCTGTTGTTGTCCGCTGTCTCCGCCGCGCCGCTGATGGCTGCAGAAACCGCGCCGCCCGCTGCCGCCTCGCCTTTGGTCATCGGCGAGACCTTCACCATCGAGTCGAAGGCGCTGGGCGAAACCCGCCGCATCAATGTCTACCGCCCGCAGCCGTGGGGCCTGGATCCGAAGGCGCCGCTGCCGGTGCTGTACATGGCCGATGGCGGCATCGGTGAGGACTTCCTGCATGTGGCCGGGCTGGTGCAGGTGCTGACCGGCAACGGCAGCATGCGTCCGTTCCTGCTGGTTGGCATCGAGAACACCGAGCGCCGCCGCGACATGACCGGCCCCAGCAACGACCCGCAGGACCGGAAGATCGCGCCGCGCATTGGTGGTTCGGCGGCCTACCGCGCGTTCCTGCGCGAAGAGCTGATGCCGCAGGTGCGCCAGCGCTACCCGACCACCGACGAGCGCGCGCTGATCGGTGAATCGCTGGCCGGCCTGTTCGTGGTCGAGACGCTGCTGCAGGAGCCAACGTTGTTCAACAGCTACATCGCGCTGGACCCCAGCCTGTGGTGGAACCGTGGCGCAATGCTGGCCGGCGCAGCCAAACAGCTGCCGGCGGTGACGCGTGCGCAGCCGCGCGTATTCCTGGCCAGCAGTGGGCAGCTGGAGCTGGCCGCATCCACTGCACGACTGGCCGAGTTGCTGCAGCAGGCTTCGCCGTCGCCGCTGGTGAAGTACCTGCCGTTGCCGGAAGAAACCCACGCTACGATCTATCATCCGGCCGCATTGCAGGCGCTGCGCACACTGTTCCCGGCGCCGTCGGCCTCGCCCTGACCGCACTGGCAGTGGATTGCGCACCATGCAAGGATGCGGCAGCGGTGCCATGCGGTGCGCCGCCCGCAACGGGAGCGTGTGGATGCAGCGTGTGCGTGGATGGAGTGTGGCGGCCTGCCTGGCCGTGAGTGGCTGTGCGATGTCGATGGCGCCACCGGCAACGCAGAATGAAGCGAAGGAAAGAGCGGCCACCGCTGCGCCGGGCGTGGTGCTGCCGGATACCGAAGCGCTGCGCGTGCACGAACCGGTGGGCCGCGATTACCCGATCTGGGTAGCGCTGCCGGCTGACTACGCTGCGCATCCGGAGAAACGCTACCCGGTGCTGTATGTGACCGACGCGCTGTACAGCTTCCCGCTGGTGCGCAGCGTGCGCAACATGGTGGGGCAGAAGGGCGTCAACATCGAGGATTTCATCCTGGTCGGGCTGCCGCCGCAGGAAGGCCTGACGTCCAAGCAGAGCCGCTCGCGCGATTACACGCCCAGCGATCCGGTGCGCACCGATCCGCGTGACTACAGCGACGACGTCAGCTACGGCGGCGCGGCACATTACCGCGATTTCCTCGCCGAGCGCGTACTGCCGCTGATCGATGCACGCTACCGCACCGATCCGTCGCGGCGTGCCTATGCCGGTCATTCCTATGGCGGACTGTTTGGCGCCTACGTGCTGACCACGCGCCCGGACATGTTCCACAGCTACATCCTGTCAAGCCCGTCGCTGTGGTTCGACAACCATCGGGTGCCGCGCATGCAGGCCGAGGCCAAGGCGCCCACGCAGCCGACCACGGTGGTGCTGTCGATCGGCAGCTTCGAAACGGTGAAGCCGGAACCGCGCTATTTCACCCGCAACGACATGCTGCGCCACAACGCCGAGTTCGCCGAGCAGCTGCGCGCCAGCGGGCATTCGTTGAAGGTGGAGAACATGGTGATCGACGACGAGGACCACTTCACCGTGTATCCGGACATGATCACCCGCGCGCTGCTGAAGGTGTTCCGGGTACCGGACCGTACAGCAGCGGTTGAAGGTGGGCGCCATCCACGCATGGCGTCGATCTACTGCAAGAACCCGGTAGATCCACGCCATGTGTGGATCAACGCCTCACGCTGCCTGCGCATCCGGCCCGATCAATACGCCCACATCGGCGTGCCGGAAGCACAGGCGGATGGCGTCGAGCAGCTCGCTCATGTTGTAGGGCTTGGGCAGGAAATGAATGCCGTCGCGCAGCTGCGGCAGCACCTGGTGCTGGTCCATGCCCGACGTCACCAGGATCGGCAGCTGGGGATACAGGCCGCGGACCCGGTTGGCAGCTTCAATGCCGCTGATCGGGCCCAGGTTGACGTCGGTGAACAGCAGGTCGAAACGCTCACCTGCGGCCAGCAGGCCCAATGCTGCTTCGGCAGAGCTCACGCCCACCACGTGGCAGGCCTGGCTTTCCAGCGCAAGACGGCTCAGCTCGCGGGTTTCCTCTGCGTCCTCGATCAGCAGGACGCGGGGTTCAACGTGGCGCTTGGACAGCAACATGGCGCTACAGCTCCGGAAAGCAGCAATGAAAAGGCGCGCAAGTATGCGCAAGCCGGGGGTGATCCCGGCGTGCACGGCAGGCTAAGTGAGCGTTACAGCAGGCGCGGGCGTCGCTGGCGTACCTGCCAGGCCAGCACCGCCACCGCCAGCAGCGCGGCGCCGATACGCAGGCTGGTGGCCTGCCAGCCCAGCGCGACGGCGTTGTCGAGGTTGAACACGTTCCACGCCATGTTCATCGATACATGCAGCACCAGGCCGCACCACAGGGTGTCGCCGTCCAGATGGTCAAGCCAAGCGAAGATGAAGCCGCCCAGTGCGATGACCGCGCCGACGAACAGGGCAGTGCCGCCGCCGTCGAAGCCGCCGAAGCCCAGCCAGTGCACCCAACCGAACAGCAGCGCCTGCGGCAGCGCAAGCAGGGACCATGGGCCACGCATGAGCTTCACCAGCAGCACGAAGCCGAGGCCACGGAACAGCACTTCCTCGGCCAGTGGGAACAGCACGGCGAGCATCGTCGCATCGAGTGCGGTCAGTGCGGTGTTGGGCGTGCCCAGCACCGCCAGGCCCAGCCAGCAGGGCAGGCTGGCCAGCAGCACCCAAAACGGGCCGCGCCAGCCGTTCCCGTGCAGCCCCAGGCTGGCCATCAGGCCCACCCCACGCGGGCGCAGCAGTGCGGCCAGGAGCAGCGCCAGCAGGACGGCCAGTGCGTTGTCCAGCAGGCTGCCGCCGTAGGGCATAGGCAAGGCGGGAATCGGCGCGCCTGCGGCCGCAGCGACATCGCGCAGATTCAGGCCAACGCCGACGCCGAGCAGCACCAGCAGCAGGCGCGCGGCGTTGGGCAGGCGGGACAGGACGGTCATGCACGCACTCCCTGCGGAACCAGCGTGGAGTGTGGAAGGCGGCCGGGACGCTGGCACGCGCCGGAAGTCTGTGTGCCATCGGTCATGTGTTGCCGCACAGTCATCGGTGGGCAGGTAGAGTCGTTGCCAGACCTTCAGGAGCCATGCCCATGCTGTGCCCCGTGTGCAAGACCCAGACCCTGCAGATGGCCGAGCGCCATGGCATCGAGATCGATTACTGCCCCGGCTGCCGTGGCGTGTGGCTGGACCGTGGCGAGCTGGACAAGATCATCGAACGCGCCGGCGCTGCGCTGCCGCCGCCGGCACCTGTGCAGGCGCAGCCGGCGACCACGCCGCCGCCGGTGATGCATCGTGATACCCGCCACTTGGGCCAGCGCTACGAGGACAACCGGGGCCACGGATACAAGAAAAAGAAAAAGGACAGCTTCCTGTCTGAGTTGTTCGATTTCTAGTTTGTAGCGTCGAGCCATGCTCGACTGGATGTTGCCGCCTATAGTCGAGCAAGCTCGACTCTACATGGAGCGCGTGATCACGTCCGCCGCAGGATGAACTCGCGGTCGCGCGTATCCCCGACGATGAAGTCGTACTCGCCGACCTTGCTGCAGCCATAGCGCGCGTAGAAGCGCTGCGCGCCGAAGTTCTCCTCCCAGACGCCCACCCACAGGGTGCGGCGGTGCGGTTGGTCCAGCCAGGCCATGAACGCGTCCATCAGGCGTGCACCATGGCCGCCGTTCTGGTGTGCGGCCAGGATGTAGAACCGCTTCAGTTCGATGTCGCCTTCGCGGGCCTCGGCATGCGGCAGGGTGTTGGCACCAGCAGCCAGGTAGCCGACCACGTTGTTGCCGTCCACCAGCAGCCAGATCGCGCTGCGCGGGTCGGACAGTTCGGCGCGCTGCGGTTCGCTGCTGTAGTGCGCCTGCAGGAAATCCTGCAGCTCCTGCGCCGGGTACGAGTCGCCCCAGGTTTCGTTGTAGGTGGCAATCGCGATGGCCGACAGGGCGTCGATATCGGCAAGGGTGGCGCGGCGGATCTGCAGCGACATGGCGGAGCCTGCATTGGAACGTGGCGCAGTGTAGCCGGCCCCGGCGGCTGCCGGGGCTGGCCAATGCTCACGAACCGCTGCTCAGAACCACATGCGCACGCCCGCCACCCAGCGCGTGTCGCGTGCGTGGTCGCCAGCATGATCGGCGGTGTCGCCAAACGTGCGCTCGTGGCTGATGCCGATGTACGGCGCGAAACGACGGCTGAACTCATAACGCAGGCGCAGCCCGGCTTCAACCTTGTTCAGTCCGCGACCGATGCCGTACTCCGGCTCATCCTTGGCTGCGACGGTGGCTTCCAGCAGCGGCTGCAGGATCAGGCGGTTGGTCAGCAGCACGTCGTACTCGACCTCGGCCTTGGCCAGCACCTGACCACCGGAACCCATGTACAGCGTCGCCGAGCTTTCGAACTTGTACGGCGCCAGGCCCTGGATGCCGATGGCCGCCCAGGTGCGCGAGTCGGCCGGCCGGAAGTCCTGGCGCACGCCGATCAGCACGTCCCACCACGGCGATACGCTGCGACCATACAGTGCTTCCAGTGACGACGATTCCGTGCTGCCGCGGCTGCGTTCGCCATCGGTGCGCAACCACAGGCGGTTGATGTTGCCACCGATCCAGCCGGTGGCCTCCCAGGCCTGGCCGGTGCTGTTTTTGCCGTCCCAGTGTTCGAGGCGATCGATCAGCAGCAGGCTGTTGATCTGTGGTGCATGCTCCATCGCACCATGCGCGATCGGAGGGAAGGCGGCAGCGCGGTCGGCATCGGTGGGAACCGGGATCGGCTCGCGCGGTTCGATCGGTGCGGGCGTGCCGTGACCCATGGCGGCGTGATCCATCGTGGAATGGTCCATCGCCGCTGGCTGCATCGCGCCATGGTCCATCTTCGAGTGGTCCATCGTGGAGTGGTCCATGCCGGCCTGACCCGCCGCACCCATGTTCATCTTCGAATGATCCATCTTCGAATGATCGACCGGTTCGGCCGGGGTCTTCGCGGTCTTCGGCGGCGGGTCCATCGTGCCCATGTCATGCCCGGCATGCGACTGCGCGAACACCGGCAATGCGGTGGCCAGGCCCAGGGCCAGCAGGCTGGGGGAAAGCAGTGAGCGGCTCATTCTTCGATCCTCACTTCGCGCATCATGCCCGCTTCCATGTGGTACAGCAGATGGCAGTGGTAGGCCCAGCGACCGAGCGCATCGGCACGCACGCGGTAACTGCGGCGGGTGCCGGGTGGCATGTCGATGGTGTGCTTGCGCAGCTGGAATTCGCCCTGCGCGTTCTCCAGATCACTCCACACGCCGTGCAGGTGGATCGGGTGCTGCATCATGGTGTCGTTGACCAATACGATGCGCATGCGCTCGCCGTAGTTCAGTCGCAGCGGCTCGGCGCTGGCGAAAGGAATGCCATCGAATGACCAGGAGAACTTCTCCATGTGGCCGGTCAGGTGCAGCTCGATCTCGCGGCTCGGCTCGCGGCCATCGGGGTCCTCGAACAGGCTGCGCATCGCGCCGTAGGTGAGTACCTGGCGACCGTTGTCGCGCAGGCCGATGCCGGGATCGTCCAGCTTCGGTTCGGTGGCCGAGCTCTGCATGTCCACCAGCGGGTTGTTGCGCTCACTGGCCGGGTGCTTCGGTGCCCTGCTGGCGGTATCGCCGTCGTGGCCCATGCTGGCGCCGCAGCCGCCTTCCATGCCCTTCATCGCGGCCATGTCATGGCCACCATGGCCACCACTACCCATGTCGTGCCCCATGTCGCTCATCGTCAGCAACGGGCGTGGGTCGGGCGCGGGAATCGGTGCCTGCAGGCCATGGCGGACTGCCAGCGTTCCGGCGGCAAAGCCGGTACGGCCCATGTCCTGGCAGAAGATGGTGAACGCGTCCTGCCCGGTCGGTTCCACCAGCACGTCGTAGGTTTCGGCCGGCGCGATGCGGAACTCGTCGATGCTGACCGGATGGATGTACTGGCCGTCGGCGGCGACCACGGTCATTTTCAGGCCGGGAATGCGCACGTCGAAGTAGGTCATCGAGGCGCCGTTGATGAAGCGCAGCAGCACTTTCTCGCCGCTGCGGAACAGCCCGGTCCAGTTGCCGGCCGGCGCGGTGCCATTCATCAGGTAGGTGTAGGTGTGCGCATTGATGTCGGAGATGTCGGTGGGCGTCATCCGCATCCGCCCCCACATGCCACGGTCGGACAACGCGGCCGACCAACCGTCGCGCTTCACGTCACGCAGGAAGTCGGGCAGGGTGCGCTTGTAGTAGTTGTCATGCTCGGCGAGCTTCTTCATGCGCCGGAACAGCGCGCCGGGGTCCATGTCGGTCCAGTCGGACAGCAGGATCACGTGCTCGCGGTCGTGGTGGTAGGGCGCCGGCTCGGCCGGGTCGATGATCAGCGCTCCGTACAGGCCGGCCTGCTCCTGGAACATCGAGTGGCTGTGGTACCAGTAGGTACCCGACTGCTTCAGTTCGAAGTGGTAGTGGTAGGTCTCACCGGGGCCGATGCCATTGAAGCTCAGTCCCGGCACACCGTCCATGTTCGCAGGCAGCAGGATGCCGTGCCAATGGATCGAGGTCGGGTGGCGTTCCAGGGTGTTGCGCACGAACAGGTCCACGGTCTGGCCTTCGCGCCAGCGCAGGATCGGTGCCGGCAGCGATCCATTGACGGTGATCGCAGGACGGGTGCGGCCAGTGAAGTTGGCCAGCGATTCGCCGATGGCCAGTTCGATGCGGGTGTCGCTGAGCACGGCGGGGGCGCCGGCCAGGCGTGGGGCGGCAGTGGCGGCGGCGAGCGCGCGCTGCGGCACGCCGACAGCGGCGATGCCGGCAACCACGCCACCGGCGGCCAGGCCCTGCACGAACAGGCGGCGCGACGGCATGGGCACAGCGCCCGGACCGGGGGGAATGCGGGTATTCATGGTGGTGACTCCAGACACGTAAAGACGCCGGCAGGTAGCCGGCTGCGGTGCGCAGGGCGCACGGTGCGTGTGGAATCAGCCGATGGGAGGGCGTGAGATCGGCGGCAGCGGCGGCGCCGGCCGGCCGGTGGCCGGCATCGGCTGCGGGGCCAGCGACAGCGCCGGTCCGGCCATGAACGGCAACGGCTGCACCACCAGCAGCGGGTGCTGGGCGCAGCTGCGCACGCAGTCCTTGATCTGGCAGTGGGCGTCGTGGGCCGGGGCGTTGGCCTGCGGGGCCGCGTCGGCCTGCATGCCCGCGTGGTGGTGGCAGTCGGCAGTGCCGCCATCAACAGCCGCGGCTGCGGCGTGAGCCATTCGCCCCATTTCTTCGTGACCACGGGCCAGGGCCGCGTTCAGCCCGTTGAGCAACAGGCTGAGCATGAGCACGACGCGGAGCAGGGTCGAGGCCAGGGACATGACGCTAATCTAGCCGCAAGCGGACGCGGATGCACTTCCGGCTGAATGGCCGGTTCAAGATTGGACCTGCACCAGCGTAGAGCCGAGCCCACGCTCGGCTGCTGTTCGCGCAGAGGCAGCCGAGCGTGGGCTCGGCTCTACAGGGGCGCCCGCGCGCCGTTGGGGCCATGCCCGGCGGCCGCGCAGCGCGGCAACGCGATACCGTCAGCCCTCTTCACGCACGATCTCGACCAGGCGCGGGCCGTAGCGGCTCAGTTTGGTGCCGCCGATGCCGCCGACCCGGGCCAGTTCATCCAGGCTGGTCGGGCGCTGCTCGGCGATGTTGCGCAGGGTGCTGTCGTGGAAGATCACGAACGCCGGTACGTTCTGTTCCCGGGCCAGTTCGGCGCGCAGGCCGCGCAGCGCGTTGAACAGGGCCAGGTCCTGCGGCAGCACCGACAGGCCGGTGCGCTGCGCGCTGCGCTCGCGTCCGCTGGTGCTGCTGGCCGGGTCGCGGCGCATGCTGATCTGGCGGCGGCCGGTCAACACGTCGCGGCTGGCATCGGTCAGGCGCAGGCCACCGTGACCCTCGCTGTCCACTTCCAGCAGGCTGGCCGCGACCAGCTGGCGGAACACGCTGCGCCAGGTGCGTGCATCGAGGTCGCGGCCGATGGCATAAGTGCTCAGCTTGTCGTGGCCCTGCTGCCTCACCTTCTCGTTCTCGCTGCCGCGCAGGATGTCGATCAGGTGGCCGACACCGAAGCGCTGGCCGCTTCGATAGACGCAGCTCAGCGCCTTCTGTGCCGGTATGGTCGCGTCCCACGAGGCCGGTGGCGTCAGGCAGTTGTCGCAGTTGCCGCAAGGCTGGGGTAGGTCTCGCCGAAGCCGGCCAGCAGCACCTGGCGGCGGCACTGCATCGATTCGCAGTAGCCCAGCAGATGGTCGAGCTTGGCCCGCTCCAGCTGCTTGCGCTCTTCGCCCGCCTCGGACTGCTCGATCATCTGCTTGAGCAGTACCACATCACCCAGGCCGTAGCACAGCCAGGCCTCGGCGGCTTCGCCATCGCGGCCTGCGCGTCCGGTTTCCTGGTAGTAGCCCTCCATCGACTTGGGCAGGTCGGTATGCGCGACGAAGCGCACGTCCGGCTTGTCGATGCCCATGCCGAAGGCGATGGTGGCACACATCACGATGCCGTCCTCGCGCAGGAAGCGGCGCTGGTTGCCGGCGCGCACTTCCGGCGGCAGGCCGGCGTGGTAAGGCAGAGCGTTGAAGCCCTGGCCGCAGAGGAATTCAGCGGTCTCCTCGACCTTGCGCCGCGACATGCAGTAGACGATGCCGGCCTCGCCACGGTGGCCGCGCAGGAAGTCGGTCAGCTGCTTGCGGGCGTTGTCCTTCTGCACCACGGTGTAGCGGATGTTGGGACGGTCGAAGGAACTGACAAAATGGCGCGCTTCCTGCAGATCGAGGCGCTCGGCGATCTCGCGCTGGGTCGGCGGATCGGCGGTGGCGGTCAGCGCGATCCGCGGGATCTGCGGCCAACGCTCGTGCAGCACGGTCAACTGGCGATATTCGGGGCGGAAGTCATGGCCCCACTGCGACACGCAGTGTGCTTCGTCGATGGCGAACAGGGCGATCTGGCTGCGCGACAGCAGCGACAGGAAACGCCCGGTCAGCAGCCGCTCAGGGGCGACATACAGCATGTCCAGTTCGCCGGCGAGCAGCTCGCGCTCGACGCGGCCGGCGGTCTCGGCATCCAGGGTTGAATTCAGGTACTCGGCGCGCACGCCGAGCTGGCGCAGGGCTTCGACCTGGTCCTGCATCAGTGCGATCAGCGGCGAGATGACGATGCCGCAACCGTCACGCAGCAGGGCCGGGACCTGATAGCACAGCGATTTGCCGCCGCCGGTGGGCATCAGCACCAGGGCGTCGTGACCGGCAGCCACATGCTCCACGATGTCCTGCTGCGGACCACGGAAATCGTCGTAACCAAAGACGCGTTGAAGCAGGTCGTGCGCGGGACGGGAAGCCATCGCGCTAGTTTACCTCCCGGAGGCGGCGGCAGGGCTGCGCCTTGGGAACGCGCCATTGCATGCGCGCTGCCGCTCCCACGCTTCGCTGCGCGAAACGCGGGCCCCACTTACCAGCTCCCAGACCCCCGCCGCTTCGCGTCTGCCCCCTGACTCAGGGGGCTCTCCCCCAGACTTGGCCCGGTGGCGGGTAGATCCACGCCATGCGTGGATGAAATCTGTCAGATATCGACAATCAAAATGGGGTCAGATCCGTTTTCCTGCGGAAAACGGATCTGACCCCAAGCAATGCCCTGGCAGATCACGGAAATCTGTCGAAGGCGGGGTGGGTCCGGTTGAGGGGGTGTGAGCGGCATGGATGCCGCGACCAAGCCCCCATGGACGGGTTTACGGCGCCCCCTCAACCGGACCCACCCCGCCAACCTTCAGGAAACTGGCTTTTGCTCTGGCTCTGGCTCTGGCTTGAAGGCTTCGGCGGGTGCAGGGCTGCAAGCCCTGCCGAACACCCCCAACCCTTACTGCAACAGCGAGCGCAGCATCCAGGCGTACTTCTCGTGGGTCTGCAGGCGCTGGGTCATCAGATCCTCGGTCGGGGCATCGTCACCCTTGGCCGCCACATCCAGCACTTCACGCGCCGTACGGCATACCGCTTCGTTGGCGACCACCAACTGGCGTACCATTTCACGCCAGTCCGCACTGTCGGTGAGGCCCGGTTCCTCGACGATCGAGGTCAGCGCAGCGAATTCCCGGTAGGAGCCCGGGGCATTGAAGCCCAGCGCGCGGATGCGCTCGGCCACGTCGTCCAGTGCCGCCCACTGCTCGGTGTACTGCGTCTCGAACATGGTGTGCAGCGAGTTGAACATCGACCCGGTCACGTTCCAGTGGAAGTTGTGCGTCTTCAGGTAGAGCGTGAACGCATCGGCCTGGAAGCGCGACAGACCGTCGGCGATCTTCTTGCGGTCGCCCTGGGTGATCCCGATATCGATGTTCGGCGCCGACGGTGCCGCCGCTGCAAGCTTCTGCTTGCCGGTCTTGGCCTTGGTCGTGCTTTTGGTCTTCACCATGAGGTTCCTCCTTATGGAATCGTTGGCCTTCACAATAAACCGGTCGTGATGACTGGTCGCTTTCAAAGTTTTGAACGAACCGATTGATGAACTCTATCGATAAAAATCCATCGCCCCGCCTGCGCCAACAGCGCGCCGCCATCGACGGCGCCATGAGCCGCGACCGGGGCCGTTTGCTGGGAATGCTCTCGCGTTGCCAGGCCAAGCCGCAGGATGCGGCACTGGCCGCTACTTTCGAGCAGGCCTTGCAGGCGTCGGTGCAGCGTCGGCAGGTACGGGCGCAACAGCAGCCGTCCATTACTCTGGACCCGCAGCTGCCGATTGCGCGTGAAGCCGACGCGATCATCAAACTGATCCGCGACCACCAGGTGGTGGTGATCGCCGGTGAAACCGGTTCGGGCAAGACCACCCAGCTGCCGAAACTGTGCCTGGCCGCAGGCCGTGGCCAGGCCGGCATGATCGGCTGCACCCAGCCGCGACGGATCGCCGCACGTGCGGTCGCCAGCCGCGTGGCGCAGGAACTGCAGAGCGAACTGGGCCAGCTGGTGGGCTACCAGGTACGCTTCAATGACAAGGTCAGCGACGACAGCCGCATCAAGTTCATGACCGACGGCATCCTGCTGGCGGAGATCGCCAGCGACCGCTGGTTGTCGAACTACGACACGATCATCGTCGACGAGGCACACGAACGCAGCCTCAACATCGACTTCCTGCTGGGCTACCTGAAGCAGCTGCTGCGCAAGCGCCCGGACCTGAAGCTGATCGTCACGTCGGCCACCATCGACACCGAACGCTTCGCCCAGCATTTCGACAATGCACCGGTGATCAGCGTCGAAGGCCGCACCTACCCGGTGGAAGTGCGCTACCGCGCGCTCGAAGGCGAGGGCGAAGACCAGGGCGAACGCACCGTCAACGATGCCATCGTGTCGGCTGTCGACGAGATCACCCGCCTGGACGCACGCGGCGACGTGCTGATCTTCCTGCCGGGCGAGCGCGAGATCCGCGATGCGCACCAGTCGCTGGAACGGCGCAAGTACCGCAATACCGAGGTGCTGCCGCTGTACGCGCGCCTGTCCAACCAGGACCAGGACCGGGTGTTCAACCCCGGGCCGAACCGGCGCATCGTGCTGGCCACCAACGTGGCCGAGACCTCGCTGACGGTGCCACGCATCCGCTACGTGGTCGATCCGGGCTTCGCCCGCGTCAAGCGCTACAGCCCGCGCAACAAGCTGGATCGCCTGCACATCGAGCCGATCTCGCAGGCCAGCGCCAACCAGCGCAAGGGTCGCTGCGGCCGTATCGCCGAAGGCATCTGCTACCGCCTGTACGCCGAGGCGGATTTCCAGGCGCGGCCGGAGTTCACCGATCCGGAAATCCGCCGTTCCAGCCTGGCCGGCGTGATCCTGCGCATGCTGCAGCTGGGCCTGGGCCGCATCGAGGAGTTCCCGTTCCTGGAGGCGCCGGACGAGCGTGCCGTTGCCGATGGCTGGCAGCAGCTGACCGAGCTGGGCGCGATCGATGCCGAGCGGCGCATGACCACCATCGGCAAGCAGATGGCGCGCCTGCCCGTGGACGTGAAGCTGGCGCGCATGCTGGTGGCCGCACAGGCTGCAGGCTGCCTGCGGCCGATGCTGGTGATTGCCTCGTTCCTGGGCATCCAGGACCCGCGCGAACGCCCGCCGGAAGCGCGCGGTGCCGCCGACAACGCGCATGCGCAGTTCGCCGATGGCCGCTCCGAGTTCGTCGGCGTGCTGCGCCTGTGGGATGCCTACCGGCAGGCCCACGAAGACCTGACCCAGTCCAAGCTGCGCGACTGGTGCGGACGTCATTTCCTCGGCTTCCTGCGCATGCGCGAGTGGCGCGAGCTGCATCGCCAGCTGCGGCTGCTGTGCGAGGAACTGGGCTGGAAGGAAGAGGCCAGCGAGGCATCGATGGCACCGCTGCTGGCCGGCAGCAGTGCGCCGGCACCGGCACGTGATGACGCGGCCTCAGTAAAGGCCACCCGCGGCCAGTTGCATCGTGCCGCGCGCCTGGCCCGCGAAGGCAAGGCCGAGGCCGCACCGGCACCGGTGGCCGTGCGCGCGCAGAAGGAACAGGCGCCCGCCGGCGGCGGCTTCAGCGAACGCGTGCGTGCCGCTGCCTACCAGACCCTGCACCGGGCGCTGGTGGCGGGCCTGCCGACGCAGATCGGCCACCGCACCGAGAAGGGCGATTTCCAGGCACCACGCCAGCGCCGCTTCCTGCCGTTCCCCGGTTCGGCGCTGGCCAAGCGGCCACCGCCGTGGCTGCTGGTAGCCAACCTGCTGGATACGCAGAAGGTATGGGGCATGACCCTGGCCGCGATCGAGCCGGACTGGGTGATCGCCGAACTGCCGCACCTGCTGCTGCGCAAGCACTTCGACCCGCACTGGTCGCGCGCGCAGGGCCAGGTGCTGGCGTCCGAGCAGATCAGCCTGTTCGGCCTGGTGCTGGCACCGAAGAAACCGGTCCATTACGGCCGCATCGCGCCGGGCGAGGCGCATGACATCTTCGTGCGCCAGGCGCTGGTGACCGGCGAGATCAATACCCGTGCCAGTTTCGTCGCCGACAACCAGAAGGTGCTGGAGGTCGCGCGCGAGGAAGAAGCCAAGCTGCGCCGCGCCGGCATCGTTGCCGACGAAGACTGGCAGGCACGCTGGTACCTGGACCGGGTGCCGCCGCAGATCCACTCGGCGGCGGGACTGGATAGCTGGTGGAAAGGGCTGGCGCCGGAGCAGCGCAAGGCGCTGCACTGGTCGTTGGCAGACCTGTTGCCCGGTGAGGGCAGCGAACAGGAACGCTATCCGAAGTACCTGGCGCTGGGCCAGGCGCGCTTGCCGCTGCACTACCGCTTCGAACCGGGGGCCGACGACGATGGCGTGACCCTGGACGTGCCGCTGCACCTGCTCAACGCATTGGATCCGGTGCAGCTGGGCTGGCTGGCGCCGGGCTTTGTCGCCGACAAGGCCTCGGCACTGATCCGCAGCCTGCCAAAGGCGATGCGCCGCAACTACGTGCCGGCGCCGGACTTCGGTCGCGCGTTCTACGAGGCCTTCCCGCAGCCCAGCGCTGATGCCATCACTGGCGAGCTGGCGCGTTTCCTGTCACGTGCGACCGGCGCGACGGTGACCGCACTGGATTTCGAGCCGGGTTCGATCGAGCCGCACCTGCACATGAACCTGCGGCTGCGCGACGAACAGGGCAAGGTGCTTGCCACCTCGCGTGATCTGGAAGCGCTGCGCGCGAAATTCGGTGGCCGTGCTGGCGATGCCTTCGCCGCGCGTGCCGGGCGCGAGATGGCGGCTGACGGCCTGCGCACGTTCCCGGCCGCGCCGATTCCGCTGCAGGTACCCGGTGAAGCCGGCGTGCCGGCCTATCCGGCGCTGCTGGACGAGGGCGACAGCGTGGCGCTGCGCATCTTCGCTGATCGCCAGCAGGCGCAGGACGCCCATCCGCTGGGCGTGCGCCGCCTGCTGGAGATCGCCCTGGCCGAGAAGGTGAAGCAGGCACGCAAGCAGTTGCCGGTCGGTGCCAAGACCGGCCTGTTGTATGCCGCGATCGAATCGCAGGAGCGGCTGCGTGGTGACCTGGTCGATGCGGCGATGAACGCGGTGCTGGCCGAGGGCCTGGAGGAAATCCGCGATGCGACGGCGTTCGAGCAGCGTCGCGAACACGCCGCCAAGGCCCTGTTTGGCGAGGCGATGTCGCGGCTGAAGCTGGCCGAGACCATTCTGGCGCTGGTGGCGGAGCTGAAGCCGATGCTGGAAGCGCCGTTGATGGGCTGGGCGCGCGGCAACCTGGACGACATGGAAGCGCAGCTGGCCGGGCTGATCCACCCCGGCTTCCTGCGCGACACGCCGGCCGACGCGCTGGCGCAGTACCCGCGCTATCTGAAGGCGATGATCCTGCGCACCGAACGTGCCAAGCGTGATCCGCCGCGTGACCAGGCGCGCATGCTGGAACTGCATCCGTTCCTGGAAGCGCTGGAGGCGGGCGAGCAGCAGGGCCTGCGTGATCGCCCGCAATGGCAGGCGCTGCGCTGGGATCTGGAAGAACTGCGGGTATCGCTGTTCGCGCAGGAGCTGGGTGCACGCACCGGTATCTCGGCGAAGAAGCTGGCGCAGCGCGTGGCTGCATTGCGCCAGGCCTGAGCGCGCCACGGTCGCCCGTCGGGCGACCGTGGCCGGCCGGGCAGGGAGCCGGCATGGCCGGAATGCCCGGGCGTTACTTGGTGCGGCGAACCTTCGGCTGCACGTTCACCCCGTCCACCTTCATATACCAGGCGCCCATCACCCCTGGGCGCATGCTGACGCCCGGGGCGTCCTTGCGGCCACCGGAATAGTGCGTGGCGTCTATCTGCTCCCACTCCTGGCCGTTCTGCAGCACGTAGCGGCGGCCCTGGCCGAATCCACGGAATTCGCCCTGCAGGTTGCTTTCGATCGGTTCGCTGCTGCCGAAGTCCAGGAAGCCGCGGTTCTTCTTGATCACTTCCTGGCGGCCTTCTTCGCGCGCTGCGGCGACGGCCTGGGTGGTGGCCGCCTCGACCTTGCCCTGCAGCCAGCGGTTGAGCGTGGCCAGTTCACCGGCACTGAGCTTGTCCAGGCCGGCGGCCTTGAACTCGGAGGGCGACATCTGCTGCTGCAGGTCGTCCTCCACCACGCGCTGGGCCAGCGCAGGCGCGGACAGGGACAGCAGCACGGCGGCACAGGCCAGCAGCCGTGGACGGACGCGCGGGGCAATCGAAGGCATGGCGGGTCTCTCCTGGGTGTGTGGGCGAGTGTAGCGGCATGTCTTCATGCCGGGTGATGGTGGGTGCAGTGATTGTCCCTGAACGGCGCCGGCGCTAGTGTAGGGGCCTCTGTCTTGCCTGCTCGATGCTGTGAACCGCGCTTCCGTCCCTGGCCTGGATGCCTTGTTGAACCGTCCCTCGGCAGCGGTGCTGCCTGCTCCGCTGCGCCAGGCCCTGCGTGAGCATTGGGAAGCGCCGGATTGCGAGCACCAGATGCGTGCCACCTGGTCGGTGCTGGGCGATACTCTCGATGCGCTGGCGATGCTCTCGGCCGATGAAGGCGCAGTGGTGGCCGCATTGCTGTTCGACCTGCCGGGCCTGCGCGCCAGCCTGGACCAGCTGCCGCTGGGCAACCACAAGGCGGCGGTGATCGGCCTGCTGGATGGCCAGGATGCGGCCGACCCGGTGTGGGCGCTGCACGCCGGCCGTGAGGCGGGGCGCAACAGCGAAGGCCTGCGCCGGCTGCTGCTGGCGATCATCCGCGACCTGCGCGTGGTGCCGATCCTGCTGGCACGGCAGCTGGCGCGGATGCGCGCGGCCGACAAGCTGGACGAGGAGCAGCGCCGCGCGCTGGCCCAGCTGACCCGCGACATCCACGCGCCCCTGGCCAATCGGCTGGGCATCTGGCAGCTGAAGTGGGAGCTGGAGGACCTGGCGTTCCGCCACCTGGAACCGGAAACCTACCGCCGCATCGCCCGCGAGGTGGATGAAACCCGCATCGCCCGCGAGCGTTACGTCGAGAACGTCAAGAAGGTGCTGTCGCGCGAGCTGGTCGCCCAGGGCATCAAGGCCGAAGTCAGCGGCCGCCCGAAGCACATCTACAGCATCTGGCGGAAGATGCAGAAGAAGCGGCTGGCCTTCGACCAGCTGTATGACATCCGTGCGGTGCGCGTGATGGTCGACGACGTCGCCGCCTGTTATGCCGCGTTGGGCGTGGTGCACGCGCTGTGGGCACCGGTACCCAGCGAGTTCGATGATTACATCGCCAGGCCCAAGGCCAATGACTATCGCTCGCTGCACACCGCCGTGGTCGGCCCGGAAGGGCGCACCATCGAAGTGCAGATCCGTACCCACGAGATGCACTCGCAGGCCGAGCTGGGCGTGGCCGCGCACTGGAAGTACAAGGAAGGTGGCAAGGGTGCGGAGAAGTCCTTCGACCGCAAGATCACCTGGATGCGCCAGTTGCTGGAACAGGCGCAGGACGGGCAGGGCAATGAACTGGCCGGGGCGCTTGATGCCGAGCTGACCGAGGACCGGGTCTATGCGCTGAGCCCGAAGGACGAGGTGCTGGACCTGCCGCAGGGCGCCACGCCGCTCGATTTCGCCTACCAGGTGCATACCATGGTCGGGCACCGCTGCCGCGGCGCAAAGGTCAACGGCCGCATCGTGCCGCTGACCTACCGCCTGCGCAGCGGCGACCGCGTCGAGATCCTGACCGGCAAGGAGGCCGATCCGCGCCGCGACTGGCTGATGCCGGCCAACGGCTTCCTGGCCAGCAACCGCTCGCGCGAAAAGGTGCGCAGCTGGTTCCACAAGCTGGACCGCGCGCGCAACGTGCAGGCCGGTCGCGAGCTGCTCGAGCGCGAGCTGAAGCGGCTGGGCCTGCAGCACGCGGACCTGGCCGTGGCGGCGAAGAAGTTCCATGCCGACAGCGTCGATGACCTGTACATCCAGGTGGCGCTGGGCGATACCGGCCCGAACCAGGTCAGCCGTGCGCTGCTGGAGGCGGAGCGTGCCGCCAGCCAGCCCGCGCCCGCACCGGCCCTGCCGCGGCCGACCGCGCGCCGCGGGAACCTGGGCAAGTCCAAGTTCACCGTGCAGGGCGTGGGCAACCTGCTGGTGCAGCTGGCACGCTGCTGCCAGCCGGTGGCCGGCGAGCCGATCATCGGCTACCTGACCCGTAGCCGGGGTGTCACCGTGCATCGTGCAGACTGCGCCGCGCTGGCCCGGCTGGCGGCCAGCAGCCCGCAGCGCATCCTGCCGGTGGAGTGGGGCCAGGCCGGGGGCGGCTACGAGGTGGACGTGGTGGTCGATGCGGTCGATCGCCGCTGGCTGCTGAAGGACATCACCAACCTGATCGCCCAGGAAGACGCCTACGTGCTCGACATCCACAGTGACAACGTGCGCAACAGTGGCCGTGCCCACCTTCGGCTGCGCCTGAAGGTCAGTGACTACGGGCAGTTGTCGACGCTGCTGGGCAAGCTCGATGCGCTGCCGGGCGTGAGCGAGGCGCGTCGCCTCGGCTGAGCTTCACGCTGCCCCGGCTACCCTGCACGCATGGAACGCGAGCCCCCGCATCGCCCGCATGGCGCTGAACATCCTGCGCTGGACCGCGTCCGTCGCGAGGGGCGTTGGTGGTGGCTGCAGGCGCGCCATGCGCGCCGGATCTGGCGCTGGGCGCTGCTCACAGCGCTGGCCGTGTTCGTGCTGCTGGTCCTGCTGCGCAAGCCGTTGGCAGACTGGTTCTGGGATGAGCCGCAGATCGAACAGCTGCTGGCCGAGGGGGATCGTGCATTGGCGGCTGGGCGCCTGAGCGATGCCGATGGCAGTGGTGCGCGCGAGCGCTACCAGGCGGCGCTGGCGCTGGACGGTGATCGCCCGCAGGCGCGCCAGGGCCTGGCCAATACCGGCGCGGCAGCGCTGCAACAGGCGCGCGATCGCCTGCAGGCGGATGACCTGGACGGCAGCGCGCAGGCTCTGGCACTGGCCCGTGAGCTGCAGGTGCCGCAGGGCGACGCCGATGCGGTTGCCCGCCAGTTGCAGGCGCGACGCAGCGCCGGAGCCGGTATTGGTGCGTTGTTGGCACAGGCGCGTAACGCGTTCGCGGCCGGACGCCTGGATGACGGCGACAGCAGTGCGTTACCCTTGTTCCAGCGCATCCTGGCCCTGCAGCCGGACAACCTGCCGGCGCTGGAAGGGCGCGAAGATGCGCTGAGCGACCTGCTGCTGCAGGCACGCACGCTGGCGGAGCGAGGGGAGTTGGCCGAGGCGGCCGCGCTCCTGCGTCGTGCCCGTCAGTTCGATGCTGGTCATGCCGATCTACCGGCGAGCGAGGAGGCCCTCGCGCGCGCCGCCGACCGGCGCCTGCGGCAGGCGCAGCGTGCGTTGCGACGGCAGCAGCTGGAAGCTGCGGCCAAGGGCTTCCAGGCGGTGCTGGTGGTGGCCGCCGATGATTCCAATGCCCAGCGCGGGCGTGAGCAGACCCTGCAGGCAGTGGTTGCACGCAGCCAGAAGTCCGCCGACGACTTCCAGTTCGATGCGGCGCAACGTGATGCGGCCCTGGCGGCGGAGCTGGGGGCTTCGCAGGCAGTCCGGCAACAACTGGCGCAGCGCCTGCAGCGCGCGCAGCAGGCGCAGCGGGCCCTGCAGCAGCCCGCGGTCAGCACGGCGCAGCGCGAACGCCAGCTGCGCGACCACCTGCGGAAGATCGAACGTGCCGAGCGCGCGGGGCAGTGGATCAGCCCACCCGGGCACAGCGCGTTCGACGCGTTGCGCGAAGCCCAGTCGCTGGCTCCCGCGATGCGCGGGTGAAGGCAGCCGCCGCACGCTTGCTGCCCGCCAGCCGACGCTGCTTCGACGACAATCTGCGGCAGAACCGCGTGCAGGCGGCAGGCGCCTGCCTGCAGGCCTGGCAGACCCTGTCACCGACCGCATCCGGACTGCCCTCGGCGCGGCTGCGGTTGGCCCAGCGCTGGCTGGCGATCGGCAGCGAGCGGCTCGGCAACGGTGACCTGGCCTTCGCCGCGCATGCCGCCGAACAGGCGCGGTTGCTGCAGCCGGATCTGGCCGAACTGCCGGCGTTTGAAGATCGCCTGCGCCGCGCCGGTGGACGGGCGGACTAGGCGAAGAACACCCGCTGCACGGTCGCACGGGCGGCTTCGAGTGAGAAATGTTCGGCGACGTTGGCCAGGCCAGCATCGGACAACTGCTGCCACAGCTGCGGGTCCTGGTACAGGCGGACCACCGCATCGGCGAAACCGGTAGCGTCATCGGCTACCAGTACGTCCTGGCCGGGATGCAGGTGCATGCCTTCCACGGCGCAGGTGGTACCGACTACCGGTTGGCCATGGGCCATGCTCAGGTTGATCTTGCCTTTTACGCCGGCACCGAACCGCAGCGGTGCGATGGCAATGCGCGCGCCGTCCATGTAGGGCGTGATGTCCTCGACGAAGCCGTGCATCTGCACGCCGGGGTGGCGTGCGGCCAGTGCCAGCAACGATTCCGGCGCCGCGGCGCCGATGCAGTGCAGGCGTACCTCCGGCAGCCGGGCGCGGATGTGGGCGAAGACCTCGCCGATGAACCACTCCATCCCGTCCAGGTTCGGCGGATGGCGGAAGCCACCGACAAACACCAGATCGTGTCGTTGCTCGTAGACGGCGCCGGCGCCGGCAACCTCGTGCAGGTTGGAAATCAGTTCCACCCGTACCCGCGGCGCATCGGCCTGCAGCTGCTCCCGTTCGGCCGCACTGACCAGCACGGTGATGTCGCACTGCTCCATCACTGCCAATTCACTGCTGCGGGTGCGTTCTGCTGCGCGCAGCAGCGCCGTATCACCGGCCACTTCGGCACCGCGGCGTTCGCGCAGGTAGTGCAGGTCGACCGTGTCGAACACGGTTCGTGCCTGCGGCGCATAGCGCTTGAGCAGGGGCAGGCACTCGTGGGCGACGTGGTGGCGCACCAGCATCGCCACGTCGAAACGCGACCCATGGCTGCGCAGCCAGCCGGCCACGCCGTCCAGGAAGGGGGCGTACCAGACTTCCACGCCCATCCGCTGCAGCGCCTCGGTCGCCGCGCCGGCATGCTCGCGCCGGGTCGGGACGAATACCACGTGGGCACCGCCCTGCAGCAGCAGGCGGATCAGATTGACCTGGCGCAGCGACCCGGAATCGCGATCGGGCTGCGGTACTTCCTCGTCCAGGATCAGCACCTGGCGCCGGCCGCGCAGCAGCAGCGCTGGCGACGGCACTGCGCCGACCGCCGGATGGCGGGCCAGCTCGGTGGCCCAGCGAGCGGCAAAGATGGCCTGGTTGCGCACCTGGTAGGCCTTAACCCCGCTGCCGGTGTCGGTGCCGTTGCTGGTGCCTTCGTCGTGGATCACCCGGCTGGCCGGCTGCACCAGCACGCGCAGGCCCTGTGCACGCACGCGGAAGGCCAGGTCGGTGTCCTCGTAGTACGCCGGCTTGTAGCGGGTATCGAAGCCGTCCAGCTGCTGCCAGAGGGTACGCGGCAGCATCAGCGCCGCACCGGAGCAGTAGTCGACGTCGCGCAGGCTGGCAAAGCGCGGGTCGTCAGCGGCCTCGAAGCGGCCATAGCTCCAGCCACTGCCATCGGCGAAGATCACTCCGCCCGATTCCTGAAGGCGGCCATCGGGATACAGCAGCTGGCTGCCGACCAGGCCGGCGTCGGGGACGCTGCCGAAGGTGTCCAGCAGGGCGTCGAGCCAGCCCGGCTGCGGCACCGTATCGTTGTTGAGCAGCACCACGTAGCGGCCGCGTGCGCGCGATACACCCTCGTTGCAGGCTTCGATGAAGCCGCCGTTGTGCGCACGCACCTCATAGCGCAACCCCGCCACCTGCGGCATCCACTGTGCGGTGGCGTCGCTGCTGCCGTCATCCACCACCAGGATCTCGCACGCGGCTGCGGGCGGGTGTGCCGCCAGGGCGCGGAGGCAGGCCAGGGTGTGGCCGACATGGTTGTAGACCGGGATGACGATGCTCACCTCCGGCGACTCGCTGAACGGCACCGTGAAGGGGGCGAAAGCCTGTGCTGGCGGCAGGAACAGGGGCGTGCGCGGCGCGGGAACGGCGCGCTGGGTGTGCACGCGGATGCGTTGCCAGGTGGCCCGCCACCCGCGGGTGCGCAGGCTTGCCAGGCTCCGGCGGGCCAGGCCCGACAGGCGGTTGATCAGGTATCGGATCTCGGCCAGGGACATCGCCATCCGGTTGCAACTCCAGCTTAAGCAGGGGAACCCGGGAGAATTCGCCAGCCGCAGTGGCTGGGGTAGACTCGCCAGACCCTACATTCTCGCATTCCCGTGCCCCGACGCTACGATTCCGACGACATCGACGATTTCGACGACGACCAGCAGGACAGCGGTCCGCTGTGGCGGCGCCGGCTGATCACCTGGAGCATGGCTGCGGTCGCATTGGGATTGGGTTTCCTCATTCCCTATACGCTGTACCTGAACCAGCAGGTGACCCAGCGTTTCGGCGAGCTGCGCTGGCAGATTCCGACGCGCGTGTATGCGCGCCCGCTGGTGCTCACCCCCGGCAAGGCGATGGATGCGTCCACGCTGAAGACCGAACTGGCCGCCTCCGCCTATCGTGATGACGGGCAGGGCAAGGAGCCGGCCACCTATGCGGTGAACGGCGGTCGCTTTGTGATCTCCAGTCGTGGCTACAACGACGTCGATGGCCGGGTGGCGCCGCGCCGGGTGGAGCTGTCGCTGGCCGATGGCGGCGTGGCCTCGCTGCGCGACGCCGACAGCCGCAAGGCACTGAAGGCCGCGCGGCTGGATCCGGCGCGCATCGCCACGCTGTACGGCCAGAAGCAGGAAGAACGCCGCCTGATCCGCATGGACGAGGCGCCGGACCTGCTGGTGACCGGCCTGCAGGCAGTGGAAGACAAGGACTTCAACCGCCATCACGGCATCGACCTGTCAGGCATCGCGCGCGCGGTGTGGGTGACGATCCGTTCCGGTGGCCAGAGCCGCCAGGGCGCTTCGACGCTCACCCAGCAGCTGGCCCGCAGCGGCCTGCTTGGCATCGGCAAGGAACAGACGCTCACCCGCAAGTTCAATGAGGTGCTGTACGCGCTGATCATGGAAGCGCGCTACGACAAGCGCACGATTTTCGAGGCGTATCTCAACCAGGTGTACCTGGGCCAGCGCGGCAGCCAGGCGATCCATGGCATGTCCTCCGGCGCCGAATTCTGGTTCGGGCGTGACCTGCAGTCGCTGGAGACCGAGCAGATCGCCCTGCTGATCGGCCTGGTCAAGGGGCCGTCCTTCTACGACCCGCGGCGCAACCCGGAACGCGCGCTGGATCGCCGCAACTTCGTGCTGGGCAAGCTGCACGACGCCACGCTGATCGACGATGCCGAGTACCAGCGCGCGCTGAAGGCTCCGCTGGGCGTGCCCAAGACACCGGGCCTGGTGGCTGCCAACCGCTTCCCCGCCTACGTCGACCTGGTCCGCCGGCAGCTTGCGCATGACTATCCGGAATCTGCGCTGCAGGGCGCGGGCCTGAGCGTGATGACCGGCATGTCGCCGTCCGCGCAGGCCTATGCCGAAGGCGCGGTGACCCGCACCATCAAGTCGCTGGAAAGCCAGCGTCGCCCTGAGCTGCAGGCCGGCATGGTGCTGACCGACGTGCACAACGGCGACGTGCTGGCGGTGATCGGCAGCCGTGAGGTGTCCGAGGTCGGCTTCAATCGTGCGATCGAGGCGCAGCGCCCGGTCGGTTCGCTGCTCAAGCCGTTCGTGTACCTGCTGGCCCTGGCGCAGCCTGACCGCTATTCGCTGGCCAGCTGGGTCGATGATTCGCCGGTGACGGTGCAGCTCGGCCGCGGCCGCAACTGGAGCCCCGGCAACGCCGACAACCGCAGCCACGGCACGGTGCGCCTGATCGATGCGCTGGCGCATTCGTACAACCAGGCGACGGTGCGCTTGGGCATGCAGGTCGGCCCCGAGCGCGTGACCCAGCTGATCCATGTGCTGGCCGGCATCAAGGCCGAGGCCAATCCGGCGGTGATCCTCGGCTCGACCGACCAGAGCCCGTATGCGATGGCGCAGCTGTACCAGTTCCTCGCGTCCGGTGGTGAGATCCAGCCGTTGCACGCCGTGCGTGGCGTGCTCGATCCGCAGGGCAAGCTGCTCAAGCGCTACGACAAGACCCCGGCACCGGCACAGGAAGGCGATTCGATTGCCGCCAACCTGATCAGTGTCGGCCTGCAGCAGGTCGTCGCCAGCGGTACCGCGCAGCGGCTCAATGCTGATGGCCTCGGCCGTCTGCAGCCAGCCGGCAAGACCGGCACCACCAACGATGGCCGTGACAGCTGGTATGCCGGCTACACCGGCGACCACCTGGCGGTGATCTGGATCGGCAACGATCAGAACCAGCAGGCCGGCCTGTATGGCGCCACTGGCGCGATGCGGGTCTGGTCGGGCATCTTCCAGCGCCTGCCGAGTGCGCCATTGCGGGTCAGCAACAAGGGCCTGGATTGGCAGCCGGTGGCTCCCACCGGTCTCAACAGCACCGATGAAGGCTGCCCCGGCGCGCGCCGTTTCCCGTTCGTGGTGGGCTATGCGCCTGCCTATGCGCCGTGCGCGCCGGCCGCGTCGCCCGAGGGGCAGGGCGAGGCTGAAGGCGAGGGCGGTGGCTGGCGCAGCTGGTTCGGCCTGGACCGCAAGCCGGAAGCACCCGCCGAACCTGCCGCCACCCCTTCTCCCCCGAGCCGATGATGCCGATGAACATGCGTACCCTGCTGCAGCCCCTGGCCCTGACCGGCCTAAGCCTGGCCCTGGCCGCCTGCGTGAGCAGCGCGCCGCCGGTAGTCAAACCGGTCGACACCACCACGCCGGCGCAGCGCCTGGCGGCCGTGGATGCTGCAGCGGGTCCGGACGACAAGGAACTGTCGGTGCAGCCGCTGCGTGATTCGCAGGTGGAAGACCTGAGGCTGGCCGCACAGGCGCAGCGCCAGGCCAACGACCTCGCCGGTGCCGCCAGCAGCCTGGATCACGCGCTGGAGATCGTGGCCGGTGACCCGGCGGTGCTGCAGGAGCGTGCCGAACTGGCGCTGCTGCAGGGGCAGTGGGCACAGGCGGAGACGTTCGCGCGCAAGGCCGTGGATCTGGGCTCGAAGACCGGGCCGCTGTGCCGCCGGCACTGGGCGACGATCGAGCAGTCGCGGCTGGCGCGGGGCGAGAAGGAGAATGCGGTGTCGGCGCATGCGCAGATTGAGGGCTGCACAGTGCCGGGGATCAAGCGTTACTGAGTTTTCAGCCAACGGCACAGCCCCTCGTGGCTGGCTGCTTGGCCGAGTAAAGCAAAAGCCGCGCTTGGCCGGGCGGGGTGGGTTCGCGGGGACGCCGTGAACCCGTCCCTGGGGGCTTAGCCGCGGCATCCATGCCGCGGACACCCCGCGAACCCACCCCGCCCGGCCTCTGACAGTTCCCGTGTGCGTCCAGCCACGGAAAAGAAAAAGAAAATCAAAAGCGGGTCGCGCCCTGCGCGCACTCGTTGTGGGGTCGGATCCGTTTTCCGCAGGAAAACGGCTCCGACCCCTTCTTGTTTCCGTTCGACCCACCGCTTCTGAATCAGTCGAGCAAGCGCGACGCCACGAAGCACGTCCATCCGTCACCGGGAAACTGTCGAAGGCGGGGCGGGAGGGGCAGGCAGGACCGTTGGCGCCATGGATGGCGCCATCGAGCCCCCATGGACGGGTTTACGGCGTGTCCTGCCTGCCCCTCCCGCCCCGCCAAACACGCAGCAACCCAGAGCCATGAACCACGCTGTTGCTGTTGCTTTTGCCTGCGCTCTGGCTTGAAACGGGTGCCGGGCAGCGCCCTGCCGGGTATCCTTTCCCTCTGATGTCCGACCTTGTCCATGCCAGCCGCGAAGCCCTCAGCGAAGGCGGCGCGCTCGCCTCGCATCTGGATGCCTTCGTCCCGCGTCCGGCACAGCTGCACCTGACCGCTGCCATTGCCGATGCGCTGCAGCAGCGGGACCTGCTGCTGGCCGAGGCCGGTACCGGCACCGGCAAGACCTTCGCCTATCTGGTGCCGGTGCTGCTGTCCGGGCTGCGCACCATCATCTCCACCGGTACCCGCGCGCTGCAGGACCAGCTCTACCACCGCGATCTGCCGCGCGTGCGCCAGGCGCTGGGCGTCGGCCTGCGCAGCGCGCTGCTGAAGGGGCGCGCGAACTACCTGTGCCGCTATCGACTGCAGCAGGCGCGGGGCGAGCCGCGGTTTTCCAGTCCCGAACAGGCCGCGCAGTTCCAGCGCATCCTGGCGTGGTCCGGCCGCTCGGAGTTCGGTGACATCGCCGAGCTGGAGGGCCTGGCCGATGACTCGCCGCTGCTGCCAATGGTCACCTCCACTGTCGACAATTGTCTGGGCACCGATTGCCCATTCTGGGACGACTGCTTCGTGGTGCGCGCACGGCAGCGTGCGCAGGCCGCCGACGTGGTGGTGGTCAACCACCACCTGCTGCTGGCCGATCTGGCACTGAAACAGGACGGCTTCGGCGAGTTGCTGCCGGGGGCGCAGGCCTTTGTCATCGACGAGGCACACCAGCTGCCCGAACTGGCAGCGCAGTTCTTCGGCGAAGGTTTCGGCATGCGCCCATGGCAGGAACTGGGTCGCGACTGCCTGGCTGAAGCGCGCGGCGTAGGGGGCGCACAATCGGCGCTGCAGGAGCCGGTCGACCAGTTGCAACAGGCGTTGCTGGCGTTGCGTTCGGCGATGGAGGGGCTGCCGCCGCGTGGTACGCAGTGGCGTGCGCTGGCCATGCCACAGGTCCGCGACGGCTTCGATACGGTGATGGCCGGCCTGGTGGCACTGGAGCAGGGCCTTCAGCCGCTGCGCGAATCGGCGGCGGGTCTGGACGCCTGCCATGCGCGGCGCGCGAGGCGGTGTCGCGGTTGCAGCGCTGGCTGGGCGATGATGAACCCACCCTGGATTTCGATACCGATCCGGCGGACCACGCCAGTGCCGCCGATGTGCTCTGGTACGAGCTCACGCCGCGGGGTTTCCGCTGCCAGCGCACGCCGATGGATGTGTCCGGCCCGCTGCGCGAGCATCGCGAGCGCAGCCGCGCGGCATGGATCTTCACCTCGGCCACGCTGACCGTGGGCAATGGATTCGACCACATCGCCACGCGCTTGGGCCTGGACGATCCGCATACCCTGGTCCAGCCGAGTCCGTTCAACTGGCCCGAGCAGGCGTTGTGCTACCTGCCGGAAGGCCTGCCTGATCCGGCCGCACGGGGCTTCGGAACCGCGCTGATCCAGACCCTTCGGCCGGTGCTGCAGGCATCGCAGGGCAGGGCATTCCTGTTGTTCGCCTCGCACCGTGCATTGCGCGAGGCCGCCGAGGCACTGCGCGACGGGCCATGGCCGTTGTTCGTGCAGGGTGAGGCACCGCGCGCGACGCTGCTGCAGCGCTTCCGTGAATCGGGCAATGGCGTGCTGCTGGGCTCGGCCAGTTTCCGCGAGGGCGTGGACGTGGTCGGCGAAGCGCTGAGCGTGGTGATGATCGACAAGCTGCCGTTCGCGGCACCGGACGATCCGGTGTACGAGGCACGCCTGGAGGCGATCCGCAGCCAGGGCGGCAATCCGTTCCGCGACGAACAGTTGCCGCAGGCGGTGATCGCACTGAAGCAGGGTGTCGGTCGCCTGATCCGCAGCGAAAGCGACCGTGGCGTGCTGGTCCTGTGCGATCCGCGCCTGCTCAACCGTGGCTATGGCCGGGTCTTCCTGGATTCACTGCCACCCTTCCGCCGCACCCGCAGCCTGGCCGATGTGCAGGCCTTCTTTACGCCACAATGGGGGCCCGTGGCTGATGATCCGGCTGATCCGGCTGACCCGGCCGCTGTCGCGCCGGGCCCGGAGCCGGCTCCCGGTGCCACGTTCCCCCTGTTCTGACCTGATCTGATGAAACTGCTCGCCTTTGAAACCGCCACCGAAGCCTGCTCCGTTGCACTGCATGTCGATGGGCAGGTGCTGGAACGCTTCGAGATCGCCCCGCGCCGGCATGCCGACCTGAGCCTGCCATGGGCCGAGGCGCTGCTCGCCGAAGCCGGCATCGGCCGTCGCCAGCTCGACGGCATCGCGCTCAGTCGCGGCCCGGGGGCGTTCACCGGTGTGCGCCTGGCGATCGCCATCGCCCAGGGCATCGCGTTGGCGTTGGACCGCCCGCTA
This sequence comes from Stenotrophomonas sp. pho, assembly GCF_006228405.1. Lineage (NCBI taxonomy): Bacteria > Pseudomonadati > Pseudomonadota > Gammaproteobacteria > Lysobacterales > Lysobacteraceae > Stenotrophomonas > Stenotrophomonas sp. pho. Next base: position 3,407,264 of record NZ_CP029759.1, on the reverse strand, counting down.
CTGCCGGTTTCGACGCTGCAGGTGCTGGCGCTGCGGGCACCGGTGGAAGAAACGCAGATCCTGTCGGCAATCGATGCCCGGATGGGTGAACTCTACGTCGCGCGCTTCGAACGCGTCGACGGCCTGCCGGTCGCGCGCGATGCCGAGCGCGTCTGCGCGCCCTCCGTGGTGACGTTGCCGGAAGGAATGTCGGCCTACGGTGTCGGTACCGGTTTCGGCGCGGGCGACGGCGCGCTGGTGGCACAGTTGGGCAGTGGCCTGCGCGGTTTTGATGCCGCGGCATTGCCGCGGGCGTCGGACGTGCTGGCACTGGCGGTGCCGGCGTTCGCGCGTGGCGAGGCGATCGCACCGGAGAAGGTCGAGCCGGCGTACCTGCGCGACAACGTGGCATTGACCCTGGTCGAGCAGCAGGCCGCGCGCGAGGCGAAGGCGAAGGCCAACGGCTGAGCCCCTCGTGGCGGGGTTGGTTGATCGCATAAACCAAAAGCCGCGCTTGGCCGGGCGGGGTGGGTTCGCGGGGGACGCCGTGAACCCCCAGTCCGGCCCAGCCGCTGGCGGCTGGGCGTTCGGGCGCTTGCGAAGCAATGCTTCGCAAGCGAAGCGCCCTCACCCATGGGGGCTTGGCCGCGGCATCCATGGTGCGGATACCCCCGCGAACCCAACCCGCCCGACCTCTGACAGTTTCCGTGTGCGTCCGCCACGGAAAATCAAAAGAAAATCAAAGTCAAAAGCGGATCGCTTCGCTCGCATCCACGCGTGGCGTGGATGTGTGTCGACCAAGGTCGACACCTACCCAAGCAATGGTGCGCCGTGATCTGTCAGAGGCGGGGCGGTGTCGGGCGGCGGGGTATCCGCGGCATGGATGCCGCGGCTAAGCCTACACGGACGTACTTGCGGCGTCCCCGCCGCCCGACACCGCCTCGCCACGCTTCAGTACACCAACCGCCGCTGTTGCTGTTGCTGTTGCCGTTGCTCTAGCCTTTCAGCGGGTCCCGGGCCGCAGGCCCGGGCAACAAACCCCTACCGGTCGTCGTGCAGGGTGCCACCCGGCAGGAACACCCAGGTACGGGTGACCTGCAGGATGTCGATCTCGTCCTCGGTCTTCGGCAGCGGCGGGAACGGCTGCGCCAGCTGCACCACCCGCAGCGCCGCCTCATCCAGCAACGGCGTCCCGCTTGAACGCAGGATCCGGCTGCTTTCCACGCTGCCATCGCGGCGCACGCCGACGCTGATCACCACCTGGCCGCCGAGCCGGCGCTGCCGGGCCTCGTCCGGGTAGTTCAGGTTGCCGACGCGCTCGGCGCGGTCGACCCAGGCGCGCAGGTAATTGGCGTAGGCATATTCGCGCGTGCTGGCCGACACGAACTTGCGGTTCGGGCGCTTGGCGTACTGCGCCGAGCGCAGATGCACCTCGGCCGCCAGCCGCGCCATCTCGGCATCACGCTGCTCGCGCGCGCTCAGCGGCGCATCCGGCTCAGGCTGTTCCGGCGTTGGACGGGACTGCGCCTGCGCCACGGTGTCCTCCCCATTGCGGCTGCTGACCACCCGTGCCTGCGGCGGCGGAACCGGCGCGGCCGATTGCTGTTGCTGGGGAACCGGGCTGAGTCCGGATTGCGCCTGCGGCACGATGCCGGCCTGGTTGTCGCGCGGACGCTGTGCGCGGTCGTGCTCGCCACCGCCTTCCTGGTTGGCGGCGGCCAGGAAATCAGCCTGCTTTGGCGTCAGTGCGGTGCGCGTCTGGCTGAAGATCACTTCCAGCGTCGGCACCAGCGGAGCATCGCCTTTCACGGCGAAGCCCACGCCCAGGATCAGCAGGGCGTGGACCAGCACCGACAGTGCGATGGTGGCCCCCAGCCGTTGCGCTTCGCGTGGCGGCGGGGGCAGAACGGCAGGTGCGGACGGCATCAGCGCAGGCCGGCCTCGAGCGCGTCGAACAGGGTGCCGGCAATGTTCAGGCCGTACTGCGCGTCGAGCTCGCGCACGCAGGTCGGGCTGGTCACGTTGACCTCGGTCAGGTAATCGCCGATCACGTCCAGGCCGACGAAGCGCATGCCACGACGCTTCATCTCCGGGCCGACCTGGCCGGCGATCCAGCGGTCACGCTCGCTCAACGGGCGCCCTTCGCCACGGCCCCCGGCCGCCAGGTTGCCGCGGAACTCGTCACCCTGGGGAATGCGCGCCAGGCAGTAATCGACCGGTTCGCCGTCGACCAGCAGGATGCGCTTGTCGCCGGCGCTGATGTCGGGAATGAACTTCTGGGCCAGCGCCAGCTTGCGGCCGCCGTCGGTCAGTGTCTCCAGGATCACGTTCAGGTTCGGATCGCCCTGGCCGCTGCGGAAAATCGAGCGGCCGCCCATGCCGTCCAGCGGCTTCAGCACGGCCTGGCCGTGTTCGAGGGCGAAGGCCTTCAGCGCCTTGGCATCGCGGCTGACCAGGGTCGGCGGGCAGCACTGCGGGAACAGCAGGGCAGCCAGCTTCTCGTTGTAGTCGCGCAGGCCCTGCGGGTTGTTGACCACGCAGGCACCGGCAGCGGCGGCCACGTCCAGCACCTGGGTGTCGTAGATGTACTCGGCGTCGACCGGCGGGTCCTTGCGCATCAGCACGATCTGGCCGGGTCCGAACTCGGTACGGCTGAACTCACCCAGCTCATACCAGCCGGCCGGGTCGTCGCGCACCTGCAGCGGCGCGGTCTGGGCCACCGCCACGCCACCTTCCAGGGCCAGTCCGCCCGGCCGCACGTAGTGCAGGGCATGGCCGCGGCGCTGGGCTTCCAGCAGCATGGCGAAGGTGGTGTCCTTGGCGATCTTGATGTGGGCGATGGGGTCCATCACCACGATGACGTTCAACGGCATGGTCGCACCTGTCAGGCAAGGCGTTGATGGTAGCGGCAACGCCGGTCGCGCGCCTCCCTGCCATACTGCAACGCAGCGTCCGCCCGGCGGTCGCGCACTCATTGCGAAACCCGTCACGTTCAGGAGGGGGCCATGCCCCGCGCCGTGGGGCGGCCTTGAAGCGGGCGCGGAAAGTGCGATATAGATACGCTTTCGCAGCGGCCCCCGCCAGAGATCGGGCCGTGCGCTTGGGGATAGGCAATGACTGAAAACACGACTGCGGGCGGGGAACTCGCAGGACTCCGGGTGATGGTCATCGATGATTCGAAGACCATCCGCAGGACTGCGGAAACGCTGCTCAAGCGCGAAGGCTGCGAGGTGGTCACCGCCACCGACGGCTTCGAAGCGCTTGCCAAGATCGCAGACCAGCAACCGCAGATCATCTTCGTCGACATCATGATGCCGCGCCTGGACGGGTACCAGACCTGCGCGCTGATCAAGGGCAACCAGCTGTTCAAAGCGACCCCGGTCATCATGCTGTCGTCCAAGGATGGCCTGTTCGACAAGGCGCGGGGACGCATCGTCGGCTCGGAGCAGTACCTGACGAAGCCTTTTACGCGTGAAGAACTGCTGGGTGCCATCCGCACATACGTCAACGCCTGACCAGGGGGGAAAGGCACAATGGCTCGTATCGTTCTGATCGAGGATTCACCGACCGACCGCGCGGTGTTCACCCAGTGGCTGCGCCGTGCCGGCCACGAAGTGCTGGAAGCGGACAACGCCGAGGATGGCCTGCAGCTGGTCCGCGACCAGGTGCCGCAGCTGGTGCTGATGGACGTGGTCCTGCCCGGCATGAGTGGCTTCCAGGCGACCCGTGCGATGGCCCGTGATGCGGCGATCAAGCACATCCCGGTGATCATCGTCAGCACCAAGGCGATGGAAACCGACAAGGCCTGGGGCCTGCGCCAGGGCGCCGCCGATTACATCGTCAAGCCGCCGCGCGAGGATGAACTGATCGCGCGGATCAACGAACTGGTGGCCTGATGCGCTCGCCCTTCGACATCCTTGAAGCCTATGAACGGCGCAGCCTGGCCCATGCGGTGCAGCTGCCCGGGAAGCAGTTTGCCCAGGACCTGTGGCGTGGCGTGGGTTTCCGCGTCGGCCAGCGCCGGCTGGTGTCCGATTTCCGCGAAGTGGTGGAAATCGTACCGATGCCGCCGGTGACCCCGGTGCCCTGTGCGCAGCCCTGGCTGCTGGGCGTGGGCAACCTGCGCGGCAACCTGTTCCCGGTGGTCGACCTGAAGTACTTCCTGGAAGGCACGCGCACCGTGCAGCAGGAAGGCCAGCGCGTGCTGATCATGCGCCAGGCCGGCGGCGACGTCGCACTGACCATCGATGAACTGTTCGGCCAGCGCAGCTTCGAGCTGGACCAGCAGATCGAAGCGGGCACGTTGGCCGATGGCCGCTACGGGCATTTCGTCGATCGTGCTTTCCATGCCGACGGCCATGACTGGGGCGTGTTCTCGCTCTCGCTGCTGTCGCGCACCCCTGAATTCCGGCAAGCCGCGGCCTGAGGCCGGGCATCGCCCCCTGCATTGAAGATCGAGGTTGAACGATGAGTACTGCTTCGGACGCCACCAAGACCGGCAAGCTGCGGCTGGGCGGCAGCAACCTCTGGCTGTTCCTGCTGCTGGCATCGATGATCCTGTTCGGCGTCAACACCGGCGTCGCCACCTGGCAGGGCAGCCGCCTTGCCGACGCCGGCTCCAAGGCCGCCGACCTGCAGGTGCTGTCGCAGCAGCTGGCCAACCAGGGACGTGACGCGGTCGGCGGCAACGCCCAGGCCTTCACCGCCTTCAAGGCCACCCGCAACGCGATCGAGCAGAACGTGTCGACCCTGCAGGGACGCTACGGCAAGGAGCCGGGCGTAGCCGGTGCCATCGCCACCCTCGGCGAGACCTGGGCGCCGCTGGGCAAGCAGGCCGGGCAGCTGGTGGCCAGCGAACCGGCCGTGCTGGCGCTGGCCGGCAACGCGAACAACTTCACCGGCGCAGTGCCGGGCCTGCAGGCCCAGCTGAACGAGCTGGTGCGTGCGATGTCCGCTTCCGGCGCGCCCTCGTCGCAGGTGTACAGCGCGCTGCAGCAGGTCGTGGTGGCCGGTTCGATGGCCCGCCGCGTGACCGAAATGCGTGCCGGTGGCAGCGCCGCGGCGACCTCCGGCGATGCGCTGGCACGTGACATCACCGTGTTCTCGCAGGTGCTCGACGGCCTGCGCAACGGCAACGAGGAACTGGGCATCACCGCCGTGCGCGGTGCCGCCGCCGTGGCCGCGCTGGAACAGTCGCAGCAGAAGTGGGAAGCGATGAAGCAGGACGCCGACGCGATCCTGGCCAGCTCGCGCCAGCTGTTTGCGGCGCAATCCGCTGCCACCGCGCTGGGCCAGGGTTCGGCCCACATGCTGGATGACAGCCGCAAGTTGTTCGACGCGTTCTCCTCGTTCGGCTCGGTATCCGACACCCGCCTGTTCCCGAACTTCTGGATCGGCGTGGTGTCCGGTGCGCTGTCGCTGATCGCGATCATCGGCTTCGTCTCCACCAACGTGCGCAGCCGCTCGCGCGAGCAGGAACTGCGCTACCAGACCCAGGTGGAATTCAACAGCCGCAACCAGCAGGCGATCATGCGGCTGCTGGACGAAATCTCCTCGCTCGGCGAGGGCGACCTGACGGTGAAGGCCTCGGTGACCGAGGACATGACCGGCGCGATCGCCGACGCGATCAACTACGCGGTGGACGAGCTGCGCCACCTGGTGACCACCATCAACGACACCTCGGCCAAGGTCGCGATGTCCACCCAGGAAACCCAGGCCACCGCCATGCAGCTGGCAGAGGCCGCGGGGCACCAGGCCAACCAGATCACCTCGGCTTCGGACCGCATCGGGGAGATCGCGGCGAGCATCGAGCAGGTGTCGCGCAACTCGGCCGAGTCGGCCGACGTGGCACAGCGCTCGGTGGTGATCGCTGCCGAAGGTGCCGGCGTGGTGCGCGAGACCATCCAGGGCATGGACCAGATCCGTGACCAGATCCAGGAAACCTCCAAGCGCATCAAGCGCCTGGGCGAGTCGTCGCAGGAAATCGGCTCGATCGTGGAACTGATCAACGACATTTCCGAGCAGACCAACATCCTGGCGTTGAACGCGGCGGTGCAGGCCGCGTCGGCCGGTGAAGCGGGCCGCGGTTTCGCGGTCGTGGCCGACGAAGTGCAGCGCCTGGCAGAACGCACCTCGGGTGCGACCCGACGCATCGAAAACCTGGTCCAGGCCATTCAGGCCGACACCAATGAAGCGGTCACCTCGATGGAGCAGACCACGGCCGAAGTGGTGTCTGGTGCACGCCTGGCCGAGGACGCCGGTACCGCGCTGACCGAGATCGAACGCGTGTCAAACGCGCTGAATACCCTCATCAAGAACATCTCCATCGCCGCCCAGCAGCAGTCGGCCGCCGCCTCGGACATCACACGCACCATGGGCGTGATCCGGCAGATCACCGGGCAAACCTCGCAGGGTGCCGGACAGACCGCCGAGTCGATCGGCCACCTCGCGCAGCTGGCGGCGGACCTGCGCCGTTCGGTCGCCGACTTCAAGCTGCCGGCGTGACACGGGCAGGGCGGCGAGCAAGGAACCAGTCGATGAAGCATTTCCATTCCCCACGCCAGAACTCGCGCGGCCACCGCGCGGCGGCGAACGGAGCGCGTCCATGAGCAGTCTGCGCGATGCGATGAGCCACGCAGCGCTGGGCTGGGTCAAGCCCGAGCTGGACGAGACCCTGCGCCAGGTGCGCAACGAGGTCGAGTACTACGCCGAAGACCCGACCGATGCCAGCCGCATGCGCATCTGCGCCGGCTACCTGCACCAGGTGCAGGGCACCCTGCGCATGGTCGAGCTGTATGCCCCGGCGATGGTGGCCGAAGAGCTGGAGCAGCTGGCCAACGCCATCGGCGCCGGCCGCGTGGCCGACCGTGATGAAGCCTGCGCAACCCTGATGCGTGGCAGCGTGCTGCTGCCCGACTATCTGGAACGCCTGCAGAACGGCCATCGCGACATTCCGATCGTGCTGATGCCGCTGCTCAACGAGATCCGTGCGTCGCGCGGCGAAGAAGGCGTCACTGACAGTGTGCTGCTGGCCTTTGCGCCGGACAGCGTCACCGCCACCGAGGCCGAGCTGGACCATGCCCGTGGCAGCCTGAGCGGGCGTAATCGCGAGCTGCTCGACACGGTCGGCAGCGCGGTGAAGGAAGAACTGCTGCGCATCAAGGATGCGCTTGACCTGCACCTGCGCACAGGTGGTGCGCCGGAACAGCTGCAGACCCAGGCCAACGAGCTCGGCGCCGTGGCCGATACGCTGGGCATGATGGGCCTGGGCGTGGCCCGCGGCGTGGTCGTGCAGCAGCGCGATGCGCTGCGCGGCGTGGTCGAAGGTCGCCAGCAGATCGACGAGAACCTGCTGCTGGATATTGCCGGTGCACTGCTGTACGTCGATGCCTCGCTGGACGACCAGGTTGCCCATCTGGGCGCCGGCGGCAGTGGCGAGGACGACCCGAGCGCGGTCGAGAACCGGCGAACGGTGGAGGTGCTGGCGCATGAAGCCATCGCCAACTTCGCCGCTGCCCGCGAGCATTTCGTCGCCTTCATCGAAACCAGCTGGAACCATGCCGAGCTGCAGGATGTGCCACGCCTGCTGGGCGATGTTTCCGGCGCGCTGCGCATGCTCGACCTGGGTACCGCCGCCGATTACCTGCGCGGCGTGCAGCAGTACATCGAGGCCGAACTGATCGGCCGCCAGCGCGTGCCCAGCGGCCGCCAACTGGACACCCTGGCCGATGCCATGGCCAGCCTGGAGTACTACCTGGAAGCCCTGCGCGACCGCCGCCCGGGCCGAGAGGACATCCTCGAAATCACCCGCAGCAGCCTCGAGGCACTGCGCTACTGGCCGCTGCCGGAGCACAATGCCGTTGCGCCGGACGCGCCGGCACTGCTGCCGGTCGAACGTGAGCCGGTTGCGTTGCAGGCCGAGCCCCTGCAGCCGGAGCGCATCGAGGTTCCGGTGCAGCCTGCGGCGCCCGCTGCCGGCGACGTGCCGGTGCCACTGCCGGACTTCACCTTCGATCCGCCGCCGGCCTCGCCGGCGCCGATGGTGTCCGACAACCGCCTGATGTTCGGCGCGCTGGGCACCGTGGCAGCCGTGGCCGCCAGCACGGCTGATACCGGTGCTTCGCCGTTGCCGACGCACGACGATGCGGACGCATCGCTGGTCTTCGCGGCGTCCAGCGCACCTGCGCCGGATGTCCCGCAGTGGGAGCTGGCGCCGTTCCATCCGGAGGCCGACGCCATCGTGCCTGCCGATGACGAGCGCAGCCCGACCTTCGCCAGTTTCGATCCGGTCAGCTTCGAGCTGGCCGAGGGTGATCACTCCGGTGCGCCGCAGTGGTCGCTGTCCGGGGCGCCGCAGATGCTTGAGGAAAGCGCAGCGCCTGTGATCGATGAGAGGACGGACGCGGTGGATTCCTCCGCGACCGCTTTCGATGCTGCACCGGTGTTCGACCCGGTGGCGGCCGAACAGGATGCGGCTGCCGTGGCCGACGACGTGGTGTTCCGCTTCGATGCCGACGCGCTGGACAACGCTGACGACGTGCTGTCGCTGCATGCGATGGAAACGCTGTCGCTGGACGATGACGCCGCGTTGCATCCGTCGCTGGAGATCGTCGATGCCGTCGTTCCGCCGCTGGCCGGGGTGGATGAGGCCCCGGATGACCTGCCGGTACCGTCGATCACGTCGCCGTTGATCGATGCGGCGGCTCCTGCGGCGGATACGTCCGCTCCGGCCGTGTCGGTGATCGATATCGACACCATCGCGCCGATCGATTTCAGCGAGGCCGACGCCCAGTTCTTCGCCGAGTTGAGTGCGGCCGCTGCCGGCTTCAATCCACAGGCGATGGCCGCTGCGGCAGCGCCGGAGGCGGTGGATTCGGCCGTTGCCGGGACCGACGCCGACACCAATGCGGGCTTCGACGCCGGTTTCGACGACGATGCCGAGAACATCGACGAGGACATCCGCGAGGTGTTCCTGGAAGAGTTCGACGATGAGCTGGCCAATCTCGGCACGCTGCTGCCGGCATGGCGCATGCAGCCGGACAACATGGACCGGCTGCGCCCGATCCGCCGCATCTTCCATACCCTCAAGGGCAGTGGCCGCCTGGTCGGCGCACGCACCCTGGGTGAGTTCGCGTGGAAGATCGAAGGCATGCTCAACCGCGTGCTGGATGGTAGCCGCGCCCCATCTCCCGCCGTGCTGGCGATGGTCGACAACGCGCATGCGGCGCTGCCGCAGCTGAACGCGGCGCTGCGCCATGGCCACCGCATCAGCGTCGACCTGCAGGCCATGCAGGCCATCGCCGATCGTGTCGGTGCAGGCGAGGAGACCTACTACGTACCCCTGCCTGGGGCCACTGCATCGGTTGCACCGGTGGCCGAAGTCGAGGGCGAAGACGAGATCATCCGCATTCTCGACGCCGAGGTTGCCGCTTCGGCGCTGGCCGATACCGCCGAGAAGGCCGAAGCCACCGGCACGCCGGCCAACATCGACAGCGTGCTGCGCGAGATTCTCGAGGCCGAGGTGGAAGTCCATCAGGCCACCCTGCAGGACTGGCTGCGTTCGGCGCAGCAGGCACCGCAGCCGGTCAGCGACGCACTCCTGCGCGCAGTGCACACCATGAACGGCGCCTTCGCGATGACCGAAGTGCCCGAGATCACGGCTGTAACCGGCGGTGCCGAGTCCTACATCAAGCGTGCACTGGCCGCCGAAGTGGTGCCGGGTGATGAGGGCGTGGCCGCGCTGGATGCGACCGCGCAGGCGATCACCGCCACCATGGAAGCGCTGCAGGCCGAACAGCCGCGTATCGCACCGCAACAGGTACTGGCACAGCGCCTGCAGGCGCTGGCCAGCGAGTTGCCGGAAGCGCGCTGGCCGATGGTGGGCCTGGAGGACGACGAAGCTGAGCTGGCGCTGGATGACGAACCGACGGCGGAATGGGATGCGGACGCCCCGGCAGCCGTCGCGCCTGAAACCGATGCGGTCCCGCTTTCGTCCGTCGCGGCGGAGCAGGAACCACAGGCAGTTGCCGATGTCGCCGAAACCCCGGTCGAGGATGCCGCGATCGAGGGCGAGGGCGGGCTGGAGGTCGGTGAGCTGACCGCCAGCGACGATCTTTCGCGCTACTTCGATGCCGGATGGCCGTCGGTACCGGGTGAGGGAGCGGCGTCGCTACCGGTGGTCGAATCGATCCAGGAGGCCGACGACGTTCCGGGCGTTGAGGTAGACGGTGTCCAGGCGCAGGCCGAATGCGCGCCGCTGTTGGCCGACGATGCCGGTTTGACCGTCGTGGACGATCTGTCGCCGTACCTGGATGCCAGTGCGCTGCCGGTCGACGACCGCGATGCCGAAGAGATTCCGGATGCTGTCGAAGCCGTCGCATCTGACCTGAATGCGTCCTCGTTCGATCACGTGCACGTCGCGGACGCTGAGGCATTCGAGACGCCTGCTGCACTGCCACTCGACAGCGAGCTGTCGAGCCTGCAGGATGAAATGGCTGCGCCGGGGTTTGCAGAACCGGTCTCGCTGGACGCCGCGCTCGAGGCCGGCCTGCACGTGATCGACGAAGAGCAGCCCCTGGCCGACGACGGGCAAAGGTCCGTGCTCGGCCTGCAGGCCAGCGAACTCGCGCCGGGCGAGGCGGAAGCCTTTGCCGAGGATGCGGACGTCGGCGGGGAGGCGGCGATCGGTGAAGGAGAGAGCGCCGATCAGCCGTCCCCGGCGACGGTGAATGAGGAGATCGCGGAGGCCGCGACGCCGGCCACCGCCGAACCGGTGCGGTTCTTCGAACTGGAAGACGCGCCGGGCCAGGTGGAAGTCCACGCCGAAGCTGCCGATGCCGATGCCGATGCCGTATCGGATGCCCCGGCCGTTGGCGCGCCTGACGCCGACGTGGTTGAAACCGTGGCACCCGACGTCCTTGACATCCCGGTGCCGGAAGACAGCGCCGATACGCTCGACTTCAGCGTCTACGATCGCGAGCTGGTCGACATCTTCGTCGAGGAAGGCAAGGACCTGCTCGACCACTGTGATGGCCTGATCAGCGAGCTGCGCGATGCGCCGCAGGACCGCGAGGTGCTGGCCGGCCTGCAGCGTGACCTGCATACCCTGAAGGGTGGCGCACGCATGGCCGGCATCAACGCCATCGGCGATCTTGGCCACAGCATCGAATCGTTGCTGGAAGCCGTCGCCGCTGGTCGCACCGAGATCGAACGCCGCGATGTGCAGTTGCTGGAGCGCGGATTTGATCGGCTGCACCAGCTGCTCACCCGCACCGGCGACCACCGCGTGGTGGAACCGGCGCAGGACCTGGTCGACGCGTTCGAAGTGCGTACCACCACCGATATCGCTGCGGCGGCTGCTGCAGCCGCAGCCGCAGCCAACGTGGCGAGCGTCGCAGAAGCCACTTCGGCACCGGTTGCCAGTCCGGCATCGGCACCGGCACTGCTTGATGCGCCACTGTCGGCACCGCTGCCGGCCGAAGGCGTGGTCGATGAAGATCCGCTGGCACGCCCGCAGCAGGAACAGGTGCGCGTGCGCGCGGATCTGCTCGACCGCCTGGTCAACCATGCCGGTGAAGTGGCGATCTACCGCTCGCGCCTCGAGCAGCAGCTCGGCGCGTTCCGTGGTGCGATGGGCGAGCTGGAGCGCACCAATGCGCGACTGCGCGACCAGCTGCGCCGGCTCGACCTGGAAACCGAAGCGCAGATCGTCGCCCGCTACCAGCGTGAGCAGGACCAGGCAGACCAGAAGTTCGATCCGCTGGAGCTGGACCGCTTCTCCACGCTGCAGCAGCTCAGCCGTGCGCTGAACGAATCGGCGGCCGACCTTGGCGGCCTGCAAGGGGTACTGGACGATCTGTCGCGCCAGTACGATTCGCTGCTGCAACAACAGTCGCGCGTCAGCTCCGAGCTGCAGGACGGCCTGATGCGCGCGCGCATGGTGCCGTTCGATGGCCTGGTGCCGCGCCTGCGCCGCGTGGTCCGCCAGTCCGGCATGGATACCGGCAAGCAGGTCCACCTGACCCTGGAAGGTACCCACGGGGAACTGGACCGCAATGTTCTCGATCGCATGGTCGCGCCGCTGGAACACATGCTGCGCAACTCCGTGGCGCATGGCCTGGAAGCGCCGGAACAGCGCCGCGCCGCCGGCAAGCCGGAGGAGGGCGAGATCGCCATCCGCCTGCACCGCGAAGGCTCGGAAATCGTGCTGGAAGTGGCCGACGACGGCGCCGGCCTGGACCGCGAGGCGATCCGCCGCCGCGCCATCGACCGTGGCCTGCTGGCTGCCGATGCCCAGCCGAACGAGCAGGAACTGGACAACCTGATCTTCGCCTCTGGTTTCACCACCGCTGACCAGGTCAGCCAGCTGGCCGGCCGTGGCGTGGGCATGGACGTGGTGCGCAACGAAGTGCGCCAGCTGGGCGGTTCGGTCGATATCCAGTCGGTGCGCGGCCAGGGCGTGCGCTTCACCCTGCGCCTGCCGCAGACGCTGGCCGTCACCCAGGCGGTGTTCGTGCAGATCGGCGAGACCACCTTCGCCGTGCCGGTGGCCTCGGTCAGCGGTATCGGCCGCCTGTCGCGCGAACGTTTCGAGGCCGCCGACAGCAGCTACCGCTACAGCGGCGAAGACTATCCGTTGTATGACCTCGGCAGCCTGGTCGGGCAGGCCCCGGCGCGTGCCGATGGCCAGGACCAGGTGCCGCTGTTGCTGGTCCGCGCCGGCGACCTGCGTGCAGCCGTGGCGATCGATCAGGTGCTGGGCAACCGCGAAATCGTGGTCAAGCCGGTGGGCCTGCAGATCGCATCGGTACCGGGCATCTACGGTGCCACCATCACCGGCGATGGCCGCGTGGTGGTGATCCTGGACGTCGCGCCGCTGGTGCGCCGCTTCCTGGCCAATCCGACGGCACCGGTGCTGGCCAATGCGCCGCGCGACGAACGCCAGGTGCCGCTGGTGATGGTGGTCGATGACTCGCTGACCATGCGCAAGGTGACCGGTCGCATCCTCGAACGCCACAACTTCGAAGTCAGTGTCGCCCGCGATGGCGTGGAAGCACTGGAGCGGTTGGAAGAGCGCGTGCCGGACCTGATGTTGCTGGACATCGAGATGCCGCGCATGGACGGCTACGAGCTGGCCACTGTGATGCGTGCCGATCCGCGCTACAGGGATGTGCCGATCGTGATGATCACCTCGCGCAGCGGCGACAAGCACCGCCAGCGTGCCTTCGAGATCGGTGTCCAGCGTTATCTGGGCAAGCCGTACCAGGAACTGGACCTGATGCGTAACGTGTACGACCTGCTGGGGATCGCCCGTGTCCGTGAGTGAAACCCATCCGGCCCCGGCCGTCGCCCTGCTGGCCCGCCCCGGTACGGCGCGTGAACGCCTGCGCGAGGCGCTGGCGCATGCCGATGTACAGCTGGTCCTGGAAGATGATCCGAACGGCCTGGAGCCGCAGGTCCTGCAGGCCGCGGCCCCGCAGTTCGTGGTGATCGCGCTGGAAGCTGCCATCGAGGACGCACTGGAACGGTTGGAATCCGTGCTCTCGGCACCGGGGCTGACCCTGGTGTTCGATGAGGCTGAGCTGGCCGCCCGCCGCGACGGCTGGGAGGCGCAACGCTGGGGGCGCCACCTGGCCGCCAAGCTGCACGGCCACCAGCAGGTGTTGCCGCCGGGCGCCGAAGAAGAGCCCAGCCTGCAGCTGGAGCCTGGCCATCCGGCGCCCGCGCCGGCGCCGCAGGAAGAAGCCCTGCGCCCGCACCTGGAACAGGCGCTGAGCTGGGCCGATGACGTTCCGGCCGACGGCCTGTATTCGCCACCGGCAGACCTGCACGAACCGATCGCGCTGGAGCAGGCCCTGGCGGCGCTGCAGCCGGTCGTGCCCGAGCCTCTGGATCCGCCTTCGGCGCCGCAGGCACTGGCCGAACCGGCGACGCCTGCGACACCGCCGGTCTCCTTCGATCACACCGCCTGGTCGCTGGTGGAAGAATCGATCGAAGCACCCGTATCGGCAGAAGCCGTGGCGCCGGTCGTCGCGCCGCAGCCCTCGTTCGATACCGATCATTTGAGCCTGGTCGATCTGGATGCCGTCGCCCCGGCCGGTGCGCGTGCCGCATCGCTGCTGGTGCTGGCCGGCATCGGTGGCCCGGATGCGTTGCGTCGCCTGCTCGGCGCACTGCCCGCGTCGTTGAGTGTGCCGGTCCTGGTGCACATGCGTCTGGATGGTGGCCGCTACGGCAACCTGGTCAAGCAGATGTCCCGCGTTTCGCCGTTGCCGGTGCAGCTGGCCGAGGCCGGCCAGCACGCGGTGCCGGGCGAGGTGCACGTGCTGGCCGATGATATCGGCGTGCGCGCGGCCAGCGATGGCCTGCATTTCCAGAGCGATGCCAACGGTATTTCGCTCGCTTCGCTGCCGGCCGAACACACCGCGCTGGTGCTGCTCAGCGGTGCCGACCTGGCCCACGTAGGCCCGGCGCTGGACCTGGCGGCCGCCGGTGCGTGGGTGGCCGGGCAGGTGGGCGAGGGCTGCTATGACCCGGCGGCGGCCACCGCCGTGGTGGCTGCCGGCATGGTGGCCGGTGAACCGCAGGAACTGGCGCAGGCGATTGCCGCGCGCTGGGGTGAGCAGGACGACAACGGAGACGCACCATGAGCTACGCCAGCAATGACGAAATCCGCGGCGTCCTGATCCAGGCCGGCAACGAGCGCGTGCTGCTGCCCAATGCCACCGTGGCCGAAATGATGTCGCGCGTGCCGGTGCAGCCGGTCTCCGATGCGCCGCGCTGGCTGGTCGGCGAGATCGGCTGGCACGGCTGGCAGGTGCCGCTGGTGTCGTTCGCACGCCTTTCGGGGCTCGGCGAAGAGACGGTGGCCGGCCACAACAAGGTGGTGGTGCTGAAGTCCCTCAGCGGCAACGTGCAGCGCCCGTACTACGCGCTGCTGACGCAGAACTTCCCGCAGCTGATCTCGGTGCCGCGCGACGGCCTGCTGGCCGACGCCTCCGAAGAAACCCTGCCGCAGACCGTGCACATGCGCGTGCTGCTGGGTGAGCAGAGTGCGCTGCTGCCGAACCTGGACGCGTTGGAAGCGGCGCTGGATTCGCTCGCCGCCTGATCCACCAGACCGGTAGTGCCGGCCGCTGGCCGGCAACCTCATGATCCCGTGGATGCCGGCCAGCGGCCGGCACTACCACGAACCTGTCTTATCCCAGGTCGCCCAACCGCGCCTGCAACGCCGCGATCGCGGCCAGTCCGGCCGTTTCCGTGCGCAGGATCCGCGGGCCCAGCTGCAGTCCCTGGAACCCGGCCGCTGCCAGCTGGTCGCGGTCGCGCGGGGACCAGCCTCCTTCCGGGCCGATCGCAAGCACGAGGCCCCCTGCCGGAGCGGCCGTCAGCGTCGACAGGCGATGTGCGCCCCGCGGGTCCAGGGTCAGCCGCAGCGTATCGGCCGGCAGTACCGCCGCAGCCTGCGCCAGCGACAGCGGCGAACCCACCTGCGGGATGCGCGCACGCCCGGACTGGCCGCAGGCCGACGTCACCACGTTGTTCCAGTGCGCCACGCGCTTCTCGGCCCGTGCTGGATCGAGCTTCACCTCGGTGCGCTCGGCGTTGACCGGAATGATCGCCGCCACGCCCAGTTCGGTGGCCTTCTGCAGGATCAGGTCCATCTTCTCGCCACGGGCGATGCCCTGCAGCAGGGTGATCGCCAGCGGTGATTCATTGTCGATGGCCTGCACAGCATCGATGCGGACCTGTACCTCGCGCTTGCCGGCCACGGTCAGTGTCGCGCTGTAGTCGTTGCCATCGCCGTTGAACAGCACGCACGTATCGCCCTCGCGCAGGCGCATCACCCGCACCAGGTGGTTGGCCGTCTCTTCCGGCAGGGTCACGGTCTGGCCGCTGTGCAGCGCCAGGTCGATGGGGCAGCGGGTCACGCGCATGCAATCGCCTCGTCGATGGCCGCCAGCGTGGTGTGTGCCAGCAGCTCCAGTTGTTCGTCATCCACGCAATAGGGTGGCATCCAGTACAGCACGTCGCCCAGCGGGCGCAGCACCACGCCGCGCTTGAGGGCGGCCTTGTAAGCGTGCAGGCCCAGCCGCAGGCCCGGATCGAAAGGCGTGCGCCTGTTGCCGTCGCGCGACAGCTCGAACGCCACCACCATGCCGGCCTGGCGCACGTCGGCCACGTGCGGATGGTCGGAAAATGGCGCCGCCAGCGTGCCCATCACCGACGCGATGCCCCGGTTGCGGGCGATCACATCGTCGTCGCGGAAGATGTCCAGCGTCGCCAGTGCTGCCGCGCAGGCCAGCGGATTGCCGGTGTAGCTGTGCGAATGCAGGAAGGCGCGCTCGCGCGAGTCGTCGAGGAAGGCGTCGTACAGCGCCTGCGTGGACAGCACGGCGGCCAGCGGCAGGAAGCCGCCGGTCAGGCCCTTGGAAAGGCACATCAGGTCCGGCATCACCCCTGCCTGCTCGCAGGCGAACAGGGTGCCGGTGCGGCCGAATCCGGTGGCGATCTCGTCGGCGATCATGAACGCGCCATGGGCATCGCACAGTTCGCGCACGCGCTGCAGATAGACCGGGTCATGCATGCGCATGCCGCCGGCACACTGCAGGCGCGGTTCCAGGATCACCGCGCAGATCTCGCCCGGATGCTGGTCGAACAGCGTGGCCAAGCCGTCGGCAGCCTGCCGTGCGCGATCTGCCGCGCTCTGGCCCGGTTCGGCCAGGTAGGCATCGGGCGATGGCGCGAACAGGCCTTCGGCCAGCAGCGGTGCATAGACGCGGCGATACAGCGGAATATCGCCCAGCGCCAGCGCACCCAGGGTCTCGCCGTGGTAGCCGTTTTCCAGCGCGATGAAGCGCGTGCGCCGTGGCTCGCCGCGGTTCTGGAAATACTGGAAGGCCATCTTCAGCGCCACTTCCACGCCGGCCGAGCCGTTGTCGGCGTAGAACACTTTGGCCAACGGCGCGCGGCCGGGCTGGCGTGGCGCCAGCGCCAGCAGGCGCTCGGCCAGGGTGATCGCCGGTTCGTGGCCGAAGCCCGCCAGCATCACCTGTTCCAGCTGCCCGGCCTGCGCCGCGATGGCGCCGCCGATGCGCGGCTCGGCATGGCCGAACAGGTTGGTCCACCAGCTGCTGACGGCGTCCAGGTAGCGGTGGCCGTCGTGGTCGATCAGCCATGCGCCTTCACCGCGGGCGATCGGCACCAGTGGCAGGGTGTCCGGATGCTCACGCATCTGCGTGCACGGGTGCCACAGCACCTGCAGGTCGCGTTGCCGCCAGTGCTGGGCCAGCGGGGAGGGGGTTGGGTCTGCTAGCATTTCGGGCTCATGAACATGTTGCTGCCTGCACATTCTATCGGCCCCGGCGCTGGCGCCGGCCGCCGCGGAGATTCCGCATGAACGATGACCGTGCCGGCCGTCGCTTGCCGATCATCCATCGGATCACCGATGAGGAGAACGGCCCCTTCCAGCGCCAGCATCTGGACCTGGAATTCTCCAACGGTGAACGTCGCCGGTTCGAGCGCCTGGTCAGCCGTGGCCACGGCGCGGTGGTGGTGGTGCCGATGCTCGACGATGAGACCGTGCTGCTGGTGCGTGAATACGCCGCCGGCATGCACCGCTACGAACTGGGCCTGGTCAAGGGCCGGATCGACGCCGGCGAAACCCCCGAGCAGGCCGCCGACCGCGAGCTGAAGGAAGAAGCCGGTTACGGTGCGCGCCGGGTCGACGTGCTGCGCGCAATGACCCTTGCCCCGACCTACATGAGCCACCAGTCGTGGCTGGTGGTGGCGCGCGACCTGTACCCGGAAAAGCTGGCCGGCGACGAGCCGGAAGAACTGGAAGTGGTGCCGTGGAAGCTGGCCGAACTGGACCAGCTGATGTTGCGCGAGGACTTCTCCGAGGGACGCTCGCTGGCGGCGCTGTTCATTGCCCGCCAGTGGCTGCAGGGAACGCGATGATCAAACTGACCACGGACCTGCGCGAGACCGCCATCGCCATCGCCCAGCAGGCCGGCCAAGCCATCATGCAGGTGTATGCCGATGGATTCGAGGTCCAGATCAAGGACGACAACAGCCCGGTCACCGCGGCCGACCTGGCGGCCAACCAGGTCATTGAGCTGGGCCTGCGGCAGCTGACACCGGACCTGCCGATCCTGTCCGAGGAATCGGCGCAGGTGGGCTGGGAGCAGCGCCGCCATTGGGGCGCTTACTGGCTGGTGGATCCGCTCGACGGTACCCGCGAGTTCGTCAAGCGCAACGGCGAATTCAGCGTCAACATCGCCTTGATCTACCAGGGCGCGCCGGCCTTTGGTGTGGTGCTGGCGCCGGTCACCGGCATCGTCTGGCATGCCATGCGCGGCGAGCTGGCCTATCGGCGGCAGGGCCTGCATGACACCGTGCTGCGCACCCGCACGCCGGCCACGGCTCCGCTGCGCGTTGCCGCCAGCCGCTCGCACCGCTCGCCGGAAACCGAGGCGCTGCTGGCGCGCATGGGCCGCATCGAGACCATCGCACAGGGCTCGTCACTGAAATTCTGCCGGATCGCCGAAGGCGGCCTGGATGTCTATCCGCGGCTGGGCCCGACCTCCGAATGGGATACCGCCGCCGGCCAGTGCGTGCTGCATGCCGCCGGCGGCGCGGTGCTGTCGGCGGCGACCGGCAAGCCGTTCCGCTACAACCGCCGCGAGACACTGTTGAACGGCGATTTCATTGCCCTTGGTGATACCAGCCTGCCATGGCGCGACTGGTTGTCCGACTGATCCTGGAGGCCCCATGAGCGCGCACGACACCCCCACCACCGGCAGCGCCGCAAGCAGCGAACTGGAGCGCCTGCTGGCGATCATGGCGCGGCTGCGTGACCCGCAGGGCGGCTGCCCGTGGGATCTGGAGCAGAACTTCGCGACCATCGCCCCCTACACCATCGAGGAAGCCTACGAAGTCGCCGATGCGATCGACCGGGGTGACCTGGACGATCTCTGCGACGAGCTCGGCGACCTGCTGCTGCAGGTGGTGTTCCACGCACGCATGGCCGAGGAGCAGGGCGCGTTTGCCTTCGCCGAGGTCGCCCGTGCGATCAGCGACAAGATGCAGCGCCGCCACCCGCACGTGTTCGCCGATGTCAGCGTGGACGATGCCGACGGGGTGACGCGCAACTGGGAGGCGATCAAGCGCGCCGAGCGTGCCGCCAAGGGCGAGCAGGACACCTCCGCACTGGCCGGTATCTCGCGCGGCCTGCCGGAATGGCAGCGGGCGGTGAAGCTGCAGTCGCGCGCGGCCAAGGTCGGATTCGACTGGCCGGGTCCGCTGCCGGTGCTGGACAAGGCCGCCGAGGAGCTGCAGGAGCTGCGCGAGGAGTTCGAACGTGGCGATGTCGCGGGCAACAAGGCGCGCCTGCAGGAAGAACTGGGCGACCTGCTGTTCGTCTGCGCGAACCTGGCGCGTCATGCCGATATCGATCTGGGCGCTGCACTGCGTGGTGCCAACCACAAGTTCGAGCGTCGCTTCCGCGCGATGGAAGCGCAGGCCGACGCACAGGGTGACGCGTTGGCCGAACTGGACCTGGATGCGCAGGAAGCACTGTGGCATCAGGCCAAGGCAGCAGAGAAGGCGTGAAAACGCTCGGCCTGTTCCTGCTGACCGCGCTGGCCGAGATCGTCGGCTGCTACCTGCCATGGTTGTGGCTGCGCAAGGGAGGCAGCGTCTGGCTGCTGCTGCCGGCGGCGGCCAGCCTGGCCGTGTTCGCCTGGCTGCTGACCCTGCACCCGACGGCCAGTGGACGGGTCTATGCCGCCTACGGTGGCGTCTACATCGGCACCGCGCTGTTCTGGCTGTGGCTGGTCGATGGCATTCGTCCCAGCCGCTGGGACCTGCTGGGCGCAGCGCTGTGCTTGGCCGGCATGGCGGTGATCATGTTCGGGCCGCGCACTTCATCAGTGTAGAGCCGAGCCATGCTCGGCTGCTCTTCCTTCCGGCCGCGCTGGCACGCGCAAGCCGAGCATGGCTCGGCTCTACAAGGGCAGCGCTGCCTTCCGGAAGGCGCATGATGTGGGCGACCCTGGTCCCCGGAGCCTGCTCATGTCCCGCTTCGCCAGCTTCCGCGAGTTCTATCCGTTCTATCTCAGCGAGCACCGCCACCCGGTATCGCGGCGGCTGCACTTCATCGGCAGTTGCGGGGTCCTGCTGCTGGTCGCCACTGCCTCGCTGCGCGGCCAGCCGCTGTTCCTGCTTGGCGCCCTGTTCTGCGGCTACGGGTTCGCCTGGGTCGGCCATTTTTTCTTCGAGAAGAACAGACCGGCGACGTTCCGCCATCCGCTGTACTCGTTCATGGGTGACTGGGTGATGTTCCTCGACATCCTGCGTGGGCGGGTGCGCCTGTAGCGGGCGGCTGCGGCGCCTTGCGGGCATTGCCTCGCCGGCAGAGGAAAGGGCGGGGCGGGTTGCACTTCCGCTTGCATGAACCGCTGCGCTGCGGCACGCCTGCGGGCGACCGATCTGGGATAATGGGGTTTCCTGTTTCCTCTGCTGCCGGACCCGGTCATGACCCAGAAGACGCTGCTCAACGATACCCACCGCGCCCTTGGCGCCAAGATGGTCGATTTCGGGGGTTGGGACATGCCCATCCACTACGGCTCGCAGCTGGACGAGCACCATCTGGTGCGCCGTGAGTCCGGCGTGTTCGACGTCAGCCACATGACGGTGGTCGACCTGCGCGGTGACCAGGTCAAGCCGTTCCTGCGCCGCCTGCTGGCCAACTCGGTCGACAAGCTGAAGGTGACCGGCAAGGCACTGTACTCGTGCATGCTGAATCCGCGCGGCGGCGTCATCGACGACCTGATCGTCTACTACCTGGGCGACGACTTCTTCCGCATGGTGGTCAATGCCTCTACCCGCGAGAAGGACCTGGCCTGGCTGCGCGAGCAGGCTGCGCCGTTCGGCGTCGCCGTCGAGCAGCGCCCGGACCTGGCCATCCTCGCCGTGCAGGGCCCGCAGGCGCGCGACATCGTGATCGGCCTGGCCCGCGAAGCCGACCGCGCAGCGTTGACCAAGCTGGGCCGCTTCGCCGCCCTGCAGGTGCAGTCCGATGACGGCGTCGAGCTGTTCGTCGCGCGCACCGGCTACACCGGTGAAGATGGTTTCGAGATCCTGCTTCCGCAGGACGCCGTGGTCGCCTTCTGGAACCGCCTGCTGGCGGCGGGCGTGAAGCCGGCCGGCCTTGGCGCGCGCGACACCCTGCGCCTGGAAGCTGGCATGAACCTGTACGGCCAGGACATGGACGAAGAGATCAGCCCGTACGAAGCGGCGCTGGCCTGGACCGTGTCGCTGGACGAAGGCCGCGACTTCATCGGCCGCGACGTGCTGGAGGCGCAGAAGAGCGCCGGCACCGCGCGCCAGATGATCGGTCTGGTGATGGACGAGAAGGGCGTGCTGCGCCACGGCCAGACGGTCACCACGGCCAGCGGCCAGGGCGAGATCCTGTCCGGCACCTTCTCGCCGACGCTGGCCAAGGGCATCGCCTTCGCCCGCGTGCCGGCCGGTGAACTCGGCGAGGTCACCGTCGACATCCGCGGCCGTCAGGTGCCGGTGCGGGTGGTCAAGTTCCCGTTCGTTCGGGAAGGCCAGGCGCAGCCCGGCGTGCTCACCGACGCCTGATCCGTACGTGCCGGTCGTCACTGACAGCAGTGGCGGCCGGTTGGTTACACTAGCCCCGTTTTTTCCACCCCTGCATATCTCTGGAGCAGTCCCATGAGCGAGATCCCCGGCGACCTCAAGTTCCTCAAGTCCCATGAGTGGGCCCGTGTCGAAGGCAATGGCCGCGTCACCGTCGGTATTTCCGACCACGCCCAGGGCCTGCTGGGTGACCTGGTCTACGTCGAACTGCCGGAAGTCGGCGCCGACGCCAAGGCTGGCGAGCAGATCGCCGTCGTCGAGTCGGTGAAGGCCGCCTCGGACGTCTACAGCCCGATCAGCGGCAAGGTCGTCGAGGTCAACTCGGCCCTGTCCGACAAGCCGGAAACCATCAACGAAGATGCCTACGGCGAAGGCTGGATGTTCGTGGTCGAACTGACCAACGCCGATGAGGTCAACGAGCTGCTGGACCCGGACGCGTACGCCGAAGCCCTGGAGAACGAAGACCACTGAGTCGTCGTTTCCGGATTCTGGAACGGCCACCTTCGGGTGGCCGTTTTTGTTTTGGCGACTGCACCGGACTCATGACGCGGGGTTCGCTGCGCACCCTCGGCGTGGCATCAGCCGACAGGCGAACGGTGCCGATGGGCGTGCGCAGTTTTGCGCAAATCCGCGTTTCAGCCCCGCGCCGACGCACTCGGATGTGAAAACTTTTCGCCCCCTGTTGCGGCGCTGTTGTGCTGGCGTTGGTGGCGGCGCCGGTGACCATCGACGTCGCACGCGCGATGCCGTTGCGAGTCTGTGTCTAGATGCGCGGAGTGCTTATTTCAAGTGCTTTTTGTTCAACGTATGCATCGATGCCGGTGCATGCAGCACGCTTGCGCGACGCTTCAACCGCCATGGCGGGCCGCGTAGAGCAGTGGCGCCGACGGCACTCGGAAAGGCGCGGATGTGAAAATTTTTCGCGGGGGTTGTTGACAGTAAAAAAAACCGTGATTAGGTTTCGCCTCAGCAGACCTTGCCTGCCCAACCGAGTGCGCAGAATCAATCGTCCGATGCGAAGCAGCCCCTTCAAGACCACCGCGACCCTGATGACGGTGGACACGGCCCCGCTTCCCCCGGAGAAATGCAAGGCACCTTCCGTTCCGATGTCCGCTCCGCCGATCGAGGCGGGCATCGCCGCATCCGTAACGGCGCGCTTGACGCGCCGGCGGCCCCCGCACGCAGCATCCGCGGGTTTGATCCAACTGGGCGTTTCAACTCCCTATCACTGACGAGGAGCCATCCCATGGCAACCAAGAAAGCTGCGAAGAAGAAGCCCGCCGCCAAGAAAGCGGTGAAGAAGGTCGCGAAGAAGGCCGCTGCCAAGAAGGCAGTGAAGAAGGTCGCGAAGAAGGCGACTGCCAAGAAGGCAGTGAAGAAGGCGGCGAAGAAGGTCGCCAAGAAGACCACTGCGAAGAAGGCAGTGAAGAAGGCGGCGAAGAAGGTCGCCAAGAAGTCCACTGCCAAGAAGGCCGTCAAGAAGACCGCGAAGAAGGCGGCCAAGAAGGCCACCAAGAAGACTGCCAAGAAGGCTACGGCCCGCAAGCCGGCCAAGAAGGTCGCAAAGAAGGCGACTGCCAAGAAGGCCGTCAAGAAGACCGCCAAGAAGGCAGTAAAGAAGACCGCGAAGAAGGCCACCAAGAAGGCTGCCCCGAAGAAGGCAGCGAAGAAGGTTGCCAAGCGCAAGCCGGCCGCCCGCAAGAAGAAGGCCGCTCCGGTCGCTCTGCCGGCAACCCCGGCGCCGCTGATCTAAGTACTTCCCGATAGCCGCATCCTGAAACCCCCTTCCCTGGCTGCCCAGCGGGGAGGGGGTTTTTTTATGGGCGGCTTCGGTCGCCTGGTTGGGCGATTGCCGGCGGGAATCGTTCCACCAGGAAGTCGAGGAAGCTGCGCAGGCGGGTGGAATGGTAACGATCGTGCGCATAGACCACATGCATCGGCCGACCGGCCTGGCCGTGCCCTGGGAGCAGCTGCACCAGTCGCCCAGCCTCGACATCGGCTGCCAGCAGCAGCGTCGACTGCAGGATGATGCCCAGGCCATGCAGCGCCGCCGAACGCAGCGCTTCGCCATTGTTGATCTGCAGCCGGCCGTCGGGCACGTGGTCGAGCTCGCCAGCGTCGTCCTGCAGCCACTGTGCAAGTGCACTCGGTTCGAACGACAGGCATTGATGGCCGGCAAGTGCATGCACGCTGTCTGGCGTGCCATGCCTGGCCAGATACGCCGGCGAGGCGCACATCATCAGGCGATAAGGGGCCAGGGCTCGCGCCACCAGCACGCTGCTGTCGGCCAGCGTGCCGATCCGCAGCGCCGCTTCGAAGCCCTCTTCGGCGAGGTCGACTACGCGATCGGTCAGCGTCGCTTCGACCCGGACATCCGGATGGCGCGCCATGTACTCGGCCAGTGCCGGTACCAGTGCATGCGTACCGAAGATCACCGGTGCACTGATGCGCAGCGTGCCCGCCGGTGCCAGGTGCTGGTGCTGCGCCTGCGCATCGGTTTCGTCCACCAGGCGCAGGATCTCCCGGCAGCGCGTGTAGTAGTCCTGGCCGAACGGCGTCGTGTGCTGGCGCCGGGTGGTTCGGCTCAA
The DNA here is from genome assembly GCF_006228405.1 of Stenotrophomonas sp. pho. NCBI lineage: Bacteria > Pseudomonadati > Pseudomonadota > Gammaproteobacteria > Lysobacterales > Lysobacteraceae > Stenotrophomonas > Stenotrophomonas sp. pho. The sequence goes on along the minus strand of NZ_CP029759.1, from coordinate 3,383,031 downwards.
CAGCTGCATGCCCAGCCGTGATTCCAATGCACGCAGATGCTTGCCGGCCATCGTCGCGGAGATGTCCATCGCCGCAGCTGCAGCACTGAGGCTGCCCTTGTCCACGATCAGCACGTAGACCTGCATGCTTTCCAGCAGGTTCATCTGACACCCCGGGTGTTGAATGCTGAAACCTGCGCGGAGTTTATCAATCAGGGGTGATCAAACAGCATGTCGTGCAAGGGCTGGATTGGCCGGCCATGCGGACAGGAGAACACCATGGACTTGAATCTTGCAGGCCGCACCGCTTTGGTGACGGGCGCGGCCAGCGGCATCGGTGCCGCCGTCGCCAGGCAGCTGGCGGCCCAGGGCGTGCGCATTGCCATCACGTCACGGCAGCGGGCACCGCTGCAGGCGCTTGCGGCGCGGATCGAAGCCGAAGGCGGCGCGGCACCGGTCATCGTGGCCGGCGATGTCACCGTGGCCGGTGACGTCCGGTACATCGCGCAGGCATCCCGGGAGGCATTGCAACGCGTCGACATCCTGGTCAACGCCGCAGGTGGCTCCCGGCCGACCACCGTCGATGCCGATGATGATGTCTGGGAGGAAGCGATCGCCCTGAACTTTTCCGCCGCGCGGCGGATGACCCAGGCGCTGTTGCCTGGCATGCAGGCGCAGGCATGGGGACGGGTGATCAATTTCAGTGGTTCGATGGAACCGCGTGCGGTGAACGCGGCCACTGCGGCGAAGGCGGCGCTGCATCTGTGGAGCAAGGGGCTGTCGTCGGAGGTGGCCGGGCAGGGCATTACGGTGAATGCGATTGCACCGGGGCGCATCAACAGCGCGCAGATCCTGGAACGCCTGCATCCCACCGAGGAATGCCGACGTGCGTTCATCGCCAGCAACATCCCGATCGGACGCTTCGGTGAACCCGAGGAAGTGGCGCCACTGGTGGCGTTCCTGTCCTCGCCGCTGGCCGGCTACATCACAGGCGCGGTGATTCCGGTGGACGGCGGCATGCACTACTTCGCGCACTAATGCTGCGGAGCTGTAGAGCCGAGCCCATGCTCGGCCACCTTGCGCCAGGATTCCGCTCAGCCGAGCACGGCTCGGCTCGGCCCTACACAACAACAAAAAGGGCGGCCCGCAGGCCGCCCTTCGCACACCCGATCGAGCCCGCCTTATCAGCGCGGCGACGCCACCGCACGATTGCCCGAGGCGCCCTTGCCCTTGCGCTTGTCCTGCTGGGCCGGGCTGGCGCCCTCGGCCATCAGGTTGTCGCTGCCGAAGTCGGTGTCCACGTCCAGCCAGCGCTGCGCCGGCAGGCCGAGCGCGGAGTCGAGCACGGTCGGCAGCAGGCCGCTGGGCAGGCTGCTTTCGCCATTCCACATGATGGCGATGCCCAGATCGCGTTCCGGCACCAGCGCGACCAGGCCGCGATAGCCCTGCACGGCACCGGCATGGAACACCACGTCGTGGCCGGCGTAGTCGAAGGTGCGCCAGCCCAGGGCGTAGCCGGCCGAGTGCAGGCGCTCGCGGCGCCAGCCAGAACGCATCTCGCCGGGGGTGCTGATCAGGCTCGAATGCAGGGTGGCCAGCAGCGGTGCCGGCAGCACGTCGGGGCGGTGGCCGGTGTGGGCGAGCAGCCACTGCGCCATGTCGCTGGCGCTGGCATTGACGCCGGCCGCCGGGGCGACCCGGTAGTAGGTCGGCTTCGGCGTCAGCGAGACCCAGCCGTTGCGGCCGCGCACATGCGGACGCGCCCAGCGCGAGCTGGCCTGGATGCCGGCCAGGCCGAGGCTGGCATCGTTCATGCCCAGCGGCTTGAAGATGCGGCGCTCGACCGACTGCTCGTAGAAGCTGCCGGAGGCCGCGTAGACGACATCGCCGATCAGGCTGAAGGCTACGTTCTGGTAGGCATAGCAGTCGCCCGGCAGGCACTTCAGGCTGGTGTTGGCCAGTTTCTGGGTCAGCGCGTAGTACTCGGCGTTGCCTTCGATGTCGCGGTCGTAGGCGTTGTAGGGCAGGCCGACGCGATGGCTGAGCACGTCGGCCACGGTCAGGCGATCAGTGGCTTCCGGCGAGTTCAGGCGGAAGCCCGGCACATAGTCGGTGACCTTGCTGTCCCAGCGCAGCGTGCCGTCGTTGACCAGCAGGCCGGCCATGGTGCCGGCGAAGGCCTTGGACAGCGAGGCCAGGCGGAACACGGTGTGGGCATCGACCGGCAGCGGGTTGTTGACGTCGGTAACGCCATAGCCGCGCGCGCTGAGGATGCGGCCGCCCTGCACGATCGCCACGGCCATGCCCGGCACGCGTTCGCCATAGGTGAGCTGCTGCGCCATCGATTCGATGTTGGCGACGTTGAAGCCGGGCGCCGGGGCCTGCACGCGCGGCACCAGGCCGGTGCGGTAGGCCGCCGGCTGGGTGTGGGCGACAGTGGGACCCGCAGCGGATTCGATGTTGGTCGGCATCGGCGGCAATGCCGGCGGTGTCTGCGCGGTGGTGGACAAGGCAACGGGCATCAGCATGCCCAGCAAACCGGTGGCCGCCGAACGGATCGGGCGACGCAGGCTGTTCTTTTTCATCGGTTGGACCCGTGCGCGACTGCTGATGGCGATTCTAGCGCCGCTTTTCCCTTGTGCACAAACAAAGCGAAGATGAATGCGCATCTCGTTGAAAAATTTGGAATTTGAGGCGCTGGAAGCATGTATCGGAACGTGTCATCCCGGGCTGATCAGCGGGGCTGATCCGCCCGCAGGAAGGCGCGTCGCGCTGGCGATGTTGCGGTGCATTGGCTAACGTACGCGTTTCATCGCCCCGGAGCCTGCCATGCCGCTGTCCAACCGCCGTCTTCAGGCGAGGGACACCGCGTGAGTGCGGTACGGGGGAAGGGGCCGCTGCAGGGCCTGACGGCGGCACTGCGCGAGTCGCCGGCGCTGTGGTGGTCGTTCCTGTACTTCTTCTGCCTGCTCAGCGGCTACTACGTGCTGCGCCCGGTGCGTGAGGCCATGGCCGCCTCGGCAGACCTGGAAACGGTGTTCCCGCCCGTGCTGATCGCCTGGTTCGCCAACCACGGCGTCGCGTTGAAGGACTTCGTGCTGCAGTTCCTGTTCTCCTGCGTGTTCGTGATCATGCTGGTGCTGCAGCCGGTGTACGGCTGGCTGGTCAGCCGCTTCCCACGACGGGTGTTCCTGCCGGCGGTGTATGGCTTCTTCATCGTGACCCTGCTGGGCTTCTACATGATGTTCGATAGCGGCGTGCCGGGCCGCGGCATGGCCTTCTTCTTCTGGATCACCGTCTTCAACCTGTTCGCGGTGGCGGTGTTCTGGAGCTTCATGGCCGATGTGTTCTCCAATGTGCAGGCCCGGGCCTTCTATGGATACATTGGCGCGGCGGGCACCGTCGGTGCCTTCCTCGGCCCGTTGATCACCAGTGCGCTGGTGCAGCGCGTGGGCATCGCCAACCTCATGCTGGTCTCGGCGGGATTCCTGGTCGTGTGCCTGTTGTGCATCTGGCGGCTGCGGCACTGGGCGGTGCTGCGCGAACGCGAGCAGCAGCTGGTGTCCGGCGAGCAGCCGATGGGCGGCAGCGTGCTGGACGGCCTGAAATTGATCGTGCGCGAGCCGCTGCTGCGCTGGCTGGCGGTGATGGTGGTGTTCGGGGTGGGCGTCGGCACGCTGCTGTACAACCAGCAGGCCAGCATCGTGCGCGCGGCCTTCACCGACCCGGCGGCCAGTACCGCGTTCTTCTCGCGCATCGACCTGGCGGTGAATGCGCTGGCGCTGTTGATGCAGCTGGGCCTGACCCGTTGGTTGCTGTCGCGCCACGGCATCGCGCCGGCACTGCTGATTCCCGGTTTCGCGATCCTGATCGGCTTTTCGGTGCTGGCGGCCTCGCCGATGCCGCTGATGGTCGCGGTGGTGCAGGTGATGACCCGGGCCAGCGAATTCGCACTGGCCAAGCCGGCGCGCGAGACAATCTACACGCGCGTGGACCGGCAGTGGCGCTACAAGGCCGGCGCAGCGATCGACACCGTGGTCTACCGCGGTGCGGACCTGAGCTTTGCCTGGGTGCACAAGGGCCTGTCATTGTTCGGCTCGCACGTAGTGTTCATCGGCGGCATGCTGGTGGCCGCGTGCATGACCGCAGCCGCGTTCGGTGTACTGCGCGAAGAAAAGAAACTGCCGCGCGACCGATGATTTCCCGGGCTCCGAGCCCCATCCCTGTCCAAGGAACCGCCCATGTACTGGATCGCACTCGCCCTGACCTTGCTGGTCGCACTGCTGCACGTCTATTTCCTGGCGCTGGAGATGTTCCTGTGGACCCGCCCGCTGGGTCTGAAGACGTTCCGCAACACGCCGGAGAAGGCGGCGACCACGCGCGTGCTGGCGGCCAACCAGGGCTTGTACAACGGCTTCCTGGCAGCAGGCATCGTGGTGGGGCTGGTGATCGGGCAGCCGGTGCTGGTGACGTTCTCGCTGGCCTGCGTGGTGGTGGCGGGGTGCTATGGGGCGTACAGCGTGAGCCGCCGGATCTTCATGATCCAGGCGGTGCCTGCGATCCTGGCGTTGGTGTTTCGCGCGGTAGCGTAGTTTCCAGCCAACGGCGCAGCCCCTCGTGGAGTGGTCGCGTAAAGCGGGTCATGTGTTGGGTGTGGCGGGTGGGCCGTGCAGGGGACGCTGCAAGTACGTCCATGTAAGCTCGATGGCGCCATCCATGGCGCCAACGCCCCTGCACGGCCCACCCGCCCCACCCCTGACAGTTTCCGTGGGCGGCCAGCCCACGGAGAAGAAAAAGAAGATCAACAGCAACAGCGGATCGCTGCGCTCGTGGGTTCTGCGCGCATGAAAAAAGCGGCCGGTGGGCCGCTTATGCTTTTGCTTTTGCTCTTGCTCTTCTTTTTTCTCTTGCGTGGGTGGACGCCACAGAGATCTGTCAGAGGTCGGAGGGGTGGGGCCGGGCGGGGTATCTGATCTGGCCCCCCGTCAGCGGACGCCAAGAAGCGATACTTTGATCGCACTTGGAGGTCCCTTATGTCCCGTATCACCCGTCGTAGCTATACCGATGAGTTCAAGCACCAAGCCGTGGAGTTGGCCGAGTCGCTCGGGCCTGCCGCAGCAGCCCGTCAGCTGGAGATGTCGGTCAAGACGCTGGCAAATTGGCTTGACGCGGTCCGTGCTGGCCGGTCTCTGACCTCTGAGGCTCGCAGGCCAACCACCGACCTGGAAAGCGAGATCAGCCGCCTTCGGGCCGAGAACGCCAATCTGAAGATGGAGCGGGAAATCCTAAAAAAAGCGGCGGCGTTCTTTGCCAGAGAGTCCAAGTGAGGTACGCCTTCGTCGCCAGTCAAAGGACTCACTACCCGACCAGGTTGTTGTGTCGGGTTCTTGGGGTTTCTGTCTCTGGATTCCATGATTACCTGCGTCGGCAATGTGCCCAAGCGTGCGATGCCGATTCGGCCCTGCGTACCGAGCTTCGGGCCATTCATGTGACCAGCAAGCGCAGTTATGGGCGACGTCGGCTGGTCAGGGCCTTACGAGCCAGGAATCATCCAGTCGGCCACAAGCGCGTGGCACGGTTAATGGCCGAGGAGCGAATCCAGGGCAAGACCAAAGGCCGATTCCGACCCAAGTCCTCCGGCGGCTCATCTCAGCTCGCCCCCAACCTGCTGGATCGGCAATTTGCCCCCGGAACCGGACCGACGGCGTGGGTCGGGGATATCACGTATGTCCCCACCCGCCAGGGATGGCTGCATCTGGCCGTGGTCATCAGCGTCCAGACCCGGCAGGTGCTGGGCTACAGCGTTTCCAAGCGTCTGACTGAAGAGCTGGTGGTGAAAGCATTTGCCAATGCCTGGGCTCTGCATCCACAACGACCCGGCCTGATCTTCCATTCAGATCGTGGTGGGCAGTACTGGGGGAACGAGTTTCGCCAGCTGCTGCAGTCCCATGACGTGGTCCAAAGCATGAGCCGGCCTGGCAATTGCTGGGACAACGCGGTGGCCGAGAGCTTCTTTGCGACGCTCAAGACAGAAGAGGCTGCCGAGCCTTACGCCAGTAGGGAACAAGCCAGCCAGTGCATCGCTGCTTACATCCACGGCTTCTACAATCCAGCCCGGCTACACTCGGCGCTGGGCTACCACTCGCCTAACAACTACGCCCGGCAGCTCCGGGCTGCCGCCTGAAACGGCTTCATGGCGTCCGTTTTCAGGGGGCCAGATCAATCCGCGCCATGGATGGCGCGGCTAAGCCTACACGGACGTACTTGCGGCGTCCCCGCCCGGCCCCACCCCTCCGGCCAGCCTATAAACCGCATTTCGCGACCCACCCACGAGGGGCTGCGCCGTTCGCGGGAACTTACTTCGCCGGCGACATCCACATGTCGATGACCGCGCTGAACACTTCCGTCCCCGCGCGGTCGCGCACGCTGACCGTCACCGGCAGCGCATAGCCCTCGGCCGCGACAACAATAGGCTGTGCCGGCAGCGCCACCGCCTGCAGCGTGCCACGCGCCTTGGCCAGGTACTGCACCTGCATCCCCTTCGGGATCCAGCGCATGCCCTTCGGCAGCGATGCATCGACCATCAACCCGGCGGTCAGTTCGGCCAGGTTGCACATCGCGATCGCGTGCACCGTGCCGATGTGGTTGCGTACTCTGCGGCGGTCGGCCAGCGTGCCTTCGCAGCGGCCGTGTTCCAGGCGGGTGATGCGTGGCGCGATGCTGGCGAAGTAGGGCGCCTTGAAACACACCGCACGTGAGAACAGCCAGGTGCCGGCAGGCCAGCGCTGCAGGCGGTTGTAGAGCGAGAGCAGGGGCGTGGACATGAGGAGGATTCCGGTCGGCGGATAAAGCGACGGCGGGCCAAGGCCCGCCGTCGAGGCAACGCGTGTCGCGGGCGATCAGGCCGCCTGCGAATGCGGGTCCTTGTGCTGGCGGTCGTAGTAGCTGGCCGCGCGCAGTTCGTGGGTGTCGAAGTCGTCCACGGTGATGGTATCCAGCGTCAGCGTACGCAGCTCTTCCAGCAGGCTGCGCTCGTCCTGGGTGATCACGCCTTCGGCCACGGCTTCGTCCAGCTGGCTCTTGAAGTCCAGCGCCTCGATGCCCTTGCTCTTCAGTGCCTTCAGGAACTTGCGCTCCACCGGCTCGGCCATGATCGCCTTGCTCAGGTAACTGTTGATGCGGCCACCCGGGTTGTTCTCGCACGGGGTCAGGAACACGCCATTGGCGAGACGGTCGCGGGCTTCATTCGGCGCCATCAGCAGGGCGGCGACGCGGCGGCTCAGGCGATCACCCGGAGCCTCGGCACGACGGCCCAACGGGAAGATGAGCGCCCACATCAGCCAGCCGATCGGACGGATCGGGAAGTTGCGCAGCGCGGCCGACAGCGACTCTTCGATCTTGTGCACGCTGTCATGGAAGGCCCAGGCCAGCAGCGGCTGGTCGGCCTGCGGTGCACCTTCGTCGTGGTAGCGCTTGAGCATGGCGCTGGTCATGTAGACATGGCTCAGCACGTCGCCCAGGCGGCCGGACAGCGATTCCTTGAACTTCAGCTTGCCGCCCAGGGTCATCATCGAGATGTCGGCCATCAGCGCCAGGTTGGCCGAGTAACGGTCCAGCTTGCGGAAGTAGCGGCGGGTGTAGGCGTCGCCCGGGGCGGCGCCGAAGCGCGCGCCGGTCAGGCCGAACCAGAACGAACGCACGGCATTGGAGATGCCGAAGCGGATGTGGCCGAACAGGCTGCGGTCGAACTCCTGCAGGCCGGCACGGGTATCCGGATCCTGCGCGGCCTTCATTTCCTTCAGCACCCACGGGTGGCAGAGGATCGCACCCTGGCCGAAGATCAGCAGGCTGCGGGTCATGATGTTGGCGCCTTCCACGGTGATCGCGATCGGCGCGGCCTGCCAGCTGCGGCCGGCGAAGTTGCGCGGCCCCAGGATGATGCCCTTGCCGCCGATCACGTCCATCATGTCCGAGATCACTTCACGGCTCATGGTGGTGCAGTGGTACTTGGCGATGGCCGACGGCACCGACGGCACATCGCCACGGTCAACCGCAGCGGCGGTGGCCTGCGACAGCGCACTGATCTTGTACGCCTTGCCGCCGATGCGGGCAAGCGCTTCTTCCACGCCCTCGAAGCGGCCGACCGACAGGCCGAACTGCTTGCGGATGCGCGCATAGGCGCCGGTCACGGCGGCACCGGCCTTGGCACCGCCGCTGGCGGTGGACGGCAGGGTGATCGAGCGGCCCACCGCCAGGCACTCGTTGAGCATGTTCCAGCCCTTGCCGGCCATGGCTGCGCCGCCGATCAGCTGGGTCAGCGGAATGAACACGTCCTTGCCGCGGATCGGACCGTTCTGGAACGTCGAGTTCAGCGGGAAGTGGCGACGGCCGATTTCGACGCCGGCGGTATCACGCGGCAGCAGGCCCAGGGTGATGCCGATGTCGCGGGTATCGCCGATCAGGCCATCCGGGTCGTACATGCGGAAGGCCAGGCCGATCAGCGAAGCGACCGGGGCCAGGGTAATGTAGCGCTTGTCGAAGGTCAGCTTGACCCCGAGCACCTGCTCGCCGTTCCACTCGCCCTTGCAGACGATGCCGTAGTCCGGGATCGAAGTGGCGTCGGAGCCGGCGAACGGACCGGTCAGGCCGAAGCAGGGCACTTCGCGGCCATCGGCCAGGCGCGGCAGGTACTGGTCCTTCTGTTCCTGGGTGCCGTAATGCACCAGCAGTTCACCCGGGCCCAGCGAGTTGGGCACGCCGACGGTGGAGCTGACCACCGAGGACACCGAGGCCAGCTTCTGGATCACCTTGTGGTGGGCCAGCGCGGAGAAGCCCAGGCCGCCGTACTCCTTCGGGATGATCATGCCGAAGAACTTGTTCTTCTTGATGAAGGCCCACAGCTCCGGCGGCAGGTCGGCGTGGACGTGGGTGATTTCCCAGTCGTTGACCATCGTGCACAGCTCTTCCACCGGGCCATCGAGGAAGGCCTGTTCTTCAGCAGTCAGCTGCGGCTTGGGGTAGTTGAGCAGGATGTTCCAGTCCGGATCACCGGTGAACAGTTCGCCCTCGAAACCAACCGAACCGGTTTCCAGCGCGATGCGCTCGGTCTGCGACAGCGGCGGCAGCACCTTGCGGAACACCTTCATCATCGGGCCGGTCAGCAGCGGCTTGCGGATGAACGGCAGCAGCAGCGGCACGGCGATCACCGCCAGCACCGCCGCAGCGACGATGGTGGCGGTCTGGTTGACGTAGGGAATGAACCAGCAGGCGGCCAGCAGGGCCACGCTGATCAGCGTCCAGGTAACCAGCCGCATGCGGTGGTAGGCGACGAAGGCGCCTGCCAGCAGCAAGGCGAGGAAGGGAAGAACGATGCTCATGAGCGTGCTCCGGTGACGTGCTCGTTTGTGGCGGACGAAGCCGCAGCGTCCGCTGCGGGCAACACGTCCAGATAGTCCAACACAGTAGCGGTAAAGGCGTCGTTGTCATCGCCGGCGACCATGTGGGTCGCTTGCGGCAGCTGTACATGGCGCGCATGCGGCGCCAGCGCCAGGAATTCGGCCACGGTCTGCGGCGTGACCAGGTCGCTGCGGCCGCCGCTGACCAGCAGCAGCGGGCACTTCACCTGGCGTGCGGCCTCGGCCAGTGCGTCCTGGTGCTGTTCGCTGTCGCGCGCCAGCTCGGCCACCAGGCGTGGGTCCCAATGCCAGCGCCAGCGCCCGTGGCCGTCCTCGCGCAGCAGCGCACGCAGCGACTGCTCGGATTTGCGCGGCCGGTGCGGCATGTAGGCCGAGATCACGTCGGCGGCCTGGGTCAGCGAGGCGAAGCCGTCGGGATGGGCGGTCATGAAGGCGAGGATGCGCTCGACACCCGCGGTATCCCAGCGCGGGGTGATGTCGACCAGCACCATGGCCGAGAAAAGGCCCGGCCAGCGCGATTCGGCCAGCAGGCCGAACAGGCCACCCATCGAAGCGGCAACCAGTACCGGCGGGCGCGGCTGTTCGCCGGCCAGCACGATCAGGTCGTCGGCGAACTGTTCGCCGTGATAGGGCAGATCGGTGCCATTCCAGTCGGAATCGCCATGGCCGCGGGCGTCGTAGGCCAGCGTCTGCAGGCCGGCCGCGTTCAGTGCGCGGGCAGTGGCGTTCCAGGCATGGCGGGTCTGGCCGAAGCCATGGGCGAACAGGACCCGGCCGCGCCGGCCATGCTCGCTGGCGGTCGCCGCCAGGCGGGCGCCATGGGCGGCGTCCAGGCGCAGGTCATGGAACGCAGCGGGAGTTGGGGACATAACCATACTTGCTAGTATGGAGAGCTTCGAGGGGAAGTCAATACTGCACGGTATGGTGCGTTGCAGAATGCGCGTGGAGGGACCCTTCCGAGGGGCCTGCGACGGTTTCGACCGCAACCGCGTACTGCAACGAACCCCGGCGTATGGTTAAATCACTCCATGAATCAACCTGACGCTTCCGCCGGCGAACCGCGCGCCGGCCGCAACAGCCGCCTGAGTGCCGAAGACTGGGCCCAGGCGGCCCTCGACCTGATTGCTGAACAAGGCGTAGGCGCCGTCGCGGTGGAGCCGCTGGCACGGCGGCTCGGCGTTACCAAGGGCAGTTTCTACTGGCATTTCCCTTCGCGCGACGCATTGCTGCAGGCGGCGCTGGAACGCTGGGAACTGTTCGAACAGGAACAGGTGTTCGGCAGCCTGGAAGACGTACCGGATCCGCGTGTGCGCCTGCGCCAGCTGTTCCAGATGGTGGCGCATGAAGTGCAGCCGCACATCATCTACAGCGAGCTGCTGAAGGCATTGGATCATCCGATGGTGCGGCCGGTGATCGACCGGGTCTCGCAGCGTCGCCTCGACTATCTGGTCGCCTCGTTCCGCCAGGCCGGCCTCAGCTCGACCGATGCGCGTCATCGCGCACGCCTTGCGTACGCCGCTTATGTCGGCTTCCTGCAGTTGTCGCTGCAGCTGCAGCAGCCCAAGCAGGCGCGCGAGGATTTCGAAGCGTACGTCGAGCATCTGATCGAGACGCTGATTCCGAACGGATGAGTGCCCGGAAATGATCTCGAAGGAAGGCCGCAGCGATGCTGCGGCCTTTTTTGTTGTGCGCTGGCCAGCGCCCGTCCATGGCGCACAAAGAACAACGGCCCCTTTCGGGGCCGTTGCTGCATCAGCTGATCAGGTTCCCGATCAGAACTTCTGCTTGTACTGCATGTACATGAAGCGACCGATGTCGTAGCCACCGTAGTAGGAGAACTGCGAGTTCGGTGCCGAGTACATCTGCGGGCCGTAGTGGTCGAACACGTTGCGCGCACCGACGGCGATGGTCGCATTCCACGGTGCGTTCCAGGAGACCTGGACGTCGTGGAACATGGTCGAGCCACGCTTGTTCATCGGCTGGTCACGCACCGGATCCGGCGAACCGAAGTCCGGCAGGCTGCACTCGTCGCTGTAGTAGCAACGCTCCTTGACGCTGGAGAAGTAGCGGGTGCCCCAGGTCACGCCCCAGTCGCCACGCTCCCAGCCCAGCACCAGGTTCGAACGCAGGCGGAAGTTGCTGCCGAAGCCGTTGAGGATCGACACCGGCACCTGCTGCGCGTTGGTGGTCTTCAGTACGTTCTTGGTGACGTAGCTGTTCTGCAGGTTGGCGCTGAAGGTACCCCAGCTGTCGGTCTCGAAGCGGTACGCCACGTCGAAATCGAAGCCTTCGGTTTCCTGGTAACCGGCATTACGCGGTGCGTAGGTCAGGTTGATCACGTTGTGACGGTTCGGATCACGGGTGAACGAGTTGCAGCGCTCGGCGATGCCAAGCACGTAGCAGTCGTTCAGCTGGTCATCCGGGCTGTCGGTGACGATGGTGTTGGTGATCTTGATGTTCCACCAGTCCAGGCTCATGTTCAGGCCCTGGGCGAAGGTCGGGCTCCACACCAGGCCAACGGTCTTGGACTTGGACTTTTCCGGAGTCAGGTTCGGGTTGGAGACGGCGTTGAACGGATCCGGCGTCTGCTCATCCGGACCGCTGGCCGGCACATAACCCTGGCGCAGCTGGCGGAAGGTGCTGGCGGTCGGACCGATGGCCGCGGCACAACGGGCGGCGACGCCCGGCTGATCAGTTGAGCCGAACGAGGTGTCGCACGGATCGGTGAAGTACGCGAAGGTCTGCGAGCTGCCACCGTACAGATTGTCGATGGTCGGCGCACGGAAGCCTTCGGCGTAGGTCGCACGTACCAGCAGCTGGTCGATCGGCTTCCACTTCAGGCCGAACTTGTTGTTGGTGGTGTCGCCGAAGGTGCTGTACTTCGAGTAACGGGTGGCGGCGTTGAAGCTCAGTTCCTTGGCACCCGGCAGGTCGGCCAGGATCGGAACATTCAACTCCAGATAGACTTCGTTGACGTCGTAACCACCACCGGTCGGGCCGGCGGCCAGATCGGTCGAGTAGCCGGTCTGCGACAGCGCGTCCGGATTGTACGAACCCTTGTCTTCGCGGTACTCGTAACCCAGCGCGAAGCCCAGGTCGCCGGCGGGCAGGGTGAACAGGCTGCCGGCGATGTTCGCGTAGTAGGTCTTGGTGGTGACTTCACCGGTGTTCTTGGTGGTCGGGAACAGGAACTGCTGCAGATCCGGGTTGCCGGTCAGGCCACCGTCACCGGTACGGCCGTACGGAATGGCCGGGTTCCACGGCAGGCAGCCGCCGGCGCCCGGGCCATAGATCGGATTGGAACCGTCAACCAGGCCAGCGGCCGTACCGCACTCGACGCGGCCGGTGGCCGGGTTGAAGAACGACGGACCGGTGGCGGCATTGACCGCCAGCACGTTGTAGTTGCCGGTCTGGCTCTGCTGGTTCTCCGAGTTCTGGTAGATGTAGCCGGCTTCCCAGTCGAAGTACTTGTCATTGAACTGGAAGCTGCCCTGCAGGGCGCCGGTGAAGCGGAAGGTGGTCAGCTTGTTGGTCGACAGGCGCGGCACTTCCCAGCCACGGCGCATGAAGCCCATATCCTTGCCGAAGGGGTTGTAGTAGCTGTCGGCATCCCACTTGGCACCCAGGCGCTCATACGACGCGGACTGCAACGGATAGCCTGCGACCTGGGCCTGCGACTCACGACGGGTATACAGCAGGTCGGAGACGAAGCGGATGTTGTCGGTCAGGTCGTACTGGACGTTGGCGAACACCGAGCGACGCTTGGTCGGCGTCAGCAGGTGCATCTGCGTGTTGGAGTTGCTGGTATCACCGGTGATGCCGGCGAAGTCCTGGTCGTGGTACTGGTTGACGTCGCGATAGTCGCCACCGCGGTTCAGCACCAGCCAGTCATCGGTATCCGGATCGATGATGGTGCCCCACTGGCTGACCGGGCTCCAGTTCTGGGCCGGGTGGAAGGTGGTGCGCGGGTAACGGCTGAACCAGCGGTCCTTGGCCCACACTTCCTTTTCTTCGGCGTACTCGGCGCCGATGGTGATCGAGCCACGGTCACCGGTGAAGCCGGCCACGAAGTCGTAGCTGGTCTTCTGGCCGTCGCCTTCGCCGTACTGGCCGACGTAGGCGTTGGCTTCCAGGCCCTGGAAGTTCTTGCGGGTGATGATGTTGATCACGCCGGCGATCGCGTCGGAGCCGTAGATCGACGACGCGCCGTCCTTCAGTACGTCGATGCGCTCGACGATGGCCGACGGAATCTGCGACACGTCCTGCAGGCCGCTGACGCTGGCGCCGAGGCGCTTGCCGTCGACCAGCACCAGGGTGCGCTCGGCACCGAGGTTGCGCAGGTCGATGTAGAAGCCACCGACGGCTTCGCCGGAGGACAGCGGCTCGGAACGGCTGATGGCCGGGCTGCCGGCGGCTGCGATGTTCTGCAGGACGTCGGCAACCGTCTTGAAGCCGCTCTTCTCGATCGAAGCACGGCTGATGCTCAGAACGGGCTGGGCGGTTTCGGTATCGACCTGACGGATGCGCGAACCGGTGACCTCGATGCGGTCGAGGTTGGTGGCTTCCTGGGCGTGGGCCGTCGCGGTGGTGGCACCGGCGACAAGCGCGATCACAACTGCGTCACGCAGCTGGCTGGACTTGAGTTTCATTGGCTCTCTCTCTCCAAGAAATCTTGGCTGGGGTTAATGCCCGGCGGGGGAGCGAAAAAGCGCTCCCAAATCGCGAGGCTGACCCGATAGTAACGGGCGTTCGCCAAGAATTAAAGCTGTGTTAATGAAGTCTGTGATTTTGGTAAAAACGCGATTTTTCCAGCCCAATCAATGGGTTGCTGGCATGGTCGTGCTGATCTGCCTCGTTTGTTAACGCAGGATGATGAAAAAAGTTTCGACTGATATGTATCCCAATATGTCGATACGCTCTGCGGTCGATACCGCTCATGCAAGTGCGAGCCAGGCACGCAGATGCAAAAAAGGCGCCTTTCGGCGCCTTCGGGAATATCGTTGCTGAACCTGATAGGGGGGATCAGAGATCCTGTTCGTAACGCACGTACGGCACGGTGCCGTCGTCGTTGCTTTCGTTGCGCGGGGAGAATGGATTCTTGCCGCGGCTGATCACGTTCTCGGCGCCGACGGTCAGCTGGCCGGACCACGGGGTACGCCAGGTCAGGCCGATGCCCAGGCCTTCCCACTTGCCGGGCTTGCCCGGCACGTCGACCACGCGGCCGATGATGCTGCCGGTGAAGTTGCCGTAACCGGCACCGATGCTCAGGCTCTTGCTGTCCCAGCGATCGACGATGGCCGGCGAAGCGTCGGCCAGCGGTACCAGGCGTGCCTTGGCGTAGGTACCGGCGATGGAGACGAAGCCTTCGCGGCCGATGTTCTTCTGCGCGAACACGGTCAGATCGTTCTGCTCGGCGCGCAGCGAGGGCGTCTTGTTCGGGCCCGCCAACCAGGCGGGCAGGGTTTCACGGCCGGTGCCGGCGGTGATGCCCAGGCGGCTGTTGCCGCGGTTCAGCGCGGCGGTACCACTGAAACGACGGCTGTTCAGATCATCCTCGTCGCCCAGGCTGGCCAGCATGCAATGGCTGGCCAGGCCGCTGATGCTGGTGCCGCTGCCGCTGCTGCTGTTGCAGAGCAGGCCCAGCGAATCGCCGGAGGACAGGCCAAAGGCCGCGTCCAGCGAATTGCGGCCGAAATGCCAGCGGGCGCCGGCTGCCTGTTCGCCGGTCGGCTCCAGGTACAGCAGCGCCTCGACCTTGCCGCTGCCCTTGTTCCATACCGGCAACACGGTGCGGGTGTCCTTGCTCTGCGCATGCACGCCCGTGATCGCGCCAAGGGCGATCAGCAGGGCCAGCGGTAGACGCAGGAAGGTACGCATCGGACCAGTTCAGACAGGGACGGACAACGGAAGTTCCCGTGGGGACGGGAACTCGATCCTAGGGTGTTTATGAATTCTTAACAAGCCTTGATCCTCCCCAGGTACAAGACTGCCGTTTACTGAAGTCGTTCAGGCGCCGCTACAGCCCCCTGGGCGCCGTGGAACAGTATGCCGAACTCCGTCAATGGAAAGTGATACTCACGCCCGCAGAATTCGCAACGCACCTCGACGGCGCCGGTGGCCTCGGCGGCCGCGCGGGCTTCGTCCTCGCCCAATGACTGCAGCATGCCAGCCACCCGCTCGCGCGAGCAGGAGCAGGCGAAGGACAGCGGCTTGTCGCCCAGCAGTTCCGGCCGCTCCTCGTGGAACAGGCGGTGCAGCAGCTGCTCGGCCGGGGTCGCCAGCAGTTCGGCCTTGCCCAGGGTTTCGAACAGGGCGCTGGCGCGGGCCCAGCCATCCTCGTCGCCTTCGTCGCCCGGCAGCTTCTGCAGCAGCAGGCCGGCGGCACCGTTGCGGTCGGCCGCCAGCAGCAGGCGGGTTGGCAGCTGCTCCGACTGGCGGAAGTAGTCCTCGAAGGCCTCGTCCAGTTCCGGCGCAGTCAGCGCGACCAGGCTCTGGTAGCGCTGCGGCTCGCGCGGGTCCAGGCCGGGGTTCTCGATGGTGATGGCGAGGATTGCGTCATCACCGAGGCGGGACAGGTCACGCGGTGCGTCGCCACCCTCGCTGAGCTGGGCGATACCGCGCAGGGTGCCGGCGGCGGTGCATTCGGCGAACAGGGTGCGCAGCGCGGTGCTGCTGCGCAGCTGCACCGACAGGCGCCCGTCGATCTTGGTGTGGCCGGTGAACAGCGCCGAGGCGACGCAGGCCTCGCCAAGCAGTTCGGCAGCGGCGTCCGGGTAGGCGGCATGGGACAGGATTTCCTGCCAGGTGGCCTGCAGGTGCACATGCACGCCACGCACGCCGGCGTCGGGGAGCAGGAAACGGATCAGGGAATCGGGGTTGGCGGTCATCGGCTCACATCGCGCGTAAACGGGGGCGGTTGCCGGATAATGCGCCGACAACCAGACAGAAGAAGGATGCACCAGTAATGGGGGCAGCGGGAGAGCAGCACAAGGTAGAGGCCGTGGTCGCCGCGCCGCGCCGGCGACGCTGGCGCTGGAAGCGGCTGCTGTGGCTGCCGGTGCTGCTGGCCGCCTTCAGCTGTCTGCAGGTGCTGGTGCTGCGGTTCATCGACCCGCCGGTGTCCATGGTGATGCTGTGGCGCTATGGCGAGGCGCTGGGCGAGGCCGACTGGTCCTATCGGCTGCATTACCAGTGGCGCGACCTCGACCAGATGGCACCGAGCCTGCCGATCTCGCTGGTGGCGGCCGAGGACCAGCGCTTCCCCGACCACAACGGCTTCGACCTGCAGGCCATCGAAAAGGCGCGCGACCACAACGCCAGGGGCGGGCGCCTGCGCGGCGCCAGCACGATCAGCCAGCAGGTGGCCAAGAACCTGTTCCTGTGGCAGGGCCGCAGCTGGATCCGCAAGGGCCTGGAAGTCTGGTACACGGTGCTGATCGAGGCGCTGTGGCCAAAGGAGCGGATCCTGGAGATGTACGCCAACATTGCCGAATTCGGTGATGGTGTGTATGGCGCGCAAGCGGCAGCGCAGAAATTCTGGGGCAAGGACGCGGCCCGGCTGAGTCCGGCCGAGAGCGCGCGCCTGGCCGCGGTGTTGCCGGCACCGCGTCGCTACAACGCGGCAAAGCCTGGGCCGTATGTGCAGCGGCGGGCCGCGTGGATCCAACGCCAGGCGCGCCAGCTGGGTGGTGCGTCCTATCTGTCGGAGGACTGAGCCCGGCGCTGCAATTGGCAGGCGACGGGCCGGGCGCCTGCCGGCAACGTACAATCCGGCCATGACCCGCGAACGGCTTACCTTCGTCATCGCCGCCTACAACGAGGCCCTGGCACTGCCGCTGCTGCATCCACGGCTGTGCGCGGTGCTCGACGGCATGCCCGACATCGACGGTCACATCCTCTATGTGGACGACGGCAGCCATGACCGCACCTGGGAAGTGATCGCCGGGCTGGCCCAGGCCGATGCACGCGTATCGGCGCTGAAGCTGTCGCGCAACTTCGGCAAGGAAGCGGCGCTGACCGCCGGCCTGGATCTGGTGCACGAGGGTGCGGCGATGATCCTCGATGCCGACGGCCAGGACCCGCCGGAGCTGGTGCCGGAGTTCGTCGCGCGCTGGCGCGAAGGTCATGACAACGTCTACGGCACGCGCATGGCCCGCGATGGCGAGGCCTGGATCAAGCGCGCCACGGCAGCGATGTTCTATCGGGTGATGGGCCGCCTCTCGCGGACACCGATTCCGGCCGATACCGGGGACTTCCGCCTGCTGTCACCGCGCGCGCTGAACGCCCTGCGCGGGATGCGCGAGCGCCACCGTTTCATGAAGGGGCTTTTCAGCTGGGTGGGATTCAAGCGGATCGCCGTGCCCTACCACCGCCACGCGCGCGTGGCCGGCACCAGCAAGTTCAGCCTGTGGCGGCTGTGGAATTTCGCCCTCGAAGGCATTACCGGGTTCTCGACCGTGCCGTTGCGGGCGGCGACCTACCTCGGGCTGGCAACCGCGGCCGTCGCTTTCCTGTTCGGCCTGTGGGTGATCGTGAAGGCGGCGCTGTATGGCGACCGGGTGGCGGGTTGGCCGACGATGATGGCGGTGATCCTGTTCCTGGGCGGCGTGCAGCTGATCGCGCTTGGCCTGATCGGCGAGTACCTGGGGCGGCTGTACGAGGAGTCCAAGCAGCGGCCGTTGTACCTGGTTGACGCCTGGCTAGCATCGTCCGTGGCAGACTCGGTCCCGCAACCCACCCTGGGAGGGCAGGCAGATGACCACGGTACGGCAACTGTTGGACGGCAAGTCTCCTGAAGTACATGCGGTCGCGCCGGATGCGGCGGTGATCGATGCGATCCGGTTGATGGCGGAAAAGGGCATCGGTGCGGTGCTGGTGATGGACGGCCCGCGGCTGGTGGGAATCCTGTCCGAGCGTGATTACGCGCGCAAGATCGTGTTGCGTGATCGCTCTTCGCGCGATACGGCGGTGGCAGAGATCATGACGTCGCAGGTGGTGACGGTGTCGCCGGGCGAGCAGGTGGAGCATTGCCTGCAGTTGGTGACCGATTATCGCATCCGCCATCTGCCGGTCGTGGAGGGCGCGCAGGTGCTGGGGGTGATCTCCATCGGCGACCTGGTGAAGTCGGTGATCGATGCGCAGCGGCGGGAGCTGGATCAACTGCAGCAGTACATCGTCGCCGGGTGAGGGTGTCGCTGGCGGGCCTGCGGCCCGCCGGCCCGCTTTTCGAAGCTGAAAGCCACAGCCAAAGCCAAAGCAGCGCCTTCCTGACACGTTGGGAGACGGAGGGTGCGGCTGGGCAGGACACGCCATAGACCCATCCATGGGGGCTCGATGGAAATCTGTCAGCGTAGGTGTCGAGAGCCGGCGTGGGCCGCCGTACGAGCCTGGATCTCGACGATCCGTAGCCAGGATCGCGACGATCGCCCTGTAGCTTGGCGCCCACGCCGGAATCTCCCTTGATCCGCCCGAACAGTTGCTGGAGCGACCACTCGAAGCGATAAGACTGGGCAAGCGGGGGAGCTCTCGACCCTACCAGACTATACGGAGTCAGGTGATGAACGGGATCGGGATTGATGTCAGCAAGCGTCAGCTGGATATCGGTACGACGGACGGACAAACTCTGCAGGTCAGCAACAACCGGTCCGGGTTTTCTGAACTGGATGTTTGGCTGAAGAAGCGTCCGACCAGCCAGATCGTGCTTGAAGCCACAGGTGGCTATGAGCAGCCGGTGCTGGATTTCCTGCACAAGGCCGGTCATCCGGTGGCCCGTGCCAATGCCTTGCGCGCCCGGAAACTGGCTCAGGGGTTGGGTCAGATTGCCAAAACCGACCGTTTGGATGCCCATGCGTTGGCGCAGATGGCCTCCCTGGTGAAGCTGCCTCCCTATCAGCCGCTGCAGTCTTGGCAGCAGAAGATGCGGGAGTTCGTTCGGGCACGTCGGCAGGCGATGGACGCCCTGACCATCGCGCGGCAGCAGCAGGAAATGGTGCTTGATCGTGAACTGCGCCGACTACTGCAAGGCAACATCACCCGCCTCCAAACGATGGTTGAGCGTCTGGGCAAGCAGATCGCCGAGCAGGTTGGTCAGCAGCCTCAACTGAAGACGCTGAAGTCGATGAAGGGCGTAGGGCCTGCGCTGCAGGCAGTTCTAGCCAGCTATCTGCCAGAGCTTGGCAGGATCACTGGCAAGCGCATCGCCAGCTTGGTCGGGGTAGCCCCGATGTCCCAAGACAGCGGCACGATGAGAGGAAAACGAAGCATCCATGGTGGAAGAGCCGAAATCCGGCAAGTGCTCTACATGGCGGCAATGTCGGCCATGCGGCATGAACCTCGGTTGCGCGATTTTTACCAGTCGCTACGAGCCCGTGGCAAGGAAGGCAAGGTGGCCATCGTGGCAGTGATGCGGAAGATGCTGGTGATTCTCAACGCCCGCGTGCGCGACGCTCAAGGCGGATCGATCCCCGCCTGAAGCCAGCCTGCGCGTGTCCCAAAAGGCTGCCGGCCAGCGGCCGGCACTACCGTGCCCGTCTCATGGAGGGGCCAGGCCCCTCCGTCAACACAGTTGCTACAGGGACGTACTTGCGGCGTGTCCTGCCTGCGTCACCCGTCCCCCTCAAGCCACCATCAATGCAGGCGCCGCGAACAACGCTGTAACCCTACTTCGCATACTGCCCGCCGCAGTCGGCGTCCTTGCCCGGCCCCAGCTCGATCGTCGCCAGCAAGGCCGCCGGCGGGGCGATGCTGCCCAGCGCCAGGGCCACCGCACCGCGGATGCCCAGCGCCTTGAAGTCCGGGCGGAACGACGGGTCCTTGAACGTGCCGGCAATGTGCAGCGGCGAGCGCAGTACCAGGATGCTCTTGTCCTTCGGGCGCGGCTTCAACAGCAGGTCCAGGGTTTCGTCGCGCAGGCTGACGGTGCCTTCGCCGATGAGGATCGTGTCGGTGGTGTCCACCGCCAGCGCCTGGCTGGTCATCAGGCCGTCGCGCACACCGAAGTCGGCGAAGGCGCAGCGCAGGGGAATCTGCTTGTCGCCGGTCACCAGGAATTTCAGCGATTCGGTGATATCCAGGCCGGCCAGCTCCATCACCAGGTTGCCGACATGGCCACGGCCCATCGCCAGGCCGACCTTGCCGCTGCTGCTGCCGAGCATCGCGGCGATCGAATTGCCGCGGCCACTCAGGTCCACCTCACCGCCGATGCCGCCCTTGGCCTGTTCGGCCAGCTTGGCATCGGGGAACAGCTGGCCCAGCTGAACGCCGCGCACGCTCGCCTTCAGCGCAGTGCTGATCTGCGGCTGGCGTGCGTCCATGCGGATGGTGCTGCGGATATCGCCGCCGGCGACGCCGAAGTTCAGTGGTGCCAGCCGCAGCACCCCGTCATCCAGCAGCAGATGGGCATCCATGTCGTCCAATGGCAATGACGGTGCGTTGATGCGGTGGGCCTTCCAGCGCACATCGGCATCCATCGCACGCAGCTTGCCGAGGTTGTAGGGCGTGTCCGGAAGCACGCGCGCGCGCGCGGCCACCCGTGCGGCCTCGGCCTTCTGCTCCGCATTGGCGGTTTCGCCGCCGCCGGTCTTCGGCGGCGCGCCGACGAAGCCGGCCAGGTCATCGAAGTCCAGGCGCTTGGATTCCAGCGTCGCGGTCAGCCGCGGACGGTCGCGGCCCACCTCGAACTGAAGACTGCCACCGAGGTCGCTGTCGCCCACCTTGCCGGTGAAACCGTCGTAACTCCAGACGTCGTGGTCGCGTTTCAGGCGACCGTTCAGCGCGTAGGGCGGGGACGGCGGAATGGCGATGCCGAGCAATGGGTAGAGATCGGCCAGGTCCTGGCCACTGAGTGCGAACTGCAGGTCGAACACGCGCAGCTGGAACGGATTGGTCAGCGTGCCGCTGGCCACCGCGTGGGTGGCGCCGGCGCGTCCGTCGAGGTGGATGCGGAACGGGTGGTCGCTGTTGGTCAGTTCCAGCGGTGATTCGGTTCCGCCCTGCAGGGTGAACGGGTTTCCCTGCCAGTGGCCCTTGCCCTGCACCAGCAGCGGCGGCGAGGCATCGGCCTGCTTCGGCTGGCCGCTGCGCACGCCCACGCGGATATCAGTACGGCCCGGTGCGTCGAGGAACTGCAGCCGGCCGTCGTCGATGCGCAGGCGCTTGAGCTGCGGGCTGGTGCCGCCAGCGCTGTCACCGAGGAAGTCCCAGTTGCCCGGTTCGCCCTTGCGAGGGGCGGTTTCCAGCAGCACGTCCGGTCGGGTCAGGCGCACTTCCGGCAGCTGCACGCTGCCGCGCAGCAGGGGCCACACGCGCACATCGATCTCGACGCGGTCGGCCGTGGCCATGTTCGGCTGCCTGGCCCAACCGGCATTGGCGAAGGTGATCGCATCGGCACGGATGGTGCTGGTCCGGCCGAGGTCGACATCCAGATGGCCGATGTGCAGTGCGCGGCCGGTACGGGCCTGCACGGCGTGCTCAACCGGGCCCTTGAACCAGTTCCAGTCCCACAGTGCGATCAGTACCAGGATCGCCGCGAGCAGGAAGATCAGCAGCGTCAGCCAGCGCCGGCCTCGCGGGCCGGGGCGGCGCAGGCGCCAGCGGTTCGTGCGCTTTGTGGCAGGGGAGGCGGCGGCATTCACGCTGCCATGGTTGCCCCCTCATCGTGGACGGGGCGCGAAGCGTCCATGTGCGCGGCGTGCACGCGCCACGCACGGGCCGGTGCTACAGCACCTGCATGGTGACCGCGACGAAGTGGCAGACGCTGCCACCGATGACGAACAGGTGCCAGATCGCATGCGAATAGGGAATCGATTCGCGGTGGTAGAAATAGGTGCCCAGCGTGTAGGACAGGCCGCCGGCCAGCAGCCAGCCCAGCGTCCAGCCGTCGATCGAGGCCAGCATCGGCTTGACCGCCACGATCACCAGCCAGCCCATGGCCACGTAGATGGCAGTGGACAGGCGCTTGAAGCGACCGGTGTAGAACAGCTTGAACACCACGCCGGCCAGGGCCAGGGTCCAGATCGCGGCGAACAGGCCCCAGCCCCACGGGCCGCGCAGGCCGATCAGGGTGAATGGGGTATAGGTGCCGGCGATCAGTACGTAGATCGCACAGTGGTCGAACACTTTGAGCCGGCCCTTGGCGACCGGGTGCTGGATGGCGTGGTACAGGGTGGACGCGGTGTACAGCAGCAGCAGCGCGATGCCGAACACGATGGCGCCGGCCAGCTGCCAGCCATCGCTGTAGATTGCGGCCAGGGTGATCAGCACCGCGCCGGCGCCCAGGGCGAGCACGGCACCGAGGCCATGGGTCAGGGCGCTGGCGATTTCTTCGCGGATCGAAGCAACGGAAGTCGTGGACATGGCGTAGGCATCGTTCGCGGGGAGGGGGACCCGCACCCCCCTATCATCGCCGCGATGGGCGGCACGTGCACGCCCGTCACCGTATGGTGGGTGAATCCCTGGGTTGCGCCGTTGGTCCCGTGATCCGTCAATCGCCGCCATGCGTGGATGAACCGCCCGCGACGGCTGGGGCCGGAGTCCTTTTCTGTGGAAAGGGCTCCGACCCCGTGGCATCAGCCTGCCGAAACGGTGTGCGCCGCTTCGCGTGTGGCCGAGAAACGCACATCCGGCGAGCGTTCCTGGGCCAGCTGCAGGTTGACCCGGGTCGGAGCGAGGTAGACCAGGTGGCCGGCCGCATCCAGCGCCAGGTTGAGCGCGTTCTTCTCGCGGAACTCTTCCAGCTTCTTCTCGTTGCTGCAGTGGACCCAGCGCGCAGTGGTCACGCTGACCGGCTCGAAGGTGGCTTCCACACCGTACTCGTCCTTCAGGCGGTAGGCGGCCACGTCGAACTGCAGCACGCCGACGGCACCCAGGATCAGGTCGTTGCTGGTCAGCGGGCGGAAGAACTGGGTCGCGCCTTCCTCGGACAGCTGGGCCAGGCCCTTCTGCAGCTGCTTGAGCTTGAGCGGATCACGCAGGCGTGCGCGGCGGAACAGTTCCGGGGCGAAGTTGGGAATGCCGGTGAAGGTCACCGCTTCGCCTTCGGTGAAGGTATCGCCGATGGAGATGGTGCCGTGGTTGTGGATGCCGATCACATCGCCGGGCCATGCTTCGGCTGCGATCTCGCGGTCGCTGGCCATGAAGGTCAGCGCGTTGGCCAGCTTCATTTCCTTGCCGGTGCGCACGTGGAAGGTCTTCATGCCGGCGCTGAAACGGCCCGAACAGACCCGCATGAATGCCACGCGGTCACGGTGCTGCGGGTCCATGTTGGCCTGGATCTTGAACACGAAGCCGGTCAGCTTGTTCTCTTCCGGTGCGATTTCGCGGCCGGTGGTGGTTCGCGCCTGCGGCGACGGCGCATGCTCGACGAAAAAGTCCAGCAGCGGCTGCACGCCGAAGTTGTTCACGCCCGAGCCGAAGAACACCGGGGTCTGCTTGCCGGCGCGGTAAGCGTCCAGATCGAACGGATGGCTGGCGCCCTGCACCAGTTCCAGTTCGTCGCGCAGGTCGGCCAGCATCTGTGCACCGATCTTCTCGGCCAGGCCGGGCGCATCGATGGACGGGAAGATGGTCGAGTCCTGGCGGGTGAAGTTGCGACCCGGTTCGTACAGGTGCACTTCGCCGGTCAGCAGGTGAACCACGCCCTTCAGGCGCTGGCCCATGCCGATCGGCCAGGTGACCGGCGCGCACTGGATGCCGAGCACGGTCTCCACTTCATCCAACAGCTCGATCGGGTCCTTGCCCTCGCGGTCGAGCTTGTTGATGAAGGTCATGATCGGGGTGTCGCGCAGGCGGCACACCTCCATCAGCTTGATGGTGCGCTCTTCCACGCCCTTGGCCACGTCGATCACCATCAGCGCCGAGTCCACTGCGGTCAGCACGCGGTAGGTGTCCTCGCCGAAGTCGGCGTGGCCAGGGGTGTCGAGCAGGTTGACGATCTTGCCTTCGTACGGGAACTGCATCACCGAGGAGGTGACGGAGATGCCGCGTTCCTTTTCCAGCGCCATCCAGTCGGAGGTGGCGTGGCGGGCGGCCTTGCGGCCCTTGACCGAACCGGCCATCTGGATCGCGCCTCCGAACAGCAGCAGCTTTTCGGTCAGCGTGGTCTTGCCGGCGTCAGGGTGGGAAATGATGGCGAAGGTGCGGCGACGCGACGCTTCGGTGGCGACTTCGGACATGGCAGTGGCGCCCGCCCGGGGCGCTTTTCAAAGAGATAAGCGCCCGATTATACCGGCCGGGGCCGGTCAGCGCCCGATACCGCCGTCGGCCTCGCCGTGGCGGGCGAACTGCAGCTGGCCCTGCCCGGCGAAGATGCGCACCGGCACCGAGCGCAGGCCCATGCCGCGGTTGACCTGCACCACGAAGTGCAGGTGCGGCGCAGTGCTGTAGCCGCTGTTGCCGGACAGGCCGATCGGTTGCCCGGCTCCCACCGCCTGGCCGCGGCGCACGCGCATGCCGCCGGCCTGGAGGTGGCCGTACAGGGCCATGCTGCCGTCGCTGTGCAGCACGCGGACGAAATTGGCACGGGCACCATCGCGCTCGCGGTCCTGGCCGTTGCCAGGGAAGCCATCCTGGATCTGCATCACCGTGCCCTCGCGCGCGGCCAGCACCAGGGTGCCCTCCGGCAGTGCGAAGTCGACCGCGTCGCGGTTCTCCTCGTCGTCATGGCTGAATCGCCCCTGCGGCGCCTGGTCCACACGCAGGCGGGCCGCATCGAACGGCAGGCGATAGCCGACATCTTCGGCCTGTGCGGCAGGGTTGCCCGGCACCGACTGCAGGCGCAGATCCAGCATGCGGCCATCGATCGGGGCGGGCAGGTGGCCGACCACCAGGCTGCTGTCGCCCTGGATCAGCGACTCGACCGGGAGGCCTTCGACCGGGTGTCCGGGGCGGCGCGCAGCTGGATCTGCAGCGGCCCTGCCAACCCGTTGTCGATCCGCGCCTGCCATTGCGTACCGACCGGCTGCAGGCGCAACCGGGCCATGGGGGCGGCGCCCTCGGCACTGCCTGCGCGGGTGGCAGGCGCGGAAGGGGGAGCCAGTCCCCAGCCCTGGCGCCAGTCGCCGGCGTGTGCGGTCGCGCTCGCCAGCAGAGGCAACAGCAGGCAGGACAGGGGCAGGCGCGGCATCGGCGTTTCCAGCGAGAGGACCGCCGGGACTGTACCCGATCCTGAACGGGGCGACCGGGACGGCCCTCGCAGACTGATTCTGGAAATATCTATCGCTTTATCCGCATGAAGGGATTGACAGTGCCGGAAAGGGCTGGCATCGTGGCTCCACCATCGAGACCGGCAGAGGGACAGGCCCTTTGAAGCCGGGGCAGCCCGCAGGCGCGCAAGCGTCTGCGTAGGTGCCAAATCCTGCGGGGACCGTGGCGTCCACCGAAAGATGGTTCGAACCATGCACCCCACGTGCATCTCGAACGCGGGCCCGCGAAGGCTCGATGGCCGATTCCCCAACCGGATCCCGCCATGAGCTTCGCTGCCAGTACCGCCATTCGCCCGAGCCCTTCGTCCCCGTCAGCGTGCCGGTCGCAGACCGCGTGCACGCCGAGCGCGGTGAGTTCGCCGCGGTGCTGTCGATGCGCCATGCAGGCCCCAGCCCGGTGCGCCTGCGCTATGAGTGGGTGGGCCCGGCCAACGCGCCGGTGGTGGTGCTGGCCGGTGGCATTTCCGCCCATCGCCACGTGGCGTCCAACGCACAGTTCAGCGAGAAGGGCTGGGCCGAAGCACTTGTGGGTACCGGCCGCGCGCTCGACCCGCAGCAGCTGCGCGTGCTGGCCTTCGATTTCATCGGTGCCGACGGTGCACTGGATGTGCCGATCGATACTGCCGACCAGGCCGATGCGCTGGCGCTGCTGCTGGACCATCTCGGCATCCGCACGCTGAAGGCCTTCGTCGGCTATTCGTATGGCGCGCTGGTCGGCCAGCAGTTCGCGATCCGTCACCGCGCCCGCGTGCGCCAACTGGTGCTGGCCAGCGGCGCGCACCGCCCGCATCCCTATGCCGCCGCGTGGCGCGCGCTGCAGCGCCGCGCGGTTGCGCTGGGCCAGCTGCAGTGCGGCGAAGACCACGGCCTGGCCCTGGCCCGGCAGTTCGCCATGCTCAGCTACCGCACCCCGGAAGAATTCGGCGAGCGCTTCGACGCTGCCCCGGAGGTCATCAATGGCCGCGTGCGCGTGGCCGCCGAAGACTACCTCGACGCCGCCGGCGCGCAGTACGTCGCGCGCACGCCGGTGACCGCCTACCTGCGCCTGTCCGAATCGATCGACCTGCACCGTGTCGACCCCGCCGCGATCCTGCCGCCGACCGTGGTGGTGGCCGTGGAGGGCGACCGCCTGGTGCCGCTGGCCGACCTGGTCGGCCTGGTCGAAGGGCTGGGCCCGCGCGGCAGCCTGCGCGTGCTGCGTTCGCCCTATGGCCACGACGCCTTCCTCAAAGAAACCGATCGCATCGACGCGATCCTCGCCACCGCCTTCCGCACCTCTGGAGAGTCCGCATGAGCCTGCACGCCAACGAGCCGTCCTGTAGTCGCACCACTGCCGCCGTCCGTGCGGGCATCGATCGGGACACCGCGCATGGCGCGGTCACGCCGCCGATCGTGCTGTCGTCGAACTTCAGCTTCGAAGGCTTCGGCAACAAGCGCCAGTACGACTACACGCGCAGTGGCAACCCGACCCGCGACCTGCTGGGTGAGGCGCTGGCGGAACTGGAAGGCGGCGTCGGTGGTGTGGTCACCGCCACCGGCATGGGCGCGATCAACCTGGTGCTGAACGCACTGCTGAAGCCGGGCGATACCCTGGTGGTGCCGCACGATGCGTACGGTGGCAGCTGGCGCCTGTTCAATGCGCTGGCCCGGAAGGGCCACTTTGAACTGGTCACCGCCGACCTGACCGATCCGCGCGCACTGGCACAGGCGTTGGCCACCCAGCCGAAGCTGGTGCTGGTGGAAACGCCGTCCAACCCGCTGCTGCGCATCACCGACCTGCGCTTCGTCATCGATGCCGCGCACAAGGCCGGCGCACTCGTGGTGGTCGACAACACGTTCCTGTCACCAGCGCTGCAGCAACCGCTGTCGTTCGGTGCGGACCTGGTGCTGCATTCCACCACGAAGTACATCAACGGCCACAGCGATGTGGTGGGCGGGGCAGTGGTCGCGCGTGATCCGGCAGTGCACGAGCAGCTGGTGTGGTGGGGCAACGCGCTGGGCCTGACGGGTTCACCGTTCGATGCCTTCCTGACCCTGCGTGGCCTGCGCACGCTGGATGCGCGCCTGCGCGTGCACCAGGAAAATACCGCCTCGATCGTTGCCCTGCTGGACCAGCATCCGGCCGTCGGCAGGGTGTACTACCCGGGCCTGGCCGAACATCCCGGCCATGCCATCGCGGCGCGCCAGCAGAGCGGTTTCGGCGCGATGCTGTCGTTCGAGCTTGCGCACTGCGCCGGTGAAGATCCGCACGCGGCAGTGCGCGCATTCGTGGATGGCCTGCGCTGCTTCACCCTGGCCGAATCGCTGGGCGGCGTCGAAAGCCTGATCGCGCATCCGGCGACCATGACCCATGCGGCGATGACCGCCGAAGCACGCGCAGCGGCCGGTATCAGCGAAGGGCTGCTGCGTCTGTCGGTCGGCATCGAGGCCGAGCGCGACCTGCTGGCCGATCTCGGTGCCGCGCTGCAGCGCGCCGAAGTCGTGATCGATGCGGCCGCACGCCGCAAACAGGTGGTGGATGCATGAGCGCACTCGCTGCTGAAATTCCGGCGCTGGGCGCGGGACGCCTGGCGCTGCTCGGTACTGGCACAGTCGGCTCGGCCTTCGTGCAGCGCTACCAGACGCTGCGGGCTCGCGGGCTGGAACTGCCGAGCGTGCAATGGCTGGCCAACTCGCGCACTGCGCTGGAGATCGATCGTGACCTGGCGTTGCCGCTGGAACTGGCGCGACGTGCGCCACGCGATGGCCAGAGTTCGCCGGCGTGGGCCAGCACCGAAGGGCTGGAGCGTGGCGATGTGGTGGTCGATGCCACCGCCAGCGAAGACGTGGCCGCACGTCACGTGCAGTGGCTGGCGCGCGGCGTGCATGTGGTGACAGCCAACAAGCTGGGCCGTGGTGCGCAGCTGTCACGCGCGCAGGCCATTGCAGACAGCTGTGCCGACAGTGGTGCGCGCTATGGTGACAGCGCCACCGTCGGTGCCGGGCTGCCGCTGCTGAGCAGCCTGCGCGCACTGGTGGCCGGTGGTGATCACATCCATGCCATCGAGGGCGTGCTGTCCGGTTCGCTGGCGTGGCTGTTCCATCGCTATGACGGCAAGTCGCCGTTCTCGGCGGCGGTGCGCGAGGCGCTGGCGGCCGGCTACACCGAGCCGGATCCGCGACTTGACCTGTCCGGCGAGGACGTGCGCCGCAAGCTGCTGATCCTGGCCCGCAGCAGCGGGCTGGCGCTGGATGCTTCGCAGGTGCAGGTGGACTCACTGGTACCTGAAACGCTGGCCGCGTTGCCGCTGGAGGTCGCAGTGGCTGCGCTGGAGCAGCTGGATGCGCCGCTGCAGGCGCGTTGGCAGCGGGCACGCGAAAACGGCCGCGTGTTGCGTTTCGTCGGCCGTGTTGACGGTGGGGGTGCGCAGGTGGGCCTGCGCGAGCTGCCGGCCGATCACCCGTTGGCGCAGGGTGCGGGGACCGACAATCGCGTCGCCATCCACAGTGATCGCTACCGTCGCCAGCCGCTGTTGATCCAGGGCCCGGGTGCGGGCGCGGAAGTCACCGCCGCCGCGTTGCTGGATGACGTGCTGCGCATCGTCGGCTGATCGCACAGTTCTTGTAGAGCCGAGCCCATGCTCGGCTGCTCCTGGCGAGATCCCCTCCTGCTGGATAAGCCGAGCATGGGCTCGGCTCTACACGAGCACGCTAGCTGATCAGCGGGATTTCAACGCCTTCAACAAGGCGCTGTTGAACTGCTTCGGGTCCTGCACCTGCGGCGAATGGCCCAGTTCGGCGAACTCGACCAGCGTCGCGCCGGAAATCGCTGCGGCCGCCGCCTTGCCGAGCGCTGGATAGTTGCCCAGCGTCGCCTTCACCGAAGCCGGCGCCAGGTCGCGGCCGATCGCGGTGCGGTCCTTCTGGCCGATGAACAGCGTGGTCGGCACCTGCAGGTTCTTCAGTTCGTAGACCACCGGCTGGTTGAACACCATGTCCGAGGCCAGCGCCTGGCTCCATGCGACGGCCTGCTTGCCGGGCCCTTCGTACATGCCTGACTGCATCCGCGCCCAGGGTTCGTAGGCCGGCTTCCATTTGCCGTCGTAGTACACATCCAGCTGGTAGCGGCGGATGCTGTCGTAGCTGATGTTCATTTCACCGGCATACCACGCGTCGACGCCGCGCCAGGGCACGCCCAGCGCCTTCCAGTCTTCCAGTCCGATCGGGTTGACCAGCGACAGGCTGCGCAGGTCCTGCGGGTACATCAGCGCGTAGCGCACGGCCAGCATGCCGCCCATCGAATGCCCGACCAGGTGCACCGGCACGTCGCCCAGTTGCAGCTGCTGCAGCAGGGCATGGGTATTGGCTGCCAGCTGTGCGAACGTGTACTGATAGCGCTCGGGCTTGCTGGATTTGCAGAAGCCGACCTGGTCCGGAGCGATCACCCGATAGCCGGCGGCAACCAGTGGCTTGATCGATTCCTTCCAGGTGGCGGCGCAGAAGTTCTTGCCGTGCAGCAGCACCACCACACCGATGGGCGCCTTCTTCGGCGCGATGTCCAGGTAGGCCATTTCCAGCGGCTGCCGCTGCGATTCCAGTGCGAAGGTCTTGACCGGATAGCCGTAGTCGAAGCCCTCAAGCCGCGGCCCGTAGGTGGGGGCGGCCAGGGCGGTCAGCGGAAGGCAGGCAAGCAGGGCGGCAGCGATCACGCGCATGGGGCAATCCGGGGTGGGGGAGCCCCGAGCCTAACCGGAACGCGGTGACGGTGTCGTCCGACCGGCCAGGGACAACGGGGTAGAGTCGACTGTCAGTCGACTGCTCTTCGATCAGACCGCGAAAATCCCGCGCTGCACGCGATAGTCGACCAGCGGTCGACTCTACCCAGGGTCATCAGCACTCGATGACGTTCACCGCCAGGCCACCGCGGCTGGTTTCCTTGTACTTGTCCTGCATGTCGCGGCCGGTATCGCGCATGGTCTTGATCACCTTGTCCAGCGACACCTTGTGCTTGCCGTCGCCACGCATCGCCATGCGCGAGGCATTGATCGCCTTCACCGCGCCCATCGCGTTGCGTTCGATGCAGGGAATCTGCACCAGGCCACCGATCGGGTCGCAGGTCAGGCCCAGGTTGTGTTCCATGCCGATTTCCGCGGCGTTCTCGATCTGGCTGGGGTTGCCGCCCAGTGCCGCGACCAGGCCACCGGCCGCCATCGAGCAGGCCACGCCAACCTCGCCCTGGCAGCCCACTTCGGCGCCGGAAATCGAGGCGTTTTCCTTGTAGAGGATGCCGATCGCCGCCGAGGTCAGCAGGAAGTCGAACACGCGCTGTTCGTTCGCGCCCGGGCAGAAGCGATCGAAGTAGTGCAGCACCGCCGGCAGCACACCGGCCGCACCGTTGGTCGGCGCAGTCACTACGCGGCCACCGGCAGCGTTCTCCTCGTTCACTGCCAGTGCGTACAGGTTGACCCAGTCCAGCGTGGTCAGCGGGTCGCGCATCGCCGCTTCCGGCTTCGACGACAGTTCGCGGTACAACGCCGGCGCACGACGGCCCACCTTCAGGCCACCCGGCAGCACGCCTTCCTCGCGGATGCCGCGCGCCACGCACGACTGCATCGCACTCCAGATCTCGCGCAGCCGCGCGCGGATCTCGTCTTCGCTGCGCCAGCACTTCTCGTTCTCGAACATCAGCTGGGCAATGCTCAGGCCGCTGCGCGCGGTCTGCGCCAGCAGCTCGTCGCCGCTCTTGAACGGGTAGGGCAGCGGGGTCTCGTCGGGCACGATGCGATCATCGGCCGCGTCGTCCTGGTTGACCACGAAGCCGCCGCCGACCGAATAATAGTCGCGGGTGGCGATCACTTCGTCGTCGGCGTTGTAGGCAGTGAAGCGCATGCCGTTGGTGTGGTAGGGCAGCTTCTGGCGCTTGTTCATGCCGAGGTCGCGCTTCTCGTCGAAGGCGATCTCGTGCTGGCCCATCAGCTGGATGCGCTTGCTGCTGCGGATGCGCTCCAGCGTGGCCGGAATGATGTCCGGATCGATCAGGTTCGGCCGCTGGCCTTCCAGGCCCAGCAGGATCGCCTTGTCGGTGCCGTGGCCGCGGCCGGTCAGTGCCAGCGAGCCATAGACATCGGCGCGGATGCGCGCGACCTCGTGCAGGCGGCCCGGGTCGAGCAGCCAGCGATGGATGAATCGCTCGGCGGCCTTCATCGGCCCGACGGTGTGCGAGGAACTCGGGCCAATGCCGATCTTGAAAACGTCGAACGTGCTGACAGCCATGGTTGCCGTACTGCGGGTACCGGAAGAGATCGCTATTCTAGCGGTTCACGCCGCACTTCCATGGCTGCGGCGCAGCATTTCCGCCACGGGAGCCCGGCCGGTGTTGACCCTTATCCAACGTGACGATTGCCACCTGTGCGACATGGCCCTGGCCGAGCTGGCCAGGGCACGGGCGCCGGAGTTCGAATCGGTGTTCCTGGACGACCAGCCGGCGCTGGAAGCGCGCTATGGCACGCGGGTGCCGGTGCTGCGTGACGAGCGCGGCGACCGCGAGCTGGACTGGCCGTTCGACGCGGCCACGGTTCAGGCGTGGTTGGCCGTCGATCGGTAGTGCCGGCCGCTGGCCGGCAACCCCTCTGTTCCCGGTGATGCCGGCCAGCGGCCGGCACTACCAGATGCGGTTTATTTCGCGTCGAACTTCACGATCGTGCTGATCGCGGTTTCGTCCGGGATGGTCTTGGTGTCGGCCCAGTCACCGCCGCCGACGCCAAAGTCCAGGCGCTTGACCGTGGCCTTGCCGGTCAGCACCGGCTGGGTGCCCGGCTTCCAGGTGAAGGTCAGCGTGAC
Organism: Stenotrophomonas sp. pho; assembly: GCF_006228405.1. Classification (NCBI taxonomy): domain Bacteria; kingdom Pseudomonadati; phylum Pseudomonadota; class Gammaproteobacteria; order Lysobacterales; family Lysobacteraceae; genus Stenotrophomonas; species Stenotrophomonas sp. pho. The sequence goes on along the minus strand of NZ_CP029759.1, from coordinate 3,350,618 downwards.
CGGCTTGCTGACACCACGAAGCTCCAGGGTGCCATCGGCGGCGAACTGGTCATTGCCCATGGCGCGGAAGCCCTTGGCGGTGTAGCGCGCGGTGGCGAACTTGCCGACGTTGAAGAAGTCGGCGCCCTGCAGGGTCGAGTCACGATCGCTGTTGCCGCTCTTGGCGCCTGCCAGCGGAATCACCACATCCAGCGAACCGGCAGCCGGGTTGGCCGGGTCGAAGCTGAGCTTGGTCGCGAAGCCAGGGAAGCTGCCGGTGAACACTTCGCCGTCGTACTTGGTGGCGAACACCAGGATCGAACCGGCGCCGGGAGCCTGCGCGTAATCGGCAGCGAGTGCCGGAGCGGTGGCCAGCATGCCGGCCAGGGCGGCGGCCACGGCGGCCGGAGTGGTCAGTTTCAGGTTCATCGGTCAGTCCTTCTGAGGGGAGGCGAGCCAGCCACGCGGCAACATGCGGGACAGCGTTGCATCGCGCTGGAACAGGTGGTGGTAGAAGGCAGCGCCGGCATGGGCCAGCACCACCGCGATCAACAGCCAGAAGCCGTATTCGTGGAGGGCATGGGACACCGCGACGACCTGCGGGTCGGGGCCGCTCAGCTTGGGCACGTCGACCAGGCCGAACCAACGGAACGGGCGCAGGCCACTGGCCGAATCGTACAGCCAGCCCGACAGCGGGATGGCGAACATCAGCACATACAGCAGCACGTGGGTGGCGCTGGCAATGCGCTCCTGCCAGCTGGGCACGCCCGGCACCGGCTTCGGTGCCCCGGCGTACAGGCGCCAGCCCAGGCGGAACAGCACCAGCGCCAGCACGGTGATGCCGATCGACTTGTGCGCGGTGTAGACCCAGAAGTACTTGGGCGTCTTGGGCAGTTCGTCCATGGTCAGGCCGACCACGCCCAGGGCGAGGATCAGCAGTGCGATCAACCAGTGCAGGATCTGGCTGACGCTCCCCCAGGCGGCGGGGGTGTTCTTGGCGGTCATGAGGGGTCCTCTAGCGGGCCGTCTTGGGGTCGGAGTGTGGAAGGGGAGCGGGAGTTCCCGGGGCGTCGCTGCGGTCGAGGGTGGCTTCCGCCTCGATCCTCAGCTGTACTGCATCACCGATGACGCCCGGCCAGGCGGTGATGCCGAACGCGCGCCGGCTCAGCGTGGTGCTGCCGGAAAAACCGGCGGTGCGTCGGAACGGGGGAAGCGGATAGCGCTTGATGGCGTTGAGGGTCACATCCAGCGTGATTTCCTGGCTGACCCCGCGCAGGGTCAGCGTGCCGATCACGTGGGCGCGCCTGGCATCGATCGGTTCGACTTTGGTGGAGACGAACCGCGCGGTCGGGAAGCGCTCGCCGTCGAGCAGGCTGCGGGCCAAGGTGGCCTGGTTCCACTTGGCATCACCAAGGTCCAGCCGCGACACCGGAATATCCACTTCCACGGTGGCGTCGCGCCAGTTGTCGGGATCGAACCGCACGCGCCCCTCGCTGCCCGATACCGTGCCCATGGCCTGCGAGTAGCCTGCGTGGTCGATCGAGAACAGCACCCGCGTGTGCACCGGATCGAGGCGATAGGTGTCAGCGGCCGCCCAGGCAGGGGCGGTGGCGAGCAGCATCGGCAGCAGGGCCAGGCAGGGACGCATCGATGGCGGGCTCCGGAAGGGGACGCTGCGATCATACGCACAGCCCCCTGCCAACGTTGCGTGCATGGGTGCAACAGTTCGTGGTGGTGCCGCCGCTGGAAACAGGCTGTTGCAGCCATGACCCCGGCCCTGTGTGACAATCGGCGCAGGACAGGGGGTTCAGGATGACGAGCGGCTGGCGCCTGTGGTGCCGTGGCATCGCAGGTATGGGACTGCTGCTGGTGGCGATGGCCACGGCGGCTGCGACCCTGGACATGGCAGAAACACCACGCCTGCGCCGCTTCGGTGCCGCCGAAGGCTTGCCGTCTCGCATGGTGGTGGCGCTGGCCGAGGATCGCCAGGGCCACGTCTGGGCCGCCACCGATGGTGGACTCGCCCGCTATGACGGCAACAGCCTGCGGGTCTGGGAGCACGACCCGGAACAGCCGGGCTCGTTGCCTGGCAACGAGATCGAGACCCTGCTGATCGACCCGCTGGACCGGGTCTGGGTGGGCATCAATGGCAAGGGCGTGGCACGCCTGGATGCCGACCGCGAGCGCTTCCAGACCTTCGATACGGTCAATTCCACCTGCCAGGGGCAGTTCTGGGCACTGGCCTATGTCGACGACGCCTTGTGGATCGGGACCAACAACCATGGCGTCTGCCGTTTCGGCGAAGACGGCAGCGTGCGCCTCTACACCCATGATCCCGCGCGCCCGGGTGGCCTGCCCAGCAACAGCATCTTCACCAGCCTGGTCGACGCGCGGGGCCGCCTGTGGGTCGGCACCGAAGCCGGTGTGGCGCGTTGGAACGGCAGCGGCTTCGAGCCGGTGGCCGCGCGGGAACTGGGGAGGCTGAGCGTGCTCCGGTTGAGCCGTGATGCAGACGGTTCGATCTGGGTAGGCAGCCAGAACGATGGCCTCTACCGCATCGATGGGCAGGACCGGGTCAGTCGCCCGCGATGGGCCGACAGTGCCCAGCTGCGGTCGGCCCTGGTCCTGGCCGATCGCCAGGGGGGCTACTGGGCGGGTACCTCCGATGGCCTGTTGCGAGGGGATGCGGCGGCGTTGCGCCGGCTGGAGGGGGACCGCGGCAGCGGCTTCCTGACCGCGCACAGCGGTGTGCTTGACCTGCTGCAGGACCACGAGGGCGGACTGTGGGTGGCGTTGCTGACCCAGGGCCTGGCCTATCTGCCACCGGACTGGCGGCGCTTCTCGATCTGGAACCAGCTCGACGGCAAGCCGCTGGACAGCCAGTACCTGTTGAGCGCGGCCAGCGACGGGAAGAACTACTACGTCGGCTCGGCGCGAGGGGTGTACCAGCTTGATGCGCAGGGCACCCTGCGCCTGCTGGCCAGCGACCGGCAGCTCGGCAACGGCGTGGTGTGGTCGGTGCTGCCGCGCCCGGATGGTCGCCTGTGGCTGGGACGCGGCGGCCGCATCAGCGTCTACGATCCGGCCACCGGCGCATTGCGTGATCTGCGGATCGATGGCAGTGCCGACCTGCGCCAGCGCATCGACCTGATGCGGCAGGCCCCTGATGGCACGGTGTGGGTGTCGGTGATGGGCCTGGACCTGCAGCAGCGCGATGCAGAGGGCCGGCTGCTGCACAGTCATCCGCTGGAACATTTCCGCGGGACGGCCGATGCGCCGATCGAGCAGATCCGCTTCGACGCCCACGGCCGGCCCTGGGTGATGGGCGACATGGGCATCTGGCGTGAGCAGGCCGGACGCTTCGAGGCAGTGCCCGGCGTTTCGCGCGGCCCGATCTACGATCTGGCATGGATCGATCCGCAGCAGTTGTGGCTGGCGCGCCAAGGCGCCTTCGAGCGCTACCAGTGGGATGGCATGAGCCTGCGCCTGATCCAGCGCATCGACGGCAGTGCGGGCGTGCCGCCGGTGACCATGGGGGGCTGGCGCTGGCCGACAATGGCCAGCTGTGGGCCACGACGCCGCGCGGCCTGCTGCGGTGGGACCCGAAGACGCGGCGCCTGCAACAGTTCAACGAACGCGATGGCCTGTCCGATGCCGAGTTCACCGGTCGGCCACCTGCGGTGAACGCCGATGGCCGCGTGTTGGCGGTTACCCAGACCGGCCTGGTCGCCTTTGATGTGAATGCCGACGACACCGTGCTGCCGCCTTCATCGCTGGTGATCGCCGAAGTGCGGGTGCGGCGCGACGACGCACGCGGCTGGCAACCGCTGCCGCTCACCGGCACCCTGCTGCTGGGACCGGACGACCGCGATCTGCAGATCGATGCGCGGCTGCTTTCCTATGCCAGCCCGCAGGGCAACCGGTATCGCTTCCGCGTGCAGGGTTACGACCAGGACTGGGTGGAGCAGGGGGCGATGGCCAGCGCACCCTGTCGCGGCTGCCGACCGGCCGCTATGTCATCGAGGTGCAGGCCGCGACTGCCCGGGGCGCGTGGACACCTTCGCAGCAGTTGCAGGTGAAGGTGCTGCCGCCGTGGTGGCGCAGCGGCATGGCGATATTCGGCTACATCCTGCTGGGGTCGTTGCTGCTGGTGGTTCTGGTCTGGTCGATCCGCGCGCGGCTGCGCCGCCGCCAGCAATGGCAGCTGACGGTGCACAAGCAGCAGTTGGCCGAGCAGGCCTCGCAGGCCAAGAGCCGTTTCCTGGCTACGCTGGGCCACGAAGTCCGCACGCCAATGACTGGCGTGCTGGGCATGAGCGAACTGCTGCTGGCGACTCCGCTGGATCCGGTGCAGCGCGGCTACGCCGGGTCCATCCAGCAGGCCGGCAGCCATCTGCTGCGGCTGGTCAACGATGCCCTGGACCTGGCCCGGATCGAAGCCGGGCGGCTGGAGCTGGACCTGCGCCCGTTCGATCTGGGGGAGCTGCTGGACCAGGTGCAGGGCCTGATGCAGCCGATCGCGCAGCAACGCCAGCTGGTGTTCCAGCGCGGCGAAGACCCGCCCGGGCCGATCAGTGTCAGTGGCGACGAGATGCGCGTGCGCCAGATCCTGCTGAATCTGCTCGGCAACGCGATCAAATTCACCGAGCGCGGCCACGTCGGCCTGGCCGTACGCCTGGAAGAAAAGGGCGGCCTGTGTTTCGAAGTGCATGACAGCGGCCCGGGCATCAATGCCGAGCAGCAGCAGCGCCTGTTCCATCGTTTCGAACAGGCCGACGGCCCGCGTACCGCGTCGCGCTACGGCGGCAGTGGTCTGGGGCTGGCGATCTGCCAGGAACTGGCGGTGGCGATGGGGGGCGCATCGAAGTGGACAGCCAGCCTGGCAAGGGCGCGCGGTTCCGCGTGCGCCTGCCCCTGCCCTGGACGCGCCAGGCCGCCAGCGAAGCGGGCGACGTGGCGGCCCTGCCGGAACTGCCGCCGCTGCGCATCCTGCTGGTCGAGGACGATGCCACGGTGGCCGAGGTCATCGCCGGCCTGCTGCGCGTGCGCGGGCATGAGGTGGTCCACGTGCTGCATGGCCTGGGCGCGCTGTCGGAGATCGCCACCGATGGTTTCGACGTCGGCCTGCTCGATCTCGATCTGCCCGCGCTGGACGGTACGGCCATCGCCCGCCAGCTGCGCACCATGGGCTATGAACTGCCGCTGGTGGCGGTGACCGCCCGTTCCGATGCCTATGCCGAAACCCAGGTGCTGGCCGCAGGCTTCGATGGCTTCCTGCGCAAGCCGGTGACCGGCGACCTGCTGGTGACGGCCATCGCCCAGGCGCGTGCGAAACGACAGGCGACTGCGTGACGACGCCGACGCCGGGCGTGAACGGCGCGACTTTCGGTTTACCATGCCGACGCCCGCAGCGCGGGAATCATCAGGACCAGCGTGAGGAGGCAATCGGTGGTGTATCTGCGGGCGGCGATGCTGCTGCTGGTCCTCCTGTGCTGCGCGTTGCCCGCTGCGGCACAGCCGGTGCCTCCGAGCCCGCGGCAGGTGACGGTGTTCGATGGCCTGCCGTCCAATACCGTCAACCGCATGGCCGAGGATCGCTACGGTTACCTGTGGATCGCCACCAACGATGGCCTGGCCCGCTATGACGGCCGCACCTACCGCGTGTGGCGTTCCGAGGATGGACTGCGTGACAACCGCATCTGGACGGTGCTGGTCGATGCCCGCAACCAGTTGTGGATAGGCACCGAGAACGCCGGCCTGGTGCGCATGTCGGCCGACCGCCGCCAGTTGCACTTCTACGACCGCAGCAGCCAGCCGTTGATGGGTACCAACACGGTCTGGAGCCTGGCCAGCACGCCTGATGGCTCGATCTGGTTCGGTACCCACGAAGGCGGCCTGTACCGCCTGGACAGCCAGGATCGCCTGCAGCGCTTCCTGCCCGAGCCGAACAATCCGCGCAGCCTGCCTTCGTCGTCGGTGCCCTACCTGGCCACGCTGGCCGATGGCAGCCTGTGGATCGGCACCAAGCATGGCGTGGCGCGCTGGACCGGGACCGACTTCGAGCGTGTCGGTACGGACATCATCCCCAGCCTTCTGATCAACGGACTGACCGCCGAACCGGATGGCAGCCTGTGGATCAGCACGATGGCCGGCGCCACCGTGCGCCGCCCGGATGGCCGCTTCGAAGCCCCCCCGTGGAAGCTGCCGCCGGGCGAGCAGGTGCTGGGCATGATGCTGCGCGACGAGCAGGGCGGGCACTGGCTGGATACACGCACCGGGCTGGGGCGTGCGGTCGATGGCCAGTACCAGACCGTGCCGCTGTACAGCGCGATCGCGCGCGGTCCGGTACGGCCGAACTGGACCGGTGCCTACGAGGACCGCGAAGGTGGCATCTGGTTGGCCAGCACCAATGCCGGGCTGTGGCACCTGCTGCCACGCTGGTGGCAGTTCTCGGTGCTGTCGCGCCTGGAGGACGACCCCAGCTCGCTGCGCAATGCGCTCGTGCTGGGTACCAGCCCCTCCAGCAACGGCGGCGTCTGGACGGTGGGCAGCCATGGCGCGCTGGACCGCTTCGATCCGAAGACCGGCAGGATCGAGCAGCATCGCACCTGGGTCAACGGCATGCACTGGTTGACCTCGGTGCGTGAGGACCGGCGTGGCCAGGTCTGGATTGGATCGACCGATGCGCTGGTGCGCTACGACCCGCAACGGCGCGAACTGCGTCGTTGGGGCCGTGATGCCGGTGCAGATGCGGCGATGGAAGGGGTGGTCGAAGCGATGATGACCTGCGACGGCGACAGCCTCTGGTTGATGCTGCCCGCAGGCGTGCAGCAGCGCGATCTCGACGGCCACGTGCGGCGCCAGCTGGACAATGGCCAGCGCGGCCTGCAGCAGGGCCAGCTCAACCTCGATGTGGAATGCGGTCCGCAGGACCACATCTGGCTGGCCAGCAGCCGTGGCCTGTTGCAGTGGCTGCCGGAAAGCGAGCGCTTCCAGCCGGTGCCGGGTGCGCCGGCAACGGCGATCCATGCGTTGCATGTGGGCCGTGACGGCCAGGTCTGGTTGTCCGAGGATGGTCGCCTGTCCCGTTACCGCTGGAGCCAGGGACGCCTGGAACGGCAGGCGGTGGTCGGTGCCGAACAGGGCTATCCGGCGATCTCCGCCTCCGGCCTGGTGGTGGATGCGCAGGGCGTGGCCTGGGCGACCAGCGCACGCGGCCTGGTACGTGTCAGTGCCGATGGGCAGAGCGTGCGCCTGTACGGCGTGCACGACGGCCTGCCAAGCCAGGAATTCCGCGAGCACACCTTGATCGCAGCGGCCGATGGCCATCTGGTGGCCGGAACGGCAGCGGGCGCGGTGGTGTTCGACCCGGAGCAGGTACGGCCTTCGGTCCGTCGCGCCCCGCTGGTGATCGAGCGGGTGGAAGTGCGCCGCAACGAGCAGGTGCTGGACATGACCCACGATGCGCCGTTGCAGATCGCCGATGGCGACCGCGACCTGCGCATCGTCGCGCGATTGCTGTCCTTCGCCGACTCGGCGTCCAATACGTACCGCTACCGCCTGGCCGGCTACGACCCCGATTGGGTCGAAGTCGGCCCGGCCGGCGAGCGCCTGTTCTCGCGCCTGGCGCCGGGCAGCTACCGGCTGGAAGTACAGGCCCGGTCGGCCGACCATGTGTGGTCGCGGGTGCAGAGCCTGGAATTCCGCGTGCAGCCGCCGTGGTGGCGCAGCCTGTCCGGCCTGCTGGTGCTGGCGTCGGTCGGGTTGCTGCTGACCAGCTGGTTTGCCTGGCTGTACCGACGCCGCCTGCAGCGGCGGCACGCCTACCAGCTGGCGCTGCACAAGCAGGAACTGGCCGAGCAGGCGTCGGCGGCCAAGACCCGCTTCCTGGCCAACCTTGGCCATGAGATCCGCACGCCGATGACCGGCGTGCTGGGCATGAGCGAGCTGCTGCTTGCCTCGCCACTGGACCCGCAGCAGCGTGGCTACACGCAGTCGATCCGGCATGCTGGCGAGCACCTGCTGCACCTGGTCAACGATGCGCTGGACCTGGCGCGGATCGAGTCCGGGCGCCTGGAACTGCAGTCGCAGTCGTTTGCGTTGAATGGCCTGTTGCAGGATCTGGCGGCGCTGATGGGCCCGCTGGCTGCACAGAAGGGCCTGCGCTTCGTCCTCGACAACCAGCTGCCTGCGGGCCTGCAGGCGACCGGTGATGCCATGCGCGTGCGGCAGATCCTGCTCAACCTGCTGTCGAACGCAGTGAAATTCACCAGCCGCGGCACTATCACCCTGCATGCACGTTGCGATGGCGAGCTGCGTGCGCTGCACTTCGAGGTGCGCGATACCGGCCCGGGCATCAGCCAGGAACAACAGCAGCGCCTGTTCCGCCGCTTCGAGCAGGCCGATGGTGCACGAACCGCCGCGCAGTACGGTGGCAGTGGCCTCGGTCTGGCGATCTGCCGCGAGCTGGCGCATGCGATGCAGGGGCGGATCCAGGTGGAGAGCCAGCTGGGTCGGGGCACCTGTTTCGGCGTGACCTTGCCGTTGCCGCTGGTGGTGAACAGCGATGCCGAGGCATCGGCCGAGGGGCATCGCGACGAAGCGGCGAACATGCCGCCGCTGCGGGTGCTGCTGGTCGAGGACGATGCCACCGTGGCCGACGTGGTGCGTGGCCTGTTGAGCGCACGCGGCCACGAGGTGGTGCATGCCGGCCATGCGCTGGCGGCGCTGCGCGAGATCAGTGCCGGCGATTTCGACGTCGGCCTGCTGGATCTGGACCTGCCGGGCCTGAGTGGTTTCGAGCTGGCCCAGCACCTGCGCAACCAGGGCTACATGCTGCCGCTGCTGGCAGTGACGGCGCGGACCGATCCGGACCTGCAGCAGCAGGTGGAAGCAGCCGGCATTGGCGGCTTCCTGCGCAAGCCGGTGACTGGTGAGCTGTTGGTGGAAGCGATCGCCAGGGCCACGGGTAGGTAGGTTCTGCAGGGCCTGTGGACCCACCCCGCCTTCGACAGAATTCTGCGAGCTGTTGAAATGGCGTGGGGTCAGATCCGTTTCCCGTAGGAAAACGGATCTGACCCCAGATCGATTTCGATATCTGACAGATGTGTCGACCAAGGTCGACACCTACCAAGAGCCGCCGGAATCCGTCAGAGGTGGGGCGGTGTCGCAGTGCGGGGTGTCAGCCGCATGGATGCGGCTGACAAGCCTACAGGGACGTACTTGCGGCGTCCCCGCACTGCGACACCGCCCCGCCAACCCACGGAATGCCGCTTTGGCTGTTGCTGTTGCCGGCCAGCGGCCGGCACTACCGCGGGTGCAGGGCCGCAGGCCCTGCCGAACCATCCTCACTCCGCGACGTGCTCGACCTGCCGCGGTTCGGGCTTGGTGTCAGGCAGCTGCCAGAAGATCATCGTCGAGGTCAGGGTGATCGCGCCCACGCACAGGAATGTGGCATGCAGCGCGGCGGTCGCGCTGTTGCTGTCCAGGTGATTGCCGAACGCGGCCAGCAGGCTGCCGGCCGCCGCAGCGCCGAAACCGGCGGCCAGCATCATCACCATCGACAGCAGGCTGTTGCCGGAACTGGCGAATTCGCGGTCAAGGTCGCGCAGCGTCACGGTGTTCATCACGGTGAACTGCAGTGAATTGACCGCGCCGAAGAACGCAAGCTGCACCAGGCGCCAGGCCAGGTGCTGGCCAGGTGTCATCAGGATGAAGCTGGCCATTGCCAGCCCCACCAGCACGGTGTTGGTCATCAGCACGCGGCGGTAGCCGTAACGTTCGACCAGCTTCACTGCCAGTTTCTTCGACACCATGCCAGCCGCCGCTACGGGCACCATCATCAGGCCGGCGTTCATCGGGCCGAGGCCGAGGCCGACCTGCAGCAGCAGCGGGATCAGCATCGGCATGGCACTGCTGCCGATGCGTGAGAACAGGTTGCCGAGGATGCCGATGCGGTAGCTGGGTACGCGGAACAGGGCCAGCGAGAACAAGGGTGCGGTGGAATTGGCGGCATGCAGCCAGTAGCCCACCAGCGCAGCCAGGCCCGCGACCGTCATCAGCATCACCAGCGCGTGTGGGGTGCCGAGTCCGGAGATGCCGTCCAAGGCCAGCGACAGCACCACCATCGCAAAGGCCAGCATGATGTAGCCGCGCAGGTCGAAACGGGTGCGATGGCTGGCGTAATGGTCGGGCATGATCTTCATCGCGGCGATGAAACCGATCACGCCGATCGGCAGGTTGATCAGGAACACCCAGTGCCATGAGGCGATCTCGACCAGCCAGCCGCCCAGCGTCGGGCCGATCAGCGGGCCGACCAGCGCGGGGATGGCGATGAAGCTCATCGCGCGCAGGAAATCCTCGCGCGGCACCGAGCGCATCACCGCCAGCCGACCGACCGGCAGCAGCATCGCACCGCCGATGCCCTGCAGCACGCGCGCGCCGACCAGCTGGTGCAGGTGCTGGGCCAACGCGCAGGCCAGCGAGCCGAGGGTGAACAGGATGATCGCCACCAGGAAGGTGCGCCGGGTGCCATAGCGGTCGGCGATCCAGCCCGAGGCGGGAATGAAGGTGGCGACCGCCAGCGCATAGCTGAACACCACCGACTGCATCTGCAGCGGGCTCTCGCCCAGGCTGGCCGCCATCGCTGGCAGCGCCGTGTTGACGATGGTCGAGTCCAGCATCTGCATGAAGATCGCCAGGGACACCAGCCACAGCAGGGGACGCTGGCGGTTGTAGGTCGATGGCGATGTGGACATGGGGTGTGGCCGGTGCAGCGTGGGGGCCGCCATGATCGCGCACTGCGGGTCACGGCGCGATCAACATCGCGCCGTGATGGCATGCGGAATGCTCAGCGTTGGCTGTGCGCGTGCACCGCGTCGACCAGGACCTGCACATGCGCCGGGTCCATGTCCGGCGACATGCCGTGGCCGAGGTTGAACACATGGCCTTCGCGCGAGCCGCCGTTGCCGGCGGCATAGGTGTCGAGCACGCGCGCTGCGGCCGTGGCGATCGCATCCGGCGAGGCGTACAGCGTGGTCGGGTCGAGGTTGCCCTGCAGCGCGACGCGACCACCGGTGCGGCGCATTGCTTCGTCCAGGTCCAGCGTCCAGTCCAGGCCAAGTGCATCGGCGCCGGTCTGCGACAGTGCTTCCAGGTGCAGGCCGGTGCCCTTGCCGAACAGGATCAGCGGCGTGCGCTCGCTGCCTTCGCCGCGATCCAGGCCCTGTGCAATCCGCTGCAGGTAACGCAGCGAGAACTCGCGGTACATCGCCGGGGACAGCACGCCACCCCAGGTGTCGAACACCTGCAGCGCCTGCGCACCGGCCGCGCGTTGCGCACCGAGGTAGGCGATCACCGCTTCGGTGGTGACCTCCAGCAGGCGGTGCAGCGCCTGCGGATGGTTCAGCGCCATCGCCTTGATGCGTGCGAAATCCTTGCTGCCGCCGCCTTCCACCATGTAGCAGGCCAGCGTCCAGGGGCTGCCGGAGAAGCCGATCAGCGGCACCTGGCCGTCCAGCTCGCGGCGGATCAGGCGTACCGCATCCATCACGTAGCCCAGGTCCTGCTCCATGTCCGGCACCGCCAGCTTGGCGATGGCCGCTTCATCACGCACCGGATGGCGGAACTTCGGGCCTTCGCCTTCGACGAAGTACAGCTCCAGGCCCATCGCATCGGGAATGGTGAGGATGTCCGAGAACAGGATGGCTGCGTCCAGGGGGAACCGGCGCAGCGGCTGCAGGGTGACTTCGCAGGCGATCTCCGGGGTCTTGGCCATGGCCAGGAAGCTACCGGCCTTGGCCCGGGTCGCGCGGTATTCCGGCAGGTAGCGGCCGGCCTGGCGCATCAGCCAGACGGGGGTGCAGTCCACCGGTTCGCGGCGCAGGGCGCGCAGCAGGCGATCGTTGCGGAGAGGGCTGGTCACGATGGGCATTCCTTGGACGGGAGGAGCAGCGGCGTCAGTCGCCGTGCGAAAGGATCTGGAAGCCGCGATGCAGTTCGGCATCGCGGGCCTTCTCGAAGGCGTGGCGGGCGTCGTCGGCCTGCAGGAACAGCTCGCGCCGCAGCTGCGAGCGGCTGCCGACGCGGCCGCTCTCGCGCAGCAGCTCCCAGCCGCCGAACAGGTCCGGCTGCAGGCTCAGGCGCAGGAAACGCGGTGCCTGCGCACCGGCGTCGGGATGTTGCAGGTAGACGTGCATGGCGCCGATTGTAGCGGGGCAGGGGTGACCCCTGCCGCAACGTGGTAGTGCCGGCCGCTGGCCGGCAACTTCATGCGTGGAGGAGCCGGCCAGCGGCCGGCTCTACCTGGCTGACAGCACCTTCAGTACCGCCGCCTCATCGACGTCCGGCACCACTTCGGCGCGGCCCATGCCGCGCCACAGCACCAGGCGCAGGCGGCCGGCCACGTTCTTCTTGTCCAGGCGCATGCGGCCGAGCAGGGCCTGCGGGTCCAGCCCGGCCGGGATCGCCACCGGCAGGCCGAGGCGTTCCAACAGTGCCTGCAGGCGAGCGCGGTCGGCATCGTCGGCCAGGCCGAGGTCGGTGGACAGCTTCGCCGCCAGCACCATGCCCACCGCCACCGCCTCGCCATGGTTCAGCGCATCGCGGCCTGGAGCCGAGTAGCCCTGCTCGGTTTCGATGGCATGGCCGAAGGTATGCCCGAGGTTGAGCAGGGCACGTTCGCCCTTCTCGAACGGATCGCGCTCGACGATGGCGGCCTTGTGCCGGCAGCTGCGCGCGATGGCTTCGGAAAGCACGTGGTCTTCACCGGCGACCAGCGCATCGGCATGCTGCTGCAGCCATTCGAAGAACACCGCGTCGCCCAGCGCACCGTACTTCACCACTTCGGCCAGGCCTGCACGCAGTTCGCGCGGCGGCAGGGTGGCCAGCACGCGGGTATCTGCGATGACCGCACGCGGCGGATGGAAGGCGCCGACCAGGTTCTTGCCGGCCGGGATGTCGACGGCGGTCTTGCCGCCCACCGACGAATCGACCATCGCCAGCAGGGTGGTCGGCAGCTGCACGCAGTCCACGCCGCGCATCCAGCAGGCGGCGGCAAATCCGGCAAGGTCACCGACCACGCCGCCGCCGAGGGCGAAGACACAGGCGTCGCGCGTGGCGCCGAGCGCCGCAAGCGCTTCGATCGCGCGGCCGAATTCGGCCAGCGTCTTGGAGGCCTCACCGGCGGCCAGCACGTGCTCGCCGATGATCAGGTCGGGGCGCGCGGCCAGCAGGGTCTGCTTCACCGGTGCCAGATAGCGCGGGGCGACTTCGCTGTCGCTGAGCAGCAGCACGTGGCGGCCGCGAACGTGCGCGGCCAGTGCAGCGCCATCGGCCTGGGCACCGGCGCCGATGGTGATGGTGTAGGGGCGGTCGCCGCCAACGGCGACCTGCAGCAGGGCGGGGGAAGTCATGCAGTCAGGTCCTGGCGCTGCCATTGCGTGGCCAGCTTGACCACCAGCTGGGCAGTCGCATCGGCAGCGGTGTACGGGTCGGTATCGAGGGTGAGGTCGGCCAGTTCGCGGTATAGCGGGTCGCGGTGTGCGGCCAGGTCGTGCAGCACCTGCTCGCGGTCCGGGCGTTGCAGCAGCGGCCGGCCCTTGTCGCGGGCCAGGCGTTCCAGCTGCGCGGTCACGCTGACCCGCAGGTAGACCACGAAGCCGCGGCGGGCGATCAGTGCACGGTTGTCGGGGTCCAGCACCGCGCCGCCGCCGGTGGAGACCAGCTGGCCGCGGCCTTCCAGCACACGGGCCAGGGCCTCGCGTTCATGGTTGCGGAAACCGGCTTCGCCGGCGTGCTCGAAGATGGTCGGGATGCTGGCACCGGCGGCATCGACGATGGCCTGGTCGACATCGACGAAGTCCAGCGTGAAGCGCTCGGCCAAGCGGCGGCCGATGCAGGTTTTGCCGGCGCCCATCGGGCCGATCAGGATCAGGTTCGGAGCAGGATTCATGCCCTCTGATGCTAACACCTCCGTGCCCTGGCCTTTACGTTCTTCACGTCAGGGTAGGCGTTCCAGCGGGGTCTCCCGCGCCAGCCGGAGTACAGGCCATGACGGTCGCCAAGGTCATCGAAATCACCGCCTCCTCGCCGAAGAGCGTGGAGGACGCCGTGCGCAGTGGGCTGAAGAAGGTCTCCGAGACGGTCAAGGGCATCCAGGGCGCCTGGGTGAACGAGACCAAGGTGGTCACCAATGGCAGCGGCGAGATCACCGAATGGCGGGTCAACCTGCGGGTGACCTTCCTGGTGGAATAGGCGTGCTCAGCGCACGTCCTGCACTTGGCGCTGGCCGTCCAGTACCACCACGTGGTCGGCGAGGGCGGGCAGGGTGTGCAGTGCCTGCCGACTGACCCGCTCGTAGTACTGCACGAAGCGCTCCAGCTGTGGCCGGCTCATGCCGTGCCGGCCCGGCTGCGCGGCTTGCAGGTTCTGCTCCTGCTGCCAGCGCCAGCGCGGTACCACCGAAAAATCCGGCGGATGAAGGAACCATAGCCGGTCGCAGCGCTGCCACAGCGCCGGGTAGTCGCGGGCCAGCGCCTGGTTGCACCAGCGCCGCCAGCGGCCATCGGCGTCGGCCTCGCGCTCCAGCGCGTTCAACGGGCTGTCCAGCGCGTTGTCATCCTGCGCGGGCGTGCCCAGAAACCAGCCTTCGAACACCAGCAGGTCCAGCGGTTGGTGCAGGCGCGGCCATTGCGCTTCGGGCAGGCGTTCGTCGGCCAGCTTGTCGAAACGCGGCATCGCGAAGGGCTGGCGCGCGGCCACCGCATCCAGCACTGCGTGGGCCAGCGGCAGGTCATGGGTTCCCGGCGGGCCCCGGGTGATCAGCAGTGGATGCACCTGGCGGGCCAGCCGCTGCCGCTGTGCGCGGGTCAGGTAGACATCATCAATGGACAGCGTGGCGGCGTTCAGGCCGCGTGCCTGGGCGCGGGCCACGACCTGCGCGGCCAGCGTCGATTTGCCGCTCCCCTGCAGGCCGCTGATCGCCAATACTGGAACCGCTGCGCCACTGCCCAGTGCGTCGTCCAGCACCTGTTCGGCCAATGTTTCGGGGAATCCTTTCACCTGGGGCATATACGCAGCAGCGGCCATGCAGCCACAATAGCCCAATCCGTGTGAGAAGAACGCAATCATGAGCGACCTGTACGCCGAAGCCCTGTCCACGTTTGCCAGCCTGTTCGAAGAGGCCAGGCAGAGCCGCGAGGTCGAGCCGAACGCCATGACCGTGGCCACCGCCGATACGCACGGCCGTCCGTCGGCGCGCACCGTGCTGCTGAAGGCGTTCGATGAGCGTGGCTTCGTGTTCTACACCCACCTGGACAGCCACAAGGGCCGGGAGCTGCAGGCCAATCCGCAGGCTGCACTGCTGTTCCTGTGGCGCAGCCTGCGCGAGGCCGGCATCCAGGTGCGCATCGAGGGTCGCGTCGAGCAGGTGGCCGATGCCGAGGCCGACGCCTATTTCGCCAGCCGCCCGCGGATGAGCCAGATCGGCGCCTGGGCTTCGCAGCAGTCGAAGACGCTGGCCACGCGCGAGGAATTCGACGCGCGCGTGGCCGAGGTCGAAGCCCGCTTCGAGGGCCAGGACGTGCCGCGCCCGGACGGCTGGAGCGGCCTGCGCGTGGTGCCTGACCGCATCGAGTTCTGGTACGGCGCGCAGTTCCGCCTGCACGAGCGCTGGTGCTATGAAGCCGGTGCTGAAGGGCGCTGGAGCAAGCGACTGCTGTATCCGTAAGTCAGGGCGGTGCCGGGGCTGCTGTAGAGCCGAGCCCATGCTCGGCTGTTGTCCCTGCAGAAGCAGCCGAGCATGGGCTCGGCTCTACAGACCCTCCGCGCGCAGCCAGCGCCATAGCGTGGTGCGTGATACGCCCAGCGCCTGTGCCATGCCCTCGCGGTCATTGCGATGTTCCTGCAGCAATGCTTCCAGCTGCGCACGCGGCGGGCGTTTGCCGTTGCTTTCCAGCGGCAGTGCCGCCGCGCCTTCGCTTGCCAGCTCGGGCGCAAGCTGCAGCAGTCGCGAAGCATCAATAGGCCCTTCAGCCGGCTGCCAGTGGATGCGTAGTCGATCCACCAGATTGCGCAGTTCGCGCACGTTTCCCGGCCACTCGGCCGCGCTCAGCAACGCCAGTGCATCCTCATCCAATGGCGCGTCGATGCCACGCAGCTGGCGGAAGAAGTGCTGTGCCAGCAGCGGGATGTCACTGCGCCGCGCACGCAGCGGGGGCAGGGCGATGCGTAGCGCGGCCAGCCGGTAATACAGGTCGCGACGGAAGCTGCCGGTCGCCGCGCGCTGCTCCAGCGACTGCAGGGTGGCGGCCACCACGCGCAGGTCGACTGCGGTCGGTTCGGTAGCGCCGACACGCAGCACCTCGCGTTCTTCCAGCACGCGCAGCAGGCGGGTCTGCAACGGCAGCGGCAGTTCGCCGATCTCATCCAGGAACAACGTACCGCCATCGGCGGCCTCGACCAGGCCCACGCGACCACCGCGCCGTGCACCAGTGAAGGCACCATCGCTGTAGCCAAACAGTTCGGCTTCCAGCAGTGATTCGCTGATGGCGCCGCAATTCAGCGCCACGAAGCGCCCGCGACGGCCGCTGGCGGCGTGCAGTTGACGCGCTACCAGTTCCTTGCCGGTGCCGGTTTCGCCGGTGACCAGCACCGTGCTGTCGTGCGGTGCGTAGAGCGCGATCTGTGCGCGCACCTGGGCCATCGCTTGGCTGTCGCCGAGCAGTTCATGCGTGTCGGCACGCGCTGCCGGGCGCCGGCGCGGGGCGGCTCGGTTGCCGCTGGAGCGGGCCAGCGCCTGGGTCAGCTCCAGCGCATGTTCAAACGCCTGCCGCACCGAGTCGGCCGAATAGAGCAGTACCCCCGGCAGGCCGGCCTGCTCGGCATGGTCGATGGCCATGCCGGTGCCGACGATGACCTCGATGCCGTTGGCGCGCAGGTCGGCGATGCAGTCGCGCGCATCCTCGCGGGTGACGAAGCGGCGGTGCTCGATATCCAGGCCGAAACTCTGCTGGAAGTTGCTGAACGCCGGTACGTCGCTGGCGTGGGTGACCAGGCCGATGCGGCTGGCGATGCGGCGGGCACGGGCCAACGCTTCCATCAGGTCGAAGCCATTGGCCTGGATCGGCACCAGTGGCAGCTCCAGCCGACCGCGCAGCCAGGCCGCGTTGGAGCCGCCGGCGATGACCACGTCGCAATGCTCGCGGCGCAGGCGTTGACCGATCACATCCACCGCTTCCTCGAAACCTAGGTTGATCTGCTCGATGCGCGCGCGTCGATCGAATTCGGGAATGACATCGCCGAGCAGGCCGGTCAGGCGCGAGACGCTGACCGTCCAGATCACCGGGCGACCGGGGTCGGTGTCGGCGTGGCGCAGGGGTGAGCGGGGCAGGTACATGGCGGCTGGAGGTCGACGTGATGTTTCATGATACATCCGTTTCAGTGTTTCATACGTTTCACTATTGCGTGGCGGTCATCCCTGTGAAATCAACGGCTTGCAGCTTGGCATGGTGCTTGCGCCTACCTATCCGTTCTCCAACCTGGATTGCCGCATGACCGCTTCCGCCCCTTTCTCCGCCGGTGCCCGCTTCCGTGAGGCGCTTGCTGCCGAATCGCCGCTGCAGGTGATCGGCGCCATCAACGCCAACCACGCCCTGCTGGCCAAGCGCGCCGGCTTCCGCGCCATCTATCTGTCCGGCGGCGGTGTTGCCGCGGGCTCGCTGGGCCTGCCGGACCTGGGCATCAACACCCTGGAAGACGTGCTGGTGGACGTGCGCCGCATCACCGATGTCTGCGACCTGCCGCTGATGGTGGACATCGATACCGGCTTCGGGCCGAGTGCGTTCAACATCGCGCGCACCGTGAAATCGCTGATCAAGGCCGGCGCGGCCGCCTGCCACATCGAAGACCAGGTTGGCGCCAAGCGCTGCGGTCACCGTCCGGGCAAGGAGATCGTCTCGCAGGGTGAAATGGTCGACCGCGTGAAGGCTGCCGCCGATGCCAAGACCGATCCGGACTTCTTCCTGATCGCGCGTACCGACGCCATCCAGGTGGACGGCGTGGACAAGGCCATCGAGCGCGCCATTGCCTGTGTCGAGGCCGGTGCCGACGGTATCTTCGCCGAGGCGGCCTACGACCTGGACACCTACCGTCGCTTCGTCGACGCGGTGAAGGTGCCGGTGCTGGCCAACATCACCGAATTCGGTGCCACCCCGCTGTTCAGCCGCGATGAACTGGCTTCGGCCGGTGTTGCGATCCAGCTGTTCCCGCTGTCGGCGTTCCGCGCGGCCAACAAGGCGGCCGAGAACGTCTACCAGGCGGTGCGCCGCGATGGCCACCAGCGCAACGTGGTGGAAACCATGCAGACCCGCGAAGAACTCTACGACCGCATCGGCTACCACGCCTTCGAGCAGCAGCTCGATGCGCTGTTCGCCGCCAAGAAATAAGCAGTACCCTGCACCATCAAGTTTCGGAGGGAAACATGAACGATACGACCGCAACCCCGACCTTCAAGCCGAAGAAGTCCGTCGCCCTGTCCGGCACCGCCGCCGGCAACACCGCGCTGTGCAGCGTGGGCCGCAGTGGCAACGACCTGCATTACCGTGGCTACGACATCCTGGACCTGGCCAACACCAGCGAGTTCGAGGAAATCGCCTACCTGCTGGTGCACGGCAAGCTGCCAACCCGCGCCGAGCTGGTTTCGTACAAGGCCAAGCTGAAGTCGCTGCGTGGCATCCCGGCCGCGGTGAAGGCCGCACTGGAAGAACTGCCGCCGTCGGCACACCCGATGGACGTGATGCGCACCGGTGTGTCCGTGCTCGGCTGCGTGGCGCCGGAGAAGGATGACCACAATCATCCGGGCGCGCGCGACATTGCCGACAAGCTGATGGCCTGCCTCGGCTCGATGCTGCTGTACTGGTACCACTGGAGCCACAACGGCCGTGCCATCGACGTGGAAACCGACGATGACTCGATCGGTGGCCACTTCCTGCACCTGCTGCACGGCGAGAAGCCGCAGGACTCGTGGGTGAAGGCGATGCACACCTCGCTGATCCTGTACGCAGAACACGAGTTCAACGCCTCGACCTTCACCTGTCGTGTCATCGCCGGTACCGGCAGCGACATGTACAGCGCGATCTGCGGTGGCATCGGCGCACTGCGTGGCCCGAAGCACGGCGGCGCCAATGAAGTGGCGTTCGAAGTGCAGAAGCGCTACGACAATCCGGATGAGGCCGAGGAAGACATCAAGGCCCGCGTCGAGCGCAAGGAAGTGGTGATCGGCTTCGGCCATCCGGTCTATACCGTCTCCGATCCGCGCAACAAGGTGATCAAGGACGTGGCCCGCGAGCTGTCCGAAGAACAGTCGAGCATGAAGATGTACGACATCGCCGAGCGCCTGGAATCGGTGATGTGGGACATCAAGAAGATGTTCCCGAACCTGGACTGGTTCAGCGCCGTCAGCTACCACATGATGGGCGTGCCGACCGCGATGTTCACCCCGCTGTTCGTGATCGCGCGCACCGCCGGCTGGAGCGCGCACATCATCGAGCAGCGCATCGACGGCAAGATCATCCGCCCGAGCGCCAATTACATCGGTCCGGAAGACCGCGACTTCGTCGCCATCGACAAGCGCGTCTGATCCACCTGCTGTCCCCATCCGGCCGGCCGCGTGCCGGCCGGATGCTTTCGCCGCCGCACCGCCGGCACCCGGCCCGCCCCAAGCATTCCGCCAGCCCATGAATACCGATTACCGCAAGAACCTCCCCGGCAGCGCGCTGGACTATTTCGACGCGCGCGCCGCCGTCGATGCAATCCAGCCCGGCGCCTATGCCACCCTGCCGTACACCTCGCGCGTGCTGGCCGAGAACCTGGTGCGCCGCTGCGATCCGGGCACGCTCGCCGATTCGCTGAAGCAGCTGATCGAGCGCCGCCGTGACCTGGATTTCCCGTGGTTCCCGGCGCGCGTTGTGTGCCACGACATCCTCGGCCAGACCGCACTGGTCGACCTGGCTGGCCTGCGTGATGCGATCGCCGACAAGGGCGGCGACCCGGCCAAGGTGAATCCGGTGGTGCCGGTGCAGCTGATCGTCGATCACTCGCTGGCGGTGGAGTGTGGTGGTTTCGATCCGCAGGCGTTCGAGAAGAACCGCGCGATCGAGGATCGCCGCAACGAAGACCGCTTCCACTTCATCGACTGGACCAAGCTGGCGTTCGAGAACGTGGACGTGATTCCGCCGGGCAACGGCATCATGCACCAGATCAACCTGGAGAAGATGTCGCCGGTGATCTACGTGCAGGACGGCGTAGCCTTCCCCGACACCTGCGTGGGCACCGACAGCCACACCCCGCACGTGGATGCGCTGGGCGTGATCGCCATTGGTGTGGGCGGCCTGGAAGCCGAGAACGTGATGCTCGGTCGTGCCTCGTGGATGCGACTGCCGGATATCATCGGCGTCGAGCTGACCGGCAGGCCGCAGCCGGGCATCACCGCCACCGACGTGGTGCTGGCGCTGACCGAATTCCTGCGCAAGGAGCGCGTGGTCGGCGCGTACCTTGAATTCTTCGGCGAGGGAGCGGCGGCACTGACCATCGGTGACCGCGCCACCATCTCCAACATGTGCCCCGAATACGGCGCCACCGCCGCGATGTTCTACATCGACGGGCAGACCATCGATTACCTGCGCCTGACCGGGCGCGAGGAATCGCAGGTGGCGCTGGTGGAAAACTATGCGCGCACCACCGGCCTGTGGGCTGACGACCTGGCCACCGCACAGTATGAGCGCGTGCTGCGCTTCGACCTGTCCAGCGTGGTGCGCAACATGGCCGGCCCGTCCAACCCGCACAAGCGCGTGGCGACCGCCGAGCTGGCCGAGCGCGGCATCGCCGACGAGGCCAAGCTGGCAGCGGGCAAGGCCGAGCAGGCACAGGGGCTGATGCCGGATGGCGCGGTGATCATCGCCGCCATCACCAGCTGCACCAACACCTCCAACCCGCGCAACGTGATCGCTGCCGGCCTGCTGGCACGCAAGGCCAATGAGCGCGGCCTGCTGCGCAAGCCGTGGGTGAAGTCATCGTTGGCGCCCGGCTCGAAGGCGGTGCAGCTGTACCTGGAAGAGGCCGGCCTGCTGCCGGACCTGGAAAAGCTGGGCTTCGGCATCGTCGCCTTCGCCTGCACCACCTGCAACGGCATGAGCGGCGCGCTCGATCCGGCCATCCAGCAGGAGATCATCGACCGTGACCTGTACGCCACGGCTGTGCTGTCGGGCAACCGCAACTTCGATGGCCGCATCCACCCGTATGCGAAGCAGGCCTTCCTGGCGTCGCCGCCGCTGGTGATCGCCTATGCCATCGCCGGCACCGTACGCTTTGACATCGAGAAGGACGTGCTGGGCGTGGACGCCGACGGCAACGAGGTGCGCCTGAAGGACATCTGGCCGAGCGACGCCGAGATCGACGCCGTGGTCAAGGCCTCGGTCAAGCCGGAGCAGTTCCGCCGCGTCTACAACCCGATGTTCAATGTGCGCGTGGAGCACGGCGCGACGGTCAGCCCGCTGTACGACTGGCGCCCGCAGAGCACCTATATCCGTCGCCCGCCGTACTGGGAGGGCGCACTGGCCGGTGAGCGCACGCTGTCGGGCATGCGCCCGCTGGCGGTGCTGCCGGACAACATCACCACCGACCACCTGTCGCCGTCCAACGCGATCCTGGCCTCCAGTGCCGCCGGTGAGTATCTGGCGAAGATGGGCCTGCCCGAAGAGGACTTCAATTCCTACGCGACCCACCGCGGCGACCACCTGACCGCGCAGCGCGCCACCTTCGCCAACCCGAAGCTGTTCAACGAGATGGTGCGCAACGACGACGGCAGCGTGAAGCAGGGTTCGCTGGCGCGCGTGGAGCCGGAAGGCAAGGTGATGCGCATGTGGGAAGCCATCGAGACCTACATGGAGCGCAAGCAGCCGCTGATCATCATTGCCGGTGCCGACTACGGCCAGGGCAGCTCGCGTGACTGGGCCGCCAAGGGCGTGCGCCTGGCTGGCGTGGAGGCGATCGTGGCCGAGGGCTTCGAGCGGATTCACCGTACCAACCTGATCGGCATGGGCGTGCTGCCGCTGGAGTTCAAGCCGGGCACCACCCGCCTGACCCTGGGCATCGATGGCACCGAGACCTTCGACGTGGTCGGCGAGCGCACCCCGCGCGCCGAGCTGACGCTGGTCATCCACCGCCGCGACGGCCAGGACGTGATCGTGCCGGTCACCTGCCGCCTGGACAGCGACGAGGAAGTGGCGATCTACGAGGCCGGTGGCGTGTTGCAGCGCTTCGCGCAGGACTTCCTGGAAGGCGCCAAGGTGGCGTGATACCGGCCTGAATGCCTGCCCCGGAGGCCGGGGGCGGGCTTGTCCGACACCTGGGCAGGGCGCACACTGACTTGGCAAAAACTGCCAATGGAGAGTCTCATGGCCACCATGAACATTTCGCTGACTGATCCGCTCAAGCAGTTCGTGGACGAAGAAGTGCGCGAAGGCGGCTACTCCAGCACGTCGGACTATGTGCGCGACCTGATCCGCCAGCGCCAGCGCAGCAAGGCCGAAGAACTGCTCAAGCAGCTGATTGCCGAGGGGCTGTCTTCTGGTCCTTCGGCGCCTCTGGCGCCGGATCACTTCGACAAGCTCCGTGAGCGTGCTCGGAACCGCAAGTGAGACCTTCGCACTGGTCTCCTGCAGCGGTTCTAGATCTCGACCAGGCAGCAGCCTGGTATGCAGATCAGGGCGGAGAAGTGCTGGAAGTCGGCTTCATCGATGCGGTGGAGTCCGTCGTCAAGCTGGTCGAGGCTCACCCGGGTGCTGGTTCCACATTGCATGCGGATCTGTTGCCCTCGCTGCCAGCGCCGTTGCGTTTTCATCCGGTTCGTCGCTTCGACGGCTACCTGGTCTACTACGTGGAGCTACTTGCGCACGTTTCCATCGTGCGCATCTGGAATGCTTCGCGGGGTATGGAAGCACTGCTCGAAGACGAGGAGCTCAACCCCGATATTGGTTCGTCGCACCCAGGATACTGATCCATGACTTTCCTCCCGCAACTCCGTATTCCCGCCACCTACATGCGCGGTGGCACCAGCAAGGGCGTGTTCTTCCGCCTGCAGGACCTGCCCGACGCCGCGCAGGTGCCGGGCGCCGCACGCGATGCGCTGCTGATGCGCGTGATCGGCTCGCCCGATCCGTATGGCAAGCAGACCGACGGCATGGGCGGCGCCACCTCCAGCACCAGTAAATGCGTGATCATTTCCACCGCGTCGGTGCCGGACCACGATGTGGACTACCTGTACGGCCAGGTCTCGATCGACACCGCCTTCGTCGACTGGAGCGGCAACTGCGGCAACCTCAGCACTGCGGTGGGTCCGTTCGCGATCGCCAACGGCCTGATCGATCCGTCCCGCGTGCCACGCGACGGCCTGTGCACCGTGCGCATCTGGCAGGCCAACATCGGCAAGACCATCATCGCCCACGTGCCGATGCGCGATGGCGAAGTGCAGGAGACCGGTGATTTCGAGCTGGATGGCGTGACCTTCCCGGCCGCCGAGATCCAGCTGGAGTTCATCGATCCGTCCGATGACGGCGATGCGGGCGCGATGTTCCCGACCGGCAACCTGGTCGACACCCTGGACGTGCCGGGCGTGGGCAGTTTCGAGGTGACCATGATCACCGCCGGCATTCCGACCATCTTCCTCAATGCGGCCGACCTGGGCTACACCGGCACCGAACTGCAGCCTGCGATCAACGAGGACAAGGGGGCGCTGGAGCGCTTCGAGAAGATCCGCGCCTACGGCGCCTTGCGCATGGGGCTGATCAAGAACCTGGAAGATGCGGCGACCCGCCAGCACACGCCGAAGGTGGCCTTCGTGGCACCGGCGCAGGACTACGTGTCGTCCAGTGGCAAGGTCATTCCGGCCTCGGCGATCGACCTGCATGCGCGTGCGTTGTCGATGGGAAAGCTGCACCACGCGATGATGGGTACCGCTGCCGTGGCGATCGGCACCGCGGCAGCGATTCCGGGCACGCTGGTCAATCGCGCTGCTGGAGGCAGCGAACGCGAAGCGGTGACCTTCGGCCATCCCTCCGGCACGTTGCGCGTGGGTGCGCAGGCCGGTCTCGTTGACGGCCAATGGACGGTGACCAAGGCCATCATGAGCCGCAGCGCCCGCGTGCTGATGGAAGGCAAGGTGCGGGTACCGGTCGAGTGATGCGTTGGTGAACGCCAACCAAGGTTGGCGACTACCGGGCCGCAGAGACAGATTGCTTTGGTAGATGCCAACCTTGGTTGGCATGGTGCACGGGCGACCGTGCACCGCAACGAGGAGATCGATGATGTCCGACAGCCACACCCCATCCAACGAGCGTGCAGCGTGGGATGCGCTGCTGGTGGGCATCGTCGACTACGTGCGCGACGCGCGCATCGACTCACCGCTGGCGTTCCAGACCGCGCACCACTGCCTGCTCGACACGCTGGGCTGCGGCCTGGAAGCGCTGTCGTTCCCGGCCTGCAGCAAACTGCTTGGTCCACTGGTGCCGGGCATCAGCGTGGTCAACGGCGCGCGCGTTCCGGGTACGCATTACGTGCTGGACCCGGTGCAGGCCGCCTTCAACATCGGCGCGATGGTGCGCTGGCTGGATTTCAACGATACCTGGCTGGCGGCCGAATGGGGGCACCCTTCGGACAACCTGGGTGGCATCCTTGCCATCTGCGACTGGCTGGGGCGCAACGCGCAGGCTCTGCGGCGCCCACCTCCGACCGTGCGCGACGTGCTGCTGGCAATGATCAAGGCGCACGAGATCCAGGGCGTGCTGGCGCTGGAGAATTCCTTCAACCGGGTCGGGCTGGACCACGTGGTGCTGGTCAAAGTGGCCACCACCGCTGTGGTTGCGCAGCTGCTCGGCCTGGATCGCGAGCGCATGCTCAATGCGTTGTCGCTGGCCTGGGTCGATGGTCAGTCCCTGCGCACCTACCGGCACGCACCCAACACCGGCTCGCGCAAGAGCTGGGCAGCTGGCGATGCGACCAGCCGTGGCGTGCGCCTGGCGCTGATGGCGGCCAGTGGCGAGATGGGCTACCCCAGCGTGCTCAGCGCGCCGACCTGGGGCTTTGAAGCGGTGTCGATGCATGGCAAGGCACTGACGCTGGGGCGACCGCTGGGCAGCTACGTGATGGAGAACGTGCTGTTCAAGATCAGCTACCCGGCCGAGTTCCATGGCCAGACCGCAGTGGAGGCGGCCATCATGCTGCACCAGCAGTTGCGTGCGATGGGGCGGCGGGTCGAGGACATCGCGCATATCGCGATCCGGACCCAGGAAGCCTGCATCCGCATCATCGACAAGCAGGGCCCGCTGCATAACCCGGCCGACCGCGACCATTGCGTGCAGTACATGGTCGCCATCGCGCTGCTGCACGGGCGGCTGGTGGCCGAGGATTACGAGGACGACGTTGCCGCTGATCCACGCATCGATGCCCTGCGGGCGAAGATGGCCTGCCATGAGGATCCGCAACTCAGCGCCGACTACCTGGACCCGGACAAGCGCAGCATTGCCAACGGCCTGGGCGTGCGCTTCAGCGACGGTACTGAGCTGCCCGAGGTACTGGTGGAATACCCGCTCGGCCATGCCCGACGCCGGGAGGAAGGCATTCCGCTGCTGATGGACAAGTTCCGCCGGCACCTGGCCCACCGCTTCCCGACAGTCCAGCAGCAGCGCATCCTGGCGGCATCACTGGATCCGGTGGCGCTGGCGGCAATGCCGGTGACCGACTATGTGGACCTGTACCAGCCGGGGTGAGGCCGCTCTGGTAGATGCCAACCTTGGTTGGCATGTGGGGGGCGCCAGCCAAGGTTGGCGGCTAGCGGGTCCCGGGCGGAACCGGGTTTCCGACCGCCGGGGCGCCAACGCCTTGACGCGGCCTGCCTATAATGGCCACCTCGATCAAGGAGTGACGACATGAGCGGTCCGGCACGGCGGAAGCGGTGGGATGGGCGGCGGCGGTACTGGCAGGAGGCCTGTTGCTGGGCCTGGCCGGCTGCCGCAACGACAGCGCGCAGCTGCCCAAGGCCAGTGGCGAGGCGATCACCACCAAGGCCGAGCAGGTGAAGGAATTCACCCTGCTGCGGGCCTACCCGGACCAGAAGAATGACGGCCTGTCGCTGGCGCTGGAGTTCTCGCGCCCGCTGGTCGGCACCCAGGATTTCGACACGCTGGTGCGCTTCGAGGAGAAGGTCGGCACCGAGGACAGCAGCTGGACGCTGTCCGATGACGGCCTGACCCTGCGCTACCCGTTTGTCGAGGCCGGCAAGGAGTTCAGCCTGGTGGTCTCGCCGGACCTGCTGGCCGCCGATGGCAGCCGCCTGGGCAAGGAACTGAAGCAGAAGGTGTTCAGCGGCGAGCTGAAGCCGGTGGTTGGCTTCGCCTCGCAGGGCAGCGTGCTGCCTGCCAAGGACAGCCGTGGCCTGCCGGTGGTCTCGGTGAACGTGCCGGAAGTCGACGTCGAATTCCTGCGCGTGCGCGAGAAGGATCTTCCGACCTTCTTCAGCCAGTACCAGCGCGGCGGCCGCCGTGGCAGCTGGGAGCTGAGCAGCGACTACGAGCGCAGCCCGATCAACAAGCTGGCCGAGCCGGTCTACGTCAACCGCTTCATCCTTGGCGGCAAGCAGAACGAGCGGGTGCTGACCTACCTGCCCACCCAGGACATCAAGGAACTGCAGGAGCCGGGCCTGTACTTCGCCCTGCTCAAGCGTACCGGTGACTACGAAGGCGAGTTCGACACCGCGTTCTTCTCGGTCAGCGACATCGGCCTGCATACCCGCGCCTACAAGGACAAGCTGTTCGTGCACACCGCCGGCCTCAAGGACGGCGCGCCGCTGAAGGGCATCGACCTGCGCGTGCTCGACGCCAAGGGCGAGGTGGTGCTGAAGGGCAGTACCGACGGCAATGGTAATGCGCTGCTGAACTACACCCTGGATG
This sequence comes from Stenotrophomonas sp. pho, assembly GCF_006228405.1. Classification (NCBI taxonomy): domain Bacteria; kingdom Pseudomonadati; phylum Pseudomonadota; class Gammaproteobacteria; order Lysobacterales; family Lysobacteraceae; genus Stenotrophomonas; species Stenotrophomonas sp. pho. Next base: position 3,323,640 of record NZ_CP029759.1, on the reverse strand, counting down.
CCACCCACGTGCTGGTCGCCAGCAGTGGCAAGGACACCAGCTTCCTGCCGTTCAACCAGCCGGCGCTGGACCTGAGCGAATTCGCCGTGGCCGGCCGTGACAATGCCTGGTTCGACGTCTATGCCTGGTCCGGGCGCGACCTGTACCGCCCCGGCGAGACCGTGCGCCTGTCCGCGCTGCTGCGCGACAACGACGGCAAGCCGGTCAAGGCGCAACCGGTGTTCCTGCGGCTGAAACAGCCCGACGGCAAGACCTTCCGCGAGACCCGCCTGCAGCCAGGCGACCAGGGCTACATCAATTTCGAGCAGGTGATCCCCGCCGAGGCGCCGACCGGGCGCTGGCAGGTCGAGTTCCGCACCGACCCGGCCAGCAAGGAAGCGATCCAGGGCATGACCCTGCGCATCGAGGAGTTCCTGCCCGAACGCATGAAGCTGGACCTGGACAGTGCGCAGAAGACGCTGAAGCCGGGTGAGGACCTGCGCCTGCAGGCCAATGGTGCCTACCTGTATGGCGCACCGGCCGATGGCAACCGCTTCACCGCACGCATGGCGGTGGCCGCCGAACAGAAGCCGGTGGACGGCCTGCCGGGCTATTTCTTCGGTGACCCGACCCTGCAGCTGCCGCGCGAGGCCAAGGACGTGATCGATACCACGCTGCCGGCCAATGGCCAGCTGCGTGAGGATGTGGCGTTGCCGGAAGAGGCGGCCAAGGCCAAGGCGCCGATCGCCGTGGTGCTGTCCGGCAGCCTGTATGAAACCGGCGGCCGCACAGTCACCCGCACCCTGAAGCGGGTGATGTGGCCGGCCAATGCGCTGGTCGGCGTGCGGCCGCTGTTCAACCCGGACGATGGCGCCGATTCCAATGGCAATGCGCGCTTCGAGCTGATGCGCGTGGATGCTGCCGGTACGCCGCAGCCGGCCAAGGGCCTGAAGATCACCCTGGTGCGCGAGCTGCGCGACTACCACTGGACCTTCAACGACAACCGCTGGGACTACGACTTCACCCGCCGTTTCGAGAACAGGGAAACCCGCACCGTCGATGCCGGCAACAGCGCGGTCGCCTTTGATTTCCCGGTGGAGTGGGGCGAGTACCGGGTGGACGTGTTCGATCCGTCCACCGGCCTGACCAGCCGCTATCCGTTCCGTGCCGGCTGGAGCTGGGGCGATGACAACCGTGGCCTGGATGCGCGCCCGGACAAGGTCAAGCTGGGCCTGGACAAGACCGGTTACAAGGCCGGTGACACCCTGGAGGTGACGGTGACCCCGCCGCACGCCGGCAAGGGCATCCTGATGGTCGAGACCGACCGCATGCTGTATGTGCAGGACATCGAGGCCAAGCCGGGTTCGACCTTCAAGATCCCGGTCACCGCCGACTGGGAGCGCCACGACGTCTACATCACCGCGCTGGTGTTCCGTGGCGGCAGTGCGCCGAGCAAGATCACCCCGGCCCGTGCCGTGGGCGTGGTGCACGTGCCGATGGACCGCAAGGGCCGCACCGTGGCCGTCGGCCTGGTCGCGCCCAAGCAGATGCGCCCGGAGCAGGACCTGCCGGTAACCGTCAGTGCGCCGCAGCTGGCCGGCAAGACCGCGCACGTCACCGTTTCGGCGGTGGATGTGGGCATCCTCAACATCACCCGTTTCCCGGTGCCCGATGCCGGTGCACACTTCTTTGCCCAGCGTCGCCTCGGTATCGATGCCTACGACATCTACAGCCGGGTGATCGAGAGCTTCGATGGTGGCAGCGGCAAGCTGAAGTTCGGCGGCGACATGGCGCTGCAGGCATTGCCGCAGGCCAAGCGCCCGACCGCGCGCGTGCAGACCGTGGACCTGTTCTCCGGCCCGGTACAGCTCGATGCCAAGGGCAATGCCCGCATCCGGCTGAAAGTGCCGGACTTCAACGGCACCCTGCGCGTGTCGGCGCTGGTCTACAGCGATGACCAGTACGGCAAGCGCGACGTGGAAACCATAGTGCGCGCACCGATCCTGGCCGAAGCCAGCATGCCGCGCGTGCTGGCCCCGGGCGACCGCAGCACCGTGACCCTGGACGTGCAGAACTTCACCGGCAAGCCGGGCCAGTTCAACGTGAAGGTGGAAACCGAGGGCCCGTTGAACCTGGGCGAGGGCAGCCGCAGCGTGCAGTTGAATGCCGACGCCAAGACCACGCTGAGCTTCCCATTGTCGGCACGCGAAGGCCACAGCGTGGCCAAGGTGAGGGTGCGGGTGGACGGCAACGGCTTCAAGGCCGATCGCCGCTACGACCTGCCGGTGCGTGCGGCGTGGCCGCAGGTGCTACGTTCGCAGGTGCGCACGCTCGATCCGCTGGCGGCGGTCAGCCTCGACAACAGCCTGACCGAGGGCCTGATGTCCGAGTCGGTGAATGCCCGCCTGCTGGTCAGCCCGCTGCCGCCGATCCCGTTCGCCAGTGCACTGCAGGGCGCGCTGAACTATCCATATGGCTGTGCCGAGCAGACCACCAGCAAGGGTTACGCCGCGCTGATCCTGGACCAGGCCACCTCGTCGATGCTCGGCGCCGATGGCCTGGATGCCAAAACCCGTAGAGAGCGCATGGAAGGTGCGTTCGGTCGCCTGGCGTCGATGCAGGTGGCCAATGGCAACTTCTCGATGTGGGGTGACGATGGCTACGTGAACCCATGGCTGACCCCGTACATCACCGAGTTCCTGCTTGATGCCAAGGACGCCGGCTTCGCCGTGCCCGACAACGTGCTGCAGAAGGCGCTCAACCGGCTCAGCGAGGATCTGCTGTCCGGCGGCAATCAGTTCTATGGCCAGGAGGATCGCGAGAAGCTGAAGTTCGCCAACCAGGCGTATTCGGGCTACGTGCTGGCCCGGGTCAATCGTGCACCGCTGGGTACCCTGCGCACGCTGTACGACAACGAACGCAGCAAGGCGGTCGGTGGCCTGTCGCTGGTCCACCTGGGCGTGGCGCTGTCGCTGCAGGGTGATGCCAAGCGTGGCCAGGCCGCGCTGGCGGCGGCCTTCGCCAAGTCCAGCAGCGAACGTCCGTCGTACTTCGGCGACTACGGCAGTGCGATCCGCGATGATGCACTGATGATCGCGCTGACCCACGAGAACAAGCTGGCCAAGCCCGCCTGGGATGCGCGTGCGGTGGATCTTGGCCGTGGCCTGGATGCGCGCCGCAATGCCGGCTGGATGTGGCTGAGCACGCAGGAACAGGTGGCGATTGCCCGCCTCGGCAAGGCCCTGGCCGCCAACCAGAAGGCGCTGGTGGCCGGTGAGCTGGTGATCGGTGGCAGCACCGAAGCCATCGGCGAGCGCAAGCTGTTCGGCCGCAACTTCAGCGCCAGCGAGCTGGCCAGCGGCGTGCGCTTCACCCCGCAGGGGCAGCCGCCGATGTTCGCCAGCATTGATGTGGCCGGCATCCCGCGCAGTGCGCCCGCACCGGACAACAGCGTAGTGGGTATTGAACGCAGTTACTTCGGTACCGATGGCAAGCCGTGGTCGCCGCGCCCGCTGAAGGAAGGCGAAGCACTGATCGTGCGCGTCACCGTCACCGCCGACACCACGATGCCCGATGCACTGCTGACCGACCTGCTGCCGGCGGGCCTGGAGATCGAGAACTTCAACCTGGGCGATGCCAAGCAGTGGGCCGACGTGGTGGTCGATGGCATCACCATCAGCGACCGGGGTGAGGCCGCCGATACCAAGCACGAGGAGTTCCGCGACGACCGCTACGTGGCCGCGCTGAAGCTCTCGCGTGGCAGCAAGGCTAACGTGTTCTACCTGGTGCGCGCGGTGACCCCGGGTACCTACTCGGTGCCGCCGCCGCTGGTGGAGGACATGTACCGGCCGCAGCTGCGCGGTGTCGGCCGCAGCAACCCGACCACGATCACGGTGGTACAGCCGTGACCGCGCGCACGGGCCGCGACGGCGCGGCCCGTCCTGCTGGCAACCCGCAATGAAGAACACGATGACGACCCGGCTGGCGACCCTGCGCCGCCGGTGGCGGCCGCTGTGGCCGTGGCTGCGCTGGGGCATGGCCGCTGCGCTGGCGCTGCTGCTGGTGCTGGATTTCGCCTTCCCGCCGCCGCTGCCGAAGCAGCGTGATACCAGCACACTGGTGGTGGCTGCCGACGGCACGCCATTGCGCGCGTTTGCCGATGCCGAGGGCGTGTGGCGCTATCCGGCCTCGATCGACAGCGTCTCACCGCTGTACCTGCAGGCGTTGCTGACCTATGAAGACCGCTGGTTCTGGCGCCATCCGGGCATCAACCCGCTGGCGATCCTGCGGGCCAGCGGCCAGCTGCTGCGCGGCGGCCGCATCGTGTCCGGTGGCTCGACCCTGACCATGCAGGTCGCGCGCATTCTCGATCCGCACTCACGCACCCCGTGGGGCAAGCTGAAGCAGATGCTGCGTGCGGTGCAGCTTGAGGTGCACCTGAGCAAGCAGCAGATCCTGGCCCTGTACCTGGAGCGTGCACCCTACGGCGGCACCATCGAAGGCGTGGAAGCGGCCAGCTGGGCCTATCTGGGCAAGCCGGCGGCGCAGCTGTCGCATGCCGAGGCTGCGCTGCTGGCGGTGCTGCCACAGGCGCCCAGCCGGCTGCGCCCGGACCGCCATCCGGAAGCTGCGCAGAAGGCGCGCGACAAGGTGCTGTCACGCATGGCCGAGCTGGGCGCGTGGACACCGGAAGAAGTGGAGGATGCGCGCGTCGAGAACGTGGTGGCGCGTTCGCTACGCCCTCCCTTGCACGCCGCGCTGCTGGCGCAGCGCCTGCACTCGGCGCATCCGGGCCAGGCACGCATCCAGAGCAGCATCGACATCGGCCTGCAGCGCACGCTGGAAGAGCGCGTGGCCAGCTATTTCTCGACGCTGCCCGAGCGTACCTCGGCGGCCCTGCTGGTGGTCGACAACCGGACCCTGCAGGCACGCGCCTATGTCGGTACATTGTCCTTCGGTGACCGCCAGCGGCTGGGTCACGTGGACATGGTGCAGGCCTGGCGTTCGCCAGGCTCCACGCTCAAGCCGTTCCTGTACGCGATGGCGCTGGACGATGGCCTGATCCATTCGGAAAGCCTGCTGGTCGATGCACCGCAGAGTTTCGGCAGCTACCGCCCCGGCAACTTCGACATGGCCTTCAATGGGCCCATCGGTGCCTCCAGCGCATTGCGGCTGTCGCTCAACGTGCCGTCGGTGGATCTGCTGCAGCGGGTCGGCGCGGCGCGCTTCGCTGCCCGCCTGTCGCACGCCGGGATCCAGCTGCGCTTCCCGCCGGGCAGTTCGCCCAACCTGTCGCTGATCCTGGGCGGCACCGGCGCGCGCCTGGAAGACCTGGTCGGCGCGTTCGCCGCGTTCAACCGGAGCGGTATCGCCGGCCGCGTGCGTTACACCGACGACGAGCCGATGATCGAGCGGCGCCTGGCCTCGCCGGGCGCCAGCTGGATCGTGCGCGAGATGCTCGAATCAAACCCGCGCCCGGGGTACAGCGCCGGGACGTTCGATGTCGGTGGCCGCCCGCGCGTGGCGTGGAAGACCGGCACCAGTTACGGGTACCGCGATGCATGGGCGATCGGCAGTACCCGCCACTACACGGTGGGCGTGTGGGTGGGCCGGCCGGACGGTACTCCGTTGCCGGGCCAGTACGGCGCGGTCACCGCGCTGCCGCTGATGTTCGAAGTGGTGGACAGCCTGCCGCGCCAGCGTGGTGATTCGGCGGCCGCGCCGATGCCGGCCAGTGTCAGCCAGGAAGACATCTGCTGGCCCACTGGCGAACGTGCCGAGGGACTGCCGGCCGCACTGTGCCAGCGGCGGATGCCAGCCTACCTGCTCGATGGCGCCGCACCGCCGACCTTCCCGAACGCGAGGCGCGGCGCTGGCAGCCGGGCCGGCAGCGTTACCTGGCCGATGCCCGCAGCGGACTGCGCGTGTCTGCTGATTGCCGCTTGCCGCACGAAGAAGTCGCCCGCGAGATCGCGCGCTGGCCGGCGTTGCTGTCACCGTGGCTGCCCAAGGCCACGCGCGAGGCTTCGCAGTTGCCGGGACTGTCGCCAGACTGCCGCGACGACGGGCGCGAGGCCAGCGTCGCGCTGCATGTGGACGGGCTCAATGACGGCGCCACGCTGGCGCGCGCGCCTAATTCGGAACACGGCGTGCGCCTGCAGCTGCGCGCGCTGGGCAGCGAGCAGGCGGTGGACTGGTTGCTGGACGGCCGCTGGATCGCGCAGACCCACGGCGCGCAGTTGATGCAGCGCGAGTTCGCCGATCCCGGTGCGCATACCCTGACCGCCTTGGCCGCAGACGGCGCGTGGACGCAGGTACGGTTCACTGTCCTCCGGTAGGCGCCGGGCCATGCGCGGCGCGCGGTCCAGCGCCAACGACACCGCCGTGCTCTGGTAGGTGCCAACCCTGGTTGGCACGCGGCAAAGGCGCCCACCAAGGTGGGCATCTACCGGATCACTCCCCGATCCACCCATCCAGCAGATCGGCGAACTCGTCGGCGTGTTCCTCTTCCTGTGCCAGGATCTCTTCGAGGATGCACTTGGTGGTGGTATCGCGGTCGCCGATGAAGTTGATCATCTCGCGGTAGCTGTCGATGGCGATGCGTTCGGCCACCAGGTTCTCGCGGACCATGTCGCGCAGGTCGCTGCCTTCCTTGTATTCGGCATGCGAGCGCGCGGTCAGCGTATCCGGGTTGAAGTCGGGCTCGCCGCCGAGCTGCACGATGCGCTCGGCCAGCTTGCCGGCATGCGCCTGTTCCTGCTGTGCATGTTCAAGGAATTCAGCTTTCACCGCGTCGGCCAGCATGCCCTTGGCCATGAAGTAGTGCCGGTAGTAGCGCAGCACGCACACGTACTCGGTGGCCAGTGCGTCGTTGAGCAGCTTGATCACCACCTTGCGGTCGGCGCTGTAGCTGTCGGTGATCGCACCATCCTCGATGTTGCGCCGGGCACGCTCGCGCAGGGCCGTGCGCTCGCTGATGCCGGGAATCTGCGCGGTGGGCTTGGGGGCTTTGGCTGGCTTGCTGGACATGGCTGGCCGTTTCCTCTTGCGGTGGGAGATCAGGTGGGCAGGTGCTCCAGCACGTAGTCGGCCGAAGACACTTCGAATTGACCGGGCTGTTCAACCCAGGCGGCGCGGACCACGCCGTCGACCACGAACAGGGCGAAACGGCGCGAGCGGATGCCCATGCCCGAGGCACTGGCGTCGAGCTCCAGGCCGAGCGCACGGGTCAGTTCGGCATTGCCGTCGGACAGCATCAGCAGGCCGTCGGGCACGTGCTGATCGGCGGCCCAGGCCTTCATCACGAACGGGTCGTTGACGGCCATGCAGTAGACATCGATGCCGCGCTGGCGGAAGGCCTCGAATTTCTCGACGTAGCCGGGCAGGTGGCGGGCCGAGCACGTCGGCGTGAACGCGCCGGGCACGGCGAACAGCACCACCTTGCGCGCGTCGAACAGCGAATGCGTATCGAGCGTTTCAATGCCCTCGCGGATGCGCTTGAGGGTGACTTCCGGAATGCGGTCGCCGACATGGATGGTCATGGGGAACTCCTTGCTGGGGCAGCGTAGTGGGCCGGATGGGACAGGGACGTCAAGACATTGGAAAACCGGCGTGCAGGGCCCATCTTCAGGCTTTGCGGAGCGGGCTTCCAGCCATAGCCTGGGGCAGGGCGATGGCAACCGCATTGCGCAGGATCAGTCGGCCTCACCGGGGCCGCACGAGCGACGGCGTAGCATCGCCGGCGCGTAGAATGAACCCGGGGCGGCGCCACCGGCGCGGCCGAAGCAGATCGAGGTAGCTGGATGGAATTCAAGGATTACTACGCCACCCTGGGGGTGGAACCGAGCGCGGGCGAGGCGGAGATCAAGACCGCCTACCGCCGGCTGGCACGCAAGTACCACCCGGACGTCAGCAAGGAGGCCGGGGCCGAAGACAAGTTCAAGGCGGTCAACGAGGCCTATGAGGCGCTGCGCGACCCGGAAAAGCGTGCAGCCTACGACCAGCTGCGCGCGCAGGGCTATCGCCCGGGCGAGGAGTTCAACGTGCCGCCGAACTACGGCGGCGCCGGTGGTTTCAACTTCGAGGAAGTGTTCGGGGGTGGTGGCGCCAACGGCGGCTTCAGCGACTTCTTCGAAAGCCTGTTCGCGCGCCAGCGCGGCGGTGCCGGCCCTGGCCCGGGATTCAGCAGCCAGGGCCATGCGCCCAACCGCGACACCCGCGCCAAGCTGTCGGTACCGCTGGAAGCGGCCTACAGCGGCGACAGCCTGCGCATCACCGTCAACGGCAAGCAGCTGGACGTGCGCGTGCCCAAGGGCATCCGTCCGGGCCAGGTGATCCGCCTGGCGGGGCAGGGCAACCATGGCGGCAACCTGCTGCTGGAAGTGGAGTACGCCGCACACCCGCAGTTCGAGGTCGATGGCCGCAACATCCTCTACACCCTGCCGGTCACGCCGTGGCAGGCCGCGCTGGGCACCAGCATCAGCGTGCCGACCCTGGGCGGCGCGGTGGAACTGAAGATCCCGGCCGACTCCGATGCCGGGCGCAAGCTGCGCCTGCGCGGGCGTGGCCTGCCGGGCAATCCGGATGGCGACCAGATCGTCGAGATCGAGATCGTGGCCCCGGCCGCGACCGACGAGGCGCAGAAGAAGGCCTACCGGAACCTGGCCAAGGCGTTTGGCGAGACGATCTGAGCACGCCTTCCGGTAGTGCCGGCCGCTGGCCGGCAATCACACATCATTGCCGGCCAGCGGCCGGCACTACCGCGCGCGTCTCAGCCCTGCCCGGCGAACACGCGCTCCAGCACTTCGGACAGCTCGTCTTCCGAGAACGGCTTGGTGATGTAGGCCTTGGCGCCTTGGCGCATGCCCCACATGCGGTCGGTGTCCTGGTCCTTGGTGGTCACCAGGATCACTGGAATATGCCGGGTTGCCTCGTCGCGGGCGAGGGTGCGGGTGGCCTGGAAGCCGTTGAGATTGGGCATCACCACGTCCATCAGGACCAGGTCGGGCAGCTCGGCCTTGGCGGTTTCGACCCCGGCGGCGCCATCGGTGGCGGTCAGGATCTGGTGCCCGAGCTTCTCGACGATGCGCTGTATCCCCAACAGCTGCGACGGTGAGTCGTCGACGATCAGAATGCGTGCCATGTTGTTCCCCATGTAATGCCCGCAGTGTAGTGCGGGCTCATTACCGGCGGGAGGGGCGCATCTGCCGTCCGTCGCCTGCCTGCTACGTTCAGTCGATCCGCACCACGGTGCGGCCCAGCGAGCCGCCCGCCAGCATCCGCTCGAACACGGCCGGCAGGCCATCAAGGCCAACCTCGGCGGTACAGATGCGGTCCAGGTGCTGCGGTTTCCATTCGTTGCCCAGCCGCGCCCAGACATCCTCGCGCAGCCCGCGTGGCGCATTGGCCGAGGACACGCCCAGCAGCGACACGCCACGCAGGATGAACGGCATCACGGTCATGTCCAGCGCCGGGCTGGCCGCCAGGCCGGCACTGACCACGCTGCCGTAGGGCGCGGTCTGCGCCAGCAGGCTGGCGAGCATGGCGCCGCCGGCATTGTCCAGGCCCCCACCGAAACGCGCCGATTGCAGTGGGCCGGTGTCGGCCAGGGCCTCACGCGGCAGCACCTCGGTGGCGCCGATGGCGTGCAGGAAACCGGTCTGGTCGGGTTTGCCGCTGATCGCATGCACCGTGTAGCCGGCGCGGCTGAAGATCGACAGTGCCAGCGCGCCGACGCCGCCACTGGCGCCGGTGACCGCCAGCGGTCCAAGTTCCGGGCTCTGCCGGTTGTCCTGCATGCGCAGCAGCGCCAACGCCGCGGTGAAGCCGGCGGTGCCCAGCACCATCGCCTCGCGTGGGCTCAGCCCGGTCGGCTGGGCGATCACCGCACGCGATTCCAGCCGCACATACTGGCTGTAGCCGCCGTCGCGGGTCTCGCTGAGGCCGCAGCCGGTGGCCAGCACCGCGTCGCCTTCACGCCATTCCGGATCGGTGCTGGCGACCACGGTGCCGGCTACGTCGATGCCCCCACCAGCGGGAAGCGGCGCAGGATCTTTCCCTTGCCGGTGCCGGCCAGGGCGTCCTTGTAGTTGACCGAGGACCAGTTGGCGCGGATCAGAACCTGGCCGGGGCTGAGGTCTTCGACCTTGAGCTGGGCCAGGCCGCTGCGGTAACCGGCGTCGTCGTTTTCGATGCGGAAGGCGGTGAACGGGGTGGTGGGGGCCATCGGCATTGCCTGACTTCGAGGAAAACGCCACCTTACCCCGTTGCCCCCCTTTCGATCCTGCCGATCCGCCCCATCTTGTATGATCGGTAATGGTTTCACGGCTGGCGCCGCGGGAAGGGCCCGCGCCGCAGCCCACATCTTGATGGAGCGTGCATGGCCTGGAATACACCCGGCGGCAACAAGGGCGGACAAGGCCCCGAGGACAATCGACGCGGGCCGTTCGGGTCACGCGGCGGTGGCAATGGTGGTGGCTGGGGCGGTTTGCCCGGGCCACTGAAGGACCTGTTCGACGGCGGCATCGTGCGTTGGGTGGTGGCGGCCGTGGTGCTGCTGGTGCTGTTCTCCAGCTTCCAGTTGATCGGCGAACAGCAGCGTGGCGTGGTCCTGCGCTTTGGCCAGTTCTCGCGCATCCTGCAGCCCGGTCCGAACTTCAAGCTGCCGTGGCCGATCGAATCGGTCACCAAGGTCAACGCCACCGAGATCAAGACGTTCTCGATCCAGGTGCCGGTGCTGACCCGCGACGAGAACATCGTCAACGTCTCGCTGAACGTCCAGTACCGCATCGACGACCCGCAGCAGTACCTGTTCGGCACCGTCGATGCCAACCAGGTGCTGGAGCAGTCGGCGCAGAGCGCGGTGCGCGAGGAAGTCGGCCGTGCCGACCTCAACGCCGTGCTGAACAACCGTGGCCCGCTGGCCGTGGCCGCCGAGGAGCGCCTGCAGGCACTGCTGAAGGCGTTCAAGACCGGCCTGACCGTGACCGGCCTGACCCTGCAGGACGCCCGTCCGCCGGAAGAAGTGAAGCCGGCCTTTGACGAGGTCAACGGTGCCCAGCAGGTCAAGGAACGCCTGATCAACGAGGCCCAGGCCTACGCTGCCAAGGTCGTGCCGGAAGCCCGGGGCCAGGCCTCGCGCGCCCGTACCACCGCCGAAGGCTACAAGCAGGCCGTGGTGTCCAAGGCCGAGGGTGACGCGCAGCGCTTCAGCCTGTTGCAGGCCCAGTACAAGGACGCCCCGGAAGTGACCCGCAAGCGCCTGTGGCTGGAGACCGTGCAGCAGGTGCTGAGCGAGAACCGCAAGGTGATCGGCGGCGATGGCCGCCAGCTGATCTACGTGCCGATGACCGGCGATACCCGTCCCACCACCTCGGCCCCGGCCGCAGTGGCGAACCCGGACGTGGTGATGCCGTCGCTGCCGGGTGCAGCGGTGGAAGCTTCCCGTGATCCGGGCCGGCCGGTGGGCCGCCCGACCGGGCGACCGAGCGGCCGTGAGGAGGGCAGCCGATGAAGAGTCCTATCTGGATCGCCGTGATCGTGGCGGTGGTGCTGGGCCTGCTCGGCTCGGTGTACGTGGTCCGTGAGGACCAGACCGCCATGGTGCTGAACCTGGGCAAGGTGGTGCGTTCGGACATCAAGCCGGGCCTGCATTTCAAGGTGCCGGTGGTGGAAACGGTGAAGGTCTTCGACCGCCGCTTCCAGGTGCTCGACACCGCGCCGGCGCGCTACTTCACCGCCGAGCAGAAGGACGTCAGCGTCGACTTCTTCGCCATCGGCTACATCTCCAACGTAGGTGACTACTTCCGTGCCACCGGCGGCGATCCGCGCATCGCCAATGCCCGCCTGGCACCGATCATCACCGACTCGCTGCGCAACCAGATCAACTCGCGCACCCTGCAGCAGCTGGTGTCCGGCGACCGCAGCGAGCTGATCGCCGAGCAGCTGAAGGGGATCAACGAGGCGGTGGCCGGCCTCGGCATGCAGATGATCGACCTGCGCATCAAGCAGGTGGACCTGCCGACTGACAGCCAGGTGATCAACGACGTGTACGAGCGCATGCGCGCCCAGCGCAAGCAGGAAGCGGCCAAGCTGCGTGCGGAGGGCGAGGAGCAGTCGCTGACCATCCGTGCCCAGGCCGACCGCGACAGCACCGTGCTGATCGCCGAGGCCGAGCGTGATGCACAGCGCCTGCGCGGTGAAGGCGATGCCGAGGCGGCCCGCATCTACGGCAAGGCTGGCTCGGCTGATCCGTCGTTCTATGCGTTCTACCGCAGCCTGGAGGCCTACCGTGGCTCCATGACCGACGGCAATGGCGTGATCGTGCTCGACAAGAACGACCCGTTCCTGCAGTACCTGAAGAACGACCGCTGAGGTCGCAGGGCACTACCCCACGGGGCCCGGCCAGACGCCGGGCCCCGTGCTTTTTCCGGAGTCCCCCATGAAAGATCTGTTCGCCGCCGTCTGCCTGGTCGCGGTGCTGGAAGGCCTGTTCCTGTTCGTGGCGCCGTTCGCCTGGAAGCGCACGGCCGAGCGCCTGCTGGACCTGCCCAGCCCGGCCCTGCGCAGCTTCGGCGGGCTGGTGCTGCTGGCCGGCCTGAGCCTGCTGTGGTGGGCGCGCCACTAGCAGGGTAGTGCCGGCCGCTGGCCGGCAACCTGGGATGCCGGCCAGCGGCCGGCACCACCGGGCGGGACGGCTGACCGGTGGGTGAAGCCGTCCGTCGGAAAGGTGGCAGCGGACCCCGGAAACCCGGATAATGCACAAAAGCCGGACGGGCCTCCCCGTTCGGCTTTTTCCGTGTCTGGGCCTTCCATCGCCGGCCGCTCCCGTCTGGAGCCGCCCTCCAGGTGCTGGCCAGCCCCGCCACGGTTTACCCGTCCGCGGCCCCGATGGCCGCAACAAATCGAGGAGCCCGTCATGGGTCAGTCTGTCGTAGTGTTGGGTGCCCAGTGGGGCGATGAAGGCAAGGGCAAGATCGTCGATCTGCTCACTGAGGAAATCGGCGCCGTCGTGCGCTTCCAGGGTGGCCACAATGCCGGCCACACCCTGGTCATCAACGGCAAGAAGACCGTCCTGCACCTGATCCCGTCGGGCATCCTGCGTGACGACGCGCTGTGCCTGATCGGCAACGGCGTGGTGATCTCGCCGGCCGCGCTGCAGAAGGAAATCGCCGAGCTGGAAGCCTCCGGCGTGGAAGTACGTTCGCGCCTGAAGATCTCCCCGGCCGCGCCGCTGATCATGCCGTACCACATCGCCCTGGACCAGGCGCGCGAACGCGCTGCCGGTGGCAAGGCGATCGGCACCACCGGCCGTGGCATCGGCCCGGCCTACGAAGACAAGGTGGCGCGTCGCGGCATCCGCATCGCCGACCTGCATTACCCGAAGCAGCTGGAAGAACTGCTGCGCACCGCGCTGGATTACCACAACTTCGTGCTGACCAAGTATCTGAACACCGATGCGGTCGACTTCCAGAAGACCTTCGACGAAGCGCTGGCCTTCGGCGAATACGTGCAGCCGATGAAGTCCGACGTGGCCGGCATCCTGCACGACCTGCGCAAGCAGGGTAAGCGCGTGCTGTTCGAAGGCGCGCAGGGCGCGCTGCTGGACATCGACCACGGCACCTACCCGTACGTCACCAGCTCCAACACCACCGTCGGTGGTGCGCTGGCCGGTTCCGGCGTCGGCGCCGATTCGATCGACTACGTGCTGGGCATCGCCAAGGCCTACGCCACCCGCGTCGGCGGCGGCCCGTTCCCGACCGAACTGGACGACGAAGTCGGCCAGGGCATCCGTGACCGTGGCGCTGAGTACGGTGCCTCGACCGGCCGCCCGCGTCGTTGCGGCTGGATGGACATCGTCGCACTGAAGCGCGCCGTGGCCATCAACGGCATCAGCGGCCTGTGCATCACCAAGCTGGACGTGCTCGATGGCATGGAAAAGCTGAAGGTCTGCATCGCCTACGAATACAACGGCAAGCGCACCGAATATGCTCCGCTGGATGCGCAGGGCTGGGAAGAGTGCACCCCGGTGTACCTGGAGTTCCCGGGCTGGAGCGAGAACACCCACGGCATCACCCAGTGGGACGAGCTGCCGCCGGCGGCACGCGCCTACCTGCGTTCGCTGGAAGAACTGGCCGGCTGCCCGATCAGCATCGTTTCGACCGGCCCGGACCGCGACCACACCATGGTCCTGCAGGATCCGTTTGCCTGAGTGAGAGACCGGTAGCGCTGGGCCCTGCCTGGTGTTGCTGAAGGAAAAGCCCCGCGCAAGCGGGGCTTTTTCGTTTTCGGTACTGTGGCGGCACAGCCGGCAGGGCAGCGCAGCGATGACGGAGACTTCGGTATGAAGGGCGAGACGGTCGCACGGGTGACTCTGTGGCTGCTGTGGAGCCTGTGGACGCTGGCCTGCATCGTGCTGGTGCTGGGCGCGCTCGCCAATTACCTGGCTTCGCGCACGCAGACCCTGCCGCTGGTGCTGCAGCCGGGCGCGACCGCCGAGATCACGGTGTACCGCTTCATCGACGACCCGCTGCGACTGCGTCTGCGTTATGCGGATGACGGCGCCGATCCGGCGGTCGATCCCGAGCTGCGCCTGCGCGCGGAAACCCCAACCGATCGCACCGAGTTCCGCGCGGAGAGCCGCTCGGCGGTGACCGATCCGGAGATCCATCGCGCACTGGAATCGGTCGAGCGAGACCGGGTCGCCGCCTCGTACTTCGGCTACGGCCGCAGTGACGCACTGCCGCGAGGCCGTTCCTCGCTGCGGCTGACCGTGCTGGAGGTCGATCCGGCGTTGGCCGGCCGTGCGGCCTCGGTGGACCTGCTGCCGCCGATGGACGTGCTGAAGCTGACCGACCTCGACTACCTCTGGCTGTGGCCGTTCTTCTTCTGGAAGATGGCGGCGCTGTTCCTGCTGATTCCAGGGGCCGCGTTGGCTGTCTTTACTGTGGCGTTGTGGCGCTGGCAGCGCCGGGCATCATCGCTGCCGACTTCAGCAGTGGATAGGGATTGATCGACTCTCCCTTCCACCACTGCTTCTCTGGCCCCAGCACATGCACCTCGAAATGCAGGTGCGGGGCATGGGCGCTGGCGTTGCCCGTGCTGCCGACGTAGCCGATCACCTCGCCGCGCCTGATCACCTGCTTTTCGGCCAGGCCATCGGCATAGCGCTGCAGATGCGCGTAGTAGTAGCACCAGCGTCCACCGGGCTCGAACTGGTAGATCGTCAGTCCACCGCGCTCGCTGTCGAACAGTTTTTCCACCGTGCCATCCGCCACCGCCAGTACCGGCGTTCCTGCATCGGCCATGATGTCGATGGCATCGTGTACGCGGCCCTCGCTGCGTGCATCGGTGAAGGTATCGCGCAGCTGCGAGGGCAGGATGCCCTGCACCGGCAGCAGCAGGCCGGACGGGGCATCCGGAGCCTGCGCGGCCGGCGGCGCAGTGGAGGCGGGTGGGGCTGTTGCACCTGGCGCTACCGGTTCCGTCACCGGCGCGGCGGCCACCGTCGATGGCGCTTCCGGCAGCGCGTCGGTCACCGGCTCATCCATATCGCGGTGCAGCCACCAACCTGCACCCAATCCCAGCAGAACACCCAGCACGATCAGTTGCGAAAGACGCATCGACTCACTCCTGCATCACGACAGGCACCGAGGTGTCCACTGCGTCGGCCACGCGCAGTGCATCCCAATTGGTCATGCGTACGCAGCCATGCGACTCGGTCTTGCCCACGTGGCCGGGTTCAGGCGTGCCATGCAAGCCGTAATGCGGCTTGGACAGATCGATCCAGACCCGGCCGACCGGATTGTTCGGGCCGGGCGGCAGCGTGGCTTTCTTTTCCCCCTTGCGGGCATCCCATAACAGCTTGGGGTTGTAGTGGAACGGCGGGTCGCGGTACACGCCCAGGATCTTCCATTCGCCGATCGGCAATGGGTCGTGCTGGCTGCCGGATGACACCGGCACCTGCGCGATCAGCTTGCCCTGTGCGTCCAGTAGCTGCAGCGTGGAGTCGGATTTGTCGACCACGATCCTGGCGGCCTTCGGCAATGCGGCCGGGGTGATGTTGGGGACCTGGATGCGGCTGCCAGCCCTGGTCAGATCCACGCCGGGATTGAGCATCTTCATCAGCTCTGGGGACGCGTGGAAGCGCTCGCCCAGGGCTTCTTCCACACTACCGTAGCCCAAAGATTTCAGCTTGGCCTGGGCGGCGGGTCCTTTCGGTATCGGCTGGAACGGGCCGACGACATCCTCAGCAGTCAGCGTGTAGCTGGCCAGCGGCGTGATCGTATCGGCCTGCAGAGCCTTCCAGGTGGCGTCGTCCAGCTCACCCGTTACGGTCAGGCCGTGTGCCGCCTGGAAGCCTGACACCGCCCGCCGCTGGTTGCTGCCTAGCTCACCATCAATCTGGCCCGGAGAGAAGTTCGCACGATCCAGCAGCACCTGGGCATGCAGTGCGGAGCGCACTGCGGTGTCCGGGCCAGCCTTCTCGGCAATGGGGCGGGCAGGTTGGGCGGCGGCGCCTGCGCGAAGGCCGGCGACGCCAGCAGCGAGATTGCGAGCAGGGTGGATCGAGACACAGATGAGCGCATTGGGATCTCCAGCAGGTACGCCGCCACCTTGCCCGCAGGCGGCGCCGAGCCGCCGTGAAAGGGATCTGATGCCCGCATGAGCAGGCATGTCATTGCGGCCGGTTGCCAGCGGCAGGTGCCGCTGGGGACGGGGGCTCACCAAGGTGAACGGTGGCCGACGCCGTCGATGGGCGGCGATCAAGATTGCCTGCCGTGCCGCCGATAAGCCCACATCCCCCGTTTTGGATACCCCCATGAACTACTTGAGGAACGTCAGGGTTGCCTGGCGTCTTGGGCTGGGCTTTGGCCTGTTGCTGCTGCTGGTTGCCGCCGTAGTGGCCACCGGCGCCACCGCCAGCGTCGTGCAGAAGCGCGCGATGCAGCAGGTGGTCGACGTCAGCGTGGCCAAGGTGCGCCTGTTGTCGCAGATGCTCGACGCCAACAACCAGATGATGGTGGTGCGCCGCGAGATGCTGATCCGCCAGGGCGAAGACCGCGGCAGCGATGAGAAGCGCATTGCCGATCTGGTCAAGCGCTATGAGGCCAGCTGGACCGCCTACCAGGCATTGCCAGGCGATGCGGAGGGCAAGGCCATCGCGGAAACCATCGCGGCCAAGCGTGCCATCGCGCGCCCACTCAACAAGCAGACCAGCGAACTGATGGAGCAGGGCGACTACCCGGGCGCCGTGGCGCTGACCCTGGGGCCGGTGCAGGAAGCCGCCAACGGCTGGAACAAGGCGCTGTCCGATGGCGTGGACTTCGAGGAGAAGGAAAGCCGTGAGGCTGCCGCCGAGGCGATCCGCCTGGGCGAGCGCAGCCTGCTGCAGCTGCTGGTGCTGGGCGGCGTCGCGCTGCTGGTGGGTATCGGTGCCTCGGTGATGATCGGCCGCAGCCTGACCGGTCCGCTGGCGCGCGCGGTGAACCTGGCCGAGCGCCTGTCCAAGGGACAGCTGGACCAGGAGTTCCGCCTCGGTGGCCGCGACGAGCTGACCCAGCTGGGCGAGGCGATGGCCAGCGTGCGCCAGAGTGTGCAGGCGGCGATCGGCGCGCAGTTGCAGATGGCCGAGCAGCACGAGGCCGGTGCAATCCGCTATCGCATGGACGCCAGTGCGTTCCCCGGTGATTTCGGCCGCATGGTGCAGGCCACCAACAGCCTGGTGGAGTCGCACGTGCAGGTGGAACTGCTGATGGCCGAGGTGATGCAGCGTTACGCCGTGGGTGACCTCAGCCGCGACCTGCCGGACTACCCGGGCGAGAAGGGCACGCTGACCCGCACCCTGGCAGCGGTGAAGCAGAGCCTGATGGCGATCAACGCGCAGATCGATGAACTGGCCCGCGCCGCACGCGCCGGCGATTTCAGCATGCGTGGCGATGCCGCTGCGTTCCAGTACCAGTTCAAGACGATGGTCGAGCACCTCAACGGCATGATGGCCAGTTCGCAGGCCAGCATCGCCGATGTTTCCGACGTGCTGCGCGCGATCTCGCATGGCGACCTGACCGCACGCATGGAGGGCGAGTACGACGGCGTGTTTGCGCGCATGCGCGACGATGCCAACACCACCACCGCGCAGCTGACCGGCATTGTCCGCGGCATCCAGGTGGCTGCCGACAGCATCAACAACGCGGCCCAGGAACTGGCCGCCGGCAACAACGACCTGTCGCGCCGCACCGAGCAGCAGGCCGCGAATCTGGAAGAAGCGGCCGCGTCGATGGAGGAGCTGACCTCCACCGTACGCCAGAACGCCGAACTTGCCCGTCAGGCCGACAGCGAAGCGCATGCCGCCGGTGCCGCCGTGCGCGAGACCGAGCAGGCGATGGCACAGATGGCATCGGTGATGGGCGAAATCGATCAGTCCTCGGCGCGCATCTCGGAAATCTCCACGGTGATCGACGGCATCGCGTTCCAGACCAACATCCTGGCGCTGAATGCCGCAGTGGAAGCTGCGCGTGCAGGCGAGCAGGGCCGTGGCTTTGCCGTGGTCGCCAGCGAAGTGCGCACACTCGCGCAGCGTGCCGGTGTCGCCGCCAAGGAGATCAAGGAACTGATCGAGGACGCCGCTTCCAAGGTGAAGAGTGGCCTGGCGGTGACCGTTGAATCGGAAGCCGCGATCGCACGCGTGGCGCAGGCCAGTTCGCGCACCACCCAGCTGATGAGCGACATCGCAGCGGCCAGCAAGGAGCAGGCCGCCGGCATCGAGCAGGTCAACCAGGTGGTGGTGCAGATGGACCAGGTGACCCAGCAGAACGCCGCGCTTGTGGAAGAAGCCACTGCCGCGAGCCGCGCGCTGGAAGAACAGGCGCATGCACTGACCACGTCAGTGGCGGTATTCCAGCTGGAGCAGGGGCCGCGCATGCCGGTCATGCCGGCGCGGGCGGCGTAAGCGACCTGTAACTGGATACTGGAAGGCGCCCTGCCTGCGATGTCCCGCATGCAGGGCGTCGATGCACCCACCGGAACGATGCCGCGGGCTAGCGCCCGCGCGCTGAGCGTTCGATCAGCCAGCCGGCTGCGTACAGCAACAGCAGTGTTGGCGGAACCAGCACTGCATATGCGGTCGACCAGGGTTTGCCACGCAGCAGGCCGCCTGCGCCGATGGCATCGAGTGCGGCGGACTGCAGGGTGATGGGGAGCGCCATCAGGATATAGGTACCCTTCGGGTCCCCTTCCGACTGCGCGCCGTGAACCAGCCATGCGGTCAACAGCAGGTAGACCACGCAAAGCGCAAGACCGGTCCAGCTCAGGAGTCGCCGCATCTTCATCCGCATGCCCCGGTTCAACGGACGTCGAAGCGGGCCTGCAGCGGCAGGCTCACCTTCCGCAGCAGATCCCGGACCACCACCTGCGCAGTCCACGTGCCTTTGGGATCACCGGCCTCGGCGACGAACTTCAGGTGCAGGTTGGTCATGTACAGCAGGTTTGGCGGGCCTGTCAGGGCGGCGGTGAAACAGGGAACATCGCGTTCGTCGATACTGGTACTGCCGTCCGGGCGCAGCATGCGCAGATCGCAGTGCACCTTGGGTACGCGGTTCTCGTCCAGTTGCGGGTTGGAGAGGAATGTCAGCAGGAACAACTCACCGCCCAGGTGGACTTCGTTGGCCTCGTTGAAGCCGGGAGTGGTCTCCGGCGGGGTCTCCCACTTGGCCCGCCAGTCGGCATCGGAAGTGACCAGCAGCGATGCCGCGAAGCCGCCGCTGGATTTCATGGCATCGGTCTCCGTCAACGCCTTGCCATCCCCATTTATCCAACCATCGCTGGCGGAGCTGTTCAGTGGCAGCATCATGGCCATCATGGCCAGCGCGCAGGTCCATCGCATCAACGGCTCTCCCGGGTAGCCGCGTCCCGCGGCAGAGCGGGTAGTATTGCCCAACATTGGCCGGCAAAGCAGCAGGACAGCCGGAGCAGGGGTTCCGTTGCCTGCCGATGTGGGTGATGCTTGCCAGCAAAGGAGGTGGCATGGGAATCGGGAGCGAGGAAACGCCGATCTGTTTCCCTGCATCGGCCGCGCCGCAGCACGTGCTGATGCTGCCCGGTCTGGATGGCTCCAGCAGGCTGTCGCCCCCGTTCCTGTCGGCACTCCAGGCTTACGGTCTGACAACGCAGGCGATCACGCTGCCCGCGCAGGGACCGCAGGATCACGCCACGCTTGCCCAACGGCTGTGGTCGCAGCTGCCCAGTCGTCCCTTCATCCTGCTCGCCGAGTCTTTCTCGGGCCCGTTGGCTGTTGAACTGGCCACGCGCCATCCCACCGGGCTGCGCGGACTGGTGCTTGCAGCGACCTTTGCGCGTCGGCCGGTGCCACTGCCGGCAGCCAGCGCAGCCCTGCTGTCGCCGGCCTGGCCGCTGCCTCCCGTGGCATTGCTGGCGCGCCTGTTGCTGGGGCCGTGGTACACCCGCGGGCACACGTCGATGCTGCGCGATGCGTTGGCCAGGACTCCGACGAGCACGTTGCGGCAACGCGCCGCAGCAACCCTGCGGGTCGACGTGCGTGCATTGCTGCCAGCGATCCAGGTGCCGACGCTGTGCCTGCACGCGTGCCACGACCGCCTGCTGTGGCCGCCCAGCGTGGCCGAGCTGCAGGCCCTGTTGCCCGATGCCCGCCATGTGTCGTTGGAGGGGCCACATCTGCTGCTGCAGGCGCGTGCCGACGCAGCTGCAGCCGAAGTGGCCGCGTGGATGAGGACGTTGCCGCGTTGAACGATGCGCTCAGCTGCGGGCGCGGGTACGTGCCGCTTTCCTGGCCGCCACCTTGCGCACGGTCTTCTTCGCCGCACGGGTCTTGGCCGCCTTCTTCGCTGCAGCACTGCGCGAGGCGGCTGTACCGGCCTTCTTGACCGCTGTCTTCTTTGCGGCCTTCTTGGCGGCGGTCTTACGAGCCGGTGCCTTCTTTGCCGCCGCCTTCTTCGCAGGCGCCTTCTTCGCGGCCGTCGCCTTGGTCGTGGCCTTCTTTGCGGCTGACTTCCTGGCAGGCGCCTTGCTGGCCGCCTTCTTGCTCGCGGCCTTCTTCGTACCCTTGCGTGCGCTGCCGCTACGTTTGCCGCCACCGTCCTGCTTGTTCACGGTGGCCCAGGCGATGCGCTCGGCAGTCCCTTCACTTGCGCCGCGCTCGCGCTCGCTGTCCTCGATGTGCTCGGCCTGGCGCTTCTGTTTCCCGGTATATGCGGATTTGTCACCACGGGGCATGACGGATCTCCTGTCGTAGTAGTCAGGCCAGCAGGCGCAGCTTCGGTTCACGCGCCCATTGGCGGGTGGCGGCCGCCGCCAGGAAGGCCTTGGCGTCTTCCGCTTCGACGATGCCGGCATCGTTGCCGACCCGCGCCGCCTTCAGCAGCGTCTGGCCGCCTGCGTCGCTGGCGATGGCCTTCAGGTGCGCCCACGCCTGGCTGACGAATTCGACGGCTGCACTCTCTTTCGACAAGGCCTTCGCGGCTTCCGGGCTGAGCACCACAGCCACCGCATCGAACACAGCCGATGGCGTGCCCGCCAGTTGCCCATCCGCCGCCTGCATCGCCCCATCGCTCAGCGTGGCGCCGCCTACTTTGGGCGCGACCAGCTTCACGTCTGCACCCGCCTTCCGGGCCGCTTTGCTCAGGCTGGCCATCACGCGCGCGTCGGAGCCCTCATCAAACAGAATGCCGATGCTGCGCCCTTGCAGGGTGGGCTTGTTGCGCCCGATCACGCGCACCTCGGGAGCGGCAGGCATGTCCTGCACCGGCGTGGCGGTCGGCGCGGGGTCGGGCAGTGCAGGCAACGCGAGCCCATCAGCTACGCGCTGTGCCAGTGATTCGTCGATGTTGCGCAGGTGGCTGACGGTACGCACCCGCACCTTGAGTGTTTCCACCTTGGACAATTCGAACACGAGTGCCGATGCCAGATGCGCCTGTTCCGGCTTCTCAAGGCTACGGAAGAACATCCGGGCCTGGCTGTAGTGGTCGGCGAAGCTCTCCGCGCGGGTGCGGCCCTTGCGGCCATCGTCGGCGCTGGCGTGGCTGCGGAAACCTGCGGGCGTCTCGCGCGGCGAGTCCTCCTGCAGCGAGCTGGGATCGTAGGCCACGCGGCCCTTGGGCACCTGCATCTGCATGTGGCCATCGCGCTGATGATTGGCAAGCGGGCACTTCGGAGCATTCACCGGGATCTGGTGGAAGTTCGGGCCGCCAAGGCGCAGCAGCTGGGTGTCCAGGTAGGAGAACAGGCGGCCCTGCAGCAGCGGATCGTTGCTGAAGTCGATGCCCGGCGGCACGTTGGCCGGGCAGAACGCCACCTGCTCGGTCTCAGCGAAGAAGTTGTCGGGCCAGCGGTCCAGCACCATGCGCCCGATCACCTGCAGCGGTACCAGCGATTCAGGGATGATCTTGGTCGGATCCAGGTGATCGAACGGAAATGCCTCGGCGTCCTCTTCCGTGAACAGCTGTACCGCCAGTTCCCACTCGGGGAAATCACCGCGCTGGATGGCCTCGAACAGGTCGCGGCGATGGAAGTCATTGTCAGCCGATTGCAGTTTCAACGCTTCGTCCCAGACTGTTGACTGGATGCCCAGCCTGGGTCGCCAGTGGAATTTTACGAAGGTCGACTCGCCCGCCTCGTCCAGCAGGCGGAAGCTGTGCACACCGAAGCCTTCGATCATCCGCAGCGAACGCGGGATGGCGCGGTCGCTCATCGCCCACATGATCATGTGCATCGACTCGGGCATCAGCGAAATGAAGTCCCAGAAGGTGTCATGGGCTGAGGCGGCCTGCGGGAACGCACGGTCTGGTTCCATCTTCACCGCATGCACCAGGTCCGGGAATTTCATGGCGTCCTGGATGAAGAACACCGGAATGTTGTTGCCAACCAGATCCCAGTTGCCCTCCTTGGTATAGAACTTGACCGCGAAGCCGCGCACGTCGCGGGGGGTATCCACCGAGCCCGCGCCGCCGGCTACCGTCGAGAAACGGGTGAACACGGGCGTCTTGACGCCTACCTCGGTCAGGATACGCGCGCGGGTATGGGCGGCCAGTGACCGGGTCAGCTCGAAGTAGCCGTGTGCTGCGCTGCCACGTGCGTGCACGATGCGCTCGGGAATGCGTTCGTGATCGAAGTGGGTGATCTTCTCGCGCAGGATGAAGTCCTCCAGCAGCGTGGGCCCTCGAGTTCCCTGCCGCAGGGAGTTCTGGTTGTCTGCCACCGGGATGCCCTGATCGGTGGTCATCACCGGATGGGTGCCCCCGGCCTGCTGGTGCAGTTCATCGCCGTCGCCCCGGCGGTGGTTTTCGGCAGGGGCGATTGCGCGCTTGCCGGTCGGCTTGCTGGCGGCCATTGACGTTGGCTCCGAATCATCAGAAGGAACCACGACACTGGAACCAGCCCCGTTAAACCCAGGTCCGGCAGAGGTGAACGTACAGGCAAAAGCAGGCTCGGGTATGCTTGCTCCATGCGAGTCGAGCCCGCCGACATCGAAGCCCTGTTCGACGCCATCCCGGACGTGCTGTTCTTCATCAAGGACCGCCAGGGGCGGTACACCCACGTCAACCAGACCATGCTGCGACGGCTGGGCCTGCGCGCACGCAAGGACGTGATCGGGCGCACAGCGGCCGAGATCTACCCGACCGGCCTCAGCGCGGACTATGTCGACCAGGACGCCCGCGTGCTGTCCGGCGAGGTGATCGAGAACCTGATGGAGCTGCACCTGTTCGCCAACCGCGAACCGGGCTGGTGCCTGACCTGCAAGCGCCCGCTGCTGGTCGACGGCGCCATCGAGGGCCTGATCGGCATTTCCCGCGATCTGGGCCAGAAGGACAGCCTGGGCGCCCAGTACGAGCAGCTGCGGCTGGCGCTGGCCCACCTCAACGCGCACTACGCCGAGAACGTGCGCATGCAGACCCTGCTGGACATCACAGGCTTTTCGCTGTCCAAGCTGGAGCGCAGTTTCCGCAAGGTGTTCCAGATGACCCCGCAGCAGGTGCTGACCCGGCTGCGGATCCAGATGGCCATGCACCTGTTGCATGGCGACGACAGCATTGCCTGCATCGGCCAGGCCTGCGGTTTCAGCGACCAGAGCGCCTTCACCCGCAAGTTCAAGGCTGAAACCGGTTTCTCGCCGCGCGCCTATCGCGCCCGGATCGGCGGCAACGTCGGCGAGCCCGCACTGGCCTGAGCCCCCTGCTGCGCTGTGCCTATCCCCGCGGGCCTGGGACAGGGTAAGGTGTCGCCCCTGTAGCCCGCCGCCAGCCCCGCCGATGCCCAATTCGATTCCGACCGCTTCGCCGTCCCGCCTCGGACATTCGCTCAAGCCCCGCCAGCTGATCATGATGGGCCTGGGCAGTGCCATCGGCGCCGGCCTGTTCCTCGGCTCGGGCGTGGGTGTGCAGGCGGCCGGTCCGGCCGTTCTGGTCTCGTATCTGGTCGCTGGCGCGCTGGTGATCATCGTGATGAACGCACTGGGCGAGATGGCGGCGGCCAAACCGACCAGCGGCGCGTTCTCGGTGTACGCCGCCGATGCCATGGGCGCCACCGCTGGCGCCACGGTCGGCTGGTTGTGGTGGGTGCAGCTGGTGATCGTGATCGCCGCCGAGGCGGTCGGTGCGGCCGGGTTGCTTGCCACGGTCTGGCCGGTGGTGCCGGTGCCGATGGCTGCGTTGGCCTTCATGCTGTTCTTCACTGCGATCAACCTGCTCGGGGTGAAGAACTTCGGCGAGTTCGAATTCTGGTTCGCCATCCTGAAAGTGGCGGCGATCCTGGCCTTCATTGCCATCGGCGTGGCACTGCTGATGGGCTGGCTGCCGCAGGTCACCTCACCTGGCCTGAGCAACTTCACCGGACACGGCGGTTTCGCACCGAAGGGCCTGGCCGGGATCGGTGCGGCGCTGCTGGTTGTCGTTTTTGCCTTCGGCGGCACCGAAATCGTCGCCGTTGCGGCGGCCGAAACCGAAGATCCCGAACGCAGCATCGCCCGTGCCATTCGTACCGTGGCCTGGCGCATCCTGGTGTTCTACATCGGCTCGCTGAGCGTGATCATCGCCGTGGTGCCGTGGACCAGCGAAGCACTGAAGTCGCCCTTCGCCGCCGTGCTGGACATTGCGCGCATTCCGGGCGCAGGCACCGCCATCACCCTGATCGCGGTGATCGCGCTGCTGTCGGCACTCAATGCCAACCTCTACGGCGCCTCGCGCATGATGTATTCGCTGGCGCAGCGCCGCGAAGCGCCGGCCGTGCTGGCTGGACCGATCCGCGGCAGGTGCCGGTCATCGCCGTGCTGGCCAGCGTGCTGTTCGGCTTTGCGGCCACGGTGATGGAGCTGCTGTTCCCGGACCGGGTGCTGCCGGTGCTGCTGAACATCGTCGGTTCCACCTGCCTGCTGGTGTGGACGCTGTCGCTGGTTTCGCAGCTGGTGCTGCGCCGCCGCGCCGATCGCCTGGGTACCCGGCTGCCATTCCGCATGGCCGGTTTCCCGTGGCTGACCTGCTGCGCGCTGGCGATCCTGGCGCTGATCTTCGGCCTGCTGCTGAGCGAGGCGCACACCCGCCTGCAGTTCCTGTCGATGGTGGCGCTGACCGCCACCATCGCCGCCGGCAGCGCCATCGCCCGGCGCATGCGCGAGGCGTGACTGAAGCTGTAGAGCCGACCCTACGGTCGGCTGCGGTTGCTGTAGTTTCTGTAGAGCCGACCCTGTGGTCGGCTGCTGTTCGCATAGTCGCCAGCCGAGCGCGGGCTCGGCTCTACAGCCGGCATACATCCGCCGTGCCATCCTGATCGTGTGGGCCGCCAGCGGCCCGTCGACCAGGAGTACCGCATGCTGCGCAGCCGTCCCTTCCTGATGTTCACCGGCCAGGCCGAGGCCGCGCTGGCCCTGTACGCCGAAGCCTTTGCCGATTTCCGCCTGCTGGCCCTGCAACGCCACCCCGAGGGGGCCGGCGCCGGCGTACCCGGACAGGTCCGCCAGGCCATCTTCCTGCTCGGTGGCACCCATTACCTGTGCTTCGACAGCCTGGATGTGCACGACTTCACCTTCAGCCCGTCGATCTCGCTGTTCGTCGAGTGTTCCGGTGCCGAGCAGTTCGAGCGTGCGGCACGCGTGCTGGGCGAGGGCGGCCATTGGTTGATGCCGGTGGGTGATTACGACTTCAGCAACCGCTATGGCTGGGTGCAGGACCGCTTCGGCGTATCGTGGCAGTTGAGCCTGGGACAGATGCCGGACCCGTGATCGGGTAACTGTGGGTGTGGACCCTGGTTCACACGCCCTCATGAAAACGGCCCGCTTGCGCGGGCCGTTTTTCTTTATCGATGCAGTGAGGAATCAAGCCTCGACTTCATCATCCTTGTAGGCATCGACCGGGATGCAGGCGCACATCACGTTCTTGTCACCGTACACGTTGTCGACGCGTGCCACCGGCGGCCAGTACTTGCTCTGCTTCAGGCTGGCCAGCGGGAAGGCGGCCAGTTCGCGCGGGTAGGCGTGGGTCCACTCGCTGGCGGTCACCGCGGTGGCGGTGTGCGGCGCGTTCTTCAGCGGGTTGTCCTCGCGGTCCAGGCGGCCGTCTTCGATCGCGCTGATTTCCTCTCGGATCTGGATCATCGCGTTGATGAAACGGTCCAGCTCGTGCAGCGACTCGCTCTCGGTTGGCTCGACCATCAGCGTGCCGGCCACCGGGAAGCTCAGGGTCGGGGCGTGGAAGCCGAAGTCGATCAGGCGCTTGGCGACGTCCTCGGCACCGATGCCGCTGGTCTTCTCCAGCGGGCGCACGTCCAGGATGCACTCGTGCGCCACCAGGCCGTTACGGCCGGTGTACAGGGTCTTGAAGTGCGGAGCCAGGCGCTTGGCAATGTAGTTGGCGTTGAGCTGCGCGACCTGGGTGGCCTTGCGCAGGCCTTCGCGGCCCATCATCGCGATGTACATCCAGCTGATCGGCAGGATCGAAGCACTGCCGAAGCTGGCCGCGCTGACCATGCCGACCGGGCCGTTGTCACCCAGCTTGCCCGGCAGGAACGGGGCCAGGTGCTCCTTGACCGCGCACGGGCCCACGCCCGGGCCACCACCGCCGTGCGGGATGCAGAAGGTCTTGTGCAGGTTCAGGTGCGAAACGTCCGAACCCCACTTGCCCGGCTTGGCCACGCCGACCAGGGCGTTCATGTTGGCGCCGTCGGTGTACACCTGGCCGCCGTGCTTGTGGATGATCTCGCAGATCTCGACCACCTCTTCCTCGAACACGCCGTGCGTGGACGGGTAGGTCATCATGATCGCGGCCAGGCGGTCGCTGTACTTCTCGGCGTTGAGGCGGATGTCCTCGACGTCGACGTTGCCGTTGGCATCGGTCTTGGTCACCACGACCTTCATGCCGCACATCTGCGCCGAGGCCGGGTTGGTGCCGTGCGCCGAGTCCGGGATCAGGCAGATGTCGCGGTGGCCTTCGCCGCGCGAGCGGTGGTAGGCACGGATCGCCAGCAGGCCGGCGTACTCGCCCTGCGCGCCGGAGTTCGGCTGCAGGCTGACCGCGTCGTAGCCGGTGCATTCGACCAGCATCGCTTCCAGCGTGTCGATCAGTTCCTTGTAGCCCAGCGCCTGGTCGGCCGGCACCAGCGGGTGGATCTGCGAGAACTCCGGCCAGGTCACCGGGATCATCTCGGCGGTGGCGTTGAGCTTCATGGTGCACGAACCCAGCGGGATCATCGTGCGGTCCATCGCCAGGTCCTTGTCGGCCAGCGAACGCAGGTAGCGCAGCAGTTCGTGCTCGCTGTGGTGGGTGTTGAACACCGGGTGGGTCAGGAACGCGGACTGGCGCAGCAGGCCCGCCGGCAGCGCGTCGGCGGTGCTGGCGTCCAGCGCCTCGACGTCAGCCTGCGC
Source organism: Stenotrophomonas sp. pho (assembly GCF_006228405.1). Taxonomy (NCBI): domain Bacteria; kingdom Pseudomonadati; phylum Pseudomonadota; class Gammaproteobacteria; order Lysobacterales; family Lysobacteraceae; genus Stenotrophomonas; species Stenotrophomonas sp. pho. The sequence continues at coordinate 3,295,781 of NZ_CP029759.1, read as the reverse complement.
GCCGAACACGGCGGCCAGCGCGACCACGTCGGCGCGGGTGGCGGTCTCGTCCAGGCTGATGCCGACCGAGTCGCTGTCGATCGCGCGAAGGTTGTAGCCGGCGGCGCGTGCCTTGGCGTGGATCTCATCGGCATGCACGCCGGTGATGTGCAGGGTGTCGAAGAAGTCGCCACCGACCTGCACGCCGGCGTTGCGCAGTGCCGCAGCCAGGATCGAGGCCAGGCGGTGGGTGCGCCGGGCGATGCGGGTCAGGCCTTCCGGGCCGTGGTAGACCGCATACATCGAGGCCATCACCGCCAGCAGCACCTGTGCGGTACAGATGTTCGACGTCGCCTTCTCGCGGCGGATGTGCTGCTCGCGGGTCTGCAGGGTCAGGCGATAGGCCGGGTTGCCCTGGGCATCGATGGAGACACCGATCAGGCGGCCCGGCATCGAGCGCTTGTAGGCGTCACGGCAGGCCATGAACGCGGCGTGCGGGCCGCCGAAGCCGAACGGCACGCCGAAACGCTGGCTGTTGCCGACCACGATGTCCGCGCCCCATTCGCCGGGAGCGGCCAGCAGGGTCAGCGCCAGCAGGTCGGTGGCCACGGCCACCAGGCCGCCGCGTGCATGCACGGCCTCGACCAGCGCCTTGTAGTCGCCGACCTGGCCGAAGGTGTCCGGGTACTGCAGCAGCAGGCCGAAGGCTTCCGCTTCCAGTGCTTCGGCCGGGGTGCCGACGCGCAGCACGATGCCCATCGGTTCTGCGCGGGTACGCAGCAGTTCCAGGGTCTGCGGGTGCACGGCGTCGTGCACGAAGAAGGTGTCCGACTTCGACTTGGCCGAACGCTTGGCCAGGGTCATCGCTTCAGCGGCGGCGGTGGCTTCGTCCAGCAGCGAGGCGTTGGCGATCTCCATGCCGGTCAGGTCGGCGCACAGGGTCTGGAAGTTGATCAGCGCTTCCATGCGGCCCTGCGAGATCTCGGCCTGGTACGGGGTGTAGGCGGTGTACCAGGCCGGGTTTTCCAGGATGTTGCGCAGGATCACGTTCGGGGTGTGGGTACCGTAGTAGCCCTGGCCGATGAAGCTGCGCAGCACGGTGTTCTTGTCGGCGATCGCGCGGATCTTCGCCAGTGCCTGCACTTCGGTCATCGACTCCGGCAGCGCCAGCGGCGCCGGCGACTTGATCTTGGCCGGCACGATGGCATCGGTCATCGCATCCAGCGACGCGTGGCCGACGACGTCGAGCATCTGCGCGATCTCGGCATCGTTGGGGCCGATGTGGCGCTCGACGAATGCATTGTGGTGCTCGAGCTCACGCAGGGAAGGGGTGTTCTGGGACATGGCGAAGGATCCGTCAGGAAAGGGCACACGCACGGGCACAAGCCGCCGGTCGGCGGTCTGCGGGGCGCCCCTCTGTCCTTTTGCCTGAGAGTTTAAAAGCGCGGCGGACCGCAGCTTCGTGCCCCTTCGGCGCCGGATCGAACCGGTCTCTCCAGAGTTCTGTTACGGGTGGTATCGGGCCTGAGCGATTACGGGCGTTGCGCCTTCGGCAGCGGTGTTCCGCTTCTCCCACCGTGTTGCCCGCCGATTATAGCCCGTTGCGGGCCCGCTGGCCGTCTACGGGCCTGGCCGCTGCGCCTGAATGGCCGATGGCCCGGACGTGCGTTTTGTGCATCGCTGCATGGCATCAGGCGCAATCCCCACCTATGATGGCCAGATACCTGAATTCATCTGGCGCCCTCCCTGCAGACGGGGACCGGCGCCCGCCGTGCGTGCCACGCATGGCCCTGCCGGACGCCTTTCCCATGACCGCCGCTGTTGCTCCCTCCACCCGCCGCATGGCCCTGCTGCTTGCCGGCCTGGCCATGTTCGGCCCGTTCTCGATCGACACCATCTTCCCGGCCTTCCCGCAACTGGCCCGGCGCCTGGCGGTGGACGAGGTGGCGGTGCAGCAGACCATCAGCGTGTACCTGCTGTTCTACGGCCTGATGAGCCTGGCGCACGGCCCGCTGTCCGACGCCTGGGGCCGCAAGCGGGTGATCCTCGGTGGACTGGTGGTGTTCGTCGGCGCCTCGGTGGGCTGCGCACTGTCCACCGACCTGACCACACTGCTGGCCTTCCGCGCCCTGCAGGGCCTGTCGGCGGGTGTCGGCATGATCGTCGGCCGCGCGGTGATCCGCGACCTGTACCACGGCCATGACGCGCAGCGGCTGATGAGCCAGGTGTCCATGCTGTTCGGCATCGCCCCGGCCATCGCGCCGATCATCGGTGGCTGGATCCTGCTCAGTGGCGCGGGATGGCCGCTGATCTTCTGGTTCCTGGTGGTGTTCGCGCTGGTCCTGCTGGCGGCCACTGCACGCTACCTGCCCGAGACCCATCCGGTCGAAGCGCGCGTGCCGTTGTCACCGCGCGCGTTGATGCGTGATTACGTGCGCATCGGTTTCAATCCACGCTTCCTGCGCCTGGCGCTGGCCGGCAGCATCGGCTTTGGTGGAATCTTCCTGTACATCTCCTCGGCGCCGGTGTTCGTGATGCAGCACCTGCACCTGGGCGAGGGCGGGTTTGCCTGGTTGTTCATCCCGACCATCGGCGGCATGACCACCGGCTCATTCCTGTCCGGGCGCATGGCCGGGCACACCACGCCCACCCGCCAGGTCTCCATTGGTTTCGGCCTGTGCGCATTGTCGGTGCTGTTGAACGTTGGCTACGTGGTGCTGTCGCCACAGTTCGTACTGCCATGGGCGGTACTGCCGATCTTCCTGGGGGCATGGGCATGGCGCTGATCTTCCCGATCCTGGCGCTGGCGGTACTGGACATGTACCCGCATCAGCGCGGCCTGGCCTCGTCGCTGCAGGCCTTTGTGCAGCTGATGATCAGCACCGTGGTGGCCGGCGTGGTGTCACCACTGCTGAGCGGTAGCCCGCTGCACCTGGCACTGGGCCAGGCGGCGTTCTTCGGCGCCGGTTTCGTGTTCTGGTACTGGGAACACCAGCGCGAGCGTGCGGCGCAGGCAGCCTGCACGGGTCACTGAGCAGCGCGCAGGGGTAGGGCGGGCCACGATGCCCGAAACACTTGCGGCAGGGAACGGCCGGACTAGGCTGGGCACTCCAGCCAGCCGGTGCGTGGATGCACGACAGCCAGCCGATCCGATGTCGTTGCATGAGGTTTCCCCAAAATGGCTGCGCAGCAGACCTACCGCCTGTTCGAGGTGGCGCTGAAGGAGCGCCGCGTTCTTTCCCCTTCCCTGGATCGCATGGTGTTCACCGGCGCCGACGTGGCGCGGATGAAGACCGAAGGCCCGGACCAGCGCATCAAGGTGTTCTTCCCCTTGCCTGGCCAGGACCTGCCGCAGGTGCCCTGCGGCGAGGACTGGTATCCGCGCTACCGGGCGCTGCCGGACGATCAGCGCCCGCCGATGCGCACCTACACCATCCGCCAGCTGCGTGCAGAGCTGGGCGAGGTCGATGTTGATTTCGTGCTGCATGGCGAGACCGGGCCGGCCTCACGCTGGGCCATCCATGCACGCCCCGGCGACCGTGTGGTGTTGCTGGCTCCCGATGCCGACTGCGCCGACAGCAGTGAAGGTTGGGAATGGAAGCCGCCGGCCGGCGTCGGCCAGGTGCTGCTGGTGGCCGATGAAACCGCGTTACCGGCGGTGGCTGGCATTCTTGAGGAACTGGCGGCCATGGTGGATCCGCCGCGTACGCTGGCCTTGCTGGAAGTGGCGCAGGCCGGCGACGCGGTGCCGCTGAAGGCACCGGCTTCCGCCGAGCTGGTCTGGCTGCCACGCGGGCGCGCGGCGTACGGGGCGCCGCTGTTGCAGGCGGTGCAGGCGCGGCTGGCAGCCGCCTCGAGCGTGGCCGCTGGCGACGAACTGGAAGAGATCGACGTTGACGCGCAGATCCTCTGGGAACAGGCCGATGCCAGCGTGGCCGGGCCGCTGTATGCCTGGGTGGCAGGCGAGGCGGGGGCGGTGATGGCGATCCGTCGCCATCTGGTCCGCGACTGCGGGCTGGACCGCCGCGCGATCACCTTCATGGGCTACTGGCGGCACGGCAAAGTGCTGGATTGAGGGGGTGTGAAGCGGCGTGGCGGGTGGGGTGCGCTATCCTTGCGCCCCCCTCGCAGCGGTATTGCACCATGTCCACCAGCTCCAAGACCCGCCGCGACCAGCGCCGTCGCCAGGAAAAGCAGGCCGCCAACAAGGCCGCTGCCCAGGCTTCGCCGGTGGAGCCGCATGCCGAACTGCGCGACGCGCAGCGCACCCTGCTGGCCGGTGTCGTGCGCCGCGACGGCGAATGGGTGCTGGGCATGGACGGCCGTATCGCCGGCCACAGTGACTCTGCCGCACAGGTACTGGCGCTGATCATGCAGGCCGGTGAACTGCACGAGCGCAACGGCACGCCGGTGCGCCTGATGTACTCCGATGCGCTGCGCGATGCCGCGCACGCCGAAGCGAAAGAGAAGGGCCAGACCTTCGAGGAATTCAAGGCGGAACTGGCCGCGGCGATGGCGGCGAAGAAGGACAGCTGACAGGCATTCCGGAAAAACCGGCCGCTGGGTCTTCATCGCGTAGCTGCCGGCCAGCGGCCGGCGCTACAGAAAGGGGCGGATCCTTGCGGACCCGCCCCTTTTCTCATTTCGCCGCCGGGGCGGCGTTGGCCTGCCAGCCACACATCTGGCCTTCGTTCTGCTGCTTCAGCCACTCGTTGACCGGAGTGAAGTACTCGATCATCGGGCCGGCATCGAGCTTGTCGGTGCCGGTCAGCTCCTTCAGCGTGGCCTGCCACGGCTGGCTGGCACCCTTGCTCAGCATCGCCCAGTATTTCTGGCCGGCTTCCTTGTTGCCGTAGAAGGTGCACTCGTGCAGCGGGCCCTTGTAGCCGGCTGCATCGCACAGGCCCTTGTAGAACTGGAACTGCAGGATGCGGGCCAGGAAGTAGCGGGTGTAGGGGGTGTTGCCCGGCACGTGGTACTTCGCGCCCGGATCGAAGAATTCCTCGCCACGGGGGCTGGCCGGGGCCACGCCCTGGTACTTGGCCTTCAGGTCCCACCACGCCTTGTTGTAGTTGTCGGCGGTGATCGAACCATCGAACACGCCCCAGCGCCAGCGGTCGATCATCAGCCCGAACGGCAGGAACGACACGCCCGACAGCGCCATGCGCATCTGGTTGTTGATGACCGCTTCGCGGCTCTCGGTCGGTGCATCGACCAGGCCGATCGAGCTGAGGTACTTGGGCGTCATCGCCAGCACGATGGTGTCGCCGATCGCCTCATGGAAGCCATCGTTGGCACCGCCCTGGAACAGCGGCGGCAGCGGGTTGTAGGCCAGGTCGTAATAGATGTGGCCCAGCTCGTGGTAGATGGTGGTGAAGTTCTCTTCGTTCGGCTTGATGCACATCTTGGTGCGCACATCGCCTTCCATGTTCATGTCCCAGGCGCTGGCGTGGCAGACCACGTCGCGGTCGTCAGGCTTGATGAACTGGGTCTTTTCCCAATAGGACTGAGGCAGCGACGGCATGCCCAGCGACACGTAGAAGTCCTGCGCGCGCTCGGTCATCTGCTTGGCGGTACGCAGTTCGGCCTCACGCTGCGCCTTGTACTGGGCGGCCACGTTGGCGTCCTTGCCGGCCTTGGCCAGCGCCGCGCTCAGGTTGGTCTGGTACTGCTTTTCCAGTGCCGCGGTGATGTCCAGGCTGCCGGCGCCGGGGTAGGGTTCCAGCTGGTCCCACAGGTTCGACCAGTCCTGCTGCCACATGTTGCCGAGCAGGTGCGCGGCGATCAGGCCGTTGCCCACTTCGGCCTTGTCCTTGCCGTAGGTCTTGTCCAGCTTGCCGCGTGCGTAGCAGTGCAGCTGCTCGTACATCGGCTTGACCTGTTCCCACAGGCGATCGGTTTCCGGGCCGATCTGCTCCGGCGGCATGTCGTAGCCGCTGCGCCACATCTGGCCGGCGTCGGCAAAGCCCATGCCCTTGGCGCCTTCGTTCACCAGGCCGACGAACTCCTGGTAGTCGCCGCGCATGCTCTTGGTGGTGCTGTGCCAGCCCTGCCAGGCGTCGAGCTGCTTGTCATAGTCGCGGCTGCGCGCCAGCACCTGTTCCAGCTCGCCCAGCTGGCGGCAGGAGTTCGGATCATTGGCATCGGTGCAGTACTTGCCGGCACCGTAGCTGCCTTCCATGCGGGTGGCGATCTGGGTCAGCTCGGCCAGCTTGGCCGGGTCGCGCGGCGCCGGCATCGACGACATCAGCTTCAGCAGGTGGATCGCGCGCTTGCTGTCCTCGCTCATCGGCTTGCCGTCGAACTTGGCGGCCTGTTCGATCCAGCTGTTGAGCTGGGTGAGCGAACGCTCGTTGGCTTTGGCCGCAATGCGTTCCGAATCACCGTTGATGTAGGTGGAGGACAGCCACTGCGCCGAGGTCATCTCCGGGTAAGCGGCCTTGAATTCGGCATTGATGCGGGCCACGAACTGGTCGGCGGTTTCACCGGCCGGAGCGCTGCTGCTGGCGGTATCGGTGCCTGGGGCAGCTTCCTTCTTGCAGGCGGCCAGGGCCAGCGTGGCGGCGGCGATTGCCGAGGCCAGCAGGAGATGACGGTGTTTCACGGGCGGTCCTTGGGTGGTGAACGACGGCCGAAGGCTAGTGGGCCGTCGCTGCCACCGCAAGTGGCGGACGTCAGCCGGGCGGCGCCCGGCACCCGCAGAGGCCAGAGCACAAGCAACAGCAACCGCCGAAGCAATCGCAACAGCGGGGTATCCGTGGGATGGCGCGGCGGTGTGGGCTTGCAGGACACGCCGTAAACCCATCCATGGGGGCTCGATGGCGCCATCCATGGCGCCAACGGTCCTGCAAGCCCACACCGCCCCACGTCTGACAGATCGTGGCGGCTGTTGGTAGGTGTCGACCTTGGTCGACACATCTGTCAGGTATCGACAATCAAAATGGGGTCAGATCCGTTTTCCTCCGGAAAACGGATCTGACCCCAAGATCGTTCCAACAGATCGCGGAAAACTGTCGAAGGCGGGGTGGGTCCGGTTGCGGGGGCGTGAGCCGCATGGATGCGGCGACCGAGCTTACATGGACGTACTTGCAGCGTCCCCCGCAACCGGACCCACCCCGCCACCCCTCAGGAAACCCGCTTCTGCTGTTGCTTCGGCCGTTGCCGTTGCCCCCGCAGGTGCAGGGCTGCAAGCCCTGCCGAACAACCCTCAACCTTCGCAGTTGGCGAACACGTCGCGGTCGCGCTCGTACAGCGCCGTCTTCACCTGCATCAGGCCCAGCACCGACGGGAACAGGTTGTCGTGGTCGGTATACGCCGCCGAACGCTTGCGCACGCACTGCAGATCCAACCCACGGCTGCTGGCGAAGCCCGGCGAGAACCACATCGTCATCGGTACGCGGGTCTGCTCGGCCGGTGCGATCGCATACGGCACGCCATGCAGGAACAGGCCCTTCTCGCCCAGCGATTCACCATGGTCGGACAGGTAGATCATCGCCGTGTCGTAATCCTGCATGCCCTGCAGGGTACCAATGGTCTTGCTCAGGAAATGATCGGTGTACAACACCGCGTTGTCATAGCTGTTGGTGATCTCGTCGCGCGAGCAACGGCCGATGTCACGGGTGTCGCAGGTTGGCTTGAAGCGGGCAAAGGCGGGCGGGTAGCGCTCGAAGTAGGCCGGGCCGTGGTTGCCCAGCTGGTGCAGCACCACCACCCGGTCGCCGGGCTTGGCCCGCACCTGGGTGGCCAGGTCCTGCAGCAGGATCTCGTCCATGCAGCGGCCATCGGCGCACAGGCCCGGTGTAGTGGCGTCGGACAATGACTGGAAGTCCAGGCCCTCGCACACGCCCTTGCAGCCGGACTGGTTGTCACGCCACAGCGGCGCGATGCCGGCGCGATTCAGTACGTGCAGCAGCGACTGGTGCGCACGGATCTTCTTCTCGTCGTAGTCGTGGCGGCCCCACGGCGAGAACAGGCACGGCAGCGAGACCTCCGTGCTGGTGCCGCATGAGTGCATGTCCGGGAAATTGATCACGCTGGCCTGTGCCAGTTCCGGAGTGGTGTTGCGGCCACCGTTGAGGCCCCAGTTCTGCGCACGGACGGTCTCGCCCATGACGATCACCAGCAGGCGCGGCTTGCTGGCCGGGGCGCGTGGCGTGGCCTTGGCGTCGGTGCCGATCGGCAGCTTCGGTGCGCGCTGCACCGGGTTGTCGCCACGCAGCGCACGCGGCATGCCCAGCAGCACGTTGGCCGGGGTGGCGAGGTAACGCACTTCGCGCTGGTTGCGCATCAGTGCCGAAACATCCTGGAACGAGATCAACGCGCCGCCGACGGCGGTCACCGCGGCCACCGCCAGGAACCCCAGTCGCCACAGCAGGCTGCGGCCCCAGCTGCGGCGACGCAGCTGCACGCGCCACAACACCGCCATCGGCAACACCGCCAGCAACAGTACCGGCCACAGCAGCGACACGGTCATCAGCTCGCGGCTTTCCTTGGGGTCGGTCGCCAGCACGTTGCGCAGCATGTCCGCATCCAGGTAGATGTGGTAGCGGCTCATGTAGTGCGCGGCGAATGCGGTCACCAGCAGCAACAGGCTGATCACCACCTTGGCGTTCCAGCGCCAGACCAGGATGCCCAGCAGCACGCCGTGAGCGCCCAGCAGCAACAGCAGCAGCGAAAGCGCGTAGCGCAGGCTGCCTGGATGGCTGGCCATCGCGCTGTGCCAGAACAGGCCATTCCCGGCTACCGCGAAGAACAGGCTGGTCAGCGCGATCAGCGCTTCGGTGGACAGCTGCGGCCGCCAGTGGCGCAGACCCGCAAGGGCGGGGAGGCGGGCGGGCCATTGGACCGATGCACTCATGCGTTTGCCTCCTGGCGGTTGGGACGGTCCCGCTGACGGCGTGTCAGGACGCGTTTGACGATCAGATACAGGCCGAGCGAAAGCAGCCAGCAGATCAATGCGGTGGCGACGTCATGCGAGAGGAAGTGCGCGCCGCGCAGCTGCTGGCTGATGCCGAACACCAGACCGGTGCCAAGACCGATCCACAACCCGGCCCAGCGCCATGAAGGGCGCCACAGCAGGGCAAAAAAGTAAAGGGACAACCATGCATAACCCGCGCTGGCGTGGCCCGCCGGGAAGCAGGCCTGCGCGGCCATGCCTGCGGGGCGCGCCGTGAAAAGCCCGATGAAAGGCTGGTGGCCACCGTAGCGGAGCAGATCCCACGGGCATTCCATCGGCACCAGCGACTTCAGCAGGGAGATCACGCCGGTGCCCAGCGCCAGGGCAAGTACGACATAAAGCAGCGCCCACCGCAGGGTGTGATCGCGTCCTTTACGCCAGTGATGGAAGCACAGCAGGAGCACGACCAGCGCCGCCGCAGTGCTCAACCATTTACCGGCCTTGTGCACGACGCTGCGGGTGATCCAGGCGTCCTGCAATGCCCAATGGCCGCCCTCAAGACGGAACAGGTGGTCGGCCACCCACTGGTCGCCGCCGAACCCCATCAGCAGCGCAAACACGGGCAGACCGATTGCGACAGGCAGCCAAAAGTGAGTTACGGCGAATCTTGACGCCAGTGGCGATGTCGCAAGCGGCGCGATCGAATCAAGGGGACGAACGGGCATGCTGAAGGAAGGCGGGTTCGGGAATCCGCAGTCATGCTCGTCACCTGCATGTCGGAGAAGGGTCGGACGCTCGTTCGCGCCGGGTTAATGCTTGCCCGGCACGAGTCAACGTTCAGTCTTCTTCGGCGGTCGAGCCGGCCCGTTCGGCGTGGCATTGCGGATCCCAGGCCGTACCGGGAAGCAGTTGCCAACGATTCCTGTTGGCAACACCGATATCGATCACCTTGGCCGGATCCACGCAGGGGCTCATCGCCTCGTCCAGCACCAGCAGCCAGCGCTTGTCCGGCGCCTCGGCCACCCACGGGCCGGCGTCGTGCCACTGCTCGGCCCAGGGCCGCTTGAAGCCGAACTCGCGTACCGGGCGGTCAGCCTGCAGCAGGTTCTGCTCGCGCCAGGCGACCAGCGCCAGTTCGGCGTCCGGACCGATCCGTGCGCCGACGCGGCGCATCAGCGCCGATGCCGATGCGTAGGGATCCAGTGCCGGAATCAGCACCAGGCCGTAGAGCATCCACAGCATGCCGTGGGTCAACAGCACCAGTGTCGTGGCGCGGCGCACCCGCAACCAGACGACCAGCGTGGCCAGCGCGATGGCGAAGGTCAGCAGGCCATCACCCAGCACCGGCAGCAGCGCATCGGGCATGGCCCGGCGCTCCAGTTGCGCCAAGGCCCACGGGTGCTCGGTCATCAGCATCACGCCGAGCACGCCGGTGGCCAGCATCAGCACCACGCTGTAGCCGAACAGATAGCGGCGCACGCACAGCCGGCGCAGCAAGCCGGGCAACAACGGCGCACCCGCCAGTGCCATCGCAGGCAGCATCGGCAGCACATAGACCTCGCGCTTGCCCGGGCTGGCGCTGAAGAACACCAGCACCAGCAGCGCCCAGCCCAGCAGCAGCCACTGCCGGCGGTCGCCCCGGCGGATGCGGCGCCACCACGGCTTGAACAGCAGCGGCAGCAGCAGGCTGCCCGGCAGCCATAGGGTCAGGATCACCTGCAGGTAGTACCAGGCCGGTTGGCGATGGTGCCAGGCGTTGGCATAGCGGGTACCGGTCTGCTTGAACAACAGTTCATGCGCGTAGGCCTGCAGTTCGGCGCTGGGCGTGTGCAGCAGCGCCCAGCCCAGCGGGGCAAGCCACACCGACACGCCCAGCAGGAAGGCCGGGATCAGCCACAGCAGCGTTGCCGGGTGGGGGCCGTCCACGCTGCGACCGCGGCGACGCTGGTACAGCCACCAGCCGAACCACGGCAGGACCATCAGCAGCGGCAGGAAACCCACGCCTTTGGTCACCGTGCCGAGGCCAGCGGCGAACCCCGCCAGCCACAAGGCAGCCAGGTTGCGGCGTTCGCACAGGTGGCGCATCAAGCCCCACAGGGCCACCGTGGTCATGCCGACCAGCACCATGTCGATCTGCGCGCGCTTGGCCATCAGGCCAAACTGCAGGGTGCAGAACAGCGCCGCCAGGGCGTACAGGGAATGCCGCGGTGACCACAGTCGGCGTGCCAGATCCGACACCAACCACAGGCTGAGCAGGGCGCCCAGCAGCGACGGCAGCAGGAACGACCACTGCCAGCTGCCGACGATCTCGTAGGCCGCCGCCTGCAGCCACATGAAGACCGGCGGCTTCTCCGCATACAGCTCCACGCCCCGGTGCGGCAGCAGCCATTGCCCGCTTTCGACCATGGTGCGGGCCGCCAGCACGAAGCGCGGCTCGTCCGGTGGCTGCGGCTGCCGAAGGCCGATCCCCGCTGCCAGCGCAGCAACGATCAACAGCCACAACAGGGGCAGGCGCCAACGGCGGGGCAGGGCTACGGGCACGGCAGGCTCCGGGAGCAAAACGGCCATTTTGAGGTGGCGGGGGTTGGAAAAGCGTCAGAGGAGGCCGGGGCGACCGCATTCCGACATGCGCAGCGCTACCATGGTACGAACTTCCGTGGATGTTTCGTGCATGCGTCTGTTGGTGATCGAGGACAACCGCCAGCTGGTGGCCAACCTGTTCGACTACTTCGAGTCGCGCGGGCATGTGCTCGACGTGGCCCCGGACGGCATCACCGGCCTGCACCTGGCCGGCAGCCACCCCTACGACGCGGTGATCCTGGACTGGATGCTGCCACGCATGGAGGGGCCGGAGGTGCTGCGTCGCCTGCGCGCCGAGCACGCTTCGGAGGTGCCGGTGATCATGCTGACCGCGCGCGACGAGCTGCCGGACAAGATCACCGGATTCCGCGCAGGTGCCGACGACTACCTGACCAAGCCGTTCGCCCTGCCCGAGCTGGAAGTTCGGCTGGAGGCGCTGCTGCTGCGTTCGCAGGGCCGAAACCCGCGCAAGCGCCTGCAGGTGGGCGACCTGGTGCTGGACCTGGCGACCCTCGAAGCCCAGCGGGGGGGCAGGTACTCCACCTGTACCCGGCCTGCCGCAAGCTGCTGGAGGTGCTGATGCGTGCCAGCCCCGGTGCGGTCACCCGCCAACAGCTGGAGTTCGCCCTGTGGGGCGATGAGCCACCGGATGGTGACCTGCTGCGCTCGCATGTCTACGAGCTGCGCCGCAGCGTCGACGGTCCGTTTGCCGACAAGCTGATCCACACCCTGCCGCGGGTTGGTTATCGCCTTGCGGTGACCGCGGCCGCCGGTGCAGGCAAGGATGATGATGAAGGCGCGTAGGCCGGGCCCGCTGTACCGGCGCGTGGTGTGGTGGTTGCTGGGCTACCTGGCCCTGCTGTCGATCGCCGTGTTCAGCGTCGGCAACTACGTGCACGAACACGCCGAACATGCCGCCTGGCGCGCGCTGCTCAATTCCGAACTGGACAGCATCGTCGAGCACGTCGAGCATGAGCCGCACTATCGCTGGCAGGATTCGGACACGCTCAGCCTGTACCGCTTCGATGCAGTCAACCTGCCTGACAGCCTGCGTACGCTGCATCCGGGCCTTCACGACGGCGTGATGATCAAAGGCCGGGAGACGGCGGTGATGGTGCGCGAGACCCGGTCGATGGGACGTGTCGCGCTGGCGCTGGACATCTCCGACTTCCATGACCTGGAGCAGTTCGCCACGCGCTGGGTGATGCTGGCCGGGGTGATCATGATCTTCGTCACCGTGCTGATGGCGTCCTTCGGTATGGAACGCATGGTGCGCCCGTTGAGCCTGCTGGCCCAGCACATCGGCGCATTGCGGCCGGGCGTTCAGGGCCAGCGCATCGAGGTCTACCCGCGCGGCAGTTCCGAGCTGCACACCATCGCCGATGCGCTGAACGACTACCTGGACCGCAACGAGCAGTTCGTCGAGCGTGAGCGGGTCTTCATCAGTACCGCCAGCCATGAACTGCGCACGCCGATCGCAGTGATGACCGGTGCAGCCGAGCTGGCGCTGGAGCAACCGGGCCTGCCCGAACGTGCCCGCCAGCAGATGCAGCGGGTCCTGCGCACGGCACAGAGCGTGGAGCAGCTGATCGAGCTGCTGCTGGTGCTGGCGCGTGATCCTGCGCGCCTGGCCGCGCGTGCCGAGCGCATCGCACTGGACCAGCTGCTGCCGGAGATCGTCGACGACCATCGACACCTGCTCGGCGACAAGGACCTGAGCATCGGTATCCAGGCCGCGCCGGTGGATATCGTCGCGCCGCTGGCGGTGGTGCAGGCAGCGATCGGCAACCTGCTGCGCAATGCCATCGAAAACAGCGGCCGCGGCCATATCGAGCTGCAGCTGAGTTCGTCGGCGGTACTGACGCTGCAGGACCCCGGGCATGGGATGAGCCCGGAGGAGATCGCGGCGATCCACGCGCGCATGGCCCGCGGTGAGCGTGCCGATCGAGGCAGTGGCATCGGCCTGGACCTGATCGCGCGGCTGTGCGAGCACCTGGGCTGGACGCTGCAGTTGCAGCCCTGCCAACCGCGCGGGACGCGTGTCACCCTGGACTTCGGCGCTTCGCGCCCCGCCTGATCGGACGGCCGACCTGCTTCGCGCTGCGGCATGACCCGGCGTGAAGACAGTGTTAATCTCGACCTGCGCCGCTTCATGCGGCGCTTTTTTTTCCCGCTCTTTCGATCGACAGAGGATCCCATGCCGACCGAACCCGCTACTGCCCTGATCAGCAACGATATCGTTGGACTGGGCCTGATTGCCGCCACCCTGGCCCTGATCTTCTGGGCCGCCAGTGGTCCGACCCCGCTGTTGAAGAAGATCTTCGCCTGGGTGCCGGCACTGCTGCTGTGCTATTTCATCCCCGCCATCTACAACACCGCCGGTGTCATCGATGGCCACAACACCTCGCTGTACAACCCGGTCGCGCGTGACGTGCTGCTGCCGGCCGCGCTGGTCCTGCTGACGCTGTCGATCGACCTCAAGGGCGTCATCAAGCTGGGGCCGAAGCTGTTGCTTGTGTTCTGTGCCGGTACCGCTGGCATCATGCTCGGTGCGATCGTCTCCTTCCAGCTGATGAAGCTGATCCATCCGGAAACGGTGGCCGGTGATACCTGGGCCGGCATGGCCGCACTGGCCGGCAGCTGGATCGGTGGCGGCGCCAACATGGTCGCCATGCGTGAGGTGTTCGGCACCGATGCCACCACCTTCGGCCAGTTCGCCGTGGTCGACGTGGCCTGCGCCAGCCTGTGGATGGCGATCCTGCTGTTCCTGGCCAACCGCGCGCAGCAGATCGACACCCGCAACGGGGCCGATACGCGCGCCATCGACGAGATGAAGGCACGCATCAGCGCCTACGAGGCACAGAACGCGCGCATTCCCAGCATGACCGACCTGATGGTGATCGTCGGCGTGGCACTGGGTGGCGTCGGCCTGGCCCACGCCATCGCCGCACCGCTGTCGGGCTGGTTCAAGGCCAACGTCAGCTGGGCCAGCCAGTTCAGCCTGGACAGCCAGTTCGTGTGGGTGATCCTGCTGTCCACGGCGATGGGGCTGGGCCTGAGCTTCACCCGTGCGCGCCGGCTGGAAGCCGCAGGCGCTTCGCGGTTGGGCACGGTGTTCCTGTACTTCCTGATCGCCTGCATCGGCATGCAGATGAACCTGCTGTCGCTGCTGGATCGGCCGTGGCTGTTCCTGCTCGGCGCGATCTGGATGGCCACGCATGTGCTGGTGCTGTGGGTGGTGGCCAAGCTGCTGCGCGCGCCGCTGTTCTTCTTCGCGATAGGTTCGCAGGGCAACATCGGGGCGGCCGCCTCGGCACCCGTGGTAGCCGCGGCCTTCCATCCGACGCTGGCGCCGGTGGGGGTGCTGCTGGGTACGGTGGGCTATGCCACCGGTACCGGGTTGGCTTATGTCACCGGCCTGATCCTGAAGTGGATGGCCGGCGCCTGAGTTCTGACCGGACGATCCTGTTGCGGGTTCGCGGCGTGCGCCGCGAACCCGCTCTGCCCGTGTAGAGCCGAGCCCGCGCTCGGCATTCTTTCAAAGAAGGGGTCAGATCCGTTTCCCGGAGGAAACGGATCTGACCCCGGACACCATTCGATCAGCGGCGGTCTTCATCCACGCATGGCGTGAATCTACTGAAGGCCGCTGCAGCGCTGTCGAACCCGAGCCTCAACAGCAGCGGCCACCATTGCGCCCGCCGTAGCGCGCTTCCTGGCGCTCGCGGAAGAACGTCTTGTAGTCCATCGGCTCCTGGTCCGGATGCTTTTCCAGCATATGCCGGACGTAGTTGTCGTAATCAGGAATGCCACAGCACAGTCGTGCGGTCTGCACCAGGCGCCGCCAGATGCGGCGGTGCGCCTGGTACTGGCCGGCGGGAACCAGTTGCGTACTCATCACAGATCCACCATTTCATGCGGCTTCAGCGCCACGTAAGGGGTCTCGCGGTCGCTGCGCTGCGGATTGCGGCGTGCCGCCAGGATGGTCTTGATCGAATACACCAGGACTGCGCCCACCACCAGCAGGAACAGCGCGGTCAGGCCGGTATTGACGTAGGCGTTGACCACGATCTGCTTCATCTGCGCCACCGACTTGGCCGGCGCCGTGATCGTGTCGCTGGCGAGCGCGGCCTGGAACTTGTGTGCCTGTGCCAGGAAACCCTGCGCCGGGTTGCTGTCGAAGATCTTGATGAAGCCGGCATAGGTGGTGCAGATCAGCAGCCACACCGCCGGTACCGCAGTGACCCACGCATAGCGGTCGCGCTTCATCTTGAACAGCACTACCGTGCCCAGCATCAGTGCGATACCGGCCAGCATCTGGTTGGAGATGCCGAACAACGGCCACAGGGTCTGGATGCCGCCGAACGGATCGACCACACCGGTGTAGAGCAGGTAGCCCCACAGCGCCACGCAGCCGGCGGTACCGATGATGTTGGCGGTCCACGACTCGGTCTTCTTCAGCGCCGGCACGAAGTTGCCCAGCAGGTCCTGCAGCATGAAGCGTCCAGCACGGGTGCCGGCGTCCACCGCGGTCAGGATGAACAATGCTTCGAACAGGATCGCGAAGTGGTACCAGAACGCCATCATTGCGTCGCTGCCACTGGGGATTGCTTCGTGCAGGATCTGCGCGATGCCCACCGCCAGTGTCGGCGCGCCACCTGCACGATGCAGGATGGTCGGCTCGCCGATCGCCGCCGCGGTCGCGGTCAGCTGCTCCGGCGTGATGGTGAAGCCCCAGGTGTTGGTGATGTAGTGCGCCGCCGACGCAGCATCGGCACCGATCACCGCGGCCGGGCTGTTCATCGCGAAGTAGATGCCCGGGTCGATGATCGATGCGGCCACCAGTGCCATCACCGCCACGAACGATTCCATCAGCATGCCGCCGTAGCCGATGTAGCGCATGTGCGCTTCATTGGCCAGCAGCTTCGGCGTGGTGCCGGAGGAAATCAGCGCATGGAAACCAGAGACCGCACCGCAGGCGATGGTGATGAACAGGAACGGGAACATGCCGCCCTTCCACACCGGGCCGTCGCCACTGGCGGCGAACTGGGTCAGCGCCGGCATCTTCAGTTCCGGCATCACGATCAGGATGCCGACGGCCAGCGCGATGATCGTGCCGATCTTGAGGAAGGTCGACAGGTAGTCGCGCGGGGCCAGCAACAGCCACACCGGCAGCACCGATGCGACGAAGCCGTAGCCGATCAGCATCCAGGTGATCTGGGTGCCAGTGAACGTGAACGCCGGGCCCCACACCGGGTCGGCGGCGACCTTGCCGCCGTACCAGATCGCGGCCAGCAGCAGGATCAGGCCGACCACCGAGATCTCGCCGATCTTGCCGGGGCGGATATAGCGCATGTACACGCCCATCAGGATGGCGATAGGCATCGTCGCGATTACCGTGAACATGCCCCACGGGCTTTCGGCCAGCGCCTTGACCACCACCATCGCCAGCACCGCCAGGATGATGATCATGATCAGGAACGCACCGAACAACGCGATGGTGCCGGGTACCTGGCCCATCTCTTCTCGTACCAGGTCGCCCAGCGAACGGCCGTTGCGACGGCTGGACAGGAACAGCACCATGAAGTCCTGCACCGCACCGGCCAGCACCACGCCCACCACCAGCCACAGCAGTCCAGGCAGGTAGCCCATCTGCGCGGCCAGGACCGGGCCGACCAGCGGGCCGGCGCCGGCGATGGCGGCGAAGTGGTGGCCGAACAATACGTGCTTGTTGGTGGGCACGTAGTCCAGGCCATCGTTGTTGATCACCGCCGGCGTGGCCCGGGTCGGATCGAGCTGCATCACCTTGTTGGCGATGAACAGGCTGTAGAAGCGGTAGGCCACCAGGTACAGCGACACCGCGGCGACGACGATCCACAGCGCATTGATGTGTTCGCCGCGGCGCAGGGCCACGGTGCCCAGACAGAAGGCGCCGAGCAGGGCGAGGACCGCCCAGCCTATTTTGGAAAACCCTTTCATGAGGTGCTCTCTCCCGGAAAGACAGTCAAAGAGTCCCGCGTGCCCTCGACAGGGTCAATTGGCACAGGACGAATCGGCGGTAGTACTTTGGTCGTACGCTTGTTGTGCTGACGTGCAGCGAACATCAGGGATGGAACAATCGGTTGCGGCGCCGTCCATTGGCGTGTGGCCGTGCGGCGTCCATCTTCAGTGGCATCCATCCAACAGGAGTCGCCATGAGCTTTCCCGAACCGGTCCGCGTGCTGCGGACCATCCGTGGCATGCCCACCTCCGACGGTGCCGGCGTGCGCCTGACCCGCGTCATCGGTGGCCCGACGCTGCCCGACCTCGATCCGTTCCTGCTGCTCGATGAATTCGGCACCGACCGCGCCGAGGACTACATCGCCGGTTTCCCGGAGCATCCGCACCGCGGATTCGAGACCGTCACCTACATGCTCGACGGGCGCATGCGGCATCGCGACAACCATGGCAACGAAGGCCTGCTGACCCCGGGCAGCGTGCAGTGGATGACCGCTGGCCGTGGCCTGGTGCATTCGGAGATGCCCGAGCAGGAGAGCGGGCAGATGCGCGGTTTCCAGCTGTGGGTGAATCTGCCGGCGAAGGAGAAGATGACCGAGCCGAAGTACCAGGAGTTCGCGCCTGAGCGGATTCCGGTGGTGCACCCGGAAGCGGGCGTGGAGGTGAAGGTGATTGCTGGCACGGTCGATGGCACCCGCGGCCCGATCGTGCAACCGGCCACCGACCCGCTCTACCTCGACATCACGCTGGCGCCCGACCGTGCCTGGACCTATGCGCTGCCGGAAGGGCACAACGCCTTTGCGTACGTATTCGAAGGTGGCGTGACCGTGGTGAGCAGGACGCCGCGCGCGACGTCGCCCGCCAGGAACTGGCGGTGCTGGGCGGTGGCGAGCAGTTGCACATCTCGGCCGGCAATGAAGGCGCGCGCCTGATCCTGGTGGCCGGCCGTCCGCTGCGCGAACCGGTGATGCGCCACGGGCCGTTCGTGATGAACACGCGGCAGGAACTGATGCAGGCCTTCGTCGATTTCCAGGAAGGCAAGTTCTGACGTAGTACCGGCCGCTGGCCGGCAACTGCCTCGCATGGAGGCGGATCGGGGTGCCGGCCAGCGACCGGCACAACCGTTGGATGGGGTCGCGCTGCGGGGATGCTGCCAGGCAGTCATCCCCGTCATCCTCAGCGCCCGGCGGCCACGGCCGACGGGGTCAGGCTCATGCCCTGCGCCAGCTGTTGCAGTGACCCCAGCTCCTGCGCGCTGTCCGGATACAGCGAAATCTGCGCGTAACGCCCCTTGTCGAGCTTGACCACGCTGATGCGCCGTTCGGCATACCCGGCGGTTGCTGGCCGCCCAGGTCGGGCTGGTACCAGTACAGCGATTCACCGCCGAAGCTGCCTTTTTCCTGCCGCAGCGAGCGGTTCAGCGGAATGGACGGGTCACGCGCGCTGAGCATCAGGCTCAGCACTTCGCGGCCATCAGGGGTGCTGGCGCGGCAGACCAGGAAATCGGCCTGCACCTGCTGCTGCCACTGCAGACCGCTGCTGGCCGGCAGCGAAGGACATTCGGACGGCGCCTGCGCGGCGGCGTGGGCCGCAGCGAAAAGCAGGCTCGACAACATGACAGGCACGAACTTCATGCATCCCCCAAGGTGATGAATTGGTTGGCTTCGCCAGCAGAGCCGGCGACCATGGCATCCCATCCCCGGACGCCCCCCATCCGGCATGTGCACGGACGGTCAACTCAACCTTAACGGAACGTGAGCAATCGCACAATTCGCGGTTGCAAGCGCAACCATTGCGGCCGAGGGTCGGCCGCAATGGTTGCTGCGGGGATCAGCGGTCGTTGCCGATCCACTTGTAGATCAGGCCGCCAATCGCGCCACCCAGCAACGGGGCGACCCAGAACAGCCACAACTGGCTGACCGCACCGCTGCCGGCGAAGAAGGCAACGGCCGTGGAGCGGGCCGGGTTCACCGAGGTGTTGGTGACCGGGATGCTGATCAGGTGGATCAGGGTCAGCGACAGGCCGATCGCCAGCGGGGCGAACCCGGCCGGTGCCTTGCCGTGGGTGGAGCCCATGATCACGATCAGGAACACCGCGGTCAGGACCACTTCGCACAGGAAGGCCGCAGCCACGCTGTAACCACCGGGCGACAGCGCGCCATAGCCATTGCTGGCGAACGCTCCGGCCTGGCTGCCATCGATGGCGA
The DNA here is from genome assembly GCF_006228405.1 of Stenotrophomonas sp. pho. NCBI lineage: Bacteria > Pseudomonadati > Pseudomonadota > Gammaproteobacteria > Lysobacterales > Lysobacteraceae > Stenotrophomonas > Stenotrophomonas sp. pho. Next base: position 3,276,125 of record NZ_CP029759.1, on the reverse strand, counting down.
AGCCGCTGGCGCCGGAGGCGATCTGCAGCAGGATGAAGCCGGCCAGCAGGCCGCCCGCAACCTGGGCGATGATGTACGGCACCAGGTCCTTGGTCGGGAAACGACCACTGGCCCACAGGCCGACGCTGACCGCCGGATTGAAGTGCGCACCGGAGATATGGCCGAACGCATAGGCGCCGGTCACCACGGTCAGGCCGAAGGCGAGCGCCACGCCGAGGAAGCCGATACCCAGCGGATTGCCGTCACCACCGAACTTGGCGGCCAGCACTGCACTGCCACAGCCACCCAGAACCAGCCAGAACGTGCCGAGGAACTCGGCGGACAAGCGTTTACCCATGCTCATGTGTTGCACTCCTTTGACGGTCGAAAGTGTGATTTATGTCACATTTCAATGATCAGCGGGTGACTGTAGCGTCAACGCCGGGTGCAGGAATACACCCTCGGATGTGTGCAACACGCGATGCTCAGTACTGCGGCAGCGGGATGAACTCCTTGTCGTCGCCGGGGATGGTGCCGAAGCGACCGGCTTCCCAATCGTGCTTCGCCTGCTCGATACGCTCTTTCGAGCTGGACACGAAGTTCCACCACAGGTGGCGCGGGCCATCCAGCGGCTCGCCACCGAACAGCATCGCCTTCACCGGTGTCTTTGCGCGCAGGCGGCCGCGTGCGCCGGCTTCGGGGATGACCAGGTGCTGTGCGGGAATGTCCACGCCATCCAACTGCGCGTCGCCCTCAAGGATGTACAACGCGCGCTCGCGGTGACCGTCGTCGATGTCGATTTCCGCGTCCGGGTCCAGATCGATCGCCACATTGAGCGTATCGGCGAACACTTTCACCGGCGATTCCTCGCCATAGGCGCGGCCAGCGATCACCCGAAGCCAGGCACCCTTGCGGCGCTGCTCGGGCAGGGTGGCAGCGGCATGGTGATAGAACGCCGGCTCGATTTCCTCATGCGACTTCGGCAACGCGACCCAGGTCTGCATGCCGTGGATCGGGTTGTCATGGTCGCGGTCCGATTGTGGCGTGCGTTCGGAATGGGCGATGCCGCGGCCGGCGGTCATCCAGTTGACGTCACCGGGACGAATCACCTGATCCGAGCCCAGGGTGTCGCGGTGGCCGATGGCGCCCGACCACAGATAGGTAACCGTGGCCAGGCCGATGTGCGGATGCGGGCGCACGTCGATGGCGGTGCCGGGGTGCATCAGTGCCGGGCCCATCTGGTCGACGAACACGAACGAGCCGATGCTGCGCGCCTGCAGGGTGGGGACGGCGCGGCGGACTTCGAGGCCGCCGATGTCGTGCACGCGCGGGGCGATGATGGTGGTCATGCGGGCGTTCTCGCTGGCAGGGATCAGGTGGTCAGCATCGCATGCGGCTGTGACGGGGACATGCCTCGTATGGGTAACAGGGTGTTCCAGCCAACGGCGCAGCCCCTCGTGGCTGGTTGCTTGGTCGCTGAAGGCAGAAGCAAAAGCAGAAACCGCGCTTGGCCGGGCGGGTGGGTGGCGCAGGACACGCCGTAAACCCGTCCATGGGGGCTCGATGGCGCCATCCATGGCGCCAACGGTCCTGCGCAACCCACCCGCCCGACCTCTGACAGTTTCCGTGTGCGTCCAGCCACGGAGAAGAAAATAGAAAATCAAACGCCGGTCGCTTCGCTGTTGGTGTCGACCAAGGTCGACACCCGCCAGTTCGTAATGATCCGTGCTGAACAAGGTCGACACCTACAGCCATCGCAGTTCACCCACCGTCACCGGGAAACTGTCAGGGGTGGGGCGGAGTCGGGTTGCGGGGTGTCTGATCTGGCCCCCGTCAGCGGACGCCAAGAAGCGATACTTTGATCGCACTTGGAGGTCCCTTATGTCCCGTATCACCCGTCGTAGCTATACCGATGAGTTCAAGCACCAAGCCGTGGAGTTGGCCGAGTCGCTCGGGCCTGCCGCAGCAGCCCGTCAGCTGGAGATGTCGGTCAAGACGCTGGCAAATTGGCTTGACGCGGTCCGTGCTGGCCGGTCTCTGACCTCTGAGGCTCGCAGGCCAACCACCGACCTGGAAAGCGAGATCAGCCGCCTTCGGGCCGAGAACGCCAATCTGAAGATGGAGCGGGAAATCCTAAAAAAAGCGGCGGCGTTCTTTGCCAGAGAGTCCAAGTGAGGTACGCCTTCGTCGCCAGTCAAAGGACTCACTACCCGACCAGGTTGTTGTGTCGGGTTCTTGGGGTTTCTGTCTCTGGATTCCATGATTACCTGCGTCGGCAATGTGCCCAAGCGTGCGATGCCGATTCGGCCCTGCGTACCGAGCTTCGGGCCATTCATGTGACCAGCAAGCGCAGTTATGGGCGACGTCGGCTGGTCAGGGCCTTACGAGCCAGGAATCATCCAGTCGGCCACAAGCGCGTGGCACGGTTAATGGCCGAGGAGCGAATCCAGGGCAAGACCAAAGGCCGATTCCGACCCAAGTCCTCCGGCGGCTCATCTCAGCTCGCCCCCAACCTGCTGGATCGGCAATTTGCCCCCGGAACCGGACCGACGGCGTGGGTCGGGGATATCACGTATGTCCCCACCCGCCAGGGATGGCTGCATCTGGCCGTGGTCATCAGCGTCCAGACCCGGCAGGTGCTGGGCTACAGCGTTTCCAAGCGTCTGACTGAAGAGCTGGTGGTGAAAGCATTTGCCAATGCCTGGGCTCTGCATCCACAACGACCCGGCCTGATCTTCCATTCAGATCGTGGTGGGCAGTACTGGGGGAACGAGTTTCGCCAGCTGCTGCAGTCCCATGACGTGGTCCAAAGCATGAGCCGGCCTGGCAATTGCTGGGACAACGCGGTGGCCGAGAGCTTCTTTGCGACGCTCAAGACAGAAGAGGCTGCCGAGCCTTACGCCAGTAGGGAACAAGCCAGCCAGTGCATCGCTGCTTACATCCACGGCTTCTACAATCCAGCCCGGCTACACTCGGCGCTGGGCTACCACTCGCCTAACAACTACGCCCGGCAGCTCCGGGCTGCCGCCTGAAACGGCTTCATGGCGTCCGTTTTCAGGGGGCCAGATCAATCCGCGGCATGGATGCCGCGGCCAAGCCCCCAAAGACGGGTTTACGGCGTCCCCGCAACCCGACACCGCCCCGCCCAACAAACAGAAAAGCCAGAGCCGGCTGTTGCTCTGGCTCTGGCTCTGGCTCTGGGTTTGGCTTTTGCTTCGGCGGTTGCCTCTGCGGGTACCGGGCCGCAGGCCCGGCCGATCAACTCAAACCACTGGTTCGCGCAGGGCGGGGTTGTCCCAGCCCGGGCGCGGGGCGAAACGGTCGCCGTGGCGCTGCTGCAGCGCCTTCAACCGCTCGACGATCGCATCGGCACCGACCGCACGGATGTGCTGGATCGGACCGCCGCGGAACGGGGCGAAACCGGTGCCGAAGATCACGCCGGCATCCAGCAGGTCCGCATCGGCCACCACGCCTTCGTGCAGGCACGCCACTGCCTCGTTCAACAGCGGCAGGATCAGGCGGTCTTCCAGGTCGGCCGGGGCCTGGTAGTCGCTGGCCACGTCCGGCTTCTTCGGCTTGCCGTTTTCCCAGGTGTAGATGCCCTGGCCATCCTTCTTGCCACGCTTGTCCGGTTCCACCGTCTGCAGCGCGGCCGGAATCTGCAGGCCCAGGAACGGTGCCAGTTCGCGGCCGACTCCGGCGGCCACGTCCAGGCCGACGGTATCGATCAGTTCGATCGGGCCCATCGGCATGCCGAACTTCACTGCGGCCTTGTCGATCACCGGGCCCGGGACGCCTTCGGCGTAGGCGGTGGCCGCTTCCAGCATGTACGGGAACAGCACGCGGTTGACCAGGAAGCCCGGACTGCCGGCCACCGGCACCGGGAACTTGCCCAGCGCCTTGCAGAACGCGGCCAGGCGGCGCTCGGTCTCCGGCGCCATGCCATCGTGGTGGATGATTTCCACCAGCGGCATCTGCGCTACCGGGTTGAAGTAGTGCAGGCCGGCGAACTGCGCCGGGCGCTGGATGTGATCGCGCAGTTCCACCAGTGGGATCGACGAGGTATTGGTGGTCAGCAGGGCGTCCTGCTTCATCTTCGGTTCCAGCGTCTGGTACAGCGCACGCTTGGCTTCCGGGTTCTCGATGATCGCCTCGATCACCAGATCCGCTTCGGCAACCCCATTGCCTTCCAGGTCGGCACGCAGGCGTGCGGCCACGGCGGGGCGCTTGCTTTCGTCGCGCACCTTCTTGGCGAACAGCGCCTGCGCGCGTTCCATGGCCGGGTCGATGAAGCGCTGCTCGCGGTCCTGCAGGGTCACCTCGAAGCCCTTGTAAGCGGCCCACGCGGCGATGTCGCCGCCCATCACGCCGGCGCCGACCACGTGCACGTGACGGATGCCGGAATCACCACTGCCCAGGCCCTTCAGTCGCTCGGTGAGGAAGAAGATACGGATCAGATTGCGCGCGGTCGGTGTACTGGCCAGCTTGACCACGGCGCGCCGCTCGGCGTCCAGGCGGGCCTGGATGGGCTTGCCGCCACTGCGTTGCCAGGTGCTGATCAGCGCGTACGGCGCCGGGTACTGGTCCTTCTTCGCCTTGCGTGCGACCTGCTTGACCATCTGCGGCGCCAGCAGCCTGCGTGCCAGCCAGGTGTTGGTGGCCCATGCCGTCGCGCGCTGCTTGAACGGGCGGGTGGTGCCGGACAGCGCCAGCGCGACGGCGGTGTCGAGCACCACCGCTGGCGCCACCACCTTGTCGACCAGGCCGATGCCACGCGCGGCCGAGGCCGACAGGGTGCGGCCGGTCAGCATCAAGTCCATTGCCGCCGGCGCGCCCACCAACTGCGGCAGGCGGGCGCTGCCGCCCCAGCCCGGGAAGATGCCAAGCTGGGTTTCCGGCAGGCCGATGCGGGTGCTGCTGTCATTGGACGCCACGCGGTAGCGGCAGGCCAGCGCCAGTTCGGTGCCGCCTCCCAGGCAGTGGCCGTGGATCGCCGCAACGGTGGGGCAGGGCAGCTCGGCCAGCTTCTGATAGGTGGCCTGGCCACGACGGATCGCGTCATTGACGGTGCCGCGACGGTCGAATTCCTGGAACTCCTTCAGGTCGGCACCGGCAATGAAGCCGGCCTTCTTCAGCGACTGGACCACCACGCCCTTGGGTGGGTCCAGCGCGATGCGCTCAAGCAGGTCGCCCAGCTCCAGCAGCACGTCCTGCGACATCGCGTTGACGCTGCTGTCCTGACGATCCAGGGAGAGAACCACCACGCCGTCGTCGCGGATCTCGGGGTGCCAGTGGCTGAAGCGGAGACCATCGAAGCCTGAAAGCATGGACGTTCCATCCGGTTGTGTATGGAGAAGCGGCTATGATCCAGAGGTTGTTTCCCTCGCGTCAAATCCCAATAGCAGGGGAGTGGCGCCCCCGGATCCATGGCCGTGGACCGGGACGCTAACGGAACGGTGGTTAAAAGCTGGTGCGGCGCCAGGTGATCGGCGACTGAACTTTTCCCGGGATTGGCAGTCTCATTGCCCGACGTCGGTTGGGCTGACAGGAGTGCGGCCCCTCATGGCCGAGGTTGATACACCACAGGAGCTGGATCTGGAACTGGTCCGGCGCGTGCAGCACGGCGAGAGTGCCGCCTTCGATGTCCTGGTGCGCAAGTACCAGCATCGGGTGGTGGCCCTCGTCGGTCGCTACATCGCCGACTGGAGCGAATGTCAGGACGTCGCCCAGGACACTTTCATCCGTGCCTACCGCGCGATCGGGAGTTTCCGTGGCGATGCCCAGTTCTCAACCTGGTTGCATCGAATCGCCGTGAATACCGCCAAAAACTACCTGGCTTCACACAATCGACGGCCGCCGACCGATGACATCGACATCGGCGATGCCGAACAGTTCGACAGTGGTACGCGCCTGCGTGACACCGACACGCCCGAACGCGAGTTGATGCGCCAGGAGCTGGAACAGACGGTGATGAAGGCCGTCAACGCGCTGCCGGAAGAACTCCGGTCAGCGATCACCCTGCGCGAGGTGGAAGGCCTGAGCTACGAGGATATCGCGCAGAAGATGGGGTGCCCGATCGGCACGGTGCGTTCACGGATCTTCCGGGCGCGCGAGGCGATCGACACCGAACTCCGGCCGCTGCTGGACATCGGCAGCGCCACCCGTGAGAAGAGCCGCGTATGACCAGTAACCCGTTCAACGAATCGCAGAACCATCAATCGCCCGCCGGGCAGCGCCTGGACCAGCGCCATCGCGAGCAGCTGTCGGCCCTGGTCGATGGCGAGCTGGGCGCCGATGAAGCGCGTTTCCTGCTGCGCCGGATGGAGCACGACCCCGAGCTGGCCGGTTGCCAGGAGCGCTGGCAGCTGCTGGGCGACGTGATGCGCGGGCAGGCGTCGGCACTGGCTCCGGCCGGGTTCAGTGCCGCCGTGGCTGCCGCCATCGCGGCCGAGCCGACGCCGCAGGCCGAGCCGCGTCGCCAGGTACGTCGCAGTGGCTGGCGGGCCTGGGGCGGCGGCGCGGCTCTGGCCGCATCGGTTGCTGCGGTCGCCCTGTTCATGGGGGGCGAGAAGCTGAAGGAGGCCACTCCCGGCGAGCCATTGGCCCCCAGGTGATCGCCAGCCAGGCGGAACTGCCGCCGGCGCCGACCTCGCCGGCCCCGGTGACTGAAGCATCGGTGGATACCGCCGCGATGGCCGTGGCGGCGGCGCCGGCTGTGGCGATGGCTGCTACCAGCCGTCGCCAGGACGCCCGCCGCGCCAGTGCAACCCGCAGCCAGCAGGCCGCGCGTGCCGCCCAGCGCGATGACGCTCCGCAGCGCGCCATCGCCGCCGTGCAGGCACCGCTGGCTCCGACCGTACCGGCCAACGCCAACCGCAACCTGCCATTCGGCGAGGTCGGCGGGCTGCAGGCCCGGCCGTGGCCGCGCTCCAGCCTGGCGCCGACCGCAGGTGGCGCGCTCAATGCCAGTTTCCCGGCCCGCGCCGGCGGTGCCGCGTTCTACCCGTTCGAGCCGCGCCTGCAGGACGACCTGCCGGTGCCGCCGCGCCCGCGCGACTGAGCCGGGCGCCTTCACGCCCCGCCGTCGGCGGGGCCCGTATTCCTCTTTCCATCCGACCCGGAGGTTGCCGTCCGATGACTCCCCGACTTCGCACGCAGGCCATTGGCCTGCTGGCTCTGACCCTTCCCCTGGTGGCCTGCGCGCAGGCGCCGGCGCCTGCCGCCCCGGCCCAGCCTGCGCCGGCCGCGGCGCCGCGGGCGCCTGCACAACCGCTGGTCAGCGGCCTGCCCGACTTCACCAACCTGGTCGAACAGGTCGGCCCGGGCGTGGTCAACGTCGACACCACCATCGTCCGCAACAACCGCCAGGCCTCGCGCGGCCCGATGGGCGACGATGACATGCCCGAGTTCTTCCGCCGCTTCTTCGGCCCTGACTTCCCGATGCCGGGGCAGGGGCCGGGTGGGCAGGATGGCGGTCCCAGCATCAAGGGGCGTGGCATGGGATCGGGCTTCATCATCTCGCCCGATGGCTATGTACTGACCAACTACCACGTGGTGGCCGACGCCAGCGAGGTGAAGGTCAAACTGGGCGACAGCCGCGAGTTCACCGCCAAGGTGGTGGGCAGCGACCAGCAGTACGACGTGGCCCTGCTCAAGATCGATGGCAAGAACCTGCCCACCGTGCGCGTGGGTGATTCCAACACCCTGAAGCCGGGCCAATGGGTTGTCGCGATCGGCTCGCCGTTCGGCCTCGACCATTCCGTTACCGCCGGCGTGGTCAGCGCCGTCGGTCGCAGTACGGGGGGGCCTGACCAGCGCTACGTGCCGTTCATCCAGACCGACGTGGCGATCAACCAGGGCAATTCCGGCGGTCCGCTGCTGAACACCCGCGGCGAAGTGGTCGGCATCAACTCGCAGATCTTCTCGGCCTCCGGCGGCTACATGGGCATCAGCTTCGCGATCCCGATCGACCTGGCGATGAGCGCGGTCGAGCAGATCAAGAAGAGCGGCAAGGTCACCCGCGGCCAGCTCGGCGCGGTGGTCGAACCGATCGATTCGCTGAAGGCGCAGGGACTGGGCCTGCCGGACAGCCGCGGCGCGCTGGTCAACCAGATCGTGGCCGGCAGTGCGGCCGCCAAGGCCGGCGTGCAGGTGGGCGATGTCATCCGCTCGGTCAACGGCAGCGCGGTCAACAGCTGGTCCGACCTGCCGCCGCTGATCGGTGCGATGGCGCCGGGCAGCAAGGTGAACCTGGTGGTTTACCGCGACGGCAAGCCGCATGAGCTCAGTGCCACGCTGACCGCACTGAGCGAGGACGGGCAGGGCAATGCCCGCGGGCCGTCGGCTGGCGCTGGCGAGGCGGCTCCGCAGACCGGTGCCAACGCCCTGCTGGGGCTGGACGTCAGCGACCTGAACGCGGCCCAGCGCAAGCAGCTGGGGCTCAACGGCAATGAAGGCGTGCGCATCACCGGGGTCAAGGGCCAGGCAGCACGCGATGCCGGCCTGTCGCCGGGCATGGTGATCCTGCAGGTCGGCCGCACTGCGGTCGGCAGCGTGGATGCCCTGAACCGGGCGTTGTCCAGCTTCAAGAAGGACGACGTGGTGATGCTGCTGGTCCGCACGGCCAACGGCAACAGCGCCTTCGTGGCGGTGAAGGCCGGCCAGTAAGGCCCCTGCCAGGGCCGCTTCGGCGGCGCCGGCGCCGCCCCCGAAGCCCCGCCCCGGCGGGGCTTCGTCCGTTCTGGACCCGGTCCGATGAGGCAGTTTTCGCGGCCGGGCGCCGGGCGTGCGATAATCGACCGTTACCCTGACGACGCCGCGCGCCGCCGCCACCTATGTCTTCTGATTCGATGCGGAACATCCGCAACTTCTCCATCATCGCCCATGTCGACCACGGCAAGTCCACGCTGGCCGACCGCATCATCCAGCTCTGTGGTGGCCTGCAGGCCCGCGAGATGGAAGCGCAGGTGCTCGACTCCAATCCCATCGAGCGCGAGCGTGGCATCACGATCAAGGCGCAATCGGTGTCACTGCCGTACTTGGCCAAGGACGGGCAGACCTATCACCTGAACTTCATCGACACCCCCGGCCACGTCGACTTCTCCTATGAAGTCAGCCGCTCGCTGGCCGCCTGCGAAGGCGCGCTGCTGGTGGTCGATGCGGCGCAGGGCGTGGAAGCGCAGTCGGTGGCCAACTGCTATACCGCAGTGGAGCAGGGCCTGGAAGTGGTGCCGGTGATCAACAAGATCGACCTGCCCACCGCCGACATCGAGCGCGCCAAGGCCGAGATCGAGGCCGTGATCGGCATCGACGCCTCCGACGCCGTGCCGGTCAGTGCCAAGACCGGCCTCAACGTGCAGGACGTGCTGGAGGCGATCGTCCATCGCATCCCGCCGCCGGTGCCGCGCGACACCGACAAGCTGCAGGCGCTGATCATCGACTCGTGGTTCGACAACTACCTGGGCGTGGTCTCGCTGGTGCGCGTGATGCAGGGCGAGATCAAGGCCGGTGACAAGCTGCAGGTGATGTCGACCGGCCGCAACCACCAGGTCGACAACGTCGGCGTGTTCACTCCCAAGCGCAAGGTGCTGCCGGCGCTGCGTGCCGGTGAAGTGGGCTGGGTCACCGCCAGCATCAAGGACGTGCATGGTGCGCCGGTCGGCGACACCCTCACCCTGGCCGGCGATCCGGCGCCGAAGCCGCTGCCGGGCTTCCAGGAAATGCAGCCGCGCGTGTTCGCCGGCCTGTTCCCGGTCGATGCCGAAGACTATCCGGACCTGCGCGAAGCGCTGGACAAGCTGCGCCTGAACGATGCCGCGCTGCGTTTCGAGCCGGAAAGCTCCGAAGCGATGGGCTTCGGCTTCCGCTGCGGCTTCCTGGGCATGCTGCACATGGAGATCGTGCAGGAGCGCCTGGAACGCGAATACAACCTGGACCTGATCAGCACCGCGCCGACGGTGGTGTATGAGGTCCTGAAGACCGACGGCTCGGTCATCAACATGGACAACCCGGCCAAGCTGCCGCCGGTGAACCAGGTCGAGGAGATCCGCGAGCCGATCATCCGCGCCAACGTGCTCACTCCCGAGGAGTACATCGGCAACATCATCAAGCTGTGCGAAGAAAAGCGCGGAAGCCAGATCGGCATCAACTACCTGGGCAGCCAGGTGCAGATCAGCTACGAGCTGCCGATGGCCGAGGTGGTACTGGACTTCTTCGACAAGCTCAAGTCGGTCAGCCGTGGCTATGCCTCGCTGGATTACCACTTCGTGCGCTTCGACGCGGGCCCGTTCGTGCGCGTTGACGTGCTGATCAACGGTGACAAGGTCGACGCACTGTCGCTGATCGTGCACCGCAGCCACGCCGACCGCCGCGGCCGCGAGCTGTGCGAGAAGATGAAGGACCTGATCCCCCGCCAGATGTTCGACGTGGCCATCCAGGCTGCCGTCGGCTCGCAGATCATCGCCCGCACCACGGTCAAGGCGATGCGCAAGAACGTGCTGGCCAAGTGCTATGGTGGCGACGTCTCGCGCAAGAAGAAGCTTCTGGAAAAGCAGAAGGAAGGCAAGAAGCGCATGAAGCAGGTCGGCCGCGTGGAGATCCCGCAGGAAGCGTTCCTGGCCGTGCTGCAGATGGACAACAAGTAAGCCCGCACCGGCCTCGCGGGGCCGGTCGTCTGGTGACGTTGCAAAGGACCCTGAATGAAACTGTTTGAGATCCTCCTGGTCGTGCTGACCCTGGCCTCGGGCCTGATCCTGCTCGCCGACAAGCTGTACCTCGCCAAGCGCCGCGCCCAGCGCGCGGGCCTGCTCGACACCGAGCCGGTGCTGGTGGACTACTCGCGTGCATTCTTCCCGGTGCTGGCGATCGTGCTGATCGTGCGCAGTTTCATCGCCGAGCCGTACAAGATCCCGTCCAGCTCGATGATGCCGAACCTGCTGATCGGCGATTTCATCCTGGTCAACAAGTTTTCCTACGGCCTGCGCCTGCCGATCAGCAACACCAAGATCGTCCCCTTCGGCGAGCCGTCGCGCGGCGACGTGGTGGTGTTCCACTTCCCCGGCCACAGCGACAACGATCCGGCCAAGGGCGAGAACTTCATCAAGCGCGTGATCGGCGTGCCGGGTGACACCGTGGTCTTCGAAGGCGACGGCGTGATCCTCAATGGCGAACCGCTGAAGTACGACAACAAGGGCATCTATGCCGGGCACAAGGGCCAGGGCGAGGGCGCCAACCTGCTGGTCGAGCACCTGCCGGGCCGTACCCATACCGTGCTGGAGACCGACTATCCGCGTGGCCAGGGCCAGTGGACCGTACCGGCCGGCAAGTACCTGGTGATGGGCGACAATCGTGACAATAGCGACGATGGCCGCTTCTGGGGCCTGCTGCCGGAAGAAAACCTGCGCGGCAAGGCCTTCCTGATCTGGCTGAACTGCCAGGGCTGGTTCTGCAAGGATGGCTTCGAGCCGTCGCGGATCGGCTCGAGCATCAACTGAGTACCTTCACATCCAACGCGTATCTGGGGAGAACGCAATGAAGACGATGAACACGCAGCGTGGCATGACCCTGACCTCGTTCCTGGCGGTCCTGATCGTGGTGGGTTTCTTCCTTTACATCGGCATGAAGCTGTTCCCGATGTACCAGGAGTATTACGCGGTGCGCTCGGCGATGAAGAGCCTGGCCAAGGAGCCGGGCGTGGGCAGCATGGAGCCGGCCCGGATCCAGGATCTGTTCTTCAAGCGCCTGTACATCAATTACTCGGAAAACGTGAAGCCGGCCAACGTGAAGTTCGACCGTCGCGACAATGGCTGGACCCTCAAGGTCAACTACGAAGTGCGCCGTCCGCTGGTCGGCAACCTGGACGTGGTTGGCAAATTCGATTCATCCCAGGACCTGACTCGAAGCGGTGCCGAATAAACCTTTCCAACGTGGTGACCTGATCGGTCATCCCTTCCGCGACCCGGCGCTGCTCAAGCAGGCGCTGACGCATCGTAGCGCCGGTGCGCCACACAACGAGCGCCTGGAATTCCTGGGCGACAGCATCGTCAACATGATGGCGGCCGAGGCGTTGTACCGACGCTGGCCCAAGGCTGACGAGGGCGCGATGACCCGTGCCCGCGCCGAACTGGTGCGTGAGGGCGCGCTGGCGGTGATTGGACGTAGCCTGGAGCTGGGCGAGCGGCTGATCCTGGGCCCGGGCGAAATGAAGTCCGGTGGCCACCGTCGTGATTCGATCCTGGCCGACGCGGTGGAAGCCGTGGTGGCTGCGATCTACCTGGATGCCGGTTTCGAGGCCTGCCGGGCGGTGGTACTGCCCTGGTTCAGCGCTTCGATCGAGGCACTGCCGGCCTCCGGCCGGCCCGAGAAGGACCCCAAGACCCGCCTGCAGGAATGGCTGCAGGCCCGACAGAAGGCGTTGCCGCAGTATGAACTGGTGTCAGAATCCGGTGACGACCACGCCAAGCATTTCCGGGTACGCTGCAACGTAGCCGACCCGGCCGCCAGCACCGAGGGCGAAGGCGCCTCGCGGCGGCTTGCCGAACAACAGGCGGCTGCGGCCGTCCTAGAACAACTGGATTCCAAGTGAGCGAACAAACTCCCCATCATTGCGGCAGCGTGGCCGTCATCGGCCGCCCGAACGTGGGCAAGTCGACCCTGACCAATGCTCTGGTCGGCGCCAAGGTCAGCATCGTCTCCAACCGTCCGCAGACCACGCGCCATCGCCTGCTGGGCATCGCCACCTATCCGGAAGGCCAGCTGGTGCTGGTCGACACCCCCGGCCTGCACAAGGTGCAGAAGCGGGCGATGAACCGGGTGATGAACCGCGCCGCGCGTGGCTCGCTGGAAGGCGTCGATGCCGGCCTGCTGGTGATCGAAGCCGGTCGCTGGGATGAAGAGGACAGCCTGGCGTTCAACGTGCTGCGCGACGCCGGCATCCCGGTGGTGCTGGTGGTCAACAAGATCGATCGCCTGAAGGAAAAGGGCGCGTTGCTGCCGTTCCTGCAGCAGGTGACCGAGGGTCGCGACTTCGCCGCCGTGCATCCGATCTCCGCGCAGAAGCGCAATGGCCTGGAAGCGCTGGTGCGCGACGTGCTGAAGCTGCTGCCGGAAGCCCCGCCGATGTTCGGCGAGGATGAGATCACCGACCGCAGCCAGCGTTTCCTGGCCGGTGAACTGGTGCGTGAGCAGCTGATGCGCCAGCTCGGCGAGGAACTGCCCTACGCCACCACTGTCGAGATCGAGCGCTTCACCGAGGACGGCAACCTGCTGCGCATCGGTGCGGTGATCTGGGTCGAGCGTGAAGGCCAGAAGGCCATCGTGATCGGCAAGGGCGGCGCCCGCCTGAAGGAGATCGGCGCCAAGTCCCGCCTGCAGATGGAGCGTCTGTTCGGGGCCAAGGTGTTCCTGGAAACCTGGGTGCGCGTGCGTGAAGGCTGGTCCGACGACGAGGCCGCGCTGAAGGCCTTCGGTTACGAGTAAGGCGTTGTAGTCGCTTCGATGATGATCGAGGACGACACCGGCTTCGTGCTGCACGCACGGGCCTACCGCGAGACCAGCCTGCTGGTCGAAGTGTTGAGCGCACAGCATGGCCGTATTGGGCTGCTTGCGCGTGGCGTGTCCACTGCCAAGGGCCAGGTGCTGCGCGCCGCCCTGCAGCCGTTGCAGTGGATCCGCTTCAGTGCCCAGCAGCGGGGGGAACTGGCCCAGCTGCGTAGCGCCGAGGCGCTGGATGCCGCGCCACGCCTGGTCGGGCAGGCCATGCTGGCCGGTTTCTACCTGAGCGAACTGACCCTGCGCCTGGCCCCGCGCCAGGACCCGCTGCCGGAGCTGTACCTCGCCTACGGCGAGGCGCGTGCGCGGCTGGCGGTGGGCGCTGGCCTGGCCTGGACCCTGCGCCGTTTCGAACGCGAGCTGCTGTCTGCGCTGGGCCTGGGTTTCGAGCTGGACAGTGCCAGCGATGGCCAGCCGATCGATCCGGCGGCGCGCTACGAACTGGACCCGCAGGAGGGTGCGCAGCGCCTGCTGAGCGAGCGCGGCGGGAGCGCCGGGCAGCCGCCACCGGGTCGGCGCTGTTGGCGCTGGCGGCTGACGAAGAGCCGGATGCCGCCGATCTGGCCAGCCTGCGCCTGCCGATGCGGCGGGTGCTGGCCCATCACCTGGGGCCGCGCGGCCTGAAGTCCTGGGAAATGCTCGAGCAGCTGGCGCCCCGCAGGTAGGAGGTGTTGAGCAGGGCTTGCAGCCCTGCACCTGCCGAGGCCAAAGCAACAGCAACAGCGTGCATTCCGTGGGATGGCGGGGTGGGTCCGGTTGAGAGGGGCGCTGCAAGTACCCCTCCGGGGCCCGGCCCAGCCGCCAGCGGCTGTGCGTTCGGGCGCTTGCGAAGCAGTGCTTCGCAAACAAAGCGCCCTCACCCATGTAAGCTCGGTCGCCGCTTGCTCGTGTGCGCTGTCCTGCGCACACGGCAAGACCGGGGTTGGGCGTCCTGCCCAACCCGCCCGAGGCATGCCTCGGGCCCATGCGGCTCACGCCCCCTCAACCGGCCCCACCCCGCCTTCGACAGATTCTTGCGAGCTGTCGGACATGCCGACGGGGTCAGATCCGTTTTCTTTCGGAAAACGGATCTGACCCCAGTTTGAATTTCGATATCTGACAGATGTGTCGACCAAGGTCGACACCTACCAACAGCCGAGTGAACCTGTCGAAGGCGGGGCGGTATCGGAGGGCGGGGTGTCAGCCGCATGGATGCGGCTGCCAAGCCCCCATGGACGGGTTTACGGCGTCCCCGCACTCCGATACCGCCCCGCCAACCCACGGGATGCCAGCTTTTGCTTTTGCTGTTGCCTTGGCTTGAAGCATCTGCGGGTGCAGGGCGCAGCCCTGCCGAGCAACCCTCAGTGCAGCAGGGCAGCCACCGCGTCGCGGAACCCCGCCTGGGCCTGCCCGGACTCGGGCGCATGATGCAGCTGGCGCACCGCCCGTCCCAACCGTGCCGCCCCACGAAGCCACAGCTGGCCTGCAATCGGTGCAACTGGCTGCGCAACTGGCGCTCGTCGTGCTGGTCGACCGCCTGCTCGACCGCGTCGCGCACGCCCGGCAACTCGGCCAGGAACAGTTCGCGCAGTGCGATCAGGTGGTTGCGCTGGCCATTGAGCGCTGCCAGGGCTGCGGTCTCGTCCCAGTCCTGTACGGCCAGTTCGACCGCGGCCGGGGCCTGTGCCACGAAGATCCCCGCCGGGCTGTTGACCAGCGCTCGGCGCACGGCCTTCAGCAGCTGGTCGCGGCCCAGTGGCTTGACCAGGGTGTCGCTGAAACCAGCTTCGCGCAGGCGGGCGTGAATGGAGGCATCGCCGTCGGCGGTATGTGCCAGCGCCGGCGTGTCGGGATGTGAACGGCGCAACTCACGCAACAGCTGCGCGCCATTGCCGTCCGGCAGGTTGACGTCGATCAGCCACAGGTCATGCGAGCCGGGCTCGGCACTGGCCAGGGCACTGGCCAGCGAATCTGCGGTGTCCACATCCGCCGGTAACGTTTCCAACGCCGCCTTGAAAAAACCGCGGCTGATGATGTCGTCCTCGACAAGCAGGAAGCGGGGCCGTGCGGCCCGCGGGGTCATCTGCATCAGGGCTGCCTCCATGTCAGCTGTCCCAATCATCAAGCACGGCGGCCACGGGCGCAAGCGGGTCCGGACCCCATCGGTCAGGATCTGCGACAATACGCCCCCATTTTTGCCCGCAGCCTGTTGCCACGTGGCCCGATCCCGCTCCCGCACCGACCGTACCCCGTTCCAGACCGAGATCCTCGACCTCAGCCATGATGGTCGCGGTGTCGCCCGCCGTGAAGGCGAGGGCGGCAAGGTCACCTTCGTCAGCGGCGCCCTGCCCGGCGAGATGGTGATGGCTGAACAGACTGCCCGCAGCCGCCATTTCGACGAGGCGCGCACCCTGGAAGTGCTGCAGGCCTCGCCGCAGCGGGTGACCCCCAAGTGCCCCCATTTCGGTACCTGCGCCGGCTGCGTGCTGCAGCACCTGGACGAAGACCAGCAGATCGTCGCCAAGCAGCGCGTGCTGATGGATAACCTGGAGCGGATTGGCCATGTGAAGCCGGGCACCGTGCTTGCGCCGCTGATCGGCGAGAGCTGGGGCTACCGCCGCAAGGGCCGCTTCTCGGTGCGCCGGGTCGAGAAGAAGGACAAGACCCTGGTTGGCTTCCGTGAACAGGATCCGCGTTTCGTCGCCGACCTCAGCCAGTGCCTGACCGTGATTCCGGAGATCGGCACCAAGGTCGAGGCGTTGTCCACCTTCATCGAAACGCTCGATGGCAAGCGTGACATCCCTCAGATCGAATTCATCGCCGGTGACCAGGCCGTGGTCCTGACCGTGCGCCACCTGCAGCCACTCAGCGATGCCGACCGCGCGGCCTGGGCCGCCTTCGGCCAGCAGCATGGCTTCGTGATCTACCTGCAGTCCGGTGGCGTGGACACCGTGCAGCCGCTGGACGGGCAGGGCGTGGCGCTGTCGTTCCGGCTGGCGCCGTGGGATGTCGAGCTGGCGTTCCGCCCGCTGGATTTCATCCAGGTCAACGCCAAGCTCAACGAGAAGATGATCGCCCACGCCCTGGACCTGCTGCAGCCGGGTGAGGACGAGCGCGTGCTGGACCTGTTCTGCGGCCTGGGCAACTTCACCCTGCCGTTGGCCCGCCGTGTGCGTGAAGTGGTGGGTGTGGAAGGCGATGCCGGCCTCGTCGCGCGTGCGCGTGAGAACGCGGAGCGCAACGGCCTGGCGAACGCGCAGTTCTTCAGCGCCGACCTGACCCAGGACCAGCGCAGCACGGCGTGGATGCGCCAGGGCTTCGACAAGCTGCTGCTGGATCCGCCGCGCTCGGGCGCGATCGAAGTGCTGCAGCAGCTGCCGCTGAAGCAGTTCAAGCGCATCGTCTACGTCAGCTGCCACCCGGGCTCGCTGGCGCGCGATGCCGGCTATCTGGTCAACGAACAGGGCTTCACCCTGGTCAGCGCCGGTGCCATGGACATGTTCCCGCACACCGCGCACGTGGAAAGCATCGCGGTATTCGAAAAGCGCTGAGCAGCTGTCATCACCCGTGGCGCATAATTGCGCCATGGGCATCGAAATCGAACGCAAATTCCTGGTCAGCAGCGATGGCTGGCGCACCGCCGCGCATCGGGTGATCCCGATGGCGCAGGGCTACATCAACGACATGGGCGCGCTCGACCGCGGCACCCAGAACGCCTCGGTGCGCGTACGCATCGAAGGCGACCACGCCGCGCTGAACCTGAAGTCGCGCACCCTCGGCCATACCCGGCAGGAGTTCGACTACCCGATCCCGGTGGAGGACGCGCGCGCACTGCTGGCGCTGTGTGTCGGCGGCCTGATCGACAAGCGCCGCCATCTGGTCGAACACGCCGGCCTGACCTGGGAAGTGGACGAATTCCTCGGTGACAACGCCGGTCTGGTGGTGGCCGAAGTCGAACTGGAAAGCGCCGATCAGGCCATCGACCTGCCGGACTGGGTCGGCGCCGAAGTGACCGATGACGCCCGCTACTACAACGTTGCCCTGGCCAGCCGCCCGTATTCACAGTGGTGAACCCCAAAAAGGGGACGGAGGGGATTAAGTCGTCTTTACCCCGCCTGTGCGGAAAGCGACTTAATCCCCTCCGTCCCCTTTTATCGAGGAAGGCGGTCCCCATGTCGTGGACATGAGAATCGACATCTACTCCGACGTGGTCTGCCCCTGGTGCTGGATCGGCAAGCATCGTTTCCAGCAGGGCGTGCAGTTGCTGGGCGCCAATGCGCCTGAACTCGATATCCACTGGCAGCCGTTCCAGCTGGACCCGGATGCGGACGACACCCCGGTGCCGCTGCGCGAGGCCTATGCGCGCAAGTTCGGGGGCGTCGAGCGCACCGAGCAGATCCTCGGCCAGACCCAGACCACCGCGCGCGCGGAGGGGCTGTCGATGGATTTCAACCAGGGCCAGGTGCGGGTGACCACACTGCCGGCGCATCGGGTGTTGTGGCTGGCCGGCCAGCATGGCGTGCAGGATGCGGTGGGTGAAGCGCTGTTCCGCGCCCACTTCGAACATGGCCAGAACCTGGCCGACAACGCTGTACTGGTGAAGGCCGGCGTGGCGGGCGGCCTGGACGGTGGTGAAATCGCGCAGATGCTGACCTCCGACCGCGGCCTGGCCGAGGTCGAAGCCAAGCTGGCGCAGGCCCATGCACTGGGCATTTCTTCGGTGCCGACCTTCGTGATCGATGGGAAGTGGGCGATTTCCGGGGCGCAGCCACCCGAGGCGTTCGCCCAGGCCCTGCGGCAGATCGCGGCAGAACAGGGCGCCCCGGCTGACGGCGACGAGGCCTGCGGCCCGGACAGCTGCAAGGTCTGACCGGCTCCTCAAAAGGGGACGGAGGGGATTAAGACGTATCCAACCCCTTGGGGCCGATTGCGCCTTAATCCCCTCCGTCCCCTTTTTCTGACCACTGCGCCTGTCGGCCGGTTCTGCGACAATGCGGCACTGCGCCATGCGGGCGCGCGTTGTGGAGATCGACCATGCTGCTGATCGGCGTTGCCGGCACCGAACTGACCGCCCAGGAACGTGACTGGCTGCAGCACGACGCCGTGGCCGGAGTAGTGCTGTTCAAGCGCAACTTCGCCTCGCGCCAGCAGGTGACCGATCTGAGCGCGGCCATCCGTGCCGCTGCCCCGCGCCCGCAGCTGATCTGCGTGGACCAGGAAGGCGGCCGTGTGCAGCGCTTCCGCGAGGGTTACAGCGATCTTCCGCCGCTGCAGGACATTGGTGCCCTGTACGCCACCGACCCGCAGCAGGCCCTGGCGCTGGCCGAGCAGCACGCCTGGCTGATGGCCAGTGAAGTCCGCGCCAGCGGCCTGGATCTCAGCTTCGCCCCGGTGGTCGACCTTGGCCGCGGCAACCGCGCCATCGGCAACCGCGCCTTCAGTGAAGACCCGCAGGTCGTGGCCGCGTTCACTGCAGCCTATGTGCGCGGCATGCACGCGGTCGGCATGGCCGCCACGCTCAAGCATTTTCCTGGTCACGGCACCGTGCTGGAAGACACCCACGTCGATACCGCGATCGATCCACGCGCGCTGGACGAACTGCGCGCGCAGGACCTGGTGCCGTTCCAGGCCGGCATCGCCGCCGGTGCCGATGCGGTGATGATGGCGCACGTGATCTATCCGCAGGTGGCAGCGGAGCCCGCCGGCTATTCCCCACGCTGGATCCAGGACGTCCTGCGCGGCGAACTCGGCTTCCGCGGCGTGGTGTTCTCCGATGACATCGGCATGGCCGCCTCGCACAGCGCCGGCGGCGTGCCGGCACGCGTGCACGCGCACCTGGACGCCGGTTGCGACGTGGTGCTGGTCTGCCATCCGGAACTGGTCGATGAAGCCCTGCATGCGGTGCAGGGACGTTCCCTCAATACTGCTGCGCTGCTGGGCCTGCTCGGCCGCGGCGCGCTCGGCTGGGACGGCCTGCTGGCCGATGCCCGCCATGGCGACACCCAATCCCGTCTGCTTGAAACCCTTGGAAGAACCGTCTGATGCCCAACCTCACCATTTCCCAGGCCCTGGCCCAGGCTGACCTGCTGGTCGACCGCCCCACCATCGACAAGGCCATCGCTGCAATCGCCGACGCCATCGCGCGCGATTACAAGGGCGAGGTGCCGTTGTTCCTGTCGATCATGCATGGTGCGCTGCCGTTCGCTGGCCAGCTGGCGCTGGAACTGGGCGCGCGCGGCCAGGACGTGCAGTTCGATTACCTGCACGCCACCCGCTACCGCGGCGAAACCACCGGCGGTGACCTGGTCTGGAAGCACAAGCCGGCCACCTCGCTGTTCGGCCGCCGCGTGCTGCTGGTCGACGACATCCTCGACGAGGGCTACACCCTGCAGGGCGTTCGCACCTGGTGCCTGGAACAGGGCGCGACCGATGTGCGCATCGCTGCGATGACCGTGAAGAAGCACGACCGTGCGCTGCCTGACGTGACCGCCGATTACGCGGGCATCGAGCTGCCGGACCGCTACGTATTCGGCTTCGGCATGGACGTCAACGAGACCCTGCGCTGCGTGCCGGCCATCTACGCAATGAAGGAATAACGGCGCGGCCGCACGCGGCGCGTCTTTTCCATCGCCGGCATCCTCGGGTGCCGGCGTTCGTCTTTTCATGGAGTGCTTCTAATGCAACAGATCGCCCTGGCCGTGATCGGCGGTACCGGTGTCTACAACCTGGCCAAGCTTGACGACGTGCAGACCCACGAGGTCGACACCCGCTTCGGCCGCCCATCGGGCCCGGTGCGCGTGGGCACGCTGCTCGGCCATCGCGTGGCGTTCCTGGCGCGGCATGGCGAGGGGCATTCGCTGCCGCCGCACAAGATCAACTACCGCGCCAACCTGGCTGCGCTGCAGCAGCTGGGCGCGCAGCGGGTGCTGGCATTGAACACGGTGGGGGCATCACCGAGAACTTCGGTCCGCGCGTGCTCGCCTGCCCGGACCAGATCATCGACTACACCTGGGGCCGCATCAGCACGATCTGTGAAGAAGAAGGCTCCGACGTGGTCCACGTCGATTTCGGCCATCCGTACACGCCGATGCTGCGCAGCAAGATCCTGGCGGCAGCCAAAGTGACCGGTGTCACGGTCCATGACGGTGGCTGCTATGGCGCAACGCAGGGCCCGCGCCTGGAAACCGTCGCCGAAATCGCCCGCATGCGCCGCGACGGTTGCGATCTGGTGGGCATGACCGGCATGCCGGAAGCCGCACTGGCGCGGGAGCTGGGGCTGGATTATGCCTGCCTGGCGATCATCGCCAACTGGGCCGCCGGCTGCGGTGATGGCGAGGAGATTACGATGGCCGAAGTGCTGGCCAATGTGCAGGCGGCCAGCAACGGACTTCCGGAACTGGTGGGCGAATTGGCGCGGGGGTGATTGTCTTCCCCGAGCAAGCTTTGCATACTCAGCTTGTGCGCGGGTTCAGCGTACACCACCCATTCATTGCATAAGGTCTCGCATCACCATGCCGAACGGTACCGTCAAGTGGTTCAACGACGCCAAGGGATTTGGCTTCATCTCGCCGGAGGATGGCAGCGCCGACGTGTTCGCGCACTTCTCCGCCATCAACTCCAAGGGCTTCCGCAGCCTGCAGGAAGGCCAGCGTGTCACCTATGACGTGACCCAGGGCCCGAAGGGCGCCCAGGCTTCGAACATCACGCCGGCCGAGTGATCCACTCGACAGTGCGTTGAAAACCCCGCTCCGGCGGGGTTTTTTTTGCCCTGCGACAAGAATTGCGCTGCCGTGGGCGGAGGCCCCGCTGGGCATCCGGATTTGTGCTCGGGCACAATGCGCCCATGAAGGAACGACTGCGCATCGCCGTGATCGGCTACGGCACCGCTGGACAGGCATTGTCCATCCTGCTCTCCCGTGATGGCCACGAGGTGGAGATCTTCGAACGTGTGCCCACGCCGGGACCGGTTGGCGCCGGTTTCCTGCTGCAGCCCAGCGGCCTGCAGGTGCTGTGGCAGATGGGCCTGCTTGACGCCGTGCGCGCGCATGCCGCGCCGGTGCATCGCCTGTACGGCGATACGCCGTGCGAACGCGCAGTGATGGACATGCGCTACGCCGGCCTGGACGCGCGCCTGCACGGCCTTGGCATGCAGCGCGGCGCCCTGTTCTCGTTGCTGGATGATGCGCGTGCAGGTGCGGGCCAGCTGCATGCCGGCGTCAGCATCGCTGCAGTGGATGCCGAGCACGGCCGCCTGCGTGACAGCGAAGGGCGCCTGCACGGTGCGTTCGACCTCGTGGTGGCCGCCGATGGTGCGGCCTCGACGCTGCGCGGCACGATCAAAGACGGTAACGGACTGGATCGCGTGTATCCGTGGGGTGCGCTGTGGTGCCTGTTGCCGGCCGAAGACTGGCCACACCTGCAGGAGCTGCGGCAGCGCTACGTGGCCGCACGCAAGATGATCGGGCTGTTGCCGGTCGGTACGCGGCCCGGTGATGACACGCCGCGCCTGAGCTTTTTCTGGAGCCTGCCACGCGACGATTTCGAACGTTGGCAGGCCGACGGCATGACGCCCTGGCTGGACGAACTGCATGCGCTGTGGCCGCAGGCCAGTGCACGCTTCGCGCATCTGCGTGACGCCGGCCAGCTGGCACGGGCCGTCTACCGCGACGCAGTGATGACGCGCTGGCATCACGGCCGCATGGTGCTGGCCGGCGATGCCGCGCATGCGATGAGCCCACAGCTGGGCCAGGGCGTGAACATGGCGCTGCTCGATGCGCTGGCGCTGCGCGATGCCTTGCGCGCGCATGGTGGCGGTGCCACGGCATTGCAGGCCTACCAGGCGCAGCGCAGGGCACACGTTGCGGTCTACCAGCGCTGGAGCCGTTGGCTGACGCCGCTGTTCCAGTCCGATCGCGATGCCTGGGCCAAAGCGCGCGACGTGCTGCTCGGCCCGATGGGGCGCCTGCCGGGTGGACGTGGTCACATGCTGCGTGTGCTCAGCGGTACCCAGCATGGCTGGTTCGGTTCGCTCGCGCTGGATCCGGCTTTCGTCGACGCGCTGGCCACTGCGGCGCAGGTGCCTCGCATCAACGCGATCACAGCCACTGCGTGAAACGCGTCGTCACGTGAATTAACGGTTGCCTCACTGCGCATATGCGAGAAGTAGGTTGCACGCGATTGCGCGTCGCCCGTTTTCCTTTCCGTGATCAACATCGCGCGTGGCCCGGGAGGCGCTGCCGTCGCGGCCTGTTGCGGCCCGGATGTGCCGCCTGTTGTCGAAGAGGAGGATGCCATGTTGTTCGCGGTCGAGGAGCTGGAATCGGAAATCTGCAAGCTGCGCGGTCTGTTGCAGATGCTGCACGAGGACCAGCCCGACGTACTGGAGGACGTGTTCGAGTTCCATGTCGGCAGCCTGATCAGTCATGCGTCGCCTGAGCACCACACGCGCATCCGCACCTGCGCGCAGGAGATGCTGGCGGCGATCCAGGCATTGCCGCGGCGACGGGAAGAGGACACGCCTGAGTTCCAGCTGATGCCGCAGCTGGATATCCGTCCGGCCTGATTCAAGCCAGGGGCAGTGCCACCAGGCCGTTGTCCACGCAGGCGACCATCTGTTCGCCGGCAGCGGGAACAGGAACGATTCCGGCGGTGAACGCGGAGAAGGCCGGCAGGAGCGTCATCCTGTCACGCAGCCAGAATGCGGGGAAGCGCCGCCGCAACGGAGGCAAAGCGATCTGTGGATGCAGATGCCCGGCGATCACATGCAGCTCCGCATCGGGCACCGGCTCATGCCGAAGCAGGAACGGTGGCAACCGTACTTCGTCGTGGATCTGCACCTGCAGCTCGGCATGCGGCAGCTGCCGGTCATGATTTCCGCGCAGGACATGCACGTCCAGTGCGGCATTGCGTTCGCGCCATCCCAGCCATTGCTGGTACCACGCAGCACGATGCGCCGGGCCGTGCAGGATGTCGCCCAGGATCCACACCTCGCGGCAGGCACGCGCGTCCAGCAGCCCCTGCAGGCGTTGCAGGTCCTTGCCGGTACCGCCGCCGGGCAGCGCGATGCCTGCGCGGCGGAAGACATCGGCCTTGCCCAGGTGCAGGTCGGCGAGCAGCAGTGCCTGCCGCGCGGGCCAGTACAGTGCACGCGCGCCAAGCAGCACCAGCGGCTCGCCTGCGCGCAGCAGCGGCAGTTCATCGGCCATGCCGACGCTCCAGCTGCTGGGCCGCGCGTTGCACCCGGGTACGCCAGTCTTCGTTGCTGAACTGCCCGCGCAGGCGTTCGGCCCACAGCGGGAAACCCAACGGCGTGAGTGACGCCGGGCGCTGCACCGAGAGGGTCTGCATCCGAACCCTGGCCAGTACCTGTTGCAGCCCCGGCATGTCGAGGCTGTCATTCAGCACTTCCTGTTCCGCCAGCGCCAGCAGCAGGTGATCCGGGTCGTGCTCGCGCAGTACGTCGTAGAGCAGTCCCGCGGACGCCTGCAGCTGGCGCAGTGCCCGTGGCATGCCACCGGGCAGGCTGGGGACCAGCAGGCCGGCGACGCGTGCGATGCCGCGGAACTGGCGACGCGCCAGCTCGCCCAGGTTCACCGCAGCACGCAGATCATCCAGCAGCTGATCGGTGGAGAACAGCGCCCGCCATTGCGCCGCATCCAGATCGATGGCCTGTGCCGGTGCCAGCACCAGGCCGTGATCGTTCACCGCATAGCCGATGCTGTTGCGCTGCCGGCGGGTACAGCGCAGCGCCAGCAGGGCGGCCAGCGCCTCATGCACGTGGCGGCCGGCAAAGGGATAGACGAACAGGAACTGGCCTTCGCGACGACGCACATCCTCCACCAGCAGATGGGCTGGGCCGGGAAGCGCCGACAACCGCTGCTGCAGTGCCAGCAGGGGTGACAGCCAGCGTGACTCGGCGCTGTCGTCAGCACCGGACAGTACCCACTCCAGCTCGCGGCCCAGCGGCATCGACAGCGGCAACTGGCCGCCCTGCCAGCGCGGCACGATCCCCTCACCGCGTCCTCGTGCCAACCGGACGAAGGCAGTCATGTCGCGCAGCTGCACCAGCTCCAGCAGGCGCCCGGCGAACTGGAAGCGGTCGCCACGGCGCAGGCGGCTGGCGAACTGTTCCTCCACGGCGCCCAGGCTGCCGCCGCGCAGGAACTGCACGCGCACGCTGCCATCGCTGCTGATGGTGCCGATCGACAGCCGATGACGCAGCGCCTGGCGACGGTCGTGCATGCGGTACCACCCATCGGCATCACGCACGACCTTGTGGAAATCGGGGTACTGGGCCAGCGCTTGGCCACCCTGCACGACGAATGTGAGCACGGCCTGCCACTGGTCGTCGCCGAGCGACGCGAAGGCATGGGTACGCCGCACCTGCGCCAGCAGGTCGGCGCTGTCGAAGCCGCCCGCCAGGGCGCGGCTGACCGCATGCTGGGCCAGCACATCCAGCGGCAGCGTCGGCGGCCTGCGCGCTTCGACCACGTTCCCGGCCAACGCACGGCGCACGGCGGCGTACTCGGCCAGTTCCAGCGCATGGCTGGGCACGCACAGGATGGAACCGCTGGCACCCGGGCGGTGCCGTGCGCGTCCGGCGCGCTGGCGCAGGCGCGCCACGCCCTTCGGGCTGCCCAGCTGCAGTACCTGCTCAACCTCGGGGAAGTCGACGCCGAGGTCGAGGCTGGAGGTGGCAACCACGCAGCGCAGCGCGCCCGCGCGCAGGCCATCCTCCACCTGCTGGCGCAGCACCGGGTCCAGCGAGCCGTGGTGCAGCGCAAGCGTGTCCGGTTCTTCCGGCCAGACTGCGGCCAGCGCCTGATGCCACAATTCAGCTTGCGC
Source organism: Stenotrophomonas sp. pho (assembly GCF_006228405.1). Lineage (NCBI taxonomy): Bacteria > Pseudomonadati > Pseudomonadota > Gammaproteobacteria > Lysobacterales > Lysobacteraceae > Stenotrophomonas > Stenotrophomonas sp. pho. Next base: position 3,250,775 of record NZ_CP029759.1, on the reverse strand, counting down.
GCGCGTATTGGTGAACAGCAGGCTGCTGCGTGCCTGCATCAGTGCATCCAGCACGCGTGGCAGCTGCGCCAGGCCCAGATGCCCGGCCCAGGGGAAATGTTCGCCAGGGTCCGGCAGCACGCTGCGCACGCTCACTGCGCGAGGGCGTACGCCCTGCACGATCGGTGCATCCGGTTGCCCGGGCAGCAGTACATCGCGCGCCTCATCCAGATTGCCCAGCGTGGCCGACAGTCCCCACAGCTGCGATGCAGGCGCGGCCTGGCGCAACACTGCCAGGTTCAACTGCAGCAGCACACCGCGCTTGTTGCCCAGCAGTTCGTGCCATTCGTCCACCACCATGCAGCGCAGCCGCTGCATGCGCGGCAGCGTATCCGGATAGCTCAGCAGCAGCGCCAGTGATTCCGGCGTGGTCACCAGTACGTCGATGCGGCCCTCGCGCGCCTGGCGCCGCTCGCGGTTGCTGGCGTCACCACTGCGCAGGCCGACACGCCAACCCAGCCCCAGCCCATCGACCACGGTCTGCAGCGCGCGCGCGGTGTCGCTGGCCAACGCGCGCAAGGGGGTCACCCACAGCACCTGCAGCGGGCGGACCGCGCTGGCGCGGCGGGGGAGGGTGGCGGGTCGATCATGGCCTGCAGCAGCGGTCCGCCGAACATCGCCAGTGTCTTGCCGCTGCCTGTGGGTGTATGCAGCAGCCCGGATTCGCCGGCGAGATAGTGACGCCACATCGCGCGCTGGAACGGCAGTGAGCGCCAGCCTCTGGACGCGAACCAGTCTTCCAGCCGGCGCAGTGCCTGGCTGCGGTTCATCGTGCCAACGCCTGCAGCGTGGCCAACTGATCGGCTTCGCTGGCGGGCTTGTCGTGGCGCCAGCGCAGGATGCGCGGAAAACGCACGGCGATGCCCGACTTGTGCCGGCTGCTGCGGTTGACTGCCTCGAAGCCCAGCTCGAAGACGTGTTCGGCGCGAACGCTGCGCACCGGGCCGAAGCGCTCGCGGGTGTTGGCGCGGATCCAGCGATCAAGCGCGAGGATTTCCTTGTCATCCAGGCCCGAATAGGCCTTGGCGACCGGTACCAGCGTGTCGCCGTCCCAGACGCCGAAGGTGTAGTCGGTGTACAGCGTGCTGCGCCGCCCATGGCCGGCCTGCGCGTACAGGAGCACCGCATCGATGGTGAGCGGATCGACCTTCCATTTCCACCAGTCACCGCGGCGGCGCCCGGCCTGGTAGGGCGAGGCATGCCGTTTCAGCATCAGTCCTTCCACGCCGCGTTCGCGTGCCACGTCGCGCATTGCCGCCGCCTGGAGCCAGTCGTCGGCGTCAACGCCCGGTGAGAGCTGGATCCGTGCATCGTTCAGTGCACCGACGACCTCGGCGAGACGCGCGCGCCGCTGCTGCAGCGGACGTTCGCGCAGGTCTACGCCATCGAGTTCAAGCAGGTCATAGGCGAGCACCCGCACCGGCGTGTTGCGCAGGGTGGCCGCACCGGGTTTTCGGCGCTGGATGCGCGTCTGCAGCGCAGTGAAGGCACGCGGCAGGTCCGCGGCTTCGTCCCAGGCCAGCAGCTCGCCGTCCAGCACGCAGCCATCGGGAAGCGCCATCGCTGCCTGTTCGATCTCGGGGAAGCGGCCATCCAGCCGCTCTTCGCCGCGTGACCACAAGGCGACCTCGCCGCGCCGGCGCAGCAGCTGCAGGCGGATGCCATCCCACTTCCATTCCAGCAGCCAGTCATCGATCGGGCCGAGTCGTTCGGCAGGGGATCCCTCCAGTGGCGAGGCCAGGAAGAACGGATAGGGCTGCTGCCGGTCCAGCGGCAGCTCATCCGGCGACAGCAGCTGGGTCAGCAGCCCGGGCGAGGGCACCCACTCGCCCAGCATGCGCTGGGCGATGCGTGCGATGTCCAGGCCGGACCACTCGGCCAGCGCCTGCTGCACCAGTCGCTGCGACACGCCAATGCGCAGGGCGCCGGTCAGCAGCTTGTTGAATACCAGGCGTTCGCCGCTGCACAGTTGCTGCCAGCCGGCGACGATCGCCGCGCGACGCACCGCCTCGGGTTGGTTGGCGACCGCCAGCAGGTGCTGTTCGATCCATTCGGCCAGGGGCCGGTCAGGCGAAGGGTGTGGTGGGTCGTCCAACAGCAGGGTCAGCGTTTCGGCCAGGTCACCCACCTGCGCATAGCTGTCTTCCACCAGCCACGGTGGCAACCCTGATTGCTCGGCGATCCACGCGCGCAGTTCGCCACTGGCGGCGATCTTCCTGCGCGCGCCGCCCACCTTGCCACCACTGAGCAGGTACAGCGCCCACGCCGCATCGTGTGCGCCTGCCTGGCGGAAGTAGTCGACCAGCGCTGCGCGCTTGTCCAGCGTGGCAGTGCTGCGGTCCAGGCGTTGGTAGAGCGCTGCGAAGGACTTCATTCCTCGCTCCCGAAATCGGTACGGAAGGCTTCGGCAGCCACGCCGCGCTCGCGCAGGAACGGAATCAACGCATCGGTATTGCCATGGGTGGCGATCACCCGCTGCGCGCCGGTCTGTTGGATCGTCTGAAGCAGTGCTGGCCAATCGGCGTGGTCGGAAATGACGAAGCCTCGATCGACGTTGCGGCGGCGACGGTTGCCGCGCAGTTGCATCCAGCCCGAGGCGAAGCCCAGCTGGTGACGGCCGAAGCGGCGCATCCAGGGCGTGCCCGCAGCCGAGGGCGGGGCCAGGATCAACTGGCCGGCGGCATCGGGCTGGCGGCCCTGTTCGGCCACGGTGAGCGTCTCCAGCATCGGTACGCCGGCCTGCCGGTACACCGCCACGCCATTGGCGATGGCGCCATGCAGCCAGGCCGGCCGATCGTCCAGTGGCCGCAGCTCTGCCAGCACCCGCTGTGCCTTGCCCAGCGCATAGCACAGCAGGATCGCAGCCTCGCCGCGTTGTTCGCATTCGCGGCGCCAAGCCACGATTTCGGCAGCAACGGCCGAAGTGTCCGGCCAGCGGTAGATCGGCAGGGCGAAGGTGGCTTCGGTGATGAAGGTATCGCAGGGCACCACTTCGAACGGCGCACAGGTTGGGTCAGGCTGCCGCTTGTAGTCGCCGGAGGCGACCCAGACCTGCCGCCCGTCGTCGATGCGCACCTGCGAAGATCCCAGGACGTGACCGGCTGGATGCAGCGATACCTGTACCCGGCCCAGGCGGAACGGCACGCCCTCGACGTGCGCCTGCACCGGAACATCGCCCAGGCGCCAGCGCAGGATCGGCAGGCTGCCTTCGCTGCAGTGGTACTCGCCCATGCCCGGGCGGGCGTGATCCCCGTGGCCATGCGTGATGACCGCGCGCGCTACCGGTCGCCAGGGATCAATGTGGAAATCGCCGGCGGCGCAGTACAGCCCTTCCGGGCGCAGCACCACCAGATCGTCGTTGGCTGCCATGCGATCACTGTGGCCTGCTGCTCGTGCAGACGGTGAGAACCGGCCTGAACACGGGCTTGGCAAGTCATGCGGCACAATCGGGCCGCATACCTCTTGCCGCCAGGATGGACCGGATGAGTGGACCAAGCTTCAGCAGCGACGCGCCCTACGAAACCCATGTGGTGTTGAACCAGCCGCCACCGTTCGCGGGGCGCCAGTTGTGGACTGACGACGTGGCGCTGATGGAAGCCGTGCAACGCGAAGGCGCTGGCGGCTTCGCGCCACGCCTGGCGGTCTATGGCGCGCTGGCCGGCGACGAGCTGTACCGGCTCGGCTTCGATGCCAACCGCGATCGCCCACGCCTGCGCACGCATGATGCGCAGGGTCATCGCATCGATACGGTGGAGTTCCACCCGGCCTATCACCAGTTGATGGAGACGGCGAAATCGCACGGTGTCGCCGGCTTGTCCTGGCATGAACCGCAACCCGGCGCGCATGTCGCGCGTGCGGTGTTGAGCTACCTGCACCACCAGGCCGAGGCCGGCACCAGTTGCCCGTTGACGATGACCCATGCAGCAGTAGCGGTGCTGCACACGCAGCCGCATCTGGCCGAGTGGGCACGCAAGGCCGCAGCGCCGGTCTATGACGCGCGCGACGTGCCGGTGGCTGACAAGGCCGGCATCACCCTGGGCATGGGCATGACCGAGAAGCAGGGCGGCTCGGATGTGCGCTCCAACAGCACGCGCGCCGAACCGATCGATGGTGAGCGCTATCGCCTTGTCGGCCACAAGTGGTTCTTTTCCGCACCGATGTGCGATGGCTTCCTGGTGCTGGCGCAGGCGCCGGGAGGACTGACCTGCCTGCTGATGCCGCGCCGGCTGGCCGACGGTGACCGCAACGCATTCCGGTTGATGCGGTTGAAGGACAAGCTTGGCGACTGGGCCAATGCCTCCAGCGAAGTCGAGTTCTGCGGCGCGCAGGCATGGCGGGTGGGCGAGGAGGGGCGTGGCGTGGCCACCATCATCGGCATGGTGATGATGACCCGCCTGGATTGCATGCTGGGCGCAGCGGCGGAAATGCGCATGGCGTTGGCGCAGGCGTTGCACCACGCACGCCATCGCCGCACCTTCGGCAAGCTGCTGGTCGAGCACCCGTTGATGACCAATGTGCTGGCCGACCTGGCACTGGAATCGGAAGCGGCCACGGTACTTTCGATGCGCATCGCACGCGCGGTGGATCGCGCCGCCGTGGATGCCAACGAAGCTGCGCTGGCACGGGTGGGAACGGCGCTGGGCAAGTACTGGCTGTGCAAGCGCGCGCCGGCCTTCGTCAACGAAGCGCAGGAATGCCTCGGCGGCGCAGGCTATGTGGAGGAATCGATGCTGCCGCGGCTGTACCGGCAGGCGCCGTTGAATTCGATCTGGGAAGGCAGTGGCAACATCCAGTGCCTGGACGTACTGCGCGCGCTGGCACGTGAACCGGAGGCACTGGCGGCGCTGCGCGCCGAGCTGGCAGCGGTGGCCGATCGTGATGCGCGCTACGCAGCGGCATTGCAGCGTTGGGCAGCGGCACCGGCACCGGATGAGTCGCAGGCGAGGCTTTTCTGCGAGCGCACTGCGCTGCTGTTGCAGGCAGCGTTGATGTTGCGGGCGGGCAGTCCAATGGCTGAAGCGTTCGTGCGCAGCCGGCTGGAAGGGGAGCATGGGCTGGTGTTCGGGACGCTGCCGGTGGGTGTGGATCTGTCGGCAATGCTGGCGCGCGCGCTGCCTTAGGGGCGGCCAACGGCGATGGCGCTTACGCCCCTGCGCAACCTACCCGCGCGTCCTTGGACACTTTCCGTACGCGTCCAGCACGGAATCAACAGAAAGAGCAGAGAGCGAAAAGCAGAAAAGCCGCGGCAGTGCCGCGGCTTTTCCTGTAGCGCCGAGACGATGCCCGGCTGCCGGTAGGCCTTAGTGCTTGGCTTCTTCCTTGGCGGCGTTGGCCTTGGCGTCATTGGCGACATCACGGGCCTTGTCAGCAACCTTCTGTGCGGCGTCCGCAGTGGCGTCGCTGGCATGTGCAGCGGCGTCGGTGGCCGCAACCTTGGCCTTGTCTGCGGCGTTTGCGGTGGCGTCTGCGGCCTTGTCCAGTGCCTGCTGGGTATCGGCGGCGGCCTGCTCGGAAGCGGCAGCGGTCTTGTCGGCAGCGTTGCGGGTGGCTTCGGCGGCCCTGTCCACGGCGTCACGGGCGGCAGCGCCGGCGCTGTCGGCGGCCTGCTGCGCGTCCTGCTTGGCCTGTTCGGCTTCCGGACCCTTGCAGGCGGCCAGGGCCAGCAGCAGGGAGGCGGCCAGCAGCGTGGTGGTGATCGGGCGAATCTTCATGGCGGTCTCCGGTACTGCAATGGATGGGGACGCCAGCCTATTCATGCCGTTGTGAAGACGGGGTCGCGATCCGAGGCGCGCGCAGGCAGCAGGCCAAAGAAAAAGCCGCTGGCGAACCAGCGGCTTTTCCAGAACAGCCTGAAGAAAGAAGTTATTACTTCTTGGCTTCTTCAGCAGCGTCCTTGGCCTGCTCAGCGGTAGCTTCGGCAGCCTTGGCAGCGTCCTTGGCTTCGCCAGCAGCAGCGTCGGTCGCGGCAGCAGCGGTGTTGGCAGCAGCGTCGGTCGCAGCGTCAGCAGCGGTGGCGGCGGTGTTGGCAGCCTGCTGGGCAGCGTCGGCGGTCTGGGCGCCGGCAGCGGCGGCCTGGTCGGCAGCAGCCTGGGCTTCGGTGGCGGCTTCGTTGGCCGAAGCAGCGGCGTCCTGGGCAGCTTCCTGCTTCGAGCAGGCGGCCAGGGCCAGAGCCAGGGACATCGCGACCAGCAGCTTGTTGATGCTCATTGTGTAAATCCTCGTCGTTAGAATTAGGCAACGCGCATGCTGCGCGCCGACAACATGATGACAAGCCAAGATTGGGTGTCAAGCGATCCCGCATTCATTTTTGCGAAATCGTCGTTAAATCTTTTTAAATCAATTCGATGGCGATGGCTGTTGCTTCACCGCCACCGATGCACAGGGTGGCAATGCCGCGCTTGCCACCGCGCGTGCGCAGGGCGTTGACCAAGGTCACCACCAGGCGTGCACCGGAGGCACCGATGGGATGGCCCAGTGCGCAGGCCCCGCCATTCACGTTGAGCTTGTCGTGCGGGATGCCCAGTTCACGCATCGGTGCCATCGCCACCACGGCGAAGGCCTCATTGATTTCGAACAGGTCGATCTGGTCCAGCGACCATCCGGTCTTGGCCAGCAGTGTGTGGATCGCGCCGATCGGGGCGGTGGTGAACCATTCTGGTTCCTGCGAATGGGTGGCGTGGCCGACGATGCGCGCCAGCGGGTAATGCCACGTGCGTTGGCGTCTTCCTCGGTCAGCAGTACCACTGCGGCGGCGCCGTCGGAGATGCTGGAGGAGCTGGCGGCGGTGACGCTGCCGTCCTTCTTGAAGGCCGGGCGCAGGGTCGGGATCTTGGCGATGTCGGAGCGGCCGGGTTGCTCGTCGGTGGCGACCTCGACCTCACCCTTGCGGGTGGCGACCTTCACCGCGACGATCTCGTCGGCGAATGCCCCATTGGCCTGTGCGGCCTGTGCGCGCTTGACCGATTCGATCGCGTAGGCGTCCTGTTCCTCGCGGCTGAACTGGTACTTGTCCACGGCGCATTCGGCGAATTCACCCATGGCCTTGCCGTCGTAGGCGTTGACCAGGCCGTCGTGGGCCATGTGGTCGATCGCCTGGAAGTTGCCGAAGCGGTTGCCGGTACGCGAGTTGGGCAGCAGGTGCGGGGCGTTGGACATCGATTCCATGCCACCGGCGATCACGATGCTGGCCGAACCGGCCTTGATCAGGTCATGGCCGAGCATGATGGTCTTCATGCCCGAGCCGCACACCTTGTTGAGGGTGGTGGCACCGGTCGACAGCGGAATGCCGGCGGCGATCGCCGCCTGGCGGGCGGGCGCCTGGCCGAGGTTGGCCGGCAGCACGCAGCCCATGAGGACTTCAGAGACGTCGCTGGCCGGCACGCCCGATTGTTCCAGGGCGGCCGCGATGGCGGCCGCGCCGAGGGTCGGGGTCGGCACGCCGTTGAACTGGCCGAGGAAGGAGCCGATGGCGGTGCGCTTGGCGGCGGCGATGACGATGTTGGACATGGCAATCTCGTTGATGCGTAAGCAATGTTCGGAAAGGAGACCGAGGACGTTGGAAGCGCCGCGATTTCCCGGCAGACTGCGTGGGGGTCGACCCAAGTATAGAGGGTCGGGGAGGGCCGCCGCTGGGCGGCACCGCATGCCTGCCGGGATGTAGGCAGGCCAACGTTCATGGGAAGGAATCGATGGAACGCACGATGATGGTGAGGTCGGCGCTGGCGTCGGCGCTGGCGATGGCATTGACGGCATGTGGTGGCGGCGGAGGCGGCGGCAATGTCCGCATCGATCCACCCCCGACCACCCCGACGCCCCCGACCACGCCCCCGCCGACCACACCGCCTCCGGCCAAGCCGCAGGAGCCGGCCTTCGACGCGCACCTGTCCGTGACCAATGCGCGTGCCGCACAGGCCGCCGGCCTGACCGGGCAGGGGGTGCGCATCGGCATCGTCGATTCGGGCGTGCAGCGCAACGCAGTGGCGCTGAACGGGCGCGTGGTCGCCAACCTCAACTACATCGACCCCGCCCGCAACAACCTGCAGGTGGACGACGTGGTGGGCCACGGCACGGCGGTGGCCAGCCTGGCCGCGGGTGCTTCGGTGGGATCCTGGCCGGGCGGCATCGCCCCCGGCGCACAGATCGTTTCGGCGCGGATCATCGCCGACAAGCCGCCCGTCGATGACGGCAGCGGCAAGGGCAATTCCTTCAGCGGCCCATTGGGCGTGGCGCAGGTCCACCAGGACCTGATCAGCTACAACGTGAAGGTGATGAACAATTCGTGGGGCGGCCTGTACTGGACCGACCTGCCGACCACCGCGCAGGTGGCGGCCGAGTACCGGCCGTTCGTCATCAACCATGGCGGCCTGGTGGTGTTCGCGGCCGGCAACGATGCGCGTCCCGAGCCGAGCAGCCTGGCCGCGCTGCCCAGCCAGCTGGGCGTTGCCGGCTCGCTGCCGGCGGCCGATCTGGAGCGCGGCTGGCTGGTGGCCACTGCGGTGGATCCGTATGCACCGGGCACGCTGGCCAGCTACGCCAATGCCTGCGGCCAAGCCGCGCGCTACTGCCTGGCGGCGCCGGGCAGCGCGGTCTATCCCGATGCCAACGGCGGCAGCTATTACTGGAACTACGGCACGTCCTTCGCCGCCCCGCTGATTTCCGGCGCCGCCGCCCTGGTCTGGCAGCGCTACCCGTACTTCGACAACGACCTGGTGCGGCAGACCCTGCTGGGCACCGCCAAGGACATCGGTGCGCCCGGCGTGGATGCGGTGTTCGGCTACGGCCTGCTCGACATCTCGCGGGCGATCAAGGGGCCGGAGCGCTTCGACTGGGGCGATGTGGTGGCCAATGTCGATGCGCCATCGAGTGGCTCGCTGTGGAGCAATGACATCGTCGGCAGCGGTGGCTTGGTCAAGCAGGGCGGGGGAACCCTGGTGCTGGGGGGCAACAACAGCTACAGCGGTGCCACCCGCATCGAGCGCGGCATCCTGTCACTGCAGAACGGCAGCGTGATCCGCTCCAACGTGACGATCCTGGCGCAGCCCGATCCGGATTCGACCGGCCTGCAGTTCAATGGCGGTACGCCGCGCGTGATCGGCAATGTGGTCAACGGCAGCAGCGTGTTCCTGACCACCGGCAACACCACCGGCACCATCGAGGGCAACTACACCCAGCAGGCCGGCGCGCAGCTGATGATCGCGCTCGGTGCCAATGCGCTGCAGGTCACCGGCAACGCCACGATCGACGGGGGCGTGCGCGTGCACGGCTTCGTCTCCGGCTATGTGCCGCAGAACGGCAGCCGCCAGGACCTGATCCACGCCGCCGCCGGCCTCAGCGGTACCTTCAGCAGCCCGGCCACCTCCAGCGGCCTGCAGGGCCTGTCGCTGCTGCAGAGCAGCTATGGATATGACAGCAACAACGCTTGGTTGAACCTGACCCAGGTCAGCGTCACGGCGGCCGCGACCGGGCTCACGGCCTCGGCGCAGTCGGCTGCGCAACGCGTGGACAGTGCGTTCAGCGCGCTTGATGGCGATACGACGCTGCAGGGCTCGGCCTTCGGTACGGCCGCCGGTGCGCTGCAGTGGACCGGCGGTGGCAGCAAAGGCCTCGAGGCCAGTTTGCAGAGCCTGTCCGGACAGGCGCATGCGCGGGCCGAGTCGGCCACCTTCGACAGCATCGACATGTCACGCCGCGCGATCGCCGAGCGCTTTGATCGCGTGCAGGCGGCGCCGCGCCTGCGCGGGGCCTGGCAGAGCGCGCTCGGCGAAGCCGGGCAGGGCAGTTTCGCCGGCAATGCCGCCGACAGCCGCGGTTGGATGGCCGGCCAGGACCTGCCACTGGGCAGCAATGGGCTGATGGGCGTGGCCTTTGGCGAAACCCGCAGCAATGGTGGCAGCAGCGTCGGTGGTGATCGTGGGCGTGATCGCCAGGCGCAGGCGCAGCTGTATGCCGGCTGGAACCTGGGCCGGGGCTATGCGCTGGCGCAGGTCGGCAGCGGCCAGTTCACCCGGGCGCTGGATCGCCAGTTGCTGCTGGGCGCCGGCGCCTACGGTGTCTCTGCACGTTACGGCGGACGTTTCAGCAGTGCCAGTGTCGAAGGCGGCTATCGTTTCGGCCGCGCGGGTGCGTCGTTCACACCCTACGTGGGCGCCAGCAGCACGCGCGTGGATACCGATGCCTTCAACGAACTGGGCGGGTTCGGCTTCGGCCTGCGTGGCGATGCCAACCGCGTACAGCGCAGCCAGATGCTGGCCGGTATCCGCGGCGAACGTGGCTGGGGGCGCTGGACCCTGCGCGGGCATGCCGAATGGCAGCAGCGGCTCGATGGTGCCGATGCGGACTGGCAGGCCAGTTTCGTCGGCGTTGATGCATGGGCGCCACTGGCGAGCTGGAACGCGCCGCGCGGCAGTGCGCTGTTCGGCGTGGCGCTGGAGTCGTGGTGGGGCCGCAACGGCCGCCTGAGCCTGGGCTTCGACCAGCGCGTCGGCGGCGAAGGCGCGCGGCAGGCGGCGTTGCGCTACAGCACCGGGTTCTGAACGGGCGGTCGCGCCGGGTCGAAAGGCCCGGCGCGACATCGGCAGGCTCAGCCGCCGCGCAGGTTGCCCAGGCGCGGGGTGCTGCGACCCAGCGGCATCTTCAGCTTGCCGATCGACAGGATACGGCTTTCGGCGATGCGGTCGGCTGCCCGCTGCGGCGCGATGTTCTCGCGTTGCGACAGTTCGAAGATGCGGGTGAGGTTGTGGTAGATGCTGCGGATCAGGCGCATCGCGCGTTCGCGGTTGTAGCCATCAATCTCCAGCGACACGTTCATCACGCCGCCCGCGTTGACCGCGTAGTCAGGTGCATACAGGACGCCGCGCGCATGCAGTTCATCGCCGATTTCCAGGCTCGACAGCTGGTTGTTGGCGGTACCGCAGATGATCTTCGCCTTGATCCGCGGCAGGGTGTCGGCGTTGATCGCGCCTTCCAGCGCGCACGGTGCGAACACATCGGCGTTCACTTCGTGGATCTCGTCCGGCTTGACCGCTTCGGCGCCGAAATCGCTGACCGCGCGATCAACCAGCGCGCTGTCCAGGTCGGTGACATACAGTTTGGCGCCGCGATCGCGCAGCAGCTTGACCAGCTCCATGCCGATGTGGCCGAGGCCCTGCACTGCGATGCTGGTCTTGCCCACTTCCTCATGGCCGAACTTGAAGCGCATCGCCGCCATCAGCGCCTGCAGCGCACCGTAGGCGGTGAACGGGGCCGGATCGCCGGAGCCGCCATGGACCTGGTGCACGCCGGTCACGAACTGGCTCTCCAGGTAGATGTTCTCCATGTCGTTGACGTCGGTACCGACGTCCTCGGCGGTGATGTAGCGCCCTCCCAGCGAGTCGACATAACGGCCGAAGGCGCGGAACAGTACTTCAGTCTTGTCCACCTTCGGGTCGCCGATGATCACTGCCTTGCCACCACCGACGTTGAGGCCGGCCAGCGCATTCTTGTAGGTCATCGTCCGGCTCAGCCGCAGCACGTCGGCCAGCGCCTCGTCGGTGCTGGCATACGGACGCATGCGCACGCCACCCAGGGCCGGGCCCAGGGTGGTGTTGTGGATGGCGATGATCGCCTGCAGGCCGGCATCGTGGTTGTGGCAGAACACCACTTGTTCGTGGCCGGTGGTGGCGAGGGTTTCGAATAGCATGGCGTCTCCGATGGCGCGATCAGCGGCGAACTGCAGCGAACGGCCAGTGAACGGTAGGGTCCCAAAACAAAAAAAGCGACGTCGTCATGGCTGGGGGACGGGTCGCGCGGCGCCATTCTAGTCCATTCCCCTGGCCGGTGCCGTCGACATCGCATGCCTTCCGGTTAAAGAAGATGAAAGTGCGGCCGATGCTGCGACGACGGCGGGTGGCCGGATTGGCGTGAAGAGGCGGGCGGTCAGTGACGGCAAGGACATTGCAACGACAGGGCGGGCGGCGATGACAGCGGCCTGGTGGCGATCGCTGCGCGGCTGGCTGGCGCGTTCGACCGGGGCGGCACCGTCGCGGCTGGTTGCTGCGTCCCGCCAGGCGGTGGCCGCCGCAGCGGCGAGCCTGCAGGGCGAGGCGCTGCCCCCGGCCGAGATCGCTGCACATCTGCAACGTGGCCTGCATGCGCTGGCCCTGTACCCGCGTCTGGCCGGTGAATCCACGCCCGTGCAGGCCGCAGCGCTGGGCGAGGCGGTGGCGCGCGCGCTGCAGGACCGCAACTGGGCGGCCAAGCAGCTGCCCCGCCGGCCGCAACTGCTGCCGCAGCTGATCCAGACCGTCAACGACGATGCCGCCTCAGCGCGGGTGATGGCCGCGATCATCGGTCAGGACCCGGTACTGACCGGCAACCTGCTGCGCATCGCCAACAGCCCGGCCTACAAGGTGCATGAGCGCCCGGTCGAAAGCCTGCAGCGGGCGGTGACACTGGTGGGTACCGACGGCGTGCGGCAGATCATCAGCGCGGTACTGGTGCAGCCGGTGATGCAGGTGCAGTGCGAAGTGTTCCCGCAGTTCAGCACGATCATCTGGGAGCACGCATTGCTGGCCTCGCGCGCGGCTGCAGACCACGCACGCACGGTTACCTTCGGTGATGCTTTCGCCGCGTAGTGGCTGGGCCTGGTGCAGGGACTGGGCGCGTCACTGGTAATGCGCCAGCTGCTGCAGGAAGCGCAGGCCCGCGGCGAGGCCGTGGAGCCGGCGTTGGCCCTGCAGATGTTGCAGCAGTGGTCGTTGCCGTTGGCGCAGCGGGTCGCCGCCGCATGGGAGCTGCCTGAGCCGGTTCACCAGGCCCTGGCGGTGGATGCAGAAGGGGCGCTGGCCGACAGCCTGCGCCTGGCCAGCGCCGCCGCAGCGGCCAGCCTGTTGTGCCGCCATGGGCATGCCAGCCAGAGCCGCATGCTGGCGCTGCTGGAGCAGCTGCCTTCAGCCCCGCCGCATGCATTGCGCTGGATCTGGCGGCGCCTGCATGGGCGCAGCGTGGAAACGCTGGATGATGCCGGACAGGACCAGGCCGGCCCGGCGGCCTGAGTACTACAGCTGCGATTCGACCGGCAGCCAGCTGATGGCCCGCGCGGTCCAGCGCTTGCCCAGGCTCGCGCCGGGTTCGGCCTCCACCCAGTGCGGTGGCGGTTCACGCTCCAGCCAGCGTAGCCGGCCTCGGTCGTCCAGCGCCAGCCACCAGCTGTGCCTGGGGTCCGCCAGGCGCAGGTACTCATCGCGCAGCTGCGCCCCAGCACCGGGTCGTCGAACAGTACGCCCATTTCGGTGTTGAGGTAGGCCGAGCGAGGGTCGAGGTTGAACGAGCCGACGAAGCCGCGGCGGTCGTCGACCACGAACGCCTTGGTGTGCAGGCTCGCGCCGCTGCTGCCGAACATGCCGGCATCGCCGGACTGCCCCTGCGCCTTCAGTTCGTACAGGTGGACGCCCGCTTCGAGCAACGGCACGCGGTAGCTCATGTAGCCGCCGTGCACGGCGGCGACGTCGTTGGCAGCCAGTGAGTTGGTCACCACGCCGACCTGCACGCCCCGCCCGGCCATGGCCGAAAAGCCATCCAGGCCTTCGTTGCCTGGCACGAAGTAGGGTGAGATCAACAACGTTTTGTGCCGGGCGGCCTGCAGCTCGCTGATCAGGGTCGACACCAGCCAGGCAGCGCGATCATCCCTGCGATGCTTCATCGGCGGGTCCGAGACGATGCGCACTGCACTGCTCCAGTGCAATGGCTCGGGACTCGGGCGTTGCCGCTGGCGCGATTCGGTCACGCGCGCAAGGTAGGGCCGGGCCACGTCCCGCTGCGCCTCATGATCCGATTCGCGCACCAGCAGGCGCAGCTGTGCATCGGTATGGAAGGCAAGCGCGGATACCGGAATGGCGGCCTCGCTGTTCCAGTAGTCGTCGAAGATCCGGTTGGCCTGCTCCACGGCAGGGCCGGCGACCAGCAGGTCCAGATCCTGGAAGTTCACATCGGTGCGCGCGCTGAAGTACTCCTCGCCGATGTTGCGGCCGCCGACGATCGCGACGCGGCCATCGGCGATCCAGCTCTTGTTGTGCATGCGGTGGTTCACGCTGAAGAAGCGTTGCACCATCTCCACCACGCGCAGGATGCCGGTCCGGTTGCGGAACGGGTTGTAGAGGCGGATTTCAATGTTGGGGTGCCGGTCCAGCGCCATCATCAGCGCGTCCTTGTCCTTGGCGTTCATGTCATCGAGCAGGATGCGCACGCGCACACCGCGCTCGGCGGCGTCATGCAGCGCCTTGGCCATCAGGTGGCCGATCAGGTCGTCGTGCCAGATGTAGTACTGCAGGTCCAGGCTGCGGCCAGCGTGCGCGGTGATCATCGCGCGCGCGGCGAAGGCATCCATGCCATCACTGAGGAACGCTACGCCTGATTGCCCGGGATGCGCGTCCTGCAGCGGCACGATCTGCTGGTCGATGCGGGTCTGCGCCGGCTGCAATGGCAGTACATGCGAGGGCGCGCCCTGTGCCTGTGGCGTGAGATGGTCGGCCAGCAGCAGCCCGGACAGGACCAGCAGCAACAGCGCGGCGAGGATGATTGCAGCGACGCGCAACAGGCGTCGCCACAGGGGCATGGGCAGGCTCATGCCTCGATGGTAGATCCACGCCCTGCGTGAAGGAATGCCTGCAGGATCGATAGGGCGTCAGCGCCCTTGACTTCGGCAAGGGATCCGACCCCGCGGGCGTCACGGATGGGGGCGGACCCGTTTCTGCAGGAAAGGGCCCTGACCCGCAGGCCTCAGAACCGCTCGTCGCTGCCCAGGTAACGCCACTGCGCCGGCGGCAGCGGCCCCAATGCCACGCGGCCGATGCGCAGTCGGCGCACGGCCAGCACCTGCAGCCCGGCGGCGGTCACCGACACGCGCAGCCCCTTGGCGGTCAGCCCCTTGCCGGCAAAGCGCAGGCGCTGCTCGCTTTGCCAGCTGACCTTCGCGCCGCCGGATTCCTGCTGCAGCCGCGCCAGCAGCCACGGTCCTCGCTCGGGGCCGCCTTCGGCCACTTCGATCAGGTATTCCTGTTCGGTGCGGCCCAGATTGCGCTGTAGATGGGCCAG
The DNA here is from genome assembly GCF_006228405.1 of Stenotrophomonas sp. pho. Lineage (NCBI taxonomy): Bacteria > Pseudomonadati > Pseudomonadota > Gammaproteobacteria > Lysobacterales > Lysobacteraceae > Stenotrophomonas > Stenotrophomonas sp. pho. The sequence goes on along the minus strand of NZ_CP029759.1, from coordinate 3,235,667 downwards.
CGTGGCCGGATCCTGGCTGACCACCACCAGGCCGCTGTCGCTGGCCGGAAGTGCAGCGGCCAGCTGCAGGCCGTGGAAATGGCGCTGCAACGGACGGATGTCGCTGGCATCAAGTTCGCTGCGGCTGTCACTGCTGACCAGCGCACACAGGGTCTCAGCAGCAACGCCGGCCGGCTTGTGCAGCAGCATGCTGACCCGCTCGGCCTTTTCATCACTGGCCTGCTCGGCCACGACGATCACCACGCTGTCATCGACCGGGCGCTGTGGCTGTTCCACCACTTCGCCGTCGACCGTTACCCAGCCGCCTTCGATATAGCGCCGCGCTTCGCCGCGGGGGATGCCGAGCAGGGCGGACAGGCGTTTGTCGAGACGGATCGGTTCCATGGCGGGCAGGTCGGGCAGGGGGCGCGCAGTGTAGCTGCTGCGGCCGGTCAGCGCTGGCTGCGGTTGGCCAGCTCGGTCAGGTACAGACGGGTATCGAACTCCAGCTGCAGGTAATCCGGTTCCATGTGCTGGCACAGCTGGTAGAAGGCCTTGTTGTGGTCGGCTTCCTTCAGGTGGGCCAGCTCATGCACCACGATCATGCGCAGGAACGCCGCTGGCGCCTGGCGGAATACCGCAGCGATGCGGATCTCGCGGCTGGCCTTGAGGCGGTTGCCGTGCACGCGGGAAATGGCGGTATGCGTACCCAGCGCGTGCTTGATCACTTCCAGGGTGTTGTCGTAGCAGACCTTGTTGAGCGGCACCGACTTGCGCAGGTAGCGATCTTTCAGCGCCTGGGTGTAGTCGTACAGCTGGCGGTCGCTGCGCACCTCGTGCGGGTCGGGATAGCGCTGCTGCAGCCAGGGGCCGAGCTTGCCCTGCGCCAGCAGTTCGCTGACCTGGGCGACCAGGGGTTCGGGGTAGCCGGTGAGGTACTTCAGGACTGCCATGCAGGGGCGGCGGGGCGTCGGTAGAATGGAAGCATCCAAGATTACACGCGGTATGTACCAACCATGGCAAAGCCCAACGCGCTGCAGGAACAATTGCTCAAGGCCGGTCTGGCCAAGAAGTCGCAGGCCAGCGCCGCCGCGCGGGAGCAGGCCAAGGCCCGCCAAGGCAAGGCCGAATCGGCCTCGGCCGAGGTCCAGCGTGAGGCTGAACGTGCCCGTGCCGAGAAGGTCGAGCGCGACCGTGCGCTGGCCGCCGAGCGCAATGCCCAGGCCAGGCAGGCGGAACAGAAGGCACAGGCGAAGCAGATCATCGCGGCCCATGCAGTACCCCACAAGGGCGATGACGAGTATCGCTTCAGCGATGGCGCGGCGATCCGCACCCTGCTGATCGACCCCAAGCTGCGCAAGGCGCTGTCGGTGGGCGTGCTGGTCATCGTCGCCAATGGCGAGGGTTACGCCCTGCTGCCGCGCGCCGCCGCCGAGAAGGTGCGCGAGCGGGCTCCGGAGGCGATCATCGTCGACCACGGCCAGCCGGGCTCGACTGCCGAGATCTCCACCGGCAACGCCGAGGACGACGCCTACTACGCCCAGTTCCAGGTGCCGGACGACCTGATCTGGTAGGCAAAAAGGGGACGGAGGGGATTAAGTCGCGATCGCCCCGATTGGATCCGTTGGCGTTCTGCTCAGCTTGCTGAAGGCGCACCGGGCACGGCTCGGCGCAACACTGGCCTGCTCATTTGTGCGCGGGTGTATCGTCCCCATATCAGGCGACACACCTGCGGAGGAAGACCATGGCCACCGGTTGGGCGGGAGATGGCGCGGTCCAGGACCAGATCGACGCCACCGTCGACGATGCGATCGCCCGCGCGCGCCGCCAGCTGCGGCAGGGCCCGGGCCTCGAGCACTGTGAGGAATGTGAAGCGCCGATTCCGTTGGCGCGACGTCGTGCTGTGCCGGGAGTTCGCCTGTGCGTGGCGTGCCAGCAGGCGCATGACGAAGAAGAGCAGGCGCATGCCGGTTACAACCGGCGTGGCAGCAAGGACAGCCAGCTGAGGTAAGGGGTGCTCGGCAGGGCTGCGCCCTGCACCTGCTTGGAGCAACGGCAACGGCAACGGCAAAAGCGTGCTATCCGTGGGATGGCGGGGTGGGTCCGATTGAGGGGGACGCTGCAAGTACGTCCATGTAAGCTCGTTCGCCGCATCCATGCGGCTCACGCCCCCTCAACCGGACCCACCCCGCCTTCGACAGATTTCCGCGATCTGTTGGAACCTGCTGCTGATGGTGGGTGCCGACCGTTGGTCGGCACGGGGTCGGATCCAATTCTGACTATCGATATCTGACAGATGTGCCGACCAACGGTCGGCACCCACCAACAGCGCGCGGAATCTGTCAGAGGTGGGGCGGTGTGGGTGGGCAGGACCGTTGGCGCCATGGATGGCGCCATCGAGCCCCCATGGATGGGTTTACGGCGTGTCCTGACCACCCACACCGCCCCGCCATCCCACGGAATGCCGCTCTTGATCTTGCTTCGGCTTCGGCCTCTGCAGGTGCAGGGCGCAGCCCTGCCGAAAACCCCACCCTCAGCCGTCGCCCTGGATGCCGCCGGGGGCCTGCGCCGGGTCGCGCCAGCGGCGCACCGTGCGCTGGAAGAACAGGTTGTTCGGCAGCTGCAGCACCGTACCCTCATGGCCGTCGCCGGTTTCCTGCAGCGTGGTGTAGATCAGGTTCACGTCGATCACCCGCCCCTTCAGGCCCGGCTTCTCGCCGTTCTCCAGCACTTCGATGTAGTCATGCAGGCGGAACGGGCGAGTGGTGAAGATCAGCAGCGTGCAGAAGATGTTGGAGAGCACGCTCCAGGCCGCGAAGAAGGCCACTGCGCCCACGGCCGCGAAGCCGGTGAACGCGGTCCACAGCACTGAAGGCTTCGCGCCGAGCAGGCTGAGGATATACAGCAGGGCGCTGAAATAGACCACGAAACTGGTGATCCGGCGCGCGCCCATCACCATTTCAGGTGGCAGCGTGTAGTGCTCGGCAAAGCGCCGGATCAGGCGACGGGCCAGTACCCGAAGCAGCCAGGCGACCAGCAGCACCAGCACGATCTGCAGGGCCACGCCCGCGTAGTTCAGCCATGGGTGGCTCCAGGCCGGCAGGTGATCCTTCAGCGACAACATCATGGGGGCGAAAACAGGTGGTGGGAACGGCCTCGATGTTACCCGGCGCGTGCCGGGGTTTCGACCATCGGCGACCACGCCAGGCAGACCAGCTCCTGTCGATGCTGCTGCAGGCAGGCGCGGCCGTTGTCGGGGCACAACCGCAAGGACAGGCCCGATGCCTGCAGCACGACGCAAGCGACGATTACCAGCAGGGCGGCGCAGGACGAGCTGGACATGGCGGAACTCCCTGGAGGTGTTTTCTCGAATGACCTTCCATGGATGCAGCCATTGTCGAAAAGGTTGCATGGCCTTGATCGGCGATCGGCTCTAAACCTTTTTCCGGGTCGCCGCATCCAAGCGATATGCTCGACACCACCATGCCAGCGCCGCCTGCCGCCCACGCCCCTGTCGACGAACCCGCCCTGGTGCGGGCGGCCGCCGCCGGTGACACTGCGGCCTACGAACTGCTGTACCGGCGCCATGCGCCGCGCGTGTTCGCCGTACTGTGGCGCCTGTGCGGGGGCCAGCAGGCGCGTGCCGAGGATGCCCTGCAGGAAGCGTTCCTGCAGGCATGGAAGGCGCTGCCGGGGTTCCGGTTCGAAAGCAGCCTGTCGACCTGGTTGCACCGGTTGGGCGTCAACGCTGCACTGATGGAACTGCGCGGGCGCGCCGCCGGGCAGGACCACGACAGTCTGGAGGAGGTCGACGGCGGCCTGCAGGAGCTGGCGGTGCACGACCGTTGTGCCGGTACCGAGCGCGACCTGGAGCGCGCACTCGCGACGCTGCCTCCGAGGGCGCGTGCGGTACTGGTACTGCACGACATCGAAGGCTGGAAGCACCAGGAAATCGCCGAGCAGCTGCAGATGGCCGTCGGCAGTTCAAAGGCACAGCTGCATCGTGCGCGCGGCCTGCTGCGCGCACGGCTGGGAGACATGACATGAGTACACACGAACACGATTCCGATCACGATCTGCTGGCCCGGCTGCGCGCGTTGCCCAGCGAGCGAGATGTTCCCGCCGATGGCTGGGCGCGCCTGTCGGCGCAGCTGCCGCCGCGCGAGCCGCAGGCGGCGCCTGTGCCGGCCGACAACGTGGTGGCGCTGCCAGCGCGTTCGCGGCGCCGCTGGTGGTTGCCGGCCGGCGCTGTCCTGGCGGCCAGCCTGGCGCTGTACGCGGTGGCGCCATGGCGCCACGTGCAGCCGGATGCGCCGGTGCCGTCTACCCTGCAGTTGCAGGCTGCGGCGATGACCGAGCAGTACCGGGAGGCGGTGGCCTCGCTGCCCGCAGGCCGGGCACCGGAATGGCAGCCGGCCCTGCACGAACTGGATGAAAGCGCGGCACAGATCCAGGCCGCGCTGGCGCAGGATCCACGTGCGCCTCACCTGCTTGGCCAGCTCAAGCGCACCTATGCGCTGCGGCTGGAACTGACCCGGCAGGCGGCCTATGCCGCCGAGTCCGGCCTGACGACCTGAGGAGACCCCGATGACACGAACCCTGATGACCTGCTGCGGCGCGCTGCTGCTGCTGCCCGCAGTGGCCCTGGCTGACACCCGGATCGACGAGCGCCACAACCTGGCCGCCGGCGGCCGCATCGAACTGAGCAACGTGGCCGGCAAAGTGACCGTGCGTGGCTGGGACCGCAACGACGTGCAGCTCACCGGTACGCTCAGCGATGGCCTCCAGCTGCGCCAGGAGAAGAGTGCCAACCGCGTACGCTGGGAAATCGAGTATCCGCGTCGCAACAACAACGGTGGCGCAACGCTGGTGCTGAACGTGCCGCGTTCGGTGGAACTGCTGCTGAGCACGGTCAGTGCCAACCAGGACATCAGCGGCATCGATGTGCGTCGCCTGCAGGCCGACACGGTCAGCGGCAGCCTGAGCGCCTCCGGTCGCAGCGGCGACAGCAGGCTCAATACGGTCAGTGGCGGTGTCAGCGCGCGCCTGCAGACTCCGAAGCTGGATGTGAATACGGTCAGCGGCCGGATCGAAGCCGGTGGCGGCGTGTCCGGTGACATCGGTGCACAGACGGTATCCGGCCGGGTCGAGGTCGATGCCGGGCGGGTGCAGCGGTTGGCGGTGGAAACCGTATCGGGCAGCATCGATCTGTCGGCGGCCGGGCTGGCGCCGGGGGCCGGATCAATGTCGAATCGGTGAGTGCGTCGGTCAACCTGCGCCTGCCACGCTCGGTTTCGGCGCAGCTGTCGGTGAACAGCTTCAGCGGGTCGATCAACAGCGATGCCGGGCAGGTGGAGCGGCCGCGCTACGGCCCCGGCAGCCATCTTGATACGCGGCTGGGCAGCGGCGACGGTGATATCCGCATCCAGTCGCATTCGGGCAGTGTTCGGGTAAGCCTGGATCGCTGAGCGCGATCCGGCAGGCCGCGGCGGCAGCGCCGCCGCGGTCGGTACTGGGTCAGCTGGCTTTCTTCAGCGCCCAGGTGGTGCCGAGGACTTCGATCTTGCCACCGGCCTTGCGGAACGCTGCCAGGTCCGAAGCGATCGAATCGCTGCTGACCACGGTGCTGGCGGCCGCGCCCTTGCGTTCGCTGCGGATGCTGTTGCTGGCCTTCGCGGGGGTCTTTGCCTTGCGGGGCATGGTTGCTCCTGTCAGGTGGAAGGGGAGGAAAGCGCCCAGGCGTCGGCCTGGCGCAGGTAGTCCTGCCGCTCACGGCGGCAGTCACTGCCGCCCATCGAGAACTGGCGGCAGATCGCCGGGCGCTGCGAATAGATCGTGCAGCGCAGGTGATAGGGATCGATCGCCGCACACCAGCCTTCCTCGTTGCGCGCCATCACGGCACGGCCGTGGGTGTCGCGTGACAGGAACTGGCCGGGCACGTGGTCGCCGGGCTGCAGCAACACGGGCAGCCGGCAACAGACCGCGTCACAACGGCGGCAGTCGATGGGTGCATGTGCTGCGTCAGGTTGTAAGGCCTCAGGGGCCTGGCGGGTGCCCAAAGCGGGTCTCGATGGCGGCTCCGGTGGTACGCGGACCATGAACGAGCCAGGAAGGCATGGCCGCTAGGCCCGCAGGGCGGGCCAGGCTGCACCGTGGACACACACCGGCGTGGCCGGTGGAAGGTGCAGCAGGGTTCTAGCCGACCAAGAGTAACTTAGATCGCGTAACGTTTTGTTAATCCTGGCTTGCTGCCGCCAAAGCAAGGCCCTGGACCACGCCCAGCGAGGGCTCGCCGTGGACCATGCGGGCGCCCGGGAAGGCCTCCGCAACGGCCTGGCGCAGATACCCGGCGCGGGACATGCCGCCGGTCAGGAACACCGCGTCCGGGTCGCCGCCGATGTCGCTGCGGACCTGGGCCAGCAGCTCCCGGAGCTGCTCCAGATAACCATGCGCGGCTGCGGCCAGGCCGTCGGCGCTGCTGTCGGCATGCAGGTCGCGGGCGATGTAGTCCAGCGTGCTGCGATGTTCGCTGGCGGCGCTGAGGGCGATCTTGGCGCGCTCGACGTCGCGGTACAGGCGGGCGGTATTGCCGGTGTCCTGCAGGGCCTGCAGGCGCGCGCCCCACGGATTGTCGACATGGTCATACTTGTGCTGGCGGAAGTCGCGCTGGCGGGTCATGTCCTGCACGGTGGCCGCTTCCACATAGTGGTGGGCGGGCACGCGGGTGATGCCGCGGCCGAACAGCGGCATGTAGCTGGACAGGCTCAGCGCCAGGTCGATGTCGGTACCGCCGCGGGCGATGCCCCAGGCGCGGTGGATGCGCGGGGCGTCGTCGCCGCCGACTTCGGCGTGGGCGATATCGGTGGTACCGCCGCCGATGTCGACGATCACGGCCTGGTGCCGTTCGCGGCTTTCTGCGTGATAGTGCATGGCCGCCGCGGCCGGTTCCTCGAGGAAATCGATCTGGTCGAAACCGGCCTGGCTGGCGGCTTCGCGCAGGATGTCCAGCGCCTGGTCATTGCCGGCCGCACCGATCGAGCTGCGGAACTGCACCGGACGGCCAAGCAGGGCCGCTCGCAGCGGCTGGCCGAGCTGGGCGCTGGCGGTCAGGCGGATGTGTTCGAGGATGTGCGCGGCGATGCCGGTGATGGTCTGCTTGGCGCGTGGGTGCAGGTTGTAGCCGAGCATCGATTTCGGGCTCTGCACCAGGTTGCCTTCGTGTTCCTCGAAATAGGCTTCCAGCGCTTCGTCACCGTAGACCGCATTCTGCAGCAGGTCGCTGGCACTGCGTTCCTTGCCGGCACGGGCTTCCATCCATTCCCGGCGCAGCGCGCGCAGGGCTTCGCGGCGCAGCGCCTGCGGCGTGCGTTCCTGGCCGGCAGCGCGGGCCGCACGCGCAGCGCTGTCGATCATCTGCTGCAGCTGGTGCTCCTGGCCGTCATCGAGCTGAAAGTCATCCGGGTCGGGCACCACGCCGGGGAAGTACACGCTGGTACGGAACTGCTCGGCGTCGCCGAAGCGGATCGGCAGCAGTTTTCCTTCATGCACGATGGCGGCGGCGGAGTTGCTGGTACCGAAGTCGATGCCGAGGCGCATGGGGAGTTCCGGGGGCGATCAGGGGCCGCGCACTCTGCTGCAGTTCGCCGCTGACTGCAAGGTCCCGCGGTTTCCTGTTCCGGGCCGGGTCAAGGAGGTCGCGGCGTACTGCCCGGAAAATGCCGGGGGAGCCGGGCGGTTACAATGGCAGCTGTTGATTCACTTTGAGGTACTTGCTGATGTCTTCTGTCCCTGCCTGCCCGCAGTGCACCCTGGAAAACACCTACGCCGATGGCGCGCTGTGGATCTGCGCCGACTGCGGCTTCGAATGGACCGCCGAGGAAAGTGCCGGTTCGACCCTGGTCGTGCGTGACAGCAACGGCAATACCCTGCAGGCCGGTGACACCGTCACCGTGATCAAGGACCTGAAGGTGAAGGGCTCCTCGATCCCGCTCAAGCAGGGCACCGTGATCCGCAACATCCGTTTGGTGGAGGACGATGCCGAGCACATCGAAGGCAATTCGGACAAGATCAAGGGCCTGGTCCTGAAGACCTGCTTCCTCAAGAAGGCCTGACCGGCCTTCAGCGCCGGGCCTGCTGCTGTGCGCGCCAGCGGGCCAGGCTGTCCAGCTTGGCCTGGTAGCGCGCCTGCTGCGGCGCCCCGCCCAGTTCCTGTGCACGCAGCAGCTCACGATCGGCGTGCTTGAGCTGGCCCGCCAGGAAATAGACCCGCGCCAGACCGAAGTGGAACTGGTGCGCGGTGTCGTACAGGCGCACGGCCTGCCGGTAATAGCGGATCGCCTGCTGCAGTTGCCCGGCGCGTTCGGCCTCGGCACCGAGCATGTACTGCGCGAATGGGTCTTCGCGCTGCACCGATTGCAACCGCTGCTCCAGCGCCTGGGCCTGCGCAATCATGCCGAGCTTGCGGTAGAGGGCGCTGGCGTTGGTGAGTGCAGCATCCTGGCGGCCGTCCAGTCGCAGCGCCCTTTCCAGAGCCCGGCGTGCAGCGGCGGTATCGCCCGTGCGGTTTTCCAGCACGCCCAGGTTGTTCCAGGTGGCAGCGAAGCTGCCGTCCTGCGCCAGCGCGGTATCGAAGAAGGTACGTGCGCCTGCCAGGTCGCCGCTGGCCATGCGTTCGGCACCGCGATTGTTGTAGAAGTGCGCCAACGCCCGCGCCTGGCTGATCGGCAGCGGCCCGCGGCGGTCGTACAGCACATTGCGATCCAGATCGACGGTGGCGAAGCGGCCGGCAAAGCCGACCCCGGCATTGACGTGGCCTACGCTGTAGACCAGGCCCTGGGCCTGGTCCTGGTACCACGACACCACCTGGCCAACTTCCTGCACGCGCGCCTGGATGCCGGCTTCGCGTGCCAGTGCGACGAACATCAGGGTGAAGGCCAGGCAGTTGGCGCGTCGCTGCTGCCAGATTTCGCTGACAGTAAGGGTCGCGTCGGCGTCGTACTGCAGGTCCATGCCATGGCGGTCGAAGATCATCTCCACCAGCGCCTGCAGGCGCTGCTCGCGCGAATAGCTGCGACGGGTCACCTGGGTGTGCAGCATATCGAGCATGGCCGGTGGAATCGCGAACACCTGATGCGGTGTTGGAATCGTCGGCGCGGTGGTGCTGGCAGCGACCGCAGGGGCTTCGCTCGCGTCAGGGTTCAGTGCGATCGCGGAGGGTGCCGCCAGTGCGGCCAATGCGAGCAGAACGGATCGGGCGGCAGGACGGTACATGACGGCTCCCGGCAGCGGCGGGCGCTCCCGCCTGAGGCGAGTGTAGACCTGTGCGCGCACCCCTGCAGTGACCGCTGGTCGGTCCGCGCGTTCATCCACAGCCGGTGTGGACCAGCGCTCGACAAAGCTGTGGACAACCGCGTTGGGGCCCCGTGCGGAGAGCGTTGTGAGGGTGTGGTGAAAAAATGGCCGGCTTGCCCGCTACCGGCGCAGGCGGGATGATCCGGTCATGGACTTCTCCCGCTGACGCTCGCTCCGGCGCAGTGGCAGGCGCTGCAGGACAGCTATGCAACGCCACCACGTGCCTACCATCACTTCGGCCACGTGCGTGCGGTGCTGCAGCACTGCCAGGAGGTTGCCGACGGTCCAGGCTGGCAGCAGCCGGCCGAGGTCTACCTGGCCGCGCTCTACCACGATGCGATCTATGTGGCGGGGCGAAAGGACAACGAAGCGCGTTCGGCGCAGCTGGCCCTGCAGGCGATCGCACAGGCGCCGGAACTTGCCACGGTCGACGCGGCCCGGGTCGAGCAGCTGATTCTGCTGACTGCCCGCCATGGCGAGCTCGCCCCGGACGATGTCGATGCCGAGGCCGCGTTGTTCCTGGACTGCGACATGGCGATCCTGGCCGCGCCGGAGCCGGTGTTCAGCGCCTATGACCGCGGCGTGGCCGAAGAGTACAAGGGCGTGGTGCCAGGCTTCCTGTATCGCGCCGGCCGCCGCCGTTTCCTGCAGGGCCTGCTGCGTGCACCGCGCATCTTCCTCAGCGAATTCTTCCACCAGCGCCTCGACTCTGCCGCGCGCGACAACCTGCGCCGGCAGCTGGGCCGCTGAACCAGCCCGGTACACTGGGGCCCGTTTCCACCGATTGCCGCTTCCAACCGTGTCCGTCCCTGATCCCGATCCCCGTCCGCTGCCGCCGGAAGAGCCCGGTCCGAACGAATGTTGCGGCAGCGGTTGCCCGCTATGTGTGCTGGACCTGTATGCCGACGAGCTGCAGCGCTATCGCAAGGCGTTGGCCGAATGGCTGGCGCGGCACCCGGAGGCGTCCACATGAGCCGCGCGCGCCCAGCGGCACTGCTGGCGCTGGCGGCGCTGCTGCTGTTCGTGGCCACCGCGCTGTGGACCCAGTTCGCACGCACCGATCTGGACTGGGTGCGGGCCACGCTCAGCCTCTATCTGCACGGGCCGTGGGGGCTGGCATTGCGCGCGGCCTACTGCCTGCTGGCATTGGCGATCGCCCTGCTCGGCATCAGCCTCTACCGGGGCAGCGTCGGCCCGCGGCGCAGCGCGGCGGCGCCGCTGCTGTTCACTGTCTCGGCACTGGGCCTGGCCACGGTCGCCATCGGTGACAGCTGGCTGCCGGAAGCGACGCCGCTGCTGGCACCGTTCATCCACGGGCTGGCGGCCAACACGGCGTTCCTGTGTGCCAGCGTCGGCATGCTGCTGCAGGCCTGGTACCTGCGCCGCGAACCGGGTTGGCAGTCCGCCGCGAGCCTGCTCTGGGGCTGGGCCTGGCTGGCGTTCGTACTGTTGTGGCTGCATGTGTTGTGGCGCGCCGGTCCGCCGCGCGGGCTGGGCCAGAAGGTCGTGATCGTGGTGATCGTAGGCTGGCTGCTGTACCTGGCGCTGGCACTGTACCGGCGCAGTCGGCGTACCACGGCCGACTGAATCGCCAACGGCCTGCACCGGTACGTGCCGTGCACGCGGTGGCGGCGTATCGTGTGCGCATTCCATCGGGGATGCGATATGAAGCGTGCAGGGCTGGGCAGGGCAATGGGTGTGGTTCTGGCGCTGGCGGCGCTGCCGGCAATGGCGGCGGCCAACGTGCAGCAGTTCAGCCACGGGCGGTTCGAGCAGATTGCGGTGCACATGCCGGCCGGCACGCCGCAGCGGGTGGTGATCTGGTTCCACGAGCCCACCCCAGGGGGTGACACCAGCCGCCTGCCGATCGAAGCCCTGCGTGCCGACGGCGCCATCGTTGCCGCTGTGGACATCGCGCACCTGCGCGGGGTGCTCAAGCGCGAGGGTGATCCGACCTGCTCGTTCGGCGCCGGTGACGTCGAGAACTTCTCGCGCTGGCTGCAGGCGTCCCTGCATCTGCCCGGCTACCACCTGCCGCTGGTCGGCGGTGACGGCGAGGGTGCCGAGATGGCCTATTCGCTCGCGGCGCAGGCCGACACCCAGGTGTTTGCCGGCCTGCTGACCACCGGCTTCTGCCCGGACCACAACCATGAGCGCATGGTCTGCGGCGATGGTGTGAAGCACAACACGCTGCAGCCCGCCGAACTGAATTTTCCGTGGTTGAGTGCCGCTGGCGATCACGGCTGCAAGGTGGGCGAGGCCAGCCGGTTCGTTCAGCAGGTCGCCATGGCACGCGAATTCAAGCGAACCGCGCGCGGTGATGCCTCACCCGGTCTGGTGGCCGCGGCGCGGGTGATCGGCGCGCAGGCCGGGGTCAGTCTGGCACCGCCGCCGGCCGCGCTGAAAGGCCTGCCGGTGGTGGAAGTACCGGCGACCGGTAGCGGCGATACGCTGGCGGTATTCGTTTCCGGCGATGGTGGCTGGGCCGGCCTGGACAAGGACGTGGCGTCGTCGCTCAACGAGCACGGCGTGGCCGTGGTCGGCATCGACTCGTTGCGGTACTTCTGGAGCGAGCGCACGCCGAAGGGCTTCGCCGCTGACCTGCAGAAGATCATCGACCACTACCGCCAGCAGTGGCACCGCGACAAGGTGATGCTGATCGGTTTTTCGCAGGGTGCCGACGTGCTGCCGGCCACCATCAACCAGCTCGACGCGGGTACCCGAGAGGCGCTGGACCGCATCGTGCTGCTGTCGGTAGGCAGGAAGGCCGACTTCGAATTCCATGTCAGCAACTGGCTGGGCGGCGGCGGCGATGGCCTGCCGATCGCTCCGGAAGTGGCCAGGCTGCCGGCGGAAAAAACGTTGTGCGTGTACGGCGACAAGGACGAGGACGCACTGTGCCCGGACCTGCCGGACAATGACGGCGTGAGGAAGGTGAAGCTGCCGGGCGATCACCATTTCGGGGGGACTACGATCGCTTGGCCGAAGTGATCCTCAAGGGCGGGGCGTGAAGCGGAGAGCGTGCGAACCAACGGTTCGCACCCACCAGAACGAGCCGCGGTAACGCCGGGCCACGCCCGTCAGCGTGTTGGCGCTGGCGTGTCGACCAAGGTCGACACCTGCCGGGTGGTGCGGGTCGTCAGTTGCGCCGCGGGTCCAGAGAGATCAGGCGCGTGGCGTCCAGCAGCGCCGCCGGCAGGTGCATGCCGCCGGGCGCGGCGAGATAGCGCGGCCGCCATTGCGGATCGAACTTCGACTTGAAGCGGCGCAGGCCACTGAACCCGTAGAAACGTTCGCCATGCCGCGCCAGCAGGCCGGCCAGCCGGTTCCAGCGGCCAGCCAGACGATGCTGTGCCAGCCCGGAAAGCGGCGCCATGCCCAGCGAGAAACGTGCATAGCCCTGTGCGCGGCCCCACAGGAACAGCTCGATGAAGAGGAAGTCCATCGTGCCCTTCGGTGCTTCGCTGACGTGGCGCATCAGGTCCACCGACAGCTCGGCGCCTGCCGGTGCCTGCCACAGGTTGGCGAAGGCCACGATCTGGCCTTCGGCCTCGACCAGCGCCACCGGGAAGCGCACCAGGTAATCCGGGTCGTAGCTGCCGAGCGAGAAGCCCTTTTCGTCGCCGGCCTTGTCTTCCAGCCATGCGTTGGAGATCGCGTGCAGGCGCGGCAGCAGGCTGGGAACTTCCTCCACGGGCGCCACGCGGAAGGACAGGCCACCCCGCTTGCCCCGGTTCCAGGCCTGGCGCAGGTCGGCGCGCTCGCGCCCTTCCAGGCCGAAATCATGCAGCGGCACCATCGCTTCTTCGCCCAGCTTGACCAGCCCCAGGCCGAGGTCAAGGTAGGTCTGCCAGTAGGACTCGCCGACCTGGTAGAAGACGGGGCGCAGGCCGAGGCGGTCGGCTTCCTCGCGGAAGCGCCAGATCAATGCGCGGGCGACGTCCGGCGGGCCGACCGGGTCGCCCATCGCGATCAGCGAACCTCCATAGCGCTGCATCATCACGAAGCCCAGTTTCGCTTCATCGCGCAGCACTGCCTTGTCAGCGGTCAGCACCAGGCAGGCCTGGGTGTCGGTGGCACCGGCCAGGACTGGCGCCAGCGATTGCAGCGTCGCTTCATCGGCGGCGGGCAGCGGGCGGCGTGTGCTGTGCAGCAGCCGCGCCAGGCCGAACATCACCAGCGCGATGGCCACCACCAGCAACGCGCGCAACGCGCGCGGTGCGTTGCCGGAGACCGCGAACTGCCACCACAGCTCGTTCTGGTATTCGACATGGCTGTAGGTGAAGAACAGCAGCCAGGTCACTGCCACCAGCACCAGGCCCAGGTTGCGCAGCCACGGCCACGACCAGGCTTCATCCAGCAGCGCACCCTGGCGGTAGAACTCGCGGCGCGCGGCCCACAGCGCCATCGCCACCAGCACCGCCGAGACGGCGATCAACGGTTGGCCACCGCGCAGCCACAGCGGCAGCGGGGTGACCACGCACACCGCCATCGCCAGCATCCACGCCGCGTGGCTGCGACGGGCCAGGCCCTGCCCGATCAGCAGCAGCGCGACACCACTGAGGCTGCCGATCAGGTGCGAGGTTTCCAGGATCGGCAGCGAGGCATTCACCAGGTGCCGGCGTGGCGTGGGCAGCGTGCCGTCGATGACCAGCGCGGCGCCGATGCTGAACACCGCCAGCGCGATGATCTGCGGCAACCATGGGCGCAGTGCGTTCCAGCCGGCGCGGGTTGCCCCGGCACTGGCCTGCAGCGGCTGGCGCAGCGCGGGCGCAAGGGCGAGCAACGTGGCCAGCACCAGCGGTAGTACGTAATAGGTCACGCGGTAGATCAACGCGGCCGCCAGCACCGCCGCCGGTGCCACCTGGGGCAACAGCTTCAACAGGCTCCATTCGAACACGCCCAGGCCGGCCGGCACGGTCGAGACCAGGCCGGCCAGTACCGCGACGAGGTACAGGCCGACGAAGCCGGGCAGGCCGGTGGGCGTCGAGTCCGGCAGCAGCACATAGAACGCGGCGCTGGCCAGCACCAGCTCGATCACGCTGAGCACGGTGACGCCGAGCATGGTGCGGCGGTCGGGTAGCCACAACGCATGGCCGAACACGCTGAACTGCCGTCCATCGCGACCGACCAGCAGCACGGTACCCAGATAGGCGAGCAGGGCGACGATGCCGACGATGCGCACGGCATCGGGATTCAGTGGCAATGCCAACGCCGCTGCCGCCGGTTCCATGCAGAGCGCCACGCTGATCAACAGCCACGCACCGAACACGAAACCGAGCGTGCTCATCAGCACCACCTGGCCGATCTGCGCCAGGTCCAGGCCGGCGCTGCGGTAGCCACGCAGGCGCACTGCGCCACCGGTCAACGCGGCAAAGCCCACCGTCTGGCCCAGCGTATGCGCAAGGAAGGCGGTAATGCCGATGCGTGCCGGATGCACGCGGATGCCGCTGCGGCGCAGGCCGATGGCATCGAAGCCGATCAGGCAGGCGTAGCTGGCCAGGCCGAGCATCACGGTGAGCGTGATCTGCAGGCCACTTAGCTGGCGGAACGCCTGGCGGATGGCGCGGTAGCCGTGCTCATCGAATTCACTGGCCAGGCCATGCAGGGCCAGCGAGAGGATCAGCAGTGGAACGACAATGGTGAGGACCCGCTTCCATGCCGGGGTGGAGGAAGCGGCGGCGGGGTTGGTGGCTGCGGTCATCGGCGCAAGGGTGCGTCAGGAGGGGCGAGTGCGGTGTCAACGCGGGGCGTGGCGCATCGTGCGCCTGTCGCCGCCATTTGACCAGCAGATGTGTCGGAGCCCGGTAGTGACGCGTCGCGCGGGGGACCCGTGCACCCACCGTTGACCGGATTGGAGGACAATGCGGGCCTGATCACCCGCAGGAGCCACGCCCATGATGGAGCGTTACGACGTCGGACCGCGCATGTCCGAAATGACCGTGTACAACAAGGTCGCCTACCTCTCCGGCCAGATTCCGGAAGACACCAGCCAGGACATCACCGGCCAGACCCGGCAGGTGCTGGCGGAGATCGACAAGCTGCTGGCGCTGGTCGCCAGTGATCGCCAGCACGTGCTGCGTGCGGAAGTGTTCCTGGCCGACATCGCCGACTTCGACGGCATGAACAAGGCGTGGGACGAGTGGGTGGTCGAGGGCGCGACTCCGGCCCGCGCAACCTTCGAAGCCAAGCTCGCCCACGCCGAGTGGAAGGTCGAGATCGTGGTGACGGCAGCGGTGCCGTAACTGCGGGATGGGGTCAGATCCCTTTCCTGCGGAAAGGGATCTGACCCCTGTTACAGGCGCACCAGCTCGATGCAATCCACCGGGCACGGGGGATGCACAGCTCGCAGCCGGTGCACAGGTCGGCAATGACCGTGTGCATGTATTTGGCGCCGCCGACGATGGCGTCCACCGGGCAGGCCTGGATGCACTTGGTGCAGCCGATGCAGTCGGCTTCGACGATCAACGCCACCTGGGCCGCCTTGTGCTCGCCGCGCGAACGATCGAACGGAATCGCCGGTACGCCGAGCACCTGTGCCAGCGCCCGTGCACCGGCGTCGCCACCCGGCGGGCAGCGGTCCACACCGGCCTCGCCACGTGCCATTGCCTGCGCGTACGGGCGGCAGCCGTCATAGCCGCATTGCCCGCATTGGGTCTGCGGCAGCAGGCGGTCGAGGCGTTCGGTCAGGGGCGGGATCAGGCTCATGCGTGGCGAAGGCTGCGCGTTGGGTTATTTCAGGGGCTTGCCGCGGAACCAGCGCTCGTGGGCCAGCGCCAGCATCGGCTTGTCTTCGGAACTGTCACCGTAGGCATGGATGCGCACGTAGCGCGACAGATCGAACTGGCGGCGGATGTGCTCGACCTTGCGCGGGCCGCAGTCGCCACCAGCGTAACGGCCGGTCAGGCGGCCGTCCTGGCTTTCCAGCCGGTTGCAGATCAGCTGCAGGCCCAGCTGCTCGCACCACGGCCGCAGGTACAGGTCCAGCGAGCCGGACACGATCACGACGGTGTGCTGCTGTTCCTTGTGCCAACGGATCTGCTCCAGCATTTCCGGGCGCACCACGTCGGGCAGGAACTCGCGCGAGAAGCCTGCGGCCAGCGTGGCGATGTCATCGCTGTGGCGGTCACTGAAGGTCAGGCGGGTGACGCGTGCACGGATGCGTTCGGCCGAGATCAGCTTCAACCTGTACGCGGCCAGCCACGGCCCGACTTTCCACCATGCCTGTGCCAGCTGTTCGGCGGTGGCCACGCGGCGCAGGAAGCGGCCATAGGTATCGCAGGTGGTCACGGTGTGGTCGAAGTCGAACAGCGCCAGTTCCATTGCGTTGCTTCCCATCGCGTTGCCTCCCGGGGCCGGAGCTGCCGACGGGCGCGGCCGTAACCACGCCCGCTGCAGGCATCAGCGAACCGGCATGCCCGGCTGCGCGCCGCTGTCGGCGTCCAGCAGCGCCAGTGCGCCACCGTCGAAGCCGGCTGACAGGATCATGCCTTCGCTCAGGCCGAAGCGCATCTTGCGCGGGGCCAGGTTGGCGATGAATACCACGCTGCGACCCACCAGCTTCTCCGGTTCGCCGTAGCTGCCACGGATGCCGGAGAAGATCTGGCGCTTGCCCAGCTCGCCGGCGTCCAGTTCGAAGCGCAGCAGCTTGTCCGAACCTTCCACGAACTCGCAGACCAGCACCTTGCCGATGCGCAGGTCGAGCTTGGCGAAATCGTCGATGCCGATGTAGGCCGGCGCGTCGGCGCTCTTTGTTTCGTCCTTGGTGGCCAGGGCCGGGGCCGGGGCGGCCGGCTTGGCAGCGGGGGCAGCGGCAGCCGCCGGCTGCAGGGTGTCCTTGGAGGCGTCGATCATGGCGTCAATCTTCTTCGGGTCAATACGGGTGAACAGCGGGGTGTACTGGGTGATGCGGTGTCCCAGCAGCGGTTGCGCCAGCTCGGTCCAGTCGTTCACCGGCGCGGCCAGGAAGGCCTCGGCCTGCGCGGCGGTGGCCGGCAGCACCGGCTTCAGGGCGGTGACCAGCACGCGGAACAGGTTCAGGCCCTGGCTGCACACGGCCTGCAGCTGCGCATCGGCGCCTTCCTGCTTGGCGATGACCCACGGCTTGACGTCGTCGATGTAGCGGTTGGCTTCGTCGGCCAGGGTCATGGTCAAGCGGATCGCCGCAGCCGGGTCGTTGCGCTCGTAGGCTTCACGGATCGGCGCCAGCCCATCGACGAAGCGCTGGTACTGCGCCGCGTCGGGCAGCTGCGCGGCCAGCTGGCCGTCGAAGCGCTTGCTGATGAAGCCGGCGCAGCGGCTGGCCAGGTTGACGAACTTGCCGACCAGGTCGGCGTTGACGCGGGCGATGAAGTCGCCCAGGTTCAGGTCGAGATCGTCGACGCCACCGCCGGACTTGGCGGCGTAGTAGTAGCGCAGCGCTTCCGGCTCCAGGCCGGCATCGAGGAAGGTACGGGCCATCACGAAGGTGCCGCGCGACTTGCTCATCTTGGCGCCGTCCACGGTCAGGTAGCCGTTGACGTGCAGGCGGGTCGGCGCGCGGTGGCCGGTTCCGTGCAGTACCGCCGGCCAGAACAGGCCATGAAAGTTGACGATGTCCTTGCCGATGAAGTGGTGCAGTTCGGTGGCGGTGCCGGCACGCAGGTGCGCTTCGAAGTCCTCACCGATCCTGCCGCACAGGGTCTGGAAGCTGGACAAGTAGCCGATCGGTGCATCCAGCCAGACATAGAAGTACTTGCCCGGCTGGCCGGGAATCTGGAAGCCGAAGTACGGCGCATCACGCGAGATGTCCCACGCGCGCAGGCCACCTTCGGCATTGAGCCATTCACCCAGCTTGGCCTTCACGCCCGGCAGGGCGACATCGCCGGCCAGCCATTCGCGCAGGAACGCATCGAAGTGGCCCACCTCGAAGAAGAAGTGCTCCGAATCGCGCATTTCCGGCGTGGCACCGGAGATGACCGAACGCGGTTCCTTCAAGTCGGTCGGTGCGTAGGTCGCGCCGCAGACTTCGCAGTTGTCGCCGTACTGGTCGGGACTGCCGCAGTTCGGACAGATGCCCTTGACGTAGCGGTCGGGCAGGAACATGCCCTTGGCCGGGTCGTAGAACTGCGCGACCGAACGGCGGCTGATGTGGCCGGCCGCTTCCAGCTTCAGGTAGAACTGCTCGGTCAACGCCTTGTTGGCCGCCGAATTGGTCGAGTCGTAGTGGTCGAAGGCCACGCCGAAGGCGGCGAAGTCACGTTCGTGGCTGGCCTGGATGTTGGCGATGAAGGTTTCCGGGGTGACCCCGGCCTTTTCCGCGGCCAGCATGATCGGTGTGCCGTGGGTGTCATCGGCGCAGACGAACCAGGTCCTGCCGCCGCTCATTCGCCGCGCACGTACCCAGATGTCAGCCTGGATGTAGCCGACCAGGTGGCCCAGGTGCAGCGGGCCGTTGGCGTAGGGCAGGGCGGTGGTGACGAGCGCGGTACGGGTCATGGTCGCGGGTGGATCCGAGGGGAACCGCAGATTATCGCATGCCCGCAACGACGTGACCCGGCCGGGGCCGGGTCACGGGTTGACGGAGGTGCGGGGCGCTTATTCGCGCTGCCAGGTCTGCGCGCGGCAGATGAAGGCGATGCAGCCGGACACGTCCAGCCGGGTGCCGCCGGGCTGCAGTTCCATCTTCGACTTGTAGGTCTTGCCGTTGGCCGGGTCGAGGATGGTGCCGCCGGACCACTTGTTGGCGCCGTCGGCCTTCAGGTTCCAGAGGATGGTCATGCCCTTCACCGGCTTGTTCCTGTTGGCGCCTTCACAGCCGTCACAGACCGGGTTCGGGCCCTTGTCCGAGTGCAGGATGTCGACCACCTTGCCGGTCAGCGTGCCGTTGGGGGCCTGGGTGATCTCGACGATCGACTTCACCTTGCCGGTCTTGTCGTCGATGGTCTTCCAGCGGCCGGCGGCGCCGTCGGCGGCCTGCGCCGAGAGTGCGGCCAGGCACATCGGCAATGCCAGCAGCAGGGTCTTGAAGGTCTTGCGCATGGTCCCCTCCCAGGGTTCATTCCGGCACGGTGCCGGCATGGGTCGACTGTATACCCATTCGGCGGAGTATGGGGAAGGGGGGCGTTGCAGGGTTGCGCCCTGCACCCGCGGTAGTGCCGGCCGCTGGCCGGCAACCTCAACGGCGGGATTCCGTGGGATGGCGGGGCGGTGTGGGTGGGCAGGACACGCCGTAAACTCCGCTCCGCGGTCCGGCCCAGCCGCTGGCGGCTGGGCGTTCGGGCGCTTGCGAAGCAGTGCTTCGCAAGCAAAGCGCCCTCACCCTTGGGGCTCGATGGCGCCATCCATGGCGCCAACGGTCCTGCCCACCCACACCGCCCCACCTCTGACAAATTCCTTCGGCTGTTGGTAGGTGTCGACCTTGGTCGACACGGTAGATCCACGCCATGCGTGGATGATGTTTCCGGTGGCGGCGATGGGGTCGGCGATGGGGTCAGATCCCTTTTCCGTCGGAAAAGGGATCTGACCCCCGGGGCCTCAACCGACTTCGTACAGCTCCAGCGGCAGGCCATCCGGGTCGGCGAAGAAGGTGAAGCGGCGGCCGGTGTATTCGTCCACGCGGATCGGTTCGCAGTCCACGCCGTGGCTGGCCAGGCGTTCGATGAACGGCTCCAGCGCAGCGACCCGGAACGCGAGGTGGCGCAGGCCCTGGGCCTCCGGGCGGCTGGGGCGGGGCGGTGGCGAGGGGAACGAGAACAGTTCCAGCTGGCTGCCGTCGGGCAGGGCCAGATCCAGCTTCCAGGAGTCTCGCGCGGCGCGGTGGTTCTCGGCCAGTACGCGCAGGCCGAGGATACGGACGTAGAAGTCTTTTGAATACGCATAATCGCTGCAGATCAGTGCCGCGTGGTGGATGCCCAGCAGGGCGTCGGAACCGGTGTTCATTGCAGGGTGTCCAGCCAGCGCTGGGCGATCTTCTGCGCCAGCGGGTACGGTTCGGGATCGTTGCGATTGGTCAGCACGATCACGGTCAAGTGCTTTTCCGGGTATCGAACGATCACATTTCGGAAGCCGATGCTTTCGCCGCTGTGCCATTGCACCGGGCCGTTCAGGCGCCATCCGAAGCCGTAGTGCGGCACATCCGGTTCGGATGTCGATGTGGCCGGGCTGAACATCGCGCGGCGCGAGGCCTTCGACAGCAGGCGGTCGTCGTACAGCGCCGCATCCCAGCGGGCGAGGTCGTCCAGCGAGGAGTAGATCCCGCCATCGCCGAGCACGGCACTGGTGGCGCTCTGGTCGGTGCGCTGCCAGCGGCCATCGATCCAGCTGTAGCCATAGGCGCGTGCGGCGATGGTATCGATGCCGTCCTGATGGGCCACGGTGTGGGCCATGCCTAGCGGGCGGAAGATGCGCTGTTGCAGGAAGGCTGCGAAATCCAGGCCGGAGGCGCGGCCGACGATCAGTGCCAGCAGCGCATAGCCGCTGTTGCTGTAGTGGTACTGCGTGCCCGGCGCGAAGTTCAGCCGGTCCTGGCGCGACAGCAGGGTCAGCACATCGGCGTCATGCACCTGCCGAGTGTCAGCCGGATCCATCAGGTCTTCGTAGTCGAGCAGGCCGCCGGTGTGCGATAGCAGCTGGCGGATCGTGATGGCCGCGGCAGCCGGGGGCAGTTCGGGCAGCCACTGCCGGGCAGGTTGATCCAGCCCAAGCCGGCCATCCTCCACCAGCAGCAGCACCGCCGCAGCGGTGAACTGCTTGCTGACCGAGGCCAGCCGGAAGTTGCTGGCCGGGGTGACGGCGGTGCCGTCCTCCACCACCGCCAGGCCGTAGCCACGGCGGAACACCGCTTGCCCGTCGTGCAGCACCAGGACTGCAGCGCCGGGTACCTGGCCGTCGTAGGCCTGCATCAGGCCGTCGATGCCCGCATCCGGTGGTTTCAGCACCGGTGCGGCGATACCCGTTGAAGGCAGCAGGCCCAGCACGACGGCGAACAGGGCGACGGCAGGGCGCATGACGGCTCCGGAGGGGTCAAGGTGAAGGCGTGGCCGTAGTGCTGGCCGGCTGCACCATCCAGCGTTCCATCTTGCGGTCCAGCACGTCCAGCGGCATCGAGCCGTCCTTCAGCAGTTCGGCGTGGAAGCGGCGCAGGTCGAAGGCGGCGCCCTGGCGCGCCTTGGCCTTGTCGCGCAGGGCAACGATGGTGGTCAGGCCGGCGACGTTGGACAGTGCCTGGCCGGGCTGGGCCATGATCCGCTCCACCTCGGCACCGGCGTCGTCACTGCTCATGTCCACGGTCTTCTGCAGGTAGCTGACGGCCTGCTGCTTGCTCCAGCCCTGTGCGTGCACGCCGGTATCGGCCACCACGCGGGCGGCACGCAGCAGGCGCGAGTACAGGTAGCCGACGCGGTCGTAGGGATCGGTGTAGATGCCCAGGTCCTCGCCCAGCGTTTCGGCGTACAGGCCCCAGCCTTCGACGAAGGCGAGATCGCCACCGAGGCGGCGGAAGCGTGGCAGCTTGGCCAGCTCCTGCTGCAGGCCCAGCTGGACGTGGTGGCCCGGGATCCCTTCATGCAGGTACTGCACCGGCACGTTCCAGCGCTTGCGGCTGGGCAGGTCGCGGGCGTTGATGTACAGCACGCCCGGTTGCCCGGCCGCCGACGGCTGATAGGCGGCAGCGGCGGCGGTCAGTGCGCGCTCCGGCTCCACCGCACGGACCTCCAGCGGTGCCTTCGGCAAGGTATCCAGCACCTGCGGCAGGCGTACGCTGACCTGCTGCTGCACCTGGCGGTAGCGGTTGATCAGCGCGTTGGCATCGCCGTACTGGAACTGGCGGTCGTTGCGCATGCTGCGCAGCAGCTTGGTGGGAGAACCGCGCAGCTTGGCGTCCTTCATTACCGTGGCGATCTGCGCCTGCAGTTCCTGCACGCGCTGTTCGCCCAGCGCATGCAGTTGTGCGGCGGTCTGGTCGCTGGCGGTGGTCTGCACGATCAGGTTGGCGTACCAGGCCTGGCCATCGGGCAATGCGCCCAGGCCGCTGCTGGCGCGTGTGGCCGGCAGGTATTCGGTGGCGATGAAGCCGCGCAGGGCGCGGTAGGCCGGCATGATGCGCAGCTCGATCATGCGCTTGTATTCGGCGCTGATGCGCGCCTTGTCCTCAGCCGGGATGGTGTTCGGCATGGTGCGGATCGGCGACCAGAAAATGCTCTCCTCGGCGGTCGGCTTGATCACCGCATCCAGCTGCGGCAGCACTTTTTCCATCAGGTCGCGTGGTTGCACCACGCCGGCCTTCATGCCCTGGCGCATGTTGTCGATGGCCTGGTCGAACAGCTCGGGAATGCCCAGCGAACGGCGTGACCAGGTGTCGTAGTCCTGCACGGTGTTGAATGGCTGCGCGCCCGCACCGGAGCCGAGGATCGCCATGATGCTGCCGATGTTGTAGTACTGGCTGATCGGCATCATCCAGCTCGGGTAGCGCTCGGCGGCCAGCGATGCGCGCGCGTCGCGCACGAAGATCTCGTAGCTGAGCAGGTCCTGGCCCTGCAGGCCGTCACTGCCGAGCTTCTCGACCTTGCCCAGCCATTGCGTGGTGAAGTCGTGCGACTGCTGGCGCCAGGCGGCGGACAGGATGTTGGGCAGCTGGTCGTTGTAGCGGGCCTCGCCCTGGAAGGTCGCCTGCAGCGGATTCAACCGCATCGAGGCATCCCAGTATTCGTCGTACAGGCGCTCCAGCTGCACCTGCTTGGGTACGGCCCGGGCCGGGGCGACCGGGCGGGGCGCGGCGCGGCGCGCCGAACTGCCACGCGCCGGCGCGGTGGCGCGGGCGGGCCTGGCCTTGGGCTTGGCAGCCTGGCGGGTCTGCGCAGCGGCAGGGCGGCTGGCCTTTTTCTTCGCTGCTTCGGCCGACGGCATGGCACTGAACAGGAACAACGCGGCAATGGCGGCGGCCAGGGCGCGGGTGGGATGCGGCATCAGGAGCTTCCGTGGAACACAGACCGTGGAGCTTGCACGATCCGGCCGCGTACGGCCAGCGTGAAGGCGCAGTCAGCTTTTTGCCGCTGGGGCTTCAGTCAGCCGCGGCCGCGGCGCGCAGGGCGGCGGCCCTGTCGGCGCCCAGGTAGCGGGTGATCGCGCGCCGCATCAGGTACAGCAACGGGATCAATGCGATCGCAAAGCCCATCTTGTAGATGTAGTTGACGCTGCTGACGGCCAGGAACAGCGACGTCGGCCAGTGCTGTGGGCCGAGCACGAAGGCGATCCAGATCACCACGAAGCTGTCCACCACCTGGGAGATCGCGGTGGATCCGGTCGCACGCAGCCACACGTGGCGCTCGCCGGTGGCCTGGCGGATGCGATGGAACACGGCCACGTCGATCAGCTGGCCGAGCAGGAAGGCGACCAGCGAACCGGCGATGGTCCACATGCCCTGGCCGAACACCGCGGCGAATGCCGCCTGGTAGTCCGGCACGCCGTGGCCGTCCATCGAGGTGACCCACCAGCTGGCCGGCGCCAGCGAGATCGCTGCGAAGGCGAACAGGAAGCCATAGGCGATCAGCACCACGGCCAACCACGAGATGAAGCGCACGCCGCGCTTGCCGAAAAACTCGTTGATCGTGTCGGTCATGATGAACACCACCGGCCACAGCAGGGTACCGGCGGTGAAGCTGAGCGAGCCGGTCTGGCCAAACAGGTTCCAGTTCAGCGGATCGATGCCGAGGGTGTCTTCCAGCGCGAAGATCTTCACCCCGATCAGTTCGGCCAGCACGGCGTTGCCGCAGAAGAACGCGGCCAGCACGATGAACAGCAGGACCGCGCGGTCCTGCAGCGGGCGCTCGATCGGCGCCGCGGTTGTCATTCGCTGCGTTCGCCTGCGCGCGTGAACGGAACGCTGGACGGTGCGACGGCACCGCCGGAAATGATGAAGCTCATGGCCTGGTCGACGGTCCAGTCGGTCGGGGTCAGCAGCTCCACCGGCACGATCTCCAGGTAACCCGAGGTCGGGTTCGGTGTGGTTGGCACGTACACCGCGGCCAGTTCACGGTCGGTGCCGTGCTCCTTGATCACGCGGGTGACCAGCCCGACCGACTTCATGTCGCGGTGCGGAAAGTCGATCAGCACCACGCGCTGGGTGCTGCCCGGTTCGGTCTGCAACATGTCCAGCAGCTTCTTGGCGCTGTCGTAGATGATGCTGGCCAACGGAATGCGCTTGATCACCGCGCCGACCCAGCGCAGCAGGCGCTGGCCGAGCACGCGGCGGCTGGCCACGCCCACCGCCAGGATCACCAGCAGGGTGGCCAGCAGGGCGATGGTGTTCTGGATCCATTCGGCACGGACCCAGCCGAGGTAATGCGGGAAGCTTGTCGCGATCTGCTCGGAAAGCGGCACCACCAATGGGCTGGAAATGCCCGAAAGCAGCACGAACACGAACTTGACCACGACCCAGGTCAGCCAGATCGGCAGCAGGGTCAGCAGGCCGGTAAGGAACAGGCGCTGCAGGGAGGGGCGGGGGACCAGGGCGGGGGCTTCGAGCGACATGCGCGCATTGTAGCGGCCACGGCCGGTCGATTACGCTGGGGGATCGACTGCGGCAACGATGCATGGAAGGGAAGCTGTGTTGAAGATTCTGCGCGGACTGGGCTGGGCCCTGGCAGGACTGCTGGTGCTGGCCATCGTGGTGTGGTGCGCCTCGCGCATGTGGCCGGTGCCGGAATCACGGCTGCAGGCCCAGCAGCGGTTGCAGGCCCGCCTGCCCGCTGATGGCCGCAACGGCTTTGCGCTGCTGTGGACACTCGCGTTCGACGATCTCGACCCGGACCAGCGCGATCAGGCGTTGGCCCGGGATGTACAGCGCTGGGAGGCGGATCCGCGCGGCAATGGCGGCGCCCGTCCGCAGCTGGCAGAAGACCACGTCGAGCTGCATTCACGGCCTTCGGCCAGCTGCGGACCGACCGCCAGTGACTGCCTCGGCCAGGTGCGTGCGGACCCGCAGCGCTTCGTCGATGCCCACGCTGGCCACCAGCAGCTGCATGCGCGCCTGGACCAGCTGGCCGATGCGGATCACTTCGTGTCGCCGTTCCGGCCAAAAGGGGAAGGCATCCTGGTGCCGATGCCGGCCTATGGTTTGGTGATCGACGCCACCAGCGCACGCGCGCTGGCGTATGTGCAGGGTGATATCGACGGTGCGCTGCGTGGCAGTTGCCGGGGGCTGCAGCTGGGCCGCCGGCTGGTGACGGGCGGCAGCTACCTGGTGGAGAGCATCATCGGTGCCAGCCTGGTGCAGGCCAATGCCCAGCTGCTGGCCGACATGCTGGTCGAACTGCCGGCCGACCAACCGCTGCCAGCGGAATGCGAGCAGGCGATGAAGCCGATGCGGGCCGCCGAACAGAGCCTGTGCCGTGCGATGCAGGGCGAGTATGCGATGAGCAGGGCTGCGATCGAAACCTCGGCGCAGAAGTTCGGTGGCGTGCTGGTACTCGATCGCAGCAGCACCCTGGCGCGAGTGGCGGGCAACCTGGGCTGGGCCTGTGGCGCGGCGGCGATGACCGCGCTGGAGGCGGATCGCCCGCTGCCGGTGCCGGCACCGCCGCAGCATGACTTCGGCTGCCTGTCGAACGTCATGGGGTGCGTGCTGGCCGATATCGCGGGCCCGGCCTATCCCGCGTATTCGTCACGGCCCCAGGATGCCGCCGCGATGGTGCGGCTGATCGGTGCGCAACGCTGGCTGCGACAGCAGGCCGAGGACCCTGTGGATGCGCTGAAGCGCTTGCCTGGCCAGTTCCGCTCGCAGGTGCGGACACCGCAGTTGTCGGCCGATGGCCGCCGCCTGCAGGTACCGCGGCGCTCAGCGCCGCGCAGCACCGACGAGAGCCCATGGTTGTCGGTATCGCTGGTGGCAGGGGACGCCCCGGCCGCCGCCGCGCGCGACTGAGCAGCGGCGGCCAGTGCGCGCTGTCCTCGTCATCCTCGCGGCTGCCTTCGCTCCGCGTCGCACCGCAGGTGCACGCGCATACGCGCGCATCGAAGCCTCCCTGCCAGGGCAGCAGAGGACAGCGCCCGCGCCGGATCAGCGCGCGTGTGGCTTCAACCGCAGATAGACCTGCTTGCGCACCTGGGCGACCACCTCGCCGCTTTCGTCGACGACGTCGTTGCTGAACCAGCGCAGCACCTTCTCGCCGCCCGCCGCTTCGGCACGCAGTTCGGACAGCAGCGCATCGTCGATGCGG
The DNA here is from genome assembly GCF_006228405.1 of Stenotrophomonas sp. pho. Taxonomy (NCBI): domain Bacteria; kingdom Pseudomonadati; phylum Pseudomonadota; class Gammaproteobacteria; order Lysobacterales; family Lysobacteraceae; genus Stenotrophomonas; species Stenotrophomonas sp. pho. The sequence continues at coordinate 3,209,142 of NZ_CP029759.1, read as the reverse complement.
AACGAGGTGCGCACCGTGCCCCGGCCAGGCTTGAGGAAATCGATCGCACCGGCCCGGTCCCACACGTAGTAGTCACGGCCGAGGATGTGCAGCAGGCCCAGCATCCAGAACGGGTCGGTCATCGCGAACAGGCTGCCGCCGAAATGCGTGCCGACGTAGTTGCGGTTCCACGGCCGCAGCCGCAGCTCGACGTCGATCTGCCGGTAATCGGGCGTGATGCGGGTGACATGGATGCCGGTGAACAGGAACGGTGGCCACAGGTTGATGCCGAAGCGGAACAGGCGGGCGTTCATGCGGGTCCGGGGCGCGAGGCGAGGTGCCCAGTCTAGCCATTCGCATGCGTATGTTGCACCCCGGGCGTGTGTCCAACGGCGGCGTGCATGTCCTGCCTCATGGGCCGTCGATCATGTACCCGTCGCGGCCGTTGGCCTTGGCCTGATAAAGGGCGGTGTCGGCGCCTTCCACGAAATGGTGGGGCTGCAGTTCGCCGTCGGGCACGCGGGTGAATACGCCGATGGTGAGCGTGACGGTATCGTCGCTGCCATCGCCCGGCGCCGGCAATGCGCGCACGCAGGCAATCAGGTCCTCAATCACCTGGCGTGCGCCCTCGGCCGGTGTATCCGGCAGCACCAGCGCGAATTCGTCGCCACCGTAGCGTGCCGCCATGTCGCGCGGGCGGCGCGCATGGGCGCCGATCAGGCGGGCGACATCACGCAGCACGCGGTCGCCCACCTGGTGCCCGTGGCGATCGTTATGGCGCTTGAAGTGGTCGACGTCGATCAACGCCAGGCTCAATGGCTTGCCGCTGCGCCGCGCTGCATCGCATTCCTGCTGCAGCGACTGCTCGAAGCGGAGGCGGTTGCCCAGGCCGGTAAGGGCGTCGCGGTTGGCCTGGCGGTGCCAGGCCGAGATCCGCCACACCGCCCAGACCAGCAGTGCCAGCGTCACGCCCAGCATCGCGCTGGCCGGCGCCCACCACAGGTCACTCGTGCGCAGCAGCAGCCAGCTCAGCAGGGCAGGCATCGGCAACGAACACAGCGCGACCAGCCAGGGCAGGCGCAGGCCGAGCAGGATCACGCACAGCGCCACCAGCACACCGCTGATGGCGTGCTGCCAGGCATGCGGTAGAACATCGATCTGCTTGTGCTGCAGCAGCATCGAGGTGATGTTGGCCTGGTACTCGCTGCCGCTCATCCAGAACTCGCGGGTGGTCGGGGTCAGCAGGCGGGGCGCGATGCCGCTGGCCGTCATGCCAACTACGATGCGGCGGCCATGCAGCATCGCCATGTCCACGTGGCCATCGAGAACGTCCGCATAGGACACCTGTGGCAGCCGCTCGGGGGGGCCGGCGTAGCGCACGCGAACGTAATCGTCGCGACGCCATTGATAGGGCGAGCCCAGTTCCGGGTCGGGATCGGGCAGGCCGCGTACGGCACCGGCAGGCAGGTCGGCCAGTGCCAGGCCCAGTGCCGGCCAGTGCGGCTGGCCGATACCTGCGTGCAGATAGACGCCACGGGCGACGCCGTCGCCATCCACCTCGACATCGGTGTGGCCAATGGCGGCAGCACTGGCAGCGATCTGTGGGATCGGCAGCATTTCCTCGGCCATGCGGTCGCCGGCCGCCGGTGCGGCCAGCACCGGCAGCACCACCCGGCCATTGCGTCGGATGGCGGCCGCCAGTTGATCATCCTGTCGGCTGTCACGGCGATCCGGTTCGGACAGCATCAGGTCCAGCGCGACGCGTTCGGCGCCGGCATCGGTCAGGCGGTCAAGCAGGCGTGCATGCACCGAGCGTGGCCAGGGCCACTGGCCGATGCGCTGCAGGCTGCCTTCGTCGATGGCGACGATCAGCACGCTGGGATCGGGGCGGTACTCCCAGTTGCCGACCAGCGCATCATAGGCCGCCTCGTCCTGCCGCCACAGCCATTGTCCCTGGCTGGCCACGATGGTCAGCCCGCCGGCCAGCAGGGCCAGCAGGATCCGCTTCGACCATGGCAGCGGCGAGCGCCTCACAACAACAACCAGAGCAGCAGGGCACCGCCACCCGCGCCGTAGCACAGGCGGCACGGCAGCGGGACCTGCTGGGCAGGCGAGAACGCGCTGGCGTGGCCGTCATCGTCGATGTACTGCACGCGTACATGCAGGGTGCCGCTCCACGGGCGCTTGAAGCTCACCTGCGGCTGATCCACGGTTTCGTCGACCAGCGGTGCCTTGAAGTCGCCGCGGCGATCCACCTGCACCCGGTAGCGTTGGCCTTCGCTGCCGGCCTGCCAGCGCAGCGTCAGCTCGCCGTGTGCGGCCTCGGGCGGTTGCAGTGCCGGGTCCACTGGTTCATTGCTCAGCTGCAGCGGCAACGCCTGGCCATAGCGGCCCTGTCGGCCTTCGCCATCGCGCGAAGCCACGCGCCAGTAGTACTGGCCGGGCGGCAGCGGTCGCGTCAGGCGCAGGTCGGTCGCATGGGTGGCCTGCTCCTGCAGGGGCTGCAGGAAGCTGGGCTCGGTGGCGATCTGCAGGACGCTGCTGCGCGCACCGGGGCCTGGCTCCAGCGGAAACGCGGGCGGTCGCTGTTGATCGTCTGCCCATGCAGCGGCGATACGGTCAGTGGCGGTGGTGGCTGGTCACCGAGCTCGAAATCGGCGCTGGCATCCAGGCCTTCGACCCCCTGGGCGTCGACCGCGCGCAACAGGATGCGCAGCTGGCCAGGCGGCAGGTCGCCGATCGCCAGCCGGGTGTCGGCGGTGGTGGCGGCGAACAGGAGGATCTCCGGCGTTGCCGCCTGCACCACTTCCACCCGGTAATGATCGGCGCCATTGACCGGTTCCCAGGCAAGCAGGGTCGGCAGCGGCGCCAGGCGCAGCGCGTCATTGCGCAGCGCCGGCGCCGGCAGCAGTGCAGAGACCGCAGCGGGCGCCGCATCGGCACTGCTGCTGCGGGTGGCCTGGCCCGGCCGGACCAGGCGCTGGCCATGGGAGTTGCCGACCTGCACCTTGCCCTGCAGGACCTCGGTGGCACCGACGTGCCCGTCATCCCCGGCGCTGACCCGGAACACCGTGCCGCGCACGCTGCTGGTCGCGGTGGGCGCATCGATGATGTAACGCGAGGCGGGACCGCGCGCCGGCGTCACCCGGTTGCTGGCTCGCCCCTGCTGCAGGCGCAGTCGGGTGTCGACCATGCCGGTGTGGCCGTAACGGCTCAGCTGATCCAGGCGCAGGCGCGAGTACTCGCGCAGCTGCAGGCGCGAGGCATCGGCGAATTCCAGGGTGATGCTGGAGTCGCCTTCGGTCTCCACGGTGTCACCGATATGCAGCTGTTCGCCGGCCTGGAGCGCGCGGGTCGCCGTGCCATCGGCGCCTGCCAGCGCGACCTTGCCGCGCACGGACAGCACCCGGGCCGGCGCCGGTTCGGTGCGCAGCCAGCTGATCGGGAAGCGCAGCAGCTGGCCCGGCGGCAACTGGTAAGGGTTGTCGATGCGGTTGTGCTGCTGCAGCTGCTGCCAGCGTACCGAGGGCTTCAGGTAGAGCCCGCCCAGGTCCCACAGGGTATCGCCGGGCCGGACGCGATAGTTCCAGTCCTGGGCGCCGGCAAGGGCGGGCATCAGGAAGAGGGCGCAGAGCAGAGCGCCCGTTAAATGCATGGCGAACGACAGAGAGCGGACGACGGTCACAGTTTGCAATCCCGGCAATGCGGGGGTGCAGCTGCAAGACCCCATGGCCCCGACCTCATCCCCCCGAACGGATCGTGGCGACCGCATGGCCACCAGCGCGCGCATTATTGCCCGCGTTCAGTGCAGGGATTCTGAACGGGGCGGGCTCCCGTTCAGAACAGCAGCGACGCCATCCTGCGGCGGTACTGGCCGACCAGGTCCTCGTCGGAGATCACATTGAAGGCGTCGATCAGCGCCTTGCGCGGCAGGCCTTCCTCGAATCCGCGGTCGATCCGCAGCATTTCGAGGAACTGGGCCAGCGCGGCCTCGTCATGACCGCCGAGCAGCAGTTGCACGCCGCGCAGGTGGCGGGCCTTGAGGTCCTTGCCGTCAGCGGCGATGCGTGCCTCCAGCACCTCGGCGGCCGGGGCATCTTTCAGCGCGGCGGCGAAGGCCAGGCGGGCGCGGGCACGCACGGCACGGTCGTCGGTGGCCAGATTGGCAGGCAGGCCGTCGATCAGGGTGCCTGCCTCGTCCACGCCACCGATCTGCAGCAGGGCCAGGGCCAGGTCGAGCTTCAGTTCATCCTTGTCCGGCTCGGCGGCGATCTGCGCACGCAGCACATCGACCTGCGCCTGCGGATCCAGCGGGGTGTCATCTTCGGGGACAGCATCGCCCACATCGGCCGGTACGATGCCGTGCTGGGCCAGGAACTCACGCAGCTGGCCTTCCGGAATGGCGCCCGGGAAACCGTCCACCAGCTGGCCGCCCTTGACCAGGAACACGGTCGGCACCGAGCGGATCTGGAAGGCCGCAGCGATCTGCTGTTCCTTGTCGACATCGACCTTGGCCAGCTCGAACGCACCGTTGTACTCGGCAGCCAGCTTTTCCAGCATCGGGCCGAGGGTCTTGCACGGCCCGCACCAGGTGGCCCAGAAGTCGACCAGCACCGGCGTCTGCAGCGACTTCTGCAGGACTTCGGCCTCGAAGGTCGCAGTGGTGGCGTCGAATACGTAGGTCGTCTCGGTCATGGGGAAAGCATCGCTTGGCATCTGGAGACCGATTCTATGGTGACGATCGATGTCCGTCTCAACCCTGCCATCACATCGCGCGCGACGGCCTCGGGGGCGTGGCACGCAGTACAGCTCGTGGATCACCCGCTTTCCGGAGCTGACCGGCGTAGTGGTCGCGGTGCGCCGGAAGCACCCGGCCTCGGTCGCGCGCTTGGCGCACCGCGTCGCTGCCGCGACAATGCGCTGATCCATTCTTTTCCGGGTGACTGCGCGCAATGTCCATGGTCCGGCTTGATCGTTGGTTGGGACTGCTTGCTGCAGTCGTGTTCGTCCTGGCTGTGTCTGGCTTCGGTGCCGGCCTGGAGGGTTATGCACAGGCGCGCCACCCGGTGGCGCTGCTGGGTGCGCGGGTGTACCGCATGCGCTGGCCTTCAATCTGCTTGGATTTGTGCTGCCCGGCGTGCTCGCCGCGGTGGTGGCTGAGCGCCTGCGCCGCAGCCTGCCCGCCACTGCCGGCTGGGCATCGAGGGTCGGCAGCCAGATGCTGCTGCTGGCTGGCCTGGGCTTTGCCGCGATGGGCTTGCTGCCGCTGGACGTGGACGATCTGCATGGGCCGGCCAGCCAGCTGCATGCCAGTGCCTGGATGATCTGGGTGCTGGGCTTCGTCGCCGGAACCCTGTTGCTGGGCACGACACAGCTGCGTCAGGCGCATGGCCGCGCCCTGGGCGCCTTGGCCCTGGGCTGCGGCATGCTGGCTGCGGTGGCCGCGTTTGCCCTGCAGGGCGTCCTGCCGGCGCCGCTGGCACAACGGCTGGCGTTCGCCTGCTGGGTGGCCTGGCTGGCCACCGCACTGCCGCTGTCGCGCCAACGCTGAGACGGCTCCCGGGGCATCGCGGCGCCCACCCCCAGCAGGCAGGATTGGAGACGTTTGCCGCACTGCGGTACGCTGTACCGCTTTGCCGCCGCATCCGCGTGTTCCATGACCAGCGCTGAAACCAACGCCTACGACCCGCAGCAGGTTGAATCCGCCGCCCAGCAGTACTGGGACGCCACCCGTGCCTTCGAGGTCGACGAGACCTCGGACAAGCCGAAGTACTACTGCCTGTCGATGCTTCCGTACCCGTCCGGTGCGCTGCACATGGGCCACGTGCGCAATTACACGATTGGCGACGTGATCAGCCGCTACAAGCGCATGACCGGCCACAACGTGCTGCAGCCGATGGGCTGGGACGCGTTCGGCCTGCCGGCGGAAAACGCCGCGATCAAGAACAAGACCGCGCCGGCGGCGTGGACCTACAAGAACATCGACCACATGCGCAGCCAGCTGAAATCGCTGGGCTATGCCATCGACTGGTCGCGCGAGTTCGCCACCTGCCGTCCGGACTATTACGTCCACGAGCAGCGCATGTTCACCCGCCTGATGCGCAAGGGCCTGGCCTATCGCCGCAACGCGGTGGTGAACTGGGACCCGGTCGACCAGACCGTGCTGGCCAACGAGCAGGTCATCGACGGCCGCGGCTGGCGCTCCGGTGCGCTGGTGGAGAAGCGTGAGATCCCGCAGTGGTTCCTGCGCATCACCGACTACGCCCAGGAACTGCTGGATGGCCTGGACGAGCTGGACGGCTGGCCGGAATCGGTCAAGACCATGCAACGCAACTGGATCGGCCGCTCGGAGGGCCTGGAAATCCAGTTCGACGTGCGCGACGTCGATGGTGGCGTGCTGGATCCGCTGCGCGTGTTCACCACCCGCCCGGACACGGTGATGGGCGTGACCTTCGTGTCGATCGCCGCCGAACACCCACTGGCGCTGCACGCAGCGAAGAACAACCCGGAACTGGCCGCGATGCTGGCCGACCTGAAGCAGGGCGGTGTGTCCGAGGCCGAGCTGGAGACCCAGGAAAAGCGCGGCATGGACACCGGCCTGCGCGCGCTGCACCCGGTCACCGGCGAGCCGGTCCCGGTGTGGGTCGCCAATTTCGTGCTGATGGGCTACGGCACCGGTGCGGTGATGGCGGTGCCGGGCCATGACCAGCGCGACAATGAAGTGGCCAACAAGTACGGCCTGCCGATCAAGCAGGTCATCGCGCTGAAGGACCCGCGTACTGAAGAAGAACGCAACTGGGACGGTAGCCGCTGGCAGGACTGGTACAGCGACAAGAGCCGTGCGTTCGAGCTGGTGAACTCGGCCGAGTTCGACGGTCTGGATTTCCAGGGGGCCTTCGAAGCCCTGGCCGAACGTTTCGAGCGCAAGGCCCAGGGCCAGCGCCGCGTCAACTACCGCCTGCGCGACTGGGGCGTGAGCCGCCAGCGCTACTGGGGCTGCCCGATTCCGGTGATCTACTGCGACAAGTGCGGTGCGGTGCCGGTGCCGGAGGAGCAGCTGCCGGTGGTACTGCCGGAGGACGTGGCGTTCTCCGGGACCGGTTCGCCGATCAAGACCGACCCGGAATGGCGCAAGACCACCTGCCCGGAATGCGGTGGCGCCGCCGAGCGCGAGACCGACACCTTCGACACCTTCATGGAGTCGAGCTGGTACTACGCCCGCTACACCTCGCCCGGTGCCCGTGACGCTGTCGACAAGCGCGGCAACTACTGGCTGCCGGTCGATCAGTACATCGGTGGCATCGAGCACGCGATCCTGCACCTGATGTATTTCCGCTTCTACCACAAGCTGCTGCGCGACGCGCGGATGGTGGACAGCAACGAGCCGGCGCGCAACCTGCTGTGCCAGGGCATGGTGATCGCCGAGACCTACTACCGCCCGAATCCGGACGGTTCGAAGGACTGGATCAACCCGGCCGATGTGGAAGTGCAGCGTGACGAGCGCGGCCGCATCACCGGCGCCACCCTGATTGCCGACGGCCAGCCGGTGGTGGTCGGTGGCACCGAGAAGATGTCCAAGTCGAAGAACAACGGCGTGGACCCGCAGGCGATGGTCGGCAAGTACGGCGCCGACACCGTGCGCCTGTTCTCGATGTTCGCCGCGCCGCCGGAGCAGTCGCTGGAGTGGAACGAGGCCGGCGTGGACGGCATGGCGCGCTTCCTGCGCCGGCTGTGGGCCCAGGTGCAGAAGCATGCTGCCGACGGTGCCGCCCCGGCGCTGGACGTTGCAGCACTGGATGCCAACCAGAAGGCGCTGCGCCGCAAGACCCATGAAACCATCGGCAAGGTCGGTGACGACTACGGTCGCCGCCACAGCTTCAATACCGCCATCGCAGCGGTGATGGAGCTGATGAACGCGCTGGCCAGGTTCGAGGACGACAGCGAGCAGGGCCGCGCGGTGCGCCAGGAAGCGCTGCAGGCCGTCGTGCTGCTGCTGAACCCGATCACGCCGCATGCCAGCCACGCCCTCTGGCAGGTGCTGGGCCATGGCGAGACGCTGCTGGAAGACCAGCCGTTCCCGCAGGCCGACAGCAGTGCGCTGGTACGCGATGCCCTGACCCTGGCGGTGCAGGTCAACGGCAAGCTGCGCGGCACCATCGAGGTGGCGGCCGATGCCGCGCGCGAGCAGGTCGAGGCGCTGGCGCTGGCCGAGCCCAACGCGGCCAGGTTCATGGAAGGCCTGACGGTGCGCAAGATCATCATCGTCCCGGGCAAGATCGTGAACATCGTCGCCGCCTGATGTACCTCGCACCGGCCACCCGCGCGGTGGCCGATGCCTTTCCAGAAGCAGGGCCGGGTGCTTGATGGCCCTGCATTCACGCGGCTTCGGGCACGCTGTGTGTTGCCGTGATCGCCCGGCTCCGCCAGACTGTCTCCATGACCCGAATCCTGCTTGCCCTCGTTCTTGTCCTCGGCCTCGCCGGCTGCGGCTTCCATCTGCGCAACAAGCTGATGCTGCCGACCGACACCGCCCCGGTGAAGGTGGTATCCACCGCCCCGTACAGTGAACTGGTCAAGCTGCTCAATCGCAGCCTGCTGGCCTCTGGTGCCAGGCTGGCCGATGAGGACAGCAAGGAACCCAGTACCCAGCTGCAGGTGTTGTCCGAGCGCTGGGGTGACCTCCCGATCGCCATCGACTCGCAGGGTCGTGCGCAGGAGTACAGCCTGCGCTATGCGGTGATCTTCATCTTCCGCCGCGAGGATGGCAGCGAACTGGTGCCGCAGCAGGTGATCGAACTGTCGCGCGACTACGTGTCGCCGCCGACCGACGCCACCGGTACCACCACCGAACGCGAAATCCTGGCCACGGAGCTGCGCCGGGAAATGTCCGCCTCGATCATCCGCCGTATCGACAGCGTGGTCCGCGCCGAGATCGAGAAGGGGGCAGCCTGTCCGCGCCGAAGGCCAAGCCGATCGAGGGCGCGGTGCCGGCAGAGCCTGCCGCCGCCGTCAAGCACTGAGCGGCAGCGACGATGGAACTGCGTCCGGAGCAGCTGGCCAGCCAGGGCGCTGACACCGGGTTGGCGCCGGTGTACCTGATCGCAGGCCCGGAAACACTGCGCGTACTGGAGGCCGCAGATGCCATCCGCGCGCGTGCGCGCGCCTCGGGCATCGGCGAACGCGAAGTGTTCGATGCCGACGGGCGTGATTTCGACTGGAACCAGCTTGACGCCAGCTTCAATGCGCCAAGCCTGTTCAGCGCCCGCCGCCTGGTCGAGGTGCGCCTGCCCAGCGGCAAGCCGGGCAAGGAGGGCGCCGAGGTGATCAGCCAGTTCTGCGCCAACCCGGCACCGGACGTGGTGTTGATGATCACCGCCAATGAATGGAGCAAGGCCCACCAGGGCAAGTGGGCCGAGGCGGTCAGCCGCATCGGCGTGCTGTCGGTGGCATGGGCGATCAAGCCGCACGAACTGCCGGACTGGATCGAGCGCCGCCTGCGCGGCAAGGGCCTGCGTGCCGACCCGGCCGCCGTGCAGCGCCTGGCCGAGCGGGTGGAGGGCAACCTGCTGGCCGCCGCCCAGGAAATCGACAAGCTGGCGCTGTTGGCCGACGGCCAGCCGTTGGATGTGGAACGGATGGAGTCGCTGGTGGCTGACGCTGCCCGCTACGACGTGTTCCGCTTGGTGGAGGCGACGTTCTCCGGCCAGCCGCCGGCGGTGCTGCGCATGCTGGCCGGCCTGCGCGGTGAAGGGGAGGCGGTGGCCGCATTGATGCCGATCGTGATCCGCGAACTGCTGGCGGGCGCAGGCCTGGCCCGCGTGCAGGCGCGTGGTGGCAACCTGGCCGCTGAAATGAAATCGCGCGGCATCTGGGAATCGCGGCAGGCGCCTTACAAGCGCGCGCTGCAGCGGCACCCGGAAGGCAAGCGCTGGGAGCGCTTCGTGGCCGAGGCGGGGCTGGTCGACCGCATTGCCAAGGGGCGCGCTGACGGCGACGCCTGGCTGGCGCTGGAACGCCTGCTGGTGGCCGTGGCCGAGCCGCGTGCCGTGCGCCTGCTGGTGCGGGCCTGAGTGATGAGCCTGCGGATCTACTACGGGGGCACCTTCGATCCGGTGCACCTCGGGCACCTGGCGATCGCGCGTGCGGCCCGTGATGAACTGCAGGTCGCCGTGCGCATGCTGCCGGCCGCCGATCCGCCGCACCGCGCGGTGCCCGGTGCCACTGCTGAGCAGCGCTGCACGATGTTGTCGCTGGCCATCGGCGACGAGCCGGGGCTGCTGCTGGACCGTCGCGAACTGGATCGTGCCACCCGCTGCCCCGGTCGCCCGTCGTACACCGTCGACACGCTGCGCGAGCTGCGTGGCGAGCTGGGCCCGAGCCGGCCGCTGGCCTGGCTGGTGGGCGCCGACAGCCTGCTGGGGCTGTCCGGCTGGCATGAATGGGAGGCCCTGTTCGGTCTGGCCCACTTCGTGGTGGCCGAACGGCCGGGCAGTCCGTTGCAGGCGTCGATCGATGGCGAGCTGGGGCGCGCCCTGCAAGGGCGCTGGGCCGACAATGAGCAGGCCCTGTTCGCCAGCCCGGCCGGGCGCATCCTGCGCCTGCACCACCCACTGCGCGAGGAATCGGCCAGCGCCGTGCGCTCGCAGATTGCCGCTGGCGGTCCCTGGCGCGCACTGCTGCCACCGGCCGTGGCCGACTATGTCGCTGCACACGGGCTGTACCGCCCGGCCACGGCGTGAATGGCGCGGCCGCGCCATCCCCGTATAATCGCCCCCACGTTTATCGAGTCGATCCATTTTGAGCAACCAGACCCAGCCCCAGACCATCAAGGTCGATCTGCCCAGCCCGCCGCCGTCCGTGCCGGAACTGCTGGCCAGCGTCCGCCAAGCCACCGAAGACCTGAAGGCCAAGGACCTGGTCGAGATCGACGTGCGCGGCCGGTCCAGCGTTGCCGACTACATGATCGTCGTTTCGGGCACTTCGACCCGCCACGTCAAGTCGATTGCCGATGAAGTCGTGCGCTTCGCCAAGAACATCGACGTGATGCCGCTGGGTGTTGAAGGCGAGCGCGAAGCGGAGTGGGTGCTGGTCGATCTGGGCGACGTGATCGTCCACGTGATGCTGCCGCGCGTGCGTGAGTTCTACGCGCTCGAGCGCCTGTGGACCGTCGGCGACCAGCCGCCGTCCAGCGACGACGAAGTGGCCTGAGCCGCACGTTGACGCATCCCTTCGACGGCGCCGATGGCGCCGTCGACGTTTTGGAGGACCGTTGATGAAAGCCCGCCTGATCGCCACCGGTGAACGCGCGCCCAGCTGGGTCGCGCAGGGGTTCGCCGAATACCAGAAGCGGCTGTCGCATTGGCTGCCGTTCGAGCTGGTGGAAATCGAACCCGGCCTGCGCGGCAAGGGGCGCGATCCGCGCCGTGCCACCGAGGATGAAGGCAAGCGGGTCATCGCCGCGCTGCCGAAGAACGCTTACGTGGTGGCACTGGACGTGCCGGGGCGGCAGTTGAGTTCCGAGCAGCTGGCGCAGCGCCTGGAGCATTGGCGCGGGCAGGGCCGGGACCTGGCGTTCCTGATCGGTGGCCCGGAAGGGCATTCGCCAGAGGTCTCCGCGCTGGCCGACGAAAAGTGGTCGATCGGACCGCTGACGCTGCCGCACATGCTGGTGCGTCTGGTGGTGGCCGAGCAGCTGTATCGGGCTGCCGCAATGATTGCCAATCACCCCTACCATCGCGCGTGAAGAGTGGTTATACTAGTCGTCTGCCCGAATAGCTCAGCCGGTTAGAGCACTTGACTGTTAATCAGGGGGTCGTTGGTTCGAGTCCAACTTCGGGCGCCACCTTGCAAAACCTGCATCGCGAGATGCAGGTTTTTTTTTGCCGTGTTGTGGCGGCGAGCCCATGCTCGGCTGCATCCTCCAAGCCGGGCACGCGCTCGGCGCTACAGCGTGATCCGGCCCTTCCAGAACGCTGCCAGCGTGGCGATCGCTACTGCCAGGATCGCGCCGAACAGCGCCCACTCCCAGCGCGTGAAAACCGGCTCGCCGCGCTGGCGCCGGGTCTGCGCAAACAGAACAACGCCGGGCACGTACAGCAGCACCGACAGCAGCAGGTTGTTCAGGCCGCCGGCATACACCAGCCACAGCGCGTAGGCGCTGGCCAGCAGCGCGACGACGAAATCGCGCCAGCGCTCGCGTGGCTCACCCGCGTAGGACTGCCCGCGCCAGGCCAGTTGCACGCCGAACGCGGTGGACAGGAAGTAGGGCACCAGGCTCATCGATGCGGCCAGCAGCACCAGGCCGGTGTAGCTGCCCGCATTGAACAGCACCAGCAGCAGGAACAGCTGGATCAGCCCGTTGCTCAACCACAATGCATTGGCCGGCACGCCACGCGCATTCTCGCGTCCCAGGAAGGCGGGCATCGTGCCGTCGCCAGCGGCGGCATACAGCACTTCGGCACACAGCAGCACCCAGGCCAGCAGCGCGCCCAGCACCGAAATGATCGAACCGGCGATGATCACCGTCGCGCCCCATTCGCCGACGATGGCGCGCAGCACGTAGGCCATCGACGGGTTGGGCAGCCCGGCCAGTTCGGCCTGCGACAGCACGCCCATCGACAGCAGGCTGACCAGGACCAGCAGCAGCCAGACCCCCAGGAAACCGATCACCGTGGCACGGCCGACGTCGGCACGGCGCGCGGCTCGCCGCGAATAGATGCTGGCGCCTTCGATGCCGATGAACACCCACACGGTGACCAGCATCATGCCGCGCAGTTGCTGGCCGAGGTCGCCGAGCGCAGGCGTGCCGAAGAAGTCGGCGCGGAACACCTCCATGCGGAACGCGCCGGCGGCCAGCACCAGGAACAGTGCGATGGGCAGCAGCTTGGCCACTGTCACCAGGCCGTTGACGATGGCTGCTGTGCGCAGGCCGCGCAGCACCAGCAGGTGGACGGTCCACAACAGTACGGACGAAGCGGCCACTGCGGCTGGCGTGTTGCCTTCGCCGAACACTGGCATGAAATGGCCCAGGCCGCTGAAGATCAGCACGAAGAAGCTGGCATTGCCCAGTACCGAAGCGACCCAGTAGCCCCACGCCGCGGAGAAGCCGATGTAGTTGCCGAAGCCTTCGCGTGCATATGCGTAGATGCCGGTGTCCAGGTCCGGACGGCGGTTGGCCAGGGCCTGGAACACGAAGGCCAGCATCAGCATGCCCGCACCGCTCAGCGCCCAGCCGATCATCAAGGCGGCCGGACCGGCACTGCGCGCGACGTTCTGCGGCAGCGAAAAGATACCGGCGCCGACCATCGAGCCGACTACCAGTGCAGTCAACGCCGGCAGGCCGAGGCGTTGCGATGTCGTGGCCATTGAGATCCCCTGCGGCCCGGATGCCGCGAGCACACCCTAGCCATGTACTCGTGAACATGGCTGCAAGGCCGGGTGTGCGGGAGCCGGCATGGACAACGAACAGCCAGGAAACGACGAAGGCCCGGGCAACAGCCCGGGCCTTCGAAGCAAACACAGCAGCGGGATTATTTGAACGTGTACTTGGCGCCGACAGTGAAGTAGCGGCCAATCGCACCACTGAAGTGCAGCGGGTTGTAATTGACTGCACCGTAAGTGCTCGGGTCGAGCGGCGCGATGCGGTCGAACACGTTCTGCACCGAAGCGTTCAGCTCGAAGGCTTCGGTGATGTTCCAGCGGCCGGACAGATCGAAGGTGGTGAACGAGGAGATCTTCTCTACCGGCTCGCCGTCTTCATAGAAGGCCAGGTAGTCACCGCCGCGGCGGTCCTTGTTCTCCAGCTTGCTGATGTAGTTGGCCACGCCGCTGATGCTCCACGGGCCCTGCTTCCAGGTGGTGCCGAAGTTGATGCGGTCCTTCGGCGTGCCGATGCAGTTGGTCACGTCGCAGTTGCCGTGGGTGCCCACATAGTCGACGGTGGTATCACCCTCGGTGCGCTCGAACTTGAGCACGTGGCTCCACTGCAGGTCCATTTCCAGCTGGCCCGGGCCGATGTCGAAGGTCTGGCGGATGTCGGTGTCGATACCGCGGACGCGCGAGGAGTTGGCATTCACGTAGGCGGTATTGACGGCCAGGATGGTGCCGCTGTTGGCGACTCCGCCGATGTTGTTGGCATCGCGGAGAACGTTGCCCGCGGCGATGGCGTCGGCCGTGCTGCCCTGCGCGATTTCGTTGGTGCGCTTGATTTCCCACGCATCCACAGTCAGCGAGGTGGTCGAGGTTGGCTGCAGCACGATGCCCACCGAGTAGCTCTTGGACTCTTCCGGCTTCAGGTCCTTGTTCGGCCGCGTGATGATCGCCACCGAGCGCGCGGTGCATTCGTTGGCCGGGTCGATGGCGCAACGCACCGGATCGCGGGCGTTGGAGAAAGCGGCCAGGCCACCGTCACCGTTCTCGGCCGGGTTCGGCGCACGGAAGCCTTCAGCGTAGCTGGCGCGCAGTGCGATCCAGTCGGCCGGGGTCCACTTCACGCCCAGCTTCGGCGTGGCCTTGCCTTCGCCGCTTTCGTACTTGTCGTAGCGGACCGCAGCGCTCAGCTCCAACTGCTCCAGCACCGGTGCGGACAGTTCGGCGTAGCCGGCATACACATTCTGCGTGCCGTCGTAGGCCGAGTAGCCCAGGCCGATGATCTGGCCGATATCGGTGAAGGTCTGCGGCGTCAGGCTGTTGCTCGTCTTGCGCCACTCCGTACCGAAGGCCAGGCCCAGCGGACCGCCCTTGAGATCCATCAGGCTGCGCGAGATGGTGAAGTCGAACATGTCCAGGCTCGACTTGGCACGCGCGCTGATGGTCGGGCTGATGGCATCGTAGACCGACTGCGGCGTCTGCGAGGCATTGTCGCCGATGCGCCAGGTGCCATAGGGGCAGGCCGGATTGCCCAGCACGCAGCGTACTGCGTCATAACGCAGGAAACCCGTGCGCTTGTTGACCAGGTCGGTGCCGGAATGCAGGTAGGCGGTGTCGTAGCTCCAGTCGCCCCAGTTGCCCTTGACACCCACCAGGAAGCGGTTGAACTCATTGGTATTGTCGGTCACGCGCGGGCCCACGTCCCACGCGCTGTAACGCAGGCGGGCCGCGGTGGGCAGCGGGTTGTCCGGATGACCTGCATACAGCTGGGTCGCACCGGCACCGCTGTTGGCGTTGACCGGGCCGCCAGGGTAGCCCCAGCCGCCGGATACGCCGGATGGCGTATTGCTGAAGATCGTTTCCTTCTTCGAGTAACCGATCTCGGTATAGACCTCGCCGCCTTCACCAAACGCGAAGCTGGCGCGGCCGAACACGTTCACGTACTTCTCTTCCGGGCTCAGGTCGCGGTACTGCTGCGCCGGATCCCACAGGCAACCCTGGGCCTGCGCGGTCGCGTCACTCTGCCCGGGAATCGTGGTCAGCCCGGCGCAGCCCGGCAGGGCAACCAGATGGCCGGTGGCATCGAACACCGAGCCATTGGGACCCACGCCGCCGGCGGTACCGCCCGACAGGTAGGCACCGCCCAGGAACTGCGCGTCTGCAGCGTCGTAACCCCAGCGCCGGATATCGCCGGTGCCGATCCACTTGCGGTTCTTGCGGTCGCTGATCTTGATCGCGTCGGTCTTGCCGACGTCCAGGCTGAAGAACGCATTCCAGCCATCGCTGGACAGGTCGCCGGTGCCGGCAGTGAGGGTCGCCTTCTTCGCGTCGCCATCGCCGTCACCGGAAATGCCGTAGGAACCGCGCAGGATGGCGCCTTGGAAGTCGCTGCGCAGGATGATGTTGACGACGCCGGCGATGGCGTCGGAGCCATAGATCGCCGAGGCGCCGTCCTTGAGCACTTCCACGCGCTCGACGGCATCGAGCGGGATGGTGCTGAGGTCGGTGAAGACCTTCTGGCCGTCATCGGCCAGGCCGTAGGTGGCCATGCGGCGGCCGTTCAACAGCACCAGCGTCGAGCCGGCGCCCAGGCCGCGCAGCGAGATGCCGGCGCCGCCACCGGCGAAGCCGTTGCCGAAGGTCTTGGGAATGGAGCCTGCGCCGTCGGCGGTCAGGGTCTGCAGGTACTCGGCGACCGTGGTCTTGCCGGTGCGGTCGATTTCCTGGCGGGTCACCACCTGCACCGGCGACGGTGTCTCGGTGTTGGTGCGCGGGATGTTGGAGCCGGTGACCGTGATGCGGTCGAGGTTGGTGGCCTGCTCCTGTGCAAAGGCTGAGGAAGAAGCCACGGCGCCGACCAGCAGCAGGGTGCTGCCAGCAAGGATATGGGTGATGGACGATGCCAGGGTGGTGCGGCGGCGGCTGGCGGGCCGTTGGATCGGGTGTTTCACAGCTTCTCTCCTAACTGGAAAACCGTAGCGTTGAGGGCTGTCGCCGGATCGATACCGGGACGCGCCAATCTAGGTTTCCAGCAGGTGACGAAGACGTGAATTTTTGCTTAATCAGTAACGCTTGGCTCGGGCATGTCCGCATTTGTCGGGCATTGGCAGGGGCCGGCCCGGCGCGGGGCCGGGCCGGTGGGACGCTCAGTCCGGCAGCGAGAACTGCACCGGCACCATGCCGATGGCCGGAACCGCCACGCCGTCACGCTGGGCAGGCTCGAAGCGCCAGTGCTTGAGCACCTGCTGGCGGGCGGCCTGGTCCAGGTTGCGCGAGCCGCTGCTGCGCTCGACGCTGACCGCGACCGGCTGGCCACGGGTGTCCACTTCCACCCGCAACAGCACCGTGCCCTGTTCGTAGTTGCGCAGGGACTGGATCGGATAGGTCGGCGGCGGAGCGCTGCGGTACTGCAGCTGGGCGCCGGCCAACGGGGTGGAAGTGTCGATGCTGGGCGCCAGCTGCGGCGGAGCCGGTTCGGCGGCCGGCAATGCGATGCCCTGGGTCTCTTCCACGGTCGCGGTGGGTGCGGGCAGTGGCGGTGCCACCGGCTGCGTCCGGGGCTTCGGTACCACCTGGACGATCTCTTTTGGCGGGACCGGAGCCGGCGGCGTCGGCGGTGGCGGGATCTTCTCGATCAGCCGCACCGGAGTCTTTTCACGCGGGGCCTGCACGGCCTGGTAGGTCGCAGGGATGAGCAGCAACAGGAAGGCCAGCAGGTGCAGGGCGATCGCTGCACTCCAGGCGGCGACGCGGGCGGGGTCGAAGTGCGGGGATGCAACGGGATAGGTACGAACCATGATCCACCTCCATGCCAGTGACGAAGTCCTCAACGCACCAGGGTCCGTGGCGGGGTTGCCGCACGCGGCTGGCAGTTCATCAGTAGCGCGGCATGGCGGCCACTGCCTAGAGGCAGGGGCATGCGCGTTGGGCTGGCCTTCAGCCAACGCCGCCGGAATAGACGAAAAAGGCGGGCCCCTGCGGGACCCGCCTGGGTCGGCCGTGCCGGGCGCGATCAGCGGCCCAGTTCGAACACCACGTCCAGGTTGACCGAGACGGTCGATTCACCCGGTGCGACCGGGGTGGCCTTGTCCATCGCCGCGCCGGCGGCCATGGTGCGCATCATCGGCATCGGGCGGAAACCGCCGTTGCTGTTCTCGGAAATGCTGACGATGCGGCGCACCTGCAGGCCCAGCGACCTGGCATAGGTCTGGGCGCGGGCCTGGGCCTTCTTCAGGGCGGCCAGGCGGGCTTCGTCATAGACCGGTTCGGGCTGGTCGATCTCAAACTGCGGACCGTTGATCTGGTTGGCACCCTGCGCGGCCAGCGCGTCGAGCACCTTGCCGAGCTTGGCGATGTCGCGGACCTTCAGGCTGACCGTGTTGCTGGCCTGGTAGCCGGTGATCTTCGGTGCCTCATTGTCGGCATAGCGGTACTGCGGGTTGAGGCTGACGCCGCTGGTCTGCACGTCGCGCTCGGCGATGCCGGCGGCCTTGATCGCGGCCAGCACCTTGTCCATCTGCTGGGCGTTCTGGCGCATGGCGCTGTTGCCGTCGGCTGCCTGGGTGACCACACCGGCCGACAGGGTGGCGACGTCCGGCACGCGGGTGGCCTCGGCATTGGCCGAGATGTTCAGCAGGGTGCCTTCGGCCGCGGCGGCGATCGACGGCGACGACGGAGCGGCATGAGCAGTCATCGAGGTTCCAAGGGCGAGGGACAGGGCAAGCAGCAGCGGGGTGGCGGTCAGGCGCATGGGATCTCCTTGTTGTGCCGGTGAGGGTGGTGTCGTAGCGATGAACGCGCTGTGAGCCTGATCGGGGTTGTACGCGTTCCGTAACGGGTTGCCGACGATTCAGGTGGCGGCCTCAGGTTATGCTGTGCCGATGCTCTATCTTGCTTCCCGCTCCCCCGACGCAACCAGCTGCTGGCCCGACTCGGACGCCCCTTCCAGGCCCTTGACCTGGAGGTCGTCGAGCAGCGCGCGGCCACTGAAAGCGCCGAACAGTATGTATGCCGGGTCGCCGCCGACAAGGCGCGCGCCGGGCTGGCCCGGGTGCTGGCCGACGACCCGCAGGCGCGGGTGCTTGGTTCGGATACCGAGGTCGTGCTGGATGGCGAGGTCTTCGGCAAGCCGGTCGATGCCGCTGACGCGCGGGCGATGCTGGCGCGGCTGGCCGGGCGCACCCACCAGGTGATGACCGCCGTGGTGGTGGTCGGTGCGGGCGGCCTGGACAGCGAGCTGGTCATTTCCGAGGTGACCTTCGCCCCGATCGACGCCGCCGACATCGCCGCCTATGTCGCCACCGGCGAGCCGCTGGACAAGGCCGGTGCCTACGCCATCCAGGGCGGGGCCGAACGCTGGATCGAACATCTTTCCGGCAGCTACTCCGGCGTGATGGGGCTGCCGCTGCTGCATACCGATCGTCTGCTGGCGCGCTGTGGCGTGCCGGTCCCCACTGCCGATGCCGCCAGGGAGGCTGCCGATGTCTGAGGAAATCCTGGTCAATGTGACCCCGCGCGAGACCCGGGTCGCGGTGATCGAAAACGGCATGCTGCAGGAACTGCACATCGAGCGCGGTTGGCGCCGTGGCGTGGTCGGCAACATCTACAAGGGCAAGGTGCAGCGGGTCATGCCCGGCATGCAGGCCGCCTTCGTCGAAGTCGGCCTGGAGCGCGCCGCGTTCCTGCACGCCAACGACGTGGTGCGGCCGGCACCGGTGGCCAGCGCCGACACCGAGAACACCACCCTGCCGCCGCCGGCCAGCGTGCCGATCGTCGAGCTGCTGCGTGACGGCCAGGACATCGTGGTGCAGGTGGTGAAGGACCCGATCGGCACCAAGGGCGCCCGCCTGACCACGCAGATCAGCATTCCCTCGCGCTACATGGTGCTGCTGCCGCAGTCCAAGGTAGTGGGCGTGTCGGCGCGCATCGAGGACGAAACCGAGCGCGCCCGCCTGAAGGCGCTGGTGACCGAACTGTCGGCACAGCATGGTGGCTACGGTTACATCGTGCGGACCAACGCCGAAGGGCAGCCGGCCGAGGCCATCGCCGAGGACATCGCCTACCTGTCGCGCGTGTGGAACGTGGTCGAGCGCCGCGGCCGCGAAGCGCCGTCGTGCAGCATCATCTATGAAGACCTGAGCCTGCCGCTGCGGTCCGTGCGCGACCTGATCCGCAAGGACGTGGACAAGGTGAAGGTGGACTCGAAGGAGACCTTCGGCCAGCTGCAGGCCTTCGTCGCCAAGTACATGCCGGTGCTGGCCGAAAAGCTGGAGCTGTATTCCGGCGACCGCCCGATCTTCGACATGTTCGGCGTGGAAGACGAGATCGGCCGCGCGCTGGACAAGCAGGTGCCGCTCAAGTCCGGTGGCTACCTGGTGATCGACCAGACCGAGGCGATGACCACCATCGACGTCAATACCGGCTCGTTCCTTGGCCAGCGCAACCTGGAAGAGACGGTGTTCCGCACCAACCTGGAAGCGGCGCAGGCAGTGGCGCGTCAGCTGCGGCTGCGCAACCTGGGCGGCATCATCATTATCGACTTCATCGATATGGATGATGCAGAGCATCGCCGTCAGGTGCTGCGCACGCTGGAAAAGGCGCTGGCCCGCGACCATGCCAAGACCACGGTGTACGACTTCTCGCCGCTGGGCCTGGTGGAGATGACCCGCAAGCGCACGGTCGAAAGCCTGGAGCGCCAGCTGTCGGAAACCTGCCCGCAGTGCAGCGGCCGCGGCAGCATCAAGACCACCGAGACGGTGACCTACGAGATCTTCCGCGAGATCACCCGTGCCGTGCGCCAGTTCGATGCCGCGCGCCTGCTGGTGATCGCATCGACCAAAGTGGTCGCGCGCATCACCGATGAGGAATCCTCGGCGGTGGCCGAGCTGGAAGAGTTCCTCGGCAAGAGCATCCGCTTCCAGGCGGACGAGCAGTACCTGCAGGAGCAATTCGATGTCGTTCTGCTCTGATCCTCGCCGGCTGCAGGCCGGCGGTGGCCGATGAGCGCGCCGCCGCGCCTGCGACTGCGAAGGATCCGCCGTCATTTCATTGCCGCCTGTGCGGTGGGCCTGGTCGGGCTTGCACTGCTGGTGGGCACCTTCAGCCAACTGCTGCCGCTGGCCGAGCGTCATCCCGACAGGATCGCCGCCTGGCTGAGCGAGCGGGCTGGCCAGCCGGTGCGTTTTGACCAGCTGCAGACGACCTGGACCCGTCGTGGCCCGCTGCTGCAGCTGAAGGGCCTGCGCATCGGTGCCGGGCAGGGCCTGGCGATCGGCGAGGCCGAGGTGCTGGTATCGATGTACAGCGGGCTGCTGCCCGGGCGCTCGCTGACCGAATTGCGCCTGCGTGGCCTGGCCCTGGACCTGCAGCAGGGCGAAGACGGACGCTGGTCGGTGCGCGGGTTGCCGCAATCCGACAACGGGGGGATCCGCTGGATGCGTTGCGCCGGCTCGGCGAGCTGCAGGTGATCGGCGGCCGCCTGGGCGTGCACGCGCCGGGGATCGGCATCGACACCACGCTGCCGCGCATCGACCTGCGCATGCGGGTCAATGGTGATCGCCTGCGCGTGGGTGTACGCGCCTGGGCCGATGCACAAGCGCTGCCGCTGACCGCGGTACTGGACGTGGACCGTGCGCGTGGCAACGGCCAGGCCTGGCTCGGCGCCGACCCGGTCGATTTCCATGCCTGGTCGCCCTTGCTGGCGGCCGGCGGCGTGCGCCTGCGCGAGGGCAAGGGCGAGCTGAACCTGTGGCTGACCCTGCGTGATTTCGCGCCGGTCGCGCTGACCACCGATTCGGACCTGCGGGACGTGCGCGTCGACGGTGCACCGATGCCCGGCGTGGCAGCGCCGCAGCTGCAGCTGCAGCGGCTGCAGGCCCGCCTGCGCTGGCAGCGCCAGGCCGATGGCTGGGCGTTGCAGGTGCCGCGCCTGCGCCTGAAGACCGAAGATGGCGCACAGCAGCTCGATGGCCTGCAGCTGCAGATCGGCAAGCAGCTGCGGGTGAACGCCGGTGCGGTGCAGGCCGGCATCGCACTGCGTGCGCTGGCTCTGAGTGATCGCCTTGAGCCGGGCCTGCGTCGCTGGCTGTTCCTGTCCAGGCCGCAGCTGGACGTGCGCGCGTTGCAGCTGTCGGGCGAACACGATGGCCCCCTGTGGGCGCAGGGTGAACTGCAGTCGCTGGGTTTCGCCAGCGTGGGCAACTCGCCCGGCCTGCGCGGCCTGGGCGGGCGCTTTGAAGGCGACGCCGATGGCTTCAGCCTGCAGCTGCAGCCGCAACGGCAGCTGCAGTTCGATTGGCCGACCGGCTTTGGCGTGCGGCATGACCTGCATCTGGCCGGACAGGTCGTGGGGTGGCGCGACGAGGGCGGCGGTTGGCGGATCGGAACGCCGGCCATGCGCGTGGAAGGCACCGACTACGCGGCCGACGTGCGCGGCGGCGTCTGGTTCCAGGGCGACGGTACGCGGCCGTGGCTGCAGCTGGCCGCGAAGCTGGACGACGTGCCGATGACGGCGGCCAAGCGCTTCTGGATCCACTCCAAGATGAGCAAGGGCGCCACCGACTGGCTGGACATGGCACTGGCCGGCGGCCAGGTGCGTGGTGGTGTCGGCCTGGTCACCGGTGACCTGGACGACTGGCCGTTCGACAACAATGATGGCCGCTTCGAGGCCACCGGCCACATCACCAATGGCGACATCCGCTTCCAGCACGACTGGCCGCTGATGAGCCAGGTCGACGCCGACATCGCCTTCATCGGCCCTGGCTTCGACATGCGTGGACGGGGTGATCTTGCCGGCGTGGCGGTACAGAAATTCGAAGCGGGCATTCCGGACTTCGGGCACCAGCCGTTGTACGTACGTGCCGACGCGCCGAGCGAGGCCGGCAAGCTGCTGGCGATGCTGCGCCAGAGCCCGTTGCACAAGGATTACGGCGATACGCTGGACAACCTGGTCGCCAGTGGTCCGGCGCATGTGACTTTCGATCTGCTGCAGCCGCTGCACCACGATGAAGGCGGTGGTCATCTGCAGGGGACGGTCGACCTGACCGGCGTGAAGCTGGTCGACAAGCGCTTCCAGCTGGCCTTCGACAACATGCGAGGGCAGGCGCGCTACAGCAATGGCGGCTTCGGCGCTGAGGAACTGGCGGTGCGCCACCTCGGCCAGGATGGCCGCCTGAGCCTGCGCGCTGGTGGCTACGTGCACGACAGCACGCGGGCTTTCGAATCGCAGCTGACGGCGCATCTTGATGCGGGCGTACTGATCGACCGCGCACCGGAAATGACCTGGCTCAAGCCCTACATCACCGGCACTTCAGCGTGGACCATCGCGGTCAACCTGCCCAAGGTGGCCCCGGGGGCGCCCGCGCCGCCGAGTGAACTGCGGTTGAGTTCGGACCTGGTCGGCACCCGGCTGGACCTGCCGGCACCGCTGGACAAGCCGGCCGCCGAAGCGCTGGCGACCACGGTGGCCGCGCAGTTGCCGATGGGCGCCGGCCGCATCGATGTGGCCTTCGGCCAGCGCCTGGCCCTGGCCGCACGCAGCCACAACAACCAGACCGGCGTGCAGGTCACGCTGGGCAGTGATCATGTTGATCGTGAGCCGCCGCCGAGCGGGCTGACGGTCAATGGCCGCAGCGCGACGCTGGATGCGCTGGAGTGGATCGGCCTGGCGCGGGTGGCGGGGACGACGATGCGATGCCGCTGCGAGCGGTGGACGTGCAGGTTGGCCAGTTGAAGCTGATCGGCGGCGTGTTCGAGCAGACCCGGCTGCAGCTGCACCCGGGCTCACAGGCACTGGATGTGCGGCTGGACGGCCCGTCGCTGGCCGGACGCCTGACTGTCCCCAATGCGGACGGTGGCACGATCAGTGGCCAGCTTGACCGCGTGCACTGGCAGTCACTGCCGGCGGCACCGGGCGCGCCGGTTGCACCGGCGCGGGTACAGGCCGGTGCCAACGACATGGACCCGGCCAAGCTGCCGCCGTTCGCGCTGGACATTGCCGACCTGAAGTTCGGCAAGGTGGTGCTGGGCCAGGCGGTGCTGCGCACGCGACCGTTGGCCAATGGCCTGAACGTGGATGCGCTGCGTTTCCGTGCGCCGGACCAGGAGATCGACATCAGCGGTCGCTGGCTGGGCCGGACCGGTGGTGCCCGAACCGAGTTGACCGCACAGGTGCGCAGCGAGGATCTGGGTGGGTTGATGCAGAATCTTGATTACGGCGGCCAGTTGCGCGGCGGTTCCGGCCAGGCGCAGTTGCAGGCCTCGTGGAGCGGAGGCCCGTCGGACTTCCAGCTGGGCAACCTGCAGGGCAGTCTCGACCTGCACGCGCGCAATGGCCAGCTGCTGGAGCTGGAGCCAGGCGCCGGCCGCGTGCTGGGCCTGCTCAGCGTCGCGCAGCTGCCGCGGCGCCTGATGTTCGACTTCCGCGACTTTTTCTCCAAGGGCTTCGCGTTCAACCAGATCGACGGCAGCATGCAGTTCGGCCAGGGCATGGCGCGCACCGACAAGGTGCTGATCGAAGGCCCGGCGGCCAACATCACCATCCGTGGCCAGGCTGACCTGCGCAACCAGCGGTTCGACCAGACCATCGACGTCAACCCGCGCGCGGGCAACCTGCTGACCGTGGTCGGTGCGGTGGCCGGCGGCCCGGTGGGGGCCGCGCTGGGCGCGGCCACCAATGCGGTATTGTCCAAGCCGCTGGGCGAGATTGGCGCCCGAACCTACAAGGTGACCGGTCCATGGAAGGAACCGAAGGTGGAAGTGATCGAGCGCAGCCGCGACAAGACCCCATCACCGCCCGTGCCGGCGTCTGCACCGGCCATTCCGCCGACCGTCACCGACCTGCCGCGCTCGCGCTGAGCGCGGTTCCCTGTTCACGGGGCTTGCCTGAGCGCCCCCGCACCCCCAGATCGAAACCATGACTGATATCGCCCTGACGCTTGCCCAAGACCGCCTGCTTCGCCCCGGCGGCCTGGATACCGCTGGCCTTGAGCGCACCTTCGGCCAGTTGCTCGGCCCCGGTGTCGACTTCGGCGACCTTTATTTCCAGCACGCCCGCCGCGAGAGCTGGAGCGTGGAAGACGGCATCGTCAAGGACGGTGCCCATTCCATCGAGCAGGGGGTGGGCGTACGTGCGATTTCCGGCGAGAAGACCGGATTTGCGTACTCCGATGACATCCATGCCGACGCGCTGCTGGCGGCGGCGCAGTCGGCGCGCGCGATCTCGCGTGAGGGCGGTGCGCAGTCCGGGCGATCGCTGCTGCGCGGCAATGCGCGCGCACTGTACCCGGCGCTGGACCCGATCGATGGTATCGGCAACGAAGCCAAGGTCGAGGTGCTCAAGCGCCTGGATGGTTACCTGCGTGCCGCCGACCCGCGCGTGAGGCAGGTGATGGTGAGCCTGTCCGGCGGCGTCGATACGGTGCTGATCGCCCGCAGCGACGGTGTGCTGGCGGCCGATGTGCGTCCGCTGGTACGCCTGAATGTGCAGGTGATCGTCGAGCACAACGGCCGTCGCGAGTCCGGCTATGCCGGTGGCGGTGGCCGTTATGGCTACGAAGACCTGTTTGCCAGCGGCCGCCCCGAAGCCCTCGCCCAGGAAGCGCTGCGCCAGGCGCTGGTGAACCTGGAAGCAGTGCCGGCGCCGGCCGGCATGATGCCGGTGGTGCTCGGCCCGGGTTGGCCGGGCGTGCTGCTGCACGAAGCGGTCGGCCACGGCCTGGAAGGCGACTTCAACCGCAAGGGCACCAGCGTCTACGCCGGCCGCATCGGCGAGCGTGTGGCGGCACCGGGGGTGACCATCGTCGACGACGGCACCCTCGACGGCCGCCGCGGTTCGTTGAACATCGACGATGAAGGCCACCCCAGCCAGTGCACCACGCTGATCGAGGACGGCATCCTGGTCGGCTACATGCAGGACAGCCTCAATGCGCGGCTGATGGGCATGGCCCCGACCGGCAACGGGCGCCGCGAATCGTTCGCGCACCTGACCATGCCACGCATGACCAACACCTACATGCGCGCCGGCGAGCACGATCCGCAGGAGATGATCCGTTCGGTGAAGAAGGGCCTGTACGCGGTCAACTTCGGCGGTGGCCAGGTCGACATCACCAGTGGCAAGTACGTGTTCTCGGCCACCGAGGCCTACCTGATCGAGGACGGCCGCATCACCACGCCGGTGAAGGGCGCGACCCTGATCGGCAACGGCCCGGAAACCATGCAGAAGGTGCGCATGGTCGGCAATGACCTGGCCCTGGACGAGGGCGTGGGCATCTGCGGCAAGGACGGGCAGAGCGTGCCCGTGGGGGTCGGCCAGCCCTCGCTGTTGATCGAGGGCATCACCGTCGGCGGTACCCAGGCCTGAGCGTGGCGATGGCCACAGCAACCGCCCGGGCCGACGCGGACTCAGTCCTCGTCGGCTTCGCCGGTCCCGATGTGGTCGGTGTCTTCGGCGCCGGCCTTCAGGCCCAGCGCGGCCGGCAGCATCAGGCCGCGCAGCACCTGGAAGATCTCGCGGTAAGCGCGCGGCGGCTTGTTCCTGGCCTTCTCGGCCTGCGCGTTGCGTACCAGCGTGCGCAGCTGCTGGCGGTCGGCCTGCGGATAGTCATCGAGCAGAGCGGCCAGTGCCTTGTCACCCTCGGCCAGCAGGCGGTCGCGCCAGTCTTCCACGCGGTGCATCATCGCCACTTCGCGGCGGCCGGTTTCGCTGTTGGCGTCCAGCGCATCGCGGATCGCATCCAGCGTGGCCTCTTCTTCGCGGCGCATGTGCTTGGCCAGGAACGCCAGTTGGCGCTTGTGGGCGATGTGGGCGGTGATGCGCTTGCACTCGGCAATGTGCGGCAGCAGGTCTTCCGGAATCGGCAGGCGCGCCAGCTGGGCCGGGGTCAGCGACACCAGCTTCTCACCCAGGGCCAGCACGTCGAGTGCATCGCGCCGGTTCTGGCTGCGGCTCTTGTCGTGGAATTCACCGGTTTCTTCGTCGCGTCCGCGCATCGTCCCTACCTGATTTCAAAAAAAGTCGCCCGGCGTGATGCCGGGCCCAACCCGTACAGGATAAAGCATTGAACGTGATCGCCCCTGAAGTGGCCGTCGGCGACGACAGCCTGGCCCGGCTGGAACGGCTGGCCGACCTCTCCCAGCAGCTGCTCGACCGCGCCCGCGCGCTGGGCGCCAGCCAGGCCGAGGTCAGCTGCAGCGAGGATCGGGGCCTGGAGGTCAATGTCCGCCTCGGCGAGGTCGAGACTGTGCAGTCCACCCGTGACCGTGGCATCGCCGTGACCGTCTATTTCGGGCAGCGCAAGGGCAGTGCCAGCACTGGCGACCTGAACGAGGCCAGCCTGGCCGCTACGGTCGAGCAGGCCTGCGCGATTGCCCGGCATACCGAGGATGACCCGGCCGCCGGCCTGGCCGAGGCCGCGCTGATGGCCACCGACTTCCCGGACCTGGATGGCTGGCACCCGTGGGCGCTGCAGGCCGATGAGGCGGTGGACCTGGCCCTGGCCTGCGAGGCCGCTGGCCGCGAGGCCGATGCGCAGATCCGCAATTCCGATGGCGCTTCCGTATCGAGCATGCAGAGCCTGTCGGTGTACGCCAATTCGCATGGCTTCTTCGGTCGTGAGCGAGGCACCCACCATTCGGTCGGCTGCGCGCTGATCGCCGGGCAGGGCGACGGCATGCAGCGCGATGGCTGGTATACCAGCGCGCTGGCACAGGGGGACCTGGAAGACGTGGGTCTGGTCGGCCGCCGCGCCGCCGAGCGCACCGTGGCCCGCCTGCAGCCGCGTTCGTTGGCCACTGGCAGCATGCCGGTGCTGTTCGCCCCGGAAGTGGCGCGCAGCCTGGTCGGCCACCTGCTGTCGGCAGTGTCCGGCGGCGCGTTGTACCGCCAGGCCAGTTTCCTGCTGGACAGCGTCGGCCAGCGCCTGTTCCCGGAGTGGATGCAGATTGACGAACTGCCGCACCTGCGCCGCGGCCTGCGCTCGGCCGCCTTCGACGGCGACGGCGTGGCCACCCGTGCTTCGGCGCTGGTCCGTGACGGCGTGCTGCAGCGCTATGTGCTGGGCAGCTATTCGGCGCGCAAGCTGGGCCTGCAGACCACCGCCAATGCTGGCGGTGTGCACAACCTGCAGCTGGCGGCCAATGCCGGCTCGCTCGAAGAGATCGCCCGACAGATGGGTGACGGCCTGCTGGTGACCGAGCTGATGGGGCAGGGTGTGAACGGGGTGACCGGCGACTATTCGCGCGGCGCCGGCGGCTTCCGTGTCGAGAACGGCGAGATCCAGTACCCGGTGGACGGCGTCACCATCGCCGGCAACCTGCGCGAGATGTTCAGCAGCATCGAGGCGGTCGGCAGCGACGTCGACCCGCGCTCGCACATCCGGACCGGCTCGATCCTGCTGGGGCGGATGACCATTGCCGGTAATGATTGATGGCGTCGATGGCGTAAGCTATGCCCGCCTGACGCAACCAGCTTGGTGCTGGTGGGTCAAGACCACCCAATGAAAAGGAGTTTTGTCGTGAGTGAATTCGATAACGTCCCGCCGCCGCCGGCAACCACCAATGCCCCGGCCGACCAGCGCACCATGGCGCTGGCCGCGCACCTGCTGGGCATCTTCACCTGGTTCATCGGCCCGCTGATCATCTGGCTGATCAACAAGGATGACGCCAGCAAGTCCTTCGTGACAGACCAGGCCAAGGAAGCGCTGAACTTCCAGATCACCATCACCATCGCGATGCTGATCTGCATCGTGCTGACCATCGTGATCATCGGCGGCATCCTGGCGCCGATCGTCGGCATCCTGAACCTGGTGTTCTGCATCATCGCCGCCGTGAAGGCCAACAACGGCGAAGCCTACCGCTACCCGTTCGCGCTGCGCCTGATCAAGTAATTCCGGCCGCACGCGCAAACAGGAACGCCCGGCATTGCCGGGCGTTCCTGTTTGGCGGCAGCATCACGCCAGCGATCAGTGATCGCGTTCCACCGCCAGCGTGGCCAGCGCGCGCAGCGCGTCGGCCTCTTCGCCATGGCCGGCCAACGTAGCCTGCATGCGTGCGGCCAGTTCGCGCAGCTGCGCCTTCGCACCGTCCATGCCGAGCAGCGCGGGGAAGGTGCTCTTGTCCTGCGCCTGGTCCTTGCCGGCGGTCTTGCCCAGCTGTTCGGAACTGGCTTCGACATCGAGGATGTCATCGCGGACCTGGAAGGCCAGGCCGAGCGCGTCGGCGAAGCCGTCCAGCTGGGCCAGCTGTGGTTCGTGGGCCTGGCCGCACAGCGCTCCCATGCGCACCGCTGCACGGATCAGCGCGCCGGTTTTCAGCGCGTGCATGCGGGTCAGTGCCGCCAGCGTCTGCTGCTGGCCGGTGGCATCGATGTCCAGCGCCTGGCCGCCGCACATGCCGGAGGCACCGGAGGCGTGGGCCAGGGTCTGCAGGCAGGCCACGCGCAGCGTGGCGGGCAGTGGCGCATCGGCCAGCAGGCCGAAGGCACGGGTCTGCAGGGCGTCGCCGGCCAGGATCGCGGTGGCTTCGTCGAAGGCGATGTGGGTGGTCGGCTTGCCGCGGCGCAGCGCGTCATCGTCCATGGCCGGCAGGTCGTCGTGCACCAGCGAATAGGCGTGGATGAGCTCGACGGCCATCGCCGCTGCGTCAAGGCTTTCAGGCTGCGCGCCGAACAGGTGCCCGCTGGCATACACCAGCAGCGGGCGCATGCGCTTGCCACCGCCCAGCACCGAATAGCGCATGGCCTGGTGCAGGCGCTGCGGTGCTTCGGCAGGCGAGGGCAGGGCAGCGTCGAGCTGGCTTTCGATACGGTCGCGCCAGCGCGCGAACAGAACCTCAGCCGTCATGGCTGGGCGGATCGAAAGGTTCGGATGCTTCCGGCTGCGCCGGATCGCTGAGCAGGCGCACGCGCAGTTCGGCCTGTTCCAGCGCCTGCTGGCACTGGCGGTACAGACCGACGCCGCGTTCGTAAGCACTGAGCGAGGCTTCCAGGCTCAGCTCGCCGGTTTCCATCTGCTCCACCAGCTGTTCCAGCGATTCGAGCGACTGCTCGAACTGGGCGACCGGGGAGGCGTTTTCGGGGGACTTCTTGGCCATGCGGCAAGTGTGGACGGGCTGCGCGCGGGGTCAATTCACCAGCCGCCGGGACGCCACTGCAGCTGCGCGTCGTGGGCCTGCAACCAGGCCTGCAGGGGAGCTGCGATGACCACGTCGGCGGCGGCAAGCAGCTGGGGCCCATCGAAGATCAGCGGCAGCTGGGCCCGCCGCCAGGGGGCCAAGTGCTCGCGTTGCAGGCAGTCCTTCAGCGCATGCGAATGCGGGCGGCCGGGCAGCACGATGCGCTCGCCACCCACGCGTGCACGGACCTGAAGCGGGCGTTCGAAGGCCACGGCGCCCTGCAGGCGCAATTGGCCACCATCGGGCAGCGGCAGGGGGCACGCCCATCCCATTCGGCCTGCCATCCGCAGGGCAGCGATGGCAGCTGCGCGGGCAGCAGATAGGCGTGATCGCGCCATTGCTGGATGGCATGCTCGTGCCAGCGCAGCCGCGCCTGGCGATCGTTGCTGGCCGGCAGCAGTTCGTGCAGACCCTGCTGCAGTACCGTGGCCGGCAGTGGGGCGGCACCATGGCCGATCACCCAGGCGCGCAGCACGCGCGCGGCGCGTCCCGGTGACACCTGACGCAGCAACTGCAGCGACAGCACGCGTGGTGCCACTTCCAGGTGCGCGATCAGCTCGGCGTCTTCCTCGTCCAGCAGAGCACGGGTCTGCCCGCAGTGCATCGCGCTGCCCGCCAATGCCGCAGCCGCATGCGGCCAGCGCTGGCGCAGCAACGGCAGCACCTGCAGGCGCAGGAAGTTGCGATCGGCGTGGTCGTGGCCATTGCTGGGGTCTTCGATCCAGCGCAGCGCGTGCTGCCGCGCGTAGTCGAGCAGTGCGCTGCGTGGCACCGCCAGCAGCGGCCGCCATAGAGGCTGTTCGCCAAGGCGGCTGTGTGCGGACATCGCGGCAAGGCCATCGACGCCGGATCCGCGCAGGGCCCGCAGCAGGAAGGTCTCGGCCTGGTCGTCCTGGTGCTGCGCCAGTGCCAGTGTTTCGCCGTCGCGCAGTTCGGCGGCGAACGCTGCACGTCGTGCCTGCCGCGCCGCGCCTTCAAGGCCGAGGCCCGCGCGCTTGTCGACCTGCACGTGATGCACGGCCAGTTCAATGCCCAGTGCCGCGCATTGCTGCTGGCAATGCAGCACCCAGGCGTCCGCATCGGCCTGCAGGCCATGGTGTACGTGCATCGCACGCAGCGCCGTGCCGGAGGCCTGTGCGCAGCGCCACAGCCAGTGCAGCAGCACGGTCGAGTCGACACCGCCGCTGTAACCCACCAGCAGCGGCGCATCCAGCGGAACGAGGGCAGGGAAGGCAGTCACGGCGGCAAGTATAGGGTGGGGTTTGCTTGGCAGGGCTGCGCCCTGCACCTGCTACGAGCCAGAGCAACAGCAACAGCAACAGCAACAGCAACAGCTGGTCTGCTGAGGGATGGCGGGGTGGGTCCGGTTGCGGGGACGCTGCAAGTACGTCCATGTAAGCTCGGTCGCCGCATCCATGCGGCTCACGCCCCCGCAACCGGACCCACCCCGCCTTCGACAGTTTCCTGCGAACTGTCGGATTGCTCATGGGGTCAGATCCGTTTTCCGCAGGAAAACGGATCTGACCCCCGGATTCAATTCGATATCTGACAGATCTGATCCATGCATGGCGTGGACGGTCCAACCGTCACCGGAAATCTGTCGGGGGTGGGGCGGTGTGGGTGGGCAGGACCGTTGGCGCCATGGATGGCGCCATCGAGCCCCCAAGGACGGGTTTACGGCGTGTCCTGACCAGCCACACCGCCCCGCCCAACTCACAGAAAACCAGAGCCGCTTTTGATCTTGATTTGGCTTCGGCTTGGGCTTGGGCTTCGGCTTCGGCTTCGGCAGGTGCAGGGCGCAGCCCTGCCGAAACCCTACTTCACCCGGCGGCCCGCGCGGTCGATGCGGAACCGCTCTCCGCCTTCCATCGGCGTGTGGCCATCGGCATTCGGCATGCCACGCCGGCACCCGTTGCAGACCTCGGCCACGCCATCCTGGAACGGCCAGGCGAAATCGAAGGTGCCCGGCACCACCTGGCGGAATTCCAGATCGAAGTAGCTCACGCGATTGCCGACGCGGCCGCGCAGCAGGCCTTCCTGCGGCGTTTCCGGGCCGTTGTCCCAGGTAAGCACCGGCAGGCTGTGGCCCGTGCGGTCGACGTAGTGGAAGCCCTGGTCGGCATACACCACGGCCAGGCCGTGGTCGTCGTAGTTCAGGTCCTTCAGCGTATCGGCGCTGATCTTCAGCCGGTGATCGACCACCTCGCAGTTGGGGAGCGGCCACAACCCGTGTTCGTCGGTCAGCAGCTTGCATGCCGGTGCCTGTGCCTGTGCATTGGCACTGACCAGCACGCCAAGCATTGCCAGCGACCGCGCAAAGCGGCCGCTGGCAGGGGCAGGGCGGGCCTGCCGCGCGATCACTTGGCCTCGGCCTTGCGTTCGAAGGCCGTCGGTGCCGGCAACTGCACAGGGACGCCCTTGTCATCGCAGGTGCCGGCCTGGCACAGGCGCTCGCGCAGGGCTGGGGTGGCCTGCACGATCATGTGGTAGATCGCGTTCTGTTCCAGCGTGCCGCGGATCGCCTTGCTGCCCGGGCCACGTGCCCAGATGCCGACGTCCTCACCACCATGCGATTCGGACTTCATCGGCACCAGCGCTTCCTGCATGTAGTCCGGATGCTCGGTGTCGACCTCGCGCAGGTTCGGGCGACCGTTGGCCGGTTCGAAGCTGCTTGGGTTGTGCGGGTAGCGCTTCGGCCCGGCCGGCTGCTGGTTGCTGCTGCCGGTGTGGCCTGGGCCGTTGGCGTAGCTCAGCGTGGTGTACGGCTGGCCGGTACCGTCCAGGGCGTAGTCCAGCTTGCCGGCGCCGTCTTCACCGCCCTTGTCCTTCACCTTGCCCAGGATCGGGTTGCCGCGTGCCGGGTAGCCGACGAAGTTCAGCGTGTGCGAGTGGTCGGCGGTGACGATGATCAGGGTGTCGTCGGCCGAGGTCAGCTCGTTGGCCACGCGCACCGCATCGGACAGCGCCACGGTCTCGGTCAGTGCACGGTAGGCATTGCCGCTGTGGTTGGCGTGGTCGATGCGCGCGCCTTCGATCATCAGTACGTAGCCTTCCGGGTGCCTTGAAAGGTTCTTGATCGCCGCTGCGGTCAGTTCGGCCAGGCTCGGCTCACCGCCCGGATCCTGCGGGCGCTCGTACTCGTAGCGCATGTGGTCCGGTTCGAACAGGCCAAGGATGGCCGGCGCATTGGCGGCCGCGGCCAGCTGCTTGCTGTTCCAGACATAGGCACCCTGCGGATGCGCCTGCTGCCATTCCTGGACCAGGCTGCGGCCGTCCAGGCGCTGGCCGACCTTGTCGTCGTATTCCGGGTCGCGCTCTTCCACGGTGGTGAACTCACCACGGCCGCCACCAAGGGCGACAAGCGGGCCGCGCCCATAGCGCGAGGTCGACAGCAGTTGCTGGGCGATGTCCTTGCAGCCGGCCGCCTTGGCCGCTTCAGTCAGGTCGGTGTCGTTTTCCCAGTTGCGCTCGGGCGAGTGCGCGTAGGTGGCAGCCGGGGTGGCATGGGTCAGGCGTGCGGTGGAGACCACGCCGGTGGCCAGGCCGGCGCTGTCGGCCAGCTGCAGCCAGGTCAGCAGGCCCTTGGACAGGCTGTCGGCACAGTCGGTGCGGCTTCCGGCACTGACGCCGATCGCGCCCATGTGGGTCTTCACGCCGGTGGTGATGGCGGTCATGGTGCCGGCCGAATCAGGCGTCTGCGAATCGGTGTTGTAGGTCTTGCTGAACGCCGTGGCCGGGAAGCGTTCCCAGGACAGCAGGTTCTCCTCGCCGGAGCCGCCCTTGCGCTGGCCCTCGTAGATGCGCGAGGCGGCCACAGTGGTCAGGCTCATGCCGTCACCGAGGAACAGGATGACGTTCTTGGCCTTGCCGGACATCGCACCATTGGCCGCAGCCTGGGCGGCCCCGCTGCGGTACCACCACTGCGGGGTCTCGCCGGCCGGATGGGCGACGGGATCGACGGCGACCTTCAGGCCGGCCGGGGCGGACGCGGGGGCGGAGCTGGCGCAGGCGCCCAGCAGAAGGGTGGTGGCGCAGGCGGCCAACAGGGAGACGGAACGACGCATGGACGCTGGGATCTCACAAACTGTAACGGGACATTCATTATGCCCGCCCCAGCAAGGCACGCCGATGACACACTGATTTGCCGGCCGGGCGGTCGTTCTGCGGGCTGCCTTGGGCTATCGTGCCAGCATCCCTTCCTTCCCCTCTGGATTGCCTATGACGCTGGTCTCTGCCTGGCTGCGGATTCCGTTCTGGCAGCGCGTGGTCGGTGGCTTCGTGCTCGGCGCGCTGGCCGGCTGGGCGCTCGGCCCGGCCGCGGAAACGTGGTTTGGCCCGCTCGGTGAGCTGTACGTCACCCTGATCAAGATGATCGCCGTGCCGCTGGTGTTCTTCGCGGTCATCAACGCGATCTCGTCGCTGCACGGGCAGAAGTCCGTGGCCGCGCTCAGTGGGCGCACCTTCCTGTGGTTCGTGATTACCGCTGCGCTGGCAGTGTGTGTCGGCCTGGCCGTGGGTACGGTGCTGCAGCCCGGCGCGGGTGGCCTGCAGTTGTCGATGGCCAGCAACTACGTGCCGCGCGAAGTGCCCAGCGTGGTGCAGGTGCTGCTGGACGTGGTGCCTGCCAATGTCTTCTATGCACTGTCCGGCATCGGCACCAAGGTCAACGCGGCCGGTGAGACCGTGCTGGCTGCGGGTCGCGGCTCGATCCTGCCGGTGATCTTCTTCGCCGGCCTGGTGGGCTTTGCCATCGTCAAGCTGGGCGAGAAGGTGACCGAGGCGCGCAAGCTGGTTGGCCAGATGAGCGACATCATGATCCAGGTGACCCGCTTCGTACTGGAAGTCACCCCGATCGGCACCTTCGGCCTGATCGCAGGCCTGGTCGGCAGCTATGGGTTCGAGAAGCTGCTGCCGCTGGGCCATTTCGTGCTGGCGTTGTACGTGGCCTGTGCGCTGCACATCGTGGTGGTCTACAGCGCGCTGCTGCTGGCGCACGGCCTGAACCCGCTGAAGTTCTTCCGTGGCGCCGCACCGGGCATGCAGGTTGCGTTCGTCAGCTCGTCCAGCTTCGCTGCGATGCCGGTGGCGCTGCGTTCGATCACCCACAACCTGGGCGTGAACAAGGACTACGGTTCGTTCGCGGTGCCGCTGGGCGCCAGCATCAAGATGGACGGCTGCGGCGCGATCTATCCGGCGCTGTGCGCGGTGTTCATTTCGCAGTACAGCGGCGTGCCGCTGACCCCGGAGCAGTACGTGGTGGTGCTGATCGCCTCGGTGCTGGGCAGCTTCGGCACCGCCGGCGTGCCGGGTACTGCGGTGATCATGGCCACGGTGGTGCTGAGCGCAGCCAATCTGCCGCTGGAGACCATCGGCTACCTGTATGCCATCGACCGCATCCTGGACATGATGCGCACGATGACGAATGTGACCGGCCAGATGCTGGTACCGGTGCTCGTGGCCAAGGAGACCGGGTTGCTCGACCAGGCGGTGTATGACAATCCGTCCAGCAATGTGGGCGTGGACGATCCTGACCCGACCCCGCCACGCAGCTGAGGTTGCGTGGAGATGAAAGGCCCGCCCTGACCCGGCGGGCCTTTTGTTTGGGAGCTGGTTGGCGCGGTGGCGGCCAAGGCGGGTCCTGGTAGATCCACGCCATGCGTGGATGGAGGCAGTGCCGACCAACGGTCGGCACCCACCAGGGCAGGCGGCGCGATGCCGACCAAGGTCGGCACCTACTGGGGGCGCAAACAAAAAAGCCGCTGCGGGGCAGCGGCTTTTTGTCTTTCAGGCGGCGCCGTAGCGCCAGCGGGTCAGAGGTCGACCCGGCGGGCCTGCATGAACTTGTTGCCCCAGTAGCCACTGAGCAGGGTGTCCACGCGGACGTCCTTGCCGGAGCTCGGTGCGTGCAGGAAGCGGCCGTCGCCGACATAGATGCCGACATGGTCGACGCGGCCCTTGCGGCCGAAGAACACCAGGTCACCGGCAGCCAGCGCGGTGCGGTCGTTGATCAGTTCGGCGTTGTCATCGTGGGCCATCTCGCGCGAGACGCGCGGCAGCTCGATGCCCAGGGCCGAACGGAACACATAACCGACCAGGCCGCTGCAGTCGAAACCGCTGTCCGGGTTGCTGCCACCCCAACGGTACGGGGTGCCCAGCAGGGTCATCGCGCGGCGCAGCAGCGACTGCACCTTGCCGTTGTCGGCGGCGGTACCGACAACGCTGCCATTGGCGGCGCTGCTGGTGTCGTAGTTGGCGAGCAGGCGGCTGAGGTCGCCGGCCACCACGGCCGAGCGGTCCATCAGCGGAATGGTGTCGTTGGCGGCCAGGTGCGGCAGCAGGGCGGCCAGCGTGGCGCTGGCGGCGGCATCGACGCGGCTGCGCTGCGGAGCGGCAGCCTCGGCCTTGGCGGCCGGTCGGGCGGCGCTCTCGGCCACCGGGGCCGGGGGCACATCGGAACGGTTCGGAGCAGTCTGCGACCAGACCGGAAGGCTGGTCAGGCACAGTGCCAGGCCAAGCAACAACGGGCGGGCACTGCGTGAAGATACGGAAGTCTGGCCTTCGCTTTTCAGGTCGTCAGTCGTCACGCGTCGGTCACAGGAAAAAAACGATGGGGCATCATGCCCTGTAAAAGCGCCGATAAGTTAAAAATTCCGTTAGTAAAACGTTATTGCGGTAGTGATTTCCGTCACAGTTTTGAACATATCGCCTGTTCATTTTAGCGAAGGACGCGTTTCGCCCCTGTGTAGTGGTCTTTCCAGTAGGGGCCGCTAAGCGAGTCGAGGCGTACCGTCCCGCCGGTACTCGGCGCGTGCACGAAACGCCCCTCACCTACATAGATGCCGACATGGGTGACGCTGCCTCGGCTGCCAAAGAACACCAGATCGCCGGTGGCCAGGCGCTGCGGATCGATCTTCGGGCCCTGTACCGCGGCCAGGTCGCGCGAGGTGCGCGGCAGTCGCAGGTCCAGCATTTCGCGATAGACATAGGCGACCAGGCCGCTGCAGTCGAAGCCCGAATCCGGGGTGTTGCCGCCATAGCGGTAGGGCGTGCCGACCAGGCTGATGGCCCGCATCAGCACCGAGTTGGCGGCCTCGGGGTTGTCCGGCACGGTCTTCGGCCAGTTCGCCGTCGGCGGGGGCGGCGCCGGGCGGGTGGCCTTGCCGCCGCCACAGGCGGTCATCAACACGGGCAGGGCCAGCAGCAGGGCCGGGGCGAGAAACCGGCGAGGGCCGGACGAAACTGGCGTGATGTGCATGATCTCCGGATAATGCGCCACCTTGGATTGGCCGTCATGATGGCGGCGTCCCCGCCGGGCGACAACCCGCCCCAACCCGCCTGCCTCCGGCAGATCCAGACAGAGTTGCGCATGAAGATCGAAAAAGACCGCGTTGTCCGCTTCCACTACACCGTTTCCGAAGTCGGCCAGGAGCCGATCGAGTCGTCCAAGGACCGCGGCGAGCCGCTGGCGATCCTGATCGGCCACGGCAACATCATCCCGGGCCTGGAAAACGCCATGATGGACAAGGAAGCCGGCGCGACCTTCAACGTCGACGTCAAGGCGGCCGATGCCTACGGCGAGCGTCGTGAAGGTCTGTCCCAGCGCGTGCCGAAGAAGCACTTCGGCAACACCAAGCTGGCCCCGGGCCAGCAGGTCGTGCTGCAGACCAACTTCGGCCCGCGTGCGGTGACCGTGCAGAAGGTCGGCATGAGCGTCGTCGACGTCGACCTGAACCACCCGATGGCCGGCAAGGACCTGCACTTCGACGTCGAGATCGTCGACGTGCGCGAAGCCGGCAAGGAAGAGATCGACCACGGCCACGTCCACGGCGACGGTGGTCACCAGCACTGATCGCAGCGCGATCGTGATGGATGCAGCGGCCCGCTTCGGCGGGCCGTTGCGTTTCTGGAACACGGCGCGGCCATCCATGGCGTACGGGCCGGCGGCATAATGGCGGACCTGCCTGACGGACGCCCCGTGAACGCCGCTTCTCCTTCCCTGCAGCCGGTCGCTTCCGGCGAACGCATCGCCGTGCTGGACGTGCTGCGCGGTGCCGCGCTGCTGGGCATCCTGCTGATGAACATCGAGGCCTTCAGCGGACCGCTGGACCTGGCCTTCACCGGCATCGACGTGCATTGGCAGGGCATCGACTACTGGGCCGATGCCTTTGTGTACGTGTTCGTGCAGGGCAAGTTCTTCACCCTGTTCTCGCTGCTGTTCGGCGCCGGCTTCGCGGTGATGGCGCAGCGCGCTGAGGCCGCCGGGCGCGACTTCACCCCGTTCTACCTGCGCCGCAGCGCTGGCTTGCTGCTGATCGGCCTGTGCCACGCGCTGCTGGTCTGGTCCGGCGACATCCTGGTGATGTACGCGTTGGTCTCGTTGCCGTTGCTGGCCTGCCGGGAGGCGCCGCGCAGCTGGCTGCCGTGGATGGGCGTGACCGTCTATCTGGGCGGCGTTGCGCTGATGCTGCTGGTGGGCGCGATGGTGTCGATGGCTTCGGCCGAAGAGGTGCGGGGCATGCTTGCCGAGGCGCAGCAGAGCATCGACCTGCAGCGGCAGGTGTACGGGCAGGGCAGCTGGGCGCAGGCCACTGTGCAGCGCCTGAGCGAGTTCGGCACCTCGATGGGCGCGCTGCTGATCACCGGCCCGGAAGTGCTGGGCATGTTCCTGATCGGCAGCTGGTTCGCCGGCAGCGGCGCGTTGGCGACGCCGGAGCGCTTTCCGCGGCTGTACGCGGTGCTGCGTTGGGGGGCACTGCCGCTGGGCCTTGTGGTCACGCTGCTGGGTGTTGCCTGGAAGCCCTACCTGGCGCCGGGTGCCTACGGCCTGCCGGTGACGGCGGCGATGGCGCTGGTGACGATCGGTGGCCTGCCGATGTGCCTGGGTTACCTCGCGTGGATCG
The DNA here is from genome assembly GCF_006228405.1 of Stenotrophomonas sp. pho. Classification (NCBI taxonomy): domain Bacteria; kingdom Pseudomonadati; phylum Pseudomonadota; class Gammaproteobacteria; order Lysobacterales; family Lysobacteraceae; genus Stenotrophomonas; species Stenotrophomonas sp. pho. The sequence goes on along the minus strand of NZ_CP029759.1, from coordinate 3,170,728 downwards.
TGCATTGGCGTGCGCGGTTGGCCTGGCTGGCACCGGTCGGGCGCATGGCGCTGACCCACTATCTTGGCCAGTCGCTGCTGTGTACCTGGACCTTCTACCACTATGGCCTGGGCAGGTTCGAGATGACGCCGCGCAGCGTGCAGCTGTTGTTGGCGCTGCTGCTGTTTGCCGCGCAGGTGATCTTCTCGCACCGGTGGCTGCGCCATTTCCGCTTCGGCCCGATCGAGTGGATATGGCGTGCCATGACCTATCGGCAGTGGCCACCGATGCGGCGCAGGACGAAGCAGGGGTGAGCGATGGGCGCGCATGCGCTGTGCCGATCGGCCGCGCGCTCGCGCGTCCTCACGTCTGGCTTGCAGCGGGGCGTGGCATGCTCAGCATCAGCATGAGCGCCGGCACCGGCCAGCTGATCGCCGATCTCGTCTGCGGCCGCACGCCAGCGATCGATCCTGCCCCTTACCGACCCGAGCGATTCCGATGAGCACTGCACCTTATGATTACGACCTGATCGTCCTTGGCGGCGGTTCCGCCGGCCTGGCCGGTGCCATCCGTGCAGCGCAGCATGGCAAGCGCGTGGCGATGCTGGAACCGGGCGAACTGGGCGGTACCTGTGTCAATGTTGGCTGCGTGCCTAAGAAGGCGATGTGGCTGGCGGCCGATCTGCACGAGCGCATCGGCCTGGCCAATGCGATGGGCTTCGATGTCGAGGCACGCCCGGCGCTGTCGTGGAAGGAGCTGGTGATCCATCGCCAGGCCTACATCACCAACATCCACACCAGCTACCACAAGCGCCTGGATGAAACCGGTGTGGTGCGCATCCCTGCGCGCGGCCGTCTGCTCGATGCGCATACCGTGGCCTGCAGTGACGGCGTGCATTACAGCGCCGAGCACATCCTGATCGCCACCGGCGCGCATCCGCTGCGTCCGGATATTCCCGGCGCGGAACTGGGCCTGGTTTCCGATGATTTCTTCGATCTGCGTGCGGCACCGGCCGAGGTGGCGATCATTGGTGGCGGCTACATCGCGGTGGAACTGGCCGGGTTGCTGCAGGCACTGGGCAGCAAGGTGAGCCTGCTGGTGCGCGGCCAGCGGTTGCTGGAGCGCTTCGACTACGAGCTGACCGACCAGCTGGCCGAGAACCTGAAGCAGCAGGGCGTGCGGATCCACTTCGACTATCGCCTGCGCGAACTGCAGCGCGATGGCGAGCGCGTGCGTGCGTTCGGCCATGACGGCCCGATCGACAGCGTGTTCGATGCGGTGTTCTTTGCCACCGGCCGCCGCGGCAACAGCCGTGATCTGGGCCTGGAAGCGCTCGGCATCGGCATTGGCGAGCACCAGCAGGTGCAGGTGGACGAATGGCAGACCACCTCTGTGCCGAGCGTGCACGCGGTGGGCGACATCGCTGGCAAGGTCGGCCTGACGCCGGTGGCGGTGGCCGCTTCACGGCGGCTGATGGACCGCCTGTTCGGTGGACGTCCGCAATCGAAGATGGATTACGAGAACGTGGCCAGCGTGGTGTTCTCGCATCCGCCGCTGGGTGCAGTGGGCATGAGCGAAGAGGAAGCGCGCGCGCGTTTTGACCAGGTGAGCGTTTACCACAGCCGTTTCCGCCCGATGCTGCAGGCGCTGGCCAACGGCACCCAGCGCAGCCTGTTCAAGATGGTCTGCGCGGGCCCGGAGGAGCGCGTGGTGGGTATCCACCTGCTGGGCGAAGCGGCCGACGAGATCCTGCAGGGCTTCGCGGTGGCGGTGAAGATGGGCGCGACCAAGGCCCAGTTCGACGACACCGTGGCGATCCACCCGACCTCGGCCGAGGAAGTGGTGCTGATGCGCTGAGCCCGCAGTTGTAGAGCCGAGCCCACGCTCGGCTGCTTTTCGCCCAGGCTTGGCGAAGCCGAGCGCAGGCTCGGCTCTACAGGGCACCGGGGGCGCCCGTGCGACAATGGGCGCCCCCACGCCTTACCGGGCCGCTCTGCGCGGCCCGCCGTCGTCCTGATGTCCACGCCCGCTTCCCGCATCGCTACGGCTTCCCCCGCATCGCGCTGGGGGTATCGGCCTGGCTGCGATCGGCGCCATTGCTGCTTCCGGCAAGGCCATCATCGTCAAGCTCGGCCTGCGCCACGGCGTGGATGCCACCACGCTGCTCGCCCTGCGCATGCTGATGGCGCTGCCCTTGTTCGCGTTGATGGCCTTGTGGGCCGCGCGCCGGGCCACACCGCTGTCCTGGGCCGACCGCGCCCGCGTGCTGTGGCTGGGCTTCACCGGCTATTACCTGTCCAGCCTGCTCGATTTCCAGGGCCTGCAGTACATCAGCGTGACGCTGGAACGGCTGATCCTGTACTTGAACCCGACCCTGGTGCTGCTGATCAACGTGCTGCTGGCACGGCAGCGGCCGGGCCGCTGGCAGATCGGCGCGCTGGTGCTGAGCTATCTGGGCGTGCTGCTGGCCTTTGGCCACGATCTGCAGCGCGAAGGTGGGCAGATCATCGTCGGCAGCCTGCTGGTGCTGGGCAGTGCGCTCAGCTACGCGCTGTACCTGTTCGGCAGCGGGCAGGTGGTGGCACGCATCGGCGCGGTGCGGCTGACCGCCTACGCCAGCTGCGTGGCCAGCGTGCTGGTGCTGCTGCACTTCGCGGTGACCCATCCGCTGCCACTGCTGTGGCAGGCACCGGCGCCGGTGCAGTGGCTGTCGCTGGTCAATGCCACCGTGTGCACGGTGCTGCCGGTGCTGGCGATCATGCTGGCGGTGCAGCGCGTGGGTTCGTCGCTGGCCGCGCAGGTCGGTATGCTGGGCCCTGTTTCCACCATCGTGATGAGCCTATGGCTGCTCGACGAACCGATGGGGCCGGCACAGATCGCCGGCACCGTGCTGGTGCTGATCGGCGTTCTGCTGGTGACCCGCCTGCGGCGCTGACGCCGGAGCAGGCGCGTGCGCGCATCCTGGCGGTGATCCGCGCGATCCCGGCGGGGCAGGTGATGGGCTACGGCCAGGTGGCGATGCGCGCGGGCCTGCCCGGGCGTGCGCGCCTGACCGCGCGCATCCTGGGCCAGAACGACGACCCGGACCTGCCCTGGCACCGCGTGCTGCGCTCGGATGGGCGCATCGCCATGGAAGAAGGGTCGGCGGGCTGGCGCGAGCAGTCGCAGCGGCTGCGTGCCGAGGGCGTGGTGGTTGAGAACGGCCGGGTGCGGATGCCCACGACCGATCCGGCGGTTGCGCTGGATGCTGCCGTTTGGGGCCCGGGCTGAGCATCGCTGGCGACTGAACAGGCCGGACCTGCCGGTCGCCAACAAGGCGCGGTGCTGCGGCTATGATGGAGGCCGTTCCATGCCGGTGCTCCCATGTTCCCGCGTCTGCCAACCGTCACCAAGGCCCTGCTGATCGCCAACGCGATCCTGTTCCTGCTGCAGCAGCCGTTCCTGCTCGGCATGCAGACCTTCGAGCCGTTCATGCTGCAACCGCTGCAGCAAGGCTTCGATGCGTTCTCGCCGGGCGGCAACTTCCAGCCCTGGCAGCTGCTGACTTACGGTTTCCTGCATGGCAACTTCATGCATCTGTTCTTCAACATGCTGGCGGTCTTCATGTTCGGCGCGCCGCTGGAGCAGACCTGGGGCGAAAAGCGCTTCCTGCTGTATTACCTGGTCTGCGTGGCCGGTGCCGGTGTCTGCCAGCTGCTGGTGGGTACGCTGCTGGAGAACCCGGCCACGGTGCTGGGGGCCTCTGGCGGCGTGTTCGGCCTGCTGCTGGCCTACGGCATGCTGTTCCCGAACCAGCGGGTGATGCTGCTGTTCCCGCCGATCCCGATGAAGGCGCGTACCTTCGTGATCCTGTTCGGCGTGGGCGAACTAGTGCTGGGCATGACCGGCTTGCAGCCGGGCGTGGCCCACTTCGCGCACCTCGGCGGCATGCTGTTCGGCTGGTTGCTGATCCGTTACTGGCGAGGGCAGCCGCCGTTCAACAAGCGCCGACCGCCCGGCCCACCGAAGCGCCCGAACCATCTGCGCAGCGTCAAATGATCCGAAGGATCATTTGACGCTGTAGGTGCCGACCGTTGGTCGGCACGCCTTCTCCCACGCGGGTAGGTGCCAACCTTGGGTGGCACGCCTTCAGAGATCCTGCAACACCACCTGCGCCGCATTGTGACCTGGCGCGCCGGTCACGCCGCCCCCGGGATGTGCTCCCGACCCGCACAGATACAGGCCGGGCAGGGCACCACGATAGCCAGCCTGGCCAACCATCGGCCGTGCCGAGAACAACTGGTTGGCACTGAGCGCTCCGTGAAAGATGTCGCCGCCGATCAAGCCGAAGGTGCGCTCCAGATCCAGCGGTGACAGCACCTGGCGGCCCAGTACGCTGCCAGCGAAACCCGGCGCATATCGTTCAACGGTGGCGATCATCAGATCGGCCACCGTTTCACGATGATCATCCCAGTGACGCCCACCGGGCAGCACGGGCGCCACGTGCTGGCAGAACAGGCTGGCCACATGCTGCCCGGGCGGCGCCAGCGAATCGTCCAGCGTGCTGGGAATGAGCATTTCCACGATCGGTTCGCGTGACCAGCCATTGCGACGCGCATCCAGCCAGGCACGGTCCATGTAATCCAGGCTGGGGGCCATGATGATCCCGGCGCTGAGGTGATCGCCGGGACCGGGCAGAGCGCGGAAGTCCGGCAGCTGCGACAGCGCGACATTCATCCGGAACGTGCCCGAACCGCAGCGCCAGTTCGCCATGCGTTCGCGCGTTGCGTCCGGTACCTGCTCCGGTGCCAGCATCTGCTCGTACAGCAGCTTTGGATTGACGTTGGCGATCATCGCGCGTGCGCGCAGGATTTCGCCGTTGGCCAGCGCCACGCCCACGACACGACCCTGCTCGATCAGCAGGCGTTGCACACCGGCATCCACGCGCAGCTCAGCCCCGGCCTCCCGCGCGGCAGTGGCGATGGCCTGGCTGATCGCGCCCATGCCACCGATCGCATGGCCCCACGCACCTTTCATGCCATTGCACTGGCCGAACACGTGGTGCAGCAGTACGTAGGCACTGCCCGGTGTATAGGGGCTTGCGTAGTTGCCGACGATGCCATCGAAGCCGAACAGCGCCTTGATCGGTTCGCTTTCGAACCAGCGATCCAGATACTCGGCTGCCGACAGCGTGAACAGGTCCAGCAGCTCCTGCCGCAGCGAGGCATCCAGCGTGGCCAGTTCACGACCAAGACGACCCATCTGCCACAGCGCAGGCAACGCGCGCCAACCACCCGCAACGCCGGCATCCGGTGGCGTGCGCAGGGCCCACGCGCGCAGCACATCGGCGAAGATCTCCAGGCGCGCTTCGTATTCGGGTAGCCGCTGCGCATCCAGCTCGGAGAACTTCGCGACCTCGGCCTGGGTGCGGCCCGGTGCGGACAGCAGGTAGCGGCCGTCCGGCAATGGCAGGAAGTTGTTGGCCGGGCGATTGACGATGCGCAGCCCATGCGCATGCAGCCGCAGGTCGTCGATCACCTTCGGCTGCAGCAATGACACCGTGTAGGACGCCACCGAGTTGCGGAACCCGGGGTGGAATTCCTCGGTGACTGCCGCGCCGCCGAGAACGCCACGACGTTCCAGCACCAGCACCTTCTTGCCAGCGCGTGCGAGATAGGCCGCGCAGACCAGGCCGTTGTGGCCGCCACCGATGATGATCGCATCCCAGGACATCAGCACCTCGGAAAAAGGGGACGGAGGGAATTAAGTCGCAATCCGCATCTGCGCACAGGGGGGAAGAAACGACTTAATCCCCTCCGTCCCCTTTTTTGATTGCCGCTTCGATGGTGGCGATGTCGATCTTCTTCATCGGCATCATCGCGTTGAAGGCGCGCTTGGCCAGTGCCTTGTCCTGGCTGGTCACCGCTTCGATCAGCATGCGTGGGCTGATCTGCCAGGAAACGCCCCATCGGTCCCTGCACCAACCGCACTGGCTCTCCTGCCCGCCGTTGCTGACGATGGCGTCCCACAAGCGGTCAGTCTCGGCCTGGTCCTCGGTCTGGATCTGGAAGGAGAAGGCTTCGCTGTGCTTGAACGCGGTGCCGCCGTTGAGGCCGACGCAGGGGATGCCGCAGACCGTGAATTCGACGGTCAGTATGTTGCCCTCCCTGCCGTCCGGGTAGTCGCCCGGGGCGTGGTGGACAGCGGTCACCGCGCTGTCGGGAAAGGTGTTGGCATAGAAGGTGGCGGCCTCGAGCGCGCCGTTGTCGTACCAGATACAGATCGTGTTCTTGTGTGCCATGTCCGGCTCCACGTTGGACGAAGCCGCAGCGATAGCACGCGCAGTGTTAACCCGGGATCGTGCTGCACCCGCAAAAAAAGAGCGCCCGAAGGCGCCCTTTGTACTAACAGTGCGGCCGCGGGCTCAGCGCCAGACCTTGATCTGGTCGGCTTCGCTGCGCTGCATCGGCTGCCCGGCCTTGCAACTGAAGGTGGCACCGAACGCCGGCAGGTTGGCCAGCGTGCCGTTGCTGCGCCACAGGCCCGGTGCGCGGATGTCGGCGGTCAGGCGGCGTGCGGCCTCGTTCGGCGACAGCTGCTGTGCCCACAGCGTCGACCAGGCGCGGAAGAAGCCCTGCTGCTGTGCCTGCTTGGCCTTGGGCTCCTGCGCGGCATACGCCGCCCATGCCAGTTCCAGGCCGGCGATGTCGGCCAGGTTTTCTTCCTGGGTGAGCGTGCCGTTGACCTTGGCACCCTTTACGCCCGGGAAGTCGTAGGCGCTGTACTGCGCGGCCACGCGATTGCCGAGCAGGGTCCAGGCGGTCTTGTCGGCCGGGGTCCACCAGCTGCGCAGCTCACCCTTGGCATCGACCAGCGCGCCCTTGGCATCGATCGCACGGGTCAGCTCATGGCCGACCAGGCCACCGAAGCTGCCGAACTTGTCGGCGGCGTCGGCCTTGGCGTTGAACACCGGGCCCTGCAGGATCGCGGCGGTGACGATCAGGCGGTTCTGCGCCAGGTCGTAGGCCAGCGACGGCTGCTGCGGCAGCACGTCCCAGCGGCGGTCGGCATTGCCCTTGCCGATGCGCTTCATTTCCTCGCGGTGGCGCCAGGTCGATGCAATCAGCATGTTGCCACCAAACGAGCCGCGCCCCATCGGCTGCACGCTGTAGTCCAGGTCGCGCAGTGGAGTGCCGATCTCGATCTTCAGCGCAGCCAGCTTGGCCTGCGCTTCGGTCTTGGCTTCGGCACTCATCCAGCTGCTGTTCTTTACCGCCTCGATCTGTACTTCGCGCACCTTGTCGACGATCCATGCGGCCTGGCGACGATCTTCGGCCGACAGGTAGCGGGCGGCGTACTCGCGGCCGACCATCGGGCCGGCGGCCACATTGATTGCATCCAGCACGGATTCCCAGCGCTGCGGCGGCAGGGTCTGGCCACGCAGCACACGGCCGCGGAATTCGAACTCGGCGTCGCGGTAGGCCTTGGACAGGTACGGCGCCATCGAATCGCCCACGCGCCAGCGCAGGTAGGCTTTCCACTGGTCCGGCTTGAGCTTGGTGACCATGCCATCGAGCTGCTTGAACAGGCCCGGATCGGCCAGCGAGACCAGATCGTCATCCACGCCCTGTGCCTTCAGGAACGCGTCCAGCTGCAGGTTGCGGTAGCGGCTGTTGAGCTCCTTGGTGGAGATCGGCGCGTAGTTGTTGAACGGGTTGTTGATGCCGGCCAGCGACTGCGCGTTGCGCGCCAGCTCGGTCTCCAGCGCGATCACCGCCTGCGATTCGGCATCCAGCTTGGCCGCCGGGGTGCCGGTCAGCGCCAGGATCTGCTTGACGTAGTTGCGGTAGCGGCCCATCAGCGCCACGGTATCGGCGTCGGTGCGGGTATAGAACGCCGGATCCGGCAGGCCCATGCCACCCTGCATGAAGTAACCGATGTGGCGGTCCAGTGCCTTCAGGTCGACGTCAGGGCCGAAGTTGAAGGCGACCGGGATGCCCACCTGGTGCAGCGCGGCGATCGAGGCCGGCACATCCTTGGCCTTCTTGATGGCGTTGATGCGGGTCAGCAGCGGCGCAATCGGATTGGAGCCGTCTGCTTCCACGGCGGCTTCGTCCAGGCCACTGGCCCAGAAGTCGCCCAGCAGCTTCTGCACATTGCCCTGCGGCGACTTCATCGCGGCGTCGAGCAGTTCACGCTGCTGCTGGCGGCTGCGGTCAACCAGCTGTCCCAGCGCGGTGACGGCGCCGGTCTGCGGCACCGGGTTGGCCTTCAGCCAGCCTGCATTGGTGGCGTCGTAGAAGTCGCTGCACTGGGCGCTGACGGCCGGGGCGCGTGCGGCCTTCTTCTTGGCGGCGGCAAACGCATCTTGGGTCGGGACCAGGGTCGCCAGGCTGATGCCCAGGGCGATGGCAAGCGGACGGAAGTTGGGCATGTGGAACGAATCCGTGATGGATTGAGGGCGCGCGCACTATAGCAAGCCAGGCATGGGCGCGGGATGCACGCGTCGCGGTGCATTCGCCGACCAAGGTCGGCAGCTACCGGGGAGCGCCGGGATCAGTAGATCCACGCCATGCGTGGATGAAAGACACCCGGAAAACAAAGGCCCGGGAATTCCCGGGCCTTTGCAGGTCTGCAATAGCGTCAGCCAGGACTTACCAGATCACCACCTGCTGCTCGCCGGTGCGGGCCATCGGCGAACCGGCCTTGCACTGGAACGCGGCGGCGAAGGTCGGCAGGTTCGACGGCGCACCCATGGCACGGAACTGCGCCGGGGCGTGCGGGTCGGTGGCCAGGCGGACCTTGGCGTTTTCCGGGGTGTACTTGGTGCGCCACACGGTGGCCCAGTTGAAGAAGAAGCGCTGGTCTCGGGTGAAGCCATCGACCTTCGCATCTTCCTTGCCGGCGGAGGCCTTCTGCAGGGCGTCGTAGGCGGTGGCCAGGCCACCCAGGTCGGCGATGTTCTCGCCCAGGGTCAGGTGGCCGTTCACCGCCTGGCCGTCGACCTTGTACTGGTCGAACTGCTTGACCAGCTTGCCGGTGAGGCCTTCGAAGTTCTTCTTGTCGGCCGGGGTCCACCAGTCTTCCATGTTGCCGGTCGGCCCGAAGCGTGCACCCTGGTCGTCGTAACCGTGGGTCATTTCATGGCCGATCACCGCACCGATGCCGCCGTAGTTCAGCGCGTCGTCGGCCTTCGGATCGAAGAACGGCGGCTGCAGGATGGCGGCCGGGAACACGATCTCGTTCTGCAGCGGGTTGTAGTAGGCGTTGACGGTCTGCGGGGTCATGCCCCACTCGGTCTTGTCCACCGGCTTGCCGATCTTGGACAGGTTGAACTTGTAGTTGAACTCGTTGGCCGCGCGCACGTTGCCGAGGAAGCTGTCGCGCTGGGTCTGCAGGCCCGACCAGTCGCGCCACTTGTCCGGGTAACCGATCTTCGGGGTGAAGGTCTCCCACTTGGCGATGGCCTTGGCCTTGGTTTCCTCGCTCATCCAGCTCAGGCCCTGGATGCGGTCCTTCAGCGCGGCGGCCAGGTTCTTCACCAGTTCTTCCATCTTCGCCTTGGCTTCCGGCGAGAAGGCAACCTTCACGTACAGCTGGCCGAAGGCTTCACCGGCATCATTCTCGATGGTGCCCAGCACGCGCTTCCAGCGCGGCTTCTGTTCCTTCTGGCCGTTGAGGGTCTTGCCGTAGAACTCGTAGTTCTCCTGCACGAAGGCGTCAGCCAGGTACGGCGAGGCACTGTCCACGGTGTGGAAGCGCAGGTAGGCGCGCCACACCGACGGATCGGTATCGCCCAGCGCCTTGCTCACTTCCTCATGGAACGCCGGCATGGCCAGCGAGAACTTCTCCGGCGCGGCCACGCCCTGCGACTTGAAGAACTCGGTCCAGCTGAAGTTCGGGGTCAGCTTGTCGGCGTCGGCCAGGGTGACCGGGTTGTAGTACAGCTCGACGTTGCGCGACAGCTCGACGCGCGACTTGGAGGCCTTGGCCAGGCGGGTTTCGAACTTGACCACGTCCTCGGCCTGCTTGGCCGCGTCGGCCGCGGCGACGCCGGACAGCTCCAGCACCTTGGCGACGTGTGCCTGGTAGGCCTTCAGCTTGTCGGCGTTCTTGGCATCGGTGTAATAGGTGGTATCCGGCAGGCCCAGGCCGCCCTGGCTGGCGTAGGCCATGTTCATGGTCGAGTTCTTGAAGTCCGCTTCGGCGCCGAAGCCGAACAGGACGTTGTCACCCTTGGCGGCGCTGGTGCGCAGGTAGTTGGCGATCGCCGCCTTGTCCTGCAGGCCGTCGATCGCCGCCAGGTCGGCCTTCAGCGGCTCGATGCCCTGCGCGTTGATCTTCGCTTCGTCCATGCCGGTCGCCCACAGGTCGCCGACGATCTTCTCGATGTGGTTCGGGTTCTTGACCTGCGCGACCTGTTCGGCCAGCTGGTGCTGCACGGCCACCGAGCGCTCGTCGAGGATGGTGAACGCGCCCCAGCTGGTGCGGTCGCCCGGGATTTCATTGGCGGCCAGCCACTTGCTGTTGACGTAGTCGCCAAAGGCGGTGCAGGCGTCCTTGGTGGTGTCCAGGTCGCTCGGCTGGAAGGCGTTGTAGGCCGGCAGCTTGCTCTCGTCCAGCTTATAGGTGGTGGCTTCGGCGGTGGCCGGGGCGGAGGCGGCGGCGTCCTTGGCCGGGGTTTCAGTCTTGCCGCAGCCGACCAGCGCGGCCGAAACGGCCAGGGTCAGCAGCACGATCTTGGGAGTACGGGTCACTTGAATGGCCTCCGGGCCGAGTGAGTCAGGGAGTGGCCGCAGGTGCGACCGTGGGCCGAACGATACGCCGCCGGCCAGACCTGCAAGGGTGTCGAAGGTCATGGTCGGGCGCAAGGGCTTTTGCCGGGCCCGGAAAAGGCAGACCCGGCAAAAGCCGGGTCTGTCGGGTGTTGCGGTTCTGGATGGATCAGAACTTGTAGGTGGCGCCCATGTACATGTAACGGCCGATGTTGTCGTACATCGCCGAACCGACGTCGGAGCCGAAGTAGTTCACCGGCGGATCCTTGTCGAAGGCATTGTCGATGCCCAGGTAGACGTCGATCTTGTCACCCGGGAAGCGGTAGCCGAACTGGAAGTTGTGGTACGTGTACGAGCCGTTGCGGATCGGGCTGGTCTGTCCCGGGTTGGCCTGGTAGCTCTTCGGCTGCACACGCAGGTTCGGGCCGACGTAGGTCATGTCCCACGACGCGCGCCACTGGCCCAGCGAGTACTTGGTCTGCAGCTGGCCACGCCAGCGCGGATCGGTCACCCAGGTGACGTTCTCGTCGTACTCGTTCGGGAAGGCCTGGAAGGCCCACTCGCGCGACTGCAGCAGACGGGTGCCCACCAGGCGGATGACGGTGTCACCCTCGGCCAGCTTGAAGCGGTAGTCCATTTCCAGATCGACGCCGACGCGACGCGAGCGGGCGAGGTTTTCGTTCAGCGCAACCCAGCGGCTGATCGAGTATTCCGGGAAGGTGCGGCCGCCAGCATCGGTCTTGCCGCCCACCGGTGCGCGTTCGATGAAGCCGCAGAAGCTGTTGTTGATCCCCCCCGGCGAATCCACGCAACGGGTTGCATTGGTCTGCGCGGTCACCGCACCAATGGCGTCCTTCAGGCTGATCCACCAGTAGTCGACGGACATGCCGAAGCCCTGCAGGAAATCAGGCTGCCAGACCAGGCCATAGGTGAAGCTGCGTGCGCGTTCCGGCTTCAGGTCCGGATTGCCGCCGCTGACGCCCGGGCGGGTGGCAGTGTAGGTGTCGACCCAGCCGACCGGCACGCCCAGCGCCGAGCAGTTGGCCTGGCGCAGTGCCGGGTCCGCCGCGGTGTTCGGGCGGTTCGGGTTGGTGGCCAGGTAGTTGCAGGGGTCGTTGACCGTGGCGAAGTTTTCGCTCTGCGGGTTGTACAGCTCACCGATGCTCGGTGCGCGCACCGCCTGCGACAGGGTGCCGCGGGCACGCAGCGACGGGATGATGGTCCAGTCCAGGCCCACCTTCCAGGTGGTGGTCTTGCCGATGCTGCTGTAGTCCGACCAGCGGCCTGCGGCGTCCAGGGTCAGGTTGTAGATGCCCGGGATGTCGGCCAGCAGCGGCACGGTGGTTTCAACGAAGGCCTCGCGCACGTCGTACTTGCCCATGCGGTTGGGAATGGCGTTGAGGAAGGTCAGGCCCTGCGCGGCCAGCGGATCGGTGATTTCGCGGCTCTTTTCGCGGCGGTATTCAACGCCACCAGCCACGCCGACGTCACCGGCCGGCAGGCTGAAGAGCGAGCCGTTGGCCAGCGATGCGCTGAACACCGACTGCTGCAGGCGCGAGTAGTTGAACGAATTGACGTTCATCCAGTCACGTGCAGCTTGGGTCACCGCGCCGTTGCCGAACACCGAGAACGGCACGCAGCCTTCGCGGGCGAACTGCGAGTACACGCGGTTGCCGTTGTTGGGGTTGGTCGCGTTCGGGTTCAGCGTGGTGCGGCAGACGATCTGGCCAGTGGCCGGGTTGACCACGGTATCCAGGCCAGCCTGCCAACGCTCGTTGATACGGTTGTTGAGGTTCCAGCGCTTGACTTCGCTCTGGCCCCAGTTGCCGTAAACGTCGTAGGTCCAGTTCTCGGTCAGGTTGCCTTCCATGCCCAGCACAAAGCGCTGGGTGTTGCGCTCCACGTGCTCACCACGCTGGCCGGCGTCGACGTTGAAGCGGCTCAGGGTTAGCTGGCTCAGGCCGGCGCTGGTCATCAGTGCACGCAATTCCGGCGACACGTAAGCGTTATCGCGCTGGATGCGCAGGGTCTGGTCGAACGACGGCTGTGCCAGGAAGTCGGACACCGTTTCGGTGTACTTGCCCTCGAAGTACAGGCGGTGGTTGTCGGTCAGGTCGAAGTTGACGACCGTGTTGATGCTCTTGCGGTCGAACTTCGGCTGCAGGTCGGCAACCGAGTTCAGGTCGGCGAAATCACAGTTCACGCAACTGGTTGCGCTGACCACGGTGCCGTCGTAGCGCTGCTTGCGGAAGGTGCCATCCGGGTTGAACTGATAGCGGTTGCCCCAGGTAGCCGGATTGTTCGGGTTGAAGGTACCAATGTTGAAGGTACCGCCGAAGGAGATCGAGTGGTTGCCGCCCGGGCCTGCAAGCACGGTTTCCGGGTTGCTTTCGCTGGACGGCTTGCTGCTGTCGTAGTTCGGGTTGCGCACCGACACCAGGAACTCGTTGCCGATGGCGCGGTCGGTGCGGACGAAGCGGTCCTGCTTGCTGTACTCAAGGGCGACGGCGGCGTTGCCGCGGCCACCAGCGAAGTCGGTGCCGGCCGAGGCGCTGATGAAGGAGCGGTTGAAGCCGCCTTCGCTGGCCATGCCGGTCTGACCGCGCACTTCGGCGCCGTCGAAGGACTTCTTCATGATGAAGTTGACCACGCCAGCCACGGCGTCGGCGCCGTACACAGCCGAGGCACCACCGGTGATCACTTCCACGCGCTCGATCCATTCCACCGGGATGGTGTTGACGTCCACGGCCGAGGAACCCGAGGTCGCGCCGACGTGGCGGCGGCCATTGACCAGCACGAGAGTGCGCGAGGTGCCCATGCCACGCAGGTCCATCAGACCCACGCCGGCGGTGCCGATGAAGCGGGTCGAGTTGCCCAGCGTGTAGGTCGGTGTCAGTGCTGGCAGGCGCGTCATCAGATCGCCGATGTTGTTCGCACCGGTGGCACGAATCTCCTCGGCGGTGATGGCCGTGACCGGCGAGGGGGTCACAAAGCCCGTACGCGCAATGCGCGAGCCGGTCACACTGACGCGATCGAGGTCGATCGGGTTGGAGGAGGCTTCCTGCGCGAAGGCAGGTGCTGCGGCCACGGCGAGCAGACCGACGAGCAGGGCGCTGCTGAGCGGGTGACGGCCAGGTGGGCGGTTGTACGTCATCGTTATGGGTCCCCTAATGAATTGAAGCGTGCTGTTCCGTCCGTTCGTTACATCTAAGTTCATATAACGGGCGTCGTTCATGGAACCTAACACGGCCTTAACGAGAAATGCATACAAATGTCACAAAATGGTACCTGGGTGCACTTCGGAGTTGGCTGAAAGTGCAACAAATACAATCGTTTAATATCAATTGTGATCTGCCGGCGACAACTTGATGACGCGAAGCTGAACGTGGTGAGATGGGCCACTTTGCGCAAATAGGCGTTTCATCATCCGTCCAGGAGCGGTGTTCATCAGAGGGGCGGAGGAAGCTGCCGTAATTGGCCTGCCGCGTGGCGATCCCCTTGCCTGGCGACTAGGCCGTCGATGTGTCGGAACTGCCTTTGCGTAGCTTTCGTAGTTCCAAATCGACTTCGGGTTGCCCAGCAGGTCCTGGAAGTCCTCACCCGGCTGCACCTGCACTTCATGCTTCAGCATGTTGGTGTAGTTGTCCGAGAACTGCAGCGAACCGAAGCGGCCGATGTCTTGCAAGTACGTGAAGCCGACGGTAAGGGCCTGCAGGTTCTGGCAGGCTCATCTTCGGGGGGGCACAGCGAGCTCAGGTTGCTGGCCGAATCGCGTACGACCCAGTCGGCCACGTTCTGACGGGTGGATGAGGAGCTCTTCGGCAAGTCGTTGCGGCAGCAGTACTCGGCCAGCAGCAGCGGGTCTATGCTGGCTGCATCAACTTCGTTCTCGATCTTGCAGTTGTAGCAGTCGGCCGAGATCGACAAGTTTCTACAACCGGGGTATGGGCCGATTCGGCCAAGTTGCACTCGGTTTCTACGGCTACATGCCGAAGAATAGTGGTCAGGCGGCAAACGCGCTTGTGCCGTTCGTGGAGCGCGTGGATGCGTTCGATGAGCCCAAGTGCCAGCTCCGCTGGGGCCGGGAATGGGCAGGCCCTGTTCCACCAGGGCCTGTTCTTCCATCCGCTCAGGCCGGACACGAAAAAGCCCCGCCATGGCGGGGCTTTTCCGTTGCTGCGGTTGCGGGATTACTTCACGCCGAACGCGTACTTGGCCTGCACGTAGATCGCGCGCCCGTAGGCGTTGTACAGGTAGTTGTTGTACGGCTGGCCGCTGGTGCCGGCGAAGCTGTAGCGCTGGTTGTCCGGCATCTTGTTGAACACGTTGTTGACCATCAGCGACAGGGTCAGGTTTTCCATCGCGCGGTAGTTCACGCTCAGGTTGTAGGTGGTGTAGGAACCCCACTTGCCTGCCTTGTAGCCGGAGCTGTGGACGTAGTCATAGCCGTTGCCCACGTAAGCCATGTAGTTCGGCGTCTTGCCGATGTAGTTGGCATACAGGGTGGTGGTCCAGTTGTCCTTGGCCCAGCCGATCGAGCCGTCCGCGCGTACCTTGGCGTACGAGTCATACACCCACATCGCATACGGGTCGTGCAGCAGGTCCAGGAACTCGTCACCCGGCTGCGGCTGCAGCTTGCGCTTGAGCATGTCGGTGTAGTTGGCCGAGAACTGCAGCGAACCGAAGCGACCGATGTCCTGCACGTACTTGAAGCTGGCGGTCAGTGCTTCCAGGTTCTGGCGCGCGACGTTCATCTTCGGCGTGTAGATCTCGTCGAGCACGCCCGATGCATCACGGGTGATCCAGTCATCGACGTTCTGGCAGCTGGCCGAGGTGTTGTTGGACTGGCCGTTGCGGCAGTAGTACTCGGCCAGCAGCAGCTGGTCGGAGCTGAGCGTATCGACCTCGTTCTTGATCTTCCAGTTGTAGTAGTCGACCGACAGCGACAGGTTGTTGATCGGTGCCCACACGACGCCTGCATTCCAGACGTCGGCGGTGATCGGCTCCAGGTCGGGGTTGCCCGAGCGGGTGCCGAACACCGAGACGCTGTCGTACGGGCAGCCGGTGGTGTTGGCCGGGTCGTAGCCCAGCTGGCCGCAGCGATAGTAGTCGGTGGAGCCGTTGGCGTAGTAACCACTGCGGCCCTGGAAGGCATCGGACAGGGTCGGTGCGCGGAACGCCGTACCGTACTTGCCACGGAACAACAGGCTTTCGATCGGGCGGAACTCGATGCCGACGCTGTAGGTGGCCTTGTCCACGGTGTTGCTGCCGATCTTGAAGGCGTCATAGCGGCCGGAGCCGGTGACGGTCAGCGTTTCCAGCAGCGGCATGCGCAGTTCGGTGGTCACCGCGTAGTTGCTGCGATGGCCGGCACCGGATACGGCGGTGGTCCCCCACACGCTGCCGTCCATCAGGCCCGGGTCGGGCGTGTAATCCCAGCCTTCACTGCCGCCTTCCAGAACCACGGCGAAGCCGGCATCGCCACCCGGGAGCTTGAACAGCGAGCCATTGGTGACCTGGGCGCGGGCCAGGTTCTGCCAGGTGCGGCTTTCGCTGTAGCTGTAGCCGGTGAAGCTCTGGAAGTCACCAGCGGGCAGCGGTGCGTAGAACGCTTCCCAGTTCGGGCTGTAGATGTTGTAGCCGGTGCTGGTGGTACCCAGCACCGGGCCCAGCACGCGCTGCTCGAAGTAGTCGTTGATCGGATCGTTCCAGCGCACGAAATTGCGCTCGGTCAGCTTGTACTCGCCACGGGTGAAGCTGAGGCTGTAGTCCCAGTTGCCTGCGGTGCCGCGGCCGCCAAGGGTGACCTGGTAGGCCTTGTTGCGGTCGGTGTTCATGATGTCGCGGTAACCGCCGCCGCCGATGTCCTCCGGCGCGAACACGCGCTGCAGGTTCATGTACTGGCCGCTGGCCTGGTCGTAGAAGCGGCCCCAGCCCGAGGAGGTGCCCCACCAGGTGTAGCCGGAACCGGTGGCGTACTTGACCTCCTCCAGGCTGTACAGCGCGTCGCCGAACAGCTGGAAATTGTCGTTCACGTCGAAGGTGGCCGAGCTGTAGATCTGCCCGCTTTCCTTGCCGTTCTTGATGGTCTTGTAACCGGTGCCGTAGACCGAGCCGCAGGCCTGGCCGGTCGGACGGGTACCGAGCACGGTGGTGCCGTCGAACTGGCCCGCCACGTTGGCGCACCGGTTCGGGTCCATCATCGCGTAGCGGTTGTTGGCGGCCGGCAGCAGCACCAGGAAATCGTTGGAGACGTACTGCGGGCTGTAACCGTCGGGGTTGTTGACCTTGGTCAGGTCGCGCTGGTAACCCCAGATCGGGCTGGTCTTCTCGTACTGCACGTTGACCAGTGCATGGAAGCGGTCATCCTTGGAGTTGAAACCGCGTGCGCCGCTGAAGCGGAAGCTGTTGCCGCCACCTTCGCTGTAGGCACCGCCGCGCACATTGAGCACACCGCCATCCATGCGCTCCTTGAGGATGATGTTGACCACGCCGGCGATCGCGTCCGAGCCGTACAGCGACGACTGGCCACCCGGCAGGATCTCGATGCGCTCGACGATGTCGATCGGGATGCCGCTGATGTTGTTGAAGGTATCGCCGCCGTTGTACAGCGCCGGATACGAGAGCATCGGGCGGCCGTTGATCAGGTACTTGGTATAGCCCGGGCTGAGGCCGAACATGCCCGCCGCTTCGGCGCCCTGGGTGAAGGATGCGGAGGTCTGGCCACCCTGCAGGCCGCCCGTGGACAGCGAGGACTGCTGCAGGACATCGGCGACGCTGGTGAAACCGCGGGTCTGGATATCCTCGGCGGTGACGGTCAGGACGGGCGTGTGGTTCTCGATCTCGGTCTGCGGAATCAGCGACCCGGTGACGGTCACACGATCAAGCTGGGTCGGCGCATTGCCGTCCTGGGCCAGGGCGGTGCCGGAGGCCAGGAGGGTGCCGAGCAGGGCGAGGGTCAAAGGG
This sequence comes from Stenotrophomonas sp. pho, assembly GCF_006228405.1. NCBI lineage: Bacteria > Pseudomonadati > Pseudomonadota > Gammaproteobacteria > Lysobacterales > Lysobacteraceae > Stenotrophomonas > Stenotrophomonas sp. pho. The sequence continues at coordinate 3,153,029 of NZ_CP029759.1, read as the reverse complement.
TGGCGCGAGAGCGTGGAACGTTGGCGAGACATGGTGGATCCCCGTAGTGAGCAATGTCTTGGCGGCGCATTCCCTGCGCATTAACAATTCGTTCAGTGTGACTCCATTCAGGTCGACCGTAACACGTCGTTAACGCTGTCAACACAGGCCTGTCACATCAATGCGCCGTTGGGAAATGAAAAAACGCTTACGAATCAATGGATAAGGCGATTTGTTTTGGCATGTTTCAAAAGATGGCGGCGTGCAAGGGAGCATGTCGGCATTGCGGATATGCCCTGTAGATCAATGCGTTGCCTTGGATCAGCGCTGCCGGGAACCTGGATGTTTGTGCGCTGTGGATCACACTTTCTGCTACAGGCCGGACGGGAGGGTGGGGCGCAGTGGTGCAAAAAAAAGGCCCCGCCGAAGCGGGGCCTGGTCCAGACACGCGGTCCGGGATACGACGGGATTAGAAGTCGTACTTGACCTGGGCCGAGATCTGACGGCCGTAGACGCTGTAGAAGCCGTCGTTGAACGGGGTCGATTCGTTGCCCGGGTAGTTGTAGCGCTGGCCTTCCGGCAGCTTGTTGAACACGTTGTTGACCATCAGCGACAGGGTCAGATCGTCCTGTGCCTGGTAGTTCAGGCTCATGTTGTACGTGGTGTACGAGCCCCACTTGCCGGCCTTGGCGCCGGAGGAGTGGACGTAGTCGTAGCTGCGGCCGGTGTAGGCCAGGTAGTTCGGGGTGCTGCCGACGTAGTTCGCGTACACGGTGGTGGTGAACTTGGAGATGGCCCAGCCCACCGACACGTCGCCGCGTACCTTGGCGAAGTTGTCGTAGTACCACATGTTGTACGGATCGCTCAGCAGGTCCAGCTTCTGCGCACCCGGCAGGGCCACCACTTCACGCTTGAGCATGTTGGTGTAGTTGCCGGAGAACATCAGCGAACCGAAGCGGCCCAGGTCCTGCTGGTACTTGGCACCGACGGTCACCGCTTCCAGGTTTTGGCTGGCCACGTTGAGCTTCGGGTGTACACGCGGGTCAGGTTGCCACCGGCGTCGCGGGTCACCCAGTCGGTCACGTTCTGGCAGCTGGCCGAGGTGTTGTTCGGCAGGCCGTTGTGGCACTGGTACTCGGCCAGCAGCAGCTGGTCGGTGCTCAGGGTCTTGACCTCGTTCTTGATCTTCCAGTTGTAGTAGTCGACCGACAGCGAGAAGTTGCTCACCGGGGCCCACACCACGCCTGCGCTCCACACGTCGGCGGTGATCGGCTTCAGGTCCGGGTTGCCGGACTTTTCGCTGTACACCGAGGTGGTCTTGTAGAACGAGCAGGCTTCGTCACGCAGCGCGTAACCCATCTGGCTGCAGCGGTAGTAGTCGTTCTGGCCGGAGGCGAACGAGCCGCTCATGCCCTGGAAGGCATCGGACAGGGTCGGCGCGCGGAACGCGGTGCCGTACTTGCCGCGCAGCAGCAGGCTTTCCACCGGACGGTATTCCAGGCCGATGCTGTAGGTGGCCTTGTCGACGGTCTTGTCGGCGATCTTGAAGGCGTCATAGCGGCCCGAGGCGCTGATGGTCAGCGACTCGAACACCGGCATGCGCAGTTCGCTGGTCACCGCGTAGTTGCTGCGGTGGCCGGCACCGGCCACGGCGCTGGCGCCCCACGCGTTGCCATCGACGAAGGCCTGGTCGGGCGAGTAATCCCAACCCTCGCTGCCGCCTTCCAGCACGACGGCCAGGCCGGCGTCGCCGCCCGGCAGGGAGAACAGCGAACCGTTGGTCACCTGCACGCGACCGAGGTTCTGCCAGGTCTTGCTGCGGTGGGTGCCATAGCCGGTGAAGCTGGCGAACTGGTCCGGGGTGATCGGCGAGTAGAAGGCGGTGTAGTTCGGGTTGTAGATGCCGAAGCCATCAGCAGTGGTGCCCAGGCGCGGGCCCAGCACGGTGTCGCCGAAGAAGCCTTCGATCTTGTCCTTCCAGCGCGCGAAGCGGTTCTGGTCCAGACGGTATTCGCCGCGGGTGAAGCTGGCGCTGTAGTCCCAGTCGCCGACCATGCCCTTGCCGCCCAGGGTGACCTGGTAGGAACGGCTCTCATCGGAGTTCAGGATGTTGTTGTAGTGGCCCGGGCCGATTTCTTCCGGCGCGAAGGCGCGCTGCAGGTTCACGACCTTGCCCAGGCCCTGGTCGTAGAAGCCGCCCATCACCGACTTGGTGCCCCACCACAGGGCGCTGGAGCCGGAGGTGAATTCGGTCTTTTCCTTGCTGTACAGCACGTCGGCGAACAGCTGGAAGTTGTCGTTCACGTCGAAGGTCATCGACGAGTAGAACTGGCCGCTGTTCTTGCCGTTCTTCAGGGTCTTGTAGCCGGCGCTGTACACCGAGCCGCACGATTCGCCCGATGCACGCTTGCCGACGGTGGTGGTGCCGTCGTACAGGCCTGCCACGTTGGCGCAGCGGGTCGGGTCCATCATGTACAGCTTGTTGTCGGCGTTGCCGATGACAGCAAAGTCGTTCGACGGCAGCTGCGCGGTGTAACCGACCGGGTTGTTCTGCTTGGTGATGTCACGCTGGTAGCCCCAGATCGGGCTGCCGTTTTCGATCTGCACGTTGACCAGGGCGTGGAAGCGGTCGTCGAACGCGTTGAAGCCCTTGGCGGCGCTGAAGCGGATGTTGCTGCCACCACCTTCGGTGTAGGTGCCGCCACGGATCGACATCGTGCCGCCGTCCATGCGTTCCTTCAGGATGATGTTGACCACGCCGGCGATCGCGTCCGAGCCATACAGCGACGACTGGCCGCCCGGCAGGACTTCGATGCGCTCGACGATGTCGATCGGAATGCCGCTGATGTTGTTGAACGACTCGCTGCCGTTGTACAGCGCCGGATACGAGAGCATCGGGCGGCCGTTGATCAGGTACTTGGTGTAGCCCGGATTCAGGCCGAACATGCCGGCGGCTTCGGCGCCCTGGGTGAACGCACCCGAGGTCTGGCCACCCTGCAGGCCGCCGGTGGTCAGCGATGACTGCTGCAGCACTTCAGCAACACTGCTGAAGCCGCGGGTCTGGATGTCTTCGGCGGTGATGGACATCACCGGGGTCTGGGTTTCGACCTGGGTCTGCGGGATCAGCGAACCGGTGACGGTGATCTTGTCCAGGTTGGTCGCCTTGTCCTGGGCCATTGCCGGGAGGCGGCCATCAGAGCGGAAATCAGGGCGACGGCGAGCGTGTTGCGACGTGCGGTATTGCTGACGTGTTTCATGTAGTTCCAATGGAGAGCAAAAAACAAAAACGGCACTGCGCATGCGCCATCGCGCGGGCCGGAACAACGGGCTCCGCAGCTCAAAACAGTGCTGATCGAACGTAACATGAACTTAACAATCTGTGCACGAATCCGTCGCAATCCTGAATTTCAGTCAGGTTACGTCCAGCTTGTATGATGTCGGGTTATTCCCCTGACTCCGCCGGTGCTCGTTGTGAACAGTTCTCCCCGCCGTCCCCATGCCAGCCAGGTCCAGAAGGGACTTACGCCGCATGCCCGCATCCGCAATGTCATCGCGGTCGGTTCGGGCAAGGGCGGCGTCGGCAAGTCCACCACCTCGGTGAACCTGGCCGTGGCGCTGCAGCAGCTCGGTGCGCGGGTGGGCGTGCTCGACGCCGACATTTACGGCCCCAGCGTGCCGGCCATGCTGGGGCTGTCCGGCCGCCCGGAAAGCCCGGACAACAAGAGCATCGAGCCTCTGCGTGCGTTCGGCGTGGACACCATGTCGATCGGCTACCTGATCGAAGAAGACACCCCGATGATCTGGCGCGGCCCGATGGCCACCTCGGCGATGACCCAGCTGTTCAACGATACCCTGTGGGACGACCTGGATTTCCTGCTGATCGACCTGCCGCCGGGCACGGGTGACATCCAGCTGACCCTGACCCAGAAGATTCCGCTGGCCGGTGCGGTGATCGTCACCACGCCGCAGGACATCGCCACGCTGGATGCGAAGAAGGCGCTGAAGATGTTCGAGAAGGTCGAGGTGCCGGTGCTGGGCATCGTCGAGAACATGGCGGTGCACACGTGCAGCAGCTGCGGGCACATCGAGCACCTGTTCGGCGAGGGTGGCGGCGAGCGCATGGCCGCGCAGTACGGCGTGCCGCTGCTGGGGTCGCTGCCGCTGCAGATCGGCATCCGCGAGCAGGGCGATGCAGGCACGCCGATCACCGTGGCCCAGCCGGATTCGGCACCGGCCCAGGCCTACCGCCATGCCGCGCAGCGCCTGATCGAGGAAGTCGGCAAGCGCCCGCGGGCCTCGATCCCGATCCTGTCCTCGCTGCTGTAAGTGCCGGGGCAGGGGCCGCCGGCGCAGGCCGGCCCCCTGCTAGAATCCTCGCGCCCCCTCGTACCCCCCAGGACAAAGCATGAGCATCAAGAGTGACCGTTGGATCCGCCGCATGTCCGAGCAGCACGGCATGATCGAGCCGTTCGAGGCCGGGCAGGTCAAGCAGGCCAACGGCCAGCGCATCGTCAGCTATGGCACGTCCAGCTATGGCTATGACGTGCGCTGCTCGCGCGAGTTCAAGGTGTTCACCAACATCAACTCGACGATCGTCGATCCCAAGCACTTCGATCCGGGCAGCTTCGTGGATATCGTCGGCGATGAGTGCATCATCCCGCCGAACAGCTTCGCGCTGGCGCGTACCGTGGAGTACTTCCGCATTCCGCGCGATACCCTGGTGGTGTGCCTGGGCAAGAGCACCTACGCGCGCTGCGGCATCATCGTCAACGTGACGCCGCTGGAGCCGGAATGGGAAGGCCACGTCACCCTGGAATTCAGCAACACCACGCCGCTGCCGGCGCGCATCTACGCCAACGAAGGCGTGGCGCAGATGCTGTTCTTCCAGGCGGCCGCCGATGACATCTGCGAGACGTCGTACCGCGACCGTGGCGGCAAGTACCAGGGCCAGACCGGCGTGACCCTGCCGCGGACCTGAAGATTGCAGGCGATCTGTAGAGCCGAGCCATGCTCGGCTTCAAGGCAGGGCAGCCGAGCATGGCCCGGCTCCACATGAAGGAAGGCGGCGCAATGCGCCGCCTTCCTTATTTGCCGCGACCGAACAGCATCGCGATGCCGACACCCACCAGGGCCACCGGCCACCAGGTCAGCAGCAGCTTGGACAGGTTCAGGTGCGTCCAGCCGAGATTGCTGGCGAGCATGAACAGGCCGATCAGGATCAGCAGGACGGCGGCAACGAGGTTGAATCGCATCGGGTCGGCGAAGGCTCAGGACAGGGCCGGATATCCTAGCCGTTCCTTCCAGTAGGCGACATGCTGGTCCAGCGCCGCCGGCTCGTAGCGGTGCGCCGGGCCGCTGCCCCAGACCGGGCCCGGCCAGGCCGGATCACCGTCGTGGCGGCCGATCACATGGAAATGCAGCTGGCGCACGATATTGCCCAGCGCCCCGATGTTGATCTTTTCCACCCCGTCGGAGCCCTTCAGGGCCTTGCAGGCGCGGTTGAGCTCGGTGCGGAGCTTGTCCTGCTGCTCGCCGTCCAGCTCGATCCACTCGGTGACCCCGGCCAGGCGCGGTACCAGCACCAGCCAGGGGAATCGTTCGTCGTTCATCAGCCGCACTTGCGACAACGGTCCTTCCGCCACCAGCACGCTATCGGCGGCCAGGCGTGAATCGAGTTCGAATTCGCTCATCCAAGATGCTCCGAGAAGAAGTCCAGGGTGCGTTGCAGCGCCAGGGCGGCGCTGTCTGGATCATACGCATGTCCGACCTCCCGGTTGAAGGCATGATCGGCCGGATAGACGTAGGTGGCCATCTGCGGCAGCTTCTCGCGGTGGGCCTGCACGGCTTCCGGTGGGATGCTGCGGTCCTGGGCGCCGAAGTGGAAGATCACCGGCGCCTTGGGTGTCTCATCAAGGAACTGGACGTTGCGGGCGCCGTAGTAGCTGACCGACGGCAGCCCCAGGCGCACTGCGGACAGCATCGCCACCGTGCCGCCCCAGCAGTAGCCGACGGTGCCCACCTTGCCGTAGGGGGCCAGCCGGGTGGCCGCCGCGCGGACCACTTCCAGCGCCCGCTCCATGCCCAGCGCGCCGACCCGTTCCAGGCCCTGCTTCACGCCGTCGGCGTCGTAGGGCAGCGCGTCCGGATCGGCGTCGGGGCCATCGAGCAGGTCAAAGAACGAGGGCGCCAGCACCGCATAGCCTTCCGCCGCGAAGCGCTCGGCCACGCTGCGGATATGCGGATTGGCGCCGAAGATTTCCTGCACCACCACCAGGCCGCCGCGCGCGTGCCTTCCGGCAGGGCCTGCCAGGCCCGTACCGGGCCGTGATGCGTATCCAGGGTGATCCACTCGGCCATCGTTTCCATCTCGTTGTGGGGAACAGAACGGCATTGTCGGTGCTGCATGGGTTAGCGCGATGTCAGCGGCTGTGCGGGATCGGGCGGCTGGCCATTCAGAGCGCGGCCGCCAACCCCGGTATACTGGCGCCCTTTCAGGCCCCGGCCCCCAGGAACCCCTGCCACGACGGCAGGGGCCCCGGCCCCCAGAGTCCCGCGATTCCATGTCCCAGCTGAACCCCAAAGTCGGCTTCGTCAGCCTTGGCTGCCCGAAGGCCCTCGTCGATTCCGAGCGCATCCTCACCCAGCTCCGTTCGGAAGGCTACGACATCGTCCCGTCCTACGATTCGGCCGACGTGGTGGTGGTCAACACCTGCGGCTTCATCGATTCTGCGGTGACCGAGTCGCTGGACGCGATTGGCGAAGCGATGAACCAGAACGGCAAGGTCATCGTCACCGGCTGCCTGGGCAAGCGCCCGGAGCAGATCCGCGAGGCGTACCCCAACGTGCTGGCGGTGTCCGGCCCGCAGGATTACCAGAGCGTGATGGAAGCGGTGCATGAAGCACTGCCGCCCAAGCACGATCCGTTCGTGGACCTGGTGCCCGACTACGGTATCAAGCTGACCCCGCGCCACTACGCGTACCTGAAGATTTCCGAAGGCTGCAACCACAAATGCAGCTTCTGCATCATTCCGTCGATGCGCGGCAAGCTGGTTTCGCGCCCGGTGGATGAGGTGCTGCGCGAAGCCGAGCGCCTGGTGCGTGGTGGCGTGCGTGAGCTGCTGGTGGTTTCGCAGGACACCTCGGCCTACGGCGTGGACGTGAAGTACGCCGAGAAGATGTGGCGCGACAAGGCCTACCAGACCCGTTTGAAGGCGCTGTGCGAAGGCCTGTCGGAGCTGGATGCATGGGTGCGCATGCACTACGTGTACCCGTATCCGCACGTGGACGAAGTGGTGCCGTTGATGGCCGAGAATCGCATCCTGCCGTACCTGGATATCCCGTTCCAGCACGCCAGCCCGCGCATCCTGCGCCTGATGAAGCGCCCCGGCGCGGTGGAGAAGACCCTGGAGCGCGTGCAGAACTGGCGCCGTATCGCGCCGGACATCACTGTGCGTTCGACCTTCATCGTCGGCTTCCCGGGCGAGACCGAAGCCGAGTTCGAGGAACTGCTGTCGTTCCTTGACGAAGCGCAGCTGGATCGCGTCGGTGCGTTCGCCTACTCGCCGGTCGAGGGTGCCACCGCCAACGACCTGCCTGACGCCGTGCCGGAAGAGGTGAAGCAGGAACGCCTGGCCCGTTTCATGGAGAAGCAGGCGCAGATTTCCGCCGCGCGCCTGGAAGCCAAGATCGGCACCGTGCAGCAGTGCCTGGTCGACGCCATCGAAGGCGACATCGCCGTGGCCCGCTCCAAGGCCGATGCCCCGGAGATCGACGGCCTGGTGCACATCCAGAATGCCGACCAGGTGCCGCTGCGCGTGGGCGAATTCGTCGACGTGGAGATCACCGAGAGCGACGAGCATGACCTGTACGGTGACGCGCTGGCGGCCGCCCCCGTCCGGCGTTCGACCTCAAGGTGCTGTGATCGCAGCGACGGCCGCCACCGGCAACGGCGGTGGTTCACGGCGCTTCGTACCGCCGCCACGTGCGGCGGTAGCTGCACGGCGGTTCGAGCACCCGCTGTTTGCCGGGCTTCAGGACTTCCGTGACCTGCTGGACGGCATCGCATGGCCGTCCATCGCGGCGCTCGATGCACGTCTGGCCGTGCCTGGCAAGCGCCTGGTTGAACAGGACGCCGCGCTGCTGGCCGATGGCCTGCATTATGAGGCGCGTATCGCGCAGGGACGCATCGCCACCCGTGCCGGCAACTGGCACGACCTGTTCAATGCGCTGGTGTGGGCCTCACAGCCGCAGCTGAAGCGCGCGCTCAACGTGCGGCAGTGCCTGCATATCGAGGCGATGCCACCCGGCCAGCGCAATCGCGCGCAGGCCGCCTTGACCCAGTTCGACGAAACCGGCGTGATCGTGCGTGTGCGCGATGACTCACTGCTGGCTGCCTGGGATGCACACGACTGGCCCGCGTTGTTTGACCCGGTGAACTGGCAGAGCGGTGACATCGCCATCACTGTGGTATTCGGGCATGCGCTGATGGAACAGGCCCTGCTGCCGGGGCGATTGCTGGTCGGCAAGTGCGTGGTGGTGCAGGGCGATGTCGAAGCCGCCTGTGTCGACGTGGTGAGCGCTGCCATTGCCGAGGGCAGGGCAGTGACCGATCCGCTTCAGCTGCGGCCGTTACCATTGGCCGGTGTTCCCGGCTGGCATGACGTGCAGGATTCTGCCTTCTACCGCAATGCCGACTATTTCCGCCCGCCTCGTGCAGGGCGCACGTACCCGCCACCGTTGTAGAGCCGAGCCCATGCTCGGCTGCGTTGCCCATCAGCCGAGCATGGGCTCGGCTCTACAACGGCGGCGAGGTCGGGCATGGCTCGACGCTACATAGGCTCGTACTCCACGCCGATCACTGCAAAGGTGAACTGCCCGCCGGGCAGCTCCACCGAGAACTCATCATCCAGCCGCTTCTTCAGCAGCGCACGCGCCAGGGGGAATCGATGCTGATCCAGCCCAGGCCCGCATCGGTCTCATCCGGGCCGACAATGCGATAGCGGCTGGTGTCGCCGCTGTCCACGTTCTCCAGTTCCACCCACGCGCCGAAGAACACTGCGAGCGGATCGGTTGGCGTCGTATCGACCACGCGCAGCGATTCCAGCCGCTTGGTCAGGTAGCGCACGCGGCGGTCGATCTCGCCCAGTTGCTTCTTGCGGTAGGTGTACTCGGCGTTTTCGGAACGGTCGCCTTCTGCTGCAGCGGCGGCGAGCGCTTTCACCACTTCCGGGCGGCGCACGCGCCATAGCTCATCCAGTTCGGCCTTCAGTCGCGCATGCCCGGAAGCGGTGATCAGGGCGGTGCTTTTTTCTGCGGGGGGACGCCAACGGGACATGCAATACGACTTCTTTTCTGGATGACGAATGAGAGAGCAGGGTCAGATCCCTTTCCAGCGGAAAGGGCTCTGACCCCAGCAGGGGCAGCTAGCGCTTGCCGCCGAAGATGCCACCGAGGATGCCGCGCACGATCTGGTTGCCCAGCTTGGTGCCGACAGTGCGCGTGGTCTGCTTGGCCATGGTTTCGATCATGCCCTGGCGGCGCTTGGTGCCGAAGATCGCATCCTTGATGGCCTGGCCGAACCCCCTTCCTGAGCTTCGTCCTGCTCGCGGCTGCGCGCGGCCGGCGCCTGTGCCTGCTCGATGCTCTTCTGCGCGCGCTGGGCCAGCAGTTCGGCGGCCGATTCGCGGTTGATCGCGGTGTCGTAGCGGCTGCCGACCGGGCTGCCGGCGCGTACCTGTGCACGCTCGGCCTCGGTGATCGGTCCCATCCGGCAGCGCGGCGGCGCGATCAACGTCTGCTGCACGGGCATCGGCACGCCCTTGTCCTGCAGCGTGGATACCAGTGCCTCACCGGTGCCGAGCTGGCTCAGCACCTTGGCCACGTCCAGCTTCGGATTCGGCACGAACGTCTCGGCCGCGGTTTTCACCGCCTTCTGGTCGCGCGGGGTGAACGCACGCAGTGCGTGCTGAACGCGATTGCCCAGCTGGCCGAGAATATTGCCCGGCACGTCGTCGGGGAACTGCGAGCAGAAGTACACGCCCACGCCCTTGGAACGGATCAGGCGCACCACCTGCTCGATGCGCTGCACCAGCGACGGCGGTGCATCATCGAACAGCAGGTGCGCCTCGTCGAAGATGAAGACCAGCTTCGGCTTGTCCAGGTCGCCCACTTCCGGCAGCTGCTCGAACAGTTCCGACAGCAGCCACAGCAGGAAAGTGGAATAGAGCTTGGGCTTGAGCACCAGCTGGTCGGCGGCGAGGATGCCGATCATGCCGCGGCCGTCGTGGTTGACCCGCATGATGTCGGCCAGTTCAAGTGCCGGTTCGCCGAAGAAATTCTCGCCACCGTCCTGCGCCAGGCGCAGCACCGAACGCTGGATCGCCGCGATCGACTGCGCACTGACCAGGCCGTACTCGGTGGAAATGTCCTTGCGCTCCTCGGCAACCAGGCCGAGCAGGGCGCGCAGGTCGTCCATGTCCAGCAGCAGCAGGCCGCGGTCGTCGGCCAGCTTGAATACGATGTCGAGTACCCCGGCCTGGGTGTCGTTCAATTCGAGGATGCGCGACAGCAGGGTCGGGCCCATCTCGCTGACCGTGGTGCGCACCGGGTGGCCCAGCTTGCCGTACAGGTCCCAGAAGATGGTGGGGCTGGCGGCCGGCGCATAGTCGGCCACGCCGATCTCGGCGGCACGCTGGAGCAGGTTTTCTGCGCCGGTGCCGGGCACGGCCAGGCCGGAGACATCGCCCTTCACATCGGCCAGGAACACCGGCACGCCCCGTCGCGAGAAGCCCTCGGCCAAGGTCATCAGGGTCACGGTCTTGCCGGTACCGGTGGCGCCGGCCACCAGGCCGTGGCGGTTGCCGAGTTTCGGCAGCAGGGTGACGGCAACATCGTCGGTAATGCCTTTGCCGAGCAGAATCGGATCCATGGTCCAGCCCTTGTGATGAATAGCCCAATGTTAACCGCCGGCAGTGACGGTCCGAAGGTCGGCTTGCCCGGACCTTGGCGGCGCCGCTACTCTGCCTGCCTGTTTCGCACACAGTGCCATCAATGCCCGTTCCTGTCCTGATTTCCCGCGGTTGGCCGCTGCTGGCCCTGGCCGGCCTGGTTTCCCTGGCGCCCGACGCCCACGCACAGCGGGTTTCGGCCCGGGACAAGGTGAAGGTGGATGCGCTGCAGCAGCGCATGACCGCCGCCGAAAAGCGCTACGGCGATGCCCTGCTGCTGGTCGCCAACGCCGATCCCAAGGGCAGCAACGAAGCCGATGCCGCGCTGGAGGACATGGAAGATGTCCTCAACGACTGCGTCAAGCAGAAGGGCTGCCAGATGGGGACCCTGCTGGCCAGCTACAAGCGCCTGCTCAAGCACGACGCCGATGCCGCCGCCAGCGATGACGTGGCCGATGAGGGCGGTGACCGTCTGGAAGCCGACCCGGACCACATCGGCCCCCTCACCGCCGACGTGCCCGAGGCCGCGCGCGCTGCCGCGCTGTTGAACGACAAACGGCACGCCTTCGACAGCATGGTCGAGTACAACCCGGCGGTGCAGGCCGGCATCCGTCGCTGGCTGACCGACATGCGACCGGCGCTGCTGACCAGCTACGAGAATTACCAGAACCTGCGCGCGGTGATGTGGCCGGAGTGGGAAAAGCGCGGCCTGCCCGAGGCGCTGCTGTTCGGGATCATGGCCAAGGAATCCAACGGCCGTGTGCATGCTTCCTCGCGCGCCGGCGCCGCCGGCCTGATGCAGTTCATGCCGGCCACCGGCCGCCGTTTCGGCCTGGGCCCGGACGGCACCGGCTTCGATACCCGCTTCGACGCGCGCAGCGCCGCTGAAGCCAGCGCCAGCTACCTCAACGAGCGCCTGCGCGAACTGAACAACAACGTGGAAATGTCGGTGGCCGCCTACAACGGTGGTGAAGGCCGTGCCGCACGCGTGTTCAAGCAGAGCGGTGGGCAGAGCTTCTGGACCGACAGCGTCTACAACCAGTTCCCGGGCGAGACCAAGGACTACGTGCCGATGGTGATCGCCGCGGCCTGGATCTTCCTGCACCCGCAGCAGTACGGCGTGGAGTTCCCGAAGATCAGCGCGCAGCCGGCCACGCTGCGCCTGGCCAAGTCGACCACCATCTACGAACTGACCATCTGCCTGGGCAGCCACGGTACCCGCGATGGCTACATGCGTGCGCTGCGCAACCTCAACCCGCGCTATGAGGCCGATGGCTGGATTCCGGCCGGCACGCTGATCAATGCCACCACCCGCATCGCCGGCCTGTACCAGCGCAACTGCGTCAGTGGCCCGCGTGCCGACCTGGCCCGCACGTTGATCACCGCTGATCTCAACGCGGCGATCAAGCGCCCGGCCGTGGCGAGCTATACCGGCAGCGTGGCGGTGGGCGGCGTGGTGCCGGTGGCCGACGCGGCTGCATCCACCAGCGTGCCGACCGCACCGGTGGCGCCGGTGTCGACGCCACGCCCGGCACCGGCGGCGCGCCCGAAGCCGGTGCGCAGCCACAAGGTGGGCCGGGGGAGACCCTGGGCGCCATCGCCGCCAAGTTCCAGTGCGACCTGCCGACCCTGGCCCGCGCCAACGGCCTGAAGGCACCGGCCTACAGCCTGCGCCACGGCCAGACGCTGAAGCTGCAGGGCTGCGACAAGTAATTCCCCCGACCCCTGGAACCCGCATGGATCTCGAAGACACCCGCAACCTGTTCGCCAACCTCCGCGAAAACACCGACTGGGACATCAACGGCCCGTTGCTGTGGGGGTATTTCTTCGTCCACGCCAGTGCCGAGCCGCTGCAGGCGCTGGCCCAGCACCTGCAGGCGCAGGGCTACACGTTCGTGGAACTCTTCGAGCAGGAACCGGAAGAGGGCGACGCCTCGTTCCACGTGCTGCACGTGGAGCGGGTGGAAATCCACGACGAAGCCTCGCTGGACCGCCGCAACCAGGAATTCGCGGCGCTGGCGGCGGAGCACGGCGTGGAAGACTACGACGGCATGGACGTCGGCCCAGCACCGGTCCTGCAGTAACGCGCGTACCGGTAGTGCCGGCCGCTGGCCGGCATCCCCTTTTTTGTCAGCGCAGCTTTGCCAGGGCCTGGCCCAGCTGCACAGGGCTCTCGGCGCCCAGCTGCGGTGCGAATTCGGCCACGCCCGGCGGCAGCAGCACCACCACGGTCGAGCCGTAATTGAAGCGTGCCATCTCGGCGAAACGCTCCAGCTTGATGCCCTGGCCGCGGTAGTCCTTGCGGGTGATGCGATCGCCGTAGGCCGGGATCTCCTCGCCGCTCCACACGGTTTCCACGCCGGATACCAGCAGCGCGCCAACCATCACGCTGACCATCGGGCCGAAGCTGGTGTCGAAGTGGCAGACCAGGCGCTCGTTGCGGGCGAACAGGCGCGGCACCCCGTTGACGGCCGCAGGACCGACACTGAACAGGCGTCCTGGCACGTGCACGGTTTCACGCAGGGTGCCGGTCCACGGCATGTGCACGCGGTGGTAGTCGCGCGGCGACAGGTACACGGTGGCGTACAGACCGTCGTTGTACGGCTTGGCATCCTCGTCGCTGCCCAGCAGCTCGGCGGCGGTGAACGACTGGCCCTTGGCCTGGAAGATGCGGCCGGCCTCGATCTTCCCCAGCTGGCTGATGCGGCCGTCGGCCGGCATCACCAGGCTGCGCGGATCGGCATCGGCCACGCGCGCGCCCGGCTTCAGCGCGCGGGTGAAGAACTGGTTGAAGGTCGCATAGCTGCGCGGGTCCGGGTTGGCCGCTTCGTCCAGGTTGACGTTGAACTTGCGGGTGACGGTGTCGATCAGCCAGCGCGACACGCGCGGATCGTCCGAGTACGCCAGCGAGCGTGCCATCGAGGACAGCAGGCGATGGGGCAGGGCGTACGTCAGGGCGGTGGTGAGGCTCATGGGGCGGTTTTCTCGGTCAGCTTCTGCAGGTCGCGGGCGATCGCCGGCGCATTGAACGGGGGCGCACCAGGCCGGCAAGGCGGCCCTGCGGGTCGAGCACGGCCAGGCTGGCCGAATGCTCGACGGTGTAATCCTCGGGGTTTTCGTCGAAATGCTTGCCCGGCACTTTCTGGAACACGAAACCCAGCGAGGTGGCGAAGCGCTCCAGCGAGGGGATATCGGCGGTGGCGGCCAGGGTGTCCTTATGGAAGCCGTGCACGTACTCGCCCAGGCGGGTGGCGCTGTCGCGGTCCGGGTCGACCGAGATGAACAGCACGCGCGGGCGCAGGCCATCGGGCAGGGCCTCCCACTGGTTCTGCGCGCCGGCCAGCTCGGCCAGGGTGGTCGGGCAGACGTCCGGGCAGAAGGTGAAGCCCAGGAACACCAGGGTCCAGTGGCCCTTCAGTTCGCCCGGGATCAGGCGGGTGCCGTCGGACTGGGCCAGGTTGAAGTCGGGCAGTTCACGCGGCTGCGGGTACAGGGTGATCGCTTCGGTGGCCGGGCGTTGGCCGGCGGCTTCGGCGCGAACACCTGCTGGGCGGCGAGCAGGCCAAGCCCCGCCGCCAGGGCGATCAGCAGGATGATGCCGGCATTGCGATTGAACATGGGGGCTCCCACGCGAAATGGGCTCCATCATACCGGCTGCGGCCCGATCGTTTCCGCCGCAACGGATGCTGCCGCGGGCGCCAGCCCCTATAATCGGGGCCACTTTGCCCGCAGTACCGCCATGACCGCTGAAACGGCCGCCGAACTCCACACGATCATCGATCTGATCCGCTACGGCACCAGCCGTTTCAACGAAGCCGGGCTGACCTTCGGGCACAGCTACGACAATGCGCTGGATGAGGCAACCCAGCTGGTGCTGCACAGCCTGCACCTGCCGCACGACCTCGGCCCGGCCTACGGCCAGGCACGCCTGCTGCAGGCCGAAAAGCTGCGCGTGCTGGAACTGTTCCAGCGTCGCATCGACGAACGCATCCCCGCTGCCTACCTGACCGGTGAGGCCTGGTTCGCCGGCCTGAGCTTCAAGAGTGACACGCGCGCGCTGGTGCCGCGCTCGCCGATCGCCGAACTGATCGAATGTGGTTTCGAACCGTGGCTGGCCGGCCGCGATGTCAGCCGCGCGCTGGATCTTTGCACCGGTTCGGGCTGCATCGCCATCGCCATGGGCCACTACTACCCGAACTGGGAAGTGGACGGCGTCGACCTGAGTGACGACGCACTGTCGCTGGCCGAGGAGAACAAGGAGCGCCTGCAGGCGCACAACGTTACCCTGATCAAGTCGGACCTGTTCAATGGCCTGACCGGCCGCCACTACGACCTGATCGTCACCAACCCGCCGTACGTCACCAACGACGAGACTGATGCCCTCCCGCAGGAGTATTCCTACGAGCCGGAAATGGGCCTGCGTGCCGGTGACGATGGCCTGGACCTGGTGCTGAAGATCCTGCGCGATGCCCCGCTGCACCTGAGCGAAGACGGTCTGCTGATCTGTGAAGTGGGTGAGTCCGAACAGCATCTGGTCAAGCTGCTGCCGGAAGTCGATTTTTCCTGGATCGAGTTCAAGGTCGGCCAGATGGGCATCTTCGCGGTCGAATGCCGCGAGCTGATCGCCCACAGCGCACGCATCACCGAACTGGCGGCGCAGCGCCCGTGAGCTCCAATTCGTTCGGCAAGCTGTTCACCGTCACCACGTTCGGCGAGTCGCACGGGCCGGCCATCGGCTGCGTGATTGATGGCTGCCCTCCGGGGCTGGCGCTGGACGCGACCGAATTCGCCCACGACCTGCAGCGCCGTGCGACTGGCAAGAGCCGGCACACTTCCGCGCGGCGCGAGGCCGACGAGGTCGAGATCCTGTCCGGCGTATACGAGGGCCTGACCACCGGCACTCCGATCGCGCTGCTGATCCGCAACACCGACCAGCGCAGCAAGGATTACGCCAACATCGGCCAGCAGTTCCGCCCGGGCCATGCCGACTACAGTTACTGGCACAAGTACGGCATCCGCGATCCGCGTGGCGGTGGCCGTTCCTCGGCACGCGAGACCACCATGCGCGTGGCCGCCGGCGTGGTCGCCAAGAAGTGGCTGGCCGAGCGCTTCGGCGTGACCGTGCGTGGCTACCTGTCGCAGCTGGGCGACATCACCCCGGCCGGTTTCGACTGGTCGGCGGTGGAAGACAATCCGTTCTTCTGGCCGCACGCCGCACAGGTGCCGGAGCTGGAGGCGTACATGGATGCGCTGCGCAAGTCTGGCGACTCGGTCGGTGCGCGCGTGGACGTGGTCGCCGACAACGTGCCGCCGGGCTGGGGCGAGCCGATCTACGGCAAGCTTGACGGCGAACTGGCCGCTGCGCTGATGAGCATCAATGCGGTGAAGGGCGTGGAGATCGGCGACGGATTCGCCAGCGCCGCGCAGAAGGGCACCGAGCACCGTGACCTGCTGACGCCGCAGGGCTTCGCCAGCAACCATGCCGGCGGCATCCTCGGTGGCATCTCCACCGGTCAGCCGGTCGTCACGTCGATCGCCCTGAAGCCGACGTCCAGCCTGCGCCTGCCGGGCCCGTCGCTGGATACGGCCGGCAACGTGGTCGAGGTGGTCACCACCGGCCGCCACGATCCCTGCGTCGGCATCCGCGCCACGCCCATCGCCGAGGCGATGGTGGCGCTGGTGCTGATGGACCAGGCGCTGCGTCATCGCGCGCAGTGCGGCGATGTCGGCACGATCACCCCGCGCATTCCCGGGCAGATCGATGGCTGACACGCGGCCGACCGTGTGGGTGAGCCAGCCGCTGATCGAGGCGGCCATCGCGCCGCTGCGCGATCGCGTGCAGCTGCGCAGCACCGACACCGTCACCGCCTGGTCGCCGGACCAGATCGCCGCACAGCTGGCCAGCGCCGACGGCGCGATCATCACCCTCAACGAGCGCATCGGTGCGGCCCAGGTAGCCGATGCCACGCAGCTGAAGGTGATCGCCAATGTCGGCGTCGGCTACAACAACCTGGATGTCGACGCGCTCAGCGCGGCCGGCATCCTGGCCAGCAACACGCCGGACGTGTTGACCGAAACCACCGCCGATCTCGGTTTCGCGCTGCTGATGGCAACCGCGCGCCGGATCACTGAGTCCGAGCGCTGGCTGCGTGAAGGGCAGTGGCAGCAGTGGTCGTTCCAGACCATGCTGGGCGCGGATGTCCATGGCAGCGCGCTGGGCATCCTTGGCATGGGCCGCATCGGCCAGGGCATCGCCCGCCGCGGCGCGCACGGTTTCGGCATGAAGGTGCTGTACCACAACCGTTCACGGTTGCCGGCCGATACCGAGGCGTCGCTCAGCGCGACCTACGTGGACCTGGATACGCTGCTGGCACAGTCCGACCATCTGGTAACGGTGCTGCCCTACACGCCGGCCTCGCATCACATCATCGATGCGGCTGCGCTGGGGAAGATGAAGCCGACGGCAACCCTGGTGAACATCGCCCGCGGCGGCATCGTCGACGAACTGGCGCTGGCCGAAGCGCTGGCCAACGGCCACCTGGCTGCCGCCGGCCTGGATGTGTACGAGGGCGAGCCGAAGGTGCGCCCGGAGCTGCTGGCGCTGCGCAACGTGGTGCTCACTCCGCATATCGGCAGCGCTTCGCTGGCTACGCGCACGGCGATGGTACAGCTGGCTGTGGATAATCTGGCTGCCGGGCTCGGCCTGGACGGCGGCCCGTCGCGCATGCCGAGCGCGATCAACGCTGACGCGGCGATGGCCGCGCGCGTGACGCTGGGCAAAAAAACCGGGAAACGATAGGGAACCTCCGCGCGCTCCGCTTGAGGAGGTTCCCCGAACCCAGCTGTCGTGCGTGTTTTTCCCCATTCCAGTTTTCGTGAGAGTTCCCCATGAGCAATGCACAGCGCAGTTTCCACGTCGCCGTCGTCGGTGCCACCGGCGCCGTTGGCGAGACCATGTTGTCGATCCTGGCCGAGCGTGATTTCCCGGTCGGTAGCCTGAGCGTCCTCGCCTCCGAGCGTTCGGCCGGTGGCGAGATCGAATTCAACGGCCAGAAGGTCAAGGTCCAGGACCTGGCCACCTTCGATCCGACCGGTGTCGAGATCGCGCTGTTCTCGGCTGGCGGCAGCGTGTCCAAGGAATACGCACCGAAGTTCGCCGCCGCCGGTGCGGTGGTGATCGACAACTCCTCGGCCTTCCGTTACGACGATGACGTGCCGCTGGTGGTGTCCGAGGTCAACCCGGAACAGGTCGCCAACCGTCCGCGCGGCATCATCGCCAACCCGAACTGCTCGACCATGCAGATGCTGGTGGCGCTGGCGCCGCTGCACCGCAAGTACGGCATCGAGCGCATCAATGTGTCCACCTACCAGTCGGTGTCCGGCGGTGGCCGCTCGGCGATGGAGGAACTGGGCAAGCAGACCGGCCAGCTGCTCAGCTTCCAGGAGATCGATCCGCAGCGCTTCCCGGTGCAGATCGCCTTCAACCTGATCCCGCACATCGATGACTTCCAGGACAATGGCTTCACCAAGGAAGAGATGAAGCTGATCTGGGAGACCCGCAAGATCCTGGGTGACGACAGCATCCTGGTGAACCCGACCGCGGTGCGCGTGCCGGTGTTCTACGGCCACTCCGAGTCGGTGGCGATCGAGACCCGCGACAAGGTCACCGTCGCTGAAGCGCGCGCGCTGCTGGAGCAGTCGCCGGGCATCGAAGTGGTGGATCGTCACGAGGCCGGTGGTTACCCAACCCCGGTCACCCACGCCTCGGGCACCGACGCGGTGTACGTCGGCCGCATCCGCGAGGACCTGTCGCACCCGCGTGGCCTGAACCTGTGGATCGTGTCGGACAACGTGCGCAAGGGCGCTGCCCTGAACGCCGTGCAGCTGGCCGAGCTGGTCGCCGCCGAGCAGCGCTGATCACAGCGGTTGCCTCACCGGTAGTGCCGGCCGCTGGCCGGCATTGCCGTGATGTGTGGGCGTGCGTGTCTGCTGGCCAGCGGCCGGCGCTACCGAAGGTCCCCTCGGTGGGTGCGGACCCCGGTCCGCACGCTTTATAGTGTCGCCCATGAATAAACGGGCCAGGGGCGCGAAGCGCCCGCTCCTCTATCTTTCCACCGCGCTGCTGGCCCTGGCCAGCAGTTCGGCGCTTGCCCTGGGCTTGGGTGACATCCGTGTCCTGTCCAAGCCGGGCCAGCCCCTGCTGGCCGAAATCCCGGTAGTCTCGGCCGATCCATCCGAACTGGAGAACCTGCGCGTCGCGCTGGCCTCTGCGGTCACCTTCGAGCGCGTCGGCCTGCAGCGGCCGGCCGGGCTGGTCAGCGAGCTGCAGTTCGAACTGACCCGCAATGCGCAGGGCAGGGCGGTGGTGCGGGTGACCTCGCAGACGCCGGTCGAAACCCCGTCGCTGAGCTTCCTGATCGAGGCCGACTGGGGCCAGGGCCGCCTGGTGCGCGAATACTCGGCACTGGTTGATGCGCCCTCGAGCGCACTGGCGGTGGCCGAACCGGAAATCGTCGCGCCGGCCGGTACCCTCTCCAACACCATCGTCCGTGACGTTGCACCGGCACCGGCCGCTGCGGAGAGCGCAAGCGCACCTGCGCCGTCCACTGCGGCAGCGCCGGCACCTGCATCGGCTCGCCCGCGTGCAGGGGCTGCACCCGCTGCCGCGCAGGCAGCCGATGGCAGCGTCATCGTCCAGCGTGGGCAGACCCTGTCGCAGATCGCCAGCGCGGTGGCCCGCGGCAACCAGGTCAGCCGCGACCGCGCGATGATCGCCCTGCTGCGGGCCAACCCGGAGGCCTTCATCCGCGGCAACGTCAACCTGCTCAAGCAAGGCGCCGTACTGCGCATGCCCGGCAGCGATGCACTGGCGGCGGTCGATGCCGCCGAGGCCGCAGCGCTGGTGCGCGAGCATGCCGCGCAGTGGCGGCAGGCGCGCACCGTGCCGCAACCGGCGGTACCGTCGCCCCGGTGGCCGCGGCGGCAACCACGAACGCTTCTTCCCCGGCCGCGGCCAATGGGGCACGACTTGAAATCGCCCCGGCGCTGGCTTCCGACGCCGCGCGCGCGGGCACAACCACCGGCACTGGAGCCGGCAGCGAGGGTGACATGCTGGGCAACGAACAACTGCGCCAGGCACGCGAGGACATCGCGACCCGCGATGCCGAGATTGGCGAGCTGAAGCAGCGCGTCGCCGACCTGGAAAAACTCAAGGAACAGCAGCAGTCGCTGATCGCGATGAAGGACAACGACCTGGCCGCCGCGCAGCAGCGCCTGGCGCAGGTACCGGATACCCGCGATGCGGCAACGCCGTGGTACTGGCTGGGGCTGCCGGTGCTGCTGCTGGCGGCCGGTGCAGCCTGGCTGCTGCGTCGTCGCAAGCCATCGCCGCTGCCGCCGCTGCGCGACGAAGACGATGCCGCCGGTCTGATCGCTGCGGTACCGGCGGGCGCGGCGCTGGATACCCTGGCCGAGCAGTCCTCGTGGTCGTCGGTGGTGCCCGAAGCGGGCCGCCAGGAGCCGGCGATGCCGGCTTGGGCGAGCGAAACCGGGGGGCAGGATGACGTGGTTGCCGAACCGGTCGCCGACGTCGCCGCCCAGGCTGACTGGCAGGCGCAGACGCTGCGCGATGACGAAGTGGTGGAGCTGCCCGAGGCAGTGACCGACCTGCCGCGCTGGGACGAGCCGGTGCTCACGCAGGAGGATCCCACGCCGGCCGCCGCAGCGCAGGATGAGCCGCTCGCGCAGGCGGCCCCCGGCGAGGTGGCAGTGCCGGACTACGCGCTGCATGCCGAACAGCAGCCGCAGTTCCGCGGCGTGTTCGACCTGCCGGCAGAGCACCCTGACGGCGAGGCTTCAGGCGCAGCACCGCACGACGCGCTGGCCGCTGCGCCGCATGAAGACGGTACTGCGGCGCCGGCCGGCGATGCCGGCTGGGCGCCGCGCGCCGGGCAGGAGCGCCTTGAGCTGGCCATCGCCTACCTCGACCTGGGCGATGCCCAGACCGCGCGAACGTTGCTGCAGGAAGTGGCCGAGGGCGGCGACCTGCACTGCCAGGCCCAGGCCCGCGAACTGCTGGCCCGCCTGCCGTGATCGACCCTGCCGACAAGGACCGCGCCATGAGCCGCGAGCGCCGCATCGACTACGTTGAATTCGCTTCCACGGATCCTGCGGCCAGCCGCGCCTTCTTCGAGAAGGCGTTCGGCTGGTCGTTCGTAGACTATGGCAGCGACTACACCGCGTTCGACGACGGCCGCCTGCAGGGCGGCTTCTTCCGCGGCCAGCCGCTGCGGGCCAGCGATGCCGGTGCGCCACTGCTGGTGCTGTACGCTGACCAGCTGGCACCGATCGAAGCGGCGGTGCTTGACGCTGGCGGTGAGATCATGCGGCCGGTGTTTTCCTTCCCCGGCGGCAGCCGTTTCCAGTTCGTCGAGCCCGGCGGCAACGAACTGGCGGTGTGGTCCGAACGCGATCCGGCCTGAGCGCCGCCCCTCCCGCAATATCTGAGGTAGCACATGCGTTACGCGCTTGGCGTCGAGTACGACGGCAGCGATTTCAGGGGCTGGCAGAACCTGGGCGAGGGCGGCCCGAGCGTGCAGGCCAGCCTTGAGCAGGCCCTGTCGTCGGTGGCCGATGCGCCGCTGCAGGTGGTCTGTGCTGGCCGCACCGATGCCGGCGTGCACGGCCAGTGCCAGGTCGTGCATTTCGATACCGACGTGCTGCGCGATCCGCGCGCGTGGATGCTGGGCACTACCACCCGCCTGCCGCGCTCGATCGCAGTGCGCTGGTGCGTGCCGGTGGCCGAGGATTTCCACGCGCGTTTCTCCGCGCGCGCACGCCGCTACCGCTACCGCCTGCTCAACCGCGAAGTGCGGCCCGCGCTGGACCGGCAGACCTTGAGCTGGGAGCGCCGCGCGCTGGACGAGACCCTGATGCACGCCGCCGGCCAGGCCCTGCTCGGTGAGAACGACTTCAGCGCGTTCCGTTCGGTGCAGTGCCAGGCGCTGCACGCCCGGCGTGAGCTGCAGTCACTGCAGGTCAGCCGCCAGGGCGAGGTGATCGAGGTCGCCGTGCAGGGCAATGCATTCCTTCATCACATGGTCCGCAATATCGTCGGATCGCTGATCCTGGTGGGCAGTGGCGAGAAGCCGGTGGAATGGATCGCCGAACTGCTGGCCGGGCGCGATCGCACCGTAGCCGGTCCCACCGCACCGCCGCAGGGCCTGGTGTTCCTTGGGCCCCTGTACCCCGACAACTGGCACCTGCCCGCCGAGGTCACGCTATGAGCCGTTCCTACTACCGCACACGCATCAAGTTCTGTGGCATGACCCGGGCCGGCGACGTCCGCCTGGCCGGTGAGCTGGGCGTGGACGCGGTGGGTTTCATCTTTGCCCGTGAAAGCAGCCGCCGGGTCGCTCCGGCCGAGGCACGCGCGATGCGCCAGGCGATCGCGCCCATGGTCGACGTGGTGGCGCTGTTCCGCAACAACAGCAAGGAAGAAGTGCGCGAGGTGCTGCGCACGGTACGACCGACCCTGCTGCAGTTCCACGGCGAGGAAGACGAGAGCTTCTGCCGCAGCTTCAACATGCCGTACCTGAAGGCGATCGCCATGGGCGGCCGTGAAGAGATCAACGCCCGCACCCTGCAGCTGCGCTATCCCAGCGCCGCCGGCTTCCTGTTCGACAGCCACGCGCCGGGCGGCGGTGGCGGCACCGGCGTGGCCTTCGATTGGGGCCGCATTCCGACCGGCCTGCATCGCCCGTTCCTGCTGGCCGGTGGCCTGAACCCGGAAAACGTCTACGACGCGGTGCTGGGTACCCTGCCGTGGGGCGTGGATGTCTCCAGTGGCATCGAACTGGAGCCGGGCATCAAGGACGGCGATAAGATGCGCACCTTCGTCGAGGAAGTGCGCCGCGCCGATTGCACGGTTCTTGAGTGATTGGCGTCACTATTTGCCGTGATCTGGACCTGGATTTGAGCCTGCACGCATTCTTCACATAGGATGGACCCAAGCGCGCCTGCCATGAGGGTCGGCGCGGGGATCGACGGGACGTGCATGGCGCGTCCCGAACGGGCGGCCGCCGCCCACAGCCCAGGAAGGCAAGCGATGCAGGAGTTCCTCACCGTCGTGTTCGGTTTCCCGACCCTGCCGTACAGCATCGTGCTGGCGGTGGCGGTGCTGTATTGGGCACTGGCGGCCTTCGGCCTGGTCGACGACGGGTTTGGCGATGCCGGCGCCGATGGGGCACTGCATGGCGACCCACATGAGCTGCAGGGACTGTCCGCGCTGCTGGCGCGCTGGGGCCTGGGTGGGGTTCCCCTCATGCTTGTGGTGACGCTGCTGGGTTTCTTCGCCTGGATCGTCACCTATTTCGTCCATCTGTTCGTGCTGTTGCCGCTGCCGGACCTGCTGCGCTGGGCCATCGGTGCGGTCGTGGCCCTTCTGGCGCCGTTGCCGGCGGTGCCGTTCACCGCGCTGCTGCTGCGCCCCGTCCGCAGGTTCCTGCTGCGCCTGCGCCCGGTGGCGCAGGCCTCGCTGCTGGGGCGTACCGGCGTGGTTGCCTCGCCGAAGGTGGATGCCCGCAGCGGTCACGCCACCTTCGACGATGGCGGCGCCGGACTGGTGCTGCAGGTGCGCAGCGAGATCGAACTGCAGCGTGGCGAGCGCATCGTGCTGGTCGAACACGTGGCTGATCAACACCATTACCGGGTGGTCCGCGCCGACGCGGTCGCCCTCGACTTCCAGGACAACCTGCTTCCGGGCAACAAGGAGAATCACTGATGACGTTGGCAACCATGGCCCCTTCCTGATCGGCGTAGCCGTGCTGCTGGTCGCACTGCTCGGCCTGGCCGGCCTGTTCAAGGCCTTCTACCGCAAGGTCGACCAGGGCGTGGCCCTGATCGTCAACGACATGAGCTCCACGCCCAAGGTGCACTTCACCGGTGCGCTGATCATCCCGGTGCTGTACCGCGCCGAGCTGATGCGGATCAGCCTGATCACGCTGCAGATCGACCGCCGCGGCAAGGAAGGCCTGATCTGCCGCGACAACATGCGTGCCGATATCGCCGTGGCGTTCTACCTGCGGGTCAACGAGACCCAGGCCGACGTGCTGCGCGTGGCCAAGGCCATCGGTGCCGACCGTGCATCGGACAAGCATGCCGTCGACGAGCTGTTCAACGCCAAGTTCTCCGAAGCGCTGAAGACGGTCGGCAAGAAGTTCGACTTCACCGAACTGTTCGAGAAGCGCCAGGAGTTCCGCGACGAGATCATCGCGGTGATCGGCAATGATCTGAACGGCTACGTCCTTGAGGACGTGGCGATCGACTACCTGGAACAGACCCCGAAATCGCTGCTGGACCAGTTCAACATTCTCGACGCGCAGGGCATCCGCAAGATCACCGAATTGACCGCCGCGCAGAACGTGGTGACCAACGAGCTGGAGCAGAACGAGAAGCTCGCCATCACCAAGAAGAACGTGGAAGCGCGCGAAGCGCTGCTGGCCCTGGAACGCCAGCAGGCCGAAGCCGAAGCACGGCAGAAGCGCGAGATCGAGACCATCCGCGCACGCGAGGAGGCCGAGACCGCCAAGGTGCAGGAGGAGCAGCGCCAGTTGTCCGAGAACGCCCGTATCGAAGCGCAGCAGCTGATCGAGATCCGCGACCAGAACCGCCTGCGCGAAGTGGAAGTGGCCGAGCAGAACCGCCAGCGTGCCGTGGCCATCGAGGCCGAGCGCGTGGAGCGCGCACGCCAGCTGGAGCAGGTCACCACCGATCGTGAAGTGCAGCTGCAGGGCGTGGAGCGTGACAAGGTGGTCGAGCAGGGCAAGATGGACGTGGCCAACATCACCCGTGAACGCATCTCCATCGACAAGACCGTGGCGCAGGAAGAGGAGCGCATCAAGGAAGTGCGCGAAGTCTCCGAGGCCGACCGCCAGAAGCAGGTGCTGATCCTGGAAGCCGAGGCCAAGGCGCAGGAAGCGCTGGTGCGCGAAGTCAAGGAAGCGCAGGCGCGCGAGACCGCTTCAAAGCATCGCGCGGTGGAACTGACCACGCTGGCCCAGGCCGAGCATGAAGCGGCCGGCAAGCAGGCCGAAGCCAAGCGCCTGTTGGCCGATGCCCTGCGTGCCGAACAGGCAGCGCCGGGCCTGGCCGAAGCGCAGGTGCGTGAAGCTTCGGCGCTGGCCATCGAGAAGGTCGGCATTGCCGAAGCGCGCGTGATCGAAGCCAAGGCCGAAGCCAGCCTGAAGCAGGGCAGCAACGAAGCCCGCGTTCTGGCCGAGACCCTGCAGGCGCAGGCGCAGGGTGAGGAAAAGATGGGCCTGGCCCGTGCCACCGCCACCGAGTCGCTGGGCAATGCCGAAGCCGGCGTGGTGCAGAAGAAGCTGCTGGCCGAGGCCGAGGGCCTGGTGCGCAAGTTCGAAGCCATCGCCTCGCTGAGTGACCAGGCACGTGGCCATGAAGAGTTCCGCATGATGCTGGACAACAGCCTGAAGCAGGCGCTGGCCTCGATCGAAGCCGGCAAGGAAGTCTCGCGCGAGAACGCCAATGTCATCGCCAGCGCGCTGCGCAACGCCGATATCGACCTGGTCGGCGGCGACGGCGGCATGTTCGAGAACCTGGTCAAGGCGGTGTCGCTGGGCAAGTCGATCGAAGGCTTCGCCGGCAAGAGCCCGATCGTGCAGGAGCTGATGCAGCGCTACCTGGGCGTGGCCGTGGCCGAACCGGCGCCGCGCCAGATCGCCGAGGATGCTGAAGCGGTACCGACCGTGTCGGCTACCGTGGTCGACAGCGCCCGTTGATGCATCGGGCGATGGCCGCCGCCATCGCCCGCCCGCGCCGGCCGCAACCGCGGCCGTCCGCCCGTGAGCCGGAAACCTGCTGATGTCTGAAACCCATCCGTCCGCCGAATCCACTGCGCCGGAGGCCGGCGGCAGCACCGTCGACCAGGCTGTCGCCCAGGGCGGCGCCTACGAAGTCCTGCGCCGCCGCCTGGCCGAGCAGGGCCAGCGCCTGCAGGGCCTGGCCGAAACACTCAACCGCCAGCGCCTGGCCGAGTTCGGCGACAGCCGCCTGGAGGTGGTCGGGCGCTTCCGCATCCGCAGCGACAACAACTGCGTCGGCCGTGACATCGTGCAGGTGGGCCCGGACCGCCTGCTGTTCGGCTACAACGTGTTCATCGGGTTGAAGACCCAGACCCGCATCGAGGATGTGTTCGGCCTGTACCGGCTGGTGCAGGGCAGCGATGGCTACGACGTCGCTGCCTTGGAGCTGAAGGGCAGCTTTCTCGACCAGCCCGGCTTCGTGCACGATTTCAACGAGCTGTATGCCTACTACAAGCACGCGCGCCTGCTGCAGCTGATCGTGGTCGGCGACAAGCTGCTGGCCTCGTTCCAGATCGGCGAGCGCAGCAGCGACGTGCGCGTGTTCCGCTGGGCGCTGTCGCGCGAGGGCGAGCTGACTTACCTGGATGCGCGCGGTGAGCGCGATATCGCACTGCCGCCGCCGTTCG
The DNA here is from genome assembly GCF_006228405.1 of Stenotrophomonas sp. pho. Taxonomy (NCBI): domain Bacteria; kingdom Pseudomonadati; phylum Pseudomonadota; class Gammaproteobacteria; order Lysobacterales; family Lysobacteraceae; genus Stenotrophomonas; species Stenotrophomonas sp. pho. The sequence continues at coordinate 3,126,596 of NZ_CP029759.1, read as the reverse complement.
ACTTCGAATGGACCCGGGCGACCCGCGACCTCGCGGTCAACGGCCGCCACTCGCACCTGAACATCCTCGACACCCTGTTCGTTGAGACCACCGGTGGCGACCTCACCATCAAGGTCGAAAACAACACCGAAACCGGACAGGGCATCTACAGTGAACCCGTGGAGGACAGCACGCAGTCGCTGGACGACGCCCAGTTCGAGTTCGCCCGGGTCGGCTCGCTGGTATTGCTGAAGGTGCTGCCGTACCGCGAGACCGAATGGCGCGGCCTGATCTACAACACGCTGACCGGCGGCATCGTGCGCAATGATGCGATCGTGCAGGCCTGCGTGCAGCTGCCCGAAGACCATGGCGTGATCTTCCCGGGTGGCTATTACCTGCAGGGCGGCGAGCACAAGGCATTTGATGCCTCGATGGCCGGCATGCAGTTCAAGCGCAGCATCCGTTCGCCAAACGGCGAGGACGTGCTGTACATCTTCTACGAGCGCGAAGGCGGGCGCTCGGCGCTGTTCGTCTACAACACCATCCAGCGCGTGCTGCAGAACCCGGTGTTCGGCCATGGCTACGCCTTGATGCAGGACGGGCGCATGGTGCTGTTCCATGCCGAGGGCAGCGAACCGACCCGCATCCATCCGATGCAGGTCTGGCAGACGCCGTTCAGCAGTGACGAGTTTGCCGCCAGCCGACCGCCCGGCAACACCTTCATGGGCCGCATCGGCAACGCCGAGCTGGTGCGCGGCATCTCCAACCTGTTCAACCTGGCGCGCGAGATTGAAGGCCAGGACGTGTCGGTACAGCGCTACCAGCGACTGGTGGCCGATACCCGGCGCCTGTTCGATGCGCACCACTGGCTGGGCGACGAGGCCTGCGATGGCGCCGAGGCGCTGCTGCGGCAGATCAGCGCCACCGGCGAATCGGTGCTGGACGAGTACGAGAAGGTGCAGTCGATCCGCCAGCAGTCAGCGCAGGCGATGGTCGAGGCAGAGGCCGCGCACAAGGCGCTGCTGGGCCGGCTGCAACCGCAGAACTGGAGCGAGGTGCAGGCCTTCGTCGAGGCCCTCAACGCGATCACCGCATTGCGCGGGCGGCTGCTGACCCTCCGCGAGCTGCGCTACATCGACACCGCGCGCATCGAGACGATGACCGTCGAACTGGTGGAGGCACAGGACCGTGTTGGCGCCGCCACCGGTGACTTCCTCGCCGGCGAGGAGGCGCTGGCGCCGCTGGCCACGCGCCTGCAGGCGCTGGATGATGCCGCGCAGCAGGCACAGACGGCGCGCCAGCTGGACGAGCAGTTGGAAGGCCTGCGTGGCATGGCGTCCGACCTGGACATGCTGTCCGAGCTGATGGCCGGCCTGAAGGTGGACGATGCCACTGCCCGCACCCGCGTGGTCGAGTCGATCTCGGTGCTGTACGGTCGCCTCAACCAGGCGCGCGCGCGTGCTGACCAGCGCCGCAGGTCACTCGGTTCGGCCGAGGCCGTGGCGCAGTTCGCCGCCCAGTTCGCGCTGTTCTCGCAGTCGATCACCAGCGCGCTGGCGCTGGCCACCGACCCCGAACGTGCCGACGAGCAGTTGTCGCGCCTGCTGGTCCAGCTGGAAGAACTGGAGAGCCAGTTCGGCGAACACGAGCAGTTCCTCGGCGACATCCTGAGCAAGCGCGAAGAGCTGGTCGAGGCCTTCGAAACGCACAAGCAGGCCTTGCTGGATGACCGCCAGCGCAAGGCGCGTTCGGTACTGGATGCGGCCAATCGGATCCTCGACGGCCTGGCCAGGCGCACCGAGCGCTTCGCCACCGCCGATGAGCTCAACGCGTTCTTTGCCGGCGATCCGCTGATCCTCAAGCTGCGTGAGCTGGCCGAGCGCCTGCGCACGCTGCACGACAACGTCAAGGCCGACGACATCGAGGCGCGGCTGAAGGGCGTGCGTGACCAGGCGGTGCGCCAGCTGCGCGACCGCAGTGACCTGTACGAAGCCGGCGGCAACGTGGTGCGGCTGGGCCCGCGCCATCGCTTCAGCGTCAATACGCAGGCACTGGACCTGACCCTGTTGCCGCGTGGCGATACGTTGGCCATCCATCTGACCGGCACCGACTTCCTGGAGACCCTGCACGACCCGGAGCTGGACGCACTCAAGCCGTTCTGGCCGGTCACCCTCGACTCGGAATCGCCCACGCTGTATCGCGGCGAGTACCTGGCCGGCAGCCTGCTGCTGGCCGCGCAGGAGGGGCGCGACGGCCTCGATCTGGCTGCGCTGCAGCACGACGTCGCGAATCCGGAAGCGCTGGATCAGCGCGTGCGTGCGTTTGCCGCACCACGCTATCGCGAAGGCTACGAGCGCGGCATCCATGACCACGATGCGGCACTGATCCTGCGTGCGCTACTGCCTTTGCAGCAGGCGGCCGGCAGCCTGCGCCATGCACCGCGGGTGCGTGCGCTGGCGTTGCTGTTCTGGGCCGCCGAGCAGCGGCGCGAAGCGGTGGCGCAATGGCCGGCGCGGCAGGTGGGCGCCGAGGCGCTGGCACGCCTGCTGGGGTCCGACGAAGGGCGTCTGGCGTTGCGCACAGAAATGGCCGAGACGCTGCTGGCGTATGCGCAGTCCCACGCGTTGCCGTTCGATGCCGATGCCGCGGAGGCTGCATCCGCCTATCTGGGCGAAGAACTCGCGGCGGGCGATCCGGTGTTCAGCAGCAGCCGCCACGCGGTGGCGCTGCTGGAGGCATTGGCCCAGCAGCTGGAGCAGGCGGGGCAGCGTGAGGCGGTCGAGCGTGCCCTGCAGCGCGGCCAGGATCCACTGGCTACGCGTTGGTCATTGGCTGGGCAGTGGCTGCGCGCAGTGGCGCGGATGCCGGCGCATGCCCAGCATGCCGGCTATGTCGACGAAGCCGCCGCGTTGCTGCTGGTGCAGCGCCAGTTGCGCACCCGTACCAGCGATGCCGCACTGCAGGCGGAGGTCAATGGCCTGCTGGGTGAACACGCACGCATCAGCAATGGCACGCTGGTGGTATCGCTGGATGATTTCCTGGCGCGCCTGCAGCAGCACCTGCGTCATTTCGTGCCAGCGTTCCATGCCTACCAGGCGCTGCGCCAGGGCATCATCGGTCGCGAGCGCGAGACCCTGCGGCTTTCCGAGTTCAAGGCGCGGCCGCTGTCCTCGTTCGTACGCAACAAGTTGATCAACGATGTCTACCTGGGCGTGATCGGTGACAACCTGGCCAAGCAGATGGGCACGGTCGGCGAGAACAAGCGCAGCGATCTGATGGGCCTGCTGATGATGATTTCGCCCCGGGCTATGGCAAGACCACGCTGATGGAATACGTGGCGCACCGGCTGGGCCTGGTCTTCATGAAGATCAACGGCCCGGCGCTGGGCCACGAGGTGCGCTCGCTGGACCCGGCCCAGGCACCGGACGCGACCTCGCGGCAGGAGCTGGAGAAGCTCAACCTGGCGCTGGAAATGGGCAACAACACCATGCTGTATGTGGACGACATCCAGCACACCCATCCCGAGTTCCTGCAGAAGTTCATCTCGCTGTGCGATGGCACCCGCCGTATCGAGGGTGTGTGGCGCGGTCGCACCCGCACCTACGACATGCGCGGCAAGAAGTTCTGCGTGGTGATGGCCGGCAACCCGTACACCGAGTCCGGCGAGGTGTTCAAGATTCCGGACATGCTGGCCAACCGTGCCGACATCTACAACCTCGGTGACGTGCTCGGTGGCATGGCGGCCGCCTTCACCCTCAGCTACATCGAGAACAGCCTGACCTCCAATCCGGTGCTGGCGCCGCTGGCCACGCGCGACATGGCCGACCTGTATGTGCTGGTCGACCGCGCGATGGGCAAGGAGGTCTCGACCAACAGCCTCGGCCACGCCTACAGCAGCGCGGAGATCAACGAGATCACCGCCACCCTGCAGCGCATGCTGCGTGTGCGCGACGTGGTCTACCGGGTCAACCAGCAGTACATCGCCAGCGCCGCACAGGACGACCGCTACCGCACCGAGCCGCCGTTCCGCCTGCAGGGCAGCTACCGCAACATGAACAAGCTGGCCGAGAAGATCTCCCCGGTGATGAACGAGGACGAACTGCAGCAGTTGATCTCCGACCACTACCTGGGCGAGGCGCAGCTGCTGACCACCGGCGCCGAAGAGAACCTGTTGAAGCTGGCCGAACTGCGCGGCGTACTGGATGACACGCAGGCGCAGCGCTGGGCGCAGATCAAGCGCGACTTCCTGCGCAACAAGGCCATGGGTGCCGACGACAGCGATGTCGGCGGGCGCGTGGTGGCGCAGCTGGCCGATATCGCCACCGCGCTGCAGCTGCCACCGCCCGCGCCAGAAGCGATCCCCGTTGCGGCCCCGGCGCCGTGGCCGGCGCTGCTGGAGGCCCTGCATCGCCTTTCAGAGGCGCGTCCCGCCGCCGCGCCGGCGCCGGTCGTGGCAGCCCCCAGCGTGCCGGCCACGCCCCTGGCCGAAGACCTGCAGGCGGGCCTGGCGCCGCTGGTGGAGCTGCTGGCGGCATCGCAGGCGCAGCAGGTGCAGGTGTCGCAGACCCTGGCCGCGTTCGCCGGCTGGGCGCGACAGCAGGTCGAGCGGGGCACGCCGAGCGCTGTGGTGGCGCAGCGCGCGCGCGTGCGCCGCGCCGCGACGCCGGAGGAGCGGGCGCTGGATGAGGCGCTGATGCGCCACTTCTACGGCGAGTCATTGCCACCGGAAGACGGCGATGGCATGCCGGCATCCACGCCGAAGCCGCCGCCGCTGCCGTGACCACGCGCGTGCCACTGCCGCCACCGATGCTGCCGGATACGGTCGATGTCGCTGCGCTGGCCGACTATGGTGCGCCGTTGCTGCAGGCGCTGGCGCGGCGCGAAGCGCCGTTGCCACCGGATGCGGGCGAGCGCCTGGTGGCTGCGCTTGCGCGCATCGCGCTGGCTCTGCAGGCCGGCAACCCGGCGCAGATCCGGCAGCAGGAAGGCTGGTGGGGACGGCTGCTGGGGCGCGATGTCGCTCGCGAAGCAGAAGGGCACGCGCTGCAGTCGCAGCTGGGCGTACTGGCCCTGCAGGCGCGTGAGCAGGCCCAGCACCTGCAGCAGCACATGCAGCTGCGGGCCATGGCCATCGTTGAGCATTCCGCGGCGGCCGCGGCGCTGGACGGCTGGGCCGAACTGGCTGCGTCGCGGCTGACGACGCTGGATAGCGCCGGTCAGGCCGCGCTGTCGCATCGGCTGGACCATCTTCGCCGGCTGGCCTCGATGCGCCGCCTGGAAGCCGGCCAATGGCAGCTGCTGCAGGACCAGGACAACATGCTGCTGCAACGCTTCGCGCGCATCCATGACGTGCTGCTGCCGGCCTGGCGGCAGGCTGCAGTGGCGGGCCAGGCCGCTGCGGGCGCTGCGTTGGCTGGCAAGGCTGCCACGTTGCACGCACAGATCGATGACGAGGTGGCCGCGGCTCAGGCTAGACTGCCTTGAGCCGGCCGCCGCTGCCGCTTACCCAACTGCAAGGAGACTGCCCGATGACCCAGGACAGCCAGACCCCCGGTGCCCTCGTACCCGGCACGACCACCGCCACTGCGCTCGATGAAGGTGCGCTGCAGGCGCTGGGACTGGTACGCGAGGATCTGCCGCGCATCGCCGAGATCCGTCTGGAACTGGACGATCTGCGCCCGGGCAACCTGCAGGTGTTCGGCCGCGAAGCGGCCACGCGCACCGCAGCGTTCTCCAGCCAGTTGCTGGACCAGGTGCGCAATCGTGACCTGGATGCCAGTGGCGAGAAGCTGGGCGAAGTGGTGCGCATCGCGCGCAGCCTGAAGCTGGATGGCTTCGCGCAGCGATCGAAGGTGCCGGTGATCGGTGGCCTGATTGATCGCATGCGCGCCTCCAAGGGCGAGCTGGTGCAGAAGTTCAGCGACACCAATGCGCAGATCGAACAGCTGCTGGCCGACGTCGGCGTGCAGCAGGCGTTGATGGGAAAGCGCGTGCGGGAGTTCGACCGCATGCACGATATCGTCCGCGAAGAACGTCGTGCGCTCGGCCTGTATGCGGCAGCGGGCAAGCAGCGGCTGGCCGAACTGCAGGCCGAACAGCTGGCCGGGCAGGGCAGCGAGGACCCCCAGCAGCGCATCCGCCAGGGCGAGATCGACAATGCGATCCGGTTGATCGAGAAGCGCGTGTCCGACCTGCAGCTGATGCAGCACGCCGCCGACCAGTCGCTGCCGATGATCCGCCTGATCCAGGCCAACGCACTGCAGCTGATCGAGAAGTTCAACACCGTCCGCGACATCACCATTCCGTCGTGGAAGCGCCAGTTCGCCATCCAGCTCTCGCTGGGCGAACAGAAGGCTGCGGTCGAACTGTCCACGGCCATCGATGACGCCACCAACGAACTGATGCGTCGCAATGCCGACCTGCTGCGCCAGGCCTCGGTGGATACCGCGCGCAGCAACCAGCGCGGCGTGATCGACGTGGCCACGCTGCGCCATGTGCACGACCAGCTGATCGCCACGGTGGAAGAAGTGCGCAGCATCCATCGCGAAGGGATGCAGCAGCGGCAGCAGGCCGAAGTCGAGCTGTCGCGCCTGCGCGAAGACCTGCAGCAGCGCCTGGCCACACCGACCGCCAGCTGAAAAAAGGGGACGGAGGGAATTAAGTCGTTTGTGCCACTTGCGACTTAATTCCCTCCGTCCACTTTTTGTTGTCAGTGGAGTTGCTGGCCCAGCCAGTCGGCGAGCGCATCCACGCGCGCATCAGGTGGTCCGTCCGGTCGCGCCAGCACCCAGAAACCACCGGTGGCGGCAAACCCCCACGGCGCGACCAGTCGCCCGGCGGCCAGGTCCTCGGCCACCAGTGGCTCGGGTGCGATCGCCGGGCCCAGCCCGGCCACCGCTGCCTCCAGCAGGTAGTACAGATGCTCGAAGGCCGTACCCAGCTGCAGCTTCGCGGGGTCCAGAGCGTGCGCCTGCGCCCACGCCGGCCACGCCTGCGGCCGTGAGCTGGTGTGCAGCAGCGTTTCCTGCAGCAGCGCCGAGGGCGGTACATGCCGCAGGCGCTGCGCGGCCGGATGCGAGGGGGCCACCACCACGCCGACCCGTTCCGGGGCCAGCTCACGCACCTGCCAGCCGCGGGGCCACGGCCCCTGCGCCAGCAGCAATACCGCATCCAGTGCCGCCTGTGCCTCGGTGAAGCTGCCATCCAGCGCTGACCATTGCAGGCGCACGCCGGGCAGGGCGGCCTGCAGCGCAGGCAGGCGCGGGATCATCCAGCGCGCCAGCACGCTGCCGCTACAGCCCAGTACCAGCGCCGGGGCCGCCGCCGGCCGCCGCAGTTCGCGCACGCAGTCTTCGATGCCGCCGAAGGCCTCGCTGCACGCTGCCTGCAGCCGCGTGCCCGCAGCGGTCAGGCGCAGGCCGCGACCGGCACGCTGGAACAGCGCCAGGCCGAGATGGTCTTCCAGCAGCTTCAGCTGCCGGCTGACCGCACCATGGGTGACATGCAGGTCGTGTGCGGCGCGGCCAACGCCGCCGAGACGGGCGGTGGCCTCGAACGCACGCAGCGCATTGAGCGGCGGCAGCAGGGAACGGCTCATGTGAGATTTCCTGACGATATGCGCCAGATAATATCCATTTTCCGGTCAAGACCCGTGCGCTAGAGTATCTACCTGTCTCGAACCAGCGGTCGCTTCCATGTCTGCCTCCCCATTGCCGACTACCACGCCTTCCCGGATGCCCAGGGCCATTTCGGCCGCTACGGCGGCAGCTTTGTTGCCGAAACCCTGGTGGGTCCGCTGCAGGAACTGGCCCAGGCCTATGACCAGGCCCGTCAGGACCCGGCATTCCAGGCTGCCTACGACCGCGACCTGGCCCATTACGTGGGCCGGCCGAGCCCGATCTACCACGCCCAGCGCCTGAGCGACCATGTCGGCGGCGCGCAGATCCTGCTCAAGCGTGAAGACCTGAACCACACCGGCGCGCACAAGATCAACAACACCATCGGCCAGGCGCTGCTGGCCGCGCGGATGGGCAAGAAGCGCATCATCGCCGAGACCGGTGCCGGCCAGCACGGTGTTGCCAGTGCCACCGTTGCCGCCCGCTTGGGCCTGGAATGCGTGGTGTACATGGGCGCCACCGACATCGAGCGGCAGAAGATCAACGTCTACCGCATGAAGCTGCTGGGCGCGACTGTGGTGCCGGTCACCTCCGGCTCGGCCACCCTGAAGGACGCGCTCAACGAAGCGATGCGCGACTGGGTGACCAACGTGCAGGACACCTTCTACATCATCGGCACCGTGGCCGGCCCGGATCCGTATCCGCGCATGGTCCGTGACTTCAACGCCATCGTTGGCCGCGAGGCGCGCGAGCAGATGCTGGCCGAGTATGGCCGCCTGCCCGATGCGATCACCGCCTGCGTCGGCGGCGGCAGCAACGCCATCGGCCTGTTCCACGCCTTCCTCAACGATCGCCAGGTCGAGATCGTCGGCGCCGAAGCCGCCGGCGACGGCATCGGCACCGGCCGCCACGCCGCATCGATCGCCGCCGGTCGGCCGGGCGTGCTGCATGGCAACCGCACCTATGTGCTGTGCGACGACGACGGCCAGATCATCGAGACCCACTCGGTGTCGGCCGGCCTGGACTATCCGGGCGTCGGCCCGGAGCATGCTTTCCTGGCCGATACCGGCCGTGCGCGCTACCTCGGCATCACCGATGAAGAAGCGCTGCAGGCCTTCCACCTGCTGGCGCATACCGAGGGTATCCTGCCGGCACTGGAGTCCAGCCACGCACTGGCACAGGCGATCAAGCTGGCGCGTGAGCGTCCGCGTGACCAGATCGTGCTGTGCAACCTGTCCGGCCGTGGCGACAAGGACGTGCACACCATCGCCGCGCGCGAAGGGCTGGTGCTGTGAGCGCGCTGCTGCGGAACAGCGGGGTGCTTCTGCTGGTGCTGGGCCTGGCCGCGTGCCAGCCGCCGGAACCGCCAGTGCTTGCGCCGGCTGCCAAAGCCACCGCGCAGCCCGCACAGCAGCCGGCCGCCAACGATGACCTCGACCCGATGGCGCGTACGCCGATCGTCGATCCGCCGTCTGCGGAAGAGAGCAACGGCGACAACGCCCCCGCCGTCGCCTCGGTGGCACTGGACCATGCCGGCGAAGTGCTGGTCGGCCAGCACATGGGGGACCTGAAGTCACTGGGGCCCTGGAAGGCACAGGGCGCGAAAGAGTTCTTCGAAGGCGACTGCGAGTACTACGACGGCAGGGGGTTGCCGCCGGGCGTGTCGATGATGACCGACGACGACCGCGTGGTCCGTTTTGATCTGAAGCCGGGCGACGACCCGGAGCTGCCGGTTGAACAGCCCGGTCCATTCGGCCTGCGCATCGGCATGACCCGTGCCCAGGCCATGGCACAGTTCCCGAAGCCGCCGGTATCCAGCCCGCATGCCTACGACGGTGACCAGGGCGAGTACCTCACCTGGCAGGACCCGGGTTCGGACCTGGGCATCCGCCTGGAACTGTTTGAAGGGAAGGTCACCCGGATGTACTGGGGAACCAGCGATGCGATTGAACTGATTGAAGGATGTGCCTGAAATGCCCGTATCCCGACTCGATGCCTGTTTCCTGCGTCTGCGCGAACAGCAGCGCAAGGCGCTGATTCCCTTCGTCACCGCCGGTGATCCCTCGCTGGAGGCGACCGTGCCGGTCATGCACGCACTGGTCGAGGCCGGCGCCGACGTGATCGAACTGGGCGTGCCGTTTTCCGACCCGATGGCCGATGGCCCGACCATCCAGCGCAGCTCCGAGCGCGCGCTGGCGCGCGGCGCCGGCAGCCGCTACGTCCTGCAGGCCGTGGCGCAGTTCCGCGAACGCGATGCGCAGACCCCCGTGGTGCTGATGGGCTACCTCAACCCGGTGGAGATCCATGGCTACGCGGCCTTCGCCAAGGCCGCCGTCGACGCCGGCGTGGACGGCGTGCTGCTGGTCGATCTGCCGCCGGAAGAAGCGGGCGACGCCCAGCAGGCGTTCGACGCAGCCGGCCTTGCGCTGGTCCTGCTGGCGTCGCCGACCACCAGCGAGGCGCGAGCCGACAAGCTGCTGGCGCTGGCCCGTGGCTATCTCTACTACGTCAGCTTTGCCGGTGTCACCGGCGCGTCCGAGCGCTTGGACAGCGATGCCGCCAGTACCCGCCTGCAGGCGTTGCGCGCGCGCATCGGTGCCGGTGGTGGCGGGCTTCGGTATCAAGGATGCCGCCAGTGCCGCGGCCATGGCCCGCCAGGCCGATGGCGTGGTGGTCGGAAGCGCGCTGGTGGCGGCGCTGGCAGAAGCGGGTTCGGCGGAAGACGCGGTGCAGCGCGCCCGGGCCTTCCTCGCCCCGCTGCGGCAGGCGCTGGACGCGTAACAGGACTGCCGGCCGCTGGCCGGGCTCCTCCTGATGGCTCGCGTGCAAGGGCTGCCGGCCAGCGGCGGGTACCGCCCAGCACCTAAACGTACGTCCCAGCATGGTTTTTTCCGGCTGCCCCGCGGCTGGAAAGGGGTGCACGGGCGGGGAAAGCGGAGCTAGACTGTCCGCCTTTGCGGCCCCTGGGCCGCCCTGAACGGAAGTGTCCTCCCGCATGAGTTGGCTCAGCAAGTTGATGCCGTCCGGCATCCGCACCGACAACACCCCAGCAAGAAGCGCAGTGTCCCCGAGGGCCTGTGGGAAAAGTGCAGCAACTGCGGCAGCGCGTTGTACCGTCCGGAACTGGAAGAGAACCTGGAAGTCTGCCCGAAGTGCGGCCATCACATGGCGATCCGCGCGCGCGCGCGCCTGGCCGCCCTGTTCGACGCCGACAGCACCACCGAGATCGGTGCGCGCCTGGGGCCGACCGACCTGCTCAAGTTCAAGGACCAGAAGAAGTACAGCGAGCGCATCAAGATCGCGCAGAAGAATACCGGCGAGTACGACGCGCTGATCGCCATGCGCGGCCTGCTCAAGGGCCGTGCGCTGGTGGCATCGTCCTTCGACTTCGCCTTCATGGGCGGCTCGATGGGCTCGGTGGTCGGCGAGCGTTTCGCACTGGCCGCAGAAACCGCGGTCGAGATCGGTGCGCCCTACGTGTGCTTCTCGCAGAGCGGTGGCGCACGCATGCAGGAAGGCCTGTTCTCGCTGATGCAGATGGCCAAGACCTCGGCCGCGCTGGGCAAGCTGCGTGAAGCCGGGCTGCCGTACATCTCGGTGCTGACCCATCCGACCACCGGTGGTGTCTCGGCCTCCTTTGCGATGCTGGGCGACATCAACATCGCCGAACCGCAGGCGCTGATCGGCTTCGCCGGCCCGCGCGTGATCGAGCAGACCGTGCGCGAGAAGCTGCCGGAAGGCTTCCAGCGCTCGGAGTTCCTGCTGGAGCACGGTGCCATCGACCAGATCTGCGACCGCCGCGAGCTGCGTGACCGCCTGTCCGACCTGCTGGCGATGCTGGGCCGTCAGCCGGCGCCGGAGGTGGCATGATGGGAGGCCGCAAGTACTTCGGTACTGATGGCATCCGTGGCCGGGTCGGCCAGGGCGTGATCTCGGCCGACTTCGTGCTGCGCCTGGGCAACGCCCTGGGCCGTGTACTGGTCGCCCAGCGCGGCCAGGACGGGCGCCGGCCGATTGTGGTGATCGGCAAGGACACCCGCATTTCCGGCTACATGTTCGAGGCGGCACTGGAAGCCGGCCTGGTGGCCGCCGGTGCCGACGTGCAGCTGCTGGGGCCGATGCCGACTCCGGCGGTGGCGTTCCTGACCCGTACGCTGGGCGTGGATGCCGGCATCGTCATCAGCGCCTCGCACAACCCGCACTACGACAACGGCATCAAGTTCTTCTCCGCCCAGGGCGAGAAGCTCGACGATGCCACCGAGCTTGCCCTCGAAGCGGCGCTGGACGTTCCGTTCACCACCGTCGAATCGGAGAAGCTGGGCAAGGCATCGCGTGGCCGCGAGGCGGTCGGCCGCTACATCGAGTTCTGCAAGGCCAGCGTGCCGCGCGCGTTCGACCTGCGTGGCGTACGCCTGGTGCTGGACTGCGCGCACGGCGCCACCTACCAGATCGCACCGCTGCTGTTCCGCGAGCTGGGTGCCGAGGTGATCGGCATTGGCGCCGAGCCCAACGGCGTCAACATCAACGCCGGCGTGGGCTCCACCCATATCGACAATCTCGCGGCCAAGGTCCGCGAAACCCGCGCTGATCTCGGCATTGCCTTCGACGGCGACGGCGACCGCGTGCTGATGGCCGACGACCAGGGCAACCCGGTCGACGGCGATGACCTGCTTTACATCCTGGCCCGCGCATGGAAAGCCGAAGGCCGCCTGCGCGGCCCGGTGGTCGGCACGCTGATGAGCAACTACGGCGTGGAGAAGGCCTTCGCCGATCTGCAGATTCCGTTCGTGCGCAGCAACGTCGGTGATCGCTATGTGCACCAGGCGCTGATCGAAGGCGGTGGGGTGCTCGGCGGCGAAGCCTCCGGCCACCTGCTGTGCCTGGATCGGGCCACCACCGGTGACGGCATCGTCAGTGCGCTGCAGGTGCTGGTGGCGTTGCGCAACAGCGGGCAGACCCTGCGCCAGGCATTGAAGGGACTGGTGCGGGTGCCGCAGAAGACGGTCAACGTGCGGCTGGGCAATGTCTCGGCCAAGGCAACGGTGCAGGCCGACAGTGTGCAGGCCGCGCTGGCCGACGCGCAGCAGTCGGTGGCCGGCCGTGGCCGTGCGTTCCTGCGCCCGTCCGGTACCGAGCCGGTGGTGCGTGTCACGGTCGAGGCCGATGATGCAACGCTGATGCAGGACACGCTGGACCGCCTGTCCGCGGCGGTCCGTGAAGCCGCCGCCTGAGGCCGCTGCACATCAGCCCGACGAAAACGCCCCGGAATGCCGGGGCGTTTTCGTTGAAGGGGCAAGGCGTTGGGCTGCCTACGGCCCCGGCACCATCTTCTTCTGGCGTGCCTTGAAGCCATTGAACAGCGGTGCGATCAGCGGGTTGTAGCTCTGTGCGATGCGTTTTCGCAGCCAGCTGGCCGGGCGGTTGCGGATCGCGAAACGATAGATGCGCTCCGGATCGCCGCCGACCACGTTGCGGCCGAACGGGTGGGTGGTGTGCAGGTAGCGGAAGCCGTGCTCGCGCGCCACCTCGATGTGGTCCTGGTCGAAATCGCCGTAAGGCCAGCACAGCGTATCGGACACCTCGCCGAGCTTGTCCCGCAGGACTTCGCGCGAGACTGCCAGATCGTGGCTCAGGCCCGCACGGCGCTGTGCGCGGTCCAGGTCGTCGCGGCGCAGCCAGCGGGTGTGGGTATGGGTGTGGCAATGCACTTCGAAGGTGCCGGCGGCGATGGCCGCGCGCGCTTCGCTCCAGCGCATCATCACGTCGTCGCTGCGGTTCTGCTGGTAGATCGCCGCTTCGCAGCCGCGGTGGTCCGGCGTGGCAGGCAGCACTGCCCCGGCAAGCCCCGCATGGGGCCGCTCCGGGCCTTCGCCCATCCAGCCGGTGACCACGAACACCACTGCGTGCATGCCGTACTTCTGCAGGATCGGGTGCGCATACACCCAGTTGTCCAGGTAGCCATCGTCGAAGGTGATCACGATCGACTTGCGCGGCACCGGCTTGCCGGCCAGGAAACCGGCGTACTGGTCCAGTGTCAGCGAGGTCCAGCCGTTGCCGGCCAACCAGGCGATCTGGCTTTCGAAATTCTCCGGTGACACGGTGATCATGCCCGGCGACGGACTGACGTGGTGGTGCATCAGCACCGGTACGGTTCGGGCATCAGCCATGTCCCAGCTCCTTCAGCCACTGGCGGTAATAGTATTCGGTGGTCTCACCGTGGCCGTCGGGAGTGAACCGGTGCGCGCTGCGCATCCAGTCCCAGCCCGCGCGGCCCATCTGCCGCCGCCGTTCCGGATCGTCCACCAGCAAGCGCAGGGCGCCTGTCAGGGCTGCATTGTCGCCCAGCCGGGTGAGGATCGCATTGCTGCCATCGACCACCATTTCCGGCACGCCACCCACGCGCGTGGCCACGATCGGCACCCCGACATAGGCGGCCTCCAGGAAGACGGTACCGGCCGCTTCCTTGTGCGAAGCCAGCGCGAAGATGTCGAAGCCGGCCATCAGCCGGCACGCGCCGTCACGATAGCCGAGCAGGTGGACCTGCTGCTGCAGCCCGTGCTCGTCGCGCAGCGCCTGCAGTCGATCCATGACCGGCTGGCCATCGCCGACCACCACCAGGTGCAGGTTCGGGTGCGTCTTGCACAGCGGCACCATCGCCTGCAGCAGGTCGGCGTGGCCCTTGGGTTCGCGCAGCACCGCCACGCAACCGACCACGATGTCCTGTTCGCCGAAGCCGAGCTCGGCGCGCACTTCCGCGCGTACCTCCTGCAGGCATTGCCAGGGGTCGTCCTTGCGGATCTCGCTCCAGCGCGGCGGGACCGCGATGGGCGGCACGATACCGATGTGTTCGGCCGGAATGCCGCGCTCGGCCAGCAACTGCTTGACGAAGCTGCTGACGGTCAGCACCCGGTGCGGCAGGCCGGTATAGGTCAGCAGCGAGTTGACCGGGCTCATCAGGTGGCGCGAGCGCACCACCAGCGGCGTGCCGCCCAGGCGTGCGCCGGCGGCGGCGATCAGCGCGTCACGGCGGCTGGTGGTGTTGACCACGTCATAGCGTTCGCGGCGCACCAGGCGCGAGACCGACCAGATGCCGCGCAGCAGGCGCAGCAGGCCGCCCATGCGCAGGGTGTGCACGGTGAAACCGTCGTCGCGTGCCAGCTTGGCCAGTCGCGCTTCGGGCTGGCACAGCAGCGCCACCTCATGGCCACGCGCGCGCATCACCTGCATGTGGCGGAAGATGTAGATCTCCTGTCCGCCCATTCCCTTGGCGGCTTCGGTGTGCAGGATGCGCAGCGGACGGTTCATGCAGGATCGATCCTTGAGGGTCAGCGGTTGCGGAAGCGGGTCAGCGCTTCCCATGCAGTGCGTACGGCGGCCGCGTCGGGCGCCTGCTGTGACAGCGGCCGGTAGCGCAGGTCCAGAGCGGTGGCGTTGCCGAACTTGTCGAACACGTAGATGGCATCGCCATGGCGCACCGCGCGCTGCGACCAGCTTTCGACCACCAGCGCACGCGGGCCCTGCGGTTCGGCCAGTAGGTCCTGGCCGGTGCTGTAATCGGTCAGTGCGTTCTCGCAACCCAGCGCGTGGCGCATCAGTGTAGGTACCCAGTCTTCGTGCGAGCTGGTGCGGGCGTCGCGGCCAGCGGCTCTGCCTGGCCAATGCAGCACGAACGGGACCTGCAGCTGGTAGTCGGAGAAGTTGCCGTTGTGGCCCCAATAGTTCAGCTTGAGGTCGTTGAACTCTTCGGCATGGTCGCCGGTGACCAGCACGATGGTGTCCTCGGCCAGGCCCTGTGCGCGAAGGTCGTCCAGCAGCGAGCCGATCAGGCTGTCTGCGTAGTGCACGGCGGTGCGGTAGCGGTTGAGTTCCGGCGTCGGGTCATGCTCCGGGCCGAATTTGAGGAAGTCGATGTCCGCAGCCATCGGCGTCGCCACGGGCGGGTAACCATCGGGCATGTGGTAGGGCGCGTGGGTGGAGTCGAGGAACACGAAGCCGAACCACGGGCGCTGCGCCGCCTGGCTGACGCGGATGTCCTGCTGCAGTGCACTGATGATCGCGCGGTCGCGGCCGTCGGACTTCAGTGCCGATGGGCCCTGGTGCAGCTGGTCGCGCACATCGGCGAAAGCCGTGCGATCGAACTCCGGGCTGTACAACGGCGCACTGCCGTACAGGTGCAGGTCGTAGCCCTGCTGGCCCAGCACCTGGAACAGTTGCGAGCCGCGCTGCTCGTCGAGCATGCTTGGCCAGTAGCCACCGGGCAGGCCGTACAGCAGCCCGAACAGGCCGTAGCGGGTGGCATTGCCGGTGCTGAAGTGCTGGTCGAACACGCGCGCGTCCTGCGCCAGCGCCGACGTGTTGGGCATCAGCTGCGGTGTCAGCACGTCCTGGCGCAGCGATTCCAGCACCACCATCAGCACATTGGGGCGATGCGGGTTCTGGCAGCGCAGCGGGTGCAGTGGGTACTGCAGCTGCGCATGGCGCGGGTCGGGCAGGCCGGCCTGCTGCTGGCTGACCACGCCCAGGCGCCGCATGAAGCTCTTGGCGGTGATCGGTTGCGCCCACGGCAGGTAGTTCCACTGCGCGATCACATCGCGGTCGCCACGGGCGTCGTAGTAGGCGGTGGCGACCTGGCCGCCGGCCATCAGAAGCGCGACCGCTGCCCACGCCTGCAGCACCCGTCGCCGGCGCGGCGCTGCCGGCAACAGCTTCCAGCACGCCCAGGCCAGCAGGCCTTCGGCGGCGAAGACCGCGGCGACCAGCAGCGCGACCTGCAGCCAGGTCTTCCAGGACAGGGCGACCTGGTCCTGCAGGGCGCCGCCGAACACCATGTTCACGACCATGGCGTTGAGGTGGAAGCGGTACAGGGTGAACACCTTGGCGTCGACCAGCAGCAGGCACAGCCACAGGCCCTGCAGGAGAACGGCGCTGATGCTCAGCGTACGGGCAGTGCGTGGCCACAGCCCCAGCAGCAATGGCAGCAGGCCGGCCAGCGCACCGAACGCGAGCAGGTGGCCGGGCAGGGCGATGGCGAGGTAGGCCAGGCCCGCGCTGCCGCCTGGATTGTCCCGCAGCGGCACGTTGCCCAGTGCGATCGCCGCAGCCAGGGCCGCATTGCCGGCGACGAACAGCGACCACCAGGCCAGCCGGCGCCAACGCCGGGTGGAACCTTCAAGGGCGGGGGCGGCAGGGGCGGCTGCGGACATGGCGGGGCGGATTCAGGGAGCGGGCAAAGGGGCGGGCCCAACGTGACGGAAGTGTTAATCCGCGCGCGGGTCGCGCATTGTATCGGTTTGTTTCTTCGTATCGAGTGGCGTCCCCCGGGCGATCTGTCACAATGTTCAGGCGGGCCATGAATGCGCTGGCCCCCCAGACCCAATGACAAGCCAGGAACCGCTGTGAGCCAGATCCCCACCCTCGACATCACCCGTTTCGACAGCGACCGCGAGGCCTTCGTGGCCGAGCTGGGCGCGGCCTATCGCCAATGGGGATTCGCGGGCATCCGCAACCACGGCATCCCGCAGGCCGACATCGACGCGGCCTACGATGCCTTCAAGGCCTTCTTCGCCCTGCCGGAAGAGGTCAAGCGCAAGTACCACGTGCCTGGCAGCGGCGGCGCCCGTGGCTATACCCCCTTCGGCGTGGAGACCGCCAAGGGCTCCAAGCACTTCGACCTGAAGGAGTTCTGGCACATCGGCCGCGAGATCGCCGACGACTCCAAGTACCGTGACGTGATGGCGCCGAACCTGTGGCCGACCGAAGTCGAGGGCTTCCGCGAGCGGGGTACGGCCTGTACCAGGCGCTGGATAACCTGGGGTCGCGCGTGCTGTCGGCGCTCGCCCTGCACATCGGCCTGCCGGAGAATTTCTTCGCCGACAAGACCAACTTCGGCAATTCGATCCTGCGCCCGATCCACTACCCGCCGATCACCACCGACGACATCCCGAACGTTCGTGCCGGTGCTCATGGCGACATCAACTTCATCACCCTGCTGGTGGGTGCCAGTGCCGCGGGCCTGGAAGTGCAGTCGCACGACGGCGAGTGGGTGCCGTTCACCTCGGACGCGGACACGATCGTGGTCAACATCGGCGACATGCTGCAGCGCCTGACCAACCATGTTTATCCGTCGACCATCCACCGCGTGGTCAATCCTCCGGGCGAGCTGGCGCGCCAGCCGCGCTACTCGGTGCCGTTCTTCCTGCACCCGAACCCGGACTTCCTGATCGACGTGCTGCCCTCGTGCATCACCCCGGAGAACCCGAGCCGGTACCCGGAGCCGATCACCGCCCACGGCTTCCTCGAGGAACGCCTGCGCGAGATCAAGCTGAAGTAAAGAAAAGTGAGGCCGCCGAAAGGCGGCCTTGTTTTTTGCAGGGTCGCACCCTGCGCCCGCGGTAGTGCCGGCCGCTGGCCGGCAAGCCCAAAGCCAAGGCGGCTCTGGATTCGTGCCGGTTGAGCGGGGCGGCGTGGGTTGGCAGGACACGCCGTGAACCCCCAGACCGGCCCAGCCGCTGGCGGCTGTGCGTTCGGGCGCTTGCGAAGCAGTGCTTCGCAAGCAAAGCGCCCTCACCCCTGGGGGCTCGATGGCGCCTTGCTCGTGTGCGCTGTCCTGCGCACACGGCAAGACCGGGGTTGGGCGTCCTGCCCAACCCGCCCGAGGCATGCCTCGGGCCCATGGCGCCAACGGTCCTGCCAACCCACACCGCCCCACCCCGACAGTTTCCCGGTGACGGTGGGTAAATCCCGATTCTCGGTAGGTGTCGACCTTGGTCGACACGGTAGATCCACGCCATGCGTGGATGAGATCTGTCAGATCGAAGTGGGGCAGGGCACCCGGAATGCCGCTTTTGCTCTTGCTCTTCTTTTTTCTTTCCGTGGCGGGCGGAACCGCCGGACTGTGTCAGAGGCCGGGCGGGTGGGGCTGCGCAGGGGCGTGAGCCGCATGGATGCGGCGATCGAGCTTACATGGACGTACTTGCAGCGCCCCCTGCGCAGTCCTACCCGCCCGGCCAAGCCCCAGATCTAGCCGGGCTCTCCGCGACCACCCAAACCCCGCCCCCCCCTCCGCCACGAGGGGCTGCGCCGTTGGCTGAAAATCCATGTAACCGCTTACAAGGAAACGGATTTTTGCCGCAACGGGTATCATGACCGGCTGACTTCACACAGGAGCCACCCGCTCATGCGCCGCAAGATCGTCGCCGGAAACTGGAAGCTGCATGGCAGCCGTCAATTCGCCAATGAACTGCTGGGGCAGGTGGCCGCCGGGCTGCCGCTGGAGGGCGTGGACGTGGTGATCCTGCCCCCGCTGCCGTACCTGGGCGAGCTGGTCGAGGACTTCGGCGCGACCGGCCTGGCCTTTGGCGCACAGGACGTGAGCAGCAACGAGAAGGGCGCCTACACCGGCGAAGTCTGCGCGGCCATGCTGGTCGAGGTCGGGGCCCGCTATGGCCTGGTCGGCCATTCCGAGCGCCGCCAGTACCACCATGAAAGCAGCGAGCTGGTCGCGCGCAAGTTCGCCGCTGCCCAGCATGCCGGCCTGGTCCCGGTGCTGTGCGTGGGCGAGACCCTGGAACAGCGAGAGGCCGGGCAGACCGAAACGGTCATCGCCAGCCAGCTGGCGCCGGTACTGGAACTGGTCGGTGCGGCCGGTTTCGCCAACGCCGTGGTCGCCTACGAGCCGGTCTGGGCCATCGGCACCGGCCGTACCGCCAGCAAGGAGCAGGCGCAGCAGGTGCACGCGTTCATCCGTGGCGAAGTCGCGCGTATCGATGCTAGAATCGCCGATTCACTGCCCATTGTTTACGGCGGTAGCGTGAAGCCCGACAATGCCGGGGAACTGTTCGCGCAGCCGGATGTCGATGGTGGGCTGGTCGGCGGCGCCTCCCTGGTGGCCGCGGACTTCCTGGCCATCGCACGGGCGGCGGCCGCGAACTAATCCTAGAAGTATTGTCCGAGGGCGGTTTCCAATGCTGATGTTGATCCTCAATGTCGTCTACGTGCTGGTCGCTGTGGCCATGATCGCGCTGATCCTGATGCAGCGTGGCTCGGGTGCGGCGGCAGGTTCGGGCTTTGGTGCTGGTGCCTCGGGTACGGTGTTCGGTGCGCGTGGCGCCTCGAACTTCCTGTCCAAGTCGACCAAGTGGCTGGCTGTCGTGTTCTTTGGCATCAGCCTCTTCATGGCCTGGTATGCCGGTCACGGCACCCGTCCGGCAGCCGACCAGGATCTGGGTCTGATGTCCGCCCCGGCAGCGGCTGCTCCGGCGGCTCCGGCGGGCGAGCTGCCGGCCGTCCCGAAGGCCGATGCGGTCCCGGCAGCCCAGGTTCCGGCCGCGAATGTGCCGGCTCAGGCGGAATCTTCGGTTTCTGGTGAAGAAAAGCCTTCAGAAGGCTCCCAGAAAGACTGAAGCCGGTTACAATACGCGGCGCATCGGAAAGATAGTCTGATGTGATCGTTTGCCCAGGTGGCGGAATTGGTAGACGCACTACCTTGAGGTGGTAGCGACGCAAGTCGTAGGGGTTCGAGTCCCCTCTTGGGCACCATTTGTAAGTAAAGCGGGTTCGTCTGGCGCGCAAGGCGCCAGGCAGGTTCCCGTCCACTCCCCATGCCAAAGCGCCTGCAGGCGCGGCGGCAGAGGCAAGAGAGAATCGCTGTGCTGGCCGAATATTTGCCGTCTCTGCTGTTTCTGATCGTTGCCACCGGTATCGGCGTTACGCTGATGCTGGTTGGTCGATTCCTCGGTCCCCGCCGCCCCGATCTGGAAAAGCTGTCGCCGTATGAGTGCGGCTTCGAAGCCTTCGAAGACGCGCGCATGAAGTTCGACGTGCGCTACTACCTGATCGCGATCCAGTTCATCGTCTTCGACCTGGAAATCATCTTCATCGTGCCGTGGACCCAGGTCTTCATGGAACTGGGCGCCCGTTCGCTGGTCACCATGGGCCTGTTCGTCGGCATGCTGTTCCTCGGTTTCATTTACGTCTGGAAGAAGGGAGCGCTGGAATGGGAGTGATTCAGACTCTCGATGGCCTCATGAACAACCCGTCGCCGGAAGGCCGGGTTGATGACATCCTGCGGCCGGAAGGCGACAACCCGCTGCTGGAAAAGGGCTTCGTCACCACCAGCGTCGACGCACTGCTGAACTGGGCGCGCACCGGCTCGATGTGGCCGATGACCTTCGGCCTGGCCTGCTGCGCGGTCGAGATGATGCATGCCGGCGCCGCGCGCCTGGACCTGGACCGCTACGGCGTGGTGTTCCGCCCGTCGCCGCGTCAGTCCGACGTGATGATCGTGGCCGGCACCCTGGTCAACAAGATGGCCCCGGCGCTGCGCAAGGTCTACGACCAGATGCCGGACCCGAAGTGGGTCATCTCGATGGGTAGCTGCGCCAACGGTGGCGGCTACTACCACTACTCCTATTCTGTGGTGCGCGGCTGTGATCGCGTGGTGCCGGTGGACGTCTACGTCCCGGGCTGCCCGCCGACCGCCGAGGCGCTGGTGTACGGGATCCTGCAGCTGCAGAAGAAGATCTGGCGTACACAGACCATCGCCCGCTGACCCCTTCACCTGACTAGAGCGCGCCAAGCCCCCATGGCAGAGCAAGCATCCTTCATCGACCGACTCTCCGCACGTTTCGCTGGTGCGAAGGTCATCGTGGTCGAACCCCGCGGCGAAGTGACGCTGGAAGTGCCTGCCGCCGAGTGGCACGCCACCGCCCTGGCGCTGCGTGACGAGTTTGGTTTCGAGCAGGCCGTGGATCTGTGCGGCGTCGACTACCTCGGTTATGGCTCCGACGAATGGGACACCGCTGACGTGTCCTCGCAGGGTTTCAGCCGAGGCGTCGAAGGCAAGGCCCAGGGCCGCTTCGCGTGGGGCGAGTTCCCCACCGAGGAAAACGGTGCCGACGGTGCCCGCCCGCAGCACATGCCGACCCAGCGCTTTGCGGTGGTCGCGCAGCTGCGTTCCTACCGGCACAACCTGATGATGCACCTGCGCTGCTTCGCCCCTGACGAAGCACTGCCGGTGGTGTCCTCGCTGACCGGCATCTGGCCGGGCCTGAACTGGTTCGAGCGCGAGGCGTTCGACCTGTACGGCGTGATCTTCGAAGGCCACCCGGACCTGCGCCGGATCCTGACCGACTACGGTTTCGTCGGCCATCCGTTCCGCAAGGACTTCCCGCTGATCGGCAATGTCGAAGTCCGCTACGACGAAGAAAAGAAGCGCGTGATCTACGAACCGGTCACCTCGGTGGAGCCGCGCGTCGGCGTGCCGCGCGTGATCCGCGACGACGCCCGTCTGCAGACCGCAGAAGGTGAGCGCGCGCAGGAGGCAGTGAAGTGAGCCACGTACACCAGGCCGGCGAAGCATTCGCCAGCAACGCCGCCGAGAGCCGGCAGGAAATCCGCAACTACACCATGAACTTCGGCCCGCAGCATCCGGCCGCTCACGGTGTGCTGCGCCTGATCCTGGAAATGGACGGTGAAACCATCATGCGCGCCGATCCGCACGTGGGTCTGCTGCACCGTGGTACCGAGAAGCTGGCCGAGTCCAAGCCGTTCAACCAGTCGATCGGCTACATGGATCGCCTGGATTACGTGTCGATGATGTGCAACGAGCACGCGTACGTGCGCGCGATCGAGACCCTGATGGGTATCGAGGCGCCGGAGCGTGCCCAGTACATCCGCACCATGTACGATGAAATCACCCGCATCCTCAACCACCTGATGTGGCTGGGCTCCAACGCGCTCGACCTGGGCGCGATGGCGGTGATGCTGTACGCCTTCCGCGAACGCGAAGAGCTGATGGACTGCTACGAAGCGGTTTCCGGCGCGCGCATGCACGCGGCGTACTACCGTCCGGGCGGTGTCTACCGCGACCTGCCGGACCACATGCCGAAGTACAAGGAATCGCGCTGGCACAAGGGCAAGGCGCTGAAGCAGCTCAATGCTTCGCGCGAAGGCTCGCTGCTGGACTTCCTGGAGAACTTCACCGTCGAGTTCCCCAAGCGCATCGACGAATACGAAACCCTGCTGACCGACAACCGTATCTGGAAGCAGCGTACCGTCGGCATTGGCGTGGTCACTCCCGAACTGGCCCACCAGTGGGGCATGACCGGCGTGATGCTGCGCGGTTCGGGCATTGCCTGGGACCTGCGCAAGAAGCGTCCGTACGCCAAGTACGATGCCGTCGATTTCGACATCCCGCTGGGCAAGGAAGGCGACTGCTACGACCGCTATCTGGTCCGCGTTGCCGAAATGCGCGAATCCAACCGCATCATCAAGCAGTGCGTGGCGTGGCTGAAGGCCAACCCGGGCCCGGTGATGGTGAAGAACTTCAAGGTCGCTCCGCCCAGGCGCGAGGACATGAAGGACGACATGGAAGCGTTGATCCACCACTTCAAGCTGTTCAGCGAAGGCTACTGCGTGCCGGCCGGCGAGACCTACTCGGCGGTGGAAGCCCCGAAGGGTGAATTCGGCTGCTACCTGGTCTCCGATGGCGCCAACAAGCCGTTCCGCGTGCACCTGCGTGCGCCGGGCTTCGCCCACCTGTCCTCGATCGATTCGGTCGTGCGCGGCCACATGCTGGCTGACGTGGTGGCGATGATCGGCACCTACGACCTGGTGTTCGGCGAGGTTGACCGGTAATGCCGTCCGCCACGCCAACGCCCGCTGCAGGCAGCCGGCGCAAGCCGGCGCCGCAGTTTCTGGAATTTCACGTTATGCATTTCGCTGAGGTCGGCCGATGAAGGCGACAGGTAATTTCGAGGCGGCGCGCGACGTCGACCCGATGGTGGTGCTGAGCGACAAGACCCGCGCTCACATCGATCACTGGCTGTCCAAGTTCCCGCCGGACCGCAAGCGCTCTGCCGTGCTGCAGGGCCTGCATGCGGCCCAGGAGCAGAACCAGGGCTGGCTGACCGACGAACTGATCGCCGGCGTGGCCAAGTACCTGGACCTGCCGCCGGTGTGGGCCTACGAGGTCGCCAGCTTCTACTCGATGTTCGAGACCGAGAAGGTGGGCCGCAACAACGTGGCCATCTGCACCAACATCAGCTGCTGGCTCAATGGCGCCGAGGACATCGTGCGCCATTGCGAGAAGAAGCTGGGCATCAAGCACGGTGAATCGACCCCTGACGGCCGCGTCTATCTCAAGCGCGAGGAAGAGTGCCTGGCCGGCTGCGGTGGCGCGCCGATGATGGTCATCAACGGTCACTACCATGAGCGTCTGACCCTGGAAAAGGTCGACGAGCTGCTGGACGGGCTGGAGTAAGGGCATGGCACATCACCACGAATCCAAGGGTCCGGTCGGCCCCGCGCCGCTGCCGCACCAGGTGGTCTATACCACCCTGCATTACGACACCCCGTGGTCGTACGAAAGCTACCTGAAGACCGGTGGCTACGCTGCCCTGCGCAAGATCCTCGAAGAAAAGATCCCGCCGGAGCAGGTCATCGAGATGGTCAAGGCCTCGGGCCTGCGCGGCCGCGGTGGCGCAGGCTTCCCGACCGGCCTGAAGTGGTCGTTCATGCCCAAGGGCAACATGCAGAAGTACATCCTCTGCAACTCGGACGAATCCGAGCCGGGCACCTGCAAGGATCGCGACATCCTGCGCTACAACCCGCATTCGGTCGTGGAAGGCATGGCGATCGCCTGCTACGCCACCGGTTCGACCGTGGGCTACAACTACCTGCGCGGTGAATTCCACCACGAGCCGTTCGAGCACTTCGAGCAGGCCCTGGCCGACGCCTATGCGAACGGCTGGCTGGGCAAGAACATCCTCGGCAGCGGCGTGGACATCGACATCTACGGCGCGCTGGGCGCCGGCGCGTACATCTGCGGCGAAGAAACCGCGCTGATGGAATCGCTGGAAGGCAAGAAGGGCCAGCCGCGCTACAAGCCGCCGTTCCCGGCCAACTTCGGCCTGTACGGCAAGCCGTCGACGATCAACAACACCGAAACCTATGGTTCGGTACCGGCGATCATCCGCAACGGCCCGGAGTGGTTCAAGGGCCTGAGCCTGACCGCCAACGGCGGCCCGAAGTGCTTCTCGGTGTCCGGCTGCGTGCAGAACGGCGGCAACTTCGAAGTACCGCTGGGCACCACCTTCGACGACCTGCTGGAAATGGCCGGTGGCCTGCGTCCGGGCCGCAAGCTCAAGGGCGCGATCCCGGGCGGCGTGTCGATGCCGGTGCTGACCGCGGCCGAGCTGAAGGGCCTGCCGATGGACTACGACACCATCCGTGCGCTGGGCTCCGGCCTGGGCTCGGGTGCGATCGTCGTGCTCGACGACAGCGTCTGCTGCGTCAAGTTCGCCTGCCGCATCAGCCAGTTCTTCCACAAGGAATCCTGCGGCCAGTGCACCCCGTGCCGTGAAGGCACCGGCTGGATGCACCGCGTGCTGGAGCGCATCGTCGCCGGCAAGGCCACGATGGAAGACCTGCACCAGCTGAAGGCAGTGGCCGGGCAGATCGAAGGCCACACCATCTGTGCGTTCGGCGAAGCGGCTGCATGGCCCATCCAGGGCTTCCTGCGCCAGTTCTGGGACGAGTTCGAGTACTACATCGTCAACGGTCATTCGATGGTTGACGGCAAGAAGGTGGAGGCAGCCGCTGCATGAGCGCGCAACCCGTAAATCCGAGCGTCCCACCCGATCACGTCACCATCGAGATCGATGGCAAGTCGCTGGTCGTGCCCAAGGGCTCGATGATTATCCAGGCGGCCGACAAGGCCGGCATTCCGATTCCGCGCTTCTGCTATCACGAGAAGCTGCCGATCGCCGCCAACTGCCGCATGTGCCTGGTGGACGTGGAGAAGTCGCCGAAGCCGGCGCCGGCCTGTGCCACCCCGGTGATGGACGGCATGAAGGTCGCCACCCGCAGCGAGAAGGCGCTGAAGTTCCAGCGCTCGGTGATGGAGTTCCTGCTCATCAACCACCCGCTGGACTGCCCGATCTGTGATCAGGGCGGCGAGTGCGAGCTGCAGGACGTGTCGCTGGGCTATGGCCGTTCGGTCAGCCGCTTCAACGAGCGCAAGCGTGTGGTGCCTGACGAGGACATGGGTCCGCTGGTTGCCACCGAGATGACCCGCTGCATCCAGTGCACCCGCTGCGTCCGCTTCACCGCCGACGTTGCCGGTACCTACGAACTGGGTGGCATGTACCGCGGTGAGAACCTGCAGATCGGTACCTTCGACGGCAAGCCGCTGACCACCGAACTGTCCGGCAACGTCGTCGACGTCTGCCCGGTCGGCGCGCTGACCAACAAGGTGTTCCAGTTCCGCGCCCGCCCGTGGGAACTGACCGCGCGCGAGTCGCTGGGCTATCACGACGCGATGGGTTCGAACCTGTTCCTGCACGTGCGTCGCGGCGAAGTGCTGCGCACCGTGCCGCGCGACAACGAAGCCGTGAACGAGTGCTGGCTGTCCGACCGTGACCGCTACTCGCACCAGGGCCTGTACAGTGAAGACCGTGCGGTCAAGCCGCTGCGCAAGGTCAACGGCGAGTGGAAGGAAGTGAGCTGGGCCGAAGGCCTGGCCGCGGCCGCCGAAATCCTCAAGGCCAACCAGGGCGACAACCTGGGCGTGCTGGTGCACCCGTCGACCTCGAACGAGGAAGGTGCACTGCTGGCCCGCCTGGCCAAGGGCCTGGGCTCGGGCAACATCGACCACCGCATCAACAACCGCGATTTCTCCGACGCCGCAACCGCCGAAGTGTTCGGCCTGCCGCTGGCCGAGATCGAGGGCGCCGACCGCATCGTGGTCCTGGGCAGCAACATCCGCCACGAACTGCCGCTGCTGCACGCTCGCCTGCGCAAGGCGCAGACCACCAAGGGCGCGAAGATCCACGTGGTCAATCCGGTGGACTTCGACTTCGCCTTCAGTGTCGCCGGCAAGCAGATCGTTGCCCCGTCGAAGTTCGTCGATGCGCTGGCCAACGCCGAACTGCGTTCGGCAGTGCAGGGCGGCAACAACACCGTGCTGATCGTTGGTGGCATCGCCGAGAACCACCCGCAGGCTGCCGCGATCCGCGCTGCCGCGCGTGACTTCGCTGCCGCTACCGGTGCCAAGCTGTGCCGCATCCCGCAGGGCGCCAACGCCGTTGGCCTGACCCGCGCCGGCGTGCTGCCGGCTGGCAAGGACGTCGCCGCGATGCTGGCGCAGCCGCGCCAGGCCTACGTGGTGTACGGCCTTGAGCCGGGCCTGGACTTCGCCGACGCCCCGGCCGCCCGCAAGGCGCTGGCGGGTGCGAAGGTGGTGGCCTTCAGCCAGTTCGCCTGCGCCTCGACCCGCGACGTTGCCGACGTGATCCTGCCGATCGGTGCGCTGCCGGAAATCGACGCCACCCTGACCAACCTCGATGGTCGCGAGCAGTCGGCCCGTGCCGGCGGCAAGCTGCCGGGCGAGGCCCGCGAAGGCTGGCGCGTGCTGCGCGCACTGGGCGGCGACATGGCGCTGGCCGGTTTCGACTTCACCGACCTGGCCGGCCTGCGTGCCAGCCTGGCCCCGGTGTCGGTCACCGTCGCTGCTTCGGCGCAGCCGGCAGTTGCCGGTGAAGGCCTGGAAGTGGCTTCGACTGCCGCGATCTACCGCACCGATGCGGTGGTCCGTCGCGCGCCGGCACTGCAGTCGCATCCGCTCAACAACGCCCCGCGCATCGTGCTGAACGCAGAAGATGCCGCTCGCCTGCAGCTGCAGGAAGGGCAGATGGCCAAGGTCGGCACCGACGCCGGCAAGGCCACCCTGCCGGTGGTGGTCGACGCCCGCGTCGCTGCGGGTTCGGTCTGGATTGAATCGGGCCACGGCGCGACCGCGCCGCTGGGCGCCGCACGCGTATCGGTGGTGGCTGCATGAACGAATTGCTGTTGAACGCGGTCGACCCGCTGCACCAGTGGCTGCTCGGCCTCGGTGACATCGGCGCGCTGATCTGGATCATCCTGAAGATCCTGGTGATCGCCGTTCCGGTGATCATCTCGGTGGCCTTCTACGTGGTCTGGGAACGCAAGCTGATCGGCTGGATGCACGTCCGCCACGGCCCGATGTACGTGGGCATGGGCATCTTCCAGGCCTTCGCCGACGTCTTCAAGCTGCTGTTCAAGGAAGTGGTCCAGCCGAGCAGCGCCAACAAGGCGATCTACCTGCTGGCGCCGCTGATCACCCTGGCGCCGGCCTTCGCGGCCTGGTCGGTGGTGCCCTTCGATTCGCAGATCGTGCTGTCCAACGCCAACGCCGGCCTGCTGTATCTGCTGGCGATGACCTCGCTGGGCATCTACGGCATCATCCTGGCCGGTTGGGCGTCCAACTCGAAGTACGCGTTCCTGGGCGCCATGCGCGCCTCGGCGCAGATGATCAGCTACGAAATCGCCATGGGCTTCGCCCTGGTCGGAGTGATGATCGCCTCGGGCAGCCTGAACCTGAGCAACATCGTCGCTGCGCAGGCCGGCAGCTCCGGTTTCTTCGACTGGTTCCTGCTGCCGCTGTTCCCGCTGTTCGTCATCTACTGGGTGTCGGGCGTGGCTGAAACCAACCGTGCGCCGTTCGACGTGGTGGAAGGCGAGTCGGAAATCGTTGCCGGCCACATGGTCGAGTACTCCGGCGGCGCCTTCGCCCTGTTCTTCCTGGCCGAATACGCAAACATGATCCTGATCAGCTTCCTGATCTCGATCTTCTTCCTCGGCGGCTGGCTGAGCCCGGTCCAGGGCTGGGTCGACTTCGGCAATGTCTCGCCGCTGGTCGACTGGATCTGGAAGGGCGGTGCACCGTGGTTGTTCGTCAAGGTGTTCTTCTTCGCCAGTGCCTACATCTGGTTCCGTGCCAGCTTCCCGCGCTTCCGCTATGACCAGATCATGCGCCTGGGCTGGAAGGTCTTCATCCCGCTGGCCATTCTGTGGATCGCGGTTACCGCCGTCATGGTGTTCTTCGGCGTGATTCAAAAGGGCGTCTAAGTGATGAACAGGATTACCCATTACTTCAAGAGCCTGCTGCTGCTCGAACTGCTGGCCGGCCTCTGGCTGACGCTGAAGTACAGCTTCAAGCCGAAGTACACGATGATGTACCCGATGGAGAAGTTCCCGCAGTCGCCGCGCTTCCGTGGCCTGCACGCCCTGCGCCGTTATCCCAACGGCGAAGAGCGCTGCATTGCCTGCA
Source organism: Stenotrophomonas sp. pho (assembly GCF_006228405.1). NCBI lineage: Bacteria > Pseudomonadati > Pseudomonadota > Gammaproteobacteria > Lysobacterales > Lysobacteraceae > Stenotrophomonas > Stenotrophomonas sp. pho. Next base: position 3,097,871 of record NZ_CP029759.1, on the reverse strand, counting down.
AGCTGTGTGAAGCGGTGTGCCCGGCGCTGGCCATCACCATCGACTCGGCCAAGCGCGAGGACGGCACCCGCCGCACCACCCGCTACGACATCGACCTGTTCAAGTGCATCTTCTGCGGCTTCTGCGAAGAAAGCTGCCCGGTGGACTCGATCGTCGAAACCCACATCCTCGAGTACCACTTCGAGAACCGTGGCGAAAACATCGTTACCAAGCCGCAGCTGCTGGCCCTTGGCGACCGTCTCGAGTCCGAGATCGCCGAGCGTCGTGCCGCCGATGCCGCTTACCGCTGAGGTCGAGAGATGGATTGGGTAAATATCGCTTTCTGGGTGTTCGCCATCGCGGCAACGGTTTCGGCCGGTGCGGTGATCAGCGTGCGCAACCCGGTTCACGCCGTGCTCTGCCTGGTGCTGACCTTCTTCTCCATTGCCTGCGTGTGGCTGCTGGTGGGGGCCGAGTTCCTCGGCGTGGCCCTGGTGCTGGTCTACGTAGGCGCGGTGATGGTGCTGTTCCTGTTCGTGGTGATGATGCTGGACATCGACCCCACCAAGCTGCGTGAGGGCTGGGTGCGCTACCTGCCGGTCGGCCTCATCGTCGCGGTGGCGATGCTGGCGCAGATGCTGATCCTGATCGGCGTCAAGGCACGCTCGGTCACGCCGTTCCCGGCCGACAACGCCGCTGCGGTCGCCGCCGACAGTTCCAACATCACCTGGCTGGCACGCACGCTGTTCACCGAGTACCTGCTGCCGTTCGAGTTCGCCGCCGTCATCCTGACCGTGGCCGTGGTTGCCGCCGTCATGCTGACCCTGCGCCGTCGTACCGGCGTCAAGAGCCAGAACCCGGGCGAGCAGACCATGGTCAAGGCCGGCCAGCGCCTGCGCATGGTCAAGATGGGTGCCGAAGCACCGGTCGTGCACAGCAACAGCAAGCCGGCCACCGGCGAGGAGACCCAGCCGTGATTACCCTTGGCCACATCCTTGCGCTTGGCGCGGTGCTGTTCGCCATCAGCCTGGCCGGCATCTTCCTCAACCGGAAGAACGTCATCGTCCTGCTGATGTCGATCGAACTGATGCTGCTGTCGGTGAACATCAACTTCGTCGGCTTCTCGCGCCAGCTGGGCGACCCGTCCGGCCAGCTGTTCGTGTTCTTCATCCTGACCGTCGCCGCCGCGGAAGCCGCCATCGGCCTGGCGATCCTGGTGACCCTGTTCCGTACCCGCCGCACGATCAATGTCGGCGAAGTCGATTCGTTGAAGGGCTGATCCACAGATGGAAATCACTCTCTCCAAGAGTCTGTTGATCGCAGTGGTGCTTGCGCCGCTGTTCGGCAGCATCATCGCCGGCCTGTTCGGTCGCCAGGTCAAGCGCTTCGGCGCGCAGACCATCACCATCCTTGGCGTCGCGGTGGCCTGCGGCCTGTCGATGTACACGCTCTACCAGCTGCTGTGGGGCGGCGCACAGCCGTTCAACCAGAACATCTACACGTTCTTCGAAGTCGGCCAGTACTCGGCCCACGTCGGCTTCATGGTCGACAAGCTGACCGCGATGATGATGGTGGTGGTGACCTTCGTGTCGCTGCTGGTCCACATCTACACGATCGGCTACATGCAGGACGATCCGGGCTACCAGCGGTTCTTCAGCTACATCTCGCTGTTCACCTTCTCGATGCTCACCCTGGTGATGAGCAACAACTTCCTGCAACTGTTCTTCGGCTGGGAAGCGGTGGGCCTGGTGTCGTACCTGCTGATCGGCTTCTGGTTCAAGCGCCCGACCGCGATCTTCGCCAACATGAAGGCGTTCCTGGTCAACCGCGTCGGTGACTTCGGCTTCCTGCTCGGCATCGCCGGCGTGCTGTGGGTGTTCGGCACCCTGGACTACTCGCAGGTGTTCTCGCAGGCCGGCATGCTGGCTGATCCGCGCGCCCAGCTGCAGATCTGGGACGGCACGATCCTGGGCATGCAGCTGCTCAACGAGCCGGTGATCTGGTCGATCGCTACCGTCATCTGCATCTGCCTGTTCATTGGTGCCATGGGCAAGTCGGCCCAGGTCCCGCTGCACGTGTGGCTGCCCGACTCGATGGAAGGCCCGACCCCGATCTCGGCACTGATCCACGCCGCGACGATGGTGACCGCCGGTATCTTCATGGTCACCCGCATGTCGCCGCTGTTCGAGCTGTCGCAGACCGCGCTGAACTTCGTGCTGTTCATCGGTGCCACCACCGCGTTCTTCACCGGCCTGATCGGTATCGTGCAGAACGACATCAAGCGCGTCGTCGCGTACTCCACGCTGTCGCAGCTGGGCTACATGACGGTTGCACTGGGCGTGTCGGCCTACTCGGCAGCCGTGTTCCACCTGATGACCCACGCCTTCTTCAAGGCGCTGCTGTTCCTGGGTGCCGGCTCGGTCATCATTGCCATGCACCACGAGCAGGACATGCGCAAGATGGGTGGCCTGCGCAAGTACATGCCGATCACCTTCATCACCATGTGGATCGGTACGCTGGCACTGGTGGGTACGCCGTTCTTCTCCGGCTTCTACTCGAAGGACACCATCATCGAGGCCGCCGAGCTGCACGCGCACCTGTCCGACAACTGGGTGGCCACCTACGGCTACTGGGCAGTGCTGGGTGGCGTGATCGTCACCAGCTTCTACAGCTTCCGCCTGCTGTTCCTGACCTTCCACGGCAAGGAGCGTTTCCGCGACGTGCATCATGACGATCATGGTCACGCCCATGACGCTCACCACGCCGCCGACGCCCACCACGGCGATGCGCATCACGATGACCACGGCCATGGCCACGGTCCGCATGAGCCGCACGAAACCCCGTGGGTGGTGACCTTGCCGCTGATCCTGCTGGCCATCCCGTCGATCGCCATCGGTTTCTTCAGCATCGGTCCGATGCTGTACGGCACCGACTGGGCCGGCCATCATGCCCACGATGCCATCAAGGGCCAGGCGCATACGTTCTTCACCGGAATCGTCGACTTCTACGATCCGGCCAAGAACACCATCGGCTTCCTGGGTGAGGAGTTCCACGGCCCGGTCGCCTTCGCGCTGCACGGCATGATGGCTCCGGCGTTCATGCTGACCGTTGCGGGCTTCCTGCTGGCCGCACTGTTCTACCTGTGGAAGCCGGACCTGTCGGGCAAGGCGCGCAAGACGTTCGCTCCGCTGGTGTCGGTGCTGGAAAACAAGTACGGCTTCGACAAGCTGTGGATCGATGGCTTTGCCGGTGGCAGCGTCAAGCTGGGCAAGGTCTCGCGCTGGATCGACAGCAACATCGTCGACGGCGTGGTCAATCTCTCGGCACGTGTTGTGGACGTTGCAGCCGGCGTGCTGCGTCGTACCCAATCCGGTTTCCTCTATCACTACGCCTTCGCGATGATCATCGGCCTGATTGCCCTGCTGGGCGTGCTGATGCATTACCTGCGTTGATGACCTGTACGGAATAAGAAGACGTGTCGAACTGGCCTCTACTCAGTGTCCTCATCTGGCTGCCGATCATCGGTGGCGCCCTGATCCTTGCGATCCGTGATGCGCAGACCGCCCGCTGGGCGTCGCTGGGCGTAGCGGTGCTGACGTTCGTGGCGAGCCTCTCGCTGCTGAGCGGCTACAACGCGGGCATCGACGGTCTGCAGTTCGTCGAGACCCATGCCTGGATCCCGGCGTACAAGATCGGCTACAACCTGGGCGTGGACGGCATTGCCGTGGCGCTGATCCTGCTGACCACCCTGGTCAGCGTGCTTGCCCTGATCGGCGCCTGGAGCGCCATCGACAAGCGCGTGAACCAGTACGTGGCGGCCTTCCTGATCCTGGAAGGCGTCACGGTCGGTATCTTCGCGGCGACGGACGCGATGCTGTTCTACGTGTTCTTCGAGGCGATGCTGATCCCGATGTTCCTGATCATCGGTGTCTGGGGCGGCCCGCGTCGCATCTACGCTGCGCTGAAGTTCTTCCTGTACACCTTCCTCGGCTCGGTGCTGATGCTGGTGGCACTGATCTACCTGTACATGAAGGGCGGCAGCTTCCAGCTGGCCGACCTGTATGCACTGCCACTGTCGGCCAAGGAACAGACCTGGATCTTCTTCGCGTTCCTGATCGCCTTCGCGGTCAAGGTGCCGATGTTCCCGGTCCATACCTGGCTGCCGGACGCCCACGTGGAAGCGCCGACCGCCGGTTCGGTGATCCTGGCCGCCATCGCCCTGAAGATCGGTGGCTATGGCTTCCTGCGCTTCAACCTGCCGATCGTCCCGGACGCGTCGCAGGAATGGGCCTGGCTGGTGATTGCGCTGTCGTTGATCGCAGTGATCTACGTTGGCCTGGTCGCCCTGGTGCAGGACGACATGAAGAAGCTGATCGCCTATTCGTCGATCGCGCACATGGGCTTCGTCACCCTGGGCACCTTCATTGCCCTGTGGCTGGTCCGTGAAGCCGGCAACGCCGATGCCGCCCGCCTGGGCCTGCAGGGCGCCATGGTGCAGATGATCTCGCACGGCTTCGTCTCCGGCGCGATGTTCTCCTGTGTCGGCGTGCTGTACGACCGCATGCACAGCCGCCGCATCGCCGATTACGGCGGCGTGGTCAACGTGATGCCGTGGTTCGCCACCTTCGCCATGCTGTTCTTCATGGCCAACGCGGGCCTGCCCGGTACCAGCGGTTTCGTTGGCGAGTTCATGGTCATCCTGTCGGCCTTCCAGCGCAATCCGTGGATCGCGCTGGGCGCGGCCACCACCCTGATCATCGGCGCCGCCTACACCCTGTGGCTGTACAAGCGCATCTTCTTCGGTGAAGTGGCCAACAGCCATGTTGCCGAACTGAAGGACATCAACGGCCGCGAATGGCTGGTGCTGGGCGTGTTCGCCATCGGCGTGCTGGCCCTGGGCATCTATCCCAAGCCGCTGACCGACCTGATGGAGCCCTCGATCGCGAAGCTGGCGATGCAGATCGCATCCAGCAAGCTGCTGTAATTCCAGGATTTGATGATGACCACCTCGCCGCTGCTGCCATTGACCGCCGCTGACCTGCCACCGCTCGCTCCCGAGCTGGTGCTGATCGGCAGCGCCTTCGCCCTGATGATCCTCGACCTGTTCGTCAGCAACCGGAACAAGATCGTCACCCACCTGTTCTCGCTCGCTGCGCTGGCCGTGGTGCTGTTCATGCTGGTCACCGGCGTGGGCGGGCAGGGCGAGGTCTTCCATGGCATGTTCGTGCGCGATACCGCCGCGGACGTGATGAAGACCGGGATCGTGCTGCTCAGCGGCCTGACCCTGGTCTACGGCTGGCGTTACCTGCGTGACCGCAACCTGTTCCAGGGCGAGATCCCGGTGCTGATCCTGTTCGGCACCGCCGGCATGATGATCCTGGTGTCGGCCGGCAGCCTGCTGATGGTCTACCTGGGCCTGGAACTGCTGGCGCTGTGCTCCTACGCCCTGGTCGCCAGCAACCGCGAAAACGGCCTGGCCTCGGAAGCGGCGATGAAGTACATCGTGCTCGGCTCGCTGGCCTCTGGCCTGCTGCTGTACGGCATGTCGCTGATCTACGGCGCTACCGGCAGCCTGCACCTGGACGTCATCCGTGACGCCATCCCGCACTCGGAAGAGCGCGTGCTGCTGATCACCGGTGCGGTGTTCATGATCGCCGGCGTCGCCTTCAAGCTGGGTGCCGCACCGTTCCACATGTGGCTGCCGGACGTGTACCAGGGTGCCCCGGCACCGATCGCACTGTTCATCAGCTCGGCGCCGAAGCTGGCCGCCTTCGGCATGGCCTACCGCCTGCTGGAAATGGGCGTGGGTCCGCTGTCGACCGAACTGCAGCTGCTGATCGCCGGCCTGGCCGCAGTCTCGCTGGTCATCGGCAACCTGATGGCCATCGCGCAGAGCAATCTCAAGCGCATGCTGGCGTTCTCCACCGTCTCGCACATCGGCTTCCTGCTGATGGGCATCGCCGGTGGTGGCGCACAGGGCTATGCCGCTGCGCTGTTCTACGCACTGGCCTACGCCATCATGTCGACCGCCGCCTTCGGCGCGATCATCGCGCTGTCGCGTGCCGGCTTTGAAGCCGAGAACATCGAGGACTTCAAGGGCCTCAATGCCCGCAACCCGTGGATGGCCGGCCTGGTGCTGTGCATCATGGCGTCGCTGGCCGGCATCCCGCCGTTCCTGGGCTTCTGGACCAAGCTGGCGGTGCTGGGCGCGGCCGTCAACGGCGGCCTGCTGTGGCTGGCCATCCTGGGCGTGCTGTGCGCCGTGGTCGGCTGCTTCTACTACCTGCGCGTCATCAAGGTCATGTACTTCGATGAGCCGGTGGGCGAGGCCATGCCGCGCAACAACGACCGCGTGCTGGGTGTGGTGCTGGGTGTCAATGCCCTGGCGCTGCTGGCCTTGGGCCTGGCCTGGAACCCGATCATGGTCTGGTGCCAGCAGGCATTTGCGCATCTTGCATAAAAGTTGACACAAAGCTGCGCGATTCGTGTAATATGCGCAGCCTGAGTTGTCACTGCAGCGGTTCAGCCAGAACATCGTTGCGGTAGCCCCCCCTCGAAAGAGCAGGGCAGCAGTTCAAACACTTCCGGTGCGGGGTGGAGCAGTCTGGCAGCTCGTCGGGCTCATAACCCGAAGGTCGCAGGTTCAAATCCTGCCCCCGCTACCAACTTCGGATCGGCGCCAACCGATTTGATGAATGAGGGGAGGCTTGCAGTTTTTGGAGCAACCGCTCATAATTCCGCTTCTGATGCGGGGTGGAGCAGTCTGGCAGCTCGTCGGGCTCATAACCCGAAGGTCGCAGGTTCAAATCCTGCCCCCGCTACCAAGTAAAGAGATCGCCTTCGAAGTGCTGCTTCGAGGGCGTTTTTCTTTGGGGTCTGCGTCGTTTCTGCGTGATCGGGGTCAGATCCCTTTTCCCGTGGAAAAGGGGTCTGACCCCGGGTCCGCACCTTGCACCAGCGCGGTGCAGCCGCTATCATCAGCGGCCTAGCAGTACCCCTGAAGGCGGCCTCCCAGCGGGAGTCCGGACCCGGAAGGAGGGCCGCAACCGGCAGGCAATGCAGGTTGCAACCGGAATCCAGTCACCGGAGTCTTTCCGGAAAAGGGGCCCAACGGGCCCTTTGTCGTTTCCGGGGCGTCATGTTTCCACGCCGGCCAAGGCCGGCACCCAACCATAGAGATCAAGGCAGGCTGTGAGCGACAAGGCAACCGACATCGCGAATCTGCTCGCCCCGACCGTTGTGTCGCTGGGCCTGGAGCTGCTGGGCGTTGAGTATCTGCCGGCCCCCGGCGGTGCGACCCTGCGCCTTTACATCGACGTGCCGCTGGCTGAACAGCCCGAGCGCATCATCAATGTCGACGACTGCGAGCGGGTCAGCCGCGAAGTCTCGGCGCAGCTGGACGTCGAAGACCCGATCAGCGGCAACTACACGCTGGAAGTGTCCTCGCCGGGCGTGGACCGCCCGCTGTTCAACCTGGAGCAGTTCGGCCGCCACCAGGGTGAATCGGCCAAGGTCACGCTGAAGTTGCCGCAGGACAACCGTCGTCGCCTGCAGGGCCGCATCGAAGCGATCGACGAGGCCGCGGGCACCATCACCTTCATCGTCGACAAGGCTGAAGTGGTCGTGTCGGCCGACAACATCGACAAGGCACGGATCATGCCCGACTGGGTGGCGCTGGGGCTGGCCCGAGCAAGCCGACCGGTCCGGCGCCGAAGCGTCCGAAGCCGAACACGAATTCTTCTTCCAACGAGCCGGCGGCAAAGAAGCCGCGCGCGGAGTGAGCCAATGAGCAAGGAACTGTTGCTGGTAGTCGACGCAGTCGCCAACGAGAAGGGCGTGCCGCGTGAAGTGATCTTCGATGCCATCGAGGCCGCCCTGGCCTCGGCAGCGAAGAAGCGCTATCCCGAGGAGGAAGTGCTGACCCGCGTGGTCATCGACCACAAGGATGGCAGCTACGAAACCTTCCGCCGCTGGGAAGTGGTGGCCGATGATGTGGTGATGGAATCGCCGGATCGCCAGATCCGCCTGATGGACGCGGTCGACGAGGCCGAAGGCGTCGAGGTCGGCGACTACATCGAAGAGCAGATCGAGAACCCGGACTTCGGCCGCATCGCTGCCCAGGCCGCCAAGCAGGTCATCGTCCAGCGCGTGCGCGAAGCCGAGCGCCAGCAGGTCGTGGATGCATGGAAGGATCGCGTGGGTGAGCTGATCACCGGTGTGGTCAAGCGCGCCGAGCGCGGCAACATCTACGTCGACCTCGGTGGCAATGCCGAAGGCTTCATTCCGAAGGACAAGGGCATTCCGCGCGACGTGCTGCGTGCCGGCGACCGCGTGCGCGGCTACCTGGCCGAAGTGCGCTCGGAGCCGCGTGGCCCGCAGCTGTTCATCAGCCGCGCCGCGCCGGAGTTCATGATCGAGCTGTTCAAGCTGGAAGTGCCGGAAGTCGGCCAGGGCCTGGTGGAAATCAAGGCCTGCGCCCGCGATCCGGGCGACCGCGCCAAGATCGCCGTGCTGGCCCACGACCAGCGCACCGACCCGATCGGTGCCTGCATCGGCATGCGCGGTTCGCGCGTGCAGGCCGTGTCCAACGAGCTCAATGGCGAGCGCGTGGACATCGTGCTGTGGAACGACAACCCGGCCAACTTCGTCATCAACGCGATGGCGCCGGCCGAAGTGCAGTCGATCATCGTCGATGAGGACAAGCACTCGATGGACCTGGCCGTTGCCGAAGACCGCCTGGCCCAGGCGATCGGCAAGGGCGGCCAGAACGTGCGCCTGGCCAGCCGCCTGACCGGCTGGCAGCTCAACGTGATGACCCAGGACCAGGTCACTGCCAAGTCGGAGGCCGAGCAGGCTGCCGCCCGCCAGCTGTTCATGGACAAACTGGAAGTGGACGAGGAAATCGCCGGCATCCTGGTCAGCGAAGGCTTCGGCACCGTCGAGGAAATCGCATATGTCCCGGTCGGCGAACTGCTGGCCGTGGAAGGTTTCGACGAGGACATCGTCGAAGAGCTGCGCGCTCGTGCCCGCGATGCGCTGCTCAATGAGGCCCTGGCAGTCGAGGAAGGCCTTGAAGACGGCCAGCCGGCGCAGGACCTGCTGTCCCTGAAGGGCATGGACGAAGCCACCGCATATGCGCTGGCCGGCCACGGCGTGCGTACCAGCGAGGACCTGTCCGACCTGGCCGCCGACGAGGTCATGGACTTCGGCATCGAAGGACTGGATCAGGCGCGCGCCGCTGCGCTGATCCTGGCCGCCCGTGCCGAGGAGATCGCCCGACTGGAACGCGGCGAATGAGCCGGCAATGAACAGGGCCCTGAGCCGCTCAGGGCGTAGAATCCGCGCCACCTCCAGATGCGGGGGGCGCCCACAAGATCATAGGATCCGAATGTCGCAGCAAACCACCATCCGCAAGCTTGCCGAACTGGTCAACACGCCGGTCGAAAAACTGCTGGAACAGCTGGCCGGTGCCGGCATGAAGTTCAGCGGTCCCGACCAGGTCGTGACCAGCTCCGAGAAGGTAAAGCTCCTGGGCTTCCTTCGTCGTTCGCACGGCAAGCCCGAGCAGGCCCCGGAAGAGACCGATCAGTCTGCAAAGAAGATCACGCTCAACCGCCGGAAGCAGCAGGAAGTGACGGTCAATTCCGGTCGCAGCAAGACGACCGTGAATGTCGAGGTGCGCCAGAAGCGTACCTACGTCAAGGATGGTGCTCGCGCCATGACGCCGGACGAAGAGCGCGCCGACATCCTGCGCAAGCTGGAAGAGTCGCGTGCGCGCAACCTCGCCGAACAGCAGGCCCTGGCCGAGAAGGATCGTCTGCGCGACGAGGCCATCGTCCGTGCCCGTGAGGAAGAGGCCGCCGCCAAGGAACGCGCCGAGGCCGAGAAGAAGGCCGCCGAGGAAGCTGCGGCTGCGGCCAAGGCGGCCGAGGCACTGGCCGCCAGCAAGCCCAAGCGTGCTCCGATCGACGAAACCGCGCCGCGCCCGCCGCGCGCCCCGGCCGCCGCCCCGGCTGCGCCGCGTGGTGCTCCGCCGCCGCGCAACGACGAGCGCAACAACCGCAGCGCGCCGCGCAACGAGCGTGGCCCGGGCGACCGCTTCGCCGGCCAGATGCACCTGTCGGCCGCCGACCGTGCGCGTCGTGGCAACAGCAACAACAGCAGTTCGCGTGGACGTCCGGGTGGCCGCAACCAGTCCGGTGGCCGTCGCGACATGTCGCGTGGTGGCAACAATGCCGGTCCGCACGCGTTCGAACGCCCGACCGCACCGGTCGTGCGTGAAGTCGCGATCGGCGAGACCATCACCGTGGCCGACCTGGCGCAGAAGCTCGCGCTGAAGGGCGGCGAGGTGGTGAAGGCGCTGTTCAAGATGGGCGTGATGGCGACCATCACCCAGTCCATCGACCACGACACCGCTGCGCTGGTGACCGAAGAACTCGGCCACAAGGCGATCCGTGCCAACGACAACGATGCCGAAGACGCGCTGCTGGCTTCGACCGGTGAAAACCAGGGCGAAGCCGTACAGCGCCCGCCGGTGGTCACCATCATGGGTCACGTGGACCACGGCAAGACCTCGCTGCTGGACTACATCCGCCGCACCAAGGTTGCCCACGGCGAAGCCGGCGGCATCACCCAGCATATCGGCGCCTACCACGTCGAGACGCCCAAGGGCGTCATCAGCTTCCTGGATACCCCGGGCCACGCCGCGTTCACCTCGATGCGTGCCCGCGGTGCCAAGCTGACCGACATCGTGGTGCTGGTGGTTGCTGCCGACGACGGCGTCATGCCGCAGACCAAGGAAGCGATCCAGCACGCCCGTTCGGCGGGTGTGCCGCTGATCGTGGCGATCAACAAGATCGACAAGTCCGGCGCCGACCCGATGCGGGTCAAGAACGAGCTGCTCTCCGAGCAGGTCGTGGCCGAAGAGTTCGGTGGTGACATCCAGATGGTGGAGATCTCGGCCAAGACCGGCCTGGGCATCGACGACCTGCTGGACGCGGTGTCGGTGCAGGCCGAACTGCTGGAACTGAAGGCCGTCGACGAAGGCCGCGCCTCGGGCGTGGTGATCGAATCGTCGCTGGACAAGGGCCGCGGCCCGGTCGCTACGGTGCTGGTGCAGCAGGGCCGCCTGAAGAAGGGCGACTACCTGGTGTGCGGTATCCAGTACGGCCGCGTGCGTGCGCTGTTCGACGAAACCGGCAAGCAGCCGGAGTTCGCCGGCCCGTCGATCCCGGTGCAGGTCCTGGGCCTGTCCGGTGTGCCGGAAGCCGGAGACGACTTCGTGGTGGTCGAGGACGAGCGCCTGGCCAAGGATGTTGCCCAGCAGCGTGAGACCAAGCGCCGTGAATCGCGCCTGGTCGCCACCGCTGGCAGCCGCATGGAAGACATCATGGCGACCCTGGGCAAGGGCGAGGGCCAGCAGGTCCTCAACTTGGTCATCAAGGCCGACGTGCAGGGTTCGGTGCAGGCCCTGAGCCAGGCACTGGTCGCGCTGTCCAACGAAGACATCCGCATCAACGTGATCCACTCCGGCGTCGGCGGCATCACCGAATCGGATGCCAACTCGGCGGCTGCTTCGAAGGCCACCGTCATCGGCTTCAACGTGCGTGCGGATGCTTCGGCCCGTCGCATCATTGAATCCAACGGCGTTGACCTGCGTTACTTCTCGATCATCTATGACGTGATCGATCAGGTGAAGCAGGTGGCATCCGGTCTGCTGGGCGTGGAGATCCGCGAAGAGATCATCGGTATCGCCGAGGTCCGCGACGTCTTCCGCAGCTCCAAGCTGGGCGCCGTTGCCGGCTCGATGGTCATCGAGGGCGTGGTCAAGCGCAACAAGCCGATCCGCGTGCTGCGCGACAGCGTGGTGATCTTCGAGGGCGAGCTGGAATCGCTGCGTCGCTTCAAGGAGAACGTCGAGGAAGTCCGCAACGGTACCGAATGCGGTATCGCGGTGAAGGCCTACAACGACGTCAAGCCGGGCGACCAGATCGAGTGCTTCGAGCGTATCGAAGTGCCGCGCACCCTGTAATGCTGCAAGGTGGCCCGACCAACGGTCGGGCCCTACCATGTACCTGTAGCGCCCGACCGTTGGTCGGGCGACAATCGAATCAAAGGTAGCGCCCGACCGTTGGTCGGGCGACAACTGAACCAAGAGCTGCTCGTGCCCAAGACTTTCCATCGAACCGACCGTGTCTCCGCCCAGCTGCGCCGTGAACTCGGCACCCTGGTGCACAACGCCGTGCGCGAGCACGGGTTGCCCTCGGTGAGCGTGTCCGACGTGGAAATCACCCGCGACATGGCCCATGCCAAGGTGTTCGTCACCGCCCTGATGCCGGAACGCTCGGCTGAAGCCGTGGCCGGCCTGAAGGAGCTGGGCTACCGCCTGCGCATGGACCTGGCCCGCGCGATGAAGCTGCGCCACGTGCCGGAGCTGCATTTCCACTACGACGACTCGGTCGACCGTGGTGAGCACATCGACAACATCCTGCGCGACCTGCCCGATACGCTGGCCGCGGAGAAGCGTCGCGGGAGCGACGACGAATAACCGCGCGACGCCGGGCATGCCCGGCGTCGTTGCATTCCGGCTGTGCGACGTCTGACGCAGACCGCGCTGCGGCAGCCGAGCATGGCTCGGCCCTACACATTCCTGCCATGACCCGAATTCAGTTCCGCCGCCTGGATGGCATCCTGCTGCTCGACAAGTCGACCGGCATGAGCTCCAACGCCGCCCTGCAAGTGGCGCGCCGCCTGTTCCGTGCCGAGAAGGGTGGCCACACCGGCAGCCTCGACCCGTTGGCCACCGGCCTGCTGCCACTATGCTTCGGCGAGGCCACCAAGATCGCCGGCCTGCTGCTGGGTTCGGCCAAGGCGTACGATGCCGAGATCGTCCTCGGCCAGACCACGGATACCGATGATGCCGAGGGCCAGGTGCTGGTGCAGCGCCCGGTGCCGGCGATCAGCGCCGAGGCCCTGCAGGCTGCGCTGGCGCCATTGACGGGGAACATCCGTCAGCGGGCTCCGATCTATTCGGCGCTGAAGCAGGGCGGGGAACCGCTGTATGTGAAGGCCCGCCGCGGCGAGGCCATCGAGGCTCCGGAGCGCGAGGTCCAGGTGCACGCGATCGAGGTGCTCGAACAGCTGCCCGGGCGCCTGCACCTGCGCGTGACCTGTGGCTCCGGCACCTATATCCGCAGCCTGGCCCGCGATCTCGGCGAACGCCTGGGCTGTGGCGCCCACATCAGCGCGCTGCGCCGGCTGTGGGTCGAACCGTTCCGCGCGCCGGCGATGGTCACCCTGGACCAGTTGCGGGCGATGGCCGAGGCCGGCGACGAGGCGGGCATGGACGCGCTGCTGCTGCCGCTGGCAGCCGGCCTGGCTGGATACCCGCGGGTCGACCTCGATGCCGGGCAGACCCGCCGCTTCTGCGTCGGCCAGCGCCAGCGTGACGCGTCCTGGCCGCATGGCCTGGTGGCCGTGTTCGGTCCGGACGATGCTGTCCAGGGCCTGGGCCAGGTCGACGACAGTGGCCTGCTGGCCCCGCAGCGCCGTTTCAACCTCTGACCGGGGCAGGGTGGTTCAGCCCCGGTCCTTGTCCCGGAAGCCCCTGGCCGTTACAATTTCGCGGCCGTTTTCCGGCAACCTGCCTCGCGCAGGTTTCATCCTCGTAGTCCACGGCGAGCCTGGCGGTGCGCGAAGCGCGTTCCTGCCGGCCACGCATCACAGAGAAAAAAGAAATGTCGATCGACACCCAGAAGGTCATTGAAGACAACAAGCGCAGCGCCGCTGACACCGGCTCCCCGGAAGTCCAGGTTGCCCTGCTGACCGCCCGCATCGAACTGCTGACTGGCCACTTCAAGACCCACAAGAAGGATCACCACAGCCGCCGCGGCCTGCTGCAGATGGTCAACCGCCGTCGCAGCCTGCTCGACTACCTGAAGAAGAAGGACGTCGAGCGTTACAAGGCCCTGATCGAAAAGCTTGGCCTGCGTCGCTAAGCAACGAATCCCCCGCGGCGCAGCGATGCGCCGCGGTTTTGTTTTGTAGCACCGCAATCCCCGATTCAGGCCGGAACGATCCGGCCACCCGCTGGCGGCAAGGGTCGCCGACGGTCCAAATTCGCAGACAGCATCCCCAAGGACACCCTCCGTGGCAAAAATCACCAAAACCTTCCAGTACGGCAAGCACACCGTCACGCTTGAGACCGGCGAAGTCGCCCGCCAGGCCAGCGGCGCGGTCATCGTCAAGATGGACGACACCGTACTGCTGGTCACCGCCGTCGCCGCCAAGAGCGCGCGCGAAGGCCAGGACTTCTTCCCGCTGACCGTCGATTATCAGGAAAAGTTCTACGCCGGCGGCCGCATCCCGGGTGGTTTCTTCAAGCGTGAAGGCCGTGCGACCGAGAAGGAAACGCTGATCTCGCGTCTGATCGACCGTCCGATCCGTCCGCTGTTCCCGGAAGACTACAAGAACGAAGTGCAGATCATCGCCACGGTCATGTCGCTGAACCCGGACGTGGACGGCGACATCCCGGCCCTGATCGGCGCCTCGGCTGCCCTGGCCCTGGCCGGCACCCCGTTCATGGGCCCGATCGGCGCTGCCAAGGTCGGCTACAAGAACGGCGAGTACATCCTGAACCCGACCGTCAGCGAACTGGCTGACTCGCAGCTGGAACTGGTCGTTGCCGGTACCTCCAACGCCGTGCTGATGGTCGAATCCGAAGCCGCGCTGCTGTCCGAAGACGTGATGCTGGGCGCCGTGACTTTCGGTCACCGCGAAATGCAGAAGGTCATCAACGCGATCAACGAGCTGACCGTCGAAGCCGGCACCAAGCCGTCGACCTGGGAAGCCCCGGCCAAGAACGACGCGCTGATCTCCGCGCTGAAGGAAGCCATCGGCCCGCGCCTGGGCGAAGCCTTCCAGGTGCGCGACAAGCTGCAGCGCCGTGACGCCATCTCGGCGATCAAGAAGGACGTGTTCGAAGCCCTGGCGGGCCGCGTGGCCGCCGAAGGCTGGAACCCGGCCGAGCTGTCGAAGGAATTCGGCGAGCTGGAATACCGCACCATGCGTGACTCGGTGCTGGACACCAAGGTCCGTATCGACGGCCGTGCGCTGGACACCGTCCGCCCGATCGCCGTGAAGACTGGCGTGCTGCCGCGTACCCACGGTTCCTCGCTGTTCACCCGCGGCGAAACCCAGGCCATCGTGACCATCACCCTGGGCACTGCCCGTGATGGCCAGGTCATCGATGCCGTTGCCGGTGAGTACAAGGAAAACTTCCTGTTCCACTATAACTTCCCTCCGTTCTCGGTGGGCGAGTGCGGCCGCATGATGGGCCCGAAGCGCCGCGAAATCGGCCACGGTCGTCTGGCCAAGCGCGGCGTGCTGGCTGTCATGCCGTCGCTGGAAGCCTTCCCGTACACCATCCGCGTCGTCTCGGAAATCACCGAGTCGAACGGTTCTTCGTCGATGGCGTCGGTCTGCGGCTCGTCGCTGGCCCTGATGGACGCCGGCGTGCCGGTGAAGGCACCGGTGGCCGGTATTGCCATGGGCCTGGTCAAGGAAGGCGACCGTTTCGTGGTCCTGTCCGACATCCTGGGTGACGAAGATCACCTGGGCGACATGGACTTCAAGGTGGCCGGTACCGCTGAGGGCATCTCCGCCCTGCAGATGGACATCAAGATCGAAGGCATCACCGAAGAGATCATGAAGCAGGCCCTGCAGCAGGCCAAGGCTGGCCGTCTGCACATCCTGGGTGAAATGGCCCACGGCCTGACCGCTCCGCGTGAGGAGCTGTCGGACTACGCGCCGCGCCTGCTGACCATCAAGATCCACCCGGACAAGATCCGCGAAGTGATTGGCAAGGGTGGCTCGACCATCCAGGCCATCACCAAGGAAACCGGCACCCAGATCGACATCCAGGACGACGGCACCATCGTCATCGCGTCGGTCAACGCCATCGCTGCCCAGGCTGCCAAGGCCCGCATCGAGCAGATCACCTCGGACGTCGAGCCGGGCCGCATCTACGAAGGCAAGGTCGCCAAGATCATGGACTTCGGTGCGTTCGTCACCATCCTGCCGGGCAAGGACGGCCTGGTCCACGTGTCGCAGATCTCCAGCGAGCGCGTCGAGAAGGTCGGCGACAAGCTGAAGGAAGGCGATGTGGTCAAGGTCAAGGTGCTGGAAGTCGACAAGCAGGGCCGTATCCGCCTGTCGATGAAGGCCGTCGAAGAAGGCGAAGGCGCCAGCGCCGAATAATCGGTACTGCTGATCGTGCGGTGGGTGAGGACCGTTGGTCCTCACGCTTTCGCAAATGAGAAAGCGGGCTTCGGCCCGCTTTCTCTTTGCCTGGAATCCTGTGGGCGAGGATCGTTGGTCCCTACACCTGCGCGCCTTCTTCCTCCTCTCCCAGCCACCACACCTGGCCCGGCTCGGGGTCACTCAGCGGGTGCTCGCGCTGTTCGATGGCCTCCAGCACGCGGCCGGGGGCTGCAGCAACCCACATCGCCATGAGCTTTTCCACCGCGGCCCGGCCCTGTGCGGCCACGCCGAGGTCACGTTCGCGTCTCCATTGGTCTTCACGTGGTGCCTCATCGCCATGATGGTGAGGCGTGCCGTAGCTGCAGCGGCGGCACAGCCGGCGCACGGTGGCCGTCCAGTCCTCGACCATGCCGATGCCGGGCAGCGTGATGGCCTCCAGGGCAGCGATGTCATCGGCCGAGTCGCACTGCACGAACACGGTGAAGGTCGCCATGTCCGAAGGCTGCAGGCGCTGCATGGCATTGAACACCGGCACCTGGCGCTCGTCATAGGCACGTTGGCCGGTCGAGGCCCCGTCGTGCAGCACGATGTCGCCGAAGCGGAAGCCGCTTTCAGGCAGCGGTACGTTGTCGATGCGTGCACGCACCGGATCAATGCGGCTCATAAACACCACTTCGGCGTCGGACCACGGTGCCAAGCGCACGCAGGCTACGCCGAAGTTGCCCTCGATCGGGCCTTCGCCCTCGGGCAGGGTGATGCCACAGCGGGACCATTGGCGGCGTGCTTCGGCCCAGTCACCGACGCCGGTGGCGGCGATACCGGCATTCCACGCGGTGGCTTCATCGAATTCGCCGCGCAGCTGTTCTGATTGCAGGTTGTCCTGCAGTGAGGAGGCCCAGTCGCGCAGGTACTTGTGTGCCAATCCGCGCATGTAATGCAGGTACGGGACTTCGGCAGCGAGTGCGATCAGCTCGCCGAACAGCGCCACCGCCTGCTGCAGGTCGCCTTCGCGGAAGGCGGCGTAGGCGCGCGCCTCCAGTGCCTCGCGGTCGTCGAGGGTTTCGTCGCCAAGCAGGTCGCCGCCGTCGATACTGTCGTAGTCGATGCTCATGTCCATGCGCGATTGAAGGTCTGCGGCTACCTTAGCCGATGCATGGGGCGGCGGCGTCGGTGCGTGTCCTGCTGCAGTGCATGACGGCAATCGCGTGTCTGCCCCGCTGTCGTCACGGGATGCGGTGTGCCTGTCACGGGGCGACATGCCGCGACATCCGTCCCATGGGTCCTTCCGTTTGCTAACGTGGCGGCGCCTTTGAACCGGGAGATCCCATGTTCCGCCAGACCGTGGCCGTCCTTGCCGTGCTGATTGCCGGTGCCTTGCCCATTGCCGCGCACGCAGCGCCCGCACAGCCGCCGATCTTCGGCGCCTACTACCCTGGCGGATCGGCCGAGCGCTATCCGGTGTCGAGCATTCCGGCCGAGCGCCTGACCCACCTGTTCTACGCGTTCTCCACCATCGAGGACGGCCGCTGCACGGTCGGTGCGGAAGCGCCGAAGAATTTCGCCGCACTGGCCGAACTCAAGAAGGCGCATCCGCACCTGCGCACGCTGATTTCGATCGGTGGCTGGGGCGCGGGTGGATTCTCCGATGCAGCGCTGACCGAAACCAGCCGCAAGCGCCTGGTCGATTCGTGCATGGCGCTGTTCTTCGAGCGCCACGCCGGCAGCTTCGATGGCGTGGACATCGACTGGGAATTCCCGGTCAGTGGCGGACCGAAGGAGCTGGCGCATCGCCCGCAGGATCGCGCCAACCTGACCCGGCTTGCGCAGTCCTTCCGCCAGGCACTCGATGCACGCGGTCGCAAGGTGGGCCAGCCGATGCTGCTGACCGCCGCGTTGGCCGCCGGCCGCCTGCAGACCGACGGTCCCTATGATCCAGCGGCGAGCTACGACCTGCCGGCGCTGGCCAGGGTGTTCGATTTCATCAACCTGATGAGCTACGACATGGGCACCGGCTTTTCGTCGGTGTCGACCTTCAATGCGCCCTTGCATGAAGTACCGGCCGATCCGCTGGCGCCGGAGCTGCGCCGCTGGAACAACGTGGCCGGCGCCGTGCAGTACTACCGTGAACATGGCGTGCCGGCCGACAAGCTGGTGCTGGGCGTGCCGTTCTACGGGCGCGGCTTCAAGGTCACCGGCGATGCACCGGACGGCCTGTATCAGCCCTACAGTGCACCGGCCGATGCCGGCGACTGGCGGGTGATCAAGGCGCGCTATCTCGACCAGCCGGGTTGGACCAGGCACTGGCAGCCGCAGGCGCAGAGCCCGTGGCTGTACAACGCCGGGCAGAAGATCCTCATCAGCTATGAGGACCCGCGTTCGATCGGCCTGCGTGCGCAGTTCGCCCGCGAGCAGGGCCTGGCCGGAGTGTTCATGTGGGAGCTGACCGGCGACGACGAGCAGGCCAGCCTGCTCAACGCCATGCTGGGTCCCTGGCAGAAGGCGCGCGTCGGCGATTGAGCTGCATCAGGCGATGCCCGGCGCAATGCCGCAACGCCATCGGCCCGACCCGCACAGCATGTCCATACCCGCAGCGTTACGCTGCGGGCATGATCCATCTCGAACGCCTGGACCATCTGGTCCTCACTGTGGCCGACATCGAACGCAGCTGTGATTTTTACCAGCGCGTGCTCGGCATGAACGTCGTGCGCTTCGGCGCGGGCCGTACCGCGCTGCAGTTCGGTCAGCAGAAAATCAATCTGCATCCGGCCAGTGCCCCGCTGCAGCCGCACGCGCTGCAGCCCACGCCGGGCAGTGCCGACCTGTGCCTGGTCACGCGTACCGCCACGGCCGATGTGCTGGCGCACCTGCAGGCGCAGGCCGTCGCGGTGGAGGAGGGACCGGTGGCCCGCACCGGCGCTCTGGGTCCGATCGAATCGGTGTACTTCCGCGACCCGGATGGCAACCTCATCGAAGTCAGCCGTTACCTGGACGAAGCGCACCTGCTTTGGTAGCGCCGGGCCATGTCCGGCGACGCTTCAGTTCGCCCAGACGCTGTTCGGATCGCCGTTGCGGGCGCGGCGCTGGCTGGCGACGGCCAGGCGGGCGAAGCCGAAGGCCATGGCCAGCGCGATGGCATCGATCCAGAACAGCGGCCACTGGCCACGCGCGGCGGCGCGCCACAGCCAGTCACCATTGAGTGCACCGTGCAGGACCGGCACCAGTGCAGTGCTGATCGCTGCGGCCCACAGCAGTTCGCGCGCGGCCTGTGCGGGGCGGCGCAGTGCAGCCCACAGCGCACAGGCTGCCCAGCTGCCGAAGCAGGCCCAGCGGATGCCGTGGTCGAGCGCCGACGGTGCCAGCCGCTCCAGCACCAGTGCGGTGACGAACGCGACCGAGATCGCCACGCACAGGCCGATGCACACGCCGACCGTGGCCCGCGCCATGTTCACACCGGCACGTGGCTGTTGTGGCTGGCGACGCCTGCGCCGCGACTCGATCCACAGCAGGTTGCCGGAGTAGAACAGGAACGCACCGCCGAGGCCGAGCAGGAAGTACAGCCAGACCACCACGCCGTTGCCGAACTCACCGAAGTGCAGCGCGTAGGCGGCGCTGAGCGTGGCGTGGTTGGCGTCGCGCTGGCCCGGCAGCTGCGACGCGAGCAGGTTGCCGGTGGCGACGTCCAATGCCACGGCACCAAGCGGGCCGAGGGTGCCACTGGCCTCGCCGGTGATCTCGATCGTGGCGTTGGCATCACCGCCATTGGCCAGCTTCAGGTAAGCCGGTTCAAAGTTGGCCACGCCCTGCGCGCGGGCCACTTCAAGTGCGCGCGCATGCAGCACGCGCAGGCTGCCCGGTGGCGCCGGAATCCCGCTGGCATCGCGCACCGGCGCAGTGTCCATCGCGGTCGGTACCGCTTGCAGCGCCTTGCCGTCGTAGATCAGCGGATTGAGCAGGGCCATCTGCACGAACACCAGGCACAGCAGGGCGCCCGTGACTGCGAACATCAGGTGGAAAGGCAGGCTGAGCACGCCGATCACGTTGTGCGCGTCCTGCCACAGCTGCTTCAGGTTGCGGCCCGGGCGCAGCGCGAACAGGTCGCCGAACAGCCTCGGCAGGTGGATCACCAGGCCGCTCAGCAGCGCCATGCCATACAGCAGGCTGACGATGCCCATCACATAGATGCCGGCCACCGGCAGGCCGAGGCTGTAGTGCAGTTCGTTGACCAGTTCTGCCAGTCCGGTCTGCGGCGGCGAGGGGCTGCCGGCGATCTGGCCCGGCCAGGCGTAACGCCAGCTGCCGTCATCGGCCTGCCAGTACGCCAGGGGCTGCGGGTGTTCGGTGCCGGGGAAGGTCATGCCAACGTGGCGGCGGGCCTCCGGGTGTGTCGCCAGTACGTCTTCCAGCAGGTACTGCGCATCGTCCAGGCCCGCCGGCAAGGCGGTGGCTGCGCCCGGGGTCTGCCACAGCGGCAAGTCGTGATGGAACAGGGTCAGCGCACCCGCATAGAAGGCCACGAAAAGGCCGAAGCCGGCGACCAGGCCGACCCAGGTGTGCAGGGTGGTGAACGTGCGCAGCGTCTGCGAACTGAACTTCATGGGGGAGCTCTCATTGCACCGCGCCGGTCAGGCGCAGCAGCCCGAGCACGGCGAAGCCGGCCGCGGCGCTGCCACCCAGAACCAGCCAGGCGCGCAGTGCGCTGCGGAAGCTGAACGCCCACAGGGCGGCCAGCATCCATAACGGGATGAAGGCGATCAGGGTCGGCACCAGTGCGCGCTGCCACGGGCCGGGCGGCAGCCAGGCCAGCAGGCCGGTAGCGGCGGCCGCAAGCAGGAAGCCAGCGATGATGCCGGCGAAGGCGCGCGGCCACATCAGGGTGACTCCGTGCCCGGGCGATGCCAGGCGGCCAGCGCCGGCAACAGCATCGCAGCGAGCATCCAGGTGCACAGCATCGCCACCAGGCCGGCAGCGAAGCCGAGTTCGGCCATCCACAACCACAGGGCAGCAGCGGCGGCGACCAGGCCGATCTGGCGGCCGAGACGACCGGCACGGCGCAGGCGGGGCCAACGGCAGTGCGGCGAGGCGGCATAGAAGGCCAGTGCCGAAAACATCGCTGCCAGCATGCCCAGGCTGCAGAAGCCCAGGGTGGAAAGGCCGACGGTGATCATTGCGGGCGGGCGCCGCGGCAGTGGGCCGGCGAACGCGGGGCACGGGCGGGGCCGGCGGGAGCCGGTCGGAGCGGGTGGCGCATCACGAGGTCCTGGGGGAAGCGGGCAGGCTGGCACGGGGCGGGCTGCGCGGACATGGTAATCATTGCGTTTTCACGCCGCCAGCGCCGGCCATTCAGCGGACCGCACGGCAGCCCTTGGGCTTTCCGGTGCGCTGGTTTAAGATCGTCGCAGACTCCTGACTGGAACAAGGTGGCCCGCGCCCAGCGCCGGCCGAGCGTGCGACATGAGCACTACCACCGCCCACTGTTGACCTGCCCCCGAAGGCCCTGTGTTCCAGGCGCCCTCGCGGCGCTTTTTTATTGCCCGGGCCGCGGCCCGGGAACGCTTTCCAGCCCGCCCCGCGGGCCCCGCACGAAGCCACTGCGATGATCAACATTACCCTTCCCGACGGCAGCCGCCGCGAGTTCGAAAATCCCGTCAGCGTCATGGACGTCGCCCAGTCGATCGGTGCCGGCCTGGCCAAGGCCACCATCGCCGGTTCCGTCGATGGCGTGCTGGTCGATGCCAGCGACGTCATCGACCACGATGCCAGCCTGCGCATCATCACCGCCAAGGACGAGGAGGGCGTGGAGATCATCCGCCACTCCTGCGCCCACCTGGTCGGCCACGCCGTCAAGCAGCTGTACCCGGACGTGAAGATGGTGATCGGCCCGGTGATTGCCGAGGGCTTCTACTACGACATCTATTCCGAGCGCCCGTTCACGCCGGACGACATGGCCGCGATCGAGAAGCGCATGGGTGAACTGATCGCCCAGGACTACGACGTCATCAAGAAGATGACGCCGCGCGCCGAGGTGATCGAGATCTTCAAGGCCCGTGGCGAGGACTACAAGCTGCGCCTGATCGAAGACATGTCCGACGACATCCAGGCGATGGGCATGTACTACCACCAGGAATACGTGGACATGTGCCGGGGCCCGCACGTGCCGAACACGCGCTTCCTGAAGGCCTTCAAGCTGACCCGCATCTCCGGCGCCTACTGGCGCGGCGACGCGCAGAACGAGCAGCTGCAGCGCATCTACGGCACCGCCTGGGCTGACAAGAAGCAGCTGGAGGCGTACATCAAGCGCATCGAGGAAGCCGAGATGCGCGACCACCGCCGCATCGGCAAGCAGCAGGACCTGTTCCACCTGCAGGAAGAAGCCCCGGGCCTGGTGTTCTGGCACCCGAAGGGCTGGGCACTGTGGCAGGTGGTCGAGCAGTACATGCGCAAGGTCTACCGCAGCAGCGGCTACGGCGAAGTGCGCTGCCCGCAGATCCTGGACGTGAGCCTGTGGAAGAAGTCCGGCCACTGGGACAACTACCAGGACAACATGTTCTTCACCGAATCGGAGAAGCGCACGTACGCGGTCAAGCCGATGAACTGCCCGGGCCACATCCAGGTGTTCAACCAGGGCCTGCACAGCTACCGCGACCTGCCGATCCGCTACGGTGAGTTCGGTTCCTGCCACCGCAACGAGCCGTCCGGCGCGCTGCACGGCATCCTGCGCGTGCGTGGTTTCACCCAGGACGACGGCCACGTGTTCTGCACGGAAAACCAGATCGAGTCGGAAGTGACGGCCTTCCACCAGCAGGCGCTGGCGGTTTACCGGCACTTCGGCTTCGACGAGATCCAGATCAAGATCGCGCTGCGTCCGGAGTCGCGCCTGGGTGACGACGCCACCTGGGACAAGGCCGAAGGCGCGCTGCGCTCGGCGCTGACCGCCTGTGGCGTGGAATGGCAGGAGCTGCCGGGCGAGGGTGCCTTCTACGGCCCGAAGATCGAGTACCACCTGAAGGACGCGATCGGCCGTACCTGGCAGCTGGGCACCATGCAGGTCGACTTCATGATGCCGGGCCGCCTGGGCGCCGAGTACGTGGACGAGAACAGCCAGAAGAAGCACCCGGTCATGCTGCACCGCGCCATCGTCGGCTCGATGGAGCGCTTCCTGGGCATCCTGATCGAGCACCATGCCGGCCAGTTCCCGGCCTGGCTGGCACCGACCCAGGTGGTGGTGGCCAACATCACCGACGCCCAGGCCGACTACGTCTCGGGCGTGACCAAAACCCTTGCGGAGCAAGGCTTCCGCGTCAGCTCGGATTTGCGTAACGAGAAGATCGGCTATAAAATCCGCGAGCATACGTTGCAGCGCGTGCCCTACCTGCTGGTCATCGGTGACCGCGAGAAGGAGAATGGGGCTGTGGCGGTGCGTACGCGTTCTGGCGAAGACCTGGGCAGCATGAGCCTGCAGGCCTTCATCGAGCGGCTCCAGGCCGAGGGCGCGTAAGCAAAGGTCCGGTCCGGGCGCACAGGCACCCGGACCGGTTCGATACCCTTGGGAGAACGTAATATCAGCACCCCTGACAACAAACAGAACCGCAAGAATCAGGAAATCCGTGTGCCGCGCGTCCGCGTGATCGGCAGTGACGGAGAAATGATCGGCGTGTTGTCGCGCGACGAAGCGCTGTCCATGGCCGAAGATGAAGGCCTGGACCTGGTCGAGATCCAGCCGCAGGCCGATCCGCCGGTCTGCAAGATCATGGACTTCGGCAAGTTCAAGTTCGAAGCGCAGAAGAAGGCCAGCGAGGCCAAGAAGAAGACCAAGCAGGTCGAGATCAAGGAAGTGAAGTTCCGTCCGGTCACGGACGAGGGCGACTACCAGATCAAGCTGCGCAAGATGCGCGGGTTCCTTGAAGAAGGCGACAAGATCAAGGTCAACATCCGCTTCCGTGGCCGTGAAATGAGCCACCAGGAACTGGGTCGTGAAATGGCCAACCGGATCGAGGCCGATCTGGGCGAGGACATCGTCATTGAATCCCGTCCGCGCCTGGAAGGGCGCCAGATGGTCATGATGATCGCGCCGAAGAAGAAGACCTGAGGCCGGACGGGCCGCCTTCCGGGGCGCCTGGCTGAATGGTTCAGGATAAAGGGACGCCGCTGGCGTCCCTTTGCTTTTGCAGGATGCCGGTGAAGTGCCGGCGAAAGGGCTGCAGGGGCTGGTGGCAGGGCGGTTTTGCCTGTATCATGCCCGGCTCGACCCACCCAGGACGGGTCGTACGCCGATCATGGCAGGACGGAAAGAGCGGCCCAGGCCGCCGCCAGATCAGTCAGAAACCAGGGTCATATCCCATCAAGGACATTGCAATGCCCAAGATCAAGACCAACCGGGCAGCGGCCAAGCGTTTCCGCAAGACCGCCTCGGGCAAGTACAAGTGCGGCCACGCCAACCGTAGCCACATCCTCACGAAGAAAGCGACCAAGCGTAAGCGTAATCTGCGTCAGACGGGCCATGTCCGTGCAGAAGACGCAGGCCGTCTGGACCGCATGCTCCCTTACCTCTGAGGAACTGAAAAATGGCACGAGTTAAGCGTGGCGTACAGGCGCGTCGCCGCCACAAGAAGATTCTGGATCTCGCCAAGGGCTATTACAACGCCCGTCGCAAGGTCTTCCGCGTCGCCAAGCAGGCGGTCATCAAGGCACAGCAGTACGCCTACATCGGCCGTAAGCAGAAGAAGCGCAACTTCCGTTCGCTGTGGATCACCCGTATCAATGCGGCTGCCCGCATCAACGGCCTGAGCTACAGCCGCTTCATGAACGGCCTGCTGAAGGCTGGCATCACCCTGGATCGCAAGGTCCTGGCTGACATCGCCGTGCACGACGCAGCCGGTTTTGCTGCGCTGGCCGAAAAGGCCAAGGGCGCGCTGGCGGCATAAGTCCTTCCCGATGCCGTAACCGTTCACTCGGAACGGTGTCAGGTCAAGGCAATGCATGGGGAAGGGCGCAAGTCCTTCCCCATTCTTTTTTGGGTTCCGGCGAGGCCATGGCGGCAGCGCGGGGACGGCGGTGGCGACAGGGGTCGGCCCTTCGCGCATCGCGATGGCAGATCGACTGGAGTTCCGGCCCCCCATGAGCGACATCCAATCCCTCACCACCCAGGCGCTGGCCGATGTGGCCGCCGCACAGAGTCCCGACGTGCTGGAACAGCTGCGCGTGGCCCTGCTTGGCAAGAGTGGCAGCATCACCTCGCAGCTCAAGCAGCTCGGCGCCCTGCCGGCGGACGAGCGCAAGGCCGCTGGTGAAGCGATCAACCAGGCCCGCGACGCGCTGACCCGCGCGCTGGGCGAGCGCAAGGCGCTGCTGGAGGACGCGGCGCTGGATGCGCGCCTGGCCGCCGAAGCCATCGACATCACCCTGCCGGGCCGCAACGGCGACCGTGCCGGCCTGCACCCGATCACCCGCACCCTGGAGCGCATCACCGGCATCTTCGGCCGGCTGGGCTACGAGCTGTCGGAAGGGCCGGAGATCGAGGACGACTGGCACAATTTCGAGGCGCTGAACTTCCCGCCGCACCATCCGGCGCGCGCCATGCACGACACCTTCTACTTCGGCGACGGCCGCCTGCTGCGCACGCACACCTCCGGCGTGCAGGTGCGCTACATGGGCGACCACGCGCCGCCACTGCGCATGATCGCCGCCGGCAAGGTGTACCGCAGCGACAGCGACCAGACCCATTCGCCGATGTTCCACCAGGTGGAAGGCCTGCTGGTGGACGAGCATTCGACCTTCGCCGACCTGAAGGGCACGCTGGCCGAGTTCGTGCGCGCGTTCTTCGAGCGCGACTTCGAGATGCGCTTCCGCCCCAGCTATTTCCCGTTCGTGGAGCCGGGCGCGGAAGTGGACATTGCCTGGCAGCAGCCCGACGGCAGCACCCGCTGGCTGGAAGTGCTGGGCTGCGGCATGGTCCATCCGAACGTGCTGCGCAACGTCGGCATCGATCCGGAGCGCTACACCGGCTTCGCGTTCGGCATGGGCGTGGAGCGTTTCGCGATGCTTCGTTACGGCGTCAACGATCTGCGCGCGTTCTTCGAGAACGACGTGCGATTCCTGAAACAGTTCGCGTAAGCCGCAACCATGTAGAGCCGAGCCATGCTCGGCTGCTCCTAAATTCGCAGGCCCAGGCGCATGCGCCGGGCCCACCAGGGTGACACCATGAAATTCTCCGAAAACTGGCTGCGCAGCCATGTCCCGACCGGCGCCTCGCGCGATGAACTGAGTGCAGTGCTGACCGCCATCGGCCTGGAAGTGGAAGAAGTGACCGCGCTGGGCGAAGGCCTCGATCACGTGGTCGTGGCGCGCATCGTCGAGGCCGTGCGCCATCCCGAAGCTGATCGCCTGCAGGTGTGCAGGGTCGATGCCGGGCAGGGCGAACTGCTGCAGATCGTCTGCGGCGCACCGAACGCGCGCCCGGGCCTGGTCGCGCCGCTGGCCATGGTGGGTGCGCAGATCGGCGAGCTGAAGATCAAGCCGGCCAAGCTGCGCGGCGTCGAGTCCAACGGCATGCTGTGCTCGGCCAAGGAGCTGGGCCTGGACAACGATGCCTCCGGCCTGCTGGAGCTGCCCGATGACGCGCCGGTCGGCCACGCCCTGGTCGACTACCTGGGCCTGCCGGACGCCAGCATCGAGATCAAGCTGACCCCGAACCGCGCCGACTGCTTCAGCCTGCGCGGCATCGCCTATGACGTCGCCGCCGCCACCCGCAGCGAAGTGCTGGACTTCGCTGCCGAGGCCATTCCGGCAGTCGGCAGCCGTGAGCTGAGCATCCAGCTCGACGCCGGCGCCGAAGCGCCGCGTTACCTGGGCCGTGTCATCGAGGGCGTCAACGCCGCCGCCAAGACTCCGTTGTGGATGGCCGAGCGCCTGCGCCGCAGTGGCGTGCGTCCGGTCTCGCTGCTGGTCGACATCACCCAGTATGTGATGCTGGAGCTGGGCCAGCCGATGCATGCCTACGACCTCGGCACCCTGCAGGGCAGCATTGCCGTGCGCCGTTCGCGCGCGGGCGAGACGCTGAAGCTGCTGGACGGCCGCGATGCCGCGCTGGACGACAGCTTCCTGGTGGTCACCGACGCCGATCGTGCGATCGGCCTGGCTGGCCTGATGGGCGGCTTCGACACCCGTGTCACCGACGCAACCACCGCCGTGTTCCTGGAAGCCGCGCACTTCGCGCCGGCTGCGATCATGGGCCGTGGCCGCAAGCTGGGCCTGCACACCGATGCCGGCCACCGCTTCGAGCGCGGCGTCGATCCGGCGCTGCCGCGCATCGCGATCGAGTACGCCACTCGCCTGGTGCTGGACCTGGCGGGCGGCACCCCGGCGCCGGTTACCGAGGCCGTGCGTGAAGCCGATCTGCCGCAGCCGGCAACCATCGTGCTGCGCCGCGCCCGCATCACCCGCGTGCTCGGCATCACCATCGACGATGCGGAAGTCGAGCGCATCCTGCGCGCGCTGGGCATGGACGTGGTTGCTGCTGCCGACGGCTGGCAGGTGGTCGCGCCGAGCCGCCGCTTCGACATCGCCATTGAAGAAGACCTGATCGAAGAGCTGGCCCGCATCCACGGTTACGAGCAGATCCCGACCACGCTGCCGGGCGGTGCCGCCCGCGTGGCGATGCCGAGCGAGACCCAGCTGGACGCGCTGAGCGTGCGCCGCCAGCTGATCGCCCGTGACCAGCAGGAAACCGTCAATTTCGCCTTCGTCGACGATGCGCTGCTGGCCCAGTGGCAGCTGCGCGACGGCCTGGTGCCACTGGCCAATCCACTGTCGGCCGAACTGGCGGTAATGCGTCCGTCGCTGCTGCCGGGCCTGGTCGCCACACTGGGCCGCAACGCCGCCCGCCAGCTCGGCCGCGTGCGCCTGTTCGAGCTCGGCCGCGTGTTCGCCCAGCAGGCCGGAGATGGCCAGCCGGCACCGCTGGAAACGCCGCGCGTGGCGGCAGCTGTCTGCGGTGACGCGCAGGCGGTGCAGTGGGGCCTGCCGACTCGCAAGGTCGACTTCCATGACCTGAAGGGCGACCTGGAATCGCTGGCGGCTGCCAGTGGTGCGGTACTGGAGTTCCGCCCGTCGGCCCGTGCCTACGGCCACCCGGCGCGGTCGGCCGAGGTGTACCGCGATGGCGTGGTGATCGGCTGGATCGGCCAGATCCACCCGCGTCTGGCCAAGGCGATGGATATCGAGGCCGATGTCTACGCCTTCGAGCTGGATCTGGAACCGCTGACCGCCCGTCGCCTGCCACGTGCCGGCGAGCTGTCGCGCTTCCCGGCGGTGCGTCGCGACCTGGCGTTCCTGGTGCCTGAACAGGTGGCCTGGGCCGATCTGGCGGCGACCGTGCGCCAGGCCGCCGGCCCGCTGCTGCGCGACCTGAACCTGTTCGACCGTTACGTCGGCCAGGGCGTCGAGCCGGGATTCAAGAGTCTCGCTATGGGCTTGATTTTGCAGGACAAGTCGCGCACTCTGACGGACCGCGACGTGGATGCGGTGGTGGCCGAGGCGGTCACTGCCATCGAGCGTGAACACCACGCCCGGATCCGCGGCTGAGCGGGCGGCACTCGGGGTAGCAGGCAATGGCATTGACCAAGGCGGAGATGGCGGAAAAGCTGTTCGACGAAGTCGGTCTGAACAAGCGGGAAGCCAAGGAATTCGTCGACGCGTTTTTCGATGTGCTGCGTGAAGCATTGGAACAGGGACGTCAGGTGAAGCTGTCGGGCTTCGGTAATTTCGATCTGCGGCGCAAGAACCAGCGCCCGGGTCGCAACCCGAAGACCGGCGAGGAAATTCCGATTTCCGCCCGTACGGTGGTCACCTTCCGTCCGGGCCAGAAGCTCAAGGAGAGGGTGGAAGCTTATGCTGGATCCGGGCAGTAATCGCGAACTACCGCCGATCCCGGCCAAGCGCTACTTCACCATCGGTGAGGTCAGCGAGCTGTGCGACGTCAAGCCGCACGTCCTGCGCTACTGGGAAACCGAGTTTCCCAGCCTTGAGCCGGCCAAGCGCCGAGGCAACCGCCGCTACTACCAGCGCCATGACGTGCTGATGGTGCGGCAGATCCGCAGCCTGCTGTACGAACAGGGCTACACCATCGGTGGTGCACGCCTGCGCCTGGATGGTCCCGATGCCCGCGAGGAATCGGCGCTGAGCAACCAGATCATCAAGCAGGTGCGCATGGAGCTGGAAGAAGTGCTGCAGTTGCTGCGCCGCTGATCCAATTTCCATCGTAATCCGCTATACTTCACGGCCCGCCGCACTGGCGGGCACATCGCAGCATCAGTCGGGGCGTAGCGCAGCCTGGTAGCGCATCTGCCTGGGGGCAGAGGGTCGTCGGTTCGAATCCGGCCGTCCCGACCAAAAGCAGCGATAGAACAAGGGCTTGCGCCATGCGGTGCAGGCCCTTTTTCGTTGTGCACCCTATTACCACCCTATCGCCACCCTATCGAGGTAGCGCGATACCCGTGGTGACCGGCTGCCACGGCGCTTCATGGCCACCCAGGTAATGCTCAGTCATCGACGCGTTGCCGTGTCCCATCAGCGCTTGAATCTGTTCCGTGGTCCAGCCCGCATCGCGCAGCAGCGCACCGCCCAGGCTGCGGATCTCATGGAATGTTGGCGGTGCTTCGCCACCCACGCCGGCAGCATCGCGTGCCTTTGCGAACGCACGCGACAGCTGCTCGGGCAGCACCTGCGTGTGGTGCGCTCGGTCCTTCGCGCGCTTGTCGCTGGGCCTGGCCTTTTCCGGCAGGCGGTGGATCACGAACGGCGAAACCACGTCATCGCGGCACCTGGCCAGCAGGTCGAGCAGCGGCCCGGCCACGGCGATCTGTAGTCGAACGTTCGTCGAGCCCTCGGTTTTCGACGGCACTACCCACAGGTGGCCGTCGCGCACGTCGGCAAACTTCACCGTCACCAGCCGTATCCTTCCGGCCATGCGTTCTTCCCACGGCTTCCGCACCGCCCCAATCCCCTCTGGCTGGGTCCAGACCGGCGAGCGCTGGGCGCTTTGGTACAACGGCCGGGAGACGGCCAGCGTCACGCCCGACGGCGGTTCCGGGGTCCGGCTATGGATGGAAGGCCAGAAGATGTGGCAGGTGAAGGAAGTGCGCGCGGCCAACGTCCGGCAGGCGAAGCGGTACGCCGAGCGCTGGTGCGCGGCCAGGCTGTATCCCGATCTTCCCCTGCGCCAGGCGGTCGCCCGGCTGACCGACAGCACTCCGATCCAGCCCGAGCCGCCGCTGCTAGGCCTGCCGCCGACGCGCGAGCAGCAGCAACAGGCCCGGCGCCTGGCCGAGGCCGGGCGGTTGGAACTGGCGCGGATCAAGGAAGCGCTGGAACCGCGCCGACCGCCGAAGGAGACCAAGCCCAGGGCGAGGGATCCGATGAAGGCATGGGTCAAGGCAGGTAGAGAGCAGCTGTCCCGCGCTCGAATCTGATCCCCCGTTCAGGGGAGGCGGTCGACTCAAAATGCTTGCCACACTTGCCCTTTCACCAGAGAGAGCAATGATGAACGCTACCAATCGAAAGACCGCCAGCTTCGGAGTGCCGTGGGAATCGGCCTACGGGTACGTACAGGCCGTCCGCGTCAACAACACGATCTTCGTGTCCGGCCAGCTCTCGCACACGCCGCAGGGCGAGCTGGTTGCGCCGGCGGAGCTGGGGCCGACGGCAAGCCCGCCAACTTCGATACCATGGAAGCCCAGATGAGGCGCACCTACGAGAACGCGCAGGTGCTGCTGGCAGAGCTGGGTGGGTCGATCGCGGACGTGGTCGAGGAAACGCTGTTCGTCATCGACGTTCCGGCCGCTTTCGCGGCCAGTAGCAAAGTCCGGCCGGCCGTGTATGGCCAGCCGGTGCCGCAGGTGGCCAGCAACCTGATCGGGGTCTCGGCGTTGGCCTTCCCCGAGCAGCTGATTGAGATTGCCTTCCGGGCGGAAGTCCAGGGTTAAGGCACTATGTGGGCGGGGCTTGCTCCGCCCGTTCCTTGCGGTGAGTAGGCCACCGATGGTTTTTACGAGCGCCTCGGCCCGGACAAAGCCAGGACGATCTCCGGCGTGCCGTACGCTACTTCTCCGCAGCGGGCTTGGCGCGGGGCTTCAATCTGAAGCTCACGCCCATCCGGTTGATCGCGTTCATGGCCGCAATGGTGAGCGTGAGGTCGACCAGGTCTTTCTCGCCGAATACTGCGGCTACTTTTTCGTACGCCTCATCAGATGCATGGGTTTCGCTCACGAGCGTCACTTCCTCTGCCCATGCCAGTGCGGCGCGCTCTTGTTCGGAGAATAGATAGGCGGCCTCGTGCCAAACAGGTAGGAGAGCGATTGTGTCGAACGGCATGCCTTCCTTAAGCAGATCACGGGTATGAATGTCGATGCAGTGGGCGCAGCCGTTTAGCTGCGACACACGCAAAAACACCAGATGCACCAGTTTCGGCGGCAGAGATGTGTTCGCGGTCACAAAGTGATGCAGTTGCCCCACGGCTTTGGCGCCCTCGGGAGAGACTACGAACCAGTTCGCTCGATTCATTTTAATGGGTCCTTTTCGGGTATCTGTGGGGCCGGAACCGCCCCACCCGAAGCAAGGACGCCGACGGGCAGCAGTTCGTGACACCTGCCTAGGCTCGTCGCGATCCGCTGCATGTACGCTCGCCGAGGAAGGGGATGCTGGCCGTGGGGCGCTAGATACGGGGCGCGGCGGGGAGCACCCGGAGAAGATCCTCGATTGGCGGGACAGGGAAGGGGATTGGCTGATGGGGGATCGCATCGCCGCCGTTCGGATGGCGTCGGGTAGAGCCGCCATATGCACCCTATCGGCTCGTAAGTGATTGATCGGATTGGGGCGCAATTTGCACTTTTGGGATGCCCTGCGAAGGCCTGAAACCCTTACAGATCAACGGGATGGGCCTATCTGGAACGATGCCTGGGG
Organism: Stenotrophomonas sp. pho; assembly: GCF_006228405.1. Lineage (NCBI taxonomy): Bacteria > Pseudomonadati > Pseudomonadota > Gammaproteobacteria > Lysobacterales > Lysobacteraceae > Stenotrophomonas > Stenotrophomonas sp. pho. The sequence goes on along the minus strand of NZ_CP029759.1, from coordinate 3,065,678 downwards.
GGCAGAGGGTCGTCGGTTCGAATCCGGCCGTCCCGACCACTGTGATGAATCAAGAAGCCCGCGCAGCGATGCGTGGGCTTTTTTGTGCGTGCGGTGTATGCTGCGCGCCACTCGTACTACCGCGGCTGCTGAACCCGGTACTCACGAGAACACATCATGGAATCTGCAAGAAACCGTGCCTGGCGTCGCAGCCAGGCCCGCAATCGTGGTGGCGACCGCGCCACGACCGCCTACCGCTACAAGCCCGAGAAGAGCTGGAAGCTGTTGTATACGCGCGATGCCAAGCTCGCGCGTGCACGCCAGCTGGGCTTCACCTATCCGGTCCTCAGCGCCCGGCAACTGCAGGAACAGGAATGATCAACCTGCTGTTCGTCTGCAGCCGCAACCAGCTGCGGAGCCCGACCGCCGAAGCCATGTGGCGACGGCGGCCCGGCTTCAACGCGCTGTCGGCCGGCACCAGCCCGCATGCACGACGCCCCATCGGCCCGGCGGATATCCGCTGGGCCGATGTCATCTTCGTGATGGAGGCCAAGCACCAGCATCGCCTGCGGGCCGCATACGCGCGCCTGCTGGAACACAAGCGCCTGCATTGCCTGGACATCCCCGACGACTATCGCTGCATGGATCCGGTGTTGATGGACCTGCTGGACGCAAAGGTGACCACGTATCTCGATCAGCTGCCGGAAAAGCGGTAGATCAGCTCCGGATCGCCTTCGTCCAATCCATGCCCGATGCCGCTGTCGATGAAACCCGAGGCGGGCATCACCTCGCGGATATGCAGCATCGTCGAGGAAGGATCGGGTGGTGCCATCGCAGGCTCCTGGACTGGATGCGCCCAGTCCATCGATCACGTCGGCCGTGTCTGCGTATCCGCCAAAGCCAGCGTGTGGTCGGCAGTCAATACACGCGGAACTCGGCACGGCAGCCGTCGCTGACCCACACCCCGCGGCGGTCCCAGCCCCAGTTGCGGTCCTCGACGCACGGCGTCACCGACTTCTGCTTGACCAGGCGCACTTCATGGCGCACCCGGATGCGGCATTCCTTGTCCTTCTGCTCGTAGGACTCGCAGACCAGGCGCTCGCCGTCGTCATCCCGATCACGATCCCGGCCGTGCCCCGGCCAGCGGCCGCGTCCCTGTTCGTCTGCCACGAACTCAGCACGGCAGCCTTCGGTGACCCAGAGCATGCGGCGGCTCTGGCCCCAGTTCTGGTCCTCGACGCAGCGGGTGACCGACAGCTGCCTGGCCATGCGCATGCGGCCTTCGATCGGGCACTGCTGGGTCTTGTTGAACTGCGACTCGCAACGCAGCGGCGGAATGTGATCGCTGTCGTAGTCCTGGGCGGCCACCGTGGTGGCCACCAGCAGCAGGGCCAGGGCGGAGGTGGCAATGGGCGGCAACAGGCGATGGGTCATGGAGAGCCTCGGCAGGGGAATGGGCCGCAAGAATGGACCAGCCCGAGGCCGTCGGAACGGATCGTTCCGGCGCTGGCTCAGTGGGGATTTAGTAGTGCGCACCGGCCCATGCAGGGCCTTACATCCCTTATCATCGCGGCACATCCGATCGCATCGGCTTACACCTTCTTACATGTCTCCCACGCATGCCGGCGCAGCCTGTGGCTGCCGTCACTGGCGTGCAGCCGGCTTGCGGAGGAGGATGCGCGGACCACGACGACCACAGGGGGTTGCGTTGATCAGCAGTACCGTCATTCATCGCTCGGCTGGCGCAGAGGCCGGGCAGGTGCGTGTCCTGGACACCACGTTCAAGGGCAAGCATGTGTTCATTGCGTGGGGCCTGCGCGGGCCGGAACTGACCCGCAGCGCAGACCCGCCCGCCACCGTGGCTGCGCGCAAGGCGTTGCACGCCGTGGCCGGCCACAGCGAAGGGCCGCGCAGCCCGGAGGTGTTCATCGCCAACCAGTCGGCGGTGGCGATTACCGTCTATCGGCTGCTGACCGAAGCGCGTTCGGGCGATGCCATCTTCTTCCTGTGTGATTCGCAGGCTGTGGTCGACTGGCTGATCACCGCACTGGAAGTCCAGGGCCTAGGCTGACGCTGCGCGCGGTCGGGCCAGCGCAGCGTCCACCGCCGCAAGCGCGTGCAGGGTGGTCGTGTCGAACAACGGCACCGCACTGTCCTCGGGGCGCACCAGCAGCATGATCTCGGTACAGCCGAGGATGATCGCTTCGGCGCCGCGCGCGACCAGCCGCGCAATCACGCCGGCGTACACCTGCCGCGAGTGCTCGCTGGCCACGCCGGCGATCAGCTCCTGGTAGATGATGTCGTGCACGCAGCGGCGATCATCAGCCTCCGGAACCAGTACCTGCAGCCCGAAGCGGTCCTGCAGCCGGTCGCGGTAGAACGCCTGCTCCATGGTGAAGGCGGTGCCGAGCAGTCCCACCTTGCGGATGCCTGCCTGCAGGATCGCCGTGGCGGTCGGGTCGGCGATATGCAGCAGGGGCAGCGGGCATTCGGCTTCGATCCGGCCGGCCAGCATATGCATGGTGTTGGTGCAGATCACCAGCAGCTCGGCGCCACCGGCCTGCAGTCGCCGCGCGGCATCGAGCATGTGGTTGCCCAGCACATCCCACTGACCGTCGTGCTGCAACTGCTTGATGTCGGCGAAATCCACCGACCACAGCAGCAGTTGCGCCGAATGCGCGCCACCGAGGCGATTCCGCACCGCCTCGTTGATGAGCCGGTAGTACTGCGCCGAGCTTTCCCAGCTCATGCCGCCGATCAGGCCAAGGGTCTTCATGCACTGCTCCATGCCAGGAAGCCGTCATTGCAGCACAGCGGCTGTGGCAGTTGCACTACACATTAGTAGTTGCTAATGTGTTGATCATGATCGAGAACGCCCTGTTCAAGGCGCTGGCTGACCCCACCCGCCGCCACATCTTCGAAAAGCTGGCCGATGGCGGGCGGCATGCCAGCGCGCTGCGCGAGGGCATTGCGATCAGCCAGTCTGCGATGTCCCAGCACCTGGCAGTGCTGCGCGATGCAGGGCTGGTGCGTGAGCAGCGCCAGGGGCGCTTCGTCCACTATGAAGTCGATCCGCGCGGGCTGGCCCACATCGGACGCTGGCTGCAGCGTTACCGGGCCTACTGGCCGGCGCGGATGTCCGCACTGCAGAACCTGCTGGAGGAGATGGACTGATGGACGATGTTCTGAAGGAAGCGGCTCCCGCGCTGGTGATGGAGCAGCGGTTGCCTGCGCCACCGGAACGGGTCTGGCGCGCACTGTTCGATCCGGCACTGCGTGAGCGCTGGTTGCCTGCCGCCGATCTTGCCGATCCAAAGCCCTGCCTGTTCGAGGAGGGGCGGGAGCTCGGATTCCGCTTGCGCGATGCACAGCCCCCACATCTGCACAGCCTGGTGTGTTTCCGGCTGCGCGCTGATGAGGATGGGGGAACGGTGCTGACCATCGTGCATCGGCTCACCGACCGGCGCGCGCTGATACCGCCGGCGTCCAACGATGACCATCGCACGGTGATGCGCGCGGCGTGAGCCGGCGCCTGGATCGAACGCTACAGGGAGCAGGCACATGCGGGACAGAATGCAGCTGGTACCGATGGTGGTGGAACGCAGCGAGCGCGGTGAGCGCTCCTATGACATCTACTCGCGGCTCCTGCGCGAGCGCATCATCTTTCTCAACGGCGAAGTCGATGACACCGTATCGGCGCTGGTCTGCGCGCAACTGCTGTTCCTTGAATCTGAAAATCCGGAGAAGCCGATCCATCTGTACATCAACTCGCCGGGTGGGGTGATCTCCAGCGGCCTGGCGATGTACGACACGATGCAATACATCTCGGCCCCGGTGCATACGCTGTGCATGGGCACCGCGCGGTCGATGGGTTCGTTCCTGCTGATGGCCGGCGAGCCGGGTCACCGCGCGGCGCTGGCCAATGCCAGCCTGCATGTGCACCAGCCGCTGGGCGGGGTGCAGGGCCAGGCTTCGGACATCTTCATCCACGCCGAGGAGATGCAGCGCACCAAGCAGCGCATCACCCAGCTGTATGCGCGGCATTGCGGACGCAGTTTCGAGGAGGTCGAACAGACCCTGGACCGCGATCGGTTCATGAGCGCCGAGCAGGCATGCGAATGGGGCCTGATCGACCAGGTACTGGTACGGCGCGACGCGCTCGCGGCCTGAGCCTGCCTCTGTAACCACCGCATCCATGCTGCACTGTGTGTGCCGCGCCAGGCCGGCGCACTCTATGCTGGTTGGATGTTCTGAAGTGGACGCCCGACATGGCCCTGCATACCTGGTGGTGGTTCCTGGCCACGGTCTTCGTGCTGTGCGGGACGCCTGGGCCCAACATGCTGCACATCCTTGGCCGCAGCGTCGGGCTGGGATTTCGCGGCAGCGTGCCGGCCATGGCCGGCTGCCTGCTGGCGATGCTGCTGGTGCTGGCGGCTTCCGCAGCGGGCCTGAGTGCGCTGCTGCATTCCTCGCCCATGCTGTTCGAGGTGCTGCGCTATCTCGGTGTGGCCTACCTGGCCTGGCTCGGCATCAAGGCCTGGCGCGACAGTTGCCGGCCCGCACCCGCGGTGGCCGATGCTGACGAGGTCACACTGGCGCCGGTACATGGCGCAGGAACGGTGTTCCGCGGCGGCCTGTGGGTCGGCCTGAGCAATCCCAAACTACTGCTGTTCGCCGCAGCGTTCCTGCCACAGTTCGTCGACCCGTCGCGCAGCCAGGCCGTGCAGTACAGTGTGCTGGTGGCGACCTTCGCGGCCTGCGAACTGTTCTGGTACGTGATGTATGCGGCCGGTGGTCACGGCCTGCGCCGTTGGCTCGCCAAGCCATTCGCACGGCGCTGGTTCGAGCGGCTGGTGGGAAGCGTGTTCCTGGCTTTCGCAGTGGCGTTGTTGCGCTTCCGGCCGCGTTGATTCACGCCGCACACGCGGCCCGTTCACGAGCGCCGCATCGGTGGAGGCCTAGCCTGATCGCACCGTTTGCATTCCCTGCTGGGAAAGGATCGACATGATCAAGTGGGCCATCATCTTCGCCATCATCGGCATCATCGCGGGCGTGCTGGGCTTCGGCGGCATCGCTGGCGCCGCCGTGGGCATTGCCAAGTTCCTGTTCTGGGCAGGCATCATCATCGCCGTGGTGCTGTTCCTGATCGGCATGAGCGTGGCGAAGAAGGTCAGCTGAAGAAGGTCAGCTATCGCCGTTCGCGCAGCAGCGTCTTCAGTGCGCGCTGCTGCGCGAGAACAGATTGATCACCAGTACGCCGGCGCAGATCAGGCCGATCCCGATCAATGCCGGTGCATCCAGCCGCTGCTTGAACACCACCAAGCCGATCAGCGAGATCAGCACGATGCCGACGCCGGACCAGATTGCATAGGCGATGCCGGTCGGCACCGACTTCATGGTGACCGACAGCAGGTAGAAGCACAGCCCATAGCCAACCAGCGCGCCCACTGTCGGCCACAGCCGGCTCATGCCGTCCGAGGCCTTCAGCAGCGACGTGGCGATCACTTCCAGCACGATGGCGGCGGCCAAGTAGACATAGGGGTTCATCGTGGGCTCCGGTTCACTGCGGGTCGCACCGGATCAGTCGTCGATGCGAGCGAAGCGCGCCTGCGGGCCGTGTTCGCCCGGAACCTGCTCGATGAACATCGGGTAGGGGCGTACCCACAGGCCGCCTTCGCCATAGAGTGCGCGATAGAGCACCATCGGCTCCAACGTCTCGCTGCTGCGGACGATGTCGATCACCTCGTAGTCGCCGCCCTTGAAGTGGCGATACCGGCCACGGGCGAGATCGGGCAGGGGAGTCAGCTCAGCCATGGCAGGGCGTGCTCACTTGCGCGCCGGGCTGGCGGGCTTGGCGCAGTACGCGTCGATGGCCTCGGCCGTGTTGGCCAGGCCCTGCGCCTGCGCCAGCTCCCAGGGGCGCTCGCAGCGCTGGCTGTGTTCGCACCACTGATACCCGGCAGAGCCGATACAGCCGTGCGCATCACGGTCGCCCCCACCACCGGCGTCGCTGGCGACGCCTCAGCGGCATCAGCGCGCGCGGTCGCCGTGTCCTGGCTGGCACAGCCGGCCAGAGCCAGCAGGGCCGGGATCAGAAGAAGCACCTTCATGTGCGAGCTCCGCGCCTAAAGCGACATTTTCTGTCGCAAATAGCTCGACAGCAAGCGCTCAATGCACGGCGGCGCGGATCAACTCTTCGATCAGGATCAGATAGCTGGCCACGAAATAGAACTTCAGCAACGTCCAGCGTTGCTGTGAGAAGAAGGTGCGCATGTGGAAGGGGCCCCTGTTGATGACGGTAGTGTGAAGCCAGCCTGACTCCGTGACAAGGATCACGGAATGAACGGGCTAAACGGACTCAGGGATGTGAGGAAAGCCAAGATCCGACGCGAAGGCGCGGCATTTTCGTACAAATCTGATAGGCCATCCCGGAGGCGGTCGCTAGCCTGATGGTGTAACGGCAAGCGGCCCGCTGCCTGCCACTGCACCCTTTCATCCGCAGGAGCCTCCCGATGGTCATCACCGTCCAATGCAATGCCCAGCGCTGGTCCGTACTGCATCCGCAGATGAGCGACACCACCGGTTACGCCCGGGGCGCCGACGCCTTTGATGCCGCCGCCGCGCTGGCCCTGGAGCATCACCGCCGCACCGGCCAGCGCAGCACGGTGCGGGTCGAGGCGCTTGGCAACACGGTAGACGCGCTTTACGTTGGAGAGTGACGCCAGCCCCCGTAGTGCAGTCAGCCACGGTTGAGTTGTTTGAATGGAGGAACAACTGCCATCGCGCCTCCCTCTGTGCGCCGGGCCGTGAATCCCGGATGCTTGCGCCATCGTATTCATCTGGAGATCTCGATGGGCAAGGCACTCACCTGGCGCACCCTGGCCTGCACCCTGTTGCCGATGCTGGCGGCCGCCGGCGGCGCCCAGGCGCAGAGCTATGGCTACGGCTACGACGACGACCGCTATGGCGGCCGCGATGGCAGTGGCATCGTGCGCTGCGAGTCGGTCAAGAACCGCAGCAACGAGTGCCGCCTGGATGGCCGCGCGCGGCTGATCCGCCAGTTGTCCGGTTCGCCCTGTGTGGAAGGTGAGACCTGGGGCCAGTCGCGCAACGGCGTCTGGGTCACACAGGGGTGCCGTGCCGAATTCGTCGGTGAGTACCGCCGCGGCGGCGGCTGGGGCGGCAATGGCGGCGGCTGGGGCAACGGCAATGGATGGGGTGGCGGCGATGTGGTTACCTGCCATTCCAATGGCCACCGGCAGGAGTACTGCGATGCCCGCATCCGCCGGGGCGTGCGCCTGATCCGCCAGGACTCGCGCAGTGCCTGCATCGAAGGCCAGAGCTGGGGCTGGGATCGCCGCGGCATCTGGGTGAGCGATGGCTGCAGGGCGCAGTTTCAGGTGAACTGAGCTTTACGGATTCAACCCATGAAAATCAGAATAATCTGATACAGCTCACATTTTGAACGCCGTATCGTCTGTGATCAGGGCGCCTTGCGTGCCCTGATTCCCGATGTCGATTGCCGTAGCCGGCATCAGCATCGCGCCGCCGTCGATACGCTGCCTCAAGGAGTGAGCTGCATGTTGATCCGCCTGCAATGCGAACAGCGCCAGTGGCGCGTGCTGCACCCGGATAGGCCGGAGCCAATCGAGTTCCGTGATGGCGCACGAGCCTATGACTTTGCCGAGACCCTGGCCCGCCTGCACTTCGTCGACACCGGGCAGCGCGCCGCCGTGCGCGTGGAGGCCAGCGGGGCGTTCGTGGAAGCGGTCAGTTACGGTTGAGCGTGGGGCGCCTGCCGGGGCGGGCCTGCGGGGTCCGGCCATCCACGCATGGCGTGGAACCACCTGCTTCCACCGTGGAAGGTGCGAGCCTTCGGCTGCACCTTCCCGTGATGCGTGGATTCCTGATCGGCCTCAGCCCGCTGCGCTCAGCGGTGGGCTGCCTGCGGCCAGCTGTGGCCAACGCTTGAGCACGGCGGCGCGGATGCCGGCCGCATCGATACCGGCTTCGGCCAGCAGGTCCTCGCGGCTGGCGTGGTGCTGGTAGCTGTCGGGCAGGCCCAGGTGCAGGATCGGACGCAGCACGCCTTCGGCATTGAGCAGTTCACCGACACCGGAACCGGCACCGCCGGCCACGACGTTGTCTTCGATCGTGACCAGGCCCTCGTGCTGCGCGGCCATGGTCAGCACCAGCTCGCGATCCAGTGGCTTGATGAAGCGCATGTTGACCACGCTCAGGCCCAGTTCGCGGCCGACCTGCTCGGCGGCGGGCACGGTGCTGCCGAAGGCAAGCAGGGCGATGCGGTTGCCCTGCAGGCGCAACTCGCCCTTGCCGATCGGCAGGGTCGACAGGTCGGTGCCGGCCGCAACGCCGGTACCCGTACCGCGCGGGTAGCGCACGGCCGCCGGACCCGGGTGCTGCAGGCCGGTGCTGAGCATCTGCCGGCACTCGGCTTCATTGGAGGGTGCCATCACCACCATGTTCGGCACGCAGCGCAGGAAGCTGAGGTCGAGGTTGCCGGCGTGGGTCGCGCCGTCCGGACCGACCACGCCAGCGCGGTCGATCGCAAACAGCACGTCCAGATCCTGGATCGCCACGTCGTGCACCAGCTGGTCGTACGCACGCTGCAGGAAGGTGGAGTAGATCGCCACCACCGGCTTGCCACCCTGGGTGGCCATGCCGGCGGCGAGGGTGACCGCGTGCTGCTCGGCGATCGCCACGTCGAAATAGCGCTGCGGGTATTCCTTGCTGAAGCGCACCAGGCCAGAGCCTTCGCGCATCGCCGGAGTGATGCCGTAGAGGCGCGGCTCGGCGGCGGCGGCATCGCACAGCCAGTCGCTGAATACATCGGTATAGGTCGGCTTCTTGGCCCCGGCCTTGGCCACCAGGCCCTTGTCCGGATCGAACGGGCCCACGGCGTGGTAACCGATCTGATCGCCTTCTGCCGGCTCGTAGCCCTTGCCCTTGGTGGTCATCACATGCAGCAGCTTCGGGCCCTTGGAGGCGCGCAGCGTCTTCAGGGTGGACAACAGGGCCGGCATGTCGTGGCCGTCGATCGGGCCGGTGTAGTGGAAGCCCATTTCCTCGAACATCGTGGAGGGCACGAACATGCCCTTCCAGTGTTCTTCCCAGCGCTTCACGAAACGCGCCGGGTTGTTCTTCTTGTCACCGAGGATCTTCTTGCCACCTTCGCGCAGCGCGTTGAGCGTACGGCTGCCGGTCGCTCGGCCCAGCATCTTGGTCAGGCCGCCCACTGCCTCGGAGATCGACATGTTGTTGTCGTTGAGGATCACCAGCAGGTTCGGCTCCGGCTCCATGCCACCGGCGTGCATCAGCGCCTCAAATGCCATGCCGGCAGTCATCGCGCCGTCACCGATCACTGCCACAACCTTGCGGTCGTCGCCTTCGGACTGGCGGGCGATGGCCATGCCGAGCGCGGCCGAGATCGAGGTGGAGGAGTGGCCGACGCCGAAGGTGTCGTACTCGCTTTCCTCGCGCTTCGGGAACGGCGCGACACCGTCCTTCTGCTTGACAGTATGGATCTCGTCGCGGCGGCCGGTCAGGATCTTGTGCGGGTAGGTCTGATGGCCGACGTCCCACACCAGCTGGTCGACCGGGGTCTGGTACAGATAGTGCAGGGCCACCGTGAGCTCGATAACGCCCAGGCCGGCGGCGAAGTGACCTCCGCTCTTGCCCACCGATTCGATGAGGTAGGCGCGCAGTTCGTCGGCGACCGCCCTCAATTCGGATTCGTCGAACGTGCGCAGGTCATCCGGTGTCTGGATGCGCGCGAGGCGGGGATAGCGGGCAGAGTCGATCATCATGTTCGCACTTTTTCTGAACGCCCATTTTCGCCCTCAAACGGGGGTGGGGCAAGCAAACGCCGCCGTCCGTGACAGGACGGTGAGGGTTGCATTTTCGGGCGTTCAGGTGCTGAGTTTCGAGCGCTTGGGCAACTGCGCCTTCAGGAAGGCCATCTGGTCGGCCAGGATGTTGCGGTTGGACAGGATCAGGTGCTCGATCCAGCTGGGCCGGTAGGGCACTGCCAGCAGGGGCATGCCGGCCTGCTGCGGGGTGCGGTCGCTCTTGCGCGAATTGCAGTGGAAGCACGCGGTGACCACGTTTTCCCAGCAGTCCAGGCCACCTTTGGACAGCGGCATGACATGGTCGCGGGTAAGCGTCGGGCGGGTGAACTGCTGGCCGCAGTACATGCACAGATGGGCGTCGCGGGCGAACAGGGCCTGATTGGTCAGGTTCGGCGTGGGGTCGATCGCGCGGGAGCGGGCGTGGCCGCGGGCGGCGATGATCGGGTGCAGGTCCATGCCGCTCTGCAGGCCGCTGAAGCGGTTGGTGCCACCGTGGATGTGCAGGCAGGGATCGCCGAGCGTCCAGGCCACTGCCTCGCGGGCGTAGAGGCAGGCCGCATCCTGCCAGGTGATCCAGTCCAGTACGCGTCCGTGGGCATCAAGCGAGAGCAGCCGGACCGAACCGGGGCGATGCAGCGTCGTGGCGTTGGGCGATGCTTCGGCGCCCGGAGCAGAAAACGGAGCTCCGGCTTCGATCAGACCCAAGCGTGTAGTGTCTGTCTCCATCGGGAGAACAGCTTATACCTGAATGTTGACGATTTGTGTATCGCCGACAGGCGATACACAAATCGTCAACATTCAGGTCCGCGCATTCCTCCTAATCCCCGCGCCTGTCGGCGCGCCCCCTTAACAAAAGGGGGCTCTTCTCCAGAGGGATGGTCGGGGGTGGGCTGCCGGGCCGGGGTCGGATCCCTTTCCACAGGAAAGGGCTCTGACCCCTCATCCACGCGTGGCGTGGATCTACTGTGTTGACCAAGGTCGACACCTACCAACAGCAGCGGAAATCTGTCGAAGGCGGGGTGGGGCCGGTGGCGTGCGCCGTCCCCCGCAATTGGACCCACCTCGCCATCCCGCAGGAAGCCGGCTGTTGCGGTTGCCGGCCAGCGGCCCGCACTACCGGTGCCGGGCGGCAGCCCGGCTCAGGCGCCGAAGCGCTCGTCGTCCATCGCCATCAGCGGGGCGGCGCCGGACTGGATCGCAGCGGCGTGGCTGAGCGTGCGCGGCAGCACACGGGCGAAGTAGAACCGCGCGGTCTCGCGCTTGCCCTGGGCGAAGGCGGCGCCGTGTGCGCTGGCGTCGGCGGCGGCGACGCTGCGGGCCCACCAGTAGGCCAGCACCACGTAACCCGAATAGAACAGGTAGTCGTAGCTGGCCGCGCCCAGTTCGTCCGGATTGCCGGCCGCGCGCTGGAGCACATCCATCGTCAGCTTGCCCCATTCGGCGGCCTTGGCGCGCAGCGGGCCAATGAACTCGGCCAGCGCTTCGTTGCCCTCGTGTTCCTTGGCGAAGGCTTCGATCTCGGCCAGCATCAGCTTCAGGCCGGCGCCCTGGCTGGACGCGGTCTTGCGGCCGATCAGGTCCAGCGCCTGGATGCCGGTGGTGCCTTCATACAGCGTGGTGATTCGGGCATCGCGGGCCAGCTGTTCCATGCCGTGTTCGCGGATGTAGCCGTGGCCACCGAAGCACTGCAGGGCGTTGTAGGTGTTCTCGATGCCCCATTCGGTCTGGCAGGCCTTCGAGATCGGGGTCAGGAAGCTCACCAGGGTGTCGGCGCGCTCGCGCTCGGCCGCATCCTCGGCATGGTGGGCAACGTCGATGAGGGTGGCGGCGTGCAGCGCCAGCAGGCGGCTGCCTTCGACCAGCGACTTCACCGTCAGCAGCATGCGGCGCACATCCGGGTGGACCAGGATCGGGTCGGCCGGCTTGTCCGGGAATCTGGCACCACTCAGGGCGCGCGACTGCAGGCGCTCACGGCTGTACTTCAGCGCGTTCTGGTAGGCGCGCTCGGACAGGCCGATGCCCTGCAGGCCGACCCCCAGGCGCGCGGTGTTCATCATGGTGAACATCGCCTGCAGGCCCTTGTGCGGCTGGCCGACCAGGTAGCCCTGCGCGCCATCGAAGTTCATCACGCAGGTGACCGACCCCTTGATGCCCATCTTGTGCTCGATCGAGCCGCAGCGCAGTGCGTTGCGCTCGCCGACGTTGCCGTCGCGGTCGACCTTGAACTTCGGGGTGACGAACAGCGAGATGCCCTTGGCACCCGGGGGAGCGTCAGGCAGCTTGGCCAGCACCAGGTGCACGATGTTCCCGGTCAGGTCATGCTCGCCGGCGGTGATGAAGATCTTGGTGCCGGTGATCGAATAGCTCCCATCGGCGTTCGGCTCGGCCTTGGTCTTGAGCAGGCCGAGGTCGGTACCGCAGTGCGGTTCGGTCAGGCACATGGTGCCGGTCCAGCGGCCCTCGATCAGCGGCTTGAGGAAAGCCTCGTGCTGCCAGGCCTCGCCGTGCTGCTTCAGTGCTTCGATGGCGCCGTGGGAGAGCAGCGGGAAGTTGCCCCACGCCAGGTTGGCGGCATTGATCATTTCGTTCAGCGGCACGCCCAGAGTGTGCGGCAGGCCCTGGCCGCCCAGCTCCGGCGAGGCGGTCAGGCCGGTCCAGCCGCCATCGACGAACTGGTCGTAGGCCTGCTTGAAGCCGGGCGGGGTGGTCACTTCACCGGTGGCCTGGTCGAGCACGCAGCCGATCTCGTCGCCGACGCTGTTGAGCGGGGCCAGTACGGTGGCGCTGAAGCGGCCGGCTTCCTCCAGCACGGCATCGACCACGTCGGCGGTGGCGTCGGTGAAGCCCAGGCGGGCGAACAGGGGTTCGACCTTGAGCACGTCGTGCAGGGCGAAACGGAGGTCGGAAAGCGGGGCGGTGTAGCTGCTCATCGGTACGTCTCGATTTGATCAGGGCAGGGGAGAGCGGCGCCGGGCGCCGCCACGAAAGGCGCGTTCAGCGCAGCACGCCGGGCAGGCCGGGGGCCTGGTTGAGGGTGCTGCGGCTGCTGATGTCGAAGCTGCGCTGCTTCTTTTCCTGCGGCGTGGCCGCCACCGTTCCCTTCAGGCCATAGGCCAGGGTGCGGTTGCTGGCCAGCGCATCGGCCACCACCAGGCGCGCGGCCGAGCTGGGCACCAGGTCGACATTGATCACGTCGGCGGAGGTGCCGCCGATGGAGATGCCGGGCTTGGCGTGCAGGGTGCCGGCTTCGTTGTCGCCGACGGTCAGCGCCAGCGAGACGTCATCGAAGGTCATCGGCATCGAGCTGAAGTTCTGCAGGCGCAGGGCCACGGTCCAGTTGCCGTCGGCACGCACGGTCAGCTGCTGCAGGCTGGCCGCCGGTTCCGAAACACGCTTGACGATGCCGTTGTTGCAGGCAACAAGGGCGAGGGTGCACAGGACAATCAAGGCGATACGGAAACGGTGGAGCATGGGCGCAAGTCCTCTGGAGGGGTGCGTTTGGATAAGCATACTACGGCGTATGGTAGTTTGGATCGCCTGTGGCGACCCGTCGCAGAGGGTAGCGCGTGAAGATGGCGGCCGGGCGTGCGCGGTGCCGGACCGCGCGCGCGCGGCGCCGCGGTTGCGACGCGGTTCAATCGGTGGGCGTATCGCGAAGCGGGGCCATCAGGCGCAGCGGGCGCAGGTCGTAGCCCATGGCCTCGGCTTTTTCTTTCAGCGCTTCGAAGCGTGCGCGATCCATTTCCGGCAGGCGGGAGAGGATCCACAGGTACTTCCGGTCCGGTTCACCGACCAGTGCCCACTGATAGTCCGGGTCCAGCGCCAGCACCCAGTAGTCGGCCCAGACCAGCGGGACCCAGCTCAGCCAGTCCGGCGCGAAGCGCACCTGCAACTGGCCGGGATGGCCGGCCACCGCGCGTGCCACGCCTTCGGCGACCACGCGCTCACCGTCGCCGTTGCGGCAGGCGTTGGTGACACTGATGCGGCCATCGCTGCGCAGTCCGTAGTTGGCGGTGATCTCGCCCACGCACTGCTTCTGGAACGAGACCGGAAGATGCGCAATCTCGTGCCACTGGCCGGCGTAGCGATCGATGTCCAGGCGCTCGACCGCGCGCACAGGTTCAGTGGCGATCACCGGGAAAGCGGCCAGCAGCAGGCAGGCAAACAGGGCGGGGCGCAGAGGCATCGTCAGGCTCCAGGCAGGAGTCTGGAGCGTAGGTGCCGCCGCGCATGCCGGTGTAAATGTTTCGTCAACCGGGCGTGTGCGCGGGCGCCGCATCCGCCACTCGTGCAGTGCGCGAAGCACGGACAAAAAAAGACCTGCATCTCTGCAGGTCTCGAAAGATGGTGGCCGAAGACGGAATCGAACCGCCGACACGGGGATTTTCAATCCCCTGCTCTACCAACTGAGCTACTCGGCCAAACTGTGTGGCAATCACGATCAACTGCGATTCCCGAAAAAAAGACCCGCATTTCTGCAGGCTGTCGAACGTGGTGGCCGAGGACGGAATCGAACCGCCGACACGGGGATTTTCAATCCCCTGCTCTACCAACTGAGCTACTCGGCCACGTAGTTCATTGCAGCGAGGTCGCTGCCAAGGACGCGCATATTACGGAGGTCAGCCGGCTACGGCAAGCATTTTGGCAAAAAACCTTCACATTGCCGTCTGCGTAGACGCAAGTACTTGATCCGCCGTCGCGGGGCAGGGGGCGCTGGATGCCGATTCATCCGTGCGCGGTGGCGCGGTGATCATCGCGTGCGGCGGAATTCAGCGGGCCACGGTGATCGACAAACGCGGCGTGGCGCGGCCTGCGCGTGGACGGCACCGATACCGGACATGGAACGCTGTTTTCGTGACCCCATGGGGGAACGCTGCGGCGTAGTGTCGGCGTTCCTTTCCTGATGCTGGCAACAGCAGAGACCGTCGTCATGTCCGACTCATCGACCACCACCCGCATCGTGCTGGCATCGCGTCCGCAGGGGGCGCCCACTGCAGCCAATTTCCGCCTGGAGCAGGCCGCGCTGCCGCCCTTGGGCGACGGTGAGGTGCTGCTGCGCAATCGCTACCTCTCACTGGACCCGTACATGCGTGGACGCATGGATGAGGGACCGTCGTATGCCGCGCCGGTGGCAGTGGAAGCTGTGATGGAAGGCCAGACCGTGGCCGAGGTATTGCAGTCCAGGGCTGCGGGTGTCGCAGTGGGCGAACGGGTGCTGGCGCCGGGCGGGTGGCAGACCCACGCGGTGCTGCCGGCCAAGGCGCTGGGCCGCCGCCTGGACCCGGCCGGGCTACCGTTGAGTACGGCGCTGGGGGTGTATGGCATGCCGGGCTTCGCCGCCTATTCCAGCCTTCATGAAATCGCCCGCCTGCAGCCGGGAGAGACGCTGGTGGTGGCCGCCGCAACGGGGCCGGTCGGCGCGACCGTGGCGCAGTTGGCCAAGCTGCAGGGCGCGCGCGTGGTGGCCATCGCCGGTGGCGAGGCCAAGCGTGCCTATCTGCAGACGCTGGGCGTGGACGTGGCGCTGGATCATCGCGCGGCTGATTTTGCCGAGCAGCTGCGCGCGGCGGTACCTGCGGGTATCGACGTGTACTTCGAGAACGTCGGGGGCCATGTACTGGATGCGGTGCTGCCGTTGCTCAACGACTTCGCACGCATTCCGGTGTGCGGCACCATCGCCACCTACAACAATCGTGGTGTCGCGCAGCCTGGCCCGGACCGCCTGCCGGCGCTGTTCAGCCAGATCCT
Source organism: Stenotrophomonas sp. pho (assembly GCF_006228405.1). Classification (NCBI taxonomy): domain Bacteria; kingdom Pseudomonadati; phylum Pseudomonadota; class Gammaproteobacteria; order Lysobacterales; family Lysobacteraceae; genus Stenotrophomonas; species Stenotrophomonas sp. pho. The sequence goes on along the minus strand of NZ_CP029759.1, from coordinate 3,050,082 downwards.
GCGCCAGCGCCTGACCGTGCGCGGTTTCATCGTGCACGACTTCAAGCACCTGTGGCCGGACTTCGAGCGCGAGATGGCGCAGTGGCTGCGTGAGGGCCGCATCCAGTACCGCGAGGACGTGGTGGAAGGGCTGGAAAATGCACCGGAGGCGTTCTTCGGGCTGCTGCAGGGGCGCAACTTCGGCAAGCTGGTGGTGAAGCTGGACTGAGGGCTTGGCCGATGCCGGCCAAGGTTGGCGGCTACCGGAGGTTGGGGGCGCCGACAAGGTCGGCGGCTTGCGGGTCGCGTCAGCCGTTGGCGACCTTTTCCCGGCGCAGCAGTTCGCGCTTGCGTGCCACGCCCCAGGCATAGCCGGACAGGTCGCCGTCGCGGCGCACCACCCGGTGGCAGGGCACCGCCACGGCCAGCGGATTGCTTGCGCAGGCGCGTGCCACCGCGCGGCTCGATCGCGGCGCGCCGATACGCGCGGCGATTTCGGCATATGAGGCCGTCTGTCCGCGCGGAATCTGCTGCAGCGCCTGCCATACACGTTGCTGGAAGGCCGTGCCGCGGATGTCCAGCGGCAGCGTGGCTCCTCGCGAGGGATCCTCGACCAGGCCCACCACCTGTGCCACCAGTTGTTCATAGCCGCTGTCGGCCCCGACCAGTTCGGCCTGGCGGAAGCGCTGCTGCAGTGACTGCAGCAGCGCTTCCGGATCGTCGCCGAGCAGGATCGCGACCACGCCGGTGGCACTGCTGGCCACCAGCACGCTGCCCAACGAACTTTCGGCAAGCGCGAAGTGGATGACTTCGCCGCGACCACCGGCACGCCATTGCTTCGGCGTCATGCCCAGCAGCTTCGGCGCGTTCTCGTAGAAGCGTCCGCTGGAGCCGAAGCCGGCATCGTGGAAGGCGTCGGTGATGCGTTCCTGTTGTTCCAGCCCGGTGCGCAGGCGGTCGGCGCGCAGCGCGGCAGCGTACTGCTTCGGGGTCAACCCGGTTGCTTCCTTGAAAAGGCGATGCAGACGGGTTGGGCTGCAACCCGCGATCCCGGCCAGTTCCTGCAGCGAGGGTTCGTCGTGGCTGGCTTGAAGGTGGCGGCAAACCCGTTCGACGCGGGCATCGAGGGCGGTGGTGGCGGTGCTGTCCATGGCCGGATTCTGGCACGTGCTGGTTCTGCGGAAACTCCGTTTCCTGCACCGATGGGCCGGGCCCGGAAACGGAGTGTTGGCAGGCGATAGGCGCGGCATCGTGGCGGCCACTTCACAACCGGTACCACGACCATGCGGCTGAACAACAAGATTGCTCTCATCACCGGTGCCAGCGCCGGCATCGGCCGCGCCAGCGCGCTGCGCTTCGCTGCAGAAGGGGCAAAGCTGGTGCTCAACGCACGGCGGCCAGAGCCGCTGCAGGCGCTGGCCGAGCAGATCCGCGCCGCCGGTGGCGAGGTGGTGGTGCATGCCGCGGACGTGGCTGATCCGGCCACGGCACCGGCGCTGGTGGAACTGGCCCAGCAGTCATTCGGTGGGTTGGACATCGCGCTCAACAATGCCGGCATGCTCGGCCCCGGTGCACCGGCAGCAGAGTTCCCGGTGGATGCGTGGCGCGAGGTGATGGCCACCAATCTCGATGCCGCCTTCCATGCCGCACGCGCCCAGTTGCCGGCGTTGCTGGCACGCGGCGGTGGCTCACTGGTGTTTGTCGGCACCTTCGTCGGCCACACCGTCGGCTTCCCGGGAATGGCGGCCTATGCGTCGAGCAAGGCCGGCTTGATCGGCCTGAGCCAGGTGATCGCCGCCGAATACGGCGCGCGTGGCGTGCGCAGCAACGTGCTGCTGCCCGGGGGCACCGATACCGAGATGGGCCGGCAGGCGGCACCGACCGGTGATGCGCGTGATTTCGTGCGCTCGCTGCACGCGCTCAAGCGCATCGCCGAGCCGGAGGAGATCGCCAATGCGGCGTTGTTCCTGGCCAGCGATGAAAGCAGCTTCGTTACCGGTACCGCAATGCGCGTTGAAGGCGGCGTGTCGATCACCCGAACCTGAGCGCCGTCACGTGCGAGGCGCGTAGCGGATGCCGCTGCTGGCCATGAATCCCTTCGGGTCGAACCGGGCCCAGGCCTCGCCCCAGCCGAAGCGGGCGTGGCCACCTGCCAGTTTGCGCCCCAGTGCCGTGGTCAGGGTGCGTCGCATGAAAGCGACTTCGGCATCGATCGCGGCCTGGGTCGGCCAGCCGTCTTCCAGTGTCGCATCAGGCAGATCGACGCCCATCGTCACCCTGTCGAGCTGTTGCCCGTGGAAGCCCAGGCTGATGCCAGCGGGCGCACCGCCCAGGCTGAGCCGGTGCAGGCTGAGCCAGTGATAGCCGGTGCCGACATCGCGCTCCCCTCGCACCAGCGCGGCAAAGGCGACGCGCGCTTCGTCCAGTGACAAGGTGGGGCCGATCAATGCTGGCAGGTTGCCGAGCTGGATGCTGCCGTCGGTTGGATTGAAGTTCATCGGCACGGTGTGTGCCGCGTGCTGGGCGGGCGGGGGCATGGGTGTACGCGGAATTCGTGCTGCATCGGATTCTGGGCGTGTGTTCACCGTCGCAGCAAGTGGGTTCGTGCACACGCTGTTGGCGCGGGACTGACCTGTGGATTACCCGCCGGCCTCTAGCGTGGGGCAGAACGTCGGCCTGATGCCGATGAGGGAGTAATCAGATGAACGAGCCAGACAAGGATCAGGACCCGAAGCAGGGCATCCAGGAAAGCCGCCAGGACCGGAAGCAGGACAACGTGGCGAAGCAGCGGCCGGGCCAGTGCGACCAACAGGTGCGTGATGCGCATTCGCGCAGCCCGCGCCGCAAGGATGGCGGCCAGGAACCCGGCTAGGCGGATTCCAGACAAGAAAAAACCCGTAGATCGCCAGGATCTACGGGTTCTTCTGAATAGTGGTGGAGCCAAGGAGGATCGAACTCCTGACCTCGTCATTGCGAACGACGCGCTCTCCCAGCTGAGCTATGGCCCCACGGCAGGGCTGCAGTGTAGCGCTGCCTGCCGGGCTTGCCAAGCGCCGGGCAGGGACGACGCAAGGCCTGGATCCACCGCCGTGCCGGCCGGATTCGGGCCAGTGCTTGGCGCAGCAGGGCGAATTCGACAGAGACCAGGCGTTGCGCAAGGCAATGCCGGGGGCGGCAGCAATGAGCAGTCGTCCCGCGAAGCCGTGGCGCCGTAGAAGTAAAGGCGAGAGTTGGTTTCGCAGCGCGCATGCGGGCGACTTGCGAGGGTCGATGTCGCGCTGACCCGGCTGCCAGGAGCTTCGGGGTCAGATCCGTTTTCCTTGGGAGAACGGAGCTGACCCCAAGGTGGTGACGGCGGACTGTGCCGAAACCGCTTGTTTCGCCGGGTTCGGGTGCCGCGCAACGAAATCGTAACAATTTGGGGGATAATGGCCGCTTGCGCAGTTTTCCCCCTTTTTGCCGCCCGGCTCGCGCAGGCCGCACGGACGCCTCCTCAGAGCATTCCATGCCCTCCCATTCCGATTCCCGCCGCCTGTCGGGTATGTCGTCTTCCTTCGTTTCCTTCCGCCGCCATCCGCTGGCCCTGGCCTGCGCCGGCCTGGCTCTTGTCGGCAGCTTCGGTGCCGTCGCGCAGGACAGCGCGCCGACCCCGACCGGCCTGGACACGATCACCGTGACCGCCGAACACCGTGAGCAGAACCTGCAGGAAGTGCCGGTCTCGGTGGGTGTGGTACAGGGCGAGCGCATGCGCGACTTCACCGCCGGCGGCGACGACACCCTGCTGGCACTGTCCGGCCGCGTGCCGAGCCTGTATGCGGAAACCACCACCGGCCGCATCTTCCCGCGCTTCTATATCCGTGGCCTGGGCAATATCGACTTCTACCTGGGGGCCTCGCAGCCGGTGTCGATCATCCAGGACGATGTGGTGCTGGAGCACGTGGTGCTGAAGTCCAACCCGGTCTATGACGTGGACCAGGTGGAAGTGCTGCGTGGCCCGCAGGGCTCGCTGTTCGGCCGCAACACCACCGCCGGCATCGTCAAGTTCGACACCCTGAAGCCGACCCAGGACTACACCGGCCGGGTCAGCGCCAGCTACGCGACCTACAACAGCGTGTCGATCGACGGCGGCTTCGGCGGTCCGATCAATGACATCGCCTCGTTCCGCGTGTCGGCGCTGTACCAGCACCGCGATGACTACGTCGACAACACCTACAAGGGCCCGAGTGCCGACGGCACGGTCAGCCCGAAGAAGAACGCGATGGGCGGCTTCGATGACCGCAACGTGCGCGCGCAGCTGCTGCTGACCCGAGCGACCAGTTCTCGATCCTGGCCTCGGCCCACGCCCGTGATTACGAAGGTACCTCGACCCTGTTCCTGCGCGGTGCGCTGACCAAGGGCTCGAACAAGACCGACGTGCCGCGCGACAAGGTTGCCTACGACGAAGCCGACAACAATCCGCAGGCCTACAAGACCTACGGCGGCTCGGTGAAGGCACGTTACGACTTCGGCGCGATCGACTTCACCTCAATCACCGCCTACGAAACCACCTCGGGCTACAGCCGTGGCGACACCGACGGCGGCGCTGCGGTGAACTTCCCGGTGAACGGCGTGCCGAACGGCTACGGCCAGTCGATGGGCCGCATCCGCGACCTGGACCAGTGGACCCAGGAATTCCGCCTGGCCAGCCATGACGACAGCGCGCTGCAGTGGCAGGCCGGTGCGTTCTACTTCAACGGCAGCGACACCACCGACTTCTACCAGCGCGCCTGGTTCCTGCAGGGCGCGGCCCGCAACCCGAACAACTGGGTGCGCCTGCGCAACAAGAACACCTCGTGGGCCGGTTTCGGCCAGCTGAGCTATGCCTTCACCGACAAGTTCACCGTCACGGCCGGCCTGCGCCAGACCCGGGACGAGAAGCACACCCGCCTGCTGAAGACGGCTGACACTGCCGCTGGCGTGGTCACCTACAAGGGCCGCACCGACGTCAAGATGTCCGACACCACCCCGAGCTGGGATCTGAGCGCGATGTATCAGATCACGCCGGACGTAAGCGTCTATGCCAAGGTCGCCCGCGGTTTCCGCGGCCCGACCATCCAGGGCCGCTCGGCCGTGTTCAATGCCGACTTCACCACCGCCGATTCCGAGACCATCCTGTCCTGGGAAGCGGGCGTGAAGAGCAGCCTGTGGGACAACCGCCTGCGCTTGAACGCCACCGCGTTCACCTACACCGTCAACGACATCCAGCTCAACGGCAACGATTCGGACGGCAACGGCGTGCTGTTCAACGCCGACAAGGCCAAGGCCTATGGTTTCGAAGCGGACATGGAGCTGCGCCCGATCCCGAACCTGACCCTGAGCGCCGGCCTGAGCCTGCTGCACAGCGAGATCAAGGACAAGCGCGTCTACGCGCAGGTCTGCGGCCTCAACGGCCAGGTGGTGTGCACGGTGAATGACCCGACCATCAAGGTCGGTGCCAACACCTTCGCGCAGATCGACGGCAACCCGCTGCCGAACGCGCCGAAGTACAACGTCAACCTGGCCGCCCGTTACGACTTCCCGGTCAGCGACGCGGGCACCATGTTCGTGTCCACCGACTGGAACAAGCAGGGCTACACCAGCTTCGTGCTGTACGACAGCAAGGAGTTCAACTCCAAAGGTGATTTCGAAGGCGGCCTGAAGATCGGCTACTCGGGCAACTATGGTGCCTACGAAGTGGCGCTGTTCGCGCGCAACATCACCAACGAGAAGAACCTCAAGGGTGTGATCGAGAACTACATGGCGGCGGTCTACAACGAACCGCGTACCGTCGGTGTCTCGCTGAACATGAACTGGTAATGCGTTGCCACGGTGGCGGGTCTTCCCGCCATCGTACTGCTGGAATGCAAAGGGCGGCCCGGTGATCCGGGTCGCCCTTTTTCATGGCCTTCGACGGTGGCCGGAACGCAATCCCGCGCCGCGCTCGGCACTTCAGCGTGCAGGCAGCAGCGCCTGCAGCCGCGACTCCAGTTCTTGCTGGCGCCAGCCGGCCAGTGCGGCCGGCCATTGGCGGCGCTCCAGGTAGCTTTCCAGATGTTTGCGCGAGGCCAGCACGCCATCCGGCAGACCCAGCTCGCGGCTGCGCTCGGCAACGGCGTCCTGCAGCCTCTTCAGTGCCTGCTTGTTGGTGTCGTTGGCGGGCAATGCCAGCGGTGCCTCGGCCTCATCGGCCAGCGGTGTGTCCAGCGCCTGCCACACCGCGCCGGCGAGCTTGCGCGGTGCCTTCGGGAACTGTTCAAACAGCGTGGCCAGCGCGGCGGCATCGGCCGGTGGCGTGCGTGCCAGCGTGGCGGCCAGTTCGTTGTCCAGGATCCAGCTGCGCGGGCGGTCGCTGCTGCGTGCCTGCACATCACGCCAGCGCAGCAGGCGCAGCAGGCGGCGCTGCGCGGGAGCATCGAGAAACTGCGCTGAGCGCATCGCCAGATGCGGCCAGCGGTCCTCGTCATTGGCGACGCTGGCCAGCAGGCGCTCGCCGTCGTCGTGCAGCCACTGCTGGCGGCCCAGCGCCTGCAACTTGGCATCAATGGCGTCATGCAGCGCGAACAGGTGCTCGACGTCGTCGGCGGCGTATTGCAGTTGCGACTCCGAGAGCGGACGGCGCATCCAGTCCGAGCGGGTTTCGCCCTTGGCCAGCGCCACGCCGGTGATTTCCGCGACCAGCTTCTGGTAGCCCATGCCGCCACCAATGCCGGCCAGCGAGGCGCCGATCTGTGTGTCGAACAGCGGTCGCGGCAACACGCCGCAGGTCCACTTGAAGGCAACCAGGTCTTCGCTGGCGCTGTGCATCACCTTGGTGATCGACTCATCGGCCAGCCACGGCGCCAGTGCCTCGGCCATGCCGGGAATCAGCGGATCGATCAGCAGGATGTCCTGCCCGACCGCCATCTGCACCAGAGCCAACTGCGGCCAGAACGTGCGTTCACGGATGAATTCGGTGTCCAGGCCGATGCGGGCCGGACGCTGCTGGAAGTACGCATCCAGCTCGGCGGGGGTGGTGATCCAGGTTGCCACGGGTCAGGGCCTACTACTCGGGTTTGCTCAGGCAGGGGAGAATAGCCTAACGTCGGTCCGCGTCCGTGCCGAAGGAGATCCTGCTTGCGTTTTCCGCTGTCGTCCGTGCTGTGCACCGCTCTGGCCGTGGCCTTGGCCGGTTGCACGCCGTCGCCCTCGGCAACACCGGAGCCGGGGCCGGCTGCTGGCGAAGACGCGCGGCCGCAGGAAGGTTCACTGGCGGAGCCGACGCCGGGGGTGGGGCAGGGTAGCGTCACCATTGCCGGTGAGGATGCCACCGAGGACGTGCAGCGGTGGACACCGCCACGGGTCGACCGGCAGGGCCGCAGCGTCGCCCAGCTGCGCCGCGCAGCCGAAAAGGCGTTCAGCGAAGGGCACCTGTACGAGGACGCCGACGCGGCGGTTCCGCTGTGGCTGGCGGTGCAGGAGGAAGATCCGGATGATCGCCTGGCCCGCAGCGGCCTGCAGCGTGCTCGCCAGCGCCTGCAGCAGCAGGCCGATGCTCTGCTGGTTCGGCCACTACGGCAGCGCGAGGCGCTGGCCGAGGCGAGTCGCCAGGCACTGGTGCTGCTGACCCTGGCGCCGAAGGATGAGAAGGTGCGCGCGCTGCAGGGCCGGGTGGAGCTCGCCCAGCGCGTGGTGGCCTATAACCGTGCCGGCGAGGAAGACCTGCGATCGGGGCGGATCGGCGAGGACGGTGACGGTGCGATTGGCAACTTCCGTGAAGCGCTGGCTCTGGACGAAGACAACAGCCGGGCGCGGCAGGGCCTGGCGGCGGCCGAAAGTGGCCTGATCCGCCGGGCCGAGGACGCCGCGCGCGTACGCGACTTTGCCAGTGCGGGCACCTGGCTGGCCGAAGCCAGCAAGGTCCGTGACTCGTCACCGACCATTGCCGATGCCTTCGAGCGCATCGAGCAGATCCGCGCCGCCGCGCTGCTGCAGCTGCGTGATGAGGGCCTGCGCGAGCTGGCCACGCCGCAGGGGCTGAAGCCGGCGCGCGAAAAGCTGGCCGAGGCCCTGCGCATCGCCTTGCCGGGGATGCGGTGGTGGCCCAGCTGCGCGAACGCATCGATCTGGCCACCCATTACGGCAGCTTCCGCCCGGGCCAGGTGTTCAGCGACGCGATGCGTGATGGTGGGCGCGGTCCGCAGATGGTGGTTGTGCCGCATGGCGGCTTCCAGATGGGCGCGGGTGATGCCGAGCCCGGCTCCACCGACGCCGAGCGCCCCTCCCACTACGTGCGCTTTGACCGCGGCTTCGCGATGGCGATCACCGAGGTTACCGTCGGCGATTTCGAGCGCTATGTGAAGTCGACCAATGCACGACCACGTGCGACCCGGCGCGGCCACTCGGTGGTCTATGACGAGCGCAGCGGCAATTTCATCCGCCGCAGCGGCGTCGACTGGCGTTCGGATTACGATGGCGCGCGCGCACTGGGCAACTCGCCGGTGATGCATGTCAGCGTGCGGGATGCCGAGAACTACGCGGCATGGCTGTCCGAGCAGACAGGACGCAGCTACCGGCTGCCGAGCGAGGCCGAATTCGAATATGCGCTGCGCGCCGGGAGCAGTGGCCGCTACCCCTGGGGAGACGCTGGTACGCCGCCGCCGGGCAGCGGCAATTTCACCGGCAGCAAGGACGTCTCGCCTTCGGGTCGGCATTGGCACAACGCATTCATCGGCTATGGCGATGGCTGGTGGGGACCGGCGCCGGTGGCCAGTTTCCAGGCCAATGCTTTCGGCCTGCACGACATGGCCGGGAATCTGAGCGAATGGGTGGCCGACTGCTGGCACGCCAGCTACCGGCGTGCGCCGTCCGACGGTGTCGCCTGGTTCAACCCGGGCTGCCGGTCGCGGGTGATCCGGGGCGGCAACTGGGCCAATGCGCCCGAGCAGACCCGTGCGGCCTGGCGGCAATCGCAGGATTCGGACACCACCAATGCGCGCATCGGCTTCCGCCTGGTGCGCGGCATCTGAGCGGCATCGGGCTTCACCCGCTGCTGGCGTCCGCGCACTAAGATTGCGCCGTGCCCGCCAGCCGGCGGGGTCTGCTGGAAGACCACCGATGCGCAACGATCCCTTTTCCCGCTCGCCCCAAGGTCCGCAGCGACGCGGCCTGTTCGGCAACATCCGCTGGTGGGTGCTGCTGCTGGCAGCGGGCTATGCGGTGTTCTACTGGTTCTCCAATCGCACCGTCGATCCCTACACCGGCGAGAAGGTGATGATCGACAGCAGCCTGGATGCGCGCCAGGAGACCGCGCTCGGTCTGCAGGCCTACCAGCAGATCCTCGCGCAGGAACGGCCGATGGATCCGAATGCGCCGATCGCGCGCGATGTGCGCGACATCGCGCAGCGCCTGATCGCCAAGGTGGATGTGGTGGAGACCGCGCTGGCACAGGAGCACGGCGTGCAGCCGGCGCATTTCGCGCGGGATTTCCAGTGGGAAGTGAATGTGATCCCGTCCGAGCAGGCCAATGCGTTCTGCCTGCCGGGCGGCAAGATGGCGGTCTACACCGGCCTGGTGCCGGTGGCGCGTACGCGTGATGCGATGGCGGTGGTGATGGGCCATGAGATCGCCCACGCGCTGCTGCGCCATGGTGCGCAGCGGATGGCGCAGCAGAAGCTGACCCAGATCGGGCAGATGGCCGGTGCCGCCAGCGGCATGGATGCGCAGCAGCAACAGATGATGATGTCGGCGATGGGCTACGGCTATCTGCTGCCCTATGCGCGCAGCCACGAGACGCAGGCCGATGAAGTGGGGCTGATGCTGGCTGCGGCGGCGTGCTTCGATCCCCGCGAGGCGGTGCCGCTGTGGCAGCGCATGGGCCAGGCCAGTGGCGGCCAGGCGCCGCCGGAGTTCGCTTCCACCCACCCGAATCCGGGCACCCGCATCCAGAACCTGCAGGCACTGATGCCGAAGGCGCTCGAGTACCGGCAGAAGTTCTGCGAGCAGGCAAAGTAGAGGGTGTTCGGCAGGGCTTGCAGCCCTGCACCTGCCGAAGCCAGAGCAACAGCAACAGCAACAGCCGAAGCAAAAGCTGGCTATCCGTGGGATGGCGGGGTGGGTCCGGTTGCGGGAGACGCCGTAAACCCGTCCATGGGGGCTTGGCCGCGGCATCCATGCCGCGGACACTCCCGCAACCGGACCCACCCCGCCTTCGACAGATTTCTGCGACCTGCCGGAATGGCGCTTGGGGTCAGATCCGTTTTCCGCAGGAAAACGGATCTGACCCCGAATTGATTCGATATCTGAAAGAGATTCATCCACGCATGGCGTGGATCTACCCCATCGCGGAAAACTGTCAGAGGTGGGGCGGTGTCGGAGTGCGGGGTGTCTGATCTGGCCCCCGTCAGCGGACGCCAAGAAGCGATACTTTGATCGCACTTGGAGGTCCCTTATGTCCCGTATCACCCGTCGTAGCTATACCGATGAGTTCAAGCACCAAGCCGTGGAGTTGGCCGAGTCGCTCGGGCCTGCCGCAGCAGCCCGTCAGCTGGAGATGTCGGTCAAGACGCTGGCAAATTGGCTTGACGCGGTCCGTGCTGGCCGGTCTCTGACCTCTGAGGCTCGCAGGCCAACCACCGACCTGGAAAGCGAGATCAGCCGCCTTCGGGCCGAGAACGCCAATCTGAAGATGGAGCGGGAAATCCTAAAAAAAGCGGCGGCGTTCTTTGCCAGAGAGTCCAAGTGAGGTACGCCTTCGTCGCCAGTCAAAGGACTCACTACCCGACCAGGTTGTTGTGTCGGGTTCTTGGGGTTTCTGTCTCTGGATTCCATGATTACCTGCGTCGGCAATGTGCCCAAGCGTGCGATGCCGATTCGGCCCTGCGTACCGAGCTTCGGGCCATTCATGTGACCAGCAAGCGCAGTTATGGGCGACGTCGGCTGGTCAGGGCCTTACGAGCCAGGAATCATCCAGTCGGCCACAAGCGCGTGGCACGGTTAATGGCCGAGGAGCGAATCCAGGGCAAGACCAAAGGCCGATTCCGACCCAAGTCCTCCGGCGGCTCATCTCAGCTCGCCCCCAACCTGCTGGATCGGCAATTTGCCCCCGGAACCGGACCGACGGCGTGGGTCGGGGATATCACGTATGTCCCCACCCGCCAGGGATGGCTGCATCTGGCCGTGGTCATCAGCGTCCAGACCCGGCAGGTGCTGGGCTACAGCGTTTCCAAGCGTCTGACTGAAGAGCTGGTGGTGAAAGCATTTGCCAATGCCTGGGCTCTGCATCCACAACGACCCGGCCTGATCTTCCATTCAGATCGTGGTGGGCAGTACTGGGGGAACGAGTTTCGCCAGCTGCTGCAGTCCCATGACGTGGTCCAAAGCATGAGCCGGCCTGGCAATTGCTGGGACAACGCGGTGGCCGAGAGCTTCTTTGCGACGCTCAAGACAGAAGAGGCTGCCGAGCCTTACGCCAGTAGGGAACAAGCCAGCCAGTGCATCGCTGCTTACATCCACGGCTTCTACAATCCAGCCCGGCTACACTCGGCGCTGGGCTACCACTCGCCTAACAACTACGCCCGGCAGCTCCGGGCTGCCGCCTGAAACGGCTTCATGGCGTCCGTTTTCAGGGGGCCAGATCAGTCAGCCGCATGGATGCGGCTGCCAAGCCCCCATGGACGGGTTTACGGCGTCCCCGCACTCTGGCACCGCCCCGCCAACCCGCGGAATGCCAGCTTTTGCTGTTGCTTCGGCCGTTGCTTGAAGCCTCTGTGGGTGCAGGGCGCAGCCCTGCCGAACCCCCCTCTACTTGACCTGTACGTCGATCACGCCGTCACCAACGCGGGCCTGCAGGGCGTCACCAGGTTGCACCTGGTCGATGCGCCGCACCAGCGCACCATCGTCGCTGCGGGTCAGGATGCTGTAGCCGCGGGCTACGGTGGCCAGCGGGCTGACTGCTTCCAGTGAACGCGCCAGCCCGCGCAGCCGCAGCGCATCGCGCTCCAGCAGACGCTGCATCGCTGCCTGCGGTCGTCCGCGCAGGGCGGCCAAGCGGCGCTGCATCGTGTCAAGCTGGCGCTGTGGATGGTGCCCGCGCAGGACCGCCGCTGCATGGCGAAGCCGCGCAGCACGGCGCTCCTGCTGCTGGTTGAACGCGGCATGCAGGCGTCGTCCCAGATCGAGCTGGCGTCGACGCAGCAGATCCAGTCGTGCCTGCGGGCTCTGCGTGTTCAGGCGCAACAGGGCGCGGTCGGCGCGCTGCATCGCCTGTTGCATCGCATGCCGGTGCAGCTGCAGCATGCGAACGGCCGTGCGGCGCACGCGCAGGGCCAGTTCGCGCTGGTCCGGTACCAGCAGCTCAGCCGCCACCGATGGCGTCGGTGCACGCAGGTCGGCGGCGAAGTCGCTCAGGCTGAAGTCGGTTTCGTGGCCAACCGCAGACACCACCGGGGTGCGGCTGGCGGCGATCGCACGGGCCAGGGCTTCATCATTGAAGGCCCACAGGTCTTCCAGCGAACCACCACCGCGGGTCAGCAGGATCACGTCGTAGCGGCCGCTGGCATCGGCGGCCTGCAGCAGCCGGGTGATCTGCGCGGCGGCACTGCTGCCCTGTACCAGGGTCGGCAGCAGGTCAACTTCCAGCAGCGGGAAGCGCCGGCCGAGCACGCTCAGCACATCGCGCACGGCAGCGCCGGTGGGCGAGGTGATCACGGCCAGGCGTCGCACGTGCGCCGGCAGCGGCCGCTTGCGTGCCGGGTTGAACAGGCCTTCGGCCTCCAGCCGTGCCTTCAGCTCCTCGAAGGCGCGGCGCAGCGCGCCTTCGCCGGCTTCCTCCATGTGGTCCAGCACCATCTGGTACTCGCCACGGGCGTCGTACAGGGTCACCTTGCCGCGCACCAGCACGCGCATGCCTTCGCGCGGCACGAACTTCAGGTACTGCGCCTTCATCCGGAACATCGCCGCACGCAGCTGCGCGCGCGCGTCCTTCAGGGTGAAGTAGAGGTGTCCGGAGGCAGGACGCGCCACGCTGCCCAGTTCGGCCTCGACCCAGATCGCCGGGAAGCTGCCTTCCAGCAGGTCGCGGGCCAGGGTGTTGAGCTGGCTGGGGGTGAGGATGTCGTTGTTGCGTGGCTGCATGGAAACGGCGTGCTGCGGGCGGAACGGGGGCTCAGGATCGCACGTCAGCGCGCCGTATGCTGGCCCAGTGCCCACTGCACGTGTTCACGCACCAGCGGCGAAGGATCGTCGATGCGGGTCTGCAGGGCAGCCAGCGCTTCGGCCGAGGACGGCGCATTGCCCAGCGCCACGGCGATGTTGCGTAGCCAGCGCTCATGGCCGCTGCGCCTGATCGGGCTGCCTTCGGTGCGGCGCAGGAACTCGGCTTCGTCCCAGGTGAACAGCTGGTCCAGGCGCGCGGTATCGAGGTTGTTGCGCGCGCGGAAATCGGCTTCGTCGGTGCGCTTGGCGAACTTGTTCCAGGGGCAGACCAGCTGGCAGTCGTCGCAGCCATAGATGCGGTTGCCGATCAGCGGGCGCATCTGTTCGGGAATGGCGCCGTCGTGTTCGATGGTCAGGTAGGAAATGCAGCGCCGCGCGTCCAGCCGCTGCGGCCCGGTGATGGCCTGGGTCGGGCAGACATCGATGCAGCGCGTGCAGGTGCCGCAGTGCGCCGTGGCCGGCGTATCGATCGGCAGCGGGATGTCGATGTAGATCTCGCCGATGAAGAACCAGGAACCGCCATGGCGGTCGATCAGGCAGGTGTGCTTGCCGATCCAGCCGAGCCCGGCGTTGCGGGCCAGTGCGCGCTCCAGGACGGGGGCGGAATCGACGAACACGCGGTAGCCCAGTGGCGCGACTTCGTCGTTGATCTGCGTGGCCAGCTTCTGCAGGCGGTTGCGCATCAGCTTGTGGTAGTCGCGGCCCAGCGCATAGCGCGCCACATAGGCGCGGCCCGGGTCGGCCAGCGTCGCCCAGGCTTCGGTGTCATCCTTGTGGCTGTAGTCCATGCCCACCGAGATCACGCGCACAGTGCCGGGCAACAGCTCGGCCGGTCGTGCGCGCAGGGTGCCGTGGCGCGCCATCCAGTCCATCGTGCCGTACAGGCCCTGACCCAGCCAGTCCGCCAGGTGCGCCTCATCCTCGCCCAGCTCGATACCGGCGATGCCGCAGCGCTGGAAGCCATGCGCGCGGGCCAGTTCGCGGATGCGCTGCACGGCCTGGGCCGGATCGACGGGGGTGGGGGCGAGGGACATGCGCACCAGTATAAAATCCCTGCATGGCCAACCTCGCCGATCTGTTCGATTCCGCTGCCGCGCGTGCGCTTGATGCCCAGGCGTCCACCCTGGCGGGGATGCTGGCTGGGGACTGATGGCGCAGGCCGGCCAGGCCGCCTGGCAGTGCCTGCTGCAGCATTGGCCGCAGGCGCAGCGCATCGGCGTGGTGGTCGGTGCGGGCAACAATGGCGGCGACGGCCTCGTGCTGGCTCGCCACGCGTTGCAGGCCGGGCGCGAGGTGAGGGTGATCGCCCTGCCGGGCCGGGCGCCATCGACCGCGCTGGCGCAGCGTGCAACATCGGAGTTCAGGTCCGACGGCGGCGCCATCACCGAGTTCGACGGCGCGCTGCCCGAGGCCGACCTCTGGGTCGATGCCCTGTTCGGGCTGGGTTTCGATCGCGCGCCGGAGGGCGCGGCGCAGGCGCTGATCGTTGCGATCAATGCGCAGGCGGCACCTGTGCTGGCCCTGGATGTGCCCAGTGGCGTCGATGCCGACCGCGGTGCGATACCTGGCGCGGCAGTGCGCGCGGCGCTGACCCTGCAGTTCATCGTGGCCCATCGCGGGCTGTACACCGGCGACGCGCTGGATCATTGCGGGCACAAGGCCCTGGCACCCCTGCAGTTGCCCGCTGCCGCATGGCAAAGCGTGTCGCCTGCCGTGGAGTACTGGGCGCAGGCACGGTTGCCGGCCCTGTTGCCGCCGCGCCGCGCAAATACCCACAAGGGTGAATCCGGCCACGTGCTGTGCGTCGGCGGCAACCATGGCAGCGGCGGTGCCATCGCCATGGCAGCCGAGGCCGCCTTGCGCGCAGGGGCGGGGCTGTTGAGCCTGGGTACCCGCCGCGACCACGTCGCTCCACTGCTGGCTCGCCTGCCCGAGGCGATGACCCACGCGCTGGAAGACGGCGAAGCGCTGCCGGCCTTGCTTGACAGGGCAAAGGTGGTGGCGATCGGGCCCGGTCTGGGCCAGGACGAATGGGCGCGCGCACTGTTTGCGCGGGTGCTGGCCAGCGCCAAACCACTGGTGGTCGATGCTGACGCGCTGAACCTGCTGGCGCAGGATCCGCGTGCCTTGCCTGGCGCCGTCCTCACACCGCACCCGGGCGAGGCCGCACGCCTGCTCGGCTGCAGCACCAGCGACATCCAGGCCGATCGCTACGCCTGTGCGCAGACGCTCGCCGAGCGTTTCCACGCGGTGGTGGTGTTGAAGGGCGCCGGCAGCATCGTGGCGGCGCCCGGGCAAACGCCCCGGTTGATCGCCGCCGGCAATCCCGGCATGGCCGTGGGGGGCATGGGCGACCTGCTCACCGGCATCATCGCCGGCCTGCGCGCGCAGGGCCTGTCCGCCTTCGATGCCGGCGCGGCGGGCGCGTTGCTGCATGCGCTGGCCGGCGACGCGGCTGCCGCTGACGGCGCACGCGGCCTGCTTCCTACTGATCTGCTGGCGCCATTGCGGCGACTGGCCAACCCGGAACGCTTCCCATGACCGATTTCTTCCTTGCCGACAGCGACACCACCGAACTGCTCGGGCAGTGGCTGGCGACCACCCGGCCGCCGCAGGCGCTGATCGAACTGCGCGGCGACCTGGGCGCCGGCAAGTCCACCACGGCCCGCGCGCTGCTGCGGGCGCTGGGCGTGCAGGGCGCGATCCGCAGTCCCACCTACACCCTGGTCGAGCGCTATCCGCTGGCCAGTGGCGGTGAGGCGTGGCACCTGGACCTGTATCGCATCGGCCAGGCCGGTGAGCTGGATTTCCTCGGCCTGGACGAGGGCAGCGCGGTCTTGTGGCTGGTCGAATGGCCGGAACGGGGCGCCGGCGCGCTGCCGCCGACCGA
Organism: Stenotrophomonas sp. pho; assembly: GCF_006228405.1. Classification (NCBI taxonomy): domain Bacteria; kingdom Pseudomonadati; phylum Pseudomonadota; class Gammaproteobacteria; order Lysobacterales; family Lysobacteraceae; genus Stenotrophomonas; species Stenotrophomonas sp. pho. The sequence goes on along the minus strand of NZ_CP029759.1, from coordinate 3,034,004 downwards.
CCTGGTGGTAGCACTGGAGATCGAAGGACAGGGGCGACGCGCCAGTCTCACCGCGAGCAGCGACGTTGGGCATGAATGGCTGAAACGGCTGCCTCAAGGGGGCGACTTGCAGGCCATTTCTGTCGGTTGACGAGAACAAACACCGGCAGGTTACGGATTATTAAGGAAAAAGGTGTTGCATTCCGTTCAGCGCGGTGATTGAATCCTGAGCCATGCGCCCGGGGAACCGTCTCATCGCCATCTGTGCCGCCGTCGGACTGGGTCTGGCGAGCGTCAGTGCGTGGGCGGGTGAAGTCCGCCAGGTCCTGCTGAACACCGGCGCGACCGGCACCCGTGCCGAGATCTCGCTGGTCGGCAGTGGCGGCTACAAGACCCTGTCGCTGGCCGGCCCGAACCGCCTGGTGGTCGATTTCCCCGACTCCAGCGCCGTACGCAACCTGAAGATGCCGGCCGCGCAGGGCGTGGTCACGGCGGTGCGTACCGGACAGCCGGTCCCGGGCACTTTCCGTGTCGTCTTCGACCTTGCCGAATCGGTGGCGCCGTTCCGTCCGCAGATGCAGCGCGAGGGCAATGAATCCAAGCTGGTGATCGAATGGCCGGGTGATGGCCCTGCCGTGGCCACCAGCCGCCCGGCGACGCCGCCGGCGGTGCAGTCGCAGGCGGCCGCTGTGGGGGGCTCAGTCGCGCCCGCGCCGGCCGAGAACGCGCAGTCGCGCACCGATGCTGCGCGGGCCACCGCCCTGCTGACCGCACAGGTGCAGCAGCAGGCCAGCGCCAGCGCCGCCGCACCCGCCACGCCGACCCCCGCACCGACCAGCGCGCCAGCCCAGGTTGCTGCGGCAGGCGTCGCGGCCAGCAGCACGCCTTCATCCTCGCCGGCTGCAATCCTTGCCGGCCAGCGCACTGCTGCGGTGGTGACCACGCCGCCGGCAACGGCCCCCACACCCGCGCCGACGCCGGCCGAGCCGCCGCGTCCGGCGATGCCCAGCGATGCATCGCGCATCCGCATGCAGCCCGGCATGCGCCACCTGGTGGTGGCGATCGATCCCGGTCATGGTGGCCAGGACCCGGGCGCGATCGGCCCGACCGGCAAGCGCGAGAAGGATGTCACCCTGGCGGTGGCGCGTGAGCTGGCCCGCCAGGTCAATGCCACGCCGGGCCTGAAGGCCTACCTGACGCGCGACAGCGACGTGTTCATTCCGCTGCCGATGCGCGCGCAGAAGGCGCGTGCGAACAAGGCGGACATTTTCATCTCGATCCACGCCGATGCGGCTGAAAACCGTTCGGCCACGGGTTCGTCGGTGTACGTTCTGTCGACCAAGGGTGCCTCTTCGCAGCGCGCCCGCTGGCTGGCGGACAAGGAAAACGCGGCCGACCTGGTCGGTGGGGTGCGCCTGCAGCAGACCGAAGGCACCCTGGCCAACGTGCTGCTGGACCTGGCCCAGAGCGGCTACATGAAGGCGTCCGAAGATGCGGCCGGCCACGTGCTGGGCGGTCTGAAGCGGATCGGCAACAACCACAAGCCGAACATCGAGCGCGCCAACTTCGCGGTGCTGCGCACGTCGGACATGCCGGCGATGCTGGTGGAAACGGCATTCATTTCCAATCCGGATGAAGAGCGCCGCCTGACGGACCCGGCATACCAGCGCAAGGTGGCGGGCGCCGTGCTGGATGGCGTGCACACCTTCTTCAGCCGCCAACCGCCGCCGGGCACGTTGTATGCCGCCCGCGCGCAGGCTGAGATCGACGCCGCAGCCACGATGGCAGGCGGCAGCAAGTAAGCCGCCGAAGGCGGATTACTGCTTTCCGTAGAGTCGACTGTCAGTCGACTGCGCGCGCAGTATGGGGGTTTCGGTGGCCGGCGAAGAGCAGTCGACTGACAGTCGACTCTACATGCGCAGCCTCCGTTATCATCCCCGCATGACGTCTGCTACCCATCCGCGCCCGATCCGGCCGTTGCCGGAGATCCTCATCAACCAGATTGCCGCGGGCGAAGTGGTCGAACGACCGCGTCGGTGGTCAAGGAGCTGGTCGAGAACGCGATCGACGCCGGCGCCAGCCGCGTTGATATCGATCTTGAAGAGGGCGGCGTGCGCCTGATCCGCATCCGCGACAACGGCAGTGGCATCGCGCCCGAGCAGTTGCCCCTGGCGGTGTCGCGCCATGCCACCAGCAAGATCGCCGATCTTGACGATCTCGAATCGGTGGCCACGCTCGGTTTCCGTGGAGAAGCGCTGCCGTCGATCGCATCGGTCAGCCGCTTTACCCTGTGCTCGCGGCGCGCGCACGACGAGCACGGTTCGGCACTGCAGATCGAAGGCGGCAAGATCGGCGAGGTGACCCGCGCGCGCATGCGCCGGGCACCACGGTGGAAGTGCGCGAGTTGTTCTACAACGTGCCGGCGCGGCGCAAGTTCCTGCGCGCCGAGCGTACCGAACTGGGCCATATCGAAGAGTGGCTGCGTTCGCTGGCACTGGCACGGCCGGATGTCGAGCTGCGCGTGTCGCACAACGGCAAGGCCTCGCGGCGCTACAAGCCGGGCGATCTGTATTCCGATGCGCGCCTTGCCGAAACGCTGGGCGAGGATTTCGCCAACCAGGCCGTGCGCGTGGACCACAGCGGCGCCGGCCTGCGCCTGCATGGCTGGATTGCGCAGCCGCATTATTCGCGCGCGAGCGCCGACCAGCAGTACCTATACGTCAACGGTCGCTCAGTGCGTGACCGCAGCGTCGCCCACGCAGTGAAGATGGCCTACGGCGACGTGCTGTATCACGGCCGCCAGCCGGCCTATGTGCTGTTCCTCGAACTGGATCCGACCCGCGTCGACGTCAACGTGCATCCGGCCAAGCACGAGGTGCGCTTCCGCGATTCGCGGCTGGTCCACGATTTCGTCTATCGCACGTTGAAGGATGCGCTGGCCGATACCCGTGCCGGCATGTCGGCGCAGGAGATCGGTGCCGGCCCCGCACATCCGGTGGACGCCGCCGCCGTCCCGACCGCATCGAGCGCCGGCGCGTCGGGGTTCGGGCTGGTGCGCGGGGCTGCGCCCGGCTCGGGAGGTGGTGGTGGCGGGTTTTCAGGCTGGCGTCCGCAGCAGCCGCTGGGCCTGCAGGTGGCCGATGCACCGGCCGCCTACGCCGCGCTGTACGCCGCGCCCGCCGGCGTCGAACGCGCAGCGGCGTTGCCGCCGATGCCGAGCGAGAACGGGTTGCCGGTGACCAGTGCCGACGCGGGTGTACCGCCACTGGGCTACGCGATCGCGCAGCTGCATGGCATCTACATCCTGGCCGAGAACGCTGAAGGCCTGATCGTGGTCGACATGCATGCGGCCCACGAACGCATCGGCTACGAGCGCCTGAAGAATGCGCACGATGGCATCGGCCTGCAGTCGCAGCCGTTGCTGGTGCCGATCACGCTGGCGGTGGGCGAGCGCGAGGCCGACACTGCAGAAAGCGAAGCCGAGACACTGGCGGCGCTCGGCTTCGAGGTGACCCGGGCCGGCCCCGGTTCGCTGCACGTGCGCAGCATTCCGGCACTGCTGGCGCATGCAGAACCGGAAGGACTGCTGCGCGACGTGCTGACCGACCTGCGCGAGCATGGCCAGAGCCGCCGCGTGGCCAGTGCACGCGACGAACTGCTGTCGACCATGGCCTGCCACGGCGCGGTGCGTGCCAACCGGCGCCTGACCGTGCCGGAAATGAACGCGCTGCTGCGCGACATGGAAATCACCGAACGGTCCGGCCAGTGCAACCACGGCCGACCGACCTGGGCCCGTTTTTCGCTGGCGGAGATCGACCGCTGGTTCCTGCGCGGACGTTGAGGGGAGCATCGATGCGTTATCGGGGAATGGCGGGCCTGCTGGCCGCCGTGGTGTTGGCCGCCTGCAGCCCGGCAACACCGCCGGCGCCGACGGCCGCTGAAGATCCGGCCTACGCGGCCGCGCAGCAGCAATGGCGTGTAGCGCGCTACCAGGACCTGACCCGGCCCGATGGCTGGACGGCCCTGGTCGGCCTGCACTGGCTGCAGAACAAATCCCATTTCGTTGGCAGCGGCGCCACCAACGGCATCCGCCTGACGGTTGGCCCGGACAGGCTGGGCCTGCTGCGTCGCGAAGGGACGCAGTGGTGGTTCACGCCTGAAGCCGGTGTCGATGTCAGCCACGACGGCCAGCCGGTGCGGGGCCGCATCCGCGTCGACACCGACAAGGACGCGCAGCCGACGCTGCTGGCCTTCGATGGCGGCAAGGGCCAGCTCAGCATCATCCGCCGGGGGCCACGGGACGCGCTGCGGGTCAAGCATGCCGAGGCACCTGCGCGGCGTGATTTCGCCGGCCTGCAGTACTGGCCGGGCGGCGCGGACTGGCAGGTACAGGCGCGCTTCATCGCGCATCCGCCGGGCAAGACCTTGCCGATCGTCGACATCACTGGCTTGACCACCGAGATGCCCAATGCCGGTGCGGTGGAGTTCGAACGTGATGGCCGCAGCTGGCGCCTGGAGGCCATCGGTGCGCCCGGGCAGCCACTGTTCCTGATCTTTGCCGACCGCACCAGCGGCCGCGGCAGCTATCCGGCCGGGCGCTATCTGGATACCGATGCCCCCGCTGCAGACGGCACGGTGCGCATCGATTTCAACCATGCCTACAACCCACCGTGCGCGTTCACCGCCTACGCGACCTGCCCGCTGGCGCCGCCGGAAAACCGGTTGGACCTGCGCGTGGAAGCGGGCGAGAAGGCCTACCACCTGCCTGAAGGAGAAGGCTGACCATGCCGATCAAACACCTGTTCCGTACCGCGCTGTTGCTGGCGGCCTGCGCAGTGGCGCCACTGGCCACGGCCCGCGATGGCCAGGCCAGCCCTGCCGCGGCCGCGGTCGCAACCGCGGCCAAGCCGCCGGTACCCCTGTTGTGGAAAGTCACCGGCCCGGGCGATGCACGCGTGTACCTGCTGGGATCGTTCCATCTGCTGAAGCCACAGGACTACCCACTGTCGCCCGATGTCGAGCAGGCGTTCGAAGCCTCGCAGCGGGTGGTGTTCGAACTGTCGCCGGAAGACATGCAATCGCCCCAGCTGGCCAGCCGCATGGTGCAGGCTGCGACCCGCACCGATGGCAGCGAGCTGAAGCGTGATCTGGATGCGGCCACCTGGCAGAAGCTGCAGGCTTTTGCTGCCCAGAACCAGTTGCCGCTGGCGCAGATGCAGGGCATGAAGCCCTGGTTCGTCGGTCTGAGCATTTCGATCGGGCAGATGCAGAAGCTGGGCCTGGACCCGGCGCTGGGCCTGGACCGCCACTTCATGGAACGCGCGCAGAAGACCGGCCGGAAGACCGCGGGACTGGAAGATATCGATACCCAGATCGGCATGCTGGACGGGATGACGGTGCAGGAGCAGCGGCAGATGCTGGCCGAAGCACTGGACCAGGCCGGCAAGGCCGATGAGCAGGCGCGGCTGCTGCATGATGCATGGCGTCGCGGCGACGAGCGCCTGCTGTGGACCAAGATGGCGGCAGAGATGCGCCAGCAGTATCCGCAGCTGTACCAGCGCATCAACACCGGTCGCAACGATGCCTGGGTGCCGAAGCTGCAGCCGTACCTGCAGGCCGGGCAGGGCGGTACGCTGGTGGTGGTCGGCACGCTGCATCTGCTGGGCAGTGATGGCGTGGTCGAGAAGCTGAGGGCGAAGGGCTACAAGGTCGAGCGCGTGTGCACGGGGTGCAAGGCCAAACGCTGACGCACCGCTGGAGCGATGCCAAACAAGACGGCGCGCCAGGGGCGCGCCGTTTTCGTATCAGCCGTTGCTGCAGCTCAGCGGCGGGTCTTGCCACCGGTGCCGGTACCGGTGCCGGGTTCGCCGGGCTTGTTGCCGGTTCCCGTTCCGGTGCCGCCCGGGCGCGGGCCACCGAAGCCGCTGCCCATGCTGCGCTGGAATTCCTGCCACAGCTCCAGGTTGCGCTCGGTCAGCTGGTTCATCATCGCCCACGGGGTCTGGCCCAGCAGGTTGCCCATCTGCTGGCGGAACTGCTGCTGCTGGTCGAGGAAGACCTGCATGCTGCGCTCCAGGTAGTTGCCCATGAAGCCCTGCAGGGAATCGCCGTAGAAGCGGATCAGCTGGCTCAGCAGCTGGGTCGACAGCATCGGTTCGCCGTCCTGTTCCTGGTCGGCGATGATCTGCAGCAGGACCGAACGGGTGAGGTCGTCGCCGCTCTTGGCGTCGCGGACTTCGAAGTCTTCACCGTCCAGGATCAGCTGGCGCACGTCCTCGATGGTGATGTAGCTGGAGATCTCGGTGTCGTAGAGACGGCGGTTCGGATACTTCTTGATGATGCGGGTCGCAGCCATGAAGCGGTACTCGTCACAGTAGACGCGCAGCATGGCGCAGTGCAGCAGCGGTTGCAACCGCCCCAGCCCCCGCCAGGCTTGGCTTTCAGGGGCGATCATGTTGCGCAGCAAGGGTTTGCGTGCTGCGCAGCATGACCATCGGCAGGGGCCGTCAGCGCATGCCGCAGCGGCCCCTGCGCGGCTTACCAGCCCATGTGGTGGCCGCCGTTGATGTCCAGGTTGCTGCCGGTGATCCACGAGGCTTCCTCGGCCACCAGGAAGGACACGCCATAGGCGATTTCCTCCGGCTTGCCGAGGCGCCCGGTGGGGATGTCGGCGATGATCTTGGCGCGCACGTCCTCCGGAACCGCCATCACCATGTCAGTGGCGACGTAGCCGGGCGAAATGGTGTTCACGGTGATGCCGAAGCCGGCGTTCTCGCGGGCCAGCGAAATGGTGAAGCCATGCATGCCGGCCTTGGCCGCGGCGTAGTTGGCCTGGCCGTACTGGCCCTTCAGGCCGTTGATCGAGCTGATCTGGATGACCCGGCCCCAGCCGCGGCGCCGCATGCCTTCGATCACCGGACGGGTGACGTTGAACACCGAATTGAGGTTGGTGTTGATCACATCGTGCCACTGGTCCGCGCGCATGCGGTGGAACGTCGTGTCGCGGGTGATGCCGGCATTGTTGACCAGGATCTCGACCGGGCCCAGCTCGGCCTCGACCGCACGCACCAGCGCCTCGGCGCTGCCTGGATCGGAGACATCGCCCGGGAAGATCGACACGCTGTAGCCGCGCTCGGTCATCGCCTGCTGCCATGCGCGGGCCTTGTCCTCGTCGCGGTAATTGGTGGCGACCCGGTGGCCCTGGTCGGCCAGGCGTTGGCAGATGGCGGTACCGATGCCGCCGGTTCCGCCGGTGACCAGTGCGACGCGAGATGTCATGGAATGCTGTCCGGGAATCAGGTGGGGGAAGGGGGATTCTGCAACATCGGCGCGGAAAGTGCGCCGGCCGGCAACAGGATGTCGGTCCGCGGCAGTCGAGCCGGGTCGAATGCCCGTTGCGCAGTGTGCAGCAGCGCATCCCGGTCATCGGCGCCGTCCAGTGCGGCAGGGGCCTGGCCCAGCAGCTGCCAGAGCGCGCGCAGTACCGGCACCGGCCGTGTACTGTCCACCGGCAGCGACGCCAGCGACTTGGACAGCTTGTGGCCGGGGGCGTCTAGCAGCAGCGGCAGGTGCCAGTAGCGCGGCACGGCCAGGCCCAGCGCCTGCTGCAGCAGGATCTGCCGCGCGGTGGAATCGAGCAGATCGGCGCCGCGCACCACTTCGGTCACCCCCTGCGCGGCGTCATCGACCACCACCGCGAGCTGGTAGGCCCAGCAGCCGTCGGCACGGCGCAGCACGAAGTCGCCGACTTCGGCATGCACGTCCTGCTGCTGCGGGCCACGCAGGCCATCGTCGAAGCGGACCAGGTTGCCGGGCGGTACGCGGAAGCGGACGGCAGGATCCGGTCGCGGCTGCCGCGCAACGCAGCGGTGGTGGATGCCGCCGCTGGCAGCCAGTTCGCTGCGGCTGCAGTGGCAGATGAACGCCTGGTCGCTGGCCAGCAACACGTCCAGCGCGGCCTGGTAGGCCTCGCCTCGAGCGCTCTGCCACAGGACCGGGCCGTCGTGGACCAGGCCGAACGCAGCCAGTGCCTGCAGCTGTGACTGTGCGGCGCCGGGTACGGTACGCGGCGGGTCAACGTCTTCGATGCGCAGCCGCCACAGGCCGCCGTGGTGGCGGGCCAGCAGCCAGCTGCCGAAGGCGGCAAGCAGGGATCCGGGGTGGAGCAGGCCGGTCGGCGAGGGCGCGAAGCGGCCGCAGGGAACAATGGCGGTCATGCAGGCTGAATCGTCGGTCAGGTTGGCGCTTGAATTCAAGCTGAGCGCACCGCAAATTGACAGATATCGACCCCTTCCGAGCCGGATTTTCCCATGTTCACCCGTATTGCCCTGTTCCTGGCGACCAACCTCGCGGTCCTGATCCTGGCCGGCATCGTCATGTCGATCCTGGGCGTGGACGCGCGTTCGATGAGCGGCCTGCTGGTGATGGCCGGCATCTTCGGTTTCGGTGGCTCCTTCATCTCGCTGCTGCTGTCCAAGTGGATGGCCAAGCGCTCCACCGGTGCGGTGGTGATCACTGAGCCGCGCAACCAGACCGAGCGCTGGCTGCTGGCCACGGTCGAGCGCCAGGCCAAGGCCGCCGGCATCGGCATGCCGGAAGTGGCGGTCTATGACGGCCCGGAGATCAATGCCTTCGCCACCGGCGCCAACCGCAACAACGCGCTGGTGGCGGTGTCCACCGGCCTGCTGCACAACATGAGCGAGGACGAGGCTGAAGCGGTGCTGGGCCACGAGATCGCCCACGTCGCCAATGGTGACATGATCACCATGGCGCTGCTGCAGGGCGTGCTGAACACCTTCGTGATCGTGCTGGCCCGCGTGGTCGGCGGCATCATCGACAGCGCGCTGTCGGGCAACCGCGAAGGCGGCGGTCGTGGCTTCGCTTACTACATCATCGTGTTCGTGCTGGAGATGGTGTTCGGCCTGTTCGCCACGATGATCTCGATGTGGTTCTCACGCCACCGCGAGTTCCGCGCCGACGCCGGCGGTGCCTCGCTGGCCGGTCGCCAGAAGATGATCGCTGCGCTGGAGCGCCTGCAGCTCAACCACGGCCAGAGCACGTTGCCGACCCAGATTGCCGCCTTCGGCATTTCCGGTTCGACGGCGAAGAAGCTGTTCATGAGCCACCCGCCGCTGGAAGAGCGCATCGCCGCGCTGCGGGCGTCGACGGTGGCGTAAGCCTCCGTGCTTCCGCGGTAGTGCAGGAACGCCTGGCCGCGCGCCGGGCGTTTTTGTTTGCGCGCCGATGCATTGGTGGCGCCGGGATCATTTCCGCGACCGCGGAGGGGTGTCACTTTCTTTGCGCGCAAAGAAAGTAACCAAAGAAACGCTCCGCCGGCCGCGAGCCGACGTGCTGCGCACGCCGGTGCCCTGCGCTTCTCGGCGAATCAGGGGACGGCGCCGAACTCGCTGCGCTCAAACACCGGCGCCTCTTCGCCCCTGATTCCCCTGCGATGCTCGGCTCGCTCAAGGCGGACTGGAAGGTCAAGATCAAGAGCAACAGCATCCACGCGTAGCATGGATCAACCGGGTGCCGCTGTGGCATTTGACCTTGGGTCCGCCTTGAGCGAGCTGAGCACCGCAGGTCCGGCGAGGGCGAAGAGGTGCGGGTGTCTGAGCGCAGCGAGTTCCCGCACCGTCCCTCGACGGGCCGAGGAGCGCAGGGCACCGATGCGCAGCATCGGCTCGCGCCCTGGCGGCGTGTTTCTTTGGTCACTTTCTTTGCACGAGCAAAGAAAGTGACACCCCTCCGCGGTCGCGGAAACGAATCTCCGTGCGCGCAAACGAAAACGGCACCCTCGCAGGCGCCGTCTCCATGAACCGCTTTACACGGAATCTCAGAACTTCGCGTCAAACTCCGCCGCGTAACCGGTGTTGACCAGTACCTTCTGCAGTGACTCGGCCACCTTCAGGTTGCCGGCCACGATCTGGTGGGTCTCCGGGCCACGGTTGTCCATGCGGCCCAGGGTCGCGCCCTTGAAGTCACAGACCTTGCCGCCCGCCTCGCGCACCAGCAGCAGGCCGGCAGCGATGTCCCACGCCTTCACGCCGGCTTCGAAGTAGGCGTCGGCACGGCCGCAGGCCACGTAGGCCAGGTCCAGTGCCGCCGAACCGGTGCGGCGGATGTCCTCGCCGTGCACCAGCAGGGCGTCGACCGCCTTCAGCTGGGCGCTGGCGCGGCTGCGCTCGCGCGGGGCGAAACCGGTGTGGATCATCGTGCCTTCCAGATCCTTGCGGTCGGCCACGCGGATGCGGCGGTCGTTCAGCACGGCGCCGGCACCCCGGCTGGCGGTGAACAGTTCATTGCGCAGCGGGTCGAAGATGACCGCGTCGGTCGGCTCGCCGTTCTCGACCAGCGCGATCGACACGCAGTAGTGCGGCACGCCACGCAGGTAGTTGCTGGTGCCGTCCAGCGGGTCGATGACCCACATCTGGCGGCGCTCGCCCTGCACGCCACCTTCTTCACCGAAGATGCCGTAGTCCGGATAAGCGCGCTTGAGTTCCTTGACGATGACCTTTTCCGCGTCCGCATCCACTTCGCTGGCGTAGTCCATCCGGCCCTTCTGCACCACGTTCAGTGCCTCGAGCTTGTTGATGTTGCGCAACAGGACGTTGCCGGCGAGGCGGGCGGCCTTGACCATGACGGTGACGGCGGGTTTCTGCATGGCGTGGGCTCCCGGAAAGGCAGAAGAGATGGACTGGCGGGGAAAAGAGCGGGTCCGGCGCAGTGGCCGGCCGCACAGTTTACCATTGGTCATCGTCCAGCTCGACCTTTTCCCTGTTCATGTCCCAGTTTCCCGCCGCCACCCGCCTCCGATTCGTCCTGGTCGGTACCCAGCACCCCGGCAACATGGGCGCCGCCGCCCGTGCCCTGAAGACCATGGGCCTGGCCCGCCTGGTACTGGTCGCCCCCGAGAAACCGCTGGACGAGGAGGCCTTCCGCCGCTCTGCCGGTGCCGAAGATGTGCTGGGGGACGCCCCGGTGGTCGCCACCCTGGCCGAGGCCGTGGCCGATTGCCGCCTGGTGCTGGGCTGCACCGCGCGTGCCCGCCGCGTGCAGCTGGAGGAGTACCTGCCGGCCGATGCCGCCGCTCGTGCGGTGGCCAAGGCGGGCGAGGGCGCCGAGGTGGCGCTGGTGTTCGGCCGTGAGCGCACTGGCCTGACCAACGAAGAACTGCAGCTCTGCCACGCGGCGGTGCACATCCCGTCCGATCCGGCGTTCAGCTCGCTCAACCTGGCTGCCGCCGTGCAGGTGCTGGCCTATGAGACACGCATGCAGCTGCTGGGCGCGCAGCCGGCCGCGGACGCCGAGCCCGGTTTCCGCGAACAGGCAGCAAGCCATGAGCAGATGGAGAGCTTCTTCGCCCAGCTTGGCGACACCCTGGACGAGATCGATTTCCACAAGGGCCGCGCGCCGGAATCGGCGATGCGCAAGCTGCGCCGGCTGTTCCTGCGCAGCGAGCCGAGCGAGCAGGAAGTGCGCCTGTTGCGCGGCATCCTTGCCGACACCCAGCGGATGGCGCGGCTGGCACAGGCGGGCAACAAGGACGGCTGACGACGTTCTCATTTTTTCGGGTAGTCTGTCCGGATACCCAGGGGGGATGAAGCCTGTGTCGGGTCTGCGAAGGGCAGTGCAGAGGGGACTGCTGAGCCTGGTCATGATCCTGCTGGCCGGGACGGTACATGCAGCAGCGGACCGGGTGCTGGTGCTGGGCCGGATCAGCGATGATCCCAAGGCCCATTACGAGCAGCTGCAACCGTTGCTGGACTATGTGGTGGCACGCATGCACGACGTCGGCATCACCGAAGGGCGGATCCTGATGGCACGCGACCCGCAGCAGATGGCCAGCTATCTGCGGCGGGGGCAGGTCGACTGGGTCACGGAAACGTCGGGTACGGCGGTGGCACTGGGCCAGCGCAGTGGCGCGCGGCCGCTGCTGCTGACCGAGCGCAATGGCGTGCGTGAGTACCAGACCGTGTTCTTCGTGCGTCGCGACAGTCCGATCCAGCGGATCCAGGACCTGCGCGGGCATCGCCTGGCGCTGCAGAACACGGCGTCCACCAGTGCCTACCTGGTGCCGGTGATGACGCTGCTGCAGGAGGGGCTGGCGCCGCAGATCCTGGCCGGTGTGTGGGACGTGCCGGGCCGGGACAGCGTGGGGTACGTGTTCGCACGTAGCGAGTTGAACATCGCCACGTTCGTGCACAAGGGCATGGTCGAAGTGGGGGCGGTGAGCAGCGTGGACTGGAATGACGAGCGACGGATGCCGACGGCATTCCGGCGCGACTTCCGCGAACTGCTGCGCACCGAACCCTACCCACGGGCGGTGGAAATGGTTCGCGCCGACCTTGACCCGCGGGTACGTGACCGGCTGCAGGACGTCCTGCTGCAGGCGGCCAGCGACCCGCAGGCACAGGGGGCGCTGCATCGGTTTTTCGGCACTTCCGGTTTCCACCGCGTCGATGCGCATGCGCAGCAGCGGCTGGATGAATTGAAACAAGGATTGACGCGCGTGCGGATGGAAGTGGAATGAAGTGGCTCGGCTCGGGAATGCAGGCCCGGTTCCTGCTCGCGATGGGCGGGGCGATGGTCGTGGTGGTGGCGATCCTGGCGGTGTTGCTGGGGCGGCAGGCGGCGATGCAGGGCGAGGTGCGCAACCTCAGTGGTGGCGTCATCCATGAACTGTTCGACCGCAGCGTGCGCAGCCGCGGCGAAGCGATGGCGCGCGAGCTGTCCGACGCGCTGGCCAACCCGCTGTACTACCGCGACCTGGACCAGGTCGGTGCGCTGGTGCGCAGCACCGCACGGCAGCCGGTCGTGCGCTATGTGCTGGTGTTCGACGAACGTGGCCGGCTGGTGCATGACGGCTCGATCGAGGTGTCCGGCTTCGGCCAGCCGATGACCGACCCGCTGGCCCCCAAGGCCGCGGTGGCGCAGGCGCTGGTGGTGCAGGAATCGCCCAAGGTACTCGACAACACCATGCCGATCATGGTCGGCAACCAGCGCATCGGCGGCGTCCGCGTTGGCATGGCGCTGGACGAGGTGCAGCAGCGCGAACAGGCCGCCAATGCCACGCTCGGCGAGCGCCTGCAGCAGGTCGGCAGCCGCCACCTGGGCTGGCTGCTGCTGATGCTGGGCCTGCTGGTGGTGATCGGCGTGGTGGTGATCCTGTACGTGCAGCGCACCCTGGTGGCGCCGATCCGGGACCTGGCCGCTGCGGCGCGCCGCATCGAGGCTGGCGACTACCAGGCGCCGCTGGCCGAGAACACCCGCGACGACGAAGTCGGCGAGCTGGTGCGCGGCTTCGCCCGCATGCGCGATGCCATCGCCCGCCATGACCGCGAGGTGCGGCGCATGGCCTATACCGATGCACTGACCGGGCTGACCAACCGGTTGGCATTCAGGGAGGCGCTGGACCATCGCCTGATGGCCGCGCGCGCATCCAATCATCGGCTGGGCCTGCTGTTTGCCGATATCGACGATTTCAAGCGCGTCAACGACACCCTGGGCCATGAGGCCGGTGACGAAGCGCTGTTGCAGTTCGCGCAGCGCATCGGCAGTGCGGTTACCGAGGCCGGTGGCGATGAAGCCCTGCTGGCCCGCTTTGGCGGCGACGAGTTCGTGATCCTGGTCGGTGATGGCGACGTGGCGGCCAACGCACGGCTGCTGGCCGAAGTGCTGGTGCGCGAGCTGGGCAAGCCGCTGGTGGTGCAGGGCCGGGAACTGTTCCTGGGCACTTCGATCGGCGTGACCCTGTTCCCGGATGATGCCGCCGATGCGACCACGCTGCTGAAGAACGGCGACATCGCCATGTACCAGGCCAAGATGGCCGGCAAGAACTGCTACCGCTATTACAGCCGTGCGATGGACCACGCGGTCGAGCGCCGCGTGCACATGGAGCAGGAGCTGCGCGGGGCCTGGGAGCGCGGCGAGCTGCGCCTGGCCTACCAGCCGATCTTCCGCATGCGCGATCGCCGCATGGTCGGCGTGGAAGTGCTGCTGCGCTGGCAGCATCCGACCTTGGGTACGATTCCGCCGTCGGTGTTCATCGAAGTGGCCGAGCAGAGCGGGCTGATCGAGCTCATCGGCCCGAAGGTGCTGCGTGCGGCCTGCATGGAAGCCTCGCAGTGGCCACGTGGGGCGGGCGGCGATGATCTGTTCGTGTCGGTGAATGTGTCGCCGCGGCAGCTGCGCGGCGGTGAACTGCCGGCATTGGTCGCGCAGTGCCTGCACGAGTCCGGGCTGCCGGCGTCGCGCCTGCACCTGGAGTTGACCGAAACCGCGGTGATCGGCGACGAAATGGTTGCCGCGCAGCTGCTGGACAAGCTGCACCGCACCGGCGTGAAGGTCTGGCTGGACGATTTCGGCACCGGCTTCTCCGGTCTCAGCCATCTTCGCCAGGTACCGGTGGACGGCGTGAAGATCGACAAGAGCTTCGTGGCCGACATGCAGCGCGATCCCGACGATCTGGCGCTGACCACGGCGATCATCGCCATGGCCCACGCACTGGGCATCACCGTGGTGGCCGAGGGCATCGAGCAGCAGGCGCAGTTCGAACTGCTGGTGCAGCGCGGCTGCGATCTTGGCCAGGGCTACTGGCTGAGCCACCCGGTGACCGCCACCGAAGTGGTGCGGATGATCGAATCGGGCCTCTGACCGACTGACGTTGTGCTGGGGTCAGATCCCTTTTCCGTCGGAAAAGGGATCTGACCCCGGCAGTGCTCCTACACCGGGCGCTTGCTCGGGTCGCCGGGCAGTTCGCGCACCAGTTTCGGAATCAGATAGCCGGACAGGCGTGCGGTCAGGCCGGCAATCAGCGCCTTGGCCTGGGCATCATCCACTTCGAAGTGGGCCACGCCTTCGACCCGGTCCAGCTGGTGCAGGTAGTAGGGCAGCACGCCAGCGGCGAAGCTGCGCTCGCTCAGGTCCTGCAGGGCCTGCACGCTGTCGTTGACCCCGCGCAGCAGTACCGCCTGGTTCAGCAGCTGGGCGCCGACGCCGCGCAGGCGGGCCATCGCCGCGTCCACGCTGGCGTCGAATTCATTGGCGTGATTGGCGTGGACCACGATCGCCAGCGGCCATGGCAGGCTGCCCAGCCAGCACACCAGTTCATCGTCCACGCGTTCCGGTAGCACGATCGGCAGCCGGGTATGGATGCGCAGGCGGCGGATATGCGGAATCGCGCGCAGGGCGTCGGTCAGTTCGACCAGCTTGTGCGTGGCCAGTGACAACGGGTCACCGCCGGACAGGATCACCTCATCGATGTCCGGGTCGGCCGCGATGGCGGCTACGGCCTCCTGCCAGCCGCCCTTGGCAGCGTTTTCCGCGGCATAGTCGAAGTGGCGGCGGAAGCAGTAGCGGCAGTTGATCGCGCAGCTGCCGGTGGCGACCAGCAGGGCACGGCCACGGTACTTCTGGATCACCCCGGTAGCCTTCCTGGCGGCACCATCACCCACCGCGTCGAAGCTGAACCCGGGCGCCGGGCGCATTTCCTCGTCGATCGGCAGCACCTGGCGCAGCAGCGGGTCGGCCGCATCGCCCACGCGCATGCGGGCCACGAAGCCCTCGGGCACGCGCAATGCGAACTGGTCCATGGCCGCCTCCGAGACACCCAGCGCCGCCGGGTCCAGCTGCAGCCGGGCCAGCAGGGCGTGCGGGTCGCGCAGCGCCTGGCGCCAGAGCTGCTGCCAGCGCGCGGGCGCGCCTGGCGACTGGGGCCGGGGAAGGCGGAAAGCTGCATGGAGAGGGGGCCTGCGGTTATCATGGGGGCAGAAAAACAGTCGCCCACCGGCATCCGGTGGGCTTTCCATTCTAACGGCTCGCCGCACCCGCGGTGTTTCTGCCACTCAGGAGTTTACGCATGGCCAGCTACGGCATGAACGACGTCAAGAACGGGATGAAGATCCTGGTCAACAACCAACCGGCCGTCATCATCGACACCGAATACGTCAAGCCGGGCAAGGGCCAGGCCTTCACCCGCGTGAAGTACCGCCTGATCAAGGACGGCCGTACCCAGGAAGTGACCATGAAGTCGACCGACTCGCTGGATGCAGCCGACGTCGTCGATACCGACATGAACTTCATGTACAGCGACGGCGAGTACTGGCACTTCATGGACCCGGAGTCCTTCGAACAGGTCCAGGCCACCAAGGCCGGCATGGGCGGCGCCGAGAAGTGGCTGAAGGGCGAAGAGTCCTGCGTGGTCACCCTGTGGAACGGCGAGCCGATCTTCGTTCAGCCGCCGAACTTCGTCGAACTGAAGATCACCGAAACCGATCCGGGCGTCCGTGGCGACACCTCGGGCGGCGGCGGCAAGCCGGCCACCCTGGAAACCGGTGCCGTGGTCCGCGTGCCGCTGTTCGTCAACCAGGACGAAGTGATCCGTGTCGACACCCGTTCGGGCGAATACTCCGCACGCGTCAAATAAGGTTCCGGCCGCAGGCCGACCTTGCTGTAGAGCCGAGCCGTGCTCGGACACGCGCCAGCGCATTCGCGCTGGCGCTCCCATGATCTGCTTCGGCAGATCATGGGCCCCGCTTCACGGGTCTCCAGACCCCGCCGCTTCGCGGCAGCCCCTGACCCAGGGGCGTGTCCCCAGAAGTATCTCGCCGCCCCCCAGCCAGTGAGCCCGCATGAGCGATAGCCCGCACCTCCCCGAAGCCTGCGACCTGCTCATCGAAGCTGGTCATGTCGTTCCGATCGAGCCGCATGCGGTGGTGCTGGAAGACCATGCCGTTGCCGTGCGTGGCAGCGAGATCGTGGCCATCCTGCCGCGTGCCGAGGCGCGCGCACGCTTCCGTGCCGCGCAGGTGGTCAGCCGCCCCGAGTCGGCGCTGATGCCGGGCCTGGTCAACGCGCACACGCACAACCCGATGACCCTGCTGCGCGGCGTCGCCGACGACCTGCCGCTGATGACCTGGCTGCAGCAGCACATCTGGCCGGTGGAAGCGGCCGTGATCGGGCCGGAATTCGTGGCCGACGGCACCACCCTGGCCATCGCCGAGATGCTGCGCGGCGGCACCACCTGCGCCAACGAGAACTACTTCTTCGGCGACGTGCAGGCCGCGGTCTACAAGAAGCACGGTTTCCGCGCGCTGGTCGGCGCGGTCATCATCGATTTCCCCACCGCCTGGGCCAGGACCGATGACGAATACTTCGCCAAGGCTGGTGAACTGCACGACCAGTGGCGCACCGATCCGCTGATCGGGACCGCGTTCGCGCCGCATGCGCCGTACACGGTCAACGATGCCAACTTCGAGCGGGTGCGTATGCTGTCCGACCAGCTCGACATGCAGGTGCACCTGCACACCCACGAAACCGCGCAGGAGATCA
The DNA here is from genome assembly GCF_006228405.1 of Stenotrophomonas sp. pho. Taxonomy (NCBI): domain Bacteria; kingdom Pseudomonadati; phylum Pseudomonadota; class Gammaproteobacteria; order Lysobacterales; family Lysobacteraceae; genus Stenotrophomonas; species Stenotrophomonas sp. pho. The sequence continues at coordinate 3,016,694 of NZ_CP029759.1, read as the reverse complement.
ACGATTCGATCAAGCTGCACGGCCAGCGCCCGCTGGCGCGGCTGGATCGCCTTGGCCTGGTCAACGACCGCCTGATCGCGGTGCACATGACCCAGCTGACCGATGCGGAAATCCACCTGTGCGCCGAACGCGGCGTCAGCGTCGTGCATTGCCCGAATCGAACCTGAAGCTGGCCTCCGGCTTCTGCCCGGCCTGCGCCCTGCAGCGCGCCGGTGTGAACCTGGCGATCGGCACCGATGGCTGCGCCAGCAACAACGATCTGGACATGTTCAGCGAGAACCGTACTGCAGCGATCCTGGCCAAGGCCGTGGCCGATGATGCCACCGCGCTGGACGCGGCCACCACGCTGCGCGCAGCGACGCTGGGCGGTGCCCGTGCGCTGGGCTTTGCTGACCGCATCGGTTCGATCGAAGTCGGCAAGCAGGCCGACCTGGTCTGTGTCGAACTGTCGGCGCTGGAAACCCAGCCGCTGCACAACGTGCTGTCGCAGCTGGTGTATGCCACCGGCCGCCAGCAGGTCAGCGACGTCTGGATCGCCGGCAAGCCGAAGCTGGTGCAGCGCGAGCTGGTCGGCATGGACCTGCCGGGCATCATCGCCAACGCGCGCCAGTGGCGCGAGCGTATCCGTCATATCCGCGCCTGACCCCTGGCGCCGCAAGGACCCCTCATGACTGCCCCCCACGCTTCCTCCAATTTCGATCAGGCCGAGCTGGACAAGTTCGCCGCGCTGGCCAACCGCTGGTGGGATGCTGACGGCCCGCAGAAGCCGCTGCATGCGCTGAACCCGGTACGCCTGAAGTACGTCGCCGACCGCGTGCCGTTGCGTGGCGCGCGCGTGCTCGACATCGGCTGCGGTGGCGGGCTGCTGAGCGAAGCACTGGCGCAGGCCGGCGCCGACGTCACCGCCATCGACCTGGCCCCGGAACTGGTGAAGGTCGCGCGCCTGCATGCGCTGGAAAGCGGCGCCAAGGTCGACTACCGCGTGCAGGCCGCCGAGGATCTGGCCGCCGAGCAACCGGGCAGTTTCGATGTGGTCACCTGCATGGAAATGCTCGAGCACGTGCCAGACCCGGGCGCGATCATCGACGCCTGCAAGCGCCTGCTGAAGCCGGGCGGCCACCTGTTCCTGTCGACCATCAACCGCACCGCGGCCGCCTTCGCGGTGGCGATTGTCGGCGCCGAGTACGTGGCGCGGCTGCTGCCCAGGGGCACCCACCACTACCAGGAATTCATCAAGCCGGCCGAGCTGGCGCGCTGGCTGCGCGAGGCCGACCTGCAGCTGGTGGATGTCAGCGGCATGGCCTACGAGCCGTGGCGCAACCATGCCCGCCTGAGCAGCCGCACCGACATCAACTACCTGGCCTACGCGGTCAAGCCGGCATGACCTCCGCCCGCTTCCCGCGTGCGGTGCTGTTCGACCTGGATGGCACGTTGCTGGACAGCGCGCCGGACTTCGTCGCCACCTGCAATGCGATGCTGGCCGAGCGGGCCGGGCAGCGGTCGATCCGGCGCAGCTGCGGCCGGTGGTCTCCAAGGGCTCGCGCGCGATGGTCGGGGCCGCTTTCCCGGACCTGGATGCCGCTGCGCGCGATGCATTGATCCCGGAATTCCTGCAGCGCTACGAAGCGCTGATCGGCCAGTACGCGGTGCTGTTCGACGGCGTGGCCGGCATGCTCGCCGCGCTGGATGAGGCCGGTACGGTATGGGGCATCGTCACCAACAAGCCGGAGTACCTGGCGCGCCTGATCCTGCCGCAGCATGGTTGGCAGCAGCGCTGTGCGGTGCTGGTCGGCGGTGACAGCCTGGCCGAGCGCAAGCCGCACCCGCTTCCACTGCTGCACGCTGCGCAGGCCATCGGCATGGCCGCCGAAGACTGCGTGTACGTGGGTGATGACGAGCGCGACATCATCGCTGCACGTGCTGCCGCGATGCCGTCGGTGGCGGCGCTGTGGGGCTACCGCCTGCACAGCGACGATCCGCTGGCCTGGCAGGCCGACGTGCTGGTCGAGAACGCTGAACTTCTGCAACTGGCCAGTCTCTGGCCGACCCGGCCGGCAGCCCCGGCCCAGCCGTAAGGAATCCCGTAGTGAGCAGTACCGCGCTGGACAGTTTCCTCGACAAGTGGCGCAGCCGTTGGCCGGAATGGTCGGTGGCCGCCCCGTTCGTGGCCGAACCGCAACGCGAGCTCGCAGTGGCGTGGTTTGCGCTGCTGCAGGAGTTCGACGACATGCTCAACACCAGCGGCGATCCGCTGCCCGCCGATGCCAAGCTGGCGTGGTGGGGCGAGGAGCTGCGCAGCTGGGCAGGGCATCGTTCGCGCCATCCGCTGGGCCGTCTGCTGGAGCCGGTGCGTGCGCCGTGGGTGCAACTGGCCGAAGCACTGCCGGACCTCGTTGAAGCGCGTACCGTTGCGCTGGATGCAGCCGGTGCCGAGCGTGCGCTGGCCAATTACGCCGACGCCGTGGCCGCAGTGGAAGCGGCCTTGTTTGCCGACAAGCCGCGCACCGGCGCCGGTCGTGCGGTGCAGCTGCAGACCCTGGCCCAGCGCCTGCAGGACGCCGGCGTGGCCGGTGTGCCGCGCAGCCTGTTGGATGAGGATTCCAGCACGGCCGCGCAGCGCTGGGCCCAGTACCTGTTGAAAGGATGGGGCAGCCGCGTGCCGGGTCCGCGCCCGCGGCGCGTGTGGTCGAGCCTGGCGCGCGCCCGCGTTGCCGCGCAGGCCGCAGGCAAGCCAATCGAAGCCACCCCGGTGCGCACGTTGCTGCGCGTGTGGTGGGCCGCGCGCGGTTGATCCAACTGTCTGGTAGTGCCGGCCGCTGGCCGGCAGCTCGGGCACTGCAGAATTCATGCGGTTGCCGGCCAGCGGCCGGCACTACCGTTATTTGCGTTCCAGCACCAGCAACGGGTCGATGCGGGTGTCGAACCAGTTCATGCCCCAGTGCAGGTGCGGGCCGGTGGCACGGCCGGTGGCGCCGACGGCAGCGATCACCTGGCCCTGCTCCACACGGTCGCCAACTTTTACGTCGATGCGCGAAAGGTGCAGGAAGTTGGAGCTGATCCCGAAGCCGTGGTCGAGCAGCAGCGTGCCGCCGGTCAGGTACAGGTCCGGACCGGCGAAGGTCACGATGCCGGCCGCCGGCGCCTTCACCGGGGTGCCGGTCGGCACCGCGATGTCCATGCCGGAGTGGCCGGCCCCCGGCTGCCCGTTGTAGACGCGCGCATTGCCGAAGCGGCCGCTGATGCGGCCCTGTACCGGCCAGATGAAGGTCTGGGTGAAGTCGGTGCGGTCGTCATCGCGGGCACGTGCGGCGGTCACCTGCGCCTGTTCGCGCTTGATCCGCTCGGCGATCGCCGCCGGCGGATTGACCGTCTTCGGTGGCACCCCGTTGACCCGCTCGGTGGGCCAGTCGCGCGGCGTCACCGCAATGGTCGCGGTCTCGCTGCCACCATCGGGGCGTTGCACCTGTACGCGCAGCGGACCCTTCTCGTCGCGGCCGATGCCGAACACCACGCTGCCGTAGCCGCTTACCCGCAGCTGGCGGCCGGCATACTGCACGCGACTGCCGGCGGGTACCTTGCCGATCACCAGCGCGCCCTGCGACGCACTGGCCGGGAACACCACGCGGCTGTCGATCAGGCTGCCGATGCCATCCTGCGCCTGCGCCCGGGAAGTGGAAAACAGGGGCGCGGCCAGCAGCAGCGCCCCGAGCATCAGTGCCGAACGCATCAGCGGTCGTAGGTCATGCGCTGGCCGGCGGGTTCACCCACCAGCTTGCTGCCGACCCACACCTGCTGGCCGTTGACCCAGGTGGAGGCGATGCGCGAGCGGAAAGTGGTGCCCTCGAACGGCGACCAGCCGCACTTGGACAGCACGTCCTCGCGCTTGACGGTGAACGGCACGTCCTCCACCAGCACCAGGTCGGCAAAGTAGCCTTCGCGCAGGAAGCCGCGTTCTTCCACGTCGAACAGCTGCGCCGGCGCATGTGCGAATTTCTGCACCACCTGCTCGCGGGTCAGCTTGCCTTCGTGCACCCGCTCCAGCGCGGCCACCAGCGCGTACTGCACCAGCGGCAGGCCCGACGGTGCCTGCGCGTAGGGCTTCTGCTTCTCTTCCCAGGTGTGCGGCGCGTGGTCGGTGGCCAGCACGTCCAGCACGTCATCGGCCAACGCAGCGGTGATTGCCTCGCGGTCGGACACTTCCTTGATCGCCGGGTTGCACTTGATCAGGTTGCCCTTGGTCGCGTAGTCCGGACGCGCGAAGTGCAGGAAGTGCACGCAGGTTTCGGCGGTGATCTGCTTGCGGCTGCCATCGGCGCGGATCAGCGGGCCCTTCTCGAACAGCGCCAGCTCATCGGCGGTGGAGATGTGCAGCACATGCAGGCGGGTGCCGTGCTTGCGTGCCAGCGACATCGCCAGGCGCGTCGACTTGATGCAGGCTTCGCGCGAACGGATGTCCGGGTGCATGTCCGGGGTCAGCGCATCGCCGTACTTTTCCTGGAAGGCCTTGAGGTTGGCATCGATCATCGGCGTGTCTTCGCAGTGCGTGATGATCGGGGTCGGGCATTCGCGGAAGATCGCGTCCAGCGTTTCCGGGTTGTCGACCAGCATGTTGCCGGTCGAAGCACCCATGAACACCTTCACGCCGGGCGCCTTCTTCGGATCCAGCGCACGGATCGCGTCCAGGTTGTCATTGCTGGCACCGTGGTAGAAGCCGTAGTTGGCCCAGGCGCGGCCGCGCGCGAGCTCGTACTTGGCTTCCAGGATGGTCGAATCCAGCGTCGGCGGGTTGGTGTTGGGCATGTCCATGAAGCTGGTCAGGCCACCGGCCACGGCCGCGGCCGATTCGCTGGCGATGTCGCCCTTGTGGGTCAGGCCCGGTTCGCGGAAATGCACCTGGTCGTCGATCATGCCGGGCAGCAGCCAGCGCCCGGCGGCGTCCACCACCTGCTCGCCGTCGCGCGGCGCCAGCCCGTTGCCGATCTGCGCAATGCGGCCGTTCTCGATGCGCAGGTCGCCGTCGAAGGTGCGGCCTTCGTTGACCATCCGGGCGTTGGTGATGAGGGTGGAGGACATGTCAGTGTTTTCCTGTGCAACGGCAAGAGGGGGCGTGGGTGGATTCGGGCACCGGATCGAAGCCGCCGGGGTGGAACGGATGGCAGCGGCCCAGCCTGCGCGCAGCCAGCCAGCTGCCGCGCAGCGGCCCGTGCCGGGAGATGGCATCCATCGCGTATTCAGAACAGCTCGGCACGAAACGGCAGCGCGGCCCCAGCAGGGGGCTGATGAAGCGCTTGTAGAAGCGCAGCAGGGCAATGAGCAGGCGCGAGATCACCCAGTCATCTTATGCCAGTTGGCATGAAGGCCGCATTTGTGCAGGATGGGCCGTTGGTCGCATGTCGCCGATGGCCTGCGACCGGTACCAGCACCCGCGGGTGTTGGCCAGGTTCCGTACCGCGCAAGGCGGTCCGTGTTCGTCGGACTGCCACTTGGGCACCTTGACTCCAGGACTGAATGGAGCAGGGTGCCAAGGTTGCTGCTGCGGGTCGGGTAGGCTATAAAGGCCCGCTTTCCCGGGCCCCGGGGAATCCAAGGAAGAGCGTTTCGTGGCTGCTAAAAAAACTGCAAAGAAGGCCGCAACGGCCGCCAAGAAAACCGCCAAGCCTGTTGTGAAGAAGTTGGCGGCAAAGCCCGTTGCCAAGAAGCCGGCCAGCAAGCCGGCGACCAAGGCAGCGTCCTCGCAACCGGCGGCCAGGAAGGCCACCGCAAAGAAAACGCCGGTCAAGGCAACCAAGCCGGTGGCGAAGAAGGCCGCTGCGCCCGCCAAGGCCAAGCCAGCCGCTGCCAGCAAGAAGGCGCCGGTGAAGAAGACCGTCAGCAAGGCTGCGCCGGTGAAGAAGGCCGCCGCCAAGCCGGTGGCCAGGAAGGCAGCCGCCAAGCCAGCGCCGAAGGCGGTGGTGAAGAAGGCTGCAGCCAAGCCGGTCGCCAAGCCCGTAGCAAAGAAGGTCGCTGCGGCTAAACCGGCCGCCACGCCCGCCGCTGTAAAGAAGGTTGCCAAGAACGTTGCCGCGCCGGCCACAAAGCCGACCCCGGCCCCAGTAGTGAAGTCCGCACCGAAGCCTGCTGCCAAGCCGGCTCCGGCCAAGCCTGTCCCGGCCAAGACCGTGGCAGTGGCGGCAGCCCAGCCGGCCTCAACGCCGGCCCCGGCCGCCGCTCCTGTCGCTTCGAAGGCCCCGCAATCCAAGAATCCCGTGCCCGTTTCGAAATCGCCTGCCAAAACCGCCGTGAAATCCGATTCCGCCCCGAAGACCGTGTCGCGCCCTGTCGGCAAGGTTGCCGTGGCCGTCGCCGCCCGCTCGGCAGCACCGGCCCCGCGCAGCAAGTACAAGGTGGTCGAGTACAAGACCGACGAGGCCACTGGCCGCCCGATCCTGCCGGCTGGCTACAAGCCGTCCTCGGAAGAGGAATACATGAGCTCGCTGCAGCAGGAGTATTTCCGCCAGCGCCTGCAGAACTGGCGCGCGGACCTGGTGGAAGAGTCCAAGCAGACCATCGAGAACCTGCGCGAGGAAGTGCGTGACATCGGCGACGAAGCCGAGCGTGCGACCCGCGAGACCGAGAACTCGCTGGAACTGCGTACCCGCGACCGCTACCGCAAGCTGATCGGCAAGATCGACAGCACCCTGAAGCGCCTGGAAGCCGGCGACTACGGGTACTGCGTCGACACCGGCGAAGAAATCGGCCTGGAGCGCCTGGAAGCGCGCCTGACCGCCGAGCGCACCATCGACGCCCAGGAGCGTTGGGAGCACCTGCAGAAGCAGCAGGGCGACTGATTCCAGTTCGTTGTCTGGTCATGCGAAAAACCCGGCTTCGGCCGGGTTTTTTGTTGGGTTCGTGTTGGCTGTGTAGAGCAGCGCCTTGCGGGTATCGGGTGGAGCCTGCGGGTGGGTCCGGGCAGGACACGCTGCAAGTACATCCCTGTAAGCTCGGCCGCGGCATCCATGCCGCGGACGGTCCCGCCCGTACCCACCCGCAGGCTCTCGACGGTTTCCTGCGTGCGCGGCCGATGTAGAGCCGAGTCCACGCTCTGCTCAGGCCGACAGGAGCGGTCATGCGTGCTTGCGGCTGTTGAGTCCGCCTTGTAGCGAGCCGAGCACCGCAGGGGAATCAGGGGCGAAGAGGCCGCTCTATCCTGTAGAGCCGACTGCTAGTCGGCTGGCTCTCCGCGCGGTCCCCTGATTCACCGAGGAGCACAGGGCACCGGCGCGCAGCGCCGGCTCGCGGATGGCGGAGCGTTTCTTTGGTTACTTTCCTTGCACGAGCAAAGAAAGCTACATCCCACCGCGGTCGCGGAAAGAGCCCGCCGGGCATGGCCTGGCGCTACCGGTTCATGGGCGCACGGAAATACGCAGCCGAGCATGGGCTCGGCTCTACAGGTTCACTGCAGGTCGCGAAGATTCAGTTTCCGCAGCGTTGGGTTCTTCCACGCGGTGATCCCGGCCACGCTCAGCACCGCGAATCCGCCCAGCACCACCGCCGGCACCAGGCCGAGCAGCTTCGCCATCGTGCCGGCATAGAACGCGCCCAGCTCGTTGGACGAACTGATGAAGATGCCGTTGATCGACGATACGCGACCGCGCATCTCTTCCGGCGTAGCCAACTGCAGGATGGTCGAGCGGATCACCACCGAGACACCATCGAACGCGCCGTAGAACAGCAGGATCAGCGCCGACAGCCAGAAGTGCTGCGACAACCCGAAGCTGATCACGCACAGGCCGAAGCCGGCCACCGCGAACAGCAGGACGCGGCCGGCATTGCGGTGCAGCGGGTGGCGCGCCAGCCACAGGCCTACGCACACCGAGCCCAGCGCCGGCATCGCGCGCAGGATGCCCAGGCCTTCCGGGCCGTGGTGCAGGATCTCGTGCAGGAACGCCGGCAGCATCGCTACCACGCCGCCCAGCAGCACCGAGAACATGTCCAGCGCCATCGCGCCGACCATGATCCGGTTGCCGACCACGAAGCGCGCGCCTTCGGCGATGCTCTTGAAGATCGGTGCGGCCGGACCGGTATGCACCGGTTCTTCCACCTTCAGCGTGGCCAGGCAGGCCATCGCCACCAGCGCAAAGGCCGTAGCCACCGCGTAGGACAGGCCCTTGCCACCGAAGCCGACCAGCACGCCGCCCAATGCCGGGCCGGCGATCATGCCGGCCTGGAACACCACCGCGCCCAGGCCGGCGCCACGGGCAAACTGGTCACGGGCCAGCACGCGGGCGAACAAGGCGTTGTAGATCGGCGACAGGAAGGCGCGGACCATGCCGGTCAGCGCGATGGCCGCGTAGATCGGCCACACGCCGTCAATCGGCAACCAGCCCATGGCCACGCTGGTCAATACCAGTGCAGTGGCGATCAGCCCGCAACAGGCGACCATGCCCAGCCGACGGCGCGGCAGGTGATCCACCAGGTAACCGGCGAACGGAGCCACGCAGAAGAACGGCACGACCTCGGCCAGGCCGATCAGGCCCAGCGAGAACGGATTGCGGGTGACTTCGTAGATGTGCCAGCCGACAGTGACCGCGACCACCTGGTAGGACAGCATCGCAAAGATGCGGTAGGCCAGCAGCCTGGCGAAACCGGGCCGGGACAGCAGGCCCAGTGCACTGTCTTCGGCCGTGGCGGGCTCGCTCACGACGGGTCGCGCTGCAGCTGCGCCTGCGCCGTCTCACGGATGAACGCCAGCATCGCCGCCACGCCGTTGCTGCGGGTGGGCGAGAGGTGGCGGGCCAGGCCGATGTCCTGGATGTAGCTCGGTTCGGTGGCCAGGATCTCCTGCGCCGAGCGCCCGGAGTACACGCGCAGCGCCAGGAAGATCAGGCCGGAGACAATCGCCGAATCGCTGATGGCATGGAAGCGCAGCGACTGCGCGTTGCCTTCCGGCACGATCCAGACCATCGACTGGCAGCCGAGCAGGCGATGCTCTTCGGTCTTCCATTCTTCCGGGAAGGCCGGCAGCTTGCGGCCGAGGTCGATCAGGTACTGGTAGCGCTCGGACCAGTCGCCGAAGAAGCCGAATTCCTCGGCGATGGCGGTCTGGGCCTCGGCGGCGGTGGATTCAAGCGGGAACGGGGAGTCGGTCACAACAGTCTCTACGGTGGGGGCCTGGCCGGCGGACCGGCCACGGGGCAGGGCAGGTCAGCTGCGCTTGCGCGACCAGCGAACGCCCTGCGGGGTGTCATCCAGCACGATGCCTTCGGCGGCCAGCTGGTCGCGGATGGAGTCGGCACGGGCGAAGTCGCGTGCCTTCTTGGCCGCGGCGCGCTCGTCGATCAGGCCCTGGATGCGGGCATCGTCGCCGTCATCGCTGGCCACGGTGCCGAACCACTGCGCCGGATCGGCCTGCAGCAGGCCCAGTGCCAGGCCGGCGCCGAGCAGTTCACCCTTCAGGCGCGCCTGCTCGGCCGGGTCGGTGGCACGACGCGCATCGGCGGCGATGCGGGCCACTTCGGCCAGCGCCTGTGGGGTGTTGAGATCGTCGTCCAGGGTCGCCTCGACCGTGGCCGGAATCACTGCCGTGGCCTCGATCGACGCCAGTTCGCGCAGGGTGCCGTACAGGCGGTCCAGGGTGCGCACCGATTGTTCGATCAGCGCATCGGACCAGTCCAGCGGCTGCCGGTAGTGGGCCGACAGCAGGGCCAGGCGCAGCGCTTCTGGCGGATGCTGGCGCACCAGATCATGCACGCGCTCGATGTTGCCCAGCGACTTGCTCATCTTGGCGCCGCCGAAGTTGAGCATGCCGTTGTGCAGCCAGAAGCGGGCGAAGATCTTGCCGCCGTGGGCGCATTCGCTCTGCGCAAGCTCGTTCTCGTGGTGCGGGAACTGCAGGTCGACGCCGCCGGCATGGATGTCGATGGTCTCACCCAGGTGAGCCGCGGCCATCGCCGAGCACTCGATGTGCCAGCCCGGGCGGCCACGGCCCCAGGGCGACGCCCAGCCGGGCAGGTCGTCGCTGGACGGCTTCCACAGCACGAAATCACCCGGGTCGCGCTTGTACGGGGCCACGTCGACGCGGGCGCCGGCCAGCATTTCGTCGGGGTCGCGGCGCGAGAGCTTGCCGTAGCCGTCGAAGCTGGCCACTGCGAACAGTACGTGGCCCTCGGCGGCATAGGCATGCCCGTTGGCGATCAGCTGCTCGATCATGGTGATGATCTGCGGAATGTGCGCGGTCACCTCCGGTTCGATGTCCGGCGGTACCACGCCCAGCGCGGCCATGTCTTCACGGTAGGCGGCGGCGAACTTGCCGGTGATGGTGCTGATCGGCACGCCCTGCTCGCGGGCGGCGGTGTTGATCTTGTCGTCCACGTCGGTGATGTTGCGGGCGTAGCGCAGCGCGCCGAAACGGCGCCGCAGCAGATCGGCCAGCACCCCGAACACCACCGGGCCACGGGCATTGCCGATGTGCACGTAGTTGTAGACCGTGGGGCCGCACACATACAGGGTCGGACAGGCCGGGTCGAGCGGAGTGAACGGTTCGAGCTGGCGAGTCAGGTTGTTGTGCAGGCGCAGGGTCATGGGGCTGTGGCTGGGGGACAAGCCTGTGATTTTAGAACGTGTCGGCCCCCTTTGGGGGCACTGGCTGCCACCGGTGGACGCCGGTTCCTCCGGGTGGGGTGGGCAGGAGCAGCGTGGACGGGTAATGTTCAGCCCTTGCGCTCGCCACTGCCTACACTATTGCCGTGTCCTTGCTCCCGTCGCCAATGAAATCCACCGCGTTGCTGACCCTGGCCTACCTGTCGGCGCTGCCCGCCGTGGTGCTGGCCCAGGAGGCCGAGCCCCGCAACCGGGTGGTGATCGTGGAGAACGTGAAGTTCGACTACGCGCAGGTGCTGAACGTCGAACCCGTGTTCCAGACCCTGCGCGCGACCCGCACCGAGGAGCACTGCGAGCCGGTGTCGACCCGGACCCTGGCCCCGGTGAACGTGACCGGCGAGGAGCCGGTCGAGGACAAGGGCCGGATCAGCCGCTTCTGGGACTCGGTGCGCTCGATGTTCAAGCGCAGTGACGAGGAGGCCGTTGAGGAGGTCGGAACCGAGTCGCCGGCCCCGGCGCCGGCCAACAACGGCCCCATGCTGACCCGCGACTGCCGCATCGTGCCGGTGGGGCGTGAATTCCGCCGGCCCATCGCCTACGACGTGGATTACGTCTACAAGGGCACCAAGTACCGCTCGCGGCTGCCGGAAGACCCCGGCAACCGGCTCAAGATCCGGGTGTCGATCACCCCCTGGGTCGGTCCGGAGCAGGGCGCCGCCGGCAATCCCTGATTCTGCGACCCCGGCCCCTTGCGCCGGTCACGGCCGCATGCAAAGATATTCGGCCATGAAGCTCACCGACTTCCAGCACGACAGCAGCGCAGCCCGACAGGCGTCTGGCATGACCTCGCGTGCGCGTCGACCGGAACCCCACATTCTCGCTGGGTAACCGGAGCTTTTTGCTGTTCGTCCGAAAAAAACCCAGCCCGCCGGCTGGGTTTTTTCGTTTCTGCGTTCTGAAAGCTGCAACTGCAACCTTTTCGCTCCACCTTTGGTTCCTGCTTTTCCCTTCCACTGCGTCGAACCCGGCGCCGCCACGCAAGGAAAGATGATGTCCCCCAAGCACTTCCTGAACACCCAGGACTGGAGCCGCAGCGATCTCGACGCGCTGCTGACCCAGGCCGCGCTGTTCAAGCGCAACAAGCTCGGCGACCAGCTCAAGGGCAAGTCGATCGCGCTGGTGTTCTTCAACCCGTCCATGCGCACCCGCACCAGCTTCGAACTGGGCGCGTTCCAGCTCGGCGCCCACGCGGTGGTGCTGCAGCCGGCAAGGATGCGTGGCCGATCGAGTTCAACCTCGGCACGGTGATGGACGGCGATACCGAAGAGCACATCGCTGAAGTGGCCAAGGTGCTGGGCCGTTACTGCGACATCATCGCCGTGCGCGCGTTCCCCAAGTTCGTCGACTGGGCCTACGACCGCCAGGACATCGTCCTCAACAGCTTCGCCAAGTACTCGCCGGTGCCGGTCATCAACATGGAGACCATCACCCATCCGTGCCAGGAGCTGGCCCACATCATGGCGCTGCAGGAGCACTTCGGCACCCAGGACCTGCGCGGCAAGAAGTACGTGCTGACCTGGACCTACCACCCCAAGCCGCTGAACACTGCCGTTGCCAATTCGGCGCTGACCATCGCCACCCGCATGGGCATGGACGTGACCCTGCTGTGCCCGACCGCCGACTACATCCTCGACGACCGCTACATGGGCTGGGCCGAGCAGAACGTGGCCGAGAGCGGCGGTTCGCTGAAGATCAGCCATGACATCGACAGCGCCTACGCAGGCGCCGACGTGGTCTACGCCAAGAGCTGGGGCGCGCTGCCGTTCTTCGGCAACTGGGAACCGGAAAAGCCGATCCGTGACCAGTTCAAGCACTTCATCGTGGACGAACGGAAGATGGCGCTGACCAACAACGGGGTGTTCAGCCACTGCCTGCCGTTGCGCCGCAACGTGAAGGCCACCGATGCGGTGATGGATTCGCCGCAGTGCATCGCCATCAACGAAGCCGAGAACCGCCTGCACGTGCAGAAGGCGATCATGGCCGCGGTTGCCGGGCGCTGATCCAACACTTCAGCCGACCAGCGGTTGGCTCTACCGAATTCCCATCCCCCAAGTGGACCTGACCCCCATGAGCAACAAAGACGTCGTTCTCGCCTTCTCCGGCGGCCTGGATACCAGCTTCTGCGTGCCGTACCTGCAGGAGCGTGGCTACAACGTGCACACCGTGTTCGCCGACACCGGTGGCGTGGATGATGAAGAGCGCGATTTCATCGAGAAGCGCGCCGCCGAACTGGGCGTGACCAGCCACGTCACCGTCAATGGTGGCCCGGCCATCTGGGAAGGCTTCGTCAAGCCGTTCGTGTGGGCCGGCGAAGGCTACCAGGGCCAGTACCGCTGCTGGTTTCGGACCGCTACCTGATCGTCGATGCCGCGCTGAAGCGTGCTGCCGAGCTGGGTACCCACATCATCGCCCACGGCTGCACCGGCATGGGCAACGACCAGGTCCGCTTCGACCTGGCTGTGAAGGCACTGGGCGACTACCAGATCATCGCGCCGATCCGCGAGATCCAGAAGGAACACACCCAGACCCGCGCCTACGAGCAGAAGTACCTGGAAGAGCGCGGCTTCGGCGTGCGCGCCAAGCAGCAGGCCTACACCATCAACGAGAACCTGCTGGGCGTGACCATGTCCGGCGGTGAGATCGACCGTTGGGAAGCCCCGGGTGAAGGCGCGCGTGGCTGGTGCTCGCCGCGCAGCGAATGGCCGGAACAGGCGCTGACCGTGACCCTGAAGTTCGTTGAAGGCGAAGCCGTGGAACTGGACGGCAAGGCGCTGCCGGGCGACCAGATCCTGGCCCAGCTCAACAAGCTGTTCGCCCCGTACGGCGTTGGCCGCGGCGTCTACACCGGCGACACCGTGATCGGCCTGAAGGGTCGCATCGTGTTCGAGGCCCCGGGCCTGGTTTCGCTGCTGGCCGCGCACCGCGCGCTGGAAGATGCCGTGCTGACCAAGCAGCAGAACCGCTTCAAGCCGGACGTCGCACGCAAGTGGGTGGAGTTGGTGTACGAAGGCTTCTACCACGACCCGCTGAAGACCGACATCGAGGCCTTCCTTAAGTCCTCGCAGGCCAAGGTCAACGGCGAAGTGGTGCTGGAAACCCGCGGCGGCCGCGTCGATGCAGTGGCGGTGAAGTCGCCGCACCTGCTCAACGCCAAGGGCGCCACCTACGCGCAATCGGCCGACTGGGGCGTGGAGGAGGCTGAGGGCTTCATCAAGCTGTTCGGCATGAGTTCGACGCTTTACGCGCAAGTCAACCGCTGAGCGGTTGACCTGTGACGGGGGCGCCGGCCGCTGGCCGGCGCTTCGCAGCGTCAATGGAGGGTAGTGCCGGCCGCTGGCCGGCTCGTGGCACGGCTGGATCATTGCGCAGCCGGCCAGCGGCCGGCACTACCGATCTCAAACCCTACGGATATTCAGACACATGCTTGAACAGACGCTCGATCACCTGCAGGCTCTGGTGTCGTTCGACACCCGCAACCCGCCGCGTGCGATCACCACCGGTGGCATCTTCGATTACCTGCGCGACAACCTGCCTGGCTTCAACGTCGAGGTGATCGACCATGGCGCGGGTGCGGTCAGCCTGTACGCCGTGCGTGGGACGCCGAAGTACCTGTTCAACGTGCACCTGGATACCGTACCGGACTCGCCGCACTGGAGTGCCGATCCGCATGTGATGCGGCGCTTGGACGACCGTGTGGTCGGCCTGGGCGTGTGTGACATCAAGGGCGCCGCCGCTGCACTGGTGGCGGCGGCCAACGCCAGCGATGGCGACGCCGCGTTCCTGTTCTCCAGCGACGAAGAAGCCAACGACCCGCGCTGCATCGCCGCGTTCCTGGCCCGTGGCCTGCCGTATGAAGCCGTACTCGTGGCCGAACCGACCATGAGCGAAGCGGTGCTGGCGCATCGTGGCATCAGCTCGGTGCTGATGCAGTTCGCCGGGCGGGCAGGGCACGCCTCGGGCAAGCAGGATGCGGCCGCCAGCGCATTGCACCAGGCCATGCGCTGGGGAAACCGCGCGCTGGATCATGTGGAATCGCTGGCTTCGGCGCGCTTTGGCGGACTGACCGGCCTGCGCTTCAATATCGGCCGCGTCGAAGGCGGCATCAAGGCCAACATGATCGCACCGGCTGCTGAGGTGCGCTTCGGGTTCCGCCCGCTGCCGTCGATGGACATCGATGGCCTTCTGGCGACCTTCGCCGGTTTCGCCGAGCCGGAAGCCGCCGTGTTCACCGAGACGTTCCGTGGTCCCAGCCTGCCCGCCGGTGACATCGCCGAGGCCGAGAACCGCCGCCTGCTGGCGCGCGATGTGGCCGACGCGCTTGAGCTGCCGATCGGCAATGCCGTGGATTTCTGGACCGAGGCGTCGCTGTTCTCGGCCGCTGGCTATACCACACTGGTATTCGGCCCGGGTGACATCGCCCAGGCACACACCGCCGATGAGTTCGTGACGCTGGACCAATTGCAGCGCTATACCCACGCCGTGCACCGGATCATCACCGCCGGCGCCTGATCGACCCCACAACGCCGCCATGCCCCGGGCATGGCGGAACTGCAACGCGGCGACCGCCGCCTGTGACGAAACCGAAATGTCTCCTGCCCTCCAGCCCCACCGCCAGACCCGCCAGACCATCGTGCGCCTGCTTTCCAGCATGGCCAGCGCGAAGGAGATCAGCCAGTACCTCAAGCGCTTTTCGCAGCTGGATGCCAAGCGCTTCGCCGTGGTCAAGGTCGGCGGCGCGGTGCTGCGCGACGATCTCGACGCGCTGACCTCTTCGCTGTCGTTCCTGCAGGAAGTCGGGCTGACCCCGATCGTGCTGCACGGCGCCGGCCCGCAGCTGGATGCCGAGCTGTCGGCGGCCGGCATCGAGAAGCAGACCGTGAACGGCCTGCGCGTGACTTCGCCGGAAGCATTGGCGATCGTGCGCCGGGTGTTCCAGCAGTCCAACCTGCGCCTGGTCGAGGCGCTGCAGCAGAACGGCGCACGTGCCACCTCGATCACCGGTGGCGTGTTCGAGGCCGAGTACCTGGACGTGGACACCTACGGCCTGGTCGGCGAGGTGAAGAAGGTCAACCTGGCACCGATCGAGGCCAGCCTGCGTGCCGGCTCGATCCCGGTCATCACCAGCCTGGGTGAAACCGCCGGTGGCCAGATCCTCAACGTCAACGCCGACTTCGCCGCCAACGAGCTGGTGCAGGAGCTGCAGCCGTACAAGATCATCTTCCTGACCGGCACCGGTGGCCTGCTGGACGAGGCGGGCAACGTGATCGATTCGATCAACCTGTCCACCGAATACGACCACCTGATCGCGCAGCCGTGGATCCACGGTGGCATGAAGGTGAAGATCGAACAGATCAAGGACCTGCTCGACCGCCTGCCGCTGGAATCGTCGGTGTCGATCACGCGTCCGGCCGACCTGGCCAAGGAACTGTTCACCCACAAGGGCTCGGGCACGCTGGTGCGCAAGGGTGAGAAAGTACTGCGCGCCACCGCCTGGAGCGAGCTCGACCTGCCGCGGCTGAAGGGCCTGATCGAATCCAGCTTCGGCCGCACCCTGGTGCCGGACTACTTCGAAAAGACCAGGCTGCTGCGTGCCTATGTCAGCGAGAACTACCGCACTGCGGTGATCCTCACCGACGAGGCCGAAGGCGTGTACCTGGACAAGTTCGCCGTGCTCGACGACGCGCAGGGCGAAGGCCTGGGCCGCGCGGTCTGGAACGTGATGCTGGAGGAGACACCGCAGCTGTTCTGGCGCTCGCGCCACGGCAACCCGATCAACCACTTCTACTACGCCGAGTCCGATGGCTGCTACAAGCAGGACCATTGGAAAGTGTTCTGGTTCGGCGCCGATGGCATCGACCGGATCAAGACCTATGTCGACCACTGCGCGCAGCGCGCACCGAGCCTGCAGGGCTGAGCGATGACCAATCCTGACGTTTGGAACACGGTGCCTACCCTGCGCGGCCAGCACGTGGCGCTGCAGCCGCTGCAGCTTGAGCATGTCCCCGGCCTGCGCGCTGCCCTCGAAGGCAGCGGCCTGGACCAGCTCTGGTACACCCAGGTGCCGTCACCGCAGCAGGTCGAGCACTATGTACAGGCCGCGCTGCAGGCGCACGCCGAAGGCAAGGTGCTGCCGTTCGTGATCCGCGACGCCGCCGGTGACATCATCGGCAGCACGCGCTTCTACGACATGGATGCCAGCGTGCCCAAGCTCAGCCTCGGCTACACCTGGTACACGCCGCGCGTGCAGCGCACCGGCGCCAACACCGAGGCCAAGCTCTTGCTGCTGCAGCACGCCTTCGAGGCCATGGGCTGCATCAGCGTGGTGCTGGAAACCAGCTGGTTCAACGTCACCTCGCGCACCGCCATCGCCCGCCTCGGCGCCAAGCAGGATGGCGTGCTGCGCAACCACAAGCGGCACGCCGACGGCACGCCGCGCGACACCGTCATCTTCTCCATCATCGATGCGGAATGGCAGGGCGTGAAGCGCCACCTGCAGTACCGCCTGGACAGTCACGCATGAACGATTCGACCTTCACCCTGGGCATCGTCGGTGCCCGCGGCCATACCGGCGCCGAGCTGATCAAGCTGGTGGCCGCCCACCCGCGGCTGAAGCTGGCTTTCGTCTCCTCGCGCGAGCGCGCCGGGCAGCGCCTGTCCGACCACCACCCGGAATTCCAGGGCGAGCTGCAGTACGAAAACCTGGACGCCGATGCGGTGGCGGCCAAGGGCGTGGACGCGGTGATCCTGGCCCTGCCCAACGGCCTGGCCGCGCCGTTCGTGGCTGCGCTTGAAACCGCGAAGCCGGACACCGTCATCGTCGACCTCTCGGCCGACTACCGTTTCGACAACAGCTGGTACTACGGCCTGCCGGAGCTGACCCGCGGCCGGTACAACGGCCAGAAGCACATCAGCAACCCGGGCTGCTATGCCACCGCGATGCAGCTGGCGGTGCATCCGCTGCTGGACCTGCTGGCGGGTCCGCCGCAGTGCTTCGGTGTCTCCGGCTACTCCGGTGCCGGTACTACGCCGTCGGACAAGAACAACGTCGAACTGCTGGCCGACAACCTGATGCCCTACGCGCTGACCAACCACGTGCACGAGCGCGAGGTGTCCGTACAGCTGGGCGTGGCGGTCGAGTTCATGCCACACGTCGCGCCGCACTTCCGTGGCATCACGCTGACCGCCAACCTGTGGCTGAACCGCGTGCAGACCCGTGAGCAGATCGTCGAGCGCTTCCAGCAGGCCTATGCCGGTGAACCCTTGATCGAAGTGCTGGACGAAGCGCCGTGGGTCAGCCGCATCGCCGGCCGCCACGGTGCCCAGGTCGGTGGCTTCACGCTCGCGCCGGGCGGCAAGCGCGTGGTCGTGGTGGCGACGCTGGACAACCTGCTGAAGGGCGCGGCCACCCAGGCCATGCAGAACCTCAACCTCGCGCTGGGCATCGACGAACTGACGTCGATCCCGCACTGAACACGCATTCCGGAGCCCCCATGGCAGACCTTCTTTGGCAGAAGCCCGGCGTCGCCGTCGACGCCCAGATCCAGACCTTCCTCGCCGGCGACGACGTGATCCTCGACCGCGAGTTCTTCCTGCATGACATCGCTGCCAGCGCCGCGCATGCGCAGGGCCTGCAGCACATCGGCATCCTCAGTGCCGATGAGCTTGCCGGACTTCTGCGCGAACTGGAGATCCTGGCGCAGGACTTCCGCGAAGGCCGCTTCGTGCTGGATACGCAGTACGAGGATGGCCACTCGGCGATCGAAGCGCGCCTGACCGAACGCCTTGGTGATGCGGGTCGCAAGATCCACACCGGCCGCAGCCGCAACGACCAGATCCTGGTCGCCACGCGCCTGTGGCTGAAGGAGAAGCTGCAGCGCGTTGCCCAGCTCAGCACCGAAGTGGCAAAGGTCGCGCTGGACCGCGCGCAGGCCGAGAAGGACCTGCCGATTCCCGGTTATACCCACATCCAGCGTGCCGTGGTGTCCTCGGCCGGAATGTGGTGGGCGGGCTGGGCCGAGGCCTTCATCGACAACGCCATCCGCGCCCGTGACACCCATGCACTGGTCGATGCCAATCCGCTCGGCACCGCTGCCGGCTACGGCGTGAACCTGCCGCTGGACCGCAAGCACACCACCGCCGCGCTGGGCTTCGCGCGCATGCAGATCTCGCCGATCTACGCGCAGCTGTCGCGTGGCAAGTTCGAGCTGGCTGCACTGGAAGCGCTCGGTGGCGCCACGCTGGACCTGCGCCGCATTGCGTGGGACCTGTCGCTGTTCACCAGCGCCGAGTTCGGCTTCGTCGCGCTGCCGGCGCAGTACACCACCGGCAGTTCGATCATGCCCAACAAGCGCAATCCGGATGTGATCGAGCTGATGCGCGCCACCCACGCCAGCGTCGCCGCTGCGCGCACCGAGATCGAGCAGCTGCTGTCGCTGCCGTCCGGCTACCATCGCGACCTGCAGTCGTCCAAGGGTGCCATCTTCCACGGCTTCGGCCGTGGCCTGGCCGCGCTGGAGCTGCTGCCGGCGCTGCTGGCCAACCTGGAATGGCGCGACGACAGGCTGCGTGCGGCGATCGATTCGGGCATGTATGCCACCGACGTGGCGGTGGAAGCGGCCGTGGCCGGTGTGCCGTTCCGCGAGGCCTACAAGGCCGCTGCGGCCGGTGCCGACAGTGCAGGGCAGGGACGCACGCCGGAAGGCAGCCTGGCTGCGCGTGTATCGCCGGGCTCGGCCGCTGACCTGCGCCTGGACGAACTTCGCGCGCGCTGGCAGGCGTTGTCCTGATGGCGGCCACGGTGTATCTGGTGCTGGCGATGCGCCGGCCGGACTTCAACGATGCAGCGGTGCAGCCGCATCGTGATTTCCTCGATGCGTTGCAGGCGCAGGGCAAGCTGCAGCTGACCGGTGGCTTCGCCGATGGCAGCGGTGGCGCCTACGTGCTGTGCAACGTGGACAGCCTGGCGCAGGCGCGGGCCATCGTCGCCACCGATCCACTGGTGACGATGCAGGCCTCCGACCTGACCGTGCACGAATGGAACACCCGCTGAGAGCCTGACCGATGATCCAGCACGCTGCCCTTGTCGCCTCGCCGTTCCCCGAACAGGTGCTGCCGCCGTGGCGGCGTGCGGTGCTCAAGGTCGGCAGCAGCCTGCTGGCAGCCGATGGCGGCGGCCTGTCGCCACGCCACGCGCTGGGCCTGGCGCAGTTCGTCTCGGCCAATCTCCTGGCCGGGCGCGAGGTGGTGATCGTATCTTCCGGCGCGGTCGCTGCCGGGCGCGCAATCCTGCCTCGGGCCGATGAGCCTGGCGCGGCGATGGCGGCGAGGCAGGCCCTGGCCGCGCTCGGCCAGGCCCAGCTGATCGGGCTCTGGCAGCGCTTCTTCGAGCGCCCGGTGGCGCAGGTGCTGCTGACCCACGACGACCTGCGCAACCGCCGCCGCTACCTCAATGCACGCGCCACGTTGAGTGAACTGTTGCGCCTGGGCGCATTGCCGGTGGTCAACGAGAACGACACCGTGTCGGTGGATGAGCTCAAGCTCGGCGACAACGACAACCTGGCTGCCACCGTGGCGGCGCTGGTCGACGCCGATGCGCTGTTCATCGCCACCGACATCGATGGCCTGTACAGCGCCGACCCGCGCACCGTGGCCGATGCGCGGCCGTTGCACGACGTGCCGGAACTGGGTGACGAGGTGCTGGCGATGGCGGGCGGCGCCGGCTCGCGCGCCGGTACCGGCGGCATGCGCACCAAGCTGGAGGCGGCGGCGAAGGCCGGACGCCTGGGCATCGAAACCTATCTGTTCAATGGCCGCAGCGGTGACGTGGTGCGCGCGCTGGCGCAGGACCGCCTGTTCGGCACCCGCATCCATGCCGCACGCAGCCGCGAGGCCGCCCGCAAGCACTGGCTGCGGCATGCACCGCTGGCCGAGGGTGTGATCGTCATCGATGCCGGTGCGGCACAGGCGATGCGCGAGAAGGGCGCCTCGCTGCTGCCCGGTGGCATCACCGGTGCAGAGGGCGTGTTCCGCCGTGGCGACATGGTGCAGGTGTGCTGGAACGCGCCGCAGGGCCGTGTCTGCGTCGCGCGCGGCGTCAGCCAGTACGCGGCCGATGATGTGCGCCGGATCGCCGGCCGCCATTCGCGCGACATCGAGGCCGTGCTCGGCTACAACTACGGCGGCAGCGTCGTCCATCGCGACGATCTGGTGCTGCCATGACCGGTTTGAAGGACACACCGATGAGCGAGATCGAAGCGCAGGCGCGTGCCTGCCGTGATGCGGCGCAGATCGTTGCCGGCCTCGACGGCGCGGCACGACGCACGCTGCTGCTGGCGATGGCGCAGGCGCTGGAAGTGAATGCAGGGTTGATCCTGGCCGGCAATGCACGTGACCTCGCCGCCGCGCGCGAGAAGGGCGTGGGCAGCGCCATGCTCGATCGTCTGGCACTGGACCCGCCGCGCCTGTTCGCGATGGCCGAAGCCGTGCGCGAAGTGGCCGGATTGCCAGATCCTGTCGGCGAGGTCACCCGCGATGACGTGCGCCCGAACGGCATCCGCGTGCAGAAGGTGCGCGTGCCGCTGGGCGTGATCGCGATGATCTACGAGGCGCGCCCGAACGTGACCGCCGAAGCCGCGGCGCTGTGCCTGAAGGCGGGTAACGGCGTGATCCTGCGCGGTGGTTCCGAGGCAATTCACTCCAACACCGCGATCGCGCAGGCACTCGCCGGTGCGTTGAAGGCCAACGGGGTACCGCCGGCCGCCGTGACCGTGCTGACTGACCTGCGCCGCGAGGCGATGCTGGAACTGCTGCAGCTGCATGAGCTGATCGACCTGGCGATTCCGCGCGGTGGCGAAGGCCTGATCCGTTTCGTTGCCGAGCATGCGCGGGTACCGGTGATCAAGCACTACAAGGGTGTCTGTCATCTGTTCGTGGATGCCAGCGCCGACCTGGGCAAGGCTATCGACCTGCTGGTGGATGGCAAGTGCAGCCGGCCAGCCGCCTGCAATTCGCTGGAGACACTGCTGGTACACCGTGACGTAGCCGATTCCTTCCTGCCGCGCGTGGCGCAGGCGCTTGGCCAGCGTGGCGTTCAGCTGCGCGCCGATGCGCAGGCGCAGCCGCTGCTGCCGGGCAGCACGGCGGCGACCGAGGAGGACTACGCCGCCGAGTTCCTCGACCTTGTGCTGGCCGTGCGCGTGGTGGACGACCTCGATGCGGCCATCGCGCACATTCGCCGCTATACCTCCGACCACACCGAAGTGATCGCGACCGCAGACGCCGACCATGCCGAGCGCTTCGTCACTGCGCTGCGCTCGGCGGTGGTGATGGTCAATGCCTCATCGCGCTTCTCCGATGGTGGCCAGCTGGGCCTGGGCAGCGAAATCGGCATTTCCACCACGCGCCTGCATGCCTATGGCCCGATGGGTCTGGAAGCGCTCACCGTCGAACGTTTCGTGGTGCGTGGCGAAGGGCAGACGCGCACATAAGTGGAACCACGCCATGCGTGGGTGTTCTTCGCGGCAGACCCCGGTGCCGACCATGATCGGCACCCACCAGGCACAAGCGCCGACCAGGGTCGGCACCCCACCGGGTTGTCGGGCTACACCACCTCGCGGCGGATGCCGACCGGACGTGCGTGATCATCCATGTGCAACGTGGCGGCCTTGCAGCCCATCAGGCGTTCGGCCAGCCCCGTGCTGGCACCCAGATCGGCGGCCACTTCGTTGAGGCTGGCCAGTGGCCGCGGCAGGCGGCGTTCGTGGCCACGGAAGCGGGCGCGGTTGTACTCGGCCCAGCCGATCAGCAGCACGCTGGCGCCCAGCAGCATCAGCGGCAATGCCACCAGCACGTAGGGATCGAACTGGCTTTGCCGTTCGTACAGCTGCTGCCAGGCCAGCTGGCCGCCAACCAACCACGAGAACAGGGTCACCAGGGGCGCCCACAGGTAGAAGTAGAAGCCCCAGAACGCCAGGGTGACGAATCCCCAGGCGGTGCGCTGGAAGCGCGGCTGGCGGTGTGGCTTGCGGATCATCCGTGAGTCGAAGCGGTTGGACGGGCGTTGCGCGTTCATCGGATCCCCCGGTCAGGGCTGGTCCAGGTGGCGCGCTTGCTGCGACGGCGCAGCAGTGTCTTCGGCAACGCCACCAGGGTGGTGGAAAGGCTGATCAGCCAGTACGCCATCGGGTACCAGATGACCCAGAAATAGTTGCGTCCAATCTGTGTTTCGTAACGTCGGTCGATGATCAGGCTGCTGGCGAACTGCAGCAGGCAGACCAGCGCCAGGATCACGCCATGCCACTGCGGCAGCAGGCTGGCGATATGCAGCTGCGGCGGCAGCTCGACGAACTTGCCCAGTGCCCACAGCAGCACGATGAACAACATGGTGTAGGCCCAGATCACGCTCAGCACGTACTCCAGAAGCACGCCCCACATGCGCCGCTCTTTCCAGTGCAGCAGCGAGCGCGCGTGGCGCAGCATCACCTCCACGCCGCCCTGGGCCCAGCGCAGGCGCTGCCGCCACAGGCCCTTGAGGGTCTCCGGCATCAGGATGAAGCACAGCGCATTGGGTTCGTAGCGGATGTCCCAGTGCGCGCGCTGCAGGCGCCAGCTGATGTCGATGTCCTCGGTCACCATGTCATCCGACCACCAGCCGACCTGATGCAGGGCGGTACGGCGGAAGCCGGCGATCACCCCGGAGATGGTGAAGATGCGCCCGTATACGCGCTGCGCGCGCTTGATCATGCCGATGATCGAGGAAAACTCGGCCACCTGCAGGCGTCCGAGCAAGGTGGAGCGGTTGCGGATGCGCGGGTTGCCGGTGACCGCACCGACCCGGTTGCCGCTGACCAGGTGCCAGATCATCCAGTGCAGCGCATGTTCCTCCAGCATTGCATCGCCGTCGATGCACACCAGGTACTCCGAGCGAGCGGCCAGTGCGCCCATGCGCAGCGCATTGGCCTTGCCCAGGTTACGATCCAGGTGCAATACGCGCAGCCGCGGGTGCCTTGCCGCCAGCACATCCAGCCGCGCGCCGGTGTCATCGCTGCTGCCATCATCGATGGCGATCACTTCGTAGTCGGCGGGGTAACGCTGGGCCAGCGCCGCAGTGAGTGTGTCATCCAGATTCTCTGCCTCGTTGTGGCAGGGCACCAGCAGGCTCGCGAAGGGGGATCGACCATCAATGGAGGGTCGTTGCGCGGGCGCGAGTGGCGTTCGCGCCGGTAGTAGTAGTAGAGGCCGCCGGACATCCAGAAGAACGCCATCACCATCGGGTAGTAGAAAGCGAACTGGAACAGGACCTGCAGCAGCGGATGCATGTCCATGTCACTTCTCCGGGTACGGGAAGGTGCCGGCGGACATCGCCGCGCGGGCATCGCGGGTGGAGGGCTGGTCGGCGATGAAATCGTCCGGGTACCAGGCGAAGTGGTGCACGCCCTGTGCCTGCAACTGGCGGATCTGTGCGCGCAGGCGCTCGGCGGGAATCGGTTGCCCGTTGCGCCAATCGACGGTCTGCAGCTCGAACAGGGTGTGCTGCAGCTGCGGGTCGTGTGCGCGTACTGCGGCCAGCAGCTGGTCCAGCCAGCGCTCGGGGTGCTTGCTGCCTTCCATCCACGGCATCGCCATCAGCGCGGTCTGGTCATAGGCCTTGTTGAACAGGTCCAGGCGCTGCGCGAACCAGGCCTCGCTCTGCGGGCGGAGTACCGGCTCAGCGTACAGGTTGCGCACGGTGGCCAGTTTCGGGCGCCAGCGTTGCGCGCTGTCGCGCAGCGCCAGGGTGAAGCTGATCAGCGCCTGCGTGCGCGCACTGCCATCGCCGCCGGCTGCCAGTGCCGGCAGCTCGGTGTCGCGCAGGTAGCCGTCGTCATGGAACAGCAGGCCTTCAAAGTAGGAATTGACCGCCAGATCCTCGTAGATGTCGAGCATGATCTGGCGGGCCTTCGGGTTGGTGAAGTCGAGCCGGTACATGCCGTCGGCATCGCCGTTGCGGATCGCCAGCGCCTTGCGCTGCGCCGGGTCGGGCAGCTCGAAGCCAAGCACCGGCAGCCATGCGTAGACCTTCACGCCGGCGCGGGATTTCAGTTGCCAGGCGACGCGGCTGAACAGGTCCGCCCGCATCGGCATGTGACGGTTGGGGAAGTACAGCGCATCGGCCGTGTTGTTGCCGTCCGGATCGGCGAACGCCTGCTGGTAGACGTGCGTCGGCGCGATGCGCTTGACCCGTTCGACCAGCGCATCGAGGTTGCGTGCCTGCTGCGCCGGGTCAGCGTCGTAGACATCATCCAGGTCGATCTGCAGGGCACGGATGCCATCGAGCGCGACATCGCGGCGCAGCTCGTAGGCCAGGCCTTCCACGGTCGGGTTGTCGCTGACCAGGAAGCGCGCCAGGCCATGCAGGTCGCTGGCCACCGGCGTGCTGCGGCCCTCCAGATCGAAGGACACCGGCATGCCCAGCTGTTCGGCGATGTCATTGCTCAACTGGTTGTAGGCCGCGTACGGCCAGACGATGGCGCGCGGGCGCACGCCCAGGTGCTGCTCGATGCGCTGCACGCTGCGCGCGAGGTCGGTGCGCAGGCGCTGCCCATACTGCGCTTCAGTCTCGTAGCTGTGCGTGGCCGGGCTGTAGATGCGGGTGACCACGGCGGGCGTGGAATTGCCCTGTGGATTGGCGAGCACGCCGTGGTGCAGGTCGTCGGTGTGGCTGGCCACTTCGATCAGGCCACTGTCGTGCATCTGCTTCAGCTGCGCCCAGGTGACGAAGTCATCGCGGCCGAACGGCCGGTACCCGTAGTCGATGGTGCGTCCCGGAGCCATGTCCACGTAGTCGGTGATTACCGCCACCAGTGCCGGGTAGCGGTAGGCCTGCAGCAATGGGAAGGCCTTGTCGTAGACGCTGCGCAGGCCGTCATCGAAGGTCAGCAGCACAGGCTTGGGCGGCAGCGTGGCCCGCCCCTGCGAGGCATCGATCACCTGCGACAGCGAGACCGGGTGATAACCATGCGCGCCGAGCCAGTCCAGGTGTGCGGCGAAGTTCTGCGTGCTCACCGCATAGGTATCGGCATCGCCCTTGGCCGCGACCTGGTCGCGGATGTCGTGGTAGCTGAGGATCAGCAGGCCATTGTCGATCGCATCGAGATGCGCGGCCTGCTGCGCGAACGCCGGCGGCATGGCGGCCAGCAGCAGGAGCACGATCAGTCGCAGGAAGCAGGCCATGTCAGTCTCCCCAGCGCAGTGCGGCTTCGAAGCCGATATGACGCTCGCGGTGGCCGTCGTAGACCGGCCGCGACCAGCGCACGCCGTATTCGAGCACGCGGCCCGGGCCCAGCTGCCACTCGTGCATGTAGGACACCGTCGGCACCAGCGCACTGCCGAACCCGTCCTGCCAGTAGTCACCCAGCGAGACGGTCAGCCGGTGCCGGAAGTGGCGCTCGTAGTGGCGCCACAGCTGCTGGTCGATGCGCAGGCCGATCTCGACCATGCGGTCGCGCTTCGGATTGAAGTAGGGCGCGTCGTCGCGGCTGCCGCGGCTGGTATAGGCACTGGCCAGACCATCGAGCAGCCAGCGCGGGCGGGTCAACAGGCGCTGTTCAATGCTGGTGCTGAACAGTTCGCGATGGTTGCCGTCGTCGTAGCGGAAGCGGCTGGCACCGAGCATCCAATGGGTGAGCTCGCTGCGCCGGTAGTCCACCTGTGCGCTCACGCTGTCGGCGCTGATGCCGGCCGCGCGTGCCTGCATCGAGGCGTCTGGATCATTGCGCGCGGCCACCAGGCCGGCGTGCCAGTAATCGTTGAACTGCCAGCCGACGCCGACCCGCAGGCCGGTATCGCCGATGTGGTCGTTGGCGCGCAGGACGGCCGCTTCCGCATCCAGCTGCCCGAAGCGGTAGCGCACGCCCGCACCCAGCCACAGGGGATCGATGCGCTGGTCCTGGAAATCGGTCGAGCGCCGGTCGGCCAGGGCGAACAACCGCCAGCGGTCATCAAGGATCGGTGTCTCCACTTCCACACCGTAGTGGCGATCGTTGTTGCCCAGTGGCGAGGTGCCACCGCCACCGGAGCTGCGGCCGATGTCGGTCCATGCCTTCAGCTGCCAGCCGCGATGCGCACGCCAGGCCTGGTCCATGCGTTCGACAGCCGGTTGGGTGGGATAGCGTGCGACCAGGTCATCGTGCAGCGGCCGCGCCAGGTCGTCGCGCTGCAGGGCGACGTAGGCCTCTTCCATGCCCAGCCGCGGTTCGATGTCACGCGGGTCCAGCGCGTGTGCCATCTGCTGCCGCTGCAGCGCCCTGCGTGGCCAGCCGCGCATCATGTAGACGCTGCCCAGCGCACTCTGCAGGCCTCCGTTGCCGGGTGCGATGTCCACCATCGACTCCAGGTCGTGCTGCGCGGTGACCAGGTCGCCGCTGTAAGCGCGCACCATTGCCAGGTTGAGATCGGCCTCGTAGCGTGACCAGTTCGCGTACGGTGATTTGCCGTTGCTCCAGCGCCACGCCGGCTCCTTGTCGCGCCATGCCTGCAGCAGGTCGATCGCTTTTTCCTGCTGCTCGCTTTCCAGGTAGGCGTAGGCCAGTTCCGAATGCGAGGCGTCGCGCGCCGGATCGCCAGCGACGGCTGCCTGCAGTACCGGAATGGCTTCTTCCGGGTGCAGGGTGCCCATCAACGAATCGCCCACGGCAGGCAGCACGTAGTCGGGCAGGGTGTGGCCTTCGGCCTGCAGGGCTCGTGCTTCCTCGCGGACCTGCGCATGGCGGCCCAGCCGGTTGAGCAGGATCAGCCGGTCCATGCGGATGCGCAGTGGCGCCTGCGAGGGCGGGGTGCCTTCGCCGCCGATGTAGCGCTGCATGCGCGCCAGGGTCGATTCGGCTTCTTCCAGGCGGCTGTCCTCGCTGCTGCTGTAGGCCAGGCTCCAGACCACGAGTTTGGCCAGGTAGTCGCCTTCCAGGCGCTGCTTCTGGGCGTCGTCGAACAGCTGCGGCCGCTGCTGGTACAGCTCCCAGGCGCGCCAGGCATTGCCGATGTCGCCCAGGGTCAGCACGCGCAGCTTGAACAGCAGATCGTCGTTGGGCTGCTGCTGGCTGGCGCGCTCGATTGCGCCGAGCGCATCCAGCCAGCGGGCCTGGTCGCGGTAGCGGGCGATCTCGGCCAGGGCCGCGTCGCGGTCGGTCGGAGCGGCGCCGCTGGCCCAGGCCAGAGCGGTGCATGCGAGGCCGACGCAGAGCGCCAGCCGGCGGTGGACAACCATTGGGGACCCCCTTGGCTTCCGAACCAGACAACCTGCGAAAATGTGACGCAAGTCACATGCCAGTATTTGGCGTGGCCGTGGCCCGCGTCACTCCCTTCGTGCGTTCCCGCCCATTGAAGACGGATACAACCCGGACAGCGACCTGCAATGTCTTGTCTGAAACGAGAGTCCCCCGCACACCGAGTGGTGGCCTGGGCGGCGCTGCCGCCCCCATGCCCGATGCCGGCACGCGGCAAGGAAGGGCATTCGTGGGCACTATCCGCCCGGAATTGTCAGTTCGGCGTCAAGATTGCCCGGTGTCTGACGAGCGGTAGGCGGGGCCGTCTGGCGGCCCCGGCCGGGCTACCAGAGATCTTCCAGCTTGCGGGGCTTGCAGGCGACCCACGAGGCGCACAGCATCAGGGTGGCGCAGCCGAACAGGAAGCTGAACGGGAGCGTCCAGCCATTGCTGACGGTATGCAGCCAGCCGACCAGGAACGGGCCCAGGCAGCTGAAGCTGTAGCCCACGCCCTGCATGAAGCCCGACAGCGCGGCCGAGCCGGCCGGGGTGCGGGTGCGCAGGTTGATCAGGGTCAGCGCCAGCGGGAAGGTGGACGGGCCGACGCCGAGCAGGCAGGCCCACAGCAGGGGAGCCTTCATCGGCGCCAGCAGCAGCCCGGTGAAGGCGATCACGAACGAGAAGAAGCCGATCAGCACCAGCGGGAACGGGTTCTGCATGCGTACCGCCATCGACGGAATGACCAGTGACGGCAGCAGGCCCAGTGCCGAGAACACCGCTACCATCACGCCACCGAATGCAGGCGTGCCACCGGCCTCGACCACGATGCGCGGCAGCCAGGTGAACATCGAATAGGTCATCAGTGAGGTCATGCCGAACATCAGCGTCATGCTCCAGCCCAGCGACGTGCGCCAGACCTTTCCGTGCGGCTGCGCGGTGGGATCGGCGGCGTCGGCCAGCGGCTTCGGTGCGCGCCTGGCCAGCACCAGCCACGGCAGCGCGGCGGCCAGTGCAAGCAGCGCCCACATGCCCAGCGACACGCGCCAGCCTGCAGCGTTGGCCACCGGTACTGCCAGTAGCGCCGGCAGCATCGTGCCCAGCTGCAGCACGCTGATGTAGAGCGTGCTCATGGTGCCGACCTTGTTGGCGAAGTAACGCTTCACCAGCGGCGGCACCACCACGTTGCCGATGCCCATGCCGGCCAGCGCGATTACCGAGCCCAGCAGCAGCGTGCCGACGTTGCCGGCGCTGGAGCGCAGCAGCAGGCCGGCCATCGCCATCAGCATTGCCAGCAGCGTAGTGCGTTCCAGGCCCAGGCGCCGCGCCAGTGCCGGCGTGGCCACGCCGAACAGCGCGAACGAGGCGGTCGGCAGCATGCCCAGTACGCCGGTCATGGTGGTACCGAAGCCGAACTGCTGGCCGAGCACGTCCAGCAGGGGCGTGATCGACGTTACTGCGGTGCGCAGGTTGATCGCTGCCAGCAGGATGGCGGCGAAAGCCAGCACGCGCCCGTGCAGCAGCGACGGCGAATCGGAAGTGGAGGAACTCATCGGTGGTCCTTGCAGGTGTCGCACGCCGCGGCAATGGCATGCAGCGCCGGCATCGGTCTACGCCGAAGCGGCAGGTGGGGGAGTGGTGGCTGCAGGTGGGCCGGCAGCGCGGCCATTGTACGTGTGCGCTCCGGCAAGGTCCCGTCATGCGGGCGGCCTGGCGCCGGGTACAAAAAAACCCGGAGGACAGTGATGTCTTCCAGGCTTCTTGGTGACCACCGAAGTGGTCGGGGAGACAGGATTCGAACCTGCGACCTCTACGTCCCGAACGTAGCGCTCTACCAGACTGAGCTACACCCCGAAGGGAGCCGCCTATTCTAGCGATTCACCCCGATGGCGGCAAGGGGTGAATGCTGTTTTCTTCACACTGCCGAAGCAGTGCCACCTCAGGGAACAAAAAAGCCTGGATGACTTCACCAGGCTTCAATGCGACCACGTGAGTGGTCGGGGAGACAGGATTCGAACCTGCGACCTCTACGTCCCGAACGTAGCGCTCTACCAGACTGAGCTACACCCCGAAGGAGCCGCCTAAGATACCGTGTGAAGGCCAGGGCGGCAAGGTTTTTTTACAGCTCAGCGACGATTTTCTTTCTCGATGCGGTTCTGCTCGCGGGCTTCGAACCACATGCCGTTGAGGATGGCCACCGTCGAGGCGAGGCCGGCACCGAGAATCCAGGCGAAGTACCACATGGTCAATCTCCTTTGTTCAAGAGTGTGCCGACCGTCGGCCGGCACACCGGCAATCAGTAGGCGTTCGGGTTGTTGCCCATCTCTTCGGTGGTGGTCTTGCCCTTCAGCACGCGGTACACCCAGGTGGTGTAGGCGAGGATGATCGGCAGGAACACCGCCGTGGCCAGCAGCATGATCCACAGGGTCAGGTGGCTGGACGAGGCATCCCACACGGTCAGGCTGGAGGTGGGCTGGCTCGAGGACGGCAGCAGGAACGGGAAGATGGCGAAGCCGACGGTCAGGATGATGCCGGCGATGGCCGCACCGGAGGCGATGAAGGCCAGGCCACCACGACGGGCACGCAGCAGCACCGCACTGGCCAGCAGGCCCGCCAGGCCGAGCAGCGGGGCCAGGATCGTGGCCGGCATCGCGCTGTAGTTGCGCATCCAGCCACCGGCGGCGCCGAGTTCGGCGGTCTTCAGCAGCGGATTGGTGGCGCCATCGGTAACCACCTGCGAGGTGATCTGGTAACCCGGCAGGCCGAAGGCCACCCAGGCGCCACCCACTGCGAACAGCACGAAGGCGATGATTGCCGCGATGCTGCCGAAGCGGGCAGCACGATCGGCCACCGGGCCGTCGGTCTTGATCACCAGCATGGCCGCACCGTGGGCGACCAGCATCGACACGCTGAGCAGGCCGGCCAGCAGCGCGAAGGGCATCAGCAGGCCGAAGAACGAGCCGGTGTAGAAGATGCGCATGCTGTCATCGAAATGGAACGGAACGCCCAACAGCACGTTGCCCACGGCCACGCCCATGATCAGTGCGGGAATGAAGCCACCAATGAACAGCGCCCAGTCCCAGGTGTTGCGCCAGCGTTCGCTGGGCATCTTGCTGCGGAACTTGAAGCCGACCGGACGCAGGATCAGGGCGAACAGGATCACGAACATCGCCAGGTAGAACCCGGAGAAGCTGACCGCATACAGCGGCGGCCAGGCGGCGAAGATCGCGCCGCCACCCAGGATCAGCCACACCTGGTTGCCTTCCCAGACCGGGCCGATGGTGTTGATCACCCGGCGGCGCTCGGCATCAGTGCGGGCGACGAAGGGCAGCAGGGTGCCCACGCCCAGGTCGAAACCATCCATCACGGCGAAGCCGATCAGCAGGATGCCGAGCAGCAGCCACCAGATCACGCGCAGCGTGGTGTAGTCCAGAAGAATGAAATCCATCTTGGTTCTCCTGCCTCAGGCCTGGCCGGCGGCCGGCGCCGAGGCATTGTGGGAAGCATGCGGCTGGGGCGACTGCAGCGACGGCAGCAGTTCGTCCGGCCCCTTGCGGATCGCCTTGAGCATCAGCTTGATCTCGACCACGATCAGCGCGGTGTAGATCGCGGTGAAGCCGGCCAGGGTCAGCACGATTTCATGCAGGGCCAGGCCCGATGCCGCATAGAAGGTCGGCAGCACGCCATCGACCGCCCACGGCTGGCGGCCGTATTCGGCGACGAACCAGCCGCACTCGATCGCGATCCACGGTGCCGGCAGCGTCCACAGGGCCAGCTTGAGGAACCAGCGCTTGTCCTGGAAGTTGTTGCGGCACGAGTAGTAGAAGGCCAGCGCGAAGAAGGCGATCAGGTAGAACCCCAGGCCGGCCATCACGCGGAAGGTCCAGAACAGCGGCATCACGCGCGGCACCGTGTCCATCGCCGCCTGCGAGATTTCCTGCGGGGTGGCGTTGAGGATGTCATCGCGATAGCGCTTGAGCAGCAGGCCGTGTCCCAGGTCCTGCCAGTGGCGGTCGAACATCTCGCGCGCTTCCACGTCGTTCTTGTTCGCACGCAGGCGTTCCAGCGCGCCGTAGGCGAGCTGGCCACCGCGCACGCGGTGTTCGGCGCGCTCGACCAGTTCCAGGATGCCCGGAATCGGCTGGTTCAACGAACGGGTGGCGATCAGGCCCATCAGGTACGGGATCTTCACCGCGTAGTCGTTCTGGTGGGTGTCCTGGTTCGGGATGCCGAAGGCGGTGAAGTCGGCCGGCGCACGCTCGGTCTCCCACATCGCTTCGATCGCGGCCAGCTTCATCTTCTGGTGTTCACTGGCGGCGTAACCGCTCTCGTCACCCAGCACCACCACCGACAGCGATGACAGCAGGCCGAACGCTGCGGCCACCGCGAACGAACGACGGGCCAGGTCCTTGTGCTTGTTGCGCAGCAGGAACAGGGCGCTGATCGCCATCACGAACACCGCACCGGTCACATAACCGGCGCTGACGGTGTGCACGAACTTGGCCTGCGCCACCGGGTTGAACACCACCGCCATGAAGTCGACCACTTCCATGCGCATGGTTTCCGGGTTGAACACCGCACCGGTCGGGTTCTGCATCCAGCCGTTGGCGACCAGGATCCAGATCGCCGACAGGTTGGTACCCAGCGCCATCAGCCAGGTCACCATCAGGTGCTTGACCTTGGTCAGGCGGTTCCAGCCGAAGAAGAACAGGCCGACGAAGGTGGCTTCCAGGAAGAAGGCCATCAGGCCTTCGATGGCCAGCGGCGCACCGAAGATGTCACCGACGTAGTGGCTGTAGTAGGACCAGTTCATGCCGAACTGGAATTCCATGACGATGCCGGTGGCGACGCCCATGGCGAAGTTGATGCCGAACAGGACGCCCCAGAACAGGGTCATCCTGCGCCAGATCTCCTTGCCGGTCATCACGTACACGCTCTCCATGATGGCCACCATGAAGGACAGGCCGAGGGTGAGCGGTACGAATAGGAAGTGGTACATCGCGGTCAGCGCGAATTGCAGCCGCGACAGTTCTACGACTGTCTGATCAATCATGGCCTGGCTACCTCGTTGGATAGTGCCGTTGCAGGTGGCGGGAAGGGTGGTCTACGACGTGAATGATGTGACCGACTACTTCAAACAGCCTTGATCCAGATCAATGTATGAACAGGTGCCCCGGTTGATCGTATGCCAACCTGATGAAGACTGCGACTGCTGGCCGCAGAGGCCGGCCATTGCCTGCGCCTACAATGCCGTGTCTCCCCCGTTGCCCGTGAAGACCCCTTGAGCGCTGCCGAAACCTCCTCCGTCGCCCTGTCCCAGGACGCCGAAACGACCCGCCAGCGGCGCGCCCGCAGCGCGTGGCTGGCCGATCTGGCGCGGCCTGCTCGAGGCCGCCAGCGGCTGGCGGCACTGTGCATCAGCCTGTCCGGTGCCCTGTTGATCGGCCAGGCGGCCGCCATCGCCTGGCTGGTGCAGCAGGTGCTGGTAGAGCGCGCGCCGCTGGCCTCGGGGTTGCCGGTGCTGGGCGGTCTGGCGGCGATCCTGGTGGCGCGCACGCTGCTGGGCAGCGCCACCCAGGCCGCCGCCGGTGATGTGGCCGATGCCGCGCGGTTGGCCCTGCGTGAACGCGTGTTCGGACGCCTGCTTGGCCTGGGGCCGCTGTGGCTGCGCCAGCGCCGCACCGGCGAACTGGGCGAACTGATGCTGCATCACGCTGATGCGATCGAGAGCTATTACAGCGGTTTCCTGCCGGTACGCACCGAAGTGGTGGTGGTGCCGCTGCTGATCCTGGCCGCCGTAGCCTGGGTCGACTGGGTGGTGGCGCTGATCCTGCTGTTCACTGCACCGTTGGTACCGTTCTTCATGATGCTGGTGGGCTGGGGGGCCGAAGCGGCCGGCCGCGCGCAGCTGGGTGAGCTGGCGCGGATGAGCGGCCATTTCGCCGACCGCATCAAGGGCCTGGGCCTGCTGCGCCTGTATGGCCGCGGCGAGGCTGAGCTGGAGGGGATCGAGGCAGCTGCCGAAGGCGTGCGCGTGCGCACCCTGAAGGTTCTGCGCATCGCTTTCCTTTCGTCCACGGTGCTGGAGTTCTTCGCCTCGGTCAGCGTGGCGATGGTCGCCCTGTACCTCGGGCTGAGCTATCTGGGCATGATGTCGCTGCATGCAGCGGTACCGACGCTGGGGGCGGGCCTGTTCTGCCTGCTGCTGGCGCCGGAATTCTATGCGCCGCTGCGACGGCTGGCCGCGCACTACCACGACCGTGCCAATGCGCTGGCTGCCGCTGCTGAGGTGGAGCGCCTGCTGCAGTCGCTGCCCGGTGAGCAGGGCCTGATCGAGAACGAAGCCGCGCCGCTGGCGGTGGAGCCGGCCGAGGCCGCGCTGCCGCCGCTGCGGGCACAGGGTCTGGTGCTGCGTCCGCTGGGCGCGCCGCACGATGTGCTGCAGGATCTGGACGTGCTGCTGGAACCGGGCCAGCGCCTGGCCCTGGTCGGTCCCAGCGGGTCCGGCAAGAGTACGTTGCTGGAGGCGCTGGCCGGTTGGCTGCCGCCGCGTGCCGGCAAGCTGCAGGTGCGTCCCGGCGTGCAGGTGGCCTATGCCAGCCAGCGTCCGTACCTGTTCCACGGCAGCATCGCCGACAACCTGCGCCTGGCCGATCCCGGCGCCAGCGATGCGCGCCTGCGCGCGGTGGCCGAGGCTTCGCAGGTACTGCAGTTTGCGCAGCGCCTGCCGCAGGGGCTGGATACGGTGATCGGCGAACGTGGCTTCGGCCTGTCCGGTGGTGAGGCGCGTCGCATCGGCCTGGCCCGCCTCCTGCTGCGTGATCCGCAGGTGCTGCTGCTGGACGAACCCACCGCGTTCCTGGATGCCGATACCGAAGCGGCATTGCTGCGCAGCCTGGCCGCATATGCACGTGGCCGCAGCGTGGTGGTCGCCACCCACAGCCCGGCGGTGATCGCCTGGGCCGATCGTTGCCTGCTGCTGCCGGAAGGCCGCCTGGTGGAACCGGCACAGGCGGTGCGCGCATGAGCCGTTCGCCCGATTCGCTGCGCGCGGTGTTCCTGCGCCATCGTCCGCGCCTGTTGCTGACGATCCTGTTGTTGTGGACCACGATGCTGGCCGGCACTGCATTGCTGGGCCTGTCCGGTGGTTTCCTCACCGCGGCCGCGCTGGCCGGTGCCGCAGGCCTGGGGCAGGGATTCAATTTCTTCTCGCCGTCTGCGGGTATCCGTGGCTTGACCCTGGCGCGCATCGTGTCGCGCTACTTCGAAAAGCTGGTGGGCCACGATGCCACCCTGCGCATCGCCCGCGATCTGCGCGTCTGGTTCTTCCGCCGCGCGCTGCCACTGGCGCCGGCACGGCTGGGCGCTACGCGCACCGGCGAGCTGCTGGCGCGACTGCTGGGCGACATCGGCGAGGTGGATGGCCTGCTGGTACGGGCGATCGGGCCGCTGGTGGCACTGGGTGCGCTGTCGGTGGTGGCGGTTGCATCGGCGGCGCTGATCCTGCCGTCGGCGGCAGTGCTGCTGGCGGTGCTGGCGCTGCTGATCGCCTTCGGTGTGCCGTGGCTGGGCGTGCGTGGCCACGATGAGGAAGAAGCCGACCGCGCCGCGCATCGCGCCGCATTGCGCACCGCGGCCTTTGAAGGGTTGGAAGGGGCGGGAGATCTGGCCGCGCTGCATGCCGATGCCGCGTGGCAGCTGAAGGTGCGCGTGGCAGCCAAGCAGTTGGCCTCGCGTGACCGCCGCCGTCGCTGGCGCCTGGTCGCGGCCTCGACCCTGCACGGCCTGGTGGCCGGGCTGGGCCTGGTGGCGATGCTGGCGTTGGCCCTGCACGCCGCCGAACGGCAGCGCATCGCGCCGGAGATGGCGGCGGGCCTCGTGTTCCTGACCGTGGCGTTGATCGAACTGTGGGCCGGCATGGGCCTGGCCTGGCAGTCGCTGCAGTCCGGGCGCATTGCCGCAGATCGCCTGCAGGCGATCGTCGAGCAACCGCCGACGGTGGACGATCCGCAAGTGCCACAGCCGGTGCCGCAAGCCGCGCGCGTGCATTGGGACGATGTGCATTTCCAGTGGCCGGGCGCGGCGCGGCCGGTGCTGTCCGGTCTCCAGCTGACCCTGGCGCCAGGCGAACGCATTGCCATCCGCGGCGACAGCGGCAGTGGCAAGACCACGCTGTCCAGCCTGCTGCTGCGGCTGTGGGATCCGCAGCAGGGGCGAATCACCTATGGTGGCCGCGATCTGCGCGACGTCGCCCAGGCTGAGTGGCACCAGCAACTGGCGTGGCTGCCACAGAACGCACCGGTGTTTGCCGGCAGCGTGGCAGAAAACCTGCGGTTGGGCGATCCCGATGCCAGCGACGCCGCCTTGTGGGCGGTCCTCCGTCGCGTGCGCCTGGGCGACTGGGCCGAGCGCAACGGTGGCCTGCAGGCCTGGGTGGGCGAGAACGGCGCGACGATGTCGGCTGGCCAGGCGCGACGGCTGGCGCTGGCGCGGGCACTGCTGCGCAACGCGCCGATCCTGCTGCTGGACGAACCAACCGAAGGGTTGGACGTGGATACTGCACGTGCGCTGCTGCAGGATCTCTCCGGGTTGCTGGACGGGCGCAGCCTGTTGATGATCACCCACGACGACCTGCCCGAAGGCGTGGTCGATGCGCAGTACCGGTTGCGTGATGGGGTGTTGGAGCGCGAAGCGTGACAACACCCCGGTAGTGCCGGCCGCTGGCCGGCAACCACGCATCCGCGTCGAACATCATGACGTTGCCGGCCAGCGGCCGGCACTACCCATTCGAACGGTTACCGCGAGAACTCGCGCAGCATCACCGCGATCGAGGCCACGTTGGCCAGCACGCACAGCCAGAACACCCATTGGAACGCGGCCTTGCGGTGCTTGTGGCGGAACATCGCCTGGCCCAGCAGCGCGCCGGGCCAGCCGCCGGCGAACGCCAGCAGCTGCAGCGTGCGTTCGGGAATCCGCCACTGCTTTCGCTGCGCCGCGCGCTTGTCATGGCCATAGAGGCCGAACGACACCGCGCTGGCCAGCACGCACCAGCCACCCAGCCACAGCGGCAGCACGCCGCTGATCATCAATGCAGCCAACGCGCCGAAAGCAGCCAGCGCGAGATTACGCCGCCACGCCACTTACAGCGCGTCGAGGAAGCCGCGCACGGCCGGGCCGAAACGCTCGAAATCGACGAGAAAGGCGTCGTGGCCCTGCGGAGATTCCAGGCCGATGAAGTGCGCATCGGCACCGCCGGCGCGCAGGCCATCGGCAATCTGTTGCTGCTGCTGCACGGGGAACAGGATGTCGGTGTTGGCGCCGATCGCCAGCGCCTTCTCCACCCGGATCTTCGCGAGCCCGGCCAGCACGTCGCCGTCGGCATACTCGGCCAGGTCGAACCAGTCCATCGAGCGGCTCAGGTACAGGTAGCAGTTCGGATCGAAGAAACGCACGAAGCGCCGTGCGTGGCCTTCCAGATAGCTTTCCACCTGGAATTCCAGGCCGAACGGATCGTCGTCGGTCTGGTCCGAATCCAGCCGTACGCGGCCGAAGCGGCCATCCCACTCCAGTGCGGAGCGGTAGGTGATCACGCCCAGCTTGCGCGCCATGCGCATGCCGGACTCGGGGTACTCGGCATCGTCGTAGTGGCCGCCATTCCAGCGCGGGTCAAGGCGGATCGCCTCGCGCTGCAGCGAGCGGATGGCGATCGAGAACGGCAACGCCTGCGCGCTGCCGGAAATGTTGACGTGGCTGCGCGCGATGCCCGGATGCAGCATCAGGATGGCAAGGGCCGTCATGCCGCCCATCGAGTTGCCGACCACGCAGGCCAGCTGCCCGATGCCCAGCGCACGCACGACCTCGACCGCAGCACGGGCACCGTCTTCGATTGACAGTTCGGGGAAATCAAGGCGGTAGGGCTCACCGCTGGCCGGGTTGAGCGAAGCGGGGCCGGTCGAGCCCTTGCAGCTGCCCAGCGAATTCACGCACACCACGAACCAGCGGTTGGTATCGATGGGTTTGTCGGGGCCAACCATCGCTTCCCACCAGCCCGGTGCCGGGTTGGCCTCGTTGGCCGCTGCATGCGCGTCTGGGGACAGGCCGGTCACGATCAGGATCGCATTGCTGGCATCGGCGGCCAGCGTTCCCCAGGTCTCGTAGGCCACCCGTGCGCCATGCAGGGCGCCACCGCGCTTGAACGGGAAGGGCGAGGGCAGAGCGTGGAAGCGGGTGCCGGGTGGGATGAATTCAGTCATGCGGGCATTCTAGCGGGGCCGCATGTGGAGCTGGCGACACGCTGGTTTCCATCGGCGATGCAGGTAGTGCCGGCCGCTGGCCGGCAACCTCATGAATCCTGATGCGCCTGCGTGGTTGCCGGCCAGCGGCCGGCACTACCGGGCGGCGCGTTATGGAAACCGCAGCTCCACCACGCCCTCATGCGGCAGGCTTACCTTCACCGGAACGCTCTGCAGGTCATCCTCGCTGCGGTTGGCGCTGCCGCTGCGCGAGATGCGTGCCAGCACTTCCACTTCGCGATGGGCCGACAGCGGTGCGGTTGGCATCGGACTGTCAGCGTCGCCCAGCGCAACCGTGGCCGGGAAGCCGGCCAGCGGCAGCTTGCGAGCGGCCACCGGCATCGGCGGTCCATCCACGGCGCGCGCCAGTACGAACACCTGGGTGCTGGCTGGCCAGTCGGCGTTCTTCAGTGCCGGCAGCTGCACGCGCACCTGCAGCAGCGCCGCTGGCGCCGCAGCGCCAGCATCGGGCGCCTGGCCAGCGGCCTCGCGGGCAATCGCGATCTGCGCCTGCAGCGCCCGCGCGGCGCCCGGTTCCAGTCGCGGCAGCAGGCCGCTCCACACGTCCGCAGCCTCGGCGTTCTTTCCGCGCTGCCGCAGGGCGATGCCCAGCAGCCAGCTGGCGCGCTCGGCGTCGGGGGCCAGTGTACGTGCCTGCTGCAACCAGGCCATCGCGGTGTCGTCGAACTGCTTGCCGGCATCAGCCTGCGCGCGCGCCTGCGCGGCTTCCACCAGCACGCCCGGATCATCCGGTGCCAATTCGGCGGCCTTCGCGAAGGCGTCTGCCGCAGCTGAGGCATTGCCCAGTTCGGCCTGCGAACGCCCGAGCAATGCCCAGCCATCGGCACGCTGAGGGTCGCGCTTCAGTGCATCCTGCAGGGCCTGCACGCCATCGCGCAGGGTGGCTACCGACGGCGTCGGCTGCACCTGTGCTGCACGCGGATCACCGACCAGCAGGTACAGGCAGGCACCGGCCACGCCCAGTGCGAACACGCCGACCACGAAACCGCGACGACCTTGGTGGCGCAACGGCCACAGCACCAGTGCTGCCATCAGCGCAGCAACCAGGCCGGCCAGCACCGGCAGCCAATGGTTCACCATTCGTCTCCTTCATCGGCCTTGCCGGCCGGTGCCGCGCCGACGGTGCGTCCACGTCGGCGGACGATGCCCAGCACCACCAGTGCACCGGCGCCGAGCACCAGCAGGGGGCCACCCCACAGCAGCCAGGTGCCCGGCTGCAACGGTGGTTGATAGAGCACGAACTCACCGTAGCGGGCGACCAGGAACTGCTTGATCTGTGCGTCGTCGTGGCCCTGCTGCATCAGCTGCAGCACCTCGCGGCGCAGGTCCTGCGCGATCTGCGCATTGGAATCGGCCAGCGACTGGTTCTGGCACTGCACGCAGCGCAGCTGCGCGGCCAGGTCATGGAAGCGGCGTTCCTCGGCATCATCGCGGAACTGCAGCGGCTGCGGATCGTGCAGCGGCTGCTGGGCCAGTGCGGCCAGCGGCACCATCAGGAGCAGCAGCGCCAGCAGCCAGCGCATCGGCTCAGGGCGCCGTATGCAGGGTGTTGCCGGCACTGCCCTGGGCCTTCTCGATCTTCTGCAGTGCCGGGATCAGCTTCTCGTCGACCACGCGCTGGGTCATCGCGCCACTGTACTTCCAGCGCAC
The DNA here is from genome assembly GCF_006228405.1 of Stenotrophomonas sp. pho. Classification (NCBI taxonomy): domain Bacteria; kingdom Pseudomonadati; phylum Pseudomonadota; class Gammaproteobacteria; order Lysobacterales; family Lysobacteraceae; genus Stenotrophomonas; species Stenotrophomonas sp. pho. The sequence continues at coordinate 2,976,859 of NZ_CP029759.1, read as the reverse complement.
GATGCCACTGCCATCGACCAGGAACGTCTCCGGTGCGGCGGTCACGCCCCAGTCGATCGCGGTGCGGCCCTCGACGTCGCTGAGCACCACCATGAACGGGTTGCCCAGCTGTTCCAGCCAGTGCAGCGCGTCGGTCGGATCATCCTTCCAGTTGTAGCCGATCACGCGCACGCGCTTGCTCTCGGCAAAGCGGGTCAGCACCGGATGTTCTTCGCGGCAGGCCGCGCACCAGCTGCCCCAGACGTTCAGCAGATAGGGCGCACCGCGCAGGTCGTCGCTGTGTACGATCATTTCCGGGTCATGCAATACCGGCAGCGCGAACGCCGGCGCCGGCTTGTCGATCAGGGCCGACGGCAGCACGTCGCGCTGCGGGTCGCCCGATTTCATCACCCCGTAGATCATCAGCCCGAGCAGGCCGAAGAAGAACAGCACGCCGATCACGATGGCTACCGGCGGCAGCGGGCGGGAGGGGCGCGGGGCGGGGGACTCGGACATGGGAACTCCTACGGACGACGGAAACGGCGGTCGGCGGCGGTGATGAATCCGCCCAGGGCCATCAGCAGCGCGCCCAGCCAGATCCAGCGCACGAACGGCTTGATGTGCACCCGTACCGCCCATGCATTGTTGCCCAGCGGCTCGCCCAATGCCACGTAGACATCGCCGTCGAAGCGTGCATCGATGCCGGCCTCGGTCATCACCTGGCCGCCGCTGGCGTACTGGCGCTTTTCCGGATGCAGCAGGGCCAGCTCGCGGCCGTCGAGGAACACGCGCAGGTGGCCGCGGTCGGCGATGAAATTCGGCCCTTCGCGATGGTCCACGCCCTCGAAGCGCACTTCGTGGCGACCGATCACCAGCTGCTGGCCAGGCGCCAGCGCCACTTCGCGTTGCACGTTCAGCGCTTCCACCAGCAGCGCGCCCGCCAGGAACACGGCGATGCCGGCGTGGGCGACGATCATGCCGAGCATCTCGGCGGTGAAGCGGCCGTTGCCGCGCAGGCGCTGCCAGACGAAGCGTGCGGTGCCGAGTGCGACCCAGGCCGCAGCGGCGACGCCGATGCCGGCCTTCCAGCCGTTCTGCGGCGCCTGCCACCAGGCCAGCGCGCCCAGCAGCAGCGCCAGTCCCAGCCAAGGTGCCAGCAGCGCGAAGGCGCGCGAGGGCTGGTCACGCTGCCATTTCACCAGCGGGCCGAACGGCAGCAACAGGATCATCGGTGCCATCAGCAGCAGGAACAGGCTGCCGAAGTAGGGCGGGCCGACCGAGATCTTGCCCAGCGACAGCGCATCGGCCAGCAGCGGGTACAGCGTGCCCAGCAGCACCATTGCGCAGGCGGTGGCCAGCAGCAGGTTGTTGGCCAGCAGCAGGGTCTCGCGCGAGGTGGCGGTGAAGCCACGGCGCGGATCGTCGGCGTCCACGCTCAGCTGGCTGGCACGCAGCGCATACAGCAGCAGGCTGCCGCCCACCAGCACCGACAGGAACACCAGGATGAACAGGCCGCGCGAGGGATCGGCGGCGAACGAATGCACGCTGGTCAGCACGCCCGAGCGCACCAGGAAGGTGCCCAGCAGTGACAGCGCGAAGGCGGCGATCGCCAGCAGCAGGGTCCAGCTGCCGAAGGTGCCGCGCTTTTCAGTGACGGCCTGTGAATGGATCAGTGCCGCACCGACCAGCCACGGCATGAAGCTGGCATTTTCCACCGGGTCCCAGAACCACCAGCCTCCCCAGCCCAGCTCGTAGTAGGCCCACCAGCTGCCCAATGCGATGCCCAGGGTCAAAAAGCCCCAGGCAACGTTGGTCCACGGCCGCGTCCAGCGCAGCCAGCGCGCATCCACGCGACCTTCCAGCAATGCCGCCACCGCGAACGCGAACGGCACCGCAAAGCCCACGTAGCCGATGTACAGCATCGGCGGGTGGATGATCAGGCCCGGATCCTGCAGCAGCGGATTGAGGTCGCGGCCTTCCAGCGGCGCCGGGTTCAGGCGCAGGAACGGATTGGAGGTGAAGATCAGGAAGGCGAGGAAGCCGACGCTGACGATGCCCATCAGCGCCAGTACGCGCGCCTGCACCGATGCCGGCAGGTGCCGCGAGAACAGCGCCACCGCGCCGGTCCACAATGCCAGCACCAGCGCCCACATCAGCAGCGAGCCCTCATGCGCGCCCCACACCGCCGAATAGCGGTAGATCAGCGGCAGCAGCGAATTGGAGTTCTCGGCCACGTAGCGCACCGAGAAATCCTGCTGCACGAACGCGGCGGTCAGCACCGCGAAGGCGCCGGCCAACAGCAGCAGTTGCGCGAAGGCGGCAGGCCGCGCCACTGCCATCCATGCCGCGTTGTTGCGATGCGCACCGACCAGCGGCAGGCCGGCCTGCAGCAGCGAGGCCAGCAACGCACACAACAGCAGGATCTGACCCAGTTCGGGCAGCACTCAGCGCACCTCGGGGGCCGTCACCGGCACGTCGTGCTTGCGATGGGCATCGCCCATCTTGTCGGCCACTTCCTTCGGCACGTACTTCTCATCGTGCTTGGCCAGCACTTCGTCGGCGACGAAGACACCGTCCTGCAGGCGGCCACTGGCGACCACCGCGGTGCCTTCGGCGAACATGTCCGGCAGGATCCGCGAGGTGGTCACCGCCAGCTGTGCATCGCCGTCGGTCACTTCGAAGCGCGCCTCCAGCGAGCCGACCGGGCGGTTGAAGGAGCCCTTCACCACCATGCCGCCCAAGCGGAAACGCGACTGTGCATCGACATCGCCGCGCAGCACTTCCGAAGGGGTGTACAGGTAGGCGATGTTGCGCTCGAGCGCCATCGCCACCAGCGCGGTGGCCAGGCCGGAGGCGAGCAGGGCCAGCAGCACCCACACCAGGCGGCGACGCTGCACCGGGGTCATCGTTCCAGCTCCGTCGACAGCGTCGTCGCCGCGTCCTGCCTGCCAGCGCGGGTCTGCTGCCGCTGCTGGCGGGCCAGTGCCAGCCGGCGCGCCACGCGCAGGCGTAGCCACGAACCGAGGGCATCGGCGCTGAGTACCAGCACGAATACGGCGTAGGCGCCGATCACATAGGGCAGGTGGGTCATGGCTGGGCCTCCCGGGAGGCGCGCGCGGCATCGACACGGCCGCCGACCCAGGCCTTGCCGGCCTCGCGGTCGAGATTGTCGGCGCGGGCCTTGGCCAGCACCGAACCGGCGAACCAGAACTTGGTGCCGATCACCATCCACCACAGCGGCGCGATCATCGCGCTGCTGATCGCCGATTCACCGAACACGCTGATCGACTGGCGCTGGTGCAGGCCACCCCACCAGTCCACCGAATAGCGGATCACCGGCAGCAGGCTGACACCTACAATCGCCAGCAGGCCAGCGGCGCGCGCGGCGCTGCGGCGGTCTTCGATGGCGTGGTACAGGCCGATCACGCCCAGGTACAGGAACAGCAGTACCAGTTCGCTGGTCATGCGCGGGTCCCAGTCCCACCAGGTGCCCCAGGTGCCCTTGCCCCAGATGCTGCCGGTCAGCAGGGTGATGAGGGTGAAGCCGGCGCCCATCGGCGCGCAGGCCATGGCCAGGATCTCGCAGACCTTGATCCGCCAGATCAGCGCGATCGCGGCATACAGCGCCATCAGCGCGAACACGAACAGGCTCATCCAGGCACTGGGCACGTGGATGTAGAGGATCCGGAAGCTGTCCAGCTGCTTGGCTTCAGGCGGCACCACCAGCAGCGCCTGCCACATGCCGACCAGCAGCACCGGCACTGCAGCAAGGTAGAACACCCGCGACCAGCGGGCAGCGAAACGGTCGAACGTGGGAGGCGAACCGAGTTGGTGGAACCAGCGGACAATCGGATTCATGCGTGGCGGCTATCCAGCAGGGGTGGATTGGCTCTCAGCTCGGTCAACTCAGAGAAATACGTATTGCAGCGGCGGTGGCCAGCGGCGCCAGCACCAGCGCGACCAGCAGGCCGGCGCCCAGCATCAGCAGCGCACCGACCGGATCCTGCCGCGCCCGGCTGCCGCCAGGCTGCTGCGCCGAACACCAGCACCGGCACGTACAGCGGCAACGACAGCAGCGCCACGAGAATACCAGAGCGCCGGATGCCAACGGTCAGTGCGGCGACCACGCCACCGATCAGGCTCAGCAAGGGCGTGCCCAGCAGCAACGATGCCAGCAACATCGGCAGCTGGTCATGCGGCAGATGCAGCATTTCGGCCAGCAGCGGGCTGACCACGATCAGCGGCAGTGCCGTGGTGGCCCAGTGCAGCAGCACGCGCACCAGTACCAGCCAGGGCAGCGGCACCGGCGCCAGCAGCCATTGCTCCAGCGAGCCATCTTCGGCGTCGGAACGGAACAGCGAATCCAGCGACAGCTGTCCCGCCAGCAGCACGCCAGCCACAGCACGGCGCCGGCGGTGGCGGCCAGCAGTTGTGGCTCACGACCCTGGCCAGCGCGAACAGAACCACCACCAGCACCGCGAACAGCAGCGGTTGCAGCGCGTCGCCGCGGCGGCGCCAGAGCAGGCGCAGGTCGCGCTTGAGCAGGGCGCCTGCGGTCTGCCACAGGCCTGGTTCGGTACCCGGCGCGATCATGCGGCACCGCCGAGGTCGAGCTGGCGGGTACGTACGGCGGTGCGGCATAGGCGCCATGGGTGGTGACCAGCGCAGCGCCGCCGGCGCGCAGGTGCGCCGAAATCATCCGGTTGACCAGGGTGATGCCCTCCAGGTCGAGGTTGGCGTAGGGTTCGTCGAGCAGCCACAGTGGCGCCGGCGACAGCCAGATGCGCGCCAGTGCCAGCCGCCGCTTCTGCCCGGCCGACAGGTGGCGTACCAGAGTGTCCTCGTAACCGGCCAGGCCGACGATGGCCAGCGCGTTGCCGGGCATCTGCCGCGCACGGCGGCCGTGCAGGCCACACAGGAAGTGCAGGTTTTCCAGCGTGCCGAGGTCCGGCTTCAGCGCCGGCAGGTGGCTGAGATAGGCGACATAGCGCGCACGCTCTGCGTTGCTGGAGGGCTTGCCGTCGATCCGCACCTGGCCGGCGCCGGGCCGGGCCAGGCCGGCCAGAACGCGCAGCAGGGTGGTCTTGCCGGCGCCGTTGCCACCTGCACCAGCAGGGCTTCACCCGCGTCCACATGGAAGTCCAGCGGGCCGAACACCGGCTCGTCATTGCGGGAGAAGCTCAGGCCGCTGGCGGCCAGCAATGCAGGGGTGTTCAAGGGGCAGGGGTCTTCATGCCGGAGTGCGGTCGCAATTGTAGCGGTGAATTCGCAGGGTAGTGCCGGCCGCTGGCTGGCAATTTCTCCAACTGCCAGCCGAGGTTGCCGGCCAGCGGCCGGCACCACCGACGCGCGGATTGCGTAAACTCGAGGGCCTTGTTCCCCACAGTCCAGGCCGATGCAACCCACCACCAAGCTGCCCAAGGTCGGTACCACGATCTTCACCGTGATGTCCCAGCTCGCCGCCGAACACGGCGCGGTCAACCTGGGCCAGGGTTTCCCGGACTTTTCCGCGCCGCAGCGCCTGATCGATGAGACTGCCAAGGCGATGGCCGCCGGGCTGAACCAGTACCCGCCGATGACCGGCGTGGCCCCGCTGCGCCAGGCCATCGCCCAGAAGGCGCTGGACTGCTACGGCGCGCAGGTGGATGCGGACAGCGAGATCACCGTCACCAGCGGCGGCACCGAGGCGATCTTCAACGCCATCCACGCCGTGGTGCGTGCGGGCGAGGAAGTGATCGTGCTCGACCCGGCCTACGACTGCTACGAGCCGGCGATCGACCTGGCCGGCGCCAAGGCGGTGCATGTGTCGCTCGATCCGCAGACCTTCGCCGTCGATTGGATCGCGTGCGTGCAGCGATCTCCCCGCGCACCCGCATGTTGATCGTCAACACCCCGCACAATCCGTCCGGCGCGATGCTGTCGGCGCAGGACATGCAGGCGCTGGCCGAACTGCTGCGCGGCACGCAGATCTACCTGATTTCCGATGAAGTGTATGAGCACATCATCTACGACGGCCGTCGCCATGAGTCGGCGCTGCGCTACCCGGAGCTGCGCGAGCGCGCATTCGTGATCTCCAGCTTCGGCAAGACCTACCACTGCACCGGCTGGAAGATCGGCTATGCGATCGCGCCGCCGGCGCTGACCGCCGAGTTCCGCAAGGTGCACCAGTACAACACCTTTACCAGCTTCGGCCCGGCGCAGTACGGTTTCGCCGCGATGATCCGCGACGAACCCGAACACCACCTGGAACTGGGCGCCTTCTACCAGGCCAAGCGCGACCGTTTCCGCGAGCAGCTGGCCGGTACGCGCCTGAAAGCGCTGCCGGTGCCGGGTGGCTACTTCCAACTGGTGGACTACTCGGCCATCAGCGACCTGCCCGACCATGAGTTCGTGAAGTGGTTGACCATCGAGAAGGGCGTGACCGCCATTCCGCTGTCGCCGTTCTACGAGACTCCGCCGGCCGGCCAGCGCCTGGTGCGCCTGTGCTTTGCCAAGAACGAAGCGACCATGGACGCGGCGATCGAACGCCTGCGGCTGCTGTGAGCGGAGGCGTAGACATGCAGGACCTGCGCATTTCCCTCGTCCAGGGCGACACCCGCTGGCACGACCCGGCCGGCAACCGTGCCTACTATGGTGCGCTGCTGGCGCCGCTGGCCGGCACCACCGACCTGGTGATCCTGCCGGAGACCTTCACCAGTGGTTTCTCCAACGAGGCCATTGCCCAGGCCGAAGGCATGGACGGCCCGTCCGTGGCCTGGGTGCGCGAACAAGCGAAGGCGCTGGACGCGGCGGTGATCGGCAGCGTGCAGCTGCGCGACGGCGAGGGCGTGTACAACCGCCTGCTGTTTGCCACGCCCGAGGGCGAGCTGCAGTACTACGACAAGCGCCACCTGTTCCGCTACGGCGGCGAGCACGAACGCTATGCTGCTGGCCGCGAGCGCCTGAGCGTGGAATGGAAGGGTTGGCGGATCAATCCGCAGGTCTGCTACGACCTGCGTTTCCCGGTGTTCTGCCGCAACCGCTACAACGTCGAACGCCCGCAGCAGCTGGATTTCGACCTGCAGATCTTCGTCGCCAACTGGCCGTCTGCGCGCGCCTATGCGTGGAAGACCCTGCTGCGTGCGCGGGCAATCGAGAACCTGTGCTTCGTGGCGGCGGTAAACCGCGTCGGCGTGGACGGCAACCAGCTGCACTACGCCGGCGACAGCGCAGTCCTGGATTTCCTCGGCCAGCCGCAGGTGGAGATCCGCGAGCGCGAACAGGTGGTCACCACCACCATCTCGGCCGAGGCGCTGGCCGCCCACCGCGCGCGTTTCCCGGCGATGCTCGATGCCGATGCCTTCCACCTGGACGAGCAGGCCTGATACAGCACGACGGCGGCTGAATGCCTGCCACGCAGCGCGCGCGCCTGCATCCAACGTGCACGTGCGCGCTGCTAGATTCGCCGGCAGTCGATCGAACTGGAAGTCCCGCCATGAACAAGCCCTTCGCCCTGCTGCTGGCCCTGTCCGCTGCCACGCTGGCCCCGGCCGCGCACGCCGCTGGTAACCTCGATTGCCAGCTGCGCTACAACCTGTCCGGCTGGTCGTTGATCTACAAGACCGCGTCGGGCAACGGCACCGTCAGCTGCAGCAATGGCGCCAGCCTGCCGGTGCGCATTGAAGTGAAGGGCGGCGGCCTGACCGTGGGCAAGTCGAAGATCACCAATGGGCGTGGCAGCTTCACCGGCGCGGTCAGCGTCAACGAGCTGCTGGGCACCTACGCCTCGGTCGGTGCGCATGCCGGCGCGGTGAAATCCAGCAATGCGCAGGTGATGACCAAGGGCGACATCTCGCTGGCCCTGTCCGGCACCGGCAAGGGCTGGGACCTGGGCGTGGACGGCGCCGCCTTCACCATCAACCGTCGCTGAGGCGCGTCGGCTCGGCAGTTCCCCAGCTGATGCGGATGTAGTGCTGTTCGGAGTCGCTCAACAGCCGTTCGACATCGAAACCATTTTTCAGCAATTGTGCGACCGCGTCTTCGACGAGCTGCTCGCTGGCCATTACCTGGCTGAAGCCGAACACGATGTAGCGACGGCCATTTTCCGAGCCGGCCTGGATGGCGTTGTCGAGGTCGCGGTAGAACAGCTCGATCGGGCGCTTGGCGGCGTCAGCATTGGCGCGGGCCTGTTCGGCGGTGATGGTGATCATGGGCATCTGCCTTGGGTGGGACAGCGCGCACGATAGCCAGCGAATCAAAGCCGTTCCCGGAAGCCGCGCACAGTGCGCTCCATTTGCAGCAATTCCTAGGTCGCAGCGGGACGCCGTCGCTGCAACCACAAGGCCAGCAGGCCACACACGATGAGCGTCGGTCCCAGCAGCTGCACTGCACCGACCAGCGCCATTGCCGCACCGATCAACAGGTAGTAGAGCAGGCCGAACAGCGCGCCTGCGCTGCCGAGACAGTGTGGATAGCCGCGCAGGACCTGGCCGAGCACATTGGGAATGGCCAGGCCGAAGCCCGTCACCACTGGGACCATCGCCGCGACCAGGGCAGGGTGATCATGCAGCAACGCGGCCAGCAAGCCTCCCGTGAGGACCAGGCCTGCGGCGATGCGGATGCGCGTTGTTGTGGCAACGCCTGCACGCAGCAGGCGGCCATTGCCCCACGCGCCCAATGCCGAGCCCAGTGCCAGCACCGCGCCGCTGGCGCCGAACCAGACGGCGGGCCAGTGCAGGCGCGCAAACACGAAGGGGCCGAGTACATACCAGCTGTACATCGCCACGTTGAACGCCGTCACCAGCAGCGCCTGTGACCAGATCCAGCGATCGCGCAGCAGTTGCCGCAGCAGCGGCAGCATGGGCGTGTGCGGGATATGTGCAGGGCGGCTTTCACGCAGGCCCGCCAGGCATGCGACTGCCAGCAGGGCAGCGATCAGCAGCAGGCCGGACTGTACGCCGACGTAGCCATGGGCGGCGACCAGCAGCGTGCCCAGTGCAAGGCCGATGGCCGGACTCAGGGCCAGGGCCATGCCGATCCAGGAGAATGCCTGCGCCAACGCCGGCCCCTGCAGATGGTCGCGCAGCACGGTCTGGGTGACCACCGAAGCGGAGGCGGCGCCGACCGCAGCCAGCGCTTGGGCCAGCAACACCGGGCCGAAGCTGCCAGCCAGCAGGCCGCCCAGTGCAGCCGCGGCAAAGACGCCGAGGCCACAGAGAAGGGCTGGGCGACGACCGATACGATCAGCCAGGCGCCCCCACAGCAGCACGCCTGCAGCGAAGCCGAACAGATACAGGCTCATCGCCTGGCTGGCGGTACCCGGCGGCAGGGCGAAGCGTTTGGCCAGATCGGCCAGGGCCGGGCTGTACAGGGTCTGCGCCAGCTGGGGAAACATCAGCAGCGCGATGGTGAGCAACAACAGGCGACGCGACATGCGGGCGCTCCACGAACAGGGCCGCGCATTGTGGTCGTGCCTGTAATGGCGCACTCTCTGCATCCTGTCATTGGATATATGAAATCGGACATGGCCTGGTTGCAGCCGGACGCGCCCTTCGACGCTGACGCCTGGAGCGCTCCGGTGCTGGGGATCGCGGCGTCACTGGCGGATCACGATTCGGGTTGGCACCAGCATGCACGCGCGCAGCTGCTCTACACCCGGCAGGGCTGTACGCGCCTGACCTACGGTGATCGCATCAGCCTGCTGCCGCCTGCGCGCGCGGCGTGGATTCCGGGCGGGCTGCGCCATCGCGCGCAGATGCGCCAGGCGGTCGACTACCGTTCGTTGTATTTCGACGCCACCCTGTCGGCCCAGCTGCCCCGGCAACCGGCGATCATCGGCGTAGGTCCGCTGCTGCAGGCCTTGCTGGAGCCGATCACGCAGGCGCCGTTCGACCATGACTGGCAATTGCCGCGCGCATACCATCAACTGGCGTTGTGCGTGCTGGAAATCGCCGCTGCACCGGTGGCGCCGATGGACCTGCCTTTGCCGCGTGATCCACGCATTGCACGTTGCCTGCCGCTGGCCGAACAGCTGCCGCCCGAACTGGGCGAGCTGGCCGAGCGCGCGGGTCTGAGCGTGCGCACCATTGGCCGGCTGATGCAACGTGATACCGGCATGGGCTATCAGGCCTGGCGCCAGCAATGGCGCCTGATGCGGGCCATGGAGCTGCTGCTGCTCGGGCATCGCGTCGCGCATGTGGCGCAGGACACTGGCTTCTCCGCCGAGAGCCCGTTCATCGCCTTCTTCCGCAGCATGGCCGGCACCACGCCCGCCGCTTTCCAGCGCCACGCAAAAGGGGACGGAGGGGATTAAGTCGTTTTCGCCACGCCATGTGTCGAAGGGGCGAAAACGACTTAATCCCCTCCGTCCCTTTTTTAAAGAAAAACCCCGGCCTGGGCCGGGGTTTCTCATTTCAGCGTGGCCTGTGATCAGCCGCCGCGCGGGCCGCTACGGCGCGGGCCGCCGGGACCGCGGTTGCCACCGGGGCCACGGTGGCCCCCCGGACCGCCGGGACCACGGCTACCGCCCGGGCCACGGTTGCCACCACCACCCGGACCACGACCGCCCGGACGGGCGCCCTGTGCCGGCTTTGGGCTGCCATACGGGTTGAAACCCGGGGTTGCATGGTCGGACGGGAAGCTCGGGGCGTTGCCCGGATGACCGTACGGGTGCTTGTTGCCCTGGCCCTGCGAGCGGTTGCCGGCACCGGCCGGACGACCCTGACCGCCTGCGCCGCCACGGCCTTCACCACCGAAACCGCCACGGCCCTGGCCGCCACCGGCGCCCGGGCCCTTCGGCTTGCCGTACGGACGGCCTTGGCCGCCTGCGCCCGGACCACGGGCACCCGGGCCACGTGCGCCCGGGCCGGCATTGCGATGGCCGCTCGGGCCGGTGCTCACGCCATCGGGCACGTACCAGGTGCGGAACGCGGCCGGATTGCCTTCCGGCAGCGAACGGTCATTCTTCGGCGCGCGCTGCTTGAACGGCTTCTGCGACTGCTTGGCCGCTGCTTCACCGCTGACCGTCAGGCCGCCCTTGAAGCCGCCACCCTTGCCGCCGCGACCACGGCCGCGGTCTTCGCGGACGTTGTCGAAACGGCGCAGCTCGCGACCTTCGTCAGCGGTGTTGTGGCCATTGACGTAGGCATTGCCGCGGCCACCTTCGCGCACGCGCACGGTGGTCTTTGCGGCGCGGCGCTGGCCGATCACCGGCTGCAGCGTCAATGCCGACGGAGCGCCTTCTTCCAGCTTCAGCTGCGCACGCAGCGCTTCCACCTGAGCGGTGCCCAGTTCCACCGAATGGCCACGGGCCAGTTCGCGCGGCAGGCTCACCTTGCCATAGCGGGTGCGCTTCAGGCGGCTGACCTGGCAGCCCTGCGATTCCCACAGGCGGCGCACTTCGCGGTTGCGGCCTTCCTTCACCACGACGCGGAACCAGTCGTGAGAATCGGTGCCGCCGATGCGTTCGATCTCATCGAACTTGGCCGGACCGTCTTCCAGTGCGACGCCACGGCTGAGGCGGTCGACGATGGCGTCGGAGACCTTTTCCTCGCCTTCCGGTGCACGCACGCGCACCACGTACTCGCGCTCGACCTCGAACGACGGGTGCATCATGGCGTTGGCCAGCTCACCGTCGGTGGTGGCCAGCAGCAGGCCGGTGGTGTTGATGTCCAGGCGGCCGATGGCGATCCAGCGCGCGCCCTTCAGCGGCGGCAGCGACTCGAACACGGTCGGGCGGCCTTCGGGATCTTCGCGGGTGGTCACCTGGCCTTCCGGCTTGTTGTAGACCAGCACGCGCGACGGCTCGGCCAGGGCAGTGGCGACGAAGCCGCGGCCATCCAGTTCGATCCTGTCGCCGCTCTTGACCGACATGCCGGTCTGCGCGACTTCACCGTTGACCTTGACCAGGCCTTCGGCGATGCGCTGTTCCAGCGCGCGGCGCGAGCCGAGGCCGGCCTGGGCCAGCACCTTGTGCAGGCGCTCTTCCAGCTTGAACTGTTCGGAGGTGGCTTCGCGCTTCAGCGAGAGCTTGTTACGGGGGTGTCACTCATCAGTTTTGCTCCGGCCGACGGTTTCGAGGTCGGCCTCTGGTTCGGAATCGGCTTGGTCAACAGCCACGGTCGTCATCGCGACGGCGTTGTCTTCGCGTTCGTTCACTGGCACCGCGCGCTCGCCCGGCGCGGAATCGGGGTGCCCATCATCGAGGGGCGAAGGTGCTTGCTCATCGGAGGCCGATGCAGGGGCTGCATTGGCGGAATCGGGGGTGTCACTGCCGGCCAGGCCGGCGTCATCGTTCGCGGCAACGCCATCGGCGCTGGCCGAGATGTCCGGACCCTCGGCACCGGCCACGGCCGGTGCATCACGATCCAGGGCCAGCTGCGGTTCCAGCTCGCCCAGGTCCTTCAGTTCCGACAGCGGCGGCAGTTCGTCCAGCCGCTTCAGCCCGAAGTAGTCCAGGAAGCCCTTGGTGGTGCCGAACAGCGCCGGCTTGCCGGGCACGTCGCGGTGGCCGACCACGCGGATCCATTCGCGTTCTTCCAGCGCCTGGATGATGTTGCTGCTGACCGCCACGCCGCGCACCTGCTCGATCTCGCCGCGGGTGATCGGCTGCCGGTAGGCGATCAGCGCCAGGGTTTCCAGGGTGGCGCGGGTGTAGCGGGTCTTGCGTTCGGTCCACAGCCGGCTGATCCAGCCATGTACTTCGCTGGTGACCTGGTAGCGGAAGCCGGAGGCGACCTCGACCAGTTCCACGCCACGACCTTCGCAGGCCTCGCGCAGGCGCTCCAGCGCACGTTCGATGCTGCCCGGCGGTGCCGGTTCCTCTTCCGGAAACAGGTCCTTCAGCTGGGCCAGGGTGAGTGGCTGGCTGGAGGCCAGCAGGGCACCCTCGACAATGCGGTCGATCAGCGATTGATCCATCGGCAGTCAGCGCTCACTCGTTGGCATTGGCGGCGTCGTTGTCGTCAAACTCGCTGCTGAACTGCAGCGGCGCGTTGGTGTTGCCAGCAGCCAGCGACTTCACGTAGATCGGCGCCAGCGGTTCTTCCTGGACGATGTCCAGCAACTGTTCCTTGGCCAGTTCCAGCACTGCCAGGAACGTGACAAGCACGCCCAGCTTGCCTTCTTCGGCGGTGAACAGCCCTTCAAAACGATAGAACTTGCCGTCTTCCAGGCGTCCCAGTACTTCGCCCATGCGTTGCCGCACACTCAGTGCTTCGCGCTTGATGGCGTGGCCGCTGAACAGCTCGGCGCGCTTGAGCACGTCGTGCAGGGCCAGCAGCATTTCCTTCAGGTCCACCGGCGGCGGCAGCTTCACCGTGGCGCGCTCGGGCATGAAGGCATGCGCCACCGTCGTGTCGCGGTCCTGGCGGGGCAGGGCGTCGATGTCCTCGGCGGCCTGCTTGAAACGTTCGTACTCCTGCAGCCGGCGCACCAGCTCGGCGCGCGGGTCGGCCTCATCGCCTTCCTCGCTGACCGGGCGCGGCAGCAGCATCCGCGACTTCACCTCGGCCAGGATCGCGGCCATCACCAGGTACTCGGCCGCCAGCTCGAAGCGCAGCTCGCGCATCACGGTGATGTATTCCACGTACTGCCGGGTGATTTCGGCCACGGGAATGTCCAGCACATCCAGGTTCTGGCGGCGGATCAGGTACAGCAGCAGGTCCAGCGGGCCTTCGAAGGCGTCCAGGATGACTTCCAGCGCGTCCGGCGGGATGTACAGGTCCTGCGGGATCTGCAGGACCGGTTGCCCATGCACCACGGCCAGCGGCATTTCCTGCTGCTGGGGGCGGGCGGCCGGGTTGGCGGGTTCGCGTCGAGCGCGAGTTCGGAAGTCATCTAATGGACATCAGGATTGCAACGGACCAGTCGCGGCACCGGGTTCGCCGGGCCAACGCCACGGAGCCCCAGGGCACCAGACGCGCCGGGATCGGCGCGATTCCACACATATCAAACAGCAGGACGCGCCGCAGTAAACGGCAGCGACAGAACTACGGGGAGGTCGTCTACGTGGCCCGGCCAGGTGGTCCGGTTTGAAGCAGCGGATCTGTCGTCGGGGGCTGCGTGGCCGCAGAAACCAACGGGCTGCTGCATCCAGCCACGTGCAATGGAGTCTAGGGTAAGCCTTTGCTGCGCCAGTGTCCAGCCGGACCGGGGCAGGGGCTGCATTGGCTAGAATCGGCGGACCCGACAATGCAAGCGAGGAAATGCCGGTGTGGTATGTGATCGAAGGGTATGACGGCCAGGATGTGCTGGCGCAGCGGCTGCAGGCGCGGCCGGAGCATCTGGCGCGGCTGCATGCGCTGCGCGACGCGGGACGCCTGCTGCTGGCCGGGCCGTGCCCGGCGGTGGACAGTGAAGACCCGGGCCCGGCCGGTTTCAGCGGTTCGGTGGTGATCGCGCAGTTCGAGTCGCTGCCGCAGGCCCAGGCCTGGGCCGATGCCGACCCGTACGTGGCTGCAGGCGTCTACACCCGCGTGCAGGTCCGCCCGTTCCGCAAGGTGCTGCCGTGAACGCGGAACGGATCGAGCGGATCCGTGATGCGCTGCAGCAGGCGCTGGCGCCGAGCGTGCTGGAGATCGAGGACGATAGCCATCGTCACGCCGGCCATGCCGGTGCGCGCGACGGGCGCGGCCATTTCAACGTGCATGTGGTCAGTGAGCGCTTCGCCGGGCTGGGGCCGCTTGCCCGGCACCGCGCGGTCTATGCCGCGCTGGGGTCGATGATGGAGACCGATATCCACGCGTTGTCCATCCGCGCGCAGACCCCGTCAGAACAGGGCTGAGCCCTTGTCCCACGCTGTCCTGGCGGGTCCTTCATGGCCTCGCCACGGACAGGTTTTCATGTCCATTTCGGGACATTCGCCTAACGGACTGTTTACAAGCCTGGATGGAAACGCTTACATTCCGCGCCAATGCTGGTAGGTCCAAGCCGTGGAGGGCGGCTTCGTGAACAAGGCAGCTATCACAATCAAAGACGTCGCACGCGAAGCCCGGGTCTCCGTGGCCACGGTTTCCCGCGCGCTCAACGGGCATGAAAATGTCGCCGAACCGGTCCGCCAGCTTGTGCTGGAGGTGGCCGCACGGCTGCGTTACACCCCGCACGCCGCCGCCCGCAGCCTGAGCAGCCGCCGCACCAATACGGTGGGCGTGGTGCTGCCTGACCTGTACGGCGAGTTCTTCTCCGAGCTGATGCGCGGCATTGACGGGGTGGCCCGCAACCGCCGCCAGCACCTGCTGGTGTCCAGCTACCACGGTGACCAGGAACAGCAGGGCGCCGCCCTGCGTGCCATGCGCGGCCGCGTCGACGGCCTGCTGGTGCTTTCGCCCTATGCCGAGAGCCCGGGCTTCCTGACCGACAACCTGCCGCAGTCGTTGCCGACGGTGTTGATCAACACCTATCTGCCCGGGCAGGACCACCCGGTGCTGAGCATCGACGACCACGCCGGCGCAATGGCGATGACCCGCCACCTGCTGGATGCCGGCCACCGCCGCATTGCCTTCATTTCTGGTCCGGACCTCAACTTCGACGCGCGCGAGCGCCTGCGCGGCTTCCGTGACGCGCTGGCGGCTTCTGGCGGTGGCGCCGAAGGCATCGAGTTGCCCGGTGATTTCGACGAAGCTTCCGGCCATCGTGCCGGTCAGGAGTTGCTGGCAGCCGGAGCGCTGCCCGATGCCGTATTCGCCGCCAACGACATGATGGCCCTGGGCTGCCTGTATGCGTTCACGCAGGCAGGGGTCCGCGTCCCGGCCGATGTGGCCTTGGCGGGTTTCGATGACATTCCACTGGCGCGTTTCGTCCACCCGTCGCTGACCACCATGCAGGTCAGCATCGCCGAGCTCGGCGACCGGGCCATGACGCGCCTGATGCAGTTGATGGACGGCACCTCCACGGATGGGGCAGGGGACAAGCAGACCCTGGTTCCCCGCTTGATTGTTCGCGATTCCACCACTCCGCCATCCGGCCGTTGAAGCCAGAGGCGTTTCTTCTTTTTTTGACTGATCGCAGGGACCGCGCAAGCGGTTACCGCCACCCGGAGATTGAGTTGATGATGCATACCACCTTCCGCATGCCGGCGCGCCGGCTGCTGAGCACCGCTCTGGTCAGCTGCCTGATGCTGGCTGCCGCCCCGAACGTCATGGCGCAGTCGGCCAACGCCAGCCTGCGCGGCCAGGTTGCCGGTGCCCAGGCCGGCACCGAAGTGACCGCCACCAACGTCGCCACCGGTACCGTCCGCCGTGGCACCATCCGCGCCGACGGCAGCTACTCGCTGATGGGCCTGGATCCGGGCACGTACAACGTGGTCGCCAACGGCCAGACCCAGAAGGTCACCGTCACCGTGGCTTCGACCGCGACGCTGAACTTCGCTGGCGCAGCCAGCAGCACCCCGGGCTCGACCGCGGCCACCAACCTGGACACCGTCAACGTTGTTGCGCCGACCCTGCTGCAGGAAGTGCGCACCTCCGAAGTTGGCAAGACCGTCAGCCTGCAGCAGATCCAGACCACCCCGCAGGTGTCGCGCAACTTCCTGGAGTTCGCCGACGCGGTGCCGGGCCTGATCTTCACCCGCGATGCCAAGGGCAACACCTCGCTGCGCGGCGGCGCAACCAATGCAGATGGCACCAACGTCTACATCGACGGCGTCGGCCAGAAGAGCTACGTCAAGGGCGGCGGCGTGGCCGGCCAGTCCGGCAGCGCCGGTAACCCGTTCCCGCAGCTGGCCATCGGCGAATACAAGGTCATCAGCGGCAACTACAAGGCCGAGTATGGCCAGGTGTCGAGCGCCGCCGTGACGGCTGCGACCAAGTCCGGCACCAATGAGTTCAAGGGTGAGGCGTTCTACCGCTACACCGATGAAGACATGCGTGCCAAGACCCCGGCCGAGCGCCAGGGTGGCAAGGAGAAGATGGTCTCGGCCGAGAAGGAATACGGCTTCGCCCTGGGTGGCCCGATCATCCAGGACAAGGCGCACTTCTTCGTGACCTACGAAGCCAAGCGCTTCGACCTGCCGGTCACCATCGCGCCGGATGGCGCGGTCACCGGCGCTGCCGGCCTGCTGCCGCCGGCCGGCGCCGCCGGCCTTGGCCCGGCCAGCCAGCCGTTCCAGCAGGACCTGATCTTCGGCAAGATCGACTTCGAGCCGACCGACAACGATCGCATCGAGCTGACCTTCCAGGACCGCGACGAAACCCAGTCGCAGTTCAGTGGCCAGACCTCGCCGGAAGCCGGCCGTGAAGTGGTCAACACCGACCGTCGTTACGCCCTGCGCTGGAACCACAGCGGTGAGCGCTACTACAACGAGTTGATGGTCACCCACGAGGATTCGTTCAACAACCCGACGCCGCTGACGCTGGCCAACGGCATCACCTACACCGCACCGGACGGCCCCGAAGACCGCACCATCGTGAAGATCGGTGGCGCCTCGGCACTGGATTCGCAGGTGAAGGGCCAGAAGGGCTGGTCGATCGAAGACAACCTGACCCTGGATGGCATCCAGTGGGCCGGTGACCACACCATCAAGATGGGCGTGAAGTACAAGCAGATCGACCTGTACGCATCCGATGCGGCGCAGATCAATCCGACCTTCACCTACTCGCTGGGCGATCCGGACTTCCCCGATTCCATTCCGTACAAGGCGCAGTTCGTCAAGCCGGTGACCGGCGTGACCGGCGTGTCCGGCGAAGTGCGTTCGAAGTCCAAGCAGTACGGCGTGTTCATCCAGGACGACTGGCAGGTCAACGATCACCTGCAGCTGAACATCGGCCTGCGCTGGGACTACGAAAAGACCCCGTCCTACCTGGACTTCGTGACCCCGCAGCAGGTGGTCGACGCCATCTATTCGCAGGATCCGCGCGCTCCCGCCGGCCAGACCTATGCCGATTCGCTGGCACTGGGCGGCCTGGACATCAGCGACTACATCAGCAACGGTCACAACCGCAAGGCATTCAAGGATGCCTGGCAGCCGCGCCTGGGCTTCTCGTATGACATCAATGCCGACGAGCAGCACGTGATCCATGGTGGTGCTGGTCGTTCCTACGACCGCGACCTGTTCGACAACCTGCAGCTGGAAACCACCAAGCTGGCCCTGCCGCAGCCGACCATCTACTTCCGCAACCCGGCCACCGGCGCCTGCATCAACGGCCAGGCTGCCTGCTATGACTGGAACCCGAACCTGCTCAACGGCATCGGCAACCTGCAGGCACTGGTCGGCGCGACCAGCAATGCCGGCCTGGAAGTGGACCTGCTGAACAACAAGCTGAAGGCGCCGTACTCGGACCAGTTCAGCCTGGGCATGAGCAACCAGATCGGCGACTGGCTGACCGACGCCACCATCGCACGTACCCTGAGCTACGACGGCTTCGCCTTCACCTTGGGCAACCGTTATCCGACCGGCCAGTTCTTCGATGATCCGCGCCTGTGCGGTGGCACCTCCCCGGGCCTGAGCCAGGCCTGGAGCTGCAACGTACCGGGCTTCGGCAGCCTGATCATCGGCCAGCAGGGCATCAAGACCCGTGCCACCCAGGTCCTGCTGTCGGCGCAGAAGCCGTTCACCAAGGAAAGCGGCTGGGGCACCTCGATCGCCTATACCTGGACCACCGCGCGCCACAACCGCGACATCAACGAGAAGTACGCCTTTGATCGCGGTCTGATCGGTGACTACCCGACCATCCGCTCCAACGGCGCACCGCGCCACCGCCTGGTGGTGACCGGTTCGTACGCGGGCTTCTGGGGCATCACCTTCGGCGGCAAGATCACCCTGGCCACCCCGACCGCCGTCAACGACTGGTACCCGGTGATGCAGGCCAGCGGCTACACCCTGCCGACCCCGCAGGCGGCCGTGCCCAACGCAACCGGCAAGTTCCTGGTGGGTGGCAAGATCTTCGGCTACCGTTCGGTCGACCTGCAGGCGACGAAGACGTTCAAGCTGGCGGGCAACACCGAGCTGTACGCCCGCCTGGACATCATCAACGTGTTCAACTTCGACAACTTCTCCACCTACAACTACGTCAAGACCAACGGCAAGCTGCAGGCCAGCTACAACGAGACCGGCGACATCATCGGCACTCCGCGCCAGGTCAAGGCCGAAGTGGGCTTCCGCTTCTAAGCGGCGCCGCCTGTTGCTGTATCCGATGCCGCCGGTCCGCCGGCGGCATCGATTGTGTGAGAACGGCAATGGCCGGCCCCGTGCCGGTCCATTGCCCACGCCGCTGCCGGGCAGGGGGCAGCGGCGTGGGCAATGATCGCGGTGTCAAACCACGTTTTTCGTGGTTTTTTTAAGAGCGCATCTTGTAAACGATTTCAGATCATTGGACGGTATGCTTTCCCATCGATCAGACCACCGGAGGAACCGCGCCATGCAGGCACGCCATCTGTTGTCCGCGGCAGCGTTGAGCCTGGCCGTCGCCGCCTGCCAGCCGGCCCAGCAGGAGCCTGCCAAGCCGCGTCCGCCGGTGATCCTGATCGAGGCCGATGCACCGCCGCGGCCGATGAAGCCGGAGCTGCCGCCGCTGTTCGATGACATCGAGCGCCGCACCTTCCAGTTCTTCTGGGACACCACCAACGAGATCAATGGCCTGACCCCGGACCGCTATCCGTCGCGGCCGTTCGCAAGCATCGCGTCGGTGGGTTTCGCGCTGACCGCTTATCCCATCGGTATCGAGAACGGCTGGGTCAGCCGCAACCAGGCGATCGACCGGACCCTGACCACCCTGAAATTCTTCCGCGACGTGCCGATGGGCCCGCAGCGCACCGGCAAGGCGGGCTACAAGGGTTTCTACTATCACTTCCTGGACATGCAGGAAGGCCGTCGCTACGACAGCTGGGTCGAACTGTCCTCGGTGGATACCGCACTGCTGATGATGGGCGTGCTGTTCGCGCAGTCGTACTACGACGGTGACGATCCGCGCGAGAAGGAAATCCGCCAGATTGCCGATACCTTGTACAAGAAGGTCGACTGGCCGTGGCTGCAGCAGCGTGCACCGCTGATCTCGATGGGCTGGTTCCCCGAGAGCGGCTTCATCGACCACGACTGGATGGGCTACAACGAGGCGATGATGGTCTACATCCTCGCCCTGGGCTCGCCCACGCACCCGGTCAGCCCGGACGCGTGGACGGTGTGGACGCGCACCTATGACAACGACTGGGGTGTCTACCAGGGCCAGGAATACCTTTCCTTCGGCCCGCTGTTCGGCCACCAGTACAGCCACGTCTGGATCGATTTCCGCGATATCCAGGACGCGTACATGCGCGAGCGCGGCAGCACCTATTTCCTCAACAGCCGCTCGGCCGCGCTGGCCCAGCGCGAATACGCCATCGCCAACCCGATGCAGTGGAAGGACTATGGCGAGAACGTCTGGGGCCTGACCGCCAGTGATGGCCCGCAGAACACCACGCAGGAGTACCGCGGCGAACAGCGCCAGTTCCGCCATTACTCCTCGCGCGGCGCCGGCCTGCGCGAGAACTTCGATGACGGCACCATTGCCCCGACTGCGGCGATCGCCTCGGTGGTGTTCGCGCCCGAGCAGGTGATCCCGGCCACGCTGGAAATGCACAAGCGCTACGGCGACTACATCTATTCCAGCTACGGCTTCCTGGATTCGTTCAATCCCAGCTTCAACTATGACATCCCGATCAAGACCGGTCGCCTGGTGCCGGATCGCGGCTGGGTCGCCAGCGACTACATCGCCATCGACCAGGGGCCGATCCTGACCATGATCGCCAACTACCGCAACGACTTCGTCTGGGAAGTGATGAAGAAGAATCCGTACATCCGCAAGGGCCTGGAGCGGGCCGGATTCAGCGGCGGCTGGCTGGCGCCGGAAGGGTCGTTCCAGCCGCTGGAACTGCAGAAGGACGAAAAGGCCGCGGCAGCACGCGCGGTGGGTATCGCCGAATCACGCGCGGCTGCCGCGCAGGAACAGAAGAACAATGCCAACCGCACCACAGGCCAGGGCAAGTAACCCGATGCCGAACTGGATCGACCGCCTGCGCCGCTGGGCGCTGCCTGCCCTGGCCGCCCTGGCCGTGGCCGGCTGCGCCCGCACCGAACCGGGCACCACCACCGTGCGCTTCTGGGCGATGGGCCGCGAAGCCGAGGTGGTCAGCGAGCTGATCCACGAGTTCGAGGCCGAAAATCCCGGCATCAAGGTGGATGTGCAGAACATCCCGTGGACCGCCGCGCACGAAAAGCTGCTGACCGCGTTCGCTGCCGACGGACTGCCGGACGTGTGCCAGCTCGGCAATACCTGGGTGCCGGAGTTCGCCGAACTCGATGCATTGACCCCGCTGCAGCCGTTCGTGCAGCGCTCCACCGTGGTCGACCCGAAAGATTACTTCCAGGGCATCTGGGACACCAACGTGATCCACGGTGAGCTGGTCGGCGTGCCGTGGTACGTCGATACGCGCCTGATCTACTACCGCAAGGACCTGCTGGCCAAGGCCGGCTACGACCACCCGCCGCGCACGTGGCCGGAGTGGGAGGAGCAGATGGCGGCGATCAAGCGCATGCAGGGCCCGAACCGCTACGCGGTGCTGATGCCGATCAATGAGTTCGAGCAGCAGCTGTCGCTGGCCCTGCAGCAGCCCGATCCGCTGCTGCGCGACGACGATACCCGCGGCAATTTCGCCAGCCCGGGGTTCCGCCGCACGCTGTCCTTCTACGCCAACATGTTCGAGCAGGGCTGGGCGCCGAAGATGTCCGAGACACAGATCTCCAACGTCTGGGATGAATTCTTCCGCGGCTTCAACGTGTTCTACATCTCCGGTCCCTGGAACATCCGCGAGTTCAAGAAACTGCAGCCGAAGGAACTGGAAGGGCAGTGGGGCACCGCTGCGCTGCCGGGGCCGGACGGTCCGGGCGCGGGCATCGCCGGTGGCACCAGCCTGGTGATCTTCCGCAAATCGCAGCAGAAGGAGGCGTCCTGGAAGCTGATCGAATTCCTGTCGCGCCCGGAAATCCAGGCACGCTTCCATTCGATCATCGGCGATCTGCCGCCGCGCCGCAGTGCCTGGAACGCGCCGTCGCTGGCCAACGATCCACTGGCCGCCGCGTTCCGTGATCAGCTGGAGCGGGTCAAGCCGACGCCGAAGGTGCTCGAATGGGAGCGCATCGTGCAGGAAATGCGCATTGTCACCGAGAAGGTCGTGCGCGGTGGCCTGCCGCAGGACAAGGCCGTGGCCGAACTGGACCAGCGCGTGGACAAGGTGCTGGCCAAGCGCCGCTGGATGCATGAACAACAACGCCTGCAGGAGCGCGCGCCGTCGCCGCGCTCGAGCAGCGCAGTGGCCGCCGGGAGCGCGCAATGAAACGTACTTCGCTGGCCGGCTGGATCTTCGCCGGCCCCTCGCTGATCGTGCTGGGCGTGTTCTTCGGCCTGCCGGTCGCCTCGGCGCTGGCGCTGAGCGTGACTGACTTCGACCTCTATGCACTGGCCGACAGCAGCAACCTGCGCTTCGTCGGCCTGGGGAACTACATCGACCTGCTGCAGACGCCGATGTTCTGGAAGTCGCTGTGGAACACCACCTACTTCGTGTTGATCGGCGTACCGTTGTCGATCGGCGTGTCGCTGGGCGCGGCCATGCTGCTCAACGCACCGGCCGCGCGCTTCAAGGCGCTGTTCCGTACGGCACTGTTCGCGCCGGTGGTGACCACGCTGGTGGCGGTGGCGGTGATCTGGCGCTACCTGTTCCATACCAGCTATGGCCTGGTGAACTACGGGCTGGGCCACCTGGGCATCAGTCCGATCGACTGGCTGGGTGATCCCAACTGGGCAATGCCGACCATCATGCTGTTCGCGGTGTGGAAGAACTTCGGTTACAACATGGTGATCTTCCTCGCCGGCCTGCAGGCGATCCCGCATGACCTGTACGAAGCCGCGCGCATCGACGGTGCTTCGCGCTGGAAGCAGTTCCTGCACATCACCCTGCCGATGCTCGGCCCGGTACTGCTGGTGGTCGGGGTGATCACCGTGTCCGGCTACTTCCAGCTGTTCGCCGAGCCGTACGTCATGACCCGCGGCGATCCACTGCAGAGCACCGTCAGCGTGCTGTATTTCATGTTCGAGGAAGGCTTCAAGTGGTGGAACCTGGGACGCGCATCGGCTGTAGCGTTCCTGCTGTTCCTGATCATCCTGGCGGTGACCACCGTGATGCTGCGTTTCGGCCGCAAGAGGCAGTTGGTATGAGTCGTGAAATCGGCCAGTCGCGCTGGTATCCGTGGATGATCAATGGTGCGCTGCTGGTGCTGGCCCTGGTCAGCCTTGCACCGCTGCTGTGGATGCTCTCGGTCTCGTTCATGCCGCAGGGTGAGGCCAGTCATTTCCCGCCGCCACTGCTGCCTTCGAGCATCACCACGCACAACTACCACGAGCTGTTCGCGCGCACCGGCATGGGCGGCAACTTCGCCAACAGCCTGCTGGTGTCGCTGGCTATCACGCTGGGTTCGCTGCTGCTCAACACCATGGCCGGCTACGCCTTCGCCAAGCTCAACTTCGTTGGCCGCGAACGCCTGTTCCAGGTGCTGATGGCAGCACTGGTGATTCCGGCGCAGGTGGCGATGCTGCCGCTGTTCCTGCTGATGAAGCAGCTGGGCCTGGTCAACAGCTTTGGCGGGGTGATCGTGCCGGCGCTGGCCAGCGTGTTCGGCATCTTCCTGGTGCGCCAGTACGCGCGTTCGATCCCGGACGAGCTGCTTGAAGCGGCGCGCATCGACGGCGCGGGGGAGTTGCGCATCTTCTTCCAGATCGTGCTGCCGATGCTCAAGCCGGTACTGGTGACCCTGGCGATCTTCACCTTCATGGGTGCATGGAACGATTTCATGTGGCCGCTGATCGTGTTGACCGACCAGGAGCACTACACTTTGCCGGTGGCGCTGGCCACCCTCTCGCGCGAGCACATCATGGACGTGGAAATGATGATGGCTGGCGCGGTCGTCACCGTGGTTCCGGTGCTGGCACTGTTCCTGGTGCTGCAGCGTTACTACATCCAAGGTCTGTTGCTGGGGAGCGTCAAGGGATGAAGCGAGCGATCGCCGTTGGACTGGGCCTGTTGTGGACTTCCCTGGCGATCGCCGCACCACCGGCACTGCCGGCGCCGAAGGTACTGGACGATTTCGACGACATCGGCGCCTGGAAGCTGGTGCTGTCCGACCAGGTCAGCGGTTCGCTGCGGCCGGTGAGCGGTGCCGGTGGCGGCCGCGCGCTGTGCCTGGACTACGATTTCCACAAGGTGTCGGGCTACGTCGGCATCCGCCGCGCGCTGGGCATCGAGTACCCGGCCAACTACCGCTTCGGCTTCCAGCTGCGGGGAGATTCGCCGGGCAACGACCTGCAGTTCAAGCTGATCGATGCCAGCGGCGATAATGTCTGGTGGGTCAATCACCCGGGCTACAGCTTCCCCAAGGCGTGGACGCCGGTCGAATACCGCCGTCGCCAGATCGACAAGGCGTGGGGGCCGTCGCCGGAGAAGGAGATGGCGCGCAGCGCTGCGGTCGAGTTCACGATCTACAGCAAGGTCGGCGGCCGTGGCACGGTGTGCTTCGACAAGCTGACCCTGCAGGGCCTGCCGCCGCAGGATGATTCGGCGCTGGTGCCATCGGTGATCGCCGACACCGCCACCGCGCTGCAGGACCGGATGATTGACGGAAAGAGCGATACGTTCTGGATCAGTGGCGGGGTCAAGCAGCAGACCATCAGCCTGGACCTGCACAAGAGCCGCGAGATCGGCGGTGCGGTGATTGACTGGCTGCCGAACCTGGAAGCCAATCGCTACACCGTGCGTACGTCCGAGGATGGCCGGGACTGGCGCACCGTGCGCGAGGTGGCCGGCGGTGCGGGCGGCCGCGACTGGCTGGCGCTGCCGGATACCGACGCGCGCTACGTGCGCTTCGATCTGCACGATGGCCCGAACTGGCGCTATGGCATCCGTGACATCACGCTCAAGCCGCTGGCGTTCGCGGCCACGCCGAACGCATTCCTGTCCTCGGTGGCGGCCGACCTGCCGCGCGGCTCGCTGCCGCGCGCATATGTGGGCGAACAGCCGTACTGGACCCTGCTCGGCCTCGATGGCGGCCAGGAGCAGGCACTGATCAGCGAGGACGGTGCGCTGGAACCGGCCAAGGGCAGTTTCAGCATCGAGCCGTTCATCCGCGTGGACGGCAAGTTGCTGGACTGGTCGAAGGTGGCCATCACCCAGTCGCTGCAGGATCGCTACCTGCCCATCGCCAATGTCGACTGGGTGCATGAGAAGGCCGGCCTGGCGGTAACCAGCTTCGTGCAGGGCACGCCGGAGCGCGCGCAGCTGATCGGTCGCTACCGGTTGAGCAATCCGGACAAGGTGGCGCACGAGTACACCCTGGCGCTGGCGATCCGGCCGTGGCAGGTGAACCCGCCGACCCAGTTCCTCAACACCGTCGGCGGCTTCAGTCGCATCGATGCGCTGGATGTGGGCGAACAGCTGGTGCGCATCAACGGTGAGCCGCGCATCTATCCGTTGCAAGTGCCGGATGCGCGCTTCGCCAGCACGTTCGATGGCAAGCTCGACGCGATGCATCTGGCCTCCGGGAAATACCCGGCCAGCACGGCGGTGAAGGACAGCACCGGCATGGCGTCCGGTGCGCTGCTGTATACGATCAGGCTGGAGCCTGGCCAGAGCCGAGAAGTGGCGGTGGTGTTGCCACAGACCGGAGGCTGGGCGCCGCAGGCGCTGGATGTGGCCAAGGCGCAGGCGCAGGTCGCAGAGCAGTGGCGGCAGAAGCTGGGGGTGGTCTCGTTGCAGGTACCGGCTGCGGGCCAGGCACTGGTCGATACCCTGCGCACCGCCGTGGCGCATATGCTGATCTCGCGGGTCGGCCCGCGCCTGCAGCCGGGCACGCGCTCGTACGCGCGCAGCTGGATCCGCGATGGCGCGATGATTTCCGAGGGCCTGCTGCGCATGGGGCGCAGTGATGCGGTGCGTGATTACATCAACTGGTATGCGCCCTATCAGTTCGAGAATGGCAAGGTGCCGTGCTGTGTCGATGCACGTGGCAGCGATCCGGTGCCGGAGAACGACAGCCATGGCGAGCTGATCTACAGCATTGCCGAATATGGGCGCTATACCGGTGACAGCACCTTCGCCGAACTGATGTGGCCGCATGTGCAGGGCGCCTATAACTACATGGAGCAACTGCGCGCCAGCGAGCGCACGGACGAGAATCGGGCGCGCAATCCGGCGTTCTACGGGATGATGCCGGCCTCTATCAGCCATGAAGGCTATTCGGCCAAGCCGATGCATTCGTACTGGGACAATTTCTGGGCGTTGCGCGGCTACAAGGATGCGGCATCGCTGGCGGCCCAGCTGGGCAAGGTCGAAGCCATGCAGATTGCCGAATCGCGTGACCAGTTCCGTGATGACCTGCAGGCCTCACTGCTGTCGGCGATGCAGCAGCACAACATCGATTACCTGCCGGGCTCGGCCGAGCTGGGCGATTTCGATGCGACCTCGACCACCATCGCGCTGGCTCCGGGCGGTGAACAGGGGCGCCTTCCGCAGCAGGCGCTCGATGCCACCTTCGAGCGCTACTGGAAGGAGTTCGTGGCCCGTCGCGATGGCAAGCGCGAGTGGAAGGACTACACGCCCTACGAGTGGCGCAACGTGGCCGCCTTCGTCCGCCTCGGCTGGCGCGATCGCGCCTGGCAGGCGACTGAGTTCTTCTTCAAGGACCGTACGCCGCAGGCCTGGAACCAGTGGGCCGAAGTGGTCTCGCGCACGCCACGCAAGCCGTTCTTCGTCGGTGACCTGCCGCATGCCTGGGTGGCCTCGGACTTCGTGCGCTCGGCCCTGGACATGTTCGCCTACAGCCGTGACATGGACGATGCGCTGGTATTGGCCGCCGGCATTCCGACCGCCTGGCTGCAGGGCGAGGGCATCGCCGTGCAGGGCCTGCGCACGCCGCAGGGCCAGCTCAACTACCACCTGCAGCGCAGCGACAAGCAGCTGGTGCTGGAGGTGCAGCCGGGCCTGGTGCCACCGGTCGGTGGCGTGGTCTTGCCGTGGCCGTACGCCGGTGATCCGGGCGAGGCGACCATCAACGGCGAAGCGGCCGAATGGACCAACAGGGAACTGCACGTGCACCAGCTGCCGGCGCGGGTCGAGATCGATGTACCGGGCGCGGTGCGCCGCGCCGAGCGCAAGGGGCAGTAACGATGAAGCAGCAGGGGGCAAGGGTGCGCGCGGCCGTGCGTGCCCTGGGACTGGCCATTGCATTGGCATTGCCGGGTGCCGTGATGGCAGCCGTGCCAACCGCCGCGACGGCGGCTGACGTCGCCAGCGCGCCAGGCATGAGCATGGTGACCTTCAACCTGCATCACGACCGCGAGGACTGGCCGAGCCGCCGCCGCACCATCCTGGCCGAACTCAAGCGCCTGCAGCCGGATGCGGTTGCCCTGCAGGAGGTGATCCAACGCCGTAACGTGCGCAACCAGGCACAGTGGCTGGCCAGCCAGCTGGGCTACAGGTACATCTTCGTCTCCACCGATCCGGTGGGCGCGCCGAAACGTTACGGCAACGCGCTGCTGAGCCGGCGCCCGATCCTCGCCCAAGGTGAGCACCTGTTGCGGCCGCTGGACGATTATCGGACGGTCGCCCATCTGCGCATCGATGTGGACGGCAAGGCGGTCAACGTCTATGCCACCCACTTCAACGAGCGCAGCGACGAGAATGGCCAGCGCATCCGTCGCACCCAGGTCGAGGACCTGCTGCGCTTCATCGCCAGCACCTCGGCCGGCGCACCGGTGGTGATCGCGGGCGACTTCAACGCACTGGTCGATGCCAGTGACCTGAGCGAGCTGCGCAGCCATTACGGTGACAGCTACGGCAGCGTGCACGTCAACACCGACCTGGCCGGGGTCAGTACGCTGAACAGGCACTACTACCCGGTGGCCTCGCGGATCGACCACATCTTCTTCCAGCAGGACGCGATGGTTGCACGTGAGGCCAAGCTCCTGTTCGACCAGCCCGATGACAGCGGTCGCTGGGCCTCGGACCACTACGGCGTGTGGACCCGCCTGCAGTTCGCTCCGACGCGCTGATGTCCTGGTAGGTGCCACCCTGGGTTGGCACGGACGTGTCCGCGTTCGCTCCAACAACGGCGCCGACCAGGGTTGGCCTCCCAGAGCGCTGCACGCGCCCAGCGCACAAACAGAAGCGGCGGGGATCATCGATCCCCGCCGCTTTTTCACGCGATCAAAGCGCGATCAGTTCGCCGGCGGCGTGCGCTTGGCGCCTTCTTCGCCTTCTTCGTCGGCCTTGGCTTCGGCCGCCTGGGCTGCCGCATCGGCGTGGCCATCGGCGACCGGATCGATCGACGGTGTCACCACTGCATCGGCAACCGGGCCGCAGCTTCCACCGGTGCCGCTTCAACTGCCACCGGCGCGACCGGCTGTTCGGCGACCGGTGCGGTCTCGACGACCGGTTTGGCTTCAAATGCAGGAGCGGCTTCCGCCACCGGGGCAGCCTCAACGGCCAGCGGCTTGGCTTCGACCGCCGGAGCGGCTTCAGCGATCTCCGGCTTCGATTCCACGACCGCAGCAGCCTCGGCCTCGGCCACGGCCGACTTCACTTCGACCACCGCAGTGGCTTCAGCGACCGGGGCAGCCTCAACCACCACCGGCTTCGCTTCGACCGCCGGGGCTGCCGCTACCGCTGGCTGGGCCGGGGTTGCAGCGTCGATGGCATCAAGCATGCTGGTCTGCACCGGCGACGCCGCCGGTTCGGCCTTGGCGACGGCTTCGACCGGAGCCTGTACCTTCGCCACGACCGATGCAGGAGCGTCGATCACGGCGCTGCTCACCACCGCGACCGGTGCGGCGACAGCAGCGGCGGCGGCGCGGACCGGCTTCTCGGCTTCGGCAGCGGTCGGTTCGGCTTCGTCATCGAATTCGAACTCCGGCTGCGAACGCGCCGGCTGTGCCGCGGCCACCGGAGTGGTCCCGGCAACGCTGTCGTTGCTCTGCCCGGCGACATCAGCGGCATCGGTGTCATCACCGTCGTCCGCGTCGTCCTGATCATCGCCCAGGCCATCGCTGCCGGCAGCGTTCTCGGCGCCACCACGACGGCGGCGACGGCCACCACGACGGCCACGGCGGCGGCGGGTTGCGCCTTCACCGGCCTGCTCGCCGTTGGCGTCGAGGGCAGCCTCTTCACCGGTCACGGCAATCGCCTCGGCCTCATTGGCGGCGTTGGCAGTGCTGTCGGCCGGTGCAGTGACTGCCGCCGGAGCGGAGGCAGCCGGTGCAACCGGCGCCACCGGCGCAGTGGCTTCCTGCGCGGTCACGACGTTGGCAGCGACGGCCGTAGCGGCTACGGCTGCCGCCACGGCCTCGGCCGGCAGCTCGGCGGCGCTGCGCTGCGGCTTTTCGGCCGGCTTGTCACCGTCCTGCTGCTGGCGCGGCTGCTTGGGCTGCTTCAGCTTCGGCTGGTTCTGGTTCTGGTTCTGGCCCTGCTGCTCGTTGCGCGGCTTGTTCTGCTGCTGCGGCTGCTGCTGGCCATCCTTCTGCTGCGGTTCTTTCTGCCTGCCCTGCTGTGGCTGCTGCTGGGCATTGCCGTTGTTGCCGTTGCGGCCGTCCTTGTTGCGCTGCTCAGCACGGTCCTTGCGGTTGCCGCCATCCTTCTGCTGCTGCGCGTTACCGTTGCCACCGTTGCCACGGTTTTCGTCGCGACGGTCCTTGCGATCCTTGTTGCGATCCTTGTTGCGGTCCTTGCGACCACCGTCCTGCTGCTGGCGCGGAGCCGGGGCGGCCGGAGCCGGCGCTGGTGCCGGCTCGCCACCGAACACGCGCTTGAGCCAACCGATCACGCCGCCGCTCGAAGCCGGCGCCACTGGCGCTGCCACGACCGGAGCCGGAGCGGCTGCAGCCGGAGCCGCTTCCTCGCGCACCGGGGCGGGAGAGGTGTGCTTGACCTGGGTCACGGCCGGCGGCGGATGTTCAGCTGGCCCTTGGTCAGGGCGTGCACCGGCAGCTTGCGCGGGGTGCCGCGCTGGTAGCTGGGCTTGCTGCTCTCTTCACCGAGCTCGTTCTCACGCAGGCGGGTGACGGCATAGTGCGGGGTGTGCAGCTGCTCGTCGGCGACGATCACGATCGGCGCTTCGTGGCGCTGCTCGATCTCGCGCAGGGCGCTGCGCTTCTCGTTCAACAGGTAGTTGGCGATCTCCACCGGCGCCTGGACCAGCACCTGCCCGGTGTTCTCCTTCATCGCGTGCTCTTCGGCGACGCGGATGATCGACAGCGACAGCGACTCGACGCTGCGCATGCGGCCGTGGCCGTCGCAACGCGGGCAGACGATCTGGCTGGATTCGCCCAGGCTCGGGCGCAGGCGCTGGCGGCTCATTTCCAGCAGGCCGAAGCGCGAGATGCGGCCGACCTGCACGCGGGCACGGTCGTACTTCAGCGCGTTGGCCAGGCGGTTCTCGACCTCGCGCTGGTGCTTGTTGGAGGCCATGTCGATGAAGTCGATCACCACCAGGCCGCCCAGGTCGCGCAGGCGCAGTTGGCGAGCCACTTCCTCGGCCGCTTCCAGGTTGGTCTGGAACGCGGTGTCCTCGATGTCGCTGCCCTTGGTGGCGCGCGAGGAGTTCACGTCGACTGCGGTCAGTGCTTCGGTCTGGTCGACCACGATCGAGCCACCCGACGGCAGGCGCACGTTGCGCTCGTAGGCACCTTCGATCTGCGACTCGATCTGGAAGCGGTTGAACAGCGGGATGTCGTCCTTGTAGTGCTTGAGCTTGCGCAGGGTCTGCGGCATCACCTGCTGCATGAACTCGCGGGCGTGCTCGTACATCTCCTCGGTGTCCACCAGGATCTCGCCGATGTCGGCGCGCAGGTAGTCACGCAGGGCGCGCACGATCAGGCGTGATTCCTGGTAGATCAGGAACGGGGCCGGCTTGCTCAGTGCGGCTTCGGCGATGGCGCGCCAGACGTTGAGCAGGTAGTCCAGGTCCCACTGCAGCTCTTCCGCATCGCGACCGACGCCGGCGGTGCGGATGATCACCCCCATGTCGTCGGGAATGTTCAGCTTGTCCAGGGCCTCCTTCAGCGCGGCACGGTCTTCGCCCTCGATGCGGCGGGACACACCGCCGGCGCTGGGCGAGTTCGGCATCAGCACCATGTAGCGGCCGGCCAGCGAGATGAACGTGGTCAGGGCGGCGCCCTTGTTGCCACGCTCTTCCTTGTCGACCTGGACAACGATCTCCTGGCCTTCCTTCAGCAGCTCGCGGATACCGGCCTTGTTCTGGTCGACACCGGCCTGGAAGTAGTCGCGGGAAATCTCCTTCAGCGGCAGGAAGCCATGGCGGCCACCGCCATACTCGACGAAGGCGGCTTCCAGCGAGGGCTCGATGCGGAAGATCCGGCCCTTGTAGATGTTGGACTTCTTCTGTTCCTTCGACGGCTGTTCGATGTCGATGTCATACAACGACTGGCCATCCACGATGGCAACACGCAGCTCTTCAGCCTGCGTGGCGTTGATCAGCATTCGCTTCATTGTTGCGTTCCTCGCAAGCGGCTACCGCGCGGAACGCCATGGGGTTTCGCCTCTGGACACGGCTCGCCGCCCATTCGCGCAAGCGCGGGGAGGGCGGCTTGGGTTTCCAGCGCTACGACACCACGGCAGGCCGCGGGAGCGCTTCACTCTTATGGGTTTTTGGGTGTTGCAGGGCCGCAGGCAGCTGTCAGCCAGGCTGGAGCGCCACGCGGGACATGTTCAGCACGGTTGCGTGTCAGGCATCCGGCGATGGCCGGGAAGGCCGGTGAGCCGCTAACATGGCCGCCCCGCGGGCGGTGGTCGCGCACTGTGCCGGATTCGTCGGAAGCTGGGCTTCTGGCCCTGAGTAACTTCCAACGAAATCAATCCCTTATCTCGCCCCCCGAGTGTAACAGAATAAACAGCCTGATGACCGCCCAAGACCCGACCAAACCCGCTGGCGACAAGCCTTCCGTGCGCATGATCACCGTTCCCGCCGACCGCGCCGGCCAGCGCCTGGACAACTTCCTGCTCGGCCAGCTGAAGGGAGCCCCGCGCAGTCTGGTGTACAAGCTGGTGCGCAGTGGGCAGGTTCGGGTGAACGGCGGCCGCGCCAAGGCCGAGCGCAAGCTGGAGGCGGGCGATGAGGTGCGTGTGCCGCCGGTCCGTCTCAGCGAGGAAGGAGACAAGGCCGGTCCGCCAGAGGCGTTCATGCGCCGCCTGGAGCAGGCCATCGTCTTCGAGGACGCCCGGCTGCTGGCCCTGAACAAGCCCTCCGGCGTGGCCAGCCACGGCGGCAGCGGCATCAGCTTCGGTGCCATCGAGACCCTGCGCGCCTTGCGCCCGGGACAGACACTGGAGCTGGTCCATCGGCTGGATCGCGACACCTCGGGCCTGCTGATCGTGGCCAAGAAGCGTTCGGCACTGAGCGAACTGCAGGCGCTGTTGCGTGAAGACCACGGCGCCGGCATCCGCAAGCGCTATCTGACCCTGCTGGCCGGCCGCATGCCGGACGGCGTGATGACCGTCGACGCGCCGCTGCACGTGGGCCTGCGCCAGGGCGGCGAGCGCCATGTACAGGTCAATGCGATCGGCAAGGAATCGATCAGTCACTTCCGGGTGCTGGAGCGCCGCGGCGGCCATTCGTACTGCGAGGTGCGCATCGAAACCGGCCGCACCCATCAGATCCGCGTGCATGCCCAGCATCTGGGCCATCCGGTGGCCGGTGACGACAAATACGGCGATCCTGCGGTCAACAAGCGGCTTCGTGAGCAGATCGGACTGAAGCGACTGTTTCTGCACGCGGCCTCGCTGGAGTTTGCACTGGACGACGGCAAGAGTCCGTATGTGCTGAACGCGCCGCTGGCCGATGAGCTGGTCGAGGCGCTGGACCGGCTGCGCTGACGGCGGTTCGGCGGCGCCGGGTGCTTGGTCGGCGCCGTCGCTTCCCTGCGGAGAGTGGGCTTGTCACTTTCTTTGCTCGTGCAAAGAAAGTAACCAAAGAAACACGCCGCCATCCGCGAGCCGGCGCCGCGCGCCGGTGCCCTGCGCTCCTCGGTCCGCCGAGGGACGGCGCGGAACTCGCTGCGCTCAGACACCCGCGCCTCTTCGCCCTCGCCGGACCTGCGGTGCTCGGCTCGCTACAAGGCGGACCCGGACATCCGCAGCGTAGGCCCATACCCGCCCGTGACCTCTCGATACTGTGGGACGTACCAGCCGCGAGGGGGCTCAGCCCGTTGGCTGCAAATCCCTCACCACTTGAACAGCACCAGGCTGATCGCCAGCGAGCCCATGCCCGCCACCAGCCCATAAACGGTCTCGTGGCCCTTCGCATAGCGCTTGGCGGCCGGCAACAGTTCATCCAGTGCCAGGAACACCATCACGCCGGCAATCAGCCCGAACACCCAGCCGAAGGTGGCGTGCGAAAGCGACCCGGACAGCAACCAGTAGCCGAGCGCCGCGCCCACCGGCTCGGCCAGACCCGACAGCAGGCTGGCGCTGAATGCATAGGCCTTGTTCTGGGTGGCGAAGTACACCGGCACCGCGATCGCGATGCCCTCGGGGATGTTGTGGATGGCAATCGCAAAGGCCAGTGGCATGCCCACCGACGGGCTTTCCAGCGTGGCGAAGAAGGTCGCCAGCCCTTCCGGGAAATTGTGCGCGGTGATCGCGACGGAAGTCAGCAGCGCGACCCGCTTCAGGTACTCGCGGCTGTTCTCGCGGAACGCAGGATCTTGCTTGTCCAGGCTGTCATGCGGGTTGGGAATGAAGTGGTCGATCAGCACGATCACGATCACGCCCAGCAGGAACGCCAGGGTGCCGTAGGTGAAACCGGTGCGTTCGCCATGGGCCAGTGCGAACGAAGCAATGGACTTGTTGAGGATTTCCGACAGCGACACATAGACCATCGCGCCGCCGGCGAAGGCCAGGCCGAAGGCCAGCAGGCGCGGGTTGGGGCGGCGCGAGAACAGCACCAGCAGGCTGCCGATCGCAGTGGCGAGGCCGGCCGCGAGGGTGACCGCCAGCGCAATCCAGATGTTTTCGGGGGAATCTGCAGCATCTACCGACGCAGTCCTGGTCAACAGACAACCGCCCCGGACAGGGCCGGGGCGGCGAGGGCGAGGCGGGCGCCGGCTGGCCTCGTCGGGTGCGTGCGATCAGCCGCCGCGGCGCAGGCGCTCTTCAATGGCGAAGCACTGGTCCGGCTTCGGCTGCGGCGGGTTGAAGCTGACCGGCACCTGGATGGTGGCCGGCACCGCCTGGCCATTGCGTGTCGCGGCCTTGAACTGCCAGCCCTGCACGGCGGTTTTGGCCAGTTCGTCCAGCTGCGGGTTGCCCGCGCCAGTCAGCAGGGCGACCTCGCTCGGCTTGCCGTCGGTGCCGATGGTCACCTTGAACGTACTGGTGCCGCCCACGCCCATGCAGGCCAGTTCAAGCGGGTACTGCGGCGGCGGCGTCTTCACTGCTGCGACTTCGGTTGGCGGCGGCGGCGGTGGTGCCGGCGGTTCGGACGAGCCGCAGCCGGCCAGGCCGGCCGCAGCGATCAGGGACAGGCTCAGCAAGCGTACGTTCATGGCAGTTGCTCCGTCAGGGCCGAAGTCTTGGCCGCGCAGATGAAGTCGTTCTCGCTCAGACCGCCCACGTCATGGGTGGAAAAGCGCACGACCGCGCGGTCGTAGTGCACGCCCAGGTCCGGATGGTGGTCCTCGCGATGGGCAATCCAGGCCAGCGCGTTCACGAAGGCCATGGTGGCGTAGTAATCCTTGAAGCGGAAGGTGCGCGTCAGGGCCTGCCCGCCCTCGCTCAGCTCCCAGCCGGGAACCTGCGGCAGCAGTTCGGCCAGGCGGGCTTCGCCGAGCTTGTGGTCGCTGCCTTTGCGTGGCACGCAACGGGCCTGGGCCAGTGGAATCAGGTCGGCCATGGGAATCTCCACCTCGTGTTGACTGAACAATGCGCCGGACGGTGTATAAACCGAATGAGCGGCTGACGCTTACTTGGCTAGAATAGCCTGATGATCCAGATCTCCGACACTGCCCAGACCCATTTCCGCAAGCTGATCGAACGCGAGGGCGTGCCTGGCATGGGCGTGCGCCTGAGCGCGGTCGACCCCGGTACTCCGCGCGCCGATGCCCGGCTGGAGTTCGCCGAACCCACCGACCTGCTGGGCGACGAGTGGGCGGTGGACTGCGATGGCTTCACCCTCTATGTCGATGCTGGCAGCGTTGGCTGGCTCGACGGTGCCGAGATCGACATCGTCGCCGGCACCGCCGGTGCCCAGCAGTTGACCATCAAGGCGCCGCGCATCAAGGGTGAAGCGCCCGGTGATGCGGCCTCGCTGGTCGAGCGCGTGCACTGGGTGGTGGAGAACGAAGTCAATCCGCAGCTGGCCTCGCATGGCGGCAAGGTGGCCGTGCAGGAAGTCTCGGCCGACGGCGTGGTGCTGCTGCGCTTCGGTGGTGGCTGCCAGGGCTGCGGCATGGCCGACGTGACGCTCAAGCAGGGCATCGAAAAGACCCTGATGGGCCGTGTGCCGGGCGTGACCGCCGTGCGCGACGCGACCGACCACGACAGCGGCCACGCGCCGTACATCCCGCGCGACAACGTCGCCTGATCGCTGACGCGTGCCTCTGACCCGGGCCGAGCAACTCATCGATCTGCTGCTGGCGCGCCAGCAGCCCCGCGCTGTCCTTGAGAAGACCACGCGCCTGCCTTATGGCTGGGCGTTGTGGCTGCGCTCGCTGGGGCCGCTGCCGCGACCGCTGCACGCCCGCGAAGTGATTGCGGTATTGCTGCCGCGTCCGCTGCCCGGCCGGCCAGGCCAATCGCCGCAGTTGTCACCGTGGCAGGCGTTGCGCCGTCTGTTCTGGCAGGACTGGGACGCTGCGCCGCGCGACCAGCGCTGGATGCGCTGGACCTCGGCGCTGATCAGCGCACTGCTGCACCTGCTGTTCTTCATGCTGCTGCTGTGGGTGGCGGTGATCCGCACCACTGCGCCAGACGAAGAGGGCGCCGAGGGCGAGCGCGTGCAGGTGGAGTTCGTCGGCCGCGCGACCCAGGAAGGCGGGGGCGATCAGCCCGGCGCCGAAGTCGCTGCGGCCGCTGCGGCAGGTCGGGTTGCGACGGGGCAGCAGGCGGACGCCGCCACAGCTCCTGCCCCGCGTCCGGCGGCTGCCGAAGCCGCCGCATCTTCCCCTGCATCCGCGCCGACCGCCGGTGTTCCTCCGCCGCCAGCCGAAGCCGAGCCGGCGCCGGTTGCCGCGCCGCCGCCTTCACCGGTCCAGGCCACCGAGGTGGCGCAGGCCAGCACGGATTTCGTGGTGCCGCCGGTCAGCGTGCCGCGAACCGAAGTCAGCGTCGTACCACGTGACAGCACGCCCGTTGTGCGCGAGCGCAGCGTGCAGCCGGTGCAGGCGCCGCCGACGCCAAGCCAGATGCGCAGCCCGGAACTGGCCGTGCGCACGCCGCAGGTGCGTGACATCCAGGTGCGCGAACGCGAAGTCAGCATCGTCGAAGCGCCCGTCGCGCCCAAACCGCTGCGCAGCCCTGAAATGCAGGTGCGCGTGCCACAGCAGGACGTGCAGGTGCGTGAACGTGAAGTGCAGGCCGTGGCCGATCCGCAGGTGCGGATGGCGGCGGTGGCCGGGCGTGAGCCCGCCGTACGCGCGCCCACCGGCCGTGATGTACAGGTGCGGGAGCGTGAAGTGGCCCCGGCACCGGCGGTGGCACCGGCATCCTCCAGTGGCAGTGCCACCGTGACGCCTGCGGCTGCGGCCCAAGGCCGCGCGGCGCAGACGAGCAGCAGCACGCGTCCGTCAGCCTCCAGCAGCACACCGGCAAACGCAGGAGCGCGCCCGGCCCCCGATCCCGGCAACTGGGCGACACCGGCCAAGGGCGATGACTGGGGATCTTCCAGCCGCAGCCGCGACGGCAGCAATGGCGGTGCCCGCCAGGCCAGTGCCGCCGGCAGGGGCAATGGCCTGTTCAATGCCGATGGCAGCGTACGCGTGCCGGGCCAGGACGGCGACGGCCACGCCGAGCGAGGTGCGCCCGGTGGCGCCAACGACGGCTGGAGCAAGGAGCGCATCGCGCAATCGGGCACATGGCTGAAACGTCCGCCGTACGACTACACGCCGACGTCGCTCGACAAGTACTGGGTGCCACAGGAATCGCTGCTGGCCGAATGGGTGCGCAAGGGCGTCAAGGCGATGGAGATTCCACTGCCGGGCACCAACACGAGGATTTCCTGCGTCATTTCGATCCTGCAGGCCGGCGGTGGCTGTGGCCTGACCAACCCCAACATGCAGGACCAGCCGGCCGTGGCACGGCCGCCGCCGGACATTCCGTTCAAGAAAGAACTGCAGGAAGACAACGGCAGCCGCTAGCGGCTGCCGTTGTCCACGCATGTTCCCTTATCCCCGCGCCGTTGGCGCGCCCCTTGAACAACAAGGGGGCTTTTCGCTGGACCCACAGCGGGATGTGGCGGTCGTGCTGGCGTGCTTTGGTAGATGCCAACCTTGGTTGGCACAGAAGCGCCGACCAAGGTCGGCCTCTACCCAGGCACTGACCTTACGTGCTCTGCGACAGGAACACCCAGAACGGCACATCGCGACCCACCCAATCGCGGCTGGCTTCATCCATCACGTCCAGCAGGGTGTCGAAGTCCTTCTGTGCGCCGGCACGCAGCGCATCCACGTCGGCCAGGAACAGCGCGTAGCCGTTGGCTGGCAGCCATTGCAGATCACGCAGGTTGTCCGACAGTGCATCCCAGTTGCCGCCGAAACCGGCCGGGAAATCCAGTTGCGCGGCGAGCCGGGCGAGCAGGGTGCGCTTGTCCGTCACGCCCTCCAGATCGATGCGGATCACCTTCAGGCTGGCATCGCGCATTGCTGCGGCCAGCGCGCCGATGTCATCGCTGTCGATGGCATAGACGCCGGCATTGTTGATGTCATGCAGGCCGAGGCCGAAATCATCGTGGCTCATCACTGCGCTCCCTGGGCCGGTACGGTGAAGCTGCGGAACGATTCGTAGTGGTCGTCGGTGTAGTACCACGCCTCCGGCGGATCGCCGCCGGTGACGATGCGGCGCGTGCCACGCGTGCGTGCACCGGGGGTGTCGACGGTGTACTCGCGGTAGTAGCCACGCGGACGTTGCGGCAATTGCTGTTCACGGTTGCCGAAGGTGGTGCCGTCCTGGCGGTGCGGGAATGGACCGCCTCGCTGGATCAGGGCAATGGTCTGGCGTGCTTCGGTGGGCAGGAACGCGGGCAGGCCGTTGTCCCGTCCGGGCGTGGCCGTGGCAGGCGCCCGTGCGGTCGGTGTTCCCTGCAGGTCCGGTGCGAACTGTGGCGTCGGCGGCCGCTGCAGGAAATGGTTGGCGACCAGGCCGAGCAGCAGCAGGGCGATGGCGGTGATCAGCAGCCGGGGGTTGCGCATGGGCAGGGGCGGGCGAGGGTGGTACATGCACTGTAGCGCCTGCGCGCTGCATGGCACATGAGGAGGGCGCCGCGTCACTGCTGCGTAACAATTGCCGTCGTGCTCACTGGCAGGACGCAATTTCCTTTACATCCCCTTGGTAATCTGCGGGTCTGTCCCCATCATTCACGGCGCACCGCCCGACATCGTCGGGTGCCCTCGCAATCAGGAGATGCATCATGGCCTACACCCTGCCCAAGCTGTCCTACGCCTACGACGCGCTGGAGCCGCATATCGATGCGGCGACGATGGAAATCCATCACACCAAGCATCACCAGACCTACATCAACAACGTCAACGCGGCGCTGGAAGGCACCGAATACGCTGACCTGCCGGTCGAAGAGCTGGTGAAGAAGCTCAAGTCGCTGCCGGAGAACCTGCAGGGTCCGGTGCGCAACAACGGTGGTGGCCATGCCAACCACTCGCTGTTCTGGACCGTGATGGCCCCGAACGCGGGCGGCAACCCGGTGGGTGACGTGGCCAAGGCCATCGACAAGGACCTGGGCGGTTTCGACAAGTTCAAGGATGCCTTCACCAAGGCGGCGCTGACCCGTTTCGGCAGTGGCTGGGCATGGCTGAGCGTGACCCCGGACAAGAAGGTCGTGGTCGAGAGCACCGGCAACCAGGACAGCCCGCTGATGGAAGGCAACACGCCGATCCTCGGCCTGGACGTTTGGGAGCACGCGTACTACCTGAAGTACCAGAACCGCCGCCCGGAATACATCGGCGCGTTCTTCAACGTCATCGACTGGAATGAAGTCGAGCGCCGTTACCAGGAAGCGATCGCCTGATTGCGGTGATGGGATGAGTGGAAAGGCCGGGGGAGACCCCGGCCTTTCCTGTTGCAGGATTCATTCGGTAGCGCCGGCCGCTGGCCCGCAATCGTGTGGTCCCCGGGGAGCCGGCCTGCGGCCGGCACGACCTATTCGGCAGTGGCCGTATCGTCCTGCAGGCGCAGGGTTGCCAACACGCCGAGGCGCAGTCCGGGCAGGTCGCCGTCGGCGGGCAGCAGGATCGGCTGCTGGCGGATGCCGCCGAAGTGCTTGACCTGGAACAGCACGTCCAAGCCGTGGCCACTGGCGCCGCCACCACTGGCTGCAGGCGGCTCGGCGCGGCCGCCGGGATTGCGCCGTGCCGGCTGGAAGCCGGGCGTGCTACGCACCAGCTCAACCGTGCTGGCCGAAAAGTCGCCCGCGATCAGGCTGGGCATGCCTTCGGCGGTGGCGCCGATCCAGGTCATCAGGTCGCTGGTCTGGTGTTGGCGGGCGGTGGCCTCGTCCGGGTCCGGGCGGAGCCGCGCCACATAGATGTTGACCAGCGCCTCGCCCAGCTTCAGCCGCATCATGCCGGCCGCACTGAAGGTGCCGGGAGGATGCAGCAGGGTCACGCCGTCCTCGCTCACCGGCAGCCGGGTCAGCATGGCGTTGCCATGGCGCAGTGGCTGGCTGGGTGGGTCGGCGGTGACGAAGTCGCAGCTGTAGCGCAGCCGGCTGGCCAGCCAGCAGGCCGGGTTGCGGCCTTGCTGCTGCAGCACCTGCTGCACCGAGATCACGTCCGGCTGCAGGTCGGTCAGCAGTTGTGCGACCTGCTCGCGGCGCTGCTTCCATTGCGCGTCATCGCGGCTGGGCAGCTCCAGCGCGGCTACCGTCAGCTGCCGAGGTTCGCTCTCACGGGCAACGGCGGCCGGCGCCTGTGGTCGTGCCTGCGCCTGCAATGCCAGCAACAGCGCAAGGCAGCTGAGCAGGAGGCGGGCGGGGGCGAGGGGGCGCATAACGATAAGTTTACGCTTTTGCCGTGCAGGTGCCGTGACTTCCGGCAGGGCCTGCACTGCCTGCCACGGATTGGCACCGTTGTCATGCAGCCCTGCAGCGTGCTTCGCAAGCCCCGGTTCCGGTAACCTTGCGCCTTTCGCTTTGCAGGAATGCCTTACAGGATGAGCCACGACGCAGTCGCCCCCATCGCCGGCCAAGGAAAGATGCCGCGCCAGATTCCGTACATCATCGGCAATGAGGCCTGCGAACGGTTCAGTTTCTACGGGATGCGCAACATCCTGGTGCAGTTCCTGATCACCTCGCTGCTGCTGCAGGAAATCACTGCGGAAGGCCGTGCCGGTGAAGCCAAGGACATCATGCACAGCTTCATGATCGGCGTGTATTTCTTCCCGCTGCTCGGTGGCTGGCTGGCCGACAGGTTCTTCGGCAAGTACCACACGATCCTCTGGTTCAGCCTGGTCTACTGCGCCGGCCACCTGTGCCTGGCGCTGTTCGAGAACAGCCGCGAGGGCTTCTTCCTCGGCCTGGGCCTGATCGCGCTGGGTGCCGGTGGCATCAAGCCGCTGGTGGCCTCGTTCATGGGCGACCAGTTCGACCAGAGCAACAAGCACCTGGCCAAGATCGTCTTCGACGCCTTCTACTGGATCATCAACTTCGGCTCGCTGTTCGCCTCGCTGCTGATCCCGCTGGCACTGAAGAACTGGGGTCCGCAGTGGGCGTTCGGTATCCCGGGCATCCTGATGTTCATTGCTACCTTCGTGTTCTGGCTGGGCCGCAAGCGCTACGTGCTGGTGCCGCTGCCGCCGAAGGATCCGCATTCGTTCGCCAACGTGGTGCGTACCGCGCTGACCACGCGCGTGGCCGGCCAGGGCCGTCCGGGCCTGGTGATCGCCGTGCTCGGCCTGGCGCTGGCGGCGGCCTCGTTCGGCCTGGTCGGCTCGCTGGGCATCGTGATCTGCCTGTGCCTGGCGCTGGTGGCCATCCTCGCCGGCATCGGTGGCGGTACCTGGTTGCAGCTGGACCGCGCCCGCGGCCAGCATCCGGCCGAAGCCGTGGAAGGCGTGCGCTCGGTGCTGCGCGTGCTGGTGATCTTCGCGCTGACCACGCCGTTCTTCTCGCTGTTCGACCAGAAGGCCTCGACCTGGGTCCTGCAGGGCCAGCAGATGCAGATGCCGAGCTGGTTCACCGCCTCGCAGATGCAGGCGCTGAACCCGCTGCTGGTGATGATCCTGATTCCGTTCAACAACCTGGTGCTGTACCCGGCCCTGCGCCGCTTCGGCTTTGAGCCGACCGCGCTGCGCCGCATGACCGCCGGCATCGCCTTCAGCGGCCTGGCCTGGATCGTGGTCGGCGGCATCCAGGTGGTGATGGACGGCGGCAACGCCATGTCGATCTTCTGGCAGATGCTGCCGTATGCGCTGCTGACCTTCGGTGAGGTGCTGGTCTCGGCCACCGGCCTGGAGTTCGCCTACAGCCAGGCGCCAC
The DNA here is from genome assembly GCF_006228405.1 of Stenotrophomonas sp. pho. Classification (NCBI taxonomy): domain Bacteria; kingdom Pseudomonadati; phylum Pseudomonadota; class Gammaproteobacteria; order Lysobacterales; family Lysobacteraceae; genus Stenotrophomonas; species Stenotrophomonas sp. pho. The sequence continues at coordinate 2,935,179 of NZ_CP029759.1, read as the reverse complement.
AGGCGATGAAGGGTGTGGTGATGAGCTTCTGGAACCTGACCACCACCATCGGCAACCTGTGGGTGCTGCTGTCGAACGCTGCCGTGCGCAACGATGCCGTGACCCACAGGATTGCCAGTACGGGCCTGAGCGAAGCGGCGTTCCTGATGTTCTTCTTCGCCGGTTTCGCCTTCGTCGCGGCGTTGGCCTTCGGTTGGTACGCGAAACGCTATCGTATGGTCGACAACTACCGTAGCGCCTGAGCCTGACATGACCCCCGTCAATCTGCTGTTGATCGCCATCACCGCCATCCTGTCGTGGATGGCGTTCAACAACCGCAAGCTGGCCGATCGCCTGATCCTGTGGCCGCCGGCCGTCGACCGCCATCGCCAGTACGACCGGCTGGTGACCTATGGCTTCATCCACGCCGACTGGTCGCACCTGATCTTCAACATGATCACCCTGTTCTTCTTCGGGGGATTCATCGAGAGCGTGATGGTGCAGCTGACCGGCAGCTACCTGACCTACCCGGCGTTCTACATCGGCGCGCTGCTGGTCTCGATCCTGCCCAGCTACCTGAAGAACCAGAAGAACCCGAACTACCTCAGCCTCGGGGCATCCGGTGCGGTGTCGGCGGTGCTGTTCGCCTTCATCCTGATCAAGCCGTGGTCGATCATCCTGGTGTTCTTCATCCCGGCACCGGCGATCATCTATGCCGCGTTCTACGTCGGCTACAGCATCTGGATGGACAAGCGCGGCGGCGACCGCATCAACCACAGCGCTCACCTGGCAGGTGCGGCGTTCGGCGTGATCTTCATGCTGGCCATGCAGCCGAGCATCTTCAACCACTTCCTGCGCGAACTCTCCAACCCGACCTTCCGCCTGGGCGGCTGAAGCGTGCCGGGGTCGGATCCTGTGGATCCGGCCCCGGCGTATCCGGTTTCAGGCTTGGGTCGTGTGGCCGTAGGTATCCAGCAGGCGGGCGAATACTTCCTCGCCGATGCGCTGGAAATCCTGATCCTCGGTCTGCCCTTCCACCGCCAGTTGCAGCAGGCCCTCCAGCAGGGCGCGGTCGGTATCGGAATGGGAATCGCTGGCGTGCATGGGAGCCTCCACGGTGGTGCGCATGATCAACGGTCGCAAGGGTCGTGCCAGCCTGGCCGTACCCCGCCATAGGCGATAGCGGCCGGCGACCCTCCAGCTTGAGGGCGAAAACTGACGTGAATGGACTGGACTTGCCCCTGTTCAGGCTTCACGCGATCATGGCGCCCGGCTGCGCACCATCCACGCAGTCGCCGCAGGAGACAGTTCCATGGCTTCGGTCACGCCCCCCGGTCTGGCCTACGAGGTCGAACACGATCTGGCCAACCACCGCTTCACCGCCCGTGTGCGAGGACAGCTGGCGGTGCTGGACTACCAGATCAAGCGCAAGCGCATGGTCATCACCCACACCGAGGTGCCTGAGCCGATCGCCGGCCGTGGCATCGCCGGTGAACTCACCCGCGTGGCACTGCGTTTCGCCCGCGAGCAGAAGTACAAGGTGGTGCCGGCATGTTCCTACGCCGAGGCCTTCCTGCAGCGGCACGAGGAGTACCACGACCTGCTCGTTGGCTGAATGCCAGCGGGCCACGCTTCAGCCATGGCAGGCGATGATGTACAAACATGAACAGGGGATCCCGATGAAGATTGGAAACAACCGGCCACTGCACGGCAGCGTGCTGGCCGGCGTGGTGGGCGTGCTGTTGCTGGCCGGTTGCCAGCGTGAAAGCGAGCCGGCGCCGGTAACCGACGCGGCGCCCGCCGCCGAAGCCACCGCCGCCGGCGAGACGCCAGCCACGGAAGCGCCGCTGGACCTGCGCGACGTGATCGAAAACAACGAGCGTGAGGTGGTGGGCATCAGCTACCCGGCGGGTATCGACCGCTACCCCGGTCTGGCGCGCGCGCTGCAGGACTATGCCACCAGCGCACGCAGCGACCTGCAGCAGGCGCTGGACGGGCTGGGCAACGACAAGCCGACCATGCCCTACGAGCTGTCGCTGAGCTTCGAGAAGCTGCTGGAAACCCCGCAGCTGGTGGTGGTCAGTGCCGATGGCAGCCGCTACACCGGTGGCGCCCATGGCGAACCGCTGGTGGCGCGCTTCGTATGGCTGCCGCAGCAGCAGCAGATGCTCAGTGCCGACAAGCTGGTGACCGATGCCAAGGGCTGGAAGGCAATCAGCGATTTCGTCTCCGACCAGCTGCGCGAACGCGTGGCCACGCGGCTCAGCGGCGAGGACATGGACCCGGCCCAACTGCAGGAATCGCTGCGCAACGCATCGCGCATGATCGCCGACGGTACTGGCCCGCAGGCCGACAATTTCAGCCAGTTCCAGCCACTGACCGACGACAAGGGGCAGATCACCGCGCTGCGGTTTGTTTTCCCTCCGTACCAGGTGGGTCCATACTCGGACGGCACCCAGACCGCCGATGTACCGGCGGCGGTGCTGTTGCCGCACGTGGCCAAGGACTACGTGGAGCTGTTCGCACGCGGTTGACCGCAGTCGAGGAGGTGGCGTGGATACAGGGTTGCAGGAGCGGGTCGCCGGCCTGCTCCACGAAGCCGGGGTCCGCATCGGCGGTACCCAGCCACAGGACATCCAGGTGCATGACCCGCGCTTTTTCGCGCGGGTCATGGGCCACGGCTCGCTCGGCCTGGGCGAGAGCTACATGGAAGGGTGGTGGGATGCGAACGTCCTGGATGAATTCCTCGTCCACCTGATGCAGGCGCACCTGGATGAACGGGTGCACGGCTGGCGCGAAGTGGCCGATGCGCTGAGGGCGCGCCTGTTCAACCTGCAGGCGGGGCAGGGCAGCTACGAGGTCGGGCGCCGTCATTACGACCTGGGCAACGATCTCTACCAGGCCATGCTCGGCCAGCGCCTGGTCTACAGCTGTGGCTATTGGCGCAACGCCGATGACCTCGACGCCGCACAGGAAGCCAAGCTCGACCTGGTCTGCCGCAAGCTGGGCCTGCGCCCGGGCCAGCGCGTGCTGGACATCGGCTGCGGTTGGGGTGAAGCGCTGAAGTTCGCCGTTGAGCGCTACGGTGTCAGCGGCGTCGGCGTGACGATTTCGCAGGAGCAGGCCGAGTTCGCGCGGAACCTGTGCGCGGGCCTGCCGATCGAGATCCGACTGCAGGACTATCGCGAGCTGGACGAACCGTTCGATGCGATTTTCTCGATCGGCATGTTCGAGCACGTCGGTGACAAGAACTACGCGGGCTTCTTCGAGGTGGCCAAGCGCTGCCTGTCGCCGCGCGGCCTGCTGCTGTTGCACAGCATCGGCACCAACATCTCCCGGCATCGCACCGATCCGTGGATCGCGCGCTACATCTTCCCCAACTCGATGCTGCCGTCGGCGGTGCAGATCACCCGGGCGTTCGAAGGCCGTTTCGTACTGGAGGACTGGCACAACTTCGGCACCGACTACGACCTGACCCTGCAGGCCTGGCGGCGCAACGTAGAGGCGGCGTGGCCACGGCTGGATGCGCGCTACGACGAGCACTTCCGCCGCATGTGGCGCTTCTACCTGGCCGGGTCGATGGCCACCTTCCGCTGCCGGCACGCGCAACTGTGGCAGCTGGTGCTGTCGCCGGAAGGCGTGCCGGGTGGGTACGTGGCGCCACGATGAAGCCAGCGCGGGGTCGGAGACCCCGGGGTCAGATCCCTTTTCACAGAAAAGGGCTCTGACCCCAACCACAACAAAAAAACCGCCCGGTCTCCCGGGCGGTTTTCGTTTCACGCTACCGCGCAGGTGATCAGTTGCCGGCGCCGGTCAGGCCACGCTTTTCCAGCAGCGGTTCGATCTGCGGCTCGTGGCCGGCGAAATCGCGGAACAGCTGCATCGCGTCGACGCTGCCGCCCTTGGACAGCAGGGTGGCACGGAAGTGGTCGCCGTTCTTGCGGCTCAGGCCGCCATTGTCCTTGAACCACTTCTGGGTGTTGGCATCGAGCACTTCCGACCAGATGTAGGCGTAGTAGCCGGCCGAATAGCCGCCCATGATGTGGCTGAAGTACGGGGTCTTGTAACGCGGCGGAACCGGAGCGTAGTAGATGCCGTCCTTCTCCAGCGCGGCGCGCTCGAAGGCCATCACGTCCTTGGCCGCCGGCACCTGGTCCGGGCCGATCTGGTGCCAGCGCTGATCCAGCATGGCCGCACCCAGGTACTCGGTGGTGGCGAAGCCCTGGTTGAACTTGGCCGCCGCCAGCACCTTGTCCAGCAGCGCCTGCGGCATCGCCGAACCGTTCTGGTAGTGCTTGGCGTAGTTCTTCAGGATGACCGGGTTGTCAGCCCACATCTCGTTGACCTGCGAGGGGAACTCGACGAAGTCACGCGGCACCGAGGTGCCCGAGAAATACGGGTACTTCACGTTGGAGAACATGCCGTGCAGGGCGTGGCCGAACTCGTGGAAGGTGGTGTTCACCTCGTCCCAGGTCAGCAGGGTCGGCTGGCCGGCCGGCGGCTTCGGAATGTTCAGGTGGTTGGCGACCACCGGCTTGAAGCCGGTCAGCTTGGACTGCGAGACGTAGGAGTTCATCCACGCACCACCGCGCTTGGAGGCGCGTGCATACGGGTCGAAGATGAAGATCGCCAGCTGGCTGCCGTCGGCGTCGAACACGTCGTAGACGGTGACGTCATCGTGGTAGACCGGCAGGTCGGTGCGCTGCTTGAAGGTCAGGCCGAATTCCTGGCCCGCGGCGTAGAACACGCCGTTCTCCAGCACGTTCTTCATTTCGAAGTACGGCTTCAGCTGCGACTCGTCGAAGTTGTACTTGGCCTGGCGCACCTTCTCGCTGTAGAAGGCCCAGTCCCACGGTTCCAGCTTGAACGTCGGCTTGCCGGCGGCCTTCTGTTCCTGGTCGATCATCGCCTGCAGGTCGGCGGCTTCACGCTTGGCGTTGGCCACCGCGGCCGGGGCCAGCTTGCCCAGCATTGCGTTGACCGCTTCGGGGGTCTTGGCGGTCTGGTTGGTCAGGTTGTAGGCGGCGAAGTTCGGGAAGCCCATCAGCTTGGCCTTGTCGGCACGCAGCTGCATGATGCGCGAGACCAGCGCGGTGTTGTCGAACTCACCGCCACGGCTGCCACGGCTGACCGACGCTTCGTAGATCTTCTGGCGCAGGGCGCGGTTGGCCAGGTTGGTCAGCGGCGGCTGGCCGGTGGTGTTGAGCAGGGTGATCACGTACTTGCCGTCCTGGCCGCGGGCCTTGGCGGCTTCGGCGGCGGCGGCGATCTGCTCCTTGGACAGGCCGTCCAGCGCCTTGACGTCGTCGACGGTGATTGCCGAAGCGTTCACTTCCGACTGCACGTTCTGGCTGAACTTGGTGCCGAGGTTGGCCAGCTCGGCGTTCATCTCCTTCAGCTTGGCCTTGTCGGCCTCGGACAGCTTGGCGCCTGCGCGCACGTAGTTGTCGTAGTACTTCTCGACCAGGCGCACGCCTTCGGCGTCCAGGCCCAGCTGGCTGCGGGTGTCATACAGCGCCTGGATGCGGGCGAACAGCTTGCCGTTCAGCGCGATCGCATCGCTGTGCGCGGCGAACTTCGCCGAGTAGTCGGCCTGCAGCTTCTTGCGGGTGTCGTTGGTATCGGCGCCGACCAGGCTGAAGAACACGGTGGTCGCGCGGTCGAGGATGTCACCGCTTTTTTCCAGGGCGATGATGGTGTTGTCGAAGGTCGGCTTGGCCTTGTTGTTGGCGATGGCCTCCACTTCCTTCAGCTGCTGCGCCATGCCGGCGTCGAAGGCCGGGGCGAAGTCGCTGTCCTTGATCCTGTCGAACTGCGGATAATGCAGGGGCAGCGGGCTTTCGGCGAAGAACGGATTGGCCTGCTGGGCATGGGTGCTGGCAGACGGGGTGACGGCGCTGGCCGAGAAGGCGGGCAGGGCAAGGCCGAGGGACATGGCCACGGCAAGGGCAAGGCGGGTGGTCAAGGCAGGGACTCCGGTAAGGCAAACAAGGGCCCGAGGGTAACCCGGCCGGCGGCGCCCGCACTTGTGTCAAAAGGCATGTTGCCGGCTCCGGGCGCGGGTACCATGCATTCACCACCCACGGCCCGCCATCATGACCAGCGCCTACGATTTCAGCTTCCGTGACCTCGACGGCCAGCCGCAGGCGCTGGCCCGTTATCAGGGCCACCCGTTGCTGCTGGTGAACGTCGCCAGCCGCTGTGGCTTCACCCCGCAGTACACCGGCTTGGAACAGTTGTGGCAGGACTACCGCGAGCGCGGCCTGGTGGTGATCGGCTTCCCGTGCAACCAGTTCGGTGCGCAGGAGCCGGGGGCGCGGCGCAGATCCGGCAGTTCTGTTCGCTGGACTATCCGGTCAGCTTTCCGCTGTCGGAGAAGATCGAGGTCAACGGCGAGGGCGCTGATCCGTTGTGGGCCTGGATGACGCACGAAAAGCGTGGCCTGCTCGGCAGTGCCCGCATCAAGTGGAATTTCAGCAAGTTCCTGGTCGATCGCCAGGGGCAGGTGGTGTCGCGGCATGCGCCCACCACCAGGCCGGAGCAGTTGCGCAGCGCGATCGAAGCGCTGCTGTGAGGTAGTGCCGGCCGCTGGCCGGCAATCCCATGGTGCCAGGAAGCGCGGGCCAGCGGCCGGCACTGCCGTTGCAGCATCATTTCTCGACGAACGCGCGCTCGAACACGTAGTGGCCCGGTTGGCCGATGCGCGGCGAAACCTGGAAACCCCGGGCATCGAGCACGGTGCGAAGGTCGGCCAGCATCTGCGGGCTGCCGCAGATCATCGCGCGGTCGTTTTCCGGGCTCAGTTCCGGCAGGCCGAGGGTGCGCTGCATCTCGCCGCTCTCCATCAGCTGGGTCAGGCGGCCCTGGTTGGCGAACGGCTCGCGGGTGACGGCCGGGTAGTACAGCAGCTTGTCGCCGATCATCTCGCCGAGGAACTCGTGCTCACGCAGTTCCCTCTCGAAGTAATCGCGGTAGGCCAGGTCCTTTTCGTAGCGCACGCCGTGGCACAGGATCACCTTCTCGAAGCGCTCGTAGGTTTCCGGGTCCTTGATGACCGACAGCCACGGCGCCAGGCCGGTGCCGGTGCCCAGCAGGTACAGGTTCCTGCCGGGATGCAGGTCGCTGATCAGCAGGGTGCCGGTGGGCTTCTTGCCGACCAGTACCTTGTCGCCCGGCTTGATGTGCTGCAGGCGCGAGGTCAGCGGGCCGTCCTGCACCTTGATGCTGAAGAACTCCAGCTGTTCTTCCCAGTTGGCACTGGCAATGGAATAGGCGCGCAGCAGCGGTCGCGCCTCGGTTTCCAGGCCGATCATCACGAACTGGCCGTTCTCGAAGCGGAAGCCGCTGTCGCGGGTGGTGGTGAAGCTGAAGTAGGCATCGGTCCAGTGACGGACCTCAAGCACCGTTTCGGCGCCGAAAGCGGAGGACATGGGCGTATCTATCGAAAGTCGTCGGGGGTAATTCTATCTCAAATGAGACAAGTTCTCATTGGGCGGAACGAGAGGCGTTCTCAGCGGTAACCCGCCGCCTGCAGCTCGAACAGCTCGGCATAGCGGCCGCCCTGCGCCATCAGCTGCGCATGGGTGCCGCTGGCCTCGATCCGGCCATCGGCCAGCACCAGGATGCGGTCGGCCATGCGTACCGAGGAAAAGCGGTGGGAAATCAGTACTGCGGTGCGATTATCCGCCAGTTCCCTGAACCGCTGGAACACCTCGAACTCACTGCGGGCATCCAGCGCTGCCGTTGGCTCATCCAGGATCATCACCTGCGCATTGCGCATCCATGCGCGGGCAATGGCGATCTTCTGCCACTGGCCACCGGACAGGTCCACGCCCTGCTTGAAGCGGCGGCCGATCTGCTGGTCGTAGCCGCCGGGCAGGTCGTCGATGACTTCCTCGGCCATGCCGCGTCGCGCCGCGTCAGCGATGCGTGCCTGGTCGTCCATCGCCTCGACCTGGCCGACGCCGATGTTTTCGCCGGCGCTGAGGTTGTAGCGCACGAAGTCCTGGAAGATCACCCCGAGGTTGGCGCGCAGGTCATCCAGGTCGTAATCGCGCAGGTCGCGGCCATCGAGCAGGATGCGGCCTTCGTCCGGTTCGTACAGCCGCGCCAGCAGCTTCACCAGGGTGGTTTTGCCGGCGCCGTTCTCGCCGACCAGGGCCAGCACTTCGCCGGCGTGCAGCTGGAAATCCAGGTGACGCACCGCCCACTGTTCGGCATCGGGGTAGCGGAAGCCGACGTTCTCGAATACGAAGCCCTGGCGGATCGGTTGCGGCACGCGCACGGCCCCATCGCGCGAGTGGATTTCCGGCTGGATCTGGAAGAACGAGAACAGGTCATCCAGGTACAGCGCCTGGCTGGCCACCTGCGAAAAGCCGATCAGCAGGCCTTCCAGCAGCTGGCGCAGGCGCAGGAAGCTGCCGGCGAGGAAGGTCAGGTCGCCGATCGAGAAGTCCCCACGCACCGTGCGCCATGCGATGTAGGCGTAGGCGGTGTAATACCCCAGCGTGCCCAGCGCAGCCAGCAGCGTGCCCCAGAACGCGCGGCGCCGTGCCAGGGCGCGGTTGGCCTGGAACAATGCCACCGACAGGCGCCGGTAGCGCTCCACCAGGAAGCGGTGCAGGTTGTAGATCTTCACTTCCTTGGCCGTTTCCACGCTGGCGCCCAGCTGGCGCAGGTAGTCGAGCTGGCGGCGCTCGGGCGTCCACTGGAAGTTGAGGCTGTAGCCGGCCGCGTTGAAGTGCGATTCGCCGATGAAGGCCGGCACCAGTGCCAGCGCCAGCAGCAGGATCAGCCACGGCGCGTAGACCAGCAGGCCGACGGCGAGGCTGGCCACGGTGATCGCGTCCTGCACCTGGCCGAACAGCTGGCTCATCAGGTTCATCCGGCCCATGGTCTGGCGCCGCGCACGGTCCAGCTTGTCCTGCAGGTTCGGGTCTTCGAAATCCTCCAGGTCCAGCGTCGCGGCGTGTTCCATCAGGCGGATGCTGGTGGCGTTGGCGAACAGTTCGGAAAGCAGAGCGTCGGCGTAGCTGACCAGCCGGCCGAGCAGGTCCGAGGCGATGGCCAGGCCGAATTCCAGTGCCAGCAGGCCCAGCAGTGGATTGAGCAGGCCGCTGGACAGCGCCTCGCCCAGCGGCGGGAAGCCGGCATCGTGCTGGCTCAGGTGCAGGGCGCTGTCGATGATCAGCTTGCCGACGTAGAGCATCGCCACCGGCAGCAGCGCACGGATCAGGCGCAGCCCCAGGCTGGCCAGGGTCAGCGCCGGACTGGTCTTCCAGACCATGCGCAGGAAGGGGGGCAGATTGCGCATCGCCCTGAAGCGCTGGCGCAGGCTGGGTTTCTTCGCGGCGGCAGTAGGCATGCCGCCATTGTGCGCGCGCACGGCGTGCAGATGGGGTCATATGGGGTCAGATCCCTTTGCAGCGCAAAGGGCTCTGATCCCGCCACCGCGCCTCGGAGTCAGAGCCCTTCGCCATGCGAAGGGGTCCGACCCCGCTCTCCGTTACGGCAGCGGTGGCAGCAGCCCCGCACCCAGCCGGTTCCAGGCATTGATCACCGCGATGCCCATGCTCAGGTCGCTGATGCCCTTCGCATCGAAGTGCGGTTCCAGTGCATCGAACGCCGCTTGCGACGGCGCTCCGTCGGTCAAGCGGGTCAGCGCCTCGGCCCAGCCCAGTGCTGCGCGTTCGCGCGCATCGAAGAAGCGGCTTTCGTGCCAGGCGGGCAGGGTGTCCAGCTTGCGCGGCTCGATGCCACCCTTGCGCAGCGCGGTGCCGTGCATGTCCATGCAGTAGCCGCAGCCGTTGAGCTGCGACACGCGCAGGAACACCAGTTCCATCAGGGTCGGGTCGATCGAGCTGTCATGCACCGCCTGGCTGGTGGCCAGCAGGCCCTTGAAGGCCTCGGCGGCCAGGCGGGTGTAGGGGACGCGGGGGAAGGTGTGATCGGACATCGTGGGCTCCACGGCGGCCACGATGGCCGCCTTTCATCACAAGGACGCCGCAGCGTCGTGGTGCGTGACAACCTTCGGCAATTTTTCTGGATTCAGCACGCTGTACACGTTGGCGATGCGACCATCGACCACTTCGATGGTGGTGATCGAGTGCAGGCGGTCACCCTGGAAACGCAGGATCGCCGGTTCGCCGTTGACGTAGCCCAGCTGCGCCGGATGCGCCGCGCCGCGGCGGGCGATGGCCCAGAACAGGCGGCCGATGCGTTCGGCGCCCAGCAGGGGCCGTACCGCCGCAGTGACTACGCCACCGCCGTCGGAGACCAGTACCGCATTGGCGTGCAGCAGGGCCTGGATCGCTTCGCTGTCGCCGCGCTGCGAGGCATCCATGAAGCGCGCCAGCAACTGCCGGTGCTGGATGGCGTCGGCGTTGAAGCGCGGCCGTCCGGCCTGCAGGCGCTGCCGGGCACGGTGCACCAGCTGCCGGCAGTTGGCTTCGCTGTGGCCGATCAGGTCGGCGATCTCACGGTAGTCGTGGTCGAAGGCCTCCTTCAGCAGGAAGGCGGCGCGTTCTTCGGGGCCGAGCTGTTCGAGCAGGGTCAGGAAGGCGACCGAGACCTCGTCGGCCAGCGCATGCAGCTGGGCCGGGCCGGGCGCGGGGTCAGGCTCCAGGGTGACCGCCAGCGGTTCGGCCAGCCATGGGCCGACATAGTGGACACGCTCGCGCTTGGCCGCTCGCAGGCGGTCCAGGCCGAGCCGGGTGGTGGTGGTGACCAGCCAGGCCTCTGCATCGCGGACACTGGCAGGATCGGCGCCGGACCAGCGCAGCCAGGCGTCCTGCACCACGTCTTCGGCGTCGGCGCGGCTGCCGAGCAGGCGATAGGCCAGCGCCATCAGGCGCGGGCGGTGGGTCTGGAAAACGGTTTCGGCGTTCATGTGTGCAAGGACGCCGCAGTGGCGCGTGGCGTGACAGAGCGTCGGGGGGAATCTTGCCGGCCAGCGGCCGGCACTACCACCCCGGGGCCGGGGGAGGGGGTAAAATGGGCGGATTACCCCCGCCAGCCTCGAGCAAGCGAGCAAGCCGTGACATCGATCAAGCAGGAAGACCTCATCCAGTCCATCGCCGACGCGCTGCAGTACATCTCGTACTACCACCCGGTCGACTACATCAAGAACCTCGCCGCCGCGTACGAGCGCGAGGAGTCGCCGGCCGCGAAGGAAGCGATGGCCCAGATCCTGATCAATTCGCGGATGTGCGCCGAAGGCCACCGTCCGATCTGCCAGGACACCGGCATCGTCACCGTGTTCCTGGAAATCGGCATGGACGTGCGTTGGGATGACGCCACCATGGGCGTGGAAGACATGGCCAATGAAGGCGTTCGCCGCGCCTACATGCATCCGGACAACAAGCTGCGCGCCTCGGTGCTGGCTGATCCGGCCGGCAAGCGGATCAATACCAAGGACAACACCCCGGGTGTGGTCAACGTCAAGGTGGTGCCGGGCAACAAGGTCGACGTCATCGTTGCCGCCAAGGGCGGTGGTTCGGAAGCGAAGACCAAGTTCGCCATGCTCAACCCGTCCGACTCCATCGTCGACTGGGTGCTGAAGACCGTGCCGACCATGGGCGCCGGCTGGTGCCCGCCGGGCATGCTCGGCATCGGCATCGGTGGCACCGCCGAGAAGGCGATGCTGCTGGCCAAGGAGGCGCTGATGGAACCGATCGACATCACCGAGCTGCAGGCCCGTGGTGCCTCCAACCGCATCGAGGAGCTGCGCCTGGAGCTGTATGAGAAGGTCAATGCATTGGGCATCGGTGCGCAGGGCCTGGGCGGCCTGACCACTGTGCTGGACATCAAGATCAACGACTATCCGACCCATGCGGCCAACCTGCCGGTGGCGATGATCCCGAACTGCGCCGCCACCCGCCATGCGCACTTCACCCTGGATGGCAGTGGCCCGGTGATGCTGGACCCGCCGTCGCTGGAAGACTGGCCGAAACTGACCTATGACGCGTCCAAGGGCACCCGGGTGGACCTGGACACGATCACCCCAGAGGACGTGGCCAGCTGGAAGCCGGGCCAGACCCTGCTGCTCAACGGCAAGCTGCTGACCGGCCGCGATGCCGCGCACAAGCGCATGGTCGACATGCTCAACAAGGGCGAGGAACTGCCGGTCGACCTGAAGGGCCGCTTCATCTATTACGTCGGCCCGGTCGATCCGGTGCGCGACGAAGTGGTGGGCCCGGCCGGCCCGACCACGGCGACCCGCATGGACAAGTTCACCGAGCAGGTATTGGCACAGACCGGCCTGCTGGGCATGGTCGGCAAGGCCGAGCGCGGCCCGGCCGCCATCGAGGCGATCAGGAAGCACAAGTCGGCCTACCTGATGGCCGTTGGTGGTTCGGCCTACCTGGTGTCCAAGGCGATCAAGGCGGCCAAGGTCGTTGGCTTCGCCGACCTGGGCATGGAAGCGATCTACGAGTTCACCGTGCAGGACATGCCCGTGACCGTGGCGGTGGATTCCACCGGCGAATCGGTGCACAAGACCGGCCCGCGCGAATGGCAGGCCCGCATCGGCAAGATTCCGGTGGTTGTGGAGTAAGCCCTTCATCCCGGACCAGACAACGGCGCCCCTGTGGCGCCGTTGTTGTGTGGGCAAAAATATTGATGTTCCGGTAGCGGTTGTTCTGCTACGGTCGGAACACCCTCGCACAGGACGTGTCCATGGCCCTGCATCGGTTCATCGTGGTAGGCGTGCTGCTGGCCCTGGCCGGTTGCAGCACCCCGGCGTCGTACGAAGGCGCGGATTTCCCCGCATCGGCGCAATGCCGCGTGCAGTGCCAGGCCGGCTATCGCAGCTGCATGGCGCAGAATGACTCCCTCGGCAGCCGCCAGAGCAACTGCGAGCAGCAGGTGGTGCCGGCGCCGGACAAGCGCTGCAAGGACGTGGACAATCCGGACCTGCGCCGTGCCTGCGAACTGAAGACGCACGACTGCGCGATGCGCGCGCCGATGATGTCCTGTGGCGAGCGCCGGGATTCCTGCATGAGCAGCTGCGGCTGAGCCATGATCGCGCGCGTGGGCGCATAATCGGCTGATCCACCCGCACAGGATCTTCCGCATGAGCACCACGCTGTATGGTTCGACCAGTACCGCCGCGCTGGTCGTGCACTGGCTGCTGATCGAGCTCGGCATCGAGCATGAACTGGTGCTGCTGGATTTCGACGCGCGCGAGCACAAGTCGGCGCAGTACCTGGCGCTCAATCCGGCCGGTGTGGTGCCGACACTGTTGATCGATGGCCTGGTACTGACCGAAGCGGCGGCCATCGCCCTGTACCTGGCCGATCGCCACCCGGAGGCCGGCCTGCTCCCGGTGCCGGGCACGCCGCAGCGTGGCGATGCCTACCGCTGGATGTTCTGGTGTGCCAATACGCTGCAGCCGGCCTATCGGGCCTGGTTCTATCCGCATGAAATGGCCGGCCAGGCGAACGTCGAGGCCAGCCGCGAGAGGGCGCGTCAGCGGCTCGAAGCGGCCTGGCAGCACGTTGCCGCTCACCTGCAGGCGCACGGCCCGTACCTGCTGGGCGCCAGGCCCTGCGTGGTCGACTACATGCTGGTGATGCTGATGCGCTGGTCGCGCAACATGCCCAGGCCCAGTGACACCTGGCCGGTGCTCAAGGCGCATGCCACCTCGATGAAGGCGCGCCCGGCGTTCGCCGAGGTCTACCGACGCGAAGGCATCACCGACTGGCGGTGACCAAAAAAGGGGACGGAGGGAATTAGGTCGTTTGTGCACAAACGACTTAATTCCCTCCGTCCCTTTTTCGGGTTACAGGATCTCCAGCACTGTTTCCGGTGGGCGGCACAGCCGCGTGCCCTTGGCCGTACGCACCACGGGGCGATTGATCAAACGGGGGTGTTCGCTCATCGCCGCCAGCAGCGTGGCGTCGTCGGCGCCGTCCAGGCCCAGTTCGGTGAACAGCGCCTCCTTGCTGCGTACCAGTTCCTGTGCGTGCAGCCGGGATTCGGCCAGTACCTGGCGCAGCGTGACTGCGTCCGGCGGGTTGCCCAGGTAGTCGATCACCACCGGCTCGAAGCCCGCATCGCGGATCAGCTTCAGTGCGCCGCGCGAGTTGCTGCAGGCCGGGTTGTGCCAGATCGTCACGTCCATCAGAACCACTCCAGCAGAGACACGCCCACACCCACATAGGTAGCCTTGTGGTTGTAGTCGATCAGGCTTTCGCCGTAGCCGTCGAAGACCTGCACATGACCACGCAGCAGGTTGCTGATCGGGAAGCCGTAGTCCAGCTGCAGCGCACCGTGCGAACGGCTTCCGGTGCGCAGTGAATGGCGCGCCATCAGCGAGACCTCATGCCCATTGCGGTTCCAGGTCAGGGTGGCGTCGCCGCGGCCCATGTAATCCTCGATGTCCGGATTGTTGTCTTCGCTGCGGCTTTCGGGAATGCGGTACCAGGGACGCAGCACCAGCGCCCAGTTCTCGCGGTCCAGACCGATGTTGAGCATGACCCGGTTCCAGCTGCGTGACAGCGGGTCGGCGCGTCCATTGGACTGGTGGTTCAGCGCGATGCCGGTCATGCGCCCGCGCCAGCCACCGATCGAGTAGCCGTTGCGGAACACCATCATCACTTCCGGCTCGTAATTGGTTTCGCGGAACGGGCGCGAATCCTCGCTGTTGTAGGCCTGCCAGCGCGAACTCTGGGTGTAGCCGGCCCAGATGTCGCCGTTGTCGCCGAACAGGTTCTCGACGATCTTGGTCTTGAAGCTGATCTGGAACTTCAGCTCGGCACTGTCGAGTACCTGCGGGGTGGTTACGCTGTTGGCCGGGTTCGGCGAGTGCGGCATGGTGTTGCGATCGCTGGTCCAGAAGGCGGGCAGCAGGTACACCGGCTTGTAGGCGCGCAGTTGGAACGGCCCCAGCTTGGAGTCCTCGGCCAGTTCCCAGCGGCTGTCCAGCAGCGAACCGCGGCCGGCGTTGGCCAGCGCGCTGTCCGGCGTCGCCGGGCGGAACAGGTCGCTCACCCGCTCGCGCAGCTTTTCCTCGCCCTGGCTCACGCGCGCGGTCTGCCGTTCTTCGCGGCGGGCCTGTGCAGCCGCTTCGGCGGCAGCATCAGCGGCGGCGGTAGCCTCCGGGGTATGCCCGAACAGGCGGTCATAGCAGGCCAGCCGGGCCGCGTCGGTGGTAATTGCCGCGCAGGCGGCCGGTGAGGTATCGGCGGTAGGCGCGAACTCCTGCGCAGCCAGCGGTGCACTGGCCAGGGCAAGCGCCAGCGGCGCCAGACGGGGAGACAGCGTGGGGAGGGTCATTGCAGCAGGCCCTTCGATGAATTCGGGAATCACACAGTGTGGCGGCTGTGCCGGATCGCGGCCAGCCCCACGGTTTATGCACGGTCACAGCGTGCGCGTGGCGTGAAGGCCCGGTGGCTCAGAAGAACCAGGCGAACGCGAACAGGCCCAGCATCGCGATCACAACCGCCAGTTTCAGTGCCAGGCCAAGCAGGATGCCGAGCCAGGTGGCCAGACCGACCCTGGTCGAGCGGCCGAGTTCGCGGGTGTGCCAGTACTCGCCGAGCAGGGCACCGACCAGCGGTCCGGCGAACAGGCCGATGGGCATGAAGAACAGGCCGACGATGCTGCCGACGAAGGTTCCCCACAGCGCCTTGCGGCTGGCACCGACACGCTGCGCGCCGACCACCGTGGCCAGCACGTCCACCAGCAGCGAAAGCAGGGTCAGTACCCCAAGCGCGACCAGGGTAGGCCAGCCGACGTGGGCAAAGCCGTCGGCCCAGGCGGCCAGCAGCAGTCCGATGAACACCAGCGGGATGCCCGGGAGGGCCGGCAGGATGATGCCGGCGATGCCTATCAGGACAAAAATGACCGCTAGCAGATACAAGATGAATGAGAGTCCCATGCTGTCCCGTATGGAGTCCGTTTTGGGGTTGACAGTGAAAGATTTTGCCAGTTGCTTTTTCGTTTTGGCCGGGTTAAGTTGCAGTCGCTGAGCTTGGCAAGGTCACCGTGGATCGTGGCCTGATGAAGCAAGATCTTCCCGATCCGCTGCATCGATGCACCTCGCTTCCCCCTTGCTTGTCAGCCGCCCACCAGGCGTTTCCAACAACAAGAGAGAGTCAAAGGGAGTTAGTGAGATGGCTGATCGCGAGACCGGTACGGTAAAGTGGTTCAATGATGCGAAGGGCTTCGGCTTCATCAGCCGGCAGAATGGCGAGGACGTGTTCGTGCACTTCCGCGCCATCGAGACCCAGGGCTTCAAGAGCCTCAAGGAAGGCCAGAGTGTGAGCTTTGAAGTCGTGCAGGGCCAGAAGGGCCTGCAGGCTGACAAGGTCCAGCCGATGTAACACCTGCCGTCCGTCGGCATGAAAAAAGGCCCGCGCAAGCGGGCCTTTTTCTTTGCCTTTGGCCCGCTGCAGGTCAGCGCAGGATGACCTTGCCGTTGACCACGCGCACATAGGTGTTCTCACGGATGCCACCCAGGTCACGCTGGTTGACCACGATGGTGCGGCCATCATCCATGCGCACGCTGATGTCGTAGGTATCGCTGGTCACGTTCTTCTGGATCTGGTTGCCGGCCAGGGCGCCACCGACTGCGCCTGCAGCGGCGGCAATGTTCTTGTTGCCACGGCTGCCACCGGTGTGGTCGGAGATTTCATGGCCGGCCACGGCGCCAACGATGCCGCCGAGGATCGCGCCGGTCGCGCTGGGCGCGGTGCGGCCCGAGGGCACGGTATTGATGCGGGTGACGATGCCACAGTCCGCGCAGCGGCCCTGGTTGTAGCCGCCGTTGTTGCCGTAGCCGCCGTTGTTGTAGCCGTTGTTGTAACCACCGCCACTGTAACCGGGCGAGGTGGCACAACCGGCCAGCGCGAGGGTAGCAATGGCGCTGGCGGCGATGAGCTGGATCTTCATGGGGCGTCTCCTGGCCGTGAAGGCGGGTATGTTGGGTGGTACTGCGTCATGCAGCAGGGTGGACGAATCCTCTCCCTTCGAACGTGAACAACGCGCCAACCACGCACCCGATGCCCGGCTGCAGGATGAACGCGCCTCAGCGGAAATCCTGGTGGCAGGCCCGGCAATCGGCCTGCAGCGTTTCCACGAGCTGGGCCAAGGCCCTGCAGTCGCCTGGCGGTGCAGCCAGCGCCGTGTTGAGGTTGCCGCGAAGTCGGCTGGCGTGCTGCTGGAACTGCGTGCTGTCCTTCAGCCCGGAAACGCCAGGTCCAGGTCATTGGACAACAGGCGTAGCGCCTGCAGCCGCGGCACGCTGTCGGCCAGGCTGCAGCGGTTCTGCTGCTGGGCCCGCTGCAGCAGCTGCGACTGCCGCTGCATCACCTGCATCAGGCTGTCCGGGAACGGGTCGCGACGCGCCTGCAGGGCGCGGCCTACCATCACCGTGGCGACCAGGCCGATCAGCAGGCCCAGGCACAGTACGAACAGGTAGCGATGGGCAGGGGACAGGCGGCGGGGCGGGCTGGCGTTCATGCGGGCTCTCCGGGCGTGCAACGGTGGGTTCGACGCCCGCGTGCTTTGGGCGCTGGCACCTGCACGTTAAAATAGCCCGATGAACGAACAGGTCAAACAACGCTTTGCCGGCATCGAACGGCTGTATGGCGTGGGTGCGCTCGAGCGCCTGCAGGGCAGCCGCGTGGCGGTGGTCGGCATGGGCGGCGTCGGCTCGTGGGTGGTGGAGGCGCTGGCCCGTTCGGCGGTCGGTCATCTGACCCTGATCGATGCCGACGACATCTGCGTGTCCAACACCAACCGGCAGCTGCCGGCGATGGAAGGCAATTACGGGCGCAACAAGGCCGAGGCGATGGCCGAGCGCTGCCGTGCGATCAATCCGGGGATCGACGTCGATGCCGTGCAGGCATTCCTGACGATGTCCAACATGGCTGAGCTGCTGGACCGCGGGTTCGATCTGGTGATCGATGCCTGCGACAGCTTCCGGGTCAAGGTCGAGACGATCGCCTGGTGCCGCCGCCGCAAGCTGCCGCTGCTGACCATCGGCGCTGCCGGTGGCCGCACCGACCCGACCCTGGTACGTATCCGCGATGTCTCGCGCACCGAGCATGACGCCATGCTGGCGCTGATCCGCAAGAAGCTGCGCAGCGAGTTCAACTTCCCGAAGAACGCCAAGCGCTATTTCGGCGTGCCGGCGGTGTATTCGCTGGAGAATGTGAAGTACCCGCAGGCCGATGGCAGCGTCTGCGGCATTCGTCCGAACCTGGGTGCCGATGCGGCGTTGAAGCTGGACTGCGGCGCCGGTCTGGGCGCGGCGACCCACATCACCGGCGCGTTCGCCTTTGCGGCGGTGGGCAAGGCGCTTGAGATGCTGTTGGAGCCGAAGAAGGCGAAAACCGAGGTGGCCGAGGCTTACGCCGACGCGTGACGGTGGTGCCGGCCGCTGGCCGGCATCGGGTTCGTCGCCGTCGTTACAGCGTGCCGGCCAAGGTCGGGCCCCCGCCGTCACATTGCCGGCAGCGCGAACAGCCGCCGTGCATTCTCTGTCGTGGCCTGTGCCAGGGCCTCCAGCTCCATTCCGCGCAGCGCGGCCACGTGCCGGGCAATGGTTGCCAGCCGTGCCGGTTCGTTGCGCTGGCCGCGGACCCCTGCGTCGGGCTGGTCGGGCGCGTCGGTTTCCAGCAGCAGCTGCTCCAGCGGCATCCCGCGTACCAGCCGTTGCAGGCGCTGCGCCCGCTCGTAGGTCAGCGGACCGCCAAGGCCCAGCAGGAAGCCGTGCCTGTGCAGTTGCGCGGCCTGTTCGGGGCTGCCGGAAAAACTGTGCACCACGCCGCGCAGGCCGCCGACGCGACGGATCGCGGCGATCACCGCATCCACCGCGCGTCGCGCGTGCACGATCACCGGCAGATCGAATTCTCGGGCCAGTTCCAGCTGGCCGATGAAATACGCCTGTTGAGCCTCGGCATCCAGTCCTTCGACGAAGAAGTCGAGGCCGCATTCGCCGATCGCGCAGGGGCGTTCGCGCTCGATCCACTCGCGCAGCAGTGGCAGGTGCCCAGGCTGGTGATCGGCCAGGAACATCGGGTGCAGGCCGAAGGCCGGGTACAGCCCGGGCGCCTGCTGGCAGACCTCGCGCAGTTTCGGCCAGCTGGCAGCGGTGACCGCTGGCACCACCTGTTGGCGCACACCCACGGCCTGCGCCCGCTCGATCACCGCGGCACGGTCAGGGTCGAACGCGCTCGCGTCGAGATGACAGTGGCTGTCGACCAGCACGCTCAACGCTGTTCCAGCGGCGGTGGCGTGGTGGCGTTGCGGCTCTTCCAGTTCGCCAGCAGCAGCGTGCCGAAGCCCAGCACCAGCTCATCGATGAACGGGATCGGGTCCGGGATGAACAGCGTCAGCACGAACAGGCCGGCGGTGAGCTTGAACAGGGTGGGGTAGCGCAGCCGGCGCGCCCATTGCAGTACTGGCAGCAGCATCGGGTTGGCCATGGCGGGGATCCTCGTGGGGAATATGCAAACGCTACCACGGGCCCTGCATTTCCCGATGCTGAATGGGTTATAGCAATGAGCAGGAAATGTGGAGATTCCGTTCAGGCAGCGCGTGCTGCAATCTGTCCCGAGAACGTTGCGGATGGTCCGCAAGGAGCAGGTCATGAAAAGCACAACTACAACTGTCCTGGTCGCAGCGGGCGCGCTGCTGGTTGGTGGCATCGCCACCGCCGCCTTCATGAAGAGTGGCGACCGCTCGCCCGACTCCATCAGCGCCGCAACCCCCAATGGCGAGTCGCGCCTGGTCGATGGCAACGCCACCGACGATGGCGTACGTGGTGACAAGCTTGACCCGTCCGCGCCGCGCGGGCTGGAATATGCCGATGTGCTGAAGGTCGACCCGATCACCGAGAAGCAGAAGGCCTATGCCACCGTGATCGGCACCGATCCGGTGCGCGAGACCTCCACCACCCAGACTCCGCACGAGGTCTGCCAGGACGTGACGGTGCAGGAACGCCTGCCGGAGCGTGATGGCAACGTCGGCGGTACCGTGGTCGGCGCGGTGGTGGGTGGCCTGCTCGGCAACCAGGTCGGTGGCGGCAACGGCAAGAAGGCCGCGACCGCAGCCGGTGCGGTGGCCGGTGGCTTCATCGGCAACCAGATCGACAAGCGCCATGTGGGCGGCCGCGTGGTCAATCGTACCGAGCGCCAGTGCCACACCGAAACCGCAACGTCCGAGTCGAGCCGCGTCACCGGTTACAACGTGACCTATCGCAACGAAGACGGCACCACCGGCACCATGCGCATGGCCAGCAAGCCGGGCAGCCGCATCGCCATGGGTACCAATGATGTGGTGAAGGGCTACAACGTGACCTATCGCTATGATGGCGCCGAGAAGACCGTGCGCATGGACAACAAGCCGGCCAGCGATCGCCTGCCGGTGGTCGATGGCCAGCTGGTCACGCAGACCGCTGCTGCCGGCGCCACTGCGGCCACGCGCCAGTAATCCAGAACACCCTGCTGCACCCGACGGGCCGGCTCATGCCGGCCCGTTTCGTTGTGCGCACGGGCATTGATCCGTGGGGAAAGGGAATCGATCATGATGGATGCCCCCTTCGACAAGGAGTCGGCATGAGCATCTTCGACCTGCGCCTGGAAACCGAGCGGCTGATCCTGCGCCCGCTGCTGCGCGAGGACTACGAACCGTACCTGGCATTCTGTGCCGACGAGGAAACGATGCGCACCCTGGGGGGTGTTCAACCGCCCTCGGTGGCATGGCGCGGCTTCTGCAGCCTGGCCGGCGCCTGGCAGCTGTTCGGCTTCTCGATGTTCAGCGTGATCGAGAAATCCAGCGGTGACTGGATCGGCCGGATGGGACCGTGGCAGCCGCAGGACTGGCCTGGAACCGAGGTCGGTTGGGGTATTCGGCATGCCAGCTGGGGCCGGGGCTATGCACCGGAAGCGGCGGTTGCTGCCATCGACTGGGCATTTGACACGCTGGGCTGGGACGAGGTGATCCACACCATCGCCGAGAACAACGACAACTCGAGGGCGGTCGCGCGCAAGCTGGGCAGCACGCTGCTGCGCATGGGAGAGCTGCCGCCGCCGTACAACGACAAGCCGATGCAGATCTGGGGCCAGTCGCGAGAACAGTGGCGGCAGCGCGTGCGCTGAGCGTTGCCGGTAGTGCCGGCCGCTGGCCGGCAACCTCGATGTGGCAGGATTCGTGCGATTGCCGGCCAGCGGCCAGCGTTACCGTGTTGCCATGCTGCATCCGCGCTTGGCATTCACCGGCGGGCTTGCCAGACTGCGTGCAGCTGGCCGCCGGCCGGATCCGAGGAAGCAGGCAATGGTGGAAGAGCGCGTCCCGTTGACGGTGCATGGCATGTCGGTGTCCGGCAATTGCCACAAGGTCCGCCTGCTGCTGGAGCAGCTCGGCAGCCGCTACCGCTGGGTGGAAGTGGACAGTGCCCATGGCCAGACCCACACCGCCGAGTTCCTTGCGCTCAATCCCAACGCCAAGGTGCCGTTGATCGTCCGCGACGATGGCCGCGTGTTGACTGAATCCAATGCGATCCTGTTCTGGTTGGCCGAAGGGACGCCCTACCTGCCTACCGACGGTTGGGAACGCGCGCAGGCATTGAGCTGGATGTTCTTCGAGCAGTACACGCACGAGCCATGCGTGGCGGTAGCGCGCTTCATCCGCGGCTGGACACCGCCCGATTCACCGCGCCGTGCTGAACTGCCACGCCTGCACGAGCGCGCCGCCACCGCGCTGGCGGTGATGGAGCAGCACCTGCGCGAAGCGCAGTGGTTCACCGGCAGCGCATACGGTATCGCCGACATTGCGCTGTTCGCCTATACCGACGTCGCAGGCGAGGGCGGCATCAGCCTGGCGCCCTTCCGGAAGTGCGCGCCTGGCTGCAGCGCGTGCGCGCGCAGCCGCGCTTCGTGGCGATGCCAGCGGTGACCGCCGAGGTGCGCGCGCGTTTCGAGGCTGCCTGATCCCACAGGGTAGCGCCCGGCGTTGCCGGGTGGAATGCAACAACGACACGGAGGGTGTTCGATGTTTGCTGTGGTCCCAGATCCGATTCCTGCGCGCATGCGCGTGCTCAACCGCGCCGAAGTGTGCGACGCCAATTTCCTCGACGCGGTGCGTGGCTGGCGAGGCACACCGCGCGCACGTCCTGCACCGGACGCGCCGATCCTGCCGGGCAGCTCGCTCAGCGCTGCGGCCTTCGGTGAGCTGTTCGATTCCCAGCTGGCCAGCCGCCAGCTGGACCTGATGGCGCGCGTATTGCGCGTGCAGAACAAGGTCTTCTATACCATCGGGTCGTCCGGCCATGAAGGCAACGCGCTGCTGGCGCGGGCCTGCCGGCATACCGACCCCGCATTCCTGCACTATCGCTCCGGCGCCTTCATGGTCGAGCGCTCGCGCCAGGTGCCGGGCATCGACCCGTTGCGCGATGCGGCGCTTTCATTTGCGGCCAGCGCCGATGACCCGGCCAGTGGCGGCCGGCACAAGGTGTGGGGCAGCAAGCCATTGTGGGTATTGCCGCAGACCTCGACGATCGCTTCGCACCTGCCGAAAGCGCTGGGCACCGCGCTGGCCATCGAGAGTGGCAAGCGGCTGGGCCATGCGCTTCCCATTCCGGCCGACAGCATCGTGCTGTGCTCGTTCGGCGACGCCTCGGCCAACCATGCCACTGCGCAGACCGCATTCAACACCGCGATGTGGGCGGCCTACCAGAAACTGCCGGCGCCAATCCTGTTCGTCTGCGAGGACAACGGGCTGGGCATCTCGGTGAAGACGCCGGACGGCTGGATTGCCGAGCGCTTCAGCCACCAGCCAGGGCTGGACTATTTCTTTGCCGATGGCCTCGACCTGGCCACTGGGCACGCCCAGGTGCAGGCCGCAGTGGACCACTGCCGGCGGACGCGGCGACCGACCTTCCTGCATCTGCGCACCACGCGCCTGATGGGCCACGCCGGCACCGACTTCGAGGTGGAATGGCGTGCATTGCCGGAATTGTGCGCGGCCGAGGCACAGGATCCGCTGTTGCGCTCGGCGCAGATCGCGCTGGAATCGGGCTGGATGGATGCAGGCGCCATCGAAGTGGCCTACGAGACGATGCGCGCGCGCTGCATGGCCGCCGCTGCCGATGCCGAAGGCCGTGCGAAGCTGCAGTCGCTGCAGGAGGTCATGGCGCCATTGGCACCCTATACGCCCGCAGCGGTGCAGGCCGAAGCCCGGCGCGAGGTCGCCGACGAAGCGCGCGAGGCACTCTATGGCGGTACCGAGGCCTTGCCGGAACGACAGGCGCCACGGCATCTCGCGATCCAGATCAACCACGGCCTGCTGGAGCTGCTTGCGAAGTATCCGCAGAGCCTGCTGTTCGGCGAGGACGTGGCTCAGAAGGGCGGTGTCTACACCGTCACCAAGGATCTGCTGCGCCGCTTCGGTCCACGCCGGGTGTTCAACACGCTGCTGGATGAAACCATGATCCTGGGCATGGCGCAGGGCCTGGCCAACCTGGGCATGCTGCCGATTCCGGAGATCCAGTACCTGGCCTACCTGCACAACGCCATCGACCAGCTGCGTGGTGAAGCCTGTTCGCTGCAGTTCTTCTCCAACGACCAGTACCGCAACCCGATGCTGGTGCGGGTGGCCGGGCTGGGCTATCAGAAGGGTTTCGGCGGGCACTTCCACAACGACAACTCGATCACCGCGTTGCGCGACATCCCCGGGCTGGTGGTCGGCTGCCCCTCGCGCGGTGACGATGCGGTGATGATGCTGCGCACGCTGGCCGCATTGGCGCGGGTGGATGGGCGCGTGGCGGTGTTCCTGGAGCCGATCGCGCTGTACATGAGCAAGGACCTGCACGAAGCAGGGGATGGCCAGTGGCTGTTCGACTACCCGGCACAGAGCCAGGCGCTGGTGCCGGGCGAGGGCCGGGTGTATGCACCAGAGGCCGGAGACCTGGTGATCTACACCTATGGCAATGGCGTGCCGATGGGGTTGCGCGCGGCGCGGGCGATCGAGCAGCAGCTGGGCTGGCAGGTGCGGGTGGTCGACCTGCGCTGGCTGGTACCGTTGGATGCCGGCTTCATCGCGGCCCAGGCCGCGAGCGCGCGGCGGGTGCTGGTGCTGGACGAAGGCCGCCACAGCGGCGGAGTGGGTGAGGGCGTGGTCACGGCACTGGTCGAGGCCGGCTTTGGTCACCTGCCGCTGCGCCGCGTCTGTGGCGCCGACACCTACACGCCACTGGCAGGGGCAGCAATGTTCGGGCTTCCAAGCGACAATGCGGTGATTGGCGCCGCCCTCGACCTGGCGCAGGAACCCTGATGCATGTGTGGATTGGCGGGAATGTTGTTGCCGGCGCCGCTGGCGTCGGCCGAGGCGCTGCAGGCGCAGGCGCTGGCCATGGGCCAAGCGCTGCACCATCGCGGGCCGGATGATGGCGGCAGCTGGGTCGATGCCGAGGCGGGCATCGCGCTGGCGCATCGACGCCTGAGCATCCTCGACCTGTCCCCGCTGGGCCACCAGCCGATGGCCTCGGCGGACGGCCGCTACGTGATGGCCTACAACGGCGAGGTCTACAATTTCGCGGCCCTGCGTGAACAGCTGGAGCCGCTGGGGCACACCTTCCGCGGCCATTCCGACACCGAAGTACTGCTGGCGGCAATCCTGCAGTGGGGCGTCGAAGACACCCTGCAGCGCTGCAACGGCATGTTCGCCATCGCGCTGTGGGACCGTCAGGATCGTTGCCTGTGGCTGGCCCGCGACCGCGTCGGCAAGAAGCCGCTGTACTACGGCTGGGCCGGCGACACGCTGGTGTTCGGTTCGGAACTGAAGGCGCTCTGGCAACATCCGGCGTTCGACAACGACATCGACCGCGATGCGCTCACCTTGCTGCTGCGGCTGGATTACATCCCGGCGCCGCACAGCATCCACCAGCGCTGCTACAAGCTGATGCCGGGCCGAGTGCTGCGGCTGGATGCAGCGGCTGTGGCCGCAGGCGCCGCGGCACACCGCCCGGAGCAGGCGCAGCGCCCGTACTGGGATGCGCGCGCACGCATGCAGGCGGCGTTGGCCGCCCCGTTCCAGGGCCGCATCGAGGAGGCCGAGGAACAGCTGGATACGCTGCTGCGCGATGCGGTGGCGCTGCGCATGGTGGCCGACGTGCCGGTCGGCGTGTTCCTGTCCGGCGGCACGGACTCATCGCTGGTGGCAGCGCTGATGCAGGCGCAGAGCGGGCAGCCGGTGCATAGTTTCAGCATCGGCTTCACCGACTCGGGACATGACGAAGCTCCGCTGGCCAGGGAGCTGGCGGCTCATCTCGGCTGTGATCACACCGAGTTGTACGTCAGTGGCGCCGACGCGCTGGCGGTGGTGCCGCAGTTGCCGGCGATGTTCGATGAACCTTTTGCCGATGCGTCGCAGGTGCCGACCGCGCTGGTGGCACGGCTGGCACGGCAGGGCGTGACCGTCGCGCTGTCCGGCGACGGTGGCGATGAGCTGTTCTTCGGCTACACCCGCTATGTACGCGCGCTGCGCAACTGGCAGATGCTCGGACGCGTGCCGGGGCCGCTGCGGCGCTGGATGGGCGCACGCTCGCAGCAGCAGGGCGAGGCCTCGCGGACCGGTGGCCTGGCGGCGCTGCTGGCCGAGACAGGCGCACGTGGCATCGGCGACGTCTACCGCAACCGCATCTCGCGCTGGCGCGACCCTGCCGCGGCGGTACCCGGTGCGCAGGCGGCCGGCAGCTTCTACGACCTGGCCGATCCGCTGCACGGCGCGGGGACACCGGCTGACGCGATGATGCTGGCCGATTTCGTGACCTACCTGCCCGATGACCTGTTGTGCAAGGTCGACCGGACCTCGATGGCGGTCAGCCTGGAGGCGCGCGCGCCATTGCTGGACTGGCGCGTGGCCGAGTTCGCCTGGTCGCTGCCGCTGGGCTTCAAGCGCAGTGAGACGACCAGCAAGGTGCTGCTCAAGCGCGTGCTGGGCCGTTACGTGCCGCATTCAATGGTGCACCGTCCCAAGCGCGGTTTTGGCGCACCGGTCAGTGACTGGTTGAAGGGCGACCTGCGACCCTGGGCAGAGGACCTGCTGCAGCCGGCGCGGCTGGAGCGTGAGGGCGTGCTGTCGGCGGCGGCGGTGCAGCCGCTGTGGCAGCAGTTCCTGGGGGGCAGCGCAAGTGGCATACCCACTTGTGGAACGTGCTGATGTTCCAGGCCTGGCAGGCGCATTGGCGGCAGGCGCGGACCGGCGTGACCGGCGGCTGATCTTCACCGGATGGCACGGGCCTGGCGACTAGGCTGGGCCTCCCGCACCGTGAGGAGTATGTCCCGATGTCCGTCCCCACCATCGCCGTGTTCGTTGGCAGCCTGCGCAAGGATTCCTGCAACCGCAAGCTGGCCCATGCGCTGGAGAAGCTCGCCGGTGATCGCGCGCGCTTCCAGTACGTGCAGATCGGCGATCTGCCGTTGTACGACCAGGATTTCGACGCTGATTATCCGCCGCAGGGCACCCGGCTGAAGGATCAGGTGCGCGCCGCCGACGCGGTGCTGTTCGTGACACCCGAGTACAACCGGTCGGTGCCCGGCGTGCTCAAGAACGCCATCGATATCGGATCGCGCCCGTACGGTGACAGTGCGTTTGCCGGCAAGCCGGCGGCGGTGATCGGCGCCTCCATCGGCCAGATCGGTACCGCCGTGGCCCAGCAGCACCTGCGCAACAGCCTGGCCTTCCTGGACATGCATGTGCTGGGCCAGCCCGAGGCATTCATCCACTTCAAGGACGGCCTGATCGATGCCGATGGCACGATCCACAACGAAGGCACGCAGAAGTTCCTGCAGGGCTACGTGGACCGGTTCCTGGCGTTGATCGCAGTGCACGTCAAGGGCGATTGACGCCTGCGGGGTCAGAGTCCCCTGCGTCGCAGGGGATCCGACCCCGGGGCGTTGATCTGCGATAATGTCCCGCTCGGGCGCCGCAACGGCGCCCGTCGCAGGCAGTGCGACGCTTTCACGCCAGTCTGGCCAGGTACCGGCGGATATCCCCCGTTTTCCCACGGCTTATCCACAGGCTTGTCCATGGCTGCCGGGGTCGGCACATGCCTACACTCGTCTGGCCCACTTTTGCAGGAAACACCGCAGCATGTCCGCTCGTCCCGGCTTCCGTTCCAACCGCAGAGAGCGCGGTGATGGCTTCGATCGCGATCGCGACGAGTCGCGCATCGACCAGTTGCGGGTACCGCCCCATTCGGTGGAAGCCGAGCAGGCGGTGCTGGGTGGCCTGATGCTGGCGCCCGAGGCGTATGACCGTGTCAACGACCAGCTGACCGAAAGCGACTTCTATCGTCGCGATCACCAGATGATCTATCGTGCGATCCGCGAGCTGTCCGAGCGCGAACGGCCGTTCGACGCGGTGACGCTGGGCGAGTGGTTTGAATCGCAGGGCAAGATGGAACTGGTGGGTGACGGCGCCTACCTGATCGAACTGGCCAGTACCACGCCGTCAGCTGCCAACATCGTGGCCTACGCCGAGATCGTGCGCGACAAGGCGGTGCTGCGGCAGCTGATCCAGGTCGGCACCGACATCGTCAACGACGGTTTCCAGCCGGAGGGGCGTGACAGCAGCGAGCTGCTGGCCTCGGCGGAAAAGAGCGTGTTTGCAATCGCCGAACAGGGTGCGCGTGGCCGTACCGATTTCGTGGCCATGCCCGGTGCACTGAAGGATGCCTTCGAGGAGCTGCGCAATCGCTTCGAGAACGGCGGCAACATCACCGGCCTGCCGACCGGTTACAACGATTTCGACGCGATGACCGCTGGCCTGCAGCCGACCGACCTGATCATCCTCGCGGCGCGCCCGGCAATGGGCAAGACCACCTTCGCGCTGAACATCGCCGAGTACGCGGCGATCAAGTCGAAGAAGGGCGTGGCGGTGTTCTCGATGGAAATGTCGGCGTCGCAGCTG
The DNA here is from genome assembly GCF_006228405.1 of Stenotrophomonas sp. pho. NCBI lineage: Bacteria > Pseudomonadati > Pseudomonadota > Gammaproteobacteria > Lysobacterales > Lysobacteraceae > Stenotrophomonas > Stenotrophomonas sp. pho. Next base: position 2,907,282 of record NZ_CP029759.1, on the reverse strand, counting down.
GCGATGCGCCTGATTTCCTCCAATGGACGCATCAACGCGCAGCGCCTGCGTACCGGCCAGCTGGAGGACGAGGACTGGAGTCGCGTCACCAGCGCGATCAAGATGCTGAAGGAAACCAAGATCTTCATCGACGACACGCCGGGCGTGTCGCCTGAAGTGCTGCGTTCCAAGTGCCGCCGCCTCAAGCGCGAGCATGACCTGGGCCTGGTGGTGATCGATTACCTGCAGCTGATGAGCGTGCCGGGCAACAGCGAGAACCGCGCGACCGAAATCTCGGAGATCTCGCGTTCGCTGAAGGGCCTGGCCAAGGAACTGAACGTGCCGGTGATCGCGCTGTCGCAGCTCAACCGCTCGCTGGAAACGCGTACCGACAAGCGCCCGGTGATGGCCGACCTTCGCGAATCGGGCGCAATCGAGCAGGACGCGGACATGATCGTGTTCATCTACCGCGACGACTACTACAACAAGGAAAACTCGCCGGACAAGGGCCTGGCCGAAATCATCATCGGCAAGCACCGTGGTGGCCCGACCGGCTCGTGCAAACTGAAGTTCTTCGGTGAGTACACCCGCTTCGACAACCTGGCCCACGACTCGGTCGGTTCGTTCGAATAGCGGTCATGCCGGCCGCTGGCCGGCAACCACCATCGGGCGAGCCAAGGCACCGGCAGGAGCTGCTGTCAGCGCGGGTTCCATGCGGTCGCCACGAAGCGCAGCCGCGCGTGGGCGTGGCGTTGCGCTGCGCTGGACCGGTTTCATCGCCGCCAGCCCGGTTTCGTCGCAAACTGTTTGCCGGCGCCAGGGTAGGGCGCCAAGGTGTCCGCAGGCGGCAGGGTGCCGTCCCAAGGAGACCGTGATGAAGACCCTGTTCGCGCTCGGTGTGTGGTGCCTGCTGTTCGTACTGTGCTGGCCGCTGGCGATCCTCGCCCTGATCGCCTGGCCGTTCGTGTGGCTGCTGAGCCTGCCGTTCCGACTGGTCGGCATCACCTTCTCGGCGCTGTTCGCCTTCCTGCGCGCGCTGTTCATGCTGCCGGCGCGCATGCTCGGTGGCCGGACGGTGCCCGCATGAGGGCGGTGGTGCTGGTCGGTCTGGCCCTGTTGGCGGGCCCGCTACAGGCCGCTCCTCCAGCACCGCCTTCGGTGTGGCTGGAGCGCCAGCAGGCAGCCGGTGCCGACGAAGCGAATGCTGCTGGGGCGAAGGCTTCGACGAGGCCCGGGGACAGGGAGCGCTGCCGGGTCACGAAGGAATGGAAGGTCGGCGAGACGGTGGTGCAGCATCGGATCTGTGACGATCCACCGAAGAAGCCCGCTGGAAAGGTGTAGCGCCGAGCCCAATGCTCGGCGCTACAGGAAAATGAGCAACAAAAAACCCCGCCAAGGCGGGGCTTCTTGAATCCGGGTGAAGCCGGCCAGCGGCCGGCACTACCAGGTGGACGATCAGTTCGCTTTGTGGATGGCGCGCTTGCTGACCGCCATCGCGGCGTCGTGGATCACTTCCGACAGCGACGGGTGGGCGTGGCAGATGCGGGCCAGGTCATCGGCCGAGCCGCTGAACTCCATGGTCAGCACGCCTTCGTGCACCAGTTCGGAGACGTTGGCGCCAACCAGGTGCATGCCGAGGATGCGATCGGTTTCGGCATGGGCCAGGATCTTCACGAACCCCGCCGGCTCGATCATCGCTACGGCACGGCCGTTGGCGGCGAACGGGAAGCTGCCGGCCTTGTACGGAATGCCCTCGGCCTTCAGCTGGGCTTCGGTCTTGCCGACCCAGGCCAGTTCCGGCTCGGTGTAGATGACCCACGGGATGGTGTCGAAGTTGACGTGGCCCGGCAGGCCGGCGATCAGCTCAGCCACCGCGATGCCTTCCTCGAAGCCCTTGTGCGCCAGCATCGGGCCGCGCACGCAGTCGCCGACCGCCCACACGCCGTTGACGCCGGTGTGGCAGTGCGCGTCGACTTCGATCTGGCCGCGCTCGTTGACCTTGACGCCGGTGCCTTCGGCCAGCAGGCCCTTGGTGGCGGCGCGACGGCCGACGGCCACCAGCAGCTTGTCCACGGTCAGGGTCTTTTCGCCTTCCGCGTCAGTGTAGGTGACGATGACTTCCTTCTTCTTGCCCTTGCCGGTGATCTCGGTCTTGGAAACCTTGGCATTGAGCTTGATGTCCAGGCCCTGCTTCTTGAATTCCTTGGCAGCGGCCTTGGCCACTTCGGCGTCGGCAGCCGCCAGGAACTCCGGCATGGCCTCAAGGATGGTGACTTCAGCGCCCAGGCGCTTCCACACGCTGCCCAGTTCCAGGCCGATCACGCCGGCACCGATCACCGCCAGGCGGTTCGGCACTTCGGTGAAGTCCAGGCCGCCGACGTTGTCGACGATGGTCTCGCCGTCGAACTTGGCGAACGGCAGTTCGATCGAATCCGAACCGGCCGCGATGATGACGTTGGTGCCCTTCAGCTCGACTTCCGAACCGTCGTGCTGCTTCACCTTGACCACGTTGCCGGGCTGCAGCTGGCCGAAGCCGTAGTAGGCGGCGACCTTGTTGGCCTTGAACAGCATGCCGATGCCGCCGGTGAACTGCTTGACGATCTTGTCCTTGCGTCCAATCATCGCCTCGACGTCGATCTTGGCATCCTTGAAGCTGATGCCGTGGTCGCCAAAGATGTGGCCCATGTTCCAGAACTGGCGCGAGGAATCGAGCAGCGCCTTGGACGGGATGCAGCCCACGCGCAGGCAGGTGCCGCCGAGGGCCGGCTTGCCGTCCTTGCCCAGCGCTGCGTCGATGCAGGCGGTCTTCAGGCCCAGCTGGGCCGCGCGGATGGCAGCGTGGTAACCGGCCGGGCCGGCACCGATGACGACGACGTCGAATTGTTCAGCCATTGAATTATTCCTTGATGCATTACCAGAACCCCTCCGCGCAGGCGCGGAGGGGCGGGAGGTTTCTTACAGGCCGAACAGCATGCGGCCCGGGTTTTCCAGCTGGTTCTTGATGTCCACCAGGAACTGCACCGAGTCCTTTCCGTCGATGATGCGGTGGTCGTAGGACAGCGCCAGGTACATCATCGGCGCGATCACGACCTGGCCGTTCTGGGCGATCGGACGCTCCTTGATGGCGTGCATGCCCAGGATGGCGCTCTGCGGCGGGTTGATGATCGGGGTCGACAGCAGCGAACCGAAGGTGCCGCCGTTGGTCACGGTGAAGGTGCCGCCCTGCAGTTCTTCCAGGCCCAGCTTGCCGTCACGTGCCTTCTTGGCGTAGTCGGCGATGGTCTTCTCGATGTCGGCGAACGACATGCGCTCGACGTTGCGCAGGACCGGCGTGACCAGGCCCTTCTCGGTCGACACGGCGATCGAGATGTCCGAGTAGCCGTGGTAGATGATGTCGTCGCCGTCGATCGAGGCGTTGACCAGCGGGAAGCGCTGCAGCGCGTTGGCAGCGGCCTTCACGAAGAAGCTCATGAAGCCCAGCTTGATGCCGTGGGCCTTGACGAACTCGTCCTGCAGCTCCTTGCGCGCCGCCGACACCTTGGACAGGTCGACTTCGTTGAAGGTGGTCAGCATGGCGGTGGAGTTCTTCGACTCCATCAGGCGCTCGGCGATGCGCTTGCGGATGCGGGTCATCGGCACGCGCTCTTCCGGACGTGCACCACCGGCCTTGCCGGCGCCGCCGTTGCGGGCGAAGTTGACGATGTCTTCCTTGGTCACTGCACCACGACGGCCGGTGCCGTCGACGTCGGCCGGGTTCACGCCTTCGGTGATGGCGGTGAAGCGGGCGCCCGGCGGCAGGGTGTCGGCGGCCGACTTGGCAGCCGGAGCCGGAGCGGCGGCTGCGGCCGGAGCAGCGGCGGCCGGTGCGGCTTCAGCCTTCTTCTCTTCAGCGGCCGGGGCCGGAGCCGCAGCCACGGCGCCTTCTTCGATGATCGCCACGACCTGGCTGGAGGTCACGGTATCGCCTTCCTTGAACTTGATTTCCTTCAGCACGCCGTCAACCGGCGACGGCACTTCCAGCACGACCTTGTCGGTTTCCAGGTCAAGCAGGTTTTCGTCGCGCTTGACGGCGTCGCCCACCTTCTTGTGCCAGGTGGCGATGGTGCCGTCGGCGACGGATTCGGGCAGTACCGGGGCTTTGACTTCGGTGGCCATTGCGGGAGCTTCCTGGTTTGTCTTCTAAATAGGGGGAGGATTATTCAGCGAACGTGTCGTTGAACGGGTTGACCAGTGCGTCGGCAATCAGCTGCTGCTGCTCGCGGACGTGGTCAGCCATGTGACCGGCAGCCGGCGACGCCGAACGTGCGCGACCGGCGTAGTGCAGGTTCTGGCCATCGGCCAGGCAGAACTGCAGGTGGTGGCGGATCTGGTACCACGCGCCCTGGTTCTGCGGTTCTTCCTGCGTCCACACCACGTCGGTGGCCTTGCCGTACTTCTTCAGCTCGGCAGCCAGCAGCGCACGCGGGAACGGATACAGCTGCTCCACGCGGATGATCGCCACGTCGTCCTGGCCACGCTTGGTCTGGTCTTCCAGCAGGTCGTAGTAGACCTTGCCCGAGCACAGCACCACGCGCTTGACCTTCTTGGCATCGGCATTGGCGTCGCCGATCAGGTGCTGGAACTCGCCATTGGCCAGTTCGTCCAGGGTCGACACGGCCAGCTTGTGGCGCAGCAGCGACTTCGGCGACATCACCACCAGCGGCTTGCGGGTGGTCATGTGCAGCTGGCGACGCAGCATGTGGAAGGCCTGCGCCGGGGTCGACGGCACGACAACCAGCATGTTCTCCAGGGCGCACAGCTGCAGGAAGCGCTCCAGGCGCGCCGAGCTGTGTTCCGGGCCTTGTCCTTCATAGCCATGCGGCAGCAGCAGGGTCAGGCCGGAAATGCGGCCCCACTTGGCTTCACCGGCGGCGATGAACTGGTCGATCACCACCTGGGCACCGTTGGCGAAGTCGCCGAACTGGCCTTCCCAGATGCACAGCGTGTTCGGATCGGTGGTGGAGAAACCGTACTCGTAGGCCATCACCGCTTCTTCGCTCAGCAGCGAGTCGATGACGGTGGCCTTCTCCGGCGAGTCCACCAGCTGCCGCAGCGGCATGTAGTAGTTGTCGGTCTTCTGGTCGTGCAGGATCGCATGGCGGTGCGTGAACGTACCGCGGCCGACGTCCTGGCCTACCAGGCGCAGCGCGTGGCCTTCGTCGAGCAGGGTGGCGTAGGCCAGGTTCTCGGCAAAGCCCCAGTCGCCCGCGATCTCGCCGGCGGCCATCTTGCGGCGGTCGTCGTAGACCTTGGCCACGCGCGAGTGCAGCTGCACTTCGTCCGGGATGGTGTTGATCAGCTTGGCCAGCTCGACCAGCTTGTTCTTCTCGACCTTGGTCGAGACCGGGTCGGACAGCTTGCCTTCCAGCAGCTTCGGCCAATCGACGAACAGCGGGCTGGTCGGCGGAGTCTTCTCGACCTTGGCCAGCTCGGTGGTCACTTCACCGGCGTCCAGCTTCTCGCGGTAGGCATCGACCATGGCCTTGCCGGCACCGGCGGCGATCACGCCCGCCTTTTCCAGCTGCTCGGCATACATCTCGCGGGTGGTGGGGTGCTTGCGGATCACCTGGTACATCAGCGGCTGGGTGATCGCCGGCTCGTCGGCCTCGTTGTGGCCCCAACGGCGGTAGCACATCAGGTCGATGACCACGTCCTTGGCGAACTTCTGGCGGAACTCGAAGGCCAGCTGCGCGGCGAACACGACGGCTTCCGGATCATCGCCGTTCACGTGCAGCACCGGGGCGGCGATCATCTTCGCCACGTCGGTGGCATAGCGCGTGGAGCGCGTATCCAGCGGGTTGGAAGTGGTGAAGCCGACCTGGTTGTTGACCACGATGTGCACGGTGCCGCCGACGGCGAAGCCGCGGGCCTGCGACATCTGGAACAGCTCCATGACCACGCCCTGGCCGGAGAAGGCCGCGTCGCCGTGGATCAGGATCGGCATGACCTGCTTGCGTGCGGTGTCCTTGCGGCGCTCCTGGCGCGAACGCACGGAACCGGCCACGACCGGGTCGGCGATTTCCAGGTGCGACGGGTTGAACGCCAGCGCCAGGTGCACCGGGCCACCGTCGGTGGCCACGTCGGCGGAGAAGCCCATGTGGTACTTCACGTCGCCGGCCGACGCGTGCTCGTCGTGCTCGAACTTGCCTTCGAATTCGTCGAACAGCTTGCGCGGGTTCTTGCCCAGGGTGTTGACCAGCACGTTCAGGCGGCCGCGGTGGGCCATGCCGATCACCACGTCCTTGACGCCATCCTTGCCGGCGCTGCGGATGATGGTGTCCATCATCGGGATCAGCGAGTCGCCGCCTTCCAGCGAGAAGCGCTTCTGGCCGACGTACTTGGTGTGCAGGTAGCGCTCCAGGCCTTCGGCCGCGGTCAGGCGCTCCAGGGTGCGGCGCTGGGTGTCAGCGTCCAGCTGGTAGTTGCCACCGGCCGCTTCCAGCTTCTTGTAGATCCACTGGCGCTGCTCGACCTCGGAGATGTGCATGAACTCCGCACCGATCGAGCCGGTGTAGGTCGCCTTCAGGCGTGCGAGCAGGTCGCGCAGCTTCATGCGCGGCTGGCCGCCGACGCCGCCGGTGCTGAACTCGCTGTTGAGATCGGCATCGGACAGGCTGTGGAACGGCAGGCCCAGGTCCGGGGTGTTGACCGGCGCGGCCAGGCCCAGCGGATCGAGGCGGGCGTCCAGGTGGCCGCGCGAGCGGTAGGCGGTGATCAGACGACCGACATTGCGCTCGCGCTCGTCGCCCGCACCGGTGCCGGTGCCAGCTTTCAGCGCATCCTTGGCCGCGTCCGCGATGTGGGAGATGACGGCCGAGTGCGGAATGTCACCTGCTTCGCGGCCCTTGAAGCCGTCGAAGTAGGTTTTCCATTTGGGATCGACACTATCCGGGGAGACCAGGTACTGCTCGTACAGGTCCTCGACATAGGAGGCGTTGCCGCCGGCGAGTTGCGAAGATTGCGCAAACTGCTTCAGTTGATTGTCCACGATGGAGGGTGTTGATTCGCTTTGTGGGGTATGGCTTCAGAAGGACCCGGCAGGAAGATGAATAGCCCTGCGCGGGCGCGTTCAAACAGCCAAATTGTACCCCCAACGGGACACGAAGGGCACCACCACAGGTATCCCGCGTCCGCTGGTGCCGGTTCCAGACAGGTTGGGTCAGCGGTGCCGGCTCAGATGCCGAGCGCGCGCAGTTCGCTGCAATCGCGCGAACGGTCCCAGACGCGTTGCAATTGCTGCCCGAACGGCTGCGAACGTGCCGGCAGCGCGATACCGGCCTCGCCGTCGAGGCGATGGCCGATCAGACGAAAGTAGAAGTCGCCCGCATCGTTGAGCAGGCAGGAAGAGGCCAGCGCGCGGTCGACCGGGTCGCTGACCTCGCGGAACTGGATCACGCTCGGCAAGCGCTGGGCCAGCGCCAGCAGCGGTGCCCCGGCAGAGGCGATCGCAGCGGCATCGTGCACGATCACCCGCAGCTGCTTGTCGTGGCGGGCGGTGACGAAGCGGCGCAGGGCGGCCTGCACCGGCGCCGCGTCGAGCAGTCCCGGGTCCAGCTGGCGGCTGTGCAGCCACAGCTGGCGGCGGGCGCGGTGGACGATGGCCGTGGTGATGGCCACCGCCTGCTCGCGGCGGTCGATCGCGCTGGTCGCGCCCAGCCGGCGGCGCATCTGCTGGTGGCCGATGCCGGCCTCCTCGAACACCTCGCCTTCCGGCAGGAAGCCCTGGCGGGCATAGAAATCGCGGGCGGGCAGCTGGGCGTGCAGGTGCAGCTCGGCCAGGCCGAGCCTGCGCCCGGCCTCGACCAGTGCCTCCAGCAGGGCCTCACCGACCCCGTGGCTGCGATGGCTGGCCAACACCGCCATGCGGCCGATGCGGCCGTCCGGGGCCAGCCGGCCGGTGCCGACCGGCTGGTTGTCACTGTCCAGGGCCAGCACATGGACGCTGAGCGGGTCCAGCGCATCGCGTTCCAGTTCCGCGGCGATGCCCTGTTCCTGCACGAACACGCGTTGGCGCACGTCGTGGATGGCAACGTGGGCGTCGGCGTGGCTGACCTGCTGGACCCGGACCATGGCGGCAGGGCTCAGGCGCGACCGTCGTCGCTGTCGCCTTCGTCGTGATCCTCGAAGTTGACGATGACTTCGATGCCGTCGTCGTGCACGGTCACGGTGTGGACATCGTCGGACACCGCGTCTGCGTCGATCGCGTCGACACGGTCACGGCCTTCGACCACTTCGCCGAGCACCACGGCGTCTTCGCCGTCATCCTCCTCTTCAGCGTCATACACCTCGTTCGGATCGATCAGCTGGAACACGCCACCGACCAGCAGCTGCTGGAGCACGGCACGGCCCTTGTCGGACAGGCCGCGATAGGCGGCGGCGTCGAGCTGCTCGGCACCGGCCAGGCGCTGGGCGTCCTTCACCGGCAGCGCGAAGTCCTGGCCGCTGACGTACAGGCTGGCGCCGCGCTTGGCCCGGCGCCAGGCCAGGCGTGCCCACGGGTGGCGCTGCAGCAGCAGGCCGGAGGCCAGCGCCTGGACCACTTCCTCCGGTGCCGGTGCGGCCTGGTGGGCCATCACTTCGCCGGCGGCGCGGTAGGTGGTGATGAAGCGACCGAACCAGTCACCCAGCTTGTCCGGGTCGTTCATGCGGATGGCGTTGAGCGCGGTGATCACCCGCGCCATCGCCACCGTGTCGATTTCGTTCGGGTCGGCCGGCACCTTGAGGTCGGCATCCTGGTAACGGATGTTCTCGTCGGCATCGGCGATCAGGGTGTCGAGGTAGTCGCTGATCAGCTCGGCCGAGGACGGCGCGCGCATGCCGAAGGAGAACGTCAGGCAGGGATCCTCGGCGACGCCGTGGTGCGGCACGTTCGGCGGCAGGTACAACATGTCGCCCGGCGCCAGCACCCAGTCGTGGGTCGGCTTGAACACCTTCAGCAGCTTCAGTTCCACGTCCGGGCGGAAGCCCAGCGGTGGCTGCTTGCCCTTGATCGATTCGCTGGCGTCGATCTGCCAGCGGCGGTGGCCGTGGGCCTGCAGCAGGAACACGTCGTACTGGTCGACATGGGCGCCGACCGAGCCGCCGGTGGCGGCGAAGCTGATCATCACGTCATCCATGCGCCAACGCGGCAGGAAGCTGAAGTGTTCGATCAGGGCGCGCACGTCCGGGTCCCACTTGTCCACGTCCTGCACCAGCAGGGTCCAGTCGTGGTCGGGCAGGGCCGGGAACACGTCTTCCTGGAACGGGCCGGTGCGCACGCGCCAGCCGTCCCGGGTCTTGTCGTGCTCGATCAGGCGCGCCAGCACGCCTTCCTCGCAGGCCAGCCCGGCCAGGTCTTCCGGCTGCACCGGGGTCTGGAAGTTGGGGAAGGCGTTGCGGATCAGCAGCGGGCGTTTCTGCCAGAAGTCGCGCAGGAAGGTGGCCGGCGCCATGCCCAGCGGCTGGCCGGGGCGGGCGGTGACTTCGATGAGGGGGCGGAGGACTTGCGGGCGGCCATGGGGGAATCCTTGCAGCGGAAAGCGGGAGGGGCGGCGTGGCGGGCCGCCGAGGTCTCCATTGTCCGACGTTCGTGGGATTGCGCACGTGTGGTGGTTTGTCGCGGGGTGTCCGGCCAACGGCGGAGCCCCTCGTGGCGGGGACGGGTTCACAAGCAAAAGCCGCGCTTGGCCGGGCGGGTGGGCTGCGCGGGGGACGCTGCAAGTACGTCCCTGTAAGTTTGGCCGCCGCATCCATGCGGCGGACACCCCCGCGCAGCCCACCCGCCCGGCCCCTGACAGTTTCCTGCGCGGCCCGCCACGGAATGAAAGAAGAAAATCAAAGGCAAAAGCGGGTCGCGCGCTGCGCTTGCTCATGTAGAGCAGAGCCAACGCTCGGCTTGCTGTTGCCCGTGCCCAAAAGCAGCCGAGCACGGGCTCGGCTCTACAAAAGACCCTCAAACAAAGAGGGACGCGGCGAAGCCGCGTCCCTCTTTCAAATTCCGTCCCGACAACCCAATGCTCTTCGATCCGTCACCGGGAAACTGTCAGAGGTGGGGCGGGTTGGGTTCGCGGGGTGTCCGCGGCATGGATGCCGCGGCCAAGCCCCCAGGGACGGGTTCACGGCGTCCCCCGCGAACCCAACCCGCCCCGCCAAGCGAGGCAGTAACCCAGAGCCGCCTTTGACGTTGCAGTTGCAGTTAAGCCTGCCGCAGGCAGCGCCCGCGGCCGCCGCCGCAAGCAAACCCCTTAGATCTTCTTTGCCAGCGCCTCGGCCAGGCCGGTGTAGCTGCCCGGGGTCATCTCGAGCAGACGCTGCTTCGCATCCGTCGGCAGCTCCAGCCCCTGCACGAACGCACGCATCGACTCGGCCGTGATGCCCTGGCCGCGGGTCAGCGCCTTCAGCTGCTCGTACGGGTTCGGCAGGCCATGGCGGCGCATCACCGTCTGCACGGCCTCGGCCAGCACTTCCCAGGCCGCGTCCAGATCCGCATCCAGGCGCTGCGGGTTCACCTCCAGCTTGCCCAGGCCCTTGGCCAGCGAATCCAGCGCCACCTGGCTGTGGCCGAACGCGGTGCCCAGCGCACGCAGCACGGTGGAATCGGTCAGGTCACGCTGCCAGCGGCTGATCGGCAGCTTGGCGCTGAAGTGCTCGAACAGGGCGTTGGCGATGCCGAAATTGCCTTCCGCATTCTCGAAGTCGATCGGATTGACCTTGTGCGGCATCGTCGACGAGCCGACTTCGCCTTCCTTCAGGCGCTGCTTGAAGTAGCCCAGCGAGATGTAGCCCCAGATGTCGCGGGCCAGGTCGATCAGGATGATGTTGGCGCGGCGTGCGGCATCGCCGATCTCGGCCACGTTGTCGTGCGGCTCGATCTGCGTGGTGTACGGGTTGAATACCAGGCCCAGGCCGGTCACGAAGCGCTCGGCGAAGGCAGGCCAGTCCACGTCCGGGTAGCTGGCGATGTGGGCGTTGTAGTTGCCGACCGCACCGTTGATTTTGCCGGTCAGTTCGACTGCGGCAATCTGCCTGCGCTGGCGCTCCAGGCGGGCGACCACGTTGGCCAGTTCCTTGCCCAAGGTGGTCGGCGAGGCGGTCTGGCCGTGGGTGCGCGACAGCATCGGCTGGCCGGCCTGGGCGTGGGCCAGGCTGCGCAGGGTGCTGGCGATGCCGTCCAGGGTCGGCAGCAGCACTTCACGGCGGGCCTGTTCCAGCATCAGGCCGTAGCTGAGATTGTTGATGTCTTCGCTGGTGCAGGCGAAATGCACGAATTCCAGCGCCGGAGCCAGCTCGGCGTCGTCCTTCAGCTGTTCCTTGATGAAGTACTCCACCGCCTTGACGTCATGGTTGGTGGTGCGCTCGATCTCCTTCACGCGTGCAGCCTGGGCCGGGCTGAAGCTGGCGGCCAGGGCGCGCAGGCGGGCGACGGCGGCGTCGGAGAACGGGGCCAGTTCGACGATGCCCGGCTCGGCGGCCAGCGCCAGCAGCCATTCCACCTCGACCGTGATGCGGGCCTTGATCAGGCCGTACTCGGAGAAGATCGGGCGCAGGGCGTCGACCTTGCCGGCATAGCGGCCATCGAGCGGGGACAGGGCGAGCAGGGCGGAATCGGACATGTCGGCAGGGCTGGGGCGAGCGGCGGGGGCCATATTCTACGACGTGCCGGTCAGGTAGTGCCGGCCGCTGGCCGGCAACCACGCCCGGCCTACGCTTCCATGGATTGCCGGCCAGCGGCCGGCACTACCCCTGCGCGTGCACAACGGCCGTGCAGACGGAACGATCTGGCCCGCGCTCGTCATCCCACGCTGCGGGCAAGGGAGTATCGTTGGCGCAGCCGCCAGCCCGGGAAGCGACACCCTGCCAGCCGCCGCTTCCCTTTCCCCAACTGAAGTAGTGCGGAGTTGATGCAATGAGCAAAGCTGCAAGCAAGGGTTTCAGAATCGAACACGACAGCATGGGCGAGCTGCAGGTGCCTGCCGACGCCCTGTGGGGCGCGCAGACCCAGCGTGCCGTGCAGAACTTCCCGGTGTCGGGCCAGCGCATGCCGCGCGGTTTCATCCGTGCCCTGGGCCTGGTCAAGGGCGCCGCCGCGGGCGTCAACGCGGAGCTGGGCCATCTGCCGAAGAACGTGGCCAAGGCCATCCAGACCGCTGCCGCCGAAGTGGCCGCCGGCAACTGGGATGCGCAGTTCCCGATCGATGTCTACCAGACTGGTTCGGGCACGTCGTCGAACATGAATGCCAATGAGGTCATCGCCACACTGGCCAACCGTGCCGGCAAGGCGGGCAAGACCGCCGTGCACCCCAATGACCACGTCAACCAGGGGCAGAGCTCCAACGACGTGATTCCGACCGCGCTGCGCGTGTCGGCGGTGTTGGCGACGCATGAGCAGCTGCTGCCGGCGCTGGTGCACCTGCGCAAGACCCTGGACAAGAAGGGCCGCAGCCTGCGCAAGGTGGTCAAGACCGGCCGTACCCACCTGATGGACGCGATGCCACTGACCTTCGAGCAGGAGTTCGGCGCATGGTCGGCACAGCTGGCCTCGGCGCAGGAGCGGATCGAAGACAGCCTCAGGCGCGTGCGCCGCCTGCCGCTGGGTGGCACCGCCATCGGCACCGGCATCAATGCCGACCCGCGCTTCGGCGCGCAGGTGGCCAAGGCACTGAAGCAACAGACCGGTTTCAAGTTCGACAGCGCCGAGAACAAGTTCGAGGGCCTGGCCGCGCAGGATGATGCCGTGGAACTGTCGGGCCAGCTCAATGCACTGGCCGTGGCGCTGATCAAGATCGCCAATGATCTTCGCTGGATGAATGCCGGTCCGCTGGCCGGGCTGGGCGAGATCGAACTGCCGGCGCTGCAGCCGGGCAGCTCGATCATGCCGGGCAAGGTCAACCCGGTGATTCCGGAAGCGACCGTGATGGCCTGCGCGCAGGTGATCGGCCACCACACGGCAATCACCGTGGCCGGGCAGACCGGAAACTTCCAGCTCAACGTCACCCTGCCGCTGATCGCGGTGAACCTGCTCGATGGCATCGGCCTGCTGGCCAATGTGTCGCGGCTGCTGGCCGACAGCGCGATCGCCGGGTTGAAAGTGCGCGAGGACCGTGTGGCCGAAGCGCTGGCGCGCAATCCGATCCTGGTCACGGCATTGAATCCGATCATCGGCTACGAGAAGGCCGCGGCCATCGCCAAGCGTGCCTACAAGGAACAACGCCCGGTGTTGGACGTGGCACTGGAAGACAGCGGGCTGGAGGAGGCCGAATTGCGGCGCCTGCTGGATCCGACCGCACTGACCGCAGGTGGCATCCAGGCTGGCGGTGGTGGCGCCGGCGGTTGATCTGCTGGTTGTAGAGCCGAGCCCATGCTCGGCTCAGGTTCCGGGCAGCAGCCGAGCATAGGCTCGGCTCTACAAGAGGAAACGCCGCCCTGGGGCGGCGTTTCTGCTTCAGCGACGGTCGGCGACGATGTTGCCGAACGTGTCGGTGTAATCCTTGAACTCGGGTATGCGCTGGACCAGGTCCGCCGGAATCACTTCCATGCCCTCCGGCGGCTGGATCTTCACCGGTTGCATGTTGGGATCGGCCGGGGCGGCGACCAGGGTGTTCTGGCGCAGCACCTGCAGCTTGCCGAACATCGTCTGCAGCATCTGCTTCTGCCCCTGGTCCAGCGGGATCTGGATCTCGTCCAGCTTCATCGTGCCATCGCCGAGGATGATGATGTTCGGTGCCGGCGGGCGACGCACGGTCACCATGCCTTCGCTGACGGAAATCTTGGGCTTGCCGCGCTCGGCGCGGTGATTGCGGTAATCCTTGTCACAGCCGACCAGGCCCAGGCAGAGCAGGGCGGCCAGCAGCAGGAACAACTTCTTCATGGCATTCGGTTCGGGGGCGTCCGGGGCCGACATTGTAAGCCGGTCGGCACGTGACGGCCGGCAGCGGGGCGCCGCTGCCGGCCGGGTGCGCTGATCTGTCACAGGCCTAGCGCTGGACCACGGTGTCCTTGCCGCAGTCGTCGACGTCACTCTGGTCCATTGTGGCGTAGGGCTTGAACGCGGGCAGCGAAGCGGCCAACGCCTGCTGGCTGGCCAGCATCGCCGGCATGCGGTTGCAGATGCGCTTGGCCTGGGCTTCGATCTTCTCCGCCTCGGCATTGATCCGCTTCTCGATGCCCTCGCTGTCGCCGCTGAAGATGCCCTTCAGGGCCTCTCCGGCAGCACTGGCGCCGAGCTTGGCACCGGCCAGGCCGACATCCATGCCGTCCATTGCAATGGCGACCACGTGGCCGCGGTACTCCTGCAGTTGGCGGCGCTGGGTTTCGTTGGCGGCCACTTCCTTGCCGGCGATCAGCAGGCGGCCATCCGGGGTGATCTCGGCACGCGGCTGCTTGTCGGCCGAGATCTTGATGTTGCCCTCGGTGATGTCCTTGCGGGCATCGTCCATGGCCTCCTTGACAGTCTGGCCGACGCCGCTGGTGGCCTCGGCGACGCTCTTGCCGATGGTCTTGTCGGGTGCGGAAGAAGTGCCGCCGCAGGCGATCAGCGGCAGGCACAGCAGGGTGGCAGGCAGCACGCGCAGCAGATTCATGGCAGTTTCCTCGATCGATCCGTTAGCGGTTACTTCTTACGGGGCAGGGTGACGGTGCCACTGACGTTGCGGTGGCCGACATCGCCGCTGCCGCTGTGGTCGACGGTCAGGCTGCCGCGCACGCCATCGACCTGGATGTCCCCCGAGCCGTGGCTGCGCACATGCACATTGCCGCCGATGTCGGACAGATCAACATCGCCCGAGCCGACCACACCGACCTCGACGTTGCCTTGCACGCGCTTGAACCCGATGTCGCCGGAACCGACCGTGTCCAGTCGTGCGTTGCCGCGGACATCGCTGATCTTCAGGTCACCCGAACCGACAGTGCCGGTGACCGCTTCGCCACCGATGTTGCGCACCTTGACGTCGCCGGAACCCAGCGAAAGCAGGTTCAGCGAACTGCCGCCATCAATGTCCAGGTCGCCCGAACCCACCGCTGCGTGGATGCTGCCGCGGGTGCCACGCACGATGGCATCACCGGAGCCGACATCCACGCTCAGCGACTGCGCGTTGTCTACGCTGGCGTCGCCGGAGCCGACCTTCAGCTGCAGGGGCAGGTTGTCCGGCACGCTGCCACGGATGTCCAGCCAGGCGTAGCTGCTGCCCAGGCTGATGCCGCTGTCGCGGCCCTCGCGGCGCAGGCTCACCACCAGCTTGTCGCCCACCCTGCGCTGGTCCAGTACCAGCTGGTCCAGCCATTCCTGGCTGGACGCGCAGGCGCGGCCATCGAGCTGGCCAGTGCCCTTGCCGGCGACGACCTTCAGGTCGTGCTGGTTGACCTCGAGCACCACAGCCCTGGCACCGGCCACATCCAGCTTCAGCGTGCGGGCGGCGGTGAACTTGCAGTTCGGAGCATCGGCGGCCAGCGCCGACAGCGGCAACAGCAACAACGCAGAACAGGCGAGCAGGGAACGCATGGGTGGTGCCTCCGGGTGGATGGAATCAGATCTCGCCGGCGCGCTTGCGCAGACGGATGGCAAGGACGATGAACACGGCGCCGACGGCGGCGCCGATCCACAGTTCCGGCATCGCCAGTGACTTCAGCTGCGAGGCCGGCGACATCAGGCTGACCACCGATTCGAGGTCGCGACGCGTGCCTTCCTCGGCGCTGAGGCGATACACCAGGTCCGTGCCCGGTACGCCGCCCAGCAGCAGCCGGCCAACGATGTTCTGCCAGAACCAGCCCGTGGTCAGGCCGATCAGCGGCATCACCTTGGTCGTGCTGACGATGACGCCGGCGAACAGCGGCAGCATCACCGCCCACAGGAACGGCTTGCTGCGGGCCCAGGCCGAGCACAGCAGCAGCCAGCCGGCGGTGGGCAGGGCCCACAGGGCGTAGACCGGGATCCAGGCCAGGTGGCCGGCGGCCAGGGTCAGCGGGCTGGCCGGGCCCCAGATCAGGGTCATTGGGCTGCCGCCGTGCATCAGCGCGACGATGCTGATCACCAGCATGAAGCCGAACATGGTGATGATGCCGGCGATCACCGCGATCAGCGGGGCCACGATCAGTGCGCTGATCACCTTGGACAGCACGGTCTGGGTATCCGACAGCGGCAGTGACTTCCAGAACAGGATGCTGCGGTCGCGGCGGTCGTCGTACAGGGCACCCAGGCAGTAGAAAAACACCACGAAGGCCAGTACCAGGAACGGCCAGGCCGAGCTGAGCACCAGGGTCAGGTCGAGGCCGTTGCCGAGGTCAGCCAGATCCTTGGCACTGATGTCGCGGGTCAGCAGGGCCAGGTCCAGGCCGTTGATGTTCACGTCTTCGCCGTCGATGTGCAGGCCACCATCACGCGCGGCCCGGTGCAGGGCGAACAGGCCGAAGGCGATGCCGATGGTGCTCATCACCAGCGAGATCAGGCCGGCGATCAACGGTGCATACAGGAAACCGCCACGGTTCTCCCAGTACTCGCGCTTGAGCAGCCAGCGCAGGGTGCCCATCGGGCTGACGGGGTGGTTGACGGCATTCATGCGTAGGTCCCCTTCATGATGGCGACGAACAGATCGGCCAGGCCCGGGCTGCGGGTCTCGCCAAGCGTGGAAAGCTGGGCGCGCGGCACGCCATCGAACAGCATCACGGTCTTGCCGAACGCCAAGCTGCGCTCGTCGATCGGCTTCAGCGCACGCGCGGTCTCCAGCTGGTCGGCGTTGACCAGCAGCTCGGTGTAGCGCTGGCCGACATCGTCCATGTCCGCGTCGAGCACGATGCGGCCATCACGGATGAACATGACGTCGCTGAGGATGTGCTCGATCTCTTCCACCTGATGGGTGGTGACGATGATGGTCTTCTGTTCGTCGAAGTAGTCCTCCAGCAGGCGCTGGTAGAACTCCTTGCGATAGAGGATGTCCAGGCCGAGAGTGGGCTCGTCCAGCACCAGGATGCGGGCGTCGATGGCCATCACCAGCGCCAGGTGCAGCTGCACGATCATGCCCTTGGACAGTTCGCGCACGCGCTGCTTCGGTTGCAGCTTGGTATTGGCCAGGAAGCGCTCGCAGCGGGCCCGGTCGAAGCGCGGGTGCACGCCGGCGACGAAGTCGATCGCCTCGCGCACCTTCAGCCAGCGCGGCAGCACGGCGACGTCGGCGATGAAGCAGATGTCATTCATCAGCTCGTCGCGATGCAGTCGCGGATCGCGGCCGAGCACGCTCAGGTCGCCTTCCACCGAGGTGAGGCCGAGGATGGCCTTCAGTGCGGTGGTCTTGCCGGCGCCGTTGGGGCCGATCAAGCCGACGATGCGCCCGCTCGGAATGCTGAAGCTGGCGTTGTCGAGGGCTACCGTGGTCCTGTAGGCCTTGCGCAGGCCTCGCGCGGTGATGACGGGTTCGCTTGCAGTGCTGTTCATCAGACGTTCCCCTGGGGCAGCAATTCGTCGAGGCTCAGGCCCAGGCGCTGAATGCGCTCCAGCACCGCGGGCCATTCTTCGTTGAGGAAGCGCTCGCGCTCGCTGCTGCGCAGCTGCGTGGCCGCCTGCTCGGTCATGAACATGCCCAGGCCGCGGCGCTTCTCGACCAGGCCTTCATCGGCCAGTTCCTGGTAGGCGCGCGAAACGGTGATGGGGTTGAGTTGATAGTCGGCGGCCACCTGGCGCACCGAAGGCAGGGCATCGCCCGGCTTCAGGATTCCGTCGAGCATCATGGCGATCACGCGCTCCTTCAATTGACGGTAGATGGGAGCGCCGTCGCTCCACTGGATGTCGCTCATATTCAGCTCCGTGGGGTCAGCGGCTGGGCGAACGAGAAATACGGCATGGACAGGGAGCTGTGCAGCCGACGCGGGGGAGGGGGGAGGAATCGGCGTTCCCGGCCGGTGCAGCGGTTGCGTCCTGCGCACTGTCGGGAGAGGCGGGGGTGGTGGGCGTGGCCAGCCAGGCCAGCACGATCAGGGTCGAAACAGCAGCGGCCGCGGGTGCGGTGAGGTTGCGACGGATGCGGGCGTTCACGGCTTCCCCCTGTCTCAGGTGACTGGTGTTGTATGCAACTATAACACCGGCACGCCTGGGTGCAACCCCCTGCCGTCCCCAACTGATGGCAGGGGTGGTCAAATTGCTGAAATATCCTCTTATCCATTTGATTGGAAAGGGAAATAAATTTGATGTGCGGGCTGGTCCAGTTCCGCCTGCCATTCAGTGTTGTCCATGCTATGTCATCACTGCGCCGTCGTTGGCAAGGCCAGCGGGAAGACGCCACGCCGCGCAAAGCCGCTGGCGCTTGCCGCAACGGGGGGGCGGGGGCGGTGCTATAGTTCGGCCGATTCCCGGCCGCTACCGGCCGGCCCTGTGAATGGCTACCGCGGACCGCTCTCGATGCCCCTGCCGACCGTTATCCCGCGCCGCCTGCGCGGCCTGTCCCTGCTGACCCTGCTGGTGGCCGGCCTGGCCGGTTCCGGCCATGTGCTGGCGGCCGATCTGCTGGACCTGGAGTACCGCCCACTGGCCAGCAAGCAGCAGGTCAACCTGCAGCAGCGCTACCACGGGCAGGTACTGCTGGTGGTCAATACCGCAAGCAAGTGCGGCTATACCCCTCAGTACGAAGGCCTGGAGGCGCTGCAGAAGCGTTATGCCGGCCGCGGCTTTGCCGTGCTCGGTTTCCCGTCCAACGATTTCAAGGGCCAGGAGCCCGGTGACGAAAAGCAGATCCAGGATTTCTGCACGCTCACCTACGGCGTCAGGTTCCCGATGTTCGAGAAGGTGCATGTCGTCGGTGCACAGGCCACGCCGCTGTACCAGAGGCTGACCGCGGCCACCGGCGTGGCGCCGGGCTGGAACTTCCACAAGTACCTGGTCGGCCGCGATGGCAAGGTCATTGCCCAGTTCGCCAGCAAGGTAACGCCGGACGATCCGCAGCTGACCGCCGCCATCGACAAGGCGCTGGCCGCAGCCGCCACGCATTGATATCCGGCACGGATGCCTCGACATCGACGGCATGCGTGCGACAATGTTTCTTTTCGCGCCGACGTCGGCGCCCAGACACTTCCAGGAATGCAGCGAATGAAGATGGGAATGCGCGGCGCCGCGGCGTCGGTTCTGATTCTGGCGATGGGCACTTCGGGTGTCGCTCTGTCGCAACAACCGGCTGCCCCCGCAGCCGTCAAGGAGACCGCAACCTTGAATTCCCCCAAGCAGAAGCTCGGCTACGCCATCGGCCTTGATGTCGCCAAGTCGTTCACCCCGATCGCCGATGAGATCGATGTGGCCGCGCTGCGCACTGCCGTGGAGCGTTCGTTCGAAGGCCTGCAGCCGCAGATCACCCAGGAACAGGCCAAGGCCACCGATGCCGCGTTGCGCCAGGTCGTGATGGCCCGCAGTGGCCAGCAGGTGCCGGGCATGGCGCCGGGTTCGCAGCCGCCGAAGGTCGATCGCGTCAAAGTGTCGCAGATGATCGGTTCGTACTCGGTCGGCCCGTCGCTGGCACAGCTGAAGGACGACATCGATGTCGCCTCGCTGTTTGACGCGATCAGCACAGGCCTGAGCAAGGGCCAGCCGAAGATGACGGAAGCTGACGCGACCGCCACCATCCAGGCCTTCATGGGCAGCAAGCAGGCCGAGATGCAGGCCAAGGCCGCCGCCGCTGCGCAGACCAACCGCGAGGAAGGCAACGCGTTCCTGGCCAAGAACAAGACCCAGCCGGGCGTGGTGACCACCCCGTCTGGCCTGCAGTACCAGATCATCCGCCCGGGTAGCGGCGAGCGCCCGCTGCCGAGCAGCAAGGTGCGTGTGAACTACGAAGGCAAGCTGCTCAACGGCACCGTGTTTGACAGCTCCTATGGTCGCCAGCCGGCCGAGTTCGGCCTGGACCAGGTGATCAAGGGCTGGACCGAAGGCGTCGCGCTGATGCCGGTCGGTTCGAAGTACCGCTTCTGGATCCCGGGTGAGCTGGCTTACGGTGAGAACGGCACCCCGGGTGGCCCGATCGGCCCGAACGCGACTCTGACCTTCGACGTCGAGCTGCTGGGCGTCCTGCCGTAAGCGACCACGGAGCCTGCACGGACATGCGCGTTGCGATTTTCGGTACCGGTTATGTAGGGCTGGTGACCGGTACCTGCCTGGCCGACGTCGGCCACCAGGTGGTCTGCGTCGATATCGACCAGGCCAAGGTCGATGGCCTCAACCAGGGCATCATCCCGATCTATGAGCCGGGCCTGGAACCGATGGTGAAGGCCAACCACGCGGCGTCGCGGCTGGCGTTCACCACCGATGCCGCGGCCGCGATCGGCCACGGCCAGGTCGTGTTCATCGCCGTCGGCACGCCGCCGGACGAGGATGGCAGTGCCGATCTGCAGTACGTGCTGGCTGTGGCCCGTACCATCGGGCGGCACATGAGCGTGCCGACCGTGGTGGTCAACAAGTCGACGGTGCCGGTGGGCACCGCCGACAAGGTGCGTGCTGCCATTGCCGCAGAGTTGGCGGCACGTGGCGCGGACATCGCCTTCGATGTGGTGTCCAACCCGGAATTCCTGAAGGAAGGCGACGCTGTCGCCGACTGCATGCGCCCGGATCGCATCATCATCGGCGCGACCAGCGCCGAGTCGGTGGCGGTGATGCGGCGCCTGTACGCACCGTTCAACCGCAACCACGACCGCGTGGTGGAAATGGACGTGCGTTCGGCGGAGCTGACCAAGTACGCCGCCAACGCGATGCTGGCGACCAAGATCTCGTTCATGAACGAAATCGCCAACATCGCCGAACGTGTCGGCGCCGATGTCGAGCAGGTCCGCCAGGGCATTGGCTCGGATCCGCGCATCGGCTGGCATTTCATCTACCCGGGCGCCGGTTACGGCGGCTCGTGCTTCCCCAAGGATGTGCAGGCGCTGGCCCGCACCGCGCAGCAGGCCGGCCTGGAGCCGAAGTTGCTGAACGCCGTGGAAGCGGTCAACGACGCGCAGAAGGGCCATCTGTTCGCTCTCATCCAGCGTCATTACGACAAGGGTGAAGACGAAGGTGTGCGTGGCAAGACCTTTGCCGTGTGGGGCCTGGCGTTCAAGCCGAACACCGATGACATGCGCGAAGCCTCCAGCCGTCGCCTGCTGGCGCAGCTGTGGGAAGGCGGCGCGACGGTGCGTGCCTACGATCCGGAAGCGATGCACGAGTCGCAGCGCATCTTCGGCGAGCGCGATGATCTGGTGTTCTGCAGCAGTGCCGACGAGGCGCTGCAGGGGGCCGATGCACTGGTCGTGGTGACCGAGTGGAAGCAGTTCCGCAGCCCCGATTTCCAGATGCTGCGCGAGCAGTTGAAGGACGCGGTGGTGTTCGACGGCCGCAACCTGTACGAGCCGGCGGATGTGGAAGCGGCGGGCCTGGCGTACTACGGCATTGGCCGGGGGCGCTCGCTGCATGTCTGATCT
This sequence comes from Stenotrophomonas sp. pho, assembly GCF_006228405.1. Lineage (NCBI taxonomy): Bacteria > Pseudomonadati > Pseudomonadota > Gammaproteobacteria > Lysobacterales > Lysobacteraceae > Stenotrophomonas > Stenotrophomonas sp. pho. The sequence goes on along the minus strand of NZ_CP029759.1, from coordinate 2,885,865 downwards.
GCTGCCAACCGAACGCGAGCAGGCGCTGGAAGCGCGCCTGGTCGAACTGGAAATGCGCGTGTCCTTCCAGGAACAGGCGCTGGCCGAACTGAGCGATGCGCTGGCCGATGCCCGCATGCAGGGCATGCGCAACGCCGACGTGCTGCGCGTGCTGCTGGAAGACCTGGGCAAGGTCCGCAACGCGCTGAATTCTTCCGATCCGGCGAGCGAACCGCCGCCGCCGCACTACTGATCCGAATCCTATGAGCGATACCCTCCGCGACCAGCTGATGGGCCTGGGCTTCAAGCCTGCGCCCAAGCCCGAGCGCAAGAATGATGGCCCCCGCCGTGATGGTCGCCCGCAGGGCAAGGGTGGCAACGGCAATGGAAAGCCGCAGGGCGCTGGCAAGGGCGAGCACACGCCCGGCGAGCGTCGTGGACATGGCCATGGCGGCCCGGGCAAGCCCGGCCAGTCGCGTGGCCCGGGCCAGCAGGGCCCGCGCAAGCCGCGCAGCGCCGAAGAGATGGACCTGGCCAAGGCCTATGCCATCCGCGCGCAGAAGGAAAAGGAAGAGCGCATCGAGACCGAGCGCCTGAAGCAGGAAGAAGCGCGTGTGCGCCGCGAGGCCAAGGCCAAGCTGGAAGAACTGCTGAAGGACAAGAGCCTGAACTCGGAAGTGGCCGATATCGCCCGCCACTTCCCATATGGCGGCAAGATCAAGCGCATCTATGTGACCGCCGAACAGCTGACCGCGCTCAACGCCGGTGAGCTGGGCGTGGTCCAGCTCAATGGCCGCTACCTGCTGGTGACCGCCGAGGTGCTGGCGCAGTCCGAGGCGGTGTTCGCCGCATCGGTGGCGCTGAAGGTCGATCCGAACGCGCCGGCCGAGGAAGATCCGTACGCGGACCCGCAATACCAGGTGCCGGACGACCTGGTCTGGTAATGGACTGAGTTGCCTGCCACGCCCGCCGACGTGGCAGTTGGGGGAGGGGCAGGATGACGGCTGATGCAGGGCGCGGTTACGTACCGCACATCGATGGACTGCGCGCGATCGCCGTATTGGCGGTGATCGTGTTCCACCTGGATCCGGCCTGGCTCCCGGGTGGCTTCACCGGCGTGGACGTGTTCTTCGTCATTTCCGGTTTCGTGGTGAGTGCTTCGGTGCACCGCCTGCCGCCACTGTCGCTGGGGCATCGATGCTGCGCTTCTACGCGCGCCGCATCCGCCGTATCGCTCCGGCCCTGGTTGCCTGCCTGATGGTCACCGCGGTGGCCAGCGTGCTGTTCATCCCCGAATCGTGGTTGAGCGAGGCCAGTGACAAGACCGGGCTGATGGCCTTCTTCGGCTTCAGCAACTGGGTGTTGGCCGCGGTGGGCAACGACTACTTCGCGCCCAAGGCCGAGTTCAATCCCTATACCCACACCTGGTCGCTGGGTGTGGAAGAGCAGTTCTACCTGCTATTTCCGCTGCTGTTCCTGGCCTGGGCACGGGGCGCGCGTGGGCGCTGGCTCAGCGTGGGCCTGTTCGCGCTGGTCAGCGTCGCATCGCTGCTGCATGCGGCGGTACTGGGCCTGCGCGAGGCCCCGCCTTCCTGGGCCTTCTACGCAACGACCACGCGGTTGTGGCAGCTGGGCGCAGGTGTGCTGCTGTTCCAGCTGTTGCACGTGCGCGCATCGCTCGATCCACTGACCCAGCGCTCGCTGGCCCGCAGCAGGTGGGTGTTCTCGCTGCTGGCCGCGCTGTCGCTGGCCCTGCTGGGCTGGGCGCTGTGGACGGCGCGCGCCGGGCATTCACCTTGGCCGGACGGCCTGCTGCCGGCCTTCGCGACGGCGGGCCTGCTGTGGGCCCTGCACAACCATCCGCAGGCCTGGATCGGCCGCGTGCTGGCCTGCGCGCCCATGCGCCGCATCGGCCTGCTGTCCTACTCGCTGTACCTCTGGCATTGGCCGGTGTTCGTACTGATGCGCTGGACCGTGGGCCTGGATACGCCGCTGCAGATGCTTCTTGCGATGCTGTTGGTGGGCGTGTTGTCCTGGCTGTCGTGGCGCTGGGTGGAACAGCCTTTCCGTGGCCCGTTGGCGCCGCGGGCGACTTCGCTGCGCTGGTGGTGATGGGGGCGCTAGTGTTGGTAGGTGCCGGCGGGATCCAGTTCGGCCTCTATCGCGAGGCGCACTGGATTTCGTTGAGCACGGTCACCCGACATCCTGCCGACTGGTATCCGGAAGGTCGCGGTGCGGCGGCTGACTATCCCGGTTGCGAACTGGTGGCAGGCAAGCATCCGTTCGCTGGCGGCAATGCCCGCTCATTCGCGCGTCGCGCATGCGACCACGCGCGGGTCGAGGGTTTCCCGCAACGGATCTTCGTCGCCGGTGACTCGCATGCGATGGCATATACCGAACTGTTGAGACGCGTAGCCCTTGAGACGGGCGCTACCGTGATCCTGTACGGGCGCGGTGGTTGCCCGCAGGTAAGCCTGCAGCGATGGCGGGGGGCTGGTGGTGGCTGCAGCGACTACGATGCTGCCGTGCGCGCCGACATCCAGCACCAGGCACGGGCAGGCGATGCGGTAGTGCTGGTGTCGCTGCGCATGCCGCGCCTGTCCGACCAGTACATCCTCTTCGATGCTGCCGAGAAGCTGGCGGATGAACGATCGCCGCGTGCGGCTGAACTGCGCTCGGCCGAGGTGCCCGAGGAGATCGCGCTGTGGAAGCCTGTGGCCGAACAGGGCGTGCGTATCGTGCTGGAAGCGCCCAAGCCGGTATTGCCGGCACCGCCGTATCGCTGTTCAGACACCTTCAACGCCAGGAACGCCATTTGTCGCAATGGTGTCGACAGCACCCGCGCGGACATGGATGCGCTGCGTGCACCGATGCTGGGCAGCCTGCAGCAGGTGGTTGATGGCCTGCCCGGCGCAGTGATGTGGGATCCGCTGCCGGTGTTGTGCGATGCCACCCTGTGCCCGGCACAGCGCGATGGCCGGCCGCTGTACTTCGATGGCGATCACCTTAGTGGCTATGGCAACCGCGTGCTGCTGCCGTCGCTGCTGCAGGTACTGCGGCAGCACTGAAGCGGGCAGAGCGCTCAACCCGTGCGTGCGCCGCTGCGCCGCGCACGGATCAACGGCAGGCTCAGCGCGAAGAAGCAGAGCAGGGCGCCAATCAGGGCGAAGCCGCTGCCGGCCAGGAACGCGGTGCGGCCGTCGTCGATCTTCCACAGTTGGCCGGCAATGAGCGCGCCCAGCACACCGCCGACACCGGACGAAAAGCCGTACAGCAGTCCTTGGCCGTGGCCGTTGAGACGACCGGGGAAGTAGGTCGCCAGCATCTGCATCGCTGCAGCGAAGAACGCGGCAAAGCCCAGCGCGTGCGCGGTCTGCGCCAGAAGCATCACCGGCAGGTTCTCCGGGAACAGTGCGGTCACGGCCCAGCGCAGGCAGGAACTGACCAGCGCGATCAGCAGCATCCAGCTGGCGTCGTAGCGGCGGAAGAAGCGGCCGATGGTGAAGAACACGCCCACTTCGAAGACCACGCCGATGGTCCACAGCAGGCCAAGGGTGGAGGTACGGTAGCCGTGATGGTCCATGTAGACCGAAAAGAACGTGTAGTACGGGCCGAACGACAGCTGTTCCATGAAGGCGGCCAGGAAGAACGCCAGCACCGGCGGTCGGCGCACGATCTGCCAGAAGCCGCTGGTGTCACCCGCAGTCTTGCCGATGCCGCGCGCGTAGTGGTTGCTGAAGGCCGAGGCAACCAGCAGCACGAACAGGGGCAGCATCATCCACGGCAACAATCCGGCGTGGTTGCCGGCGCCATCGCCTTCGATCAGCCAGCCGAACAAGGTGACCACGGCGATGAAGCCGAGCGAACCCCAGACCCGGATCAACCCGTAGCGGTGGCTGTCGTTGCCCAGGTGGGTGAGGGTGATCGACTCGAACTGCGGCATCACCGCGTTGTAGAAGAAGCAGAACACGATCATCGCCGGGTACATCCACGGCTGCGGCAGTGGCAGCAGGAAGGCAGCGAAGCTGAGCAGGGTCAGCACGCAGCCGACGCGCAGCAGGCGGATCGGCCGCGGTGATGCGGCCGCCAGCGAGGTCCAGGTACTGGGTGCGATCACGCGGGTGGCGTACCACAGGCCCATCATCACGCTGATCGCGGTCACGCTCATGCCGCGCGCGGTCAGGAACAGGCTCCAGTACGGCGTGAACGCGCCGAGCGCCGCGTAGTAGAACAGGTAGAAACTTGAGAGGCGGGCAACGGGAACGGTCATCGCCGAATGATGAAGCAAAAAAGGGGACGGAGGGGATTAAGTCGCTAATGCACAAACGACTTAATCCCCTCCGTCCCCTTTTTGTGTCATTCGGGGTCGTAGTCGAGGTTGGAGGCCAGCCAGCGTTCGGCTTGGGCGCGGTCCACGCCCTTGCGCCGGGCATAGTCGGTGACCTGTTCGCGGCTGAGCCGCCCGACCACGAAGTACTGGCTCTGCGGATGGCTGAAGTAGTAGCCCGAGACAGCGGCCGTGGGCAGCATCGCGAAGCTCTCGGTCAATTCCATGCCCGCGTTCTTCTCAGCCTGCAGCAGGTCGAACAGGCGGCGCTTCTCGCTGTGCTCGGGGCAGGCCGGGTAGCCCGGTGCCGGACGGATGCCGCGGTACTGCTCGTCGATCAGGGCCTCGTTGTCCAGCGTCTCGGCGCGGTCGTAGCCCCAGAATTCGGTACGCACGCGCTGGTGCAGGCGCTCGGCCAGCGCCTCGGCGAAGCGGTCGGCCAGTGCTTTCAGCAGGATCGCGTTGTAATCGTCGTGCTCGGCTTCGAAGCGCGCGACGTGGGCGTCGATGCCGATGCCGGCAGTGACGGCGAAGGCGCCGATCCAGTCCTGCTTTCCGCTGTCGGCCGGCGCAATGAAATCGGCCAGGCAGAAATCCGGGCGTTCGGCTGGCTTGTCCACCTGCTGGCGAAGGAAGTGCAGGGTGGTTTCGCCCTGTGCGTGCTGCACGCGGACGTCGTCGCCGATGCTGTTGGCCGGCCACAGGCCGAACACGGCCTTGGCCGTCAGCCACTTCTCGCCGACGATGCGCTCGAGCATCGCACGGGCATCCTTGTACAGCTCGCTGGCCTGGGTACCGACGATCCCGTCGGTGAGGATCGCCGGGAACTTGCCGGCCAGCTCCCAAGCCTGGAAGAACGGCGTCCAGTCGATGTAGTGGACCAGTTCGGCCAGGGAATAGTCGTCGAACACGTGCAGGCCGGGCTGATTCGGTGTCGGTGGAGTGTAGTTGTCCCAGCCGCCATGGAATTTCTGCGCGCGCGCATGTTCCAGCGTGACCAGGCGCTTGGCGTCGCCCCGGTTGCGGTGGCGTGCGCGGATTTCGGCATAGTCGGCTTCGTTGGCGGCAACGAAGGCCTCGCGCAGATCACGCGAGATCAGCGACTGCGCCACGCCAACCGCGCGCGACGCATCCTTCACCCACACCGTCGGCGCCTTGTAGTGCGGGTCGATCTTCAGCGCGGTATGCGCACGCGAAGTGGTCGCGCCCCCGATCAGCAGCGGCAGGTCGAAGCCCTGGCGCTCCATCTCGCGGGCGACGTGGCTCATCTCCTCCAGGGACGGGGTGATCAGCCCGGACAGGCCGATCAGGTCTGCGTTGTGCTCGCGGGCAGCATCGAGGATCTTCTGCGCCGGCACCATCACGCCGAGGTCGACCACGTCGAAGTTGTTGCAGGCCAGTACGACGCCGACGATGTTCTTGCCGATGTCATGCACATCGCCCTTCACCGTGGCCATGATGATCCTGCCGTTGCTCTTGGCAGTGTCACCGCTGCGCGCCTTTTCCGCTTCGATGTAAGGCAGCAGGTAGGCCACGGCCTTCTTCATCACGCGCGCGGATTTCACCACCTGTGGCAGGAACATCTTGCCGGCGCCGAACAGGTCGCCGACGATGTTCATGCCGTCCATAAGCGGTCCTTCGATCACGTCCAGCGGGCGGCTGGAGGCCTGCCGGGCCAGTTCGGTGTCTTCCTCGACGAAGGCATCCAGGCCGTGTACCAGGGCATGTGCCAAGCGCTGTGCCACCGGCTTGTCGCGCCAGGCCAGATCTTCGGTCTTCGCCGCGCCCTTCTTGCTCTTGTAGCGCTCGGCGATCTCCAGCAGGCGCTCGGTGGCATCGCTTCGGCGGTTGAGGATCACGTCCTCGACACGCTCGCGCAGGTCCGGCTCCAGTTCGTCGTAGATCGGCATCGCGCCGGCGTTGACGATGCCCATGTCCATGCCGGCGGCGATCGCGTGGTACAGGAACACCGAATGGATGGCCTGGCGCACGGTTTCGTTGCCTCGGAACGAGAACGAGACGTTGGAGACGCCGCCGGAGACATGGCAGTGCGGAAGGGTCTGCTTGATGATGCGGGTGGCTTCGATGAAGTCCACCGCGTAGTTGTCGTGCTCTTCGATGCCGGTGGCGACGGCGAAGATGTTCGGGTCGAAGATGATGTCCTGCGGCGGGAAGCCGATCTCGTCGACCAGGATGCGGTAGGCGCGTGTGCAGATCTCGACCTTGCGCGCACAGGTGTCTGCCTGCCCGGCCTCGTCAAACGCCATCACCACTGCCGCGGCACCATAGCGCAGCACCTTGCGCGCGTGCTCGCGGAACAGCGCTTCGCCTTCCTTCAGCGAGATCGAGTTGACCACGCTCTTGCCCTGCAGGCATTTCAGGCCGGCCTCGATCACGCTCCACTTGGAGGAGTCGACCATCACCGGGATGCGCGCGATGTCCGGCTCGGACATGATCAGGTTGAGGTAGCGCGTCATCGCCGCTTCCGAATCGATCAGGCCCTCGTCCATGTTGACGTCGAGGATCTGCGCGCCGCTGGCCACCTGCTGGCGGGCCACGTCCACCGCCTCCTCGTAGCGGCCTTCCTTGATCAGCTTGCGGAACTGCGCGCTGCCGGTGACGTTGGTGCGTTCGCCGACATTGATGAACAGCAGGTCCGGTGTGATGACCAGAGGTTCCAGGCCGGACAGGCGGGTAGGGCGGACAGGCGTCATGGCAGGCGTCGGCTCAACAGCAGTAGGGCGGGAAGTGCGGGACAGTGGCGGCAACGTTCATGCGGCCTGCTCCCGGGTGCCGGGCAGTGCGCGCGGCGGTAGTCCGGCCACGGCATTGGCAATTGCACGGATATGCTCGGGGTGGAGCCACAGCAGCCGCCGACCAGGTTCAACAGGCCATCCTCGGCGAAGCCGCGCAGGGTGGTGGCCATCTCTTCAGGGGTTTCGTCGTACTCGCCGAACGCGTTGGGCAGGCCTGCATTGGGGTGGGCGCTGACGTAACAGTCGGCGACCTGCGAGAGGGTTTCCACATGCGGGCGCATCGCATCGGCACCCAGCGCGCAGTTCAAGCCGATCGACAACGGCCGGGCGTGGGCGAGAGATGCGTGGAAGGCCTCGGCGGTCTGCCCGGACAGGGTGCGACCGGAAGCGTCGGTGATGGTGCCGGAGATCATCACCGGCAGCCGCGCGCCGCGCGCATCGAACGCTTCCTCCAGCGCATACAGCGCGGCCTTGGCGTTGAGCGTGTCGAAGATGGTCTCGACCATGAGGGTGTCGGCGCCGCCGTCGATCAGGCCCTCGATGGCTTCGCGGTAGGTGTCGCGCAGCTCGTCGAAGCTGGTGTTGCGGAAGCCGGGATCGTTGACGTCAGGGCTGATCGAAGCGGTGCGGCTGGTCGGGCCGATCACCCGATCACGAAGCGCGGCTTGCCCGGGGTGGTTGCGGCCACTGCATCACAGCACGTGCGCGCGACCGCAGCGCCGGCCTTGTTCAACTCGTACACCAGGTGCTCGAGGTGGTAGTCGGCCTGGCTGACCGAGGTTGCATTGAAGGTGTTGGTTTCGACCAGGTCCGCACCGGCCTCGAGGTAGGCGGTGTGGATGTCGGCGACGATCTGCGGCCGGGTCAACAGCAGCAGATCGTTGTTGCCCTTCAGGTCATGGCCTTCCGGTGTGGCGTGATCGCAGCCGGAGCCATGCAGATGGTCATAGCCACCGGCGAAGCGTTCGCCACGGTAATCGTCTTCCTGCAGGTCGTGGCGCTGGATCATCGTGCCCATCGCACCATCGATGATCAGGATCCGCTCGCGCAGGGCGTCGAGCAGGGCGTTGGCACGATCTGGATGCAACCAGGGCAGGGCGGGCATGGCGGTCTCGGGCTCAGGGCTTGTTGGCGATCAGCGAAATCACTTCGAAGTGCGGCGGACGCTTCTCGCGGGTGACCGTCTCCAGGCTGGACACCTGCAGGCCGGCCTTGTCGACGAACCTGCGCAGTTCCTTGTCGCTGAAGCCGAGGTTGACGTGGCCATAGGCCTCCACGGCCGCCTTGTGCTCGTGCCGGGCCAGGCTGCACAGCAGCAGGCGGCCACCCGGTCGCAGTACGCGCGCGGCTTCGGTCACTGCCTGCGCCGGTTTGCTGGCGTAGGTCAACGCGTGCATCAGCACGACCAGATCGAAGCTGCTGTCCTTGAACGGCAGGGCATGCATGTCGCCCTCGCGCACTTCCACGTTGGGCAGGCGGCGCAGGCGTTCACTGGCGGCGGCAACCACGCGCGCGCTGGTGTCGATGCAGATGTAGCGCTTGGCATGCGGGGCAACCAGTTCGGCCAGCACGCCATCACCAGAGGCGATATCCAGCACGTCGCCGGTCTCAAGCAGCGGCAGCGCGGTGCGGGCCAGCGCCTCCCAGGTGCGCCCCGGCGAGTAGTGGCGTTCCATGTCGCCGGCCACGCTGTCGGCCCAGTTCTGGTCGGAGGCGCGGTGGGCCAGCACGGCGGCCACGCGTTCAGCGTCCTGGCGCAGCAGCGGGTCATCGCTTCCGTTGCTCAAGGCATGCCACAATGCACGCTGCGCGGGGTCCAGCTGGGCCTCGTCGAAGCGGTAGTAGGCCGACACGCCGGCACGGCGGTCGCGGACCAGGCCGGCTTCCTTCAGGCGTGCCAGGTGGGTGGACACGCGCGGCTGCGCCAGCCGGGTGATCGCCGACAGTTCGGCCACGGTCAGTTCCTCCTGCTCCAGCAGCGCCAGCAGGCGCACGCGAGTGGCATCGGCGAACACCTTCAGGCGGGTCGACCAGTCTTCCAGATCCATAAACATCTACCTATCGCGATATAGAGATATATTCGCTGAAGGGGCTGTCGCGGTCAAGTCGCCAGCGTACGGAAACTGCCGGGCCCCGGTACAATCGGAGCACCTGGGCGCGCCGTATGCGGCCCATAACTTCATGTACCCGGGAGGGTGTTGTGGATTTCAGCTTTACCGAAGAGCAGTTGATGCTGCAGGACGTTGCGCGGCGCATCGCGCAGGAAAAGATCGCCCCCAGTGCGGAGCATCATGACCGCACCGGCGAGTTCCCGCTGGACAACATCCGCCTGCTGGGCGAGAACGGCCTGATGGGCATTGAAGTGCCGACCGAATACGGCGGTGCGGGCATGGACCCGGTTGCGTACGTGCTGGCGATGGTGGAGGTCGCCGCCGCCGACGCAGCCCATTCGACCATCATGTCGGTCAACAATTCGCTGTTCTGCAACGGCATCCTGACCCACGGTACCGAGCAGCAGAAGCAGACCTACGTACGTGCCATCGCCGAAGGCACGGCCATCGGCGCGTTCGCGCTGACCGAGCCGCAGTCCGGTTCCGATGCCACCGCCATGCGCTGCCGCGCGGTGAAGCAGGCCGACGGCACCTTCGTCATCAATGGCAAGAAGAGCTGGATCACCTCCGGTCCGGTGGCCAAGTACATCGTGCTGTTCGCGATGAGCGAGCCGGACAAGGCCGCGCGCGGCATCACCGCCTTCATCATCGATACCGACAAGGCCGGTTTCGGTCGTGGCAAGACCGAGCCCAAGCTGGGCATCCGCGCCTCGGCCACCTGCGAGATCGAGTTCAACGACTACGTGGCGCAGGCCGAAGACGTGCTGGGCCAGGAAGGCGAGGGATTCAAGATCGCCATGAGCGTGCTCGATGCCGGTCGCATCGGCATCGCTTCGCAGGCCATCGGCATCGCCCGTGCCGCCTATGAAGCGACGATTGAATACGTCAAGGAGCGCAAGGCATTCGGCGCGGCCATCGGTACCTTCCAGATGACCCAGGCCAAGATTGCCGACATGAAGTGCAAGCTGGACGCAGCGCTGCTGCTGACCCTGCGCGCGGCGTGGGTGAAGGGCCAGGGCAAGCGCTTCAGCAATGAGGCTGCCATTGCCAAGCTGACCGCCTCTGAGGCGGCGATGTGGATTACCCACCAGGCGGTGCAGATCCACGGCGGCATGGGGTATTCCAAGGAAATGCCGCTGGAGCGCTACTTCCGTGATGCCAAGATCACCGAGATCTACGAAGGTACTTCGGAGATCCAGCGCCTGGTGATCGCCCGCAACGAAACCGGGCTGCGCTGAGTCGCAGGGCCGCGCCGCCGCAATGGCGGCGCGGCGGTAGGTCCACGCCACGCGTGGATGATGGTCATCCAGATGACGTCATTGCCGTTGGCCTGCAGAGACGCATGCTGCTCTAATGCAGTCCGTTTCTTCGAGGATGACGACGTGATCTATCGCGGTTGGGGAATCATGACGCTGGTGACGCCGATTGCAGCGATCCTGCTGCTGGCGTACTTCTTTCCGCATGACGGCCCCAGGGGCAATACTCCGCTGTCACAGGTTCTGTTGGGCGCAGGCCTCGGCGCAGCGGTGAACGTGGTGCTGGGCCTGTGGCTCAACCGTGCGCCGCGGCGGAAGGGGGAGGCCGCGCCCCACCATTTCTTCTTCGTACCCATGCAGTGGGCCTCGCTGATTCTGGTGGCGGGGTGCGCCGTGGTCGCGGTGATGCGCTGAGGCGTTGCCCGAACAGCGCCAACCAAGGTTGGCGGCTACCGGCAATGCCGTTGTTCCGGTAGATGCCAACCTGGGTTGGCATGAATTCAACTGTGGCAATAAAAAGGCCCCGGATCGCTCCGGGGCCTTCTCGTTCTCAGCGCAGCACCGGATCAACGATCCGGACGATGTGCGGCATCCGCATCGCGCTGGCGTTCCATGAACTCCTTGGACGGTTCGTCTAGCTTGTCGCCCAGCATGCGGCGCACGACCACGAAGAACACCGGGATCATCAGCAGGCCGAGCAGGGTGGCGAACAGCATGCCGCCGATCACGCCGGTACCGATGGCGTGGCGGGAGTTGGCGCCGGCACCGGTGGAGATCGCCATCGGGATCACGCCCATGATGAACGCGAACGAGGTCATCAGGATCGGGCGGAAACGCAGGCGCGCCGCTTCGATGGTGGCATCACGCAGGTTCTTGCCCGCTGCGCGCTGCTCCACCGCGAACTCCACGATCAGGATCGCGTTCTTCGCCGCCAGGCCGATCACGGTGATCAGGCCGATCTTGAAGAACAGATCGTTGGGCAGGCCGCGCAGCATCGACAGGCCGAGGGCACCCAGCACGCCCAGCGGCACCACCAGCAGCACCGCCACCGGGATCGACCAGCTTTCATACAGGGCGGCCAGGCACAGGAACACCACCACGATGGACAGCACCAGCAGCAGGGTCGCAGCGTTTCCGGCCAGGATTTCCTGGTAGGACATGCCCGACCAGTCGTAGCCGAAGCCGGCCGGCAGGTCGTCGTTGACGATGCCTTCCATGGTCTGCATCGCCTCACCCGAGCTGGTGCCCGGTGCCTGCGAACCGACGATGTTGATCGCCGAGTAGCCGTTGTAGCGGCTCAGCGACGGCGGCGCCGACACCCATTCGGACTTGACCACCGTGTTCAACGGGATCATCGCGTTGGTGCCATCGGCGTTCTGGGTCAGGCTGGACGGGCTGTAGAAGCTCTTCAGCGATTCCTGGCCAGTGCGGTACGGGCCATCGGCCTGCATGGTCACGCGCTTGATGCGGCCTTCGTAGAAGAAGTCGTTGACGTACACCGGGGCCAGCATCAGCTGGATGGTGCTGTACACGTCCGACACCGACATGCCCATCGACTGCGCCTGCACGCGGTCCACGTGCAGCTGCAGCTGCGGCGCGTTTTCCAGGCCGTTGGGGCGCACGCCAACCAGGTGGTCCGGCTTCTGCGCGGCCTGGCCGAGCAGGATGTTGCGGGCCTGGGTCAACTGTTCGTAGCCGGCACCGCTACGGTCCTGCAGCCACATGTCAAAGCCACCGAACTGGCCGAGGCCCTGCACGGTGGGCAGGTTGACCACGAAGATCTGCGCTTCCTTGATGCCGTAGAACGCGCCGTTCATGTTCTGGATGAACTCGGGCGCGGTGAACTTGCGTTCCTCCCACGGCTTCAGGCGGATGAAGCCCATGCCCACGTTCTCGCCGGAACCGACGAAGCTGAAGCCGGCCACCTGCAGCATGCCTTCATAGCCATCCTGCTTTTCCAGGATGCCACGCATCTGCGCGAACACTTCGTTGGTCTGGCCCTTGGTCGAGCCCGGCGGCAGCTGCACGATCGCCAGCGCATAGCCCTGGTCTTCTTCCGGCAGGAAGCTGCCCGGCATGCGGGTGAACAGGAAGCCGCACAGCGCGGTCAGCACCACGAACAGGATCATCCAGCGCGGCGCATGGCGCACCGCAGAGGTGATGTGGCCCACATAGGTGTGGCTGATCTTGTCGTAGTACTTGTTGAAGGTGCGGTAGACGATGTTCGGGTTGTCGTTGTGCGTCGGCTTGAGGAAGGTCGCGCACAGCGCCGGGGTGAAGCCCAGCGCCAGGAACGCCGAGAACGCCATCGAGATGGCGATGGTCAGCGCGAACTGCTTGTAGATCTCGCCGGCGGCACCGCCCTGCAGGGCGGAGGGGATGAACACCGCGGCCAGCACGACGGTGATCGCCACCACCGCGCCGGTGATCTGGGTCATCGCCTTCTGCGTGGCCGGCTTCGGCGCCAGGCCCTCCTCGGTCATGATGCGTTCGACGTTCTCGATCACCACGATCGCGTCGTCGACCACGATGCCGATCGCCAGCACCATCGCGAACAGCGTCAGCTGGTTGATCGTGAAGCCGATCATCCACATGCCCAGGAAGGTACCGAGCAGCGCCACCGGGATGACCAGGGTCGGGATCAGCGTGGCGCGGAAGTTCTGCAGGAAGATCAGCATCACCAGGAACACCAGGAACACTGCTTCAAACAGTGTCTTGACCACTTCCTGGATCGAGATCTTGACGAAGGTGGTGCTGTCGTACGGCGAGAACCAGGTGACGCCGGCCGGGAAGCTGGGCTGCAGCTCGTCCATCTTGGCGCGCACCGCTTCGGCCACGTTCAGGGCGTTGGCGCCCGGCAGCAGCTGGATGGCGAAGGCGCCGGTCGGCTTGCCGTTGTACTGGGTGTCGAAGCCGTAGTTGTTGGCACCGAAGGCGACGCGGGCGATGTCCTTCAGCAGCACGCGCGAGCCATCAGCGTTGGCACGCAGGATGATGTTCTCGAATTCCTGCGGCGAGCTGAAGCGGCCTTCGGCCGAGACCGTGGCGGTGAAGTGCTGGCCTTCCGGCGACGGATCCGAACCCAGCGCGCCGGCGGCGAACTGCACGTTCTGCGCACGCACCGCGGCCAGTACCTGGCTGGCCGACAGGCCGTAGCCCTGCATCTTTTCCGGGTTCAGCCAGATGTTCATGGCGTACTCGGAACCGAACTGCTGGGTGCTGCCGACGCCGGGGATGCGCGAGACCTGGTCGAGCACGCGCGAGCCCACGATGTCGTTCAGCGCGTCACGGTTGATGGTCGGGGTATCGGACTGCAGCGCCACCACCATCAGGAAGCCGGCGTTGGCCTTGGCCACCACCACGCCCTGCTGGGTGACTTCCGAAGGCAGGCGTGGCGTGGCCAGCGAGACCTTGTTCTGCACCTGCACCTGGGCGATGTCCGGATCGGTACCGGTCTCGAAGGTCAGGGTGATCTGTGCACGGCCGTTGGAGGCGGACGAGGAGCTGAAGTACAGCAGGTGATCGATGCCGGTCAGCTGCTGCTCGATCACCTGGGTGACCGACTTTTCCGTGGTATCGGCGCTGGCGCCCGGATAGGTCGCCGAGACGGTGACCTGCGGCGGGGCGATGTTGGGATAGGACTCCACGCCCAGGTTGAGGATCGCGATCACGCCGCTGAGCGAGATCAGGATCGCAACCACCCAGGCGAAGACTGGATGTTCGATGAAAAATTTAGGCATGACGGAAGGTTCCCGTTACTGCTTGTTCGAATCGGTGGCGGCCGGCTTGGCCGCATCGGCCTGCTCGGGCTTGGCCGCGTCGGCCGGTGCCTTGCCTGCAGCCGGTGCAGCGCCCGCCGGGGCGGCGCCGCCTGCGGCCGGCTTGCCGTTGGCGTCCTGGCCAGGGGTCCACGGCTTGGCCACCGCCGGTGCACCTTCCTTGACCTTCTGCACGCCGGCCACGATCACCTTGTCACCGGCGGCCAGGCCGTCGCTGACCAGCCAGTTGCCGTTCTGCGCGCCATCGGTCTTCACGTTCTTGCGCACGACCTTGCCGTCGGCGCCGACCACCATCACGTAGCCGCCGGTGGTATCGCGCAGCAGGGCCTGCTGCGGCACCAGGAAGGCGTTGTTGCGCTCGCCCAGGTTGGCCTGGAAGCTGACGAAGGCGCCCGGCAGCAGGATCTGCTGCGGGTTCGGCAGCAGCGCGCGCAACGACACGGCGCCGGTGGCCGGGTCGACCGTGGTCGAGGAGAAGTCCAGCGTGCCCGGCTCACCATAAGTGGTGCCGTCGGCGAGCTTGACGTTGACCGTGGCCTTGCCGTCGCCGGACAGCGCCAGCGCGCCCTTGGCCTGCTGCGCGCGCAGCTGGGTCAGCTCGTCCACGCTCAACGAGAAGTTGACGTACAGCGGGTCGAGCTGGTCGACGGTGGTCAGCAGGGTTACATCGCCCTGGCCCACCAGCGCGCCCTCGGTGACCTGCTGCTTGTTGGCCACGCCACTGATCGGCGCGGTCACTTCGGCATAGCCCAGGTTGATCCGCGAGGAGGTCACTGCCGCTTCGGCCTGTTTGACCGCGGCCAGCGCGGTGCGCTCGGCCGATTCGGCGTTGTCCAGGTCGGACTTGGAGACGAACTGCTGCGGGGCCAGCGAGCGTGCGCGGTCGGCGGCGACCTTGGCGTTGGCGTAGGTCGCGCGGGCCGAGGCCAGCTGGGCCTCGGAGGCGTTGAGCGAGGCACGCAGCGGCGCCGGGTCGATCAGGAACAGGGTCTGGCCCTGCTTGACCTGCGAGCCTTCCTGGTAGACGCGCTTGAGCAGCACGCCGGGCACGCGTGCGCGGACGTCGGCGCTGCGGAACGGCGACAGGCGGCCGACCAGTTCGCGCTGCAGCGGCAGGGTCTGCGGCTTGGCGTCGATCACGCCCACCTCCGGCGGCGGGGGCGTCTGCTGTTCCGGCTTCTTGCAGGCAGCCAGCGCGACAGCAACGGCGCACGTCAAGGCAAGGGTGCGGAGTGGGGCGGTCATCAGGAGGAACTCCGGGGTTGGTTTGTAGACGGGGCCGGCGACGGCTGAGGCGCGAAGGCGCGCAGGAAGCTGTCGACGGAGAACTCTGCCCAGCGCCGACGCAAGAGCGCGTCATCACGGTGGGGGGTATGGAAGCGCTGTTTGTCGAAATCCTGACCGGCGATCATGCTCAGCAGCAGTTCGGCCATGAAGTGCGGGTCGTCATGCCGGAGCTGGCCCTGCATGCAAACGGTTTCAATCCATTCAGCAAGATGAAGCGACAACGCGCCGGCACCATGCCGGTACAGCGTACGCGCCTCTTCGGGAAACTGGGCCGCCTCGGCCGCGATCAGCCGGCAGGCCTGCCCTACGTGCGGTTGGTTGAAATGCTCCAGGAAGTCGGTGGCGAACTGGAGCAGGCTGGCACGCAGGTCGTCACTGCGGAGTGCACGAACCATGGCCCCGGTGGCGTGGCCGACGTGGCGCTGCATTACCCGGCGCAGCAGTTGCTGCTTGCTGCCATAGCGCGAGTAGAGGGTCTGCTTGGAACAGCCGGCATGCTGGGCCACCGCGTCCATGCTCATCTGGATGCCCTGCTGGGCCAGCAGTTCGCGCACGGCATCGAACACGCGCTCATCGCGTGCGTCGAGGGCAACGGGGAGGTAGGCCGGGTTCACGCGGTGGACTATACCGTCCAGTTCAGGATTGTGGAATCGAATCGGCGTCGCCGCGTGTGTCTTCCGGTAACACGCTTTGCCGATCCTGTCGGCAGTGCTGAAGCGGGCGCCAGCTCCATACCGGAGCGAACTGAATAGGCGTCTAAACCGCAGCAAACCCGAATCTGCTTATTCCGTCCTGCAGCAAGGCCTTTTCGTGCGGTAGGGCTACAATTTCATTTTCCCAACTGAGCAAGCGCATCGCTCTGCCATGAAACCGCAAAAAACCGCAGCCAAGACCGTGAAAAACAAGACGAAACCAGCAGAGTCGGAGGTCGCAGTGACCGCTGGTTTCTCCCTGGAGCCGGTGTACACGGCCTTGCGCAAGCGCTACCCCGCGGCCGCACAGGCCGAAGCAGTGGCCTTCGCCACTGACTTCTACAAGCGCATGGAGTCGGACGAGTTCCCGCACCACAGCGCTGAAGAGTGGGCCGCTCTCGCGGCTGAGACGCTGGAATTCGCCCGGGCCCGCAAGGCTGGCAAGGCCAACGTCCGCGTGTTCAATCCGACCGCGAAGGCCAACGGTTGGGAATCGCCGCATACCGTGCTGCAGATCGTCAACGACGACATGCCGTTCCTGGTCGATACCGTCACCATGTCGCTGGCCGAGCAGGGCGTGGGCGTCCACGTGCTGGGCCACCCGGTACTGCGTTTCACCCGCGACAAGGCCGGCAAGCTGGTCAAGGTCGGCGAAGGTGATGCCGAGTCGGTGATGCTGCTGGAAATCGACCGCCAGCCGGCCGATGCGATGGCCGCCATCGAGCAGGCCATCAACAAGGCGCTGGATGAAGTGCGTGCGATCGTGCGCGACTGGCAGCCGATGAAGGACAAGGCGCTGGCACTGGCCGACGACCTGGGCAGCCGCCAGCTGCCCGTCGACGACGCGTCGCGCAAGGAAGCACAGGAGTTCCTGCGCTGGGCCGCTGACAACCACTTCACCTTCTTCGGCTACCGCGAGTACCGCGTCGAGAAGCAGGGCAAGGAAGAGGTGCTGGCGCCGCTGAACGACACCGGCCTGGGCCTGATGCGCGGCAAGGACAAGTCCGCCGCCCGTCCGGTCAAGACGCTGGCCGCGCAGGGCCTGAATACCACGTCCGGTTTGAAGGATGCGCTGATCCTGACCAAGACCAATGCCCGTTCGCGCGTGCACCGCGCCGGCTACATGGACTACATCGGCGTGCTGGAGTTCGACGCCAAGGGCAAGATCATCGGCGAGCAGCGTTTCCTCGGCCTGTTCACCTCCAGCGCCTACAACCGTCGCCCGTGGGAAATCCCGCTGGTGCGCCAGCGCCACGAGCATGTGATGAAGCAGTCCGGGCTGGCCCCGGCCAGCCACAGTGGCAAGGCCCTGCGCCATATCCTGGAAACCCTGCCGCGCGAAGAACTGTTCCAGTCCAGCGAGGACGAACTGTTCCGCACCGCGATGGGCGTGCTGGGCCTGCAGGAACGCGTGCGCAGCCGCCTGTTCCTGCGCCGTGACA
Organism: Stenotrophomonas sp. pho; assembly: GCF_006228405.1. Classification (NCBI taxonomy): domain Bacteria; kingdom Pseudomonadati; phylum Pseudomonadota; class Gammaproteobacteria; order Lysobacterales; family Lysobacteraceae; genus Stenotrophomonas; species Stenotrophomonas sp. pho. Next base: position 2,868,236 of record NZ_CP029759.1, on the reverse strand, counting down.
AGTACAGCCGTTTCATCTCCGCGCTGGTCTACCTGCCGCGCGAGCGCTTCAACACCGACGTGCGCCTGCGCATCGAAGCGATGCTCAAGGACGCGCTGCACGGCGAGTTCGTCGACAGCTCGGTGGTGCTGGGCGAATCGCCGCTGGCGCAGGTTCACCTGATCGTGCGCCCGAAGCCGGGTGAAATGCTCGACGTCGATACCGCCGAACTGGAGCAGAAGCTGGCCCAGGTGCTGCGCAACTGGCAGGACGACCTGCGCGAAGCGCTGGTGAGCCGCCACGGCGAGACCGAAGGCCTGCGCATCGCCGCCCGCATCGGCAAGGCGCTGCCGGCCGGCTACATCGAAGACAACAGCACCGCCGTTGCCGCCAACGATGTCAGCCAGCTCGACGCGCTGACCGGCCCGGACGACCTGCGCCTGAGCCTGCAGGCCGTGCCGCGCGAAAGCGGCGATGGCCTGCGCCTGAAGCTGTATCGCCAGCTGGATGACATCCCGCTGTCGGACGCGCTGCCGATGATGGAAAACATGGGCCTGCGCGTGATCGCCGAGCGTCCGTACCGCCTGTCGGTCGACAACGCGCCGGTGTACGTGCAGGACTTCGAGGTCGAGTCGACCGCTGGCGCGATCGATGCCGCCAGTGTCGATGAAGCCTTCGGCGAGACCTTCGCCCGCGTCTGGCACGGCGACGCCGAGAACGACGGCTTCAACCGCCTGGTGCTGGCTGCTGGCCTGCACTGGCGCCAGGTCGCCATGCTGCGTGGCTACTGCAAGTACCTGCTGCAGACCGGCGTGCCGTTCTCGCAGGCCTACGTGGAAGGCACCTTCGCGCGTTACCCGCTGCTGGCCCGCCTGCTGGTCGAACTGTTCGAGGCCCGCTTCGATCCGGCCACCGGCCATGAGAGCAAGGACGACATCGCGGCCGGTCAGGCCCAGCTGAAGGCCCACTTCGATGTGCTGGCCGCTGGCGACGATGCCACCCTGAAGGTGCTCAAGAGCGTGGTCGATGCCCGCAAGGGGGACCGCGACGCGCAGATGCAGGCCACGCGCGATGCACTGCTGAAGCTGATGGATCGCGTGTCCAGCCTGGACGAGGACCGCATCCTGCGCTCGTTCATGGGCGTGATCGACGCGACCCTGCGTACCAGCTACTACCAGACCGATGCCAACGGCCAGCACGGCCATGTCATCAGCTTCAAGTTCGATTCGGCGCTGGTGCCGGACCTGCCGAAGCCGCGCCCGTACCGCGAGATCTTCGTGTACGGCCCGCGCGTGGAAGGTACCCACCTGCGCTTCGGCGCGGTTGCGCGTGGCGGCCTGCGCTGGTCGGATCGCCGCGAAGATTTCCGCACCGAAGTGCTGGGCCTGGTCAAGGCGCAGATGGTCAAGAACACTGTCATCGTGCCGGTCGGCGCGAAGGGCGGCTTCTTCGCCAAGACCCCGCCGGTGAACGGCGATCGCGACGCGATCTTCGCCAACGGCGTGGCCTGCTACAAGCTGTTCATCCAGGGCCTGCTGGACATCACCGACAACATCGTCAACAACAAGATCGTGCCGCCGGTGGATGTCGTGCGCCACGACATGGACGATCCGTACCTGGTGGTGGCCGCCGACAAGGGCACGGCGACCTTCTCCGACATCGCCAACGGCCTGGCCATCGCGCACGGCTTCTGGATGGGCGATGCATTCGCCTCCGGTGGTTCGGTCGGCTACGACCACAAGGGCATGGGCATCACCGCGCGCGGCGCGTGGGAATCGGTCAAGCGCCACTTCCGTGCGCTGGGCCGCGACAGCCAGAGCCAGGACTTCACTGCGGTTGGCGTCGGCGACATGTCCGGCGACGTGTTCGGCAACGGCATGCTGCTGTCGCGCCACATCCGCCTGGTCGCTGCGTTCGACCACCGCCACATCTTCCTGGACCCGAATCCGGATGCGGCCACGTCGTTCATCGAGCGTGAGCGCCTGTTCACCCTGCCGCGTTCGAGCTGGGCGGACTACGACACCAAGCTGATCAGCAAGGGTGGCGGCGTGTACCCGCGCAGCCTGAAGTCGATCGAGATCACCCCGCAGGTGCGCGAAGCGCTGGGCCTGGACGAGAACGTCAAGGCGCTGTCGCCGAACGATCTGATGAGCGCGATCCTGAAGGCACCGGTCGACCTGCTGTGGAATGGCGGCATCGGTACCTACGTCAAGGCCGCCAGCGAGCAGCACAGCGATGTCGGTGATCGCGCCAACAACGCGCTGCGCGTGAACGGTGGCGAGCTGCGCTGCAAGGTGGTGGGCGAGGGCGGCAACCTGGGCATGACCCAGCTGGGCCGCATCGAGGCTGCCCAGGCCGGCGTGCTGCTCAACACCGACTTCATCGACAACTCGGCCGGCGTCGATACCTCCGACCACGAAGTCAACATCAAGATCCTGCTCAACGATGTGGTGCGGGCCAAGAAGCTGACCGTCGAGCAGCGCAACAAGCTGCTTGCGTCGATGACCGATGAGGTCGCCGAGCTGGTGCTCAACGACAACTACCGCCAGAACCAGGCGCTGAGCCTGATGGAGAGGATGGCAGTCAAGCGCCTGGGGTCCAAGCAGCACTTCATCCGCACCCTGGAACAGCAGGGCCTGCTCGATCGCCAGATCGAGTTCCTGCCGTCCGACGCCGAGCTGTCGCAGCGCAAGGCACGCGGCCAGGGCCTGACCCGTCCGGAACTGTCGGTGCTGCTGTCCTACTCCAAGCTGGTGGCGTTCAACCAGCTGCTGGATTCGGACATCCCGGAAGACCCGTACCTGTCCAAGGAACTGCAGCGCTACTTCCCGACCCCGCTGCAGAAGAAGTACGCCGACGCGATGGAGCGTCACCGCCTGAAGCGCGAAATCATCGCCACGGCCGTGACCAACCAGACCATCAACCGCATGGGCGCCACCTTCCTGATGCGCATGCAGGAAGACACCGGTCGTTCCATCGCCGAGGTCGCCAAGGCCTACACCATCAGCCGTGAAACGCTGGATGCACGCGCACTGTGGGCGCAGATCGACGCGCTCGACGGCAAGGTGCCGGAGTCGGTGCAGATCGACGCACTGGAAGTGATCTGGAAGCTGCAGCGTTCGTTCGTGCGCTGGCTGCTGTCGCGCCCGGGCGCGATGCCGGGCATCACCGAGGCGGTCAACCGCTACCAGGGCCCGTTCAACGACATTCGCGTTGCTTCGGGCGTGCTGCCGGATTCGCAGCGTCCGACCTACGAAGCCCTGGTGGCCGAGTGGAAGGAAAAGGGCCTGCCGTCCGCGCTGGCACAGCAGCTGGCCGAACTGCACTTCCTGGAGCCGGCGTTCGACATCATCGAACTGGCCCGCACCCGCAAGCTGAAGCCGGTGGACGTGTCCAAGGTCCACTTCCGCCTGGGCGATGCCCTGCAGCTGCCGTGGTTGTTCGAGCAGGTCGACGCGTTGGAGGTCAACGGTCGTTGGCACGCGGTGGCGCGTGGCGTGCTGCGTGACGAGCTGGCAGCCAACCACCGCAACCTGGCCGGGCAGGTGCTGGGCACCAAGGGCAACAGTGCCGAGGCCAAGGTCGCTGCCTGGATGGGCCGCGACGACAACAGCCTGCGCTTCACCCTGGCGATGCTGGCCGAACTGGCCGAGCAGAAGACCCTGGACTACCCGACCGTCTCGGTCGCGGTGCAGCGCCTGGGCCAGCTGGCCGCGCATGGTGCATAAGTGACGTAGTGCCGGGCCGTGCCCGGCGTGCGTGGAGAAAAGGAACGGCCCCGCGAAAGCGGGGCCGTTCTGTATCCGGGGCCGCTGGCCGCCGATGGCTGCCAGCAATCAGTCCATCAACGCGCGTGGCCGTAGCGGGCGACTTCGGCGGCGACACCGTTCATGTGCTGCACTTCGTCGCGCTGGCCGGGGTTGATGGCGCGGTTGCCATCGTCCACGAAGCGCAACGGCGTCGGGTACAGCGGCAGCTTGTTGCCGGCGCCGATGACCGGAACGCCCTGCATGCCATTGACCTTCAAGCCCAGTGCCTTGCCCATTTCCTCACGAAGCATGTCGGTGGAGCAGAGCAGGTTCATTGCCACCGCAAACTGCTTGCGCGGCTTGGAGTGGTGGACGCCGTTGCAGCCATCGGCCACGCCACCGAAGAAGACCCCATCGGCACCGCTGTCGCTGATCACTTGCGATGCGTGGTTGGCGATCCACTCGGGAATGGCATAGGTCGGCAGGTAGTACGGCACGGTGATATTTCGCACCGCCGCTTCACGGAAGCGGAAGGTCGCGCCGGAGTTGTCCAGTGCATCGTTCGTCTTCTTCAGGCTTTCACGCATTAATTCCAGTGCCATGTCCTTCGAACCGATCTCGCCGAGGCGGTCGGAAACGGCAAACACCACGTCGACAGTGGTCGTTTCACGAATCCACTTGTAGTCCCTGAGGCGATAGGACACCTGCTCGCCCGGCAGGATTTTGTCCGACACTCCGGGGCCGACAATCGTGGTCGTCCTTGGTGTCGGATGCGGCCGGACGCCGGTGACATTCTCCACCACCAAGCGTGTCAGGCGCTGGTGCGCATTCGGCAATGTGACCGTGCCCCCGCCCGTGGACACCCAGGTGAGCTGTGCGGCGGCGTTGTCGACCTCGCCACCACGCTCCTTGTCGACGTCGATGCGCTGTACCGGGAAGCGAAGTGCGTGCCAGTAACCGGAGCCAGGGCCGTTGTCGTTGACGAAGATGAACTCGAACGCTTCGCCAGGGCGGGTCCAGATGTGGGCCTCGCGATCAAAGATGTTGCCAGCGCTGATCTTCAGTCCATAGCCTGGGTCGATCACCTTCGAGTCAGCGATCTTGAACCTCCGGCGATCACGGTCCGAGGGACTATCGGGGAAATTCAGATAGTAGCCCCGGAAGTTCTCGTTGGTGGCCGTGACCAGTGTGCGTGCCGTACTCGTCTTTCGCGATGCGTCATTCGGAAGTACGGGGCGATAGGTTGCATGATTCAGTTTCCACACGCGGAAGAAGGGATCAAAGACGTAGTGGTGCACGTCACCCGACTCGATCCGCAGGTTCGAGCGCGGGAACTGCGTATCGGCTGCGATGACCGAGCTCGGCCACGTTGCCGTGTGCCGAATGGTAACCGTGTCATAGGAGTGTGCGCCGTCGGGCAGGCCCACCTGGCCGACATGCTGCCCATCACGGAGATTGAGTACCGTTGCGAGCTTGCGTCCGTTTGAAGGAATGCGCCAGCGCGCTTCGTTCGGGCCATTGATCTCGCGCAGGTGCTTCGGGGACAGGCGCCAGGCCATGCTCATCCTGTTGCTGACGGCCAGGTTCTGGCCGGCGGGCAACATCACCTTTCTGACCTCTGAGGGCAGATGGGTGAATACACCGTCGACCTCCAGATGGCGGGGCGATGTCGCCAGGTTGGCCAGATAGATGGAACGCTCGGACAACGACAGCGAGGTGGGCAGCCGCACCCGGTCCTGCCAGTCATCATTGCGTAGCGTGAAGTACAGATTCGTATAGTTGCCCGGCAGCAGCTCCCGGTAGGCGTTTGATGCCGGGCTCAGGAAGCCGATATGGGCCTTTGCCGCTGCGGTTTGCTGAGAAGTGGCTGCGTCTTGGGCAAGACTGGCCCAGGACGGCAGTAGTGCCGCCAACGCAAGGCTGAGGTGCTTGAAGTTCATGTGTCCTCTCTCTCTGAAGGGTGGAGCGCAATCAGCCGCGGAACGGCGAGTACGCTGCTGCATGGTCGGTGCAGTACCGGACGGGAGCTATCGGACGTTGTCGGTAAACGATGCGAGCAGCCTTCGATGTGTTGGATTTTTTACAGAGTCACCTCGAGCAGATGGAAACCTCCGCGACGTTGTTCGCGTGTGCCAAGCGGTCACGGCTGCCCGCAAAAGTGCGGCTTCCGTCATCCACGATGTAGTTGGTATCGGGCCCAACGCGATTGTTTCCCCGCACATCCAGGGAGCGAAGGAACAATCAGCCTTGGGCGTAGGCCGGTTCTGGAGGGCTGTGGCCGCCGTCGCCCAGGCGTTCTACTTGGTGGCGTGCAGAGGAGGGCATCGCTTGGGAATCGGAAGTCAGACAGGCAGCATTGGAATCGGCAACCTCAGTTGCGTTGGAGCAGTGGCGAGGTATGCTCTATCCACACTTCCAGGGCCCCACGCCTGATGAGCGACACCCCCGCATCGCTTTCCTGGCCAGCACCGCCGAACCTGCACAGATGGCCCGCGCGGCGATGATCTCGCGTTATGGCGATCACGCGCCCGAGCAGGCCGACGTGCTGTGCCCGCTGGGTGGCGACGGTTTCATGCTGCAGACCCTGCACCGGCACGGGCACCTGGGCAAGCCGGTGTTCGGCATGAAGCTGGGCACCGTTGGCTTCCTGATGAACCAGTACCGTGGCGACGATGACGTGCAGGCCCGCATTGCGCGTGCCGAACCGGCCAACCTGCGCCCGCTGGAAATGGTGGCGCTGACCGAGTCCGGGACCAGCACCGGCTCGCTGGCGTACAACGATGTCTCGCTCCTTCGCCAGACCCGGCAGGCGGCCCATATCGGCATCGACCTCAACGGCCAGGAGCGGGTGGCCGAGCTGATCGGTGACGGCGTGCTGGTGGCCACCCCGGCCGGCAGTACCGCCTACAATTATTCCGCGCACGGCCCGGTGTTGCCGCTGGGGTCGCATACCATCGCGCTGACGCCGCTGGCTCCGTATCGGCCGCGACGCTGGCGCGGGCGATCCTCAAGGCCGACACCGAAGTGCGCTTCCGCGTGCTCGATCCCTACAAGCGTCCGGTCAGCGTCACCGCTGATTCGCACGAGACCCGCGATGTGGTCGAGGTGACCATCCGCGAGTCGAGAGACCGTCGTGTGACCCTGCTGTTCGACCCGGAGCACAACCTGGAAGACCGGATCCTGAGCGAACAGTTCGTTTTTTGAGGACAATGGGCGGCCGGCCCCGCCGACCGCTTGAAGGACCCCCACCGATGGGCGACAACTCCCCCCGTTTGCTGACCGTCGCGGTCACCTCGCGCGCGCTGTTCGACCTCGAGGAAAGCCACGCGCTGTTCGAGAGCGATGGCGTGGCGGCCTATGCCGAGTTCCAGCGCCAGCATGAGGACGACATCCTCGGTCCCGGCGTGGCCTTTCCCGTAGTGCGCAAGCTGCTGGCACTGAACCAGGGCGCCAGCCCGGAGAACCCGCGGGTCGAGGTGATCCTGCTGTCGCGCAATTCGGCCGATACCGGCCTGCGTATCTTCAACTCGATCCAGCATTACGGCCTGGGCATCATCCGTGCGACGTTCACCGCTGGCGAGCCGACTTGGCCGTATGTGAAGCCGTTCGGCACCGACCTGTTCCTGTCGGCCAACCCGGAATCGGTGCGCAGTGCGCTGCGCCATGGCATCGCGGCGGCGACCATCCTGCCCAAACCACCGGGCGAGACCGCTGCGGCAGCGGCCGACCAGATCGATACCGGTCGCCCGGCCGGCCAGCTGCGCATTGCCTTCGACGGTGACGCAGTGATCTTCGGTGACGAGAGTGAGCGCATTTCGCGCGAGCAGGGCGTGGAAGCCTTTGGCCGCCACGAACGCGAACGCGCCCGCGAGCCACTCAGTGGCGGCCCCTTCCGCGGCTTCCTGTCGGCCCTGCACACGCTGCAGGAAGTGTTCCCGGCTGGCGACAGCGCGCCGATCCGTACCGCACTGGTGACCGCGCGGTCGGCCCCGGCGCACGAGCGGGTGATCCGTACCCTGCGGGAGTGGGGCGTGCGCCTGGACGAAGCACTGTTCCTCGGCGGCCGGCACAAGGGGCCGTTCCTGCAGGCCTTCGGTGCCGACATCTTCTTCGATGATTCGCAGCACAACATCGACAGTGCCCGCGAGCATGTAGCCGCCGGCCACGTACCGCACGGCGTCGCCAACGAGGGCTGAGCCCGGTAGCTGTTGGCATCGCGGCGCAGCCGCGCCCACCAAGGTGGGCGTCTACCAGAGCGGGGTACAAGGCGGCGGCAGCGCCGGGCCATGCCCGGCGAGCGCAGCGGCATGGGGCTACGGGCTGCCCGACATCCCCAGCTGCAGGTCCACCACTTTCCAGCGCAGGCCCTGCGGCTCCAGCACCACCTTCATCGGTGGCTGGCCGGGGCCGCGATCCACATCGATCACGAAGCGGTCCAGCGCTTCGAAATGATGTTCGGCATTCTTCAACGGCCGCGCCGGTTCAGTTGCGCCGAAGGCGTCGCCACCCTGCAGTTCATTGCGGCCACGCTTCCACAGCACGTGGCCCTGCAGCATCGCGCCGATCCCGGTCGGGGTCACCATGGTTTCCACCGCGGCCCCCCGAGCTGGTCGCCGAGGCCGTAGAGGAGGGCGCCGAACGGGCTGGCCGCCACGTCTGGCCCGGCCTGGCGCACCAGGTAGTCATTGAGCTGCGCGCGCAGGCTGCTGCGCACGCGCGGGAAATCGACGTAGCGCTCCAGGCGCGCAGTGTCGCGCTGCTCGATGGCCTTGGACAGGCCATTGACGGTCAGGTACGGGCCGCCGAACCACCAGGCCGCCAAGGCCAGGACCGGCAGCACAAGCAGTGCGGTGAGCTTCTTCATGCCGGACAGACTGCCGCAACGGCGGCAGTGCCGGGTGAAGACTCACTGACTGGGCGAACCACGGCCATCACCGAAGGCATCGACCAGCCGTTGCCGTTCCGCCGGAGTCAGCGCCTCCAGCCGCGTCGCCAGCACTTCGTCCAGGCTGCGGGTGCGGGTGGTGCCGAGGATGCCGCTGGCAACGCCGGGATGGCCCAGCGTATAGGCGAAGGCGGTCTGGGCCGGGCGCTGGCTGTGGATCGTGGCCACCGCGCGCCGCATCTGGCGGGCACTGCGCATCAGCTGGCGGCTGCTGGGCTTCAGCCACGCGCGCGCCAGATACCAGCCATCGGCCAGCCGTGGCAGGCGCGCACGCGCGGGCAGCAGGTGTCCTTGCGCCAGCACGGTGCCGGCCAGCACGCCGATGCCCACTGCCTGCAGCCGATCGATAAGCGGTTCTCGGTCCTGCTGCAGGGCGTTGTAGTCCAGCAGTACCACATCGAAGGCGTCCGGATGGGCGATCATCCAGCGCAGGGTCGAGGCCGAGTGGGTGTTGATGCCGGTGTACCGGATCAACCCACGTTCGCGCAGGCGCTGCAGTGCCGCCAGCAGGTCGTCACTGATGTCGTGTTCGCTGGCGCCATGCAGCTGGTAGACATCAAGATGGTCCAGGCCTAAGTTGCGCAGCGACGCCTCGCAGCTGGCGGTGATGGCCGCGGGCGAGAAGTTGCGTTGCTCGGCGCCGCTGATGCCGGCCTGGCCGGTCAGCGTGCCGCCCTTGCTTGAGATCACCAGTGAATCGCGCGGGTACTGCTTCAGCAACGGGCGCAGGATGCGGCCCAGGCGCGGCTCGGCATGGAAGCCGGAATAGTTGTGACCGGTATCGAGCAGGTTCACCCCGTGGGCAAGCGCATGTTCGACCACGGCAGCCGCCTCATGCTCGGGGAAGCGGCGATGACCCCAGAAGCCGGAGCAGCCCAATCCGATCGGTGAAACGGCCAGGCTGGTGCGGCCGAGCACGCGCCGCTGGCGGGCCAGCGGAAGATTCTGCGACATCAGAATTCCAGGTCCAGCGCAGCGCACAGGTAGTCGACGAACGGGCCGAGCGCGGCCAGGTCCTTGCCCAGCGTGGACAGCAGGCGTGGGCCGGTCATCGTGGCGTCGTCCAGCGAGCGCCACATCACCCAGTTGCGGTGCTTGAGGTCGTCGATGAACTCGAAGTCGGCCGGGAAGCCACGAGGGGGACGCACCAGCTTCTCGCTCTCCTCGAAATCGAAGCGCTTGCGCAGGGCCGGCGCGTGCGCGGCGGCCTTCCAGCTGCCCGGGTTGTCGAGGATGAAATGGCGCACGCGGCGCTGGGTTTCCGGTTCCGGATGCCACAGGCCGGCGCCGACGAAGCTCTCGCCGGGTTGCAGGTGCACATAGAAGGACGGCGCGGCCACCTCTCGGCGGCGCTCATGGAACAGGCGCGCACCCTGCCAGGTCTTGTACGGTGACTTGTCGTTGGAAAAGCGCGCGTCACGGTGGATGCGGAACAGCGAGCCACCGACGCCGCGGGTATCGGCGCGGAAGTGCTCGCTGACCTCGGCCAGTGCCGGCTGCAGGTCGCCCAGCAGGCGCAGGAACGGCTGCCGGACGTGGTCTTCATACTGCTGGCGGTGGTCGTTGAACCAGGTCTTGTCGTTGTGCCGCGCCAGACTGCGCAGGAACTTGAAACTGGCGTCCGAGAAATAGGTGCTCACAGCGTCTCCTGCAGGTGCTGGCCCCAGTCGCGCAACGATTGCAGCAGGGCCTGGCGCCGCGCGTCGCCGGGCGCTTCGGCGGCCAGTGCATCAAGCTGTTGCTGGTACTGGGGCAGGTTGAGTTCGCCCAGGCCGCCGTCGCCGAGCAGGCGCTGGCGGCGGTAATCCTGCCAACGCTGGTGTTCGGCCGGCGCGAGGCTGCCGGGATGGTTGCGTGCGCGGTAGCGGAACAGCAGCTCTGGAAGGCGCGGGTCGCGGAAGCGGCCTTCCAGCGCGGCCAGCTGCTCCGGCGCGGTGGTGCGTGCCAGCGCGAGCAGCGGCTTGTCGCCGTTGCCGAGGAATCCGTCGTACAGCGAGGCATCGACATCGGCCACGGTCGCGACGCGGGGCTGGTTGTAGACCTGGCGTGCCTTCTCGGCCAGCTGTGGAGCGAACGCGCGCAGCCGTTCCACCTTGGCCTCGATCGCGGCCACGTCCAGGCCGAGGCGCGCATGATCGTCGGCGCGCAGGTGGTTCCATGCGATCAGTGCCGGCACCTTGTTCAGGTGTACTTCCTTCAGCGGCACGCGTGTCACGCCTTCGGGCAGCTCGCTGGCCCGCATGTACAGGCGCTGTGCGATCACCTCGGGCGGCAGCTCCAGCAGGTCGTCGATCTCGCCTTCCAGGTCGAACACGATCACCCGGTTGTTGATGGTCGGGTGTACGGCCAAGGGCAGAACCGGTGCGGCGCAAAGGCGGCTGGCAGGGTAGCGCATGGAAATGTGCAGGACCGGCTTCATCGCGGCCACGTCCAGCAGGCCGCCGACGAAGCGCTTGTCGCGCAGCTTCAGTGCGTACTCCCACAGGCGCGGCTGCGACTGCTTGAACAGCCGAGCCATGCCGATGGTGGCGCGCACGTCTGACAGCGCTTCGTGCGCATCGCCTTCGCGCACGTTGTTGGCCTCGGCCAGGTGCTCGAGCTTGAACGAGGTGGCGCCGTCTTCGCGCAGCGGCCACCGGATGCCGTCCGGGCGCATCGCGCGCATCAGCCGCAGCATGTCCAGCAGGTCCCAGCGTGAATTGCCATTGCGCCACTCGCGCTCGTAGGGATCGTGGAAGTTGCGGAACAACCCGTAGCGGACGAACTCATCGTCGAAGCGCAGGGTGTTGTAGCCAAGTGCGCAGGTGCCGGGGCGCGACAGCTGCTCGTTGATGCGGTCGAAGGCTTCGGCCTCGCTGATGCCCTCGGCCAGGGCCTGCTGCGGGGTGATGCCGGTGACCAGGGTGGCCATCGGCGAGGGCAGCAGGTCGTCTGCCGGGCGCACGAAGAAGCTGACCGGCGTGTCGATCTCGTTGAGGTCGGCATCGGTGCGGATCGCGGCGAACTGCGAGATGCGCGTGCGCCGCGGGTCCTGGCCGAAGGTTTCCAGGTCGTAGAACAGGAAGCTGTCTGCCATCAGTGCGCGCCCTCCAGGACCGGCAACTGCGCGTGGACCTGCGTTTCCAGTGCGGCCCAGTCGATGTTGTCCAGTGAATCGTGACCGGCGGTGGCTGCAACCAGCAGGTCGCGCTGCAGTTCGGTGCGGCGCAGCGCCTCGGCGTAGGGCGTGTGCAGGAAGGTGACCATCGTGTAATGCGGCACGAAGCGGGTCGGCCAGCGCCGCTGCAGTTCCTGCTCCAGCTCGCGTTGCAGCAGGAATGCAGGGTCGGCCACGCGGTCGCGCATCTCCAGGTAGTTCTCAAGCGCCATCTGCTGGATGGCACGTGCATTCGGTTTGCGCTCGGCTTCGAACGCGGCGAACGCGCTTTCCAGGTCATCGGCCTCCATCAGCTGGCGGGCCAGTGCAACGCAGTCCTCGAATGCGCAGTTCATGCCCTGGCCGTGGAACGGCACCATCGCATGCGCGGCGTCACCGATCAGCACGGCGCGGCCCTGCTGATGCCAGCGTTCCAGGGTGAGCGTGCCGAGCAGGCCCGGTGGGTGTTGTTCCCAGTCCTTGCGCAGGTTGGGAATCAGCGGCAGGGTGTCGGCGAACTCGCGCGCGAACAGCGCCTCGGCCTGCGCGCCGGTGTTGACCGTGGCAAAGCTGGGATCGCCCTGGTTGGGCAGGAACAGGGTGACCGTGAAAGTGCCTTCGTGGTTGGGCAACGCGATGCACATGTAGTGGCCGCGCGGCCAGATGTGCAGCGCATTGCGCTCGATGCGGAAGCCGCCGTCGGCGGCCGGCGGGATCTCCAGTTCCTTGTACGAATGGTCAAGGAAGGCGATGTCCTCGCCCAGCGGCGCACGACGGTTCATCGCCGCGCGCAGTGCCGAGCCCGCGCCGTCGGCACCGATCAGGGTGTCAAAGCGGATGTCGTGCGGGCTGTCGTCACGGTCATCGATGAAACGCGCGTAGCCCGCGTCGAAATCCACGGTGTGCAGGCGGCGATGGAAGTGCACGGTGGCACCAGCCTGTTCGGCCAGTTCCAGCAGCGTGGTGTTCAGATCGCTGCGATGGATCGACCAGATCACCTCGCTGTCGTCGCGGCCATAGCGCTGCAGCTGCGGTTCGCCGTCGCGTGGATGCACCATGCGCCCGCGCATCATCACCGCGCGCGCCATCACCTCGTCTTCCACGCCGGCCTGGCGCAGTGCATTGCGCCCGCGCTCGGCCAACGCCAGGTTGATCGAACGACCGCTCTCGTAGTCGGCAATGCGGGGATCGCCACGGCGTTCGTACAGGGTGATGCGCCAGCCTTGCCGTGACAGCAGGATGGCCAGCAGGGACCCGGCAAGGCCGGCACCGATAATGCTCAACGAGCGGGAGGCGTGTGCGATCAACGAACTGTCCAGCAGCAGGGGAGGGGGCGGCTTACAGGCCGGCCCAGGCTTCCACTTCCTCGACGAAATGGTGCACGTCCAGGTAGCGGTTGTAGAGCGGGGTGGGCGAGATGCGGATCACGTCAGGCTCGCGCCAGTCGCCGAGCACGCCGATGCCGCGCAGGTGCTCGAACAGTGCACGGCCACGCTCGCGGCCACCGATCACGCGCAGTGACAACTGGCAGCCGCGGCGCTGCGGATCGGCCGGGGTAATGATGTCCAGCACCTGCGGCAGGCGTGCGCGGACCAGTGCTTCGAGCAGGCCGGTCAGCGCCAGCGATTTGCTGCGCAGCGCCTCCATGCCGGCACGCTCGAACAGGTCCAGCGAGGCACGCAGTGGTGCCAGGCCGAGGATCGGCGGATTGCTCAACTGCCAGCCTTCGGCACCGATGGCGGGGGTGAACTGGGGCGCCATCTGGAAGCGGGTCGATTCCTCATGGCCCCACCAGCCGGCAAAGCGCGGCAGGGTGGTGTCGCGATGGTGGCGCTCGTGCACGAACGCGCCGGCCACCGCGCCCGGGCCGCTGTTGAGGTATTTGTAGTGGCACCACACGGCGAAATCGGGCGCCACCTCATGCAGGCGCAGCGGCAGGTTGCCAACCGAGTGCGCCAGGTCGAAGCCGATGCGTGCGCCCTGCAGGCGTGCGGCGCGCGTGATCGCATCGAGGTCGAAGGCCTGGCCGGTGCGGTACTGCACGCCGGGCCACAGCACCAGTGCCAGGCGCGGGCCGTGCTCGGCGATGGCGCGTTCGATCGCGGCCAGCGAAATCGTGCCGTTGGCTTCGTCCGGCTGCACTTCCACCAGACACTCGGCCGGGTCGAAACCATGGAAGCGGATCTGAGCTTCCACCGCGTGGCGGTCGGTCGGGAATGCGCCGGCTTCCATCAGGATCACCGGACGCTGCGTGGTCGGCCGGTAGAAGCTGACCATCATCAGGTGCAGGTTCACGCTCAGCGTGTTCATCGCTACCACCTCGCTGGGCAGTGCGCCGACCACGCGGGCCAGCTGCGCGCTCACCAGGCGGTGGTAGGACAGCCACTGCGTCGGGCCGGTGAAGTGGCCTTCCACCGCCAGTTCGCCCCATTGTTTCATCACTTCCTGCACCGCTGCCTGCGCACCGCGCGGCTGCAGGCCCAGCGAGTTGCCGACGAAGTAGGTCTGCTCGCCGCCTCCATGGCGCGGAATCAGGAATTCGCCACGCAGCGGGCGCAGCGGATCGGCGGCGTCCAGGGCGATGGCGTGGGTGCGGCTGAGCAGGTCGGACATGGTCGGGCAACAGGCTGCAACGGGACCGCCAGTGTAGCGCCTGGCGGCGTGCCTGCCGCCGAACCTGTAGAGCCGAGCCCATGCTCGGCTGCCGGGCCACGAAGCCGAGCATGGGCTCGGCTCTACAGGGGCGGGTGCTCAGCCCGCCGCCGGCACCGGCAGCGGATCCACGTGCCCGCACTGGCTGCAGGTACGCAGTTCCAGGCTGGCGTGGTAGCGCGCAAACACCTTGGGCAGGTCGGTTTCGATGTTCTGCAGCGGGAAATACTCTTCGTGCAGCTTGTGGTTGCAGCGCTCGCAGTGCCAGATCACGCCGTCCATCTCATGCGGCAGCCGCTTGCGCTCGACCACCAGGCCGATGCCCCCGGGCGGGCGCCGCGGCGAGTGCGGCACCTTCGCCGGCAACAGGAAGATCTCGCCGGCGCGGATCGGAATGTCGCGTACCGCGCCGTCCTCCTGCACCTTCAGCACCATCTCGCCTTCGAGCTGGTAGAACCACTCGGGGCCTTCGTCGTAGTGGTAGTCGGTACGCGAGTTCGGCCCGCCGACCACCATCACGATGAAATCGCCGTTGTCGATCATCTTGTTGCCCACCGGCGGCTTCAGCAGGTGGCGGTTCTCTTCGATCCAGGCGTGCAGGTTGATCGGTGGAGCGAGCATGGTGGTCATCCGTGTGGGGATCAGTCGCGACGGCCCTTGCGCGGCACGAAGGACAGCGCTTTTTCATACGCTGGCTGCAGCTCTTCCAGCGAACCGACGTCGATGCCCATTTCACGCACGCGTCCGTCTTTCAGGCTGTAGACCCAGCCGTGCACCATCAGCTTCTGGCCGCGGGCCCAGGCATCCAGCACGATGGTCGAGCGGCAGAGGTTGGCGACCTGCTCGATCACGTTCAGCTCGCACAGCCGGGCGTGCTTGAGTTCGTCGTCTTCGATGGCGTCGAGGATGCCCTGGTGCTTCTGCACCACGTCACCGACATGGCGCAGCCAGTTGTCGGCCAGGCCGACGCGGGTGTTGTGCAGGCAGGCATGCACGCCGCCGCAGCCGTAGTGGCCGACGATCAGGATGTGCTTGACCTTCAGCTGGTCCACCGCGTACTGCACCACGCTCAGGCAGTTAAGGTCGGTGTGGGCGACCACGTTGGCGACGTTGCGGTGCACGAACACTTCGCCCGGCGCCATGCCGATGATCTGGTTGGCCGGCACGCGCGAATCGGAGCAGCCGATCCACAGGTACTCGGGATGCTGCTGCTTGGCCAGCTGGTGGAAGAAGTCGGGGTCCTCCTTCTCGATGCGGTCGGCCCAGTCGCGGTTGTTCTGCAGCAGCTTGTGGATGTCTTTCATGTTCGGGTCCCTGGCGTCGGGTGGGGGCGCACCGCAGCCATCCAGCTGCGACGTCGCGGGAATCGGGGGTGTTCAGCCGCTGCGGGCGGCCTGTTCGCGGTGCCAGCGCATCCACTGCGCCAACTCGGTGGAGGAAGGGGTGCCCAGCTGTTCCAGTTCGGCGATCACGGCGCGCTGGTTGGCGTCGGGATGGTTCTGGCTCAGCTTCAGCTTCAGCTGCACGTGTTCAACCTGGAAACGGAAGCCGACGATGGCACGCAGTTCCGGGCCATGTTCGGCACGCGTGGCATCGAACTGCCAGGCCTGGCCGACGCTGGCTTCGAAGTGGTCGCTGATCGCGCCGACCAGCCCGGCCAGCGCATCGGTATCGTCGAAGGTGTGCAACTGGCCACGCAGCTCGGCGGCGGCGTAGTTCCAGGTCGGCACCCGTGCGGCAGGCTCCTTGTCCGGATACCAGCTGGCCGAGACGTAGCCGTGTGGTCCGTCGACCAGCACCTTGGCCGCACCGCCGTGGCGCGACTGCGGGTTGGCGCGGGCCCAGTGCCCGCGCAGCTCGATGCGCTCGCCCTCGCGCCGGTACAGCACCGGCATCCGGGTCAGCTCCGGCAGGCCATCGCTGCCGGGGTGAGCACCGTGACGAATGGATCACGCGCCAGCAGGCGGTCCAGCCAGAGCAGGTCGGTCTCGGCGAAGGCGCGTGGAGTGAACATGCCTGGATCAGGCGCGCGCGCCCAGCGACTGGATCATGCGGCCGCGCAGGCCTTCGTCGTTGTCGGCCTGCGGCGGCTGCACTTCGTGCAGGCTGAAGCCACGCACCAGCGCGTCTTCCTCGTCCAGACCGTCATACTCGACGAATTCGGCGTCGAACAGCTGCGAACGGGCGGTGTCTTCGCTGTCATAGCTCAGCGTGTTGCCGTCGCTGTCGAGCACCTCAGCGGTGCCGGCCGGGCGAACGCGCAGGCGCGCCCAGATCAGGGTGTTGCCGAGGCTGGCCAGCCACCAGCTGTCGCGCGAGGCGGAAATGTCATTCATGGGGGTTACCAGAGCGAGGCCAGCCAGAGCAGGGCGGCCATGCCCAGTCCGGCCAGCAGGGTCAGCAGCGATACCCAGGCCGGCGTCGCCAGCCCGGACAGCGAGCGGTCCGGCTGCTGGCGATAGTCGCGGCGCAACAGCCAGGCCAGGGCATCGGGCTTGAGGAAGGCGCCGCTGCCGAAGCGCTCGGCGAGCGCCGGATGGCGGTCGCGAACGTGCACCAGGGTCAGCGGCCAGAAGATCACGAAGGCACTGAACCCGGCCACTGCAACGCCGACGAAACCCAGGGCGAAGAACAGGGTCATGGGAGCCGTACCTCCGTGGACGTGTGGGGCTTAGAAGTCCGCGCTGCCCGGGGCGCGCGGGTAGGGGATCGCATCGCGGATGTTGGACAGCCCGCAGACGTACACCACCAGGCGTTCGAAGCCCAGCCCGAAGCCGGCGTGAGGCACCGAGCCATAGCGGCGGAAGTCGCGGTACCAGCTGTAGTGCTCACGATCCAGGCCGAACTGGGCCATGCGCGCGTCCAGCACGTCGAGGCGCTCCTCACGCTGGCTGCCACCGATGATCTCGCCGATGCCCGGGGCCAGCACGTCCATCGCGGCAACGGTCTTGCCGTCGTCGTTCAGGCGCATGTAGAAGGCCTTGATGTGCTCCGGATAGTTGGTCACCACCACCGGACGGCCGACATGCTCCTCGGTCAGCCAGCGCTCGTGCTCGGTCTGCAGGTCCAGGCCCCATTCCACCGGGAAGTCGAACTTCCTGCCGGACTTCTGCAGCAGGCTGACCGCATCGGTGTAGTCGATGCGCTCGAACGGTGCGTTGATGAAATCTTCCAGCTTGGTGATCGCGTTCTTGTCCACGCGCTCGGCGATGAAGGCCAGGTCGTCGCTGCGCTCGTTCAGCACGGCGCGGAACAGGTACTTCAGGAACTCTTCGGCCAGGCGTGCGTCTTCGGCCAGGTCGGCGAAGGCGATTTCCGGCTCGATCATCCAGAACTCCGCCAGATGGCGGGTGGTGTGGCTGTTCTCGGCGCGGAAGGTCGGGCCGAAGGTGTAGACCTTGCTCAGCGCCAGGCAGTACGCCTCGACGTTCAGCTGGCCGGACACGGTCAGGAACGTTTCCTTGCCGAAGAAGTCGCGGCTGAAGTCGATCGCGCCCTTCTCGTCACGCGGCAGGTTCACCATGTCCAGGGTGGACACGCGGAACATCTGGCCGGCGCCTTCGGCATCGGAGGTGGTGATGATCGGGGTGCTGATCCAGTTGAAGCCGTTCTCGTGGAAGAAGCGGTGCACGGCCTGGGCCAGGCAGTTGCGGATGCGGGTGACTGCGCCGAACAGGTTGGTGCGCGGGCGCAGGTGCGCCACTTCGCGCAGGAACTCCGGCGACATCGGCTTGGGCTGGATCGGGTAGGTGAGCGGGTCTTCGACCCAGCCGACCACTTCCAGGGCGCTGGCCTGGATCTCGAACGACTGGCCCTTGCCCTGCGACTTCACCAGGGTGCCGGTGGCGATGACCGAGCAGCCGCTGGTCAGGCGCTTGATCTCGTCGAAGTTGCCCAGGGTGTCGTTGGCCACGATCTGGATCGGGGCGAAGCAGGAGCCGTCGCTCACATTCACGAAGGCCAGATTCGCTGAACCGCGCACCGTGCGCACCCATCCGCGTACCGTGACTTCGCCGCCTTCCGGGATCTTCCCGGCAAGCGCATGTTCAACGCTGACCACCGTCATGACTTGAATCCTCTGCTGATCGACTCGATCTGTGAACACGGGAGTTTACCGGTTGCAGCGTTCTGCTTGCGAGGCATTTTTCGTGGCAACGGCTCCTTATAATGTCCCCGTACCTCTGGAGTAGCCCCATGGCCGTCAGCCTGACCCCCATTGCCTTCGAGCGCGTGCAGCGCTTTGTCGCCCAGACCCCCGGCGCGCTGGGCCTGCGTTTCGGCGTGACCAGGACCGGCTGCTCCGGTTGGGGCCACGTGACCGACCTGGCCCGCGACGAGCGCGAGGGCGATACCGTGTTCGACCAGGACGGCGTGAAGATCTATGTCGACGCCAAGAGCCTGGCGCTGGTGGACGGCACCGTGATCGACTTCGGCAAGCATGGCCTGAGCGAGACCTTCACGTTCAGCAACCCGAACGCCACCGCCGAATGCGGCTGCGGCGAGAGCTTCACCACCGACGCCGACAAGGCCTGACGCGCGGCTTTGGCGCCCGCCGGACATGGCCCGGCGCTACCCGCCTGGTGGGTGCCGACCTTGATCGGCACCGGGGCAGGGCACCCCGGTTCAGAAGGTCGGGTGCCCCCGGTTGCCCGTCATCCCCATCTGCGCCATAATGCGCGGCTTCCTGCCTTCCTGGCGGGGATCCTTGCCCCACCGCGGTCTCAACGGCGGGGGCTGTCCGGCCGCGAGGCCACATCCGAAAGGTAGAAAAAACATGAGTCGTCATTACGAAATCGTGTTCATGGTCCACCCGGACCAGAGCGAGCAGGTCCCGGCCATGATCGAGCGCTACAAGTCGCTGGTCGAGAACGGCAACGGCACCATCCACCGCCTGGAAGACTGGGGCCGCCGCCAGCTGGCGTACCCGATCCAGAACCTGGTGAAGGCCCACTACGTGCTGATGAACATCGAAGCCGACCAGGCCGTTCTGAACGAACTGACCGAGAGCTTCCGCTTCAACGACGCCGTGCTGCGCAACCTGGTCATCAAGCGTGACGAGGCTGACACCGAGCAGTCGCTGATCATGAAGAGCAAGGACGAGAAGGGTGACAAGCCGGAGCGCGGTGAGCGCCGTCGTCGTGACGACGAAGAAGGCGAGTCCAACACCACCGCTGACAACGAAGCCGGCGACGACGCCGCTTCCGCCGCCTAAGGAGCCTTCCCATGTCCAAGTTCTTCCGTCGCCGCAAGTTCTGCAAGTTCACTGCTGAAGGTGTGAAGGAGATCGACTACAAGGATCTCAACACCCTGCGCCAGTACCTGACCGAGAACGGCAAGATCGTGCCGAGCCGCGTCACCGGTACCAAGTCGAAGTACCAGCGCCAGCTGGCGACCGCCGTCAAGCGCGCCCGCTTCCTGGCCCTGATCCCGTACACCGACAACCACGACGTCTGATGCCGGCGGGGCGGCCCGGTGCCGCCCCCGCTGTGCCAGCTATTCGGACAGCCTTTGTTGCGGGGCATCGCCTCGCTAACGAATAACTCATCTGGAGCAATACCATGCAGCTGATCCTCCTGCAGAAAGTCACCAACCTCGGCAACCTGGGCGACCTGGTCGACGTGAAGCCGGGCTACGGCCGTAACTTCCTCGTGCCGCAGGGCAAGGCCGTGCCGGCCACCGAGAGCAACAAGGCCGAGTTCGAAGCCAAGCGCGCCGAGTACGAAGCCAAGGCCCAGGCCATCCACGCAGAAGCTGAAGGCCGCAAGGCCAAGCTGGAAGGCGCGAGCGTGACCATCGCCGCCAACGCTTCGACCGAAGGCAAGCTGTACGGCTCGGTCGGCCCGCGCGACATCGCCGAAGCCTTCACTGCCGCCGGCCTGCCGCTGGAGAAGAGCGAAGTCATCCTGGGTGAAGGCGCCTTCCGCAACATCGGCGAATACGACGTGCTGGTCCACCTGCACGCCGACGTCGAGACCACCGTCAAGGTCGTCGTCGTCGCCGAAGCCTGATCCCACGCCGCAAGGCCTGGCATCACCGCAGAACGGGCGCCCGCAAGGGTGCCCGTTTTGTTTTATGGTTCCGTTTCGCCAGCTCGGGCCACGTGCGGCCGGCGGGGCAGGGCCGGGCAATGGTTCCACGCCCATTCGTAGAACACGGCCACATCGGTATACTCAGGGCGTCACACCCGTTCCACGGGCATCGATCCCAACAGGATCAATGACTTGGAGGGTAAACGCAGGCCGCTTGCCGGCCCCAGTCCGGAACCCCTATGCGTCTTTCCACGATCAAGCTGTCCGGCTTCAAGTCGTTCGTCGATCCGACCACCCTGCACCTGCCGACCAACATGACCGGCGTGGTGGGGCCCAATGGCTGCGGCAAGTCGAACATCATCGACGCCGTGCGCTGGGTCATGGGCGAGAGCTCGGCCAGCCGCCTGCGCGGCGACTCGCTGACCGACGTGATCTTTTCCGGTTCCAACGCCCGCAAGCCGGTGTCGCAGGCCACGGTCGAGCTGATCTTCGACAACTCCGACCACACGATCTCCGGCGAGTACGCCGCGTTCAACGAAATCTCGGTCAAGCGCACGGTCAGCCGCGACGGTACCAGCAACTACTACCTCAACGGCACCAAGTGCCGCCGCCGCGACATCACCGACCTGTTCCTCGGCACCGGCCTGGGCCCGCGCAGCTACTCGATCATCGAGCAGGGCATGATCAGCCAGATCATCGAGGCGCGCCCGGAAGACCTGCGCGTCTACCTGGAAGAGGCGGCCGGCATCTCCAAGTACAAGGAGCGCCGCAAGGAGACCGAGACCCGCATCCGCCACACCCGCGAGAACCTGGACCGGCTGGGCGACCTGCGCGACGAGATCAGCAAGCAGCTGGAGCACCTCAAGCGCCAGGCCAAGCAGGCCGAGCAGTACCAGGCCCTGCAGGAAGAGCGCCGGGTCAAGGATGCCGAGTGGAAGGCGCTGGAATTCCGCGGCCTCGACGGGCGCCTGTCGAAGCTGCGCGAAGGCCTGTCGCAGGAAGAGACCAGGCTGCAGCAGCTGATCGCCGACCAGCGTGATGCCGAGGCGCGCATCGAGACCTCGCGCGCGCGGCGCGAAGAGGCCGCCGACGCGCTGAACACCGCGCAGGCTGCGGTCTACCAGGTCGGCAGTACGCTGGCGCGCCTGGAACAGCAGATCCAGCACCAGCGCGAGCTGTCGCAGCGCCTGCACAAGGCGCGCGATGAAACCCAGCAGGCGCTGGCTGAACTGGGCCAGCACATCAGCGGCGACGAGGCCAGACTGAGGGTGCTGCGCGAGGCGGTGGAGGCCGCCACTCCGCAGCTGGAAGCACTGCAGGAAGAAAACGAGATCAAGCAGGAAAGCCTGCGTGAGGCTGAAGAGCGGCTGGCCAGCTGGCAGCAGCGCTGGGAACAGCACACCTCGCAGAGTTCGGAAGCCTCGCGCGCCGGCGATGTCGAGCGCACGCGCGTGGACTACCTGGACAAGCAGATCCTCGACGCCGACCGGCGTCGCGAGGCCCTGGCCGCCGAACGCGCAGGCCTGGACGTGGACGCGCTGGAAGAAGCCTTCGAGCAGCTGCAGCTGCAGCACGACACGCAGAAGGCCGCGCTGGATGAACTGAGCGAAGACGTCGAGCTGCGCAAGCAGGGCGTGGCGGCGGTGCAGGAACAGCAGCGCAATGGCCAGAACGAACTGGCCGAACTGCGCAAGCAGGCCAACGGCCTGCGCGGCCGTCTGGCCTCGCTGGAAACCCTGCAGCAGGCCGCGCTGGGCCAGGAGCAGGGCGCGGCAGTCGCCTGGCTGAAGGCGCGCGGGCTGGATTCGGCGGCGCGTGTCGGCGAACGCCTGGATGTCGATGCCGGTTGGGAAAACGCGGTGGAAAGCGCGCTTGGCCAGTTGATCGAAGGCGTGCTGGTCGATGACCCGGCCAGCCTGGTCGACACGCTGGGCGAAGTGGGCGAGGGCCACATTGCACTCGTCGCCAACGATGGCGCGGACCTGAAGGTGGCGCCGACCTCGCTGGCGGCACGCGTGCGCGGCCCGGCGGCGATCCGTCGGCTGCTGGCGCACCTGCATGGTGCGAAGGACCTGTCCGAGGCGAAGGCCCTGCAGGCCAGCCTGCCGGAAGGCGATTCGATCATCACCCAGGGCGGCGAGCGGCTGGGCCAGGGCTGGCTGCGCGTGTCGCGCTCCGGTGCCGCCGAGCAGGGCGCGCTGCTGCGCGAGCGTGAGATCAACGAACTGCGTGAGCAGATCGAGCAGCTGCAGGACCGCGAGGCCGAGCTGGAAGAGCAGCTGAGCGGTTTCCGTGAGCAGCTGCAGGCGGCCGAGCAGCAGCGCGAGGACGCGCAGCGCGCGCTCTACCAGGCCCACCGCGCGGTGTCCGAGCTGGCCGGCCAGCTGCAGGGCCAGCAGGGCAAGGTGGAAGCGGCACGCACCCGCATCGACCGCATCGAGGGCGAGCTGAAGCAGTTGCAGGAAACGCTGGAAGCCAACAACGAGCAGGCGCGTGAAGCGCGCTCGCGGCTGGAGAGTGCGGTCAGCAGCATGGGCGACCTGGAATCGACCCGGCAGCGGCTGGAGGGCGAACGTCGGCAGTTGACCGAGGCCCGTGACCTGGCCCGCGATGCCGCCCGTGCGGTACGCGAGCGCGCGCATTCGCTGGCCTTGACCCTGGAATCGCAGCGCGCGCAGCTGGACTCGTTGAGCCAGGCGCTGGAACGCATGGGCACCCAGCGCGGGCAGCTGGACGCGCGGCTGGGCGAGCTGCACTCGCAGCTGGACGAAGGGGATTCGCCGGTCGAATCGCTGCAGGCCGAACACCAGAACGCGCTGGAAGAGCGCGTGCGGGCCGACCGTGTGCTGACCGAGGCGCGAACGCTGCTGGACGGCATCGACGCCGAGCTGCGCAACTACGAGCAGACCCGCCACCAGCGCGACGAGCAGGCGTTGGCCCAGCGCGAGCGCATTTCGCAGCGCAAGCTCGACCAGCAGGCCTTGGTGCTCAGCGCCGACACCCTGCAGGCGGCGGTGGAAAAGGCCGGCTTCGTGCTGCAGGACGTGCTCAATGCACTACCCGAGGACGCCCGCCTGGGCGACTGGGAGCAGGCCGTGCACCAGATCGACGCACGCATGCGCCGGCTGGAGCCGGTCAACCTGGCCGCCATCCACGAGTACGGCGAGGCTTCGCAGCGTTCGGACTACCTGGATTCGCAGCACGCCGACCTGACCACGGCGCTGGAAACACTTGAGGATGCCATCCGCAAGATCGATCGCGAGACCCGCGGGCGCTTCAAGGACACCTTCGACCGCGTCAACGCCGGCGTCCAGGCGCTGTATCCGCGCCTGTTCGGTGGTGGCCACGCCTACCTGGAACTGACCGGTGAAGACCTGCTCGACACGGGTGTGACCATCATGGCGCGCCCGCCGGGCAAGCGCGTGTCCAGCATCTCGCTGCTGTCCGGCGGCGAGAAGGCGATGACCGCAGTGGCGCTGGTGTTCGCCATCTTCCAGTTGAATCCCGCCCCGTTCTGCCTGCTGGACGAGGTGGACGCCCCGCTGGACGAAGCCAACGTCGGCCGCCTGGCCAACATGGTCAAGGAAATGAGCGAGAAGGTGCAGTTCCTGTTCGTCAGCCATAACAAGGCGACGATGGAGGCCGCGCACCAGCTGTCGGGCGTGACCATGCGTGAGCCGGGTGTCAGCCGCCTGGTCAGCGTGGACCTGGAAGAAGCGGCGCGATTGGCGGGCGCGGCCTGACGTGCCATCCTAGTTACCTGAATGAATTAGCCGGAGAACCTATCGAATGTCCGACACGGCACTGTTGCGCATCGGCATCCTGGCCGCCGGCCTGCTGTTGATCGCCGCGATCTTCCTGTTTGGCCGTCCGAAGAAGAAGCCCCAGGGCCGTCGCGTGGAGAACACGGAACCGGCCAGTGGCGAGCGCCGCGAACCGGTCCTGGGCGAGGACGGCGTCGTGGTGGCTGAGGGCCGCGTCGAACCGGGCATGCGCGGCGAAGGCGAGCAGGCCGAACTTGGCCTGGCCGACACTGACCCGGGCGCGGCCAACGACCTCGGCAAGCGCACTACCCAGGATTTCGACAAGATCGTCTCGCTGTTCGTGGCCGCCCGTGCCGGCGAGCAGCTGCGCGGCGAAGACATCGTGGTGGCGGCCGAGAAGACCGGCCTGGTATTCGGCCACATGAACGTGTTCCACCGCCTGGTGGAAGGCCACCCCGAGCGCGGCCCGATCTTCTCGATGGCCAGCATCATGAAGCCGGGCAGCTTCGACATGGCCAACATCCGTGCCATGGAAACCCCGGCCATCGCCTTCTTCCTGACCCTGCCGGCGCCGCTGACCGCGCTTGATGCCTGGAGAAGATGCTGCCGACCGTGCAGCGCATGGCCGAGCTGCTCGATGGCGTGGTGCTGGACGACAGCCGCAATGCCTTGGGCCGCCAGCGCATCGCGCACATCCGCGACGAGCTGCGTGCCTACGACCGCCAGCACCAGGCACCGCCGCTGACCAAAACCCCGCGCTGGTAAAGCCTGTTGTGCCGGCCAACGGTCGGCACCCACCCGGTAGATCCACGCCATGCGTGGATGGAGCGAACCAAGGTTCGCCCCCACCGACAGGGTCAGGCCGGTACGCCGGCCACCTTGGCGAACGCACGGCGGAATGCGGCCATCTCGTCTTCGGTGCCGACGGTCACGCGCACGCGCTGTGGCCAGATCGGCCAGCTGCGGCCAATGATCACGCCGTTGTCTGCCATCGCCTTGGCAAAAGCGGCGCCGTCGCGCTGCACATCCACCACGAAGCAGTTCGCTTCCGACGGCACGCAGCTGAAGCCACGCTTGCCCAGCCACGCGATGGTGGCCTGCCGCACCTTGGAATTCTGCAGGCGCCGCTGCGCGATCAACTGGGGATCCTGCAGGCTGGCCAGTGCCGCGGCCAGTGCTGGCACGGGCAGCGGGTTGTCGCCCAGGCTGGCCAGTTCGCGCAGGCGGTCAGGGTGTGCGGCCGCCATGCCCAGGCGAAGGCCGGCCATGCCGTACAGCTTGGAAAACGTGCGCAGCACGATCAGGTCATCGCGCTGCGTCACCTGGGTGATCAGGCTCGGCTGCTCGCTGTACTGCAGGTAGGCCTCGTCGACCAGCACGCGGGTCGATGCGGGCTTGTGGGCCAGCAGCCAGGCGAGCTCATCCGGTGGGCTGATCGAACCGGTCGGGTTGTTCGGATTGCACACATACACCAGCCCGGTCGGGCGCGCTTGCGCGGCGGCGACCATCGCACGCAGGTCATGCGCGCCGTCGTCGCGCAGCGGCACCTTCTGCACGTATGCACCGTGTGCGGCGGCGACCTCGCCCAGGGTCTCGAAGGTCGGGTCGGCCACCACCAATCCCGCCTGCGGCCCGGTCCACACCGTGGCGGCGCGGTTCAACGGCTCGCTTGAGCCGGGATAGAGGCGCACGTGGTCGGCCGGAATACGTGCCTGCTCGATGAAGGCATCGCGCACCTGTGCGGCCAGGGCGAAGCGGTAGCGGCCGCAACTGGCGATACTGTCGCGCGCGGCCTGCTGGGCCGCCGGCGAGGGGCCGTAGGGGCACTCGTTGAAGTTCAGCAGTACCACGCCTTCGGCAGGGGCCGGGGCGACGGCGGCCGCAGGTTGGGCCTGGCCAAGCCGCGGCAGTCCGCTGCCAGCGACGGCGAGGCCGGCACCGGCCAGTTGCAGGAAGCGTCTACGGGAAGCAGGCAGGGTCACGGGTGGGATTCCGAGGAGTAGCCTTCGCACGCTAGCGCTGGTTACGGTGGGCGGCAAGCCCGCTTTTTGTAGTGCCGAGCCATGGTCGGCTGCAGGTGTGCCAACCAAGGTTGGGCACCTGCCGGGGCGGGGAGATGGTTGGCATCCACCAGGGCAGGGGGGCGCCCGTCGAGCATGGCTCGGCGCTGCGAAGGGGGGCATTACAGGGCCTGACGGCCGGGCGCGGTAGAATCCCCGGCCATCCCAGAACCACCGGATTCCGATGAGCTCCAGCCCCGCCGAACGCGCCGAAGATCTCCGCCGGCAGATCGCCCAGGCCAACCGCGCCTACCATGAGCTGGACGCCCCGGAGATCCCCGACATCGACTACGACCGGATGGTGCGCGAGCTGGAAGCACTGGAGCGCGAACATCCGGAACTGGCCCGGGCCGACAGTCCGACCCAGCAGGTCGGCGCGCGTCCCTCCGGCCGTTTCCCCGAAGTCCGCCATGCGGTGCCGATGTTGTCGCTGTCCAACGCCTTCAGCGATGAGGAAGTGGCGGATTTCGTGCGCCGCATCGATGAACGCCTGGGCCGCCGCAGCCTGCAGTTTTCGGCCGAGCCGAAGATGGACGGCCTGGCGATCAGCCTGCGCTATGAGGATGGTCATTTCGTGCTCGGCGCGACCCGCGGCGATGGCAGCACCGGCGAGGACGTGACCGCCAACCTGCGCGAGATCGGCGATGTTCCCAAGCGGCTGCACGGCAAGGACTGGCCGGACGTGCTCGAGGTGCGCGGCGAGGTCTACATGGCGCGTGCCGATTTCGAGGCCTACAACGAACGTGCGCGCCTGCACGGCGGCAAGGTGCTGGCCAACCCGCGCAATGCGGCGGCCGGGTCGCTGCGCCAGCTCGACCCGAAGATCAGTGCGCAGCGCAGGTTGAGCTTCTTTGCCTACGGTACTGGTGAAGTGCAGGGCGGCGAGCTGCCCGATACCCATTCGGGCACGCTGGCGCAGCTCGGCGCCTGGGGTTTCCCGGTCAGCGCGCTGTGCAAGGTGGTGGAAGGCACCGACGGCCTGCTCGGCTACTACCGCGATATCGGCGAGCGCCGCGACGGCCTGCCGTTCGATATCGATGGCGTCGTCTACAAGCTCGATGACCGTGCCGGCCAGCAGGCGATGGGGTTCGTTTCGCGCGCGCCGCGCTGGGCCATCGCGCACAAGTTCCCGGCACAGGAACAGAGCACCACCGTGGAAGCGATCGAGATCCAGATCGGCCGCACCGGTGCGGCCACACCCGTCGCGCGGCTGGCGCCGGTGGCTGTGGCCGGCGTGATCGTATCCAATGCCACCTTGCACAATGCCGACCAGATCGCACGTCTCGATGTGCGTGTCGGTGACAGCGTGATCGTGCGCCGTGCCGGCGACGTGATCCCGGAAGTGGTCAGCGTCATCCTCGACCGACGCCCGCAGGACACCTCGCCCTGGCAGATGCCGACGCGCTGCCCGGTGTGCGGCTCGGAGATCGTGCGCGAGGAAGGGGCGGCCGCATGGCGCTGTTCGGGCGAGCTGTCCTGCCCGGCGCAGCGCAAGGAAGCCATTGCCCATTTCGCTTCGCGCCGCGCGATGGACATCGACGGCCTGGGCGACAAGTACATTGAAACCCTGGTCGACGCTGGCATCGTCAAGAGCGTGGCCGACCTGTACCGGCTCAGTCGTGACCAGCTGCTGCACCTGAAGCTGGTGCTGGACGCTGAAGATCCCTCGGTGCTGGCCGCCGCACTGAAGCTGCACCTGCCGGCTGAAGGCAGTGGCGCGGTGCTCAATGCGGTGCTCAGGCTGGACGGCAACGATCCGGGCTGGCGCGCGCAGGCGCTGGCGCAGCCGGCCCGCTTCGAATGGAACACGAAGAAGATCGCGACCAAGTGGGCCGACAACCTGATCGCGGCCATCGACGCCAGTCGTGCCGCCACGCTGGAACGGCTGCTGTTCGCGCTGGGCATCGAGCACGTGGGCGAAAGCACGGCCAAGGCGCTGGCGCAGTGGTTCGGTGACCTGGAACTGATCCGCCACCTGCCGTGGCCATTGTTCAAGCGTGTGCCGGACATCGGTGGCGAAGTGGCGCGGTCGCTCGGCCACTTCTTCGAGCAGCAGGGCAACCAGCAGGCCATCGATGACCTGCTGCAGGTCGGCCAAGTCCGCATCAGCGATGTGCACGCGCCCAGCGCCAGGCTGCGCGAGGGGCTGGACCTGGCGCAGCTGTTGGTCGAATCAGAGATTCCCGGCATCACCCGCCTGCGCGCGGAGAAACTGGTGGCCGCGTTGCCCGGTGCCCAGGCGGTGCTCGACGCCGAGCATGGGCAGTTCGTCAACGCAGGATTGCCGGACGACACCGCGCGTGGCCTGGCCCAGTGGCTGGACAGCGAGGGCCATGGCGCGATGCTGCTGGCAGCCGAGAAGGCGATGCAGCAGATCCTGGCCAAGGCACCGGCGCTGGCCGAGATCGTGGCCGGCCCGCTGGATGGGCAGACCGTGGTGCTGACCGGCACCCTGGCCCAGCTCACCCGCGATGCCGCCAAGGAGCGCCTGGAGGCCCTCGGTGCAAAGGTCTCCGGCAGCGTTTCGAAGAAGACCAGCTTCGTGGTCGCCGGTAGCGAAGCCGGTTCCAAGCTGGACAAGGCGCAGTCGCTGGGCGTGCCGGTGTGGGACGAAGACCGCCTGCTGGCCTATCTGGCCGAACACGAGTGACGATCCCGCCGGGTGTCCCCGCGCCCGGCATGAAACACAAAGGAACACCGATGCAGACCGCCCCGCTGGATTTCCGCCTGGCCACCCGTGCCGACGAGGAGCTGTTGATCGCGCTGATGCGCGAGTTCTACGCCGAAGACAGGATCGACTTCGATGACGCGCGCGTGCGTCGCGGCGTGGACGCGCTGCTGGCCGATCCGCGCAATGGCGAAGTGCTGTTGTGGATGGACGAGGCGGGCGAGGTAGTCGGCTACGCGGTGATCGCGATGGGCTTCAGCCTGGAGCAGGGCGGCCACTTCATGCTGCTGGACGAGCTGTACCTGAGCCATCGTGCGCGCGGTCGTGGTCGCGGCAAGCAGGCGCTGGCCATCTGCGAACAGCGCGCTCGCGGTCGTGGCGTCAGTCGCCTTCGCCTGGAAGTGAACCACCACAACGAACTGGCACGCCGCCTGTACCTGGCCAGCGGCTACATCGACGATACGCGCGATCTGCTGACCCTGCCGCTCGACCATCCGCGCCCGGAGGGCATCCTGTGAGCGAGGCCCTGCTGCGCGCGCTGCAGCAGCGTGCCGAGCTCAATGCGCTGGTGCGCCGCTTCTTCGCCGAGCGCGATGTGCTCGAGGTGGAAACGCCGATCCTGTCGGTGGCAGGCAACACCGAGCCGAACATCGACAGCTTCCACACCGATTTCACCGGCCATGTCGATGCCGGTGGCCGTCGTCGCTGGCTGCGCACTTCGCCGGAGTATCCGCTCAAGCGCCTGCTGGCGGCCGGTGTGGGCGACTGCTACGAGCTGGGTCGGGTATTCCGCAACGGTGAGGCCGGCGGCCGCCACAACCCCGAATTCACCATGCTGGAGTGGTATCGGGTCGGCTGGGACCACCATCGGTTGGTACAGGAGACCGCCGAGCTGATCGGACAGGCGCTGGCCCTGGTTGGACGCCGTGCAACCCTGCACGTGCTGAGTTACCGTGAGCTGTTCCAGCAGCACCTTGGCGTGGATCCGTTCGAGGCGGATGAGTCCACGCTGCGTGCCGCGTTGGGCGAGGTGCACATTGACCCGGTCGGATTGACCCGTGATGACTGGCTCGACCTGCTGATGACCCATCGTATCCAGCCGCATTTCGACGACGCGGTCATGACCGTAGTGCATGACTGGCCAGCCAGCCAGGCCGCGCTGGCACGCATCCGCGCCGGCACGCCGCCGCTGGCCGAGCGTTTCGAGCTCTACCTGGGTGCAGTGGAGCTGGCCAACGGCTATCACGAACTGAACGACGCCGACGAGCAGCGCGCCCGCTTCCGGCGCGACCAGCAGCGCCGCCACGAACGTGGGCAGGTGCAGCCGCCACTGGATGAGGCGCTGCTGGCGGCGTTGCCAGCGTTGCCGGCCTGTGCCGGCGTGGCGGTGGGTGTCGATCGCCTGCTGATGGCGATGAACCGCACGCCACGCATTGCCGATGTGCTGGCCTACGACTTTGCCCACGCGTGACGCCCGCGCGTTGCTGAACATCCCAGGCTGAACGAAACGCGGGTTCTGCGCGCTTGCGTCGGCAAGCGGGATGATGCTTTTATCACGGCCAATGCCGGACACTGGCATGCAGTTCATCCATTCCTGCTGGGGAAGGCTTTGGTCAAGTGGTTTGCGGTTGTCGCTGCACCGATGTACTCCATTGCGCTCTGGGGTGCCTGGCTGCCGTCGCCGGCGTCGGCCCAGCAGGTGGGCTACGACGATGAAGTGGTGACCTGCGAGTCCCGCGACATGGGCTGGGTGCACTGCGACATCGACGTAGCCAACGGCGTCGATCTGGTGCGCCAGCTCTCGAGCAACAGCTGCATCCGCGGCAGCGAGTGGGGCACCGACCGCAGCGGCGTGTGGGTCACCCTTGGCTGCCGCGCCGAATTCCGGGCGCGCCGTGCGCAGGGTGTGGCACCTGCGGCAACGGAAGGCAAGCGCCTGGTGCGCCGCGTGGTGCGCTGCGAATCCAATGGCCGTCCGCAGAGTTGCCCGGTACGCCTGGATGGCGCGCCGGTGCGCCTGCTTCGCCAGTTGTCGGTGCTGCCGTGCCGGGAAGGCCAGGGATGGGGCTACAAGCGCAATGAAGTCTGGACCAGCCGTGGCTGCCAGGGCGATTTCGAGGTGGCCGACGAGGATGGCCGCTTCGTCGATGTGCCGCGCCGCCTGACCTGCGAATCGAAGTCGAAGAAGCGCCGCTTCTGCGGCGCGAGCATCTCGGTGGGTGCTGTGGTCTCCGAGCAGCTGTCCAGCACGCCCTGCGAGGAAGGCAGCACCTGGGGCTGGAACCGCAACGGGATCTGGGTGGATGGCGGCTGCCGCGCCGAATTCTCGGTGAATTGAGCCGGGGCAGGCTCCAACCACGCGGGGCGTGGCCCTACAATGGGCCCATGAACACTGCCTCCGACATCGACTACGCCCGTTACGACCACATCCGCCCGATCCTGTGGACCGGCGATGCCTTGCAACTGCTGGACCAGCGCAAGCTGCCGTTCGTGGTCGAGCACGTGGTCTGCCATGACAGTGACGAGGTTGCCAGCGCCATCCACGCACTGACCGTGCGTGGCGCGCCGGCGATCGGCATTGCCGCCGCCTGGGGCGTGGTGCTGGCCGCGCGCGAGGTGCAGGCGGCCGACGGTGCGCACGCGTTGCAGCAGCTGGAGCCGGCACTGCAGCGCCTGAACGCATCGCGCCCTACTGCGGTCAATCTGGCCTGGGCGCTGGCACGGATGCGCCGTTGCCTGAACGCTGCCGGCGCCGACTGGAAGGCGTTGCTGGAGTCCGAAGCGCAGGCGATCGCAGAGGAAGACCTGGCGGCCAACCGCCACATGGGCGCACTGGGCGCTGGCCTGATCGAGGCTGGCAGCGGTGTGCTGACCCACTGCAATACCGGCTCGCTGGCCACCGCCGGCTTCGGTACCGCGCTGGGCGTCATTCGCGCCGGCATGGCCCAGCACCGCATCGCGCGCGTGTTCGCCGGCGAGACCCGGCCGTGGCTGCAGGGTGCACGCCTGACCGTGTGGGAGCTGCAGCAGGACGGTATCGATGCCACCCTGATCGCCGACTCGGCGGCCTCGCACCTGATGAAGACCGGTGCCGTGCAGTGGGTGATCGTGGGCGCAGACCGCATCTGCGCCAATGGTGATACCGCCAACAAGATCGGCACCTACCAACTGGCCATTGCCGCACGCCACCACAGCGTGAAGTTCATGGTGGTGGCGCCGTCCTCGACCGTGGACATGGAGACCGTTGACGGCAGCCAGATCGAGATCGAGCAGCGCGACCCGGGTGAGCTGTATGGCGTGGGCGGTGCCCGCACCGTGGCCGAAGGCATTGCCGCCTGGAACCCGGTGTTCGATGTCACCCCGGGCGAGCTGATCGACGCCATCGTGACCGAGCGCGGGGTGATCCTGAACCCGACCGCCGAGAACATGCGCGCCGCCTTCGGCGGTTGAGGCGGGCAGGGTTGCGGATGTCTGTAGAGCCGAGCCCACGCTCGGCTCAGCCAGCGAATCCGCCGCAGCCGAGCATGGGCTCGGCTCTACAGGATAGGTGGGGCCCCTAAGTTCCTGATTTGTGCCGGTAAAATCCCCGTAAAGGGAGGCGGAAAACGGCCTGTTGTGGTAGTATCCACAGGTTGAATCGAGGTTCCGGCACGACCCCTCCCGCAGGGGGCTGCGCCGGACTGGACCGCTACCAGACAACGGAACCCGAATGGCAGAAACCGCCAAGGAAATCATCCAGGTCAACCTGGAAGACGAGATGCGCAAGAGCTACCTCGATTACGCCATGAGCGTGATCGTGGGCCGCGCGCTCCCGGATGCGCGCGACGGCCTCAAGCCGGTGCATCGCCGCGTGCTGTTCGCGATGAATGAACTCAACGCGCACAGCAACAAGCCCTACTTCAAGTCGGCGCGTATCGTCGGTGACGTCATCGGTAAGTACCACCCGCATGGCGATCAGTCGGTATACGACACGCTGGTGCGCCTGGCACAGCCGTTCTCGCTGCGTTACATGCTGGTCGATGGCCAGGGTAACTTCGGCTCCATCGATGGCGACTCCGCCGCGGCAATGCGATACACCGAGGCGCGCATGTCGCGCCTCGCGCACGAGCTGATGGCCGACATCGACAAGGAAACCGTCGACTTCCAGCCCAACTACGACGAAAAGGAACTGGAGCCGACGGTCATGCCGACCCGGTTCCCGAACCTGCTGGTCAACGGCTCGGCCGGTATCGCGGTGGGCATGGCGACCAACATCCCGCCGCACAACCTGAGTGAATCGATCAACGCCTGCATTGCGCTGATCGACAACCCGGAGATCGACGTCGACGGCCTGATGGAGTACATCCCGGGCCCGGATTTCCCGACTGCCGGTATCATCAACGGCACCGCCGGCATCGTCGCTGGCTACCGCACCGGCCGTGGCCGCGTGCGTATCCGTGCCAAGGCCGATATCGAAGTGGCCGACAATGGCCGCGAATCGATCATCGTCACTGAAATTCCTTACCAGGTGAACAAGGCGCGTCTGATCGAAAAGATCGCCGAGCTGGTCAAGGAAAAGAAGATCGAAGGCATCAGCGAGCTGCGCGATGAGTCCGACAAGGATGGCATGCGCATCTACATCGAGATCAAGCGCGGCGAATCTGCCGAGGTTGTGCTGAACAACCTGTACCAGCAGACGCAGATGGAATCGGTGTTCGGCATCAACATGGTGGCGCTGGTCGACGGCCGCCCGCAGTTGATGAATCTGAAGCAGATGCTGGAGGCGTTCGTCCGCCACCGTCGCGAAGTGGTCACCCGCCGCACCGTGTTCGAGCTGCGCAAGGCGCGCGCCCGCGCCCATGTGCTGGAAGGCCTGACCGTCGCGCTGGCCAACATCGACGAGATGATCGAACTGATCAAGACCTCGCCGAACCCGAACGAAGCACGCGAGCGCATGCTGGCGCGCGTGTGGGAGCCGGGCCTGGTCGGTGCGATGCTGGGTGCCGCCGGTGCCGAAGCCTCGCGCCCGGAAGACCTGCCCAAGGGCGTGGGCCTGATCGAGGGCGGCTACCAGCTGACCGAGATCCAGGCCACCCAGATCCTGGAAATGCGCCTGCACCGCCTGACCGGGCTGGAGCAGGACCGCCTGACCGACGAGTACAAGCAGCTGCTGGAAGTGATCGCCGGGCTGATCCACATCCTGGAAGATCCCGACCGCCTGCTGCAGGTGATCCGCGAGGAGCTGGTCAACGTCAAGGCCGAGTTCGGCGACGAACGTCGCACCGAAATCCGCCACAGCGAAGAAGACCTGGACATCCTCGACCTGATCGCACCGGAAGACGTGGTGGTCACCGTGTCGCATGCAGGTTACGTGAAGCGGCAGCCGGTGAGCGTGTACCGCGCACAGCGCCGCGGTGGGCGTGGCCGCAGTGCGGCGGCGACCAAGGAAGAGGATTTCATCGAACAGCTGTGGCTGGTCAACACGCACGACACGCTGCTGACCTTCACCAGCTCGGGCAAGGTGTTCTGGCTGCCGGTCTACCAGCTGCCGGAAGCGGGTTCCAACGCCCGCGGCCGTCCGATCATCAACTGGATTCCGCTGGAACCGGGCGAACGCGTGCAGGCCGTGCTGCCGGTGCGCGAGTACGCCGATGGCCAGTTCGTGTTCTTCGCCACGAAGAACGGTACGGTCAAGAAGACCCCGCTGGGCGAGTTCGCCTTCCGTCTGGCCCGCGGCAAGATCGCGATCAACCTCGATGAGGGCGATGCGCTGGTCGGCGTCGGCCTGACCGACGGCCAGCGCGACATCCTGCTGTTCGCCTCCAACGGCAAGACCGTGCGCTTCGGCGAGGACAAAGTCCGCTCGATGGGCCGTACCGCAACCGGCGTGCGTGGCATCAGGATGCCGGCCGGCGAGGAAGTGGTCAGCCTGATCGTGGCCGAAAGTGCCGGTGGCATCGAGGACGAGAACGAGGACGACAACGGTGTCGAGGAAGCCGCCGCCACGGGTGATGCGGTGATCGATAGTGCCGACGACGCCAGCGTGCAGTACATCCTCACCGCCACCGAGAACGGCTACGGCAAGCGCACCCCGCTGCCGGACTACCCGCGCAAGGGCCGTGGCACGCAGGGCGTGATCGGCATCCAGACCACCGAGCGCAATGGCAAGCTGGTCGCCGCAGTGCTGATGGGCTCCCGCGACGAAGTCCTGCTGATCTCCGACGGCGGTACGCTGGTGCGTACGCGTGGCTCGGAAATCAGCCGCGTCGGCCGCAACACCCAGGGCGTGACCCTGATCCGCCTGTCCAAGGACGAGAAGCTGCAGGCGGTGGAGCGCATGGATGCCTCGATCGACGAGGACGAGGACGAGGTGGCAGTCGCCGCCCCGGCCACGACCGACAGCGCCCCGGCTGCGGCCAGCAGCGAGGACGCCGCACAGGACTGATCCTGCCGCGAGCCTGAGGCACCCGACGACGCCGGCCCTGTGCCGGCGTCGTCGTATCCGGATGCCACGCATACGCGCGCGCTTCACGCAGGCGGTGGGATAACGACGCATGCTGCCCCCGGAGATCGACGATGTCCGCCACGCCGCAGTCCGCTCCTGCTCCCGTCCGCGCTTCCCGGCACCCTCTCGTTACCGTGCTGTCGCTGCTGCTGGTCGTGCTCGGCCTGGTCATCGGCGGGCTCGGCGCGTGGCTGCTCAGCCTGGGCGGGTCTGCGTACTACGCCATCGCCGGGGCCGGCCTTCTGGCCAGTGGCCTGTTGTTGTTCGGCAATCGCCGCAGCGGCGCGCTGCTGTATGCGCTGGTGTTCGTCGGCACGCTGCTGTGGACCTGGTGGGAATCGGGCAGCGACTACTGGCGCTGGGTGCCGCGGCTGGGCCTGGTGACCGCGCTCGGCATCGTGCTGGCGCTGCTCGCGCCGACCCTTCGCGAACCGGTTTCAAAGCGCCTGTCGCGCAGCGTGGCGGGCGTCCTGATGCTGGTGTTCGTTGCGGCGTTCGGGTTGGCGTTCGCGCCGCACGGCGAAGTGGACGGCCACCAGCCGTTCCCGGAAGGCGCGGCCAGCGCCGGGCTGGAACCCATGCGGGATACCACCGGCCTGCAACCGGCCGACCTGCCTGCCGAAGGGGACTGGCCGGCGTGGGGCCGCAGCAATGCCGCCACCCGCTATTCGCCGCTGCAGCAGATCACCCCGGCCAACGTGGCCACGTTGCAGCTGGCCTGGCAGTTCCGCACCGGTGACCTGCCGAAGAAGCGCTGGGGTGCGGAAACCACGCCGCTGAAGATCGGCGGCCGTCTGTACCTGTGCACTGCCCGTAACCGCCTGATCGCGCTCGACGCCGCCAGTGGCAAGGAAGTGTGGCGCTTCGATCCGAAGGTGAAGGACGCCTCGATCCCGTACACCGCGGCCTGCCGTGGTGTGAGCTACTACGAGCAACCGGCAGCGCCGATCCTGGCCGATGCCACCCTGGCCGATGCCGCGGCCGATCTGGCGTTGCCCGAGCCGCCACCCAGCGTGAGCCGCAGCGCTGCACCGGGCAGTCGTCCGGCGTGCTGGGCGCGCATCATCGAAGGCACGCTGGACGGGCGCATCATTGCAGTGGATGCAGATAGCGGCCGTCCCTGCGCGAACTTCGGCAACAACGGCCAGGTCGACATCACCCTCGGCATGGGTGAGGTGCCACCCGGCTATGTGTCGATCACCTCGCCCCCGGCCATCGTGCGCGGCGTGATCGTCACCGGCCACCAGGTGCTGGATGGTCAGCGCCGCGACGCGCCATCGGGCGTGATCCAGGCCTACGACGCGATCACCGGCAAGCTGCGCTGGGCGTGGGACATGGACCAGCCCGAGCGCAGCGGCCTGCCGCCGCATGGGCAGACCTACACGCGCGGCACGCCGAACATGTGGACCACCGCGACCGGTGATGAGGCGCTGGGGCTGGTCTATCTGCCGCTGGGCAATTCTGCGGGCGATTACTGGAGTGGCTCGCGTACGGAAAACCAGAACCGCTATGCGACGTCGCTGGTGGCGATCGATGTGGCCACCGGCAAGCCGGCCTGGCATTTCCAGGCCGTGCGCAAGGACGTGTGGGATTACGACCTGGGTTCGCAGGCCAGCCTGATCGATTACCCGACGGCGGCAGGCAAGGTGCCGGCACTCCTGCTGCCGACCAAGCAAGGTGATCTCTACATCCTCGACCGCCGCAACGGCCAGCTGCTGACCGCTGCCGAAGAGCGCAAGGTGCCGGTCGGCGGTGTCGAACCGGAACAGCGCTCACCCACGCAGCTGTTCTCGCTGTACCACACGCTGCGCCGCGAGCATGACCTGACCGAGCGCGACATGTGGGGCATCACCCCGATCGACCAGCTGATCTGCCGCATCCAGTTCCGCAAGGCCTATTACGAAGGCTTCTACACGCCGCCGAGCAGTGATCGCCATTCCATCGAATACCCCGGCTACAACGGCGGTTCGGATTGGGGCAGTGTTTCCATCGATACGCGCCGCGGCGTGATCGTGGCCAACTACAACGATATGCCCAACTACAACCGGCTGGTGCCACGTGCCGAAGCCGATCGCTTGGGCTGGCTGCCGCGCGAGAAGATCCGTGCCGACAGGGGCGGTGGCGAGGGGGCCGGCGATCCGCAGGTGGGAACGCCGTATGGCATCCAGGTCAACGCTGGCTGGCGGCTGCCGTTCACGGGTCTGCTGTGCAAGCAGCCTCCCTACGGCGGCATCCGTGCCATCGACCTGCGCACCGGCAAGCTGTTGTGGGATCGTCCGTTTGGCAGTGCGCGCGGCAATGGGCCGTTCGGCATCCGTTCCGGCCTGCCGATCGAGATCGGCACGCCGAACAACGGCGGTTCGGTGGTAACCGCCAGCGGGCTGATCTTCATCGCCGCCGCCACCGATGATCTGCTGCGCGCCATCGACCTGAAGACCGGCAAGGAGCTGTGGCACGCGGCGCTGCCCGCGGGCGGGCAGGCTACGCCGATGGTGTATGAACAGGACGGACGCCAGTTCGTGGTGATCATGGCCGGCGGCCACCATTTCATGGAAACCCGAACGGCGATTACGTGATGGCGTTTGCCCTGCCGAACTAGCGGTTGCCGGCCTGAACACGCACGCGGGGCTGTGACCGCTGTAGCCGAAGTTGCGCTGGCGACCGGGCAGCATCCATCATCGGAACAGGCTGGGGCCGGCCAACCCCCCAGGGAAGGAAACGCATGCTGAACTCTGAACGCCTATCGGGGCGTGGCACCCGGTTGCTGGCAGGACTGCTTCTGCTTGGCCCCTGCCTGTGGGCAAGCGCTCAGGCGCAGCCCCAGCCCGCCGCACGCAAGGTGCCCAGTGGTGCCGAACTGATTGCCGGCGATGCACGCCTTCTGAGCCCTGCCTATGCGCCCTGCATGGCGGCCGCGGTCACCGCACTGGACGCCCGTCGTCGTTGTGTCGACGCTGAATTCAAGGTGCACGACGATGCGCTCAACGCCGCCTACAGTGCGGCGCGCTCCACGCTGACCGCCAGTGATCAGCAGGCGCTGCGCGATCTGCAGCGGCAATGGCTGCGCCAGCGCGACAGTCGTTGCCCGGAAGGCAGCACGGCCGTTGCCCAGCTGGATTCACAGCAATGCCGCACGCACATGACCCTGCTGCGTGCCCGCCAGCTGCAGGGCGGCGGTGCGGCGGCGCTGGTGGCGGAAGCCAGGGCGGCCCCGGCGCCGGCGCAGGCCGCTGTGCATACCGCCGATGCCGCGCCCGACAAACAGGGCAGGATCGTCCTGCGGCCCGGCGAGGGCAGGATCACGCCTGCATTGCAGGTGGTCTTCCAGGTGGCCGACTGCGGCGGCACCGACAACGTGACGACCTGCAGGGTGCGGAGCATGGGCGTGACCCGTGGCGGGCGCAACGTGGCGGTCACGGGCGTGCAGCCGCGCCTGACCCGCGCTGGCGCCGATGCCCAGGGTGCGGCGGCCGTGCTGCTGACCGTTTCGGATTTCAATGGCGATGGCGTGCCGGACCTGCAGGTGTGGCAGGACAACAACGGTGTCTACAACGTTCCGGCGCATGCGTTCTACCTGTTCGACGCCAAGGTCAACCGCTATGTGCGTGCCAAGGCATTGGAAGCGGCCATCGGCGGGCGCGACATCGACCATATCGACAATGGGCGGTTCGTGCTGCGCGCGAAGGTCAGCCCGTGCGAGCGCGAGGACAAGGTCATCCAGCTGCGCGGAACCGGGCCACGCACGCTGCTGCAGCGCCGCTATGACACCTGCAGGGGCGAGGCCCCTACCGAATCGGACCTGCTGAAGTAGGTCTTCCCCCGACGAACGGATGCGTTCCGGAACTGGCGAGCTGAAGGATGAGCGAAGGCTATGGAAAAGGTGGGGTGGGCTTCGGCCTGACCCGGGACCAGTCGGTCGAGATGATCGTGCGTACCAGCATCGACAACGGCATTACCGACCATCGGCAGATTGCCTATGTGCTGGCCACAGCGCAGCACGAATCGCGGGATTTCGCCGCGCCCGAGGAAGCGGTGCGGTACCAGATCGGCATGGGTGTGGAATCGCTGCCGTATGAGCGGATCGAATGGCATCGCATCGAGGCGTTCGCCGTCACGGTCGAGGTGTTGCGGCAGAGTCCCTAGCGTGGATGCAGCTGGGGTGACGACCGTCATGGACCTGGCCAATCTGCGGCAGGTGAAGCGGTTCCAGATCGTGGGCGCTGAAACGCCGGACAAGATGAAGCTCGCCCAGGCCTGCAAAGCGGAGCGCTGGTCTCACCTGCATTGCTGCAGCGGGCCACCACGGCGCAGAACCACAAGGGCTGGTATGGCTTGGTTTCGTGGTGCAGGGCGAGGGTAGGGAGCACCGGTACGGCCACGAAGACGGTGCGCCTGCTTCCCGCGAACGGCAGTCGACCAGCGGTCGACTCTACCCAATCAATGTTGCTCGGTTGGTGCCGGTACCCGCACCATCTTCGTCATCAGGTGGTCCACCACACCCGCCGGGTCGGCAGTGCGGCCGACATGCGTGCTCGACATCTGCACAACCGAGCTGCGCTTGGCGGTGAGGAAGTGGAAGCGCGCACGCGCGGGCAGCTGCGCGATGGGGCCGGCGCTGGCGTCGCCGCGGCAGATGGCCACGATCGCATCCAGCCACGGCTGCAGCGCCTCCTGATCAAGCGCTGGAGCGAACGCGTGCAGGCGTGCCGGATCGATCTCGATGGCCGCTTCCAGATGGCGCGCGCCGGGGCAGGAGACGATCACTCCGACGTTGATGAACTCCTCGCGTTCCACCCGCGGTACCACGCGGATGACCGCATAGTCATACGTGTGCAGCGTGGGCACGGACGGCCTCCTGCACGAACACCGCACGCACTTTCAGGCGATGCTTGAGATAGTCGATGTAGCCCTGGCGATAGGCCTGCGGACTGTCGAATGCCGGCTCGTTGACCAGCCAGCTGTCCGGCACCAGGCCGACGATGCGCTCGATCTCGGCATCGCTCAGGCGCGCGGCCAGTTCGGCATCCACCCCGGCGATGCGGCTGGCGAACGACAGCAGCACATGGTCGCGGATCAGCACGAACGGCTTTTCGCAGGCATCGCCGGCGTTGGCCCAGTCGTGATGGAAATACATGGCCGCACCGTGGTCGATCAGGTACAGCCTGCGGTGCCATACCATCAGGTTGGGGTTGCGCGTGGTGCGATCAACGTTGCTGGTGAATGCATCGAACCAGACGATGCGCGAGGCCAGGTCTGCATCCACCGGCATCGCCGCCGGATCGTAATTGATCGCACCCGGCAGGTAGTCCAGGCCCAGGTTCAGGCCCTCGCTGGCGCGGATCAGCTCCTGGATTTCCGGGTCGGGCTCGGTGCGGGCGAACTCGCGGTCCAGCTCGACGAACAGGATTTCCGGAATCGGCAGGCCCAGCGTGCGTGCCATCTCACCGGCAATCAGCTCGGCGATCAACGCCTTCGGGCCTTGGCCGGCGCCGCGGAACTTCAGCACGGCCATGCCGTCGTCGTCGGTCTCGACCACGGCGGGCAGGGAGCCGCCTTCCCGTAACGGGGTGATGTAGCGGAGGGCATGTACGGTGCGCATGGGCGCATTCTAGCGTGGGTGCAGGTACAACCCTCTGATCGGCGAGGACCGATTTCGGCCTTCACCTGTCCCTTCCGCCTGCGATGGCAGCATCGTGCTCCAGGAACCCTTGGGTTCATGGGCGCACTGGCACTCTCGATGCCGAGGCTTCGGGCTGGGCACCTGCTCGGCTG
Source organism: Stenotrophomonas sp. pho (assembly GCF_006228405.1). Taxonomy (NCBI): domain Bacteria; kingdom Pseudomonadati; phylum Pseudomonadota; class Gammaproteobacteria; order Lysobacterales; family Lysobacteraceae; genus Stenotrophomonas; species Stenotrophomonas sp. pho. The sequence continues at coordinate 2,826,998 of NZ_CP029759.1, read as the reverse complement.
CCAGCGACGCGCACTGCGAAGCGGAAACCTCATCCACGATGTCCAGCAGGCTACGGAGGTGCACCGATGAGCGATGAATTCACTCCCATGCTGCCGCCCTTGGACGATGCCAAGGTCGAGGAAATGATCGGCAAGGTGGTGCTGGTGGGCGTCACCCGCTATGGCGGTGACGGCCAGGTGCAGGGGCTGGAACAATACGCCGGTACGGTGCTGCGCATCAGCGCCGACGAAGGCGTGGTGCTGGCGGACGAGAATGACGGCCATGAGCGCTATCTGCCGCCGATGCTCGACCAGTACCTGCCCGCCGAGCCCGGCGAGTACCGCATGCGGAACAGTGGCATGATCGTGGTCGACCCCGATTACCTGACTGCCTGGGACCTGCACGCCCAGCAGTGACGACAGACCACGCCTGGCAGATGCCGGTCCATTGCCGGCCTCTCCGGGCGTGTCCCACTTTGCCCCATCCGGCCACTAGCCCTTCCGGCCCATTCACGACAACCCCTGCGGTGCTAGATTCGGGACCTTGCCCGATTCCGGGTACCCATTCACACCCAGGGGATAAGGATGCTCATCCGTCGAACCTCTCTGGCGGCGGCCGTTGCCGTTGCCACCTTCGGCCTGCTGGCCGCTGGCCCGGCGCTTGCAGACTACGCGAAGCCGCCGGAGCACCTGCTCAAGGTGTTGAAGGCACCGCCGCCGCCGGCGCCGAACGTGGCCCCGGGTGGCCAGCGCCTGCTGCTGACCACTGCGCAGACCTACCCGTCGATCAGCCGTGTCGCCCAGCCGTACCTGAAGCTGGCTGGCGTGCGCCTGGAACCGAAGAACCGCAGCCGCCATGACACCCCCGGTGGCTATGGCATCCCGGCCTGCGTGGCCGACTTCACCCTGGTCGACATCGGCAGTGGCCAGCAGACCAAGGTCAATCTGCCGCAGGGCTGTGCCACCGGCGCGCTGTGGTCGGCCGATGGCAGCCACTTTGCGTTCCAGAACGCGGTCGATACCAGCGTGCAGCTGTGGGTGGGCGATGCCGCTACCGGCCAGGTGAAGCAGGTGCCGAATGTGCAGCTGAACCCGATTTTCGGCTATACCGTGCAGTGGCTGGGCGGCAGCCAGAACCTGCTGGTGAAGCTGGTGCCGGCCAACCAGGGCCCGGCGCCGTCCAACGGTGGCGTGCCGACCGGCCCGGATGCGCAGGAGTCGCTGGGCAGCAGCGGCGAGAGCAGCACCTACGAAGCCCGCGATACGCTGACCAGCGTGCATGACGAAAAGCTGTTCGCCTACTACGGTGCCTCGCAGCTGGCCGTGGTCGATACCGTCGCCAACAGCGTGCGTCCGGTCGGCCAGCCGGCACTGTTCAACGACGTCAGTGCCGCACCCGATGGCGTGCACGTGCTGACCGAATCGATCAAGGCACCGTATTCGCACGCGGTGACCTACCAGCGCTTCGCCAACGACGTGGCCGTGCTGGACATCGCCAGCGGCAAGTCCACGCCGATCGCCAGCCTGCCGTTGGCCGACCGCGTGCCGGTGCACGGCGTACCGGAAGGTCCGCGCGGTTTCGACTGGCGTGCCACCGATCCGGCCACCCTGGTCTATGCCGAAGCGCTGGACAAGGGTGACTGGAAGGTCAGCGTGCCGCATCGCGATCGCGTGCTGATGCTGAAGGCGCCGTTCAACGGCAAGCCGGTCGAGATCACCCGCACCGCACAGCGCTTCGAAGGCTTCGCATGGACTGCCGATCCGGCCGTGGCGTTCCAGTTCGAGAACGACGAGAACCGCCACTGGATGCAGACCCGCATCGTCGATGTGGACCAGCCGAAGAAGGAAGGCCGCCTGCTGTGGGACATGTCCAGCGATGAGCTGTACGGCAACCCCGGCAACCTGGTCTTCACCCGCCTGCCGAATGGCGCGCAGGTCGTGCGCCGGGAGGGCGATCACGTGTTCCTGAGCGGCCGTGGCGCCTCGCCGCAGGGCGACCGTCCGTTCCTCGACCGCCTCGACCTGGGCACGCTGAAGAGCGAGCGCCTGTTCCGCAGCAGCGCCGATGCCTACGAGCAGTTCCTTGGTTTCAGCAATACGCCTGGGCGCTACCTGACCTGGCACCAGTCGGTGATCGATCCGCCGAATGCCATCATCCGCCAGCAGGGTGAGGCGGTGGCCGATGCGAAGACCGGCGAGGCGCAGTTCGCGTCCACCGCCACCGCGCTGACCAAGCTGGTCGACCCGACTCCGGAAGTGCGCCAGATCAAGAAGCAGCTGGTGACCTACAAGCGTGCTGATGGCGTGGACCTGTCGTTCACCCTGTACACGCCGCCGGGCTACAAGGAAGGCCAGCGTGTGCCTGCGATCCTGTACGCCTACCCGGCCGACTTCGCCAACGCCGCGCAGGCGGGGCAGGTGTCCGGTTCGCAGCAGACCTTCACCCGCCTGCAGCCGTACCGCCTGATGCTGCTGGCCGGCTACGCGATCATCGACAACGCCTCGTTCCCGATCGTAGGTGACCCGAAGAACGCCTACGACACCTACCTGGAGCAGCTGGAAGCTGACGCCAAGGCGGCGGTGGACAAGGCGGTGGACATGGGCGTGGTCGATCGCAACCGCATCGGCGTGACCGGCCACAGCCATGGCGGCCTGATGACCGCCAACCTGATCGCCCATACCAACCTGTTCAAGGCTGGCGTGGCGACCAGCGGTTCGTACAACAAGACCTTCACCCCTTTCGGCTTCCAGAACGAACGCCGTTCGGTCTGGCAGGCGCAGGACGTGTACCTGAAGGCCTCTCCGTTCTTCTATGCCGACAAGATCAAGCTGCCGCTGCTGCTGGTCCACGGCGAGGACGACGCCAACCCGGGCACTGAGCCGTTCCAGTCGCGCAAGCTCTACCAGGCGATCCGAGGCAACGGTGGCATCACGCGGCTGGTGATGCTGCCGAACGAACCGCACTGGTACACCGCGCTGGAATCGAACGAGCAGCTGGTGGCGGAAATGCTGAACTGGTTCGACACCTACGTGAAGAACGCCAAGTAAAGAACGCCAAGGCCGCCTCCGGGCGGCCTTGGCGTATCGGAGGAGGGAGTCAGACCCTGCACGTTGAATTCATTGCACATTGACAGAGAGTCAGCTCCTTTCGGATGATCGCAGCGTCAGGCAGCATCCAGGAGCGGCATGCGGGATCGGGAGCGATGGATTGTCATGGACGGCCCGGCACGGAGGGCATTGATGGTCGTCCTGCTTGTGTCACTGGCCGGTTGCGGACGCAGTGAAGCCGAGCGGGCCAAGGAAAGGTTGACGGGGGTCATCGGTGGTACTGCACTGAATGCCAGAGCCCAGGCGGTCTGGATCTGGGAGCTCGATCGGGAAGCTGATAACCAAGGCATCACGCCATGCGGGCCGACCCTGCGCAGTGCAACCTTCCAGTTGCGCTGGCCCGAGATGGCTCCTCGTACGAAAGCCAACCGCGACGATTACAACACCCATCACTCCGGTGGAACGGGTGATTCACAGTGGATCGAGATTGGGATGTCTCAAGGGGGACCGGGGAGATCGTCTCGTTGCAGGGAACGCGGAGCGTGCGCTCGGTCGTGATCCGGCATGGGGGATGCCATACCAGGTTTCGCTCGAGTTCGGATGGGATGAGACCTTGGGACTTGAGATGGCACGGCCCAGCGTTTCCGAGCCCAAGAGCTACAATTGGAATCGGATCAATTATTCCGATACCTTCGCGATCGGGGCAACGCCCAACGTGCTGATTCGTTGCATGACCGGGCCGCAGTACCGACCTCCGCACTGGACGCCGCTCTGCGAGGCGACGCTGGAAGATGCCAATCTGAAGCAGGTCCACCTGAGCATCAGGTATCGTCAGAACCTGCTGCCACACTGGCGCGATATCGAGCGTGATGTCCGCCAGTTCCTGCGGAGCGTCCAGAGGGAATGCCCGATGCCGGGCCACGGGCCTGGCATCGCAGCTGGTACAGCGGCTTGATCGCCTGTTTCGGCCTGCCTGCATTGCGCGGCAGTCCGTGATGCGGCAGGAGCCGGGCAGGAAGGTGCAGAGGCTGCGCAGCTGGCCGCCTGGGTACCGGTGCGGCGGGTGGCACGCGAGGCCCCCGTGGCGGTTCTCAACAGTACCTGATGGATCCGGAGGGTGACCTCGTGTCATTGGCCGTTGCGATTGCGTAACCATATGTGATGCGGGTGCCATGGCGTGCGGAAGCTGCGATACGCTGCAGGCCTGTTGCTGTCTGCCATGGGTTTCACCTATGAAGTCCAAACGTGTTGTCGCAGTGTTGGCGCTGGTGATGACGCCGAGCCTGCATGGCCAATCACTCCCCTCCGAACTGGCGCAGCTGGGCATTGTCGCCGGCATGCCTTATGCCAAGGCCAAGCGCCTCATGGATGCGGCAGGGTGGCAGGTGAGTCCGGTTCAGGGCGCGCCTGAGTCACTCGAGGGCTTTCCGGAAGTCGGATGCCAAAGGGGCGCCAAGCAGTGCGCGACGACCTTCGAAAAGGAAGGTCAGCAGATCGCGGTGCGGCTGGGCACTACCCTGGCAGGGCAGCCGTTCGTGCAGGGCGTGGACTGAGCGCTCATTGCGTTCAGGCCAGCGGCAACCGGTCCTGCGCGTGCGACAGCCGATCGTGCAGCTCGCGCACATGCTCGGCCTTGGCATGCACCCGGGAGGTGTCGCCGAAGCTGCGCAGGTAGGTGCACGCGGCAAAGCCGGCACTCTTCTTTTCGTACTCGGCAATCCAGGCCAGTCGATCCGGATTGTTGGCCTGTTCGGCTGACCACGCGGCCACCGGCGGCCGGATGCGGTACTTCAGGCCGACGCGCCACGGCTTCGGTGTCAGTCGCGCACGGAAACAATGCTGCAGCCGGCACATGCGCGCGTACAGGGTGTCGGTGCCCAGTGCCTTGAAGAATGCCTGGAGCTGCTCGTCCTCGGGCGAGAAGGTGGCATGCATCGCCAGCACGCGCAGTCCGGCCGGCGTGCGGTAGGTGCGCAGATGCCAGTCCGGATGCTGTTCGCTGAAGGCTGCGACCCGCTGCAGCGCCACACCTTCGGCGCCACCGGCGGCGGCCAGGCGCCGCTTGCGCTGCATCAGCATCGCGGCATTCACCAGCACTACGGCCGCCACACCCAATACCAGGCCCACCAGCCAGTGCCAGAGCAGGGTGCCGATGACGGCGCCGGCAAGCAGCACGATCGCAGCCACGATGGCCGGTATCACGCATCCGGCCGGTGCTGCGCATGGTCGATGTCGGCAAACAGCACGTCGGGGCTGTTGAGGCACAACGCGCCATAGCTGTTGCGGGTGATGATGACATCGCCGTCGCGCTGCACGATCTGCTCGCGGATAGGTACACCTTCCACACCGTAGTTGCTGCGCACTTCGCGTCGCGGCAGCACCTGGCCGGCAAGGATGGCATTGAGTGCTTCGTTGGCACGGCGGTCGGCGTGAGCCTGGGCCTCGGCAGGGCCCTCGTCAGACCAGCCGAAGCGGCGCACGACCACCGGCCGGCCACGGAAACGGGCCTGCAGGCGGGCTTCGGCCCAGTACGCGGAACGATCATCATCGTGCGGTGCTCCATCATCCATGGCAGGTGCCTGAGTGAGTCTGGCACAGCCCCGAAGGGCCTGCATGTGCCCGCTGCGGTGGCCGGGGCGGAGTGATAGATTGCGCGCTTCGCATGCACTCCACCAAGGACGGAGCGATGTCCAGTTTCCTGCGTTGCCTGCTTGCCCTGGCCTGTGCCGGGGCGGTCGGCGTGGCGTCGGCGGGTACCCCGCCGGGGCCGCAGATCCTCACCACCGATGCCAGCCGCTTCTACGCGCTCTACGACAGCACCGGCGGCAAGCCCAGCGTCGCCCAGCTGGCCGGTTACCTGGCCGAAGGCAGTCCGGGCCTGAGTGAACTGGCGAAGGCGCGCCGGGTCACGCCCGAACGCATGGCCGAAGCCATTGCCAGCCAGCCCGGGGTGTATGCGCAGGGCCGCAGCTGCCTGGCGGAGCTGCCGGCGGTGAAGCAGCGCCTGGTGCAGGTGTTCGGCAACCTGCAGGCGATCTATCCGCAGGCCGCGTTTCCTCCGGTGACTCTTGCGGTCGGCCGTGGTCGGCCGGTCGGGTTGACCTCGAAGAGTGGGGTGATCATCGGCCTGGAAGCGCTGTGTGCAGCCGATTTCATGAATCCCAACGTGCAGGACCGTTTCGTGCACGTGATCGCGCACGAGTACGTGCACATCCAGCAGACCGGCCTGACCGATTTCGAGCCCGGCGACCCGCATGCGACGGTGCTGCGTGTTTCGCTGGGCGAAGGCATCGCCGAATTCATCGCCGAATTGATTTCCGGCAACGTCGGCAACAGTCGCCATGCGGCATGGACGCGCGGCCGCGAGGTCCACATTGAAAGCGCCTTTGCGCTGGATGTGGACAGTACCGATCTGTCGCCGTGGCTGTACAACTACAAGCCCGGTTCGCAGGAGCCCTATGACCTCGGGTACTGGGTGGGCTACCGCATCGCCAAGGCCTATTACCTGCAGGCCAAGGACAAGCGCGATGCAGTGCGTGCGCTGATCCAGCAGGACAACCCGAAGGCAATCCTGGCTGCCAGTGGCTGGACGCCCGGCATGTGGATGCCGGCCAAGGTGACCGGCGTGGCCGCGCGGTCGGCGGCGCGGTAAGCGCGGGGCCGCGCGCTAGACTGGCCCGCACATTCAAGGGAGAGACCCCATGCGTTCCTTGTCCGGCGGCCTGGCCGCAGTTGCCCTCGGTATCGCGCTGAGCGCCCACGGGGTGGCGGCCGAGATGCCCGCGATCAACCCTTTGCTGCTGGAGCCTGTCGAAAGCCTGCGCGCGGACGAAGTGCGCTTCATGCAGCAGCGCCTGGCCGATTGGCCGCAACTGCAGCGTTATCGCGACGCCAACGCGCGAGTGCCTGCCGCTGTACCGGGGCAACCACGCGTGGTGTTCTACGGTGATTCCATCACCGAAGGCTGGGGCAGGGAAGGCAGCGCATCGTTCTTTCCCGGCAAGGGCTGGCTCAACCGCGGCATCAGTGGCCAGACCACGGCGCAGATGCTGGTGCGGTTCCCGCAGGACGTGCTGGCCCTGAAGCCACAGGTGGTGGTGATCCTGGCCGGCACCAACGACATTGCCGGCAACACCGGCCCGTCCACGCAGGCGATGATTGAAGACAACCTGCACGCGATGGTGGACCTGGCACGCGCACATGGCATCGCCGTGGTACTGGCATCGGTGCTGCCGGTCAGCGATTACCCGTGGTTGCCGGGCACGGCACCTGCTCCCAAGGTGCGCGCATTGAACGCGGCATTGAAGCGCTATGCCGATGCGAAGCAGCTGGTCTATCTGGACTACTACACGCCGATGACCAATGCCGCCGGAGGGCTGGATCCGCAGCTGGCCGAGGATGGCGTGCATCCCACGGCGAAGGGCTATGCGGTGATGGGGCCGCTGGCGGAGGCTGCAATCAGGCGCGCAATGGCGCCGGACTAGGCACAGCACCCGCAATGCACAGCGTCCAGCCCGTCGAGGTAAAATGGCCCCGGAGCCGGCCACGCAGCGTGGCCGCCAGGGACGATCGGGTGGGTGATGCGGAAGGGAATCCAGGGATGGCTGCGCCGCAGCGGCGCAACGATGGCACTGCTGCTGGCGGCCGTGCCGGCGTTCAGTGCAGACACGGCGGCGCCTTCGCCGCTGACGCGTGAGCCGGTGGCCGGAGTTTCACTGGCCGAATGGACCGCCCGCTGGTGGCGCTGGGCCGACGCCCAGGGCGGCGCGCCCTATCTCGACCCGGATGGCCGTGTATGCGATGTGGGCCAGGAAGGCCCGGTCTGGAACCTGGCCGGCACCAATGGCCGTTTCCGGCCACATCGCGAATGCGTGGTGCCGGCGGGCAAGTACCTGTTGCTGCCGATCATCAACATGGCGCACTACCAGGTGGATGAGTCTGTGCCCTGCAAGGAGCTGCAGGCGGGGGCGGCGGTCAACAACGATTATCTGATCAGTGCAGTGGTGCTGCTGGATGGCCAACCCCTGGGCGACATGCGCATGCATCGGGTGCGCAGTGAAGGCTGCTTCCGCATGGATGACGATGACGCAGACTCACGGCTGGCCGCCGCCGACGGCTACTGGGTGATGCTCAAGCCGTTGCCGCCAGGCCGGCATACCCTCAGCGTGGGCGCCAACTACGGCGTGCCGGAGGGTGGCGCGTACAGCCGCATGCGGCAGTCCTTCGAGTACGTGCTGCACGTGGGAGGGCGCACCCAGGTCGTATCGCGCAAACTGCACGCGGTGCCGCTGGCCGCCCCCTGAAGCTCAGGCATCGTCCTGCTTCAACGCTGCATCGGCCGCCAGCAACGCTTCGGCGGCCGCACTGAGCGGCGGCGAGGGCGGGGCAACCACGCCGATCGCTTCCATCATCTTCGGCATGCCCAGGAACTGGCGCGCGCGGCGGTCGTAGATGCCGGTGACCAGCAACGCGCGCGTGGCGATCTTCTGCTCGGCACCGATCAGCACGCGCTGCTCCATGATGCCGCGCGAGCCGACCCAGCCCACCAGTCGTGTTTTCAGGGTGAAGCGCTGGAATGGCTTCAATTCGCGGCGGAACTGGATGGTGCCGGCGCCGACGATCGGCGCCCACTTCTCGCGCAGCGCCACCCGGCCCAGACCCATGCGCAGGATCAGGTCCAGCCGGCCCAGGTCGAAGATGTTCCAGTAGCGGCCGTTGGTCATGTGCAGGTTGCTGTCCAGGTCGTTGGGCAGCACCCGGAACTGCAGCCGCGAGACCCGAACGGGGCCTCCAGCTTCGGCCGGAACAGGCTGCACAGCAGCAGGTGGCAGCAGAGCAGACGGAACCAGAGATTCATGGCTATGACGACTGTTATAGAATCGCCGGTACGCTAATCTATGACGACTGTCTTAGCAAGGAGACCGCCGTGAGCCCGCGACCGTCCGATGCCCCACAGCGCGTGATCGATGCCGCGGCGCAGATGCTGGCGCGGGTGGGCCTCAATGCCACCAGCATCCGCGAAGTGACCAAGCTGGCCGAGGCGCCATTGGGCTCCACCTACCATCACTTTCCCGGCGGCAAGCAGGAGCTGCTGGCGCGCGCCACCCACATGGCCGGCGACAAGGTGGAGGCGCTGCTGGTGGAGCTGTTGAAGGATGGGGCGGTACAGGGCCTGCAGCAGTTCCTTGCGATGTGGCGCGAGCGTCTGCTGCGCTCCGGGTTCCGCGCTGGCTGCCCGGTGCTGGCCGCTGCCGTGGAGGAACCGGTCGAGGCGGTTCCCAGCCAACCGCGCGCGGCGGCCGCCGAGGTGTTCGCACGCTGGCACGGCCACCTCGCCTCGGCATTCGTCGCCGAAGGACACGCCCCGCCAGCAGCGGCTGAGCTGGCCAGCCTGGTGATCGCCAGCGTGGAGGGGGCGGTGGCGATGTGCCGTGCGCTGCAGGACATCGCCCCGTTCGATCAGGTGGCCGCGCAGCTGCTGAAGGCGGCCACGCGGCCTTGATCGGCCGGTGCCGACAGGCCAGACTCGCCAGCAGCCCACGACTGGATGCCGCCATGGACGAATTGCACCATCGTCAGTTGATCGAGCACTACCTGCAGGCCTACAACCGCTTCGATATCGACGCCATGCTGGCGGTGCTGGCGCACAACGTACGCTTCGAGAACCACAGCGGCGGCCAGCTGACGATGGTCACCGAAGGCGTCGATGCCTTTGGCGAACTGGCACGCCAGTCTGCGCGCCTGTTCCGGGAGCGCGAACAGCGCTTGCTGGCGCTGGTGTTCGATGGCGACCAGGCGACGGCGACGATTGGCTGGCGCGGCGTGTTCGCGCAGGATGTTCCCGATGGACCGCGTGCGGGCACTGAGCTGGAACTGCAGGGCCAGAGCGAGTTCGTGTTCGCGGGTGGCCGCATCGAACGGATCATTGATCGCAGCTGAGGATCGGCCGCTTGGAACCGCCGTCTGGACAGCGGAGCTGCCCGCGGTAGAATCCGCCCAACACCGCCTACGCGTGCCCGGCAAGGATGTCCGCATGCAGCATCAGGTTCCCGAGGTCCCTGGCCGCGATGCCTCCCGCCCCCTGGCGGCGGCATGAAGCGCTCGCGCCATTTTTCACGCAGCCCACTGACATTGCCGATGAACCGCGGCAGCGAAGTCGTGCGTGCGCGCAGGCACTTGCAGCAGCGCGGTTGGCCACGCCTGCAGATGGCACTGATCGTCGCCCTCACCGGTGCGGCCGGTTTCCTTGCCTCGCACCTGCTGCGCCTGGCCGGTATCGACGCGATGTGGTTTCGCTACCCAATGGCCGTCGTGCTGGCCTACGGCGTGTTCCTGCTGCTGATGTGGATCTGGATCCGCTGGCGTTGGGACAACGTGCTGGATGGCCTGTCGCCGGATGTGGGCGGTGGCAGCCCATCCCCTCGCGGCAGTGCCGTGGAATCACCGTGGAGCGGCGCCGGCGGCCGTTCCGGCGGTGGCGGTGCGTCGGCCTCGTGGAACGAGCCGGCATCGGTGAGCAGTGGCGACGCCGGAGAGCTGCCGTTGGCCGGGCTCGCTGAAGACGAAGCGGGCTTGCCGTTGCTGGCCATCCTCGGCATCGTCGCGCTGGTGGCGACCGTCCTGCTGGCCAGCGTGTGGGTGGTGTGGTCGGCGCCGGTGCTGATGGCCGAACTGCTGGTGGACGCGGCGATCGCCGGCGGCCTGTACCGGCGCATGCAGGGCATGCACGAGCAGGGATGGTGGCGGGTATGCGTGTCGCACACGGTCTGGCCGCTGATCGGCCTGTTGCTGTTCTTCGCGGTGCTGGGCTGGCTTGCTCAGGAACTCGTGCCGGGCGCGAGCCACCTGCTGCAGGTCATCCAGGGGCTGTAATGCGGTTGCTTCCTGGCCTGGTCCCGACCTGTTTTCAGCCGCCCTGAACAGTGGGCTATGATCGCGGTCGCCGAGGATTCGTGTCCTGGCGGTTTTACCTATCCGGAGCTTGTCGTACTGCATCGGGAACCGGGGCGCTGGATGGCCGAACGCCCACTGAGACACACAACCACTGACGAGGAAGAGCGCATGGATGTCGCTGTACGCAGGAACAGGACGTTGTTTCGTTGGATCATGGTGACGCTGCTGGCGGTGTGGTTGCCGTTTGCAGCACTGGCGCAGCCGGCAGCCGGGCAGGGCGATGGCGCTGAAGCCGGCACTGCCGCGGAAGAGGCGCAATGCCGCGCCTGCGCCTATGAGCGCATTGGACCGAAGGTTGATATCGGCCTGGTGGCACTGGTGTCGCTGCTGGTGGTGGGTCTGCTGGTAGCGGTGTCCCGCGAGTGGGGAACCACCTCGCAGCGCTGGACCTGCCGCACGCTGTCCCTGTTGCTGGTGGGCATCGGCGCAGCGTTGCTGTGGTGGGCCGGCAGCATCCTCTACCTGGGTTACAACCCTTGGCAGGAGCAGCTCGCACCCAGCGACGGCTCGCTCGGTTCCACGCTGCTGAGTACGTCGCCGAAGTGGCTGGCGGCACTGGTGCTGATCGGCTTCGCGCCTTCCATCTGGAAGCGCAGCGAGCGCCTGCCAGCGTGGCGTATCGGCTGACCCAGGAACGGCGGCGCCGGATCACGCCCGGCGCCGCCTTCTGCCATCAATCAAAGCGCCAGCGCACGCCTGCATAGAGGCCACGACCTTCGCCCGGGGTCGAGCGCGCAACATCCTTGCCGGCGTCGTCGTAGCCCGGCGTGACCGTAGCGGCGTAGCGGCGATTGCCGAGGTTGCGCATCTCCGCCCAGGCCTGCCAGCGGCCACCGGGTGCGTCGTAGCCGATGCGGCTGCCGAAGATCACATGGCTGTCGGCCCAGTAGCTGTTGGCATAGTCCACCGCGATGCGTGAGGCGTACTCGGTGTTCAGTGCGGCGTACAGGCCGGAGGCATGGTCGAAGCGCAGCTCGGCCTGATAGCTGTGGCGCGGCAGGCCGGGCAGGCGGTTGCCGTCGAAGCGCGCATCGTGGCGGTAGCGGAAGTCGCTGAAGGTATACGCCTGGCGCAGCGACAGGCGGCCCGGTGCAGCCTGCCACAGCGTGCTGTCCAATCCGGCCTCGATACCGCGGTGTACGGTGGGGCTGGCGTTGTTCTCGGCAATGAACAGGTTCGGCACTGGTTGCAGTTCGACGCTCAGCAGTTCGTGGTTCACGTGGGCGTAGTAGCCGGTCAGTTCCCAGCGACCCAGCGCCGCATCACCGCGCGCGCCCAGTTCCAGCGTGGTGGCGGTCTGGTTCTGCATCGGCACCGGCGCGCGCTGGCGGCCGGTAGACGGGCCATTGCCCGGCCCGAAGTACTGGTTCGAGCCCCAGATCATCGACCACGGGTGCGGTGCCTCCACTGAACGACTGAGGTTGCCGAACCACTGGGTCTGCGCGCTGTGCTGCCAGGTAAAGCCTAGTCGCGGTGCGTAGTCCCAGTCGTGGTCACGCAGGCGGCCGCCGCTGCTTGGCCAGGTCACCTGCACATCGCGACGGGTGTTGATCAGTGCCAGCCCGGTCTGCATGCGCAGGCGGTCATTGAAGGCGAGGGTATTGCCGACGTGCAGTGTGCTGTCGGTGCCGTGGTGGCGGAAGTCACGCGTGCGCGTGCCGGCAGCGTAGCCGTTGCTGGCAAAGCGCAGCGACTCGCGCACATCGGCATCCAGGTCATGGGTGACGCGCAGGCCGACCGTGGTCTCGCTGTCCAGCCCGAACAGCCGGTGGCGGTGGCGGTAGTCCAGTGTGGCGTTGAGGTTGGCGTAGTCCAGCTGCTGGCGGTACAGGCTCTCGTTCAAGTCCATCGGGTAGGTGTGGTAGACCAGCCCGGCCTGCAGCGACGAATCCTCATCGATCTGCAGCGTGGTGACATTGCCCACCCAAGTGCTGCCCGGCTGCGGGCGGCGCGCATCGATGGCCAGGTTGGCCGCATTCGCGGCATGTGGATCGTTGCGGATCTGGTCGCGGGTCAAGCGACCGGGCGTTTCGTGATTGGTTTCGCGGTAGCGCACGAAGAAGCGCGTTTGCAGATCGGGCGTGATCTGCCAGCCGATGTTGGCCATCGCGCCCTTGCCGTCGCCGTGCGCATGGCGCTGGTAACCGTCGAACTCGGTATCGGTGTAGGCCAGGAAGTAGTCGACATCGCCGTTGACGCCGCCCCAGCTGAGGCCGCGCTTCTGGTAGCCACGGCTGCCGGCTTCGTAGTGCAGCTGCACGCCCGCCGAATCACGGCCGCTGCGGCTGACGTAGTCGATGGCACCGCCCAGCGCGAGCGCGCCGCGCTCGAAGCCGTTGGCGCCGCGCAGGACTTCCACGCGCGACAGCCACAGCGGTTCCAGCAGTTCGTAAGGCGTGCCACCTGGGCCGGTCAGCGGCAGGCCGTCGATCGACACCGCAATGCCCGAGGCATGCGCGCCCGGCCCGCGGTTGATGCCCGAGCCCCGGATCGAGATCTTGGTGCCCTCGTTGCCCGGCGACTGCGCGCTGATGCCCGGCTGGTAGGCCAGCACATCGGCACTGCTGGACAGTCGGCTGTCGGCTTTGGCCACGTCGATGACGTTGCTGGCGCCGGGTACGCGCTTCAGCGACTCGCGCGCCTGCGCGCTGGCATCGCCAGCAGCGGTGACCTGCACCGCATCCAGCGTGGTGGCCTGCGGGACTGCAGCGGCAGTGGAGGCGAGGCCAAGGGAAACGGTCAGAGACAGCAGCGAGGGGATGGGGCGGTACGACGAGAGCGACATGCGGAAATGCTGTAAACCACGAAAGTGGCGAGCAAGTTAACAGGTCGGTGGCCCCCACGTCACCCTCCACCTGCGTATGGCCACCTGTGGTGGCCCTGTAGAGCCGAGCCCATGCTCGGCTATCGCGCGCAGCGCGGGTTCTCTGCGATCGCCACGAAGAGCAGCCGAGCATGGGCTCGGCTCTACAGCAGGGTTTACGGCGAAGGCTTCGCCAGCGCCTTGGCCTTCGCGTACAGCGCTTTGGCAATCTCTGCATCGCCCAGCGCCGCATGACACTCGGCCAGGCTGTCCCACACATTGGCCGAATCCGGATACAGCTCGGTGTTGAGGGCGAATACCTTCAACGCCCTGCGTGCACCAAGGCTCTCGCGGATGGCATACCCGCTGGCGTTGATCGCTCGTTCCAGCTCGCTGCCCGCCACCCGGTTGTTATCGCGCAACCAACTGCGTATCGCCTGGGCAGCGCCTGCATCATCATCCAGCGCATACGCGACCAGCCCCTCGGACAGCACCGCGTGCGGAAACGCCTGCGGCGCCGCGACCGCCATCGTGCTCTCCACCAGCGTGCTGGACCAGACATTGCGGGCGCTGCCGTTGGTCAGGTACACGAACACCCAGTAGCCGCTGGCCAGCGTGTCCTTGTACGCCAGCCGCGCACGTACACGGGTGCCGCCATCATGGCCGACCTGGGTGTAGCCGTCGCTGCGGGTGGTGTCCCATCCCGTGGAGAAGAAATTGCTGCCGCCACCGCTCAGTTTCTGCGGCTGCCAGAGCTTTTCCAGGGTCTTCGTACGCACCAGCGTGCCGGTCGCCAGCGCCTGCAGGAAGCGGTTCATGTCGCCCACGGTGGTCTGCAGATCGGCATGGCCCCAGCCGTAGTCCGGCCAGGGATCTTCATTGGCAGGCTGCAGTTGGCCATCCTTGCCGATGTACGGCACCGCCGCGCGCCGGGCCGGCACGCTGGCAACGCCCCACGAGGTGCTGGCCATCTTCAATGGCTGCAGGATGCGTTCGCGCGCGATGGCCGGGTAGGACTTGCGGTAGTGCGCTTCCAGCAACGCCGTCAGCACCAGGTAGTTGGCCTGGGTGTACTGCACGCGGCTGCCGGTGGCGAACTGCATCGGTACAGCGCCGGCCACCTTCAGCGCAGTGCCAAGGTCAGGCGCTACACCGGGGTAGCCCTTGCTCACCCAGCGGTTATCCACCCGGTTGTAGTACTCGCCGATACCCGAGCTGTGGTTGAGGAAGTCGCGCACGTGGATTGCCTGCCATGCAGTCGGCAGGTCCGGCACATAGCGGCTCGCCGGCGCATCCAGATCCACCTTGCCCTGATCGACCAGTTGCATCACCAGCGTGCTGGTCAGCAGCTTGGCCATCGACTGCGCGGCGAAGATGGAATCGACGGTGGCAGGTGTGTGCGTAGCGCGATCACGTTCGCCGCTGGCGCCCTGGTACAGCACCTGGCCGTTGTGGGCGACCAGTACCGCCTGACCGGCGATGCCGTAGCGTTCGAGGTTGGCCTGCAGTTGGGCGTCAAGCTGGGTAGAGAGGCCGGCGGAGAGGTCACTCGCTGATGCGGGCGGAGCAGCGAACAGGACGCAGAGCAATGCAGCAGCAAAGGTGCGGTACATCGCGGTGATCCATCAGCGGTGATGGCGCATCTTGGCATGTAGAGCCGAGCCCATGCTCGGCTGCCTTCGGGCCAGGCATCATGCACCCGGAAAAATGAGCCGAGCATGGCTCGGCTCTACAGGTGTTTCCGGGTAGTGCCGGCCGCTGGCCGGCACCCCTGCGATCAGCCCAGGATCCCCGGTAGATCCAGTCCCTTTTCCTTCGCGCAGTCGATCGCGATGTCATACCCCGCATCGGCGTGGCGCATGACGCCGGTGGCCGGGTCGTTCCACAGCACGCGGCCAATCCGCTTCGCCGCTGCCTCGGTACCGTCGCAGACGATCACCATGCCGGCATGCTGGGAGAAGCCCATGCCCACGCCGCCGCCATGGTGCAGCGAGACCCAGGTCGCGCCGCTGGCGGTGTTGAGCAGGGCGTTCAGCAGCGGCCAGTCGGACACCGCGTCGGAGCCATCGGCCATCGCTTCGGTTTCGCGGTTTGGCGAGGCCACGCTGCCGCTGTCCAGGTGGTCACGTCCGATCACCACCGGCGCCTTCAGTTCGCCGTTGGCGACCATCTCGTTGAACGCCAGTCCGAGTCGATCGCGATCACCCAGGCCGACCCAGCAGATGCGCGCCGGCAGGCCCTGGAACTTGATCTTCTCGGCGGCCATGTCCAGCCAGCGGTGCAGGTGGGGATTGTCCGGAATCAGTTCCTTCACCTTGGCATCGGTCTTGGCGATGTCTTCCGGGTCGCCACTCAGTGCTGCCCAGCGGAACGGGCCGATGCCGCGGCAGAACAGCGGGCGGATGTAGGCCGGCACGAAGCCGGGGAAGTCGAACGCGTTCTCCACGCCTTCTTCCAGCGCCATCTGCCGCAGGTTGTTGCCGTAGTCCACGGTCGGCACGCCGAGTGCGTGGAAGCCGAGCATGGCGCGGATATGGTTGGCCATCGACGCGCGCGCTGCTTTCTCCACTTCCTTCGGCGCGGACACGCGCTTTTCGTCCCATTGCTCGACGGTCCAGCCCTGCGGCAGGTAGCCGTTCACCGGGTCGTGCGCGGAGGTCTGGTCGGTCAGCAGGTCCGGCTTCACGCCGCGCTTGAGCAGTTCGGCCAGCACGTCGGCGACGTTGCCGAGCAGGCCCACCGACTTCGGCGTGCCGGCCTTGCAGGCTTCATCGATCAGGCGCAGCGCTTCGTCCAGGTTGTCGGTCCAGGTGTCCAGGTAGCCGGTGCGCAGGCGCATGTCGATGCTGCTCTTGCGGCACTCGACGGCCAGGCAGGAGGCGCCGGCCATCACGGCGGCCAGCGGCTGTGCGCCGCCCATGCCGCCGAGGCCACCGGTGAACAGCCACTTCCCGGTCAGGTCGCCACCGAAATGCTGGCGCCCCATCTCCACGAAGGTCTCGTAGGTGCCCTGCACGATGCCCTGCGCGCCGATGTAGATCCAGCTGCCTGCGGTCATCTGGCCGTACATGGCCAGGCCCTTCCTATCCAGCTCGTTGAAGTGGTCCCAGTTGGCCCAGCGCGGTACCAGGTTGGAATTGGCGATCAGCACGCGCGGCGCATCGGCGTGGGTGCGGAACACGCCCACCGGCTTGCCCGACTGCACCAGCAGGGTCTGGTCGTCGTCCAGGCGCTTGAGCGTTTCGACGATGGCATCGAAGCTCTCCCAGTCGCGTGCGGCGCGGCCGATGCCGCCGTACACCACCAGTTCCTGCGGGCGCTCGGCCACATCGGGGTGCAGGTTGTTCATCAGCATGCGCAGCGGCGCTTCGGTCAGCCAGCTCTTGGCGTTGAGCGTGGTGCCGGTCGGCGCGGCGATGGTGCGGGACGGGTCGTTGCGGGTCATGCGGCGCTCCGGTTCGTAGCGAATTCAAGGCAGGCATTGAGCACCTGCGCCAGGGTGTGGCGCAGCGGTGCGGCGTGGTCGGGGTCGAGCGGCGTGGGCCAGCTGTGCTCGTCCACCTGGTCCGGCAGGGGTTCGTGCATGTAGCCGCGGCAGGCCAGCTCCATCTGCAGGCTGTGCACGCCGCCGGCGATGTTGCTGTAGTGGCGGGTGATCCAGCCACCCTTGAAACGGCCGTTGCGCACCTGGCTCATGCCACTGATCTTCAGCAGGTTCTCCACCACGTCGCTCAAGGCGTTGTCGCAGGACGTGTCAGGTGCGCCGGACGGGCCAGCGGTGCCCAGGTTGAACTGCGGCAGCTCCCCGTCGAACAGATGCGGGATGTGTGAGCGGATCGAGTGCGCGTCGTACACCACCACGGTGCCGTGGCGTGCACGCAGGCGCGTGATCTGCGAAGCCAGCGCATCGTGGTAAGGCAGGAAATACGTGTCGCGGCGACGGGCGATTTCTGCGTCGTCCGGTTCGCGCCCGGCGTGGTACAGCGGCTGGTTGTCGAAGGTCGTCAGCGGGCACAGGCCGGTGGTGTTCTGGCCCGGGTACAGCGACACGCCGCTGGGATCGCGGTTGAGGTCGATCACCGAACGCGAGATTGCCGAGCGCACCGTGGTCGCGCCCATGCCACGCACGAAGTCGTACAGATCGTGCACCCACCAATCGGCGTCGCGGCGTGCCAGCCACGGCGAGTGGTAGTCGCCCATCAGTTCATGCGGCAGCTCGCTGCCGGTATGCGGGAAGCTGACGATGAGGGGGCGTCGCCCTCGTGCACCGTCAGCCATTCGGGAAGGGTCGTCATGCCTGCGGTTCCACGGTCGGCAACAGATCGCCCAGGCCCTGCGCCAGCGCACCGCTGCGCACCAGATTCGTGGCGGTCACCATGTCCGGATGGAAGTAGCGGTCTTCTTCCAGTGTCGGCACCTGCGCACGCAGGCTGGCGCGCACGCTTTCCAGCGCGGCACTGGAGCGCAGCGGGGCGTGGAAGTCGCAGCCCTGTGCTGCGGCCAGCAGTTCGATACCGATCACGTTGGCGGCGTTCTCGGCCATCTGCATCAGGCGGCGTGCGCCGTGCGCGGCCATCGACACATGGTCTTCCTGGTTGGCCGAGGTCGGGATTGAATCAACGCTGGCCGGGTAGGCGCGCTGCTTGTTTTCCGAGACCAGTGCAGCCGCGGTCACCTGCGGAATCATGAAGCCGGAATTCAGGCCCGGGCGCGGGGTCAGGAACGCCGGCAGGCCGGACAGCGCCGGGTCCACCAGCATCGCCAGGCGGCGCTCGCTGATCGAGCCGATCTCGCACACCGCCATCGCCAGCATGTCGGCGGCGAAGGCGACCGGCTCGGCGTGGAAGTTGCCGCCGGACAGTGCTTCGCCGGTGTCGGTGAACACCAGCGGATTGTCGGAGACGCCGTTGGCTTCGATTTCCAGCGTGGTCGCGGCCTGGCGCAGGATGTCCAGCGCCGCGCCCATCACCTGCGGCTGGCAGCGCAGGCAGTACGGGTCCTGCACGCGCACATCGTTGTCGCGGTGCGATTCGCGGATGTCCGAGCCCTGCATCAGCGCGCGCAGCGTCGCGGCAGTGGCAATCTGCCCGCGCTGGCCGCGGATGGCGTGGATGCGCGGGTCGAACGGCGTGTCCGAGCCCTTGGCCGCTTCCACCGACAGCGCGCCGGTGACCAGTGCGGCCTGGAATACGGTCTCGATCTCGAACAGGCCGGCCAGCGCGTAGGCGGTGGAGAACTGCGTGCCATTGAGCAGCGCAAGGCCTTCCTTCGCTCCCAGTTCGATCGGCTGCAGGCCGGCACGTGCCAGGGCATCGACCGCCGGCAGGCGCTCGCCATCGATGAAGGCTTCGCCCACGCCCAGCATCACGCTGGCCAGGTGCGAGAGCGGCGCCAGATCGCCCGAGGCACCCACCGAGCCTTGTGCCGGCACCACGGGCAATACGCCCTTGACCAGCATCGCTTCGAGCAGCAGCAGGGTTTCCTCGCGAATGCCCGATGCGCCCTGCGCCAGGCTGACCAGCTTCAGCGCCATCATCAACCGCACCACGCTGGCCGGCATCGGCTCGCCCACCCCGGCGGCATGCGAGAGCACGATGTTCCGCTGCAGGGTGGCCAGGTCTTCGCGCTCGATGCGCACGCTGGCCAGCTTGCCGAAGCCGGTGTTGATGCCATACACCGGTGCGCCTTTGGCGACGATGGCGGCGACGGCTGCGGCACTGGCGCGCACCACCGGCAGCGCGGCCGGGTCCAGTGCAAGCGGCGCACCGCGATAGACCTGCCGCCATTGGGCGAGAGTGACATGGCCGGGGCGAAGAACCAGGGTGTTGCTCATGTGTTGCTCCAGGAGGCAGGCAGGTCGGGCTGGCCGCGCACCACGCGCGCGTGCAGCGGGTTGAATCCAATGCGATAGACCAGGTCGGCAGGGGCGTCGATGTCCCAGATCGCCAGGTCACAGTCCATGCCGACGGCGAGGCGGCCGATGCGCTCACCATGGCCGAGCGCGCGCGCTGCTTCACGGGTGAAGCCGGCGATGCACTCGTCCACGGTCAGGCGGAACAGGGTCGCGCCCATGTTCATCGCCAGCAGCGGGCTGGTCAGCGGCGAGGTGCCCGGATTGCTGTCGGTGGCCAGCGCCAGCGGCACGCCGGCCGCACGCAGCGCGGCGATCGGCGGCAGGGTGGTATCGCGGGTGAAATAGAAAGCACCGGGCAGCAGCACGGCGACGGTACCGGCAGCGGCCATCGCGGCGATCCCGGCATCGTCCAGATGTTCGATATGGTCGGCCGACAGTGCACCGAAGCTGGCCGCCAGTTCGGCACCGTGCTGGTTGCTCAGCTGTTCGGCGTGGATCTTCAACGCCAGTCCGTTCGCGCGGGCGGCCTCGAATACCTGCCGCGCCTGCGCGGGCGAGAAGGCGATGTTCTCGCAGAACACGTCCACCGCTTCGGCCAGGCCTTCGGCAGCAATGGCCGGAATCATCACCTCGCACACCTCGTCGGTGTACTCCTGTGCCTCGCGGCCCGGCGGAATCGCGTGTGCACCGAGGAAGGTGGTCACCACGTTGACCCGGCATTGCTCGCCCAGCGTGCGTGCAACCTGCAGCTGCTTGCGTTCGTCGGACAGGGTCAGGCCGTAGCCGGACTTGATCTCGATCGTGGTCACGCCTTCGGCGCGCATCGCCAGCAGGCGCGGGCGGCTCTCGCTGGCCAGTTGCTCGGGCGTGGCAGCGCGGGTGGCGCGCACGGTGGAGACGATGCCGCCGCCGGCACGGGCGATCTCGGCATAGCTCACGCCCTGCAGGCGTTGCTCGAATTCGTTGGCGCGGTTACCGGCGTAGACCAGGTGGGTGTGGCAGTCGATCAGGCCCGGCGAGATCCAGCGGCCTTCGCCATCGATGCGGGTGGTCGGCTGCAGCTGTGCATCGCTGCCGGCCGGGCCGACGTGGACGATGCGGCCCTCGGCGCAGGCCAGTACGCCATCGCGGATGACACCCAGGCCCTCGCCATCGAGGGTGATCAGGTGGACGTTGGACCAGAGGGTATCGACGTGCATGGCATCCACAACGCGGCTGTGCTTATATGTCTATACAATATAGGTGTCCATTTCGGGTTGTCCAGCCATGTCCGATTCGCGTTCCCCGCACTGTTTCCATGCCGCCCACGCCCTCCTGGCCGATGGCTGGGCCCGTGATGTCCGCCTGCAGGTACAGGACGGTCGTATTGCGGCGATCAGTACGGGGCAGGGCGCCCAGCACGGCGACACCCGCGCCGGCATCCTGGTGCCGGGCCTGCCCAACCTGCACAGCCATGCCTTCCAGCGCGGCATGGCTGGCCTGACCGAGATCGGCGGCGGTGACGGTGACAGCTTCTGGAGCTGGCGCGAGCTGATGTACCGCTTCCTGGCCCACCTGCGTCCGGACGCGGTGCAGGCCATCGCCGCCCAGGCCTACATGGAAATGCTGGAAAGCGGCTTCACCCGCGTCGGCGAGTTCCATTACCTGCACCACGACGCCGATGGCCATGCCTATGCCAATCGCGCCGAGATGAGCGCGCGGATTGCCGCTGCGGCCGATCAGACCGGCATCGGCCTGACCCTGCTGCCGGTGTTCTACGCGCATGCCGATTTCGGTGGCGCGCCGCCGAATCCGGCGCAGCGCCGCCTGATCCACGACGTGGACGGTTTCGCGCAGCTGCTGGACGCCGCCAAGCCGGCGTTGGCCGCGCTGCCCGATGCGGTGCTCGGCATTGCACCGCACAGCCTGCGTGCGGTCACCGGCGAGGAACTGGGCGCGTTGCTGCCGTTGACCGACGGCCCGGTGCACATCCATATCGCCGAGCAGGTGCGTGAAGTCGAGGCCTGCCTGGCCTGGAGCGGCCAGCGCCCGGTGCAGTGGCTGTACGACCATGCACCGGTCGATGCGCGCTGGTGCCTGGTGCATGCCACCCACATCACCGATGACGAGCGCGCGGCCATCGTCGCCAGCCAGGCTGTGGCCGGCCTGTGCCCGATCACCGAAGCCAATCTGGGCGACGGCCTGTTCCCGATGCAGGCGTTCGCCCGCGAGGGCGGGCGCTTCGGTGTCGGTTCCGATTCCAATGTGCTGATCGATGCAGCTGAAGAACTGCGCCTGCTTGAGTACGGCCAGCGGCTGACCCTGCGCGGACGCAACGTGCTGGCGCCGGATGCCACCCGCAGCACCGGTCGTTTCCTGTTTGAAGGTGCATTGCACGGTGGCGCACAGGCGCTGGGCGTGGCCGCTGGCCTGCAGGTGGGCGCCAGTGCCGATCTGGTCGAACTGGATGCCGCACACCCGGCGCTGCAGGCGCGACAGGATGACGCATGGCTTGACAGCTGGGTGTTCGCCGCACGTAATGGCGCGCTGCGATCGGTCTGGCGGCATGGCCGCCAGTGCGTGGCCGACGGCCGCCACCTGCAGCGCGAGGCGATCACCACCGCCTTCGCCGCCGCCCTGAAGGGCGTGCTGGGCTGATCGTCTCCGCCACCGGGATCCCATTACGTGAAGGCCAGCAAGTCCGCCACGCTCAACCAGCGTATCCGCAGCGATCTGGAAAGCCGCATCCTCAGTGGGGAGTGGGCGCCGGGCTTCCGGATTCCGTACGAGCACGAACTGATGGAGCAGTACGGCTGCTCGCGGATGACGGTGAACAAGGTGCTGACCGCACTGGCCGAGAGCGGCATGATCGAACGCCGCCGTCGTGCGGGTTCATTCGTGGCGCGTCAGCCGCCGCACCTGGAGCAGGTAGCGCTGGAGATTCCCGATATCGCGATGGAGGTCGGTTCGCGCGGCCACCAGTACGCGTACCGCCTGCTGCAGCGCGAGCTGCGCCTGGCCGACGGCGGCAATGCCGGTGAAATGGAGCTGGCCGGCAGCGAGAAGCTGCTGGCGATGCGCTGCCTGCACCTGGCCGATGGCCGTCCGCTGGCGCTGGAGCATCGCCTGATCAGTCCGGTGGGCGTGCCCGAGGTACTGGAAGTCGATTTCAGTACCACCGCGCCGGGCAGCTGGTTGCTGCAGAACGTGTCCTGGACGCGCGCGCAGCATCGCATCAGTGCCTGGGGTGCGGACACCGCCACGGCCAGGCTGCTGGACGTGAAACCGGGCACCGCCTGCCTGGTGATCGAGCGCCTGACCTGGCGCGGTGAACAGCCGATCACCCGCGTGCGCCAGGTGTTCCTGGGGGATGCCTGGGACCTGGTTGCGCGCTTCGCGCCGGGCGCTCGCTAGGGATTCCATCCACGCATGGCGTGGATCTACTGGTCCGGTACGGCTGTCGTCTTGAACTCTGTTGGTGCGTGTGTGCGATGTGTATCGTCCCTGCATGAAGAGCAGGGACCTCATCCGGGGTCTGGAGGCGGCAGGTTGGACCTGTTGCAGGATTCGCGGATCCCATCATGTATTCGTGCACCTCGCAGTGGCCTCACATCATCACCGTGCCTCACCCCAGAAAGGATCTGGGCAAGGGGCTGGTTCAGGCGTTGCGGAAGCTCGCAGGACTGACGTAGGAGGTCCCATGCGCTATCCAGTCTTGATTGAGGCCGGCGATGAACGCACCGCGTGGGGGTCATCGTTCCCGATCTGCCGGGGTGCTTCTCGGCAGCCGACACGCTTGACGATGCACTCAGCGCGGCCGAGGAGTCTGCGCTTGCCTGGATCGATGCGGCCCTGGATGAGGGGCGCTCGATTCCGAGTCCTTCTGCGCCACAGAAGATCGTCGCCGAGGCTCCCAGTGGTACGGCCTGGATTCTTGCCTACATCTGCATTGATCCATCTCTGCTGGACGACACCATCGAACGGGTCAACATCAGCCTGCCGCGTCGCATCCTGGCCAGGCTGGATGCGCAGGCCAGGGCGGCCGGCGAATCCCGCTCCAGTTACATCGCCCATCTCGCAGCATTGGGCTGAGCGGGCGCCCTGTAGAGCCCAGCCCATGGTCGGCTGCTGTTCGCGCGTTGCGCGATGAGTCGAGCGTGGCTCGACTCTGCAAAGGCATCCACGCATCGCGTGGATCTACCAGAGATTCGTGTGTCGGGATTCAGTAGGTCCATGCCATGCGTGGATGTTGCCCCATCAATACGTAGCGCACTGCCGCCAGCGCACCGGCTCATCCACGCCGGGGCGGGCATTGAGCTGGATGCGCACGTTGCGCAGGGCAGGGTAGTGCAGCACTTCCTCACAGACCTGCGGCCAGACCTTTTCCAGTTCACCGGTGCGGTTGATCGCCAGCGTCTGCCGGGTCAGCCAGACACCGCTGGCGATGCCGGGCTTGCCAGCCAGGGCACGGGCCAGATCGGCCTGGTAGCGATCCAGCGTGGCTGCATCCGGATTGGGGTTGCTGCGCGGGTCGGCCGCCGGGGCGACGGCAGCGGCGGGTGAAGAGGCGGCCGGGAGCACTGCCGCGGTGCCAGCAGGTTCCGCCGCAGGCGCGGTTGAAGGCGTCGCCACCACCGACGCTGCAGCAACCGGCGCGGCCTCTTCCACACGCAGGCCCTGCAGGCCCAGGCCAACCAGCAGCCCCAGCGTTGCCGAACCCAGTGCGGCGATGGCGATGCGGCGCAGCGCTTCGTGCCGGGCGCTGGCGCGCACGCGCGCTTCGATGTCGCCGGGCAGGTAAGGCTGCAGCAATGGCCACAGGCGCGGGCCGTCCAGCACTTCAACCGCCTGCTTCTCGGCGGCGCTGCGGCCGTCGCGCTCGATGCGGCCTTCGGTCAGCAGCACGCCGCCCTTGGCGCCGGCCAGGCGCGCGGCCGCACCCAGCTCGTTCACTGCGGCGGTGCCGATGCGGTAGGCCAGGCCATGCTTGCACGACACCAGCCAGTGGTTGGGGCCATCGCTGAGCATGAAATCGCTGCTTGGCTCGCGGGCTTCTTCCGCCGGATCGATCAGTTCACGCAGGCCGCGCTGTTCGCGCAGCATGCGCTTGACCAGAACGGAGAATTCGCGCCAATGCATGCCCGCCAGGGCCTGCAGGCCGAGTTGCATCTCCTTCTGCCGCCGCTTGACCCACCACAGATAGATAACGGCCAGGAAACAGCTAAGCAGGGCCGACAGCAGGGCCAGGATCCAGGGGAGCATGCAGGAGTAGGGCGGAAGGGGCGAAAGCGGAGAACGACAGTGTAAAGGTCGCGGTGCCTGGCCGGGTCAGGATGTTCCTGACAGAAAGCGTGATGGAGCGCGCAGATCGGCGTACAGCGGGCACGAAAAACCCGCCAATCCTGAAGCCGTGAGGGGAGGGAACAAACGGCAGCCGAAGCGATTGGCGGGTTGCTCGCGATTGTCAATCAATTTTTATTGCATTGCAACAATCGTGGTCAGGGCACGCTGTCCGGTGACTGATGGCTGCCCGGAGCAGGGGCATCGGTGCCGGACGCGGCGCGGTTTTCCAGCTTGGCCAGGCGCGCGTGCAGGGCATCAATGCGCGCCTCCAGTGCGGTCACTTCGTCGGCGGTGGGTACATGCAGGCGCTTGAGTACGCCCTGCACCTGGTCATCGAAGGCCTTCTCCACCTTGTTCCAAGTGCCGGAGGCCTTCTCGCGGGCCTCATCCAGCGAGGTCTCGACATTGTCACGCCAGCCCGGGCCCTGGTCGCCGTTGCGTTCACGGCGGCGGGCTTCCCAGGCTTCGCCTTCCTTCACCAGGCCATCGAAGAAGCGGCTGCCCTCGGCCTGGGCGCGACCCAGCGCACCCAACCCGGCCAGCCAGACCTGCTGGGCCGAATCGCTCAGCTTGCGCGAGAAGCGCTCGGCCTGGTCACTGAAAGAGGCATCGTCGTTGCGGCGGTCGTCGTTCTCGTAGTGGTTCATCGCACTTCCCGTGGGAGTTGGGCCTGCCCCGAGAGTAGCGCGCACCGGCGTTGCACGGCCGTGACGGCCGCCGCCGGGGTTCAGCCCAGCTTTTCCTTCAGCACACGCTGGATCTCGCCTTCGACCATGCCCTTCATCGCCGACAGCAGGAAGCCCAGCTTGGCGGTTACGCGCACCGCGCCCGGCTGCAGTTCGATCGCACCGTCCAC
This sequence comes from Stenotrophomonas sp. pho, assembly GCF_006228405.1. Lineage (NCBI taxonomy): Bacteria > Pseudomonadati > Pseudomonadota > Gammaproteobacteria > Lysobacterales > Lysobacteraceae > Stenotrophomonas > Stenotrophomonas sp. pho. Next base: position 2,801,183 of record NZ_CP029759.1, on the reverse strand, counting down.
GCCGCTGCCGGAGAAGTTCAGTACGTCGGCGGTCCAGGACGACTTCAGGCCAAAGCGCTCGGACAGCTTGGCAGCGACCTGTTCGATCGCGGCGCGCGCCTGTGCATCGGGCAGGGCGTGGGCGTGGCGGACATCGATGGTGGACATGCAGGCTCCTGGCGCAGGGCGGGGATGGTCGAAGAGGGCAAGCATTGTGCGCATCAAGGGCCGCCGCGCCAAGCACTCATCGTGGGTTCTTCTTCGTTGGCGACCAACCTGCTAGGCTGCGCCGCGTGCAGAACCTGCTTGTTCACTTCAGTCAACAACAACAGCCCGACCAGCCCTTGCGGCCCGGGGTGCAGCGCATCGTGCGCCAGGCCAACGGCAGCGTGCGGCTCGGAGATCCTGGCCACGGCGCACTGCTGCTGGCCCAGTTCTGCATGGATGATCGCGGCCTCTGGCTGCAGGTCGGCAACGGCATCCGCGGCGTCCACGTGAACGGTCGCCCGGTACGCCGGATGGCCCTGCTGCGTGCAGGCGATGCGGTGTATGTGGATGGCGTGGAGATGGTCCTGCAGGGCGAGGTCGAAAGCCTGCTGCAGGCGCCTGCGCCGAAAGCCGAAGATGGCAGCGACGAGCAGCAGCGGCTGCTGCGCGGTGTCGGCGGTCTCCATCATGGCCGCAGCTTCACCCTGTCGCGGGCCCGCCTGATCGGGCGGGGCAACGAGGCCGACATCGCCATCGATGACCCGGCTTTTGCCGAGCAGCATGCCCGCGTGGAAGTGCACGGCGAACGCGTGCTGCTGCGCGACCTCGGCAGTGCCGAAGGCACCCGCGTCAATGGCGTGGCCGTGCGCCATTGCTGGCTGCAGGCCGGCGACCAGGTGGTGTTCGATGGCCAGCACCGTTTCGTGCTGGAAGTGCCGCATGATCCGCGCCGACGGTCGTTGCCGGTCGAGGACGAGTCGGGCGAGGACGTGGAACAGGCGCCGGTGCTGCCGGCTGCGCCGCGCAGGGTGCGGCGCTGGCCGTGGCTGCTGGTCAGTGCGCTGCTGCTGGCCGCGCTGCTCAGCCTGCTGCTCTGGTTCGGCGCGCGCTGACGGTAGTGCCGGCCGCTGGCCGGCAACCGCCGCCCCGAATCCGTTAGGTTGCCGGCCAGCGGCCGGCACTACCTGGTCGCGTTGCCGATGGATTCCGATGAAACCAAATTTCCCTTGCCGCACAAGGCCGCAAGGCTGGTGCACTGCGGCATACTAGGGGTCTTGCCCCACAGGTGTGACATGACGCGCGCGTTCAACTTCAGTGCCGGCCCTGCGACCTTGCCGGAATCGGTCCTGCGCCAGGCGCAGGCGGAAATGCTGGACTGGCACGGGTCCGGCGCTTCGATCGTGGAAATGAGCCATCGCGGCGCGGAATTCATGTCCGTGGCCGCCGAGGCCGAGGCCGACCTGCGTCGCCTGCTCGATATTCCCGAAGACTATGCGGTGCTGTTCCTGTCCGGTGGTGCCACCACCCAGCAGGCGTTGATCCCGCTGAACTTCGCCGCCCCCGGCCAGCGTGCCGACTACGTGGTCAGTGGCCACTGGGGCAAGACCGCGGTCAGGCAGGCCGGTGTTTACGTGGACGTCAACATCGGCGCCAGCAGCGAGGCCGATGGCTATCGCACGCTGCCGCCGCGCGCCGACTGGCAGCTGTCACCCGATGCCGCCTACGTGCACATCACCGCCAACGAGACCATCCACGGCGTCGAGTTCCGTGATGTGCCCGACACCGGCAACGTTCCGCTGATCGCCGACTTCAGCTCGTCCATCGCCAGCGAGCCGCTGGACGTGCGCCGCTACGGCGTGATCTATGCCGGCGCGCAGAAGAACCTGGGCCCGGTCGGCATCGCGGTGATGATCATCCGCCGCGACCTGCTCGAGCGCAGTGGCCAGCCACGCGCGGACATCTTCGATTACCGCTCGCATGTCGCCCGCGATTCGATGCTCAACACCCCGCCAACCTGGAACTGGTACCTGGCCGGCCTGGTGTTCAAGTGGATGCTGGCCGAGGGCGGCGTGGCCGAGTTCGCCAGGCGCAATGCCGCCAAGGCCGCGCTGGTGTACGGCGCCATCGACGGTTCCGGCGGCTTCTACCGCAATGAGGTTGCACACGCGGCCCGTTCGCGGATGAACATCCCGTTCTTCCTGCCCGATGCCGATCTCGATGCCCGCTTCGTGGCCGAGGCCAAGGCCGCTGGCCTGCTGGCGCTGAAGGGGCACAAGGTCGTCGGTGGCATCCGTGCCTCGCTCTACAACGCCATGCCGCTGGCCGGGGCCGAGGCGCTGGTCGCCTTCATGGCCAATTTCCAGCAGCGTCACGGCTGAGCAATGAACGGCGCGCACCGTCGGGTGCGGGCCCCGCAACAAGGAATTCCGATGGCAAGCAGCAAATCCAGCAAGAAGGCGCCGAAGAAGGCCGAACCGGCCAAGGACAGCGTGCCCACCAAGGCGAAGGGCAAGGCCAAGGCCACCTCGAACCCGGCACCCACCCTGGCGCCGCTGGCGCTGGCCGATGTGCGCTCGAAGATCGACCAGATCGACCGCGACATCCAGAGCCTGATCGCCGAGCGCGCGCGCTTCGCCCACCAGGTCGGCAAGGCCAAGGGCAAGCTCGCCGCCGCCGTCGACTACTACCGCCCCGAGCGCGAAGCGCAGGTGCTGCGCATGGTGGTGGACCGCAACGAAGGCCCGCTCAGCGATGAACTGCTGGTACACGTCTACCGCGAGATCATGTCGGCCTGCCTGGCCCAGCAGGAGCCGCTGAAGATCGGTTACCTCGGCCCGGAAGGCACCTTCAGCCAGCAGGCCGTGCTCAAGCACTTCGGCCGCTCGGCGCTGGGCCTGCCGATGGCCAGCATCGAAGAGGTGTTCCAGGAAGTGGAAGCGGGCAACGCCGATTTCGGCGTAGTGCCGGTGGAGAATTCGGGGCAGGGCACCATCCAGATCACCCTGGACATGTTCCTGACCTCCAACCTGAAGATCTGCGGCGAAGTGGAACTGCGCGTGCAGCAGTTCCTGATGTCGCGCAGCGGCCGCATCGAGGACATCGAGCGCATCTACGCGCATCCGCAGTCGTTCATGCAGACCTCGGCGTGGCTGCGCGCCAACCTGCCGAAGGCCGAGAAGATTCCGGTGTCGAGCAACGCCGAAGGCGCGCGTCGTGCGCGCAACGCCGACGACGCGGCGGCCATCGGCGGCGAGAGTGCCGGCCACGTGTACGGCCTGAAGAAGGTGGTCACCAAGCCGATCCAGAACGATGCCGACAACACCACCCGCTTCCTGGTGGTGGGTCGCAACATTTTCCCGACCTCCGGGCACGACCGCACCTCGGTGCTGGTGTTCATCCATGACAAGCCCGGTGCGCTGTTCGACGTGCTCAGCCCGTTCGCCCGCCACGGCATCAGCATGAACCGCATCGAGTCGCGGCCGTCACACCACGGCAAGTGGGAGTACGGTTTCTTCATCGACCTGGCCGGCCACATCGACGACGCGCCGATGCAGGCTGCGCTGGCCGAACTGGAAGCGCACTCGGCGCAGATCAAGGTGCTGGGCTCCTATCCGGTGGCCGTGCCCTGAGTGCTGCTGCGGCGGCAACAGCCGCCACTCCCTGATGCATCGCCGGCGCTGCCGGTGTTTACGGAATGATCGAACGATGAGCAACGCGCAACACTGGATAGCCCGCAAGGGCCAGCCGCTGCAGGGCAGCCTGACCATTCCCGGCGACAAGTCGGTCTCGCACCGCTCGGTGATGTTTGCCGCGCTGGCCGATGGCACCTCGCACATCGAGGGCTTCCTGGAAGGCGAAGACACCCGCGCCACCGCGCGCATCTTCAGCCAGCTGGGGTGCGCATCGAAACCCCCAGCCCGTCGCAGCGCATCGTGCATGGGGTGGGTATCGACGGCCTGAAAGCACCGCAGGCACCGCTGGACTGCGGCAATGCCGGTACCGGCATGCGCCTGCTGGCGGGCCTGCTGGCAGGCCAGGCCTTCGACTGCACGCTGATCGGCGATGAATCGCTGTCCGGCCGACCGATGCGCCGCGTGACCGGCCCGCTGTCGCAGATGGGCGCAAGGATCGACACCCAGGACGACGGCACGCCGCCGCTGCACGTGCATGGTGGCCAAGCGCTGCACGGCATCGATTTCGCCTCGCCGGTGGCCAGTGCGCAGGTCAAGTCGGCGGTGCTGCTGGCCGGGCTGTATGCGCAGGGCGAAACCAGCGTGACCGAACCGCACCCGACCCGCGACTACACCGAGCGCATGTTGTCCGCATTCGGCGTGGACATCGCGTTTTCGCCGGGCAAGGCCCGCCTGCGCGGTGGCCAGCGCCTGCGCGCCACGGATATCGTGGTACCCGCCGATTTCTCTTCGGCCGCGTTCTACCTGGTCGCCGCCAGCATCATTCCCGGTTCCGAGCTGCGCCTGAAGCAGGTCGGCCTGAATCCGCGTCGCACTGGCCTGCTGCATGCGCTGCGCCTGATGGGTGCGGACATCAGCGAAGAGAACCCGGCAGAACAGGGCGGTGAACCGGTGGCCGACCTGGTGGTGCGCTACGCCCCGCTGAAGGGCGCACGCATTCCGGAAGAACTGGTGCCGGACATGATCGACGAGTTCCCGGCGCTGTTCGTGGCCGCCGCGGCCGCCGAGGGCCAGACCGTGGTGAGCGGTGCGGCCGAACTGCGAGTGAAGGAATCCGACCGCCTTGCGGCGATGGCCACCGGCCTGCGTGCGCTGGGCATGCAGGTGGACGAGACCGAAGACGGCGCCACCCTGCACGGCGGCGTTCGGCTGGGGAGTGGCACCATCGAAAGCCACGGTGACCACCGTATTGCCATGGCGTTTGCCATTGCCGGCCAGATCAGCGACGGCGAAGTGCGCATCAACGACATCGCCAACGTCGCCACCTCCTTCCCGGACTTCGACGGCCTGGCACGCAGCGCCGGCTTCAACCTGGCCTGATCGGCCGATCAGGTTTTCCGGTAGGTGCCAACCATGGTTGGCACGCGCCCCCTGTCCGGTAGGTGCCGACCTCGGTCGGCGCGCTCACATCGCCCGGTAGGTGCCGACCTTGGTCGGCACGCTTCTCCGCATAAAAGGACGGAGGCCGAAGCCTCCGTCTAAACATCACGAACCCCTCGTCCGCGATCAACGCTGTCCGGTACGGAAATCCACCGGGACCCGCACCACACTGGCCACTGCACGGCCTTCATGCATCGCCGGCTGGAACTTCCAGTTCTGCACGGCGCTCAGCACCGCACGATCCAGGTCACGGCTGCGCTCGCCGCTGCGCGAAACAATCGCAGCATTGGTGACCTGGCCGCGGGCATCGACATTCAGGCTGGCGACCACGCTGCCCTGCACGCCATTGCGCAGCGCGGCAGCGGGGTAGGTCGGCTTGCTGTTGCCTGCCAGCGGGCGTGCCTCGCGATTGCGTACGGCAGGGGGGGCCTTGCGCTGGTTGCCGGCCGCTGCGGCCTGGCGGGCCGCAGGCTGTTGTACATCGGCGACCGGCGCCTGCTCGGGCGCGGGCAGCATGCGCTCGCCGACCGGTGCCGGCGCCACGTCTTCCTGGTTCGAGTGACGCAGCCAGAGCAGCGCGGCGGCAAACATCGCCACGATCAGCGCGATCCACATCCAGGGCGACGTGGGCTTGTGCTGTTCGCTGGCGTCCTGCTGCAGCTGCGGCGAATGAAGGTCTTCGTGGGTGGTGGCGGTCATCGCAAACTCCTTCCGTCAATGGACGACGGGGAGAGTGTTGCGCGGGCCAGTGGCGGGAAGTGTCAGCGTTGCGTCAACGCGACCGGCAGGGTTCAGTTTGCCTGCCGGGAAACGTTCAGTTACTGGGTCTTGAAGTCGAACGGCACTTCAATGCTGCCCGGTACGGCCTGGCCGTTGCTCTGCGCCGGGGTGAAGCGCCAGCGGCGCACCGCATCGGTCGCGGCACGGTCGAGCTCGCGTGAGCCGCTGCGCTGGATCACCGTGGCATTGTTCGGATAGCCGGTGGCATCCACGTCCACGCGCACCACCACGCTGCCGGTCTCGCCGGCGCGCAGCGCGGCGGCCGGGTAGGCCGGTGGAGGCGACTGGCCGGCGATCGGCATCGGCTGGCTGTTGCCTGTAGCAGCCGGCGCCGGGGCCGGTGCGACCGGGGCCGCTTCAGCGACGGGCGCCGGCGGTGGCGGCGGGGTTTCGACCAGCTTCGGGGCTTCCTCCTCGACCGGGGCCGGCTTGGCATCGGGCATGTCGCTGGAACCGGCGGCCGCAGCCAGCGGTTCGGGCAGCGGTTCCACCTGCGCCGTCTCCTGCGGGGTCTGTGCGGCCGGGTCGGCGCGGAAGAATTCCTTGTCGCGACCGGTGTACCAGACCAGCACGAACAGCAGCACGCCCACGCCGAAGGCGATGCCCGCGATCTTCAGGGCGTTGCGCGGGATATGCACGGTAAACGACTTGGCGGACGACGAGCGGGGTGCAGACATGGACCGGACCAGTACGGAATGCCCCGATTCTGCCACGGCGGGAATGAACCGGGCGGCAGAAATCCGTATAACAAGCGATAATCCCATCCCTGATACCCACCACGACACCTGCCATGCTTGATCCAGCCCTGCTCCGCCACCAGCCCGCCGACCTCGCCGAACGCCTGCGCACCAGCCGCGGCTTCGAGCTCGACGTGTCTGCCCTGGAGTCCCTGGAGGCCGATCGCAAGCGCATCCAGGTGCGTACCCAGGAGCTGCAGAGCCTGCGCAACAGCCGTTCCAAGGCTATCGGCCAGGCCAAGGCCAAGGGCGAGGACGTGTCGGCCATCATGGCCGAGGTCGCTGCATTCGCCGACGAGCTGAAGGCCTCGGAAGTGGCGCTGGACGAGCTGCGCGAGAAGATCGAAGCGATCTCTATGGGGATTCCGAACCTGCCGGCCGATGACGTGCCGGCCGGTTCCGACGAGAACGACAATGTCGAGCAGGCGCGCTGGGGTACTCCGCGCCAGTTCGACTTCAAGGTGCTCGACCACGTTGAGCTGGGTGCGCGCAACGGCTGGCTGGACGGCGAGACCGCGGCCAAGCTGTCCGGCTCGCGCTTCACCGTACTGCGCGGCCCGATCGCGCGCCTGCACCGTGCGCTGGCCCAGTTCATGGTCGACCTGCACACCGGTGAGCACGGCTATGAGGAAACCAACGTACCGCTGCTGGTCAACGCCGATTCGCTGCGTGGCACCAGCCAGCTGCCGAAGTTCGAGGACGACCTGTTCAAGACCGCCGTGGGCGACTCCACGCGGTACCTGATCCCGACCTCGGAAGTGCCGCTGACCAACATCGTGCGCGACGAGATCGTCGACGCCGAGCGCCTGCCGCTGCGCATGACCGCCCACTCGATGTGCTTCCGTGCCGAGGCCGGCAGCGGTGGCCGCGACGTGCGCGGCATGATCCGCCAGCACCAGTTCGAGAAGGTCGAGCTGGTCTCGATCAGCCGCCCGGAAGACAGCGACGCCGAGCACCAGCGCATGACCCGCTGTGCCGAAGTGGTGCTGGAAAAGCTGGGCCTGCCGTACCGCAAGGTGCTGCTGTGCACCGGCGACATGGGCTTCTCGGCCATCAAGACCTACGACCTGGAAGTCTGGCTTCCGTCGCAGGAGACCTACCGCGAGATCTCCTCGTGCTCGAACTGTGGTGACTTCCAGGCCCGCCGCATGCAGGCGCGCTGGCGCAACCCGGCCACCGGCAAGCCTGAGCTGGTGCATACCCTGAACGGCTCGGGCGTGGCGGTTGGCCGCGCGATGATCGCGGTGATGGAGAACTACCAGAACGCCGACGGCAGCATCACCGTGCCGGAGGCCCTGCGCCCGTACATGGGCGGCCTGGAAACCATCGCCTGATTCTCTGGCTGGGTGGGTGCCATGCTTGCATGGCACCGTATCCACGCATGGCGTGGATCTACTTGAGGATGTTGCACGCGCCGGGAATGAATTCAACGATGCCCCAGTAGATCCACGCCATGCGTGGATGAACCCCCGCGATCACTCCACAGCGCGCAGCTTCTCCAGCGGTACCCATCCCGGTTCGCCGGTCTCCGGCACGCACCACGCCCAGCCATTGAGGGGGCGCAGCCCGCGCAAGATCTGCCCGGGATCCACATCCAGCTCCCGCGCGCAGTAATCCTCCGTGGCATAGGCGTCACCCTGCGCATAGCGACCGATCACCGGCGCCGGCACGAAACCGGGCTGCTGCCCTTCGGCTTGGCACAGGAACCAGTCTTCCCAGCCCTCCGGGCCTTCATAACGTTCGCCCACCACCAGCGCCTGGCCACGGCGCAGGGTGATCGGGTGCGGAAATTCGCTGCGGTGCGCAGCCGTCACGATGTAGTTCATGCCCCAGCCTAGCGCGTCGCAAAAGAAAACGGCCCCGCACAGCGGGGCCGCCAGGGTGGGCCGGGATGGGGAGGGGATCCCGGCCCGCGTTCAGCGCCCAGACGAGGAGAGAGGGGCGCCGAACGTTGGAACGCGTTATGCGGCGACGGGTTCGGCCGCTTCGTGCGACGGCAGTGCTGCCAGCGCACCGGCGATGGCGTCTTCACGGTGCTGCGGCGAATAGGCGATGCCCTCGGCGCGCACGAATTCGACCTCGTTGATGCCCATGAAGGCGAACACCTGGCGCAGGAACGGCTCCTGGAAGTCGGCCGGCGAGTCGGTGTAGATGCCGCCACGGCTGCTGGCGATGATCACCCGCTTGCCACCGGCCAGTCCCACCGGGCCGTTCTCGGTGTACTTGAAGGTGCGGCCGGCCACGGCCACGCGGTCGATCCAGGCCTTCAGCGTGGACGGAATGCTGAAGTTGTACATCGGCGCGCCGATCACCACGATGTCGGCGTCCAGGAACTGCTGCATCACCTGTTCAGCATCGGTCGCCTCGGCCGCGTCGGTCCTGGCCAGCGAGCTGCTGCGCAGATGCGGTACCGGATTGGCGTCAAGATCGCGATAATCGACCTGCAGGCCATCAATCTGGCTGGCGAAGCGGGCGACCACGGCGGCCGACAGCTGGCGCGAGACGGAGTTGTCGCCAAGCACGCTGGCGTCGAGATGCAGAAGCTTCATGGCAGTCACCTGTGTTCTGGGAGGAAGGGGCGGGGGGCCCCGCCGACGGAGAGAACGATAGGTTGTTGCAAAGGCGGGATAAAGGTGATTGAATGCCACGTATTGTTCTAGATATGGAACTCGGGTATGCATGACCTGAATGACCTGTATTACTTCGCGATGGTGGTCGACCACGGCGGATTCGCCGCCGCCGAGCGCGCACTGGGTATTCCCAAGTCGCGCCTGAGCCGCCGCATCAGCCAGCTGGAAACCGACCTGGGCGTACGCCTGCTGCAGCGCTCCACGCGCCGTTTCGCGGTCACCGATGTCGGCACCAGCGTGCATCGCCATGCGCAGACGATGCTGGCCGAGGCCCAGGCCGCCCGCGAAGTGGTGGACCGCCTCAGCGCGGAGCCGCGCGGCGTGGTGCGCGCCAGCGTGCCGGTGTCACTGGCGCAGATGCAGCTTCCCAAGCTGCTGCCCAAGTTCCTTGAGCAGTACCCGAAGGTGCGGCTGCAGCTGAACATCAGCAACCGCCGCGTGGATATCATCAATGAAGGCTACGACGTCGCCCTGCGCGTGCGTTCGCGCCTGGACGACGACGGCAGCCTGGTGATGCGCAGCTTCGGCCAGGTGCAGGAACTGCTGGTGGCCAGCCCCAAATACCTGGACCGCGCCGGCCGCCCCAAGGACCCGGAAGAGCTCACCCAGCATGTCACCCTCAGCATCAGCGAAGACGAAGCCCGCCAGCGCTGGGAACTGCATGGCCCGGAAGGCGAAGTGCGCCGGGTCGACCTGCAGCCGCGCGTGGCTGGTTTCGACTTCCCGCTGCTGCAGAGCATGGTGAAGGACGGTTTCGGCATCACCATGCTGCCGGAGACCGTGTGCGCCGACGCCGTGCGCAACGGCGAGCTGGAAGTGGTGCTGCCGGACTGGTCGCTGCCGCAGGGCGTGTGTCACGCCGTGTTCGCTTCGCGCCGCGGCCTGCTGCCGGCGGTGCGCGTGTTCATCGACTTCCTGGCCGAGCACCTGCCGCCGCAGCTGGAGGCCTCGCGCCTGGATTGCGGTGGCGCCTGTGAAAAGGCCAAGGAGCGGATCAAGGCCAGTGCGCTGGGTGCGCTGGCGGTGGATGCGGGCTGAGAGGTCTTGAAGGCAGCGCCGGGCGATGTCCGGCGTTGCTGTTCTACGGCGAAGGCCCCACCGTGCCGGATGCGGAGGGCAGGGGCATGGTGGTCTTGGGCAAATGCCCGTCACGTGCGAGAATACGGCGCTGCCCGGGCGACCGGGACCCGATTGGAGAGATGGCCGAGCGGTTTAAGGCACCGGTCTTGAAAACCGGCGAAGGGTCAAACCTTCCGTGGGTTCGAATCCCACTCTCTCCGCCAAGATGTGGCGCATGTTGTTGATTTTAATGGTTATTGGCCCACTTGTTGGAGGCTGTTCCCATCGCTGTTCCCAATGCGGTGCATCGGCTGCAGTCTAATAGGGGAAGTAGATGGCGCAGGAAGGAAAGTTCGACGTTCTTTACGGGCCGCTTGTAGATGTGTGCAAAGCCCACGGCATATCAAGAACTAATGCATTCAAGCTCGCCAATGAGGGGCTACTGGAGACCTTCATGTACGGGAACCGGCGCTACGTATATGTAAGTAGCGTTCATTCTCTGCCCGAGCGCCTCGGATTGGTCGTCAGAACGCCGCCTGTTGGCGACTAGAGCGAACACTCTGTCATTACGCCTCAACCAGCCGAGGCGGACCTTAGTTCATTCTTCTATTCTGAGTCGGGGGCGCTTTCGCTGCCTCCTAGCAAGTTCCGCTGCCTCAACCGTGCAAGCATCCGGTTGAAAGACTTCTTCGTCCAGGGGCGTTTTCTTAGCGTGTGCACGCCGTTGGCATTCAGCCACGCGCGCCAGCTTGCCTTGTCGTGCCCATCGTCGGCACTGTCTATTGCCCCGTCCTTCATTGCAGCAAGCAGTGCTTCATAGACGGTCTTTGCATGCTTGTCTGCGTTGAGCTGCAACTGTCGCGTGGCAGCTGCCGTGTCGCTGTTGCGGACTGCCTTCAGATTTGGATTCCCACCGGGTCTTGCCATGCCTATTGGTTCCCAAATTGCGGAATGTCCCCCCTTGAGAAGATACCTGTGAGAGCAAAAACGCACAACGCTCTTGCAGGTACAAGCAATGGATGACACGAATAATTATTCAAGAACTGAGCTTCAACGACAGACCGCAGAGTGGCTTCTCAGAGAAGAGTGCAACGCGATGGTCACGTTAACTTTCAGCGGCGAAAAAGGAGTGAGCTATCAGTTTGCGGAGAAGGCATTTGGTTCCTTTACGCACAAGCTGAAGTGTCGTCTATTTGGTCGGAACTCGAAGAAGCGGATTCGTATGTGTCCAATAGTTGAAGACTTTGGTGGGGAACAGATGTGGAGTACATCGGCTCAAGGTGTTCGACGAGGAACGCACATTCATTGCTTAATGCGATTGCCTGGCGACCCGATGGACTACAAGGAAGTAGTCCGGAACCTATGGTGTTCTTCGGGCGAGTTGTGCGGAGACCCAAACGTGAACTGTCCGAATAGTAGCGATTGGTTCGTCGATATTAGCAATGAGCAAGACAGGCGCGAAGTGACCCACTACGTCCTGAAAAAGTGCGCGCAAGACATCGACGGAGTACTTGTAAAATTTATGCCAACTCGGTCTGCGATTTAAGAACTGGATTCACTTCGTAGGAGGCAAATGCCTCTGGTATATTGCTATCATCAGCGAAGGGGAGTCAGCTCTCCCCTGATTTATCTATGGGGAATATATAAGGTCACGGTAGTGAGTTGGGATTCTTCTGGCTCTTCAAATAGACACTGATAACGAGTTCCGTAAGGCCTCCAGCACGTGAGTGTCTTCTTCGATAGAGAAGCCTGTTGTGGATGCCGTGCCGGATGACGCGAGCACGACAGTCCCTCTATGGTCAACGCGTTGATGCTTAACGCGGACCTTTTCGATGACGTACGGTCTGGCTGACGTCAAGGACTTCAGTGCGGTCTGTGCGTCGCCTCTTCCTGCCTTAACCAACGCTCTCGCGCTCGCTCCATCCGAAAATGCGATGCTTCCAACTTGGAAGGCGTCAACAGTAAACGGCATGCTTGTGGAGGCTGCGAAGACCTCAAGCCAATGATTGACGTCGACCTTCACGGGTTTCACGGCTATTCTAAAGTCGGTAGTTTGGCTTAGCAGTGCCAGACAGGCATGCAAATGCCGGACTCCCTGTCGAAGCTCTATGCAAGGTAGGTCATCAGCAATAAAAAAATGCTGTTCGGAATACTTAACGGAGGAGAACTCTGCTTCGTTTCCGAATGGGTCGACTATGACCTCCGTTACGTTGACTCGTTGAACATAGCGGGCTTCAATAGAGTTTCGTCGCGCTCTGTCAACTACAAATCCTTCCTCGGAATCCTTAGTGAACTGCGCTTGTTGGAGTAGTCTTGCTAGCTGCCGAGCCGATACGTCCAAATCCGCCGAAAGCCATTTTACCTTGCTCATAACTAAGGGGCCTCTCCCGCCTCGGTCGGTGAAGCGCTCGAAAGGGCAGCTTCCTTCACAAGTGCATTCAGTGTTTCGCGAGCGAATACTTCCAATGCCTGGAGGTGCTGTTCCCTTTCCAGGGTGTCGAGCGTTCGGAAACTGGTAGCGTAGTGCCCGGCCTTCGTGCGTGGTGCATATTTAACGGCGTAACGGAAGCCAGTGCCATCTGCGCCATTCTCGAAGCCGGCTTCAAAGCGCATAAGGTGGTACGGTGGAGAGCGATGTTCTGTATGCCAGGTAATAGAAGTTACGAAGTACCCGCTATCCAGCAGACTCTTGTATTCAGGAGAGACAGCCAAGTTTTCGCCAGACATTGCGACACTTCGTACGAATGACAGAATTTCAGACTGCGCTCCTTCATCGTCCTCTTCAAGTAGAAGCTCTTCATCTTCATCTGCCTTGACTCCTGGTGATACTCGAACGTTCGATACGGTTCTGTATGTGTATCCAGGGAGCTTCGCTATCAGTGTCGTGAAGAATCTCGTGCGAAGTTCAGGCGATAACGTGGTTACCTCAATCTGAGTTGCCTCCACATCCTTCTTCTTGATTTGGCCCAGCTTTTCCTGCAGCTGTCCGATTACATGGCGTGCCTTCTCGTTGGCGGGCATTCTGACAGCCAGTTTGCCATCAGAGATTCTTAGTTCAATGCGCGCGTCTTTCGGCTGGCGCTGCGCCAAGCGCGTCTTGGAGAAGTCAAACTCTTCGTAGTCAATCTCCAGAACCGCAGCATCGGCGCCCGCAATATTGAACTTGACGGACTCTGAGCCGTTCTTCTCGTCTTTGTAAGAGCCGAGGACAGTCTTCAGGTCGTCCGTGGTCACAGCGACGTCAAGCGTCATCGTGGTGGTCTTTTCGCCGCGATTTGATGGTTGTCGACGTTCGATTATGTCAACAATATCAAAATAGTCATGGGGCAGGATTGATAGCTTATCAGCAATCTGCTCTCTTGTCTCATTCGCGGAGTAGAAGATTCCCCTGTCTCTTGCTAGCTCGCGCAATACGGGTAGGGTAATGCGCTGCTTGCTGGAGACAAGTAGGTCGTGAATTTCACGGTCTGTTGCGCTAAGAATTTCAATCCTACGCCTCATATTCCATTCCTATTTCAACATTGGAAAATGTTGATTTGACTTGAGGGATGTTTGACAATTCTATGGAAGTGATGCGGCTTCCTAGTTCGTTGCTGTCTTCAGCGCCATTGGTCATCTCCTCCACATAGCGCTGAGAAGCTTTCTGGAAGTTGGCGTTGATTGCTTTGTCAGCGTCGAATGATTTTATGCGTATCCGGCGGTCGTCATCGAACGCCCCGTGCTGTCGGAGATAGTCCAAGAGATACATGAACTCATCGGTGGTCTCTCCCTTCCTTTTATAGAAGACGACCATGCCGGGGCCTTCTTTGGGTGCCTTGTGTTCAAGGATTACCCACGGTGAAGTAAGCATTTCGAGGGTCGCGGCAACGGCGCTATCAGGCTGAACGTTTGCTCGACTGGCAAGCTGAGGGAAATAGAAGTTGCAATGCTCTGCTGCAGGAAGCTTGTCGGTTCCTGCGGAGCCGCGCATCTGCCGAATATCGTAGCGAATGTTGTCCAGCCAGAAAACTTCCTTCGGGCCGAGTACGACAATCTTCGAGTCCAAAGGAATCTGGATTTCGCTTGATTTAACAAGCTCTAAATTGCTGCTGAAATTAGAGTCATACTCCCCATCATGGTTGTAGACGATGAGGAGGCCTGTGACCGTGTAGGTCACGTGGTCATGTGCGTAGTATTTCCTCCACTCTTCGCTCTTCTCAGCGCACGATACCTGCTTTGCAAGGCTCTCAATCGCGCCTCTAATAGCGGTCGACGTTATGCTTCCCTTTGCGTAGCTCTTCAGGTCGCACTGTAGATACGTGCGGCGCACAGAATAGGGTTCATCGTAGAAGTAGACGACATCTGATGGGTGTGTTTCTACATTGTGCGCTTCAGGTGTTGCGCAGCTCCAGTTGACGTTGGTTGGGCCAACCTTTTTCCACAAGAACTCGGCAAACAATTCATCGCAGAGCTTCTCCGCCATCTTTGCCGTGTTGACAGTCTCGCCCATCTCTCACTTCCTCTGTGACACGTAGGTCTTCACGTTAATCTAACAGAGACGACCAATTAGACAAGCCGGCTTAGGCCGGGGTGCAGCAAGGCCTGCCTGAAGAGGCGCTCTGGTCGTCTAGTCGACAACCGCCCGGAGCTACGGGCGGGCTTAGAGTACATCCCAGATTGAAGCGCGCTGACCGTATGGTGCCTGGACCGCATGCCCCGGTCAGTACTGGACCTTGCCAAGACTACCGAGCGACTTAAGAAAAGGGGCATCAGCCTCCCTGTACTCGACAAAGCTGTGGATGAGACCACGTCAGGAAGGCTGGTGTTCAACTTACTTGGAGCCTTCGAAGGGTTCGAGGCGGACATGCTCGACGAACGCCAAAGAGAGTGAATCGCTCGCGCTCAACAGAAGGGGGGCGCTCTTCTTGAACCCAAGAGGGCGCTCACGGGTGCAGGGGAGGAGCATATTTGTAGGGTGAGGCTGAGGCTGAGGCTGAGGCTGAAAGAGGGAGTCGGTACCAACTGACTGAGCCATTCTTCGTTAGACGTAGCAGCGTGTACCGTGCCCTACAGGCCGGCACTACGGCTTAAGGACTTCAAGTAGAGCTTCACGCTTCCTGGCTCGGAGCGCTCGAAAGCGGACCAATAAGGCCTCTTCCTGGGCATTACTGGCACGTAGCTCGCCTTCCTTAGTGGCCGCAGGCTCGGCTACGGCGCTCAGGCTGCCGCAAATGAGTTCGTCCAAGGACCTGTTCAAGGCATCACGTAGGTCAGCCAAGACACGGAAGCTGGGCGTTTCGCGCCCATTCTCCCAGGCCGAAACCGAAGCCTTGGTGACACCAATAGCAAAGCCCAGTTGCTCCTGTGTCAGGCCGGAAGCTGCCCGCGCTTCCCGCAATCTATCGCCAAAGCTCTTCATTTCGGTTGCCTGCTGAACTAGGCAACCAAAATATGGAGAGTCCACACCGCTGTCGTTCGGCTAGGCTTGACTCCGTGTGTTCGGACTATCCATACTTCTGCGGTGCGGGCATCCCAGACAAGCTAACCCGGTAGAAGCATTTGATTGTTTGCGCGGGAAGGTGCACTCGAATGCCCCCCGAAACCCTCGCCTATGAGGAATTAGAGGCGGCTGACTGGCCCGTAAGGTGCTTGTGAGTCAATCAAAGTTTGCTAGGGCGGGATACAGCCATCATTCGATAGGGGTCGTCTATGAACGGGAATGAGTCGCCCTCTGGCAGTACCGCAACGTTCGTGCTGCCAGACCACATTCGCAAGAACCTAAAGAAGTGCCAACGGCACGCACCTGGTATGACATGCCTAGAGTGCGGATACACCGGTCTCATGGGCATCAAATCCAGCTGGAAGCCGTGGTACGCAACTTGGTGGGGAAGCACGCTTCTCTCAGCCGTAGCGGCATGCGTCGCATTTGTCCTGTTCGGTGGCATTGGATGGTGGCTGCATTCGTTGTTGGTGCCCTGGTCAGCGGATTGGCGATGTCTGGAAGCCGTGACATCTACTCCTGCCCGAGTTGCGAGGCAGACCTCCAGCGCCGCTGAGCGGGCTTCTCTTCTCTTAGAACATCCTTGCGCTGAAGGAGAACCATGCGCGCCGTCTTTCCTATCTGCACCGTACTACTTCCCATCCTCCTCGCTGGTTGTGACCAGCTCACGGCGATGGCTGGTCCGAGTGAAATGGTCTCATTCGGATTCATTAGGCCGACGTCATGCGAGAGGCGTGGCCCTGTCAGCTTCAACTGTGTGATGCGCAATCACATGAATGCTCCTAGGGAGGCCAACATGGAGTGTGCTGGTTTCGACGGTCAGAAACGCATGGTTGGTAGACCCAAGAATGTGCACGCAATGTTGGGAGTTACCTTGATGCCAGGAGAAGAGCGAGTTGCCACTGTCTTCTATGAAAAGGGGGTCGTCCGCTTGGTATGCGTAGATGTGAAGGACAGCATCCCAACATTCAGTAGGGTGGAACAGCTGATTGCCGACCCTGGTGCCAACGACATCACCTCAGTTCTTGCTCTATAGCGGGCAAGTGGGACAGCGGAAAACAAAGCAACATCCGAGCTAAAGGCTCAACAAGTTTGGCCTTTCGCGGGTTCACGCAGATAGGGACTCCTCTCAGCGGGGAGCGTAGCTGCTAAGCGAAGCAAAAAAATCCCCATGTTCTTACATTCATTGCATTCAAGGACAACTCATATGCTGACCCGGCTCGCCATAGTGGCTTCCCTTGCAATTGTTCCACTGCCCTCGGTGGCACAAGGGCTTCTTACCGTTACCGGTCAGTGGGAGTACCGCGACGCATCCCGAATGGAAACGGACGAAGGACTCAACGTCTGCTTTCAGTTGGATGCCGCCTCAGTGGCACGGAATCCGCAGTTGCAGCAATTGGGAGGTGCCTTGTGCCTTTCGAACCCCTCGGACGCGGCCAAGCTTCTTGGAGTCGTACCGTCCGGGCAGAAGCCAGGATGCAAGTACGTAGCAAAGGGAACGGCAAGCGTTGTACTAGCCAATGTCAAGTTGCAGCCCGAAGATGAGATGTATGACGAGCGCATAGAAGCTCGCCTCATGCAGGTGCGGGTGAATCGTGTGACATCCCCACTTGGCAGTGACTGTGACCGCCGCAGCACCTCGCAGGGATTCGCCTCTATCAACGAGGCCATCGCTGCACTAGGAACTCATCCAGGCTATGTAGGTGTGTCGGCGTCAGATTTCGTGCGTATAGATGCCAGCAATGGCTACGCTGAGCTTGATGCGAGCACGCAGATGTGGTTGCCGCGAGGTGCCTCAAACATGCTGGTGACGTACTACGAAGGCAATTCCGGTTTGCATGAGCTGGGCGTCTATCGGTATGAAGGGGGCCGGTGGCACAACGCAAGTAGTGATGTGCTGCCTGGGTACACCGAGAGCGCCAAGCACTTCAAAGGGACCAACTTCTACTTGGATAGCAGCAACGGAAGGCCGGTACTGAGAAGCCTTCCGGGGAGGGAGGCATGGACTTACGCAAATGGTCGCTTTGCGCGGCAGAAGTAGGCTTAGCTAGGGCCGCGCTGGTCCTAGCCTAGCCGCTACGGCTCGGCGTGGCAGTAGTCCGCCCAGTCTTGCATCAGTGGGATTCGCTTCTTGAGCATTTCCGAGCGGAAATAGGCCGCCTCGGTCTTGGATTTGACGACATGGCCGAGCGCTAGCTCTGCGGCCTCTCGGCTGTGATGGGAGACCTCCGCAGCCCAGTCTCGGAAGGAGCTTCGGAATCCATGACAAGTCTGCCCCGGCCGTAGCGACTTCAGAAGTTTCAAGGGCGCCGCAGTCGTGATGGGCTTGCCTGGCTTTCCAGGAAACAGGAAATTGTCCCCGGACGTCGGAAGGTGGGTCAGTAGAGCAACTGCTTGGGTCGACAAGGGGACGGTGTGGTCCCTTCCAGTTTTCGTGCGTGCCCCCGGAATCAACCAAGTTCGGTTGTCCAGATTGAATTCGGCCCATCGGGCCGCTGATGCCTCGCCTGGTCGGGTTGCTGTAAGAATCTGGAGCCGCAAGCAGGATGCAGAGAAGTCCGCCCTTGGTGCCAGCTCCCGCATCAAAGCTGGCACTTCGTTGTAGTTCAACGCAGCTCTGTGCACGACCTTTTTAACCTTTGCGGGAGAGGGGAGCAGGCTCCGTAGATTTCCTCGCCACGCGGCAGGGTTCTCGCCTTGGCGAAAGTTGTTGGCTTTCGCCCAATCCAGCACTCGTTCAATGCGCGCTCTCACCCTGGTGGCCGTTTCAGTCTTTGTGAGCCATATGCGCTCCAGCACGTCGCGGATGTGCTCCACACTAATGTCCGACACCGGAATGTCCTCAATGCCGGCGCAGTATGTACTGAGGGTCGACGTCCATTGAGCCTTGTGCTTGGCGTTTCGCCATTCGTGCTCATGAGTCTCAATGCAGCGTCGTGCACACTCTCCGAAAGTCAATTGTCTGGCCAAGCCACGCCGCGCTGCTGCCAAGGCATCTCTCTTGGCGCGGAGGGGGTCTATACCTGCTGCGAGGTCGGTTCGGAGCTGCTGGGCGCGCTGCCTCGCTTGCGCGAGGCTTACATCTCTGGCCGAGCCTAGACCCAAGTCTTTCGCTTTCCCCGTGAGCCGGTCTCGGTAGCGGAAGACCCAAGTCTTACGGCCGCTGTTCTTCTTGACGTACAGATATAGGTTGCCGCCGTCACTGTGTCTGCCAGGGCCTGCGTTTTTGACTGCCACTGCTGTGAGCATTGCCTGATGTTGTTCCCATCGCTGTTCCCTACATGGTAGCCTGGCTGAGTGGGGACGGTCTAGGCTTTATTTGTATTTTTAAGCTGTCAAGTGTTTGATTTATAAGATTAAATGTGAGTTTTGAAGATGGCCTGGAAATAATTTGAATTATGGTTTGGCAGACACTCTCTCCGCCAGTTGATTCAAAGAGCCCCTGGATTCAGGGGCTTTTTCGTCTCGTCAGTCCACGCCATCGATCTGCACGCGAGCCGGGGTAGCACGGCGGCCTTGCATGAGGAGCCCGACGCCGGCCACGAGGCAGGCCGCCAGCGTTGCGATGGAGAGCGGAAGCAGGAACTCGTCACGACCGGCCGCGGCGAAGCCCACATGAATCATGGCGGTGCCGGCGCCAACTGTCCCGCACAGGCTGGCATACGCCCGCGCGGAGGGCTTGGCCAGCACAACCTGGCGATAGCCATGCAGCAGGGCGCCCACAGCGATCAGGTTGAAAGCCAGAAACCCCTGGATGCCGCCGGGAACGCCGAACAGGGCCCACTCGTGCCAGAACGCTGCATCAATCTGGTGCAGGACCAACGCCAGCAGTGTTGCCAGATACCACCGTTCCATGGGGTCGTCCATTTGAATGTCGGCAAAGTCTAGCAGCCGGAGTGAGTAGTCGATCTCCGCCTGGGCGAAGCTCACGGTGACGGTGAGGGCAGTGCGCACATCGCCAGGAAAGCGCAGAGAATACGCTCACCCACGACGCTCACCCTTCGGCTTGTTATGGCACAACGGGTAACTCGAGCACGACCGGAACGCCCCGTGCGGCCCATTGCGGTCCACGAACACGCCCACCTTGCACACCGGGCAGCGCTCTTCGTGGATGGCCGCGCCTGAAATCGCGGTCACTTCCACTGCCCCGTCCTCCACCAGCTCATCCAGGAACGGCGAGTGCCTGCCCTGCACGGTGAAGATCGCAACCGACCGTCGCGCACGCGTCAGCGCGACATAGAACAGGCGCCGTTCTTCGCTCAGCGGATAGGTATCGCCGTCCGGCATCGCCAGCGAAAGCACCGGGTCATCCGCGCGCAGGTTCGGGAAGCTGCGGTTGATCATGCCCGGCAGGATCACGTAGTCCGCCTCGCGCCCCTTCGATCGATGTGCGGTCAGGAACTCGACGTCCATCGTGCTGCCAAAGGCCGTCTTCCAATCCGAAGGCACCGCGCCGCGGTCCGCGCGGTAGCGCCCCAGAACAAAGACCGTCACGCGTCCATTGCGGCCCTGCGCCACCGCGCCTGACAACAGTTGCTGGTGCAGCTTCGAAAGGTACTGGCGAACGCCATCCTGCACCTCCTCACGCCGGTTCATCTGGAACGCCTGCAGCACCGGGCCGACTGCCGGCGCAGCAGAGCGGACCTTCTTGGCGATCTGCGCGGGGTTGCGGCTGATGAAGCGGCTGGAAACATCACACAGTGCCTGCGGGCATCGGAATGTCTGCTCCAGTTTCAGCACCTGGCCATGCCCCATCCATTCACGGAATCCGGTCATCACCGAAACGTCGGCGCCAGCGAAGCGATTGATCGACTGCCAGTCATCGCCCACCGCAAACAGATAGCGGCCCGGTTGGCTGACCAGCGCACGGCAGAGGCGCGCACGGGCGCGCGAGGCATCCTGGAATTCGTCGGCCATCACCAGATCGTAGGGTGATTCATAGTGGCCCTGTTCCAGCAGCCCGGCGGCCATGTTGAGCATGTCCTCGAAATCGATGCTGCGCTCGTCAGCCAGTGCATCGTCCCAGGCCTGGAAAACCGGCCCGGCGATCTCCAGGAAGCGCCGGTAGCGTTCCTTGAACTGATCCTCAGGCATCTGCCGCAGGCGTGCGGCCATGTCATCCAGCGTCAGGCAGTTGCTCTTGGCATGCGCAATGAAGGTGCGCATCAGGCCAATCAGGTCTGCATCCGGCATCGGCTTGGCGCCCTGGTCAGGCAGCTCGCGGTCCGGGTGCGGGTCGAGTTCGACACCAGACGCACCCAGCCGCTCGGCAAGATGCTGCAGGGCCTGTCCACTGCGCAGGCCGAACGACGTCGTTTCGACCAGTGCGGTGCCGCGTGCCGCATGCTGCTGCCGCTTCCAGCGCATCCCTTCGCTGTAGTTGGCAAAGTGCTTCGGCGGCTGGCCATCGGCATCCAGCGCAAAGTGCTCGTGATACAGCTGGGCGTCCGGATAGTAGAAGTCAGGACGATACTGGCGGTGGGTATCCGTCGCGGTATCGAACTCGTAGCGCCGCTCGTAGTCGTACGCCACGCCGTTGTAGAACAGCCAGTCGGCGATGACGCACTCTTCCAGGCTCTTCACTCGCTCACCCTGCAGGGTACGCATGTAGGGCGTGCCATCGCGGTCGTAACCATCGGCCATCATGTCGGCACCCAACGGCGGCAGATCGCGTCCGAACACCAGGCGGAACATGTCCCACTGGGTGCGGAAGTGGGTCGAACGGTCCTTCAGGTCGTCCACCAGTTCGGCCAGCTTGTTGAAGCCCAGCGTTGCGTCGACCGCCCATTCCGGGATATCGGGCTTGCGCCCTGTGGCCTTGGCGATGAGGGACAGGCCCAGGGCGTGGAAGGTCCAGGCTTCCACCATGGTGTCGCCCATGCCGAGCCGGTCGAA
The DNA here is from genome assembly GCF_006228405.1 of Stenotrophomonas sp. pho. Taxonomy (NCBI): domain Bacteria; kingdom Pseudomonadati; phylum Pseudomonadota; class Gammaproteobacteria; order Lysobacterales; family Lysobacteraceae; genus Stenotrophomonas; species Stenotrophomonas sp. pho. Next base: position 2,779,564 of record NZ_CP029759.1, on the reverse strand, counting down.
GCATCGCTGCGCGCGCTCTTCCAGCTCCTGAGCGGCGTCCTTGTTGAAGGCGAGCATCACAATCCGTTCGGGCTGGAAAAAGCCGCGATCGATGGCATAAGCGGCCTTGGCAACCATCGTGGAGGTCTTGCCAGAGCCGGCCGCGGCCACGACCTGCACCCGGTTGTCGAAGCAGATGACAGCGCGGGCCTGCTCCTCGGTCAGCGGCCTGCTCTCGACCCGGTCCAGGAAGGGCTTGGCCAGACCCAGTTCACGGGTCGCCATTGCCTCATTGGCGTCCGCCCACATGGCGGGCCAATCCAGCTGCCAGTCGTGCAGTGCATCCAGTGCCATGCGGTGGCGGTCCGAGTGCAGGTCGTCATGCACCTCCTCGTCGAGGAACAGCTGCTCCAGCTCGGCTGACGTGAGGGGCAGGGACGGGCGTTCGGCCAGCAACGCCTGCTGCTGTTCGTACGTGATCCAGCGGCGGCCGGTGGTGCCTCGGTCGGTAAGCGCATCTGCCTCGGCCAGCCACGCCTGGATCTGCGCCAGAACGTGCTCAAACAGTGCCTTGCGCCCTCGTCTGGAGCGCGCGAAAAGCACGTGCTGAACGGCAGCGGCAAGCCCGGAGCCCTGGCTGTTGGGCAGCCCATCCACGGACAGTGCTTCACCGTGCTCGGTCGTCAGTTCGACCCGGGACCAGAGCACGCCGCGAACGACCCGCACGCTGTGTTCGTTCGCCACATGCTGGTGGTATTGCCTGCCGTCGATCAAAAGCGCGAGCTGTTCGCCATCCAGCCGCAACTGCCAGTCCGGCGAGCGGGTCACACGCTGGCCCCAGACCGAGGGGCGCCATTCCATAGACATCCAGATACTGCCTTGCGTACGTCACCGGGCGTAAAGCGCCCTTGCCGCCCCATGATAAGGCGGCTTGGCGTGGCACGCTGCGTTTTCCGGTCAGTCGCGCGCGTGAGCCAGCGATGGCATTGCACCCTCGCCAGCGCGACAGGCGTCAGGCGTTCACATCCACGACGATGCGGCCGCGCACCTTGCCGGGGATGATCTGCTCATAGACATCCAGCACCTCGGCGAGGCCGATCTGCTGCACGGTGCTTTCCAGCTTTTGCGGGTCCAGGTCGGTCGCAAGCCGATCCCAGGCGCGCGGGCGAACCTCTTGTGGGGCATTCACCGAATCCACGCCGGCCAGGGTCACGTTGCGCAGGATGAAGGGCAATACCGAGCCGTGCAGAGCGTCGCTCTGCGCCAGGCCGCACGCGGCCACGGCACCGCGATACTTCGTCTCGGCGATGGCGTTGACCAGGGTAGGGCCGCCGGCCACATCCACCACGCCGGCCCAGCGTTCGGCACTCACCGGCCGCTCGCGCGGCTCCGAAAGCTGCGCACGATCGATGATCTCGGCCGCACCCAGGTTGTGCAGATACTCAGCATGCTCCGGGCGTCCGGTGGCGGCTACCACGCGATAGCCCAGCTTCGACAGGATCGCCACCGCAATCGAGCCGACGCCACCGTTGGCGCCAGTCACCAGCACATCGCCCTTCTCGGGCGTCACCCCGGCATGTTCCAGGGCCAGCACGCACAGCATCGCGGTATAGCCAGCGGTACCGATGGCCATGGCGTCACGGGTGCTCAGGTTGCCAGGAATCCGGTTGAGCCATTCGCCGCGTACGCGGGCGCGCTGTGCCAGGCCGCCGTGGTGGCCCATGCTCAGGTCCCAGCCATTGAGCACGACGCGGTCGCCTGGCTTGAAGTCGGCCCTGCTGGATTCCAGTACCACGCCTGCCAGATCGATGCCGGGAATGAGCGGGAATCTCCGGATGATCGGACTCTTGCCGGTGAGCGCAAGCGCATCCTTGTAGTTGAGCGTGGAGTACTCGACCTGCACCAGGACATCGCCGTCCATCAGGTCCGCCTCGTCGAAATCGACCAGCTCGGTCGAAAGCTGGTTGTTCGTCTTGCCGGTCAGCAGGGCTTTGAACGTCATGGATGGCCTCACATTCATGGAATGGGGCCATGCTAGGCTCGTGCCACTATTGCAACAAGAACGATGATTTTCCGTAGGTACTATGGTTTTCCGGAGTATGCATGCGTAGCAGGCGTTGGGATGGCAAGAGCGGGTGTGCGGTGGAAGTCACGCTGTCCGTGATCGGTGGCGTGTGGAAGCCGATCATTCTGTTTCACCTGATGACCGGCAAGCGACGTTTCATGGAACTGACCCGGCGGGTGCCTAATGCCACCCAGTCCATGCTCACCAGCCAGTTGCGTGAACTGGAAGCCGATGGCGTGGTGATCCGCCACGTGTATCCGGAAGTGCCGCCGAAAGTGGAATACGAGCTGTCCGAGTTCGGCCGCACGCTGGCGCCGGTGCTGCTGGCGATGCGCGAGTGGGGCGAGACCTACCGCGGCTATCAGAGCACCCAAGGCGATAGCTGAAGGCTGCGCGGCGTTGCGCTTGCCGCATGTGGGTTTCGCGAATGCCTACAGCCGTCGGCGGGTCTTTGGCACCGCGAGCGCGCATGTCGTATACGGCTGGATAGGGCGTCCGGAAAGTACGCGTCGATGGTAGTCGCCTGCTGGCGAAGAACGCCAGTCAATGGACAACTCGACATCCACTGACGCAACCAACGTAGCGACTTGATCGATCAGGATTTCCCTGCTTTCCACCGCCGGTTCAGGGCGGTAACCATGTCCGCGCCAAGGCATTCGCCGTGGCCGGGATTGGCGTCCCGAACTTACGTAGTACAAGGCGTCGTAGTTGCAACGTATGTTGCGATCACGACAATGCACCTTCTGTCAGTTCATGGCGGATGGTGCGTGGGGGTCTTAGGGCCCGTCGGCTTTCGTACTACGTATCCGGCACGCCAACCCGCACCGTCCGCCACCTTGCATCTGCAGGTGGCCACATCGTGAGGTTGCCGTCATGCCCGAACGTCTTCCCGACCATCCCCGCCTGCATGCGCTGCTGGGCGCCGCCGTGCGCGATCTTCCCGCTGCGTTGGCGGAAACGCTGGAGGACGCGCTCCGCGAATCCGCCGAGTTCGTCACCCCATCGGCTTTCTTCGCACACCTGAAAGGCCACGGCAGGAACCTGCGTGCCGATGGCGAGGCCTGGAGTGAAATGTGCCTGAGCCCCGGCCGCGCCTTCGACATGGCCCTGGCGACCCGAAGCATTTCGGGCATCACGGCGTTGACTGCGGTGCTGCACGCTGCGCATGTGGCGCGGGAGAGCGACGATCCCGCCTGCTGTCCCTCCGCCGCCGTGGTCGAGGGCCTGTTCAACGCCTGCCAAGTGCTGTCACTGCAGGTAGAGCGCTGCCTGGTTCCATGAAGGGCTGCGATGCGGTTCCTGTTCCGTTGACGCCCGGCTCCTTATAGTGGCGCTGGAACCCTGCAATGGAATGCCCATGCACGTGATGTCCCCGAGCCGTTGCCTGACGCTTGCACTTGCCGTCGCGGTGAGCGCCAGCGCATGTGCACGGTCACCGTCCACCGAACACGAAAGGAATCCCGCCATGTCCGGCGCAACGCAGACCGGCCGCACGATCAACGGCCACACCTATACCGATGCGCCCGTGGACGTGAAGCTCGGGCCGAATACCTTCCGCATTCCAGCCAACTACCTGGACAGCCAGATCGCACCGTGGCCAGGCGAGGGCGTGACGCTGGTCATCGAGTGGCCGGACATGAAGCCGACGGCGCCGGGCGCCCGGGCCAATCCGCGTACGAATGATTTCCGGAAGGAGATTGCTGTGGCGATCGACTACATCGATCGTGCGCCAATCGAAACATCATTGGAGCGATTGTCCTCCAACCAGGCATCCACCGAGGAGGGGTCGGTGGAGCGAAAGGATCCTCGGGATCGGCTCGATCTGCGGATTGCGCAGCCCGATGTCATGGGCCTGACGCCTTACGCCATCGATGAAACGAGGATGGCGGTTTTCTCGAAGGAGTACGAAGCACGCTATGGACAACCGCCCACCCGCAATCCTGCCTATGAAGATGACTGGTACATCGCGCGCGCTCCCAACGGCAACCTGACCACATTCATCAAGTGCGAAAACACGGCGTTCCGGGGGGACGGCGTTCGACTGCAGGGCGATCAGGTCATCAGTGAGCAGGGACAAGCCGCCGCGGGGTGCTTCCACTATTTCTCGGATGTGGAGAACAAGCTTTCCATCTCGCTGAACTACAAGCGGGCCTTCCTGGCGGACTGGAAGCGGATGGAAGATGCGGTGCGGGATGTTCTCGCGCGCTCCCGGGTCCGGAAGTGAGTGCATTCAGGAGCAGGCGATGGGCGGATTGACGCAAGAAAATCTCAAGATTCTGGCCAGCTATGCCAAGGCTGGAAACCGCGAGTTGTACTGGAACTATCTGTCGCAGCTGCCGGACGCGGATGGCTATGGGACGCTTGCGCTGGGCGTGGTTCGCAACGACAGCTTGCCTGGCCGCGTTGCAAACAGCTATGCACAGGAGTATGCCCGGCATCAGGAAGGCAAGGGCTCCGGCTTTCCCGACGCGCAGCTGAGCGAGCGCCAATGGGAGATGTTTGGGCAGACGCTTCTGCGCCAGGACCTGGAGCGACGCCTGTTTTGGATGGAGCAGGGGCGATCCGACCTGGCACTGAATCTTCCCGGCAAAGACGTGATGCTGGCTCACGACCGCGCATTTGAACGGCATGAACTCGATCCCAACTGCTGGACGCCGCGCGTGTTGCTGCAGGCGGCTGAACAGAAGAGCGGCCCCGAGAAGCTGGAGCAGATCTGGACCAACATGCTCAACAACGACTATGCCGGCGGCCCGCGCGTAGGCAATACCAGTGTTGATGCCATCAGCCAGATGGGATGGGCGAAGGGCGGCCAGTACCTCACCCGGTTGAGCGTGCTGGAAGCCACTCAGGCATTGGAAGGGCGCTCGGCGGTCGATCCGAACGTCATCGGTGGCAACAGCTACTACGCAATGTATTTCGCAGCGGACAGGAAGTGGGCCAGTGTCAGCGCGGGCGGCGGCCACATGTCGATGCGGGAGATCACAGACCCCGCACGCATCGCCGAGCTCAACGACGCGCGCGAGGTTCGTCTGGAGCGCCAGGAAAAACGCACCCAGTTCCACCCGGACGACCCGTACCGGACCATCACCCGCAGCCCGCTGACCGCAGCTGTGGACGACGTGCCGGATTTCTCGCAGGCACCGACCCGCCTGGCCGACATTGGTCCGGGCCACCGCGACTACGCACTGATGCAACAGGTGCGCGAAGGCGTGGCCGCGATCGATGCCGGCGCCGGGCGTACCCACGACGAGAACAGCGAGCGCCTCGTAGCGAGCGTGATGGCATTGGCCCGTCGCAACCAGCTTGAACGGGCCGACCATGTGCTGCTGAGCGCGCAGACCGCCGAGCATCCGGCCGGCCGCAACGTGTTCGTGGTGCAGGGCGAGATGAGCGATCCCGCGCATCTGCGAGCGGTCATGCCTACGGACACGGCAGTGCAGACGCCGGTCGAACACTCGCTGCGGCAGATCGAGGCCGCCAGCCTGGAACGACAGCAGGCGGCCATGCAGCGCCAGCAGGACAACGACGTCCACGCGCGTGACAACCCTGCGATGCGGATGGGCTGAGGTTACGCAGCAGAGCCGAGCGGGCGCCCGGCTCTGCTGGAAGGCCTTCTCAGAAGCTGTAAGCCGCCTGCACATACACCCGCCGCGGCTCGCCCGGGAAATGCCCGTTGCGCTCGATGAAGCCGCTGGCCGCGTACACCTTGTCGAACAGGTTCTTGACGTTGGCCTGGAACTGCCACTGCTTCCACGTGGTCTTCCAGCTCATGTCGAATACCGTGTATGCCTTGACCGCCTGCCCATCCAGGCTGACACGCTCGCCCACATGGTCGGCGCCGAAGCCGATGGCCGAGTTGATTGACGGCAGGTCGTAGCGCGTCCACACGCCGAGCTTGTTGCGTGGCGCATTGGCGAAGCGGTCGCCGGAGGCATTGGTGATGCCGTTCGGTCCGGCATCCTTCACCCGTGCGTCGTTGTAGGCGTAGGTCAGGTTCACCACCCAGCGCTCGGTCACGTCGGCCAGCAGGTCCAGTTCCATGCCCGTGCTGCGTACCAGGCCCAGTGCAGCGAGTTGGTTTACCCCGCCGATCACCTCGCCGGTGGCCTGCACGATGTTGCTGCGGTCGATGCGGTAGGCCGCCATGTTCAGGGTCACACGGTCGGCCAGCAGGGATTTCAGGCCGATTTCCCATTGCCTGCTGCGCTCCGCGTCGAAGGGCCCACCGGCCGACGGATTCTGGTTGGCGGCACTCTGCGGCACGAAGCCACTGGCGACGTTGGCGTACAGGTTCACGCCGTCCCGGGCGGCAAAGGTGCTGCCCAGACGCCAGCTGAGCGCATTGCCATCGACGCTGCTGCGACCCATGCGGTCCTCATCCTTGAGGCCATCCCAGCGCAGTCCGGCCAGCACATGCCAGCGCGTGCCCAGTGCCAGCTCATCCTGCAGATAGCCGCCGTAGCGTTTGCTGCGGGTGGCGGTGCTGCGCCAGGGTAGTGCGGCCAGGTTGTAGTCGTGCCAGGTGCTCGCGCCATAGACCGGGTTGAACAGGTCGATGCCGCGCACAGGGCCGGCGCCGCGTGCCAGGTCGGCGCTGTTGGCGGTCTGCGCGGTGAAGTCGGCGTCGAGCTGATACACGTCGGCACCGAACAGCACCTTGTGTTCGATACGGCCGGTGTTGATCCGCCAGACGGCATTGCCGCTGGCGGTGAAGGCCTCGTTGTCGCGGATCTGGTTGCGCAGCTGGCGCGTCATCCACTCGGCCACGCCGTCGCGATCACGATCAATCAGCCCCATCGGCTCGTGGTACATCTGGTGCTCGTTGTTGCTGAACCAGCGCGCGGCAATGTCCACGTCCAGGTTGTCGCGCGGTGCGAAACGATACTGCGCCAGTGCGACCTTGGCGCGCATGTCGAGGAAGTCACTGGCCTCGTTGTGGTTCCATCGCCGGTCGGTCAGGAAGCTGCCGGCATCGTTCACCGGCACGCCGCGCAGGCGGTTGCCGCCCAGGTTCTGGGTGATGTCGGTGAACTGCAGCACCAGTTCGCCGGTCTGGCCGACATCGAAGGCCAGCGAGGCATCGCCGATCACGCTTTCGCTGTCGGCATTCCAGCGTACGCCCTGCTCGCTGTCGGCATACAGGCCGGCGCGATAGCGAATGCTGCCGCTGGCATTCAAGGGGCCGGTGCCTTCGATCGATCCGGCGCGGAAGTCCCTGTCGCCTGCCTGCAGCTCGATGCGGCGTTCGGCGCGCGCCTTGGGCTTGCGCGTTACATAGTTGATGACACCGCCCGCATCACCACCGCCGTACAGCGCACCGGCCGGACCTTTCAGCACTTCCACGCGTTCGATATTGAACAGTTGCGGCACCGAGAAGCCTGCATAGGGATCACCGCGCAGGCCGTCGTAGAGCACGTTCTCCTGGCGGAACCCGCGCAGGGTGACGCCGGCATAGCTGAAGAAGCTGATGCCGCTGATGCTGCGGTACAGATCGGTGACCTGGCGCGCCGCCTGGTCGTCGATCAGCTCGCGCGGCACGACCTGGATCGACTGCGGTACCAGTTCCAGCGGGGTATCGGTGCGGGTGCCGACGGCCGCATCGTTGGTGCGATACAGGGTCTGCGCGCGGCCGCGGACTTCCACTTTGTCCAGGTCCTTCGGGGTGTCAGCGAAGGCCTCGGAAGCCAGTGCAGGTGTAGCCAGGGAAAGGGGCAGCGCCAGGCAGAGGGCGCGCTTGAGCGGGGTTGGAAAGGGCATGAGGGACGAGGCTGGGCTGCAAATGAGAAAGATTAGCATTTGCAGTGCTTCGGGACCTATCCCCGGATGCACTATGGACGCGGGCCCGGGTCGGTATACGGGGTGCCGGCCAGGGCCACCAGCACGCCGGTGCCGCCGCGTACGATCAGCTGCAGCACCGCCTGGCGCGGATCCTCACCCTCCTGCTGGCTGGCCAGGCCTCCCTGATAGGCCGCCACCATCGACGCCAGCAGCATCGCCGCACCCAGGCGTGCCTCGGCATCATCCGCTGGCCGCCCGACCGCGCTTGCCATCAACAGCGTGAGGTCGTCGGCCAGCAGTGCCTGCAGCCGTCGCGCGTGCGCGACCAGCACCGGACTGTCGGCCACGGTGGCCCAGAAGGCCGCTGCACCGGAGTTGATCCGCAACAGGGGATGGCCGCTGTCGAGCAGCTCCCTCACCAGAGACTGGAAGGCGGCCAGCGGCGTCATGCCGCGGCGCGCCGCCATGCCCTCGCGCAGCAACGCCCGCGCCTCCTCGTCGCGGTCGAATACCAGGTCCTCCTTGCTGGCGAAATAGTTGAAGACTGTCTTGCGCGAGACCCCGGCGGCCTTGGCGATCTCGGACATCGACACCGCCTCGAAGCCACGCCGGATGATCAGCGCGGTGGCGACATCGGAAATTGCCTGTCGGGTCTGTGCCTTGCGTTGCTCGCGACGGCCTTGGGGCGGGGTCATGGCGGTTGGCTTGTGTAAACGTACACCGAGTGTAACATTGTGCGCACCAGAGCGCCGGGCCGGCGCAGGCGGGGAACCTGATGCTGTACGACGTTGTCATTGCCGGGGCCGGCCCGGTCGGCCTGTTCCCGTCCTGCGAGCTGGCCCAGGCCGGCTGTTCGGTCCTGCTGCTGGAGCAGGCTGAGTCGCCCGATTCAGCCCTGAAGCGCCTGCCCTTTGGCCTGCGCGGCTTGAACGCGCCCACGTTGGAAGCGCTGGATCGGCGCGGCCTGCTGGACGCGGTCGCAGCCCGCCAGGTGCTGAAGCCGGACAAGGGCGCACCGCCGCCCGGCACCGCCCATTGGTTGGCACAACCGCGGCCGCTGGGAGGCCACTTCGCCGGCATTCCGTTCGCGCTGGATGACGTGGACAGCGGGCGCTGGCGTGATCGCCTGCCGACCCCGGTACCCACCCAGATGGCGGTGGAGCTGCAGTCGCTGGAGACGGTGCTGGCCGAGCGCGCAGTGTCGCTGGGTGTGCAGATCGAGCGTGGCTGTTCGGTGCAGGCAGTGCAGGCACACGACGCACAGATGCAGGTGCAGACCGGTCGCGGCTGATGCGGGGCCGATGGCTGGTCGGTTGCGATGGCGCCCGCAGCACGGTACGCAAGCACTCCGGCTTCGAGTTCGCAGGGACGGCGCCCGAGTTCACCGGGTACACGCTGCAGGTTGAACTGGCCGATCCGTCGGTGCTCACCCCGGGGCGTCGGTTCACCAAATACGGCATGTGCAATTTCAACCCGCCGGGCGTGCTGGCGCTGGCCGATTTCGACGGTGGCGCAGGCCACCGCAGGCCACTGGACCTGCACGCCGCCCAGGCGTTGCTGCGGCGGGTGTCCGGGCGCCAGGCAACGATCACCGCGTTGCATCTGGCCACCACATGGACCGATGCCGCGCGCCAGGCCACGGCCTATCGCAGCGGCCGCGTGCTGTTGGCTGGTGATGCGGCGCACATGCATTCGCCGCTGGGAGGGCAGGGCCTGAATCTCGGCATCGGCGATGCGATGAACCTGGGGTGGAAGCTGGCCGCCGTGGCGCGAGGCGACGCCGCCGAGACGCTGCTGGACAGCTATCAGGCGGAGCGCCATCCGATCGGCGCGCGGGTGCTCGACTGGTCGCGTGCGCAGGTGGCGTTGATGCGACCAGGCCCAGGGCAGCGCGCGCTGGCGGCGGTCTTCGCCGACCTGGCCGCGACCCGCGACGGTGCCACCTATCTCGCTGAGCGGTTGTGGGGCGTGGCACAACCACCGGTGTTCAACGGCGAGCATCCGTGGGTTGGCCAAAGCGCGCCTGACGTCCAGCTGGCCAATGGCGATCGCATGGGGGAGCTCCTGCGCGCAGGGAAGGGCGTGCTGCTGGGGCTCGATACCGGCGTTTCACTCGGCCCGGTCTTTGCGCGCTGGCAACGCTCGGTTACCTGCGTGATATCCACGGCGCGCGATGCGATGGGACTGGGTGCGGTGCTGGTCCGCCCTGACGGTATTGTGGCCTGGGCCTGCGATGCTGGCGGCGACACGTCGGGGCTGGAGTCTTCGCTGGAACGCTGGTTCGGTTTGCCGTGGTGAACGGCGCGCTAGGGGATGCCATCATGGCCTGGGCGCGGTGCCCGGTCTCGGTCATCACCGAGGCCAGCTGCTTCAATGAGTACGGCTTGCGCAGCAGGGTGAAGCCATGGCCAGGATCCCGCGCCAGCAATTCGCTGTAGCCGCTGGTGAGGATCACCGGAAGCTCCGGGAAGCGGGCGCGGATGGCACGGGCCAGATCCAGGCCGTTCATGCCCGGCATTACCACGTCGCTGAAGACCACATGGAAGCGCGCGGCATCCCGTTCCAGCTCGGCCAGGGCCTCGTCCGCATTGCGTGCAAGGACCACGCTGTAGTCGAGTTCGCGCAGGGCGCCCACCGCAAATTCGGCCACGTCGACGTTGTCTTCCACCACCAGCACGCAGACGCCATGACCATGCTGCAGCCCCGATTGCGCCGCCGGCCGTTCCGCCGTTTCTCCTGCCTGCGCCAGTGGCAGATACAGCGTAAAGCGGGTACCGGCGCCGGCCTGGCTCTGCACGTCCACCTCGCCTTCTGACTGCTTGACGAAGCCGAATACCTGGCTGAGACCGAGCCCGGTCCCAGCGCCCACGCTCTTGGTGGTGAAGAAGGGCTCGAAAATGCGGTCAACCACCGCAGGGTCGATGCCCGCTCCTGTGTCGGTCACACTGATCGCGGCAAAGTCGCCCTTCATCGGCGCGGCGAAGCGCACCGAAGGCACGGCGGTTACCCGTTCCACTTCGATGGTCACCCGGCCGTGTCCCTCGATCGCGTCGCGGGCATTGACCGCGATGTTGATCAATGCGGTGTCCAGCTGGGTCCGGTCCAGCAGTACCGGCATCGGTGTATCGGGCAATGTCAACGACACCTGGATGCGCGCGCCAAGTACCGTGGTGATGATATCCGAGAGCGCGTGCACGCTTTCGCAGAGGTCGAAGACTTCCGGCGACAGGCTCTGGCGACGCGAGAATGCAAGCAGTTGCGCGGTCAGCTTGGTGGCGCGGTCCGACGCTGTTGCAATGGCCTGGATGTAGCGGCGCCGGGTGTCGTCTGCCGGCCACGTGTGCAGGAGCATGTCTACCGAACCGGTGATGACCTGCAGCAGGTTGTTGAAGTCGTGGGCCACCCCGCCGGTGAGCTGGCCGATCGCCTCCAGCTTCTGCGACTGCCGCAGCTGCTCGCGGGCGCGCACCAGTTCCAGATGGGCCTCCCGCGCCTGCTCGGTGATCGCCGCGACCTGGCGGCTGTGCAGGTCGCGCTCGATCACCCGTTCGGTCTGTTCGCTGACCACGCACAGGATGCCGGCCACGCTGCCGCAGCCGACGCGCAGTGGCGAATAGGAGAACGTCCAGAATGTTTCACGCAGCGTGCCGTCGCGATCCATCATCAACGGGAGGTTCTTGAAGCTGCGGCTGGTGCCGGCGAAGGCATCGTTGACGGCCTGCACCACGTTCGGCCATACGTCCGCCCAGACATCCTCCAGGCGATTGCCCATCGCGCCGTGCAGCTTTTCCCCCAGCATGGGCAGGTACGCATCATTGAAGAAGAACGCCTTGTCTTCCTTGCCCCAGGCAAGCCACAGGGGTTCTGGCGAATCCAGGATCATCGCCAGCAACGTGCGAAGTTCGGCGGGTGCGCTTGCGGCAGTGGCCGAGCGGGCCCAGTCACTGTCCTGCAGCAGTCGGTAGGCGAGCTGATCAGGTGCAGAGACTGGCAGGGGAAAAGGATGCATGGCCGCCATTGGCGCAGGAAGGTGGCGCAGCATAGCCGAGCGCATGTCATGACGCTCTGCACACCGCCGACATGACAGGCCTCGCCACTTCGCCGCCGACGTGGCAGCGATGCACCCCTTGTTCCGCAGGTTGCCGCTATCGCGGCGCAGCGCGAAGGGAGGCGGAGCTGGCCTGAGCGGCGGGTCTAGCCCTCACGACCTGCCTGCGCGGTGAGCGCATCCCGGCCAGCCTCGGTGAGATCGATATCCCCGTCCTCTGCCTGTACAGCCCATCCGGCGGTCACCGCCCAGGTTGCGGCATCACCGCGCACCGGTTCTGCAGCGGCGATCGCTTGGAGTATTTTCCGCTGTTCCGCAGTCATTATCACGTCGCGGTCCTCAGATACCCAGCAACGACGCCGGTTGCCAGTCCGACAGCCGGGCATGGCTGACCGGCTGATGGCAGCCGCACCCGTCGCAGCGGAACAATGCTCCACCTGGCAAGTGCACCAGATTGTCCTCACTGGCCGAACTGGTCGATGTGCAATGCCGGCAGGTGACCGTGAGCGCGGTGATGCGCTGCACGCCCCTGACAGATCGAACACGGCCTCGAACGCGCGAATGACAGGGTGGGCAGTGTCCGGCATCTGAATCTCGACAGGGTGGGGAGACCTCATCGTCGCGCGCCGGTTGTGATGGGCCAGTCAGCCAGGTGCATGGACATGATCAAGCCAGCTGCGGCAACCGGCAGCGCTCCATTTCAGAGATCCTTTTTCTTTCCGCTCAGGTCCAGCGGCTTGTCACTGCCGCCGCGCTCGCTCGACCACACTTCCACACCCTTGTTGCAACGGCTCTCGCGGGCAGCGACCTCGCGTGGCAGATCCTTCAGATGGGGTGACTCTTGGCAGGTCGGATGCATGGCGCTGTCGTCGTAGGTGGCGCAGGCGCTGAGCGACGCCAGAGCGATGGCAGTGAGGGTGGCGCGGAATGAAGGCTGCAGGTTCATGGGGTGGCCTCGGGTAATGCCAGGATGGTCATGGAATTCAAATCCGTGACGCCGGGCATGCACAATCGGACCCATTGCACTTGTTATTCTGTAACAAATGCGCGATAGTCCGGCCCCTGCTGGGTCAGGCGATGCAGATCATCAGCACCATGCACAGCGCCACCATCAGCACGAACACACGACGGCTCAGCGCCAGGCAGGCCAGATAGGCTGCGAGCGCCCAGGCAGCCAGCAGTGCGCAGGCCACCACCCACAGCCCGATCCCCATCATCGAATCGGCTGCCAACGCGGACAAGGCGATGGCCTTGGACAACGCCACCCCCAACACGCTGCCCAGCATGCCGGCCTGCAAGGCGATGGCATCGTGGCGGGCAGGGGCGCGAGGGTGGTGCATTGCGGGTCCGGTGCAGGCCGAGAAAACGGCGTCGGCTGCACTGTGCCCAAATGCACATCCACGAAATGTGTTCATCGCGCGTCAGGAGCGCGACGAAGCCGGCTCAGTCGAACGGTTGACCTGTGGATGCGGTCGTCCGTTCTTCAGTGGTTGCCGGCGGCGACGGTCTTGCGCTTCCTGTCCAGCATCACCGCCACGCACCACAGCAGCAGGCCGCCGATCGCGGTGGCTGCACCGACATAGCCGGTACTGGCCGGGCTGAAGCCGGCGCTGATCGCCATGCCGCCCAGCCACGGGCCGAGTGCGTTGGCGGTATTGAAGGCGGCGTGATTGGAGGCCGCCGCCAGCGTCTGCGCTTCGCCGGCCACGTCCATCAGGCGCGTCTGCAGCACCGCCGCCAGCGCACCCATGGTGCCGACCGTGATGATCATCGGGCCGATGGTCCACACCGACTGTGCGGCCAGCGGATACAGCAGCAGCATCACGATCGACCACAGCAGCACCACGGCGGCGGCCTTGAAATGGAACTTGTCCACCAGCCAGCCACCGGCGATGTTGCCGATGATCGCGCCGATGCCGAACACGCCTACTGCCAGCGGCATCCACGATTCGGCAACGCCGGTGACCTGCACGAGGGTGGGTGCGAGGTAGGTGAACACGCAGAACATGCCGGCGAAGCCGACCGCACCGATCGCCAGCGCCAGCCACACCTGGGGAGTGTTGAAGGCGCGCAGTTCGCGCATCGGCGAGGTACGCACTTCGTCCGGGTCCGGCAGCAGGAAGCGCGCGATCATCGCCACCGTGGCAATGGCCAGCACGCTGACCAGGGCAAAGGCGGTGCGCCAGCTCAACTGCTGGCCCAGCCAGGTGGTCAACGGATTGCCGACCAGGATCGCGATCGACAGGCCCAGCAGCACCCGCGACATCGCCTGGCCGCGCTGGCCGGCAGGGCTGATCGCAGCGGCCACCAGCATCGCAACGCCGAAGTAGGCGCCATGCGGCAGGCCGGCGACGAAGCGTGCCACCAGCATCGTGCCGTAATTCGGTGCCAGCGCGCTGGCCAGGTTGCCGATCGCGTAGAAGCCCATCAGCGCCAACAGCAGCTTGCGGCGCGGGAAGCTGGCACCCACGAAGGCGAGGATCGGGGCACCGACCACCACGCCGATGGCGTAGGCGCTGATCAGGTGCCCGACCTGGGTTTCGGAAATCGACAGGCCGCGGCTGATCTCCAGCATCAGCCCCATGCTGGCGAATTCGCTGGTGCCGATGGCAAATCCACCCAGCGACAGGGCGAGGATGATCAGGGTGCGCTGGCGGGGCGTCAGACGCGCAGCCAGGGAAGAGTTGGGGCTCATGCGGAGGCGCGATGGGGCGGGGAGCCGTCCATTGTACTGCTGCACTGCAACAGGAGCAGCAGCACTCAGGGTAAATCAGCGTTTGATCGGTGACACGCCGGCCCTCCGCGCCGCCTCGCGGCGGGCTCAGATGCCCAGCGCCGCCCGGGCATGAGCGTATTTGTCGCGAAGGCGCCCTGCCGTGGTCCCGTCCAGCATCGCCAGCCGCTGTGGATCGGCGTTGTCATCCAGATCGGCGCGCTTCACTTTCAATGCAAGCGGGTGGGCGGCAATGCGCGCGTAGTAGCTGTCCGCGTCAGGAGCTGCATCGCGGTTGAGCAGTTGCACCGCCTCGCGCAGCGGCGCCGGAAATACCTCGATCCGCGCGGCAAACGCCGGGCAGTCCTCGGCCACGTCATGCAGCCAGGCCACCACTTCGGCGTCATCGTCGCCGCGCACGGCGGCCGCCACCCGCGCCACATGGCCGATATAAGGCTGGCCGGCCTTGTCGAACTGCCCCGCGTGGGCCTCGGTGGCCAGCGTACGGGCAAGTGCTACCCAGTCCATTGCAGTCTCCTTGGATATCCGCGCACAGTTTCGCGCAAGAGCCGCAGCGGTTGTGGATGCGCCCATGACGCTGCCACGGGCATGATGGCGAGGCAGGGGACGCAGTGTTGCCCCGACAAGGAGGAGTGAGATGCAGGAATTCAGGCATGTGCTGGAAACCCGTGGGCGCTATCAGCTGGTAGCGGTGTCCTACGAGCCGGTGTACGCTCCCGGCGATGTGGTCGGCCATGCGGTCGTCGCCGACGATGGGGATCGTCTGACCGACCTGATATCACTGGCCGAAGCGCGCCAACGCTTGCTGCAACTGGTGCGTGAAGAGGGCGAGGAGCCCGGGCTGGAAAACGAGAACCACCTGCGGAAGAAGGCGTCGCGCTGGCGCCACCGCTAGGCCGTCGCGCCGCGTGCGCATCATGGAGGATTCGGGTGTTGCCCAGTAAGAAGTATCTGCTCATCGCCATCATCACGCTGGCGACCCTGCTGCTCGGTTTCGTGTTTTCCGGCTATCTGACCCTGCTGTTCCTGGGGCTGGACACCCAGCTGTTCACCTGGAACACCTACTACCAGTACGTCCACGCCATCGGCCAACCGCAGGTCGCGCCCTTCGTGGGCAAGATCAAATGGGCTGGCTACGTGGGCTTCGGCCTGCCCCTGCTGGTGCTGCTGGTGGCCGGCCTGGTGCTGCTGCTGAAGAAGGACAAGCGCTCGCTGCACGGCGACGCGCGCTTCGCCACCGGCGCCGACCTGGCCAAGCACGGCATGTTCAAGAAGACCGGCCAGAGCATCGTGGTCGGCAGCCATGGCGGCAAGCTGGTGCGCCTGGATGGCCAGCAGTTCGTGATCCTGGCCGCGCCGACCCGCTCGGGCAAGGGCGTGGGCGTGGTCATCCCGAACCTGCTGGAGTACGGCGAATCACTGGTCGTGCTGGACATCAAGCAGGAGAACTTCGACCTGACCAGCGGTTGGCGCGCCAGCCAGGGCCAGGAGATCTACCTGTTCAATCCCTTCGCCGAAGATCGGCGCACGCACCGCTGGAACCCGCTCAGCTACGTCTCCGATGATCCGGCCTTCCGCGTCTCGGACCTGATGAGCATCGCCGCGATGCTGTATCCGGACGGGGCCGAGGACCAGAAATTCTGGGTCAGCCAGGCGCGCAACGCGTTCATGGCCTTCACCCTGTACCTGTTCGAGAACTGGGACGACGAGCGCAGCAGCGGTTTCCCGGGCGGCGCCGGCACGCCCACGCTCGGTGCGGTGTACCGGCTGTCCTCCGGCGACGGCACCGACCTGAAGAAGTACCTCAAGACCCTGTCGGAGCGGCCGTTCCTCAGCGCCAACGCCCGTTCGGCGTTCGCCAACATGCTGTCGCAGGCCGATGAGACCTTCGCCTCGATCCTGGGCACCTTCAAGGAACCGCTCAATCCCTGGATCAATCCGGTGCTGGACAAGGCCACCAGCTGCAACGACTTCCTGCTGACCGATGTCCGCAAGAAGAAGATGACCATCTATATCGGCATCCAGCCGAACAAGCTGGCCGAGAGCCGGCTGATCATCAACCTGTTCTTCAGCCAGCTGATCAACCTCAACACCAAGGAACTGCCCAAGTCCAACCCGGACCTGAAGTATCAGTGCCTGCTGCTGATGGACGAATTCACCTCGATCGGCAAAGTGGAGATCATCGCCTCGGCGGTGTCGTACATGGCTGGCTACAACATCCGCCTGCTGCCGATCATCCAGAGCATGTCCCAGCTCGACGCCACCTACGGCCGGGAAGTGTCACGCACCATCATCACCAACCATGCCCTGCAGATCCTGTACGCGCCGCGTGAGCAACAGGATGCCAATGACTATTCGGACATGCTGGGCTACACCACGGTGCGCAAGAAGAACGTCACCCATGCCCGCGAGAAGACCCACAACTTCACCGAGGAACGGCGCGCGCTGATGCTGCCGCAGGAGCTGAAGGCAATGGGGCCGGACATGGAGGTGTTCCTGTATGAGGGCATACCGCATCCGGTGAAGTGCGACAAGATCCGCTACTACAAGGACCGCTACTTCACTTCGAGGCTGCTGCCGAAGGTGGACGTTCCGATGCTGAACGTCTAATTCACGACGCTTAATTTGTGAATTTGATTCGAAGTTAAGAATGTGAATTCGTGATTTCGGTCAAGAATTTGGCATTTGTTCATGGATTTTCAGACTTGTCTGACATGGAATTGACGCGTGGTTGTGCGACCCTGTGCATGTCGTCCAGAAGTGTGTGCTGGATGTCGAAGATGTAGCAGCAGGGTGGCCAGGAGTTTGTGCCATGGAAACAAGGATGGTTTCGACGTTGGTGAGGTATGCGGATGTGTTGTCGGCTGCGCCGATGGCCCCGCGACCTGGTTGGCAGCCTTTGGGCTGCAGGGGAGCCGGAGTGGGTGCGCTGCACACAGCGTGTCCCTCCGATTCCGGCGTGCGCGATGCAGCGCCGGACGACCAGGGGACCAATGCTCGGGACTGCTTTTTCGTACGTCAAAGTGAAGCCCGTATGAATCAGGCGTTTATCGCGAAAATGTCCATCGCCGCAGTGGCGGCGCTGATGGTGGCCGGTTGCGCCACCAAGTCCGCTCCGGATTTCGGAGGCCGCTGGAAGCCGGTCAACCGCTTTGCTGCGACGACGACCGAAATTCCGCTGTACTCCAGCTACGTCTACCAGGCCTCGCCGATGGATGGCACGCTCAAAGCCATGCTCGAGCGTTGGGCCAAGGATTCCGGGCGCACGCTGGACTACCGCCTCAGCTCGGATTTCACCCTGTATGGCGCGGTCTCGAACATCGACACCACCAACGCACAGCAGGCCGTGATCGATCTGACCGCAGCCTATGCGGCGCAGGGCATCTCCGTCTCCATCGTTGGCAACCAGATCGTTGTGCAGAGCGCTGGCTCGACGCCGACCGCGTCGGCGCAGGGCGCTGATTCCAACAGCGGCACCTGAGTCCACCTCGAAATCATCGAACGTGCCGCTCCCCGCGCCTGTCGCAGGGGTGCCACGCCCATTGATGTTTCAGCAGTACGGAAGAATCCATGTTCCGCAAGAAGGATCCCGGCAATAGTCCCAAGGTCGAGCAGTCGGTCGCCAAGGCGGTCAGCTACGAGATCACCGTGGCCGACATGGCGCGCCGCAGCGAGCGGCGCGCGTGGTGGGTCGCCACGGGCTCGTTGTTGATGTCGCTCGCCCTGGCGGGCGGCTACTACTACATGCTGCCGCTGAAGGAGAAGGTGCCGTTCCTGGTGATGGCCGATGCCTACACGGGTACCGCGACCGTCGCGCGCCTGAGTGGCACCTTCCAGGGCGAGACGATCACCACCAACGAAGCGATCAATCGCAGCAACGTCGCCCAGTACGTGCTCGCGCGCGAATCGTACGACTCGGCGGTGATGGGGCTGCGTGACTGGGAACTGGTGTTCGTGATGTCCACCGATCCGGTGGCGCAGTCCATGCGTGTCCGCTATGCCGGCAACAATCCGCAGAACCCGTTCGTGATGTATGGCCGCGAACGCGCCATCCGGGTCAAGATCCTCAGCATCACGCCACTGGGGGCCGAGCCGAACGGCAGCTTCCGCGGCGCTTCGGTGCGCATCCAGCGCAGCCTGCTGGACAAGCGCACCGGCGTCTCTACCTACCTGGACAACCAGCTGGTGACGATGCGCTTCGAGTACAACCAGAACCTGGCGTTGTCCGAGCAGGATCGCATCCTCAACCCGCTGGCGTTCCAGGTCACCGAGTACCGCGTCGACAACGACTACTCGCGTGGTGTGCCGGTGCCGGATGACGGCGCCATGCAGGCGCAGGCGCAACAGGCCGCTCAGGCGGCGCAGCAGGGGCAGGGCGCCTACGATCCCAACAATCCGGCCGCGGCCACCATGATCGACCCGGCCACCGGCCAGCCGGTCGCGGTGCCAGCCAATGGCCAGGTGCCGGGCCAGCCCGTACAGGGTCAACCCATGCCGGGTCAGCCGGTGCAGGGGCAAGCAATGCCGGGGCAGGCCATGCCCGGACATCCGGCCATGAGGCCGGCGCAGAACAATTCCACCGGAACTGCTGATGGAGCAAGCAACCGATGAGTAGTCGAAATATCAGGGGAAGCGCGCTGGCGCTGCTGTCGATGTTGTCGTTGCTGTTCTCAGCAGCGGCGATGGCGCAGGCGGTTGACCACTACGAGTACGAGAAGGACCGCATCTATCCGGTTCGCACCGGCCTGGGCCTGACCACCCAGATCGAGTTGAGCCCTAACGAGAAGATCCTCGACTACAGCACCGGCTTCAGCAGCGGCTGGGAACTGACCCGCCGCGAGAACGTGTTCTACCTCAAGCCGAAGAACGTCGACGTCGACACCAACATGATGGTGCGCACCGAGACCCATTCCTACATCTTCGAACTGAAGGTAGTAGCCACCGACTGGCGCCAGCTGGAGCAGGCACGCCGTGCAGGCGTGCAGTACAAGATCGCCTTCGTCTATCCCAACGACACCGTGTTCGGTGTCGCCCAGGAAGCGGTCGAAGAAGAGGCCAAGCCGTTGTTGAGCTCGGAACTGGCCAAGGACCGGCAGTACAACTTCAACTACTCCTATTCGACCAGCAAGGCGAAGAAGATGGGGTGGCTGATCCCGGTCAACGCCTACGACGATGGTCGTTTCACCTACCTGAAACTGCCGAATTCGCCGGAGTACAAGACCGGCATCTTCCCGGCGGTGTTCGGTCGTGAAACGGAATACGGTGAAGACTTCGTGGTCAACACCACGGTTGAAGGCAATACGCTGATCGTGCACGGGACGCACCCGTACCTGGTCATCCGCCACGGCGACTTCGTCGTCGGCCTGCGAAGGAACGTGAAGAAATGAGCCAGCAGAACACTCCCGGAAACGACCCGAACAACGGACGCGACGAGAGCCAGAGCCCGTACGGCGCACAGGGTGCCGCGGACGCGCCGTCGAATCCCTACTTCGGCACGACCCAGGCCGAGCCCGCGCCGGATCTGGATGCGGCCGCGCCGCAGCTGCGCTCGGCCGAAGAGCAGCGGTTGAACCGCAAGGCGCTGCTGTTCCTCGGCGGTATCGTGCTGCTGCTTGTGGCCATGGGCTTCCTGCTGTTCCGGAAGGGGCAGGATGACAAGAATGCCGTGCAGAAGGTGCCGGAAGTTGCGCGCGTGTCTACGCCGACGCTGCCGGACGCCGTGCAGACGGGTCCGGTTCCGTCGCAGGCGATGCAGCCCGCTGACCCGATTCCGATGCTGCCACCGCTGCCGCCGCAGGAGAGCAATGCCATTTCGCCAGCGATGATGGGCACGCGTCAGGAGCGCGAGATCGAGCGTGGCCCCTCGCTGCTTGATCGCCGCATTGCCGGGTCTGGCGGTGGCGTGGGTGGCATGGGTGAAGGGCAGGGTCAGGCTGGGGGTCCTCCTTCATCCTACGAACAGGCCATGCTCGCCACGCTGCAGGCGCAGAACGGCAACACCGCTCCCGCAAAGGTTCGCCGCGGCCCGGACGTCGAGGATGTCTCCAGCGCCACCTACATCCAAAGCCCCGATGCGCTGCTGGTGCGTGGCACCTACCTGCGTTGCGTGCTGGAAACCCGCATCATCACCGACCTCGCCGGCTACACCTCGTGCCTGCTGACCGAGCCGGTGTACTCGATCAACGGTCGCAACCTGCTGCTGCCGAAGGGCTCCAAGATCTATGGCGCCTACGGCGGCGGTCCGATGGGCAAGCGCGTGGAAGTGATCTGGGATCGCATCACCACACCGAATGGCATCGACGTTGCGATGTCCAGCCCGGGCGTGGATCAGCTGGGTGGCGCCGGTCATCCGGGCCAGTACAGCGCGCACTGGGGTAGCCGTATCGCATCGGCGCTGATGATCAGCCTGATTTCCGACGCCTTCAAGTATGCGGCCGCCGAGCACGGTCCGGAGACCACGACCATCGCCAACAATGGCATGACGGTGCAGTCGCCCTACGAGAGTGCTACCGCACGCACGATGGAGCGCCTGGCCAACGAGGCACTCAGCAGCAACCGTCGTCCGCCAACCGTCACCATCAACCAGGGCACGATCGTGAACGTCTACGTCGCCAAGGACGTCGACTTCACCAACGTGCTGCATCCCCGCCGGTAACCCAACGAACGATCATGGACGCCGAAGTGTCACCCCTCGCCCTCGTCTCCAGCGATTTCCTGCGCTATCAGTACGAAGTGCTGGGCATCGCCGAGTACATGACCTCTCCGGAAGTGACGGAAATCTGCATCAACCGTCCCGGTGAGCTGTACCTGGAAACGCGGGCCGGGTGGCAGCGGGTGGACGTGCCGAGCCTGACCTTCGAGCGGGCCCGGCAGTTCTGCACGGCGGTGGTGAACGAGAGCAACACCGGCCAGCGCATCACCGATGCCGATCCGGTCGTGTCGCTCACGTTCCCCACTGGCCAGCGTGCGCAGTTCGTGATTCCGCCTGCATGTGATGCAGGCAAGGTGTCGATCACCATCCGTCTGCCGTCCAAGCACACCAAGTCGCTCAGCCAGTATCACGAAGACGGCTTCTTCAATCAGATCCTGGAAAGCGATGGCAGCATCAGCGAGCAGGATCGCGAGCTGCTGGAGCTGCGTCATTCGCGAGAGTACGCCGAGTTCTTCCGGCGTGCGGTGATGTACCGCAAGAACATCGTGGTATCCGGTGCGACCGGCAGCGGCAAGACCACCTTCATGAAGGCGCTGGTCAACCATATCCCGGACAACGAGCGCCTGGTCACCATCGAGGACGCACGCGAGCTGTTCCTGACCCAGCCCAACGTGGTGCACCTGTTGTATTCCAAGGGCGGGCAGAGCACCAGCAATGTCACGGCCAAGAGCTGCATGGAAGCCTGCCTGCGCATGAAGCCCGAGCGTATCATCCTGGCCGAGCTGCGCGGTGACGAAGCGTTCTACTTCATCCGCAACTGCGCGTCCGGCCATCCGGGTTCGATCACCAGCTGCCATGCGGGCAGCCCGGAGCAGACCTGGGACCAGCTTGCACTGATGGTTAAGGCTTCAGCCGAAGGTTCGGGCCTGGAGTTCAACGTGATCAAGCGGCTGTTGATGATGACCATCGACATCGTTGTGCATATCAAGGCGCATGCTGGCTCGCGCTACATCACCGGCATCGACTTCAATCCTGGGCGTGCCCAGGGGCAGGAGGGCTGAGGGATGCTGCCAGGACTGGAAATGATGGCGTGCCCGGAGATGGCCGTGTCGATGGATGTGATGCAGCACGTCATCAACGTCGAATCGTCGCGCAATCCCTACGCCATCGGCGTGGTCGGCGGTGCACTGGTGCGCCAGCCCAAGGCGTTGGATGAAGCGCTGGCGACGGTGCGCATGCTGGAAGAGAAGGGCTACAACTTCTCGATCGGGCTGGCCCAGGTCAATCGCTACAACCTGGGCAAATACGGGCTGGATTCGTACGAGAAGGCCTTCCAGCAGTGCCCGAACCTGCAGGCCGGTTCGCGCATTCTCGCCGAGTGCTACAAGCGCTCCGGTGGTGACTGGGGCAAGTCGTTCAGCTGTTACTACTCGGGCAACTTCGAGACCGGCTTCCGTCACGGCTACGTGCAGAAGATCTACGACTCGATCCGCCGCGGCCAGCAGGTTGCCAGCAATGGTGTTGCGCCGATCGACGTGGTGAGCCGCGGCGAGCGCCGCAGCGTGAAGGTCGAACATCATCCGCAGCTGGCCTCTCCGGCGCAGGCGCGCATCGTTGCTCAATCCAACGGCCCGGTGTACGTGCCGTCCGAAGATCCCGCACGCGCCTATGTCGTGTACCCGTCCACCGGGGCGATGGCGCGGGTAGTTTGCTGAATCTCGCCGACCAGGCGCTGTCCAAGGTGGTGCTGGGTTCGGTGGACAGGATGATGCAGCCTCAAGCGCAACCCAGCCAAGGGGCCGCCTATCCGCAGCAACAGTCCGGTGGTATGCCGCAGCAGTTGCCTCAGCAGCGTGCTGCGCAGGCCATGGCCATGCCGCAGCAGTTGCCGGGCGCCGCCGGTGCCAGCAATGAGGGGCCCGTGATGCTGCGGCCCTGGAGCGAGCGTAACCAGCCTGTGGCGGGTGCCGACAATTCGTACAACGCGCCGGTGCAGGCCGCACCGGTGCAACAGATTCCCGCAGGGGATGCGGCCTTCGTGTTCTGACGAAGTCGTGGTGCGGCCAGTCCCCCGGCTGGCCGATTCAGTTGTGTTAGTCCATCAACAAGGAAATCAATCCATGAAGCGATCCAATCTCGACCTCGTCCAGGCCCAGCGCACGCTGAAGACCCTGCTGATGGCCACGATCTTCGTTGGCGCACTGTTCGCCCCGCAGGTGTTCGCCACCGGCACCGACTTCGGCGGCACCGACAAGAAGGTCTGCGGTTTCTTCTCCAACATCAACGGCCTGCTGAACATGGCCTCAATCGCCGTGGTGACCATTGCGGTGATCTTCGCCGGCTACCAGATCGCCTTCGCGCACAAGCGCATCGGTGACGTCGCGCCGATCCTGATCGGTGGCGTGCTGATCGGTGCCGCTGGCCAGATCGCACGCATGCTGCTGGGCGAAGGTAGTGATGGGAAGTGCGGTGCTGGTACCAGCACTGGCTACTACCTGATCAAAAACGCGATCCAGTACTACAGTGCATAAGAACGTCGTGTTCCGCGGCTGCACGCGCCCGGCCATGTTCCTGGGTGTGCCTTACCTGCCATTCTTCATGGTGGCAGGCGGGTTGCTGCTGCTCAGCATGTATACGAACTTCTGGTTCCTGCTCACCATTCCGGTGGCGGTCTTCATCATGCGACAGATGGCCAAGCGTGACGAAATGATCTTCCGCCTGTTGGGCCTGCGCCTGATGTTCAAGCTGAAAGTCCGCAACGTGCAGGAACACGATGGCATGTGGGTGTTCAACCCCAACCATTACCGCGACAAGCCGGCCCGAATGGATTGAGGTCCGGATCCGGCCCGGCGGGCGCAAGCGCCCGTCGGGTCTGTTGAAACTTCTTGGCAGTACCTCTTTGGAAGCAGTCGTATGTTCAGCCCAGACACCTCCATCAGCGAGTTCATTCCATTGTCGTCGCACGTCGCCCCGAACGTGGTCAAGACCACGGGCGGCGACTACCTGCTGACCTGGCATCTGGAAGGGCTGCCGTTCGTCGGCCGTGAGGAGTGGGAGCTGGAGCATCGCCACAACACGTTCAACCGCCTGCTGCAGACGCTGCGTGCTCCCGACTTCGTGAACGTGGCGTTCTGGGTGCATGACATCCGTCGTCGCCGCACGCTGAAGGGCAAGAGCAACTACAAGCAGCGCTTCAACCAGGACGTGTCCGATCAGTACATGGGCATGCTGTCCTCGCAGCGCATCATGCAGAACGAGCTGTACCTGACCATGATCTATCGCCCCGTGGTGGCGGGTAAGCGCTTCGTCGAGAAGTCGGCGAACGTGGACAAGCTGCGCGCGGAGCAGGAGCAGGCAGTCGAAAAGCTGATGGAACTGGCCGGCAACGTCGAGGCCGTGATCCGCGACTACGCGCCGTATCGCCTGGGCATGTATGAGGCCAAGAATGGCGTGGTGTTCTCGGAAACGCTGGAGCTGTTCGGCTACCTGATCAATCGCATTGACGAGCCGGTCCCGGTGCTGTCGGCACCAATCAAGGACTACCTGCCGGTCAGCCGGCACATGTTCTCGTCCAAGACCGGTGACTTCGTCATCAATACCCCCAATGGTGCCAACCACTTCGGCGCCATCCTGAACATCAAGGAGTATGCCGAGGGAACTTACCCGGGCATCCTCAACGGCCTGAAGTACCTGGACTACGAGTACGTCATCACCCATTCGTTCAGCCCGATGGGGCGTCAGGACGCGCTCAAGGTGCTCGACCGCACCAAGGGCATGATGATCTCCTCCGGCGACAAGGCAGTCAGCCAGATCGTCGAGCTGGACCAGGCGATGGATCAGCTCTCGTCGGGTAATTTCGTGCTCGGCGAGTATCACTTCATCATGGCAGTCTACGGCGACAGCCAGGCCAAGCTGTCGCAGAACGTGGCCACGACGCGCGCCGAGCTGTCCAATGCCGGTTTTGTATCGACCAAGGAAGATCTGGCGGTTACCTCGTCTTTCTACTCCCAACTGCCGGCCAACTGGCGCTACCGCACCCGCCTGGCCAATGTCAGCTCGCTGAACTTCCTGGGCCTGTCGCCGCTGCATAACTTCGCGACCGGCAAGCAGCACAACAACCCGTGGGGCGATTGCGTCACCACGCTGCAGACCACCAACGGCCAGCCGTACTACTTCAATTTCCACGCGACCCATCCGTCAGAGAACTCGCTGGGCGAGAAGGCGATCGCCAATACCATGGTGATCGGCAAGTCCGGTACCGGTAAGACCGCGCTGATCAACTTCCTGCTCAGCCAGGTTCAGAAGTACGAGCCGTCGCCGACCATCTTCTTCTTCGACAAGGACCGTGGTGCGGAGATTTTCGTGCGCGCCTGCGGTGGTAACTATCTGGCCCTGGAGAACGGTGCGCCAACCGGCTTCAACCCGTTCCAGTGCGAGAACAATGAAGCCAACGTCCAGTTCCTCGCCGACCTGATCAAGGTGCTGGCCGGCAAGCGTGAGTACAGTGCCCGCGAGGAAGAGGATATCTATCGCGCTGTAGAGAGCATGCTCGATACGCCGATGCACCTGCGCAGCATGACCAACTTCCAGAAGAGCCTGCCCAACATGGGTGACGATGGGCTGTACGCGCGCATGCGCCGCTGGACCTCGGGCAATTCGCTGGGCTGGGTCTTCGACAATCCGGTCGACACCGTTGATCTGAGCAAGGCCAACATCATCGGCTTCGACTACACCGACATCATCGACAACCCCGAAGTGCGCGTGCCGGTCATCAATTACCTGCTGCACCGCCTGGAGTCGCTGATCGATGGTCGTCCGCTGATCTACGTGATGGACGAATTCTGGAAGATCCTGGACGGCGAGGGTGGCCTGAAGGAATTCGCGAAGAACAAGCAGAAGACCATCCGTAAGCAGAACGGTCTGGGCATCTTCGCAACGCAGAGCCCGGAAGATGCACTGAAGAGTGACATCTCCGCCGCGCTGATTGAACAGACCGCCACGCTGATCCTTCTGCCCAACCCGAACGCCAGCAAGAGCGACTACATGGACGGCCTGAAGCTGACCGAGGCCGAGTTCAGGGTGGTTACCGCCCTGGACGAGCGCTCGCGCTGCTTCCTGGTCAAGCAGGGTCATGCGTCCAGCGTCTGCCAGCTCAACCTGCGTGGCATGGACGACATCCTGTCGGTGATCTCGGCCTCGACCGACAACATCGACATCATGCATCGGGTGTTGCAGACGGCTGCAGTCCGCAATCGGATCACCGTGGACGAGCTCACGCCGGAACAGTGGCTGGAAGATTTCTACAAGAATCGAAAGGGTTCGGGCAAGACGGCGAGTACTGAGGCCGTGGCATGAGTCGGGTGTCCCGACGCTCTTGAACGACCGACTATGGAGACGATGATGAACAGTCTGAGCAAGAACAGGAAGAAGGCCGGTATGCCGCGCAGCACTCGACTGAGCGCGTTGGCATTGGGCGCCGTGATGTCGTTGGCAACCACGACGGCAAACGCAGGCTGGCCGGTGTTTGATTACTCGAACCTGATGCAGGCCATCTATGAGTACAAGAACTCGATCACCAGTTACGCGGCCGACGCTGCCGAGTATGCCGAGCAGGCAGAGCGTTGGAAAAGGACGCTGGACCAGTACGCTCAGGCGCTGGTGAAGGTGCAGGCTCAGATGCGCAAGATCGGCCTGCCGGAGGGGCAGCCGTTGGTACCCGTGCCTGCGGACTATCTGGTGGCGGAAACCTGTGGCAGCAAGAGCAGTTTCTCGCCCGGCGATCTTTTCAAGAGTCTTGTGTTCAATCCGACCGGTGACATGAAGGAGCAGCAGACCCAGATCTGCGTGAACATCCGCATGATGCAGAATCGCAAGTACAACGATTCGGTGATGTTCCTCGTGCAGTCCATTCCCCAGATGGAGTCGGGCCTGAAGGAAATTTTCGATCTGCGCATCCTCAGCAATGATCAGGGCAACGTCCAGGGTTCGGACAGCGAAGCGACCCGCATGGCCATCAACCTGGAAGTGGCAGCGCAGAGCTGGGAAGGACGCATGCGTTCTTACGATGCCTACATTGAAGTCATGGAAGCCAACCAGAAGATTGTGGCACAGGCGGCGCTCAAGGGAGATCCCACCAAGACCCTTGCGAGCGATCTGGTGAAGACAGTCGCGCTGAAGGCTGCACTGTCCATCGATTGAGGCAGGCGGTGGGGTGGCCAGAGCAAGTGCAAGGGGCGGCCACCGGTGCAAAAGCGGTATTACCAAGGGATTGCAGGAATGACGATCAGGTCGATTGCCAACTTTGATTTTTCGGGCGGGTTCCAGGATCTGATGGAGCACGCT
The DNA here is from genome assembly GCF_006228405.1 of Stenotrophomonas sp. pho. Classification (NCBI taxonomy): domain Bacteria; kingdom Pseudomonadati; phylum Pseudomonadota; class Gammaproteobacteria; order Lysobacterales; family Lysobacteraceae; genus Stenotrophomonas; species Stenotrophomonas sp. pho. The sequence continues at coordinate 2,751,966 of NZ_CP029759.1, read as the reverse complement.
GTGCGTATCCAGTCGATCGGCGACTTCGTGTTCTTCAAGCTGATTCTTGACTACCTGCGCGACAGGATTGGCAAGTTCGGCTTCCATTTGATGGAGAACATGATGACGTGGGTCGGCGGCATCGCGCTGACCCTGATGACCCTGTGGGTGCTGGTACAGGGCTATCGGATCGTCACCGGCCGCAGCCGGGACTCGATGATGATCCTGGTGACCAACATGGCGCGCGCCGCCCTGATCGTGGCGGTGGCGACGAGCATGGGCATGTTCGGTCGCGACCTCCATGAATTCCTGACGGAAGACGTGAAGGGGCTGATCACGCACGTTGTGACCGGCAAGGACGAGAAGCCCGAGGCGCAGATCGACAAGAGCCTTGCCTGGATGCAGGTGGCGCTGTCCAGCATCGATGGGATCAAGATTCTCAATGATCCCGAGCTGCAGGCTGACAAGACCCGCGCGATGTGGTTCATCGGCCTGGGCACGGGTGGCCCTGCGGTGACGGCAGGTTCAATGCTGCTGCTGTATGAGGTCGCCATGGCCCTGTTCATCGGCTTGGGACCACTGTTCATTCTTTGCCTTCTGTTCGACCAGACCAAGCAGCTGTTCCAGCGATGGCTGTTCTACGGCATTGGAACCATGTTCTCCATGGCGGTACTGGCGGCGATGGTATCTATCGCGCTGGACATGGTGATCCGCGTGTCGGCCTCGTTCTGGATGACGGCGCTTGTGAACAAGTTCCCGCTCATGGGCGCGTCCAGTGACGGCATGACCAGTCAGGCGATGCAGCAGGGCGGCATGGGATTGATCCTGACTACCTTGATTCTGACTGCGCCCCCAATGGCGGCCATGTTCTTCCAGGGCACCTTGGGTAGCTTCATGGCATATTCGCAGATAGGTGGTAGCGCAGCCGCTACTCCGAGTGCGGATGGGCGTCCACCCGGCACCTATACACCAGCTGCTCCTTCGAAGCAGGATTCTGTCAATCCGGAAACCAGTAATTCAGCTGGGAATGGCAGGCTCACTGTTCCGCAAGGGGGCTGCTGTCCCCCAGGAGACTGGGCTCCGGGCTGCGAATAAGATCAGCGGCAATTGATGAAGAGGTAAATATGTCTTTGGCTTCGCGCGTGATTCTTCTGATGATTACGTTGGTAGCTGCCGGCCAAGCATTTGCAGAAGGGCGTTGCCCGCCAGGTCAGTACCCAATCGGTGGCCCGGGTGTCGGTGGGTGCGCCCCGATTCCAACTGGGGGGAGAGCGGCACATCTGCGCCCAGGCCCGACGGCCGTTGGATCAAGACGTGGGGTGCCATCTCTCTGTCACCTGCGTCCGGTGACATGGGGGCATCCAAGGGTCATAAGGATAAGTCGGCAGCCGAGACAGAAGCCCAAGAGCGATGTGCGCAGTATGGGGCGACCGACTGCAAAGTCCTGACAACTTACAAGAACCAGTGCGTTGCCTACGCGACCGCGCAGGAAGGACGGAAGGTAAGGACGAACACGGGAGCATCGCGCGAAAGTGCAACCCAGAATGTGCTGGCTGCGTGCAGTAAGGAGAGCATTGGGCAATGCAAGGTGCTCTATACCGACTGCACTGAGCCGCTCTTCAAGTCTTACTGAGCGAAGTGCGACCGGGGCGTACAGGCATGAGTTGTTAGAGGTCGCATTACGGCTTGTTAGCGAGTATTGACCAAACCAACATTCAGAGCGTTTGCTGTACGAGGTCGCTTTGGGCCTCGTTCTTCGTCCTGCGGTCCCTGTGCATCTTCTGTCTGCTGTTTGCCTAGGCCAAGCAGCTGTTCAAAGGTAGTTGTTCTACGGCATAGGCACCATGTTCTCGATGGTGGTTCTTGCGGCGATGGTATCTATCGCGCTGGACATGGTGATCCGCGTGTCGGCCTCGTTCTGGATGACAGCGCTTGTGAACAAGTTCCCGCTCATGGTCGCGTCCAGTGACGGTATGACCAGTCAGGCGATGCAGCAGGGCGGCATGGGATTGATCCTGACGACCTTGATTCTGACTGCGCCCCCAATGGCGGCCATGTTCTTCCAGGGCACCTTGGGTAGCTTCATGGCATATTCGCAGATAGGTGGCAGCCCGGTGGCACAGGCGCCTGGCCCGAGCGGGCAGCCGCCGGGTAGCTACTACACGCCGGATAAGCCTTCGACGAGCAAGGGAAGTGAAGGCGCTAATGAAGTTGGTGCTCCAACAAAGATGTTCACCGGTCCTTCTAACTCCACGCCCGAGCATGATCCAGGCAGGATGGGGATTGGCAATAAACCGAGATAGAGCCAAGGTGATTGTGATGCGTGCAGCGAATAAATTCAGGGCGAAGCAACTGGTAGCAGCGTACGCCTCGATGCTGTCTTTGCTGTTGATCCTCTTCTTGGTGGATGCTCCGTCCGCTAGCGCAGAAGGTCGTTGTCCACCCGGACAGTATCCCATTGGTGGGCAGGGCGTGGGGGGGTGTACACCGATTCCGGGCGGGGACAGTGGGGCGAATGCAACGGCGGCGCCTAGGCCAACAGGCCGCTGGTTGAAAACTTGGGGAGCTATTGCCACTGCTCCGAGCGGTGATGCCGGTGCATCAACGGGTCAGAGTTCGAAAGGCGCTGCAGAAAAAGAAGCTATTTCGCAGTGTGCCCGCGGAGGCGCTAGTGATTGCCGAGTGACGATGTCCTACAAAAACCAATGCGCTGCAATGGTTACCCCTTCGAGTCTCGAAAGAGGAGGAGCGGTGACGTGGCGAGCCGAGACGGAGGCTCTCGCGACGAAACTTGCAATGGATGAATGCACAAAGCGGGGAAGCGCAGGGTGTAAAGTATTTTATTCCGCATGCTCTGATCCGATTTTTCAGGAGTACTAGTGGAACTTCAGCGTGAGCGAATTTTGAGACTGGCTTGCAAGTATGCCTGCTTGGCAGGTGGGGTCTGGGGCTGACGGGTGGTGCGCGTTGGCGCTAGATTTAAGTGGCGTCCGTTTAGTTGAGAAGGCTTAATTCAGTTGGGCTCCTCAATATGATGTCGCGAATCGCCTCCAAGTTCGTCAGGCCGTACCGCTATCCCGCGTGCAATCCTGTGGGTGTGTTTCTGATGATGCGCGTATACGCTGAGCGCGCATTGGATTGTTAAGCTTGGGCTCACTTCGTGGGAAGTGCTCAAGGGATATCGGCTCATCAATGATGGCCTTGGTGATTCAAGAGACGAACGCCAGCCCTGATCGTGGCGGTGGCGACGAGCATGGGCATGTTCGGTCGCGACCTCCATGAATTCCTGACGGAAGACGTGAAGGGGCTGATCACGCACGTTGTGACCGGCAAGGACGAGAAGCCCGAGGCGCAGATCGACAAGAGCCTTGCCTGGATGCAGGTGGCGCTGTCCAGCATCGATGGGATCAAGATTCTCAATGATCCCGAGCTGCAGGCTGACAAGACCCGCGCGATGTGGTTCATCGGCCTGGGCACGGGCGGACCTGCAGTGACGGCAGGTTCCATGTTGCTGCTGTATGAGGTCGCCATGGCCCTGTTCATCGGCTTGGGACCACTGTTCATTCTTTGCCTTCTGTTCGACCAGACCAAGCAGCTGTTCCAGCGATGGCTGTTCTACGGCATTGGAACCATGTTCTCCATGGCGGTACTGGCGGCGATGGTATCTATCGCGCTGGACATGGTGATCCGCGTGTCGGCCTCGTTCTGGATGACAGCGCTTGTGAACAAGTTCCCGCTCATGGGCGCGTCCAGTGACGGTATGACCAGTCAGGCGATGCAGCAGGGTGGCATGGGATTGATCCTGACGACCTTGATTCTGACTGCGCCCCCAATGGCGGCCATGTTCTTCCAGGGCACCTTGGGTAGCTTCATGGCATATTCGCAGATAGGCGGTAGCCCGGTGGCACAGGCGCCGGGCCCGAATGGGCAGCCGCCGGGTAGCTACTACACGCCCGCGCAGGAGAAGAATTCATCGCAGGGGTCCAGTGGTCCCTCTCCGCAACTTGAAGGGCGCTCGGTGATGGGTTCTGGTCAAAATCAGCATGTTGAATCCAAGTCGCCGGGTGCCTTGGGCAACGCGTTGGTGAAATGAAGACCCGTTTTTCGTTGAAGGTGAAGATGATGAAGACTCTGTTGCTCTTGGCGATTTTGTCGATTCCTGCAGCGGCATATGCCGAGGGCAGGTGTCCGCCAGGCCAGTATCCCGTGGGTGGTGCTCAGGGTGTTCTTGGGTGTGCCCCGATTCCGGGGGGAGCTGATTCTTCGTCATCGCCGACCGCACCCGCTCCATCTGGGAAGTGGGAAAAGCGATGGGGCGCGATTGCGGAAGACTCCAGCGCCAATGCTCGTAGGGTCGTCAGCGCTACAGGCGTTTCGGAATCTCGCAAAAGCAAGTCCGAGGCGATCTCTGTGGCTCTGGATCAATGCCGTTTGGGAGGAGGGCAGAAGTGCCAGGTTCTCATCGTTTACAACAATCAGTGCGTGGCGCTTGCGGATACTCCTAAAGGCGCGACTTCGGCAAGCTCGATAGCTGCCCGCGCGGAAACCTTGGAGCTTGCAAGGCGTAACGCATTGGAACAATGTAAGGCGGCTGCGAATGGTACCGAGTGCAGCGTCATCTACTCGGCCTGTAGTGAGTCTGAGTTCAAGTCTTTCCGTTGATGTGATTCCTGACACTGGCTGGGCTTGGTTGCATACTGAAGGTCTGCTTTTTTTATTTTAGGGGTGGCCCGCTAAGACGTGGGCCATTTCTATTTTCGCTTTCGCTTTCGCTTTCGCTTTCGCTTGAGATGGCGAAGTTGCGCCAAGGGTGGGCGCTGTTGTCCACGGGTTCGGTCAACGTGAGCGCGAGGTGATTACTCTTGGAGATAAAACGTCGTTCTGTAATTCATTTGTCTACTAGCTTCTGCCTTTGGCGCTGAGTTGATTGGTTCGGGGCGCAGTTCATCCTTAGTCTATTGTTCGATCAGACCAAGCAGTTGTTCCAGCGATGGCTGTTCTACGGTATTGGAACCATGTTCTCCATGGCGGTGCTGGCGGCGATGGTCTCGATCGCGCTGGACATGGTGATCCGCGTGTCGGCCTCGTTCTGGATGACGGCGCTTGTGAACAAGTTCCCGCTCATGGGCGCGTCCAGTGACGGCATGACCAGTCAGGCGATGCAGCAGGGCGGCATGGGATTGATCCTGACTACCTTGATTTTGACTGCGCCCCCAATGGCGGCCATGTTCTTCCAGGGCACGCTGGGTAGCTTCATGGCATATTCGCAGATAGGTGGCAGCCCGGTGGCGCAGGCGCCGGGCCCGAATGGGCAGCCGCCGGGTAGTTATACGCCGGCGCAGACGAAGGACGGCAGTAGTGCGAACACAGCAAGTGGAGCCTCAGGGGCTGGCGCTGGATATACGGTCATGGGCAGCCACAATGCGGGTCAAGGTGCGCAGCAGCAGGTAGGCAAATTCGGGAACGCTGGAATGAGCGCTGGAAGTTGAGTTGATTGTTTGGAGTTGACTGCCATGAAAAGAATGTTCCTTCTGGTCTATCTGCTTATCGCTCCCTCGTTCGCGTGGGCGGAAGGGCGCTGCCCTCCTGGTCAGTACCCCATTGGCGATGATCGACAGGGGGTTGGTGGATGTGCGCCGATTCCTGGCGGCCAGAGTCAAGGCAGTGCTCAGCCAAGTGCTCCTGTACCTACCGGGAGATGGGAGACTCGCTGGGAGCGATTGCTCAGGATACCTCTCCTGCGCAAGGGGCGATGCTCGCAATCGGCGTCTCGGAGTCGAGGGCTTCGAAGCGAGAGGCGGCTTCGGTCGCAATTTCGCAGTGTGCTAAAGCTGGGGGCGCGAGTTGTAAAATCTTAATGGAGTACCACAATCAATGTGTTGCACTCGCTGGGCCAGAAGTAAGTGAGTTCAGGATGAAAGGGGGGGCAACATATTCGTCGAGAGCTCCATCGGAGAGTGAGGCAAAAACGAATTCGCTGCGTGAATGCCAAGCGCATGGTAATGCTGCGCGCTGTGAGTTGATCTATTCGGCATGTAGCATGTCTGAGTTCAAGTCATTCCGTTGATGTGAGTTCTAGCGGCAGTAGAGCTCTGTTGCTCGTTACAATTATGCTGTGATTTTTCGAGAAAAAGGGGCCTGATCAATGCCTTTTCCTTTTTCGGTTGCGCGCCTCGGACGCTAGCTTTCTGCCAACCGGAAATGTCGCCAATTGTCAGGTCAGACTGATTCTGCATGCAGCAAACGCCCTTGGGCATGAGGGCGATTCCTGTGGTCATGGTGTCGATGGTGCTGCACACGCTGACCCGCGTGTCTGCCCCGTTATGCGTGACAGCGATTGTGAAGAGGTTCCCGCGTACGGCCGCGTCCACCGGTAACATGACCAATCGACGATCTGGCAGGGCGGCATAGGTCCGATCTTAACGACGCGTTTCCCGACTGCGCCCCCAATGGCAGCCATGTTCTTCCAGGGCACCTCGGGTAGCTTCATGGCATATTCTCAGATAGGTGGCAGCCCTTTGGCGCCGGCGCCGGGCCCGAACGGGCAACCGCCAATGCTGGTGTTTCAACCGGTACTCAGGATGCGACCGCTGGAGTATCACGCATGGGTTTGCCGCAAAACTCGACGATTGGAGTACAGGAGACGGGTCTTCGGGGAGCAAATCGTTAGGTCCTCCTTCCTCCATGATGGCCGTTGCACCGAATTGTCTTGGTCGTTGAGTAGAGCTTATGAAAATTGAGAAAGTGATCCTGTTAGTTCTGCTGCTCGCGTTCTCTGCAAGTGCATATGCGGAGGGGCGTTGTCCGCCTGGACAGTACCCGATTGGCGGCCAAGGAGTAGGCGGCTGCGCTCCGATCCCTGGGGCGGGTGACGGATCGCTCAAGACGCCGCAACCGGCAGGGAAGTGGATCAAAACGTGGGGTGCGATCTCTGTTTCTCCTGAGGGCGCGTCTGGAGTGTCTACCGGGAGGCGTAGTAAGTCTGACGCAGAGGCAGAGGCTGTGATGCAATGCCGGCAATCAGGTGGTCGTGCCTGTCGAACTTCTTTCTCCTACGAGAATCAATGCGTTGCTGCGGTGGTCCCCAGTTCGGGTTCCGGCGGCACCAGCTTTGGTGGAAAGGCGACTGTTGATGAAGCAATTCAATTGGCAACTCGTCTTTGTATAAGGGATGGGGGTCAGGGATGCCATGTCGTGTACACCGCGTGCTCAGTTCCTGAGTATGTGCGGAATTGAAGCGAGGATAGCGCCGGGCTAGCGCGCTGGTTGTTTCGTTGGCCCGGCCGTAGTGCTTCAAGGCTTTGGAAATTTTCACCGCAAACGACTGATGCCGAGCGCCGCAATGGGGCTTGTGTTCGGGCGGGTTCGTTACGGCCCCTGATCTTTGAGTTGTCGTTACTTGGAACGAGCGTCAGTTTTGTTCAGAAGCGCTTTGCCCGCTTGAGCATGTTCAACTGGTGGTGAATGCGTCGGGAGACGGTGCTCTCCGGATTCAATCCATGGCTTAATCACCCGGCTTCTTGCCCGCCGGAAAATTGAAGACGCGTGCGGTTCTCAGCTACGGCTGGGCTCCGTTCCACATTGAAGCTCGGGCTCGCTTGCGGGGACGATGACTGCGTGGCGTGTGTCACCCGATCCGTGTTCGCCGCCCCCGTTCCGCTTGCGTCTGCACGAGTGTTAAGTGCCTGATCAGCGCTGCCGTCATCTCCAAGTGGGCATCCATTCACGTTAACCGCGCTTTTTCTGTGATCAAGTGCGCTTTTCATCCCAAGCCCCCTTCGACGAGCGCCGCCTCCTCGAAGTAAGCTGCGTGCGCGTCAAAATCCCGACGCGCCGGTGCCATCGAACGCAGGAGCTTTTCCGTCCATGAGGACTGTGTCCCCCGCGATGCGGGTGACGCTTGCCACCATCGCGGTTGCCGTGGGCTCGGGGCTATCATCCGCCATGGCGGCCGCAGGGCACGTGCGAGGCATCGCCCCGTTTCCGGCCTCCGCTCGGGAACTGGCAAGACGGGATTGAAGGAGTTGCAGGGGATGGAGAAGGGGAGTGGCGTACACATGGACAATGCCTTGGCGTTCGTTCCGTCCGGCGCGAACCTGCTGGAAGCCGTGCGCGGTGATCTGACCGGCAATGGTTTCCAGGACCAGCTCCTGGTGATCGACCAACCTCCTCCGGAGGGCTTGCTGCCCGGCGAGCACGGTCCCAACCGGGTGCTGTTGCTGCTGCTGGGCGACGCCACGGGCCGATGGCAGTTGGCGGCGCGCAACGACAAGCTGGTGCCGTGTTCCACCCGGGGAGGCATTGCCGGCGATCCTTTCGCGTACGTGACCATCGAGGATGGTGCGTTCAGTGTGATCACCAACGGCGGCAGTCGCGAACGCTGGAGCAGCGTCTACACGTTCCGGTATGCACCTGCCGAGCAGGCGTGCTGGGTGCATGGCGTGCAGCGCAGGGTGGTCGACACCGAGACCGAGGCCACCCATACGCGTGACTTCTCGGCTGCCGAACTTGGCCGGGTGCGGTTCGAGGATTTCGATCCGTCCGTCGTCGCCGACGTCAGCTTGCCCTGAGTGCCATGCCGGTGAGGAGGCGGGAGTATCCAACGATGATCGAGCAGGAGTTTCACCGTGTCGCAGGATAGGGAGTCGCAGCTGTTGCGGCAGGCCACGGAGGCCGGCATGACCTCGTCCCGGGAACTGGCCAACTTCATGGCGCAGGCCGGGCACGAGTCCCGTGGCCTGAGCCGGCTCAATGAAAGTTTCAACTTCACCCGGGGTATCTCGCAGATCCCGGTGGAAGCGGCGTGGCGCAATGGCAATGGTGCGCTTGAGAGCGCGCGCCAGGAGGCGCTGCGTGGGCGGCCGGAGAACCTGGCCGAACTGATGTATGGCGGGCGTATGGGCAATGACGCGCCTGGCGATGCGCTGAAGTATCACGGCCGTGGCTATCTGCCTCTGGTCGGCAAGGAGAATTACGAGCGTGCCGGCAAGGCGCTGGATCTGGACTTGGTGAATCACCCGGAACTGGCCGCGCAGCCCGAGCAGGCAGGCCGCATTGCCGTGTGGCAGTGGCAGACGCGGGTGCCGGAAGCGGCGCGCGAGGACGTGCGCGAAGCGACGCGCGCGATCAATGGTGGCCTGAACGGCATCGAGGCCCGCCAGCAGCGATTCGAGGTGTGGCAGCAGAAGTTGACGCCTGATGTGATGGCGCGGCTGGAGCGGGGCGAAGTCGGGGCGCCGGCCCAGCAGGCCACCGTGCGCGACATGTCGCAGCCTGGCGCGCCGGGGCATGCCCTGTTCCAGGGCGCCCGCCACCATCTGCAGCAGATGGGACCACAAAGCGGTCTGCGCAGCGTGCAGGAACTGGACAATGCTGCCGGCGCACTGGCGCTGAGCGCGCAGAAGGCGGGGATGTCGCGCATCGATCATCTCCTGGCTGGCAACGACGGCCGCACGTTGTTTGCCGTGCAGGGCGCGCTGGGTGACCCGGCCATGCTGCGCGCTTCGGTCGAGCGCGAACAGGCGGCGCAGCAGCCGCTGGCGCAGAGCAGCCAGCAGTTGGCCGCCAGTGTCGCCCAGCAGGACCTCGCGGCCGCGCTCGCCCGCGAGCAGGAGCAGCGCTCTCGATCCCTGTAGCACCTGATGCCGGCGGGCAGAGTGCCCGCCGGCGCTTTACGTACGACGCGTGGCGCCCTTTGGCGCCGACATGGAAACCCACTCGTAAGGACACCACATGCGAATCGTTCCCTCGAATACCCGGCACGCCGCTGCCCGCTGCACTGCATCCGTGCGCCGCCTGCCGCCGCTCTGGCTGCTGTCACTTGGACTTGCCGCAGCGTCGGCACAGGCTCAGGAGGCAGCGGCACCTGTGGTGGGGACGCCCCCCGCTGCCGAGGCTACCGTTGAGGCGCCTGCAGAGGCGGCGCCCGTTGCAGCGCCCGCGGCGGCCAACGCCGTTGTCGCGGCGCCCGCTCCCGAAGTGCCGGCTGCCGTGACTCGCCCTGCGACACCGCGGGTGGACGCGCAGCCGGCGCCGGCTGCGGATCCGGCGCCGGCGCCCGTTGCGCCCGCAGCGGCGGCACCTGTGGCTGCACCGCCCGCCTCCGTCGAGCCAACCGTTCCCGCAGTAGCGCCCGCTCCGCCCGCATTGGCCATCGTGCCGTTGCCGCCAGAGCAGGCGACCGAGCGGGCGCTCGGTGCCCGCTGCCCGGTGGATCTGGCCGGGCGGCTGGCGACCCAGGGCGACCTGCTGATTGGCGCCTGCCAGGGCACCATGCCGGCGCATCTGGCCGCGTTGCTGGTCGCGCTGCCCGCGCAGGACATCCACCTGCCGCGCAGCTGGCGCGAGCGTGAGGTGCGGCAGAAGGCCTGGTTCAAGGCTGTGCCGGGCTATGGCCAGCGCCCGGACTTCATCGTGCGGATGGGCGACATCTGGGTGCGTTCGCTGGAAGGGCGCGACGCCGACAGCACGTTCTATCTGGTGTCGGCGCCGTTCACCTGCAGCGACCAGGTCGCCAACCGTGATGAGTACGGCGCGGAGCCGGTTCGTGTGCCAGCGGGTGATTGCCGCGAGGCTTATGTAGCCCAGCGTGTGTACCAGGTCCGCGGGGATGCGGCGCCGAGGGATGTGACCGCCGATGCCATGCCGACGATGCCCCCGGTCACGGAGGCCGATCGTGCGCGCCAGCTGTCGCGTGAGGGCCGGATCAGCCTGGACCACAGCAAGCTGCAGTACGGCCCGGCCATGCGTTGGTTCGTGCAATACCCGGAGTCGGCGCAGAAGGGTGGTCCGCGCGCCTACAGTGACTGGAACCGTGAGCACATCGCGTTCGTGGTCTGGACCGGTGATCGCTTCGAGCTGCGCGAGAAGGTCGCGCGCGCGCAGTGGCCCTGTGACCCGGTGGCACCCGGCGATCGCGCCTGTGGCGGATTCCCGGATTCCGGGCCCGATCTGTTCGTGACGGCCGCAGCATCCGTGCCAATGGCAGCGTCCGGCCCCTGAGCCGGAGTCTCGAAGTGATGCGGGAGCCGGGCTGACCGGCTCCCGCGCTGCATCAGGCCTGCAGGCTGCGGGTCTGGTTCCGCTGCTGTTCCAGCTGCTGGTCGCGCTCCAGCGTAACGCGCTGGTCGGCGGCCTGCTGGTCGATGCGCTGGCTGCTCTGTTCCAGCGGGTGTTCATCGCCACTGCCGTATCGACCGATACGCGAAGGTGGGCGGGGTCGCCGCCCTGGCCCTGCACGGCGAAGCTGCGCGAGGCATCGGCATTCATGACCACTTCGTCGATGCGCTTGCCGCCTGCTGCGTGCATTTCGGCGGCCAGGCTGCCTGCCAGTTGCGTGCTCATCACGTCTGGTACCCGGCCGACGCGGACATCCTGCGCGTGCACGCCACGGATCGCGTCGTTGAACAGTGGGTTGCCCACATGGTTGGCATCGTCCATTCGCAGCATGCTGGTGTGATGGCCGTTCTTCTCCGCTTCGCGGCGTGCCGGCTCACCGGGCTGCAGCGGGCCGCGGATGTGGTCGTACAGGTCGACGGCGCCGCCTGGAATGCCCCGCGCCGCGCGGGTGACACCACGGCGCAGTGATTCAACGTCGTCGCGGTACTCCTCGATCATCCTGGCGTTGTCTTTTGCCAGCTTCTGCGTTTCCGGGTGCTGCAGCACCGAGCCGTCACCGAGGAAGTTGCCCAGCTTGTGCGCGCCGAACGAGCTGCCTGCGGCGATGATCGGCCGGTCGGGGATAAGGGCGCGCAACGAGTGATTGCTGAAACCGTTCGCGGCGAGCGTGCTGATTTCATTCGGCCTGGCGTAGATGCGCACCTGGCCGAAGTGCGGCGACGCCGCGCTGACCGGATCGGAGGCCATGACATGGTTGATCATGGTGTTGCCGCCTTCCGGGATGCGGTAGCTGAGGCTGACCGCGCCATAGGCGTTGAAGGTTTCGCCCTTGACGTTGAAATGGTGCGAGGTGATCTGGGCCAGAGCGCCACCGAGGGAGTGACCGGTGACGGTGACTTGAGGAGTTGGTCCGCCGCTCAAGCGGGACTGCGCCGCTGCGGCTTCGAGCGTTCTCTGCGTCAATGCGATCGCGTCAGGTGCCTGCACATTGGTGCGGGCGACGACCATGCCTCCATCCGTCAGGATGCCATCGCGTCCGATCTGCTCGGTGCCCCGATGTGCAATGACGATTTCCTTGCTGTCTACGCGTTGATAGACCGTACCTTGATAACCATTGAGCCGATTGTCGACATGCTCAAGGATCTTGTACTCATGGCCGTTCAGTATGACCTTCTCTTCTTGACCAGGGGCGCGTCGACCGACAGCGCGATCCTTATATGCGTCATTGGATAAGGCGGCGTAGTCTTGTGAGGTGATGGTCACGGGGCCACCTCACTTGCAGAAAGACTGATCGTGAACAAATTGTCCCGCAGATCGACGGCATAACCGCTGCGATCGGACTCGCCACTTGCCGGGAAATTGGGAACACGGTCTGTCCGCGGATAGACGAGATCAGGATAGAAAAGCGTGTGCGTTTTCCCTTCGATCAGCGGTTCCGCGTCAGCGAAGGTCAGGAAGCGGGTCTCCTCTTCAGCACCCGTTGCCTTCAGCATCGCGCCTGCACCGGTGAATTCCCATTTGCAGACACCACGACCGTAGTAGTCCTCGTCCAGCATGCGGTCCACATACAGCGTGCCCCGGTACTCGCCATCGGCGACCTTGCGCAGTTCCACCGGTTCCTGGCTGGTAATCCGTGCAGCCGTGCCGGTGGCCGGCTCGATGTGGCCGCACTGGTCTTCGTTGGTGACGTCGTACTGGGCCACGCCTTCAACCACAGCGAAATCACCCGGGGCGTCCTTCAGGCGCAGCACCAGTTCATAGGCCTTGCGCGGGCTGGGGTTGAGCTTTGCGAGCCCGCGCCCACCCTGGGCGACATCGGCTTCAGCAGCGGCACGTTCCTGGTTCATGGCGGTCTCCGGATGGCAGGCGGTCAACAGAAGCAGAGCAAGGCACGGAATCATCTTGTGGCGCAATGTCGGCCTCCTTGGGGGTAGGTGTAAATGTGACACTGGCAGTTCATGGCACAAGCTTCTGCACAGTGGTGGTAGATGAGAACAGCGCATTGCGTAGATCCTCCCTGTAGGCTGACGGATCTTCTTTACCGCTGGCAGGGAAGTTGGCAGCAAGCTCGGCGCGGGGATAGGCAGTCTTCGGGTAGTAGAGAGTCAGCGGCGATCCTGCGTCCATGCGCTCTTTATTGACGTAGGTCAGGAATCGCGTATCGGCTTCGCCGTTCGTCGCACGCAACATCGCGCCAACACCGGTCAGCGTCCAGTGGCACGTACCGCGATCGTAATAGTCCTGATCCTGCATGCGGTCGAGGTAGAACGTACCGCGGTATTCGTTCTCGCCAACCCTGCGCAGTTCCACCGGTTCCTGGCTGGTAATGCGGCTTGCCGTACCGGTGGACCATATGATCCGCCCGCAGTCTTCGTAGTTACTGACGTCGTACTGGGCCACGCCCTCCACGATCGCGAACCGGCCCGGCGCGTCCTTCAGTGTCAGCACCAGTTCGTAGGCCTGCTTCGGCGCCGGGTTGAGTTTGGCCAGGCCGCGTCCACCCGCGGCGACGTCACGCTCGGCGTCGGCGTAGGGCGAACATGCCGCCAGCGGGACGAGGGCGAGCAATGCCAGGAGCGGCCGCCCCCTGGGTTCGGGGCGAGCTACACCCATGGCGCGAGCCTGCATCGTGCGTCCATGTCCATCTATCCTTCCTGGGTGGCAGGTATCTCGATTATGGAACGTGCCGGGAGCGCTGTGCCACCCTTGGAGACGGATTTTTGACGCCCCGGGGAAGCATTGCCCGGGCGGATCGCTTGCCGCACAAGGCTCGCGATCATCACGTTGGCATTGCTGCCGGAGGCAGGTCTGCGGCTGAATCCGTGACTGAAATCAATCATTCACATGTCCATCACTTCATTGAAGGCGCCCTCCTTGAACTGCACGATCCGCCCTGAAATCCGCGAAGACCGCGCTGTCATCCACGCACTCACCGAGGCAGCCTTCCGCGAAGCCCCGCACAGCAGCCACACCGAGCAGTTTATTGTGGATGCACTGCGTTCGCGTGGAGAGCTGAGTCTCTCGCTGGTCGCCGAGAAGGACGGGCAGGTCGTCGGGCATGTTGCCTTGTCGCCGGTGACGATCAGCGATGGCAGTACGGGCTGGTTTGGCCTGGGACCAATCTCGGTGCTGCCCGGATGGCAGGGGCAGGGTGTCGGCGCGGCGCTGATGCATGCGGCGCTTGATGCACTGCGTGAGCAGGGGGCGCAGGGCTGCGTATTGCTGGGAGAACCCGCGTACTACGGTCGATTCGGATTCCGCGCCGAGCCCGGCCTGGTGCTACCGGGTGTGCCGCCAGAGTACTTCCAGGCGCTGCACCTGAGGCCGTCGATGGCGCAGGGAGAGGTGCAGTACTCACCGGCATTCGAAGCCACGGCCTGATGATCGGGGGCGGGCCTCGAATATCCGTCCAATGTCAGCCGTCGTGCCGGAGATGGATCAGAGGATACGGACGGCCCTGCGAATCTAACGGTGAGCGGCCGGTTTCGACGAAGCCCATGCGCAGGTAGAAGCCAACGGCCTGTGCGTTCTGCTCATTGACGTCGGTACTCAGCTGCGGATGCCGGGCCAGCGCGTGCTGCAGCAGTTGCCGGCCGATACCAGTGCCGCGCACGTCCGGATCGATGAACAGCGCTTCCATGTGCGTGCCGTCGATCAGCATGAAGCCCAGTGGCCGATCCTGTGCATCGACCGCAACGGTCATCGGCGCCTGCGGCAGGAAGCTGGCGACTTCGGCATCGATGGCCTGCCGGTCTTCGGCGCTGAGGAAGTCGTGGGTGGCGTCGACGGCGCGGCGCCAGAGGTCGACGAGGGCGGCGCCGTCGTCGGCGCGCGAGGGGCGAAGGGTGGTCATGGGTTCACCAAGGTGCTTGCGGAAGGGCCCAGTATGAGGCCTGCAGCCTGGCTTCAGCGCGCTCGCTGCTTGGACCGCCGGTCGCGCGCAATGGCACCGCCTGTACGCGCGCCGCCTGCACGGCCGCGGGCGTACAATGCGGCCCCGGCGGCCGTCCTGGCCCTGCAGACACGCGAGAACCGCCATGACCGATGCCCTGGGTGTACCGGTGCACGACGCCGATGAACACTGGATGCGCCATGCGCTGGCGCTGGCCGAGCGTGCGCAGCGCGAGTTCGACGAGATTCCGGTCGGCGCGGTACTGGTGGGCGCCGATGGCCAGCTGCTGGGCGAGGGCTGGAACCTCAACATCGCCTCGCACGATCCCAGTGCGCATGCCGAGATCGTGGCCATGCGCGCCGGCGGCACGCGGCTGGCCAATCATCGGCTGCTCGGCAGCACCCTGTACGTGACCCTCGAACCCTGCGCGATGTGCGCGATGGCCATCGTGCATGCACGCGTCGCCCGCTTGGTCTACGGCGCCAGCGACCCCAAGACCGGCGCCTGCGGCAGCGTGTTCGACCTGCTGGGTGATGCCCGGCACAATCACCGGGTGGAAATCCACGGTGGGGTGCTGGCCAAGGAGGCCAGCATGCGCCTGACCAATTATTTCCGCGCCAAGCGCGGCAAGCCGCCGTTGCTGCTGGAAGACCATGCGGGCGAGGGCTGAGGGGCGAACGGGTATGATGGGCGCCTCTTTCCTTCACCGGTAGGCCGCGCGCCTGCCCAGCAACGAGGCGACACAATGGCGGACACCGGCGCGGCCAACGAGCGACTGATCTGGATCGACCTGGAGATGACCGGGTTGGATACCGACAACGATTCGATCATCGAGATCGCCACCGTGGTCACCGATGCCCAGCTCAATGTGCTGGCTGAAGGCCCCGAGTTTGCCATCCACCATCCGCTGGAAACGCTGGAAGCGATGGATGAGTGGAACCGCAACCAGCACCGTCGTTCCGGCCTGTGGCAGCGCGTGGTGGACAGCACCACCACCCTGGGCCAGGCCGAAGCGCAGACGGTGAACTTCCTGGCGCAGTGGATTCCGGCCGGTCTTTCGCCGATGTGCGGCAACTCGATCTGCCAGGATCGCCGCTTCCTGCACCGCCAGATGCCGAGGCTGGAGAAGTACTTCCACTACCGCAACCTGGACGTGTCCACGGTGAAGGAACTGGCCAAGCGCTGGGCGCCGAGCGTGGCCGCCGGCGTCGGCAAGAACAGCAACCATACCGCGTTGAGCGATGTGCACGATTCGATCGCCGAGCTGCGCCACTACCGTCAGTTCATGGGCGCGCTGTCGGGCCTGCCGGCTGCCTGAACGACGCCGCCGGGTGACACGCCCACGGGTAGTGCCGGCCGCTGGCCGGCAAGGCGCCGGATCCGCCCCTTCTGACGTGACCCACGACGAACCGTTCAACTTCCGGGCGCTAAGATCGGCGCCATGAACGAGCCCATCCTGCTTCCCGCGACATCGCCCATGACGCCCGCGACTGGTCCGACCTGCAGCGCGCGGTGGCGCTGCTGGAAGCGCCGACCCTGACCGCGCGCATGGCGAACCTGGTCGGTACGCCGCTGGAGTTCGCGGTGAAGGCGCTGCCCAGTTCGGTCTCCAACCGCATCCACGGTGCGGTGCAGGCGGCACTGTCCAAGTCGGCGCAGGCAGCCCTGTGGAGCATGGACAACTCGCCCGGCAAGGGAGCGTCGACCCGCTGGCACAAATTGGCGGCAGCCACCTCCGGTGCGGTCGGCGGTGCCTTCGGCTTTGCCGCCCTGCTCATCGAGTTGCCGGTGTCGACCACGATCATGATGCGTGCGGTGGCCGACGTCGCCCGCAGCGAGGGGTTTGACCTGTCCGAGTTCAGCACCCGCCAGGCGTGCCTGGAAGTGTTCGCGCTGGGCGGCAACTCGCCGCGTGATGACGCCAGCGAGACGGGCTATTACCTGGCCCGCGGCTTCACCACCGATGTGATGCGCCACCTGTCGGCCGAGCTGGCCGGGCGGGTGGTGACCGGCCGCGACCTGACGCTGGGCGTGGCGCCGAAGGAAGCCGGCAAGCTGCTGGCGAAGATGGTGGAGAAGGTGGCGGCGCGCTTCGGCGTGGTCGTTACCGAGAAGTTCGCCGCGCAGGCGGTGCCGATCGTTGGTGCCGCCGCGGGTGCAACGCTGAACACCATGTTCACCGACTACTACCAGGACATGGCGCGTGGTCACTTCATCGTGCGCCGGCTGGAGTTGAAGTACGGGGAAGATGTGGTGCGCGCCTGCTATGACCGCGTGGCGCATGGCGGCGTGCTGATCGAACCCACGCTGTAACCGGCTTCGGGGTCGGAGCCCTTTGCGGTGCAAAGGGATCCGACCCCGGTTGCGCGCGGGCCGGATCCCGTTCCGCAGGAAGGGGCTCTGCCCCCCGGCTGGCCATCCTTGCCTTCGGGGAACAACTGTTTTGCCAGTGCATGCCTGTTGCCTGGCAGTTGGCATCCCCATCCTTTGCGGCAGTCCCCCCGCAAGAGATCGCCGCCATGTTGTTCACTCCCCACCGCTTGGGCGCCTTGACCCTGCCCAACCGCATCGTGATGCCGCCGATGACCCGCTCGCGTGCCGCCGACGGCAACGTCGCCACCGCGGACATGGCCGCCTACTACGCCCAACGCGCCAGTGCCGGCCTGATCGTCAGCGAGGGCACCCAGATCAGCCCGCAGGGCCAGGGCTATGCCTGGACCCCGGGCATCCACAGCCCGGAACAGGTGCAGGGCTGGCGTCGGGTGACCGATGCGGTGCACGCTGCCGGTGGTCGCATCTACGCCCAGCTGTGGCATGTCGGCCGGGTCTCGCACGTGGCGCTGCAGCCGGGTGGCGCCGCGCCGGTGTCGTCGTCGGCGTTGTTGGCGGAAGGCGTGAAGGTGTTTGTCGACCCGACCGGGGCAGGTCCCGAAGCCGGGGTGGGCGAAATGATCCAGCATTCGATGCCGCGCGCGCTGCGCGAAGACGAGATTCCCGGCATCGTCGCCGACTACGCCCAGGCGGCACGCAGCGCGCTGGACGCAGGCTTCGATGGCGTGGAGTTGCACGGTGCCAATGGCTACCTGATCAACCAGTTCATCGACTCGCAGGCCAACCAGCGCACCGACGGCTATGGCGGCGCGTTGCAGAACCGCCTGCGGTTCCTGCGCGAGGTGGTGCAGGCGGTGGTTGCGGTGGTCGGTGGTGATCGCGTCGGCGTGCGCCTGGCGCCACTGACCACGTTGCAGGGTGCGGTGGACGATACGCCGCAGGCGACCTATCTGGCGGCAGCCCACCTGTTGGGTGAGCTCGGCGTCGGTTACCTGCACATCGCCGAGGCCGACTGGGATGATGCACCGCTGATGCCGGTGGCGTTCAAGCAGGCGCTGCGCATGGTCTACCCGGGCACGCTGATCTACGCCGGCAAGTACACCGCCGAGCGCGCCGAGCAGGCACTGGCTGAAGGCTGGGCCGACTTGATCGGCTTCGGTCGCCCGTTCATAGCCAACCCGGATTTGCCGGAGCGTCTGCGCCTGGGTGCGGAACTGAATCCGCCGGATCGTGCGACGTTCTTCGGTGGCGGGGCGGTCGGCTTCACCGATTACCCGACGCTGGAAGAGAGCGTCGCGGCCTGATCCTGAAGGCTGCCGGCCAGCGGCCGGCACTACCGGTGCATGGAGATGGGTGGGTGCCGGCCAGCGGCCGGCACTACCAGGGGGCGCGGGGCAGGGTAGTGCCGGCCGCTGGCCGGCATTTCTGTTTGGGATCAGGGCTTGTCGCGCACCAGCGCGTCCGCCTCGACCACACCGCCATCCTTCCCATGCAGGTACAGGTGCATGTCCTGCTGCGGGTACGGGATGTTGATGCCGGCCCTGTCAAAGCCCAGCTTCAGCTGCTCCAGCAGCGTGACCTTGGTGCCGAACCAGTCGGCTGACTTCACGTAGCAGCGGATGCCGAGGTTGATCGCGTGCGCCCCCAACTCGTACACCACCACGTCCGGTGCCGGCGTCTGCAGCACGCGCGGGTCGGCCTTCATCAACGCCAGCGCGGTATCGCGCGCCAGCTGGATGTTGTCCTCGTAGCCGATGCCGATCACCAGTTCGACGCGGCGGGTCGGCTCGGCGGTCAGGTTGATGATCGGTGCGGCGGTGATCAGCGTGTTCGGAATGGTGGTGTGCTGGTTGTCGGCACCGGTGATGACGGTCTGGAAAATGCGCACTTCGCGCACCGTGCCGGTCTGTCCGGCAACGGTGACCACGTCGCCGACGCGGAACGGCCGCAGTGTCACCAGCATCACGCCCGAGGCGATGTTGGACAGCGAATCCTTAAGGGCAAGGCCAACGGCCAGGCCGGCGGTGCCGAGCACGGCCAGCAGCGGCGTGATCTGCACGCCCAGCGTGCCGATGGCCAGCACCACCACGATCACCAGCGATGCGGCGTACACCACGTTGCGCAGGAAGCTGCCCAGCATCGGGTCCACGCCCATGCGCGCTGTGGCGCGCGGCATCGCGTTGGACAGGCGACGCGCCACCCACAGGCCCACCAGCAGCACCACGATGGCGGCCAGTAACGGCACACCGTAGGTTTCCAGCAGGCGCTCCCAGTTGAGCGAGTGGAACCAGGGCGTTGCGGCGGGGGCGGGGGTGGGAGGTGCGGCGGCGATCATGCGGAAGTCCTTTGCTGCGTAGCGATGTCTGCGTGGGGCCCGGCGTGCGTGGACGCCAGAAACAGCAAGCCCCGCAGAGGCGGGGCTTGCGTGCAGCAGCAGTATGGGCGGACGTCGATGAAAGCGACGTCAGCCCATCACGGCATCAGCCGTTGGCCTTCAGCTTGGCCAGGCGCAGCCAGGTATCCACCACGGTGTCCGGGTTCAGCGACACCGACTCGATGCCTTCCTGCATCAGCCATTCGGCCAGATCCGGGTGATCGGACGGGCCCTGGCCGCAGATGCCAACGTACTTGCCCTTGGCACGTGCCGACTTGATCGCCATCGACAGCAGTTTTTTCACCGCCGGGTTACGTTCGTCGAACAGGTGCGCGACGATCGACGAGTCGCGGTCCAGGCCCAGGCTCAGCTGGGTCAGGTCGTTGGAGCCGATCGAGAAGCCGTCGAAGATCTCCAGGAACTCATCGGCGAGCAGTGCGTTGGACGGCACTTCGCACATCATGATGATCTTCAGGCCGTTCTCGCCCTGCTTCAGGCCGTTCTGTTCCAGCACCTCGATGACCTTGCGGCCTTCTTCCAGGGTGCGCACGAACGGAATCATGACCCACAGGTTGTCCAGGCCCATTTCGTTGCGCACGCGCAGTACGGCCTTGCACTCCAGCGCGAAGGCGGCCGAGAAGCTCGGATCGACGTAACGGCTGGCGCCGCGGAAGCCGATCATCGGGTTCTCTTCGTGCGGCTCGTAGTTGCTGCCGCCGATCAGGTTGGCGTACTCGTTGGACTTGAAGTCCGACAGGCGCACGATCACGGCGTTCGGGCGACCGAGGCGGTGAGGGTGGCGATGCCTTCGGCCAGGCGGTCGACGTAGAAGCTGACCGGATCACCGTAGCCGGCGATCTTCTCGTCGATCTTCTTCTTGGTCGCCGCATCCTGGCGGTCGTATTCCAGCAGCGCATTCGGATGGATGCCGATGTGGCTGGCGATGATCATTTCCAGGCGGGCCAGGCCGATGCCGGCGTTCGGCAGCTGGCCGAAGTCGAAGGCACGTTCCGGGTTGGCCACGTTCATCATGATCTTCAGCGGCGCCGGCGGCATGTTGCCCAGATCGGTGGTGGTGCGTTCAAAGCCGAGCTTGCCTTCGTAGATGAAGCCGGTATCGCCTTCAGCGCAGCTGACGGTGACCAGCTGGCCATCTTCGATGACCTGGGTCGCGTTGCCCGAACCAACCACGGCCGGCACGCCCAGCTCGCGCGCGATGATCGCGGCGTGGCAGGTGCGGCCACCGCGGTTGGTGACGATGGCCGAGGCGCGCTTCATCACCGGTTCCCAATCCGGATCGGTCATGTCGGCGATCAGCACGTCACCGGGCTGCACGCGGTTCATGTCGTCCAGCGTCTTCACCACGCGGGCCACGCCCGAACCGATCTTGGCGCCGACGGCACGGCCCTCGGCCAGCACCTTGCCGCCCTTCTCGGTCAGCGCGAAGCGCTCGATCTGGGTGGCGTGGCTGCGCGACTTCACCGTTTCCGGGCGCGCCTGCACGATGAACAGCTTGCCGCTGACACCGTCCTTGGCCCACTCGATGTCCATCGGGCGGCCGTAGTGCTTTTCGATGACCAGCGCCTGCTTGGCCAGTTCCTGCACGTCCTCGTCGCTGATCGAGAAGGTGGTGCGCAGTTCGGCCGGCGTGTCTTCGATACGGACGCGCTCACCGGGGACATCCGAATACACCATGCGGATCGCCTTGCTGCCGAGCGAGCGGCGCAGGATCGCCGGCTTGCCAGCCTGCAGGGTGGGCTTGTAGACGTAGTATTCGTCCGGATTGACCGCGCCCTGCACGACCATCTCGCCCAGGCCGAACGAGGAGGTGACGAACACCACGTCGCGGAAGCCGGACTCGGTGTCCAGGGTGAACAGCACGCCGGAGGAACCGACGCCCGAACGCACCATCAGCTGCACGCCGGCGGACAGGAACACGTCCTCATGCTTGAAGCCGTGGTGCACGCGGTAGGCGATGGCGCGGTCGTTGTACAGCGAGGCGAACACTTCCTTGACCTTGTGCACCACGTCGTCGGCACCGGTCACGTTGAGGAAGGTTTCCTGCTGGCCGGCGAAGGACGCATCCGGCAGATCCTCGGCAGTGGCAGACGAACGCACGGCCACGGCCACGTCGCCGCCGCCATTCTCGGCGCTCAGCTTGGCGTAGGCGGTGCGGATGTCCTGGTCCAGCTGCGGCTGCAGCGGGGCGTCGATTACCCAGCCGCGGATTTCCTTGCCGGCGGCGGTCAGCGCGTTGACGTCCTCGACGTCCAGCGTGGCCAGCCTGTCGAAGATGCGCTTGGACAGGTCGTTGTGCGCGATGAAGTCCTTGAAGGCTTCAGCGGTGGTGGCATAACCGCCCGGCACCGAAACGCCCAGACCGGCCAGGTTGCCGATCATCTCGCCCAGGGACGAATTCTTGCCGCCTACGCGGGCCAGATCGGCCAGACGCAGTTCGTGCAACCACAGGATGTTCTCGTTCAAGCGCGATGCTCCGTTTGGCCATCGCCCGAGGCGGGCTGAGTGGCCGCGTCCGTAGGAAGAAGCCGATATGATGCCGGGCAGAGCACCGTCGGCACAAGCTTGTGCTGGCGGCCTTTTTAAGCTTCGTAGGGGGTAAAAGCGCGCATGTCGACCATCCGTCCGGTGTTCTACGTTTCCGATGGAACCGGTATCACCGCTGAAACCATTGGGCATAGCCTGCTGACCCAGTTCTCCGGGTTCAGCTTCATTACCGATCGGATGTCGTTTGTCGACGACCCTGAAAAAGCGCGTGAAGCCTGCGCCCGGATCCAGGCGGCGGGGGAGCGGTACCAGGTCCGGCCGATCGTGGTGAACTCCTGCGTGGACCAGAGCCTGAGTCTGATCCTGGCCGACAGCGGTGCCCTGATGCTGGATGTGTTCGCGCCGTTCATCGAGCCACTGGAGCGCGAACTGGCCAGCCCTCGCCTGGCCCGGGTCGGCCAGGCCCACGGCATGGTCGATTTCGACACGTACCACCGCCGCATCAACGCGATGAACTTCGCCCTGACCCATGACGACGGCATCGCAGTGAACTATGACGATGCCGACGTGATCCTGGTGGCGGTGTCGCGCGCCGGCAAGACGCCCACCTGCATCTACCTGGCTCTGCATTACGGAGTGCGCGCGGCCAACTACCCGCTGACCGACGAGGACCTGGAAAGCGACCGCCTGCCGCCGCGCCTGCGCAACTACCGGCGCAAGCTGTTCGGGTTGACCATCGATCCGGACCGCCTGCAGCAGATCCGCCAGGAGCGCCGTCCGAACTCGCGCTACGCGAACCTGGACACCTGCAAGCGGGAGGTGGCCGCGGCCGAGACCATGTTCCGCATGGAGCGGATCCCGACCCTGAGCACCACCCACACCTCGATCGAGGAGATTTCCAGCAAGGTGCTGGCCACATTGGGGCTGCAGCGCGAGCTGTATTGATCCTTTCCGGCGCGCCTGGCTGCGCCCGTAGAGCCGAGCCCACGCTCGGCTGGGCCACCGGGTTCTGGCCGAAGCGCAGCCGAGCGTGGGCTCGGCCCTGCAGGGGGATCGTCGTCGTCGGGTTGGCTGTGGCTTGAGGCGCCCCCACGTTGAAGCACCAACGTGTAGGATCGACCCATGGCCCGAGCCTTGCCCCGTACCGAACGCATTCCCCGCCTGAGCCGGCTGAGCTGGCTGATGGGCCTGTACGCGGAGAACTACCGCCATCTGGTGCGCCTGTTCGAACCGGCGGGACTGGCGGCGGGCAGCTACATTTCCTCGATCGGCGACGGCCTGGATGTCCGCCTGGACGTGATCGAGTGCCACCGCTATACGGTGGAACTGCGGCTGACCTACGACATTGCCGACCCGGTCACCGGCGAGCCGGATCCCTCGGCCTATGTTCGCCTGTACCGTGACGCGCGCCAGGCCGAGACCACTCATTGCTACGTCGGCCGCCGCTGGCAGGACACCATGGGCCTGTACCCGCCGCCGGCGGAGTTGATCAGTCATCGCATGCGGATGAACACCTTCCTCGGCAAGTGGCTGGAATACCTGGCCGAGCGCGGCCACGGCGTCGCAACGCTGCGCCGTGATCCCGATGGCGCCGGTGCGCCTGCCGAGCGCCGCCTGTCGCTCGTGCGCTGATCGGCCATAATCCAGGGCTGACCTGCCGCTGGATGCCGCCCCATGCCGTACACCCCGATCGTCGCCACTCTGGGCTATGTGCTGTCGCCCGATCGTCGCCAGGTGCTGATGATCCATCGCAATACGCGCCCCGGTGACCATCACCTCGGCAAGTACAACGGCCTGGGTGGCAAGATCGAAGCGGACGAGGACGTGGCGGCCAGCATGCGCCGCGAGATTGCCGAGGAAGCCGGCATCGACTGCACCGGCATGCGCCTGCGCGGCACTCTCAGCTGGCCCGGTTTCGGCAAGCACGGCGAAGACTGGCTGGGCTTCGTGTTCGTCATCGACAGCTTCGAAGGTACCCCGCACGGCGGCAACCACGAAGGCACGCTGGAGTGGGTAGATCTGGACAAGCTGGACACGCTGCCGATGTGGGAAGGCGACCGCAACTTCCTGCCGCTGGTGTTCGACGCCGACCCGCGCCCGTTCCACGGCGTGATGCCGTACAAGGACGGGCGCATGGTCAGTTGGTCCTACAGCCGGCTGTGACCCGGTGAATCGGGGAGGTGCCAACCATTCCGGGGAGTGCCAATCTGGGTTGGCACGCTCTTTTGGTCGATTAATGCCCGGGCAATATTGACAGCCATAAATTACCCGGGCAATATTCGCGCATCACCTCTGATGCCATTGCCATGCCTGCGTCCCGACTCCCTCCCTTCAGTTGTTTCGACGGCCATCGCCTCGTTGCCTGCGGCAGCCCGGAAGTGGCGGCACTGGCGCTCAAGCGGCTGCGCGCCGACAACGCTGCCGGACCATTGCTGGTGTTCGACAACGCCACCGGTCGCACCCGCGATTTCGATACGCGCGGCAGTGACGAGGAACTGCTGGCGCGGGTAACCGAAGCGTTTCCCGCCTCTGACGAGGCGGATGCCGAAATCACTGCCGAAGACGCTGCGACCCCGCGTGGCCGTGGCCGCCCCAAGCTGGGCGTGGTCGCCCGTGAAGTGACCTTGCTGCCGCGCCATTGGGCCTGGCTGGCCGAGCAGCCGGGCGGCGCCTCGGTGGCATTGCGAAAACTGGTGGAGACGGCCAGCCGCGCCGGTGCGGACAAGGACCGCCGGCGTCGCGATGCCGAACGCGCCTATCACTTCCTGCAGACCATCGTCGGCGACCTGCCGGGCTTCGAGGAGGCCATCCGCGTGCTGTTCGCGCACGACCGTGCGGGCCTGGAAGCGGTGCTGCATTCCTGGCCCAGGGATGTGCGCGACCACGCCCTGCGTCTGGCGTTCGACAGCGCTGACGGCTGATCCATCGCGCCGTCGTTGAACGGCGGCGCCACCTGATCGCGGGCCACGGCCCGGTCCCCTGTGCTTGCTTTGCTGGTGGAAACGCCGGGCAGGGCAGCGCCTTGCCCAGAGAACCCCATGAACTCCCCTGTACATCCCACGCCCCTGGTCGCGCCGCCTCTGTGGCGCACCTACCTGGCCCTGCTGCTGCCGATGCTGCTGACCAATGCGCTGCAGCTGGCCGCAGGCACGCTGGACAACATCTACCTCGGCCATCTGCTCGGTACCCAGGCGGTGGCCGTGGCCGCCGCGTTCTTCCCGGTCTTCTTCCTGCTGCTGACCCTGGTGATGGGCCTGGCGACCGGCGCGATGGTGCTGATCGGGCACGCCTGGGGTGCGGGTCGGCCGCAGCAGGTGCGCGCGGTGGCTGGCAGTGCGGTGGCGCTGATCCTTGTGCTGTCGGTGCTGGTGATGGCTCTGGGGAGCGGTTTCGCACCACAGCTTCTGATGTCACTGGGTACACCGGCACCGATCCTCGGTGAGTCCATCGTCTACGCGCGCGTGCTGCTGCTGGCGGCGCCGGCGTTCTTCCTCCTGTGGCTGGCCACTGCCGTGAGCCGCGCAGTAGGCGATGCGAAGACGCCGCTGCATGCGCTGCTGCTGGCCACGGCGGTCGGCCTGCTGTGCACGCCGCTGCTGATTCTGGGCTGGGCCGGCCTGCCGCGGCTGGGATCGGCCAGTGCGGCGGTGTCGGCGGCGTTTGCCTCGCTGTTGGCCCTGGGCTGGCTGTTGTTGCGTTGGCATCGGGCAGGACATCCCCTTGCACCGGGCCCTGAGTTGTTGCATGCCATTCGTTTCGATGGCGCGATCATCCGATCGATGCTGCGCATCGGCATACCCTCCTCGCTGCAGATGCTCAGCCTGGCCGTCGCCGAAATCGTGTTGCTGGCTGGATCAACCGTTACGGCTACACCGCTACGGCCGCCTACGGTGCGGTCAACCAGCTGATGAACTGGGTGCAGTTGCCGGCAATGTCGTTGGGGATCACCGCCACCATCCTCGCGGCGCATGCGATGGGCGCCGGGCGTACAGCACGGCTGCCGGCCATCGCCCGGACTGGTGTGCTGGTGGCGCTGGCGACGCTGAGCGTGGTGGTGGTGCTGGTTGTGGCGCTGGCGCGCGGGCTGACCGGGCTGATCCTGGCGGCAGCCGACGTGCGCGAGCTGGCTGCGTTGCAGCTGCGCACTGTGGTGTGGGGCGTGCTGGCGATGGGAATCAGCGCGGTGCTTGTCGGGGTGATGCGCGGCAGCGGCACGGTATGGTTGCCAGCGTTGCTGGGTATGGCAGCGGTGCTGCTGGTGGAACTGCCGCTGGCGATGTGGATGCAGGCGCAGCACGGGCTGGCCGGCGTGTGGTGGGCGTGGCCGCTGGGGTTGCTGGCCATGCTGGTGCTGCAGGTGTTGTGCTTCGCGCGTTGGCGGCGGGTGCAGGCTGGGTAGTTGCCTGCCGCCGTCCGGCACCCCGGAATGGCAGGGGCAGCCGGCCAGCGGCCGGCTCTACCACTTCAGCGCCGCTGCGCCAGCAGCAGGCGGAAGTACAAGCACAGGGTGTTGACCGCCAGTGCGGCGCTGCGGCGGGGCCTTCGCAGCTGCGCGGCCAGGGTGGAAGCATCCGGCATCATCATCGCCCGTCACCAGGAATCGGGCGTGGCGGCGGCGGGCCCGCCGGTGACCATAGCGCCGACCTCGCGGCTTGGGAAGTAGGGAAACCCCGCGTCAGGGTGATGAGGAAATGTCCACCGTCGCAGTCGGTGAGATCTGGTTGTCCACAGGGGGTGTGGATTACGCGTGGGCAACTTTGTGGATAAGCCGCGACAGGCGCCACCCCCCTAGGCTGTCAAGATGGGTGGCGAAAAATTCACCGCCGGTGAGGGCGGGTGAGGGGGCGGTGAAGGGTGGACCCCGTCAGCGCTGTCACCAGCGACGGCGCTCGCGGTAACCTGTGGGCCTTGATGCTCCGTGAGTCCCCATGAAACGTCACTTCTCGATGCTGCGCGAGTTCCAGCTGGCCGACTGGTTCACCCTGGCCAATGCTTTCTGCGGCACCGGTGCGGTATTTGCCGCCATGCGCTTCCTGCAGGACGGCGAGCGTGGCTACCTGCTGTTCGGCATGGCGCTGATCCCGTTGGCCTTCATCTTCGACGCCCTTGATGGGCGCATCGCGCGCTGGCGCAAGTCCAGCTCCACCCTGGGCCGCGAGCTGGACTCGCTGTCCGACGTGATCTCCTTCGGGGTGGCCCCAGCGGCGCTGGCCTATGCCTGCGGCATGCAGGGTGGCTGGGACTGGCTGGTGCTGAGCTACTTCGTCTGCTGCGGCGTCAGCCGCCTGGCACGCTACAACGTCACAGCCGAGGCAATGACCGGCGATGAGGGCAAGGTCACGTATTTCGAGGGCACCCCGATCCCGACCAGCCTGGTGCTGGTGATCGTACTGGCGATCGCCGCGGGCACCGATGCCATCGGCCAGAACATCTGGTTCGGCCAGTGGCAGATCGGACCGTGGCAGCTGCACCCGATGGTGCTGTTGTTCGCCCTGTCCGGGTCGCTGATGATCAGCAAGACCCTGCGTATCCCCAAGCCATGAGCCAGCCCTGCGGAGGCCTGCGATGACCAGCTCGGCCCACGATGCCGGCAGTAGCGATTTCGAGACGCTGGCCCGGCAGTACTTCGGCGCCTGGGGTGATGCTCTGCGCCATGCGGGCGCGCCCGCTGCACCTGCCGGTGACGACCCCGGCAGCTGGCAACGGTTGTTTGACTGGTGGGGCCAATTGCTGCCCGAACAGGCGCCCGGCGCGCCGGAAGATGCCGTGCGCCGGTTCCGCGAACAGGCGGGCAGCTGGTACGGCACCATGCAGGAGGTCGCCGCACGGTTTGCCGGCCGCGACGCCAGCAGTGCCGACGTCGCCCAGGCCTGGCGCGAGGCGGTGCAGGGGCAGGGCGACGGCATGCTGCAATGGATGCTGCAGGGCGCCCGTGGCAGCACCCACGCCGGCGCCGCGGTTCCGGAGTTCGCCGCCTGGCTGCAGCAGTTCCAGCTGCAGGCGGGCCCGTGGCTGCAGAGCCCGGCATTCGGCCCCGGCCGCGAGCACCAGGCGCGTTGGCAGGCCCTGCTGCGTGCGCAGGAGGAATACCAGCAGCATTCGCGCGCCTATGTCGATCAGATCAAGCAGGCACTGGACGAGGCCTTCGCGCTGTTCGAGCAGCGCCTGGCCGAGCACGAGCAGCCCGGCAGCCAGCTGACCAGCGCCCGCGCGATGTTCGACCTGTGGATCGAAGTGGCCGAGGAGGCCTACGCCAAGGTCGCCATGTCCGAACCGTTCCAGCAGGTGTACGCCTCGCTGGGCAACGCGCAGATGCGTCTGCGCGCCGGCCTGCAGCGCGAGGTGGAACAGATGAGTGAACGTATCGGCCTGCCGACCCGCAGCGAGATGGATGCCGCACACCGCCGCATCGCCGAGCTGGAGCGCAGCCTGCGCCGGCTGCAGACACAAGTGGCGGTGCTGGCTGGAACCGCTGCGGTCGATCCGGTGGCGCAGCCGACGCCGGCGAAGGTGAAGCCAGCCGCCCGCAAGGCCGCGAAGAGGGCCGCGCCGGCAAAGAAGGCGGCTGCCAAAAAGTCCGAATCTCGCACCACCTCACGGGCACGTGACCGATGAAGGGACCGCTGGGCTTCAACGCCGATGACCTGATGCAGGAAACCATGGCGATGCAGCGCAAGCTGATGGAAGGGCTGAAGCTGCTGCCGCAGGTGGAAGACGTTGACTATGGCGTGACCGCCCGCGAGGAAGTGTGGCGCGACGGCAAGGTGGTGCTCTACCGCTTCGTCGGCGAACAGGCGCCGACCCGGCGCACGCCGCTGCTGATCGTCTACGCGCTGGTCAACCGGCCGTACATGGTCGACCTGCAGGCCGACCGCTCCCTGGTGCAGAAGCTGTTGGCGCTCGGGCAGGACGTGTACGTGCTGGACTGGGGCTACCCGGATCGTTCGGAGCGCTTCCAGACGCTGGAGGACTATCTGCTGCGCTATATCGATGGTGCGGTGGATGCACTGCGCGTGCGCAGTGGCGGCCCGATCGACCTGCTCGGCATCTGCCAGGGCGGTGTGTTCGCGCTGTGCTATGCCGCGCTGCGCCGGGAGAAGCTGGGCAAGCTGATCACCATGGTCACCCCGGTCGATTTCCAGACGGCCGACAACATGCTCTCGCACTGGGCGCGGCAGGTGGACGTGGATCTGCTGGTGGATACGCTGGGCAACATACCGGCTGACCTGATGAATGCCAGCTACCTGATGCTCAAGCCATTCCGCCTGAACGTGCAGAAGTACGTCGGTCTGCTCGATATCCTCGACGACAAGGCGGCGCTGGAGGATTTCCTGCGCATGGAAAAATGGATCTTCGATTCGCCGGACCTGGCGGGCGAGGCGTTCCGTGACTTCATCAAGCAGTTCTACCAGGGCAACGGCCTGGTGAACGGTACGGTGCGGATCGGCGAGGAAGCCGTGGATCTGTCGCAGGTGACCTTGCCGGTGCTGAACATCTATGCCGAGCAGGACCATCTGGTACCGCCGGACGCCTCGCGCGCGATGCGTGGGCGCCTGGGCACGGACGACTACACCGAGTCCAGTTTCCGCGGTGGCCACATTGGTATCTATGTGTCCGGCCGCGCCCAGCGCGAAGTGCCGGCCACGATTGATGGCTGGTTGAAGGCACGCGACCTGTAGAGTCGAGCCATGCTCGACTGACCTGGGGGATGATGACGTACCGGACTTTGTTGATTCTTGCGCCACTGCTGGCAGCACCACTTGTCCACGCCGCACCCAGTGCCGATGCACGCCGGGAGATCGCCCAGCTGATCTCCAGCCTGGACGGCTCGCAGTGCCGGTTCCAGCGCAATGGCAGCTGGTACGACGGCAGCGATGCGCGCGCCCATCTGCAGCGCAAGTACGACTACCTGCTGAAGAAGGACATGGTGGACAGCGCCGAGCAGTTCATCGAGCGCGCCGCCAGCCAGAGCAGCATGAGCGGGAAGCCTTACCGCATCCAGTGCCCGGGGCAGCCTGAACAGACCGCGGCCGCCTGGTTCGGTGCGCGCCTGCAGGCGCTGCGTCTCCGCACGCCGTAGACACGGAGGCGGTGTAGAGTCGCGGCGTGCTCGACTGATTCTGCCCGCAAGCCGAGGAGACACCGCCGTGAACACCACGCCCAAGACGCTGTCGCGTTCATTGAACGACCGCATGATTGCCGGCGTGATGGGCGGCATTGCCCATCGCTTCGGCTGGAACCCCACCCTGGTGCGGATCGTGTTCGTGCTGGTATCGATCGGCTCGGCCGCCTTCCCCGGCATTCTGATCTACCTGATCCTGTGGCTGCTGATTCCGAACGAGGCGGATTGAACACCGCCGCTCGATCCTGGCCGCTCTGGCTGCGCGCGCTGCAGATGCTGGGCGCCGCATGGACGCTGCCCAACACACTGATCGGCCTGATCGGCGGCTTGGCCGGCATGCTTGGCGGCGCGACGCTGCGATGGAGCGGGCGGGACTGCGCCGTGGTGTTCGATCACTGGCCGTGGGGGCCGGGCGGTGCGATCACCCTGGGCAACGTGATCCTGCATACCGGCCATGACCTCGGCATCTGCTGCCGGACCTATGCGCATCAGGCGGGGTGGGGCGTGGAGCCGCTGATCCGGCTGGACGACCACGAGCGCGCGCACGTTTACCAGTACATGGTGCTGGGGCCGCTGTACCTGCCGGTGTACCTGCTGTGCGGCGGGTGAGTGCACGCAATCCGTTCGAACGCGCGGCCGATCATTTCGCCCGGTTCGGGCGTGGTTGGTGGCCGTAGTTTCCAGCCAACGGCGCAGCCCCTCGTGGGTGGTGATGCCTGGTTGTCAAATGCAAAACCCTCGCGCTGGTCGGTCGGGTTGGGTTCACGGCGTCCCCGGCCTACCCACCCTCCGGCCAGCCCACAGGAAACCGGCTTTCCGCGACCAACCAAACCACCCACGAGGGGCTGCGCCGTTGGCGGGAATCCCCCACCGATTCGTTAGCCGGAAGTTAAAGATCCGTAAGCATTCTGCTGCGATCCCGCAGTCATCTGCATGCAACCGATCGTCATTAGCCTTCGTGACGTTCCAGTCAGGTTCGACGCGGTAAGCTCTTCCTTGATGAGCTCGCAGCATCGCTCATCGAGCGCAGTACGCAGTAGCAATTTGGAGGAATACATCACATGGCAATCGTTCTTTATGTCGGTGGTAGCAAGGATGGCGAGAAGGGCGTGGTGCCCTACGGCTTCAGCAAATCCCGCGCCGACACCGCGCTGGGGCCGGAGTTCTACACGGAGCGGTTCATGGAACTGCAGGGTGTCGGCAAGGTCCGCCTGATGGCCCTGGAAGGCATGCGTGACGACATCGTCATGCAGCGCGCCGCCCGCCACTACCGCTGACCGTCGCAACACGCGGCAGGGCGCGCCCACCATCGCGCGCCCGCGCCGGCATCCCAGCCCCGGGCCAGTCCGAGCCCGCTCTTTGCCAGGATGCCGGCGTCCAATCCGGCTTCGCCGCTGAACCTCGCCCCCTGTCAATGCCTTGTCCGGCTCCGTCGCGGATTGCCAGAATGGGGGCTTCCCGAAACGCGGCACAGACCTGAAGCAATGCACGACGCCAAGAACGCCCAGAGCGCGCTCGCCCAGCAGATCGCCCAGACCATCGCCGACGAAATCGGTGCCCAGTCCGCCCAGGTACGCGCCGCAGTCGGCCTGCTCGACGAAGGCGCCAGCGTTCCGTTCATCGCGCGCTACCGCAAGGAAGTGACCGGTGGCCTGGACGACACCCAGCTGCGCAACCTGGAAACCCGGCTGACCTACCTGCGCGAGCTGGAGGACCGCCGTGCGGCGGTGCTGGCCAGCATCGGCGAGCAGGGCAAGCTCAGTGACGAGCTGCGCAATGACATCCTGGCGGCCGACACCAAGAGCCGGCTGGAAGACCTGTACCTGCCGTACAAGCCCAAGCGCCGCACCCGTGCGCAGATCGCCCGCGAGGCCGGCCTGGAGCCGTTGGCCGATGGCCTGCTGGCCGACCCGACGCAGGACCCGCAGACGTTCGCGGCCACCTTCGTCGACGCCGACAAGGGCGTAGCCGACACCAAGGCCGCGTTGGAAGGCGCGCGCGCGATCCTGATGGAGCGCTGGGGCGAAGACGCCGCGCTGGTCGGTGAACTGCGCACCTGGCTGGGCGAGAACGGGGTGATCCGTGCCCGCGTCGCCGAGGGCAAGGAAACCGAGGGCGCCAAGTACCGCGACTACTTCGAGCATGCCGAGGCGCTGGCGAAGATTCCGTCGCATCGCTTGCTGGCACTGTTCCGTGCGCGCCGCGAGGAGATCCTGCTCCTGGAACTGGACCCGGGCAGCGATGCCGAGGCTGGCCATCAGTACGCCGAAGGACGCGTGGCGCGCAAGGCCGGCATCGCCGACCAGGGCCGCGCCGCCGACCGCTGGCTGCTGGATGCGTGCCGGCTGACCTGGCGCGCCAAGCTGCACACCCATCTGCTGCTGGACCTGTTCAACCAGGCCCGCGAAAAGGCCGAAGCCGAAGCCATCGCGGTGTTCGGCGACAACCTGAAGGACCTGTTGCTGGCGGCACCCGCCGGCCCGAAGACCGTGCTCGGACTGGACCCGGGCATCCGCACCGGCTGCAAGATCGCCGTGGTCGATGCCACCGGCAAGCTGGTCGCCACCGACACCATCTACCCGCACGAGCCTCGTCGCCAGTGGGAGCAGTCGCTGCAGACGATCAAGCAGCTGTGCGCCAAGCACAACGTGGAACTGATCGCGATCGGCAACGGCACCGCCAGCCGCGAAACCGACAAGCTGGCTGGTGAAGCGATCAAGGCCGCTGCCAACCCGAAGCTGCAGAAGGCAGTGGTCAGCGAGGCCGGGGCGTCGGTGTATTCGGCGTCCGAGTTCGCGGCCAGGGAGTTCCCGGAGCTGGACGTGTCGCTACGTGGGGCGGTGTCGATCGCCCGCCGCCTGCAGGACCCGCTGGCCGAACTGGTGAAGATCGAACCCAAGGCGATCGGTGTCGGCCAGTACCAGCACGATGTGGACCAGTACCGCCTGGCGCGCGCGCTGGATGCCCGCGTGGAGGACTGCGTGAACGCGGTGGGCGTGTACGTGAACACCGCTTCGGCTGCACTGTTGTCGCGGGTGTCCGGCCTGTCGGCCACGGTGGCCGAGAACATCGTGCGCCACCGTGATGCGAACGGCCCGTTCAAGCGCCGCAAGGACCTGCTGAAGGTCGCGCGCCTGGGCGAGAAGACCTTTGAACAGTGCGCGGGCTTCCTGCGCATTGCCGACGGTGATGAGCCGCTGGATGCTTCGGCGGTACACCCGGAAGCCTACCCGGTGGTCGAGCGCATCGTGGCCAGCACCGCGCGCCCGATCAAGGCGCTGATCGGTGATGGCAGCTTCCTGCGCGGCCTGAAGGCCGAGCAGTTCACCGATGCCACCTTCGGCGTGCCGACCGTGCGTGACATCCTCAAGGAACTGGAGAAGCCGGGCCGAGACCCACGTCCCGAGTTCAAGGCGGCACGCTTCGCCGAGGGCGTCGAGGACATCAAGGACCTGCGCGAGGGCATGGTGCTCGAGGGTGTGGTCAGCAACGTGGCGGCCTTCGGTGCCTTCGTCGATATCGGTGTGCACCAGGACGGCCTGATCCACATCTCGGCGCTTTCCGATACGTTCGTGAAGGACCCGCGCGACGTGGTCAAGGCCGGTGATATCGTCAAGGTGAAGGTGCTGGAGGTGGACGTGGCGCGCAAGCGCATCGCCCTGACCCGGCGCCTGGACGATACCCCGGGCAAGCGACCAGCCGCCCGGGCCAGCGTGATGAGCGCGGCCATGGGCAGGGTCCGCGCCGCGATGCAGGCGGCCAGAACCGCGGGCCGAACCGGGGCCAAGGCAATGGCAGCCGTCCCGCCGCGCCCGCGCCGCCGGCCAACAACGCCCTGGCCGAGGCCTTCGCCCGCGCCAAGCGCAGTTGAGGACCGCGTTCCCCGTCACACTTGATTCGTGGCGGGGGACTTGTCGATTTTCCCCGTGATTGCGCACACTTGCGCTTGAGGGGAGGCGTCCGGCCACCCCGCTGTTGCTGGGGAGGGCCATGACGCCAGCACGACCCGCCATCTTCGTTGCAGGCCGCAGCGTTCCGCTGCGGTCGGCGCCTGCCCGTGCCGGCAGGGGACCGGATTGATGCCGGGCCAGGGCACCCACGGCAATGGACTGCTGGAGCGCCGCCTGCAGGAGCTGGCGGAAGAGCGTCGCCGCCTGGCGATGATCATCGACGGTACCGCCGCGGGAACCTGGGAATGGAACGTGCAGACCGGCGAGATGCGGGTCAACGCGCGCTGGGCTGAGATCGTCGGCTACCGCCTGGAAGAGCTGCAACCCATCTGCCAGAAGACGTTCCTGAAGCTGGTCCATCCCGATGACATCGCGCTGTCCGATGCGGCGCTGGATGAGCATTTCGAAGGCCGCAGCGACAACTACGCCTGCCTGCTGCGCATGCGCCACAAGAACGGGCAGTGGATCTGGATCCAGGACCGCGGGCGGGTCTTCGAATGGGATGGGCAGGGCAAGCCGCTGTGGATGGCCGGCGCGCATGCTGACGTCACCGAGCTGCAGCAGGCGAGGCAGGACGCGGCCGAGACCCGGCAACGCCTGCAGGCCGTGGTCGATGCGTCCGATGAGGTAGCGGTGATCGCCACCGATACCGATGGCACCATCACCCTGTTCAACACGGGTGCGGAGCGCCTGCTGGGCTACAGCGCAGCGGAGGTGGTCGGCCAGCGCCGGCTCGATGCGTTCCACGATCCGGAGGAACTGAAAGCCTGGCTGGAGCCGTTGGCCGATGCCGAGGGCAACCTTCCCGACGTGTTCGAAGCGCTCAGTGCTCGCGCTGACGGGCAGACCTACTCGCGGCAGTGGACGTTGCTGCGCAAGGAGGGCCTGCCACGCCAGGTGCGCCTGTCGATCAGCCGCATGGAAGGTGCCGATGGCGCACGCATCGGCTACGTCGGCATGGCCATCGACATCACCGAGATCCTGCAGGCACGGGCTGAGGCGCGGCTGTCGGCGGAGAAGTTCGCCGGTGCATTCACGTCGGCGGCGTTGGGCATGGCGCTGGTGTCGCTGGAGGGGCGTTGGCTGGACGTCAATGATGCGCTGTGCCGGATCCTGGGTTACCCGCGCGAAGAGCTGCTGCAGGTCGACTTCCAGCGCCTGACCCATCCCGATGACCTGCAGACCGACCTGGCCCTGGTGCAGGACCTGCTGGCCGGACGGCGCAGCCATTACCACCTTGAAAAGCGCTATCTCGACCGCGACGGCCGCATCATCTGGGCGCGGCTGTCAGTGTCGCTGGTGCGCAGCGAGCATGGCCAGCCACTGCATTTCGTGTCGCAGATCCAGGACATCACCGCCCAGCGCAGCAGTGAGCAACGCCTGTTCGAGAGCGAACAGCGCAGTCGCATCACCCTGGATGCGGTGGCCGACCTGGTGCTCAGCGTCAACCTTGACGGCCGCATCGACTATGCCAACGCGGCCGCGGTACGCACCCTGGCCGGTGATGGCGCGCTGTCGCTGGCCGGGCACAGGGTGCAGGACGTGCTGGCGCTGACCACCGAGTACGCGCCCGGCTCGGTGCTGGATGTGCAGGTACTCCTGGACCCGGAAAGCAACGCGGTGGACCTGCATGCCGACCTGCTGCTGCGCCTGGGCACGGCAACGGTGCCGGTGGATCTGACGCGGGCCTGGCTGCGCGATGACGAAGGCCATGTGCGCGGCGCGGTGTGGGTGCTGCGCGACGACACCCAGCAGCGGGCGCGGCAGCGCGAAGCCCGCCACCTGGCCGAGATCGATCCACTCACCGAACTGAGCAACCGCCGCGGTTTCGAGGTGCACCTGCAGCAGGCGATCACCCGCGTCGAGCGCACCGGGCAGGCCGCCTCGCTGATGTACATCGATCTGGACCGCTTCAAGCCGGTCAACGACACCTGGGGCCACCTGGCCGGCGATGCCGTGCTGTGGGCGGTGGCCAGTGTGCTGCGACATGGTGTGCGTGATTCGGACGTGGTGGCGCGGCTGGGCGGCGACGAGTTCGCGGTGATCCTGTCCGGGTGTACGCCGCGTCGTGCCGCACGGATCGGCGGTGAGCTCCTGCAGACCCTGTCAGCGCTGTCCATTCCATGGGATCAGCACCGGCTGCGGGTCGGTGCCAGCATCGGCATCGCGCCCCTGGCGGGGGGCATGAGCGTGGACCAGGCAGTGGCCGCTGCCGATGCACAGTGCTACCGGGCCAAGGCGCTGGGGCGCAACAACGTGCAGGTGCAGGGCGAGCTGTCGGGGCTTCCAGGCGACGATGCCGATGCCGCCCAGGACTGATCTCAGCCTGTGAGAGGACGCGCGCGAATACTGCGCGCATCTCCACTCAAGCAGGTGAACCCATGAATGCCTGGAACCCGGTTGCGGTGCGCATGTTCATTCCGGCCCTGATCGGCTGGTGCCTGGCGCTGGCCACCTGCCTGCGCGCCGAACAGCTGCGCGGCGACCCGTACGCGCAGGCGTTGTTGCCCGTGCTGCAGCAAGGCGCGGTCGCGCTGCTGGTCCTGAGCCTGGCGTGCACGGTTGCAGCCTGCCTGTTGCTGTGGCGGCATGGCCGCAGCGTCGGCGGGCGTCTCGCTTCCGGCACTACACCCGTGCGGCGTCCATCAGCAGGACCCGGCACGGTGCGCGCTGGAACGCGTTGATCTGAGGCACCAGACGCTGGAAGTGCTCGCTGGCGCAATGGATATCCAGTGCGTCGCGGTCCGGCCATTGCTCGATGAAGACGAAATGCCCGGGGTCCCTCTGGTCGTCGACGAACAGTTCATAGCCGAGGCAGAGCGGCTCTCGCTGCGTGCATGCGACCAGCTCGCGGTACAGGGGAAGCACGGTATCCACGGCATCGGGATGGATGAAATCCTCGGCGATCACTTTCAGCATGTCGGCACCTGCAGACGGGCCTTGCAGGATAGTGCCAGCGCATGGCCGGCACCTATCCTGGTCAACGCAGTACTGCGTCCGTACTGACCAGCTGCACGTCGTGCATCTGATTGAGGTAGGCCTCGTAGTAGCCCTTGTGCGAGGCACCGACGATGGCCAGCATTCGGCTGCCAGGGTGCAGGCCCAGCACGTCGCGGATGTTGGCGACCATGCGCAGGTTGCGGGTTTCCCAGTAACCGACATACATCCGGCCGAACGCCTTGGAGGACGGCTCGACGAGCGTCGCGCCGAAGTCGCTCTGGTACGCTGCCATCGCTGCCGCCGGGCTGTTGTAATCCCGATACAGCGCCATGACGCCACCGGGCTTGTCCAGATTGGCCACGAGGCGTTCATCGGCCTCCCGTCGCGCCCGCAAGTACGTATTGTTCCAGGCACCGGTGATGGCTGCACTGGCCGCCGCCTTATCCTCCGCCGGTGTGGGAGAATCGGCCGTGTGGTCGTCCACGGCCCACAGCCGTTCATGCCCGAGGCGGGCGGCAACGACGGCGGCGATCAGGCTGGTTTCATTGCGGCGGACCAGGCCTTTGCGGAGGATCTCGACCAGGGCCGGCGTCAGCCCATCGCCGGCTTTGCGCTCGGACGCAGGCAGGCGCAGCCATTGCACCTGCGCCGAGCCGCGTTCGCCCGCAGCCAGGAACAATGCGGCGAGCCGACGACGCTGGGCGGGCGTCGGCTCGTCCGGCCAGGTCGCAAGCAGGCGCTCGGCCTGGGCGTTCGCTGAAGGCACGTCCAGGCCGGTGGCAGCCTGCGCAGCGGTGGTGTCGAAGCAGTAGGTGGCCACGCTCTCCGCATAGCGTTCCGGGTAGCGACGCATGGAATCGCACTGGAGGCCGGACAGGTCTTCGGTGGCGATCAGCCCGGGCTTCCAGGCGACCAGTCGCTGCAGCAACGGTTCAAGCAAGGCGGGCTGGAAGGACTTGGGCAGGCCGGACAGGTGGGCGGTGCCCAGTACCAGTACCTCGTTCGGTCGCCCTGCAGGCGGCCCCTTCAGCTGGTCCGGCTGGAAGGCGGGCCGATAGGTGGCATCGGCAGCGAGGGCGCCGGTACTGCACAGGCCCAGGATCAGGAAGCTGGCCAAGCGTGGGAACATGCGATCTCCGTGTCAGTGAGCGTCCTGCGGTTCGCTGCATGCTGGCCATTTTCACCTGCCATGGAATCGCCCGTTGGTCATGCAAACCTTTTGGGCTTGAACTGCATCGGCGTGCCGGGCAAGGCTATGCCCAGTGACGGCGGCAACGCGCGATATGTTCCGTGACGACACCCCGTGCCCCGCCGAGCGTGAGCAGAATGTGAAGTACATCGCGATTGTCTACCGCGTCCCTGCAGCCGCATCTGAAGTTGCGACGGACGTCGCGTAATCCGGCTAAAGCCACCGATCGCCTCGCCGATACTCCCTCTGGATCCCGCTCCAGTCACCCGCCGCAGGACCCCAGGCCGTCCCCGATGGGCGGCCCGCGCTGTGTGTTCCGCCGCTCCCAGATGCCGATCGCACCCGCAGCAGACGTTCGTGGCAGTCGCTCGAGAGGTGCCGGTTGGCACCTGTAGTCCCTGGCACCTGAAGTTGCCGCCGGGCATCCCGCCCGTCGGGTCGCAACCGCTTACCGGACACCGAGGATCAGACAATGCTCATTCCAGGCTTCACGGCGGGCGCGCAGGCGCCGGCCGAGCTGCATACCCGTTGGTCGCCGTGGCGTGCCCTGCTGGGCGCGCTGGCTCCCCAGCACCGCACCGGCGCCGAGGCCGTGTCCGATGGCCGTGCCGAGCTGGAAGCCCAGGTCGCGGCGCTGCACCGGGTCCAGGCGGTCATCGAGTTCGCCCTCGATGGCACCATCCTGCAGGCCAATGACAACTTCCTGCAGGCGATGGGCTACCGGCTGGAGGAGATCCAGGGAAAGCATCATTCCCTGTTCGTCGATCCCGAGCAGGCGCGCAGCGCCGAGTACCGCGAGTTCTGGGCGCGGCTGGGGCGTGGCGAATATGACGCTGGCCAGTACCGGCGCTTCGGCAAGGGCCAGCGCGAGATCTGGATCCAGGCCTCGTACAACCCGGTGCTGGACCGGCAGGGGCGGCCATACAAGGTGGTCAAGTTCGCCACCGACATCACTGCGCAGAAGCTGCAGGCAGCCGACTCGGCCGGGCAGCTGGCGGCGATCGACAAGTCGCAGGCGGTGATCGAGTTCGGCATGGACGGCCGCATCCTTTCGGCCAACGACAACTTCCTGGCCGCCACCGGCTACAGCCTGGACGACGTGCGTGGCCAGCACCACTCGCTGTTCGTCGAGCCCGAGTATCGTGGCAGTGCCGAGTATCGCCAGTTCTGGGAGAAGCTCGGCCGTGGCGAATACGATGCCGGCCAGTACCGGCGCCTCGGCAAGGGCGGGCGCGAGGTCTGGATCCAGGCGTCCTACAACCCGATCCTGGATCTCAACGGAAAGCCATTCAAGGTGGTCAAGTACGCCACCGACATCACCGCGCAGGTGCATGAGAACCAGGCCATGCAACGTGCCGTGGCGCAGACCCGTGAAGTGGTGGCGGCCGCGAAGGAGGGCGACCTGACCCGGCGCGTGGCCACTGCCGACAAGAACGGGCCGATCGCCGAGCTGTGCGAAGGCGTGAATTCGTTGGTGGAGGCGATGGCCGCGATCATCGCCCAGATCAAGTTCGCCGCCGACACCATCGCCGTCGGTGCCACCGAGATCGCGCAGGGCAACAGCGATCTGTCGCAGCGCACCGAGCAGCAGGCCGCGTCGCTGGAGGAGACCGCGGTGTCGATGAAGGGCCTGGCCGAGACCGTGCAGCGCACCGCGACCAACGCACGGCAGGCCAGTCAGCTGGCCGGTGGTGCTGCTGATGTCGCTGCCCGCGGTGGCAACGTGGTGCACGAAGTGGTCGAGACCATGGCCGTGATCAACGCTTCCTCGCGGCGCATCGTCGACATCATCGGCGTGATCGACGGCATTGCTTTCCAGACCAACTTCCTTGCGTTGAACGCGGCGGTGGAAGCAGCGCGTGCGGGCGAACACGGGCGTGGCTTCGCCGTGGTCGCCACCGAGATCCGCGAACTGTCGCAGCGCTCGGCCAGTGCCGCGAAGGAGATCAAGCAGCTGATCGATGCGTCGGTGGCCAATGTCGGCGCCGGTACCGCGCAGGTTGAGAGCGCCGGACGCACCATGGACGAGATCGTGGTCAATGTGCGCCGTGTCAGTGATCTGATGTCCGAGATCAGCACGGCCGCGCAGCAGCAGAGCGACGACATTCAGCAGATGAATCATGCCGTCGATCTGATCGATCAGGGCACCCAGCAGAACGCCGCGCTGGTCGAGGAAGCCTCGGCCGCAGCGCGCAGCATGGAAGAGCAGTCGGCGCAGCTGCTGCAGACGGTGGCCAGCTTCCGGGTGCAGGGCGGGGCCGGGCACCTGCACGGTGGGCGGTGCTGCGCGCGGTCTAGGCCCGGCGGTCGGAGTGCTGTTCCCCGGCCTTGTTGGGCGGCCTGCTCATGTGCAACCTGCCAGGCTACGCCGATGCTGATGGTCACATGGGCCTCAGCGGCGGGCAGCGCGGTGGCTTCCACGGCGGCGCGCAGGCGCTCGCAGGGCGGCGATGAATTCCTCGCCGCCGTCGCGGGCCAGCAGGTCATCACCGCGTTGCGGGCAGCCGTCGAGGATCGCGGCAGCCGCCTGCAGGTTGTTGGCGTCCCAGCGCCCGGCGCTGATCGGATACGTCAGGCAGATGGCGGGCGATCTGCAGCGCCATCGCCCGTTCGGAAACGTCGCCCCAGCTGGTGTGCTCGATCACGCCTGGCAGCGAGAAGTAGTGGGACCGGGCGACGGCGTCGGACGCCCGCAGGAGGGGCAGCGCGCGGGCAGGGCATGCTGGGGCATGCTTGCCAGTGTCGGGCGCTCGGACCCGGGAAATGCAAAAAGCCAGGTCATGGACCTGGCCTTTGATGCAGTGGTGCCGGTGAAAGGACTCGAACCTTCATGGGGTCACCCCCGGCTGATTTTGAGTCAGCTGCGTATACCATTCCGCCACACCGGCAGGCAGCGTGCGAGTGTAACCGAGGTCGGCAGGCGATGCATAGTAGGAGGGCCTATGAGGGCGGTTCCTGTCGGCATTGGCCCCTTGATAGCTATACTCCCAGCGTGCAATTGCCTCCAGGAGCGGTAGCCGATGACAGTGTTGCAGGACCTGAGGGTGCTGGTGGTCGAGAACGACGAAATGAGTGCGGCCCTGCTGCAGATGCAGTTGGTGCATGCCGGCGCGACTGTGGTCGGGCTTGCAGCGAGCGTGTCCGAAGCCCTGCAGCTGCTGGAGCAGAGCACCCCGGACGTGGCCCTGCTGGACTACCGGCTGGCCCGCAACGAGACCAGTGAACCGGTGGCTGCAGCGCTTTCGGCACGTGGCATTCCGTTCGTGCTGGCCACCGGAACGCTGGCCGAGCAGCTGCCAACACCGATGTTGGCCGGCCTGTTGCTGGTCAAGCCCTACCTGTCGGCCGATCTGTCACGCGCGCTGGCGCGTGCGGTGGGTCGCTCCAGCGTCAAGGCCTGAGCCGTCCGCCACGGACCTGCAGGGGATACTGCCGGGGGGTGAATGCTCGCGTCTGCGATGTTCGGCGGCAACCCCTGATCCAGGAACCCCGCCCAGGCGGGGTTTTTCAATTGCGTCCGGCGCTCAGCCCGCTTCCTTGTACACGTAACGGATCTCCTCGCGGTCGTCGAGGATGCGGTACTGGCGCGCCAGGTCATCCGGTTCGGGGTTGAGCCAGGCGTCGAGGTGTTCCTTGCGGATCGGCACTACGCCGCGGTCATGCCCGGCAGCGGCGACGTCGCTGGGCGGTGCGTCGGTGATCGTGGCAAACGACAGCAGGCGGCCTTCCGGTCCTTCCCATTCTGCCCAGAGGCAGGCCAGCAGCAGGTCGCGCGGCGGATCGGGACGGAATTCGAGTACCACGTCCTGTTCCTTTTCGTCGGCACCGAGGGTGCGGCCGGCGATGGCGTGGCGGGGCACGTGCTCGTAGAACGCCTGTACCACCACCACGCCATGGCGCAGTCCGAACGCACCCCGCCAGTAACCTTCCAGGCTGTCGCGCCGCGCATTGTAGGTGCCGGGGTAAAGCACGTCGTTGCGCGCCGGCTTGTCCGGCAGCCGGCACTGGTAGCGCATCGGCCTGATCACGCGCTGGCCGTTCTCGCTGACCATCACCGGTGCGTAGGTGCCGGGGAAAATGCGGTTGTCACGCGGCAGCAGCTGCACCCGATGCAGGTCTTCCAGCCGGGCCTGTGCGCGCTCGATGCGGTTGCCGGCCACGCGCAGGTCGTTGCGCGCCTTCTGCGTGGGCCGGGTGGCCAGCGTGGCATGGGCAATATCGCGTCGT
The DNA here is from genome assembly GCF_006228405.1 of Stenotrophomonas sp. pho. Lineage (NCBI taxonomy): Bacteria > Pseudomonadati > Pseudomonadota > Gammaproteobacteria > Lysobacterales > Lysobacteraceae > Stenotrophomonas > Stenotrophomonas sp. pho. The sequence continues at coordinate 2,709,339 of NZ_CP029759.1, read as the reverse complement.
TCGCGTTGCCGGGCCAGTTCGGCCTCCAGTGCCTGTTGCTCCTGCGCATGCCATTGCTGGATCTTCGCCACGATGTCCCGCCCCTGTTCGGTACGCGCACCGGCGAATCCGTCATCCATCGCCTTCGGGGTCTTCGGCCGCTTCTTGCCCGGATCGTGTGCGTACAGCTCGGCGAAGTCCTCCAGCGACAGGATGGCGCCGAACTCGCGTACCAGCTTGGCGTAGTCAGCGCGGATCAGGGCGGAATAGCACATGGGACTCTTTGGGCCTGGGTCGCAGCGGCTGCGACGTGGATGCGGCAGGATAGCCCGACCCATCCGGAGATGTCGCATGAATGATTCCATCACCTGCCAGTTCCGCGAAGCCGTGCCCACGGTCGAGGACTATTGCCAGTTGCGTGTGCTCGCAGGCCTCAGCGCCAAGACCCGGGAAGCAGCTGCGCGCGCGCTGCCCAATACGCTGTTCGGCGTGTGTGCCTACCAGGGTGCAGAACTTGTGGCGATGGGGCGTATCGTCGGCGATGGCGGCTGCCACCTGCAGGTCTGCGACATCGCGGTGCTGCCGCGGTTGCAGGGGCAGGGTCTGGGCAAGGAGGTGATGCGGCGCCTGGACGGCTGGATGCAGGCCAACCTGCCGCCGTCGGCTTACGTCAGCCTGCTGGCCGATGGCGAGGCGCATCGGCTGTATGCACAGTTTGGTTTCGCACCGACTGCGCCGGCATCGATCGGGATGTATCGGCGGTTCTGAGCCGTGGGCGGGGTGAAGTCATCTACGCGCAGGGCGGTTTGATGGCAGATCGCGGGCAAAGAAAAACCCCGGCCGAAGCCGGGGTTTTCAAGAATTGGCGTCCCCACGGGGATTCGAACCCCGGTCGCCACCGTGAAAGGGTGATGTCCTAGGCCTCTAGACGATGGGGACGCACGAAAACTTCAAGTTGTAGATCCTTCGACGGCCTAATGTCGAAGTGGTGGAGCCAAGCGGGATCGAACCGCTGACCTCCTGCATGCCATGCAGGCGCTCTCCCAGCTGAGCTATGGCCCCATGAAACTCTGGATATCTGCCAGGAGCAGAGTCCGTCTTGAAACTGGCGTCCCCACGGGGATTCGAACCCCGGTCGCCACCGTGAAAGGGTGATGTCCTAGGCCTCTAGACGATGGGGACGCACGAAAAACTTCAAGTTGTAGAACTTTCGACGGCCTAATGTCGAAAGTGGTGGAGCCAAGCGGGATCGAACCGCTGACCTCCTGCATGCCATGCAGGCGCTCTCCCAGCTGAGCTATGGCCCCGTGTTACCGAGCCGCCTATCATACCTGCGTGTTCACGTTTGTGGAAGCTTTTTTCGAACTTTTTTCGTCCCGGTTCAACCTTCGCCACCAAGGGCAGGGGAACCGCAACGCCACAACCTGAATGCCAGTAGGCGGTGAACAAAAAAGACCCGGTTATCGGCCGGGTCCTCGTTGTTCGTGATGAGTGGCGTCCCCACGGGGATTCGAACCCCGGTCGCCACCGTGAAAGGGTGATGTCCTAGGCCTCTAGACGATGGGGACGCAATTCTCATCAATGTTCTTTAGCGACCTTTCGACGGCCTAATGCCGAAAGATTGGTGGAGCCAAGCGGGATCGAACCGCTGACCTCCTGCATGCCATGCAGGCGCTCTCCCAGCTGAGCTATGGCCCCACGTCGCTGAGGAGCGAAATAATAGCCTTGCCCCAGAGGGTTGGCAAGCATTTGTTGCACTTTTCTTCACGTGCGTTGCGAGGGGGGCGACGATCGCACGTACTCAGTCGGCGCCGTCGGTCAGCGCCGCCAGGATCGGGCACTGATCCAGGGTGCCGTGGCCGGGGCAGGCGTCGACCAGCTGCGAGAGCGCGCTGTGCATGCGTTGCAGTTCAGCCATGCGCTGCGCGATGTCCTGTAGGCGGGCCTGTGCCGCGTCGCGCACGCTGCCCATGTCCTGCGGGTGGCGATCACTGAGTGCCAGCAGTTCGGCGATTTGTTCCAGGCTGAAGCCCAGCGTCTTGGCGCGGCGGATGAAGCGCAGCCGGCGCAGGTCCTGCTCACCGAAGATGCGGTAGCCCCCGGCCGAGCGTGCCGCGGTGGGCAGCAACTGCTGGCGCTCGTAGTAGCGCACGGTATCGATCGGTACGCCGGCCTGGCGCGCCAGTTGACCAATGTTCATGGCGGATTCCTGCGGATGCTGCCGGTCATTCTGAAGCCTGGAGTCAGGTCCAGGGTCAAGCTCCCGTCGCTGACGGCGCATTCAGCGCACTTTGCAACTTTCTTCATAGCCCCGCCGTCGTGGCAGTTCCTACCCTGCGCCTGAACCGGCCGCTGGATGGCCTGCAACGAACCGAGGAGATGCTCTGTGGAAGGATTCAGGAACGAGGGATTCGTAGAGGTCGCGGTGGTCGAGTACCCGGGAGGGGACCCGTCGGCGGCCTCGGTGCTGACCGAAATGGCACACGTCGCCAACCGGCTTGCCCAGCAGCAGCGTCGCCCGTTCAAGCGTGTCCTGGTGACCCGCTGGGTCGTGCCAGCCAGCCAGACCGGCGTGCATCGCATTGCCGGCGCGGAGATGCTCGAGGCGGACATTCCCGCCGTGATCGCCGTGCCTGGCCAGATCAGTCAAGGCGTCTGCCTGCGCGCCGATGAGGTCCTGCTGGATTGGCTGCGCGCGCATTACGATGGCGGCAGTCTGCTGGCAGCTGCCAGCGATGGTGTCAGCATGCTGGCACGCGCGGGTCTGCTTGCCGGGCGCACCGTCAGTGGGCCGGACCTCGGGCGCCATCCGGGCCTGCAGGGGCAGTCGGCCAGCTGGGTGCCCAGTGAGCGCGCGCTGGTCGACGACGGTGATCTGCTGACAGTGGCCGGTTCCCAGGCCTGGCGCTTCCTCGCCCTGCGGCTGCTGTACCGGCTGCACGGCCAGGGCGTAGCGAGTTCCGTGGCGCAGCAGTTGGGGATCACGGTGCCCGCGGCGATCCAGCAGGATCTGGAGCGTTTCAGTGCCAACTTCGCCCACGGCGATCGCGACGTACTGAAGGCGCAACGCTGGCTGCATACCACCGCTGCGCGTGGGGCCACGCTCGGAGCGATCTGCGAGGTTTCCGGACTGGAGCCACGGACTCTGCAGCGGCGCTTCCTGAAGGCCACCGGCCTGCGTCCGATCGAGTATTGCCAGCGGTTGCGTATCGCCAAGGCGCAGACATTGCTGCAGCAGGGGGCGGGTATCGATGAAGTGGCCTGGGGCGTGGGCTATGCAGACCAGAGCGCATTCCGCCGCCTGTTCCTGCGCATTGTCGGAATGACGCCGGCCAACTATCGCCGGCAGGTCAACAACAAACGGCGCGAACGGCCGCTGTTGTCGTCGGTGGCGGGCAGCCTGCGCGGGCTGCAACCGGCGCCTGGCATGCAGATGCCGCGCAGCGCGGCCTGAAGCCGGCGTTGGGCGTCGCACTTGCAACCTGGGCGCGACGCTTTGACCATGCAGGCAACGAGATGATGGGACAGGTGGGTTGATGTCGAGTGTTGGACCGGTGCCGATGCCGGTGGTGCTGATCCTGATGTGCGTGCTGCTGGCCATGGCGGTGGCACACCTGTGGCCGCGGCCGAAGGACGGGATGGCAGTGCCTTCCGGGGCCAGCCTGGTCCTGGACATGTTGCTGATCGGCCTGCTGTGTGGACGCATCAGCTTCGTGGCCTTGAACTTCGCGCTCTACCGTGAGGCCCCCTGGAGCATCCTGCAGATCGCCGACGGTGGGTATCACCTTGCAGTCGTGCTGGTTGCGGGCCTAGCGTGGGGCACCTGGCGGCTGCGGTTGTGGCGCGCGTTACGTGCGCCGGTGTTGGCGGGGGCGCTGGTGGGTGTGGTGCTGTGGGCGGCGGGCAGCCACCTGCTGGCAACATGGCAGGAGCAGCGGATGCCGCTACCGGCAGTACAGGTGGCCGATCTGCAGGGGCGCAGGATCGATCTGCAGCAGTTCCGTGGCAAACCGGTGGTGCTGAATCTCTGGGCCAGCTGGTGTGGTCCCTGCCGTCGCGAGATGCCGGTACTGGCATCCGCACAGCAGACCCACACTGACGTGCAGTTCGTGTTCCTCAACCAGGGGGAAACCCTGGACGAAGTGAAGGGTTTCATCGCATCCGAACAGCTCTGGCTGGGCAACGTATTGCTGGACGATACCGCGTCGGCGTCAACCGTGCTGGGTGTACAGGCCTATCCGTCGACGCTGTTCTTCGACGCCGAAGGCCGCCTGCGTGAACTGCACCTTGGCGAACTGACGGCGGCGGGTCTTGAACACAAACTGCGCCGGCTGCGGTAGCCTGCGCGGGCATCTCACTACGGAGTTCCCATGTTGTCGACTTCCCTGCGCATCGCTCCGGCGGTGCTGTTGCTGCCGGTCATGCTGGCATTGGCCGCCTGCAGCCAGGCCCAGACCCCGCCGGGCAAGGCGGCCGCGCCGGCAGCGAGCGCTCAGGCCCCAGCGCCCAAGGGCGAGCGCCCTGCAGTGCTGAAAGGCATCGAGAAGCACGGTTTTGAAGTCGTTGCCGAGTTCGATGCGCCGGGTGGCCTGCGTGGATTCGCTGGCGTGGTGGGCGGGCAGCAGCCGGCCGCAGCCTATGTCACCGCCGACGGCAAGCATGTGCTGGTAGGCAGCCTGTTCGATGCCGAGGGCAACGACGTGGCCGCCGAGGCGGTGGAGAAGCTGGTCGCAGCACCGATGTCGGCCAAGATGTGGACCAAGCTGGAGGCCAGTGCCTGGGTGCGTGACGGCAAGGCCGATGCGCCGCGCGTGGTCTATACCTTCAGTGATGCCAACTGCCCGTACTGCCACAAGTTCTGGGAAGCAGCGCGTCCGTGGGTCGACGCCGGCAAGGTGCAGTTGCGCCACATCATGGTCGGCGTGATTCGCGAGGACAGCCCGGCCAAGGCTGCGGCCATCCTGTCTGCGCGTGACCCGAGTGCGGCCTTGCTGGAAAACGAACACCAGTTCGACCGTGGTGGCATCAAGGCCCTGCCGAGCATCAGCCGCGAGATCGCCGGCAAGCTCGATGCCAACCAGGTGCTGATGATTGAAATGGGCTTCCAGGGCACGCCGGGCATCCTGTTCCAGGATGCACAGGGCCAGGTGCAGCGTCGCGCCGGCCTGCCACAGGGCGCTGACCTGCAGACGGTGCTGGGCCCGCGCTGACCGGCACCCACGCCGTGATGCGACACCACAGGCCCGCATGGCAGCATGCGGGCCTGTTGCTTTTCGTCACCTGTGCGGGTGATGCAGGCTGCGCACCTCCTGTTCGTCGTCACGTCTGAATCGTGACTGACATCAAGCATCGCGCCTTGATTCCAATCAAGGCCAAAAACGACAGGCGGATTAGCCTGTGACGCATGGAATACAGCGTCAACGCGCCAGGGATGCCGCGCCTGACACGCCCTGAACCGGGGCAGTCGGCACAGCCATTCACGACGTTCTCACTCCCTGGTTGTTACCCAGACCGCTGCGGTCGCCACCTCTCCGGCAGTGCGGCCCTGATGGCGTCGATATCGGTACGGGCGGGGCAGTGTCATCGTCCTGTTGCCTGCCACGCGCAGGCTGGCCGGTGTCGTCGACGCAGTACCCGCATTTCCAGCAACGGCAACGCAACGTCGGAGCTGCGCCTGCGCGCGCGCCGTCAGTGCGCTGCGAATGTTCGTCCAGGGAGGATGCAATGCGCTTTGCGGTACTGAGTCTGGCCTGCCTGACCGCGCTGGCGGTCACGCCAGCATCTGCGCAGCAGAATGGCCAGGAGGATGCGCACGCATTGCGCCAGGAAATCGCTGCCATGCGGCAGGCACTGGAGGGCATGCAGAAGCGCCTGGATCAGCTCGAACAACGCGAGGGCGCTGTCGCGGCCGCTGCGCAGGTAGCGGCGCCGGTGACACCACCTGGCAGCAGCGCCAACCTGCTGCATCCCACCCAGGTGCCGGGTGTGGCGCAACCGGTGCTGCCGCAACGCGAATCGGTGGCCGATCCCTCAACGGCGGCCTCGCGTCCCGACAGCGCTGCTGGGCCGACCGACCCGGATCTGAAGGGCTTCTTTGCCATTCCAGGTACTGACACGGTGATCCGCATTGGCGGCTATGCCAAGCTCGATGCGATTGCAGATTCGCGTGCGGCCGGTGACGAGGATCAGTTCATCCCTTCGTCGATGCCGGTGGGCGGCAGCCATCGCGATGTTTCCAATTTCAACATCCACGCCAAGCAGACCCGCTTCAGCTTCGAGGCGCGGCGCCCGACCACGCACGGCAACCTGCGCTTCTACCTGGAGAATGATTTCTTCGGCAGCAGCGATGGCTACGCGTTCCGCCTGCGCCACGCGTATGGCCAGCTTGGCAATACCTATGCCGGCTACGGTTACTCCAGTTTCATGGACCCGGACAGCCTGCCCGACACGCTCGACTTCGCCGGTCCCGGCGGCGCCGGCTATCTGCTGGTGGCCGGCATCCACCACAGCTTCGCGATGGGCAAGGGCAACACCCTGACGCTGGCCGCCGAAGACCCCCAGACCGAACTGGCCGGTGCCAGTGATGAACGGGCCGCAGTGAACCGGCTGCCGGATGTGACCGTGACCGCACGCATGGAGCGTGACTGGGGCCATCTTCAGCTGGGCGCGGTGGCGCGCAGCCTGGCCTATGACGGTGAGGGCGAGCGCGACCGGCGCATGGCCGGCGGCCTGCAGTTCAGTGGCTCGGCATCGGTAGGCGAGCGCGATCTGTTGCTGTTCGGCGCGCTCGGCGGGCGCGGCCTCAGCCGCTACACCGCGGACCTGACCGGCTCCGGGCTGGACGCGGTGGTCGGTGCCGATGGCCGTCTCGACGCGCTGGACCTGCACGGCGGCTTCGTCGGCTACACGCATTACTGGTCCGAGCTATGGCGTTCGAACCTGATCTTCGGCCAGCTGACCCTGGAGCGGAACGCGGCACTCGCTGCCGACGCCTTCCGGCAGAGCCGATACGGCGTGTTCAACCTGATCTGGAGCCCGGCGCCGTCGTGGACGATGGGCATGGAGCTGCTGTACGGCCGCCTGGAACAGCAGGGCGGCGCGCGCGGCGACACGGTCCGGGTGCAGGGCAGCCTGCAATACAACTTCATCAAGTAAGCGCCAGCGGCGTTACGCCAGCGCAACCGTCCCCACGCCCGGCCGCACCGGGCTCATGCCAGTACAGGAGATTGTCATGGCAGAAGCAAAGAAAATCGGGGTGGTCGGAGCCACCTTCCTCGTCGCCGGCAACATGATGGGCTCAGGCGTGTTCCTGTTGCCGTCCAGCCTGGCCAAGATCGGTACCGCATCGATCTGGGGCTGGCTGATCACCACGGCCGGTGCGCTGTTGCTGGCCTTCGTATTCGCCAAGCTGGGCAAGCTGGCGCCGAAGGCGGGCGGTCCGTATGCCTATGCGCGTGACTGGTTCGGGCCTTACATGGGCTTCCAGACCAATACCATCTACTGGTTCGCCAACTGGATCGGCAACGTTGCCATACCGATTGCCGCGGTGGGCTACTTCAGCTACTTCTTCCCGATCCTGTCCGAGCCGCTGGTGCGCTGCATCGCGGTGCTGATCCTGGTGTGGGCGCTGAGCTTTGCCAACGTGATCGGCCCGGCCTTCGTCAGCCGTGTGCAGACGGTCACCACCAGTTTCGCGCTGGTGCCGATCCTGGGCATCGCCATTTTCGGCTGGTTCTTCTTCGATGCCGACATTTTCAAGGGCGCCTACAACGTGTCCGGTGAGTCCAACTTCGGTGCGATCTCCAGTGCCGCGGCACTGACCCTGTGGGCTTTCATCGGTGTCGAATCGGCTTCGGTCACGGCTGGCGTGGTCGAGAACCCGGAGAAGAACGTGGCCCGTGCCACTCTGGCCGGTGTGTTCCTGGCTGCCATCGCCTACATCGCCAGTTCCTCAGTGATCATGGGCATGGTGCCCAATGGCGAGCTGCAGACCTCCGACGCGCCGTTCGCGCTGGCGGCGGCCAAGGCGGTCGGCGGCTGGGGCGGCGCGCTGGTCAGCCTGTGCGCCTTCATCGGCGCCGCCGGTTCGCTGGGCGGCTGGATCCTGCTGACCGCGCAGAGTGCCAAGGCGGCCTCGGATGATGGCCTGTTCCCGAGCATCTTCAGCAAGACCAACAAGGACGACGTGCCGGTCAAGGGCGTGCTGATCGTGGCGGTGCTGATGACCCTGGCGGTGCTGGTGACGTCCACCTCGGAAACCGCGTCGGCCCAGTTCGACGTGATCACGTCGGCGGCCGTGGTGCTGACCCTGCTGCCCTACATCTACTCGTGCGTGGCCTGCTACTTCGTGGTCGAGCGTTCGCACACCCTGGTCCATACCGGTGCGTTCTGGACCCTCACCAGCCTGACCGTCGTGTACTGCCTGTGGGCGATCTACGGCTCGTCGGGAACCATCGTGCAGTACGCCTTCCTGTTCGTGCTGTTCATCACCGTGTTCTATCCCTTCTTCAGCGAGGAGCGCCGTCAGCAGCGGCAGCGCGCCCGCGAGGCATCGGCCATCAGCGCCGGCGCCCAGCGTTCCTGAGTTCGACAAGGAGAATCAACGTGTACTTCAAGTCCCTGGACTACCCGGTCATTGTCATCGACAACGACTACGAGTCGCCGCGCATCGGCGGCATCCTGATCCGCGCCCTGGTGGAAGAGCTGCGCAGCAACGACCAGCGGGTGCTGTGCGGGCTGAACCTGGATGATGCGCGTGCCGGAGCCCGTACCTACGTGGCGGCCTCGGCGGTGCTGATCTCGATCGATGGCAGCGAAGAGGTGGATGGCGAGTTCCAACGCCTCACCGCCTTCCTGCGCGAGCAGAGTGCGCGCCGCGCCAACCTGCCGGTGTTCCTGTACGGCGAGCGCCGCACCATCGAAAAGGTGCCGAGCAAGCTGCTCAAGTACATCCACGGCTTCATCTTCCTGTTTGAAGACACCAAGAGCTTCATCTCGCGGCAGGTGATGCGCGCGGCCGAAGACTACATGAAGAATCTCTTGCCGCCGTTCTTCAAGGCGCTGATCCATCATGCGGCAGAGTCGAACTACTCCTGGCATACGCCGGGCCATGCAGGCGGCGTGGCATTCACCAAGTCGCCGGTCGGCCGTGCGTTCCACCAGTTCTACGGTGAGAACACCCTGCGCAGCGATCTGTCGATCTCGGTGCCGGAGCTGGGCTCACTGCTGGATCACACCGGCCCGATCAAGGATGCCGAGGAAGAGGCGGCGCGCAACTTCGGTGCCGACCATACCTTCTTCGTCACCAATGGCACCTCCACCGCCAACAAGATCGTCTGGCATGGCACGGTGGCCCGCGGCGACGTGGTGTTCGTCGACCGCAACTGCCACAAGTCGCTGCTGCACGCGCTGATCATGACCGGCGCGGTTCCGGTGTACTTCACCCCAAGCCGCAACGCACACGGCATCATCGGCCCGATCAGCCTGGATCAGTTCACACCGGAATCGCTGCAGCAGCGCATCGCCGTCAACCCGCTGGCCAGCCAGGCCTACAAGGCCGGTTCCAAGCCGCGCATTGCGGTGGTGACCAACTCGACCTACGACGGCCTGTGCTACAACGCCGAGAAGATCGCCGACGAAATCGGCAGCGCGGTCGACTTCCTGCACTTCGACGAAGCCTGGTACGCCTACGCCGCGTTCCATCCGTTCTATGAGAACCACTACGGCATGGCCAAGGGCAAGCCGCGCGAGCAGGATGCGATCATCTTCACCACGCATTCCACCCACAAGTTGCTGGCCGCGTTCTCGCAGGCGTCGATGATCCACGTACGCAACTCGGCGCAGCGCGACCTGGATGCCGAGCGCTTCAACGAGTCGTTCATGATGCACACCTCGACCAGCCCGCATTATGGGGTGATCGCGGCCTGTGACGTGGCCTCGAAGATGATGGAGGGCGAGGCCGGCCGTTCGCTGGTGCAGGAAATGCATGACGAGGCGATCGCCTTCCGCCGCGCGATGCTGCACGTGCGTGACGACCTCGGGCGCGACGATTGGTGGTTCAGTGTGTGGCAGCCGACCAAGGTCGAGCGCAGCCTGGACAAGGGCGATACGCCGGCTCCGCTGGTGGCCAAGCGCGAGGAGTGGTACCTGCAGCCGGATGCGCACTGGCACGGCTTCGAGAATCTGGTCGATGACTACGTGCTGATCGACCCGATCAAAGTGACCCTGCTGACCCCGGGCCTGGCGATGGACGGCAGCATGGGCAAGCTGGGCATTCCGGCGGCGGTGCTGAGCAAGTTCCTGTGGGGCCGCGGCATCACTGTGGAGAAGACCAACCTGTATTCGGTGCTGTTCCTGTTCTCGATGGGCATCACCAAGGGCAAGTGGAGCACGCTGGTCACCGAGCTGATGGCCTTCAAGGAGCTGTACGACTGCAACGCGCCGTTGAGCCAGGCATTGCCGACGCTGGCGGCGGACTATCCGATTGCCTACGCTGGCTGGGGACTGCGTGACCTGTGCGATGCATTGCACGCGTTCAACCAGGAATTCGAGGTCGCCAAGGTGATGCGCGAGATGTACGTGGATCTGCCGACGCCGGTGATGACCCCGGCCGATGCCTACAACCACCTGGTGAAGGGCGAGATCGAGCGGGTCGACATCGAGCAGCTCAGTGGTCGCGTCGCGGCGACCATGCTGGTGCCGTATCCGCCGGGCATTCCGACCATCATGCCGGGCGAGCGATTCGGCGACAGCGACGAACCGATCATCCAGTCACTGCGTATTGCCCGTGAACAGAATGCGCGCTTCCCGGGCTTCGAGTCGGATGTGCACGGGCTCATCATCGAGCACGATGGCGATGTGACCTCGTACAGGGTGGAGGTGCTGAAGGCCTGACCGGCGACGGTCGGCCCTTCGGCGAGCGATGGATACCGCGCGCGAGCAACGCATCCTGAAATTCTCCATCGGGGTGACCATCGCGGTGAGCGCGGTCGGCTTCATCGGTGGCCTGCTGGTGGGATCGCAGGCCATCCTGTTCGACGGCGTGTACAGCCTGGTCGACGTTGCCTTGACCCTGGTGTCGTTGTCGGTACTGCGGCTGGTGGCGCGGGAGCAGAGCCCGCGCTTCCAGTACGGCTATTGGCATCTGGAGCCGATGGTCGAGGCACTCGGCGGGGTGATCCTGTCGCTGGCCTGCGTGTACGCGCTGGCCAACGCGGTCATCGGCTTGACCACGGGCGGGCACGAAGTGAAATTCGGGCCCGCGCTGTGGTGGGCGGCGCTGCTGAGTGCCAGCAACCTGGCAATGGCGACGTTCGTCGCGCAGCGTGCGCGGCGCCTGCGCTCGGCGTTGTTGTGGCTGGATGTAAGAGGCTGGCTGCTGGGTGGATTGATGAGCCTGGCGGTGGTGCTGGCCTTCGTGCTGGCCCTTGTCCTGCATGGCGGCAAGTGGCACCACTGGGTCCCGTACCTGGATTCGATCGTGCTGGCGTTGATCAGCCTGGCGGTACTGCCAGTGCCGGCGCGCAGTGCATGGAAGGCCATGCGCGAAGTGCTGCAGGTGGCGCCGGATGACCTGGACCGGCGCGTGCAGCAGGTAATGCAGGCATTCGTGTCCGAGCGTGGCTATGCCGGTTTCACCAGCCACGTGGCGAAGATGGGGCGGATGCGCTTCATCGAGATCCATGTGCTGGCAGACCCCGGTACGCCATTGGGCTCGGTGGGCGAGGTCGATGCGATGCGCGATGAGATCGCCGTGCGGCTGGATGCGCGGGGCAGCACGTTCTGGTTGACCATCGATTTCACTGCGGATCCGGCGTGGACGTAGCCCTGCCTCTTTCGCGCCGGGGCCTCGCCCGGCCAGGTTCTGTTCCCCTGTAGAGCCGAGCCCATGCTCGGCTGCCGTTCGCATGGAGCAGCCGGGCATGGGCCCGGCGATACAGCACGCTGCGATCGTTGCACACGGCGGACTGCTCTGTTGCGCCGGATGTGTTTGACCTGAACCTGGGTTGAGGTTGCAGACTGCAGCACAGTTCCACAACGCCTAGCGCAGGTAGTACTCCACCGGCACCACCAGTTCCTGTGGTGCCTTCAGTTCATCGGGAATGGGCGGCAGCGGCTGCGCGCGGCGGAAGGTCTGCAGTGCGGCGCCGTCAAGCATCGGCTGGCCACTGGACTGCTCCAACCGCAGGGCCAGCAGGCGTCCCTGGCGATCGATGCTGGCCCTGACCCAGGCAGTGCCCTGCTGGCGCCGTGAGCGGGCCGCAGCAGGGTAGTAGCGATAGCGCTCCAGCCGCGCCATCAGGCGGGCTTCCCACTGATCGCTGGCGGCGCCGGCCTGGAAGTCCGCCGGTGGGGCGTCGGGAGCGGGCGGCGCGGCCGTGATCGATGCCGGTGCGGGACTTGCATCGGTCGCGGCCGCAGGCGGGGCGACCGGCAGGGCTTGCCGGCCAGCGCCACTGCGTTCGCTGGCGGCCACTTCGCCCTCGCGTGCGGCGGTGGGCTTCGGTGGAGGGGGCGACTTCGTGGGTTGGGATGCGCGCGCCTGCTGCGCCTGGCTGGGGTGTCGGCCTGGCGTTCTTCCACTGGCTGCGGCGGCGTCGCCGGTGCCAGGAGGCGCAGGCTGATGCGCACGTCCTGCTCGGGCGGCGGCAGCAATGGCGGCGCGGCCACCCAGTGCACCAACAGCAGCAGGGGCAACAGGTGAAGCCCGATGCTGATGGCGATCGCCTGCCAGTGTTGGCCGCGCTCACTCATCGTCCAGCACCCATAGCAGGTCGGCGTCGGTCGCATCGACGGATGCACCGACTGAAGCGAGCGCGATCACCAGCGCTGGTGTGCCCGCTGGCAGGTAGCCCGGCATGCCAGTACCGCGCAGTACATGCCAGCGACCGGCCACCAGCAGCGCGGGTGCCGCGGCTCAGGTTGTGGGCGACGCGGTACAGGTAGGCGCGGCCATTGCTCAGCAGGCCACTGGCGGCGATTCTGACGACGCCCAGCCAGGTCTCCTGGACGACATCATCGGCGTCGCTGCGTTGCGGGAGCTTACGGCGGACATGGGCGTGCAGCGGCTGGTAGTGGGCCGCGCACAGCTGCGCGACATCCGTCGGTTCGACAGGCGTGGACACGGGCGGGCGACAACTGGGAAAGGGAACAGCCCGCGGCGGCAAGGGCAGCGGCTACACCTTACGGCAAAAGAGAATCATTTGCATCCATGGACGCGAGTCGCGGCATGCGTGGCCGACTGCGAGGTCAGCGCGGACGAAAGTCGCAGTGGATCTGCAGGGCTTCGGTGGGGTTGTGATGCAGCTCGAAACCGCAGTGCTGGAGGCTGCGCTTCACCCGGGCGATCGCTTCGGCATGGCGGGCGGTGCGACGCTGCTGCCAGCGCGGCGGGTGAACACGCCCAGTGGCAGCAGCCGCAGCCGCTTGCCGTGCAATACCACTGAGACATCGATATGACGGCCATCGATGTCGTGGCCGTTGGCGCCGAAGATGGCATCGACTTCATCATGGCGCTGCGGATAGCAGGCGCGGAACACCGCGATGCCGAGCCAACGCACGCCACGACGGAAGCCGCCGAGCCGGCTGTGGCTGGGTTCGAAGCCGCGCGTGACGAGCAGGCCCAGCCCGGCAGGCAGCAATGCCTGCGCGTCGAGCAAACGTTGCAGCACTTCTTCTTCCAGCTGGATGCGGGTAGAGGGCCAGCGCGGTGCGATGAGCAGTCCGTGGTGGCTGCCGCGTTGCAGGGTCAGCATGGGTGAAGCTTCGCACGCGGGCGAACAGCCGGGGTAGTGCCGGCCGCTGGCCGGCAAATCTGTTGCCCGTCAGGTGCCGGCCAGCGGCCGGCACTACCGTGACGATCGTCAGAGGTCGCGGTACTGGATCTGCGAAGCCAGTACGCGCAGGCCATCGGCATTGCTGGACAGGATGCGCTCTTCGCCGATGCCTTTCTGCCGTTTCAGCTGGAAGCCCTGGTCTGCAGGCAGCTGTGCGGCGATGGCGTCCATGCGTTGCATGGCATCGGGGCCGCTGCAGTCGAAGTGGCCCCAGTAGGCGCCATCGCGGTGGATCTGCAATCGGTAGTTCATCGCGGTAGCTCCGGCAGGTCCTGCAGCCAATGGTCGAACATCGCGGTGGCGGCCGCGGCCAGTGGCGCGCCATAGCGACGCGCCTGCGTGCGCAGGTCGTTCGGATCGATGCCGGCCTGCGCCAGTTCCAGGGTGTGACCGATCAGCCAGCGCTCGAACTGGCGCGCGTCCAGCTCCGGATGGCATTGCAGTGCCAACGCATGGTTACCGATGGCAAAGGCCTGGTGGCGGCAGGCCGGCGTGCTGGCCAGGCGGCGTGCACCCGCTGGGAGTTCGAACGCCTCGCCATGCCAATGCAGTACCGGAATGCCCTGCAGGGCCTGCAGTGGCGAGCGCTGACCGTCATCGGTGAGCAGCAGTGGCGCAAAGCCGATCTCCTTGCCACCACTGGCGGCGACATCGGCACCGAGTGCACGTGCCATCAGCTGCGCGCCCAGGCAGATGCCCAGCGTGGGCCGCTGCTGCTGCAAACGCCCTTGCAACAGCGCGATGCTATCGTTGAGGAACGGGTAAACATCAACATCGTTGACGCTGATCGGGCCACCCAGCACCACCAGCAGGTCAGCCGCTTCGGCCGGATCGAGTGCATCTACACCCGCCTGCAGCACCTGCAGCTGCCAGCTCTGGGCCAGCAGCAACGGTTGCAGGGTGCCAAGGTCCTCGAAGGCAACGTGTTGCAGGACAACCGCGTGCTTCATGCCGGGGCTCCATTGCTGGGCCAGTAGAAACTGTCCGGGGTGGCGCGTGCGCCGAAGATGGCCTGGCCGACACGGACCACGGTGGCGCCTTCCTCGATGGCCACTTCGAAGTCGCCGGACATGCCCATCGACAGCTGCGACAGGTCGATGCCGGGTGGGGCGGTACGCTGCAGCTGCTCGCGCAGTTCGCGCAGGCGCACGAAGCACGCGCGCACACGTTCGACTTCGGGAGTGAAGATGGCCAGAGTCATCAGGCCACGCACGCGTAGCCGGTCGAAGACTGGCAGCTGCTGCACGAATGCCTCGACGGCAGCGGGTTCCAGTCCGTACTTGCTGGGTTCGGCGGAGGTGTTGACCTGCACGAAAACATCCAGCGTGCGGTCTTCCAGCTGCAGGCGCTGCTGCAGCGCTTCGGCCACGCGCAGGCTGTCAAGCGCCTGGAACTCGCTGGCGAAGCGCGCCACGTAGCGCGCCTTGTTGGTCTGCAGATGCCCGATCACCGACCAGTGCACGCCCAGATCGGCCATCGTCTCGGCCTTGCGTTGCGCCTCCTGCACCTTGTTCTCGCCCAGCTCGCGGCAACCGGCGGCCACCGCCATGCGGATGCGGGCGTCATCGACGGTCTTGCTGACCGGCAGCAGGCGCACGCTGGCCGGGTCCCGGCCGACGCGGGCACACGCATCGGCGATGCGTTGGCGCACCGTGACCAGGTTGGCGGCGATCTGTTCAACAGACTGGGCGACGGGCCAGTCGGCGGCGGCAAGGGGCATGCGGGCACCTCCAATGCAGGGCGGCCAGGGTGGGATACACTGGCACAGGACAAGAATTATTTTGGCATAGGACAAAATGAAAATCACCGGGCATAGCGCCGAGTCGATCTTCGACAGCATCCGCGATGGCATCGGCAAAGGCCGTCTGCCGGCCGGCAGCGTGCTGCCGCCGGTTCGCGATCTGGCCGATCAGTTGGGGGTCAATCGCAACACCGTGGCCGCCGCCTACAAGCGATTGGACGCGGCCGGCCTGGCCAGCACCGCAGGCCGGCGCGGCACGGTGGTGCGTGGCCTGCCGCCGATGCTGGCGCGCGAGGGCAGTACGCCGGGGTTGGCGCTGCAGGACCTGGCCGGTGGCAACCCGGATCCGCGCCTGTTGCCCAGCCTGCGCCTGGCCGCGGCGGCACCGCGGTTGTATGGCGTGGGCACGGTCGACCCGAGGTTGCAGGCGTTGGCACGCGCCTCGCTGGATGCGGATTGCCCCGAGGGGTACGCGCTGGAGCTGACCCATGGCGCGGTCGATGGCATCGAGCGCCTGTTGGCGGCATGGCTGCTGCCGGGCGATCGCATCGCGGTGGAGGATCCATGCTTCCTCGGTAGCCTCAATGTGCTCAATGCCGTCGGCCATGCGCCGTTGCCGGTGACGATGGATGCGCATGGCATGCAGGTCGAATCGCTGCGACAGGCGCTGGAGGCCGGTGCACGCGCGGTGCTGTTGACACCACGGGCGCACAATCCGACCGGGGCCAGCCTGGATGCGAAGCGGGCACGGGCGTTGCGCCAGCTGCTGGCGGCCTATCCGCAGGTGGCGGTGCTGATCGATGACCACTACGCACTGCTCTCGCAGCAGGCCTACCACTCGGTACTGCCGCTGGATGGCCGGCGCTGGGCGCTGCTGCGTTCGCTGTCCAAGCCGCTCGGCCCCGACCTGCGCCTGGCCTGGCTGGCCTGTGATGACGAGACCGCGATGCGGTTGCGGTTGCGGTTGGCGTCCGGCATCGGTTGGGTCAGTCATCTGCTGCAGGATGCCGCCACTTCGGTGCTGGCATCGGCGCCGCAGCGGGCAAAGATCGCCTCGGCAGGCGAGCGGTACCAGCAGCGCCTGCAGTCGCTACAGGAACTGCTGCGCGTGCGTGGCGTGCCGACGCCGTTGCCGATGGAGGGATTGAACCTGTGGCTGCCGTTGCCGGCCGACAGCCATCCACAGGTGCTGGCGCTGGCTGCGCGCGGATGGCATGTGCGTGCTGGCGAAGTGTTTGCGGTGGCTGCACCAGCGCATGGCCTGCGCATCACCTGCGCGGCGCTGGGGGCGGCGCAGCTGCGGCAGCTGGCCGATGACCTGGCGGCGGTGTGTGGGGTATAGCGCCCAGCCATGCTCGACGCTAGAAGCAGATCAGGGCGCGGCGTTGGCGTTGGGGCGCACGTAGTAGGACTGGCCACTGTCATCGACGAACATCAGCTCCGGCTTGCCCTGCCAGGACGTGAGCATGGCGCCGGTATTGTTCTGGTGCTTGACCATCAGGCTGGCGCCACGGTCCGGATTGGCGACGACCTTGAAGACTTCGGTGGTGCCGGTGGCATCGTCCAGAGTGAGTAGGGCTTCGCCCCGCGGTCGCTGGTGCCATAACCGCCGCGCTCGGAACCGTCGGGGCCAAGCAGGATCAGGCCGGACAGCGCGGTTGCACGCGGTCCTTGGGTGCGGCCCCTGCTGAGGGGTCCGGCACCGGCGCACCGAGGATCAGCCGTGGTTGGCCAGTGCCATCGTGGATGACCAGGCCGCGCGCTTCGATGATCCGCTCAGGCGATTGGCTGCGATGCAGGCTCCAGGCGGTCCAGCCGGAAACGAGCAGGGCAAGGGTTGAGACCACCAGGGTGGTCAGCAGCAGCACACGGGGCATCGGGTCGTCCTTCCTTGGATAGGCCGACGATAGCGGATGCCAGCGGGCAAAGGCCAGTTCGTTGTGTGACGATCTGTATCGTCAGTGGAAATCGCGGCTGTGGCTGCGCAGTCCCTGCAGCAGCTCATCCAGGCAGTGCATGCGCTGCACGATGACATGCTGCACGCCATCAACGCGCTCCAGGCGGCCATCGATCTGCATCAGCTGGGTGTCGACCAGCACCCGGTGCTGGCGATCGGCCAGGTGGCGCCAGACCACGGCGTTGACCATCCCGGTCTCGTCTTCAAGGGTGAGGAAGGTAACGCCACTGGCGGTCTGCGGGCGCTGGCGCATGCGCACCAGTCCGGCGATGCGCACGCGGCGGCCATGGCCGTGCCCGGCCAGCTGCGCGGCATCCAGGCAGCCGCGGCTGCGCAGCTGCGCGCGCAGGAACGAGATCGGGTGGCGGCCGAGGGTGGTGCCGGTGCTGCGGTAGTCGGCCTGCATGTCCTCCCAGGCGCTGGGCAGTGGCAGGGGCACGCGGGCTTCGGCAGTGGCACGGGCCTGGTCGAACAGCGGCAGCCGGTTCTCTACGCCCGAGATATCCCAGCGTGCACGATGGCGATGGCCACTGAGCCCGCGCAGTGCGCCGGCATCGGCCAGCAGGCCCTGCTGGCGGCGGTCCAGCGCGGTGCGCTGGCACAGGTCGCCGACGTCGTCGAACGGGCGCCGCGCGCGCTCGCGCATGATGGCCTGCACGGCATCTTCGTTGCAGCCGTCGATCAGACGCAGGCCCAGACGGATCGCCGCCGGCCCCCTGCTGAAGTCCAGCGTGCAGTCCCAGTCGCTGTGGCGTACGTCCACGGGAAGAACGGTAATGCCATGCCGCCGCGCGTCCTGCAGCAGCTGGTCAGGGCTGTAGAAACCCAGCGGCTGGCTGTTGATCAGGCTGGCAGTGAACGCGGCGGGATGATGGCACTTCAGCCAGCAGCTGGCATAGGTCAGCAGGGCGAAGCTGGCGGCATGACTTTCCGGGAAACCGTAATCGCCGAATCCCTTGATCTGCTCGAACAGGTGCTCGCCGTATTCGCGGCTGAAGTTGTTTCTCAGCATGCCGGCCAGCAGTTTCTCGCGATGTGGTTCCAGCCCACCGCGGCGCTTCCAGGCCGCCATCGAACGGCGCAGGGCATCGGCCTCGCCCGGGGTGTAGCCGGCCGCATCCACCGCCAGCTGCATCACCTGCTCCTGGAACAATGGCACGCCCAGCGTACGCGCGAACACGCGTTCCAGCTGCGGTGGGTAGAGCGGGTTGTCCGGGTCGTTCAACGCGTCCGGGCCTTGTTCGCGCAGGATCCGGCGCCGCTCCAGGTAGGGATGCACCATGTCGCCCTGGATCGGGCCGGGACGCACGATCGCCACTTCGATCACCAGATCGTAGAAGTTGCGTGGCTGCATGCGCGGCAGCATCGCCATCTGTGCGCGCGACTCGATCTGGAACACGCCGATTGTGTCGGCGGCGCTGATCATGTCGTAGGTGGGGATGTCTTCGTCGGGGATCGCATCCATGCGCCCGCTGTGCAGGCCATGCTGTTTCAGCATCGCCAGGCATTTGCGGATGGCCGTGAGCATGCCCAATGCCAGGCAGTCGACCTTCATCAGGCCGGTGGCATCCAGGTCATCCTTGTCCCACTGGATGACGGTGCGGTCGGCCATCGCCGCGTTCTCCACCGGTACCAGGGTCGACAGTGGATGCTCGGAAATCACGAAACCGCCCGGGTGCTGCGACAGGTGGCGCGGAAAATCGATCAGCTCTGCGGTGAGTGCCAGCAGGCGCCGCATCAACGGCGTGTCCGGATCGAAGCCACGCTCGCGCAGGGTTTCCGGCAGCGGGATGTTGCCGCCCCAGTGGTCCATCGCCGCGCCCAGTTCGTTGACCTGGTCCATCGGCAGGCCCAGCGCGCGGGCCACGTCGCGGATCGCGCTGCGGCCACGGTAGCTGATCGCCACCGCGGTCAGTGCGGCGCGCTCGCGGCCGTAGCGCTTGAACACGTACTGCAGCACCTCCTCGCGCCGCTCGTGCTCGAAGTCGATGTCGATATCCGGTGGTTCGTCGCGCTCGGCGGAGATGAAGCGCTCGAACAGCAGGTTGCTGCGTGCCGGGTCGATCTCGGTCACGCCCAGCACGAAGCACACCGCTGAGTTGGCCGCTGAGCCACGGCCTTGGCAGAGGATGTCCTGGCTGCGCGCAAAGCGCACGATGTCCTGCACGGTGAGGAAGTAGGAGGCATAGTTCTTCTGCTTGATCAGCGCCAGTTCGTGCTCGATCTGCGTGCGTTGCTTCGCTTCGATGCCGCCTTTCCAGCGCCACTGGATGCCGCGCTCGACCAGCACGCGCAGCCAGCTGTCCGGATCGTGTCCTTCGGGCACCAGCTCGCGCGGATAGGTGTACTGCAGCTGTTCCAGGGTGAAGTGGCAGCGCTCGGCGATGCGCAGGGTTTCAGCCAGCAGTTCGGGCGGATACAGCTGGGCCAGCGCGGTACGCGGGCGCAGGTGGCGCTCGCCATTGGGAAACAGGCGCCAGCCGGCCTCGGCCACGCTGCAGCGGTGGCGGATCGCGGTCAGCGTATCCTGCAGGGCGCGGCGGCGTCGCACGTGCATGTGCACGTCGCCACTGGCGACCAGGGGCAGGCGGTGGCGTTCGCCGAAGGCCTGCAGCTGCTGCAGGCGGCGTGCGTCATCGTGTTCGCGGTGCAGTTCCACCGCCAGCCACAGCCGATCATTGAAGCCGGTGCGCAGCAGTTCCAGGTCGGTAGCGGCCGGTTGCCGGTCCAGCCATAGACAGAGCAGGCCGTTGGGCAGGCCGAGCAGGTCCTCGCGCAGGCAGAGGTACTCGCCCTTGGCAGCCCGCCGCCGGCAGGTCGTGATCAACTGGCAGAGCCCGGCATAGGCGGCCTGGTCGGTGCACAGCAGGGCCAGCTTCGGCCCGTCCTCGACCTGGAATTCGGCACCGACGATCAGCGCCACGCCATGCGCCTTCGCCGCTTGCCAGGCACGCACGATGCCGGCCAGCGAGCATTCGTCGGTGATCGCCAACGCGCGGTAGCCCTGGCCAGCGGCGCGCGCGAACAACTCTTCGGCGATCGAAGCACCGCGCTGGAAACTGAAGGCCGACAGGCAGTGCAGTTCGGCGTAGCCGGGCAGTTCGCTGCGCATGGCGGCTCAGCCGAACCAGCCGTGCAGCATCCACGGCGCATGCGGATCGTTGCGCGCGCGGAAGGCCCAGCCGCGCTGGCCATGCGCGGTTTCCACCACGTAGTAGTCGCGGCGCGCGTCAGCCTGGTCCCACCAGCCCGATTCGATCCGCTCCGGCCCGGCGATGATGCGCAGGCGCGGGTCACGCAGCGGCTGTGGAGCGTCCAGCAGCCAACCGGGGCGCAGTGGCCAGTATGCCGGTGGCCTGGCTGCTGGCTGGGTGCCGCTGGCGCGTTCGGGGCGATGGTCGGCCTGCACTGCCAGCGGCTGCACGGCGTCATCGCCGAGCCGCGCGCGCAGGCGCTCACGCAGCTGGTTCCACGGCATCGCCTGCGCCGGACGGGTATCGAACAGGTCACGCGCGGCGGGCACGAACGGCGGCAGCTGTTCGGCCTGCAGGCGCAGTGCGCGGCTGCCGGCCGGCAGGGCGAACGCTTCCATGCGGTTGCGCGCGATCTCGAACAGCAACGCGGGATCGCGTTCGGGCGCCAACAGGCCGATGGTCAGCACGCTGGCCGGCAACAGGTCATGCTCGAAATGCAGGTCGAAGCGCTGCACGCCGCCATCGCGCGAACACAGGAACGCGGCCAGGTCGAGCAGCAGGCGGCGCAGCGGGAACAGCAGGGCCTGGCTGGATTCGATCTCGTATTCGAATTCGATGCGCGCATCGAAACGGTCCGGTGGCTGGTAGTAGCGCAATGGCGCGGTGGGCAGCCCGCGCAATGCATCCAGCTGCTGCAGGACCTCGGGGCGAAGCGCCGGGCCAGGCTGTCGCGCGGCAGCTTGAGCACCGCGCCCAACGTGCGCAGGCCGGAACGGCCAAGCACCGTCACCGCCTCGCTGGGCAGGCCGCAGCGCGCCAGGGGCAGCTGCGCCAGCGCCGCCGGCAGCTGCTGCGCATCAAGGCCGAGGCCATCGTGGACGTTGGCCAGCACGCGCGCGGCATGTGGGGTAGGCGCGGCCACCAGGCGGTGGCGGAAGCCGAGTTCGTGCAGTTCGTTGCGCAGGCGCTGCTGGATCGTCAGCCAGTCACCGAACAGGGCGCGGCTGGCACCGATTTCCAGCACCAGCGCATGCGGAAAATCGAGGCTGACCTGCGAGCTGTAGGCATAGGCCCAGCTGGCCAGCAGCTGCCGGGTGTGCTGTTCGGCATTGGGGTCGTAGTCGTGCAGGTGCATGTCCTGCACCAGTACCTGTGCAGCCGACAGCAGCATGCCCGGGCGCAACCCCGCGGCGCGTGCTGACGGGCTGACTGCACGCACTACGCGTCGCTGTGCCGGCCCCTGCAGCAGCACCAAGGGCCGCTGTGGGTCGGGCTGCAGGCGCAGCACGCTGTCCAGCGCCAACTGCGGCAACAACAGGCAGGCCCAGTGCATGGCGCGTCCTCAGTGGGCGATGGCCAGCGGCAACGGTTGTGCCGGCGGCAGGCCGCCACGGCACTTCAGCACCCGCACCTGGCCGTGGTCGAGCTGCAGGCGCAGGCTGGCCGGGGAGGGATTGCGCGCGGCCTGCGCCTCGCGGAACACGAAGCCCAGGCACTGGCCGCTGTCGGCGGCCACCTGCAGGCGGCGCAGGGCGCGGTCGTCGGCTTGATGCGGCCAGCACAGTACCGCCGCGCAGGCCGCAGAGCGCAGGCACTGTTCGGCGGCCCACAGTGCCTGCTTCGGCGTGGCCTGGATGACCTGCAGCTGGGCCAGTTCCAGCCCGGCCGCTGCCCAGGCCGGAGCGTGCGGGCGATAGGGCGGAGCGACCAGCACGATCGGGCGGTCGCGCTGGCTCAGCCTGGCCAGTGCCGGCCATACCAGCGCCAATTCGCCAACGCCGGGCACCGCCTGCAGTACCTCGCACAGTCCGCTGGCCGGCCAGCCGCCGCCGGGCAGGCGTGCATCCAGTGCCGGATGGCCGCTGGCCAGATGGTCGCTGGCTGGGCCCTGGCGGGCCGGGCCGCGCCACAGCTGGCGCCCGTCCAGCAGCCGGTCGAGGGCAACGACCGCACCCATCAGCCGATCCTCCAGGGGAGGCGCCGGGTGGGCTGGAAGCGGCAGGAACGGGCGGAAACGGCGGGCATGGCGCGAGTATCGACGAGCCGGTATCAGGGGCTGAGACCAGACATGCTACTCGCGTTGTAAGTAGAATTACTAATGAAATCGGAGGATCCGGTTTCAGGTTGCTGAAGGGGGAAAGCATCCACGCATGGCGTGGATCTACTGGAGAGCCACGGCAAATCCATGCCGCAGCCTGGTAGATCCACGCCATGCGTGGATAGCGGTAAAGAGCGGTGCCGACCAAGGTCGGCACCCACCCGGCATGGCCCGTTGCTACCCGGGGATGCCCCTGGTTACGGGCGCACCGGCAGCGCCACCGGGCGCAGTGGCGCGGCATCGCCACCGCGGATCTTCAGCGGGCCGCCGATGAAGGCGAATTCGTAGACCTTGTCGCGGGCCAGTTCGTCCAGCGCCACCAGCTCGATGATCGGCGCACCCTGCTGTGCCAGCAGGTAGGTGTGCAGCGGCACGTAGTCGTCGGACACCTCCGAAGGGAAGGTCTCGAAGCTGAGGTTGTCGGCGCCGACGATCATCGCGCCGCCGTCCTCGACCAGGAAGCGTGCCGCGTCCAGGCCCATGCCCGGCGGGTTGGCCATGTAGGCCCTGGGCTGCTCGAACAGGCGCATGCGGCCGGTGCGGATCAGCACCACGTCACCCTGCTGCAGTTTCACCTTCTGGCGTGCCAGCGCATCCTTCAGGTCCTGGCGGGTGACGCGGTAGCTGTCCGGCAGCATGTCCACGCCCTTGGCGCCGGCCACGTCGATCAGCACGTCACGCGCGATCAGCGGCGGGAATTTCTCGATGCCGGTGACATTCCAGCCGCGGTCGCCGAGGTGCTTGTCGGCCTCGAAGCCGTTCCAGATCTTCCCGTGGATGCCGAAGTGGTTCAGCGCATCGATGTGGGTGCCGGTGTGGCTGTACATCGAGAACGCGGTGCCGGTGTAGCTGCGGGTGAGGTTCATGGCCTCGCCCACGCCCATCGGATCGTCCATCACTGTGCCGCGCGGGGTGTGGGTCATCCAGAACTGGTAGTGCGGGTCGCCGGCATCCTGCCAGCTGGGCATGCCGACGTAGTAGTCGGTGGCCAGGTCATAGGCCTTGCCGCCGCTGACCCGCGACAGGATCGCCGCACGCGAGGCTTCGGTGATCAGGTTGAGGCGGCCGATCTCGTCCTTCGGCCCCCACGGGCTGGTGCCGACCTGCTGGCCGGAGGGAACGCGTTCGTGCGCGGACACGGTGGTGGACGCGGCGGTGGCGGCCAGCAGCAGGGCCAGCGCGGTGGACAGGGTACGTGGGGTCATGGGGAAATCTCCTTGCAGGGTGGGGGAGGGGGCGGCTCAGGCCGCGACCAGGGGCGCCAGGGCCTGGCGCAGGTGTGGGAGCGGCAGGGTCTGCAGGCGCAGGCCGTTGCCGCCGATCACGGTGGGGATGGAGCGGATGCCGAGCGCGGCAGCTTCGGCGCGATCGGCCTGCACGCGCTGGCGCACCGCGTCGCTGCGCATGTGGTCAGCGAAGGCGCCACGTGGATGGCCCAGCGATTCGGCAATATCCAGCAGCACTTCGGCATCGCCGATGTTGCGGTGCTGGTGCAGGTGCGCCCATTGCACCGCGTCGAACATCGCGCCATGGGCATCATTGCCACCGATCAGCCCTGCGGTCTGGCAGGCCAGTGCGCCGAGCCAGCCGGACGGATACTCGAAGTCCTGTGCGCGCATGCCTTCGATATCGATGCGCGCGATGTCTTCATGCGCGGCGCAGTCGGTCCAGTGGCGCAGGATGATCGCCTTGGCGCGCGCCATCGAGCCGAACACCTCGACCATCTGCGCGCGCGAGTCCTGCAGCACGAAGCTGCGGTGGCGCACCTGGATGCCGAGTTCGGCGGAGACCTGCTGCAGGCGCGGGGCCAGCACGAAGCACCAGCCGCAGACCACGTCGTGGAAGAAATCGACCACCGGCGCTGCGGTGGCGGGGGAAGGAACGGGAGACATCTGCCTGCCATCGGTGAGAGGAGAGGCGGCAGAGTAGGCAGCGCGGCGTGGCCGAAACAGCACGCTGCGGACAGCTCAGTTTTCGCTGGCAGTTACGAATCCAGGCCGGCGCAGCCGGGCAGCTCGGCGTGCAGGAAGTCGATGAAGGCACGCACCTTGGGCTGCAGGTGGCGCGAGGTGGGGTAGACCGCATGCACGAAGCGCGGCGGATAGCGGTGGTCGGGCAGCACCTGCTGCAGTTCGCCCCGCGCCAATGCCGGCGCGGCCAGGAACGAAGGCAGGGCGCCGATGCCCATGCCCGCCACCAGCAGGTCACGCAGCAGCAGGCTGTTGTTGACGGTCACGCGTGCCGGAAGGGTGATCGTCACCTGGCCATCCGGGCCGAGCAGCGGCCAACTGCCCGGTGAGTCGGACAGGCTGTAGGCCAGCACGCTATGGGCCTGCAGATCCCCTACTGCCTGCGGTGCCGGATGCTGCCGCAGGTAGGAGGGCGCCGCGCACAGCACCTGCTGCAGCGAGGCCAGCCGGCGTGCCACCAAGCGTGAATCATCCAGCTCGGCACGCAGCCGCAGCGACACATCGAAACCCTCACCGACTGCATCGAGCAGGCGATCTTCCATCACCAGGTCCAGCGACAACTGTGGATGCTGCTGCAGGAAGCGCGGCAGCAGCGGCGACAGCGTGCTCAGTGCGAATGACTGCGGCGCGTTCACGCGCAGGCGCCCGGCCACCTCGCCGCGCTGTTCGGCGATGCCGCGTTCCAGCGCTTCCAGCTCGTCGAGCAGGCGGCAGCATTCGCGGTAATAGGCGTGGCCGGTTTCGGTCAGGCTCATGCGCCGCGTGGTCCGCTGCAGCAGCACCACGCCCAGATGCGTTTCCAGCGTGCGCAACTGCTTGCTCAGGCCGGCCGGCGACATGCCCAGGTCTTCGGCGGCACGAGCGAGCCCGCCGCGTTCGACGATGCGGCGGAAGGCGCGCATCAGGTTGAAGGAGTCCATGCCGGTCCCGGGCGCGATGAGAGCGTCATTGTAGATCCACGCCATGCGTGGATGTGGGAAGCGTGGTGCCCGCAGGGTTGCGCCGTTTGTTCAAGCCAGCAACCCACACGCCACGCCAGCATGCAGGCCCCTCACTTCCCGGGTTGCCCATGAAGCACTGGATGCTCCGCCTGTATGCCCCGCTGTTCCTGCTTGGATTCGTCGCCACTGCCGTCGTCTGGGTGGGCCACTGCCATGGCGATCCGTTGTGGCTGCTGACCCTGCTGGCGATCGCCATTGCGGTTTCGTTCGTCGCCGAGCGCGCCTGGCCGTATGACCCTGCGTTCAACCGTGACCACGGCGACCGTGTGCGTGACGCCCTGCACGCGCTGGTCAACGAAGGCCTGAACCTGTTGTCGATCGCGGCGGTGCCGCTGCTGGCGGCGATCATTCCGTGGCAGTTGTGGCCGCTGCAGTGGCCGTTCGCACTGCAGCTACTGGTGGCGATCATCGCTGCCGATCTCGGCATCACCCTGGTGCACTACGCCAGCCATCGCATCGGCTGGCTATGGCGCCTGCATGCCGTGCATCACAGCGTGACCCGCATGTATGGCTTCAACGGGCTGATGAAACACCCACTGCACCAGGCCGCCGAAGCGGTGGGCGGCGTGCTGCCGCTGCTGCTGTTGGGCCTGCCGATGCCGGTGGCGGCGGTGCTGGCGTTTGCCATCGCCATCCAGCTGCTGCTGCAGCACTCCAACGTGGACATGCGCCCGGGTGTGCTGGGCCGGGTGATGGCGTGGGCACCGCTGCATCGCTTCCATCACATACGTTACGGCACCGCCGGTGACGTGAACTTCGGCCTGTTCCTGACCGTCTGGGATCACCTGCTGGGGACCGCCTTCGATGCGCCGGGCTATCGACTGCAGCAACGCGACCTCGGCATCGGCAGCCAACCTGACTATCCACGCGATTACGCGGGGCAGCTGCTGGCGCCGTTTCGTGAACTGCCGCATGGCGAGGTGCCGGAGCTGCCCGAAGGCCTGCGCAGGCGTGGGTGATCGGCCGTGTCAGGTCGCGCGCAACTGCAGGCCCTGCAGCTGTGCGGCACCGATGCCGAACATGCGGCGCAGGCTGCGCGAGAGATGGGCCAGGTCGGCGAAGCCGGCGGCATGCGCGCTGGCGGTCAGACTGTGCCCCTGCAGGTGGTGCGCGAGCGCGGTACGCAAACGCTGCCACAGCACCCAGCCGCGCAGGGTCACCGCCAGGTCGGACTGGAAACGCCGGTGCAGCTGGCTGGTCGACAGGTGCGCGGCTCCGGCGATGTCGGCAGCCGGCACCGGGCCAGGCAGGTAGTGGCTGATGCGGGCCAGCGCCGCCTCTACCCGCCGGTCCAGTGGCTGCGCGCGGCTCAGCCGTGGCAGCCAGCGGTGCAGCCCGGCCGCAGTGCCGGGCAGCGAGTGCAGGTGCTGCTGGATCTGTTCGAGGTCGGCATGCGCCGGCTCAAGGAACACCGTGCAGCCCGCGTCCGGTGCCGACAGGATCGCGTGCGGCCGGAACGACGGCACCCACAGCCGTTGGCCCTGCTGGCGCACACCGTCGATCTCGACGTGCCAGGGAGTGGCTTCGCTCAACAGCAGCTGATGGGCATAGTGCGCGTGTACATCGCTGTCACCGGCACGCCCCTGCAACACGGCCACGTGAGCATCCAGCAGCAGCGTGCCATTCCAGGGCAGGGCGGGGGAGGGCATGGAGGGATTGTAGATCCACACCATGCGTGGATGAATCTCCATCGAAATCGAGTAATTCGACGATTGATCGAAGAGCATCCACGCATGGCGTGGATCTACTGCAGATTGCGACGAACTGTCGAAGGCGGGGTGGGTCCGGTTGCGGGGGCGTGAGCGCCATGGATGGCGCGACCGAGCCTCCAGGGACGGATTCACGGCGTCCCCGCAACCGGACCCACCCCGCCATCCCACAGGAAGCCCGCTTTTGCTTCGGCTGTCGCTTCTGAGGTTGCCGGCCAGCGGCCGGCACTACCGCGGGGGCCGGGCGCAGCCTGGCCGTTCGCCCCCTCACCGCCCCTGCGGATCCGGCCGGTGATGCACGTACTCGACCACCGTGCCATCGGGATGCACCGCATTGAACGCCGCCCCGGTCGGGACCACCTGCAACGGGAAGATGATCTCGGCGCCGGCGGCAACCAGTTTGTCGTGATAAGGCCGAACGTCATCGACCAGCAGTGTCCCCGTGGTCGAGGTGAACGGCGCCAGCGCCGCCTCGCTGCCCTCGATCAACAGGAACGCACCGACCATGGCCAGGCGCAGCCCGGCCTCCGGAAACGGAAAGCCCGCATCGGCCACCACGCCCTGCAGCTGCTCGTAGAAGGACACGCTGCGTTCCAGCTCACCGGGGGCCACGAACACCCGGATCAGCACGCGCGGTGCGCGCTGGCTGGAGGTATCGCAGCGGTCGCGCCAGAGATGGTCGAAGTCGCGGTGGACGGTCATGGGCTCGGTTCGTGGCCAGGGACCTTCATTATCGGCAGCCTCGCACGGCGCGCTGATGACCGCCGGTGATGGCCTGATAACTGCAGGCTGGGATCGCCCCTGTGACTTAGGTCCTGTTGACAGGTGTGAACGCCCTCGCACAATCTTCACAGGATTGGGTCGCCCTGCGCGGCCCGGGCAGGCAGGTTGTCACGGCGGGAGGAGGGTCCCGCGCGCAGACCGGCCCGTCCTTCGGCCTGCGGGAGGTTGCCTGGCAACCCCTGCGCGGCATGAACGCTGCACCCTTCGGCGGCACTTTCCCTGGACCGATTGCCTTGGCAACGGAATTACGCCCGTCGATGAAAACGTTTACAAAGCAGCTTGTACTGTCCCTGGCCCTGTCCGCTGCACTGGCCGCTCCGGCCTGGGCCGACCCTGCCGCGTTCACCGTGCTGACCCTGGAACAGGCCCCGACCGCCGAGGCGATGCCGGCCCTGGCCGCCCAGCTGAAGACCCTGCAGGTGGACGCGGTGAGCGTACGCCAGGTGCAGCGCGGCATCGGCCAGGTCGATCCGCTGCAGGTGCTGGCCGACGGACTGGGTTACGAATACCGCTTCATTGCCGCGGGCAGGGATGATGGCCAGACCCAGCGCGGCCAGGCCGTACTGACCCGGCTGCCGATCGCCGCTGAATCCGGCCCGGACCAGCCGGGCCTGAACTACCTGCGCCTGGACGATGGCCGCCACACCGTGGCGGTCTATACCGATGCCGGTGCAGGTGCCGCGCAGCTGCCAGCGCTGGTCACCCGTTCGCGGCTGGGTGCACCGGCGGTGCTGCTCGGCGCGGTGGCCGGTGAATCGGCCAAGGCCGCCGGCTTCGATCCGGCGCGTGTGGCGCTGGAAGCCGATGCCAGCTATTTCAGCGATGGTTTCCAGGCCGCCAGCAGCGCGCCGTTCAAGGTGGAAGGCAGCGCCTTGCGCGCCACCCTGCTGACACTGGCCTATGCCGCCGACACGCATGGCGACAGGCCGTGGATGGACACCACCCTCAACGCCGATGCGCGCGCCGCGCTGCTGCTGAAGGCGATGACCGAGGATGAGAAGTTCCAGATGCTGCACAGCTACTTCGGGCTGGGCAAGGATGGTGGCCCACTGCCGGAAGGCGCGGTCGGTTCGGCCGGTTTCGTGCCGGGCGTGGCGCGGCTGGGCATTCCGTCGCAGCAGTCGGCCGATGCCGGTGTCGGCGTGACCAATCCGGGCGGCATCCGCCCGGGTGATTTCGCCACGGCGATGCCATCGGGCCCATCCACCGCGTCCAGCTGGAACCGCGAAGTGGCTTTCGCCGGTGGCGCGACCATGGGCCGCGAGGCATGGCAGCAGCGCTTCAACATCCTGCTGTCGGGCAGCGTCAACCTGCAGCGCGATCCACGCAACGGCCGCAACTTCGAATATGCCGGTGAGGACCCGCTGCTGGCCGGTTCGATGGTCGGCGCGCTGATCCAGGGCGTGCAGAGCCAGCACGTGATCTCCTCGATGAAGCACTTCGCGCTGAACGACATGGAGACCCGGCGCAACTTCCACGACGTGCGCATCGGCGAACAGGCCATGCACGAGTCGGACCTGCTGGCGTTCGAGATTGCGCTGGAGGCTGGCCGCCCGGGCGTGGCGATGTGCTCGTACAACAAGATCAACGGCACCTACGGCTGCGAGAACGGCTACCTGATGAACCAGGTGCTGAAGCAGGAATGGAAGTTCCCCGGTTTCGTGATGTCCGACTGGGGCGGCGTGCACAGCGGTTCGAAGGCGGCGCTGGCCGGCCTGGACCAGCAGTCGGCCGGTGAAGTGTTCGACGCAGCGGTGTTCTTCGACGAACCGCTGCGTCTGGCCGTGCATGGCGGCGTGGTGCCGCAGGCGCGCCTGAATGACATGGTCACGCGCATCCTGCGCACGATGTTCCTGCACGGCAACTTCGACAACCCGCCGCAGCACCAGAAGGTGGATGCCGAGGCCGGCTTCGCCGTGGCCCAGCGCACGGTGGAAGAGGGCAGCGTGCTGCTGCGCAATGAAGGCAACCTGCTGCCGCTGGCCGACAGCGTGAAGCGCATTGTCATCATCGGTGGCCACGCCGACAAGGGCGTGATCGGTGGCGGTGGTTCGTCGATGGTGGGCGTGACCGCCAAGGGCACCAACGCGGTGCCGGGCGTACTGCCGACCACCTGGCCGGGCCCGGTGATCTTCCACCCGTCCTCGCCGCTGGAATCGCTGCGTGCGGCGCGCCCTGACGCAACCATCGAGTATGTGGACGGGACCAATGCCGCCGCTGCGGCCAGGGCCGCCGCGCAGGCCGATGTGGCCATTGTGTTTGCCACGCAGTGGGCCGCCGAATCGGTGGACCTGCCGGACATGCAGCTGCCGGACAACCAGGACGCACTGATCTCGGCGGTGGCCGCGGCAAACCCGAAGACCGTGCTGGTGCTGGAAACCAACGGCCCGGTGCGCACCCCTTGGCTGGGGCAGGTGCCAGCGATGCTGCAGGCCTGGTACCCGGGCATCCGCGGCGGCGAAGGCATCGCCGCGCTGCTGACCGGTCAGGTCAATCCGTCGGGCCGCCTGCCGGTGACCTGGGTGACGGACGAATCGCAGCTGCCGCGCCCGCATATCGATGGCCTCGGCTTCAAGCCGGCCAAGCCTTTCGGTGATGTGTTCGATTTCGATATCGAAGGCGCCAACGTCGGCTACAAGTGGATGGCGGTCAAGGGCCTGACCCCGACCTTCGCCTTTGGTCATGGCCTGTCCTACACCTCGTTCGCCTATGACAACCTGAAGGTGAGCGTGGAAGGCTCGCGCCTGGTCGCCAGCGTCGATATCCGCAATACCGGCAAGCGCGCCGGCGCCGATGTGGCCCAGCTGTACCTGAAGCTGCCGGCAGGCAGCACCACCCCGATCCGCCTGATCGGCTACGACAAGGTGAACCTGCAGCCGGGCGAACAGCGCCGCATCCGCATCGAAGCCGAGCCGAAGACCCTGGCCCACTACGATGCACAGGCGCGCCAGTGGAAGATCGACGGTGGCACCTACCAGGTGCAGCTGGCGCGCAATGCCGCCGAGCCGCTGCAGACCGTGGACGTGCAGCTGGTGGAGCAGGTGCTGCGCTGATGCCTGACGACACGGCCCGCACAGGGCCGTGTCTGAAAAAGGGGACGGAGGGGATTAAGTCGTTTATGCATAAACGACTTAATCCCCTCCG
Source organism: Stenotrophomonas sp. pho (assembly GCF_006228405.1). NCBI lineage: Bacteria > Pseudomonadati > Pseudomonadota > Gammaproteobacteria > Lysobacterales > Lysobacteraceae > Stenotrophomonas > Stenotrophomonas sp. pho. Next base: position 2,677,928 of record NZ_CP029759.1, on the reverse strand, counting down.
TCCCCTTTTTATGTGGCGAACCGGTCGCGCAGGAAATCAATCAGCTGCCGTACCTTCGGTGAGGGCTGCGTGCTGTGCGGGTAGACCGCGTAGACACTCTGCTGCGGGAAGCGGTGCTGGCGCAGCACCGGGCGCAGCCGGTCCTGGGCCAGGTCGTCCTCGATCAGCCAGCGTGGCAGCACGGTGACCCCGGCGCCGGCCAGGGCGAACGCGCGCAGGCTGCTGGCACCATCCACGCGTACCACCGCGTTGCCCGGGTTGGTGGCAAACAGGGCGCCGCTGCCATCAGGCGCGATCACCGGCACATCGGCCAGGCGCGGATAGCCCAGGCGGGGCAGGGTGCCCAGCTGTGCCGGGTCATCGGCAGCCTCGGCAGAGGGCAGACGCGCCAGCAGCGAGGGAGCGGCCACCGCGCACAGTGGGTGGCGCTCCAATTCACTGGCGTGAAGGCCCGAATCCGGCAGGCGGCCGAGGCGGATCGCCAGGTCGAAGCGTTCGGGAATGAGGTCCGCTGGCGCTGGAGAAGTTGATAGGTGCAGCTGCAGGGCCGGGTGCTGCGCGCGGAACGCCTCCAACGCGGGAATCAGGCGTAGCTGGGCGTACTCCGGTGTGGTGGTCAGGCGCAGCACGCCCTGCAGCTGGTGCTGGTCGCGGCGCGCGGCATCGATCGCCGCCTGCGCAGCATCCAATGCCTGCACGCAATGTTGCAGGAACTGCTCGCCGGCCTCGGTCAGGGCCAAGTGGCGGGTGCTGCGCAACAGCAGGGTCACGCCCAGCTCCTGCTCCAGCCGCTTCAGGTTGAAGCTGACCACCGCGCGGCTGAGGCCGAGCCGATCGGCCGCAGCGGTCAGGCTGCCGGCTTCGACCACGGCACGGAAAATATCGAAGCGATCGAGGCTGACCATGGCGATTCATTGTCAAAACAGTTTTGACAGTGTCGCAGGTGCTGTCGTGTTTTTCCAACAACCCCCCGGGCGGCATGCTGATGGCTTCTCTGTTGGAGCGCCGCCGATGCCGTCCCCCCGCCTGCGCCATGAGGCGATTTTCCTGCTGGTATTCGCCCTGGATCTGGTCAACATGTTCATCGCCACGGTGGCCTATCCGGCATTGGCAGCGGAGCTGCACGCCGACGTCAGCACCCTGGCCTGGGTCGGCACGGCGTACATGCTGGGCCTGAGCGTGGTGATTCCGCTGGCGCCGTGGCTGGCCGCGCGCTGTGGCGAGCGTCGCTTGCTGCTGGTGGCGTTGCTGTTGTTCGCGGTTGCCGCTGCGCTGGTAGGTTCCGCATCGGGGATCGGCTGGCTGCTCGGATGGCGCCTGCTGCAGGGGTTGGCCGGCGGTCTGCTGATTCCCGTGGCGCAAGCCGCGGCGTACCGGCAATGCACGGCCGGGCAACGTGGCGCGCTGACCCGTCGCATCCTGCTGGTGGCGCTTCTGGTGCCGGCCCTGGCACCGGCACTGGGCGGGCTGCTGGTGCAGTGGCTGTCCTGGCGCGGCGTGCTCTGGGCCAGCCTGCCATTGGCGGTGGTGGCCATCGGTCTGGTGCTGGCCTGGATGCCGGCCGACTGCGCGCGCAGTGCGCCGCGCCTGCAGGCCTATGCCCTGTCCACCGCGATGCTGGCGCTGGGCGCGCTGCTGCTGGCGCTGACCTGGCTGGGCGAATCGGGACATCGCGGTGCAGGTGCCGTGTTGCTGCTGGCCGCGCTGTTGCTTGCGGCGACGCACCTGCGGCATGCACGTCGGCAGGCGCAGCCACTGCTGCGCTGGTCGTTGCTGTCCCATCGCGGGCTGCGGCTGGCGATGCTGGTGTATCTCGCCGTACCCGGTGTGTTCATCGGCAGCCAACTGGTCAGTACCCTGCAATTGCACCACGCCGGTTACAGCGCGGCACGCATCGGCGCGCTGATGCTGCCCTGGGCGCTGGCTGCGGCCATCGCGATCATGGCCAGCAAGCGCCTGCTGGCTCGCTTCGGTCCGGCCGCGGTACTGCGCGCCGGCATGCTCCTGCAGGCCAGCGGCCTGTTGTTGATGGCGCTGCTGCCGCAGCCGGCCTTCGTGCTGGCCGGATTGTTGTTCGCGCTGATGGGCGCCGGCGGCAGCCTGTGCAGCAGCACCGCGCAGACGCTGGCCTTCCATGGCGTGGAAGGTGAGGCGTTGGGCGATGCCAGTGCACTCTGGAACCTCAACCGCCAGCTCAGCTTCTGCCTCGGCACCGCCGCCATCGCACTGCTGCTGGCATTGGCCATGCAATGGCTGCCGGCACGCGCCACCAGCGTGGCGCTGGGTTTGGCCGCTGCAATGACGCTGCTGCCGATGGCGCTGCTGCGCCGTTCGCAATCGATCTCTCTTTCCCAACCCGAGACAATGCAATGACGATGACCGCAGAGAACGAGTTCCATGATCTGATCGCCAAGCTGCAGGCCTGGTTCCGTGCGGAAGCAGCCGCCAGTACGCTGGATGCGCTGATGGATCATTTCTGCACCGACTTCAGCATGGTCGGTATTGCTGGGCAGCGCCTGGACCGCGAAGCACTGGCCGGCATGTTCGCTGGCGGCCACGGTGCCCGCCCGGGCCTGTGTATCGAAATCGATGCCCTGCAGTTCATTGCGGTGCCGGCACCGTTGGCAATGCTGCGCTACCGTGAAGGGCAGGGCGTTGCTGAAGGTGGGATGGCCTGGCGTGAAGCACTGGCCGTGCTGCGGCAGGAAGACGGCCGTTGGCGTTGGCTGGCGTTGCATGAAGTAACGGCAGCCTGATCGGGTAGTGCCGGCCGCTGGCCGGCAACTTCATGATCCTGGGGCGCGTTACGCGGTTGCCGGCCAGCGGCCGGCACTACCTTTCGCCGACGAGCGCAGCGGCACCGCAGGCACATGTGCCATCAGTCCTGCCCGCATCCACCGAAGAATGCAAAGCCTGCACACACTTCACGGCGCCAGGCAGGAGTAGGCTTGGGGCTTTCCTGCCGGGAGGGGTTGTCCATGCGTGTGCGTGCCGTCGCTGTAGCCATTGCCCTTTGCCTGTCCAGCACCGTGCTGGCCGCCGATACCCCGCCGATGACCCCGGATATCAGCGGCAAGCCGTTCGTTGCCCCGATGTCGGTCGCGACTACGACAAGCGCGTGGTGATGGTGCCGATGCGTGATGGCACCAAGCTGTATACGGTGATCGTGGTGCCCAAGGGCGCCCACAATGCGCCGATCCTGCTGACCCGGACTCCCTATGATGCTGCCGGTCGCGCCAGCCGCAGTGATTCGCCGCGCATGCGCGACCTGTTGCCGCAGGGTGACGAGGTGTTTGTCGACGGCGGCTACATCCGCGTGTTCCAGGATATCCGCGGCAAGTATGGTTCCGAGGGCGATTACGTGATGACCCGGCCGCTGCGCGGGCCGTTGAACAACACCAAAGTCGACCATTCCACCGACGCCTGGGACACCATCGACTGGCTGGTGAAGAACGTACCGGAGAGCAATGGAAAGGTCGGCATGCTCGGCTCGTCGTACGAGGGCTTCACCGTGGTGATGGCGCTGACCGACCCGCACCCGGCACTGAAGGTGGCCGCACCACAGAGCCCGATGGTCGATGGCTGGATGGGCGACGACTGGCTCAACTACGGTGCGTTCCGCCAGGTCAACTTCAACTACTTCGCCATGCAGACCGAGAAGCGCGGCAAGGGTACGCCGCTGCCCAGCCTCGGCTACGACGACTACAGCACTTTCCTGCGCATCGGTTCGGCAGGCGACTACGCGCGTTTCACCGGCGTGGACCAGTTGACCTGGTGGAAGAAGCTGGTCGAGCATCCGGCCTATGATGGCTTCTGGCAGGGCCAGGCGCTGGACGCGGTGATGGCCAAGACACCGCTGAAGGTGCCGACCATGTGGCTGCAGGGCTTGTGGGACCAGGAAGACATGTGGGGTGCCAACCACGCCTACCAGGCGATGGAAGGACGCGATAGCGGCAACAACCGCAACTACCTGGTGATGGGCCCGTGGCGGCACAGCCAGGTGAACTACGGCGGCAGCGAGCTCGGTGCGCTGAAGTTCGATGGCGATACCGCGCTGCAGTTCCGTCGCGATGTGCTCAAGCCGTTCTTCGACCAGTACCTGGTGGATGGCGCGCCGAAGGCCGATACGCCGCCGGTGCTGATCTACAACACCGGCGAAAACCACTGGGACCGCCTGAAGGGTTGGCCGCGCAGCTGCGACAAGGGCTGTGCCGCCAGCAGCAAGCCGCTGTACCTGCGCGCCGGTGGCAAGCTGGCGTTCCAGGCACCGGCGGCGGGCGAGGGCGACTTCGAGGAATACGTGTCCGACCCGGCCAAGCCGGTGCCGTTCGTGCCGCGCCCGGTCCGCTTCGGTGACCGCGACATGTGGACCACCTGGCTGGTCAAGGACCAGCGCTTTGTCGATGGTCGTCCGGATGTGCTGACCTTCATCACCGAACCGCTGACCGCGCCGTTGCGCATCGGCGGCGCGCCGGTGGTGCACCTGCAGGCCTCGACCAGCGGCACCGACAGCGACTGGGTGGTGAAGCTGATCGACGTGTATCCGGACCAGGAAGCGTCGACGCCGGAAATGGGGGGCTATGAGTTGCCGGTGTCGCTGGCGATCTTCCGTGGCCGCTACCGCGAGAGCTTCAGCGATCCGAAGCCGCTGCCCGCCAACCAGGTGCTGCCGTACCGTTTTGACCTGCCCAACGCCAACCACACGTTCCAGAAGGGCCACCGGGTGATGGTGCAGGTGCAGTCCAGCCTGTTCCCGTTGTACGACCGCAACCCGCAGACCTACGTGCCGAACATCTACCTGGCCAAGCCGGGCGATTACCAGAAGGCCACGCAGCGCGTGTGGCACAGCGCGGCGCAGGCCAGCTACATCGATCTACCGGTGTATTGAGGCCCGCAGGGTGACGCCGGGCCGTGCCTGGTAGCACGTGGTAGTGCCGGTCGCTGGCCGGCATCCGCGATGGCGCAGGAGCGTGTCGACCAAGGTCGACACCTACCGGGGCTGAGTCATGGCAGGTTGATTCAGGCGGGTGTGGTAGTGCCGGCCGCTGGCCGGCATCGGCGATGGCGCAGGAGCGTGTCGACCAAGGTCGACACCTACCAAAGCTGGGCCATGGCATGCCGATCGACCAAGGTCGACACCTACCGGGCAGAGGCTTTCAGCCGACCTTCGAGGGGCCCGTACGCCAGCGGCTGGGGACCAGGCCGAAGCGCTTGCGGAACGCGGCGGCGAAGTTGCTGGGGTGGCGGTAGCCGCTGGCGGCGGCAGCCTGCTCGACGGTCCATCCGTTTTCGCGCAGGCCCTGTTCGGCATGGCGCATGCGCTGCTCATGCAGGTAGTCGAACACCGAGCTTCCATATTGCTGGGCAAAATGGCGGCGCAAGGAGCTGGGGCTCATGCAGGCCAGCTGGGCCAGTTCGATCAGGCTGTGGGCATGGCTGGGGTCGTCATGCAGATAGCTGCGCACTCGCTCCAGCCGCTCGCGCTGGCCGGCGCGCAGCGTGCGTATATGCTCGGTCTGCATATCCTCGGCCTGCAGGCCGACGGCCAACACCTGCAGGGCCACGCCTTCGCGCCACAGCGCATCGATGTCGTCCTGCCAGGGGCTGTCGAACAATTGGGCGAGCGTCGGCAGCAAGGCATGCGGAATGGCCCAGTGGCGGCACTGCAGAGGGGAATGAAGGACCCGTTGTAGTGCCGGCAGGCGCAGCATGTCCACGTCCAGATCGGCCGGTACGCTCAAGCTGACCCCGCGCAGGTGGCTGCCACCGGGATGCAGCCCGGCCATCGACACAGGTTCATGGTGGCTGGTGGTCATGCCTGTGCCGGCGCGCAGGGTGAACCCCTTGCGACGAGGAAACTGGACATCCACTTCGCCCTGAAGCATCAGGCGGATGGTCAGGCCGGCACCGTGCACAGCGGTGGCCGTGTAGGTGAACCGGTTGTGCACGTCCGAGGCGATCAGGCCCAGGCCACCGCGCAGTGACTGTTCGTGGACGTCGCCACGCCCTGCCCATTGGTCGTCGCGCAGTTCACTCCCTTCGATCCGGTAGTCGTAGCCATGGCGTTCGCCGAACTGGCGGTAATCAGCAAAAGTGAAATATCGGGACATCGCTCTGCGCAAACACAGGTTGAATTGAATGTGTCGAAGAATCTGGAAGCGTTTCCCATTGTCGCCGCGATTCGCGCGCTTTTGACTTCGATAAGGTCAAAACGATTGGCGATTACGGCCAAAGTGAAAATGCCGAAGAACATACGCCGGCGTTCTGCACGCATATCCGTACGTAGTTCCATACATAAACTGCGGTTGAGGTTTCATGGCTGGAACGATCTGGAGATGCGATGTCAGCCCGACCATCACGGGCGTGCGCGTAGGGTGGGTGGGTTGGCTGTTGCAGGCCACTTTGATACCCCACCGATGGAGAATGGAGATGATTGATTACCAGTTGACCGGCAAGACCGCGATCGTGACCGGCGGCGTGTCGGGCATCGGCCTGGCCGTGGCCCAGACACTGGCCACATCCGGTGCCCGTATCTCGGTCTGGGACCTCAAGCAGGATGCAGTGGATGCCACCGTGGCGCAGTTGCGCAGCACCGGCACACAGGCCATCGGCATCGCGCTGGACGTCACCGACGACGCGGCGGTGGAGGCAGCGGTGCAGCGCACGATCAAGGAACTCGACGGCCTGCACGTGGCGGTCAACAACGCCGGCATCAGCGGGCCGGCGGCCAGCAGCGGCGACTATCCGATTGATGGCTGGCAGCGCGTGATCGATGTCAACCTCACCAGCGTGTTCCTGTGCCAGCGTGCGCAGATCCAGGCCATGCGCGCGGCCGGCACGGGCGGCAGCATCATCAACATGGCCTCGATCCTGGGCCAGGTGGGCTATGCCGGTTCCACTGCGTACGTGGCGGCCAAGCACGGCGTGGTCGGGCTGACCCAGACCGCCGCCTGGGAGCATGCGGCCGACGGCATTCGTGTCAACGCGGTCGGCCCGGGCTTCATCAGCACACCGCTGCTGGAGAAGATGGACCCGAAGGTGCGCGCCACGCTGGAAGGGCGGCACGCGTTGAAGCGGCTGGGTACGCCGGAGGAAGTGGCCGCATTGGTAGCCTGGCTGGCCAGCGACGATGCCTCGTTCGCGACCGGCACGTACTACGCCATCGATGGTGGCTACCTCGCGCAGTGATGCGCTGAACGCGGGTTGCGGCGTCGCCGGGCATCGCCCGGCGCCACCGGGTGAACGCACTGTGGGGTGGTCTTCACCTCTGTGCCACGCATGCCACGCGACGCTCGGGGAAATACCCGGAGCCTGCCCATGGAACTCACCCAGGATGTCTCGATCCTGCTGCGCGTAGCCGCAGCGATGCTGTTCGGCGGTGTGCTCGGTGTCGAGCGGGAAATGGGCAAGCACGCCGCCGGCCTGCGTACGCACATGCTCATTGCCGGAGCGGCGGCATTGATCGTCGGTCTCGGCGACTCGGTGGCCGAGCATTTCCAGCAGGAGCGTTACCGCGATCTGCTGCAGGTTGATCCGGTGCGCCTGATCGAAGCGGTGGTGGCCTGTGTCGGCTTCGTGGCCGCTGGCACCATTCTGCGCGGCTCACGCGAGGACCAGGTCAGCGGCTTGACCACGGCCAGTTCGCTGATCATGGCGGCGGCGATCGGGATTGCGGTGGGGATCAGCAAGTACGTGATCGCGATCGGGGTCAGCGTGCTGTGCGTGCTGGTGCTGGCGGTGATGCGGCGGTTGGAGAAACGGATCTCGTAGGGAAGGTCGAGTTGTCGGCCAGCGGCCGGCACCATAATGGCTCTAATGGTCGGACCAATATGAAGGCTAGCCCTATGGTCTAATAGGCTCTTCGTCGGAGAGGCGGTTAAATCCGCTGCAAGTGGTCTGATCGCGATCATTAATGGTAATACCAATGATCGACGGCCACGGCGACCCACCGCCTGCGGTGGGCTCCTTCCGTTTCCAGTCGAGAGTCTTCATGCAGCCCTGGCAACACCTGTACGACCCCGCCGGCAACCTGTGGTTGTCGAGCCTGATCGCGCTGCTGCCGATCGCGTTCTTCTTCGTTGCCCTGGCAGTGCTGCGCATGAAGGGCTGGCTGGCCGGCACGATCACCGTGGCCATCGCACTCAGCGTGGCCCTGTTGTTCTACCGCATGCCGGTGCCCCAGGCGCTGGGCGCGGCCGGCTTCGGTTTCGTCTACGGCCTGTGGCCCATCGCGTGGATCATCATCGGTGCGGTGTTCCTCTACAAAGTTTCGGTCAAGACCGGGCAGTTCGACATCATCCGGGCCTCGATCCTCTCGGTGACCGAAGATCAGCGCCTGCAGATGCTGATGGTCGGCTTCGCTTTTGGCGCCTTCCTGGAAGGGGCGGCCGGTTTCGGTGCGCCGGTGGCGATCACCGCAGCGTTGCTGGTCGGGCTGGGCTTCAAGCCGCTGTATGCCGCCGGCCTGTGCCTGATCGTCAACACCGCGCCGGTAGCGTTCGGCGCGATGGGCATTCCGATCATCGTGGCCGGGCAGGTCACCGGCCTGGACGCATTCGAGATCGGCCAGATGGCCGGCCGCCAGTTGCCGTTCCTGACCATCATCGTGCTGTTCTGGATCATGGCGATCATGGATGGTTGGCGCGGTATCAAGGAGACCTGGCCGGCGGTGCTGGTTGCGGGTGGTTCGTTCGCCATCGCGCAGTACCTGACCTCCAATTTCATCGGCCCGGAACTACCGGACATCACCGCGTCGCTCGCGTCGCTGGTGTGCCTGACCCTGTTCCTGCGCCGCTGGAAGCCGGTGCGGATCTTCCGTTTCGACACCGAAACCAGCGCCGAGGCGGCCGCACAGGCACTGGAGGCACCGCGCCACAGCGTCGGCCAGATCGCCAGGGCATGGTCGCCGTTCCTGATCCTCACCGCGATGGTCACGCTGTGGAGCATCAAGCCGTTCAAGTCGCTGTTCGCGGCGGGCGGTCCGCTGGAAGGCTGGGTGCTGAAGATCCCAGTGCCGGGCCTGGACCAGCTGGTGCAGAAGATGCCACCGATCGTGGATGCGCCGCTGAGCTATGACGCCATCTACAAGTTCGACTGGTTCTCGGCCACCGGTACCTCGATCATCCTGGCCGGGGTGATTGCCATCATCGTGCTGCGCATGCCTGCACGTTCGGCGCTGCAGACCTTCGGCGAGACCGTGCGTGAGCTGCGCATGCCGATCTACTCGATTGGCATGGTGCTGGCGTTCGCCTTCATCGCCAACTACTCGGGACTGTCTGCCACGTTGGCCCTGGCACTGGCGCATACCGGCGACGCGTTCCCGTTCTTCTCACCGTTCCTGGGCTGGCTGGGCGTGTTCCTGACCGGTTCGGATACCTCGTCCAATGCCTTGTTCTCGGCACTGCAGGCCACCACCGCACAGCAGATCGGCGTGTCCGACGTGCTGCTGGTAGCGGCCAACACCACCGGCGGTGTCACCGGCAAGATGATCTCACCGCAGTCGATCGCCATTGCCTGCGCGGCGGTCGGCCTGGCCGGCAAGGAGTCGGATCTGTTCCGCTTCACGGTCAAGCACAGCCTGATCTTCACCACGATGGTCGGCCTGATCACCCTGGCCCAGGCTTACTGGCTGACCTGGATGATTCCCTGAGCCATGCGCGGCTGGCCGACCACCCGCTGCGCGCTTCGGGCCACAATGGCGCCATGAGCACGCAACGTATTTCGGACAAGGTGGCTGCGCAGCTGCGCGGCCTGGTGCAGGAACAACAGCTGCGGCCGGGCGACCGGCTGCCGGCCGAGCGCACCCTGGCGGTGCAGCTGGGGGTCTCGCGCACCGCGCTGCGCGAGGCCATCGCGCAGCTGGCCAGCCAGGGCCTGTTGACCGCACGGGTCGGTGGCGGCACCTACGTGGCCGAGCCTGCGGCACGCGCGCGGCAGGCGCTGGATGAACCGCTGGCGCCGTACCTGCCGCTGTTCCAGGGCGACCCGGAATACCGCTTCGACGTGCTGGAGATCCGCCACGCGCTGGAAGGTGCCACCGCTTGGCATGCGGCGCTGCGTGCCACCGACGAGGACCGCGCGCGCATCGCACAGGCCTTCCAGACCATGATGGACGCGCACGGCAAGGACGACCCCACCGGCGAGGCGGAGGCCGACGCGGCCTTCCACCTGTCCATCGCCGAGGCCTCGCACAACCTGGTGCTGCTGCAGGTGATGCGCGGGCTGTTCGAACTGCTGCAGACCAACATCTCGCAGAGCCGCGAAAAGCTCTACACCTCGGCGAAGACCTTCTCGCCGCTGTCCGACCAGCACCGCGAGATGATGGATGCGGTGCTGGCCGGCGACCCCGAACGCGCGCGCGCCGCCGCGCATGCCCACCTCGAGTTCGTGCACACCACGCTGCGCACCCTCGATGACAACGAAGCCCGGCGTGCGCGGGCCTCGCGCCTGCCTTCCCCCACGGTTGACCCCATGATCATCTCCGCCTCCACCGATTACCGTGCTGCTGCCGAACGCCGGCTGCCGCCGTTCCTGTTCCACTACATCGATGGCGGCGCGTATGCCGAGCACACGCTGAAGCGCAACGTTTCCGACCTGTCCGACATCGCGCTGCGCCAGCGCATCCTGCGCAACATGTCCGACCTGAGCCTGGAAACCCAGCTGTTCGGCGAAAAACTGGCGATGCCGGTGGCGCTGGCGCCGGTCGGCCTGACCGGAATGTATGCGCGGCGCGGCGAGGTACAGGCGGCGCGCGCGGCCGACAGCCGCGGCATCCCGTTCACCCTGTCCACGGTGTCGGTGTGCCCGATCGAGGAAGTGGCACCGGCCATCCAGCGGCCGATGTGGTTCCAGCTGTACGTGCTGCGTGACCGTGGCTTCATGCGCAACGCGCTGGAGCGGGCGCAGGCCGCCGGCGTGACCACGCTGGTGTTCACCGTGGACATGCCGGTGCCGGGCGCGCGCTACCGCGATGCACACTCGGGCATGAGCGGCCCGAATGCCTCGCTGCGCCGTATCGGCCAGGCCATCACCCATCCGCACTGGGCGTGGGACGTGGGCCTGTTCGGCCGCCCGCATGACCTCGGCAACATCTCCACCTACCGCGGCAACCCGACCGGGCTGGAGGATTACATCGGTTGGCTGGGCAGCAACTTCGATCCCTCCATTTCGTGGAAGGACCTGGAGTGGATCCGCGAATTCTGGAAGGGCCCGATGGTGATCAAGGGCATCCTCGACCCGGATGACGCGCGTGATGCGGTGAAGTTCGGTGCCGATGGCATCGTGGTCTCCAATCACGGTGGCCGCCAGCTGGACGGCGTGCTGTCCACCGCACGTGCGTTGCCGGCCATCGCCGATGCGGTGCAGGGCGACCTGAAGATCCTCGCCGATTCCGGCATCCGCACTGGCCTGGACGTGGTGCGCATGTTGGCGCTGGGGCCGATACCGTGCTGCTGGGCCGCGCCTTCATCTATGCGCTGGCCGCGCAGGGCGAGGCCGGCGTGGCCAACCTGCTGGACCTGATCGCCAAGGAAATGCGCGTGGCGATGACCCTGACCGGTGCGCGCCGCATCGCCGACATCGGCCGCGACTCGCTGGTCAGCCTGCCATGAGCGGCCACGACGCCGTGCTGGCACAGTTGCGCGATGCGGTCGGCAATCGCCATGTAATGACCGGCGACAAGGCTACGCGCCGCTTCCGCCGCGGCTACCGTTTCGGCGATGGCCCAGTGCTGGCGGTGGTGCGCCCGGGGACGCTGCTGGAACTGTGGCGCGTGCTGCAGGCAGCGGTGCAGGGCGGCGCGGCGATCATCCTGCAGGCGGCCAACACCGGCCTGACCGGCGGCTCGACCCCGGACGGCGATGACTATGGCCGGCCGATCGTGCTGGTCAACACGCTGCGCCTGACCGGCATCCAGTTGTTGAACGAAGGCCGCCAGGTGCTGTGCCTGCCCGGTGCCACGCTGGACCGCCTGGAGCAGACGCTGGCCCCGCTGGGTCGCGAACCGCATTCGGTGATCGGCTCGTCCTGCATCGGTGCCTCGGTGCTGGGCGGCATCTGCAACAACTCCGGTGGCGCGCTGGTGCGACGTGGCCCGGCCTACACCGAGCTGGCGCTGTATGCGCAGGTCGATGCGCAGGGCCAGTTGCAGCTGGTCAACCATCTGGGCATCGCGCTGGGTGATACGCCCGAGCAGATCCTGCAGCGCCTGCAGGCCGGTGACTACACGGCCGCCGACGTGGGCGATGGCGACGGCCGTGCGGCTTCCGATCCACGCTATGCCGAGGAAGTACGCAAAGTCGGTGCCGATACTCCCGCACGCTTCAATGCGGATCCCAGCCGCCACTTCGAGGCAGCGGGATCTGCCGGCAAGCTGGCAGTGTTCGCGGTGCGCCTGGACACCTTCGAGAAGGAGGCTGCCGAGGTCTTCTATATCGGCAGCAATCGCACCGACAGCCTCACCGCGATCCGTCGCCAGCTGCTGACCGGCTTCGAGCGCCTGCCGATCGCGGGCGAGTACATTCACCGCGATGCCTATGACATCGGCGAGCGCTACGGCAAGGACAGCTTCCTGCTGATCGATCGCCTCGGTACCTCCCGTGTGCCCGCGGCGTTCGCATTGAAGAGCCGCGTCGATGGCTGGTTCGAACGGCTGGGCCTGCGCGGGGTGACCGACCGGGTGATGCAGGTGCTGACCGGCCTGCTGCCCTCGCACCTGCCAAAGCGCATGGGCGAGTTCCGGCAACGCTACGAGCATCACCTGTTGCTGAAGGTCTCTGCCCAGGACGCTGCGGAAACCGAGGCCTGGTTGCGCGGGTTCTTCGCCGGGCACGAAGGCGGCTATTTCCACTGCACGGCCGAGGAGGGACGCAAGGCGTTCCTGCATCGCTTCGCGGTGGCCGGTGCGGCAGTCCGCTATCGTGAAGTGCATCGTGAGCAGGTGCAGGACATCGTCGCGCTGGATATCGCATTGCGCCGCGACGATACGGATTGGTTCGAGCAGTTGCCGGCCGATATCGACGGCCGCCTGCTGCACAAGCTGTACTACGGCCACTTCCTGTGCCACGTGTTCCACCAGGACTACATCGCGCGCAAGGGCGAAGACCCGGTGGCGATCGAGCATGCGATGTGGGCGCTGCTGGACCAGCGTGGCGCCGAGTATCCGGCCGAGCACAACGTCGGCCACCTGTACCCGGCCAAGCCGGCGTTGGCAGGTTTCTACCGGCAGCTGGACCCGAGCAATACCTTCAACCCGGGTATTGGCCAGACGTCGAAGGCGAAGGGGTGGGGCAGCTGCGATTGCAGTGGGCATTGAGGACGGACAGGGCAGTCGAGCGTGGCTCGACGCTACAAGGGCGATGCCGGGCAGGTCCGCCGCCGTCCGGGTAACGGTTACCATCGGAATCCCAGCCACAGGAGCCGCCCATGCCTTCCATTCCCGTCCGCGCCGCCCTGTGCGCTGCATTGCTGGCGACCCCGCTGCTGGTGCTGGCGCAGTCTTCTATCCTGCCGCAGCAGCGCGATGCCGCCGGCAACGTGATGGAACCGCTGGGGCAGGTGCTGGAACAGGGCGGGCAGGGCGAAGTACGCACGCAGTACTGCACGCTTGATCGTGTCTGGTGCGTGCGTGTGCAACTGGTGGCCGAGGACGGTGATCGGCCAACGACGCTGGAAGTCTCTGAACGGGTGGCCGGCGAAAGCGAAGCGCATACCTACCACGTCAGCATCGACGTGCCGCAGGAAAGCGAGCTGTCGCTGTGGCCGTGGATCGTGCGCCTGGCTCCGGGTATCGGCAGCGATGAGCCGGTGACCGACCCGCAGCAGCGCGCCCACCAGAATGTGCTGGTAGGCGGCATCGTCAAGTTCAGCACCATGTACTCCGGTGGAGGTGCCGACGCGTCCACGCTGCAGTTGGCACGCGTGCGCCACCTGCAGGACGACATCCAGGTGGACGACGACGTGCTGACGGTGCCATGGCTGGGCAATGCGATGATCCGTGCGTGTTTCAGCGAGCAGGACATGAAGCAGCGCGCAGGCGCCTGCCACGACGAATACGGGTTCTCGGCCAGGCTCGGGCTGGATCCGGTGGCCGAGGGCATGCCGGTGCTGCGCTACCAGACGGTGGCAACCCGCTTTCCGGCGGGCGTTTCGCGTTTCGAGGATTCGCTGGCCAAGGGCCCGCTGAAGAAGAAGGACCTGCGCACCGAGCAGGACCCGGCATGCAGCTACACGCGGCTGTTCCGCTTCAATGATGGGGTGTTCCACCCCGACCAGGCGCTGCCGGACTGCGCGGGGTATACCGAACCCTGAGCCCTGGAGAGCCGAGCCATGCTCGACTCGGGTTCTCGCGTGGCCCGACCGCAGAGCAACCGAGCGTGGGCTCGGCTCTACAAAAACTGAGGCGGCGCTTACTCGCAACGGGTAGCGGTGATGATGTTGTCCTTGTCCACGTACACGCGCAGGCGATCCTGGCGGATGTCCTTCGTGGTGATGGTGCTGGGGCCGATCGGGTTGACCAGGCCGGCGCCGCTCTCGCTGGACAGGCGGCGGATGTTGGGTTCGTTGGCCGGCTGGCCGATTGCCCAGCCCAGCTGGCTGGCATCGCAGTGGCCGGTACCCTTGACCTGCGGGCCAGGGGTGCTGACGCAGGCCGACAGCAGCAGGGCCGACGCAGGCAGTAACAGGGACAGACGGAAGGCGGACATGCGAGCGCTCCTGCGCAGGGAAGATGGTGGAACGATAGCACCCGTCGCGCGAAAGGCGTCAGCACTCCGGTCATTGCCGGCACAGCGTGGTCATTGCATAGTGGGAGGGATGGCTGGCAGCACGCCAGCGGGCAGGCCGGGCCATTCCGGTGCAGGTGTTGGATACGCTATGACGGCAGGCAGTTTGCGCGACAAGCGCAGGGCGAGAAGAGTACTGGCAGTGTCGGTGCTGGGCGTGGCGTTTGCCGCCTCTGCCATCGAGCCGACGCCGGACGCCGCTGCGGAAGCGCCGGTGTTCGGTGCCTGGCGCAACCTGCAGACCGAGGCAGGCTACGCACCCGCCCAGCGCAACCTGGCGTTCGCGATGCTGCCGCAGGCCGCCACCCGCGGCGATCGATTCGCCATTGTCGATCGTGAGGGCAAGCGCGCGGTGTGCTGCCTGCAGGTGGCCAGCCCGTCGCTGGGCGTGGCCGCACTGCGCGAGCAATACCACCTGCCACAGGCCTGGGTGACCGACCTCAGCAATGGCCGCAGCCCGGCACGCCCCTACCTGCCGCACGTCTATGCGATGCAGCGCGTGGATGAACTGGCTGACTATGGTTTCACCGATGTGCCGGGGGCCTACAGCGACCTGGGGGGGCTGCTGATTCCCGAAGGTGCCGCGCTGGAGGCCGATGGCAGCGCCGTGCGCCTGGGTGATGACCGTTATCCCCTGCATTTCCAGCGCCAGCCGCACGCCGAAGATGATGGCGCACTGGACCGCTACACCCTGCAGGCGGGCGAGGGCGTGGCTCCGATCGTGGTTGAAGTGCCGTTCGGCACCTACTGATTGCAGCACCGCGCTGGCTAGAATGCAGTGCGGCGCCGCCTGCCGTGCCTGTTCCGTGAGTCGCCGCCGTGTCCCTGCGCTCGTTGCTGCTGTCGCCGCTGCTGCTGTTGTCCGCCTGTGCGAGCGCGCCGCCTCCGCCGCCCGCCCATTCCGATGCGCTGTGGCGCCTGATCGAGCGTGACTGCCAGGCAGCTGACGGCCCGCGCGGCAGCTGCCTGCGGGTGGAGACGGCGGCCGGCCGCCGTGACGTGCTGGTCAAGGATGCACACGGTGACTACCAGTTCCTGCTGATGCCGCTGGACAAGGTAAGTGGCATCGAGAACCGCGGTCTTTACCAGCGTGGGGCGCCCAACTATTTCGCGGCCGCCTGGCAGGCGCGCGCGCGCACCGAACAGGCCCTGGGCCAGCCATTACCGCGCAACGTAGCCAGCCTGGCGCTGAATTCACCGCACGGACGGTCGCAGCACCAGTTGCATATCCATGTCGATTGCCTGCGCACGGACGTGCTGCAGGCCCTGGATGCACACGCCGGCGCCCTGGGGCCACGCTGGTCACCGTTGCCGGTGCTTCTGCGCGGGCATCAGTACCAGGCCTATCTGTTGCCCGGTGCGGAAATGACCGCCAATCCGCTCAACCTGCTGGCCTATGGCCTGAGCGGCGTAGGCGATGTGGGCCAGTGGAGCCTGGTGGTGGCCGGACGCGATGACGTGCAGGGTGGCCCCGGCTTCATCCTGCTGGCCACCCGCGTGGATGCCGCCAGCGGCAACGATGCCAGCGGCGAAGAACTGCAGGATCACGCCTGCACGGTGCTGACCGGCGCGGGTGCGGCACTGGAGCGGGTGCGCTAGCCGATCCGCTGCAGGTGGCTGCGCCACGCTGGCGCGGTAAGCGCCAGCAACTGGCGGTCATGCCATCCCTCGGCGTCCAGGTGGAAGTCGCGCAGGATGCCTTCACGCATGAAGCCCAGGGCCTGCAGTGCCTGGGCGAAAGGGGTGGTGCAACCCGGTGGCAGCAGTACGAAGATGCG
Source organism: Stenotrophomonas sp. pho (assembly GCF_006228405.1). Lineage (NCBI taxonomy): Bacteria > Pseudomonadati > Pseudomonadota > Gammaproteobacteria > Lysobacterales > Lysobacteraceae > Stenotrophomonas > Stenotrophomonas sp. pho. The sequence continues at coordinate 2,661,370 of NZ_CP029759.1, read as the reverse complement.
ATGCAGGCCGACATTGTCGAACAGGAACGGGCACAGCGCGCGCAGTGCGGCCTGTGGATGGGCGTTGCGGTGCTGCAGCGACTGCAGTTCTGCGCAGCGCGAATGCAGTGACTGCAGGCGGACATGCAGTTGGTCGTGCAGGATGCCCTGCGCGTCGTCGAACACGCCCAGTACCAGCAGATCGTTGTCTTCCTGTAGGCGTGAACGATGGACGCTGGCGAGGAAGCGGGCCTCTTCATCAATGCCGTAGGAAGGCCGTTGGCCGCGCTGGCGACGGTCGTCGAAGGTGCGCCAGCGCGGCAGATCGGTGCGCTGGAAGGAACGCAGGGTGATGGGCGTTGCCTGGAGGTGCAGCAGGTGGCGGCGCAGGACGGGGCGCAGCGGGGCGAGGTGAGTGTAGGTGGCGCGGTTGGTCATCCATGCACGATGCGTATCGGAAGCGCGCCAGACCATGCAATTCATTGCAAAAGTGTGGCGGTGCCGTGGGTCCGTCTGATTCGGTTCAGGCATAAGCCCATCAGGGCTGGTCATTTCCGTTGAAACCACCCATTCAGGACACTTTCGTTACGGGATCGTTATGTGCCGCACAGGCCACGGCTCCCCCGTACACCCGCCCACTCCCCCAGGAAGCCCATGTCCGCCTCCCACAAGGCGTTGCGCCCGCGTCCGCTGGTGCTCGCGCTGTCGTCCCTGATGCTGGTCTCGCTGCCGGCCTTCGCGCAGGAAAGCGCACCCACCACATTGCAGGAAGTGAAGGTCACCGGCTCGCGCATTCCCCGTGCCAGTGTCGAGGGGCCCTCGCCAGTGACGGTGATCAGCCGCGAGCAGATCGATGCGCAGGGCTACCGCAATGCCTTCGACGCGCTGAGCGCGCTGACCGAGAACACCGGCAACGTGCAGGGCGAGGACTTCGGCAATACGTTCACGCCGGCCGCCAACACCATCAACCTGCGTGGACTGGGTCCGAACCGCACGCTGGTGCTGGTCAACGGCCGCCGCCAGGCCGACTACCCGCTGGCCTACGAGGGCTCGGTGAACGTGGTCAACCTCGCCAACATTCCCAGCGCCCTGATCGAGCGCATCGAGGTGCTCGCCGCGGGTGCGTCGGCGGTGTATGGCTCCGATGCCATCGCCGGCGTGGTCAACATCATCCTCAAGGACCGCTTTGAAGGCGTGGACGTGAACGTGCGCGCCGGCGGCACCCAGCAGGGCGGGGGTGACAACCAGCGCGCGCAGGTGGTCGGTGGCAGTTCCGGCGAGCGTTGGGATGCGCTGTTCGGCTTCGAATTCGACGTGCGCAAGGCGATCCACGCGCGCCAACGCGACTTCATGGATTCACTGGACGATGATCCGGCCGGCAAGGCGCCGCAGGCGACCGCGATCGCCTATCGCCGCAATGCTGCCACCGGCCGCAACATCGATCCGGGCGTGAGCGGCTGCGACGCAGCGTCGGGCATTTATGGCGGCAGCGTGTTCCGTGCCAACAACCCGCGCCAGGGCTGGTACTGCGGCAGCAACGAGGCCGCCGCCAGCTACTGGACCGTGCAGACCCAGAAGCGCAACCTCAATGGCTATGGCCTGTTGACCTTCCACGTCAACGACACCACCGACCTGTTCGCCGATGTCGCCGTGGGCAGCGCGCGCATCTACAACAACACGCGCGCGCCGACCTGGACGTCCTCACGCAACTACTTCTACAACCAGAACAGCGGGAACCTGGAGAGCTGGTACCGCCGCTTCGCGCCGGAAGAAAACGGTGGCCTGCCGCGCAATGCCAATCGGTTCCTGGAGAACTCGTGGTCGTTCAACGTGGGCGCACGCGGCCAGATCGGCGACAGCGGCTGGGACTACGAGGCGGCCTACAGCCGGTCGCGCTACGAGAACCGAACCCGTCGCCCGGTGCTGCTGGCCGGCATCAACGAGTACCTGCTGGGCCCGAAGCTGGGCGTGCGCAATGGCGTGGAGGTCTATGCGCCGGACCCGGTGCGCCTGTTCAAGCCTTTGACTCCGAACGAGTATGCGGGCCTGTCCGACTATCAGGAAAGTCGCAACGCGGCGTGGCTGCAGACCTTCAGTGCCAGTGTCAATGGCCGCCTGTTCGCACTGCCGGGCGGCGATGCTGCGCTGGCCGCAGTGGTCGAGGCCGGCAGCCAGGGCTACCGCAACCGCCCGGACCCGCGGCTGGGCACCGGCGAGTTCTGGAACACCAGCGCCGGTATCGGTGCCGGCGGTGATCGCGATCGCTATGCGGCCGGCGTTGAACTGCAGTTGCCGTTGCTGCAATCGCTGACCACCACGCTGGCCGGCCGCTACGACCAGTACCGCGCAGGCGGCGAGCACATCGGCAAGGCGACCTGGAGCTTCGGCGTCGAGTTCCGCCCGATCGAGAGCCTGTTGATCCGCGGCTCTGCCGCGACCAGCTTCCGTGCGCCGGACATGAACTACGTGTTCGCCACCGAGACCCGCGGCTACAACCCGGGCATGACCGATTACTGGCGCTGCCGTACTGCAGGCCAGTCGTACGACAACTGCGACTACAACGGCCTGTCGATCGACTACAGCAACCGCGCCAACGCACAGTTGCAGCCGGAAACCGCAAAGTCGTACGGCTTCGGCGTGGTCTGGTCGCCGCTGTCCGGGCTGGATTTCAGCGCCGACTACTACGACATCCGCATCGACAACGAGGTGACCAGCCTCGATACCAGCCGTATCCTGCGTGACGAGGCCGATTGCCGCCTGGGCCGCACGCTGGGCGGCGAAGCGCGCGATATCGGTTCACCGCTGTGCCAGGACGCACTGTCGCGGGTGATCCGCAATCCGTCCAACGCCACGGTGCAGCCGGACCAGGTGACCCGCGTGCTGATCAATCCGATCAACGCGGCCTCCGAATCGGTGCGTGGCCTGGACCTGAAGGGCAACTGGCGTTTCGATGCCGGCCGCTATGGCCGCTTCACCACGCGCCTGGCCTACACCGTGGTGCTGGAGCACAAGTACCGGCAGTTCTCCGATGATCCGGAGCGTGACATCCGCAATTCGCTGGATGATTACCAGTGGCGCAGCAAGGCCAATGGCAGCATCACCTGGAACCAGGGTGACTGGACCACCACGCTGTACGGCAATCGTTTCGGTTCACTGCCGAAGACCGATGGCAGTGGCCGGATCGCGCCGTACATGACCTACAACGCCAGCGTGTTCCGCCAGTTCGGCGAGAACCTGTCGGTGGGCGTGATCGTCAACAACCTGCGTGACAGCCGCCCGCCGGCAGACAGGAACGGGGGCGGCTGGCCGTTCTACCCGGTCGGCAACTACGACCCGTATGGCCGCCAATACTGGCTGCAGCTGGATTACCGGTTCCGTTGATCCGGCAGGCGAACGAAAGGCCCGGCATTGCCGGGCTTTTCTTTGTGCAGTGCACCGGTGCTGCCGCTGCGCGCGTGGCATGCTGTGGCGATACCCGGAGGATGATGCGCATGGATGCCAGAGTGTGGAGTGTGATTGCCGTGCTGGCCATTGCCGGTTGCAGCAGCAAGCAGGCGGCCAGTGTGGACGATGCTGCGGAGGCGGCCAGCGCCGCGCCCGTGCCGTCTCTTTCCAATGCAGTGACCGATGCTGGATCAGCGCGCGTGCCAACGGCATCGACGCGTGCGACGGCCGGGCAAGGGCCTGCGGATCCGGAGGGACACTTCCTTGAGGGCGAGCGCTTGCTGTTGACTGAAGGAGCACTGTCGGCGGAAAAGAGCGACGTGATCCTGGGCTCGGACAACGCCTTTGCGCAGGCGATCAGCCAGTTCGAGCAGGATGCGGCGGGCCACCCGGAAGTGCAGGACCTGACCCGGCTCTACAGGAAGGCTGCGACCCGGCTCATCGGCAGCGACGGCACGCTGGTGTCTTTTGCCTGTGGCTACAGCCTGTGTGTCGGCGAGATCCGCAGCCGCACCGATGAGGATTTCAGCGCCTGGTCCGAGGCGATCGGCATGGACAAGGCGAGTCCGGCCTACAGCCTGGCCACGGCACCGATGACGTGGGGCAGGGACCAGCACGGTGGGCGTTTCGTGTTCTCGGTGGACCCGGCCGCCAACGCCATCACGGGTCGGAAGCGGCGGGATATGCCCGGGACCCACTGCGCGTTACGGCAGCGCCTGCTGCAGGTATGACTCGATGACGTAGCTGAAAGGCTGCTGCTGGCGGTCGCGCAACAAGGCACGCACCTCGAGGATCACGCCGTGATCGCCTTCGCCCCGCGGCGGCCAGAACGTCTGGTCAGCCAGGGTCTGGCGCTGGAAACCGAGCGGGCCGACCACGCGACCGAACGGTTCGTCGGTGCTGTCCAGCACCTGGTTCATGGCCGGGCTGAGGTGGCCAGGCAGGTACCAGTTGTCGGCCTCGGACAGCACGCGGCTGCCGCAGACCAGCTGTACGCGGCGATAGCGCAGTTCGGTACCCGGCGTCGCGCCCAGCGCCTGCAGAACGTCGGCGGGGCAGGCTTGTCCTGGCCGTGCACGCGCACCGCGCGCACCCGGGCTTGTTCGGCCAGCCCATGTTCGGCGCACCAGTGTTCCAGCGTGGCGGTGGCGCTCTGCCCGGACAGCACGCGCTGGTGCAGGCGCTCGACCAGTGCAGCCGGTGCGATGCGCTGCTGGCCAGGCGGCGACTGCAGCGGTGCAGCGGCCGCAGCATCAGTGGCGGACAGGCTGGCGATCGGGGCGGCGGCGAGCAGGGATGCGGCCTGCCAGCGGCGGAGACGATCGTGGCGGTCGGACGGGCCCATGCGGCATCACAACGGAAACAGGCGCCCATGTTACCTGTTCAGGGGTGTGCACGGCGTGGCTGCGACCGGTTGTCGCAGGCGCAATCATCGTCCTGGTGAATGCGTGCCATCCAGATATTTCGTTGGTCGATGGGTGCAGCGGGGCGCACGATGGCGGCAGTCTTGGCATTCCAGGAGTTCCCGATGACCCTCCAGTTCGTCCATGGCGGTGTCGACCGCAACGGTGCGCCGCTGCATTTCCATATCCGTGATGGCCGCATCAGCGGCCTCAATGGCGAGGCCTCGCCGGCCGACGGGGCGGAATGCGTCGACCTGCAGGGCTTCGCGGTCCTGCCCGGGCTGGTCGACGGCCACATCCATCTGGACAAGAGTTTTGTCGGAGACCGCTGGCACCCGCATCAGCCGGTGAACAGCCTGCGTGAGCGGCTGGCGGTGGAGAAGGCCGCGGTAGCGGGTGCCGCGCCGATGGTGGACCGTGCCGAGGCATTGATCCGCCAGTGCAGCCGCTTCGGCACGGTGGCCATGCGCTGCCACGTCGACATCGACGGCAGCACGGGCCTGCGTCATCTCGAGGCGGTACGCGAGGCCTCGCTCCGCTGTGCCGGCCTCATGCGCATCCAGCTGGTAGCGTTCCCGCAGGCCGGGGTGATGTCCTGTCCGGGTACCGCCGCCGTGCTTGAGCAGGCCCTTGCAGCGGGCGTGGAGGTGCTGGGAGGCATCGACCCGACCACGCTGGATGGCGATGCCGAAGGCCAACTGGCACTGCTGTTCGGCCTGGCCGAGCGCTATGGCGTGCGCCTGGACATCCACCTGCACGAGCCCGGCGAAACCGGACTGGCCCAGTTGCTGCGCATTGCCGCGCGGACCCGGGCCGCTGGCCTGCAGGGGCGGGTGGCGGTCAGTCATGCCTACTCGCTGGGCGAAGTGCCGCTGGCGCGCGCGGTGCAGGTGGGCGAGGCGCTGGCGACGGCGGGCGTAGCGATCATGAGCAACGCGCCGGGGGATCATCCGTTCCCGCCGCTGCGTGCGCTGCATGATGCCGGCGTGCGCGTGTTCGCTGGCAATGACAACATCCGTGACTGCTGGTGGCCGTACGGCAACGGCGATCTGCTGCAGCGGGCGATGCTGCTGGGCTACCGCTCGGGCTTCTACACCGATGCCGACCTGATGCTGGCGCTGGACATGGTCACCACCCACGCCGCGCAGGTGATCGGGCTGCCGCAGCACGGCATTGCCGAAGGCCTGCCGGCCACCTTCGTGGCGGTGCGCGCCGATCACGGTCCGGCGGCCGTGGCCGCAGTGCCGGTGGAGCGACGCGTGGTGGTGGACGGCCGCTGGCTGTAGATCCAGGCCGCGCCAACCTCTGTAGCACCGAGCCATGCCCGGCGGCTTTCAGGCGTAATCGTCGGCGCGGGTAGCGACGAATTCTTCCAGCCACGCCAGCAGATGGGCGATGTCGATGACCTCGCCCTGCTCCACGCGCTTGAGCAGCAGGGTGCTGGCGCCGATCTGCAGGCTGCTGTCGGCATAGCGCAGCACCGCATCGATGCCCCAGGCATCGGTGACCTGCATCCAGGCCAGGCCCGGCACGCGCTGGGCCAGAATGTCACCGAACGCCACGCCCAGCGCTTCCCAGCCGCCGCAGTCGTCACGATCGATCAGTTCGGCATCGACCACGCGCTGCAATGTGCTGGCGGCCAGCGGCCATTGCACCGGCAACGTCGGGAAGCTGGCGGCCACGCGTGAGGCGATCCGTGCACGCTGGTGCTGCAGGTGCGTCTGCAGGGCTGCAGGCAGGGGATCGAATCGGGTCGGGGGTTGGTCGGACATGGCGAGGCGCCGTGGAGCACGGAAGCAGGGGGCACTGTACGAGGCGATGATTCCCGCCGTGCGGCAAGATTGATCAGATATCGATGATCAATGCGCGAAAGGCATCCACGCGTGGCGTGGATCTATCGTGGTCAGTCCGGTTCGCGCTGTACCTGCCGCCACAGCTCGCTGGCCAGTGCCCGCACCGCATCATCGGCATCGGCACGATGCAGCAGACCGATTTCGTAGTTGTCGATCACCGGCAGCCCGCGCTCGCCATCGATGATGCGGTGCTCGCGCGTGACCGCGCGGCGCGGCAGCAGGCTGACGCCGATGCCATCAGCCACCGCGCCCTGGATGCCACTCAGCGACGAACTGGTGAAGGCAATGCGCCAGCGCAGGCCCAGCGCTTCCACGGCGTGGATCATCTCGTCGCGGTACAGCCCTCGCGGCGGGAAGGTGACCAGCGGCAGCGGGTCCTGCTGCAGGCAGCTGCTGCGCAGGCTGTCGATCCAGTGCATCGGCTCGTGCCGGCAATGCACCGCCTGGCGGCTGTTGCGGCGTTGCTTGACCAGCACCAGGTCCAGCTCGCCGTGGTCGAAGCCCTGGGCCAGGTCACGGCTCAGGCCGCTGCTGATCTCCAGCTTCACCTGCGGGTGGCGGCGGCTGAAGGCGGCCAGCATGCGGGTGGTCTGCGGGTTGACGAAGTCTTCGGGTACGCCGATGCGGACCGCAGTTTCCACCGTCGCGCCGGCCAGCGCCTGTGCCATTTCCTCGTTCAGGTCGAGCATGCGCCGCGCATAGCCGAGCAGGGTGTGGCCGGCGTCGGTGGGGTGTACATCGCGGTGGCCGCGCTCGAGCAGGCGATGCCCGGCCAGTTCCTCCAGCCGCCGTACCTTCTGGCTGACCGTGGACTGCGTCGAATGCAGGCGCGTGGCCGCCGTGGTGAAGCTGCCGCAGTCGGCCACCATCACCAGCGCCCGCAGCAGGTCCAGTTCGAACAGGGTTCTATTCGATTTGGCACTGTCTTGCATTTGAACATTTCACTTCTGGATACCCAGGCCGACTTCTACCATGCGGGGCAGGGGCCGGCAATGCGCGGCTCCTGCGACCATCTCGCTGCGGCGATGGAGAAAAGGAGACACCGTGATGCGCTTCCATTGCCCTGCTGGCTGGCCTGCACCGTTCACGCGCGTGCTGTTGTTGTGTCTGCTGGCCATGGTCACCCCTGCCTGCACTGCCACCTCCAGAGCCGACGCAGACGCGCGCCTGCGTGATGCCGCCAGCCGCGGCGACGCCGATGCGGTGCGACAGGCGATCGAGGATGGCGCCACGCTGGAGGCGCACGATGGCCAGGGCCGCACGGCGCTGCTGCTGGCCACGCAGGGCAACAACGTGGATGCCGCGCGCGAACTGATCGAGGCCGGGGCGGACGTCAATGCCAAGGATGCGCTGCAGGACAGTGCCTACCTGTATGCCGGCGCGCGCGGCCTGGATGAGATCCTGGCGATGACCCTGGCGCACGGCGCCGATCTGCGCAGCACCAACCGCTATGGGGCACTGCGTTGATTCCGGCCGCCGAGCGCGGCCACGTCAGCACCGTGCGCATGCTGCTGCGTGCAGGTGTGGCGGTGGACCACGTCAACCGCCTGCACTGGACCGCGCTGCTGGAAGCGATCCTGCTTGGCGACGGTGGTGAACGCCATGTGCAGATCGTGCAGCTGCTGCTGGAGGCCGGTGCCGACCCGGAGCTGGCCGATGGCGATGGCGTAACGCCACTGGCGCACGCGCGCCAGCGTGGCTATGCCGGCATTGAAACCCTGCTGCGCCAGCACGGCGCGGCGCGCTGAACCGCTACTCCTTCCACCCGCACGCTGGCCGTGCCTACCAGGATGCTGTCCATCATGTTCCGTTCCCGCCCGTTGTCCCTTGCCATCCTTCTTGCGGTGGCGCCGCTGTCGGTATCTGCTGCCGAGCGCGCCGACCTGCTGATCCGCAATGCCATCGTGGTCGACGTCGAGCACGCCAGCACGCGGGCCGGGCAGAGCGTGGTGATCCGCGGCGAGGACATCGTCGCGGTGGGCCCGGACGCGCAGCTGCGCAGCCAGTGGAGCGCGGCCCGCCAGATCGATGCCAAGGGCAAATACCTGATCCCGGGCCTGTGGGACATGCATGTGCACTTCGGTGGTGGCCCGGCGCTGATCGAAGAGAACAAGGCACTGTTGCCGCTGTACATCGCGCACGGCATCACCACCGTGCGTGACTGCTCGGGCGACCTGCCCGAGCAGGTGCTGCAGTGGCGTGGCGAGATCGCCAGGGGCACGCTGTTCGGCCCGCGCCTGCTCAGTTCCGGCGCGAAGATCGAAGGCATCAAGCCGGTCTGGAAGGGCACGATCGAAGCGGGTAGCGAGGCCGACGTCGACAAGGCGATCACCCGACTGCAGCACGACAGGGTCGACTTCGTGAAGATCACCGACAGCACGCTGAAGCCGGATCTGTTCCTGTATTCGGCCAGCGCAGCGCGCAAGGCCGGCTTCAAGGCCTCGGGCCACATTCCGATGGCGCTGACGGTGGAGCAGGCGGTCGATGCCGGCCTGGCCTCGATCGAGCACCTGGACTACGCATTCAAGGCCGGCAGCAAGGACGAAGCGAAGATCGCCGCCGACTTCGGCGCCGGCCGCATCGACCGCGCGGAAGCCAATCGCCGCCTCGACGCCAGCTTCGACCGTGACACCGCGATGCACGCCTACCGTGATTTCGCCAAGCGCGGCGTATTCGTGACCCCGACCCTCAACGGTGGCCGTATCCTCGATTTCCTGGACCAGGATGACCACGCCAACGATCCGTACCTGGCCTACATCGGCCCGGGCCTGCGCGCGACCTACCAGTGGCGCGTGGACCGCGCCGCGAAGGCGACGCCGGCACAGATCGAGGCGCGCCACGCGCAGTACCACCAGGTGGCGGCCGTGCTGCCGTTGCTGCAGGAGGCGGGCGTGACGATCATTGCCGGCACCGATGCGGGCTTCCTCAACTCGTTCAACTTCCCGGGCATCGCCCTGCACCAGGAACTGCAGCTGTTCGTGAAGGAGGGTCTGAGCGCGCCGCAGGCGCTGTCGGCCGCAACCCGTTCCGGCCCGGCCTGGTTCGGCCAGATGGACCGTTACGGTGATGTCGCGCGGGCAAGGCCGCCGACCTGGTGCTGCTGACCGCCAACCCACTGCAGGACATCGCCGCCACCGAGAAGATCGACAGCGTGATCCTGCGCGGCAACGTGTATGACCGCGCCGCGCTGGACAAGATGCTGGCCGACACCAAGGCCAAGGTCGCGGCGTGGAATGCCGAGGCTGCGAAGGCGCAATGATCGACAGGGTCGGATCCCTTCTCAACGGGAAGGGCTCTGACCCTGTGGTCTTGAACGAAATCCACGCCATGCGTGGATGATGCGGCCGGTGACCTAGCGCGGTGCCGGCCGCATTCCGTGCAGCTGCGGCAACGCGGCCTTCATCGCATCGATGAAGGCGCGCAGCCGTGGCGGCTGCTGGCGCGCGGCAGGAAACACGACGTGTACCGGCAGTGCCGGTGCCTGCCAGTCCGGCAGCAGCTGCACCAGCCGCCCTTGTGCGAGGTCGTCGGCCACCAGCCAGGCCGAGACCACCGCTGCGCCCAGCCCGGCGCGCGCAGCCTGCTGTACCACGAACAGGTTATCGCTGAGCAGGCGCGGGCTGATTGACAGCGTATGCGCCCGGCCCTGCGCATCATGCAGCAGCAGGCGTTCGCGGTAGTAGGTGACCAGCGAGATCCACGGCAGTGACTGTGCCTGTTCCGGCGTACTGACCGCCGTGGCGTCCACCAGCGAGGGCGCTGCCACGACGATGCGCGGCACTTCTGCGAGCGGCAGTGCAACCATGCGCGGTTCGTCGACAGGGCCCACCCGCACCGCGCAGTCGATGCCTTCTGCGATGAAATCCGGGCGACGATCTTCAAGGATCCACTCCAGGCTCAGCTGCGGGTGCTGGGCGAGGAATGCGAGCATGGTAGGCAGCAGCTGCGCCTGGCCAAAGGCGTGCGGCACCATCACCCGCAGGCGTCCGCGCAGCGTTTCCGGTTCGCCGTTCAGCTCGGCCTGCAGCGACTCCCATTCGTCGACCACGCGCTGCGCATGACGCTGGCAGCGCAGGCCGTCCTCGGTCAGTTGCAGGCCATGGGTGGAGCGCTGCAGCAGACGCAGGCCGAGCTGCCGCTCCAGTGCCTGCAGGCGTCGGCTGACCGTCGGCTGGGTGGTGCCCAGCTGCAGGGCCGCAGCAGACAGGCTGCCGGCATCGACGATGCGCAGGAAGGTGCGCAGCAGATCCAGGCGATCAGCGCCGGTGGCGAGGTCATTCATGCGTGTGGCGTATGAAATATATGTGCCAGAGCCTACTACAGACGTTTGGCGAATACAGGCAGGATACGCTCACTTCCTCTACGGGGCTCCCCCATGTCTACCCCCTCGCTGTCTGTTGCGGCCGCACCGGCGACCGTGCCTTCCGCCCCATTGGTGCTGGCAATGGCGGCCGGTGCCGGCTTCTCGGTCGCGTCGCTGTATTACAGCCAGCCCATGCTGGGCCTGATCGCCCAGGACCTTGGCGCCGGTGAGCGCGCCGCCGGCCTGGTGCCAACCTTGACCCAGCTCGGCTACGCACTGGGCATCCTGCTGCTGGCACCGCTGGGCGATCGCTTCGACCGCCGCCATCTGATCCTGTTGAAGTCCGCGCTGCTGGCGCTGGCACTGGGCGCCGCCGCGATGGCCGGGCACCTGCCGGGCCTGCTGATGGCCAGCCTGCTGGTCGGGCTGATGGCAACGCTGGCGCAGGACATCGTTCCCGCCGCTGCGGTGCTGGCACCGGATGCGCAGCGCGGCCAGATCGTCGGCCGGGTGATGACCGGCCTGCTGCTCGGCATCCTGTTGTCGCGGGTGGTCAGTGGCGTGGTGGCTGAAGCGTGGGGCTGGCGCACGCAGTTCGTGCTGGCGGCGGTATCCGTGGCGGCGATGGGCGCGGTGATGGCGCGTGCACTGCCGCGTTTCGCGCCGACCAGCACGCTGCGCTATCCGGCGTTGCTGGGTTCGTTGCTGGCGTTGTGGCGCGAGCAGCCGCAGCTGCGCCGTGCGGTGGCCAGCCAGTCGCTGCTGGCCGTGGGATTCAGCGCGTTCTGGTCGACCCTGGCGCTGATGCTGCATGCACGTCTGGGCCTCGGCAGTGCGGCGGCGGGTGCGTTCGGTATCGCCGGTGCGGCCGGTGCATTGGCCGCGCCGTTTGCCGGCCGTTTCGCTGATCGACTGGGGTGCCATGCGGTGGCACGGCTGGCGATTGCGGTGGCGCTGCTGGGCTTCGGCCTGCTGCTGGCCGAAGCCTGGTTGCCGGCCGCCGCGCTGTTGCCGTTGCTGGTGGTGAGTGCGCTGCTGTTCGACTTCGGCTTCCAGTCGGCGCTGGTGGCGCACCAGACCCTGGTCTACGGGCTGGTGCCGCCGGCACGCAGCCGGCTCAATGCGCTGTTGTTCACCGGCATGTTCATCGGCATGGCCGCCGGTGGTGCGCTGGGGAGCCTGGCGCTGGCGCAGTGGGGGTGGCACGGCGTGGCCTGGCTGGCGGTGGTGTGTGCGGGGGGCAGCCTGGCACTGCGTTTGAAGTAGGGGGTTGTTCGGCAGGGCTTGCAGCCCTGCACCTGCTGGAGGCAACAGCAACAGCAACAGCAACAGCAACAGCGGGGTTCCTGTAGGGAGGCGGGGTGGGTCCGGTTGCGGGGGACGCCGTGAATCCCCAGTCCGGCCCAGCCGCTGGCGGCTGGGCGTTCGGGCGCTTGCGAAGCAATGCTTCGCAAGCGAAGCGCCCTCACCCATGGAGGCTCGGTCGCGCCATCCATGGCGCTCACGCCCCCGCAACCGGACCCACCCCGCCTTCTGTTGGAATGGCTCTTGGGGTCAGATCCGTTTTCCGGAGGAAAACGGATCTGACCCCAGATTGATTTCGATATCTGAGAGAAGTGTCGACCAAGGTCGACGCCTACCGACAGCCGCAGGAATCTGTCAGAGGTGGGGCGGTGTCGGAGTGCGGGGTGTCAGCCGCATGGATGCGGCTGCCAAGCTTACAGGGACGTACTTGCAGCGTCCCCGCACTCCGACACCGCCGCGCCATCCCACGGAGAGCGCGCTTTTGATTTTGCTGTTGAAGTTGCCGGCCAGCGGCCGGCACTACCGCGGGTGCAGGGCTGCAAGCCCTGCCGGACAACCCCCTAATCGTGACCGCTGTCGTCCAGGCTGATGATGCCGCGCCGCAGCGCCTGGGTTACCGCATGCGTGCGATCACCCACGCCGAGCTTGTCCATCAGGCTTTTCATGTGCGCCTTCACCGTCTGCTCGGAAATCTGCATGCGCTCGCCGATGCGCTTGTTCGACAGCCCTCCGGCCACGTGCCGCAGTACCTCGGTCTCGCGCGGCGACAAGCGATCTTCCACTACATGCGCGGCGATGCTGGCCGCCACGGCCGGGGGAATCGGTGCGCGCCGGCCGCCGGCGACCATGCGGATGGTGTCGACCAGTTCATGGCGCAGCATGTCCTTCAGCAGGTACGCGCTGGCGCCGGCCTGCAGCGCCCGCACCGCACGTACGTCACCACGGTAGGTGGTCAGCACGATGATGCGCGCGCGCGGATCCATCGTGCGGATCCGCACGATGGCTTCCACACCATCCAGGCGTGGCATCTGCAGGTCCATCAGTACCACGTCTGGCTGCAGCTGCTGATAGCGCGCGATGGCTTCCTCGCCATCGGCGGCCTCGCCGAGCAGGCGCAGGTCGGAATGGGCGCCCAGCAGCGCAGCCAGGCCGTCACGCAGCAACGGGTGATCATCGACCACCAGTACGCCGATCGGGGTAGGCGATTCAGTCATGGCTCGTTCTACTCCAGGGCCAGCGCCAACGCGATGGGCGGCGGTGATACAGGCGACGGGCGGGAACCGCCAGCGCGATCTCGGTGCCCAGCCCGGGGCGGGTCCACAGCTGCAGTTCCGCGCCGAGGCGCTGGGCGCGCTCACGCATGCCCTGCAGGCCCCAATGGCCATGGCCGGCGTTCTCGTCGGCAATGCCGGCGCCGTCGTCGCGCACGTGCAGCAGGAAACAACGCGTGCCATAGGACAGTTCCACTTCAATGGCACTGGCATTGGCATGGCGCAACGCATTGCGGATGGCCTCGCGCCCGATCAGGAACACCTCTTCGGCCGCGTCGGCCTGCAGCGGTGGCGTCGCGCCTTCCACGGTCAGGCGCAGGGGATTGATGCCATGCCCGGCGTATTCGGCGTGCACGTCGGCCAGCGCCGAAGCGAGGTCGCGGCCCGCGAACGGCGCCTCGCGCAGCGCATTGACCCGCTCGCGACCCTCGGCCAGGTTGCGCTCGGCCAGCTGCATCGCTGACTCAAGCTGACTGCGCACAGGCTCCGGTGTCTGCGCTGACTGGCTGATCGCGTGCAGGCGCAGGATCAGGCCCTGGCTACCCTGCAGCAGGGTGTCGTGCAGGTCGCGCGCGATGCGTTCGCGCTCGCCGTTGCGTTCCTGCAGTCGGGCGCGGAACAGTGCGGCCAGCTGCCCGCTGCGGATGCGTACCGCCAGCACCAGCAGTGCAAGCACGGCGGCGGTGCACAGCAGCTTGAACCACACTGTCTGCATGAAGGTGGGAGCGATGCGGAAGCTGCGGCTGGCCGGTGCGGTGCTCCAGATGCCGTCCTCGTTGGCGGCTTCCACCTCGAACCGGTAGCTGCCGGGCGCGAGGTTGGTGTAGTACGCACGTGTGCTGCTGCCAGCGTCCTGCCAGCCGTCATCCACGCCCGACAGGCGGTAGCGGTAGCGGTTGCGCTCCGGACGTGCCAACGACAGCGCCACGTACTCAATCTGCAGCTGGCTGGTGCCGGCCGGGAGGCGCAGGCCATCGCGTAGCGGCGCGTGCTCGCTGCCATACAGCACCTCGCCGATGCGCACGCTGGGAGCCATCGTATTGACGTGCGAGCGGGTGGTGTCCAGCCAGGCCAGGCCCTGGTTGGTGGCCAGCCACAGCAGGCCGTCGTCGGCCAGGGCGGCGGTAGCGATCGGTCCGCTCTGCAGGGCGATGCCGGGCATGCCGTCGATGGCATCGAACAGGCGTGGCGTCACTGGCAGACCGGTGCGCAGGGCACGGCGCAGCAACCCGCTTTCCATCCGTACCAGGCCACGGCTGCCGTTTAGCCACAGGTGCCCATTGGCATCGGCGACCATGCCGGTGATGCCCTCCAGGACACCGGCCATGTCGGTGCGCACCGGAACGAACCGGCCGTTGTCCAGCCGTGCCGCCAGCCCCGCTTCGCCGGCGACCAGCAGAAGGTCCCGGTGGTGCAGCATCGCGGTGATCGGCCCTACCGACAGGCCGTTCCCGGCGTCGAAGGTCTCGGTGCCATTCGTACCCAGGCGGCGCAGGCGGCCATCGGCATAGCCGAGCAGCAGCTGGCCATCGGCATCCAGCGCCAGCGATGAGCAGGCCTGCTCTGGCAGGCGGATTTCACGTTGCCACTGGTCATGCTGGTAGTGCAGCACCCCGCGTTCTCCGGCGCAGACCCAGGCCTGTCCGTCATCGGGAACAACAGGGCATGCAGCGGCTGCCCGGTGAACGGGGCCGGCAGCGGGATCAATGTGGTGTGGCCGGCGACCGTGCGCGCGAGGTTGACCCAGTCGAACTGCCAGATCGGCGTGGGTGCCTGCCGAGCGGCGGCCTGCAGCTGCGTGGCGCTGCCATCCAGCAAGGGGCGCCGCAGGTCGTAGGGCTTGAGGTCTTCGCCATAGCCATACACGCGGCCATCACTGGCCCGCACCAGCGAGCGGTACGGATCGCTTGGGCCGACCACCAGGGCGTGCACGCTGCGTGCGCGGAAGCGGTTGAGGCCGAGATTGGTGCCAATCCAGAGATTGCCTTCGCGATCGACGATGATCGGCACTGCCGATGTGGCGGTCAGTCCTTGCGGCGAATCGAAGCGTTCCATGCGCACGGCCCGGGTGCCGTCGAAGGTGATGCGGGCGACGCCGCCGTGCGGGCTCATCGTGGCCCACAGCGCGCCATCGGCAGTGAACTGCAGGCGCGCAGCAACCAGTTCCGGCAACCGCCGCGCCTCACGTTCGCTGTCTGCCAGCAGACCCTGCGCGTTGGCCAGCGGCGAGGTGCCTCTCACCCGGTCGGCCAGCCACACTTCACCCTGCGGGCTTTCGGCCAGCGTCGCCATCTGCGAGACCGCGATGCCGGTGTCCTCGAACGCGGTCTGGCCCGCCGCACGCATCCAGATCTTCAGGTCGGCCAGCACCCAGAACCTGCCCCGGCTGTCGTGCAGCACCCACTGCACACGGCGCTCTGGCAGGCCGGCAGCGGCCGGCAGTGGCTGCCAGCGATGTCCGTCAAAGCGGCGCAGCCCGCCATTGATCGCCGCCCAGAGCTGGCCCTGGCGATCCTGGCTGAAGCGTGGGACCACGCCGACCGGCACCCCCTGCTCGCGGCCGTAGCTGCGCAGCTGCCCATGCGTGAACTGGCTGATGCCGGCCTGGAAGTAGCCGATCCACAGCGCACCGCCGGCGGCATGCGCCAGCGTGACCATGTTGGTGGACGGGAACTGGCTGCCGGCGGGCGCCGCCTGCCGTTCGAAGCGACGGCCATCGAAGCGGTACAGGCCCGAGCCGGTAGCCAGCCACAACAGGCCCTCACGGTCCTGGGCAATGTCCCAGATATCGCCCGGCGCGCCCTGGCCGACGCGCCAGGCGGTGTGTTCGTAATCGGGCAGCCCGCCGCTCACCGGCGGGCGCTGCACGGCAAAGGCGGGCAGGGAGGTCAACAGGAGCAGGCACGTCAGCAGCGTCGGCAGGCGACGCACGGACGGGAAGGGGCGGCCACGCATGGCGCGCATTCTGGCAGGTGTGGGGCAGTCCGGGGTGACCCGAACGGGGTAGGCGGCGTGCGCCGGCGTCGGCTATCACGCCGGCATGCCCTCCGGAGCCCCGCCATGCAGCGCCTGTTCGTGATGTTCCCCGACCGCGGTCCGGGCATCGGCCTGCTGTGGTTGCGGTTGTGCCTGTCCGCTGCGCTGTTCACGCCCGGCATGCAGGCGGGCGGGTGGTCGGCGTTGTGCCTGCTGGCAGTGCTGATGCTCGTGCTGGGTGCGTTGACGCCGTTGGCGGCGCTGATGGCGGCCGTGGGCATGTTCGCGCAGCAGGCGCCGTGGCCGCAGGCGGTGCTGCCATTGGCGCTGTTGATGCTGGGCCCTGGCGCCTATTCATTGGATGCGCGGTTGTTCGGGCGCCGCCTGCTCGGCCGTCGGCCTCCCCCATTCGGGTAGGTGCTGGCCTCGACCGACGGGGGTGGGGCATCACGCAGGGGTCACGCACCATGGGGCACCCCTTCGCGGCGTCCCGCATGGCCACCCTCTTCCCGCCTGATCCGCCCGCCGCTTCACTGGCACCGCAACAGGCCGCCGCGTTGCAGCGCGCCCTGCGCTATGTCGATGAGCATCTGTCGCAGCCGCTGCGGGTGACCGAGCTGGCGGCGGCCGCCTGCGTCAGCCGCTTCCATCTGGTACGCCTGTTCCGCGCCGGTACCGGCGCCAGCCCGCTGCGCTATGTCCGCCGCCGTCGCATCGAGCGCGCGCGCCAGCTGCTGCCGGGCGCGCAGCTGCCGATGGCCTGCCTGGCCCAGCAGCTGGGCTTCTTCGACCAGAGCCATTTCGTCCGCAGCTTCCGCGCGGAGACCGGCTGCAGCCCCGGCCAGTACGTTGCCGGCGATGCCGCCCTGTTGCATCCCCTTGATCGTGTTTCCAACGGAGTCCACCCATGAGCCTTGCCACCGCCACTCCCGCCCCGGCGCTGCTGTCGCCGACCGACCACGCCCTGGTGCTGATCGACTTCCAGTCGCAGATGGCGTTCGCCACCCACACCATCGACATTTCCGCGCTGCGCAACAACGTGTCGCTGATCGGCAAGGGCGCCAAGGGCTTCAATGTACCGGTCGTGCTGACCACGGTCGCCGAGGCATCGTTCTCCGGGCCGATGTTCCCGGAACTGCCGCAGATCTTTCCGGGCCAGACGGTGTTCGATCGCACCTCGATGAACACCTGGGAAGACCAGCCTGTGATCGATGAGATCAACCGCATCGGCAAGCGCCGTCTGGTCATCGCCGGCCTGTGGACCAGCGTCTGCATCGTCGGCCCGGCACTGTCGGCGCTGGCGCAGGGCTTTGAGGTGTATGTGATCACCGATGCCTGTGGCGATGTCAGCGAGGAAGCGCACGAGCGTGCGATCACCCGCATGGTGCAGGCCGGCGCGGTGCCGATGACCAGCGTGCAGTACCTGCTCGAACTGCAGCGCGACTGGGCACGGGGTGAAACCTACGACCTGACCACCGGCATTGCGCGCGATCACGCTGGCGGCTACGGCATCGGCATCCAGTACGCCAAGCGGATGTTCGGTGCGCAGGAAGGCGGGCACTGAGCATGGTTGCCGGCCATGGCCTCGACCTGGCCCTGCTGATGCTGCGCGTGGCGGCAGGAGGCTTCCTGCTGCCGCACGCGCTGGGCAAGCTGTTCGGCTGGTTCGGGGGCCGGGGCTTTCCGGCTTCGCCACCGAGCTGCGCGGTTTCGGGCTGCCGGCAGTGGCACCGTTGCCATTGCTGTTGGCCTTGCTGCAGGTGTTGTCCGGGCTGGCCGTGCTGCTGGGGTGGCAGACCCGCATCGCCGCGCTTGCGGCGGCTGCCTTCATCGGCTTCACCGTGCTGTTGGCCCTGCCCAAGGGCTGGTTCTGGATGCGCGGCGGCAGTGAGTACCCGTTGATGTGGACCACGGTGCTGCTGGCCCTCGCGCTGGCCGGCCCCGGCGCCTGGGCGCTGGACGGCCAACGCCTTCCGGGAGAATTCGCATGAGTCACGATCCCCTCGATCACGGCCGCCGCAACGTGGTGCTGGCCAGCGGCGCCGCTGTTGCGCTCGGCCTGGCAGGTCGCGCCGGTGCCGCACTCGATTCCACTTCCAAGGAGCGTCGCATGAGCACGCTGGTCATCCGCAATGCCCGCATCACCACCCTCGACCCGCAGCAGCCGCATGCGCAGGCGCTGGCTGTACAGGAAGGCCGCATCGTCGCCGTCGGCAGCGACGAGGAGATCATGCGCGGCTGGGGCAATGAAGCGACGCTGATCGACGCGCAGGGCCGGCGCCTGCTGCCCGGCCTCAACGACAGCCATACCCACCTCATCCGTGGTGGCCTGAACTACAACCTGGAACTGCGCTGGGACGGCCTGCGTTCGCTGGGCGACGCCCTGGACATGCTGAAGGCCCAGGTAGACCGTACTCCCGCGCCGCAGTGGGTCCGCGTGGTCGGTGGCTTTACCGCCGCGCAGTTCAACGAGAAGCGCCTGCCGACGCTGCAGGAGCTCAACGACATCGCGCCGGATACGCCGGTGTTCCTGCTGCACCTGTATGACCGCGCACTGCTCAACCGCGCCGCGCTGCGCGCCTGCGGCTACAGCAAGGACACACCGGATCCGCCGGGTGGCCAGATCGTGCGCGATTCGCTGGGCAACCCGACCGGGCTGCTGCTGGCCAAGCCGAATGCGCTGATCCTCTACGCGACGCTGGCCAAGGGCCCGCGCCTGCCGATCGAGTACCAGGCCAACTCGACGCGCCACTTCATGCGCGAACTGAACCGGCTTGGCATCACCTCGGTGATCGACGCCGGCGGTGGCTTCCAGAACTACCCCGAGGACTACCAGGTCATCGAGCAGCTGCATCGCGATGACCAGCTGACGGTGCGCATCGCCTACAACCTGTTCACCCAGAACAAGGGCAGGGAAGTGGATGACTTCCGTGGCTGGAGCGAGATCCTGCAGCCGCGCCAGGGCGATGACCTGCTGCGCCACAACGGCGCGGGCGAGATGCTGGTGTTCTCCGCCGCCGACTTCGAACTGTTCAACGAGCCGCGCCCGGAACTGCCGCCGGAGCTGGAGCCCGAACTGCACGACGTGGTGAAGCTGCT
This sequence comes from Stenotrophomonas sp. pho, assembly GCF_006228405.1. Classification (NCBI taxonomy): domain Bacteria; kingdom Pseudomonadati; phylum Pseudomonadota; class Gammaproteobacteria; order Lysobacterales; family Lysobacteraceae; genus Stenotrophomonas; species Stenotrophomonas sp. pho. The sequence goes on along the minus strand of NZ_CP029759.1, from coordinate 2,641,737 downwards.
GGTCGAGAAGCGCTGGCCGTTCCGCATCCACGCCACCTACGACGAGAGCATCACCCGCATCCTGGATGTATACGAACAGGTCAACCGCGAGGTGCCATTCGATGGCCTGCACTGGTTCATCGACCACGCCGAGACCATCACTCCGCGCAATATCGAGCGCATCCGCGCGCTGGGTGGGGGTATCGCCGTGCAGCACCGCATGGCCTACCAGGGCGAAGCCTTCGTCGAGCGCTACGGCGTGCAGGCGGCACGGCACACGCCGCCGGTCAAGCGCATGTTGGCCGAGGGCGTGCCGGTGGGCGCAGGCACCGACGCCACCCGCGTGGCCAGCTACAACCCGTGGGTGGCGTTGTCCTGGCTGGTGACCGGGCGCACCGTGGGCGGGTTGGCCCTGTATGGCGAGGAAAACCTGCTCGAACGCGAGCAGGCGCTGCGCCTGTGGACCCAGGGCAGCGCCTGGTTCTCCGGCGACGAAGCAGTGAAGGGGACATTGAAGGTTGGTCAGCTGGCCGACTTCATCCTGCTCTCGGCCGATTTCTTCCGCGTCGACGACGCGCAGATCGCCGACATCACCAGCATGCTGACCGTGGTCGGCGGGCGCATCGTGCACGCCGACGGCGATTATGCTGGGCTGGCGCCGCAGCTGCCGCCGGCGATGCCGGACTGGTCGCCGGTCAACCGGTTCGGTGGTTACCACGTTGGTGGTGCCGCCACCGGATTGGCCGCTGCCCATCGCCACCATCACGGTGTGGCCTGCAGTACGCATGGTGCTCACGGTCATGCCGCGCATCACGCGGCGCCGACCGATGACCTGGCCGGGTTCTGGGGCGCGATGGGATGCTCGTGCTTCGCGTTCTGAGCCTGGCGCTGCTGTCCGTGCCCTCGCTGGCGCTGGCCTGCGAGGGCGGCCGCTGCAGCGACGCGGGCAACGGTGAGCTGCAGCTGGACGCATCGCTGCGCCTGCGTGGCCTGTACTACGACCCGACCCGGTTTGGTATCGGCGGCAGCGAAGATGGCTATGGCCTGCTGCGCGCACTGGCTTCGGCCACCTATGTGGAGGACACCTGGCAGGCAAAACTGCAGCTGGGCGTGCATGCCGAGAATGGCAAGGCAGGCGGCCCGGGCCGCACCGACCGTGGTGCCTTGGACGTGCAGCAGGCGTACTGGCGCTGGCAGCGCGGTGGCTTCCATGTGCAGCTCGGCCGGCAGGAAGCCGGCTATGGCAGCTCGCGGCTGTTGTCGGTACGCGATGGGCCGAACATCCGCCTGGCCTTCGATGGTGCGCGCCTGGGCTGGAAGGGGCGGCTCGGCACGCTTGACCTGATGGCCCTGCGGCCGGTCGAGAACCGGCCGGGTGCCTTTGATGATCGCAGCGAACACGGTGCGCACCTGTGGGGTGCCTATGCCACCGCGGCACGCGGGCAGGGCGTGGGACAGTGGGATCTGTACCTGCTGGACTATCGTCGCGACGGTGCGCGCTTTGCGGCGGGCTCGGGAACCGAGCGCCGGCAGACACTCGGTGCGCGCTGGTTCGGCCAGTCAGGTCTGCTGGACTGGAACAGTGAGCTGGTGGCGCAGGGCGGTGAACTGCGTGCCGCCACCGGCCCACTCGACGTCCGTGCCTGGACGCTGGCGACCGACACGGGCTGGCGCTGGAGGGAGCGGCCACTGCAACCGCGGCTGGGGCTGAAGGCCGACATCGCCAGTGGCGATGGCAACCTGCACGACCGGCGACTGGGCACCTTCAATGCACTGTTCCCGAAATCGGCCTACTTCAGCGAGGCCAGCCTGCTGGCCCCGGCCAATCTGATGGACCTGCAGCCGACCCTGACCCTGCGCCTGCACGACGCGGTGACGACGGAACTGGGCGTACAGATGGCCTGGAAGCATCGTCGTGCCGATGCGGTCTACACCACGCCGGCGCCGCTGGTGGCGTTGCCGGGCAGCGCCGGTGGCGCGCGCCGCATCGGCACCCAGTACAAATCCGAAACCCGCTGGCAGGCCAGCGAACACTGGCAATGGCAGCTGCAGCTGGCCTGGGTCGACGCCGGTCCTGCACTGAAGCAGGCTGGAGGCCAGGACACGCTGTTCGCCTCGATCGTTGGAGCATGGCAATGGTGAACGCAACCGCGTCGCAACCCCCGTACAGGACGCAGGTGCCTGGTCCCCGCTGAAGATCCAGATGTTCCGTTCGATCTGGCTGGCGATCCTGGCCAGCAACATCGGCACCTGGGTCAATGATGTGGCCGCCGCCTGGGTGATGGCCGAGCGCACCGGTTCGCCGCTGATGGTGGCCCTGGTGCAGTCGGCCACCACGGTGCCGATCGTGCTGCTGGCGCTCGCTGCCGGCACCCTGGCCGACATTGTCGATCGTCGGAAGTACCTGTTGGCGACCCAGGGCTGGATGCTGCTGGTGGCCGCAGCGATGGCTGCGTTGACCGCGATGGACCTGCTGACCCCGCAGTTGCTGGTGCTGCTGACCTTCTGCATGGGCTGCGGTGCGGCGATGGCAATGCCCGCGCAGGCCGCCATCGTCTCCGAACTGGTGCCACAGCCGATGCTGGCCTCGGCGGTGGCGCTGAACTCGATCGGCATCAATATCGCCCGTTCGATCGGCCCGGCCATCGGCGGCGTGATCGTCGCCCAGCTGGGTGCGGTCTGGGCGTTCGGCTTCAATGCCATCACCTTCGCGGCGATGCTGTTCGTGGTGTGGGGCTGGAAGCGCGACCCAAAGCAGTCGAGCTTGCCGCCGGAAGGCTTCGGTGCCGGATTGAAAGCGGGCCTGCGCTACGCGAGCCGTGCCGGACGGCTGCAGGCGGTGCTGATCAAGTCGGTCGGCTTCTTCTTCTTCGCCGCGGCAATGAACGCGCTGTTGCCGGTGGTAGTGCGTGGGCAGATGCAGGGTGGGGCGGGGCAGTACGGCATGCTGCTGGGCTGCATCGGCATCGGCGCAGTGGGTGGTGCGTTGCTGCTGCCGAAGCTGCGCGCACGGATGGATCGCGACCTGCTGGTGCTGCTGGCGACGTTGTCGCTGGCCCTGAGCCTGGTCGGGCTGGCGCTGACCCGCAGCTGGTACGTGCTTCCGGCGGTGATGCTGGTCAATGGTTTTGCGTGGATCACCGTGCTGTCGTCGCTGCAGATCGCTGCGCAGACTGCGGTTCCGGCATGGGTACGTGCGCGTGCGCTGGCGCTGTACATCATGGTGTTCTCTGCCGGCATGGCCGCCGGCGGCCTGAGCTGGGGCGCGCTCGCTCAGCGCACCTCGCCCGAACTGGCATTGCTGGTGGCAGCGGCCGGTGCGGTGATCGGTGGGTTGCTGGTGTGGCGCGTGCGCATCGCCGGCACCGAAGACCTGAACCTGCGCCCGGCCGGGCACTGGCCGGCACCCGAGCTGTCGGTGCCGGTGTCGAATGATCGAGGCCCGGTGCTGGTCACCATCGAGTACCGCATCGATGATGCTGATCGTGCCACGTTCCAGGCGCAGATGCGCGCGCTGGGCACGATCCGCCGCCGCGATGGCGCCGTGGTCTGGGGCGTGGTCGAGGACGTGGCCAGCCCGGGCATCCACCTGGAGTATTTCGTGACCCCGTCGTGGCTGGAGCACCTGCGCCAGCATGAGCGCATCACCGCCGACGACAAGGCGATCCAGGAAGTGCTGCGGGAACTGCATCGCGGTGAGCGCGCACCGGTGGTACGCCACTTCGTGGGTGGCCATGATCCGCTGCCGAAGACCGGGGTACCACACCATCACAGCGATATCTGACACAAAAAGGGGACGGAGGGGATTAAGTCGTTTGTGCACAAACGACTTAATCCCCTCCGTCCCCTTTTTTGCGGCGGCGCTGGGTAGCGCCGCCGCCGCGATACCTCACTTGCGTGCGAACGCCAGCAGGTCGGCGTTGAACTGGTCGGCGTGGGTGATGGTCAGGCCATGCGGCGCACCGGCGTACACCTTCAGTTCGGCATCCTTGATGATCTGCGAGGACAGCTTGGCCGAGGCATCGAACGGCACGATCTGGTCGTCATCGCCGTGCACGACCAGCGCCGGCACGTCGATCTTCTTCAGGTCCTCGGTGTAGTCCACTTCCGAGAATTCGTGCACGCAGTCGTACTGGCCCTTGACGCCACCGAGCATGCCCTGCAGCCAGAACGCATCGCGCATGCCCTGGGTGACGTTGTTGCCATCCCGGTTGGCGCCGAAGAACGGGGTGGTCAGGTCCTTGAAGAACTGCGAACGGTCGCCGCCGGTACCCTTGCGGATGCCGTCGAAGACCTCCAGCGGGGTGCCGGCGGGGTTGCCAGCGGTCTTCAGCATCAGCGGCGGCACGGCGCCGACCAGCACCACCTTGGCCACGCGCGCGCTGCCGTGGCGGCCGATGTAATGGGCCACTTCACCGCCGCCGGTGGAATGGCCGACCAGGATCGCGTCCTTCAGGTCCAGCGCTTCGATCACCGCGGCCAGGTCATCGGCATAGGTGTCCATGTTGTTGCCGTTCCAGGTCTGGCTGGAGCGTCCGTGGCTGCGGCGATCGTGGGCGACCACGCGGAAGCCGTTCTGGCCCATGAACAGCATCTGCGGATCCCAGGCATCGGAAGACAGCGGCCAACCGTGGGCGAACACGATCGGCTGGCCGGTGCCCCAATCCTTGTAGAAGATGCGGGCGCCATCGGCGACGGTGACGAAGTTGCTCATTGCAGGTTCCTTGGCGGAAGGGAGGGAAGGCTTCGGCAGGATGCCGGTGCCTTCGGCAGTACAGCGCAGGCGCAGGCGACCGACTTGCACGGCTGTGCTGGATTGCATCGGATGTGACGCGTATCGCTCTGGCAGGACGGGAGCCGTATGCCGAGGATGAGCGCAGCCCGCCACAGGAACGCACGGATGCCCGCCATGCGATGGTCGCTGATGCTGTGCCTGCTGCTGCCCATGGCAGCGCCGGCACAGACCCATGTCTACAAGTGCGTGGATGGACCGCACCCGGTCTACCAGCAGACACCCTGCCAGGGGCGTGCCGCATGGCGCTGGGACGTGCCCGCGGAGCAGTCATTGTCCCGCGGCGCTGTGGCGCCAGCGGCCTCGACACCGAAGCCAACGCCGCGGCCACGGCGTGCGGCGCGGGCGCACGGTGCGCTGATCACGATCAGCACGGATGCGGCAGCCTGCGAGCGTGCCCGGCGTGATCGTGAGAAGGCGTTGCTCAAGCGTCGGCGCCTGGATTTCGTGCAGCGCCGGCAGCTGGATGACGCGGTCTACGACGCCTGCCAGTGATGCGGGACGCTGAAGTGTCGAAAACGACAACGGCGCCATAGGGCGCCGTCGCGTGAGTACCGTGAGTGCAGCTCTCAGCGACCGTCGCTTGCGGCGGCCGGTGCGGGCACACTGTCCGGCTTGGGCAGGCTCAACTCCGGGTTGCCCTGTTCGGCCTGCAGGATCTGGATGCGGCGCTGCAGGGCGTCCAGCTGGCTGTTGGTGCTCTGCACGTCGGTGCTGAGGCTCACGGCCTGCTGCTGGGCCTGCTGCAGGGCCGCGCTGACCTGTGCCGACTGCGCCTGCTGCTGTTCCATTTCCTGCTGCAGGGTGCGCAGGCGTTCTTCGTTGTAGGCCACCAGGCGCTCGGTGTAGCGCTTGCCGGCTTCAAGACGGGTGGTGTCGATGTAGACCTGGGCGAGCTGTTCGGACTGCTGCGCGAAGGTGCGGTAGACGCGCTCGGCGTTGTCCACCGCATCGGTCTTGATCACCCGCCAGAAGTTCTTCTCCTGGAACAGGGCGACGTAGTAGGTCAGGGTGTTGGCATTGAACAGCAGGCTGGCGCCGTAGTTGCCGTTGTAAGTGGTGCGCAGCTCGGTCAGCTGGCGCGAGTCCATCAACTGCTTGAGTTCGTCCACGGTATTGCGCACCACAGGCGCGCTGCGCGCCGGTTCGGCTGCCGCCTCGCGGTCGCCACGTGCAGCCATCGCTGCCGGTGCCACCAGCATCATGACCACGGCCAGCACTGCCGCGCTGCGCGCGTGCCGGGCAAAGACCGCGCCCCCTGAAGTTTCTCGCATGTCTAGACCATCCACGGATGAGTGTGGGTTGAGATGAAGGTGGTTCCCCGCCGGGAGTCTAGCATGGGTGTGGGCGCCGCCAAGGGCGCCCGTCACCGGTCAGTAGACCAGCTGTGCGGCGCTGCACTGGATCGACTGCACATTGACGTCGGTCCGGCCCAGTTCAACGCCCAGCACGCTGGCCAGCAGGTTGGTCAGCAGGGTGCCAATACTGTTGAGCACCGGCCGCAGTGCGGCCAGGATCGGCTTCAGCAGGGTGCACAGCAGTCCGCTGCAGCTGACGCTGCCATCGGGGTTGGTGACACCCGTTCCCCCGGCACCATCGAGAAAGCCGGCCGGTGCGGTCTGGATGTAGGACGCCAGATTGTTGCGCACGCAGCCGTTGTAATCGATCAGGTTGCCGAGCAGGCTGTCGCAGCGGTTGATCAGCAGGCCGCCGACCAGCGAGCCAAGCAGGCCATCGAGCAGGCCCAGGCCCTGGCCGGTGACGGTCGTCCTGTAACCGGTCCACACCGAACCGTCTTCCCAGCAGGTGGTCAGGCCCAGCAGGCAAGGCTTGGGGACGCCATTCTTCACCGTCCAGTTGCCCAGCGGGGCGAGATTGCGCGCCGGATCGCCATCGCGCAGCAGCGGGATGACCTGGTCGACGTTGTAGCGTCCGCCAGTCGGAAAGGCCGCCTGCAGGTAGCGATCGGCCAGCGCCTTGGCGGTGTCGTTGGCGTTCATGCCCTGCTTGGGCGAATTGAGCATGCCCGACAGCACCCGTAGCAGTTCGTTGACCAGGCTCGACACTGCGTCACCAATTGCGAGCGGATTGAACCGGGTCGAGCCGGTCTCGCCGGCGGCCAGGGTCAGGGTCTGCGTGCTGGTCAGGGCGGGCAGGGTAATCCTGTCGTTGATCAATGGTTGGCCCAGCAGCTTCAGCAGCTGTTCGTCCTGCAGCGTGGCATCGCAGACATTGGCCTTGGAGAAGCGCTGTGCGGGGTCGACATTGCCGACGCAGGCGCGCAGCACCGACGAGTCCACCTGGATCGTGGCCTTGGGTGGACTGCCGCCGCACTGGATGCCGGTCAAGGTGCCCATACCGTTGGCCACGTCGACGTGCAACGGCAGGTGCAGGCGCGTGCCAAGCAGGTTCAGCAGCGGCCCCAGCGCGAACAGGTTGTTGCTGTCCACGTCCGCCATCAGCCGCACCTGCGCGTTGTAGGCACGGCTGCCGACGCCGCCGATGGCGATCGATGGCGGCTCGACCACGCCGGCCTGGATCCTGATGCCCAGCAGGTCCAGTCCCTTGACCGCCACGCCGTTACCATCGTTGGCGATGGAGATCGCGGTGTTGATCAGGTTGAGCACGTTGATCTGTGACTCCAGTGCGCTGCCGACCGTGCCGTCGGGCGAGACAACTTCGGCAAATAGGCCACCGCCGCCGGACTGGCTGCCAAGCACGATGTTGAGCTTGTTGATGTCCAGCTGGGTGGCAACCAGATCGGACAGGGCGCGCAGCTGCACCCCCACTGCGGAGTCACGGCCGACTACGGTGGCGGTAGCATCGACCAGCTGTGCCAGCGAAATCTTGTTGACCGACAGCAGGCGATTGAAGTCGGCCACGCTGAGGTTGGCGCTTACCGGTATGTTGAGCGCTTTCAGCAGGCCGGACGGAGTCACGTTGGCCTGCGCCAGGCCGTCATAGGACAGCACCGTGGCATTGGTGACGTCCAGGCCAACCAGGCGCAGGGTGGACAGCAGCACTGAATCGCCATTGGTCCGCAGCAGCTGCGAGCCGACCGCAAACACCGCGGTGGGTTCGGCACGGCGCGCCACGGCCTGCACGCTCACGGTGGGCAGGCTGGAAGTCTGACCGAAGAAGGGCAGCACGCTGCGCTCGGCGATCACCTGAACCGCATTGCGGGGATTGCTGGCATCGACGCTGGTGACGAAGCGGGTGCCGGTGCCACGGCTGGCGCTCCAGTTGCCGCAGCGGATCTGCAGGGTGCCTGCGAACCCGTTCTGGACCACCGCATTCTGCCGGGCAGCGCTGTTGTCGCTGTTGTCCGGGCTGCACAGCTCCAGCCGCTGTGCGCCGGCCAGTGCGGCAAGGTCGGCCACCTTCTGCGCGTCACGCTTGGCCCAGAACAGATAGCCGATCTCGATCAGGCCCAGCATGGCCACCAGCGCCAGCATGACCAGCATCATCGTGACCGACATGCCGCCGCGTGCGCGGCTGAAACTGAACTGTCGTGGGCGTTTCATGGCCGACCTCAGCGTCCGGAGGAGGCGTCCTTGGACCGGGAGACATCGGTCTCAAAGAAGTCCGGGATCTCGTGTTCAAAGCTCTTCAGGTAACGCGCATAGCTCAGCGTGGCCTGGTCACCCAGGATCGGCAGCCGTTGGCCGGCCTGCTGCCCGGAGGCCTGCAGGCGGAACAGGTTGCGGGTCGCCTCGCCGCTCTGCAGGCGTGCACGTGGTGCGGCGGGCGGTGCTGAAAGAGGTGCGACGTCGGTCGCGATGGTCGACGCTTGCGCTCCAGTCACCTCGGCGGATGCAGCCGGTGCGGCCAACTCCACGGTGGGGAGCGGTTCGGCCTGCATCGGCGCTGTAGCCGGTGCCGACAGTGAGGGGCCACCGAGCATCTGTCCGGTCAATGGCTGTTGCTGTGCCTGCACGGCACCGGCCACAAGCAGGCAGCACAGCACGGGCAACAGGCGTCGGATCTGGCGCATCGTGGTCATGGTGTGCTTCCGGTCGGGTGGTCGGTGGCGCTGAAGCGTTCCAGCATCGAGGGTGGCAGGCGCTGCGGATCGCGTTGGTCGCGCGGGTCGCGGCGGGGTTCGCTCGCCAGCCGTGCGCCGCCCGATGCACGAGCGCCACTCTCGACGCTCGCCGTGTGTGCAGGTGTGGCTGCGTTGGCGGCGGCAGCGGCCTGTCGTTGCTGCAGGCGCGTGCGGATCTGCTGGGCCTGCTGCTGGATGCTTCGGCGCGTTTCCTCGTTGAGGCTGGCCTGTGCCGATAGCCGCTCCGCCGTGGCCTGGTCGCCGCGCAGTACCGCCCAGAGTGCAAGGTTGGCCGTTGCCTTGGCGTTGCCCGGTGAAAGTTCCAGGGCCTTGGCCAGCGGCTCGCGGGCTTGATCGAACTGGCCGGCACGCAGCCGTGCATAGCCCAGGTCGCCCAGATAGTCGGTGTTCAAGGGCTGCAGCTGCGTGGCGCGCGCCAGCGCCTGTTCGCTTCCGGCGTCGTCGTCGCGGCGTGCAGCGATCAGGCCCAGGCCGTGGGCGGCCGCCGCGGCCTGCGGCCCGCTGGACAGCTCGCGATACAGCGCGACCGCCGCGTCGGCCTGGCCGGTCTCGCGCAGTGCGTCGGCCTGCAGCAGGCGCAGGGCAGGGCGATCACCATAGCGCTGGCGGAAGGCCTCCACGTGGGCCAGCGAGGCATACCAGGCGCCCTGCTGCTGCAGCGTTCGATCAGCTCCAGATAGGCGTTGCGGCTGTCCTGCGGATCGGGTTCCGGCGGCGCAAGGCTGGGCGCCCGCACATATTTCGGTGTGGTCGAGGCGCAGCCACTGGCCAGGGCGGCGAGGGCGACGGCAAGCAGCAGGCAGGAGGTGCGCAGGGCAGGCATCAGGGAGATCCCATCTTGGACAGGGTGGTGGCCAGCGCGACCAGCGCCGGGCCGGCAAGCACCAGCATCAGTGCCGGCAACAGGGTCAGCATCATCACCACGGTCATCTTCACCGAGAGCTTGCCGACCTTTTCCTTCAACGCGTTGCGGCGCTGTTCGCGCAGGCGGATGCTGAACTGGCGCAACGGCTCCTGCACTGCGCCGCCGTGCGCATGCACCTGCAGGATCAACTGCATCAGGCTGGCCAGGTCATCATCGGCGTAGACCTCGCTCAGACGCCGCAACGACTGCGCGCGCGTGCGGCCATGGGTATAGGCCACATTGGCTTCCTGCAGTTCGCCGCCGAGTACCGGCAATGCATCGCGCAGCTTGTCACCCAGCGTCTGCAGGCTCTGGTCCATGCTGAAGCCCACGCCCTGCAGCAGGCGCAGCAGGTCGATCAGCAGGGGCAGCTCGTTCTCGACCGCACGGCGGCGGCGCTTGACCCACGACGACAGCACGAACTTCGGCAGCAGCAGCCCGGCCGCCAGCGCACCGATCACCACCATCACCTTGGCAAGCCCGTGCGCGCTGCTGAACGCCAGCGCCAGCGCCAGCACCAACAGGGCAAGCAGCAGGCGCAGGCCGAGATAGATCGCGGTGCCACGGCGCGTGTTCCAGCCAGCCAGGTCCAACAGCAGCTTGTCTTCGTTGGCAAGCAGCGCAGCCTCCAGGCGGCCGCCACTGAGCGAGCGCCCGAAACGCTCGATCCAGCCCAGCGAGTCGCGGCGCGTGGCCTCGGTGTCGCGGCCTTCCTCACGCGGCTGCAGGGCGGTTTTCAGTGTGGCTGAGGTGCGGTGCTCGCGATGGCTGCGCACCCAGCCGGCAATACCGAGCAGGGCGACGCCGGCCGCCAGCACCAGCAGCGAAAGGGCGAACCAGGCGCTGGCGCTCATCGGGCACCTCCGGGGCGGCTGTGGGCGGTCATAGTGATTTGGCCAGGCGGTACAGCAGGAACGCCCCTAGCAGTTCCAGGCCCAGCGCGATCAACAGGATCCTGTGACCGAGCGGGTCGTGCAGCACCGGCTGGAAAAACGCCGGGCTGGAGATTGCCATCAGCACCGCACTGGCGGGCGGCAGCAGCCCCAGTACCCAGGCCGACATCCGTGTTTCCGAGGTGGTGGCCGCCAGTTCCTGCTGGGCCTGTTCCAGGTCGCGCATGAAATCGCCCATGCGTTGCAGGATCTGGTCGGCGCGGCCACCGATGCGCACGCTCACGCCGATCACCACTGCCAGCACCTTCAGTACGTCCATCCGGTACGGCTGCGCGGCCAGGCTCAATGCACGATCCAGGTCCATGCCGCTGCGCGCATAGCGCACCGTGGTGTCGAGCAGGCCGCGCAGTGGTGCGCTGGTCTGCATCGAAGACACCTGGAACGCGGCCTGCAGGCTGTTGCCCAGCGCGGTGAGGCGGACCAGGTTGTCGAGAAAGTCCGGCATCTGGTGCAGCAGCTGCGCGCGCAGCTTCGTGATCCGGCGCATCACCCACAGCCAGCAGCCCAGCAGGTACAGCAGCAGGGTCAGCGGAAACATCCAGGCCGTGCCCAGCCGCATCGCCGCCACGACCGCAAGCATCAGTCCCGGCACCAGCAGCATCAGTGGCAGCTTCCAGCCCGGCGGAAGGCCGGCGCGCTGCAGGACACCGTCCCACGGCAGTACACGGGTTCCGGTGCTGGCCGGGCGGGTCGAATCGTTGGCCGCCGCAACGGCAGGCCCGGCCGGTACCGCGCCGGCCGCGCTGCCGCGCGCCAGTTGTTGCTCGGCATGCTGCAGCGAGGCCTGGCGCTGCTCACGGCTGGCGGCGGTGCCCCATAGCCAGACGGCCAGCGCCAGCAGCACCGAGATGATGCTCAACACGCCCAGCAGCAGGCCGGTGCCCATGCTCAGAAGTCCCCGTAGAGCGATTCACGCAGTTGCTGGCGGAACGGCTCCAGCTTGTGCGAGTGCGGATGGAAGCCCAGGCCGATCCAGCGGTCGGTCTCGCGGCCGGTGGCGTCGATCTGCACCTCGTGGCGGAACATTTCCTGGGTGGTGATCAGGTTGTCGCTGACCCCGGTGATCTCGGTGATCGAGACCAGCACCCGGCGCCCGCTGCCCAGCCGCGAGATCTGCACGATGAAGTCGATGGCGCTGGCAATCTGCCGGCGCAGGCTGTCCTCGCTGCCCTGGAAGCCGGCAAAGCCTGCCAGCATCTCGATGCGGTACAGGCAGTCGCGTGGCGTGTTGGCGTGGATGGTGGCCATCGATCCGTCATGGCCGGTATTCATCGCCTGCAGCATTTCCAGCACTTCAGCGCCGCGCACTTCGCCGACCACGATGCGGTCCGGGCGCATGCGCAGACTGTTGCGCACCAGGTCGCGGATGCTGACCGCGCCCTGGCCCTCGGCGCCGCCGATGCGGCTTTCCAGGCGCACCACGTGCGGATGGTTCAGCGAAAGCTCGGCGGTGTCCTCCACGGTGATGACGCGCTCGCTGGGTGGCACGTAGCTGGCCAGTGCATTCAGCAGCGAGGTCTTGCCGGAACTGGTGCCGCCGGAGACCAGGATGTTGCAGCGGCCCAGCACCATCGCCTTCAGCAGGGCCTGCATCGGTGCGTCGAAGGTGCCCTTGGCAAGCAGCTCGTCGGGGGTGAACGGGTCCTTGCGGAACTTGCGGATGGACACCATCGGCCCGTCCACCGCCAGTGGCGAGATGATCGCGTTGAGGCGGCCGCCGTTGGGCAGGCGCGCATCGACCATCGGATTGGAATCATCCAGCCGGCGGCCAAGCGGCGCGAGGATGCGGCGCAGGATGCGCAGCAGGTGGGTGTCATCGGTGAAGCGCTGGGTGGCACGCCGGAGCTGGCCACCCTGCGAAACGTGCACGTCCTTGAAACCGTTGATCAGGATGTCTTCGATGGAGGGGTCGTGGAGCAGGTCGTCCAGCGGGCCGAAACCGGTCAGCTCCTTGACCAGGCCCTCGGCAACCACCTGCATCTCTTCTTCGTTGATCGGGATGCGCCATTCCTGGATGAAGCCCACGGTCTGTACCTGCACCCAGCGGGCGATGGTATCCGGGGCCCAGGAATCGATGTCGATGCGCTCGTCCTCGATGCTGTTGAGCAGGTGCTCATGCGCGGCCGACAGCACCTTCTGGTACTGCTCGGTCTGTGCGAACGGCAGGTGGCCCGGGCTTTCGTGCAGCAGCGGGCGGGCAACGGCATGCGGGAACGGGGTTACCTTGTCTTCCATTGCGATCCACCAAGGGCAAGGGAGAGTCTTTCCCGCAGGCCATGCGGCTGGACCGGGCAGGCAGCCGGGTCCAGCCGTGACACGAGCGGGGCGAGGGCACGCAGGTAGGGATCGCGCGGCGCATCCTGCAGCAGCAGGCGGCCCTGGCTGGCGGCAAGGCGCACACGCGGTCGTTCAGGCAATGTCGCCAGCAACGGCAGTTCGAAGCGGCGTGCGATCTGTTCCGGGCTCATGCCGCTGCTGTCGTCGTGGCGGTTGATCACCAGTTGCAGGCGCTTTTCGCGCTCGCGCTGGCCTGCAAGATGCTTCAGTGCCTGGTCCAGCGAGACCAGCGTGGCGATCGACGCATCGGTGACCAGCCAGATCTCGTCTGCCTGGTCCAGCAACAGCGGCGGCAGCTGCCGCAGCGGGCAGCCGCCTGCATCACACAGCACGCTGGCGAACACCCCGCGCAGGCGCTGCAGCAGCGCGCCAGGGTCGGACGGGGGCACGGCATCACTGCCGCCGGCGCGGTCCAGCAGCACCAGCCCGGAGTCATGGCGCGCCATCGCGGTGCGTGCGAGGGTGGCGTCGATGCGGCTGGCGTTGCGCAGCGCATCCTCGTAGTGGAAGCGGCTGTCGAGATTGAGGTACAGCGCAAGGTCACCGGTGGGCTGTGCCAGTTCCATCAGGAGGCCGTCCTGTTGCACTGCATCGCCCTGGGCGAGGGCCCGCGTCTGTTGCGCCAGCACCGAAAGATGTGCGGCCAGGGTACTGGTGCCGACGCCTGCGCGCACGCCCAGCAGCACGATCAGGCGCGCCTTGTGCGCATGCTGCGCCACCGCGGCCGGGCGCGGTGACAGTGCGCGCCGCAGTGCCGCCTCGATGCCGGCGTTGTCACTGTCCAGGTCCAGCACATCGCGCAGGCCGGCGCGCAGCGCGATCACCACGCCTTCGACCTGGCCGGCGCTGGTGGCGCCGACCGCGACCAGCGCCAGGTCCGGTTGGGTCTGCTGCAGCTGCTGTGCCAGTACGCTCGAGGCAGCCGCGTGCTCGGGCCGGAAGTCAAGCAGCACCAGGCTCTGCGGGCCGCGTTGCAGGTCCTGCGCCGACGTCGGCGCACTGCTGTCCTGCCAGTGCAGGGTGGTGGTCGGCGGCAGCTTGGCGGCCAGCCGGGGCAGCAGTTCGCGGTCGATGCCGTACAGGACCAGGTTCATCGGCGGTCCTTGCGGATGCAGCGGCTGGGCGGTGGCGTAGGGCATGGGCGTGGTTCTACAGGCATCATGGAAGTCAGCGCGAGAAGCCGGGCACCGGGTCCTGGCTGACCGGCCCCAGCAACCACGATCCCCATTCGGGAAGATGCGGCTTGGCTTCGCGCTCGCCAGGCAGCGGCAGTTCGGTATTGCGTGCCAGCGGCTGCACCAGACGCGGGGTGACGATGATCACCAGCTCCTTGTCCTGGCGCTTGTAGTCGAAGTTGCGGAAGAACGAACCAATGATCGGCAGGTCGCCCAGCAGTGGAATCTTGTTGACGTTGGAGACGATGTTGGAGCTGACCAGGCCACCGATGACGAAGCTCTCGCCATCGCCCAGCTCGACCGTGGTATCGGCGCGACGGGTGGTGATCGAGGGAATCTGCACGTTGTTGAGCACGATCGCGTTGCTGTAGTCCAGGTCGCTCGCCTCCGGCGCCACCTTCAGCGCGATCCGGTTCGGCGCCAGTACCGTTGGGGTCACGGTCAGGCCGATGCCGAAGGGCTTGTAGGTGATGGTGGTGGTGCCAAGCCCCTGCGGCTCCAGGATCGGCAGCTCGCCACCGGCCAGGAAGCTGGCGCTCTGGCCGGACAGTGCCACCAGCGTCGGCTCGGCCAGCACGCGGGCCATGCCATTGCTCTGCAGCAGTTCGACATCGGCGTTCCACAGTCCCTTGGTCGAGCCGAACACCAGCCGGAACGCCGAGGAAATCGGCGACACGGCCTCGTTGCTGCTGTTGCCTTCCTTCATGCCGGGCAGCAGGCCGGTATTGCCGGGCAGGCCAGTGCCGGGCCGCGCGAAGCCATAGGCGAAGCCCCCGTTGCGGTTCTGGAAGTTGATGCCGATCTGCTTCATCGCGGTCTTGTTGAACTCGACCACCTTGACCTCGACCTGGACCACGCCCCCACTGTTGATGGTGGACGCATCGGCAAGCATGCCGTCCTTGCCCAGCGCCATCGCCGCAGTGCGCTGTTCCTGCATGTGCGTGAGCATGCTGTCGGTGCTTCCCTGCAGGAGGCCCTGCTGGTCCTGCTGGGTGAACACCAGCCCGGTACCGCCGGTGCTGGCAGCGCCCTGTACGGCGCTCTGCACCCGTACCGTCAACCGCTGTGGCTCGGCCTGTCTGTGGTGCCACAGCAGCAGGGTGGTGGTGCCAGGCGTCTTGCCGACCAGCAGCGCCTGGCGCTGCCCGCGCAGCATCACGATGTCGGCCACACCCGGTCGGCAATGGCCACCCGCTCCAGGTCGGCCGGCAGGTTCCAGGGACGCTGCTCGCGCGCCTGCAGCACCAGGTCATCGGCGGCCACGCTCGTTGCCGGCGCCAGCAGCACCAGCAGCAGGGCCAGCCAGCGCTGGCGGAGGGAGAGGCGTGGACGGCGGCGACGTTCGGTCATGGATGCACTCGATGCAGGTCAAAGGGAGGCACGGGATGCGGAACTGTCGCCGCGGATGATCTCGATCCCCGACGCGCGCGGTGCACTGCGACGTGACGCCGGCGCGCGCGCCGGTGCATCCGGGGTGCTGCGTGGCGGTGCACTGCCACGTCCGGCCAGCGCGTCGCTGTCGATACCGGCAAAGGCGTGGTTCTCCGGCCGCTGCAGGGCGAGCTGCTGTTCGGCGTCGAGCCCACGCAGCGGGTCGATCACTCCGCGCGATTGCGGGAACAACGCCAGGTCGGGCAGGCCGGTATCGGCGGGATTGCGCAGGGCCAGGAAAAGCTTGCCCTGCTGCGCACCCAGCAGCAGCCGGTTGGCGTCGGCCACCGGTACCGCAAGCACCGCGCTGCGTGCGGGTTGCGGCGCTTCATTGCTGCTGTGCGTGCTGCCACTTCCGGTGATGTCGGCAGCGCGCGGGTCGTTGCGGGTGTCGGCCTCGCTGTCGGAAGTAGTCTCTGTGGCCAGCGGCACGATGTCCTGCTGGCCGTAGCTCAGGACGCGCAGGCGCGACAGCAGCAGGCGCGTCTGCGCCGCTTCGCCAGGGCTGTTGATGCTGGGCTGGGCGTTGCGGAGGTTGAGGAAGACGTCGACGAAATCACCGGGAAGGATGCGGTTGCCGGCACCGACCAGTTCGTCCACGGGTACGGCCAGGGCACGCTCGCCCGGCCGCAGCTGCAGCGAGAAGCCCTGAGCCAACGCGCTGCCGTTGATCACACTGCCTTCGGCAATGTCCTGCACCGGCACCTTGCCGGTCACGGCGGCAATGCTGGTAGCGGCGCCGGGGACGGGTGAGGTGCGCTGGGCCAGGCGCAGGCCGTTGGCGCTGATCGGCTCGCCCGCAGGCAGGCGTGCCACGGCTTCGACCACGGTGATCGCCTGGGCCTCGTTGTGAGCGACTGGCGCGACCGTTGCAGGTGCGGCGGGTTTGCGCCCGATCATGAAGGCGATCAGCGCCAGCAGCACGGCCAGGCCGATCAGGGCGACGGCAGCGATGCGGGTCAACTTGAGCATGGAACCGTCTCCAAAGTACCGATCATCAATTGCCGCTGCCGAGATCGAGCTGCGCGACCGCGACGCTGCGGATGGGGGCCTGCATCACCCACTTGTAGAGCGTGGCGGTGCCGGGCAGGAAGGGATGGTTGGCGTAGTCGTAGCTGACCGTCACGGTCATGCACTGGGCCGTGGCCAGACCGGCGCAGGGCGCCTGTGCCGACACCACGATGGCGTTGCTGCCCCCGCGCTGCAGTCCACGTTCTGCCTGGAAAACTGCAGCAACCATTGCATCGAGGTGCGTGCGGCGACGCAGGCGGCTGTGCGTCGTTCGCTGGCGGTGCCGTAGCGCAGCGAGGCACGCGCGCCTTCGGCCGAGGCGGTGGCCAGGGTCTGTTGCGCCGCCATGATCATCACCCCGGAGAAGGTGAACAGCAGCAGCGGCAACAGGCCGAGCATCAGCATCAGGGCGAACTCGATGCTGGCGACACCGCGTTGCAGGCGTGGGCTGCGGATGTTCATGGTGCACCTCCGTAGATGCTGGCCAGCACCCAGCCGATGGCGGCCAGTGCCAGGTAGGCTGCATAGGGAATGCCACGTCGTCCCTGGCGGGCGGCCTGCATGTCACGCAGCACCGGATGCGCTTGCCACTGCGTGCTGGTGCGGTTGACCTGCATCTGCAGGTGACCGGGCAGCAGCACGCCCAGGCGGCGACCGGCCAGCACCAGCACGGCATGCAACCCAGCCGCGAGGCTCGCTACCAGCCAGACCGGCAGCAGCGCCTGCCAGCCCAGCATCAGGCCCACCACGGCGAAGAACTTCACGTCCCCGGCGCCCATCCAGCGCAGGGCATGGAACGGCAGCAGCGCCAACAGGCCGATCGCCGCGCCGGCCAGGTGGGGCAGCCACGGCTGGCGCGGCGCACTGAACTGGCCGACCACGATCACCGCAGTGGCGATCACGCATGCGGCGACCAGCCAGGTGTTGGGCACCCGACGGGCATACAGATCACTGATCGCGATCCGCAGGCAGACGCCGATGGCCAACAATCCCAGCACTGTCATCGCACACTCCATCGTCCGTCACTGGACGGTCTTCGCCTGGTTCCATGCGCCCCGCCGTCGCGGCCCTGCCGGCCGCGCGCGGTCGCCGCTCAGGTCGTCGAGCCCGACGCCTTGGTGGCCAGTGCGGAGAGGTTCTTGAACAGCGTTTCGAAGAACCCCTTGATCTGGTCGTTGCCGACCGCAATCAGGACGCCAGCGATGACGGCAGCCAGCAGCCCGTACTCGAGCGCGGTGACGCCGTCTTCTTCCTTCAGGAATTTGCGGATCGATGCGTTCATGACCAATGTCTCCCTCTACCTGTCTGCGGATGCAGTACACCTGCGTTGGGCGGTGGCCCGGCTCCGCCGGGATCGTCCGTGGGCCTCCGCGCGTCCTGGCGGAGGAGGCACGGCGGGACTGGCCCGCTGTGCTCAAGCAGGGTGATCGTTTCCAGGCGGGACATCGGCCGCACGGTCGCGACCGGACGGCCCGGGGCCGGTGGTCGAGGCATCCAGTGATGCGTGCGTGGTCATGCTGTCCCCCTGGGTGCGGCCAGATGGCCGGATCACCGTAATGTCGACTTTGCCTGAATGGCGGTTGGCTGCAACCGGAACCTATATGCAAATTCGGCAGAAACCCCGGAAGCCTGAAAATTTCAGATGGTTTCTGTGACGAAAATCCGTTCGCACGCAAAACGATTCATTGTCGTGCAGATAATGTGATTCGCTTTGTGGTCCATGCGAAAACCGTGCCAGCCGCTCCGACATTTTCTTCACTTGTGTATCCATTTTCATCATGCCGGGCCGCGGGTTTACCTTTGCCGATTATTGGGCATACTCGCATTCAAGCTCTTGCATTGATTTGTACGATCGCATCGACGCCGGTGCTGCCGGCGTGGCAACAGAAATGGATTCTGGATCGTTGCGCGCCCTGTCAGGCAGTGGGGCCGCAGCGGATGGCGGATCAACGGGGGGACAACACTGTCATGGTCGATGGTGGGGTAGAGGACAGCGACGACAGCGGCCTTCGGTCCATAGACCTGGCCACGCTGAGCGGCGTGCTTCGCGTCTGTGATGTCGAACTGCTGCTGCTGGATGGCAACGGGCCACGGGCGGCGTTCGCTTCGCGCGTGCACGAGGAAGCCCTGTTCTGCAGCATCAGCTGCGGCTTCCATTGCCGTGGCCGTTTCATGCTGCCGCCGGACTGGGCGATGCTGGGTACCTGCACGCCACCGATGAAACGATGAGCTGGTGCCACGGCGTGCCGCTCACGCCGGGCATGGCGCTGACGATCATGCCGGAGGGCATCAGTGAGTTCACCCTGAGCCCGGGCACGCACATGACCCTGATGCTGGTGCCGGTGGCCCGCGTCCAGCGCAAGCTGACCGAACTGAGCCTGCGCAGCACGCCACCTGCCGGCCAGGCACTTTCGCTGTTCAACCTGGCCAGCGACGCCACGCCGCTGGCGCGCCATTACCAGCAGCTGCACCTGCAGCTGGGACAGGGGGCAGGGCTGCAGCCGGATGAAACCGAGAACCTGCTGCATGAGCATGTGCAGGCCCTGCTGGGCGCCGGTGCGGCGGATCGCCCGGGCTGCACCCGTGCGCGGCGCACGCATTATCTGATCGCGCAGCGTGCAGAGAACTTCATGCGGCTCAACCTGCGTCGCAACATCTACATGAACGAGATCTGCGATGCCGCCGGCGTCAGCGAGCGCGGCCTGCGCTATGCGTTCGAGGACCTGTTTGGAACCTCGCCGAACCGCTACCTCTCAATGCTGCGCCTGTGCGCGGCCTGCCGCAGCCTGTCGATGGCAGACTCCAGCCGTCGCTCGGTGAAGGCGATCGCCCTGAGCTGCGGGCTGTGGGACCTGTCGCGCTTCGCTGACAACTACCGCAAGGTATTCGGCGAACTGCCGCGCGACACCCTGATGCGCGCACCCGCGCAGATCGGCCAACCGGCCTGATCCAGGCCCGGCAAGGGTTTTTGCGGTGTTTATGCCGGAATTGCGTATCCGCTTGCCGATCGTGTTGCCGCTTATGCATAGCCGGCTGCCGATTCCGGCCGTGGATTTGCCGGAATGCGCGATTGCCGTGCCGGATTGAAGTGCACCGCCCTCGTTGCAACCGCTGAAATGTCAGTCACCTGCCTAGCGGCAAGTCCACAGACATTCCAGTTGTTCGCCTACGGGGGAAATGCTCATGAACCGCATCTACCGGCGTGTATGGAACCGCCAGCTCAATGCTCTGGTTGTGGCCTCGGAACTGGCCACCGGCGACAGCGGCGGCAGCGCCGCACGCGATCCGCGCGCCTTCCTGCTGATGCCCACGGCCCTGGCGCTGGCACTGCTGTGTGCGCTGGCCAGCGGTCACGCTGGGGCCTCGGAAACCAATCAATCGCTGCGTGACCTGCAAGCACTCGCGGCAAAGTATGCGCAGCCGATGCCGGTCAAGGTTGACGCGGAAGTGGCCCTGGCTGCTGCCGCGCGGCAGGCGCAGAACAGCCCCGCAATCAGTGCGGATGCTCGTCTGGGCCTGCAGTTGAGTACCACGTCGCTGCCGTTGGTACCTGACGTGTTGCCGGCCACAGTGCAGGTGAAGCTGGCAGCGAACACCGTGCCGAAGCAAGTGGCCGTGCCGGCGCTGGCGGCTGATGTCCGCGCCAATGTTGGCGTGGGCAACGCTGCGGCCAGGGCGGCACAGGTGGATGCATCGCTGGCTGCGCACGTTGCGCCCGGCGCCCAGGCGCCGCTGGGCGTCGCTGCCGATGCGCGCGCCAGGGCCAAGGTCGGCATCGCTGGCCGCCAGGTCGCTTCGATCGATACGGGTGCCCGGGCGGCCGCCGGCCTCAGCGGTGCAGCCGCCGGATCACTGCCTGGGCTGAAAGCCACCGTCGACGGCAAGGCCGACACGCATCTGGCGGTCGCTGGCCATCACATCGAAGGGCAGGGCCAGGCCCGGGCGACGGCGGCAGTCACGCTGCCCGCCAAGGAGGAGCTGCCGGGTGAGACCCATGATCGTGCCATCAGCGCCGCCTTCGATGCCGGCGTCGCCGGCAAGGTGCGCGTGCAGGCGCCGGACGGCCAGGAGGTAGTGGCCGATCGCAACCTGAAGCTGGCCGGACAGGCGACCGTCGCGGCGCAGCACAGCGCACTGGGCGTCGGCAACCTGGTGGGTGGTGCGGTGGGTGCTGTCGGTGGGACGCTTCACAGTGCCGCGGGTGCAGTTGGTAGCGCAGTGGGTGGCGCGCTGAA
This sequence comes from Stenotrophomonas sp. pho, assembly GCF_006228405.1. NCBI lineage: Bacteria > Pseudomonadati > Pseudomonadota > Gammaproteobacteria > Lysobacterales > Lysobacteraceae > Stenotrophomonas > Stenotrophomonas sp. pho. The sequence goes on along the minus strand of NZ_CP029759.1, from coordinate 2,620,854 downwards.
CGGCACAGTCAGCACGGTTGGCAGCGCCGTGGGTGGCACGCTCAACAACACGGTGGGCGCAGTCGGTGACGCAGTTGGCGGTGCTCTGAACGGTACTGTCGGTACCGTTGGAAGTGCAGTGGGCGGCGCACTGAACGGCACCGTCGGCCAGGTCGGCAGCGCCGTGGGCGGCACGCTCAACAACACGGTAGGCGCAGTCGGCGGCGCAGTGGACGGTGCTCTGAACGGCACTGTCGGTACCGTTGGAAGTGCAGTGGGCGGCGCACTGAACGGCACCGTCGGCCAGGTCGGCAGCGCCGTGGGTGGCACGCTCAACAACACGGTGGGCGCAGTCGGTGGCGCAGTTGGCGGTTCTCTGAACGGTACTGTCGGTACCGTTGGAAGTGCAGTGGGCGGCACGCTCCACAACGCGGTCGGCGCAGTCGGTGGCGCAGTTGGCGGTGCTCTGAACGGCACTGTCGGTACCGTTGGAAGTGCAGTGGGCGGCGCACTGAACGGCACCGTCGGCCAGGTTGGCGGCGCCGTGGGTGGCACGCTCAACAACACCGTCGGCCAGGTCGGCGGCGCCGTGGACGGTGCTCTGAACGGCACTGTCGGTACCGTTGGAAGTGCAGTGGGCGGCGCACTGAACGGCACCGTTGGCCAGGTCGGCAGCGCCGTGGGCGGCATTCTCAACGGCACCACCGGCAGCCCCACCGGCGACCTGGGCGGCGTGCTGGGCGGCGTGCTGGGCAGCACGCTGGGCAGTGTCGGAAGCGCGGTGGGCAACCTGCTCAACGGCAATCTCAATGGCACCGTCGGCAACCTGGGCAGCGCCGTGGGTGGCCTGGTGGGAGGCACGCTGGGCAGCCTCGGCCTGACCCAACCCTCGGCGATTCCGCCAACCAGTCCGAAGGCGCCCGCGCCGGCCGACCCGAATGCTGGCCTGATCATCGGCACCGGTGGCCTGGTCGGCAATGTCGGCCAGCTGATCGGGCCGACCACCACCAGCCTGTTCGGCGGCAACGGCTACCTGAGCAACGGCAATCTCAAGCTCAGCAACGCCAACGTCATGCAGACCTATTCGACGGTCAATGTGCTGGGCCTGCCTGTGGTCAACCTGTCGCCGGTCGGCAGCACGCTCAATGGCCTGGGCGGCGCAGCCACGGGCGGCAGCTCGCACCTGACCCTGATCGGTGGCGTGACTTCCGACAGTTACATCTACAACATCAACAACGGCAATCCCGGTGGCCTGCTGGGCCTCCTTCTGCCAACCGACTCGCCGGCGTGGGCGGCCAAGTGCCTGGACATCGCGCTGGCCGATATTTCCTGCTGGGCGGTCAACGCGGCACAGGACTACCAGGTGTTGATGGGCGATGGCGCCTTCGCCAACGGGTCCAAGGAAGTGGTGATCGGTGCCAATGCACGCCATGAACTGCCGAAGGTCGATGCCAATGTCGCCTTCCCCGGCGATGGCGTGAACGATCCCAGCAATCCGACCGGCGTGCCGACGGCCGACTATGCCGCCCGCATGGGCCACTCGGTCGTCGTCGGTGACAGTGCCGTGGGCACCGCCAACGGACAGACCCTGCTGGGTGCCGAAGCCACTTCTAACCAGGCCAACTCGGTCGCGCTGGGTTACCGCTCCGCTGCACTGCGCGGCGCTCAGGCCAGCTACAGCGCGTACGGCCTCACCGCACCCCAGGTCTCGGCCGGCGAAGTGTCGGTGGGCACGGCCGGTGGCGGCGAGCGCCAGATCACCAACCTTGCCGCGGGCAGCGCCAATACCGATGCTGTCAACGTGGCCCAGCTGAAGGGCGCCATCAGTCTGATCGACGATGTGGCCTCCGCAGCGGTCACCTATGACCTGGACGGCTCGGGCAACCCGAACTATCGCCGGGTCACGCTCGGCGCAGGCACCGGCACCACCACCATCGGCAATCTTGCCGCCGGCGCGGTCACCGCCGGTAGCCTGGAGGCGGTCAACGGCGGCCAGCTGGCGGCTACCAACAGTGCCATCGCCAGTTTCTTCGGTGGTCGTGCGGCTTTCGATCCGGCCAGCGGCATCTTTACTGCACCGTTGTTCGAGATCAGCACGATCTCCACTGGTGGTGCCATCGCCAAGGGCCTGTATGAGAATGCCACCGATGCCTTCGCCGCAGTCGATGGCTCGCTGGTCAACCTCAATACGCAGATCACCGACATCCGCAACGGTGGCACCAAGTACCTGCGGGTGAACTCGACCGGTACCGAGGCGCTGGCCACCGGCGCCGACTCGATCGCGGTCGGTACCAACGCCCGCGCCACTGCCGCCAACAGTATCGCGGTGGGTGCCGGCAGCCTGGCCGACCGTGCCAACAGCGTGTCCATCGGTGCGGCCGGTGCCGAGCGCCAGGTCACCAACATGGCGGCCGGTACTGCTGCGACCGACGCGGTCAATGTTGGCCAGCTGCAGGCATCGGAACAGGGCGCGCTGCGCTATGACCTCAACGCCGATGGCAGTGTCAACTACGCCAGCGCCACGCTGGGCCAGACCGGCACGGCAACCACGCTGCGCAACCTTGGCCCGGGCCAGGTCAGTGCCACCAGCAGTGAGGCCATCAATGGTGCCCAGCTGTTTGCCGCCAACCAGGCGGTAGCCACCCATCTGGGCGGTGGTGCCGCGGTCGATGCCAACGGCGTACTGACCGCACCGACCTACTCGATCAACAACGTCGCCGCCAACGGCACCGTGACCAAGGGCAGCTACAACGATGTTGGCACCGCGTTCGATGCCGTCAGCAACTCGCTGGCCAACGTTGCCGACCAGACCGGCGAGATCGACAAGCTGGCCGTGAAGTACGACGTCGATGGCAGTGGCAACGTGCTCAACAGCGTGACGCTGACGGGTACCGGCACCGGCGCGGTGAAGATCACCAACGTCGCCGCCGGCAGCATCCTGGCTGGCAGCAGTGATGCCATCACCGGCGACCAGCTGTTCAGCACGAACAGCACCATCGCCACCTACTTCGGCGGCACCACCGCCTACAACGGCACCACCAACGTGTGGACCGCGCCGACGTTCAGCATCTCCAGCATCGCCACCGATGGCACCTTCACCAGCGGCGACTACAACAACGTCACCGCCGCCTTCACCGCTGTCGACGGCTCGCTGAAGGTCCTAAACCAGCGCATCACCAATGGCGGTGGTGGCAGTGCGTACCTGGCGGTCAACTCAACGGCGGCCGCAGCCACCGCGGCAGGTGCGGAAGCGGTGGCGGTCGGCCCGCAGGCCAGCGCAGCCGGTGCGAACAGCGTGGCGGTCGGCAACGGTGCCAGCAGCAGTGCCGGCAACAGCGTGGCGCTGGGTGCCGGTTCGGTCGCCAGCGTCGGTGCACAGAGCGGCTACACCGGCGCCTACGGGCAGACCGGTGCCAGCAATTCGGCCGGTGAGGTCTCGGTCGGCAGCAGTGGCAGCGAACGCAAGATCACCCACGTAGCCGATGGCTCGGACACCTATGACGCGACCAATGTCGGCCAACTGAAGAACGGCGTGAACTACGCCATCGACGAGTCGAAGAAGTACACCGACCAGAAGATCCAGAACATCACCAACGTGGCGGGCAGCTTCCGCGCCAACAACACCAACAACCTGGCCGATCCGTCCGCCAGCGGCGCCAACTCGGCCGCCGGCGGCGCAGGCTCCACCGCCGCCGGTGCCAACTCGACCGCGCTGGGCAATGGTTCGCAGGCGCAGGCCGACAACTCGGTGGCGCTGGGTGCGGGTTCGGTGGCGAACCGGGCCAACACGGTCTCTGTCGGTGCCGCCGGTGCCGAACGCCAGGTGGTCAACGTGGCAGACGGCTCGCAGGCCACCGATGCGGTCAACGTGCGCCAGCTGCAGGCTTCGCAGCAGGGCACGATCCGCTACGACACCACGGTGAACGGCGCGACCAACTACAACAGTGTCACCCTGGGCAGCACCAGCAGCGGCCCGACCACGGTGCGCAACGTCGCCGCCGGTACTGCTGGCACCGATGCCGTCAACGTCGACCAGCTGAAGTCGGGCATGGCGCAGACCCTGGACTGGTCCAAGGCCTACACCGACGAGCGCATGGGCGGCTTCGAGCGCGACCTGCGCAAGACCGACAATCGTGCTTCGGCCGGTATCGCGTCGGCGATGGCCACCGCAGCGCTGCCGCAGCCGAGCGAGGCGGGCCGCAGCATGGCCTCGATCGCGGCTGGCAGCTACAACGGCGAATCGGGCGTGGCGGTCGGTATCTCCGGTGTCTCCGAAGGCGGCCGCTGGATCTACAAGTTCAGCGGTTCGACCAACAGCCGTGGCGAGGCCGGTGTGGCCGTCGGTGCCGGCATCCAGTGGTAATCCCCGCCGCCGGGCCGCACCCGCGGCCCGGCATCGCGGAAACGTCTACAGGGGGAACGACATGAAACAGCATCGCATCGCCCGCGCCGGCCAATGTGCCGCCACGCTGGGCCTGATCCTGGGGATGGGCCTGCTGGCCGCCTGCCGCAGCCATGCGCCGGCCGCCGACGGTCCTGCCGAAGCCACCGCCGTGCACTTCCCGGAGGCCTCCAAGGCCTCGCTGAAGGAAGGCATCTATCCCGACGTCGCCGACCTGCGCCGCTTCGCGCCGGGCATGAGCAAGCGGCAGCTGTACACGCTGCTGGGCACGCCGCACTTCAATGAAGGCATGTGGGGCGTGCGCGAGTGGAACTACCTGTTCAACTTCCGCACCACGCAGGGCGCGGAGTACTTCACCTGCCAGTTCCAGGTGCGCTTCGACAGCAAGGGCATCGCGCAGGGCGGTTATTGGAAGCCGGAGTCGTGCGCGGCCGTGCTCGAACCGCCGCGGCCACCAGCGCCGCTGGCACCGGCACCGCTGCCGGAGCAGCCCCTGCGGCTGTCGGCCGACGCGCTGTTCGGATTCGACAGCGCGGTACTCAGCGCCGAAGGCCAGCAGGCGGTGCAGGGCATCCTGGCGCAGGTACGCGAGGCCGCGCAGGTGCAGTCGATCAAGGTAACCGGCTACACCGACCGCATTGGCAGCGCCAGCTACAACCAGGCACTGTCGCAGCGCCGCGCCGATGCCGTGCGCAACGCCCTGGTGCAGGGGGGCGTGCCTGCAGCCAGCATCAGTGCCGAAGGACGCGGTGCGGCCGAGCCGATCGTGCAGTGCGAGCAGCGCAACCGGCGCGAGCTGATTGCCTGCCTGGCGCCGAACCGGCGCGTGCAGATCGCCGGGATGGCACAGCCACGTTGACCTTCCTGCGCCGGGGCGATGCCCCGGCATCCCGAGTCCCCCTGACCGCCGGCAGGCGTGGCAACGTCTCCCCCGTCGTCCACGCCTGCCTGCGGCTCAGGTTTCCAAACGGTGCACGCGATGAATGCCCAATTCCTGCCCCTCTCCATGAAGACGGAAGCTACGCTCAGCGTGTACGGCCAGCTCGGCAACCATGCCGTGGTGCGCATCCCCGGGCGGCGCCTGCCGGGCCTGATCCTGCAGGCCGATACCGTGGCCGGGTTCCTGGCCCAGCTGCAGGAAGCCCAGGCCTGCCTGCGCAGTGGCCGCGCACAGCGCACCGATGCCGAGCTGGACATGCTGATCGACGTGCTGCAGCAGTGGTACGCACTGATCGAATCGCGCCTGGCCGACGCCGGCGAGGCCCTCTAGCAGAAAAAGGGACGGAGGGGATTAAGTCGTTTCCGGCACAACCGGGGCATATGCGACTTAATCCCCTCCGTCCCCTTTTTTCAAGCGTGGGCGCGGATCAACCAACATGCGGCATCCACGCGAACGCGGTCACCTTCGATGAACGGCGCGAATGCGGCCAGTGCTTTTTCGCGAAGCACTGCGGCGCGGGCTTCCGGCATCGATCGTAGGGCCAGTCCCAACGGTCCCAGGTGACCGACATAGGTCGGCAGGTCTTCGCGGGCGAGCGAACAGGGCAGGTCCACCGCAACCACTTCCACGTCATTCCAGCCGGCGGCCTGCAACAGGCGCTGCACGCGCTCGCCATCGGCAAAAGCGAACTGTCCCGGTGCGCCGGGTACGCGGGGCGGAAGATCCAGTTCATCGCCAATGGCGCGCTCGGCGGTGGTCATGAACGGATTCTCCCCGGCACTGCGCCACGCGATGAAGCGCAGCCCAGCGCCCGGTGTCCTGGCACGATGCAGGTTGGCGAACGCGGCCTGGCTGTCCTCGAAGAACATGACGCCCAGCCGCGACTGGATCCAGTCGAAGTGCGCGGGCGGCAGCGGATGGCGCTGCGCGTCTGCCACGATGAAGTCCGCGTCCAGTCCTGCCGCCTTGGCGCGCTGATGGGCCAGCGCCAGCATCGGCGCGGAGATGTCCAGGCCGGTGCAATGTGCCGCGGGACGCGCTGCGGCCGCGGCCAGCAGGCTGGCGCCGGTGCCGCAGCCGATGTCGAGCAGTTCGGTAACGGTCTCAGGAAGTTCGGTGACCAGCAGGTCAGCCATCGGCTGGAACAGGCCGTCAAGAACAGCCTGTTGCGCAACCCACGCCTGGCCGCCAGGGCCGTTCCACAGGGCGTTCTGATCAATGGGAGATGTGCTTGCCATGGCCTTGCCTCGCCGGGTAGTTGCCCATAGCTTGGTGCTTGAAGGTCACTTGAGGTCAAGCCCGTGCGCGAACTGGATATCGGCGAGGTGGTCAAGCGCAGTGGCGTGCCGGCCTCGACCCTGCGCTACTACGAACAGCTGGGGTTGCTGCAGGCGCTGGGGCGCCGCGGCCTGCGCCGGCAGTACGACGCGCAGGTGCTGGAACGGCTGGCGCTGATCGGCCTGGGCCAGGCGGCCGGGCTGTCGCTGCAGCAGATCGGTGCATCGCTGCCGTCGCAGCAGGGGTGCATCTCACTCGACCGCGAGGCACTGCTGGCACAAGCCGAGGTGCTGCAGCGGCAGATCACCCGGTTGCAGCGGGTGCGCCGGCACCTGCAGCGCGCAGCGGCCTGCCCGCAGGCGGAGGATGCCCGCAAGTGCGGTTCGTTCCGGAAACTGTTGCGCGCGCAGCAGCGGATGGGCGGTTGAATCAATCGCGGGTACTGACTTCCCACGTGGCATGCAGCACGCCCGGCACCTGCTCCATCCGTGCCAGCACCACGTCCAGTTCATCGGCACTCACGGCCGTACTGACCAGCACCGCGATCACATCGGTAGGCGCGTCGGCATGCTGGACCACCTGCACATCGCCCACCGGATACTGCGCCGCTTCCAGCGCATCGACCAGGCGCTCGCGCACCCGCGGCACGGCGTCGGCATCCACGCTCAGGCGCACCTCGTAGGTGGCTTCGGTCGCTGCCTCGTTGATCGGAATGCGGTTGATGGCATTCACCAACGGCCGCAGCAGGGTGTTGCCGGCGATGATCAACACGGTCAGCAGCACGCCTTCGGCCAGCATGTCCGCGCCGGTGCAGCTGCCGACCGCTGCAGAGCACCACAGGGTGGCGGCGGTGTTCAGGCCACGCACGTTCATGCCTTCCTTCATGATCACGCCGGCGCCGAGGAAGCCGACACCGGAGACCACGTAGGAGATCACCCGCACCGCCTCGGCACTGCCGGCGATGCGCATGCCCAGGTCGACGAAGGCGGCGGCGCCGACTGCCACAAGCACGTTGGTGCGCAGGCCGGCGGTGCGTTGCCGGTACTGGCGCTCGGCACCGATCAACGTACCCAGCACGAAGGCGGCCAGCAGGCTGACCACGGTGTCGGCGAAGGGACCTGCCTGGAAAGTCTCAATGAAGCGCATGGCCGGAGTCTACCCGGTCGAGGTGACAGTAGATCCACGCCATGCGTGGATTTCGAAAGTGCCAGAAGCGACTTAATCCCCTCCGTCCCCTTTTTGTCGGGTCAGTCGGTGTCGTCGACGCGCTCGCCCATCAGTTCGCGCTGGCGCTTGTCCAGCTCCTCAGCGTAGCGCTTGCGTACGAAGGCTTCGGACACTACGCCCAGCACCTGGCCGTCGGCGCCGACCACGGCCAGTTCATCGGCCTGGGTCTGGTCGAAGCGCTGCATCACGCTGACCACGTCCGCGGACGGCGACAGCGACACGTCACGGTTCTCGGCCAGCTCGCCAATCGCCGTCTCCGGTTTCACGCCGTCGCCGTAGACGCGCGGAATCTGCACGATGCCGGCGTAGTGGCCCTCGCTGTCGATCAGGATCACCCGGCTGCCCGAGCCCAGCGGGAAGCGCTGGCGGAACGTGGCGGCGTCAAGGTCGGACGGGGCGGTGGCCACGCCCTTGCGCATCAGTCGGCCGGCGTTGAGGTTCTGTACCCAGCCCACGTCGCGGGCACTCTTGATGGTCTCCCCGCGCAGGTGCATGCGCCAGGTCGAGAACGAATAACCAAACCACTGCCGTACCAGCGTGCTGGAGACCAGCACCGCACTCATCACCACGCTGGTCAGCAGGAAGTCGTGGGTGCCTTCCAGTACCAGCATGGCCATGGTCATCGGCGCGCCGACCACGGCTGCGGCCAGCGCTGCCATGCCGGCCAGCGCGGCGGAGGTGGCGTCGACCACCGGCACGCCGGTGGCCATGGCCAGCAGTCCGGCGAACAGCGCGCCGACCAGGGTGCCCATGAACAGCGAGGCGAAGAACAGGCCGCCACGGAAGCCGAAGCCCAGCGAGATGCCCGAGGCCAGGCACTTCAGGGTCAGCAGGCCGCCGATCCAGATCAGCGGCAGGTGCGTGGTCAGGTCCAGGTGCAGGGCGCCATGTCCGGACGACAGCACCTGCGGGCTGGCCAGGGCCAGCGGTATCAGCAGCAGTCCACCGACCACCGGCCGACCCCAGGCAGGCAGCGGGCTGCGCTTGACCGTGCCCTCGATCGAGGCGATCAGCCGCATGATGGCAATGCCGACCATCGCGCAGCAGCAGCCGAGCAGACCGTAGATGGCGTAGTCGGCGGCGCGAACGTCGATGGTCGAGGCAGCGGGCAGCAGGTAGGCCTCGATGCCAGCCTGGTCGGCCACGAACGCGCCGGCCAGTGCAGCCACCGCCACCGGCGCCAGTGCGGCCGGGGTGTAGGCGCCGATGACGATCTCGAACGCATAGAACGCGCCCGCCAGTGGCGCACCGAAGGCGGCGGCGATGGCGCCGGCGGCACCGGCGCCGACCAGGATGCGCACGTCATTGCGGCGCAGGCGCATCACCCGGCCCAGCTGCGAACCACTGCCGGCGCCCATCTGCGTATACGAAGCCTCCAGACCCACCGAGGCGCCGCAGCCATTGGACAGCAGGGTCTGGGTCAGTACGATCAGGTTGTCGCGCATCGACATGCGGCCGCCATGCAGGGCATTGGCTTCCACCGCATCGAGCAGGGGCCGCTTGAGCCGGGTCGCGGCCAGGCTGACCAGGCCGACCAGCAGGCCACCCAGCGGCAGCACCAGCAGCGCGGTCCATGTCAGCGAGGGCAGGGAGCTCAGGCGCATACCGTCGTCCAGCCCATACAGCGTGCCCTGCAGCCAGCGCGCGATGCCCGACTGCAGCAGGGTCAGGTAGCCGGCGATCAAGCCGACCAGCAACGCCAGCGCGATGAACCACAGGTCGCTGCCACGCAGGCGCAGGCGCAGGCCCTGGAAGGCCAGATGCAGGCGCGATGGCGAAACAGGCAGTGACATGGTGGCGGCATGATACGCCGCCACCGTGAGCGCCACCGTCACCGCATCGGGTGGCTACCGCCTCAGAAGCGGTAGCGGCCCTGCACGTAGAACGTGCGCGGCGCGGCCACCATGCGGCCGGCGTTGCCATCAACGTTGCGGGTGTACCAGCGCTTGTCGGCCAGGTTGTTCACGCCCAGCGCAATCTCGCTGTCGCCCAGGCCCGGCACCTGCCAGGCCACCTGCGCGTTCCACAGGCGCACGCCCGGCACGCGGCCCACGCGCGCATCGGCGGTTTCTTCCCAGGTGTTGGCGGCATCGGAGAACTGGCCGCTCTGGTGGGTGCTGGAGACATTGAAGGTCCAGCCGGCCAGTGCGTAGCGGGCGCCGACGCTGTCGGTGTCGCGCGAGTAGAACGGCACGTCCAGGCCACGGTTGTCGCCCGACTGCTGGATCGCCTTGGTCCAGGTGTAGTTGGCGTACAGCTCCAACCCGGCCAGCGCACTGTCCTCGGCGAAGTGGTACTCCAGTGCACTCTCCACGCCCTTGTGGTCGGTGGCGCCGATGTTCTGGAAGGTCGGCGGGGTGATTCCCGGTACCTGCAGGATCTGGTTGTCGAAGCGCATCTTGAACACGGTCACTTCCGCGCGCAGGGCGCCGTCCTGCCAGCGCGCGCCCAGCTCGGTGGTCCTGGCGATTTCCGGGTTCAGCGGGTTGTTGGCCGTCTGCGAATTGAGCTGGATGTTCTGCACCGGCCCGAACGAGGTGGTGTAGTTGCCGAACACGGTCAGCTGCGGGGTCAGCAGGTAGGCGATGTTGAGCGAGGGCAGGGCCTTGTCGTTGCGGCTGCTGAAGGTCGCCGCGCCACCGGTCTGGCGGCGGTCCATGTCGATCCACTCCATGCGCACGCCCGGGGTGATCCGCCACTGGCCGATCGCGATGCGGTCGTCGATGTAGAACGCATGCGCATCGGTGGCGTTGTCGAAGCGGGTGGTGGCACTGGCCGCGCCGGTGCGGCGGGCGACGGTGTAGCTGCGGTCGTTGCCGCGCTCGCGCAGGAAGCGGTAGCCGGCGGTGATGTCATGCATCGCGCTGCCCCAGTGCAGGCGCTGGGTATAGCGCGGCTCGATGCCGAGCACGCGGTAGTCGCGCGGCTGCACGGTCAGCTGGGTGTTGGCGGCGTTGATCAGCGAGCTGGCACGGGTGCTCTCGTTGTAATAGGCCAGCACCTCGAACTCGCTGTTGGCCGACAGCGTGTTGGTGTAGCCCAGGTCGACGCCGGTGCGGTGGCCCTTCCAGAAATCGGTGGGGCGGGTGTTCTGGAACGGATCGGCCTCGTACTGGGTGCGGGTCAGGCCGCCCGGGGTCAGCGAGCGCACATCGTAGTAGGACAGCTTTGCGCGCAGTTCCTGCTGCGCATCGATGGCGTAGGCGAACTTCAGCGCGAGATCATTGAAGCGGTCATCGCTGCCCCGGCGCCAGCCGCGACCATCCTGGCCGGAGTACAGCAGGGCCGCGCCCAGGCCATTGTCGCCGGTACCGCCGAGGAAGGCGTTGTACTGGGTGCTGTCACCGCCGCCATGGTCGTAGGCGGTGTAGCGCATGCCGGCTTCGCCGTGCAGGCCGGCCTCGGTGGGAATGGAGCGGGTGCTGAAGTTGATGATGCCGCCCACGTTCTGCGGCCCGTAGCGCACCGCGCCGCCGCCGCGCACCACGTCGATCGACTCGATGTTGGACAGGCTGGTCGGCGCGAACGACAGCTGTGGCTGGCCATACGGCGCCACCGCCAGCGGCACGCCGTCCAACAGTACGGTCGAGCGCGGCGAGTAGCGCCCGGTGAGGCCGCGCACGCCGATGTTCAGCGACACCGAACTGCCCGCGGTGCCGGAGTTGTCGGTGACCTGCACGCCGGGGATGCGGCGCATCGCATCGCCGAGGCTGGCCGCGCCGCTGGCCTCGATGCGCTGGCGGTCGACCACGGTGCGCGCGCCGGCGAAGCTCTTCACGCTGTCATGCAGGCCGGTGCCCAGCCAGCTGCCCGAGACCTGGATGCTGTCCAGCGTGGTGGCGCCGTCCTGGGCGAAGGCGGTGGCGGCCGGGAGCAGGCACAGGGTAAGGGCGGCGGCCAGCGGCAGGCGGGCCGGTTGCAGGGCAGGGATGGGCATCGGTGCGGGCTGTGGAAGGCGGTAAATGAGAATTATTGCTGATTCCATTCGCCAATGGAATGCGCCGCCGGTTCACGCTGTTCCCCCAGTGGTAGAGTGGGCGATCGCTTCCTGACTCGCTGAGATCTGCCATGTCCCAAGCCGCCTTCTACCCCGTCGGAACCCCTGGCCAGCCGTGGGGAGCGGCGGAACGGGAGACGTGGCGTGGCCGCCAGCAGCGCCTGCGTCGCTATGACGAGGAAGTGCTGCCGCGCATCGAGGCGCTGGCCTCGCGCTTCGACAAGGTGGCCTACGGCCAGCTCGACTACGCTGGCGAGACCTACACCCTGTTCGCTCTGCGCAGCCGCGATTGGAACCCGGTGCTGCCGGCTGCCCTGGTTACCGGTGGCGTGCACGGTTATGAGACCAGCGGCGTGATGGGCGCGCTGGAATTCCTCGAAAAGCACGCCGCCGACTACGCCGGCAAGGCCAATCTGCTGGTGGCACCGTGCGTGAATCCGTGGGGCTTCGAGCGCATCAACCGCTGGAACTTCGATGCGATCGACCCGAACCGCAACTTCCGCGCCGACGGCCCGGCGCGTGAATCAACGGCGGTGATCGATCTGATCGCGCCGTACAAGGGCCAGTTCGTGCTGCACATCGACCTGCACGAGACCACCGACAGCGACGAGAGCGAGTTCCGCCCGGCGTTGGCCGCGCGTGACGGCAGGCCGTTCGAACCGGGCCTGATCCCCGATGGCTTCTACCTGGTGGATGACAGCGAGAACCCGCAGCCGGTCTTCCAGCAGGCGGTGATCGCCGCGGTGGAGAAGGTCACCCACATCGCGCCGGCTGACGACAAGGGCGAGATCATCGGTTCGCCGCTGGTGGCCCACGGCGTGATCGAATATCCGCTGGTGAAGCTGGGACTGTGCGCGGGCATCACCGGTGCGAAGTTCACTACCACCACCGAGGTCTACCCGGACAGCTCCCGGGCGACCCCGCAGCAGTGCAACGACGCGCAGGTGGCCGCGGTGTGCGCGGCACTGGATTACGCGCTCGCCCATCGTTGACCGGTAGTGCCGGCGGCTGGCCGGCAACTCGTATCACCCCAACGCGTCGGCCCACCACAGTGCGGCCGGTCCCGGCGGCGCGTCGCGGCGCCAGAGCAGGTCGCTGTGGATGCGCCGCGGCCAGCCGGGCAGCGTCAGTTCCACCAGTCGCCCGCGGTCATAACGTTGCACCAGTGCCCGCGGCAGCTCGGCCCAGCCGATGCCGTCCTCGGCCATCTCCATCACCATCAGATAGTCGGTGGCGGTCCAGGCCAGGCCGGTGACGATGTGGGATTGATCGACCTCCGCACTCAATCGCACCTGCCGGTGCCGCGCCAGCTGTGCGGCGCTGCGACGGCCGGCGCTGGCCAGTGGGTGCTCGCGCGCCACGTACACCGACAGTTCGCTGTGATGGGCCAACGGCCGGGCCATCAGGCCATCCGGATAGCTTTCCTGTTGCGGCAGCAGGCCCAGCGCGGCGCGGCCGCTGCCGACCAGCTCCAGCACGTCATCGCCTTCGGCATCCAGCCATTCCAGTTCGATCTCCGGGAATGCTTCGGCAAAGCGCTGCAGCACGCGCTGCTCCGGATCGAGCTGGTACACGTCGGAGAACACCACGGTCAGCCGCGCTTCGACCGGCGCGGCCAGGCGCACACTCAACTGCTGCAGGCGGGCATCGGCGGCGAGGATTTCCTGGGCATGGCCGAGCACCTGGCGCCCGGCCTCGGTCAACCGGGGGTAGCGCCCGCTGCGGTCGAACAGGCTCACGCCCAGGTCGGCCTCCAGATGGGCAATGGCGGTACTGACCGTTGACTGGGTCTTGCGCAGGCGGCGCGCCGCCGCCGAGAACGAGCCCAGCGCGGCCGCTTCCACGAAGGCCTGCAGGGATTCGGGGGAATAGGGCATTGATCCATCGCTCCTGTCGATGGGATCCATTTTGGTGCCACCGTAAAAGGCGATGATACTGGCCGCCGTCGCCCCTGTCTGCGGGCGTTCCGGACCCTCCACGCATGCCGTGGACCCATTGAAGAGGCGGCGCGGTCCCCGCCTGCAAGGAGCTTCACATGTCCCGTACTGTTCCCGCCCGTGGCGCGCTGGCCGCCTGGGCCTGCCTGACCGTGGCGATCATCGCCGAGGTGGTCGGCACCTCGTTCATGGCCCATGCCGCCCGCGACGGCGGCTGGAGCGGCTACCTGATCATGGCTGGCGCGCTGGCGCTGTCCTACTTCTTCCTCGCGCAGTCGGTGCGCCGCATTGCTGTGGGCGTGGCCTACGCGGTGTGGGAAGGCCTCGGCCTGACCCTGCTGACCGTGGTCGGCCTCACCGTGTTCGGCGAGAGCCTGTCGCTGCAGCAGCTGGCCGGCCTGATGCTGGCGGTGGCCGGCATCGTCTGCGTCACCCTCGGGGAGGCGCACTGATGAACACCCTGGCCCTGTTTTTCGTGATCTGCTCGGCGCTGATCGACGTCGCCGCCAACATGATGGTGGCCAAGTCGGAAGGTTTCCGTCGTTGGCGCTGGGGCGTCGGTGCGATCGTCCTGGTCTGGATCGCCTTCGCCCTGCTGGGCCAGGCCGTGCGCTACATGGATCTGGCCACGGCCTATGCGATGTGGGGGGCGATCGGCGTGATCGGCACCGCCAGCTGCGGCCGCCTGTTGTTCGGCAACCGCCTGCGGCCGATCGGCTGGGTCGGCATCGGTCTGGTCACGGCGGCGGTACTGCTGCTCAGCACCGCCAAGTAGCAGCACGCCCGGTCGCGAGCGGGGCGGCGAGGGTGCAGCGATTTGCGAAGTCGCCCGCGCTCATCGACACTGCGGTTTTCCACATGGAGTGCCCGCATGTTCAGCCACATCACCGTAGGGACGAACGACATGGATGCCGCACGTCGCTTCTACGACGCCCTGTTCGCCGCGATGGACGCGCGTGCGGGCGTATTCGACGAGAAGGGACGGCTGCTGTACTTCAAGGATGGGCGGATGTTCGGTGTAACCGCGCCGATCGATGGGCAGCCAGCGTGCCATGCCAACGGCGGCACCATCGGTTTCAGTCTGGGCAGTGCAGAGGCCGTGCGTGCCTGGCAGGAAGCTGGAGTGGCTCACGGTGGCAGCGCCATCGAAGATCCGCCCGGCGTCCGCAACATGTCCGGTCGGCAGGTGTTCCTGGCCTATCTGCGTGACCCGGATGGCAACAAGCTGTGTGCGGTGCATGTAATGTCGTGATCGGACAGGATGCGCGTGGCCGCGCCGCAGGCGGTGCGCGCGGCCCGCGCAAGCAAGGGTGCGTCGCAGCGCGCGCGTGATACCACGGAATGAGCGGACGGGCCTGCGACCACAGGCCGCAACTTCATGCTCTGTCCACTGCGGTTCAGCCAGACTCGGTCGGCTAACCCTTTGATCTTCCGGAGAACGCCGCCCCATGGAAGTACTGGAGCCGCAACAATCCCCGGTGCGCACCCTTCGGCCTGTGTTCGCCTTCGCGGCGATCGTTGTCGTGGCGTTCGCGCTGTTCGTCAGCCTGTTCCCGCTCGGCGCGGGCCGCCTTCTGCTCAAGGCACAGGACTGGGCCGCCCTCAACGTCGGCTGGTACTACCTGCTGGCCATGACCCTGTACCTGGTGTTCGTGGTGGGCGTGGCGTTGTCCAAGTACGGTGGCATCAAGCTGGGTGCCGACCATGACGAGCCGGAGTTCAGTTACCTCTCATGGGCCGGCATGCTGTTCGCCGCCGGCATCAGCATCACCCTGTTCTTCTTCTGCGTATCCGAACCGCTGACCCACTACCTGCAGCCGCCGCAGGGCGATCCGGCCGCAGGCGAGGCTGGCGCGCGCCAGGCCATGCAGCTGCTGTTCCTGCACTGGGGCCTGCACGGCTGGGGCGTGTTCGCGCTGGCGGCGATGGCGATGGCCTACTTCGCCTATCGCCACAACCTGCCACTGGCCCTGCGCTCTGCGCTGTACCCACTGATCGGCAAGCGCATCAATGGCCCGATCGGCTACACCGTGGATGCGCTGGGCATCGTCGCCACCGTATTCGGCATCGGTGCCGACATGGGCTTCGGCGTGCTGCACCTCAATGCCGGCCTCTCGCACCTGTTCGACATTCCGCACTCCAACCTGGTGCAGATCATCCTGGTGGTCAGCATGATGGGCGCGGCCGTGGCCGTGGCCGTGTCCGGCGTCGAGAAGGGCGTGCGCTGGATGGCCAACATCAACATGCTGCTGGCGATCGCGCTGGTGCTGTTCATGCTGTTCGCCGGGCCGACGCAGTACCTGTTCAGCACGCTGATGCAGAACCTGGGCGACTACCTGGGCAGCGTGGTCGGCAAGAGTTTCGATGTGTACGCCTATGGCGGCCGACCGGAATGGCTGGGCGGCTGGACGGTGTTCTACTGGGCCTGGTGGATCGGCTGGGCACCGTTCGTCGGCCTGTTCATCGCGCGCATCTCACGTGGCCGTACCATCCGCGAATTCGTGTTCGGGGTGCTGCTGATCCCGCTCGGCTTCACCCTGGCCTGGCTGTCGATCTTCGGCAACAGCGCGCTGGACCAGGTGCTCCACCACGGCCAGCAGCAACTGGCGCAGCTGGCGGTGGATGACCCACCGACCGTGTTGTATGCACTGCTGGATGGCTACCCGTGGAGCCGCACGGTGATCGCGGTGACGGTGCTGGTGAGCTTCATCTTCTTCGTGACCTCCGCTGATTCGGGAGCGGTGGTGTTGTCCACGCTGTCGTCGCATGGTGGATCACCCGAAGACGATGGTCCGCGCTGGCTGCGCGTGTTCTGGGGCACAGTGATTGCGGTGCTGACCGCAGGGTTGTTGCTGGCCGGCAGCATCGATGCATTGAAATCGGCGGTGGTGCTGGCATCGCTGCCGTTCTCGGCGATCCTGCTGCTGATGATGTGGGGCCTGACCCGCGCGTTCAGTGACGAGTCGCACCGCAAGCGCGCGCTGCAGTACCGGCCTTCGCCGTTGATCGGAGACGATCGCCATCATCAGGGCTGGCGCCAGCGCCTGAGCCAGGCCATGCACTTCCCGGTGCGCGACCAGGTCTACCGCTTCATGGATGACACCGTGAAGCCGGCGATGGAGGCGGTGGCCGAACAGCTGCGCGGGCAGGGTTGGGATGTATCCACCCGCTTCGAGGCCGGCGACATGGAGCTGACGGTGAACCACGGCGAGCAGCAGGACTTCCTGTACCGGGTGATCCTGAGCGGCTACCTGACCCCGTCGTTTGCCGCGCAGCAGCTGCGCAACCAGCGCTACTACCGCGCCGAGGTGCATCTGTTCGAAGGCAGCCAGGACTACGACCTGGTGGGCTACAGCCGCAAGCAGATCATCAACGACATCATCAGCCAGTACGAACGGCACCTGCAGTTCCTGCACCTGAGCCGGTGATGGTAGTGCCGGCCGCTGGCCGGCAACGCGAACGGGGCGGCGCACCATCGCCGCCCCGTTGGCGCATCAGAACCGGTAGCGCGCACCCAGCGAGACGAACTGTCCGCGAAGGTTGTACTGGCTGATGTCGAAGCCGTTGGAACCGCCAGCCGGATCGAACGGCGGATCCTTGTCGGTCAGGTTCAGCACCGACAGCGACAGCGTGGTATTCGGAATTCCCTCGTACGCCACGTAAAGGTCCAGCTGGTGATACGGCTTGACGCGGTTACGCAGCCCCGGATTGCTGGTCGCCGTCGCCACGCGCTGGTCGTAGCCGCTCACGTACTGCAGGCTCAGCGTGCTGCTCCAGTCGCCCACCGCCCAGTTCAATGAGGTGGTGCCGCGCGTACGCGGCAGTGCGCCGTGGCGGTTGTTGCCGGCGCCTTCGTACGGCGACTGGCCAGCCACCAGCGGCTGCTTGAAGCTCAGCAGGTGGGTCCAGCTGCCGGCCACGGTGAAGTTGCCCCAGCCGTCGGTACGGAAGGTGCGGCTGGCGTCCAGGTCCAGCCCGAGGTGGTCAACTCGCCCTGGTTGGCATACTGGTTGGAGATGAACTGGATGCGTCCCTGGGCATCACGTTGCACGCGGCCCGGGAACAGGGTCGGGTTGTCGACGATGAACTGCGCGCTGTCCGGCTTGACCAGGTTGTCCTGCTCGATGCGGTACCAGTCCAGGCCGATGCTGGTATCACCATCCGGAGACCACACCGCACCCACGTTGAAGTTGCGCGAGCGTTCGGCCTTCAGGTCGGGGTTGCCGGTGCGGATGTTGGTGACGCCACGGCTGCCGCCGGGCTGCAGCGGATCCAGCGGATCGATCACCGAGCCGTAGCTGACGGTCTGGCCGGGCGCGATCTCCGGCAGCGAGGGGGCGCGGAAGCCACGCGAGAACGAACCACGCAGCAGCAGGCTGTCCAGCGGCTGCCAGCGCAGCGCCACCTTCGGCGAGAACGCCTTGCCGAAGTCGTCATAGTGATCGCCGCGGCCAGCCGCCTGCAGCTCCAACGTGCGGTGCAGTGGCACGCTCAGTTCGGCATAGGCGGCACTGACCTGGCGCTCGCCGTTGACCACGTTGATGGCCGGGCGCAGTTCGGTGCCCGACAGCACCTGCGCGCTGGTGCGCGCGTCAAGCGATTCCTTGCGGAACTCGGCACCCCAGGCAAAGCCGACCGTACCGGCGGGCATCTGCCACAGCGAGGTCGAGGCCTTCAGGTTCAACGCGTGCAGCTTGTACCAGCCTGGCCGCTTGGTCTGCAGACGCAGTGCATCCAGCGCGCCCGGCGTGGCGGACGGGTTGAGGAAGTTGTAGCTGCCGTCGCGCAGGATCTGTTCGAACGCATAGCGGTTGACGAAATTGTCGACGTACTCGCGCTGCGCACTTTGCGAGGTCAGCGCCGCGACTTCCCAGTCCCAGCGTTCACCGCTGCCGCGCACGCCGGCCAGGGCACGGTAGAACACCTGCGTGTTGTCCTTCAGGCGCGGGCCGAGATCGAAGAAGGTGTACTCGAACGGCAGCGGCGTGCTGCCCGGGTTGTTCGGGTGGCCGACCGGCAGCACCGCCGGCACGTCAATCAGCGTGCCGGTGGCCGGGTTGTACGCGCGCAGGCCGGGGCCGACGGTCAGCGGCGCGCTGAAGATCTGGTCGGCCTTGTTGTGGCTGTACAGCATATCGGCGAAGGCCTCGACGCTGTCATTGAAGCGGTAGGTTGCACTCAACGAGGCCTGCAGGCGCTCGGCGCCGGGTTGCAGGGTCTTGAACGGCTGCGCATTGAAGGCGCAGGCCTGGCCGGGCAGGGTACTGCCGAAGTCGCTGTACGGGCGCAGCTGGCTGCCCTCGGGGCAGTTGGCGAACGGCTGAGGTGCACGTGGGTTGGACAGCCAGTTGCCACCGGCGGTGGACCAGCCGGCCAGGCGTCCGCCGGGCTTGTCGCGGAAATCGCCGCTGCGGGTATAGGCGCGCTGGTCGGCGTCGAGGCGATCACTCTTGACCAGGTCCAAGCCGAACAGCACGTTCCAGCCCTGCTGTTCGAGGTCGCCGAAGCCGGCCAGCAGGTTGGCCTTGCGTTCGTTCAGGCCGCCCTGGGTGGCGGTACCGAAGCCGCCACCCACTTCCACGCCCTGGAAGTTCCTGCGCAGGATGATGTTGATGACACCTGCGATGGCATCGGAGCCATACACCGCCGAAGCACCATCCTTGAGCACTTCGATGCGCTCGACTGCGCTGATCGGCAGCGCGTTGAGGTCGACGAACGTGTCCTGGGTATTGAGCGCGAAGCCGAAGTTGGACACGCGGTAGCCGTTGACCAGCACCAGCGTGTTCTTCGGCGACAGGCCACGCAGGCCGATCGATGCAGAGCCGGCGGCGAAGCTGCCCGTGTACTGCTCGTCGAAGCTGTTGCCGGCATTGGCCGACAGATTGCGCAGCACGTCGGTGAGGGTGGAGCGGCCGGTCTGCTCGATCTGTTCACGGCTGACGATCTGCACCGCGTTGGGCCCGGCGGTATCGCTGCGCTTGATGTTGGAGCCGGTCACCAGCACGGCGCCGAGGGTGGTGCTGTCCTTGCCGGCATCGGTGGTTTCAGAGGCGCTGGCGGTGCCAGCAGTGAGGCCCAGCGCGATCGCGCCGGCAAGCAGGTTCAGGGTGGTGCGGTACATGGAAGCGGCAACGCCGAACGGGGGAGGAGCCGTCAGTACCGCATGCAGGTACCTGCGCCTTCCAATGACGAAAGCGCATTCAGTTATACATCACAGGTTCTTAACGAGCCGACTCGGTGGGTGCGGACCGTTGGTCCGCACTCCTCCTGGGGGTCAGATCCCTTTCCGTTGGAAAAGGATCTGACCCCGGTTGTCCGGCCATCACGGCCGCAGCAGCACCTTGCCGTTACGGCCCGAACCGGCGCCCGCCTTCGCCGCTTGGGCGATATCGTCCAGCGCGAAGATCTGCTCCACCGGCAAGGTCAGTTCGCCGCTGGCCGCGCGCTTGAGCAGCTCGCCGACCAGCCGGCGCTTGTCCTCCACCGCCATCGCCTGGCTGACCTTGCTGCCCCAGAAGCCCTTCACCGTGGCCTCCTTGTAGATCAGGCCGCCGGCGGGAATGTGCATCGGTTCGCCACTCATCACACCGAACGACACCAGCGTGCCGTGGTGGCCGAGCAGGTCGACCAGATCGCCACTGGCGTCGCCGCCGATGGAATCCACTGCGGCCGCGGCCTGTGCTTCGCCGGTCGCCTCACGCACGCGATCCTTCCAGCCGTCCACCGAGGTGTCGAATACATGATCGATGCCCAGCGCCTGCAACTGCGCTACGGCCGCGGCATTGCGCACCAGGTTGGCCACGTGCACGCCGCGCGCCTTTGCCAGCATCGCCAGCGACTTGCCGACCGCGCCGTTGGCGGTGTTCTGCACGATCCACTGGCCTGCTTGGACGTGCAGGAATTCCAGCAGCATCAGCGCGCTCAGCGGCATCGCGATCAACTGTGCGGCCATCTCGTCCGGGATCGCCTCCGGCATCGGAATCACCATGCGTGCCGGTGCGACGAAGGCCTCGGCCCAGGTGCCGTGCACCGAGGCGGCGGCTACCCGCTGGCCGATCTGTAGGCCGTCCACGCCATCGCCGAGTGCATCGACCACGCCCAGTGCTTCACTGCCACCGATCGCCGGCAATGTCGGCTTGTACCCGTAGAGGCCACGCACGGTCAGCAGGTCGTGGTTGTGGATCGAGGCCAGCACGGTGCGGATGCGCACCTCGCCGGGGCCGGGCTCGGGCAGGGCGGCATCGGCAATGGCGAGGACGTCGGCCGGGTTGCCGAAGGAGGAGTACTGGGCAGCGCGCATGGGGCGGTGTTCCGGGGAAAGTGGATGTTGTACCGAACTGGGGACGCAGGGCATGTCGACAAGGCGTCGCCGCTGCAACACGGCATCCTGCGACTGATCGTCGCGGCATGTCGTGATTACCGCATCTTGTGTTGACGGTGCGCGTCATCCCCACTATGTTGTGGCCGTCACTCCCGGTCAGCCGCCGCCGCCGGACATGCAGCAAACGTCCCGCGGCCCGCCCCTGAAGGCTTGCCGTGTCGACGCGGCCGCCATCGTGCGGACGCAGGTCGCCCCCACGGCCCGGATACCGGCCGCAGGCGCAGGCAGATGCCGACGACCTACGTTCCCGCACCCTGGCAATCCACCCGTTCGCCCCGTGCGCCGGTATCGCGTCCAGGGCCGCCATGGCATCGAGCGCCAATGCGCGTGCGAGCCTGGAGTTTCACCACCATGACCGACAGTACCTTCCGCGTGGCCGATCCGGCCGGCGCTGGCGACGCCTTGCGCGCCGGTGGCGAGCGCGTACGGACCTGGATCACCAAGGAGGCCGGCAACCGCCGCCTGCCGTTCGACGCCGAGCGCCTGCAGCGCAGCATCGATGCCGTGCATGCCGAGTTCCCGCAGCTGGATGTGAGCGACTACCGCCGCGTGGTGCAGGCAATGGTCGAGCGCAAGCCCAGCATCAGCGCCGATGACCTGGTCGATCTGTTGATCCGCGAGGCCGAATCGCGGGTGGACCTGGTCGCGCCCGAGTGGGAACAGTTCGCCGCGCGCATCTACCTGCGCCGCCTGTACAAGCGTGCCAGCCGCAACCGCTTCTACGATGTCAGCCTGAAGTACGGCTCTTACGTGGGCCTGCAGGAAAGCCTGGCTGACCGCGGCATCTACAGCAACGACATCCTGCGCTGCTATTCGAAGGAAGAGCTGCAGCAGGCCGGTGAGATGATCGATCCGGAACGCGACCGCCTGTTCGCCTACAACGGCCTGTACCTGCTGGCCACCCGCTATCTGGCCAGCGACCGCAGCCGCGAGGTCTATGAACTGCCGCAGGAGCGCTGGCTGACCATTGCGCTGTACCTGATGCAGGAGGAAAAGCCGCGCGAACGCCGCATGCAGCTGGTCGGCGAGGCGTACTGGGCGCTGTCCAACCTGTACATGACGGTGGCTACGCCGACCCTGGCCAACGCCGGCAAGGTGGGCGGCCAGCTGTCCAGCTGCTTCATCGACACGGTGGACGACAGCCTGCAGGGCATCTATGACTCCAACACCGATATCGCGCGCGTGTCCAAGCACGGCGGCGGTGTTGGCGCCTACCTGGGCTACGTGCGCAGCAGCGGCGCACCGATCCGTGGCGTGGCCAACTCCTCCGGCGGCGTGGTGCCGTGGATCAAGCAGCTCAACAACACGGCGGTGTCGGTTGATCAGCTTGGCCAGCGCAAGGGCGCAGTGGCGGTGTACCTGGACATCTGGCATCGCGACATCGAAGCCTTCATGGACCTGCGCCTGAACAACGGCGACCAGCGCCTGCGCGCGCACGATGTGTTCACCTCGGTGTGCGTACCCGACCTGTTCATGGAAGCGGTCGAGCGCCGCGCCGACTGGTACCTGTTCGACCCGCACGAGGTGAAGCAGGCCAAGGGCTGGTACCTGCAGGACTTCTACGATGAGAAGCGCGGTTCGGGCAGCTTCCGCGACCGCTATGCCGAGCTGGTGGCCGATGAGAGCATCAGCCGCCGAACGGTGAAGGCCATTGATCTGTTCAAGCGGATCATGCTCAGCCAGCTGGAGACCGGCAACCCGTTCCTGTTCTACCGCGACGAGGTCAATCGCAGGAATCCGAACAAGCACGCAGGCATGATCTATTCCAGCAACCTGTGCACCGAGATCCTGCAGAACATGAGCCCGACGCGGATGATCCAGGAGATCGTCAGCGGCGACCAGATCGTCACCACGCGCCGCGCCGGTGACTTCGTGGTCTGCAACCTGTCCTCGATCAACCTCGGCCGGGCAATCAGTGCGCCGGATGACCTGCTGGCCACCGATGTGCTGGAGCGCCTGATCCCGATCCAGGTACGCATGCTCGACAACGTGATCGACCTCAATGCGTTGCCGGTGCCGCAGGCCACGATCACCAACCGCAAGTACCGCGCCATCGGCCTGGGCACGTTCGGTTGGCACCACCTGCTGGCGCAGCAGGCGATCCAGTGGGAATCTCCGGATGCCGAAGAATTGGCCGACCGTCTCTACGAACGCATCAACTTCCTGACCATCCAGGCCAGCGCGCAACTGGCGCAGGAGAAGGGCAGCTACCCGATGTTCGCGGGCAGCGACTGGCACAACGGGCGCTACTTCCGTGACCGCGACTACACTGGCGCCGCATGGGACAGCCTGGCCCGCGAGGTCGCCACGCACGGCCTGCGCAACGGATGGCTGCTGGCCGTGGCGCCGAACATGAGCACCGCGCAGATTGCCGGTTCCACCGCTTCGATCGACCCGATCTACAGCGCGTTCTACTACGAGGAGAAGAAGGACTTCCGGCGACCGGTGGCAGCACCGGGACTGTCGCTGGAGACCTGGCCGTACTACGAGAAGGGCGCCTACAAGGTCGACCAGTTCGCCAGCGTGCGCCAGAACGCGCGCCGCCAGCGGCATGTCGACCAGTCGATCAGTTTCAACCTGTACGTGCCCAGCACCATCCGTGCGAGCACGCTGCTGGAGCTGCACCTGAGCGCCTGGCGCGAAGGCCTGAAGACCACCTATTACGTGCGCTCCAACGACATCGACATCAGCGAATGCGAGTGGTGCGCCAGCTGACCACCGGCGACCCACGGTAGTGCCGGCCGCTGGCCGGCAACACGATAGAAAGAGAACGAAGGCAGAAGCCCATGGCAACCCCCCTCGACCGCATCAAGATCCTCGAACCGCGCCATCCCAACCGCAGCACCGGCATCATCAACGGCCAGACCAGCGGCATCCTCAACTGGAACGATATCCCGTACCCGTCGTTCTATCGGGCCTACAAGGAGCTGTCGACCAACTTCTGGATTCCCGACGAGGTGGACATGAAGCTGGACGCGCGCCAGTACGGCGAGCTGTCAGGGCGCGAGAAGAACGCCTACGACTCGATCATCGGCCTGCTGGCCACGCTGGATTCGCCACAGACGCGATTCATCTACAACGTGGCCGAGTACATCACCGACCCGGCTGCACATGCCAACGCGGCGATCATCGGCCAGCAGGAAGTGATCCACAACGAGAGCTACAGTTACGTGCTGGCCTCGATCACCGACCTGCCGAACCAGAACCGGATCTTCGAGATCGCCCGCACCCACCCGACCATCATCAAGCGCAATGCCCCGATCATGGGTGCGTACGACGACTTCATGCGCGAGAAGACCGCCGAGACCCTGCTCAAGTCGTTGATCCAGTCCTCGATCCTGGAGGGCATCAATTTCTATTCCGGGTTCGCGTACTTCTACAACATGGTGCGGCAGAACCGCATGAACGGCACCGGCAAGATCATCAGCTTCATCAATCGCGACGAGCTGGCCCATACCAAGTTCATCAGCGAGCTGATCCGCGCCATCATCGGCGAAAACCCCGAGCTGCAGACCAATGAGTTGACCGCCTATGTGCACCAGTCATTCGAACATGCCATCGAGCTTGAGACGCAGTGGTCGTCGGAGGTGCTGGATGGCATCGATGGCATCGACGTGGACGAGATGGTGCGCTACGTGAAGTACCGCGCCAACAAGATGGCCGGCATGCTCGGCATCGAGCGCCTGTACAGCGACACCACCGACAACGTGATGCCTTGGATCAGGGCCTACGCCGACAACTTCACCGAGACCAAGACCGACTTCTTCGAGATGCGCAATGCAAGTTACAAGAAGACCAACGTCGACAACGGCTTCGACGACCTCTGAGCCCGGCACCGCGCTGAGCATCCTGATGGTGGTCGCCTCCTTGAGCGGCAACACCCGCGAGCTCGGCCGGCAGATCGCCGAGCGCTGCCGCGCCGCAGGTCATGCGGTGCACTGGCAGGAGGCCGACGACCTGCGGCAGGCGCCGCCGCTGGCTGCCGGCGAGGCCGACCTGGTGCTGCTGGGCTGCTGGACCGACAACGCCGGGCGCACGCCAGCGGAGATGAAGGCGTGGGTGGCTGGCATTGCCGAGCGCGGTCAGCAGCCACGCCAGCTGGCGGTGTTCGGCACCGGCGAAACGCAGTGGGGGCAGGAGTACTACTGTGGTGCCGTGCACCGGCTGATCCGCTATTTCCGCAGCGACTACCCGCCGCTGGAGATCGAACAGATGCCGCATGGCGAGCGTCATGCCGAAGCCATCGACGCCTGGACCGATGCGGTCCTGGCCCACTACTGGAGCAACCACGATGCAGATCATCGACGCCACCACGCCTGAGCAGTTCCAGCAGCTGCTGGCCGAGCACCCGCGGGTGCTGGTGGATTTCCACAAGGACCAGTGCCCCGGGTGCCGGATGCTGGAAGTGTCGCTGCACCGCGTGGCCAACAGCGTGGCGGGGCAGGGCACCACCTTGCTTCGCGTGCAGCTGGAAGTGCTGGGTGAGGCGTTCTTCAGGGAACTGGGGCTGCGGCAGACGCCGACGCTGTCCCTGTTCCGTGATGGTAACGAACGCACGCGCCTGGCCGGGTTCCAGTCGCCGCAGCAGATCGAGGCCGCGATCGCGTTACATTTGTAGAGCCGAGCCATGCTCGGCTGCTGTTCGTGCCGGGTGCGATGAGTCGAGCATGGCTCGACTCTTCAACGGCGCCTTGGCATTTCACGCTATGCGCCGTTGAAGGTATCCACCAGCAGCTTCACGTTCAACACCACGATCACCAGCGCGATCACCCAGGCGATCGCGCCCAGCCAGCGCGGGGCCACCAGCGCCCCCATCGTCACCTTGTCGGTCACGATCCGCACCAGCGGGATGATCGCGAACGGCAGCTGCATCGACAGCACTACCTGGCTCAGCACCAGCAGCTTCACCGCGCCCTGGTCGCCGAACAGCAGGATCACCACCACCACCGGAATGATCGCCAGTGCGCGGGTGATCAGCCGTCGCAGCCACGGCGGCATTCGCAGGTGCAGGAAACCTTCCATCACGATCTGGCCGGCCAGCGTCGCGGTCACCGTCGAGTTCAGGCCGGAGGCCAGCAACGCGATCGCAAACAACGTTGCCGCCACGCCCACGCCCAGCATCGGCGCCAGCAGCTGGTGCGCCTGCTCGATGTCTTCCACGTCGAAACGACCATTGGCATGGAACACCGCCGCCGCCAGGATCAGGATGCTGGCGTTGATGAACAATGCGAGTGTCAACGCGAGAGTGCTATCGGTAACCGCCCAGCGCAGCGCACTGCGGCGGCCTTCATTGGTACGCGGGTAGGCGCGGGTCTGCACGATGGACGAATGCAGGTAGAGATTGTGCGGCATCACCGTGGCACCGATGATGCCGATCGCGATGTACAGCGCGTGCGGATCGGTCACCACCTGCGCGCGCGGAATGAAGCCTCCCAGCACCGCCATCACTGGCGGCGCAGCCATCGCGATCTGCACCACGAAGCAGGCGAAGATCACCATCAGCAGCGCGATCACGAAGGCTTCCAGCGCACGGAAGCCGCGGTTCATCAGCAGCAGCACCAGCAGCGTATCCAGCGCAGTGATCACCGCGCCCCAGAGCAGTGGCAGGTCGAACAGCAGCTTCAGCGCGATCGCGGTGCCGATCACCTCGGCCAGGTCGCAGGCGATGATCGCCGCCTCGCACAGCGCCCACAGCGCCAGGTTCACCGGCTTCGGGTAGCGGGCGCGGCAGGCCTGCGCGAGGTCCATGCCGGTGGCGATGCCGAGCCGTGCCGACAGCGCCTGCAGGATCACCGCCATCAGGTTGGAAATGAGGATGACCGACAGCAACAGGTAGCCGAAGCGCGAACCGCCGGCGAGGTCGGTGGCCCAGTTGCCTGGGTCCATGTATCCGACCGAGATCATGTAGCCCGGACCAAGGAAGGCCAGCAGGCGGAACCACCAATGGCCCTTGTCGGGCACCGCGACCGAGGCGTTGAGCGCACCCAGGCTGGCCGGAGTGGAGGCCGAAGGGTCGCGGGGCGCCAGGGTGTTCATGGGTCCGAATATAGCTCCTGCTATAGTCATTAGCAATGTGAAACAATCGTCTTTATCGCGTTACTGGTCCAGAATTCAGGTTCAACACTGGATCACCCCGGAAGGACAGGCGCAGGCGTGGGCAAGACCGACGATTCGACATCGCTGAAAAGCACCCCCTTGATCGAGGCCGAGCGCCAGGTCGAGAGCTTCCGGCAAGTGCGCGAGGCGCACCGGATGGAACTGGTGGAGGACTATGTCGAGCTGATTTCGGACCTGCTGGCCGATGGCGGCGAGGCCCGCCAGGTCGACATTGCCACGCGCCTGGGTGTGGCCCAGCCCACCGTGGCGAAGATGCTGCGGCGCCTGGCCCGTGATGGTTGGGTGGTGCAGCGGCCGTACCGCGGCGTGTTCCTGACCCCGGAAGGCGAGGCGCTGGCCCATGCCAGCCGCCAGCGGCACCAGACCGTGGAGCGTTTCCTGCTGGCGCTGGGCGTGGACGCAGACACCGCGCGGCGCGATGCGGAGGGCATCGAGCACCATGTCAGCGAACAGACGCTGGCGTTGTTCGAGGCATTCGTGCGCAGGGCCGAGGGCGGCTGAGCCACGTTTCCTGTAGAGCCGAGCCATGCTCGGCTGCTGTTCGCGCGATGACAGGGAGCATCCACGCATGGCGTGGATCTACAATCCAGGCGGGCAGCGCGCCTGCTGTTGCGCGCACGCGCGTTTCGTCCATTCCTTCAACACTGGCTGCAGGCCTTCATAGCGCCGGCCCTGCCATCCGTTGGCCAGCACCTTCCCATCCGCATCGATCAGCACCAGGTTCGGTGGTCCCAGCCCGGCCAGTGCCTGCAGTGCGGGCATGCGCGCGGCGCGGCGCGGGTCCAGTACCGGCCACGGCATGTCCTGCGCGTGCATGTAGCGCCGCAATGCAGCCTCGCTCTCATCCAGGCTGACGTACACCACTTCGGTATCGGCGCCGGTCTCGCGCAACGCGTCGCGCACACTGCGCAGCGTGGGTACGAAGGCATGGCACGGTGCACACCAGTCGGCGCCGAAGTACAGCGCCACCAGCTTCGGTGGCGGCGACCATTGCATGGGCCGCAGTGACCGCTGTTCTGGCCGCATCAACGAGGCGGCGACCTGCGCGTGCAGGTCTGCCGCCATCGCCGGTACGGCCAGCAGGAGCGCGCCGGTCAGCAACAGCGTCCGCAGTGCTTCAGAACGCATAGCGCAGGTTGAGGTACCACGAGCGCGCGAAGCGCGGCCCGTAGACATAGTCGCTGTCCCGCAGCGCGCCCACTTCGAGGTCCTTCTGGCGCTGGTCGAATACGTTCTTGACGCCCGCAGCTACCGACACTTCCTGCTGCGCCTGTGCGCCCAGATGCCGGTGCCAGCGCGCACCAAGGTCGGTGACCAGGAACGAACGTGTGCGGTGCAGCTCGCCCAGCCGGTTGTTCAGCACCGACATCGGCCCGGTATGGCGCAGCGCGACGAAGGTCTCCCACGGTTCGGCCGGAATCCAGCTGAGCTGTGCCAGGCCGGTCCAGCGCGGTGTCTTCAGGTAGTCGCGGCTTTCGATCACGGTGTCACCGCCGTCGCCGGTGTCATCGAAGATGCGCTGCGGTTCGCGGAAGCGTGAGCGATACCACGAGGCACCGGCGGTCAGGCGCCACTGCGGCGAGGGTTGCCAGCCGAGGTTGGTTTCCGCGCCCAGCACGTTGGAGCCGGAAGCGTTGTAGCGCAGCTGGCTCAGCTGGCCGTCATCGCCGCGCTGGATCTCGCCCAGCGCGAAGGTGTCGCGGATGCGTGCATAGGAGGCGGTGGCATCCCAGCTCCACACCGGATTGGCCGGGTCCGAACGCCAGTCGAAGCCGAACAGGGTGGTCAACGCGCGTTCCTCTTTCAGACCGTCCGTGTTGCGCACGCGCACCTGCTCGCCACCCAGCGTATCGACATGCACGTCCTCGACGAAGATCTCCGGGGCACGGAAGCCGGTGGCGATGCCGGCGCGCCACTTCAGGTTCGGGGTCGCCTGCCAGGCCAGCGCGATACGCGGCGAGAACACTGCGCTGTCCAGTTCCGAGCTCTTGTCCACGCGCGCACCCAATACCAGGTCGACGTTGTCGCGCAGGCTCCACTCGTCCTGGATGAAGGCGCCGATGTTGTGGAAGGTGGCGTCTTCCAGCACCGCCAGGCGCTGGCCATCACCGGTACGGTTGTCGTCGCCCAGCGCCTCGTGCTTGTACTGCACACCGAAGGCCAGTGCATGCGCGCCCAGCCGCCAGTTCAACTGGCTGTCGATGTAGTGCAGCGGGTTGTGGGTGTGGCCGTACTGGCGCCATGAACGCGAGGCCGCGCTGCCGGCCAGGTTGCGGTCAAGCTGCAACGGGTCATGGCCGGGCGCCGAGGGATCGGTGACCACGTCGCCCAGGCCGCCGTAGAAGCTGTCGCGGTCGATGTCGGCGAAGGCGTAGGCCAGGCGGAAATCGACGTCGGCGGTGATCTCCTGGTCCCACGACACACTGCCGCGGCGGTATTTCGTATCCAGCGATTCGGCGATGTTGGCCAGGTACTCTGGCTGGTCCAGGCGATTGCCGCCGCGGCGGGTTTCATCGGTCACCTGCAGGTCCAGGCGCAGCCGCGTGCCCGGCGTGGGCGCGTACCAGGCCTGCAGCCCGCCGACCTTGAGGTTCTTGCGGGTGATCTCGGTGTAGCCGTCACCGTTGTAGTCGATGCCGTTGTTCCAGTTGCGCTGGGCAATCACCGACAGACCGGCGTCTGCGTCCTTGGCGACCAGGTCCAGTCGAACGTCGGCGTTCTTCTGAGGTGTACCCTCCAGCACATCCACGCCGGCCTGCACATGGCCGCCGCTGCGCGCCGGCAGCGGCGGAATCAGGTTGATCACACCGGCAACCGCGCCCGGTCCGTACAGCGCCGATCCACCGCCCTTGACCACTTCGATGCGGTCGACCAACCCGGCCGGGATCTGTTCCAGGCCGTACACGCTGCCCAGCGTGGACAGCAGCGGGATGCCATCGAACAGGAGCTGGTTGTAGGCGCCGGGCAGGCCCAGCAGCTGTACTTCGCTGGTGTTGCAGTTCTGGCAGTTGCTCTCCACGCGCAGGCCGTTGATCAGCTCGGCGGCGCGCGAGAAGTCGGTGGCCGCGCGCAGCGCGATGTCTTCCTTGCGCAGCACTTCCGTGCGGATCGGCACGTCCGACAGCAGGCGTTCACTGCGCGTGGCGGTGCTGACCTTGACCTGCACACGGTCCAGTTCGGTCGGTTTCGGAGTGTCAGCCAGTGCAGGCAGCGGCAGGGCCAGGGTAATGGCGGCGGCCAGCGGCAACCTTCGGAAGCGGTGGGGGATAGAGCACATGAGGGCGTCGTCCTTGGGGAAGAAAGGCGGCGAGGGCGACCTGGCTGATGCATATGGAAGCAGCGGCTTATCAATATAGCAAGCGCTATATAACGAAGCCGCAGCAATTCCGAGTGGAGCGCCGGCCGGGTCAGATCAGGGAGTGTTATAACATTACATAAAACAACCACAAACCTGCCGGTGGTCATGTCCGGAGGATGGAGTTGCCGTGTGGGCAGTGAGGTTGGGGTCAGAGCCCTTTCCTTTGGAAAGGGATCCGACCCCAGGGCGCGATCGTCAGCCGCGGCGGAATGCGGCGGGCGTGCGGGCGCCGACGATGATCATGCGGATCATCGTGGAGATCTGTTCGACCAGCTCCGGATCCTTCTCCGGAGGCAGGTCCATGGCGGTGGCGCCCATCGCGAACACCAGCCGGGTGATGGCCTTGGCTACCAGTTCCGGAGCGTGCAGCACCGCGCCATCCAGTGCGGCCAGGCGCACCAGGTCGTGCTGCAGCTCTTCCTCGAAATAATGCAGCTCGCGCTCGACTGCGTGCTTGAAGTCGTCCGAGCCGACCGCGCCTTCGCGCAACAGCACGTGCAGCAGCTTGTCGTCGGCGCGCAGTTGTTCCATGAAGGTCTCCACCGAAACCCGCACCACGCTGGTGGCGGTGGAGGTGGCGCGCTGGCGGGCCTCGCCGATGATGGTGCGCAGCGAGCGGCCGGCTGCGTCGATCAGCGCTACGGCCAGTTCGTCCATGTCGCGGAACTGCCGGTAGAAGCTGTTCGGCGCGATGCCGGCCTCGCGTGCCACTTCGCGCAGGCTGAGCGTGGACAGGCTGCGGTGCGGCCCGATCAGCTTCAGGGCGGCGGCCAGCAGATCTTCGCGGCTCACCGTACGGCGGGCCGGGCTGTTGGCATCTTCAGGCGTCGACAAGACGGTGGCGGCGGCCATGACGGTTCCGGTGGGGCGAGGCTGAATCATACCCAATCCGGTTCAATATACACATGTATACACAGGTGTATGTGCGCCCGTATAGTGCGCCCATGAGCGCTGTCGTCCGTCCATCCCTGTTCTCTCCGTACCGCTGGCTCTCGCCGTCGCTGTTCGATTTCTGGGCGGGCCAGCTCAATCCCCTGTGGACCCTGCGCGAGCCGGTGGCCCGCCTGGTCCGGCGCGAGCCGGCCGGCGAGGGCGCGGCGACCCTGGTCCTGCGCACCAACCGGCACTGGGCCGGCATGCGCGCGGGCCAGCACGTCACCCTCGGCGTGGAGATTGAAGGACGCCTGTGGCAGCGCAGCTACAGCCCCACCGCACTGGGACCGCGCGAACTGGCGATCACCGTCAAGGCGGTCGAGGGCGGCCGGGTCAGCCAGCATCTGGTCAACCATGCGCAGCCGGGCGAGCTGTTCCGCGTGGAGGCTGCGTTCGGAGAATTCCAGTTGCCGGCCGCGGCTCCGGTATTGCTGCTGGCGGCCGGTAGTGGCATCACGCCGATGCGCAGCCTGCTGCGCGACGCCTGCCAGCGCCCGCTGGCCGCGCCGGTGGACCTGTTCTACTGGGAGCGCAGTGCCGCCCAGCTGCAGTTCCGTGATGAGCTGCAGGCGCTGGCCGCGCGCCAGCCGAACCTGCGTGTGCACCTGCTGACCACCCGCGAGGGTGATGCGCCTGCCGCACGCATCGATACTCACGATCTGCAGGTCGCCGGCGATGACACCCCGTTGGCGCAGCGCCACGTGCTGGCCTGTGGCCCGGATGGATTCGTTGCCGCTGCGCGCGAACGCCTGGCGCACCAGGTCGCGGGTTTCCAGGCGGAAGCGTTCACTCCGCCGGCGCCGTTGCGCGACGCCAGCAGCGAAGGCGAAGTGTCGCTGACCCTTGCCCGCAGTGGCCGCCAGCTGAGCGTGCCGCGCGGCCGCTCGTTGCTGGAAAGCCTCGAAGCCCATGGCATCAAGCCCAAGCATGGCTGCCGCATGGGCATCTGCAATACCTGTAGCTGTGACCGCGTCAGTGGCGCCACCCGCCACCTGCGCACCGGCGACCTGCAGTCCGAATCGGCACAGCCGGTGCGGATCTGCGTGAGCGCACCGACCACCGACCTGACCCTGGATCTCTGAGGACGCCTGCCATGACCCGCGCCACCGACCGTGCCCTGAGTACTGCCGAGATGCATGCCTTCGGCGAGGAACTCGACGCGATCCGCGACCGTGTGATCGGCAGCCTCGGCGCCTCCGATACCCGCTACATCCGCCGCGTGGCCGCCGCCGTGCGCTGGTTCGGCGTGGGTGGCCGTGGCCTGCTGTTCCTGGCAGCGTTTTCGCCGCTGTTCTGGATGCCGCTGCTGTGGCCGGCCGCGATCACCGGCACGCTGCTGCTGGCGCTGTCGAAGATCCTGGAGAACATGGAGCTGGGCCACAACGTGATGCACGGCCAGTTCGACTGGACCGGTGATCCCAAGCTCAATGGCAACACCTACGAGTGGGACATCGTTGCCACCGCCGACAACTGGCGCAAGACCCACAATTTCCGCCACCACACCTACACCAATGTGCGTGGCATGGACGATGACATCGGCTATGGCCTGCTGCGCATCTTCCCCGAACAGCGCTGGAAGCCGTTCTACCTGCTGCAGCCGATCATCGCGCCGATCTTCGCACTGCTGTTCCAGTGGGGTGTGGCGGCGCAGGACCTTCGCCTTGGCCGCTGGCTGAAGGGCCGCATGAGTGCCCGTGCGATGTGGC
Source organism: Stenotrophomonas sp. pho (assembly GCF_006228405.1). Lineage (NCBI taxonomy): Bacteria > Pseudomonadati > Pseudomonadota > Gammaproteobacteria > Lysobacterales > Lysobacteraceae > Stenotrophomonas > Stenotrophomonas sp. pho. The sequence continues at coordinate 2,587,599 of NZ_CP029759.1, read as the reverse complement.
TGCAGACCCGCCCGGTGGCGCGCAAGATGCTGCGCCAGGTGCTGAAGGACTACGTGTTCTTCCCGCTGCTGGCGGGTCCGTTCTTCCTCACCGTGATGCTGGGCAACCTGGTCGCCAACGGCCTGCGCAACATCTGGACCTACGTGATCATCTTCTGCGGGCACTTCACCGCCGAATCGGAAACCTTCCCCAAGGAGTGCCTGCGCAATGAGTCGCGCGGCCACTGGTACCTGCGCCAGCTGCGCGGTTCGTCCAACATCAGCGGTGGGTTCCTGATCAACGTGCTGTCGGGCAACCTCAGCCACCAGATCGAGCACCATTTCTACCCGGATCTGCCGGCCAACCGCTATGCGGCCATCGCCAAGGAAGTGAAGGACATCTGCCGCCGCTACGGCCAGCACTACAACAACGGCTCGCTGCCGCGCCAGTTCGGCCAGGTGGTCTGGCGCATCCTGCGCCACGCATTCCCGAGCAAGCCGCGCCGCCTGCCGATGCCGGACATCATGTCCGCACCGGCATCGGCCAACGCGGGCTGATCGACTCAGCCCGCCTTCGCCAGGGCCGCCTGCTCGCGGTCCAGGCGGCGCAGGAACACCTGCATTTCCCTGCGTGCCTGCTGGTCGCCCTTGCTGCCGGCCACGCTCAAGCCGCGCTGCCACGCCTCACGGGCCGCCTGTGGCTGGCCACTGGCCAGCCAGGCTTTGCCCAGCAGCCTCCAGGCCGCCGAGTACTGCGGATCAAGCACCACGCAACGGCCCAGGTGGGTTGCCGCGCGTACCGGGTTGCCGGCATCCAGCCAGCCCTTGCCCAGGCCGAAGCGCAGCAGCGCGCCGTCCTTGCCGGCGGCGAGCATGCATTCCAGTGCTTCGATGTTCATCCGCGTACCTCCACCAGCAGTTCGGCCGGACCCGGCTGGAACCGACCGCGATGGAACAGCAGCGGCGCGCCGCCGTTCTCGTGCACTTCGATGATGCGACCGGCCAGCAGCAGGTGATCGCCCACCGGCCACTGCGCGTGGCGGGTACAGGTGAGATGGGCGACCGCACCGGTGATGCGGGGTGGGGCGTCCTCATCGTCATCCAGCAATGCCAGGCCGTCGAAGCGGTTGCGGACCTGCGGATCGGCGAAGCGCCGGGCCAGCGCTTCCTGGTCGGCCGCCAGCACGCTGAGCGCAAAGCGCGTGGCGCGCTGGAAGGTGGACAGGCTCTGTGCGTGCAACGCCAGGTTCCACAGCACCAACGGTGGCTGCAGTGAGACCGGCACGAACGAGTTGATGGTCAGGCCGACCGGCTTGCCCTGTGCATCGCGCGCGCAGACGATGGCCACGCCGGTCGGGAAATGGCCGAGCAGCCGCCGCAGGGCACGCGGCGGCATCTCGACCGATGGCACCGGGGCCGGGGCGGGGAACACCCCGGCCCACGGCCCGGCGTAGGGCAGTGTCTCGCCGCTCATGAGGCCCGGGCCTGGTGGTAGCGCCGGCCGACTTCGGCCCAGTTGATGATGTTGAAGAAGGCGCCGATGTAGTCCGGGCGGCGGTTCTGGTAGTGCAGGTAGTAGGCGTGTTCCCAGACATCCAGTGCGAGGATCGGGGTGTGGCCGGACAGGCCTACGGCTGCACCCATCAGCGGGCTGTCCTGGTTGGCGCTGCTTTCCACCTGCAGGCGACCATCGCGATCGCTGGTCAGCCAGGCCCAGCCACTGCCGAAGCGGGTCTGCGCGGCCTTGGTGAAGGCCACCTTGAAAGCATCGAAACCGCCGAGGTCACGGTCGATGGCGGCGGCCAGTTCGTCATCGGGTGCACCACCGGTGGTGCTGAGCACGGTCCAGAACAGGCTGTGGTTGGCGTGGCCGCCGCCGTTGTTGCGGACCGCGCCACGCTGGGCCTCGGGCACGGCATCGAGGTTGGCGATCAGCGCCTCGACCGGCTGCTCGGCGATGCCGGCCTGCTCGATGGCGGCGTTGAGATTGTTGACGTAGGTCTGGTGGTGCTTGCTGTGGTGGATCTCCATCGTGCGCGCATCGAAATGCGGCTCAAGGGCGTCGTAGGCGTAGGGGAGCGGGGGAAGCGAGTACGACATCGAAGCAATCTCCGTGGGAAGGCCAGGGGGCTGGCCGTGGGGAGATCGTTATCGCACCTCAACATTGGTTGAGGTCAAGGGGCGGGATTGAGGTGCGTGCGCGTTCATCGCTTTGATTCTTCCTGCAGGACAGCACGAGCGGAATGGTAGTGCCGGCCGCTGGCCGGCATGCTGGCAAGGTCGGGTTGCCGGCCAGCGGCCGGCACTACCAGAACCCGCTTTTCTAACCTCACCGGCGCGCTGAAGTGCTGCCCGCGCTCGCAGGAAACCGTCCGGTGGCGGGGGGAGGGGCTGGCCGGGACCGTTGGCGCCATGGATGGCGCCATCGAGCCCCCAAGGATGGGTTTACGGCGTGTCCCGGCCAGCCCCTCCCCCGGCCACAACCGGCATCAACAAAGGCGCCGGCAGGCGAACCAGCCGCCCGCGTTTTCATCAACTCAACTCAACCAGTCCTTGCACGCGCCATCCACCTGTTCACCGCACGCCTGCTGCATCCTCTGCTGCAATCGCGCCAGCGTCTCGGCACCCTGGTGCTTCCCGCTCCACGCCTTCAGCTGCCCGGCCAGGCGCTCGAAACGCTGGCGGGTGCGCTGGTGGTAACCCGACGGCTGCGCCTCCAGTTCGGCGATCAGCGAGGCGGTGGCCTGCTCGATGCGCGGCGCGTCGTTCGGCGCCAGCTTCAGCAACCCTTCCACGTACAGCACGCCCCATTGCACGCGGGTGGCCGGGCCCTGCGCACCGTCGTAGGCACGCTTCAACCACTCCAGCGCACCGGCAGTGTCGCCGCGCTGCTCGGCCAGTTCGGCCAGCTCGGGCATGTAGTAGTAGGGCTGCTCGCTGCGCTTCAGCTCCGCCAGCAACAACGCCTCGGCACCGGCGTCGTCACCGACCTGGCGCAGTGCGTAGACCGCGCTGCTGATCGTGGCCTGGCGTGCATGCGCATCAGTGGCGGTGGCGTCGGCCGCGGCCACGCGCTGCTTGACCCGATCAACCAGCGGCGCGGGCAGTGCGCCCTTCGGCTGCTGCTGGCGGGCCAGCGATACTTCCGTCAGTGCGCGCGACAATGCGTCGTCGGCGCGGTCGCCGCGCTCGGCATCTGCGCGTTCCAGCGCGACCAGCAGCTGCTGGCCCAGCGTGTTGCGGGTGGCCGGCCCAGTACTGGCCTGCGTGACCAGCTGTGCGCCTGCATAGCCCAGCAACTCACGGTTGCGGCGGACTTCGGCCGGCTGCGCCAGCACGGCCTGCAGCAGCTCGCGTACTTCGGTAGGCGAGCTGGCGGGCGTGTCGGCGGTGGCCAAGGCCAGCAGGGCGAAGCGGCGCTGCAGGGCGGCATCCGGTGCCGCCTTGGACAGCTGGCGCAGTACATCCTGACTCCTGCGCTCGCCGGCCAGGCGGTTGGCGTCGACTTCCCAGCCGTAGTCGCCCAGTACCTGCCAGTCTTCTGCAGCCAACTTCTCCGGCGTGGCCAGGGCGGTGGCCAGAGTGGCAGCGATTGCACTGCGGCGCCCGGCGGCAACGGTCAACGCCCGGGTCAGTTCGGCGGCGTCGTTGCCACCGGCCACGCGGGTAAGTTCATTGCGCTGTGGGTCCAGTACGATCAGGGTCGGGTAGCCGCGCACCCCGAAGCGTTCGCCCCAGGCCTGCGCACCTTCCTCGTCGCCATCCAGATAGACCGGCACGAACTTGCCGGTCAAGGCGATGAAGGCCGGGTCCTTGAACAGGCCGGCCTTGAGCTGGTTGCACGGCGGGCACCAGACCGCGCCCCAGTACAGCAGCACCGGCTTGCCGCTGTCTGCGGCTTCGGCGAAGGCATCATCGACGTCACCCTGGCGCCACGCGATTCCCTTGGCCGGCGCAGGTGCCTCGGCGGAGTTGGCGGTGGAAACCGGGGCCGGGGCGCAGGCACTCAGCGCCGAAGCCAGCAGCAACACGGAAAGCGCGACGCGCATCGGCAGGATCTCGAAGGGCAGGGTGACAGGGCATTGTAGGAACGCGCAGGGAACCCGCTGATTCAGTTTGCTCATGACGGACATGCGCCGGGGCATGACGCCCCGGGCATTGGCCGGGGCCCGTGCCTTCAGGCGGCTGCCCGCACCATCTGCTGGTAGACCAGTCCGTTGAACTCGCCGGCCTCACCGTCAATCACGAAGCCATAGCGCAGATAGGTCGGCACAGCGTTGAGCGATGCGCGTACGGTCAGGGCCGGCGCGCGTACCTGAGGCAGCACCGCCTCGAACAGTGCATGGCCGATGCCCTGTCCCTGGCAGCCGGGATCGACGAACAGCATCGCCAGGTGGCGACCTTCCTTCAGCTCGACCACGCCGATGATACGGCCGTCCTGCTCGGCCACCAGGATATGGTTGTCGCCGTGCAGGCGTTCACCGAACGCATCGGCGGCGGCGACATTGCCGAACGTGGCGATGCCGGTTGCGCTGAGCGAGGGCGCCACCGCCGCAGTGAACGCGGCCAGGCACACCGCGCTGATCGCGGGCAGGTCATCGACGCGGGCAGGGCGGATCGTCGGCATGCAGTGTTCTTCCCGTGGCGGGCTGCGCGTCATCGCTGCCCCATGCCTGCACGCTAAGCTGCAGGCATGAGTGATTTCAATCCCGCGTACGCTGCGTTGTTTCCAGGGCAGGGCTTGAGCCTGGGCCTGATGACGCCGGTGGCGTCGCAGGGGCTGGCCGATCCGCATCAGGCGCGGCGCATCGCGCGGTTGGCCGACGATCTTGGTTTCGCCGCGTTGTGGGCGCGCGATGTGCCGCTGATGGTGCCGCAGGGTCCGGACGCGACAGCAAGTGCGCTGGACGATCCGTTCCTGTGGCTGGGCATGCTGGCGGCCGCGACGGGGCACATCGTGGTCGGCAGCGCGGCCATCGTGCTGCCATTGCGCCAGCCCCTGCAGGTGGCGAAGTCGGCGTTGAGCCTGGACCGGATCAGCGGCGGACGCTTCGTACTGGGCCTGGGTTCGGGTGACCGCCCGGAAGAGTTCGCCGCATTCGGCGAGGATCTGGAGGGCAGGGCGGCGACCTTCCGTGAGCGTTGGACGTTGTTGCGGGCGGCGCTGTCACCGGCCGCCGATGAGCGCACCGCCGTATTGCAGGCCACTGGTGGCTTCGACGTGCTGCCAGCGCCGGCAACCCGCATTCCGATGCTGGTGGTGGGTACCGCGCGGCAGAGCCTGCAGTGGATAGCGCGTGAGGCCGAAGGCTGGGCCACCTATCACCGCGAAGAGGCCGCGCAGGAAGGGCGCATCGGCCTGTGGCAGCAGGCGCTGGCGCAGCGCGGCGGGCCAGGCAAGCCGTTCGTGCAGTCGATGCTGCTGGACCTGCAGGCAGATCCGCAGGCGCCGCCCGAGCCGCTGCCGCTGGGCCTGAAGGTCGGCCGCGATGGCCTGCGTGAGTATCTGCTGCGCGTGCATGCGCAGGGCGTGGCGCATGTGATGTTCAACCTGATCGATAACGGGCGGACGATGGATGACGTGCTGCGCGAGATCGGGGAGCAGGTTCTGCCGGATATGCCCGGGTAGGTGTCCACCTTGGTGGACACGCTCTCGCCGCTGCGCCCGCTGAACTGCTGAGTGTTTCCTTCAGTGGCCGAGGCAGAAGCAGTCGAGCACGGCTCGACTCTACATGCAGCGCGCATCTGCGTATCATTCGCATTTGATACCCCGATGCCGGAGCCCCACGTGACCCAACGTTCCCCCATGCACCCGACCGGACGCCTGTTCGCTGCGGTCGCTTTCATCGAGGCCGTGACCTGGGCCGGCCTGCTCATCGGCATGTGGATGAAGTACGGCCCGATGGCCAACGTGGCCCTGGTGAAGGTGTTCGGGCCGCTGCACGGCGTGGCTTTCCTCGTCTATGTGGCGGTGACGCTGCTCGCGGCGGTGCGCCTGCGCTGGCCGTGGTGGGCCAGTGCCCTGGCCCTGCTGGCAGCGATCCCGCCGCTGGTGACACTGCCCTGGAGTGGTGGTTCAAGCGCCGTGGCCTGCTCGGCCTGCGTGCAATGCGCTGAACCCAGTGTTGCGCGCCCATTCAAGAGAATGGGTATCAAATGCAAATACGAGCCGTTATCATTTGAGGGTGGCATCTGGCCCTGAGCAGGGTCGGTGCCGGGTGGGGCGCGCAGGCGCGCCCGGCCAATCCTTTCCTGTTACGGCTGGTGTTTCATGCACGCACGTCCCGTCGTTCCCGGCTTGCCGGCGCTGGTGTTGGCTGCCCTGATTGGCACCATGGCGATGATGTCCTTCGTCGCCGTGATCGGCCCGGTGGTCCGCATGCTCGGTTTGTCCGAGTGGCATGCCGGGCTGTCAGTCACCGCCGCAGGCGTGTTGTGGATGCTGGCCGCGCGCCCCTGGGGCCAGCTCAGCGACCGCATCGGCCGCAAGCGCGTGCTGATGCTGGCGATGAGTGCCTACACCGTGGTCTACATCGCGCTGGCGGTGTTCATCGACGTGGCCCTGCAGGCGGTGCCGCCGGTGCTGGTGTCAGTGCTGGTGCTGGTCGCTGCGCGCGGCCTGATCGGCCTGTTCTACGCAGCGGTGCCTCCTACCGCAGCTGCGCTGATCGCCGACAAGGCACCGACCGGGCAGCGTGCGAAGTTCCTCGCCCGCCTGGGCAGCGCCAACGCGTTGGGCATGGTGCTGGGCCCGGCTGCCGCGGGTTGGCTGGCCTATACGAACCTGTCGCTGGCGCTGTACGTGGCCGCACTGTTGCCACTGCTGGCGTTGGCGCTGCTGGCCTGGCGACTGCCGGCCACAGCGCCTGTAATGGGCGTTTCCGCCCAGCGCCGTGCGCCGATAAGCCGCCTCGACCCGCGCCTGCGCCTGCCGCAGCTGGCGGCGTTCATCGCCATGGTTTCCGTGACCATCGCGCAGGTCACGGTTGGCTTCTTCGCGATTGATCGCCTGGGCCTGGATGCGGCGGCCGGTGCGCGCATGGCCGGCATCGCGCTGACGGCGGTCGGCGTTGGCCTGATCCTGGCGCAGGCGCTGGTGATGAAGCTGGAGGTTCATCCGCGCCGCTGGATCGCCCTCGGCGCCGTGATCTCAGGCATCGGCTTTGCTTCGGTGGCGGGCGTGCAGCAGGCCTGGCAACTGCCTGCGGCCTACGCACTGGCTGCATTCGGCATGGGCTTCGTATTCCCTTCGTTCCAGGCATTGGCCGCCGACGCGGTGGAGGCGCACGAGCAGGGCGCCGCCGCCGGTACTGTCGCTGCCGCGCAGGGACTGGGCATGGTGGCCGGGCCGATGCTCGGCACGCTGGTGTATCGCGGCGGGCCCAGCCTGCCATACCTCCTGGTCGGCGCGTTGCTGCTGTTGCTGTGCGCGCTGGCCGCAGTGCATCGGATGAAGGAGACCCCATGAACGATTCCCTGATGCAGGGCGCGTGGCCGGAGGCTGCGCCAGCGCCGCAGGAGAGCAGCGACGACGCGACGCTGTTCCTGCTGCAGCACGCTGGCCAGCACGTGCACGCACGCGGTTGCCGCGCCACGCTGCCGGCCGGTGCGCTGGCGACGTTGGCGGAACGCGTTTCGGTGTTCTTTGCCCAGCAGCGCGGCGGCCCGGGCCTGCTGGTTGGCGCAGTCCCATTCGAACCCCGTGCCGACGACGCGTTGTACCAGCCCGAGCGCCTGCTGCCAGCGCTGGCACTACAGCCACAGGCCGCGCCAGCGCTGGAGGGTGCCCTGCAGGCCGAGCCTTCGGCGCAGGCGTACGCGGCGTCGGTGGCTGCGGCGGTGCAGGCACTGCGCGCGCCCGAACTGGACCTTCAGAAGGTGGTGCTGGCGCGCAGCCTGGTGGCACGCACCCACCGGGTGCTGTCTCCGGACGTGCTGCTGGCACGGCTGGGCGCGGATCCTTCGGTGGCGACTTATGCGGTTCCGCTGCCGGTGGAAGTGGGTCAGGCGCCAGCGTGGCTGGTGGGCGCGACCCCGGAATTGCTGCTGCGCAAGCGTGGTGCTGAGCTGTTGTCGCACCCGCTGGCGGGGTCTGCGCGGCGCTGCGCCGATGCTGCCGAGGACGAGCGCGCCGCGCAGAACCTGCTGGCCTCGACCAAGGACCATGACGAGCACCGTCATGTGGTCGAGGCGATCGTCGAGGGTCTGGCGCCGTATTGCAGCCACATCGATGCACAGCCGCGCCCGGCGCTGCATGCCACCGCCAGCATGTGGCATCTGGGCACACGCATCCATGCCACGCTGAAGGATCCGCACACGTCGGCCGCCGAGCTGCTGGCGCAACTGCACCCTACGCCGGCGGTCTGCGGTACGCCGCGGTTGGCGGCGCTGCAGCGCATCCGCGAGCTGGAACCGGTGCCGCGCGGCTTCTATGCCGGCGCCGTGGGCTGGTTGGACGCGCAGGGTGACGGCGACTGGTATGTGGCAATCCGCTGCGCACGCCTGCAGGGAATGCAGCTGCGCCTGTTCGCCGGCGCCGGCATCGTTGCCGACTCGCAGCCCGAGGCCGAGGTGGCCGAGACCGCTGCGAAGTTCGCCGCCCTGCTGAATGCGCTGGGTGTCCATGAATCCGCGCCTGCGATCGAGCCTGCCGCATGACTACCTCCACTGACGCTTCCCGCCTGCCACTGCAGCAGGTGTGGCCGGATGACCTGATGGCGCGCTATCGCGAGGCTGGGCATTGGCGTGGCGAGACCTTCCCGGGGTTCCTGCGCGAACGTGCAGAACGCTATGCCGATGACATTGCGGTGGTCGCCGGCGACGTGCGCCTGAGCTATGCGCAGCTGTGGCACGAGGCCGGGCGGATCGGTGCCGGCCTGCTGACGCTCGGCCTGCAGCCAGGGGAGCGGGTGCTGGTGCAGCTGGGCAACACGGCAGGCTTCGTCACAACGGTCTGTGGCCTGTTCCGCGCCGGACTGGTGCCGGTGTACGCGTTGCCGGCACACCGCATCACCGAGCTGGTGCACTTCGCCAACAAGGCCGAAGCCAGTGCCTACATCACCACCGGGCTGCATGATGGCTTCGACCATCGCGGACTGGCGCGGGCGCTGCAGGCCGACGTGCCGGCGGTTCGCCATGTAGTGATCGACGGCGATGCGGCGGAGTTCATTGGGGTGGAGGCACTGCAGGGCGATCGCAGCCGGTTGCCGGCCGATCCGGACCCGCAGTCTGTGGCGTTCCTGCAGATTTCCGGTGGGAGCACCGGGCTGTCCAAGCTGATTCCACGCACGCATGACGACTACATCTATTCGTTCCGTGCCAGCAATGAAATCTGCGGCATCGACCGCGACAGCGTCTACCTGGTCGCGCTGCCGGCCGCGCACAATTTCCCGATGAGCTCGCCCGGCTTCTTCGGCGCGTTGTATGCCGGTGCCCGCGTGGTGCTCAGCCCCGGCCCCGGGCCGGACGCCGCATTCCCGCTGATCGCACGGGAGCGGGTGACCTGCTGCGGCCTGGTGCCGCCGCTGGCGCTGCTGTGGGCGCAGGCCGCCGCCACCAGCAAGTATGACGTGTCGAGCCTGCAGGTGCTGCAGGTGGGCGGTGCCAAACTGGTGCCGGAAGCCGCACGGCGAGTGATCGACGGCCTTGGCTGCACGCTGCAGCAGGTGTTTGGCATGGCCGAAGGCCTGGTCAACTACACGCGGCTGGATGATCCGGAGGACCTGATCGTGGCTTGCCAGGGTCGGCCGATCAGTCCGGACGACGAAGTGCGCGTGGTCGATGACCATGACCAGCCGGTGGCCGAAGGCGAGGTGGGGCATCTGCTCACCCGTGGCCCGTACACCATCCGTGGCTACCACAACGATGCGGTGGCCAATGCGCGCTCGTTCACCGATGACGGCTTCTACCGTACCGGTGACCGTGTGCAGCAGCTGCCCGGAGGCTACCTGGTGGTGCAGGGGCGTGCGGGTGACCACATCAACCGGGCGGGCGAGAAGATCTCTGCTGAAGAGATAGAGGACCACCTGCTGGCACATCCGGGCGTGTTCGATGCGGCCGTGGTCTCGATTCCCGACGAGTACCTGGGCGAGCGCAGCTGCGCCTTTGTGATCCCGCAGGGCGAACCGTTCAAGGCGCCGGCACTGAAGGCCTGGATGCGCGGGCGCGGCCTGGCGGCGTTCAAGGTGCCCGACCAGATCGTGTTCGTCGACAGTTTCAATACCACGGCGGTCGGCAAGATCAGCCGCCGCGAATTGCGCGCGCAGCTGCGTGCGCGTCATCTGCAACAGACAGGAGGAACGCGCTGATGGCGCTGCCCCGTATCACCGACTATCCCTTGCCGACCGCCGCCGAACTGCCGCAGGCGCGTGGCCCGTGGCGCCCGCAGCGCGATCGTGTGGCTTTGCTGGTGCACGACATGCAACGCTACTTCCTGGCGGCATTCGACGCCGGCAGCACGCCCTTGCGGCCGGCGGTGGACAACATCGTGCGCCTGCTGGCGCACTGCCGCGCGCAGGGCATTCCGGTGTTCTACACCGCCCAGCACGGTGACCAGGACCGTCGCGACCGCGGCCTTCAGGCCGACCTGTGGGGACCGGGCATGCGTCGCAGCGCCGATCATGAGCCGATCATCGAGGCGCTGGCGCCGCAGCCGGGCGAGCATGTGCTGGTCAAGCATCGCTATAGCGCCTTCCAGCGCAGCAACCTGGAGACGCTGATGCGGGTACGTGGGCGTGATCAGCTGCTGGTGACCGGCGTGTACGCCCATATCGGCTGTACCGCGACCGTGGTCGATGCCTTCCAGCGTGATATCGAGGCCTTCATCGCCGCTGATGCGGTGGCCGACTTCTCGCGTGCCGATCACGATCAGGCGCTGCACTGGATCGCGCGCACCTGTGGTGTGCCGATGACCACCGATCAGCTGCTGGAGGTGCTGTGATGGCTGCCATGGGTGAGGCGCTGGATCTGGAGCGGATGCGTGCCGACGTGGCGCGTGTCCTGGAGTGCACGCCGGCCGAGATCGGTGACGACGACAACCTGATCGACCTGGACCTGGACTCGATGCGCATGCTCGGCCTGGTCCTGGCCTGGGGCAACAATGGCCTTCCGCTGGAGTTCTCGCAGTTGGCCGAGCACACCACGCTGCGCCAGTGGTGGGGTGTGGTGCAGCAACTGCAGGCCGCGCAGAACGCATGAACGCCGCAGCGCTGGCCACGCCGGTGGCGTTGACCGAGGCCCAGGCGGGGCTGTGGTTTGCACAGCGGCTGGCACCGGACAATCCGTCATTCAATACCGCGCACGCGGTATGGATCGACGGCCCGCTGGACGTGGCCGCGTTCGTCGCAGCGGCAGACCGGGCTGCGCGCGAGGCCGAGGCTTTCGCATTGCGCTTTGCCGAAGGTGCCGATGGCCAGCCACTACAGTGGCATGACCCGGTACACGTACCGCTGCTTTCCGTACGCGATGTGTCCGCCGAGGCGGATCCCGCCGCTGCGGCACGCAGCCTGATGCACGCCGACCGGCTGAGCCCGGTCGATCCCACCCGCGACCGGATCAGCCAGCAGGTGCTGCTTGAACTGGGTGGGCAGCGCTGGGTCTGGTACCTGCGGGTGCATCATCTGGCTGCCGATGGCTACGGCATGGCGCTGTTCACCGATCGCGTGTGCGCGTTGTACGCCGGCCGCAAGGGTGAGCCACTGCCAGGACTGTCCGCTGTGCTGGCCGATGATGCCGCCTACCGTGCCGATCCGCGCCGCGTGCAGGCCGGGCAGTGGTGGCGTGAGCACATGCAGGGCGCACCGGCAGGCGCAGGCCTGGCCGGCACGCTCGCGGCCAGTGACGACGCGCTGCGCTGGGTGCAGCCGCTCGATGCGGCATTCCGTGAGCTGTTGCTGCAGGCTTCGGTGCGTTGGCTGCAGCCTTGGCCGGATGTGCTGGTCGCACTGGCGGCCGAGTACCTGCGGCGGATGAGTGGCGCCGATGAAGTGGTGCTGGGCGTGCCCTACATGGGGCGGTTGGGCAACGCGTCGGCGCGGGTGCCGGCGATGGTGATGAATGTGTTGCCGCTGCGCGTGGCGGCCGGCGAGGGCAGCGTCGAGGCCTTTGCCCGGGGCCTGGGTCGCCAGCTCAGTCAAGGCCGCAGGCACGGCCGCTACCGGGGCGAGCAGCTGCGCCGGGACCTGGGCCTGGTCGGCACGCAGCAGCGCCTGCACGGCCCGCTGGTGAATGTGCAGCCGTTCTACAGGCCGCCGGCCCTGCCCGGCGTGCAGGCGGCGCTGGAGGTGCTGTGCACCGGGCCGGTGGATGACCTGGCGCTGGGTTTCCGTGGCGATGGCCAGCACCTGCTGGATCTGGAGATCGAGGCCAATCCCGCGCTGTACAGTCGCGAGGATGTCGAGGCGCACGCGGCGCGGCTGCTGAATTTCGTGTCGGCGGCGCTGCAGGCTGACGATATCGAAGCCGTACCCTTGGCCACGCCCATGGAGGCGCAAGAGGTGCTGCAGGGTTTCAACGCCACCGCGCACGCGCTTCCTGAGACCACCCTGGTTGAATTGCTGCAGCAGGGCATGGATCGGGACCCGCACGCGCCTGCGCTGGTGTTCGGCGATGCTGCCATGGATTACGCAACGCTGGAAGCGCGCAGTTTCGCGCTGGCGGCACAGCTGCGGGCGATGGGTGTCGGCCCGGGCAGCGTGGTGGCGGTGGCATTGCCGCGCTCGCTGGCGCTGGTGATCGCGCTGGTGGCCGTGCTGCGCGCAGGCGCGGCCTACCTGCCGCTGGACCTTGCCCATCCCGACGAGCGGCTGGCGCGGATCTTCGCCTCGGCGCAGCCGGTGTGCGTTCTGGCTGCGGCGGAGGTTTCGGCGCGCATGGCCGGCGTACCGGTGCTCGCGCCGGAGCAGTGGACCGCGCTGAGCTTCGCCGCGCCGTGGGCCGATCCGGCGCCCAGCGATGCGGCCTATGTGATCTATACCTCCGGTTCGACCGGGGAACCGAAGGGCGTGGTCGTCGAACACCGTGCCATCGTCAACCGCCTGCTGTGGATGCGCGAGCACTACGGCATCCGCGCCGATGACCGCGTGCTGCAGAAAACCCCGGCCACCTTCGATGTCTCGGTCTGGGAGTTCTTCCTGCCGTTGCTGTGCGGAGCCACGCTGGTGGTTGCCGGGCCCGATGCGCATCGCGACCCCACCGAACTGGCGCGGCTGATCCGCGGGCATGGCATCACCACGGCGCATTTCGTGCCGTCGATGCTCGATGCCTTCCTCGCTGCACCGGCCTCCGAAGGCCTGCAGCTGCGACGGGTATTCACCAGTGGCGAGGCGCTGGACGCCGCGTTGCGCGACCGCTTCCACGCGCGCATGCACGCCGAGCTGCACAACCTGTACGGCCCGACCGAAGCCGCGGTGGACGTCAGCTACTGGCCGGCGTCGGCGCAGGATCGATCGCGGCCGGTGCCGATCGGCTTCCCGGTCTGGAATACCCGCCTTTACGTGCTGGACGCGCGGATGCAGCCGGTGCCGGTCGGTGTGGCCGGTGACCTTTATCTGGGCGGTGTGCAGCTGGCGCGTGGCTATCTCGGTCGCGAGGACCTGACTGCCGAACGCTTCCTTGCCGATCCTTTCCTGGCGGGCGAGCGCATCTACCGCACCGGCGACATAGCGCGCTGGCGCAGCGATGGCGCGGTGGAGTACCTGGGCCGCAGCGACCATCAGGTGAAACTGCGCGGCCTGCGCATCGAGTTGGGCGAGATCGAGGCGGCTTTGCGCGAACTGCCGGGCATGGAGCGGGTGGAAGTGCTCCTGCGCCACGACGCACCCGGCGATGCCGGCTGGTAGCCTATGTGCCGTCGGCACTGGCCGACGCCAGCATGCTGCGTAGTCATCTGGCCACACGCGTGCCGGATTACATGGTGCCGTCCGCCTTCGTTGGCGTGGATCACTGGCCGGTGACCGCCAACGGCAAGTTGGATCGCAACGCGCTGCCCGTACCACCGCGGCAGGAGATCGCCGGGCTGGCGCCGCGCACGCCGTTGGAACAGGAGCTGGCTTCGCTGTTTGCCCAGGCACTCGGGCGAGATGCGCCGGTGGCGGTGGATGCGGATTTCTTCAGTCTCGGCGGTGACTCACTGTCGGCGGTGCACCTGCTGCTGGCGATCGAACAGCGCTGGCGCTGCGATCTCGGTCTGGGGGCCTTGTTTGCCCAGCCCACCGTGGCTGCGCTGGCGGTTCGCATTGCCGAGCCGCCCGCGCTGGCCGATCACGCACTGGGGCCGGTGATTGCGCTGGCCGCGACCGAACCGGCCGGGCCTACGCCGCTGTTCGTGCTGCACCCGGCCGGCGGCATCGCCTGGAACTACCGCGCCCTGGCCCGGGCACTGCAGCCGGCACGCCCGGTATATGGCCTGCAGTCGCCGGCACTGGACGCGCGGCAGCCGCTGCCGAGCAGTATCGAGGCGATGGCCAACGACTACGTACAGCGTGTGGTCGCATTGCAGCCGACGGGGGCGGTGCATCTGCTGGGCTGGTCGGTGGGTGGCATCCTCGCCCAGGCGATGGCGGTGCGACTGCATGAGATCGGGCGCGAGGTCGGCGAACTTGTACTGCTGGACGCCTATCCCAGCGAGTGCTGGCGGGCCGAGCCGGAGCCCGATGCCATCGCCGCATTGCGGGCACTGCTGGCGATTGCCGGTCATGACCCGGATGCGCATCCGGAACTGGACAGCCGGGAACGCATTCTCGCGTTCCTGCGTCGTGGCGGCAGTGCGCTGGGTAGCCTGCCGGATGTCGTGCTGGATGGCGTGGTGCGCGCCGTGACCGGCACCAATCGACTGATCCGTGAACATATCCACCGGCCGTTCGATGGCACGCTGGTGCATGTGCGTGCCGGTCGAGATCACCAGGCGCGGCCACAGTTGCGGTCGGCGTTGTGGCGGGCACACGCGCGCAGGGTGCAGTCGTTGGAACTGCCATTCCTGCACGCAGAGCTGACCGGACGCGATGCAGTGGCGCAGCTGGCGCCGTGGTTGTCGGCACGCTTGCGCCAATGGGACGAACAACAGGAGATCGCAACATGCAGTTGACCGGTTTCAAAGGCCGCGTGGCGTTGGTGACCGGCGCCGCCGGTGGCATCGGCGAGGCACTGGTACGGTTGCTGGCCGAGGCCGGTTGCACCGTGGTGGCGACCGATCGCGAGGCGCCTGTTACGGCAGATGTGCGTGTGCATACCTTCGCACTCGACGTGACCGACAGTGCCGCCGTGGACGGCTTGGTGGATCAGGTCGAGTCCAGCATCGGGCCGATCATGCTGGCCGCCAGCGTGGCCGGTGTGCTGCATGTGGGCGGCGTGACCGAGACCGGCGATGACGACTGGCGCCGGGTGTTCGCGGTGAACACCGACGGGGTGTTCCATGTCGGGCGTGCCCTGGCGCGGGTGATGTCGCCGCGCGGGCAGGGCGCGATGGTTACCGTCAGCTCGAATGCGGCCGGTGTGCCGAGGCATGGCATGGCCGCCTATGCGGCATCCAAGGCCGCCGCCACGATGTTCACCCGCTGCCTCGGGCTGGAGCTGGCGCCGTTGGGCATCCGCTGCAACATCGTCGCCCCGGGGTCCACGCTGACCCCGATGCAGACCGGCATGTGGCAGGACGAGCACGGAGCCGAACGGGTGATCGTCGGCAGCCTTGAGACCTACAAGGCCGGCATCCCACTGCGCAAGCTGGCCACCCCGGAAGACATCGCGCACTCGGCGATGTTCCTGCTCTCCGAGCAGGCCGGGCACGTAGCGATGAGCGACCTGTACGTGGACGGCGGCGCCACCCTGCGCGGCTGAGGTCTGGTAGTGCCGGCCGCTGGCCGGCAACCTCATTCAACTTCAGACATCTCCCAACCCCCATCGAGGCTTGGCCTGACAGCCAACGCCCAATGATCGACCCACCATGGCGCATGAGCAGCCATCGCCTCCGCCTGGGCCGTCACTCGATCATCGGCCAGGCCTATGTCCTGACAACCACGACCCACCAGCGCCGCCGGCTCTTTGAAAGCGAAGCTGCAGCAGCATGTGTAATCGACCAGTTCCATTACGTCGAACAGCGCGGGCTCGTATGGTCACACGCATGGGTTGTCATGCCGGATCACGTCCACTGGATGTTCGAGCTGCGTGCAGTTCACCTTCCAGACGTCGCGCGCCGGATGAAATCGTCGAGCGCACTTGCCCTGAATCGCCTGGCGGGCCGTCGAGGTACGGTGTGGCAGCCCGGCTACTTCGATCATGCAGTAAGGACCGAAGAGTCGCTGGCGCGGCAGGCCCTGTACATCCTGGGCAATCCGGTGCGCGCCGGTCTTGCTGGGCAGATTGGCGAGTATCCGTATGCGTGGTCGGCCTGGGGTGATGCCGGCCAGCGGCCGACACTACCACAGCGCAGATCCCGTTCCGGTGCACAGGGCATCCGTAAGGGTAGTGCCGGCCGCTGGCCGGCAACCGCAGGAACCCGCAGATGCGTAGCTGCCGGCCAGCGGCCGGCACTACCATTCAACGGTCAGCGCGGCTTGCGTGTCCGTTTCGGCTTTGCGGTATCACCGCCGCTGGCGGCGCCATCCTGCAGCGCCTGTAGCCAGGACAATGTGTCCACATAGTCGATGAAGTGGCGCAGGTAGCCGGGGCTGGCGGCCTGCATCATGTCGAGCATGCGCTGCACCAGCACCGCTGAGTTCAGCGGGCCGCCGTCAGCCGGGGCCTCGGCGCGCAGCGAGCGGCGCACCTGAAGTTCGCTGCGCAGCTCCGACCATTCGCGCTGCACCTGCTGCAGCATCGGCACCTGTGGGTAATGCGGCAGCGAGCGCGACCCCGCATCAAGGTCACGCACCAATGCGCGCAGGCCTTCCAGCGCGGGCGGCTTACTTGCCATCCGCCGCCTTGGGCTTGGGGATCGGCGCGATTTCCACACGGCGATTGCGCGCGCGGCCTTCCTCATTGGCGTTGGAACTGACCGGCTGCTCGCTGCCGAACGCGGCGGCGAACACGGCGTCAGCCGGTACGCCATCGGCGATCAGGGTGCGGGTCACGGTCAGCGACCGCTGCGCGGACAGCTCCCAGTTGTCGGCGAAGCGGCGGTTGCCTTCGCGCACCGGCGCATCATCGGTAAAGCCGCTGACCATCAGGATCTCTTCGCGGCTGCCCAGATAGGCGGCCAGCGGTGCGGCCAGGCTGCGCAGCAGCTCCTGGCCCTCCGGCTGCAGCTGGTCCGAGTTCAGTGCGAACAGCACGCTGCCGCTGATGCCGATGCGGCCATCGACCAGGGTCACGCGACCGGCGGCCAGTGGGCCGGCCAGCGCCTGTTCCAGGGTCTGCAGGCGCTTGGCTTCGGCCTGGCGCTGCTTCATTTCCTGGTCCAGCCGCTGCGACAGCTCCAGCTGCACCGCGACCACACCCACCAGGATCAGCACGAACGCACCCAGCAGCACCGACATCAGGTCGCCGAAGGCGGCCCAGATCGGTGCGTGCGAGCCGCCATCGACCTCCAGCTCGTCGCTCATGCGCTACCGGCCTTGCCGCGGCGCGTGGCCAGCTGCTGCAGTTCTTCCATCACCTGCTTCTGCGACAGCAGGCTGAGGTCGACCACCTCGCGCGCCTGCGCCACGTAATAAGCCAGCTGCTCATCGCTACGGGCCAGCGAGGCATCCAGTGCGCCACCGATCTGTTCCAGGCGGCCGGAAAGCGCGGTGGCGGCACTGCCGAACTGCGCGACCGCTTCACCGAAGGCGCCGGCCAGCTGGCCGACGTCACCCGCGCTGCCGGTGAGTGCTGCCGCAATGCCATCCAGCTTGCCGGTCTCGGCCGCGATATGGTCGGTAAAGCGGTTGCCAACACGCTCCAGCAGCTCGGCCGAACCGCCAACCAGTGCGTCCACCGCGGTGCGCTGTTCGTGCGATGCGTGGTTGATTGCATCCAGCAGGGTCTGCACGGTGGCCAGCAGGCGACCGCGCTCTTCCAGCATCGCGTTGTCACGCACCAGGCTTTCAGAGAGCGTGCTGCGCAGCTCGTTGATGACGTCGGCAGCAGCTTTCGGTGCCGCTGCCGCGGTCTGCAGCAGGGTGGACACTTCGGCCAGCGTGGCGCTGGCCTGCGCGCGACCGTTCTCGCCGATCTGCTGCGCGGTCGCCGCCAGCGTGTCGCAGACCTGTTGCTGCTGCGCAGCCAGGCGTTCGCCATTGGCCTGCAGGCGCTCGGCCAGCTCGGTGGAAACGTGCTGCAGGGCATCACTCCAGCGCTGCAGGCGCTGTTCGTCGCCAGCCTGCAGTTGCGCCTGCAGGGCGGCGTGGGCCTGCTGCAACTCGGCGCTGACCGCGTCCCAGCGCGCTTGGCGCTGCTGCTCGCGGCTGTCCAGGCTGGCCTGCAGTTCGGCGTGCGCAGTCGCGGCGGCGGCCTGCGCGGCCTGCCACTGCTGCGAGCGCTGCGCTTCATGATCCTGCAGCAGTGACTGGTTGGCGCTGTGCTGCTGTTCCAGTGCCTGCAGCAGCGCCTGCGCACGCGCATCCAGATGTTCGCTGGCGGCGATCAACGCCTGCTGCTGGCGCTCGACCAGCGCGCTGTTGAGGGCCTGCTGCTGCTCGGCGGCGGCACGCAAGGCGTCTGCATTGCTCTGTGCATCGGCCTGCAGGCGCTCGCCGAGGCGCGCGATCAACGCTTCGGCATGCGTGCCCTGGCCATCGCTGAAGGCCTGCAGGTGCTGGCGCAGATCACTCACCAGCGCCTGCTGCGCCTGGGTCTGTTCACTCACCACCTTGGCCCAGCTGGCTTCGGTGGCGACCCGGCTGCGTTCGAAACCGTCGCTCAGGCCGGCCAGCTGCTGCTGCACGGCCTGCTCGACGCGGGCATGCAGTGCTTCGCCGTGATGGGCCAGGCCAGCCAGGGTGGTCTCGGCCATCGGCTGCAGCGCGCCACCGATGGCCGCGGCGCTGGCTTCAGCACCTTCGCGCAGCGACTGCTGCAGCGACAGGGCCAGGCGTTCCTGCAGCGCTTGGCTCTGGGTCAGGAACTCGGCCTGGCCAGCCAGCAGGCGCTCATTGGCGGCGGCACTGTGCTGTTCAAAGGTGCTGGTCATCGCCTGCAGGCGGTCGACCAGCGCCGGCAGCGCTGCGGACTGCGCCTGCAGCAGGCGCAGCGATTCGGCACGCTGCCAGGCCTGCGAGTACGGATGCAGGTCGCTGGAAATGGCGCGGTCCAGCTGCTGCACGGCCAGCAGACGGTCACGACGCAGCAGCGCCGCCAGCAGGCCGAGCATGGCCGAGCTGGCCACACCGGCGATCGAGGTACCGAAGGCCACCGCCAGGCCCTGCACCGGCGAGGCCAGCGAGCCGCGGATCGCGGCCATGTCGGTCGCGCTCTGCAGGGCCAGGCCGGTGCCACGCAGCGTGTCCATCATGCCCAGCAGGGTACCGAGCATGCCCAGCAGCACCAGCAGGCCGACCAGGTACGGGGTCAGCACCGGTGCGGGCAGGGCGGTGCGCTCGCCTTCCACGCGCAGGCGCACGGCGTTGCGCAGGCCTACCGGCACGCGCTCCAGCCATGGGGCGAGGCTTTCCTTCGCGCTGGACAGGTCATTCAGTGCGGCGCGCAGGCCGTTGCTGGCCTGGCGGTAGCGGTACAGCTCCACGCCGCCGGCGATGTAGCAGGCCGCAATGATCGCCGCCACCGCTGCACCCAGCGGATGCACCGAAACGTAGCCAATGCCGATCCAGCACACGGCCAGCAGGCCGACAAGGAAAACAACGACATGGAGAGCAGTTCTGGACATGGTGTTCCGGTCAGTGGGAGCGCAGGGCGTCTTGCAGCCCTTCGATCGGGTGGAAGCGCAGCTGCAGCTCGGCGAGCAGCAGCGTGCGCATGTCATGGCGGAAGGCCGCGCGCCAGCCGGGCTGGCCATGCACGCGTTCAAAACGGGCGCCGAGCACCGCCGGCGCGGTGGCCAGCAGGCTGTGCTCGCGCGGGGTGAGTGTCTGTTCCATCACCGCATCAACCTCGGCCAGTCGCGCCAGCTCCGGCGAGACCTGTACCAGCTGGTCGCGCAGGCGGCCGCGCAGGCGCCCGGTGGCGGTCTGGATGGCCTGCTGCAGCACCCGGTAGCGCTGACGCAGCGAAGCGAAGTTGGGTGCGGCAGCGGCCTCGGCCAGGTCCAGCAGGCGCTCGGCCTCGGCGTCCTCGCGGATCGAGGCCAGCAGGCTGGCATGGGCCTGGGCGCAGTCGGCCAGTACATCCTCGGCCCCTCGGCAGCTTCGCCGGGCTCGGGCAGGCGTCCGCCCAACGCGCCGGACAGGGCCACGGCACGGCTCCAGTCCACCCACTGGCCGAGGCGATCGGTCAGGGCGGGACTGCTGGCCGGCATCGCGCCGTCGCTGAGACGGGCGAGCAGGCGGAGGAACTCCGGTCCACCCAGGACCGGCTGCGCTGCGTTCGCCATCAAGGGGTGAGGGGCCAAAAACCGTTGATTTTACAACCAGATGACCCCGGCTGGATGAAGGCGGGGCCTGGGTGGCGGTACCCACAGGCGCGACAAGGCTTAGAATGTCCGGCTGCATCCCCCGTTCGACCCCTGGAGTACCCCATGACTGTTGCGCAGTTCTACCCGATCGGCACCCCGGACAGCCCTGGGGCGACGCGGAACGCGCACAGTGGCGGGCCCGCCAGCAGCGCCAGCGCAGCTACCACGATGACGTGGTGGCCGCCCTTGAGCGCCTGGACGACAGCGTTTTCGACGTGATCCAGTACGGCCAGCTGGACTATGCACCGGACCATTACCCGCTGTTCGCCGTGGTCAACCACGACTGGAACCCGGCGCTGCCGACCGCGCTGATCACCGGCGGCGTGCATGGCTACGAAACCAGCGGCGTGCACGGCGCCCTGCAGTTCCTGGAACAGCAGGCCGAGCGTTACCTGGGCCGGCTGAACCTGATCGTCGCGCCATGCGTCAGCCCGTGGGGCTACGAGCGCATCCAGCGCTGGAACCCGGATGCGATCGATCCGAACCGTAGCTTCCGTGACGGCGGCCAGATCAAGGAAGCCGCCGCACTGATGGCCTGGGTGGGCGAGCGCAAGGCGAACCTGCTGGTGCACCTGGACCTGCACGAGACCACCGACAGCGACCTGAACGAGTTCGATCCGGCGCGCTGCGCGCGCGACGGCAAGCTGTTCGAGCGCGACACGATTCCCGATGGCTTCTATGTGATCGGCAACAGCGAAGATCCGCAGGCCGAGTTCCAGAAGGCCCTGATTGCCGCAGTGGCGCCCATCACCCACATCGCCCCGGCCGATGCCGACGGCAACCTGGTCGGCCTGCCGCTGCAGTCGCCGGGCGTGGTCTGGGGCGAGTCGCGTTCGATCGGCGCCTGCGCCGGCTTCACCGACGCACGCTTTGCGACCACCACCGAGGTCTACCCGGACAGCCCGCGCACCAACCCGCAGGAATGCAACGACGCCCAGGTGGCGGCGGTGTGTGCGGGCCTGGATTTCGCCCTGGCGGCGCAGTAGCGCGCCACGTTGCGGGCGGTGACCGGCATCAGCCGGTGCCGCTTCTTCGCCGGCGCGGCGGCCACAGCCGGCGAACCCGACGGGCGGCATCCGGCAAACACATCCAGATTACGCTGGTACACCGTGCTGCTGACCCCGAACAGGCCCAGCAGCGAGTGGAAGATGTTGTCGTGGCTGTGCGCCCGTTGCAGCGCATTCCCACGCAGGCAGGCCATGTCGAGGCCCGCGTTGCGGCCGAAGTCCGATGAGAACCACATCACCATCGGCACCTGGGTCTGTTCGCGCGGGGCGATGAAGTAGGGCGTGCCATGCAGGTACATGCCGCGTTCGCCGAGCGACTCGCCGTGGTCGGACACATAGATCAGCGCAACGTCGCGCCGGTCCGAATAGCCTTGCAGCAGGTCGATGGTCTCCGCCAGCACCCGGTCGGTATGCACCAGGGTGTTGTCATAGGTGTTGACCAGCGCCTCGTTGCTGCAATGCTGGATCTGGTTGCTGTCGCAGGTCGGGCTGAAGGCCCGCGAGGCAGCCGGATAGCGCTCGAAGTAGGTCGGGCCGTGGCTGCCCAGCTGATGCAGCACGACCAGGCCGTCGCCGTTGATCGCGTCGATGCGTGTGCCAAGCTGGTGCAGCAGCACGTCGTCGTAGCAGGTGCCGTCGGTGTTGACGCACTGGCCCGCCACCTTCAGCGCAGGCATGTCCTCGGTCGGCACGCGCTCGCACACGCCCTTGCAGCCGCCATTGTTGTTGTTGCGCCAGAGCACGCTGACGCCGGTACGCTGCAGGATGTCGAGCACGTTCTCCTCGGTCGCCGCGCGAACGTTGTCGTATTGCTGGCGGGTCATCTGCGAGAACATGCACGGCACCGAGATGGCCGTTGCGGTTCCGCACGAGGAGACATCACTGAAGCTGATGACGCCTTCCGTGCGTGAGAGCCGGGGATTGGTTGCGCGTGGGTAGCCGTTGAGCTGGAAGTTCTGTGACCGCGCGGTCTCGCCGACGACCATGACCACCAGCTTCGGGCGCGGGCCGGGTATGCGCCGCGCGTCCATGCCGATCGGGCGCAGCGGTTGCTGGCGGGTGCTATGGAGGCTTTTCAGGTAACCGTGGGTATGGCGCATCACGTTCAACGGCAGTACCTGGTCGCGGATGTAGCGGTTATTGCGCAGCAGCGAGGAGTAGTCCTTGTAGAACGCAAAGCCGATCACCAGCAGCATCACCAGTGACGCCAGAACGTTGGCCGGCCACACCAGCAGCGACCGTATCGAACCCGCTCCGCTGGCGGTGCGCACCAGGGCAAGCGCTGCAGCGGGCATCGCGCCCAGCGCCAGCAGGGTCAACAGCAGCGGCAGCGAGAGATAGGCGTTCAGTTCGGCCTGATTGGTCTCGAACACGTTCTGCACCATGCTGCGATCGATCAGCACGTTGTAGTGCAGCATGAAATAGCTGCAGGCGGCGCTGGTGACGATGAGTACGGCCAGCAGCGGCTTGCGCACGAAGGGTAGTGCCAGCAATGGCGTCAGCAGCAGATTGAACAGGCAGAACAACACCAGCGGCAGGCTGGCCAGGAACAGGATGCTGCGCACACCGTTGAGATCGGTCAGTTCCCACAGCGACTTCCAGAGGGCGATGTTTCCAATCGTGGTGAAGAAAAACGCTGCGGCCCAGACCAGGATGATCGGATGGGGCCGTGGAAAACGGAGGCATTGACGCACGAGCAGGGTCCGCGGAACAGGAGTGCGCGCAGTATCGAAACGGCCTTATCAGGAAGTTGTCAGGATTGCCGGCCTAGCCCAGCAGGATCACGCCCCACACCGCGCCGACCATCAACAACGCGGTGGTCTGTGCGGCGCTGCCCATGTCCTTGGCGTTCTTCGACAGCGGGTGCTGCTCCAGCGAGATGCGATCAACCACGGCCTCGATTGCCGAGTTGAGCAGTTCCACCACCAGGCTGATGAAGCAGACCGCCAGCACCAATGCGCGCTCGACCGCGCTGATGTCCAGTACGAACGCTGCAGTGATCAACAGCGCGTGCAGGAGCAGCAGCTGGCGAAAAGCAGCCTCGCCACGAAAGGTAGCGATGAATCCGTCTCGCGAATGGATCAGGGTGTGGAAGATGCGGCCCAGGCCGGTCTTGCCATGCGGGTACTTGCCGCTGTCCTTGGGGTGCTGCATGCCGTTTCCGCCGTGAAGTGAGCAATCCCCAGCATGTGCACGCACGTGTCAGGAAACCGTCAGGCGGGCCATTCCAGGCTGAACCGGCATCCCTGCTGCGAGGAGTGCACCGTCATCCTCCAACCCAGGTGCTCGACGATGCGCTGCACGATGGACAGCCCCAGTCCCTCGCCACTGTGCGGGCTGCCGGGCACGAAGCGCTGGAACTGCTGTGGGTCGATACTGGAGGGCAGGCCGGGTCCGGTGTCGGCGAAGGTGAGTGCGGTGTCGTGGAGGGTGATCCTCACTTCGCCCCTTTCGGTGTACTGGCAGGCGTTGCGCAGCAGGTTCCAGATCACGCTGTGTGCCAGATCTGCGTTGGTGTCCAGCACGGCGTCATGCCGGGCATCAAACGCAACGATCACCGGCTTGCCGGAAATCCACAGTTGGCAGCGCTCCATGCAGGATTCGATCAATGGGCGCAGGGCCACCTTGTTGCGCGGCACGGAGCCGGGGGTACGTGAGAGCAGCAGCAGGCAGGACAGCTGGCGCTGCATCTCCTGGGTAGTGCGCAGGATACGCTCCGCGCTGGGGACCAGGTGGCTGTCGGACGGAAGCTGGCAGGCAAGGGTTTCCGCAGCGCCGCCGATGATGGCCAAGGGCGTGCGCAGCTCATGGCTGGCATCGCCGCTGAAGCATTGCTCGCGATGCAGGAACCGTTCGAGCTCATCACTGTGCCGGGCGAAGGCACGGGCGAGTACACCGATCTCGTCGCGGGCGTCCTGACAGGGAAAGGGCTTCCGCCCGCTCTGCACGGCATCGGCCAACTGCGTGATGGGCGCGATGACGTGCGATGCCACCCTGCGACCGATCAGGAAGGCGCCGAGCACGCAGATCGAAATGACCACCGCGGCAAAGGCATTGATCAGGTGTTCCAGGTAGCCATAGGGTGCAGCGTCCTGCAGCAGGTAGTAGCGCTGGCCGCCACTGTCGAACACACGCAGGTGCCACTCGTCGGGTCCCGCTTCGCCGTGGTAGCCCAGGCCGTACTGGCGCAGCACCATCGGCACGCTATGGCTGTCGTACAGGTGGCTGCCCGGGGCAGGGCGGGGCGCTCGCCACGGGCCAGTGCCGCCTGCAGCTTGTGCACGGCACTGTCCTGGGTCCGGGCGATGACCGCGGCCCTGACCTGGTCGTAGTCCACCTGTTCGGCCAGGACGATGAAGCCCATCGCGCCGGCCATCAGCAGCACGAACGAAATCGTGATGCGGGTACGCAGGGCCAGGCGGCGGTAGAGAGCGGCAGGGGTCACGCCGGCATGCGCCAGCCGACGCTGTGCACCGTGGCGATCAACGTGGTGTCGAAGCTGCGGTCCACCTGCAGGCGCAGTTCATGGATGTGGGTACGCAGCGCGCCGCTGTCCGGTGGCTCGTCGCCCCAGACCAGGTATTCCATCTCCTGCTTGCGCACCACGGCCGGGGCCGCGCGTACCAGGCACATCAGCAGTTTGTGCGACGTAGGCGTCAGCGCGATGCAGCGTCCCTGCCGCCAGGCCTGCGGCGACCGCGTATCGACCTGCAGGTCCTTCCACGCCAGTACGCTGTCGACCTGGCGGCCCTGGGCGCGTCGCACCAGGGCCTTGATCCGCGCATCCAGCTCCTTCAGCGAGAAGGGCTTGACCAGATAGTCATCCGCGCCCAGCGCCAGGCCCTGCACGCGGTCTTCGACCGGATCGCGCGCCGTCAGCATCAGGATCGGCACCGGATTCTGGAACTCCTGGCGCAGCTTCCGGCACAGCGCCATCCCGTCCAGGCGTGGCAGCATCAGGTCCAGCAGGATGGCATCGTAGTCGTTCTGCGTGGCCCGACGCAGGCCGCTGGCACCGTCGCGGGCGTCGTCCAGCACGTAGCCGATAGGCTCAAAGAAAGCGTACAGGTTGGCTACGAGCTCGGGGTTGTCTTCGATGATCAGCAGGCGGGTCATGGCGTGCGTCCTTGCGCGTGGCCGAACTGTGCCCGATCCCTGACTGATTGCCAATGCGCATGCTGAATGGATCGCGGCCTGGGTTCGGCCGCGTCAAGCGACGTTTAATGGGCCGGCATCTTCGGAAACGAACTGCCAGCCGATATCTTCCGGTTTGTCCGAAAAGAACAGGCTCATGTAGGTCGGCTTGTCCTTGTTGATCAACGAGGTGCGGAACGATTCGACCACCTGTTCGATGGCATTCACATCAGCCGATGATGGGCGCTGGCTTGCGTGTGCCGGCAGGCCTGCGGCGAGGCACGCAGCGAGAAGCGCGTTCTGGATTCCGGTGGTTCGCATCGTTCATGACGGCCTTCGTAGGGTGGAAGCGCCGCCGGGCCACGGCTACAGGGCCCCGGCGCGCTCCGCATTCAACGATGCAGCGCGTCGATGATCAAGCCGGTCGCGATCTCCACCAACAGGTACTCGGTGTCGGACTGGCGCACCCAACGCTGGCCGCGACCCGGATTGCGCAGGTCATAACGCGCGTAATCGTCCACCCAGTAGCGGCGGTCCACTTCGGCCCAGGGCAGGCGGTCGCCACGACGCCAGGCCTTCTTCTGCCAGCCGGGCGGCGGCGCATCACGGTTGTGCGGGCCGCCAGCATGCGGCGGCGGGCCGTTGCCGCGGGCGTGATGCGGCGGGTCAGCGAAGGCGGGGGCCGCAGCCAACGCGGTGGCGGTGGTCAAAGCGATGGCAAGCAAACGTGTGGTCTTCATGGAAGTGCCTCCGTCATGGCCGCAGCATGCGCCGCTGTGGCGGGAATATAGGGCAGTCAGTGTGAATGAATACGGGTTTGGGCGGCACTTTTCTGAACAGACGGCGCGGCCTGCAGCCGCTGCCAGTCAACGGGTCACTGGACCCCGCCCGGGGCTGAATCTGTTGCAGCCCAGCCTCCACCCAACGACAGGAAAAGATCCATCTGCCGGTCAATGCGCTCCGCGCGCGAGACGGCCAATGCGGACTCCGCATCTGCCAGCGCGGCCTGGGCCGAAAGCAGGTCGAGAAAATCGATCCTGCCGAAACGGTAGAGCTGCTGCGCCTGTCCCGCGGCCCGCGCTGCGTCCCCATGCGCCTGTGCCAGGCTGCGCTCGCGTTCAAGCGCCTGCGTGCAGGCAGAAAGCGCAGTCTCGGTCTGGCGAAGTGCCTGCAGCACCGCGCCGTCAAAGGAAGCAAGAGCCGTATCTGCATTGGCACCGGCCGCTGCGATGCGGGCCTTGGCCACGCGGCGGTTGGGCCAGTGCCATGACAGCAGCGGCCCGACGCTCGCCCCGAAACTGTCGGCGGAAAGCAGATGCGCCGGTGTGCCAGCCACGCCCGAAGAGGCGCCCAAGGTGATCTGCGGATAGAGACCCGCCGTCTCGACACCGATCATTGCAGTCGCGGCGGCCAGGCTGCGTTCGGCTGCGCGTACGTCAGGGCGCCGCTGGAGCAGCTGCCAGCCGTCACCGACCGGCAATGCCTGCTGCAGCTCAGGGGGCTGTGGGCACCCTTCGGCCTCCCTGGGATAGTCTGCCGGGACTTTGCCCATCAGTGCGGCCAGTTCGAACAGTGAGGCCTGCCGTTCCGCCAGCAGGTGCGGTACCGCCGCCGCGCTGCGATTGACGGCTGCACCGGCACGGCTGACATCGAAGTCCGTTCCGCGTCCGCCCGCAGCCAGGCGTCGGGTTGCCTCCAGCGTGGCGCGCTGTATCGCCAGCACCTGCCGGGTTGCAGCGAGCGTGTGATTGCTTGTGCACACCTGGAGATAGGCACGGGTGACGGCCGCAGCGACGACCACGCGGACCTGGTCGCGTGCCGCAGCAACCGCCTCCGCGTCCGCGTTGGCGGCTTCGATGCCGCGGCGGATGCCACCTGCAAGATCCAGTGGATAGGAGAGGTGGAGGCCCAGCGCGTACGACTGCGGCGCGGCCGACGCCTGGGTGTAGCCACCGGCATGGACGAGCGTGCCCGATGCATCCACGTCGGCCTGCACGGCACCGCGCGCGATACTCCAGCACGGCAGCGCTGGCGCGCCGAAGGTTGGCATCGGCGGCGCGCAGGTCGGTATTGGCCGCCAGTGCATCGCGTACGTAGGCGTCAAGCTGGGGTCGCCATACAGTTCCCACCACCGATCCGGTGGTGGGTCGTGGCTGAACGATGCCTCTTTGCCCGAGACGAACGCCTGCGCCGCGCGTGTGGAGGCAGCGACGGCATTCGCAGGCAGGTGATAGTCGGGGCCGGAGACGCAGGCCGTCATCGGCAGCAGCAGGGCAAGCAGCCCACCGCGTAGTGTTCGCAGGCTCACTTGCAGGTTCCCTGTGCCGAGGGCGTGATGGTCACACTCGCAGTGCGACCGACGATCAGGCGGGTATCCGGCCGCGCATCATCAATGCGGATGCGTACCGGGATCCGCTGTGCCAGCCTCACCCAGGTGTAGGTCGGCGCCACCGCCGGCAGCAGGTTGTGGGTGCTTGAGCGCTGATCGTCGGCAATGCCGGCGGCGATGGTATCCACGTGCCCGCGCACGTCGTGGTCGTCGCCCATCAGCCGGGCCACGGCGGCATCGCCCTCGGTGATGCAGGCCAGCTTGGTTTCCTCGAAATAGCCCTCGATGCGCAGGCTGCGGGTGTCGATCAGCGCCAGCGCCTGTGCCCCCGGCTGCAGGTAGTCGCCCGCGTGCAGGTCCAGGTTGGTGACGATGCCATCGGTGGTCGCACGCACCTCGGTGCGTTGCACATTGAGCCGGGCAACGCGCTGTTCGGCCCGCGCCTGCGCCAGGGCGGCCAGCTCGGTATCGACCTTGGCGGCATTGCGTTCGCGGGTTTCCGAAGCGACCAGGTTGCCCAGTGCGTTGTCCCGCGTCGATTCGCGGCGGGCCAGTGCCAGCGTGGCGCGTGCGCTGCTGGCCGCTGCGTCGGCCTTCTCAAGTGCGGCAGCGAAGCGCGGCTGGTCCAGCACCAGCAGCAGCTGTCCGGCGCTGACCCGCTGGTTGTCGTGCACCAGCACCTGGGTGACCAGCCCGCCCATGTCTGACGCAACGCGCACCACATCGGCGCGTACCCGTCCATCGCGCGTCCACGGGCGTGTTTCGTAACGCTTCCAGATGGACAGTGCGGCAACGACAGCAATCGCGAATACAAGCAGCGTAGCGCTCCAGCGCCCGATGACGGCAAGCAGGTGTTTCATTTCATTTCTCGAGCAGGGGCGAAAGCCGGATCATCAGCTCCACCAGGATCACGAACAGGGACAGGCCCACCAATGGTCGCGCGGCGAACAAGCGGTACAGGCGGAGACTGGCGAGCAGGCGCGAGGTCAGTACCGACAGCGCCAGCGCGGCGACGGCCACGGCGAGCAGGCCGGGGATCAGCACGCCATCAATGGAGAGATCAGAAAACATGAGGTCAGTGCCGAAGGGTGAGCGCGGGTACCAGCAGGTCGCGACGTAGCCCGCAGAGCAGATGCAACAGGTGATCCCGATCAGCCCCGCTGCTGGCCGTCGCGGCCTCGCGCATGCGGTCGAGCAGTTCCAGAAGATGGGCATCGACACTGCGTGGCGCGTGCGAGCGGATCCTGAAATGTGCGGCGACGCGTTCGATCAGCGCCGCATGAAGTGCCCGAACGTGTGGGTTGTCCCGGCACTTGTCCAGTGCGCGGAGTTGGCTGGATGCACGTGCCGCACGAACATCCGCAAACAATGCCCGCAGGTCGTGCGCGGCGCTGGAACGGCCCTGCAGCCTGGGAGCGAGCAGCCCGATTCGATCCAGCATGCGGCTGAGCCAGGCGCGTGTCACATCACCTTGTCCGGCGGCGTGTCGTGCGATATCCCGACGGATCGAACGCTCCAGCCGTGCGCGGTTGCGGCCCGCATCGGCGGTCTGGAACAGCTGCATGCTGCACAGTGCCACCGTCGTACCGATGAACAACGCAACGCTGTTGTTGAGTGCGCCGACGATGTTGATCGCATTGGTCGCACCCAGGCCGGCGATGAGCGGGAAGGTCAGCACCACGCCCAGCGCGGCCATGATGAAGGGCGGCCGGGCCAGGAACGATCCGCACAGCAGCAGCACCGGCGCGAGCGCGGCGACCAGGCCGGCGATACCCGACAGCGAAGGAATGATCACCAGGGCGTACACAAGACCGACGGCGACACCGATGGCGGAGCCGACCAGGTAGCGCATGACATGCGGCGCTGGCGCTTCGATCGTGCCGAACAGCACGCACGCCGCGTCGATGATGGACACCGCCGTGGCGCCGTCCGACCAGCCGGTAGCGATCCACAGAATGCAGCTCAGCAGGATGCCGACGAACGCGCCCAGCGCGCTGCGCAGGGCAAGCCGATGATCCTGGTGAAGTACCGCACCCTGCACATGTCGCGCAAGGCGGGCAGGTACATGCCGACGCCAGTGGGGCCTGGCGGTGTGCAGTTGCGCCTGCAGCACGCGGCAGTCGGCGTGGGCGAGGTCGAGCTCCGTCTGTTGCGCGGCGAGGCCGGCCTGTAGCAGATCGCGCCAGCCCGTTGCATCCATCGCGCCGGCCTGTGGTGAACGCAGCCGGTCGATGGAATCTTCCACCGCGCTGGACAGCATCAGCACGTCCAGCATCCGGTCATGCAGGGCACGCAGGATCTGCACCTGGGCCACGCCGTGGGCGCTGTCGAAGGGCAGGTGGATCGACAGCACATGCAGCTCGAGCAGGTCGGCCGCCACTTTCGAGCGGTCCGTCGCCAGCACCGTGTCCGATGCGCCGGCGCGCATGTCCCGTGTCCATCGTTCCGCGTCATCCAGCACGGCAGCGACCCGTGCGTGCACGCGCATCGAGACCCGGCGCGGCAGCACCAGCCCATGGACCAGCGTTGCGGCCAGGATGCCGATGGCGATTTCCTGCACCCGCGTGATGGCGATGGTGAACACCTCTCCCGGCACCATCACCGCAGGAAACCCGATCAGGCTGGTGGTATAGCCGGCCAGCAGAAACGCATAGGCACGTGGCGTGCGGTCGAGCATCGCCAGATACAGGCAAAGCGACATCCAGGTGGCGAGCGCGGCGCTCAGCACCAGGGGTGCATTGGCGAAACGCGGCACCAGCACGACGGTGGCGACGGCCCCGCCCACGGTACCGAGCAGGCGGAACAGGCCGCGGCTGAGTGTCGCCCCGGACAGAGGCTGCGATACCAGATAGACCGTGCCGATCACCCAGAACGGGCGATTCAGGCCGATCCTTAGAGAGACATACAGCCCCAGCGACGCGGCGAGCAGGCATTTGAGCGAGAAGAGCACCGCCTCCTGGTCGGTCCTGAGGGCAGGGCTTTTCAATCGGGCAATTGCCTGGAACACGTGGGGGCGGAACGGGGAGGGGGAGTGCATGCGGCTCATGCTAGTGATCGGCCGCACTGGCGAATTTCGCTACAATGACAATCAATCGCTAAAACCGGTCAATGTGAGAATGGCTCGCATTTCGCTCCCGGCTTTGACCTGGACCCGGACGAGACCGATCGCCCGGCGGTTGCCAGCCGCCTGCAGGTGGCCGAGCACGACGCGGAAATTCCGGTGCATGAGCATCGAAAGGGCCAGCTCATTCTTGCGCTGCATGGGGCGGTGACCTGCGAAGTGGCCAATGCGCTGTGGATCGTGCCGCCCCAGTGTGGCGTCTGGATTCCGGGCGGCATGCCGCACAGCAACCGCGCCACCGCAAACGCGCGCCTGTGCTACCTGTTCGTCGAGCCCGGCATCGTCGACCTGCCGGCGCAGTGCGTGACGCTGGCCATCTCGCCGATGCTGCGCGAGATGATCCTGCACCTGGCCGACGCGCCGCTGGACTATCCGCATGGCAGCCACACCGACCGGCTGGCGCGGGTGTTGCTGGACGAGCTGGTACAGATGCCGGCTGAGCATCTGTCGCTGCCGGTCAGCCATCACCCGAAGGTGCGTGCGCTGGCTGCGGCGCTGTCTGCGGATCCGACAGACCGCAGCACCATCGGCCAGTGGGCCGTGCGCCTGGCCCTGGGCGAGCGCACGTTGACCCGCCTCATCGAACGGGAAACGGGACTGTCTTTCGGGCGCTGGCGGCAGCAACTGCACCTGCTCATCGCCATTCGGGAACTCGCCGCCGGTGCACCCGTACAACGCGTTTCCGAGACGCTGGGCTATGAGTCGGTGACGGCCTTCATCACGATGTTCAAGAAGGCGCTTGGCCTTTCCCCGGCGCGGTACTTTGCGGTGCGCCTGCGTGGGCAGTAGCAGGGAACAGCGGGGGAAGCCCCTGCCTGGAACAGCTACTTTAAAGTGCCTGAGACAGATTGAATCGCGGCCACCACCGCAGCAGGATCCTCGCGCTGGAGGGTGTGCCCGGTCGCCAGGTAGCGATGCGAGCCGCGCGTGAATCCCGAGAAGAGCAGGGCGTGCTGTGCTTTCCAGAGCGCCTTGCCCGCTGCGGTCTCTTCGAAGAACAGCGGTTCGGCAGCCAGCTGGGTTGCAGTCAGCAGCGCTACCGGCACGTCCGGCATCGTGCGCGGGTTTCCGCACCGGGTGCATCCAGCTGTTCGGTCAGCACGGCATAGTCGGCGGCCATGGCCGGCGGCAGCATTGCCTGCAGCTGGGCATCGTCTGCCTGCACGCGTGCACTGTCGGCCTGCTTGAACGCATGGCGCTGCCCCATCGTGGCCGGGTCCACCAGCACCAGGCCCTGCAGCCGCTCCGGATGGCGGCGTGCAAACTCCGTGGCCAGCAGGCCGCCATAGGAGTGACCCACCAGCACCACGCGGCGACCGGGAGCGAGCGTATCGATCACGGCCGTGAGGTCGGCCAGATGCGCATCGATGCGCTTGGGGTGACCGTCGCTGCCGGACTTGCCGAGTCCCGCACGGGCGTAGGTGATGCTGTGATAGTCGTGCCCCAGACCCGCGACCACCTCTTTCCAGGCGCCCGCGCCCTGGCCGAAACCGGATTCAAAGACCACGGTGATCGGGCCTGACCCCGTTTCTTCGGCCTGCAGTGCGTAAGCGCCTCGATCCACCTGGATTTCCCCTGCGTGGGCGGTGCTTGCAGTGGCCATCAACGCGGCCAGCACCCACAACGTCACTCGGCTGCTCTTCATTGCCATTCCCCTGGGCCGTGACGCGTGCCATCCCTTCCGACGGGTCAGGTCTGCAGCGGAGTGCCACAGCCTGGCGACCTCGCGACGGGTCGTGCTGGTAATGTAGTGAGGTATAACACCTGCTCCCTGTGCAGGAAGTCATGGTGCATGAGGTCGCTGCGCCTGCGCTGCGGGTTCTTCCGCCCCCTATCAACGCGGCTGACCTTGCCGGCATCTGGTGCGTCGGATCTGACGCTGCTTTTGCCCTTTGTCGCCGGCGTTGCAGCAGTTGGAGGAAGGGATGCCGGCAATCTATTGGGTTGCATTGGGTATCGTCTGCGCTATGGTTGGAATTCAAACTGTGTATTGAGCCCTATGAAGCTGACGCGCGGATGGTTTCTTGCACTATCTGTAATGTGGCTGGCCATTTTCACTTTGATGCTGTGGCTTGACCGAATATGGGATGCGTGTGGCGCGTTGCTAGCTGCGACAGCCTTCTTTCTCGTTGCCTTGAGGAGAAAGCAGCATTTGGCTGGTGGATCACAAGAGTAGCGTGCCTTCTCAGCCCCCTCTTCGAAGGGGGGGGCTTGAGAATCTTGACTCCACCGGTAATCGCACCCCGCTGACCACTTCGGCAGGCACCGCCAGCTACACCTATCCCCAACCAGCCATCGCCTGGCTGCGGTGGATGGCGAGGTACGCAACCATGACGCAGCGGGGAATACCACCAGCATCGGCAGCAAGACGTTCATCTACAACGATGCGAACCGCATGAACGCGGTGAGGCAGGGTGATGCCGTGCTGGAAAGCTACGGTTACAACCATCGCGGTGAACGCGTGCTGCGCACCCCGGCCGGTGGCGCGGCGCAGATCACGCTGTACGACGAGGCAGGACAGTGGCTGGGCAACTACTCGGCCACGGGCCAGGCGCAGCAGCAGGCCATCTGGCTGGATAACTTCCCGGTGGCGCTGATCAATGTGCCGGCTACCGGCGTGCCGGCGTTGGCCTACGTCCAACCAGATCATCTGGGTACGCCGCGCGTGGTGATCGATCCGGTGCGGAATGTTGCAATCTGGGGGTGGAGCAACAAGAGCGAGGTATTCGGCAACCAGATTCCGAGTGCAGACCCGGACGGGGATGGTGTGGCGTTCGAACTGGCACTGCGCTTCCCGGGTCAGCAGGCAACGAGTGCGAGTAGCTTGTTCTACAACTATCAGCGCGAGTACGACCCATCCGTGGGGCGCTACTCTCAGAGTGATCCCATCGGGCTGGATGGCGGCATCTCCACATTCTCTTACGCTGAAAGCAATCCTCTGTCCTATGTTGATCCTCTAGGGGAAATGTCGCGACGCAAAGGTGAGCGCAATTTGACTCGCTCGCCAGATGGCACAGGCAACCCGGATAAGCATTGGAAGGATGATCCCAAGCGGCCAGGATGGGGTTGGCAGCTGGATGGCCATTCAGGCAAGCCGAAGTACAAAAAGAGACCGCACTACCTGCTTCCCCCAAAGGCAATCGGGCCGGGTCTGGTCCTCCGGGTTGCCCTTCAGGTAGCCTGTGAGAATGGCGACCTTGCCTCCTGCAAGACGCTCTGTACTCTGTTCCCTGAGGTCTGTGGCAATGTTGACTTCGCCGGACCCAATGTAGCGATGTGTTCAACTGAGGGGCCGTCGTTGAATTTGCAGTGATAGGCAGTGATCCGTCGATCTTCATGGTTCCAGGCACAATGCGGCCTGGATTCCGTGATGGTTCGCAGCATGCCTGTAGATGACAGGACGTGGAGTTGATAGTGAAGTCATTGCATTCGCGAGCGAAGATTGACTTGGCGCCCTTGACCGCAAGGGCTCTAAGAAAAATAGTGGGGAGTCTGTTCCATCGCCGGCACGACTATGGTGATTTCGAGCCCGAAGAACTGCTGGATGAGCTTGCGCGGCTAGGTGTTACAACGGCCAAGCAATTCAGACTGCTTATGAAAAAACATCGTCGCGCAATTCTTCGGGACGAGAGGGCGAAGATGTCTAGAAGAAAGATGCTCTACCTCTTGGACGAGTTCGGCCCTGAAGGTCTTGACATGCATACCAATACCTCTTGGTTCGCGACTTCGGGATTGGTGCGGCAAGCCATTGAGAAGGAATTCGGCTGGGAGGCATTTATCGCTTTGTACGATCGCCAGCCAGGCGCCGCCTCTGGTTCTTCTGAACAGTCGGCGCCCTAGCATGAAGTCCATTGCGCTTTGGAGAATGAAGCGCGAGGCCAAGAGGAGCGGTCTGCGAGTCGTTGGCAATTTTTTGATTGCGTTACATACGCGCGATGTTATCTCAGGTTTCACGTTGGATCCTGCGCCATCCTCTACCTATGTATGGACCTTCGTAATTCCGACATATGATGATTTGCCCTACCTGCACATGTCTCTAGGTCAGAGGATTGCAAGCGCGGAAGTGGATAAAGGTTTTTTCTGTGGAATGCATGAGGCGCATGCCAAAAAGCTTGAGACAGTGAGAACGGCGGCAGACTTGTTGCTCTATGTCGACAGTCTTGACTTCACAAGCGACTATTCGGAATGGGTAAAATACATATCCGCCATCCGGCTTGGCGATTTCGTGGCGGCGGACGCGACGCTGAAGACGCTTTTGAAGTTGCCAATGTCCAATGCTATTAAAAGTAGATTAGATGCGATTCTTTCTGTACTGAAGAATGGTGGTGAATCCGGCGCGCAGCATCTTTTGGAGGCGTGGTCTGTTCAGACGGATCGATTAGTGGGTGGCAGCTCCAGGGGCAGCGGACGGTAGCGAATCGTCGCGCTGCACGCAGCCCTAATGCAGCAGGGAATACCACGCTCTGACAGCAGATCGTTTACCTGCAGCGATACCAACCGCATGAACGCGGTGAAGCAGGGTAATGCCGTGCAGGAAAGCAACGCCTACAACCATCGCGGCGAGTGCGTGCTGCGTACCCCTGCCGGTGGAACTGCCCAGATCACGCTGTATGACGAAGCAGGGCAGTGGCTGGGCAACTACTCGGCCACGGGCCAGGCGCAACAGCAGGCCATCTGGCTGGACAACTACCCGGTGGCGCTGATCAATGTGCCGGTTACCGGCGTGCCGGAGCTGGCCTACGTGCAGCCGGATCATCTGGGCACGCCGCGTGTCGTGATCGATCCAGCGCGTGATGTCGCGATCTGGGAGTGGAGCAACAAGAGCGAGGTGTTCGGCAACCAGCTTCCGAGTGCCGATCCGGATGGTGATGGTGTGGCGTTCGAACTGGCATTGCGCTTCCCGGGCCAGCAAGACGGAAGCCGCTACCTTGTGCTGCCAAGTCTGATAAAAGGAAATCCGATCAATCAGACCGTTGATCCTTGCGAGAGAACCATCAAGAATGTGGCTTTGCCAGGTCACCAATTGGCGGATCGGTCACTATTTCAATTCAACAGAGGAGCGGTGTGGTGGGTGCGCATATCGTTGGAGCTGTTATCGGGCCGAATCCGATCATGAATAAGCTTATGGGGCCGATGATTTTTGAGTATCTCGGTTCCCGCGCTGCGAGGTCTTTGGGGCCATGAATAATGTGCTAAAGAAGGGCTCAAGGCGCCGATTGGTGTTCGCTCTGTTTCTGCTCGTATGGTTCGTAAAATCTATTTTGGGATTCATTGCTGTCGCAGGACGAGATGCTCCTGGCTACCCGGGCGCTGTGAGAGGCTTCCCATATCCGTATCTTGGAGATGCGACATTTTACGTTGTAATACCGGCTATGTTTGTAGGGCTTAACGTGATCATGTTTTTGTTCGCGAGCAGGATTCCGAAATGGTTAGCCATCATCGTTGCGGGGCTGCAATTATTTACTCTGCTGATGCTCCTGTTTCTTGGTGCAGGAGGAATTTAAGTGAGCTGCATATCCGAAGCCCCGCCACGCGGGGCTTCTCTTTCACCTGCAACGATGCCAACCGCATGAGCTCGGTGAAGTTGGGTGACGCCACAATTGAGAGCTACGGTTACAACCATCGCGGCGTGCGCGTGCTGCCTACCTCGGGTAGTGGCGTAGCGCAGATCACCCTGTACGACGAAGCAGGGCAGTGGCTGGGCAACTACTCGGCCACCGGCCAGGCGGAGCAGCTGGCCATCTGGCTGGACAACTACCCGGTGGCGCTGATCAATGTGCCGGCTACCGGCGTGCCGGAGCTGGCCTACGTGCAGCCGGATCATCTGGGCACACCGCACGTGGTGATCGATCCGGTGCGCGATGTGGCGATCTGGGAGTGGAGCAACAAGAGCGAGGTATTCGGCAACCAGCTTCCGAGTGCCGATCCGGATGGCGATGGTGTGGTGTTCGAGCTGGCGTTGCGCTTCCCGGGCCAGCAGGCCACGGATGCGAGCGGGTGGTTCTACAACTATAGTGGTTCGATCAAAACATCAAGGGCGACTCCACCGCTGACTCCGCTGCGGATCAGCTGGCAAACCGCCTCGGACGATCATCTGGACAAATGAGCCGTACGCGGAGTTGCTCGCAGATGTGCGGGAGCTATCGACCCGGTGGAAACTTCCCTTGCTGATGACTCGGATGCCTCAGATGTACGCCCCCAAGCTGCTCCCAATCGTGACGCTGTCAATCGCACTTTCTGGTTGCATGGAAGTTGCCAGCACCGAGTATGCAGACCGCAATCAAGCCGTCTCAAGGCAAGCAATCGGTGAATCCAAATGGTTGCCTTCATGGTTGCCAGAAGATGCAGTCAATATACGCGAGTCGCACGACATTGACACAAATGAATCGTGGCTGGTTTTCCACCTGACCAGCGGGGTTCTTACTTTGCCCGAAGAATGTAGGCTGGTGAGCAGGCCGGAGCTGTCCGGCGCGCGAGTCATGCGGAGATTTCCTCAGTTTGCCCGCAGCGCGTGGTCACGAGCATCAAGCTACTCCGGGAAGTTCTATCTGTGCCCGGAGGGTGATGTTGGTCGCTGGGTCATGCGCGATGAAGAGCTGGGCCTTGTTTACAGCGGAATAGCGCTATAAGTGGCTGGGCGGTCTCGCCTGGGAAGCGAAATGCGCGGCTGGCACTTTGCGATGTCCTTTCCCGGTGCCTGATTCGCTACTTTCCGGCCGAGCGTCGAGGTCGGGCATGGGTCACATCGACCTCGCCACTGGCCATGTTCGCGAATGGGAAGGCGCTGTCAGAGCATCGCAGGTTCCGGCAGGTCCTGGGGCGCGTGGCCGTGATGACGACTGTATGGGAGGGGATCTGGGATGTCGGCTCCATGCTCTATTGCGGCTGCAGCGCAGGCGGTGGATGGAGGCGAATAGAAATGAAAGAAAAAATGAGAGAAAGAGAGGCGCTGTCGCCAACTGGCTTCTATGACCAATACTATGCGGACAGTGGCCTGGATCAGGAAACCGTAGTGGAGCTGCTGGAGCATGTTGCAGACGAGCTTCGTTTGCCCTCCGGGAAGCTCCGTCCTGGAGATCGATTTTCGAAGGAACTGTCGCCTGGTGAAGCTGATGGCTGGGACTCGGGATATGGAGTTTTAATATTCGAGCTTCAATCGCTCGCGAAAGAACGGGGTATTGCAGTCAATCGGCGGGTGGATTCGCTCGACGACTACCTTCGTATCATGGCGGGTATCTATTGATGAGGTTGATGCGTACCTGAATGGTTGTATGCGTGAGACGTCGCAGTGCGTACTGAGGATCCGAGGATGCCAAAGGTGAGGTGTGCCGCAGCTGTCATGGCCGGTCTGGTTCTGGCCGGCTGTGCAACATTGGGTGGCGATATGATCGTGCGCGTCTCGGGAAGCGTGCCGCCAGGTCAGGGTGACGTTCGCGCTCTGGATTGTGAGCTGAGCATGCTCGGGGAGGGCGAAGGTGTAGTTTCGTCGAAACCGGTTGGAAGCACATTCTCGGTCCCCATGATGGTCGTTGCAGGTCCGGAACCCCAGAGCTACCAATTCGCCGTTGAATGCACGGACGGCCGGAGGTTCGCATCCAAGCCGGTGCTGATCAGTAGTCGGCGCTCCTATGCTCGGGATCTCAACCTTGGGGAGCTTCAGGAGTGGTGAGAGAGAGGAAGGGGCGGACGAGGTCGCACCACCGTGGTATGCATCTGGTGGATTCCAGTAGATGAACCAAGATTTCAACTCCCTCGAATGGTGTGACGCCACGTTGCTGGCCATCAACATTGATAGGAGCAAACCTGGCGTATGCGACGAGGTAAAGGTCCACGTGCGCTGGCCGGACGGCCGGCAGGCAACCGTCTGCTTCTCGGAAGCCTACGGGTGCTCGGCGCTCAT
The DNA here is from genome assembly GCF_006228405.1 of Stenotrophomonas sp. pho. Classification (NCBI taxonomy): domain Bacteria; kingdom Pseudomonadati; phylum Pseudomonadota; class Gammaproteobacteria; order Lysobacterales; family Lysobacteraceae; genus Stenotrophomonas; species Stenotrophomonas sp. pho. The sequence goes on along the minus strand of NZ_CP029759.1, from coordinate 2,548,591 downwards.
GAACTTCGGCGTACTGGGGGAGGAGGGAATAGAGTTCGCCAGGGTCGAGGACGACGAGCCGGGGCTTGCTCATCTTCTTGATCGTTGGAAGGCGGTCGGCTATCCGTTGTCCGGCCTGAAGTGTTTCCGTATCGAGACTACCTCGACCGGAAGCGTAATTCTCATCTACGCCAGGACATGGCGGATCGAGCATCTGCCGATGGCGGGTGCAGTGTCCTGAAGGATATTCCGTGCCCAGATTCCTCACCCCGACAAGGTCTCCCTCATCCAGGGGAAGCGGTCTGTGAAGAACGAGCGGAGATGTGCTTGGGGTCATGATTTTTGGCCCTGCGGCGACGTTGTCCGCCACACTCTGCAAACTGGGGTCTTGATGATGGTGAGGATCCTGACAGCACTACTTCTGATTGGATTCGGACTTGGATTCTCTGGCGGTGCATGGGCTGTAGGAAAGCGGCCCTTCAAGATGATCCAGTTCTGCGTGCATGACCAAGAGGGCGTGAATCGGTTCAAGCAGACCCTCAGCTCTATCGCCAAGGACGAAGGAATGCAGTACTTCGATGGCAGCGCTGAATTGGATCGCCAGCTTGCCAGGGCAAAGGTGGACGTGAAGCGCCCTGTCGTCTACGTCGGAGTGAAGCGGGAAGATGGCTCAGGACTGGAGGCGGGGAACCTCGGATTGGATCGCTTCGAGATAGCTATCGGCTTCTCTGAAGGGAAGATGCCCGCCGAGGCACGGTCATTTTCTGTTCGCGTCGAACGCACCTTGGCCGAGCGCTGGAATGTACTCGCGATTCGCTCGGCGAAGGGCGCTACGCCGCTGGCATGTCGGGTGGAAGGCGGTTCTCGTTGAAGTCCGTTGCACATGACATTCACCCTTCGGGCTGCAACCGCCCCACCGCCTGGGCGCACAACGACTGGCAGGCCATGACCAACCCCTCCATCACCCGGTCGCCCACGTACTGCCCGGGTTCGCCGTTCTGCCGGGTGCGTTCGGCCGCCAGCAGCATTTCCAGCACCACCCGCAACCCGGTCAATGCGCAATCGGCGTCGGCCAGGGCGAGGCAGCGGCCGGGCAGCTGGTGACGCTCCGGCCAGGGCTGCCCGTCGGCCGCCGCACCGGAGCCGATGCGGTGGAGGTTGGCAATGAAGGTGTTCCGGTCAATCGCAGGCGAAGCCGGTGGCGAACCGTCGTCAGTGGCGGCGCTGCGGTAGGCGTGCAGAGGCGGGAAGTCCGATTCGTTCATGGCAAGGCTCCGTGCAGGGCAATCGGCAGCCGCCACTCATAAAAGTGGCGGACGGTACGTGGTTCGAACACCGGGTTGATGTCAGTCCGGCGGGCCCGAAGGCCCCCACGCACCGCCCGCCATAGCCGGCAGACGGATTGCCAGCCGGCGCCACGCTGAGGTGGCGCCGGCTGGCAAGCGCATACATCAACATCAACTCGGGTGTTCGAAGCCCGGCCACCCTTTTCCGGTGGCACGCCATCTGAGCCCCTGGCGCTGTGCAATGCCAATCAGAAGAGTTGTAAACATCACTCGATTGGAGACGCTTTCGGCATTCTCCCATGCTGTTAAGCACTGCCAGCGCTGGCTGGCGCGGCGGTCCGCCCGCACCGTGCAATCTGCGACAGATGTCGAGGTTGGGGGGCGTTAGGGAACAAGGGGGGAGGGGCGATGACGACAGGCTCTGCGGGGAGCGACCTGTGTCGAGCACGGCCCGCGTCTACAGGTGCCAAAGCGTGACGTGCGACTCGGGTTGACGTTCCCAGCCACCAAGCGCAGGCTTGCTCAGCACGTTTCCTAAACAGAAGGAGACTTATGACCGCCACCGCTTCGCTGCACCCCACCCCCGACACCCAAGGCCGTTCCCGCCTGTGGAGTGTGTTCTGGCTGCAGGGCGTCATTCCCAGCAACATTCTGTGGGCGGTGGCCCTCTGGGCGCTGGCCAACCAGCGCACCACGCTGCTGCTGGGGGTATTTGCCGTGCTGCTGCTCTATACCGGCTGGATCATCCCGGCGGTCTGGCGGGCGGCGCCCACCGCGCACAACCCCAACCTGGGCGTGGCGGCGCGCGGGCTGACCGTGGCCTGGGGGCTGAACACCGTGCTGGTGATCTTCTTCCTGACCCTGCAGCTGGTGGCTCAATAGAACTGAACGGGCTCGCCGCCACGGTCGAAGGCGGCGAAGCGGCCGATCTGACCGTCATGGATGGCGTTGACCATCAGCCGCAACGGGCGCGCGGCTTCGTCGCTGTTCGGCGCGAAACCGCCACGGCCATCCAGCGCCGCTACGAACACCAGGTCCCAGCCGATGCCGGTGGTGGTCGATTCGGCCGCCAGCGCCTGGAAGCTGGGCACCTCGGCCGGCAGCTTGTCCACGCACAGCACCGGCGACAGGGTGCCGCCCTCGCGGCGGTCATGACGGTCGCGCTGGTCGCTGGTGGGCGATTCGGGCAGCTCGGCGCGCACGAATACGAACAGCAGGCGTTGCGGTTCAGCCTGCTCGCCGGCGGCGTGCAGCAGTTGCTGGAAATCGTTCATCATCATGAGGGTTGTCACACGCCCGCTGCACGGAAAGCCGCATGCTGCCACAACGCCTGCCGCGCGGGCCGAACGCGATTGATTTAAGTCATGCCGATGGAACTGAAGGCCGCGTACTCTGGCAATCGTTCCAGCAGGCGAGGGTATCCGGGCCGTTCCGGGCACAGGCAAGACGGTGGAGCAACAAGGTGGACCAGCCATGAGCCAACTCACCGACGGTTTCGGACGCAGCTTTCCGTACCTGCGCCTGTCGCTGACCGAAGCCTGCAACTTCCGTTGCAGCTACTGCCTGCCCGACGGTTACCAAGCCGATGGCCGCCCGCGCTTCCTGCAGGTGGAGGAGATCGGCCGCCTGGTGCGGGCCTTTGCCGCGCTGGGGATGAGCAAGATCCGCCTGACCGGCGGTGAGCCCAGCCTGCGCAAGGACCTGGACGAGATCATCGCCACCGTGGCGGCGGTGCCGGGCATCCGCAAGGTGGCCATCACTACCAACGGCACGCTGCTGCCGCGGCGCCTGCCGGGCTGGCACCGGGCAGGCCTGACTGCGCTGAACGTGAGCATGGACAGCCTGCAGCGCGAACGCTTCAAGACCATCACCGGCCATGACCGCCTGCCGGAGATCCAGCAGGGCCTGGCCCTGGCGCAGGCGTTGGGCCTGCCGGCGATCAAGCTCAACGCGGTGCTGCTGCGCGGCCTGAACGACGACGAGCTGCCGCAGTGGATGGACTACCTGCGCGACCGCCCCTTCAGCGTGCGCTTCATCGAGCTGATGCGCACCGGCGACAACGAAGCTTATTTCCAGCGCCACCACCTGCGCGCCGACGTGGTGATCGAGCAGCTGCTGGCCGCGGGCTGGCACGAGCGCCCGCGCGCGGCCGATGCCGGCCCGGCGCGCGAGTTAGGCCACCCCGACCATCGCGGCAGCATCGGCATCATCGCGCCGTATTCGCGTGACTTCTGCAAGGGCTGCAACCGCCTGCGGGTGACCGCCAGGGGCGACCTGCGGCTGTGCCTGTTTGGCGAGTTCGGCGTTCCGCTGCGCCCGCTGCTGCAGCGCGACGAGGACCGCGACGCGCTGCTGGCACGCATCACCACCCAGCTTGGCCTGAAAGCGGCCGGGCATGGACTGCACCAGGGCCAGACCGGGCTGACCCCGCACCTGGCCTCCATCGGAGGATGAGCAACACGATGAGTGGGGAATTGAATGCGGCCTTCCATATGGCCGATGTCCGTGACAAGCGCATCACCCGCCGCCGTGCGGTGGCGGTGGGCGAGTTGCATGCCGGTCCAGTGGCGTATCCGCTGATCGTCGAGCGCCGCCTGCCCAAAGGCGATGCGCTGGTGATGGCCGAGATTGCCGGCCTGCAGGGCGCCAAGATGGCGTCGATGCTGATGCCGCTGTGCCATCCGCTGCCGCTGGAACTGGTGCAGGTGTTCTGCGCACCGGTGCCGGAGCGGCAGGCGATCCGCGTGTGGTGCGAGTGCGCCAGCGAGGCGCGCACCGGCGTGGAGATGGAGGCACTGGCCGGCGTCAACGCGGCGCTGCTGACCCTGTACGACCTGAGCAAGCCGGTGGAACCGGCGCTGCGCATCGAAGGCATCCGCCTGCTGTTCAAGGAAGGTGGCAAGCGCGGTGTCTGGCTGCACCCCGACGGCATGGACGATGCCGAGCGCACGCGTTTCAAGCCGCGTGCGCCGAAGGGCCTGGAGGGCGCGGCCTGCGCGGTGATCACGCTGAGTGATCGCGCCAGCGAAGGCACCTATGAGGATGTGTCCGGCCCAACCCTGGTGACCGGCGTGAAAAAGCTGGGTGGCGACGTAGTGGCCGCCGAGGTCTTGCCCGATGGCATCGAGCCATTGGTGGGCCGCCTGCAGGCCTTGGCCGCCGAGGGCGTGCGCCTGTGCCTGTGTACCGGCGGTACCGGGCTGGGCCCGCGTGACCTGACCCCGGAGGCGCTGCGTTCCTTGAACGCGCGGCCGGTGCATGGCCTGGCGCAGATGGTACGGGCACTGAGTGCACAGCACACGCCGATGGCCTGGCTGAGCCGCGCCGAGGTGGTGCAGCTGGGCAACATGCTGGTGTTTGCATTGCCCGGCAGCCCGAAGGCGGCGGCGCAGTGCCTGGACATCCTGGCGCCGGTACTGGGCCACGCCCTGGCGATGGTCGAGGGGGATGGCCACGCATGATTCCCTACAGCGAGGCCTTGCAGCACCTGCTGGACGCGGCCACGCCGCTGCCGGCCGAGCGCCTGCCGCTGCATGAGGCCGGCGGCCGTACCCTGGCCAGTGACATCCACAGCGGGCAGTCGTTGCCGCCGTTCGACAATTCGGCAATGGACGGCTTCGCGCTGCGCGCCAACGGCGCGACGTTCGAGGCCGGTACCGAATTCGCGGTGCAGGGCTGGCAGGCGGCCGGCGATGCCGGCGCCGAAGGCGGCGAGGGTGCCTGGGAAATCATGACCGGTGCGCGCATGCCGTCGGGGCTGGATACGGTGGTGCCGGTCGAGAACGTGGACATCCTCGCCAGCGAGGAGGGGCGCCCGACCCGCATCGCCCTGAAGGGCACGGTGAAGCCGGGCCAGAACGTGCGCCTGCGCGGCCAGGATGTACGCGAAGGCGAGCGTGTGCTGCAGGCCGGGCAGGTGCTGGATATCAATGCGCGCACCCTGCTGCATGCGATCGGCGTGGGCGAGGTGGCGGTGGTGGCGCGGCCGAAGGCGGCAGTGATCGCTACCGGCAAGGAGTTGGTGACCGAGGCGGCGCAGACGCTGGAATCCGGCCAGATCCGTGACAGCAACCGGCCATACCTGGTCGGCCGCCTGCAGGCCGCCGGTGCCGAGGTGGTGTGGCAGGGCACGGTGGGCGACGACGTGGCCGCGTTCAATGCGGTGCTGGATGAAGCGCTGGCTGCGGGTGCGCAGCTGTTGATCAGCACCGGCGCGGTGTCGGCCGGCCGCTACGATTTCGTTCCCGACGCGCTGCGCGGACGGGGTGCGCGCATCGTGTTCCACAAGGTGGCGATCCGCCCCGGCAAGCCGTTGCTGTTTGCGGTGCTGCCCAATGGCGCGCTGTATTTCGGCCTGCCGGGCAATCCCGTCTCGGCGGCCGTGGGCCAGCGCTTCTTCGTCGAGCCGGTGCTGCGCCGCCTGCTGGGGCTGGCACCGGAGCCGGTGCTGACGTTGCCGCTGCAGGCCGACGTGCGCACGCCGCCGGGCCTGCGCTTCCACGCGCGGGCGCGGGTGGAAGTGGACGCGCAGGGGCGCCTGAGTGCGCGCGTGCTGTCCGGGCAGGAATCATTCCGTTTGATGTCCATGCTGCAGGCCAACGCCTGGGTGGTGTTGGAAGGCGAGGGCAGCGTGGCCGCTGCCGGCACGCCAGTGCGCGTGCAGGGCTGGGGTCATCAGGACCCGGTGCAGCTGGCGAGCCAGGAGCCGTGATGAGACAGGTGAATCTGCAGTTGTTCGGTGCGTTTTCCGATCTGGATGCAAGCCGTGAAATCGCGGTGGAGGTGGCTGGTGGCACCGTGGCCGATCTGCGCCAGGCGCTGCGCGAGCTGCTGCCACTGCGTTGGCCGGGTTTCCGTGCCGGCCTGCTGGATTACTCGGCATTCGCCGATCAGCAACGCGTGCTGCGCGACGACGAGGCGCTGCCCGACGATGGCCGGGTGGCGATCCTGCCGCCGGTGAGCGGGGGCTGAGCGATGAGCGAGACGATCATTGCCAAGGTGGTGGACCGCGCGCAGGCGGCGATCGATCCGGCCGAAGGCATCGCGGCGGTCTCCGATCCGGGCTTCGGCGGCATCGATGTGTTCATCGGCAAGGTGCGCGACGTCAACATCGGCCGGCCGGTGACCGGGATCACCTACGACCTGTTCGAGCCGCTGGTGTTGAACGAGTTCAAGCGGTTGGCCGCCGAGGTCGAGGCGACGTTTGGCCCGAAGCTGAAGCTGTATGTGGCCCATGCCAAGGGCCGGCTCGGCATCGGCGATGTGGCGGTGGTGGTGGCCGCCGGCAGCCCGCACCGTGACGAGGCATTCCGGGCCTGCCGGCAATTGATCGAGGTGGTCAAGCACCAGTGCCCGATCTGGAAGCAGGAACATTACGAAGACGGCGACAGCGCGTGGAGCGAGGGCTGCAGCCTCTGCCACGCGGACAGTGAACCTGCACATGCCCATGACCATGCGCACGATCATCAACATTGATGCCGGCGCAGCCACGCATGGCGTGGCTCTACTGCGATGAGCATCACCGGCATCGTGCTGGCCGGTGGCCTGTCCACCCGGATGGGCTGCGACAAGGCGCTGCTGCCGTGGCAGGGGCGCACGCTGCTGGAACACATGCGGGGCCTGTTGATGCAGGCTGGCGCACGCGAGGTCTGGGTCAGCGGAAATTACCCGGCGTTCGGCGGCATACCGGACCGCCTGGCACGTTGCGGGCCGCTGGGCGGGCTCTACAGCGTGGCGATGCGCATGCCCGATGGCCCGGCCTGGGTGGTGCCGGTGGATACACCGCTGCTGCCGCCGCGATTGCTACAGAAATTGCGTGACGGCCATCGCGGTCCATGCACGATCTTTGCGGGCCACCCCCTGCCCATGCTGGTGGATATAGACGATGCTTGCCGCAACGTACTTGGATCGATGCTGGATGACCCGGACGGCCCGCGCTCGCTGCAGGCCCTGCAGCGCCGTCTTGGCGTGAATTCCGTGGCCCTGGCGCCGGTTGACGAGGCCGGGCTGGTCAACTGCAATACCCCCGAACAATGGGAGGATGTTGCGTCATGAAAGTGCAGTTGCAGGACCAATCGGTACGGCTTCGCCTGGACGAGGCCGAATTGGCGCGCCTGCTGGCCGGTGAATCGGTCGAGAACATGACCCGCTTCGGCGGTATCGAGGGCTGGGGCATGGCGGTGTCGCTGCATGGCGGCGAGCGGCCGGTGCTGCTCGATGGTGGCACCTTCTGCCGCCTGGTGCTGCCGCGCCCGGCGGTTGAGGCCTTGGCGGCGCGGCTGCCGTGCCGGGATGGCCTGCCATTCGACATTGCCCTGGAAGATGGCAGCCGGCTTCAGCTGCAGTTCGATGTGGACGTGCGCGACAGCGTGCGCCAGCGCGGAGTCACGCGCCGCAATACCGCTTCATCGGTTTGACATTTGTCAGGGGCAGGGTGAAAACCGGCCCCTGATTGATCCAGATCAACCCCGTCGTAGTTGCCGCACGGCCTAATGGCTGCACGACGACGGGTCACAACTTGAAAGCAATACCCACGTCATTCCACAGCCTTGGAGCCATGTATGACCGTCGGTAGCGATCCTGTTGTCCGCAGCACTGCCCGTCCGGGTCGCGTCATCAGCGACTGGACGCCGGAGGACCCCGGCTATTGGGAGCGCACCGGCAAGCGGGTTGCCACCCGCAACCTGGTCATCTCGATCCCCTCGCTGCTGCTGGCCTTCTCGGTCTGGGTGCTGTTCTCGGCGGTGTCGATCAGCCTGCCGAAGATCGGCTTCAACTTCAGCACCGACCAGCTGTTCTGGCTGGTGGCGCTGCCCAGCCTGTCCGGCGCGACCCTGCGCATCTTCTATTCGTTCGTGATCCCGATCTTCGGCGGCCGCCGCTGGACCGCGCTGTCGACCGCCTCGCTGCTGGCGCCGACGCTCTGGCTCGGCTTTGCGGTGCAGGACCCGGCCACGCCGTACTGGGTGTTCGTGGCCATCGCGATCCTGTGCGGCTTCGGTGGCGCGAACTTCTCATCGTCGATGTCCAACATCTCCTTCTTCTATCCCAAGCAGAAGCAGGGCCTGGCGCTGGGCCTGAACGCTGGCCTGGGCAATGTGGGCGTGTCGGTGGCGCAGGCGGTGATCCCGCTGGTCATCACTGTAGGCGTGTTCGGTGCGCTGGGTGGTGCACCGCAGCCCACGGTGGAGGGTGGGGCACCGCTGTTCCTGCAGAACGCCGGCTTCATCTGGGTGCCGGCCATCGCGCTGTGCGCCATCGCGGCCTGGTTCGGCATGAACGACCTGACCAGCGCCCGCTCGTCGTTCTCCGAGCAGGCGGTGATCTTCCGCCGCAAGCACAACTGGCTGATGTGCTGGTTGTACATCGGTACCTTCGGTTCCTACATCGGTTTCTCGGCCGGCTTCCCGATGCTGGTGAAGAGCCAGTTCCCGGACGTGAACCCGCTGGCCTACGCCTTCATCGGCCCGCTGCTGGGCGCACTGATGCGCTCGGTGGGTGGCAGCATGGCCGACCGCTGGGTGGCGCACGCCTGACCTTCTGGGCGTTCGCGCTGATGATCGCCGCGGTGTTCGGTGTGTTGCACTTCCTGCCCAGCGATGGCCAGGGCGGCAACTTCCATGGCTTCCTGCTCAGCTTCATGGCGCTGTTCGTGCTCAGTGGCATCGGCAACGGCACGACCTTCCGCATGATCCCGGTGATCTTCCGCACGCTGCATGAGCGCTGGTCGGCCAACGACAACGCCGAGGGCAAGGCTACCGCCGCGCACCAGGCCAGCATCGAGTCGGCTGCGGTGGTCGGCTTTTCCGGTGCGATCGGCGCCTACGGCGGTTTCTTCATTCCCAAGAGCTACGGCTCGTCCATTACGTTGACCGGCAGCCCCGACATGGCGCTGTACGGATTCGTTGTTTTCTATGTCACCTGCCTGGCCGTGACCTGGTGGTGGTACTACCGGCGCGGTGCCGAGACACCCTGCTGACGACATGAAAACGCACCGCAGCCAGATGACACACACAGCCACGATGCCGATGTCCGCAAAGGGAGATCCCCGATGAGTTATTTCCTCGATCGCTTGCAGTTCTTCAAGCGTGACCCCCAGACCTTTGCCGATGGCCATGGATGTGCCAAGAGCGAGGGCCGCGACTGGGAAAACAGTTACCGCGCCCGCTGGCAGTACGACAAGATCGTGCGGTCCACCCATGGGGTGAACTGCACCGGCTCCTGCAGCTGGAAGATCTACGTCAAGAACGGCCTGGTCACCTGGGAAACCCAGCAGACCGATTACCCGCGCACGCGTCCGGACCTGCCCAACCATGAACCGCGTGGCTGCCCGCGTGGCGCCAGCTACTCCTGGTACCTGTACAGCGCCAACCGGCTGAAGTACCCGCTGATCCGCGGCACGCTGCTGCGCCTGTGGCGCGAAGCGCGCAGGAGCAAGGCCCCGGTCGATGCCTGGGCCAGCATTGTTGAAGACAAGGAGAAGGCGCGTTCGTACAAGACCCGCCGCGGCATGGGCGGCTTCGTGCGCCTGCAGTGGGAAGAGGCCAACGAGATCATCGCCGCTTCCAATCTGTACACGGTGAAGCAGTACGGCCCGGACCGCGTGGTCGGCTTCTCGCCGATTCCGGCGATGTCGATGGTGTCCTACGCCGCCGGCGCGCGTTACCTGTCGCTGCTGGGCGGCGCCTGCCTGTCGTTCTACGACTGGTACTGCGATCTGCCGCCGGCCTCGCCGCAGATCTGGGGCGAGCAGACCGACGTGCCCGAATCGGCCGACTGGTACAACAGCCGCTACATCATCGCCTGGGGCTCGAACGTGCCTCAGACGCGTACGCCCGATGCGCACTTCTTCACCGAAGCGCGCTACAACGGCACCAAGACGGTGGCGATCTGCCCGGACTATTCCGAGCTGGCCAAGCTGACCGACCACTGGCTGCACCCCAAGCAGGGCACCGACGCTGCGCTGGCGTTTGCGTTCGGCCATGTGATCCTGCGTGAGTTCCATGTCGATTCGCCCTCGCAGTATTTCCAGGACTACTGCCGCCAGTACTCGGACATGCCGATGCTGGTGCGCCTGGAGCGCCGCGACGATGGCCGCCTGGTGGCGGGCCGCTTCCTGCGCGCCAGTGAGCTGGGCGGGCTGGGTGAAGCCAACAACCCGGACTGGAAGACCCTGGCCTACGACGAGAACAGCGGCCAGATCGTGGTGCCCAATGGCTCGATCGGTTTCCGCTGGGGTGAAAAGGGCCGCTGGAACATCGAAGAGAAGGCCAGCAATGGCGCCGACACGCGCCTGCGCCTGAGCTTGTCCGACGCCAATGACGGCATCGAGGCGGTGAGCTTCCCGTACTTCGGTGGCATTGAAAGCGACGGCTGGACCGCCGCACCGGCCGAAGACGTACTGGACCGCAACATTCCGGTGCGCCGCCTGGCCACGGTCGACGGCGGCGAGACGCTGGTGGCCACGGTCTACGATCTGCTGCTGGCCCAGTACGGCGTGGACCGTGGCTTTGGCGGCGGCAACGTGGCATCGAGCTTCGATGACAGGGTGCCGGGCACGCCGGCGTGGCAGGAGCGCATCACCGGCGTGTCGCGCGCCGAGGTGATCGAGATCGCCCGCGAGTTCGCGCGTACCGCCGACAAGACCCACGGCCGCTCGATGATCATCGTCGGCGCGGGCATGAACCACTGGTTCCACAACGACATGAACTACCGCGGCCTGATCAACATGCTGATCATGTGTGGTTGCGTGGGCCAGACCGGCGGCGGCTGGGCGCATTACGTGGGCCAGGAGAAGCTGCGCCCGCAGACCGGCTGGCAGCCGCTCGCGTTCGGCCTGGACTGGAGCAAGCCGCCGCGCCACATGAACGGCACCTCGTTCTTCTATTTCAACACCGGGCAGTGGCGTTACGAGAAGCTGCAGGTGGACGAGCTGCTGTCGCCGCTGGCCGATGCCCGCAAGTACAGCGGCAGCCTGGCTGACCTGAACCTGCGCGCGGTGCGCATGGGCTGGCTGCCGAGCACCCCGCAGCTGGACCGCAACCCGCTGCAGCTGGTGCGCGAGGCCGAAGCGGCCGGCGTGGCCCCGGCGGACTACGCGCTGGGCAAGTTCAAGGATGGCTCGCTGGACTTCGCCTTCGCCGACCCGGACGCCAGTCAGAACCACCCGCGCATGATGTTCATCTGGCGCTCGAACCTGCTCGGTTCCTCGGGCAAGGGCCACGAGTACATGCTGCGGCACCTGCTGGGTACGCGCCACGGGCTGCAGGGCAAGGACCTGGGCGAAATGGGCGCAGTGAAGCCGCAGGAGGTGAAGTGGCGCGACGAGGCGCCGGAAGGCAAGCTGGACCTGCTGGTCACGCTCGACTTCCGCATGTGCACCACCGCGCTGTACTCGGACATCGTGCTGCCGACGGCAACCTGGTACGAGAAGGACGACCTCAACACCTCGGACATGCACCCGTTCATCCACCCGCTGTCCAAGGCGGTGGACCCTGCGTGGGAATCGCGCAGCGACTGGGACATCTTCAAGGAGGTGGCCCGCACCGTGAGCGAGATGGCGCCGGGCGTGCTGGGCGTGGAGAGGGACCTGGTGCTGGTGCCGACCCTGCACGACACCCCAACGAGCTGGGCATGCCGTTCGGCGTAGCCGACTGGAAGAAGGGCGAGTGCGAGGCCATTCCGGGCCAGACCATGCCGTCGATGACGGTGGTGGAGCGTGACTACCCGAACCTGTACCGCAAGTTCACCTCGCTCGGCCCACTGCTGGACAAGCAGGGCAACGGCGGCAAGGGCATGAGCTGGGACACGAAGCACGAGGTCGAGTTCCTCGGCAAGTTGAACCACACCGTGCACGAAGAAGGCATAAGCCAGGGGCGCCCGGCCATCTCGACCGCGATCGACGCGGCCGAAGTAATCCTGCACCTGGCGCCGGAAACCAACGGCCACGTGGCGGTGAAGGCCTGGGAATCGCTGGGCGCCTTCACCGGTCGCGAGCATACGCATCTGGCGGTGGGCAAGGAGCACGAGGCGATCCGCTTCCGTGACATCCAGGCGCAGCCGCGCAAGATCATCTCTTCGCCGATCTGGTCGGGACTGGAAGACGACAACGTCAGCTACAACGCCGGCTATACCAACGTGCACGAGCTGATTCCGTGGCGCACGGTGACCGGTCGCCAGCAGTTCTACCAGGACCACGAATGGATGATCGACTTCGGCGAGGCCTTCATGAGCTATCGCCCGCCCGTCAACACGCGCACGGTGGAGCCGCTGCTGAACCAGCGCCCGAACGGCAACAAGGAGATCGTGCTGAACTGGATCACCCCGCACCAGAAGTGGGGCATCCACAGCACCTACAGCGACAACCTGATCATGCAGACGCTGTCGCGCGGTGGTCCGATCGTGTGGATCAGCGAGGACGACGCGCGCAGTGCCGGCATCGTCGACAACGACTGGATCGAGCTGTTCAACGTCAACGGTGCGATCGCCGCGCGTGCGGTGGTCAGCCAGCGCGTGATGCCGGGCATGGCGATGATGTACCACGCGCAGGAACGCATCATCAACGTGCCGGGCTCGGAGATTTCCGGCACCCGCGGCGGCATCCACAACTCGGTGACCCGCATCGTGCTCAAGCCGACTCACATGATCGGCGGCTACGCGCAGCTGGCCTATGGCTTCAACTACTACGGCACCTGCGGAACCAACCGCGACGAGTTCGTGATCGTGCGAAAGATGGACAAGATCGATTGGCTGGACGATGAGGCAGTACCTGCAGCTGTAAAGGAGGTGGTGTGATGAAGGTCCGTGCACAGATCGCGATGGTGCTGAACCTGGACAAGTGCATCGGCTGCCATACCTGCTCGATCACCTGCAAGAACGTCTGGACCTCGCGCGAGGGCGTCGAGTACGCCTGGTTCAACAACGTGGAAACCAAGCCGGGCATCGGCTACCCGAAGGAATGGGAGAACCAGGACAAGTGGAACGGCGGCTGGGTGCGCAGCCGCGCCGGCAAGCTGGTGCCACGCGCAGGTGGCCGCTGGCGCATGCTGGCCAAGATCTTCGCCAACCCGGACCTGCCGCAGATCGACGACTACTACGAGCCGTTCGATTTCGACTACCAGAACCTGCACACCGCCAAGGACAGCCAGCACCAGCCCACCGCACGCCCGCGTTCGCTGATCAGTGGCGAGCGCATGCAGAAGATCGAGTGGGGCCCGAACTGGGAGGAGATCCTCGGTTCGGAGTTCAGCAAGCGCTCACGCGACTACAACTTCGACCAGGTGCAGAAGGAGATCTACGGCGCCTTCGAAAAGACCTTCATGATGTACCTGCCGCGCCTGTGCGAGCACTGCCTGAACCCGGCGTGCGTCTCGGCGTGCCCCTCGGGCGCGATCTACAAGCGCGAGGAAGACGGCATCGTGCTGATCGACCAGGACAAGTGCCGCGGCTGGCGCATGTGCGTGTCGGCGTGCCCGTACAAGAAGATCTACTACAACTGGAAGAGCGGCAAGTCGGAGAAGTGCATCTTCTGCTACCCGCGCATCGAGATGGGTGAGCCAACCGTGTGCTCGGAAACCTGCGTGGGCCGCATCCGCTACCTGGGCGTGATGCTGTACGACGCCGACCGCATCGCCGAGGCCGCTTCGGTAGCCGCCGAGAAGGACCTGTACCAGGCCCACCTGGACATCTTCCTGGACCCGAACGATCCGGCAGTGATCGCCGCCGCGCGCAAGGAAGGCATCCCGGACAGCTGGCTGGATGCGGCCAAGCAGTCGCCGGTGTACAAGCTGGCGATCGACTGGAAGCTGGCGCTGCCGCTGCACCCGGAATACCGCACGCTGCCGATGGTCTGGTATGTGCCGCCGCTGTCGCCGATCCAGTCCGCCGCCGAGCGTGGCCGCGTGGGCATGAGCGGCGAGCTGCCGGACGTGGCGTCGCTGCGCATCCCGATGCGCTATTTGGCCAACCTGCTGACGGCCGGTGACGAGGCGCCGGTGGTACGCGCGCTGGAGCGGCTGATGGCGATGCGTGCCTGGCGCCGGGCCAAGAACGTGGACGGCGTGGAAGACACCGCCGTGCTGGAACAGACCGGGCTGAGCATCGCCCAGGTGGAAGAGATGTACCGCTATCTGGCCATTGCCAACTACGAGGACCGTTTCGTGATTCCGACCGGCCACCGCGAGTACGCCAACGACGCCTTCGGTGAGCGCGGCGGCTGCGGCTTCAGCTTCGGAAACGGCTGCAATGGTGACAGCCCGGCGGACCTGTTCGGGCAGCGCAAGACCACCACCTTCGTGGTGGACAAAGGCCCGAACCAGCGCCGCAAGGAGGTGGTGTGATGAGCGTGCTCAAGCTGGTCGGGGTGTTGCTGGACTACCCCCGCGAGGAACTGTGGGAGCACGGCGAGGAGCTGCTCGCCGCCTGTGACGACCCGGCGCTGAACCCGCCCGCCGCCAGCAGCTGCGCAGCTTCGTGCAGCAGCTGCTGGCCACCGATGCGCTGGATGCACAGGCGGCGTGGCTGGCCAGTTTCGACCGCGGCCGTTCGATGAGCCTGTTGCTTTTCGAACACATCCATGGCGAGTCGCGCGACCGCGGCCAGGCCATGGTCGATCTGGTCGAAACCTACCGCCGCAACGGCTTCGAACTGGATGCCCGCGAGCTGCCGGATTACCTGCCGTTGCTGCTGGAGTTCCTGGCCCACCGCCCCGGTAGCGAGGCCCGCGAGTGGCTGCACCACATCGGCCATATCGCCGGCATGCTGGCCGCGCGTGCCGCCGAGCGTGAGCTGCCGCACCGGGTGCTGTTCGAGATCCTGGTCGAAGCCGGTGACGGCAAGGCCGATCTGCAGGCGCTGCGCCAGCGTGCCAGCGAGGAAGTCCGCGACGATACCGCCGAGGCCATGGACCGCTTGTGGGAGGAGGAGGCGGTGCGCTTCGGCGCCGAAGCCCCTGCCGAAGACTGCAAGCCGCCCGTGCGTTCGCCGGCCCGTCCTTCGCATCGTGAGGTCCAGCCATGAGTTACTCCCTGCATCAATTCGCCTTCCAGTACTACCCGTACATCGCCGTGGCAGTGCTGCTGATCGGCAGCTGGGCCCGCTATGACAAGGCCATGTACACCTGGCGCACCGGCTCCAGTCAGATGCTGTCGGACAAGGGCATGCGGCTCGGCAGCAACTGCTTCCACATCGGTATCCTGGCCATCCTCGGCGGCCACCTGGTCGGGCTGCTGACGCCGCACGCGGTGTACGAGCACTTCATCACCTCCTCGCAGAAGCAGATGCTGGCGATGGTGGTCGGTGGTGTGTTCGGCGCACTGTGCTTCATCGGCATCAGCATCCTGCTGGTACGCCGCCTGTTCAATGCGCGTGTTCGGGCTACCGGCAGCTTCGGTGACACCCTGGTGCTGGTGCTGCTGTTCGCGCAGCTGTGCCTGGGCCTGTACAGCATCCGCGTCTCGTCCGGTCACCTGGACGGTGGGGTGATGGTGCAGCTGGCCGAGTGGGCGCAGCACATCGTGACCTTCCGTGCCGGTGCCGCTGATTACATCGAGGGCGTCAGCTGGGTCTACAAGATGCATATCTTCCTGGGCCTGACCCTGTTCCTGATCGCGCCGTTCACCCGCCTGGTGCACGTATGGAGCATTCCGATCAGTTACCTGTGGCGGCCCTACCAGGTGGTGCGCCGCCGTCAGGCCACGCTGCGCTATGGGCCGCGGGAGTAAACCATGCGCAGCCTGCCGAAATTCCTGCCGATTACCGTGATCGACTCCGCCGCACCGGTTCCCGCCGAGGCGCATTCGCACCACCATGACGCGGCGGCGCAGGGGCCGCGTTCGCTCGGGCAGCCGGCACCGTGCCGGCTGTTCGTGGACGAGACCGCGATCAGCGAGGCCGACATCGCCCGCGAGATGCAGCACCACCGGGCGATGCGCCCGCAACAGTCACGTGCCGAAGCGGCACGCGCACTGGTGGTGCGCGAACTGCTGCGCCTGGAAGCGCAGCGGCTGGGCCTGCAGGCGCCGGAGGGTAACCGGGTAAGTGACGAGGAAGTGCTGATCCAGCAGCTGCTGGAAGACGCGATCGAAGACCGCGTGCCGACCGATGAAGACTGCCGGCGCTACTTCGAGCAGAACCCGGAGCGCTTCCGCTCCCCCGACCGTGTGCGCCTGCGCCATATCCTGCTGGCCGCACCGGCCGACGACGTGGCCGGGCGCTTCGCTGCACGCACCGAGGGCGAGCGGCTGGTCGGACTGCTGAAGGAGTCGCCGCACCTGTTCGCCGATTTCGCCCTGCGTCATTCACGCTGCCCGTCCAGCAGCGAAGGCGGTGACCTGGGCTGGCTGCAGCGTGGGCAGACCACGCCGGAGTTCGACCGACAGGTGTTCCGCCTGCGCGAAGGCCTGGCCGGTTTCCCGGTGGAATCGCGCTGGGGCTACCACGTGGTCTGCGTCGATGCCCGCGAGGAAGGCAAGCCGCAGCCGTTCGAGGCCGTGCTGCCGCAGCTGCGTGACTACCTGGAGTTGCAGGTGCGGCAGCGCGAGGTGCAGGCCTACCTGCTGCAGTTGCAGGAACGCTACCCGGTGCGCGGGCTGGATGAGATCGAAGCCGAAGCGGATATCGGCTGAACCCCTTTGAACGAGGAAAATTCATGAACCAGGCCCTTGCCCCCGCCAGTGCCGGGCAGCAGCAACGTGCGCTGTGGCTGAGCACGTTCGCCTTCACCGTGTGCTTTGCGGTGTGGATGATCTTCTCGATCATTGGTATCCAGATCAGTCAACAGCTCGGTTTGAATGACACCCAGTTCGGTCTGTTGATCGCCACGCCGGTGCTGACCGGCTCGGTCAGCCGCGTCTTCCTCGGCATCTGGTCCGACCAGTTCGGTGGCCGCAAGGTGATGGTGCTGGTGATGCTGTGTGGTGCAGTCGCTACCTGGATGCTGACCTACGCACAGACCTACAGCCAGTTCCTGGTTGCCGCGCTGTGCGTGGGTATCACCGGCGGCAACTTCTCGGTGGGCGTGGCCTACGTCTCGAAGTGGTTCCCGGCCAGCAAGCAGGGCACTGCGCTGGGCATCTTCGGTGCCGGCAACATCGGTTCGGCGGTGACCAAGCTGCTGGCGCCGCTGGTGATGGTGGCGGCCGGCTGGACCATGGTTGCCAAGGTCTGGGCCGTCGCGCTGGCGGTCACTGCGGTGCTGTTCTTCCTCTTCAGCAAGGAAGACCCGTCTCTGGAACAGCGCCGCCGCGAAGGCGTGAAGCCGGTGCCGTTCGCCGAGCAGATGGCACCACTGAAGAACCTGCAGGTATGGCGGTTCTCGCTGTACTACTTCTTCGTCTTCGGCGGCTTCGTGGCGCTGGCGTTGTGGCTGCCGCACTACCTGGTTGGCGCCTATGGCATGGACGTGGGCCACGCCGGCATGCTGGCGGCGTGCTATTCGATCCCGGCCAGCCTGTTCCGCGTGGTCGGTGGCTGGATGTCGGACCGGATGGGCGCGCGCCGGGTGATGTACTGGACCTTCGGCGTGTCGGCCATCTGCACCTTCCTGCTGGCCTACCCGGATACCGAGTATGTGGTGAAGGGTATCCACGGGCCGCTCCATTTCCATCTGGCCATCGGCGTGGTGATGTTCACCGTGCTGGTGTTCGTGCTGGGCTTCTTCATGTCGCTGGGCAAGGCCGCGGTCTACAAGCACATTCCGGTGTATTACCCCAGGCATGTGGGCGCGGTGGGCGGCGTGGTCGGCATGATCGGCGGCCTGGGTGGCTTCGTCCTGCCGATCGTGTTTGGCGCGTTGAACGATGCGGTGGGCATCTGGAGCAGCTGCTTCATGCTGCTGTTCGTGCTGGTGGCGGCTGCACTGGCGTGGATGCATTTCGCGATCCGCCGCATGGAACGTCGCCACTTCCCGCAGATCGACCGCGAAACCGACCTGCCCGAAGCCATCGACGCGGCCGCCGCCGAGCGGGTGCGCGGCGGGTGAAGGGTGCTGCCGGCCAGCGGCCGGCACTACCAGGACGATACGCGGCGGGTGAAGGGGTGATGCCGACCAGCGGCCGGCACGACCGAGTGGTGGGTGAAAGGGTAGTATCGGCCGCTGGCCGGCAGGAACCATCAGATGCGCCACGCTTGATTTCAATCAGGGCCACGCGAAGAGGAACGCCCGAAGATGTCTGCCATGAGCTTCCACGTTGACGAGAGCGAGGACACTGCGCTGCAGGCGGCATTGCTGCGGCAGCCACGGCACGTGCTGTTTCCGCCGGCTGACCAGTTCAGTACCGGCTTTGGCGAAAGCGGGTGGCGCGCCGCCGTGCGCGCCAGCAACGAGCACCTGATCCCGCGTGGTTTGACGCTCGGCTTCCAGGCGGGTCGTGGCGGGCGCGACGTGCCACCGCAGGCGTATCTGGACACCCTGCTGCTGGCGCTGCGCCTGCAGGCCGGCGCGCTGGCTGAAGATCGCGAGGTGGTGGCAATGGTGCTGCAGTTGGGGCTGGCCGAGACGCTGCCGCCACCGCAGCTGGGCCAGCTGCTGGATGCCGTGCCGCAGTACTTGCGCACCGTGGCGCGGCCACAGGTGGAGGTGCGGCTGGACGCGGGCAGCACGCTGGCGCCGGCACAACTGCGTGCGGTGGGCTGCACCCGCCTGAACGTGATCGATCGCGCCGATGCACCCGGGCCGACGCTGCTGGCGCATGCGCGACAGGTGGGCTTTACCGCGCGCTACTACCAGTTGCGGGTGCCCGGCAGCGCGGATACCGGCTTCATCGAACGACTGCATGAGGTGCTGGCCGAAGCGCCCGAGCGCATCCTGCTGCCGGCGCCTTGCGCGCTGCCAGAGCATCCCTCGGCGGCACGATGGCTGCAGAGTTGGCGCCTGCTGCGCGCAGCAGGCTACGAACCGATCGGTGGTGACCACTACCAGCGCGGCGACCTGCCGATCCCGCATGGCCCGGGCGATGGCCAGCGTCATTGTGACCTGGCCGGCGTGCCACGCCGCGACCGCAGCGATTTCATCGGGCTTGGCCTGTCCGCCTGCAGCCAGATCGGCGAGGTGTTCTACCGCCTGGAGGACGAACTGGGCGAATGGAGTGCGCGGCTGCAGGCCGGGCATATGGGCGTGTCTGCCGGATTGATCCTGTCCGAAGACGAGCGACTGGCGGCCGAGGTGGCGCAGAGTATCGCCTGCGATCACGCGCTCGATGCGGCTGCCTTCGAATGGCGCAACGATGAACCATTCGAAGAATGCTTCGCCGGGCAGCTGCCAGCATTGGCACCGTTGCTGGCGCGCGGCTGGGCGCACTGGGATGCGCGCGTGCTGCGGCTGGCCGAAGAAGGGCGCCTGCTGTGGCGTATGATGGCCGCATGCTTCCGGCCGGCGGCCGCCATCGCTTGAGTCTTGCCCAGATGTCTTCGAATCCGCCTTCGCACGGCCGCCTTGGACAGGCCACCCCGAACCCCGCCGCCGCCGATGACGGCGACGCGCTGCACTTCTGCAGCACCTGCGCGTTTTCCGACGCCTGCATGTCGCAGGGCTACGACAAGACCGCACTGGGCGATCTGCACGTGCTGGTCGACCACGTCGGTCCGTTCCATGCGGGTGACTACATCTTCCGCGCTGGCGAGTCGTTTGATTCGATTGCTGCGGTGCGCGCCGGCATGGTCAAGACCTTCGTCGACGACAGCCAGGGCAACGAGCAGGTGCTGGGCTTCAGCCTGCCGGGCGAAGTGATCGGCCTGAATGCGATCCACGGTTCGCGCTTCCCCTGCAATGCGGTGGCGCTGGATACGGTGCATCTGTGCCGCATCTCGTTCCCAAAGCTGAGCTCGCTGGCCACGCGCATGCCCGGGCTGCAGGCCAAGCTGTTCAGCCTGCTCAGTGCGGAGATCGGCAAGGTCGCCACGCTGGCCGCCAACCACCGTACCGAAGAGCGCATGGCCGCATTCCTGCTGGACATGTCCGAGCGCTACGCGCGGCGCGGTTTTTCTGCCACGCGCTTCAACCTGACGATGGCGCGTACCGAGATCGCCAACTACCTGCGGATGGCGCCGGAAACCGCCAGCCGCGTGCTGCGCCGCCTGAGCGATGATGGGATCATCGCGGTGAAGCAGCGTGAGATCCTGCTGCTGCAGCCCGAGCGCCTGGCCGCGCTGGCGGTGGCCGACGAATCCGATCCGAACTGAACCTGGCCGGGAGCCGACGATGAAGCGAGCTGGACTGTTGTTGCTGGGCCTGCTGGCCACGGTGCCGGCCTGGGCGGCCACGCTGACCGTTTCGGCGGCATCGAGCCTGACCGAGAGCTTCCGCGAACTGGGCAATGCCTATGAGAAGGCGCACCCGGGCACCAAGGTCGATTTCAACTTCGCCGCGTCCGGCGTGTTGCTGCAACAGATCAGCCGCGGTGCGCCGGTGGATGTGTTCGCCTCGGCCGACGAAACCACGATGGACCAGGCCCAGCAGCAGGATCTGCTGGCGGCCGGCACCCGCGAGGTGTTCGCGGTGAACGCGCTGTGGGTGGTGGTGCCACCGCAGGCCAAGGCGGCGCCGCGTACCTTGAAGGACCTGGCCGGTGCCGGTGTGCAGCGCATCGCACTGGGCAACCCGGACAGCGTGCCGGTCGGCCGCTATGCCAAGGGCGCACTGGAAGTGGCGCGCCTGTGGTCGTCGGTGCAGGGCAAGACCATCACCACGCAGAACGTGCGTCAGTCGCTGGATTACGTGGCGCGCGGTGAAGTGGATGCCGGCTTCGTCTATGCCACCGATGCGCAGGCGATGCCCGACCGGGTGCGCCGTGCGTTCGCGGTGCCGGTGTCCGGGCGCATTGCGTATCCGCTGGCGGTGACCAGGGCCAGTACGCAGCCGGCAGAGGCACGGCGCTTCGCTGCCTTCGTGCGTTCGGCACAGGGGCAGGCGATTCTGGCCAAGCACGGGTTCGGCAAGCCCTGAGGCATGGATCTGGACTGGACCGCGCTGGGGTTGTCGCTGAAGGTGGCCGGCTGGGCCACCGCGATCAATCTGGTGCTGGGCGTGGCGCTGGGCGCGTTGCTGGCCCGCCGTCGCTTCCCCGGGCGCGAGCTGCTGGATTCGCTGCTGACCCTGCCGATGGTGCTGCCACCGACGGTGCTGGGGTACTACCTGCTGGTGTTGATCGGTCGCAATGGTCCGATCGGTGCGTGGCTGCAGTCGTGGTTCGGCATCAACCTAGTGTTCACCTGGCAGGCGGCCGTGATTGCTGCGGCGGTGGCCTCGCTGCCGCTGGTGTTCAAGCCGGCACGCGCGGCGTTCGAGGAAGTGGACGGGCAGCTGGAGCAGGCCGCACGCACGCTGGGTGTGTCCGAAGTGGCGGTGTTTTTCCGCATCACGCTGCCACTGGCGTGGCGCGGCATCCTCGCCGGCCTGCTGCTGGCGTTTGCGCGCGCAATGGGCGAGTTCGGCGCGACGCTGATGGTGGCCGGCAGCATTCCGGGCCGGACGCAGACGTTGTCGATCGCCATCTACGAGGCGGTACAGGCCGGCCAGGACGGCAAGGCCAATGCGCTGGTGATTCTCACCTCGGTGGTCTGCATCGTGATCCTGTTGCTGGCCGCGCGGCTGGTGGGCGGGCGTCGCCGGGAGCTGCGCGATGTGGCTTGACCTGCAGGTGCAGCGTCGCCTGCAGGCGGCCGGCCAGGAGTTCGTGTTGGACGTATCGCTGCAGTGCACGCAGCGGCAGGTGGTGTTGTTCGGGCCTTCGGGCGCGGGCAAGAGCCTGACCTTGAAGGCGGTGGCCGGGCTGCTGCGGCCGGGCCAGGGTCATGTGCGCGTGCAGGGGCAGACCCTGTTCGATGCGGCCACCGGCGTGGATCTGCCGCCGCAGCGCCGCCGGCTGGGCTATGTGTTCCAGGATTACGCGTTGTTCCCGCATCTGAGCGTGCGCCAGAACGTGGCGTTCGGGCTGGAGAAGGGGTGGTTGAATCCACGGAACCGCCAGCGCTTCGGTGCGGTGGAGCAGTGGTTGCACGCCTTCCGCATCGACACCGTGGGTGATCTGCTGCCCTCGCAGATTTCCGGCGGGCAGCGCCAGCGCACCGCACTGGCGCGGGCGCTGGTGACGCAACCGCAGGCGCTGCTGTTGGATGAACCGTTCTCCGCACTGGACCACGACCTGCGCCAGCACCTGCGCCAGGAGCTGGAAACCGTGCTGGACCGGACCGGGATCCCGTTGTTGTTGATCAGCCACGACCCGCAGGACGTGGCCATGTTCGGCCAGCAGGTGGCGCGCATGGTGGACGGCCGCATTGTCGGCAATTGACCCGTGATGGACGCACCGGCGATGGTTGGTCACATCTGATGGTAGTGCCGGCCGCTGGCCGGCAACCACGGAATCCTGAGCAGCCGGCCAGCGGCCGGCTCTACCGGTTCAAGGTCCGTGCGGTCCGGTGGTCATGGATCAGTACAACTCGCAGTGGGTGCGGCCTTCGCCCCGCAACGCGTCCCAGTGCCCTTCACCACCGATGGCATCGATGGCCTTGCGCACCGCGCCTTCCAGGTGGCTCTTGTTGCCGCACAGGTACAGGTGCCCACCGCGGGCCAGGACATCACGCACCTCGCTGGCGCGCTGCTGCAGCACGTGCTGCACATAGACCTTTTCGGCGCCATCGCGCGAGAACGCGGTATGCAGGCCGGCCAGCACGCCTCGCGTGTGCCAGTCCTGCAGCTGGTCGCGGTACAGGTAGTCGTGCTGGCGGTGCTTCTCGCCGAACACCAGGTGCACTTCACGTTCGCAGGCGTTGGCCTGCAGTTCCTGCATCAGGCCCATCAACGGTGCGATGCCGGTGCCGGTGCCGACCAGCAGCAGCGGTGCCTGGCCGGTATCGGGCAGGTGGAAGCCGGGGTTGGAACGGCAGTACACCCGGGCGTGGTCGCCGCCGTGCAGCAGGCTGCCGGTGGCGGTGCCGAAGCGCTCGCGGTCGCGCAGGGTGTAGCGCACTTCGCGCACGCACAGGCTCAGCTGGTCGTCGCAAGGGTGAGAGGCGATGGAATAAGCGCGAGGCAGCCGCGGTGACAGCAGCCCGCGCAGCCGGGCCAGAGGAACGCTGTGCGGGGTGGCGTGGTCCTGCAGCACGTCCAGCAGGTCCAGGCCGTGCAGGTAGGCGTCCAGCTCGCGCTTCTGGCTGACCTTCAACAGACCCTTCAGTACCTCGCTACCGCCGAGCCTGGCCAGTTCGCGCAGTACGCCCTTGCTCAGCAGGCGCAGCTCGCGGTCGTGCAGGGCGGCCACGGCGGCGGTGTCGCCATACCAGGCAGCCAATGCCTGCAGCAGGGCGGGATCGTTCTCGGGTACCACGTGCAGGGTGTCACCTGCGCGGTAGGCCATGCCACTGCCGGCAATGTCCAGCTGCAGGTGCCAGGCAGCGGGGTCGCTGCTGTTCAGGCGGCGACGTTCGAGAATGGGGGCGGCAAACGCATTGTCTTCGCCATAGGCGGTGACCTGCAGGCGCAGGTCCTGGCCAGCGTTGAGGTCGCCCTCCAGCACCTGGCCGAGCACCGGCCGCCATTGCTGGAAGAACTGCTCGTAGCCCAGGTCGGCGTCCACCCGATGCAGCAGCGGCTGCGCCTGGCGCTCGCTCAGTGCAGCATCCAGCGCCTTGGTGAAGCCGCAGAAGCTCGGGTAGCCGGTGTCACCGAGGCCGAACACTGCATAGCGCAGCCCAGCCAGCGTCGGGGTCTGGCGCAGTGTTTCGAAGAACTGTTCGCCATTGGCCGGCGGTTCGCCATCGCCGAACGAGCTGGAGATCGCCAGCAGCACGTCGCCGTGACCGAGACTGGCCACCTCGATGTCGTTGAAAGGGAGCACCTGCGGCGCGTGCGGCTGCAGGTCCACGCCCAGGCGCTGGGCCAGGGCGCGGGCATTGCCCGACTCGGAAGCGAAACCCACCAGCAGGCGGCTGAAGGGCGTACTGGTCGGGAGGGCGTTCACGCGGCCTCGTAGAAGTCGTCGAACTTTTCCTTGCTGAACTCGACCAGCTCGTAGTTCTGCATCAGGTCGTTCACCACGCGGCGGATGCTGATGTAGGAGGTGATGTTGCCGTCGGCGTCGAACAGCGGTTGCACGGTGGTGTCGACCACGTAGAGCACGCCGCCCTTGCCGAGGTTGGGCACGATGCCGGTCCAGGTCTTGCCGGCCTTGATGGTGTCCCACATGTCCTTGTAGACCGCCTTGGGCACATCCGGGTGGCGCACGATGCTGTGCGGCTGGCCGATCAGTTCCTCGCGGGCGAAGCCGGTGAGGGTGCAGAACAGGTCGTTGGCATAGGTGATGTTGCCCTGCAGGTCGGTGGTGGAGATCACCATGACGTTCTGCATGGCGTTCAGCAGCTGGGCGTTGTCGGGGGTGTAGCTCATCGCAGGGTCCTTGTGGATGCCGGTAACGCCGGCGTGTTCGGGTCCTGCATAGAGATACGCCCGCACCGCAGCGGGCGGTTTGACATTGGTCAAGCGGGTGGCGCGAAGGGCTGCGACCGGGTGTCGCAGGGAGCGTTCACTGCTGCAGGGGAAAGCCGATCGTCTCGTGGCAATGCTGCACGAGGTGGCGACCTCCCTCATTGATGTGCAAGGTGTCTGCGTCACCGAAGAACCGCAGCAGTGCTGCCCCGGTCGTACTGCCCGCGTGCGCGGAGCGTCTGGCTGCAGATGGCAGGAACGGATCAGCTCGCGGATCGTGTCCGCCCGGGAGGTTCGCGCGCGCAAGGGTGCCTTCGATCAGCAACTGCGCACATGCGCCAGCCAGATAGGCGACTGGTTCCCGTTGCCGGCCGCGCCGAGGTTGCCCTGACAATGCGGTGGCGATATGCTGGAACTCATGAGCGGTGGTGGCGATCACGCGCCTGCGCAGCGAATCAGCGTCCGGGCCGGAGGGAAACCAGAAGCTGACCACCTGGCCCGGCCGCTCTGGTCCTGGCAGTTGTCGCCAGATGCCGCCTCCGTCACTTACGATCGTGAGCTGATAATGCACAGGCGTCCGTTCCTGCCCATTGGCCTCGAGCGGCAGTCCAGCGGATCGTGCAGCGGACTCGCAGAGCTGTGATGCTTGCATGGCCGAAAGCGCTCCATCTGCCCAGAGAAGTCGAGTTGCGACGGATGACCACCCGCACTCGATGGACCGATTGGGATACTCCGAGCTTTCCGGGCCGGGTAGCACCGACACTGTGCTGATCTTCAGATGTGAGGATGGGCCTCGCAGCAGGGTGGCATACCCTCCATCGGGACTGACCAGGTCCCGGGGAGGCAGTTGGATGGATTGGCACGCACTTGTGGCCAGAAGGATTGCCGCCAGCCCAGCATAGAGCCCGAGGGCGGAGCCCGATTGGGTACGCTTGGGCTGACGGCGCTGCATCAGGGGGGCAGCCCGCCAGCAGAGATGAGGGCGATACCGATTGCTGCCACGATAGCTCGTAGATTGCTCATTGGTACTCTCCAAGTTTGACGTCGATTGACCGATCAGTTCAACTCGCTGGCTCGGTACTCAATGCGTATCGACTCTGGCTCGATCAGGCAATCGGAATTGTTTCAAGCACCTGCAGTAGTTGGCTCCGGCTCACATTCGATGCACCAGAGACATGCGCAGGTCGCGCCAATGGCGACACTTGCGCATCCAGTCACACCCTGTGGGGAAGTCGCGGGCGCGTCAGCCCATCAGATAGCGCAGCACACCCGCCGAGACCACGCCGATCAGCACCGTCGGCAGCATCGACAGCCGCGTGGCGGCCAGCAGGGTGATCGCCAGTGCGGCCAGGTCGGCCGGCTTGTCGGCGACGAAGTCCGGGGCGATCACCGAGATCAGCACGCAGCCCGGCGCGGCTTCCATCACCGTCACGGCGCGTTTGCTCAACGTGCGGTTGCGCAGCGCGAGGAAGCCGACGATGCGGGTCAGGTAGGTGGCGGCAGCCATCAGCACGATGGTCAACACCGAGGTCCAGTGGATCAGTCCATTGAAGATCATGCCGGGTCCTCCGCCAGCAGCCAGGCGGCGGCCAGGCCGGCCAATGCGCCGCTGGCCACGTACCACGCGCCCGGGATCAGCAGGTAGGTGGCGGCGGCGACGACCAGGCTGACCAGCCACGGTCTAGCCGCCTTCATGCCCTGCCACATGCCGCGCAGCAGTACCAGGAACACGGCGGGGAAAGCCATGTCGAAGCCATAGGCGTGGATGTCGCCCAACATCGGCCCGACGATCGCACCGAGTGCGGTGCAGGCCACCCAGACGGTGTACAGGCCTGCCGACACGCCCAGGTAGTAGGCCAGGCTGAAGCCCAGCGCGCGTCGACGCGCATCGGCCACGCCCATTGCCCAGCTTTCGTCGCACATGAAGAACAGCGCCGGCAGCACGCGGCGGCGCGGCAGGTGCTGCAGCAGCGGGGCCAGGCTGGCGCCCATCAGCAGGTGGCGGCTGTTGACCAGCGCGGTGATCGCCACGATCAGTGCGATGTGCGGTGGCGAGGTCCACAGTTCGACGGCGGCGAACTCCGAACCGCCAGCGAAGTTGAGGCCGGTCATCAGCGGTACTTCCAGTGCGCTCAGGCCCTTCTGGGCCGCCTGCGCGCCGAGCACCAGGGCGAACGGAATGAAGCCGATCATCACCGGTACGGCGGCGCGCAGGCCGCGCAGGAATTCGGCACGCGGCGCGGTATCGCAGGTGTCTGGCAGGGGGAGGGTGGTACGGGCGTCCATGGAACGGCACGACGAGGTGGGGGTGGCCCATGCTAGCGGTCCGATCACGAAATCGGGTTGCGTTGATGCCACTGGATTCTGGATGATTGATATTCCATGCGGCCAGAGTCGACCAGGACGAAATTTCATGCAGTACCAGCTCGACAACCTTGATCGCCGCATCCTCGACGCCCTGCAGCGCGACGGCCGCCTGCAGAACCTGGAGCTGGCCCGTCTGGTCGGGCTGTCGCCGTCGGCCTGCCTGCGCCGGGTGCGGCTGCTGGAGGAGGGCGGTTACATCGACCGCTACGTGGCGCTGTTGAACGAGGCCAAGGTGGGCCGCGGCTTCACCGTGTTCGTGCGGGTGTGGCTGCGCGGGCAGGACGAGGACACCACCAATCACTTCATCAACAGCATCAAGTCTTTCCCGGAAGTGCTGGAATGCCATCTGATGGCCGGTGACTGCGACTTTCTGCTGCGGGTGGCGGTGGCCGACCTCGACGCCTACCGGCAGTTCCAGATGCAGCACCTGAACCGGATCGCCGGAGTGCAGAACACCAAGACCGAGATTCCGATGCAGCGGATCAAGCAGACGACCCAGCTGCCGCTTTGAGGGATGGGGTTTGCGGCCGGGTTGCACCCGGCACCCGCCGGTAGTGCCGGCCGCTGGCCGGCAACCTCAGAAGCAACGGCCGAAGCAACAGCGTGCATTCCGTGGGATGGCGGGGTGGGTCCGGTTGCAGGGGACGCCGTAAACCCTTCCATGGGGGCTTGGCCGCGGCATCCATGCCGCGGACACCCCTGCAACCAGACCCACCCCGCCTTCGACAGTTTCCCACGACCTGTCGGGGTCGGATCCCGTTGCTGCGCAACGGGCTCTGACCCCAGGGGCAGATGATCATGTCTGTTCGATTCATTGATTCCTGATGCGTGACTGGCCCCACGGAGCCTGCCTCGGCGTCAGCCGTGGCGGCGGTCATCGCAATGACATGTGCCCTCGGTACGGTTTGAGCCCGCTTGCGGGTCGCGCGTGGGCCGGGGTTCCGGTTGTGGTGCGCGACCGTTGCAGCTGCTGTCGCTGCCGAGGGTCATGTGTTCTACGTCAGGGGGCTGAATGGACACCATGCGGTCAGAACTTGGAAGGTGGCCATCGCCGCATGGCTGCTGCTGTCCTTTGCCGCTGCCGCACAGGACGCGGTTCATGCCTACGACATCCCTGCGCAGCCGCTGGAACAGGCGGTCGAGCGCTTCAGTGTCATCAGTGGGTGGTCGGTGATGTATCCCGGCGACCTTGCTTCGGGCCGCAGCAGCCATGCGCTGCGCGGGAGCCTGGCGCCGCTTGCGGCGCTGGAGTCGCTGCTGCAGGACACCGGGATCGAGGCAGAGGTGATCGGCGAGCAGCGTGTGGTGCTGCGCCGGGGCAAACCCTCGGCCGCGGAACCCGGTATTGGCGCGGGGCTTCCCGAGGCCGAACGCCGGCGTCGCTACGGCGGGTTGCAGCAGCGGCTGCGTGCGGCGTTCTGTGACGACCCGGAGATTGCGCCCGGCCGCTATGCCGCAACGCTGCGCTTCCGCATCGACGGCGCGGGCCAGGTAAGCGAGCCGGAGCTGCTGTCCGGCAGTGGCAGTGATCGCCGCGACGCACGCCTGCTGCAGGCGCTGCAAGGCCTGGTGCTGGCGACCGAGGCCGCCGCGCTGCCACAGCCGGTGACGCTGCAGATCCGTCCTTCCGGCACCGACCACGACTGCGGCCGGCGCGCGCCCCTTCCATGACTTCAAGGATTCGAACATGAGCAACGGTACGGCTGGGGCGGTTGATCTGATGGACCACCTCCTGGGTGCCTACGACGAGCTGAAACGCCGGTTGGTGCGCAAGCTCGGATCGGAAGAGCTGGCCGGCGACGCGCTGCAGGACACGTGGATGCGCCTGAGTGCGCGCCGTGACCGCCTGGACGCGGTGCAGAACCCTGCGGCCTACCTGCTGCGGATGGCGATGAACACCGTGATCGACCGCCAACGGGCAGACCACCGCCTGCTGAGCCTGGAAGAGGTGGATACGCTGATGGACATGGCCGACCCGGGGCCGGGGCCGGCGCAGGCGGCCGAGCTGGACTTCGCGCTGGAAGACATGGTCGGCCTGCTGCAGCGCATGCCCGAGCGCCGTCGTCGCATCCTGCTGGCGATCCGCGTTGATGGCCTGCAGCAGCGCGACGTGGCCGACCACCTCGGTGTGTCGCTGCGGTTGGTGCAGCGGGAGCTGAAGGCAGCCCAGGACTACCTGGCCGAACGCAGCGGGCAGGGGCGCCAGGTGCGGTTCTGAGCGACGGCATCCGTCTACACTTTGACGCCGAGCAGAACCCCGCAGCGTGCGGGTCCGGCATGAGACCCATGGATCCTGACGACCGCCCGCAACGCCCGCTGGATGCCGTTGAGCGTCAGGCCCATGCGTGGGTGGTGCGGCTGACCTCGGGCGAGGCGACCGCTGCCGATGGGCGCCGGTTCCGTGCATGGTGCGAGTCCGACCCGCGTCATCGTGAAGCGTTTGGCCGTGCGCGCCGGCAGTGGGAGCAGGTGCGGCTGGCCGGCGAGCGACTGCCCGCCGGCGCGCGCCAACCGGTCGCGCCGACGCCGGCCCAGCGCTGGAGTCGGCGCGCCTTCCTGGGCGCTGCGGTGGCAGCGCCAGCCAGTCTGGTGGTGGCGGCGGCGCTCCGCCCGCCGCTGGGATTGTGGCCCTCGGTGACGGCGATGGCGGCCGACTTCCACACCGGCACAGGTGAACGACTTCAGATCGCGCCCTTGCCGCAGCTCAAGATCGAACTGGATACGCAGAGCAGCCTGCGCCGCCGCGCGCACGCGCAGGGCGAAGGCTTCGAGCTGGTGCAGGGCCAGGCCGCGATCGAAACCGGCGCTGGCCTGCGCCTAGCGCTGTTCGCGGGCCCGGGTTGCGTGATTACCGATGAAGGTGCGGTGCGCCTGGACGTGCGCAACACCCACGGCCAGGTACGGGTGACCTGCCTGCAGGGTAGCGCCCGTATCGAGCACCCGCAGGGCCGCCTGCAGCTGCAGGCCGGCCAGCAGACCCGGTTCGACGAGCGCCTCAGTGGCGTCGTGGCCGAGGCCGTAGCTTCGGAAGTGAGTGCCTGGACCGAAGGCATGCTTGTGTTCCGCCGCGCACCGCTGGGCGAGGTGGTGGACGAGATCAACCGTTACCGGCGGGGCAAGGTACTGCTGGGTGAATCGGCATTGGCGCGCGCGCCGGTCAGTGGCCGCTTCCGCATCGATGATCCGG
This sequence comes from Stenotrophomonas sp. pho, assembly GCF_006228405.1. Lineage (NCBI taxonomy): Bacteria > Pseudomonadati > Pseudomonadota > Gammaproteobacteria > Lysobacterales > Lysobacteraceae > Stenotrophomonas > Stenotrophomonas sp. pho. The sequence continues at coordinate 2,518,356 of NZ_CP029759.1, read as the reverse complement.
ACGCGGCACTGGAGCAGCTGCGACTGACGATGTCGCTGGATCTGCGTCGCTTTCCGGGTGGCATCGCCGTCCTTGGATAGATGACGACGCTGGCCGTGCGCGCCGCGCAGGGCTGTTGCAAGCGAGGAGAGGCCAAGGATGCGCAACGAGACCATCGGTGTGCTCGATCTGCGTCGCAATCTGTCTGCATTGCTGGAAACCACCCAGCGAAGGCCCTTGATGGTGCATCGCTATGGTTCGCCCTGGGTGTGCGTGGTGTCCGACGCGCAGTGGCAGCAGCAGGCGGTGCTGCTGGACTTCAATCCGCAGTCACACCCATTGGCGATGCTGCTGCGGTTGCAGCAGCAGGAGATGCCCCTGGTCGAATCCGGGGCGCTGCCGCCTGCGGCGCTCGCACGCGCACTGCTGTTGGCGGACATCCATGGCATCGACGATCTCACGCAGCTGCATGAGCAGGTGCTGCATCATCGGCTCTGGCACTGGTTCGTGGCGGGCGCCCATGGGGTGATGGACGGGTGGCAGCTGCCCGCACTGCGCGTCGCGCTGGCGTCATGGTGCGATGACGTGGACATGACCGATGCACTGGTCGCATTCGCTGCCCGCAGCGACGTGGCGGTACTGGCCCGCCGTTGTGGGGTGACGCACCGCGGCTGCAGCGCGAAGCCTGCAGGCGGATGACGCTGCGATGACGTTGCCGATGAAGCGCCACCCCGTGCACAGAGTTGCATTCGCGGTGTCGCTTCACCTGCCTTGCTGACGTCTTCTCCAGAGTACGACGCACCACGCGTCGCGGAGCACGGGCGGCGCAGATGGAAGACAGTCGCAGGATCAGCATGCTGGAGCTGGATCGCCACCTGAGCCAGTCACTGGAACAGGCACGGCACACGCCACTGAACGTGCAGCGCTACGGGCGCTCGTGGGTCTGGGTGCTGTCCAGTGACGCCTGGGCGGATGCGGCACGCTGGGCGGCACTGGACAGCAGTGCGCATCCACTGGCGGCACTTCGAAAGGCCCTCGACCTGCGGCTGTCGCCCTGGCCCGACGCGGCCATGAGCGCGCTGCCGCTTGGCGCAGCCGATGCGCGGCTGCTGCAACGTGCGGCCCTGCTGGTGATCGTGCGTGACCTCAACAGTGCGCAGCGTGTGTACGACGACCTGCGCTACCACCAGGCGTACCGCATGTTCATCGGTTTCGACCACGGCACCGCGTGGTCGCCGACGCAGTGCATGCGCCTGCTGCAGGCGTGCGTGCATCCGTTGCTGCGCGAGTGCATCGACCAAACACTGGCCAGCGTGCCGCCGCACCTGCTCGAGGCGGCACGCGTGCCGGCTGCACGTGCGCCCGCACAGGCAACCGCGCAGCGAATCGCAGGCGGATGTTTATCGTACTGACACATGCACCGCTGACCATGGTGCAGCGGTCTCTTCCAGGATGACGAGGGCGGAACAATGGCAAGGCAGGCAGGTGGTCGCAGGGCTCGGCAGCAGGGCTTCAGCCTGATCGAGATCATGGTGGTGGTGGTGATCATCGGCATCCTTGCCGCGCTGATCGTGCCGCGGTTGATGGACCGTCCGGACCAGGCGCGTGTGGTGGCGGCGCGCCAGGACATCGCGGCGCTGATGCAGGCGCTGAAGTTGTTCAAGCTGGACAATGGGCGCTATCCCAGTGCCGAACAGGGCCTGCAGGCGCTGGTGAAGCCGCCGCAGGGCAGCGGTGCGTTGCCGGTGACGCCGTATCTGGATCGCCTGCCGAATGATCCGTGGGGCCATCCTTACCAGTACCAGGTTCCAGGCACTCATGGCGACATCGATGTGTTCTCGCTGGGTGCGGACAGCAAGCCCGGTGGCGACGCCGGGAACGCAGACATCGGCTCCTGGCAGCTGTGAGGCGTGCTGATGGCAGCCCGGACGCGTTCGATTTCATGCATCCACCAGCGTGGCGTGGCGGTGATCGTCGCCTTGCTGGTGGTGGCATTGGTGGCCGTGATTGCCACTGCGCTGTTGACCCGGCAGTCGGCGCAGCTGCGCGCGCTGCGCGGCGACCAGTTGCGCGCACAGGTACGCATGGCGGTGGATGCGACGCTGGAGCGTGCGGCGCAGCAGCTGCGTGAGGATGTCAAGGAACAGCTGACCACGGTGCGCAGCGGGCGCTGGGCGCGCCCGTTGGAACTGCAGGCGCCATTGCCGGTGCAGCTGCAACTGGTCGATGCGCAGTCGATGTTCAACCTGCGCAACCTGCTGGCACAGGGCAGGCCGGACCCCGAGGCGCGGGGCGCGTTCGTCGCGTTGTGCGCCGGGCAGGGGCTGGGCCAGGGCACCTGCGCATCCGCGGTGGACCACATCCAGGCGCGCCTGCGCGACGGCGATGTGCAGGCGCAGGCACCGCTGCCGCGCGAATCACTGATCGAACAGGCGCTGGTCGGCGCTGACCCGGTGGCGTTGCAGGCGTTGGTGCGGCGCACAGTGGTGTTGCCGGCGCAGACCCTGGTCAACGCCAACACCTGCGACCTGAGCGTCCTGCAGGCGGTCGCGCCTGCGGTGGAACCGGCAAGGCTGCAGGCGCTGCTCGCTGAGCGCGACGCCGGCCACTGGCTGCTCAACCGCGGTGACATCGCCAACCGACTCCAACTGAGCAACGAACAGATGGCCGTGCTTCCGCTGGGTATCCATAGCGAGTGGTTCCTGGCCGTGGGCCGGGTGCAGGCTGACGGCAGCGCGGTTGATTTTCGCGCGCTGCTCTGGCGCGAGTACCGCGACGACGGGGTACGTGTACAACGGGTGTGGACGAGGATCGGCGCATGACGGTGCAGCTTCGGGTGCGCCTGCCGCCGTTGGCGCACCTGCGCGCCGACAGCGCGGTGGACTGGGCGCAGCTGCACAAGGACGAGGTAGTGGCACACGGCCGCGACACGCTGGCCGCGCTGGGTCTGCGGCATCCGCGGGCCACAGTGCATGCCTGCCTTGATCCGAACGACCTGATCCTGCTGGAACTGCAGCTGCCGCCGCTGTCCGGGCGCCGCCTGCAGGCGGCGTTGCAGGGCGAGGTGGAGGCCATGCTGCTGGATGACCTGCAGGAGGTGGCGCTGGCCCACGGTGCGCAGGCGGCAGACGGTACGGTTCCGGTGGCCTGGCTCGGCCAGCAGGCCATCGCGCAGGCGCAGCAGCTGCTGGCCTCGTGTGCGCTGCAGCTGCAGGCGTTGTATCCGACGCCACTGCTGCTGCCTTGGCAGCGCGGCCACGCCACGCTGCAGGTCAGCGGCGAGCATCTGCTGGTGCGCAGCGGGCGCGATCGGGGACTTGTCCAATGGTATGGCGGACGTGACGCGTCCGCGGTGATGCAGGCGTTGGCCACCCGCCTGCAACAGGCCGGGGTGCGGGCCGTGCAATGGATCGACAGCGTACCGCCGGCGTGGCCGGACAGCCTGCCGGCCAGCGCCGTTGCGCATGAACAGCAGGCCTGTGGTCCGTTGCCGGGTTGGTCATTGCCGCTGCCCGGCGCAGGCCGTCAAGCGCCGCGACTGGCGATCGGCCTGGCACTGGCGGCGGTGCTGCTGGCTGCACTTGGCCTGCAGTGGCAGGTCTCGCGTTGGCGGATCGAGGGTGAGGCGCTGCAGCAGGGCATGGCACGGCAGTTCAGCGCACGCTTTCCGGAGGTCACCGATGTGGTGGACCCGGTGTTGCAGGCAAGGCGAGCGCTTGCGGTTCCACCGCCGACGCCGCCGTTGCCGGCGCTGCAACGTCAGATCGCCAGCACGCTGCACGCGGTTCCGGAGCTGGCGGGTCAGGTGCACAGCCTGCACTACCAACCCGGGCAGGTGTACCTGGAGCTGGACGCCGATGCCCAGGCATTGGCCGACGATCCACAGCGGCTTGAGCGCTGGCAGCAAGCGATGCAGGCGCAGGGACTGCAGCTGGCGCGCGATACCGGTGGACGCCTGCGGGTGAGCGGAGCGGGACAGTGACGACCCGAACCCTGCGGCTGGGTCAGGGGCTGGTGGGCCTGCAGCAGCGCTGGCAACGCCTGCCACCGCGCGACCGGCTGATGCTGTGGGTGATGGTGGTGGCGCTGCTGGTAGCGGGCCTGTGGTCGTTATGGCTGGAGCCCCTGCTGAAGCAGCGCACGCACTGGCAGGCCGAACTGCCACGGCTGCAGGCGCAGTCCCGCGCACTGGCGCCGCTGCTGCGCGCGCGTGAGCGCCAGCAGCTGGCGCAGGGCCAGCATCCGACCCTGGCCGGGCTGCGTGACCAGATCAAGGCTGCCGGTCTGGCCGACGGCCTGCACATCGAAGCGCGCGACGGGCGCTGGCACCTGCAGGTACGGGCCGTACCCGCCGATGCGCTATGGAACTGGCTGCTGCCGCTGCTGGCCGACCCGGCCATCGAGTTGCAGCAGCTGCAATTGACACGCACAGGGGATGCGAACATGCCGGCGGCACGGATTTCAGGACACATCGTGATGGTGGCAACTGCGGGTGCCCATCCATGAGGGCGATGCGCAGCCTTGCCTGCAGTGCCGCATTGGCACTGATCGTGTGCATGGGCCACGCGCCGGCACCCGTGCTGGCGCAGGACACCCGCGATGAGCCGGTGCAGTTGAACCTGGTCGACACCGACATCGGCGGCGTGCTGCGCATGGCGGCGCGCTTCACCGGGCGCCAGTTCCTGGTCGACCCACGCGTGACCGGCAAGATGACGGTGGTTTCCGATGGCCCGGTCAGCCGTACCCAGGCCTACCAGTTGCTGCTGGGCGCATTGCGCATGCGTGGCTTCGCCGTGGTCGAGAACGGCGGCGTCAGCCGGGTGGTGCCGCAGGCCGATGCCAAGTTGCTCGGTGGACGGGTGGGCAGCGGTGGTGCAGGGGGCGAGATCGCCACGCGCACCTTTGCGCTGCGCTATGAGAATGCGGCGGCGCTGGTGGCTGTGCTGCGGCCGATGATCAGCCCGGACAACCCGATCACCGCCAATCCAGGCAACAACACCCTGGTGATCACCGACTACGCCGACAACCTGGATCGCATCGCGCGGGTGATCGCCAGCGTCGACACGCCCGCCGGCATGGACACCGATGTGGTGAAGCTGCAGCAGGGCATTGCGGTGGATGTGGCGGCAATGGTCGCACCGCTGCTGGATGCGCAGGGTGCCGAGCCAGGCCAGAAGGTGGTGGTGATGGCCGACCCGCGCAGCAACAGCGTGCTGCTGCGTTCCAGCAGCCCGGGTCGCACCCGCCTGGCGCGGCAGCTGGTGGAAAAGCTGGACCGTGCCCAGGACGAGTCCGGCAACCTGCATGTGGTCTACCTGCGCAACGCCCAGGCCAACCAGCTGGCCGGTGTGCTGCGTGGCGTGGTAGCCGGACAGAGCGATGCACCGGCCATGGGCAGCAACCAAGGAATCACCCCGCTGCCGGGTGACGCCAACCGTCCCACGCCCCCCCAGACGTCGCAGCCGCAGCAGGCCAAGCCCGGGGGCAATGCGCTGGAATCGCAGCGGCTGGACCCGAGCCGGGGCGACCCGATCGATGCAGGAAGCACCGGCTTCAGCCAGAACGGCATTTCGGTACAGGCGGACGTGGCCACCAACACCCTGCTGATTTCGGCGCCGGAGCCGGTGTACCGCAACCTTCGCCGGGTGATCGACCAGCTCGACCAGCGCCGTGCGCAGGTGCTGGTGGAAAGCCTGATCGTGGAGGTCAACCAGACCGACGCGGCCGAGCTGGGTGTGCAGTGGATGCTGGGCAATGGCCGTACGTTTGGCGGCACCCATTTCGGGGGCGCTACCGGCGGTAGCGGGCTCAATACCGGTGCGCGTACCACGCTGGACGTGCTGCCCAAGGATGGCCTGAAGATCGGCGTGATCGACGGCACCATCAACCTGCCCGGTGTCGGCCAGATCCTCAACATGAAGGCGCTGGCCACTGCGCTGCAGAGCAAAGGCGGCGCCAACATCCTGTCGACGCCGAACCTGATGACGCTGGACAACGAGGCAGCCAGCATCATGGTCGGCCAGACCGTGCCGTTCGTCAGTGGCCGCTACGTGACCGACGGTGGCGGCGGCAGCAACAACCCCTTCCAGACCATCGTGCGCGAAGACGTGGGCCTGAAGCTGCGGGTGCGCCCACAGATTTCCGAGGGCGGTACGGTGAAGCTGGACATCTACCAGGAAGTCAGCAGCATCGACGCGCAGAGCGCGAACAGCACGGCCGGCATCATCACCAACAAGCGCGCACTCGATACCAGCGTGCTGCTGGACGATGGCCAGATCATGGTGCTCGGTGGCCTGCTGGAAGACAGCGTCAGCCACGGCCGTGATGCGGTACCGGGGCTGGGGAAGATCCCGGTGCTGGGTGCCTTGTTCCGCAGCGACTCGCGCAAGCGCGCCAAGACCAACCTGATGGTGTTCCTGCGTCCGCACGTGGTACGCGACCCGGCCGCAGGACAGCGCCTGACCCGCGACCGCTACGACTACATGCGCAATGCGCAGGCCGGCGCGCAGCCCGTACAGAGCTGGGCCTTGCCCGCGCTGTCGGCGCCGCTGCTGCCACCGCAGGACCTGACGGTACTCGGCCAGGGCAATGCGCGCGATGGCCACGGCCAGCCGTTGCAGAACACCAGCCTGGCAGCGTTGTATCCGGCCGGTGACGGCGATGCGCAGCTGGTGCAGTTCGCACAGGGGCTGGAGCCGAGCCGTGCCAGCCAGGGCGTGGCGCAGGTGCGGGCGCTGGGCCTGCAGGCCTACGCGGAGGCGACGCCGGGCGAGAGTGGGCAACGCCTGCGCGTGCGGCTGCCGCGTGATCCGGTGAAGTTGGACCCGGCATTGCAGCAGCTGCGCGGGCTGGGCTACACGCCGGAACTGGTGATCGAGCCGTGAGCGCCGTTGTGCCGCTGCCGTACGCGTGGGTGCGCAGCCACGGCGTGATGCTGACCGAAGCCGGTGGCGAGCCGGTGCTGCTGGGAACGGACGATACCGCAGCGTGGGCCGTGGCCGAGCTGCGCCGGCGGCATGGCCCGCTTCCGTTCCAGGCATTGGATGCCGCGACCTGGCAGCAGCGGTTGGGTGAGCAGTACCGCGACGGCGGTGATGCCGCTGCCGTGGTCGGTGCCGCCGAAAGCGAAGTCGATCTGGACCGGCTGATACAGGACATGCCGGAGGTCACCGACCTGCTGGATGCGCAGGACGATGCACCGGTGATCCGCATGATCAATGCGCTGCTGGCACAGGCCGCGCGCGATGGCGCCAGCGATCTGCATATCGAGCCATTCGAGACCCATTCAGTAGTGCGCTACCGGGTGGACGGCACCCTGCGCGACATGGTGCAGCCACGGCGCGCATTGCACGCGGCGCTGGTGTCGCGCATCAAGATCATGGCCCACCTGGACATCGCCGAGAAGCGGTTGCCGCAGGACGGGCGCATCGCGATCCGCGTGGGCGGGCGGCCGCTGGACATCCGTGTTTCCACTGTACCGACCGGGCATGGCGAGCGCGCCGTGCTGCGATTGCTGGAAAAGGATGCCGGCCGCCTGCAGCTGCAGCGCCTGGGCATGGCCGATGACACCTTGGCCACGTTCGCCGGATTGATCCGCCAGCCGCATGGGATCGTGCTGGTGACCGGGCCGACCGGCAGCGGCAAGACCACGTCGCTGTACGCCGCACTGGGCCAGCTCGACAGCAGCACCAGCAATATCCTCACCGTGGAAGATCCGGTGGAGTACGACTTTGCCGGCATCGGCCAGATCCAGGTCAATGCGCGCATCGGCATGAGCTTCGGCACCGCGCTGCGCGCGATTCTGCGCCAGGATCCGGACACCATCATGATCGGCGAGATCCGTGACCTGGAGACCGCACAGATCGCGGTGCAGTCGTCGCTGACCGGGCACGGTGTGCTGGCTTCGCTGCACACCAACGATGCGGTCTCGGCGGTGACCCGCCTGGCCGACATGGGCGTGGAACCGTTCCTGCTGGCCTCGTCGCTGCGCGGTGTGCTGGCGCAGCGGCTGGTGCGGCGGCTGTGCACGCAGTGCCGGCGTGCCGAGCTGGATGGCGAAGGCCGAACCGTATGGCGCGCAGTGGGCTGCACGGCCTGTGCCAACAGTGGCTATCGCGGACGCACGGGCATCCATGAGCTGTTCGTGGTGGACGACCGGGTACGCGCACTGATCCATGAAGGGCAGGGTGAGCCTGCGCTACGCGAGGCGGCGCGGCGGGCCGGCATGCGGACCCTTCGGCAGGACGGCCAGCGCTGGGTCGACAGCGGGGTGACCACGCTGGAAGAGATCCTGCGCGTCACCGGCGACGACTGAGGCCTGCATGGCACTGTTCGATTACCAGGCTGCCAACGCGCAGGGCCGCATCGAGAAAGGTCAATTGGATGCCGACAGCCCGCGCGGTGCTCGCCAGCTGCTGCGTGGGCGCGGGCTGACACCCGTACAGGTCAGCGCGGCGCGGAGTGCAGGCACTGGCTGGGGCGCTCGCCGCCTGTCGGCCAGCGAGCTGGCCTGGGCCACGCGCCAGCTGGCCAGCCTGCTGGCGGCCAGCCTGCCGTTGGAAGCTGCATTGAGTGCGGTGATCGAACAGGCCGAGCGCCCGCACGTGGCCCAGGCACTCACCGCTGTGCGCGCCGACGTGCGCGCCGGCCAGCGCCTGACCGTGGCACTGGCCGCGCGGCCACGCGACTTCCCGCCGATCTATCGGGCGCTGGTGGGTGCAGGTGAGGATTCCGGCGATCTGGCGCGGGTGATGGAGCGTCTGGCCGACTACATCGAGGAACGCAATGCGCTGCAGGCCAAGGTACTGACCGCCTTCATCTACCCGGCGGCGATCAGCCTGGTATCGGTGGCGATCGTGATCTTCCTGCTCAGCTACGTGGTGCCGCAGGTGGTGACCGCATTCGTGCAGGCGCGGCAGACGCTGCCGATGCTGACCCAGGTGATGCTGGCCGCCAGCGCGTTCGTGCGCAGCTGGGGCATGTGGGTGGGGCTCGGCATCGCTGCGCTGGTGGTGGCATGGCGGTTGGCGTTGCGCCGGCCGGAACTGCGCCTGCGCTGGGACGCGATGCTGCTGCGGCTGCCGATGGTCGGGCGCTTCGTGCTGGGCGTGAACAGTGCGCGTTTCGCCTCGACGCTGGCGATCCTGCTCGATGCCGGCGTGCCGCTTCTCCGTGCACTGGAGGCGGCGCGGCAGACCCTGGGCAACGCGTTGCTGGCGCGCTGCGCCGATGATGTGTCCGCGCGCGTACGCGAAGGCGCTGCGTTGGGTTCTGCATTGAAAATACAGAAAGTGTATCCGCCGATCCTGGTGCATCTCGTGGCCAGCGGAGAGAAGACTGGCTCGCTGGCGCCGCTGCTGGATCGCGCCGCGCAGACCATCTCGCGCGAGATCGAGCGTCGCGCGATGGCGCTGACCGCCCTGCTGGAACCGACCATGATCCTGGTGATGGGTGGCGTGGTGCTGACGATCGTGCTGGCCGTGCTGATGCCGATCATGGAAATGAATCAGCTGGTGCAGTGATGCGCAACGCGCAGCGCGGCACGCTTTCGATTCTCCACACAATCCTCCACACCTTTTTCCGATCTTCCACAGGTTTCTTAAGCGGCCTGTCATCGGCGCGGACCAGCATGGACCCGTCGCCGCAGAGTGGGCTGGGAGGCCCTCGGCGGCAGCAGGCGTGTAGTGACCGTTCCTCCCTTGGCGTTTCCCTTCGCAGTAAACCCTTCAGGAGAAGATCATGACCAAGTACAAGACCCTGGCCGCGCTGGTTGCCACCGCGCTGCTCGCTACCGTGGGCGCCGCCTCGGCGCAGACCGTTACCGGCGGCGGTGCCTCGCTGCCGGCCGACCTCTACAAGGGTTCGGCCGACAGCATCCTGCCGGCGAACTTCACCTACGCCGTGACCGGTTCGGGTACCGGCAAGAAGGCCTTCCTGGAAAACAACTCGGCGCTGTTCTCGACCACCGGCACCGTGCATTTCGCCGGCAGCGATTCGGTGCTGAGCAGCACCGAGCTGAGTAGCTACACCACCAACTTCAACCAGCCGACCAACGCCAACCGCTACGGCGCGCTGATCCAGGTGCCGTCGGTGGCCACCTCGGTCACCATCCCGTTCAACAAGGCCGGTTCGGCAGTGGACCTGAGCGTGGCGCAGATCTGCGGCGTGTTCTCGGGTGCGATCAGCGACTGGTCGACCATCGATGCCAACCGCAGTGGCCCGATCCAGGTGGTGTACCGCGCGGAAAGCAGCGGTACCAGCGAAATGTTCAGCCGCTTCCTGACCGCGGCCTGTGCCGCTGAGAACGCTGAAACCTCGAAGCTGGTGGGCGGCAAGTTCGCCATCAAGTCGACCTTCGCCGACCTGTACAAGCGCGATGCCAACGGCAACCTGCCGGCGTTCCTGGTGGCCGCCCCGGCCACCGGTGGCACCTCGCTGTACAACACGGTCTACGCTGCTGAAGGCCGTATCGGCTACGTCGGCCCGGACGTGATCCCGAGCCTGACCGATGCGACCAAGGTCGCCAAGGTCAAGGGCTTCTCGCCGGACCAGGTGAGCGTGCAGGCCACCCTGGACACCGTCGCTCCGCCGACCGGCACCGATGCTGAGAACCCCGCCAACTGGGTGCCGGTGTTCGGCAACCCGTCGGCTGGCTATCCGATCGCCGGCTACACCAACCTGGTGATCGGCCAGTGCTACAAGGATTCGAGCGTTGCCACCAGCCTGCGCGGCTTCCTGGCCCGCCACTATCCGGCCACCTACACCGTCACGTATGAGAAGTCGATCACCGACCACGGCTTCATTCCGCTGACCAAGGCGTGGCGCGATGCGATCCGCAACCGCTTCGTGCTGGCCAGCAGCACGGCCGGCCTGAACAACCCCAGCACCTGCGCCGGCATCGGTCGTCCGCTGTAATCCGCAGCACCGGTTGAATCCTGCTTGACGCGACGCCGGCCTCTGGGCCGGCGTCGCCATTTCCGCGACGGTGCCGCCACCGCAGTGTTTCGCTGTCGGTTTCGTGCCACGTGAACCGTCTATCAGTGGCAGGGCATGCGTTGCGCGTGCCTCCCCGATCGTCGCCGCAGCCGCGGCCCACCAGGTTGATGAGGTTCCGATGTCGCACCCGCTCCCGTCCGTTGTTCGTCCGGCCGCGTCGATGCGCCGCAATCATCCGATGGCGTGGGCCATCGCAGTCGCACTGGGGAGCATGGTGGCCCCGGCCAGCCAAGCGCAGCAGGCGTTCAGTCCGGGCTGGTTCGCCGAACGAGGCGCGGCCCAGGGCAGCGCGGCACAGAGTGGCCGGATGCCCAACGGCGTGCCGATCCAGTTCCAGTTGCCGGCCCAGCAGCAGGACGCAGCACGGCAGAAGCTGCAGCAGTCGATCGACAATCTTGGCACGGCGGCGCAGGCGATTGCCCTGCAGCAGCGCCTGCAGGAACAGGCGCGGCAGGCGCGCCGCGAAGCTGGCTTCATCGTTGCCGATGGCCTCGGCAAGGACGGCCTGAGCGTCGACCAGAATCCGCTGACCCGTGGCTGGCTCAATGCGCGCGAGGCGATCCAGTCGCAGGGCAGCGACGGGCGGGTGCAGGTCACGGTCGAGCAGACCGCGGACAAGGCGATCCTGAACTGGGAGACCTTCAACATCGGCGGCAACACAACGCTGAACTTCCTGCAGCACCCTGACTGGGCAGTACTGAACTGCGTCAACGATCCGCAGGCGCGTCCCAGCCAGATCCTGGGCCAGCTGAAGGCCAATGGCACGGTGTTCGTCGCCAACCGCAACGGCGTGGTGTTCGGCAACAACAGCCAGGTCAATGTACGCAATCTGCTGGCGGCTGCAGCACGGATCAGCGATGCGCAGTTCCGCGACAATGGCCTGTACAGCCCCGACGCCAGCAGCAGCACGCTCAGCGATGCATTCGGCAAGGTGATGGTGGAGCAGGGTGCCCGCATCGCGACCCATGAGCCGACCAGTGCGACGCGCGGCGGTGGCTACGTGCTGCTGGCCGGGCACAGCGTGGAGAATGCTGGCCATATCGAGGCGCGCAAGGGCCAGGTGCAGCTCGCTGCGGGAGACAGTTTCGTGATCCGGCGCGGCGTGGGTACGGCCACCAACACCAGCTCCACCACCCGGGGCAATGAGATCGCGCCGCGCTTCATCGCCGGCAGCACGGCTGGCAGCGTGCGCAACACCGGCCTGCTGCGCGCGCTTGAGGGTGACGTGACTCTGGCCGGGCGCAGCGTCGAGCAGGCCGGTGTGGCCGTGGCCAGCACCACGCTCGCACAGCGCGGCACCGTGCATCTTCTGGCCTCGGCCAGTGATGCCGGCAGCAGCGTCACGCTGGCCGATGGCGCCACTACGGCGGTGCTGATCGAGGACGATGGCAAGGCCACGGTGCTGGATACGCAGCGCGACAGCCTCATCAAGGAGTCGGCAGAGCAGGACGCGATCCGCGCTGGCGCGCGCTCGGCAACCTTCGACAATCTGTCCCAGCACAATGATCGCCGGGACCAGTCGCGGGTGGAGATCGTCTCGGGTGGCAACATCCATTTCAGCAGGGATTCGCTGACGGTTGCCACGGGCGGCCAGATCATCGCCGATGCGGCGGCCCGCAGCTACGTAGACGACGCCGCGCGCGTGGACGTGTCCGGCGCAGTGGGCGTGCAGGTGTCGATGGAAAGCAACAATGTCCAGGTCAAGGTGCAGGGCAACGAACTGCGCGATGCCCTGGACAACCGCGACAGCGGCAAGCTGACCAGCAGTGAAGTCTGGGTCGATCGCCGCAGGCTGGTCCACGTTCCGGCCGGTACCGGGGGCTACGAGGGGGAGCGCTGGTACGCTGCAGGCGGCCTGCTGGAGGTGGGTGGCTACCTCGACAACCAGGGGCACTCGATCGGCGAGTGGGCTGCGCAGGGAGGCACCGTCCTGTTGGGCGGCAGGGAAGTGATCACGAACGGTGGCTCACGCATCAACCTTGCCGGCGGCAGCCTGGATGTGCAGAGCGGCGTGGTCCGGCAGAGCTGGGTGCGCGGCGTCGACGGCCAGGTCTACCGCCTTGATGAGGCGCCGGCGGAGATGCTGTTCGATGGCCTGTACAGCGGCCATGAAGTAAAGCAGGAGCGCTGGGGCATCACTGAGACCTTCCGTGATCCGATCGTATTCGCGGCGCAGCGTGTCGATAACGGATACACCGTCGGCCGCGATGCAGGTCGGCTGATCGTCTCCGCACCGACCGCAGTGCTGGATGGGAAGGTTGAGACGACCACCTTCCAGGGCGCGCAGCAGAACCGCAGGCCGGAGGCCGCGCTGGATGGCTATGCGCAGGCGCAGACGGCAGTGGCGCGCAATGCGCAGCTGTACCTGGGGCGCTACGACGGCCAGGGCCGCAGTGGTGTGTTCGGCTCGGATGTGCGCCTGGATGACAAGGCTCCGGCGAAGGCGGCGTGGTCGCTGCTGGCTCCGGTCAACGAGGAGCGGCGTGACACGGTGTGGTTGGATATCGCAGCGCTGAGTGCCCAGCAGTGGGGACGGATCGACCTGGCGACCGCCGATCGCATCCGCATCGACGGCAGCCTTCGGCTTCAGGCAGGTGGACAGCTCAACCTGACCGGCAGCGAGGTGGAACTGGCAGGCGACATCGGCATTGCCGGCGGCCAGCTGTCGGCGGGCAACCTGCTGGATGTCCAGGGGCGGCCGACGGCGCTGCTGCACGATGGCCGCGCCCGCACCGCCATTGCCGGCGGCACGCGGATCGATCTCTCCGGTGAATGGAGCAACGCGTCACTGGCGATGCCGCTCGACGCCAGCGGTGCCTGGACGGATGGCGGCCGCCTGAGCCTGAGCAACAGTCATGACGTGGTCGTGGGCGCCGAGGCAACGGTGGACGTCGAGGCCGGCGCCGCGCTGGACCTGCGCGGCAAGGGCCGCATCGGCAAAGGGGGCAGCGTCAGCCTGCAGGCCAACAGCAGCACGGTTACGACGGACGGCAGTGGCCGGGTGCAACTGGGCGAGGGGAGCCGGTTCAGTGGCCGAGGACAGGGCAGTGGTGCCTTCTCGCTGGGAACCGGTGGCCGCGTTCGAGTGGGCGATGCGGACCCGGCGGACGCGTCGCTGCGACTGGATCCCGGCCTGTTCGGCAGTGGCTTCGCACAGTACGACATCAACGGCCACCAAGGCGTGGCGGTGGCCGACGGCGCGCGGCTGGTCGCTGCCCTGCCAGGCCTGCGCCTGACCCAGGACGCGCAGATGGCAACCGATCGGGCGTCCGCACTGGCGGCGTGGGATGTGCCGCTGTACAGCGCCGATCCGTCGAACGGGCGCGTCAGCCAGCGCGCCGGTGCGAGTATCAGCCTGCGTTCGGACCGCAACAGCGTGGGCGGTGACCTGCGCGTCGGCAAGGATGCGCTGGTGGCGGTCGACCCAGGGCAGACGATCTCGCTGCTGGGTGCAGGCAACATCGATGTTGAAGGCACACTGCTTGCGAAGGGCGGCCGTATCGTGATCGACGATGTGCGTCCGCAGAATGCGCTGTACGCCGGGCAGCGCACCGAACGCACCTGGCGTTTCGCCGAAGGCGCGCTGCTGGATGCCGATGCAGACGCAATCTCGTTGCCCGATCCCAGCGGCCGTCTGCGTGGGCAGGTGCGCGCGGGTGGACGCATCGAGATCGGCGGGGCGCTGGACTGGGAGACCGCAGCATTCGTCGACAACCGACCACCGGAAGCGTTCGTAGTGGTCGAACGCGGCGCGCGCCTGCAGGCGCGGGGGGCGTCGGCCGAGCTGGATATCGACGGCCAAGGCCGTGTACGCGTGGACAGCGACGGCGGGCAGATCGTGCTGCGCTCGGCCAATGCGCTGTATCTGGAGGGCGGAATGGACGCGGCCGCCGGTGGTGCCGGCGCACGCGGTGGCACGCTTGGGCTGGCCTTCGGCGGCAGCATCCATGCACGTGGCGCCAGCGAGGAGGTACTGCGGGCACGTGCGATCACCCTCAGCCAGCACAGCGCACCGGTGCAGCCACTGCCGGCCGCATTGGAGTATGGCCACGCCGCGTTGTCGGTCGAGCAGCTGCAGGCGGGCGGCTTCGACAACCTGTCCGTGTTCGGTGACATCCGCGCCGTTGGCGATGTCGACCTGCGCCTGGCCCAGAGCCTGCGCATCCATGGCCAGGGCACTTCGAGCCTGGGCATGGCCGTGGATGCCGGGCCGTCGTCGGCGTTGCGGCTGAGTGCGCCCTACGTCCGCCTGGCGCAGGCGCGCTGGGGCCAGCTGGCGGGCGAGAACCTGCAGGGCACTGCGGCGGTCGCTTCGGCCGGGCCGGACGATCACGCGCTGGCGGTGCAGGCCGCGCTGATCGACATCCGCGACGTCACCTGGCTGCCCGGGTTCGACCACGTGGCGCTGGAAAGCCGCAGTGACGTGCGCCTGACCAACGGCATTGCCAGCAGTGGCAACACCAGCGCGCTGATGACGGCCGGTTCGATGGACGTCACCGCTGCGCGCCTGTACCCCACCGCAGGCGCGGTCGGCACACTGGTGGCCGGCGCTTCGGCGCAGACCGTGCAGACCGCTGATTACTGGGCCGATCCAGCTGCCGTGCTGCGAATCCACGGCACAGGTGCGGCCACGCAGCCGGCGCCGGAATCGGCGCTGGGCACGCTTCGCCTGGTGGCCGCCACGGTGCAGCAGGGCGGCAACGTGCAGGCGCCGATGGGCACGCTGCAGCTGGGCGGCCTGATCCAGAACGGAACCATCGGCAGCCGGGTGGAACTGCTGCCAGGCAGCGTTACCTCCACCAGCGGTGCCGGCCTGTCGCTGCCCTATGGTGGCACCGTCGATGGTGTCGACTGGCGGGTAGGCACGCGCAGCCTGAGCTCGCTGGCGCCGGCCGGCATCTCCTCGATGGGGGTGACCCTGAAGGCCAACGAGATCGAGGTGGCGTCGGGGGCACTGCTGGACATGTCCGGCGGTGGTGAGTTGACCGGTGCCGCCTTCGTGTCCGGGCGCGGCGGCTCCGTCGACGTGCTGCGCACGGCGTTGGCCGACGCCAATCCGCGCTACGCGTTCAGTGCGTCGGGCAACCCGGTGTACGCGATCGTACCGGGACGCGCCGAGGCGTTCGCCCCAGCGGCGAAGAAGGATTCGCAGCTCCGGCGGTGGGCCAGCAGATCACCGTGCCGGCTGGCGTGCCCGGCCTGGCGGCCGGCACCTACACGCTGATGCCGGCAAGCTATGCGCTGCAGCCCGGTGCATTCCGGGTGGAGCTGGGCGCTACCGGCACCTCTGGCATCGTGCAACCGATTGCGACCGGCACCGGCACCTGGCGTGTGTCCGGGCAGCAGCGCACGGCGCTGGGCGCGGCAATCTCGCCGTTGCTCACCGACATCCTGCTGACGCCCGCCGCAGTGGTACGCCGGCACTCGGGCTACAACGAAACCTCCTACAACAGCTTCGCGCAGTCGGTGGCCGACCGCCGCGGCGAGTCGCGTGGCTGGCAGACCATCGATGCGCTCGGGTTGACCCTAGCGCTGGGCGAAGGTGCAGGTCGTGCAGACACGCCTGCCATCCGCTTCGCCGGCACCGCGCGGTTCGGCGCCGCCACCGACAATGGGCGCGGCGGCACGCTGGCAGCCACGTTGGCGAGCCCGGCGGTCGGTTCACTGGAGATCGTTGACGGTAGCGCGCAATCGCAGGCCCGTGATCGCGGCGCCACCTTCAGCGACGACGCGCTCAATGCCTTCCTGCCTGCGCGGATGATCATCGGCGGGCAGTTCAGCCAGGAGGCCTCGCAGGTGGCGGTGACCGGCCAGGCGCGCAGTGTGGCGATCCGTTCCGGCGTCACCCTGAACGCACCGGAAGTGCTGGTGGCAGCGGCCTCCGGTGGCAGCGGCGTGCTGGTCGAGGCCGGTGCGACCCTCGATACACTGCCGTTCGCAACCGCCAACGCGGGTGCCAGCGCGACGCTGCCTTACCAGGTCTCCGGCGGCCTGCTGGCGGTGTCCAACCAGCGCCTGAACCTGATCACCGGCACCACGGGCGTGGAGGCCGGTCCGGTGGCGATCGACATCGGGGGGTGCCAGGCGGCGTGCGACGGCCAGGCCCGGCTGGTTTCCGATGGCAGCATCGCGGTAGCGACCGATGGCACGCTGCAGATGCGCGACTCGGTCAGCTATGGCACCCGTCAGCTCGGCCTGAGCATGGCGGCGCTGAACCTCGGCAGTGCCGAAGCGATCGCACAGGCCGCTGCGGCAGGGGCACTGCCCAGTGGCATGACCATGAACCAGTCCGTGCTGCAGCAACTGCTGCGCGGCAATGATGCCACCGGCGCGCCGGCGCTGGACACGCTGAGCCTGGTCGCGCGGGAGTCTGTCAACGTGTTCGGCAGCGTCGACCTGGACGCGCGCGACAGTGCCACCGGCCGCAGTGGCCTGCAGACGCTTGTGCTGGGTGCGCAGGCCATCCGCGGCTACGGCGCGGCGACCGACCGTGCGCGCATCCTGGTGGACACGCTGGTCTGGGACGGCGCATTGGCGGCGAGCCAGGCGCCGGGCAGCGACGCGTCGGTGCCGCCGGCCGATCCGATGGTGGACCGGCTCGGCGCCGGGCAGCTGGACCTCGTCACCCGCCAGCTGCAGCTCGGGCGGGCACCATTCAGCCGTCCCAGCTCTGAAGTACCTGCGAACCGGCAGGTGCTCGGATTCAGTGCGCTGAACCTGAGTGCTTCGGAGCAGCTGTCGTTCTCCGCGCAGGGCACGCTGGACGTGTTCCAGCAGCGCGGCGACTATCTGGCCGACAAGGGCTGGCAGTACAGCGGAGGCAGCCTCGGCATCGATACCCCGTTGTTGACCGCCGATCCCGCCGCGCAGCTGCGCGTGCGCACTGGCGGCGAGTTCCGCCTGCAGGGGGCACCGGCAAGGCGGGTGGCGATGCACTGGGCAGTGAGCTGAGCATCGACGCCAACCGGATCACGCTGGACAGCACGATCGCGCTGGCGTCAGGACGGCTGTCGGCGAGCGCACGCCAGGGCATCACGCTTGGCGGCCGGGCGGTGCTGGACCTGGCCGGGCGCAAGGTCCCGCTGTACGACGTGGACAAGTTCAGCTGGGGCGGTGATGTCCTGCTGTCCAGCGACACGGGTGACATCCGCACCGATGCTGCCTCCCGCATCGATGTTTCTGCCCGCAACAACCGCGCCGGGCGCATGACGGTCACCGCAGTGGCCGGCCAAGCCGATCTGGCCGGTGTTCTGCAGGGTGCCGCCAGTGGCCGCTACGATGCCGGCGGCACGCTGGTGCCCTACGACGGTGGCGAACTGGTGGTGCGGGCACGCCAGCTGCAGGACTTCGCCGGCCTCAACCAGCGATTGACCGCCGGCGGTGTCGTCGGCGGCCGCAGCTTCCAGATCGGTGAAGGCGATCTTCGGATCGGCGACGAAGTGAAGGCGCGCCGGGTCGACATCAGTGTCGACGCGGGCAGCCTGACCGTGGCCGGCCGCATCGATGCCAGCGGCGAGCAGGTCGGCAGCATCCGCCTGTACGCCCGCGACCAGTTGCAGGTGGACGGCACGCTGGACGCGCACGGTACCGGCCTGCGCGTGGACAGCCATGGCAAGATCATCGACAGTCCGAACCGGGCCACCATCACGCTGGGCAGTGCCGAAGGCGCCGTGGGTCTGGGCAGCGCGGCGCACCTGGACCTGCGTGCCGGCAGCGGCGTGGCCGTCGGCGACGGCGCTGGACAGAACGACGGCATGGCGCGGGGCTCGCTGAAGATCGATGTGCCGCGGGTGGGCAGCAACGACGCGGCGATTGCCGCGGCCAATGGCCTGCGCATCGATGGCGCGGCCGACATCCAGCTCAATGGTGTCCGCCGCTACGACGATGCGCCCCTGGCCAGCACCGCTGATGTGCGCGGCAACCGCGCGCAGCTGGTTACCCAGCAGTGGCTGGACCAGGTGGTCGATCCGCACAGCGTGGCGTGGGTCGATGGTGCGCTGGGCAACCCGGACCTGCAGCAGCGCACGCGCGCGCTGGGTGATGTCCGCCTTCGTCCCGGTGTGCAGGTGGTGGCGCGGCGCAGCGACGCCAACCCGGACGGCGACCTGACCATTGCCGGCGACATCGATCTGTCCGGCTGCCGCTACGGGCCCGACGCCAACCGCGCCGATCCATCGCGGCGTGGCTTCGGCGAATCGGCCTCGCTGGTGCTGCGGGCCGAAGGCAACATCAACGTCTACGGCAGCATCAACGATGGCTTCGCACCGCCGCCGTCCACGCCGGATGAGGGGGGCTGGCAGCTGTATGAGGGTCGCAATGGCAGCGCGGGGCACACCCCCTTCGGCAGCGGCCTGGTGGTGCCGGTGGACGGAGTGAAGCTGCAGCCCGGCACCGAGTTCCAGGCCGGCACCCGCCTGAACTACGACGTGCCGGTCGAATCGGTAACGCTTCCGGTTGGTACCGTGCTGCCCGCGCCGATGGTGATCTCGCAGAATCTGCGCCTGCCCGCGGGTACTGTACTGGGTGCGGCAGTGACCACCGACTCCGGGCAGACGCTGGCCGCGGGCACCGTGCTGCAGGAGCCGCTGGTGCTGGCGGCAGGTGCGCGGCTGGGAGCCGGCTTCCGCCTGCGCAGTGCGGTACAGGTGGCGGCACAGGAGTGGCCCGCCGGCGCGGTGTTGCCGGTTGCGCTGCGCCTGGCACGGGAAGTCGCGCTCAAGGTGGGCGCGTACATTCCTTCGTTGACCAAGGTGGAACTGCCCGGCGACGCGCCAGTGAATCTGCGGCCGGCCGATGCCAACGGCAACCAGGGGCGCAACTGGGCGCTGGCGCCGATGCTGGCCGAGGGCACCACCTCCTGGGACTTGACCGTGGTTGCCGGTGCCGATGTCGGGGCGGCCGATCCACGCAGCCGGCGCTGGGGCAGCGAAGGCAGCGTGGTGCTGGCCGATACCCACCAGGGCTCGATCGGTACGGTCAAGACCGAGATCATCTGGGTGGGTGATCGTGCGTTGACCGAGCGGGCATCGCTGGACTGGATCGGCGACACGTCCTATGCGGGCCGCCCGATCGCAGAGCTGGCCGACATGTTCGGCTTCACCGAAGATGAGTTCTGCGCGATGTCGGCCGACTACTGCGGCCCGGCACCCCGCCAGGTGGCCGCGCAGGGCTCGCTGGATTACTGGGGTGACGAGTCCTACGTGGGCACCCCTGCGAAGGACTTCGCCGCGATGTTCGGCATGACCGAAGACGAGTTCTGCAGTACCGCGCCCACCTACTGCGCCGGCGGCGGCACGCAGACCGAAGTGACCACCTACGGCAAGCGCGCGGGCACGCCGGCGTGGAGCGTGCTGCGCACCGGCAAGGGGGACATGGAACTGCTCGCTGCCGGTGACGTCGTGATGAAGTCAGGCTTCGGTGTCTACACCGCCGGCACTCCCACCGCGCTGGGTGGGGGCCACGACGCTGCCTTCAATTCGCCCCGTGCAGCGGCTCCCTGGAACACCGCACTGCTGGGGCCGAACCTGGTGCCGGGCAGCTATGACGCAGCGATCGCAGGCTACCAGGCCTGGTATCCCGATCATGGTGGCAACCTGCGGGTCGAAGCCGGGCGCGATATCGTCGGCGACGCCTGGACCGCGCGCGCGGAGTCGGGCACCAGCGAGCGCGACTGGGCGCTGTACTCCAGTGCCGCGGTCGGCAATTGGCTGTGGCGGCAGGGAACCGGGAGCACCACCGGCGTGGAGCCGGTGCCGACCAGCTGGTGGGTGAACTTTGGTACCTACACCAACGTGTCCGCTGCCGCTGGCGCCTCTCCGCGGATGGTCGGCTTCACCGGCTTCGGCACCTTGGGTGGCGGCGACCTGACGCTTGAGGCCGGGCGCAATGCCGGCGTCCGCGATCCGATGGGCGACGCGCTGGGCTCGCTGAGCGCACCACGCTCGGGCGCGATCATCGCGGCGGTGGGATCGACCGGCCGCGTCAGCAATGGCCAGCTGCACCTGACCGGTGGCGGCGACCTGCGGTTGCGCATCGGTGGCGCACTGAATCCGAATCTGCAGGCGACGATCTCCAGCCTCAATCCCTCCAGGGCGGGACAGAATCTCGACCTCAACGGTACCTTCAGCAATCTGCGTGGCAGCCTGAAGCTCGATGCCGGGCGCATCGGTGCAATGGGCGTCACCCTGGAAAACTACGCGACGCTGCGTCAGCAGCGCGCGGCAGACCTGTTTGCGCCCGACGCCGCCCGCGCAATGGGCGGACCGGTGCTGGTGCTGGGCGATGCGGTCGCGCAGCTACAGGCACGGGGCGATGTGGTGCTTGGCGGGGTCGCCGATGCAGGCCGGGTTCCGCTGGCCAACTACAGCGCGGTGCTGCAGGATGATGGCGCGCGCGCTGCAGGCAGCACGTGGTTTTCCCTGTGGACCGCCAGCACGGCCGTGGATCTGTTCAGTGCCGGTGGTGACCTCGCGCCAGGCCTCGCCGGGCCGGATAACGTGACCGGCAGCAATCTGTGGCGCGAGCAGGTCCAGCTTGATGTGCGTGGTGGTGATGATCTGCTGAATTACTGGCTCTATCCTTCGCGCTTCAGCGCCATTGCTGCGCAGGGCGACATCAAGCTGGACCGGATCAGCGCCACGCCGGGGACGCAGGATGTGATCCTGCTGGCACCCTCGGCAACGGGACGGTTGGACGTGCTGGCCGGTGGCAGCATCTTCGCCCAACGTGGCGCGACCCAGATCGCGCGCTCGGGCGCGGATGCGCGCCTGCCGGGACCCTTCGACCCCGCATTCCTGGCCCAGCTGGGGGATTCCGGCGGCAATGTGACCCGCTCGCGGCACAACCTGTCGGTCGACGGCAACATTGCATCGCCGGACGCGTCGCTTCCGCTGTTTGCGTTCGGTCCGAATACTCCGCTGTCCTCCGTGTCTGCGGCCCTGGCGCCGAGCCGTTTCTACGCGGTGCAGGGCGACATCATCGGTCTGGCCACCGGCGCCCGGCGCACGCTGGATCCCAACGTGGGGCAGCGCACCCAGCTGAACTGGTTCGAGGCCGCCGGCGCCGTGCAACTGCGGGCAGGCCGGGACATCCTCGGGGTGTCGATGACCGCGTTGAACACCGCGCCCACCGATATCACGGTGGCAGCGGCGGGCCGCGACATCGTGCATCTGAACGCGACCATCGCCGGCCCCGGCAACGCCGAGATCAGTGCCGGCCGCCAGCTGCGCCAGGAGGATGCGGGCAGCATCGTCAGCCTCGGTGGCATCGTGCAGGGCGACACCCGTCCCGGCGCCAGCATCGCGCTGACGGCCGGCAACCAGCAGATCGATTTCGCGGCCCTGCGTGCCCGCTATCTGGACCCCGTCAACCTTGCCGATCCCGCGCAATCGCTTGCGTCGCAGCCGGGCAAGGCAGTCAAGGTCTACGACCAGGAACTGAAGCAGTGGCTGCAGCAGCGCTTCGGCGTGGCTGCCGACGGCGACGGGGCGCTGGCTGCCTTCGATGCGCTGCCGCAGGAACAGCAGCACATCTTCCTGCGCCAGATCTATTACGCCGAGCTGCGCGAAGGTGGACGGGAATATACCGATGCAGAAGGACCCCGCTTCGGCTCCTACCTGCGTGGGCGAGAGGCCATCGCTACGCTGATGCCAGACAAGGCTGCGACCGGCGCGACGATCGACCGTACCGGCGACATCGTGATGTACGGCGGCTCCGGCGTGCGCACCGAAGCGGGTGGCAACATCGAGCTGATGGCGCCGGGTGGGCAGATCGTGATCGGTGTGCAGGGCGTGGTGCCCCCGGCCAGTGCCGGACTGGTGACCCAAGGGCAGGGCGATATCCGGCTGTTCGGCCAGGACAGCGTGCTGCTGGGCCTGTCGCGGGTGATGACCACGTTCGGCGGCGACATCCTGGCGTGGTCGGAGCAGGGTGACATCAATGCCGGTCGTGGTTCGCGCACGACCCTGCTGTACACGCCACCGCGCCGCGTCTATGACGGTTGGGGCAATGTGATCCTGTCGCCTCAGGCCCCGGCCAGCGGTGCTGGCATCGCGACCTTGAACCCCATCGCCGAAGTGCCGCCGGGCGACGTCGATCTGATCGCACCGCTGGGCACCATCGATGCGGGCGAGGCCGGTATACGCGTCTCCGGCAACATCAATCTGGCCGCGCTGCAGGTGCTCAACGCGGCCAACATCCAGGTGCAGGGCGAGAGCAAGGGTCTGCCGGTGCTGGCATCGGTCAACGTCAATGCGCTGGCCGCGGCCAGTGCGGCAGCCAACAGCGCCAGCCAGGCGGCACAGGACGTGATGCGCAAGAGCCAGGACGACGCACGGCGCAACCAGCCGTCAGTGATCAGCGTGCAGATTCTGGGCTTCGGCAGCGGCACCAGCAGCGTAGCGCCGCCGGCCCGTGGCACTACCGCCAACAGCGGCTACGACGCCGACAGCGCATTCCAGTTCCCGCAGGCCAGCCGCGACGACGGCACGCAGCGCCGCTAGGTGCCGACCCTGATCGGCACGATCGCGGCCGGCAGTAGATCCACGCCATGCGTGGATGGGACTGACCAGGAAGAACGGACGGCATCGGGCCAGCCGCCAGGGAATGGTGGCGGCCCCAGCCAGGACGGCACGGAGGGCAGGGAGCGGCCATCGGCGGTGAGGACCACCGACACGGCGCCGCCGGGCGCAGGATGGCACCCGGCGGCAGGCTCGGCAGTAGATCCACGCCATGCGTGGATGGCTGGGCCAGCATCAGTGCCGACCAACGGTCGGCACCCACCAGGGCAGGCCGGGCAGTAGAAGCCGCTCGGCAGTAGATCCACGCCATGCGTGGATGGCTGGGCCAGCATCAGTGCCGACCAAGGTCGGCACCCACCAAAGCAGGCCGGGCAGTAGAAGCCGCTCGGCAGTAGATCCACGCCATGCGTGGATGCTTTGCCTGGGAGGAATCCTAAAGCTCCAGCACCCGCCGGTAGCTCAGCGGCCCACGCCCATCGCGCAGGCCCAACCGCAGTTCCAGCCCGGTGGCCGGCAGCACCTCGCCTTCGCTCGGCAACAGCGCCCACCCGCGCCCGGCTGCCAGGCGCGTATCTCGAACCGCTGCACATCCCTGGCCACCGCAATGCCTTTCGACGGCTCAGGCGCGGGCAGGGGTATCGATCCGTCGCCGCGCCACTGGCCCGCCACAGCGTATTGCCCTGCCGCCACCAGCGCACCCGCTGCCAGCGTAGTCCATCACTGCCGACACTGCGGGTGATCTCCAGCGCGAAGCTGCCATCCGGGTGCCGTTCGCTTACCAGGGACGGAGGCAGCAGCCGCTGCGGTTGATCGGCCGGACGCACTGCACCATTCATCAGCGCGTCGTCGGCACGCATCTCGATATCGCGCTGGAACTGCTGCAGGATGCGCAGCGCCGTCGTGGTTTCGGCATCGGCCCGGCGCAGGCGCTGGTCGCTGCTGGCCACGCTGTCCAGCGCACGCCAGCAGATCAGCGCCAGCACACCCATGATGGTGATCGCGATCATCACTTCGATCAGGGTGAAGCCACGCGCGACCCGCTTCATTGCATGGTGGTCCATGGCAGCTGCATCCGCGCCAGGGACTGCTGCGGTGCATCTTCGGCCACCACGCTCAGTTCCAGTTGCGGCTGGCTGTCGCTGCCGGTGCCGAGATGTTGCAGCACCAGGAACGTGCTGCGCCCCTGCACGCAGCGCTGCCGTGCATCCTGCGGCGGCTGCCCAGCCAGGCGCAGCTCCTGCCAGCGGTCCTGCGCGCACATCAGTGCCAGCCGACGGTCGCGCAGGCGCGATTGATCGTCGGTAGCCACCGCCACCGAACGCATCACCGCCGCCAGTGCGATTGAAACGATCGCCAATGCGATCAGCACTTCGATCAGGGTGAACCCGTGCCTGTTCCGCTTCACTGCACGACCTGCAACTGTCCGCTGCCATCATCACGAAGACGCAGCTGGCGGCCCTGCAACGACAGCGTCAACTCCCACGCCACGCCAATCCATTCGGGGCTCAGTTCAATCGGCGTGGTCGGCTGCACCGCGATGCCCGCCAGCTGCCATGGTTGTGGGCGCAGCAGGTCGTCGCGCTGCACATCCACCCAACGGGTGCCTTCGCGGCGGCTGAAGCGGTAGCCGGCGGCGTCGGCCTGCCAGCGCAGGGGGCGGCCATCGATCCGGGCCTCGTCGCGCGCCACCTGCAGGCGCTGCGCCAACTGTTCGGCTTCCTGTCGCAGCTGCCGGCCCGGGTCGAGCAGGCTGCCCAGGCCCAGCCCGATACCCGCCGTGCAGATACCGATGATCACCAGCACCACCATCAGTTCCAGCAGGGTGAAACCACGCGGCACGCGCTGCATCGACGTTGCCTCCTGTCCGGGTCGATGCCTGCCAGCGTAGGCCCGCATGATGAAACAAAAGCGTCAGCCGCACCTGCTAGCGTGGGCAGACATGAACGTGGCGATGGTGCGGAACATGGACGGCAGGCGCTGGGATCGCAATCGCATGTTGGCCCTGCTGGCGGCGGCGCTGCTGCTGGCGGTGGTGGCCTACTGGAGCGTCACCCTGTCTGCGGTGGCGCCGGCGGCCGTGGCCAGCGAGGCGAAAGCCGAGGCGCCGGTGCGGCCGATGTTCGATGCAGTGGCCAGCCTGCCGCTGGTGCGCCTGTTGTCCCCCGGCGCAGTGCAGACCGAGGTGGTGGTGCTGGGCGTGTTGGCCGGCGACCACGCACCGCTGGCGCTGCTTTCGGTGGATGGGCGTCCTGCCGAAGCGTACGCGCCGGGTCAGCGGTTGGGGCCCTGCACGGTTCTCGCCAGCATCAGCGCCAACGCGGTGGAGCTGAACCAGGCGGGGCAGTTGCGCAGCCTGCCGGTTCCCGAGCTGCCGCCGGTACCAAGCGATGGCATCGTGCCGGCCGGTCGGCAGAGCGGCACGCAGTAGCGCCGAGCCTGCGCTCGGCGGCTTTCGCGCCGTGGCATCGCCGATGAATGCAAAGACAGCCGAGCGCGCGCTCAGCCCCACAGCTGCGGAGGCTCAGCGCGCAGGTCGCTGCGGCACCACCGAGCGACCGAACGCATCGCCCATGCGCTGCCGCGTGCCTTCCAGGTTGTACTGCATCAGCTGGTTGCCGGGCTGCTGCATCAGGCGTTCGGCTTCGGGGAGCGCCGCCGACTTCGCCGGCCTTGTCGCAGGCGCCAGCTTGCGTTGCAGACAGTCCCAGGCCGGAATCCGCTCGCCGTTGACCAGTACTTCGATGCAGGGCGCAGCTTCTTCCTGCTTCTTCGCCTCGTCGGCGCGACCCGATGGCAGCGCCAGCAGCAGGGCGAGGGCGAGGGCAGCGCGCAGGTCCGGCATCAACGATTCACACATCTCGAATCTCCCGCAGCAATCGATGTCCTGCAATGAAGACGGGTGGCCAAGGCAGGGTCCGCCTGCGTGCGTTGCGGCGCTTTCAAAAGATGACAGTGCTGTCACAAAACTGTTGGCGGCTTTGACGCGATGTACACGTCCTGTTGGTAGATCCACGCGCCGCTCCCTGGCCCCTCCCTTCGATACGACGCGATGCCTTCAATGAATCCTGTTCCGTGCCGAGCCGTTCGCCTTCCGCTGTGCCTGCATCCGCTGGTGCTGGCCCTGGCCGCGATGCCGCTGCCGCTGTTCGCGCAGGAGGCAGCACCCGCGCCCAGCGTGAACATCAACGAATACGTCGTGCGCGGCAACACGGTGCTCGATCCGCGGCAGATTGAACG
This sequence comes from Stenotrophomonas sp. pho, assembly GCF_006228405.1. Taxonomy (NCBI): domain Bacteria; kingdom Pseudomonadati; phylum Pseudomonadota; class Gammaproteobacteria; order Lysobacterales; family Lysobacteraceae; genus Stenotrophomonas; species Stenotrophomonas sp. pho. The sequence goes on along the minus strand of NZ_CP029759.1, from coordinate 2,491,627 downwards.
TGCGGTGGAACCGTTCCTCGGCCCGGGCAAGACCCTGGCCGATGTTGAGAAGGCGCGCGATGCGGTCCATGCGCTCTACCAGCAGGCCGGCTACCAGTCGGTCTACGTCGAGCTACCCGAGCAGCAGGTCAGTGGGGGCGTGGTGCTGCTGAAGGTGCAGCAGACGCCGATCGGCCAGCTGCGCGTGGTCGGCACCCGCCACGAGTCGCCCGAACGCATTCGGGAACGTGTACCGGCGCTGGCCGAGGGCAAGGTGCCTGACTTCGACCAGGTCCAGAAGGAATTGACCGCACTGAACGAAGGCGGACGTCGCCAGGTGATGCCACTGGTGCGCGAAGGCCAGGTGCCGGGCACGATGGATGTGGACCTGCAGGTCGAGGAGAAGTCGCCGTGGCGTGCCAGTGCGTCACTCAACAACGACCATAGCGCCGACACCGAGAAGCTGCGCCTGAGTGCATCGCTGGCCTACGACAACCTGTGGAAGCGTGGGCACAGCGCCAACCTCGGCGTGTATCTGGCGCCGGAAGACACGAAGCAGGCCGAGGTGTTCTCGGCCTCGTACACGATGCCGTTCGAAGGTACGCCGTGGAGCCTGGAAGCCTCCGGCTACAGATCCGACAGCCGCGTGTTGAATGCAGGTGGGCAGGTCGGTACCGGCACCGGCACCAATGTGATCGGCAACGGCCATTCGATCGGCCTCAAGCTCAACTACCGCCTGCCGGGCAGCAGCCAGTGGTGGCGCCAGCTCAGCCTCGGCGTGGATTTCAAGGACACCGAGGAAGACACGCAGATGGGCAAGGAGAGCCTGAAGACGCCGCTGAGGTACGCGCCGATCACTCTGGCGTTTGTCGGTGTACGCCAGGGCGAGCAGGATCAGTTGAGCATCAACACCCAGCTGGTGGCCGGTACGCGTCGCTTGTTCGGCTACGGCAGTGACGCCACCGCGTTCGGGCAGAAGCGCTACTGGGCCGACCCGAGTTTCGTGGCGTTCAAGGCCGACGTGGCCAACACGCATACCTTCGGCAGCGACTGGCAATGGTATGCGCGCGGCTCGCTGCAGGTAACCGATGCGCCACTGGTGTCGGCCGAGCAGTTCGCCGCAGGTGGAATGTACACCGTGCGCGGCTACCTGTCGGCCGAGGCGATCGGCGACTACGGCGGCCTGGCCAGCCTGGAATGGCGCACGCCTGCGTGGTCACTGTGGCGCGGCACCGACCTGCGCGTCTACAGCTTTGCCGACGCGGCCTATCTGCGCCTGCGCCAGCCGCTGCCCGAACAGCGCGACAAGTACAACCTGGCCTCGGTCGGCCTGGGCGCGCAGCTGCGCCTGGGTCAACACCTGCAACTGCGCCTGGACTACGCCTGGCCGTATGCCGATGGCCCGGTCACGCGCAAGGACGACCCGCGCCTGCATTTCAACATCAGCACCAGTTACTGACCCTTCCCTTGAACATGCGTTCTCCGGAGACCCTTCGCATGGACCGTTTGCTTTCCCGAGTGTTGTTGCTGCTGGCCGCGCTGGTTGCGCTGCCGGTGGCTGCGGCCGATTCCAATTGGTGGCAGGCCGAATGGAAGTACCGCAAGCCGATCACCATCGACGCCGGCCCGCAGGGCGCGGGCCTGGCCGGTGACCCGGGCCGCACGCCGCTGCTGCTGCGCCTGCATACCGGCAACTTCGGCTTCGACGGAACCCAGGATGCGGGCAACGACCTGCGCTTCGTCTCGGGTGATGGCCGTACCGTGCTGGCCCACCAGATCGAACAGTTCGATCCCAGGATGGGCCTGGCCCTGGTCTGGGTCGACGTACCGGCAGTCAGCGCTGCCGCGCCGCAGACGATCTGGATGTACTACGGCAATGAGAAGGCACCGGCCAGCGGCAACGGCCAGCAGGTGTTCGATCCGGACTACACGCTGGTCTACCACTTTGCCGAGGCCAATGCGCCGGCACGCGACACCACCGCCTATGGCAACAATGCCGGTGCGGTGGTGCCGCCGTCGGAAGGCTCGGTGATCGGCCGTGGCGTGCAGCTGGGCGCCGGTCCGCTGCCGCTGCCGGCCAGCGCATCGCTGGCTCAGGAAGCGGGCGCGCCGCTCACCGTTTCAGCCTGGATCAAGCCGGGCGGCAACACTGCGGCGCAGGCGATCTATGCGCGTCGCGACGGCGCATCCGAGCTGGTGCTGGGCATCGAGAACCGCGTGCCGTTCGTGCAGCTCAATGGCCAGCGCAGCACGCCCGCGCAGCCGGTTCCGGAAGGACAGTGGGCACACGTTGCACTGACGGCAGAGAAGGGCGCGTTGCAGCTGTACCTCAACGGGCGCGTCGTTGCCCAGCTGAGCGGTGCGCTGCCGGCGCTGGGCACGGCTCCGGTGGTGGGTGCCGATGCGCCGGGGGCGGTGCAGCCACTGGCCAACTTCGAAGGTGCGCTGGATGAACTGCGCGTCTCGCGCGTGGCACGGCCGGCCGCGCTGCTGCTGGCCGATGCCACCGCACAGGGTGCCGATTCGCGGCTGATCAGCTACGGCGCGGACGAGCAGTCAGCCGGGCAGAGCCACTTCGCCTTCATCCTCAAGGCGATGCCGTTCGATGCCTGGGTGGTGGTCGCGATCCTCGGCCTGATGATGCTGCTGTCGTGGGCGATCATGATCGCCAAGGGGCGGCACTTCGGCCGTACCAGCAAGGCCAATGCGGTGTTCACCGAGAGCTTCGGCAAGCTGTCCGGCGTGCCGCTGCGCACCCTGTCCGACATGGACCGCCAGGGCAAGGCGCCGGCCGCGATGCACGATGGCTCGTTGTGGCGCATCTACCAGGTGGCCATCGATGAAATGCAGCAGCGCCACCAGCGCGATGGCAACAGCGGTTACCTCAGTGGTGCCACCATCGCGGCGATCCGTGCCTCGATGGATGCGGTGATGGTGCGTGAGCAGGAGGCGATGGCACGGCGCATGAACTGGCTGTCGACCACCATCGAGGGGGCCCCGTATGTGGGCCTGTTCGGCACCGTGATCGGCATCATGCTGGTGTTCGTGGTGGCGGCGATGGCTGGCGCGGTCGACATCAACTCGGTGGCACCCGGCATGGCCGCAGCGTTGCTGTGTACTGCGGCTGGCCTCGGCGTCGCGATCCCGGCGCTGTTCGGCTACAACTACCTGGGCGCGCGTGCCGAAGCGATCGGCGCGGACATGGCGGTGTTCATCGACGAGTTCGCCGCGCGCCTGGCTGAAGAGCAGGACGGGCGCGGCCCGGCCGCGGTCCAGGGCTGAGGAGCGCGCCATGGGCCAGAAGGCGAAGTTCGGCATCAAGAAGCGCGAGAAGGGCATCAACGTGACGCCCTTCGTCGACGTGCTGCTGGTGGTGCTGGTGATCTTCATCCTGACCAGCAACGCCTCCGTCCCCGGTATCGAGGTCAACCTGCCGAAGGCGAGCAACAGCGTGGCGCTGGAGAAGCCGAAGACCAAGGCGATCACCATCGACCCCAGCGGCCAGGTGTTCCTGGATGCCTACCCGGTGACGATGGCCGAGCTGGAAGACCGGTTGCGTACCGAGCGCGCGACCACGCCGGATTTCCCGGTGATCGTGCGCGGAGACGCACAGGTGCAGTATGCCCGCGTGGTCGAGGTGCTGGACCTGCTGCGGCGCCTGGAGCTGGCCCAGGTGGGCCTGGTCACCGGCAAGGCGCAGGGCTGAGGCATGACCGCCCATCAACCCCCCGGCCGGAGCCCGGCATGCGTGGTCGCCCGTTGCTGGTGACCGTCGCGCTGGTGCTGGTCGCGTTGCTGGTGCTCGGCGTCGCGCTGTGGTGGCTGTTGTTCAAGGACACCGCCAGCACCCGCCGGCCGGTGGTGCAGCCGCCGATGCTGGCGTTGCCGCCACCGCCTCCGCCACCCCGCCGCCACCGGAAGAACCGCCGGAACCGGAAACGCCGCCGGAAGAGACGATGCCCGAACCGGAGCCGCTGGATCAGCCGACGCCGGCCGAAGAGCCGACGCCGACCCCGGACAACAGCGATCCGGTGACGATGAACGCCGACGCGCAGGCCGGTGGCGACAACTTCGGCATCCAGTCCGGCAGTGGTGGCGGTTCGTCCGGTGTCGGTCGTGGCGGTGCCGGCAACGCCACCTATGGGCGCTACCTCGGCTACCTGATGCAGCAGGCGATCTCGCGCGACGACAAGGTCAAGCGCCTGGCGTTCCAGTTGCAGGTGAATGTGTGGCTGGCCAGCGATGGTCGCCTGGAAAAGGTCGAGCTGGTGCGTGGCAGTGGCAACGAGGAGGCCGACGCGGCCGTGCTCGATGCACTGCGTCGCATCGGCAAGGTCGACCAGGCACCGCCGCCGTCGCTTGATTTCCCCGCCCGCGTCCTGATCCAGGGCCGCCGGCCCGGGGCCTGATTCCCCGACCTCCATGATTTCCCTTCATTCGATGAGAACCGTGATGAACGACCACGTCCGCGCACGAACCGATTCCCGCCGCCCGCGGCCGGCCCGACGGGCGCTGCTGTGCTGCGCCGTGCTGCTCAACCTGGCCGCCCCGGCCGGCGCGATGGCCGCCGAAACCACCATGGTCAAGCTGATCAAGGGGTTGATCGCCAGCGGTGCACTGAAACCCGAAGACGGCCAGGCATTGCTGGTGCAGGCGCAGGCCGAAGCAGCAGCGTTGCAGCACACCGCGGCCGCCGGGACACCGGCCGCCAGTGGTGGCGTGGCCCTGGAGGCCGGTGACGTGCGCGTGCCGTACGTACCGCAGAGCGTGCGCGACGGCATTCGTGACGAAGTGCGCCAGGAGGTGATGACGCAGGCCAGGTCCGAGGGCTGGGCGGCGCCGAACGAAGTGGCTGAGTGGACCAAGCGCATCAAGGTCACCGGTGACATGCGCGTGCGGAGCGAGTCGCGCTTCTTCTCCGAACGCAACAGCGACATCGTCAGCAACTGGTCGTCGATCAATTCCGGCAACGGCTTCGACACCAATACCAACACCAACCTGCAGCTGCCACCGCTGCTGAACACCCGCCAGGACCGCCGCAACCTGTGGCGCATCCGCGCCCGCCTCGGCATCGAGGCGACCATCGGCCAGCACACCACGGCTGGCGTGCGCCTGGCCAGCGGCAGCAGCAATGGCCCGGTGTCAACCACCGAGCAGCTGGGTGGTGGCCTGAGCAAGAAGGACGTGTGGCTGGACCAGGCCTGGCTGGCCTATAGCCCGGCCGACTGGGTGACGGTGCGCGGCGGCCGCTTCGGCAATCCGTTCTGGACCAGCGATACGCTGTTCTCCAACGACCTGAACTTCGATGGCCTGGCCGCCAACCTGCAGTACGACTTCGACGGCGGTGACCTTGGCCTGTTCGGCAATCTGGCGGTGGTACCGCTGGAGTACACCTCCGACAGCGCGCCCAGCCAGAGCCGGGTCAAGACCCCGAACGAGAACAAGTGGCTGTCCGGTGCACAGGTCGGCGTGAACTGGCGTTTCAACGATGACAACGCGCTGCGCGCGGCGCTGGGTTACTACGACTTCAAGAACATCAGCGGCCGCCTGTCCTCGCCGTGCGCGCTGTATGCGGGCGCGGTGGGCTGCGATACCGACTGGTCGCGCCCGGCGTTCATGCAGAAGGGCAACACCCTGATGCTGATCCGCGACATCGCACGCAACCCGCTGGATCCAGCCAACACGCCCACCCCGCAGTACGTCGGCCTGGCCTCGGCATTCCGCCTGGCCACGCTGAACCTGCGCTGGGATACGCAGCTGGCCCAGGGCATCGGCCTGCGCCTAGACGGCGACTACATCCGCAACCTGGCCTACGACAAGCAGGCGATGTTCAGCCGCGCCAACAACGGCATCGTCAACAACTACGGCGCCGGTGGTACCGCCAGCATCGACACCTTCCGCAGCGGCGACACCGCCTGGATGGTGCAGGCCACCTTCGGTGCCACCGACCTGAAGGAGAAGGGCCAGTGGCAGGCGCTGCTGGGCTACAAGCGCATCGAGGCCGATGCGCTGCCGGACGCCTACAACGACCCGAACTTCCACCTCGGAGGCACCAATGCCCGCGGCTACTACGTGGGCGGCGCCTACGCGCTGGACGCGCGCAGCTGGATCAGCGGCAAGTGGATGGCGGCCAAGGAAGTGTCCGGTGCTCCACTGTCGATCGATGTGTTCCAGCTGGAGTTCAATACCGGGTTCTGAGTGACGGCGTGATGTGGATCACGTAGTGCGTGGCGGGGGCGCAGCGATGCGCCCGTCTAAGGAAAGGAGACCACGCGCTGCACATAAGGAGGAGTGGATGAGCCGTCGCAAGCTGTTCGAGAGTTCCGAACCGTCCAGCCGATCGCTGGGCATCGGCCCGGCCTATGTCTCGGTGGAGGGGCTGCGCCAGCACCTGGCGGAGTTCCTGCTGTACGCAGGCCGGCCGGTGGTGATCATGCGCGGGCGCAGCGAAGTGGGGTATTTCCTGCCAGCGCGCTGCTGGCGCCAGCGTGACGATGATCCGCTGGCCGCCGCCGCCGCCGACGAACTGCTGGACGCGGCCGGGTTCCAGGCCGAGGATATCCAGCAGGTAGAGCAGGAATTCAACGCGATGCGCCAGCGCACCGTACTGCATTCACGGCGCTGAGCCTTTTGCAGAGCCGGGCATGGGTTTGGCTCTACAGTAGATCCACGCCATGCGTGGATGGGGTTACGCAGCACCCCGTGCTCACTGGTGATGCGTGCACCCTCGCGCATCACCAGGGTCACCGGGGTCTTCTCCACCACCTCCAGCAACCGCTGCCACTGCGCATCACTCAGCTCGGCGCTGGCATGCAGCACGCGGTGCACGTGGAAACGTCCATCCTCGTCACGTTCCGAGCGCAGCTCGGCATGGAACTCGCCCAGATCCCAGCCCTTGCGCTGCGCATACATGCGCAGGGTGATGGCGGTACACGCCGCCAGCGAGGCCAGGTACAGGTCGAACGGCGCAAAGCCCTTGCCCTGGCCACCCAGCGAGGCAGGCTCGTCCGCATCGACATCAAAGCTGCCGTTGCTGATGTGGTGCAGATAGTCGTCGGCGGTCGAAACAATGTGTGCGTAGGCCATCACGTTCTCCATCTGTCTGTGGCGTCGAGCCACGCTCGACTGCGCCAAAAAGGGCGGCCCCAGCCAGGACCGGGGCCGCCACCCCATCACTCGGTACGATCGTACGAGAACTGGATGCCCGCGGTACCACCGGTTGCGATGAAGAGGTTCATGAAATCCGGGACCGTTGCCGAGCGGGCCCAGTCGCGCTGCAGTTCGCAGAGCACCTGCCATGCGTGGATGAACGAGCCCGCGGCTTGCCGCCCACGGCCGCGCAGCCCACAATCCACGTCCGGACCGTCGCCATCACGCCCATCATTCCCCGGTCCGGCCTTGGCACCTATGTCTCCCAATGCCCTGGCGCTGGTCGAGCTGCTGATCCGCGAGCGCCGCGCGTTGTCCCGCTTCATCGCACGCTATCTCGACCCGGCCAGTACCGAGGACACCCTGCAGAACCTGTACCTGAAGGCCAGCAGCGTGCCCGGCGATCCGCCCATCCTGGAGCCGCGCGGCTATCTGTACCGGATGGCCTACCATCATGCGCTCAACCGCAGCCAGGCCGACGCCCGCGAGCGACGTGCCATGGCCGAGTACGCCGTCGACATGGCCGAGGCCAGTCGCGATGGCGAGGCACAGGCGCTGGACCAGGCGCAGCTACGCGAGATCACCCAGACCATCCTCGCCCTGCCGGTCCAGGTGCGCGAGTGCTTTGTCCTCAATCGATACCTGGGCCTGAGCGAGCGTGAGATCGCTGCGCGCCTCGGCATTTCCAAGAGTCTGGTCGGCAAGCATGTGCTGCGTGCAGCGTTGCTGATCCAACAGCATCAGCAGGGGGCGCGGCGATGAGCGGCGATTACCGTGGGCAGATCGCGCCCGCCGTTGTCACAACAGGAAAGCGCACCCGTTCGTGGTGCGGCAGGCCACAATCATGACCACCTCCGAACCCTCGCCGCGTCAGGCCAGGCAGGCGTTGCGCTGGGTGATACTGCGCAGTGCAGGCCCGCTGCCGGAACGCCAGCAACGAGCCCTGCAGCGCTGGCTGCAGGCCGATCCCCGCCACGCGCGGGCCTGGCGCCAGCAGCAGGCCTTCTGGCAGCGGTTGGACGCTGCCGGGCCGGAGGTGCTGGCAGCGCTGCCCGAGCTGACCGCAGATCGGCAGGGGCTGCGCCCGATCGCACCGCGCCGCCGTCTGCCCTGGCTGCTCGCCAGTGCTGCGGCCGCAGTGCTGATGGTCGCGGCCGCACCACACGCGTTGCTGCTGGCGCGCAGCGATGTGCGCAGCAGTGATGCGCCGCGCGTGGTGCGGCTGGACGACGGCAGCACGGCGGTACTCGATGCCTGCACCGCACTGGCATTCACGTTCGATGGCCAGCAGCGGCGCGTGCAGCTGCTGCGCGGGCAGGCCTGGTTCCAGGTGGCGCATGAGCAGCGACCGTTCCAGGTCGAGGCCGGCGGTGGCCAGATCCGCGATATCGGTACGGCGTTCAGCGTGTCGATGCAGGGCGCCACCATCACCACCGACGTCAGCGAGGGCGTGGTCGATGTGCGCCCGGGCGATGGCAGCGTGCAGCGCCTGCGCGCCGGGCAGGTGCGCGCGTTCCGTGACGGGCGCTGGTTGCAGCCGCTGCGGGAGGCCGCGCCGGAGGCGATGGCGCCGTGGCGCCGTGGTGAGGTGGTGATCGACGGTCTGCCTGCCGCGCAGGCCATCGCCGATCTCGGCCGCTACCGGCGTGCCCCGGTCTGGGTGGTGGCCGGGCAGGGCACACGCGTGCGGGTCAGTGGCCTGTTCCATCTGCAGCAACCGGACACGGCCATCGACGCCGTGGCCGCGCAGGCGGGACTGCGGGTGCAGCGCTTGCCCGGTGGTGCGTTGCTGGTGTGGTGAGGCGCCCGCGGAGCACGCATGAACAGGCTGCATGAAAAAACATGAAAAAACCGTGGGCAGTCGTCGTACCCCGCTGTCTATAGAGGTATAGCCAGAGCGAAACCGCGTTTCTTCTCAAGCCAGACACACCACCGGGCACCGGTCGTGACCGTGGTCCCGCCCCGCTTGAGGAGTTCCTGTCCATGCCGTCCACGGCATCCGCCTGTCATCGTCGCGCTACCGTCCTGTCCTTGGCGATCTCCACCGCATTGTTGCCGTTGGCCTGGGTGCCGGTGGTGCAGGCGCAAGCAGCGGTGGCCGCACCGCTGCGCACTTACGCCATTCCGGAACAACCGTTGGCCGATGCCGTGCGCAGCTTTGGCCGCCAGGCCGATGTGCAGGTGGTCTTCCGCAGTGACCTGGTGGAGGGCCGTCGATCCAGCGCGGTGAGCGGCGAGTACAGCCAGATGCAGGCCCTGCAGCAGCTGCTGCGCGGCAGTGGGGTGCGTGCCCAGCGCGGCATGGATGGCACCTGGAGCCTGCGCGCCGCAGCGGAGGCGGGGGAAGGGGACGGGGAAGGGGTGCGGGTGACCGAAACACTGGACGTGGCCGGTCGCCTGCAGTCGGAAGGGGGCGAGGCCCGCGATCGGCGCGGCTACGACGATGTCTTCGCGCTGGATCTGACCACGGCGTACTCGGGGCGCGACCGGGTGGAGCGCTACCGCGGCTCCAATCCGGCCGACGTGGTCAAGGATCTGGTCGGTGTGTTCAGCGGTGATGCGCGCAACAGCGGCGCGCTGGACATCAACATCCGCGGCATCCAGGGGCCGGGGCGGGTGCCGGTCAGCATTGACGGTGGCGAGCAGGCGCTCACGGTCTGGCGCGGCTACAACGGCGTCAGCAACCGCAACTACATCGATCCCAACCTGATCGGTGGCATCCAGGTCATCAAGGGGCCAGGGCTGGTGCGCGATGTGCACAGCGGGATTGGTGGTGCGCTGGTGATCAAGACCATCGACGTTGACGACATTGTTGCTGCCGGCGAGCGCTTCGGCGGGGAGCTGAAGATCGAAGGCAGCAGCAATGCGGTGGCGCCACGCCTGCCGCGGCTGCATACCGGCGAGGATTACCGCACGGTGCCGGGGTTCCCGCAGGGCTCGCCCTCGGCACCTTATGCCGACAGCACGCTGCTGGTGCCGGTGAAGTCGCGCGGTTCTGAAACCAATGTGTTCGCCGGGGAAGACCAGGCCTGGCGGCTGGCGTTGGGCCTGCGTGGCGAACACGTGGACCTGATGGCGGCCTATGCCTGGCGCAAGCGGGGCAACTACTTTTCCGGCACCCGGGGCGCGGCGTACTACGACCGGGATCCGCGCGAGCAGTTCGAGTACAAGGGCCTGGACTACATCACCACGCTGGCGCGCTACTTCAAGCCCGGCGACGAGGTGCCCAACACCTCCAGCGAGCAGGAGTCGTGGTTGCTGAAGGCGACCTGGCAGATCAGCGACGACCAGCAGCTGCGCGCGACCTGGCGGCGCACGCTCTCGCACTACGGCGAGATCATGCCCTCGCGTATCCTGTCCGCGCCCGACTACGGTCGCATCCAGTGGCCGCTCAGCCGCGTCGATGCCGATGCCTGGAACCTGGAATACCACTGGCAGCCTGCCGGCAGCCGCTGGCTGGACCTGCGTGCCAACCTGTGGCGCACCGAAACCACCAGCGATACGTACACCGCTGGCGGCTTCCCCAATTTTGCCAGCAACCCCGACTGGAACCCCGGCAGCAGCCCGATCCTGCGCAATACCGCGCTGGCCAATGCCCGCAACGACCGCACCGGCCTGACCCTGAGCAACCGCTTCGCGTTGCATTCCACCCTGGACCTGACCGTGGGCGGCAACTGGCAGTTCGAGAAACTGCGCTCGGCGGACCCGTACTTCGGCGTCAGCGATGGCTGGCGCATGTATCCGCGCGCGGGGCGCCGCCAGGAAGGCGAGGGCTACCTGGTGCTGGACTGGCGGCCGGTGGATTTCCTCTCCCTGAGTGCCGGCGTGCGCTACGCGCGCTATTGGGCCTTCGATGATTTCCTGCAGGACCACCCGGAGCTGATGACCACCTCGGTGTTCCCCAAGGAGGCCCGCTACCGCGTCAACGAACTGCCCGAACGCCCGGCCAGCCTGCAGGGCGAGATCGACGCCATCGAGTCGCAGCGCGCGTTCTGGGACAGCATCGGCATGGGCTTCATCGTTGATGATCTGCTGAAGGGCCTGCTGGGCAGGTATGAGACGCCGGTTGCGGTGGACCACACCATTCCGTGGCTGCCGGATGCGGACGGCAACTACAGCCGTGCCAGCAACCCTTGCCTGAATGGCCAGGTGGCGGCCATTCCCGGGCTGTTGCCGGTGCAGGGTGCGCAGATCCTGTGCAGCATCCAGAGCGGGCCGCCGCAGACGGTGTCCGGGCGCAATGAGCGCAGGCGCGACCATGCCTGGCTGCCGACCTTCTCGGCCACCGCGCATTTCTCGCCCAATGCGCGCGCCTACGTCCGCTACAGCGAGGCGGTGCGTTTCCCCAGCATGTTCGAGAGCACCATCGCGTTCTCCAGCAGCCTGAACCCGCTGTACCCGCTCAAGCCCGAGCACGCCTACAACTACGAAGTGGGCTACGTGCACAACCTGTCGGCGGTGTTCGGCAACACCGCTGATGCCGACGTGAAGCTGGCCTACTACGTGCACAAGACCCGCAACGTGATCGAGCGCGACGGCAATTTCCTGTTCGACAACCTGGACAAGCAGCGCATCCGCGGCGTGGAGCTGCAGGCGCGCTTCGACAACCGCCGCTTCTTCACCGACCTGGGCATCACCCGCACGCTGGAAAACAAGGTCTGTGATGAAAGCATGGCGGTGCAGCTCGACGCACTCGCCGGCAAGGTGCCCAACTGCGTGCAGGAGGGCTTCGTCAGCGGCTACCTGCTGACCCAGGCCATTCCCCGCTTGTCGGTGAACGCGTCGCTGGGCACCCGGCTGTTCGATGAGCGCCTGGAGCTGGGCAGCCGCATCGTGCATTACCAGCGCCACCAGAACCCGGACCTGCAGGCCTACCGTGACCGCCTGTACGCCGGCAGTGGTGGCCTGATCTGGCAGAACGTGCCGTTCACCTGGGGAAACATCACCACCGTCGATGCCTACGCGCGCTGGCGCATCAACGACCATGCCAGCGTCGAGCTGGTCGGCACCAACCTCGGCAACCGCTACTACGTCGACCCGGCCACGCGCTCCACGCTGCCGGCGCCAGGGCGCACGCTGAAGCTCGGTGTCACTGCACGCTTCTGATGACCTGCCTCGTTGTTGTACCCGTTGTTCCCTCAACCCAAGGAGTAGTTCCATGAAGATGATCTCCCGTTCCGTACTGGCCATGGCCGCCACCTTCGCCCTGGCCGGTGCCGCCCAGGCCGCCGACATCGTCGGTGCGGCCAGCCCGGCCACCGATTCGCAGCTGTACGTCAAGGTCGGTGCCTCCGAAGTCAATGGCGGCCCGCACAGCGCAGGCAAGGCCGGCATCGGTGTCGGCACCGTCTCCAACGCCAAGCCGGTCGATTTCCAGGGCCTGGCCGCATACTCGGCCCCCACCACCGTGGGCAACGTGACCGTACGTACGCTGGCCATGCCGATCACCGGCACCCCGGGCAATCATGCCGGCATGGGCCACTTCAACTTCGTCAAGGTGGGCAGTGGCGATGTCTGGTTCGGTGAATGGTCCAAGGATGGCGCCGCAGGCGGCTTCAACAATCGCCAGGTGTACTTCGCTGGCGACCGTGCGGGCACCACGTTGCCCAGCGGCACCGCCACGTACGCGGTGGCTGGCCTGAACAAGTTCAACGGCAGCAACCTGCTCAGCGGCACCTTCGCCGCGAACTTCGGTACCGGCAAGCTGACCGGCGGCCTGACCGGTGGTGGCCAGACTCTGGCGATCAGCGCCAACATCAACAGCGCCGATGCGTCCTTCGCCGGCACCGCTGTGGCCAACGGTTCGGTCACCGGCAACAGCCAGGGCCAGTTCTTCGGCGCCAACGCCGCCACCCTGGCCGGTATCGCTACGTTCGCCGGCAACAGCCAGTACGACACCGCCTTCGGCGGCAGCAAGAACTGATTGCCACGCCCTTGACGGGGCAGGGCAGGGACAAGCCGCGATCCGCCAGTCCCTGCTTCGGCCCGCTGCATGCACCGCCACGGATCGACCATGCGCCACCCCATTTCCCTTGTGTTCCTGCTGCTTGTTGCCGCCGACGTGCGCGCCCAGCAGGACGATCTGCGCCGCGTGCTCGAACAGGGCAGTGAACTGCGCCACCAGCAGCAGGACCAGCAGCGCCTGCAGCAGGCCGAATCGCAACGGCCGACGCTCACCATCGATGGCCAGACCGTGCGGGTGGAGCGCACCGTCGATGATCTCGGCCAGGCCCTCTACCTGTCATTGCAGCATCAGCAGTGGCCGGCCGCTGCGGCGTTCCTGGCCGAATACCTCGAGCTTCCGGGGCACGATCCGCTGCTGCGCCACTACGCGCAGGGTGCGTTGGCCCGCGTGGCCGGTGACCATCCGCGCGCTGCACAGGAGTACGAAGCGCTGCTGGCAGCGCAGCCGGACTTCCTGCCCGCCCGCCTTGAACTGGCGCGCGTCTATGCCGAAGACCAGCGCGACCGCGAGGCGGTGGCATTGTTCGGTGCAATCAAGGCCGGTATCGACAGCAACGATCCGGCCACCGCGGGTGTGCGCGCACGCGTGGACAGCTATCTGGACGCGTTGCAGGCACGCGGGCGCTGGAAGGGTGCGGTCGCCGCGGGGCCTGCATGGAGCGACAACATCAACCGCAGTTCGGCCAGCCGCACCTGCCTGTTCGGTGTCGGCGACACCTGCCTGATCGAACGCACGCTGCCCGAAGCGCAGCGCGCCACCGGCCTGGACTACGACGCCAGCCTGGAACGGCGCTGGGCGTTGGCAGGCCATCATGGCCTGTACGTGCGTGGGCTGGCGTTCGGCCAGGCCTGGCGTGGCTACAGCGCATACAACGAGCTCAACGCCAGCGTGCAGGCCGGCTACAGCTGGCGCAGTGCACGGCACACCCTGCAGCTGGCGCCGAGCCATGACTACCAGGCGCTGGGCAACCACGCCCTGCAGGGCGGCAGTGGTGTGCACGGCGAATGGCAGTACGCCCTGGACGCGCGCAGCCTGCTCAAGCTGGAGGCCGACTGGAAACGCCAGCGCTACCGGCAGCCGGGCCTGGCCGACAACTACGATGGCGAACTGGCCGCGCTGTATGCCACCTGGTTCCGCGCGCTCAACCCGCGCTGGACCCTGTTCGCGGGCGTGGACCTGACCGACAGCAGCGCAGCCGACCCGGCCAACGGCTACCGCCAGCACGGCCTGCGGCTGGGCGCGGCACGGCAGTGGAGTGGCACCACGGCCACGGTGTTCGTGTCGTTGCGTCACCGTGACTATGGTGCCTGGAGTCCTTTGCTGGAGGCGCGCAGGCAGGACGACGAACAGAACCTGATCGCCATCGTGCGCAGCGAGCGGCTGGCGGTGGGCGGGCTGGTGCCCAGCCTGAGCCTGCGCTACGCCTGCATCGACAGCAACGTCGGTTGGCTGTACAGCCATGACCGCAGCCTGCTCAGCCTGAAATGGGAGCGTGCGTTCTGAACGCACCGCTGCCATGCCGGAGTGAATGCGCCGCGGCTGCGATCTTCATCGATCATCACGCGCCCTTGTAGCCCGGTTCGCGCATCCTACGGCCGTTGCGGCGGAGGTGGGCCGCGTGTATCGAGGAGCGCCGGTCGTGCTGGAAGCGGGCAACAAACCAGAAGGCCTGAAAGGGTTGAGAGTACTGGTGGCGGAAGATGAATTCGCCATCGCGATGTTCCTGGTGGACTACCTGGAGCTGAAGGGCGCGCAGGTGGTGGGGCCGGCCGGGGATCTGCAGGCACTCGGCCGGCTGCTGGATGACAACCCCATCGATGTGGCCCTGCTGGACATCAACCTGGGCGGTGAACAGGTGTATCCGCTGGCCGACCGGCTGGCCGAAGCGGGTACGCCGTTCATGCTGACCTCTGGCTACGATGACAACCTGCCCAGCCGCTTCGCGGATGCGCCACGCTGCACCAAGCCCTATCACATCGAGGCCCTGGTCCAGCAGCTGGCGGGACTGGTGGCGACGCCGCAGGCCCCTGCGGGCATCGCCTGATTGCGCGGCATGTCGCGCCACACCGAAGGCCTCCGGGCCGTTGAGCGCCCGGCGGGCATGCCGCCGTCGCTGCAGGCGCATGCGCGCCATGACGGCATGGCCGCCCGTATTGCCCGGCACGACTGGTCAGGCACGCCACTGGGTGCGATCGAGCAATGGCCGCCGCACCTGCGCGCCACCGTCGACCTGATGCTTGCGCACGGCTTTCCGATGATCGTGCTGTGGGGCGAGCAGCTGGTGCAGCTCTACAACGATGGCTATGCCGAGATCCTGGCTGACAAGCATCCTGGCGGACTGGGCCAGCCGACGCGCGAGTGCTGGCCCGAGGTCTGGCACATCAACGGCCCGATCTACCAGCGTGTGTGGCAGGGCGAGACCATCACCTATGAGGACAAGCTCTATCCGCTGGCGCGGCGTGGGCGCTTGGAGGATGTCTGGTTCACCATCACCTACAGCCCCATACGCGGGGAGGACGGGTGCATCAACGGCGTGCTGGTGACCATGTTCGAAACGACCGCTGCGCACGTCGCGCAGGCGGCCCGCGAACGCGAGGAACAGAAGCGCCGTGAGAGCGACCGCCGGTTGGCGCTGGCCTTTAAGGTGCTGCCGGTGGGTGTCTGCATTGTCGACGCCGACGGCAACCTGCAGCTGTCCAACGACCAGATGCGGACCTATCTTCCCACCGGCAAGGTGCCCTCCACGGATCGCCCCAACCACTATCGGTGGCAGGGGGTGCATCCCGATGGCTCGCGCATCGAACCCCACGATTTCGCCATCGCCCGCGCCCTGCGGGGGGAGACGATGGTCCCGGGCCTGGAGTTCCAGTTCATCCATGACGACGGGCGCGCGCGCTGGACACGCGTCGCCGCCGCACCGCTGCGTGATGCCGATGGCGCGGTGAGTGGCGTGTTCGCGATCGCAGTGGACATCGACGATCTCAAGCGTGCCACCGAGCGCCAGTCGGTGCTGCTGGCCGAACTGCAGCATCGGGTGCGCAACATCATGTCGACCATCCATGCCATTGCCTGGCGGACCCGCGTATCGGTCGGCAGCGTGGACGAGTATGCCGAGCGCCTGTGCGCGCGGCTGATGTCACTGGCGCGCACGCAGAGCCTGTTGACCCGCGGCGCCAATGTAGGGGTCTGCCTGCGCGGCATGCTCGAGGAGGAGATCGCGGCGCAGGCACCGGCGGCCGCCGCCTGTCACCTGCAGGGCGAGGATGTGCTGTTGCCACCGAAGGCGGCCGAAGTACTGTCGCTGGCCATCCATGAGCTGGCCGCCAATGCGCTCCGGCACGGCGCGTTGGCCCACGAGGACGGGCGGGTCGATGTCTGCTGGCACCTGCAGGTGCAGGACGGGCAGCCGTGGCTGGGCCTGCACTGGTGCGAGCGCCATGCCGAGGTGGAGGGGTGGGAGATGCCACGCCAGCGTGGCCTGGGCCGGGTCCTGATCGAGCAGCGGGTGCCCTATGAACTGGCCGGCAGCGGCGAGCTGCGCTTTACCCCGCAAGGCCTGGATGCCTGGATCCGCTTCCCGCTGCGCGATCGCGACAGCCTGCTGCAGACCGACGCCCCGGACACCGGGCTGCCTGGGTAAAAGGGCATTTATCTCCAATTTGGCCAAATTGGGTATAGTGGTTCCCATCCGCCCCGCCTGGAGCCGTGCCATGACCCTGCCGCTGGATCTGCCTGGCCTCGAAAAGGCCCCGGCCTCGTCGGTGAAGACCCGCGGCTGGCCGAGCCTGATGCGCACCGTGCGCGAAAAGCAGGCGCTGGTCATCACCAACCACAATCACCCGGAAGCGGTGATCGTGGACATCCGCACCTACCAGGAACTGCTGGCCAAGGCCGCTGGCGGCGATGCCGGTGAGCGCAACGAGGAACTGCAGCGCCTGCGCAACGAGTTCGACCAGACCCTGGCCGGGCTGCAGCGCGGTGAAGGGCTGGGCAAGGTGCTGGGCCAGCCGATCCGGCGCGGCCGCAAGGTCACCCTCGGCCGCCCGCTCTGATCGATGGGACGCATCCTGGCGCTGGCCGGTGTCAATGGCGCCGGCAAGAGTTCGCTGCTGGGCACCTGGCTGGACGCCGAAGGGCTGAGCTGGTTCAACCCGGACGCGTTCACCCGTCGCCTGGTCGACGCCGGCTGGTCGCTGCCGGAGGCCAACGCCGAGGCATGGCAGGAAGGCACCCGCCGCCTGCGCCAGACCATGGCCGATGGCACCGACTTCGCCTTCGAGACGACGCTCGGCGGCAACACCATTGCGCGCCTGCTGCGTGAGGCCTGCGAACGGCATCAGGTGGCGATCTGGTTCTGTGGGCTGGCCGATGTTGAGCTGCATATCGCCCGTGTTGCTGCGCGGGTGGCCGCCGGTGGCCATGACATTCCAGTCGAGAAGATCCGCGCGCGTTTCGATTCCGCGCGCGCGAACCTGCTGGAGCTGCTGCCGCACCTGGCCGAGTTGCACGTCTACGACAACAGCGCACCGGCCGACGCGCAGGGTTGCGTGGTGCCGCTGCCGGTATTGGCCATGGCTGCAGGCGAACTGCAGTACCCGATTGCCGTAGCCGACCTGCTGCACACGCCCGGCTGGGCCAAGCCCATCGTGATGCGTGCAATGGAATCGAACACCCCGCGCTAGATCCACGCCATGCGGGGATGCCTTGGCTGTGGTTAGACTGGCCGCACACCCAAGGAGGATGACATGCACGGACCTGCGATGTTCCGCTCCGCTTCGACCTGCCTGGCGCTTGCTGCGCTGGCGCTGTCCAGCCTGACGGCGATGGCCGCGCCGGCCGCGTCCAAGCGGGTGGTGGCGCCGCCCAGCCTGGTACAGGCGTATCGGGCCGCCGAAGCCAATCTGCGGCTGATTCCCGGCGATGACATTGAATCCGAGTTCCGTCCGGTGTGGACCGCTGTTGCCGATCTCGATGGCGATGGCCGTGCCGAGGTCGTGTATTTCTACACGTCCACCTACACCGGCGGCAGCTTCGCGCAGAGCAATGTGGTGGCGGTGATGACGGCGCTGACAGCGAACGATCCGCGTGGCCAGGAGAACCCGAAGAGCCTGTCGCCGGTGGAGGCAGAGGACTATGCCGCCATCCGCAGGTATGGCTATGGCGATGATGCCGGCATCCAGATTCCGGGCGCGGTGCAGTCGATCCGAATCGAAGGCAACCGGATCATCGTTGCCTTCACCGTTACCGCAGGCGCAACGGTCTGCGAAATTCCCCGCGATTTCCGCCACGTCTGTCCGCCGGACGGAAACTACACCTGGACGCTGCGTTGGACGCCGGGGAAGCTGACCCGCATCAAGACGTAGCGCCATGCAGCGCCGGGCGTATCCACCCGGCGCCACTTGGCCCATCGATCCACGCCATGCGTGGATCGCATTCTGCACCCGGCCTCAGGCAGGCTTCACCTGCTCGGGCTCGGCAACATCCGGCAGCGGCGGCAAGGTCGGGTCCACCGTCACCGGCACATCGCTCTTCAACAGCGCGGCCGCTTCCTTGTCGCTGCCGACGGCCGGCGGTGAACCGCGCAGCGGCAGGCCGGCGGTTTCCTTCACGAACAGCATGGTCACCAGGCCGATCACCGCCGCGCCCATCAGGTAATAGGCCGGCACCAGCGGGTCGCCGGTACGCTCCACCAGCCACGCGGTCACCAGCGGCGTGGTGCCACCGAACAGCGACACCGACACATTGAAGGCGATCGACAGCGCGCTGTAGCGCACCGGGGTGTAGAACAGCGCCGGCAGCGTGGACGGCATCGAGCTGGTGAAGCACACGAGCGCCAGCCCCAGCAGCATCAGGCCCAGGAAGATCAGTCCGTCATTGCCGCTGCCCACCAGCAGCAGGCAGGGCACCGCCAACACCAGCAGCGCGATGCAGGCGCCAATGATCATCGGCCGGCGGCCCAGCCGGTCACTGAACAATCCGCCGACGATGTTCAGCGGCATCATCACCAGCATCACGATGATGATCAGCAGCAGGCCCTTGCTCTCGGCATAGCCCATGGTGACGCTGAGGTAGCTGGGCATGTAGGTCAGCAGCATGTAGTCGGTCACGTTGAACACCAGTACCAGGCCCATGCACACCAGCAGCTGGCGGCCATGCACCTGGAACAGCGCGCCCAGCCCGGGCCGGTCGTGCTCGCGCTTCTCGGCTTCCTCGGCGAAGGCGCGGAACGCCGGGGTTTCCTCCAGCTTCATGCGCATGTACAGGCCGAGCAGGCCCAGCGGGCCGGCCACCAGGAACGGAATGCGCCAGCCCCAGTCCAGCATCTGTTCGCTGCTCAACACCATGTGCAGCGCGGTCACGGTACCGGCGCCGGCGATATAGCCGCCCAGCGTGCCGAACTCCAGCCAGCTGCCCATCAGGCCGCGGTTGCGGTCGGTGGAGTATTCGGCGATGAAGGTCGCCGCGCCGCCATATTCACCGCCGGTGGAAAAGCCCTGCACCACGCGTGCGAGCAGCAACAGCACCGGTGCCCAGATGCCGATGCGCTCGTAGGCGGGAATCAGGCCGATCGAAAAGGTGCCCAGCGCCATCAGGACCATGGTGAACGCCAGCACTTTCTGGCGGCCGTAGCGATCACCCAGCGGGCCGAACACCAGGCCGCCCAGCGGCCGTACCAGGAACGCTACGGTGAACGTGGCGAACGCGGCGATCACCTGCGCGGTGGGATTGCTGGAGGGGAAGAACACCTGGCCGATGGTGACCGCCAGATAGCCGTAGACACCGAAGTCGAACCACTCCATGGCATTGCCAAGTGCGGCCGCGCCGACGGCGCGCTTGAGCATGGGCTTGTCGACGACGGTGATCTCATCGACCTTCAGGTGGCGGCGGCGTTTGAACCAGCCGAAGTGGGCGTGTGCATCGGGGGTGTCCTGCATGGGGCTCCCTTGTAAGTGGAAGAGGTGAATAGACGGTGGGCTAGGTCCCGGAAATCGGAAACGGCGATGCAGGCGCAGGTGGCGCAGGGGCATCGGTGAGTGGCGTGGGGGCCGGGGAATGTGTGCAGGCACGACGCCACGCGCACGGCAACGCACCGCCGCAACGGCGGAAACGCAGCAACAGGATCACTGCGGTCGCGCAGTCAGCGGCCGGAGGTCACAGCAGCGTAGGGAGGGCAGGCCAGAGCGCCTGCGGGCGTCATCCGCCAGGATCCAGCGCGAGGCGGTGGAAGGGCAGGGCGGGAGCCATCGTGGCAAGCGAAGCGCCGGTCGGCAGTGCTTTCCACGTAACAGGTGCGCCCGTCACGTAGTGGGTCATGTCGATCATCCGTTCATCATAACGGCATCGGCGTGAGCATGCAGAGAAGCGGCCTGATCTGCACGCTGTGTTCCATCACGCCTGTTCATCCGCGCAGCGTGCAATGACATGCGTTGAACGAACTCTGGCCGCAGCGCTCACGCAACGCTGTCTACGGTAGCGCTGAACGCAATCGAGAAGGAGCATCGCATGACCCGTCGCATTCCCGAAGGTACGCTGATCATCGTCGCCGATGGTGGTTCGGCCCGCGTGTTCACCAACGTCGGCAACGAACATCAACTGGCGTTGAAGCAGGAAGGCGAACTGCGCCTGCAGGACATCAGCGAGCAGGGTGTCTCCGGGCAGGGGCCGGCGGCCGGTGCGGTGCCGAAAGACATGTCCATTTCGCAGCTCAACGAGGCGACGTTCGCCAAGCAGGTGGCGGAGCAGTTGAACGAAGATGCGCTCAACAACCGCTTTGCACACCTGGTGCTGGTGGCAGACCCCACCACCCTGGGCCGTATCCGCCCGCTGCTGCACAAGGAGGTCCAGGCCCGCCTGCTGGGCGACATTGCCAAGGACCTGACAAACGCCCCGCTGGCGGATATCCAGAAAGCGTTGGCGGCGTAACCGGCATGCCGTTCATGCGTGACTACCTGGCGGCGGAGCCCGCTGGCGCGGACGTGGACGCGCAGGCGGGCTGGCTGCTGCTCGAGTTCGGTGCACCCTGGTGTGGTCACTGCCAGGCCGCGCAGCCCGCACTCCAGGCGTTTGTCGACGCCCACGATCCGGTGCATTGGAAGATCGAGGATGGCAAGGGAAAGCCGCTGGGGCGTGCTTTCAAGGTAAAACTGTGGCCCACCGTGGTGCTGTTGCATGACGGCCAGGAGGTGGCGCGGGTGGTGAGGCCGATCGACAGCGCCGACCTCGCCACCTTGCAGGGCGCATTGCCGGGCTGAGGGCAGCAATCGCTGCGTGCGGTGCGCACGGCGCCGAGCAGGTTCGGCTGCGTCGCGGTCTAGTGATAGGTCACCTTTTCCGCTTCCGCACGCGGCTTCTGCAGCAACGACCGACCATGCTGGCTCAGCATGACCATCGCGTCGGCGATCTCTTTGGCGTTGTAGCCCATCGGTGCGGGTGGCTTCGGCTCGGGGCCGTACTGCTCACCGATGAGGATGGCCATGCCTTCGGCACTGTTGAGGGCATGTTCGATACGCTGGAACAGCGATTCCATGGCCGGGCTGAGCGGACGCGTGTGTTTCATGCGGAAACTCCTTGGGAAGCGAGGGCCACCGCAAGGGTGGCGGGCGATGCGTGCTTGGAACTCCCGGAAGGAACAGAGAATACCGGAGGGCCTGACGGCCACACGCAGCGCCCGCCGCAGTTACGACGAGCTATCTCTGTCCTTCTTTTCGGGGTTCCAATCCCGGCAGCGGGATGTCCGCTGCGGCGCCATTCTGGGCAGATCGAGGCGCTGCGCACCAATTGATGGTTCGTCTCGCTTTGTCCCGCTCCGAAGGCGCGGTCTTTCAGAAGTGCATGTGTGGACATCCACTGCCGTATTGGCACCGATCTGGAAGCGGGAAGCCGGAAGCCTATGAGGCGATTCGTCGTCCGGCCATGCAATTATGTGCAAATCATCGTGCCGGTTCCGGCGGCCGCACTGCAGCATGCGACAGGGCAGGGCCGGTGCTACTCTCTGACCACCACCTGAATCGATCCAAATGCCGATGCCCACGCTGGACCGTCGTCTCCTGATCGCTGTCGCCGCCACGGCGATGTTCGCTTCCGGCCTGGCCAGTGCGGCCCCAGCCAGAACCGCCGCCGACAAGGCATACGCCTCGGTCGATCCGTTCATCGGCACCGGTGGCGAGGGCCACACCTACCCCGGCGCCACGGTGCCGTTCGGCATGGTCCAGCTCAGCCCGGACACGCGTATCCAGCCGCGTGAAAAGGCCTATGGCTGGGCGGCGGGCTACCGCTATGACGACAGCAGCATCGTCGGTTTCTCGCATACGCATTTTTCCGGCACCGGTCATTCGGACCTGGGTGACGTCCTGCTGATGCCGTTCACCGGCAATCCCGGGCTGGAGCGCGGCGATCCGGAGAAGCCGCGCAGCGGTTACGCCTCACGGTTCCGCCACGCTGACGAGAAGGCCGAGCCGGGCTACTACGCAGTCACCCTGGATGACTACAAGGTGCGTGCCGAGCTGACCACCAGTGCGCGCGTGGGCGTGCATCGCTACGCCTTCCCCAAGGGCACCGACGCCAAGGTGCTGCTGGACATGCGTACCAGCATGTACGACTACCCGGGCAAGGTGCTGTGGTCGCGGGTGCGGGTGCGCGCCGATGGCACGGTGACCGGCTTCCGCGAAACCCGGGGCTGGGCGCCGGGCCGCCAGCTGTACTTTGCGATGCGCTTCTCACGCCCGCTGGCCGGGCATGAGCTGCACAACACCGAGCAGGACATCGTCTACAAGGGCTTTCCGCCGCCGGGCGAAAAGGACCCGGCACAGCGCGCCCAGATCGAGGGTCGTCAGCTGGTTGGTACGTTCGCTTTCGGCAAGCTCGATGCACCGCTGGTGGTGAAGGTGGCGATCTCGCCGGTCAGTGAAGCCGGTGCCATCGCCAACCTCGACGCGGAAGTGGCCGACTTCGATTTCGACCGCGTGCGTGCACAGGCGAAGCAGGAGTGGACGCAGGCACTGTCCGTGCTGGACATTGACGCGCCGGAACATGCGCGGCGCAGTGCCTATACCGCGCTGTACCACACGATGCTGGGGCCGACGCTGTTCATGGATGCCGATGGCCAGTACCGCGGCGCGGACAATGCCGTGCACAAGGCCGATGGCTTCACGCACTATTCGACGTTCTCGCTGTGGGACACCTACCGCGCGCTGCACCCGCTGCTGACCTTGGTGCAGCCGGGAAAGCGCAACAGCGACTTCATCAACTCCATGCTGGCCCACCACGAGCACAGCCCCTACGGCATGCTGCCGGTGTGGTCGTTCCACGGCCTGGAGGACTGGTGCATGATCGGCTACCACGCCGTGCCGGTGATCGCCGATGCCTACGTGAAGGGCATTCGTGGCTTCGATGCGGACAAGGCTTTGAACGCGATGGTCGAGACCGCGAACTACGGCCCGTATGATGGCATCGCGCAGTACCGCGAGCTGGGCTATGTGCCGATCGACGAGGAAGGTGAAGCGGCCAGCAAGACGCTGGAGTACGCCTTCGACGACTGGACCATCGCACGCATGGCGCAGGCCATGGGCAAGGCCGATATCGCGGCGACCTTCGACAAGCGCGCAGGCAACTGGCGCAATGCCTTCGACAAGGACACCGGCTTCATGCGCGCGCGCAAGCGCGATGGCAGCTTCCGCACGCCGTTCGACCCCAGCGCCAGCGGCTACGGCACCGACTACACCGAAGGCAACGCCTGGCAGTACTCGTGGTACGTGCCGCAGGACGTCGCCGGCCTGGCCGCCGCGCACGGGGGCAGCGACAAGCTGCTCGCGCGCCTGGACGAGGTGTTCAACGCCAAGGTGGATCCATCGATCTTCGAGCACATGGAAGACATCACCGGCCTGATCGGCTGGTATGCGCACGGCAACGAGCCCAGCCACCACGTGGCCTACCTGTATTCGTATGCCGGCCAGCCGTGGCGCACGCAGGCGCGGCTGAAGCAGATCATGGATACCCAGTATGCCGACCGTCCCGATGGCCTGGCCGGCAATGATGACGTTGGCCAGATGTCGGCTTGGTATGTGTTCACCGCGCTGGGCTTCTACCCAGTGGCGCCGGGCTCGGGCGAGTACATCCTGGGCCGTCCGTTCCTGCCGAAGACCGCGATGCGTCTTCCGAACGGCAAGACGTTCACCATCGTGGCCGAGGGTCTGGATGACAAGCACACCTATGTGGGCAGCGTGACGTTGAATGGCAAGCCGCTGCAGCGTGCCTTCCTGCGCCACGACGAGATCCTGGCCGGTGGCGAACTGCGCTTCAGCATGCAGGCCGAGCCGAACAAGGACTGGCCGGGGCAGGGCGCGCAGGCGCCGTATTCGATGAGCCGGTGATGCGCACGTGGTAGGTACCGACCTTGGTCGGCACGCTTCACGGGTGACCTGATACCTGTAGAGCCGAGCCCATGCTCGGCTCAGGCACCGTGCCAAAAGCAGCCGAGCATGGGCTCGGCTCTACAAGGGCAATTCGACAAAGGTCAACGAAACCGCAACCCCACCCGCGCACCGCCGATCGGGGCGGTATCAATCATCAAGGTCGCGCCATGTCGCTGCGCGATCTCGGCCACAATCGCCAGCCCCAGCCCGCAACCGTCGCCCTCGCTGCTGGCCCGGTAGAAGCGTTCTGTGACGCGCGCGCGTTCGGCTTCGGCGATGCCGGCGCCGTCATCGTCCACCCATACCTGCACGCCGTCGGTTCCCTGCCGAACGCCGAGGGTGATGACTCCGGGCGTGGCGCCATAGCGCAGCGCGTTGTCCAGCAGGTTGCCCAGCGCCTCGCGCAGCAACTGCGCATCGCCCTGTAGCTGCACGCCGTCGTCGGGTCCGTCGTAACCCAGGTCCACGCCCGCCACCAATGCGCGGTCGGCATAGCGCTCGACCACGCCACGCGCCAGCGCGGCCAGATCCAGAGGCTGCAGCGGCAGTGCGCTGCCCTGTGGATCTTCCGAGCGGCTGAGCATCAGCAGCTGGTTGACCAGGTGCTGCAGCCGTGCCAGCCCGGCCAGCGTGCCGGACAACGCCAGTTGCTGGGCCTGCGGATCCTGGTGGCGGAGTGAGCTCTCCAGCTCCACCTGCATTGCCGCCAGCGGCGTGCGCAGCTGGTGCGCGGCATTGCTGACGAAGCGCCGTTGCGCGGCCTGCATGGCGTCCAGTCGTTGCAACAGCGCGTTGTAGGCCTCCACCGCCGGCCACAGCTCGCGTGGCGCCTCCTGCGCGGGTTCCAGGGGCGCCAGTGGGTCCGGGCGGGGGCTGGCCAAGCGCCGCGCCACCTGGTTGGCATGGCGTGCGGCCGCGCCGGTCCCGGACCAGGCCAGCCACGCGGCAAGCGTGAGGATCGCAGCCTGGAACGGGATGCTGGTCAGCAGCAGCTTGCGCTCCAGCCGGTGGCGCTTGCGCAGCGTCTCGGCTACGCGCAGCCGGATATCGTGGCCCGGTCCGGCACTGACGAGGACTTCGACCATGCGCACCGGCTGCCCGCGCAGGCGCGCATCGTAATAAACCGCGTCGTCGCTTGATGCGGCGGTGGCCGGGCGCGGCAGCGCTTCGGCCAAGTCGCCATACAAGCGTCCACCCGCAGCATCGACCACTTCGCCATGCACTTCGTCGGCGGTGTCCCAGCTGAACATACGTGACACCGCGGGCGTGATCTCGATTGATGCATGACCCTCCTGTACCGTCACCAGCTCGGACAGGGACATCGCCGAGTCCAGCAGCCAGCGGTCATAGACCTGACCGGCGTAGAAGCGCGCCAGCGCGAAGGAACCCACCGCGCTGCACATCAGCAGCACCAGCAGCGGCAGCCACAGGCGGCGCAGCAGCAGGCTCCGCAGGCTGTGCACGCGCTCAGTCACCGCTGGCCTCCAGGCGATAACCCAGGCCACGCAGCATGCGGATGCCGACGCCGGCACGCGCGTGTTCCAGCTTGCGGCGCAGGCGACTGACATGCACTTCGATCACCGACAAGCTGGCCTCGTGGTCCCAGCTGTACAAAGCGTCGAACAGGCGCTGCTTGGTGACGGTGCGGCCGGGATGCTGCATCAGTGCTTCGACCAGCGACAGCTCGCGGGCGGTCAGTTCGATGCGCTGGCCGTCCACCTGCGCCTCATTGCGGATGCTGTCGAAGCACAAACGGCCCAACCGCTTCTGCGCCGGTGCGTCGCTGCGGCGACGCGACAGCGCACGCAGGCGGGCTTCCAGTTCCCCCAGTGCAAATGGCTTGGCGAGATAGTCGTCGCCACCCCGGTCGAGGCCGAGGATGCGGTCCTCCACGCCATCGCGCGCCGTGAGGATCAGCACCGGCAGGGTGACACCGTCGTTGCGCAGGCGCGAGAGCAGGTCGAGGCCATCGACGTCGGGCAATGAAAGGTCGAGCACCATCACGTCATATGGCGCGCTGGCCAGTGCAGCGGGTGCATGCAGCCCGCGCGAGAGGTGGTCGCACAGATGACCCGCGCCCTGCAGGGCACGGATCAGTCCATCGGCCAGGGCGGCGTCGTCTTCGATCAGCAGGATTCGCATTGCAAGCTTCGTGCAAGGTTGGGGCAAGTTTGGCGCAAGTGCGTCACCTTACCGTGACGCGCATGAACTTCTTCCCTTGCCTTGCGGCTGTGTTGGCCGCCCTCCTGTGCGCACCTGCGGCGTCGGCACTTTCCCTGCAGGAGGCGCAGCGCGCCATGGAAGCACACAACCCGGACCTGCGTGTGGCGGCACTGGCGCTGCGTGGCGTGCAGGGCGACGCGCAGACGGCGGCGCTGCGTCCAGCGACCGAGCTGTCGATCGGCACCAGCAAGCTCAGCCCCAGGCACGGCGTCGGCCCGGGCCGCTGGCAGGACAAGCGGATGGACAGCACCGTGGGCCTGGGCTGGACCTGGGAACGCGGTGGCAAGCGCGCGTTGCGTATCCGCCAGGCCGATGCGCTGCTGGAGGTGGCCGGGCTGGAGATGCTCGATGCGCGGCGTCGCCAGCAGGTGGCGCTGCATGAGGCCTACTTCGGCCTGAAGCGCGCGCAGGAGCGGGTGCAGATTGCCGAGGCCAACCGCCAGAGTTCGGCCGAACAGATGGCGGCAGCCGACAAGCAGGTTGCCACCGGGGCGATGGCGCCGGTCGACCGCGCGCGGCTGGCGGTGGACGACCTGGCGGTGGCCGACGCGGCGCGCGAGGCGGCCCTGGATCTGCGCGATGCACGGCATGCGCTGGGCCTCCTGCTCGGGCGTGACGACAGCGGTGACCTCAGCGCCGATGATCCCTGGCCGGACCTCGCAGGCGTTGCCGCAACGCGCGCGTTCGATCCGCAGCAGCGTGCCGATCTGCGCGCAGCGCGTTCGCGCCTGGCCGCGGCCGATGCCGGTGTAGCACTGGCGCGCAGCGAGCGCCATCGCGATGTCCAGCTGGGTGTGGAAGCCGAACGCGAGCCGACCGACATCAGCGGTGTGACCTGGGGCGTGTCGTTGACCATTCCACTCGGTGGCCCATCGCGTGCACGCGGCGCGATGCAGCGTGCCGAGGCCGACCGTGATAGTGCGGCGCTGGAACTGCAGGTGCTGCAGCGCGAAGCGCGCGCCGAACTTGACCTGCTGCAGGCCAGCGCGCAGTCCGCCGCGCAGCGCCGCAGCGACTACGAAGGACTGCAGTCCGACGCTGCGCGCAAGGCGGTACAGGGCATCGAACTGGCCTACCGGCGCGGCGCCGCCAGCCTGACCGATCTGCTGGATGCGCGCCGCAGCTGGCGCGAATTCGAAGCCGCGCTGATCGAAGCGCGTGCCGACCATGCCATTGCCCTGGCGCGCTGGGAAGCGGCCACATCCGTTGTTGAAGGAGAGTCCCGATGAAGTCCACCGTCGCCCGTCGCCTGCGTGCGCGACATGCCGTGCTGCCGGCCCTGCTGGTGCTGGCCCTGCTGGGCGGCTGCGGCCGCGAACCGGCGTCGTATACCGAGGACGCGCCGCAGGTCAGTGCCGGCCAGATCCAGTTTCCAGCCGGCAGCCGCCAGCTGGACGTGCTGCGCAGCGAGGCGGTGACCGCCGGCGCCAGCGCCAGCCTGCAGCTGCCGGGCCGGGTGGCCTGGGACGAGACACGCTCCAGTGCACTGCGCACGCCGTTGCCGGGTCAGGTGGCGCGCATCGAGGCGCAGCCGGGGCAGAGAGTGAAGGCAGGGCAGGTGATCGCCTGGATCACCTCGCCGGAGTTCGGCCAGGCCCAGGCCGAGGGCGCGCGTGGCCGTGCCGAACTGCAGCAGGCACGCAAGGAGCTGGAGCGCACCCGCGAGCTGCACGCCGCGGGAGTGGCGTCGGGCCGTGAACTGGATGAAGCCGAAGCGAGCTTTGCCGGCAGCCAGGCCGATCATGCGCGCGCGACTGCATTCGCCCGGGCCTATGGCAATGGCCAGCGCGTGGACCAGCGCCTGCCGCTGCGCGCCCCATCGATGGCGTGCTGGTGGAGCGGCGGATGAACCCGGGCATGTCGGTCAGTCCCGACAGCGAGCAGCCATTGGCAGTGATCGGCGATCCGGACCGCCTGTGGCTGCTGCTGGATGTTCCTGAAAGCCTGGCAGGGCGGTTGAAGGCCGGCATGCAGGTGAGCGTGCCCGGCGCCGATGGACAGCCGCTGCAGGCGACGCTGCAGCACGTGGATGACTTCATCGACAGCGAACGCCGGGTGGTGCAGGCGCGTGCCGAGCTGGACAACCGCGCACGTGGCTTCAAGGCCGGGCAGTACGTGCGCGCCCAGGTGGCGTTGCCGTCCGAGGGCGGTGTCTCGCTGCCCGACGCCGCGGTGTTGCTGATCGACGGAAAGCAGGTGGTGTTCGTGGAGGAAGGCAAGGGCCGCTTCGTGCGCCACGCGGTGCACGCCGAGGAGCTGGGTGACGGCCGCCTGTGGGTGCGTGAAGGCCTGGCGCCGGGCAGCAGAGTGGCCGTCGAGGGTGGCCTGCTGCTGCAACAGCTGGTGGACAGCGCGCCGGCAGCCGCCAGCACCGGCACGGGGCGCGCCGCGCCATGATCGATCGCCTGATTGCCTATTGCCTGCGCCAGCCGCTGATGGTGATGCTGGCGCTGCTGCTGTTCATCGGCGCTGGCATCGCCGCGTTCCGCGTGCTGCCGGTGGAAGCCTTCCCGGATGTGTCCGACACCCAGGTGACGGTGGTGTCGCTGCACCCGGGCCGTGCCGCCGAAGAGGTCGAGCGCGAGGTGACGATGCCGCTGGAAGTGGCGCTGTCTGGCATTCCGCATTCGGTGCGGGTGTTCTCGCACACCCAGTTCGGCCTGTCGATGATCATCCTGACCTTCGACGACAAGGCCGATGACTACTTCGCACGCCAGCAGGTGCTGGAGCGCCTGCAGGGCGTGGAGCTGCCAGAAGGGGTGACCCCGGAGCTGGAGGCGATGAGCTCGGCGGTGGGCGAGATCTACCGCTATGTGCTGAAAGGCCCGCACCTGACCCCGACCCAGCTGCGCACCGTGCAGGAATGGACGATGGAGCGTAGCCTGCGCACCGTTCCTGGAGTGGCCGATGTGATCAGCTTCGGTGGCTTTGCGCGCACCTTCCAGGTCAAACCGGATTTGGACAAGCTGCGTGACCGCGGCATCAGCCTCGGTGAGTTCGCCGAGGCGCTGGAGAAGGGGAGTTCGAACGCGGGCGGCGGCTATGTGGAACGCGGCCAGCAGCAGTTCCTGATCCGCGGCGTCGGTCTGATGCGTTCGCCGGCCGACATCGGCAACGTGGTGGTCGCGCAGCGCAGTGGCACGCCGATCCTGGTGCGCGACCTGGCCGGCATCGCCGATACCGGCCTGCCCCGGCAGGGCCTGGTCGGCCAGGATGACAATGACGATGCGGTGTTCGGCATGGTGCTGATGCGCAAGGGCGAGAACCCGTCCGACGTGCTCGACGCCCTGCACGCGCGCATCGCCGAGATCGAAGCGAACCAGCTACCGGCCGGGGTCAGCATCGAGCCGTTCTACGACCGCTCGTGGCTGGTCTCAACCACGCTGAAAACCGTGTTCCGCAACCTGCTTGAAGGCGCGGTGCTGGTGTTCCTGGTGCTGTGGTTGTTCCTGTACAACGCCCGCGCCGCGCTGATCGTGGCGGCGATGATGCCGCTGGCCCTGCTGTCGACCTTCCTTGGCCTGCATCTGTGGGGCGTACCGGCCAACCTGTTGTCGCTGGGTGCGATGGACTTCGGCATCATCATCGATGGCGCGGTGATCGTGACCGAACACATCGTGTCGCGGCTGTCGAAGCTGCCGCCGAACGCTGACAGGAAGACGCGCTTCTCTACCGTACTCTCGGCAGCCTCCGAAGTGGGGCGCCCAACGTTCTTCTCGATGCTGATCATCATCGCCGCACACATCCCGATCTTCACCCTGCAGCGCCAGGAGGGCCGAATGTTCGCGCCGATGGCGTACTCGGTGACCTCGGCGTTGATCGGTGCGTTGATCCTCGCACTGACCGTGGTGCCACTGTTCTGCTACTGGTGGCTGCGCCGCGACCGCATGCGCGATGGCAATCCGCTGATGGACCGCCTGACCGGCTGGTACAAGCCGATCCTGGAGCGTGCATTGGCCCGCCCGCGTGCGGTGGTACTGACCGCAGTTGCGCTGCTGGTCGGCACGCTGGCATTGGGCACCCGGTTGGGTTCGGAGTTCCTGCCCGAGCTGGACGAAGGCTCGATCTGGTTGACCGCCACGCTCGACCCGAGCACCAGCCTGGCCGAGGCGCAGCAGCAGTCGCGGCGCATCCGTGAGCTGGTCGGCACTTTCCCGCAGGTATCGACCGTGGTGGCCAAGTTGGGGCGCCCGGAAGACGGATCCGATGCCAAGGGCGCCAACCAGATCGAGGCGCTGGTGGCGTTGAAGCCTGAGAAGGAATGGCCGAAGGGCGTGGACAAGCGCCAGCTGGTGAGCGATCTGCAGCGCACCTTGGAGCAGCGGATTCCCGGGCCGGAGTTCTCGATCTCGCAGCCGGTGCGCGACAACATCCTGGAGAGCATCTCGCAGATCAAGGGCCAGGTGGTGATCAAGGTCAGCGGCTCGGACCTGGATGTACTGAACCAGCACGCGCAGGCGATCCTGGGGCAGGTGCGTGGCGTGGAGGGCGTAGAGAGTGCCTTCATTGATCGTGACGGCTCATTGCCGCAGCTGCAGATCGAGATCGACCGCGATCGTGCGGCACGCTATGGACTGAATGTGCGCGACATCGACGAGGTGATCGAGACCGCACTGGGCGGGCGCCAGGTTGGTGAACTGTGGGAAGGTGACCGCAGGTTCCCGATCACGCTGCGCCTGGACGACGCCGACCGTGACCTGCAACGGTTGCGCACGGTGCCGGTGGGCATTGGCGATGGCCACACCGTGACGCTGTCCGACGTGGCCGAGTTCCGCATGGCCAGTGGCGCGATCAACATCTCGCGTGAGAACGCACAGCGGGTGAAGGCGGTGAGCATCTTCATCGCCGGCCGCGACATGGGCAGCGTGGTGGCCGACATGCGCAAGCGCGTGGACGCCAGCGTGCAGCTGCCGGACGGCTACCGGCTGGAGTGGTCTGGCGAGTTCGAGAACCAGCAGCGTGCGATGGAGCGGCTGGGCTGGGTGATTCCGCTGTCGGTGCTGATCATCTTCGTGCTGCTGTTCGATGCCTTCAAGGACATCAGCAGCGCTGCGCTGATCCTGGCCAACGTGCCACTGGCAATGATCGGCGGCATCCTGGCCCTGTGGCTCACTGGCATCGCGCTGTCAGTGTCGGCGGCGATCGGTTTCATCGCGTTGTTCGGGCAAGCAGTGCTGAACGGGGTGGTGATGCTCAGTCGCTTCGCCCAGCTGCGCGAGCAGGGCATGGACCTGCTGCAGGCGGTGGTACAGGGTTCGCTGCAGCGCCTGCGCACGGTGCTGATGACCGCACTACTGGCGATGTTCGGCCTGCTGCCGATGGCCACCTCGCATGCGATCGGTGCTGAGACCCAGAAGCCGCTGGCGGTGGTGGTGATCGGTGGTCTGCTGTCGGCGATGCTGCTGACCCTGCTGGTGCTGCCGACACTGTACTACTGGGTGCATCGCCGCCGCGAGGCGCGCATCGCCTGACCTACCTGTAGAGCCGAGCCCACGCTCGGCTGCTTCTGGCCTTCGCGCGAAGAGCAGCCGAGCATGGGCTCGGCTCTACACCGGCTTCGCGTCCTGCGTGGATTCGATCAACCGCCACGGGTTCCCAAGCAGATCCACGCCATGCGTGGATGCCGTCCGCGCGACCTAGACCATCCCACCGTTGGCGCGCAGCACCTGGCCGTTGATCCATCCGCCATCGGCACTGGCCAGGAACGCCACCGCGCCGGCGATGTCTTCCGGCGTACCCAGCCGCTCCAGAGGATTCATCTTCGCCAACCGCTCGATCAGTTCCGGTGACTTGCCGTCCAGGAACAGGTCGGTGGCGGTCGGGCCCGGCGCCACCGCGTTGACGGTGATGTTGCGCCCGCGCAGCTCCTTGCTGAGGATCGCGCCCATCGTTTCCACCGCCGCCTTGCTGGCCGCGTACACGCTGTAGTTCTCCAGCCGGATGCCGACCACGCTGGTGGACAGGGTGATCAACCGGCCACCGTCGCGCACCCGTCGTGCACTTTCGCGCAGCACATTGAAGGCGCCCTTGAGGTTGATGCCGATCACCCGATCGAACAGGGCGTCGTCGGTGTCGGCCAGCGGCGCCAGCTGCAGTACGCCCGCGCTG
The DNA here is from genome assembly GCF_006228405.1 of Stenotrophomonas sp. pho. NCBI lineage: Bacteria > Pseudomonadati > Pseudomonadota > Gammaproteobacteria > Lysobacterales > Lysobacteraceae > Stenotrophomonas > Stenotrophomonas sp. pho. The sequence continues at coordinate 2,458,792 of NZ_CP029759.1, read as the reverse complement.
TTGACCACCACGTCGATGCCGCCGAAGCGGGCTTCGATGGCATCGAACAGCTGCCGCACTGCCTGCGGATCGGCGACATCGGCCTGCAGCGCGATGGCCTGCGCGCCGGCTGCGTTGAGTTCGGCCGGCAGCGCTTCGGCGTCGTCGCGGCGCCCTGCATAGTTGATGGCGACAGCGTGGCCATCGGCGGCGAGCCGGCGGGAAATGGCGGCGCCGATGCCACGGGAGCCGCCGGTGACCAGAGCGACAGGGCGGGCGGGGGAGAGGGTCATGGTGGCTTCCAGTGGGGCACGCCGGAGTGGCGCAGAGCCATCTTCGCGACATTGCCCGTTCGGATAATCCTGCATAATCCGCCAACATCATCCGGATCACCGAACAATGGATCGCTTCACGGCCATGCGCGCCTTCGTCCGTATCGTCGAGCGCCGCAGCTTCACCCGGGCCTCCGATGACCTCGGCCTGCCACGGGCCACGGTGACCGACGCGATCAAGGCACTGGAACAGCGGCTGGGCGTGCGCCTGCTGCACCGGACCACGCGGCGGGTGGTGCCAACACTGGAAGGCGAGGCCTTCTATGGCCGTTGCCTGCGCCTGATCGCCGACATGGACGATGCCGAGGCCGCCTTCCGTGACGTGCCGCCACGCGGCCCGCTGCGCATTGAAGTGCATGGCACGCTGGGCCGGCACCTGCTGTTCCCGCACTTGCCGGAATTCCTGCAGCGCTACCCCGAGATCGAACTGGAGGTCAGCGAAGGCGACCGCTATGTCGATCTGCTGCGCGAAGGCGTGGATGCGGCGTTGCGGGTCGGGACGCTGGCCGACAGCGATCTGGCGGCGCGCCGGTTGACGATGCTGCGCGAGGTGACGGTCGCCTCGCCTGGCTACGTGCAGGCCAGGGGCGTGCCGGGCAGCATCGATGCCCTGCAGGACGGCCACCAGATGGTCGGCTTCCGCTCCAGCGCCAGCGGCCAGCTGATTCCGCTGGAGTTCCAGCAGGGCGGGCAGGTGCGCTACCTGCCGCTGCCGGCGCGGGTGCGTGTGTCGGGTGCGGATGCGTTCCTCGGCGCTGCGCTGGCGGGCCTGGGCATCATCCAGGCACCGCGCTACCGGATGGACCCGTATATCGCGCGCCGGCAGCTGGTGGAGCTGCTGCCGGAGGCGCCGCCGACGCCGAGTCCGTTGAGCCTGGTCTACCCGCGCAATCGCACGCCGTCGCCCCGGTTTCGGGTGTTCATCGACTGGGTGGCCGGAGTGTTCGACTCGTTCGAGGATGCCGGCCAGCGGCCGGCTCTACCGACACAGTACGCGAAGCTGTCCGACCGGAGGGGGTAGTGCCGGCCGCTGGCCGGCATCACAGCGCTGCCAACGGCCCCTGCATGCGATGGAAGCTGCCATCGGTGGCGGTGAACCAGGCCAGCGAACGCCCGCCCACGAAATCGTCGACATGCACGACCGTAGCGCCATCGGCTTCCTGCCACGAAATGGCATAGACCCCGTCGCTGATCCGCTGCCACTCGCAGGCGGCTTCGCCCTGCGCACCGGCATGGGCGCCGGAGACGATGGCGTACTGCACGTGGCGGCCATCGGCGCTGTAGACATTGTCGGCGGCCAGGCCGTCATAGCTGACGCGGAAGCGGCGGCCGGCGAACACGGGAAGGTCAGCGGCGGTGTTCATCGGATCGCCACCGGGTTGATGTTCACCTGGGTCGAGCCGACGTACAGCGGCTGGCCGAGCACGAACAGGAATTCCCAGGCCTTGTCGCGCACCAGCGCCCGGCTGTCGATCAGCTCCAGGTTGTAGATGCCGCGCTTGGCCAGCATGTACTGGTTGATCGGAAACTCCTCGGCACCGTCCGGGTTCGGGTAGACCTCCGAGGCCCAGGTGTCGCCACCGAAGGCGACGATGCCCTGGTCGGCCAGCCACTTCGCCGCCTCCATGCCGATGCCCGGTTCCACTTCCAGGAACTGTTTGTCGTCCTTGCCGATCAGTTCCAGCCAGCCGGTGTTGAACAGCACCACGTCGCCCTTGCGCAGGCTCAGGCCCTGCTTCTTCAGCACGGCCTGGATGTCGGCCACGGTGAACTCGGTGCCACCGGGCACGATCGCCTTGCCGTAGTACGCGGTCATGTCCAGCACGACGCCGCGGGTGACCATTGGCGGCACCTTCTCGACGCCGAGCTTGCGCACACCGTCCACGGTGACGAAGTCGGCGGCCTTGTTGCCGTTGTAGTAGACGTTGTCGATGCCGATATGGCCGATACCGTTGAGCTGGGTGCCAACGCCGGTCCAGGCGTTCACCAGTTCATCGTTGAAGGTGAACCTGTTGGGGCCCAGCGATTTGCCGGCCTGCTGGCCGACCTGAACGTTGTACAGGCGGAAGCTGCGGTGGCGGAACGCGGGCAGGTTCTTGTCCACCGGCACCGCCAGCGGATAGGTCTTGCCGGTCCTGACCAGCGAGACCGCGTGCTTGACCACGTCCGCGGTCAGCAGGTTGGCCGCGCCGATCTCGTCGTCGGCGCCGTAGGCGGAGGGATACCAGTCCTCGGCGGTGGCCTGGAAGGACAGCGGCAGGGTGGCCAGCGCAAGCGCGGCCAGGGTCTTCATCTTCATGGCAAAGCTCCGGTAACTGTCAGGCCGTCGCGGCGGCGGCAAGCGGGGCATGCGGCGCAGCGGCGCCGGCATGGGCCGGGAAGTGCGGCAGCACGTACTCGGCGATTTCGTGGAAGGTTTCGGCCAACGGCCGTTCATTGCGGCGGAACTGCAGGCCGATGTGGTCGACACCGGCTGCCTGCATGGCGTGCAGCTCGGCCAAAAGGGCGTTGCGGCCGCCACGCAGGCCGAAGCGCCAGCGCTGCAAGGGGGCATCAGCATCGGCCACCAGGTCCAGGTGGATGAAGCTGGCATACGGCTTGTTGCCGGCCACGGCGCGCCAGGCCGCCACGCGCTGCGCATGGTCCTGTGGCGTGCCCGGGTAGGCCAGGCAACCCTCCATGTGCTGGCCGATCCATGCCGGTTGCTGCTGGGCCAGGCCGGCCACGAACAACGGCAGGGCCGTGCCACCTGCGGGCAGCACGTCCAAGCCCTGCGGCAGGTGCGCAGCGGCGCCTTCGCGCAGCAGTGCGATCTGCTCGCGGAAGCGGCGGCCACGGCTGTCGAAGTCGCGGCCGAACAGCGGGTACTCCACCGGGCGGTCGCCACTGGCTACGCCCAGCAGCAGGCGGTCGCCGCTGAGCCGCTGCACGCTGCGCGCCGACTTCAGGGTCAGCAACGGCTCCCGGATCGGCAACACCACCGCACCGGTGCCCAGCAGGATGTGCTCGGTGATGCCGGCCAGGTAGCCGAGGTAACTGAATACCTCGAACACCTGCGCCGCATCACCGAAGGCCGGGTCGTACACCGGCACGTCGCGTACCCAGAGCGCACGGAAGCCGAGGCGGTCGGCCAGCCGTGCCAGTTCCGCATGGCGCTGCAGGTCCGGTTCGCCGGGCAGGCGTCGCGCGGCGCGTCGTGCCTGTTCGCCCAGCGGCGTCCAGTCATTGTCCAGCGGTGCCTCGATGCCGATGCTGAAGCCACCGGCCTGCAGACGCGTCAACGCACTGCCCATGGCGAGGCGCCTCAGTCCCAGTCCGGGGCCAGGCCCGGCGGATCGACTTCGCGGCCGTTGCGGTCAAGCGCGGCGATCGCGGCCATGTCATCGGCATCCAGGTGCAGGTCCTGGGCGAGCAGGTTGCTGGCCAGGTTCTCGCGCTTGGTCGAGGACGGAATGACCGAGTAACCCCGCTGCAGGGCCCACGCCAGCGCGACCTGGGCCACGGTGGCCTGGTGCTTGTCGGCGATGCCGGCCAGCACCGGGTCCTTCAGCACCTTGCCGTAGGCCAGGGTCATGTAGGAGGTGACCGCGATGCCCTGCTCCTGCAGGAAGGCGGTCAGCGCCGGGTTCTGCAGGTAGGGGCTCAGTTCGATCTGGTTGGTGGCGATCTCGCCGGTGCCGACCACCTCGATGGCCTGCCGTGTCAGTTCGATGTTGAAGTTGGACACACCGATCTGGCGGGTCAGGCCCAGCGTCTTGGCTTCAGCCAGTGCGGTCATGTATTCGCGCAGCTCAACGCCATTGCCCGGCGCCGGCCAGTGGATCAGCAGCAGGTCGACGTACTCGGTGCGCAGCTTGGCCAGGCTGTCGCGCAGGCTCGGGACCAGTTTGTCGGCAGCGTAGTTGTCGACCCAGATCTTGGTGGTCAGGAACAGCTAGTCGCGTGGCACGCCGGATTCGGCGATGGCCTGGCCGACCTCGGCTTCGTTGCCGTAGATCTGCGCCGTGTCGACGGCACGGTAGCCGACGTCAAGCGCGTTGCGTACCGAGTCGATGACGGTCTGGCCGCTCAGGCGGAAGGTGCCGACGCCAAAGGAAGGAACGCTCATGATGGACTCCAGGGATTTCGTTGCGAGCCGGCGGCTCGGGACAGGGCGAAGTGTGGGCGCTTTACATTTGTTGATTAAGCCGTGTATATGGGAAATGCTTTTGCGGCGAGGTAAATAATGAAAACCACCCTGGATGAGCTGAAGGCCTTCGTGGCGGTGGTCGATGGTGGCTCCATCACGGCGGCGGCCGAGGCGCTGGAGCTGACCATCTCGGCCACCAGCCGCACCCTGGCGCGGCTGGAAGACAAGCTGCAGACCACCCTGCTGCGGCGGACCACGCGGCGGCTGGAACTGACCGAGGAGGGCGCGGCGTTCCTGGAGTACGCGCGCACGATCCTGGCCACGGTGGACGAGGCCGAGGAACAGATGGCGGCGCGGCGGCTGCAGCCGGTCGGGCGCCTGCGCGTGGACGCGGCCACGCCGTTCATGCTGCACGTGATCGTGCCGCTGCTGGAGGGCTTCCGTGATCGCTACCCGCAGGTGGAGCTGGAGTTGAATTCCAACGAGGGCATCACCGACCTGATCGAAAAGCGCACCGATGTGGCGTTCCGCATCGGCGTGCTGCGCGATTCCACCCTGCATGCGCGACCGATCGGTCACAGCCGCATCCGCGTGGTGGCCAGCCCCGAGTACCTGCGACGGCACGGCACGCCGACGCGCGTGGAGCAGTTGCGCGAGCACGACCTGCTGGGTTTTACCCAGCCCAGTTCGTTGAACGAATGGCCACTACACGATGCCGATGGCGGGCCTTTCGTGATCGAGCCGGCGATCGCTTCATCCAGCGGCGAGACGCTGCGGCAGATGGCGGTGGCCGGGTTGGGCATCGCCTGCCTGTCCGACTTCCTGACCCGTCAGGACCGGCGTGATGGCCGCCTGGTGCAGCTGTTGGCCAGGCAGACGCAGGAGGCGCGGCAGCCAATCAACGCGGTGTACTACCGCAACACCGCGCTGGCTGCGCGCATCACCTGCTTCGTCGACCATGTGACGCAGACGCTGGGGCAGCGTCCGTTTGACGAATAAGGAGGGGTAGAGCCGGCCGCTGGCCGGCTGCCGGGAGTGCATCAGTAGATCCACGCCATGCGTGGATGGTGTTTTCCGTCCGGCCAGCGGCCGGCACTACCGTTGGCTGTGTTGCATGTTTCAGTAGATCCACGCCATGCGTGGATGGCGTGTTCCAACCGACCCGCAGCCGGTGTTAGCGGTTGTGCAGCGCCCGCCGATTGCCGATGTGTGCTGCCGCCAGCATCATGCCGCCGCACGCGGTGGTGACGCCATGCCAGAGCAGTGATTCCTTCAGCGGCAGGTACAGCGAGGCTGACAGTAGAAGGATCGCGCCGACGCACGCCAGCCGCAGAGGCCGCCCGCGCCCGTGCCGGTGCAGCCCGGCCGAGGTGCTCGCCAAGGCCAGCGACGAGGCCAGCAGCGCGAACAGCCATTCCCAGCGCGACATCATCAGCAGCACGGTCATCGCGCCATGGCCGGGGTGCTGGAACGAACGCAGCGCCATCATCGCTGCCGGCACGAAGGCCAGCAGCAGGGGCAGGGCGATGCAATGGGCGGCGCAGGCCAGGGACAGCCAGGCACCGGCAAGATCGAAGCGGGGGTGCCAGCGTGCCGAAGTTGGCGGCTGGGCCAGGGCCCTTGCGGGCGTCGTGGGGATGTGGTCCATAATGTTACATAGTAACACTTGGAGTGTCCCCCATGAAGCTTTCTGCTGCTCTTTTCCTGCTGCTGGCCGCCAGCGCCGCGCAGGCCCACGATATCCGCCAGCACGCACCGCACGTGCACGGCCAGGCCAGCGTCGATGTTGCGCTTGACCAGCAGACGCTGGAATTCGCCCTGCAGGCCCCCGGCATCGGCATCCTTGATTTCGAGCGGCCGCCGGCCAATGCGGCCGAGCAGTCCGCGCTGGCGCGTGCGACTGCGCTGCTGCAGGGCGGCAGCTGGGTCACCTTGCCTACCGCCGCGGGCTGCCGCCTTTCAGGCAACGATGCCAAGGCCGAGGGATTCGATGCGACGGCTGCCGCACCGCCATCAGGTCAGCATCGGCACGCGGGGTTCAGCGCAACGCTGCAGTACCACTGCGCCAAGCCTGCCGAGCTGCGGGCCATTGTCGTGCGCCTGCCCGCATTGTTCCCGGGCCTGCACGAAGTAATCGTCAACAGTGCCACCGCCCATGGCCAGAACCGCAGCGTGCTGACCCCGGACAACCTGCGCGTGGTGCTGGCTCCGTGAGCATGCGACCGGTGATCGCGCTGGATGGCGTGCAGTTCGGCTACGGCCGGCAGCTGGTGCTGGACGTGCCGCGGCTGTGGATCGAGCAGGGCAGCAGCGTGCTGCTGCGCGGGATCAGTGGCGGTGGCAAGAGCACGCTGCTGGGCCTGCTCGCGGGCGTGCTGCTGCCCTGCAAGGGCAGCATCGAGGTCGCCGGTCACGCGCTGCAGGCGATGCGTGGTGCCGCGCGGGACCGCTTCCGCGCCGACCACCTGGGTGTGATCTTCCAGCAGTTCAACCTGCTGCCGTTCCTCACCGTGCGCGACAACATCGCACTGGGCCTGCGCTTCTCGCGCCTGCGCAGCGCACGCATCAGTGGCCCGTTGGATGCCGAGATCGCCCGTCTGCTGCAGGCCCTGCAGCTGGACCCGGCGCTGATGCAGCGGCGCGCAGGCACGCTCAGTGTCGGCCAGCAACAACGCGTGGCGGCAGCACGCGCCCTGATCGGTCGTCCGGCATTGCTGCTGGCCGATGAGCCCACCTCGGCGCTTGACCGCGACGCGGCAACCGCGTTCCTGAAGCTGATGTCCGCGCAGTGCCAGGCGGCCGGCACCACAGTGCTGGTGGTCAGTCATGACGACAGCCTGCAGCCCTTGTTCGACCGCGCCATTTCACTGTCCGAGATCAACCAGGCGGGTGCCGGCCATGCTTGAGCTTGCCTGGGCGAGCCTGCGCAGCCGTGCGTTGAGCGTGGGCCTGACCGTGCTGGTCATCACCCTCAGCGTGGTGTTGCTGCTGGGCGTCGAACGTGTGCGCATGCAGGCACACGAAGGCTTCGCCAGCACGGTGTCGGGCACCGACCTGATCGTCGGTGCGCGTTCGGGGCCGGTGAACCTGCTGCTGTACTCGGTGTTCCATATCGGCGACCCGACCAACAACGTGTCCTGGCAGTCCTACCAGGAGCTGTCCGCGTTGCCGCAGGTGAAGTGGGCGGTGCCGTTGTCGCTGGGCGATTCCTGGCGCGGCTACCGCGTGGTCGGTACCAGCGATGGCTATTTCGAGCACTGCCGCTACGGCGCCGGGCACGCGCTTGCGTTTGCGAGCGGACGGCCGTTCGATGACCTGTATGACGTGGTGATCGGCGCGGAGGTGGCACAGGCACAGAAGGTTGGTCTCGGTGACCAGATCGTGCTGGCGCATGGCACCGGCGCGGTCACCCTGGCCACGCATGCCGACAAGCCGTTCCGTGTTGCCGGCATCCTGCAGCGCACCGGCACGCCGGTGGATTCGTCGCTGCTGGTCTCGCTGGCGGCCATCGAGGCGATCCACGTCGACTGGCGCTCGGGCGTGCGGCTGCGCAGCCAGCGCGTCAGCGCCGAGCAGGCGCGTCATCTGGATCTGACCCCGACCAGCATCACCGCCTTCATGCTCGGCCTGAACTCGCGCATTGCCACGTTTTCGGTGCAGCGCAGGATCAACGAGTATCCCGACGAGGCGATGCTGGCGATCCTGCCCGGCGTCACGCTGCAGCAGTTGTGGCAGTCGCTGGGCATGGCCGAACGGGCGCTGCAGCTGATCAGCGCGATGGTGGTGGCACTCGGCATGGTCTCGCTGGTGACGCTGCTGGTCTCGACCCTGCAGGAGCGGCGGCGCGAGATGGCGATCCTGCGTGCCACCGGAGCACGGCCGGGTTACATCGCTGCCCTGCTGGTGGTGGAGGCGGTGGCGACCAGCGCGGTGGCCTGCGCGCTGGCGCTGGTGCTTCTGGTTGCCGCCAGCATTGCCGGGCGCGGCTGGGCGCTGGCCAACTTTGGCCTGTCGATCACCCATGTCTGGCCGGACGGCCGCGAGCTGGCCTGGGTGGCAGGCGTGCTGGCGATCAGCGCTGTGGCCGGGCTGGTGCCGGCGTTGCTGGCCTACCGGCGCACGCTGGCCGATGGCCTGTCGCCGGGAGGCTGAGCATGCGCTGGATGCTGTCGCTGCCGATGTTGTTGGCCCTGGCCGCCTGCGAGCGGCCGGTGGATACCGGTGTGCAGGCCTTGCCACCCTCGCCGGTTGTCGACCGCGCTGACGCTGCGGATGCGGCAGAGCAGGAACTGGACTGGTTGCAGATGATGCCGAAGGACGAGCTGGCCGCGCTGGAGCGGGGCGAGGGCCCGGAGGTCGAGCACAACGGCAACCGGCGCATGCCGCAGTTCGGTACGTTCCGTACGGTGGATACGGTGCTGCAGCGACCGGTTCGCCTGCCGGGTTACGTGGTACCGCTGGCCAACGCGCAGGACGGGCGGCTGACTGAATTCCTGTTCGTGCCGTACTACGGCGCCTGCATCCACGTGCCACCCCCGCCGCCGAACCAGATCGTGCACGTGGTGCTGCCACGCCCGATCGACATGCCCGACATGTACTCGCCGTTCTTCCTGGCCGGCACACTGCGTGCCGAACGGTTGGATGACGATCTGGCCGGTTCGGCCTACACCATGCGTGATGCACAGCTGAGGCCCTATGAACCGTAGCCACCTGCTGCTCATGCTGGGATGCCTGTGGCTGGCGGGCTGTACGGCGCCGGGCAGCGACGCCGTGGTGGTCACGCCGCAGGACAGAGCGGCACCCTCGGCCACGGGCGAAGCCCCCATCGACCGTTGGGACGCGTTGCGGCCCGACGAAGTGACCTACCAGCGACCGCCCCCTCAGATCGGCCTGTCACGCAATGGGATGGAGGGCGTGGGTGGCCTGATCGACGACACCGGCTCGGGCACGCCGCCGGGGCAGGAGATCGACCATTCCAGCCCGGATCGCGCCAAGCAGTTCGGCTCTTCGCGGGTGGTCGATGCTGTCGATGGTCGCGCGGTGGATCTGGATGGCTACGTGGTGCCGCTCGGCACCAACGATGCAGGATTGGTGGATGAACTGCTGTTCGTGCCGTTCTACGGCGCGTGCATCCACGTGCCGCCGCCGCCACCGAACCAGATCATCCACGTGACCCTGGCCACGCCGATCGCGCTGGGCGATCTGTGGGATCCGTACCGGCTTGCCGGCCGCCTGCAGGTGAAGCGTTTCGACGCGGACATCGCCAGCGCGTCCTACGATGCCGCGGCGGCCACGCTGACGGCGATCCGCAACTGATGCGCAGGCGATGGATCATGGCTGCCGGGGTGCTGCTGGGCGCGGGGTGCTGCTGTGGTGGCAGCGGCAGCGCGCACCCATCGCGCCGCCTGCGGTCGCGTTTCCGGCGCCGACGTCCAATGCCAGCCAGCGCATCGAACAGCGCCTGGGTGACGACCACGCATTCCGCAACGACGTGCTGTTCCTGCTCGCGGCAACATTGCGCGACCGCTGCCAGCCGGCGCAGGCGGGAGTGTTGGCGCGCATGGCCAATCGTGCATCGCTGCCTGTGCTGGCGGCAGTCAGCGCGGTGACCCAGCAGGATCCATCGCTGGACCGGCCGATCTACCAGTACATCCAGCATCGCGCCGACGCGACGCCGTGCGGGCAGACGCTGCAGATGCCGTTGGCCGGTGGACGCCGCATGGCCGTGGACATCGAACAGTACGCGCGCACGTTCCCGGACAGCTACTTCGACCCGCAACGCAGCAGCGAACCGCGGGATTTCGGCGGGCTTTCGTTGCAGCAGCGCGCCGGCAATGCCTGCAACAGCGTGGTGTACTCGGTGTTGCCTTTGGGCGGCACCGATTGGCGGTGCAGCAGCCTGCGCGCACAGGCCCGTGCGCGGGTGCGCGGGCTGTGCGAGGACGAACTGCGGCGCCAGCATGGCGGAACTAGCGGGGAACTGGACATGGCTGTGGGGAAGGGCATGCAGGCGGCGGTGGTATCGGCGGTTGCCGCGCTGCCGGAAGACTGTCGGTGATGATCCCTGACACCGGGCACGACCCGGCATGAGGGCACGACAACATGAACATTGCCCGGGCCCCAATCTGAATCGGCGGCGCTGTTTTCATAACTATACAGGACATCCTGTATAGTTATGGCCGTTTTCCGCTCCCCATCAGGTTTCCCCATGGCTTTGTCCCAGCCCCTGGCCGGTGCTCCGGCCCTGTCGCGTGCCCGTCGCTGGGCGCTGTTGTTTACCGTCGCCGCCGGCCTGCTGCTGGTCACGCTCGACAACTCAGTGCTCTACACCGCACTGCCTACGCTGACCGAGGAACTCTCGGCCAGTGCCGGCCAGGCGCTGTGGATCGTCAACGCCTATCCGCTGGTGATGGCCGGCCTGCTGCTGGGTGCGGGCACGCTGGGCGACCGCATCGGTCATCGCCGCATGTTCCTGATCGGCCTGGTGGTGTTCGGCGTCGCCTCGCTGGCCGCGGCGTTCGCCGACACCGCAGCTCAGCTGATTGCCGCACGAGCCCTCCTGGCAGTCGGTGCCGCAGCGATGATGCCAGCCACGTTGGCGCTGATCGGCCTGAGCTTCCACGAAGAGCGCGAACGCAACATCGCCATCGCCATTTGGGGTTCGGTGGCCATCGTCGGTGCGGCGCTCGGGCCGATCATCGGCGGCTGGCTGCTGCAGCACTTCTGGTGGGGCTCGGTGTTCCTGATCAACGTGCCGGTGGTGGTGGTCGCGTTCGTGGCCACGCTGCTGCTGGCGCCGGAAGGACAGCGTGACACCTCGCGGCCATGGGACCTTGTGTCCTCGGTGCTGGCATTGGCCGCACTGTCCGGCGTGGTGCTGGCGATCAAGTCGCTGATCGCTACGCCGCCGTCGTACGCGCTGGGCGCAGGCGCGCTGCTGTTGGCCGTCATCAGCGGTGCGGCGTTCGCGCGCCGCCAGCAACAGCTGCCGTACCCGCTGCTGGACTTTGCGATTTTCCGCAATCCTGCGTTCCTGGCCGGCACGCTGTCGGCAGTGTTCACCCTGTTCGCGATGGCCGGCCTGCAGCTGGTCACCACCCAGCGCTTCCAGCTGGTGGCAGGCTTCACGCCGCTGCAGGCGGGTCTGCTGGTCTCGGTGGCGGCAATGGGCAGCCTTCCGAGCGCGCTTCTGGGCGGCAGCATCCTGCACCGGGTGGGCCTGCGCCCGCTGATCTGTGGTGGCCTGGCCGCAGGTGCGCTGGGCGTCGGCATGGTGGCGTTCGGCTTCCCGCACGGCCTTGGCTGGGTGGTGGCTGGTATGGCCATCACCGGCTTCGGCATGGGCTCGGCCATCTCGGTGGCATCCACCGCCATCCTCAACAATGTGCCGGCACACCGCGCAGGCATGGCCTCGTCGGTCGAAGAGGTATCCTACGAATTCGGTGGCCTGCTGGCGGTGGCGATGCTGGGCAGCTTGAGCGCGGCGATGTACAGCGCGTTCCTGCCGGTCTCGGCCGATATGCCGGTGCTTGCCCGCGAGGGTTTCACCCAGGCGCTGCATGTCGCGCGCGAGAGCGGGCAGGGTGAGTGGTTCGCACTGGCTGCGGCCGCGTATGACCGTGGCTACCAGATCGTGCTGCTGGTGATCACGACGGTATTGGCAGTGGGCGCGGCGATCATCGCGCGCCTGCTGCGCGGCCGCATCGGCGGCCGCGAGGGCGCGGCCGATCGCGTAAAATGAAACGATGAGAACCAGCAAACGCGACCGCATCCTCGACGCCGCCGTCAACGTGATCAATCGTGATGGCGTGCGAGCGGTGACCTTCGAGTCGGTGGCGGCCGAGGCCAAGCTGACCCGCGGCGGCCTGCTGTACCACTTCCCGTCGCGCGAGGCACTGCTGCGCGGCATCGACGAGCACCTGGTGCAGGCCTGGGAGTCGTCGATGGAAACGCTGCTGGGCAAGCGTGCGGACGAAGCCTCGGCGCTGGAGCGTTACCAGACCTTCGTGCGCGTCTCGGCGCAGAGCGCTACCCGTGCCGAGCTGATGTTCATGCTCGAATCGGCCGACCCGGACGCCGATGAGCGCCCGTGGGGCCCGGCGGTACGCCGCTGGGCGCCGTTGCCGCCGTCGGCCGGGCTGAATGACCCGGCCGCGCTCGACAATTTCGTAGCACGGCTGGCCGCCGACGGCCTGTGGATCTACGAGGCGATGTACGAAGGGCAGCTGGATGAAGGCGTGCGCGCCCAGGTGGCCGAGCGCATCGCCGGGCTGCTGGCGAAGTCTGACGGCACGTCCCGTTGAGCGGCCGGTCGGCGCGCAGACATCGCCCGTGGTAGAGCCGACCGCTGGTCGGCTGCCCTTCGGTCAGGCCATGAAAATGCCGCTTCGATCGTCCGTGGTAGAGCCGACCGCTGGTCGGCTGCTCTTCGGTCAGATCACGAAAATGCCACATCGGTAGAGTCGATCGTTAGTCGACTGCCCTTCGGTCGGACAACGAACATCCCGCGCGTCGCGCGATAGTCGACCAGCGGCCGACTCTACCCCCTCACCCTTTACCCAGCCTGGGCGGCGCTCGCGGCCAACCAGGCCCTGGGCGACGCCCCCAACCGCTTGCGGAACGCCTTCGACAACGACGCGGTATCGGCAAACCCCACCTCGACCGCCACCTGCTTGACTGCCACGCCGGCCCGCAGCTGCGCGCAGGCCAGGCTCAGCCGCCAGTCCAGCAGATAGGCGGCCGGCGTCGCCTTCATCACCTCCTTGAACACTGCCGCGAATGCGCTGCGCGACATGCCGGCGATCGCGGCCATACGGGGCAGCGTCCATTCGTCCTGCGGTGCCTGGTGCATCGCCACCAGCGTGCGTGCCAGCCTCGCGTCGGACAGCCCGCGCATCAGTCCATGACTGACACCCGCTGCATCCGGGTGGTCGACCACCCAGCGCAGGATCTGGATCAGCGCCACCTCGAACAGGCGATTGGTCAGCAGCCGTGAACCACAGCGCTGGCGATCGGCCTCGGCAAACAGCAGCTGCAGGGTTTCATCCAGTTCGCCGATCGCGGCCAGTGGCACCACCATCACCGGCGGCAGCGACTGCACGATCGGATTACGCGCGCCGCCATCGAAATCCAGCGTGGCGCAGGTGAAATCCGGGCCTTCCAGCGGTGCATTGAAGAACACATGGTGCAGCGGTTGCGGATACAGCAGCAGGCTGGGTGTGTCGATCTTCAACCGGGGCAGCGCGATATCGCCGTCGGGATGACGGACCTCCATTTCACCCTGGCGCAGGATGTGCAGGAAGGCACGACCGGGCTGCGGCTCGAAGACATGGCGCCCGCACAGCGGACCACTGTGGAACAGCGCGGCCTGCACCCGGAAGCGCTCCAGCAGGGAGGAGAGACGGTCGGGTGGGGAGGTGTCGGTGGGCGTGCTCATGGATGAATGGACAACATGTGTGGCTGATTGCGCCTGAAGCGTCCAGCGAGTCTACCTAGGATGAGCGGGTCGTCCAATCCCGGGCGCTTTCCCAAGGAGATCCACCATGTCCCGTGTCCCCCTGATCGATGCCGCCAACACCACCGCCGACCGCCAGGCCCTGCTGGGTCAGGTCCACGCCGCTTTCGGCGCCACCCCGGCCATGTTCCGCGCCGTGGCCAACTCGCCAGCCGCCCTGCAGAGCATGTGGGGTTCGTTCGGCGCGCTGGGCGGCGGTCGCCTGTCGCCGCTGCTGGGCGAGCAGATCGCCGTGGCCATCGCCAACCGCAACGCCTGCGAGTACTGCCTGGCCGCGCACACGGCATTGGGCCGCAAGGCCGGCGCCAGCAGCGAGCAGATGACCGCCGCGCAGATCGGCCAGTCCAGCGACCCGGCCACTGCGGCGGCGCTCGACTTCGCGTTGAAGGTGGTCGAGCAGCGTGCGCAGATCGCCGACGGCGACGTGCAGGCGCTGCGCGCGGCTGGCTTCGATGATGAGCAGATCGTGGAGATCCTCGCGCATGTGGCGCTCAACCTGTTCACCAACTACGTCAACGTGGCGTTCGACGTGCCGGTGGACTTCCCGAAGGTCGCGCTGCGCTGAGTGCAATTGCTCCGGCAGCAGAGTGCTGCCCGGACTCAGGCCCGCAGCTCAGTGGCTACGCCGGCTGGAAGCTGAAACCGCGTTCGCGCAGCGCTCTGATGTAGCCGTTCCCGTCGAACGCATCTGCAATATCGAGCATCGCAAGCGTGGTTGATCTTCCCGCAGTTACGGCTTCCACTGCGCTGAGCCAGGCCTCGCGTCGAAGCGTGTCCAGCTCGTTGCTGCCAGTCGCTGTCACGTGCATATCCATAGGCACGTCATGCCCACCCATGCCAAGGGCATCGCCATGCGCCCAGGCCTTGGACTGAACACGGGCGGTATCGTGAAGGCGACGGAGTCGTTCGACCTGCACCGCAAACCGTGTCGTGTCATCCAGTGCAGGATGCGGTTTGCCGCAGTCGTCAGCTGCCGCGATGTCGATAGCCAGTTCAGTGCGCGGCACGAAGTAGCGGGCTCCACCCGCGCGTCCTATCCTGCGCAGCTCCTTGCAGAATGCCTTCGGCGACTCCAGCTGATGCCTGGCCATGACGGCCTTGCGCAGCGCTCTGGCCGCGAAGTGGGGACGCAGGCGTTCCAGCTCGATTGGATCGATTCCGCACTCATTCAATGCCGCTTGCCATTCTGCATGGACGTCCGCCGGCAGAACATCCTTCAGGGTCAGGTTGTCGGGATTGTGGTGGATGGTTTCGGCTTCAGACACCGCACGGGCCAGTGTGAACAACGCGCTCAGTCCCGAGCCCTCCCATCTGCCGGTGATGTCCACCTTCGGCCGGCCCAGAATGGTGTGCGCAACCGCGGCAATGCGTCCTGCTTCGCCCGTCACGCATCGCATCGATCCGGGTAGCGCGGTGGGGACGGGCAGGATCCACAGGTGGGCCTCTTCACGCCTTGCCTGCCAGAGCGCCGGACCTTCTGCACGGATCGTGGGGGGAGGCAGGGCATCCGTTACCTTGGTTCCGCGGCTTCCGGAAGCCGGCGCACCTGCCAACGTACGGTGCACGGAAACATCAAGGGAAACCGACAGCAGTGAACGTGGTTGCCGGGCAGCCGACATGGGAACTCCAGAAAGGACCATGATGAGTGTCCTCGATGGTGCGTGGCGCGCCGATTGCTGGCTATCGAACTACGACGATTTCGCCTTGGCTGGGCGAGGGGCCCGGAAGCCGTTGCGGTAGAGTCGACAGTTAATCGACTGCTCGTCCTTCAGGTGCCCGGAAACCTCGCGCCACGAGTGATAGTCGACCCTACGCAGCGGAGATTACCGGTCGTCCGCCTGCAACCGGTCCGGATGGGTATACACATTGAACCCGCTCTCCCGCGCGAACCCGACCAGGCACAGGCCGGCACTGCGGGCCAGGTCGATCGCCAGCGCGGTCGGTGCCGAGACTGCAGCCAGTACGCTGGCACCGGCGCGCACCGCCTTGCTGACCATTTCGTAGCTGGCCCGGCTGGAAATCACCAGCAGGCTGCCTTCGATGGCGTGTTCGTTGTGGTGCAGCGCACCGATCAGCTTGTCCAGTGCATTGTGGCGTCCGACATCCTCCCGCACCCAGCCGATGCGTCCACTGGCATCGGCCCAGGCCGCGGCGTGGGTGGAGCCGCTTGCCGCATTCATCGGCTGGTGCTGCGTCAGCGTGGCCAGCGCGCGCTGCAGAGCGGCGGGCGAGTAGCTGCGTCGCTCGCGGATCTGCGGCAGTGGGCGCAGCACTTCTTCCAGCTGGCGCGTGCCGCACAGGCCACAGCCACCACGACCGGGCAGCAGGCGTCCATTGGACGGGTCCAGGTCGGCACCGGGTGCCTCCTCAGCCACGGTCATCTGTAACCCGATGCCTTCCAGCTGCGGGCGGATCTCGATCGACAGCAGCTGCGAGGGGGTGTCGATCAGGCCTTCGCTGAGCGAGAAGCCGAGCGCGAAGTCTTCCAGGTCGCACGGTGTGGCCATCATCACCGCAAAGGCGGCGCCGTTGTAGCGCAGCGCCACCGGCACTTCTTCGGCCACCACATCGACCTGCTGCTGTTGCCCCTCGTTGCGCCAGCGCTGCAGCGGGCGTTGGGCGGTGCCGGCAGGTGGGGTGTGCGGCGGGATCGAATCAGGCATGCAGCGCGTCCGGACAAGGGAGAAACGCGGGCGGGCCACCGCCTGCGGTTTCGAGGATAGCGCAGTGGTCGCGCGCAGACGCGGCTGTAACCGTTGCCATGGCAGGTTGTGCTGAAAACCGCCTGTACCCTCTGGCGAAGCCGCGCAGGCCGTGCTTGACTGTGCGGCTGGTCGTGCCATTGACTGCGCCGCCGGACCGCGTTGTGCCGATTGTTGCTGCGTTCCTTCCGTAAGGTTCCCGAACATGTCCGAGCAGAAACCGCCGCGTTACAAGCCCTACAACCAGCCTGCCGGCGGCTGGGGTGCCGCCGGTGCCACCGCCAAGGTGCTGCTGCAGCAGAGTGTGATCGGCAAGGGGTCGAAGGCGCTGCTGGCGATGAACCAGCCCGGTGGCTTCAAGTGCCCCAGCTGCGCGTTCCCCGATGCCGACGAACGCAGGAAGCTGGAGTTCTGCGAGAACGGCGCGAAGGCACTGGCCTGGGAGGCTACGGAGTTCCGGGCCGGCCGCGAGTTGTTCGCCCGCCACACCGTCACGGAGCTGATGGCGCAGACCGACTACTGGTTGGAGATGCAGGGCCGGCTGACCGAGCCGATGCGCTACGACGCAGCCACCGACCACTACGTGCCGTGCAGCTGGGACGATGCCTTTGCACTGATCGGTCGCCACCTGCAGGCGCTGGACAGCCCACACCAGGCCGAGTTCTACACCTCCGGGCGCACGCCCAACGAAGCGGCGTTCCTGTATTCGATCTTCGTGCGCGAGTTTGGTACCAACAACTTCCCGGACTGCTCGAACATGTGCCACGAGCCGACCAGCCGCGGGCTGCCGCCGGCCATCGGGGTGGGCAAGGGCACCATCGTGCTGCAGGATTTCGAGCACGCCGAGGCGATCTTCGTGATCGGCCAGAACACCGGCACCAATTCACCGCGGATGATGAGCAACCTGGTCGATGCGCGCAAACGCGGCATCCCGATTGTGGCGGTCAATCCGATGCCCGAGCGCGCGCTGATCCGCTTTGCCGAGCCGCAGGACGTGGTGCAGATGGCCACGTTCGGTTCGACCGAGATCACCAGCGAGTTCGTGCACATCCGCATCGGCGGCGACCTGGCCCTGATCAAGGGCATGATGAAGGTGATGTTCGAGCGCGAGGCGCAGGGCGAGCGCGTGCTCGACCATGATTTCCTGTCAGAACACACAGTGGGCCTGGAGGCGCTGCGCGAGGATGTGTTGGCGCAGGACTGGGACCAGATCGTGCAGGTATCCGGCATCTCGCAGGCGCAGATACACCGCTGTGCGGAGATCTACATCCGCTCCAAGGCCACCGTGATCTGCTACGGCATGGGCCTGACCCAGCATCAGTACGGCTCGCGCCTGCTGCAGCAGGTCGCCAACCTGCTGATGCTGCGTGGCAACTTCGGCAAGCCCGGTGCTGGCATAGGGCCGATCCGTGGTCATTCCAATGTGCAGGGCGACCGCACCGTCGGCATCGACGAGAAGCCCAAGCCGGCCTACCTGGACCGCGTGCAGCAGGTGTTCGGCTTCGATCCGCCGCGTGAGCATGGCCACCATGTGGTCGAGTCCATCGAGGCGATGCTGGACGGCAGCGCCAAGGTGTTCATCGGCCTGGGGGGCAACTTCATCCATGCGGTGCCCGATACGCCTCGCGCGTATGAAGCGATGCGTGGGCTGGACCTGACCGTGGGCATCGCCACCAAGCTCAATCGAGGTCATCTGGTTCATGGCCGCGATGCGCTGATCCTGCCGGTAGTGGCGCGCTCGGAGCGCATCGTCACGCCGGCCGGCGAGCAGTTCGTCACCATCGAAGACGCGATGTCGAACGTGACCGCCTCGCGCGGCGTGCTCGAACCGGTCAGCACGGAGGTGCTGCCCGAGGTCGAGATCGTCTGCCGCATGGCGATGGCTGCGCTGCCGCACAGCAAGGTCGACTGGGCGCGCTGCATGCACGACTATGCACCTATTCGCGAACTCATCGCTGCCGTGTACCCGGAGATCTACACCGGCTTCAACGCGCGCATCCAGCAGCCGCACGGTTTCCATCTGGACATTCCGCCGCGCCGCCGCGTGTGGCCCACGCCCAATGGCAAGGCCAACATCCTGGTGATGCCCGGCCTGGACGTGGACGATCCGGTGCACGATCCGGACATGTTGCGGTTGGCCACCGTGCGCTCGCATGATCAGTACAACACCACCATCTACA
Source organism: Stenotrophomonas sp. pho (assembly GCF_006228405.1). NCBI lineage: Bacteria > Pseudomonadati > Pseudomonadota > Gammaproteobacteria > Lysobacterales > Lysobacteraceae > Stenotrophomonas > Stenotrophomonas sp. pho. Next base: position 2,439,956 of record NZ_CP029759.1, on the reverse strand, counting down.
GCTACAATGATCGCTATCGCGGCGTGTACAACGATCGCATGGTGCTGTTCATGAACATCGAGGACCGGCTGGCGCGCGGTCTGGAGAAGGAGGCGCTGGTCAGCCTGGAGACGATCAGCCGCGATGGCGTGCAGCGGCGCGTCGAGGGCCTGACCGTACTGGACTACCCGATGCCGCGCGGCGCGCTGGCCGGGTACTACCCGGAACTGAACCCGTTGTTGCCACTGGACTACTACGACCGCATCAGCGGCACGCCCGCTGCCAAGTCGATTCCGGTGCGGATGAGTGCAATGGCGGCGGCGACTGCGTGACACGCGCATCGGCTATCATCGGCAGGTGAACCTGCCTGGCCTGCTGCTGCGATGGATGCTGCTTGTCGCCCTGGTGCTGAATGCACCGGCGCTCGCGCTTGCCTCATCTTCGTACAGCGGGTCGGCCAACCAGGATCACTGCGCTGCACCGCACTCGGCCGCGATGGCGGCAGCCGGCTGCTGCGATGATGCGGCCCCGGCGGCCTGCCAGAGTGGTGAGTGTGAATGCCCGCCGGCCTGCCTTGGCATGCTGGCCATGTCGAGCGGTATGCCCGCCTCGCCGTGGCGCGAGGCGCCGGTAGCCGCCAGTACCCGGCAACGCGCACCGCCGCCGATGCCGGACCCGTTGCGGCCCCCTATCGCGTGATTCCCTGCAGGCCTCAAGCGCCTGCCGTAGTTGCTCGACTTTTCTCGACTCTGCCTGTGCCTTCGATGCGCGGGCGACGGGCCGCGTTGCCCGCCTCTGCAAAGGAATCACGCAATGAACCGTACTCTCTCCCTCGGCCTGCTGCTGGGTACCGTGTTGGCCACGACCGCCTGTGCACGTGCCGCCGAAGAATCCGCCGCCGCACCGATCGCCAGCGCAGCACCGGTGGCACCGATCCAGGCCAGCCCGGCCAAGGTCGATCCGGCCTTGCCGGTGGCCATCGTGCACAAGACCGCCAGCTGCGGCTGCTGTGGCATCTGGGTCGACCACCTGAAGGCCGCCGGCTTCCAGGTGGAGGTGCATGACACCGACGACATGAACCCGATCAAGGTTCGCCTGGGCGTGCCGGTCGGCAAGGCGTCCTGCCATACCGCTGAGATCGGCGGGTATGTGGTCGAGGGCCACGTTCCGGCCGAGGACATCAAGCGCCTGCTGGCCGAACGCCCGGCCGCGCGCGGGCTGGTGCTGCCCGGCATGCCGGCCGGTTCGCCGGGCATGGAAATGCCGGATGGCTACGTGCAGCCGTACACCGTCGAGCTGGTGCGCACCGACGGCAGCACCGAGCCGTTCGCCCAGCACGGACAGGGTGGCTGATGGACGGCGGGTGCCGGTCGTTCTGACCGGCACTCTTCGACGCATCCTGTGTAGAGCCGAGCCCACGCTCGGCTGTGTTTGGCCGGCAAGCCGAGCATGGGCTCGGCTCTACGGGATCAGCGTGCTGCGGCCGTTTCCTTGGCCAACTGCGCGTCGAACTTCTTCTCGGCCGCATCCGCGTAGGCCTTGCAGTTCAGTGCCTTGTCGCTGGCCTTGCTGCCAGCGGCATAGTTCCAGTTGCTGGCGCCCGGATGCGGGGTCAGCAACAGGTCGCAGGGCAGGCCGCGCACCGTAGCGAAGCTGCGCCGGTAGTCCTCGACCAGGTGGGGATAGCGGGCGTTGCCCTGCAGCTGGTAGCCCGGCGCACTCAGGCTGTCGGCGTAGGCGATGCGCACCGGCTTGCCATCGCGGGTATCGGTCCAGGTCCAGGCGGTGCTGCCCGGGGTGTGCCCCGGCATGAAGTGTGCAGTGAACGCGATGCCACCCACCGTGACCACTTCGCCATCCATGATGATGCGGTCGGTGCTGGCCGGCGGAAAGGTGATGCTGTCGCCAAAGTGCAGGTCGTTGCTGCCGCCGCGCGCCAGCAGCACCGCTGATTCGGCGTTGGCTACCACCATCGCACCGGTACGGCGCTTCAGTTCTGCCACCGGGCCCGCATGGTCGGCATGCGCATGGCTGAGCAGGATCAAGCGCAGGTCCTGCGGCGCCACGTCGCGCACCTTCATGTTGCTGATGAGGTGGCTGGCCATCTGCGGCATGCCGCCGTCGAGCAGCACCGCGCCGTCGGCGGTCTGCACCAGTAGCGCGGTCAGGTCCTCAGTGCCGATCTGCCAGGTATGGTCGGCGATCTGCAGCGGCGCCATCGGCTGCAGCCAGGATGGGTCTACGGTGTAGGCCTGCAGCTGTGGCAGCGGTGTGTCGGCGGCAGTGACATCAAAGGCAAGTGTGGCAGTCAGGGCAAGGGTCGTCAGGCAACGGCGCATGGCGGAGAGGGGTCTGGATAGGGTCGGATGAAGCTAGCACGTACCCTGGACGGCCCGTTTCGCGAATAACTCATGGCTGCCATAAGGTTCGCCGCAGCCGATGCCGGGATTGTTCGCTTGCTCTGGACTGTGAATCCATCTCCACGGGCTGTTGCGCACAATCGGCCGGGGCTAGCCTGTTCCCAGGCTCAAGGAGGTGGACCATGCATGTGCTCATGGTGATGCTCGGCGGCGTGCTCCTGCTGGGCGTGTTCCTGCTGTTTGGCCGTCTCTGGAGCGTGGGCACCTCGCAGCTGCCCACGGCACTGATCGCCTTCATCGCTACCTGGCTGCTGGTGGCCGTGGCCAACATGTGGGTGGGGGTCAGCAAGGCCGGTTACGCGGTACGCGAGGAGTTGCCGATCCTGTTGCTGGTGTTTGCCGCGCCGGCGTTGCTGGCCGGTTTCCTGTACTGGCGCCTGGCGCGCTGAAGGAGTTCCATGCGTACCCGACTGCGCTTGCCCGCGCTGCGCCACCGCGACGGCCACCATGCCCGCGTGACCTACGAAGAACTGTTCTTCGATCTGGTCTACGTATTCGCGGTCACCCAGCTCAGCCACCATCTGCTGCACCACCTGGACCTGGCCGGTGTACTGCAGACGCTGGTGCTGTGGTTCGCGGTCTGGCTCGGCTGGCAGTACGCGTGCTGGGTCAGCAACTGGTTCGACCCGGAGGTGCCGCGCATCCGCGGCCTGCTGTTCGCCACCATGCTGCTGGCGTTGTTGATGTCCTCGTCCATTCCCGAGGCGTTTGCCGATCGTGCGTGGATCTTCGCCGGGGCGTACGCCACGATGCAGGTCGGACGCACCGCGTTCGTGCTGCTGGAGGTCGGCCGGAGCCATCCGTTGGCACCGAACTTCCGCCGCATGCTGGCCTGGGTCAGCGTGTCGGCCTGCTTCTGGCTGGCCGGCGCGGCGGCCGAGGGCAACCTCCGCCTGGCATTGTGGGCGGTGGCGGTGGCCTGCGAATACATCTCGCCGATGTTCGGCTTCGCGTTCCCGGGCATGGGCCGTTCGCACACCCGCGACTGGACCATCGAGGGCGGACACCTGGCCGAACGCTGCCAGCTGTTCGTCATCGTCGCACTGGGCGAGACGTTGCTGGCAACCGGGGGCGTGCTCAGCGACGTCGAGCATTGGAGCCTGGAAGTGGTTTCAGCGGTGTTGGCCACCTTCGCCGGCACGATTGCCATGTGGTGGCTGTACTTCGGCATCTCCAGCCGCGATGCCACAGAGGCCATCACCCACGCCGAAGACCCCGGGCGGATGGGCGCCAACTTCCACTACGTGCATGCATTGCTGATCGCCGGCATCATCGCCACGGCGGTGGGCAATGATCTGGTCATGGACCATCCGGGGGTGGCCGTCACCCCGGTTTACGTGACCGTGATGGTGGCAGGCCCGCTGATCTATCTGCTGGGCAGTGCCCTGTACAAGCGCGTGGTCTATGGGCACGCGCCGCGCTCGCATCTGCTGGGCGCTGCCGCGCTGCTGGTGCTGTGCCTGGTGTTGCCATGGACGCACCTGCTGGCCGCCGGATGGCTGACCAGCCTGGTGCTGCTGGGCGTGGGCGTGCTGGATGCGCGGCTGAAGCGGCGCACCCGGTCGTTGCCGGGCTAGAACCCGCCGCCGGTCTTGAAGCCACCGCCGCCGCTGATACCGCCGCCGCTGTGGAAGCTGCTGCCGCTGGAACTGGAACCGGAACTGGAGCTTGAGCTGGAACTCGAACGCGAGCTTGACCTCGAGCTGGAACTGCTGGAACCGCCCGAAAGCAGGTCGAACAGGCTGCCAGAGGAGCGGGTGGTGCTTTGGCCGCGGGTGGTGCTGAAGAAGGATGCGGCGACGGTGGCCGGCGCGGCGGACCGGTAGCTCGGCGCCTCGTAGGCCTGGCGTTCGATGTCTGCTGCTGCCTGGTAGCTCCTGCGCGCAGCCTGCAGGCTGTCCAGGCGCTTCTTCAGCACGGCCATTTCACGGGTGTGCTCAGCCACCATGCCGTCGATCTCGCCCAGGCGCAGGCGACTGCCATGGATGCGTTCGAGCACGGCATCGTCCTCGCCGGAGGCGGTGGCGGCGACGCGGCGGTACAGGTCGTCCATGCTCTTGGCAGACAGCGTGCGCGCCAGCGCGGTGAGCAGGGCGCCGCCTTCGGCATCGGTCCAGCTGCGGAAGCCATCGATCTGTGCCTGCTTGGCATCCACGGTCTGCCGATGCAGCTGCTCGGCCAACAGTGCCTGCGCCACTGCGCTCTGTGCCGCCTGCAGTTGCTGGCGCAGCGGGTCGCCACCGGCATGGGCGAGAGCGGCGTCGCGGGCCTGCTGTACCGGCTGGCGGGCCGCCTCGATGTCGGCACGGGCCTGTCCGGCATGTTCCTGCAGATAGGGCGGAAGCTCCACCAGCGTGGCGTACTCGCGGCGGGCACGGTCGAAGCCGCACAGCTCGGCCAACCAGCCATCGACGGTGCGCACCAGCGGCCAACCGCGATAGGCCGTGCTGCCGAAGCCGCGTCGATGCAGGTACATGAAGATCGGGTCGGCCTGGTAGGCGCCGGCCTTGGCGTCACGCTCCGACTGCGCGGAGGCGGCCATCCGCTCCACCGTGGCAGCGCGCGCCACGGCCAGCTGCAGATCGTCCTGCAGGGCCCTGTAGGTGGGTTCCGCTTGCAGCGCGGTGTCCACCTGATCCTGCAGGGCCTGCCAGCGTCCACCGGCGGCGTCGCGCGCGGTAACGGCCTCCTGCGACCGCTGCTGCAGCGACTGCTCGATGTCCAGCAGCGCCTGCAGTTCGTCGGCCAGCACCGCCGCTTTGCGGTCACGGCGCTGCAGATCGGCGCTGGACTGCTGCAGCAGGTCCCGGGCCAGCATCGGCGGCGCATCGGTAGCGGCCTCGGCCTGCAGGCGGGCCAAGGTGTTGAAGTCGTCGCGGACCCCGCCGTGCAGCGCTTCCTGTTCCTTGATCAGTTCCCGGCACTGGTCGCCACGCGCGGCCAGTTGTGCCTGCACCTGGCCGATATCGGCTTCGACATCAGCAATGGCCTCGTTCAGATCTCTCATGTCAGTTCCTTACCCATCACCATTCGGTGATGTAGCCGCCGGTGGTGGGCATGCGGAACCGCGGCGACAGGCTGCCGCGCGGCTTGCTGCCGATCTGGTCGTCTTCGATGATGCCGTTGTCCTGCTTGTCGGCGGCAACGCGGTTGTAGGTGGCCTCGGGCACGCGCACGGCGAACAGCGAGGTCCATTCGTCCTTGCCGGTTTCCTCGTTGCGGATCAGCAGTTCGGTGGCCTTGCCGGCCTCGTCCAGTGCTTCGGTCACCAGGTAGTAATTGCGGCCACCGTTGGCCTTTTCGTTGTAGCGCCAGACGCCGGTGCGTTCATCGTCGCGGTTGACGATGCGGTAGACCAGGGTCTGCGACAGCAGCGCCACCAGCTGGCTGGCCTCGTCCAGGGCCGGCCCGGCTTCGGCCAGCGTCTCGACCCGGATCAGGCGGGCGGCCTGCTCCAGCGCACGCTCGAAGCGCTTGCGGTCTTCGCCGGTGACGCCGGTGGCGAGGCCATCGGCCTTGAGCTGGGCCAGGCGCTCGCTGAGCGCGGCCAGTTTGTCGGCGCTGCCGATCAGGTCCTTCAGGGTCGCTACCGCCTGCCCGGCTGCGGCGATGTCGCCCGCGCGCAGTGCCACGTCGCCGCCGGTGTAGGCGCGTGCGCGCACCTGCTCGGCATCCGGCGCGAGGCGTGCTGCCTTTGCAGCGGCGTTGGTGGTATCCAGCAGCTCGCTGGCCTCGATCGCCTGGCCGAGGGTGTTCACCCGCTCGGTCAGCGGAGGCAGGGTGTCCTTGGCCTGCGCCAGCAGTTGCGCCGCTGCCAGTCGGTGCTGTTCCACCTGCGCGGCCGCCTGCTCGCCGGTGGCGCTGCCACCGCTGCTGAGCCGGGTGAGCTTGTCTTTGCGCACAAGGGTCGGCAGCGTTGCCATCGCGGCGGGAACGTCGGCAAAGCGCCGCTGTGCTTCGGCCAGCGCGGTCTGTGCACCTTCGGTCAGCGGCTGCAGGCGCTCGCCGCTGGCGGTGGCACGTGGCAGCAGTCCCTGCAGGGCCTGTTCCTGTGAGGCCAGCAGGGCGCGCGCTGCGGCAGCCTCCCGTTGCTGCGCGGCCACCTTGTCGTTCAGCAGCTGCACGTTCTTCTGCACGTTGCTCTCGTGCACGAACGCGCCGAAGCTGCGCGCCATCACCAGCAGGACACCGAGCATCAGCAGCACCAGGGCTACCATCAGCGCCCATTTCAGCAGCCGGCTGCGGTCGATCCAGCGCCGCGCCAGCCAGGCCTTCCAGCCTCGCGGCGCGGTGTAGAGGTAGCGCTGCTCACGCTGGGCCTGGATGCCGGCCTCGAGGATCTCGTCGGAGACCTCGATGCCCTGCGAGCGGTACAACTCAAGCAGGCGCTGCTTCAGCGTCGCCTTGTCATGGCCGCTGTCGGCCAGCGCCTTCATTTCGGCATTGCGGTAACGCAGCTGGTCGACCACATCCATGGTCAGCAGCGCATCCTGCAGCTCGGCAGGGGCCATCGTCGCACTCACCTCAGCGCGACTCCGGGCTCGGCGGTGCCTGCAGCAGGGCAGCGAAACGCTGCTTGCCCTGTTCGACATACTCGGCGATCTCCGCCGAATCGCGCGTGGCCTGTCCACGCAGCTGCTCGATCTCCTGCAGCGAGGTCTCCTGGAAGCGCACCACCGCATCGACCAGCTTGCGCACCGAATCGACGCCGATGGTGGCGCCGTAGCCGGCCTTCAGGCCCTCGTGCAGCACGTCGTCGCCAATGTTGGCCACCGCTTCCAGGCCCTTTGAGGTGCCCTCGGTCATCGCATTGAGCGCCTGCGTGGACTCATGCAGGCCCATCTGCGTGGTGAATGCCAGGTTCAAGGCGGTGAAGCTGGTCTCATTGGTGGAGAAGAACACCACCGAGCGCTCGTTGACGCGGCGCTTGACCTCATGCGACTGGTGCACGCGCAGCATGATCGCCTCGGAGGTGGCGTAGTTCACCTGCAGGTTCTCGGCCAGGTCCTTGGCCAGCTGGTAGCGCGACTCCTCGGCCTGGTTGTTGCGCAGGGCCTCGTCGCGGGCCATGACCAGGCGGCCGGTGTCGGCGGCATCGGCGGACGGGTCGGCCGATTCCACGCGCTGCTGCGCCTGCTTCAGCGCCTCGCGCGCATCGGCCAGCGCCTGCTCCTGCAGCTTCAACAGCTCATGGGCCTGGATCTCGGCATCCTTGATCGACAGGCGGAAGTCGCCGTACATCTCCAGCACTCGCGACTCACGCTGCAGCTGCTCGGCCGAATCGCGGCTGACGTCCAGGAACGTACGGCGGATCTTCTCGAACCGACTCGGAATGTCGCCGCGGGTGACCTTCATCCACAGGTTCTGCAGGCGCTCGCCCATGTCGATCTTGCCGTCACGCACCTGCTCGACCATGGTGCTGGCGTCATCACGGATGCTGTCGAAGGCGCGGATGATCTCGGTATAGCGGTCGGACACCTTGGCCGAGCTGATTTCATCACGCATCACGGCATTGAAATGGCCGGACTGCTGCAGCACGCGGGCAATGGCCACCACGCGGCCCTGGTCGAGGGTGGACAGCTGCGAGACCAGCGCGATGGCCGGTGCGTTGTTGTCCTGGGGGGCGGCCAGGCCCAGGCTGCGCAGCGTGGCCATGGCGCGGTCGAGGTACTTGATCGGCGCGGTGGCGGCCGGCGTGGCAAGGAGGGTGTTCTCGGGCATTTCGACGGCTCCGGTCAGGGCAAGCGATGAGGAACCTGCCATGCGGAACGGGCAGGTTGCTGCGAAACGAAGGGGAGGGGAAGCAGCAGCCGTGCGGTGCACGGCAGGCGGGCCCGGTCAAGGGACGACGGCCCGGCAAGGGCGAGGGTGGTGTCCTGTTCACGCATGGCGCATTCCCTGCAGATCGCCCCCCTGGCGATTCCTCACCCATTGTAGCGGTGGTGATGGGCAGGTGAAGCCCCACCGATGGCAGGGTGGAGTAGCGTTGGCGCACGCTCATCCGTTCCGGCAAGCGAGGGCTTCGTGCAGAACGTACCGCAGTGGTTGATATGGGCTGGACTGTCTGCCGCCTTCGCGGCGATGACCGCGCTGTTCGCCAAAGTCGGCGTCAAGGGCGTCGACTCGGACCTGGCCATGGCCATCCGCACCCTGGTGGTGGCAGCGGTAGTCCTGCCGCTGGTGGTGGTCACCGGCAAATGGTCCAACCCGTTGCTGCTGCCGGGGCGCACCCGGCTGTTCCTGGTGCTGTCGGCGCTGGCCACCGGAGCGTCGTGGCTGTTCTACTTCCGCGCATTGCAGAGCGGTGAGCTTGCCAAGGTGGCGGTGGTGGACAAGTTCAGCGTGGTACTGGTGATCGTGCTGGCCTATCTTCTGCTGGGCGAGCGGCCCAGCCTGCGGGAGTGGAGCGGCATCGGCCTGGTGCTGACCGGGGTGATCGTGCTGGCCACGAAGAAGTAGCAGCGTTCAAGCGACCAGAGGGGAGAGCAGGATGCAGGGTGAAGCACACGGTACGTTTGAAGTGGATCTGCGAGCGATCGGTGGCAATGACGGCCCGATCGCGGTGATGTCGATCAACAAGACCTTTGCCGGCGACCTGCACGGCAGCAGCGTCGGCCAGATGCTGGCCTTCCGCACACCGGTGCAGGGCTCGGCCGGCTACGTGGCGATGGAGCGGGTGACGGCCACGCTGGCCGGGCGCCACGGCGCGTTCACCCTGCAGCACAATGGGTTGATGACCCGTGGCACGCCACAGCTGAGCGTGGTGGTGGTGCCTGATTCCGGCAGTGACGGCTTGCTGGGCCTGGTCGGCACGCTGGAGATCACCATCAGCGAGGGTCGCCATGACTACCGGCTCCTGTACAGCCTGCCGGAAGAGCGCTAGCGCAGTTCCGCTGCCATCGCCGCGAGCCGGGCGACGGTGTTGAGATTGCGTGCCGTGCCCTGTGCCGAACCGGGAATACGCAAGCGCGAGTCGGCCATGCCGGCACCGTAGTGGATGAAGATCTCGCGCGTGCCGAGTGCGAGCTGTTCATCGCGCCGGCCGGTCACGCCGTCCAGCGGATCGGCAGGCAGGCTGCCGTCGAGGAACAGCGCGACCACACGGTTGCCGGTGGCCTGCGCAAACGGGTTGCGTGCCACCACGCCTACGATCTCGTTGGCCGAGCGCACCAGCACGCCCACCGGCTTGCCGGCGTACGCCTGCAGCCGTTGGGCGAGGGCCTCCCGTACGGTGGATTCATCAAGCCCGCTGCGGAACACCACATTGCCGCTGGCGATGTAGGTGCGGACATCGGCGAAGCCTGCGTCCTCGCACATCGCCAGTTCGCGCATCGGCAGCTTGCCGGTGCCGCCGACGTTGACCGCGCGCAGCAGCGCGACGTGGACGTTCATGGCGTACCCGCCTGCAGGCGGTCGTACATGCGCACCAGGTCAACCAGGGTGCGTGCGCCCATCTTGCGCATCACCTGCGCACGGCGCACCTTCACCGTGATCTCGCTGACGCCCAGGTCGCCGGCGATCTGCTTGTTGAGGCGGCCGCGCACCACGCCATCGACCACCTCGCGCTCGCCGGCATTGAGGGTGTCCCAGCGCAGCTGCAGCGCGCCGAGTGCCTCGCCCTCGCGGCGGCGCTGGCGGTCGATCTCGATGCCCTTGTGGATGGCATCGAGCAGTTCCTGATCACGGAAGGGCTTGGTGAGGAATTCGATGGCGCCGTCCTTGATCGCGTTGACGCCCATCGCGATGTCGCCGTGGCCGGTGATGAACACCACCGGCAGCTGCAGGCCGTGGCTGCCCATCGTGCGATGGAATTCAAGACCGCTCTGGCCGGGCATGCGCACGTCCAGCACGAGACATGCCGGTGCGTCTTCCAGCGCGTGTTCGAGGAAGGCCTGGGTGGAGGCGAAGGCCCGCACCTGCAGGCCCATCGAGGCCAGCAGGTCTTCCAGTGCCGCGCGCACCGACGGATCGTCGTCGACCACATAGACGATGGGTGCCGGATCGGGGTTGGCGGCAGTGGGCTTACGCATGGTGGGCGTCCGTGGCAATGGGCAGGTCGAACACAAAGCAGGCACCGCCGCCTGCCGGTCGTTCGGCACGGATCTGGCCGTCGTTGGCTTCGATCATCGAGCGGCTCAGGCTGAGACCCAGCCCCAGACCGTGCGACTTGGTGGTCCAGAAGGCATCGAAGACGCGTTCGGGATGGTCGGCGGGCAGGCCGACACCGCGATCACGGACGCTGAGGCTGACCCGCTGGCCGTCGCGCCGGGTCAGCAGGGACAAGCGCCGGTCGGCGGTGGGCACGGTCTCCATCGCGTCCACCGCATTGAGGATCAGGTTGCCGATCACCTGCTGCACCTGCACGCGGTCGGCCTGCACCGGTGGCAGTTCGGCGTCCAGCAGCAGCGCCACGGCCACGCCATGCCGGTCCAGCTCGCTGCGCGACAGCGCCAGCATTTCCTCCACCGCCTCGTTCAGATCGAAGGCGCGTCGCTGCGGTGCCGCGCCCTGGGTCAGGCCGCGGATGCGGGCGATCACGTCACCGGCACGATGTGCATCGGCCAGGATGCGGGCCACGGTCTGCCGGGCCTTGTCCACGTTCGGTGGGTCCTGCGCGAGCCAACGCTGGCAGGCTTCGGCGCTGCTGGCGATGGCCGCCAGCGGCTGGTTCACTTCATGCGCGATGGAGGTGGTGAGCTCGCCCACGGTGGAGGCGCGCGCCACGCGCAGCAGGCGGCCCTGTGCTTCCTGCACGGCGGCCTTGGCCGCTTCCATGTTCAGGGCAAGGTAGGTGGTGATGCCGATCACCAGCATGCCAATGACCGAATTGACCAGGCCGATGCGATAGGTGCCGAAGCGGGTCAGGAAGAAGCTCAGCCCGGTCAGCGCGATGCAGGTAATGGCCAGGGTGATCAACCCGCGTGCGCCCAGCACGCGCGATGCGGCCAGGATGACCGCCGCGTAGAAGCAGGCAGCGGCAACTGCGTAATCGGTGACGGTGTCGATCAGGAAGATCGCCGCCATCACGACGATCAGGGCCAGCAGCACCAGTGGGCGGCGGGGCGACAGCGATGGCATCGGGGAAGCTCCCTGGCGTGGGGTGAAAGGATAGCAAAGCCGCCATCGGTGGATACCGGCCTTGGTCGGCACCGGTCAAAGCGATGCCTGGTAGTGCCGGCCGCTGGCCGGCATCTGCAGGGTGCTTCCGGAGATCATCAGGTTGCCGGCCAGCCGCCGGCACTACTCCTCCAGGCTGGCGTTCCAGAACCCCTGCAGCACGCCGGGCGTGGTCGCCAGCGTCGCCAGTACCGCATCCAGTTCGCCGGCATCCACCGTGGTGGCATACAGCACCGCTTCGATTTCCACGTCGCGCTCGCCGAACGGGCGCTGGTCCACCGCGCACCGGGTACTGCGCCTGCTCAAGCAGCAGCAACAGCTGGTCCAGTACCTCGGCCTGCTGCTCGCGCTGGCAGACCACGTTGATCGCATAGGTTGCCTCGCTGAACGCTTCCGGCAGCGGCTGCCGCTGGATGCGGTTCACCACCGGCCGCAGCAGGGTGTTGGCGGCCAGCACGAACACCGCGGCAAGCACTGCTTCGGGCAGCAGCTTGATACCGGCACATGCTCCCACCGCCGCCGATCCCCACAGGGTGGCGGCGGTGTTCAGGCCGGACACTTGCGCGCCGTCCTTCATGATCGCGCCGGCACCAAGGAAGCCGACGCCGGAGATCACATAGGCCACCACATGCAGCGGTGACGGTGGACCGCCGTACAGGTCATGGAAGCGCACGGCCAGATCGACGAACACCGCCGCTCCCACCGCCACCAGCGTGTTGGTACGCAGGCCCGCGGTGCGTTGCCGCAGCTGGCGTTCCAGGCCGATGACCGTGCCCAGCACGAACGCCACCGACAGGCTGATCAGCGAGCTGAGCGTGGCACCGGCGTCGAACGCCGGCAGGTTCGGATTGATGTCCATTGTGTTTCTCCCTGGACAAAGCGGCGGGCGCTTACTGCCAGCCGTAACGACGGATGTAGAACCGCTTCAGCGCAGTGGTCAGCACCGCGTAGCCGAACAGGATCGCCACCAGGAACGGCCAGTAGCCGGCCGGCAGCGCCTGCAGCTTGAAGTAGCCGGCCAGCGGGCTCATCGGCAGGGCCACGCCAATGGCCATGATCAGGCCGGTCATCAGCAGCAGTGGCGGCGCGGCGATGCTCTGCAGGAACGGCAGCTTCGGCGTGCGGATCATGTGCACGATCAGGGTCTGGGTCAGCAGGCCGACCACGAACCAGCCGGACTGGAACAGGCCCTGGTCGGCCGGCGTGCGTGCATCGAACACGTACCACATCAGCGCGAAGCAGCTCAGGTCGAAGATCGAGCTGATCGGCCCGAAGAACACCATGAAGCGGCCGATGTCCGCCGGGTTCCACTTCAGCGGCTTGCGCACCAGCTCCTCGTCCACGTTGTCGAACGGAATGGCGATCTGCGAGATGTCGTACAGCAGGTTCTGCACCAGCAGCTGCAGCGGCAGCATCGGCAGGAACGGCAGGAAGGCCGAGGCCACCAGCACCGAGAACACATTGCCGAAGTTGGAGCTGGCGGTCATGCGGATGTACTTCAGCATGTTGTTGAACGTGCGCCGGCCCTGGATGACGCCTTCCTCCAGCACCATCAGGTTCTTTTCCAGCAGGATGATGTCGGCGGCCTCCTTGGCGATGTCCACCGCACTGTCCACGCTGATGCCGATATCGGCTGCGCGCAGCGCCGGTGCATCATTGATGCCGTCGCCGAGGAAGCCGACCACCTTGCCCTGAGCACGCAGCTCGCGCACCAGGCGCTCCTTGTGCAGCGGCGTCAGCCGGGCGAACACGCAATGGTGGTGCAGCGCCCGCGACAGCGCGCCGTCATCCATGCGCTCGATCTGCGGCCCGGTCAGGATGGTGTCGGCGTCCAGCCCCACCTGCGCGCAGACACGCGCGGTCACCAGTTCGTTGTCGCCGGTGAAGACCTTGACCTCCACGCCATGCGCGGCAAGCGCCTGCAGCGCCTGCGCGGCCGATTCCTTCGGCGGGTCGAGGAACGCCACGTAGCCGATCAGGGTCAGGCTACATTCGTCGGCCTGCGAATAGGTGGTCTGGCTGGCAGCGGTCTCCTTCATCGCCACCGCCACCACGCGCAGGCCCTGCTCGTTCAGTTCCTCGGTGGTCTGCCGCACGCGGGCCAGGCGGTGCTCGTCCAGTGGCATGTCCTGGCCGTTCTCGCGCACGGTGCTGCACACCGCCAGCATTTCTTCCACTGCCCCCTTGCAGATCAGCTCATGATGGTCCTCGCGCTCGGAGACCACCACCGACATGCGGCGGCGCTCGAAGTCGAACGGAATCTCGTCCACCTTGTGGTAGTCCTGCGACAGCCGCAGCGAGCTCTGCAGCTCCACGTGCTCCAGCACCGCGCGATCCAGAAGGTTGATCAGCCCGGTCTGGAAGTGGCTGTTGAGATAGGCGAACTTCAGTACGTCTTCCGAATCGTGGCCGAACACATCGGTGTGACGCTCCAGTGCGATCCTGTCTTGGGTGAGGGTGCCGGTCTTGTCGGTGCACAGGACTTCCATCGCGCCGAAGTTCTGGATCGCATCCAGGCGCTTGACGATCACCTTGCGCCGCGACAGCAGCACCGCACCCTTGGCCAGGGTGGAGGTGACGATCATCGGCAGCATTTCCGGCGTCAGGCCCACCGCCACCGACAGCGCGAACAGAAACGCCTCGGTCCAGTCACCCTTGGTCCAGCCGTTGATCAGCAGCACGAACGGCACCATCACCAGCGCGAAGCGGATCAGCAGCCAGCTGACACTGTTGACGCCGGCCTGGAATGCGGTCGGCGCACGGTCGGTGGCGGTGCTGCGCTGGGCCAACGTGCCGAAGTAGGTGCGGTTGCCGGTGGCCAGCACAATGGCGGTGGCGGTGCCGGACACCACATTGGTACCCATGAACAGCAGGTTGTGCTGCTCCAGCAGACCGGCCAGGCCGTCGCCCGGGTGCGCGAACTTCTCTACCGGCAGCGATTCGCCGGTCATCGCGGCCTGGGCGACGAACAGGTCCTTGGCATTCAGCACGCGGCAATCGGCCGGAATCATGTCGCCTGCCGACAGCACGATGTGGTCGCCGGGCACCAGTTCACGGATCGGCAGGTCCAGCAGGCGTGCAGGGCGACGGCTGTGCAGGCGCGCGCCGAAGTACTGGTCTGCCACATCCGCAGCCTCGGTGCCGGGATTGCGGCGCAGCACGCGCGCAGTGTTGCCGACCAGTGCCTTCAGCCGCTCGGCGGCACGGTTCGAACGCCCCTCCTGTACGAAGCGGATGAGCGTGGACAGCAATACCATCGCACCGATCACCACGGTGGCCTTGATGTCCTCGGTCAGCCAGGACACCGCCGCCAGCACGGTCAGCAGCAGGTTGAACGGATTGCGGTAGCACTGCCACAGATGGCGCCACCACGGCAGCGGCTTTTCGTGATCCACCTCGTTGGGACCGAGCGTGGCCAGCCGCTCCTCGGCCTCATGCGGGCTGAGGCCGTCGGCGTGCGATTCCAGCGTCGCCAGCAGCTCGGCTTCCTCCTGCTGGGCGAGGGTGACCAGGCCGGTGGTGAGCGCGAACGGCGCTGCTTCGGCGCTGCCCGGGCCGAACCCGGCTTCGGGCATCGCACGGCGACGGAACAGGTTGCCTGCGCGACGGCTGCGCAGGAAGGCGTTGAACCAGGCGTTGAGCAGGCTCATGGGACTCTCCTCGAATGTCAGAGCCGGCCGCGGCCGGAACACGAACGGAACAGTTGGAACAAGGTCAGGCGTGGCGCATCGCCAGCACCGCCGGTGACCATGGCTGCATGTGCAGCCGCTGGCTGCCACCGATGCACAGCGGCTTCATCGCATCGCGCAGGGGATAGGGCAGATGACGCAGCACAGTGATGCGCTCGCTGATCGGCAGCAGCGACAAGGCGTCGGCCACCACGCGCGGCGAACCGAGCGACAGCGAACGGGCAAACATGACCGGGCCGTATTGCAGCAGCTGGCTGCGCAGGGCGGCAACATCGCGCTCGCCGATCAGGCGGCGCAGGGTGATGTAGAGGATCTTGTAGGACATGGGGGATCTCCAGGCAGGCGGCGCCTGGCGGTCCCCCGTCACTCAGGCAGGCAGGGACCGGCGGGCAGGCGCCAGGAACAGGCAACAGGCGGTGATCCGGGGTGCGGCGCACCCGGCAGGGTCGGGGTCCATCTGCGTCTCCATGAGGGGAAGTTGGCAGCCAGGGTTGCCCTGGCCAGTGGTGCTATTGTCCGCCCCTGAATGGGACAGGCCTAGAGACTCGTGGGTTAGCCCGGCTATACCTTGGTATAGCCGGGCATGCACAGCGCCAATCGAGGGTTCAGTGATGGATCAATGCGAAGCGCTGGTCTGCTTGCACACGTCGTACTCGCCACGGGTCAACGTCTTGTCACGGTCGGTATCGCAGGCATGCAGCCGTTCGGCCCAGTCCGGTGCTACCGCATCGACTTCCGCCAGGGTGACGATGCCGTCCTTGTCCTTGTCCAGCGATTCGTAGGCAGGGATGAGCCTTACTTCTGTCACGTCCTCGGCGGCGGTGGCCTTGCTGGCCTCCTGGGGATTGGAACAGGCGCCCAGCAGCAGGCCCGCGGATAGCGAGAGAGCGATGGGAAGGCAGCGATAACCGGTCATGGCGTGCTCCTGGGGAAAGGGCGAACCACCGGTGCGGTGGTCACCGCCGGATCTTCTGCGCGGAGCTGTAAGCGGGCTGCGAAGAATGGGGCCGTGGACCGTTGCCGGTGGGTCGCCATTCACCTGGCCGCGCAGCAGCGATTGCGCGGAGTCGAAGCTACCCTCGAACGGTGGGATGCCGGCCAGCGGCCGGCACTACCATCTGCTCAGAAACGGTCGGCAAAGGCGTCCGTGGCCCGCACCAGCGCATCCACCGTGGCCGGCTCGTTCGCGCTGTGGCCGGAGGTCACCATCTCCAGCCGGGCTTCCGGCCAGGCCTTGGCCAGATCCCACGCACTGCGCGGCGGGCAGATGATGTCGTAGCGCCCCTGCACGATCACGCAGGGCAGGTGGCGGATGTGATCGATATCGCGCAGCAGCTGGTCCGGCTCCAGGAAGATGCTGTTGCGGAAGTAATGCGCTTCAATGCGGGCCTTTGCCAATGTGTCCAGCGGGTCGTCGGTGGATTGCGCATCCACGTCGTGCTGCAGGGTGGCCGCGTTGTCCTCCCAGCCCAGCCAGGCCTGCGCGGCTTCGATCCGGATCGCCACATCCGGGCTGTCCATGCGGCTCCAGTAGGCTGCGATCATGTCGCCGCGCTCGGCTTCCGGAATGTAGGCCTCATAGCGGTCCCAGCGCTCCGGGAAGATCCAGCGCGCACCGCCGTTGGCTTCGGCGAACCAGCGGTTTTCCATTTCGCGGCCGAGGAATACGCCGCGCACGATCAGGCCGGTGGCGCGCTCGGGATGTGCCTGTGCGTAGGCCAGTGACAGGGTCGACCCCCAGGAGCCGCCATAGACCAGCCAACGCTCGATGCCCAGGTGCTCACGCACCTTCTCGATGTCGGCCACCAGGTCCTGCGTGGTGTTGTCGCGCAGCTCGCCGAACGGGGTGGAGCGGCCGCTGCCACGCTGGTCGATCAACACAATGCGGTAGCGTGCCGGATCGAAGAAACGGCGATGGGTGGGTGAAATGCCCGCGCCTGGGCCGCCGTGCAGGTACACCACCGGAATGCCGTCCGGTGTGCCGCACTCTTCGACATGCAGCGTGTGCAGATCGCTCACCGGAAGGGTGAACTCGCGGTAGGGTTCGATGGCGGGGTACAGGGTACGCATGGCAGGTGTCTCACAAGCTGGGGCGGCCAGCATAGCGCCGCCACCTGCGGGCTGCAGCGACGGACTCCTGCGCGGCGCTGGAAATGGGTTGGCCGATGCGCATAAGCTTCCGCGATGCAAGCGACCACGACCGGGACGTCAACCTTCAACTTCACCCTTGGCAGCGGCGCGCGCGAGCTGCTGAAGTGGATCGCACTGCTGGCCATGACCGGTGATCACGTGGCCAAGGTGGTCTTTGGCGGCTACGTACCGGTGGTCAGCGAACTGGGGCGCATTGCCTTCCCGCTGTTCGCGCTGGTGATGGCCTGCAACCTGGCCCAGCCCGGGGCCGACCTGCGCAAGTCGATGCGTCGGCTCGCGCTGTGGGGGCTGATCGCGCAGCCAGTGCACGCATTCGCGTTTGGTTCCTGGCTGCCGCTCAACATCCTGCTGACCTTTGCCCTGGCTGCGGTGGCCGTTCATGCGCTGGCGAACCATCGGCCCGTTCAGCTGTTGCTGGCTGCCGGCGTGCTGCCGATGTTCGTGGATTACCAGTGGGCGGGTGTCGGCTGCGTGCTGCTGGGATGGATCGCGTTCCGGCATCGCGCGTGGTGGCTGCTGCTGGTCGGGCTCGCAGCGGTGTGCTGGGCGAACCACAACGGCTGGGCATTGCTGGCCGTACCGGTGGTGCTGCTGGCCGCGCGGGTGACATGGCCACTGCCGCGCTGGCGGTGGGTGTTCTACGGGTACTACGTGGGACATCTGGCGGTGCTGGCGTTGATTGCACATCTGCTTGCGTAATGTCGGAACTGGCGTGTCGCGCGTCTTGAAAGCCGGATGCGGTCAAGGAACGCATGGTGCCGATGCAGGTGAAGCCAGGCGCCATCGGCATGGTGCAAGTTGTTGAATTTCGGCTCGATTGTCGATATGCGACAATGCTGCCACTGCGTGAACGTTGCTGTCTTTGCACGTGGGTTGTTGGCGCCTGCCACCCCGTTGTGCACATGATGGGGTGCCGCCGGAAAAGGGTGGCCGGGGCCTGGAAACCCCGTTGGTCGCGTGTAGTTTGCGCACGCCAGCCGGCGCCGCTTTGTGCGGTGCCGGCTGGCAATTCGCCCGTGCTTTATGGCGGGCGGTGCGTGGAGGTGGGCGATAGCCCACCTGCCGGTTAGTGCTTACGCGACCGCCGGATTTCCAGCCACGTACCGTCCGCCGCCTTTGTTAAGGGCGGTGGCACCGTAGCCTTGTACGGAGACTTGCCATGAACCCTTCGGACATTCCCCCTCTGCGCACCCAGTACGCCCCGGCCAACGCCGATGAAGGCGAGGAAGCGAGCGCAACGCCCGACCCCAACAACCTGATCGCGCTGCTGCACCAGATCGGCCGCGGCGTGGCCGCGGACGGCCAGCCTTGGCCCGAGCGTCACCAGCTGCCGGGCCGTTGCCTGGCGCTGGCCGACAGCGATGGCGCCCTGGCCGGCCTGCGCATCATCAACGAGATCCTGCTGGCCGCCGAGCGCGCCCGCCAGAACGGCGGCCCGGAGCACTACGTGGGCGACCGCGTGATGGAAGGGCTGAAGCTGGCCGTGCTGGCGCTGACCAACCACGCCATCTTCCGGCTGCACCCCGAGTAGATCCACGCCATGCGCGGATGCTGTTCATATAGAGCCGGACAAAACGCAGCCGAGCATGGCTCGGCGCCATGCGTGGACGCTACCGCGGGTACCTCAGCGGCCACCACGCGGCAGCCGCACTGGCACCCCACGCCACCCACGCGCCCAGCCCCACGTAGTCCAGCGCCTGCAGGCCGGCCGCAAGCACGAACGGTTCGGCGCGCTGTGCCATCGGCAGGCATACGCCACCCAGCACCAGCAGGCCGGCCAGCAGCCATGCTGCCGAGCCCATCGACGCTCGCTCCCGGGTTGCACGCGGCAGCACCGCGCAGGCGGCTGCTACGCAGAACGGCAATAGCAGCGGCAGGGCCTGCCAGGCCACACCCACGGCCAGGCTGACGCAGGCAATGGCAGCCCAGCAGATCCGCTCGCGCACCGCCGGGTGTTCGTGGCGTGCCAGCGATGTCCCCAGCGCATGGATTCCCGCCGCGATCGCACTACCCAACAGCAACCCTGCAGCAACATCGCTCCAATAGTGAACCCCCAGCCAGACCCGGGCCATTCCAGCGATCACCCCGGCCAGCAGCGCGATACCCAGCACTGCCGAGCGTTTGAACCTTCCGGTGATGTGTTGGCGTGCCAACAACCACAGCGCGACCAGCACGAAGAAGCAGGTGGCGCTGGTGGTGTGTCCGCTGGGCAGGGAAGGGCCGGCGGCACCGGCCAGGCTGAGCGTGGCGTCGAAGCTGAAGGGGCGTGGCACCGGTGCGAAGACCTTGATGCTCTGCACGGCCAGCGTGACCACCATCAACGCCATCAGCATCAGGCGGGATGCCTGCGCGCCGAACGCAACCCACAACACGGGCATTGCCAGCAGATAGAACCAGAATTCGCCCAGGACGTTGCCAATCATCGCCAGCCCGCGCACCGGCCACTGCTGGGTGCGCTGCACGCAATCCAGTTCCGCTTGGCGGAAGGCCGAGGCGGCCCCGAAGCGCGCGACGGGGCGTACTTCACTCTCGGCTACTGCGTGCAGCCGCTGATACGCGCGCTCCAACTGCTGCGGGAAACGCGTGCGCAGTGTACGCACCTCGTCGCGGCTGACCCAGCGCGCCTGGATGATCTCCCGCCCGAGGTGCGGCGCATCCAGCACATTCACCGCATTGCCGTGCACCTGGACGGGTTCGAGGGCACGGCAGGCGAATACATGCACACCCAACTTGTCGTCCAGCAGGTCGGTGGTGGCGACGGCAAGCCCGGTTTCTTCCAGCGCTTCGCGGGCAGCGGTCTGTTGCGGCAATTCACCGTGTTCTGCCGTTCCGCCAGGCAGCTGCCAGCGCGAGGTGACATCCTGCACCAGCAGCAGGCGCTCACCCGAGCGCATGACACAGATCGAGGCGGCGGTTGCCAGCGAGGGTACGAGAAGGAGTGTTGCGAGCAGCACATGTCGCAACGACGTGGTGAACGAAGGAAAGGCTGGAAGGCGCATGGCACCACCGCGTGAGGAGGGTCACGCCGATGGTGGAGTCCGGCCGGGAAGGACACTATCGGATTCGTACGAACCCGACAGTGCGCTTTTGTAGATCTACGCCCTGCGTGGATGCCTATCGCGGATTGCCTGACGATCCGTAGAGCCGTGCCCGCGCTCGGCTCCTCGGACCAGACGGAACCTTGCATGGCTCAGCGCTACAGGAACAGCGCTGTGCGGGCGTACTGCGAGAAAAGACAATCGCGATGGCGCATGTCTTGTTTGGCTGGTTGCAGCTTTCGTACTGCGGATGGATTTGCAACAAGTTGCATGGCATTCGGTGGCGTACGGGGCGAAAGTTCCTGCCTATACCACCTTTCGATTCCTGGACGCCATGAACAACCTCACCCGACAGCCTCTGGCGGCAGCATTGATGCTGGCCCTGGTTCTACCCGCAGCATCGGTTGCCGCCGCTCCTCCCGGCGTGCCCTGCCCGAGCATTCCGCGCCCGGCTGATCCGGGTGATCCTGCTGTAGAGGTGTCCTACCTGTGTGGCGTTGAAATCGCCGCCCACGATCTCTGGTTCGATCGGTCGCTGGAGGTCTACGACGCCACCGTGATCGGCAGTCGCGATCGCTGGCCAGGCGTGGAGATGGATATCAATCAGCGTGGTTATCTGGTGATGGAAGACAGCCTGGTCGAGACTGCAGGGACGATGTCCGACGCCTTGGTGATGACCAGCAACCATGTGGACGGCGCAAGGATCAGCCGGTCGCACCTGCGGACCTCCGGCGAGGCTTCGACGGGGCTGTACGTAGGCAATATTTCGCCGGACGCGTCAGGATTCATCGCCAAGGCGAATACGACCACCGTGATCGACAGCTCGATCTTCACGCAGGGCCAGGATAGTGCGGGCGTCGCGCTCAATCCCAGTGCGTGGCTGCAGCTGCGCAACGTGGACATCGCGACCCAGGGTGACAGGGCGTTCGGCCTCTGGAACTATCGATCGGATGTGGCCATGCAGGGCGGCAGCATTCGCACAGCGGGGGAAGACAGTACGGGGCTCTACGTCGAGTCGGGTCACATTGGTTTCGGAGGCCCGTCGTACGCCTACGTGGGTCGTGCCCAGCTGTACGGTGTGCAGGTTCGCGTTGAGGGCAATGGTAGCAATGGCATCGTTGCAGGCTATCGCGGCGCTGACGCGGGCCGTGCAGGCATGGGCGCCGAACTGATGCTGCAGGACAGCCAGGTACAGGCGCTGCAGGGCGATGCAGTGCGCTTCCTCGATGGCGATGCCAATCGATTGGAGATGGTCAACAGCGTGGCAGAGGGCAGCGACGCGGCGCTGCGCATGGCGGTTGGGCATGGTCAGGTGCGGGTGAACCTGCACGCATCCAAGCTGCTTGGCGGAGGGGCTGCGGCGATCGTCCTGGAGGCACCCGATACCCGGGTGCAGCTGCGCGCGCAGGCGGGCAGCGTACTGGCGAACGAGCGCGGAGCACTGTTCGATATCGGCCGCTTCGCCGAGGCCGATGTCCAGGTGCACGGCAGCCTGATGCAAGGGTGCGCCCGCGTCGCCGATGTTGGCCGGCTCGATGTCGCATTGCGCGAGCGCAGCATCTGGCAGGTGGACGGCAACGCCATGGTCGATCAGTTGAGTGTGCAACGCAGCGAAGTGTCGCTGGCCAACGGCCATGCAGGCGATCGCTTCGTCGTGCGCGGGGATTTGACCCTTGACGAAGGTCACCTGCGCCTGGATACGGTGCTGGGCGGGGACGCCGCAGCCAGTGATCGCTTCGACGTCCAGGGCGATTTCCTGGGCAACGGTACGGTCTCGGTGGTCGGCGTTGGCGACGGGGCCGCAACCGACAAGGGAATCCCTTTGATCACCGTGGGCGGGCAGTCGCTGGCGACGCTGGCCCTGTCCGGTCGTGCGGTCGGCGGCATGTATGAGTACTTCCTGCATCACGATGGCGCCGATGGTGACTGGTACCTGCGCTCGCAGTTGTCCGCCGTTGACCCATGCGATGACGATCCGACGCTACCCGGCTGCGGTGCGGATCCAGTTCCCGATCCCGACCCCGACCCGGCACCGGAGCCGGGCCCTGATCCAACCCCGGAAGTTCCATCACTGCCTGACCCGGCAGGCGTGCTGCGACCGGAAGCGGGTGCCTATCTGGCCAACCGGTGGGTGCGACAGGCGCTGCTGCAGCCACGCCAGCCTCTGGCCACGAATGAGGGAACGCAGGGCGTACGCGGGTGGACCCATGTCGAGAGCGGCCAGGCACAGCTGCCGGGACTGGTCGATCAGCTGCAGCAGTCCGCGCAGTGGAACAGCCTGCAGCTGGGCGCCGACCTGGGCGTGTTCGACGCCGGGCGTGGCCGCGCTGGCGTGCTGCTGTCGTCCGGGCGTGCCGATGCGCAGTCGCGCTCGTCCCTGACCGGCTATGCCGCCCGCGGCCGGGTGCAGTCCAATGCCCTCGGCGTGTACGCCGGTTGGCAGGGTGAGGCCGCTTATGTGGATGCTGCAGTTGTGCATGCCCGCTTCCGCAATCGCGTGCAGGGTGATGCGCTGGCGCCAGAGCACTACCGGTCGCGCGCACGCCAGGCATCGCTTCAGGCCGGCTACCGCCTGCCGCTGGGCACGCTTGGCGGCACCGCGTTGACCTTGCAACCGGATGTACAGATCGTCCAGTTCCGCGATCGCGGCAACCTGCACGTGGAGACAACCGGCACCTCGATCGCACATCCAACCAGTACCGCGTGGTCACGGCGTCTGGGGTTGCGCCTGGAGGGGCAGGGTGCCGGAGGACAGGGCGCAGTGGTCAATCCATGGCTGGCCGTCCACGGGTATCGCGATACTGGCCGATCCGAGCTCGGTTTCGGCAACGAGACAATCCCCGGTATTGCACCGCGCAGCCGCTACGAAATGGGAGGTGGGGTACGCATCCAGTTCCGGAGCGGCCTGTCCGCCTGGGGCGGCCTCAACGTCTCGCGTGGTGATCACGGCTACCGCCAGACGAGCGCACAGCTGGGCGTGGCACGGCGCTGGTAGTACAGCATCGATGTAGCGCCGGGCCTACGCCCGGCGGCGTTCCTGGCCGCCAGCGCGGGTCTGCAATGCGGGCCGCGCAACGCCAGATGAACTCACCGACCCCTGTACTGCCTGATTGCAACAAGTTGCATGGATGAGCTCTGCGACAGAAAGGACCATTTGCGACATTACCTTTCGTTGGAGCGCTTTCATGTGTCGCAATCATCGTGTCGTCCCCTCTTTGGGACTGCTTGCTGGCGTGCTCGCCGGCTTCCCGGTGCTGGCGCAGCAGGTCATCGCCGATGGCAATGAGCAGACGCCTGCAGCCGGTGACTATCGGGCCTACAGCAGTGACGCTGCGCCGGTATTCCACGCGCTCAACGGCGGTTCGATCATTCCCCTAGGAGCGGTGAATCTCTACCAGTGGGGCGACGACGTTCCAGCCGTCCGGGTCGAAGGCTCGGGAAGCCGCGTCGCGCTGGAAGGGGGCAGTATCTTCTCTGGGGGGAGCGGCGCGCCCGGCATCTCTGTTGGCACGGGAGGATACGCGCGTCTTTCTGGCGTGCATCTGGAAACCCGCTCTTCGAAGGCCGTGGCGGTCGATGGTGAAGGGAGCCGGATCGTGATCGAGGGCGGCAGCATCCAGACCAACGGCAGCGATGCACACGGCATTTCCGCGAGGTCAGCGGCATCGGTGCATGTCTCGAACATGGACATTTCGGTGGGAGGTTGGCGAAGCACCGGAGTTTCGGTGGACGGAGGGGACGTCATCCTCGAGAACGTCGGTATCACGACGGCCGAAAGCAGTGGCGCTGGTATCTCGGTACAGGACGGCAGCCTGCAGATGCGGGGCGGGAAGATCACCTCGAACAACGACACGGCCTTCGTAGCGACCGGTGGGACGTCGCTGCTGGAGGGGGTGCAGGTGGACCTGCAGGGGAGTTCGCGCACCGGCATCCTGGCCACGGGAACATCGGAGGTCGTGCTGCGGAATGTCCGCATCGTTGAACAACCGGCTGCACCGGGGGCGTTTTCCGAACCCGATGGCATCGTCGTGCGCGAAAGCGCACGGGTGGCGCTGCATGGCGTTGAGATTGTCTTGAGTGACCAGGAGAAATTCTTCAATCCGGCGGGCCTGTCGCTGGCCGACGGAGGGATGGCACAGGTCTACGCCAGCCGGATTCATGCTGGAGGCGGCACGGCGGCACGTATCTACAAGGGGCAGCTGGATATCGCCGGCAGCGAGCTGAGCGGGGTCATCGCGTTGGACCTCAACAGTGGCATGGGCACGGTATCCGGCAGCCAGCTGAGCGCTACCTACACAGCGGTCCAGGTCCGCGGCGAGGGAAGCCAGCTCACCCTTGGAAACAGCATTGTTTCTTCCAGCGGGAGCGATGCAGCATCGATAACCGGTACTGACCATACCGTCCTGGTCGGCGAGAGCCGGCTTGAGGCTGCTGCAGGCGTAGAAGGCGCCAGATCCGGCACAGGCCTCTCCATCACCGGAGAGCGCAATACGGCCAAGGTTGAATCGAGTTTCATCAGTGGCGGGAACGGTATTCGCTCGTCGGGCAACAACGCGCTGGAGGTGCGCGGTTCCAGCCTCAGCGCGCTGGCCGATTCCGGTGTGGCCCTGTGGTTGGAAGGTGGAAAGGCCACGGTCCACGAGAGTGCGTTGCAGGCATCGGGCCACGGAGCAACGGCCCTCCTGGCTGATGGCAGCCGTGTCGGCGCAACGCCTCCCACGGTAGACATGGTGGGTTCCTGGATCACGACCGAGGGCGACCAGGCTTCGGCGGTGGTTGCGCGACAGGGCGGTACTATCCGTTTGGACGGCTCGGTGGTGCGTACCACCGGTACAGACGCGACCGGCGTGATGGCCGGTGGCACCGGCGACGTTGTGCTGCACGACACCCACGTATTGACCGAAGGCGAGGGCTCGTGGGCGACAGTGGTCAACGATGGCGGCCGCCTGCAGATCGATGGCGGATCGCTGGTAAGCCAGCAGCACGGCGGCGCCTGGATCCGTTCCACGCGTGATGCCGGACTGGCGCTGGGCAAGGGCGCGGTGCTGTACGGTGGCAACGGCATCGCCGTGCAGCTGGATGCGGCCGTGGCCGGTCGCTTCGACGTGGCCTTGGCGGAGGGCGCGCGGATGCAGGGCGACATCGTCATTAATCCCGACGATCTGGCGGCGGGCCGGGTGCCGCAGTCGGAACTGCACGTGCACTTGACGGAGGGCTCGCTGTGGGTGGGCCGCTCGGATCGGTTGCACGGCGTCTCGCTGGACAGTGGCAGCCAATGGACGTTGACCGGCGATACTGCGGTCGAATCGCTGCAGGTCAACGGCAGTGGCCTTGCACTGTCCGACGGGCGCGGTTTCAACACGTTGACCGTGGCCGGTGATCTGGATACGACCGCTGCGACGTTCCTGTTCAACGGTGCATTGCAGGGGGACGATTCGGCCATCGACCGCCTTTACGTGCATGGCGACGCGCGGGGCGATGCGCAGGTGGTGGTAAACAACGTCGGTGGCCTCGGTGCGCAAACGCTGGACGGGATCGAACTGATCCGGGTTGATGGCGCGTCGCTGGCCCGCTACACGCTGGCCGGACGTGCCGTGGCCGGTACGTATGAGTACTTCCTGCACAAGGGTGGTGTGGCTGGTGGCGAGGGCAACTGGTACCTGCGTTCCGAACTGCCGACGACGCCCGACCCGTGCCAGGTCGATCCGTCGCTGCCGGGCTGTGCGCCGATTGACCCGATCGATCCGGTTGACCCCATCACTCCGCCTCGGCTGCTGCGCCCGGAAGCCGGTGCGTACTTGGCAAACCAGTCGGCAGCCATCAACATGTTTTCCCATCGTATGAACGACCGCATCGGTACCGTCCCGCTGGATGAAGGCCGTGCCGCGTGGGCGCTCGTGGGCCGGCAGCAGGCGGACTTCAGCGCGGTCGGCGGTCAGCTGTCGATCGATGGCAACACCTCGGTGCTGCAGATCGGCAGTGACCTTGTTCGCCGAGGCAACGCTGCATTCGGCGTGATGTTGAGTACGGGGCGTGCCGACAGCAGCGCAGTGTCCGATCTGACCGGCTACAGCGCCAAGGGTCGGGTGCGTGGCAGCGCGCTAGGTGTGTACGGCACCTGGTTGCAGGCGGCTGACGGCACGCAGGGTGCATACATCGATGCGGCCCTGCAGTACGGCCGTTTCGATAACCGCGTGCAGGGCGTGGGCCTGGCGCCGGAGCACTACGACTCCCGCATGGCCAGTGCGTCGCTGGAGACCGGCTACACCTTCAACGTGTGGCAGGGCAACGCCAGCGCGCTGTACGTGCAGCCGCAGCTGCAGCTGGGCCATGTCGATTTCCGCGCTGATCGCCACGTGGAGAGCAATGGCACGGTGATTGACCATGCCGATGCCGGTGGCCTGAGCGGGCGCCTGGGCGTGCGCGTGTTTGGTCATGCGACTGCAGCGGGCAACACGGTGCAGCCCTACCTCAGCGTAAACTGGCTGCGTGACAGCGGCGCCAGCACGTTGCAGTTCAACGGTGACACGCCGGGTGCGGACGTGCCGCGCAACCGCTACGAGGTGCAGGCCGGTGCCGAGCTGAAGCTGGGCCAGCGCTGGGGTGCGTGGGGTGGCGTGAGCGTGCAGCGCGGTGACCGCGGCTATCGGAACGTGGGTGGCCAAGTGGGCTTGCGCATGGCCTGGTAGGTGAGCCTGCATCGGGGTCTCATCCTCTTGGCTCGGCAACGGAATCCGGCCCCAACTTCTGCTGTGGAGCCGAGCCTATGCTCGGCTCCACATTAGATCCACGCCATGCGTGGATGCCTTCTCAGAAATCCATCGTTGCCGACAGCAGCACCGTCCTCGGTGCACCCAGTGCCAGGCTGGACAATAACGGCATGCCCCAATAAGACTTGTTGGTCACGTTGTTCACGGTGGCCCGCAGCGCAAGGGGCCGCCCGGCTAGCGTGGTGCTGTAGCGCGCGCCCACGTCGAACAACGTGCGCCCCGGCACCGACAGGCGGTTGTCGGCACTGATGTACTGCTTCGACATCGACGTGGCATTACCTGTCAGGGTCAGGCCTTCCAGCGCAGGCACATCCCACTCCACGCCCAGCTTGGCCTGCCGCTGCGCCACGGCGGTGGCGATGCGTCCTTCATTCACGCCGCCTGCCGTGCGGGTCAGCTTCGGCTGCACGTAGGCCACGCCACCCAGCAGACGCACGCCGTCGATGGGTGTGCCGAAGAAGCCCCATTCCACACCGCGGTTACGTTGCTCGCCGCCAAACGAGAAGATATTCGTGACCGGGTCGGTGTAGCTGCTCGGCCGCTTGATCTCGTACACGCTGAAGGTGTGCGCGAAGCGGCCCAGGTCCAGCTTCAGGCCCAGCTCCTTCTGCCTGGTGCGGAACGGTGCGAACACTTCACCGGCATTGGCAGCGGTCATCGGCGCGGTGGCGCCCTGGCTGAGGCCTTCGATGTAGTTGGTGTAGAGGGAGACCGTGTCGGTCGCCTTCACCAGCAGCGCCGCTGCCGGGGTAGTGGCGCTCTCGTCGTAGCGTGAGGTGCGTGCACCCGTGGCCACGTTGAAGGTCTCGCTGACCACCTGCTGGCGGCGCACACCCAGCGTCAGCTGCACACGTTCATCGGCAAAGGACAAGGTGTCGGCGAAGCCGATGCTGTCCAGCCGCAGTTCGGTATGCGAGATGTGTGGTGCTACGAACGGCGCGGCCGGGCCCCACACCGGGTTGTACAGGTTGGTGGTCCAGTCCCAGCCCGGCACGCTGCGGCGGCCGTAGTCGTTCTGGGTATGCTGATAGTGGGTCACGTTGGCGGCCCATTGGTGGCCCACGCTGCCGGTACGGAAGCTGCCGCGCAGGCCGGCGTCACCGGATTGCTTCTTGATGTCGAACGCGAGCTGGCCGATCACGGTGGTGAAGTCACCCGCCGGGTTGAGGATCTGCGCGCTGATCGAGCCGTTGTAGCGGTAGTCGGTCCTGCTGGTGCCGTACGCGAGGTAGGCCATCAGGCTATCGTTGATGTCCAGTTCGCCGCGCAGCATCGCGCCCTTGTCCTGGCTGTCCACGTAGGCCCAGTCCGGGTTGATCAGCGTATCGCCACGCGGCGGCCGCGGAATGGCGACGCCGGGCGCCAGGCCGACGCCACGTGCAGGGCCATCAACACGGTCATCGGCGCTGTACAGATCGGCCGACAGCCGCGCACGCTCGCCGCGCCAGTCCAGTGCCAGCGAACCGAGCTGCACCTTCTTGCGCTGCTTGCCGACCGCGCCATCGCCATCACGGTACGCGCCGTTGAAGCGGATGCCGAACTGTTTGTCGGCGCCGAGCCGACGGCCCATGTCCACATGGGTGCCGAACTGCGCATCGGAGGCGAAGTTGGCGCTGACCCGCAACAGCGGCTGCTCGCCAGCGCGCTTGGGCACCAGGTTCACCGCGCCGCCCACCGAGCCGCCCGGCGGCATGCCATTGAGCAGCGCGGAGGGGCCTTTCAGCACCTCGATGCGTTCGAACATCTCCGGCGAGGTACGGTAGTACGGCGCCATGCCGCTGAGGCCGTTGAAGGTGGTGTCGCTGGTGCTGGAGGCGAAGCCGCGGATCGCGTAGTTCTCGCTCCATGCGCCGGTGACGCCGTTGCTGAAGACGGTGGGGTCGGTGGCGGCGATGACGTCGGTCAGGTCCTTGGCCTGGCGGTCGCGGATGAAGGACTCGGTATAGCTGACCGTACTGAACGGCGTGTCCATGAAATCCTTGTCGCCGAGCAGGCCGATACGGCCGCCGGCGGCCACCTGACCGCCGGCATAGTCTGCGGTGACCCGGCGCTGTTCCTGCACCTGCACCGAGGGCAGGGTGGACGGCGCGGTTTCGGCCAGCGCGGCGCACGATGCCATCAGGCCAAGCGCGAGCGCCGATGCGCGGTAGCGCCGGGCCAGGCCGTGTGGGAGTGGCTGGCTGCAGGACGCGGCGGCAGCTCGGGTTTGTGGAGAGGAGAAGGGGTACACGGTCATGCCAGAGTCCTGTGAATCGCGAGGGCGAGCGCGCCTGGCGCGCTGCCTTCGGCAAGCACGGGAAGAGCGCGCAGCGCAGGGTTGTCGGCTGGGTGGGGACCTGGCGGGAAGTGAGCCTGGGGCTCGGTTCGGGCGGCGCCATGAGTGCGAACCAGACGCATTCCGAATTAGTTGAGTAAATTAAACTAAATAGACCGAAGCGGACAAGAGGGTCCCTTTGCTGGCACCCTCGGCAGGGTATGAACACGCACCGTATGAGCCCGCACCCCGATCCAACGGCGCCGACCCGTGGCCGCCCGCCCACCATCACCCCCGAGCGCCTGGCCGACATCGGCATCCGCCTGGGCCTGCCCAACCTGACCATGGCCAACGTGGCCGCCGAACTGGCGGTGACCCAGGCCGCGCTGTACAAGCGCGTGGCCAACCTGGAGGCGCTGAAGCGCCTGGTGGCCGAGGCGGTGTTCCAGCGCTGGCAGATTCCGCGCGCCTCGGCCGATGCGGCGGGCGGCCTGCAGGGCTATCTGATGGTGTTCGTGGAATCGTTGTGCGAGGTGGTGAAGGCGCATCCCGGGCTGCCGCCGTACCTGCTGCGGCGCACGGTGGCGACCGCGCCGATGCTGGAGAAGATCGCCTCCCACCAGGCGCACGTGGCCGAAGTCTTCGGCCTGCCGATGGACAAGGCACGCTGGCTGCTGGCCACAATCGCGTTCTACTGCATCGCCGGCGCCGACACCATCTACGCGATTGCGGATGACGAAGAGGGCCAGGTGATCACCGAGTTCAAGCAGGGCATGCGGGCGCTGGTGATCGGGTCGTTGCAGATGCTGGATGCGGACGGCGCGCTGTAACGTCGAGCCAGGCCGGACAGCCCTCCGGATGGGCACTTCATGCGCCCAGGGAGGACATCTGGAATTTGTCCTATGCATGGCCCAGAGCCGTACGTCTAGGCTGGGGGCTGGACCCTTCCATCATCTTCCGGAGCCCTCAATGCATGCCCCTTCCCGCGCGCCGTTGCCCCAGCGAGCGCTGCTGTGGCTGAAGAAGCAGGCTTTGCCGCTGCTGATGCTGCTGAGCCTGTTCCTGGCTGCACGCGACACCTTGGCAAATCACTACGTGGTGCCAACCGGTTCAATGCAGCCGACCCTGCAGCCGGGTGATCGTGTGGTTGTCGACATGCGGGCGCACGGCCTGCGCCTGCCTTTCACCGGGCTGAAGCTGATGGGCGACAACGTGCCGCAACGCGGGGAGGTGGTGGTGTTCGCTTCCCCGGCCGATGGCGTGCGCATGATCAAGCGCGTGGTCGCAGTAGCCGGGGACCGCGTGCGCTTGCAGGAGGGACGATTGACCATCAATGGCCAGCCTTTGCAGATGACTGCCATGACTGACGTGGAACGGTTCGGCAAGCGGCAGGCCCGACTGGATCTAACGCATGGCGGAGGCCCGGACATTGCCGATCTGCGGGTACCTGCCGGCAAGGTGCTGGTGCTGGGCGATCACCGTGGCAACAGCCTGGACGGCCGCTTCTTCGGCTGGGTCGATGCGGACCGGATCTACGGCCGCGCCGTGGCGGTGTACTTTCGCCGCGGTGAAGGCGTGGTCTGGCAGCGCCTGTAGTTGGGCCCGGTGAAGTGTCCGGGTGCGATGAGCGCTAGCCCTCGGGGGAATTGCCGTGTTCCCATCCACGCATGGCGTGGATCTACAATGCGGCCATGCCAGCTACGCCCACCCTCGATGACCTTCGCCGCTATGCAGTGGCGCGCACCCTGTTCAGGCCGACCACGCTGCTGACCGCGATTCGGCGGTTGGGCTTCGTGCAGGCCGACCCGATCCGGGCACCGGCACGCGCGCAGGACCTGACCCTGCGGCACCGTGTGAAGGACTACCGCTCAGGCGATCTTGAGCGGCGCTACAGCCGCTTGCCGGTGGAAGAGGACTGCTTGGTGAACTACGGCTTCCTGCCGCGCGAGCATCTGGCGTTGATGCACCCGCGCGCTCCCAAGCGCGAGTGGGACGCCGAGACCCATCGCCGCGCTGCCGAGGTGCTGGCGTTCGTGCGAGAGCGCGGCAGTGTGCACCCCCGCGAGGTTGACCAGGCGTTTGCGCATGGCCGGGTGACCAACTACTGGGGCGGCACCAGCAATGCCAGCACGCACCTGCTGGACGGCATGCACTACCGCGGCCTGCTGCGCGTACAGCGGCGCGACAGTGGCACCCGCATCTATGCAGTGGCCGCGCATGCCGAGCCAGATGCCAGCGAACAAGCGCAGGTTGAGCGCGCGGCCGCGCTGATCGACCTGGTGGTGCGCAAGTACGCGCCGCTGCCATCGGCCAGCCTGACCTATCTGGTGCGCCTGCTGGGCTATGGTGCACCGCATCTGGCCGAGCAGACCCGCAAGGCACTGGCGCTGGCCAAGCAGCAGCTGGCCAGCTGCACGCTGGAGGGCACCACCTGGTACTGGCCGGCGGACGAGAATCCGCGTTCGCGCAGGCACGCGCCAGACGATCAGGTGCGCCTGCTGGCGCCGTTCGACCCGGTGGTGTGGGACCGGCGCCGTTTCGAGTTGCTGTGGGATTGGGTCTACAGGTTCGAAGCGTACACGCCTGCGCCGAAACGCCAGTACGGCTACTACGCACTGCCGGTGTTGTGGCACGACCAGGTGGTGGGCTGGGCCAATCTCAGCGTGCGCGAGGGTGAGTTGGTGTCCAGCGTGGGCTATGCCGGCAAGTCGCTGGCCCGCGACAAGGTGTTTCGTGGCGCGCTTGAAGACGAACTGCAGCGAATGGCAGCTTTTCTGTAGAGCCGAGCCATGCTCGGCTGTTCTTCGCGCGGGCCAGAAAATCGAAGCAACGTTCATCGCTCCTGTCAGCCGCCAACCTTGGTTGGCGCTGGCTTCCACCGGTACCCACCAAGGTGGGCATCTACCGGTCAAGCGGCGTCCTTGCGCTCCGCATCCTCCATGCCGGGGCTGACGCGGCGGCCGATGTCCTTCAACCGTGCCAGCTGATCCACCATCGACGGTGCATCATCCAGGCTGCCGACGAACGTCCACAGGTAGGTCATCACCGCGTACACATGGCCCGGGGTAACTCCGTCGGTGGTGGCAAGGCGGCCGATGGTCAGCGCGAACAATGCCGCAGCAGCCAGCCCGATCACCACATAGGCGCCGGCTTCGCGATCGGACAGCAGGATGCGCAGGCGCGACAGCGTGGTGTAGTGGCGGCGCAGTACCGAGGGGCTGACCCGGTCGACCAGGCGGATCTCGTGTTCCAGGCGGTTGTTCAGCCGGCCATGCAATTGCTCGTTGCGGCGTGCGAACGACGGCAGTACCAGCAGGGCCCCGAGCAGGGTGACCAGGCCAGCGGCACCGACCATCGGTTCGATCGCCAGCAGCATGGCCACCGCACCGAACATGGATGCCAGCGCGGTGGCGATGATCGGGACGTGCTTTTCAAAGAAGTCGACGAACTCGCGTGCCAGCACCACGCGTGCCGCCGAGGTGGACGTGGCCTGGCCCAGGCGGCGCTGTGCCTGCACCACGCTCACTGCCAGATCGGCATAGATGCGGGTGAAGGTGCGGGTATCGACCGCTCGACGGGCGGCGCCGACCAACCAGAACAACAGCACCACGCCGGCATAGGAAACGGCATGGCCGATGTTGCCGCTGATGATCGCGTCCACCGCGAAGCCGGCGAACAACGGATAGGCCAGCAGCAGGGTGTTCTCCAGCGCCACCAGCGAGAACGTGCCGGTGAGCTGCCAGGGATAGGTGCGCCGGATCGCCTTCAGAGTGGCGGCCGCACTCTGCTGCCCGATGCTGCCGGCGGCTGCCGCTGGATCGTTGGGGTGTTTCATGGGATGCCTGGGTGGGTCGGGGACAGGGCAGGGGACGGATGCCTGCCATCTCCCGGGTTGCGCCCAGTATCTGCGGCCCTTTGGAGCGGGCATGGAGGATCGATGGAGATTGCGTGGAGAAACCGGCGCCGTTCAGCGAAGCGAATGCCCATCAAAGGTGGGCCGCTACCAGGGCAGCGTCTGCCGCGTCCTCAACGACGCGCATGCACCGGCCAACGGAGCTCGAACGCGCTGCCGCCGCGTTCGGTCGGGCGGCACTGCGCCGTTCCGTGATGGGCCACGGCAATCGCCCGCACCACGGCCAGGCCTAGGCCGGAGCCTCCGCTCTGTCGCGATCGCGAGACATCGGTGCGCTGGAACGCCTCGAAGATGCTGTCGCGAAGCTCGTCGGGCACGCCGGGGCCGCCGTCTTCCACTGTCACGGTGCAATGGCCTTCGGCCAGCGTGACACGAACCCGCAGTGGGCAGGGGACGGCATGGCGTCGTGCGTTTTCCAGCAGCGCCAGCACCGCCTGGCGGATGCGGGCCGGATCGCAGTCCGCCAGTGACGGCCGTGCCTCCAGGGTCACCGAAAACCCGCTTTCGGCCAGTGCGTCGGACATTGCTTCCACCACCGCGGCCACCTGCACGCTGACGTCGCTGCGCTGCAGGCGCAGATCAAGGTGACCGCTCTCGGCCAGGCTGACCACGCGCAGGTCTTCGATGATGCGGGTGAGTCCTTCGAGCTGGGTGAGCATGCTGTTGAACTGCTCGGGGCCCGGCTCGAACACACCCTCGGCAATACCCTGCAGGCGGCCGCGCAGGATGGTCATCGGCGTGCGCAGTTCGTGCGCGATCGCCGCGTTCCAGAACACACGGTTCTCGGACATCCGGCTGAGCCGTTCGGCCATCGAGTTGAAATCACTGACCAGCGTGGCCGCTTCGGCCATCGTGGTGTTGCCGCCACGTGCACGCGCTTCCAGATCCCCGCTGGCCACCCGGCGCAGGCTCTCGGCCACCGAGTTCAACGGGGTGATGATGCGCCGGGTCAGGCGCGAGGCGACCAGCGTGGCAAAGATGACCACCACGGTGGCGGTCAAGCCGATCCACAGCCATTCCAGCCCGGACGGCATGATCGTTTCCGGCGCGTCGTACCAGCGCGGATAGAACACCTCCAGCAGGTAATAGAACAGGTAGAAGCCACTGATCGAGAGCACCGTCGAACACAACGAGGCGACCGTGATGGAGAGGGTGATCTGGCGGCCGATGCTCTTGCCTTTGGGATTCATCGATCAGTCCAGGAAACGGTAGCCGACGCCACGGATGGTGGCGGGAATGCCGATCACGCCCACCTCTTCAAGCTTGCGCCGCAGCTTGCTGACGTGGCTGTCGACGGTACGTTCCTGCGCATCACCTTCGGGCAGGCAGGCATGCAGCAGGTCCGCGCGCGCATGCACCTGGCGCGGCGCGCGCGCCATATGCACCAGCAGCCGGAACTCGGTGAGGGTGACGCTCAGTGCGTGCACCTGCTCGCCGGTGCGCACCGTCACCTCGTGGCTGCGCAGATCGATCTCGAACGGCCCCTGGCGGATCAACCCGTTGGGTTCTTCGGCGGCGGTGGGGGCACTGCGGCGCAGCACGGCCTGGATGCGTGCAACGATCTCAGCGGGATTGAATGGTTTGGCCACGTAGTCGTCGGCACCCACGCGCAGGCCGGTCAGCCTGTCTACGTCCTGGTCGAGCGCGGTGAGCATGATCACTGGCGTGTTGCCGCGCCGCCGCAGTTCGCTTAATACCTGCCAGCCATCGAGCCTGGGCATCTGCACGTCCAGCAGCACCAGGTCCGGGCGCAGCTGGCGATGGCTGGCGAGCGCCGCCTCGCCGTCGGCGGCGCGTGCGCTGCGCAGGCCGGAACGGGCCAGGTAGGCACCGAGGATATCGGCGATTTCGCCTTCATCTTCGGCAATCAGGACCAGGGGCGCGGGTCGGCTACGGAGTTCATGTCTCATTGCGTGCTGCAGGTTCGAGGGCAGGGCGGGAAGGGGCTGGGTCATCGGCGGCGCTCCATGGCCTGTGCTTCCTCGTTGGCTGCCCAGGCCAGTGTGGCCAGCACCAGCGTGCGCTGCAGGCTGGGTTCCACCGCAGCCGCGCCGCGCAGCTGCTGCTGCATCAGGGTGGACACCGCCGAGGGTAGCTTGCTCCAGCGCGAGGCCATGGGGTGGCGTCCACCCGGGCCTGCAGCCGTGCAGCCATGCGCGCGATGGTGTGCAGGCGCACTGCCAGCAGGGCGGCCACCACGGTGGTGGCAAGGGCAAGCAGCAGATGCAGGTTGACGTTGGCGGCCGGGTGCATTGCCGCCCAGACCGCCAGGCCGATCAAGGCCAGCGATGCGAGGGACCCGGTGCGGCGGGTGCGGCCGGGCCCATCACTGCCGAACCCCACCAGTGCGGCGGCCCCGAAGCCGGCCAGCAATGGCAGGCCCGGATACGGCGCGACCCACATCCACGTGCTGGTCGATGCCAGCACCAGTGCTATCAACCATGGCGAAGGCGCACACCATGCCAGGTAGGCACGGCGCACATCGATGGGTGGCAGGTCCGGGTAGGAAAGGGACACGGCAAACAGGCGGTCGGCGAGGCCGACGAGGCTAGCGACCGTTGATGGAGATTCGGTCGAGATTGTGTCGAGATTGCGTGGACGCGGAGCTATCGCGTTCAGGCGTGGCGCTGGTGCCTGAACGGCCGCGGCGCCTCCATGCAATCTCCACGGTGGCTCCAAGAAACGTCCATCAGTGTCTTCCAGACTGCGGCTCCGGCGGTCGCATTGGGTGACTGCCCGCAACCGGGCGTTTCGATGAGCAACCGCAGGACCTGGATGATTGCTGCCGCCGTGGCCACGTTGGCCGCCGGTGCTGGATGGTGGACGTTTGCAGGCGGCGATGATGCCGCGCTGATCACCGCGCCGGCAAGGGTGGCGGATCTGGAGAAGACCGTACAGGCGGTCGGCCGGGTCCATCCGAAGGAGCTGGTGGCGGTGGGCGCGCAGGTGTCCGGCCAGGTCAAGCGCCTTCATGTGGTGCTGGGCCAGCGCGTGCGGGCCGGCGATCTGATCGCCGAGGTCGATTCACAACCGCAGCGGATCGCGCTGCGAAGCGCCGAGGCGGCCACCAATACGCTGCGTGCCCAGCATGCGGCCAGCCTGGCGCGCTATGCGCAGGCCAGTCGTGCTTACCAGCGCCAGTCGCAGCTGGTGGCATCGCGCCTGGTGTCGCAGGAAGGCTTCGAAGCCGCGCGCGTGGCACGCGATGCGGCGCGTTCGGAGGTGGCCTCGTTGCAGGCGCAGATCGACCAGGCTGTGACCCAGGTCGAAACTGCACGGATCAATCTGGGCTATACCCGCATCGTCTCGCCCAGCGACGGCTACATCGTGGCCATCGTCACCAAGGCCGGGCAGACGTTGAACTCGATGCAGACCACGCCAACCATCGTGATGCTGGCGCAGATGGATACGATGACCGTGCGTGCCGAGATCGCCGAGGCGGATGTGGAACTGGTCGCACCTGGCCTGCCGTTGTGGTTCTCGACGCTGGGGCCGAGCGGGCGCCGTTATGAATCCCATCTGCAGCAGCTGGAGCCAGCGCCGACCTCGATTGCCGAGGCCGCTTCCGGCAATGCGGGCGGCTCTGCGCAGACGCCGAAAGCGGTGTACTACGCCGGGCTGTTCGATGTAGCCAATCCTGGCCTGAAGCTGAAGCCTTCGATGACGGTGAAAGTGACCCTGCAGCTGGCGCGGGTCGCCAACGCGCTGCAGGTGCCATTGACGGCACTGGCCGAGCCGGATGACAAGGATGGCAACCGCGGCACCGTGCGCGTGGTCGATGCCAAGGGCCGCGCTGAGGAACGTGCGGTGACGACCGGCCTGCGCACCGCCACCGCCGTGCAGATCCTGTCTGGCCTGAAAGCGGGCGATAACGTGGTGGTTGGCCAGGCGCCCAGCGGTGGCGACGCCGAACCCGCCAGCCTGCTGGGGATGTGAGCATGGCCCATGCACTGCTGGAACTGGAGGGCGTATCGCGCGCCTATCGCTCGGCCGCCGGCGAGGTGGTGGTGCTGAAGGAGGTCTCGCTGCGCATCAACGCCGGCGAGTTCATCGCCATCATTGGCCCCTCGGGTTCGGGCAAGTCCACGCTGATGAACATCCTGGGCTGCCTGGACCGGCCGACCGAGGGCAGCTATCGCGTGAACGGCGAGGCCACCGAACAGATGGCGCCGGACGCCCTGGCACGCCTGCGCCGTGAGCATTTCGGCTTCATCTTCCAGCGCTACAACCTGATGGAGAACCTGAGTGCCACCGAGAACGTAGCGCTGCCGGCAGTCTATGCGGGCGTGGACGCACAGACGCGCACTGCGCGCGCACGCACGCTGCTGGAAGCGCTGGGGCTGGGCGAACGCACCGGGAACCGGCCGGGTCAGCTGTCCGGTGGCCAGCAGCAGCGCGTGTCCATTGCCCGCTCGCTGATGAACGGCGGCGCGATCGTGCTGGCCGACGAGCCGACCGGTGCGCTCGATCACGCCAGTGGCCAGCAGGTGATGGCCGAGCTGAAGCGCCTGCACGCGCAGGGCCACACGGTGATCCTGGTGACGCATGATGCGGCGATCGCCGCCAACGCGGCGCGGGTGATCGAGATCGCCGACGGCCGGATGGTGGCCGACCGCGCCGAGCCGGGATTGCTGGCTGCGGCCGCAGGATGCGGGACCGAACGCGGCACGTCGCCGGTCGCCGAGCGCCGCGCACGCAGGGACGCGGTCCGCGAAGCGGCACGCATGGCCGCGCGTTCGATGCTGGCCCATCGCCTGCGCACGCTGTTGACCATGCTCGGCATCATCATCGGCGTGGCCGCGGTGGTGACCGTGGTTGCGCTGGGCAAGGGCGCACAAGCGCAGGTTGAATCCCAGATCAACGCGCTGGGCGCCAGCACCCTGGAGATCTTCCCGGGCGCAGATTTCGGTGACCCGCGCTCGGCGGAAGTCGAAACGCTGGTGGTGGCCGACGCGGACCATCTTGCGGCGTTGAGTTATGTGGACAGCGCCAGTCCGAACCTGACGGGATCGGTGGCGGCACTGCAGGGCAGCCGTCGTGCCAACACCCAGGTGCTGGGCGTAGGGGCCGACATGCCGCGCGTGCGGGGGCTGCGGCTGAAGGCCGGCCGCTTCTTCACCGACGCCGAAGTCGATGCGCACCGCGCAGTGGGCGTGGTCGACCAGAAGGCGGCGAAGGCGCTGTTCACTGGCAATCCCATCGGCAGCACGGTGCTGCTGGGTGGCATGCCGGTCGAGGTGATCGGCGCGGTCGGTCCCAATGCGTTCGCCGGTGGTGCAACCCCCACGGTCTACGTGCCGTACACCTCGGCGGCTTCCCGGCTGCTGGGCAGCCAACGCCTGGAGAGCATCACCGTGCGCGTACGCGACAACGTACCCACCAATGCCGCCGAAGCCTCGCTGGGCGTCGAGCTGGAGCGCCTGCATGGCCGTCGTGACTTCTTCATCTACAACGCCGACCAGATCCGCAAGGCGGTGATGAAGTCCAGCCAGACCCTGGCCGCGTTGGTTTCGGCGATCGCGGCGGTGGCGCTGGTGGTGGGCGGCGTAGGCGTGATGAACATCATGCTGGTGTCGGTGAAGGAGCGCGTACGCGAGATTGGCGTGCGACTGGCGGTGGGGGCGCGGCAGAACGACATCCTGCGCCAGTTCCTGATCGAGGCGGTGCTGATCTGCCTGTTCGGCGGTGTGCTGGGGGTGTTGCTCGCGTTCGCTGTGGGTGCGCTGTCGAGCCTGTTGTCGCTGGGCGTGCCGTTCCTGTTCTCGCCGGGGCCGGTGCTCGCCGCACTGGCGTGCTCTTCGGCCATCGGGCTGGGCTTTGGCTACTTTCCGGCACGCACTGCCGCGCAGCTGGACCCGATCCAGGCATTGGCGGCGGAGTAGGGGCGCACCCGGTGACATCGTAGCCGCCATCACGGCCGGCGTTGCGGTAGAACGGCAGCAGCCACAGGTGGCTGATGCCGGGTTCACGGTGACCAGCCTGCTGCGCGGCAAGGCAGCGGTCGGTGAACCGGATGGCACCGCATCATTACGCGGCATCCACGGTCCTTGGATGCCTGGGCGCGCACACTGAACGCTCACCCGATGCGCCGAGGAGACTTCCCGCATGGCCCGTCGCAAGATGCTTCGCATTGCCACGTTCAACGTCAACGGCATCGGCACACGCCTGCCGCAGCTGTTGGACTGGCTGCACAGGGAATCGCCGGATGTGGTTGCCCTGCAGGAACTGAAGGCGACCGACGCCGCGTTTCCGGCTTCGGCATTGGAAGAGGCTGGCTACGGCGCGCTCTGGCAGGGCGAGGCGCGGTGGAACGGCGTGGCGCTGCTGGCACGAGGGACCACGCCGGTCGAGAGCCGCCGCCGATTGCCGGGCGAGCCCAAGGACACCCAGAGCCGCTACCTGGAGGCGGCGGCGCATGGCATTGTGGTGGGTGCACTCTACCTGCCCAACGGCAACCCGCAGCCCGGGCCCAGGTTCGACTACAAGCTACGCTGGATGGAGCGCCTGATCCGGCATGCGCGCAGCCTGGTCGAGCTGCCGCACCCTGCGCTGCTGCTGGGTGATTTCAACGTGATTCCCACCGACGCCGACGTCTACGAGCCCAAGGCCTGGCGCCGCGATGCGCTGTTCCAGCCAGAGGTGCGCGAGGCCTTTGAACGACTGCTGGCGCAGGGCTGGACCGATGCGTTGCGGGAGGTGCACGGCGACGCCACGATCTACACCTTCTGGGATTATTTCCGCCAGCATGCCGAGCGCGACCGTGGGTTACGCATCGATCATCTGCTGTTGAACCCCGTACTGGCGGAGCGACTGAAGGACGCTGGCGTCGACCGCTGGGTACGCCTGCAGGAAAAGGCCAGCGACCACGCGCCGGCCTGGGTGACGGTAAGCGCGTGATCAACGCGCGGCTGGGTCCTCGCGTCGCTCGCGGCGTACCCGTGCGCGGGTGCGGTACAGGCGGCTGTCCGCTTTCTGGATGGTGTCGGCCACCGGCTCGCCGGGCGTGTTGATGGCCGCACCCATCGAGAACGCGCTGGGCGCGAGCGCGGCGTGGTCCTGGTACCAATGCTCCAGTTCGCTCAACCGGCCGTCGGCAGGCGCGACCAGTACCACCATGAATTCGTCGCCGCCCAGTCGTACCACCGTCTCATCTTTGCCCAGCGGTGAGCGCAGGAACGTCGCGAACTCGACCAGGACGGCGTCGCCACGCCGGTGGCCCTGAGTGTCGTTGATGTGCTTGAAGTGGTCCAGGTCGAACATCACGCATGCCCAGCGCTCGTCAATGAGTTCATCCAGCCGGTGCAGGTAGCGCCGGTTGTAGCACTGGGTGAGGGGATCCTTGAAGGACATTTCGCGCAGCTGCTGCTCCTGCATCCGCAGCGCGGTGACGTCCTGAGCATGTCCCAGCACGTAGGGCGGGCTGGCTTCGTTGTCGAGCACGTTGTGATACGCCCAGTAGTGGCGCGTTCCGTCCGCGGCGATCAGCTCGATCACACCAGCGTCGGTGTG
This sequence comes from Stenotrophomonas sp. pho, assembly GCF_006228405.1. Taxonomy (NCBI): domain Bacteria; kingdom Pseudomonadati; phylum Pseudomonadota; class Gammaproteobacteria; order Lysobacterales; family Lysobacteraceae; genus Stenotrophomonas; species Stenotrophomonas sp. pho. The sequence continues at coordinate 2,399,116 of NZ_CP029759.1, read as the reverse complement.
GTTTGCCTGGATTCGAGCGAGGTAGGCATTGAAGCCCGCGCGTTTTTCCGGCGGCATCAGGTCACACAGGCTGCGCCCGATCATCTGGCTTTCTTCGAAACCCAGCGATTGCACGGCCGCCGGATTCACCGAGGTCAATGTTCCGTCCAGCGTGTGGGTGCAGATCAGGCCCAGGCTGTAGTGGAACAATCGGCGGTAACGGGTTTCGCTCGCTTCCAGCGCGTCCAGCGCGGCTCGTTCGTCCGTGATGTCCTGGATCGCCCCGACCAGGCGCGGGTGGCCGTCGACCTGTTGCCGGCTGCCGACCACGCGGGTCCAGATCGCGCGCCCGTCGGCCGTGGTCATCGGCAGCTGCACTTCCCAGGACGTGCCTTCGTCGATGCAACGCTGCACTGCTGCCCGGATGATGTTTGCGGCTGTCTTCGCGATAGAACGACAGCGCGGTGTCGAGCGTCGGTTCAAAGTTGCCGCGCACGCCGTGCAACTGCTTGGTCTCGCGGGTCCAGCGCACTTCGTTGGTGACCAGGTCCATCTCCCAGCCGCCCACCCGGGCGGCACGGTTGGTGCGCTCCAGGAAGTCCTCGCTGCGTTTCAGCTCACGATGCAGCGCCTTGGCCTGGCCCACCTGCGCCATCAGCGTGCTGCGCTGCTCCAGCACCTGGGTGGTGACCCGGGCAAGGTGCACCATCAGCTCGCGCTGGGACGGAGACAGCACGCCGGGCATCGGATCGAGCAGGCACAGCGTGCCGATACGTGCCCCGTGCGCCGAGCCCAGAGGGATGCCAGCGTAGTGCCGGATGCGCGGCCCACCCGTCACCAGTGGATTGGTGGAAAAACGCGGGTCCTGGCGCGCATCGGGTATCTCGAACAGCTCGTCCTGGCGTATGGCATGGGTGCAGAAGGAAATTTCGCGGGCCGTTTCGCTGACGCCTTCAAGGCCGATGTTGGCCTTGAACCACTGGCGGTCTTCGGCCACCACGCTGATCAGGCCCATGGTCATGCCGGTTGCGGCGCGGGCGGCGGCGACGATGGCATCGAACACCGGCTCCGGGGGCGTATCCAACAGGTGCAGTCGTTCGATTTCGAGCAGTCGTTCGGCTTCGTCCATGGCGCTTTTCAGGGCTGGGTGGCGAGGGCGGTTGCGGCGGCTGTCTGAGACCACGGTAATGCATGCGGCGTTATGTATCGCCATGGCAGGGTGATGCCGGCGTGACGCATCGCGGTCAGAGTTTGCGGGGCCCGCGCGAGGGCCGCACTGAAACGTGACGGTGGTGGCGAACATGCCAGCGCCAGGGGAAGTCCACCGCGCGGGTGATGCCGATGCGGGGCCCGATCACCGGATCTGCCGGAGGCGGCACGCCATCGCTGGCGATGACAATGCCGTGGCTGCCTGTCACCAGATCGGCGCCGTCGAAACTGCGGTCCAGCCCGAAGGCCTGCGAGAGCTTGCCGGGGCCGCTGGCCAGATCGTGGTCGCGGCGTGCGGCGGGACGCCGCGCCCGCATCTGGTCCAGCCCCTCGAGAGGTTCGATGGCGCGAAGCAGTACGGCGACGCCTTCGCCGATCTCTCCGCAGACAACGTTGCTGCCCCAGTGCATACCGTACGTGAAGTAGACATAGAGATGGCCCGCCTCACCGAACATGCTGACCGTGCGCGGCGTTGCCCCGCGATAAGAGTGCGCGGCCGGATCGTCGCTGCCGGCATAGGCTTCAACCTCGACGATGCGGCCGACGCGACCATCGTTGCGCACCAGCAGCTTGTTGAGCAGCTCCGGGGCGAGCTCGGTTGGCGGGCGCCGGTAGAAGCCGCGCGGGAGGCTCTGCAGGGAAACGGGCAACCAGTCCGGCACGAGAGTGGCAGGTTCGGGCGAGAGAGCTTGGCACTGTGGCACTGGCGAGGTGAAACGTGCGCAGACGCCACGTCATTCCGGTGCAGGCGGAGCGGCCAGTGCCGCGCGGCGGGAGGCATAGATCTCGGGCGTCTGCGGCTTGATGAACAGTGCCACCAGTTCCGGATGCTCGCGCTTCACCGCCATTTCGATGCGGGTGATGCAGGCTTCGATCTGCGGGGTCCGCCGATCGTCCTCGAACTCGGCGCTGAGCATGGCCACCACCTGTTCCGGGCCCATCTGCATGGTGGTCACCCCGTTCGCGCGGCGCAGATCCGGATCGGTTTCGGCCACCGCCATGATCCGCTCGGCTACTGCCGGATGTGCAGGCTCTCCGACCAGCAGGCCCTTGGTTTCACGGGCCAGGAGGAAGGCGGTGGCGGCCAGCACGCCGGCGATGCAAAGGGAGGCGACCCCATCAAGCACCGGCATGTCCAGCACCTGCGCGGCCACCAGGCCGATCAACGCGAAGCCCAGCCCGAGCAATGCAGCGCTGTCTTCCAGCAGTACGGTGAAGGTGGAAGGATCCTTGCTGCGGCGGAAGGCTTCGAAGTAGCCAAGCTTGCCTTTGGTACGCCGGAACTCGCGCAGCGCCACCCACCAGGAAGCACCCTCGAACAGGATGGAAATGCCCAGCACGCTGTAGCTCAACGCATGGTTGGTGGCCGGCTCCGGCCGGCGGATGTGCTGGATGCCCTCGTAGGCCGAGACGCCGGCACCAGCGGCGAACACCAGCAGGGCGACGATGAAGCTCCAGAAGTACAGCTCGCGGCCATAGCCGAAGGGATGTACCGGGTCCGGCGCCTTGCCGGCGCGGCGCAGGCCGTACAGCAGCAGGAGTTCATTCAATGTGTCGACCAGAGAATGCACGCCTTCGCTGAGCATGGCCGAGCTGCCGGAGATGCCGGCAGCGACGAACTTGGCGATGGCAATGGCGAGGTTACCCGCGAGGGCGGCATAGATGACCAGACGGGAACCGGTGGGAGCGGACATTTCGGCGGCGGGGCGGGGCGGACGCCTGATCTTCCCGATCAGCGCGTGCCCATTGCGTGCACGGCGCGATCAGTGCCCCTTGGGATTGAGGTACAAACGCGCCCCATCCGATTCACGGTAGCCCGTCCAGCGCCCACCGCCTGACGCGCGGAAGCGCCCGAACACGGTGTTGCTGGTGTCGGTAAGCAGCAGCTGATTGCCCGACAGTACCCAACGGTTGGCCGAGAAGAAGCCATCCGGGCAGCCGGCGGGCACGTAAGCACTGTAGCCGCCGAACCACTCGATACTCTTCAGCTCGATGGAGCAGGTGTTGCCGTTCTCCTGGCCCAGCGTCCAGCTGCCGAACAGATCGCTGTCGCGCACATCGCGGCCGCCACGGTGGCGGTCGTGGCCCCAGTCGTCGTTGTCGTCGTGGAAACCGAAGCCCACGTCGATCTCTTTGCTTTCGCTGCGTGACCCGGACTGCGAGCTGCCGCTGGTGGTGGCCTGGGTGGTCACCGCGCCACTGCTCTGGGTTTGGGTGCTGCTGGATTGCGTGGTCTGGTCGGTGTGGGTGATCTGTTCGCCGAAGCCGAACGAGGCGTCCTGAGCCAGGGCGGGCAGGGCCAGGCAGCACAACGCGGACAGGCAGGTACGGGCGAGCACGGCAGCCATTGCAGCATCCTCGGGAGGGTGAACCGCGCGAGTATCGAACCGGTGGGGCGGGAGACGGTGTGAGGGTGTGCGCTGGCGCAGCCCAGCGAAGGGAAGTGCCGGCCGCTGGCCGGCTCCCACTTGGCGCCCAGAAACCGAAGGAATGCCGGCCAGCGGCCGGCACTTCCCGCAGCCAGGCATCGCCTGGCGCTACTGATCCGGCTTCACCCTTGCCACCCGTTTCCGGTACTCATACACGTTGTCACCGCGGATACGCTTGTCCTCGGTGCCGGTGATCCGGCCGACCTGCTGGTCCGAGCCGGTGACCGGTTTGGCCTCGATCTCGGTCTCATGTTCGAAGGAGTGCGATTTGTCGGTGTTGCGGTAATAGCGGTACAGCGCCCAGTACAGCGCGGTTGCGCCGGCTGGACCTGCCGCCAACAGCCAGAGGCCACTGTCGTCGCTCATGTCGATGCCACCAGGAAGGCAATTGCGAGGGCTTCAATGACGGTGCCGGTGGCCAGGGCCGCCAGCAGCATCTTCCATTGCTGCACGGGCACGCTGCCCATGGTTTCGCCGGTACGGCCGTTCACTGCGATGTAGTGCAGCATGCCGCCGTTCTTTCCGGGCTGGTGATACGAGTACAGCCACACCGGCAGGTACATCGACACCCAGCGCGTTCCATGCACCTCCAGCTGCTCCTGTTCCCAACGCACGCCACGGTTGTAGCGCCTCACCGAACCTTCCACCTGCGCGCGGGCGATCGACAGCAGCTGGTCTTCCAGCCGCGGCCGCAGCTTCTCCACGTCCAGGTTGCGCTTCTCAGAGGTGAAGCCGGCCAGGTATGAGGCGTTCCATTTCATCGCGTTCTTGGTGTCGAACGGCAAGATGGTGTTGATGATGTTGTTGGTGTTGGCGCGGGTATCCAGATTGCCGCGCTCGGCCGAGGATTCCAGGGGCAGGTCATCAACCGTGAAATCCACTTGGCGTTCGACCTGGTAGACATCTGCGTCGTACAGGGTGCGTTTGTTCTTCTCGCTGCCGACCGTGTATTGCCGGGTCTGGATCTCGCCCTTGCCGGCCACGGCCGCGCTGACATTGCTGTCCACGATCATGTAGGGCAGGAACACGCCCACCACGTTTTCCGGGGTGAACTGCTCCTTGAACGCCTTCAGCGCGAACATGCGGCGCTTGTCGACGAACTGGCGGATGCGCGCGACCGCATCGTCCTTCTTGATGTGGAAGGGCAGCACCGCATCGGGCACCGCACCATTGCTGATCTGTTCGTTGACGCCGAAGACGTGGCGGCACCAGTGGCAGCGCGCCGTCATCGTGCTTTCGGTATTGACCGTGACTTCGGCACCGCAGCCCGTGCACTTGAACGTCATCAGCGCCGAGGTGTCGGCGTCGATGTCACGCGCGCCGGAGGCGATGACCGTACCGCGCAGCTGGTCGATGGCCTCGCCCAGCCCGAATTCCTCCTCGACGCGCGCGCCATGCCATTCGTGACGGCAGTACAGGCAGACGAGGATATCGGTGCCGGCCTTGGGCCGGATGTCGGTGGCGCCGCACTTCGGGCAGCGGTTAAGGCCGTCCTTCAGCTCGCTGGCTGAGGTATCGATGGCTACAGGATCGGGCGCTTCCACTTCATCGCGGATGGCCTGGGGCAGCTTCGAGGTGTCCAGCGGGAAGCTGCCGGGCAGGGGAGGGACGTCCTGCGGCGAACCGGGCCCATCCAACGACGCCGCCGGCAAGGGCGGCGGCGTCGCGGGCGCGGATCCGGGCAGCGGCGGTGGGCCGTTTCGGGGATCGGACATGTTCGTTGTGCGTCCTGCTGTTACAGGCCCAGTGCCTTTGCTTTCAGGGCGTCGTAGTCGCCCTGGGTGATCAGGCCCAGGTCCAGCATTTCCTTGGCCTTCTTCAGCTTGGCCACCGGATCGTCGGCAGCCGGCGTGACCGGCTGCTGCATGCCGCCGACACCGAACATGCCCGAGGCCATGCCGACACCGACCAGGCCAGCCGCACCGCCGTTCTCGCCGGCCGCCTGGATGCCCTGGGCGACGCTCGCCTGCAGGTTGGAATTACCGCGCGAGCCGGACAGCGCATCTGCGCGCTGGACGGTCTTCAGCAGTTCGCGGGTGTTGGCGTCGTACTCGATCGAGACAATGGCGGTCTTGACGATGGCCAGGCCGCGATCGGACTTCCACTGGTAGCCCTGCTCGACGGCGGCCGACAGGCTCTGTGCAAAGCCCAGCGAGTCCTGCTGCAGCTTGGTGATGCGGTTGCCCTTGCCCGGATCGTTCGTGTACAGGCTGAAGGCCGGTGCCAGCGAACCGACCACTTCATTGAACAGCTGGCTGGCGGCGGCGTTGTCCAGGTCGGTGAAGTCGAACACCTGGCCCGGCTGCAGGTAGCTGGCCGGCACGAAGTTCTTCACGAACAGGATCGGGTCGACGATCTTCAGCGTGTACGAGCCGCGCGTGACCGCGCCCACCTGGGTATTGAGGAAGCCATCGTCCCAGTAGATTTCCGACTGGGTACCGAAGCGGTTGTCCGGCAGCTCCTTCAGCGAGACGAAATAAGCCGCCTGCTGCGAACCGGGCTGGCCGCCGAACTTGAAGCGTTCCCAGCTCTGCTTGATGAAGGTGCTGACCAGACCGTCGCCGTCGAAGATCGACTGCGAGTTGGGATCGTCCGAACGCCACTCGTAGCCGCCCGGTTCGGCGACGAACGCGGTGATCGCGCCGTCCTGGAACAGCAGCAGGCCGTAGCCCTCCGGCACGATGATCTTCGAGCCGTTGGTGATGATGTTGGACGAGCCACTGGTGTTGGAGCCGCGGCCGGCGTTGGTGCCGCGCGGCACCGCGGCGAACAGGGCCGCCGTCGAGGGCAGGCCTGTGGGCACGGTGTAGAAGTCCTTCCACTGGTCGGCCAGCACACCACCGACTGCACCCTTCACCGCCTGTACCAGACCCATGTCCAACTCCCTGTGATTCGAGGGCAGGCACCATGCCTGCCGAGCTGGACTGAATATAGCAGCGGGCAGGGACCGCTGTGGTGCCGGAAGATGAATCCAGGCCCTGCCCGGGGCGCAGAGCCGTGCCTGGCGCTGTCTCTACAACATGTACGGGATCTTGAAGGCGAGAGTGAAGTCCGGTGCATCCGGGGTCAGCCCGATGCCGAGCAGGGTCACCAGTGTGGTGTGCTGGTTGAGCGCGTAGGTCACGCCCAGATTCAGTGATGCCGCGTTGGCGTCGCTGCCGATCACTTTCATCCACTTCCCGCCTTGGAAACGGGTGGAAGCGCGGGCGCTGATGCGGTCGCTGAAGGACAGGCTGAGACTGGTGCGCTCGTTGAACGCAAAGGCCACGCCAGCGCCGAAGTAGACCGCGCCGCCGAGCTTCACGTCACCCGGGTTGACCGTGTCGGGGTTGCTGTCGATGTCGCTGAAACCACGCGGGAACGAATGCACATAGCCGACGTTGGCGAACAGGATCGCCGGATCGGCGGTCTTGACCATCGACAGGCCCACATTGGCCTGCCACACGCCATTGCCGGTGGGCTGTTCCCTGGGTACGGCGAAGCGGATGTAGTCATCGTCGTCTCGCTCGATCACCTTCCAGTCCAGACCGTAAGGTGCGCGCCCGGTAGGGGCGGTCACGCCGGCAGTGAGAACGGTCTCCGGGCGCCAGCCGCGTTCGCCGAACAAGCGGTAATTCGCACTCAGGCCGATATCGCCCAGCCCGTTGCCATTGGTTTCTTCCTGCGCGATCGCGGCCGCCGCACCGCCGGCGCCGCCCTTCTGGTAGACGGTGCGCCGCGCCAGGTAAGGCACGTCCAGGTTGAGCGTCAGGTTCGGGCTGACACCCCAACGTGCGGCCAGGTTGTAGGTGAGCGAATCGGATTCAACGTTCTCGATGGCGATGTTGCCGAGGAAGATCGCGTCCAGCGCCAGGAAACCATTGAGGGTGAGCTGCTTGCGGTCATAGCGGGCGTAGGTGAGGCTGTTCTCGACGGTGAAGCGGCGCGAGAACAGCGCCGACTGCTGTTGTTTCACATCATCCACGCTGCGCCGCGATTCCTGCTTCGCCTGCTGTGCCTCGGCGGCGGTACTGGCGTAGCCTTCGCCACCCGACGAAGTCTGTAGAGTCGCGCCACGCTCGACTGCCGTAGCCGTAGACAGGGCCATCGGGCCAACCTTCCCACTCAGCCGCGCCTGCATGGCCTGCACCTGCATGTCCAGTTCGCGCAGCCGCCGCACTTCCTGCGCATAGTTGGATTTGAGCTGCTCCAGCTGGTTGGCCAGTGCCTGCACGTCGGCGCCATCGTCCGCCGCGGGTGGCGCGGCGAAGGCGGTGCCCGCCAGCGCCGCCAGCGCCAACGGTGTGATCCTCATCAGGGTGTGCATGTTCGTGTCCTGCGTTGTGGAACGCTTCCCCCAACGCCGTGCCGTGGTGCTACCGGCCCGGCCCCATGCCGCGGTTCATCGCAATCGCCTGGGCCACGTTCTGGCTCAACGGCAGGTTGCCGCCCGCGGTATCCCGCACCAGCTCCAGCCGCAGCTGGTTGCTGGCGATCTGGCCGTCACCGTTCAGGGCGATGCCCTGGCCGACGCTGCCGTTGCGTATCCATTGCTGGACCAGGCCCTGGCCATCCACCTGCAACTGCAGGCGTGCCTGGTTGCCGTCCAGCACCGCGGAGGCCGAGACGCCTGCACCCTGCGCACTGAGCGAATGGGCACCGTCATACGAACGGGTCGGCACCGTGCCGTTGCGCACCACCAGCGTGGTCGCATTGCGGGCGACGTTGCCATCGCCGGCCACCTGCACGCTCTGCACCAGGCCGCTGGCGTTGGCCAGGCCACTGCTGTCGATGTGGCGACCCTGCGTGTCAGGCAGCGGCGCGTCTGCGGCGGTCACGTGCACGCTGGGCTGGAAGCTCAATTTCGGGCTGCCGCCGCCGCGGAAGTCCATGCCCAGGGTCAACGCACCCTGCAGCACGCTTCCGTTGCTGGCCTGCCACTGCGAGACCATCGTCACTCCGAACCAGGCCACGGTATTGCCACCTACGGTGTAGCGGCCGCGCATCAGGTTCAGTTCGGGATCCGGAATTTCCTTCAGGCCACGCCCGGGCGCCGCGTCCGCTGCCTGCAGGGGCAGGGCGGGGCAGGCCAGCAGCAGGGCCATCAACAGTCGGTGGCGGAACATGGCGGAACCTCCTTCAGAACAGGTCGGCGTGGCTGAAGCCGAAGTCGACCAGTTCGGCATCGGTGATCGGCCCCTGTCGCGCGTAGAGCGCGCGGGCACTGGGTCGTTCGCTGGGTTGCAGCAGGACTGTGTTGCGATCGAAATCGCTGCCGATCACCACGAATACGGCGCGCGATGGCCACGCAGCGAGGAATTCAGGCAGCGCCAGGCTGCGGTTGCCAAGGATGGGATCAGCCACCTCGACCACACCGCCGCGCACCTGCTTGAGCACCACGAAGTGGCGGAAGCCGCGCACGTCCATCAGCACAAGGCCGGGAACGCGAAGCGTGCGCAGGCGTGCCTCATCGATGCGATAGCCGCGCCCACGCATGCCCAGCGATTCCACATAGCGCTTGATGTCGAGCAGTGAAAAACCGCGCTCTGCCACCAGCGCCGGGTCGGACACCCCCATCATCCCTTCGATCACCGTCGCCTCGTCGGTGTCCAGGTGGTAGGCATGGCGCAGGATGGTCGCCAGTGCGGCCGCTCCGCAGCTGTAATCGGTGTGCTGGCGTACCACGTTGCGGTAGCGCCGTTCCTGCATGCTCTCCACCTTCTGCTGCAGCAGCGCGCCATTGGGCAGTACGCCGGCGAAGCCGACGTCGCCCGCCCGCGCGGACGCGCCGCCCAGCAACAGCAGGCAGGCCAGCAGGCGTATCGAGAGACGGTGGCCGAACATCGCATTCTCCGGCAGCAAGGGGGAGCTCCTGTCCCAAGGGGGAGGAGGAACAGGAGCTCCCGGGAACCCGGCCGTTGGCGGACGGCCGGGGTGTTGCGCTTACTCGCCGCTGCCACCACCGCCGCCGGTGCTGGGCTGGGCGACTGCCAGGGCCAGGCTGTTGGCCTGCAGGTTGCCGGTGCCCGCGGCCACGTTCACGCCGATGTTGCCCGAGGCGCCGGAGAAGGCGCTGCCCGACAAGGCTGAGGTGTTGGTCGCGTTGACGTTCACCCAGCGCGTGGTGCTGACCGTGCCGCTGAGGCTGGCATACAGGTCGGCCACGCCCAGTTCGACGAACTGGCTGGTGCCACTCTCACGCGTATCGAAGCCCAGGCCACCCACCCCGGCCGGTTGGGGTTCATCGTGGCGTTCTGGATTTCGTCGTCCAGGTCGATGTGGCCGGTGCTGCTGCCACCCGGGTGTGGCAGCTCGCCACTCCAGGTATCCAGATAGTAGTTGGCCATCTGGTAGGCGTTGCCGGTACCGCGGTAGGTGCCGGCGCCATAGGCCAGGGTCAGGCCGCTGACGCCGCCACGCATGTCGACCTGCACGGTATCGGTGTAGGACTGCACGAAGCCGGCGTTGCTGACCGTGTTGCCGGTGGAGACCTGGTTGGAGCTGATGCTCGACTGCGCCACTGCGGTGGTCGCGACCGAGGCGGCGAGCGCATTCTTCTGCTCGTTGTTGTTGCCCGAGGCGATGTTCACGCCGATGTTGCCGGACGCACCGCCGAAGGCATTGCCACTGAGACCCGCGGCATTGGTGACGCCGGAGTTCATGGTGGCGTTGCCGAAGCCGGCCTGGTTGACGAACACCTCGGCGTCGGCCATGCCGAAGCTGAAGGACGCGTCGGCGGCGGACAACGAGGCGGCATTGTCCTGGGCGTTGTTGTCGCCCGATACCACGTTGAAGCCCAGGTTGCCGGAGGCACCTGCACCCACGCTGTCACCGATGGAGGCACTGTTGGTGATCAGGCTGTTGCTGGTGGCGTTGTTGCTGATCGACTGGCGGTTGTCGATCACGGCAATGGCCGCAGAATCGAGGTCGATGTCGCCGGTGATGTTCGGGTCGCCGGAGAAATTGATGTCGGTGCTCAGTCGCAGGTCCTTCTCCAGGTTCACGTCGACGCCGTGGTTGTTCTTTTCCTTGCGTTCGTCGGCCTGGATGGTGCTGTGCTTCTGCACATTGACGTTGACGGTGCGGTTGCGCACGTCGTTGTCGGTGTGGTTGTGCGTCTCGTTGCGGGTTTCGCTGACGGTGTGGGTGTGGTTGATGTTCGCGTTGGCGTTCTGGTTGTCCCAGCCATTGGCCGCAGCGGCGGTCGAGGCAGTGGCAATCGCCATGGCGAGCATGGTCCGTTTGACGGTCGCTTTCATGGTGCCCTCTCTCTCATCGGGTGGTGCATCGGTTGGGTGGTTGTCACGGGCGGTCCTGCACGACCAGGCCGAGTACATTGGCCGTGTCATTGCCGCTGCCCGCGATCTGATTGAGTTGCAGGACCCCGTCGAATCCCCGCAGCGCGGTGCTGGTGACACCGGCGCTGCGGGTGCCCGCCGCGACGCCGCGACCGGCGTCGTCCCGCCCCCCTGCCAACGCGGAACCCTCGGCGGCCAAGGCCGTATCGTCGGTTTCGCGTATGCCCTGTCGGGCCAGCGTCGCGCTGACGACGTTGAGCGTCGTGTTGGCGATGCCGCTGGCCTGGTTGATGGATGCGATGCCGCTGGCACCGGCCAGCGCCTTGCCATCGATGACGGCAGTGGCGTGCATCGGTGCACCCAGCACGCGGTTGCCACCGCGCAGTTGTCGGTTGCCGATCGAGACGTCGGCATGTTCGCCCGTGGCGATGCCGCGCAGGTTGGCCTGCAGATTGAGGTCGCCGGCCGCCTGGTTGACCGCGATGGCGCCGTTCGCGCCGGCCAGTGCACGGCCGTCGATGCGGGCAACGTCGAGGTAGGCGAGCATGCCGCTGTAGTCATCGGCCTGCGCGATCAACGGCGTGGCAGGCAGGATCAGCAGCAGCCAGTGCGCCCGCCTCACTTGCCACCTGCCGGGGCCATGCCCTGCAGCGGGAACTGGCCGAGCGCGCCGCGCACGGTCTCGCCGATGCCGCGGGTACTGTTGCCGACCGCGCCGAGCGGCCCGCTCATGGCGCCACCGAGACTGCTGCCGACCATGCCGTCACCGTTGCGGCCGAGCGTACCGCGCAATGCCTGCTGCGTCACACGTTCGACCGTGGTGCCTGCGGGTGCGGTGGCTGTGGCGGCCTGACCTGCCCCCATGTCTGCGTAGTCCTCATCGCTCAGCTCGTCCATCCCGTTTGCCGGGGCACCCGCACCGAGGGCCGCCGCGATCTCGCGCTGGGTTTCGGGTCGGCGATCAGCGCCATGCCGGGCGGCGCCATGCGATAGGCCGGGCGTGCGGACACATCACGCAACAGGACGATTTCGCCCGGTTGAGCCTTCACGCCCTGGCGTGCACCGGAGGCAGAGGCGCTCGCGCCAACCGACAGCAGGGCCACAGCCAGCGTTGCCAGCAGGCCGCGAATGGGGGTGATGCCGTCCATGCCGATCTCCCGTGGTGGGTGCGGCGGAAGCACGCATCAACCGTGCCAACCCTGCAAGGCTTGGCTGCCCTGGCGCCAGGCGCTGGCAGGCGCAGGGGGCTGCTGCCGCGCTGTTACAGCGGCGTCGGAAAAATGTTGGGATCGCGCTGTACCACGCGCCGCAGGGCAAGGCGGGCGCCCGACTGTCACACGGGTGTTACAGGTGCCGTCGCGGACTGTAACGATGCCGCTTCAGCCGGTGGTCTCTTGACGCGGCGCTTATTGCGCCGCCGTTTAGCGCAGCGCTAGGATCCGCCCATCAAAGGCCGCTGCGGTGGCCGTAGAGGGTCCCGGCGGAGGGCGGCACGCCGGTGATTGCCTGACAGTCCGCCGACGGTGTCCGGATGCTGGGGGAAGCATGGCGGCGGTCCCGGAGGCTTCTACATCACGTTGCGTGCTCTGGTTCGGCGAGCCGCTGGCGAACGAGCGCAGCGCGCTGGCGGCCGCAGGCTGGTACGTGCGCCGCATCCATCCCGACCCGGCGATGGCGATCGGGCTGCGCGGGCGTGATCGGCTGGTCGCTGTGCTGGATCTTCGCCATCTGGATACGCCCGCGCTGCAGTTGCTGGCGCCATGGATCGAACAGCACGTGCATCTGCCCTGGCTTGCGGTGCTGCCACCCGGCGCAGGGCCCACGCCTGCAGCGTGGCTGCCCTTGCTGCAGCGTTGCATCTCGCGGTTCACGCTGCCTTTCGGCCTGCAGGACCTGGTGGCTGCGATGCGCCAGCAGTTCGACGCGGATGATCCTTCTGCCAGCGAGGTATGCGGCGGCCAGGGACCACGCGCACTGATCGGCGAGAGTACTGCGTTGCATGCGGTGCGCACCGTGCTGCACAAGTTCGCGCCGGTCGAACTGCCGGTGCTGGTCACCGGCGAAACCGGTACCGGCAAGGAGCTGGCGGCTCACGCGCTGCATGCGTTGTCTGGCCGTGCGGGCAAGCCGTTCATCGCGATCAACTGCGGTGCCATTCCGGCCAGCCTGGTGCAGTCGGAGCTGTTCGGCCACGAGCGTGGCTCGTTCACCGGCGCCGACAAGCGCCAGATAGGCGTATTCGAAGCCGCACACGGCGGCACCGTGTTCCTCGACGAGGTGGGCGACCTGCCGGCGGAGGCGCAGACCAGCCTGCTGCGCGTGCTGCAGGAAGGCACCTTCGAGCGCGTCGGCAGCAGCCAGCCGTTGCGGGCCGACGTGCGTGTACTCGCGGCCACCCACGTCGAACTGGAGCACGCGGTGGCGCAGGGGCAGTTCCGCAGCGATCTTTACTATCGGCTCAATGTGCTGCGCCTGCTGATGCCGCCCTTGCGCGAGCGTGGCGCCGATGTGCAGCTGCTGGCCGAGCACTTCCTGCGCTGCTTCCGCCTGCGCCACAGCGTGCGTGCACGTGGCTTTGCGCCCGCTGCGCTGCAGGCGATGCGGCGCTTCGGTTGGCCCGGCAACGTGCGTGAACTGCTCAACCGGGTGCAGCGGGCGGCGATCATGGCCGAAGGCGAGCTGATCAACGAGCGTGACCTTGAACTGGGTGGGGCCGAGCATGCGCCGCCGGGCGCGATGCTGCAGGATGCCCGCGGCCAGGCCGAGCGCGATGTGCTGCTGCAGACCCTGCGCCAGACCGGCTACAACGTCTCCGAGTGCGCACGGCAGATGCAGATCTCGCGGGTGACCGTGTATCGGCTGTGCCGCAAGCATCGTCTGGAACTGCCGACGCAGCGTTGAGTGCGGATCATGGTTCGCCCGAACGGTAGCGGATGCGGTACAGGTCCAACCCCGCACCGTCTGCGCGCCGCGCCGAATAGGTCAAAGTGTCAGGTTGCGAGCCATCCAGCATCGCACCGTAGCTGTCGCCGGAGGCTTCGTTCACCGGGGAGGGCAATGCATGGCCCGCGTCATAACGGCCTCCACGCTCGTAGGCAATGAACTGGCGGACCGGTGCAGTGGCGAAGTCCAGGGCGCGGGCAAACACCACCGTTCGGCCGTCGCCGAGGAAAGTGGCATCGAACTCCTGCGCGGCGGTATTGATGCCACCGACCAGCGGCCGCGCCAGCTGCGCCACGCCGCCGATCATCGTGGCGCTGTAGAGGTCATGGCCGCCGGCACCGCCCGCGCGATCGCTGGAGAACAACAGCGTACGACCGTCCGGCGAGAGCATCGGTGCGAACTCGTCGGCCGCACTGTTCACCGCGGGGCCCAGATTCTCCGGTTCGCCGAATCGACCGTCGCGTCCAATGCTGACCCGGTACAGATCGTCGCCGCCCTGGCCGCCTGCGCGGTCCGAGCAGAAATACACGACGCGCCCATCTGCGGAGAACGCGGGATCGAAGTCTCGTCCCGGCGTGTTGAACGAGACCGGCGTCGCCGGCCGCCAGCGCTGCCCATCGTGGCGGGAGACCCAGATGTCATACCCGCCCGGACCGCCGGGACGGTTGCGGCTGAACCACAGCGCGGTGTTTCCGTCCGGGCTCAGGGTCAGTCGAATCTCGTCGTACTGCGTGGATGCAACGCCCGGCGCAAAGCGTTCAGCGGAGCCGACGATCTGCAGCACGCTTGAGGGAGTCGCGGGGGGCGACGCAGCAACCAGCAGCATCACGGCCAGCCGCGCTTTCATGCCTGCCGCTCGAAGTCGCTGACCCAGTTGGTTTCCCAGCTGCGCCCGCCATCGGTCGATGCCGCCTGTTCCCAGCGCGCCGAGCGCGGGGTAATGCGTGACCAGATCACCCGCGTCTGGATTGATCGACCGTCGTGCTGGTCTTCGCCGAAGAAGCGGCCGACGCCGGCCTCGAAACCACCGCGCAGCGGCGCGCCGATCCGGGTCGGCTCCCGGCCATCCAGCCACCAGATCAGCCAATGCCGCTCAGCGGCGTTCCAGGCGCGGATACCCATGCCGCGCAGCGGTGCTCCCGGCACGTCCATCAGGTTGTCGCCCACGTTGCCGAATCCTCCCAGTACCGGCCAGTTGTGCAGGGTGCCGTTGAACGCGTCCCACGCATCACTGCCTGCCAGCCGAGCGCGCAGGCGACGATGGCGCACGTTCCAATGGCCCACCAGGAAATCGAAATCGCGCGGTGCATCCGGCAGCTTCGGAAGCGGAGAGGGGGCTGCCGCAGTGCGGCGGAACCAGTTGCGCCAGTTCACTTCCCAGCGCGCGCCGGCATCGTCGGAGAACGCCTGCTCCCACCACGGCTCCTCGCCATGGATGTCATGCCAGCGGAACCAGACGTCGATGGGGCGTCCCTTGAAGTGATCACGACCACGGAAGCTGCCGCCATCGCCTTCGAAGACGCCGCGCACGGGCGCTTCGATATGGGCAGGGTTGCGTCCATCGATCCACCAGATCGACCACGTGGAAGACACCGGATCAAACGCACGCACGCCCAGGCCCCTGTAGGGACCCGAAGGCAGCGCCATGACGTTGTCATCGATGGTGCCGAGTCCGCCCAGGGTGAGCCAGACCGCGCTGGCGCCGCTGAAGGCTTCCCAGCGGGTATCGCCCAGCAGGCGCTCCTTCAGCCGTTGGTGCCGGACCCGCCAGTTGCCCTGCAACCATTTCCAGTCTTCGCTGTGGCTGGACAGGGGCCGCCCCGAGGGTAGGGCGCTTGAGGCTGCCACTGCGGCCAAGGTGGCCAGGAACTGCCGTCGATCCATGTGCGTGACCCCTTGCCGGAAGTGCCTCCATCGTTGCGGGTGCGAGGGGGATTGACCACGCAGATATCCGGGCTCAGGCTAAGCCAGACTTATGGTGACCCAACGCCAGCTTCCATCGCTTGCCGCCATCCGCGCCTTCGAAGCGGCGGCGCGGCTGGGCAGTTTCGCCCGTGCTGCCGAGGAGCTCGACACCAGTGCGGCATCGGTGAGTTACCACGTGCGCCGGCTGGAGGCCCAGACCGGTACCTGCCTGTTCCTGCGCCATGCACAGCATGTGGAGCTGACGGAAGCGGGTGCCAGCGTCGCGCAGGAGGCCACCCGGGCCTTCGACGCGCTTCGTGCCAGTTTCATGCGTGCCGCTGACATGGATGCGGCGCGATTGCGTCTGTCCGTATTGCCCACGCTGGGCACCAGCTGGTTGACGCCGCGGCTGGGCAGCTTTCGTGCCCGCCATCGGAACATCGTGCTGGAACTGGACCTGTCGGCAGAGCCCCAGGACCTGGCCGCCGGGCGTTTCGATGCCGCCATCCGCAATGGGCATGGCGGGTGGCCCGGGCTGCAGGCCACGCCCCTGTTCCCCAGCATTTTCACCCCGTTGTGCGCGCCAGCGCTGCTGCCGGCGGCAGACGGGCTCGGTCGCCGGGCGTTGGACGTTCCGCTGCTCGGCAGGCCCGACTGGTGGGCACTGTGGTTCTCCGCACATGGCGCGGTTCCGCCGCCGGCCGCAGAGAGCTTCATCACCCCCTTTGCGGTAGAGCATCTGGACGTGGGCGCGGCCATTGCCGGGCAGGGCATCGCCATTGCTTCGCCAATCCTGTTCCAGGCCGAACTGGACAGCGGGCGCCTGGTGCAGGCACATCCCGGTGTGGCCAGCGACGGGCGGGGTTTCTGGTTCGTCGCACCGACGGCGCGCAGCCGGTGCGCCAAGGTCATTGCATTCGGTGACTGGCTGGGCGAGCAGGCCGCGCAGGCCAGGCATGCGGCGCGACACCATCTGGCGCGCACGGTGGCGGCATGAACCAGAGCCCCGAACTGCTGCGACGCCTGCTGCGTGCCAAGGACCGGATGGACCATGCCAGCCACGAGGACTGGCCGGTGGCCCGCCTGGCCGAAGTGAGTGCCGTATCCGCGGCGCATTTCGCGCGTTCGTTCAAGCAGGCATTCGGGCTGCCGCCGCACCGCTACCTGCTCAGCCGTCGCATCGAACGGGCCGTGGCGTTGTTGCGTGACACCGACCTGCCGGTCACCGAGATCGCCGCGCAGACCGGCTGGAGCAGCCTGGGCACCTTCGGCCGCATCTTCCGTGACATCACCGGCGACAGCCCGGGCAACGTGCGCGCACGCGAGCGCGCTGGCCAGGTGACCCCGGCCAGCGTGCCGGAATGCCATGCGCGTGCCGCGCAGCGACCGGACCTGAACATCGCAGTTTTGGAGAAGCGCCGTCGCCAGGCGGTTGCTAACGTGGACCCCACCTGAGGGAGGTCCCATGACAAACACTGTGAACACGGTCGGCCTGTATGTGCGCGACCAGGATGAGGCACTCGCGTTCTACGTCGGCATGCTCGGTTTCGAAGTGCACACCGATGTGCGCAATGGCAGCTACCGTTGGCTGACGGTACGCAGCCCCGGCCAGGACGGATTCCAGCTGGGGCTGTTCGTTCCGGGCCCGCCCACCCACGATGCGGCCACCGCGCAGGCGCTGCAGCAGCTGGTGGCCAAGGGCGCCATGCCGCCGCTGGTACTGGCCGTGGACGATTGCCAGGCGTGCTATACGCGATGGCGGGCGCAGGGCGTGGAGTTCACCCAGGAGCCGGTCGAACGCTATGGCGCCATCGATGCCGGATTCCGTGACCCGTCCGGCAATGGCTGGAAGATGATCGAAGCCCGATCCGAAGCGAGGCGCCGTCAATGAGCCGGGGTGGCTGGGCGCGGCCCGTGCATCGCTGGACCTCGATCGTCTTCACCCTGGCGGTGATCGCCAATTTCGCCGCTCGCGGGCTGGGGCAGGGCGAGCCGGCAGCGTGGATCACCTATTCGCCGCTGCTGCCATTGTTCCTGCAGCTGTTCACTGGCCTGTACCTGTCCGTGCTCCATTACACCGGGAAACGCCGCAGCGCCGCACTGGGCGCTGCAGGCTGAGGCCGCCTCAGGCGGCAGCGTCGGCGGCGTAGGCCGCCAGCAATGCCGGCAGCTGGTCCATGCGCTGGAAGATCACCTTCGCACCCGCAGCGCGCAGGGCCTCCGGCGTGCTGTGGTGCGGGCCGCCCTCGCTGAAGCCAAACACGGTGGCACCCGCCGCCACGCCGGCGGTCGCGCCGGTCACGGTGTCTTCAATGACCGCGCAGCGCTTCGGATCCACACCCAGCGCGGCAGCGGCCGCCAGGTAGACGTCCGGGTGCGGCTTGGTGCTCGGCATGTCCTGGCCGCTGTAGACGTGGTCGCCGAAGGCATCGAGGATGCCGACCTTGCCCAGCTGCAGTTTCACCTTGATCAGGTCGGCACCGGACGCGCAGGCAATGCGGCCACCGGTCGCTATGGCGATCGCACGCACGGCCTCGGGCGCCCCCTGGATCGCCTCAAGGTCCTGCTCCAGCGCACGATTGCGCTGCTGGCGGAATTCCTCCAGCCACTGCTCGGTGAACGGCTTGCCGGTGCGCTCTGCGATCAGCCCGGCCAGATGGGCCACGGATTGGCCCAGGAAGACCTCGCCCGCCTGCGCCGGGGTCAGCGGCCAGCCGCGTGCGGTCAGCATTTCCGAGAGCACGCGGGCCACCAGCGGCTCGGAATCGACCAGTACGCCGTCGCAGTCGAACAGTACGGCATCGAAGGGGAAACGGGACATCTACTACTCCGGGAACAGCCAAAGGGGCGAAGCGCCCGCCATTTTCCCATAGCGGGACGGGCAGGGCACGCCGGCCACAGGAACGCTAGACTGCCGGGCCACCCCACCCAGCGCCTGCACGGGAATACCCCTTGAACCGAGTGCGATCCCAGGCCCGGCACCATCACCTCATCAGTGCCGGCATCGCCGGCGCGGTGACGCTGGCCGGCAGCTGCCTGCTCCCCGTCCTGGTGTTGCTGCTGCCTGCGGGATTCTCGCCAGGCGAGTTCATCATGCCCGTTGCCGACGGCGCCGCGCAGTTGCGGAGTGCGGGGCTGCTCCTGCTGGCGGCCTGCGCACTGGCCACGTTTGCCGGCCTATGGGCCAGCGCGCCGTCGCCAGAACCCGCATCGACGGCGCGCAGGATGGTGGTGTCGCTGATCCTGCTTGCCACGACGCTGCTGATCAGCCTGGCCAGCATGGCCTACCTGATGCGAACGCTGTCCAGTGGGACGCCAACGACAGGGCACGGGCTTGTCGCTGCTACCGTCGTCGGCGCCGTAGTGCAGTTCCTGTTTGCCAGAGTGCTGGCGTCACGATGGCTGCGTGTACAGGCATCGTGACGTTCCTCTGCCCGCCGCTCAGCCCAGGTCACACCCTGCAGGCTGTGGCCAGGTGGTGGCCGGCAGCATGCTTTTCAGCGAGGCCGGTGCGTTGATCGCCACATAGCTGGCGCCCAGCAGCTCCTCCAGATCGGCAATCGTCACCAGGTAGTTGTCCAGGCTGCCGAGGTTGGCCTCGTTGGGAATGATCCAGCTGATCGCCTTGGCGGTTCCGGTGTCCGGGTCACGGGTGATGATCGTCTTCCAGAAGAACTCCGGGTCGGGATGCCATGGCTGGCGAGGAAGTAATCGTTGGCGGCGTCGCCGTAGACCACACCACCGTAGACGTCCACCGGTGCGATGTCGCGGTAGCACTCGGCCACGTTTTCGGCCTTCACCCAGATGCCCTGGTTGAAGCTGGACACCTGCGGCACGATGTTGGTCATGTAGTTGGCGCGACGGATGTAGGTCGCGTCGTAGTCCATGTGGTTGGACGTGACCAGATGGCCACGGTCATAGCCCGATCTGATGCTGGCGTAGGACGCGGTGCTGGTCTGGCCCAGGCAGCCGGCCGGCAGGTCCGGGTCCTTGTAGAAGCTGGACGGCCGTGCGGCCGAACCGGTATCGGCGGTAAGCGTGTACTCGTAGCGGGTGGCGCTGTGGATGCTGCAGTCGTAGGTCAGCACGAAGCCGCCCTTGTTGAGGGTGACCACCTGGGCCTGTGCAGCACCGGCAAAAGCACTGAGTACGATGGCAAAGACAAAGCCTGCAAGGCGCATTTCGATTCTCCAGCAGAAGATTCAGGGCGCAGCCGCCCGTCACGACCTGGCCGGGGCGAGGACATGCGGAGATGCTGCGGAGACGGATGCTGCGGATTGCGGTGGAGCCTGGCCGCGTTGTTGGGCCATCAGCCCTGCGGTGTCATAAGCGTCACAAGCTGGCGCCTTGTGGTCAATGACGAAAGGGCGAAGCTGTGATCATGCGCAAGCACTGGTGATATGTCAGATCACGCGGCGCGTGGATGACACGCGCGCGTGCTAGGCGCCTGGCAGGCCTGCCAGCTGCGCGCCAGGGCCTGCGGCGGCGGGCGCTACAGGAATGCTTCCTGTTCTTCGTCCGGCGCCAGGCATGCGGCCTTGCTTTGCTCGGTCGAGCTCGCAATGGCCGCCTCGTCGAAACCGCTGCGGCTCAACCACAAACGATTCCAGCGGACCAGTGCGTCGCTGTCGCGTGCCAGGCAGGCATAGCGGACGATCGATTCCAGGTTGTCGATGGTCGGGTACTGCTGAGCGATTTCGTCCAGTCCCTGGCGCATCAGCGGCCAATCAGGCTTCGCCGCGCGGAAGTGATCGGGCGAATACTCGGTGGCCGACCAGTACAGCCGTGCGTAGCGCATGGCCCGCTTCTTCTTTGGTGCGCTGGCCATCGAGTGCCGCGCGAAGGCTTCCATCTTCTGCGCGCTGCCGCCCCAGGCCGGCGTGAAGTACTCCATGGCAATGAGGTGCAGTGGTTCGTAGTCGGGGAAGGCCTTCGCTGCTCGATCAACGAGCGCCAGCATTTCGTCGTCATCCGCGCTTTCGCGCAGCGCGATCAGCACGTTCATCTCGTGCCAGAACGGGTCGCCGCCGGCAACATCCTCATGCGATTGCAGGTAGGCCCGCGAAACCGCGTTGTACTCATGGAACTGTGCCCAGTCTTCGTCGTTGACGGTGTTGGCGTATCCGTTGCCGCGGTAGCTCCAGGCCAGGTTGAGTGGAATCCGTGCGGTGATCAGGTGGGCCGCCGCAGACTTCGGCGCGTGCTGAACCCAGCGCGCCGCCCATGCAGACCAGTCGTTCCAGGCTTGA
The DNA here is from genome assembly GCF_006228405.1 of Stenotrophomonas sp. pho. Taxonomy (NCBI): domain Bacteria; kingdom Pseudomonadati; phylum Pseudomonadota; class Gammaproteobacteria; order Lysobacterales; family Lysobacteraceae; genus Stenotrophomonas; species Stenotrophomonas sp. pho. Next base: position 2,378,125 of record NZ_CP029759.1, on the reverse strand, counting down.
ACGTCCTGCCGCGACGTGCCGATTGCACGCGACATGCAGATGTAGAAACGGCCGAGCCGGGATTGGCCGGCGGCGTTGAGCTCGCCCTTGCGGAAACGCGCGGCCATCGCGTCGAGTGCCGCAAAGTCGTCGTTGGCCATCAGCCGCGCAATCTCCGCGCAGTCGTTGGCGGGTTCGGGGGCATCTTCTGCCAACACTGAAGGGGCGAACAGGCAGGCAACGCTGGAGAGCGTGCCTGCGACGAGCATCCTGTGCATCGGGGGCGTCCTTGCTTTGATGGGAGACTGCGGAGGGCCCGCAGTGCCTCGAAGCATAGCAAGGCGCGCTTTGCGGCATGTTGCGTCGCAAGGTGCCAGCCACCATTCGCACTGGTACGGTCCGACCCGTTGCACCACCACCGACGGGGAGAGACAACGATGCGCAAGGTTCTGCTGCTGTTGATCCTGCTGACCGGGCTGGCGCCCACGGCCCTGGCGACCACGGTCAAGACCACTCATCGCACCATCCCCAGCTGGGATGGCACGCCCCTCGGGGCCTTCGTCATCGAACCCCAGGAGGCCGGCAGTGGCCGCTATCCGCTGCTGGTGATGCCCAGCAGCTGGGCAGTGCCCAGCGTGGAGTACGTGGGCGTGGCACAGTCGCTGGCGCAGCGCGGCTATGTGGTCATCAGCTACAGCTCGCGCGGCTTCTGGGAGTCGGGCGGCAGCATCGACATCGCCGGGCCGGCCACGGTCGAGGACGTCAGTGCACTGATTGACTGGGCGCTGGACAACACCCGTGCCGACCCCTCACGAATCGGTGTATCGGGCATCTCCTATGGGGCCGGCACCAGCCTGCTGGCGGCAGCACGCGACCCGCGCATCAAGGCCGTTGCCGCGTTGAGCGGCTGGGCCGACCTGCAGGCGTCGCTCTACAGCCATGACACGCCCAGCGCGCAAGGTATTGCCCTGCTGGTGGCAGCCGGCCTGGCGACTGGCCGCCCCGGGGCGGAGCTGGCCACCATCAACGGCAATGTGCTGGTCGGCAACTACCAGGGGGCGGTGGACTCGCTGCTGCCGGTGGCGGCACAGCGCAGCCCGGCCAGCAGCCTTGATGAGATCAATGCCAACCAACCCGCGGTATTCCTCGCCAACGCCTTCAACGACAGCCTGTTTCCGCCGGGCCAGCTGGTCGACTTCTTCACCCGCCTGAAGGGACCCAAGCAGTTGCAGCTGCGCCATGGCGACCACGCCCTCAACGAAGCCTTCGGTGCGCTCGGCATTCCCAATGAGGTCTATGCCACGGTGGGCGACTGGTTCGACCACTACCTCAAGGGCGTCGCCAATGGCATCGATCGCCAGCCGGCGGTGCAGTTGAAGTCGCAGAAGGGCAGCTGGAGCCGTTATCCGGACTGGCAGGCCACCTCTACCGGCGCCGTAAGCTACGGGCTGACCGCGCCGACCGGGCTTCTGCTGCCCACCGGAGGGCTGGCCGAGAGCGGTGGCGGCACCGGTTGGAACTACCGGATCGGCAGCGGCCTGCTGACTGCCGCCAACTCCGGCGTGGTGATGGCGTCCGGCGCGCTGCAGATGTTCAACCTGCCGCCCGGTGCCTATGTACCATTCGTTGGCCGCAACGCCGCAGGCGTCTGGCAGGGCCCGATCTACTGGAGTGCACGCCGCCTGGATGGCGCACCGGAAGTGCGGTTGACGGTGACGCCCACTCGCGCCAACACCACGCTGTATGCCTACCTGTATGCCGAGGATATGCTGGGCAACGGCCAGCTGATCAGCCACAAGCCGTACACCCTGCGCGGTGCCACGCCCGGCCAGCCGAGAACCATCGATCTTCGCCTGGAAGCCAGCAGCTGGAACCTCCCGACCGGCAGCCGGCTGACCCTGGTGGTCGATACCGTGGACCTGCGCTATGCGGGCATCAGCCAGCTGGGGGGGCGGTGACCTTCAGCTCGCCGGCCAACGCGCCTTCGGTGCTGAAGGTGCCGCTGCATTGATTCAAAGCCACACGGCCTTCGCTCGACGCCATGCCGGGCGAAGGCGTTTCCCGGTGGATCAGTTGCTCCGCACCTGTGCTGCGGCGGAGTGTGCGCGATCGATGCGATCCAGGTGCAGGGCAGGGGGGGCGCGGCTCACTCCCCCTACGGCAGCAACACTCGGATCATCTCGTGCTGCCTGGACAGGTTCGCCCGTTGCACGAAACCCTGGATGATCGAGGCCGCCACCTTGCGCTGGTTGTCCATGTCCAGCAACGGTGCGATGGCCTGTCCGGAACCATGGGGGCTGTCGTGGAATGGGCAATCGATCGGGCCTGCAGTGGTCAACGTCAGGATTGCCTTGGCCACGCGCGCCGACGGCGAATGCGGCGCATCGAAGATCACCAGCGTCCGCTCGTAGCTGACACCTGTGGCGCGTACGGTCGAGTGCAGGGAATCCTCGATGGTCATGTGCGCGCCGAGATCCTGGGCAAGCGCAAGGAAGCAGTTGGCCGCCGTCGCCTTGCGCAGCGTTGCAGGGTCGGTGCGGATGATCATCGCGCAGTCGACGCCGGAGATCGGCACCTGGGTGACATCCAGGTACGGGTTCTGTGCCAGTGTCCCGATCAAGGCGAGATCGTCGCTGTAGCCGCACGAAGCGGCAGGTGCACCCAGGCGTTGCAGCAGCGCTGCGACCCGTTGCACGCCCCATTGCCGCCCGTGCGCCAGACGCTGCGCGTGGGTGGCCGACAGCGCGCCGTGATCGAATCCCGAGGCTGACGCCTGCATGCGCGCCTTGACCATACGCATGCAGGCATCGACCTGCTGCATGCAGTCCGTGTCATCGGCGAACACCGGCGCCGCCGCGATGCCATCGATCACCCGGCCGAACGTCGCCAGGTCGCCCTGCTGGTCGCGGTACCAGTCGTGGATGCGCTGCACGTTGCGGCGACGTTTCTGCAGCTTGTCCGCGCCTGGCCAGCCGGGATAGGCAGCGATCTCGCACAGCATGGTCAGGCCTTCCCACAGGTGGTACTCCATGCTGGGCAGGGGCAGCCGCCAGCGCTCTTCAGAACCGGCATCCTCGGCAATCACCAGGTGGTTGCGGAGGATGTCCGACCACACTGTCACGGTCTCCACGGTATCGCGGCGCGGCGTGGTGACATCGATCAGTTCCATCAGGATCGGCCGCGGCGTCACCGGGTCATCGCCGGCAGGCGCCTTCGGATCCTTCACCCATCGCGCGTGCCAGGTATAGCCCATGCGATACAGCACGAACGGTTTGATGCCGTCGTTGAGGATGATGCCGGGTGGCGGCGGAGGGACAGGCGGCGGCTGCACGGGCTGCGGCAACGGTGGCTGCGGAGGGGGCAGCACGGACGGGCTTGTTACCGGCGCGGACGTGCCGATGCCCTTCAATGGCTCGCTGGTGAACAGATGCAGGCCCGCGCGGTCACGTTCGTACACCTTCCGGAACGTCTGCGGGTTGTCACATGTCACCAGGCACTGCTGGCCGGGCGGCACATGGATGTCCACCGATGCAAGATCCACCACCTGGCCGGCCAGCGGATTCTGGTTGGGTGGGAAGACGCTGATCTCCAGCGCGATGTTGAGGCCGGCACCCTGCATCACGTCGATCACGATGTCTTCAACACCGCCGTGCAGGGCGTCCTGTGCCGGGATCGGGATCCAGGGGTTGATCACCACCTGCGTGTCCCAGTCGGGCCTGCCGAAATCGAACAGCGTCGGCGGCGGGTCTGCCGGGCGTTCAAGCAGTGCGTCCAGCGCATTGCCGCCCTTTACGTAGAAGAACATCAACGGCTCACCGGGTTTCAGGCTGTAATCCCGCCGTACCTTGCTGGACAGGCTGCGCAGCTGGTCCTTGATGTCGGCCAGGGCCTTCACCACGACCGAGCGGACGTCGGGATACACCTGCGCGTTGTTGATCTGCGCGGTGAGCTGCTTGCTGATGTGGCGCCGGGCCTCGCGTTCGGGCGTGCTCTCTTTCATGGTGGGCCTCGCTGGGGTGCAGGGGCGGGCAGGGGGCGAAGGGCCCTCTCAGCTGGAAGACAGCGATGCGGCCATCGCGGCGTACCAGTCAATCGACTGGCTGTAGGGCCTGGACATCTGCTGCAGCATGGTGGCGAAATCCTGCGTGCTGGGTGGCGTGACCGCCGCGCGTGCGCCCAGGTAGTTGCCAAGATCGGCGGCCGCCACCAGCTGTGCATGATCGATTTCCCAATCGGTCACCTCACTGGCGGTCGGGCGCATCACACTGGGCCTTGCCCGCACGTTGGCGCAGACTGCATCGGCGATGTTCTGCAGATCCCGGGCAACCGTCCTGAAGCGGACCAATGCATAGCGTCGATTAGGCTTGAGCAGATCCCGCGGGAAGTTGACGGTGTCGAGGGAGATGCCGGTTTCCTCCATGAACTCCCGGCGGGCAGCATCTTCCTCGGTCTCGTTGTCATGCCTGCGGCCGCCAGGGAGCGTCCATTGCCCAGCCTGGTTGACGACAACCATGGGAACCTGCGCCGCCCATGCGCGGGTGTCCCGGGCCAGGTTCTGTGCCGTCAGCAGCGCGGGCCCCCATGAATCCGGCGAGAACACCGGCAACGTGTTTGCCAGGTTCCTGATGCGCTCTGGCAGCGTGGATTGACGGAACAATCTGCGGGTGAGGTGGGTGACAGCAGATCCAACCTGGTCCGGATTCGGCGGTGACGCCTGCATCGCCTGGACGGCATTGCTGAGATTCACCAGGATGCTCTGGCCTTGGGTCGTCTCTGCGTAGCCGGCGGATGTGGCAGCGACCTGGGCACTCTGGAGCAACGCAAGCGCAGGCTGCCAGTCCTCGTCCCGCGGCAATGCGGGTGATGCGGCGACTGTCAGGGCAGCGTCCAGTGCTTCTGCAGTCAGCACCATCACCGAATTGGACGCCCACCAGTTGTTGATGACCCGCTTGCGGGTGATCAGGTAATGGGTTCCGTTCCAGAGCGCAGCATAGACCTGGGGCATGATTCAGTCCTCCATCAAGCGCGGGGCGGGCGCGGTGGATCCACTGTAGAAGCGGGAGGCGAGGGAGAATCGGCGGTAGCGATGATGTATGCGGTGGAACCGACGGAGCAGGAGGGCAGGGGGCGTTGATTTCCCCGCATTGGTGCCAAGCCCGTGGCCGCCCGGGCGTCAACGACTCCCGGCGCCTTCCTCCGGGTCATGCAGTCCACGCAGCTTCTTCCTGCCACGGACAGATGCGCCTACACGGTCGATACCTATGCCCACGGCGGCAGGACGCTGGTGCAGCACTATGTGGTGCAGGGGATGGGGCATGCATGGAGCGGCAGCCAGTCGGACCTGCCGTTCACCGATCCCAAGGGGCCGGATGCAGGCGCAGGTCAGTTGCGCAGAACCATGCACGCCACCGCCCCACGAACCGCCTCGCAGGGCGGTCGCAGGGCTCAAGAAGTACTGCCGATGGTCGCTAATGCGCAGGGGGGGGCATGGTGCCCGCTCGATTGGGCACTTCTCGCCCACATATAAGGATGTAGTTCTGTGAGAGTTATTGTTGTTCTGGCGCTGGCGTTGTCCATCAGTGGGTGCGGGATGCTTCCGAAGAAGGAAACGCCCGAGCAGGCGGTGGCGGCATCCCGCTTCTATCCCGGGAAATCGATCGACCAGGTCAGGGCTGCTTCAATCGAGGTCTTGAACCTGCTGGCGCCCGGAAAGATGGAATTCGATGCTGGCGCGCCCGGTATCGCGGCGAAGCGCACCTATGGGTATGTCGAACGCCGCATGGGCTACCAGGGCACCATGACGACGTTCTACAACGTCAACATGACGGCGGTCAGCTGGTACACCGTTGCGCTTTCTGAAGAGGCCGGTGGTACGCGGGCCCGGTTTGCGCTGCAGACGCGTGCCGACGATCAGGGTTCGTACTGGGCCAACCCTGCTGTCCCGGCCATTCACAGCAGCTTCCGTCACGATCTTCCGCTGGACGGACGCCAGGGCACGGCCGATCTGAAGCTGTTCCATGATCGCGTCGAGCATGTGCTGGGGCTGCGTCCGAACTGGGTGTCATGCGGCGAAGTGAAGGAGCCAGGCAAGGTTCTTGAGCTCTGCGATCGCAGCGGCATCAGCGACGTCGGTCCGATCCGGTCCTGACCGCTCCCGGGCCGCTCCTGTGTTGATGCGCAGGGCGGCTCGTGCAGCATCGTGGGTTTCATGGCCCGATTCTGCCGCTTCATCGACCCGTGCCAGGGTCTGGTCGTACGACATCCCCATGCTGGATATGTTCGGCTAGGCTGGTCTGATCGAAGACGAGGATGAAGGTCATCATGAACCGCTGGATTCTCCTGGCATTGGCCACGCTCCCGTTCGCTGCCGGTGCCGTGGTCATCCGCGATGATGTTGACGATGCCAGGTACCAGATCGACGCATCGGTGTTCCCGGCACTGGCGGACATGCCAGGCGAGGGGCACGGCGTCCTGATCGCACCGCGCTGGGTGCTGACCGCAGCGCATGCCGCACCGATGGAGGGGATGGGCGCCACCATCACCCTCGATGGGAAGAGCTACGGCGTCGAGCGTGTCTTCCTGCATCGCGGCTACCGCAGGATGCCCGAGGCGCTGGGCGAGGAAGCCATGGCAACGGGGAGTGCGTCGAAAATCCACGCGTTTCTGGCGGCGTCCGATGACATTGCATTGATCAAACTTGCCGCACCGGTGAGCGATGTTCCGCCGGTCGCACTCTACCGTGGCGCCGACGAGGTCACGCAGGTCGCCGCCCTGATAGGGAAGGGCGCCACCGGCAACGGTGCGACTGGACTGGTACCCGGCGGGTCACATCGTACGACCCTGCGTCGGGCCTGCAACGCGATCACCGGCGGCAACGCGCGTTATCTCTGGTACAGTTTCGATCCGCCTCCGCAGGGCCTTCCCCTTGAAGGCGTGCTCGGCAACGGCGATAGCGGTGGCCCGCTGGTGATCAGGAAAGATGGGGCCTGGCAACTGGTGGGCCTCGGTTCCTGGATCACCGCCGTTCCCGAGCATGCGCTGGAGGCGGGTTTCTACGGGCAGGTGGTCTACAACGTGCGCGTGTCCCGCTACATCGATTGGATCGAAAGCATCATCGATGCGTGACGCGAAACTTCAGTTCTTGTTCCCCTGGCGCGACGGCGCGGAGCAGGCGTAGCGGAAGGAAGCGCGCCTTAACGATTCATGGTCAAGAACAAGCACACGGCGCGGATCTCAGCCGGTGCGACGGGCGCTCGTATCCTTCCCGGCATGAGTTCTCCCTTCGATCTTCCAGAGTTCATGACGGTCACCCGGCCCTCCGGCTGGGTGCAGAGCGGCGAGCGTTGGGACCTGTGGTGGAACGGGCGTTCCGTGGCCAACATCGTGCCGCATGCCGTGCTCGGGTTCCGGGTGTACCTGGACGCACGCAAGATGTCCCAGACCAAGGTGGTGGCCGCCACGAATGTGCGACAGGCCAGGCGCTACGCCGAGCGCTGGTGTGCCGCGCGGCTCTGCCCACAGCTGCGGCTGCGCGAGGCGGTGGCACGACTGGTGGACGTGGTGCCGGAAACAAGCGCTGCGCCGTCGCCCGCACTTTCGCGGGAACAACGGCAGCAGGCCCGCCGCCTGGCCGAGGCCGGGGCGGGTGAGGTGGTACGGATCAAACAGGCACTGGCGCCGCGACAGCCCGCGATGAAGACCCGGCCGGAGCTGCAGGGGCGAGGTGGAGCCTGGTCGATACCCGGGCAGGCTCGGTCAAGCCGGAATTCCAACGGCAATGCCTCCCCGGCCAGGCTTATGCCGAGAGTTCCTCGCGCACGATCCTCGCCCCCGCGCTGAGCGCGCGCAGCTTGCCCCTGGCCACATGGCGCGCCAGCGGCGCCATGCCGCAGTTGGTGCTCGGGTAGAGCTTGTCGGCGTCCACGAACTGCAGCGCCTTGCGCAGGGTGCTGGCTACTTCATCGGCGGTCTCCACCGTGCTGGAGGCCACGTCGATGGCACCCACCATCACTTTCTTGCCGCGCACCAGCTCGATCAGGTCGATCGGCACGTGGGAGTTGTGGCATTCCAGCGAGATGATGTCGAGGTTGGAGGCCTTCAGCTTCGGGAACGACTCCTCGTACTGGCGCCATTCCGACCCCAGGGTCTGCTTCCAGTCGGTGTTGGCCTTGATGCCGTAGCCGTAGCAGATGTGTACCGCCGTCTCGCACTTCAGCCCTTCGATCGCGCGCTCCAGTGCGGCTACGCCCCAATCATTCACTTCGTCGAAGAACACATTGAAGGCCGGTTCATCGAACTGGATGATGTCAACGCCGGCGGCCTCCAGCTCCTTCGCTTCCTCGTTGAGGATCTTCGCGAACTCCCAGGCCAGCTTTTCGCGGCTCTTGTAGTGCGCGTCGTACAGCGTGTCGATCATCGTCATCGGGCCGGGCAGCGCCCACTTGATCGGCTGCGTGGTCTGGCGGCGCAGGAACTTCGCATCCTCGACGAATACCGGCCTGGGGCGGCTCACGGCGCCAACCACGGTCGGCACGCTGGCATCGTAGCGGTTGCGGATGCGCACGGTTTCGCGCTTCTCGAAGTCGACGCCGCTGAGATGCTCGATGAAGGTGGTGACGAAGTGCTGGCGGGTCTGCTCGCCGTCACTGACGATATCAATGCCGGCATGCTGCTGTTCCTGCAGGGACAGGCGCAGGGCGTCCTGCTTGCCCTCGATCAGGCCTTCGTCCTGCAGCTTCCAGGGTGACCAGAGCTTCTCCGGCTCTGCCAGCCAGGAGGGTTTGGGCAGGCTGCCTGCGGTGGAGGTGGGGAGCAGCGTCTTCGTCGGCATCGTGTGGTGTGTCCTGGGGGCGAATGGGAAATCGATGGATCAGCGGGCGGCCCACTGCTCAAGCACGGCGCGGTACGGCTTGATGAAGTGTTCTTCGGTGAACCGGCCCTGCTTGACCGCCAGCTGGCTGCGCTCTTCGCGGTCGTAGACGATGCGGGTGGAGGAGTAGTCCTGGTGCTTCAGGCTGGGCTGGTAGACCTTGCCGGCCACGGAATTGGCGTTGTAGATCTCCGGGCGGTAGATCTTCTGGAAGGCCTCCATCGTGCTGATGGTGCCGATCAGCTCCAGGTTCGAGTAATCGCCCAGCAGGTCGCCCTGGAAGTAGAACGCCAGCGGTGCGACGCTGCCCGGCGGCATGAAATAGCGTACCCGCAGGCCCATCTTGTCGAAGTACTGGTCAGTGGGGGAGAACTCACCCTGGCGGTATTCCACGCCCAGGATCGGGTGATGGTTCTCGGTGCGGTGGTAGGTCCTGCTGCTGGAAACACTGATGCAGATCACCGGCCCCTTGCTGAAGTTGGCGCGGTAGGCGTCCGAGCGCAGGAAGTGCTGGAACAGCTTGCCGTGCAGGTCGCCAAAGCCCTCCGGAAGGCCGAAGGTGGCCTTGCCCTCGTTGCTGGCCGGCAGCACGACGCTGAAGTCGTAGTCGCGCACGTAGGACGAGAAGTTGTTGCCAACGATGCCTTCGGTGCGCGCGCCGGTGTGCGTGTCAACGATGGTCGGCCGCAGCACTTCGATCAACGGGAACGGATCGCTGCCGTCGGCGCCGTCGATGTGCATCTCCACCGAGATGATGTCCAGCTCGACCGCGTAGCGATCGGCGCTTGGGTTGTCCCAATGCGCCAGATCATTGAAGCGGTTGTTGATCATGCTGATCGTGTTGCGCAGGTTCTCCTGCCGGGACGCGCCGCGCGCCAGGTTGGCGAAGTTGGTGGTGATGCGCGTGCCTTCGGCCGGCTGGTAATCCTCGTTGAAGGGGATGCGCGTGATGCTGAAGGTGAAGGCGTCGTTCGTCATGGGCGGCGTTCCGTTTGCGGGGTGACATCCAGATGCAGGTCGGCGGCATCTGGCTTCAAAGGGCTTCGATGGCCTCGGCGGCGGCGACTGGCGCGCGGCGATGGGACAGCGCAAGCAGCGGCATTGCGCGCTGCACCGCCAGTCGTGCGCGCTGGATCAGCGCTTCGTTGTGCACGTGCCCCTCGGTGAAATCGCGGTCGGTGGCATACACGCCCAGGGGCAGGGTGCGGGCCTGGAAGAAGCTGAAGAGCGGCCGCAGCTGGTGATCGATCACCAGTGCATGGCGGTCACTGCCGCCGGTCGCGGCCAGCAGGATGGGGGTATCGACCAGCGCGTCCTGGTCGATGAAGTCGAAGAAGTGCTTGAACAGCCCTGTGTAGGAGCCGCGATAGACCGGCGTGCTCACCACGAGGACATCGGCCCGTTCGACGGCCACCAGCTGGCGCTCGACAACCTCCGGGAGCTGCGAACGCCACAGCGCACCGGCCAGCTGCGGCGCCAGTTCGCCGAGTTCGATCAGCTGCTGTTCGCTGCGCATGTTCTCGCCGATCAGGCCCAGCAGGTGCTCGGCGAGGGTGGCGGCCCGGGAGGGGCGCTGCAGTCCACCGGAAACGGCGACGATACGGAGGGGGCGTTGGGATGAAGGCATGACCCGATCCTAGCCATGCCTTTCCATGACGTAAAATGGTATTACTTCACCTATCCATGAGTGAGATTCATCTTAATGTTGGAGCGGATCCACCTCAGCATCGTGCAGCAGGTCGAGCAGCAGGGCTCGCTCACCGCTGCTGCCGGCGTGCTCAACCTGACCCAGTCGGCGCTCAGCCACAGCATGAAGAAGCTGGAGCAACAGCTGGGTACCGATGTCTGGCTGCGCGAAGGCCGCAGCCTGCGGCTGACCCAGGCCGGGCAATATCTGCTGGCAGTCGCCAACCGGGTGCTGCCGCAGCTGGACCTGGCCGAGGAGCGCCTGCGCCAGTTTGCCCAGGGCGAGCGCGGCGCGCTGCGCATCGGCATGGAATGCCACCCCTGTTACCAGTGGCTGCTGAAGATCGTCTCGCCGTACCTGGCCGCGTGGCCGGACGTGGATGTGGACGTCAAGCAGAAGTTCCAGTTCGGCGGCATCGGCGCGCTGTTCGGCTACGAGATCGACCTGCTGGTCACGCCCGATCCACTGCTGAAGCCGGGCCTGAAGTTCATCCCTGTGTTCGACTACGAGCAGGTGCTGGTGGTGGCCAGCAACCACGCCCTGGCCAAGGTGGACCACGTAAAGCCGCGCCAGCTCAGCCAGGAAGTGCTGATCAGCTACCCGGTGCCGTTCGAGCGCCTGGACATCTACAACCAGTTCCTGCTGCCGGCCGGCATCACCCCGCGGCGCCACAAGGCCATTGAAACCACCGACATCATGATGCAGATGGTGGCCAGCGGCCGCGGCGTGGCTGCCATGCCGCGCTGGCTGGTGGAGGAGTACGCCACGCGCATGGACGTGATGCCCGTACGGCTGGGCGCCAAGGGCATCCCCAAGCAGATCTACCTGGGCGCGCGCGAGGCCGATACCGGTATCGACTACCTGCAGGCCTTCATCGAACTGGCCCGCAACAGCTCGCCGCTTGCCGGCAATGTGGGCGGAGCACGTTGATGCCGGCAGGCCTGTCACTGCGGGCGGACGCCTTCATCAGCGCTTTTTCACTGGAAGTCAGCGAGAAGGCCATGCCCGCGCTGTGCGCCGAGGCTGACCGCATACCGCGCGGCACGATCATCTCCATTCCCTGGCTGGCCAGCGAGGATGACGACGCACGCCTGGCCGCCGCACGCACGGTGCGCGCGCTCGGATTCGAGCCGATGCCGCATCTCTCTGCGCGGCGCGTCGGGTCACGCGCAGCGCTTGAACGCTTCCTGGAGCGTGCCGCCGGCGAAGCCGGGGTCGCGCGTTGCCTGCTGATCGCGGGCGACCTGGCCACGCCCATCGGACCATTTGCAGACAGCGCGTCGATCATCGAGACCGGTCTTCTGGAGCGACACGGTATCAAGGTCGCCGCCATCGGCGGGCATCCGGAAGGCCACCCGGTAATGAGCAGTGACGAACGCTGGCAGGCGCTTCAACACAAATGCCAGCGCATCGAAGCACGCGGCATGGCCCCCTTGATCGTCACCCAGTTCGCGTTCGATGCCGATACCGTGCTGACCTGGCTGGATGCACTGCGCACGCGTGGCATCACCGTTCCGGTGCTGGTCGGTGTGCCGGGTCCGGCCAGCATCACCCGCTTGCTGCGTTATGCGGCGATGTGCGGCGTAGGCGCCAGTGCATCGATGCTCGCCCGGTATGGCATCTCGATCGGCCGCCTGCTCGGAACGGCGGGGCCGGAGGTGTTCGTCGATCGACTGGTGAAGGGGCTGACCAGCGCCCATGGCCCGGTCAGCCCGCATTTCTTCCCGTTCGGCGGTGTTGCGCCGTCGCTGGAGTGGATGGCGCGGTACCGGCGGCGCATTTCCAGTGCCCGCAGCGTAATCCCCGAAGGCTGACAGCTGTCACTGGCTGCAACCCGGGCGGAAGCGAATAGTGAGCGCCAAGGCGAGGGCGCCTCGCCACCACTCACCAAGGGGACCGCTCATGAACATGCTCCAGCACCTCGCCTCGCAGACGCCAATCTGGGTGTGGCTGCTCCTGGCCTTCCTGATCACCCGTGGCATCGCCGCCATGAAGCCGGCCGAGACCTCGCTGCAGAAGCTTGCGATCGTACCCGCCTTGTTCGCCGTCTGGGGTGCGTGGTCGGTCAGTCATCGCTTCGGCGCTTCGCTGAGCGCCTGGAGCGAATGGCTGGCCGGCATCGCCACGGGCGCGACGCTTGCCTGGCTGCTGTTGAATCGATTGAAGCTGACGCTGGACCGCAGCACCGGCAAGCTCTGGCGCAGCGCGGACTTCAGCCTGCTGCCGCTGCTGCTGGCCACCTTCCTGGTGAAGTACGGCTTCGAAGTCGCATTTGCGGTGTCGCCGTCGCTGTCCGCCCATGCCGGCTTCAGTGCCGCCTACCTGCTGCTGACGGGCGGGTTCACTGGCATCTTCGTGGGCAAATACTGCCGGTACCTGGGCTCGCTGCGGATGGATGCGGCGGGCAAGGGGCTGGAAACCGCAGGCTGATTGTCCGAGGCGTGCCGGCCGCTGGCCCGCGGCCCCAGGCAGGGTTGTGCGGCGCTGGCGCAGGCGTCACGATGCCCGCCACTGGCCACCACCGGAAACGCTGACGTCATGAAGACCACATCCTGGTTCTGGATCAACGTGGTCAGTCACTTCAGCATTGTCGCCGCCCTGGCCTGGCTGCCCGCACGGTGGACGGGGCAACTTGTGGAGGCGCTGGCCGGGACGCAGCCGGCTATCGGTGATACCCGGTATTTGGCCTTCATCAGCGCCATGTTCGGCTTCTGCGTAACCGCGCTGATCCTGATGGGGGCGCTGACAGTCACTGGCGAACTGCTGGGTTTCTCCAGGCCCTATGCGCGGCGGCCGGAGTCCCGGAACGAAGCGCAGGTCGTCCACCGGAAGGTGTTGCTGGTTGCATTCGCCACGCTCTCGTGGGTGGCCGTGGGATCGCTCGCGGGTATTGCGTCGATCTTCGTGGCTTCGTGACGAGGGCGTTCTGTAGGCGCGGCAACGCACGGAAGCTGCTGTCCACCGGCTGGGGCGGAAGGTTGCGAATCCGCAAAGTCCAAGGGTCAGACAGGTTAAATGAAGGCTCCAAGATGAAGATTCTGATCTCTTCCCTCATGTTCCTGGGCCTGGTGGTTGCGGCAGGAATCGTTTGGATAACGTATCCAACCTCTCTCGAATCTGAGCTCAGAACATTCCGCTCACTTCCACCAGAAACATTCAAGATGCTTCGCGACGATGCGATCGCCTTCGCTCGGGCGAACGCATCGAAAGGCATTGCCATCGAAGCAGGCCCCCCGCAATCGAGCGTGTTCGAACTTCGGTGCAGAGAGGTTCCATTACTCCTGGTCGAGAACGGGCATGACCTGCTCACCCTCGATATCTTTGGATACGCAGACCGACGTGCGCCAGGCATTGCCAAGTTTCAGGATCAGACGATATCGAGACTGATCCCGGAGGGTCAGCCCGGCAAGCCCGGCCCGATTTCTGGAGAGCCCTCGGGGCTGGAGGCGCTCATCATGAAGCATCGAGACGGCATCGATGTCGCGCAGCAGTGCCATTGAATCCAGGGGCGATTGAAGTGCGCCAAACGCATTGATCTCCTGACTTCGAATCCGCCGCACCCTATGCACGCCGCCTGATCGACCAGGTGGGCGTGCCCGACGTCGATGCCACCGATGGGCCGCCACCGGCGGTGGCTCTGCAGCAACCGCGCGGTGCCAGCAATGCGCGATCATCGGTGGGGTAGCGTGACCACGCTGTCCAGCCTGGTGCGCATGATGTACTCGCGCGCAGGCGCCTACCCGGCCAACCAGTTCCACCAACATGGCCACTTCACGCGAAAGCGGCTGTCGCTAGAGAGCGGGTATCGTGATCCTCTGCAGATCAAGCTTGGCCCTGAGCGCATAGTGCTTGCGGGTGACCGGCACGGTGCAGGTCAGGCGGGGATCCAGGTAGTCCTTGAACAGCGGTGGCCGCCAAGCATCCAGATAGAACAGCCGATCCTGTTTGACCGCCGCGGGCAACGGCACGTCGGACAGGTCGCTGTCCGACGCATCGGTGATCAGGCAGGGTGCATGGCGGAAGCCCAGCCTGCGCAGCAGCCCAGCCAGATGTCCAGCGCCTTAGACGGTCCCGCGCCACTGGCTCATCAGCATCTGCAGGAATCGCTCCGCCGTGGGCGAGAGCAGGGCGCCGCGGCGGCGGACGATGCCGATCGTGCGTGACACCACCGGGTTGCCGATCGCGCGCGTCACCAGGGTGGGGTGATCCCCATCTGGCGTAGCCATCTTCGGCAGCACCGACACCCCGATGCCCGCCTCGACCATGCCCAGTGACGTCGACAGGTGCGTCACCTCGTAGTGCCAGCTCAACTTGAGGTTCTCGCGCGCCAGCGCGCCGTCCAGCAGCGTGCGGTTGCCGCTGGTGCGATGCACGGTGATCAGCTGGTGCTCGGCCAGATCAGCCCATTCCACCTTGCGCTTGCGGGCCAGCGGATGATCACGTCGGCAGGCGAGGACGAAGGGGTCCTCAGCCAGTACGTCGAAGTCGAGATTGGGATCGTTGGCGCCCATAAAGTTGATGCCGAACTCGACTTCGCCACGTTCCACTGCCTGCAGACCCTCCGTCGCCGGGATATCCAGGATGCGGAAGCGCACGTTCGGGTGCGCTTCGTGGAAACGCGCCATCACGCTGGGCAGGAAGTAGAACGCCGCCGTCGGCAGGCACGCGATGGTCACGGTGGCGCCGCGGGTGTCCTCCCGGCCGCGCAGTGAGAACAGCGAGCCATCGAATTCCTCCAGCATGCGGCGTACCAGCGGCAGCAGGTTCTCGCCGACAGCGGTGGTACTGACGCTGCGCGTGGTGCGCTCCAGCAGTGGCGAACCCACGGCCTGCTCCAGCTTCTGGATCCGTCGGCTGAGTGCTGGCTGGGAGACGTGCAGGATTTCCGCGGCGCGATGGAAGCTGCGGGTCTCCGAGACCAGCAGGAACGCACGCAGATCCAGGATTTCGCAATTGATGCTCATGGGGTATCAATCATCAAAAAATCAGCAATTCACAGATCAATTGGGGTCATGCCAGTATCGAATCACAGAGGGGTCATTCATCCCCTATACGCATCAATCTAGCACACGTATGTCCAACGATCTGCTCAGCATTCCCTGCGTCCTCATGCGCGGCGGCACCTCCAAAGGCCCGTTCTTCCTGGCCAGCGACCTTCCGATGGACATCGCTGAACGCGATCGCCTGCTGCTGGAAGTGATGGGCTCGGGCCATCCGTTGCAGATCGACGGCATCGGCGGTGGCAACGCGCTGACCAGCAAGGTGGCGATCATCGACCGCTCCAGCCGTCCGGACGCCGATGTCGACTACCTGTTCGCCCAGGTACGGGTAGAGCAGCAGGTGGTGGATACCTCGCCCAACTGCGGCAACATGCTGGCGGCCGTAGGCCCGTATGCCATCGAGCGTGGGCTGGTGCAGGCGCAGGATCCGCAGACCGAGGTGCGCATCCACAACGTCAACACCGGCAAGCTGATCATCGCCACGGTGGAAACGCCGGGCGGCAATGTGGTCTACCGCGGTGATACGCGCATTGCCGGCGCGCCGGGCTCGGCCTCGCCGGTCAGGCTCTCCTTCCTTGATGCGGCAGGTGCCCGCACCGGCAAGCTGCTGCCCAGCGGGCACGCGCAGGAGACCATCGATGGCGTGCCGGTCAGCCTGGTGGACTGCGCGATGCCGATGATGCTGGTACGTGCCGAAGACCTGGGCGTGCGCGGCGATGCCCCGCCCGCCGAACTGAACGCGGACGCGGTATTCATGCGCCGGCTGGAAGCGCTGCGCATCGAGGCAGGCGCCCGCATGGGCATCGCCGACGCCGGCAACAAGGTCATTCCGAAGCCGGTGCTGCTGTCGGCGCCGCAACATGGGGGCGATCTGCAGGTGCGCTATTTCATGCCGCATCAATGCCACACCGCGCTGGCCATTACCGGCGCGGTTGGCCTGGCCACCGCCGCCGTTACGCCGGGCACGCTGGCCCACACTTTGGTCGGATGCCTGTCCGTTCCCGGCAGCATTACCCTCGAACATCCGAGCGGGGCCCTGGAGGTGGGCCTCAGTCGCAGCTCGCAGGATGCGCCGGTCGTTGCCAGCGTCGTGCGCACCGCACGCCGCCTGTTCGAGGGCCGCGTGTTTGCCACCACGTCAGCACTTGCCGTGGCCGGTTCCACCCAAGCCCGCCAATGGACGTCAGCGGCATGATCTGAACCCAGACGGGCCGGCGCAGGTGCGCATGCCCGCCATTACAACGTAGATGCTTCACTCCTGGGAGGGATGATGTACAAGCAGTTCTTGATGGCCGCGCTGTGCGCGGCTGGTCTGGCCGCGGCCGGATGCAGCAACAGCGGGCGCACCGAAGGCGCATCCGCCGGCGGTGGTGACAATGCACCGGTACGCATCAGCGTCGGCTCCTACAACCTCAACAACCTGCCGTTCTTCATCGCCGACGCCAAGGGGTACTTCAAGGACGTCGGCCTGCAGGTGAAGACCGAGAACTTCGCCCAGGGCGGCTCCAAGGTATTGCAGGCGCTGGTGGCCAATTCCACCGACGTGGCCGTCGGCTTCTACGACCACACCATCCAGATGCAGGCCAAGGGCAAGGACGTGGTGGCCTTCGTGCTGCTCTCGCGCAACTCCGGCCTGGTGATGGCCGGCCGCGAGGATGCCACCTTCGATCCGGCCGGCCCGGAGACCATCAAGGGCCAGAAGGTCGGCATTACCGCACCGGGCTCATCGTCGGATTTCTTCGTCCGTCACTTCCTCGCCCAGCACGATATTCCGGCTGACAGCATCTCGTTGATCGGCGTCGGCTCGGGCGCCGCAGCGGTAGCCGCGCTGGAGCAGGGCAAGATCGACCTGCTGGTCAACTACGATCCTGCCGCCACCCTGATCACCGAACGCAAGGTCGGCAGGATCCTCCTCGACGCGCGCAGCGACGACGGCGCCCGCCAGGTCTATGGCGGCCTCTATCCAACCTCGGTGATGTACGCCAACCAGAGCTTCCTGGACAAGCGCCCCGAAGCGGCCGAGAAGATCGCCCGCGCCGAGCAGATGGCATTGAAGTTCATCGCCGACAACAGTGCTGAAGACATCGTTGCGGCGCTGCCGGACAGCTACGTCTCCGGCGACCGCGCCACCTATGCCCGCGCAGTGGAGAACGCCCGCGCAATCTTCACCCGCGACGGTCATTTCACGCCGGCTGATCTGGAAACGCCGTTGAAGGTGCTGCGCGAGTTCAATACGGACGTGGCCAAGGCCGACATCGATCTGTCCCGCACCTACACCAATGCCTTCGTCGAGCGTGCCAACGCCGCGGCGCCGGCTGCCCAACCGTAAGCGGAGGTAACCCCATGGCCCTCAATGCCACCGTGCGCCAGCTCAATGGCGCACCGCAGCTGGAGCCTGCACAGACCATGGTCGCGCTCAACAAGGTGACCATGTCCTTCGGCGAATTCACCGCCGTTCGTGATGTCGACATCCAGGTAGGTGATGGCGAGTTCCTTGCCATCGTTGGGCCAACCGGCTGCGGCAAGAGCACCATCCTCAATTCCGTGGCGGGCCTGCTGAAGCCGTCGTCCGGCCAGGTCAGCATCGACGGCCGTGCGGTCAGCGGCGTTCAGGAGTCGGTGGGCTACCTGTTCCAGCAGGACGCGCTGCTGCCGTGGAAGACCGCGTACCAGAACGTTGAGCTCGGCCTGCGTTTCCGTGGCGTGCCCGAAGCCGAACGCAAGGCCAAGGCCAACGCGTGGCTGGCCAAGGTCGGCCTGGCCGGTTTCGAGCATCGCTACCCCACCAGCTGTCCGGTGGCCAGCGCAAGCGCGTGCAGATGGCGCAGGCGTTGATCGTCGAGCCGAAGGTGATCCTGATGGATGAGCCGTTCTCGGCGCTGGACATCCACACCCGGCACCTGATGCAGAACGAGCTGCTGCGCCTGTGGCAGGAGGACCGGCGCTCGGTGATCCTGATCACCCACGATCTGGAAGAAGCGATCGCCCTGGGCGACCGCGTGGTGGTGCTGTCCTCCGGCCCGGCCAGCCGTGTCGTGCGCAGTTTCGACGTGGATCTGGAACGGCCGCGGAACGTGGCCGAAATCAAGCTGGATGACCGTTTCACCGACCTGTACCGCGACATATGGGCCTGCCTGCGCGGCGAAGTGGAGAAGAGCTATGCACGCCAAGACTGACAAGTTCATCCAACTGGCCCTGGTTGTGGCCGTGTTCGGCGGCTGGGAGGGCGGCATCGCGCTGGGCGTGATCGATCCGTTCTTCTTCCCATCGCCAACGGCGATCGTGCAGCAGGCCTGGACCTGGCTGTCCGATACCTCGTTCTACCAGCACGTCTACATCACGCTGACCGAAACCGCGCTGGGCTACATCATCGGCACCGGCCTCGGCGTGGCCGGCGGTGTCTGGCTGGGCCTGAGCCGCCGCTCGGCGCGCATCCTCGATCCCTTCATCAAAGGCTTCAACGCAATTCCGCGCGTGGTGCTGGCCCCGATTTTCGTGTTGTGGCTGGGGCTGGGCCTGTGGTCGAAGGTGGCGCTGGCGGTCACCCTGGTGTTCTTCACCACGTTCTTCAATGCCATGCAGGGCGTACGCGAGGTGAATCCGGTGGTGCTGGCCAATGCCCGCATCCTGGGCGCAAGCCGCAGCGACCTGCTACGCCATGTCTACTTCCCGGCAGCGGCCAGCTGGATCCTGTCCTCGCTGCGCACCTCGGTGGGCTTCGCCGTGGTCGGCGCGATCATCGGTGAGTACCTCGGCGCCTCGGCGGGCCTGGGCTACCTGATCGCGCAGGCAGAAGGCAACTTCAACGCCGTCGGTGTGTTTGCCGGCATCATCATCCTTGCCGCCTTCGTGCTGGTCATCGACGCGCTGCTGGACGTGGTCGAGAACAAGCTGATCACCTGGCGTCCCAACGCCCAGGCCCAGGCCACCAGCTGACCGGGCCGGGCTGAGCCCGCCTGCCGCGCCGCCGGGCCGATCCGGCGGCGCGCGCTTCCTCCCCCGATCTTCCCCCGCACCACCGCAACAGGCCAGCGCCGGGCCAGGGGGCCGGCTGGCCGGAGAGAGTCCATGAACCATTCCACCGTGCTGCCGCTGGCAGCGCTGTCGGTCGCGCTCGGCCTGCTGTTGGCCAGTGGCCATGCTGGCGCCCAGTCCACGTCTTCGCTGCCCGCACCACTGAGCCAGGCCGAACTCTCACGCCTGGTGCAGCAGCAGGCGCTGCAGATCCAGCAGTTGGAGGCGCGCCTGCGTGCCGTGGAGGGCGGGCACAGCACCGCCGGTGCTGTGCCCGCAACGCAGGGCCCCGCGCTGGACACCCGCGTCGCCGCACTGGAATCCAGCCAGGCCAAGGCGCCCAAGGTCACCTGGTCCAAGGGCGCACCGGAGTTCAGCAGTGCCGATGGCAGCGTGGCGTTCCGTCCGCGCGGGCGCCTGTTCGTCGACGCATCCAGCACAGACGGATCGTCAGTGAGTGACCGCAACATCTCCGGTACCGAGATCCGCTCGGTGCGGCTGGGCGCCGAAGGCCGCTATGGCATCCTCGGCTGGGCGGTGGAAGGTGACTTCGCCGACAACGCGGTGGCGTGGAAGTCGGTCTACGCCACCGTGGACCACCGCCTGTTCGGGCTGCCGGCCGACCTGACCGTGGGCAACCGCCTCAACGACCGGGGTATCGACGGCTCCAGCAGCACTTCCAACACGCCGTTCCAGGACCGCAACGTGGTCGGCACGCTGATGCTGCCGCAGCGCGGGCTGTTCGGTGTCGGCCTGACCGAGCGCGTGTACGGCAAGGACTGGCATGCCAGCCTGTCGGTGGCCGGCAACGATCTCAACAACGCCGGCACCGACAACGACAGCCAGACCTGGGCCACGCGCGTGCATTGGAACCCGGTGGCCAATGATACGGTCACGGTGCACCTGGGGGCCTGGGCCTTCCACGAGGAGATCGCCGCAGGCGCCAGCGGCGTCGTCCGCAGTTCGGCCATCGCCGGGCACTTCAACGACCTGGTCAAGATCGCGCCGGGCACACTGCTGGGCGCCGAGCGCAGCACGGCCTATGGCGCGGAACTGGCAGGCTTCTTCGGGCCGGCCTGGGCGACCGGCGAATGGGGTACGCGCAACCTGCGCGGGGCCGACGCCAGCGGGCGCTACGATCTGGACCACCAGGCCTGGGCGATCTCGGCTGGCTGGTTCCTGGCCGGTGCAAGGCCGGCCTATTCTGGCAAGGCCGGCACCTGGGGCCGGGTCAAGGTGGCCGATCCTGTCACCCGCGGCGGTGCCGGGGCATGGGAACTGAAGGGGCGCTACGAGGATGTGGACTATGCCGAGCTGCCCAGTGGCGGTACCGGCCACGCGTGGACGCTGGGTGCGAACTGGTATCTCAACGATTTCAGCCGCGTGATGTTCGAGGCGATCCGTTGGCAGACCCGCAACCGCAGCGGCACCGGCCAGGGCAGGGATGAAGGCACCACCTTCAACACCCGCCTGCAGGTGGCCTTCTAGAAGCGCATGCCGCTCGTGCGCCGATCAGAGCAGCAGCAGTGCTCCGATCAACGCCGGCGGCATCACCAGCGCGCCGACGCGCAGGAAGTCGAGCGCGCTGACATGCTCGCCCTCGCGGCGCAGCGCCACCAGCCACAGCATCGTCGCCAGCGAACCGGTGACCGACAGGTTGGGTCCCAGATCCACGCCGACCAGCAATGCGGCACGGGTCTGCGCCGGCAGGTCGGCCATCTGCCCGAGCGAACCGGCGGCCAGGCCGACCGGCAGATTGTTGGCCACGTTGCTCAGCAGCGCAGCCGCGCCACCGGCCAGCCAGCTGGCCTGGCGTGGAGACGCCTGCGCCACGGCCTGCAGCGCGCTGGCCGCGCTCTGGATGACACCGGTCTGCGCCACCGCTTCCACCAGCACGAACAGTCCCGCCACCAGCGGCAGCACGCCCCAGGACACGTGTCGCAGCAGTGGCAGCGGGCTGCGCCTCTGGCGGATCGCCACCACGGCCACACTCAGCGTGCCCGCACAGAACGTGGTCAGGCCCAATGGCCCGTTCAAGGCGGACGTGACCAGCAACACGGTGCCGGTGAACAGCACGCCCAGTGCGCTCAGTCGGCCGCCGTCGGTCAACGGGCGATGCGCCGGCGCGGCCACCAGCGGCTGGGCGATCTCGCGCCGGTGCACCCAGCGCAGGACCAGATAGGTGGCACCGATCGCCGCCGCCGACGGCAGCGCGAACTGCGCCAGCCATTGCAGCAGCGGCGGCAGGTGCTGGCCGTACACCACCAGGTTGGCCGGATTGGAAATGGGCAGCACGAAGCTGGCCGCATTGGCAATGAATGCACAGACGAACAGGTAGGGCAGGGGATTGGCGCGCGCCGCCTTGCAGGCAGCGTAGACCGCCGGCGTCAGCACTACGGCCGTTGCATCGTTGGACAGGAACACCGTCACCAGCGTGCCGACCAGGAACACCAGGTCGAACAGGCGTCGCCCGGATCCGCCCGCATGCCGCACCGCGTACAACGCGACCCAATCGAACAGGCCTTCGCGCCGCGCCAGTTCGGCCAGCATCATCATGCCGACCAGGAACAGGTAGACGTCGCGGCCTTCGGCCACCGCACCCCATGCGGTATGCAGCGACACCGCGCCCAGCAACGGCAACAGGGCGGCAGCGCCCAACGCCCACACATATTCGGGGATGCGCAAAGGACGGAACAGCAGACCGAGGGTGGCAACGGCGACCGCTGCCCAGATCACGAGGGGGGCTTGGGGGCGAGCATGGAGTGGGGCTTCAGCGGCACCTGCAGCGACCCCGGCGCAGGTGGGGCCTGGCGCGCGCGATCAGCGGATGGGCGGCCGCTGCAAATCATCGCAGGTTCCGGGTCGCCGCATCATACCGTGCGGCGCGGCTTGGCGACCGCTGCCGTCGACCGCGTTGCAGGTGGGCCGGGGGGCGGCGCCCAGCCCACGTTCAGCACTCAAGCGCGCCATGACTTCAGGCACTGCAGCGTGACTACACATGTAGTCAATCTACGCACACACCCATTGGACGAGATTGCGATGCCAAGATCCTGCTGGTTGTCCTGCGCCCTGGCCCTGGTGTTCGGCATCGCCGGGCCCAGCCAAGCGGCGACACGTGCCGATGCCCTTGCCGCGATTGAGCGCAATGCACGCGCCGCGCATTCCGATGCGGTCCTGGTGATGCATGAGCGGGAGACGCTGCTTGAGCTGAAGCCCGCCGCCGGGCAGGAATCCGTTCACCTGATGTCGGCCACCAAGTCGGTCGTCGCGCTGGCCATTGCATTGCTGCTGGACGAAGGAAAGCTGGCTTCGATCGATACGCCGGTCAGCCGGATCTATCCCGAATGGAAGCAGGGCAGGAAGAGCGCCATTACCGTGCGCATGCTGCTGGACCATACCTCGGGCCTGCAGAACGTGGCGAACGCGGGCGAAGAGCTGGAAGGGGCCCCGGACCTGGTCAAGCTGGCACTGGCTGCCGAGCTGAGCGATGACCCGGGCAACGTGTTCTCCTACAACAACAAGGCTACCAACCTGCTGCCCGGCATTGTCGAGCGCCTGGCAGGCGAGCCTGTGGACGCGTATCTGGACGCGCGGCTGTTCAAGCCCCTGGGCATTGCCCACTACACCTGGATGAAGGATGAGGCAGGCACCCCGCTGGGCATGGCCGGGCTGTCCCTGCGCGCGGCCGATCTTGCCGCCATCGGGCAACTGTTGCTGGACGGAGGCGTGGCACCGGATGGCAGGCGTCTCCTGAGTGAGCAGTCGGTCGCGTTGATGACGACCGAAAGCGCCCGTGCGCCAGATGTTGGGCTGCTGTGGTGGCGGATACCGGCCTGGGAACGGTACCAGCTCAAGCCCCGGCTACGGGATCTGCTGGTGAAAAGGGGCGTGGATGACGACGTACAGCGCGCACTGCAGGCCAGCGCAGGGCGAGTATTCGAAAGCCGCAGCGCACTGGTCGCCTTCCTCGCCAATCAGCTGGGCGCGGACTGGTCCCAGCGCTACGGCAGCCAGATCTCCGCGCGCGGCCTGAAGCTCGCCGATCTCTACGACATCTCACGGGGACCGGTCGTCGGCTTTGCCGCCAACGGCTACCTGGGCCAATACCTGATGATCGTCCCGGAACAGCGCGTGGTCGCCGTGCGTCTGGTTCACCGGCGCGAGACCCACAGCGCTCCACAGGACGACTATCCCTCCTTCTTCGCCGATGTCCTGCAGTTGGCGCGGACACTGCAATAGGCCCTGTCGTCATCATGTCCACGCGCTCTGAACATCCTCCTGGAGCGTTCTTCACTGCCGTGCCGCTAAAAGTGGGATGACATCTTGGCCGCACACCTACTGAAGCATGTTTGATTATCAGGACTGGACCTTCCACGCCAATGGCCGCACGGTAGTGGCGCGGGTAGCGCTGGACGGCGACGGTGGCGGTACCATCAACCGCTACCAGCTGGTGCCGGGGCCGGCGCAGTCGGGGCTGAGCATCAAGGTCGCCTCCCAGGATGAGGCCGCGCAGAAACTGGAGGCCGAGGTGACCAAGCTGCTCGGGCCGGAGTGGTAGCCACGACGCCATGCCGGGCAGGGATCCGCATGGTGACGTCGGGATGACCGGCCCGGGCAACGGGCATCGCGCCGGATGCCCGTTGCGTGAGGCCGCTTACTTGGGCATCAGCACGGTGTCGACCACGTGGATGACGCCGTTGGACTGGCCGACATCTGCAATGCTGATGCCTGCCTTTCCACCCTTTGCGTCGATGAGCCAGAGCTTGCCATCGTGGAGCGCCACGGTGAGAGGCTCACCCTGCACGGTCTTCAGGGTGGCCTTGCCGCTGTGCTTGCGGGCATCGGCCAGAAGCTGGGCGGAACTGTAGTTGCCCGGGACGACGTGGTAGGTCAGGATCCGGGTCAGCTGTGCCTTGTTTTCAGGCTTCACCAGTGTCTCGACAGTGCCTGCAGGCAGCTTTTCGAAGGCCGCATTGGTGGGCGCGAAAACAGTGAAGGGCCCGGCGCCGTTGAGGGTGTCGACCAGGCCGGCTGCTTTGACCGCTGCAACCAGCGTGGTGTGATCCTTGGAATTGACGGCGTTCTCGACGATGGTCCTGGCGGGGTACATTTCTGCCCCGCCCACGATGACGGTGTTGGCGGCGAAAACCGAGGAGCCGGACGAAACGAGTACGGCGAAGCCGACTGCGGCGGCGATGCGCTGAAGAGCGTTCACGGTGCGTTCCTTTCTGGATGACCCGCAAGTGCGGGCATTTTTCCTACGTCGGGTGAGCGTGACCGGATGCAGCAACGGCCGAGTCATCAGCTGTTTGGCCCGCAGGCGGTTTTGCTGCGCTGCATGGTGACAACGGCGAACCTCGGTGATTACTCTCCGCTGCAACGCGATGGTAGCGCTACCAGTCGGACGGGGATCCAGGGTCCGGGAGGCTGCCTTCTTTGCCGCGTGTTTGTCCTGGCAGGCTTGAAAAGCAAGTGTAAGTCGCGGCGTGCCCGAGCACCCGTGCTGTTCGGTTTGGAATGCGGGCCACGCCCGTGCGTGCCCCTGGGAGGGGGCGGTACATCCATTCGATCGTATGTCAGAGGGGACTTTCATGAGCACTTGCAGTTTCCGCGGCACCCTGGCCCCGAGGTCCGGTTCATGAGCCGCGCATTGGCGAAGTTCCGGTCCCGGGCCATGTTCACCTTCGTGGGTGGCGCCCTGGTCATCAATCCTGCCTTTGCGCAGGACGCAGCACCGGCGACCGGGCAGCAGCCGCAGAGCCAGTCGCAGCCCACCCAGCTCGATGCAGTGCAGGTCACGGGCATACGCAACAGCCTGAGCCAGGCCATGGACATCAAGCGCGACTCGGCGGGCGTGGTCGACGCGATCAGCGCTGAGGACATCGGCAAGTTCCCCGATACCAATCTTGCCGAGTCGTTGCAGCGCATCACCGGCATCTCCATCGAGCGCCGTGACGGCGAGGGTGCGCAGGTGACCGCGCGTGGCTTCGGCCCCAGTTCAACATGGTCACGCTCAACGGTCGGCAGATGCCGGGTGCCGATGCATTCGGTGCCTCTGGACAGGTCGCCATCGGCGGTGTCGACGGCGGCACCCGCGCCTTCAACTTCGCGCAGCTGGCCGCCGAGGCCATCAATGGTATCGAGGTCTACAAGACCAGCCAGGCACAGGTGCCCAGCGGTGGCATCGGTGCGACGATCAACATCCTGACCTCGCGCCCGCTCGATCACGCCGGCATCGTGGCCAACGCCGGGGCGAAGCTGGTGTCCGACCAGAGCCAGCCGTTCGACAATGACCTGACACCGGAGCTGTCGGGCATCTTCAGCTACAGCAATCCGGAAAAGACCTTTGGCGTCAGCCTCAGCGCGAGCCAGCAGAAGCGCAAGGGTGGCTCGGTGCAGGCCACGGAGAACTACTGGAACGTGCAGCCGTGGACAGGGTCGATGCCGGGCAATCCGACCGTGGTCAATGCCCCGGCCGTCGGCCAGCTTTACGCGCGGCCCAACGACCTGCGCTACGCGTTCTCCGAATTCGAGCGCGAACGCGTCAACGGCCAGGCCGTGCTGCAGTTCGCACCGACGGACAGCCTGACCCTGACCGTGGATTACACCTACTCGACCAACGAGATCACCGAGAATCGCGGCGAGCAGGGCATGTGGTTGCAGAACAGCAACTACACCAACGTCGAGTTCGACACCAGTGGCGCCGTCGCGACGCCGGTATACATCCGTGAAATCGCCGGCACCAAGGATTTCGGCCTGGAACAGCAGCGCAGCATGCAGGAATACAAGCTGGGTTCGCTGGGTTTCAATGCCGTCTGGAATGTCAGCGACCGCTTCAAGCTCAGTTTCGATGCGCACAACTCGAAGAACGAGAGCCGCCCGAATGACCCGCTCACCGGCGGTGGTTCGATCTTCATGAGCATCGCCGGCACCAACAACTGCACCCGTGGCCCGCATTGCGGTGGCTCCTGGGTGCAGGAGTTGAACTTCAACAATGGCCTGCCGGTTGGCACCCAGGTCTGGTATCCCAGCACCGCCGATGCGCTCGCCGGGACCAATGGCGTGGTCAATCCGGGCTTCCAGGAAGGCGAGGTCGGCACGCAGGTGCTGCGCGTCAACGCGCAGACCCAGATCAGCGAGATCAAGCAGGCGCGCGTCGATGGCGAATGGAACTTCGACCACGGGCGCTTCCAGTTCGGCGTGGACACCAACAAGTCCACCACCCACCGCATCCAGGCCGCCGAGGCCTACTCGACCCTGGGCGACTGGGGCGTGGCCAACGTGGACCGGGATACCGCCGCAGGCCTGATGGACCTGCTGCAGCCGGTCAGCATCGTCGGCCTGTTCGACGACTACAGTGCCAACAGCTGGCCCGCCTGGCGCGGCAATGCCGGGCAGCTCGCGCAATGGGCATCGCGCGAGTACGGCGTCGGCCTGGGTGTGAACCCGCAACGCGCGGCCGACAACTTCGTGGAAGAGAAGACCAAGGCGGCGTACTTCCAGGTGGAGCTGGACGGGGAGCTGGGTGGCATGCGCACCAACACCCGCCTGGGCGTGCGCTATGAAACCACTGACGTGGTGTCGACCTCGGTCATTGCCGTCCCCGAGTCCATCGAGTGGCAGGCCAACAACGATTTCCGCATCGTGCTGTCCGATGAGCAGCAGCCCTTCACGGAGAAGGCGCGCTACAGCTACATCCTGCCCAACCTTGATTTCAGCATCGACCTCACCGAGGAGCTGAAGGGCCGCGTTTCGTTCGGCAAAAGCATCGCCCGCGCGCCGTATGGCAATCTCTATGCAGGACCCGGGGCCCAGCAGCCGTTCGGCTCGGTGCTGATCGATCCCTCGTCGCGCGCCAGCGGAAATTCGCAGAACCCGAGCCTGAAGCCGTTGGAATCGGACAACCTCGACCTGGGGCTGGAGTGGTACTTCGCCGACGCCAGCTATGTGTCATTGACCTACTGGAACAAGTCGGTCAGCAACTTCATCGGCAACACCGTCGTGCAGGAAAGCCTGTACGGCCTCACCGACCCGACCTCCGGGCCGGATGCGCGGGCGGCGTTGGACTTCCTGACCAGCGGCGCCTGCGTCGCCCAGGTCGGGCCGGCCAATGCGGCCGCCTGCTCGGCCAACGACACCTCGCTGTTCACCGCGCTGGCATTGCTGCGCAACAATCCTGCCGGCCTCGGCGCCTACAACGGCACTGATGCGCAGGTGCTGGCCACCGAAGCGGCCTACGATCTGTATGGGCAGCCCAACGATCCGCTGTACCAGTTCAACGTCAATCGCCCGATCAACCAGAACAAATCCAAGCTGCATGGCTGGGAGCTGGGCGGCCAGTACTTCTTCGGTGACACCGGCTTCGGCGTGCTGGCCAACTACACGGTGGTCAAAGGTGATGTCGGCTACAACAATGGCGGTGACCCGGGCATCGACCAGTTCTCGCTCACCGGCCTGAGCGACACCGCCAACGCCATGCTGATGTACGAGAAGTACGGGTGGTCGGTACGCCTGGCATGGAACTGGCGCGACCAGTACCTGATCCTGGCCAACCAGGGCTCCAGCCGCAATCCGTACTATGTGGAGCCGTACGAGCAGTGGGATCTCAGCGTCAACTATGCGCTGGATGACCACTGGTCCTTCAGCCTGGAGGCGATCAACCTGACCGGCGAGGATGTGCGGTGGCGCTCGCGCACCTCGCAGATGATCGTCAAGCTGGCAGACCAGAGCCCGCGCTACATGCTGGGCGTCCGCTACAAGTTCTGAGCCTGGTTGCCGATGCGTCCGGCATGGCACCACTGCCCGCCAGCGGTGCCGTGCCGGGACGGTGTCGCCGCACCTGTCGCGCCTGCGCTACGCTGCCGGCCAGCCACCCCGCACTGGACTGGATACCCTGATGGCCCGCTACGAAATGCTCAACAACATCGCGCATCGGGACCTGAGGGTCGCCACCGGATTCGGGCCGCAGTTCGGCGATGCCGTGGGCATGGTGCCGGCCTATCCCAGCGAGTTCGCCGAACTGCAGCGTGAGTATCCGATCTTCCTGCGCAGGGATACCGGGACGAAGGCGTGGCAGTCCGTGGCCCTGCTGGGTTTCGAACAACACGAGAACCTGTTCCTGCAGGACGGGCGCTGGAATGCTTCCTACCTGCCAGGCGCGGCGGCCAAAGGGCCGTTCCTGATCGGCTTCCAGGAGCACTACGTGGATGGCGTGCTCACCCAGGATTCGGTGATGCACGTGGACCTGGACCATCCGCGCGTCACCGACGGCGCCGGTGAGCCGGTGTTCCTGCCGCAGGGCGGCAACACGCCCTACCTGGACCACATCGCCGGCGTTCTGCGCGGCATCCACGAGGGCAGTGCCTTCGCGGCCAGTATGTTCACGATGCTCGACGACTGCGGGCTCATCCAGCCGGTCACGCTCGATGTGCAGCTCGCGCCGCACCACCGGGTGAGCGTGAGCGGATTGCACGGCATCGACCGCGAGCGCCTGGCTGCGCTGGACAGTCCACGCCTGGCTGCGTTGAACCGCGCCGGTTACCTGGAGGGTGCGTACCTGATGCTTGCCTCGCTGCATAACATGCGCCACCTGATCGCCGAGAAGCAGCGCCGTCTCCGCGTCCAGGACGGCACCGCGCAGGCGGCCAGGAACTGACCGGTGCAGGCCACCCTGCCGATGCGGATGCTGGAAGGCATCGATCCTGCCGCCTTGCCACTGGCTGACCTGGTGGAGGCCGGTGAGCCGGTCGTACTGCGTGGCATCGCCACCGATTGGCCACTGGTCCAGGCCGGGCTGGGCGGGGTGCAGGATGCAATGGCGTACCTGTGCAGCGTCGATGCGGGTGCACCCATCCAGTACTCGTTCGGCGGCGCCGAGATCGGGGGGCGCCCGTTCTACAGCACGGACTTCACCCGGTTGAACTTCGAAGTGCGGCGCGGCGTGCTGGCCCAGGTGCTGGAAGAGATCGCCATGACGCTGCATGCACCGCAACCGCCCACTTACTACGTGGCCTCGCTGCCGATTGCGCGGGCACTGCTGCCGGCATTCGCGCAGGCCAACGACGCCGGTCTGGCGAAGCAGGGCATCGACGCCACCGCCAGCATCTGGATCGGCAACCGGGTGACGGCCTCGTGCCATTTCGACACACCCGACAACCTCGCCTGCTGCGCGGTGGGGCGGCGCGAGTTCACCCTGTTCCCGCCCGCCCAGATCGACAACCTCTATCCGGGCCCGCTCGATCCCACGCCGGGCGGACAGGTGGTCAGCGTGGTGGACTTCGAACAGCCAGACTTCGATCGGCATCCACGTTTCCGCGAGGCGCTGGCGCACGCGCGCAGTGCGGTGCTTGGGCCCGGCGATGCGATCTTCATTCCCAGCATGTGGTGGCACCATGTACGCAGCCTGGAACCGTTCAACGTGCTGGTGAACTACTGGTGGCGAAGCTCGCCGGCCTGGCTGGGATCCGCGCTGGCGGCGCTGCACCACGCGATGTGGGCCGTGCGTGATCTGCCGGCGCGCGAAAAGCAGGCCTGGGAAGGGCTCTTCCGCTACTACGCATTCGGCCCTGGCGAGCGCGCGGGGCAGCACCTGCCTGACGCCGCGCGCGGGGATCTGGCACCGTTTGACGAGCAGCGCGCCCGCCGCATGCGCGCGATGCTGCTGGGCAGGCTTAACCGTTGAGAGAGGGGCACCATGTTGGATACCCAGAGCACGCCCTCAGGGCGCATCCGCAAGGTGGTCATTGCCGGTGGCGGTACGGCGGGTTGGCTGGCCGGCTGCGCGCTTGCGCACCAGTTCCGTGACCAGCTGCAGATCACGCTGGTCGAGTCCGAGCAGATCGGCACGGTCGGTGTCGGTGAGTCCACTGTGCCGCCGATCCGCACCTTCCACCGCTTCCTGCAGATCGACGAGCAGGAGTTCCTGCGCGCGGTGGCCGGCACCTTCAAGCTGTCGATCTCGTTCGAGAACTGGCGCCTGCCGGGCGATCGCTTCTTCCATCCGTTCGGCACCATCGGCCATGGCACCTGGGCGGCCCCCTTCCATCACTTCTGGCTGGACAGCCTGCGCCGCGGCATGCCCTCGGACCTGGGCGACTTCTGCCTGGAGAGCATCGCCTCGCGTGGCGACCGCTTCTCGCTGCACACCCAGCCGCAGGCCAGCTATGCGTATCACTTCGATGCCGGGCTGTATGCGAGGTTCCTGCGCGGCAGGGCCGAGGCCCACGGCCTGCGCCGGATCGAAGGCCGGATCGCCCAGGTCAGGCAGCACGCGCACGACGGGTCGGTGCAGGCGCTGGTGCTGGACGACGGCCAGGTGATCGAGGGCGATCTGTTCATCGACTGCACCGGCTTCCGCGGACTGCTGATCGAGCAGGCACTGGGCACCGGCTACGAGGACTGGCACGAATGGCTGCCATGCGACCGGGCCGTGGCGGTGCAGACCGAAGCGGTGGCGCCGCCGGTACCCTATACCCGGGCGATCGCCCACGAGGCGGGGTGGCGCTGGCACATCGCGCTGCAGCACCGCGTTGGCTGCGGGCTGGTGTATGACAGCCGCCATCTGTCCGATGACGAGGCCGCCGCGAAACTGTTGCGCGATGCCGGGGCTCCACCCTTGCGCGATCCATGGAAGGTGCCGTTCCGCAGTGGACGCCGGCTGAAGGCCTGGAACAGGAACGTGGTGTCGCTCGGGCTGGCCAGCGGCTTCATCGAACCGCTGGAGTCGACCAGCATCCATCTGACGATCAGCGCGGTAGTGCGCCTGATCCAGCTGTTCCCGTTCGACGGCATCAGTGCGTCGCTGGTGCAGCTGTACAACGATGTCAGCCGCCAGGAAATGGAGCACGTGCGCGACTTCATCATCCTGCACTACCACGCCACGCAGCGCAGCGAACCGATGTGGAAGGCCTGTCGCGAGATGCGCGTGCCCGAGTCCCTGCAGCAGCGGCTGCAGGCGTGGCGCGAGCGTGCGCATGCGTGGCAGGACCCCGGCGAGCTGTTCCGCGTCGAATCCTGGACCAGCGTGCTGCTCGGGCAGGGCATCGCGCCCGGTCCTGCGCACCCGCTGGCGCAGGCCGTGAGTGATGTCGATCTGCGCACCTTGTTGAAGGGCATCCAACGGCCTGTGCAGCAGGCCGCCGCGCAGATGCCGGCGCAGGCGGAGTTCATCGCGCAGTACTGCAGGTCCGGCGTGGACGTGTGGCGTTCGACGGCAGCAAGCGCGTAGCAGGCTTTTGCGTTGCAGCACGCTTTTTCCGCTGCAGCTGGTTACAGTGCGGCAACACCGCTGGCGATGACGCGCGCGGTGGCAACGAGGGGCCGGACACCACGCCCCCTTTTTGAGTCCACGGAATGTTAGCGCTACCTTTTTGTTGATCGGAGGCGGTTTCGATGGGTCTGGTTGCAGGGATCGATGCAGGGACGCAGAGCCTGAAGGTGCTGGTCTATGACCCGCGGAAGCAGGCGGTGGTGGCCTCGGCCAGCGCGCCGCTCGCGCTGGACAGCGGTGCCGACGGCAGCCGCGAACAGGCGCCGGCCGACTGGGTGTCGGCCCTGCGCGACTGTTTTGCCCGGATCGATCCCTCGCTGCGCGCACGCATCGTCGCGCTGGCGGTATCGGGGCAGCAGCATGGGTTCGTGCCGGTCGATGATGCTGGCGAGGTACTGGCGCCGGCCAAGCTGTGGTGCGACACCAGCACCTCGGTCGAATGCATCCAGATCATGGACGCCGTGGGTGGGTTCCAACGGACCATCGCGCTGGCGGGCAATCCGATCCTGGCCGGCTACACGGCCTCCAAGCTGCCCTGGACCCGGACCCACCGTGCCGACGCCTATGCGCGGCTGGCGACCATCCTGCTGCCACACGACTACCTGAATTTCGTGTTGACCGGGCAGCGGTTCTGCGAGCTTGGCGATGCGTCCGGCACCGGCTGGCTGGACGTGCGCACACGCACATGGTCGCAGGAACTGCTGCGCGCAACCGATCCTGATCGTGATCTTGCTGCCTGCCTGCCGCCGATCGCTGCGCCCGATGCCCTGTTCGATATCGCGCCGAAGGCAGCCGCCGAGTTCGGGCTGCCGGCGGCCGTGAAGATTGCCGTGGGTGGCGGCGACAACATGATGGCGGCGATCGGCACCGGCTGCGTCACGGAAGGACGGCTGGCGATGAGCCTGGGAACCTCCGGAACGCTGTTTGCGTATTCCGGCTCGCCAGTGATCGATCCGGACGGCGCGTGGGCGGCGTTCTGCTCGTCCACGGGGGCTGGCTGCCGCTGATCTGCACCATGAACTGCACCGTGGCCACCGAACGCGTGGCCAGCGCCTTCGGTTTCAGCAGCCGCGACGGTGACGCGCATCTTCGCGCAACGCCGCCCGGGGCAGGGGGCCTGGTGATGCTGCCGTTCCTCAATGGCGAACGTACCCCTGACCTGCCGCTGGGCAAGGGCGTGCTGGCTGGCCTGGACATTGCCAATTTCACCCCGGCGCATGTGTACCGCGCCGCCATGGAGGGCGCGACCTACAGCCTGAAGTACGGCTACGACGCCTTCGTCCGCGCGGGCATGCAGTTCGATCGCATCGTGCTCACCGGCGGTGGCAGCAACAGCGCTGCCTGGCGTCAGCTGGTGGCCGATGTGTTCGGCCTGCCGGTGGAGGTCCCGATGCAGGCCGAAGGCGCGGCGTTTGGTGCGGCACTGCAGGCGTTGTGGGCGCTCGCCCGGGCGCAGGGAGAGGCCACGTCGATCTGCGACATCACCGCGCGCCACGTCACCGTCGATCCCGCGCTGTCCGCACGGCCGGATCCGGCCCGCAGCGATGCCTATGCACGGGCCTACGCACGCTTCCTCAGTCATCTCGATGCCATCACGCCGCTGCAGCGCGGCTGATGACTCCTCCACGACACCCCGTACAACGACAGGAGCACGCACCATGAGCACGCAGCCCTTCATCGGCGCCAAGGAATACTTCCCCGGCGTCGGCCGCATTCCGTTCGAGGGCAAGGGCTCGGACAATCCGCTTGCCTTCAAGGTCTACGATGCCAACCGGGTCATCGGTGGCAAGACCATGCAGGAGCATCTGCGCTTCGCCGTGTGCTACTGGCACACCTTCTGCAATGCCGGGCACGATCCGTTCGGCCCGGGCACCCGGCAGTTTCCGTGGGAGGCCGCCTCGCCACTGGCCACGGCCGAAGCAAAGGTGGACGCGGCGTTCGAGTTCTTCACCAAGCTGGGGGTGCCGTACTGGTGCTTCCACGATATCGACCTGGCGCCGGATGCCGACGACATCGCCCAGTACCAGAAAAACCTCTCGCATATGGTGGGCCTGGCCAAGGCGCGCCAGGAGGCCACCGGCGTCAAGCTGCTGTGGGGCACGGCCAACCTGTTCTCGCACCCGCGCTACATGAACGGCGCATCGACCAATCCCGACTTCGCGGTGGTCGCGCGTGCAGCCGTACAGGTCAAGGCCGCCCTGGAGGCCACGGTCGAACTCGGTGGCGAGCACTATGTGTTCTGGGGCGGGCGCGAAGGCTATGCGTCGCTGGCCAATACCCAGATGAAGCGGGAGATCGAGCATTTCGCGCGCTTCCTGACCATGGCACGCGACTATGGCCGCAGCATCGGGCTGAAGGGCAACTTCCTGATCGAGCCCAAGCCGATGGAGCCGATGAAGCACCAGTACGACTTCGACAGTGCCACGGTGGTGGGCTTCCTGAAGGAACACGGGCTGGACAAGGACTTCAAGCTCAACATCGAGGCCAACCACGCCACGTTGTCCGGCCATACCTTCGAGCACGACCTGCAGGTCGCGTCCGATCATGGCCTGCTCGGCAGCATCGATGCCAACCGCGGCAACGCACAGAACGGCTGGGACACCGACCAGTTCCCCAGCGATCTGTACGACACCGTGGGCGCAATGCTGGTCGTGCTGCGCCAGGGCGGGCTGGAGGGCGGGTTGAACTTCGATGCGAAGGTGCGCCGTGAGTCGACCGACCTGGAGGATCTGTTCATTGCCCACATTGGCGGCATGGATGCGTTCGCACGCGGGCTGGAGGTTGCCCATGCACTGCTGACCGAGTCGCCGTGGGAGCAATGGCGTGCGCAGCGCTACGCAAGCTTCGATTCCGGCGCCGGCCAGGATTTCGAGCGTGGCACGCTCAGCCTGCCGGACCTTGCGGCACTGGCCGCCCGCCTCGGCGAACCGCGCCAGGCCAGCGGCAAGCAGGAGCGTTACGAAAACCTGCTCAACCAGTACCTGCTGCGCTGAGCGCGGCCACGGTGCACTCAAGGGGATGGGGATGAACCAGGCAGCAGGCAGCGGTGAGAACACGCGGCTGATCGTACTGATCAGCGTGGTGGCGACGATTGGCGGTTTTCTGTTCGGCTTCGACAGCGGCGTGATCAACGGTACCCAGGATGGCCTGCACCAGGCGTTCCGGTCCGGCGAATGGATGCAGGGGTTCGAGATCGCGTCGATGCTGCTGGGCTGTGCGGTGGGCGCGTTCAGTGCAGGCCGGCTGGCCGATCGCCTGGGCCGCCGCAACGTGCTGATCCTGTCGGCAGTGATGTTCCTGCTGTCGGCACTCGGTGCCGGGGCGGCGGTCTCGTCGGCCTGGTTCATTGCCGCGCGGGTGGTGGGTGGATTCGCGGTCGGCGCGGCCAGCGTGATCTCGCCGGCCTACATTGCGGAGGTCGCTCCGGCCCGTTACCGCGGACGCCTGGCTACCGTGCAGCAGATCGCGATCATCACCGGCCTCACCGCCGCGTTCCTGTCCAACTACCTGCTGGCGGCCGCAGCGGGCGCGTCGACCGAACCGCTGTGGGGCGGGCAGGCCGCCTGGCGCTGGATGTTCTGGATGCAGGCCGCGCCATCACTGGTGTTCCTGCTGCTGTTGCTGACCATTCCGGAGAGCCCGCGCTACCTGGTGGTGAAACGACGCAAGGACGACGCCCTGCGGGTACTGACCCGGCTGCTGGGCAGCGACAAGGCCAGGGCCACGCTCGAGGAGATCGATGCCTCGCTGTCCAACGACCATCATCGCCCGCGACTGTCGGACCTGAAGAGCACGCTGACCGGGCGGATCCGCCCGATCGTGTGGGTCGGCGTCGGGCTGGCCTGCTTCCAGCAGCTGGTCGGCATCAACGTGGTGTTCTATTACGGCGCCGTGCTGTGGCAGGCGGTCGGCTTTTCCGAGAACGACGCACTGCTGATCAACGTGCTGTCCGGCGCACTGAGCATCGGCGCCTGCGTGGTCACCGTGCTGCTGATTGACCGGATCGGCCGCAAGCCCCTGCTGTGGTTCGGCTCGGCCGGGATGTCGCTGTCGCTTGCACTGGTGGTGGTGGCGTTTGCCAGCGGTTCGCTGGCCGACGGGCATCTGCAGCTGCCCGGCCGCATGGGCACGCTGGCGCTGGTGGCGGCCAATGCCTACGTCGTGTTCTTCAATCTGTCCTGGGGGCCGGTGATGTGGGTGATGCTGGGCGAGATGTTCCCGAACCAGATCCGGGGTTCGGCACTGGCGGTCGCCGGCGCGGCGCAGTGGACCTCCAACTTCGTGGTCACGGTGACGTTCCCGATGCTGCTGGCCGCGGCAGGGCTGGCAGCCACCTACGGCATCTACCTGGCCGCTGCCGTGATCTCGGTGATCTTCGTCGTCCGGCATGTGCACGAGACCAAGGGCAAGGAACTGGAGCAGATGGAAGGATGAGCGCCATGACATCGCAGACCTTCGTAAACCGCAGCGGCGCGCTGGTCGCCGCACTGATGCTGGGATTGCTCGGCTGCCGCGGCCAGGACCGGGCTGCCGCCGCCGCAGCCAACGACAACGATCCCTGGCCGGAGGTCACCTGGCCGCTGGCTGCGGACCCGGCACTGGAGAAGCGCATCACCGACCTGATGGCCGGCATGACGGTGGAGGACAAGGTCGGCCAGCTGGTGCAGGGTGACATCGCCAGCGTCACCCCCGACGATGTGCGCCGCTACCGGCTCGGCTCGATCCTGGCCGGTGGCAACTCCGATCCCGGTGGCCGCTATGACGCGTCGCCGGCCGATTGGCTGGCGCTGGCCGACGCCTTCTACGACGCCTCGATGGACACTTCGAAAGGCGGCAAGGCCATTCCGCTGCTGTTCGGCATCGATGCCGTGCACGGGCAGAGCAACATCATTGGCGCCACGTTGTTCCCGCACAACATCGGGCTGGGCGCCACGCGCAATCCGGGGCTGCTGCGGCAGATCGGTGGCATCACCGCGCTGGAGACCCGCGTCACCGGCATGGAATGGACGTTCGCGCCGACCGTTGCCGTACCCCAGGATGATCGCTGGGGACGCACCTACGAAGGCTACTCCGAATCGCCGGACGTGGTGGCCAGCTATGCCGCCGCCATGGTGGAGGGATTGCAGGGCAGGGTGGGAACGCCGGAGTTCCTCGATGGCCGCCATGTGATCGCCTCGGTGAAGCACTTCCTAGGCGATGGGGGCACCACTGACGGCAAGGACCAGGGCGACACCCGCATCAGCGAGTCAGATCTGGTGCGCATCCACGCCGCCGGATATCCGCCGGCAATCGCCGCCGGCGCGCAGACCGCGATGGCGTCGTTCAACAGTGTCAACGGCGAAAAGATGCATGGGCACCGGCATTACCTCACCGATGTGCTCAAGGGCCGCATGAACTTCGGTGGCTTCGTGGTGGGTGACTGGAATGGTCATGGACAGGTCAAGGGCTGCACCACCACAGACTGCCCGGCCACGATCAACGCGGGCCTGGACATGGCGATGGCCTCGGACAGCTGGAAAGGGTTCTACGATACGACGCTGGCTGCGGTGAAGGATGGGCGGATCACGCCGCAACGCCTGGACGATGCGGTGCGCCGGATCCTGCGGGTCAAGTTCCGCCTTGGGCTGTTCGAGGCCGGCAGGCCATCCACGCGGGCCGTCGGCGGGCAGTTCGCACTGATCGGCGCGCCGGCCCATCGCGCGGTTGCCCGGCAGGCCGTGCGCGAGTCGCTGGTCCTGCTGAAGAACCAGAACGGCCTCCTGCCGCTGTCGCCGAAGCAGCGGATCCTCGTGGCCGGCGACGGTGCCGACGATGTCGGCAAGCAGGCCGGCGGCTGGACGCTCAACTGGCAGGGCACCGGCACCACCCGCAAGGACTTCCCCAATGCGGACACGATCTACGAGGGCATCGCGCGCCAGGCCAGCGCGGCGGGTGGTGAAGCCGTGCTTGCCGTCGACGGACGCTATGCAGTGAAGCCCGACGTGGCGGTGGTGGTGTTTGGCGAAGACCCCTATGCCGAGTTCCAGGGAGACCGGCCGACGCTGGCCTACAAGCCCGGCAACGAAACGGACCTGGCGCTGCTCAAGCGGCTCAAGGCCGAAGGCATACCGGTTGTTGCGGTTTTCCTGAGCGGGCGACCGCTCTGGGTGAACCGGGAAATCAATGCCGCCAATGCCTTCGTGGCTGCATGGCTGCCGGGCTCGGAAGGCGCCGGCATTGCCGATGTGCTGCTGCGCGGAAGCGATGGCCGCGTGCAGCACGATTTCAAGGGCAAGCTCAGTTTCAGCTGGCCGCGCACTGCCACCCAGTACGCCAACAACGTGGGCCAGAAGGACTACGATCCGTTGTTTGCGTTCGGCTTCGGCCTGACCTACGCCGACAACGGCGACCTGGCCGCGCTGCCGGAGGCATCGGGCGTGACCGGCAACGAAGGCGCGACCGGCGTCTTCTTCGCGCGTGGTGACGCAGGCCCTGGCATGGCACTGCGGCTCGAGGATGCCGCTGGCCAGGGCCTGACCGTGACCCGCGTACCGGACGCATTGCCCGATGACCGGCTGAAGATCACCGGCGTGGATCATCTGGCGCAGGAGGACGGGCGACGCCTGGCCTGGTCGGGCAAGGGCGAGGCCGTCGCTGCACTGCAGTCGCACACGGCGCTGGACCTGCAGCGCGAATCCAACGGCGACCTGATGCTGCTGACCACGCTACGGGTGGACGCAGCCCCGAAGGGTGAGGCGTGGCTGTCGGTGGGCTGCAGTGCGGGCTGCTCGGCGCGCGTCGCCATCGGGCCGGCGTTGGCGGCGCTTCCACAGGGCCAGTGGAAGCGTGTCGGCGTGCCGCTGAAGTGCCTGGCCAGGGCGGGTGCAAGGATGGACGCGATCGACCGACCGTGGTCGGTGGTGACGGGCGATGCGATGACGATCTCCGTGTCACGCGTCGCGCTGGGTGCGCTGAACGAAGCCGAGGTCACCCTCGGATGCGGAGCATGATGCCTGCGCTACCGCCGCCGGGGCGGCGCGGCGACCGAATCGCGTGCGATCAGCCGATGCGGCATCACATGATCGCGCAGCACCGTTGCGTCCGCCGCCGGACGGCGGATGGTGCGCAGCAGGATGTCGACGGCCGCGTTGGCCATCGAGGCGATGGGCTGGTGGATCGTGGTCAGTTCCGGCCACACGGTGGTGGCGGCCGAGGTGTCATCGAAACCCACGACCGACAGGTCGCGCGGCACTTCCAGCCCGCGCCGGTGCGCGACGGAGATGGCGGCAGCGCCCATGTCGTCGTTGCTGGCGAAAATCGCGGTCGGTGGGCGGCGTTGGGACAACAGCTTTTCGGCGGCAGCCAGGCCGGACCGGTAGGTGTAGTCACCGTGCTGGACCAGGCCAGGCTCCACCGCCAGCCCGGCCTCGCGCAGGGCGGTGACGAAGCCGTCGTAGCGGAGCGCACTTGCGCTCAGGTCATCGCGCCCACGGATGAAACCGATGCGGGTGTGTCCCTGCCGAAGCAGGTGATCGGTCATTTCCTTGCCGGCACTGAAATCGTCGATGCGGACGCAGGACAGGGCCTCGCTCAGGCGCCCCGATGCGATGGCCACGACCGGAATGCCTGCCTTGACCAGTTCGCTTACGGCGGCCTGCGATTCGCACAGGGGTGGCGGCAGGATCACCCCGTCGACGCGTCCGGCGAGCGCACGCGCCGCCTTGCGTTCGGATTCGGCATCCAGGTTGTCCCAGTAGTCGATGACCAGCTGGATGGCGGAACTGGAGGCGACGCGCAGCAGGCCCACCAGCAGTTCGCGCAGGTAGGCGCCGCTGGGGTTGGTGTAGATCAGCGCAATGCGCGTGTGCTGTGCGGCGGCCAGCGAACTGGCGGCAAGATTGGGTGTATAGCCGAGCTCACGCACGGCGCGCAGCACGCGCTCGCGGGTGACGTCGCGCACCTTGCCCTGGTTGATCACCCGCGACACGGTCATCGGCGAAACGCCGGCAAGGGCCGCAACCTCGTCGATCGTCACGCCTGCGGTTCTGCGGCGAACCGATTTCTTCGGCTTGTCCAATGCACGATCCCTTTGTTCTTGGTGGCGCTGCCGCGCGGGTTCGAAGGACGATGATGCGCCGCCCCGGGCCCGGACGTAGTTTACAAAGGCGCATGTTAACGCCGTTGTTGCGTGCTGTCGGCACGCGCCTGTGCGCCGTGCTCGCACTGCTGGCCTGTGCTGGCGGGGCAGGGGCGGAGGATGGCTACAGGCTGTGGATGCGCTACCAGCCGGTTGCCACAACGGTCGCTGCCGTCTACCGGCGGCAGCTGGCCGAAGTGGTGGCGCCGGATGGCACGCCGATGCAGCGCGCCACCCGCGACGAGCTTGCGCGGGGCCTTTCTGGACTGCTGGAAACGGCCCCGCCAATGCGAACGGCAATCACTACTGACCATGCCCTGGTGCTGGGTACGCCGCAGTCTTCGGCGCTGGTTGCCGCGTTCGGCAACGAGATCGCCACGTTGGGCGACGAGGGCTTCCTGATCCGGCAGGTCCGGACCGGGGGGCGCGATGTGCTGCTGGTGGCGGCACGCCGGGATGTCGGCGTGCTGTATGGCATGTTCCACCTGCTGCGCCTGTTGCAGCGTGGCATGCCGCTGCAGGGCCTGGACGTGCGGGAGTCGCCGCGGGTCGCACTGCGCGTGCTCGACCATTGGGACAACCTGGACCGCTACGTCGAGCGTGGCTATGCGGGCAGCTCGCTATGGGACTGGCAGACGTTGCCGCAATGGCGTGACCCGCGCTACACCGACTACGCCCGTGCCAACGCCTCGCTCGGCATCAACGGCACCGTCCTCAACAACGTCAATGCCAGTGCGATGAGCCTGTCGCCGGCCTATCTGGCCAAGGCCGCAGCGCTGGCCGACCTGTTCCGCCCCTATGGCATCCGGGTCTACCTGAGCGCGCGCTTCAGTGCGCCCATCGAGCTCGGCGGCCTGGCAACGGCCGATCCCCTGGATCCGGCTGTGCGGCGCTGGTGGCGCGACAAGGTCGATGAGATCCAGGCGCGCATTCCGGATTTCGGCGGATTCCTGGTCAAGGCGAACTCGGAGGGGCAACCCGGCCCGCAGGATTACGGTCGTTCCCATGCCGACGGCGCCAACCTGCTGGCCGACGCGCTGGCGCCCTACAACGGCGTGGTGATGTGGCGGGCCTTCGTGTATTCGCACGAGGTTCCCGAAGATCGCGCCAAGCAGGCGTACAGCGAGTTTGTCGGGCTGGACGGTGCCTTCCGCCCCAACGTGATCGTGCAGGTGAAGAACGGCCCCATCGACTTCCAGCCGCGCGAGCCGTTCCATCCGCTGTTCGGCGCGATGCCACGCACGCCGCTGATGATGGAACTGCAGATCACCAAGGAATACCTGGGTTTTGCGACGCACCTGGTCTACCTGGGAACGCTCTACGAGGAAGTGCTGCAGGCCGACACCCATGCCCGCGGCGAGGGCTCCACGGTTGCCCGCGTGATCGATGGCTCGCTGGAGGGCCA
Source organism: Stenotrophomonas sp. pho (assembly GCF_006228405.1). Taxonomy (NCBI): domain Bacteria; kingdom Pseudomonadati; phylum Pseudomonadota; class Gammaproteobacteria; order Lysobacterales; family Lysobacteraceae; genus Stenotrophomonas; species Stenotrophomonas sp. pho. The sequence continues at coordinate 2,336,787 of NZ_CP029759.1, read as the reverse complement.
CGCACTGACCGGTATTGCCGGCGTCGCCAACATCGGCGTGGACCGTACCTGGAGTGGCTCGCACTTCGACCAGGCCAACTGGTACGCCTTCGGCCGGCTGGCCTGGAACCCGCAGCAATCCGCGCGCGCGATTGCCGAAGACTGGGCAGCGTTGACGTTCTCGCCCGACCCGCAGGTGACCGGCCCGATCGTGCGGATGATGATGGACTCGCGCGAGGCGGCAGTGGATTACATGACGCCGCTGGGCCTGCACCACCTGATGGCACGCGGCCATCACTACGGCCCCGGCCCCTGGGTGGACGGAGGCCCACGTGCGGACTGGACGTCGGTGTACTACCACCGCGCAGACAGCCAGGGCATCGGTTTTGACCGCAGCGCCGGCGGAAGCAACGCAGTAGGCCAGTACGCCCCGCAGGTCGCCGAGATCTACGGCGATTCCGCGCGGGTGCCCGAGTCGCTGCTGCTGTGGTTCCATCATGTGCCGTGGGACCGCCGCATGCGCTCGGGCAGGACGCTCTGGGATGAGCTGGTCGGGCGCTATTCGCGCGGTGTGCGCCAGGTGCGCTCGATGCAGGACACCTGGGCAGCCCTGCGCGACCGGATCGATCCGCAGCGGCATCGGCACGTCGCGGCGTTCCTGCAGATCCAGCACGATGAAGCGCAATGGTGGCGTGACGCCAGCGTGGCGTACTTCCAGTCGCTCAGTGGCCGCCCGCTGCCCGCCGGCGAACAGCCACCGCCGCAGCCATTGTCGTACTACCAGGCCTTGCAGTTTCCGTCCGCACCGGGGATGGCCGATGAGCAGGTTCGGAGCAGTCGGGTGTGCGCTGTTGATGATGGCTGCGGCAGTGGTGGCGATGCCGGCCGCGGCGCGGGAAACGACGGGATTGCTGCATCCGCTGTTCAGCGATCACGCCGTCCTGCAGCGTGACCGGCCCATTGTGGTCTGGGGGCACGCAGGCCCTCGGCAGCCGGTTTCCGTGACGTTTGCCGGGCAGGCGGTAAGCACCCGGGCGGACGCCGCAGGCGGCTGGCAGGCAACGCTGCCCCGGTGGCCGCGGGCGGTCCGCACACGCTGGAAGTAAGCGCCGGGACACGTCGGGAGATGGCGCGCGATGTGCTGGTCGGCGACGTATGGCTGTGTTCGGGCCAGTCGAACATGGAGTTGCCGGTGTGGCGCTCGCTCAACGCAGCCAGCGAGATCGCCGCAGCCACGATGCCACGGATCCGGCTGTTCACCGTGCCGCAGCACGCCGCCGTGCAGGCACAGGAGAGCTTCAACGGCAGCACTGCCTGGACATCGGCAACGCCTGATACGGCGCGCGATTTCTCCGCCACCTGCTTCTACTTCGCGCGCGAACTGCAGCGCACGGTCGACGTGCCGATGGGGCTGATCGAGGCAGCGTGGGGTGGCTCGCGGATCGAGGCCTGGACCAGCGTGGGTGCGCTGCGCGGGCAGGGCGGCCTGGACGAGGCCCCCGATATCCTCGCGCGGTCTGCGCGTGATCCGCTGGAGGCACGCGCAGCCTGGGGCCGCTACTGGCAGCACTGGTGGGCCACACGCGAGGGCACGCTGCCCGGCGACGCCCCATGGCGCGCGGATGCCGATGACCGAGGATGGTCGCGCGCACCGGCCACACTGGGCGCATGGGAGCGTTGGAACGTGCCCGCGCTTGCCGATTACAACGGTATGGTCTGGTATCGCACGCAGGTGGTGCTGAGCGCTGAACAGGCTGCACGCGGCGCCACCCTGGAGCTGGGATCGGCCGACGAGGCGGACGTGACCTGGGTGAACGGCGTCTCCGTGGGCAGCCAGTACGGCACCGGCGAGAGGCGCTACCCGTTGCCCAGCGGCCTGCTGAAGGCAGGGTCCAACAGCATTGCGGTCAACGTGCTCGACACCTACGGTGAAGGCGGCCTGGCTGGCCCCGCCACGGCATACGGCCTGCAGTTCGACAACGGCGATCGGGTGGCACTGCAGGGTCCGTGGAAGTACCGGGTGGCGCCGGGCCAACAGGCGCCGCCATTCGCCCCCTGGCAGGCCGCCACCGGGTTGTCGACGCTGTACAACGGAATGATCGCACCGCTCGGCGCTTTCGGGCTGCGCGGCATGCTGTGGTACCAGGGTGAATCGAACACCGGTGATGGCGCGGCGTACGCGGCGCGGTTGCGTGCGCTGCGCGACGATTGGCGGCGTCAGTTCGGTGCGCGCACGCCACTGCTGCTCGCGCAGCTGGCCAGCTATGGCCAGGCACCGGTTTCGCCCGCCGATAGCGGTTGGGCGCAGGTGCGCGAGGCGCAGCGGCGCGTCGCAGCCGAGGATGCGCAGAGCGGGCTCGCCATCGCCATCGACATCGGCGATGCCTACGACATCCACCCGCCGAACAAGCAGGAGCTCGGGCGCCGCCTGGCGCGCGTGGCCCGCCACGTGGTGTACGGCGAGCAGGATCTGGCACCGTCAGGTCCGCGGGCGGTAACGGCCGTGCGGACGCCCACGGCCGTGGCCATTGCGTTCGAGGATGTCGAAGGCGCGCTCACCGCAAGCGGTTCGCTGCGTCCGATCGGCTTTGAACTGTGCGAGGCCAAGGGCCATGCGCGCCACTGCGAGTACGCCGACGCCGAACTGGATGCGCGCCGGATCCTGCTGCGCGGCCCACGGTCGACGCACGCAACGCACGTCCGCTACTGCTGGGCCGATGGCCCGGTGTGCACGCTGCGCGATCGCAGCGGGGCGCCGGCCGGCCCGTTCGAACTTCCCATTGCCGAAGCCGAGGCCCGACGATGATGACGTTGTCCACGCAGTCCCCTCTGGCCCGCGACAGGGCCGGCCTGAGGTCGATGGCGCGCCGCCTGCTGGGGGCGTTGTTCCTGCTGTCGGCCGCTGCCACCCGGGCCAGCGCGCCGCCGGACGCTCCGCCGGTGTACTTCGACTGGTTCGAGTACCGCGGCGATGACCAGGCGTTTGAAGTGCCGCTGCCGGCCGGCCATTACCGCAATCCCGTCCTGGCCGGCTTCCATGCCGATCCCAGCATCGTGCGCGCGAACGGCCGGTTCTATCTGGTCAATTCCAGCTTCACCTACTTCCCGGGCATTCCGGTGTTCGAGAGTGCTGACCTGGTGCACTGGAAGCAGATCGGCAATGTGATTGACCGCCCCACGCAGCTGGATTTCGACGGGCTGAGCGTCTCGCGCGGCATCTTTGCCCCCACAATCGAGTACCACGACGGGGTCTTCTACGTGGTGACCACGGCCACCGACAGCGGCGGCAACTTCATTGCCACTGCGCGCGACCCGGCCGGGCCGTGGTCCGATCCGCACTGGCTGCCCGGCATCGATGGCATCGATCCATCACTGTTTTTCGACGACGACGGCAAGGTGTACCTGATCAACAACGATGCACCGCCCGGTCCGCCGCGCTACGACGGGCACCGCGCCATCTGGATGCAGCAGATCGATCTGGCGGCATTCAAGCCGGTCGGGCCACGCCGGGTGCTGGTTGATGGAGGCGTGGAGCCAGCGAAGAATCCGATCTGGATCGAGGGACCGCACATCTACAAGCGGGAGGGCTGGTATTACCTGTCCGACGCTGAAGGGGTACCGGGCCGCAGCATTCGCAGGTGGTGCTGCGCAGCCGCACGGTGTGGGGACCCTACGTTGCCTATGCGGGCAATCCGATCCTGACCCAGCGCGAACTGCCGGACGACCGTCCGCTTCCGATCACCAATGCCGGCCACGCCGACCTGGTCGAAGGCCCGGATGGCTCGTGGTGGGCGGTGTTCCTGGCCAGCCGCAACTATCAGAAGCGCCACTACAACACCGGGCGCGAGACCTACCTGTTGCCGGTGCGCTGGCAGGATGGCTGGCCGCAGATCCTGCCGACCGACCAGGCCATTCCCTACGTGGCCGAGGCGCCGTCATGGATGCAGGGCGAGGCATCGCAGGCCCCGTCGACCGGCAATTTCGTGGCGCGCGACAATTTTGATGGCCCAGCGCTCGATCGCCAGTGGCTGCGCGTGCGCGTGCCCAGGCATGCCTGGGCTGACCTGCACAAGCGCCCCGGCATGCTGGCCGTGCACCCGCTTGCCGAGGATCTGGACACGTTGCGCAATCCGGCATTTCTTGGCCGGCGCCAGCAGCACCTGCGCTTCGAGGCGAGCACCGCGATGACCCCGCCAGCCCCCGGTGTCGCCGCCGGTCTGGCGGCGTTCCAGAGCGAGGCGTACTGGTACTTCCTCGGCGTTCGTGACCTTGGCGGGGGCGCCTCTCGCTCTTCCTCGAAGCGCGTGACGGGGGTGGCAGCACGCGGACGCTGGCCAGCCATGACGTGCCGGCGTCTGCAGCGCTGCGCCTGAAGATTGCCGGCAACGAGGGCGACTACGCGTTCTCGTTCGACACCGGCGACGGGCAGGGCTGGCAACTGCTCGCAGGCGACGTGGACGGCACCGTTCTGAGTACGGACCGGGCAGGCGGCTTCGTGGGCGCACTGCTGGGTCCCTTCGCGCGCGACGAGCGCACCGGGAGAAGCAAATGAGACTGTCGATTTCGTCCAGGGCCCGCCGCCGTACGTGGCGTGGACGGGCCACCGTGTTCGTCCTGAGCTGCGTGGCGGCCGCCGCATCCGCGGCCGCGCCACGGCCCTGGCTGGATGTCTCGGCAAGCTTCGAGCAACGGGCCGCCGCACTCGTCGCGCAGATGACCCTGGAAGAGAAGGCCGCGCAGATGCAGAATGCCGCGCCGGCAATCGAACGGCTGGGTGTGCCCGCCTACGACTGGTGGAATGAGGGGTTGCATGGCGTGGCACGGGCAGGGCAGGCCACGGTGTTTCCGCAGGCAATCGGCCTGGCCGCGACCTTCGATGTACCGTTGATGGGGCAGGTGGCCACGACCATCAGCGACGAGGCCCGCGCAAAGCACCACCAGTTCCTCCGCGAAGGCGCGCATGGCCGTTACCAGGGCCTGACCTTCTGGTCGCCGAACGTCAACATCTTCCGCGACCCGCGCTGGGTCGCGGACAGGAGACCTACGGCGAGGATCCCTACCTCACCGCGCGCATGGGCGTGGCCTTCGTACGCGGCCTGCAGGGCGACGACCCCGTCTACCGCAAGCTGGACGCCACCGCCAAGCACCTGGCCGTGCACAGCGGACCGGAGGCCGACCGCCATCACTTCGATGCACGCCCCAGCCGGCGCGACCTCTACGACACCTACCTGCCGGCGTTCGAGGCGCTGGTGAAGGAAGGCGAAGTGGATGCGGTCATGGGCGCCTACAACCGCGTGTACGGCGAGTCCGCCAGCGCCAGCCGCTTCCTGCTGCGTGATCTGCTGCGACGCGACTGGGGCTTCAAGGGCTACGTGGTCTCGGACTGCTGGGCCATCGTCGACATCTGGAAGCACCACCGTATCGTCGGCACGCGCGAAGCCGCCGCGGCGCTGGCGGTCAGGAACGGCACGGAGCTGGAATGCGGCCAGGAGTACGCAACGCTGCCTGCGGCAGTGCGCCAGGGGCTGATCAGCGAAGCGGAGATCGACGATGCGGTGACTCGCCTGTTCACCGCACGGATGCGCCTGGGCATGTTCGATCCGCCGGAGCGGGTGCGCTGGGCGCGCATTCCGGCCTCGGTGAACCAGGCGCCGGCCCATGATGCGCTCGCGCTCAAGGCCGCGCAGGCATCGCTGGTGCTGCTGAAGAACGATGGCATCCTGCCGCTGTCGCGCGACACCAGGCGCATTGCCGTGGTTGGACCCACCGCCGACGACACCATGGCGCTGCTCGGCAACTACTTCGGCACACCGGCCGCGCCGGTCACGATCCTGCAGGGCATACGCGAGGCGGCCAAGGGCGCTGAGGTGCGGTATGCGCGTGGCGTGGACCTGGTGGAAGGGCGCGACGATCCCGGTGCAACGCCGTTGATCGAGCCGACCTTCCTGCGGCCCTCGGCGGACTCGCCCGAGCGCGGCCTGCGCGGCGAGTACTTCCGCACGCCCGACCTGTCTGGCACTCCGGCCCTGGTGCGTACCGACGCGCAGATCGGCTTCCGCTGGGACCGGGGCTCGCCGACCGACAACCTGCTGGCACGCGGCGAAGCGGCACCGGGGCAGGGGATTCCCAACGACCGCTTCAGCATCCGCTGGAGCGGCCAGCTGCTGCCCCCCGTGTCCGGTCGCTACCGGCTGGAGGTGGCCGGCGATGATGGCTACCGCCTGTACATTGACGGCAAGCGTGTGATCGATCACTGGGTGAACACGGATCGCCTGCATGCCGAGGGTGTCGAACTCGACCTGCAGGCGGGGCGTGCCTATGACCTGAAACTGGAATACTACGATGACCAGCGCGATGCCGGCGTGCGCCTGGGGTGGCGCATGCCCGGTGCCAAGGCGCCGTTCGATGAAGCGCTCGATGCTGCACGCGAGGCCGATGTGGTGGTGTTCGTCGGTGGACTCACCGGCGATGTCGAAGGCGAGGAGATGACGGTCAACTATCCGGGCTTTGCCGGTGGCGACCGCACCGACCTGCGGTTGCCCGCGCCGCAGCGCACCCTGCTGGAGGCCCTGCACGCTACCGGCAAGCCGGTGGTGATGGTACTCACCGGCGGCTCGGCCATCGCGGTGGACTGGGCGCAGGCGCATCTGCCGGCGATCCTGATGAGCTGGTACCCCGGGCAGCGCGGCGGCACCGCCGTCGGCCAGGCGCTGTTCGGCGATGTCAATCCCGCTGGCCGTTTGCCGGTCACGTTCTACCAGGCCGGCGAAGCAATGCCGGCATTCGAAGACTACGCCATGGAGGGCCGCACCTACCGCTACTTCCGCGGTACGCCGCTGTATCCGTTCGGTCACGGTCTGTCGTATACGCGATTCGACTATGGAACGCTTCGCCTCGATGCAGACAGCCTCCGCGCCGATGGCCGCCTGGGCGTGGCGGTGGATGTGGCCAACGCAGGCACGCGCAGCGGTGACGAAGTGGTACAGCTGTACGTGCGGCGCGAACACGCCGGTGGCGGTGATGCCGTGCAGGAACTGCGCGGCTTCCAGCGGGTCCATCTGGCTCCGGGCGAACGCCGCACGGTGACGTTCACCCTGGAGGCAGCGCAGGCCCTGCGCCACTATGACCAAGCGCGTGCGGCGTACGCGGTGCAGCCCGGTGCCTACGAGGTCAGGGTAGGGGCGTCCAGTGCCGATATTCGTGCGCAGGGCAGGTTCACCGTGGTGCCCGCGCATGACTGATCGCCCTCGTTGGCATCGATTCCCCTTCGACCAGATCCCTTTTCCAGGACGTCCGCTGCATGGCAAGCACTGAACACGCGCTGTCGGTTCGCGAGAAGCTCGGCTACAGCCTGGGCGATCTCGCTGCCAACCTGATCTTCCAGACCCTGATCACCTACCTGGCATTCTTCTACACCGACGTCTACCGCCTGCCAGCGGCGACCGCGGCCACGATCATCTTTGTGGTCGGCCTGCTGGGCGCGTTCGTGTTCACGCCGTTGATCGGCATCGCGGCTGACCGAACGTCCACCCGTTGGGGCCGCTTCCGCCCGTGGATCCTGTGGACGGCCATCCCCTTTGGCGTACTGTCCCTGCTGGCGTTCAGCACCCCGGACCTGGGCGAGCGCGGAAAGGTGATCTATGCACTGGGCACCTACGCGCTGCTGGTCTGTGTTTACGCCGCGAACAACCTGCCGTACTCGGCGCTGAGCGGCGTGCTGACCGGCAGCATGGCCCAGCGCAACAGCCTTTCGGCTTACCGCTTCGTGGCCGTGATGATCGCGCAGTTCATCATCCAGGTGCTGCTGATGCCGCTGGTGCTGATTCTGGGTGACGGCGACCGGGTGCGCGGCTTCGAACAGGTCATGACCGCCTTCGCACTGATCGGAACAGTGTTCTTCCTGATCACCTTCGCCACCACCCGCGAACGCATCGTACCGACGCGCGAGCAGACCGGCGGCATAGTGCAGGACCTGTCGGACCTGCTGCACAACCGCCCGTGGCAGGTGATGCTGGCGCTGACCGTGCTGGTGTTCATCAACCTGGCGTTGAAAGGCGGCACCTACATCTATTACTTCCAGTACTACATGAGCGAAGCGGCGCTGGCCGGCTTTCTGGAAAACTCAGGCTTCAACGGCCTGATCCGTGCATTGAATGGCGCCCTCGCCAGCGCCGGTTTCGCGGCGTTCACCTGGCCGAAGGACGCGGCCACCTCGGCGTTCAGCCTGTTCAACGCGTGCGGCATCCTCTGCATGATCCTGGGTATTGGTGCATCACGGCGGCTGGCGGATCGCTTCGGCAAGCGCGATGTCTTCGGTGGCGCCTTGTTTGTCTCGACCCTGTTCCTGCTGGCCTTCTACCTGTTCCCACCCACGGCGGTGGCGGTGGCGTTCGCAGCCTTCATGCTGCATGGCTTCTGCTATGGCATCACCATCCCGCTGCTGTGGGCGATGATCGCCGACGTCGCGGACTACTCCGAGTGGAAGAACCATCGCCGGGCCACTGCGATCATCTTCTCGGCGATGCTGTGTGGCCTGAAGATCGGCCTCAGCGTGGGCGGCGCACTGGTCGCCGCGATCCTTGCCCACTACGGCTACCAGGCAGGCCTGGTGCAGCAGCCTGAGGCCGTGGTGCAGGGCATCCGCCTGACCGTAAGCGTCTATTGCTCCCTTCCGTTCCTGCTCGCCGTGGCGCTGCTGTTCTTCTACCGGATCGACAAGCGCGCGGAAACGCGCATCGAGCAGGATCTCCACCTGCGTCGCCGTTCCGCCGACGCCTCCGCGTAACGCCAAGATGACAACCATGATCGACCTCTCTGCCGGTGAAGACGGCCAGGCCAGCGAAGCCCGTCTTGCGCAGCTCAGCGCACACGCCATTTCGCAACCGCTGGTGACCCACATCTACACCGCCGACCCTTCGGCGCACGTGTTCGAGGGACGCCTGTACATCTATCCGTCGCACGACATCGACGGTGGCCAGCCCTTCGACGATGAAGGCGGCCATTTCGGCATGCAGGATTACCATGTGCTGAAGATGGATACGCCCAACGGCACTGCCGTCGATTGCGGCATGGCGTTGCACGTGCGTGACGTGCCCTGGGCGCGGAAACAGATGTGGGCCCCCGATGCCGCCTGCCGTGATGGCCGCTACTACCTCTACTTTCCGGCCAAGGATGCCGGGGGCCGGTTCCGGATCGGCGTGGCGATCGGTGCGCGACCGGAGGGCCCGTTCGTGCCCCAGCCGGAGCCGATCAAGGGCGCGTACTCGATCGACCCGGCCGTGTTCGAGGACGACGATGGCAGCCACTACCTGTACTTCGGCGGCATCTGGGGCGGGCAGCTGCAGAAGTATCGTGACAACCAGTACAGCGAAGCGCACGAGGAACCCGAGGGCAGCGCGCCGGCCCTGGGGCCGCGCGTGGGCCGCCTGGATGCCGGCATGACCGAGCTGGCCGAGCCTACCCGCGAAGTGCAGATCCTGGATGAGCATGGCCAGCCGCTGCGTGCGGACGACCACGCGCGCCGCTTCTTCGAAGGCCCGTGGCTGCACAGGTACCAGGGTCGCTACTACCTGTCGTACTCCACTGGCAACACCCACCAGCTGTGCTACGCCGTGGGAGACAGCCCGTACGGGCCGTTCACCTATGCTGGCGTGATCCTCACCCCGTGGTCGGTTGGACCACCCACCACTCCATCTGCCAGTTCCAGGGGCAGTGGTACCTGTTCTATCACGATGCGCTGATGTCCGGCGGCATCACCCACCTGCGCTCGGCCAAGTGCACGCCGCTGCACATGGAGCCGGACGGACGCATCCGAACGATCAATCCCTATGGGGCCTGAGCGCATGCTGCCGATGGATGATGCGCTGGCCCCGCTGGCGGCCGGTGAGCTGCATTGGCTGAGGTGCGGCGAACTGGAGGTTGCGCTCGCCGCAGGGGCGGGCGGGCGCATCGCGCACCTGCGTTACAGAGGCGCGGAATGGTTGGTGGACGCGCAGGAGACCGTGGCGGCGGCGATCGCCTGGGGCTGCTACCCGATGGTGCCGTGGGCCGGGCGCATCCGCCGTGGACAGTTCCGTTTTGACGGCAGGCCGCATCGGCTGCCGCTCAACTTCGACGGGCATGCCATCCATGGGGTGGGCTTCTCGCGACCCTGGCAGATCGACCGGCTCGATGCGGCCGCAGCCGAGGTGTCGCTGCAGCTGCCGCGCGACAGCTACTGGCCCTTCGGTGGCATTGCCCTCCAGGAAGTGAGCCTGCACCCTCACACCCTGCAGCTGCGCCTTTCGGTCCAGGCCGGCGAGCAGGCGATGCCGGCGGTGCTGGGCTGGCACCCCTGGTTCAGGAAGCCGGACCGGTTGCTGTTCAATCCTCGCGCGATGTATCCGCGGGACAGGGAAGGTATTGCCACGCTGCCCCACGTGGAGCCCACCACCGGCCCCTGGGATGACTGCTTCGTTGCCGACGGTGACATCACGCTGGTACGCGAAGGCCAACGCCTGCGGCTGAGGTCGGACCACGACCACTGGGTGGTCTACGACGCTGCGCCGCACGCCACCTGTGTCGAACCGCAGAGTGGCCCGCCGGACGGCTTCACGCTGGCGCCGCACCGGCTGGAGCCTGGCCAGCGCCTCGCGTTGACGTTCGAACTGGCGTGGGTGGCGGACAGCAGTTGAAGCCCGGCCGGAGTGTCGGTACGCCGCCCGGAGCGGGTGTGGACCCTGGTGCCTGGCACGGGCTGCGCCTCACCACCACGTGCGATCTGCTACAGGTTCCAGTCAACCCGCATGCCCGCGATCAGTGCATTCGGCAGGTCCCGCTGCCGCGCAGGTTCGTTGAACGGGTCCGGATGCACGATGTAGTGCAGGTTCGGTGCAATCCTGAGCTGCGGGGTGAGCTGGATGCCATAGCTCAGCTCCATCATCACCTGGCTTCCGTGCGGGGTGCCGCTGCCGCCGGCGGCAGCGCGGGCCAGGCGGAGGTTCTCCAGCGCGATGCCGCTGTACTTCTGCCGGGTGACGACGAAGCCGATGCTGTCCTGCGGCCGGCGGGCGAACGTGCCTTTCTGCACAAGCCCGGCCTGCAGGAAGTGATCCTCGATCAGCTGCCCGGAGGTACCCTTGAGCGCGGCGCCGAAAAGGGTCAGGCCGCGGCCATTGCCATCGCCGGTAAGCTGCTGCTCGAAGCGCGCGAACGCACCGGAGCGACCGTGGCGTGCCGCGTACTCCTGGCCACTGAGCAGCGCGGGAATGCCGTTGGCATCGCGCAGCGGATCGCGATAGGTCGAGTTGTCCTGCCAGCCACCGAGTTCGTAGCGGGCATTCAGTCGTGCCGAAGCCGGGCTGCGCCAGCCGATCGTGTAGGGCACGATCCACCCGGTGGCCTGGTTCGTATTCCACTTCAGGCCATGCTGGCCATCCTCGGCCTGGCTGGGATCGACCTGGTAGGCACCGATGCGGACATAGACATCGGGCGTCACCCAGGCCGTGGCGTCGGCCATCCAGCTCGACACCGGCCACCAGGTGAAGTTGCTGGTGCGGAAAACGTAGGTCGGGTTGCCGCACGCCGAGTTGCCCTGGAAGTACTGGCACAGCTCCGACCCGAGGTGGTGGATGTTGGCGACGCTGCGACCGGCCTCCAGCACCAGCCGGTCGTTGAACAGCTTCTGTTCCAGGGTCAGGTTGGCCAGGCGGGTCCCCTGGCCGCCGTAGATTTCCTGCACCGAGGTGCTGTTGCCGGTGCTGCTGTTGGCGAGGTTGGTGCCGTGGCGATTGATGCCATAGGCCTTGATCGTGGCCCCCGCCAGCCGAACGCAGCGTCGAGGTCAACATCGGCGCCGAACATCAGCTGGCCGGCGTAAGCGGTGCCGCTGTGCTTGCCGCCATCGAGCGTGGCGGCCGCCTCGCCGGTGTAAGCCAGCTTGGGAGTGAGGACATCACTCGCGTTGGCAGCTACGGTCAGTGAGGGCAGGGTCAGCAGGATCGCTACCGGCACCAGGTGGCAGGAAGGGCAGGTCATGGGCGGGGTTCCTTTTACAGGGTGGGGCCGTGACCGGCTTCTTGAGGATGCGCAGTGCAATCGCGGTGACCAACACGCCGGCCAACAGCGCCAGCAGGTAGACACCAAGATGGGTGACCGCGTTCGGGATCGGCAGCACGAACACACCGCCGTGCGGCACCTTCAATTCGACGCCTGCGGCCATCGAGATCGCACCGGCCACGGCCGAGCCGAGGATCAGCGCAGGAATGGTGCGCAGCGGATCGCGTGCCGCGTAGGGAATAGCCCCCTCGGTCACGAAGCTCAGGCCGAGCACGCCGGCGGCACCGGCGGTGCCGCGCTCCTCGGCAGTGAAGCGGTTGCTGAACAACCACGTCGCCAGCGCGATGCCCAGCGGTGGCGTCATGCCGCCGATCATGGTCGCCGCCATCGGCGTGTAGACCTGGCTGGAAATCAGGGCGGTGGAGAAGGCGTAGGACGCCTTGTTGACCGGTCCACCCATGTCAACGGCCATCATGCCGCCCAGCAGCAAACCGAGCAGGATCGCGCTGCTGCCCTCCATGCCGCGCAGCCAGTCGGTCAGCCAGGCCAGCAGTGCGGCCACCGGCGTGCCGATCACGTACATCATCAGCAGGCCGACCAGCAGCGTGCCCAGCACCGGCAGGATCAGCACCGGCTTGAGGCCTTCCAGGCTGCGCGGCAGGCGCAGCGCACGGTTGATCCAGTGCACGCCATAGCCGGCGATGAAGCCCGCCAGGATGCCGCCGATGAAACCTGCGTCCATGTTGACCGCAACCAGCCCGCCGATCATGCCGGGCGCGATGCCGGGGCGGTCGGCGATGGAGTAGGCGATGTAGCCGGCAAGCGCCGGCACCATCAGCATGAAACCGGACTTGGCGCCGATCTGGAACAGCGACCAGGCCAGCGTTCCCTTGTGGGCATCGTCGAAGGCATAGATGCCGCCGAGCGCGAACGCCAGGGCGATCAACAGGCCGCCGGCTGTCACGAAAGGCAGCATGAACGACACCCCGGTCATCAGGTGCTTGTAAGGGCCGGTGCTCTTGTTCTTTTCTGCGGTACGGCCCGAAGCCGCTGTCCCCGCGTGCACGCCGACCTCGGCCAGCGCCTTGCGGATCAGGTTCTGGCCGTCATTGATCGCCGGCTTGGTACCACTCTTGAACAGGCGCTTGCCAGCGAAACGCGCCAGATCGACTTCGCGGTCGGCGGCGATCAGCACCACATCGGCAGCGGCGATTTCCGCATCGCTCAACGCATCCTGCGCGCCGACCGAGCCCTGTGTTTCCACCCGGATCGCATGGCCCAGCGCTTTGGCAGCCTGTTGCAGGCCTTCTGCCGCCATGAAGGTGTGAGCGATGCCGGTGGGGCAGGAGGTGACGGCAACGATGCGCTTGCCAGCCCCGGTGGCGGGGACACTGGCCGGCGCGGCTGCGAGCGGTGCAAGCGCGGCGACCGGATCGTCCAATACCTCGCCCAGGCTGGCATGCACGATCCGGGCATTGCCGAAGCGTGCGATGTCTGCCTCGCCATCGCCCACCAGCAGCAGTTGGGTCGCGGAGGCGGCGTCCGAGGCGGGCAGCGCGCCGGTCACGCCCTGGTCGCTGCGGATTTCGATCATCAGCTCAAGCCCGCGCTGGCGGGCCGCGCGACGCAGGGCCTCGGCGGCAAGTACCGCCTCGATGCTGCGTTCGCCAGCGGCGATGACTACGGTGGAAGCGTGCATGGGAACTCCTGGAATGCTTCGGGTTCGTCCTTGCCGGAGGCATCGCGGGTGGCCCGAAGCCAACCGCTGCTCCTCCGGCAGGTGTTTCAATCCAACCGCTCGATCAGTACATCGCCGGCCCCGGCGCGCACCTGCGCCGGATCGAGCCGCCGCGCGTCTCCGCTATCCAACCGGCTCATCGAGAACGCCGTGGCCAGTCGTGCACAGGCGGCCAGGTCGAGGGAGCGCTCCAACAGCGCGGCGGCGATGCCGGCGACCATGGCATCACCGGCGCCCACCGTGCTGCCCTGGGCCAGACGCGGCGGTCGCGCGACCAGGGCGCCGGCGCGATCAATGAACAGCGCGCCGTCGGTCCCCATGGAGATGGCAACGAGTGCGACACCGCGTTCGACCAAGGCCTGGCCTGCAGCGCGCAGTGCGCTGCGATCCGGCAGCGACGTGCCGGTCCAGGCCTCCAGTTCGTGGCGGTTGGGCTTGATGGCGTAGGGCAGCGCGCCCGCGCGCCGTCCAGCGCAGCTGCAAGCGCATCGCCGCTGGTGTCCAGCAGCACGCGCGCACCGGCCGTTCCGGCCTGCGCCTGCAACCGCGCCCATGCATCGGCCGGCAGTCCATGCGGCAGGCTGCCGGACAGCACAACCGGCAGGCCGGGGCGAGCAGGGCGCCGAGCTGGCGCGACACCGCGTCCAGGCCGGCAGCGTCCACGGCCAGGCCTGGCAGGTTGATGTCCGTCGTTTCGCCGTTGGCCTCTTCGACCAGCTTGATGTTGGTGCGGGTATGGCCCGGAACGCGCAGGCAGCCGTCAATGATGCCCCGCTCACGGAACAGCGTTCGGAACACGCCGTCGTTGCCGTCGCCCAGCACACCCAGCGCGGTGATCGGCACGCCCCAGTCGGCCAGGCAGGCCGCCACGTTGATGCCCTTGCCGCCTGCGTCGTCGCGGGAGCTGCCGGCGCGATGCACCCGGCCTGGCTGCAGGCGGGCCAGGCGCACGGTCTGGTCGATGGCCGGGTTCAGGGTCACGGTGACGGCGCGGGCAGTCATGCGCGCGCTCCATCGAGGCCGCGCACCTGCTCGGCGGTTTCGCACCCCAGTGCGGTGCTGGCCAGCGCTTGCAGTTCGGTCATCGCGGTGCCACGCAGGCGCGCCTTCACCGCCGGGATGTCGTTCGGGGTCATCGACAGTTCGTCCACGCCCAGGCCAGCCAGCAACATGGCGCCGAAGGGATCGCCGGCCAGGCCGCCACAGACGCCGACCCAGCGCCCATGCAGCCGTGCGCCTTCAACCGTGGCGCGGACCGCGCGCAGCACCGCCGGATGCAGGCTGTCGGCCTCGGCGGCGAGTTCCGGGTTCTGGCGGTCGATCGCCAGCACGTACTGGGTCAGATCATTGGTACCGATCGAGAAGAAGTCGGCATGGCGCGCCAGTACGTCGCTCTGAGCGGCGGCAGCCGGCACTTCGATCATGATGCCGATCGGCACCACCGGCGCCTCCAGCTCGGCACGCAGGCGCTCACAGATGGCGCGCAGTGCGACCAGCTCGGTCACCGACGTGATCATCGGGAACATGATGGACAGGCGTGCACCGTCCTTGGCGGCGCGATACAGCGCACGCAGTTGCGGCTCCAGCAGGTCAGGGCGGCGCAGCAGCAGGCGCGCGCCGCGCACGCCGAGGAACGGGTTCTCCTCGCGTGGCAGTTCCAGGTGCGCCACCTGCTTGTCGCCGCCGATGTCGAGCGCGCGCACGATCAGCGGGCGGCCGTTGAGTGCCTTGGCCATCGCCAGATAGGTGGTGTACTGCTCCTCCTCGCTGGGCGTACTGCCACGTTCGAGGAACAGGAACTCGGTGCGCATCAGGCCGACGCCTTCCGCACCCTGTTCCAGTGCCAGTGGCACCTGGTCGGGCAGGTTGACGTTGGCGCCGATGTCGATGCGGTGGCCGTCGAGGGTCTGGGCGGGTTGCGCGCGTTGCGCGGCTTCGCGCTCGCGGATCTGCTGCTGTTCGGCGATCCATTCGCGTGCCGAGGCGAGATCGGCTTCGGAGGGGGACAGGTAGAGCCGTCCGCTGCTGCCGTCCAGGATCGCTTCGCGGCCTGGCTGGATCGCCAACAGCCCGGCGCCGCCGGCCACCAGCGCCGGCAGGCCCAGCGTGCGCGAGAGGATGGCGGTGTGCGAGGTCGGCCCGCCCTGCGCGGTGGCCAGGCCGAGCACGCGACCGGTGTCGAGATTGGCGGTATCCGAAGGCGACAGATCTGTGGCGATCAGGATGCACGGTTGCGACGGCAGATCCGCAAGGCCACCACCTTCAGCAGAAGGGTCAAGCTGCGCCAGCACGCGTCGGCCGACATCACGCAGGTCCGCCGCGCGCCCGGCCAGCACCGGATTGCCCAGCGCCGCCAGCCCGGAGGCGATCTGCTCGATGGCCTGGTGCCATGACCACGCCACACCATGGCCTTCGACCATCAGCTGGCAGGTGCGGGTGATCAGGTCGGTGTCGTCGAGCAGCGCGGCCTGCGCCTTGAAGATCGCCGCATCCGAAGCGCCAAGGCGGCGCTGGGTGTCGTCCTGCAGGACGGCCAGCTGCTGGCGGGTGCGGCCGAGTGCATCCTGCAGGCGTGCGCCGCCCTCGCCAAGCGGGGCAGGACGGTCGGTGACTTCCGCCTGCGTGCTGGCCAGCACATGCACCGGGCCGATCGCCAATCCGGGGCTGGCGCCGATGCCAATGATCGTCGCCTGCGCTTCGGGCGGTTTCCACCCGGCGACAGGGGCTGCTGCCTTGCGCTGGGCTGCACGCTCGGCATCAGCCCTTTCCTGTGCGACCAATCCATCCATGACCTTGCGCAGCGCAGCCAGCAGCGCGGGGGCATCGGCGCCCTCGGCAGAAACACGCACGGCATCGCCCTCACGCAGCCCGAGCTGAAGCAGCGCTACCAGACTCTTGGCATCGGCCACCTGATCGCCTGCGCGGACCTGCGCGCGGGCTGCGAAGCCGCGCGCCGTCTCGGCCCAGCGCGTGGCAGGACGGGCGTGCAGTCCGTTGGGGTAGGCGATGGTCCATTCGAAGCGCTCGGCCAGATCCACCGCTGGCGCGTGGGTGGCGGCAATCGCAACATCGCCGGCCAGCGCGTTCATGATCTCACCCGCCTCGGTGGTGGTGAACAGCCGCTGCAGCGTGGACTCGTCCTGGATCAGCCGGGTCAAGCGGCGCAGCACCGTGATGTGGGTATCCGACTGGGCAGCGATGCCGACCACCAGACGGGTGATCTGTCCCGGGTTCCATTCCACGCCTTGCGGCAACTGCAGCACGGCGATGCCATCGCGGAGCACCAGATGGCGGTCCTCGCCAAGCCCGTGCGGGATTGCTACGCCGTGTCCAAGGAAGGTGTTCGCCAGCGTTTCGCGCCGCCCCATGCTGGCTTCGTAACCCGGCGCCACGCAGCCGGACGCGACCAGCATCTGGGCGACCTGCGCAATGGCATCGGTCTTGTCCTGCGCCCGCGCGTCCAGGCGGATCAGTTCTCGGCTGGCCGGGGAAGGGGAGGTCTGGGGCGACAAAGGGGGCTCCGCGGAAGGGGTGGCTGAGATGTATTGGGAACGTTCCCACTCGCCATTTCAATGTGCAGTGCACAAAAATCCAATAGTCCTTTGGCGTTAACATGGTCCTGGACGGCCGTCCGGCCCAGAAAAGCGCTCGATTCCGGGAACGATACCAGTGAGCATCAGCATCAATGACGTCGCACGCGTGGCGGGGGTATCCAAGTCCACGGTGTCGCGGGTGCTCGGCGGCGGCCCGGTCAGCGAGGCCGTGCGCGGCCGGGTGGAGGCGGCGATTCGCCAGACCGGATATCACCCCAACCTGCAGGCAAGACGCCTGCGCGCCCGGCATACCGGCATCATCGGCCTGATCGTGGCCGATATCCGCAACCCGTTCTTTACCGCGCTGATCCGCGCCGTGGAGGAAGTCGCGTACCGGGAAGGCCTTCGCGTCACGCTCTGCAACACCGATGAGGACCCCGAGCGCGAGGCGCTGTATCTGCAGTTGATGCATGAGGAACGCATCAGTGGGCTGATTTTTGCGCCCACCCGGACCACGGTGGGGCGGCTGGACCGGCTCACGCTGGATTACCCGACGGTACTGGTCGATCGTGCCGCACCCGGTGGCTCGATCGACAGCGTGGTCCTCGACAACGCAGCGGCGATGGCGGGCCTGGTCGAACACCTGGCCGAGCGCGGCTATTGCCGCATCGGTGGCCTGTTCGGCAGCACCAGTACCACGGCGGCCGAACGCCGCGACGGCTATATCGCTGCAATGCGCAGGCACGGGCTGGAACCGGACTACCGCGAGGTAGAGCCCACGGCCGAGGCCGCCATCGCAACGGTCGAGCAGTGGTTGACCAGTCCTTCGCGTCCCGATGCGCTGGTCGCCAGCAACAGCCTGCTGCTCATGGGCGCATTGAAAGCGGCCCGCAGCGCTGGGCTTGCGATTCCAGGAGAGCTGGCGCTGGCAGGCTTCGACAACGAGCGATGGACCGAGCTGGTCGAACCGGGTATTACCGTGGTCGAGCAGCCGGTTGAAGAGATGGGGCGGGCTGCGATGTCGTTGTTGCTGGAGCGCCTGCGCATGCCGGAGCTGCCGGTACGCAGACTGGTGATGACGGGAAGATGCGTGGTGAGAGGGTCAACGGCTGCGCGATAGTCCGGCGCAGCGTCTGCGGCAGTAGCAGTCGCAGTCGCAGTCCATGAGGCTGGCACTGGGGTGTTGGCGGGGCGCGCGTTGTCTGCTAAAAGCCATCTGGACACGCAGACCGGATGGGTCATCGCCTTGTCAGAGCCTTATTCAGCGCTGTTGCGCCTGCAGTTGCGCCACGAAGATCTCTCCAGATGGCTGGCGGCGCCCCTGCCTTCGCCATCCCGATGGTCCGACTGGCGATGCATCGCCGGGCCGTGGCGCTTGGGCAACGGTGAATGCCTGGCGTCTTCAAGCGACGAGGCGTTGGATGAACTGCTCATAGCCTGCCAGGCCCTGCTGGCCCGCTACCCGACAATCGCGCCGCATTGAAGGCCTTCCTTGCATCCGCGCAGGCCGAGAATATCCAGGTTGCCGCCTATGACCGCACTGGTACGCACTTTGTTGCGGGATCGCTGACGTATTCGGAAAGCCTCTACGATCTCATCGCGTTTCTGGCTGTGGCACGGGGCGCGGCCGATTTCCTGAAGGCGGGCGACCATGGGGTGGCACTGGTCCACGACTATCTCTGGGCAGAGGAAGGTGAGCGCGAGACCGTTGCCGCGATTGCCCTGGCCGGCCAGGGGGAATCCGGATTCCTTTCTTCCACGGACCTGGATACCGCTGCCGCGCCCTTCGACGCCTTGGTGGAAGCCATGCTGGAAGCTGAGGACGACCCGGCGTTTCAACCACGCAACCAGCTTGATCAACTCTGACCGGCGCCGCGTGGAATCCAGAAAAACGACAGCCAGGACCCCGATATGAAAGGACATCACGCCCGCCTCGCGCACCGCCGCATGCGTTGGCTCCTGACACTGTGCCTCGGCGCCCTGGTGGGACCCGCCGTGGCAGGCACAACGCAACCGGAACGCACTTGGCTTGTCAGTGGGGCCGAGCTCATCACGCTGCTGCAGGGCAAAGGCGCTGACGGGTTCTGCGATGGCGAACACTGCCGGGGCTGTCCAGCGCCCGGGCCAGCAGCTATATCCTGGGTGTCGCCGATGCCAGCCGCGGTCAGTGGTGTGGGCAGGGCCGGATCCTTCCGCATGAACTGGTCGATCAGGTGTCTTCCCATCTCCGGCAGCTGCCCCGCGAGCGATTGCAACAGGATGCGTCTCCCCTGGTTGTCGAAGGGCTGCGCGCGGCGTTTCCCTGTGGTCGCGGCACATCGCCTGGTGGCAGTGCCGAGCCCGGCAAGGCACGCTGAGACGCGTGGACTGGGCGTTGGCAACGCGGGCTGCAGCCTGCGTAATGAACACATCGGTGTTCTGCACGCTGGCGACACGATGCATTCACGACCGCCGACCCCGCGCCCGCGACACTGCATGCTCCTTTCTCCGCATGAGGTGCCCCATGGCTACCTGTGATGTCTGCGGCAATGACTACGACAAGAGCTTCACCCTCCAGCAGGGTGGACGCAGCGGCACCTTCGATTCGTTCGAGTGCGCCATCCATGCGTTCGCACCGCGCTGCGCACATTGCGACTGCGCGATCATCGGGCATGGCGTTGAAGGAAACGGTCATATCTTCTGCTGCGCACATTGCGCCGGTCACGCCGGTGTAAAGGGAATCGCAGACCGGGCCTGAGCCCGCTCCGGCCGGTCATGCCGGGACCAGCGAGGCGAGCCGCGCGACCCGGGCCGCGCCCGAATCGGCGAGCAGCGCCATCGCACACTGTTTCCGGGCCGGCGTCCCCGCCACAGCCTCCCGTGCCACCACTACGTCGAATTCCCTGGCGTTGGCGTCCAGCGCGGTAGCCAGGACACATGAATCGGCCGTCATCCCACCGAGCCAAAGGCTGCGCACGCCAAGCTTCGCCAGCAGAATCGGCAACGGGCTGGCCAGGAACGCCGAATGCTTGGGCTTGAGCACGAAGTAGTGGCCGGGCAGGGGAGAGAGGAGGTCGGCAATCCGCCCGGCCGGTCCTCCATCCCGCTGGCACTGTGCTACCTGCTGGCGGAAGTCACGCTTCCAGTCGGAGAAGTTGTCATTGGCGTAGATGACCGGCCATCCGTGGCCATCAAAGTGGTCTCTCAAGCGTCGGATCTGTGCGGCCGCCCGCTCCGCTGCTGGTGCCAGCGCCTGCGCGCCCGGGAAGTCGAAGCGACTGAACATGTCGATGATCAGCAAGGCGGTTGACGGAGCATTTCCCATGGTTCAATCCCCTGTCTGCGCGTGCGGAGCTTCGACCGGCTTGGATTGCGGTGAGTCCTTCTGCCGCAGGAAGATCGTGAGCACGACCAGGGACAGCACGGCAAGGAATTCGCTCTGCCAGTTCTGCATCGATTCGAACCAGAACGTGCTGCTGCCCAGATGCTCCAGGAAACCCGGCACCGGCAACCCCTGCAACTGCTGCTCGACCTGATCGGCGCGCCAGCTACCCAAGGCGTGCAATGTAAAACTGAGCAGGAACAACAGCCCGAAGGCGATCGCAAGCGAGTGACCGTAAAGCACCTTCCATGCGCCGCCGCGACGAACCGGCCACGGCGCAGGTCCCGGCTCCACGCGGTTCTGCTCCTGCGCGGGGTCCAGCGGCCGGGATTCGGCTGAGCCACGCTGGCGCAGACTGACGGTCAGAAGAACGTACATCCCCATCTGCAGGAACTCGCTCTCCCAGTTTTCGAATGTAGCGCTGACAAAATGCCCGGTCGCCAGGTAGTGCCACAGGTCGACCGGCGCGCGTCCGTGCTGGGTCAACCCCTGATTGTGCACGTGATGTCCCGCAACTGCCTGCCCGGCAATGAAGACGACAGTGAGTGCAAGCAGTACCAGCGAGAGACCGTTGCGTTTCCACATGCAACACCTCGTTCAGGCCGACCAGAAATCGTGCATGCAGCTTGCGCCGGCAGCGCACCATGACGCGTGAATCCGGCGCATCCAGGATGTGAGGCGGCCTCAACGCTTGCCCGTCGGATCGGGATCGGGACGCTCGTAGTCCTCGGGCACGGCCTTGGGGCCATCGCCGTCGTCCGGCATGTCGTGCTCTTTCCACTTCGCTCGATCATTGCGTCGCTTGTCCGGCGTGTGCGCTTTCGATTGATCGTCCACGTCTGTTGTTGGATTGAAAGGCAGCTTGTCGTTCATGCTGGGCTCCTGTGGCGGGTGTTCGCAGCGTGGCCCGGGCGGGGTTAACGCCACGACGCCGCGGAATGAACGCTGCGCACACCTGGATGTCACCGGGCGGGAGGACGTCCCTGACATGCTGTCGTTCCGATCTTCTGGAGAAGCACGATGCAGGCATTGACCTATCACGGCCGCAAGGATGTGCGCGTCGAGACCGTGCCGGACCCGGTGCTGGCGGCTGAGGACGATCTGATCCTGAGGGTTACCGCCACCGCCATCTGTGGTTCGGACCTGCACCTGTATCGGGGCAAGATTCCCGATCTGCACGACGGCGATGTGCTGGGCCACGAATTCATGGGCGTGGTGGAAGAGGTCGGCAGCGGCGTAACGCAGGTGAGGCCGGGCGATCGCGTGGTGATCCCCTTCGTGATCGCCTGTGGCGAGTGCTTCCACTGCCGGCTGGCCGAGTATGCCGCCTGCGAGACCACCAACACGGGCAAGGGCGCTGCGCTGAACCAGAAGGGCCTTCTGCCTCCGGCGGCGTTGTTCGGGTACAGCCATCTGTATGGCGGCGTGGCAGGCGGACAGGCCGAATTCGTGCGCGTGCCCAAGGCGAATGTGGGCCCACTGCGCATTCCGGAAGGCGTGGCCGACGAACAGGTTCTGTTCCTGTCGGACATTCTGCCCACCGGCTATCAGGCCGCGCTGAACGCTGGGGTCAAGCCGGGCTCGACAGTAGCCATCTTCGGTGCCGGTCCGGTGGGACTGATGAGCGCGGCCTGCTGCCGGCTGCTGGGTGCGGAGACCATCTTCATGGTCGACCATCTTCGCTACCGCCTGGACTACGCGCGCCGTGCCTATGGTGTGACGCCGATCGACTTCAAGGAGATCGAGGACCCGGCCGATTACATCCTGACCCAGACCAGTGGACGCGGCGTGGATGCCTGCATCGAGGCCGTCGGTTTCGAGGCCGAGGGCAGTGCCCTGGAGTCAGCGCTGACCGCCGTGAAACTGGAAGGCAGCAGCGGCGTGGCCATCCGTCAGTGCATCGCTGCCGCCCGCCGCGGCGGCGTGGTCAGCATTCCCGGTGTCTATGCCGGTTTCATCCACGGGTTCCTGCTGGGCGATGCGTTCGACAAGGGGCTGACATTCAAGATGGGACAGACCCACGTGCAGGGACTGATGCCGGAACTGCTCGACGCAATCATCGAAGGAAAGCTGGATCCGGGGGACATCATCTCGCACCGGATGCGCCTGGCCGATGCAGCGCAAGGCTATGCGATGTTCGATGCCAAGGACGACGACTGCCGCAAGATCGTATTGACACCCTGAGCGAGCCGTCATGAGCGGGATTGTCATGGCCTGTGTCTACGCAGTCTGGTTGACCGCCGGTGCGCTGGACTTCCACTTTCACCGGCGTACCGATCTGCCGCACACGTCCGCGATGCGCGAGAGCCTGCTGCATGGGCTGCAGCTGCTGCTCATCGGCAGCGGCGTGCTGGCGTGGCTCGTGCTGGAAAGCACGTGGTTGCTCGTCACGCTGCTGGCAGTCCTGGTCATCGCGCATGCAATCGCCGGCTACCTCGACACCGTCAGCGCGGACGGGCGGCGACGCATCAGCCCGGCCGAGCAGCACGTGCACAGTGTGCTCGACGCCGCTCCCTGGGTGCTGCTGGGCGGAGTGGCGTGGCAGGCCGAGCCTCGTTGGGCAGTCAATGTGGCACCGGCAGCACCGGCGCTGTGGGGGTTTGTATTGCTGCCGGCGCTTGGCCTGGTGGTGTTGCCGTGGCTATGGGAACTGCGCCAGTGCGTGCGTGCAAGCGAACAGCGCCAGCGGTGACCGCGTGAGGAACACTGCGCCAGGTATTCATGTGGCCGCCACATCGCCAAGACAGTGATGTGACCGCAGGGCGCCTACGTTCATGACCTATCTTCATTGCAGACCGGCCATGCAGGATGTGACGTCGCCTTCTTCGCTGTTCAACCGCGCGCGCCAGGTTCTCGCCCAGCAGCCCGCGCTGCCTTTGCCCGGAAGTGGCCACACGCTGCAGCGTTGGCGGGCGCTGGCGGCGTGGGGGCAGAGGACCTCTGCTTGGCCAAGGTACTGGAAGCGCATTACGACGCCCAGGCGATCATTGCCGAGCTGAACGCGCCTAGGGTTGCTGAAGGGCAGCTGCTGGCGGTGTGGGCCGCAGAAGGCCCAGCCAACACCCTGCGCATCGACGCCGGCGGTGGACTGTATGGTGACAAGCCCTGGTGTTCAGGCAGCGCGTGGGTGGATGCGGCACTGGTAACCGTGCGGAACACACACGGCGTGTGGCTGTGCCATGTGCCGGCGGAGCATTGGTGCACGCTTTCGGGTGAGCCCTGGCCGGCGGCTGGCATGGCCGGCATTCCGTCCACGACGGTGCGCTTCGACGGCGCACCGATGACGATTCTGGGACCGCGCGACGCCTACCTGCAACGGCCGGGCTTCTGGCATGGCGGAGCCGGTATCGCGGCGGTCTGGTTTGGCGCAGCGGTGGCACTGGCTGAACGCATGCGGCCGGCCTGCAGCGACGGCAACCGCGCACGGCTGCTGGGTGCAGCGGACCTTGTGCTGGGGCCGGCTGCGGCGCTGCTTCGCGAAGTGGCCGCACGCATCGACGACGCGCCTCAATCGGCGCATCGGGAAGACGTAGTGCGGCTGCGCTGCGTGGTCGAACGGGCGGCGACGCGCGTCCTGGACCTTGCAGGCCGGGCGCTCGGTCCGGCGCCGATGTGCCTGGAAGACGGTCACGCCCGCCGCTGGGCGGACCTGACGGTGTTCCTCAGGCAGTGCCATGCCGATCGCGATTGGCAGTGGCTGGGTGAGCAGCGGGCAGCCGAGGAGACCGCATGGGCGCTGTAGCCAGCACACCCCTGCAAGGACAGGGAACTCAGGAACAGGCCTGGCTGCGCTGCGATTGGCTCTGGCAGCAACCGTCCACGCCCGCCCGTTCACTGTGCGCCGGCCACGACCGCCTTGTGGTCGTTGCGCCGCATCCCGACGACGAGATTCTTGGCTGTGGTGGGCTGCTCCATCATGCCGCGGCACAGGGCATGGAGGTTGGCGTCATTGCCGTGACCGATGGTGAAGCGTGTTATCCGGGTGAACCGTGGTGGACACCGGAGCGCCTGCGGTCGGCGCGTCGGGCAGAGCTTGCTGCGGCATTGGCGGAACTTGGGATTGCGGCCGACGCGACGTTTCATCTCGGCATCGGCGATGGCGCGGTCAGCAAGCACGAACAGGGCCTGCAGGACTGGCTGCAGCAGCACCTGCAGCCGGGCGATCTGGTACTGGCGCCCTGGCGCTTCGATGGGCACCCCGATCACGAAGCGGCAGGGCGTGCAGCCTGCCGCGCCGCGCGCAGTGGGTTGCCGTCGCCTGGAGTACCCGGTATGGGGCTGGCACTGGCTGGATCCGGCCTGCGCGCACATGGCGTGGGAGCTGCCGCGACTTGTCGACATTTCCGCAGCAGCGTCGGTAAAACGGAGTGCGATCGCCCGGTTCCGGACGCAGACGGGCAACGTGCCGGGCCTGAACAGCCCGCCGGTGCTGCCTTCCCATGTACTGGCCCGATTTTTCCGCGATTACGAGGTATTTCTGGCATGAGCGCGCAACCGTACTTCGATGAACTGCATGAGCAGGAAGACCCTTTTGGCTACCGCAGTCGGTGGTATGAAGAACGCAAGCGTGCGTTGCTGCTGGCCAGCCTGAGCCAGCGCCAGTTCAATCGTGGCTGGGAGCTGGGATGCTCCAACGGCGTGCTGACCGAGGCCCTGGCGGCCCGCTGTGAGCGCCTGCTGGCCACCGATATCAGCCCGCGCGCAGCGTTCCGGGCCCGCCGCAACCTGGCCTACCTGCCGCACGTGCAGGTCCACTGCGCCAGCCACCCCGAGCAATGGCCGCCGGGGCGCTTCGACCTGATCGTCTGCGGTGAGATGGGCTACTACCTGGGGACGAGCGCCCTTCGCGAGCTGCGGGCCGGAATCGATCAAGCACTTCGTGACGACGGATTGCTGGTCGCCTGCCATTGGTTGCCCTCGTTCCCCGGCGGGTGAGCCGGACCGAAGTCGTGCATCGCTGCCTTGCCGACGGCCTGCACGAAGCCTTCCACTATCGCGATGCGGACTTCGTGCTGCAGGGCTGGACGCGCGGCACGCTGTCACTGGCCCGCAACGAGGGCCTGCGGTGATAGGCGTTCTGGTCCCCGCGCACAACGAGGCAGCCAGCATGGCGCGCTGCCTGCAATCGATCCGAAGGGCGGCCCTGCACCCGGGCCTGGGCGGCGAAGCGGTCGAAGTGGTGGTTGCACTGGACGCTTGCTCGGATGCGACGGCGTCCATCTGCCACCAACAGCGCGTCGGCATTGTGCGGCTGGATGCACGCTGCGTGGGGATTGCCCGCGCAGCGGCCGCCGTCGAGCTGCTGGGTCGCGGCGCCAGGTGGTTGGCCAGCACCGACGCTGATAGCGAGGTCCCTGGCGACTGGTTGGTTGGACAACTGGAGCAGCCGTGTGACGCCTTCTGCGGACTGGTGGACATTGCGGCGCGCTGCCCGTCCGAACATCGCCTGCGCAGGGTATTCCAGGGGCGGCAGCAGTGGGGGGAAGGTCACGGGCGCATCCATGGTGCCAACCTGGGTGTCTCTGCCCATTTCTATCGTGCGGTCGGCGGTTTTCCTGCCTTGCGCTGCGGGGAAGACGTTCAGATGGTGAGGGCGCTGCAGGCCTGCGGCGCGGATGTACGCTGGGCCGGTGCTCCCGTCGTCTTCACCAGTGCGCGTCTGGAAGGGCGCGCCGCAGGGGGATTTTCAGCCTATTTGGCTGAAATGGGGGCGGCGGGTGCCCCTGCCGTGCTGACCGGGCCGGCCATTGCGTAAACACCGGCCATTTCGCCGCACCGCAGCAGGGGGCGCGCCGTCAGGCGTCTCCGATTCAGGCCGAATCCCATGAAACCCGGGCACATCGGCCGATATGTGACGCGCTCCCTGTACGCGTTTACGGCGCGTGAACGCTGCCGACCTTAGATTGATCGGCTCGGAGAGCAGGAGCGGCCGATGCCGAACAGCGCGATTGTCTACGCCAGCCGGGCTGCCCCGGGTTCACGCCGGAACGCCTGGCTGCACTGATGGAAGATGCGGCCCGCTTCAATCGATCAGCGGGCGTGACCGGGGTCCTGTTGTTTGACGGGCAGCGCTTCCTGCAATACATGGAAGGCCCGCGGACGGGCTGGATGTTGCCTTCTCCCGCGTAAGCGGCGCCCGCAGCCACACCGAACTGACCGAACTCGGGCGTGGCCGTGTCGGGCAGCGGCGGTTGCCGTTCTGGCCGATGCGCTGCCTGTCGGTCAGCGCGGGCGAGCTGCAGAGGATCGCCCTTGCTGACTGGAGCCGTTTCATCCAGCGGGCGGTAACGAGCCAGGACGAAGCCGAAGCGATGGAGAAGCTGCTTGCAGTCGTTGAGCCCTACGCGAACGCCGCTTGAAGTGCGGGACGGGTGCTAGCATGTTGTGCAGCTGATCACACGCCGCACAGTGTCCTGCAACTGATCGATGTGGAATGGCTTGGTCACGAAGGCGGCGCGGCGGTGGCGCTGTGGCACCAGCTGGTCATAGACCGCAGAGACGAAAAGAAAGGGATGCCAAGTTCCGCTAGGCGATCAGCGACTGGAAATACCACGCCGTCTCGAAGCTCGACGTCCAGCACGGCGCCGTCGAACCGCTGGGTATCCAGCAGTCCCAGCGCGTCGAACACGCTGTAGGCGTGTGTCACCTGGTCGCCAGCGTCCTCAAGTGCATGTTCCATCAGTGCTGCCAGGTCGAGCTGGTCTTCCACCAGCAGCAGGTTGCATCTGCGCTGGCTCAATCCGGATTGCATGTGTGCAGCCTGTGTTGCTTCGGGAACGCCAGTCTGTGCTGTGTAGCATCAATACGGTGCGTGCGGCTTGTCAGCCCGGCGCGAAGCCCGTGAAGCGCGCTTCCAGCACCGTATAGGCAGCGTGCAGGGCCGGATGGAGTTTGTTGACGGCGCCTTGGCACGTGCCATGGATACTGCCGCCGTCCCCCGCATCGGAGCTTTTCTCATGCCGCTATCCGGAACCGATTCTGCTTCCCCCCGCGTGCTGCGTGTCGAGTGCATGCCGCTGGACTGCGGTGGCACGGCCGTCGTAGTGGAACTGGACCGCATGCCTGAACGGACGTGGATGAAGTCGCTCAAGCGGGCGCTGCAGGCCGACGATGTCCTGGAGGACGCGCACGCCAAGTTCGATGGGCGCTTCGTGTATGTCGTGGGCGTGGAAGGCGGCGCTCACCGTATGCAACATCGTGTGGTACAGGCGCTGGTGGCAGCGGACGCTCCGCGCGCTCCGGCTGGCAGCCTGCGAAGTCGAGCCGGCGGCACGGCACTGTCCAGCCCGATGCCCTGAGCGCAGACCAGGGCCATCCCGAAGTCCGTAGATGCTATCGCTGCATCAGGGCTGCGTGCAGCGCACACCTTGGGCGGTTCACACCTCCCGACGAGGCGGTCCCCTGCTGAGGTGGCTGCGTACCGGGCGCGCCGGACATTGCGGTGGTCTGCGGCTTGTGCCCGATCAGCGCGTCATGCCCAAGCGGCGTGGACGCGCCGCAACTCGACGCAGCCTCCACACCGGACTCACCGCGCGTACGACCGGCATCGCTAAGGTAAAGCGGTCCGCAACCATCGGTGGTGCCATGCCTCTTCGTGCGATTGCCTACGTGAGTGAAGCCTCCCGCAACCTGACCGCAGCGCGGCTGCAGCAGCTTGTGGCCGAAGCGGTGCAGTTCAACGAATCCGTCGATGTCACCGGCACGCTGCTGTTCGATGGCTCGCGCTTCCTGCAGTATCTGGAGGGCCCGGAGGCCGGGATCAATGCGGCGTACACGCGCATTCTCGCGGCCTGCAGCCACAGTGGGATCGTCGAGCTGAACCGGGGCAGGGTGGGGCGCCGACAGTTTCCGCACTGGCGGATGCGCAGCGTGCGGGTGGACGAACTGGCGCTGGGAAAGATCGCCATCTCCGACTGGACCGGCTTCGTACGTAGCGCGTCGGCGCTCGACTCGGGAAGCAGTGCGCTGGATCGTCTGCTGTCGGTCTCGCCGTTGCAGACGGATGCAGGTGCGGGAGAGACCCTGGAACCGTACCGGCAGTCGGTACGATGAAGGCCGCGGCCGCCCCGCGTGCATCCGCCCCACTGCGTGTTGGCTGTGCGGGCTGGTCGCTGCCGCGGGCGGTTCACGAAGCGTTCGGCGCGGGCGACAGCGCACTGCAGCGCTATGCCACACGCCTGCCGATGGTGGAGATCAACTCGTCCTTCTATCGACCGCACCAGCCCAGCACCTACGCGCGATGGGCGGTGAGCGTTCCGGAGGGCTTCCGGTTCGCGGTGAAACTGCCGCGGGAGATCAGCCATGAGCGTCGGCTGCGCGATGCGATGCAGCCGTTCGAACAGTTCCTGGATGGCGTGCTGGAGCTGGGTGGAAAGCTGGGGCCGCTACTGCTGCAGTTGCCGCCAAGCCTGGTGTACGACGCGGCCACGACCAGGGAATTCCTGCGGGGCCTGCGTTCACGCACCCAGGCCGATGTGGCGTGCGAGCCGCGCCACCCAAGCTGGTTCACGCCGGAAGTGGATGCACTTCTGAGTGCGCATGGCGTGGCACGGGTCGCTGCGGATCCGGCACGTGTGCCGGCGGCAGCGATTCCCGGCGGTGACCGTACGTGGAGCTACTGGCGCTGGCACGGTCAACCGCAGATCTATCGCAGTGCGTACAGCGAACAGGCCCTGGCGGAGCTGGCGGAACGACTGCGGCGCGAATCCGGCGCGCAACGACCCGCCTGGTTCGTACTGGACAATACCGCACTGGGCCTTGCCACCGGCAACGCCCTGCGCCTACAGGCGCTTCTGCAGGAGAATGCACATGCCTGAAGGCCCTTCCATCGTGCTGCTGCGCGAAGCAGCGAGCCACTTCAAGGGGCACGCGGTCCGCGCCGTGTCCGGTAACAGCCGCATCGACCTGTCACCGCTGCAGGGCCGCAGGGTCAAGTCGGTCCGCAGTTGGGGCAAGCACTTCCTGCTGGAATTCAGCCGCCACACGCTGCGCATCCACCTGATGATGTTCGGCAGCTGGCGCATCGACGAACGGAAGCCAGGCCCGGCGCGGGTATCGCTGGTGTTCGACAACGGTGAGCTGAACTTCTACGCGTGCTCCGTGCGCCTGATCGACCAGCCGCTGGACGACATCTACGATTGGCGTGCGGACGTGATGAACGAGGCCTGGGATCCAAAGCTGGCCCGGCGCAAGCTGAAGGCCATGCCGGATGTCATGGTCTGTGATGCGCTTCTGGACCAGACCGTCTTCGCCGGCGTGGGCAACATCATCAAGAACGAGGTGCTGTTCCGGATAGGTGTCCATCCGGCCACCCGGCTGGGCGACCTGCCGCCACGCAGGCTTACCGCCATGATCGAGCAGGCCCGCGCCTACAGCTTTGATTTCCTGGAGTGGAACCGCCGTTTCGAACTGAAGAAGCATTGGCAGGTGCACACGAAAAAGGTCTGTCCCCTGTGTGGTGGCCCGATCAGCAAGCTCTATCTGGGGACCACGCGGCGACGCACGTTCTTCTGTCCCAATGATCAGGTACTGTACGGGACCTGAGGCTGCCGTCCGTGGCAGCCGGGTTCCGCGGCGCGCCGATCAGGCGGCCTGTGCAGCCTTGGCATTGCCGCCGCCCTTGGCCAGCAGGGTCAGCTTCTCGTCGGTGGCCTTCTCTTCCTCCAGCGTCTCCAGCAGCAGCGGAAGGGCATCCTTGTAGCCCAGCTGCTTGGCCAGCGCGGCGATGGTGCCGTAGGACGCAATCTCGTAATGCTCGACCTTCTGCGCGCCGCCGATCAGGGCCGCATCCCGCACCGGCCCCTTGTCGATGCTGTCGATCACTTCCTCGCCTTCCTCCACCAGGCCCTCCATCGCCGCACACTTGATGCGCTTCAGGCGAATGCCAAGCACCTCCACCACCTGATCGATGCGTTCGATCTGGCCCTGCGTTTCTTCCAGGTGCGTTTCGAACGCTGCGGCCAGGTCCGGGTTCTCGGCCGCACGGGCCAGGCGCGGGAGGGCCTTGGTCAGCTGCTTCTCGGCACTGTAGATATCCGAGAGTTCGTGGATGAACAGGTCTTCCGCCGTCTTGATAGCCATACTGGGCTCCGCAGTGAGTGGAGTGCTCAGCGTAGGTCCTGCCCGGTTGCGATCGGGCAGGGGCCAGGTGAAGGCGGCATGTGAGCGCCCGCAGGATTACTGCGCACGGTCTTTACGAGAGTGCGCCAGAACCGTACGGCATGCAGCGGCCTCCTCATCCCTGTGACGGTCCGGCCCCATCAACGGTGGGGGAAAGTAATGTCAAACCTTCAGGCAACGCGCATTAACAATCAGCAGGGCGGGGGAGCCCGGCGTCGGCCGCGGCGGCGCCACGCCATCACCTGGCCCACCACCGCCGTCAACAGCAGCATCGCATTGGTCACCACGAAGACCACGCTGCCCAGCATCGCGCTGTACACCGTGAACAGCGCAGATGCGGTCATCTGGCCTGCGAACAGCCACCTGGATACGGCTTCCGGGTTGGACGACTGCCACTGCTTCACCATCTGCCGGATCAAGGTTGCCATCAGTACCGCCGTGGCGGCCCAGCCAAGTATGTCGGGGTGCATGAGGGCCTCCGGTGTGTGGGCAGCCCCACGCTAGCCCTTGGCTGGGCAACGCCGTACGAACGAGAGGTGAAGACAGCATCCCGCCTCCGGCGCCCTCGCGCCATTCACTCCGGACCGGTGACAATGGCCGCTCGGGCGCACCATGCGCGATCCGCCCACCGAATGCAGGAATGCTAAGATGTCCAACACCCCCTTTGGCGAATCGTCATGTGCTGCCGCAGCCAGCGGCTGCATCGAGGTCCGCGGTGCGCGCGAGCACAACCTGAAGAATGTCGATGTCTCCATTCCACGCAATGCACTGGTGGTGTTCTCCGGCGTGTCGGGGTCCGGCAAGTCCTCGCTGGCCTTCGGCACGGTCTTCGCCGAGGCGCAGCGGCGCTACTTCGAATCCGTCGCGCCCTACGCGCGTCGCCTGATCGATCAGGCCGGCGTGCCCGACGTGGATGCCATTGACGGGCTGCCACCGGCGGTCGCCCTGCAGCAGCAACGCGGTGCCAGCAATGCGCGCTCATCGGTGGGCAGCGTGACGACGTTGTCCAGCCTGGTGCGCATGATGTACTCGCGGGCAGGGGCCTACCCGGCCCACCAGCCCATGCTGTACGCCGAAGACTTCTCGCCCAACACCCCACAGGGTGCCTGCAGCACCTGCCACGGCCTGGGGCACGTCTACGAGGTGACCGAAGCGCTGATGGTGCCGGACCCGTCGTTGAGCATCCGCGAGCGCGCCATCGCCTCCTGGCCACCGGCATGGCATGGCCAGAACCTGCGCGACATCCTGGTCACGCTGGGCTATGACGTCGATGTGCCGTGGAAGAAGCTGCCGAAGAAGGACCGGGACTGGATCCTGTTCACCGAGGAAACGCCCACGGTGCCGGTCTATGCCGGCTTCACGCCGGCCGAGACCCGCGCCGCGCTCAAGCGCAAGCTGGAGCCCAGCTACATGGGCACGTACACCGGCGCACGCCGCTACGTGCTGCACACCTTTGCCAACACCCAGAGCGCGCTGATGCGCAAGCGTGTTTCCCGCTACATGGAAGGCCGGCTGTGCCCCGCTTGCCAGGGAAAGCGCCTGAAGCCGGAAGCGCTTTCGGTCACCTTCGCCGGCGTGGACATCGGCGAGTTCATGCGGCTGCCGCTGGACCAGCTGGCGGCCTTGCTCGAGCCCATCGCGCAGGGCGATTTCAGTGCACACAGCCACGGCGCGCGTACCAGCAGGCGTGCAACGCCCAGCGATCGCGCCAAGCGGGCAGCAACTGGCCGCGCGACCCACGCCGGCGCACCCGACGTGCGTCTGACCTCAGCCTTGTCCGAGGAAAAGCGCCTGGCGGCACAACGGCTGGCGGGTGGGGTCATGGCGCGGGTACGACAACTTCGCGAGCTCGGCCTGGGCTATCTCTCACTGGACCGCGCCACGCCCACACTGTCGGCCGGCGAACTGCAGCGCCTGCGCCTGGCCACGCAGCTCAGCTCGTTGCTGTTCGGCGTGCTGTACGTGCTCGACGAACCCTCGGCCGGCCTGCATCCGGCCGACAGCCAGACGCTGTACGACGCACTGGAACGGCTGCGCGACGGCGGTAACTCGGTGTTCGTTGTTGAACATGATCTGGAGCTGATGCGCCGCGCGCAGTGGCTGGTGGATGTGGGCCCGCAGGCAGGAGAGCATGGCGGACGCGTTCTCTACAGTGGCGAGCCCGACGGCCTGCGCAACGTTCAGGATTCGCGCACGGCGCAGTACCTGTTCGACCGGGTGCCCGCGCCGGCCAGCCGGCAGCGCAGTGCCAACAGCTGGCTGGCGCTGCAAGGCATCCATCGCCACAACCTGCACGGCGTGGATGCGCAGGTGCCGTTGGGGTTGCTGACTGCAGTGACCGGCATTTCCGGATCGGGCAAGTCCAGCCTGATGGCGCAGGCGCTGCCTGAGCTGATGCTGCTGCACCTTGGGCATGAGACAGCAGACGACGGCGCCGACAGCGCGCCCACGGATGGACCCACCGTGATCGAAGCCACTCGGGGCCAGCTGGCCGGCGACGTAGACGCCATTCAACGCGTGTTACAGGTAGACCAGAAGCCCATCGGGCGTACGCCACGCTCCAACCTGGCTACCTACACGGGCCTGTTCGACCACGTGCGCAAGCTGTTCGCCGCGACATCCGACGCGCGCCGCCGCCGATTCGACGCGGGCCGCTTTTCGTTCAACGTGGCCAAGGGCCGATGCGAAACCTGCGAAGGCGAGGGCTTCGTCAGCGTCGAACTGCTGTTCATGCCCAGCGTCTATGCACCATGCCCCACCTGCCACGGCGCCCGCTACAACGAAGCCACGCTGAGGGTGCAGTGGAACGGCCGCAACATTGCCGAGGTCCTGCAGATGACGGTGGACCAGGCCCATGCGTTCTTCGCCGAAGAGGAGGCCATCGCCCGCCCGCTGCAGCTGCTGCAGGAGATCGGCCTGGGCTACCTGCGGCTGGGCCAGCCAGCTACCGAACTTTCAGGTGGCGAGGCGCAACGCATCAAGCTGGCCACAGAGTTGCAGCGCAGCCAGCGCGGGCGCACGCTGTACGTGCTGGACGAACCCACCACCGGCCTGCATGCGGCAGACGCGGACAGGCTGCTGATGCAGCTTCAGCGGCTGGTGGACGCAGGCAACACGGTAGTGATGATCGAGCACGACATGCGTTCTGTCGCGCAGGCCGACTGGGTGATCGACGTCGGCTCGGGCGCTGGCAGCGCGGGCGGCACCATCGTGGCGAAGGGCACGCCGCAACAGGTGGCCCACGCCAAGGGCAGCAGGACTGCGCCGTTCCTTGCGCGCGAGCTGGGGCAGGCCAGCTGACGCCATCTCATCTGGGGCTGCATGCATTCTGTTGTACTGTGGGAGTACTCACAGCGCCCATCAGCGAGAGGATGGTCAGGTGAACGCTTCCATGCTCCCAAGAATCGTCGGCTTCGATGTCCCGTTGTTGCATGAGCGTGTAGACGCATCCACCGACGAAGCCATCACCGCGCTGCTGGATCTGGCGCCGGGCGCTCGCTGGACAGAGATGTTCCTCATCAAGTGCAGGGCCCTGGCGTCCCAGCTCCAGCTGGCGGATGTTCGCATTGAAGGCGCCAGGATCTACTTCTACGGATCCATCAGCGATTCTCGTGGACTTGCCGACGCGGTGATGTCCATTGTCAACGTACTGAATGATGAGTTGATGCGCGAGCGGAATCACGCAGCCAGCCGCGCCTAGGCGCAGCCAAGCAGGGACCAGCAACGATCGGCAATCTCTGCCGCGCCAGGGTTGCCGCGCAGGCTTGATCGTTTCGCAAGGCGGCACTGCAGATCGTCGATCCATGCCGACCGGGTGCCATGCGGATCTCTCACATAGATATCGCAGGCAAGCCGGATGACCGGCGCCACTTCGTGCCGGAAACTCATCGCGGGCAGCGCACCCAGATTGAACGCGGTTTCCCAGTGGGCCAGCTCGCGCTCCACATCGACAACGTGCTTGCTTCTTCCGTGGCTCACGGCGCCTACCCCTATTCGAAACCTCACTGTACACGCTCGCTGCCGGGAGCCTGTTCATCACAACCATTCATACAACGCGCTTGCCGGCACGTTCCCGTAACGGCGACACGCCCACAGTCAATCGGCAGCAGACTTGCTGCGGCGGAGAATCGAAATGAACAGCGTCCCCGAACAGAACAGGAATGACCGCTCCAACGCGTCCGCTGAAGCAGAGCAGCCTGCACCGCAGGGGCGGGGCGAGGGGGGCGAACCCGGCGGGGAGGAGCCCGGCAAGCAAGGACAGCAACAGCAGCAGGACAACAAGGATATCGAGAGCCCGAAGCCAGCGGATGAAAAGAAGGGCGGTCTCGGCGGCGATACCCGCCGCTGAGGAACAGGAGGAGCCGCGCGCCGCGCGGCTGCTTCCGCAGCAGACAGGGAGCGCGCATGTCCTCGCAAAGCCAGGCGATCAGCCTGATGACCAAGATCATGTACCAGTGCCGCCCGGAGAGAACGACGACGATGGCGCAATGCCGTTGCTGCGATGCGCCCAGTCCTGGCGGGATGGAGTGCGCACGGTGCCTGACCGGAAGGCTTGGCGAAACGATTCACAATCGTGGCGCAGCGTTCGGCTGGCTGGAGTCGTTCCGCAGGGTCCAGCAGGACGAAGCACACGTATTCGAATGCGCAAAGCGCGTCGATGCGGCATCTTCCTAGGCGTCGCATCCAGACCTGACATCGCGCAGGCGTATGCTCGGGTCATCCAGGAGCAACGCCATGACTTTTCCGATCTGCATCTACGATAGAACGGGCACGGGGCTCCGGCTGCCCACGGGGTGGTGGATCGACCTTCAGTCCGATCTGCCCGCGCTGGTGAACGGCGCCGCACGTATCGACCTTCCGCGCTCTTCGAAAGACGAGCATCCACGCTTGGATCCAGAGGTCCTGAGGGACCTTTTCCGGCGCATCGGGGGTTCGCAGTGGCTAGGTTGAATCCGGTGCGTTCCCTGGGAGTGCGCTGGCTGTTCTTCCGTCTTCGCAACGGCCAATCCATCAGTCCCGCCAGGTTGATGTCCGTCTGGTCCGAGGCTGCCGAATCCAATGAGTGCGCCGTGCGCCGCGAGATCATCGACGGCGCAGGCTACGTCTATGCCCTGTACGCGCCCAACAGCCTGCTTTCCCCCCGGCGTGTGGAGCTGCGCATGAGAGCGCTGCTGGAGGAGGCGGGCTACGCCTTCACGATGGGTAGCCTGGCAGGGCGTCACCCCGGCGACGGTTGAGGCGCGGCGCTGGGGCGCCGGCCGGACAGTCCATGTGTCGCTCTCATTCGGGGCCATCAGGCTCCAGAGGTTCGTCAGGTGCGGGATCGAAGAGCGCCAGCATCCGTTCCCGCCGGCACTGTTCGAGCCAGTGGTGCCATATCTCCACCTCGTCCATCAGCCCCGTGGCACCGCACGCGGGGCACGTGAGCGTCGTGCCCAATGGACTCGTCTTGAGGCCCTCGTCCTGAGTCATTGATGAGCGCAAGCCGCAGCTCTTGCAGGTCGATCGCAACTGATCGAGGCGAACGATGGCGCCATTGCGCGCAAGAAGGGGCTGGATCGCGTGGATCCGGAAGGCATTGGGAGGATGCATGGCCGTGTCGTCTGGGGCTGGACACGGGAGCAAAGGATTCTGCGCCGGAGAAGAGCCGTGAGAGCGCAGTGTGCTTTGTTGGAGGTTAACCCTTCATCAAGGTGCACACCGCGCGCCATGACTGGCCTGAAATCCCACGGCCGCAATCGTGCACTGACGTGGCAGCCGGCGCTCGTCCGGTGCCGGCCCTGCCTCTGGGCAGGAAGGGCTCCGCCGTCACGACGGAGCCCCGTACACTCACTTTTCCTGCAGGAACGCCAGCAGATCCTGGTTGACCTTGTCCTTGTGGGTGTCGGTCAGGCCGTGCGGCGCACCCGGGTAGACAATCAGCTTTGCGCCCTTGATGAGCTTCGCCGATTGGCGGCCTGAGATATCGATCGGCACGATCTGGTCGTCGTCACCGTGGATGACCAGGGTGGGCACATCGAATTTCTTCAGGTCTGCGCGGAAATCGGTGGCCGAGAACGCAGCGATCGAGTCGTAGGTGTTCTTGTGGCCGCCCTGCATGCCCTGTGCCCACCACGCATCGATCAGCCCCTGCGACACCTTCGCGCCCGGGCGGTTGAAGCCATAGAACGGGCCCGACGGAATGTCCTTGTACAGCTGCGCGCGGTTATCCATCTGTGCCTTGCGGATGCCATCGAACACTTCGATCGGCAGGCCGTTCGGGTTGTCGGCGGTCTTCAGCATGAACGGCGGCACCGAGCTGATCAGCACGGCCTTCTTCACCCGCCCGGTGCCATGCCGGCCGATGTAGCGCGCCACTTCGCCGCCACCGGTGGAGAAGCCCACCAGGGTCACATCGTGCAGGTCCAGCGTATTGATCACCGTGGCCAGGTCATCGGCGTAGTGATCCATGTCGTTGCCATCCCACGGCTGGCTGGAACGGCCGTGGCCGCGACGGTCATGGGCAATGACGCGGTAGCCGTGGTTGGCCAGGAAGATCATCTGCGATTCCCAGCTGTCCGAGTTCAACGGCCAGCCGTGGCTGAAGGTCACGACCGGGCCGTTCTTCGGGCCCCAGTCCTTGTAGTACAGCTGCACGCCATCGGCGGTGGTGATGTAGCTGGCGGTGCGCGCGATGCTGGTGACTGCCGCCGGCGTGGCCGGTTCGGCGGCCTGCGCGGACAGGCCGGCCTGGACCGAGAGGGCGAGGGTGGCAACGGCCAGGGTACGGGCGAAGGTGTTCATGCGGGAACTCTCATGGGTGGGTGGTGAGACGTACTTTGCGCCAGCAATCAGGCATCTTGGATATGACAAGTCCGAATTTCTTGATAGATCGTCCTGCTTGCGCGGACCCACAGTGGGGTCGACTGGATGATCATCCGAAGCTGCCCGACCTGGACCTGCGCACTACCGAACGAGCCAGAGGCGCTTGCGATGGTGACATTGCAGCCGGTTCTGCATTGCTTCCCGGAACGCAACATGACGTACCCCTTCACGGAGCTACCGCACCTGCGGCGTGCTGCCTAGGCTGATCCCACACGGCACCTGCCGTGTTCCGGGCCCATTGCCCGCGCAGTGGCCCGTCTTCCCATGAACTCCGCAGCGCTGGCCTGCCAGGCAACCGTGCCCTGGCAATGTCACGGCCTGCGCCATGGGCAAGCGCCCGGATTCGTTCGCGCCAGCCTTGCATTGCTGCCCGCCAAATGGCTCTTCGTGGAGATCCCTCATGTTCAGTATGGAAAACACCGCCGCGCCCATTGCTCCCGCCCTCGATGAACTGGTGCCCTCGCGCTACGCCCTGAAAGTGGGCGACGTCGAGGTGCTGGTGATCAGCGATGGCGTCCTGCCGTTGCCCACCCAGATGCTCGGCCACAACGTGCCGGCCGCCGACCGTGCCGAATGGTTCGAAGAGATGTACCTGCCGCAGGATGCCTTCGACTGGGCATTGAACGTGATGGTGGTGCACAGCGGTGATCGCACCATCCTCATCGATGCCGGCCTGGGCATGGACCCGGACCTGCAGCTGCCGCGCGCCGGCCAGCTGATCCGCCGCCTCGGTGCCGCCGGCATCAACCTGGGCGAAATCACCGACGTGGTGATTACCCACATGCACATGGACCACGTCGGCGGCCTGCTGGTTGAAGGCGTAAAGGAACGGCTGCGCCCGGACCTGAAAATCCACGTCGCAGCCGCGGAAGTGGAGTTCTGGAAGTCGCCGGACTTCAGCCGTACCAACATGCCGCAGGGCTTCCCCGATGCACTGCGCGCCACGGCCAAGCACTTCTGGGCCGAGTACAGCAGCTATGTGCACACCTTCCAGGACGAACAGCAGATCGCGCCGGGCGTGACGGCCCGCCGTACCGGTGGGCATACCCCGGGCCACTGCGTGGTGCGCGTAGCGTCCGCGGGGCAGGCCCTGACCTTTGCCGGTGACGCGGTGTTCGCGGTCGGCTTCGACCAGCCGAACTGGCACAACGGCTTCGAGCACGACCCGGAGGAATCCGCACGCGTTCGCATTGCTCTGCTGAAGGAACTGGCCGGCACCGGTGAAATGCTGGTGGCCACGCATCTTCCGTTCCCGTCAGTGGGCCGGGTGTCGCTGGAGGGCGAGACTTTCCGCTGGGTGCCGGTGTTCTGGGACTTCTGATCGGATCCTGCGGATACAGCGCAAGCAGAAGTTTTCGACAGGGCGCATCGGCGCCCCGCTCGAATCCCGCAAGGGCGGCCGGCAACGGACGCCATCCCTGGCTGGCGTGGAACTACTGGATGGCGATAGGGCGAGCCAACCGCTGCAGCTTGCGCGGGTTGCGCTGCACCAGAAC
Source organism: Stenotrophomonas sp. pho (assembly GCF_006228405.1). NCBI lineage: Bacteria > Pseudomonadati > Pseudomonadota > Gammaproteobacteria > Lysobacterales > Lysobacteraceae > Stenotrophomonas > Stenotrophomonas sp. pho. The sequence continues at coordinate 2,297,661 of NZ_CP029759.1, read as the reverse complement.
CTGCGTGATCCGCTCGCCATCGGTCTCGAAGGCCATCGCCGCCTCCAGCTCGCCATCGAAATAGCGCAGCAGTCCCAGCCGTCCGTTGAGCATGGCCGGTACCATCCGCAACTGCGCGCTGCGCCGCAGGTGCGGGGCATACAGCAGCTGGGCAATGCGTGCGCCCCCGACCATCGGCCCTGGGAAGCTGGTGACGATACCGCCGCCGTCACCCACCAGCTCGGCCGATTCGGCCATCAACGCCTTCATCGTGCGGAAATCGCCACTGGATGCAGCCTCGGCGAAGCGGCGCAGCAGTTTCTGGTGCACGTCCTGCGGGACGTTGTAGCGCGGGCGCTCCTGCCTGAGCTGCTGGCGCGCGCGATGCACGATCTGCCGGCAGGCGGCCTCTGTCTTGTCCAGGGTGCGCGCAACCACCGCGTAATCCTGATCGAACACATCGTGCAGCAGGAAAGCCGCACGCGCATCCGGGCCAACCGTTCCAGCACACTGAGGAAGGCGACCGACAGATCGCTGGCGGTTTCCAGCACGTACTCGGGCGTGGCGGTGTCATCGGTCAGCAGCGGCTCGGGCAACCACATGCCCACATAGTGTTCGCGCGCATGCCGGGCCAGGCGCAGGCCATCAATGGCGCGACGGGTGGTGGTCGCCACCAGCCAGGCTTCCGGATTCTCGATCTGTGACTGGTCGGTGCCATGCCAGCGCAGCCAGACATCCTGCACCACGTCTTCGGCTTCGTGCGAAGACCCAAGCATGCGGTAGGCCACGCCGAACAGGCGTGGGCGGAGACGTGAGAACAGCGCAGTGGATTCGTCCATGCCAGCGTAGACGGGACAGGTCCCCGGATTGTGACACCCGGGAACCTGTCGCTGGTGCCAGCGCCGGACGTGCGATCAGTGCGGCGGCAGCACCGCCGGCTTGCCGATGTCCTTGATCAGGAACACCACGAACTTCGCCGGCTCGGTGGCGCTGGCGTTGCGGCCTACGGTGTGCAGATCGGCCGGGCCTTCATGGAAGGCCTCGCCCGGGCCAAGGGTGACTTCCTTGCCGCCGGCCACACCCATCACGATCCGCCCTTCCAGGACATAGACGAAGCCATGGGCATCGTGGCGGTGGACAGGATCGGCGCCACCCGGCGGATACTCCACGGTAAGGATCAGCGCTTCCTTGCCGGGCTGCTCCGGCAGGGCGCGGGTCATCACCTCGCGCACCAAGGGCTGGGGCGCAGGAGAGGGCGGGGTGGCGGCAGCGCCGCACAGTGGCAGCAGCGCAAACAGGACCAGAACAGAGCGACGCATGGCAGGTCTCCAAAGCGGTAGAGGAGGGCCGCAGCATGGGGCAGCGGCCGAAGGATCAGGCCAGGCCGGCCTTGTCCAGGCCAAAGGCCGTATCCAGGGTGCCGGGCGTGGTACGGAAGGCAACGTTGGCGCGGTTCCAGGCGTTGATCGCCATCACCGCGTGGGTGAGGTCGACAATTTCCTGATCGGACAGCTGGCCGCGCACGCGTGCGTACAGCTCGTCGGGCACGCCCTGCGCCGGCAGCTGGGTCAGTACTTCGGTCCAGGCCAGGCAGGCGCGCTCGCGCGGGCTGAACAGCGTTGATTCACGCCATGCCGCCAGGTGATGCAGGCGCAGCGGACGCTCGCCGCGCAGGGTGGCTTCCTTCACGTGCATGTCCAGGCAGAAGCCACAGCCGTTGAGCTGCGATGCACGGATGTTGACCAGATCGATGATGGCCGCTTCGATCGAGGCGGTGTGGGCGGCATGCGAGTACAGGCCGAGCTTCTTGAACAGTTCGGGGGATTGCGCGGCGTAATCCAGGCGTGCGGTCATGGTGTGTTCCTGTAGCGTGTGAAGGGCACAGCGAGGCTAGGCCTGCATTCGCAATGCCGGTAGGCGGGGGCCGGGCCGCACGCTGTTGCATGAAAAGCACCAATGTCCTGTCACAGCGGCCGATGCTCGGCCGTCTGCCGGGCATGGACACCTCATCGCACCTGCGCACCGCATCGCGCCCTGCCAGCGAACAGGTCTGGCAGGCCTTCCTCACCGCATTGCGCGAACTGCCGCCCGATGCACGTGCGGTACTGTTGCTGCACGACGTGCTGGGTGCCGGATTCGAGGACATCGTGCCCCTGCTGGGGCTCGATCTTGCCGCGTGCAGGCAACGGTTGAAGCTGGCGCGGAGCCACCTGCACGCACAACGTGCCCGCCCGGAGCCAGGCCACCCATGAACGCCTCAACGCCCCGCCTGGCCAGCGACGGCCACGATGCGCTCAATGCGTCCTTCTCCACCAGCTACGCCGGCGTGCTGGCCTTCATTGCAGTGGCGTCCGAGGGCAGCTTCGCGCGCGCGGCCGACCGCCTCGGCATCGGCCGCTCGGCCGTCAGCCGCAGCGTGCAGAAGCTGGAAAGCCAGCTGGGCGTGCGGTTGTTCCTGCGCACCACGCGCTCGACCACGCTCACCCGCGAAGGCGAGCTGTTCCTGGAGGGCTGCAACCCGGGCGTGACCTGCATCCTGCAGGCGCTGGAGGAAATGCGCGACCTGCGCGAGGGCCCGCCGCGCGGGCACCTGCGCATCAGTGCCAGCCACGGCTTCGGCCGTCGGGTGATTGCGCCCTTGCTGGCAGCCTTCCGTGCCGAGTACCCGCAGGTATCCGTGGAGCTGCTGCTGGACGAGCAGGCCCCCGACCTGGCCGGTGATCGCATCGACGTGGCGTTTCGCGACGGCCTACTGGAAGACAGCCAAGTGATTGCCAAGCAGCTGGTGCCGATGCAGCTGGTCGTATGTGCATCACCGGCGTACGCGCAGGTGCACGGCCTTCCCGCGTCGGTGGACACGCTGCCCACGCATGCCTGCATCGGGCGGCGCCTGCCGGGCGGACGCATGCAGCCCTGGGAATTCCGTGTCGACGGTGCCGAAGTACACCTTCAGCCGCCTGCTGCACTGGTGTTCAACGATGCCGACCTGGCCCTGCAGGCCGTCATCGACGGGCTGGGCATCGCCCAGCTGCCCAGCTATCAGGTGCGTGAAGCGCTGTGGGCGGGCAGGGTGGTGACCTGCCTGGATCGGCATGCGCCGCTCGATCGCGGCCACTACCTGTGCTACCTCAGCCGCCGCCAGCTGCCCAAGCGCGTGCGTGCCTTCATCGACTTCAGCACGCAGCGGGTGCGCGCGCTCGAACTGGATGTGATCTCGCACTGGGAAGTACGCCAGCAGGCCACCCCTCTGAAGCCAGGCGCACAGCCTGCCTTGGCCTGAGCGTACTGGTGCGTGCCGGGCAACAGTGCGCGGCCGGTCACGGACCTACTGCCTCGCGCCCGCGCCACCTACGATGCCTGCGCCCGGCCACACCCGGCAGCCCCTCTACATACCAGGAGACACGCAATGAAGTTCCTCGTCATCGGTGGTACCGGCCGCATCGGCAGCAAGGTGGTGGAGCGCCTGCGTTTCGCCGGGCATGCGGTCGTGGTGGCAGCGCCCTCCACCGGGGTGGATGTACTGACCGGCGAGGGCTTGGATGCCGCCATGGACGGCGTCGACGTGGTGGTGGACCTGGCCAACTCGCCCTCGTTCGAAGACGCAGCAGTGCTTTCGTTCTTCGTGACCGCCGGCCACAACATACTTGCGGCCGCCACCCGTGCCGGCGTGCGCCACCATGTCGCGCTTTCTGTTGTGGGCACCGACAAGCTTGCCGCCAGTGGCTACTTCCGCGGCAAGATCGCCCAGGAGCGGCTGATCCGCGACTCGGGCCTGCCGTACACCATCATCCATTCCACGCAGTTCTTCGAGTTCCTGCCGGGCATCATCCAGTCCGCCGGCGACGGGACGGCCGTGCGGCTGCCGGCCGCCGACGTGCAGCCGATTGCCGCCGAGGATGTTGCCGAAGCGGTGGCACGCATCGCGCAGCAGGCGCCAGCCAATGGCGTGCTGGAGATCGCCGGGCCGCAGCGCAGCGCGATGGCGGATCTGGCCAGGCGCTATCTGCAACTGACGGGTGATTCCCGGCAGGTGGTGGCGGACGCCGATGCACTGTACTTCGGCGCGCCGCTGCAGACCGAGACGCTGGTGCCCGCGGGCCACGCGTGGCTGGGGCAGGTCGATTTCGAAGCCTGGCTGCAGCAGTCCGGTCTGTTGCAGCGGCAGCCTGCCTGAGCGGCGAATCGATCGCCTGCCGCAGCTGCGTTTGATGGAGCCGTGCAATGACCGAGCTGAAGCCGCCTTCGCCTGCCATGCTGGACCGCTACCAGGGCGACGACGTGAAGCCGCTGTACACCGGCCGCGTGCGGGTGAGCGGAGGCCAGGCCCAGCATGGGCGGGCGTCCGGCGTCGTGCGATCGGACGACGGTGCACTGGCGGTGGACCTGCGCCTGCCGCCGGAGCTCGGCGGGCCTGGCGGCGGCGCCAATCCCGAGCAGCTGCTGGCTGCGGGCTATGCCGGCTGCTTCCACGGCGCCATGGTGCTGGTGGCCGCGCGCGCCGGCCTGCTGCTGCACAACCCCAGCATCGAAGTGGCGGTCACCTTCGCCCGTGATCCGGCAGATGGGCTGTACCTGCTGTCGGCCGAGATCGTGGTACATCTTCCCGGCATGGATGAGAACCTGGCCTGCGAACTCGTTCGCAACACCGAACGCGTCTGCCCATACGCCAAGATGTTCCATCGTGGCGTCAGCCATGCGGTGCATGTGCGGGTCGGCCCGCAGGCTTCGCCTCTGTAGAGTCGAGCCATGCTCGACCATGGGAAGTGGCAACTCAGACAAGCCCGCCGTAGTTGGCCTGCAGGCTGGGAATGAGTCCGGGTGTCTTTGAAAGGGCTGGATGCAGTCGATTTCTTCGGACTTGCTACAACATGTTCTTCTGGCACTCAGGCTGGTTGCCTGCCTCGGTAGGGTCGTACATTTCGCCGACTTCACAGATCTGTACCCCGCAGATGGGCATAGTGGCCCTTCGGTAGTGTGAGCGCGTCCATCCAGCCACGGGGTTTCCCCGAACGCCAGGAGGTCACTGTGCCAAGTTGTGATGAAGGAATGAAGTTGACGCGTCGCCAGGTGATCGCCGGCGGCGTCACGACCGTGGCGATGTCTGCCGCACCGGGGGCGTCATCGCTCGCCGCCGAACTGGCGGCGCCCCCGCCGCCCAGGCCGCCGGTCATCAGCACGGTGGCATTGACCGTCAACGGCAAGCGGCGGGAGCTTGAACTCGACACCCGGACCACGCTGCTCGATGCCCTGCGCGAACGTCTGAAGCTGACCGGAACGAAAAAGGGCTGCGACCACGGTCAATGCGGCGCCTGTACCGTGCTGGTCAACGGTGAGCGCATCAATGCCTGCCTCAGCCTGGCGGTACAGCACCAGGGCGATGCCATCACCACCATCGAAGGCCTCGGAACCCCCGATGACCTGCATCCGATGCAGGCCGCCTTCATCAAGCATGATGGCTACCAGTGCGGGTATTGCACGCCGGGGCAGATCTGTTCGGCGGTGGCGGTACTGGACGAGATCAAGCGGGGTGTGCCCAGCCATGTGCAGGCGGATGTCAGCGCACGCCCCGGGCCACCAACATGGAAATGCGCGAACGCATGAGCGGCAACCTCTGCCGTTGCGGCGCCTATTCCAACATTGCCGAGGCGATGGCAGAGGTCGCTGGCGTGACCTCTGCAGGGAGGCGCTCATGAGGGCCTTCAGTTACGAACGCGCGAAATCCCCGGCCGAGGCCGCCAGGGCCGTCGCCGGTACCGAGGGCGCGAAGTTTCTGGCCGGAGGGACCAACCTGCTCGACCTGATGAAGCTGGAGGTCGAGACGCCAGCGCACCTGGTCGATGTGCAGGACATCGGCCTGGACAGGATCGAACCCACCGACGAAGGCGGCCTGCGCATCGGCACGCTGGTCACCAATACCGCACTGGCCTCGCATGAGCGCGTGCGCCGCGACTACGCGGTGCTGACCCGCGCGATCGTGGCAGGTGCCTCCGGGCAGTTGCGCAACAAAGCCACCACCGGCGGCAACCTGCTGCAGCGCACGCGCTGCCCGTATTTCTACGACCCCAATCTGCCCTGCAACAAGCGCCTGCCCGGATCCGGCTGCGGCGCACTCGAGGGGTTCTCCCGGCAGATGGGCGTGATCGGCACTTCGGACAGCTGCATCGCCACCTATCCGGGCGACTTGGCGGTGGCCCTGCGGGTGCTGGACGCCTCGATCCAGACCGTCAGGGGTGACGGCAGTACGCGCAGCATCCCGATTGCCGATTTCCATCGTTCCCCCGGCGACAAGCCGCAGCAGGACAACGTGCTGCAGCGCGGTGAGCTGATCACCCACGTCACGCTGCCGAAGCCCCTGGGCGGTCGGCACGTGTACCACAAGGTGCGTGACCGCGCGTCCTATGCGTTCGCACTGGTGTCGGTCGCCGCGGTCGTGCAGCGTGACGGCTCGGCGCGGTTCGCCTTCGGTGGAGTTGCGCCGAAGCCGTGGCGCGTCGAGGCAGCCGAACCGCTGCTGCGCGACGGCGTAAAGGCCGCGGCCCGGCAGGTGTTCGCCGGTGCCCGTCCGACGCGGGAGAACGCGTTCAAGATCGCGCTCGCCGAGCGCACCCTCGCGGCGGTGCTGGTGGAAGGAGAGCGCTGATGCCCCTTGAATTCAACGCCCCCGCCGGCGACAACCTGTTCGACAAGGCCAAGGTCGTCGGCAAGTCGACGCCGCGCATCGACGGTCCACGCAAGACCACCGGTACCGCCCCCTATGCCTACGAGCGCCATGACGTGGCGCCGAACCAAGCCTACGGCTACATCGTCGGTGCGGGCATCGGCAAGGGGCGCATCATTTCGATGGATGCCTCCCGCGCACGTGCCGCGCCCGGCGTACTGGCGGTCATCGCCGCACCGGAAACCAAGCCGGTCGGCAAATCGAACTGGAACAATGCACCGTTGTTCGGCGGAGCCGAGGTGGCCCACTACCACCAGGCCATCGCCTGCGTGGTGGCAGAGACCTTCGAGCAGGCCCGCGCCGCCGCGGCGCTGATCCGCACCCGCTACGAGCGCAGCAAGGGCCGCTTCGATTTCCCGGCTCTGGCACCGTCCGCGCCGCTGGCAAAGGGGCGTGACGGCAAGCCCGACCGGCAGGCGCTGGGCGATTTCGACACTGCCTACGCGAGCGCCGCGGTCAAGCTCGACGAGACTTACCACACCTCCGACGAAAGTCATTCGATGATGGAGCCGCACGCCACCATCGCCGCCTGGGAGGGTGACACGCTCACGCTGTGGACGGCGAACCAGATGATCGACTGGGCCAGGCAGGGCATGGCGGCGATCCTCGGCATCGATCCTGCCAAGGTGCGCGTGGACTCGCCCTATATCGGCGGCGGCTTCGGCGGCAAGCTGTTCATCCGTGCCGACGCGGTGCTGGCCGCGCTGGCGGCCAAGCAGGTCGGGCGGCCGGTGAAGATCGCGCTGCAACGCCCGCTGATGCCCAACAACACCACGCACCGGCACGCCACCCTCCAGCGCGTGCGGATCGGCTGCGCAAAGGATGGCCGGATCTCCGCCATCGCCCACGAGAACTGGTCGGGCAACATCAACGGCGAGGACGGCGAGAACGGTACCCTGCAGACGCCCAAGCTCTATGCAGGCGCCAACCGCCTGGTGGCCAATTACATCGCCACGCTCGACATGCCCGAAGGCAATGCGATGCGCGCACCGGGCGAAGCACCGGGCCACATGGCGCTGGAAGTGGCGATGGACGAAATGGCCGAGAAGCTGGGCCTCGACCCGATCGCGTTCCGCATCCTCAACGAACCCGAGGTGGTACCCGGCGATCCGTCCAAGAAGTTCTCCGACCGCAACCTGGTGCGCTGCCTGCGCGAAGGCGCGGAGCGCTTCAACTGGAACAAGCGCAACCCCAGGCCGGCGCAGGTCAGGGAAGGGGACTGGCTGGTCGGCATGGGCGTGTCTGCGGGCTATCGCGGCGCACCGACGATGAAGTCGGCGGCGCGGGTCCGGCTTGACGGCCAGGGCGGGGTGATTGTGGAGACCGACATGACCGACATCGGCACCGGCTCCTACACGATCATCGCGCAGACGGCAGCCGAGACCATGGGCGTGCCGCTGGAGCGGGTCCAGGTGACCCTCGGCGACTCCCGTCATCCCGCCTCCGCCGGTTCCGGCGGCCAGTGGGGCGCGGCAAGCTCCACCGCGGGCGTGTACGCGGCGTGCGTCAGCCTGCGCCGCAAGGTGGGCGAGAAACTGGGCTTCGACGGCGACACCGCAGACTTCGCCAATGGCCGCATCCAGGTGGGTGGGCGGACCATCAAGCTGGCGGAGGCGGACACACTGTCGGCGGAGGACGGCATTGCCTTCGGCGAATTCAAGCAAGGCTACGACGTCGGCACCTATGCAGGGCATTTCTGCGAGGTTGCCGTGCATGCCTACACGGGAGAGACACGCATCCGCCGCATGCTTGCCGTATGCGATGGCGGCCGGATCCTCAATCCGCTGTCTGCACGCAGCCAGGTCATCGGCGGGATGGTGATGGGTGCGGGCGCGACCCTGATGGAGGAGCTGGTGGTCGACAAACGGCTTGGTTTGTTCATCAACCACGACCTGGCCGGCTACGAGGTTCCCGTGCACGCCGACATCCCGTATCAGGAGGTGGTCTTCCTCGACACGCTGGATCCGGTGATCTCGCCGATGAAGGCCAAGGGCGTGGGTGAACTGGGCATCTGCGGGGTCGGCGCCGCGATCGCCAATGCGGTCTACAACGCAACCGGCGTGCGCGTGCGCAACTATCCCATTACCCTGGACAAGCTGCTGCCCGGCTTGCCCGACGTGGGCTGACCCTTGCGCATGGACCGACCCGCAGCCTCGCCCACTCTGGAGGCCTCCGCCGCAGGCGGAGGGGAGCCCTGCGATCTTGCCGAGCACCTGTCGGCAGCGCCGGGCTTCCTCGCCGAAGGCAGCCCGCGCGGCGTGCTCGAGACGGCCTTTACGCGCGTGCGCGCGGGGGAGCACGCCGTGCTCGCGCTGGTGCTGGAAACCGATGGCTCCACTTACGCCGGTGCCGGCGACATGGTGCTGTTCTGCAACGGCAGCCAGGTCGGCTGGCTGAGCGGCGGATGCCTGGAGCCCGAGCTCGCGCGACGCGCGGAGCAGGTGAGCGCGGCAGGGCGGGTCGACTGGATCGAGATCGACACCCGCAGTGACGACGACCTGTTGAGTGGGTCTGCGCTCGGCTGCCGCGGCCGGCTGCGGATTGCGCTTCTGCCGTTGCGTGCCATGGCCGGCATCGACGACGTGATCGAGGCTTGGCTGCGCGAGGGCGTGTCACTCCAGCGCGACCTTCGCACGTCGGGGCAGGTCGTTTTCCGCGCCGGCCATCGCGAGCAGGCATGGCAGCTGCATCCGATGGACGGGGCGCATTCCTTTGGCGAGGGCGCATGGCATTTGCCGTTGCCCCGGCTTCCGCGGGCCCTGGTGTTGGGGGGCGGTCCCGAAACGCCCTTGCTGGTTCCGTTGCTGAGGGGCCTGGGGTGGCGGGTGAGCGTGGCCGAACGGCGAGCGCGCTGGGCCTCAGCCGGGCAGTACGCGGATGCGCATCTTCAGACCAGCCCGGCCGAGGCCCTTCATGACGACCCGTGCGACGCGGTACTGGTGATGCATCACGATTTCGAACTGGACCGGGAGGCGCTGGTGGCCCTGGCTGATACCAACGTCGCGTTCATTGGACTGCTGGGGCCGCGGCGAAGGCGCGAGGACCTGTTCAAGCTGCTGACACCGGAACAGCGCCACCGCCTGTCCCCGAGACTTCGGTCACCGGTCGGCCTGAGCATCGGCGGCCGGGGGCCCGAGGCGATTTCGCTCAGCATCGCCGCGCAGCTGCAGCAATGGCGAAGCGCGCACGGCAGGTGACTGATGCGCATGCGGTCGTCGTGCTGGCTGCCGGCGGGAGCACCCGGCTTGGCCAGCCCAAGCAGCTTCTGACCCGGCAGGGCGAGATCTTGGTACATCGCGTGGTGCGGTTGGCGCGCGAGCTCGCGCCAGCGCAGGTACTGGTCGTGGTGGGCGCGAACGCACAGGCCGTGACATCCAGCATTGCCGGGCTGGAGGCCACTCCGGTAACCAACCAGCACTGGGAACGCGGTCTGGCGAGCAGTCTGCAGGTTGCCGGCGCACGCCTGCTGCCCACGGTGACCGCGGTGATGGTCGTGGCATGCGACCAGCCCGCAATCGAGCGCTCCCATCTGCAGGCGCTGCTTTCGGGTGCCAGCGTCTCGGCGTCAGGGTGCGCGGGTACCCGCCACGGAAATGTGCTTGGCATTCCCGCAGTAGTGCCGCGTGCATGGTTCAACTCTGCGGGCGCAACCGGTGACCGCGGCTTTGGAGCGCGCCTGCGGCAACTTCCTGTCGATACGGTGCATGTCCTACAGGCACCGGAACTGGGCCTGGATATCGATACGCCAGAAGATCTTGCGCGTGCGCGCGATGCGGGCTGGATCGATGCCGAGGTCGAGTCGCACGATCACGGTGCCAACGCCCGTCGCGCAGATGACTAGCGGCAGAGCCGGAGCCCGAACCCTCGCTGCCCGCAGCCCTGTAGAGTCGAGCCACGCTCGACTACGGCACGCCACATCGCACCCCATCAGGCACATCACTGGCAAGAATCTGCAGCACCCGATCCAACAGAACAGGTTCCGGCACGCCAGCCAGTACCTGCTCCAGGTAATCCAACGGCTCCAACTGCCATTCGAGGAACGCCCGCAACCGCACAACGGCAGGCGCCCGCTGCTTCGCGTCCAGTGAGACCTGCAACAGCAGATGTTGCTGGCGCCTCTCCAGCCACAGCACGGGTATGCCTCGGCAATGAACCTGGAACTCGGCATCTCGATGCCGCTCAACGAACTGGAAGCCCTGTCGTGGCCGAGCCTCCACGAACTGCATGGCTTGGCGGCGCAACTGCAGAAAGCGATCGCCGGGGATGCTGTGGAAACCGATAGGCGAGGGCTTGGGCGGTGCCAGCCACTGCGTCTGTGCCGCAACCACCACCACAAGACACAGCGCGGTGGCCGCCCGGCGCCACCAGGCCACTCAGCCCTCCGGATGCAGTCGGGTACTGGCGTGTGCGGTAAGGCCGATTCCGGCCATGATCAGCCCCTCCATCACGCGCGGGCCGACGTACTGCCCCAGCTCGCCATTTTCGCGGGCGCGCTGAGCGGCCAGCAGAATCTCCAGGACCACGCGAAGGCCGGCCAGCGAGCAGTCGGTATCCGCCAAGGCAATGCGCCGGCCCGGCATCTGATGGCGCTCTGGCCACGGTTGACCATCGGAGGCGGCGCCGGAGCCGATGCTGTGCAGCAGGGCGATGAGGGTGTTCGGGTCCAGCGCAGGGCCATTCGCAGGCACGTCGTGGATCGGGTGTGGGGCAGGGGAGTGGGGCTGGGTCATGGCTGGGCTCCTTGCGTGCATGCAGAAGCCGCCACCGATAAAGGTGGCGGACGATGCGTGGTTCGAAACCCGGCGTTCGCTGAACCGGCGGGCACAAGGCCCCCACGCACCGCCCGCCATAGCCGGCCGACGGATTGCCAGCCGGCACCACACAGGGTGATGCCGGCTGGCAAGCGTTTACTTCAACGAACTACCGGGGTTTCGAATCCCGACCACCCGTTTCCGGTGGCACGCAAAGAAATACGCCCGGTTGTGCGCGATGCCAATGCAGTAAGGCCGATGCCGTCACCACATTCAACATTTTCAGAATCGTTGCATACGACGCAACGAAGCTGGAGCCTTGCGCTGCAACGCTATCGACTATGTCGATGGTGCACGCCGGACGAGTGTCGGCATCCGCCCGGCGAGGCCGTGAGCGAGGCGAATGCGACAGGATTGCCAAGGGCCGCCAGGCGTCAGTAACCCTTCAACGCAGCCTTGGTCCGCTCCAGCCACGCGGCATTGTGGCTGCGCGCGTGGCGCGACCAGTGCTGGGCATCATCGATGATGCTGGCGAACAGGCTGCGGGCTTGCTCGCGATCGTCGGGTTGCGGCTGCGCCATCAGCCATTCGGCGTAGAGGCAGCGAGCGGCCGCATCGTTTCCGCATTCCACGGCGCGCTCGAACGCGGCGCGGGCGCCGGGGGCTTGGGCGGTTGCCAATGCCTGCGCGTAAAGCAGCGTCTGTTCCGGCTTGCGGCGCACGTCCGGATGGCGGGCGAACAGGCCGTCCAGCGTCTCCACCGCAAGCGCAGCGTGCCCGGACTCGAGGCGGGCACGGGCAAGGCCGGTCAGGATGTAGGCATCGTCGCCCAGCGGCGAGCTGGCTGCCTGCTCAAGCAGGGTTCTGGCTTCCTCGGCCTGGCCGGCATCCAGCAGCGTCACGCCCAGCCGAACCCGATTCTGCACGGTGGGCGTGCGCGCCAGTTCGGCACGGGCGTTGCGAAGGTCCTGGCCTGGGTCCATGAGCTGCTTGGCGGAACGGACGACCTGCCGGGCGCCGCGCGAGTGACGGACTTCCGGAAAATAGATCGCCAGGAAGTAGACGACGCTGCCCAGCAGCGGGAACGAGAAGAGCAGGATGAGCCAGTAGAGGCTCTGGCCTGAGCGGATGGCGTGCACCGCGAAGTAGATGGCGGCCAGTACGTGGAGTCCGATTCCGATATAGGGCATGTGTGCCGCCTCGTCCTTGTGAGGGTTGGCACTATAGTGGGGGAGGGGTAGGGCGCCAATGGGGTGGCAGCGATCGAGCGTGACGCGTCACGTTAATAGGGTGGATGATCTGGCCCCCCGTCAGCGGACGCCAAGAAGCGATACTTTGATCGCACTTGGAGGTCCCTTATGTCCCGTATCACCCGTCGTAGCTATACCGATGAGTTCAAGCACCAAGCCGTGGAGTTGGCCGAGTCGCTCGGGCCTGCCGCAGCAGCCCGTCAGCTGGAGATGTCGGTCAAGACGCTGGCAAATTGGCTTGACGCGGTCCGTGCTGGCCGGTCTCTGACCTCTGAGGCTCGCAGGCCAACCACCGACCTGGAAAGCGAGATCAGCCGCCTTCGGGCCGAGAACGCCAATCTGAAGATGGAGCGGGAAATCCTAAAAAAAGCGGCGGCGTTCTTTGCCAGAGAGTCCAAGTGAGGTACGCCTTCGTCGCCAGTCAAAGGACTCACTACCCGACCAGGTTGTTGTGTCGGGTTCTTGGGGTTTCTGTCTCTGGATTCCATGATTACCTGCGTCGGCAATGTGCCCAAGCGTGCGATGCCGATTCGGCCCTGCGTACCGAGCTTCGGGCCATTCATGTGACCAGCAAGCGCAGTTATGGGCGACGTCGGCTGGTCAGGGCCTTACGAGCCAGGAATCATCCAGTCGGCCACAAGCGCGTGGCACGGTTAATGGCCGAGGAGCGAATCCAGGGCAAGACCAAAGGCCGATTCCGACCCAAGTCCTCCGGCGGCTCATCTCAGCTCGCCCCCAACCTGCTGGATCGGCAATTTGCCCCCGGAACCGGACCGACGGCGTGGGTCGGGGATATCACGTATGTCCCCACCCGCCAGGGATGGCTGCATCTGGCCGTGGTCATCAGCGTCCAGACCCGGCAGGTGCTGGGCTACAGCGTTTCCAAGCGTCTGACTGAAGAGCTGGTGGTGAAAGCATTTGCCAATGCCTGGGCTCTGCATCCACAACGACCCGGCCTGATCTTCCATTCAGATCGTGGTGGGCAGTACTGGGGGAACGAGTTTCGCCAGCTGCTGCAGTCCCATGACGTGGTCCAAAGCATGAGCCGGCCTGGCAATTGCTGGGACAACGCGGTGGCCGAGAGCTTCTTTGCGACGCTCAAGACAGAAGAGGCTGCCGAGCCTTACGCCAGTAGGGAACAAGCCAGCCAGTGCATCGCTGCTTACATCCACGGCTTCTACAATCCAGCCCGGCTACACTCGGCGCTGGGCTACCACTCGCCTAACAACTACGCCCGGCAGCTCCGGGCTGCCGCCTGAAACGGCTTCATGGCGTCCGTTTTCAGGGGGCCAGATCAGGATTCTGCAGGGCGGAGCGCTGAATGCCACTATGTGGCGGGCTGCATCGATGGAAGGGGATACATGGAACATACGCAGAAGACGCTAACGATGGCTGATGTTGCTGGATGGGGTTCGGCGCTCGTCACCTTTGGATTGATTCAAGGGGCTTTGTACCTAAAGGAGTATTGGGGGCACTTCGGCCTCGATCCCTTTCAGTTTGTTGCGGTGAGTGAGCTTGCACTGGCAGGGCTTGCTGGGATCGGCATGGTGTTATTTCTCATGCTGCTGGCCTCGCTGTTTGGCGGCTGGGTGGAGATGAAGGTCACGAGCGGCAGCTCCAAAAGCAAGCTGTTCGCATGGCTGTTTCCAGTGCTTTTCTTCACTGTCCTGGGGCTGCTGCTTTGGTGGTCGAACACGTGGCCTCTTCTGATAGGGGTTCTTTTAACGGTCATCTGTGCGTTGATCGTGCATCTTTCGCCGGTGGTGCCCACCGCAGTGAAAGATTCCCCTTGGCTGATCTACGCCTTGGTAATGCTGGTCTACGTCTCGATAGCGTCAAGCATGCTTGGCTCCCAGCGTGCCGAGAAGATTTCCTCTGGTGGCGGCAAGCACGTGACGGCTGTGACTGTTGATGGAAAGGTGCAGGGCGACCTAAGCCTGATTGGTCGTCTTGGTGACAGCTATGCACTGTGGGACCCGGCGCGGAAAGCTACAGTGCTTGTGCCTGTTGGCGATGTTGGGAGGTTGGAGATTCTGCGAAAGGGTGTGATTCCTGTTCCGGCAGCCCAATAGGGCTGGATCTCGGCAAGCGCCAAGCTGAGAGTGGCATTGCACTTCAGTACGGGGAGTAGCGATAAGGGATGTTTATCGGGGGTAGGGAAGGGCAGCTTCCGAACCAAAGCAGGCATCCATCTGCGTTAGGGCTGAGACCTGGCGAGGTCCTCAGCATTATTTCTGGGTCCGGCTGTACGCCGGCTTGTTAACCGGCGCTCGCCGCCCTAAGATCGGGCTGCATCAAGGGGAAAGCTCACCATACGGTGCTTTCTGGATAAATCGTAGAACCGGACCTTCGGGTCCGTCTATTAGGTAGTTGGCAGCTACTGGGGTCATGATGAATCAAGATGATGCAACCTTCCTCGCAAACGCGCACAACTCACTTGAACGCCTGGGGGATCTAAACACTAGCTTCCTTAGTCACGTCAGAAACTACGGAGGCTCACCTCGCTTTCCCAACTCGCTAGGGGAGTCGGAGGGTACTCTAACCACGGCAGCATTTGGCCATGAGCTACGCGCAGCACCCCGGCCCGTTCGCACTGGGCTACGCGACTTTGCAATGGAGTACACGTTCCATGCCAAGTTCGCCGGCGAGGATGTCCCGGTCTGGACGTTCTACCTTCTAGAGCAAGGTGAGCTGTTCACTGCTCCGAGCAACGGGACCAAGATCTGCGACTTTAACAACCGATATCTTGGCGAGCAGCTTTTGGTGCCGCTAAATCTGGCAATACTGCAGACCGAGCTGTTTGCGCCTCGCGATGCAGCGAGCGGCTAACAGTTCCTTCAAGCTGAAGCCGCTTCGCGGTGGACCTTGAGCAGCGACTTCATGTCTCCAAGCTTGCGAAGGGGGAAGAGCAAACGTCGGATGCTACTGTTACCGGAAGAAGTCATGGAAAGAGAGCTCAACGCCCGCGCAGAGGACCTTCCGTAGCCAACTGATGCGGGCTCGCGGCGAGCGCTCCAGCACGTGTAGACGCAGCCGCGCAGTGTCCGCCACGGTAAAAGCACCCCAATCGAAGCGACCTCAATGCGATCCGAAGCCGACAGTCCCGAACATCATCGACAGCGCTCGGAGTTCATCAGGAGCCTTGTCCAAAAATCACGGGTACTGCAGAACGCCGACAGCGAAGCGCCAAGCGTCCCCAACACCATCGTGCAGTTCTGGCACAACCTTGCGCAGCTACCTGAAGACGTTCGGGAGTGCATTTCCTCTTGGTCCAGGTGGGAATCCCATGGCTTTGCCCACCGTGTATTCGACATGACGGGAGCAGGGGAATTTGTCGGTCGCTCGTTAGGTCCGGACCACGCGCACGCTCTCACGCGTTGCTACCACCCCGCGATGCAGGCCGATTATTTCCGACTGTGCTATCTGTTCGTCGAAGGTGGTATGTATGTCGATGCGGATGATGTGTGCATCGCGAGCGATATCGCGAGTCTGTTCGATGGCTGCCAACTCAAAGTCCAGCCTCTCTGCTACGACATTGGATCCGACTCGATGGTGAGTCCAACAGAGTTTCTACAGCCGGGCGCGAACGACGAAGGCTGGATCTTCTACTTCAACAACAATCCACTGATTGCGAGAAAGGGGGATCCGGTCATCAGGCGCGCACTTCAGCGGGCGACTCAGCTTCTAAGCAGCGTTTCGGATGGGGAATTCCCTGAAATCCAGTCGACCACAGGCCCGGGCAACCTCTCGAGGACAATTTTTGAGCTAGGAACGGCATCCTCGATCGATGATCGGGTTCTGGTATTGCATAACTGGGATTCGATCGCCGTATCGCGTTGGCCGCTGAGCTACCGTCGCGACGCGAGGAATTGGCGTCTATCGAACGGAAAACGCTTCCACATCGCAGCACAGGAGATGCAATGAATTTGTTCGAGCCGTTAGGGGGCGCGCGGCGACTGTTGCATTCACTTTTTCTACGCGCACGTGCGTTTCTGCCGGTACAGCAATCAATGGCGTTCAGCCCGACATTCACGGCCGGGCGCGACCGCATCGCTGACATCCACGTGATCAATCTGGACCGGCAACCAGAGCGATTATCAGCCGTTCATCGTGAGTTGGGTCGGATTGTCGACGCTGCGGGCCAACCGCTATCCCAGCGGCTCATTCGACATCCGGCTTGCGACGCTCGGGCCGTCCCTGTGGGAACGCTGGAAAGCCCGGACATCGATCCGTACTACACGCTCGCCGATCAGTTGTTCGTCGAACCGCAGCCGCATGCGCTTCCGGCAAACTTCGACCTTAGCCGTCCGATCCGGATGAGCGACGCAGAGGTCGCTGTCGCCCAATCGCATATCGACGTTTGGAAAAAAATCGCAAACTCGGCAGCTCCGTATTCGCTGGTTCTTGAGGACGACGTCTGGTTCGAACGGGGGTTCGGGCGGCTCGTCGACATGGCTTGGCGTGAAATGCGAGCAGCCGATCAGACCGAGCCTTCCTTTGACGTACTGTACCTGTCGTACAAGGAAGTCAGGCATGGGGCTCCAAAGATCTTCGTCTCGCAGAGCGTCTTCCGGCCCGAGCGTGGGCTCTGGTATCTATCCGGATACGTGCTGTCCAAACGGGGCGCACAGCGGCTTCTTGCGCTTTTACCGTGCCGCGGACCTGTCGACCTATGGATCAACCAAAAGTTTCACGAACTGGACGTGCGCGCCGTGCGCCGTTCCGTTATAGCCCAGCGGCTCGACTTGCAGTCGACGAACTCCTACTCAGTTCTGCCTGCGCTCAGTCAGATTGGCATCCTCAACCATGGGACCCCAGGTGCGTTTCGCCAACTCCCCACTGAAATTCCCATATTTGCGTTCGGCGCGCCGGGCTCCGGCTTGTCGTCGCTGGCTATGGCATTGTCGATGCTCGGCTATCGCTGCTGCAGTGACCTGGACGACTTGCCGGACTCGGAGCTTGATCGGCTGCTCGAAGTACGGCGCGGGCGCATATTCGACGCCTATGTCAACGTCGCCTCGCTTGCTCCGCACATTGCGACGCTCAGGCAACAGTACCCAGGCGCGAGGTTCATCGTGTGCGGCGAGACCGGCCTTTGCTCCACGGAGATCGCAGCACTTACCACTGCGGTCGGGGAAGGCGTGTTGCACCTGGATGAAGGCGGTGTCTCGGACTGGCAAGCCCTCTGTGAGTATCTCCGCCTTGCACCGCCGAGCGCTCGCTACCCGCACGTTCCGGATCGCGGTCACCGCACGCTTCGACGCACCGCAATCAGCAGGCCAGCTGCGGTGACTTGGAAGCGGCCTCGACACGATGTTTCGCCCTGGGTGGCACCAGCGCGAGGCGAGTGGACAGGCATTGACGTCGGTCCCATCGAGCCATCGGCGCCTTCGGCAGCGGAGTGGACGCGTTTCGAGGATGACTTGGTCGCGCTCAACCCATCGCGCTGGATGCTTCGCGACGACACTTTCCCTGGGAACCTGGCGCTGTTCCGGCCTGCGAACATCAGCGCGAGTCCAGCTGGGGGCATTGAACTGCGGGTTGCGCAGGCGTCGCTCGGTGTTCGGAACCTGAGCGCGGCGGCGGTCTGTAGTCGGGACCACTACCTGTACGGTCGCTTCGAGGCGACGCTGCAAGCTACGGACGTCCCCGGCCTGGTAACCGGCTTATTCCTCCACCGTGATTCACCGCGCCAGGAGATCGACGTCGAGATTACCGGCGACCGTCCGGACCGGATTCTGGTGAACGTGTTTTACAACCCGGGTTCGGACGGCGCGAAGTTCGACTACGGCTACCGTGGCACACCCGTCAGTATCGATCTCGGATTCGACGCCTCAAAGGCGTTGCATACGTATGTGATCGAATGGGAGCCCGATGAAATCCGCTGGCTAGTCGACGGCCTTCTCGTCCATCGACGTGTGCTATGGGATCCGACGCCGATTCCGCACTTGCCGATGAAGTTGCACGTGAATACGTGGCCAACCAGATCCCGCGAGCTGGCAGGTCGGCTGGTGCTCCGTGCACTCCCGGCAGCAGCGCGAGTCCGGAGAATCGCCGTTGGCGCGATCAACGCAGACGCTGCCCGCCACGCAGGCTCGACCGCATTTGGGGCCGGACATGTCATATCTGCGGTAACGGCCTGAAGTGCCTGAGCCAAGACGATCGTGCGTGTCCGCTGCTAGCCGGAAGCGGGCATCGACAAGGGCAGGGATTAGATTGCTTTATCGAGGGTAGGGTATGCCGTTTTCGGTCCAGAGCAGACAGCTGATACTGCGAGCACCGGTCAAGTCATCCCAGCAAACGTCAGCTTGCTAGTCGAGGCCGCCCCTCCATAAAATTGAACCGTCTCTAGGGAGTGGCGCACCAAAGGATCTCAGGTGCTGAAGCAAATTCTAGCTGACTATTCTTCAGGCCGATTCCCATTCTCGGCACAGCTTAACTCAGGCGGCGGGGACATATGGTAATTGCCGAGAACCACGACGGACATGTTTACAACTGGATCATGTTTGAGCGTGAAACAGTCGAATTTGTACTGCGAGCTATTGACTTCTATGTATCACTACTTGGCGATGAGTCGCGCGAGCTTGCGGAGGACCCGGATCTCGCGAGCTTGATCACAGACGATACGCGCAGAGAACTTGGCCTTGGGCGTGATAAGGAGCGAGCAAACCGTCTTAGGCAATGGATCAAGAGCAAATCGGAAGAGAGCGGCGATTCCTACCACGTAGACATCTCCATGAGCCATGGTACTGTCCGCTTCATCAAGGCGGTCAGCCTTCTTTACCTTGCAAAGCTAAAGACGAAAAGAAACAGGCTGGCCAGTCGGCCCAATGTAACGACTTCGACTCTTTCGGCATTAGACCGTGAAATATCCAGGAAAGAAGAGCTCTTCTCTTCATCTGGCGTGTTTAAGAACGCGTCTCCTGTTCAACTACTTGCGGAGTACGGCGAAGCACCAGGAGCCGAGGAAGCGGTGACCCCGCCGCAGCCTAATGAAGAAATCGCCCTCCTTACCGCGTCGAGGCCACGCCCGGTGCTCGTCGGCTCCATCGAAATTCTGGATCATGAGCTGAGGAGGAGGTGCTTGGACCTGTTCAACCAGTTCCAGGAAGCGGGCCAATCTGAGCGCAATGATACAG
The DNA here is from genome assembly GCF_006228405.1 of Stenotrophomonas sp. pho. NCBI lineage: Bacteria > Pseudomonadati > Pseudomonadota > Gammaproteobacteria > Lysobacterales > Lysobacteraceae > Stenotrophomonas > Stenotrophomonas sp. pho. The sequence continues at coordinate 2,277,824 of NZ_CP029759.1, read as the reverse complement.
TTGTCTCGGAAGCATCACGCATTCTGGAAAGCCGCCTTCGAGCAGTGACGGGATGTACCGATGGGAGCACTGGCAAGCAACTGGTCACTCTCGCATTTAATGGTCAGAAGCCTAAGTTGCGGGTTAGCTCCGTGCCGTCTGAGCAAGAGGCAGCGCAACTTCTCTTTATGGGCACCTTTGGCTTCATCCGGAACCAGGTTCAGCACAAACTCTTGGGCAGCCTTCCTGCCGAGCGTACACTGCAGATACTTGGTTGGATTGACTATCTTTTGGCAGTCATAGAGCAGGCGGAGCGAGTCGCAGATCCTCCCTAACGACCGGACAGCCAGCAGGGGGACGAAGAAAGCCATCATGTAAACAATGAGAGAATAGGCTGTGGCCATTTCGTTCCATTTCGACGGCGATGACGTGGCAAGCCAAGCCGGTGGAGGGCATCGAGATCGTGAGGGTAGGGGTGAGCAACTGATCGGCTCATTGTTTATGTGGACGACTTTCGCTAGCGCTCTTCCCTTTGGGTTGCCCACGGCCAATGGAAGTTACTTGGACCGACTCCACAATCCGGAAATCAAAATTATCACCATTGGCGGCACGAATAAGCAGCAAGTGAGACCCGCTAATTGCTCTCAGTAGTCGCCAGGTTTGATCTTGTGAGTTCTCAAGTTGGACGATGGCGAGGGACTGGGCTCGCGAATCTATGATGGCTCGAGTTCTAATATTTGCTGCGGCGGGTGTAGCAACTAGCGCGAGTGCACCCATGGAGAGTACAAACGTCCATGCGCCTAACTTGCGACCGAGCGAATCCCTCAGCCTTCTGAGATATATGAGCCCTCCCATTAGCGCGGATATCAAGGCCAGAACAAAGGCGCAGAAGCTCCAGTAAGAGGTATATTCATTCATCCACTTGCTGACCGCCAGGTGGATTGCATACGTTGCTATGGCTAAGAGCGCCAGTGCTCCCGCCACCCTTATGGGTGGAACAGGCAAGGGGTCTCCGTGGAGCACTAGGCTGGCAAGAGTTGTGGCAAGCAATGCCGCCACGACTGCCGGAGTCTGGGCAATGGTCGTTACATCGAATAGATCCACGGCCCACACCGCGCGGAGATCGGTAAAGTAAAATGTCAGATATGCGTATCCCAGTAGATAGGAGTAGGCATATACGACAACAAGACCCCCGGCTAACGACGCAAAACGAGCGGCCATCCATTCCGCCGAAGATTGCCGCGATCCACTCGCTTTGCTCTGCTCAATGCTCATAAGATGCCTTTGCTAGGGTTTTCCGCCGCGCTATTGTAGGGTTGAGGCTAGCTTTATGAAGGCGTGCGGAAGCTGGGGATAGCTCTAAACTCAGACACTCCCTTCGCCATCACAAGTCATCTTCCAATAGACGTGCAGCGGGATTTGTTGCCGCGCCGCCAGCTTGGAAGTATCCGACAACACTCGATATCGATCGGTGCTCGGTCAGCTGCATGATCGCGGGCAGCGCCACGCCCTGGTGACTGGCTTCGGTCACGAACCCGGACCTGAGGCTATGCCCGCCAAACTCCCCCTCCAGTCCCGCCATACGCGCCCGCCGCTGCACGATCTCCCCCACTGCGGGGCCGACGCGCTGCTTCCACAGCCGCCTGAAGATGGCCCCCTCGGTGATGCCTGAGACCTCCAACCAGTCCTGGAGGGCGAGGGCGGCCCGATCGAGCACCGGCTTATCCGGGGTCGAAGTGGCCGCAACCCCAGCCTGCTGGGTCTTGCTGTGCTCCAGCCGGTAGATATAGCCCGCCTCGCCAATACGGCGCAGGTCGCGAAGGTCGGCCGCGGCGATCTCGCTGCGCCGGCGGTCGCCACTAGCGAACCCGAAGCAGAGTAAGGCGCGATCCCGAATTCCGTCCAAGCTGTTGTCGCAGGTGGCCAACATGGCCTCTAGCTCGGCCAGGGTGATCGCAGTCTTTTTGCGTGGGCGCTCGCCGCGTTTGACCGCAGCCCGCGCGGCGCGACTGAGCACGGTGCGGATCGCCGGGTGCTCGCAGGGATTGGTGGCTTGCTTGAGCCGGTGTGCGGTGGATAGCACAGCAACGCGATGCCGCACGGTAGCCAGCGTCCAAGGCCCAAGTTTGGCTTTCAGGCCGGCCGCCACCAAGGCCTGATCGACGGCCGGCGGCAGTTCCCAGGCCAATTCGCCGTCAGCCGACCGGCGCTGTACGTGGTCGACCACAAACTGCAGCACGGTGGCTTCGGATACCGGCAAGGCCAACTCGATGCCGTAGCGCGCCGCATGCCAGCCGGCCCAGTAGCGCCGAGCGCTGATGTAGCTGCGGGTAGTGTTCTCGGCCGCGGCTTCGGCCAGCAACTCGCGGACCGCATCGGCAGCCTGCCGGGCCAGTTGTTCGTGCAGCATTTCGCAATCTTGGTAGGTATGTTTAGTGTTGCATCAGTAACGGACTAAATTTAAAAGCGTTTTTGCCGATATAGCACATTAATCTGTTGCGCCTTTTGCATCGAGCCTTGTGTTGCGCGACTCAGGCTCCTAAGCGCAACAGGCCAACTCGTGGTCCGCAACACCCAGAACAGTCGCTGCAAGGCTTCTGACTAGTGGCCAGTCCCCCTCGCCGCTTGTCCCCTCTTTGAGCTTCAAAGCTTGCGGCTTCATGGGTCAACGCATTTTTTTATCGGTGGGGCTGAAAGAGGTCGCCATTACCGTCTCCATGAACCAGCTCGACGTGGAGACCTTGCCTCCCGACAATGATCGAAAGCTGCGGTCGCTTGTCTTTTCTCCCCGTAGCCAGTCGGCGCCATTCCGAGCGGTCCAATCCGGACGGGGTCGGGTAGTCCTCCGGGTGGGTGTGCCATTCGCCCAGATATCGTACCGTGCCACGTGAGGCGCGCCAGCGATCAAGGGCAAGCTTGGCATGACCGAATGGGGAGCGGTGAAAAAAGGTGCGCAGCCTGAGGTCCCAGATAGTTGGGGCTGTGGCCTGTTCAATGATCAGATGCTCGCCATGAACTGTCCCAAGAAGTAGCCCGCCTGACTCGGGAGCTTGATCGCCGTCTTGCACGTAGCGGGCAAACACATCCAAAGTGGCCGGCGAGAGATGAATGAGCTCGCCCAAGCCCGCCAGGTCATCGCCGACTGGCGACGCGACTACAACCAGGTGCGACCACACAGCAGCTGCGGTCGAATCCCGCCTGCCCAGTTCGCTGCCAACCACCGAGCACAACAAGCCGACAACGCAGTAACCTTCAACCCCGGGCTTTATCAGTAATCACTGGTATGGCCAGTGGGGGCAGGTCAAAGCTGAAGTCTGATCCGGATGGCCCAGATATCTTTCAGCTTGAGCGGAGCCTTCTGTCCGATCAGCTTTCCCTTGTTCCAAGGCTCGTGGGGCTGAGATGTGTGAAGAATTGCCATGACCTACTCCTGATGAAGGGGGTGGTCAGGGTTCTCCCACGTCAAGAATCAAGGCGTGATGCGACCCGAAGCGGACATCTGCTGATTGAGGGTATTGCCAACGGACTGTACAAGGCCGAGGTGATCCACCGTCGCTCCTGGCAAAGCCTCGAGGCCGTCGAGCTGGCCACGCTGGAATGGGTGAACTGGTTCAATCTTCGACGCCTGCTGGAGCCGATCAGCAACATCCCCCAGCCGAAGCTGAAGCAGCCTACTATCAGCAGACCCGTGAGCTCGCCATGGCGGCGTGACTCACACCAACGAGCCTCCGGGATTTCCGGGGCGGTTCAGCCAGCAGATCGCTGGATGTTGACGCTTGACTTTCGGCATGGTAAGCGCAATATCTTGCAAAGTCTTGCAAGAACTTCCTCAGGCGAGGCCGCGTGACGACGGAACTTGTGGGGGTGGTATGACAGCGCGCCAGCAGGCGATCTTCACACTCGACGAGTTGGCTGCCTACTTGAAAGTCGGCAAGCGGACGCTTTACCGGCTCGCCGCGCACGGGGACATTCCGGCCTTCAAGGTCGGCGGGACGTGGCGGTTTCGTCAAAGTGAAATCGATCGATGGATCAATGATCAGACCCAAGCAGGCAGAAAGAAGGAGGTGATACGCACGGATGAGCAGCCAAAGTCAGCGGAACAACCCGTGTCGCCAGGGCGCGCTGTCCGTCGCCGCAGGCAAACGGAGTGAGCGAGAGTCTTCAATTTTTCTTCTGGAGGTGTGACATGGACATTGATCTCAAGAAATTGGCTCCCTGGAACTGGTTCAAGAAGGAGCAGGAAGAACAACAGAGCACTGCCTCGCTGCCGGTGCAGCGCAATGACCTGCCGGTGGCGGGTGGGTCGGTCAGTCCCATCCTGCAATTGCATCGCGAGATCGATCGCCTGTTCGACGACGCGTTTCGAGGCTTCGGTTTCCCGACGCTGGCCATGCCACGCTGGCCGTCGGAGTGGCCGGGCCTGCTGAAGCCGGCCCTGGACATCCAGGAGACCGACAAGCAGTACAAGATCGCCCTGGAAGTGCCCGGGGTCGAGGAAAAGGACATCCAGATCACGCTCGATAACGATGTGTTGCTGGTGCGCGGTGAGAAGCATCGGGAACAGGAAACGAAGGATGGTGGTTTCCACCGCGTGGAGCGTTCCTACGGCAGCTTTCAGCGCGCCCTGAATCTGCCGGCCGATGCCAACCAGGAAACGATCAAGGCCGCTTTCAAGAACGGCGTGCTCACGATCACGATGGACAAGCGCGAGGCCAGTGCCCCCAGGCAGGGGCGCTCGATCCCGATCAACGGCTGACGCCGATCGGCTCGTCCTCCGAAAAACAACCAAGTGAATGGCGAGGCGCCGTGACCTTCGGTGCCTCGTCAAATCAGTCCTTTAAGGAGCATCAGCATGGCCAGAAAGCAGTGCCAAGTCTGCGGCCAGCCCGCCACGGTGCGGGTGGAAGCCAATCTCAATGGTCGCCACAGCACCATGCTGTTGTGTGACGATCACTATCGCCAACTGGCGCGCCAGCAAAAGCGCACCGTCTCGCCGCTGGAGGCTCTGTTTGGCTCGCGCAGCGGTTTGTTCGAAGACTTCCTCGGCAGCGACTTCTTCCGCATCGGTGACGATGCACCGTCCGTGGCGGCCGATACCGACGAGGTCGTCGATGCCTCGTTCGGCGAATCCGCTCCCGCAACGGCGGGCACGGCGCGCCGCCGCGGCAGTGGGCTGGCCAGCCGTATCAGCGAACAGTCTGAGGCCCTGTTGCAGGAAGCCGCCAAACATGCTGCCGAGTTCGGCCGGCCCGAAGTCGATACCGAACACCTGCTGCTGGCGCTGACCGACAGCGACGTGGTCAAGACCATCCTGGGGCAGTTCAAGATCAAGGTCGATGACCTCAAGCGGCAGATCGAATCCGAAGCCAAGCGTGGCGACAAGCCGTTCGAAGGCGAGATCGGCGTGTCGCCACGTGTCAAGGATGCGCTCAGCCGTGCCTTCGTGGCCTCCAACGAGTTGAGTCATTCCTATGTGGGGCCAGAGCACTTTCTGATCGGCCTGGCCGAAGAAGGCGAAGGCTTGGCAGCCAACCTGCTGCGCCGCTACGGGCTCACGCCGCAGGCGCTGCGCCAGCAGGTGAGCAAGGTGGTCGGCAAGGGGGCCGAGGACGGCCGTGCCGAGACGCCGACCAATACGCCGGAACTCGACAAGTATTCGCGCGACCTCACCAAGATGGCGCGCGAGGGCAAGCTCGATCCGGTCATCGGCCGCGCGCAGGAGATCGAGACGACCATCGAAGTGCTGGCCCGGCGCAAGAAGAACAACCCGGTGCTGATCGGCGAGCCTGGCGTGGGCAAGACCGCCATCGTCGAAGGGCTGGCGCAGCGCATGGTCGCAGGCGAGGTGCCCGAGACGCTGCGCGACAAGCGCCTGGTGGAACTCAACATCAACGCCATGGTGGCCGGCGCCAAGTACCGCGGCGAGTTCGAGGAGCGTGTGCAGAAGGTGCTCAAGGAAGTGACCGAGCACCAGGGCGAGCTGATTCTCTTCATCGACGAGGTGCACACCATCGTCGGTGCCGGCCAGGGTGGCGGCGAAGGCGGCTGGACGTGGCCAACGTGTTCAAGCCGATGATGGCGCGCGGCGAGCTGAACCTGATCGGCGCCACCACGCTCAACGAGTATCAGAAGTACATCGAAAAGGATGCCGCGCTGGAGCGTCGCTTCCAGCCGGTGATGGTGCCCGAGCCGACGGTAGCGCAGACCATTATGATCCTGCGCGGCCTGCGCGACACGTTCGAAGCGCACCACAAGGTCAGTATCACAGAGGACGCGATCATCGCCGCCGCCGAGTTGTCCGACCGTTACATCACCGCCCGCTTTCTGCCCGACAAGGCCATCGACCTGCTCGACCAGGCAGCCGCACGCGTGAAGCTGTCAGCCACGGCCCGCCCGGTTGCCGTGCAGGAGCTGGAGGCCGAACTGCACCAGCTGCGGCGTGAGCAGGACTACATGGCCTCGCGCAAGCAGTACGACAAGGCCGCCGAGCTGGGCAAGCGCATCGAGGCCAAGGAGGCCGAACTCAAGAAGCTCGTCGAGGAATGGGAACGCGAGCGCGCCTCGGGCAGCGCCGAGGTCAAAGCCGAGCATGTCGCGCAGATCGTCTCGCGGCTGACCGGCATCCCGGTCAGCGAGCTGACGGTGGAAGAGCGCGAGAAGCTGCTGCATCTGGAGCAGCGGCTGCACGAGCGCGTGGTGGGCCAGGACGAAGCGGTGCGCGCGGTGGCCGATGCCGTGCGTCTGGCGCGCGCGGGCCTGCGCGAAGCAGCAAGCGGTGGCGACTTTTCTGTTCCCAAGGGCCGGGTGGTGGATTTCACCAACACCATCATCATCGCCACCTCGAATCTGGGCTCGGACATCATCCAGCGTCGGCTGAAGGCCCGTGGCGCCGCCGGCGAGGAATACGAGAGGACCAAGTCGAGGTGATGGACGTGCTGCGCGACACTTCCGCCCGAGTTCCTCAACCGCATCGACGAGATCATCGTCTTCCATGCGCTGGGCAAGGAGGAGATCCGCCATATCGCGCCCCCGACGTCTACCACCTGCTACAGGTGTGACGCTGCCTCACCGACGGCACCGGGTGGTGGCACAACCCATTCATCGCCACTCAATCGGCTGATCCCAGCGTCTGAGGCCGTGCGCGCGAGATACGGGGACGTCGAGGGATGGACGTGCGCGCGGACACTTCCGCCGTTCCTCAACCGCATCGACGAGATCATCGTCTTCCATGCGCTGGGCAAGGAGGAGATCGCCATATCGTCGGCCTGCAGCTCGATCGTGTGGCCCGCAACGCGCAGCCAGGCGTGACGCTGACCTTCGATCAGACCTTGATCGATCACTTCGGAGGAAGGCTACAAGCCCGAGTTCGGCGCGCGTGAGCTCAAGCGGCTGATCCGCAGCGAACTGGAGACCGCATTGGCGCGCGAGATGCTGGGTGGCGGTATCGGCAAGGGCGATCACGCCAGCGCCCCTGGGACGACAAGGCCGAACGCGTCGTCTTCGAGCGCAAGGAGCCACCGCGCAGCCGGCCGAGCCTGATAAGTCCGATGCCGCGAACGTGGCCGAGGCACCGCCGAACGGCGAGAGCAAGCCTAGCGCAAGAAGAAGCCGGCGGCGGCGAATCTTGAGTCATGAGGAGGCTATCGTGTCCGACCCCAACGGGCTGACATGGGCAGCCACCCTCGTGTCGCTGGCGGTCGCTGTCCCACGGCGGGGCACGCGGTCATCTACAAGCGTGACCCTCGATCGGCCACGCTGTGGATACTGCTGATCGCCTTGTTGCCGCTGGGCGGTTCGCTGCTGTATGGCTGTTCGGCATCAACCGTTACCAGCGGCGGGCACGGCGGCTGTTTCCGGGACGGATCTTGCTGTTCGACAGGATCTCTCGCCCACGGTGCCCGAGCCCGTATCGCCGCCGCTTGCCGGCCTGGCGCACCTGGTAGGACGCGCCACCGGCCAGTCGCTGACCGGCGGCAACCGCATCGAGCCGCTTGTCGATGGCGAGCGGGCCTACCCGGCCATGCTCGCCGCCATCGAATCGGGCGGAACAGCGTCGCCTTGGCCTCGTACATCTTCGACAGCCAAGGCATCGGGGCGCAGTTCGTCGATGCGCTGCGCCGGGCTCATGAGCGCGGCGTGCAAGTGCGGGTGCTGATCGACGACGTGTATGCCCGCTGGACGCCCCGCAGCGCCTACCGCGCCTTGCAACGCGCCGGCGTTCCGGCGGCGACGTTCAACCCGACGTTGATTCCCGCGCGCCTGCATGCCGCGCATCTGCGCAATCACCGCAAGCTGCTGGTGATCGATGGCGAGGCAGGTTTCACCGGTGGCATGAATATCTGCAGCCCGTATTGGCGGCCCGATGCGCCGGGCCAGGCCTGTCACGATTTGCACTTTCGTCTGCGCGGGCCGGTGGTTGCGCATCTGATGCAGTGCTTCACCGATGATTGGTGCGATGCCACGGGCGAGCAGCTCGGCGAGGGTTTCTGGCGCGAATCGCCCGCAATGGCTGATGAGCAAGGGACCTCTTGGGCGCGCGGCATCGAGGCCGGTCCCGACGAGGCCCTGGACAGGATGCGCTGGACCTTCATGGGCGCTTTGAGCGCGGCGAAGCATTCGGTGCGCATCTGGACACCTTATTTCGTCCCCGATCAGCCGATGATCGCGGCGCTTAGCACGGCTGCGTTGCGCGGGGTGCGTATCGACGTGCTGACGCCCGCAAACGGTGACCATCCACGGTGCAATGGGCCGCGCGCGCCACTACTGGCAGGTGCTGGAGCACGGTGTGCGCATCTTCGAACGTCCTGGCCCGTTCGACCACAGCAAGCTGATGCTGATAGACGGCCAGTGGTGCTGCCTGGGTTCGGCCAACTGGGATGCGCGCAGCCTGCGCCTCAACTTCGAGTTCAATGTGGAGGTGTACGACACCGCGCTGTCTACGCGGCTGGAATCCCTTTTTGATGCCGCCCGTGATGCATCGAACGAGATATCGGCCATGGCGTTGCGCGCCCGCCCGCTGGCCATCCGCTTGCGCGACGGGGTGGCCCGTCTGTTCACCCCATTCTCTAGCGACACGACTTGCGAGGAACATTGCCGATGGAAAAGAAAGATCAATGGAACATCGGCTACTGGATCGTCGCCGGCCTGTTGCTGCTGACGCTGCAGAACTACTGGCAGGCGGCGAAGACGGTTGAACCCGTTCCCTATAGTGAGTTCGAGAAAGCGCTGGCCGAGGGGCGCGTCGCCGAAGTACTGGTGTCGGACCGCACGGTGACCGGGCGCCTGAAATCACCGGACAGCCGGGGCAAGACCACCATCGTGGCCACCCGTGTCGAACCCGACCTGGCCGAGCGGCTGTCCAAATACGACGTGCCTTACGCGCGGGTGGTGGAAAGCACCTGGCTGCGTGATGTGCTCTCCTGGATTCTGCCGGCGGTGGCCTTCTTCGGCGTCTGGTTCTTCCTGTTCCGCCGCTTTGCCGAGAAGCAGGGCATGGGCGGTTTCCTGAGCATCGGCAAGAGCCGCGCCAAGGTATTCATGGAGAAGAACACTGGCGTGACCTTTGCCGATGTCGCTGGCGTCGATGAAGCCAAGGCGGAGTTGGTTGAGATCGTCGATTTCCTCAAGAATCCGCAGGAGTGTGGACGGCTCGGGGCGCGCATTCCCAAGGGCGTGTTGCTGGTGGGCCCACCGGGCACCGGCAAGACATTGCTGGCCAAGGCTGTTGCCGGCGAGGCGGCGGTGCCCTTCTTCTCCATCTCCGGATCAGAGTTTGTCGAGATGTTCGTCGGCGTGGGTGCGGCGCGCGTGCGCGACCTGTTCGAGCAGGCGCGCGGGCAGGCGCCCGGCATCATCTTCATCGACGAACTCGACGCACTGGGCCGCGCGCGCGGTGTCGGCGGCCCCATCGGCGGCCACGACGAGCGCGAGCAGACCTTGAACCAGTTGCTTACCGAGATGGATGGCTTCGACAGTTCGGTGGGGCTCATCATCCTGGCTGCCACCAACCGGCCCGAAATCCTCGACCAGGCGCTGCTGCGCGCCGGTCGCTTCGACCGTCAGGTGCTGGTGGACCGGCCCGACAAGAAAGGTCGCCTGGATATCCTGAAGGTCCATGTCAAGAAGATCACCCTGGCCCACGGTGTAGATCTGGAACAGGTGGCGGCGCTGACCACCGGCTTTTCCGGCGCTGATCTGGCCAATCTCGTGAACGAAGCAGCGCTGAACGCGACGCGGCGCAAGGCGCAGGCTGTGGAACTGCAAAACTTCACCGCCGCCATCGAGCGCATCGTGGCGGGCCTGGAGAAGAAGAACCGCGTGCTCAATCCCAAGGAGCGGGAAACCGTGGCCTATCACGAGATGGGCCATGCGCCGGTGGCGCTGGCGCTGCCCGGCACCGACCCCGTGCACAAGATCTCGATCATCCCGCGCGGCATCGGCGCGCTGGGCTACACCCTGCAACGCCCCACCGAAGACCGCTTCCTGATGACGCGCGCCGATCTGGAGTACAAGATCGCCGTGCTGTTGGGCGGGCGCGCCGCAGAGAAGTTGGTGTTTGGCGAACTGTCGACCGGTGCCGCAGACGATCTCGCGCGGGCCACCGACATCGCCCGCGACATGATTACACGCTTCGGCATGGATGAGGGCTTGGGGTACGTTGCTTTTGAGGCACAGAGGCCGCGTTTTCTTGATGCGCCTGAACTGGTTCAGGGTGGCTGCCGGGTAGCCGAATCGACTCAGACACGCATCGACCAAGCCATCCGTGACATCGTGATGGGTGTGTTTGATCGTGCATACCGAATTCTCGAAATCAACCGAGAAGTGCTGGAGCGCTGCGCGCGCGAGCTGCTGGCGCGGGAAACGCTCGACGAAAGCGATATCCGTCAATTGACTCAAGGACTTGCTCGGAACTGAAAACAGTAGTAGGTGCCATTCAGAGTAAGCCGACGGCTCTGTTCAGTGCGTCATCCAATTCGCCGGCATTGTTCAAGGAGAACCGATATGTCTGCATTGACTCCGTGGGACCCCTTCCGGGAGCTGGATGAATTGCAAAACCGCCTGGCGACGATGTTGGGACGGACACCCCAGCGACAGGGCGCCCGTACCGGCAACGAAGCCATGACCACGGCGGACTGGGCACCAATGGTGGACGTCAGCGAGGATGAGAACGCATTCATCCTCAAGCTGGATCTGCCGGAGGTCCCCAAGGATGCCGTGCGCGTCAGCGCGGAAAACGGCGTGCTCACCATCAGCGGCGAGCGCAAACTGGAAAAAGAGGAGCAGGGCAAGAAGTTCCACCGCATCGAACGTGCGTATGGCCGCTTTGTGCGCAGCTTTGTCTTGCCTGACAACGTTGATCCGACCAAGGTGACGGCTTCGATGAAAGACGGCGTGCTGGAAGTGCGGCTTGTCAAGGCCGAGCAAGCCAAACCGAAACAGATTGAAATCTCAGTCAACTAACTTCAATCAGGAGCCCAAGATCATGAATATCAAACAGCCACAATACATCTTCTCCGCACTTGCCCTGGCGGTCGTCGTCGGACTGAGCGGACCGGCTCTGGCCCAATCGGCGGCAGGTTCTAACCCAGGTGCTGCAGCACCCTCTGCCGCATCCAAGGCGGCACAGCCACAGGTAGATGACAAGGTCGCCCGGGAAGCCGCGGGAAAGCGCGCCAAACTCGCCCAAGATGCAATCACTGCGCTGGCCAAGACCCATGAGGCATTGATCCTCCTTGATGCAAGGAAGACCAAGGAGGCGCTCGCTGCGCTGGAACTGGCCAGCGGAAAGCTGGAACTGGTATTGGCGCGTGACCCAAAACTTGCTTTGGCGCCCGTCGATGTACGCGTCATCACCCATGACATCCACGCCGACGTGGAATCGGTCAAGAAAGCGGTCAAGTTGTCTCGGGAGTTGTTGGATGATGGCGAGGTGCAAAAGGCACGGCCCATCGTCGCCAATCTTGCCAGCGAAATCGTGATCGAAACCGACAACCTGCCGATGGCAACGTACCCGGCAGCGATCAAGTCGGCCGCACGGCTCATCGACAGCGGCAAGATTGACGATGCCAAGGCGGTGCTCGCCCGAGCGCTGAACACGATGGTGATGACCTCGGTCGCCTTTCCTCTGCCCGTGCTACGGGCCGAAGCCGCGATGGCAAAAGCGGAAAAGCTGGCCGAGACCGGCAAGCGCAATGCCAAACAGAGCGAGGAGCTCAGCGCCCTGCTGGCCTACGTGCGCACGGAAATCGAGCTGGCGCAGATCCTGGGTTATGGCAAGAAGGCGGACTTCAAGCCCATCTTCGATCAGGTGAAGGCTATCGAGCAGAAATCCGCCGGAGGAAAAAGCGGCAAGGGGTGGTTCGACGAGTTGAAGATGCGCATCCAAAGGCTGTCTTGATGTGGTGAAGGAGCTGACTGCACCATCGGCTAGTCTCGCGATGGGCGCAGTCAGCCCAATAGATTCGCCTATTTTCACTAACTCATACGAGACATATCACCATGAATGAGCAAACATCGAATCCCAATGCGACGAACAAAGAAATAAACGAACAGGCCGCGGTAAGCAGCCTTCCTGTCAGTCCAGAGGCCAAGCCTGAAGTCGTCACGGAGGTACAGCCTGAGGTTCAGAAGGAAACGGACTCGCAGGCGGCAGACAAACGTAAACAAGTCCTCGATGAGGCCGTCTCGGCCTTGGCGCTGACCAAATCAGCGCTGGCCGCACTTGACGGCAAGGACGCTGCACGCGCATTGGCAACGCTGGCCGAAGTGACGGGAAAGCTGGAGCTGATCGTTGCGCGCGAACCCACGCTCGCCCTGGCCCCCGTTGATGTGCGCACCATCGTGCACGACCTGTTCGCCAACACGGACACCATTGAGGCGATGACCGACGAGGCGCTGGATGCCCTCAAACATGGCGAGGTGCAACAGGCACGTCACGTGCTGGCTTTGCTGGCCAGTGAGATCGTGATCGCGGTCACCAACATCCCTCTGGCGTCCTATCCCGCAGCCGTGAAGTCAGTCGTGCCGCTGATCGATCAGGGCAAGATCGAAGAAGCCAAAGCCGCGCTGCAGGCAGCGCTCAGCACGCTGGTCGAGACGCGCAGCGTGCATCCGCTGCCCGCCCTGCGCGCCAGGCTGCTCCTGAAGCGCGCCGAGCCCCTGGTAGAAGATGGTCAGCGCAGCGAAGCATCCAATGAGCGCCTGGAGACATTGTTGAACGAAGCCCGGCAGCAGTTGGAAATGGCAGAACTGCTGGGCTATGGAAAAAGGAAGGACTTTGAGTCCATGTACGATGAACTCAAGAAAATCAAGCAGAAGACGGGAGGGGGAGGCGGCGGAAAAGGCTGGCTCGATGAAGTCAAGGCAAAACTGTCCAGGTTGTTCTGAAACCGCTGGAGAGGGGGCGCATAGCGCCCCCTCTCTTGTCCCATGAGTGTTTGATTTTTCATCTCGTATAGGTCTTTAGGAGATATTGCATGAACACAGACACCATCGCCAATTCCAATGCGGATGACCCCACCAAAGCACTGTGTTCGCTGAGCCAAAATTGGTGGCTTTTTGCGCTGCGCGGTGTCTTGGCATTGATTTTCGCAGCCCTTGCGTTCTGGATGCCACAATCGGCTCTGTTGGCCACGACCTTAGTGTTCGGCGCATTCTCCTTGGTCAATGGCGCTTTCAACTTGGTTGCAGCGGTGCGCCATATCCAGAAAAAAGAGCGCTGGGGCTGGCTGCTGTTCAGCGGCATTGTCGGTATGCTTACCGGCGTTGTCGTCCTGGTTGCTCCTTTGGTCGCCACGATGGTCATGGCTTCTTTTTTATGGGCTAGCGTGGGGGTCTGGGCGATTTTCACCGGTGTGCTGGAGATATCCGCCGCGGTTCGGCTGCGTCAAGAAATCAAGGGTGAAATCTGGCTTGCCTTCAGTGGACTGCTCTCGATAGTCCTTGGCGCTATCGTCTTGTGGATATTTTTCTCCCGTCCGGCCGAGTCATTCCTGGCCGCAGGCTGGCTGCTGGGCTTCTATGCGGCAGTCTATGGTGTCACGCTTTTGTTCTTGAGTTGGCGTCTTCGCAGAACGCGCCAGGGATAAGAGCGGGTCAAACTAAATTCTATGGATATGAGCATTTTCGGTTCGTGCCTCCATAGAAATGACATCAAAGGAGTCATACATGCAGACGCAATATAGCTATCGAGCTGTCGACAAAGAGTTTCATGAACCATGGCAGAGAGCTTTGGGAAATGCGGTCGAGCACGCCCTCAAGCCATTGCTCGACAAACACACTAAAGATTCAGTGCGACTTCGAATCGTCCTTGATCGCGACAAGACCAAGCGGCAATTTCTGGCCAGTGGCTATATGCACCTGCCCGGCAGAAAGATTGTCAGCGTTACTGCATCACATGACGAGCTGACGCCCCTCGCGCAGATGCTCGCACAGTCGTTGTGCCGTCAGGCCAAGAAGCATTTTGACCGGCTGCATGCTCAGGACCAGATCAAGCGCAAAGCACGACGCGAGCGCTTGCGCGAGCTCAAGGTGCGAATTGCCGCAAAACCCGCGTCAGCCGCCCATGAGGCCAAAGTGACCCGAATGCCTCTACTGTCGAAACTTGAGGCTGTCGCAAGGCGTGAGCTGGCTTATCTGCGTGCCGTCGGCGATTTACCGCGCGATTATCCGACGCTGCGCGACGTGGTGGATGAAGCGATTGTCCAAGCTGAGGTGGAATGGCAATCCGTGCCGGAAGAAAAAGCGGCTTACTTCGGTCTTCTGAAGCATCTGTTCGCCGTGCTGGATCACGAAGTGGCAAACAGCCGGCAATTTGGCGAATTCGTTTCTCTGGACGCGCCGGTCGAAGCGGATGCCCAGGACGTCGCCGAGGCCATGGTGGAAGAGGAAGTCTTCGAATTTTATCAGCCCGATGACACACTCAGGCTGGCCGATATCATCGCTGACAGTCAGCATCCCGATGCCGCAACGATCGCGGAACAGCAGGAGCTAGTTGATCGGTCGAGCGAGTTCGCTTTTGCATTCGACCTGCTGAAGGACATGCCGCGTTTGTGGCGGCGCATTTTTCTGCTTATCCGTGTGGACGGGCTGGATGCCAGCAGCGTCTCTGAAATCCTGCTGATTCCTAGTAAGGAAGATACTGTCCAAAGGTGGCTCATGCAGGCCGAAGCGTTCATCGCTGCTCATTTGGAAGAGGCCGGAGTAAGCAAAGACGGGAACGATTGGCTCCAAGGCGTTGATTGGTCGGCATTGTCTGTGACCCGAAGCGCGGCAGCCTCACTGTGGTCCAAGGAGGCGAACCATGAAGAATGATCTTCACCTCGTCTGTCCGCATTGCCAGTCCATCAACCGCGTACCGACTGCGAAGCTATCGGAACATCCCAACTGCGGCCGCTGCCAGCAGCCCTTGTTCACGGGCGAACCCATCGAGTTGACCACGGCGACGTTCTCGCGCCACGTGGAGCGCAGCGACCTGCCACTGTTGGTAGATTTCTGGGCACCTTGGTGCGGGCCGTGCAAGATGATGGCCCGCAGTTCCAGCAAGCGGCGCGTCAGCTCGAACCCAGGGTCAGGCTGGCCAAGGTCAATACCGAGGCAGAACCCCACCTGGCCGCGCAGTTCGGCATCCGCAGCATTCCGACGCTCGCCCTGTTCCAAGGTGGGCGGGAGATCGGGCGTCAGGCGGGCGCCATGGGCGCGCAGGACATCGTGCGCTGGGCATCTGCACAGGTGGGGCGCTGACCGATGCAGGACTTGCTCGGCGCCACCCTGATCCTGCTGGCGGCATGCAGTCTCGCGGCGGTGGCGACGGCGGCGTTCAGAGTACCCGCCTTGCTGGGTTACCTCGCCGTCGGCGCCTTGCTGGGCCCGTCGGTCAGCGGTGTAGTCGCGCCGGGAGAAGCGCTTGATTTTCTGTCCGAGCTGGGCGTGGCCCTGCTGCTGTTCATGGTTGGGCTGGAGTTCTCCCTCGGGCACTTCTGGCTTTCCCGTAAAACCGTATTGGCGGCCGGCAGCTTGCAGATGATCGCTGTCGCCACGCCACTGACCTTGATGTTGATGTGGCTGGGACAGCCAGTTCAGTGCGCTGCGTTGCTCAGCACTGCGGCGGCCATGTCGTCCACGGCGCTGGTCAGCCGACAGCTGGCCGACCAAGGCGAGCTCACCACCCGCCACGGCCGCAGCGCCATCGCCGTGCTGGTCTTTCAGGACCTGGCCAGCGTGCCCCTGCTGGCCCTGCTGGCGATCTGGGCGCGCGGCGAGTCGCCGAAGATCGAGAGCGTGCTGCTCGAAGTGTTGGGCGTGCTGATGTTGTTCGCGGCAGCGGCCCTCGCCTCCCGTCGTCTGTTGCATGGCCTGCTGGGCTGGGTGGCGCGGCAGGGCCACGAAGAATCCTTCGTGCTGGTTTCCTTGTGCGTGGTGGTGGCTGCCGCCGCTGCTGCACACGCGGTCGGCGTATCCGCCGCCCTGGGTGCGTTTTTGGCCGGCATGGTGCTGGGCGAGAGCGACTTCCGTCACCACATGGAAAGCCACCTCAAACCGTTTCGCGATGTGTTGTCGGGGGTGTTCTTCGTGACCATCGGCCTGCAGTTGGACGGAGCGCAGATTCTTTCGGCACCACTGGCGGTGTTCGCGTGGCTGGCAGTGCTGGTACCGGTCAAGATCGGGCTCAACACCCTGGCCTTGCGGGCGACGCGCCTGTCCGCCTTCGATGCCTGGCGCACGGGCATAGCGTTGGGGCATGGCGGCGAGTTCGCCCTGCTGTTGTTGGGCATGGTCTTGCAGCAGCATCTGATTCCCGCGACCGTCGTACAACCCATGCTGGTCGCGCTGG
Source organism: Stenotrophomonas sp. pho (assembly GCF_006228405.1). NCBI lineage: Bacteria > Pseudomonadati > Pseudomonadota > Gammaproteobacteria > Lysobacterales > Lysobacteraceae > Stenotrophomonas > Stenotrophomonas sp. pho. The sequence continues at coordinate 2,261,014 of NZ_CP029759.1, read as the reverse complement.
TGCTCAGCATGGCCTTGGCACCGCTGCTGATCCGCCATCACGATGTACTTGCCCGGTTCTTGAGCCGCACCGGCGGCGTCATTCAGCCACCCCAGGCTGAAGAAGTTGAGATCACCGCGCAGACAGCGCGATTTCGAGACCACGTCATCATCTGCGGCGCAGGCGAGCTTGGCCTGACAGTCAGCGAAATTCTTCGACACGCGGGCGTGGCGCATCTGCTGCTGGAAGCAGACGAGCAGAAGGTCGAGGCCGCACGTGCCGCCGGCGCGCCGGTGTTCCATGGCGATGCCAGTCGCCCCGATACCTTGCTGGCTGCCGGGTTGGCGCAAGCGCGTCTGGTGGTGCTCACGTTCGACCATGCCCAGCAAGTGCTGCGCATCGCCCAGGCGATTGCCGAGCGCCGTCCGGCGCTGACCTTGTGGGTGTCATGCAGAAGTACGACCGCGGCCGATGCACTTCGCGCCATGCCCAACGTGCATGTACACCAGCAATCCTTTGCCGCGGCCCTTGGGCTGGCGGAACAGGTGATGTCGTCGCTTGGCATGTCGGCCGAGCTCGTCGAACGAAACATCAGTGCGATGCGCCGCCGTCTCGACAGCGGCAATGTCGCAGGGAGTCCATCTGCATGAAGTCAACAGGCCGCAATCCATTTCAGGTCTTCCGTGACCAATGGGCCATCATGAGTTTATACGATCGCTTCGAGCAGGTCGTCGCCCTCGTTCTGTCGGCGGTAATTGCCGTCATCATCGTGGTGTCGCTGTTCCAGCTCATCGCCATCGTCTTCACGCTGCTGGTCCTCGATGCCTTCAATCCCCTGGATCACAAGGTATTCCAGAGTGTGTTCGGCATGATCATGACGCTCTTGATCGCGATGGAGTTCAAGCATTCCATTGTGCGCGTGGCGCTGCGTCGGGACAGCATCATCCAGGTCAAGACCGTGATCCTCATCGGTCTGATCGCGCTGGCGCGCAAGTTCGTGATCCTTGACCCCGAGGCGAGCCCCGCAAAGATAGCCGCGCTGGCAGGCGCCACGCTGGCTCTGGGTGCGACCTACTGGCTGCTGCGCGAGCGCGGCGACCGCGCCGCCGAGACCTCTTGACCTGCCCCCACTGAGCCGTACCACGTGAAGCTGTAAAGTCCGTCAACCCGAGAGGACGGACATGCGCAAGAGTCGCTTCACCACCGAACAGATCATCGGATTCATCAAGCAGGCCGAGGCCGGCATGGCAGTCGCGGAACTGGGCCGCCAGCACGGCTTCAGCCCGCCAGCTTCTACGCCTGGCGGGCCAAGTACGGCGGCATGGAGGCCGAGGACGCCAAGCGCCTGAAGGAGCTGGAAGCCGAGAACAACCGGCTCAAGCGGTTGCTGGCCGACGCCCATTTGGACATCGAGGTGCTGAAGATCGGCTTCGGGGTAAAACGCTAGCCCCGCAACGCAAGCGCGAGGCAGTCCGACGCATGCTCGACCAGACGGTGTTGAGCGAGCGCCGGGCTTGCCGCCTTGCGGGGCTGTCCCGCGATGCCTTCCGCCACCCGCCCGTGCCGACGCCTGCCACCCAGGCACTGTCGGCACGGATCATCGAACTGGCCCAGATCCGCCGCAGGTTCGGCTATCGCCGCCTGCACGACCTGCTGCGCCCGGAGTTCCCAGACGTGAACCACAAGAAGGTCTATCGGCTCTACAGCGAGGCCAGCCTCGCCGTGCGCCGACGCAAGAAGGCCAAGCGCCCCCGCTTGAGCGACAGCCTCTGGCGATCGCTACGGCGCCCAACCAGGTCTGGAGCATGGACTTCGTCAGCGACGCCCTGGCCAACGCCCGGCGGCTCAAGTGCCTGACCGTGGCCGACGACTTCACCCACGAGTGCGTGGACATCACGGTTGACCATGGCATGGGTGGCGCCTACGTCGTCCGGGTCCTCGACCAGGCCGCCTGCTTCCGGGGCTACCCGCGGGCCGTACGCACGGACAACGTGCTAACTCTGGAGTCAACAACAAATTGGGAGCGAACGGATCCGCGGACGTCGCTGACGTCCGGTCAGGCAAGTCGCACCGCTATTTGCACCAAGTCCCGTGGGCTTCCACGTCTTCAGGGTCTCCTGGTCTGACCATAGTGAACACGAGGTCCAGAACGGCCTCGAACGTGCCTAAAACAGCATGGAGTCCCGTGGAAGGCCCGAGCATTATCTACAGGATCCTAAGAGGCCCCGACGGCCCTACGGAGAGGGGTCGATCCACGGGGTAAAGCATTTTCGAAGTAGCAGCGGTATTGGGTTTGTTGCTTGACCAGGCCATAGGCGACACGCGCCATCTTCGCGGCCACGGCAGTCAGTGCTTTTCTTTTGCGGTCGGCGTTGGATGGATCGTTCCGGATGTAGCGCTCGTACTTCTCCCGGAAGCTGTTCTCCCGCATCCGGATGGCCACTGTGGCGGCAAACCAGAAGGCGAAGCGAAGGCGCGCATTGCCGCGCTTGGACAGCCGCTCCTGGCCCTTGTATTGGCCTGATTGGCACTTGGCCAGATCGAGGCCGCAGTACTTCAGGAACTGGCGATGGTGGGCGAAGCGACGCAGGTCGCCAGCCTCGGCCAGAATGGTCAGTGCAAGCACAGGTCCAATACCCGGAATCGAACGCAGCGACTCATAGTCTGGGCGCCCCGAAAGGGTCTGGTGCGCCTGTTCCGCGAGCCGGTCGCGCTGCTGGACCAGCTCCTGGAAGCGCTGCAATTGCAGGCGGAAGCTCTGAACCTCGAGCGAGTCATCGGCGACAGGCAAGCCAATGCTTCGCAGGGCGATTTCATATAGTTCGCGTAGCCATGCCGCCTTGTTGACCTTGCGCCCACCAGGTCCCACGCCTCCTTGCGGAACGTCTCGTAGTCACGCTGTTGGATTGATGCCGCAGTAGGAAAGCGGAGCATGAAGCGGGCGAACCAGTCCGCATGTGCGCTGTCGAAGTAGCGCTCGATTTCGGGAAAGTACAGCGGCAGATAGTGCGTCATCAAGCTGTGCTGCAGTCGCGTCCTTGCCAGGCTGATCTGATAGTGAGTCTTGGACAGCTCCTGCAATCCGTGGTGCCCGGCCAGCAAGGGATCAATGTAGCGCAGCGTCATGCCCTGCTTGAGCAGTGCGAGAATCACGCGGGCATCTTTCGGGTCGTTCTTGTCCCATGAGTTGAACATTGCTTCGCGGTAGCGGGCGCCAGCGACTGATGAGACAAGGCAAACGTCGAAGCCTTCCGTGAGAAGCCGGAAAGCCAGCGTTCGATGGCAGTCTCCAGTGGGTTCCATGGCGATCCTGGCAGGCTGGGGTAATCCACGCAGCAGAGCGACCAGACGATCGTGCTCTTCCATCGAGCTGGCCATCCGAAACTGCTGCTGCTTGCCGTCAGGCGTTTCAATCAGGACGGCATGGTGACGCTTGGCAATATCAATCGCGACCCACGTGGCCGCAGGCGTAGCATTGGGCTGGGCAGTCATCGTCGGCAAGCTCCTGTGGTGTGTGAGAACCCTCAGGATGACCTTGGAGACGGTGGCTGCCCACGTCTTGGGGATGCTTCCAGATGTACTACGGCCCCGAGTTCACCAGCCGGGCCTTCATCGCATGGACGCAACGCCACGGCATCAAGCACCTGTTGATCGAGCCGGGCAGGCCCATGCAGAACGGCTACATCGAGAGCTTCAACGGCAAGTTCAGGGACGAGTGCCTCAACGAACACTGGTTCACCTCGCTCGCCCAAGCCCGCCAGGTCATCGCCGACTGGCGACGCGACTACAACCAGGTGCGACCACACAGCAGCTGCGGTCGAATCCCGCCTGCCCAGTTCGCTGCCAACCACCGAGCACAACAAGCCGACAACGCAGTAACCTTCAACCCCGGGCTTTATCAGTAATCACTGGTATGGCCAGTGGGGGCAGGTCAGCCGCGTGAATCCGCGAGATGCACGAGGACAGCCGTGGCACTCTCGGCGCCGGTCGCATGCACGAAGACCTGGTCGATCAGGGCGAGTCGGCCAGCTTGAACCGCGTGGCGCGACTGATGGCGGCCGAGGGTTTGCAGGGCTGGCCGCGCCCGAAGCGGCGCGGTCAGCGCGGACGGCCGGCGCTCACGCCTCCGGGCGTGCGCAACCTGCTGGAGCGGGACTTCACCGCACTGGAGCCGGAGACCAAATGGGTCACCGACATCACTGAGATCAAAACAGGACAAGGCAAGCTGTATCTATGCATCGTGCTGGATTTGTTCGACCAGCGCGTGGTGGGTTGGTCGATGCACCACAGGCAGGACCGGCACATGGTGATCCGGGCGGTGCAGATGGCGGTATGGCAGCGGCAAGGCGCGGAGCCGGTGATCCTGCATTCCGATCGCGGCAGTCAATTCCGAAGCGGCGACTACCAGCGGTATCTGTCGAGAAACGGCCTGGTCTGTTCGATGAGCGCGGTGGGACACTGCGGCGACAACGCGGCCTGCGAAGGGTTTTTCGGCGTGCTCAAGCGCGAGCGGATCTACCGCACGAAGTACCTGACACTCGATGCAGCGAAGACTGATGTGTTCGAATACGTCGAGCGGTTCCATAACCCGAGGATGCGGCGAAGAGTCGCCAGGCGCGATCGGGAGTTCCAAGCTCTTTCACAACCGTCCGTGATTTCGGGGTAGAACCCCTGCTCCAATGCAGGGGGCAAGATCCTCTCGTTACACAGCCGCCGCGCTAGCAAAGACGTTCTGAGTCGGCTGGCAGGGCATCCGAGCGCTGGAATTCCTATCCTTCATTGGTTCAGTGGTACGGCGAAAGAGGTCGACAAGGCGGTGGAGCAGGGATGCTGGTTCAGTGTGGGCCCAGCGATGCTAGGGAGTTCAAAGGGACGCGCTCTGGTGGATCGCATGCCAAGGGAGAGGGTGCTCACCGAATCCGATGGTCCGTTTGCGCAATTTGATGGCCGCTCTATTCTTCCGTGGGAGGCGTCGTTCGCCGTACTCGGATTGAGTGCTGTGTGGGCAGTGCAGCCCGCGGAAGCAGAGCAGCAACTTGCTGAGAATCTGATGCGCTTAGGCTCGGCACCGTTCTAGAAGTGCCTCCGAGCGCACGGTCAGCCGTCGCGGAGGCGAGCAGACGCCTTGTCGATGAAGAGTGACATCTCCAACCGGGAGGACAATGCCCCGGGCGGCACATCCGTAGCTAGTTTTTGGGCAAGCACCGATGCCAGAGCCATCTGGGCATCAGTTGGTGCTTTTATGTCCCAGTCCAAGGCTTCAGACAGTGCGCTGGTCAAGTGCTTGCCAAGCCTAATGTTGAATCGCTCACGCGCGGTCGCCTCTCGCAACCGGGCCCATTGACGAACGAGGGCGCGCTCGTCCGACTCCGAGATCGGGACCTCGAGGGCTATGCCGTGCTCAGGTGCGACCAGATAGAGGCCCATGAAGCAGTTGGATCCTTGAAGACTTGACCGGATACTAAGTATATCTTAGTGTGAAAGCGTGGACGCTTGCGCCATCCTATGGTTCCAACCGTAGGGGGCCCAGTGTCCGACACCTCGCGTCCGATCTTTGCCCGGAGACTGGCCGAAGCCCGCAAGCGCGCGGGTTTTTCCCGGGCTCAGCTTGGCGTTTTGGCCGGTATGGAGCCTGAAGTGGCGAGCCCTCGCGTCAACCAGTACGAACGCGGCGTGCATGAGCCTCGCGCCGAGATGGCGAAGAAGCTTGCGGAAGCCTTGAATGTCCCTGCTGCGTTCTTGTACACCGAGGACGAAATGTTGGCCAAGCTGCTCCTACGCTGGAATGATCTCAGCAAGACGCAGAAGCGCGATCTGGTGAAGCAGGTCGAGCAGTCAACTGCCACAAGCAAGTGACGGCCGAACCGGCAGTGCGCGCCTTCCAGTCGGACGATGAGTCGGGAGACGTGAATGCCTGACGTTCGGAACGAATCCGTGAGGGTCGCTTTTACCTCCGAGGAGAAGCGCAAGCTTGTCGAGTCCGCCCGCATAGAAGGCCGATCACTCGCTGACTACATCCGCGAGCGTGTCCTTGCGGAATGCCGAGTAGAGGACGAGGTGTTACATTTCCTGCTAAACGACTTGGCTCGCGCAGCGATGCCGCTGCAACGTGCCGGAACCGGTCAGCCCGATCCGGACGACGCTAGTGCGCCACAAGAACTGCCGGAGCAGCAGCGCGCACGCATAGCCAAGGAAGTGCGGGCTTCATTGTCTGGCGAGCAGATCGAAGCTTTGTCCCAGTTCTTGAATCCTGCGTTCGAGCGAGGGCTTTGGCCCGGCCCCGCGCCGCGAAATGGGAGGATGGAAGATGGGCAGCCAGGATCCAAATGATTCCCTGTCCAATGGTCCAACGAGCTTCATCTGCATCCGGTAGACGGTGGCCGTTGGATCGGGGTGGTATACGGAAAGATGCCAACCGGATGGACACTGGGCGGCTGTCAAGTATCGACACCGTATGTGGCCGATGTACCGATTAGGCCATCTGCCACATGATGCAGCCATACGCGATTAGGGGACGTTTATCGGGGTAGGGCGGCTGAGCCCACTCCTTCAGCCTGCATCTTGCGCGTTAAGCAATGACCGCCCGACAAGGCGCACCGGGTCAAACGAGAACACGTGCTCCAGCGGCGCATCATGGCAGCGACCAACCAATCGGTCAGGAAACGCGGCCCGTCCGTAATCCAGATCCACCTCGGCCGAGCAGATCGGGCACGTGCCCCAGTGGCGCACGACGGAGAACTCTCGGGACTTCAACTTTCGACCTGGCGCCGGCATGGTGCGGAGCTGACCGTAGAGCTCGCTCAGCGCCAGGAACGAGGGCTCCGCTATGGTTACCCGCTGTGTGGGCAGAAGGATCACCGGCCGCAACAACCACCAGAGCCCGGCCGTCACCAGCATCACCAGGCCGAGCTGGGCCAGTGTCGCGGTGGTCACCGCGTGGCCACGGCTCCATGAGGTGTACAGCCAGAACCAGACGAGTCCGATGAGCACCATGTTCAAGGCCGCGGTTCCGATAAGCACGTAGCCGCGCCAGGACTGCACCGGGAATGGCCGGCTGCCCACCAACAGCCGGAGCCATAGCGCTGGCTTGGCTGGATCCATCTGGTAGCGGATCTTGGTCGGATCGGCCTCTGGTGGCGCGACGTCCTCCTCGGGCTCCGCTTCGGGCGTCGGGCGGAAATCGAAAGACAGCCGAGAGGGCAGGCCACGGCCGCCCCCTTTCTTGACCACGAGGTAAGGGGTAAGGGCAGAGCCTGCCTGAGCGCACCGCTGTCGAAGCTGTTCCTGTCGCGATTCCCACCAGTTCCCCAGCTCGGCCGCCCGGAATACCTTGGACTGGCCATCGCCAGTTCCTTCCAACTGCTGAAAGAGCGCCCGAAGGGTAGTGGTGTCCGTCTCGGGGGGCGGCTCGCCGCGCGAGATGGCGGTCAGGGTCGTGTCCATGACCTCCCGAAGGACCCGGGCATTGCGCTGCTGTCCCCCCTCCCGATCCAGCCATTCAAGCGCCAATTGGAGGGATTCAACCTGTGGATTACCCGTTTGGGCGGGTTTAGATCTGTTTGCGTCCATGGCCTGCCGCGAATTTCTGCTTTCCCTCCGATCAAGGAAAGCGCCATGGACACCATCCCAGAGCCGTTCTCACTTCGCAATCCGTCGGGCAACCCGCTGGCGCGGCGTGGCGGGTTCCGCGTCCCGTTTGGCCTGAAGGATGGCCGTGTCTGGGCCCCCAGCGAGGTGTCCAAAGGCAAGGCGTGCGGCTGCATCTGCCCGGGGTGCCATGCCCCGCTGTCGGCCAAGGCCAAGGAGAGTCGCCGCAAGCGCCCCCACTTCGCCCACCTGACTGACACCGGCTGCCAGACGGGTCGTGAAACCGGAATTCACGAACGGGCCAAGCAGCTGATCGCAGACCACCAGCGGCTGGTGATCCCGGCCTGGACCGGCGACCCGATCGACATGCCCAACCCGCCGCATGCCCGTGACGACGATGGCCGGCTCCACTGGGGGCGGAAGGTCGACCAGCCGAGCCGCAGCATGTCGTTGCGCGACATCGAGATCGAGCGATCGCTGGGCAGCTACAAGCCCGATGTCGTTGCCCGGGATGAGGTGGGCGAGTTGCTGATCGAGATCCGCGTGACCCATGCCGTTGGCGACATCAAGGCGGCGCGCGTCCAGGCGCAGGGCCGGAGGATGGTCGAGATCGACCTGTCCCAGCTGCACCGCGACACTCCCCACGACCTGGCCGCCTTCGAGCACGCCGTGCTCGATGACGCTGCCAATCGCAGTTGGATCTCCTGTCCCGAGGCGGTAGCGGAGTGGGGGGCTTCCAAGCAGGAACTGGACGAGCAGGTTGCGGCGAGGAACCAGCAGATCGCACAGCTGCGGGAGCAGATGGCCAAGGCGGCCCAGGCCCGCAAGGAACGCGAGGCCCAGGAGACCAGGGACAAGGAGGGCCGGAAGGCCTACATGCGCCGCCAGGAGCGTGCGAGACACGCTGAGGACCTGGGCCATCTCATGGAACTGACCTCGCCTGAGCGGATCGAGCGGATCCTGCGCGAGTATCGGGTCAGCGCGGAAGACCGCGTCAGCGAGCTCCTGGACGCCGTGCCAGCGGCGATTCGGTCCGCCTGCCTTCGAGCCCATGAAGATGCCTGGATCTTCGGAGTGGACCCGGTTCTTTGGCAGCTCCTGGCCCATGACCACTTCGTGGCAAAGCGGTCCCCGGGTGATCGCTTCAACCAGAGGGACGTCGCCGCGTGGGTCCGGCGTAGCTTCTACCCAGAGAGGGCGCTGTACAGGCTCTTCGTCACCCAGTACGCCGCCCGCGCCGAGGCCCAGCGCGCAGGGTTCGCCAAGAGAAGGCTGGCTTACTGGGTTTTCACCGACGAAGAGAACGAGCGGATTCCGAACTTCTACACGCCCGTCAACGACTTCGTCGACAGGCTGGAGTCCGCCCGGGTCATCCGACAACTGCCGGCGCCCAGGGGCGAGTGCGAAGTCCTTCCACCGCCCGCCGGTGGCTGGCACCCGGTCGCCTACGTGGATCCGGGCAACGATTCCGGTGACCGATCATCCTCGCTTGTCGCCCTTTGAGCCGGCGGCACCTAGAATCGAGGTCTGGAGGGGCACGCGATGCCATGAATGTCATTGATTTCAAATGGCGTGGGAGTCCTGTCGCCCCCTTTCTTCCTTCGATTCACCGTTTTGCCAGGATCCGGAATCTGTGACCGTACTTGAGACTCTGCTCGACACCCTGCGCCAGTCCTCGATGACCGAGCGCGAGAAGGGCACCTACTTCGAAGAATTGATCCTGGCCTACCTGCGCAACGAGGCCACCTACCGCGACCTGTATGCCAAGGTCTGGACCTGGTCCGACTGGGCGCCCGCCCACGGCTTCAGCGCGAAGGATGACGGCATTGACCTGGTCGCCGAGGAAGCCGGAACCGGCGCGATCCACGCCATCCAGTGCAAGTTTTACGACCCGGACTACCGGCTGCAGAAGAAGGACATCGACAGCTTCTTCACCGCCTCGGGCCGCAAGCCATTCGCGCACCGGGTCATCGTTTCCAGCACCGACCACTGGTCCGACAATGCCGAAAACGCGCTGATCGACCAGCAGCCGCCGGTCAGCAAGATCACCCTGCACGATCTCGAAGCCAGCCAGATCGACTGGTCGCGCTTCCAGCCCAACGCCCCGGTCGCGCTGAAGGCGAAGAAATCCCTGCGCCCGCACCAGCAATCCGCGCTCAAGGCGGTCACCGCCGGGCTGCAGGACGCAGACCGCGGCAAGCTGATCATGGCCTGCGGCACCGGCAAGACCTTCACCAGTCTCAAGATCGCGGAAAGCATGGCTGGCAAGGGCGGCCGCGTGCTGTTCCTGGTGCCCAGCCTGTCGCTGCTGCAGCAGACGCTGACCGAGTGGACCCAGGAAAGCGCGATTCCCCTGCACAGTTTCGCGGTGTGTTCCGACAGCGACGTCGGCAAGAAGAAGGGCCGCAAGGAGGACGACGCCGTCCAGACCCTCGCCCACGAACTGCGCTACCCGGCCACCACCGACGCCCGCGCACTGGCCAAAGGTGTCGCCGCGCGCAGCGACAACGCGCACATGACCGTGGTGTTTAGCACCTACCACTCCATCGAGGTCATCCACGACGCCCAGCAGCAGGGGCTGGCCGATTTTGACCTGATCGTCTGCGACGAGGCCCACCGCACCACCGGCGCCACCTTCGAAGGCGACGACGAATCCGCCTTCGTGCGCGTGCACGACGCCGCCTACATCCGCGCCGGCAAGCGCCTGTACATGACCGCCACCCCGCGCATCTACGGCAACGAGGCCAAGGCCGTGGCCGAGCGCGACAACGTGGCGCTGTACTCGATGGACAACGAGGCCTGGTACGGCAAACAGCTGTTCGTCATCACCTTCTCGGAAGCCGTCAAGCGCGGCCTGCTGGTCGACTACAAGGTCATCGTGCTGGCAGTCGAGGAAAGCCACATCAATCGCCGCCTCCAGACTCTGCTGAAGGACGAGAACAACAGCCTGCGCGTGGACGATGCCGCCAAGATCGTCGGCTGCTGGAAGGCGCTGGCCAAGCTCGGCATCCACGAGGGTGCCGGCGAAAGCGCAGAACCGATGAAGCGCGCGGTCGCGTTCTGCCAGGTCATCGAGCCCAGCCGGGGTGGCAAGACCCACAAGGTCAGCTCGAAGGAAATCGCCGACATGTTCAAGGCGGTCGTGGACGCCTACCAGGACGCCGAGGACATCGAAGACGCCGCGCGCATGACCTGCGAGGCCAAGCACGTCGACGGCAGCATGAACGCCGGCGAGAAGGAAGCGAAGCTTGACTGGCTCAAGGCACCCACGCCACCGGACACCTGTCGCGTGCTGAGCAACGTGCGCTGCCTTTCCGAAGGCGTGGACGTGCCGGCGCTGGACGCGGTGCTGTTCCTCACTCCGCGCAACTCGCAGGTGGACGTGGTGCAGTCGGTCGGCCGGGTGATGCGCAATGCCCCGGGCAAGCAGCGCGGCTACGTGGTGCTGCCGGTGGTGATCCCTGCCGGCATCGAGCCGCACGAAGCGCTGAACGATAACCGCACCTATGCAGTGGTCTGGCAGGTGCTGCAGGCGTTGCGCAGCCATGACGACCGCTTCGACGCGATGGTCAACAAGCTCGACCTCGTCGGCCCGGACCGCAGCCGGATGGAAGTCGTCGCCGTCGCCGACACGGTGCAGCGCAAGACCGCGCGGCTGCTGGACGGCAATGCCCGCAAGGCGGCCAAAGCCAAGAGCAGGCACAGTATCGGTGAAGCCCAGCCCGGCTACGAAGCCGAAGTGCAAAGCGAATTCGAGTTCGAGATCGGCGAAGTCGAGCGCGCGCTCTACGCCAAAGTGGTCGAGAAGTGCGGCAACCGCCACCATTGGGAGGACTGGGCCAACGACATCGCCAAAATCGCGCAGACCCACATCGACCGTATCAAGGCGCTGCTGGAAGACCCCAGTCAGGCCAAGGCCCGCGAAGCCTTCAGCGCCTTCGCCAACGAACTGCGCGACGACCTCAACGACAAGGTCTCGGACGCCGAGATCATCGAGATGCTGGCCCAGCACCTGATCACCAAGCCGGTGTTCGACGCGCTGTTCGCCGACTACAGCTTCGCCAGCCACAACCCGATGTCCAAGGCGATGCAGGCCGTGCTCGACGTACTCGACGAACTGCACCTGGAGAAGGAAGCCGACACCCTGCAGGCGTTCTACGACAGCGTGAAGCTGCGCGCCGAAGGCATCAACAGCGCCGCCGGCAAGCAGAAGATCGTGGTCGAGCTGTACGACAAGTTCTTCCGCAACGCCTTCCCGAAGATGACCGAGCGCCTGGGTATCGTCTACACCCCGGTGGAAGTGGTGGACTTCATCCTGCACAGCGTGAATCACTTGCTGGAGCAGGAGTTCGGGCAGACCCTCGGCAGCAATGGCGTGCACATCCTCGACCCCTTCACCGGCACCGGCACCTTCATCACCCGTCTGCTGCAGTCCGGCCTGATCAAGCCGGAAGAGCTGGATCACAAGTACCGGCACGAGATCCACGCCAACGAACTTGTGCTGCTGGCCTACTACATCGCCGCGATCAATATCGAGGCCACGTATCACGGCATCGCCGGCGGCGACTACGTGCCCTTCGAGGGTATCTGCCTGACCGACACCTTCCAGATGTACGAGAAGGAGGATCTGGTCGATGCGCTGCTGGTGGACAACAGCCAGCGGCGCAGGCGGCAGAAGACGCTCGACATTCGCGTGATTGTAGGCAATCCGCCGTATTCGATCGGACAAGGCAGCCAAAACGACAACAATCAGAACATCGGCTATCCGGCGTTGGATGCACGCATCGCGGAAACCTATGCCGCACGCTCAGGCGCGGCGTTGTCCAAGGGGCTTTACGACAGCTACGTCCGTGCCATCCGCTGGGCCAGCGACCGCATCGGCAATGCCGGCATCATCGGTTTCGTCACCAATGGTGGCTATCTAGAGAAGGCCGCCATGGACGGGGTGCGGCGCTGCTTAGTGGCCGAGTTCTCCAGCCTGCATGTATTCAATCTCCGCGGCGATATCCGCAAGAACATGCTGAGCAAAGGACAAGCGAAGGAAGGTCAGAACATTTTCGGAAGCGGCAGCATGGCGGGCATTGCCATCTCACTTCTGATCAGAAATCCTGAAGCCAATCAGCGTGGTCACGTCTACTACCACGATATTGGTGACGATCTAAGCCGCGATGAGAAGCTGGGCAGGATAGAAGCCTATGCCAGCGTCGACGGTATTCCCGAACAGGAATGGCAGCACATCATCCCGGATGCGCATGGCGACTGGCTGAAGCAGCGCGATGACAGCTTCGGGCGTTTCATCTCGCTGGGCGACAAGAAGGGCGACGCGTCCAAGATGTTCGACAACTTCTCGCTAGGCGTGGCCACCAACCGAGATGCCTGGGCCTACAGCCATAGCAAGGCCAAGCTTGCGGAAAACATGCGCAACATGATCGGCTTCTACAACGCCGAAGTGGCGCGCTTCGATGCCGCGCATATTGGACTGGACACCAAGGCGCGGCAGGAGCGCGTGGACGGATTCATTGACAGCGACCCACTCCGCATCAGTTGGACTCGCGCGCTCAAGCAGAACTTGACCAAGAATCGCACCTACACATTCGATGCCGAGTGCATCGTTCCCAGCCTGTATCGCCCGTTCACCAAACAATGGCTGTACTTCAATCGGACTTTCAACGAGATGGTGCTGCAGATGCCGCGCATCTTCCCAGATGCTGCTGCAAAAAACGTAGTAATTCAGCTAAGCGGAGCTGGAGCACGATCTGGATTTTCCGCGATTATTTCTGGCCATATACCGTCCCTTGACACCATTGAGAAGGGCCAGTGTTTTCCGCTCTATCTCTACGATGAAGCCGCCCAACAATCCGATGACGGCCTGTTCGCGAGCATTCCCAATGATGGCCCACGCCGACGCGAGGCCATCACCGATGCCGGCCTCGCGCATTTCCAGTCCGCCTATCCGGGCGAGACGATCAGCAAGGAAGACCTGTTCTATTACATCTACGGCCTGCTGCATTCCCCCGACTACCGCGAACGCTATGCCGACAACCTGAGCAAGGAGCTGCCGCGCATCCCGCGTGTGCGCACGGCACAGGATTTCTGGCATTTCAGCCGCGCCGGCCGCGACCTCGCCGCGCTGCACCTGAACTACGAAACGGTGGACAAGTACCCGCTCACCATCGAGACCAAGGGCAAGCTGTTGGATGCCGACTACCGCGTCGAGAAGATGAAGTTCGCCAAGAAGAAAGACCCGGACACCGGCAAGTCCGTCAACGACCGCGGCACCGTGATCTACAACGGCAAAATCACACTGCGCGACATTCCCGAAACCGCATGGGGCTGAAGAGGGTCGGCAGGGAATCATTACGTACAGGGCCAAAAGCTGCCTAAGCGACTGAATTTCAAAGTTGATTGCTCGTCTCTCGATCAGGTTCTCCCCATCTATGGGGTCTGTTCAAGCACCTTGGCTGTGTAGCTCAGCGGCGCCACTTCCCTTTCAAGATCCAGGTGGTAGTCGCCGAAGCGATTGATGTGGCTGGTCCGATAAGGCGACAGGCCGGCCAGGATCTCGGGCGTCAGTTCAATCCCCTCCTTCCTCATCTCGGCCAAGGTCCGGCTCATGCCTTCCACGTTGTGGAGGATGATCATGTTGGCCACCAGCTGGCTGTACTTGATGATCTTGCGCTGCTCGTGTTGGACGTTCTCAGCAATGATCCCCTGGCTGCCAAAGAACACCCATTTCACGAAGCCGTTGTATTCCTCGCTCTTGTTGGTGGCAGCATGGATCGTTTTGCGGATCTCATTGTCATCAATGTAGCGCAGCAAGAACAGCGTTCGAACGGCCTTGCCAAGTTCCCGGAAGGCGAAGTACAGCTTGTTCTTCCGGCTGTAGGTGCCCAGCCGGCGCAGGATCGAGGACGCGGTGATCTTGCCCAATCGGATTGAGATCACCACCCGCAGCATGTCGTGGAGATGGGTGGCGATCAGTTGCCAGTCGATGCTGTCCCCGAACAGTGCCTGGATGTTCTTATAAGCCCTACCCGGTTCGGGCCGAAAGAATGTCAGGTCCTTGATGTTCCGGATCCGGGGCATCAGCTGGATGCCCAGCATGTGGGCCAGGCCGAAGACCGGATAGCTTTGGGCCTGCGTGTCGCCATGGACGATCTCAGGCTGGATGTCGGAAGTGTTGGCCAACAGACCGTCGAGGATGTAGATGCCCTCGTGCACGCCACAGGGAATGAAGTGGCTGAACGGCGCTACGTATTTGTCGGACACGTGGCAGTAGCCGATGCCACCGTAGCCGCCGTAGCGGATGTGATACTCCGACAGCAGGTTGTCCTCGTAGACGCTCCACTTCGTGCCATCAGCTGATGCGCTCTTGCCGCTGCCCCAATAGCCAGGCAGGTCGAATCTGTTGTAGGTATTGATGACCTCCACGATGGCCTTCTCAAGCACATCCTCGGTCACGTATTTCAGGTTGAGCCAAGCGACTTGGCGCCGGCTGAAGCCCTTGATCGACCGCGCCGTCTGCGTCGGCCCCAGGTTGCAGCCATAGCAGAATAGCGTGGTGATCACACGTCGGGGCAGATCTTCGACCTGGCTCTCGGTGCCGGCGATCGGGCGGAAGAAACGGTGCAGATCCAGCCATTGGCTGGCATCGATCAGGACATCGACGATGCTGGATTCTGGAAGCCGTTCGGCGATGAGGCGATCCACCGTGGTAATCGCGCTGGAGACTTCGGCGCGTTGCCCCTTCCGCAGCACCAGGCGCCCATCCAGGATGTCCGCATGTACGTTCTCCGGGAAACGCGCGTCGACCTCATCGGCCAGGGAGGTCAGTTGTGCACGTAATCCCGCCACGAAAGACTCGGCGTCGGTGGGCAGGCCTGACACCTGGCCGTAGGCTTCCAGTTCCTGGGCCAAGGTGGCTTCATCGACCAGCTGCTCACGGTAGTCATCAAACCGTTCGCTGCTGGGAATGAAGAGATCTCCGGACTTCAGTTCGTCCTTGACCTGCACCAGCACGGCCAGCTCGAAGTACTTACGGTGCATCCAGCCGGCGCCGGCTGCACTGGCCCGCTTGCCGAACACGTGCTGACACCAGAGCTTGGACATCCAGTCAAAGTCCTTTTCCGGGTCCAAACCGAGGGAGGCGACCTCGATCAGCTCACGGCGCTGGTTGCGCAGCGAGAGCACCGCTGCGATCAGCGGCTCCATGCCGGCGTCGTGGCTGGTCGCCCGAAGTTTCATCAGCTCCAGCCCATTGAACAGCAGCGGCCTGACCGCGCCATAGGGCTGCAGCATGAAAGGCAGGTAGTTCTTCCCGGCGTAGGCCATATGTTCTTCGCATTCGGCCAGCAAGGTCGACACTTCCGCTTCCAGGCTGTTGTCGATGGCATCCACGCGCTGACTATCGCTGCCGTCTAGCTGATAGGCCTGCAGGATTTCCTTGAGCTGGCCGATGAGGAAGTCGGCCCGTTTGGCATGTTCGAGCTGGTAGGCCAGCAATTTCTGCTGGGCCGTGTTCTCCAGCCCGCGCACCTGCTTGATGAACAACTCGGCTGCATCATCCAGTGTCTTGGCATGCTGGGCGCGAATGAAGATGGTGGCCAGCGCATAGCGCTTGTCCGGAGCCAGTTCGGCCAGCTCGCTGGCGTCATAGGCCCGAGCCATTGCACGGAACTGCTTGAGCTTGGGCACCGGCACATCGATGGGAGGCAGCTGGTCGGCCAACTGCTGCAGCATGCGGATGTGCTGCAGGTAGAACCGAACTTCCTTGTTGGTGGGCCGGCCGGGCTCGCGCTTGAGTGATTGCCAGCCGGTGAACCTGGACCCTTCCGGTGCGCGCAGCAGTTCGTCGATGAGCGTGCGCGTGGCAGGCGTCAGCGCGTGGCTGATGCTGCGGTAGTAGCCCAGATTGACCCGCTCACGGGCGCCGATGGCGGCCAGCTCCAGAGTGCGGAAACCGGGCAGTTCGTAGCGATGGTGCACCAGCTCTTCGAGCAGGACGTTCACGATGTCCGGGATGGTGTGCTTGGTCTGGGCTGCTCCGGTGGCCACTGTGTCCAGCCAAGCCAAGCCCGATTTATCCAGGGGACGTACCCCGATGAATTGCCGAAGCTGCGGCATATGCCGGCGCTGGCTACCGGAAGCGTCGTAGCGTTCGAGCTGGTCGGTGTCCAATACGCGCCCGAGTCGGGCGGCCTTGGCGATGTGCTTCCGGATCCGCTCGGGTACGTCGGCCAACAGCGTGAAGTAGCCCAAGCGTTGGAAGAGCTTGAGATGAATCAGTACCGCCAGCTGCGGACCCGGCTGGGTGGTCAGCTGCTTGGCGAATGCAATCTCAGCGGCGGTCGGGGTATAGATCTCCTCCAGTTCCTTGGCGGTGGGATCAGGCTTCAGTCGCGGGTAGGCGGTCTCGTGAAGGGTAGCCATTGGATCCGGAGGGTGTGAGGGGATCAGTCCCAGTGCCGGCCGTCGTCTGTACTGAGCGACGCTTCCAGGAAGCACTGGTGCGTATCGGCCATGCGGTGCATGTCATCGAGCAACGTGGCCAGGATTTCATCCAGATCCCTTTCGGGATCGGTGGGAGCAGTCAACTGGTACTCGCTGCTGGCGGTGTTCAGGCGCACAGCCTGGAACGGGGCCAAGCAGATCTCTTCAATTCGGCCTCGGGCCTTGGCCGCGCCGCGGCCCGTGCGGGCAAACGGGGTCAGCACCATGCGCAGGCGCAGCTGCAGGGCCGATTTGCCCTCCGGCGCCGGCAGTGCCATCGCCGGTACCGGCACGGTTGGACTGGGCAGGCTTGCTTCAATGCGGTCCCGGGCAAACGGGTCACGCCCGTCCAGGTAACGCATGGCCGACTGCACATCGCGCCAGCCCACGTACTCCATCAAGGCCTTCATGTCCCAGCCTTGGTCGTTGGCCCAGCTGGCAAAGCCGCGGCGCAACGAATGGCTGCTGTGGAGCCCCGCATCGGCAAAGCCTGCACTGGTCAGCAACTCGCGCAGCAGGCGCACCAAGCTGTTGGGATGCAGGCCTTCGGCGCTCACCTGGCCCCATTGGTTGACTGCCCGAAACACCGGCCCTTCTTGCAGGTCGGCCGCCTGCAGCCACGCCTGGGTCGCCTCCACCGGACATAACCGCGACAGCGCCGGCACCTTGTAGGTGACGCCGGCTGCTTGGCGATCACCCTTGCTGCGTGGCAAGAAGCAGGTCATCCCCTGTCCCGGCACCAGCGTGAGATGGGCCACGTCCAGACGCAGCAGTTCATCGCCACGGAATCCCCGCCAGAACCCGAGCAGCACCAGCGCTCGGTCTCGTTGATGGCGCAGCGCCGCCGGCCCATCGCCCCGGGCATGTGCCGCAGCGATCGCCGCGGCCAGCCAGTCATCGAGCTCGACCAGCCGCCGAATCTGGAGCGGCGCGGCTTGCTTGACCTGGCCCGGGTGCAGGGTCTGGATGCCTTTGAGCACCTTGCGCACCAGCGGCGATCGGGTCGGGTCGACAAAGCCGTGGTCGCGGTGCCAAGAGGCGATGGCCGCCAGACGTTGGCGGAGGGTGCTGGTCGCCAAGGTCTGCGCATAAGCGGCCAGGTACCGGGCCACGCTGTCAGGTGTCGCTGGGAGGTGGCCTTGCCATTCAACCTCGAAGTGCCGCAGCGCCGACGCATAGCTGCGCACCGTGTTCTGGCGCGTGGCCGCATCGAGGTAGCGGTCCAGTTCGGTCACTGGCGCGTGGCCTCCACCGAGGTCGTCTGGCGCAGCGTCGACAGGATGGTGCATTCCGCCCGCTGCCCGCCATGGCAACTGGCAATCACCCGTTCCAGCTCGCTGGCCATGCGCTGCAGGTCGGCCATGCGGGCGCGCACGTCGGCCAGATGGCTGCGGGCCAACCGGTCCACGTCCCCGCACGAAAGCTCCTCATCGCCGGCCAGCTGCAGCAGGCTGCGGACCTCCTCCAGGCTGAAGCCCAGGTCCCGGCCACGCGCAATGAAGCGCAGCCGCTCGATGTCGGCCGGGCCATAGACCCGGTAGCCGTTGCCCGTGCGCCCCGGGCGCGGCAGCAACCCGATCCGCTCGTAATAGCGAATCGTCTCCAAGTGGCATCCGCTGGCGTCGGCAGCCTCACTGATTTTCATTCGTAGTACGCTTGACTCCGTAGTAGCTACGGACTTTACGCTGAACCCGTATCCGCCGCCACTCCGGCCGCGGCGCTGCATGTGACGACCATGCCACTGCCCATCGCCTTGATTCGCTACTGCCTGATTGCCTTGCTGATCGGCTGGGTTCTGCCCGCTTCTGCTCAGGCGGAGCCTGCCGCAGCAGACCTGCGCCAAACCTGGCAGATGCTCGATTACATCGCGGTCGACTACCCCGGCGCGGTCCAGGCCGGTCGCGTAATTGCCCCCAACGAATACGCCGAAATGAGCGAGTTTGCCGGCGCCGTGCGCAGTCAGCTGGCAGCATTGCCCAGTGGCCAGAACCAGCAGGAGCTGACGGCCCAGGCCGACCGCCTGGTCCAGGCGGTGGCAGAGAAGGCCGACCCGGCGCAAGTGGCAACGTTGGCGCGCGGGCTCGGCACGACGCTGTTGGCCCGCTACCCGATCGGCGCTGTTCCGGCGAGCGCGCCGAAGACCTCCCAGGCCGCGTCCATCTACAGCCAGCAGTGCGCGGCCTGTCACGGCCCCACAGGTCACGGTGATGGCCCCGCCGCGCAAGCGTTAAGTCCGCCGCCGATCGCGTTCACCGATGCCACTCGCGCCGCGCAGCGAACGCCGCTGTCGTTGTACGAGGTCATTTCCCAGGGTGTGCCGGGTACCGGCATGGTCAGCTTCTCTGGGCTGTCAGAAAGTGATCGCTGGGCGTTGGCATTCTATGTGGGCAGCTTGGGGTACTCCTCGCAAGCCAAGGCTCAAGGTGAGGCGTTATGGCGCACCAGTGCCGAGGCCCATACGCACATTCCCTCGCTCGAAGCGCTGACACGCACGCGAGAGGCCGATCTTGCCACCACGATGCCCGCCGATCAGGCAAACGCGATCATCGCCTACCTGCGTTCGCAGCCACAGGTAGTAAACGAAGCGGTACCAGGAGCCGATCGCTTTGCGGTGGCGCGGCAGCGACTGGCCGCCAGCCAGCGCGCTTACGCTGATGAGGACCTGGCTCAAGCCAAAAAGCTTGCGCTCTCGTCCTATCTGGATGGTGTAGAGCCGCTTGAACCCACGCTGGCCACGCGCAATCCGTCATTGCTGCGAGAGATCGAGACGGCCATGGCAGGCTACCGCGCGCAGCTGGATCAGCATGCGCCCGCGGCTGACGTTGCCGGGCAGGCAGCGCAAATTGCCCAGCTGTTTGATCGCGCGGACGTGGCGCTGCAGGACACCCGAATAGGCGCCAGCACCGCGTTTCTAGGCAGCTTTACCATCTTGGTACGCGAAGGACTGGAAGCGCTGCTGATCGTGATTGGTATCGTGGCGTTCTTGCGTAAAGCCGAGCGGTCTGATGTGTTGCCGTATGTGCATGCGGGTTGGATCTGCGCGTTGTTGGCAGGCGCAGCTACCTGGGCGGTGGCCACTTACTTTGTTGATATCAGCGGTGCGAACCGGGAAGTCACTGAGGGCGTCTCGGCCTTGTTCGCTGCCGCTGTCCTGCTCAGCGTAGGCATCTGGATGCACCAAAAGAGCCTTGCAGGGCGGTGGCAGGAGTACCTGCACGCCAAGCTGACGACTGCGCTGACACGGCGCTCGGCTGTTTTCCTGTTCATGCTGGCCTTTGTCGCGGTGTACCGCGAGGTGTTTGAGACGATCTTGTTCTACATCGCGATGTGGAGCGATCAGGCGTCCACCGCCATCCTCGCAGGCCTGGCGGCGGGAATCGCGGTGTTGGCTGCGGTGGCGTACTGGATGCTGCGCATGAGCAGGCGGCTGCCGATTGGCCGGTTCTTTTCGATCAGCTCGATTCTCATCGCGGTGATGGCGGTCATCCTGATCGGTAAAGGCGTGGCCGCGTTGCAGGAAGCGGGCTGGATCTCTCAAACACCGCTCGCGTTGCCGCGCATCGAGTGGATCGGCCTGTATCCCACCTGGCAGTCGCTGCTGGCGCAGGTATTGGTAGGCACCGCCGCCATCGTGGGGTTCCTCGCCAATGCCCGTTCCGGTGTGCGTAGACAGCCAGGCGCAAACAAGCAATGAAACAACACAGCAGAGGACCAAGACATGAGTGATTGCGGGTGCCACCACGAAGCCAAGAACAAGGAGGAGCGACGCATCCTCTGGATCGCCTTGGTCCTGAATGCAGCGATGGCCGTGATCGGCGGCATTGCCGGCTGGATTGCCCATTCCACCGGGCTGCTGGCTGACGCGCTGGACATGCTGTCTGACGCCACCGCCTATGCCATTGGCCTGGTCGCTATCGGGCGCACGGCGCGCTTCAAGGCCAACGCCGCGTGGGTCAGTGGCAGCGTGCTGCTGGTGCTGGGCGTAGGCGTGCTGGTCGAAGTCGGCCGCCGGGTGATGTACGGCGCCGAGCCGGTCAGCGGTTGGATGATCGGTACCGCTCTGGTCTCGCTGGCCGTGAACCTGAAGGTGCTCCGTATGCTCGCCCCCTTGAAGTCTGGCGAAGTGCATCTGCGAGCGACCTGGCTGTTTACCCGCGCCGATGTGGTGGCCAACGTTGGGGTGATTCTGGCCGGCCTGTTGGTGTGGTGGCTGGCCAGCCCCTACCCGGATTTCGTGATCGGCGCCCTGATCGGCCTGTATGTGATCAAGGAGGCTTTCGAGATCTTGGGTGATGCTCGCCGGGCGCGTGCCGACGCGCGCAAAACGCCTGCATGACAGCGCTTGGCCGGCTGAGCTGTGGCCTGCGCTGGCTGCTGCTGGCGCACTTGGCCGTGGGCCTTGTGACGCAGCCGGTGCTGGCAGTGGTTGGCGAGCTCCATGCTCAAACCCATCTGGCCGCGGCCGACCATGACCCGGCAGTGGCATCACCAGCTTCCGAGCGTGGCGTAGACGCCGCGCTGCACCGGCTACAGCAGCTGGTGCTGTGCTGTAGCCAGGCCGCGCCGGCTCCAGAAATAGTGTTGGCCATTGCTCATATCGGCCGGCATTGGCCGTCGGCGACAGCCCATGCGGACAGATATCGGCATGAGCACCTGCTCGCGCCGTTCCGGCCGCCGATCGCAGGGTGATGCGCGCCGGCGTGCGCCGGATCCCTGTTGGCTATCGAAAATTCTGGAGTACTTCATGCATGTGCGATTGGCGGCCCTGGCCGCGTGGCTACTGTTGAGCGCGGCGGCAACGCCGGCGACAGCAGAAGAGCTGATGACCTTGGACGACGCGTTTGCACGCGTGGCCCAAACCCACCCCGAGCTGCGCCTGGTCGATGCGCGAGCCACGGTGCTCGCTGCCGAGCGCGACCAGGCCGTGCAGCGGCCACCGTGGACGTTGGGGGCGGAGGTTGAAAATGCGCTGGGCACGGGCGCGGCCCGTGGCCTGGACAGCGCGGAGTTGACCTTGAGCCTGAGCTCGGTCCTGGAGCGCGGCGGCAAGCTCGACGCCCGCCGCACCTTGGCCCAAAGCCGGATTGATGCACTGGCCGTGCAGCGCGAGACCAGGCGGCTGGACCTGCTCGCCGAGACGGCGCAGCGCTATTTGGCCGTTGTCGGTGCCGACCGGCAACGCAGCCTGACGAACATGGATGTCGGCCAGCGCCAGCGGACCGTCGCCGCTGCCCGGCAGCGCCTGCAGGCTGGCGCGTCTCCCGAATCGGTGATGCTCACCGCACAAGCAGCACTGGCGAGAGCAGAGTTGACCCGTGATCGGGCCGAGCAGCAGCGCATTGCCGCCCGGCAGCACCTTGCTGCCCTCTGGGGCGAACGTGCTCCGAGCTTCGAGGTGGCCGCGGCGGATCCCATGACCCTGCCGGCGATCGCGTCCATGCAGTCGCTGGCCGAGGAATTGGAGCGCACTCCCGAGTTGGCGCAGTTTGCCGATGCCCGCCGGATCGCGCAGGCACGACTGCAGCTGGCGCGTTCGGCGGCCTCGCCGGACTTGTCGTGGCAGCTGGGCGTGCGCCGCCTGCAGGAGACTGACGACACCGCGCTGGTGGCCAGCCTGTCCATGCCACTGGGCAGCCGCAGCCGCGCGCAGCCGGAGATCCGCGCCGGCGAAGCCGAGCTGGAGGTTCTGACGATCGAGCGCGAGGCCAAGGGCCTGTCGCTGTATTCCACGCTGGTCGAAGCCCATGGTCGCTACACCGTGGCGCAGGCCGAGGTGGCACGGCTGCAAGGCGAGGTGCTGCCGAAGTTGGCCCGGGCTGAGAAGGCCGCCGAGCGCGCCTATCGCGCCGGCGCGATCAGCTACCTGGAATGGGCACAGCTGCAGTCCGAACGCACGGCCATGGCCCAGCAGCAGCTGGACGTGGCGCTCGATGCGCAGCGCGCCCTGATCGAAATTCAACGCCTGACCGGCCAAGCGCTTGTCGCGCCGCCGGCGGCTGCTTCCACCGGAGAGACCCCATGAATCGCTTTTCTTGGACCGCACTGGGCATGGCCCTGATGATGCTGGCCGCCTGCAACGCGTCGGCCCCCAACGAAGCGTCCGAAGGCGGCGCCGCCGCTGAGGGCGAAGAGCACGGCGAGCACGAGGAAGCGCCGCTGGAAACCAAGATTGCCGCCAAAGCTGCGCAGGCAGCGGGTATCCAGGTCGCACCGGCAGGCCCCGGTGAGATTGCTGACGAGCATGAGGTGCAAGGGCTGTTGACCCCGATTGACGGTCGCATCGCGCAGGTCACGGCACGCTTCCCCGGACCGGTCCGCTCCGTGCGTGCGGGCGTGGGTGATCAGGTACGGGCCGGCCAGGCACTGGCCACGGTAGAGAGCAACCTGAGCCTGACCACCTATACCGTCACCGCGCCGATCAGTGGCGTGGTCATGGCGCGCACGGCCGCCGTAGGCATGGCCGCCGCTGAGGGCGCGCCGCTGTTTGAGGTCGCCGACCTGTCCACGCTGTGGGTGGACCTGCACATCTTCGGCGCCGACGCCCAGCACATCGGTGCTGGCGTGCCGGTGACGGTTACCCGCTTGAGCGATGGCGTCACCGCACAGACCACCTTGGAGCGCGTCCTGCCCGGCACCGCCACCGCCAGCCAAAGCACCATTGCGCGCGGCACGGTGGCCAACACCGATGGCCTGTGGCGGCCGGGGTCGGCGGTCAAGGCGCGGGTCACCGTGGATCGCCAATCGGCAGCGTTGGTGGTGCCGATCACGGCGCTGCAGACCGCAGAAGACCAGGACGTGGTCTACGTGCAGCAGGGCGAAACCTACCACACCCGGCCGGTGAAGCTGGGGCGCCGCGACGCCGAACGCGCCGAAGTGCTGGAAGGCCTCAAGGCCGGTGAACAGGTGGTGGTGGCCCAAAGCTTCCTGATCAAGGCCGACATCGAAAAGTCCACCGTGGAAGAAGAATGAGGCCCGCCATGCTCGAACGCCTCATTGGGCTGTCCATCCGCCATCGCTGGCTGACGCTAGTGCTCACCGCTGCGCTGGTTGCGCTGGGCGTGTGGAGCTACCGTCACCTTTCCATTGACGCCACACCCGACATCACCAACGTCCAGGTCCAGATCAACACCCAGGCCCCGGGTTACTCGCCGCTGGAGGCCGAACAACGGGTCACCTTTGCCATCGAAACGGCCATGGCCGGTCTGCCCAAGCTGGACTACAGCCGCTCGCTGTCGCGCTACGGGCTTTCGCAGGTCACCGTCGTCTTCAAGGACGGCACCGACCTGTACTTTGCCCGCCAGCAGGTCGCCGAGCGCCTGCAGCAGATCGCCTCCCAGCTTCCCGAAGGGTTGGACCCGGAAATGGGGCCGATCTCCACCGGGTTGGGCGAGATCTTCATGTACACCGTGGAGGCCGAGCCCAACGCTCGCAAGCCCGACGGCACCCCGTACACGGCCACGGACCTGCGCACCCTGCAGGACTGGGTGATCCGGCCGCAGCTGCGCACCACGCCCGGCGTCACCGAGGTCAACACCATCGGCGGCTTCGAGCGGCAGATCCACATCACTCCCGATCCAGCTCAGTTGGTGGCGCTGGGCTTCACGTTGAACGACGTGGTCGCCGCGGTCATGCGCAACAACCAGAACATCGGCGCCGGCTACATCGAGCGCAACGGACAGCAGTTCCTGGTGCGCGTGCCGGGCCAGCTAGCCAATCTGGAGGCAATCGGCAACATCGTGCTGGACCGGCGCGATGGCGTGCCCATTCGGGTGCGCGACGTCGCTAGCGTGGGCGAAGGCAAGGAGCTGCGCACGGGCGCGGCCACCCAGAATGGCCACGAGGTCGTGGTCGGTACCGCCTTCATGTTGTTCGGCGCCAACAGCCGGGAAGTCTCCCAGGCGGCCGCGGCCAAGCTGGATGCCGCCAACGCCAGCCTGCCTGCCGGCGTCCATGCCAAGGCCGTCTATGACCGCACCGCGCTGGTGGATCGCACCATCGGCACGGTGTCCAAGAACCTGATCGAGGGCGCGCTGCTGGTGGTGGTGGTGCTGTTCCTGCTGCTGGGCAATGTGCGCGCCTCGTTGATCACCGCGGCGGTGATCCCGTTGGCGATGCTGTTCACCATCATCGGCATGGTGCGTGGCGGCGTGTCGGGCAACCTGATGAGCCTGGGCGCGCTGGACTTCGGCCTGATCGTGGACGGGGCGGTGATCATCATCGAGAACTGTCTGCGCCGGTTCGGCGAGGCGCAGCACGCGCTAGGCCGCCAGCTCAACGATGAAGAGCGCTATGACCTGACCGCCTCGGCCACCGCCGAGGTGATCCGTCCCAGCCTGTTTGGCCTGGGCATCATCGCCGCGGTCTACCTGCCGATCTTCTCGCTGTCCGGGGTAGAAGGAAAAATGTTCCACCCGATGGCGATCACGGTGGTGCTGGCCCTGACCGGCGCCATGGTGTTGTCGCTGACCTTCGTGCCGGCGGCGATCGCCAGCTTCCTGCGCGGCCGTGTGGCTGAGCACGACAACCGCCTGATGCGCTGGTCGCGTGCCCGTTATACGCCGCTGCTGGATTGGGCCCTGCGTCGGCGCGTGGTGGTGCTGGCCGGCGCGGCCGTGCTGGTGGTGGGCTGTGGCGTGCTGGCCACCCGCTTGGGTTCGGAGTTCGTGCCGAGCCTGGATGAGGGCGACATCACCTTGCAGCCCATGCGTATTCCCGGCACCAGCTTGGAGCAGTCGGTGGCCATGCAGGAAACGCTGGAGAAGCGCCTGGCCCAGTTCCCGGAGGTGGCCAACATCTTCTCAAAGATCGGCACCGCCGAGGTGGCCACCGATCCTATGCCGCCGTCGATGGCCGACACCTTCCTGATGCTCAAGCCCCGCGACCAGTGGCCCGACCCGCGCAAGCCCAAGGCCGAGCTGGTGGAAGAGCTGGAGGCGGCGGCCAAGGAAATCCCGGGCAGCAACTACGAGTTCACCCAGCCCATCCAGATGCGCACCAACGAGTTGATCTCCGGCGTCCGTTCGGACGTGGCGGTCAAGGTCTACGGCGACAACCTTGACCAGTTGACGCGCCTGGCCAGCCGGGTCGAGCGGGTCATGCGTAGCGTCCCCGGCGCCGAAGACGTCAAGGCCGAGCAGGTCTCCGGCCTGCCGCTGCTGACCATCACGCCAGATCCGGCGGCATTGGCACGGTATGGCCTGAACCCGGGCGATGTGCAGGAAACGGTGGCCACCGCCATTGGGGGCAGTGTTGCCGGCCAGTTGATCGAGGGCGACCGCCGCTTCGACCTGGTCGTGCGCCTGCCCGAAGCGCAGCGCCAAGACCCCGCTGTGCTGGCAGATCTGCCCATTCCGCTGCCGGCAAGCACCAGTGTCGATGAGTCCAGCCGTCTGGCCGCCGGCGCCAATGGGGGGCCTCGCACGGTGCCGCTGCGGGAAGTGGCGAAGATCCAGGTAGAGCGCGGGCCCAATCAGATCAACCGCGAGAACGGCAAGCGCCGCGTGGTGATCACCGCCAACGTGCGCGAGCGCGATCTGGGCGGGTTCGTCGGCGAGTTGCGCACACGCATCGGCCAGGATGTCGCGCTTCCAGAGGGCTACTGGATCGATTACGGCGGCACCTTCAAGCAGCTGATCTCGGCCACCCAACGCCTGGGCGTGGTCGTTCCGGTGACACTGGCGTTGATCTTCGCTCTGCTATTCATGGCCTTCGGCTCGGCCAAGGATGCGGCCATTGTGTTCAGTGGCGTGCCGCTGGCGCTGACCGGCGGTGTGCTGGCACTGGCTCTGCGCGGGATTCCGTTGTCGATCTCTGCCGGCGTGGGCTTCATCGCGCTGTCGGGCGTGGCCGTACTCAACGGGCTGGTCATGATCGCCTTCATCCGCCGTCTGCGCGAACAGGGCGATCCGCTAGACGACGCTGTGCGCGACGGCGCCCTTGGACGCCTGCGACCGGTGTTGATGACCGCCCTGGTAGCCTCGCTGGGCTTCCTACCCATGGCCTTGAATGTCGGTGCTGGCTCGGAAGTGCAGCGGCCGCTGGCCACTGTCGTCATCGGCGGCATCGTCTCATCCACCGCATTGACCTTGTTGGTGCTGCCGGTGCTCTATCGTTGGCTGCATCGCGACCGAGCTCCCCGCGCCGGTAGCACTGCTTTGGAGTCCCCATGAACGAGCTCAACCTGGAACAGGTCCGTGCGGCGATGTTTACCGACCCGGGCGTGAAAGCGGTGGACGACCTGCGCCTGGTCGCCGGTGAGCATGGCCGTGCGATCGCGGCCACCATCACGGTCGCGGCGCCCTCGGTCGACCTGGACCTGGTGCATGCTGTGATTGCCCAGGTCCTGGCCGATCAATTCGGCATCGATCAGATCATGCTGTGTTTCAACGACCCGGGCCCGGTACCGCCGCCGCCCACCGCGGCGCCGTTAAAGAAGATGTGATCGCAGCCCCTGGCTCTATGCGTCTGCGCTGGCAGGCGCATAGAGCTGATGACCCGGCAACGCGCACGCGCCGGCATACACAAAGGCCACGCTTTGCCGCGCCCGGGTGAAGGCCACGTAGTATTTCGGCGGCGCGGTGATACGCGCTGCATCGGCCGTGCGCAGGTACTGCGTCAACGGCCCGTTCGGAAAGATGAGGACCCGACTGTAGGTGCGGCCCTTGCACTGCCCAAAGTTCACCGCCGGCAGTCCGTCGCACGCCTGCCGCCGGTCATGCCGGAGCACGGTGGGGGCGAACTCCTGCATGTACGCGGCCACATCCCCTGGAGCGACGAGGTAGATGCCATCGTGTCCGGTGACCTCGCCATTGCCTGATTGGGTCCGCGGCATCTGCGGATAGAGCGTGTCAGCCATATCGCACAGGGCCTGGACGCAGCGCAGACTGGTGAGGCGGTGATCCAGCCGGCATAAGCCGTCGGCCTCCCAAATCTGAAACAGCGCTGCCAGATTCGGACCACGGTATTGGCTGTACCTTTGCGCATAGTTGGTCGCATACGTGGCTTGGCGCGTATCGCCTACCAACGTGATGGCAATCTCGCTCTTCAACAGCCGTTCGACCAGATCCAGATCAAAGCCGGCCAGATCCTGGACTTCGTCGATGTAGAGCTCGTCGTACATCGCCGCCAATCGCGCCACGACCTGGCCTTGGGTCAGCTCATCGCAGCGCACAGCGAAATCGGCCGCTCGGTCCGAATACATCCGGTTGCCCGCCAGGTAGTGGCGCGCCACCTGGGTGCGTGGGGCGCGGTTGTTGGTGACACCTTCTACGAACAGGATGGTCTCGATGCGAGGCTCAGGGCAAAGCGCAGCCTGGTACGGGCGAATGCACTGGCGCAGCAGAAAGCCATACCAGCTGTGCAAGGTGACATGCGCGGGGACCGCGCCTGCGTGGGCCTCAAACGAGCGCCGGATCTCTTCCAGGTTTTCCAGCGTGTAGGTGACAATCGCGATGCGGCGCTCAGGTCGCTCCAAGGCCTGCCGGACCAGCAACGTGGTCTTGCCCGAGCCGGCTGCCGAGAGCAGGACCCGGTTAGGTGATGGCACGCTGGACATAGTCCGGGAACCTGATCGAGTGCGGGCTATTGAAAATCGCCAAGGCCGTATCGGTCTTATGGCCCTTCATGTACTTGAGCAGCGCCACCTCATCGGCAAAGGCCTTGCCCAGCACGGTATTGAGTTCGGCCAGCGAGTTGGCTTTGATCAGCTGCTCTTCCAGCGAAGGGGCGCTCTCGTCGGAATCGTAATAGATCGCGTTGATGTGCTCGGCATAGCGCTCTTGCACAACTGCGATATCACCGTCGTTGTCGGTGATCACCTTGGCCTGAATCCTCAGTCGATCGGCAATCTGCAAGAAGCGTTTGAATGCCAACGACTTGACCGAAATGATGTCTACGCCGTGAGCCATCGGCGCCACGCCGTGATGGTCACTGTAGGCACGCTGCACGATCAGTTCGTCGGAAGGGCCTTCCACCAGGATCGCCTGCTTGGCCAGGATCAACCGCAGCGTGTCGTGGCCCGGCAGCTTCATGAAATAGTCGTGGGTATCGCTGGGCAGCTGGTCCAGCTTCATCTGGCCTTGCGCGCTGAACAGGATCACGTTGTCCACGCCCAGCTTGTTCAACACGAAGCTGCTGTGGGTGGCGATGATCACCTGCTGGGCGGTGGAGAGGGCCGCAATCTTGTCGATCAGCTGGGTCATGCTGGAATAGGACAGATGGTTCTCCGGCTCCTCGATCAGCAGCACGTGAGCCGCGCCGGCCGCGTGCATCGCCAGCTTCATCTTCACCGCGCTTTGCTCGCCCTTGCCGGCCTGGGTGAACGGGAGCTCATCCAGGTAGGGTGACAGGCTGGTTTCCCACGTTGAGCGCGGCGATGTGTCCACGCCTACCGTCAATGCCCTGTGGCTGATGTCCCGGTGTGCTCGGTCAAGTAGGCATTGATCGCTGCCACATCCGCTTCTTCGGAAAAGCTCTGCCGCATGCGGCGGAAGCTCAGCGACAGCGAGACGCGCTGCGCAGGCGTCAGTGCCTGCTCGATGATGCCGGCGATATAGCGATCGGCACCGGACAAGGTCTTGATGCCGTGCGTGTCGATGATGGTCGAGTCGAACGGAATACTACGGGCGGTGACGCCATTGTTGGCGAAGGAGTACCAGCGCACCGTGTAGTACTCCACCGGCAGGCTGACCGCGCCCTGGTGCTGCTGCAGGTAGGCGTTGAACTCCTCGCGGTAGTCGTCGTTGAGCTCGACCAGCAGCCGGATGCCGGCGGTATCCAGACGCAGGGAGTTGTTGGTGCCGCGTAACGACGCCAGCGCGGCGTCGGCGCCCAGATAGGCTTCGATGGAGATCCGTGGCGGCGAGGCCGGCGTGCCCGTGGCAAGCGCTCCCAAGTACTCCTGCACCGTGGGCTGGTGGAACAGGTAGGGCGTGAGCTCGTAGGCAAGATTGCGCCCATGCAGCTGGCCGGTGACCACCGCGTGGATGGCCTCCAGCAGGGTGGATTTACCGACCTCGTTGTCGCCCACCACCAGGTTCATGTGGGCATTGAGGGGCAGGTCCAGATGGCGAAACGACTTGAAGTTGTCGATGACGATACGTTCGATCGGCATGCACAGTCCTATGATGGCCAACGGGCTCGGTGGCGGAGCCTGCCTGCACCCTGGCTGGCCTCCTTTCCGCTCTGGGCCATACTACCCAGCGATCGCCGGCCCTGGGCGGTTTCGTACTGCTTGGGACGCCGGGAAGGGTCAGAATCCGCCTTACGCGGGATAATTCAATATTATCCCGTATAACTATTTTCGCCGACGAGCGGTCGTCTACCTGCTTTAATAGTATGTAATTACATGGTATGTAATACATTACGAAATAAAGTGAGGTGGCACGATGGCGCGCGCAGGACTCTATAAGAGTGACGTCCAGAAGGCGCGCGACGCGCTGCTGGCCCAACGCAAGAAGCCGTCAGTCGACGCGGTGCGAGTGGCCTTGGGCAACACGGGCTCCAAGACCACGATCCACCGCTACTTGCGTGAACTGGAAGGAGAGGAAGGCGGCGGTCCGGCGAGGACGGTAGCCGTTAGTGATGCTTTGCAGGACTTGGTTGCGCGCTTGGCCTCGCGGCTCCAGGAGGAAGCAGAGGCCATCCTCACCCAGGAGCGTGAGCGCCATCAGGCTGAGCTCCACAGTCGGCAACAGGCGCTTTCCGGTGCCCAAGAGGAGGCTGCCGCCTTGAGCAGTCGGCTGCAGCGCACCGAAGCAAGCCTGCACCAAGAGCAAGCTGCTCACGCCCTCCTTCAACAGAATCTAGGTGACAGGATCGCGGAAATCGCCCAGTTGAACGAGCGCATCGCTGGCATGACGGTGCGGCTGGCTGATCATGAGGCGCATACGCGTTCTCTGGAGGACAAGCATGCCCATGCCCGGGAAGCGCTTGAGCACTACCGCACTTCAACCAAAGAGCAGCGTGAGCAAGAGCTTCGCCGTCACGAGCATCAGGTCCAAGAGCTGCAAGTAGCCTTACGTCAGGCCAATGAAGCCTTGGGCGCGAAGAATCAGGAGCTGTTGGTGCTGAACCGCGACAATGGTCAATGGCTGGAGCGCCACGGGCGGATTGAGCGTGAGCTTGCCCAGCTACGACAGGCCCACGAAGGCCAACACAGCGAGGTCGTGGCGTTGCGCCAGACCGCGACGGACTATTTGGCACTGCAGGAGCGCTGGAAGACTGACGCCAAGACCTTGGATACCATGCGCAACGAGCTAGCTCAAGTTCAAGACACCCTTGCGCGGGAGCGTGAGCGCCGCGAGAGCGCTGAAGCCGATGCGTTGCGTGCCAATGCACGTCTTGAAGCGCTAGAGCCTCTACTGAATCAACTGACGCCAGCACAAAATGCGGTGAAGAAAACTCGGCGCGGCCATGCGCAAGATGGGGGAGCCGACTGACGAGGCTGCTCGTTTGTCTGCTAGCGGCTGGGGTGGCGCTCACCTGTCCAGTACGCCCATTCCATAGGGACGACCCAATCTACAAACAGTTTGGCTACTGAGGACTCCGGTGCCAAATGATAGGGCTTGAACATGCCTTGCTCGGGCGAACTGGTCATCAGGTAGCGCAGGCGCTTCTGGACCTCCTGAAAGATGGCTTCCCGCACATGGGCGCTGTCGTGCACGCCAAGACGCATCGCCACCGAGGCACCTTGGCGTACCGCCGCCCAGCAGCAGTAACGCCACCGCGCGATCGGCAAGCCCCGCGGTCCGGATTGAAAGACGAACCCCACATCACGTGCCCAGCCTGGGTCGAAGTGATGTTTGAGCAATTGCTGCTCCAGAAACTGCTCGGTCTCCCAGAGTGCAAGTTCATCCCACAGCTCCAGTTTCGCGTCCGCCAAGTCTACATCGTGTGCCATATCGCCGAGTTGGTCTTCCAGCACCGGGAGCAGGTGCCTGCGCTCGTGGGTAGACCAGGCGAAAGCCCATTGCAGATCTTCGATGGGCGTGACCTCGGCATCGGGGCGGATCTGCCATCGATCCGCTGGCCAGGGAACTTGGATCAAGGCCAAGTCTCGCAGCGTGTCCAGCACCAGCAAGGTGGAGCGGCGTGTGGGCGCCACCGGTAGGCGTCGTAGCTGCGCGGCTAACAGTGCGGCTAGGAAAAGGGTGCCACGAAGGCCCAACTCCTCGATGCTGGCGACCCCAGATGGCGTCATTGACGAGGTTCCGGGCATGCGGTTTCCGGGGATGAGGGAGCGGCGTGGCTCCTGGGGGGGGGCGGCGCTACCGGTGTCGCCGGTTGCCTCAAAGCTAAGAATATCTTAGTATGCAAGGCTGGGTACATCCGCCATCCTTATGGGGTCTCCATGGGGTGCGCGCGTGACTTTGTCCGTCGACT
Source organism: Stenotrophomonas sp. pho (assembly GCF_006228405.1). Taxonomy (NCBI): domain Bacteria; kingdom Pseudomonadati; phylum Pseudomonadota; class Gammaproteobacteria; order Lysobacterales; family Lysobacteraceae; genus Stenotrophomonas; species Stenotrophomonas sp. pho. The sequence goes on along the minus strand of NZ_CP029759.1, from coordinate 2,228,578 downwards.
CAACACCGACCTTCGCTCGACGCCTCAAACAAGCCCGCCTGCACACGGGTTTGTCGCAGAAGGAGTTGGGCATCCGGGCCGGTCTGGATCCTCACGTGGCCAGCCCCGAATCAACCAGTACGAGCGTGGCAAGCACGAGCCCATGCTGGAGATTGCTGAGCGGTTGGCCCAAGCGTTGGGGATCCCCGCCGCCTTCCTTTACACCGACGATGATCTGCTGGCCAAGTTGCTCCTGCGCTGGGGCTCGCTAAGCAAGCAGCAGAAGCGCGAGTTGGTGAAGCTGATCGAGGCCACGCCCGAGAAGTAAACCGAACAAGCGCTCGCCCTATGGGCAACTCTTCGCCTCAACCCGCCCTTTGGGCGCTTCTGGAGGGAGCTGCAGTGTCCGCGGCTAGTGCGACTGACAAGTCGCGACATCTCAGGCTTACTTGAGATTTTGTTCACGACCGATACACACGCGCCTTGTCTAAAGTGATATACCATGTCGCCCGTGTCAGCCTCCTCACTTCTACTGCGACTGTTCCTGATCGCCATGCTCGTGCTTAACGGCGCGTGGTCGGCGTTTGCGTCCGTCAGTATGAACCCGGTCATGGAAGAGCAGGCCAGCGAAGTGGCTGCCGCGGTGCAAGTCGACGAAGACTGCTTCGCCCATCACAGTGCTGAGCATCATCCCGATGCCACATCGATTGAAAAGGCTGGCACTGGGCATGGCGACCATGCCGGTCCCGACTGTTGCAAGTCTTCTGCGTGCCGGTGCGCCTGCGTACACGCTTGCGCGAGCGCACTTCCTGCGCGCCTGCATGTTTCGGTGCAACTGGCCTTGGGCCTGGATGTCATGCCGCTGCCCCTAGGGCATGCGGCACCTGCCTTGCCTCATCTGATCCGACCACCGATCGGCTAAGCGTCCCTAGGCGCCGCAATGGCGCCGTTGGTGTGGCTTGCATGCCTGTTTAGGCCAGCCGCCCGCTCTGTACCACCGCCCGCCGGTGGCAACACGACGCTTGGAGCATTTTCATGTCGCATGATGATTTTCGTGGTCCACGCGGTGGACCGCTGCTGCCTTCGCGGCGGCGATTTGTCCAAGGCTTGGCCTTGGGAGGCGCAGTCGCAGGATTAGGTTTCTGGCCCAAAGCCAGTTGGGCGCTCAAGGGGCCGGGACAACCCAACGTACTATCGGGCACTGAGTTTGACCTGACCATTGGCGAGACGCCGATGAACTTCACCGGCAAGACCCGCACCGCGATCACGGTCAACGGGTCCGTTCCGGCGCCGTTGCTGCGGTGGCGGGAAGGCACCACGGTCAACTTGCGCGTCTCTAATGCATTGCCCGCTAACTCCATCCATGGCGCGGACACCTCCATCCATTGGCACGGCATCATTTTGCCGGCCAACATGGACGGCGTGCCGGGTCTGAGCTTTGACGGTATCGGACGTGGTGAGACCTACCACTACCGGTTCACCCTGCATCAGGGCGGAACCTACTGGTACCACAGCCACTCAGGGTTCCAGGAACAAGCCGGGCTCTATGGCCCGATCGTCATCGACCCATTGGAGCCGGAGCCCTTCAGTTTCGATCGCGACTACGTCGTGATGCTGAGCGATTGGACAGACCTGGACCCGACGGCCCTGTTCGATCGTTTGAAGAAGATGCCGGGCCATGACAATTACTACAAGCGCACGGTCGGCGATTTTGCGCGCGATGTGAAGCGCAACGGCCTGTCGGCCACGTTGGAAGATCGCAAGATGTGGGGCGTGATGCGGATGACGCCCACGGACCTGTCCGACGTCAACGCCAACACCTACACCTACCTGATGAACGGCACGACCTCACTGGGCAACTGGACCGGTTTGTTCCGCAGTGGCGAGAAGGTGCGCCTGCGTTTCATCAATGGCTCTGCCATGACGTACTTCGATGTGCGTATTCCGGGGCTGAAGATGACCGTGGTGGCGGCAGATGGCTTGTATGTCCATCCGGTTTCCGTCGACGAGTTCCGCATCGCGGTAGCAGAAACCTTCGATGTGATCGTGGAGCCCTCCGGGCAGGACGCATTCACCATCTTTGCCCAAGACTCCGGTCGCACCGGCTACATCAGCGGCACGCTCGCTGTGCGCGAAGGATTACGCGCGCCCGTTCCGTCTGTGGATCCCCGGCCGCTGCTGACGATGGCAGACATGGGCATGGATCATGGGTCGATGGATATGTCTGGCGGCAGCAAGGGCATGGAAGGCGGCTGTGGTGCGGCCATGGGCATGCCTGGCATGACCCCACCTGTCAGCGGTAACGCGACCTCGGCCCATGCAGGCCATGCGATGCCCGCCGCCGGCGATGGTGCCATGGCAGGCATGCAGCACGGGGGCATGCAATCACACCCTGCTAGCGAGACCAACAATCCCCTGTTGGACAACCAAGCCATGAGCGTGAGTTCGCGCTTGGATGATCCGGGCAATGGCCTGCGCGATAACGGCCGTCATGTGCTGACGTATTCCATGCTCAAGAGCACCTTTGAAGACCCTGACGGACGCGACCCCGGTCGCGAGATCGAGCTGCATCTGACCGGACACATGGAGAAATTCTCCTGGGGCTTCAACGGTCAGAAGTTTTCCGATGTCGAGCCGCTGCGGCTGAACTACGGCGAGCGTATGCGCATCGTATTGGTTAACGACACGATGATGACCCATCCCATCCATTTGCACGGCATGTGGAGTGACGTGGAGGACGACAACGGCAACTTCATGGTGCGCAAGCACACGGTGGATATGCCGCCAGGTAGCCGACGCACGTATCGCGTGCGTGCCGATGCGTTGGGCAGCTGGGCGTTCCATTGCCACCTGCTTTATCACATGGAAGCCGGAATGATGCGCACGGTGAGGGTCGACGAATGAACATCAATAGACGCGATACCACCCTGACTGCGCTGACGGCTATCTCGCTGGCCCTGGCCAATGCGGCCAGCGCCCAATCTATGCAGCACGGCTCCATGCAGATGGAGCAGGGCGCGCAGACCCAGACTCAGGATCACTCTGCACATCAGGCACCGACATCAAAACCTGCGCCAGCCCAAAAGCCTGCAACACCGGCCAAGACGAGCGAAGCGACGATCGATCATGCGGCGATGGGCCACGCCGAGCCGCAGGCTAACGCAGCCGAGCCTGCCATGCAGGGCATGGACCATTCGCAGATGGGGCACGGCTCGCCCGCGAGCACACCTGCGGCGCCCACAGCGCAGGCGCAGTCGATGCAGGGCATGGATCACAGTCAGATGGCACAGCCCGCTGCAGCCGACACCTCCGGCACGGCCACGCCTGCGATGCAGGGGATGGACCATTCGCAGATGGGCCATGATTCGCCCGCGCCCGCTACACCAGAAGCGGGAATGCAATCGATGGAGGGCATGGACCACAGTCAGATGGGACACGGGCCTGCAGCGCCAACGCAGCCGCGCACCCCGATTCCCGCGGTGACGGACGCGGATCGCAAGGCGGCCATCGCGCCGGAACACGCGCATCCGGTGCATGACAACTCGATCAAGAGCTACGTGCTGCTCAATCGCCTGGAAACCTGGGATGCCGATCCGGGCACCGGGCTGGGCTGGGAGGGCCAGGGCTGGATCGGTACGGACCTCAATCGCGTCTGGCTCCGCAGTGAAGGCGAACGCACGGATGGTCAGACCGAGTCGGCTGATCTGGAAGTGCTTTACGGCCGCAGTATCTCCACGTGGTGGGATGTGGTGGCCGGTGTGCGTCATGACTTCAAGCCTGGGGCATCGCAGAACTTCGCCGCTATCGGTGTACAGGGCTTGGCGCCGATGAAGTTCGAAGTGTCCGCCACAGCCTATCTCGGCGAAGGGGGCCAGACTGCCGCCAATGTCGAGGCCGAGTACGAATTGCTGCTAACCAACCGGCTGATCTTGCAGCCGCTGGTGGAAGTCACCGCCTATGGCAAGAACGATCCATTGCGCGGGATAGGTTCGGGTCTGAGTGCCGCTGAGGCGGGGCTACGACTTCGCTATGAGTTCACCCGAAAGTTCGCTCCCTACATCGGCGTGGTGTACGAGCGCGCGTTTGGCAATACCGCAGACATGCGACGCGAGCATGGCGAGTCCTTTGAAGACACGCGCTTGGTCATCGGCCTTCGTACCTGGTTCTAAGGGGAACTGACAATGAAATCCAACAAAAAGATGTGGGTATGGCTCGGTGCCGGCGTGGCATTGGTTGCGGTGGTCGCAACCGCCACGCTCTCTCTGGGCGTGTACAACGTGGCCGCCGACGATCCGCATAGTCGCCCGGTGTATGCGCTACTTGAAACGGCGCGCGAGCGTTCCATTGAGGTGCGCGCCGCCAAGCTTCAGCTACCCACGAACCTTGATGATCCTGAGCGTATCCGCCAGGGTGCGGGCAACTACAACGCCATGTGCGTGACCTGCCATCTTTCACCAGACGCGGCGGCCACCGAGATGAGCAAGGGCCTGTACCCCGCGCCACCGAACCTAAGCAAACAGCCGGTCGCTCCAGCTGAGGCGTTCTGGGTGATCAAGCACGGCATCAAGGCCAGCGGCATGCCCGCTTGGGGCGGCAGCATGGACGATGAGTTCATATGGAACATGTCGGCCTTCCTGCAGAAGTTGCCCACGCTGGACGCGACTGCGTACAAGGAACTTGTCGACAGCAGCGAGGGCCATTCGCATGGCGGCGGCGAGACGCAAGGCCACCATGACGACGAAAAGGCCGAGGATCACCCTGCCTTATTCGAGCCGGGCAACAACTCCATGCCGCATGCGCACCCGCCGGGCGTGGACGACGATCACCACGGCCCGACACCCAGCGACACGGAAGTCGGGTTGGTGAGCCACGGCCATCCCGACGGCAAGGTGGAGTCGCACCCTGCACCACACACGCCCGTGGCCGATGACGGCCATGCGCACCCCCATTGATCTTCTTGGAGCCCACGCAATGAACGCAACAGCAATCTCGTTCACCCTCGCACTGGCACTGGCCGTCGTGTCCCCCGCAATGGCGCAGGCGACACAGCCGCACGCACATCACCCCGCTGCCGCGGCATCTGCGGACGTCGACGTCCCAGTCACTGCAGAGGCCGCGGTCGCCGTAGCGGAGCGTTTCAACAGGGCCCTGTCTAGCGGCGATCTGGCCACGGTCGAAGCCCTGCTCGCTGCCGACGTTCTCATCCTCGAGTCCGGGGGCGCCGAACGCAGCCGCGAGGAATACATGGGCCATCACGCAGTCAGCGATGCGGCGTTCCTCAAGGGCGCCCATCGCCAGCTGCTCCGTCAGCGCGCACGAGCCGCTGGCGAGTTCGCGTGGGTCGGAACCGAAAGCGAGTTGCATGCCCAGAAGGACGGCCAGCCACTGACCGTCCAGAGCGACGAGACGATGGTGCTGAAGGAGACCGCGGACGGCTGGCGGATCGTCCACATCCACTGGTCCTCGCGGACCAAGCGCTGAGTCGAGAGATTGAAATGACTACGCTCACATTGCACCGTCTGACTTTTGTGGTCCTTGCCGTGGCTGGTCTGGGTGCTTGCACCCAGGATGCTTCATCCGCGCAACCCACAACCTCGCCCTCCGCACAGGTTGTCGTCCAATCAGCCGACGCGACTCCAGCAGCCCTGCCACGCATGACCGTCCACAAGACCCCGACCTGCGGGTGCTGCGGTGTCTGGATCGACCACGTGCAGAAGGCGGGATTCACCGTGGATGTGCACGACATGGATGACCTGGGTCTGGTCAAGGAGCGGTTGGGTGTCCCCTATGCAAAGGGCTCCTGCCACACGGCCGAGATCGGCGGATACGTCATCGAAGGCCACGTTCCGGCCGCGGACATCAAGCGTCTCCTCGAAGAAAAGCCGAACGCACGCGGCCTGGTCCTCCCAGGGATGCCGCTTGGTTCTCCGGGCATGGAGGTCCCGGAGGGACGCCAGCAGCCGTTCACGGTCGAGCTGATACATCGCGACGGAACCACTGAACCGTTCGCACAGCACTGATCCGTCGCAGCAACAGGGGACGGTGTTGCGGGCGCGCCGATTCTCGCCCGCGAGGAAGAAGGAGAACTACATGACTCACCATTCCGCAGCACACCGGCCCCAGGCCATGAACGAGTGCATCGACAACTGCACGCAATGCCATGCGATCTGCCTGGAGACCATCAACTACTGCCTGACCAAAGGAGGTGTTCACGCGGCCCCGGAGCACATCGCCCTGTTGGCGACGTGTGCCGATACCTGCGCAACCAGTGCCGACGCGATGCTGCGCGGTGCCAGCGTTCACGACGTGGTTTGCGGTGCCTGCGCGGAGATCTGCCGCCAGTGCGCCGATGCATGCGACGCCATGAACGACCCTGAGATGACGCGCTGCGCCGAAGTTTGTCGCCGCTGCGCGGAAAGCTGCAGCGCCATGGCAGCGTAATGCGTCGAGGATCCCGCCTGAGCCGGTGGGATCCTCGTCTCGCGAAAGCGGAAGTATCAAGAAAATCCGACAAATCGTGGTTTCAGTGACAGTCCGACATCTAACGCTTGTCGCATCGAACACAGCGCGGCCCCTCCCGAACGGGCTTTGCATCACATTCCAATGAGGATTTATCCATATGAAGTCGTCCAACGTCATTCGCTCCTTCGCGCTCGTCCTCGCAATCGCGGCCGGGCAGTTTTCGCTGCAGGTCGCGCACGCCCACGCCGCGCTGCAGCAGTCCACACCGGCGGCAAATGCGGTGGTGGCCTCGCCAGGCCAGATCGATCTCGTGTTCAACGAGACATTGATTCCGCGGGCGTCGCGTCTCAAGTTGCTCATGAAGCACGGCAGTTCCACCATGCCGATCGAGAATTTCACGACCGAGATCGTCAACAACGGCAAGACCCTGCGTGCCAAGTTGCCTGGACCGCTGGCTCCGGGCGTCTATACCGTGGAATACCGCGCCGTCGGTGGTGACAACCACCCCATGCCGGGCAGCTTCAGCTTCACGGTGCGCTGAGGAGTCGCGAATGTTCGACCTGTCGGCTTATGCACTGAGATTCTTGGAATACCTTGTCATCATGGTTCTTTTCGGGGTTCCACTCTTCGGTTGGTACGGGTCGCGTCGATCGGCACTCGCCGACGCCTTGGCCGGGTGGTCACTCATGGGCGTTCTATTGGCGGGTGCCGTAGCCGGTCTCGTGCTCACCGGGCTCGATGTCGTCTTCAAGACCGCGGGCATCATGGGAATGCCGCTTGCCGAGGTTGATCGCGCATCGCTTGGCTGGTATCTGCTCGAGACGTCCGCGGGCCGGGCAGCCATGGCGAGAGGCGCGCTGCTGGTCGCCCTGATGTTCGTGCTCGGATGGCATCGTCGCCGCGGGAAGGTGGAGACCGCCTTCCCGCTGGGGGCGATGCTGGCGGGCGGCGCACTCGCTTCGCTGGCATGGAACGGCCACGCCGCCGCTGGCGAGGGCTTGGCAGGCGCGGTCCGGCTTGCTGCAGGCATCGTCCATCTTCTCGCGGCAGGCGGCTGGATCGCAGCGGTCCTGATGTTCCTTGCCATGCTGCTGCGCGGCAAAGAGACGAACGGCAGCGGGCGTCTGCGATCAACGCATGACTTTCTGCATGGTTTTTCGACGCTGGGAACGATCTTCGTTGGTGCGCTCATCGTGTCCGGCATCGCGCACTACGGGGATCTCACCGCGTGGTCGTTTTCGGCCCTGTTCCAGAGCACCTACGGGAAGTTGCTGCTTTTCAAACTGGCCCTGTTCGCTGGAATGCTGGGTTTGGGAGCGCTGCACCGATGGACGCTGGTGCCGCGCTTGGAACGAGCGCTGACCAGCGGAGATCCCGCGCAGGAGGTGCGGGCTTTGCGGCAGAGTGTTACGGCTGAGGCCGCGCTGGCCATCTTGATCCTGATTGTTGTTTCAGTGCTCGGGACGCTCAGCCCCGAATAGCTGTGTAACCCGCAATGGCACACTGCCTTGGCAGTCCATCCCCACTAAAGCGAGCATCGGCATGAACTCACCGTCGTCCCATGACCATCACCATTCTGCAGGCGCAGCCCCTGTCGAGGCTGCGGATGGACGGGTCATCACCAATCCCGTCCGCTATACGGACGATGCTCCCCAGCAAGTTGAAGTGACCGCCCCAGCAGCGGTGGCCCAACCCAGCGGTACCCACGCCACGGTCTACACCTGCCCGATGCATCCGCAGATTCGTCAGCCAGGTCCCGGCACCTGTCCGATCTGCGGCATGGCGCTGGAGCCGGAGATGCCCTCGCTGGAGGAGGACGACAATCCAGAGTTACGCGATTTCACCCGAAGGTTCTGGTGGACGTTGCCTTTGACGTTGATCGTCCTGGTCTTGGCCATGCTGGGACACCGTCTGCCCGGCTTGTCCACGCAGGCGCGCACCTGGATTGAGCTCGTGCTGAGCGCCCCGGTGGTGCTCTGGGCGGGGTGGCCTTTCTTTGAGCGCTGCCTACAGTCCATCGGCAATCGCAGCCCCAACATGTGGACGCTGATCGGCATCGGCGTGGCCGCCGCGTTTGGCTACAGCGTGGTGGCCACCGTGGCACCGGACCTGTTTCCGGACTCTTTCCGCGAGCATGGACGGGTAGGGGTCTACTTCGAGGCGGCAGCGGTCATCGTCTCGCTCACCCTGCTCGGACAGCTGCTGGAACTGCGGGCGCGTTCCAAAACCTCGGCGGCCATCAAGTCCCTGCTGGGATTGGCGCCCAAGACGGCTCGCCGCGTCAAACCCGATGGGGGCGAAGAGGACGTTGCGCTGGATCACGTGCACGTGGGTGATCTGCTTCGCGTACGACCGGGCGAGAAGGTGCCGGTCGATGGGGAAGTCATCGAAGGCCGCGCCAGTGTCGATGAGTCGATGCTGACCGGTGAACCCATTCCGGTGGAGAAGGCTGTCGGTGATCACGTTATAGGCGCCACGCTCAACGGGACGGGCGCCTTAGTCATCCGGGCGGACAAAGTCGGATCCGGGACGGTACTGGCGCAGATTGTGCAGTTGGTAGCCCAAGCCCAGCGCTCCCGCGCGCCGATGCAGCGTATGGCGGACAAGGTGGCGTACTGGTTTGTCCTGGCCGTGCTGGCCACGGCGGTGCTCACGTTCTTCGGATGGGGTCTGTTTGGACCCGAACCGTCCTGGACCTTTGCCGTCCTCAATGCCGTATCGGTTCTGATCATTGCTTGCCCGTGTGCCTTGGGTTTGGCTACCCCCATGTCGATCATGGTCGCCACTGGCCGCGCTGCGCAGGTCGGGGTCCTGTTCCGCGATGCTCAGGCGATCGAGCAGCTACGTCTGATCGACACGTTGATCGTGGACAAGACCGGTACGTTGACCGAGGGGCGTCCAGCCTTTCGCGACACGCTCTCCAACGCCGGCTTCGACGCCGATCAGATCCTTTGTTTGGCCGGCAGCTTGGAGCAGGGCAGTGAGCACCCCTTGGCCGAGGCCATCGTGGCTGAAGCCCAGCGACGTGGCTTGAACCTGGTGGCCGCCCAAGATTTTGATTCGCTCACCGGCCAAGGCGTCCGCGGGCGCGTGTCCGATCAGGATGTCGTGCTCGGCAACCAAAGCCTGATGGCGTCGGTTGGCGCCGATGTAGCACCTTTGCAAAGCAGCGCCGAGCGTCTTCGGAAAGAAGGCGCTAGCGTGATGTTCCTGGCGGTCAATGGTCGGTTGGCCGGCGCCATTGCGGTGGCTGATCCCATCAAAGCCACGACCTTGCCTGCCTTGAACCTGCTACGTGCCGATGGCCTGCACGTGGTGATGGCCTCCGGTGACGCACAGGCGACGGCCGAGGCCGTGGGGCGCACGCTGGGCATCGAGGATGTGCGTGGTGGCGTCAAGCCGCAGGACAAGGCCGACCTGGTCCAGCAACTCAAAGCCCAGGGTCGTCGCGTGGCCATGGCTGGCGATGGCATCAACGATGCGCCGGCCCTGGCGGCAGCCGATGTGGGCATCGCGATGGGGACGGGCACGGATGTGGCCATGTCCAGCGCCCAGCTCACCCTGGTCAAGGGTGATTTGAGGCGCATCGTGCAAGCCCGTGCCATCTCGTCTTTGACGGTGGCCAATATGAAGCAGAACCTGGGCTTCGCCTTCGTCTACAACGCCATCGGCGTGCCTATCGCCGCCGGCTTGCTGTATCCCAGCTTTGGCCTTTTGCTCAGTCCGATGATGGCGGCCCTGGCCATGAGCCTGAGCTCGGTTTCGGTGGTCACCAATGCCCTGCGTTTGTCCGGCTCCACCGTTGTTGCCACCCCCCCCTGACCGCGCCGATGAGCCTGCGCGCGGCCATTCCTGTCACTGATATCCCACAAGGAGTACTGCAATGAAGCGTTATGCCTCCCTCTCGATGATGGCCTTGTTCCTGATGGCGGGCGCGGCCTTCGCCGGCGGCCAGACCACCACGCCCACCACCGACCACGGTCAGCACAAGCCGGCGGCGGCCGATGCCGATTTCACCAAGCTCGATGCCAACAAGGACGGCTCGCTGTCCAAGGAAGAACTGGCCAAGCACAAGCTGGCGCCGCACTTTGGCATGCTCGATAGCAACAAAGATGGCAAGCTGAGCCCGCAGGAATTCGCTGCCGGCAAGGGTATGTAAGTGTTCTCAGCCCGGGAGCTGTTCCAACAGTTCGCGGGTTCTTCCGCCGTTCTGCCATTCCCACGGAGATTGTTATGTCCTCTTCGCACGGTACGCACGAAAACGCGCAAGACCCGCAGTCCCAGCACGCAAAACCGCACGCCTCACACCAACCTGCCCACCAGGCACAACAAGGGCATCAAGGCCATTACGGCCGCCTGTTGTTGATGATGGGCCTGTCTTTCGTGGCCATGTACGCATTGATGTACGCAATGGTCGATCAGTGGGCTAACGTCTATAACAACGTGAACCAGTTCTACATGGCGGGCCTGATGGCCGCTCCCATGCTGCTGATCGAGCTGTGGCTAATGTCCAGCATGTACCCCGATCGCCGACGCAATCTGATTCTGGCTGGTCTGACGGTGGCGTTCATGCTGTTCTGCTGGTGGGGCATTCGCACTCAAGCAGCGGTCACTGACAAACAGTTCATCCGTTCGATGATTCCCCACCACGCTGGCGCCATCCTGATGTGTGAGGAGAATCGTCTGAAGGATCCTGAGTTGGTGAAGCTCTGCCAGGACATTATTACCTCGCAGACACAGGAGATCGCGCAAATGAAGCAGTTGCTGGCTGAGCGTTCCCATTAGCTCACTGCCTTTTGCCAGCCGATATCACTTCACTGAGCCTGCGCACTGACCATTCGGTGGATCAAACGCGCGGCCACACGTGCGGTGGCTTGATCCGGATCCAGGGGCGGACACAGTTCCGCCACGTCGACCACACGTACCTTGCCCGAGGCCATGACCAGATCCAGCAGGGCTTCCAGGACCTCCAGACTCACCCCGCGTGGGTTGGGGGCGCTCACGCCCGGGGCCACCACCATTGAGTACGCCGGCAAGATCACCAGCGGCTTGGGTAGCTACACCCAGTGGCGTGGCTTGGGCTCACTGCGTATGGGCAAGAACCGTTGGACCGGCGTCTATTCGGCGCAGTACATCGGCAGCGCGGACGACATCATCGCCGTGCCCGACACGATCGGCTCGCATGTGTCCAGCGTGGTGTACCACAGCCTGCAACTGAGCTACGGCATCAAGAAGAAGTGGGATATCTCCGCCGGCGTTGAAAAAGTGCTCGATAAGAAGGCGCCGTTCGTGAAGAACAACCCCAACACCGACACCGACACCATGACGTACGACTTGCTGGGTCGTCGCTGGAATGTCCGCTTTGGTTACCACTGGTAAGCCACGATCACGAGGAGCTACACATCATGAGAAACACGCAACTATCCGCCACACTACTGCTGTTCGCTGTGGCCGGCAGTGCCGGTGCGCACGACCTGTTTGTCGCTTTCTCCAAGCCTGGCACCGCAGCGGGCGAGGCGAACACAGCGTTGGTGAACAATGGCACCTTCGATGAAAGTGCAGGTGCAGTCACCCGAGCGCGTCTACAGGACGTTTCGCTGAGTCAGGGCGGCGCTAAGGCTGCACCGGACTTGGCCAGTTGGAAAGAGGTCGGCAAGCAGAGCCAGCTCACCGTGCATCCGGCGGGCGAGGGCACCTATCTGCTGGGGTCTCGACGATGGCCTCCACCAGCACGCGTACGGCCAGCGAGTTCGGCAAGTACCTGGAGTTGGAAGACTTGCCCGATACCCTGGCCACCTATGATGCGAGCAAGTTTCCCAAAGGGGTCACCTATAGCTATACCAAGCATGCTCGTACCATTGGACAGGTGGGCACAAAACTGACCGACGATTTCGCTGCCTCGCTGGGCTATCCGCTGGAGATCCGCTTGGCCCGCAATCCTGGAAGCGTGAAGGTCGGCGAACAGCTGTCGTTCCAGGTGCTGCAGCAGGGCACGCCAGTGCCCAACCTACGCGTGTACGTCGGTCATCGTGCTGACGCACCGGTCAAGGGTGGGCACGGTAGCGCTACGCTCCTGCGCACCGATGCCCAAGGCCAAGCCAGTTTCCAGGTGACCACCGCCAAGACCTGGTACATCCACACCAATCACATTGTGCCCTCTACACAAAAGGGTTTGGATTTTGTGTCGGATCGGGCGTCGCTGAGCTTTGAGATTTCCCCGCACGCCGGGCACTGATAAGTAAGCATGTAGGCGGTACTCTCCCCTTTGACGCCAGTCATGACTTCTTCCATGACTGGCGTCTTTTTGTGGGGACTTACCTCAAGTGCTCAGTCTGTCTCTCATTGGTCGCCCCGCGCCGCGCGCAATCCACGTCGCCGCACTAGATAGAACGCTGCGGGAATCACCACCATAGAGAGCACCGGTGCGGTGAGCATGCCACCCAGCATCGGCGCGGCGATACGTTGCATGACCTCCGAGCCGGCACCGGCACCGACGAAAAGCGGAAACAACCCGGCCAGGATGACGGCTACCGTCATCGCCTTCGGGCGCACCCGTTGCACGGCGCCTTCGTAGATAGCCTCTTGCAGGGTAGACACATCTTCCGGCGCACCGCTGGCCAAGCGCTGCTCCCAGGCATGACGCAGGTACAGCAGCATGATGACGCCGAACTCAGCCGCAACGCCGCCCAGGGCGATGAATCCGATCATGCTGGCCACCGAAATCGCATGGCCCAGCCCCAGATCAACCAGAAACCGCCCACCAACGCCAAGGGCAAGCTGAGCAGGATGATGGATACATCGCTAAGCCGGCGAAACACCATCCAGATGACCAGGAAGATGATCGCCAACGCCGCGGGCACCACCCATTGCAGGCGTGCCAAAGCCCGTTGCAGATACTCGTACTGCCCCGACCACGCCAGACCATAGCCGGCAGGCAAACTCACCTGGGTCTGCACCGCGGCTTGCAGGTCCTGGACCACCGATCCCAAGTCGCGATCGGCCACATCCACGTAGATGTAGCCCACCAACCGGCCGTTATCGCTCTTGAGCATCGGCGGGCCTGGGCTGATTGACAGCTCCGCCACCTGGCTCAAGGTCAGTTGCACACCGCCTGGCGCGATCAGCGGCAGATCCTGCAAGGCCTGCAACGAGTCACGCTGGCCACGGGGGTAGCGCAAGACGATGGGATAGCGTTCGCGCCCCTCGATCGTTTCCCGATTGGATCACCGCCAACGACCGTGGCAATCAGTTGCTGGAGTTGGCCTTGAGTGAATCCGTAACGTGCAGCGATTTCCGGGCGCACCTGTACATCGACATAGCGCCCACCCGTGACGCGTTCGGCCAGTGCCGAACTCACGCCGGGCACAGTCTTGGCCACCTGCTCGATCTGCTGGCTCAGGCGCTCGATCTGCTCCACATCGGGTCCGGAGACCTTGATCCCAATCGGGCTCTTGATGCCGGTGGCCAACATATCGATGCGATTGCGAATGGGCGGGACCCATAGGTTGGTCAGACCGGGAATCTTGACCGCTGCGTCCAACTCCTGGCGTAGCTTCTGGGGGTCATGCCCGGGCGCCATTGATCCCGCGGCTTGAAGGTCACGGTGGTCTCAAACATTTCGATCGGTGCCGGATCGGTCGCACTTTCGGCACGGCCCGCCTTGCCGAACACGTGCTCAACCTCCGGTACGGTCTTGATCATCCGGCCCGAGAGCTGGAGCAACTGACGGGCCTTGTCGGCGGACAGGCCGGGCAGGGCCGTGGGCATGTACAACAGGCTGCCTTCTTCCAAGGGCGGCATGAACTCACTGCCCAACCGGCTAAAGGGGATCAAGGTGAGCACTAGCAGCAGGCCGCTGAGCAGCAAGGTGACACCGGGATGTTTGAGGACCCACAGCAGGATGGGCCGATAGCCAGCGATCAGGATGCGATTGATGGGGTTCTGCTGTTCCGGGCGGATGCGGCCGCGGATCAGGTAGCCCATCAAGACGGGGATCAAGGTCACCGACAACCCTGCTGCGGCGGCCATCGCGTAGGTCTTGGTGTAGGCCAGAGGCGAGAACAATCGCCCTTCCTGCGCCTGCAGGGCAAAAACCGGCACGAAAGACAGGGTGATGACCAGCAAGCTGGCGAACAGGGCCGGTCCGACCTCGGCCGCCGAGCGGGCCATCAGCTGCCAGCGCTCCTCACCCTGAGGTTCCCGGCCGTGCGCCTCCCGCCAGTGCTCCAGATGCTTGTGTGCATTTTCGATCATCACCACCGCTGCATCGACCATCGCACCAATGGCGATGGCGATGCCGCCTAATGACAGCAAGTTGGCGGAGATCCCCTGGGCGTGCATCACGATGAAGGCCGCCAGGATACCCAAAGGCAGGGTGATGACGGCCACCAACGCCGAGCGTAGGTGCCACAGGAACAGCAGGCATACCAGCGCTACGACCAGAAACTCTTCGCCAAGCTTGTGGGTGAGGTTGCGTACCGCATCCTGGATCAGCTCGGAGCGGTCGTACACCGGCACCACTTCCACGCCCTCGGGCAAGCTGGATTGCAACGCCTGCAGTCGCGCTTTGACGTTCCGAATGGCCCCCAAGGCATCCTTGCCGGTCCGCAGGACGATCACGCCGCCGGCCACCTCACCTTGACCATCCAACTCTGCGATACCACGACGGAAGACCGGCCCGCGACTGATCGTGGCCACCTCGCCGAGCAGGACGGGGATGCCGTCGTTGCCGGTTACCGGCACCTGTTCGAACGCCTCCTGTGTGCGCAGGTAGCCTTCGCTGCGCACCATCAGTTCGGCTTCGCCTTGTTCGATCACCGAGCCCCCGGTAGCGCCGTTGGCCGCATCCACCGCCTCGATGAGCTCGGCCACCGTCAGTCCACGGGCCGCCAACGCCTGCGGATCGGGCTGGATCTGCCAGGCGCGCACCGCACCGCCCACACTGGCTACTTCAGCCACGTCCGGCACGGTTTTTAGCTCATAACGAAGAAACCAGTCCTGCAACGCACGCAGCTGCCCCACATCACGTTGACCTGTCCGATCCACCAAGGCGTACTGGTAGATCCAGCCCAGTCCTGTCGCATCAGGACCCAGCGCCGGATTCACATTCGGCGGAAGTCGATCGCGTACCTGGCTCAAGTACTCGAGCACTCGAGAGCGCGCCCAGTAAAGATCAGTGGCATCGTCAAACAGGATGTAGACGAATGAATCACCGAAGAAGGAGAAGCCGCGTACCGCCTTCACGCCCGGCACGGACAACATCGTGGTGGCCAACGGGTAGGTGACCTGGTCTTCGATGATGCGCGGGGTTTGCCCCGCCCATTGCGTGCGGATGATGACCTGGGTATCGGACAGGTCCGGCAGCGCATCCAGCGGCGTGTTCTTTACCGACCAGATACCGACCACCGCCAGCAGCGCGGCGGCAACCAGCACCAGCACGCGATTGGCGATGCAAGCATGGATCAGGCGCGCGATCATGGTGTGCCCTCCATCGCTTCGGACATGACCTCGCTTGCCTGGCAATCAGCGGCTGCGGCGGGGCCGAACTTGGGTACCAACTGCATATCCATGAACGGTGACTTGCCCGGCTTGTCGAAATGCTTCTCCGGCACCATCGGGTCATACCAGTACTGCACCGGGCAGCGCGGCGGCGTAGAGGTGGAGGTGTCTGGCGCGACAGGCGCCGGCTGTCTGGACGGTGACGGCACGACAGTGCGTGGTTCGTGCCCGGCGTCATGGCGCTCGTGCACACCTGATGCGCTGGCAGGGCGTGTCGGTTGTGCAGCACCCAGGCGCTCCAACGCACCGGAGAGACTGGCTTCGGAGTCGAGCAAGAACTGACCCGAGACGACCACGCGTTCACCACCGGCCAAGCCTGCCACGATCTGCGTGCGCCCTTGCACGCTACGTCCCACACTCACCCGCACTGGCCGGAAGCTCCCGTCCGGATCCTGCACGATGACCCGGCTGTCCCGCCCGGTGGCGATCAGCGCCTCCGTGGGAACGACTGGCAGGGCCTGCTCGGCGTCGGGCTGCACCAGAACCTCGGCGAACATGCCCGGCACCAGCCGACGCTGCGGGTTGCGCAGCACAATTCGCGCCCGCTGCGTGCGACTAGCCATGTCGACCTGGGGAAGCAACGCCTGGATCTGTCCGGCAAAGCGCTCTGCCGGCCAGGCACTGACCGTGGCCTGCACTGAGGTCCCCGGCCGCAAGGTGCCCAGCGCTGCCTGGGGTACCGAGGCCTCCAGCCACAACGTGTCCAGCCCATTGATCTTGAACAGTGGCGTACCGGGCATCACCGTCTGTCCCTCGCGTGCCAGGATCTCGGTCACGACACCACTGTGGTCTGCGCTAAGCACGACGCCACTTCTGGCCGAGGCGCCAGAAGGAACACCCAACGAACGCAACCGTTGTTGCGCCGCACCCTGCAGCTCACGCGCGCCCGCGGACTGAGCTTGGCTCAGGGCATGTGCTTCGGCGATGGCCGCGTTCCATGCCGGGGCCTGCACGGTGGCCAGCGTTTGACCACGACGAACCTCGGTAAACGGCGCCTTTACCTGCACGTGGGTGATCAAGCCTTCCATGCGCGCACTGATCACGCTTTCCTGGGTCAGATCCCACGTCAGTGTGCCCGGCACGCGTACGGCAGTCCCTAGTAACTCTACCGTCACTTCCTGAGTGCGTATGCCCACGTTCTGCTGCAGGCGCGGATCGATCTGCGTTCCGCCCCCTATGGCCTCATCTGCGTATTTGGGCAGCAACTCCATATCCATGAACGGAGATTTGCCCGGCTTGTCGAATCGCTGCTCCGGCGCCATGGGTCGTACCAGTACAGCACCTTGCGTGCTTGATCTGCGACGCTCGTGCCGGGGGCGGGGTGGTATCAGAGGTTCGAGTCATCCAGGCGTAGCCGCCGGCAAAGCCGAGCGCCAGCAACCCGAGGGCCACGGCGAGCTGTGTGAGACGCGTCTTGGTCGGGCTCATGGCGTGTTCTCCTCATGGGGTAGCAGATAGGCCAGTGCCGCCCAGGCACGGCCCTGTTCGCCCAGCAGACGGGCGTTCTCCAGGTGCAATTCGATCTCATCGCGCCGCGCTTCCAGCCACGGCTGCAGGTCGGCACCGGCGCCGTAGGCGGCCAACGCCGTGCGTGCACGATCGCGCGCCAAAGGCAGGCTCTGCGTGTTCTGGCGCTCCAACTGGCCGGTTAACCCGCGCCATCGCGCTATCGCGCGTTGCACCGACTCGGCTTGGATGCGCCGGGCCTCATCGCGCTCTGCGGACACCGCCTCCAGCTCGGCCCGCCGTGCCGCGATGCCTCGTGCTTGGCGGTTCTTCTGGAACAGCGGCAGGCCCACACCCACTTCCACCATGAGCATGTCGCTGCGCGCCATGCCGTCGGGTGCGCGCTCGCGACGTCCGTAGGTGAGCTCCACACTCCAATCCGGGCGGGTTTCGGCCACGGCCGCATCCACCTGGGCCTGGGCTAAGCTCTCGCGTGCCTCCCAGCCCAGTAGTGGCGTGTGTTGGTCCAGTTTGGCCAGCAGTTGGGTGGGCTCCAATGGCAACTGCGAAAAATCCGGTGCCGCACCACTGGCCAAGATCGCCTCTGGTGCAATACCCAACCACCGCGCCAGGCCGGCCTGCGCGGCGGCGTGCTCCGCATGTACCTGCTCCAGGCGATTGTCCAACTGCAGTAGGGCGGCCTGGGCGGCAAGCACATCACTGGCCCCGGCCGTGCCGCCTGCCAAGCGAGCACGCGCCGCACGCTCGGCTATACGGGCCGGCTCGCGCAGACCTTCCAACGCATCTACGGCTTGCTGCGTACTCCACAGCTCGATCCAGGCCAGCGCGGCCGCTTGGGCCACCATCTGCTGTTCGGCCATCGACAGTGAGCGCGCTTGCGCCAGCGTCGCTTGCGCCAACGCGTGCTCGGCACGTCGTTTCGCACGCGCAGGAAACTCCTGCATCAGACCGATTTGCTGGGTGGTCATCTCATCGGCCCGCAAGCTGAAGGCATCGGGTCCGCTGACGGGCCAGTTCGCCAGCCCCACGATCAAACGTGGGTCGGGAAGCGCGCCAGCACGCGCGGCTTCTTCGGTACTGGCATCGATCTGCGATCGGCGCACCTGCAGGGTTGGGGCGTTAGCAAGCGCCCGTTGTAGGGCTTCTGTGTAGCTGATCGGGATAGCGGGCGATGCCGCCAGCACAGGACCACTGAGCGCCAGGGCAAACACGAACCCACACGCCATCTTGCGCCTTGCACGCAAGAAGAAAGACATCTCCATAAGACCTCCGGGAAACGACAACGAGCGCGCTGCAACGCATGCAGCACGAGCACGGGTCAATCCAGGAGGGGGCTTAAATCAGCAGGCTACAGAAGCGCTGCAGGGGAGGCGGATCGGACACGCACACCGGAACATCCCGATACAACTGCGCGTGTACCGGTGGCAACAGAGCCTGCACCAGCGCGAAGGCGGCCAGCGCGGGCTGGTAAGGCACTTGAGGGGCCTTCGCATCGGCCGTGGCGATGTGATCGCGCTGGCAATGCTGGTCGCACAACGCCGGAGCATCGGGATCCGGCGTGGACATCTCTTCGCAACCGACCATCAGGGTCGCTTGTCCAGCTTCCACCGATTCCAGCGGACAGGCGTAAGCCACCAGCGCGAGTTGCTGCAGCAGCAGCGCCCACAGTCCCAGCCATGCCAGTCGGGCACGAGAACGGGGTCGCCGCCATCGCCTCAGCAGCCTCACCATGACAGCTCCCGCACGCCCGAAGCAGCGCCTGCGGACGCTGGGCAGATCAGGGCAGGGGACGTGCGAGCTCTCATGATGGCCAGTCTAGCCCTCTTGGGGCCGACTGTCATTGATCAGGATCAAGCCCTCGCGCGGACTCAGCGGTGGCATCCGCCGCAGCAGGAGGATGCGACGGCCGGGGCGGCCGGCGTACCAGCCTCAGAAGGGAGCACCGCAGCGATCACATAGCCTTGCCGCTGGATAGCCTCAACCGCCTGTTCTACGGCAAGCAGGCCCTCGATCTTGACCACGCCACTGCCCAGATCGACGTCCACCTGGGCGTGGGGTCAAGGGCCTGAATGGCTTGGGTGACCGTTCGGACACAGTGACCACAGGTCATACCTTCAACAACGAGATTCATGGACAACCCTCCAAAAGCATCGGCGGTTTGCCGACGGCGTGACGATGAGCCTTCCCACGGTGGGAAGGTCAAACGACAGGCAAGTTGAGTGGTAATCCGTCCCGCGTTGTTGACCTTCCCATCATGGGAAGGCTCAGGCTACCTGCTCGTTCCTATTGGCCCTCACTCCATGGACATAACGCTCACTTATGCGAATTAAGTTATTGATTATATTACATTAATACAGGAATCGCAAGGTCTGTAGTTGCACCGTGCCCTGGCCGGCCACAAACGCGATAAGCTAAGCATTCCTTAGTGCTAGTCATTCTTGATGTCATGACGATGCCATCTGAGCGCACCCGCAATGTGCTGCAGGCGGGCGCGTTCCTCAGGCAGCTAGCGGCCAGCCAAGCCGTGCCTAAAGAGGTGCGGCAAGAGGCATATCGACTGCTGCGGCACTATCCAACCGTCAGCGACATCGAGGCGATTGCTGAGCACGAAGAGCGGCTGCGAGCGCTGACCCAGTCGGCCTTCGTACGACCCTACCTGAGCAGCGAGATCGAGGCGGATTGGTTCTCCGGGTACCCGCTCGGCCCTCATCGCATCTGACCATGAAGCAACCGAGCAGGCCGCGTGGAAGAGGGACTACGTCTGCGGAGACAGCGCTGGAGGCTTCCTTTGAACGGGCCCGCGACAGTGCGGCCGAGGAACGCGCATTCTTCAAGCGACTGATGGATGCGATCGTGTACGTGCATGCGCCCATCTCGGACGACGCGCAGACACTGCGGCTGGTCCAGTTCCGCCATCCTGACGGTTTCGATGCGATCCCTTTCTTTACCTCGCTCGACAAGGCGCAGGCGGCCAGCTCGTCTGCTGTCAGAATTCTGGGAGTTTCAGGCCGTGAGCTGCTAACCGGTACTCGCGGCGCGACGTTGATGCTCAATCCCAACTACGGCGGCGTTGTCCTGTACCCGGAAGAGGTTGCGACATTGTTGGATACGGGCTTTCTGGCCAGGGTGGAACGTCTGGCGCCGGCGGAGTTCGCGGTGAGACCTGCCCAGGCCGCGCCGGCTTGGCTCGCTCCGGCCATCAGCGGCAGCCTTGAGCACGCCGACTTCGTCTCGTCGGCCTATCTCCTGGAAACTCACTCGTCAGGGGGCGTCGAACAGCCTCCCGGTCTGTTGATCTGGCTGGTGGTGGACCTGGCTTTCGCCGAGCGGGCGGCTCGTCTGGTGACCACCGCCATACAGCCCTTATGCTCAGATTTGGACGTCATCATCGACTTGGCGGTCCACGACGTATCGCTGCCTTTGCCGGCGGGCTTGGATGATCCCCAGATCCTGCCCATATTTTTTCACGAGAATCAAGCCAACTTGAGCACAGCTCATCGGCCTATGAGCCCTGAAGATAAGCTACTAGCACTCCTTCCGGGATTGACCGAGGAAGAGAAGGAACGGCGGACCCGCGAGGGTATGGCCGACGTCGACGCTGGACGTACGATCCCGCACGAGGAACTACTGCAATGGATCAGGCGACGGTCAGAGCCTTCTTGAAGGTTTCCGTTGGGTCAGGAGCGTGGAAACTCTTGAATCCAATATTCAAGAAGGGCACGCGTGCCTGAGCAGTACTCCAGGAATGCCTGTGTCACGCGGCTTCTGGTTCAATCAAGCCTAGGTCTGTAATCCACGAACTGCCTGACGTCGAGGGGTGTTTCCTCGTTGAATCATGGTGTTAGAGACGATTCGGCTGTTTTTCTCACGAATCCCTGCCGACCTTCTTGAAAAACTGAACCAGACCTACCCAAACGCTTCCGTAAGGCAGGTGGTGAGAGGGCAGGTTAAGCACATCAGGGATAGCAATCCCAAGGAGATAGAAGCGCTACGACAGGAGGCCAACGATCAACTTCCTACTATCGCCGAGCTAAAGAGGGTCAGTGCGGTTGATCCAGAGTTCCGGATGGAAAACAGCTTCTTTGGGCCCAAGCCAGTCATCACCGCCCGCATCATCAACCGCTCAACACTGCCATTGAGCGAAGCGAGCTGGAATGCGGCGCTGTACATCAATGGCGATGTACAGCCTGTAGCCACGTCGAAGGTGCGCAGCGATTTCCGTTCCATCGAAGGCCTCAAGCCCGAACACCATGTTACGGCTCGATTCACTGTCGGATTCGTCAAGGGCGATAAGGCCTGGACCACCTTGGCGATTCGTCAAGCTACATCCACACGCGTCGAGCTGGAGATGATCCCTGAGACAGCAATGGACTTTACGGACAAAGCCTATCTAAGTGCCGATCTTCAGAAGCGCATTGATTTCCTTGAGAACCAACTCAAGCAAGCGAGCGAGTTCGAAGATGTCTGATGCTACCAAGCCCCGCCGGCGGATCACCCTCCGGCGGGGCTTGGTAGCGGTACCGACGTTCACCCCCGCCAAAGAGGACCATTACACAATGCGCCCCTCCATCCTCGCCTTGGACTTAGAAGGAACGCTGATTTCCAACGCTGTAAGCCAGATCCCGCGCCCGGGCCTCTACGAATTTCTGGAGTCGGCAAAGTCGCTCTTTGAGGGTCTAGTCATCTTCACCACAGTTCCGGAGCCTAGATTTCGCGAGATTGCCGACCTATTGGCTTGCGAAGGAGCGGCCCCGGGTTGGTTTGCCCGCTTGCCATACATAGACTGGACTGGGCCGACGAAGGATCTTGCCAACGTTTCCCAGCCCATCGGCTCTGCATGGCTACTAGATGATTACGCCCCCTATGTACAACCGGGACAGGAACATTGCTGGGTCCCGGTTCAACTGTTTTGTTCTCCTTACCCCGAGGACGACGCGGGACTGGACGATGCCATCGAGGCAATCCGTAAGCGACTGAACGAGTACTAGAGGGCCATCTCTTGGCCAGCGTCCAATGGGCCACAGGCTCGCCGGTCAACCAAGGTCCAGCGCTTCGTTGGAGAACCGTCGATATAGACCTGGGGGGGCGTTTACCGCGATAGAGTCCTGAGCCCCCTCAAACCATCTCATGGACCCGTGGCAGCTGGTCGGTCTACTCAGACTAGAAGCTAAAGCTGCCAACTGCCGCTAGGTTCCAGCCAGTACGCCATGCCCAGCGGCAGGAAAGTCTCCATTGCAACGTCCAGGATCAACGGCTGACGCCAACCCTGACCAGGCAAGAAGCAAAAATCCTTCCGGGCGAGGGTTCCAGCTTGCTCGCGTCCAGCTAACCAGATGCATCTGCGTTTTATCTCGCGATCAAGTGCTCGCCTCGCGGCATGCTCATCCAAACCGCTTTGTATGAACTCCGAGGCAGAATTTCGCATGCTCGCCCACAGCACGTAGCGCTTACGCCCCAAGCTGAGCGCATTCCATTCAGGCGATCCAATCGACTGAAGCCCGTCGCCTAGCTTCGGGTCCAACCGATGCTTCCGCAGAAGGTTTGCCAAGTACGCTCGAGCTTCGGTGGATGCCAGTGAAATTCCGAGATTCCGCCTCGCACTGGGCGTGCACTCAGCCGCCCACTGGGTGAGCGACCGGGTCAATGCCGACTCAAGGTTCAAGTCACTGCGAGACCACGGAGATTTGTAGGACCAAGCCAGGGGCTCATACAGAGATCTTGCGGCAAGCCGAGAACATTCGACTGGTTCGCGATGGAGGACGCGCAGCGTCGCAAGCGTGTCAAGTGCCTGCGAGGCCAACCCCTCAGCAGCTACCGGCGAACTAGCCGTTCTTGAGCGCTCTAGCGCGCACCACGCGCACGCAAGAAAGGGACCTATTGAACGAACGAAATTGTCCAGTTCTGGCCAGGGCGCGATGAGGGTCGGTTGGCTAACGACATAGGCCACACAGCCCTCAAATCGCGATACTAGTTGTCAGGATATCAACCTGCCCACAGACTGTCTATCTGACTTTCCGATATTGACCCTTAGGTGTTCTCTCCAGTTCAACGATATCTGAACATCCGATATCCTAGCCGTGCAGCGAATGAGCGGGGAGCGCCCCGGCGCACGACGCAGAACGTTACCGCATGTTGGGAGAGCCGAAATGATGCGCACCAGCGCTAGCCACCCGTTACTGATTGCAGAGTTGCCTGTTGGAGCCCATGGAGGCGGCATAGGGGTGACATTTGCGCCAGGCAAGTACCAGGAAGTCGCCATGACTGGAGCATGGGCGAGAGACCTAGATGTGGACGTCTCGGCTATTCAGGACTGGGGTGCCACTCACCTAGTCACCTTGCTTGAGCCTTGGGAGCTCAAGGACCTTCGAATCGAGAGCTTACCGGCGATAGTGGCGGGGAAGGGCATCTCTTGGCATGGACTGCCAATCACTGATGGAGCCGCACCAGACGACAGACTCCTCAAAGATTGGCTACAGCTAAGTGCTGAGCTCGTCGCTGACATGCTGAGCGGTCAAAGGATCGTGGTCCACTGCAAGGGGGGTTGGGACGCGCGGGAACGGTCGCTGCCATGCTTTTGCTGCAGTCTGGCGAGGCCAAGCGGGCATCGGATGCCATCCACATGGTGCGGCATGCCAGGCCAGGCGCAATCGAAACGATTGCTCAAGAGGAGTTCCTAGAGTACTGGGCGCAGAGCCTTCACCCGGGCGGAGCTTGACCACTCAGGTGCGCAGTCAGGAACTCAAGGACGAGTTGCCTGTGGATCCAGAACTCGAGGGCTTCTTAGGTCTGGATCCAGAAATCGACGGCGTCTCCATAGTGGATCTTCGCGAGGGTTCAGGGCACATCAAAAATTCGCTGCCTCGAAAGCTAAGAACCTTGCTGTCGCACGAATCAGGGTCTTGTGCTGGGGCCGGACCAGCGCTATCGCTGACTAAGGCAGGGCAACCTCCAGGGACTGTACTGCGACGGCGCGATCAATAGACATCTGTCAGATGTATCGCCACCACTATCGATCTAATGAATGCTGACTCAGCCGATGCGTGCTGCCTTAGGAGTTACGATCTGACTGCACTCGTGGCCGAGGCGAAACGCCACGACGTACAGGACCGTGGCATCCATCGGCATACCTGAGCCCATCCGAATGACGACCTTACGCTGACCGTGCGACAGTGATACTCCCAGTTCCCGCAGGACCTCAATGCGCTGCTGCAGCCCGTCGTAGATGTCTAGCTTGTCGACTTCTGAATACAGGTCTTGGCAGTCGCGATACTCACGGTAGTAGTCGACCAGTGCAGCAAACTCGCTCGCCGCCTCGCGCGACAGCTCGAAAGCCGGTTCGGACAGATCCATGTCGCACGAAACGATCAGGCTGGCCAGCTCGCGCCCAGCAGCAAGCGGGGACACCGCCAGGGTGATGTAGTCGCGCTCAAACTGCGCTTGCGCCGCCTGCAGTTCCTCGTCTGTCGGCAGCGAGAAAGGCTTGTTGAGTGCATCGATGTCATTGAAATCGAAGGCGCGCGCCAGTGCGCGACGGGTGTCGAAACTGGCCGAGTCACCCTGCTCAACCCGCTGAACTGTTCGCACGTTCAGGCCCGAGATCTCGGCCAATTGTTCTTGCGACCAATGACGCAACTGGCGGAACTGGCGAATGCAGGCGCCAACCTCAGCAGCGGTAAGCAGGCGAGGCGGGGTCTTGGTGGTCATAGAAGATAACTCCGGAGGGGTAGGGAGCCCAGATTAGGAGGGTGCCGAACTTGGAAACATGACAGTCGCCCGACAGGCCCCCGACACAGATCAACTGCCAGGACTTGCCCCAACGAGAAATCCGGGCAACTGCTTATGCGCCCGTGATGTTCTCCCCGTGCCCCCAGAGGGGGCGAGGCCCAACTGCCTAGTCACTCACCACAGACCCCACCCTAGACGCGCAGGCGATCCGGGACAGCTCTATGGCGAGGGCTGATGGGGGGTCAATGGCTCCAACTCTGGCAAAACACCCCCAAATTGATGATGCAGTGCATTCATCCATGCCAGAACTGGTTCGCCTGGCCACAGGTGCGCCAGATTCAGAAGGGTTAGCATGGCAAGCGCATTGCTGTTCATGGCCACCCCCGCCAGAAGCGCGCCCGGGTAGCCATTTAACTGCCTTGCCAAGGGGTGAATCCCGGCATGGAGATAGGAGTTCAAGCCGACATAAAGGCATTGTCTGGCTCTGCCCAACAACTGTGATGCTCCTCGGGGCCCAGAGGACTCAAGCTTTACGAGCATGTCCTGAACGCCAGGGAGCCTCTTTGCCGCTTGCTGACTCTCCAGAGTCAGGGGCGCAAGAAGCTTCTCGATGTCGGTGTCGGTAGCTGCATAACATGCCCAGGTTGCACGCACGAGGGCCTCATACTGGGGCCGGACCAGCGAGATTGCTGACTGGGGCAGAGTAGCGATCAGGGACTGTACTGCCACGGCGTGATCAAGGGACATCTGGCAAAGTGCCGCCACCGCCGTCGATCTTCGGTCACGTCCATGCTCTATCTCCATCCAAGCGGCTCGAATTTCACCCAAGAGCTCTAAGGAGCCCTCCAGCACAGACGCCCGATCCTGGTCAGCCGATTGAGGCACAAGTCATCCTAGAATCGTGATCTGCAGGCAAGAGTAACGGCTCGTCCATCGGGCAAAGCCCTCAGTTGGCCGGCTGGGCTGCAGCATCTGTTAGCCGGTAATCTCTGCATTGCATCATCCGTGCATCAGCAATTTCTGCGTTGCGTCAGTCGCAAGTCAAATTTTTCTGCAATGGACCGTCTTGCACTGAAATTTTATTCCTCAAAAGCTGAAATCTCTGCAATGGCACCCTAAGAATGTCTGCGATGAACAGCGTTCTGGTCCGCGCGCGATTGCTTCCTATATTGCAACCATACGCTCAGCCAGCCAACCGCCGGGATCCATGATCGCGCGAGCGGACGATCCCGGTCGCAAATGGCTGGCTGCCGTCACTCTCGTGGCTTTGAGCGATCAAGGGGAGCAGTCTGGCCCACGTGTCGAACAGAAGCCTTGGATCTTGGTGGATCAGAAGCGAAACCCGCAGCGCATCTTCCATCGCCTTGAGGTAGCCGCGGCGTATCTCAAGTGCGTTCTCGCAAGCATTGGGGCGACCAAGAATTTGTGTGATCGCGGAGGCCATAGCAGTCTGGACAGGAGGGGAGGGGAAGGCGATAGTCTGCAAACGTCTAGACGATCCCGCAATGAGCATCCTCAACGTTCTCCTCACTCGTGACCACCTCGTCGTCGCAGCGGATACCCTGGCAGAGGATGCTCTCACAGGGGCGTATTCCGCGGGGCAAAGCTGCTGCTGATCCCTCAGCACAACGTAGTGCTTGCTGCGCGCGGGTCTACGCAATTCTTCCTGGGGGGCTCGCAGAATTCGGAAAAAATCGTACGCTAAGGTTTTCCGGGCATCCGTAGGGGCCGAAACTTCCCGTCTTCCAGTCTGCGGCTCTGCCGCCAGACGTAATCGCCGGTGAGGTTGATGTGCTCCCAGCCCAGCGGCGACAGGAATTGCAGCAGCTCGCCGTCCACCGGCTTGCCGGCCTCGACCAACCCCTGGGTGGCGCGCTCCAGGTACACCGTGTTCCACAGCACGATAGCCGCCGTCACCAGGTTGAGGCCGCTGGCCCGGTAGCGCTGCTGCTCGAAGCTCCGATCCCTGATTTCCCCAAGGCGGTTGAAGAACACCGCCCTGGCCAGCGAGTTGCGCGCCTCACCTTTGTTCAGGCCGGCATGCACGCGGCGGCGCAGCTCAACACTTTGCAGCCAGTCTAGGATGAACAGCGTGCGTTCGATCCGGCCCAGCTCGCGCAGGGCCACGGCCAGGCCGTTCTGGCGCGGATAGCTGCCGAGCTTGCGCAGCATCAGCGAGGCAGTGACGGTGCCCTGTTTGATCGAGCTGGCCAGGCGCAGGATGTCGTCCCAATGGGCGCGGACGTGCTTGATGTTCAGGGTGCCGCCGATCAGCGGCCGCAGCGTCGGGTAGGTCTGCACGCCCTGCGGCACGTACAGCTTGGTTTCGCCGAGGTCGCGGATGCGCGGCGCGAAACGGAAGCCCAGCAGGTGCATCAGGGCGAAGACGTGATCGGTGAAGCCGGCCGTGTCGGTGTAGTGCTCCTCGATCCGCAGGTCGGACTCGTGGTACAGCAGGCCGTCGAGCACATAGGTGGAATCGCGCACGCCGACATTCACCACGCGGGTGCTGAACGGCGCGTACTGGTCGGAGATATGGGTGTAGAACAGCCGTCCCGGCTCACTGCCGTACTTCGGGTTGACGTGTCTGGTGCTCTCGCCCCGGCCGCCAGCCCGGAAACGCTGGCCATCGGAGGATGAGGTGGTGCCGTCGCCCCAGTGGGCGGCGAAGGCATGCTGGTACTGGTGGTTGACCAGCTCGGCCAGGGCCGCCGAATAGGTCTCGTCGCGGATGTGCCAGGCTTGCAGCCAGGACAGCTTGGCGTAGGTCAGACCGGGGCTCGACTCGGCCATCTTGGTCAGCCCGAGGTTGATCGCATCACCGAGGATCGCGGACAGCAGCAACGTCCGGTCTTTGGCCTCGGCCCCGTCCTTCAGGTGGGTGAAGTGGCGGCTGAAGCCCGTCCAGTCGTCCACGTCCATCAGCAGTTCGGTGATCTTGATGCGCGGCAGTAACTGACTGGTCTGGTCGATCAGCGCCTGCGCCCGATCCGGCACCGCCGCATCCAGCGGGGTGATCTTCAACCCGGACTCGGTGAGGATGGCATCGGGCAGCTCGTTGTCCTTGGCCAGGCGGGCGACAGTGGCCAACTGCTCGTCCAGCAGCTGCAAGCGCTCTTCCAGATACTGGTCGCTGTTCGGGTTGATCGCCAGCGGCAGGGCCTGTTCCCGCTTGAGCGCGGCGAACTTCTCGGCCGGCAGCAGGTAGTCGTCGAAGTCGCGGAACTGCCGCGAGCCCTTGACCCAGATGTCGCCGGAGCGCAGGGCGTTCTTCAGCTCGGACAGGGCGCAGATTTCGTAGAAGCGCCGGTCGAGGCCTTCCGGGGTGATCACCAGTGGCTTCCAGCGCGGCTTGATGAAGGCGGTGGGAGCATCGGCCGGCACCTTGCGCAGGTTGTCGGCGTTCATCTCGCGCAGCGTCTGCACGGCTGCCAGCACGCCCTGCGCGGCCGGGGCGGCGCGCAGCTCCAATACCTCCAGCAGAGCCGGCGTGTAGCGGCGCAGGGTGGCGAAGTTCTCGCCGACCAGGTGCAGGTGGTCGAAGCCCTCCGGCCGGGCCAGCAGCTCGGCTTCGCTGACGCTCTCGGTGAACTCGTCCCAGGGGATCACCGCCTCGATGGCGGCATAGGGGTCGCTGCCGGCTTCCTTGGCCTCCAGCAGCGCCTGGCCGATCTTGGAGTACAGGCGCACCTTGTCGTTGATCGCCTTGCCCTGCTTCTGGAACTGCTGCTGATGCTTGTGCTTCGCGCCGCTGAACAGCTTGACTAGGATGCGGTCGTGCAGATCCACCAGCTCATCAATCACGGTTGCAGTGCTCTCCAGCACCACGGCGGCCAGGGTCGCATAGCGCCGCTGCGGCTCGAACTTGCCGAGGTCTTTGGGCGTCATCTGCCCACCCTCGCGGGCCAGCTTGAGCAGGCGGTTCTGGTGGATGTGCCGGCCCAGGACTTCGGGCAAGTCCACCAGCTGAAATGTCTTCAGCCGCTCGATGTGCTCAAGCATGTGCCGAGAGTTGGGTTTCAGCGGTGCCTGGCGCAGCCAGGTCAACCAGGTGATGCTGCTGCCGGCCTTGAGCTTCAACAGCTCGTCCAGCTTGGCCCGATGCGAGTCCGTGAGCGGTTCAACCAGGGCGCGGTAGACCCGCCGATTGGCCCGTGCAATGGCCTCCGAGCAAGCCCGGTCGATCACGCTCAACGCCGGCAGGATGCGTCGCTTCTGCCGCAGGCTCTCCAGCGCCTGGCCGGCCAGCAGCAAGCCCTTGTCGGTCTGCTGGGCCAGTTCGGTCAGCTCGCGCACCAGGGCGCGGAAGTCGGACAGGCCGAACGGGGCCAGTTGAAGGTAGGTGCGCAGTTCCTGGGCGTGCTCGCGACGGGTCACATCGCGCTCGCCGTACTTCGTCCAACTCGCCGGATCGGTCTGGACTTGCTTGGCCACCCACAGGATGACCGGTTCGGGCAGCTCGCTGTCAGTGCCCAACGCATAGCCGGGGTAGCGCAGCAGGCAGAGTTGCACGGCGAAGCCGAGGCGGTTGGCGTCGCCGCGCCGCTGACGGATCAGCGACAGGTCGGAGTCGTTGAAGGTGTAGTAGCGGATCAGGTCATCCTGGCTTTCTGGCAACGCGAGCAGGGTGCCCCGCTCCGTGGCCGAGAGGATCAAGCGACGCGGCATGTGTCAGTCGTCCGTGCGGAGGTACTGGTAGAGGGTTTCCCGGCTGATGTTGAACTCGCGGGCAAGCTGCGCCTTGGGCTCGCCGGCCGTCGCTCGCTGCCGCAGGGTAGCAGCCTGCTCATCGGACAGGGCTTTCTTGCGGCCCCGGTACGCGCCACGCTGCTTGGCCAAGGTGATGCCCTCACGCTGCCGCTCGCGGATCAGGGCGCGCTCGAACTCAGCGAAGGCCCCCATCACCGACAGCATCAGGTTGGCCATCGGCGAGTCCTCGCCAGTGAACACCAGGCCCTCCTTCAGGAACTCGATGCGCACGCCGCGTTGAGTCAGCTTCTGTACCAAGCGACGCAGGTCATCGAGGTTGCGGGCCAGCCGGTCCATGCTGTGCACCACCACTGTATCGCCTTCGCGGACGAAGCTCAGCAGCGCTTCGAGCTGGGGGCGCTGGGTGTCCTTGCCCGATGCCTTGTCGGTGAACACCTTGCTCACCTGTGTCTGTTCCAGCTGGCGTTCCGGGTTCTGGTCGAAGCTGCTGACCCGGACGTAGCCGATGCGGTGCCCCTGCACGATGTCTCCTTGGTTGAAGGCGGCTTAAGTGCTCCTTCTGTTCCGTTGTGCCTCAAACCCCGTTTCTGTCAGGCTGAAATCTATGACCTTCGCAGGCATGTGTCAAAAAATGCGAAAGATGACTCTATTCTGACTAAGCGGCGCGGCCCTGCCTGACATCCAGTTAGGGTATGCCTCAATCTGACGGTAGCGAGTCGCAGGCGTTCGGATCGGCATCGGTTTCGTTCCCTGTCTTGGCACGCGCTTCGAAGCGTTGATAACACTCCAACCCGCAGAAGTGCTCGACGTATTCCGCGCCTTCCGGGGTGAAGGCGGCATCGAGCGGGATTTCCTTGCAGCACACGCAGCAACTGGTGGTGGTCGAGTCACTTGCATTCATGGTGGCACCCCTCCATTGACTGACGAAGACGGCGAATGCCGCCGCCGGCATTGGCTTCGCGAACAGGAAGCCTTGTCCTGTGTCGCAGTCCGCTTGTCGCAATAGATCAAGACTCGCCGATGTTTCCACGCCTTCAGCCACCACATCCATGCCCAGCCCGTGCGCAAGCTGAATCACGGTGTGCACGATGGTTTGGTCGCGGCGGTCGTTGGCGAGCCCGGCGACAAACGATTGGTCGATCTTGAGCGTGCTGATTGGGCAGCACTTCAGATGTTGCAGACAGGAATACCCCGTCCCGAAGTCATCGGCGGCGAAGCGCACACCGATCTGCCGCAAGGCGTCCAGGGCGGGGAAGATCGCCGGATCACCAAACGCGACCGATTCGGTCAGCTCGATTTCGAGATACTCGGCGGGCAACTCGGCATCAGCCAGCACGCCCTTTACCCACCCGTCGAAGTCCGGTCCCACTTGGCTCGCCGAAACATTGACGGCCAGCCGGAACGGTCGCCATGCCAGCATTCGCCAGTCACGCATCTGGCGGCAGGCTTCGCCCAGCACCCAAGCGCCGATTTCAGGCATCAGGCCGGACGATTCGACCACGGGCAGGAACTGGCCCGGTGGCAATAGTCCAAGCGTCGGATGACGCCAGCGCAACAGGGCTTCCGCGCCGACAATCCCACCACTGCGCAGATCGACGACGGGCTGGTAGTGCAGTTCAAGCTGCCCGCGCTCGACCGCTTGGGCCAGTTCCGGCGTCGTCCATCCATCCGGCCGGAAAGCGCTCATTCTCTTTCCCTGAATGCCCGCAACGCCCGCGACAGGGACAGAAGGAACAGGCCGGTCAAACCGAGCGCCGCGATGACCCAATGCTCGCCGAGGAAAGCACCGGCGGTTGTGCCGGCCAGCACGACAGCGAGGATGGGCAGGTGGCAGGGGCAAGTCAGCACAGCCAGTCCGCCCCACAGGTAGCCGGTGATCGGTTTGTGCGTCTCGGACGGCAAGCGCTCGGGGTTGTTCATGGCAGACTCTCCGCGTGCTGTGCCGGCTCGGTCGGCAGGGTGGCCAACTGCACTTCCAGATCGGCCAACGCTTCGCGCCGACGCTCGACGAACTGACGCAGCAGGGCAAGCTGCGCGGCCGCTTCGTCGCCGTCCGCCGCATCCAGCGCCCGGCACAGCCGCGCCAGCGCGTCGAGGCCGATGCCCGCCTCGAAGGCCGCCCGCACGAAGCACAGCCGTTGCAAGGCGGCGTCATCGAACAAGCCGTAGCCGCCTGGTGTGCACGCCACCGGGCGCAGCAATCCGCGCAGCAGGTAGTCGCGCACGATATGCACGCTCACCCCGGCATCAAGAGCCAGCCGGGACACCGTGTAGGCGTTCATTGAACACCTCCTTTTTCTCACCCGGCGCAGCAGGAAAGCTGCTTCACATCCTTGTTGAAGGTATGCGCCGCGAGCTTCAACCCCTCGACCATCGTCAGGTAGGGGAACAACTGGTCGGCCAGTTCCTGCACCGTCATGCGGTTGCGAATGGCCAGAGCCGCCGTCTGGATCAGTTCACCCGCTTCCGGCGCGACCGCCTGTACGCCGATCAGCCGATGGCTGCCTTCCTCGATAACCAACTTGATGAAGCCGCGTGTGTCGAAGTTGGCGAGCGCACGCGGCACGTTGTCCAAGGTCAAGGTGCGGCTGTCGGTCTCGATCCCGTCGTGGTGGGCTTCCGCCTCGCTGTAGCCCACGGTCGCCACTTGCGGATCGGTGAACACCACGGCCGGCATTGCGGTCAGGTCGAGCGCCGCATCGCCGCCGGTCATGTTGATCGCGGCACGGGTGCCGGCCGCTGCCGCCACATAGACGAACTGCGGCTGGTCGGTGCAGTCGCCGGCCGCGTAGATGTTCGGGTTGCTCGTGCGCATGCCTTGGTCGATGACGATGGCACCTTGCGCATTGACAGTGACCCCCGCTGCGTCCAGCGCGAGGCTGCGCGTGTTCGGTGTCCGACCGGTGGCAACCAGCAGTTTGTCGGCGCGCAATTCACCGTGCGTGGTGGTCAGCACGAATTCACCGTCCATATGGGCGACCTGGCTGGCTTGCGTGTGCTCCAGCACCTCGATGCCCTCGGCACGGAAAGCGGCTGTCACCGCCTCGCCGATGGCCGGGTCTTCACGGAAGAACAAGGTATTGCGCGCCAGGACCGTGACCTTGCTGCCCAGCCGGGCAAAGGCTTGCGCCAGCTCCAGCGCCACCACCGACGAGCCGATTACGGCAAGGCGTTCGGGAATGGTGTCGCTCGCCAGGGCCTCGGTGGAAGTCCAGTAGGGTGACTCTTTCAAGCCCGGAATCGGCGGGACCGCCGGGCTGGCACCCGTGGCGACCAGGCAGCGGTCGAACATCACGACGCGCTCGCCACCCTCGTTCAAACGGACGGTAAGGCTCTGGTCGTCCTTGAAGCGCGCCTCACCGTGCACAACGGTGATGGCCGGATTACCGCCCAGGATGCCTTCGTACTTGGCGTGCCGCAGTTCGTCGACGCGGGCCTGCTGCTGGGCCAGCAGCTTACTGCGGTCAATCGTAGGCACAGTTGCCGCAATACCGCCATCGAACGGGCTTTCCCGGCGCAGATGGGCGATGTGGGCGGCGCGGATCATGATCTTGGACGGCACACAGCCGACATTGACGCAGGTGCCGCCGATGGTGCCGCGCTCGATCAGCGTGACCTGCGCGCCTTGCTCGACGGCCTTCAGCGCCGCCGCCATCGCGGCTCCACCGCTGCCAATGACCGCTACCTGCACCGGGGGCTCGTTGCCACTGTGCTTTTCGGCGGCGGCCATCCATCCCCGCACCTTGTCGAGCAGTCCGACGCGGTTGTCCGCCAGTGGCGCATCGGCTAGCGTTGCCTTGTAGCCCAGTCCGGCCACGGCGGCAGTCAGCGCGTCCGGCGATGTGCCCGGCACGATGGCGAGTTGCGCTGTGCCCTTCGGATAGGACACCAGCGCCGACTGCACGCCTGGCACTTTTTCCAGCGCTTCCTTGACGTGCGCCGCGCACGAGTCGCAAGTCATGCCGGTGATTTTTAGATGGGTCATGCAACAGATCCTTTATCGTTTGTGGCGCCAGACAATGACGTCCGTTGTGCTGCGGTGCCGTTTTCAGTGACTCACTGCTTGACGCTGGACGGATAGCCCGCGTCTGCGGTTGCCTTGGTCAGCTTCTGCACGCTGGTCTTGGCATCGTCGAAGGTGACGACCGCTTGGCGTGTCTCGAAAGTCACGTCAACTTTGCTGACGCCTTCGACCTTGGAAATCGCCTTCTTGACAGTGATCGGGCAGGCGGAGCAGGTCATGCCCGGTACGGACAGCGTGACGGTCTGGGTGGCGGCCCAGACGGGGGCAACAACGGCGGCGAGGGCGAGGGAGGCAAACAGTTTCTTCATGGTGAACTCCGATCAGTAGAAAAATGGCATGACGTAGGGAAATCCGAGCGCGACCAGAACCAGCGCGGCCACGATCCAGAAAATGAGCTTGTAAGTAGCTCGCACTTGGGGAATCGCGCAGACCTCACCCGGTTTGCAGGCCGCTGCCTGCCGGTAGATGCGCCGCCAGGCGAAGAACAACGCCACCAGCGCCACGCCGATAAAGATGGGGCGATAGGGTTCCAACACCGCCAAGTTGCCGATCCAAGCGCCGCTGAACCCCAAGGCGATCAGAACCAACGGCCCGAGGCAGCAAGCCGAGGCGAGGATGGCGGCAAGCCCTCCAGTGAAGAGCGCGCCGCGCCCGGTTTTTGGTTCAGACATGCGCTTGTCCTTTCGAATTGAAATTGGATAGCGTAACCTTACTTCCGTACTCATGTACGGAGTCAAGCGATATGGAAAACAATTTGGAGAACCTGACCATTGGCGTTTTCGCCAAGGCGGCCGGGGTCAATGTGGAGACCATCCGTTTCTATCAGCGCAAGGGCTTGTTGCTGGAGCCTGACAAGCCCTATGGCAGCATCCGCCGCTATGGCGAGGCGAATGTAACGCGGGTGCGCTTCGTGAAATCAGCCCAGCGGCTGGGCTTCAGCCTGGATGAGATCGCCGAGCTGCTGCGGCTGGAGGATGGCACCCATTGCGAGGAAGCCAGCAGTCTGGCCGAGCACAAGCTCAAGGACGTGCGCGAGAAAATGGCTGACCTGGCGCGCATGGAGGCCGTGCTGTCTGAGTTGGTGCGCGCCTGCCATGCGCGAAGGGGGAACGTTTCCTGCCCGCTGATCGCGTCACTACAGGGTGGAGCAAGCTTGGCAGGTTCGGCTATGCCTTAGCGTGCTTTATTTTCCGTTTTCTGAGACGACCCCTTAGAAAGCCTAGTCAAAGAGCTGTCACGAGAACACCGTTAGCTTAGCGTACGATTTTTTCCGAATTCTGCGGTTCCCCCTTCCTCCGCATCTACGAGCTTGCACTGCAGGCCAGCTTCCGCGCAGATTTCACAATAGAACAGCTATCTGCCGAGCTAGGGCTGGTGGTGGACCAACTCTGGCCGAACTTTGAGAAAGCGGTTAGCGAAGCGGGATTGCCGATCGAGCAACTCGGGACCGAGTTGGTGCTTGGTGGATGGTCGTTGAAGAACGGCCGGATGATGGCCACGGCGTATGCGAAGAGTGACAGCCGGCGCCCTTGCGTTGTCCAGCCGATCGGGGGGCAGATGGCGTCGCCGGGCGAACCGCTCCAGGCCGCGACCCCTAGCATGGCCCAGGTGGATCTGCTGGCCCATGCGCGTCTCCAGGTCAGCTACCTCAATGGGCAATTGGGCCGGAAAGTAGCAGGAGGTCGACTGCTAGTTGGGTTTCTGCAGAAGGGGCAAGCCCTGCTCAAGGATCTAGGAGAGATCTAGGTCGCGGGAGTCAAATACGCTAGGGGCTGAAATCGAAGTTCAGGTCTGGCCCTAAGGCAGAAGGCCAAAGCAGACCAAGGTCGTCCGTGGATTTGGGATGTTTATCGAGGGCAGGGTGGATGTCCGCTTCTGGCCGGAAGCGGACATTGGGCGGCGACCGGCCCGGTGATGGCATCCGCCTTCGACCCAAAGCGGGCATCGTTCTCGACACACCTGAGTTGATCCGTACTCCAAAGCCTGTTTCCGCTACCCCTTGTAGTGCTCGACGTAGAGCCCCAAAGCTGCCAACGACGCATACACGGCGGACCCAGCGTTGGTCGCGTACAAGGCAAAGGGAACCGGAGGATCGCAGGGAACTGTTGCGATGAACCACGGAGCTGAGCTCGTCAAGCTCGTCCTAGGTGATGTGAGGAATCCTAGCTCCCTACGCATACCTAGCGCCTCGCGGACGTACGCCTTGTTCCAGCCGCCAGTCTTGCACGAGACCCCAAGAAGTAACTCCGTAAATGCGGGATAGCGACGGGTCTTAATCGGACGATATACACCGACGTCAATCTCGTGACGGTCAGCCGCTTTGACCACCGTCGTGCCTTTCCAGCTATGGCTTAGTGTGGTGACCTGCACTGAAATCCTAATCTCGAGCTTCTCAGTAGACGTAGATCCACTGATGTAATCGTGATCCGGATGGTTTGCTTTGCATGGAGATCCTCCAAACGTCAGGACGCCTGCCATCTTGGGGGTACACGTGAGCTTGTAGCCCGCACTATCGATGATTCGCAGAAGCCTAAGCAGCACCCGAAGTTCGTAAGCCTTTCCTTGCGCGTAGGGAGACCCGCTCGCCTTAGCACGCGAAATGGCTGCTTTCACAGCGTTGAGGATTGCTAACTTACTGATCGTCACAGTCGCGGTCCTCGTGGCGCGTGTTCCTCGCGAGGGTCGTCCGGTGGCAGATATCGAGCGATATAGGCCTCAAGATCTGCCTGCTCGTGATCCGTCAAACGCTGGGGTGATACAGTTGGTAGATGTGACCGGATTGAGCGAACTCGGCGACCTTCTGGTGTCTCAACAGTGTAATGAACGTCCTCCAGTCCGGTGAGACCTTGGACCAGCTTCCCGATCTCACCCAAGGTTTGCGAGAGGGCGTCTTGGGTCGTCACAGGTCTAAAATCGAGAACCGCCGCAAGTGCGGCTGCAGCTTGTGCATTCGTGTCGTCCTCGTAATCAGACATCGCCTGAACAATCGCGGAGCGAAGCGATCTAACAATTTGTGGATCAAGCTCAGACGCAAGGGCTAGCGCCTTCCCTATCTCCCTAATTACCTCTTCACCACCTTGATCTTCTGCCATTCACAACTCCACAGCTGTAGACATTAACGGGCCGCGCGGGATGAACCGCCCGGATTCTCTAAATTCAATTGCCGAAGGTTGCCGTTGGCAATGTTCCTTAAGAGTAAGGCACAGTGCGGTTTGGTTCCATAAGCGGATCGCGCTGGCTGTATCCCGAAGTGTGCGATGACGCCGAAGCTGGATAGTGTCGCTGAATTGGACCATCAGGCACTTAGGTCTGAGCCCTGATACAGATTGATGATATGACTCCAAGTCGCGTACGGGCTGCGAAGAGCACCGGCTACTTTGGTCCGCTTCTGACCGAAAGCGGACATTCGTTTAACCAAGGGTGAAGGAAACTTTTAGGGCCAGGATGGACTTCAACTCTCTCGTTCGCTCGCTTCTATCCGATGCGAAGATGCGCCGTAACAAGCCTCTGCGAGACTAGTGCGCGAGCCAGGTCGCTGACATTGCTCCATGGCCTATGACGTGCCCCGCACCCGCTGGTCAAATGGAACCGCCCTCGGCACCATGGGCACGACCATCTAAGGAGTTCTTCATGCTCTACCAAGATAAGTACGTCGCCTTCATCGAGAAGCATTCATCATGATTCTCAGATGATCTTCGGACCGGCGATGCTGGACGCCTATCGCATGGAATGTAAGGAAGCACGCAATCCCATGGTGCTCGTGAGCGAAGAGGTGCGATCGGATGCTCGCGCTGCGGGGTTAAGCAACCTGTTGACGTGGGATGACGAAGAGCCAGACCGCCACTATGTCCACTATCTGATCTCGTACAGCGCTTATGACTCTAATCCAAGGGCGGGCGTCGTGATTCTCGATAGCCAGGCCGCTCTCATCCGGCATTTCATCGCCAAGAGGCTGCTAGGCGCTCCGGGTAAGATCCTGGATAAAGCCGAGTGGATGGAACGATATTGGAACGAGAAGGTGGCGACAGGTGGAATTCTCGGACGTGTTGACAGGGTCGCAGACCTTGTTAGGCCCAATGCGCGACCATTTCGCAGCAGACTCGCCGTTCTAGCACCGCAATCGGGCGCCACTAGTGTGGACTAGCGAATCAGGCAAGCAGCTGCCGATTCCTTGCAAAGATTCAATTCAATTGGCCATACGGAAGCACGTGCAATCCCTGATGGCAGTCGGGACCACCATCTCCCCATTGCCAGCCGCGTCTGAACCAGCGCCCGGAACGCTTCAGCGGAAGGGGCTGGTCCCTTCCGCTGGTGCCTGCCCTGGTTGCACCGGCTATGCGCGGCCACCACGTTCCCGGACACGTCTCTGCCCCGTCCTGTTGGGCCACCAGGTGCTCGGCGGTGCATTGAAAGGCTCGGGCCTTACTGGCCTTCAGCCCGAGCTCTGAGGGTGCAGTGAGCCACATCGGCAGGCCGCAATAGAAGCAACGGCCCGATTGGGCGTAGAAGGCAGAAGTGCGAAGGGATCTGCGGCGTTTGGCGGTCATGGATGGCTCCGGAATCGAAGGATTCCCGTGCCCCCATTGGGTGGACCTCGGGCACCCGGAGCCTATTGGCTATGCGGGCACAACACCGGCGCTTTATAGCGACTGGCTAAGGCGTTATAGCTCAGCGCTTGAGCCGCTACAAGGCCCAGATGCCGACCAGAACGGGAGGGAGTCACCGACGCCCAGTTAAGGTCAAAGCTTGGTCAGGGGGCGAGCGACGCGCTTGAGCAGGTGGAGCGGGGCGTGGCGCGTCACCCAGGGAAGTCGCGGTGTTGTAGTCCTGCTCAACCCGCTGAACTGTTCGCACGTTCAGGCCCGAGATCTCGTCTAATTGTTCTTGCGACCAATGTCGCGACTGGCGGAACTGGGAAGTGCAGGCGACAAGCTCTGACCGATCAGGTGCGCAGTTGGGAACTCAAGGGCGAGCTGGATGTGGAGCCAGAAATCGAGGGCGTCTTAGGTGCGGATCCAGGAATCAAGGGCATCTTTGGGGAGATCTGGAAATCGCGGGCGTCCTTGTGGGGAAATACGGGCGGACAGCTGTGGGATCTGGGGCGTTTCCGTTGTGGCAGTCACATGATTTGTACCATTTATCACGTCACTGTTGCGGTCAAGTAGGCCTAGAAGGTCTTCTCAACGCAACACCTCAATAACTACCACTTTTTCGCATAATGTATACAACGTGGCCGTTATCGAAGCCCGTTACCGCAGCCTGAGCCTTGTGGGGCAGGGCAAAGCCAACAGCCAAGCACAAGGCCATCGCGGTCGCCGCTAAGCGCTTCCAGAAAGTGCGTTCCGGCGAAGTAAGCGCCGCACGCTTCATGATCTCAATCGCCTGCTTTTCAGGCTCCGGATGCCCTTGGATACGGAGCGCATCCGCCACCACCCACACCTGTGGCACACGCCTGCCCATGCGGTAGTGGCCGATTGCGCCATCCGTAATCCCCAGCAGCGGCGCCAGCTTTGAATAGCTCTCGACCTTGGCCGCTACGCGGGTCCGCTCAAAGAAGTCATTCCAGTCCATAGCCGCCTCGGGTTCGTGTACGGGTGTAGCCTACAGGTGTTGACGCCTACGGATGTAGGCGCGTATAAAGCCCCCATCGCCTACGGATGTAGGCGGTCCCGCCACCGGCACCCCAAGGCCGCTGGCGGGTTTCCTTGGGGCTTGGGGTAGGGGAACAGGGATGATCGATCCGCTCATTACCTTCGCGCTGCTGGCCGCCATCGTGGCCGTGTCCATTGGCGGCGCTCGCATCGTTTCGTGGTTGCTCGACCGGCGTGAGTACACCGCCGCGCAGCAGCTGCGCGAAGCCCAGGTCATCGCACTCGCGCGGGCCGAGATTGCGGCCACGAAGCGCGGTGATCTGCTCGCTGCCGCTGAGCTGGCCGAAGCCCAGGAGCGAGTCGCATGAGCATCCATACCTTTGCCGCCGAACTTGCGGAGGCCGATATGGGCCTTTTCGCATGCGCTGCGCTGATTGTCGCTTGCCTCGGCAGCGCAATAGCTTCAATCGTGATTGAGCAGTCATGGCTTGCGATCCGTCGCCTGTGGAAGCTCTGGAAGGGCCGCGCCAATGGTCGGTGATCGCGCGGTGCTGGCCGGGTCGGGACTCCCCTCGTCTAACAGGGGAGTCAGTGAATTCAGGAACGCCGATGGAACCCTGACGGTCGGCATTGACTGGTTCTCCGCTTCCATCGATCTGCGCGCAGCTCTGGACGAGGTCGCGTTCCGTGATGGCGACAGCTTCGAAGAGGTCCGCCAGTGGATCGAGTTCTCCCCGGAGAACGCACGCATTGCTGCCCTGCAGGTGTTCTGCTGGTTCTTCGCGGGGCTGGGCCTTGAACTGGACGAAGCAGCAGGCGGCGGTCGCTTCTACACGTGGCGAATCAAGATCATCGACGCGGCCAAGAAGTTCGTCGGCATGATCGAACTCGGCGGCGAAGAGTGCCGCCGCGCCGATGGCACGTATACCGCCCGCATCGAGCTAACCGGTGATGGATGCAAGGTGATAGGCGCAGCGCGCTGCGGCCATGCGCAGCGGTGGCTGGAGCTTCGAGCGAAGCTCGAAAGCTGCGCCGGAAGGATCACCCGTGTTGACGTGTGCGCCGATGATCTGGTGGGCGAATACCCATTGCGTCTGGCGCAGAAGTGGTATGCAGCCGG
Source organism: Stenotrophomonas sp. pho (assembly GCF_006228405.1). NCBI lineage: Bacteria > Pseudomonadati > Pseudomonadota > Gammaproteobacteria > Lysobacterales > Lysobacteraceae > Stenotrophomonas > Stenotrophomonas sp. pho. The sequence goes on along the minus strand of NZ_CP029759.1, from coordinate 2,187,942 downwards.
CGAGTTCGATAACCGTGGTCAGCGCCCAAAGGCGCAGCTGGTGGACGACTACGATAGCGGCGACGGCAAGACATTCTATGTGGGCGGCAAGAAGTCGGAAAAGCAGCTGCGCGTCTACGAGAAGGGCAGGGAACAAGGCGACAAGAGTTCGCCGTGGGTGCGCTATGAGGCGCAGTTCCGCAACTCCAACCGCAAGGAACTGCCACTCGACATCCTGCGTGATCCGGCCTCCTACCTGCTCGGGGCCTATCCGGTGCTGTCCTTTCTGCGCTGTGTTGCCACGCGCATCGAAATCACGAAAGCCGCCGTTGAAGCGACGTGGAAGAGCGTACGCCGCCACATCCGCCGCCAGTACGGCGCAGCCCTCAATTTCATCGCCAAGAACTGCCCTGACGATCAGGCATTGCGGGCGGTAATCGAATCCTGCACTTCGCCATCGCTGCCGAAGTGGGTCACAGGTGACACAGCAGCGCACTGGCCCGAAATCGCGGCCGTACAGCAAACCTCAAAGGGGTAACTACATATGAGCATCAAGGTAACCGTCCTGAAAGCCGAAATCGAAGAGCGCGGCGGCACGTTCGAGGGCAACAAGGGTGAGCAGATCAGCTACACCACCCGCAAGCAGAAGGCACGCCTTGAATCGGATGGCTTCGCTTACCCGTATGACGTCCGCCTCCAGGACGGCCAGCCCGGCTACCCGCCCGGCGATTACGAGTTCGATGTCGAGTCCATGCTCCAGATCAACAAGGGCGTGGCCTCGCTGAGCAAGTTCACCGTGCTGCGCCCGCTGTCGAAGGCGCCCGTGCGCCCGGCTGCTCAGGCTTAAGCCATGGCCGTGTGCGTGTCTCTGACAGCTGAGGGGACGCTTGTACCCACCGGGGAGCCTGCATCGCAGTGTGGTGGGTACGTGCTTGTGTCGGCGGCAGAACACGCACAGGCCTCAATCCTCATCGATCTATTCCAGTGGCCCGAACCGGAAGTGGCCACTGGTTGGTTCTCGGGGTGTTCACGCTGGTGCTCGCACTGAACGTGCTGGGCTACATCGTGGGCGCCGTCGTGAAGTCGGTCAGTACAGAGCGGGATTGACCACCCCATCTAACGCGCACAACGCGCACAACAAAGGAGCAGTGCAATGGACTTCGGCGACATTCTGACCGGCCTCGCAGCCGCCAGCGCAGTCAGCGCAATCATCAGCGCAGGTGCCATCAAGGCATCCCCGGGCTTCGCCCGCTGGGCGACCAACAAGGTCGCCACCTTCTTCCGCTGATCGCGGGAGAATTGTGACGGGGAGGGGCTGGGAAACCGGCCCCGATTCCTATGCAGACACAGCCCGATGACGTGAGCGCCGATGAGTGCCAGGACGATTGGTGCCCTGAGTGTGGTGGCGATGACGTGACCGTGTTGGACGACGGCAACCTGTGGTGCATGGAGTGCCGCGCCGTCATCGACTACTAGGGGTGGGTGATGGACTTCAGTGGGGTGTTCCTCGGGCTATCCGTCGCACAGGTGGTGGCAGCAATTGTTAGTGCCGGCACGTTGATGGCGCTCCCTTGGTTCGGGCGATGGTGTGTCGACAAGATCGCAGGCTTCTTTGAGGACCGCGAGGAACAGGACGCGGACGAACACGCTGACGATGAGGCGGGAGAGGTTGAAGAGGCCGTGTGCGCTGACACTGGCCATGACTATGACGGCGGCGAGTGCGTCTTCTGCGGCGCACCGGAAAGGGAGGAGTGACGATGCTTGTGTGCATGGTCTTTGCGTTCATTGGCGGTCTTGCTGGTCATGCGGTCGCCCTGGCATTCAATGAGGCCAGCCAGTGACACGCCTGATACTGCTGATAGCAGTACTGCTAGGCAGCTACTGGATCCCCATGGGCGTCCGTGCTGCTGAGCCGTGCCGATCTGAGTCAGAATGCGATCAAGGTAAGGCCTACGCTGCGGCAATGGCCTACTCGCAACGACAGGCGGCGGGTCGCCCTGGCTATGCAGCTTGTGTGCTTGCATCTGGACCTACCACCTTTGTCGGTGGCATTACGGGCGCCGAATGCGTCAACTACCGCCAGATTGCGGTGGAGTCGTTCTACTACAGCGGCGTGTGCTCCGCGCGACCTGAGGAAACCAGTTGGAAGGGGGCGGTAGCACCGGCCTCGACAGCGTTTGCAGCGATGGTTGCGCATACAGTGGCTCGCTCTATGCACAGTCGCCAACCGGACGCCTCTTCTCTCCCACCGGTGCCACCTGCACGACAGACGATCACCCTGCGCCTACTACGCCCGACCCGGGTGAAGGCGGGGGAGATGGAGGCGGAACCGGCCCAGGTGACGGCGGCGGTGACGGGGGTGGCGATGGTGGAGGTGACGGCGGGGGTGGCGACGGCGGGGGCGGTGATGGCGGCGGTGGCACCGGGCCCGGTGATGGTGATGGTGATGGGGACGGCGACGGGGATGGTGATTGCAAAGACCCGGATGGCTGTGCGGGGCCCGGACCGGGCCCGGGAACGGGCGAGGGCGGTGACGGAGGGGCGCCGGGACCAACGACAGGGCGCCTCTACAAGAAGTCCGGCAAGACGGTTCAGCAGGTGATAGCGGAGTTCAAGACGGCCATTGAAGGCGCCCCGATCTTGTCGAAGGTCAAAGGCTTCTTCGGCAGCTGCACAGGCGGTGGCACTTGTCCGACTGCAACGTGGGATGGTGGACAGTACGCAGGCAAGTTTGACCTGGCCTCGCTGTGCTCTGGCCCATTGCTACAGCTGTTCCAGTACGCCGGATTTGTCTTCCTTGCAGGCATGGGCATCGTGGCGCTGAGGTGGGCACTGCTATGAGGCGCAATCATCTGATCGTGCTGGCTGCTGCGCTGATTGTGCTCGTGCTGTCAGCTTCGTGGGCATATGCCGATGGGGTAGGGCCGGTCACCGCCCTTACCACGTGGGCAAAGGAACAGATCACGTCGTTGTGGGCGGACTTCTCCGACTTCATGACGGATCTGCAGACCGACTTCATCGAGCTGGTGCTGTCGTTCGTCAAGGCCATCGTGTACCTGATTCCAGCGCCTGATTTCCTATCGCAAATCAGCTTCTGCGCAATGCTCAACGCTGCGGGGCCGTGGACCGCCTTCATCGTTGCCCAGTTGCGCGTAGGTGAGGCTATCGCTGTGTTGACGGCTGCACTTGTATTCCGCCTTGTGCGGGTGTTCCTCACTCTCTTCCAGTGGACGTAACGAAATGATCTTCGGCCATGAAGGCTTGCCGCGCAGCGGCAAGAGCTACGAGGCGGTTCTGCATCACATCCTTCCTGCATTGCGCGCTAAGCGCCATGTCTACGTGCGCCTAAACGGGGTAGGGGAGAGCCTCGACAAGATCGCCGCGCACCTGGGCATGCCTGAAGAAGAGGTGCGCGACCTGGTGCACGTGATGGGCGACAAGGAAGTGGTTGATTGGTGCGTATGCGACACCGACAACGATGGCGCCATTTCGTTTCCGCATATCGAGAAGCACGCACTGATCGTGATCGATGAGGCACACGAATACTGGCCTACCAATCGCGCCAACCTGCCCGAGCGCACTGCAAACTTCTTCGCCAAGCACGGCCATATCAGCTTGGACATGGTGATCATTTCGCAGGACTGCAAAGACCTGCATCGCTTGATCATCCGCCGCATGGCGAAGAAGAACACGTATACCAAGCTCGACGCGCTGGGGTCCGATCAGCGCTACTCGGTGAGGTTCTACGCTGCCACCGGCACCGGCAAATACGAAACCGTTGGCACCGAGGTGCGGAAGTATGATCCGGCCATATGGGAGCTGTACCACGGCGTGCAGCCTGGCATCGAGTCCAATGAGGTCTACAAGGGAAACACGCGCACTTTGTGGAAGACCCTGCGCGGCCCATCAATCGTAATGGGCCTCGCGCTTGTCATTGGCGTGGTGATGTTCCTGCGGTTCTTCTTCGCAGACGGTTCCACAGGCGAGGAGAGCAAGCTAAAGGAAGTTGTCAAGACGCAGAAGGCCGCAATTCCCGCGATAGCGCACGCGCCGGGTGCTCAGCCGGCCACGGTGGTCACAAAGGTCGAGACACCCAAGGCGAAGGAGAAGCTTCCTGCGGGCGTTCAGTACATTTTGGACATGGCGGCCAATGCCAGGGCGAGGCACGCCGGGTGGTACGGTCAGCGCGACATCGTGGAGTTTCGCGCGTCAGGCGGCGGGCAAGTGCTCGATCGATTCACCACTGAGCAGCTGTGGGCGCTGGGCTGGTCTGTGAAGCGAACCGAATTCGGCGTGTTACTGAGCGCTAAGGGGCATGAGATTATCGCCACGACTTGGCCCGTGGACCCGTTTGGCGAGCAGTCCGATGCTACGACCGCGCGCATAAAGGCTGCGGCGGGGTCGCCTGTGACGAGCGCGAGCGAGACACAGCCGACCACCGCCGCGGCGAACGGGAGCACCCTAATAGCAGTTGGGAAGCGCCCCATGGGCACGTTCCCAGAGACGCCGCCATATCCGGCGAGCTTCTGATTTTCGCAATGGGATACCATGCCCCCGAACCTTGGGGCGAAATGGACATTCGATCAGGCCTAGTGCTGGCTCTACTGCTGCTGTGGGCACCTGCGCATGCGCAACAACTACGCTCGGCCACCGGTCCACAGCCACCGCCCAGGTACACGCCGCCAACACCGAAGGCGAGCAACCTTGGCGCAGAGCCTCTGAAATGCCAACAACACGTTGATCCACGCATCCGGATCTATTGCGCGGACATTGAGCGATCCCTGATACAGGGCGAGGCGCGTCGCCAAGGGTTACCAACGCCATCGAGCGAGATTGTTCGCATGCCAGCCTACGGGAGCGCCGAGGCAAAGCAGCTGGGCGCTGCCTGCATGGGGGGCACCGCAATGCGCCGCCTAAACAACGGCTGGGAACAGTTGCGAAATGCCAAGGGCGAATGGCTGCGCTGCCGCGAGCAATGAACCGGGGTGTAGGGGCAGCGCCCCTACGGAAACGCTTCACACGCGCTCGCGGCGCCTTGGCCCCGGCGCCGGTAGGTCTGCTGCAGGTGGCTCGGCGTCAGGGCCAGCCATCACCACCGCCGAACGCTGTTTGCGCCGGCTCACCACGTCTCGCAGATTGACGACAGTGGCAGGATGATGGCGAATGCCGGCATCGCGATTGCGCGCATTTCTGGAACTGTCGATCGACGGCCTCGAGCGCGCAGTTTCCATCATCCGGCGCCATTCCTGCGCTTGGCAGGCGGTGAGTGACAGCCAGGCCAGATCTTCGGGAAGCAGCTCGCGGCCCTCGGGGGTGATCAGGCGATCACCGAGGAAAGAAAAACCGGCCCAAGGGCCGGTCAAGTCGATACGTTGGTGCGGGTCAAACTCAATCATGCCGCGATCTCATCCTTGGCCGGGGATTGAGGACGCAGGCAAGAGCCGAGCCAGAGGCCCAGCCATTGCCACGCGGAGCCGACGAACCGTGCCAAGGTCGATACAGCATTTCGCATAATGTATATTATGTTCATTACGCCATTGCCCGATCCAGGCTTCACCAGTCACGCCCCTGATCCACTCCAGGCGCCGGCCTGATTGTCAGTGATTCGATCACTGCCAACCGCCCTTTGGGCTTCCCTCAACCTCTGCAGGAATGGCAAAGGATCTTGCGGATCTGACAGTGGCGGGTAAAGACGGCTTTGCGGGCGTAGTTTTGCCGCTGATCTTGCCGTGGCTGCACGCCAGCCTGGCAAGAGCGCTTTCGCCGATTCGGCACCAACAACCGAGGCCTCAGGAGCGCGTTCTGGCACCCCAGCCGTAGCCACTCAATGGTCGTGACGCGTCACGCTATTGGGCCGTTCCATGCCGGCGAGCTCCATGCCATCTAGGCGCGGGACCGCGTCGATGCGCTGAGGATGAGCGCCACATACGCAATCAACGTGCCGGCCGGCAAACCCCAAACCTCCATCTCCCAGTTCCTCCGGTACGGGGATGGGCCTGTCACCGCCCAAACCAACAGCAAGGCGGCCGTCACCAGCACCGTCCTGTTGGCGATGGAAATGAGCTTGTCTGCAGATTCATGGCCCAGATTGGGATCCCATCCGAAGAGCCAACGCAGGCGCTTCCAGTAGTCGTGCCCCACAGCCAACAGAAGGAGGAACGCGCCCGCCAGCAGACTCAGCAAAAACTGTACCAATGGATTCAAGGGACATCCTCAGGAATTGTGCAGCCAGCTCGGCTGGATATCGCCGACCACGCGCGGCGGACGCATCGCATCACAGGAACCTGTGCATCACAAAGACATCCACCAGACCCAGCGTCCCATGCCGGAACGCCTTGGGTAACGTACCGACCACCTCGAACCCCAGCTTCCTGTACAGCGCCACCGCCGGGGCATTGGTACTGACCACGTAATTGAACTGCATGGCGAGGAATCCTTCCGCCCTCGCCCGTTCCAGACTGTGTTCCACCAAGGCCCGGCCCACGCCCTGCCCCTGTGCGAAAACATCCACCACATACGTGGCGCTCGCCACATGCGCCCCCAGATCAGGGAAGTTCGGGCCCATCTTGTACATGCCCACCACCCGGCCCTGCAGAACGGCCACATAAGGTGTCTGCGACAGGAACCAATGCGCGCGAAAGGTTTCGACCTCAAAAGAGGAGGCAAAAGGCAGCGCATCCTGCGCCGCAATGGCCGCCTTGAACATGCCCCACATCGCGTCGAAATCGCCTGCACGGGCGGGCCGGATCTCCATGCGTCTCCTGCAGATCTGTGGTGGTGACCAGGCCGGACACTACCAGAATCCAGCGCCTGCCCCGTAGCTGCTTCACGCGCCACCGCCATCGGCTCCGCAATAGTTGTGGAAATTCCGGCCCTCAGAGCAGTAGATGTCTCCTGTTTCCGTGCACATCCCGCAGCGGCTTCGACGGTGGCGCGTTCCCGCGTACGTCCTGCTGGGCATCTACCTGCTGTACCTGCTGGCCGGCAACATCTTCCTCAATACCCCGCTGTTCGATCAGGTCACCAACCGCAAGCCGCACAAGTTCGTGATGACCACCGGCCCGGCCATCACGCTGCTGCCCGGCCATGTCATCGCCTGGAACGTGCACATGCGCGGCCACGTGAACCACACGGTCTACGTGCTGCATGCCGAGCGCGCCAGCGCCCGGTTGGCGGTGCTGCCCCTGTTCCAGCGCGAGGTGCGGGTTCCGCGCTTGCAGGCGACGGGGGTTTCCGCCGAGATCAGCCGCGTCGAAGAAGCCATCCCGCCACCACCGCGCAGCGACCGCGGCTGGACGCTCCGTTTCGACGCCATCCACAGCGACAGCATCCGCAGCGCACGCTTTGGCAAGTTGCTGATCATTGGCAAGGGCCGGGGTACGGTGGGCTTTCTCAAGCAGCTGCGCGGCGGGCCGTCGGAGCTCTTCGAATCCGAGGTGGCGTTCAGCGATGCGGACACCAGTTTTGACGGCGTGCAGCTGTTGGGCGACATGGATCTCACCGCGCGCTTCAGCTATCCGCGCCACTATCGGGACCAGGCGCCCGGTCTGGCCAAGTTGAAGTTGCTGCATGCCCAGCTTGAGGTCGACGCCCGCAGCCAGGGCCTGCGCATGGACACGGATGCCACAACGCCGAAGATCTCCAGCGCCCCCGTGCCCGGACGCCTGCAGCTGGCGCTGCACCTGATCGACGGCCAGCTGCAGCCCGGGGACCGCGCCATCTGGCAGGTGCCGCTCTACCTGGGTGATGGTGCCCCCAATCGCGGCGTGCTGGCGCTGCAGCTCAATGTGTCCAACGACCTGCGCCTGCAGGCCCGCCTGCCGCCCAAACCCGGCTCAGGCAGTGAAGTGGATGCGGATCTGCACGTCCGTGGCCGGGACATCCCCTTCCAGCAGCCCGCCCAGCTGCTGGAACGCAGCTCTGGTACCGTGCGCGGCGAATGGACGTTCACTTCGCTCAACTGGATCCCTGCCCTGTTCGTTCGCAAGCCGTGGCTGCAGCTGGACGGCGGTGGCACGCTGAAAGCGGATCTGCGCGTGCGCAACGGCGAACTGATCGAAGGCAGCACTGTGGACATTCCGGCCGCCGAAGCCGTGGCCGAAGTCGCCGGCGTACGACTGGCGGGCACGGCCAGCGCCCATGGCGAACTGAAGGCCGGCAGCCCCAGCCAGGCACAGCTGGCTGTCCGGCTGCCACGATTCACTGCACGGCCAACCGATGCCAAGGATGTGCGCCTGTTCGACGGCCGTGATCTGGCCCTGGACCTGAGCGGCGATGGTCGCCTGCAGGAGCTGCGCAAGGGTGTCCGCGCGCACCTGCGATTCAGCCAGGCAACCATTCCCGACCTGGCCGCCTACAACCGTTACCTGGGCTCGCCGCAGGTGCGGCTGCTCCGTGGCACCGGCAGCCTGAGCGGCGATGCCACGCTCGACACCGATGGACGCGTCGGCCATGGCACTGCCCGGCTGCTGGGGCGCAATGCCAGCGCCAAGGTGGCAGGGCTGGACATGGGCGGCGACGTCGACGTGAAGGCAACACTGCGCCGCGGTGACTTCAATCAGCGTCATTTCGATCTGTCCGGCACCACCGTCGAACTTCGCAATGTGCAGGTGGCGGGCGCAGAGCGGGCAAGCGCATGGAAAGGCCGCGTGGCCTTCAAGCGTGGCCGCATCGACGCGCAGTCGCCCTTCCAGGTCGATGCCACCACGGATCTGGATCTCAGCGATGCCCGGCCGTTGCTTGCACTGTTCGCAGAGCGTACCGACTACCCGCGCTGGACCCTGTCGCTGTTGGATTCCGGCCAGGTGCAGGCACGGGCGACGCTGCGCTGGCGCCCGGGCCATCTGATCATCGATGGACTGCAGGCCGAGAACGATCGGCTTTCGGTACGCGCGCGGCTGGATCTGCTCGACCAGCGCAAGCGCGGTGATCTCTATCTGCGCTGGGGGCTGCTGGGTGCGGGCATCGAGCTGGACGGTGACCAGCGCCAATGGCACCTGGCGAAAGCAAGGGAGTGGTTTGACCAGCGACCTTCCCTGCTGCCAGCGAGCCAGGGAGCGGGTGCCGTCGGTTCTTCAGATTGAAGGCCAGCAACCTGCATCCGTTCGCTGCCCCTGTGCGTAGACAGGCAGCACAAGCATCAGGGAGCTGCACGCTATGAAGCGGAGTTCACAGGTTTCCGGATTTCTGGGATGGGTGGCGATCACCTTCGTCGCGGCAGCCTTGGGGGCGTGGGCGTCCACGTCCGCGGCAAGCTTCTACGCTACCCTCACGCTTCCGGCATGGGCGCCACCGGCCAGCGTCTTTGGTCCGGTGTGGACGCTGCTCTACGCCATGATGGCGGTTGCCGCGTGGCTGGTCTGGCGCGAACGTGGCTGGCGCGGGGCACGACCCGCGCTGCTGCTCTATCTGGTGCAGCTGGCCGTCAACGCACTGTGGAGCTGGCTGTTCTTCGGCTGGAAGCTGGGCGCGCTTGCCTTCGCCGACATTCTCGTATTGATCGTGTTGGTGTGCGCGACGATCGTCGCGTTTGCGCGTACCCGCCCGGCCGCGGCAGTGCTGCTGCTTCCCTATCTCGCCTGGATCCTGTTCGCCTCGGCGCTCAACTTCGCCGTCTGGCGGGCCAATCCAGGGCTGCTGTGACACGCGGATCCAGCGTTCAGGCCTGGGCCACGGCCTGTGGGCACCAGGTCCGCAACAGGCCCGGCTTGAACGCCTGCTGCCCGCAACCGGTGGGGCACCGCACCACTCGCGCTGCAGTATGGCTGACCAGGCCCTGCCCTTCTTCTGCCTTGAAGATCGTCTCGCAGGAAAGGCAACGCGCTACCAGCGAGTACAGGTGCAGCAGCCGGCCACTGGCTGGATCCTGCAGTGCATCCACATCCAGCAATTCAAATTGGCAGCTGTCAGGGAGCATACGGTACTGGGGCGCGGGTGCGGTCTGCAGGTTCACGGGCGTGGCATCTGTTGGAAGTGCAGTCACCGTAGGGCAGCCGCTGTCTAGCTGGCGTGCAGCGCAGATGTGCTGGCCGCGAAACCTGCACCGGTCTCTGCATCGAAATCTGCTAGGGTGCGCGCCGATGCCTACATCCACATTGCCAGCACAACCCGATCACCCCATTGCCCTCAGCGCCGCCCTGAAAGCGCACACCCGAGCGGCCCACGATCGCCTCGACCAGCACCTGTTGCAGCAACACATCTTCGCGTCGCGCCAGCGTTACCTCTGCTTCCTGCGCGTGCAATGGCACTTCCATAGCGCTGTTGCGCCGCTGTACCGGATGCAGGATCCGGGCGCGACCCGCTTGCCGCTGATCGAGGAGGATCTTCGCGACCTCGGCGCTTCCATGCCGGCACCCCATGCCTGGCAACCGCAGCCGCATGTGTTCTCGAAAGCGACTGTTCTGGGCTGGCGCTACGTGGCGGAGGGCTCGACGCTGGGGGCGGCCGTGCTGTTGAAGATGGCCGCTGCGTTGCAGCTTCATGCCGGATACGGAGCGCGCCACCTGCGCCCTTCCAACCTCGGTGTGGCCGAATACTGGAGACGCGAGCGGGAGGAACTGGATGCCCTCGTTTTAAGTGGCCAGGAGCGCGCACAGGCATGCAGGGGCGCGACAGACGCCTTCCAGTTCATCCGTCGCTGCGTAGATGAAGAATTCAGGTTTGAATGAAAGACCCTTCACATTCACGTGGTGGTATGCGGCGGCACGCTTTTGCTTCACCATCCATGCACACCGGATGCAGTGCTGGGCCGTTCCAGCCATCCACGAATCATGAGTCCCGCCCTTGACGCCTCCTACCGAATCCGCGCACGACACTGCCCTGTCCCGTTGCGCGCGCGAACCGATCCACACCCCTGGCGCGATCCAGCCCTACGGTGTGCTTCTGGTCGTTGAACCGCAGTCCCTGCAGGTACGCGAGCGCGCCATCAGCCACCCCGGGCTGCTGAAACAGTTCGGCGAACCGTTGATGCAGCACGTCAGTGAAGTGCTGGGCGGCGTGCTGGCACCGTTCCAGGGCGTGTTGCAACAGGCGACGGTGGGCAGCAGCGCGCATGTCGGTGCGGTGCACCTGGATGGGCACGGCCGCCATCAGCTGCTCGTGCACCGCTCCGCCACGGATCTTCTGGTCGAGCTGGAGGCGCCGGTTCCCGGCCAGCCCGGTTCGCTGGAAGAACTGTATCCAGCCATCCGCGAGCTGATGACCGGCATTGAATCGGCAGCGACGGTGGAAGACCTGTGCAGGCTTGCGGCCGCGCACATGCGGCGGCTCACCGGCTTTGACCGCACCCTGGTCTATCAATTCGATGCTGGCTGGAATGGCATCGTGGTGGCCGAAGATGGCAATGGCCTGTTGCCGTCCTACCTGGACCTGCGCTTTCCCGAGTCGGACATTCCCGCACAGGCCCGCGAACTGTACCGCCGGAACCGGGTGCGCCTGATCGCAGACAACAACTATACCCCTACCCCGCTGATGCGGGCCGAAGACCACCGCGAGGCGCCACCGACCGACCTGAGCCTGGCCGTGCTGCGCAGCGTGTCCCCCGTGCATCTTCAGTACATGCGCAACATGGGGACCGGGGCGTCGATGTCGGTGTCACTGGTACATGAGGGGCGGTTATGGGGCCTGGTGTCCTGCCACACCGTGCAGCCACGCCGCCTGCCCTACCACGTGCGTACCGCCTGCGAGTTCATGGGCCAGATCCTGTCGCTGCAGATTGCACTGAAGGAGCGCGCGCTCGCGATTGAAGAACGCGTCGCGCGTCGCTCGATACTGGTCAAGCTGCTGGGCCGCATGGCCGGCGACGAAGAATTCATGGCGGCCCTGCGCCAGGACGAAGGCAGCCTGCTGTCGCTGACCGGCGCGGCCGGGGCTGCCATCGTGCACAAGGGCGACTGCATGCGCGTGGGTGAGTGCCCGCCCGCCAGCGACGTGCTGGCGCTGGCCGATTGGCTGGCTACCCGGCAGCCCGGCCAGGAAACCTACTGCACCGACCATCTTGCCGCCGACTGGTCGCCTGCCGCGCACCTGGCCGATGTAGCCAGCGGCCTGCTGGCAGTGTCCATTTCGCAGCTGCATGACAGCTACCTGATGTGGTTCCGGCCGGAGGTGGTGCGAACCGTGCGCTGGGGGGAGACCCCCGCAAGACCGCAGCGCCCGGCGTCGCACTCTCCCCGCGGAGCTCCTTCGACGCCTGGAAAGAGACCGTGCGGCAGCGCAGCCTGCCGTGGACCGACGCCGACTGCGATGCGGCACACGAGATGCGCACGGCCATCGTCGATATCGTGCTGCGCAAGGCCGAGGAGATGGCGGAACTGAACGAGCAGCTCCTGCGCAGCAACAAGGAACTGGAAGCCTTTTCCTATTCGGTCAGCCACGACCTGCGCGCCCCCTTCCGCCACATCGTGGGCTATTCGGAGCTGCTTGGCAGCTCGGCGGGCGACCGCCTCAACGAGACCGAGCGCCGCTTCCTGGATACGATCGTCGATTCAGCAAAGTCCGCCGGCACACTGGTGGACGACCTGCTCAGCTTCTCGCAGATGGGACGCTCCACGCTTGGGCGGGTGCGTCTGGACATGGCTGCGCTGGCCGAGGACGTGCGCCGGAGCCTGGCGCTGGATTACGCCGGCCGCGACGTGCAGTGGACGCTCGCGCCGCTGCCGGAGGTGGAAGCCGACCCGACGATGCTTCGCCTGGTCTGGCAGAACCTGCTGGGCAACGCGATCAAGTTCACCCGCGAGCGCGAGCACGCGATGATCGAGATTGGGCACGGCCGCAGCGACGACGAAGATCACTTCTTCGTGCGCGACAACGGCTGCGGCTTCGACATGCGTTACGTCGACAAGCTGTTCGGCGTGTTCCAGCGCCTGCATCACATCGAAGAGTTCGAAGGCACCGGCATCGGCCTGGCCAACGTGCGCCGCATCATCGGCCGCCATGGCGGCCGTACCTGGGCCGAGGGCGAGCCCGGCAAGGGCGCGACCATTCACTTCACCCTACCCCGCTCCACAGGAGAACACCCATGAGGGACCTGCGGCCGATCCTCCTGGTAGAGGACAGCCCCAAGGATGCAGAGCTGACGATGGCCGCGCTTGAGCGCTGCCAGCTGTTGAACGATGTCATCCATGTACGCGACGGCGCCGAAGCGCTGGATTACCTGCGCTGCGAAGGCAAGTTCGCCGGTGCCATGCACGGCGGCCCGGTGGTCGTGCTGCTGGACCTGAAGCTGCCCAAAGTCAATGGCTTGGAGGTACTGGAGCAGGTCCGTGGCGACCCGTACCTGAGCAGCACCCCGGTTGTGATGCTGACCTCTTCGCGCGAGGAGCAGGATCTGGTGCGCAGTTACGAACTGGGCGTCAACGCATTCGTGGTCAAGCCGGTCGACTTCAAGGAATTCTTCGACGCCATCCAGGGCCTGGGCATGTTCTGGGGCATCACCAACCAGCCGCCACCGCATCGACCCAACGGTTCGGGGCAGCGCAATGCGTGATGGATCGCGCCGCAGCGAGCGCCTGCGCATCCTCATGCTGGAGGACAGCGCGCTTGATGCGGAGCTGATCAGCGCCCAGCTGCAGCGTGCCGGCCTCGATTTCGAGGCCGAGCGCCTGTGGACCCGCAACGCGTTCATCGAGGCCATCGAAAACCGCCCGTTCGACGTGATCCTCGCCGATCATGTCCTGCCAGGCTTCGATGGTGACGCAGCACTTGCCCTGGCGCGCGAGTGCGTGCCGCAGACGCCTTTCATCTTTGTTTCCGGCACCCTGACCGAGGAACTGGCGGTACAGGCACTCACGCGCGGTGCCCGCGACTACGTGGTGAAGCAACGCCTGCAACGCTTGCCCGATGCGATCCGACGCGCCCGCCAGGAGGCGCACGAGCGCACCCAGCTGGCCAATGCGCAGGCCGCCCTGAACGAAAGCCAGGCCCAGCTGCAGATGGTGACCGATGCCGTCCCGGCGCTGATCGCCCAGTTGGACAAGGACCATCGCTACCGGTTTGCCAACAAGGCGTTCCTGGACTGGCATGGATTCAGCCTTGCAGAACTGCTGGGTCGGCCGGCTCGGGATGTCAGCGGCATTTCCGCCTTCGAGCACGCCCTGCCCAGCCTGGAACGCGTACTGCAGGGCGAGCGCACCCGCTTCCAGGTCGAACTGATCCATCGCAGTGGCGAATCACGATTCGTGCAGATGGACTGCGTGCCTGAGCATGCCGCCGATGGCAGCGTGGCCGGGTATATCTGCCTGGGCAGCGACGTCTCGCTGCTGAAACAGGCCGAGCTGGCCCTGCGCGAAGACAACCAGCTGCTCGAGCAGCAGGTACAGGCACGCACGGCCGAGTTGCGCGCCAGCAAGCGGCGCCTGCAGACGATCTTCGAATCCAGTTTCCAGCACCAGGTGCTGCTGGATCTGTCCGGACGCGTGGTCGATGCCAATGACGCGTCACTGGCCGCGGTGCTGGCAGACAAGAAGGACGTCGTTGGCCAACGCTTCGCCGAATCGGTCTGGTTCGGCACCACCGAGGGCATCAGCGCGCTGATCGATCGGGCCGTGGCCGCAGCCGTACAGGGCCGCAGTTCACTGCATGCGCTGGAACTGGAACTCCCGACCGGGCGGCGCAGCTTCGATTTCTCGTTCCGTCCACTGCTCGATACGGAAGGGGTGGTCACCGCTGTGGTCTCCGAGGCCGTGGAAACCACCGCGCGCGTGCAGGCTGAGCATGCCCTGCGCCAGTCGCAGAAAATCGAGGCGGTCGGCCAGCTCACCGGCGGCATCGCACATGATTTCAACAACATCCTGACCGTCATTTCCGGCAATGTCGAGCACGCCATGCTGCTCAGTGAAAGGGCTGGCGAGGCCGGTGCGCTGGTGGGCCGTGCGCTGGACAATGCGCTGAAGGGGGTGGGCCGTGCCGCCAGCCTGACCCAGCGCCTACTGGCGTTTGCCCGCCGCCAGCCGCTGCGCAGCCAGGCCGCCAACCTCAACGAGCGCCTGCTGGACATGCACGACATGCTGCAGCGTGCGCTGGGTGAGCTGGTGCAGTTGGAGATCCGCAGCGCCGAGGACATCTGGTGTGTCGAGATCGACGTCAGCCAGCTGGAGGCCTCCGTACTGAACCTGGCGGTGAATGCCCGCGATGCGATGCCGCACGGCGGCCGGCTGGTGATCGAGGTCGACAACAGCCACCTCGACCACGACTACGCTGCGCTGTTCCCGGATGCGACGCCGGGCGAGTACGTGATGCTGCGGGTGCGTGACAACGGCCACGGCATGGATGCGGCGACGCTTGCCCGGGTCTTCGAACCCTTCTTCACCACCAAGCAGGTTGGCCGTGGCACCGGCCTGGGCCTGTCGATGGTGCACGGGTTCGTCAAGCAGTCAGGCGGCCACGTACTGATCGATTCGGTGGAAGGCGGCGGCACCAGTATCACCATGATGTTCCCGCGCTCACCGCTGGCCCTGCCCTCCGAAGCGCGTCCCCCGCAGACCGGCCTGGCGGGCTACTCGCCGCGCGAGGAAACCATCCTGGTGACCGAGGACAACGACGATGTCCGCGCCCACACGGTGGATGCACTGCGGCTGCTGGGCTACCGGGTATTGGAAGCCCACGACGGCCCCTCCGCACTGCGGCTGCTGGAACGCCCTGATACCAAAGTGGACCTGCTGTTCTCTGACGTGGTGATGCCCGGCATGTCGGGCTGGGAGCTGGTGCGTGAAGTCCGTGAACGCTGGCCGGAAGTCGCCGTCCTGTTCACGTCGGGCTATCCGCGCGACCACGACCAGGTGGGCAGCCAGGGACGGGCCGTTGCACTGCTGCCGAAGCCGTTTACCCGCAGTGACCTGGCGACGGCGGTGCGCACCGCGCTGGAGACGGTGCCACTCTGAGATCAGGACGCCGGATCGCGCGCGCCAGCAGCGATCCGGTTGATGTCCGCGCATTCCACCGTGCCCGGCGGATGCTCCCGCCCGGCCAGTGCGATCATCGCCTGGCCCAGCGCCAGATTGCTGGTCATCAACGACGGCGCAACGGCGCCGGCCAGCTTCATCAACGGCGCGCCACCCCAGTACAGGGGCTTGAGCAAGCCGTGACGCGTGCCGGTTCCCGGCACCGGCCGGACGCCCCCGGGCGCAGCATCACCGAGCGCATCGGCAGGGCCTGCAATGCCACCTCGGTCTCGCCCTTGATCCTCAACGGCATCAATCTGCTCTGTGGATCCGCGCCGGCACCGGATACATACAGGAAACATCCCTCGGGATTCGCAGTTGCCCAGGCGCGGGCCACCGCCAGCGTGATGTCCCGGGTCACGCGTCGATACTCGGCCTCAGCCGTGCCGACCGGTGGCGCACCGGCACAGTAGAAGCATGCGTCGAACCCGGCCAGTTCATCCGAGCGCCCCTGGATATGCAGGAAGTCAGGAACAACCAGCTCCCTACCCGCTCCGCTGAGGCTGCCCGGGCGCCGCACCAGCGCGGCCAGATGGCCGACCTGCGGCGAGCGCTGGCAGGCCAACGCCACGCCCTGCCCGACCAAGCCCGAGGCACCGGTCAACAGAATCCTCAACGCACCTTTCCCGGCCATGGTCGCACCCACGCTAGAGTTTCACGAAACGCTGGATCTTCCGCGCCAGCCAGCCACTGAACACCAACGGCGCGTCCAGCGCTGAAACGCAGATGCAGGGAACACCCGGGGCAGTTACCGGTTGATGCTCCACCTCCTCGTCCAGGTCCGCCACGTCGCCCGGCGCGAACAGCCCCAGCGCGTCGTTGTACGAGCCTCGAAGGATGTGGGTCAGTTCGCTGCGGCCATGGCTGTGCATCGGCAGGCACTTGCCCGGGGCAATCTTCAGCATGATCAGCGAGGGCATCTGCTCAGCCCTGATGCAGTGCACGCCGGGCGCCATCCAGCGCCAGCGCAGGGCACTGAGCGAAGCGCCGAAGTAAGGATGCAACGAGGCGGGCAGATGGTCCGGATCGGCCTCGGGCCGCTCCCTCGGCACCGGGCGCCTGGCTCCGGCGATGGCGCTCGGCGCGTCCGAGGCCAGCTGCACCAGCATGGCCTCGCGCAACTGCTCGCGACGCGCGTCGGCCGCGGGCGGTTGGGTCTGCTCCAGCAGCACCGAGCCGATCGCCTCGGCATCGCGCAGGCGCTGGCGGCAGTGGGGGCACTGCTCGAGGTGGGCACCGGCCACGATGCTCAACGGCGCCGGCAGCGCGCCGGCGGCATAGCTCATCAGCGTGGATTCGTGCAGGTGGTGATGCGGATTCACAGCGCACCTCCCACTTTGGCCTGCAGTTGCAGGAACGCACGTCGCAGGTGTGACTTTACCGTTCCAAGCGGCATGCCCAGCGCCTGGGCAATCTCGCTGTGGCTCTTCGCCTCGAAATAGGACATCCGCACCAGCCTCGCCTGCACGGCGGGCAGCTCGTTGATGCGCTGGCGAAGGCGCGCCTGGTCGGCGAACTGCTCGGCGCTGCTGCGCTCGATCATGTCCACGGCCGCGGCGTCTTCCACCGCTGCCTGCACCTGCATCCAGCTGCGCTCTCGACGGATGCGGTCGATATGCAGGTTGCGCGCGATCCGGTACAGCCAGGTACTCAGCGCGCCTTGGGCCGCATCATACTCGGCCGCCCGCAACCACAGGCGCAGCAGGCACTCCTGCGCCATTTCCTCGGCCACGGCGTCGGGTGCCCCCAGGCCACGCAGATACACGCACAGCCGCGGCATGAAGTAGTCATAGATCCGCATGAAACAGTCGCGGTCGCGCAGCCGCGCCACACTGTCCATGTCATCGGCCCAGTTCGTCGGCTCGCTGCTGGGCTGCTGGGAACTGGACACGGTGCGTGCGGTATCGAAGTTGAGGAGGGTGCTGGCAGCGTCAGGGTACATCTGCGTGAGCGGCGGGCAGGTGAAGGTCTGTCCTCTCTACGCGCAGGGGCGGCCATTGGATGCAGCAGGCACTGTGCATCCAAGCAGCCGCGCCTGCCGTATGACCTGAGCCTCCCTACCGGATGAACACCATGCGCACTGCCTGGCTGCTGCTGTGCCTGCCCCATGCCGCGCTGGCGGCGCCCTGGCTGCGCAACGAGGGCGTGGCCACCTCGGCGCAGGGCGATCTGCTCTACCGTGAAGTGCACTGGCGGCGCGGCCCATCGGAGGGTGCCGAGCGCTGGGTGCTCTATCAGTGCCCGGATGGCCGCCCCTTCGCCCGCAAGCATCTGCCGGCCAGCGCCCGCCCGCAGGCCCGGGGCTATTCGCTGCAGGACAGCCGTAGTGGGCAAACCGCTGACGTCGACGCCAGTGGCGAGTCGGTGTCCATCGCCTGGAAAGAAGATGCCGCCAGTGAGCTGCGTCATCGTCGGCTTGAGCTGGCTCCGGATGCGGTGATCGACACGGGCTTCGACGCCGCGGTGCGCCAACATTGGCCAGCGCTGCTGCGAGGTGAACGCATCAGTCTGCCTTTCCTGGTGCCGGGGCGGCAGCGCTTCTTCCCGGTGCAGGTGCGGCACACCGGCCCGGTTCGCTGGCAGGGCATCGACGCCCAGGCCATCGAGGTCAGTCTGGACACCTGGTACGGCGGCATCGCGCCGCGCCTGTCGCTGGTCTATGCCAGCACCGACCGCCGCCTGCTGGAATTCCGCGGAACCAGCAACCTGCGCGATACCCGCGGCACCTACCCACAGGTCACGGTGCGCTTCAGCTCGCCGGTGGCCGAGCGGTCCGCCAACGAATGGCAACAGGCCTGGACGCAACCCCTGGTCGGGCGCTGCAGCGTGATGCCCAAGTGAAGCCGAAATTCTCCACAGCCGGCCGCATCCATTGCGCGCACTGCTGCGTAGAGGAAGACACGACACCCGCCGAGATCCGCCATGGCCTCTGTAGCGCCCCTCCCCCGCCGACGCTGGCGCCTGCTGCGCACCCTGAAGCGCTGGGTCGACACCGGCAGCGCTGCAGACCACGCCGCTGGCGAGCCCGGACGCATCGACTGGCTGCGCGCCGTACCGTTCGCGTTGATGCACCTGGCCTGCATCGCGGTGATCTGGGTAGGTATCTCGTGGACGGCAGTGATCGTCGCCGCAGCCCTCTACGCAGTGCGCATGTTTGCGATCACCGCCTTTTACCACCGCTACTTCTCGCACCGGACGTTCCAGGCATCGCGAACGGTGCAATTCGTGTTCGCGGTGATCGGCGCGTCCAGCGTGCAACGTGGGCCGCTGTGGTGGGCGGCCCACCATCGCCATCACCATCGGCATGCCGACCAACCGCTGGACCCGCACTCGCCGCGCGAAGGCGGCTTCTGGCGCAGCCACATGGGCTGGTTCCTCACCCGCGAGGCATTCGCCACGGATCTATCGCGCGTGCCTGACCTGGCGCGCTTCCCGGAACTGCGCTGGCTGGACCGTTTTGATACGGCGGTGCCGGTACTGCTGGCTGCCGCGCTGTACGCACTCGGCGCCGGCCTGGAGCGCTGGGCGCCCGGACTGCACACCTCTGGCCCGCAGTTGCTGGTGTGGGGCTTCTTCATTTCCACCGTGGTGCTGTTCCACGCCACCGTTACCATCAACTCGCTGGCCCATCGTTTTGGCCGGCGGCGCTTCGAGACCCGTGACGACAGCCGCAACAACCTCTGGCTGGCGCTGCTTACCTTCGGTGAAGGCTGGCACAACAACCACCATTTCTTCCCTGGGACCGTCCGCCAGGGGTTCCGCTGGTGGGAGATCGACCTGACCTGGTACGGGCTGCGCGCAATGGCGGCCATGGGCCTGGTAAGGGGACTCAAGCCCATCCCCGAGTGGGTACTGGTCAAGGCGAGGTACTGACATGCGCATCGCGATCATCGGCTCCGGCATTGCCGGCCTGGCCAGTGCCTGGTGGCTGGACGGCGAACACGAAGTGACGCTGTTCGAGGCCAACGATTACCTGGGCGGGCATACCCACACCCATGACGTGCAGGTGGACGGCACGCGCATGGCGGTGGATACCGGTTTCATCGTCTTCAATCCCCTGCACTACCCACTGCTGACGGCACTGTTCGAAGAACTGGGTGTGGCCTCGCAGCCGACCACCATGAGCTTCTCGATGCACAGCGAGCGCAGTGGCGTCGAGTACAACGCCACTTCGCTGGATGGCCTGTTCTGCCAACGTCGCAATCTGGTTTCGCCGCGCTTCTGGGGAATGCTGGCCGACCTGCGCCGGTTCTACCGGGATGCGCCGCTGCTGCTGGCGGAAGACGAAGGCCCGACACTGGGCCAGTACCTGCGCAGCCAGCGCTACGGCACCGCTTTCATCGACGAGCACCTGCTGCCGATGGCTTCGGCACTGTGGTCGTCACCGACCGCCACGGTCATGCAGTTCCCGGCCCGCTACCTGGCCCAGTTCATGGCCAACCACCAGATGCTGCAGATGACCGGGCGCGCACCCTGGCGGGTAGTCAGCGGTGGCTCGGCACGGTATGTCGATGCCCTTCGCGCCCGCTGGCGGGTGCGCGAGCGGCTGGAATGCCCGGTTCACTCGGTCGAACGCATGCCGTGGGGCGCGCGCGTGCACAGCGCGGCGGGCGTGGAGGGTTTCGACGAGGTCATCCTGGCATGCCACAGCGACCAGGCGCTTGCCCTGCTGCGTGACGCCGATCCGGCCGAACGCGAAGTGCTCGGCGCCATCCGCTACCAGCCCAACGAAGCAGTACTGCATACCGATGCATCGTTGCTGCCGCGCAACCGCAAGGCATGGGCTGCATGGAATGCACACGTTCCCAGGGATCCAGGCGCGCCCTGTACGGTCAGCTATTGCATGAACCTCCTGCAGGGCCTGCCCGGTGACACCCCGCTGGTCGTGACCCTCAACCGCAGCGAGGCGATCGATCCGGCCAAGGTGCTGCGCAGGCTGCACTATGCCCACCCGGTGCACGATCATGCCGCTATCCGTGCCCAGCAGCGCTGGGCAGAGCTGCAGGGCCGCCGCCACACCTGGTTCGCGGGCGCATACTGGGGCTGGGGCTTCCACGAAGACGGCATCCGCAGCGCCCGCCGCGTGGTGGACGCGATGCGCGAGTGCACCGCGCACCGTGACAGCGTTGTGCCCGGCGAGGTGGCAGCGTGAGTGCCAGCGCACTCTACTTCGGGCAGGTGATGCACCGACGGCATCATCCGCAGCCCCACGCATTCCGCTATCCGATCGCGCAGCTGCTGCTCGATCTGGACGAGCTGGAGACCGTGTTCGCCGGGCGCTGGCTGTGGTCGGTCAATCGCCGCAACCTGGCCGAGTTCCGCCGCAGCGACTACTTCGGCAATCCCGCACAACCACTGGCCGATGCGGTGCGCGACCGTGCCGCGGCCACCCTGGGCTATCGGCCTACCGGCCCGGTACGCCTGCTCACCCATCTTCGCTTCGCCGGGCACGTATTCAACCCGGTCAGCTTCTACTACTGCTACCAGTCCGATGGCAGCACCCTGGACTGCATCGTCGCCGAGATCACCAATACGCCCTGGAAGGAACGGCACGCCTATGTGCTGCCAGTCGCCACGGCCACCCACGAAGGCGCCTCGCTGCGCTGGCGGTTCGACAAGCGCTTCCATGTCTCACCGTTCATGCCGATGGATTGCCACTACGACTGGCGGTTCAACTGCCCGGATGATGATCTGCGCGTGCACATGCAGGTCTGGCGCCAAGGCGTTCGCCAGTTTGATGCCACCCAGACCATGCAGCGGCACGCGCTGGATGGCCGCGGGCTGGCCCGGGTCCTGGCCTGCTATCCCTTGATGACCCTGCAGGTGATGGCCGCCATCCACTGGCACGCGCTGCGGCTGTGGCTGAAGCGCAACCCCGTGCATGACCACCCTGCCCTTGCCGAGAAACCGCGATGAACTCGATGACTCCCCTGGTCGCCCTGCCGCGTCCCGGCGCCTTGGATGCCTTCCTGCGCCGCCGCCTGCTGGAACAGCTTGCCCCCATGCGCGACGGCCGCCTGTGCGTGCGTGATGCACTCGGCGAAGTCTGGCTGGGCGAAGCCCATGGCGAACTGCAGGTGACCGTCACCATCGATGACCCGGCGTTCTACCGCAAGGTTGCAGCGCAAGGCAGCGTGGGCGCAGGTGAAAGCTACATCCAGGGCGAATGGCACTGCGATGACCTGGTGGCGCTGATCCGGCTGCTGGTGCGCAATCGCGACCTGCTCGACGGCATGGAGCGCGGCCCGGCCCGCGTGGGTGGCTGGCTGCTGCGCGGCTGGAACCGGCTGCGCCGCAACAGCCGTGAAGGCAGCCGCCGCAACATTGCCGCGCACTACGACCTCGGCAACGACTTCTTTGCCCTGTTCCTGTCGCCCGACCTGATGTATTCCTCCGCCCTGTTCGACACAGAAGACGAGTCGCTGGAATCCGCCTCCCGGCGCAAGCTGGACCGCATCTGCCAGCAGCTCCAGCTCAAGCCGGGCGATCGCGTGGTGGAGATCGGCACGGGCTGGGGTGGTTTTGCGCTGCACGCGGCGCAGCACTACGGCTGCCACGTCACCACCACCACCATCTCCGCCGAGCAGCGCGCGCTGGCTGCCCAGCGCGTGCAGGCGGCCGGCCTGCAGGACCAGGTCACGCTGCTGATGCAGGACTACCGCGACCTGCAGGGCCAGTTCGACAAGCTGGTGTCGATCGAGATGATCGAAGCCATCGGCGCAGAATACCTGGACACCTACATGGCCACGCTGCAGCGCCTGCTCAAGCCTGATGGCGTTGCCCTGCTGCAGGCCATCACCATCGAGGACCATCGCTACGAGCAGGCCCGGCGCAGCGTCGACTACATCAAGCGCTATGTGTTCCCCGGCAGCTTCATTCCGTCGATCAACGCGATCATGGCCGCCAAAACGCGGTCCAGCGACCTGCAGCTGATCGCCCAGCAGGACTTCGGCCACTCCTACGCGCTGACACTGCGCGCCTGGCGCCAGCGCTTCCTTGACCGATTGCCCGACGTGCAGGCGCAAGGCTTCGATACGCGCTTCTGCCGCCTTTGGGAGTTCTACCTGGCCTACTGCGAGGGCGGCTTCCTGGAGCGCTCGATCGGGGTCTCCCATCTGCTGATGGCGCGCCCGGGGCATCGCCCGGGCGCCTCATCGGGCCAAGGCAGCTGAGATGCGCAGATTCTGGCCCAATCTGCTCGGCAACCAACTGGTCTGGGTGTGCGCCGTGGCCGGCGCCGGGCGCGGCTGGCAGTGGCCGGCGTTGCTGGCAGCCTCTCTCTACATCGGCAGCCAGCTGCTGACGTCGCCGCAACCACGGCTGGATCTTCGGTTGATGGTGTTGGCACTGGCCTGCGCATGGCTGGTCGACGCCAGTGCTGCCGCCAGCGGCACCGTGCGCTACGCCGCCGCCCCGCTGGGCTGGGTGCCGCCTCCCTGGATCATGGCGCTGTGGGCCGCGTTCGCGATGACGCTGACCACCTCGATGCGCTTCCTGCTGCGCCACCCTGCCTTGCCGGCCCTGTTCGGCCTGCTGTTGGCACCGCTGGCCTACCTCTCCGCAGCGCGCGGTTTCGATGCGGTCCGTTTCGCCGCACCCACGTGGCAGGGCCTGCTGGTGTTGGGTGCGGGCTGGAGCATCGCGCTTTCGCTGCTGTGCGTCACCGCGCGTCGCGGCTCTCGCACCACCCCGCCCTCCCTGGCCGGAGCATCGTCATGATCAATCTGCTGTGGGTACTGCTGTATGCCGTGCTGGTGATGAGCTGGGGCTGGGCCTGGCAGCGCCGCCACCAGAACATCGGCGTTGTCGACGTGCTCTGGGCCAAGTGCGTGGGTGCCTCGGCCCTGCTGCTGGCGCTGCTCGGCGATGGCGCGATGTTGCCTCGGGTTGCGTTGGGCCTGCTCGGCGGCCTGTGGGGCGGCCGGTTGGCGCTGCACCTGTGGCGCCGGGTCCGTAGTGAACCCGAAGACGGGCGCTACCGCTATCTGCGCGAACACTGGCAGAGCCACCAGGGCAAGATCTTTGGCTTCTTCATGGCGCAGGCGCTGCTGGTCGTGCTGTTCGCCCTGCCCTTCGTTGCGGTGGCAGCCAATCCCCATGCTGGCCTGACACCGTGGACAGTCGCCGCAGCCCTGGCCTGGCTGCTGAGCGTCGGCGGCGAGAGCCTGGCCGACCGCCAACTCGCACGTTTCCGCGCCGACCCGGCGAACAAGGGCCTCACTTGCCGCGAAGGGCTCTGGCGTTATTCACGCCACCCCAACTACTTCTTCGAGTGGCTGCACTGGTTCACCTATGTGCTGCTTGCCGTCGGCTCCCCCCTGTGGTGGCTGGCGTGGGCCGGGCCGCTGCTGATGTATCTGTTCCTGCGCTATCTCAGCGGTATCCCCTTCACCGAGAAGCAGGCGTTGCGCAGCCGCGGCGACGACTACCGTGCCTACCAGCGCAGCACGCCCATGTTCTTTCCCTGGTTCCCCCGTTCTTCCAAGGAGCATTCCGCATGAGCGCGATCCCGTCACTGAATCCGGCCGAAGATGCGGAAACCGGGCTGATCGCCTGGGCCGAACGCGGGCTGGTTCCCGATGCGGCGCTGCGTGCCGGCATCCGGCGCCTGTGCGCGCAACGCCTGCATGAGGAATCGGCGGGAGGTATCGAGGCACAGTCCGCGCGCTTCAGCCGTCGCATCGCAGAACTGACCGACAGTCCGCTCGCATTGCATACCGACGCGGCCAACCGCCAGCACTACGAAGTTCCCGCGGCATTCTTCCAGGCCTGCCTGGGCAAGCGGCTGAAGTACAGCAGCTGCTACTACCCCACCGGGCGCGAAACGCTGGACCAGGCCGAGGAGGCGATGCTGGAACTTTATGGCCAGCGTGCCGGACTTGCCGACGGCCAGCAGATTCTCGAACTGGGCTGTGGCTGGGGTTCGCTGACCCTGTGGATGGCCGAACGCTATCGGCAGGCCAACATCACTGCGGTGTCCAACTCGCACAGCCAGCGCCAGCACATCATGGCGCAATGCCAGGCCAGGGGCCTGCACAACGTCGAGGTACTGACCCGCGACGTCAACCAGCTTGAGCTGCCCACGGCACGCTTCGATCGCTGTGTCTCGGTGGAAATGTTCGAGCATGTGCGCAACTACCAGCGACTGCTGGCGCACATCGCGCAGTGGCTGAAGCCCGACGGTGCGCTGTTCGTGCACATCTTCGCCCATCGCACGTTGATGTACCCGTTCGAGACCGAGGGCGGCGACAACTGGATGGGGCGCCACTTCTTCACCGGCGGCCTGATGCCGGCCGCTGACACCCTGCTGCATTTCCAGCGCGACCTGCGACTCGATCAGCGCTGGCTGCTGGACGGCACCCACTACCAGCGCACCGCCGACCATTGGCTGGCCAACCAGGATGCGGCCCGCGAGGCGGTGATGCCGGTTCTGGTCGCAACCTACGGCCAGGCGGCGGCGAAGATCTGGTGGCAGCGCTGGCGCATGTTCTGGATGGCCTGCGCCGAGCTGTTCGGCTACGACGATGGCCAGCAGTGGCTGGTTGCCCACTATCTGTTCCGTCCCCGTTGAGGTGTGACATGCGCATGCGCTCCCTGCTTCCCCTGCTGGCCTTGAGCCTGTTCGGTTCCGGCTGCAGTTCCAGCGATACCCGTCCTCTGCCCCGCCCGCCCTCGGTGGACGTGCCGCGCTTCATGGGCGACTGGTATGTGATCGCCCACATACCCTCATGGCCGGAGCGCGAGGCCTTCGACGCGGTTGAGAGCTATGCACTGCGGCCGGACGGGCGCATCCAGACGACCTTCACCTATCGCAAGGGCAGTTTCGACGCCCCGCAGAAGTCGATGCACCCGGTTGGCCGGGTGGAGAAGAACGGCAATGGCGCGATCTGGGGCATGCAGTTCGTCTGGCCGATCCAGGCTGAGTATGTGATTGCCTGGCTGGACGACGACTATGGCCAGACCATCGTCGCACGCAGCAAGCGCGACTATGTCTGGTATATGGCGCGTACCCCGCACGTGTCGGACAGCGACTACCAGCACGCCGTGGAGCGCATCGCGGCCATGGGCTACGACACCGGCAGGCTCAGGCGCGTACCTCAGTCGGTGCGATAGATCGCCAACCGCCCACCACTCGGCTCGCGGGTGACCAGGCACTTCGGCGTGATGCGTCACATTAATACCCCCCCTCGAAGGGTGCCGGCAGCCCTGCAACCCAGGCCACCTGTACCCAGCGAGAGCGCGCCAGGACACTGCGTCCACACGGCTTTCAACCTGACGATACGTCCAGCCCATGGATCAGCTCTTATCGATGGAGCTCATACATCGATCTTTAGGAATAGTCGTAAAAGCGCAACAAATTCGATGTTCGACGCGACAGCGGCGCCAGAATGGCGGCCACGCCCACGGGCGCTGACCACCTCCCGCGCATGAATGGATTTCCTGCACCGCGCCGGCTTCGCCTGGCGCTCCTGGACGATCATGAAGTCGTCCGTCGCGGCACCGCCCTGCACCTGTCAGGCGATCTCCGGTTCGACATCGTCGCCAGCCATGGTTGCAGCGGTGCGCTGATCGACAGCCTGCACCGCTTGCCCGTGGATGTGGCCATCATCGATCTCACGCTCGCCCGTGGCGACCTGGGCGGCATCGAGCTGGTTACGCTGCTCTGTCGCGAATTCCCGCGCACACCAATGCTGGCCTTCGCCACGCTCTCTCCCACCACGAATCTCAACAGCCTGATCGATGCCGGACTCGGTGGGTTCGTCAGCAAGGCCGAACCCCTTGCGGCATTGTCCGACGCCATCGTGCGCGTCTTCCAGGGCCTGATCCGGATTCCGCCGGACGTCAGGCTGGCCGGTGATCGTGGCGAGCTCAGCCGCAACGAGCGGGAGGTACTGGAGCTGCTGCTGGAAGGCCTGACCGTATCGGAGATCGCGCTGCGCCGGCACCGCAGCATCAAGACCGTCAGCACACAGAAGGTCGCGGTGCTGCGCAAGCTGGGATTGCGCAGCGATGTGGAGATCTATGCGCTGCGTGAACGGCTGGAGTCGCCGTGAGGCGCCATGCGCCATTGCGCCCGTGCCTGCTGATCCTCGGGTTGCTGGTGCTGCTTCTCCTGCCCGCTGCGTCGGCGGAAGATATCCGGTCACCACGCTGGCTGCCGGGCAGCAGCGTGCGGGTCTCCACCGCCCCGTCCCTACGCCCCGCGCCCGCGGCGATGGCCGATCCGTCATCGCCGCCGACGCTCGCCCATGGCTACGCCAACCTGGTGGCGCGTCACGCCCAACTCAGCTTCCTGGAACAGCCCTACCCGACGACCGCCGCATCAATCCTCGCTGTGTGCCATCACGAGGCCGACCTGGTCATGGTGTTTGGCGGTGCGAGACACCAGAAGCTACCCTGCCCCGACCTTGCCGCGTCCAGCCGCTTCCGGGGTGGCGCCACTCTGCTGGCAGGGCGCGCCGGCGAATGGCTGCCTCGGGAGATACGCGAGCTCGACGGCCGGGTCGTAGCCGTGGTTGAAGGCGGGCCCTACGCCGGCTGGCTGCGCGCGCATCACCCTCAGATCCGGCTGCAGCCCCTGCCTGATCGGTACGCAGCATTGGCGGCAGTGCAATCCGGCGTGGCCGACGTGGCGATTGGCCTGGAATCCACGCTGCGCCCGCTGGTTCGACGCCATTTCAACGGCAGCCTGCGCCTGCAGCCATTCGACAGCGACTTCTCCACCGACCTCTACCTGCTCGTCCGCCAGGAAGACCAGCAGCTGCTTGAACGCATCGGACAGGCATTGCGGGAGATCACACTCGAGGAGCATGCGAGCCTGCTCCACCTGTGGGCAGGCCAGACCCTGCCAGCAGCGGCGGGAAACGCACTGGACTGGATGCAGGCCTCGCCCCCGCGCGGCTGGCTGTTGCTGGCCCCTCTGCTGGTCGCCCTGCTGCTGTGGCCCATGACCCGTCACCTGCGGGTACGGGGCGACCGCCGCAGCGCGCAGGCCATCGGGATGATCAGTCACGAGATGCGCAATTCTGCGCAGGCGGTACTGGCCTCGATCGAGCTGCTTGGACAATCGGCACTGCCGAAAGGCGAGCGCGATCTGCTCGCCGCTGCCAGCAGCGCCAGCCAATCCCTGCGCGGCCTGTTGAATCGCGCACTGGATTTTTCGCGTCTCGCCAGCGGCTCTTTCAGGCCGCATGCACAAGCCTGTGATGCGACCCAGCTTTGCCGGCAGGCACTGGAGGCCATTCGGCCACAGGCGCAACGGAAAGGGCTGCAACTGCATCTTGATGCCCCGGCCGAACCTTCGCCGATCATTCTGGTAGACAGTGATGCGCTACGCCAGATTGCCAGCAATCTGCTGGCCAATGCGGTGAAGTTCAGTGATATCGGCGGCATCGAGCTGCGCCTGCAACTGCTTCCAGCAGCGCGGCCGCAGGAGCTGCTGATGGAGGTGATCGACAGCGGGATCGGGATCGCGCCCGCACAGGTAGCCGAACTGTTCCAGCCTTTCCGTCAAGGCAGCGAGGGGCATCAGCGTGGCGGTAGTGGCCTCGGGCTTTCCATTGCACGCGAGCTGGCGCGTGCGATGGGAGGCGATCTGACCGTGCACAGCGTCCTCGGTCGCGGCAGCCGCTTCATCCTGCGCCTGCCGGTGTGCGCAGCTGACTCTGCCGAGAGTGTCCGGGACATGCCCGTGGAGGGCACGCCATTGGCCGGGCTGCAACTGCTGCTGGTGGAGGACCACGCACTCAATCGCCACGTCATTGCCGAACAGTTGCGGCGCTGGGGCGCCGAGGTATGTGCCCTGGAAGATGCGGCCAGCGCGCTGGCCGAACAGATACGCCACCCCCGCCCTGCCGCGTTGATCGACATCGGGCTGCGTGGCATCGATGGCTACGCATTGGCACGCGAACTGCGCGCCCGTAACGGGCATCCGCTCCGCCTGATCGCCTTGTCCGCCCGCACCGGGCGAGGTCACCACGCACGTTGCCGTCGCTCGGGCTTCGATGCGGTGCTGGCCAAGCCGTTGCGCGCCGCCGAACTGCTCGCTGCTCTGGGCATTCCGGCGCTGGG
The DNA here is from genome assembly GCF_006228405.1 of Stenotrophomonas sp. pho. Classification (NCBI taxonomy): domain Bacteria; kingdom Pseudomonadati; phylum Pseudomonadota; class Gammaproteobacteria; order Lysobacterales; family Lysobacteraceae; genus Stenotrophomonas; species Stenotrophomonas sp. pho. Next base: position 2,158,954 of record NZ_CP029759.1, on the reverse strand, counting down.
GAGCCTGGACGCGCTTGAGCCGGCGACTGAAATGGACGCGGCCTACAGCGCCGACATCTGCGATGAACTCAGCAGGATCGAGCGGATTGTCGATCGTGCAGACGCATCGGCGCTCGGTCATCACGCGCACCGATTGCAGGGCGCGCTACAGATGCTGGGTCAATGCGAGCACGCCGCCGTCGCGGCCGAGCTGGTCGACCTGGCGCAGGACGCCACGCCGGACTGGACCGACGCACGTCGCCTGCTGTGCGTACTGCAGGCCGGACAGGGCGCCCGCGTCGCGGGAACCCTGCCCAACCCCTTGATCACGCGGCCAGACGCTCGACCTGGCGACGGGTCAGGTCATTGAAGCGACCCAGCGACATCAGGTGCTGGTGGATCAGTGCCAGCCAGCCACTGCGGTGCCACTCGACCACGGTTGCTTCCGGCAGCGCCACGAACTTCTCGACGTCCACGACCAGGAAGCCGTTGAGGTTGAACTCCCGGCCATCCGGGATACGCACGGTGGCGTTGCGCTCCACCAGCAGGCCGTTGTCGACCAGGGCCTTGGAGAAAGCCTGGGTCTGTTCGTGTTCGCGGGTGTACTGGCCGCAGAATTCCAGGGCCTGCTGCACCATCTCGGTCGCCTTGCCGTCAACGAACAGCGGCTGGCCTTCCTCGCCCCCCTTGACCACGCGCGGGCTCTCTTCGTCGATGCCCAGCAGGAAATCATTCTCCGCACCGGTGTCGATGAAGATGAAGGGGTGGCGGCGCAGGTAGGCGGGAATGTAGGCCTCGTCTTCCCACAGGCCATCCTTGATGAACAGGTTCTGGTCGGACACGCCCACGGCAGCCATCGGAACCGCGCTCGGGCCGGCAAACAGGATCGGGAAGTGGTGCAGGGCCAGCGAGAACTCGCCCAGCACCAGCGGAATGGCATTGTTGCCGGCGGCGAACTCCAGCTTGCCCGGCAGGATGCGCAGATCGGCATGCACATCGGCCTGCAGCGGCACCGGGCGGGTATAGAACAGGGGGGCGCCGCTCGGCGCCGCTTCGGTGGTGGTGTCGCTGGTGGTGGTCATGTTGGGAACCGTTCGATCATGCGCGCCTGCCATCCCGGGCACGCCAGCGGGAACAACCTGAATCCCGCATTATCAACAAGCTCGATGACAACGGCCACCCCACCGGCGAACTATTTCAGCTGCAGGGGTAGCGCTGCCAGAGTACGTGGACCAGGAAACCGGCCAGCTCGGTGTCGCGGGCACTGACCGCCGCACGGATCTTGTCCAGCAGCACCATGTCGCTGCAGGAACGCACGTCGGCATGGTTGGCCTGCCCTGCCCTGCGCGCACGATAGCGCGCCGCCCGCTGCGCATCGCTCATCGCGTACCCGAACTTGGGCGGACGACCGCGCTTGCGCGGCAGGGTCAGCTCCAGGGTTCCGGGGTCTTTGTCATCACGCATGAGAGGGGTGCGGGCGGCGGCGAGCAACGGGGGTGCGCAATTTATCGTGAGGCATCACTTTAATCCAGCTTTTTCTACAGATTTGGTGCGATGCAGCGCCAATGTTGCCGTGTCGGTGCGGATCCATCCACGCATGGCGTGGATCTACTGCAGAGCTCGCGACCCGGTCACCCGGTAGATCCACGCCATGCGTGGATACGGAAACCCGGACAAAAAAAATGGGAGCCCGCGAACGGGCTCCCCTCACCTTGCCTATGCCGCGCGTACTGGCTCATAGCCGTGCAGGTGCGCCTCACTGCTGGCCCGCCCCTGGCTGAGCGAACGCAGCGAGGTGGTGTAACCCACCAACTGCGCCAGTGGCGCGAAACCACTGACCTCGGCACGACCGTCCTGGTCCTCGATGCGGGCGATGCGGCCATGGCGCCGGTTGAGGTCGCCGACCACATCACCCACCGATGCCGACGGCGAATGCACCGTCACCGCCATCACCGGCTCCAGCAGCTGCGTGCCACCCTCGGCCAGCGCCGCCTTGATCGCCTCGGCGCCTGCGCGATGGAATGCCATCTCCGAAGAGTCCTTGGCATGGGTCTGGCCATCGACAAGACTGACCTCGATGCCGACCACCGGATGTCCCTGCGGACCTTCCGACAGCGCAGCACGCACGCCCTTTTCCACCGCCGCGATGAAGCTGCGCGGCACCACGCCACCGACGATGCGGTCGTTGAACACGACAAGGTCGTCGTCGCGCGGCGTCACATCCAGCACCACGTGCGCGAACTGGCCCTGGCCACCGGTCTGCTTGACCAGCCGCCCGACGACACCGGTCATCGGGCGCATCGGCGTCTCCTGGTAGGCCACGCGTGGCGCACCTACGGCCACGTCGACCTTCCATTCGCTGCGCAGGCGCTCGACCATCACTTCCAAGTGCAGCTCGCCCATGCCCCAGACCAGGGTTTCACCCGTTTCCCGGTCCGTTTCCACACGGAACGAGGGGTCTTCCTGGGCCAGGCTGGCCAGTCCCTGCGCCATCCGGATCAGATCCGCCGCACGCGCCGGCTCCAACCGCCAGGCCAGCACCGGCGCCTGGGCCTGGATGTTCTCCAGCCGCAGCGGCTGCGCACGGCTGCTCAGCGTCTCGCCACTGACCGCATCCTTCCAGCCCAGTACCGCGACAATGTCACCGGCCACGGCCTGCTCGATGTCATGGGTCTGGTCGGCCTGCACCCGCACCAGGCGACTGACACGCCGCCCTTGAGGATGCTGCGAACTGGCCACCGCGTCGCCCACCTTCAAGGTGCCCGAGTACAGCCGCACGAAGCTCAGCGCGCCGTGCTGCTGGTGGGTGATCTTGAACAGCAGGCCTGCCAGTGGACCGTCCGGATCCGGCGGCAGCATCACCTCGCCCTCATCGCTTTCGGCGCTGACAGCAGGGCGATCCAGCGGCGACGGCAGGTAATCGACCACGGCATCCAGCAGCGTCTCGATGCCCTTGTCCTTGAACGCAGCACCGGCCAGCACAGGCACGCCTGCACCTGCCAGCGTCGCCCGGCGGATTGCCGCGCGCAGCGCCCCGGCATCGATCACGCGACCTTCCAGCCAGGCATCGGCCAGTTCTTCGTCATGATCGGCCACAGCTTCGACCAGCGCATCGCGCTGGGCCTGCCATTGGGCGCGCGCCGCTTCGTCCCAGGGGTCACCGTGGTTGCGCCGCCTTCCTGCCACTGCAGCATGCGCTCATCGACCAGATCGACCCAGCCATTGAAGCCGCTTTCGCTGCCCAACGGCACGCCCAGCGCCCACGGCCGCGCGCGCAGCTTGTCCTGCAGCTGCTCCAGCACGCGCTCAAACGAAGCGCCTACGCGGTCCATCTTGTTGACGAAAGCGATCAGCGGCACGCGATGGCGACGCGCCTGGCGCCACACCGTCTCGGACTGCGGCTGCACGCCGTCCACGGCCGAGAAGACGGCCACGGCACCGTCGAGCACGCGCAGTGAACGTTCGACTTCGATGGCGAAATCGATGTGGCCGGGAGTATCGATCAGGGTCAATCGATGCGCCGGCAGGTCGCGCGGTGCCCACTGCGCCTGCACGGCGGCCGCGCCAATGGTGATGCCACGTTCGCGCTCGATCGCCGAGAAGTCGGTGGTCGCATTGCCGTCGTGCACTTCGCCGACGCGATGGATCTCGCCGCTTTTCCACAGCAGGCGTTCGGTCAGCGTGGTCTTGCCGGCGTCGATGTGGGCAATGATGCCAAGGTTGCGACGGCGGGAAAGGACTTGGGTGTTCATGAGATAGGTTCCTGCAAAGCCAACGATGGGGCCGCGCACCCCGGTTGGCGACAGGGTGCGCGGCTAGCGTTCGGTCTCGGCGATCTGGTGCATGGCACGTTCTCCTTGCGGTACGTCGGGTTAGGGAAATGAAACTGCAGAAACGAAAAGAGCGCCCCGAAGGGCGCTCTGTGGATGATCCAGCGATAGCCGCTTCAGCGTCCCTGTGGAGCTCCAGGCAGACACGCCCATTCCGCGCTTGCGCGGGTCAGGGTGAAAAACTTCAGGAGCGGCATCCGGTTCATGGGGCGCATTCTAGACCTGCCAATCTGGCGCGCAAGTGAATATTGCGCACATAAATGGAACGATGAGGCCGACAACGATAGGGGTCAGATCCCTTTGCCCCTCGCAAAGGGATCTGACCCCTGGCAGCCCTCACTTGCAGCCGTGCAGCTTGCGCGCCTCGGCCACTGTTGCAGGCTGGTCATCCCCCATCGACATCCAGCCCTTCAACGAAATCGCCGGGTCCACGTGCGGCAGCCGTGGGCCACCATGAATCACGACCTCGATCCAGCTCCCCACCGGCGCCAGCTCGGACAGGCGTGCCGCCTGATCATCTTCGGTGCTGAATGTGTCGTCCGGGCCCGCCGGCGGCGTGGTATTCACGGTTTCCGTCTTACGGGTCCGGACCCGAAGAGCACCATCCGGCAGCCGCTGACTGATCACGTCGTAGCGCTCGATACCGTATGCCCAGCTGTTCTCGCCAACACTGCGGGTCTCGCTACCGTCATCCGCCACGGTTACCACCTCGCCGGCCGGCCCGACAACGCCCGCGACAGCCCCCAAGCCGGACATCAGTGCCTGATAGACGATCATCTGCCGCTGCTCGGTAGTCAGCGCTCCGGCCTTGAGCTTGGCGGCAGGAATCTGCAGGTACGCCGCTTCACTGCAAAGCACAAGTACCTGCTGGCCGTCCCAGCTCACCGACATTTCCTCGTTGGCAAAGTACCGCGTCTTCATCGACGTCACTGCGGCACCGTCGCCACTGGAATGCCGGGTTTCGATCAGCGAGGCATTCTCGGCCGCGTTGGTCAGCGAAACCTGGGAGGTCGACGCTGCATGGGCTGCGCAAACGGAAGCAATCATCGCGGCAAGCAGCACGCTGCGGGTAACCGTGCGGAACATGGCGTCAGTCCATTGAAGAAAACGAAGCCGCCATGATACCCGGAGCAACCTGGCGGACGTTCGCTCAGGTCACCACCACCAGCGGCACCCCACGACGCGGATGCTCCAGCACCACTACATCCTGCTGGTACACGCGCTGCAGGTTGTCTTCGGTGAGCACCTGCAATGGCGTGCCATCGGCCGCCACCGTGCCCTGCTCCAGCAGCACGATGCGGTCGGCATAGCCTGCGGCCAGATTGAGGTCGTGCAGGACCACGATCACGCACGCACCGGCTTCGGCACAGGCACGCACACTGCGCAGCGTGCGCTCCTGATGGCGCAGATCCAGCGCAGCAGTGGGCTCATCCAGCAGCAGCAATGGCGTGTCCTGTGCCAGCACGCGCGCGAACGTGGTCCGGGCGGACTCACCACCGGACAGCTGCTGCACCTCGCGCAGGCGCAGGGCCTGCAGTTCGGCGGCATCGATGGCAGCTTCCACCTGCGCGTCGTCCACACGCGGATCCGGCGGATGCGGCAATCGCCCCATCACCACCACCTCTTCGACGCTGAAAGCAAAACGCACGCCGTGCTCCTGCGGCATTACCGCGCGCTCGCGCGCCAGCGGCCCTGCCTTGTAGCTGGCTAGCGGCCTGCCCAACAGGCTCACCTCGCCCGCATCGGCGCGCAGGTCGCCGGCCGCGACCGCCAACAGCGTGGACTTGCCCGCACCGTTCGGGCCCACCAGCGCGGTCACCGTACCCGGTTCGAACGCCAAGGAAATGCCGTGCAGGATCTCACGTTGCTGGCGGCGCACCACCACCTCGTGCAGCTTCAACAGCACACTCATGGCACCGCCTTGCGGCGCTGCTGCAGCACCAGCCAGAGGAAGAACGGCGCACCCAGCGCCGCCGAGAACAGGCCCAGCGGAATCTCAGCGGGTGGATCCAGCGTGCGCGCCGCGGTATCCGCCACTACGATCAGCACTGCACCCAGCAGGCCGCACAACGGCAGCAACCAGCGATGACCCGGGCCGACCAGCAGGCGTGCCACGTGCGGCACTACCAGGCCAACGAAACTGATCGAACCGGCAAACGCCACCGCCGCGCCCACCAGCAGCGCGCTGAACGCCACCAGGCGACGCCGCGTGCGGGTGACATCCAGCCCGAGGTGCTGTGCCTGGCGCTCCCCCAGCGCCAGCATGTCCAGCGGCGTTGCCAGTCGCTGCAACGCGAACACGCCAATCGCAAACAGCGGCACCACCGCCACCACATCGGCCCAGTTGGCACGTGCCAGCGAGCCCATCTGCCAGAATACCAGCGACTGCAGTTCGCTTTCGCTTGCGATGTAAGTGAGGAAACCAATCAGCGCCGAGCAGAACGCGGCCATCGCGATACCGACCAGCAGCAGCGTGGCGTTACCCGCGCCTTTGCCGGGCCGTGCCAACGCATACGTCAGGCCGATCGCCAGCGCACCGCCGACGAACGCGGCCACAGGCACCAGCCAGCCCGCCGCACCGGCGGCGCCCAGCACGATGGCGGCCACCGCACCCAGTGCAGCACCCTGGCTGACACCGACGATGCCGGGGTCGGCCAACGGATTGCCGAACAGGCCCTGCAGGCTGGCACCGGCCATCGCCAACGACGCACCGACCATCGCGCCCAACAGGGCACGCGGAATACGCAGCTGCCAGACCACCGCCAGATCGCGGCTGCTGACCGCCTGCGGATCAAGCAGGCCCAGCTTCACCGCCAGCGCCTGCATCACCTCCAGCGGTGGCAACCGCAGCGGGCCCACGGCGAACGACGCCAGCACCGCCCCCAGCAGGGCCAGCAAGGCCATCATCAACATCGCCCGCCCGCGACGGCGGCGCCGATCCGCCGGACTCATGCCTTCGGCAACGCTGCTAGGGCCTTGGCCAGCGCCAGCGCGCCCGCACCAGAACCCACGCTGGTGTACTTCAGCTGCACATCCGGCATCACCCAGACCCGGTTGGCCTGCCCGGCCGGGGTCTGCTTCAGCGTCGGGTACGCCTTCCACAGGCCATCGGCACCGCCGAACAGCTGCAGGTCGTGCTCGGTCACCAGGATCACTTCCGGTGCCGCCGCGACCACGCCCTCGTTGCTCAGCTGCGAGTAGTTCTTCACCCCGGCCTCGGTGCCGATGTTGATGCCGCCGGCCAGGGCGATCAGCTGCGCCGAGGCGCTGTCGGCACCCGCAACGGTGGGCGAGCCGCCAGCGCCGGTCGCCGATACGTGGATCAGTCGTGGCGCATGGCCCAGGCCCTTGCCAATCGCTGCAGCCTCGTCGAGCTGGCGCTGCACCTGCGTGGCCAGTGTTTGCCCCGCTTCGGCCAGCCCTAGTGCCGCAGCGACCTTGCGCACCTTGTCCGGCGCCGGCTGCAGGTCATCGATGACCACCGCCGGCTCGCCCACCTCGCGCAGCTTTTTCGCCAGCTCGGTGTGGCGGCGTAGGCTGTTGCCGAGGAACAGCGAGCCCTGCAGGCTCAGCACGCCTTCCACGCCCGTGGTGCGGTTGAACAGGAACTGGTGCGGGGCAGCCAGGCCGGCCTGGGTGGTGGTGTTGGTTGGCGCAGCGAATACCTGCTTGCCCAGCCCCAGCGCCTCGATCACCGCGATGACGTCGTCACCACCGGCAATGATCCGGCTGGTGTCGGACACTTCAATGTCAGCACCGTCATCGGAATGCACTTTGGCCGGCAGCACGGCCCTCTGTTCATGCACCGCTGGCATCTCGGCACCGGCCACGCGCTGCCAGCCTGCCGGCAACGCGGTTTCGGCAGCAGCTGTTGCGGCAGGCGGCTCGGCAGTCTTGTGGCCATCAGACGGCGTTGACGAGCCACTGCAGGCGGCCAGCGCCAGCGAAACAGCCAACGGAAGCGCACACGGGCGCAGACGGGACGCGATGTTCATGGACGTTCTCCTTGCTGGCAGGGCGACGCGCACGCCGCCCTGCCCTGTGACTTACTGCTTCGGGGTGATGCGGGTGATGCGGTCACCCTTCGGATCTTCGGTGCCACGTGACTTGTTCACCGCAAACACGTTGCCCTTGCCGTCGGCACGCACATGGTTCGGAAGGGTGCCGCCATCGAGGTTGGCCACCACCTTGCCGTCACCATTCACCACGGTGACCGTGCCAGCGCCACGGTTGCTGACATAGGCCAGGCCGGAGGCATCATCGAAGGCGACGTTCAGCGCGCCGGCGCCGACCGGCACGTCATGCAGCACCTTGCCGGCGGCCACGTCAACGATCAGCAGGTTGTCGGTGCCCTGCGAGGCCACATAGAGCCGGTTGCGTGCTGCGTCGAAGGCCACGCCAGAGGCGCTGATCGAATTGCCCAGGTCGATGACCTTGTCGACCTTGCCGCTGGCCACATCGATCACCGCCGCTTCCGGGGTACCGATGCTGACGGTGAACAGCTTGCCGCCCTTCTCGTCCAGCACCAGGCTCATCGGGGTGAACTTGCCATCATCCACGCCGGACTCCAGCGTCACCTGCGGCAGTTCCTTGAACGTGTTCGCATCGAACACCGACAGGTGGTCTTCACCCGTGGCCGAGGCGAACACCTTGCCGTGGGTGCCGTCGACCACCACGTCGCGCGCATGCGGCACGGTGTCGACGGGGAACTGGTGGACCAGCGAGAGGTCCTTCTGGCGGTAGACCGCAATCGAGTTCTGCCGGGTATTGGTGACCCAGACATTGCCATTGGCGTCATCCACGCCCACACCGTAGACCGCATAGACCGCGCCGTTGGTGCTGCCCGGCACCTGCGCCGGGGTGATCGCCTTGATCACCTTCAGCGACTTCGGATCCAGCTTCAGCAGCTGCGACTGGGTCACCGGCGGACGGCCCACCGCCGAGGTCACGAACACGGCATTGCTGGCGGCGCTGTAAGCGGACTGATACAGCCCCGGCACCAGCTTGTTGGACTGGGTGGCGAACTGCGCCTGGCCGGACAGCGGCAGCTGCGGCGACACGCGCAGCTTCAGCACGGTGGCTGCAGCCGGCTGGCTGGCGCGCACCACCACCGGGTGGGTGCCCGGCACCGCGTCGGTCGGAATGCTCAGCTGGGTCTTGAAGTTGCCATCGGCATCGACCACCACCGGCTGTGCGTTGAGCACGCTGTCGCCACGCAGCAGGCTGACCTTCTGGCCCGGCACGAAGCCACGGCCGACCACGTCGGCGGTGCTGCCGGGAACCACGTTCTCACCGCGCGAGACGACCTCACCCTTGAAGGTGGCGTTGGCCGGCTGATCGAACACCGGCTGCGCGGTGGCGGTCACCGCGAGCAAAAGGCCGGCGGCGAGAGAGGTGAGACGGAAAGACGGACGGAACGACATGGCAGGCTCCTTGCACACGTAGGCCGCGCCACGTGGCGCGGGATTCATCGGTTGCCTGGGCCGCTGCACGCCGGCAGCCTCGCCTGGGTAGTGGGGTCGCACGGCATGGCGCGCGAAGGCATTCATTCGGCGGCGCTGTCCCCGCCATTGGGCGCGCCATCGCCGGCGCTGCGGTCGGTCACGCCGTACAACTCATGCAGCGCGGCATGGAACGACGCGGGCAGCATCGGGCCGTGGCCGAGGCCATCGAACTCGCGGTACTGCACGCTCAGGCCCGGCACCTTGCCCAGCCGCTCGGACAACTGCATCGCCGCATCCGGGGTGGCGCCACTGATCCGGCGCAGGTGCGCAACCACGCGCGGGTTGCTCATATCGCGCTTGCCGCGATCACCGACGCGCTCGGCGCCGCCCAGCATCAGCCAGAGCTTGGCCGGCTGGCCGTGCACGTTCTGCACGAACTGCTGCTCCGGATCACCCAGCGCCGCGCCCTGGCTCCACCACAGCGACGGACTGGCTGCCAGATAGGACTGGAACGCGGCAGGTCGCGTGTACAGCGCATTGAGCACGAATAGCCCGCCCAGCGAATGGCCCCACAGCGCCTGCTGCTGCGTATCGATGCGTGCGCGACGCTCGACTTCCGGCTTGATGCGGCGCTCGATCACATCAAGGAAAGCCGCAGCGCCGCCGCCGACGGCCTGGGTCGTGCCGCTCTCGTCGTCGGCACGGTCGATCCACGCGGTGTAGTCGCGGGTACGCGCCCTGGAATCGATGCGCAGGTCGTTGTCGTAGCCGATCAGCACCAGTACCGGCGGTGCCTTGCGCGCAGCCAGCTCGGCCAGCAGCCGCTGGTCCAGCACCATGGCCACGGCATTGCCATCCAGCGCGTACAGCACCGGGGATGGGGTCTTGCCGGCCTTGGCCGGGATCGCCAGGTTCACCCGCCAACGGCGCTGCTGGTCCAGGCTGTCCACCACGAAACGCTCGAAGCGATAGCTGGCCGCCGGCTCGTCGAGCACGGTGTGGCCGATCTTCTGCAGCGGATTACGCTGCTGCGCATGGGCGTAAGGAGTGGCCAGGAGCAGACCCATCATCATGGCAGCCAGGCCGCGGGCCAAAGGGCCACGGCGCGAAGGCAGGACGAAAAGCTTCATCAGTGGCGGCAGGAGCGGCCAAGGCCGCCGGTTCTCAGGGGACCGCAGTCTACCTTAAACGCAAATGATTATCACATCGATCAAACGTCACGCTGTGTATCACGCGCGCGATGCATTCATTTTCCCGGTTGCGCCGGAAACACCGGATCCACTATTTTGCCGGGCAGCGGGGCGCAGGAGCGCCCTTCCCTCGCAGGGCTGCGGATGGATGGGCAATCGAGTCGCCGGCCGCGCCCTGTCCTTTGCCAAACCCATCCACGCATGGCGTGGATCTACTGACCACCATCCACGGGAATGAATCCCGTGACTGCGAGAACACCTTGAAGCGCACCGCCTTGATCGCCCTTTCCCTCGGCCTGCTTGCACCGCTGGCCGCCCATGCCGCACAGGATCTGCCAACGCTCTACCAGGCCTTTGAAGAGGCCGGCAATTCGTCACTGGGCATGGAAGAACTCAACCAGACGGTGACATTCACTGCCGTTGCCCTGGGCGTCTCCAGCAACCTGGCGGGCGAGCCGCTGATCGAGGCCGGCGACGACCAGGGCAATGTCCTGGCCCGGCTGACCAGCGACGACGAGCACCAGGCGGCCAAGCTGGGCGCACTGGAAGAAGGCGCGACTTTCACCGCAAGCTGCACGCTGCAGTTCAGCTCGGGAACGGACTACCTTTCCTTCGGCGACTGCAGCATCAAGTAAGAAAGAAGCCGGCGAAACGCCGGCTTCGTTTTCCCGCCCTGTAGAAGTCGAGCCATGCTCGACTCACGCAGTCTCACGGCCCCGCAGGCACCGGGCCGTAGACGTTCTCCTGCGGTGTACCTGGCAGCAGCGCGAACACGAAGATCACCAGGCCACCGAACGGAACGAAGGCCAGCAGGTACATCCAGCCCGACTGGTTGCAGTCGTGCAGTCGGCGCACGGTGACGGCGATGACCGGCACGAACGTGGCCAGCCAGAACACGACGAACAGGATGATCGACGCGATGCCCAGCACGTCGGACTGCATCACCAGCCCGGCGATGAGCGGCACCATCAGCACGGCGGAGACGATCAACAGGAACAGCTGGAACATCCAGTACTCGCGACGGTTGGCACGACCCTCGAACTGGGCATAACGCTTCAACGGCAGAATCATTTCCTGCACGGCATCAATCCTTGAAAAAGCAGCCGCGCAGTGTGCCAAAGGAGCGCCCGCAGGACAATGTGGTGACGAACCACACTCGACTGCCATTACCCCTGTAGCGCCGAGCCATGCCCGGCTGCTGCTTCCGCAGGTGCTGCTGGGTCGGTCCAGAGCGGAGTCGAGCATCGCTCGATGCTACATAAGCCAGCTCAACGGCCGTTCGCGGCCCTCGCCGCCTCACGTTCGGCGCGCAGCCGATCAAGCTTTTCCTTCAGCTTGATTTCCAGGCCACGCGGCACCGGGTTGTAGTACACGCGCTCGCCCATCGCATCCGGGAAACCGGTCTGGTCCAGCGCGATGCCGCCTTCGGCGTCGTGGTCGTACTGGTACTCGGCGCCGTAGCCGAGCTCCTTCATCAGCTTGGTCGGCGCATTGCGCAGGTGCAGCGGCACTTCTTCGGTGCCGCTTTCGCGCACGTCGGCCTTGGCCTGGTTGAACGCGGCATAGCCCGCGTTCGACTTGGCGGTGCTGGCCAGGTACAGCACCAGCTGGGCGAACGCGAGCTCGCCTTCCGGGCTGCCGAGCCGCTCGTAGATGTCCCAGGCTTCCAGCGCCATGCTCTGCGCGCGCGGATCGGCCAGGCCGATGTCCTCGATCGCCATGCGGGTCAGTCGACGTGCCAGGTAGGATGGATCGCAACCGCCATCGAGCATGCGGGTCAGCCAGTACAGCGCGGCATCCGGATTGGAACTACGTACCGACTTGTGCAGCGCTGAGATCTGGTCGTAGAACTGCTCGCCGCCCTTGTCGAAGCGGCGGGTACGATCGGCCAGCACCTGGGTCAGGGTCTGCGGGGTGATGCGACCCCCTTCCCCACCCGCCAGTTCGGCGGCGATTTCAAGAAGGGTCAGTGCGCGGCGCACGTCACCATCAGCGGCAGTGGCGATTTCCAGCAGCAGCTCGGGCGCAACCTCGATACCCTCCTCGCCCAGGCCGCGTTCGCGGTCGCCCAGCGCGCGTTCCAGCGCCTCGACGATATCGGTTGGCGATACCGCTTCCAGCACATGTACGCGGCAACGCGACAGCAGCGCCGAGTTCAGCTCGAACGACGGATTCTCGGTGGTGGCACCGACGAACAGGATCGTGCCGCGCTCGATGTGCGGCAGGAAGGCATCCTGCTGCGCCTTGTTGAAGCGATGCACCTCGTCCACGAACAGCACGGTGCGCCTGCCCTCGGCGAACCGTTGCGCAGCCTCGGCCAGCACCTGGCGCACTTCCGGCAAGCCGGACAGCACGGCGGAGATGGCACGGAACTCGGCATCGGAGTACTCGGCCAGCAGCAGTGACAGCGTGGTCTTGCCGCAGCCCGGCGGGCCCCACAGGATCATCGAATGCACGCGCCCGGATTCGACCGCGCGACGCAGCGCGCTGTCCGGCGCCAGCAGGCGCTTTTGCCCGACCATTTCGTCGAGGGTGCGCGGGCGCATGCGCTCGGCCAGCGGGCGCAGATGTTCCCGATCAACGCTCAGCAGATCGGGGCCGGGGAAGGAAGTTGAACGATGTCTTGCCACCCGCACATTGTACCGCGACAAGGTGACGACGATTCCGGTAGTGCCGGCCGCTGGCCGGCAGATCAAAATTGCGTCAACCAAGGTTGACACCCACCAAGGCGGTGCTGGTTGACACCCACCGGAGCAGGTAGCGCCGGGTCATGCCCGGCATCCTCGATCAATTACCGATGACGTCCGTGCCCTTCGGCGGGGTGAAGCTGAAGGTGCCGGCGGCGAAGCCCGGATTGCGCTTCCAGCCACTGAAGCTGATCACGGTGCGCTGTCCGACCGCGTCGGTGATCTCCATCTTGGCCAGGCCCTGGGCATTGAAGCCCAGCGCGGCGTACTGGAAGCTGGCTTCGGTCTCGCGCTTCGGCGACAGCGACAGCCATTGCAGGCCATCACGCTGCGCAGCCTCTTCACTGACGTCGTACTGCTGTTCCAGCAGCGCCGGGTTGATCAGCGCAGTCAGCGGGCTGTTCTGCTCTTCCTTGCCCTGCTCGCGCACGGTGACCTGCTCCAGGTCCGGCTCGTACATCCAGACTTTTTTACCGTCGGCCACGATCAGCTGTTCGTGCGGGCGCACGTATTCCCAGCGGAACAGGCGCGGCGCCGACAGGGCCACCCGGCCACTGGTCGATTCCTTCACCTTGCCGCGGCTGTCGAACACCTGCTGGCTGAACTGGCCATCCAGGCCCTTCAGGCCACTGGTGAAGGTCTTCAGGTCATCGCGGGCACCGGCCCAGGCACTGCCGGCAGCGGCACAGGCGACGGCCAGGGTAGTCGTGGCAAGGAAATGGCGGAAGCGGAAGTTCATGCGGAAATCCTGTGGGCGCGGGCGCCAGGAAAGGTGGTTGCCAGTGTGCCCGGGGGAAGATGAATGGGCGATCAGGGCGACATTATGCCGCCCTGAACGTCCATCGGCGATTCAGCCGCCCGAGCCGGGCAGCTTGCCGTACAGCACCTGCCCACGGAAGCCGCGCCGCACCTCGCGATACAGCGCGCGGAACGCCGGATAGTCCTGCGGCTGGCACAGCGCCTCGGGGCCACGCACCGCGTTCTGCTGCAAGCGGTGGTGCACGATCACCTCCTGGCCCTCGCGGCTCCAGTCCACCCGGTATTCGCCAGCGGCATTGGTAAAGCGCTGGCTGGCCGGAATGGCGATGATCGGCGCGTTGGCCGGGAACTGCAGGCGATAGGTTTCCTCGCGCAGGCTGGCATTGCAGTAGAACGGCGTCTCGTTGGCCGGCGCCGAGGCGGTGGCGTACAAGCCACGCACCGACTCGCCACCCGGCGGGTCCGGCACGGCCATGCCGCCGGCCACGCTGAAGTCGGCGTAGTCCTCGGCCTGGAAGGCCATGCGGTAGCCGAACGGCCGGGTCAGGTCGACCGGTACGCCCTGGATCTGCAGCTGCCCTCGCCCATCGAAACCTGAGGCGGCCATGATCTGCTCCTCAGCGCGCGCACGGTTCTGCGCGTTGAGCTGGGAGAACTGCGCGCGCATGCCGATCTCGGCGTTCTCGCCCAGCTTCGGAATCGTTTCGCCGCGCAGGTTGCCGTTGGCATCAAACGTAAAACGCACTTCCATCGACGTCGCATTGCGCTCCGGCGTATTGGCCGGGGTACGCGCCAGCGTAGCGTCCCGGGTACGCATCACCGGCGCACCCAGGTCACCTTCCGGCAGCTGCCCGAAGCGTGCCCACGCGGTGGTCGAATCCAGGTAAAGATCAAACTCGGGGATATAGGTGATGGCGTGGTTGAAGCGGCCCAGCACCGGAATCCTCGGCAGCGTCGGGCCGCCCCCGCACCGATCAGCACCGGCGAGCTGGCGATACCCTTGGCCGCCAGCAGCGCCTCGAGGATCGTCACGTGGTCCTTGCAGTCACCATAGTGATTGTCGAGGATGCTCTGCGCGCTGTTCGGCTCCAGGCCGCCGTTGCCCAGGTACACCGCCACATAGCGGATGTTCTGCGCGACCCAGCGATACAGCGCATCAGCCTGTTCGCGGCGATCGCTGATGCCGGCGGTGATCTCATCAGCGAGCGCCTGCAGCGCCGGGGTCACCTGGGCCGCCGGGCCCGCCTTGAGCTGGTAGGCGCGCCCCATCTGCGACCAGTCACGATACGTGCTGGCCATGATGTTCGGGCCGAACTCCCAGCCCGCCGCCGACCAGTTCTGCGCCGGCATCGCCTCGCGGCGCTGGTAGCGCCAGCGCCATTGCGCCTGGCCATTCTTCACTGTCGGCCGGTCACTGCCCTGCACGCCGCGGCTGTCGACGAACATCGGCAGGTTGGCCGGCGCACTCAGGGTGACCTCGGCGTCCTCGTACTCGGTGAAGACGTTGAAGGTCTCCCACAGGCCGAAATAGCCCGGGAAGTACGGCGTAGCCTGGGTGCGGCGCACCTGGTAGTACAGGCGCGTGCCCGGCGCCAGGTTCGGGAACACGATCACCCGCACCTTGCGGTCGGCATACATCGCCGCCGAAGCGCTGGAGTAGCTCTCCTGCGTGTAGATACGGTCGGCCGGAACGTCGCGGCGCTGGCCGTCGGCAGTGATGGTGTAGGCGCCGAGCACTTCCAGCGTTTCCATCTTCTCGCTGTAGCTCAGCCGCACCTGGCTGAACTGCTCGACGGAGGCCTTGGTCTTGAGCAGGACTTCGTAGGTTTCGGTCTGCACATTGCCCGCATCGGGCCGCACCTGGTAGTCGGCGCGGTAACGGACAATGCTGAAATTATTGCTGGCTTCGGTATCGCCGCTGGTCGATGGCGGCGCCGTGGCGGGCGCGGAGGTGGCGGTTTCTGCCAGTGCCGGGCCGGCAGCCATCAGGGCAGCCAGCGCCAGCGCCAGCGCGCTTGGTACGGGGTGAAGCATGCGTCGGTTCCTTGGACGTCGTGGGGGATACGTCGGGTCTTACTTCGGCGGCGGCGGTGCCAGCACCGTGCGGTCGCCGTTGTGCTCGGGCGGGCTGACCACGCCGGCCGCTTCCATGGCCTCGATCAGTCGCGCTGCACGGTTGTAGCCGATCTTCAGCCGGCGCTGCACGCCGGAAATCGAGGCACGGCGGGTCTCGGTGACCACCCGCAGCGCTTCGTCATACAGCGGGTCGGACTCGTCGCCGGCCGCACTGGTCTCGGGCAGGCCAGTGGCGCCGACGACCACGCCGTCGCCCATCGTCTGCACTTCGTCCAGCACGCCGTCGACATAGTCGGCCGGGCCCATCGCCTTGAGGTGCTCGACCACGCGATGTACTTCGTCGTCGGACACGAACGCACCATGCACGCGCTCGGGCAGCGCGGTGCCCGGCGGCAGGTACAGCATGTCGCCGTGGCCCAGCAGGGTCTCCGCGCCAGACTGGTCGAGAATGGTGCGCGAGTCGATCTTGGAGCTGACCTGGAAGGCGATGCGGGTCGGGATGTTGGCCTTGATCAGGCCGGTGATCACATCCACCGACGGGCGCTGCGTGGCCAGGATCAGGTGGATGCCAGCCGCACGCGCCTTCTGTGCCAGGCGCGCGATCAGCTCTTCCACCTTCTTGCCGACGATCATCATCATGTCGGCGAATTCGTCGATGAAGATGACGATGAACGGCAGCGTTTCCAGCGGACGCGGCGCCTCGCCCAGCTCCGGGTTCGGCTTGAACAGCGGATCCATCAGCGGCTGGCCGGCGTCCTGGGCTTCCTTCACCTTCTTGTTGAAGCCAGCCAGGTTGCGCACACCCACCGCGCTCATCAGCTTGTAGCGGCGCTCCATCTCGGCCACGCACCAGCGCAGGCCATTGGCGGCCTCCTTCATGTCGGTGACCACCGGCGCCAGCAGGTGCGGAATGCCCTGGTAGACGCTCAGCTCGAGCATCTTCGGGTCGATCATCAGCATCCGCAGGTCTTTCGGCGAGGCCTTGAACAACAGGCTCAGCACCATCGCGTTGACCGCCACCGACTTGCCCGAACCGGTCGTACCGGCCACCAGCAGGTGCGGCATGCGCGCCAGGTCGGCCACGGTCGGGCGGCCGGCGATGTCCTTGCCCAGCGCCAGGGTCAGCACGCTGGCCGATTTGTCATATTCCTTCGAGCGCAGCAGCTCGGACAGGAAGATCATCTCGCGGGTGACGTTGGGAATTTCCAGGCCGATCACCGACTTGCCCGGAATGACGTCGACCACGCGCACCGACTTCACCGACAGGCCACGCGCGATGTCCTTGTCCAGCGAACTGATCTGGCTGACCTTGATGCCCGGTGCCGGCTCGATCTCGAAGCGGGTGATGACCGGGCCAGGGTTGGCGCCGACCACCTGCGCATCGATGCGGAAGTCCTTCAGCTTGAACTCGATCTGCCGCGACAGGGTCTCCAGTGTCTCTTCGTCGTAGCCCTTCGGCTGTGGCTTGGGATCATCCAGCAGCGCCAGCGGCGGCAGGTCGGAACCATCGCCGTTGACGCCACGGAACATCGGAATCTGGGTATCGCGCTTGGCGCGATCACTCTTCTCGATCACCGGCTCAGGGCGCGGTTCGATCTTTACCGGCTCGCGCTTGGCGCGCACCTCGGCGTCGGCCTTGCGCACTTCCTGGCGCTCCTCGCGCATCACCCGGGTCTGCTTCCACTCGCTGACTTCTTCCTTCTTGCGCTCCAGCAGCGGTGCCAGCGACATTACGCCACGGCCGATCTTCTCCATCACCGTGAACCAGGACAGCCCGGTGGCCAGGGTGATCGAGGCCAGCAGCAATACCAGCACGAACAGGTTCGCCCCCAGCGCACCGAAGCCCACCGTGAGCGAATTGCCCACCAGCTTGCCGAGAATGCCGCCGGCACTGGCGACATCGCCACTGAACAGGCGCACGTGCAGGAAGCCGGTGCCGGCGATCAGGAAACCGACCAGACCGACCAGGCGCAGCGCCGGGTCCAGATCGTTCTCGCCCTTGCTCTCGCGCTTGAGGCCGAACATGGCGATCCACGCCAGTGCGCCGAGCACCACCGGCAACAGGAAAGCGATGTAGCCGAACAGCTGCAGCAGCACGTCGGCAATCCAGGCCCCGGCGCGGCCGCCGAGGTTATGCACCGGCGCGACCACGCTGCCGGTATGCGACCAGCCCGGATCCGTGGCTGAATAGGTGAACAGACTGGCCGCCAGGTACAGCAGGGCCGGCGCGATGGCGATCAGGCCCAGATCGCGCCAGAGGCGCTGGCGGCGTGGATTGTCGGTCGTCGCCGCCGCGGCCGTGCGACGTGACGCCTTGCTGTCGTCCGACTTGGAGCGTTCAGGGACCTGCTTCGCCACCTTAGACCATACCTTTGGAATGCGCTGTTAGTGATTGATAATAAATGAGACGGCGTCAGTTTTCAGTTATGCGACGTCCGGCAAGGCAATCCGAGGCCCGGAACCACCGCTGGATGACGGCGTTCTGTTCATCGGCTTGAATCGCCCTGCCCCAGCCGCCACTCTATGAGCAGCCATGGATGCTGCGCAAACATCGCCAGCGCCTTGTCCCATCTACCTTTTCGCGAGTTTACATGAGCACCAGCCTGCCCTCCCGCCACCAGCGCCTCGTCATCCTCGGTTCCGGCCCGGCCGGTTGGACCGCCGCCGTCTACGCCGCCCGTGCCAACCTGAAGCCGGTCGTCATCACCGGCCTGCAGCAGGGTGGCCAGCTGATGACCACCACCGAGGTGGACAACTGGCCGGGTGACGCCCACGGCCTGATGGGCCCGGACCTGATGGCGCGCATGCAGGCGCACGCCGAGCGCTTCGAGACCGAGGTCATCTTCGACCATATCCACACCGCCGACCTGTCGCAGCGCCCGTTCAAGCTGATCGGCGACAGTCACGAGTACACCTGCGACGCGCTGATCATCGCCACTGGCGCCACCGCCAAATACCTGGGCATCCCGACCGAAGAGACCTTCAAGGGCCGCGGCGTCTCCGCCTGCGCCACCTGTGACGGCTTCTTCTACCGCGACCAGGACGTGGTCGTGGTCGGTGGCGGCAACACCGCCGTGGAAGAGGCGCTGTACCTGTCCAACATCGCCCGCAAGGTCTACCTGGTCCACCGCCGCGACACCCTGAAGGCGGAGAAGATCATGCAGGACAAGCTGTTCAGGAAGGTCGCCGAAGGCAAGATCGAGACCGTCTGGCACCACCAGGTGGAGGAAGTGCTGGGCAACGATGCCGGCGTGACCGGCGTTCGCGTGAAGTCCACCCTGGACGGCAGCACCCGCGACATCGACGCACACGGTTTCTTCGTGGCCATCGGCCACCATCCGAACACGACCCTGTTCGACGGCCAGCTGGCGATGAACAACGGCTACCTGGAAATCCGCTCGGGCCTGGGCGGCAACGCCACCCAGACCTCGGTGGAAGGCGTGTTCGCCGCCGGCGACGTAGCCGACCAGCACTACCGCCAGGCGATCACCTCGGCCGGCTTCGGCTGCATGGCCGCACTGGACGCCGAGCGCTACCTGGACGCGCAGGGCAAGGCCAGCTGAGTCGAGCCATGCTCGACCCCGACCAAAGGCCGGCGCGAGAGCGCCGGCCTTTGTGCTTTCAGTAGTGCCAGGCCATGCCTGGCAGACCGAAGCCTGCCCTCACGCCCGTACGCACGCCTGCGAGAACTCGACCGGTGCCGTGGCAACGCCATCCGCGTCGCGCAGTACAGCACTCCAGCGCGCGACACCCGGGTCTGGGCCATTGCAGGCGAGATTGATGGTCAGCGGTTTGGCAGGGTCATCGAACGTCGTCGCCGATGGCGTGCACGCACCTTCCTCCGAACAGGACGCCAGCGAGAGCTCAACCGACACCGGATACTGGGGATTCCCGGCATATCCAAGTTCAATGTCCCGGGCCGCTTGGATCGGCACGTCGGTATCCGGCACCGGATGCAATGCCAGGGGCTCGCAGGTCTTTCCTGATGCCCACAGGCGATAGCCCTTCTCCACCCCTTTCATCGACGCCGAGCGGAAGACGGGGTCCTGCAGCGCCTTGGCATCATCCGGATTCGTGTGAAACGCCGTCTCTACGATGATCGATGGCATGTGCGCCTCTCGGTTCTCCCCCTTGTCCAGCGCGTGCGGAGCGGGAGCCACGGTGAATGCCGCATACTCAGGTAGCGAGTGAATCAGCTCCTTCATCGAGCACAGGACACTCTCTGCAAGAGCAGCATCCATCGGCCTACCAGGTTGCACGATCACACGAGTACCGCGCGCGGCCCCCGAGGGTTCTCCATTGCTGTGCAGATGAATCGCCACCTCAGCTCCGTGGTGGTTTGCGAGAAGCGGCCGACTGTTGATGTCTTCACGCTCCTCCCGATCCCAAAGCGTACTGCCTGCGTACGTGTTCCATATCTTTGTCTCGGCCGGATACTGCTCGGCAATCGCGTAGCGCGCAGCTATGGTCCACCACTCCTCACCACTCGGAGGATGAGTCGTTCCCGTGATCTGAACGCGCGGGCGGATGACAGGCATTTGGCTCCTTTGCTCGATCATCGCCTTCAGGTCCGCGGCGTACGACGGAGTCAAGAGCCCCTCCGAGACGCCATTCCATTCATCCCTTGAGGTCACCCACCGGTTGTCCTTGTAGCTGTAGAAATACCCATGCCCGGCTGCGACAAACGCCATCCCGGACCCAGGCGTTCCACGCGTCCGCCGCAGCGCTTCCCCCGCTTCCCGCGCCGCATCGTCCGCAGCCTTTATCTCAGGAAAGTAGTATTCGATCTCTTTCCCGTCATACAGAAAAACGACACGACTGAACGGAGCCGCCTGCTCGGCCCAATGCAGTAGTCCAAAACTGATCTCGCTTCGCTGATCCTCGAACGACGGCCCGTAATCGGCAGGAAGGAAGACCCGATCCAGCGCCACGGTCACTACACCGTTGGCGATATCTGCTGATACCTCAACCCGGCGACTGCGCGCCTGGCCATCCACAAGACGAACGCGCTCCAGAATGTCGCGTGCCTTCTGGGTCAAGAGGATGTCGAGCCCAGTGTCCTGCTCCACCGCACGAGGAGCGTCAACGGCCTGCGCGGGGCTGATCAACAGTCCGCCGCCCACAAGAGACAGCAGAACAGAAAGGGATCCAAGGCGAAGCTTCTGGTTCATTTTGGCTACTCCATGCAAAGAGTGAATGCACCGCTCCAGCGGCGCAGCTCACTCTGTCCTTTCGAATTCA
This sequence comes from Stenotrophomonas sp. pho, assembly GCF_006228405.1. Classification (NCBI taxonomy): domain Bacteria; kingdom Pseudomonadati; phylum Pseudomonadota; class Gammaproteobacteria; order Lysobacterales; family Lysobacteraceae; genus Stenotrophomonas; species Stenotrophomonas sp. pho. The sequence continues at coordinate 2,137,748 of NZ_CP029759.1, read as the reverse complement.
GGCATTCCGCAACCCAGCGCACACGGATGGAGAATTCAAATTTTCCTCACCTCCAACCGAAACAAACCAACCCAGCCCCGCCAACACCATTCGCGATCCACCTGGCCTATCCTTGCCAACCATGCCCTCCCCCGCTTCCTCGACTCCCTGCAGTCCATTCCCGCCACCGATTGGGATGCCCTGCACGACGGCCAGAACCCGTTCGTCAGCCACGCCTTCCTTTCAGGCCTGGAACAGCACGGCTGCCTCCGCGAGGACTGGGGCTGGCAACCCCGGCACTGCACGCTGTGGGAGGGCGAGCGCCTGATCGGCGCCATTCCGGGCTACCTGAAGACCAACTCCCACGGCGAATTCGTGTTTGACCATGCCTGGGCGAACGCCTACGCCCGCCATGGCCGCGACTACTACCCGAAGTGGCTGGGCGCGGTGCCGTACTCGCCGGTCACCGGGCCGCGCCTGCTGGCCCGTCACGATTCAGATCGCACCGCGTTGCTTTCGGTGTTGCGTGATGCACTGCCAGCACTGGAGGTGTCATCGGCCCATATCAATTTCCACACCGCAGCGGACGAGGCGCTGTTCGGCGATGACTGGCTGCTGCGCGAGGACGTGCAGTTCCAGTGGCAGAACCCGGGTGACTGGGCGACATTCGACCAGTTCCTCGGCGCGATGAACCACAAGCACCGCAAGAACATCCGCCAGGAACGGGCCAAGGTCACCCGCCAGGGCATCACGTTCCGCGTGGTGCATGGCGACGAGGCCAGCCGCGCCGACCTGCAGGCGATGTATCGCTTCTACCTGCAGACCTTCCTTGAGTACGGCAATGCCCCGGCGCTGACCGAGGCTTTCCTGCGCCATCTGGCCATTTCATTGGGACGTGGGCTGGTGCTGTTCCTGGCCGAGCAGGAAGGCCAGCCAATCGCCGGCGCACTTTGCCTGCGCGGTGGTGACACGCTGTACGGTCGCTACTGGGGTGGCGCCACATTGCCCGGCCTGCATTTCGAAGCCTGCTACTACCAGGGCATCGAATACTGCCTGCGCGAAGGGCTGAGCCGTTTCGAGCCGGGCGCACAGGGCGAGCACAAACTGGCGCGAGGCTTCCTGCCGACGCTGGTACGCAGCCGGCACTGGGTGGCCGACGCGGATTTCGCCGAGGCGCTGCAGGAGTGGTGCCGGCAGGAGCGGCGCGATGTGCGGCGGTACCGGCAGGAGCTGTTGGGGCACAGCCCATTTCGCGCGGACGGGTGACCAGCCAACCAGCGTTGGCATCTACCACGGCATTCGCGCGGGCCGCGACGACTACAATGCCGGCATGACCCGCCAGCTGCCCTGGCGCCTGGCCGATGCGCCGGACGCTCCCTTCCCTCCTGCCGAGACCGCCCTGCGCCAGCCCGACGGCCTGCTCGCGGTGGGTGGTGACCTGCATCCAGCGCGTCTGCTCAACGCCTACGCAGGCGGCATCTTTCCGTGGTTCAGCGAGGGCGAGCCGATCCTGTGGTGGTCGCCTGATCCGCGCATGGTGTTCCGCACCGACGGCGTGCACCTGTCCAGCCGCTTCCGCCGCCAGCTGCGCAGCAGTACATGGGAGGTCAGCGCGGACACCGCCTTCAGCCAGGTGATGCGCGCCTGTGCGGCGGCACCTCGGCCCGGCCAGGACGGCACCTGGATCAGCCCGGCCATGGTCGAGGCCTACAGCCAGTTGCACGACCTCGGCTTCGCCCATTCCTTCGAAGTCTGGGACCGTCAGTCGCTGGTCGGCGGCATCTACGGGGTGGCCATCGGGTCAATGTTCTTCGGCGAGAGCATGTTCAGTGGCGCCAGCGGTGGTTCCAAGATCGCGCTGGCGGCACTGGCGTCCACGCTTCACGGCTGGGGTTGGGAGCTGATCGACGCCCAGGTGGAAAATCCGCACCTGCTGCGGATGGGCGCCGAACACCTGCCGCGCGCGGAATTCCTGCAGCACGTGCGCCAGGCCGTGCGCCGTGACAGCCGTGAAGGCTCGTGGACACAGGCCGTCGGACGCTTGCCAGCCCAGCATTTGGCCGGCGGTTAACACAAACTTTGCAAGCTGGGCCGGTCACGCGTAAAATACCGCGCCTTAGGCCCAGCGTGGCCGTTTTCTGAACCGCACAGGACTACATGTCGAAAGACGATTCCATCGAGTTCGAGGGCACCGTCAGCGAGACGCTGCCGAACACCACTTTCCGCGTTCGTCTGGAAAATGGGCACGAAATCATCGCCCACATCTCCGGCCGCATGCGCAAGAACTACATCCGCATCCTCACCGGTGACCGGGTCAAGGTTGAAATGACCCCGTACGACCTGACCAAGGGTCGTATCACCTACCGCATGAAGTAAGCGGTCGGCGCGCTGCGCCATTTCGACAAGGCCAGCCCTGGTTGCTGGCCTTTTGTCATGCCTGCAATCCGGCCCTGCCGGAGGTCATCGTGACCGAACTCACCGTGACGTCGGTCAGCCCTGCTTGCGGCAGATTCGCATCTGCATCCGTGGCGGCATCGTGGGACCCGATCCAGTCCGGATCGCCATCCCCTGCCCCGCCATGAACATGCTCCCGCTGACCGCTCTGCTCGTCGCCCTTGCCGTGTCCGCCAGCGCAGCGCCCGTGCACGCCGCCGACACTCTTTCCACCTCCAGTGACTGCGTCCAGCTGGGCAGCGACCAGCAACTGGTGCGCGCCGGCGCCTCGCGCAACATCCTGCTGCGCAATGGCCAGGACCACTACGTCGTGCATTTCCAGGACGACTGCTCGGCGGCAGGCTACTCGCGGAAACTGAGCTTCGCTACGGACGGCCAGCAGGGTCTGCTGTGCGCTGCCGGCCGCAGCCAGCTGAACACCGATTCCAGCCGCTGCATCGTGTCGCAGATCGAACCAGTTGACGAGGCCACCTTCAAGAAGAAAGCCCGCCAGCGCAGCCGCTGACGTCGCGTACAACAAGGGCGGCCGAAGCCGCCCTTGTCATTTCAGGTCCGCCGAAACCGGCCGGGGTCAGTTCATTCCACCGTGACCGGCAGCAGGCGCTCCGGTTCGGCCTGGGTTTCGACCACCAGCTCGTCGTCGCGCACATCGATGCTCACCTTGCCGCCGTTGACCAGCTTGCCGAACAGCAGCTCGTCGGCCAGCGGACGCTTGATCCTGTCCTGGATCACCCGGGCCATCGGACGCGCACCCATCAGCGGGTCGAAGCCGTGGTGGGCCAGCCAGTCGCGCGCGGTCGGCGTGGCCGACAGGCTGACGTGCTTGTCCTGCAGCAGCATCTCCAGCTCGATCAGGAACTTGTCGACTACGCGCAGGATGTGCTCGAAGCCCAGCGCCTGGAACTGCACCACCGCGTCGAGGCGGTTGCGGAATTCCGGGGTGAAGCTGCGGCGGATGGTCTCCATCGCGTCGGTGGCGTGGTCCTGCTTGGTGAAGCCGATCGAGCGCCGCGAGGCCTGCGCCGCACCTGCATTGGTGGTCATCACCAGCACCACGTTCTTGAAGTTGGCCTCGCGACCGTTGGTATCGGTCAGCACGCCGCGATCCATCACCTGCAACAGGATGTTGAAGATGTCCGGGTGCGCCTTCTCGATTTCGTCCAGCAGCAGCACGCAGTGCGGCGTCTTGACGATCTTCTCGGTCAGCAGGCCGCCCTGATCGAAGCCGACGTAGCCTGGAGGGGCACCGATCAGGCGGCTGATCGAATGCGGCTCCATGTATTCGGACATGTCGAAGCGGACCAGCTCGATGCCCAGCTGCAGCGCCAGCTGCTTGGTCACCTCGGTCTTGCCGACACCGGTCGGGCCGGCGAACAGGAAGTTGCCGATCGGCTTTTCCGGATTGCCCAGGCCCGAACGGGCCAGCTTGATTGCCGAGGACAGCGTCTCGATGGCCGGGTCCTGTCCGAAGATCACCATCTTCAGGTTGCGCTCCAGGTGCTGCAGCACGTCCTTGTCGGTGGCACTGACCTGCTTGGTCGGGATCCGCGCCATCTTGGCCACGATCGCCTCCACTTCCTCGACGTCGATCAGTTCCTTGCGCTGCCCTTCCGGCAGCAGGCGCTGGCGGGCACCGGCCTCGTCGATCACGTCGATGGCCTTGTCGGGCAACAGGCGGTCGCCGATGTGCTTCACCGACAGGTCAACCGCCGCCTGCAGCGCCTCGTCGGAGTAGGTCACGCCGTGGTGCAGCTCGTACTTGGACTTCAGGCCCTGCAGGATCTCGTAGGTCTCGCCAACGGTCGGCTCGACGATGTCGATCTTCTGGAAGCGGCGGGCCAGTGCCCGGTCCTTCTCGAAGATGCCGCGGTATTCCTGGAAAGTGGTCGAACCGATGCAGCGCAGCTCGCCGGAGGCCAGGGCCGGCTTGATCAGGTTGGACGCATCCATGGTGCCGCCCGACGCCGAGCCGGCGCCGATGATGGTGTGGATCTCGTCGATGAACAGCACTGCGTTGGGCACCTTCTTCAGCGCGGTCAACACACCCTTCAGGCGCTTCTCGAAGTCGCCACGGTACTTGGTGCCGGCCACCAGCGCGCCCAGGTCGAGCGAATAGATCACCGCGTCGGCAAGCACGTCGGGCACCGAGCCCTCGACGATGCGGCGGGCCAGGCCCTCGGCGATGGCGGTCTTGCCCACGCCGGCCTCGCCCACGTACAGCGGATTGTTCTTGCGGCGACGGCACAGGACCTGGATGGTGCGCTCGATCTCGTCACCACGACCGACCAGGGGATCGATGCGGCCGGACCGGGCCTGTTCGTTGAGGTTGCTGGCGAACTCGGTCAGGGCATCACCCTTCGGCTCACCCTCCCCGCCTTCCATGCGGCCCTCGCCGTCGGAGGAGGAGGACGGCTGCTCGCCTTCCTCGCCCAGCTTGGCGATGCCGTGGGACAGGTAATTGACCACATCCAGCCGGGTCACATCCTGCTGGTTGAGGTAGTAGACGGCGTGGGAGTCCTTCTCGCCGAAGATGGCGACCAGCACGTTGGCGCCGGTGACCTCCTTCTTGCCCGAGGACTGCACGTGGTACACGGCCCGCTGCAGCACGCGCTGGAAGCCCAGGGTCGGCTGGGTATCGCGACCGTCATCTTCGGCCAGGCGCGACACTGAGGCCTCGATGGCCTGCTCCAGCTCCTGGCGCAGGCGTTCGGCGTCGGCACCACAGGCTTTCAGGACGGCCTGGGCGGACGGATTGTCGAGCAGTGCCAACAGCAGGTGTTCGACCGTCATGAACTCATGCCGGGCCTCACGGGCGCGCTTGTAGCACTGGCCGATGGTGTGTTCGAGGTCTTTGCTGAACATGGATTACTCCGGCGGCAGATGGGAACAATATGCGGCCTGACTACGCGATTTCCATCACCCTAGCGGATTGCTGCGTTCAGATGGCGTTAGCACTGCAGAACGCTTGATCTTCGTTCACTCCAGAAGACCTCAACCGGCATGAGCGAACCCTACCTGAGCCGCTGGCGATTGCGGCGTGATGGCCCGGCCATCGAAACGGCCCATGCCCGGCTCTGGCCGGTGCTGACCGCTGCCGGCACGCCGGCGATGCTGAAGATCAGCAGCGAAACCGAGGAGCAGAACAGCCACCGCCTGCTGCGCTGGTGGGACGGCGACGGCGCTGCCCGCCTGCTGGCCCACGCCGGGCCGGCGATCCTGATCGAACGTGCCGGCGGCGACTCGCTGAGGCAACGCTCGATCGAGGGCGACGATGAGGCCTGCACCACGATCCTGTGCCAGGTCCTGCAACGGCTGCACCGGCCACGGAGCGCGCCGCCAGCGGAACTGGTCTGCCTGCGTAAATGGTTCGCCGATCTGCTGCAGCCAAGGGCTGCGCTGCCGCCACTGCTGGAACAGTGCAGATCACTGGCGGAGGGGTTGCTGCAGGAAGAGCGCGAGGTCCGGCCCCTGCATGGCGACCTGCACCACGACAACGTGCTCGATTTCGGCGCGCGCGGCTGGCTGGCGATCGACCCGAAGCGGTTGCTGGGCGACCGTGCGTTCGACTACACGACGATGTTCAGCAATCCGGATCTCTGTGGCCCGGGCATCCTTGTGGCCACGCGGCCGGAGCGGTTTGCTGCCCGGCTGGAACAGGTCAGCGCACTGGCCGGCCTGGAACGCACGCGCCTGCTGCGCTGGATCGCGGCCAGCATGGCGCTGTCGGCAGTGTGGTTCAGGGATGACGGCGACCCGGCCGACGTGGACGAGGCGGTGGCGCGGATGGCGCTGGAGGCGCTGGCGGAGAGCTGAGACCCGCGCTTGGCAGGTGCCTACCTTGCTGGGGGCGCTCCATCCACGATCGATACAGGCCTCTGCTTTGGTAGGTGCCCACCTTGGTGGGCACACTGGGTCCGGGATCGATGTGCCCGGACGCGAATCGGCAGCCGGTCAGGCCTTTTCCATCGTGCACAGCAGCGGATGCTGGTTCATCCGCGAGTACTCGTTGACCTGGGCAACCTTGGTCTCGGCTACTTCGCGGGTGAAGACACCGCAGACGCCGCGGCCGCGGGTATGAACGTGCAGCATCACCTGGGTGGCCTTGTCCAGGTCCATGCTGAAGAACTGCTGCAGCACATCCACCACGAAATCCATCGGGGTGTAGTCGTCGTTGAGCAGCATCACCTGGTAGAACGGTGGCGGCGCCACTTCCGGGCGCGCGGGCTCTACGGCAACGCCGTGCTCGTGCTGGGAATCGGGGGAGGACTCATGGGGCATCCGTCCATTATAGGGGCTCGGGCAGGCCTGCGTCGGCCCGCCGCAGATTGGACGGCACGCACGCCCACCGTCACAATTGCATCCTCTCCCAACACTGTTTCACAGGATCTTCATGAAAAGGACCCTTCTTCCCGCCCTGCTGATCGCGCTGGCCGCTGCCGGCTCTGCCACTGCCGCAACCAGCGCCGACAAGTCCGTGGCCCGCCACCTGGACAAGCTGGGCTATACCTACGAAGTCGACGAGGATGGCGACTACCGCATGGTCTTCGACGTCGAGGGTGACCGCACCCAGATGGTCTACGTGCGCTCGGCGGTGGAGGATTTCGGCAGCCACAACATCCGCGAGATCTGGTCGCCGGCCTACAACGCCAAGACCAAGCAGTTCCCGGTGGCCGTGGCCAACCGCCTGCTGGAAGATTCGCAGGACGCCAAGATGGGCGGCTGGGTGAAGCAGGACACCACCGCCATGTTCGTGGTCAAGATCGACGCCGATGCCACCCCGGACCAGCTCAGCGACGCCATCGATGCGGCCATCCGCACCGCCGACGCGATGGAGCTGGAGCTGACCAAGAAGGACGAGTTCTGAGTTGAACGCCACGCCGGACCCGCGCTGGGCACCGCACGCCACCGTCGCCACGGTAGTGGTTGACGGCGGCCGCGTGCTGCTGGTCGAAGAGACCATTGAAGGCCGCCAGGTGCTGAACCAGCCGGCCGGCCACCTCGAGCCAGGCGAAAGCCTGGCCGAGGCAGCCCTGCGCGAGACCCGGGAGGAAACCGGCTGGACCGTGCAGCTGACCCATTTCATCGGCTGCTACCAGTGGACTGCCGGCGACGGCACCGCCTTCCTGCGCTTCTGCTACGCAGCACACCCGGTCTCGCACGACCCGGCCCAACCGCTGGACACCGGTATCGACCACGCGCTGTGGCTGACCCCGGCCGAGCTGCAGGCCGCCGGCGAGCGCCAGCGCAGCCCGCTGGTCTGGCAGGTGGTGGCGGATTACCTGGGTGGCCAGCGCCATCCGCTTTCGCTGGTCCGGGAGGTCGCATGAGCACGCCGCGCGTGATGGTGGGCGTCTCGGGGGGTGTCGACTCTTCGGTCGCCGCCTGGCGCCTGGTCCAGCAGGGCGAGGCCGTGGCCGGCCTGTTCATGCAGAACTGGGCCGACGACGGCAGCGGTGACTGCCGTGCCGAGGATGACCGCCGCGATGCGGTCGCCGTATGCGGCCTGCTCGGTATCCCGTTCCACTTCCGGGACTTTTCCAGCGAGTACTGGCAGGGCGTGTTCGAGCACTTCCTGGCCGAATACGCCGCCGGCCGCACGCCGAACCCGGACGTGCTGTGCAACCGCGAGGTGAAGTTCAAGCATTTCCTGGATGCCGCCCGCGAGCTGGGCGCCGAGCGCATCGCCACCGGCCACTACGCGCGGGTGACCCAGCGCGGCCACCAGTGGCTGCTGCTGCGCGGTGCCGACCGCTCCAAGGACCAGAGCTACTTCCTGCACCAGCTGGGCCAGGAGCAGCTGGCGGCCACCCTGTTCCCGATCGGCGACCTGGAGAAGACCGACCTGCGACGGATTGCGCGCGACGTCGGCCTGCCGACCCACGCCAAGAAGGATTCCACCGGCATCTGCTTCATCGGCGAGCGGGATTTCCGCGAATTCCTCGGCCGCTACCTGCCGGCCAGGCCCGGCCAGATCCTTGACCCGGCCGACGGCAGCGTGATCGCCGAACATCCGGGCGTGTTCTATTTCACCCTGGGCCAGCGCGAGGGCCTGAACATCGGCGGCGTACGCGGCCGCCCGGCCGCACCGTGGTACGTGGTCGGCAAGGATGTGGTCAGCAACGTGCTGTACGTCGACCAGGACCGCGACAGCCCATGGATGCTGTCCGAGCGCCTGCGATCGGAGCCGGCGCATTGGATCTCGGGCTCGCCACCCGCGCGACGCTTCGAATGCACCGCCCAGACCCGCTACCGCCAGCCCGATGAGCCGTGTACGGTCGACGTGCTGGACGATGGCAGCGTGCTGGTCACTTTCGCGCGCCCGCAGCGTGCCGTTACCCCCGGTCAATCGCTGGTGCTGTATGACGGTGATGTGTGCCTGGGTGGCGCGGTGATCGCCGCCACCGATGCGCCGCTGGAACAGCGCCTGCGCACCACCCCCTCCCCTTTTGAGGTAATCGCTGCATGAGTTTCACTGTCGACGACCGCGTCCTGGCCCTGGCCGGCATTGCCCAGGCCCTGCAGCAGGTACGCCGCATCGCCGATACCGGCCATTCCGACGCCGCCGCCGTGCGCACCGCCGTGGACAGCGTGTTCCGTGTCGATGCGTCCTCGCCGCAGGCGGTGTTCGGTGACCGCCATGCACTGAAGGCCGGGCTGCGCCTGCTGCACAACTACTTCCGCAACCAGGGCCAGGATCCGATCCTGCCGAAACTGGCGCTGTCGGTGCTGCAGCTGGAGCGCCGCTTCGTTCAGGATGGCGCCACCGTGAACAAGGTTGCTTCGGGCATCGAGCGTGCCCAGCGCCAGGCCACCGAACTGGGCGACAGCGGCCACCCGGATGTGCTGGCCAGCCTGGGAAGCCTGTACGCGGACACCATCAGCCACCTCAAGCCGCGGGTGATGGTGCAGGGCAACCCGCACTACCTGGGCCAGGCCGGCGTGGTGGCCGAGATCCGTGCCCTGCTGTTGGCCGCGGTGCGCTCGGCAGTGCTGTGGCGCCAGCTGGGCGGCAGCTACTGGGACTTCCTGTTCGGCCGCAAGGCGATGATCGAGGCCGTGGACCGGCAGCTGGCGTAAGGGTGTGGGGTCAGAGCCCTTTTCCATGAAAAGGGATCCGACCCCGCCGCTGCCTACCCAGGGGTCGGATCCCTTTCCGGCACGGAAAGGGCTCAGACCCGAAGCCGCCAAGCGCCGGAAAACCGGCGCATTCAGAATGCACTTCCAGGCACATCGACGTTAAAGAGAAAGGGGGTACGGCCGATACATCCTCCGTGCACCTCCCGAGAACGTCCATGTACTCACGCATTTTCATCCGTCTGGCCGCCCCGCTGGCTCTGACCCTGCTGCTCCCCTTCGCCATCGGATTCGAATGGCCGGCCGCCCTGCGCTGGGCGATCCTGACCACGATGACGCTGAGTTGGCTCGGCTTCGCGTGGTGGACCACCCGCGCCCAGGCGCATCGTTCCCCGGAACATGCCCGTGTCCTGCGTGAGCAGGACCAGCTGCTGACCGAACTGCGCAACTTCGTCGGCAACGAAATCGACGGTTCGCGTGGTGAAGTGGAACGCGCCCGCGACCTGATCCGCCAGGCGGTCTCCAGCCTGGGCGGCAGCTTCGATGCGATGAACCGCAAGTCGCGCCAGCAGAGCCAGGCGCTGTCGCGCATCGTCGACCGCGCCGGCGATGAAGGCAATGCCGGCCTCGACGTTGCCCGTTTCGCCCAGCACGCCAGCCACCGCATGGAACAGCTGGTGGAAGCGCTGGAACAGGTGAGCGGCCAGAGCAGCACCACCGTGCAGCACATCGACCAGATGGCACAGCACCTGGATGGCATCTTCGCGCTGCTGGAAGACGTCAAGTCGATCGCCGACCAGACCAACCTGCTGGCGCTGAACGCGGCCATCGAAGCCGCGCGTGCCGGTGAAGCCGGCCGAGGCTTCGCGGTGGTCGCCGACGAAGTGCGCAACCTGTCCGAGCGCTCGACCACCTTCAACGAGCAGATCCGCAAGCTGGCGCACAGCTCCAAGGACGCCATCGCCAAGGTGCGCGAGACGGTCTCGCACATGGCCTCGCGTGACATGGACCGTTCCCGCGAAGCGCGCCAGGAAGCGGCGGCAATGCTCGACAACGTCGCGCAGATCAATGCCTCGCTCGGCGACGGCATGCGCGAAGTGTCCGAGTGCGCCCGCGCGATCGATGGCAGCGTGGCCGAAGCCGTGCGCGCCCTGCAGTTCGAAGACATCGCCACCCAGGCGCTGGGCGGCGTGCACACCCACCTGGACCGCCTGACCGCGATCAACCGCGAAGCGGTGGCCCTGCAGGAACTGCTGCACCGCAATGGCGGCGTGTTCGACGAAGAGATCGCCACGGCCCTGCAGCGCACCGGCAACCGCCTGCGCGAACTGCGCAGCGAATGGGAACGCCCGCCGCACAAGCCGGTTGCCCAGCAGAGCATGGGTGCCGGCACGGTAGAGCTGTTCTGATCCTGATGTCCGCTGCCCTCGCCGGCAGCCCGCAAGGCCCCGGTTCGTCCGGGGCCTTTGCCTGTAACCCGCCGCTGGATGCATCCTGTACGCGCACCATGACCCTGATCCGCGCCCTGCCCTCCCTCACCGACACCGAGCGCCCGCGCAACGCGAGCGTGCGTGAGCAGCTGCAAAAGCTGGAAGAGGTCGCCCGCGAGGAAATCTGCGAGCTGCAGCAGCTGGCGGACGCGCGCCCGGCGCCATCGCCGGCGGACGACGAGCTGTTGGGGCTGGCGTGGGACATGGGGTTGGATGGCGAAGCCCTGAAGTAGATCCACGCCCTGCGTGGGTGGGGCATCCCGCATGGCATGATTGCCCGGTCCCGTCCATGGAAGACCTATGGCCATCACCCTGATCGCACTCGTGCTGTTGGAGACCGTCCTCCTGATGGCCTGGGTGGCCGGCTATTTCAGCTGGGGCATCACCCTGTTCAACGAACGCATCGCGGCGCCGCCGGCCATGCAGGCCCGGCTCTCGCTGGGCAGCCTGGAGCGTGACCTGCCGCAGGACAAGTGGCTGCGGCTGGCCTTCCATGCGCTGCCCGATGGCAGCATGGCGTTCCGCGAGAGCTTCGCGCCGAGCTTCGGCCTGCGCTACTTCCCGGTGATGCGTGGACGCATCGTGCTCAACGCACGGCGGCACGAGGTGCGGGTGATCGGCCTGTGCAGCTGGTTCGTGGCGATGCTGTCGCTGCTGCTGTTGCCACTGGTGGCGATGCGCCCGATGGTGGCGCCGATGCTGCTGGTACTGCCACTGTTCCTGGCCAGCTATCTGGTGCAGAAGCGGCGCTATGCGGCCATTGTCGAGGCGCTGCGCATGCAGTTGAAGGCGGAGTTTCCAAGGTAGATCCACGCCGTGCGTGGATGACGCCCCGCGATGCCAGCATTTCCGACTGTTTGCATGGACCGTGAACCATGCGCCCTTCATCGTGAAGGGGCCGATTGCGGTTCAGATCAAGCCAGCCCGATGACCAGCGCCCTTCTCTGCCTCTCAGTTGCTTTGCAGCTTCCGGCACCCCCTTGTCCCATTGACCGTGGATCCCGATTCCCTTGGGGCGCTTCAGCAGGCGCTGAAGACGTTTGGAGCGTTCCAGCAGCCCTACTCCGCTCCGATCGATGCTTACGATCCTGAAGCGGGTGTGATCGATGCAGCAGTTGAAGTGTCCGCGGGGTGCGTGCAAGACGGCCCGCCAGTCATCATCCTTGACGATGATGCCGAACAGGCGCCGCGACGTTATCTGATCCTTGAAGCCCCGTGGCATGAGCTTCCAACGGGCGCCTTGTTGCTTGTCTCCGGAAGCAAGGCAAGCGCCATTCCGGGCGAGGAATCGAACCTGGAGCTTGCACGGGCCGAGAGCATGCTGACATTTCTCAACCTGCTGCCGGAAGGTCCGGAGGACCGGGACCACCCGGAGAACGTCTCGGCAGTCGTGGATACCGATACTTCCGCCCTCTTCACGACGAGCCTTCTGGATCAACTGCAAACCAGTACTCCAGGCTCGCCTGTTGCTGACACCATGCTGACGCTCTGGAAAGGCAGGTTCACGGACGCATTGCTGGCACTGTGGCAGCGCGACGGTCTTGCGCGCTATCACGATGATCGACTGGCTTTGGTGAACCCTGCGGGGTACGAATCGGTGCTCGCCGCCCTTCTGGCGGGCAGTCCTCTATGGGGCAAAGATGATTTCCATGTCTATGCGATCTCGCCATTCGGCCAGATGCTGATCTGTGGCGAGCGAACCGGAGTCGAACTCACGCTTGAACCCCACGAAGGTTACCTATGCGCGCCAGCAACACTGACTCTTCCAGCAAGCAACATCGACCGCGACAGACGCCTGCACGACTTCCTGCTTGCATTGGATGCTGCCGAACTGGATGTTCTGGCCGAGGACGGGGAGCCAATGTTCTGGCGAGCCCGTGAGATGTTGGGGCCGCTGGGCGACGGAGAGATTTACAGCTCGAAGGAGCCGGTGTCAGAGCACGGCTGGCGGCTAGGCAGCCTGGTAAAACGCAAGGCGCTGGATGTGCTCGCAGAGCTTGCGCAGCGTCGCTGACGGCGGACACATCAACGGGCGAACCAGCGTGCACGCCGACCAAGGTCGGCAACTACCAGATGCTGGCTCTTTGAGTAGATCCACGCCATGCGGCAACCGTGCCGACCAACGGTCGGCACCTACCAGCGGCGGGTGGTCAGCGCACCAGCACTGCTTCGCTGCTGGCGTCGGTGCGCATCGGTAACGGACGCTGCTGACGCAGCCACTGCGCCAGGTCACGCGGGCTGAGCGGGCGCGAGTACAGGTAACCCTGGATTTCGTCGCAGCCCTGGCGGCGCAGCATGTCTTCTTCCTGGTGCGTCTCCACGCCCTCGGCCACCACCTTCATGCCCAGCGCGTGGCCCAGGTGCACGATGGCCCGGGTCACTTCGGCCGTGCCCGAATCGTGCAGCATGCCCTGCACGAAACTACGGTCGATCTTCAGGCGACCCACCGGGAAGCGGTTGAGGTAGTTGAGGTTGGAGAAGCCAGTACCGAAGTCGTCCACCGCCAGCGGCACGCCGTGCCGTTCGAGCACGTCGAAGCAGTGGCGCAGGATGTCGGTGTCACGGATCAGCGCCGATTCGGTCAGCTCCAGCTCCAGCCGCTGCGGCGGCCAGCCGTGGGCATGGCAGATCTCGATCACACGTTCGGCGAAGCCACGGTCGCGCAGCTGCACCGCCGATACGTTGACCGCGATGCGGTCGAAGTGCAGTCCAGCCCGGTCCCAGGCGGTTGCCTGACGGCAGGCTTCGTTCAGTACCCAGTCGCCGATGCGTACGATCTCGCCGCATTTCTCGGCGATGGGAATGAACTCGGCCGGGCTGCAATAGCCGATGCCGGGGCGATGCCAGCGCAGCAGTGCTTCAATTGCCGGCGGCTCGCCCTGGTGGGCATGCAGCAGCGGCTGATAGGCCAGGCTGAACTCCTCGCGCTCGATCGCACCGTGCAGCGCGTGCTCAAGCTCCAGCCTGCGCTGGATGCGGGCCAGTGCGTCCTGGCTGTAATACTGGTAGGTGTTGCGTCCGGCTTCCTTGGCCGCGTACATCGCGGCGTCGGCAGCGCGCAGCAGTGAATCGAAATCGGTCTGCGCATCACCCAGCATCGCGATGCCGACACTGGCACCGACCTTCAGCGTGGTCTCACCACGGCGCAGCGGCTCGGCCAGCGAGGCGATCAGCTTGCGGGCGACATGTCCCGCATCCTCGGGCTCAGCCAGGTCGCGCAGTACGACGATGAACTCGTCGCCGCTGAAACGGCCAAACAGATCATTGTTGCGCAGGTTCTGGTGCAGGCGGGTCGCGGCAGCCTTCAGCAGCGCATCACCCGTGGCGTGGCCGAAGCTGTCGTTGATGGTCTTGAAGCCGTCCAGGTCGATGAACAGCATCGCCAACGAGGTGCCGCGATCACGCGCCTCCTCGATGGCCTCGGCGGTCTGTTCGCCGAGCAGCACGCGATTGGGCAGGCCGGTCAGCAGGTCGTAGTGGGCCAGCAGTTCAATGCGCTCGTTGGCCTCGCGCTCGCGGGTGATATCACGGAAAAGCACCACGAAGCGCGGCGGCAGTCCGTCACGACGATCCAGCTCGATCAGCACCTGCACCCAGACACGCAGGCCGGACTGGCGGTAGAAGCACAGGTCCAGCTGCTCGGGCAGGCCGCCGTTGGCGATGCGGGCCAGCGCCGCCTCGAACGCATCGCGCGAGTCTTCGGTATACAGCGCCATCGCCTGATCGAGGGTGATCGGCTCCTTGCGCAGGCCGTGGATGCGATAGCATTCCTCGGTCCATTGCATGCTCCGGGTCTGCACCTCGATCTCGCAGCCGCCGATGCGGCCCAGCGCGGAAACCCGGTTCAGCAGTTCGGTGCGCCAGCGAATCAACGCGTCGGTCTGGTGCTGTTCGGTGATGTTCTGCACCTGGCCGAGCAGGCGCTTGGGCTGCCCGTCCATGTCCAGCAGCGGCTGCATCCACAGCCGCAGGTGCTGTGATGGCTCATGGCCACGGGTCAGCTCCAGCTCGAGATTGGCGGCACGACCATCGCGCCACAGCCGCCGCCATGCCGCACGCAACGCGCCACGCGAGCGCGGATGCAGCTGCTTCAGCCAGCGCCGCTGGCCGGGCACGGCGCCGTGCTCCAGCGCCAGCAGCGAGCGCAGTTCCGGCGACCACCAGAAGTGCCCGCTGTTGGGGTCGAACGACCAGCTGCCCATGCTGGCGATGCGCTGGGCCTCGCTCAGGTGCAGCTGCTGTTCCTGCAGCAGCGATTCGAGCTGCTTCTGCTGCTCGATATCGGTATGCGTGCCGACCATGCGCAGCGGCTGGCCATCAGCGGTGCGCGCGACCACGCGGCCGCGATCCAGCACCCAACGCCACTGGCCATCGGCCTGGCGGAAGCGGAACTGTGCACTGTACTGCTCGCTGCGCCCGCGCAGGTGCTCGTCGAGCGCGGCACGCACCTGGTCGATGTCCTCGCTGTGCACGCGCGACAGCAGTTCGGTGGCCGTCTCGTCGCCCAGCGCCGGCGTGCGCGCCACCCGGTCACTGGGGATGTCCCAGTCCCACAGGCTATGACCGGCGCTGTCCAGTGCCAGTTCCCAGCGCCCACCCCATCGACCGGCACCGGCTCGGGAATGCTCAGGGTGAACGCCAGCAGGTTGCCGGCACCGTCATGCACGGCGCGCAGGTGGCCGTCGTAGTGGCCGCGCGGGCCGCCTGGCAGCGTGCAGGGCACGATGCCGCCATCGGCGGCCATCAGGCGTAGATCTTCCAGCATTGGCGCATAGGCAGCCACGGTGGCCGGCAGGCCATGCTCGCGCGCGGCCGGATTGGCCGCCAGCGGGCGCCCGGTACGGTCGACGATGACCAGCGCCGACGCAAGCGGGTGCTGCAGCAGGCTGGCGATGATCCCTTGGTCCACGCGATCTTGCTCCGGATGACTCGCCCGTCAGCGGGGCACGCAGTGGTTAACGGCGCCTGCGGCGGATAATTGAGTGGTGACGGCACGCTGCGGGGTAAGATGACCGGCGCCCCTTTCACCCTCCCCGTCCATGCCCGCAGAACCGACCGGCAACGCCCCAGTTCCCGACCCGCGGATGGCGCAGGCGCTGAGCCGTGACCGGCGACGGGTGGTGTTGAGCTACCTGGTGATGGCGCTGGCCTGGATGATCTCCACCGACAGCGTGGTGCAGGCGCTGGTGCCCGATCCGCAGCAGGCGGCCCTGTGGCAGGGCCTGAAGGGCTCGTTCTTCGCCCTGGCCAGCGCGGGCCTGCTGTACCTGCTTCTGCGCCCGCTGGCCGAGCACGTGCTGCATACCCACGCCCGCCAGCAGGCCTCGGAGCTGCGCCTGCGGCAGATGTTCGAGGGCAACCCCGGCCCGATCCTCGTCTATGACCTGGACACATTGGCGATCCTCGACGCCAACCCAGCCGCCTGCACCGCTTTCGGCTGGGAGCGCGATGAGCTGCTGGAACAGACCATCGACGCCTTGTGGCCACCCGGACAGGGCCAGGCGCTGCAGGCCAAGCTGGAGGCGATCCGCGAGGCGCCCGACGAGCTGTGCATCCTGCGCGCGCAGCTGCAGCTGCGCGATGGCGCGCTGCGGCAGATGGAACTGCGCTCCAACGCGATCAGTTACGACGGTCACAATGCGCGCCTGCTGATCGCCATCGATCGCACTGCCGAGGACCTGGCCCAGCTGCGTCGCGACCAGGCGCTGGCACGGGTGGAAGAAGCCCACGAACTGGCCCGCATCGGCGCCTGGGAGCTGGACCCGTCCACCGGGCTGGGCCGCTATTCCAACCAGGTCTATCGCCTGCTCGGCCGCCGCCCGCCCGAAGCCCGCCGCTGGCACCGCTTCGACGAACTGCTGGTGCCGGCCGACCCGGCCACCGCCACCCAGACCGAGCAGCTGCTGGCCGAGCTGTGCTCCGGCGAGCCGGTACAGGTGGACGTGCTGCTGCCGCTGCTGTCGATGGACGGGCGCGCGCTGATGGTGCACCTGCGCGCCGCCAGTGGTCTCGATGAGGCTGGCCGCAACCGCGTGCTGGGCACGTTGCAGGACGTGACCGAACGCGAGCAGTCGCGGCGACTGCTGCGCGAGCGCGAGGAGCAGTTCCGCGAGCTGGTGCGGGTACTGCCCGACGGCGTGGTGATCCTCTCCGACGAACATGTGTTGTACGCCAACGCCTGGGCCGCCGGCCTGTTCGGCTACGGCAGCCATACCCTGCTGGGCGAGCCCTTGTCGGCGCTGGTCGCTGCCGCAGACCTGCCGCGGGTGCGCAGCCAGCTGCGTGCCGGCCAGCCGCACCTGGGACCGGGCCACAGCAGCGTGGTGGCCATGCAGCGCGGCGACGGCCGCAGCTTCCATGCCGGCCTGGCGGTGGGCGACGTGCGCTACGGTGGCCGCGACTGCAAGCTGCTGATCGTGCGCGACCTCAGTGATTCCGAGCGCATCCGCAGCGCGCTGGAAACCAGCAACCGCGAACTGCAGGCGATGGCCGGGCGGCTGTTCTCGCTGCAGGAGGACGAACGTCGTGCGATTTCGCGCGACCTGCACGATGACATCGGCCAGGCCATCACCGCGATCAAGCTGTCGGCGCACGCGGCGCTGGAAGAGGACGATCCGCAGCGGCGTGGGCAGGATCTGGCGCAGATCGTCAGCCTGGCCGACACCACCGTGGCCAAACTGCGCGACATCTCCACCCTGCTGCGCCCCCCGCAGCTGGATGCACTGGGCCTGGAGGCAGCACTCAGCTGGCAGGCGCGGGTTCTGTTCCGCTCCTCGCCGGTGGAGCTGCTGGCCGAGATCGAGCCGTTGCCGCATCGCCCCGACAACAGCATCGAACAGGCCTGCTTCCGCATCGCACAGGAAAGCCTGACCAATGCGCTGCGCCATGCGCGCGCCAGCCAGGTCCTGCTGCAGCTGCGCGATGTCGGCCAGCGCGGCCTGCACCTGCAGATCCGCGATGACGGCGAAGGCTTCGATCCGGACGGCCCGCGCGGCCTGGGCCTCATCGTGATGCGCGAGCGCGCACAGAGCGTCGGTGGCCACGTGCGGATTGAATCCGCGCATGGCGAAGGCACCCTGGTCGATGTCCACCTCCCCTACCAGGCGGCCAGCAGGGCTGCCGTCGATTCACCGGAATACTGAACCATGTGGAATCCCAACCTGCCCCCGGTCAGCATCGATGACGCTCCCGACCGCCTTGGCGCCGGCAACCCCGAGCTGCAGGCAATGGTTGCCGAGGCAGCCTCAGGCGGCATCGCACTGATGCTGATGCACGTGGACATCGACCATTTCGCATCGGTCAATGAAAACATGAGTGCCGAAGTGGGCGACCAGGCGCTGGTGCTGGTGGCACAGCGCCTGCAGTCCTACCTGCGCGGGCGCGGCAAGTTGTGGCGACATGGCAGCGACGAGTTCCTGATCGCGGTGCCGCGCACCGCCGATCTGCCGTTGCCGGAGGATTTCGCCGAGGAGATCCGCCAACAGATGGAGCTGCCGCTGTCGGTGCTGCCGTACACGTTGTTCATGACCGGCAAGCTGGGCGTGAGCCTGTGCCCGGAACATGCCAGCAGCACCTCGCGCCTGCTCGACCATGCCGAGGATGCGCTGTACCAGGCCGCCCGCGAAGGCGGCAATGCCGTGCGCATCCATGCGGTGGACACCCCGCCAAGCGCGCACAGCGAGAGCATCATCGCGCGCCAGATCGTCGATGCCATTCCCAATGGCGAGCTGAAGCTGCGCTACCAGCCACTGGTAAGCGCGCGCGACGGCCACGTGGTGGGCATGGAAGCGCTGCTGCGTTGGCAGTCGCCGACCCTGGGCATGCTGGTGCCGGAGCGCTTCATGCGCACCGCCGAACGCCTGGGGATCATCGTGCAGATCGGCACCTGGGTGCTGGAAGGCGCCTTGAAGCAGGCGCGGCTGTGGCGCGACCAGGGCTTCGATGACTTCACCATCGCAGTGAACGTGTCCACCCTGCAGCTGCTGCGGCCGAACTTCTTCGCCGAAGTGATGTCACTGCTGCAGGCGGCGGGCGTACCGGCGCACATGCTGACGCTGGAGATCAACGAGAGTGCGCTGACCAACAACGTCAATTTCGTCCACGAAACGCTGGCCAACCTGCGCAACGAAGGCATCAGCCTGAGCCTGGACAACTTCGGTACCGGCGACTCCAGCCTCAGCGCGCTGGTGCGCTACCCGGTGGACAAGCTGAAGATCGACCGCAGTTTCATCAAGAGCGCGCCGGCCGGCAATCGTGAAGCGGCCATCGCCCGCGCGATCATCGCCATGGGCCACCAGCTGGGCATGACCGTGATTGCCAACGGCGTGGAATCGCAGGCGCAGCTGGGCTTCCTGCGCCGCAACGACTGCGACGTGTTCCAGGGCTACCTGTTCGGCGAACCGATGTCGGCCGATGCCGCCGGCATGACCCTGCGCCGCCGCTACCTGCGCCCGGAAGCCTTCGCCGAGACGCGCCCGGACCGGACGCTGCTGCTGCTGGATGATGAGGAAAACGTGCTGCGCTCACTGGTGCGCCTGTTCCGCCGCGACGGCTACCGCATCCTGGCCGCCGGCAACGTGCGCGATGCGTTCGACCTGCTGGCGATCAACGACGTGCAGGTGATCCTGTCCGACCAGCGAATGAGCGACATGAGCGGCACCGAGTTCCTGGGCCGGGTGAAGATGCTGTACCCGGATACGATCCGCCTGGTGCTGTCGGGCTACACCGATCTGAACACGGTGACCGATGCGATCAACCGCGGCGCGATCTATCGCTTCCTGACCAAGCCGTGGAACGACGACGAGCTGCGCAAGCACATCCACCAGGCGTTCCGCACGTACGAGGAACAGCGCCGCAGCAATGCCGGCCCGGCGCCGGTGGAGAGCGGAGATGGCGGCGAGGATCGCCCATTGCGGTAACCATCCCCTCTGGTAGAGCCGGCCGCTGGCCGGCTGCTCTGGATATCGGGTTCAATGAGGTTGCCGGCCAGCGGCCGGCACTGCCAGAAGCGGTCAGCGCGGCTGCTTGACCGGCAGCACCACGCGGAAGCGCGAGCCCACGCCGGGCGTGCTGTCCAGGTCGATGCGGCCGTGGTGCTTGTTGATGATGCTGTAGGAGATCGACAGGCCCAGGCCGGTGCCACTGCCCACCGGCTTGGTGGTGAAGAACGGATCGAAGATGCGCTGGCGCAGTTCCGGCGAGATGCCACCGCCGGTATCTTCGAACTCGACCCAAACGTGATCGCCATCAACGCCGGTACGCACCGTGATCGTGCCTCGCTCGGCGATGGCATGGCCGGCGTTGAGCAGCAGGTTCATGTAGACCTGGTTCAACTCCGATGGCAGGCACTCCACCAGGGGCAACTGGCCGAACTCGCGCACCAGGGTGACCTTGTACTTGAGTTCGTTCCAGATGATGTTGATGGTCGATTCCAGGCCCGCGTGCAGGTCGACCAGCTTCCACGACTCGTCGCGGCCGGAATACGAGAAATCCTTCAGGTCGCGCACGATGCGGGTGACCCGCTCGATGCCTTCGCGCGATTCCGCCATCAGCTGCGGCAGGTCGCGGCTGATGAAATCGATATCCAGACGGTCACGGATATCATCGATTTCCGGAATCAGCGCTTTCGGGTCCGGCGCGCGCAGGGCGCGCTCGTAGGCTTCGATCACGGTGAACAGGCTGCGCAGGTATTCCTGCAGGCTGCCCAGGTTGGAGTGCACGTAACCGATCGGGTTGTTGATCTCGTGCGCGACGCCGGCGGCCAGCTGGCCGATCGACGCCATCTTCTCCGACTGCAGCAGCTTTTCCTGGGTGCCATTGAGGCGCAGGTAGGCCTGGCGCAGTTCGGCATGGCGCTGCTGCAGCTCGCGTTCGTAGTCTTCCTGCCCTTCGATGTGGCGGAACAGGGCGAGGAAATGCCCCTGGCCGACCGGACCATGGTGGTACAGATGGGCGATGACCACGCCCTCGCCCAGCGGCAGGCTGCCATTCCAGTGACCATGCTGGCGAGCCTGTTCCAGCGCATCGGGCGGCAGCAGTTCGCGCAGGCGCTGCGGCGGCGGCAACCCGCCGTCCTCGCCACTGGCCAGCAGGTTCTGTGCGGCCGGATTGGCCAGGGCCACCCGCCCGTCATCGGTGAACAGCAGCAGGCCTTCGCGCAGGCGCTCAAGCAGGGCCTGCAGCACCGGCTGCGGCGGAAGGGGGGCGGTAACCAGGGCGTTGGCAGCGGACACGGCGACTCGGGACGTTCGAACAGGCGCCCAATATACGCGGTCATGCAGCGGGCTTCAGCCCGCCGGGAGGGGTTATGCGACCGCCGTCGCCTCAGGCGACGGCGAGGGGCCGGCCGATGCTGACCGTGTGCGACTGGCCCTTGGCATCGTAGGCCGAGGCGTCTTCGGTGCGGCCGAGCTGGCGCAGCGCCCAGTTCACCTCGCGGCGGCGGCGCGACAGCAGCACGCCGTTGGCCCGGTTGCGCTCGGCCAGTTCCTGCAGCTGTTCGCTCTCGCCCACCGGTGGCGCGCCTTCCAGCGCACGCAACGCTTCCAGCTTGGCGCCGGTAGCCCGGATCAGGGCGTGCACGTCGTGCTCGACCAGGGCCTGGCGTTCAACGTCCAGGGCCTGGGCGAGACGCTGCAGCGGCTCGCTCATCGCCGCAGTCATCCGTGCAGCTGCTGGTCCAGATCGAGCATGCGCGATGCGATCGCGTCCGGATTGATCTTGTAGGTGCCGTTCTGCAGCGACTCGCGCACGGCGGCCACGCGCTGGGCGTCGATCGCCGGGGCGGTGGTCAGCTCGCGCTCGATGGCCTGCAGATTGGTGGCCTCGCCGGTCAGGCGCAGGCTGTCGGCCGCCTCGACCGGGCGCGCCGCCGCATCGGTGCTGACACCGGGCTTGTTGGCCGGGGTCGTCACGCTGCGCAGTGCCTGGGGACCTGCAGGTTGCCGTCGATTTTCTGGCTCATGGGGTGTCCTGGAGTTGCCGTTCACAAGGGATAACGGCCGCAGGGCCGTGATCTTTAGGGATATTTTGCGGTAATTCAACGCGCCACGATTACGTCACCTGCGGCATCGACCGTGCCTTGCACGATCCGCCGCGAGGACAGGTTCTCGACCGAGACCCGTTCGTTCTCACCGGCATCACCCATCGCACGGCCGGCAATGCGGACCTCGACCGAGCCGCGACGCGACACCAGGGCCACATTGTCTCCTCGCTTGATGAGACGCTGCACCACCAGATCGTTGTTCGACAGCAGGGCTCCGGCCTGCAACGGACGGCGGGCGACGCGGCCGATCGCTGCATTGGGATCGGACAGCACCGCGCCGGCAATCCGGGCAGCGTCACGCTGGGCAGTGGTGATATCGGCGGCAGTGAGGGTTTCTCCAGTGCCGATTCCGCGGTTGAGCACCAGTACGGTCTGGTTGCGCCGCACCTTTACCGGCACGAACAGGCGCCAGCCGCCCGCATCCGGACAGCTGACTTCCACCGTGGTGTTGGCGGTGGGCTGCACCTGTAACGCCCCCCGCACTTCGGCAGGCGCAGCGCATCGGCCACCTGGGCCTCGCCCTCGCTGCCCGCCGGCAGCGTCGACAAGGCCGCCGCGCGGATGCTTGCCACCGGCTGCCAGTCGGCGGCAGCCGCCCACGGCGAGGCCACGGCCAGCGCGATGGCGAATAGAGATGTGACCCGGCACATGGCGCCTCCTTCAATCGGCAAGAGCTGGCCCAGGTGCGTGCAAGGGGTGTGCCAGAGGGGCACTTGTAGAGTCAGGCCATGCTCGACCGCTTTGCGCCCAACAGCCAGCCGAGCATCGCTCGACGCTACAAGAGCCCCGGTCGAACATGGGGCGACGCCACAATTGCGGTGCGGAGCGCGCAGTGGCAGAGCGCCCTCAAGTTTGGCGCCCAACGCGCCGATACAGCAGCCATGTCCCATGACCTGCTCAACCGGATCGACCAGCGGACCCGCCTGGCCGGCCACAACCGCCTGGCGCTGCTGCTGTTCCGTCTCGGCGGACGTCAGCTTTTTGGCGTCAATGTCTTCAAGGTGCAGGAAGTCCTGCGGCGCCCGGAGCTGTTCCAGGTACCCGGCCTGCCCAGCCAGTTCGCCGGCGTGGCCGACGTGCGCGGCCGCTCGGTGCCGGTGCTGGACCTGGGCCTGGCCATCGGCCACCCCGAACGTGAGCCCGATGCCGATACCTCGCCGGGTTACCTGGTCGTCACCGAATTCAACCGCTCGATCCAGGGGTTCCTGGTCAGCGGCGTCGAACGCATCGTCAACATCGCGGTGGAAGACATCCACCCGCCGCCGGAGCTTGGCGCCGAGTCGAGCTACCTGACCGCGGTAACCCGCTTCCAGGGTGAGCTGATCCAGGTGATCGACGTTGAAAGCGTGCTGGCCGATATCGCCCAGGTCCGCGGTGACGCCGTACTCGATCCGGCGATGGCAATGCCCGCCGATGGCCCCCAGCTGCAGGTGCTGGTGGTGGACGACTCGCGCGTGGCCCGCCAGCAGATCCGCAGCGTGCTGGATCAGTTGGGCGTGGGTGCCACCCTGCTTTCCGATGGCAAGCAGGCTCTCGACCACCTCTTGCAGATCCAAGCCTCGGGCGAAAACCCCGCCGAACGCTATGCCATGGTCATCTCCGACATCGAGATGCCGGCCATGGACGGGTACACGCTGACGACGGAAATCCGGCGCCACCCGGGCCTGGCCGGCCTCTACGTGCTGCTGCACACCTCGCTGTCGGGTGTCTTCAACAACGCCATGGTCGAGCGTGTCGGCGCCAACGCCTTCGTCGCCAAGTACTCGCCGCACGAGCTGGCTGACTTCGTGCTGGACCGCCTGCGCAAGGTGGCGATGGCGGCCTGACGGCCACTGATCCGGTAGTGCCGGCCGCTGGCCGGCAACCGCAGATCCATCGGGGAGCCGGCCAGCGGCCGGCACTACCCTCTCGAATTTGGCACACCCCTTGCAGCTTCCCGGGCAACGTTCCCGTGGGAGTGCACCGTGCGCAACCTGATTACCGACTACCTGGGCGTCCACGCCCAGGCCATGCCGTTGCGCGAACAGCGGATGAAGCTGATCGCCAGCAACCTCGGCAATGCCGACACGCCCGGCTACAAGGCCCAGGACCTGGACTTCGATGCCGCCCTGCGCCATGCCCAGGGGCAGGATGCCAACGGCCTGATGGCCACCACCCATGAGCAGCACTACGAAATCAGTAGTGGCCTGAACCCGTTCCAGATCGCGCGCGAGGGCGTGCAGCCCAGCCTGGACGGCAACACCGTCGATCCCGATGCCGAGCGTGCCGCCTATGGCCGAGCCGCGCTCGAGTACCGCGCCTCGCTCAGCTTCGTCGAGAGCAAGGTGCGTTCCATGCTGACCGCGATCACGGGGCAATAAGCCATGAGCAACCTGCCGATCTTCGATATCGCCGGCTCCGCGCTGCAGGCCCAGTCGGTGCGCATGAGCACCATCGCCTCCAACCTCTCCAATGCCGACACCGTCGCCGGTTCTGCCGACGCCGTGTACAAGCCGCTGGAGCCGATCTTCCAGGCCGTCACCAGCAAGAACGATCCCAACATCACCTCGGTGAAGGTGAAGGAGATCACCCAGAGCGAGGCGGCGCCGATCAAGCGCTACGAGCCGGGCCACCCGCTGGCAGACGCCGATGGCTACATCTACCAGCCCGACGTCGATCCGGTGGCGCAGATGGTCAACCTGATCTCGACCTCGCGCAATTACCAGGCCGGCGTGGAGATGTTGACCACCGCCAAGGAACTGGCCCTGGCCACCTTGACCATGGGCCGCTGAGGCCCGCAGCACCGGATACCGCCATGACCACCGCCGTCAACAACCAGACCAGCCAGGACGTCTATTCCGCGCTGGGCCTGAACGCCCCCAACAGCAACGCCACGAAAAAGAAGAACACGCTCGACCAGGCCGACTTCCTGCGCCTGATGACCGAGCAGCTGCAGCACCAGGATCCGCTGAAGCCGATGGACAACACGCAGATGGTCGCGCAGATGGCGCAGATGTCCACCGTGCAGGGCATCACCGATCTGAACAAGACGGTGAAGGGCTTCCAGGAATCGATGGCCAGCGACCAGGTGCTGCGTGGCGCGGCGCTGGTCGGCCACCAGGTGCTGGTGCCATCGGAAAAGCTGGTGCTGGAGAAGGAAGGCAGCGTCGAGGGCACGGTGGCCGCGCCGTCGGCCGGCATCATCACCGTGGATATCACCGATGCCACCGGCGCCAAGGTCACCTCGCTGAGCGTGGAAGCCAAGGCAGCAGGCGAAACCGCCTTCCAGTGGGACGGCAAGGACGCCAATGGCAAGCGCATGGAGCCGGGCAAGTATTCCATCGTTGCCAACCATGTCGATACCGCCGGCAAGAGCACCAAGCTGTCCACCTATGTGCAGGCGCCGGTGGAAAGCGTGACCGTCGGATCCGACGGCCTGTACCTGAACCTCAAGGGCCTGGGCACGGCCCCGATCGACTACGTGCTCCGCGTCAGCTGAGCCGCACATCCCGCATCAACCAGGAGCATCCCATGGGCTTCAATGTCTCGCTGTCCGGCATCAATGCTGCCAACACCGACCTGAGCGTCACCGCCAACAACGTCGCCAACGTCAACACCACCGGCTTCAAGCAGTCGCGCGCCGAGTTCGCCGATCTGTTCGCCTCCACCAGCTATGGCCTGTCGAAGAACCAGACCGGCTCGGGCGTGCGCGTCTCCAACGTCGCCCAGCAGTTCATCCAGGGCCACAACGAGCAGACCGGGCGCAGCCTGGACATGGCCATTTCCGGTGAGGGCTTCTTCACCATGAACATGAACGGTTCGCGTGTGTACTCGCGTGCCGGCAACTTCCAGACCGATTCGGCCGGCTATGTGGTCAATCCGCAGGGCGCGCGCCTGCAGGTGTTCGCGCCGAATGCCGATGGCACCAACTTCGATGCCGGCCGCCTGGTCGACCTGCAGCTGTTGACCACCGACAGCCCGCCGAAGCAGACCAGCGAAGTGAAGGTGGGCTTCACCCTGCCGGCCAACGCCAAGCAGCCGACCGTGGCCACGTTCGACCCGACCGACTCCAACAGCTACAACCACTCCAGCGGCGGCATCACCGTGTACGACTCGCTGGGCGTGAGCCACATCCAGGTCTCGTACTTCGTGAAGGGCGCCAACCCCAACGAATGGACCGTGCACAACTATGTCGATGGCCAGCCCGCTGGCACCCCGACCGCGGTCACCTTCGACAACAGCGGCAAGCTGACCGCCCCGGCCAACGGCAAGGTTGGCCTCGGCACCTTCACCCCGACCACGGGCGCTGGCCAGCTGAACATGACGCTGGACATCAGCGGTTCGACCCAGTACGGCGAGAAGTTCGCCCTGCGCAACACCCAGCAGGACGGCTATGCCGCCGGCAAGCTCAACGAGATCACTGTGTCCGAGTCGGGCGTGGTCTATGCGCGCTACTCCAACGGCGACGACAAGCCGCTGGGCCAGGTCGCACTGACCACCTTCAACAACACCCAGGGACTGGAATCGAAGGGCAACAACCTGTGGGTGGAGACCTTCGAGTCAGGCACGCCGCGCACCGGAATGCCGGACACCTCCAATCTCGGCAAGATCCAGGCCGGCTCGCTGGAAGCGTCCACCGTCGATCTCACCGAGCAGCTGGTCAACATGATCACCGCGCAGCGCAACTTCCAGGCCAACGCGCAGATGATCACCACGCAGGACCAGATCACCCAGACCGTCATCAACATCCGTTGATGAGCTGCTGACCCTGTCACGGAACTCCCCGCATGGATAAAGCCCTTTACGTGGCGATGACCGGTGCCCGCGCCTCCCTGCAGGCGCAGGGAACGCTCAGCCACAACCTCGCCAACTCAGACACTCCTGGCTTCAAGGAAGCGCTGGCCAACACCGAAGCCTTCCCGATCAAGGGTCCGGGCTTTGCCTCGCGGGTGGATGCGCTGCACGTCGACGCCGGCTTCAACCGCCGGCCCGGCGCGCAGCACATCACCGGCAAACCGCTGGACCTTGCACTGCAGAGCGGCACCTGGCTGGCGGTGCAGGCGAGCGATGGCAGCGAAGCGTATACGCGTGGCGCAGCCCTGTCGGTGACGCCGAACGGCCAGCTGGTGACCTCTGGCGGCCGCACGGTGCTGGATGACAACAACAACCCGGTCGCCATTCCGCCCTACCAGGCGATGGAGATCGGCGCCGACGGCACGATCTCGATCATCCCGCAGGGCGAAGGCCCGCAGACGATGGCGCAGATCGGCCGGATCAAGGTGGTGCAGGCGCCGGACGAGCGCCTCGAGCGCGGCCTGGATGGCCTGTTCCGCAACACCGACCCGCGCCAGCCGTTCGCACCGGCACAGGGCACCGCCGTGCACAGCGGGCAACTGGAGGGCAGCAACGTCGATGCCGCCGGTGCGCTGGTGCAGATGATCCAGCTGCAGCGCCAGTACGAAATGCAGGTTCAGGTGATCAAGCACGGCGACGACAACGCGCGCAGCGCCAACAGCCTGCTCCGCCTGGGCAGCTGACGGATTTCCGGCGCCGCCCGGGCGCGGCGCTGGCACACCGCTTGCACACCCGCTACCAAGGGCCGCATTGCGCGGCCGGCTTCACCCAGACAGGACTCCGAAGATGAACCAGGCATTGTGGATCGCGAAAACCGGACTGGATGCGCAGCAGATGCGCATGTCGGTGGTTTCCAACAACCTCGCCAACACCAACACCACCGGCTTCAAGCAGGACCGCGCCAGCTTCGAGGACCTGCTGTACCAGCAGGTGCGCCAGCCGGGCGGCTCTTCGTCGGCGCAGACGCAGCTGCCGACCGGCCTGCAGCTGGGTACCGGCGTGCGCGTGGTCGCCACCGCCAAGAACTTCGAGCAGGGTGGCCAGCAGCAGACCGGCCGCGCACTGGACGTGATGGTCAACGGACGCGGCTTCTTCGAAGTGCAGATGCCCGACGGCAGCTCGGCCTACACCCGTGATGGCTCGTTCAAGATCAACCAGGACAGCGAGCTGGTCACCAACAGCGGCTACCCGGTGCAGCCGGGCATCCAGATTCCCGAGGGCGCGCAGTCGGTCACCATCGGCAGCGACGGCACCATCAGCGTGAAGATGGCCGACAACGCCGCCTCGGTGGAAGTCGGTGCGCTGACCCTGACCGACTTCGTCAATCCGGCCGGCCTGCAGGCGCGTGGCGAGAACCTGTTCCTGGAGACCACGGCCTCGGGCCCGGCACAGAACGGCAATCCCGGCCTGAACGGCCTCGGCACCGTGGTGCAGGGTGCGCTGGAAGGCAGCAACGTCAATGTGGTGGAAGAGCTGGTGTCGATGATCGAAACCCAGCGCGCCTACGAAATGAATGCCAAGGCGATCTCCACCACCGACTCGATGCTCGGCTATCTCAACAACAAGATCTGACCGGCCCAACCGGGAAACCGCCATGTCGCCCATTTCCAACCTCGCCCGTACTGCCCTCGCCTGCACCGTGGTCGCCCTGCTCGGTGGCTGCGTGATCGCGGGCGACGTGCGCCCCTATCCGGCGATGGCACCGATCCAGCCGATCATGCCGCCGCAGGCCGCGCCCACGGCCGGTGCGATCTACGCCGCTGGCCCGACCCTGCAGCTGTATTCGGACCGCCGCGCACGCGATGTCGGCGACCTGCTGACGATCACCCTGCTGGAAAACACCACCGCGCAGACCAGCGCCAACACAGCCACCAACAAGGAATCCAACCTGAGCCTGGGCACGCCGTCCATCCTTGGTGCGCCGGTCACCCTGGGCGGCAAGGACATCCTCAGTGCGACGGCCAAGGGCGCGCGTGACTTCACCGGCAAGGGCAACAGCGCGCAGAGCAACCGCCTGCAGGGCAGCGTCACGGTCACGGTGATCCAGCGCCTGCCCAACGGCAACCTGGTGGTGCAGGGGCAGAAAAACCTGCGGCTGAACCAGGGTGATGAACTGGTGCAGGTGCAGGGCATCGTGCGCCCGGGCGACATCAGCCAGGACAACACCATCCCTTCCAGCCGCGTGGCCGAGGCCCGCATCGTCTACGGCGGCCGCGGCCCGGTCGCGCAGTCCAACGCGATGGGCTGGCTGAGCCGCTTCTTCAATTCCGGCCTGACGCCGTTCTGAGTATGGCCATGAAAGCTCTCTTCTCTTCTACGTGGCAGCGACGCATGGCGTCGCTCTACGGATCATTCTTCCTTCTGCTGGCAATGGCTGCGCCTGCCAGCGCCGAGCGCATCAAGGACCTGGCCCAGGTCGGCGGCGTGCGCGGCAATGCGCTGGTGGGCTATGGCCTGGTGGTCGGCCTGGATGGCAGCGGCGACCGTACCAGCCAGGCACCCTTTACAGTGCAGAGCCTGAAAAACCTGCTTGGCGAGCTGGGCGTGAACGTGCCGCCGAACGTCAATCCGCAGCTGAAGAACGTGGCCGCCGTGGCGATCCACGCCGAACTGCCGCCGTTCGCCAAGCCGGGCCAGCCGATCGACATCACGGTGTCTTCGATCGGCAACGCGGTGTCGCTGCGCGGCGGCTCGCTGCTGATGGCCCCGCTGCGCGGCGCCGATGGCCAGATCTATGCCATCGCCCAGGGCAATCTGATCGTGGGTGGCTTTGGCGCGCAGGGCAAGGACGGCTCCCGTGTCTCGGTGAACGTGCCCAGCGTCGGCCGTATTCCCAACGGCGCCACCGTGGAGCGTGCCCTGCCCGATCCGCTGGCCAACGGCGGCGACATCACCCTGAACCTGCACAACAACGATTTCACCACGGTCTCGCGCATGGTCGCCGCGCTGAACAACGCATTCGGCGAAGGCGCGGCGCGCGCGATCGATGGCGTGACCGTCGCCGTCACCGCACCGACCGATCCGGGCGCACGCATCGGCCTGCTGGCGCGCATCGAGAACCTGGAACTGACCCCGGGCAGCGCCCCGGCCAAGGTGGTGGTCAATTCACGCACCGGCACCGTGGTCATCGGCCAGCAGGTGCGCGTGGGGCCGGCCGCGATATCGCATGGTTCGCTGACCGTGACCATCCAGGAAAACACCAACGTCAGCCAGCCCAATGCGCTGTCGGGCGGCCGTACCGTTGCCAGCCCGCAGTCCACCATCACCGCCACCAACGACGGCAGCCGCATGTTCAAGTTCAGCGGCGGCACCACCCTGGACGAAATCGTGCATGCGGTGAACGCCGTAGGCGCGGCACCGGGCGACCTGATCGCGATCCTGGAAGCCCTGAAGCAGGCCGGCGCACTGAGTGCCGAGCTTGAGGTGATCTGACATGCGCATCAATCCCGCATTCGACCTGCACCCGGCGCAGCAGAACGATCCGGCGAAGATCGACAAGGTCGCTCGCCAGCTGGAAGGCCAGTTCGCACAGATGCTGGTCAAGAGCATGCGCGATGCCAGCTTCGGCGACTCGCTGTTTCCCGGCGAGAACAAGATGTTCCGCGACATGTACGACCAGAAGATTGCCGAGGCGATGACCCGCGGAAAGGGCCTGGGCCTGTCCGGCATGATCACCCGCCAGCTGTCCGGCCAGGCCGCCGAAGGTCCGGCACTGGATACCCGCGTGGATCCGGCCAAGGCCAGCCGCGCTTACCAGCTCAACGCGCCGGCCAGGCCGGCACCGTCGCTGCCCCTGGAAGATGGCAGCCAGGCCGTGCGCATGCTGCAGCAGATGGCCGCAGGCGCGCAGCACGGTGCGCAGGCCGCGCTGGCACCGATGGAGCAGGCACTGGACCTGATCGCCGGCCGTGAGAGCAGCGGCCTGCACCGCTCGCTGGGCACCGAGGATCCGTACATCGGCAGCCTGCAGGGCGAGGACTGGGCCGCCAACAGCGACCAGTGGACGGCGACGGCCAGCAATCGCGGCACGGCCGTGAGCCCGGCCGATGCCCTGGCCACGCGCACCGCGGTCGCCCAGCTCGGCGAGCATACCCCGGAGGGCTTCGTCGCCAGTATCTGGCAGCACGCACAGAGCGCGGCCAGGGAACTGGGCGTGGATGCCCGCGCCCTGGTCGCGCAGGCCGCGCTGGAGACCGGCTGGGGCAAGCGCCACATCAAGCATGCCGATGGCAGCACCTCGCACAACCTGTTCGGCATCAAGGCCACTGGCTGGAACGGCCAGCGCGCCACGGCCGGCACCCATGAATATGTCGATGGCGTGCGCCGCAACGAAACCGCCAGCTTCCGCGCCTACGGTTCAGCGGCCGAGAGCTTTGCCGACTACGTGCGCCTGCTGAAGACCAGCCCGCGCTACCAGCAGGCCCTGCAGGCCGGCACCGACGTGCAGGGCTTCGCCCGTGGCCTCCAGCGCGCCGGTTACGCCACCGATCCGCGCTACGCCGCCAAGATCGCTGCGATCGCCGGCGGCCCGACCATCGAGCGCGCCGTAGCCGCCGTGGCCGACGCCGGCTCGCGCCTTGGCCAGACCTTCGCCAGCACCGCGACCGCGGCGCTGGGTATCACCCGTCGTTGAGGAACACCATGTCCAGCGTACTTTCCACCGGTACCGGTGCCCTGCTCGCCTTCCAGCGAGCGTTGGCGACCACCAGCCACAACGTGGCCAACCTCAATACACCCGGCTACAGCCGGCAGAAGGTCAACTTCGCCACCGCCGATCCACAGAACTATGGCTACGGCACGGTCGGCAACGGCACCCGCATCACCGACATCCGTCGCACGGCCGACCAGCTGGCGATCTCGCGCCTGCTCGACAGCAGCGGTGAGCTGGCGCGCCTGAAGCAGCTTTCGGGCATGGCCGACCGGGTCAACGCCCTGTTCTCCGATGCTGCCACCAACGTGGCCGGCGTCTGGTCGAACTTCTTCGACTCGGTCAGTGGCCTGTCGTCCAACGCGGCCGGCACCGCCGACCGCCAGAACATGCTCGACGGTGGCAAGGCGCTGGCCAACCGATTCGTGCAGCTCAACACGCACCTGAACAATCTCAACAGCGAGGTCAACAACGGCCTGCTGGCCGGTGCGACCGAGGTCAACCGCCTTGCGCAGGAGATCGCGCAGATCAACGGTGCCATCGGCACCAACATTGCCTCGGCTGCACCGGACCTGCTCGACCGCCGCGATCAGCTGATCACCCAGCTGATCGGCTACACCGGTGGCACCGCGGTGATCCAGGACGGCGGCATCATGAATGTCTACACTGCCGGCGGCAACGCGCTGGTGGTGGGTACCACGGCCACCAAGGTCACCACCGTGGCCGATCCTTACCAGCCCGAGCGCCTGCAGTTGGCACTGGAGACCCAGGGCAACACCATCCGTCTCGACCCGAAGGCGGTCGGTGGCCAGATCGGTGGCCTGCTGGAATTCCGCGACACCGTGCTGACGCCTGCGCAGGCCGAACTGGGCAAGCTGGCGGTGGGCCTGGCCGAAAGCTTCAACCAGGTCCACCACCAGGGTGTGGATCTGTATGGCCAGATGGGCGGGGACTTCTTCAACATCGGCAGCCCGCGCGTGACCGGCAACAACAGCAATACCGGAACCGCCAGCCTCAGCGCCACCTATGGCGACCTGGGCAAACTGGACGCGCAGAACGTGGTGCTGCAGTTCGATGGCACCACCTGGAAGGCCAGCCGCGCCGACACCGGCGCCAGCATTCCCCTGACCGGTACCGGCACCGCCGCCGATCCGCTGGTGATCAACGGCGTGAACCTGGTCGTCGGCGGCACCCCGGCGGCCAATGACCGCTTCCTGCTGCAGCCCACCGCCGGCGTGGCCGGCAGCCTGGAGATGGCCATCACCGATCCGTCGCGCATTGCCGCGGCCGCCGCAGTCAAGGGCGCAGCCGCCACCGCCAACACCGGTACCGGCAAACTGAGCGGCGTCACCGTCACCGATTCGGCCAACGCGAACCTGCGCAATCCGTCGGCGATCGTGTTCACCTCGGCGACCACCTACACCATCGACGGTGGCCCGCCCCAGACCTATACGCCTGGCCAGACCATCAGTGCCAACGGCTGGAGCTTCGTACTGGACGGTGCGCCGAAGGTGGGCGATACCTTCAACATCACCCCGACCCCGGCTGGTTCGTCGGACAACAGCAACGCCTCCAGGTTGGTCAAGGTGGAAAGCACGAAGGCCTTCAACGCCGGAACGGTGACACTGAACGGTGCACTGGGTGGCCTGACCACCCAGGTCGGCGCCGCCGCCCGCTCGGCCGAGTACTCGCTCGATGCGCAGCTGGTGATCAATGACAAGGCACAGGAAGCCCGCGACGAGGTCTCCGGCGTGAATCTGGACGAAGAGGCCGCCGACATGCTGCGCCTGCAGCAGGCCTACCAGGCCGCCTCGCAGCTGATCTCCACCGCCGACAGCATGTTCCAGACCATCCTGGGAGCCGTCCGCCGATGAGCAGCCGAATCTCCACCAGCATGATGTTCAACCAGTCGGTGTCGCTGATGATGGCCAAGCAGGCCAAGCTCAGCCACCTGGAGCAGCAGATTGCTACTGGCAGCAAGATCGTCAGCGCCAAGGACGATCCGGTTGCCGCCGGCACTGCAGTCGGCCTTGACCGCAGCCTGGCCGCACTGGACCGCATGAAGCTCAACGCCGGCAATGTGCAGAACCGCCTGGGCGTGCAGGAAAACACCCTGGCGCAGGTCAACGACCTGATGGCGCGCGTCAATGATCTGACCATCCAGGCCAGCAATCCGG
The DNA here is from genome assembly GCF_006228405.1 of Stenotrophomonas sp. pho. NCBI lineage: Bacteria > Pseudomonadati > Pseudomonadota > Gammaproteobacteria > Lysobacterales > Lysobacteraceae > Stenotrophomonas > Stenotrophomonas sp. pho. The sequence goes on along the minus strand of NZ_CP029759.1, from coordinate 2,104,049 downwards.
CGCTGAGCGCGGCGGACAAGAAGACGCTGATCACCGAAGTCAACCAGATCCGCGATGGCCTGCTTTCGCTGGCCAACGCCGACGATGGTACCGGCCGCTATGTGTTCGGTGGCACCAACGACGGTGACCCGCCGTTTGCCAAGATCAACGGCAAGGTCGTCTATCGCGGCGACCAGACCCAGCGCCAGATTGAAGTCGGCCCCGATACCTATGTGCGCGACGCCCTGCCCGGCAGCGAGATCTTCATGCGTATTCCCACCGGCGACGGCTTCGTTGACGGCAGCGCCGCGGCCGGCAACACCGGCAACGGCGTGCTGACCAACATCACCCGCGACGGCAGCGACAGCTGGAACGGCCAGGGCTTCAGCGTGCGCTTCACCACCGGCACCCAGTACGAGGTGGTGGATGGTGCGGGCAACGTGACCGGCACCGGCACCTACAAGGCTGGCGACGACCTGGAAGTGAACGGTGTACGCCTGCGCATCACGGGTGCACCCGCAGCGGGCGACAGCTTCAGCGTACAGGCCGCCAGCAGCCGCGACATCTTCGCCACCATGGACAACCTGGTCGCCGCGCTGGGTGCCGACACCGGTACCACCGCGCAGATGACTGCGCAGCAGAATCAGCTGCAGAGCGCACTGCGCGACGTGGCGCGCGCCTCGGAGCGGATGATCGATTCGCGCGCTGCGGGAGGCGCGCAGCTGAAGGCACTGGACAACGCGGCGGACATGCGCGAGGCCAATGGCGTGACCCTGAAAACCACGCTGTCGCAGATGCGCGACCTGGATTACGCCGATGCGCTGAGCCAGTACCAGCTGCAGAGCACCGCACTGCAGGCGGCGCAGACGATCTTCTCGCAGATGCAGTCGATGTCGCTGTTCAACAAGCTGCGCTGACGCCACGCCCGAGTCACTCCCGAAAGGCCGCGATGCCCTGCATCGCGGCCTTTTTGGTTTGCGCGCCTGCCCGCCGCCACGCGGCCCTCTGGCCATCTCCGGCCGATTTTCCGTGATTGCCCATCAAGCCGGGTCGCACCTCGCCGATACCTTCATCAGCGCTGGTCAGGCCCTGCCCGACCGCCCCTCCCGGGGTCGCTTCCATCCTGGCAACAGGGCTGAAAACCCCGGGAAAACAGCTTCAGGCAACGAATTCCGGCTTCAGCGGAATTCACGGCTAAAGGTTGTTGACAAAGCGCCGTTATTCATTTGGCAACGGCGAAGCACACAGCCACACAAAAAAACAGGCGGCGCTTCGTTTCATTCACCAACGGGTTCCATATAAGAGGAGACGACCCCATGGCACAGGTAATCAACACCAATACGATGTCGCTCAACGCTCAGCGCAACCTGAGCACCAGCGGCAGCTCGCTCGCTACCACCATCCAGCGCCTCTCGTCCGGCCTGCGCATCAACAGCGCGAAGGACGACGCGGCCGGCCTGGCCATCAGCGAGCGCTTCACCACCCAGATCCGCGGTCTGGACGTGGCCATCCGCAACGCCAACGACGGCATCTCGCTGGCCCAGGTCGCCGAGGGTTCGCTGAACGAAGTCGGCAACAACCTGCAGCGCATCCGCGAACTGGGTGTGCAGGCCTCCAACGCCACCAACTCGGCCAGCGACCGCAAGGCCCTACAGGCGGAAGTGACCCAGCTGGTCTCGGAAATCGATCGTGTGGCCAAGCAGGCCGACTTCAACGGTACCAAGCTGCTGGACGGCAGCTTCACCAGCCAGCTGTTCCAGGTGGGCGCCAACGCCGGCCAGGCCATTGCCATCAACAGCGTGGTCAACGCCAAGGCCGATTCGCTGGGGGCTGCCACCTTCGCCAACGGCTACACCGGCACCGCGCTGGCGGTGGACAAGGCCACGGCCGACACCACCTACTCCGGTCTGCAGGTCTCGGTCACCCCGCCGGGCGGCACCGCCACCACGGTCACCATCAGCGACTTCACCGTGAAGGCCGGCGAGTCGATCACCTCGGCCACCGCTGCGGCGATCAACAACAAGCTGGGTGAAACCGGCGTGGTGGCCTCGGTCAATGCCGGCGTCATCAGCCTGGCTTCGGTCAAGGATGGCCAGACCTTCGCCCTGGGCGTCAGCGCGGCAACCCCGCCGGCCGGCGTCACCGCCGCGACCATCGCCGGCCTGGGCCTGACCGAGACCAGCACCAACGGCGGCACCCTGACCGGTGCAGCAGCCAGCTTCGTCAAGGACCTGAACGTCACCACCGCCGAAGGCGCACAGAAGGCGATGTCGATCGTCGACAAGGCCCTGGAATCGGTCAACAGCGTCCGCGCCGACCTCGGCGCGATCCAGAACCGCTTCACCTCGGTGGTCGCCAACCTGCAGACCTCCTCGGAGAACCTGTCCGCATCGCGCAGCCGCATCCGCGATACCGACTTCGCCAAGGAAACCGCCGAACTGACCCGCACCCAGATCCTGCAGCAGGCCGGTACGGCCATGCTGGCCCAGGCCAACCAGGTACCGCAGAACGTGCTCAGCCTGTTGCAGCGCTGACATGAGCCGCCCCCGGGGCACGTCGGGGGCGTCTGACCCAACTCACGTGCAACCGCTCAAGGACCTCTCCTCATGGCACAAGTCATCAACACCAATACGATGTCGTTGAATGCTCAGCGTAACCTGAGCACCAGCGGCAGCTCGCTGGCTACCACCATCCAGCGCCTGTCCTCCGGTTCGCGCATCAACAGCGCCAAGGACGACGCCGCCGGCCTGGCGATCTCCGAGCGCTTCGGCACGCAGATCCGCGGTACCGACGTCGCCATCCGCAATGCCAACGACGGCATCTCGCTGGCCCAGGTCGCCGAAGGCTCGCTGACCGAGATCGGCAACAACCTGCAGCGCGTCCGCGAGCTGTCGGTGCAGGCCGCCAACGCCACCAACTCGGCCAGCGACCGCAAGGCCCTGCAGGCCGAAGTGACCCAGCTCGTCTCGGAAATCGACCGCGTCGCCAAGCAGTCCGACTTCAACGGCACCAAGCTGCTGGACGGTTCGTTCTCCAGCCAGCTGTTCCAGGTCGGTGCCAACGCCGGCCAGGCCATCGCCATCGACAAGACCATCGATGCCAAGGCCAACGCCCTGGGCGGCGCCAAGTTCGACACCAACTCGCTGGCCCTGGCCGACCCGGGCACCAACGCCGACCTCAAGGTCACTGGCCTGCAGATCAATGGCGTGACCATCGCCGACGTCGATGTCAAGCAGGGTGCCGACGCCGCTGCCACCGGCAAGGCCTCCCGCGAGGCGCTGGTGACTGCCATCAACGCCAAGATCGGTGAGACCGGTGTCTACGCCGAAGTGAACGGCACCGCTGGCGTCACCCTGACCTCGGTCAAGGACAGCGTCAACGCCGATGGTTCGTTCAAGGCCATCACCGCATCGGTGGGCACCTGGACCGGCGCTACCGCACCGACCTTCACCGCCACGCTGGCGACCGCCGCACCGGCGTCCAAGTTCGCCAGTGACCTGGACGTCAGCACGGTCAAGGGCGCACAGCAGGCGATGGAAGTGGTCGACAAGGCCCTGAGTGCGATCAACAGCACTCGTGCCGACCTGGGCGCCGTGCAGAACCGCTTCACCTCGGTGGTGGCCAACCTGCAGACCTCGTCGGAAAACCTGTCGGCTTCGCGTAGCCGCATCAAGGACACCGACTTCGCCAAGGAAACCGCAGAGCTGACCCGCACCCAGATCCTGCAGCAGGCCGGTACGGCCATGCTGGCCCAGGCCAACCAGGTGCCGCAGGGCGTGCTCAGCCTGCTGCGCTGATCCGCTCCCTGATCGACCTCCGGGCGCCGCATGACGCCGCGCCCGGATCCTGAAACACGTTCCACCTTCGCCAAAGGAAAAGCACCATGGCACAAGTCATCAACACCAACACCATGTCCCTGAATGCTCAGCGCAACCTGAGCACCAGCGGCAGCTCGCTGGCCACCACCATCCAGCGCCTGTCCTCCGGTTCGCGCATCAACAGCGCCAAGGACGACGCCGCCGGCCTGGCGATCTCCGAGCGCTTCGGCACGCAGATCCGCGGTACCGACGTCGCCATCCGCAACGCCAACGACGGCATCTCGCTGGCCCAGGTCGCCGAAGGTTCGCTGACCGAAATCGGCAACAACCTGCAGCGCGTCCGCGAGCTGTCGGTGCAGGCCGCCAACGCCACCAACTCGGCCAGCGACCGCAAGGCGCTGCAGGCCGAAGTGACCCAGCTGGTCTCGGAAATCGACCGCGTTGCCAAGCAGTCGGACTTCAACGGCACCAAGCTGCTGGACGGCTCGTTCTCCAGCCAGCTGTTCCAGGTCGGTGCCAACGCCGGCCAGGCCATCGCCATCGACAAGACCATCGACGCCAAGGCCAACGCCCTGGGCGGTGCCCAGTTCGCCACGGCCACTGCTGCCGTCACCGGTGCCGACAACGTTGATACCGCTGTTGCCGCGTTCACCATCACCGACAGCAAGGGCACCGTCGTCAACTTCGACGCGATGACCGTGAAGAGCGTCGGCGATGCGGCCGCCAACACCGCGGCAGCCGGCAAGGCCGTCGCAACCGCGATCAATGCCAAGATCGGCGAAACCGGCGTCTATGCCGAAGCCGACGCGGCCGGCGCGCTCACCCTGACCTCGGTCAAGGACAGCGTCAACAATGCCGGTGCTTTCACGGCCTTCAGCAGCACCATCGCTGGGTTCACCGCAGGTGCCGCGCCGACCGCCAAGTTCGCCGACAAGATCGACGTGTCCACCGTGAAGGGTGCACAGCAGGCGATGGAAGTGGTCGACAAGGCCCTGGGTGCGATCAACAGCACCCGCGCCGACCTCGGTGCGATCCAGAACCGCTTCACCTCGGTGGTGGCCAACCTGCAGACCTCGTCGGAAAACCTGTCGGCTTCGCGCAGCCGCATCAAGGACACCGACTTTGCCAAGGAAACCGCAGAGCTGACCCGCACCCAGATCCTGCAGCAGGCCGGTACGGCCATGCTGGCCCAGGCCAACCAGGTGCCGCAGGGCGTGCTCAGCCTGCTGCGCTGATCCACGGCAAGAAGGCGCCGCTACCGTCGGGTCGAACCGACGGTAGCGGCAACCGGGAAGCCACGATGCACGAAGGCGCGGGCCATGCCCGGCCCGGGATCAGTCCCGAACCGGCTTGGCATCGCCCGCTCCTGCGGACCTCTCTTTCAGCGCTGTACCTTTGACTGTACGTACCGGGCGGCTTCGTCTCCCCCGATTGTCAGTAGCCTGATCCCTCCCCTGCATTGGGGGAGGGCTTTTTGCAGACTCCCGGCAGCCCGCGGTGAACCCACCCGCACCCTGCCCCAGCTCTCCTGCAACCCGCGTGCCAGAACCTGCGCCAGGCGAGTGGCACGGCACGTGCATCAACGAAGTCCTCAAGACCCAGCGGCGCAGGCCGCTATTTTCGTTGACGACGGGCCAGCGCACGACGGCCGGGCCCGGATACCAGGAGAAACGACGTGGCAGACTTTGGATACGGTGGCATTGGCTCGGGACTGGATATTTCCAGCATCGTCAACCAGCTGGTCGCAGCTGACCGCAAGCCCGCCGACAATGCGCTGAACCTGCAGCAGTCCAAGGCCAAGATGCAATTGTCGTCGATCGGCACCATCACCTCGGCCTTCGACAAGCTGAAGACGGCGCTGACCGCACTGAAGGCCACCACCGCGTTCGACACGCGCACGGTGACCGCCAGCAAAGGCGGCGACAAGGGCACCGACGAGATCCTGACGGCGTCGGTCGCGCTGTATGACGTTGGCACCACCAAGGCTGCGGCCTCCAACGGCACGCACGTGGTCAATGTCACCTCGCTGGCCACTGCGCACAAACTGATCGCCGATACTTCGGTACCCAAGACCGACACGTTTGCTGCCGGAACCTTGACGCTGACCGTTGGCGTGGGCGACAAGGCCAAGACCATGAACGTGGAGGTGGAGGACGGCGACACGCTGACCACCATCCGCAACAAGATCGATGCGGCCGGCCGCAAGGAAGGCGTGCAGGCCACCCTGATCAGCTCCGGCGACAACCAGTACCTGTCGATCGCACAGGAGAAGACCGGTGCCGCCAACGCGATCAAGCTCGAGTACGCAGGCAGCGACGCCAAGCTGGGGGGGCTGGTCAACAGCCTGAAGCAGAACACCGCCGCCGCCGACGCCGAGCTGACCATCGATGGCGTGAAGGTCGTCAGCGCCAGCAACACCGTGGCCGATGCGGTTCCGGGCCTGACCCTGAACCTGAAGATGCCGGGCACCAGCACGGTGACCATCAGCACCGACACTGCGGCGGCCACCAAGGTGATGCAGGAGTTCGTAACGGCCTACAACGCCGCACTGGCGGCGATCAACACCGAAACCAAGTACGACGCCAAGACCAAGGAAGCCTCCACGCTGACCGGCGATGCGCAGATGCGCGGCGCCACCAGCCAGCTGCGCTCGGTGATGTCGAGCGTGCTCAAGGACCTGGCCGGTGACAAGCTCGATGCCAAGGCGATCGGTCTGGATACCCGCGGCTACCCCAATGCCGACGGCACGCTGATCCTGGACACCACCAAGTTCGCCGCCGCACTGGCCAGCCAGCCGGAGAAGATGCGCCAGGCGATCACCGGTGATTCCGGCGGTGCCGGCAAGCTGTACACGCTGGTCGACGGCTATGTCAGCACCACGGTCGGCAAGGAAGGCGCGTTCGTCGCGCGCACCAAGGGCCTGAACACCACGCTGGACAACATCGACAAGCGCCGCAAGGACCTCGACACGCGGATGAAGAGCGTGGAAGAGCGCTACAAGAAGCAGTTCATCGCGCTGGACAGCCTGATGGGCAAGTTGCAGCAGAGCAACACGGCGCTGCAGCAGCAGCTGGCACAGTTGAACCGCTGACGATGCGTGCGTGGCACTCAAGTTTGCCGCGCAATGCACCGATAACGGACGCAACAGCAATCATCGCCGCGCCGCCGGCACCGATCCCCACGATCACCCGACGGCACCCCGCGCAAGGAGAATCACGAATGTACGGTTCCAGCCGTCAATATGCCGAGCAGTACCGCCAGGTGGGAGTGACCAGTGCGGTCGCCGATGCCGATCCGCACAAGCTGGTGGCGATGCTGCTGGCCGGCGCGCTGGAGCGCGTGCGTCGCGCCCTGGCCAGCCTCGAGCGCGGCGACCAGGCCGGCAAGGGCAAGGCGATCGGCGAAGTCTGCGCGATCGTCGGCCACCTCAACGGCTCGCTGGACCATGAGGCCGGCGGCGAGATCGCCGGCAACCTGTCGGCCCTGTACGATTACGTGCTGCAGCGCCTCACCGAAGCCAACCTGCACAACGACCGCGCCGCGCTGGATGAATCGCTGCAGCTGCTGGGCGAGATAGACAGCGCCTGGAACGCGATCCCGCACGAACAGCGCCGCCCGGCCGCGGTGGCGCCATGAGCCTGCCCGAGCTGCACGCGCAGCTGGATGCCTTCGAGAAAGCACTGGGCGATGATGCCCTGGACCAGGCCGACAGCCTGCTCGACGGGCATGACAGCACCCTGCATGCCCTGCTCAGCCAGCCGCTGACCGCTGCGGACCACGCGCCGCTGAGCGCCCTGTTCGAGCGCCAGCAGAGCCTTCTGGGCCTGCTGCGCCAGCGCCGCGATGCAGCGGCCGCACTGATGAATGACGGCCAGCGCTCGCTTCGCGCCGCCCATGCCTACCTGCAGGCAGGATCGCTGGCATGACCCAGCTGCCGACCACGTCGCTGCACCATCCTGCCGAAAGCGAGCTGTTCGACGAAACGCTCAGCTGCGAGCTGGCCCTGCCGGCCGAGTTCCAGGCGGGCAGCGCGGCCGGACGCACCAGCGGTGCCGAAGGCCTGCTGCGCAGCCTGGCACTGGTCGAAGACAGCCGTGTTGACGAGCACGACGAACGCAACGAGGCCACCCTGCAGCTGCAACGCCTTGAAGCCAAGCTGGACCTGGCGATGGTGCTGCTCGGCCGCTTGGTGCGCCAGCAGGGCCTGGAACTGCCCCTGCGGCCGGTGCGCTGGTCGCGCCGTGGCATCCGCCTGCAGCTGGGCCCGCGCAGCGGTGCCAGCCCCGGCCAGGCCGGCGTGGTGCGCCTGCAGCCCAGCGACTGGCTGCCCGACCACATCGACCTGCCGGTGGAAGTGATCGCCGAGGCAGCCGACGGCGGCGGCGGCCACTTCCTATGGCTGCGCTTCCAGCGCCTGGGCGACGGCCTGGAAATGGCCATGGAGCGGCACCTGTTCCGACTGCACCGCCGCCAGGTGGCCGAGGCACGCCGGGCGCGCTGAAAGCTGCCACCATCACGCTTGGCGGGCAAGCCTTGGCGCGCCCGTTCAGCTAAGTTAAGGTGGACTCCCCTACATGGATCTGTTGCGTGCCTGTGCGAGTTCTCATCGTCGACGATCACACCCTCGTCCGCGCCGGCCTGGCGCGGCTGCTGCAGGGGTTTGCCGACGTGCAGCTCGTCGCCGAGGCCAGCAACGCCGAACAGGCATTGCAGCTGGCCCTGCAGCACGCGCCGGATGTGGTGCTGATGGATCTCTCGTTGCCGGGCCGCACCGGCCTGGAAGCGCTCAGCGACATCCGCCTGCGCGCCCCCGGCACCCGGGTGGTGATGATGACCATGCACGACGATGCCGCGCATGTGCGCGATGCCCTGGATCGCGGCGCGGTCGGGTTCGTGGTGAAGGATGCAGCACCGCAGGAGCTGGAACTGGCGCTACGCGCCGCGCATGCCGGCCAGGTGTTCCTGAGTCCCCAGATCTCGGCCAAGATGCTGGCCCCATGCTGGGCCGCGAGAAGCCTACCGGCATTGCCGCGCTGTCGCCGCGCCAGCGCGAGATCCTGCGCCGCATCGGCAAGGGCGAAAGCAACAAGGAAATCGCCGCCGACCTCGGCATCAGCGTGAAGACGGTGGAAACCCACCGCGCACGCATGATGGAGTCATTGGGCTGCCGCCGCGCCAATGACCTGTTGCTGCTGGCCGCGCGCCACCAGCACGAGCTGGAGTGATTGCCTGCGAATGGGGTCAGATCCCTTTCCGCAGGAAAGGGATCTGACCCCTGCCCGGCACTGCACCGGCGACGAATTCCCGTCACCCCGACCTTCCCTGACAGGAATCCGTACACCGGCCGCTGCAAAACCCGCTGCGTCGGCACGACGAATCAATGACTTGGCGGCCCGTTTCGTCAATATCCCGAGCCAATGTAGGGATAACCCCTACATCCTGTCGGGACAACCACGAATCCCCTCAGGAACCCCCGATTCCGCCCACGCCGGATCAAAAGCAAGATGCGTTCCACAAGGCGCCGGGGAGCGGCGCCGGGGAACCACGATGAAGGCTGCACTCTCGACCCAGCTGGGCCAACAACTTCACCTCACCCCGCAGCTGCTGCAGTCGATACGGCTGTTGCAGCTTGATGGCCTGCACCTGGAACAGGAAATCCAGCGCCTGCTGGACTCCAACCCGCTGCTGGAGATCGAAGAGGCCGAAGCGCCTGCCGCTGATGCCACCGAGGTCAGCGCCACCACGCTGGAAACCGCCGCGTTCGACGAGCTGCCGGAGTCTTCGATGTGGGACGTGACCGGCGCCAGCTGGCAGGACGGCGACGACGACCGCATGGCGCGCATTGCCGCCGGTGAGTCGACCGACCCTCAGCTGCGCGTGCTGCAGCGCCTGGCGCTGGACATGGACGACAGCGAACTGGCGGTGGCCGCGTTCTGGCTCGACCACTGCGACGAGGCAGGCTACCTGCAGGCGCCACTGGCGCAGCTGCAGCTCCTGGCCAGCGCCCAGTTCGACATCGCCGCCGAAGGCGTCGAGGCCATCCGCCAGCAGCTGCTGCACGGTGAACCGGCTGGCATGGCTGCGCAGGACCTGCGCGAAGGCCTGCAGGCACAACTGCGCAGCCTGCACGGCGTGGTCCCGCGCGTCACCTGGCCGCCCGCATCCTCGCTGGCGCGCTCGAGGCACTGGCCGCGCACGACTACCCGCCCTCGCCCGCCAGCACGACGCCGAGATCGACGACGTGCGCGAGGCGGTGCGCCTGATCCTCTCGCTGCAGCCGCGCCCCGGCGACAGCCTGCTGCCCGAACGCAACGCTGTGGTAGTGCCGGACGTCGTCGCCTGGCACGCCGATGGGCAATGGAAGGTGGCACTGAACCCGGCCACCAGCCGCCGCGTCTCGATCAACAGCCAGTACGAACAGGCGCTGGCCGAAACCAGCGAAGCCGCGCCGGCACTGCGCGAGATGCTGCAGGAGGCGCGCTGGTTCAGCCGCGGCCTGTCGATGCGCTACGACACCCTGCTGCGCACCGCGCGCGTGATCGTCGAGCGCCAGGCCGCCTTCCTGGTGAGTGGCGAAGAGGCGATGGCGCCGCTGACCCTGAAGGAAGTGGCCGAGGAAATCGGCATGCACGAGTCCACCGTCTCGCGCATCACCACCGGCAAGTTCCTGCAGACCCCGCGCGGCACCTTCGAACTGAAGCACTTCTTCGCCGTGCGCCTGGAAGGCGCCAGCGTCTCCGGCCAGGCGGTGAAAGCCATGGTCCGCCGCCTGATCGACGCCGAACCCGCCGGCCGTCCGCTGGCCGACGAGGCCATTGCCGGCCTGCTGTCACGCCAGGGGGTGAACATTGCCCGCCGAACCGTCGCAAAATACCGAGAACAACTGGATATCGCCCCGGCCCGCGAACGGCGCCGGCTCAGCGCCAGGCAACCGCAGCTGGCCCGGGTGGGCTGAAAAGGATGTTGGACATGAACAAGCTCACGGTCCTGCTGGTCGATGACCACGAGGGCTTCATCAACGCGGCGATGCGCCATTTCCGCAAGATCGACTGGCTGCAGATCGTCGGCAGTGCCGGCAACGGCCTGGAAGCGATCGAGCGCTCGGAAACGCTGCGCCCGCAGGTGGTGCTGATGGACCTGGCCATGCCGGAGATGGGCGGCCTGCAGGCCACCCGCCTGATCAAGTCGCAGGACGATGCACCGTACATCGTGATCGCCAGCCACTTCGACGACGCCGAGCACCGCGAACACGCGCTGCGTGCCGGTGCCGACAACTTTGTCAGCAAGCTGTCCTACATCCAGGAAGTCATGCCGATCCTGGAAGGCCTCAGGGAGGAACAGTCGTGAGTGAATCGCGCATCCTGGTGCTGGACAACGACGCCGTGCGCGCAGAGCGCACCGTTGCCCTGCTGGAATTCATGGACTTCAATCCGCGCTGGGTGTCCGACGCGGCCGACTTCGACCTGGGCCGGCAGCGCCAGAACGACTGGATGGCGGTGATCGTCGGCAGCCTGGACGACAGCCCCGCCAGCACCGCGCTGTACAACTGGCTGGGCGGCAGCAGCCTGCCGCCTCCGGTGCTGCTGGCCGATGGTGATGCCGCAGTGTTTGCCCAGCAGCACGGGCTGCATGAAGCGAATATCTGGCCGCTGGAAACGCCGCTGCGCCACGCGCAGATGGAAGCCCTGCTGCGCCGCGCCAGCCTCAAGCGCCTGGATGCCGAGCATCAGGCCGGCGCCGCGCAGGACCAGGGACCCACCGGCAACGGCCCGGCAGTGAGCGCCCTGCGCACCATGATCGAGCAGGTGGCCGCATTCGATACTACCGTGCTGGTGCTGGGTGAATCCGGTACCGGCAAGGAAGTGGTGTCGCGCGCCATCCACCAGCGTTCGCCACGCCGTGACGGACCGTTTGTGGCGATCAACTGCGGCGCCATTCCGGCCGACCTGCTGGAAAGCGAACTGTTCGGCCATGAGAAGGGCGCCTTCACCGGCGCGCTCACCGCGCGCAAGGGCCGTTTCGAAATGGCCGAGGGCGGCACCCTGCTGCTCGACGAAATCGGCGACATGAGCCTGCCGATGCAGGTGAAGCTGCTGCGCGTGCTGCAGGAGCGCAGTTTCGAGCGCGTGGGTGGCAACCAGACCATCCGCTGCAACGTGCGCGTGGTGGCCGCGACCCATCGCGACCTGGAGACCCGCATCGCTGAGGGCAAGTTCCGCGAGGATCTGTTCTACCGCCTCAACGTGTTCCCGATTGAAGTACCCGCGCTGCGCGAGCGTCGCGAAGACCTGCCGGCACTGGTGGAAACCATCGCCGCGCAGCTGGCCCGCACTGGCCGTGGCGAAGTGCGCTTCACCCCGGAAGCCCTGCAGGCGCTGGCCGGCTACGAATGGCCGGGCAACGTGCGCGAGCTGACCAACCTGGTCGAGCGCCTGGCGGTGCTGCATCCGGGTGGTTCGGTGCGCGTGCAGGACCTGCCGGCCCGTTACCGTGGCGATGCGGCACTGGCCGCCGTCGCTGCGCTGGCGCCGGCACCGCCCGCCGCCAGCGAAGAACGCCTGGACCTGCGCAGCTTCTCCTTCCACACCCCGGGCAGCGGCAACCAGCCGGCGCTGGAGCACGGCATCGCCGTCAATCGCCCGGCGGCACCGGCGGCGCTGCCTGACGAAGGCATGGACCTGCGCAACCACATGGCCAACATCGAACTGGGCCTGATCAACGAAGCACTGGAACGCACCCAGGGCGTTGTCGCCCACGCCGCCCAGCTGCTCGGCCTGCGCCGCACCACCCTGGTGGAAAAGCTGCGCAAGTACGGCATCGAGCGCGAGCAGGCCGAACTGGCCGGCTGAAACGCATTGCCAGCATGAAGGGGGCACGAACGCCTGGGCTTGCCCGGGCGTTGGTGTTTCTGGCGCCTGGGCTCACATCCCTTTGCTGCGGAACGCGATCTGAGCCCATTGCTTTTGCATGTTTTCCTAGAGACAACACGGCCGCAGTGCGGAGCATGGCAAGGACACACCCATGGAGGTTCCACCATGCATCGCCTTGCCCTGCTCGCCAGCCTGCTCTACCCGGCCCTGGTCACTGCCGCCAACTGCACCCTGCCCGCAACGCTGGACCAGCGCCAGTTCATCAACCTCAGCGACCCGCTGTACGCCCCGGACAACCCCAACGCCGGACGCATGGTGCAGCTCAGCTTTGCCGGCAGCCAGTACGTGCTGGACATCCTCGGCACTGACTTGCGCATCGGCGGCAGCTACCGCTACCAGCGCCTGGCCCCGCATATCGCGGAAATCCAGATGACCGAGGCCCACCCGGCCGGTCCCGCCCACTACACCCTGCTGCTGACCTGCCAGAGCGACCGCCAGGGCCGCTTCATCTACACCCAGCACGACGGCCCCATCGCCCCGCGCCGGCGCCAGAATTCCGGCCGCTGGACCCTGCAGCCGTAGGCCAGAAAACCGACGCCGGTTAAATGGCGCCTTCAATGGGGTCAGAGCCCGTTGCGTTGCAACGGGATCCGACCCCGTGCCGACCAACGGTCGGCACCCACCATCAGTAGCAGGTTTCAACAGATCGCGGCCACCTGTCGCCGGACCCAGCCCGCCACCCCACGGATAGCCCGATTTTGACGTTGACGTTGACGTTGATTCGGCGAGTGCAGGGCGCAGCCCTGCCAGCACACACACACCAGACCCTCACGTCACTGAATCGAAAACCGGTTTCGGCACGGCACTTGCACCTGCTCCAGCAGACAACCCCATCCCTGTTTCTGGAACCGTTGCAGATGTCCCACTCCGTCACTTCGATCCTTTCGCAGATCCGCTCCTATCAGACCCAGATGGGACAGCCGGCGCTCAACCCGCTGGGCGAAGCGCCGCGCAGCAACGCCCTGCCGGGCACGGTGCTGGACGCGCCGCAGGCCCAGCCGGCCAGCTTCACCGAAACCCTGCGTGGTGCGATTGCCGGCGTCAACGATGCGCAGCAGAAGTCCGGCGCCCTCGCCAAGGCCTTCGAAATGGGCGACCCCAGCGCCGACCTGGCCAAGGTGATGGTCGCCTCGCAGCAGTCCCAGATCGCCTTCCGCGCCACCGTGGAAGTCCGCAACCGTCTCGTCCAGGCCTACCAGGACGTGATGAACATGCCGCTGTAAGGAACATTGACGCATGGCACTGACGCTCTCCAAGGACAGCCTGAACGCCGAGAAGGCCGGGCAATGGTTCGACCGCCTGCAGAGTCTGCAGATCACCCGTCGGCTGGGCCTGATGGCGATGATCGCGGTGGCGGTGGCGGCAGGCCTGTCCGTGTTCTTCTGGTCACAGAAGCCGGGCATGGTCCCGCTGTACACCGGCCTGGACCAGAAGGCGACCGCTGAAGCGACCGACCTGCTGCGCGCGGCACAGATTCCGTTCGCGCTCGATCCGGCCACCGGTGGCATCACCGTGCCGGAAAAGAACCTGCACGACGCCCGCCTGAAACTGGCCGGCTCCGGCCTGACCGACAGCGGCAAGCTCGGCTTCGAGCTGATGGAACGCGATCCGGGCTTCGGCGTCAGCCAGTTCGTGGAAAGCGCGCGCTACCAGCACGCGTTGGAAACAGAGCTGTCGCGCACCATCAACACGCTGCGCCCGGTACGTGATTCACGCGTGCATCTGGCCATTCCCAAGCCCAGCGCCTTCACCCGCCAGCGTGACGTGGCCAGCGCCTCGGTCACCCTGGAACTGCGTGGCGGCCAGCAGCTGGAACGCAGCCAGGTGGATGCCATCGTGCACATGGTTGCGGCCAGCATTCCGGACCTGGCGCCGGAACGGGTGACCGTGGTCGACCAGAGCGGGCGCATGCTCAGCATCACCGACCCGAACAGCGAGGCGGCGGTCAACGCCGCGCAGTTTGAGCAGGTGCGCCGCCAGGAAACCTCGTTCAACCAGCGCATCCGCGAGCTGCTGGAGCCGATGACCGGCCCCGGCCGGGTCAATCCGGAAGTGAGCGTGGACATGGACTTCTCGGTGACCGAGGAAGCCCGTGAGCTCTACAACGGTGAACCGCAGAAGCTGCGCAGCGAGCAGATGAGCGAGAACACCACCAGCACGCCGGGTCCGCAGGGCGTGCCGGGTGCCACCAGCAACAGCCCGCCGGGCCAGCAGGCCGCGCCGGCCGCCGCGCAGGCCCCGACCGAAAGCAGCAAGAACGCCACCCGCAACTACGAGCTGGACCGCACCCTGCAGCACACCCGCCAGCCGGCCGGCCGCATCAAGCGCGTGTCGGTGGCGGTGCTGGTGGACAACGTGCCGCGCGCCGGCGCCAACGCAAGGTCAGCCCGCAGCCGCTGTCGGCGGAACTGACCCGCGTCGAGGCGCTGGTGAAGCAGGCCGTCGGCTTCAACGCCGAGCGTGGCGACACCGTGTCGGTGATGAACGCCCCGTTCGTGCGTGACACCACGCCGGTCGAAGGCCCGGCCTGGTGGGAACTGCCATGGGTGCACGATGCCGGCCGCATGCTCCTCGGCGCGGTGGTGGTGCTGGCGTTGTTGTTCGGCGTACTGCGCCCGGCGCTGCGCGCGATCACCGGCCAGAACAGGAAGGACGACCCGCAGGCACTGGAGCCGCACACCGCGGACGTGCAGCTGGTGGATGACGATGGCATGCCGCTGCCGGCGCTGGGCACCGACCGGGCAAGCCTGGGCGGACCGGATGCGCTCGCACTGCCGGTGGATTCATATGAGGAACGACTGCGGATGGCGCGTGAAGCCGTGAAGACCGACTCCAAGCGCGTGGCCCAGGTGGTCAAGGGCTGGGTGGCCAATGACTGAGGCACAACTGACCGGTGTACAGCGCGCGGCCGTGCTGCTGCTTTCGCTGGGTGAGCTGGATGCGGCCGAAGTGCTGCGCCACATGGAACCCAAGGAGGTGCAGAAGATCGGCATCGCCATGGCCACCATGACCGACATCACCGCGAGCAGGTGGAGCGAGTGATGGACCAGTTCGGCCAGGAACTGGGCTCGAAGACCTCGCTGGGCGTGGGCTCGGATGACTACATCCGCAACATGCTGGTGCAGGCGCTGGGCAGCGAGAAGGCCGGCAACCTGATCGACCGCATCCTGCTCGGCCGCAACACCACCGGCCTGGACGCGCTGAAGTGGATGGACCCGCGTGCGGTGGCCGACCTGGTGCGCAACGAGCACCCGCAGATCATCGCCATCGTGATGGCGCACCTGGAAACCGACCAGGCTGCCGACGCGCTGAAGCTGCTGCCGGACCGTACCCGCGTGGATGTGCTGCTGCGCATCGCCACCCTCGACGGTATTCCGCCGAACGCGCTCAATGAACTCAACGAGATCATGGAGCGCCAGTTCGCCGGCAACCAGAACCTGAAGTCGTCCAACATCGGCGGCGTGCAGTGCGCAGCCAACATCCTGAACTTCATGGACAGTGGCCAGGACCAGGCGATCCTGGGCGAAATCGCGCGCATCGATGCGCCGTTGAGCAACCGCATCCAGGACCTGATGTTCGTGTTCGACGACCTGGTCGACCTGGACGACCGCGAGATGCAGCTGGTGCTGCGCGAGGTGAGCGGCGAGCGCCTGGGCCTGGCCCTGCGCGGTGCCGACATCAAGGTGCGCGACAAGATCACCCGCAACATGTCGCAGCGCGCGGCCGAAATCCTGCTCGAAGACATGGAGGCCCGCGGTCCGGTGCGCCTGTCCGACGTGGAAGGCGCGCAGCGCGAGATCCTGGCCATCGTCAAGCGCATGGCCGATGAAGGCACCGTCACCATCGGTGGCAGCGCGGAGGCCATGCTGTGAGCAACGTCGTGCGCTGGCTTGCCCCGGACCTGCTGGCCCAGCCCGAACCGGTGCTGGAGCAGGAGGGTGCGTTCGAACTCACCGAGCCGGATCCGGAACACGATCCGGAGCCGCCGCTGCAGCTGCCGACCCTTGAAGAGATCCAGGCAATCCAGGACAGCGCCGAGAAGGAAGGGTTCGAACAGGGCCATGCCGACGGCTACGGCCAGGGCCAGGCCGAAGTACGTCGCCTCGCCGCGCAGATCGAAGGGATCCTGGACAACTTCAGCCGGCCGCTGGTGCGGCTGGAGAACGAAGTGGTCGGTGCACTCGGCGAACTGGCGGTTCGCATCGCCGGCGCACTGGTCGGCCGCGCCTACGAAGCCGAGCCGGCACTGCTGGCGCAGCTGGTCGGCGAAGCGATCGACGCCGTGGGCGGCAGCACCCGCGAGGTGGAAGTGCGGCTGCATCCGGATGACATCGCTGCCCTCGCCCGCTGTTGAATCTTTCGCCGACGCAGCGCCTGGTACCGGATACCAGCCTCAGCCGTGGCGACCTGCGCGTGCACGCCGAAGCCGTGCGCATCGACGGCACCCTGGAAGCCCGCCTGCGCGGTGCGCTGGATGCAGTGATCCGCCAGACCGGAGCGACGGCATGAGTGCCGGACCACAAACCACTCCGCCGCCGGCCGACTGGGCCGTGGCCCGCAACCTGCGCCTGGCCCGGCGCCTGGATGGCCTGCGCGTGGACACCGCGCATGGTCGTGGCCTGATCCGCGAGGGCGTGTTGCGCCGTGCGGTCGGGCTGACCCTGGAAGCGGTCGGCTGCGAAGCGCCGCTGGGTGCCAGCTGCAAGGTGGAAGTGGTCGATGGTGGCTGGGTCGACGCCGAAGTGGTCGGCTTCGCCGGCGAACGCACCTACCTGATGCCCAGCGCCGAACTGCATGGCCTGCTGCCCAACGCCCGGGTGGTGCCATCGGCGCGCCGGGGCGGCGTGGAAGTGGGCGAAGGCCTGCTCGGCCGCGTCATCGACAGCGACGGCGTGCCGCTGGATGGCAAGGGCCCGATCCGCGCCGAAGGCCATGTTGGCATGGCCGGCGTGTCGATCAATCCGCTGGCGCGTGAACCGATCACCCAGCCGCTGGACGTGGGCGTGCGCGCGATCAACGCGCTGCTGCCGATCGGCCGCGGCCAGCGCGTCGGCCTGTTCGCCGGCTCCGGCGTCGGCAAGTCGACGCTGTTGGGCATGATGACCCGCTACACCGCCGCCGACGTGATCGTGGTCGGCCTGATCGGTGAACGTGGCCGCGAAGTGCGCGATTTCGTCGAGACCACGCTGGGCGAGGAAGGCCTGCGCCGCGCCGTGGTGGTCGCCAGCCCTGCCGACCGGCCGCCGCTGGCGCGACTGCATGGTGCCTACCGCGCCACCGCCATTGCCGAGTGGTTCCGCGAC
This sequence comes from Stenotrophomonas sp. pho, assembly GCF_006228405.1. Taxonomy (NCBI): domain Bacteria; kingdom Pseudomonadati; phylum Pseudomonadota; class Gammaproteobacteria; order Lysobacterales; family Lysobacteraceae; genus Stenotrophomonas; species Stenotrophomonas sp. pho. The sequence goes on along the minus strand of NZ_CP029759.1, from coordinate 2,086,019 downwards.
CAGGGCCTGAACGTGCTGTTGCTGATGGACTCGCTGACCCGCTTCGCCCAGGCGCAGCGCGAGATCGGGCTGTCGGTCGGCGAACCGCCGACCACCCGCGGCTATCCGCCGTCGGTGTTCGCCAAGCTGCCGGCACTGGTCGAACGCGCCGGCAATGGCGCCAAGGGCCGTGGCTCGATCACCGCGTTCTACACGGTGCTGACCGAAGGCGATGATCCGCAGGAACCGATCGCCGATGCCGCGCGCGCGATCCTCGATGGCCACATCCTGCTCTCGCGCCGCGTGGCCGACAGCGGCTTGTACCCGGCCATCGACGTCGAGTCGTCGGTCAGCCGCGTGGTCACGGAAATCGCCGACGAACCGTGGCGCCTGCGCATCCGCAAGTTGAAGCGACTGGTCTCGGCCTACTCGGCCAACCGGGACCTGATCGCGATCGGTGCCTACCAGCGCGGCAACGACGCGGCCACCGACGAAGCCCTGGAACGCTGGCCGGAAATCATGGAGTTCCTCGGCCAGGACGTTGCCAAGGCCGCAGATCTCCCGCACAGCCAGGCGGCGCTGCAGCGCCTGGTGGAACAAGAGAGTTAAGCCATGAACCAGTCCAAGCGCATCGATCCCCTGCTCAAGCGGGCCCAGGAACATGAGGACGCGGTCGCCCGCGACCTGGCCGAACGCCAGCGCGTGCTCGACACCCATCTGTCGCGACTGGACGAACTGCGCCGCTATGCCGAGGAGTACGCCAACGCACAGATGGCGGCGACCAGCCCGGCACAGTTGCTCAACCGCCGCGCCTTCCTCGATCGACTGGACAGCGCGGTCGAGCAGCAGCAGGCCACGGTCAATGGCAACCGCGAGAAAGTGGAGGCCGAGCGCGCACGCCTGATCCTGGCCAGCCGTGACAAGGCGGTGCTGGAGCAGCTGGCCGCCAGCTACCGGGCGCAGGAGAAGGTGGTGACCGACCGCCGCGACCAGCGCGAGATGGACGACATTGGCGCACGGCGTGCACGCCTGGTGCAGGCCGAAGACCAGGACGGCGCCGAGCAGGGAGGCCGCTCGTGATGCCCGCCCCGCTCGCCAGCAGCGCCAACACGGCCACGCCCGCCACCAGCAACAGTGCCGCACGCGCCTCGCGCAGCGAAGGCGGAAAGGACTTCAGCCAGCTGCTGCAGGGCGGTGCGCCCTGCGCGCCCGCGTCTGCGGGAAACGCCACGACGCCGACGCCATCCACGCCGAGCCCGCCATCGACTGCCGACAGCAATGGCCAGGCACCGGATGAACGCAATGCGGGCGCCGAAGCGGCAACCGCTGAAACGCCGTCGCTGCCACCCGTTGCCGCGACCCCGGCTGGACCCAGCACCGAAAAGGACAGGCCCACCGCGTCCGAAGACGCGCCGTGGCCACCGCCCGGCCTGGCCGGCCTGGTGCTGGCGATGCCGATGCCTGCCGATCCGGCCGCTGCTCTGCCGACCACCGCTGCACCGGCGCTGGCCAGCGACGGTAGCGCGCTGCCTGCTGCTGCCCCCGCCACGAACGCGACACTGCCTGCAGCCGCGCCGGCAGCGGCAACCGCAGCCCCAGTGGCGGCCGACGGCAAACCGGCGGCGACCAGCGCGGACGATGCCACGGCGCTGCCACTGCCGGAGATGATCCTGCCCGGCAAGCGCGCCGAGCGTGGCGAAGGCAGCGACGTGGCTGCACTTGGCGACCGCACCAGCGTACCCCTGCTGCACGCACCGCCAGCGGCCGCCGTACAGGACCTCAAGGCGGCGCTCGCCACCGGCAACGCGATCTTCAATGGCGAACCGACGCCGAAGCCCGTGCTCGGTGACGATGGCTTCGACCAGGCCATCGGCGCACGCCTGGGCTGGCTGGCCGACCAGAAGATCGGCCACGCCCACATCCGCCTGAGCCCGGACGACCTGGGCCCGGTCGACGTGCGCCTGCAGTTGAACGGCGACAAGGTGCATGCCAGCTTCAGCAGCCCGCACGTGGACGTTCGGCAAGCGCTGGAAAGCAGCCTGCCGCGCCTGCGCGAGCTGCTGGGCGAACAGGGCTTCCAGCTGGCCCACGCCGATGTCGGCCACCAGGCACCGGGCGGTGGCGGCAATGCGCCGGGCCAGCCCGGTGGCAGCGGCATCATCGGCGACGGAGAACCGACGCCGGGCGACGCCAGCGTGTCGTCGGCGCAGTTGATCCGCCAGCGCGGACTGCTGGACGCTTACGCCTGACAGGCGTGCCGACCAAGGTTGGCACCTACCGGCACAGGTATCCGACGGAATTCCGTCGCATCCCGCTGCCCGGCCTTCGGCACGCCCCTTGCATATCCCGGTGAAGCAACCCTCAGGAGCTTCACCCGTGGCCGCAGCCGCCGACAAAACCAAGAAGACCGCAGAGAAGGACAAGGCCGCCAAGCCGCGTAGTCCGATCCTGATCACCGCGCTGGTGGCCGTATTGGCCGCCGCTGCTGCCGGTGGCGGCGTGTGGTTCTTCACCCAGTCCAAGCACGAAGAGAAGACCGCACAGGCGCCGAAGAAGAGCGCGACTCCAGCCCCGGCCCAGTACTTCGCACTGGATCCGGCCTTCGTGGTCAACCTCAATGGCCCGGTCGACGGCCCACGTTACCTGCAGCTGGAGGTTCAGCTGATGACCCGCGACCCGGCCGCGCTGGAAGCGATCAAGACCCACGCCCCGGCCATCCGTGCGCGCCTGCTGATGCTGTTCTCGCAGGTCAGCCCGGACCAGATCGCCGATGTCGCCGGCAAGCAGAAGCTGCAGGCCGCCTCATTGGCCGAGGTGCAGAAGGTGCTCAAGGCCGAGACCGGCAGCAACGGCGCCGACGATCTGCTGTTCACCAGCTTCGTGACCCAGTAAGGGCCCACCGATGAATGATCTGCTGTCCCAGGACGAGATCGATGCCCTGCTCCACGGCGTGGACAGTGGCGCGGTCGAGACCGATGCGGAACCCCCGTCAGGCGAAGCGCGCTCGTACGACTTCGCCAGCCAGGACCGCATCATCCGTGGTCGCATGCCGACCCTGGAAATGGTCCATGAGCGCTTCGCGCGCCTGTGGCGGATCGGCCTGTTCAACCTGATCCGCCGCTCGGCCGAACTGTCGGTGCGCGGCATCGAGCTGATCAAGTTCAACGACTACATGCACTCGCTGTATGTACCGACCAACCTGAACCTGATCCGCTTCAAGCCGCTGCGCGGCACCGGCCTGATCGTGTTCGAGCCGACCCTGGTGTTCGCCATCGTCGACAATTTCTTCGGTGGCGACGGGCGCTACCCCACCCGCATCGAGGGCCGCGAGTTCACAGCTACTGAAATGCGGGTGATCCACCTGCTGCTGAAGCAGACCTTCGCCGATCTGCGCGAAGCGTGGGCACCGGTGATGGATGTCGACTTCGAGTACATCAACTCGGAGATCAACCCGCATTTCGCCAACATCGTGACCCCGCGCGAGTACGTGGTCGTGTGCCGCCTGCACGTCGAGCTCGACGGTGGCGGCGGCGACATCCACGTCACCCTGCCCTACTCGATGCTGGAACCGATCCGCGAACTGCTCGACGCCGGCATCCAGAGCGACCGCAACGACCGCGACGAGAGCTGGGGCAAGACCCTGCGTGAGCAGCTCAACGTCGCCGAAGTCACCCTGTCCAGCGTGCTGGCCAGCAAGCGCATGACCCTGCGCGACCTGACCCAGTTGAAGGTCGGCGACATCCTGCCGATCGAGCTGAGCCCGCAGGTGCCGCTGTGCGTGGAGAACATCCCGTGTTCACCGGCGAGTTCGGCATCGCCAACGGCATGAACGCCGTGAAGATCACCGCTACCCATCCGCCGGGCACCCGCCCGCGCGTACCCGTCATCCAGGAAGACCCGCAATGAACGATATCGACGCCCTCGAACCGACCCCGGCCCAGTTCAGCAGCCTGCAGGCCGATGAGGCGAATGGTCCGGACCTGAACCTGGACGTGATCCTCGATGTGCCGGTGACCCTGTCACTGGAAGTCGGTCGTGCCCGCCTGCCGATCCGCAACCTGCTGCAGCTCAACCAGGGGTCGGTGGTGGAACTGGAGCGCGGTGCTGGCGAATCGCTGGACGTGTTCGTCAACGGCACCCTGATCGCCCACGGCGAAGTAGTAGTGATCAATGACCGCTTCGGCGTGCGCCTGACCGACGTGGTCAGCCCCAGCGAGCGTATCCGGAGACTGCGTTGAGCCTGCTGGCCTCCACCCTGCTGGCGGTCGGCAAGGCCGCCGCGCCGGTCGGCCCGCAGGTCGGCCAGCATGCGGCCGCCGCACCCAGCCTGTTCGGTGCGGTGCTGGCGCTGCTGGCGGTACTGGCACTGGTGATCGGCCTGGGCTGGCTGCTCAAGCGCATGCCCGGCAGCGGCTTCCGCCCGGCCGAAGGCATGAAGGTGGTGGCCAGCCTCAGTGTCGGTGCCAAGGAACGCGTGGTGGTGGTGGAGGTCAACGGCCAGCAGCTGCTGCTGGGCGTCACCGCCGGCGGCATCAACACCCTGCACACCCTGCCCGAACCGCTGCCGCCACCGGCGCCGGTGCGCGTGCCGGACTTCAAGAATCTGCCGAATTTCGCCCAGCTGCTGCAGCAGCGGCTGCGCAAGGATCCCTGACATGCGTGTCCCCCGTACCCGTCCCGCCACCCTGATGCCGTGGCTGCTGTTGCTTGCCCTGTGCCTGTTGCCGGCACTGGCGTTCGCCGCGCCCGGCGCTCCGGCCACCCCGCTGCCGGACGTCAACGTCGGCAAGATCGGCGGCCAGCCGGTCAGCCTGCCGCTGCAGACCCTGCTGCTGATGACCGCGATCACCCTGATCCCGTCGATGCTGCTGGTGCTGACCTCGTTCACCCGCATCATCATCGTGCTGGGCCTGCTGCGCCAGGCGCTGGGCACCGGCCAGACGCCGTCCAACCAGGTGCTGCTGGGCCTGGCCCTGTTCCTCACCGCAATGGTGATGATGCCGACCTGGGACAAGGCGTGGAGCACGGGCATGGCGCCCTACCTCAACGGCGACATCGACTTCCAGACCGCATGGACGCTGACCACGCAGCCACTGCGCGGCTTCATGCTGGCGCAGATCCGCGAGACCGACCTGATGACCTTTGCCGGCATCGCCGGGCATGGCACCTACGCCAGCCCCGACGCGATCCCGTTCCCGGTGCTGGTCGCTTCGTTCGTCACCAGTGAACTGAAGACCGCCTTCGAGATCGGATTCCTGATCTTCATCCCGTTCGTGATCATCGACCTGGTCGTTGCCAGCGTGCTGATGTCGATGGGCATGATGATGCTGTCGCCGATGCTGGTCTCGGCGCCCTTCAAGATCCTGCTGTTCGTGCTGGTTGATGGCTGGGTGCTGACCGTGGGTACGTTGGCGGCGAGCTTCAATCCGGCCTGATATCCCCCGTAACGCGCAATCGAGCAGGGCTCGACTCTACATGAGCAGATGGAACCCGAATGTCTCCCGAACTTGCCCTGACTGAACTGCGTGGCGGCCTGATCACCGTATTGTGGGTGGCCGGCCCGCTGCTGCTCACCGTACTGGTGGTGGGCGTGGTGGTCGGTGTCGTGCAGGCCGCGACCCAGCTCAACGAACCGACCATCGCCTTCGTCGCCAAGGCGGCAGCGCTGACCGCAGTGCTGTTCGCGCTGGGCAGCCTGCTGATCGGCCACCTGGTTGAATTCACCACGCTGCTGTTCCAGCGCATCCCACACCTGATCGGCTAGGGCACGCGCTTCGATGGACGCCGCGACACAGATGGCGGCCGACGGCCTGCAGGCCTTCGGCATGATCGGCACGGTGCTGTGGACCATGCTGCGCATCGGCGCAGTGGCCATGGCCATGCCCATGGTCGGCACGCGTGCGGTGCCATCGCGGGTGCGCGTGGTGCTGGCCGGCACCCTGGCCATCGCACTGGCCCCGCTCCTGCCCCGGTGCCGGACTGGACCGGCTTCGACGCCGCCACGGTGCTGACCATCGCGCGCGAGCTGGCCATTGGCGTATCCATCGGCTTCCTGCTGCGGCTTGTGTTCGAAGCCGGTGCGATGGCGGGCGAACTGATCGCGCAGGGCACCGGCCTGGCCTTCGCGCAGATGAGCGACCCGCTGCGCGGTGGTACGTCCGGCGTGATCGGACAGTGGTTCTATCTGCTGTTCGGGCTGCTGTTCTTCACCGCCAACGGCCACCTGGCGCTGATCTCGCTGCTGGTGGACAGCTATCGCGCGCTGCCGATTGGCGCCCCGCTGCCTGATCCCCATGCCTTCTTCAGCATCGCTCCGGCCTTCCTGCTGACCGTGCTGCGCGGTGCGCTGACCCTGGCCATCCCGCTGACCGTGGCGATGCTGGCGGTGAACCTGGCCTTCGGTGTCCTGGCGCGAGCCGCCCCTGCGCTGAACCCGATCCAGCTGGGCCTGCCGGTTTCGCTGCTGCTGGGCCTGTTCCTCCTGGCGCTGCTGGCCGGGGAAATGGGGCCGCCGGTACAGCGCCTGTTCGACGCCGCCTTCCAGGCCGCGGACGCGGTCACACGCTGACCCGGTCGTCACGTTCTACTGCTTGCCATGCATTTGTTTCTGTAGAGCCGAGCCCATGCTCGGCTACCTTCGGCAGGAGTGGCAGCCGAGCATGGGCTCGGCTCTACAGGGGCGCAATTTCACGGATTGCCGCTTGAAGTCCCCCCGGGTCTGCGCGTTAGAGTGAATGCGCGGCAACCGGGGGGATGCCGCACCTGGCCGACGCCCGTTCGCGTTGGCCTGCCTCATGCATGCCCCACCGTGGTTTCCGTCGACAGGCAGGTCCGGGAGACTGACGAATGCTGGTAGGCACGTACAACCCGTGGCTGGTGGCGATCTCACTGCTGGTCGCCGTGATGGCGTCGTACACAGCGCTGGCCATGGCCGGGCGCACGGTCACCGCCCCGGGCCGGGCAGCCGCCTGGTGGTGGCGCCTGGGGGGCGGATTCGCCATGGGCCTGGGCATCTGGTCGATGCACTTCATCGGCATGCTGGCGTTCGATCTGCCCATTGCACTGGGCTACGACCTGCCCATCACCCTGCTCTCGCTGGCCCTGGCGATCGCCTCGTCGGTGTTCGCACTGTGGCTGGTCTCGCTGCGCACCTTGCCCCATCCGCGATTGGCCGGCGGTGCCCTGCTGATGGGCACCGGCATTGCCGGCATGCACTACGTCGGCATGGCAGCGATGCGCATGCAGCCCGGGATCGACTACGACCCGGGCTGGCTGCTGCTCTCCCTGGTGGTGGCGGTGGCCGCGTCGTGGACCGCGCTCTACGTTGCGTTCCGCCTGCGCGCGCAGCGCACCCGCGTCGGTGACCGGTTGGCAGCCGCGGGCCTGCTCGGCCTGGCCATCGTCGGCATGCACTACACCGGCATGGCCGCCGCGCGTTTCCCGGAAGGCAGCATCTGCGGCGCGGCGGTCGGCGATGGCCTGCAGAGCGAGTGGCTGGCGATGCTGGTGGTGGTGCTGACGGTTGCGATCCTGGCGGTGGTGCTGGTGGTCTCGTGGCTGGACCAGCGGGTGGAGGCGCAGCTGCTGCGGCTGCGCAACTCGATGCTGAGCACCTCGTTGACCGATGCCCAGCAGGAACTGACCCAGGCCGCGCTGCACGACCCGCTGACCCGCCTGCCGAACCGCCTGCTGCTGCAGCGGCGCATCGTGCAGGCGCTGGCAGAAGCCGAACAGGGCGGCAGCCGATTTGCGGTAATGTTCATGGACCTGGACGGATTCAAGCAGGTCAATGATGCCTACGGCCATCAGGCCGGCGACGCACTGCTGGTGGCGGTGGCCGAGCGTACCCGCCAGCTGCTCCGGCCCAACGATATGCTGGCCCGTCTGGGCGGCGACGAATTCGTGCTGGTGATGCGCATCGAGCACGACGAGGACCTGCCCACCCTCGCCCGGCGCATCCTGCAGGCGGTGGGCAGCGGCCCGTTGCTGCCGGACAACGAACTGCAGGTGACTGCCAGCATCGGCGTGGCGATCTGCCCCGACCACGCTGCCAGCGAGCGCCAGTTGATGGCCTTCGCCGACGCGGCGATGTACCAGGCCAAGGAATCCGGACGCAACGCCTTCGTGCTGTTCGCCGACTGGATGAACGACAGTGCCGAGCAGCAGTTCCGGCTGCTGGCCGACCTGCGCCGTGCGATCGGCAGCGAGCAGCTGTTCCTGCACTATCAGCCGAAGATCCGCGTGGCCACCCAGAAGGTGGCCGGTGCCGAAGCGCTGATCCGCTGGAAGCACCCGGAGCACGGGCTGATCCCACCGGACCGCTTCATCCGCCTGGCCGAACGCAGCGGCGCGATCAACGAGATCGGTCGCTGGGCACTGGACCAGGCCTGCCAGCAGCTGCGGCGCTGGCGCGACGCCGGGCATGAAGGCTGGTCGATGTCGGTGAACCTGTCGCCGGTGCAGTTCAGTTCGCCGCACCTGCTGCAGGATGTGCGTGAAGTGATCGAACGCTACGACATTGCCCCGCGCCACCTGGTGCTGGAGATCACCGAAAGCACGGTCATGCGCGATACCGATGCCAGCCTTCGCCTGCTGCAGGCGCTGTCTGCGCTGGGCGTGGGCATCTCCATCGATGATTTCGGAACTGGGTATTCCAGCCTGCTGTACCTGAAGCGGCTGCCCGCCACGGAGATCAAGATCGACCACGCCTTCGTGCGTGACCTGGAGCACAGTGCGGAGGACGTGGTGATCGTCTCGGCGATCGTGGCGCTGGGCCATGCACTGGACATGGACATCGTCGCCGAAGGCGTGGAAACCGCCGCGCAGCGCGCCTACCTGGAGCGCCTGGGCTGCGACTTCCTGCAGGGCTACCTGCTCGGCCGCCCGGTCGACGCGGCGCGCTTCATGCAGCTGCACGACCTGCCCCGGCCGCGGGTGGAGCTGGCGCAGAGCCCGCCGCAACAACACCCGCCCGGATAGCGCCGGGCAGCGCGACCACCTGCCATCACGGAACGATTCCTGCGGCACCCTCCTGTAGAGCCGAGCCCACGCTCGGCTGCGCTTCGCGCCTGCACCCAACCGCAGCCGAGCGTGGGCTCGGCTCTACAAAAGGGTCGTCGGTGGATCCACGCCATGCGTGGAACAGTTCTTGCACGCCCTCCGGCAACCCCTGCCGCAGTACCCGTGATGTCCGAGAACGAATCCGCCGGCGAAAAGACCGAACAACCGACCGAAAAACGCCTGCGCGACGCCCGTGAACAGGGCAACCTGCCGCGCTCGCGCGAACTGGGCACGGCCGCCGTGTTCGGCGCCGGCGTGCTGGCGGTGATGGCCATGAGCGGCTCGATCGGACGCGGCGCCAGCGCCTGGATGAAGCAGGCGCTCAGCCCCGAGCAGAGCCTGCGGCAGAACCCGAAGGCACTGTTCGGCCACTTCGGTGATCTGCTGCTGCAGTTCATGCTGGTGATCGCACCGCTGGTGCTGGTCTGCCTGCTGGCCAGCTTCGTCGCCCCGCTGGTGATGGGCGGCCTGCGCTGGTCGCAGAAGGCGTTGCTGCCCGACATCAACCGCATGAACCCGATGAGCGGGTTCAAGCGCCTGTATGGCCCGGAAGCCATCGCCGAGTTCACCAAATCGCTGCTGCGCGTGGCCTTCGTCGGTGTCGCTGCCGGGATGGTGGTGTGGTCCGGCTTCGACACCCTGCGCGGGCTGATCCACCACCCGCTGGAGACCGCCATCACCGACGGCCTCGGCTTCACCCTGCGCCTGCTGCTGGCCACCGCCGGCGCCATGCTGGTGCTGGCCGCCATCGATGCCCCGTACCAGCGCTGGAACTGGATGCGCAAGCTGAAGATGACCCGTGAAGAGCTGCGCCGGGAAATGAAGGAAAGCGAAGGCAGCCCAGAGGTGAAGGGCCGTATCCGCCAGCTGCAGCAGCAGATGGCCAACCGCCGGATGATGGAGGCGGTACCCACGGCGGACGTGGTGGTGGTCAACCCCACCCACTACGCGGTGGCCCTGAAGTACGAGGGCGGCGCCATGAACGCCCCCACCGTGGTCGCGCTGGGCGTGGACGAGACCGCCCTGCGCATCCGTGAAGTGGCCGACGGCAACAAGGTCGCGATCGTCTCTGCCCCGCCTTTGGCACGCGCCTTGTATCGGGAAGGCCAACTCGGAAAGGAAATCCCCGTGAGACTGTATTCGGCCGTCGCCCAGGTCCTGTCCTACGTCTACCAGCTGCGCGCCTGGCGCACTGGCCCGATGCCGGACGCCCCGCACATCCAGGTGGATGAATTCGGCAAGGGAGGCCGCCCGTGAGCGCCCAGCCCGCCACCGGATTCAACACCCGCCGTGCCCTGGAAATGATCCGCCAGGGCCTTGGCGCGCCGCTGATCGTGCTGGCCCTGCTGGCCATGGTCGTGGTGCCGCTGGCCGCGCCAGTCCTTGATGCGCTGTTCACCTTCAACATCGCCATCTCGCTGATGGTGCTGCTGGCGGTGGTCTACGTGAAGCGCCCGCTGGACTTCACCATCTTCCCGATCGTGCTGCTGATCACCACCATGCTGCGGCTGGCGCTGAACGTGGCCTCCACCCGCGTGATCCTGCTCAACGGCCAGAACGGCCACGATGCCGCAGGCAAGGTCATCGCCGCCTTCGGTGAATTCGTGATCGGCGGCAACTATGCGGTCGGCATCGTGGTGTTCGCGATCCTGACCATCATCAATTTCGTGGTCATCACCAAGGGCGCCGGCCGCGTCTCGGAAGTGACCGCGCGCTTCATCCTGGACGCGATGCCCGGCAAGCAGATGGCGATCGACGCCGACCTCAACGCCGGTTTGCTGACGCGCGAGGAAGCCAAGCTGCGCCGCGAGGAAGTCCGCGAGGAAGCCGACTTCTACGGTGCAATGGACGGTGCCAGCAAGTTCATCCGCGGCGACGCCATCGCCGGCATCCTGATCCTGTTCATCAACATGCTCGGCGGCCTGGCCGTGGGCGTGCTGCAGCATGGCATGCCGTTCGGCGACGCCGCTGCCACCTACACCCTGCTCTCCATCGGTGACGGCCTGGTGGCGCAGCTGCCGGCACTGCTGGTGTCCAGCGCGGTGGCGATGCTGGTCACCCGCGCCTCGCGCTCGCAGGACATGGCCCAGGCCATGACCGGGCAGGTGTTCGGCCAGTACCGCGCGCTGGCGATCACCGCCGGCATCATCGGCGTCGTTGGCCTGGTGCCGGGCATGCCCAACGTCGCTTTCCTGACGCTGGCCTCGATCCTTGGCTTCATCGCCTGGAAGCTGTATCGCAAGACCAAGGCACCGGCTGCCGATGCAACAGGCAGTGGCACCGATGCTGCCGCGCTCACTGCGCTCGGGCGCCCGGCCGTCGCGGCCCCCACTGCCGAACTGAGCTGGGACGAGCTGCGCCCGGTCGATCCGCTGGGCCTGGAGGTCGGCTACCGGCTGATTCCGCTGGTGGACAGCAACCAGGGCGGCGAACTGATGGCGCGCATCAAGGGCGTGCGCCGCAAGCTGACCCAGGATGTCGGCTTCCTGATTCCCTCGGTGCACATCCGCGACAACCTGGAACTGCCGGCCAACGGCTACCGCGTGCTGGTGCATGGCGTGCCGGTGGCCACCGCCGAGATCCACCCCGACCGCGAGCTGGCCTTGGATCCGGGCAGCGCGCTCGGCGCACTGGAGGGCATTGCCGGCAAGGATCCCGCGTTCGGCCTGGATGCCACCTGGATCCAGCCGCACCAGCGCGCCCAGGCCGAAACGCTGGGCTACACGGTGGTCGACCCGGCCACCGTGGTCGCCACCCATCTGTCGCACCTGATCCGCGAACACGCACCCGAGCTGCTCGGCCATGAGGAAGTGCAGCACCTGCTGGCCAACCTGGCCAAGAGCGCACCCAAGCTCGTCGAAGATCTGACGCCGAAGGCGCTGCCGCTGTCGGCGGTGGTGCGCGTGCTGCAGAACCTGCTGGTCGAGCGCATTCCGATCCGCCAGCTGCGCAAGATCGCCGAGGCACTGGTCGAACATGCGCCCAGCAGCCAGGACCCGGCCGTGCTGACCGCCGCGGTGCGCACCGCACTGGGCCGCTTCATCGTGCAGGAGATCGCCGGAATGTCGGCGGAGCTGCCGGTGTTCACCCTCAACCCGCAATTGGAACGTGTCTTGCAGGAGTCCACGCAGGGCAACGGCGCCGCGCTGGAACCCGGACTCGCTGAGCGACTGCACCAGAGCCTGGCCGAATGTGTCAGCAAGCAGGAAGCCCGCAACGAGCCCGCGGTCGTGCTGGTACCTGGCCCGGTGCGCGCCGCGCTGGCCCGCCTGGTCCGCCACAGCGTTCCTTCGCTGTCGGTCCTGGCCTACAGCGAGGTGCCGGAGGACAAGCGCCTGAAGCTGGTCGGAACGATCAGCTGACGCCGCCCGCCGATGCGCCAGAAAACAGACACCACTTTCGAACCAACGCAACAGACAGACACCAAGGGGAACCCGCACCGTGCAGACCACCGACCACCCGAGTTCCCCGACCGCCACCCCGCCGTCTTCGCCTCGTGACCACAGCATGAAAATCAAACGATTCGTCGCCGCCGACATGCGCTCGGCCATGAACCTGGTGCGCAAGGAGCATGGTCCTGACGCCGTGATCCTGTCCAACCGCCGGATCGAGGAAGGCATCGAGATCGTCGCCGCCGCCAACTACGACGAGAGCGCGGTGCAGCGTGCGCTGGAAGCCTCGCGCCGCGACGTTGCACCGCCGCCGGCACCCAAGCCGCGCACCGCCGCCGACGCGGTGATCGCCGCCGTCACCCGCCGCCGCAGCAGTACCCCGGCACCGGAACCGGTTGCCGCCACCACCTCGGCGGTGGCCGCCCTCGCCCGTGCAGCAGTGGGCGCTACCGGCCGCACCCTCGACAGCGCCGACGAGATCGTGCCAACCCGCGGCAGCACCGGCTTCGCCGCCACGCTGGCACGCGCCGCCGTCAATGAACCGGCACTGCCGGACCAGATCTTCGCCCCGTTCGCCGAGGCCATCATTGCACCGGCACCGGCACCGGCCGTCGCCGCGCCGGCCAACCGCGCCCGTTTCCAGATCGATCCGCCGCACGAGGCGCATCACGAAAGCGTGGCGCCGGCGGTGCAGCCGCCACCGCTGCCGACCGCAGCCCTGTCTGAAACGCAGCCGGAGGTCGCCGTCAGCGAACCGGCGTTGGCCGATGCCACCGTCGAAGCCGCGCCGACGCCGACGTTCGCCCCAGCCCCGGTGCTGACCGTGGTCGCCCAGGACGACGCCGAGATCCGCCAGCTGCGCCAGGAAGTGGCCGGCATGCGCCAGGTCATCGAGCGCGAAATGAATCGCTTCACCGACGAGCGCCTGCGCGGCTGCCCGGTGCGCGCCACCGCGCTGGACCTGATGGACGAGTACGGCTTCGATGCTGGCCTGGCCCGCGACGTCGCCATGCAGATTCCGCTGGAGACCGAGGCGCACCGAGGCCGCGGCCTGATGCTGGGGCTGATCTCGCGCAAGCTGCCGATCGCCCCGGTCGACCCGCTGGAGGAAGGCGGCGTGATCGCGCTGGTGGGCCCGACCGGCGCCGGCAAGACCACCACCATCGCCAAGCTGGCCTCGCGGTTCGCCGAGAAGCACGCGCCGCGTGACGTGGCTCTGGTCACCACTGACACCACCCGCATCGGCGCCCGCGAGCAGCTGTATGGCTACGGCCGGCAGCTCGGCATCGCCGTGCACGAGGCCAACAGCGGCACCGACCTGGACCAGCTGCTGGAACGCCTGAAGGACTACAAGCTGGTACTGATCGACACCGCCGGACTGGGCCCGCGCGACCGCGCGCTGGCCGCCCAGCTGCAGTGGCTGCGCGCCGCGCGCCAGGTGCGCACCCTGCTGGTGCTGCCGGCCAACACCAGCTTCGGCGACATGGACGAGGTGGTCCGCCGCTTCGGTGCCGCCAACCTGCAGGGCCTGGTGCTGAGCAAGCTGGACGAAACCGGCCGCTTCGGCAACGCCCTGTCGGTGGCCGTGGACCACGCCCTGCCGATCACCTGGGTGACCGACGGCCAGGACGTTCCGGACGACCTGCACCGGGCCAGTGCGGCCAATCTCGTACTTCGCCTTGAAGATTTGCGCCGAGCGGCCGATATGCCCTGCAACCCGGAGTTGAACCATGCCGTCGCGTGAGTACGCCAAGCTGACCAAGACCTTCCCGCTGTCGGCCACCCGCAGCGAGCCGCTCGGCCCTGTGCGCACCATCGCCGTGACCGGCGGCAAGGGCGGCGTGGGCAAGACCAACGTGTCGGCCAACCTGGCCGTGGCGCTGGCCGGCATGGGCAAGCGCACGCTACTGCTGGACGCCGACCTCGGCCTGGCCAACATCGACGTGATCCTGGGCTTGAACCCCACCTTTACGCTGGCCGACCTGGTTGCCGGCCGCTGCTCGCTGGACGACGTCATCGTCGAAGGCCCGAACGGCGTGCTGGTGGTCCCGGCCGCGTCCGGCCGCCGGCACATGGCCGAGCTGGCCCCGGCCGAGCACGTCGGCCTGGTCAACGTGTTCTCCGAGCTGGAACGCGAGCTGGACATCATGGTGGTGGACACCGCCGCGGGCATCACCGACGGCGTGCTGACCTTCTGCCAGGCCGCGCAGGACACCGTGGTGGTGGTCTGTGACGAGCCGGCGTCGATCACCGACGCCTACGCGCTGATCAAGGTGCTCTCGCGCGAACGTGGCGTGGACCGCGTCCAGGTGGTGGCCAACATGGTGCGCGACCCCAACGAGGGCCGCGTGCTGTACGAGAAGCTGACCCGCGTCTGCGAGAAGTTCCTCGCCGATGTCTCGCTGAACTACCTGGGCTGCGTGCCGCAGGATGACTGGCTGCGCCTGTCGGTGCAGCGCCAGCAGCCGGTGGTGAAGGCCTACCCGTCCAGCCCGTCCGCACTGGCGATCACCGAGATCGCGCGCCGCACGGCCCGCTGGCAGGCGCCCACCGAACCACGCGGCGGCGTCGAGTTCTTCCTCGAACGCATTCTCAAGCAGCGCGGGGTGGCGGCATGAAAGGCGCGGCCCAGTACAGGGAAGTCCAGCGCTCGGCGGCCAACGAGGTCATCGCCCAGCACTCGGACCTGGTGCGGCGCATCGCCCACCATCTGGCCGCGCGCCTGCCGGCCAGCGTCGAAGTCGACGACCTGATCCAGGCGGGCATGATGGGCCTGATCGAGGCTTCGCGCAGCTACGACGCCGACCAGGGCGCCTCGTTCGAGACCTATGCCTCGATCCGTATCCGTGGCTCGATGATCGACGAGATCCGCCGTGGCGACTGGGTGCCGCGCTCGGTGCACCGCCGTGCACGCGATGCTGCGGCCACCATCCGCCGCCTGGAACAGAGCAGCGGCCGCGCCGCCAGCGCCACCGAAGTGGCCGCCGCGATGGAGATGCCACTGCCCGAGTACCTGCGCCTGATGGAAGACGCTGCGCGTGGCCAGGTGCTGAGCCTGGAGTCGCGCATTGAGGACCAGGGCGAGCTGGACACGGTCGCCCAGGGTGGCCCGACCCCGCAGCAGGTGCTGGAGCGCAGCGAGTTCGGCCGCGAGCTGGGCAAGGCCATCGGCCATCTGCCCGAGCGCGAACAGCTGGTGCTCTCGCTCTACTACGAGCAGGAACTCAATCTGAAGGAGATCGGCGCGGTGCTCGGCGTGAGCGAGTCGCGGGTCTGCCAGATCCACGGCCAGGCCGTGCTGCGCCTGCGCGGCCGGCTGAAGGTATTCGAGGCTGTCGACGCCGGCCTCGAAGAATGAACATCCCGAGGCAGCTGCCCCCGGCCGCCCGGAATGAACAACAAAGGAACTCTGCTTTGAACAAGAACATGCGCATCCTGATCGTCGACGACTTCTCGACCATGCGTCGCATCGTCAAGAACCTGCTGGGCGATCTGGGCTTCACCAACACCGCCGAAGCCGAGGACGGGCATGCCGCGCTGTCGCTGCTGCAGAGCCAGCCGTTCGATTTCGTGGTCACCGACTGGAACATGCCGGTCATGACCGGCATCGAGCTGCTCAAGGCGATCCGTGCCGACGCCAAGCTGAAGACCCTGCCGGTGCTGATGGTCACCGCCGAAGCCAAGCGCGAGCAGATCATCGAAGCCGCCCAGAACGGCGTGAACGGCTACATCATCAAGCCGTTCACCGCGCAGACGCTGGAAGAAAAGCTCGGCAAGATCTTTGAACGCCTGGCGGCCAGCGCCTGATGGATACCACGGTCGACAAGAACGCCCTCGCCCTGCGCCTGCAGGAAGCCTTGGACGCACTGGAGTCCGGTGACGAAGCTGCCTGGCGGCAACGCATCGACGGACTGGTCGCGCTGCGCACGCAGCCGATGATGAGCGGCCTGTCGCGGCTGGCCCGCGAGCTGGGACAGGCGCTGGGTGAACTGCCGACCGTGCCCAGCGAGGCCGGTGAGCTGGATGACGCCTGCGCGCGCCTGGACCACGTGGTGGCAATGACCGAACAGGCCACCCACCGTACCCTGGACCTGGCCGAGGAATGCCGCAGCCTGACCGAACAGCTGCGTGCCGAAGGCCTGCAGCCAGGCCAGGACGCGCAGCTCGAGCGCATCCGCCACAACCTGACCGAGATCGCCCTGACCCAGAGCTACCAGGACCTGACGGGGCAGATCATCCGTCGCGTGGTCGGCATCGTCCGCCGTGTGCATGAGGGCTTCGGCGCGCTCGGCCTGCCGCCGGAACAGCATCGCACCGATCCGGAACTGGCCGGGCCGGCACTGAAGGGACTGGACCGCCACGCGGTCTCGCAGAACGACGCCGACGACCTGCTGTCGGACCTGGGGCTGTAAGCATGAGCGCGGTATCCGACGACATCACTGCCGATTTCATCATCGAGGCGCAGGAAATCCTGGATCGCCTGGGCGAACAGCTGGTGTCGCTGGAGCAGGCACCACAGGACACCGAGCAGCTCAACGCGGTGTTCCGGGGCTACCACACGCTCAAGGGCGGCGCCGGCTTCCTCGGCGTCACCGCCATGGTCGAGTTGTGCCACGCCGCCGAAGAAGCGCTGGGAATCGCGCGCGCGGGCCAGGCCGTGCTGCAGGCCCATCACTTCGATGCCGCCCAGCAATCGCTGGACTACCTGCAAGCGATGCTGGATGCAGTTTCCTCCGGCACCGAGCCGGGCTATGCGCCGCCGGAGCTGATCGCCCAGTTCGACATGCACGGAGGCGCCACCGCGCCGGCCGCCCCGACCGCCGTAGCGGCGGCCGGTAGCGGCGACCTGATCACCGACGACGAATTCGAGGCCCTGCTCGACCAGCTGCACGGTGGTAACGCGCCGACTGCGGTCGCGCCGGCAAAGAAGGCTGACGACGGCCTGATCAGCGAAGACGAGTTCGAAGCCCTGCTCGACCAGCTGCACGGTGGCGCCGCACCCGGCGCCAAGCCCATCGCTGCGGTAGCGCCCGCACCGATCGCGGCACCACGCCCACTGGCCGCACCGGCCGCACCGGCAACTGCAGCGGCGACCAAGCCGGCCGCCAAGCCGCTGGCCGAAGCCGAACATACCGTGCGCGTGGACACCAAGCGCCTGGACGCGATCGTCAATCTGATCGGCGAACTGGTGCTGTCACGCAACCGGCTCAAGACCCTGCGTGCGCGCCTGCGCGACGAGGAACTGGACCGCGCCGTGTCGACCCTGGACATCGCCACCGCGCGCCTGCAGTCGGCGGTGATGCGTACCCGCATGCAGCCGGTGGGCAAGGTCTTCTCGCGCTTCCCCAAGGTCGCCCGAGACGTTGCCCGCTCGCTGAAGAAGGAAGTGGACCTGGAGCTGATCGGTGCCGAGACCGAGCTCGACCGCAACCTGGTCGAAGCGCTGGCCGACCCGCTGGTGCACCTGGTCCGCAACGCCATCGACCATGGCGTGGAAATGCCCGATCTGCGCGAAGCACAGGGCAAGCCGCGGATGGGCCATGTACGCCTGTCGGCCCAGCAGGAAGGCGACTACGTCAGCATCGAAGTGCAGGACGACGGTGCCGGCATCGATCCGGAGAAGCTGCGCGCGAAGGCGCGTGAGAAGGGCCTGATCGATCCGGAAGCTGCCGCCCGCCTGAGCAGCGAGGAGTGCCTGCACCTGGTGTTCCTGCCTGGCTTCTCGACCAAGCAGCAGGTCACGGATATCTCCGGCCGTGGCGTTGGCATGGATGTGGTGCAGTCGCGCATCCGCGAACTGAGTGGCCAGATCCAGATCCAGTCCGAGCTGGGCCGTGGCAGCCGCTTCCTGATCCGCGTGCCGCTCACCCTGGCGATCCTGCCGACCCTGCTGGTGCAGGCCGGCGAGGACGTCTATGCACTGCCGCTGGCGCGCGTGATGGAAGTGCTGCACGCGCCGCGCACCTCGCTGGGCTGGTTCGATGGCCGCGCCGTGCTCGACCGTCGTTCGCATACGCTGCCGCTGGTCGATCTGCGCCAGTGGCTGGATGTGACGCCGGCCGCCTCGACCCTGCTGACGATCGTGGTGCTGCAGGCCGGTGAAGCGCGCTTCGGCTTGGTCGTGGACCAGGTGCGCGGGCGCGAGGAAGTGGTCATCAAGCCACTGCCGAAAGCCCTGCGCGGCCTGCGCGGTTACGCAGGTGCAACCCTGATCGGCGATGGTCGCATGGCACTGATCCTGGATGTGGACGGCCTGCGCAGCCCGCACGACTGACCCGCTTGCTGAACCCGTAAAACTGTGAAGTCGCACCAGTAGACCGTACCGGTGTCTCAAGTCCCATTCATACAAGCCGATACCGGATCCATGGATAGACTCAGCCTCATTGGACTCTTTCTCGCCCTGGCCTCGCTGGTCGGCGGCAGCATCCTCAAGGGCGCCGGCCTGGCGTCGCTGTGGTCGCCTGCGGCGTTCGTGATCGTCATCGTCGGCACCGTCGCTGCGATCCTGCTGCACACCTCGCCGGCGGTGTTCAAGCATGCGTTCAGCATCGTGCGCTGGGTCGTGCGTCCACCGCACAGCGACCGCCGCGAGCTGATCCAGCAGATCGTCGAGTGGAGCAACATCGCCCGCCGCCAGGGCCTGCTGGGCTTGGAATCGCAGGTGGAAGCACAGCAGGACCCGTTCCTGCGCAAGGGCCTGCAGCTGCTGGTGGACGGCGTCGAGCCCGAATCCATGCGGCACATGCTGGAAATCGAACTGGGCAGCCAGGAACACCAGGACCAGGCCGGCGCCAAGGTGTTCGAAGCAATGGGCATCTATGCACCGACGCTGGGCATCATCGGTGCCGTGCTGGGCCTGATCGCAGTGATGAAGAACCTGGCCGACCCGAGCAAGCTCGGCCACGGCATCGCCGCCGCGTTCACCGCCACCATCTACGGCATCGCTTCGGCCAACCTGCTGTTCCTGCCGATCGCCGCCAAGCTCAAGAGTGTGATCTCGCACAACACGCGCGACCGCGAGATGGTCATCGAAGGCCTGATCTCGATCGCCCAGGGCGAGAACCCGCGCAACATCGAAACCAACCTCTCCGGCTTCCTGCACTGACATGGCCCGCCGCAAGCACCACGAAGAGCACGCCAACCACGAAGCATGGGCGATCCCCTATGCCGACCTGATGACGCTGCTGCTCGCCTTCTTCGTGGTCATGTATGCGATCTCCTCGGTGAACGAGGGCAAGTACCGGATCATGGCCGACGCGCTGACCGATGCCTTCGGTGGCGCACCGCGCACCATCAACCCGGTGCAGGTGGGCAACAAGCAGGTGCAGGGCGGCGGCTGGGACAGCCCCTCGGTGATCAAGTCCGGCACCAAGATCGGTCCCTCCGCGCCGGCGCCCTCGCACGACCCGACCCTGCTGCCGTCGATGGCCTCGCAGATGCGCATGCCGGTGTCAGTGCACAACCAGGAGCAGATCGCCCGTGCCGAGCGCCAGCTCAACACGATTGCCGATCGCCTCACCGCCGCACTGGCGCCGCTGATCGAGCGCGGCATGATCAGCGTGCGCCGCACCGAACTGTGGATCGAAGTCGAGATCAACAGCGATATCCTGTTCCCTACCGGCTCGGCCGCGCTGGACGTGCATGCGCGGCAGACCCTGGCCAGCCTGGCCGAGGTGCTGCGCGACGTGCCCAACAGCGTGCGCGTGGAAGGCCACACCGACAACGTGCCGATCGCCACCGCCACTTTCCCGTCGAACTGGGAACTGTCGGCCGGGCGCGCCGCCAGCGTAGTGCACCTGTTCGCCGATCAGGGCGTGCAGCCGTCGCGGCTGGCGATGGTCGGCTATGGCCAGTTCCGCCCGCGCGAAGAGAACGACAGCGCGCAGGGCCGCAACCGCAACCGCCGGGTGATGGTCATCATCCTGGCCGACACGTCGCACTCGGTGGATCCGCTCGGCCAGCGCCTGAACGCAGCCACCGGCGCCACCGACAGCACCGTCACCGAACAGGCCGCCGCAACTCCGGCCAGCGCCCCCACCTCCCCCATCGCACCGGTGAAGTTGCCGCCGGTGCCGGCTGGCAGCCGCGTCGGCGCCGCCGTTCCCCCGGCAATGAAGGAGTAATCCGATGCGCATCTGGGCAGTCGCCAACCAGAAGGGCGGAGTCGGCAAGACCACCACCACCCTCGCCCTCGGCCGCGGCCTGGCCGCACTCGGCCATCGCGTGCTGCTGATCGACCTCGATCCGCATGCCTCGCTCAGCCGCGCCTTCGGCGTGCCGGTGGACCCGCCGCCGGCCGGCGTGCTGGAGCTGTTCGGCACACCGCCAGCGGACCTGTCCGGCCTCTGCCATGCCAGCAACATCCATGGCCTGGACTACGTCTGCGCACAGTCGGCGCTGGCCACGCTGGAACGCCGCAGCGCCAACCAGCCCGGCCTCGGCCTGGCCCTGCAGAACGCGCTGGCGCGCCACCAGGGCCAGCACGACTACATCCTGCTGGACTGCGCACCCACCCTCGGCCTGCTGATGATCAACGCACTGGCTGCCGCCGATCGCCTGATCATCCCGACCCAGGCCGAGCCCCTGGCACTGCACGGCCTGGATGGCATGGTCCGCACCGGCGAGATGGTCGAGCGTTCGCGCCGCCGCCCGCTGCCGATCTCGATCCTGCCGACCCTGTTCGACCGCCGCACCCGCGCCGGCAACGAATCGCTGCGCACCATGCAGGATCGCCACGGCAACCGCGTGTGGGAAGACGCCATTCCGATCGATACCCGCATCAGCAACGCCGCCGGGCTGACCCTGCCGAGCGCTGGCGAGGACTACCCGGGCCGTGGCCTGGCCGCCTACCGGCGCGCCTTGAACTGGATCCTCGGCGAGGATGCCCGCGCCCTGGAGCAGGCCGCATGAACAGTACCGGCATCCTCGACGACTACCTGGACGAACTGCTGGGCGAGGCGATGGTCGCGCCGCCGCCTGCCGTTCTGCCGCCCGCAGGCGCCGGGCCAGGCCCGGCGATCGAAGCAGTCGCCGAACGCGAACCGACCTGGGACGACCTGCCGGCCGAAGTGATCTACGAAACCGAAACCATCGCCGCCACGCCGAGCGGGGACAGCGCTGCGCTGGAAGCCGCCTTCGAGAGCACCGCACCACCCACGCGCGAACCCACCTGGGATGACCTGCCCGCCGAGGTGATCTACGAAACAGAATCCGTCGCCGCCGCGCCAAGC
The DNA here is from genome assembly GCF_006228405.1 of Stenotrophomonas sp. pho. NCBI lineage: Bacteria > Pseudomonadati > Pseudomonadota > Gammaproteobacteria > Lysobacterales > Lysobacteraceae > Stenotrophomonas > Stenotrophomonas sp. pho. The sequence goes on along the minus strand of NZ_CP029759.1, from coordinate 2,064,358 downwards.
CCGGACGACGCGGTGCTGGAAGCGGCCTTCGAGAGCGCTGCCGCCTCCGCTAGCGCTGGGCCGGGTCCGGCGGGAGAAGCGGTTTCCGAACGCGAGCCGACCTGGGATGACCTGCCTGAGGAAGTCATCCACGAAACCGCGCCGGCACCCGCCGTCGTTGCAAAAGCCGGTCCGGAACCTACCTGGGACGACCTGCCGGACGAGGTGATCTACGAGACCGATCCGGCGGACAGCCATCGCCTCGCCCACACCGACAGCCCCGGCCTGCAGGCCGCGTTCGAGGCGGCCGCCGGTGGCGAAGACGTAGCCACGCCACCGCCCGCCGTGGTCGCAGCTCCGGTGGCCCCGACGGTTGCACCTGCAGCCCCGGCCGCGCGCACCGCCACTCCGCCGCCGCGCGCCGCCGTCGATGCCCCGGCAGGCAACCGTCCCGGCACCTGGCAGGAGCTGCAGGCGCAGGCCCACCAACCGGCTCGCAGCCCGCATCCGCAGAACCGACGCGCCGGCGAACGCACTTCGCGCTGGCTGCGCCTTCGTTGCGGCACCCAGGCCTATGCGCTGGAACTGCTGAAGGTGCAGGAAGTGGTGCTGCCGGTGCCGCTGCTGCCACTGCGTGGCACTGCAGCGGCCATGCTCGGCATCATGAACCTGCGCGGCCAGGTGGTACCGGTGATGGATCTGGGCCTGCACCTTGGCGCCGCGGCCGCCGAAGACGACGCACAGACCCGCATCGTGGTCCTGGAGGAGGACGGCGAGACCATCGGCCTGCGCGTGTCAGCGGTCGAAGATGTCGCCAACCTCACCGATTCGCAGATCGAACCGCCCGATACCGCGCGCATCTGCCAGATCTCAAACGACCTGTTCCGCGGCGTGGCCCGGGTCAGCCAGCGGCCGATGATCCTGCTCGACGCCACCCGACTGTTGAGCTGAGCCGCCAAGAAAAAGGGGACGGAGGGGATTAAGTCGCGACTGACCCGGCGCTTTGCGCCGAAGGGGTGCCTGTCGGGGACGCAAGGAGTTGATCCGTTGGATCAACACCTTACGTCCCCACTGCGCGGTCGCCGTTGCCGAGGGAGCTGCAGTAGAGCCAGGTCGATTGCGACTTAATTCCCTCCGTCCCCTTTTAAGCAGCGACCGCATCGACGTACCGCGTCGATTCTTCTAAAGAACCCCACCGGGGTGCCGTTATGGATCACGGAACCGTTTGTCCGGAGCAACGATGAGCACTGTCGAACTGGGTGGGGATCTCGGCATCGAGAGCACTACCGAGCTCAAGAACCGCCTCGCCCACTCGTGGACCAGGCTGGCGAGCTGACCCTGGATGCCAGCCAGGTCGCCCGCATCCACACGGCCGCCGTGCAGGTGCTGTGTGCGTTCGTGCAGGCCCGCCGCGAGGCAGGCCTGGGCACCGGCTTCCACGGTTGCACTGCAACCTTCAGTGACGCCGCGCGCCTGCTGGGCGTCACCCAGGCCCTGGGCCTGGACGTAACCCATGACAACCTGAAATCTGTGGAGAACGCTGCATGAGCGCACGTATCTTGGTGGTGGACGATTCGGCGTCGATGCGCCAGATGGTGTCCTTCGCCCTCACCTCGGCCGGTTTTGCCGTCGAAGAAGCTGAAGACGGCGCGGTCGCGCTCGGTCGTGCCAAGGGCCAGCGCTTCAATGCGGTGGTGACCGACGTCAACATGCCGAACATGGACGGCATCGCGCTGATCCGCGAACTGCGCCAGCTGCCGGACTACAAGTTCACCCCGCTGCTGATGCTGACCACCGAATCGGCCGCCGACAAGAAGTCCGAAGGCAAGGCCGCCGGTGCCACCGGCTGGCTGGTCAAGCCGTTCAATCCCGAACAGCTGGTCGCCACCGTGCAGAAAGTGCTGGGCTGATCGCCCGGCGCCGCTCCCCCTCTTCGCTTCCGGATCACCACTGCCATGAGCATGGACCTGCAACGCTTCCACGCCACCTTCTTCGAGGAGAGCCGCGAAGGCCTCGATGCGATGGAGGCTGGCCTGCTGGCCCTGGAATCGGGGCAGCAGGACGCGGAGATCATCAATTCGGTGTTCCGCGCCGCCCACTCGATCAAGGGCGGCGCCGGCACCTTCGGCTTCGACGCGATCGCCGGCCTGACCCACGTGCTGGAAACGCTGCTCGATGAGCTGCGCGCCGGCAAGCGGGCCCTGGAAGGCCACGCCGTCGACGCCATGCTGTCCTCGGTGGACGTGCTGCGCGCCCTGCTGCGCGAAGCCGAACACGGCCAGGCTGCCGATCCGGCTGCAGTCGCTGCGGTGAAGGCGCGCCTGGAAGCGGTTCTTTCCGGCCAGGCCGCAGCGAGCGCCCCGTCGGCCGCCGCAGCCAAGGTGGACGATACGCCGGAAGCCTGGCAGATCGGTTTCACTCCGGCGCCGTCGCTGTTCATGAGCGGCAACGATCCGCTTCGCATCATCCGCGAACTGGAACACCTCGGTTCGCTGCAGGTCGCCGCGCGCATGGAGCGCCTGCCGGGCTTCGCCCAGCTTGATCCGCTCGAAGCGCATCTTGCGTGGGACCTGGGCCTGGTTGGCAAGGTGCCGCGCAGCAAGATCGAAGACACCTTCGCCTGGGTGCTGGACGATTGCGAGCTGGACATCCGTCCCGCCGCGCCGCCGAGCCTGGCCACCCAGGCGCCGGCCGCAGCGGCTCCCGCTCCGGTCGCAGCGGCCCCGTCTGCACCTGCCACGCCTGCTGCCAACGGTGGTGCCAGCCAGGAAGCGGAAACCTCGATCCGCGTCAGCGTCGACAAGGTCGATGCGCTGATCAACCTGGTTGGCGAACTGGTCATCACCCAGGCCATGCTCAAGCAGGTCTCGCACGCACTGGACCCGGTCCACGCCGAGAGCCTGTTCGCTGGCCTGGACCAGCTTGAACGCAACACCCGCGACCTGCAGGAAGCGGTGATCGGCGTGCGCATGCTGCCCGTCGATGCGGTGTTCCGTCGCTTCCCGCGCCTGGTTCGTGACCTGTCCAGCCGCCTCGGCAAGCAGGTGCGCCTGCGCACCGTCGGCGAAGGCACCGAACTGGACAAGGGCCTGATCGAAAAGATCGCCGATCCGCTGGTGCACCTGGTGCGCAACTCGATCGACCACGGCCTGGAAATGCCCGACGTCCGCCGCGGTGCGGGCAAGGACGAGACCGGCACGATCACGCTGGCAGCTTCGCATCAGGGCGGCCATATCGTCATCGAAGTCAGCGACGACGGTCGCGGCCTGGACCGCGCCAAGATCCTGGCCAAGGCTCACGAACGCGGCCTGGCCGTGCCGGACAACCCGACCGATTCGCAGGTCTGGGACCTGATCTTCCAACCTGGCTTCTCCACGGCCGATGCGGTCACCGACCTGTCCGGGCGTGGCGTCGGCATGGACGTGGTCCGCCGCAACATCCAGGCACTGGGCGGCGAGGTGCAGATCGAAAGCAGCCTCGGTATCGGCACCCGCACGCTGATCCGCCTGCCGCTGACCCTGGCCATCCTCGATGGCATGACGGTGGCCGTGGCCGGCGAAACCCTGATCCTGCCGCTTGCCTATGTGCTTGAGGCGTTGCAGCCGCAGCCCGAGGATATCCGCAGCATGGCCGGCGAAGGCCGCGTGCTGCGCGTGCGCGGCGAGTACCTGCCGATCCTGTCGTTGAGCGAGTACTACGGCTACGGCAACCGCGCACCGGGCAGCGAATCGCTGGTGGTGGTGGTGGAAGGCGATGGCCAGAAAATCGCGCTGGAAGTGGACGAACTGGTCGGCCAGCAGCAGGTGGTGGTGAAGAACATCGAGAACAACTACCGCCGTATCGGCGGGGTGTCCGGTGCCACCATCCTTGGCGACGGCCGCGTCGCGTTGATCGTCGACATCGGCGGACTGGTGCGCTCGCTGCGGATGCCGCAGGCCGCCTGATCCACGCCGCATGCGGGTCATGGACCGCCGCCCTTCGGGGCGGCGGTTTTGTTTGTGTGCTCCATTCCAGCCGGGGTCAGATCCCTTTTCAGGGAAAAGGGATCTGACCCCATCCCTTCTGTGAACTCCGTCGAGGCGATGGTTTCGCGCGCAACCACGTCATCCGAGCGCAAGCCCCGCCAGACCAGCACTTTCGCGCCGTCATCCCTACGCAACCGAATGTGATCTGCGTCCATAAAGTCCGCGCGGACGGCGCCGTTATTTCGCTTTGACGGTCGTCACCGAACCCCACCGGGCACCCCGTTCGCTCTGCAACCACCCCCAAACCGGCGCACAGACGCCGGCACTCTGCCCACCTGGAGCACCCTGCATGAAGTGGTTCCAAGATCTGCCCATCGCCCGCAAGCTGGCCGTGGGGTTCACCCTCACCACCTTGATGACCCTGATCCTCGGCGCCTTCGCACTGCTGCGCCTGAGCGAGGCCAACGCGCAGTTGCGCGACATGGCTGGCAACGATATCCCCTCGGTCCAGCATCTGGGCGAGGCACGCTCGCAGCTGGGCGAGTTCCGCACCTACGAACTGGCCCAGCTGAGCATGCTCGACCAGCCGGACAAGGTCGCCGACTACAACAAGCGCATGGACGACACCGCCAAGGCCGTGCATGACGAGTTGGCGGCGTACGCGGCGCTGCCGGCGCTGGACAAGGAGCGTGAACTGTATCGCGCGGCCAGCGCGCAGCTGGATCGCTACTTCGCCGCAAACAAGGCGATGCGCGACGCCGTGGCCGCCGATGATGGCGCACAGGCCCAGCAGATCTCCGACGAGCAGTCGCGCCCGGCGCGTCGCGACCTCTTCGCTGCAATGAAGGCACTGGGAACCCACATCGCCGGCCAGATGGACGGCAAGATTGCCGACGCCAACGCCACCCACCGCACCAGCATGATTGCCATCATCGGCTGCATCGTGCTGCTGTCGCTGGTCGCTGCCGCGCTGGCCATCGTCATCTCGCGGGCAGTGACCGGCCCACTCGGCAAGGCCGTGCATGCCATCCAGGCCGTTGCCCGCGGTGATCTCAGCGTCAGCACCCAGGCCACCAGCAAGGATGAAGCCGGCAGGATGCTCGCTGCCACCGCCGAGATGACGGCGATGCTGCGACGCTTCAGCGAGCAGACACAGCTGATGGCACAGATGCACGCTGGCCCGGACATCAGCCATCGCATCCCGGAAGATTTCCCGGGTGTCTACGGCCAGCTGGCCAACGGCATCAACACGGTGATCTTCGAACACCTCGATGCGATCGTCGATGCCATTGAAGTACTCAACCAGTACGCCATCGGCAATCTGAGCCCGGATGCACGCCGCCTGCCCGGCAGCCGCGCGATCCTGCACGAATCCATGGACGCGGCCAAGGCCAGCCTGCTGGCCATCAATTCGCAGATCCAGCACCTGGCTGCGGCGGCCGCCGCCGGTGACTTCAGCCAGCGCGGCGACGCACAGCGGTTCCAGCACGACTTCAAGCTGATGATCGAGCACCTCAACACCATGATGCAGGTGGCTGACGGCAACCTGGGCCAGCTCTCGCAGCTGCTGCAGTCGATCGCCACCGGCGACCTGACCGCACGCATGGAAGGCCAGTTCAATGGCGTGTTCGCCCGCATGCGCGACGATGCCAACGCCACGGTCGCGCAGCTGACCCAGATCGTCGGCCAGATCCAGGCCAGCGCTTCCAGCATCACCCTGGCCGCCGGCGAGATCGCCTCGGGCAACAGCGACCTGTCACGCCGCACCGAGCAGCAGGCCGCCAACCTGGAGGAAACCGCGGCCTCGATGGAGGAACTGACCTCCACCGTGCGCCAGAACGCCGAGCACGCCCGCCAGGCCAACCAGCTCGCCATCGGCGCCCATGGCGTCGCCTCGCAGGGCGGCGAGGTCGTCGGCCAGGTGGTCACCACCATGTCGGCCATCGAAGCCTCGTCGAAGAAGATCGCCGAGATCATCAGCGTCATCGACGGCATTGCGTTCCAGACCAACATCCTGGCGCTGAATGCCGCCGTGGAAGCCGCGCGTGCCGGTGAACAGGGCCGCGGCTTCGCCGTGGTTGCCAGTGAAGTGCGCACCCTCGCCCAGCGCTCGGCCGCTGCCGCCAAGGAGATCAAGGGCCTGATCGACGACTCGGTCGGCAAGGTCGCCGAGGGCTCCAGCCTGGTGCACCAGGCCGGCAGCACCATGGGCGAGATCGTCGCCTCGGTGCAGCGTGTGACCGACATCATGGCCGAGATTTCCGCCGCCTCGCAGGAACAGAGCGCGGGCATCGAGCAGGTCAACCAGACCGTGGTACAGATGGACGAGACCACCCAGCAGAACGCCGCACTGGTGGAGGAAGCCACCGCTGCCGCACGTGCGATGGAGGACCAGGCCGTGCAGCTGGGTGAAGCCGTGGCCCGCTTCCGGCTGGCATCGCACGGCACGACGGCCACTCCGGCACGCCCGCTGGCGGCACCGGTACCGCGCCAGGTCGCCGCCGCCGCACCGGCGGCAAGAACGGTCCCGGCACGTGCGCTGCGCACCGCGACAGCCCAGCCGGCACTGGCTGCGGACGGCGACTGGCAGGAGTTCTGACAGAACCACGGGGTCAGACCCCTTTCCTGCGGGAAAGGGATCTGACCCCTTACGCGTGGCCCCTCACGCGCTGAAAGTGATGCAAATCTCACTTCATAATCCGGTGCAGAGGCCGATATCCCCATCGAGCCTCGCACCAACGCGTGCTGGCGCCCGCCCCTGACCGTAGATTCCATGTCCGACGGCAACGACACTGCAGTGCATGATGTCCACGCGGCCGACGCCGCTGACGAGCGCTTCCTGGTCCGCAACCCGCGCCAGCTGCGGCAGCTGCTGCGCTCGCTGATCGACCAGCGATCACTGATCAACGCGCACATCGACGGCCGTGACCGTTCGTTCCCCACTGCGCTGCTCGACCTCGACGAGGACGAGGACTACCTGCTGCTCGATGGCAGCCCGCAGGAAGCCTCCAACCGCGCCGCCGAGCAGGCCGATCACCTGCTGTGCTTCGCCCAGCTCGAACGGGTGCTGGTGCGTTTCCGCCTGCACGAACTGCAGCGCGTGGACAACGACGGCCACGTGGCCTTCCGCGCTCCGCTTCCGGAAGAACTGGTGCACCTGCAGCGCCGCGAGCTGTATCGGCTGGAGACCCCGGTCACCGACTCACCGCAGCTGCTGCTGCCCCCCGGCGAAGCGCGCGCCGAAGCGTTGTCGATGCGCGTGGTGGACATCAGTGGCGGTGGCCTGGCCGTGGTGGTTCCCAATGACTGCGCGGTGTTCGGCCTGCAGAAGCGCTATCCGGCGCAGCTGTCCCTGCCCGACGGTCCCGACCTGGACATCGCGCTGGTGGTCTGCAACCTGTTGCCGCAGCGCCAGCCCAACGGCATCGAGGTCAAGCGCGTGGGCATGCGCTTCGACAGCCTGCCGCGCGGCGCCGACAGCGCCATCCAGCGCTACATCTTCCGCATCGACCGCCAACGCAAGGCACGCCGCAACGGCGAGCTCTGAGGCCGCCCGACCGGTAGTGCCGGCCGATGGCCGGCAACCCTGGAACGCATGCCGGGGTCAGATCCCTTTTCCCTTAAAAGGGATTTGACCCCATCCACTGCCCGGGCACCTAAAGTCCCCCCAGCGGGGCCGATATCGAGCCTGACACCGGGACTTCCGGCAGAACCAGGACCCCTCGATGAACGACAAGACCAGCTCCGCCGCCAGCACCGGTGGCGAATTCCTCAGCTTCACCCTTGGTGACGAGCACTACGGCGTGGACATCCTCAAGGTGCAGGAAATCCGTGGCTACGACGCGGTTACCCGCGTGCCGGATGCCCCGGACTACATCAAGGGTGTGATCAACCTGCGTGGCACCATCGTCCCGGTGATCGACCTGCGCCTGAAGCTGCGCCTGGACAACGCCCGCTACGACGCCTTCACCGTGATGATCGTGCTGAACGTCGAAGACCGCGTGGTCGGCATCGTCGTCGACAGCGTCTCCGACGTGATCCCGCTGTCGGCCGAGCAGATCCGACCGACCCCGGAATTCGGTGCCGCCGTCGATACCCGCTTCATCTCCGGCATCGGTACCCACGACGATCGCATGCTGATCCTGCTGGACATCGAGACCCTGCTCGACAGCGCCGACATGGGCCAGGCCAGCCTCACCGAAGACGTCGCCGCCTGAGTAAACGGAACTGCTTCACGTTCCGGTCACAAAACCCTTCAGTTCCCCCCGGCGATGCCGATAGGGGGACAGAAGCCGGCCGCGCAGGAGCGCGCAGGGCCGGCCCGACCGTTACCATCCCCGGAGATACCCCTCGATGAAGTCCCTGCTTGCGTTCGTTTCGGCCGCTGTCCTGGCCACCACCGCCGCCTCCGCTTTCGCCCAGTCGGCTGACATGATCCCGCCGGAACTGGCCCCGCGTTCGGTCGGCAAGGACGGCATGGTCTGTGGCAAGGTTGAAAAGGCCCGCTACGCAGAAGGTTCCGAAGGCCAGCCGACCTTCCTGTACATGGGCGGCGCCTTCCCGCGCCACACCTTCTCGGCCCGCATCGCCGGCGAGAACCGCGGCAAGTTCTCCTTCCCGCTGGAAACCCTGGAAGGCAAGACCGTCTGCGTGATCGGCAAGATCCAGCGCGACGCCTCGCGCGCGGAAATCGAAGTCAGCTCGCCGGCTGGGCTGAAGCTGGCCAACATCAAGTAATCCGCTGTCCGTCGAACCACGCCGGACCTGGTGCCGGCGTGGTTTCTGCTGCAACCGGGCCCGATGCCCGGGCGCGTCTGCCTTAGGAGCTCGCAACGCCCATGCCGTGGATCAACAACCTGAAACTGATGCCGAAGCTGCTGCTGACCTTCGGCGTCCTCCTGCTGGTGATGCTGCTGCAGGGCATCGTCGCCTATCGCGGCCTGCATTCGCTGAACAACGTCACCACCGAGCTGGCCGGTTCACGCATGGAAAGCATCCGCCTCGCCGGCGAGATGCGCGGCATGCTGGGCGAGTACCGCAATGCCGCCTACCAGCAGTTGATCCGCGCCAGCGACGACGTCAAGGCCGATGCGCGCAAGCAGGCCGTCGACCTGCGCACCAGCATGGACAAGTCGATCAAGGACTATCCGAAGCTGGTCGACAACGCACAACAGAAGAAGTTGTTCGACACCTTCGCCAAGGAATGGAAGGATGCGCTGGCGTCCTATGACAGCGTCACCGAGATGCTGGAACTTGACCTGCCAGACGATGCCATCGATACCTTCGTCGGCGAAACCCGTACCAAGCACCGCAAGGCTGCATCGGCGCTGGAAGCGCTGATCGCCGAAGACAACCGCCTCGCCCGCGCCTCGCGCGAAGAGGCCGCCTCCACCTATTCCGCCTCGGCCGTGCTGACCGTGATCGCCCTGCTGGGTGGCGCCGCACTCGGCCTGGTGCTGGTGTGGCTGTTCGCCCGCGCACTGGTCGGCAGCGTGCGTGGCGCCGTCTCGGTCGCCAACGACGTCGCCGGTGGCAAGCTCGATGGTCATATCGACGTCAGCCGCCAGGACGAAGTGGGCGAACTGATGCAGGCCATGCAGCGCATGCAGCGCGACCTCCGCGAGCGCATCGAGACCGACCAGGCCGTGGCCCGCGAGAATCTGCGCATCCGTACCGCGCTGGACTACAGCTCGACCGGCGTGTACCTGACCGACACCAGCAACACCATCGTCTACAGCAACCGCGCCCTGCAGCAGACCCTGAGCCAGTACCAGGACGAAGTTCGCCGCGACCTGCCGGACTTCGATGCCCAGGCCTCGCTGATCGGCAAGCCGGTCACCGTGCTTGAACACCGCGGCGAGATGGACCAGACCCTGCTGGGTAACCTGAAGGCACACGGCGTCGCCCGTCGCCCGATGCAGTATGGCGATGCCCAGTTCGCCCAGGTGGTCTCGACCATCCGCAATGAAGGCGGCGACACCGTCGGCTACGTGGTGGAATGGCGCGACCGTACCCAGGAAGCGCAGGTCGAAGCCGAAGTGGCCCGCGTGATCGCCCAGGCTGCCGCCGGCGACCTGTCCGGCCGCATCGACGCGACCGACAAGGAAGGCTTCTTCCTGCAGCTGGCCCAGCAGATCAACGGCCTGCTGGATGCCAACGCTGGCAGCATCGAACAGATCTCCGGCCTGCTTGCGGCACTGTCGCAGGGTGACCTGACCGTGCGCATGCACGGCGACTACCAGGGCGTGTTCGCCCGCATGCGTGACGATGCCAACGCCACCGCCGCGCAGCTGAGCGAGATCGTCACCCGCATCAAGCAGTCCAGCCGCGCGATCAGTTCGGCCGCCGGCGAGATCGCCTCGGGCAACAGCGACCTGTCGCGCCGCACCGAGCAGCAGGCTGCCAACCTCGAGGAAACCGCGGCCTCGATGGAGGAACTGACCTCCACCGTGCGCCAGAACGCCGAGCACGCCCGCCAGGCCAACCAGCTCGCCATCGGCGCGCATGGCGTCGCCTCGCAGGGTGGCGAGGTCGTCGGCCAGGTGGTCACCACCATGTCCGCCATCGAAGCCTCGTCGAAGAAGATCGCCGAGATCATCAGCGTCATCGACGGCATTGCGTTCCAGACCAACATCCTGGCACTGAACGCCGCCGTGGAAGCCGCGCGTGCCGGTGAACAGGGCCGCGGCTTTGCCGTGGTTGCCAGCGAAGTGCGCACCCTCGCCCAGCGCTCGGCCGCCGCCGCCAAGGAGATCAAGGGCCTGATCGACGACTCGGTCGGCAAGGTCAACGATGGCTCGGCGCTGGTGCACAAGGCCGGCGCCACCATGGGCGAGATTGTCGCCTCGGTGCAGCGCGTGACCGACATCATGGCCGAGATCTCCGCCGCCTCGCAGGAACAGTCGGCCGGCATCGAGCAGGTCAACCAGACCGTGGTGCAGATGGACGAAACCACCCAGCAGAATGCCGCGCTGGTGGAGGAAGCCACCGCTGCCGCACGTGCGATGGAAGAACAGGCCGGCCATCTCAGCGAAGCGGTGTCGATCTTCGTGGTCGATGAGGCCGAGGTCGTCGCCGCCCCGCGCGTCGCCGCAGCCCCGGCCCCGCGAGCCACCGCGCCGGCCGCCCCGGCACCGGTCGCACCGCCGGCCCGCCGCACCGCCGGCGGTCGCCCGATGGCCACCGAACTGGCCGACGGAGACTGGCAGGAATTCTGATGCCGGCCTGACCTGATCCACGAACACGCCCTGGCCCTGTGCTGGGGCGTTTTTGTTTACGGGGTATCTGGATATCCAGCCAACGGCGAAGCCCCTCGGGGTGGTCACGGAAAGCTGCGGATTTCCTTCGCTCGGGCCGGGAGGGTGGGTCGCGCAGGGGACGCCGTGAACCCGTCCATGGGGGCTTGGCCGCGGCATCCATGCCGCGGACTGATCTGGCCCCCCGTCAGCGGACGCCAAGAAGCGATACTTTGATCGCACTTGGAGGTCCCTTATGTCCCGTATCACCCGTCGTAGCTATACCGATGAGTTCAAGCACCAAGCCGTGGAGTTGGCCGAGTCGCTCGGGCCTGCCGCAGCAGCCCGTCAGCTGGAGATGTCGGTCAAGACGCTGGCAAATTGGCTTGACGCGGTCCGTGCTGGCCGGTCTCTGACCTCTGAGGCTCGCAGGCCAACCACCGACCTGGAAAGCGAGATCAGCCGCCTTCGGGCCGAGAACGCCAATCTGAAGATGGAGCGGGAAATCCTAAAAAAAGCGGCGGCGTTCTTTGCCAGAGAGTCCAAGTGAGGTACGCCTTCGTCGCCAGTCAAAGGACTCACTACCCGACCAGGTTGTTGTGTCGGGTTCTTGGGGTTTCTGTCTCTGGATTCCATGATTACCTGCGTCGGCAATGTGCCCAAGCGTGCGATGCCGATTCGGCCCTGCGTACCGAGCTTCGGGCCATTCATGTGACCAGCAAGCGCAGTTATGGGCGACGTCGGCTGGTCAGGGCCTTACGAGCCAGGAATCATCCAGTCGGCCACAAGCGCGTGGCACGGTTAATGGCCGAGGAGCGAATCCAGGGCAAGACCAAAGGCCGATTCCGACCCAAGTCCTCCGGCGGCTCATCTCAGCTCGCCCCAACCTGCTGGATCGGCAATTTGCCCCCGGAACCGGACCGACGGCGTGGGTCGGGGATATCACGTATGTCCCCACCCGCCAGGGATGGCTGCATCTGGCCGTGGTCATCAGCGTCCAGACCCGGCAGGTGCTGGGCTACAGCGTTTCCAAGCGTCTGACTGAAGAGCTGGTGGTGAAAGCATTTGCCAATGCCTGGGCTCTGCATCCACAACGACCCGGCCTGATCTTCCATTCAGATCGTGGTGGGCAGTACTGGGGGAACGAGTTTCGCCAGCTGCTGCAGTCCCATGACGTGGTCCAAAGCATGAGCCGGCCTGGCAATTGCTGGGACAACGCGGTGGCCGAGAGCTTCTTTGCGACGCTCAAGACAGAAGAGGCTGCCGAGCCTTACGCCAGTAGGGAACAAGCCAGCCAGTGCATCGCTGCTTACATCCACGGCTTCTACAATCCAGCCCGGCTACACTCGGCGCTGGGCTACCACTCGCCTAACAACTACGCCCGGCAGCTCCGGGCTGCCGCCTGAAACGGCTTCATGGCGTCCGTTTTCAGGGGGCCAGATCAGACACCCCTGCGCAACCCACCCTCCCGGCCACGGACAGTTTCCGTGCGCGTCCACCCCGGATTGAAGAAAGAAGAGCAAAAAACAAAAGCCAGGTCACTTCCGGGGTCAGATCCGTTTTCCTGCGGAAAACGGATCTGCCCCCTCTTTCCACCTGGAACCCCAACGCTCTTTCCGTCCGACACCGAAATGCCGAGAGGGCTGGGCCGGGGTGGGTAGGCAGGACCGTTGGCGCCATGGATGGCGCCATCGCGCCCCCATGGACGGGTTTACGGCGTGTCCTGGCTGCCCACCCCGGCCCAGCCACCTACTGACAATCCAGCGCCGACCAACTGCTGTTGCTGTTGCTGTTGCTTCAAAACCAGCCTGCCGCAGGCAGCGCCGCAGCCGCCGCTGCACGGAAACCTGAATGCGTTCGGACACCGCACCTCAATCCCCCGCCCTGACGGCCGATAACGGGGTTGTCACCGCTTGTCCCGCCGTGACCGGCACGGCGCCGCCCGCCCGCTTCGACCTGGTCCTGCTCGATGAATCTCCTGCATCGCTGGCAACACTACTTCAGCAATCTTTCCGTCCGGCGCAAGCTCAACCTGCTGACGCTGCTCATCGCGCTCGGCGTGATCGCGCTCTCGGTGATCGCCGCGCGCATGCAGTACCTGGATCTCACCGAGACCCGCAAGACCGCACTGAAGACCCAGGTCGAACTGAGCTACGGCATCCTGCAGCACTACCACCGCCTGGCCGCTACCGGCGAACTCAGCGAAGAGGCTGCCAAGCGCGCCGCGCTGCAGGCATTGGAAGTGATGCGTGCAGAGAGCGATACCTACTATTTCAACGTCTACGACACCGGCTACCGGCTGCTGATGCACCCGTTCCGCAAGGACCTGGTCGGCAAGGACATGAAGGACTTCCACACCGACGACGGCGTACGGATCTACTACGACCAGGTCGAAGCGGCTCGCGCCGGCGGCGGCTTCGTCAACTACCGCTGGGCCAAGCCGGGCAGCAAGGGCGACGTCGAGAAGGTCGCCTACGCCGGCCTGTTTGCGCCGTGGAACTGGGTGGTCAGCAGTGGCGTCTACATGGACGACGTGCAGAAGCAGGCGCTGGTGTTCACTGCCATCATGACAGTCTCCGGCGGCGTCCTGGTGCTGATCGTACTGGCCCTGAGCTGGGTCATCGGCAATCGCATCGCCGTGCCGTTGAAGCAGGCCACGGCCGTCGCCGAGGGCATCGCCGCCGGCAAGCTCGACAGCCATATCGGCCCGCAGCCGCACGATGAAACCGGCCGCCTGCTGGACGCCATGGCCGGCATGCAGCAGCAGTTGCATGCCGTAATCACCGGCCAGCGCGAAATGGCCCGCCGCCACGACGGTGGCGAACTCAGCTACCGCATCGACGCCAGCGCCTTCCCCGGCGAGTACGGGCTGATGGTCCAGGAAACCAACGCCCTGGTGGGTAGCCACGTGCAGACCCTGCACGATGTGCTGGACGTGGTGCAGCAGTACGCGGTTGGTGACCTGAGCCGCGACATCGCCCGCTACCCGGGCGAGAAGGCGGCGATGACCACCACCGTCGACACCGTCAAGGCCAACCTCGGCCGCATCAACGCCGAGATCAAGCAGTTGGCCAGCGCCGCTGCTGCCGGCGACTTCAGCCGCCGAGGCGATGCGCAGCGCTTCGACCACGATTTCCGCCTGATGCTGGAAAACCTCAACGCGATGATGGCGGTCAGCGATGACAACCTCGGCAAGCTGTCGCAGCTGCTGTCGGCCATCGCCGAGGGCGACCTGACCGCGCGCATGCACGGCGATTACCAGGGCGTGTTCGCCCGCATGCGCGACGATGCCAACGCCACGGTCGCGCAGCTGACCCAGATCGTCGGCCAGATCCAGGCCAGCGCCTCCAGCATCACCCTGGCCGCCGGCGAGATCGCCTCGGGCAACAGCGACCTGTCGCGCCGTACCGAGCAGCAGGCCGCCAACCTGGAGGAAACCGCGGCCTCGATGGAGGAACTGACCTCCACCGTGCGCCAGAACGCCGAGCACGCCCGCCAGGCCAACCAGCTCGCCATCGGCGCCCATGGCGTCGCCTCGCAGGGCGGTGAAGTCGTCGGCCAAGTGGTCACCACCATGTCGGCCATCGAAGCCTCGTCGAAGAAGATCGCCGAGATCATCAGCGTCATCGACGGCATTGCGTTCCAGACCAACATCCTGGCGCTGAATGCCGCCGTGGAAGCCGCGCGTGCCGGTGAACAGGGCCGCGGCTTCGCCGTGGTCGCCAGCGAAGTGCGCACCCTCGCCCAGCGCTCGGCGGCTGCCGCCAAAGAGATCAAGGGCCTGATCGACGACTCCGTCGGCAAGGTTGCCGAGGGCTCCAGCCTGGTCCACCAGGCCGGCAGCACCATGGGCGAGATCGTCGCCTCGGTGCAGCGCGTGACCGACATCATGGCCGAGATTTCCGCCGCCTCGCAGGAGCAGAGCGCGGGCATCGAGCAGGTCAACCAGACCGTGGTGCAGATGGACGAAACCACCCAGCAGAACGCCGCGCTGGTGGAGGAAGCCACCGCTGCCGCACGTGCGATGGAAGACCAGGCCGCACAGCTTGCAGATGCCGTGGCGATCTTCCGGCTCGACAACCAGGTCTCGGCCGCGATGCAGGCCGTTGCCGCGCGGGTCGAGCCGGCGAGAGTCACCACCGTGGCACCTCCGCAGCCAAGCCGCGCGGCAGCACCTGCACCGATATCGCCACGTCGTAGCAGCAACGCCGGCACCTTCGTCGCCAGCGACAGCGACTGGCAGGAATTCTGAGACCCACCCGTAGCGGCTTCGGCCGCTGCCCCCGCCGATGGACACGTCCCCCGTGCAAAGTCCTACTCCCATCGTTACCGGCCCACGCGAATTCGAGTTCGCCGACCGTGATTTCCGCCGCGTCTGCGACCTGATCTACCAGCGCGTGGGCATTGCGCTTGCGCCGGCAAAGCGCGACATGGTCTATGGCCGCCTTTCGCGCCGCCTGCGCACGCTGGGCATGCGCAGCTTCCAGCAGTACCTGGACCATCTGGAGCAGGAAGATGGTGACGAGTGGCAGGCGTTCACCAACGCCCTGACCACCAATCTGACCTCGTTCTTCCGCGAACCGCACCACTTCGACAAGCTGCGCGAAGAACTGCAGCAGCGCTCCAGCCGCACGCCGTTGCTGCTGTGGTCGTGCGCGGCGTCCACCGGCGAAGAGCCCTATTCGATGGCGATCACCGCGTGCGAGGCCTTTGGCACCCTGAAGCCGCCGGTACGCATCATCGCCACTGACGTCGACACCCAGGTGCTGGCCACCGCCGGCCGTGGCGTCTACAACATCGATCGCGTCGCCAGCCTCGATCCGGACCTGCGCCGCCGCTACTTCCAGCGTGGCAGCGGCCCCAACGAGGGCCAGTGCCGCGTGCTGCCTGCGCTGCGCGAGCTGATCGAATTCCGCCCGTTGAACCTGCTCGCCCCGCGCTACGACGTCGGTGGCCCGTTCGACGCACTGTTCTGCCGCAACGTGATGATCTACTTCGACAAGCCGACCCAGCGCGCGATCCTCGGCCGCCTGGTGCAGCACCTGGCCGATGACGGTCTGCTCTACACCGGCCATTCGGAGAACTATCTGCACGCCGCCGACCTGATCCAGCCCTGCGGCCGCACCCTGTACCGCCGTGCGGCGAAGGCCGGCGCATGAATGCCTCGCTGCGTACCGACGATGTCATGCGCTACCAGGATGCGCGCTTCCAGACCGTCGCCGCCAAGCTGCTGCCGACCCAGTACCTGGTGGTCGATGACACCACCGCGCTGACCACCACGCTGGGCTCGTGCGTAGCCGCCTGCCTGCGCGACCCGGTGCTGAAGATCGGCGGCATGAACCACTTCCTGCTGCCCGAGGGCAACGCCGGTGACGGCGCGCCCGCGCGCTACGGCAGCTACGCGATGGAACTGCTGATCAACGACATGCTCAAGCGTGGTGCCCACCGCAAGCGCATCGAGGCCAAGGTGTTCGGTGGCGCCAACGTGCTGAAGGGCTTCACCAGCAACCCGGTTGGCACCCGCAACGCCGAGTTTGTCCGCCAGTACCTTCAGGCCGAGCACATTCCGATCATTGCCGAGGACCTGTGCGGCATCCATCCGCGCAAGATCTGGTTCTTCGCCGATACCGGCCGCGTGGTGGTGCAGCGCCTGCCGCATGCCCATGAGGCCGAAGTGGCCGCGACCGAATCGGCGGTACGTGCACGCCTGTCCAAGGCGCCGGTCACCGGCGGCGTGGAGCTGTTCGAATGACCCTGACCGGCAACGCCCCCTGCCGGGTCCTGATCGTCGACGACTCCGCCGTCGTGCGGCAGATGCTCACGGAAATCCTGTCCAGCGACCCGGCCATCGACGTGGTCGGCACCGCTGCCGACCCGCTGTTGGCACGCGAGAAGATCAAGCGCCTGCTCCCGGACGTGATCACCCTGGACGTGGAAATGCCGCGCATGGACGGGCTGGCGTTCCTGGAAAACCTGATGCGCCTGCATCCGCTGCCGGTGGTGATGATTTCTTCGCTGACCGAGCGAGGCGCCGACACCACCCTGCAGGCACTGGCGCTGGGCGCCGTGGATTTCGTCTCCAAGCCCAAGCTGGACGTGGCCCGCGGCCTGCAGGGCTATGCCGAGGAGATCATCGCCAAGGTCAAGATGGCGGCGCGCTCGCGCGTGCGTCCGCTTGTGCGTGCCAGCGCCCCCAAGCTCACGCTGGACGCAGCGCCGGCGACGCGTGCTGCCTCGCCGCAGTTCCGTACCACCGACCGCCTGATCGCGATCGGCTCGTCAGCCGGTGGCACCGAAGCGCTGCGCGTGGTGCTGGAAGGCATGCCTGCCGATGCACCCGCCGTGGTGATGACCCAGCACCTGCCGGCCAGCTTCAGCAGCGCCTTTGCCGAACGCCTGGACCGACACTCGGCAATGGCCGTGCGCGAGGCCAGCGACGGCGAAGCGGTGCTGCCCGGCCACGCCTACCTCCCGCCCGGCGGCAAGCACCTGCGCATCATCCGCGACGGTGCGCGCTGGCGCTGCCGCGTCGACGACGGCCCGGCAGTGAACCGGCACAAGCCCGCGGTGGACGTGCTGTTCCGCTCGGTCGCGCAGAGCGCCGGTGGCAATGCCATCGGTGCCATCCTCACCGGCATGGGTGACGACGGCGCGCGCGGCCTGCTGGAAATGCGCCAGGCCGGCGCCCCAACGCTGGTGCAGGACGAAGCGACCAGCGTGGTCTGGGGCATGCCCGGTGCCGCGTTCAAGCTGCGCGCTGCCGAGGAACAGGTGCCACTGGAGAGGATCGCCGAGCGGTTGCTCGCCCTCGCCCGCGGCTGACAGGCCCCTGTAGAGCCGAGCCCACGCTCGGCTCCGCTCCCTGCTGGACACCTGCAAGAGACGTCAGGCTCCATTGCCGATCCGCCGCCAGCACTTTCGACATGTTTCAACGGCGCTGATCGAGGTTTGATCCTGCCGCAAGCCATGCGCGCCAAACGGGAGGCCCGCAGGACACCGACTTGGAGCGCGGCTGGAGCGGGTCGTATAGTCAGGTATCGCACAGCAATGGAACGCCGATGAACGTTACCCCGCAAGGCCGCGCTGCTCGGGTACACAGGGTGGGAAGTCCGGGTAACGGACAATACCCGCTGCGCAACCTGTCGCATTTGCCCGGATGTGGCGCCGTCGTTCGTGATGAGACCGCATGTTCCAAGGATCAAGGACAATCCTGCTGCGACATGGACCGCTCATGCTGAAATCCGTCCCCAGCCTTGCTCGTGTTGCGTTGATCGCCTTGATCACACTGGTTGTCGCAGGCTGCAACAAGGAACGCTCGTTCCCGGTCTATCGCGAGAATCCTGCGCCAAGGGATGCGCTGCCGATTGTGATTCGGGTCCACGATGCACCCGTGGATGTTCCCGTTCCTTCGGTCTTCGTCACGTATGAGATAGACCCACTCTGTCTGCCTCCGGTCAACAATTGGGAGGGGGTGCAGTACGAGCCGAACCAGCACAAGGTTGAGGTTCAGGCACAGCGCCTCAGTGCAACTGAATTCAGCAGTGCTGTTTTCAACGACGGTATGGAAGTTGCCGACTATTACGGTCGTGGTCCGTGCACTTGGACACCCGTGCTCGTGGAAGCTTCATTCGCCTTCATCATTGATGGTCGCCCTATCCAAGCAACCGCATGGACTTCATTTACAAAGCTTGAAACCGGGAAACTCTCTACTACCTACGTACATCGCGCCTTACGCCCTATGACTTCAGGGGGATCGCCAGAGTGGACGCCTACCGAGCCTTCGACTTGGTACGAGAAGATGTCTCAGGATAAGCGAAAGGATTACTTCCCAATCGAAATCTCCACACGGACTGAAGGAACAGCCCAATGAATCCTGGAGCAAATGCAGCCCTCTCCGATCATGTCTACAAGGATCCGCTCCCTGAACCCAAGACCATTGTTACCATTGCCGGGACGGAATATCGAGTATTGGCCAGCCTAAACTCCGCCACCGGCTACCAAAGCGTCATTTACCATAATCTCGAATCCAAAGAAGTAATCGTCACCCATCGCGGTACCGAGTTTGATCGCCAGCCTCTGATTGATGGCGGCATCGATGCGGCGATGGTCACCGCCAGAATCAACGCGCAAATTGATGATGCCCTCGCGCTGACCAAGCAGGCAATCGAGCTGGCTTACGCAAATGGATATGGCCAAGTTTCCGTCACCGGCCACTCCCTGGGCGGCGCGCTCGCACAGATCACTGCACACCACTACAACCTCCCCGGCGACGCGTTCAATCCCTACGGTGCCGCCGGGCTGGCATATCGCCTTCCTGAAGGCCAGCCAGCCAGCGCGGCGCCCTTCACCAACCACGTCTTGGCAGGCGACCTGGTCAGTGCCAGCGGTCCCCATTACGGCAAGGTCGAGATGTATGCGCTGCCCAGGGAACTGGAGATCCTGCGCAACGCCGAGCACGGCCAGCGCATCGCCTCTATCGGAACACCCGGGATGAAGAGCGGCCATGTCATGTCCGCCGCGGTGGCGGTCCAGTTGGGCGACTCCCATCGAGTGGTTCATTTCCTTGATCGCATGACCGATAAGGGCCCGGTGCAATCTGTACTGGACAATCCACAGGCGCGCGTTACGGATCCTGAGGACCTGCGCCGGATTGCCGACTACCGCAGGGATGTTCATCAACTACGTGCGGGTGCGACCGTGCTTGTCGGCGGCGGGCCCGGTCTGCTGCGCGACGGTATCAATTTCCTGCGCGGTGTCGAGGAAGCCGGTGCATACGCCCGCCACGAAGCTGAAGCCGAGCAGCGGGCCCGCAATGCGCTCAGGCCTGGCGATAAACTGATCCAGGATGCAACCGACAAGGGCTCGCCCTCTCTCAGCAATCCCGCTTTCTCTCCCAGGACCCCTTTGCAGGAGAGCATTGAATCAACCTTGGACAGGGCAGGCCAGGATCCCAGGAAGGAAGGCCATCCAGACCATGCGCTCTACCGGCAGATTCGCGAGGGTGTATCCGCCGTGGATGCCAGGCACGGGCGCAGCTTCGATGAAACCAGTGAGCGCGTGACGGCCGGCCTGCTTGCGGCGGCCAAGGCCAGCGGCCTGGAACGCGTCGATCATGTTGTACTGGGCAATTCACCGAGCGATGGCTCAGCCTCTCGCATGTTCGTTGTGCAGGGAGCGCTCGACAATCCAGCACACCTGCGGGCGTCGGTTCCAATCAGTGAGGCCGTCAATACGCCCGTAGAACAGTCGCTCGCCAAGGCCGAGCAGATTTCGCAGGCACAGCAGGTCGCCCAGGAGGACCTCGCCCACGAGCAGGCCCTCACCGCGAGGCGGATGGGCTAGGCCACCTGGCCGGGCACAATGAAAAACCCGGCTTTCACCTGCGGTTCTTCGTTTCAACGGGTTGCCTACCAGCGGCCGGCACTACCATGCGTCGTCCGCTCACAAAAAAACCCCCGGCGCGAGCCGGGGGTTTTCCGTTACCGCATCAGGCAGCGACCGTGCTGGCCACGTCCTGGTATTCCTCGATCTGGTCGAAGTTCATGTAGCGGTAGATCTCCGCACCATTGGCGTTGATCACGCCGATGTCCG
This sequence comes from Stenotrophomonas sp. pho, assembly GCF_006228405.1. NCBI lineage: Bacteria > Pseudomonadati > Pseudomonadota > Gammaproteobacteria > Lysobacterales > Lysobacteraceae > Stenotrophomonas > Stenotrophomonas sp. pho. The sequence continues at coordinate 2,043,588 of NZ_CP029759.1, read as the reverse complement.
CCATGTACTCCTCCTTGGTCGGGATGCGGCCCAGGCGCGAGCAGATCGCCGCCAGTTCCGCCGAACCCAGGTACACGTTGGTGTTGCGGCCCAGACGGTTCGGGAAGTTGCGGGTCGAGGTCGACATCGCGGTGGAGCCTTCGCGGATCTGCGCCTGGTTGCCCATGCACAGCGAGCAGCCCGGCATTTCCATGCGTGCGCCGGTAGCGCCGAAGGTGCCGTACACGCCTTCCTTGGTCAGCTCCGAGGCGTCCATCTTGGTCGGCGGGGCCACCCACAGGCGGGTCGGCAGGTCACGCTTGCCTTCCAGCAGCTTGGCAGCGGCGCGGAAGTGGCCGATGTTGGTCATGCACGAACCGATGAACACCTCGTCGATCTTGGCACCGGCCACTTCGGACAGGGTCTTCACGTCGTCCGGGTCGTTCGGGCAGGCCACGATCGGCTCGTGGATGTCAGCAAGGTCGATTTCGATGACGGCGGCGTACTCGGCGTCCGCATCCGGCTCCAGCAGCTGCGGGTTGGCCAGCCACGCTTCCATCTTCTCGATACGGCGCTGCAGCGAGCGCGGATCCTGGTAACCCTCGGCAATCATCCACTTCAGCAGGGTGATGTTGCTGGTCAGGTACTCGATGATCGGCTCCTTGTTCAGGCGCACCGAGCAACCTGCCGCCGAACGCTCGGCCGAGGCGTCGGACAGTTCGAACGCCTGTTCGACCTTCAGCTCCGGCAGGCCTTCGATTTCCAGGATACGGCCGGAGAAGATGTTCTTCTTGCCCGCCTTGGCCACGGTCAGCAGGCCCGACTTGATCGCGTACAGCGGGATCGCGTTGACCAGGTCACGCAGGGTCACGCCCGGCTGCATCTTGCCCTTGAAGCGCACCAGCACCGACTCCGGCATGTCCAGCGGCATCACGCCGGTGGCAGCGGCGAAGGCGACCAGGCCCGAGCCGGCCGGGAACGAAATACCCACCGGGAAACGGGTGTGCGAGTCACCGCCGGTGCCGACCGTGTCCGGCAGCAGCATGCGGTTGAGCCAGCTGTGGATCACGCCGTCGCCCGGGCGCAGGGAAACGCCGCCACGGGTGGAGATGAACTCCGGCAGAGTGTGGTGCGTCTTCACGTCCACCGGCTTCGGGTAAGCGGCGGTGTGGCAGAACGACTGCATCACCAGGTCGGCCGAGAAGCCCAGGCAGGCCAGGTCCTTCAGCTCGTCACGGGTCATCGGGCCGGTGGTGTCCTGCGAGCCGACCGAGGTCATCTTCGGTTCGCAGTAGGTGCCCGGGCGCATGCCCTGGCCTTCCGGCAGGCCACAGGCGCGACCAACCATCTTCTGCGCCAGCGAGAAGCCCTTGCCGGTATCGGCCGGCTGCACCGGCAGGCGGAACAGGTCGGTCGGGGCCAGGCCCAGCGCTTCGCGCGCCTTGCCGGTCAGGCCACGGCCGATGATCAGCGGGATGCGGCCACCGGCACGCACTTCGTCGAACAGCACGTCGGACTTGACCTGGAACTCGGCGATCACTTCGCCGTTCTTCAGCGCCTTGCCTTCGTACGGACGCAGCTCGATGACATCGCCGTGCTCCATCTTCGACACGTCCAGCTCGATCGGCAGCGCACCGGCATCTTCCATGGTGTTGTAGAAGATCGGGGCGATCTTGCCGCCCAGGCACACGCCGCCAGCGCGCTTGTTCGGGATGTACGGAATGTCATCGCCGGTCCACCACAGCACGCTGTTGGTGGCCGACTTGCGCGAGGAGCCGGTGCCGACCACGTCGCCGACGTAGGCGACCAGGTGGCCCTTGTCCTTCAGCGACAGGATCTGCTGGATCGGGCCGCGCTTGCCGTCTTCTTCCGGGGTGAACGGCGCGTCGTCGCGCTTGTTCTTCAGCATCGCCAGCGCGTGCATCGGAATGTCCGGGCGGGTGGTCGCGTCCGGTGCTGGCGACAGGTCATCGGTGTTGGTTTCGCCCGGCACCTTGAACACGGTGACGGTCAGGCTCTGCGGCACTTCCGGGTTGCTGGTGAACCACTCGGCATCGGCCCAGCTCTGCAGCACGGCCTGGGCGTTGGCGTTGCCGGCCTTGGCCTTCTCCTGCACGTCATGGAACGCATCGAACACCAGCAGGGTCTTCTTCAGGCCGTTGGCGGCGATGGTGCCGACGCTGGCGTCGTCCAGCAGCTGCACCAGCGGTGCAACGTTGTAGCCGCCGAGCATGGTACCCAGCAGTTCGGTGGCGCGCTCGCGGCTGATCAGCCGGTTCTGCTCGCTGCCCAGCGCGATCGCCGCCAGGTACGAGGCCTTGACCTTGGCCGCGTCATCGACGCCGGCCGGCACGCGGTGGGTCAGCAGGTCGAGCAGGAACTCGGCCTCGCCCTGCGGCGGGTTCTTCAGCAGTTCGATGACATCGGCCGTCTGCTGCGCGCTCAGCGGCAGCGGCGGGATGCCAAGCGCAGCGCGCTCGGCGACGTGGTGGCGGTAGGCTTCCAACATGACAACTCCCGGGTAATGCGTAGGTTGAAAAATCAAAAGTGGGCTCAGGCGTGCGGCACGATCAGCTTCAGGCCCTTGAAGTAGTCGCGGTAAAACGTGTCGTTCCAGGTGATCAGGCCGTCGCACTGCAGCAGTGCGTGGGCGCCGACCATGAATTCGTCCAGGCTGCGACGGCTACCGCCGCGCTGGCGGTGACGGCGGTGCATCTCGCCGGCGCGCAGCGCCGACTTGGCTTCCATCGGGTTGAAGTGCACGCCCATCTCTTCCAGCGCTTCGAGCACCTCGGCACCACCGCGCAGCGATGCGCACACTTCGGCGAGGGTTGCGCCACAGACCACCACGCGGCCACCGACCAGGCTCTGCCGGAGGATGGCTTCCACGGCATCGGCCTGCGGGCCATTGCTGAGCAGCTCGACCAGCACCGGCGAATCGACGGCGATCATCACGGCTTACTCCTCGTCACGCACCGCGCGCACGGCCGCGTCGGATGACTCGAAGCCGTCCAGCGCGAACTTGCCGCGCGCCCGTGAAATGGCATCGTCAACACTCTTGCGCAGGATGATGCGGCTGCCGTCCAGCTCGACCTTCAGCAGCGTGCCCTTGGTCAGGCCGAGGGCATCACGCACCGCCTTGGGCAGGGTGATCTGTCCGCGTTCTGCAACGGTGGCTTCCATGGGTAGGCCTCAAAAAGTATGTATGAATTATACATACCTGACGTAAACACCTCAAATCGGGCGAACTGTGACCTTGAACCAGAATCAGTCGCATTCGACCGCTAGACTGGCCGGGCAGCACTCGCTGTACCGGGCCGGGACACTCCGGCACCGCACGCCCCCTTCGTCATAAAAGGACGTTCAATGCGCGCATTCATCCTGACCCTGGCTCTGGCCACCCCCCTGGCCCTGGCCGCAGGCCCGGCCCACGCCAATCCGTTCGCGGCCCACACCACCGGCACTGAGATCACCCAGAAGCAACTGGACGAGCTGGAGGTGGGCAAGGCGACCCAGGACCAGGTCCGCGAGAAGTTTGGAGCGCCGACGCGTCGTGAGCAGCTTGGCGACATCCAGGTCTGGTACTACGACTACGCCAAGATCAAGCACTTCGGAAAGAACGTGCAGGAATCGACCGTCTTTGAGTTCGGCAAGGACAACGTACTCAAGGTGAAATCCAAGGGCGCGGCTCCCGCCAAGACCGGCAATCCGTTCCTGGGTGGCTGATCGCCACTGACTGGCGCGCTGCCCGTCGGCGGCGCGCCCCCCGTGCCCGGTCAAGAACGCCTCGACCGCCACGATGACCATCGCTCAGCACGGCTCCGCCCCCAGCGCCTGCAGCCCCCCATGCTGTCGTCCTCCTGTCCCCCGGCGCCATACGGCACTGCCTCGAGCCTGTCAGCCCGCACTAGGTTCGGCGGCGCCATGACACGAAAACTACATACGAATTTATAACCTTGCGTTCTGAGCCCGCAGTTCTGCGGCCCCGACGGCATCGGCGATACTGGCCTTCTGCCCGGCGGCACGGACTGCCGGCCACCGCAAGCAGGCCTGCCCATGCGCGGGCCACTGCAAGCCATCCGCAAGAAGGAGTTAACCCGCATGAGCGATTCGTTCTCCACCCGCAGCCAGCTGAATGTCGGTGGCAAGACCTACGACTACTTCAGCCTGCCCACGCTGGGCCAGCGCTTCGATATCTCCCACCTGCCCTACTCGATGAAGATCCTGCTGGAGAACCTGCTCCGGCACGAGGACGGCGGCATCACTGTCGGCAAGGACCACATCGAAGCCGTGGCCCGCTGGAACCCGGCGGCCGAGCCGGACACCGAGATCGCGTTCATGCCGGCGCGCGTGGTCCTGCAGGACTTCACCGGCGTGCCCTGCGTGGTCGACCTGGCCGCGATGCGCGATGCGGTGGTCAAGCTCGGCGGCAAGCCGGAGCAGATCAATCCGCAGATTCCCTCCGAACTGGTCATCGACCACTCGGTGCAGGTCGATGTGTTCGGCAAGCCCGACGCGCTGGACCTCAACGGCAAGATCGAGTTCCAGCGCAACCAGGAACGCTATGGCTTCCTGCGCTGGGGCCAGAAGGCCTTCGACAACTTCAAGGTGGTGCCACCCAACACCGGTATCGTCCACCAGGTGAACCTGGAAAACCTGGCCCGCGTGGTGATGACCGCGCAGAAGGATGGCAAGGACATTGCCTACCCCGACACCGTGTTCGGTACCGACAGCCATACCACCATGATCAACGGCATCGGCGTGCTCGGCTGGGGCGTGGGTGGCATCGAAGCGGAGGCCGCCATGCTCGGCCAGCCGTCGTCGATGCTGATCCCGCAGGTGGTCGGCTTCAAGCTGACCGGCAAGCTGCCCGAGGGCGCCACCGCCACCGACCTGGTGCTGACCGTCACCCAGATGCTGCGCAAGCTGGGCGTGGTGGGCAAGTTCGTCGAGTTCTACGGTGACGGCCTGCAGCACCTGCCGCTGGCCGACCGCGCCACCATCGGCAACATGGCCCCGGAGTACGGCGCCACCTGCGGCATCTTCCCGATCGACGCGGAATCGCTGAACTACCTGCGCCTGTCGGGCCGCAGCGAAGAGCAGATCAACCTGGTCGAGGCCTACGCCAAGGCGCAGGGCCTGTGGCACGAACCCGGCAGCCCGCACGCCCAATACAGCAGCACGCTGGAACTGGACATGGGCACGGTGAAGCCGTCGCTCGCCGGCCCGAAGCGCCCGCAGGACCGCGTGCTGCTGGAAGACGTGCAGAAGAACTACCGCGAAGCGCTGGTCGGCATGACCGCCAACCGTGACAAGCGCAGCGAGGACGTTGCCACCTTCGTCAACGAAGGCGGCGGCGCCGCGGTCGGCAACGAGCAGCTGACCAAGGGCTTCGCCGACATCGAGATCGAAGGCCGCAAGGTGCGGCTGAAGGATGGCGCGGTGGTGATCGCGGCCATCACCTCCTGCACCAACACCTCCAACCCGGCGGTGATGATCGGTGCCGGCCTGCTGGCCCGCAACGCGGCCGCCAAGGGCCTGAACCGCCAGCCGTGGGTCAAGACCTCGCTCGGCCCAGGCTCGCGCGTGGTGACCGATTACCTGGAAAAGGCCGGCGTGCTGAAGGAGCTGGAGAAGATCGGCTTCTACGTGGTCGGCTACGGCTGCACCACCTGCATCGGCAACTCCGGCCCGCTGCCGACCGAAGTCAGCGCCGGCATTGCCGCCGGCGACCTGGTGGTCACCTCGGTGCTGTCGGGCAACCGCAACTTCGAGGGCCGCGTGCACCCCGAAGTGAAGATGAACTACCTGGCCAGCCCGCCGCTGGTGGTGGCCTATGCCATCGCCGGCACCACCGACATCGACCTGACCACCCAGCCGCTCGGCACCGGCAGCGACGGCCAGCCGGTGTTCCTGCGCGACATCTGGCCGAGCAACAAGGAAATCGGCGACGTCATCGCCGCCACCATTGGCCCGGAGATGTTCAAGCAGAACTACGCCGATGTGTTCAAGGGTGACACCCGCTGGAACACCATCGCCTCGCCGGACGGCAACCTGTACGCGTGGAGCGACGCCTCCACCTACATCAAGAACCCGCCCTACTTCGATGGCATGACCATGCAGACCGGCAGCATCGACGACGTGCACGGCGCACGCGTGATGGGCCTGTTCGGCGACTCGATCACCACCGACCACATTTCCCCGGCAGGCAACATCAAGAAGGACTCGCCGGCAGGCCGCTTCCTGCAGGAGCGCGGCGTGCAGCCGGCCGACTTCAACAGCTACGGCAGCCGTCGCGGCAACGATGACGTGATGGTCCGCGGCACCTTCGCCAACATCCGCATCAAGAACCTGATGTTCGGTGGCGAGGAAGGCGGCAACACCCTGTACTACCCGACCGGTGGTGGCCAGCCGGAAAAGCTGGCGATCTACGACGCGGCCATGAAGTACAAGGCCGACAAGGTGCCGCTGGTGGTGCTGGCCGGCAAGGAATACGGCACCGGATCGTCGCGTGACTGGGCGGCCAAGGGCACCCTGCTGCTGGGGTGAAGGCGGTCATCGCCGAGAGCTTCGAGCGCATCCACCGCTCCAACCTGGTCGGCATGGGCGTGCTGCCGCTGCAGTTCCGCAACGGCGAGAACGCACAGACGCTGGGCCTGGACGGCTCGGAAGTGATCGACATCACCGGCCTGCAGGACGGTGCCAGCAAGCGCGCCACGGTCACCGCGACCAAGGCCGATGGCACGAAGAAGACCTTTGAGGTCTCGGTAATGCTGCTGACCCCGAAGGAAGTCGAGTACTTCCGTCATGGCGGCCTGCTGCAGTACGTGCTTCGCCAGCTGGCAGCCAAGTAACGGGTAACGCCGGGCCATGCCCGGCGAATCCCGGGAGCAAACAGCAAGGGCCGGATCCTCACGGATCCGGCCCTTGCTGTTTCACCGCAGCCAGGCATGGCCTGGCTCTACTGCCTCATCGGCGGCATCGGGATGGATGCCGGATGCCCGCTCAGCGGCGCGGCGCATCCGGGTCGGTGCGCAGGGCCTTCAACAGGCCCCACATGTAGAACGCCAGGGTGAACGAGAACGGCAGGCCGCACAGCACCACCGCCGTCTGCATCGCGCTGAAATTGCCAGCCAGCAGCAGGCCGACGCTGGCCACAGTGATGCCGGCGGCCCAGAACACGCGCAGCCAGATCGGCGCGTCATGGCCATCTTCCACGCCATCGTCAACGCGACGGGTGCACAGGTTGGCGATCATCAGCGTGCCCGAGTCGACCGGGGTCAGGAACAGCACGAAGCCGATCACCACCGCAGCACCGGCCACGTACGGCGCCGCAGGCAGGTATTCCAGCAGCTTGAACAAGGTCATCGCTGCATCGTGCTGGGCCACGTCACCCAGGATCGCCTGGCCATGGTTGAGCACCAGGTCGATGGCGGTGTTGCCGAAGATCGACAGCCAGGCCAGGGTGAAGCCGAGCGGGATCAGCAACACGCCCAAGATCACTTCGCGGATGGTGCGGCCGCGCGAGATGCGCGCCACGAAAAGGCCGACGAACGGCGCCCAGGCGATCCACCACGCCCAGTAGAACAGCGTCCACGAACCCATCCACTCACGGCCCTTGGGGTCGTTGAGGTACATGTCGAAGCTCTTGCGCACGAACGCGCCGAGGTAATCGCCGGTGTTCTGGATCAGGCCATCGAACAGGTGCAGGGTCGGGCCGGTGACCAGCACGAACAGCAGCAGGCCACACAGCAGGCGCACGTTGAGGTTGGACAGCCAGGCAATGCCCTTTTCCACGCCAGCGACCACGCCGATGGTGGCCACGACCATCATCACCAGCACGATCACCACCAGCACCTGCGGCGTATCCGGGATGTGGAACAGGTAGACCAGGCCGGACTGCACCACCAGGGCGCCGATGCCGAGGTTGGTCACCATCGAGATCAGCGTGGCCAGAATGCCGAAGCCATCGACCATGTCGCCGATGCGGCCATGAATTCGCTCACCGAAGACCGGGTACAACGCAGAGCGCAGCGCCAGCGGCAGGTCCCGGCGATAGGCGAAATAGCCCAGTGCCACGCCGACCAGCGCATACAGCGCCCAGCCATGCAGGCCCCAGTGCAGGAAGGTCAGCACCATCGCCTCGCGGCCGGCGGCCACGGTGCCGCCGGGCTGCCCGGGCGGGTGCAGGAAATGGTCCAGCGGCTCATAGGCGCCGTAGTACAGCAGCGCGATGCCGATGCCGGCCGAGAACAGCATCGAGACCCAGGCAACATAGCCAAAGGCCGGTGACTCTTCGTTGTGGCCCAGGCGGATGCGGCCGTACGGCGAGAACGCCAGCCACAGCACGAAGCCCAGGCACAGCACGATCAGCAGCATGTACCACCAGCCGAACGCGGCCGAGACCTCGGCCTGCGCCCATTGCAGCCAGTGCTCGCTGCCTTCGGGATAGAGCACGGTGAGCAGCCCGAGGATGCCGATCGACACTGAGGAGCTGAGGAAGACAAAACGGTTCAAGCGCAGGGGCGAACGCTTGGGATGAGCCAGGGAAGACATGGGGTCGTCTCATCAAGTCCGAGGGAGCACATGGGCGGGGCCGGACCGGTAAACCGGGCCCATGGCGTGGGGCGCGAGCGCATCCTATGGTTTATTGATTGAACGTTCAATCAATAAAAAGCATAATGGCGGGCAGCCCGATCCTTCGGGTCGCAAACCGTGGAGAGACAATGCCGAAGAAAGGCGTGGAACCGGTACGGCGCGAACAGCTGATCCGGGCCACTTTCCAGACCATCGACGAGATCGGCATGGCCGATGCCACCGTCGCCACCATCGCGAAGAAGGCGGGGTTGTCCAGCGGCATCGTCGCCCACTACTTCGGCGACAAGGACGGCCTGCTCAATGCTGCAATGCGGCAGATCCTGCGCGAACTGAAGGACGCCGTCGCCCGCTATCGCGCAGACGCCAGCGACAACCCGCGCGAGCAGCTGCGCGCCATCGTCGATGGCAACTTCGACGACAGCCAGATCAACGGCACCGCGATGCGCGTCTGGCTCACCTTCTGGGCCGCCAGCATGCACCAGCCGGAACTGGCCCGGCTGCAGCGCGCCAACGACCAGCGCCTGTTCTCCAACCTGTGCCACCAGTTCAACCGCCTGCTGCCCCACCCGCAGGCCCGCCTGGCCGCCCGCGGCCTGGCCGCGATGATCGATGGCCTGTGGCTGCGCGGCAGCCTGGTCGGCGGCCAGTTCAACGCCGAGAAGTCCCGGCGCATCGCTTACGGCTACATCGACTTCCAGTTGCAGGCTGCCGCGCTATAAGCGCTTCAGCGCCCGCCCCCTTCCAAGGAGTACGCCCCATGACCACCCTGCCCGTCCAACAGCTCTACATCCACGGCCAGCGCGTCGATGCCACCAGCGGCAAGACCTTCAAGACCGTCAACCCGGCCACCGGCGAGGTGATCGCCGAGGTGCAGGTCGCCAGCCAGGCCGACGTCGAACGTGCCGTGCAGAGCGCAGCCGAAGGCCAGAAGGTGTGGGCCGCGATGACCGCCATGGAGCGCTCGCGCATCCTGCGCCGCGCCGTCGAGCTCCTGCGCGAGCGCAATGACGAACTGGCCCACCTGGAAACCCTGGACACCGGCAAGGCGCTGGCCGAGACCACCACCGTGGACATCGTCACCGGTGCCGACGTGGTCGAGTACTACGCCGGCCTGGCCACCGCCATCGAAGGCATCCAGCTGCCGCTGCGCGAATCGAGCTTCTTCTACACCCGTCGCGAGCCGCTGGGCGTGGTCGCCGGCATCGGCGCATGGAACTACCCGATCCAGATCGCCATGTGGAAGTCGGCGCCGGCGCTGGCTGCCGGCAACGCGATGGTGTTCAAGCCGTCGGAAGTGACGCCGCTGACCGCGATCCGGCTGGCCGAAATCTACACCGAAGCCGGCGTGCCGGCCGGCGTGTTCAACGTCGTGCAGGGCCCGGGCCGCGAGATCGGCCAGTGGCTGACCGAGGACCCGGTGATCGAGAAGATCTCCTTCACCGGTGGCGTCGCCACCGGCAAGAAGGTCATGGCCAGCGCGGCGTCCTCGTCGCTGAAGGAAGTGACCATGGAGCTGGGCGGCAAGTCACCGCTGGTGATCTGCGATGACGCCGATCTGGACCGCGCCGCCGACATTGCGGTGATGGCCAACTTCTTCAGCTCCGGCCAGGTCTGCACCAACGGCACCCGCGTGTTCGTGCCGCGCAGCATGCTGGCCGCATTCGAGGTGGCCGTCGTCGAGCGCGTCAAGCGCATCCGCATCGGCGACCCGATGGCCGCCGACACCAACTTCGGCCCGTTGACCAGCTTCCCGCACATGGAAAACGTGCTGCGCTACATCGAGAGCGGCAAGGCCGAAGGTGCCCGCCTGCTGACGGGTGGCGGCCGTGCCACCGAAGGTGCGCTGGCCCAGGGCGCCTACGTGCTGCCGACCGTGTTCTCCGACTGCCGCGATGACATGACCATCGTCAAGGAAGAGATCTTCGGGCCGGTGATGAGCATCCTCGCCTATGACGACGAAGACGAAGTGGTGCGTCGTGCCAACGACACCACCTTCGGCCTCGCTGCCGGCGTGGTCAGCAAGGACATCAGCCGCGCCCACCGCATCATCCATCGCCTGGAAGCCGGCATCTGCTGGATCAACACCTGGGGTGAATCGCCGGCCGAAATGCCGGTCGGTGGCTACAAGGAATCCGGCGTCGGCCGCGAGAACGGTATCTCCACCCTCGGCCACTACACCCGCATCAAGTCGGTGCAGGTCGAGCTGGGCGACTACGCCAGCGTGTTCTGACCGGCGCGCCCCGAGCACGCCCCATCGTCCGGCCACCGCGCCGATCCGACATTCCGCCGGGACGCCTGCATGCAGCGCGCCCCGGCCTGCAGGAGACACCCATGAGCACCCATAACGAGTACGACTACATCATCATCGGCGCCGGTTCAGCCGGCAACGTGCTGGCCACCCGCCTCACCGAAGATGCCGATGTCAGCGTGCTGCTGCTGGAAGCCGGTGGCCCGGACTACCGGCTCGACTTCCGTACCCAGATGCCGGCTGCACTGGCCTTCCCGCTGCAGGGCAAGCGCTACAACTGGGCGTACAAGACCGATCCGGAGCCCTTCATGAACAACCGCCGCATGGACTGCGGCCGCGGCAAGGGCCTGGGTGGCTCGTCGCTGATCAACGGCATGTGCTACATCCGCGGCAACGCGATGGACTACGACAACTGGGCCAGCATGCCGGGCCTGGAAGACTGGACCTATCTGGACTGCCTGCCCTACTTCCGCAAGGCCGAAACCCGCGACATCGGCCCCAACGACTACCACGGTGGTGATGGCCCGCTGCGGGTGACCACGCCGAAGGCCGGCAACAACGAACTGTTCGCTGCGATGGTCGAAGCCGGCGTGCAGGCCGGCTACCCGCGCACCGACGACCTCAACGGCTATCAGCAGGAAGGCTTCGGCCCGATGGACCGCACGGTGACCCGAACGGCCGTCGTTCCAGCACCGCCCGCGGCTACCTGGACCTGGCCAAGCCACGCCCGAACCTGACCATCGTCACCCACGCGCTGACCGACCGCATCCTGTTCTCGGGCAAGCGCGCGGTGGGCGTGCAGTGGCTGCACAACGACCAGCCGCAGCGCGCCACCGCCCGCCGCGAAGTGCTGCTGTGCGGCGGCGCCATCGCCTCGCCGCAGATCCTGCAGCGCTCGGGTGTCGGCCCGGCCGACCTGCTGCGCAGCCTGGACATCGACCTGGTGCACCACCTGCCCGGCGTCGGCGCCAACCTGCAGGATCACCTTGAGATGTACCTGCAGTACGAATGCAAGAAGCCGGTGTCGCTGGCGCCGGCGCTGAAGCTGTACAACCAGCCGGCGATCGGTGCCGAGTGGCTGTTCCTGGGCACCGGCATCGGCGCCAGCAACCAGTTCGAGGCCGGTGGCTTCATCCGCAGCGACGCCGAGTTCGACTGGCCGAACCTGCAGTACCACTTCCTGCCGGTGGCGATCAACTACAACGGCTCCAACCCGATCAAGGCGCACAGCTTCCAGATGCACGTCGGCTCGATGCGCTCGCCCAGCCGTGGCCGCATCCATGTGCGCTCGAAGGACCCGCGCGAACATCCGAGCATTCTGTTCAACTACATGTCGCACGAGCAGGACTGGCGCGAATTCCGCGCGGCGATCCGCATCACCCGCGAGATCTTCGCGCAGCCGGCGCTGGCCCCGTACAGCGGCCGCGAGATCTCGCCGGGCAGTGCACTGCAGACCGACGCGCAGATCGATGCATTCGTGCGCGAGCATGCCGAAACCGCCTACCACCCGTCGTGCTCGAACAAGATGGGCCATGCTGATGACCCGATGGCGGTGGTCGATGGCCAGGGTCGCGTGCACGGCCTGGAAGGCCTCCGCATCGTCGATGCCTCGATCATGCCGCAGGTGGTGACCGGCAACCTCAACGCGCCGACCATCATGATGGCCGAGAAGCTGGCCGACGTGATCCGCGGCCGCACCCCGCTGGCCCGCAGCACTGCGCCGTACTACAAGGCCAACGGCGCACCGGTGCGCAAGCAGGGCTGACGCAAGCGGCCCGGTTGGCGCCACGGTAGTGCCGGCCGCTGGCCGGCACCAACCGGAATCCCGATCGAGCACAGATGCCGGCCAGCGGCCGGCACTACCCAGCAAAGAGGCCCTTCGGGCCTCTTCGCGTTTTCCCTACGGCGGGGTATGCTGCAATGACCGGCCATTGTCGATACGCTCAGGGCCGGAACCTAATACATCACGATTCCTGGAGGGGGAATATGAGTCTGGATCGTCCCTGGCTGCAGAGCTATCCGAAAGGCGTTCCCGCCGAGATCGACGTCAACGAGTTCCATTCGGTAGCTTCGGTCTTCGACGCTTCCGTCGCGAAATTCCGCGACCGTCCCGCCTACTCCAGCTTCGGCAAGGTCCTCACCTATGGCGAGACCGACGCGCTGGTCAATCAGTTCGCGGCCTACCTGCTGGGAGAGCTCAAGCTCAAGAAGGGTGACCGCGTCGCCCTGATGATGCCCAACTGCCTGCAGTACCCGGTGGCCACCTTCGGCGTGCTGCGCGCCGGCCTGACCGTGGTCAATGTCAATCCGTTGTACACCGCGCGCGAGCTCAAGCACCAGCTGATCGATGCCGGCGTGACCGCACTGGTGGTGGTCGACAACTTCGGCGACACCGTCGAGCAGGTCATCGCCGATACGCCGGTCAAGCACGTGATCACCACCGGCCTGGGCGACCTGCTTGGCGCCAAGGGCGTGATCGTCAACTTCGTGCTGAAGTACATCAAGAAGATGGTGCCCAACTACCATCTCAAGGGCGCGGTGCGCTTCCGCCAGGCGCTGAAGATCGGCAGCCGCCACAGCCTGCCCCAGGTCGAGATCGACCACGACGACATTGCGTTCCTGCAGTACACCGGCGGCACCACCGGCGTGGCCAAGGGCGCGATGCTGACCAACCGCAACCTAATCGCCAACATGCAGCAGGCCTCGGCCTGGATCAGTGCGTCGGGCATCGAGATGGGCAAGGAGTGGATCATCACCGCCCTGCCGCTGTACCACATCTTCGCACTGACCGCGAACGGGCTGGTCTTCATGAAGTTCGGTGGCTGCAACCACCTGATCACCAATCCGCGTGACATGAAGGGCTTCGTCAAGGAGCTCAAGTCGGTGCGCTTCACCGCCATCACCGGCGTCAACACGCTGTTCAATGGCCTGCTCAACACCCCGGCTTCGACACGGTCGACTTTTCCTCGCTGAAGGTCACCCTGGGCGGCGGCATGGCGGTGCAACGCGCCGTGGCCGAGCGTTGGAAGAAGGTCACCGGGGTGACCCTGGTCGAGGCGTATGGCCTGACCGAGACCTCGCCGGCGGCCTGCATCAACCCGCTCACCCTGACCGAATACAACGGCTCGATCGGCTTGCCGATCCCGTCCACCGATGCCTGCATCAAGGACGACAACAGCGCCATCCTGCCGCTGGGCGAGGTCGGCGAGCTCTGCATCAAGGGCCCGCAGGTGATGAAGGGCTACTGGCAGCGCCCGGAGGAAACCGCCAAGGCGATCGATGCCGACGGCTGGCTGCATACCGGCGACATGGCGAAGATGGACGAACACGGCTTCTTCTACATCGTCGACCGCAAGAAGGACATGATCCTGGTGTCCGGCTTCAACGTGTACCCGAATGAAGTCGAGGACGTGATCGCGATGATGCCGGGCGTGCTGGAAGTGGCCGCGGTCGGCGTGCCGGACGAAAAGTCCGGGGAAGTGGTCAAGGTGGTCATCGTGAAGAAGGACCCGAACCTGACCGCCGAAATGGTCAAGGAGCATGCCCGGGCCAACCTGACCGGCTACAAGCACCCAAAATCGTTGAATTCCGAAAGGAGCTGCCGAAGACCAATGTCGGCAAGATCCTCCGCCGCGAACTCCGCGATACGCCCGCCCAGTAAGGGTTTGCGGCAATTTGAACGATGCAGGGCCCGGGGCGGAAACGTCCCGGGCCCTTTCGCATGCGACGCCCTGGGGCGGTGTAGCATCGCCGCGTGTGTGGACCGTTCGGCCCGCCGGCCACCCACCTGACACTGCGGGCCGCATGCCGAGGACCCTTCCATGAGTACCATCGAAAAGCTGCCTTCAAGCGGCTCACCGTTCGCCACCATCCGCACCGAAGACAGCGCCGGCGGCGCTGCCCACTGGCTGTTCATGCACGCCGATGCCGCCACCGGGATCCGCCCCTGCTGCCGCAAGGACATGCTCGACGAGATGTGGAGCTACATGGCGGCCATCACCCGCAGCCCTGCCGAACGCCACAGCGGAACATTGCGGCATTTCGTGCTGGCCTCCGATGCCGTCGCCTACAATCTGGGCGGCGACCTGGACCTGTTCACACGCCTGATCCGCGAAGGCAACCGCGACCTCCTGCTGAACTATGCCCAGCGCTGCGTGGAGGGCGTGCACCACCTGCACACCGGGTTCGGCGGCGACGTCCGTTCGATCGCCCTGATCCAGGGTGACGCCCTCGGCGGCGGGCTGGAAATGGCCCTGGCCTGCCACACCATCGTCGCCGAGGAAGGCAGCGGACTGGGCCTGCCGGAGGTGCTGTTCGGCCTGTTCCCGGGCATGGGTGCGTACTCCTTCCTGTGCCGGCGCGTGTCCCCCCACCTCGCCGAGAAGATCATCCTCGACGGCCGGGTCTACAGCGCCGAGGAGATGCACGCGATGGGCGTGGTCGACGTGCTGGTGAAGAAGGGCGAAGGCCGGGCGGCGGTGGAAGAACTGATCCGCCAGCAGCAGCGCACACCGCAGTCCTATCTGGCGATGAACGCCGCACGCGCCATCGCCCAGCCGGTCAGCTACGACGAACTGCTGGAGATCACCAAGGTTTGGGTCGATTCCGCCCTGGCCCTCGGCGACCGTTCGCTGCGCACCATGGACCGCCTGATCAAGGCCCAGACCCGTCGCGCCAGCCTCGACGCGGCCTGATTCATCCCTCCCCCAGGATGGGTTCAAGCCCGGTTGGCCACCGGGCTTTTTTTATGCACCCTGCCGTGGTTCAACGCGCCTCGCCATCGTCGGCAGCGCCGCGCAGCCGGCGTTCGGCCCGTGCCTCCAGCGCGCGCCGGCCTTCCTTGATCGCCTCCTGCAGGATGCCCAGGCGCTGGCGCCATTCGGTCTTCAGCTGCCAGTCGGCCATCCGCATCAGCTCGCCGGCACGGTTGGACGCGCGCATCAGGCCAAGGTTGCTGGCCACGCCCTTGATCGCGTGGGATTGTTCGCGGAACACATCCCACTGCGTGGCCTCACCGGCCTGCTCGGCCTTGCCCATGCAGCCCGCCACGTCCTCCAGGCATTGGCGGATGAACTCACGTTCGAAGCCCTCGCCCATGCCCAGCGAGGCCAGCTCGTCCAGCACGCTGCTGTCGAGCACCCCATCCTGCAGCGCCATCGGTCGCACCACCGGTGCGGCCATGGTCTTCAGCTGGGCGTTGCTGGCGATCTCGGCCAGGGTATCGAGCAGGCGCACCGCCACCACGGGCTTGGCCAGGAACGCATGCGCCCCAGCCTGGGTACAGCGCTGGATCGCCTCGGGCGTGACATCGGCGCTGAGCACCAGCACCGGCGTGCGCGGTCCGCCGCCGGCCTGCATCACCCGCAACTCCTTCAGCATGTCCAGCCCGCTCATGCCCGGCATGTGCAGGTCGACGATGACCGCGTCGAACTCACTGTCGGCCAGCGCATCCAGCACCGCCTCACCGCCATCCACGCACAGCACGCGATGCCCGGCCTTCTGCAGCAGGCGCTGCAGGACCATGCGGTTGGCCTCGTGGTCGTCGGCCACCAGGATCTGCATGCTGCGCACGCGGGCGCGATGGCGCAGGAACGGGTCGGCAAATGCGATCACGTTGCCGCCCGGCCCCACGTCGTCGTCGCCGGTCAGGCTCGGCACCGCACCCGGCACCTGCGGCTGCGGCGGCGCGAACGGCAACTCGACCCAGAAGTGGCTGCCGCGCGGCGGGTTTTCCAGATAACCGATATCGCCGTCCATTGCTTCGACCAGGCCCTTGGCGATGGTCGTGCCCAGCCCGGTGCCCTCGTGGCGACGCGCCATGCTGACGTCAGCCTGCTCGAAGGCATCGAACAGCCGCGCACGCATGGCCGGCGCTACACCGATGCCGGTGTCGAGGATGTCGAAGCGCAGCCGCACCGCGCCACTGGTATCGGCCTGCACCACGCTGACACGGATTTCGACCCGGCCGTGATCGGTGAACTTGACCGCGTTGCCGGCCAGGTTCAGCAGGATCTGCCGCAGGTGCCCGACGTCCCGCGCACGCGTGGCGGTACACCGTCAGCCACCTTCACCCGGTAATCCAGGCGCTTGGCCTTGGCCTGCGGCAACAGGATCAGCCCGATCGCCTGGATCACGTCGGCCACGGCGAAGTCTTCGGCCACCACGCGCAGCTTGCCGGCCTCGATGGCCGAGATGTCCAGCACTTCCTCCACCAGCGCCAGCAGGCTGCGCGAAGACGCCTGGATGGTGTTGAGGCACTCGCGCTGCTCATCGTCCAGGCGCGTGGTCGCCAGTACTTCGGTCATGCCGTTGAGGCCGTTCAACGGCGTGCGGAACTCGTGGCTCATGTTGGCCAGGAAACGGCTCTTGGCCTCGCTGGCACGGCGCGCCTCGGCCATCGCTTCGGTCAGCTGCCGCAGCAGCGTCGAGAAGTACAGCGGCACCGCCGCCAGGCCGAGCCAGAGGCCGATGGCCAGACGGAAATTCTGTTGCCAGTAAGGCGTCAGCAGCACCGTGCAACCGAAGCTCACCATCGCCATCGCCACCGCCACGTACAGGTAGTGGTTGCCGAAGCGCATGCCGTTGCCGACTGTCACCCACATCACCACGATGTAGACCCAGGCCAGCGGCTCCCCCATCTGCACCATGCCGGCAGCGATCAGGCCATAGTCGGCGAGCATGCCCAGCACGCGGCGGGGATCGGAACGCGCCGGCCGCCACAGCAGCCAGCCGAACAGCAGCAGCGACAGGCTCAGGCCGGTCAAGACGATCGCCAGCACGCCCACGTACTGCGTGTGCGGCAGATCGTGGCGCGGCGCCGGCAACAGCACGTAGGCCAGGATCAGGCTGATCAGGACAATACGGACGATCTGCTGGCCGTGTTCGCTGTCCTGGCGCTGGGACAGGCGCAGCCGCAGCTGCGACAACAGCCGTTTCACGCGCCCAGCCCCGGGCGCGCGGACGCCATCGAATGCTCGGCGCAGATCTGGTCCAGCTGTTCGCGGCCGCGCAGCAGCGCGTCCACACATCGGGGATCGAACAGCCGGCCACGCTGGGCGTAGAGATAAGCCAGGGTGGCTTCCATGGTCCATGCTTCCTTGTACGGACGGGGCGAAATCAGGGCGTCGAAGACATCGGCGACAGCCACGATGCGCGCTTCCAGCGGAATCGCATCGCCGACCAGCCCATCGGGATAGCCGCTGCCATCGTAGCGCTCATGATGACGCAGTGCGATCAAGGCGCCAACCTGGATGAAACGATTCTGGCTGCCGCTCAGCAGTTCATGGCCAATCCGCGGGTGCCGGCGCATGATCGCCAGCTCCTCCTCGTTGAGCTTGCCCTGCTTGAGCAGCACCGCATCGGGAATGGCAATCTTGCCCATGTCATGCAGCGGCGCAGCCATTTCGATCAGGCGCACGTCCTCCTCGGGCAGCCCGAGCTGGTCGGCGATCAGGCCGGCCACGCGCGCCATGCGCTCCAGATAGGCACTGGTGCCTGCATCACGGAACTCGATCGCCCGCGCCAGCCGCGACAGCGTTTCGCGCTCCCGCTCTTCGACCTCATGCATGCTGGCCAGCAGGCGCTGCTCCAGCGACAGCGCCCGTTGCTTCACGTTCTCGGTCTGTTGGCGCAGCTGCAGCAGGTTGTAGCAGCGCGCACGCAGTTCGCGCGGGCGGATCGGCTTGACCAGGAAGTCGATGACGCCGGCTTCCAGTGCCGCCTGGCGGATCGGCTCGTCACCGACCACGGTGATCAGGATCACCGGAATGTCGCGGTGCTTGGGCAGCCGACGGAAACGGCGAGCGAATTCCAGCCCGTCCATCTCCGGCATGCGGTAATCGAGCAGCAGCAGGTCGACCGGATGGGCTTCACACCAGGCCAATGCGGTCAGCGGATCGCCGAAGTCATACACGCTCAGTTCCGGCGCGATGTCTTCGATGACGTGACGCAGCATCGTCCGGGCGGAAGTCTGGTCATCAACGATGACGATATTCAACGCGTACTCTGCCTGGTTTTTCGACCACGCTGGATCATCAGCAGGCGAGGATACTCTGCCGCTGCGAACGCTCGCACCCTGCATCGGCCTGACTCCCGTGTCGTGCATCCCGATTCATGATCGTCATCACAATGTGAAGCGGACTCCCCACACCGTGCCCTCCCCTAACGCCGATCAAGCCATAGCAGGCGTCAAGGTAGTGCAATTACGATACGCCGAGTGCGGGACGCGTCAATCGCGCCGTCTCGTTTCGGGACGGCGCGCACAATCGGGAGTCAAAAAGGTGACTTACTGCTCCGGACGCATGTACGGGAACAGCAGCACATCGCGGATCGAGCTGCTGCCGGTCAGCAGCATCACCAGACGATCGACGCCGATACCCAGGCCGCCGGTCGGGGCCATGCCGTACTCCAGCGCACGGATGTAGTCGGCGTCGTAGTGCATGGCCTCGTCGTCGCCACCTTCCTTCGCGGCCACCTGGGCCTGGAAGCGCTGGGCCTGGTCTTCCGGGTCGTTCAACTCGGAGAAGCCATTGGCCAGCTCCTTGCCGTTGACGAACAGCTCGAAGCGGTCGGTGTAGCCCGGATCATTGTCGTTGGCACGGGCCAGCGGCGAGACTTCCACCGGATGGTCGGTGATGAAGGTCGGCTGGATCAGGGTGTGCTCGACGGTGGCCTCGAAGATCTCAAGCAGCAGCTTGCCCCAGCCGTAGGACGGCTTGACGCGGATGTTCAAGCGCTCGCAATGGCGCAGTAGCGCGTCACGGTCGGTGCAGTCGGCAACCGAGATTTCCGGGTTGTGGTGGCGCACGGCTTCGTCCATGCGCCAGCGGCGGAACGCCGGGCCCAGGTCGATCTTCGCCCCGTCCCACTCGACCTCGGTGCTGCCGTTGACTGTCCTGGCCACGTCACGGATCACGCCTTCGGTCAGGTCCATGATCTCGTTGTACGTGGCATAGGCCTCGTACAGCTCCATCATGGTGAATTCTGGATTGTGGCGGGTGCTGACGCCTTCGTTGCGGAAGTTGCGGTTGATCTCGTACACGCGCTCCAGGCCGCCCACCGTCAGGCGCTTGAGGTACAGCTCCGGCGCCACGCGCAGGTACAGGTCCAGGTCCAGCGCGTTGTGGTGGGTGGTGAACGGCTTGGCCGCCGCGCCGCCGGGGATGTAATGCATCATCGGCGTCTCGACTTCCAGGAAGTCGCGGTTGTCCAGCCACGCACGCATGGCGCGGATGATCTTCGAGCGCTTGATGAAGACCGCGCGCGACTCCGGGGTGACGATCAGGTCGACGTAACGCTGGCGGTAACGCTGCTCGACGTCGGCCAGGCCATGCCACTTGTCCGGCAACGGACGCAGCGACTTGGTCAGCAGGCGGATCGACTCGGCCTTGACCGACAGCTCGCCGGTCTTGGTGCGGGTCAGGCCACCTTCTACGGCGATGATGTCGCCCACGTCCCAGCCCTTGAACGCGGTGTAGGCATCGCCCAGCACGGCCCCCTGCAGGAACAGCTGGATGCGGCCGGACTCGTCCTGGATCTGCGCGAAGCTCGCCTTGCCCATGATGCGCTTGGCCATCAGGCGGCCGGCCATCTTCACCTGGCGGCCGTTGCCTTCCAGCGCCTCGGCGGTCCACTGTTCGGCATCGGCGAATTCGTCCTGCAGGCGGCCGGCGAAGTCCTCACGACGGAAATCGTTCGGGTACGCGATGCCCTGCCCACGCAGCGCTTTGAGTTTCTCACGGCGCTCGGCGATCAACTTGTTCTCGTCGACGGGGGGGTATCGGTAGCTTCGCTCATGGATCTGCGGGAATCGTGTAGTGAGGGGGGATGCTGCGCCCGGCACAGCCGGTTGCCCAGCATACCAAAACCGCCCTGCCCAAGCCGGGAGAGGGGTCAGATCCCTTTGCGCAGCAAAGGGATCTGACCCCATCCGGGACCCTACCTGGCCCCTGGATATCTACCTGTTCCCGGGGAACGCCTGGCGCAGCTCGTCCACCAGCACCCGCTGGTTTTCCGAGTAATCGATCGGTACCGACACCAGGTGCACCCCGCCCTCGTTGAAGGCCGCCTGCAGGGTCGGGATGAACTGCTCGATGGCGGTCACCTCATGCCCCTTGCAGCCATAGGCCTCGGCGTACTTCACGAAGTCGGGGTTGCTGAAGGTCATGCCGTAGTCGGTGAAGCCATCCACCGCCTGCTTCCAGCGGATCATGCCGTAGGCGCCGTCATTGAGGATCAGCACCACCAGGTTGAGCCCCAGCCGGCGCGCTGTCTCCAGCTCCTGGCTGTTCATCATGAAACCACCATCACCACACACCGCCAGCACCCGCCGCTGTGGATACAGGATCGAGGCCATGATCGCCGATGGCAGGCCCGCGCCCATGGTCGCCAGCGCGTTGTCCAGCAGCAATGTGTTGGCGACCTGGGTACGGTAGTTGCGGGCGAACCAGATCTTGTACATGCCGTTGTCCAGCGCCACGATGCCGTCCGGCGGCATCACCTGGCGCACGTCGTGCACCAGCCGCTGCGGTGTGAACCCGGCCTCTTCGGCGCGGTCGGCCAGATGCTCGAGGATGGTCGCGCGCAGCGGCAGCAAAGCATAGGCGTTCGGCACCGCGCCTTCGATGCGGTCGGCCAGTTGGGTGAGCGAACGGCCGATGTCGCCGATCACCTCCACCTGCGGGAAGTACACCTGTTCCACCGCCGCCTGCGAGTAGCCGATATGGATCACGGTCGGGCCACCCGGGCGCATCACGAACGGCGGCTTTTCGGTCACCTCGTGGCCGATGGTCACGATCACGTCAGCCTGGTCGATCGCCATGTGCACGTAGTCACGCTCGGTCAGCGCGGCGGTGCCCATGTACAGGCCCGAACCTCCGGCCACCGCGCCCTTGCCCATCTGCGTGGTGAAGAACGGGATGCCGGCGCGCAACACAAAGGCCGACAGCGCTTCACTGGACTGCGGTCGCGACGCCGCCGATGCGATCATCAACAACGGCCGCTTGGCATTGCGGATGATCTCAGCCGCCCGATCCAGCGCCTCCGGGCTGGCAATGGGACGGTCCACCGCATGCGGCGGAATCAGCGCCACGCCCTCGACCTCATCGGCCGCGATGTCTTCGGGCAGCTCCAGCAGCACCGGGCCCGGGCGCTCCTCCTGAGCGACACGGAACGCCTCGCGGACGATGGTCGGGATCGTGCGCGCCGAGACGATCTGCCGCGCCTGCTTGGTCAGCGGCTTCATCGTGCCGACGATGTCGACAATCTGGAAGCGCGCCTGCTTGCTGGCGACGATGCCCTTCTGGCCGGTGATCATGATCACCGGCCACGCACCCAGCAGCGCATAGGCGGCGCCGGTGGTGAAGTTGAGCGCGCCGGGGCCGAGCGTGGCCAGGCACACGCCGGGCTTGCCGGTCAGGCGGCCATAGGTTGCAGCCATGAACACCGCTGCCTGTTCGTGGCGGGTGATGACCAGCTCGATGCTGGAATGACGAAGCGACTCGACCACGTCGAGGTTCTCTTCGCCGGGAATACCGAAAATGCGCTCGACGCCTTCGTTCTCAAGCGCGGCGACGAGCAGGTCTGAACCCTTGGTCATTGGAATGCCGTCCTTTTCGCTGGACTGGTGGTGGATCGTTGCAGGAAGGATGAGAGCCGCGCGTCAACGCTTGTCGAACCACACCGTCTGCGCGTTGACGAATTCGCGGATGCCGAAGTGCGAGAGCTCACGACCGAAGCCACTCTTTTTCACGCCGCCGATCGGCACGCGCGGGTCTGAAGCGGAGAAGCCGTTGACGAACACGCCGCCGGTCTGCAGCCGGCGCGCCAGCTGCATGGCCCGTGCGCGGTCGCCGGTCCACAGGTTGCCGCTCAGGCCGAATTCGCTCTGGTTGGCCAGTTCCACCGCATGGTCGGCGTCGCGGGCGCGACTGATCGAGGCCACCGGCCCGAAGGTCTCGGTATCGAAGGCCTGCATGCCAGGCTCTACGTCGGCCAGCACGGTGGGTGCATAGAAGGCTCCAGGGCGATCCAGCGGGTGGCCGCCAACCAGCAGCCGCGCACCGGCCTCCACCGAAGCCCGTACCTGCGCATCGAGCTGCTCCAGCAGGTCCTGGCGCGCCATCGGGCCGATGCGGTTGGCCGGGTCGCGGCCATCGCCGATGGTCAGTGCCTGCACCTTCTGGCAGAACTGCGCCACGAAACGATCGTAGACCGCGTCTTCGACGATGATGCGCTTTCCGGCGATGCAGACCTGCCCGGTGTTCTGGAAGCGCGAGGCCACCGCCGCATCAACGGCGGCGTCCAGATCGGCGTCGGCCAGCACGATGAACGGATCCGAGCCCCCCAGCTCCAGCACCACCTTCTTCAGCGCCTGCCCGGCCTGGGCGGCGATGCTGCGGCCTGCGGCCACGCTGCCGGTCAGGGTCACTGCGGCGATGCGATCATCGGCGATCGCGCGGCTGGTGCCCTCGCGGCTGATGTTGGCGGCGATGAAGGTGCCTTCCGGCAGCCCGGCATCGCGCCAGGCCGCGTCGAGCAGCTGCGCGGTACCGACGATGTTCTCGGCCGGCTTCAGCAGGAAGCCGTTGCCGCCCATCAGGATCGGCACCGCCGCACGCATCACCTGCCAGTACGGGAAGTTCCACGGCATGATGCCCAGCACCACGCCCAGCGGCAGGTAGGCCACATAGGCCTTGTCGTCGGGCACCTGGGTCGGCTCGTCGCGCAGGAACTGCGCACCGTGGTCGGCGTACCAGTCGCACAGCACGGCGCACTTCTCGATCTCGGCCAGCGATTCGGCCTGCACCTTGCCCATCTCGGCGGTAGCCAGCGCGGCCAGCTTCTCACGGTCACGCCGCAGTACGGCGGCCATTGCACGCAGTACGTCTGCGCGCTGTTCGAGGCTCTTGACGCTCCAGGCCGCAAAGCCGACCTGGCCGCGATCGAGGATGGCTTCCAGTTCGGCGTCGGTAGCGAAGGGGTGGCTGGCGATCTGCTGGCCGGTGGCCGGATCACGGGAAATGGCGGTGGTGGGGGCAGCGGACATGCAGGGCTCCTGTTGTCTCGGCAACGGGCAGCGGCCCGTCTTCTGCACAGGAATGTGAACCCGATTGGCGGAGGCAACAAGGCGTCTGCTTATCCTGTGACCTGCACTTACCTGTCTGAATGGGGCTGTTTG
The DNA here is from genome assembly GCF_006228405.1 of Stenotrophomonas sp. pho. NCBI lineage: Bacteria > Pseudomonadati > Pseudomonadota > Gammaproteobacteria > Lysobacterales > Lysobacteraceae > Stenotrophomonas > Stenotrophomonas sp. pho. The sequence continues at coordinate 2,019,586 of NZ_CP029759.1, read as the reverse complement.
CAGGGCTGCGCCCTGCACCCGCAGAGGCCAGGGCAACGTCAAGGTCAAAGGCCTGCATTCCGTGGGATGGCGGGGTGGGTCCGGTTGCGGGGGACGGCGTGAATCCCCCTCCGGGGTCCGGCCCAGCCGCCGGCGGCTGGGCGTTCGGGCGCTTGCGAAGCAGTGCTTCGCAAGCAAAGCGCCCTCACCCATGTAGCCTCGGTCGCGCCATCCATGGCGCTCACGCCCCCGCAACCGGGCCCACCCCGCCTTCGACAGTTTTCCGCGATCTGTTGGAAATACTCTTGGGGTCAGATCCGTTTTCCCTGGGAAAACGGATCTGACCCCGGAATTTCTTTCGATATCTGACAGATGTGTCGACCAAGGTCGACACCTGCCAACAGCCGCGGGAAATTGTCAGAGGTGGGGCGGTGTGGGTTGGCAGGACCGTTGGCGCCATGGATGGCGCCATCGAGCCCCCATGGACGGGTTTACGGCGTGTCCTGCCAACCCACACCGCCCCGCCATCCAACGGAATGCCCGCTGTTGCTGTTGCTGTTGCTCGGCCTCTGCGGGTGCAGGGCTGCAAGCCCTGCCGAACACCCCTACTTTCGCGGCAGGTAGGTCACCAGGGAAAGGTCGTGCCGGCTCTCCGGCACCAGCGCCACGTACTGCAGGTCCAGCAATCCCCGCGTGGGATGGTTGAGCTTCTTCGCACCTTCATCGAACCGCCGCACGTCGTGCTCCGGCCACCACCGCCGGAACGCCTCGCTGTGCGCGGCGATGTCCTCCACCAGCGCCAGGAACGGCGCCTTGTCCGGCGCCTGCGCCATCGCCGCGCGGAAGCCGGCCAGCAGGCCGCGGGTCATTTCTTCCCAGTTGAGGATCAGCGTGCGGTACGGCGGGTACAGGAACATCAGCCGCAGCGTGTTGCGCTCATGCGGCGCCAGCTGGCTGTAGTCCACGAACAGATCGGCGATGGCCGGGTTCCAGGCCAGGATATCGAACCGGGTGTTGCGCACATAGGCCGGGATCGGCTGCATCGCTTCGACCAGCTGGCGCAGGCCGTCGGTCACGCTCTCGTCCGGCGATTCCAGCGGTACGCCATAGCCGGACAGCGCGAATGCATAGGCGCGTTCGTCGTCGCTCATGCGCAGCACCTTGGCCAGGCGCTCGAGCACTTCGGGCGAGGCGCGCACTTCACGGCCCTGCTCGATCCAGGTGTACCAGCTGACACTGACCCCGATGGCCAGCGCCACTTCCTCGCGCTTCAGGCCCGGGGTGCGCCGCCGCCCGGCCGGGAGGCCGAGCGTGGCGGGGTCGACACGGGCGCGGCAGGCCTTCAGGAAGCTACCGAGTTCCTTGCGTTCACTTTCGCTGCGCATCATCGCCCTCCGCTGCGGAAGGCGATGATATCCGCGCAGGCGCGTCGATCAGGCATCGGCGCGCTTGGAGCCCACGGCCAAACCGGCCTTCAGGCTGGCCTCGACGAACTCGTCCAGGTCGCCGTCCAGCACCTTCTGCGTATCCGAACGCTCGATGCCGGTACGCAGGTCCTTGATACGGCTCTGGTCCAGCACGTAGTTGCGGATCTGGCTGCCCCAGCCGATGTCGGACTTGGTGGCTTCCACCGCGTCCTTCTCGGCGTTGCGCTTCTGGATCTCCAGCTCGTACAGCTTGGCGGCCAGCATCTTCATCGCGTTGTCGCGGTTCTGGTGCTGGCTGCGGCCGGTCTGGCACGCCACAACGATGTTGGTCGGGATGTGGGTGATACGCACCGCCGACTCGGTCTTGTTCACGTGCTGGCCACCGGCACCGGACGAGCGGTACACGTCGGTACGCAGGTCGGCCGGGTTGATGGTGATGTCGATGTTGTCATCGATTTCCGGCGACACGAACACCGAGGTGAAGCTGGTGTGGCGGCGGTTGTCGGAGTCGAACGGCGACTTGCGCACCAGGCGGTGCACGCCGGTCTCGGTCTTCAGCCAGCCATAGGCATAGTCGCCTTCCACGCGCAGCGTGGCCGACTTGATGCCGGCGACGTCGCCACCGGAGACTTCCATCAGCTCGGTCTTCCAGCCGCGCGATTCGCACCAGCGCAGGTACATGCGCAGCAGGATCTCGGCCCAGTCCTGGGCTTCGGTACCACCGGCACCGGCCTGGATGTCGACGAACGCCGCCGCATTGTCCATCTCGCCGGAGAACATGCGCTGGAACTCCAGCTTCTCCACGTGCGCCTGGTGCTTGTCGAGGTCGGCGACCACCGCCAGTGCGGTCTCCTCGTCCTGCTCGGACTCGGCCAGCTCCAGCAGTTCAGTGGCGTCGTTCAGGCCATCGAGCACCGAGGCGATCCCGCCCACGGTCTTTTCCAGGCTGGAACGCTCGCGGCCCAGGTTCTGGGCGTACTCGGCGTTGTTCCAGACGTCGGGGCTTTCCAGCTCCCGCGTTACTTCTTCAAGACGCTCTTTCTTGGCGTCGTAGTCAAAGATACCCCCGAAGCGACAGCACGCGATCGGTCAGATCGGTGATGCGCTGGCGGACAGGATTCAGTTCGATCATGTCGGCGGTTATGCATTCAAAAGATGACTGGTAATGATACCGCAGGCCGTGGGCGCCCGGAATGAGGGCCTGGGCCTGCGCCGGGGAGGCGCGAGCGTGATGCGTCGGCGCTGCATTCAGGCAGGCGGTACCCGCCTTGGCGCGGGGAGCCAGCCAGGCTGCAGCCGCCCCCACACAGGGCCTCCTTGCCCCAGAGCGGCGTCGACGAGGGTCTTCCTTGGCCCACCCTCGGACGGCCATTTGGGGCAGTTGACTATTTAACCTCGAACTCGCCCACCAGCACGGTCTCGGCACGGTCCTTCAGTCGCATCGTCACCATCTGATCCTTCTGCTTGGCCGTGCCCCAATGAGTGGTCAGACGCAGCATCAGTGTCGTCGCGCCGGTGACCAGTTGCTGGCGGCTGCCAAAGTAGTTCGCCTCCACCTTGTACTTGCCCGGCTTGGCGTTGCGCAGCGAGAACTGTTCGGGGCCATAGCCGCCGGTGAAGTCCTGCGACATCTGCCCGCCCTGGTAGGTCAGCCGGTTGCCGTAGTAGGCGCGCTCGCCGTTCGGGTCGGTTACCCACAGGTCCATGTCGCTGTTGTCGGCGTCCCACGACAGCACCACGCGCAGGTCCAGCGGCATCGCCTGCAACAGGCGCGGGTCGATGCCGGTGGTATCCAGCCGGGGCGTGCTGCCGGCCACCAGGTTGGTCAGCTCATCCAGCGCGATCAGGGCGATGCCATCGAAGCGGCTGTCCCACGGCCGCACCACCACCTGGTACAGCGGCGCCAGTGCCTGCTGTGGCTTGCCGGCCGCTGCCAGCGCCAGGCCCAGGTCGCGGAAGCTCTGCGGTTCTTCCTGGCCCATCGCCAGCACCTGCTCGAACACCGGCACCGCCAGTGCGGGAGCATCGGCCTGCATCAGTCGGTAACCGAGCACGCGCAGCAGGTGGCGGTTATCCAGATCCATTTCGGCCAGGTTCGACAGCACCCGCAGTGCCAGCTCGCGCTGGCCCTGCTCCAGCAGCAGGTCGGCCACATCGAGGAAGAAGGCGCTGCTGTCGGCGAGGGCATCGCGCTCGGCCAGATAGCGGTCATAGAGCTGCGACGGCGGGCCCTGGCGCAGGCGCCGGGCGATGGCCGAGTCCGGCTGCCAGGCCGCCAGCTGGATGCCGAGCTGGCCATCGTTGGCGGCCGCAGCGGCATCGACCGTGCCGCCGGTGACCACAATCGCATCCAGTGCATTCTCCGACGCGGGCGCCGGACGACGCGCGCGTGCGCTGGCGGCCTGCATACGCTGCTCGGCCGCTGCTGCCGTCGGTGCAGGGGCGGGCGGAGCAGCAGGTGCAGGGGCTGCCAGCATCGCCACGGGTGCGGATTCGGTTGCGTAGTCTGCGGATGCAACGTCCAGCGCCATTTCCTTGGCCTGCGGCGGCGCATCCTTCGGCCAGCTACGGCTCCACCACTGCTGGCGCTCCTTCCAGCGGGCGGCCACTTCATCCAGGCGCTGGCGATCCCCAGCGGCGCGATCCCTGACCTGCACTGCAAACCTGGCGTCGTACTCCGCGCGCAGCGTGCCCGAAGGACGGATCGCATAGCGCAGGTAGTCCTCCAACGTCTCCAGCACGATCAGCGAGGTATCCGGCCCCACCAGGCCAAACCGTTGTGACAGGCGCTGCATCGCCTCGCGGTTGCCACGACGGTCGGCGGCCAGCTGCTGCAGGCGCGCCTGCGCCCACAAACCGGCCAGCAGTTCACCGTCCTTGCTCTTCTGCGTCGCTGGCAGCGCTTCCCACTCGCCGTCGCCCACGCGCACCCGCATCGGCACACCGTCGGCTGCCAGTCGTGCGTGCAGCCACAGCCAGCCGTGGGCTTCACTGCGGCGATCGATCACTACATCCTGCACGCCGCGTCCCGCATCGACCTGCACATCCATCGGCGACGCCAGCAACGCGTGCGCCGCCGCATCGACATCCTTGCCCAGCGCGATGAAGCGACCGCCATGCGCCTCACTCCAACCACGCAGTCGCACGGCATCGGTGCGCGCACCCGCACTGCTGACCGCAAACAGGCGCTGATCGGGTGCCATCGCCGGTAGCTGTTCCGGGCCATAGGTCAGCAGGCCATCGCTGACCAGCAGGTATTCCTTCACGCCCGGCTGCGGCTGCCACTGTGCCAGCGCGCTGGCACCGTCCGGGAGCACGGCCTGCAGGGCTGCGCGCAGTTCACTCCAGTTGCCGGCGCGGATGCGGAAGCGACGCACCGGCTCGGCGCGATCGCGCAGCACGGTCAAGGCCACGGTGCCGTCGCGCAGCGCAGCGAAATAGCGATCCAGCAGGGCGAACTCACGTGTGTGATCGCGCTGGCCCGCCGAACCGGAGCCATCCCACAGCAGGCCGATTTCGCTCGGCAGTTTGCGCGGCGTGCTGCTGGCCGCCACCGGCAGCTGCGCCAGCAGATAGTGGCCATCCTGCCAGGGCGCCACCTGCACCTGTGCCTGGCGGGTCGCCGGCAGATCCCACTGCAGCTGCTTCGGCAGCTGCGCCCCTTGCCCTGCCACTGCAGCTGGCCCGCGCTGATGCGGAATGGCGCCGTACCTGCGGTGGTCGTGCCAGGTGCCTGCAGTTTCAGTTCAACCGAGGCTGCACCGGCGGCAAACTGCAGCGGCAGCGTCCACTGCCAGCCTTGGCCGGCGAAGGCCAACGGCTCGCGAATCACCAGCTGCACGCGCCGGCTGCCGCCGGCCGGCAGCGGATAGATGCGCAGGCGGAACTGGTTGCCGGCGGTCTGTTCCAGCAGGCCCGGGTCAACGCCGCGGCGGGCAATCTCCTCGAACACCTGGCGGCCGCGGTCCTTCGGCACCGGCACCGCGTCACGCATCTCGCCGTTGATATCCAGCGCGAAGCCGCTGATCTGCTGGCCATCGGCCAGGGGGAACTGCAGCTCGCCCTCCAGCACGCGCCGGTTCGGGTTGTGGAATTCCAGGATGATCCGGGTCTGGGCGATGCCCGCCTGGACCCCGCCCTCGATGCGGGCGTGTCGCAGTTGGACCGCCTGCTCAGCCGCCGGTGCGATCAGCAGCGGCGTGGCGGCCTGCGGCCGGGAGATCGGCGGCGACTGCGCGCCAGCGGGCCAGGCCGCAAGGGCCAGCAACAACACAATGCAGCAACGGGCGAAGACCATGACCGGACTCCAGTGGGATCGTGGACCCTTGAACGCACCAGCAGCCGTAACGGGGTTGGGAGACCCAAAAAGGGGACGGAGGGAATTAAGTCGCTTATGCCCTGTTTGCCAGTTGCGACTTAATCCCCTCCGTCCCCTTTTTCTCAGGCGGGCAGGCAGTGCTCCACGATCAGCTGGATGGCGCTGCCGCCGCGATAGTCGTCGCAGGCCAGCCGGTAGGCGAGGTGCACGTGTCGGCCGGGCGCATTGCCGTGCCAGCCGCCGAAGTGGATCGCGTTGATCGTGCCAGGCACGCCCGGCAGGCGCAGTTCCAGCTTCAGGTGGCGCTCCTTCAGCACGCGCCAGTTGGCCACTTCGAAGTGGCCGTCGAACAGGGGTTCGGGGAAGCCCTGGCCCCATGGGCCGGCCAACCGCAGCGCATCGGCGTGGCGATGATCGAGCTCGTCCGCGGCCAGTTCGCCGTCGCTGAGCACCTGCTGCTGCAGTGCCGCCGGGTCGAGCATTTCCAGCACCACGGCGACGAAGGCGGCCTTGAAGTCATCAACGTGGTCAAGCCGCAGGCTGAGGCCGGCCGCCATGGCGTGACCGCCGAAGCGGTCGATCAGGCCCGGATGGCGCGCATCGACCAGCGCCAGGGCGTCACGGATGTGCAGGCCGGGAATCGAGCGCGCCGAGCCACGCAGCGTGTCGGCGCCCGGTTCGGCCGGAGCGAAGGCAATTACCGGGCGATGCAGGCGATCCTTCATCTTCGAAGCGACCAGGCCGACCACACCGGGATGCCAGTCGGCATCAAACAGGCAGGCGGCCACCGGCCGTTGCCCGGCCATGTCCAGCACCACGCGGGTCAGGGCCTGCTCGGCATCGTCGGTCATCGACTGCTGCACCGCGCGGCGTTCTGCGTTGATCTGCTCCAGCGTCTGCGCGATCTCGCGCGCCTGGCGCGGATCTTCGGTGAGCAGCAGCGCGATGCCCAGCGCCATGTCTTCCAGCCGGCCCGCCGCGTTCAGGCGCGGGCCGAGTGCGAAGCCGATGTCGGTGGCGGTCAGTCGCGCGGCATCCCGGCCACTGGCTTCGATCAGTGCACGCAGGCCGACACAGCCCTGCCCTGCGCGCAGACGGCGCAGGCCTGCGCTGACCAGCGCACGGTTGTTCGGGTCCAGCGCTACCAGGTCCGCAACGGTGCCCACCGCCACCAGATCCAGCAGCGTGGTCAGGTCCGGCCCCTTGCCATCTGCGAAGACGCCGGCCTCGCGCATATGCCGGCGCAGCGCCATCAGCACATAGAAGATCACACCAACACCGGCCAGCGATTTGCTGGGGAAGGCATCGCCATCCAGGTTGGGATCGACGATCACGTCGGCCGGCGGCAGCTGCGGCCCCGGCAGATGGTGGTCGGTGACCAGCACCTGCCAGCCGCGCGCCTTGGCCGCGGTGACACCGGCATGGCAGGCAATACCGTGGTCGACCGTGACCAGCAGGTCCGGCTGCAGCGCGGCCAACTCTTCCACCAGCGACGGTGACAGGCCATAGCCATGCACCATGCGGTTCGGCACCGCGTGGAAGACGTGTTGCGCGCCGAGCATGCGCAGGCCACGCACGCCGACCGCACAGGCGGTGGCGCCATCGCAATCGAAATCGCCGACCACCAGGATGCGCTTGTCGTTGGCGATGGCTTCGATCAGCAGGCCCACTGCATCATCGATACCGGTCAGCAGCTCGGGCGCGTGTAGGCTGCCCAGTTTCGGCAGCGCCAGCTCTGGCGTTCCCGCACCACGGCTGGCATAGAGTCTGGCCAGCAATGGCAGCGTGCCCTCTGGCCAGCTGCCGGGCACGACCGCATCGCGGCGGCGGATCAGCGGTGTATCAGAGGGCGGCTGCGCAGCATCGGCGGCAAGGGACATCGGCATCGCCGGTTACGAAAGACCCGCACATCATAACGTGCACCGCTCCCCGGTCGGCTGCCGCTGCTGACGAGGCAACCTGGCTCTTCGGCCAGCAGCATTTGGATTTCACGACCGCATCTTCCATGCTTGCCTGCCCTGGAACGGACTTCCATCCATGACCCGCACCCTGCTGACCGCGCTGATGGCACTCACCGTGGCCCCGGCCGCCCACTCCGCGACGCCTGAGCCCAGGCCCGGGGTCGAATTCGAACACAACGACTGGTCGCTGGCCTGTGACAACACCCGCACCTGCCGCGCCGCCGGCTACAGTCCGGAAGAACCCGGCAACCTGCTCAGCCTGATGCTTGAGCGCGCCGGCGGCCCGGGTGCGAAGGTGATCGCGCGGCTGCGCAATGGCGAGGATGGCGAAAGCCCGACGCCGACCGGGGCACTGCGCCTGCGCCTGAACGGCAAGGACCTGGGCCCGGTGCGCGACACCGGCGACGGGGACAAAGTGTTGTTGCAGCAGGCACAGACCGATGCACTGGTCGCCGCACTGCCGCGCCAGGCACGCATCGAGATCATCGACGGCAAGGGCAAGGCCTGGCCGATCTCCGACCGCGGTGCAGCGGCCGTACTGCTGAAGATGGACGAGGCACAGGGCCGGCTGGGCACCCCGGTGCGCTGGTGCGGCGTGGCGACAAGCCCGAAGCAAGCGTGCCTGCGGCGTTGCCGGTGCCAGTGATCGTGCGCGGCACGCTGGTGGCACCGCGCGCCTCGGACGCGGCACTGGCGAAAGCACCGGGCCTGCGCAAGGCACTGATCGCCAGCCTGCCCAAGCCGGATGAGTGCGGCCACCTGAGCGAGGGCGGGACAGATGAAATCGAGATCCAGCGACTGGACACCCAACATGTGCTGGCAAGCACCAGCTGCTTCGTGGGTGCCTACAACTTCAGCAGCGGCTACTGGGTAGTGCAGGACAAGCCGCCGTACGAAGCACGCTTCGTCACGTCCGATGCAGAAGACTTCGATCGCGACGACGCTACGTTGAGCGGTCGCTTCCGTGGGCGCGGCGTCGGTGACTGCTTCTCCGGCCACGACTGGGCTTGGGATGGCGCGCGATTCGTGAAGAGCAGCGAGTTCACCACCGGGCAGTGCCGGGGCGTTGCGGGTGGGCACTGGACGCTGCCGACGGTGGTCAGCGAGGTCCGTTGAGGCGCCGCTACCTGCGGTAGTGCCGACCGCTGGCCGGCAACCCCGACAAACCCTGGGGGTCAGAGCCGTTTTCCGATGGAAAACGGATCCGACCCCGGTCAGTCGTGCAGCTGGCGCGGCTTCTTCCAGAACTGCCAGCGCTGGCCACGGTCCAGCTGGAACTGCAGGCCGTCCTCGAAGTCCAGTACCAGCCGCTGCAGTTCGCCACGCTTGAGCGCGGCCAGCAGCGGCCGGATCGCATCATTGCCGAGCTGCTGCAAAGAGCGCAGCTGGCGCAGGTCGACCAGCGCATCCACCGCCTGCTCGCCATCCACGGCCACACCAGCCGCCAGGGCCAGGCCCTGCAGCAGCGCGTCCCGGCTGCGCACCTGCGCGTGCGGCGTGCTGACCGACACCGGCATCACGCCACCGCCCCAGAACCACAGCGAATTGATCGGCTGTTGTCCCTGTGCGGCACGCTGCTGGTTCCAGGAATGGTTGTGCAGCAGCACCTGCGCCTCGGTCATCAGCGCCCGCCAGCGACGACCGCCCTCGCCTTCGGGCAGATGCGAGAACAGGTCATCGCCGAGGACCTCGTCGGGGCTGTCGAAGTCCGGCAGCTCGCTGTCGATCGGCAGCCGCAGGTACCAGCGCGAGGGATCGGGTGCGTCGAGCACGAAGCCGGCATCGGCGAACAATGGCTGCAGCACCGGCAGCAACGCGAGGCTGTCGGCCAGCGTCGGCCGCAGTGTTTCGCCGTAGGCCATCATCCGCGCGCCGTGCATGTCCGGCACCATGCAGGCCGGATCGGCACGCAGCCAGCTGGCGCCGGCGGCATCGCCGACGTCGCGCTGGCGGGTCAACGCGGCCACCGGCCAGTGCGGCGCGGCAACCGAGAAATGGCGTGTCAGCTGCGCGCGCTCGCCCGGCACGACCTGCACCGTCGTGGCACGGCCGAGCGCGCGTGCCACATCGTCCGGCAGCGCAGCCGCGGCAAAGCGGCTGCGTGCAGGCAACAGCAGGGTCGCCGTCGCCACGCGGTCAGTCCACGTAGCTGACGCTGACGATCTCGTACTCGCGCTGGCCGGCCGGGGCGTCGATCACGATCGAATCGCCTTCCAGCTTGCCGATCATCGCCCGCGCCACCGGCGAGGAAATCGCGATCAGGCCCAGCTTGATGTCCGCTTCCAGGTCACCGACGATCTGGTACTTCTTCTCTTCGTCGGTTTCCACGTCGGCCAGCGTCACGCTGGCGCCGAACACCACCTTGGAGCCGGCATTGAGCTTGCTCACGTCGATGATCTCGGCGTGCGACAGCTCGCCCTCCAGCTGCTTGATGCGGCCTTCGATGAAGCCCTGTTCCTCGCGCGCGGCGTGGTACTCGGCATTCTCCTTCAGGTCACCGTGCTCACGCGCTTCGGCAATGGCGGCGATGACCTTCGGGCGCTTGACCGACTTCAGGTGATCCAGTTCGTCGCGCAGCTTCTGCGCGCCCTTCATGGTGATGGGGGCTCTCATGCATTCAACTCCTTGTGCAGCTCCTGCAGCGACCAGACGGGGCCGGTGCCGCGGAATTCCAGTGAATCCACCAGCGCCTTGGCGCCGGCAATGGTGGTCGAGTAGGTGACGCGATGCTGCAGCGCCTCGCGGCGGATCGAGAACGAGTCGTTGATCGCCGAACGACCTTCGGTCGTGTTGACGATGTAGACGATCTCGCCGTTCTTGATCGAGTCGACGATGTGCGGACGGCCTTCGACCACCTTGTTGATGATCTCGCAGTCCATGCCGTGCTGCTGCAGCCACGCGGCGGTGCCACGGGTGGCGACCAGGCTGTAGCCACGCGCCAGCAGCGCCTTGGCCACCGGCAGCACGCGCTTCTTGTCCGGGTCGCGGACCGAGACGAAGGCCTTGCCGACCGGCGGTGCCTTGATGCCACCGGCTTCCTGCGCACGCGCAAAGGCGGCGTTGAAGGTGCGGCCGACGCCCATCACCTCGCCGGTGGAGCGCATCTCCGGCCCGAGGATCGGATCGACGCCCTGGAACTTGGCGAACGGGAAGATCGCTTCCTTCACCGAGTAGTAGTCCGGCACGATTTCCTTGGTCGCGCCCTGCTCGGCCAGGCTCTTGCCAGCCATGCAACGGGCGGCGATCTTCGCCAGCGCCATGCCGGTGGCCTTGGACACGAACGGCACGGTGCGCGAGGCACGCGGGTTCACTTCCAGCAGGTAGATGGTGTCGGCACCCTCGTCGCTGGTCTGGATCGCGAACTGGGTGTTCATCAGGCCGACCACGTTCAGGGCCTTGGCCAGCTCCACCACCTGGCGGCGCAGTTCGGCCTGGGTTTCAGCCGACAGCGAATACGGCGGCAGCGAGCACGAGGAATCGCCCGAGTGCACGCCAGCTTCTTCGATGTGCTCCATCACGCCACCGATCAGGACGTTGCCATCCTTGTCGGCAATGATGTCGACGTCGCACTCGACAGCATTGTCGAGGAAGCGGTCCAGCAGCACCGGCGAATCGTTGGACACCTTCACAGCGTCGCGCACGTAACGGGCCAGGTCGGCTTCGCCGTAGACGATTTCCATGGCACGGCCGCCCAGCACGTAGCTCGGGCGCACCACCAGCGGGTAGCCGATCTCGCGGGCCAGCAGCAGGGCTTCCTGATCATTGCGGGCGATGCGGTTCGGCGGCTGCTTCAGGCCCAGCTTGTCCACCAGCTGCTGGAAGCGCTCGCGGTCTTCGGCCAGGTCGATCGAGTCCGGGCTGGTGCCAATCACCGGCACGCCGTTGGCTTCCAGCGCGCGCGCCAGCTTCAGCGGGGTCTGGCCGCCGTACTGCACGATCACGCCCTTCGGCTGTTCCAGTTCGACGATTTCCAGCACGTCTTCCAGGGTCAGCGGCTCGAAGTACAGGCGGTCGGAGGTGTCGTAGTCGGTCGACACGGTTTCCGGGTTGCAGTTGACCATGATGGTTTCATAGCCATCCTCGCGCAGCGCCAGTGCCGCGTGCACGCAGCAGTAGTCGAACTCGATGCCCTGGCCGATGCGGTTCGGGCCACCGCCCAGGATCATGATCTTGTCGCGGTTGCTCGGCGCGGCCTCGCACTCGTCCTCGTAGGTCGAGTACAGGTAGGCGGTACCGGTGGAGAACTCACCGGCACAGGAGTCCACGCGCTTGTAGACCGGGCGCACCTTGTGCGCACGACGCAGCGCGCGGATGGCGGCTTCGTTGGTGCCGGTCAGCTGCGCCAGGCGCGCGTCGGAGAAGCCAGCGCGCTTCAGCTTGCGCAGGCGTGCGGCATCCAGCGCATCGATGCCGCCGGCAGCGACTTCGGCTTCGGCCGCGATGATTTCCTCGATCTGGTCCAGGAACCAGTGATCGATGAACGACAGTGCGTAGATCTCTTCCACGCTCATGCCGGCGCGGAACGCATCGGCCACATAGAACAGGCGCTCCGGGCCCGGCGCCTTCAGCTCGCGACGCAGGGTCTGCAGGTCGTCTTCGTTGCCCAGGTCCAGGCCGGTCGGGTCGAAGCCGACCTTGCCGGTTTCCAGGCCACGCAGGGCCTTCTGCACCGACTCCTGGAAGGTGCGGCCCATCGCCATCACCTCGCCCACCGACTTCATCTGGGTGGTCAGGCGGGCATCGGCGGCCGGGAACTTCTCGAAGGCGAAGCGCGGGATCTTGGTGACGACGTAGTCGATGGACGGCTCGAACGAGGCCGGGGTCAGGCCGCCGGTGATTTCGTTCTTCAGTTCGTCCAGGGTGTAGCCCACGGCCAGCTTGGCGGCGACCTTGGCGATCGGGAAGCCGGTGGCCTTGGAAGCCAGCGCCGAGGAACGCGACACGCGCGGGTTCATCTCGATGACGACCACGCGGCCGGTCTTCGGGTTGATGCCGAACTGCACGTTCGAGCCACCGGTATCGACGCCGATCTTGCGCAGCACGGCGATGGAGGCATCGCGCAGGCGCTGGTATTCCTTGTCGGTCAGGGTCTGCGCCGGGCCACGGTGATCGAGTCACCGGTGTGCACGCCCATCGGGTCCAGGTTTTCGATCGAGCAGACGATGATGCAGTTGTCCGCGGTATCGCGGACCACTTCCATCTCGAATTCCTTCCAGCCCAGCACCGACTCTTCCACCAGCACTTCGGTGGTCGGCGACAGTTCCAGGCCGCGGCTGACGATCTCGACCAGCTCTTCGCGGTTGTAGGCAATGCCGCCACCGCTGCCGCCCAGGGTGAAGCTGGGGCGGATGATGGTCGGATAGCCGACGCGGGTCTGGATTTCCAGCGCTTCGTCCAGGGTGTGGGCGACGGCGGCAGTCGGGCACTCCAGGCCGATCTCACCCATGGCCACGCGGAACAGCTCGCGGTCTTCGGCCATGCGGATCGCTTCGCGCTTGGCGCCGATCAGTTCGACGTTGTACTTCTCCAGCACGCCGTGGTCGGCCAGGTCCAGCGCGCAGTTCAGCGCGGTCTGGCCACCCATGGTCGGCAGCAGCGCATCGGGCTTTTCCTTGGCGATGATCTTCTCGACCGTCTGCCAGTTGATCGGCTCGATGTAGACGGCGTCGGCCATCTCCGGGTCGGTCATGATCGTGGCCGGGTTGCTGTTGACCAGCACCACGCGGTAACCCTCGTCACGCAGGGCCTTGCAGGCCTGGGCACCGGAGTAGTCGAACTCGCAGGCCTGGCCGATGACGATCGGGCCAGCACCGATGATGAGGATGGTCTTGAGGTCAGTGCGCTTGGGCATTTTCTTCTCTAAGTCAGTACAGCGTGACAAGGGGGGTGATCGCACGCTGTCGATCAGGAATCTTGATCCGCAGCGCCGCGCCGGGGCAGCAGCGATGCGGGGTTTACGGTCCATCGCGACGCCACCGGCAGGCCGGCGGCGTACTGATCACGCCTTGGCCTGCTCCATCAGCACCACGAAGCGGTCGAACAGCGGGCCGACGTCGTGCGGGCCCGGCGACGCTTCCGGATGGCCCTGGAACGAGAACGCCGGCACGTCGGTGCGGGCCACGCCCTGGTTGGTGCCGTCGAACAGCGAACGGTGGGTCACGCGCAGGGTCGGCGGCAGGGTTGCTTCATCGATCGCGAAACCGTGGTTCTGCGAGGTGATCATCACCCGGCCGCTGTCCAGGTCCTGCACCGGATGGTTGGCACCGTGGTGGCCGTGGCCCATCTTCATGGTCTGCGCGCCCGAGGCCAGGCCGAGCAGCTGGTGGCCCAGGCAGATGCCGAAGGTCGGGATCTTCACATCGATGAAGGTCTTGATCGCTTCGATGGCGTAGTCGCACGGTTCCGGGTCACCCGGGCCGTTGGACAGGAACACGCCGTCCGGCTTCAGTGCCAGCACCTCGGCGGCCGGGGTCTGCGCCGGCACCACGGTCACTTCGCAGCCGCGCTCGGCCAGCATGCGCAGGATGTTGGTCTTCACGCCGAAGTCGTAGGCCACGACCTTGTACTTGGCCGGCACGCTGACGAAGGCGTTGGCATCCAGGTCCAGCTGGCCCTCGGTCCAGGTGTAGGTCTTCTCGGTAGTGACGACCTTGGCCAGATCCATGCCCTTCAGCCCCGGGAACTTGCGGGCGGCTTCCAGTGCCTTTTCCACGTCGATGTCGCCGGCCATCAGCGCACCGTTCTGCGCACCCTTCTCGCGCAGGATGCGGGTCAGCTTGCGGGTGTCGATGCCGGCGATGGCGACCACGCCACGCTGGATCAGCCAGTCCTGCAGCGACACCTGGCTGCGCCAGTTGCTGGGGCGGCGCGGAACGTCGCGCACGATCAGGCCGGCCGACCACACCTTGGACGCTTCGTCGTCCTGGTCGGTCATGCCGGTGTTGCCGATATGCGGATAGGTCAGCGTGACCATCTGCCGGGCGTAGGACGGGTCGGTCAACACTTCCTGATAGCCGGTCATGGCGGTGTTGAACACCACTTCACCGACGGACAGGCCGGGCGCGCCTACGGATTCGCCCTCGAATACGGTGCCGTCTTCGAGGACGAGGATTGCGGCTTGGGTCACGGGAATCTCACTTTGGCTACCGAGGGGGCTGCCGAAGTCACGCCTGCGCTTCACGGAAATCCGGTTGCAAAAAAGCGCGGACGTACGGTCTGGGACCGGTCCGGCTTTCGTGATTCGGCGAGTGCGAATTGTAGCGCTGCCGGGACGCTCACGCCAGCGGTTATCGCGCTTCATGAACAGGCGATTGCGCATTCATTTCAATCCGGCGGCGTATGCGGGCCGGAGGCGGGGTCGGATCCATTCCCGAATGGGAAAGGCTCTGACCCCAGGCGCCCTCGGATGGGGTCAGAGCCCTCTCCGCTGGAAAGGGATCCAGCCCCAGGAATCAGCCCGCCTTACTGCAGCAGGTCCCGCACGCGGTAGCTGCCCGGGGCCCGGCCCTGCAGCTGGCGGGCGGCAAACAGGGCGCCGCGGGCGAAGATGTCGCGATTGGTGGCCCGGTGTACCAGCTCGATGCGCTCGCCCAGCCCGGTGAACTGCACCAGATGCTCGCCTACGATGTCGCCGGCGCGCAGGCTGGCGTAGTGCGGCTCCGCCCCGCCCCGCTGCGCGGCCGCGCCCAGGGTCAATGCAGTGCCCGATGGCGCGTCCTTCTTCTGGGTGTGGTGCGATTCGACGATGTCGCAGTCCCAGCCGGCCAGCGCCTGCGCCGCGCGCTCCACCAGTTCGTCCAGTACCGCCACGCCCAGGCTGAAGTTCGAGGCCCATACCAGCGGGATCTTCGCCGCCGCGGCGTCCAGCGCCTGGCGCTGTGTGCTGGAGATACCGGTGGTACCCGACACCAGCCCGGCCCCGCGATCCACGCACAGCGCCAGCAGCGGGTCGAAGCCCTCCGGCAGGCTGAAGTCAATAGCCACGTCGAACACCGGCGCACCGGGCAATTCGCTGGCCGCGAAGAACGGCACACCGTCGACTACGCGCTGGGCCGGCGCGCGACCGGTCACGGCGGCCACGATCTGCAGGGTTTCGGAATGTTCGGCGGCCAGCCGCAGCAGGGCTTGGCCCATGCGCCCGGAGGCACCGTGAATGAGCAATCGCAGGGGAGTCTGGTTCATGCCTGCAGGCTAGCGGCAGCACGCCCGCTCCGGCAAGCGCCATCGCTGCGATGCTGCATGCCCCTGCGATGACGGGTTTGCCACTGGACGCGGCAACGCTCCACTTCAAGTCTGTGGCCCTTCCCTCAGCCCGGGCAAAACCCATGAAATCCTCGACCGTCTTCAGCAAATGCGCCAGGAAGACCGGTTATGCCGGGACGTCGACCACGCGCTACCGCTTGCTGGATGCCGCCCTGCTTGTCGTTAATCACCAGCGCGCCAGCGAAAGCCGGGGCTTCTATGTGAATGCTGGACTCTACTTTCCAGAGCTGCTCGCGTATCCCCTCGCGCCTGACGATCTTGAAACGGCTTTCCGGTACCGCTCCAGCATTCCCACGCCCCATGTCGACTGGCGGATCGAAGAAACGCCGGGCCTGCGCCGGACCTTCATCCAGCAGGATCTTGATGACCTGCTGGAGGCCGGCAACCGCGACGCGCTGAAGGCCCTGCTGCTCGATGCCCTGGCCGACGTGGCGGGTTTCGCAGCAGCCCATGGAAACCGCGAATCGGTGCGGCGATTGAATCAGGGCGGGAACTTCCGCGCGATCATCCGCAGAGAGGTCTGAACCCGGCGCGTGCGAACCAAGCTTCGCATCGACAGGTCGAAAGTTCGCACCCTCCGGACAGCCGCCGTCGAGCATGGCTGGACGCTACTTCTTGGTCGGCCCGCAGCTGTCGCACCCCCCACAGGCACCGCCCCCACCGCTGGCCGGTGGTGCGATCTTCCGCCCCAGCGCCTGCAGCCAGGCCGCGCGACCCGGCTTCAGCAGGGCCAGCGCCAAGGCCCCGCGCAGCGTGCGCACGGTGCCCGGGAACTGCTTCTTCAGCACCACCCAGGCACTGACCAGCACGGCCACCGCGATGATCAGGTACTGGATCAGCAGCCCGGTATCCATCAGCCGCCTCCCAGCGCCTTGGTCACCTGGTAGGTGATCAGCGCGGCCACGTAAGCCGCGGCAAACAGGTAGAACGCGGCAAAGCCCATCTGCTTCCACGAGTTGGTCTCGCGCTTGATGGTGGCCAGCGTCGAGATGCACATCGGGGCGTAGATGTACCAGACCAGCAGCGACAGCGCGGTCGCCAGCGACCAGCCATCGCTGATCAGCGGGGTCAGCGCCTGGCTGGCGGCATCGTCATCGGCGGCCGACAGCGCATACACGGTGGCCAGCGAAGACACCGCCACCTCGCGCGCGGCCAGTCCCGGGATCAGCGCAATGCAGATCTGCCAGTTGAAGCCCAGCGGCGCGAAGAACACCGCCATCGCATGGCCGATCTGGCCGGCGTAGCTGTAGTCGATGGCTGGCATCGTGGCATCGGCCGGGGCCGCCGGGAACGACAGCAGCACCCACAGCAGGATGGTCAGCGCCAGGATGATGCCGCCGACACGCTTGAGGAAGATCATGCCGCGCTCATACAGGCCCACCGCCAGGTCACGCACATGTGGCAGGCGGTACGACGGCAGCTCCAGCATCAGCGGATGCTCGCTCTTGTCGCGGCGCCACTTCTTCATGATCCACGACATCGCCAGCGCACTGAGGATGCCGGCGGCGTACAGGCCGAACAGCACCAGGCCCTGCTGGTTGAACACCCCCACACCGTCTTCTGCGGAATGAACGCACCGATCAGCAGGGCGTACACCGGCAGGCGCGCCGAGCAGGTCATCAGCGGTGCGACCAGGATGGTGGCCAGGCGGTCACGCGGGTCCTGGATGCTGCGCGTGGACATGATGCCCGGCACCGCGCAGGCGAAGCTGGACAGCAGCGGGATGAACGAGCGGCCGGACAGGCCGGCGGCGGCCATCATGCGGTCGAGCAGGAACGCCGCACGTGGCAGGTAGCCGGATTCCTCCAGCACCAGGATGAAGAAGAACAGGATCAGGATCTGCGGCAGGAACACCACCACGCCACCGACGCCGGCGATGATGCCGTCGGTCAGCAGGCTGGCCAGCGGACCCTCCGGCAACACGCTGCCAACGAGAGCGCCGAGCCAGGCGAAGCCAGCCTCGATGCCATCCATCAACGGCGTCGCCCAGGCGTACACCGCCTGGAAGATCAGGAACATCACCACTGCAAGGCTGATCAGCCCGAACACCGGGTGCAGCAGCCAGCGGTCCAGCGCGTCGTCGATCTTCGCGGTCCGCGCCGGCATCCGCACGGCGACCGACAGGATCTCGCGCACCTTGGCGTGGTAGTCGATGCCACCTTCCGGGCCCGGCACCGGTGCATCCAGGTGCGGCACCATCGCATCGAGGCGTTCGACCAGGGCCTTGGCACCCTGCTTGCGCACCGCTACGGTCTCCACCACCGGTACGCCCAGCTCGCGCTCCAGCGCGGCCACGTCCACCTGGATGCCACGGCGCTGGGCCGCATCGACCATGTTCAGGGCGACCACCATCGGCTTGCCCAGTTCACGCAGCTCCAGCGCGAAGCGCAGGTGCAGGCGCAGGTTGGTGGCGTCGATCACGCACAGCAGCACGTCCGGCGCAGCTTCGCCCGGGTAGAAGCCCCGGCACAGGTCACGGGTGATCGCCTCATCCAGGCTGGCCGGATGCAGGCTGTAGGCACCCGGCAGGTCGAGCACGGCGAATTCGCGGCCGGACGGCGCGCGCAGGCGACCTTCCTTGCGCTCTACGGTGACGCCGGTGTAGTTGGCGACCTTCTGCCGGCTGCCGGTCAGCTGGTTGAACAGCGCGGTCTTGCCGCTGTTGGGGTTCCCGACCAGCGCGATGCGCAGCGGTGAGGCGGAGACAGTGGCGGTCATGCACGTCGTTCCTGGCTGGCAGCGTCGACCACGACGCGCTTGGCTTCACTGATCCGCAGCGCGAACCGGGTGAACCCGACCTGCACCAGCAGCGGCTCGCCCCCCACCGGGCCCTTGGCCACCAAGCGTACTTCCTCGCCATTCACGAAACCCAGCTCGCGCAGGCGACGGGCAATGGCATCGTTGGCATGCAGGTCCTGCACGGACTCGACCACGGCCGAGGTGTGCAGCGGCAGTTCGGACAGCGTCATCTAGCGTGTTCTCTGCTGGATGTAAATGGTTCTCGATTCTAACATTCCCGCGTCGCGTCATGGCCCATGACCAATGGCCCGCTATGATCCATACAGGTATGGAGTGACCCTGGAATCCCATGAACGATGCTTTGCAGATCGAGCGCCGTGGCGCTGTCCTCACCCTCTGGCTGAACCGGCCGGAGCTGCACAACGCCTTTGACGCCAGCCTGATCGCCCGGCTGACTGCCGCACTGGAAGCCGCCGGCGGCGATGATTCGGTCCGGGCCGTGGTGGTCGCCGGTCACGGCGCTTCCTTCTCGGCCGGTGCCGACATGCAGTGGATGCGCGGCATGGCCGCCGCCAGCGAGGCCGACAACCGCGAGGACTCGCTGGCCCTGGCGCGGCTGATGCGCACCCTGGACGAGCTGCCCAAGCCGACCCTGGCCCGGGTCCATGGCGCCGCCTTCGGGGCGGCGTCGGCCTGGTCGCCTGCTGCGACATCGCCATCGCCAGCACCTCGGCCCGCTTCGGCCTGACCGAAAGCCGCCTCGGCCTGCTGCCGGCGGTGATCTCGCCCTACGTGATCGAGGCCATCGGCCCGCGCCAGGCGCGGCGCTGGTTCGCCACCGGCGAGCACTTCGATGCCGACACCGCGCTGCGCATCGGCCTGGTCCACCAGCTGGTCGAGCCCGAACGCCTGGACGAAGCCCTGGAACGCCAGCTGGCCCTGCTCGACAAGGCCGGCCCGATCGCCTCGTCCACCGCCAAGCAGCTGGTGCGGCAGGTCCGCGACAGCCATGACCGCGACGCGCTGGATCGGGATAATGCCGCCCTGATCGCGCGCCTGCGGGTGTCCGCCGAGGGCCAGGAAGGCCTGGGCGCCTTCCTCGACAAGCGCGCCCCCACTGGGTCACGGAAGCCTGAACATGCTCGATCATCTTGGTTTGACCAGCGCCGACCTGGCGCGCAGCAGGACCTTCTTCCTGCAGGCACTGGCGCCGCTGCAGATCGACGTCGTGATGGAAGTGAGCGCCGAAGAAACCGGTGACCACGACCACATCGGCTTCGGCAGCGACGGCAAGCCGTTCTTCTGGCTCGGCAATGGCGGCACCACCAGTCACGGCGTGCACGTGGCCTTTGCCTGCACCCGCCGCGCGCAGGTGGACGCCTTCCACGCCGCCGCTCTCGCCGCCGGTGGCCGCGACAACGGCGCCCCGGGCCTGCGCCCGTGGTACCACCCGGATTACTACGCCGCCTTCGTGCTCGACCCGGACGGCAACAACATCGAAGCGGTCTGCCACCGTCCGTCCGATGGGGCAGCCGCATGAGCGATTACGTCCGCATCGTCGAGGTCGGCCCGCGTGATGGGCTGCAGAACGAAAAGCAGTCGGTGTCCACCGCCGACAAGATCGAACTGATCAACCGCCTGTCGGCCACCGGCCTGCGCAGCATCGAGGCGACCAGTTTCGTCAGCCCGAAGTGGATCCCGCAACTGGCCGACGCCGCCGAGGTCTATGCCGGCATCCAGCGCCGGCCGGGCGTGCACTACCCGGTACTGGTGCCGAACGAACAGGGCTACGACCGCGCCCGTGCGGTGGGCGTGGAGGAAGTGGCGGTGTTCACCGCCGCCTCCGAGGCCTTCAACCGTACCAATACCAATGCCGGCATCGACGAATCGCTGGCCCGGTTCGAGCCGATCCTGCGCCGCGCCGCCGCCGATGGCGTGCGCGTGCGCGGCTATGTCTCCACCGCACTCGGCTGCCCCTACCAGGGCGAGGTGCCGCTGGCCGACGTGGTGCGGGTGGCGCGCGCCCTGCACCAGATGGGTTGTTACGAAATCTCACTGGGCGACACCATCGGCGTCGGCACCCCGCGCAAGGCACGGGCGATGCTGCAGGCGGTTGCCGCCGAGATTCCGATGACGGCACTGGCCGTGCACTTCCACGACACCTACGGCCAGGCCATCGCCAACATCGCCACCTGCCTGGAAGAAGGCGTGCGCGTGGTCGACAGCGCGGTCTCCGGCGCCGGTGGCTGCCCGTATGCCAAGGGCGCCAGCGGCAACGTCGCCAGCGAGGATGTGGTCTACCTGCTGCAGGGCCTGGGCCTGGACAGCGGCGTGGACCTGCCGGCACTGGCCGAGACCGGCCGCTGGCTGGCCGGCCTGCTCGGTCGCGCCACCGCCAGCCGCACCGGCCAGGCGCTGGCCGCCGGCTGACCGCTGCACTGCGCCGCCCTGCACCGGCGGCGCAGTGCACAACAGCGGCGGTCACGGCTTCCGTTAGAATCGGCGGTTCTCGAACCTGCAGGACCGTTCAATGCAGCTGTCTTCCGTACGTGCCGTGATCACTGGCGGCGTCTCCGGCCTCGGCCTGGCCGTGGCCCAGCACCTCGTCGCCCAGGGCGGCAAGGTGGCCCTGTTCGACCTCAACGACGCCAAGGGCGCCGCCGCCGTTGCCGATCTGGGTGCCGACAAGGCCCGCTATTTCAACGTCAACGTCAGCGATGAAGCGGCCGTCTCGGCAGCCATCGACCAGGCCCACGATTTCCTCGGCGGCCTGAACGTGGCGATGAACTGCGCCGGCATCCTCGGCGCCGGCCGCGTGCTGGGCAAGGACGGCCCGATGCCGCTGGCCGGCTTCCAGGGCACGGTGATGGTCAATCTGGTCGGCAGCTTCAATGTCGCCAAGGCCGCCGCCAACCGCATGCAGCACAACGAGGCCGGCATCGATGGCGAGCGCGGGGTGATCATCAACACCGCCAGCATCGCCGCCTATGAGGGCCAGATCGGCCAGGCCGCGTATGCCGCCAGCAAGGGCGGCGTGGTGTCGATGACGCTGCCGATGGCACGCGAACTGTCGCGCTTCGGCATCCGCGTCAATACCATCGCCCCGGGCGTGTTCTGGACGCCGATGGTCGATGGCATGCCCGAAGCCGTGCAGCAGTCGCTGGCCGCCTCGATCCCGTTCCCGCCGCGCCTGGGCAAGCCGGAAGACTTCGCCAGCCTGGTCGGCTTCATCCTTGGCAACACCTACCTCAACGGCGAGACCATCCGCCTGGACGGCGCTACCCGCCTCGCTCCGAAGTGATTCCCCCGGGCGCCGGGACGGCGCCCTCCCCAACGACCTAGATCACCATGAAAGCCAACGACATTAAGAAGGGCAACGTCGTCGAGTACAACAACGGCGTGTACCAGATCCGCGACATCGAGCGCAGCTCGCCTCAGGGTCGCGGCGGCAACGTCCGCTTCCGCTTCATCATGTACAGCGTGCCGGGAGGCAACAAGCTCGACGCCAGCTTCGATGCCGACGACAACCTGGTCGAGGTCGAACTGCTGCGCCGCCAGTCCACCTATTCGTACAAGGACGGCGATGCCTTCGTGTTCCTGGATGACGAGGACTACACCCCGTACACCCTGGATGCGGACGTGATCGGCGATGACGCCGGTTACATCACCGACGGCCTGACCGGCATCTACGTGCAGGTGATCGACGAGCAGCCGGTGGCGATCCAGCTGCCGGCCTCCGTGGTGCTGGAAGTGATCGAGACGCCGCCGGAACTGAAGGGTGGCACCGCCACCAAGCGCCCGAAGCCGGCCAAGCTCAACACCGGCATCGAGATCATGGTGCCGGAGTACATCGTCAACGGCGAGCGCGTGCTGGTGAACACCGCCACCGGCGAATTCGCCGGCCGTGCCGACTAAGCACCCTGCGCCGATCGCCTGCCGATCGCTGCCTGCGGCAAGTTCGCCGCAGGCAGCAAGCAGCGCATCGCTGACAGTAGTTGTGTAGAGCCGAGCCCGTGCTCGGCTGCGGTGGGTTGGACAGGTACTGCAGCCGAGCGTGGGCTCGGCTCTACAGGTAACTTACGGCTGCTTCGCGCCGAAATTGCCGCAGCCGTGGTACTGGCGCGTACCGACGGTCAGCATCACCTTCGCCTCGAACGCCTCCCCGCTCATATCGTCCTGGCAGGTAGTGCGCTGGAAACTCAGCTTGACGTCGGTACCATCGGACGCCTTGCCGCTCCAGCCGTCGGCTCCCTTGGTTGGCTTGGCCACGTCAAAGCGGCGCTCGCCATAGTCAACTTCCACCTGCAGGCCCGGCATATTGCCATCGACGACTGCAAGCCATCCGGGTTCATTGCCGGTGGCACGGAACGCGGCATTGCCGGCGCTGCCATCGCCTTCGCCAGCTTCCACCGCATGGCACTCGCGATCCGGCTCGCCCTTCAGGCTCAGCAGGCCATCATCGCTGCCCTTGGTCCAGAAGCTGTTGCCAAGGCCATCGCTGTACTTGGCGCCGGATGCCGCGCGCTCGGAGGTCATGGCGAAGCTACGCTCGCCGATCACCAGCGTGGCAGCATCCTCGCCATTGAAGGTCGCGCGCACGCTCAGATCACCACACTGGTAGGCGGTCTCGCTGCCACCTTCCGTGTTGGCGCTCGGCTTCGGCGTGGCAGGCGAGGGGTCATTGCTGCCCGCCGCGGGTGCCTGGGCCGGCTGGCACGCGGCCAGGACCAACCCCAGGGAGGCTGCCAACAGACTGGGAACTACACGCATGGCTCGACTCCTTGTCGACACTACAGGAATGCTCGACCCTACCACCTCGCGGTGAGCGGGGCCTGAAAACAGCCTGACCGCACTCATGCGGCCAGCACCGCCATCGACAGCAGCTGCGCGCCACTGCCGCCGGAACTGCAGGTCCAGACCCGCAACAGGCGCAGCTTCAGTTCACGCTCCCGGCCCTGCCGCCACACCGACATCCGCACGTCGCTGGACAGCAACGCCAGACGGCCACACAGCAGCGTTTCCACCGCGTGCAGCTGCAGGCTTCGTACCTGCAGGTCACCGGCCAACCAATCACGCAGCCACGGCAGATCGAGCATGCGGCCACCGTGGCCGTCCATCAGGAACAGGGCCGGCGATACCAGCGCGTTCAACGCATCGTGATTGTTATCCAGCAGCGCTGCGCACAGGCGCTGCTCCAGCGCCATCAACTGCTGCTCATGCAGATCTTCAACGATGTTCCGTTCCATCCACGGTTCCTCCCGGCATCGGCCGGCGCCTGCGCAGGCGCTGCGCGATCCACTGCCGCGCGCCCTGCACCACTACATAGAAGACCGGCACGAAGAACACCGCCAGCACGGTCGCACTGACCATGCCGCCGAACACGCCGGTTCCAATTGCCTGCTGGGTTTCCTTCGACGCGCCCTGTGCCAGCATCAGTGGCACCACGCCCAGCGCGAACGCCAGCGAGGTCATCACGATCGGACGCAGGCGCAGCCGCGCCGCCTCCAGCGCTGCTTCAACCAGGCCGCGCCCCTGCTGCTGCAGCTGCCGCGCGAATTCGACGATGAGGATCGCGTTCTTCGCCGACAGCCCGATCACGGTGATCATGCCGACCTTGAAGAACACGTCGTTGGGCATGCCGCGCAACAGCACCGCGGCGACCGCGCCAAGCAGGCCCAGGGGCACCACCAGCAGCACCGCCAACGGAATCGACCAGCTCTCGTACAGCGCGGCAAGCACCAGGAAGACCACCAGCATCGACAACAGCAGCAGCCACGGCGCCTGCGCCCCCGACTCACGCTCCTGCAGCGACTGGCTGGTCCATTGCAGGGCGAAGCCGGACGGCAGCTTTTCGGCCAACCGCTCCATCTCCGCCATGGCCTGGCCGGTCGACACGCCAGAGGCCGGGGCGCCGGACAGGTTCAGCGCCGGGAAACCAAGATAGCGTTGCAGCTGCAACGGCGCCTCGGTCCAGTGCGGGGTGACCAGCTCGGACAACGCCACCATGCCGCCCTCGCTGTTGCGCACGTACAGCTTCAGCACGTCTTCCAGCTCCATCCGGTGCGGCGCATCGGCCTGCAGGATCACCTGCTGCAGCCGTCCCTTGTTCGGGAAGTCGTTGACGTACTGCGAGCCCATGGCCGCCGACAGCGTGCTGCTGATGTGCTCGAAGCCCACGCCCATCGCCTCGGCCTTGGCGCGGTCGATCTCCAGCCGCACGCTGGTGCCGGCTGGCAGGCCATCGGCATGCACCTCCGACAGCAGCGGGCTGGCTTCGGCCAGCTTCAGCAGCTGCTGCAGGGCTGCGCGCAGTTCGGCCTGGCCCTGCCCGGTACGCGCCTGCAGGGCCAGCGAGAAGCCGGAGGAACGACCCAGGCTGTCGATGGCCGGCGGCATCACGCTCATCACCTCACCCTCGGCAACCGTGGCCATCGCCTGCTGTGCGGCCTCCACCTCACCGGCCGCGGTTGCGCCTGCGCGCTCACCCCAGTCCTTCAGCATGGTGTAGGTCAGCGCCGCACTCGGGCCGGAACCGGAAAAGCTGTAGCCGAGGATCGACTGGTTGGAGCCGATGCCCGGACGCGAGGCCACGTGCCGTTCGTAGGCTTCGACAACGGCCAGCGTACGCTCGGCCGTCGCCTCGGCCGGCAGCTGGATCGAGGTCATGAAATAGCCCTGGTCTTCTTCCGGCAGGAATGCACCCGGCAGCCAGTGCAGGCCCAGCAGCAACGCCGCCACCAGCGCGGCGAACACGCCCATCACCCGCCCGCTCCGCTGCAGCACCGACGCCACACCACGCTGGTAACGCCCGGTCATCCGCTCGAAGCCCCGGTTGAAACCGCCGAACAGCCCGCCGCGACCGTAATGGCCGTGGGTGGCCTGGCGCAGCAGGGTCGCGCACAGCGCCGGCGTCAGACTCAGGGCCAGCAGCGCAGAGAACAGGATCGACACCGCCATCGCCACGGTGAACTGGCGGTAGATCGCGCCCACCGAACCGCTGGCCAGCGCCATCGGGATGAACACCGCAGTCAGCACCAGGGTAATGCCGATCACTGCGCCGGTCAGTTCACGCATCGCCTTGATGGTGGCCTCGCGCGGCGGCAGGCCCTCCTCGGCCATGATCCGTTCCACGCCCTCGACCACCACGATCGCGTCGTCGACGATGATGCCGATGGCCAGCACCATGCCGAACATGGTCAGTACGTTGATCGAGAAGCCCAGCGCCAGCATCACCGCGAACGTACCCAGCAGCGCGATCGGTGCGACCAACGCCGGGATCAGCGTGTAACGCCAGTTCTGCAGGAACAGGTACATCACCGCGAACACCAGCAGCATCGCCTCCAGCAGGGTCTGCACCACCTTCTGAATCGAGATCTTCACGAACGGCGCGGTGTCGAACGGGATGCTCGCTTCCACCCCGCGCGGCAGCAGGGGCGCCAGCTCAGCAATGCGCTCACGCACCGCCGCAGCGGTACGCACCGCGTTCGCGCCCGGGCGCAGCTGCACGCCGGCGGCGGTGGCTGGATGGCCGTCCTCGCGGGTGCCCCAGGCATAGCTCTGCGCGCCCAGCTCGACGCGGGCGACATCACCCAGCACCACCCGTGAACCGTCGGCGCCGGCACGCAGTACGATCGCCGCGAACTGTTCGGGCGTGGACAACTGGCCGTCGGCACTGAGCGGCACGGTGATGCGCTGGCCTGGAACACCCGGCGAATCACCAATGCGTCCTGGCGAAATCTCCAGATTCTGCTGCTCGATCGCGGTTGCCACATCGCCCATGGTCAGGCCGTAGCCGGTCAACCGGGTCGGGTCCAGCCACACGCGCATCGCCTGCTCGGCACCGAACAACTGCACGCGGCCGACGCCATCGATACGGCGCAGCTCTTCGATGATGTTGCGCGCCATGAAATCGCCCAGCGCCGCCTCGCTGACGCTGGCATCGGGCGAACGCAGGCCGACCAGCATCAGGAGGCCGGAATCAGCGGCCTCCACGAACAGCCCGTTCTGGCGCACGCTGCGCGGCAGCCGCGGTTCGATCGCCTTGATCCGGTTCTGCACGTCCACCTGCGCCAGCTCCGGATTGGTGCCGGGCTTGAAGGTGGCAGTGATCGACGCTTCGCCGGACGCGTCCACCGACGACTCGAAGTACAGCAGGTGCTTGACGCTGGACAGCTCGCGCTCGATCAGGCCAACCACGGCATCATTCAGCGTCTGCGGGCTGGCACCCGGGTAGCTGGCATAGATGCTGACGCTGGGCGGGGCGACTGCTGGATAGCGCTCCACCGCCAGCCGCGGGATCGCCAGCACGCCGGCCAGGATGATGAAGATCGCCAGCACCCAGGCGAACACCGGGCGATCGATGAAGAAACGTGCCATGTTGGATTTCCCTGGAGGGACCGGCCCCGGAAAGGCTCAGCCCTTGCTGCCGGCCTGCACTGCACCGGCGCTGGCGACCGGCATCTGCCAGTCGCGCGCATCGACCACCACGCCTTCCTGCAGGCGCTCCTGGCCCTCGACCACCACCTTCTCGCCGGCCTTCAGGCCCGTGCGCACCAGCCACTGGCGATCGACACTGCCGTCCACTTCCAGCGTGCGGATCACCGCCTTGCCGTCGGCGCCGATCACCCAGGCATAGGCCTGGCCACCGGCGCTGCGCAGCACCGCCTGCTGTGGCACGGTCAATGCACTGGCCGGCGCGCCACGTGGCACCCTCGCGCGCACGTACATGCCGGGCAGCAGCTGTCGCTGCGGGTTGTCGACCAGGATGCGCAGGATGACATCACCGGTTCGCGCATCGACATTGATGCCGGAGAACAGCAGTTGGCCGCGTTCGGGCAGTGGCTTGCCGCTGGCACCGATGATCGTCACCGGCAGCTCGCCGCCACCGGCGGCACTGCGCTGCAGAGACTCCAGCTGCGCCGCCGGTTGGCGCACATCGACGTAGACCTGGTCGATCTGCTGCACCACTGCCATCGGCTCGGCATCGGCCACGCCCACCAGTGCGCCTTCGGTCACCAGCGCCTGGTCGATGCGGCCGGCAATCGGCGCGCTGACCGTGGCATAGCGCAGGTCAAGCTGGCGACGGGCCAGGATCGCGCGCGCTTCGTTCACCGCGGCACGGGCCTGTTCGTACTCGGCACTGGCATCGTCGCGATGCTGTTGGCTGACCGCCTGTGCGGCGGCCAGCGCATGCAGGCGCTGCGACTGCACGCGGCTGCGGCCCAGCGCCGCTTCGCTGCGCTGAAGGGCTGCCAGTGCCGAATCAACATCTGCACGGAACGCCGCCGGATCGATCTGGAACAGGGCCTGGCCGGCGCTCACTTCTGCGCCTTGGTCGAACAGGCGGCGCTGCACGATGCCGCCCACCTGGGCACGGATCTGTGCGGTGCGCACGGCAGCCACGCGGCCGGGCAGTTCGTCATCGCGCTGTACCACCTGCGGGCCGACGGTGACCACGCTGACACGCGGTGCGGCTTCGGGAGTGGCTTCGGGGGTTGAGCAGGCCGTCATGGCCAGGGCGAGGGCCGCGATCAACGCGACCGGAGTCCTGAAGGTTCTCATTGCTGTGCACAATGCCGCGCAGGCGGCGGATAGGTTCTGAAGCGCGCAGTGTGCGTGGCAATGATGGGGTTTCGATGGAGGAACTGTGGAGATACGATGGAGGCAAGCACCTTACGGCCCCGCCCCTGCATGCATGCCTCCCCCGCCCTCGCCGCCCTGGTCCTGATCGTCGAGGATGAGGCCGAGATCGCCGATATTCTCAGCGCCTACCTGGAACGCGAAGGACTGCGCACGCTGCGCGCGGCCGATGGCCATAGCGCACTGGACCTGCATCGCAGCGCCCGCCCCGACCTGGTCCTGCTCGATGTACAGCTGCCACGCCTGGATGGCTGGAGCGTGCTGACCCAGCTGCGCCAGCGTGGTGAGACGCCGGTGATCATGCTGACCGCGCTGGACCAGGACCTGGACAAGCTGACCGCGCTGCGCATGGGTGCCGACGACTACGTGGTCAAGCCGTTCAACCCGGCCGAGGTGGCGGCGCGCGTGCGCGCGGTGCTGCGGCGTACGCTGCGCGCCTCGCGCGTGGACGCGCCCACTGCGCTGCGCGTCGGCCCGCTGCTGATCGACTCGGCCACCCACGCCGTGCACGTGGAGGGCGAAGGCTATAGTCACGAAGTGCTGCTCACGCTCACCGAGTTCAAGCTGCTGCACTGCATGGCGCTGGCACCGACCCGCATCTTCAGCCGCAGCGAGCTGATGCACGAATGCCTGCCGGAAAGCGAAGCGCTGGAGCGCACTGTCGACAGCCATGTCAGCAAGCTGCGCCGCAAGCTGGACGAAGTGGGCATGGTCAATGTTCCGGCCAGTGTGCGCGGCGTCGGCTACCGGTTGATGGCTGACCGCTGATGGCCCGACTGCGCCGTTCCGGGCTCAGCCGCCACATCATCGTCTCGATGTCGCTGATGGTGATCGGCGTCATCGTGATGATGATCCTGTCGTCGTGGCTGCTGTACGCGGTGCTGGTCGAGTTCTTCCCCGGAAGTACCGAAGAGCCGGAAAGTTGGCTGCCGACCGGGCCGGAGCTTGCATGGATGGTGGGCGTGATCCTGACCGGCCTGGCGCTGGCCATCGCCGCCTCGTTCCGCCTCGCCCACCGCATCCTGTCGCCGTTGAATTCGCTGGTGGACAGCGTGCGTGCGCTCGCCAGCGGTGACCTTGGGGCGCGCGCCAACGTCGAGGAGAATTCGCCGGGCGAAGTGGCAACCCTGGTTGAGGACTTCAATGCGATGGCGCGCCGCCTGCAGCACATGGAGAGCGAGCGCGCGATGTGGCATGCGGCCATCGCACATGAGCTGCGTACTCCGGTGACGATCCTGCGCGGCCGCCTGCAGGGACTGGCCGAGGGCGTGTTCCAGCCGGACGAGTCGCAGTTCCGCAGCCTGCTCGCCCAGGTCGAAGGGCTGTCGCGACTGATTGAAGATCTGCGCGTGCTGAGCCTGTCCGACAATGCGCGGCTGGACGTGCGTCGCGCACGCACCGACGTGGTGGCCGAGGTGCATTCGGTGATGACGCTGGTCGACCCGCAGTTCCGCGCTGCGGGCTTCGTGCTGGAACTGGAAACCAGCCGCGAGGAACACAACGCGCACTGTGATCCCACGCGCCTGCGCCAGGCGCTGCTGGCGCTGCTGGAGAACGCGCGTCGCTATGCCAGCCCAGGCAAGGTGCGCATCGCCGTGCATGACACGCCGGGCCATGTGCAGGTGGCCATCGAGGATGAAGGCCCGGGGATCGATCCCGGACTGCATGCCGACATCTTCACTCCGTTCATGCGCGCCGACGGCTCACGTTCGCGCCAGGGCGGTGGCAGCGGGCTTGGCCTGGCGGTGGTCAAGGCCATCGCCGATGCACATGGTGGCCGTGCCTGCTGCACGCCCGGCAGCTGCGGCGGCAGCCGTTTCGTCATCGAACTGCCGCGCCAGTAGCCGGACCAGCGGCCTGCGTGCGCAGGTGTGCTCCCAGCGCGGCCAGATTGGCGTCGATCGCATCCATTTCCTCACGCTGCTGCGCCGGCAACTGCTGGCGAAGCTGCACACGCAATGCCTGCCATGCCGGTACCGCCTGCGCACTGGCAGTGGCCACGGCCGCAGACAGCAGTACCTGCTCGTCGCCCAGCGGCAACCCATAGCCGCCGTCCTGCAGCAGCGTCCCCGGGCGCAACCACTGCCCACTCTGCGCCAGCAGGCCGCGCAGGCTGCGGGTTTCCGCGCTGTCCGCAGCAGCCAGCAGCTGCCGCTTGAGCACATCGCGTGCCCGCAGCTCGGCACGCCGCTGTGCGGCCTGTTCCAGCAACAGCAGGCCGGCACTGGCGCGCAGGTCGCCCTTCAGCAGCCACGGTGCCCGTTGTTCCGCCGGCAGCTTCAACCAGCCGCGCACATCGCGGGCAGGCAGGCTCAGCTGGGTCGCCGCCACTGTGAACAACTGCTGGTAGTGGTCGCGCGCGGAAGCGAAGTAATACCCCTGTGCCTGCGCGGCGTTGCGGTCCGTGAGTACCCGCTCGTCGAGCATGCCCAGCCGCGCCAGCCGGCGCTTGAGACCACGCGGACTCAGCTGGGCCAGCCCGGCCTCGCCCAGCCGCGGCACTCCGGCCTGCAGCAGCTTGGCGGTCTCCACCGCACAGTTGTTGCTGACGAAGTAATAGCGCCCGTCATAGCTCCAGTGCACCTGGGCGGTGCGCTCGAGCAGGCTGGCGATCTCATCGCGCTGCAGCCGCAATGGCAGCGACTGCAGGCCGCGCAGTTCGACCTTGGTGTACTCGTCCACCACCTGCTGCAGCGGCAGCACGAACAGCCGCGACGGGTAGCCGCCGGTCAAGCCGCGCCAGTTGGATATCTGTACGTCGCCCACGAACGCGCGGAAGGACAGCACGCGATGGTATTCAAGATCCAGCCGGCAGTCCGGTCCCGGCGCGCGCCCGGGCCTGCAGATCACCAATCGCAGCATGCTGTGGCCCCAGCGGCTCATCGGCTGCGCGCTGCCTTCGGCGAACAGGTAATCCACGGCGTAGACACGCGCGGGGTCGAGCTGCAGCAGCGATGCCGCCCCCTCTTCCGATTCGGCCTGCAGCAAGGGCAACGCGGTCGCGCAGTGCGACTGCGGCAGCGATGGCGGGGTTCCGAAATGGGCCTGGTACCACCGCGCCAGTGCCGGGCGCCGGCAGGCGAACTCGCTGTCGAGCACGAAATGCTCGGCGTTCACTGCCAGGTACTCGGCCGGGTCCTTCAGTTCATACGCATCGGGGCTGCGGTCACGGAAGTCGTTGTCGCCACGGCCGAGATGCCAGGGCTTGCGCTGCCAACCCGCGAGGTCACGCCATCGCATGCTCTGCGACCAGTTCGCACCGCCACGGTCGGCGACGTGCGTCAGTTCGTGTACCAGCGCGCTGCGGCGTGCGCGCCGGGCGCCCGGCGCACTGTCGCCCAGCAGACTCCGGCGCAACGCGATACGGCCAGCGAAGGTGCGGCCATGCACATCGGCCGGCAGGTCATCCGTCCAGCGCACCCGTACCTGCGCCGGCAACGCAGCCAGCAGGCCGTCCGGCAATAGTGACTGCACGTCGGCCAGGGTCTGGCTGGCGAGCCGCTGCTGCGCCGGATCGAGACCGGACGGATCAAGCTGCAGGCGATCAGCTGCAGACGCGACGTGGGCGGTCAGCAGTAGAGCCACGCCAAGCGTGGCGGCGTTCCGTGCAGATGTCATGGAATTGCCGGCCAGCGGCCGGCACTACCCGAAGGCCGGATCAACGCGCCAGCAGTGTGCGGGCCAGTTCCAGGTCGCTCTGCTGCTGCGCGGCGGCGCTCTGCTCACGCAGGTGGGCCAGTGCGGCCTGCAGGCGGGCGCCACGGATCTGGCCGTCGCTGGCAACGAACGCAGCGGCATCGTCGCGCGCGGCCAGCACCACCTTGTCGTCACCCGAGCTGCTGCCCGAGGAGCCGGAGGAAGCACCGGTGGCAGAACCGGCCGAGGTGCCGGCGAAGCTGGAAGCAAAGCCGGCCAGCGGCAGGGACAGCAGGGCGAGCAGCAGAAGCGGACGGGTCATCGGTTCGAAGCCGGTTGTGAGGATGGGTGGAGCGTAACGGGTGCGTGAAGGATTTGCCCGGCTCAGGCGTCAAACAGCTTGCCGGGATTCAGCCGCGCTTGGGGATCGAACGCGCGTTTGACCGCCTTCATCAGCGCGATTTCGGCCGGGCCGCGGGTGCTGTCCAGGTAGCCCTTCTTGACCAGGCCGATGCCATGCTCGGCCGAGATGCTGCCATCGAAACGCGCCAGCACCTGCGCCAGCAGCTTGGTGACGTGCTCGCACTGCGCCACGAAATCGGCGTCACTGGTGTCGTCGGGCTTGATCACGTTGATATGCAGGTTGCCGTCGCCGATGTGGCCGAACCAGACCACGTCGAAGTGCGGGTAGGCTTGCCCGATCAGCGCCTGGGTCTCGGCCAGGAACGCCGGCATCGCCGAGATCCGTACCGAGACGTCGTTCTTGTAGGGTTTGTAGCGCGCCAGCGATTCGGTGATGCCTTCGCGCAGGCGCCACAGCTGGGCGGCCTGGGCGTCGCTGGCACTGATCACCCCGTCGCTGACCCAGCCGTTGCCCATGCAGTCCTCGAAGGCCGCCATCGCCGCCGCTTCCTGCGCTTCGTCGTTGGCGGCGAACTCGGTGACCACGTAGTACGGGTGCACCTCGTCGAACGGCGCCTGCGCGCCGTGCGCCAGCACATGTTCCAGCGCGCGGTCGGTGAAGAACTCGAAGGCCTGCAGTTGCAGGCGCGCGCGGAACGCGGCGAACACCTGCATCAGCACTTCGAAGCTGGGTACTGCCAGCAGCATCACGTTGCTGGCCGGCGGCGGGTCAGTCAGCTTAACGGTGGCTTCGACGATCACGCCCAGCGTGCCCTCCGAACCGATCAACAGCTGGCGGAAGTCATAGCCGCTGGAGTTCTTGATCAGGCCCTTGTTGAGCTCGAGCAGTTCGCCACTGGCGGTGACCACCTTCAGCCCGGCGATCCACTCGCGGGTGTTGCCGTAGCGGATCACGCGGATGCCGCCGGCATTGGTGGCAATGTTGCCGCCGATCGTGCACGAGCCGCGCGCGGCGAAATCCACCGGGTAGATCAGGCCGTGGTCCAGCGCGGCGTTGTGCACGGCCTCCAGCGGCATGCCGGCCTGCACCACCAGGGTGCGATCGACCGCGTCGTAGTCCAGCGCCCTGTTCATCCTCTCCAGGCTGAGCACCAGCTCGCCGTTGGCCGCCACCGCGCCACCCGAGAGGCCGGTGCGGCCGCCCGACGGCACCACCGCCACGCCCTCGGCGGCACTCCAGCGCATCACCGCCTGTACCTCCTCGACCGTGGCCGGCAGTGCGATCGCCAGCGGCGCCGGCGTCCAGCGCCGGGTCCAGTCGCGCCCGTAATGCTCCAGGTCGGCCGGGTCGGTCTTCAGCTTCAGGCCGGGACAGGCCTGCTGCAGCGAGGCAATGCGGGAATCGGTCATGACGGTCCAGCGCGGGGCGTGAAGAACGGGCAAGCGTGCCAGCGGCACGCGCCAGCGTCCAGCCCTGCAGACAGGCAGATAGCTACGGATGCAACCAATTGCGCACTGCACCATGAGCGCCGTGATCTGGCATAGTGGTTGGCCCCTGTCCCACTGGCCGTGTTGCCCCATGTCGCCGAAGAAGACCTCGTTCCCGAAGCAGGATATCCGCGTGCTGTTGCTGGAGGGGGTCAGCCAGACCGCCGTGGAGGTGTTCAGCGCCGCCGGCTACAGCCAGATCGAGGCACACACCAAGGCGCTGCCCGAGGACGAGTTGAAGGCGCGCATCGCCGAGGCACATATTGTCGGCATCCGTTCGCGCACCCAGCTCAGCGCCGAGGTGCTGGCCGAGGCGAAGCGCCTGATCGCGGTGGGCTGCTTCTGCATCGGCACCAACCAGGTCGACCTGGATGCGGCCGAACTGGCCGGCATCCCGGTGTTCAATGCGCCCTATTCCAATACCCGCAGCGTGGCCGAGCTGGTGATCGCCGAGGCGATCATGCTGACCCGCGGCATCCCGCAGAAGAACGCCGAATGCCATCGCGGCGGCTGGTCGAAGTCGGCCAGCGGCAGCCATGAAGTGCGTGGCAAGACGCTGGGCATCATTGGTTATGGCCACATCGGCACCCAGGTCGGCGTGCTGGCCGAATCGCTGGGCATGCAGGTGATCTTCCACGACGTGGAAACCAAGCTGGCGCTGGGCAATGCGCGTGCCGCGGCCAGCCTGGACGACCTGCTGGCGCGCGCCGACATCGTCACCCTGCACGTGCCGGAGACGCCGGCCACGCAGTGGATGATCGGCAGCACCGAGCTGGCGAAGATGCGCAAGGGTGCGCACCTGATCAACGCCGCGCGCGGCACCGTGGTCGACATCGATGCGCTGGATGCTGCGCTGGCCAGCGGCCACGTCGGCGGTGCCGCGCTGGACGTGTTCCCGGTCGAACCGAAGGGCAACGGCGATATCTTCGAGTCGCCGCTGACCCGCCACGACAACGTGATCCTGACCCCGCACGTGGGCGGCAGCACGCTGGAAGCGCAGGACAACATCGGCGTGGAAGTAGCAGCCAAGCTGGTGCGCTACAGCGACAACGGCAGCACCCTGTCGGCGGTCAACTTCCCGGAAGTGACCCTGCCCGAACACGAAGACAGCCTGCGCCTGCTGCACATCCACCAGAACGTGCCGGGCGTGCTGTCCAGGGTCAACGAGATCTTCTCGCGCCACAACGTCAACATCGACGGCCAGTTCCTGCGTACCGACCCGAAGGTGGGCTACGTGGTGATCGACATCACCGCCAGCGAGGCACAGGCCGCCGCCGTGCGCGACGAGCTGGCCGCGATTCCGGGCACGCTGCGGACGCGCATTCTGTATTGAGCAAGGCGTCGCCGGGCATACCCCGGCGGAGTGCTTCCGGCATCGCGCCATCCACGCATGGCGTGGATCTACTGGCGTTTCGCGCGATCCCGCAGTAGATCCACGCCATGCGTGGATGGAACACCTCAGAACCTTACGGCGTGGAGGTTCTTGTAAAAGTCCCAATGGATCAGAACCCTGTCTTCCATCGACAGGAACAGCGTATCGACGAAATCCAGCTCCTCGGCATGAACCAGCCAGTCCTGCAGGCGGCTGCCCAGCGAAGGTACCGCCCCATCCACCTGGACAACCGTCAACGCAGCCTCGCTTGGCAAGCCAACAGCATCTGCAATGTCGCTCAACTCCTGCGCCAGCCGCTCCCGCCCCACCCCGGGGACCTCCAGGCGTGATGGCACGCGCTCCCAGTCGATGGATGTGATGACTGGCAATGCAGCCTTGATCATCGCAAGGGCAGCATCCTGCTTCGCCTCGCCACACGCATGAGCCGCAACAAACGCGGCACAGCCGTCCGAGAGCATCAACGTGCCAGCCAGCGGCGCGCCATGCGCTGCATGGATTCATCCGATTCGGGGTCGGCCGCGACTTCGGTCACCTGCCGCCAGGCCAGGTCGAGCGATTCCTCGCTGAGCACGAAGGCCTCGCCACCCAGCGCCCGGATCACGAAACGCACGTCGTAGTGCCAGTGCCCCGGCACGTCCTTGCGCTCCGGAATCCAATGCTTGTCCAGATCGAAGATGGCCGGGTCTTCCAGTACCAGGCCGCTCAGCCCGGACTCCTCCTCGGCTTCCTTCAGCGCCACCTGCGCCAGATCACGGTCGCCGTCGGCGTGACCGCCCAGCTGCAGCCAGCGCTGCAGCTTTCGGTGATGGGTGAGCAGCAGGCGCTGGCCGTCGGCACTGACCAGCCAGCAGCTGGCGGTGAAATGCCCGGCCAGCCGTTCGCGACGGAACGGATCTTCTGGATCGTCCAGCAATGTGCCGAATTCGGCAGCCAGTGCGTCGTGGGCGGGCTCGCGGCGGGCATAGTCCCGCAACAGACCGCGCAGGCGATCATCAAGCACGGCAAGGGTTTCGGCGATCTGGCGCATGAATGGGGGCGGTTCGGAAAAATACTGCTCATTATCGCCGTTCATTGTTGCGATTGCGCTTGTGCGTTGGCTTCAGCTTTGGCTAAGGTACAGCGGGCCGTTCGCACGGCCTTCACCATTCAAGGTTGCCGGCAACGTATCGGCGGCCCACCCCATCCGATCATTAGGAAGTACTGCATGCTGAAAGCTCTGTTGAGGGTCAAGCCGGTCCAGCCGGCCGGGCACGTCGATGCCGGCGAACCCATCGAAGGCAGCCTGGACGGCGAAGCCACGTTGAAACGGACCCTCACGGCTAAACACCTCATCCTGCTG
The DNA here is from genome assembly GCF_006228405.1 of Stenotrophomonas sp. pho. Lineage (NCBI taxonomy): Bacteria > Pseudomonadati > Pseudomonadota > Gammaproteobacteria > Lysobacterales > Lysobacteraceae > Stenotrophomonas > Stenotrophomonas sp. pho. The sequence goes on along the minus strand of NZ_CP029759.1, from coordinate 1,983,042 downwards.
GGCGTGGGTGCGGTGATCGGCGCTGGTATCTTCGTGCTGACCGGCCAGGCCGCGGCCAACCACGCCGGCCCGGCGGTGATGCTGTCCTTCGTGCTGGCCGGTTTCGCCTGTGCCCTGGCGGGCCTGTGCTACGCCGAGTTCGCGGCGATGATGCCGGTCTCCGGCAGTGCCTACTCCTACTCCTACGCCACCCTCGGCGAGGGCATGGCCTGGTTCATCGGCTGGTGCCTGGTGCTGGAGTACCTGTTCGCCTCGGCGTCGGTCGCGGTGGGTTGGTCGGCCTACCTGATCAGCTTCATCACCACCACGCTGCACATGCCCTTCCCGGACCTGCTCAGCGCCGCGCCCATCGCCTGGACCGGCAGCGAGTTCGTCTCTTCCGGCAAGCTGTTCAACCTGCCGGCGGTGCTGATCGTGGCGGCGGTGTCCGGCCTGCTGTACGTGGGCGTGACCCAGTCGGCGTTCGTCAACGCCATCATCGTGGCGATCAAGGTCACCGTCATCTGCCTGTTCATCGGCATCGGCGCGGCCCACATCGATCCGGCCAACTGGCAGCCCTTCATTCCGGAAAACACCGGCGTGCCGGGTGAGTTCGGCTGGAGCGGCATCTTCCGCGCCGCCACCATCGTGTTCTTCGCCTACATCGGCTTCGACGCGGTCTCCACCGCCGCCGGCGAAACCAAGGATCCCCAGCGCAACATGCCGATCGGCCTGCTCGGCTCGCTGGCCGTGTGCACCATCGTCTACATCATCGTCTGCGCGGTGCTGACCGGCATGATGCCGTACCACCTGCTGGGCACCGACAAGCCGGTGGCCACCGCGCTGGAGCCCTACCCGACCCTGTCCTGGCTGAAGACCCTGGTCGAGATCGGCGCCATCGCCGGCCTGTCCTCGGTGGTGCTGGTGATGATGATGGGCCAGACCCGCATCGCCTACACCATTTCCCGCGACGGCCTGCTGCCGAAGTTCTTCGGCAAGGTCCACGCTCGTTTCCGCACCCCCTATTGGGCCACGATCGTGGTCGGCGTGATCGCCGCCGCACTGGCCGGCCTGGTGCCGCTGAACGTGCTGGGCGAACTGGTGTCGATGGGCACCCTGTTGGCTTTCGCCACGGTCTGCATCGGCGTGCTGGTGCTGCGCTATACCAAGCCGGAGATCCACCGCCCGTTCCGCGTGCCGGCGGTGTGGATCATCTGCCCGCTTGGCGCTGCGGCCTGCCTGTTCCTGTTCTGGCAGGCGTTCGTGGTGCACTGGCACCTGTTCGTCGGCTGGACCGTGCTGGGCATGCTGATCTATCTCGGCTATGGCATGCGCAACAGCAAGCTGGCCAAGTCACCCTGATCCGCCTACGGGCCGGCCCTGTGCCGGCCCGTCCGTTTTCCCCGCGCGCCAGACACGGCGCGCTTCGACAAGACCACCAGACATGTTCAAGCAACTGTGGGCCACCAAGCACCCGCATGCCGCCCATGAAGACGCCAACGGCCTGAGCCTGCGCCGCCACCTCGGCCCCTGGGGCCTGACCGCCCTCGGCATCGGTGCCGTGATCGGCGGCGGCATCTTCGTCATCACCGGCCAGGCCGCCGCCAATCACGCCGGCCCCGCGATCATGCTGTCGTTCGTGCTGGCCGCCATCTGCTGCGCCTTCTGCGCGCTGGCCTACGCCGAGTTCGCCTCGATGGTGCCGGTTTCCGGCAGCGCCTATACCTATACCTACGCCACCTTCGGCGAACTGTCGGCCTGGTTCATCGGCTGGATGCTGGTGCTTGAGTACGGCGTCTCTGCGTCGGCGGTGGCGGTCAGCTGGACCGGCTATTTCCTCAGCCTGCTCAGCCAGTTCGACATCCATCTACCGGCGGCGCTGGTCAGTGCGCCACTCGATGCACAGCTGCGCCCCACCGGCGCGATCGCCAACCTGCCGGCCGCTGCGCTGGTACTGCTGCTGACCTGGCTGTGCTACGTCGGCATCAGCAAGTCATCGGCAATGAACATGGCGATGGTCGTGCTCAAGACCGGCCTGATCCTGCTGGTCATCGTGGTCGGCTGGAAGTACGTGGACACCAGCAACTGGACGCCGTTCATCCCAGCCAATGAAGGCCCCGGCAAGTACGGCATGGAAGGCGTGCTGCGTGGCGCGGCGATGGTGTTCTTCGCCTACATCGGCTTCGAGGCGGTGTCGGTGGCGGCGCAGGAATCGAAGAATCCGCAGCGCGACATGCCGATCGGCATGATGCTGTCGCTGGTGGTCTGCACCGTGCTCTACATCGCGATGGCGGCGGTGATGACCGGCCTGGTGCCGTTCCAGCTGCTGGGCACCGACGAACCGGTGGTGACCGCGGTGGCCGCGCATCCGCAGCTGGGTTGGCTGCGCTGGGTGGTCGAGGTCGGCGCGCTGGTCGGCCTGTCCTCGGTGGTACTGGTGATGATCATCGGCCAGCCGCGCATCTTCATGATCATGGGGCGCGACGGCCTGCTGCCGCCGGTGTTCACCAGGATCCACCCGAAGTACCGCACCCCGCACATCAACACGGTGATCACCGGCATCGGCATCGCGCTGCTGGCGGCGCTGTTCCCACTGGACATCCTTGGCGAGCTGACCTCGATGGGCACGCTGATCGCGTTCGCGGCGGTGTGTGCCGGCGTGCTGATCCTGCGCCGCACCCAGCCGGACCTGCCGCGCCCGTTCCGCATGCCGATGGCCTGGCTGATCTGCAGCCTGGGCGTGCTGAGTTGCGTTGCCCTGCTGTCGGCGATGACGATGCACAACTGGATGCTGATGGGCGTCTGGACCTTCGTCGGTTTCGTGATCTATTTCTGCTACGGCTTCAGGCACAGCCGGCTGCGTGTGAAGTAGGGTTTTTTGCATTGCAGGGCCTGCGGCCCTGCACCCGCTGGAGCAACGTCAACAGCAACAGCTGGACTGAGGGTTTGGCGAGGAGGGGGAGATTGCGGGGGACGCTGCAAGTACATCCCTGTAAGCTCGGTCGCCGCATCCATGCGGCTCACGCCCCCGCAACCTCCCCCCTCCCCGCCTCCGACAGTCTCCTGGCACGTCCGGTAGATCCACGCCATGCGTGGATGAATTGCGTCTGAGAGATGAATTCTCTCCGGTCGATGAATTCCCTGTAGAGCCGAGCCATGCTCGGCTCCGAGCAAGCGCAGCGCCGCGACCCGCTTTTCGCTTTTCCTTCTTCACTCCGTGGCCGGCCGTACACCGGAACCTGTCAGAGGCGGGGCGGGTGGGCCGTGTAGGGGCGCTGGCGCCATGGATGGCGCCATCGAGCTTACAGGGACGTACTTGCAGCGTCCCCTGCACGGCCCACCTGCCCCGCCCCGCCCATGAACCGCTCTATACGACCCGCCACGAGGGGCTCAGCCGTTGGCCGAATCCAGTAAAATCGTCGGCATGAACGCCCCCACCTTCCCCTACGACACCGCGCGCCTGAGCGAACTGGCCCAGCTGCTGATCGACAACGTCCGCGAACTGGCCCACGCCGGCTGGACCCCGGCCACCAGCAGCAACTTCTCCCACCGCCTGGACGATCGCCACGCCGCGATCACGGTGTCCGGCAAGGACAAGGGCCGCCTGATCGAGGACGACATCATGGTGGTGGACTTCGACGGCCAGGCCGTCGGCCGTCCGCTGCGCCCGTCCGCCGAGACCCTGCTGCACACCCAGTTGTACCGCCGCTTCCCGGACGTCGGCTGCGTGCTGCATACGCACTCGCCGGTACAGACCATCGCCTCGCGCCTGTACGCGCCGCAGGGTCATATCCGCCTGGAAGGCTACGAGCTGTTGAAGGCCTTCGCCGGCAACAGTACTCACGAAATGGCCATCGATGTGCCGGTGTTCGCCAACACCCAGGACATGAACGTGCTGTCGAAGCAGGTCGATAACCTGCTCGACCGGCAGAACCTGTGGGGCTATCTGATCGATGGCCACGGCCTGTACGCCTGGGGCCGCGACATGGCCGAGGCACGCCGCCACCTGGAAGCGTTCGAGTTCCTGTTCCACTGCGAACTGGAGCTGCGCAGGCTGCGCGGCTGAACCGGCGCGCAGGTGCAGATGCTGATCCGGAATCTGCGCCCTACACCCACCCTGCTACCCTGTCTTCCCCCCAAGACGTTCAAGCTGCCGCCATGAGCCGACTGCGCATCTACGACGACACCCGCCCCGATTCGCCGCTGCTGGACACCCAGGACGGCGCGGTCATCACTGCCGAGCTGCAGAAGATCGGCGTCACCTTCGAGCGCTGGCAGGCCACCGCGCCCGTCGCACCGGGCGCCAGCCAGGAGGAAGTATTCGCCGCCTACCGCGCTGACATCGACCGCCTGGTCGCCGAGCGCGGCTTCAAGAGCGTGGACGTAGCCTCGATCGCCCCGGACAACCCGAATCGCGCCGAGCTGCGCAAGAAGTTCCTCGACGAGCACTTCCACAAGGAAGACGAAGTGCGCTTCTTCGTTGCTGGCTCGGGCCTGTTCACCCTGCACGTGGGTGACAAGGTCTATGAGATCGAATGCGTGAAGGACGACCTGATCGCCGTGCCCGATGGCACCACCCACTGGTTCGACATGGGCGAGGAACCCAGCTTCGTGGCGATCCGCTTCTTCACCGAGCCGGACGGCTGGGTCGGTCACTTCACCGGCACCGACATCGCGCAGAAGTTCCCTCGTTACGTACCCACCCAGGCGTCCTGATCCATGCAAGCCCGCGTCATCCTGACCGACATCGAAGGCACCACCAGCAGCATCTCGTTCGTCAAGAACGTGCTGTTCCCCTATGCGCGCAAGGCGTTGCCCGCGTTTGTCGCCGAGCATGGCCAGCAGCCGGACGTCCGCCGCTGGCTGGATGCGGTGGCTACCGAGATCGGCGGTGCCTGCCAGGACAGCCTCGTGGCCGAGACGCTGCAGGGCTGGATCGACCAGGACCGCAAGCACACTGCACTGAAGGCGCTGCAGGGGCTGATCTGGGACGAAGGCTACCGCCGTGGCGACTACACCGCGCACTTCTACCCGGAAGTAGCGCCGGTGCTGAAGGGCTGGCACGCTTCCGGCCTGCCGCTGTACGTGTACTCCTCCGGCTCGGTGCCGGCGCAGAAGCTGTTCTTCGGGTTCAGCGACGCCGGCGACCTCAGCCCGCTGGTGTCGGGCTGGTTCGATACCGAAGTCGGCGGCAAGCGCGAGGCCGACAGCTACCGCCGCATCGTGCAGGCCATCGGCGTACCGGCCGGCGAGATCCTGTTCCTGTCCGATGTGGTGGAAGAACTGGATGCCGCCCGCGAAGCCGGGTTGCAGACCCGCCTGATCGATCGCCTGGATGATTACCCGATGCCGCGTACCGGCCAGGCCGCCAACGGCCACGAACGGGTCGAGAATTTCCAGCAGATCCAGCTGTAAGCAAAATGGTAGGTGCCAACCTTGGTTGGCATGCTGCTGGTGTGCCAACCAAGGTTGGCACCTACCAAAGCGGGAAACCCCTCAACGGTCGTTGAGGGTCTTCACCTTCAGCGCTTCGCGCAGGGTAACCAGATCCACCGGGCCGCGCACCGCGATATCACGTGTTTCGCCCGGCAGCAGGTCCAGCAGGTTGTCTTCGACCTGCACATCCAGCGCGCCGAAGTCGATCCACGCCGCGCGCACGTACGCCGCGCTTTCCAGCCGCAGACGATAGTGGTCCCCTTCGATGGACAACGTGGCCTTGAGTTTCTGCCGCGGCAACAGCTGGTCCTTGGCCTCAACGAAACCGACCACCTGCCGCGCGCTCACGTCGCCGTGCTGCAGCAGCTCGAACACCGCCACCGTACGCGTCGGGTCGGCACCGGCCAGCAGCTCTGCATCGCTGAAATCGCCCATCGAGGTGACACCCGCCGCCACCAACGTCACCGTTTCCTCGCGACGACGCAGCACCTTCCCCTCCACGTCCATCACCCGCAGACGCCAGCGCGCTTCCAGTGAGGCGCCATCATTGATCAGGCGCACCCGCGTGCTGCCCTCGTCGCGCAGCGCTGCCACCGTCACTGGCGCGAAGAAACGCCGCGCGGCGAAGTGCAGCGCCTTCCAGCGGCCGAAATAGTCCACGCTGGACCACGAGGCGCCGGGCCAGACATCGTTGAGCTGCCAGTACAGCGAACCCATCGTGTATGGCCGCGAGGCGCGATGATGCAGCGCCGCCAGTGCGATGCCATCGGCCTGCATCACTTGGCTGAGATAGACGAAGTCCTCGAAGTCCTTCGGCGTGCCGTAACCCAGTTCGATGTAGTGCAGCAGGCGGCTGTTGCCCTCGCCGGCCATGAATTTCTGGTGCGCGCGGATCACCGGGCTGTCGATGCGCTGTTCGGCGCGGGTGGCGATCTGGTCCACTGTCGCCACCGACGGCCACGCCTGCAGCCCGTACTCGGACATGAAGCGCGGCGTCTCGCGCAGGTAGGCCTGCACCGGCAACGCCGGATTGCCCCAGACCTGCCAGTAGTGCTTGTCGCCACGCGTTGAATCGTTGGCCTTCTCGTCAAGGTCGTTGCTCGGTGAGCTGGACCAGTACGGCACGCCCAGCCCCTCCTCGCCCACTACCTGGCGCAGGTCGTTGCCGAACAGGTCGACGTAGCCCTGCCAGACCTTCGCCGCAAATGCCGGGTTGGCCGCCTTCAGGTCGCGGCCGTGGCCCCAGTCCTTCCAGGCGGTTTCTTCCTCGTTGTTGCCACACCACAGCACGATGCTGGGGTGATGGCGCAGACGGCGCACGTTGTCGCGTGCTTCGGCCACCACGTTGGCACGAAACGCCGGATCGTAGCCCGGCTGCATGCCGCCGCCGAACATGAAGTCCTGCCAGACCAGCAGGCCCAGTTCGTCGGCGATGTCGAAGAACGCGTCGTCCTCGTAGTAGCCGCCGCCCCAGTTGCGCAGCATGTTCATGTTGGCGTCGCGCGCGGCCGTCAGCACTTAGCGCAGACGTGCGGCATCGACGCGAGCGGGAAAGGCATCGAACGGAATGACGTTGGCGCCCTTGGCGAAGATCTCCACGCCGTTGATGACGAAGGCAAAGCCCTGCCCGCCCTTGCGGTCTTCCTCGCGGCGCAGTTCGACCGTGCGCAGGCCGATGCGCTGTTCGCGCGCCAGCTCCGGCGTGCCACCTTGGTCCAGGCGGGCCTGCACCATGTAGCGGTCCTGCGCACCGTGGCCGACTGGCCACCAGCGCCGCGGATCGGCCAGTTCAACCGGAACCTCGATGCTGTTCTGGCCGGGCTTCAGCAGCACCGTGCGCTGCACCTGGGCCACGTTGCGGCCCTGCGGATCGCGCACATCCACATTCACCACGGCCGAGCCCGCCGCCGCGCCCTGCTCCACTTGCAGCAGCACGGCCAGCTTCGCCTGCTCCGCGCTCAATGCATCTGTACGCACCGCAAGATCGGTCAGGCGGTGAGCCTCCCAGGCCTGCAGGTCAACCCCGCGCCAGACGCCGGCGGTGACATAGCGAGGCCCCCAGTCCCAGCCAAAGTGGTAGGCCGGCTTCCGCGCGAAGTTGCCGACCATCGCCTCCTTCGGCTCATCGCCATACGGCGACGGGTAGTTGCCAGCGATTTTGTGCGGCATTGCCTGCACGCCCGGCAGCAGGGTGCGGATAGGCGAACGGAACACGATCTGCAGTTCATTGTCCCTGGCCCGCAGGCGCCCATTCACGCGCGCGCGCCAGGTCCGGTGCGCGTTGTCCGCGCGCAACAGCGGCTTGCCGTTGAGGCTGACGTCGGCGTAGGTATCCAGACCGTCGAAGCGCAGCTCGGCATTGGGCTTGGCCAGCGTCGCCGCATCCACGTCGAAGCGGGCGCGGTACTCCCAGGCGGCCAGGCCGATCCATTGCAGTTCGGCCTCTGGTGCGCCGACATACGGATCACGGATCAGTTCGTGAGCCAGCAGGTCGGTGTGCACGCTGCCCGGCACCGTCGCCGCCCGCCATTGCTGCAGACCTGGATGAGCGGCGCCCTGCGCGTCGCCGGGCAGCATACGGAACTCCCACTGTGCCTGCAGCGGCGTGGCAGCGACCGGGAAGGCGGACGCCGCGATCAGCAGCAGGAGCAGGCGGACAACGAGGGGAAGGCGATGCACGGGATGCTCCTGTCTTTCCGCCGGGCATGGTCCGGCGCTACCTGCAAGTCCAGTTCACGGCAGCGCCGGGCCATGCCCGGCGCGCCAACCTCAACGCACCACGTTCAACACTTCGTAGCACGCACCCATGGTGTGGTAATCCACCTTGCCGGCCGGGCTCTTCTCGTCGCTGTACTTGCGATTGTCGGCATCGAGGATGCGGAACCAGGCGCCGTACCGGTGATCGACGAAGTGTTCCCACGAATACGCCCAGATACGCTCGTACCACTGCCAATAGCGGTCATCGCCGGTACGCTTGGCCATCAGTGCGGCGGTCGCAAGCGTCTCCGCCTGTACCCAGAAATACTTGTCGTCGTCGCAGACGAAACTGTCGCCACCGATCGGGGCGCCATCCATGCCCGGCTGCCGGCGCGACTCCGGCGCGAAACCGTAGTACAGGCCACCCCGCGCCTCGTCCCAGCTGCGCGCCACGGCCACGTCGAACAGGTGCTGCGCGGTCGGCACCAGCCAGTCGACCTGCACATGGCGGTCCAGGATCAACAACAGCTTGGCCCATTCGGTCTGGTGGCCCGGCTGGAAGCCCCACGGGCGGAACAGGTGCTTGGGGTCGTCCAGGTTGTAGTCCCAGTCGATCTCCCAGTTGGAATCGTAGTGCTCCCACACCAGGCCACCGGCCTTGGCGGCCTGGCGGCGGGTCATGTTGTCGGCCAGCTGCAGCGCGCGCTCCACATAGCGCTGTTCGCCGCTGGCCTCGAAGGCGGCCAGCATCGCCTCGCACATGTGCATGTTGGCGTTCTGGCCACGGTAGCCGGTGAAATTCCACTGCCCATCGGCTTCGTCCTTGTAGAGGCCGTGCTGCGGGTCCCAGAAGCGCGCTTCCAGCAGCTGCCAGGTCTCGTCCATCCATGCGCGGGCCTGTTCGAGACCGGCCTTCAGTGCGCAGCTGTAGGCCAGCAGCACGAACGCCACGCCGTAGCAGTGGTTCATGTCATCCTCGACCTTGCCATCGCGCAGGGTCCAGGCGTAACCGCCGGTGGCCGGGTTGCGGTGCACCTCGCGCAGGTAGCGCACGCCGTGCTCGACTGCCTCACGGTATTCGGCGTTGCCGAATTCGCGGTAGGCCATCGCATAGTTGAAGACGAAACGCGTGCTGCTCACCAGATGGCGATGGTTGGCGTCGTAGATGCTGCCGTCGTCACGGAAGTAGTGGAAGAAGCCACCGTTCGGGTCGATGCAGCGCGGGTGGTAGAACGCCATCGTGTCGGCGATATGCGCGCGCAGGAACGCGGGCGAACGGAAGTCGGGGGAGGTGCTCATGCGGTAATGTCCTGGGCCTGCAGCAGCTGCTGCACTTCATCGAGCGAGGGCATCGCGGCGAACGCGCCCTTGCGGGTAACAGCCAGCGCACCGACCGCAGCACCGAAGCGCAGCGTGGCGGTGATCGCCTCCGGGTCCTTGCAGAAGGCGGCAAAACCGGCACCGGCGCCGCCGCGCTCCAGCAGCCCAACCAGCACGCCACCGACGAAAGCATCGCCAGCCGCCGTGGTGTCGACGGTAGCCACGCGGAAGCTTGTGATCGTGCCGTGGTTGTCGCGCGTGTACCAGTGCAGCGTGGCCGCACCGTCGGTGACGATCACCCAGCGCGCGCGCGCAGCGAGCAGGCGCCGCAGTACCGCTGCCTCGCCATCGGCACCCAGCGGCGCGGCCAGGTAGTCCAGCTCCTCGCGCGACAGCTTGACCAGGTCGGCGCGTTCCAGCGCCTGCCACAGGCGCGGTGTCGGGTCCTCGTTCGCCGGCCACAGCGCCGGACGCAGATTGAGGTCGAGGCTGACCACCGCGCCAGCCGCACGCGCGCGATCCATGCCGGCGAAGGTCGCCTCGGCGATGGCCGCTTCGGTCAGGCTGTTGGAACAGACATGGAAGCACTGTGCGCTGTCGAAGCACGCCGCCTGGAAGTCGCTGTCACGGAACAGCAGGTCGGCTGCCGGCGGGCGATAGAAGCTGAAGCTGCGCTCGCCGCTGGCATCCAGTGCGACGAAGGCCAGTGCGGTCTTGGCCGCATCGGTACGCACGATGTAATCCGTGCCCACGCCGTGCTCGACCAGGCTGTCGGCCAGGAAGTCGCCGAACATGTCGCGGCCCAGCGTGCCGACGAACTGCGTCTTCGCACCCAACCGTGCGGCCGCAACGGCAACGTTGGCCGGTGCACCACCGGCGTACTGCAGGAAGGCGCGCGGCGTGTCGGCCGAGGCCGGCGGCTGCGCTAGTAGATCGATCAAAATTTCGCCGAAGCAAACGATGGCACCCATTCCGGACTCAGCCTCCCTGCGTTGCGGAGGCCGGCGTACGCGCGCCGACCAGTCCGTAGAAAATGATGTAGCCGTAGCACAGCAGCGGCAGGATGAAGCTGGCCTGCACACCGATGTGGTCGGCCAGGACGCCCTGCAGGTACGGCACCACGGCACCGCCGACGATGGCCATGATCAGCAGGCTGGAGCCCTTGTTGGTCAGTGGCCCCAGGCGCTCGATGCTCAGCGCGAAGATGGTCGGGAACATGATCGAGTTGAACAGGCCGATCGCCACCACCGAGTACAGCGCGATGTTGCCGGAGCTCAGCATGGTCGTGACCAGCAGCGCCACGTTGACCAGCGCGAAGATCGCCAGCAGGCGGCTGGGCGAGAAGCGCGCCAGCAGCGCTGAACCCGCGAAGCGGCCGATCATCGCCATCGTCCAGTAGGCCGACACGTAGTGCGTGGCTTCCTGTTCGCTGAAGCCACCGATGTTGGGCATCGACAGGTAGTTGACCAGGAAGCTGCCGATCGACACCTCAGCGCCGACGTAGAAGAAGATGCCCAGCACGCCCAGCAGCAGGTGGCGCTTGCGCAGCGCATCCAGGTAGCTGTGGTGGTGGCCCTGGTCGGCCTGCTCGGTGGCGTCGCTCAGCGCCGGCAGGCGGAACAGGAACACGAACAGCGCCAGCAGCACCAGCGCCACGGCCAGGCCCACGTACGGTCCCTGCACGGCCTGCGCCTCGGCGGCACGGTAGGCCAGCTGCTCGGCCGCCGGCAGCGCCGCGATGTCGTCAGCGCTCTTGACAGTGTTGGACAGGATCAGCATGCCGCCGAAGATCGGCGCGATGGCCGTGCCCAGCGAGTTCAGCGCCTGCGCCAGGGTCAGGCGGCTGGAACTGGTCTGTTCCGGGCCCAGCAGCGCGACGTACGGGTTGGCGGCGACCTGCAGCACGGTAATGCCCGTGGCCAGTACGAACAACGCACCGAGGAAGGCGCCGTACACGCGCAGTTCGGCCGCCGGCCAGAAGCCCAGCGCGCCAATGCCGGCGATCACCAGTCCAGCCACGATGCCCTTCTTGTAGCCCAGCGCCGCCACCAGGCGGCCCGCCGGCAGCGACATCAGGAAGTAAGTACCGAAGAAGGTGAACTGCACCAGCATCGCCTTGGCGTAGTTCAGTTCGAACACCGCCTTCAGGTGCGGGATCAGGATGTCATTGAGGCAGGTCAGGAAGCCCCACATGAAGAAGATCGTGGTCACGACAGCCAACGCCTTGCCGTTGGTGACGGCGGGTGCGTTGCCCGAAGAACCCGATGGACGGGGCGTTGCGGAGATCGGCATGCGGTACGCGCCTCGATGCGCGGAAGGTCGTTGTTGCGTGGAAGGGGTATGCGGAAGGAATCAGTTCGGTCGTGCGGCACTGCTTTCGCGGATGCGCAACTGCACCGGCGCGACCGTGCGCCGAGGCGGCGCGTCGGGTTCGTCCAGCCGCTGCAACAGCAGCGCCGCAGCCTGGCGGCCACGCTCGCGCGGGTCGGCGGTGAGCGTGGTCAACGGCGGTACGGCCACCGCCGCCTCGGAAATATCATCGAAGCCGGTGACGGCGAAATCGCCGCCCGGACGGATGCCGCGCGAGTTCAAGCCCAGCATCAGGCCCAGCGCGACGGTGTCGTTGTAGCAGACCGCCGCACTCGGCCGATGACCGTCGGCGAAGAGTTCATCGGTGCGCGCTGCCGCTTCCAGGCGGTTCGGGGCCGACTCGATCATCCAGCCCGGCGGCAGCGAAAGACCGGCCTCGGCCAGCGCCTGCTGGAAACCCGCGCGGCGCTGGTGGCAGGAACTGGATGCGGCGTGGCCCCCGAAGAACGCGATCTGGCGGTGGCCGCGCTCGATCAGGTGGCGCGTGGCCAGATAGGCGCCGTGCTGGTTGTCCAGGGTCAGGAAGTCCCAGTCGGCCCGGCCAGTTCGCGGTTGAACAGCAGCACGTTGGCATTGGCACCCAGTGCCTGCCGCAGCTGTGCGGTATCGCTGCCCTCGGCCGGCGACAGGATCAGGCCGGCCGGGGTGTGCTCCATCAGCGTGGACAGCACCGCCTGCTGCCGCTCCGGCGATTCACCCGTGCTGCCGAGCAGGGTCACGTAGCCACGCCCGCCCAACGCCTCGTCCACACCCGATGCGAACTCGGCGAAGAACGGGTTGGAGAGATCGTTGATCACCAGCGCGATGCTCGACGAGGTACGACGGCGCAGGTTGGCCGCCGCGCGGTTGTAGACGTAACGCTGGCGGCGCAGTTCGGCCTCGACCTTGGCGCGGGTATCGACGTTGACCAGCGGGCTGCCACGCAGCACCAGCGACACGGTTGCCCGTGACACGCCGATCGCGCGCGCGATGTCGGTCACCGTCACCGCCTTGCCGGCGCGCTTGCTGGGACTGTTGCCGTTGTCGTTCATCGTCTTCCCGGACTCCGCTGGAGGCTCAAGCCTAATGGATCAGGGCCGTGTCGTGCCGTGCCGTTCGCTGGGTCAGCGCGAACGGCACAGTCCGGCTCAGCGCAGCTGGCTGCCCGGTGCCGCGCACCAGGACACCGGCAGGTCCTTCACCGCGGTGCCCCAGCCCTGCTCCGGCGCCTTCGCGTCGAGCGCGAACTGCAGGCGCGGGCCCTGCTGCAGGCGGTCCCAGTCCAACCACACCGGTGCATGCGCCTGGCCGTCGACCCGCACACCCTGCACGTATTGCAGGCGGCGGCCATCGGCTCCCTGCGCGTCGATGCGCAGGGTTCGGCCATTGCCCATATCCACTTCGACCTTGCTGAAGCGCGGCGCGTGCAGCAGGAACTGGCCGCTGCCCGGCACCGCCGGGTACACGCCGATGGCGCTGAACAGGTACCAGGCCGACATCGTGCCGAGGTCATCGTTGCCGGTCACGCCATTAGGGGCATTGGTGAACAACTGCTGCGCGGCACGCACCACGGCGGCGGTCTTCCACGGCTGGCCGATCAGCGTGTACAGCCACGGCGAGTGCAGGTCCGGCTCGTTGTTCGGGTTGTAGCGGAACTGGTTGTAGTAGCTGTACGGCCCCACCACCCACGCCTTGCGGGCGGCATTGAGCGGATCGGCCTGCAGCGCGTCCATCGCGAAGAACGCATCCAGGCGGCGACCGGCCTGTTCGCGGCCGTCCATCGCTTCGACCAGGCCCGGCACGTCCTGCTGCGCCAGCCACTGGTACTGCCACGCCGTGCCCTCATGGAAACCGTGGTGCGAACGCGGGCTGTAGTGGCCATCGGCCGGCGTGTACCACTGGCCATCCTCGGTGCGCGGGCGCGGGAAGCCGGTGAAACCCGTCTCGGCATCCCGCACCTGCGGGTCCCACACCTTGCGCCAGTTGCGGCCACGCTCACGGAGTGTCGCCGCATCCTGCGCATGGCCCAGGCCATCGGCCATCTGCGAGAGCGCGCAGTCGGCCAGTGCGTATTCCAAGGTCGCCGAACCGCCGTGGTGCGGGTCGACGTCCATGCCCTTGGACGGGAACGCGCGGTCGTAGACCACATAGCCCTTGTCCAGGTAGGTCGGGTTGCCGGAACGGCCGGCCATGCGCGAGTTCAGTGGTGGCGTGCCGAAGGCATTGCGGCGCAGTGCATCCCAGGCTTGCGATTCACGGCCCTTGAGCGCGCCGAAGCGCCACAGGTCGACCATGAACGGCGTGACCGGATCGCCGGTCATGATGTTGGTCTCGAAGTTGGCATAACCCCAGCGCGGCAGCCAACCGACCTGTTCGTCGATCGCCAGCAGGGTACGGCCGATGTCGCGCGCTACGTCCGGGCGGGTCAGCGCCAGCCACTGGTTCTGCGCGCGGTAGGTATCCCACAGCGAGAAGTACTCGTAATAGGTCCAACCATCAGCGCGGTGGATACCGTCGTCATAACCACGGTAGCGGCCGTCGGCGTCGTTGCCGGTCATCGGCTGCAGCAGCGCGTGGTAGACCGCGCTGTAGAACACGGTGCGGTCATCGGCGGTGCCGCCCTGCACGCGCACCCGGCCCAACTGCTCACGCCAGGCCTGCTGGGACAGCGCGCGCATGCGGTCGAAGCCGAGCAGCGCCCCATTCTGCATGCCTTCTGCGCGCAGGTTGGTGCGCGCGCCTTCGGCGTCCACATGCGAGATCGCGCTGACCGCCGTCACCGACTGGCCCTTGGCCAGGTCGAAACTGAGCCAGGCGCCGTTCGGCTTCTGCTCGCCTTCCATGCTGTGGCGCGCGCCCGGCAGGCCACCGCCCTCCCCCAGGTGCCATGCGCCTTGAAGGGACGGTCGAACTCGATGCGGAACCAGGTGGTGTACTGGTGGCCACCACAGAAGCTCTTGGTGACCAGCTTGCCTTCCACCACACGATCGCCGACCACATCGACCACGCTGCCGATCACCGAATGGCGCTCGTTAGCCTGGCCGACGTTGACGAGGACGTGGCCATCGCCGCTGCGCTGGCTGAAGGTGTAGCGCTCGGCCGCGGCACGGGTACGCGCGGTCGCCTCGGCATCGATGCCACCGTAGCTGGTCAGGCGCACCTTGTAGTAGCCGGCCTGGCCGACCTCGCCATCGTGGGTGTAAGCCGACGCATAGGCCTTGTGGTCGAACTGCTTGGCATTGCCGGTATCGAAATCGCCACCCGGACCGATCGAGCCGGTCACCGGCAGCACCGACACCTGCCCGCCCTGTTCCCAGCAACCCGCGCCGGACAGGAAGGAGTGGCCGAACCCGCGGATCTTCTCGTCGTCATAGCGCCAGCCCGAGTAGTGGCTGCCGATCGGACTGACCTGGATCAGGCCGAACGGTGCCGACGCACCCGGGAACGTGTTGCCGTCGTCCTTGCTGCCGATGAAGGTATTGACCTCGCGTTCCAGCGCGGCCGGTGCGGCCTGCAGCAGCACCGGCACTGACGACAGCGCGAGCAGGCAGGCCAGGCGCACCAGCGGGCGCGAGGACAATGGGACGGCGGGAGCGGACGGCACTGGACGCATGTCGGGTTCCTGTAGTCGATGACGCGGAGGCAGACGGCCGGGGCCGTCCGGCACCGTTCCGCTGAGCCCTGCCCTGACCTGCAGAGAGCTCCCCCTGGAATGACGCCCGACCCACCAGACCGTGAATTTAGATCGATTCAAGTAGAGCATGCAGGTTCAGCCGAATGCATTCTGCGGCGCAGCATGAGATGGGGTGTTCGGCAGGGCTGCGCCCTGCACCTGCCGAAGCAACAGCCGAAGCCGAAGCAAAGGCCGAAGCAAAAGCTGGTTTCCTGAGGGATGGCGGGACGGGTCCGGTTGCGGGGACGCCGTAAACCCATCCCTGGGGCTTGGCCGCGGCATCCATGCCGCGGACTGATCTGGCCCCCCGCAACCGGACCCACCCCGCCTTCGACAGATTTCCGCGATCTGTGGATCCACGCCATGCGTGGATGAATCTCTGTCGGATAACGAAATCAATCGGGGTCAGATCCGTTTTCCAACGGAAAACGGATCTGACCCCATGCCGTTCCACATTCCGTCGCCAGGACAATCCAACCGTCACCGGGAAACTGTCGAAGGTGGGGCGGTGTCGGATTGCGGGGTGTCCGCGGCATGGATGCCGCAGCCAAGCCCCCATGGACGGGTTTACGGCGTCCCCGCAATCCGACACCGCCCCGCCAAGCCACAGACAACCCAGAGCCGCTTTGGCTTTGGCTTTGGCTGTTGCCGGCCAGCGGCCGGCACTACCGCAGGTGCAGGGCGCAGCCCTGCCAACTCCCCCTCCCCTGCGCACGAAAACGATTTCACTGATTTCAGCAAACCGTCATCCCTTCGCCACGCCAGTACCATATTGCGCAGCAGCATGCGCCTGCGGGCGACCCGTGCTAAAAAACGCCCGCCCATCGCTTAGATCGATCCAAGACGACGCTGCGATGGCCGGGAGTTGGGGGAGCAGCAACAGGACGTACCAGGCCACGCGCGCGGCGCCACTGGCAGTTGCTTGGCGACAGCGACAAAGTCACTTCAAATTAGATCGATTCAAGTTGTCCGTGCCACGTCACCGGATCAATCCATGAGAGAGGGAGAGATGGGAATGAAGCATTCAACACGTACGCATGGCCAGGACGCATTGTCGTTGGCCATCGCGCTGGCCTTGGCCGCCGCCGTCATTCCGGGTGGCGCCGCCGCGCAACAGGCCGCTTCCACCGGCTCGCAGGACGCCATCACCCTGGACAGCGTCCAGGTCACCGGCTACCGCTACGCCATTGAAAAGAGCCTCGAGCAGAAGCGCGACGCCAACGCGGTGGTCGAGGTGATCACCGCCGAGGACGTCGGCAAGTTCCCCGACAAGAACGTGGCCGACGCACTGCAGCGCGTGCCCGGCGTGGTCATCACCCGCAGCGGTGGCGAAGGCAAGAGTGTCAGCGTGCGCGGCCTCGCGCCGGACCTGACCCTGACCCAGTTGAACGGCAACTTCGTCGCCTCGTCGGAGACCAACAACGAAGCGACGCGCTCCTTCAACTACACCCTGCTGCCATCGAACATGTTGTCCAGCGCGGAGCTGTTCAAGTCGCCGGAAGCACGCATCGACGAAGGCGGCATCGGCGGCACGGTCATCCTGCATACCCGCCGCCCGCTGGACATGGAATCCAACTCCGGCTACGTGAACCTGGAGGGCACCACCTCCGATACCAGCCACGATGTCGATCCGCAGGCGTCCGCGCTGTACTCGTGGCACAGCAAGGATGAGCGCTTCGGCGTCCTCGTCGGCGTGACCCAGCAGAAGCGCACCACCCGCACCATGGAAGCCAGCACCGAGGACTACCAGTGGTACGGCAATGGCACCACGGCCCGCGATGCCAACGGCAACCTGCTGGAGCAGGATGGCATCCACTACTGGTGGGGCCAGTCCGGCTTCAACAACCAGGCTGGCAAGAACTACAGCGAATTCTTCATGCCGACCTCGGTGAACTTCGCGGTGAAGGAAGAAAAGCGCGAGCGCAAGGGCGGCCAGCTGACCTTCCAGTTCAAGCCGGTCGACAACGTCACGATGACCGCGAACTACTTCCGCTTCGAGCTGCAGGGTGACTACACCCAGAACATGCTGAAGGTGCCGGAGTGGAACCTGGCCCGCTACAACCAGGACGGCAACTGGGCCGGCGGCCGCCTGCTCAACGGCCTGGATTTCGACCCGAGTGGCAGCATCGTCACGGGCGCGCAGTACCAGAAGCTGGCCGGAAAGACCTATTACTGCAGTGAGGAAGAAGCAGCGGCAGCCGGCCTGGAACCCGGTGGCTGGGGCCCGGACGACTGCACCATCCCCACTCCGCAGCTCACCGGTGGATACAGCAAGGAAAAGGCACTGTCGCAGACCGCCGACCTGACCATCGACTGGGATATCAGCCCGCTGTGGAAGGCCTCGTTCACCGGCGGCCGCACCTGGTCCGAAGGTGGTCCGTCGATGAATTTCCGCATGTCGGCCAAGCCGCGCCGCAAGGTTGGCAACCAGTGGCAGTCCGGCAACCAGTACACCGCCTGGGACCTGACCGGCACGCCGTCGGTGCAGTTCTCGCCGGACCTGCAGCAGCAGTTGATGGCGGGCGTGGCCGAAGTCGATACCGGCTCGACCGATTCGTCGTGGATGCAGACCGAGGTCAAGCAGAACTACTTCCAGGCCGACGTCACCAAGCTGTTCGAGGCCGGCTGGCTGGATTCGATCCAGTTCGGCGCCAAGTACCGCGATGGCAAGGTCCACCGCAACACCGGCAACACCTATTGGGTGTGCCCGGGCCTGGATCCGTCCGACTATGACAACAACCGCTACCAGGCCGGTTGCGATCCGACCGCAGGCGATGCGCAGCCGGGCTTCTTCCTGTCCAACCCGATCAGCAACATCACCGGCGCGTTCAACGCCAACGTGTTCCCGGGCATCAACTACCCGGCCTACATCGACTACCTGAACAAGACCTACGGTGGCTCGCACAACCGCACCGAAGAAGACTTCGTCTACGACGTCAACGAGAAGATTTATTCCGGCTACTTCCAGGCCAACTTCCGCACTGAGCGGGTACGCGGCAACATCGGCGTGCGCGTGGTGCGGACCAAGCAGTTCGCCCAGTCCAGCGATTCGGTCGAGCGCTTCAACGACTATTTCATCGACAACGCCAGCGGCGCGCCGATGAGCTGCGATGATCCGGCCGCCGACCCGAACCTGCGCTGCCAGGGTGGCTTCGTCCGCCTGCCCGACCCGCAGGTGCGCGACAAGGTGTATGCCCTGTCGTCGCTGGAAAAGACCTATACCGACGTGCTGCCCAGCTTCAACATTGCCTGGGACATCACCGACAACCTGGTGCTGCGTGGCGCGGCGTCGAAGGTGGTCGCGCGCCCGAGCTACACCAGCATCGCCTATCCCGGTGGCCTGCGCTACATCAGCGAAGAGTACGCCAACGACCGCCGCGTCACCGGCGGCACCGACACGCCCGGCTGGTACGGCTCGGGCAGCAACAAGGCGCTGGAACCGTTCAAGGCGGTCCAGTTCGACCTGGGCCTGGAGTGGTACTTCAAGCCGGGCGCGGTCGCAGGTGTTTCGCTGTTCCGCAAGAACGTGGACAACTTCACCGTGCCGGTGGTGCGCGACCAGCAGATGAACGTCGGCGGGCAGTCGGTCACCGTGCAGAAGTACGAGACCCAGGCCAATGGCCGCGATGGCGTGTCGCAGGGCGTGGAACTGTATGGCCAGTACACGTTCGACTTCGGGCTGGGCGTGCAGGCCAACTACACCTACAACGACACCAACCTGGCCTCGATCGTGCTGGATGGCGAGGAAATCGGCTCCTCGCCGCTGGTCGGCAGTGCCAAGAACCAGGCCAACGTTACGGTGTTCTACGAGAACGAAAAGTTCCTGGCGCGCGCCTCGTACAACCGTCGAGGTGAAGTGGTCGGCGGCCTGAACAATGGCATGACCACCTACACCAAGCCTTACAGCCAGCTTGACCTGAACGTGGCCTACAACCTCACCCCGGACTGGACGGTGACCGCGGCCGTACTGAACGCCACCAAGTCCGAGCTGCGCAGCTACATCGGCAACGACAGCCAGGCCCGCCTGCTGTCCAATCTGTACGCCGGGCGCCAGCTGTATTTCGGCGTGAACTGGAAGTTCTGAGGCAGCGCCGGGCCTGGCCCGGCGCAGTCTTGCCCGCCCCGACGGGAATGGTCCTCCACGGCAGCCGCGCTGGTACAGGCGGCTGCCGTTTTCATTTGCCTGCACCGCCGTTCAGCCACCTGCTTGACCCTGCCATCGTTGGAAGGTGCACACTGGTTTCACCTCACGAGCACCGAAGGAGCTACAGATGGAATTCCATGTTGACGGCATGACCTGCGGCGGCTGCGCGCGCAGCGTGACCCGCGCGATCCAGCAGATCGATCCGAGCGCCAGTGTGGTGGCCGATCCGCCGACCGGCCTGGTCAAGGTGCAGACCACTGCATCACAGGAGCAGGTGTTCGCCGCGCTGAAGGATGCGGGGTTCCCGCCGCGCACTGCCTGATCCCCTGCTTTCTGCCACAGCGGAGCCCGCCCCCTGCACTGTCACTGGGCGGGCTTTTCAGTGCATGCGAACATGAAAACTCAGTGCTTGCGTGCGCGGCGGCGCACCGCGCCGGTCTTGGCCGCTTCCACCGGCAGCGGAGCCTCATCGTCTTCACCCAGCCGCTGCAGGATCGGGCATTCCGGGCGCTCATCGCCGGCACAGCAGCGGATCAGCGATTTCAGCGTGTCGGCCATCTGCCGCATGTGCTCGATGCGCTGTTCCAGGTCGGCGATGTGCTGCTCGGCCAGCTGCTTGACGTCGGCACTGTGGCGCGACGTGTCGTTCCACAGGCCCAGCAGGTCGCCGATTTCGGCCACCTGGAAGCCGAGATCGCGCGCGCGGCGGATGAAGCGCAGGCGATGGATGTCGGCCTGCGAATACGCCCGATAGCCCGACTCCGTTCTATCCGCCGCAGGAATCAGGCCGATCTGTTCGTAGTAGCGGATCATTTTCGCCGACACGCTGGAGGCCTTGGCGGCGTCACCGATATTCATGCGATTCTCCTTCAGTGGGTCGCAACGGCGGCATCCGCCATCGGCGGCTGGAAGCGGCGCAGGCGCAGTGCGTTGCCCAGCACGAACACACTGGACAGTGCCATCGCACCGGCCGCGAACACCGGCGACAGCAGCACGCCCCAGACCGGGTACAGCACGCCGGCGGCCACCGGAATCAACGCGGTGTTGTAGGCGAAGGCCCAGAACAGGTTCTGCCGGATGTTGCCCAACGTCGCCTTCGATAGCGCAATGGCGTTCGGTACGCCCTGCAGGTTGCCCGACATCAGCACCACGTCGGCCGACTCCACCGCGATATCGGTGCCGGTACCAATGGCAAGGCCGACATCGGCTTCAGCCAACGCAGGGGCATCGTTGATGCCGTCACCAACGAAGGCGACGTGGCCGTGCGTGGCCTTCAGCCGGCGCACTGCCTCGACCTTGCCTTCCGGCAGCACCTCGGCCACCACTTCATCGATGCCGAGCTGGCGCGCGATCGCCTGCGCGGTCCCGGCGTTGTCGCCGGTGATCATCGCCACCTTCAGGCCCAACCGATGCAGTGCCGCGATCGCTGCCGGGGTGCTCGGCTTGATCGGATCGGATACCGCGATGATCGCGGCCAGGCGACCGTCGATGGCGGCATACAGCGGCGACTTGCCCTGCGTGCCGAGTTCCGCCGCCAATGCTGCGAATGCAGTGATGTCCACGCCCAGGTCGCGCATGAAGCGATCGGCACCGACCTCCACGCGTGCACCCTCGACACTGGCCCGCACGCCCATGCCGGTGACCGATTCGAAGTCGACCATGCCCGGCAACGTGATGCCCTGCCCGGTCGCGGCATCAACAATCGCGCGGGCGATGGGATGCTCCGAGCGCGACTCCACCGCGGCCACTGCCGCCAGAACCCTGTTGCGATCGAAGCCGGCAGCAATCTCCAGGTCGGTCAGGCGCGGGCGGCCTTCGGTCAGCGTGCCGGTCTTGTCCACCGCCACCACCTGCGCGTCCTTCAGCAGCTGCAGTGCTTCGCCCTTGCGGAACAGCACGCCCATTTCGGCGCCACGACCGGTTCCGACCATGATCGAGGTCGGCGTGGCCAGGCCCATCGCGCACGGGCAGGCAATGATCAGCACCGCCACCGCATTGACCAGTGCAAAGCTCAGTGCCGGCGATGGACCGAAGATCAACCAGACCGCGAAGGTCGCCAGCGCGGCCAGCATCACCGCCGGCACAAACCACAACGTGACCTTGTCGACCACCGCTTGGATCGGCAGCTTCGAGCCCTGCGCCTGTTCGACCATGCGGATGATCTGCGCCAGCAGGGTCTGCGCGCCCACGGCCGTCGCCCGCACCGTCAGTGCGCCCTTCTGGTTGACCGTGCCACCCACCACGCTGCTGCCCGGCAGCTTCTCGACCGGAATCGGCTCGCCGCTGATCATCGATTCATCGATGTAGCTGCGGCCTTCAACCACCTCGCCATCCACCGGCACGCGCTCGCCCGGGCGCACTTCCACCAGGTCGCCGCTCTGCACTTCATTGATCGGGATGTCGACCGCGCGGCCGTCGCGGATCACATGGGCCACCTTGGCCTGCAGGTTGACCAGGCGCTTGATCGCTTCAGAGGTGCGGCCCTTGGCCCGGGCCTCCAGGAAGCGGCCGAGCAGGATCAGCGCGACGATCACCGCCGCCGCTTCGTAGTAGACGTTCACCGTGCCCGGCGGCAGCAGCCGCGGTGCAAAGGTCGCTACCACCGAATAGCCGAACGCCGCGGCGGTGCCCACCGCCACCAGCGAATTCATGTCCGGCGCCAACCGCAGCAGCGCCGGGAACCCCTTCTGGTAGAAACGGCGGCCCGGAATGGCCAGCACCAGCGCGGTCAGCACGAACTGCAGGTACCAGCTGGCCTGCATGCCGAGGGTGGACATCACCCATGCGTGCATGCCGGGAATCAGGTGCGAGCCCATTTCCAGTACGAACACCGGCAGTGCCAGCGCGGCCGCCACGATCAGGTCGCGCTTCAGTTCGGCGCGCTCGGCATCCTTCTTTTCCGCAGCCTGGTCATCGGACTGCACACCCGCCTCGATCACACGTGCGTCATAGCCGGCCTTGTCGATCGCGGCGACCAGCGCAGCCACGTCCGCCATGCCACGCACCGTGGCGCGCTCGGTGGCCAGGTTGACGCTGGCCTGGCTGACGCCGGGCACGGCCAACAGCGCGCGTTCGACACGGCCCACGCAGGAAGCGCAGGTCATGCCTTCGACCGCCAGTTCGGTGGTCGCTGCGGGCACGTCATAGCCCACCCGCTCCACTGCCTGGACAAGCGCCGCGCGATCCACCGGGCCCGACGGACGAATATCCGCCCGCTCGGTGGCCAGGTTCACCGAGACACTGCCCACGCCCTCGACCTTGGACAGTGCTGCCTCGACCCGGCCTACGCAGCTGGCGCAGGTCATGCCCTCGATGGGCAGGCTGATGGTGGAGGGGCTGGCGGGGCGGCAGCGGCGCGCGGCGTGCTCATGATCGGATTCCCGGGTTTCCTTCTGGATGCGGACAGGCTAAACCTTGCCATCGTGGGAAGGTCAAATCCAGCCTGTCCGCATGCCTGAAGGGGGGCGCCGCCCCCGGTGTTCCGTTTCCGCATCCACGCATGGCGTGGATCTACCGGCGGAGGCCGGTCTCCTCAGAAGGTGAACACATACTCCAATGCGAACTCGCGGCCGACCGCGCTCAGCAACCGGGTCGGGGCGAAGTCATAGTCCAGCTTGTACGGGTCCTTGTGGTTCCAGCTGGCCGAATTGAACACGTTGTTGACGTAGACATTGACCTTGGCGTGCTCGGTCACCTGGTAACCCACGTTGACGTTCCAGGTGATGAACGGCCCGACCCGGCCGAAGTAGCGCGAGGTCTGCTGGCCCGCGTTGGGGTTAGGGTTCACCGAGCCATCCGGCAGCTGTGCCGGTTCCAGGCAGTTCAGCGACGGACTGTCACTGGGCACGTAGCCGTCGGCGAACGGCAGGCAACCG
Source organism: Stenotrophomonas sp. pho (assembly GCF_006228405.1). Taxonomy (NCBI): domain Bacteria; kingdom Pseudomonadati; phylum Pseudomonadota; class Gammaproteobacteria; order Lysobacterales; family Lysobacteraceae; genus Stenotrophomonas; species Stenotrophomonas sp. pho. The sequence goes on along the minus strand of NZ_CP029759.1, from coordinate 1,959,569 downwards.
CCGGGATTGTCCAGGCGATCGGTGCCCCAGTGATAGCGCACGCCCGGCACCGAACCCACGCGGTCGGCATAGACGTTGGCGTTCCAGTTGCCGCGCTGCCAGGCCAGGCTCGCGCGCAGCTTGCTGCGCAGGTCCCGGTCGCGCCGTTCCGGGTTCGGGTCGTTGGCGTAGCGCTGTTCCTTGGTCGAGATCTGGTTGGTGTAGTTCAGGCCCAGCTGGAAGCTGCCCCACTGCGCGGTTTCCAGGCGATAGCGTGCAGTCAGGTCGATACCGCGCACTTCCCGGCTGGCCAGGTTGAACGGGCCGCGCTCGATCGACACCAGCCGGCCGCTGCTGTCACGGTTCACGCGGGCAAGGATGCCGGCGCAATAATCGCCACCGGCCGGATTGGCCCACGGCGTGCCATCGATGTTCTTGCCGGTCAGGCAGCCGGCCTCGCTGGCCAGCACCTCGTCAGCGCCGACATCGACGATCATGTCTTCCAGCTTGATCGCCCAGTAGTCGGCGCTGACCGACAGGTTCGGCATCACGTCCCAGACGAAGCCGACCGTCCACGAATCGCCGGTTTCCGAACGCAGCAGCGGCGTGCCACGCCGGTTCACGTCGAAGGTGTACCAGACATCGGTGTTGCCCACGCCACAGTTGTTGACCAGGTAGGCACCGCTCTGGATGCAGCGCAGGCGGTCATAGGTCTGCACTTCGGAACTGCTCGGCTGGCCCAGCAGATAGTGCATGTCCGGCGCGTGGAAACTGGTGGCGTACGAGCCACGCACCAGCAGCGATTCGACCGGGCGCCATTCCAGGCCGACGTTCCAGGTGGTCTCCTTCTGGCTGCCGATATCCAGCGCTTCACTGCTGTCATCGGCCTTGTAGTTGCCATAGCGGTCGTAGCGGGCGGCCGCAGTGGCCGTCACGCTCTCCAGCAGCGGGATCTTGAACTCGACGCCGGCCGAGTAACGGGTGCGCTCGCCGCCACCGCGATCGACGTTCTGCAGATCGAAGTCGATGCCGGCGCGCGGGTCCGGGCTGAGGTGATAACCCTGCTGCGCGACTTCGGCCACGGCGGCGAACGAGATCGGGCCGGCCCAGCCCTGGAACAGTTCGCCGGTGATATCCGCCGAGGCCTGGTTGACCCACGATGACGCGCGGTTCCTGGCCACCGCACCCATCTGCCAGTACTGGTCCGGCGTGAGCGGATTCCACCAGCGCGATTCGTTCAGCGCGTAGATCGCCTCGCCGTTGGCGGTGGTGCCCAGGCGCGGGCCGAGGAAGTAGTCGTACGACTTCTGCTTGTCGACCACGTTCTGCCGTTCTTCCACGCGATAGTAGGAACGGCCCACCGTGGCGCTCCAGTCGAAGCTGTCGGCAAGGCGTCCACGCAGGCCCGCGCTCCAGTCCCATGACAGCTCGCGGTTGGTGTTGCGCAGGGTGTCCAAGCCGCCGACTTCGTTCGGGGTGAACTGGCGCACGCCCAGGATCGGGCGGTTGCGGTTGGCATCCCAGTAGTAGCCGTTGTCATCGTCGATCAGCGAGACGCTGGGTGGATTGGTGCCCCAGATCGCTTCGGAGCGGTACGCCGCCAGGTTGGTCCAGGCCTGCAGGTCGCTGCTGAAATCGAAGGTGGCATACAGGTTGCCGGACACGTTCTCGGCACCACCGGTCAGCAGCCAGTTGGCGTAGTCGGCGCTCATGCCGCACAGGCGGCCGGTGTTGGTGATGCGGTTGGCGGCGTAGTTGTAGACCAGTCGATCGGCCGTGTAGTACTCACCGTCGAACTTCTCGCAGGTACCGGTGGGCGGCGCCAGGCGCTGGCCCGTCGTCGGATCGATCAGCGCCAGCCCGGCCGTGGGACGGAAGCCGACCTTGCGCTGCTCCATGTTCCAGGACGCATACGGCGCATCATCGGCATCGTCCATCTGCGGGCGGTCGCGGCCGAACAACGGATCGCGCTTGGTGTACTGCAACGCATAGGTCACGCTCCAGTTGTCACCCGTTTTGCCGCCGGCCCATGACAGGTCCCAGGTGTCGCGCCCGCCTTCGGTGGAGGTGCCGCCGCGCACGCGCACTTCGTCGCCGTCGTAGTTGGTTTTGAGGATGACGTTGACCACGCCGGCGATCGCGTCCGAACCATAGATGGCCGAGGCGCCGCCGGTCAGTACTTCGATGCGTTCCACCGCTGCGGCCGGAATGTTGCCGTAGTTGGAGAAATTGGTTTCACCGCCATACGGCAGCGGGTAATCGGCCACGCGACGGCCGTTGACCAACAGCAGCGAGCGATTCGGGCCCATCCCGCGCAGGTTCAGCCCGCTGGCATTTGGCGTGTGCGAACCCCACTGCGAGGCGGCTTCGACGGTACCGGTCGCTTCGGTGAGCGTCTTCAGCGCGTCGTACACGCTGACGAAGCCCTCTTTCTGGATCTGCTGCGCGGTGATCACGTTGACCGGGGCCGGACCTTCGACCGCGGCGCGCTTGATGCGCGAACCGGTAACGGTGACCGCGTCCAAGTCCTTGGTGGACGAACTGGCCGCTTCCTGTGCACCAGCGGCCAGGGGAAACAGGACCAGGACCAGTGCCTGGGACAGCAGGTGACGACGCTTGCGAACGGACTGAGCCATGGGTGGTTGCTCTTGGAAAGGGTGGACGCACGGACGGGTGGTGGCGTAGCACGACGGCTGATCCGGGTACCGGGATCGGTTCACGACCGTCCCAGCCCCTCCCCTGTGGATCGATCCAAACTAAAGCACAGCTGAACAGCGCCGGGCATGCGGCGATGCAGCAACCGCTGGCGGAATGCCGCTATCGGCTGCCGGTATCCAGAACAATCAAAGGGTTGCGCAACATCGCTGAGAGAACGGCGCACACGACAATGACACGAACGCGACAATCGCGCGCGGAACGGTTTTGTCCGCGTTGTCGCGTGCGGCGGCAGCGGGGCGTTGTAGAGCCGAGCCCGTGCCCGGTTGCTGTCGTTTGTCGCAAAGCGCAGCCGAGCGTTGGCTCGGCTCTACAGGAGAAGCGGGTTACCTTGCGCCGTCCAGCGCCTGCCGCAGTGCGGCCACGGTGGCGGTGGCGGTCTGGCTCCAGTCCGGGTCCAGGCCGCGCAGCGCCGGGTTCTGGAACTGCATGGCCGAGCGCCGCAGGCCCTTGGCCGAGGCGTGCAGTTCGGTGCAGCCGCTCCGTCGCGCAACGGCCGCGATGTTGGCCGGTCCCAGCCCGGCGCCGGCCATCACCGTGATACGTCCCGCCGCCTGGGTGACCAGACCCGCCAGCACATCCGCGCCGGCCTCGGCGCTGACCTGGCCGCCCGAGGTCAGCACGCGCTGGCAACCCAGCTCAACCACCTGCTCAAGTGCCGCCGGCAGATCGCGGGCAGCATCGAAGGCGCGATGGAAGGTCACCTGCAGCGGCCCGGCGGCCTGCACCAGTTCACGGCACAGCGCCAGATCGATCCCGCCCTGCACATCCAGCGCACCGATCACCACGCCATCGCAGCCGAGCGCGCGGCACTGCGCGATGTCACGCAGCATCAGTTCGGTTTCCAATGCGTCGTAGTGGAAATCACCCGGGCGCGGGCGCACCAGCACGAACAGCGGAATCGACAGGCGTTCCCGGGCAATCGCGATGGTGGCAAACGACGGCGTGGTGCCACCCTCGGCCAGGTTCTCGAACAGTTCGATGCGGTCGGCACCGCCGGCCTGCGCGGCCAGCGCCGAGGCCAGCGAGTTGCTGGCGATCTCCAGGGTCAGCCGCGTGCTCACGCCTGAGTGCTCGTGTAGATCGACGGCGAGTCGCGCAGGTCGTCCTGGCGCTGTCCATCGCACACGGCGTAGACGAAGCCGCGGTGCAACGCGTAGGCACCCACCTCGCCCTGCTTGTTCATGGCCAGGAAGCACACCTGCAATGTTCTGCTCGCTTCGGGGCGCTTGCGCACCACGCGGTCGATGGCTTCGCGGCAGGCCTGCGCGGGCGAGCGCCCTTGGCGCATCAGCTCAACCACCAGGAACGAGGCGGCGTTGCGGATCATCTCCTCACCCACGCCCGAAGCAGTGGCCGCGCCCACTTCGTTGTCGACATACAGGCCGGCACCGATGATCGGGCTGTCGCCGACCCGGCCGTGCAGCTTCCAGGCCATGCCGCTGGTGGTGCAGGCGCCGGCCAGCTTACCGCGGGCATCCAGCGCCAGCATGCCGATGGTGTCGTGGTTGTCGCTGTTGCCAGGAATATTACGACGCTCGGCATTGATCTGCGGCTGGTACTTCTCGGTCTTCAGCCACTCGCGCCAGGCCGCTTCGGCCTGCGGCGTCAGCAGGTGCCTGCGTTCAAAACCCTGCTGCACCGCGAACTGCTGCGCGCCCTCGCCCACCAGCAGCACGTGCGGGCTGTTTTCCATCACTTTGCGGGCCACCGACACCGGATGCAGGATGTCCACCAGCGCGGCCACTGCGCCACAACGGCCATCACCATCCATGATGCTCGCATCCAGGCTCAGCACCCCGTCGCGATCCGGGTTACCGCAATGGCCGACGGTGGGGTTGCACAGCTCGCTCTCGGCCCAGCGTGCACCGGCTTCAACTGCATCCAGTGCGCTGCCACCCTGCGCCAGCACCTTCCACGCGGCCTGGTTGGCCGGCACGCCGAAGTCCCAGGTCGAAACCACCTTGGCCCCACCCTGCGTGCGCGCCTGCACGCCCGGCAAGGCCACCATGCCTGCGGCCAGTGCGCCGGCCTGCAGGAACTGCCTGCGATCCACCATCTTCCCCTCCCAGTCTGCAATGCACGGCCGGCCCGATGCCGGCCACGCCGATCAGTCGTGCGTGGGCTGCCGTGCGGCGTACCAGACCGCTGCGCCGAGAACGCCCAGCTGGCCATGCTCCACGCGCCATACCGGCACCTGGCGCAGCACCTCGGTCAGCACGCCCTTGTTGAGGAAGCGCTCACGGAAGCGACCATCGGCCAGGAAATCCTGCACATGCGCGGAAATACCCCCGGCCAGGTACACCGAACGCGCACCCACCGCGATCGCTGCGTCGCCGGCCAGGCTGCCCAGCCAGGCACAGAACACCTGCAGCGTTTCCACGGCCAGCGCATCCTCACCGCTGCGCGCGGCACCGATCAGTGCCTCGGTACTGCTCCACACCGGAGTGACGCCACGCAGTTCGCACAGGCACGGATACAGGTTCATCAGGCCACTGCCGGACAGCACGCGCTCGTTGTCCACGTGCGGCCAGCGCTGCAGCAGCTTGTCCAGCACCTGCAGTTCCAGCGCGTTGCCGGCGCCGAGCGCGGCATGGCCGATCTCGCTGGCCAGCACCGGACGCTCGCCGTCGGCAAAGCGCAATGCTGCACCCAGGCCGGTTCCGGCGCCCAGCACCAGCGCCGGGAACGCCTGCGCCGGGTCAGCATCGCCATTGAGCGGCACCAGGGTGTCAGGCTGCAGGTAGGGAATGGCCAACGCCACCGCTTCAAAATCATTGATCAGCTGCAGCTCATACAGCCCGGACTGCACCCGCGTGGCCGACAGCGAGACCGTCCACGGCAGGTTGGAATTGATCAGCACATCGCCATCGAGCAGGCCGGCGATGGCGACCACCGCGGCCTGTACCGGCTGGCCGAGGCCAGCGGTGAAATCGGCCAGGATCGCGGCCAGGCTGGGGTGCTCGGCGCAGGCGTAGGTGCGATGGCTGCCCAGCAGTGGTGCCTGGCCGGCTTGCGTTTCAGCCAGCGCCAAACGGGCGAAGGTGCCGCCGACATCGGCGACAACGAGACTGCGCGGAAGACCGCCGCGGGCGGAGTCGGTGGAAACCGGAGACGCTGCTGCGATGGTCACGCTGGCCTGCTTGGATCGATTGAATCGCCCCGATTCTCAGGCATCGGGGCGGCTTTGCCTAGCGCGCCGGCGGTTCAGGTTGGACTACATGCCTTCCTGTTCGGCCACCTGCACACCATCCACCAGCACGCGCAGGCGCTGCGGGCGGAAGCCGGCGAACAACAGCGGCCGGGTGCGCTCGACCAGCACCTCATGGCCGGCGATGTGGCGCAGCCACGACTGTACCAGCGAGAACGAGAAGTGGGTGCCCGGATGCAGCGGATGCTGCACCCAGACCTTCTCGGTGGCGCTCTGCAGCAGCATCGCGCCGGTGAACCAGTGGCGGCTGAGGGTGACTGGCGTGGTGCCGGCCATGAAGCGGATATCCATGCGGGGTCCTTTCGCTGGAGCGGAGATGCGGGGGATCAGGGCTGTGCCGTCTGCAGGCTGTAGCGGGTGGTGGCGGTGAATACTGCACCATCAGGCTGGGTAGAGCGTACTTCGACCTTGTGACTGCCCACTGCCAGGTCGGTCGGCAGCGCGCCACGCCACAGGTGCGGCGACGCGGTGGCCTCCGGCGAACGGTCGTAGCCGCGCAGGCTGTCAGCCAGATCGTCAGCCACGTTCTCCACCATCAGGCGCGGATCGGGCTGACTGACCTGCTTCATCGGCTGCCAGGCACCGCCATCGACGCGGTACTCGACCACGCTGGCGTCCTCGCCCATGTAGACGTTGGCGTAGACACCCCACGCCGGATAGGCCCCCTGGCGCAGCACCTTCGGCGCATGCAGGCCGATCTGCTCGCTGGCCGGCTTGCCGGCCACGCGGTACTGCAGTTTGTAGCTGCCATTGCCGGCGACGTCCAGCAACGCGTAGCCCTTTGGCGTGCCATCACTCATGGCGCTGTCCGGCACGCCGGCGGCATCCTTCACCCCGGACCAGAATGCGCCGCAGTTGGCACCGACGTTGTATTCGTGCAGCGGCTTGTCACCGTTCCAGCCGTCGGCCTTGCCGTGGTAGACGTGCTGCTGGGTGTGGCTGTGCCCGCTGAGCACCAGCACGTTGCGGAAGTCCTTCAGCAGGTCGAACAGGCGCTGGCGGTCAGCATGACGGAAGGTCTCGCGCCCCGGCGCGGCGTCGAACAGCGGGATGTGCATGCCCAGCACCAGCAGGCGGTCCTTGTGCAGGCCTTTCAGGTAGCTGGCAAGGAAAGCGAACTGGTCTTCGCGCAGGCCACCGACATACTTCGGCCTTGCGTTGGGGTCATACACCACGTCGTCGAGGAACACGAAACTGGCACCGCCCTCTTCCACCGCGTAGGTGTCCGGGCCGTAGATGTTGCGCCAGCTGTCCAGCGAATGCTCGTCGCTGGCTGCATCGAAATCGAGGTCGTGATTGCCCGGCACATGGAACCACGGCACGCCCAGCGACGTGGTGACCTTGTTGATTGCCGGATACAGGGTCAGATCGTCGTTGACGATGTCACCCAGGGTGGTGCCCATGCGCGCCTTGGTCTGGCCGACCAGCGGCGACACGATCGACTGCTGGTAGTAGCCGATGTCCTTCAGGCTGGCGGTCTGGGAGTCGGTGAAGACCAGCATCTGGAAGCCGCGACGGCTGTCATGGCGATCCGACTGCAGCGCGAAATCCCAGTTGCGGGTGACATCGCTGGTGGCGGCGATGCCGCCGTACTTCAGCGCCGGCGAGCCGTTCGGGCGGAAGTGGCGCCAGAACGAAGGCAGGCCGTCTGTCGCCTTCGGGAACGAATACGCATCGGGCTTGATCACGAACACGGTCTGGCCGTCACGCACCGGAAGGCTGTAGCTGCCATCGGCGGCGGTCTTGACGATCGTCTCGCCGTTGGAGACCTGCACCCCGGCCAGGCCCGGATCGGTCGCACCGCGGCCCGGCTTGCCGTCACGCTCCAGATAGACCTTGCCGGTGACCACGGTGTCCGCAGCCCAGGCCGGCGAGGTCAGCAACAGGCAGCACAGCCAGGCAGCAGGCAGTTTCATGGGAGGCATCCGGCAGAAAGAGACGCGGTATTGTAGAGCCGAGCCACGCTCGGCTGCATTGCCGGCGGGTAGTGCCGGCCGCTGGCCGGCAACCCTTGGATGTCCGGCGATCAGGAGGTTGCCGGCCAGCGGCCGGCACTACCACGCTTCAACGATGGCGTTTTTCCAGCACCGCCCGCGCATCGTCCAGCGACAGACCGCGCGCGCGCAGCAGTACCAGCAGGTGGTACAGCAGGTCCGAAGCCTCACCGAGCAGCGCCTCGTCATCCTGCGCAACCGCAGCCAGAGCGGTCTCCACCCCCTCCTCACCCACCTTCTGTGCGATGCGGCGGATGCCGCCCTCGAACAGGCTGGTCGTATAGCTGCCCGGCGGGCGCTGCGCCTCACGCATCGCGACCAACTGGTCCAGCCCGCCCAGGAAGTCCTTCGGCGCCTGGTCGAAACAGCTCTCCGCACCCGTGTGGCAGGTTGGCCCCGCCGGGCGTGCCGTCACCAGCAGCGTGTCGGCATCGCAGTCGACACTGATCGATTGCACCGCCAGGACGTTGCCGGACTGCTCGCCCTTGGTCCACAACCGCTGCTTGCTGCGGCTGAAGAAGGTCATGTGGCCGATGGCCAGCGTGGCCGCCAGCGATTCGGCGCTGACATAGCCCAGCATCAGCACCTGCAGCGTATCGGCATCCTGCACCACGGCCGGCAGCAAGCCGTCACCCTTGCCCCAGTCCAGTGCCTGCAATGCGTCCAACGAAGGCCTGACTTCAATAGACATCCCGCACCTCGATCTGCTGTCCGCGCAGGTAGCGCTTCAATTCTGGAATGGCGATGGCGCCGCTGTGGAACACGCTCGCCGCCAGCGCACCATCGACGTCGGCCTGATCAAAGGCTTCGGCGAAGTGCTCCATCGCACCGGCGCCACCGGAGGCGATCAGTGGCACCTGGCACAGTGCCCGCGCCTGCTGCAGCTGCACGACATCGTAGCCACGGCGCACACCGTCGCTGTCCATGCAGTTCAGCACGATCTCGCCAGCGCCACGCCGTTGAGCTTCGACGATCCAGTCCAGGGTACGCAGCGGTACCGCCTGGGTCTTGTCCGGGTCGCCACTGAAACGGCGCACACGCCACTGGCCGTCCGCTTCACGTACCGAGTCGACGCCCACCACCACGCACTGCACGCCGAACTCGTCGGCCAGTTCAGTGATCAGTTCCGGGCGGCCAGCGCGGGAGAGTTGATCGACACCTTGTCGGCACCGGCGAACAACACGCGACGCGCGGCTTCCACGCTGTCGATGCCACCGGCCACGCAGAACGGAATGTCGATCAGGCGCGCGATGCGCTCGATCCACGCCACGTCCACCGAACGCGCCTCGGGGCTGGCGCCGATGTCATAGAACACCAACTCGTCGGCACCTTGGTCGCGGTAGCGCTGCGCCAGCTCGGCGATGTCGCCCATGTCGACGTGATCGCGGAAGCGCACGCCCTTCACCACGCGGCCATCGCGCACGTCAAGGCAGGGAATGATGCGGCGGCTCAACATGCCAGCGCCTCCGCCAGGTCCATGCGCTGCTCCAGCAGTGCCTTGCCGAGAATCGCACCACCGCAGCCAGCGGCACGCGCCTCGGCCACATCGGCCACGTCACGGATGCCGCCGGACGCCTGCACCGCCACCCCGGCAGCAATGCCGACAGGTGCTGGTAGAGGCCGATATTGGGCCCGGCCAGCATGCCGTCGCGGGCGATGTCGGTGCACAAGAGGTGGCGCATGCCGGCGCGCGCGTAGCGCTGGGCCAGGTCATCCAGGGTCACCCCGGCGTTCTCGGTCCAGCCGTGCACCGGCAGCTGCCACTGCCCCTGTGCGTCCTGGCGCGCGTCCAGCGCAATCGTGATGCGCTCGGCGCCAAATTCCTCCAGCCAGCCGACCACTTCATCGGGGCGGCGCACCGCCAGCGAGCCGACCACCACGCGGCCGGCGCCAGCATCAAGCATGCGCGCCACATCGTCGCGGCCACGCACGCCACCACCGGTCTGCACCTGCAGCGGCGTCTGCGCGCGGATCGCCGCCAGCAGCGGTGCCAGCGTATAGCCACCTGCGCGTGCAGCATCCAGGTCGACCAGATGCATCCACTGCGCGCCCTGTGCGGCGAAGGCCTGCGCGCGCGGCAGCGGATCGTCGCCGTAGGAGGTTTCCTGCGCGTAGTCGCCCTGGCGCAGCCGCACCACGCGGTCATCGCGGATATCCAGCGCGGGGTAGACGATGAAACTCATGCAGCAGTGCCCTCAAGGAAGTTGCGCAGCATCAGCGAGCCGGTCTCGCCGGAGCGCTCGGGATGGAACTGCGCGCCGTAGTAGCGCCCCTGCTCCACCACGGCAGTGAACAGCCCACCGTGGTCGCACGCCGCGACGGTGTGGGCATTCAGCGGCGCCGCATAGCTGTGCACGAAGTAGGCGCTGGCGCGCTCCGGCACACCCTGCAACAGCACCGACTCACGTAGCGGCAGCAGGCGGTTCCAGCCCATGTGCGGCACGCGGATGCCACAGGCCGGCACCAGCTTGCGCACCACGCCCGGAATCAGTCCCAGTGTCTCCACACCCGCTTCCTCGGAGCGTTCGAACAGCAGCTGCATGCCAAGGCAGATGCCCATCAGCGGCACCTCCAGCCGCTGCAACGGCTCCACCAGGCCCTGCGCGTGCAGGCGCTGCATGCCGGGACCGGCGGCGCCGACACCGGGCAGGATCACCCGCTGCGCACCCACCAGTTCGTCCGCATCGCGCACCAGCCGCACCGTCGCGCCGAGGCGCTCCAGTGCGTAGCGCACCGAGCCCAGGTTGGCACCACCGGCATCGATCAGCGCGACGTCGCTCACAATGCCCCCTTGGTGCTCGGCAGTGCCGTGCCCTGCCGGGCCAGCGCCGGGCGCAGTGCGCGCGCCAGCGCCTTGAAGCAGGCCTCCACCTTGTGGTGATCGTTGTCGCCGCGTACCTGCAGGTTGAGGTTCAGGCCACTGGCATCGCACAGCGAACGGAAGAAGTGCGGCACCAGCTCGGTCGGCATGTCGCCCACCCGCTCGCGCTTGAATTCGCCCTCGAACACGAAGTACGGGCGGCCGCTGAAGTCCAGCGCAGCGCTGGCCAGGGTCTCGTCCATCGGCAGGGTGAAGCCGTAGCGGCCGATGCCGCGCTTGTCGCCCAGCGCCTCGCGCAGGGCCTGACCCAGCGCCAGCCCGGTGTCCTCGATGGTGTGGTGCTCGTCGATGTGCAGGTCGCCCTCGGCCTGGATGTCCAGCGCGAACCCGCCGTGCTTGCCGATCTGTTCCAGCATGTGGTCGAAGAAGGGCAGTCCGGTGGCGATGCGCGCATCACCGGCACGGTCCAGATCGAGTTCAACGCGGATCTTCGTCTCCTTGGTGTTGCGCTGGACCACGGCAGTACGCGGCGCGTCGGCCAGCGCATGGGCGATGCCCGGCCAGTTCCACTCGCCACCGAACTGTTCGGTGCGCAGCTGGAAGCCACGGATGTTGAGGTTGTCGGCGAACTGCAGGTCGGTGATACGGTCCCCCACCATGCCCGAACGCGCCCAGTCGATGCTGCGGTCCTGCAGGTAGGCGGTCATCAGGCCGATGCCCGGCTTGCGCGTGGGCGCGTTGTCCTGCGGCCAACTGCAGTCGATCAGCACGTCACGGAAGGTGATGCCCTGGCTCTCGAAGATCTGCAGCATCAGGTCGTTGGGGCCATCGAAGCTGGCGCGTGGGTAGCTGTCGCTGCCCAGGCCATCCTGGTTGGTGACGATCACGAACTGGTAGCCGGCATCACGCAGCTTCAGCAGCGCCGGGATCACCTGCGGCACGAAGCGCAGCTTCTCGTAGGCGTCGATCTGGAAGTCGGACGGCTCCTCGATGAGGGTACCGTCGCGGTCGATGAACAGGATCGGGGTCATGCTGCGGCCCTCCGCGCCGACAGGGCCGCAAGCACGCGGTCGTTCTCTTCGGGACTGCCGATACTGATGCGCAGTGCATCACCCAACTGCGGCGCGGCGCGCTGGTCGCGCACCACCACGCCCACAGCCAGCAGCGTATCGAACGCGGCCTGGGCATCGGCGAAGCGAACCAGCAGGTAGTTGCCGGATGAGCGGTAGACGCGACGCACGCCGGGCAGACCCGGCAGCGCCTCGCGCAGGCGTTCGCGCTCGGCAATCACCGTGGCTACGCGCTCGGCGGTGATGGTCAGCGCGGCGGGTTGCAGCGCCTGCACCGCCAGTTCCGTGCATGGCGTCGGCACCGGGTACGGCGCCTGGCAGCGGCGCAGCACGGCAATCAGCTCCGGGGCGGCGATCAGGGTGCCAACGCGGGCGGCGGCAAGAGCGTGCGCCTTCGACAGCGTGCGCAGCACCGCCAGATTCGGGTTCGCGGCCAGCAGCGTGGTCGCCGACGGACGCTGCGCGTACTCGACATAGGCCTCGTCCACCACCACCAGTGCTTGCCCGCGCAGCGCAACCACCACCCGCTCGACTTCGTCCAGGGCGATGTCACTGCCGGCCGGGTTCGACGGGGCGCACAGGAACACCAGCTTGGCACCTTGCGCCTTGGCCGCGTCGACCACCGCATCCAGATCGGCACGCAGGCCATCTTCGCTGTCCACCAGCGGCACTTCAATCAATGCGGCGCCCTGCAGGCGTGCGCAGACGGCGTACATGCCGAACACCGGCGGCGTGACCACCACGCCGTCGCGGCCCGGCACGCACAGCGCGCGCACCAGCAGATCAATGGCCTCGTCGCTGCCGCGGCCGACCAGCAGCTGCTGTGGCGTCACGCCGTACAGCGCCGCCAAGCCTTCGCGCAACGCCAACGGTTGCGGCTCCGGATAGCGCCGGCTGCTGCCAGCCGCGTCGGCCGTATTGGCCCAGGCGGACTCGTTGGCGTTCAACCAGACCTCGCCCTGCACCGCTGCGCTGCGTGCCGAGCTGTAGCCGGCGAACGCCTGCAGATCCGGACGCACCAGCGCCAGCACCTCCTCGACAGCCGCGCTCATGCCGCCACCTCCATGCGCAATGCCACCGCACGCTCGTGGGCATCCAGGCCTTCGGCGCTGGCGATGATGCGCGCGCAGCCGCCGATCGCGGCCAGGCCGGCGGCACTGGCGCTCTGCACGCTGATCAGGTTCTGGAAGCTGGCAACGCTCACGCCGCTGTAAGCACGCGCGGCGCCGGCGGTGGGCAGCACGTGGTTGGTGCCGCTGCAGTAGTCACCCAGTGCTTCGGGGGTGTAGTCGCCGAGGAACACCGAGCCGGCCGCCTGCACCTTGTCCAGCCAATCGCGCGGTTCACGCAGCGCCAGGATCAGGTGTTCGGGCGCATAGCGGTTGCTGATCGCGAAGGCCTCGTCCAACGAATCAACCTGGATCAGGCGCGACGCTGACAGCGCCTGCCGCGCAATCTGCTGGCGCGGCAGCAGGGCCACCTGGCGCTCGACCTCAACCTCGACCGCGGCCAGCATCGCGGCATCGTCGGTCAACAGCAGCACCTGTGAATCCGGGCCGTGCTCGGCCTGCGACAGCAGGTCGGCGGCGACGAACGCCGGATTGGCGCCAGCATCGGCAATCACCAGCACTTCGGAGGGACCGGCCGGCATATCGATGGCGGCGGCGCCATCCTGCGCGACCTGCTGCTTGGCTTCGGTGACGAAGCTGTTGCCGGGCCCGAACAGCTTGTCGCAGGCCGGAACGCTGGCGGTGCCATAGGCCATCGCGGCGATCGCCTGCGCGCCGCCCAACTTGAACACGCGCTGCACGCCGGTCAGGCGCGCGGCTACCAGCACTGCCGGATCGGCGCTGCCGTCGGCGCGCGGCGGCGTGCACAGCACCACCTGCGGGCAACCGGCCAACTGCGCCGGAACGCCCAGCATCAACGCGGTGGACGGCAATGGCGCGCTGCCAGCAGGTACGTACAGGCCCACCCGGCCGATCGGGCGCAGCATGCGTTCGCAGACCACGCCCGGCGCGGTTTCAACTGCATAGCCTTTACCCATGCCGGCGGCGTGGAAGCGCGCGATGCGCTCGGCGGCGTCCACCATCGCCTGGCGCAGTTCGGCGGGCACGGCCGCTTCAGCAGCGGCGAATTCGGCTTCGGAGACTTCAAACGAGGCCAGCTCGACACCATCGAAGCGCGCGGTGATCGCACGCAGCGCACCGTCGCCCTGTGCACGCACCTGCGCGATCAGGGCCGTCACGGCATCGCGGGTCTGCTGCGCCACGGTCTGCACCGGGCGGGTCAATGCCGCGCTGCGCGCGGCCTCATCAAGTTGGGACCAGATCAGACGGTTCATGCCAGCGACCGCTCCACGCTCAGTACCATGAGGCCCTGCGCACCCGCGCGCTCGAGTTCTTCCATGCGCTGCCAGCTCAGCGGGCCGGGGCACATGGTCTGCAGGCGCAGCGCACCGCCATCGGCCGGCAACCGCACCAGCGGCTCGGCATCGGCCAGCAACTGCGCCAGCGCGTCGACGCGATCCTCGCTGGCGCGGAACATCAGCAGCTTGCGGTCCTGGCGCTGCACCACGCCATCGAGGCGGCGCAGCAGCATCGCGCGCAGCGATGCACGTGCATCATCGGGCACCCGTACTGCACCGGCCAGCACCGCCTCGCTGTCGAGCAGGTTGTGCACCGGGGTCAGCTGATTGGCGCGCAGGGTGGCGCCGCTGGACACCAGATCGCAGATCAGGTCGGCGGTGCCCAGGCGCGGGGCGATTTCCACCGAACCGGACAGCTCGACCACCTGTGCGTCCACTCCCTGCTCGGCCAGCCACTGCGTGAGGATGGCCGGGTAGCTGGTGGCGATGCGGGTGCCGGCCAGCTGCGCCGGACCCTGCCACTGCCATTCCTCCGGCACCGCCAGCATCAGCCGGCACTGGCCGAAGCCCAGCCCGCGCAGCGCCTGATAGGCGTCCGGCAGGCCGACCTGGCGGCGTGCCGCGGCCTGTTCGTCCAGCTCGTTGCGGCCGACGATGCCGAGGTCGCAGACGCCGTCGGCGATCAGGCCGGGGATGTCGTCGTCGCGCACCAGCAGCAGGTCCACCGGCAGCGATTCGCCGTAGCAGAACAGCTTGTCGCGGCTTTCGCGCCAGCTCAGGCCACAGGCGCTGAGCAGGTTACGGGCGGGCTCGGCCAGCCGGCCACTCTTCTGGATGGCGATACGCAGCCGGTCTCGTGCCGGCGCTGCCTGGGTTGCACTCATGGGGGAGGTCTCGAAGTTCGGAACGGGGCGCGGATCAGCGCGAAGCAAGGCGGTCGATGGCAGCGGCATAGCCTCGATGGCCGTGCTCGAGCGTGCGCGCCACCCGTCCGGTGGTGGTCACGCTGACCCCGGTGCGCTCGTGGATCTCGCGGTACGGCACGCCCTGCTGCAGCAACGGCACCACCTTCCAGCGGTCGGCCATGGCTTCCAGTTCGGCCGGAGTGCACAGGTCGCGCAGGAAGGCTTCCACCTCCTCCGGCTCGCGCAGGGCGGCAAAGGCCAGGGCCAAGGCTTCCAGGTCGGCCTTCGGGTCTTTGGCGGCAATCTCGGGGCGGGCTTTCACGGGGTCGTTTCCATGCATCAATGTAATAGCGCGTTAGTACATTAGCGCATTCTTGCGCAGTGCGTCAAATCGGGGTTGAGGGGGCGGCAAGGCTGCTGCCCTGCACCCGCTAGATGCCGAAGCGACGTCAAATGCTGGATGGCTGAGGGTTGGCGGGGTGGGTCCGGTGGCAGGGGACGCCGTAAACCCGTCCATGGGGGCTTGGCCGCGGCATCCATGCCGCGGACACCCCTGCCTCCGGACCCACCCCGCCGTCGACAGTTTCCTGCGAGCTGTTGGAACAGCAAGGGGTCGGATCCGTTTTCTGAAGGAAAACGGCTCTGACCCCGGAACGCGGCCCGGAAACGAAAACGCCCACCGGGTGGTGGGCGTTTTCGTGGCGTGTTGGCATGCGGCCAACCGGCCGTTACATCACCTTCGACTGCTCCAGCTCCACCTGCAGGGTGCTCGCCAGCTCATCGCGCGACACTTCGAACTGCTGCTCGCGCAGCAGGTCCTTCACCGCCACCACGCCCGCGCCAGCTCGTCCTCACCGGCCAGCACCACGAAGCGGATGCCCGCCTTGGCCGCGTACTGGAACTGCTTGCCGATCTTCTTCGGCTCCATCTGCACTTCGGTGTTGATGCCACCGGCGCGCAGGCGGCGCGCGATGTCCAGCGACTGCGGCATGCCCTGCTCGTCCATCAGCGCCACCAGCGCCTGCACGCTGCTGGCCTCGATGCCATCGATCAGGCCGGCCTCGCGCAGCTGCCAGAACAGGCGCGACAGGCCGATGGAAATGCCCACGCCCGGCAACTTGGACTTGCTGTAGTGGCTGGCCAGGTCTTCGTAGCGGCCGCCCGAGCAGATCGAGCCGATCTGCGGGTGGTCGGTCAACGTTGTCTCGTAGACGGTGCCGGTGTAGTAGTCCAGGCCGCGCGCAATGGAGAAGTTCAGGCAGTACGCGGTTTCCGGCACGCCCAGCGCCTGCACCAGCTGCAGCACTTCGCGCAGTTCGGCCACGCCGGTACGCAGGATCTCCGAAGAACCGGCGTCGGCTTCAAGCGTTGCCAGCTGCGCCAGCGCATCGGCATGGCCCTGCGAACGCACGGCCACAAAGGCCAGGATCTTCTCGACCTGCTCGCCCGGGATGTTGAAGCCCTCGCCCACCAGCGTCTCGCGCACGTAATCGGCGCCGCGCTTGTCCAGCTTATCCACTTCACGCAGCACCGCCAGCTGGCGCTCGCCTTCGGCCACGCCCAGGCTCTCGAAGAAGCCGCGCATGAGCTTGCGGTTGTTCAGCTGGATGCTGAAGTCACCGATGCGCAGTTCCGAGAACACGGCGTGGATGACCGCCAGAACTTCGGCATCATAGCGAACGCTCAGGCTGTCCTTGCCGATCACGTCGATGTCGCACTGGTAGAACTCGCGGAAACGGCCGCGCTGGGCACGCTCGCCGCGGTACACGCGCTGCATCTGGTAGCGACGGAACGGGAAGGTGAGTTCGTGTTCGTGCTCGGCCACGTAGCGTGCCAGCGGCACGGTCAGGTCGAAGCGCAGCGCCATTTCCGGCAGCGAACGGTCGCCCGATTCGGCCGCATTGGCCAGCGCACCGGTGGATTGCACGAAGTACACCTGGCGCTCGGTCTCGCCGCCGGACTTGGTCAGCAGCACGTCGGACAGCTCGAACACCGGCGTCTCCACCGGCAGGAACCCGAAGCGCTCGTAGTTGCGGCGGATCACGTCCAGCATGCGCTGGAACGCAATCTGCTCGCGCGGCAGCAGTTCAAGGGTGCCGGGCGGGGTACGGGGCTTGATCACGGGCGGAACTCCTGCTGGAACGGGACGTGGGAGGGGGCGACATTCTAGCGCCCCCGCCTCGGGCAGGGTCGAACGGCCGCTTGAAGTATCATAAGGCCCTCCCCCGCCCGCGATACGCCCCCGCAACATGTCACGGCCTTCCGGCGCTCCGCCCGCCACCAACGATCCCGCCTCGCCGTCCTGCACCACGCTGGACTGCCTGCACTGCTCGGTTCGCCACCTTGCGGTGTGCTCGGCGCTGTCGCCCGATGAAGTGCAGGCGCTGGAACAGGTCACCGTTTCGCAGCAGGTCAGCATGGGCAGCACGCTGGCCCGCACGGGTGAAGAACGCGACCATGTCTATACATTGACTGCCGGCGCACTGCGCCTGGTACGCACCCTGGCCGACGGCCGCCGCCAGATCAACGGCTTCGTGCTGCCCGGCGACTACCTGGGCCTGAGCGGCAGCGACCATCACCGCTACGACATCGAAGCCATCGCCGACAGCCGTGTCTGCCGCGTCGCGCTGCCACAGATGAAGGCGCTCCGCAGCCGCTTCCCGCACCTGGAGCGCAAGCTGCTGCAGCGTGCCTGCCAGGAACTGGATGCCGCGCAGGACGCTGCACTGGCGCTGGCACGCCTGCAGCCGGCCGAGAAGCTGGCCGATTTCCTGCTGCGCCTGGCCGCGCGTGAAGCCAGGCTGGGCGGCGACGGCCTGCGCGTGTCGCTGCCGATGGGCCGAGGCGACATCGCCGACCATCTGGGTCTGACCATGGAAACGGTCAGCCGCACCTTCACCAAGCTGCGCCAGCAAGGGCTGATTGCCCTGCCCCACCTGAACGTAGTGGAGATCCTCGACGAGGACGGGCTGCGCACGCTGGCCGGTGAAGGGTTGATCTGACCGCACTGCGGTTGCTGGGATTGCCGGCCAGCGGCCGGCAATCCCATCCATCTCCGATCAACGCAACAACACCTCGCGCAACGCCGCGTAATCGGCGGCCAACGGTTCGGCGTGCGCCGCCCGTTGCAACAACGCATCCAATGCCGGTGGCACGGCCACAGGTTCGCCGATCAACGGCTCGACCACGGCCTCGAACTTGGCCGGATGCGCGGTGGCCACCACCGCCCAGTCGCCCTTGGCACCACGGGCGCGCAGGTCCTGCAGCACCTTCACCGCCGTAGCCGTATGCGGGCAGAACAGCTCGCCCGTGCTGGCATGCGCGGCGGCAATGGTGGCCCGGATGGTCACGTCATCCACCGCAAACGCCCGGAAGGCAGCACGCAGTTCGGCATCGTCGCCCTGGTAGAGCCAGCGCAGGCGTTCGAAGTTGCTTGGCGCACCCACGTCCATTGCATTGGCCACGGTGGCCACACTGGCCTGCGGCTGGTAGTCGCCGCCACTGAAGTACGCGGGCAGCACGGCATTGGCATTGGTGGCCAGCACGATCTGCCCGATCGGCACTCCCAGTGCGCGCGCCAGCACCGCGGCCATCGCGTTGCCAAGATTGCCGGTCGGCACCACCAGGTTGAGCCGGCGACGATGCAACGCGTAGTGGCTCAGTGCCGCATGTGCGTAGTAACTCATCTGCGGCAGCAGGCGACCGAGGCTGATGCTGTTGGCCGAGCTCAGCGGCACCTGTGCCTGCAGTTCGCGGTCGGCCAGCGCCTGCTTGACCATGGCCTGGCAGTCATCGAAGGCACCGGCCACGCGCAGCGCCAGGATGTTGTCACCAAAGCAGCCGAGCTGGTGCGCCTGGCGCGGTGATACGCGACCATTCGGATACAGCACCACCACGCGTACGCCTGGCTGGCGATGGAAGGCCGCGGCAACGGCCGCGCCGGTATCGCCGGAGGTGGCGACGACGATGGTCAGGTCACGGTCCTTGCCGGCCTGCAGCCGCGACAGCGTACCGGCCAGGAAACGCGCACCAATGTCCTTGAACGCCGCCGTCGGCCCATGGAACAGTTCCAGCACGTGGTCACCGTCGCCGAGCGCACGCAGCGGCACCGGGAAGTCGAACGCCTCGCGGCAGATCGACGGTAATCCGGCCTCCAGCGCATCTCCGGCGAAGAACGGTGCCAGCAGGTCTGCAGCGGTATCGGCCAGGGTCGCACCGGCTTCCAGCTCACGTGGCGCCGGCAGTACCTGGGGCACGTACAGGCCACCATCGGGCGCCAAGCCTGCAGCGATGGCCGCACTGAGGCCAACGGCCGGGGACCGGCCGCGGGTCGAAACGAATTGCATGGGTTCAGTATCCAAAGAGGGAGAATGATTCAGCACAGCCGGGCTCCGGGCGCATCCAGCGGCGACACCCAGGCATCGCTGTCGAAGCCGGCAGCAGCGAATGCCGCCTGCACCGGCGCCGCGGCAGCGTGGGCCTGGTCGGCATCTTCGAACCAGGCGAACACGCTGGGGCCGGCACCGGAGATACCTGCGCCCATTGCACGGGCTGACAACGCCGCATCACGAGCCGCCTCGAAGCCGCCGATCAGTCCCGCCCGTCGCGGCTCCACCAGCACATCGCGCAGGCCAGCGCGGACCAGCGCCGCGTCGCTGCGATGGCAGCCGCTGAGCACCAGCGCAAGATTCGCACTCTGCGCCACGAATTCACCCAGCGCATAGCTGCCTTGCAGCGCCTGGCGTGCCAGACGGGTTTCCAGCACCGCGTGCGGGTGCACCAGCAGGCTGTGCCAACTGGCTGGCACAGGGATCGGCAGCAGGCGGTCGGCCGTGCACAACGCCAGCCCGCCGAGCAGCAGCGGCCCCACGTTGTCACCATGGCGGCCCCCACTGGCCACGGCCTCGCCGTCCAGCGCAAACGGGTACAGCGCCTCGCGCGCGAGTGGCGCATCCAGCAATGCGTTGGCAGCAACCAGCGCAGCGACGCACGACGCTGCCGAGCCGCCCATGCCGGAGCCGAATGGAATGCCCTTGTCGATCTCCACCGCGAAGCCGAAGTCCAGGTCCAGCCCTGCACGCAGCGACATCAACGCCGCACCAGCGGTGTTTCCGGCCGCCTCCAGCGGCAGTTCGACCGCACTGCCACGGATCGCCTCGATGCGCACCACCGGCTCATCGATACGCCGCACGCTCACCGTATCGCCAACGCCTGCGATGGCATGCCCCAGAATATCGAAGCCCACCGCCACATTGGCCACCGTGGCGGGCGCAAATGCACGTGCGATCACAGGCGTGCCCCCTCGCCAGCGGCTACCCGCAGCAGGTCGGCGAACACGCCCGCCGCCGTCACTTCCGGTCCAGCGCCCGGCCCCTGCACCACCAGCGGGTTGTCGCAGTAGCGGCGGGTACGGAACTGCACCACGTTGTCGGTCAGCCGCAGGTTGGCGAAGGCATGGTCGACCGGCAGTTCCTGCAGGCCCACCGAGGCGCCGTCGGTGCCCAGCCGTGCCACGTAGCGCAGCACCGCGCCACGCGCCCGCGCATCCTGCAGGCGCAGCAGCAAGCTGGCGTCGGACTCGCCCAGCCGCGCCATGAAGTCATCCACGCTGCCGTCGCGCAGCAGTGCCGGCACCAGGCTTTCCACCTGTACCTGTTCCAGGCTGAGCGCGTGACCGGCCTCGCGTGCAAGGATCACCAGCTTGCGTGCCACGTCCACACCGGACAGATCATCGCGCGGGTCCGGCTCGGTATAGCCCATTGACCGCGCCTGCGCGACCAGCTGCGAGAACGGCTGGCTGCCATCGAAGCGGTTGAACAGCCAGGCCAGCGTGCCGGAGAAGATGCCCTCGATGGCCAGCACCTCGTCACCGGTATCGACCAGATCGCGCAGCGTGGTGATCACCGGCAGGCCCGCGCCCACCGTGGCCTCGTAGCGGAAGCGCGCACCACTGGCCGCTGCGGCGGCGCGGATGCGCTGGTAGCGCGGCAGCGGCCCGGCACCCGCCTGTTTGTTCGGGGTGACCACATGGATGCCTGCCGCCAGCCAGCCCTCGTAGCGCTCGGCCACCTCGGCACTGCCACTGCAGTCGATCACCACCGCATGCGGCAGGTGCGCAGCCAACAGGTGCTCGGTGAAACGATCAAGATCGCTGGATTCACCCGCGTCCCGCAGGGCCTCGCGCCAGTCCGCATGCAGGCCGTCCACTTCCAGGCGCATGCGCGAACGCGAGGCCAGCGCACGCAGGCGAAGATCCACATTGGCCTTGGCCAGCAGCTGCGGGCGCGCGGCCAGCAACTGGTCCAGCAGTGCGGCGCCAACGTTGCCGGGCCCGATCACACCGACCGCGAAGGTCTGCGGCGACAACCAGAAGCCTGCATGCGCCGCGCGCAGCGCTCGGGTGGCATCGGCGCTATCCACTGCGACCGAGATGTTGCGCTCGGACGAGCCCTGCGCAATCGCCAGGATGTTCACCTGCGCACGCCCCAGTGCCTCGAACAGGCGCGCCGCCACACCTGGCTGCCCGGCCATGCCGTCACCGACCGCGGCCAGTACGCTGACGCCCTCACTGACCTGCACGCGCTGCACCTGTCCCACTGACAACTCGTGCGCAAATGCGTGCAGCAGTGCATCACGGCCACGGCCGGCTTCGGCAGCACGCACCACGCAGCAGATTGAATGTTCCGAGGAACCCTGCGAGATCATCACCACCGACACCTGCGCCTGGCGCAGCGCGGCAAACACGCGCTCGGCGGTACCCGGCACGCCGATCAGGCCGGTGCCTTCCAGGTTCAGCAGGGCCAGCCCGGGACTCAGGGTCAGGCCCTTCACCGGCCCGCGCGGCGAGCGCTCGGCGCTGATCCGCGTCCCCGGATGCGCCGGCTGGAACGTATTGCGGATGAAGATCGGCAGGCCGAGGCGGATCGCCGGCGACATCGTCTGCGGGTGCACCACCTTGGCGCCGAAGTACGCCAGTTCGCAGGCCTCGTCGTAGCTCAGCGCTTCCAGCTGCACCGCCTCGGGCACCAGCCGTGGGTCCGCCGACAGCACGCCATCGACATCGGTCCAGATGTGCAGCTCGTCAGCGTTGAACAGCGCGGCAAAGATCGCACCGGAATAGTCGCTGCCGTTGCGGCCGAGGGTGGTGATGCGGTCATCGCGATCGCGTGCGACGAATCCGGTGGCAACCAGGCGCGACTGCGGATGCTGCAGGCGCCACTTGGCCAGGCGGTCGGCACTGGCTTCCCAGTCGACATCCACGCCGAGTTCGCCATGCCCGACCACCAGCACATCGCGCGCGTCGAGTACCGCGCAGTCTTCGCCCAGCGCGCGCAGATGCGTGCCGAGCAGCTGTGCGGAAAACACTTCGCCCAAGCCCTGCACACGGTCCAGCACCTCGCGCGGCAGCTCGCCGATCACCGCCAGCGCGGCCAGCACTTCGGCCAACTGATCGAAGCGGGCGTCGATCCATTCGACCGTCTCGCCCACCTGCTCGCCCAGCAGCGCCACGGCAGCGCCGCGATGGCGTGCGCGCAGGGCATGCCAGGCCTCACGCCAGCCTTGATCGCCCTTGGCCGCCAGCTGGGCCAGTTCGATCAGCGCGTCGGTGACGCCCTTCATCGCCGAGACGACAGTGACCTGCAGCGATTCAGGACGGGCCAGCAGCAGGCCGCCCACATGGCGATAGCGTTCGGCATCGGCCACCGAGGTGCCGCCGAACTTGTGCACGACGGTGAACGGGGCAGCCAGGTCGGCCGGGGCAACGGAATGAGCGGGAGCGTGGGAAGACATGCAGACCTCGGTAGGAGGCCCCGTCGCATGCAGGTGTCGAGTTTCCCCGCCACCTGTAGGGTGCGGGGCCGTGGTTTTCGGGAGTTACACGAAGACGACGGGCCGCACCAGGGCAGTGGTGACGGTGGTGGTGGTAATGGTGGTGATGGTCGCGACCGGCGCAGTCGAACGGCCCGCAATGGTGGGGGCGATCAGGCTGGCGTGGGCGGCATCAAGGACCATGGCGCACAGAAAACACCGTGCGCCCTGCCGCTGTCAAGTGCTGCGATGCAAAAAACCGATGCAGCGATCATCGGCCAACGTGCCGACATTTGGTTGCAACTGAGACAAAGCCGGCATCAGCACGCTTGACGACTGCATTCAGCCGGCATGTTCGGCAATCGCCCGTGGTGTGCGATGCGCATGCGCGCACAGCATCACGCCAGCCACCAGGAACACGATTGCCAGCGCTTCCAGCAGCGAGGGCCAGCGCTGCTGCCATGCAAAGGCGTACAGCAGCGCGAACAGGGTCTCGAACACGATCATCTGGCCAGTCAGGGTCAGTGGCAGCAGGCGGCTGGCACGGTTCCAGAATGCGTTGCCGAGGATCGAGGCCACCACTGCCACGCCGGCGCTGATCGCCCAGAACCCGCTCCATTGCGCCGCCGTATGGCTGCCGGTGTGCCCGATGAAGGCCATCGGCACCAGCAGCAGGGCCAGGCCGCCGGTGGTGACGCCGGTCAGCAGCGACCAGTCATGGCTGGACAGGTCCGGCCTGCGCGCCAGCCAGCGGCTGTTGCCGATCGAATACAGCGCCCACGAGAACAGCGCACCGAACGCGCACAGCAGCCCGATCAGGCGCTGCCGCCACGGGGTGGCCAGGTGCTCGGACATCAGCGCTTCCCAACCCACCAGGGCGACCCCCAGCACGCACAGCCCCAGTGCCGGCAGCAGCTGTTTCAGTGGTACAGCGCCCTGCTCGCGCACGCCAACGAGGGTGACCACCACCGGAATCAGGCCGACGATCAGCGATGCTGCAGCGCCACCGGCCCACTGCACGGCGGTCGCCAGCAGCAGGAAATACACCAGGTTGCCTGCCAGGCTCAGCCACAGCAGGCCGATCCATTCGGCACGGCCCAGCCGCGGTGCCAGCCGCTTCCATCGCGGCAGCAGCAGGGCGACTGCCATCAGGCCATAGACCAGGTAGCGGCCGGCGGACAGTTGCAACGCATTGAACGACTGAAGCACGGCAGGCGCGAGAAAGACCACGCCCCACAGTGCGCCAGCGGCCACGCCATTGGCGATGCCCACGGCCATCGGGTTGTTGCGCATTCGGATTGTCCGGGCGGATGGAACGGGCCGCGCAGTGTAAGCGCTGGCCGCTGGGCGCTCTTGACCCAGGCTGCTGCCTTGTCACCTCTGTAGAGCCGAGCCAATGCTCGGCTGCGATTCACCGTTGTGCAGATAAGGGCAACCGAGCGTGGGCTCGGCTCTACAGATCAGCCGGCCCCCTGCGCCACGCAGCGGGGGTCTGGCCACATTCGCGGCGCAGCGCACGGGTCAGTGCACTCTGTTCGGAATAGCCTGCGGCCAGTGCGATATCGCTGATCGGCGCGGCAGTGGTGCGCAGCTGATGCTTGGCCCAACGCAAGCGGCACGCGCTGAGCCAGGCCTGCGGGCTCAGCCCGAACTCGCGCTGGAACAATGTGTGCAACCGACTCTCGCTGACACCGACAACTCCGGCCATCCGGGCAACCGGCCAGGCCCGGCCGGGATCGGCCTGCACCGCCGCGCACAGGCCCTGCATGCGCGCGCCACTGCCCGCCGGTGCAAATACCTGCAGCAACTGCGGCAGCAACGCCGGCATCGGCTGCCCTGCCTGCACGGCGGCCAGGCGCTGCCGCAACGCCAGCGGCAGATGCAGCCAGCGCTGGCGGCACAGATGCTCCTGCGTGCCGTCATCCAGCACGCCTGGAGGACAATCAACGATCACGAAACCATTGGGGCCGTCCGCCATCTGGTCATGTGCTTCGCCGGCGGCGACAAATGCCCCCTGCAGCAGGTCCAGCCGGCCGCCGCGCCCTTCCATCTCGAACTGCAGTTCCCCCTGCAGCGGCAGCACCCACTGCGCGTAGTCATGGCGGTCCAGGCCGGTGGCCTGCCCGTAGTGCCGCAGATGGAAGATGGCGCCCATCCGGGCAGTGTGCGCGTGTAACAACGGCCGTGCAAACCGCTGCTATAGTCGATCCGTCATCCAACGCAGGGAGTGCAGGTCATGACCCATCAGCAGCTGTCCCTGGTGCTTGCCACCAGCCTCGGCCTGGCGCTCACCGCCTCGGCCTCCGCGCAGGAACGTACGCCACCGGCCCCGCACTGCATGGACGCGGTCGGCGTCCAGGAAGTGGAGCAGGCTTCATCGCGTTCAATCGCTCTGCGAGCCGCCTCGGGCCAGGCCTATCGGATCGACTTCAGCGAAGAGTGCCCCGGCGTCCGCGGTGCCACCACGCTGAAACTTGAAGCACCCGCCGGCTGGGCCTGCGGTCGCCCCAGCGAGCGTGTGGTGGTCGATGGCCGCAGCTGCGCGATCAGCGCGGTGACCCCCGTGCAGGATCGCGACTACGCCAGCGTGGCCCGCGACAGCGACCGCCTGCGCATGGCCACCCTGCCCGCTCTGACCATCCGCGAGCGCAGGGACATCCGCCGCAGTTTCGGTGGTTCGCCGTCGTACTGCTTTGCCACGCGCAACGTGCGCGCGTGGTCGTCCGACCCGCAGGGCATGCTGGTGGAGACCAATCCGCATCGCAATGGGGGGCACCGCTACTATCGCGTGGAGCTTGGCAGCCACTGCCGCCAGCTCGACCGTGCGCCACAGCTGAGCTTCCACTCCGGCATGCAGAACGGCCTGATCTGTGGCAATCCGGGCGATCGCATCCTCACCGCCGGATTCGAGAATGGTGACCTGCGCAACGACGCGCTGGCGCCGCTGCCGCAGTACACCCGCGGCGGCTGCACGATCCAGGCGGTCTATCCGGCTTCCAGCCAGGCGTCGAACTAACCGTCGACGCCGAGGAACGCGAACGGTGCGCTGGGCACGAAGTGGCCCAGCGCGTCGCCGGAAAAGGTATTGCGCTGGTCCGGACCGAGATCGAGCTTGAGCACCTTGCCGCCGAAATCCACCTTGTTGAGGTCGACCCAGAACGTGTTCGGGGTCAATGCCGATTCGAAGAAGTACAAGCGCCGCTTGTGGTCGGCGACGGTACGCCAGCGCGTGGAGGAGATGTTCGGCTCGCCCGGCGTGGTAATGCCGTAGGGCACCGACGTATTGCGGATCACGCTGAACACGCTGGCCAGCGCCACCACCGGGTCTTCGGACTTGGGAATGGCGTTGATGTAGAACGAGGCGCGCGCGAAACGGTCGGCTGAGCGGTTGGTACCCGGCAGCATCACCGTGCCGCCGATCTGCTGCCAGTAGCTGTTGAGTGCCAGCTGCTGCTCGAAGATCGGTGAATTGGTCATCACCTGGTAGCGCCGGTCATGGTGGATCACCTGGCGACCGCCGATGTATTCGACGATGGCACTGTCGCCACTGGCATCTGACAGCGACAGGTGCAGCGTGGCCTGGCGGTCTTCGCCCGGCACCTTGTCGGTGACGATCGAGTACGGCTCGCGCTGCAGCGCCGCGACCGCCTCGTCGACGGTGGCGAAGTTGTCCAGCACATACTGCGCCCATAGTGAGATGGCCAGGCCCGGCTTGTTGCCGCGCTGCTTCGGATACTCCGATTCGACCAGCCACAGCAGGTTGGCCACTAGGCCCTTCTCGTTCATGCCATCGGTGGTCGATACGTCATAGCCGGTGGCCACCACCGAGCCGTAGCGCGCCGTCCAGGCCAGCGACTTCGGCCCGGCCTGGCCAGTGCGCGCGATGCCGCGCGGCAGCACGTAGAGGTTGGTCGCCACATCGACCTTCCAGTCCATCGAGCGCGCGGTGATCACATCACCGTTGTCGCCCAGGTAGACCGCGCGCGTGCAGGCCAGCGCGGGTGCCACTGCGGCGGCCAGCGCGACCGCCAGCAGTGCCCTTTCCTTCCACTTCATCCGTGCCATGTCGTTGCGCTCCTTTCCCCGTGATCCGTGGATATGACCCGATTCAGGGTGACACAGCGGTGAAGCCCCGGCGAACCAGGCGATCGTGCAGCCAGAAACCTGCAAGCATGGCCGGCACGAACCAAAGCGCTTCGCGCGATCCCACCGCCAGCCCGGCGATGGCAGGGCCCGGGCAATAGCCTGCCCAACCCCAACCCATTCCGAACAATGCCGCGCCCAGCACCAGGCGTACATCAACACCGCGCGCAGCGGGCAGTTGGAAGCGCGTTGCGCATGACGGCCGCGGGCGCCGCAGCACCCAGCGCTGGCCGACCGCGCTGACCAGCAGTGCCGAGGCCAGCACCCAGGCCAAGGTGGGATCGAAATCGCCGGCGATGTCGAGGAAACCGAGGATGCGGCGCGGATCGGTCATGCCGGCCAGCGCCAGGCCCGCGCCGAACAGCGCCCCTGCCGCGCCGGCGGCCACCATCATGCGGCTCATGCGAAGCCCCCGCCATGACGGATCAGGAATGTAGTCAGCATTGCGCAGGCCATGAATACCAGCACCGCCAGCAGCGACCGCATTGAGCCGCGGGCCATGCCGCACACTCCATGACCACTGGTGCAGCCGTTGCCCAACCGCGTACCGAATCCGACCAGCAGGCCGGCGCCAACCAGCTGCCACGCCGGCAAGGCGTCACGCAACAGGTCGCGGGGCGCTTGATCTGGCACGGCCTGCCAGCACAGCACACCCCCTGCAGCGGCAAGCAGGCCGAGCAGGAATGCCCAGCGCCAGCCTCGATCGCCGGGCGTTGCGCGCACGCTGCCAGCGGCGATGCCGCTGATGCCGGCTACCCGGCCCGTGGTTGCCAGCAAGACCACCGCCGCCGCACCGATCAACGCGCCCCCGCGACGGCGGCCCACGGCACGGTCATGACCTGCCTCCAGTTGTCGCGTTCATTCGCTTGCCTTTTGAATTAGCTTTTTCTAAATTAGCGTCTTCTAAAGCAAAAGGTCAACCATGGCCCGAATCGAGCTCGACAGTGCCGCGATGGCCGAGCATGCCGCCCAGGCCGCGGCGCTGCTCAAAAGCCTGGCCCATCCTGCACGGCTGCGCGTGCTGTGCCGGCTGGTCGAAGGCGAGGCGCCAGTACCGGAACTGCAGGCACTGACCGGGCTCAGCGCATCAGCGCTGTCCCAGCATCTGGCGGTGCTGCGCGGACTTGGCATCGTCTCGACCCGGCGCGAAGCGCAGTCGATCCACTACCGGGTAGTGGAAGGGCCGGCGCTGGGCGTATTGCAGGCGTTGCACGCGGCGTACTGCGGAAGTGCAGCGCGCTGAACCTTCCACGCAGGTTCAACCTGCGTGCAGCACCGGTTGCACGACCTGATCGAGCAGATCCACCGGGGTCGGCGCCGACAGGTCACCATGCAACGCGCGGGTGAAACCTGACCAGTCGCTGGAAGACAGTTGCCGCAGCAGCGCCTCCTCCACCGGCAACGCGCGCATCGACCAGTACGGAAACTGGCGCTGGCCAAGGCGGCCACGCGCCAGTTCGATGATGTCGATATGGCTACCGGCCTGCAGGATCCGTTCGTACACCGAATCGATACCATCCGGCGGCCCTTCGATGTACTGCAGGAATCGCCCGCCGTCATGCAGCAGCACACCGGTCACGCCCGCCATCTTGTTGAAACGGGCTGCATCATCGACCAGCGCCCGCAGCCGTTCAGCGGAAAGATCCGGCAGCGCCTGGCTGACGTAGGCGATGGCACGCAGTGGCATGGCGCTTCCTTGACAAGATGTACACCCACGGTAGCAGCTGCGGACGAGTCCGTCTCGGTGCCCGCAGGTGTTCCCTGAAGAATTCAGGTAGCGGCCGCCGGCAGCCCCTCTGTGCGCCTCGGCAACCGGGCTTCGAACACCACCTGACCGGCTTCATTGCGCGCTGCGATGTGCCCGCCGTGCGCGCGCACGAACTGATCGACGATATACAGGCCCAACCCCAGGCCATTGCTGGGATGGAAGCTGGCCTTGAACGGCTCGAACAGGCGCGGCAGCAGCGCGTCGTCGATCCGTCCCGCGTTGCTCACCCGCAGCAGCACGCTGCGCGGATCACGGCCGTCCACCTCCACCCTCGCCTCACCGCCATGGGTGAGCGCATTGCCGATCAGGTTGGCGGCAACCTGTCCCAGCCGATCCAGATCACCCTGCAGGCGGGTATCGCCCAGCATATCCAGATGCACCCGTGCGTGGCCGTGGGCGCTGCCCGCTTCGGCCACCACCGCACGCGTGACCTCGGCAAGATCACAGGCGCTGGCCTGCAGGCGCAGCCCGCCGCTGCGGATCCGCGAAAAGTCCAGCAGCTGCTCGACCATGCGCGCCATGCGCAGCGTGCTGGCTTCCAGGTGCTTCAGGGTCTGCTGCGCGCCGTCATTGCCCGCAGGAAGCTCCAGCGCCAGCTTGTCGGCACACAGCAGGATCGCCGACAGCGGCGTGCGCAGATCATGGGTGAGCACCGCCGCCATCGTCTCGTTGAGCTTGAGCGAGCGCTCCAGCGCCTCGTTGCGCGCCTTCAGCAGCTGCCGCTGCTGGTACAGCTCGATGAAGACATTGACCTTGCTCAGGATCACCTGCGGCGCCACCGGCTTGTGCAGGAAGTCGACCGCGCCGGTTTCGTAGCCCTTGAACGCGCGCAGCGGGTCGTCCGGCGAGGCGGTCAGGAAGATGATCGGCACATCCCGGCTGCGGTGTGATCCGCGCATCAGCTCGGCCAGGGTGAAGCCATCGATCTCCGGCATGTGCACGTCCAGCAGCGCCAGCGCCACCTCATGCTCGAGCAGCAGTTCCAGCGCCTGCGCGCCCGAGCCCGCCAGCAGCAGGTTCACGCCTTCGCGCTGCAGCAGCGCCTGCATGGCCACCAGGTTCTGCGGCACGTCATCGACGATCAGCAGGTTGACCGGGGTCTGCGACTGCGCAGGGTCCGGTGGCAGCAGGTTCATGCAAACAACTCCTTCAGGCGACGGCACATCAGTTCGAGGGGCAGCACGGCATCGGCGCCGGCGTGCTGCAGGGCGGAGGCCGGCATCATCGATGCCTCGGCCTCCTCGGGACATTGCAGCCAGGCGCGGCCACCGGCGGCGCGCACCGCGGCCACCCCTTCACTACCATCGCTGCTGGCACCGGTCAGCAGCAGGGCCAGCACCTGCGCGCCGAACACGGCCGCAGCCGACTCGAACAATGGATCGATGGCCGGCGCGAAAACAGCACCGGCGCGTCCACCGACAACGCCAGCGAACCGGCGTCTTCCACCAGCAGGTGATAGTCCGGTGGCGCAAAGGTCACCGTGCCTGGCTGCAGCGGCTGCTTGTCTTCGGCCTCGCGCACCGGCAGCGCGCAGTACGGCGCCAGCACTTCGGCGATGCGGCTGCTGCGGTCGCGCGGAAGGTGCAGCACGGCCAGCACCGGCGCCGGTAGAGCCGCGGGCAGCGCGCCGAGCACCGCCTGCAGCGCCGCAACCCCACCCGCAGAGGCCCCGATCACCAGCACGGCCGGTCGTGTCGGCAGTGCCATCAGGCAACCTTCCGGTACAGGCGATGCTCCCGCGAGCAGGTCTCGAATGCGCCGTGGTGGCGCCCGAACTGCAGCGACTCCTTGCTGCCCAGGCCAAGGAAGCCGCGATGCACCAGCGCTTCACGGAACAGGCCCACCGCGCGGTCCTGCAGATCGCGGTTGAAATAGATCAGCACATTGCGGCACGACACCAGATGCACCTCGGAGAACACGGTGTCGGTGGCCAGGCTGTGGTCGGCGAACACCACGTTGCGGCGCAGCTGGCGATCGAACACCGCGCCATCGTAGGCCGTGGCGTAGTAGTCGGACAGCGAGGCGGTGCCACCGGCCGCCAGGTAGTTCCGGCTGAACTGGGCCATTCGGTCGATGCCATAGGCGCCGGCCTCGGCGGTGGCCAGGGCTGCCGGATTGATGTCGGTGGCGTAGACGATGCTGCGCTCCAGCAGGCCTTCCTCGTGCAACAGGATCGCCAGCGACCACGTTTCCTCGCCGGTACTGCAACCGGCCACCCACAGCTTCACCGACGGGTAGGTGCGCAGCACCGGCACCACCTGCTCGCGCAGCTCGCGGAAATAGGCCGGGTCACGGAACATCTCCGAGACCTGCACGGTGAAGAACTGCATCGCCTGCGCGAACAGGTCCGGCTCGTGCAGCAGGCGGTGCTGCAGGTCGGCCAGCCGCTCGCACTCATAGCGCTGCATGGCCTGGCGGATCCGCCGGCGCAGCGACGACACCGCATAACTGCGGAAATCGTAGTGGTAGCGCTGGTAAAGCGCTTCCAGCAGCACCTTCAGCTCCAGGTCGAACAGGGCCTGCTCGTTCATTGCCGCGAGCACCAGACCCGGCACAGCGAGACCAGCTTGTCGACGTCGATGGGTTTGGCGATGTAGTCGTTGGCGCCGGCCTGCAGGCAGCGCTCACGGTCGTCCGGCATGGCCTTGGCGGTCAGCGCGATGATCGGCAGGTCCTGCAGGTGGCGCTGCGCGCGGATTTCGCGCATCGCAGCAAGGCCATCCTTCTCCGGCATCATGATGTCCATCAGCACCAGGTCGACCTCGCGCTCGGCCAGGCGATCCACCGCTTCCTGGCCATTGCGCGCGATCTCCAGCGTGACGCCGAGGGGTTCGAGCACGCTGGACAGTGCGAAGATGTTGCGAACGTCGTCCTCGGCCAGCAGCACCGTCCGACCGTCGAGCACGGTGTCGCGACGGCGGGCCTCGCGCAGCAGGCGCTGCTGGTCGCTGGGCAGGCTGGCCTCCACGCTGTGCAGGAACAGGGTCACCTCGTCCAGCAGGCGCTCGGGCGAACGCGCGCCCTTGATGATGATGCTCTTGGAATAGCGGCGCAGTCGCTGCTCTTCCTCGCGACTGAGTGCGCGGCCGGTATAGACGATCACCGGCGGGAAACCGACATCGTCGTTGCCGGCCATGTGCTCGAGCAGGTCGTAGCCGCTCCCGTCGGGCAGCGACAGGTCCATCACCATGCAGTCGAACGTGACCGTACTGAGCTGTTCCAGTGCGCTGGCCAGGGTGCCTACAGCGACGATCCGCAGCTGGTCGCGGCCCAGCAACAGTTCCAGGTTGTGGCGCAGCTCGTTGTCGTCCTCCACGATCAGCAGCCGCCGCATGTCGCGCTGGCTGGTCTGTTCCAGCTGTTCGATCGCCGTCACCAGCCGCTCGCGCGTGGTCGGCTTGATCGCGAAACCGATCGCGCCCAGCTCGCGCGCCACCTGGCTGCGGTCCGTGGCCGAGACCACATGCACCGGGATGTGGCGGGTGTCCGGGTTGCGCTTCAGGCGTTCCAGCACGCTCAGGCCCGACACGTCCGGCAGGCCGATATCGAGCAGGATGCCGTTCGGGCGCAGTTCACTGGCCAGGGCCAGCGCCTCTTCCGCCGTGCCCGCTACCACGCAGTCGAAGTCCAGTTCATGGGCCAGCGCCACCAGTGCTTCGGCGAACGTGGCATCGTCCTCGACCGCCAGGATCAGGCGCCCGGCGCGCTGGCGGCGACCGCGGTCGTCGGCTACGCCGGCCATCGCAGTAACCGGCGCTGCTGCGGTCGCAGCGCGTACGGGCGCGGCCGGCAGCACGGCCGGCGCCGTCGGCGGCGCTGCCACGGGGACATCGGCAGCGACGGCTGCGCTCGCCGCGGGCGCTCCCTGCAGCGGCAGCTCCAGGATGAAGCAGCTGCCGCGCCCGGGCTCACTGTCGACCTGGATGCCGCCGCCCATGCGCTCGGCCAGATCGCGCGAGATCGACAGGCCCAGGCCGGTACCGCCGTAGCGACGGCGGGTGCTGCCATCGGCCTGGCGGAACGCTTCGAAGATGACATCCAGCTGCTCGCGGGCAATGCCGATGCCGGTGTCACAGACCTCGAACCGGATGCGGCCGTTGCCGCCGGCACGCACGTGCAGGCTGACCTTGCCATGCTCGGTGAACTTCACCGCGTTGGCCAGCAGGTTCTTCAGGATCTGCTGCAGCCGCTGGCTGTCAACCACCATCTGGGTCGGTGCCAGGGCGTCGGCTTCGATCTGCAGGGCCAGGCCCTTCTGCCGCGCCATCGGCTCGAAGGTCTCGCGCAGGCGCTGCAGCGCGCTCTCGACCACCACCACTTCATCGGACAGTTCGACATGGCCGGCCTCGATGCGCGACAGGTCGAGGATGTCGTTGATCAGCGCGAGCAGGTCGTTGTTGGACGACAGGATCGCTCGCGCGTACTTCACCTGTTCCTCGGTCAGCGTGCCGTCCTTGTTGTCGGCCAGCAGCTTGGCCAGGATCAGCGAGCTGTTCAGCGGCGTGCGCAGCTCATGCGACATGTTGGCCAGGAACTCGGACTTGTAGCGCGAGGTCGCCGCCAGCTCGTTGCTGTTGCGCACCAGCTGGCTCTGCGCAACCAGCAGTGCCTGCTTCTGCGCCTCCAGCTCGTGGGTGCGCTCTTCCAGCTGCACGTTGCTCTGTTCCAGCTCA
Source organism: Stenotrophomonas sp. pho (assembly GCF_006228405.1). NCBI lineage: Bacteria > Pseudomonadati > Pseudomonadota > Gammaproteobacteria > Lysobacterales > Lysobacteraceae > Stenotrophomonas > Stenotrophomonas sp. pho. The sequence goes on along the minus strand of NZ_CP029759.1, from coordinate 1,926,113 downwards.
GCCTGCTGTTCTTCCAGGTGGCTCTGCGACTGCAACAGGCTGCGGCTCTGCTCTTCCAGTTCCTCGTTGGCCACGCGCAGCTCTTCCTGCTGGGCCTGCAGCTCCTCGCCCTGGCGCTGCGACTCTTCCAGCAGAACCACCAGCTGCGCACGCAGCAGCGATGCGCGCAGTGCCATGCCGATGGTGTCGGCGCAGCGCTCCAGCAGCTCGCGATCCAGGTCACGCTGTTCACCCGCCCGCGCGCGGCCCAGCTCGATGACACCGACCACCGCACCATCGCTGCTGATCGGCGCCAGGATGCGCTCGCGCACCGGCAGCCGGCCCAGGCTGGTCTGCAGTTCGAGCACGGCAGCATCTTCGCCGTGCAGGTGGCGGATGCGTTCGTCCCGGGCAACCTGCCCGGCCAGTCCTTCGTGCAGGGCCAGCGAGGCCGGCGTCCCAGAGGGCAGCGCCACGCCACCGGTCAGCTGCAGCCGGCCGCCGTCCAGGCGATAGACCGCACCGACCTCTGCATCCAGCTGCCCGGCCAGGCTTACTGCTGCCGCCTCGGCGATCTGCTCCGGCCCGAGGTCACCGCGCAGGCTCATCGCCACCGCGTTCTCGGCCTCCTGCAGCCAGAGCGCGCGCATCGCCTGGCGCCGGGCCTGGATCGCGCGCGACACGATCAGTGCGATCATCAGGAAGGCGCAGCCACCGACGGTACGGTTGACAAGCGAGAAGGACGAATTGTTGCTGGCTGGCGCAACGTTGAAGCCGATCACCAGCAGGACACAGGCGATCACCGCGACCACGAACGGCGCGCGTGCACTGCGCTGGAACACCGTCACGCCGACCGCGAGGAAGTAGGCCAGCCATACCGCGTAGCCGAGCGGGACGACCAGTTCCAACGCGATGGTCGCGGCCAGCAGCACGGCGGACGTCATCCAGATCCAGCGGTCACGCGTAGTCGCACCAGGACGCATGCAGGTCGGTTCCAGAAGGCAAAGGGTGGAAGATGGTACTCCGTGTCGCATTCAGCCGCACAGGACAAATGGCACGTGTCAGGTGTGCACGCATCCTTCACACTTGAGTGCCTAGCTTCACGTCCCTCACAGGGGTAACACTTATTTACACTTGGACGCAGCCGCCTCTACTACGTCCGTGCTGACGGACCCTTCCCGACAACTGCGACTGCTGATCGACAGCGTGCGCGACCATGCGCTGTACCTGCTTGATCCTGAAGGCATCGTGTGCAGCTGGAACCCGGGCGCCGAACGTATCAAAGGCTATTCAGTCGATGAAGTGGTGGGAACGCACTTCAGCCGCTTCTACCTGGCCGCCGACCGCGAGGCCGGTGAACCGAAGCGCCTGCTTCGCGTGGCAGCGCAGCAGGGTCATGCCGCCAGTGAGGGCTGGCGCGTTCGCCGCGATGGCTCGTCGTTCCGCGCCAGCGTGGTCATCGAACCGGTCGTGGAAGCCGGCGAACTGCTCGGCTTCGTCAAGATCACCCGTGACATCACCGAGCAGTGGCAGGCGCAGCGGCTGCTGCGCGATGCCCAGCGTGCGCTGCGCAATACGCAGCAGTTCGAGACGGTCGGCCGGCTCACTCGCGGCCTCTCACATGAGTTCAACAACCTGCTGACCACCATCGGCAACGCCCTTGACCTGCTGTCGCTGCGTGTCAGCAGTGACGATGCACGCGCAGCCGAGCTGCTGGATGCCGCGCAGGCAGCCACCGACCGCGGCGCGCTGCTGACCCGCCAGCTGCTGGCCTTCAGCACCGGCCAGACCCTGATCCGGGAATCGGTGGACATCAATGCGCTGGTACGACAGTGGCTGCCGGACCTGCAACGCGCCTGCCCGCCCACGGTGGTACTGGAAGCCCATCTCACCCCGGGCCTGCCGCTGGTGAGCACCGATGCGATGCAGCTCCAGACCGCCCTGGCGAACCTGGTGGCCAATGCCGTGGAGGCCACCGCCGATGGCGGCCGCATCCTGATCGGCACCGCGTTGGAACATCGCCTCGACCCGGATGCGGACACCACGCTGCAACGCGGCTATGTCACCCTCAGCGTCTGCGACGAAGGCCACGGCATGGCCGCCGACATCGCCGAGCGGGCCAGCGAGCCCTTCTTCACCACCAAGGACATCGGCAAGGGCAGCGGCCTGGGCCTGAGCCAGGTGTTCGGATTCACTACCCAGAGCGGCGGCTTCGTCGATGTGTCCACCACGCCCGGTGTCGGCACCACGGTCAGCCTGCTGCTCCCCGCAACCGAGGATGCAACCCATGACCGATGACCCGATCCGCGTACTGATGGTGGAGGACCAGAACGATCTGCGCGAGATGATCGGCATGGCCCTGCGCGATTTCGGCATCGAGGTGTCCACCACCGCCGACGGGCATGAAGCCGCTGCGTTGTTGAAGGGCGACGCACGCTTCGACGTGGTGTTCAGCGATGTCAGCATGCCCAATGGCATGTCCGGCATCGAGCTCAGCGAGCACGTCGCGCGTGAGCAGCCGCATGCACGCATGATCCTGTCCTCCGGCTATGCGCGTTCGCAGCTGCCGCCGCTTCCTGAGCAGGTGGAGTTCCTGCCCAAGCCCTATCGCTTGCGCCAGCTGGTTGAACTGCTCAAGCAGGACTGAAGGCGTACCGGCCTGCGTGGCCATGCTCAGCGCCGGGCCCGCTGCATGAACAGCAGCGCCGGCGTGGATGCAGTGTCCACCGGCTCGAAGCCGAGGGACCGGTACAACGCAACTGCGGCGGCATTGTCCCGATAGACCCGCAAGGTCAGCCGTTCAACGGCATCAGACTGGAACGCCTGCTCGATCAGCGCGTGTACCAACCTCCGCCCGAGACCGCAGCCCCGTGCCTGCGGGGCAACCACCAGACGGCCCAGATGCATCGTACCCGGCTCGGTGCACCAGGCCTGGCCGAAACCCACGCGCATGCCGTTTTCTGCCAGCAGCAGCCATCCCGGGCGTTCGCGCAGCTGCAATACCTGCTCGAACTGCTCGGGTCGCAGTGGATAGGACACGCCCGGTCCGGCCCAGCGCCGCGTGGCTGCGGCCGAATCCAGCCACCCGGCGATGAGCGCGTAGTCCTGGGGTTGCACGGGCTGCAGGCGGTGGTCCATAGCGGGCGGATCGCGTGGCGAGGCGCCAGCATATCCGAGTGGCCTCGCGGGCAGCGTGCGGACGTGGCGCCGCAAACAGGGGGACCCCGGCCCGATTCGGACGGGCGACCTTCCCCTTAGGAAAGCTTCCATTGCGACCTAAGATCAGTGATTTGCAGGTTTGATGGGGTCGCTGCTGGCGTTCGACCTGCGAAAGGACCCTGACCCTCTACTGCCCGGGGACAACGTGGGTGACTTGCACATTTTCACCATCATCGTCCGTCCGCGACGCCAGAAAATCGGGGCAGAGCTCACTACGCAGCTGACCCAACAGACATTCATGTACTGCGGTTCGCTACCAGCAGGATCGCCATAGCCTCTTCGGCGTTCGCTTGAAGAATCACCGCCGCGATCTCTTGGAGGCAGTCGCGACTGCCTCCTTATCTGACAGTGGCGCAGATCATCGATAAATCAGAGCCAGATGTAGCCCATGATTCCTTCGTTTACCGGATACTTCACGCCTTCGCAGTTGGCATCCAATGTATCGAAGTGATCTGCCCAGTTGTTCGGCTTCAGACCACCGCGCATGCAGCGGTACAAGGGGACAGTGCCCGGGAGCTGCGTAGCAGCGATGTAACCCGTAATCGGCATGCCGTTCGTGGTCTTCATATGGCCTTCGCAATTCGGATCCATCGAAGAGAAGCTATCCAGCCAGTTGTTGTTGAGGCATGCGTACATTGTCACACTGCCTTCGAATGGATAGTAGGAAATGAAGCCCAAAGTGCCTTCCTTCCTGCCTGGATGCTGCATTCCACCCGGAGTGTTCAGCGGCCGCGCCGAGAAGGTATCATCCCTACTGCGCCAACGCTCAAGTTCAACCAGCTGAACACCCGCCGGCAAGTCCGCCGCCTGCGCATTGGCTTCTGCCAAGAGCTTGGGCGAGGCTCCCAGGTAATCCACCTCTTGGGCGGACGCGTTCACGGCCAGAGCTCCGGCCAATACGGCTGCTACAACGATCATCTTCTTCACATCTACTCCTTAGAGAATGGACATACAGATTTCCAGCGGGCGTCTTGCCCGCTCCTCGATTCTAGGACATGGAAATTTGCGTTACCGAGACCCGTGTCGAATTTGAGGTGCAAAAGAGCGGAGTTTTAGCGGTCGCTCGGCAATACCTCTAAGTGCACCAGCCAGTTCGGCACCTGTCGCAGGAACAGCAGTAGCGAGCAACATGCTTCGGCCAGGGCCTTGATAAAGATCGCAGTGTTCTGCGGCCATATCGGCGCATGGCAGGCGGAGGCGTCTTAATGGTCAAAGTCTGCTGCTTAATGGTCAAAGTCTGCTGCGCCATGCAACCCAGAAACGAGCATCCAGTTTTGGCTCATCCTCTGAAGGCATTCGGCAGGCATCGTGCCTCGGTCCTGAGATGGCGAGTTGTGGTGGACGGGAAGATGCCGCACCACATGCGCGATCTCTTTCCCGGGACGGTCATCTACGGCATGTAGTCCGATAGCAGGCGCCGCATCATCCGCCATAAGAGGTGCCGACCATGACTGAGCGCCTGCGCACCGTTCAGCTGGTGCCCCAACCGACACGGGAGAGGTCATTTTCGCGCTCGGCATACTGCCATCCCGCCTCCAGGAAGTTCCTGGCCGCCTGCAACAATCGCGGCATTGAGTCCACCGTGTTCGCGGAGTCAGGCAAGTGGCGCGGGGTGTTGCCGAACCAGTACGCCCGCTGGGCGCTTCGCCGCCTACCCCATCTGCTATTGTCGCGCACAACGACATGCTTTCCGACTGGTTCGCCTCGGATGCCAAGCGTGTGGGAATCGGCGGTAGCCTCAACCGGCTGCGGCACACCTTCTGCGCCCACATGGTGATGGCCGGAGTTCCGTTGCGAAGGGTGCAGATTCTGGCCGGGCACGCTGATTACGCCACGACAGAGAAGTTCTATGCCCACCTGACGCCTGAGGGCGACGACGGTACTGTGGCGAAGCTCAGGTACTGATCCGCGCGGCTAAGAGCGCTGGGACCACTGGGACCAAATCCTGTGAATATGCAGAAAACAGTGGGAAATGCTCACCACTGAGTCCGCCTAAGTTATTGATTCTGGTGACCCCGGCCCGATTCGAACGGGCGACCTTCCCCTTAGGAGGGGGACGCTCTATCCAGCTGAGCTACGGGGCCATGCAGCCGGGAAGTTTACAGCCAACGTGCCCTGCCCTCCAAGCATTCATGTCCAGCCCGGTTCCGCTGGCGCGTTGCACCATGGCCGGTCGGGGCGCTCTGCTACCATCGGCGATTCAGTTCATCGCGTCCCCCACTGCCCGCGATGGCGCCAAACAACGTAACGAAACACAGGAGTCTGCATGTCTTCCGAGCTGCTCAAGTCCCTTGGCCTGGACGCGATCAACGCTGGCACGTACCTGGGCAACGGGGAGTGGTCGAGCGCGACCAGCGGTGAGCTGATCACCCCGGTCAACCCGACCACCGGCGAGCCGATCGCGCAGGTCCGCGCCACCACCGAGGCCGAGTACGAGACCGTCGTCGCCCGCGCCCAGGAAGCCTTCAAGGTCTGGCGTACCACGCCGGCGCCGCGCCGCGGTGAAGCCGTGCGCCTGTGCGGTGAAGCGCTGCGCAGGCACAAGGACGCCCTGGGTTCGCTGGTTGCCCTGGAAATGGGCAAGAGCAAGCCGGAAGGCGATGGCGAGGTGCAGGAGATGATCGACATCGCCGATTTCGCCGTGGGCCAGAGCCGCATGCTGTACGGCTACACCATGCATTCCGAGCGTCCCGGCCACCGCATGTACGAGCAGTACCATCCGCTGGGCCTGGTCGGCATCATCTCGGCCTTCAACTTCCCGGTCGCGGTGTGGAGCTGGAACTCGTTCCTGGCGGCGATCTGTGGCGACGTGTGCATCTGGAAGCCGTCCAACAAGACGCCGCTGACCGCCATCGCCTCGCTGAAGATCTGCAACGATGCCCTGCGCGAAGCGGGCTTCCCGGACATCTTCTTCCTGATCAACGATGCCGGCACCGCGCTGTCGGAAAAGATGGTCGATGACCGCCGCGTGCCGCTGATCAGCTTCACCGGCTCGACCCAGGTCGGCCGCACCGTCAACGAGAAGGTCGCACGCCGCCTCGGCCGCTGCCTGCTGGAACTGGGCGGCAACAACGCGATCATCCTGGACGAAACCGCCGACCTGAAGCTGGCCGTGCCGGGCATCGTGTTCGGTGCGGTCGGCACTGCCGGCCAGCGTTGCACCACCACCCGCCGCCTGATCGTGCACCGCTCGATCTACGCCGACGTGCTGGCCACCCTGGTCAAGGCCTACAAGCAGGTGGAAGGCAAGATCGGCGATCCGACCGATGCCGCCAACCTGATGGGCCCGCTGAACAGCGAAGGCGCCGTGCAGCAGTTCCTCGATGCCATTGCCCAGGCCAAGGCGGCCGGCGGCACCATCGAGACCGGCGGCACCCGCATCGACCGCGCCGGCAACTTCGTGCTGCCTGCAATCGTCACGGGCCTGAAGAACAGCGACGCGGTGGTCCAGCACGAGACCTTCGCACCGATCCTGTACGTGATGCCGTACGACACCCTCGACGAAGCCATCGACATGCAGAACGGCGTGCCCCAGGGCCTGTCGTCCTCGATCTTCACCCAGAACCTGAAGACCGCCGAGAAGTTCCTGTCGGCCGCCGGCAGCGACTGCGGCATCGCCAACATCAACATCGGCACGTCCGGTGCGGAGATCGGCGGCGCCTTCGGTGGCGAGAAGGACACCGGCGGTGGCCGCGAGTCCGGTTCGGATGCCTGGAAGGTCTACATGCGCCGCCAGACCAACACCATCAACTATTCGGATTCGCTGCCGCTGGCGCAGGGCATCAAGTTCGACCTGTGATGGCAAGCGACGCAGACACGTCTGTGGGTCAGAGCCCCTCCGGGGATCTGAGCCATGCCCAGGGTCGGATCCCCGCAGGGGCTCCGATCCTCGATTTCAGCGGCCGCCGCGTGCTCATTGCCGGCGGCAGCAAGGGCATTGGTCGTGAAATGGCACTGGCCTTTGCGGGTGCCGGTGCGCAGGTCTCGGTCTGCGCGCGCGGCCAGGCCGGCCTGGAGGCCCTGCGCACCGATGCACAGGCGCAGGGCACGCCATTGCATGCGTTTTCCACCGATCTGGCCGATCCCGGCCAGATCCAGGCCTGGCTGCAGGCCGCCGCCGATGCCTTCGGCGGCATCGATGTGCTGGTCAACAATGCCACCGGCTACGGCATGGCCGACAATGAGGAGGGCTGGTCCGCGAGCCTGCAGATCGACCTGATGGCGGCGGTGCGTGCCTCACGCCTGGCCCTGCCCTGGCTGCGCGCATCCAGCGATGCCTGCATCCTCAATCTGTCGTCGATTGCCGCGCAGCAGCCGCGCCCCGGTGGCGCGCCCTACGCCGCTGCCAAGGCCGCGCTTTCGCACTACACCACCTCGCAGGCGCTGGCGCTGGCCAAGGACCGGATCCGGGTCAACGCCATCGCACCGGGCTCGATCGAGTTCGATGACGGGCTCTGGGACCGTCGCCGCATCGAGGATCCAGCGCTGTACCACGGCACCCTGGCGAAGATCCCGTTCGGTCGCTTTGGCCACCCGCGTGAGATCGCCGACGCCGCCCTGTTCCTGTGCTCGCCACTGGCGCGCTGGGTTACCGGCAGCGTGCTCAACGTGGATGGCGGCCAGGTGTTGATGGGCTGAATTTGTAGAGCCGAGCCCATGCTCGGCTTGCACGCAAGACGCGGTCGATCCCGCATGAGCCCAAGGGGGCAGCCGAGCATGGGCTCGGCTCTACAGGGCACTGCCCATGGGATTGCCCGGGCAGAGGCACTATCATGTGCATACTGCCAAGGAGGACCCGATGAGCGTGGCACCCCGACAGACAAGCGCCCTGGCCGTGGTCAGCCTGGTCATGGGCATCGCCAGCTGGACCGTCCTGCCCTTCGTGGCCAGCATCGTCGCCATCATCACCGGCCACATGGCCCGCGCCGAGATCCGCCGCCGCCCGCATGAACTGGAAGGCGACGGCCTGGCCGTTACCGGCCTGGTGCTGGGCTGGGTCATGGTCGGCGCCGTGCTTGCCGCCGTCCTGGTCTTCATCCTGTTCTTCGGCGGCCTGGCATGGCTGGCGGCGGTGTCGAACTGACGCCATGACCGCCTCCGACAGCACTGAACGCTTCAGCAGCCGCGTCGCCGACTACGTCCGCTACCGGCCCGACTACCCGCCCGCACTGCTGGACTGGCTGCACGGCCCGATGGGCGTCAGCCACCAGGCCCGTGTCGCCGACATCGGCGCCGGCACCGGCATCTCCAGCCGTCCGTTTCTCGCCAGCGGTCATCCGCTGGTGGCGGTCGAGCCCAACGCTGCGATGCGCGCCGCCGCCGAACAGTGGCTGGCACCGCAGTACCCGCAGTTCCGTGCGGTGGACGGCCGCGCCGAGGCCACCACACTGGACGATGCCAGCATCGATCTGGTCAGCGTCGCGCAGGCCTTTCACTGGTTCGACACCGTGGCGGTGCGCGCCGAGTGGCAGCGCATCCTGCGCCCCGGTGGCCAGGCACTGATCTACTGGAATTCGCGCCTGCTCGATGCCAGCCCGTTCCTGATCGGCTACGAACAGTTGCTGCTGGACTATGGCACCGACTACACCGCTGTGGCCGAGCGCTACCAGGACGATGCCACCATGCAGGCCTGGTTCGGCCCCGGCCTGCGCGGCAGGGTAGAGCTGTCGAACGTGCAGCATCTGGAGTTCGACGCCCTGCGCGGGCGCCTGCTGTCCTCCTCCTACGCACCCCAATCCGGTCATCCCCGCCACGCGGCGATGATCGACGCTTTGCAGGACCTGTTCGCCGCCCATGCGGTGGACGGCCAGGTCGCTTTTGAATATCGAACCCGAGCCTTCCTCGGCACGCTGGACTGAACCGACGCATGTATTCGCTTGCCCGCCCCTTCCTGTTCTCGCTCGACGCCGAGCGCGCCCACGGCCTCGGCCTGTCCGCACTGGACCTGGCCTATCGCACCGGCACCACGCCGCTGCTGGCCGCACGCATCGCGCCGATGCCCAGCACGGTGTTCGGGCTGACCTTCCCCAATCCGGTCGGCCTGGCCGCCGGCCTGGACAAGAACGGCGAGCACATCGATGCACTGTTCGCGCTCGGCTTCGGCTTCGTCGAAATCGGCACCATCACCCCGCGCCCGCAGGCCGGCAATCCGCAACCGCGCCTGTTCCGCCTGCCGGAACACAACGCCATCATCAACCGCATGGGCTTCAACAATGCGGGCGTGGATGCGCTGGTGCGCAACGTCGAGCGCGCGCGCAACCGCCGCGGCCTGCTCGGCATCAACATCGGCAAGAACAAAGACACACCCAACGAACAGGCCGTGGACGATTACATCGCCTGCCTGGACAAGGTGTACCCGCTGGCCGATTACATCACCGTCAACATCTCCTCGCCCAACACCGCCGGCCTGCGTGAGCTGCAGGAAGAGACCGCGCTGCGCCAGCTGGTCAGCCAGTTGCGCGACCGCCAGGAAGACCTTGCTGCCCGCCACGGCCGACGCGTGCCGATGCTGGTGAAGGTGGCGCCGGACCTCAGCGAACGCGATATCGACGCCGCCGCCCGCGTGCTGGGCGAACTGCAGGTGGACGGCGTGATCGCCACCAACACCACCATCGACCACAGCAAGGTGGCCGGCGATCCGCTGGCCAATGAGGCTGGCGGCCTGTCCGGTGCACCGGTGCTGGAGCAGTCCACGCTGGTGCTGCGCCGCCTGCGCGCGCGCCTGCCCGAATCGGTGCCGCTGGTCGGCGTCGGCGGCATCCTGTCCGGCGCCGATGCAGTAGCCAAGATGGCGGCCGGTGCCGCACTGGTGCAGTGCTACAGCGGCCTGATCTTCCGTGGACCGGCGCTGGTTTCCGAATGCGTCGAGGCGATCCGTCGCCGCCGCGAAGCGCCGAGCCGCGGCGCGGTGGCCCCGCTGTGAGCGCGCCCATGGATACCATCGACGGCAACGCCCCGCTGCGCTGGACGCTCACCCGCAATGCGCCGCTGCAGGCGCTGAATACCTTCCACGTGCAGGCCAGCGCCGCGCAGCTGCTGGAACTGCACGATGCCGCGCTGCTGCCGGAGGTGCTGGCATTGCCCGAGGTGGCCAGCGACCCACTGCTGGTGCTGGGCAGCGGCAGCAACGTTCTGATCGCCGAGGACCTGCCGGGCACCGTACTGGTGTTCGGCAACCGTGACATCAGTTTCCTTGAACACCGCGCCGACCATGCCGTGATCCGTGCCGGCGCCGGCGTGCCGTGGCATGGCCTGGTGATGTGGTCGCTGCAGGAAGGCCTGTCCGGGCTGGAGAACCTGGCGCTGATTCCCGGCACCGCCGGTGCCGCGCCGATCCAGAACATCGGCGCCTATGGCGCGCAGGTCGGCGAGTTCATCCAGGCCGTCGAGGCCTGGGACTGCCAGCAACAGGCCTGGGTACGGCTGGACAACGAACAGTGTGGCTTCGCCTACCGCGACAGCGTGTTCAAGCAGCAACCGGATCGCTACCTGATCACCGCCATCGAACTGAAGCTGCCACTGCTGCACGATCTGCGCATGGACTACGCCGGCATCCGCGAGGAACTGCAGGCACAGGGCGTGGAGCTGCCGAGCGCAGTGGACGTTGCCAATGCCGTGATCGCGATCCGCCGCCGCAAGCTGCCCGACCCGGATGTACTGGGCAACGCCGGCAGCTTCTTCAAAAACCCGGTGCTGCCGCTGGAACAGGTCGACGTGCTGCTGCAGCACTTCCCCGACCTGCCGGTGTTCCCGGCCGAGCAGGACGGCAAGCGCAAGGTCTCGGCGGCATGGATGATCGAGTCCTGCGGCTGGAAGGGCTTCCGCGAAGGCGATGCCGGCGTGGCCCCCAGCCACGCGCTGGTACTGGTCAACCACGGCAATGCCAGCGGTGCTGAGCTGCTGGCGCTGGCGCGCCGCATCTCGGCCTCGGTGCTGGAGAAGTTCGGCGTGCCGATCGAACCGGAGCCCCGCCTGCTCGGCGCACAGTGGTGAACACCCCCGCCCTTTCCCCAAGCGCCCCGATGCGGGCGGCGCTGCTGATGCTTGGCAGCACGATGGCATTCGGCCTGATGGCGGTCGCGATCCGCTACGCCACCCGGTACGTGCCAACCCAGGAAGTGGCGTTCTTCCGCAATGCCTTCGGCCTGCTGGCGTTGCTGCCGATGCTGCTGCGGCCGGGCCGTGCTCCGCTGAAGACGCGGCAGCTGCCGCGCTATTTCGTGCGCAGTGCGATCGGCCTGGGCTCGATGCTGTGCGCGTTCTGGGCGCTGGGCCACCTGCCGTTGGCGCAAGCGGTGTCGCTGTCGTACTCCACGCCACTGTTCGTCACGATTGCCGCCGTGCTGTGGCTGGGTGAAACCGTGCGCGTGCGCCGCTGGGCCGCGGTCGTGATCGGCTTCATCGGTGTGCTGGTGATCGTGCGACCCGGTACCGCCGGCTTCACCGCGGGCAGCCTGGTCGCCGTGGCCGCCGCGGTGCTCAGTTCGCTGGTGGCGATCCAGATCAAGCAGCTCACCCGCGTCGACAGCGCCGATACCGTGGTGCTCTACACCTACGTGTTCTGGGTGCCGCTGTCGCTGGTTCCGGCGCTGTTCGTCTGGGTCTGGCCGAGCGGCATGGCCTGGCTGTGGCTGCTGGCCACCGGCGTGCTCGGCACCATCGGCCAGCTGTTGTGGACGCGGGCGCTGCGCCTGGGTGAAGTCTCGGCGCTGACCCCGATCAGCTTCCTGCAGCTGCCGCTGGTGACGCTGTTCGGCTGGCTGCTGTTCAACGAAAGCGTGGACCGCTGGACGATCATCGGCGCCGGCATCATCCTCGCCGCCAACGCCTACATTGCCCACCGCGAGGCCGTGCTGTCGCGCCGCGCCGCCAGCGCAGCCGCCTCATCAGCGGCGAAGCCCGCCGAGTAAATCCGCGCCACGCGTGGATGACGCTGCACTCCTCTGTAGAGCCGAGCCTACGCTCGGCTGCTCTTCGCGCCTCCACCGTTGACTGAGCGCGCAGGGTTCATCCACGCATGGCGTGGATCTACAGCGCGCGATACACCCGCTCGGCCGCGTCGAACACATTGCCCGGTGCGAACTGTTCGCTGAGGAAATGCAGCGACTGCCGGCGCAGCTGCGGCGACCGGTCCTCTCCATCGCTGCCCAGCAGGACCTGCTGGAACTCGATCAGGTCCTGCAGGATGCGCCAGTGACGGTACCAGGCGATCCAGCGAGGGTCGCCGCGGTCGCTGCCATAGCCTTCCTCGAATCCCAACGGGTTCTCGCGGCCCCAGCGCCCGCCGACAGCGCCACCGATGAACATCAGGTCGCGCTCGCGCGGTGCCAGCGACAGGCCATCCCAGTCGATCAGGTGCAGGCCGCCGTCATTGCCCATCAGCAGATTGCCGGCATGAAGGTCGGTGTGGCACAGGTGCAGCCGCACCGGCACATCCTGCAACGCCGCGTGCAGCTGCAGTGCCTGCGCGTGCAGCGCCGCGATGCGCGCGTGCTGCTGGTCCCAGACGGAAACGAAGGCACGGCCCAGCCCATCCTTGGCAGCCGCCAGGCCTTCGCCGGCCAGCCACTGCCCGACGGTATCAAGCGCCGCGGTTTCCATCCGGATGCTTGGCAGCGCTTCCTGCAGCGCCGGTGGCGGGCACGCCTCGTGCAGGCGCCGCAGCACCTCGCCCAACCGTTGCCATTGCGTGCGGCTCAATGCCGCCTCGAAACCGGACTGGCCTTCCACATACGGGAACAGGGTGAACTGCAGGCCCCAGCGCTGCACCGATGCCCCGCCGGTCAACGCCGGCCAGGGCGCAACGATCTCCTCGATACCCAGCGTGCCGCGCAGCCAATGCAGGGTGTCCCAGACGGCAGGGGCCACCTGATAACTGCGGCATTTCAACCACCACTGCCCGCGCCGTGCATCGATGCGATACACGCTGGCGTTGGCATCGGCGCCAACCGGGCGTGGCACCACGGCGGTCGCGGTGATGCCATAGGATTGCTGGAGGACTTCGCCGAGATGCTGCGCCGAAGCGGATGACATGGATGCAAGCAGTAAGTGTTATCTGCGACAACTATCGCAGATGTGCCCGCCACGACACAGACATGTCCGTCACAACATCGTGCCTGCGCGACCAACGTGCTAGCCGGCGACGCGACGCATCACCGCTTCCAATGGCCCCCGCGTGAACCGCCACGACCACAGCCACGCTGCGCCCGTGGCCAGCATCAGGAACAACAGCGCCCACAGCAGCACGGTCGGTAGCGACGCGCTGCCATCGAGCAGCCCCAACCATTCCAGCGTACCCATGCCCAGCAGGATGTGGCCGACGTAGAGGGTCAGGGTCATTCGCCCTGCTGCAGTCAGCGGTTCCAGCCAATCCCCCGGATACCGGCGGCTGATCCAGAGGCACGCGGCAATCGCGCTGCAGGCTGCGCCCGCACCGGTCAACACGTAGGCCGGTCCCGGCGGCATCGGCTGCGTTCCCAGCCACGGCTGCCAGGGCGTTCCCTGCGCAAGCTGCTGCACGGCCTGGCCTGCGCCGATCAGCAGCAGGCCCGCCAGCAGCAACGCACGCTGCACCCGCGCTTGTGACAACGGCAGGCGCGCCAGCAGCATGCCCAGCAGGAAGAAGCACATCCAGGGCAGCAAGGGATGGAAGCCGTTGAACAACAGGTTGCGCGCGGCACCCGGCCACTGCCAGAGACCGGCATACTCCAGCGTCTGCCAGTTCCAGCCCTGGCTGTAATTCCAGTGCAGCAGTGCCCAGAACGACCCGGCCGCCAGGCCGGCGATGCTGGCCAGCAGCACCCGTGACGACGCACGCAGCCACAGCACCGCCAGCGCGAAGTACACCGCGTAGTAGTGCAGGATGTCGGCCGGGAACAGGGTCAGGTTGAGCAGGCCCAGTACCAGCAGGAACAGCGCGCGCCGCCAGGTCTGCGCGCCGGCCGGCATCCAGCCAAGGCGCTGTGTGGCCAGTACCAGGCCAAGTCCGGCCAGGGTGACGAAGGTCGCAGAGGCCTTGCCTTCCAGCAGATGGAAGAAGCCGGCCAGCCAACCCTGACCCTCTGCCGGCACGGCCATCGCCAGGCGGAAATTGACCAGCACCATGCCGGCCAGCGCCAGATACCGTGCCAGATCGAGGCCGTGCAATCGCCGCTCAACCGCGCTCATGCGCGTGCACCGAGCAGCAGCGCGAGCAGGCCAGGGTCCAGCGGAGCCTCATCGGTGCCACCGGCTTCGCCCAGCCCGCGACGCAGCGCATCGCTTTCGATGGCATCCAGCAGCACCTGCGCCTGCAGTGCCGGGGCCAGCACGGGACGCCGACGTTCACGCTGTGCCACCTGCTGCAGCGCTCCGGCCAGCACAGCCTGCAACTGCCTGCGATTGGCCGCAAATGCCTCGGCCACGGCCCGATTGCGTGCGCTCTCGGCCAGCACTTCGACGGCGAGCGTCGCCCATTCCGGATGGCTGCACAGCGCGTGGAAGTCCTGCAGGAACGCCAGCACCTGCGTGCGATCACCGTCGGCCACGGCCAGCTGCTGCAGCAACGGCGCCAATTCCTCGCTCTCGGCCACGGCCACTGCAAGGATGATCGCTTCCTTGCCAGGGAAGTGGTTGTAGAGATTGCCCAGGCTGACGTCGGCCGCCTGCGCGATGTCACGCATGCTGGTCTGGTGGAATCCCTTGGCGAGGAAGCACTGCAGGGCGGCCTGCAGGATCTGCGCGTTGCGTTGCGCGTTGCGGTCGGCTCGGTTCATGGCGCCAATAATGAACGAACGTTCGTCCAACTGGAAGATGGCAACCCGGCCAACCAGCGAGTTCCGTTCAGCCGGCCCTTGACCTCAACTGCGGTTGAGGCCCGATGCTGCGCGGCCCGTTCCAAGCCCAACCCGGAGAGACTTCATGCCGCGGATGATCACCGCCCTGCTCGACAGCCGCGTGCTGTGGTTTCTGGCCCGACTGCTGCTGGCCGTGGTGTTCCTGTCATCGGGTCTGGCCAAGCTGCTGGCGTGGGACAACAGCGTGGCCGAAATGCAGGCGGCCGGGCTGCAACCGCCTGTGCTGTTCAACCTCGCCAGCGCCGTGGTGCTGCTGGGTGGCTCACTGTGCCTGCTGCTTGATCGCCTGCTCTGGCTGGGCAGCGGCGCGCTGGCGGTGTTCATGCTGCTGACCATCGCCATCGTGCATGCCTTCTGGACCAAGCACGGCGCGGAACAGCAGCTGGCCCTGTTCTTCGCACTGGAACACCTGAGCGTGATCGGTGGGCTGATCTGCGCGGCCATCGCCAGCCGCGCGCGGGCTCAGAAGAACTCGTCGAGCAGCCGGTAGAACGCCAACCGGCGCTCGTCGGCTACAGCGCCGTAGCGTTGGAACAACGGCGTGACCCAACGCGTATCACCGAAGTTGTGGACCAGGCTGCGCGCGGCCAGCGCCAGGTCCTGGTAACGGTCGGCCACGCCCAGCCGCCCACAGTCGATGAACCCGCTGAAACGCCCCTCGGCCACCATCAGATTCGGAAGGCAGGCATCGCCATGACTGACCACCAGATCTTCATGATCGGGACGGGTGCTGCACAGTTGGGCGAAGACCTGCTGTGGACTCTGTCCCAGGCGTTCGTCATCGAAGTCATCGGCGTCCACGCGCCCCGCCTCGACCCGTGCCTGCGCGGCCGGCAGGCGCGAGGCCAGCCGCTGATCGAACGGACAGGCTGCTACCGGCAACGCATGCAGCCCGCGCAGCGCGTCGGCCAGTATCTCCACCCGTTGCTGCGGCGCGAGTTCCGGCGACGAAGCCAGATCGCGGCCAGGCAGCGCGCTCATCAGCAACCAGTGCCGGCCCGCTTCTTCGGCCGTGGCAATCACCGTTGGCGCCGGTTGTCCCTGTGCCTGGAGCCAGCGCAGGCGTGCGATCTCATCGCCCAGCTCACTGAAGGCATCGATCAGTTCCGACTTGAGGAAGGCGTCGGGTCTACCTGGCCGCAGCACGCGGGCAACGTCGGCCCGCGAAACACCCATCGACTGCCGCTCGATGCGCGCGTCGGCCAACGCTTTCTGCCACGCCAACGGCAGCGGCATGCCATCAGTGGTGGCGTTGTGCTCGTCCATGCCAGGAGATTCCTGTTGCCGGTGACCCTACGCATTCTCGCTCATCCTGGCGCACATCGCCCCCGTGCGGGAGGCAGCCTGAGCGAGATGACCGGGCCGTCGGCGGCCACTGCGTCCCAGCGCCTGCAGCAGCGACGGCTGCTGCCACGGTACCGGTGCCAGTTCGACGACACGGCCTCGACCCTTACCGCCGAACGCGGCGGCCTGCGCGCGTTCGCCAAGTGGAGCACCGTTCTGGCAGCCGATCGTGGCTGCCGCAGTACAACGAGGAAGCAACATGAAACTGATGGTCATCGGCGCCAGCAAGGGCCTGGGCCGCGCGTTCGTGGAAGGCCTCTGTGCCACGGGTGACACTGTGATTGGTGTCTCGCGCAACCGCCCGTGCGGCATCGCCTGCGCTGACGGCGTCACCCTGCAATGGATCGAAGCAGACCTGTCCCGGCCGACCGTGGCTGCCGACCACATCGCAGCGCAGGCACCGGCCGATATCGATGTGCTGATCCACAACCTGGGTATCTGGGAAGACAAGGCCTTCAGCGGCGAGTACGCCTTCCTCGATGAAAGCGACGCTGCACTCACGACGCTGGTCGACGTCAACATCACCGCGACCCTTGTACTGCTGCAACGCCTGCTGCCCCGCGTACTGGGCGCAGCGCGCCCGCAGCTGGTGCTGACCGGTTCGACCTCGGCCCTGCCTCGCAGTGGCCGCCCGGAAGTGGCGTTCGGCGCCTCGAAGTTCGCCCTCAACGGCATCGCCGATGCGCTGCGCGAAGGCTTCCGCGATCGCCGGCTGGCGGTGACCAGCCTGCAGTTGGGCTACCTCAACACCGACGACGCCTTGTCGGTGCCGGTGGCCGAGGCCGCAGCGCGCGGCGACGGTGAGCAGGTGCCGGTCCACGATGTCGTGGCCATGGTAAGCGCCCTGTTGCAGCTGTCATCCTCCGGCTTCGTGCGCGAACTGGTGCTGCCCGCCATCGCCGACCCGCGCTACTGACCTTGCCGGCCGCGGCAGAGCACCCTCAGTGGCCGCGCGCGCGGTCGTGGTTTACCCTGCTCGTCACTGGCCGTCGGTCACAGGCGGGAACCTGCTATGGATGCGCTTTCACGGGTCTCGGCCCAGGTCCTGGACAGCGCCCTGCCCAGCCTGCCGCTGTATCTGCTGCAGGCCACGGCAGTGATCGGCATGATCGGCGTGCTGCTGATCGCCACCCGTCGCGCCGGGCACGCCATAGAAGGCCGTCGCCTGTATGTCGGCGTAGCGCTGGGCCTGATCTACCTGTTCAATTCCTGGTTCGTGGCCCGTTATTCCCAGGGTGTCGTCAAACTGCACCTGGGCTTCGACATCCTACTGGTCAGTGGCCTGCTGGGCGGCTGGCGCGGCGGCTTGGCCTGCCTGGCTGCCGCCCTCCTGGCCCGCTACCAGTTCGTCGGTATCCCGTTCTTCCTGCCTGCCAGCCTTGAGGCCGTGTTGCAGATGGTGGCCGGCGTCTGGCTGCGCAGGCACCTGTACCCGCGCATGCTCAACGAGCTCTCGCCGCGCATGATCCTGCAGGCATGGTCCGTGCGCATCGGGGTAACCGCTCTGGGTTTGGCGCTGGGTGTGGCGATCATTGGCGCCGATCAACTGCCGGTGGCCGAGCTGGCGATCCAGCGCGTGCTGGCACTGCCGGTCTCGCTGCTCGTGCTCGGCGCTGTGTTCGCGCTGGTCTACAACGATGCCCAGATCGATGCGCAACGCCAGCGCGAACAGGCCTGGCTCCGCATCGATCCGATCAGCGGGCTGCCCAACATGCGTGCGCTCGGTGAACGCCTGCAACAGTACTGGCGGGATAACGACGGCACGGGCAAGGCCTGCCTGATCGTGGCCGAGATGGGCAACCTGCGCGATCTGCGCCTGCGCTACGGGCCGTTGCAGGACAACGGCCTGTGGCAGCGCGACAGCACCGAGGAGGTGCATCGGTTGCTGCCCTCGCTGTCGGCTGCGCAGCTGGAGATCTACCAGTTCGGTGATGCCGCGCTGGCGATCCTGGTGCGCGGCCTGACCTTGTCCACACTGCGGACGCAACCGCAGATCACCGAGCTGGCCAGCAATCTGGCCGATCGGGTCGGCCGCGATTGGCCGGGCTTCCGGCCACTGTTCCGCTGTGCAGTGGTTGAATTGAAGCCCCCCGCTGATGCCGACGAAGGACATCTTCCGTTCCGCGCCATAACCGTGGCACTGAGCGCGATCGAGTCGGGCGTGGTGTTCTTCGATGACCCGATCCAGCGCGACAGCGAGATCGACGCCCTGATCGAGGCTGCGCTCGAGCACTGGCTGCAGCAGGGCAATGCGCCGCTGTGCTACCAGCCCAAGCATCGTCTGCAGGACCGCCAACTGGTCGGCGCCGAAGCACTGCTGCGCATGCGCGACGGCGAAGGCCGGCCGATTGCCCCGATGCGGGTGATCTCGCTGCTGCGCCGGCAGGGGCGGCTGGCAGACCTGGAATGGGCCACGCTGCGGTCGGCGGTGCACTTCCTGCAGCACTGCCGGCGGGACGGCGCGGCGCTGACAATTGCAGTCAATGTTTCAGCCGAATCGCTGCGCCTGCCCGACTTCGGCCTGCGCCTGCAGGAGCTGCTTCAGCTGCATGACATCCCCGGTGCGATGCTGCGCCTGGAGATCGTCGAATGGACCGAAATCGTCGAGCGCGACGTGGTCGATGCCAACATCGCACAGCTGCTGGCAGCCGGGGTCACCCTGTCGCTGGATGATTTCGGCGCCGGCTATTCAACCCTGATCCTGCTTTCGCAGCTGGCCATCGCCGAGGTCAAGATCGAGCAGGCGCTGATCGCCACGCTGTCCGACGCCAAGTCGCAGTCGATCGTGCGCTTCATCGTCGAGGTCGCGCACCGCTGCGGCGCGATCGTGGTGGCCGAGGGTACCGAGACCCTGGCCCAGGAACAGAAGCTGCGCGCACTCGGGGTGGATGTCGGCCAGGGCTACCTGTACTCGGCGGCGCTGCCGGCCGACGAGTTCCGTCGCTTCGCAGCCAGCTAGACCGCGTAGAACCCCAGGAACATCGCCACCGCCGATTCGGCCACGCGCGCACGTTCCTGCGCGGTCAACGGTGGCTGCCCCATCGTGACCTGCGGCCAGAACGCGAAGCTCTTCACCAGCCCATGCAACTGGTGGCCGGCAAAGTCCGGATCCACCTCGCGCAGGCGGCCATCGGCAATTGCTGCGCGGATCCAGGCACTCTCGCCACTTTCCTTCTCGCCCATGCGGCAGACGATGGCCTGCGCGCGCTCCGGTGAATGGATGATCTCGGCCATCGCGACCCGCGCCAGATCGATGAAATTCCCATCGCTGAGCAGGTCCAGCTTCTGGCCCAGCAACTGCAGCAGCTGCGTCTGCAGCGGCTGGTCGGCGCGGTACGGCAGTGCGTCGCTGGCCACGCTGCGCTCCCACAGCTCCTCCAGGATCATCGAGAACAGTGCTTCCTTGCTCGGGAAATGGTTGTAGACGGTGCGCTTGGAGACCCCCGCCGCCTCGGCGATGCGGTCCATGCTGGTCGCCTCGTAGCCCGATGCACGGAACTCCTCCACCGCCGCGCGCACGATGGCGTCACGTTTGCGGTCGGTCAGGCGTTGCGGGGGACGGGACATGGCGGGAACCGGATAACTGAACGGATGCCTCCATTTTACACTCGACAGTGTACTTTTTAAAAAACACGAAACTACACTGTGCAGTGTACCCAGCGGACGTCACCCATGAAGCGCCTGCTCCTTGTCCTCCTGCTCGGAATCCTCGCCGTGACCACCTACACCTTCTGCAAGTCCTGGTCCCTTCCCGACTTCCCCGATTCGCCGCAGTACCGTGATGGCAAGTTCCGCAATGCCCTGCCCCGTCCGGCGATGGGCCTGCGCGACGGCGCGGAGATCTGGTGGACGTTCCTGTTCAACAAGCCCAAGGGCACCGTGCCCGCGCACCCGATTCCGGTGAAGCCGCTGGACCGCGCCACGCTGGACGCCGCACCGGATCGCAGCCTGTTCCGGCTGGGGCACTCCACGATCCTGCTGAAGCTGCGTGGCCAGTACTGGCTGACCGATCCGGTGTTCTCCGAGCGCGCCTCGCCGGTGCAGTGGATGGGGCCGGCACGCTTCCATGCACCGCCGATCAGCATCGACGCGCTGCCGCCGATCGCCGGTGTGATCCTCTCGCACAACCACTATGACCACCTGGACCATGCCGCGGTCATGCAGCTGGCCGGCAAGACCGCGCGCTTCATCGCACCGCTTGGCGTTGGCGACCAGCTGGTCGCGTGGGGGTGGATGCGCGCAAGGTCGAGCAGCTGGACTGGTGGCAATCCACCGAAGCCAACGGCCTGCGCCTGACCGCGACCCCGGGCCAGCACTTCTCCGGCCGCGGGCTGGGTGACAGCGACCGCAGCCTGTGGGCTTCATGGGTGATCCAGGACGGTGACTTCCGCATTTTCTTCAGCGGCGACACCGGCTACTTCGACGGCTTCAAGGCCATCGGCGAGAAATACGGTCCGTTCGACCTGACCATGATCGAGACCGGCGCCTATGATCGACGCTGGGCATTCGTGCACATGCAGCCGGAACAGACCCTGCAGGCGCACCTGGACCTGCGCGGCAAGTGGCTGCTGCCGATCCACAACGGCACCTTCGACCTGGCCCTGCACGCATGGCAGCAGCCATTCGAACGCATCACCGCGCTGGCCGCTGCAAACAATGTTGCAGTGGCTACGCCGATGATGGGCGAAGCACTGGACATGCAGGCGCCGCAGGCAGGTACGCGCTGGTGGGAGACGGTGGAGCTGTAATGCGGTGGGCTACAATTCTGGCCGCCGCTACGTCTTCGGGTGAAGCCTGCGCCCTTCCCGGGCCAGATTGATCTGTAGCGCAGCGGCGGCGAGCTCGGTCATTTCCGTCGTGACTTTCCCGCTGCCGCGCGCTCGCAGCCAACCGAGAATGTCGACGAGATGCCAGATCGAGGTCGAGCCGTCATGCACGGGGATGGAAACGACTGCGGGTTGGCCAGCATGAGCTTCCGCATGTTCTGGCGCGACATTCCGAGCAGGTCTGCGACGTCAGTGAGCCCAACCAGATCGGGGCTCACTTCAACCAGTTCGGCACCGGGCACGGCCCGCTGCACATCGTCCAGCGCCGAACGCAGGGCAGCCCCTGCGCTATCTGCTTCGCGGCAGAACGCCAAGGCCAGCCGTCCCGGCAGCCCAAGGCCCACAAGCGCGTCGTCACAGCCGCCTTCGGCCAGGCGCTGCTCGAGGACACCGATTTCAATACCTGTGTCCGGCAAGCGGTACTTCAGGGTGAAGTTGAATTCCATGATTGACCCCTTCGCTTCTGACGAAGCGAGATCTCATTGCTCACGACTGCAGTTCTCGACCACACGCCGCAAGGCCCTTGCATGATGGCTGCCGCTACGCGGTGTGCTCCAGATGCTGACGATGCAGAACTCCCCGCATCGGCAATCGGTGTCGTTGTAAGGGCAATACATCCGGCCCCACGCATGGCCGCCCGCCATACGGAGCCTCCACCCACGATCCTCCGCGAACTGCAACGCCGCTTCGATGTCCTTGTCTGGATGACGCGCTCGAGACATTCCTTGTTCTCCATAGTCTGCACACGGCTCACATTGGTTGTCAAATGACAACCACGTGGACGGACTTTCGACGTGCCCTAGCCAATCCGCGCTACACGTCCAGAGCCACATCCGTCAGCCCTCCCGTGATGGCAGCGCCAGCGTCCAGCGGCGCTGCAGTGCGTCATGTAACCGTTTACATCCCTTGCTAGCGTAGCGCTCGCCCGATTCCGGTCGAACCTGCGAGGCTGTCCGTAATGACATTGCGCGCCGAACGCTACAAGGTTTCCACACCGTTCTTCCCATTGCGCCCTGCCGCTGCCCTGCTGTTGGCCGCCCTGGCCTCCAGCGCACAGGCACAGACCCTTCCCCCGCGCAGCCAATGGCAGGCCAGCAGTTCCTCGCAGCAAGTGCCGGCGATGGCGATCAGCCACCTGATCGACGGCAACCCGAAGACCGTTACCGGCGGCGCGTTCAGTCCGGGCCACTGGTTCCAGATCGACCTGGGCGCGCCCACCCTGCTGGCCGGCGCACGCCTCACCTGGGACGTATCGAACCCGGAAGGCTATTCACTGCAGACCTCAATGGATGGCAGGCAGTGGCAGACCGCGTACACGATGGCCGATTCGCTGGGCGATGTGGAAACGCTGTACTTCGCGCCGCGCCAGGCGCGCTACCTGCGGCTGGCCAGCCCGCAGCGCACTTCCGATTGGGGCGTGTCGATCTTCGAGATGGAGCCGCTGGACAGCACGCTCAGCGCACGCATCAGCGGTATCGATGCAACGCAGGCAGCGGCGCTCTGGCAAGGCGGCGGCACCGTCGCGATGCCGGCCGGGGCAAATGGATCCCATACGTTCGAGATCACGCTGCCGCAGGCCCAATCAACGGCTGGCCTGGTGGTCGACTGGGCCGATGGCGCACGAGGCGCCGCCCGACTACAGGCGCAGGATGCACAGGGCCGTTGGCAGGACCTCGCACACGATGCACAGGCGGCCAGTCACCGGCAAAGCTGGCTGGCCGCCACTGCAGCACAGCCATTGCGTGCTTTCCGCCTGAGCGTGGACGGCGCTGCGCCACGGATCGCACGCCTGCGCCTGCTCGGTCCTAAAGCCGTGATGACGCCGATGAAGCAGTATCAGATCGTTGCCAGCGGCGCCCAGCGCGCGTTGTTCCCGGCCTCGCTGCAGATGCAGCAGACCTACTGGACGGCCGTGGGTGTGCATGCAGGACGACAGAAATCGATCTTCGACGAGTACGGCAACCTGGAAGCCTTCAAGGGCGCGCCACTGGTGCAGCCGATCTGGCGTAGCGCTGACGGGCGCGCCGCAGGTGCCGCCGGGCAGGCAATGCAGCATGCCCTGCGCGACGGCTGGAAGCCGATGCCCTCTGCCACCTGGTCACCGCAACCCGGCCTGCAGCTGCGCAGTGAAGTATTTGCCATCGAGCGCGATGGCCAGCCGGTGACCTTCCTGCGGCATCGGCTGCAGAACACGGGAAGCACCAAGATCGAAGGCACGCTCAGCCTGGTGGTGCGCCCGATGCAGATGAATCCACCGTGGCAGAACGGCGGGCTGTCCCCGATCCGCGAGGTCACCATCGACGGGCAAGCCCTGCGTATCAATGGCCGCACGCTGCTGCAGTCGCTCACGCCGGTGGCTGCGTCGGGTGCGGCGCCATTCGGCAAGGATGGCGCAACGGAGATCACCGCGACCCTCGCTGCCGGCCAGCTGCCTTCCACGCAACAGGTGCGTGATGATCAGGGGCTTGCCTCGGCTGCATTGAACTACCGCGTCTCGTTGGCGCCGGGAACCAGTGATGCCGTCGTGGTCGCGTTCCCGTTGGGCACCGCCGCCGCCGATGCCAATGGCGTGCTGCCCGAAGCGCCTGCGCTGGATCTGGCCACGCTGCCCCACGATGCCAGTGCGGCGTTTGATTCACTGGCCACGCAGGCGTCTGCGGACTGGCAGGCACGGCTGGGCCAGGTCGGCCTGCGCCTGCCCGATCCGTCGCTGGTGGACATGCTGCGCGCGCAGGCCGCCTACATGCTGATCAACCAGACCGGTCCAGCCATGCAGCCCGGCCCGCGCAACTACAACCGTTCCTTCATCCGCGACGGCATGGCCACCTCGGCGGTGCTGCTGCGCATGGGGGAAGCCCGCGTGGCGCGCGACTACCTAGCCTGGTACAGCGAGCACGGCGTGCATCCCAACGGCCTGGTCTCACCGATCCTCAACGACGATGGCAGCGTCAACACCGGCTTTGGATCAGACATCGAGTACGACAGTCAGGGCCAGTACGTCGCGCTGGTGGCCGATGTCGCGCGCCTGGACGGCGGCCCCGAGTCTGTGCGTGGCTATCTGCCGAAAGTGAAAGCAGCGCTGCGCTTCCTGCAGGAACTGCGCGAACGCACGCTGGTGCCCGGTTACAAGGCTGACCAGCCTTCGCCGGAACGGTTCGCGGGCATTCTTGCGCCGTCGATCAGCCATGAGGGCTACCCGTCACCCACCCACAGCTATTGGGATGACTATTGGGGCCTGAAGGGCTGGCACGACGGTGCCTGGCTGGCCGAATCGCTGGGCGACCACGAGACCGCAGCCTGGGCGCGCGAACAATACAAGCTGCTCTACGACGCACTGCATGCCTCGATCCGGGCGACGATGGCGTGGAAGGGCATCGACTTCATTCCCTCTTCGGCCGACCTGGGCGATGGCGATCCCACCGGCGTTTCGATCGCACTGGACCCGACCGGCGCACAGAGCGTGTTGCCCGCCGACGCGTTGCGGACAACCTTTGCGCGCTATCTGGAGGACGTGCGCAAGCGCAGCCAGCCCGGTGCGCTGTACGCGTACACACCGTACGAGATCCGCAACGTGCTGAGTTACGTACACCTGGGCCAGCCGCAGGTCGCCGATGAGCTGCTGCAGGGGCTGCTGCATGACCGGCGCCCGCTTCAGTGGCAGGTGCTGGCCGAGGTCGTGCACTCACGCCTGCGCTTTCCTCGCTACCTGGGCGACATGCCGCACACCTGGATCGGTGCCGAATACGGCCGCACGCTGTTCGGCATGCTGATGCGCGAAGACGATGATGCGCTCTCACTGCTGCCGGGCACGCCCCCCTCGTGGGTGGCGGGCGATGGATTGGCGGTGGAACGCCTGCCCACCGCGTATGGCACGTTGCAGATGCAGGCACGGCAACGCGACGGCACGCTATCGATCACGCTGGGCAAGGGCCTGCGCAGTGGGACGGCGGTGAAGGTCTGGTGGCCGGCGCGGACGATGCCGAAGACCGTGCGTGTGGATGGGCGCGACGTTACCGCGTTCGATGCGGAGGGCGTGCGCCTGGCAAGACCATTCAGAACGCTGGAGGCGCGTTGGTAGAGCAGCCGAGCATGGCTCGGCTCTACGGAAAGCAGACTCCACCAGTAGATCCACGCGATGGGTGGATGCTCCTGCAGAGTCGAGCCATGCTCGACTCATCGCGCACCGCGCGAACTGCAGCCGAGCATGGCTCGGCTTTACAGAAGCAGCGGTAGCGCCGGGCCACGCCCGGTGTCATTGCAGCGTCGGCAACCCCGGCGGATTGGTCTGCGATTGCGGCACCGCCTCCTCGGCCAGGTTCCAGCGCGCCAATGCCTGCGCATAGGTGCCGCTGCCGATCTGGGTGTTCAACGCCTGCGTCACCGCATCGGCCAGGCCGCTGCCCTTGCGCGTGGTCACCGAGATCGCCGCAGCGTTCGGCCAGCCACCGGGGAACAGGCCCACGCGCCGCACCTTGCCATCGCGTGCCGAGTAGGCGCCGGTGGCATTGGGCTCGAACGAGACATCGGCGCGGCCAGTGATCACCGCCAAGCGGCCGACCACGGCGTCGTCGAAGTACTGGTACTCCACCGGCTTCAGCCCGGCCGCAATGTTCTGCCGGTCCCACTGCCGCAGGATCTGGTCCTGGTTGGTGCTGGCACCCACCACCACTTTCAGCCCGGCCACATCAGCGGGCTTTTCGATCTTCTGGATGGGCCCGTCGCTGCGCGTATAGATGCCCAGAAGATCGTAGCGGTAGCTGGAGAAGTCGAACTTCTTCTTGCGCTCTTCGGTCACCGTCACGTTCGACAGCACCGCATCGTACTTGCCCGATTCCAGCCCCAGCGGCCAGTCCGCCCACGCGACCGGCACGATCACCAGCTTCAGGCCCAACGCACCGGCGATCAGCCGCGCGATGTCCGGCTCGATGCCGACCACGTCCTTGCTGTCGGCGCCGTAGTCGGCCAGCGGCAGCTGCCCCGGATGGGTGGCCACGGTAAACGCCCCAGGGGTGACGAACTGATAACCGGCGGGGATCAACGCCTTCGCCTTCGGGTCGAAGGTGCCCTTCAGGACGGCCGTGTTCGCGCCGGCCAGGCTGGTCGCGGCTATGGTGCCTGCATCCGGTGCCTGGCGCACGCGCGAGTAGACGATACCGGCAATGCCGATGACCAGCACCGCCACGATCAACAGGGTGCTGCGCGAGGGACAACGCGATGCTGCACGACTCATGGTGCTCCTTCCGGGGTTACAGGGTCTTGGCCAGGAAATCGGCCGTGCGTTGCTGGCGCGGCTGCTCGAACACGGCGTCGGGCGTGCCCTGCTCGATCACCCGGCCCTGGTCCATCATCACCACGTGGTCGGCCACGCGGCGGGCGAAGCTCAGCTCATGGGTGACGATCACCAGCGTGGTACCGGAACGGGCCAGTTCTTCGATCACGCTCAGCACCTCGGCCACCAGTTCCGGATCCAGCGCCGACGTGGGTTCGTCGAACAGCAGCACCTTCGGCTGCAGCGCCAGCGCGCGGGCAATCGCGATGCGCTGCTGCTGGCCACCGGACAGCTGGCGCGGGAAGGCATCGGCCCTGTCGGCCAGGCCGACCCGCTCCAGCAGCGTGCGCGCCTGTTGTTCGGCCTGCGCACGTGGCACGCCACGTACCGCGATCGGTGCCTCGATGATGTTCTCCAGCGCGGTCAGGTGCGGGAACAGATTGAAGCCCTGGAACACCATGCCCACCTCGGCACGCCGACGGCGGATCTCACGCTCGGGCAGTTCGTACAGGGTGTCACCGTCACGGCGGTAGCCGATCAACTGGCCGCCGACGGTCACGTAGCCGCTGTCGGCACGCTCCAGGTGGTTGATCAGCCGCAGCAGCGTGGACTTGCCGGCGCCCGATGGGCCGATCAGCACCGTCACGCTGCCGGCGCGCAGGTCCAGGTTCACATCCTCCAGCACCGGCTGGTCGCCAAACACCTTGCCTACGCCGTGCAGCGACACCGCCGCGCCCTCGCCGGCATCCACCTGCGCGGCGATGCGCGGGCGGTTGACCACGCGCGGTGCGGCATCACTCTGCACGCGCGGCGATGACACGCGCGATGCCGAGCGCTCGCGCTGCAGTTGGCCGCGCGCGAAGCGCTGCTCCACGCGTCGCTGCAGCAATGAAAGTACGGTCAGGATCACCAGGTACCAGACCGTGGCCACCATCAGCAGCGGCACCACTTCCAGGTTACGGCGGTAGATCACCTGCACGGTGTAGAACAGCTCCGGCAGCGCCAGCACGTAGACCACCGAAGTGCTCTTGGCCAGGCCGATCACATCGTTGAACGCGGCCGGCAGGATCGAGCGCATCGCCTGCGGCAGGATGATGCGGCGGACCTGGCGGCCACGTGGCAGGCCCAGCGCTGCCGCGGCCTCGTACTGGCCGTGGTCAACCGACAGGATGCCGCCCCGGATCACTTCGGCCGAGAACGCGGCCTGGTTCAGGGTCAGGCCCAGCACTGCGGCAGTGAACACACCGATCAGCTGCGTGGTCGGGTACGAGAACAGGTTGATGCCGGTGAACGGCACGCCCAGCTCGATGGTGCTGTACAGGTAGCCCAGATTGTTCAGCAGCAGCAACAGCACCAGCAGCGGGATCGAGCGGAACAGCCACACGTAGCCCCACGACACCGCCGACAGCAGCGGCGAGCCGGAGACGCGGGCCAGCGCAAGCAACGTGCCCAAGGCGAAGCCGAGGCCAGTACCGAGCGCGGTCAGCAGCAGCGTGCGGCCCAGTCCCTCAAGCACCGGGCGCGCGAAGAACCATTCGGCGAAGGTGCCCCAGCCCCAGCGCGGATTGCCCAGCACGGACTGCAGCCCGATCAGGATCAGCGCCAGTGCCAGCACCGTGCCGAAGACCTGCAGCGGATGCCGGGCCGGCACGATCTTCAGCGCCGGCGCTGGCGCCGGCCGGGTTGCAATGCCATCCAGCGCGGTCGAAGGCGTGCTCACGCGTGGGCTCCTTGCAGCTGGGTCTGTGCAGGCACGATGGGGGGCGCCGGTGCCCGCAGGTGCTTTTCGAACGGCAGGTGCGCAATGGTTTCGGGATCCGCATCCAGATCGAACAGCGCGGTGTAACCATGGCTGAGGTACAGGCCAACAGCTTCAGGCTGGCGGAAGCCCGTCGTCAGGAACACCCGCCGATACCCTTGCCGCGCCGCCTGCTCTTCCAGCTCCTGCAGCACGCGCCGCGCAATGCCCTGGCGACGCAGCCCGGGCAGCGTCCAGATGCGTTTGAATTCGGCGGTATCCGGATCACGGTGCGGCATGAACGCACCGCCGGAAATCGCCACCCGTCGCGCAGCAGCAGCACGAAGGCGCCCACCGGGGCCGCAAAGGCCTGCGCCGGATAGCGCTGCAGCTCCTCGCGGGCGCTGCCACCGATGCGTCGACGCACGTCGGCGTAGCGGCTGTCGTACTCCTGCTCCAGGCCGTCGAACAGCGGCCGCGCCAGTGGGTCATCCACCGAGGTGTAGAGGAAGCGTTCGTTGCTGCTCATGCCACGTCCTTCACCAGATAGTCTTCGGCCAGCCGTGCCCACAGGCTGGCAGCGGGTGCAATGGCGGCGTCGTTGAACACATAGCGTGGGCTGTGCAACGGTGCGCTGTCGCCGTTGCCGACGAACACGAAGCTGCCGGGCCGCGCCTGCAGCAGGAAGGCAAAGTCCTCACTGGCGGTGCGCGGTGCGAAGTCGGGCACCACCTGTTCGGCGCCGAAGCCCTGCACCGCCACCTTGCGGACGTAGGCGGTCTGCTGCGGGTGGTTGATCACGCTGGGGAAGCCGCGCGGGAATTCAATCTCGGCGCGCGCGCCGAACGCGGCGGCGGTCTGCTCGGCAAGTTCCGTGACCCGGCGTCGCAGCGTGTCGCGCACCTCGGGCAGGTAGGCGCGCACGGTCAGCTTCAGCTCGACCACGTCCGGAATCACATTGGCGGCCTGGCCGCCGTGGATCGAGCCGACGGTGACCACGCCCATCTGCCGCGGATCGACATTGCGCGACACCACGCTCTGCAGCGCGGTAACGATGTGCGCTGCCGCCAGGATCGGGTCAATGCTGCCCTGCGGCTCGGCACCGTGGCCGCCCTTGCCGATCACCTTCAGCCGCGCCCAGTCCACCGACGCCATCGCCGGGCCATCGACAAAGCCGAAGTGCCCCACCGGCGCGCCCGGCCAGTTGTGCAGCCCATAGATCGCATCCACCGGGAAGCGTTCGAACAGGCCATCGGCAATCATCTTCGACGCGCCCGAACCCGTCTCCTCTGCAGGCTGGAATACCAGCTGCAGGGTGCCGTCGATATTGCCGTGATGGGCCAGGTAATGCGCGGCGGACAGCAGGATGGCGGTATGGCCATCGTGACCACAGGCATGCATCAGGCCCTCGGTCTGGCTGGCGTAGGCCAGGCCGGAGTCCTCGCGGATCGGCAGCGCATCGATGTCGGCACGCAGCCCCAGCCGACGACTGCCCTGCCCACGCTGCAACGTACCGACCACGCCGGTACCGCCGAGGCCAGTGGTCACGTCATAACCCCATTGCTGCAGAAGTTCGGCCACACGTGCGCTGGTGCGATGCTCCTCGAAGGCCAGCTCCGGGTGCCGGTGCAGGTCATGGCGGATCGCAATGGCGGCCTCGACGCGTGCTGCGATTTCGGGCAGTACGCCTATTGTTGGGGAGTTCCGCCGGGCCTGGCCCGGTGCTACTGCGGTTTCTCCGCTCATTGCCCTACCCCACCTTCCGCGCCGGTTCGGCGTCGGTCGCATACCGGCTGGCCTTGTACGGCAGGCCCAGATGCTCGCGCAGCGTCTGCCCTTCCAGCGCGCGCTGGTGGTAGCCGCGCGCCTGCAGGATCGGCAGCACCTGGGTCACGAAATCGTCCAGGCCCTCGCGCTGCGCGGCGAAGCCGAGAATGAAGCCATCGCTGGCACCGGCATCGAACCAGCGGATCAGCTCATCGGCCACGTGCTCCGGTGTGCCGATGAAGTTCGGCCGTGGGCTCACTGCTTCCAGTGCCACCTGGCGCAGGCTCAGCCCCTTTTCTCGCGCATCCTGCTTGATGCGATCGGTGGTGGAACGGAACGCGTTGCTGCCAATGTCACCCAACTCCGGGAAGGGCGCGTCCGGATCGTACTGGCTGAAATTATGGTGATCGAAGAAGCGCCCCAGGTACGCCAGCGCATCCTCAAGCGTGGCCAGTGCGGCAATCGCCTGGTACTTGGCTTCGGCCTCTTCGGCCGTGCGGCCGACGATGGGGCCGATGCCCGGGAAGATTTTCACATCGTTGGCGCTGCGGCCATGCGCGATCGCCGAGTTCTTCACCTTCTGGGTGAACGCGCGGGTTTCTTCCAGCGACGGCGAATGAGTGAACACCGCGTCGGCATACTTGCCGGCCAGCGCGATGCCGTCGTCGGACGAACCGGCCTGGAAGATCACCGGCTGGCCCTGTGGCGAACGCTGGATGTTGAGCGGCCCTTCCACCTGGAAGAAGCGGCCCTTGTGGTCGAGGCGGCGGAACTTTTCCGGCGCGAAGAATGTACCGCTGTCGCGCTCGCGCACGAAGGCGTCGTCGTCCCACGAATCCCACAGCCCCTGCACGACGTCCAGGTACTCATCGGCGATCTGGTAGCGCAGCGCATGTTCCGGGTGTGGCCGGCCATAGTTGCGGCCCGAACCCTCCAACGGCGAGGTCACCACGTTCCAGCCGGCGCGGCCGCCGCTGAGCAGATCCAGCGAGGCGAACTGGCGGGCCACGGTGAACGGGTCGCTGTAGGAGGTCGACAGCGTGCCGGCCAGGCCGATCTTCTTCGTTGCCGTGGCCAGTGCCGACAGCAGCGAGATCGGCTCGAAGCGGTTGAGGAAGTGCGGGATCGACTTCTCGTTGATGTACAGGCCGTCGGCCACGAAGCCGAAGGCGATGCCGTTGTCCTCGGCGGTGCGCGCGATGTCGATGTAGAACTGCAGGTTGACGCTGGCATCAGCCGGATTGGACGGATGCTTCCAGGCATGCATGTGGCTGCCGGGGCCCTGCAGCATGATGCCGAACGGAATGTGGCGCGCGGTCGTGCTCATTGGGGATCGCTCCTGCAGGTCAGGCCACCGCCGCGCGCGGCGCGGGCGACAGCAGTTCGAGGGATGTCAGGCGTGCGTCGAGGTCGGCCACCGGCGCGTCGAGGATGAACTCACCCACGCCGAAGCGTCGGTGCAGCGCATCCAGTTCGCCGCGTACCTGTTGCGCATCGCCGGACAGCACGCTTGGCCGTGTTTCCTCGATGCGGAAGTCCGCCACACCTACCTGGCGTGCATACTCGGCAGCTGCCTCGGGGCTGGGCAGGTTCACTGTCTGCCCCGGGCCAAGATGCAGCTTGTAGACGCGCAGCGCACCGATATGGCGTGCGGCTGCTTCGGCAGTCGGCGCGGCGAAGGCCACCGTGGCCAGCAACGGCGGTTGCGTGGAGACACCGCGGTAGGCGTCGAACGCGGCCTCGATGTGTTTCGGGTCGCCATCAAAGTGCGCGGCATACACGAAGCGCCAGCCGAGCTCGGCCGCCTGCTGCGCACTCTGCGGGCTGGCACCGAGCAGGAAGCGCTCCGGCGCCTGCTGTGGAATCGGGCGCGCCAGCGCCTCGGTTGCGGCACCGGACAGATAGCCCTCCAGGTCGCGCAGCTGCTGGTCGAAATCGGCGAATGCCGGGCGTCCCGCCGCCAGCGCGGCGGTCGATGCTGGCAGGCCACCGGGCGCCTTGCCCACGCCCAGATCCACGCGCCCCGGTGCCAACGCCGCCAGCAGGTTGAAGCTCTCGGCCACCTTGTACGGCGCATAGTGGCGCAGCATCACTCCGCCACTGCCGATGCGGATGCGACGGGTCTGCGCCAGCACCCAGGCGGCCAGCACTTCCGGCGCCGGGCTGGCAAGCGCCGGCGCGGCATGATGCTCGGCAAACCAGTACCGGTGATAGCCCAGCTGCTCGGCACGCTGCGCCAACTGCAGGCTGTTGCGCAGCGCCTGCTCTGGCGAGGCGCCTTCGGCCACCGGGCTCTTGTCCAAGACGCTGATCAGATAGCTCAAGGTCGTGTCCTCGCTCAGGGGTGGGCCACGGGAATGCCAAGCAATCCGTTCAGCGCAGCCAGGATCGGCTCGGCACCGGAGATGTACTGGCGGTCCTGATGCGCGCCACTGGCCAGCTCGCTGCGCACGCCCTGCGGCAGCACCAGCGTGGGCAACGACTGGTCCTGCTCGCCGATCTCGGCGATCACCTCGCGGCGTGGCCGCGCGAAACCAATGCGACGTACGTCCAGCTGCGCGTCGAGGCCGTCGATGCTCGACAGCGCCCCTTCCAGCAGCAGGCTGTGCCGGCAGAAGAAGCGCTGGCCAGGAATCTGGCCATCCTCGAACTCGCGGTCGAGCAGGAACAGGATGGGTTTGCTTGCTGCGTCCAACGCCACGGGAGTGTCCTCATCAGGGCCGGCAATGCGATGCCGCTTCGATTTCGATGCTAGGGATGCCGGTGCTTGCGGTGGCGGTGCCAGGCGACAATCGGCGGTCAGATCCGGCCACGCAGATGCGCCTTGGCCATATGCAAAGCGCCGCCGGTTATGGCATCAGGCGATGCGTCGCAGTGGCGCCGCTACCGCCAGCGCCTGCGTAGCCAGATGCCCGACCGCACGCTCGGTCGCCAGCGCGATGCGGGCCTGCAACGCTGCACTGTTGAGGTGCTCGCCATCAAAGTCGGCCGGCGTGGCATACACCCCGATCGGCAGCGTGTGCGCCTGCAGGAAGCTGAACAACGGCCGCAACTGGTGGTCGATCACCAGTGCATGGCGCTCGCTGCCACCGGTCGCCGCCAGCAGCACCGGTGTATCCACCAGCGCCTCCAGCTCGATGAAGTCGACCAGGTGCTTGAACAGCCCCGGATACGACCCCCGATACACCGGCGCGGCCACCACCAGCAGCTCGGCCGCCTCGATCGTCTGCAACGCCTGCTCCACCGCAGGCTCCGCCTCATCGCGCGACAACGACTGCCCCAGCGAGCGCGCGATCGGCGCCAGCTCCACCACCTCCACGCTGGCGTGTACCCGCTGCTGCAACGACGCCAACAGGTGCCGCACCAGCAGCAACGTGCGCGATGTCGCCGAACTGGTCGGCGACCCCACCACTGCCACCACCTTCAATGCAGAAGACATGAAATGCTCCTCGATGATGCCGGACCACGTCCGGCCGCCTTTGGCGTGAACCTCAAAACCGGTAACTGACCCGCCCGTACCAGTACGCGCCGACGTTGCTCAACACGTCGCCGTTGTCCCAGGTCGTCTCGATGCTCGCCACATCGGTGGCACTGCGCGCGTACTCCGGCACCCTGCGCGTGCGCTTGTCGAACACGTTGTTGACGCCCAGCGCCGCGCTCCAGCCCGCACCCAGCTCCACCGCACCTGAAAGGTTGGTCACCAGCACCGGCGGCTGCCTGTATTCCACGCCGTTGTTCAGGCGCTTGATCGGTCCGTAGTAGGTGAAATCCAGGTTCGAGCGCCAGCGCCCGTTCTGCCAGCCCACGCCCGCCACCTGGGTGTAGCTGGGCGTGCGGAAGCGCAGTGCGTACTCGCTGGATTTGGTCAGCAGGTTGATATTGGGCAGCCCCTGCAGCGCCGCCGGAATATCACTGACCTTCCGGATCGTGGTGCGGCCGACGTTGGCCGCATAGCTCCAGCGCAGCTTGCCCCACGCCGTTTCCTGGTTCGCTTCCAGGGTCAGCTCGACACCGCGTGTGCGGGTATTGCCCACATTGGTGAAGTAGCTGGCATAGAACGCATCACCCGGCAGGATGCTGATGCCGGCCGACCCCAGCAGTGCATCGATGGTGTTCTTCTGCGCTGCGCTCAGCACCGTGCCGCTGTTGTCGGTGATGCGCGCCGGATCCTGTGCGTTGTAGCCGATCTGGCTGGACTGACCGAGCTGGCCACGGATGTCGATCTGGTAGGCATCCACGGCCAGGTGGAACGCCGGGCTCGGGTCCCAGGTCACGCCCAGGCTGTAGTTGGTGGCCTTTTCCGGCTTCAGCGGTGTGGCACCCAACGCATTCGCCGCCGGCGAAGACACCTGTGCCACCAGCGTGGTGCCGCACGGGCAGCTGCCGGTGGCCTGGTAGAACTGCGCGCCCAGGCTGGGCGCATGGAAGCCATTGCTGACCGTCGCGCGTACACCCAGCGCATCGGTGAAATCGAAGCGGGTGGTCAGGCGGCCGGTCGAGACACTGCCGAAGTCGGAATGGTCTTCCCAGCGCGCGGCCGCATCCAGATACCAACGTGAGGTGATGTTGGCGGCCGCACCCACGTACACCGCCTTGCTGTTGCGGGTGGCCTTCACCGCGTCCGCAGTGGAATAGCCGACGAACGCTGCAGCACCAAAGCCGGTGTACGACTCCCACTGCCCCGCCCCGCGCTCGTACTGTTCATGCTGGTACTCAGCACCTGCGCTCACTTCCAGCGGCGAAGCGAATGCCGCCACCTCGAAGCCACGGCGCAGGTCGAGGTTGGCGATGCCCTGCTGGTAGTCCAGCTTGCCGTCGTAGAAATCGGTGGGCGAGCCGGGGTACTGCAGCGAGTAGTTCACCGAGTTGCGGGTATAGGTGCGCACCGTGCTGCGATTGCCGGTCAGGCTGGCGTCGTAATCCCAGCCCGCGATCTGGCCTTTCACACCTGCGGTGCCGGTGTACTGCTTCTCCTTGGTTTCCAGCACCGGCAGGAAGCCATCGGGAAACACGCTCAGCACACCCGGCGCCTTGTAGGTGGTGAAGATGGTCGCCGGCAGGCGGAAATTCTGGATCGCCTGCGCGGTTCGATCACTGGCGGTGGCATTGGCGTAGAACTGGGCGCTCTCGCCCAGGCCATGGCCCACGTTCACCGCAAACGCCTTCAGCGCATACGATGGCGAACTGAGGATGGTGTTGGCCTCGGCATCGCGGTTGGCCTCGGCCGGGTTCGGCGATGCGCCGGCCGGCAACCGGTTGTTCGGTCGCAGCGCGACCAGATTGCCGTTGGCATCTACCGCCGGATAGCTCAGATAGCCATCGATGTAGCGGCGGGTACGGATCGCGTGGTGCTGCCGCGTGGTTTCGCCCGACAGGTTGACGAAGCCATCGGCGCCCCACGGCAGGCCCACGTTGGCACGCACGCTGGTGCGCGCGCCATCGCCATCAATGCTCTGCCCGCTTTCCACGGAAAGCTCGCCACCGTGTGCCTGCGATTTCAGGATCACGTTGACCACGCCGGTGATCGCGTCCGAACCATAGATGGCCGACGCGCCATCGCGCAGCACTTCCACATGGTCGATCGCCGAGACTGGAATCAACGCCAGGTCAGCCCAGGCATGGCCGGGGAAACCGCCGCCGTTGGCACCGCTCACATAGGCACTGGCATTGCGGCGCTTGCCGTTCACCAGCACCAGCGTGTAACCCGGCGAGAGATTGCGCAGCTGGTAGCCACGGATCAGGCTCTCCTGGTCGCTCTGGTAGCCACCGATCTGGCTCAGCGACGGCAGGCTGCGCTGCAACGCTTCCAGCAGGTTGGCCTGGCCGGTCGCAGCAAGGTCCTCTGCGGAAATCACATCGATCGGGGTGGAACTGTTCTTCACCGTGCGCGTGCTGGTGCGCGACCCGGTAACGACCACCGCATCCAGCGTGGACGCTGCCACGTTGGCCGTTGCAGCGGTGGCAGCAGGATCCGCATCGGCGTCAGCCGCATGGCCAGGCGATGCGGCCAGAACGCTGGCGATCAGGACGGCGAGAGTGTTCAGCACAGGGGCGTGGGCAGCAGGCATGGGGGCTCGTGGGGGTGGGCCGGAAACACGCTTCCATTCAAGGGCCTGTTCACCCACCGCGACAGGCGCGATCGCGTCACCCAGCCGTAACATCCGGCCACCCACATGACCGCTGGTAATGACGTTAGGTGGCCGCAACGGTGCGCTGCTGCCTGTAGAGCCGAGCCCACGCTCGGCTGCTCTTCGCGACGGCGTCAGATGCATCCCCCCTGCCGGTATTGAGCCGAGCGTGGGCTCGGCTCTACAAGAGGGGAGCGACTGCTCCATATGCCTGGCAGGCATCACCTCATGCCCGCGCACCACGCAGCGCCACGCATCTCCACCCGTAGCATCAAACCATGCCCAGCCCACCCGCTGATCCCACCGCGCCGCTCGTCACCATCGTCGCCTGCCACGGCCAGGGGCTGTTCGAGTTCGGTTGTGCGGTTGGCCTGTTCGCACCGGTGCGGCCAGAACTGGGCGTGGCCTGGTACCGCACCCAGCTGTGCGCGGGTGAACCCGGCGCACTGCGCATGCTCGGCAATGTACAGGTGCAGCTGCCCTACGATCTCAGCACTGTTGATGACGCCGACATCATCGTCATTCCCGGATGGCGCGAACCCAGCGAACGCCCGCCGCAGGCACTGCTCGATGCACTCATCCGCGCCCACGCCCGTGGCGCACGCATCGCCTCGATCTGCTCTGGCGCCTTCGTGCTGGCCTGGGCCGGGCTGCTCGATGGCCGCCAGGCCACCACGCACTGGCGCCTCACCGAAGCACTCGCACGCGACTTCCCGCGCATCGACGTCCGCGAGGATGTGCTGTACGTGGATACCGGCAGCATCATCACTTCGGCCGGCTCGGCCACCGGCATGGACATGATGCTGCACATGGTGCGCAAGGATTACGGCGCGCGCGTGGCCAACCTGGTGGCCGAACGGCTGGTGCTGGCGCCATGGCGTGATGCCGAACGCAGCCAGCGTGTCAGCCGTGCCATTCCCAACGGCGAGCCCACGCGGCTGGCGAAACTGATGGAATGGATGCGCCGCAACCTGCGCGAGCCGCACTCGCTGGGCAGTCTTGCCGAGCAGGCCGCGCTCAGCCAGCGCACGCTGCAGCGGCAGTTCCTGGAAGCCACCGGCCTGTCACCCATCGACTGGCTGATCCGCGAGCGCGTGGCATTCGCCCGCGAGCTGCTGGAAACCACCGACCGGCCGCTGCAGTGGATTGCCGAGCAGGCCGGCTTTGGTTCGCAGGAGTCGTTCCGCCGGCACTTCCGCGGCCAGGTGGACGCCAGTCCTACCCAATACCGCAGCCAGCATCGCGGCGGAATTGGCGCGGATCGGTTGGTGGGCTGCTGATCCAACGCATCACTCCCCGGTGATGCGTGAGGAAAGGCTCACGGCAGGCTATGGCGGCCCACGTATAGTGACGGGCGTCACAAGAAGCCCCTTCCATGCTCCACGCATTTGCCTACTCCAGCCACATGTCGACTGGGCTTTCCGATGAAATGCTCCGGCAGATCGTGTCCCGCTCTGCCACGTTCAACCGTCGCGTGGACGTTACCGGAGCGCTGCTCGTCGACGGGCAGCGGTTTTTCCAGTACGTCGAAGGCCCGCCCGACGGCCTGGAGGCGGTCAAGCGCCGCATCCATGACAGTCGCTCGCATGCTGCCGTCGTGCCGGTACTGGACATGGCCATCAGCGCGCGTGCGGTTCCCTATTGGGCCATGACCCGCATCGAGACCGGGCAGGTCGTGGTGTCCGGCCTGGTCAATGCGCGATGGGACGAATTTGGCCATGCCGTTCCGGGCATGGATCAGCTCGTCGGCCTGCTGCGTCCGCACTTTCCGCGCATCGGCCTGCTCAGTGCGCACCATGCGTCCGTCGGATCCAGCTGAACCGCCGCCCTGCGCGCGTAGTCCCACGCGGCCGCGTGCTCCCTGCGCACGTCATCATTCAAGCCGCGTTACCCATCGTTCCTGCCAGATCCACAGCATGCCTGTACCCGCTCAACCTTCAACGCAAACACGTGCCTCGCCCGCCGAGTTGTTCGAGGTCATCGTCCTTCGTGCAGCCACGGCCCTGTTCGCGATCGACGTCCAGGCTGCCGTGGAAATACGCGGCCCCGAGACCTTCGGCCCCGCAGATCATCAGGGCCGGCGGACCCTGGAGGTACGGGGGCAGCCGTTGCCGGTAGCCGACCTGCGCAGGCTCAGCGGGCAACCGGCATTCGATGGCGGCAGCCCAGCCATGCTGTTGATCAGCGCCGGCACCGCAACCCTGGCGCTGGCGGTAGATGAAGTGCTGGAAATCGAAACACCGGACGCATCTCCAGACGCAGCCTCGCCGGCGCAGGGTCGACCGTTCAACTTCTGCAGCCGGCACGTTCGGGTGGATGCCACACGTTCGGCTGCGCTGATCGAACCGCAGTCGCTGCTGGCCGCGCTCGCGGTGCGGGACTGAGGCGCCTCTGCTCAAGGGCGCCTGCGAACCGGTTGAAACCGCATGCGCCAGCACTGCGCGGCAAAGCCGATCACAAACACCACCGTCAATCCCAGCAGCGTGTGCAGCACCACCGGCGCCATCGGCGCAGCCGCAATCGGATGCGCTGCCGGCAACCGTGTCAGCGTTTCATTCACGCCTGGCACCAGCGACAGCAGGAAGCTGAAGGACAGCGCAAATGTCGACAGGTAAGGTGCGGCGCCACCCAGCCAGCGCAGCCGGGCCGCCAGCACGCCGCCGAACGCCACCAGCAGCACGATCACTCCGAATGCGTGGCCCGGGTTGATCCCGCCCGTACTGGAGACGGTGAACGACGTTGCCACCGACAGCACCAGCCCAAGCAGGTACAGCTTGCCGGAGCGTGTCGCGGGGTCGATCGCGCGATGGCGAATGAAGGCATACAGGCCGGCGAACACCGGTACAAGGCTGACGGCCGTGTGGATCACGCCCAGCGTGGACAGAGAGTGCGACATGGAACATCTCCAAGGGTTGATTGAACCTACTAGTAGGTAGACTTCTAGATCAAAGAAAAGGCCTACGTTGCCGCAGGCCCACCACACATCCATCAGGCAGCCGCGCTCACCCGCGCGATGGCCAGCCGTGCCAGCGCAGCAAACGTCGCCGCATCGCCGAAACCGCGCGCGGCCAGCATCGCGCCATGCACCGATGACATGAACGCCCTGGCCTCATCGGCCACCGAACCCTGCAGGCGCAGTTGACCCAGCGCCGCGCCCTTTTCCAACGTGAGCGCCAACCAGCCACTCAAATCCTCGAAATGCCCGCGTACTTCTTCGGCAATCTCCGCAGGGATCATCGGCGCCTCGGCCGCCAGCATCGCGCAGATGCAGAACGAAGACGTGCCACCGCCAATACAGCTCGACCAGTAGTCCACATACGCGTTGAGCTCCTGCAGCGGGTCGTCCAGCTGCCGGTCCAGCAGCGCCAGGCCTTCGCGCGCCTCGGCCCGGTACAGCTCAACCACCGTGCGCACCAGGTCCGCCTTGCTGGGGAAATGGTGATGGATGCTGGCCTTGCTGATGTTCACCCGCGCCGACACATCGGCGTAGCTGAAACCGTTGTAGCCACCGGCCTCCAGCAGCGAACGGGCATGCGCCAGGATCTCCTGGGCTTTGGGCGAGAGCGACTCTTTCATGCCGCCAACCTACTAGTAGGTTGAATCGCTGTCAACTCCCCGCAGCCGGGTGGGCAGCATCTGCTAGTGCCGGCCGCTGGCCGGCAACTGCACGCACCCAACTCCACCGGGATGCCGGCCAGCGGCCGGCACTACCACATCCGGGCGTTCGTGGCCGGTTTTGACATGCAGGTATTTACCTGCATATAGTCCACTCAAGGGCGGCGCCTGCCGGCCCATGCGAGGAACCTGCAATGGTGGATATCACACACCGCGTCGGCATCAAGGCCCCGCTAGCCAGGTGTACCAGGCCTTGGCCACCCCCGAAGGAGTTGCCGGATGGTGGGCTGAGGATACCCATGGCGACCGCGAGGTTGGCGGCACCGTCAAGGTGCGTTTCACCAACAACGGCCAGGAAATCGGCGCCATGGAAATGAAGCTGGAACAGCTCATTCCCGGCGAGCTCGTGCTCTGGCAGTTCCTCGCCGGTCCTGCTGAATGGATAGGTACCCACGTGCGCTTCGCGCTGAAGCAGGAGGGCGACTACTGCATCGTCCTGTTCACCCACGAAGGCTGGAAGGAACGCGTCGAGTTCACCTCCCACTGCAGCACCAAGTGGGCGGTCTTCCTGCTGAGCCTCAAGTCCCTGCTGGAAACCGGCAAGGGCCAACCCAACCCCCACGACGTCAGGATCGACAACTGGAACTGAAGACGCCCCGCATGAATGCAGACAAGGTGTTCAAGGCCTTGGCCGACCCCACGCGCCGGACGCTGCTGGACCTGCTCTGCGAAGACAACGGCCAGACGCTGGGCCAGCTGTGCGAGCACCTGGACATGGCCCGGCAATCGGTCACCCAGCACCTGGGCCTGCTGGAAGACGCCAATTTGATCAGCACCGTGCGCCGTGGCCGCGAGAAGCTGCACTTCATCAACCCGGTGCCGCTGCATGAAGTCTACGAGCGCTGGGTACGCAAGTTCGAGCAGCAGCGCCTGAGCCTGCTGCATGACCTGAAACGCGAACTGGAAGGAGAATGACGATGTCCGCAGAGACCACCCGCTTCATCCACGTGATCTACATCGCGTCCACGCCACAGAAGGTGTTCGAGGCCATCACCCGCCCCGAGATCGCCAGCCGCTACTGGGGCCACGAGAACGTCTCGGACTGGAAACCCGGCTCGCGCTGGCAGCACGTGCGCGCCGACGAAACGCGCTCGGTCGAGCTGGTCGGCGAAGTGGTGGAAAGCACCCCGCCCTCGCGGCTGGTCATCACCTGGGCCGCCGCCTCGCAGGCCGACAATCCCGATGCCTACAGCCGGGTCACCTTCGAGATCGTGCCCTACCAGGACATGGTGCGGCTGACCGTCACCCACGACGAATTGGAACCCGGCAGCGACATGGATACCGGCATCCGCCAGGGCTGGCCGATCGTGCTGTCGAGCCTGAAGTCGCTGCTGGAGACCGGCAAGGGATTGGATGTGTTTGCGAAGCCGAGCTGAGTCGTGCCGCTATCGGCGGCGGAGCGCCATCCGCCGCCTGCGCCACCATCCGCTCAATCGCTCACTGTGCGCGCGCGCCCGTATTGTCCGTGCACATCCTGCTTGATCCAATCCGCCAGCAGGCGCAGATAGCCGTCGGTGATCCGCGTCGACACGCG
Organism: Stenotrophomonas sp. pho; assembly: GCF_006228405.1. Classification (NCBI taxonomy): domain Bacteria; kingdom Pseudomonadati; phylum Pseudomonadota; class Gammaproteobacteria; order Lysobacterales; family Lysobacteraceae; genus Stenotrophomonas; species Stenotrophomonas sp. pho. The sequence goes on along the minus strand of NZ_CP029759.1, from coordinate 1,884,800 downwards.
GTTGCCCTCGGCATCGGTGCGGAACTCGACCATGCCATGGTCGGTGTCGGGGAACAGGTAGGTCTCGATCGGCTGTCCTGACGCGCGCAGGCGCGACAGGATCGAACGCGTGGCGGCAATCGGCGCGGCGCGGTCCTGCTCGGCCAGCACCCATAGCAGCGGCACCTTCAAACGGCGCAGCGCAGCCTCGGCATCGTAGTCCCAGATCAGCTCCAGGTTGTCGAAGCGCGCGCGACCGATCCGGCGCAGGTCGGCGTCGCTCATGCGCAGCATATCGCCGCTGTATTCGCCACTGATGGTCTTTGCCCACGGCGCGGCACCCACCTGCGCACGCACCTTCGCCAGCGCCTCGAAACCTTCACTGAAATGCGTGCGCATCAGCTGCGCGGTGGCCCCTGACAGCTGCCCGACCTGCGCCAACGCCGCCGCATCCAGCTGCATGCGCCGTGCCTCATCGAACAGCTGCTCGCGGTCCTCCTCGATGGGCGAGACCACCAGCCCGAAACCGATCGCCACGAAATCCGCCTGCGAACGCGTGGCCGCCAGCGGCGCGATCCAACCGCCCTGGCTGCCACCGAAGTAGCCGGCACGGCCGAAGCGGCCTTTGGCCAGTTCACGCGCCTTCGCCAGCGCCGCCGCCGCGTCGTCGGCCAGCAGCTCGAAGTTCTGCGTGTACTCGCCTTCCGAATCGCCGGTGCCACGCTTCTGGTAGGCGAACACCGAGATTCCCTGCGCCACCAGCATGCGTTGGTAGATCGCCGCCACCGCCATCGTGCGTTCCGAGCCATGCACCAGCACCACCAGCGGCCGCTTGGGATCGGCCGGACCGGCGGGTTCGATGAACTGCCCGACCAGCTTGGTTCCGGCACTGGTGAACGTTGCATCGGTATCGCGGGTGGGCAGTCGCTGCCAGCGCTGCGTGGCCCCCGCAGGCGAGCTAAAGCTGACCACATCGCCGCTGCAGCTCACCGGTGCGTTGGCATCGCCGGTGGCGCCACGTCGCCCGTCCAGCATCAGATAACGCTGCCCCGTGGCCGGTGCCGCAGCGGGTGCGCCCAGCACCACGATGTTGCCCTGCCCATCACCGTAGGCACTGGCCGTGCACAGCTCGGCGGCTGCAACCGGCAGGCCCGAACACACCAGCACCGCGCTCAACAACGAACGACTCTTCAACCCTGCCATGCCCTTCCCCATTACAGTGAACCCGCGTCGTGCAGGCGCCGGGCGCAGCCTAGCGCGTTCGTTCGCCAGATTCATGCTGCACCCGCTCGCTGTCGCCCTCTTCCACGGCCATACTGGGAGGACGATTCGGACTTCAGAGCGCCATGTACCCACACTTGGAACACATCGGCACCACTCGCATCCTCCGCGTCGACCCGCAGGGCCCGTTGCTCGATGCCGGCGCCCTACGGGACCTGGTCGGCGATGCCCTCGGGCACCAGACCGAGTGGATCGCCGTACCGGTGCAACGCCTGTCGGCAAACTTCTTCGAGCTGCGCTCCGGCATGGCCGGGCAATGGCTGCAGATGCTGGTGAACTACCGCCTGCGCTTCGCCGTACTGGGCGACGTCAGCGCCTACCGCGCACAAAGCGCGTCGCTGGATGCATGGATCACCGAGTGCAACCGCGGCCACGACGGCTGCTTTGTCGCCGATTGGGACGCCCTGCTGGCACGTCTTCCCGTGTCGGCCAGCTAGCGCGCCGTCCAGCCCCCATCCACCGGCAGCGCCGTGCCGGTGATCTGTGCCGCCGCATCCGAAGCCAGGAACACCACCATCCCGCCCAGTTGCTCGGGTGTCACGAACTGCAATGACGGCTGCTTCTCAGCCAGCAGCGCACGCGCGGCGTCCTCCTGATTCAGGCTCTCGCGCTCGGCCAACGCAGTGATCTGCTGCTCGACCAGCGCCGTTCGCACCCAGCCCGGACAGATGGCATTGGCTGTGATGCCGGTGCCCGCATTCTCCAGCGCGGTCACCTTGGTGAAGCCCACCACGCCATGCTTGGCCGCCACATAGGCCGACTTGTTTACGGAGCCAACCAGGCCGTGCACCGACGCGATGTTGATGATGCGACCGGCGCCCTGCTGCTTCATGTGCGGCAAGGCCGCCGCCGTTGCATGGAACACCGCCGACAGGTTCAGCGCCAGGATCGCATCCCACTTCTCGACCGGGAACTCCTCGATCGACGCGGTGTGCTGGATGCCCGCATTGTTCACCAGGATGTCGATACGGCCCATCGTCGCCACGGCGCGGTCGATCATCCCGCGCACCGCCTCGCCCTTGGAAAGGTCGGCACCGTCATGCGCCACCTGTACACCGAACTCAGTTTCCAGTTGGGTACGGATGCGCTCGATTTCCGCTGCGTCGCCAAAGCCATTCAGCACGATGTCGGCGCCCTTCCGCGCCAGCGCCGTGGCAATGCCGAGACCGATACCACTGGTGGAGCCGGTGACCACCGCAACCTTTCCAGAGAACATGGGCGAGCTTCCGTTGGGTGTAGGCCGCCAGTGTACCTACACGGGCCAACTCCCTTTAACTGGCGTCCCATGACGACCCACCGCTAGAAGCGGATGCCCGCCGGATCAACGGTCGCCAGCGGATTGGCCTTCCGTACCGCCTCCAGGAACAGCAGGAAATCCCGATTGAACAGCGTCAGGTTGTTGGTGAACGTCACACACTTTCTCCCCGATGCTCTGCTGAGGCACACCTGCCAGACATAGCGCCCGTAGATCTTGTCGGACGTTCGTGTGACTGAGGTGATCTGCGAGAGCGGAACCGCCGTAGGCACCGGCCCACGCTGCAGGTAAAAGGACGCCGCATCGAAGAAGTAGTGCTCGCGATCCTCTTTGCCATCCACCATCACCAAGGTCATGGACCTGCCGGAAATCCGGCGCGGAGCATGCAAACGCAGCCCCGATTTCACGGACGAGCGAGCACTTGCTGCCATTCGCCGAAGGGTGAACCAGAGGATCACCAACGGAAGCGCCGCAAGGACAATAAAGCCTACGGTCTTCAAAACAGTTTCCAGCGTGCTGGGCACACAGATCTCCAGGATGAACGTTCAGGCGATGCCCAAGTAGATCCACGCCATGCGTGGATGCTCTCCCTCAGCGCCCCATCACTTCCAATGATCCGGCCCCAGGAACGGCAGGCTCAACACAAACACCGGAACCGCCACAGGGATCAGCGCCGCGCCGAGCACCTTGCCCGCCGCCGAACCCACACCCTGCGTGTCCTCCCTCTCCGGCAGGATCCGCTGCGCCCGCGCATTGATCGGCTGTGCCAGCTTCCCCTTCTCTGCCAGCGCCGCAGCATCCGGCAACTTCACCCGCTCGCCGTCGCCCTCGAACAGCGCGCTGTAATAGCTGCCGCCCTTCCTTGAAAGATTGCAGGCCCGGTCAAACGCCAGCGCGTAACGGGTCCGGTCCATCGGCAGGTAGTAGCGTGCCCGCTCCTCCACGGCCTTGGCCTCACGCGAGGGGACCTCAATCCGCTCCAGCTTGAACTGCGCGGCCTGCTCCGCCGTCACCTGCTCCGGCCGCAGCAGCAGCGCATAGCTGCCGTGCACCTTGGCCTTGTTGGCCGGGTCGCGCCAGTCCTCATGGAAGTACATCTGCGCGCAGGCCACCGCCTCGCGCAGCGGGCTGTCCATCAGCGCGCGGTACTCACGGAACGGCGCGGCATTGAAACGCATCGGCTCGTCATAGCGCGGCAGCAGGTACAGCTGGCCGTCGTCGGCCACGAACGCACTGGTGATCTCGCGGCTTGAGGCGTGCTCCTCCGGGCCACTGGCACAGCCGGACAGCAGGCCAAGGCACAGGGCGGAGAGAATGAAGAAGGACGTTCGCATGTCGTGTTCGAGGGCTTCCCTGGGAAAACGGCCCCGCCCGGAGGGACGAGGCCAGCCCGTCATGGTGCCATGCCGGGCTTGCCATGCCCAATCAGTGCGACTCCACCACACCCACGACGCGGTCAAACCTGCAGTTGCGCAGGTCCTCACGACTCAACCAGAACGTGGCCTGGCCACAATCACCAAAGACCAGGTCAATCGCCGGGTCACACGCCAACTGCAGCAGGCAGACCGCGTCGCCCTCGCCTTCCACGTCGGGCACGATGCCGTGCAAGCGCGGTACGTGCCCCAGCATCTGGTGCACCCGCGTCTCGGCGCAGCGCTTGCGGCCATCAGGCAACGTGCCCAGGCTTTCATCAAACGGCAGATGTTCGTCCTGCAGGTGGCGGTACATCAGTGCAGGTATGCGCGCGGCCGCAGCCGGCGAGCCCGCCGCGTAGGCAACTGCCGCCAGCAGTCCCTTGGTGAACGCCCGGCCCATGCCCAGGTCGGTCAGCGTCATACGCTCGAAGTCGTCGCTGATCTGTCCGATAATCCACTCACGGAATGCCTCCCGCGTTGCATCATCCGGGGCTTCATCCAGACCAACGGCGGCGGCGCGCTTCACCCACGCGCGTACGTCGGCGTAATCGATTTTCCCGCGCTTGCCTGCACGCCGTTCATTACCGATCACCCGCGAAAGGCGGTCAATGATGATGCCTACCTGGGGAAAATCGGTCTGGTAACGCAGCCATTGCACCGGGAACGTCCACGCAGGTGACTGCGGGCGCTCCCATTCCGTGGCGGCGTCCGCGCGCGGAAACAGGCCCGTGGCCGCCACCACCGCACCCAGCCGCATTTCGTCCCGGCGCGAGGGGTAGATCTCGTAATACGGCCGATCCTCCTCACCCGGCGGCAGCCCCAGCTCATCCGGCCAGGTATCCATGTGCCGCGCCACCAAGGGCCATTGAACATGCACGCACGGCCCGTCTTCCTCAGGCAGCAGCCATGCAGGATTGCGGTGCGCATGGTCCGAAGGGCCTTCATCCAGAATCGGCCGCATGCCGTCCGGCAGCGCACGCACGTGCTGATCGGCCGCGACCTCGGGCGCGTACAGCACACGCACGCGTTGCTGTGGTTCGTCCGTGTCCCATATCTGTTCTTCGTCGTTCATGGCGAAGAAGAACAGCATGCCTTGCGAGGGCATATCGGGATCCACGCGTGGCAGCTCGGCGCAATCGATCTGCGCCAGGAAGTGCATCGGCGCCGCTTCGCCGCAACTCTCGCCAACCGGCCAATCCATCCCATCGGGCAATTGCGGCAGACCGCCTAGACGGCTGCGAACCCTGGGGAATGCCGCCGGCGGGTAGAAACGCTGCAGCACCAGGGCCGGGGTGCGGTGCTTGGCGAAGAAGGCCTCAAGCACGGCTTCGGCATGGTGGTCGCGCTGGTCGGCGTGGTACATTGAATCTGCCTGAGCATCCATTTCGGCGACGTCCTTTTGAGTCTGGATCGACCACCACAGGTATATCATCACCCGGCCTGCCTGTAGCGCCCGGCGATGATCCAACCACCAGCGCACCAGATTGCTCCTTGGTTGGCGAAATGAGCCAGCCGCTGCGGGCCGTGCGTCTTGCCCAAGGGCCAGGTCAGCCACCCGGCAGGCCTTTGAAGAAGCGCCGCGACATAAGCCGCATTTCCAGCATGCCGATTACGGCATCCGTGGGTCGCCGGCCCCTTCAGCCGTGCCGGCGCAGTCGGCATCGCGATTGCTGCCATGTTTGTCGCATTCGCCAAACACTTTGCCCCGCTACTGGGGAACCGATGAAGAAGAAAGCCCACTCTTGAGAGGAGAGCGCGTAAATGAACGCTGATGATGTGAAGTCAATACCGATGATGGACCCGCTCGCGAACCAGCACACCGGTGGATCAAGTGCATCCAGACGCACCATCTACGTAGATCTTGATGGCGTAATGGCCGACTTCGAAGCGGCATTTCCCGCCCTGTTTGGCCTGGACCACCGCGTGCTTGCCGACGATGAAATGTGGAGGCACATCAACAACCACCCATCATTCTTCCGCGACCTTCCGCCGATGCACGGTGCAGTAGAGTTCTTCCACAGCATCCACCACTTGAACCCGGTGATTCTCACGGCCTGCCCGAAATCGAACTATCCACTCGCTGCCATGCAGAAGCGGCAGTGGGTCCGCGAGCACCTGTCAGCAACCTGCCTGGTGTTGCCTGTGCTCGGCGGCAGGCACAAGCCTCTTTTCATGCACCAGCCAGGCGATGTTCTGATCGACGATTTCGAAGCGAACTGTGATGCCTGGACAGCGGCCGGAGGCGTGGCGATCAGGCACGCCGGCGATTGGACTGCGACGCGTCACGCGCTTTCCCAGATTGAAGATCTGTCAGGGGCAGCGCTCGCGAAGGGCTGATGCCCTCTCTTCCGACCACGTTGGCACTTCCATAGACAGGCCGAGGCGCTGGCCCCTCGGCCCAGAGCTGGCAACCTGCTGTGCAGCCCTACTTCAACCGCTCCACCAACCGCTGCCCCACCTCCAGCGCCGACGCCGGGTTCTGCCCGGTAATCAGCTCGCGGTCCACCACCACATGCCCGGTCCACGGCGCGGTGTTGCTACTGAACTTCGCACCCGCACGCTGCAGCGCCGTCTGCGGGTAGAACTTCATCTCACCGCCGCCCAGCAGCGGCTTGGCCTGCGCTTCTTCCTGGTTGCTGATCACCGTCATCTGGTAGCCGCTGTAGATCCACTTCGGCGTGGCCGGCATCGCACCGGCTTCCAGCTTTGCCACGAAACCCGCAGCATCCGGCAGCGTGGACAGCAGCGCGATCGGCCCGTGGCAGACCAGCGCGGTGGTCTTGTTGCGCTGGTGGAAGTCGGCCAGCAGCCGGCCCAGCGCCGGGCTCTTCAGCAGGTCCTGCATCGGCGCGTGGCCACCGGGAATGTAGACCGCATCGAAACGCGCGTAGCCCTGCTGCTCGACGCGCGCCAGGCTGACCACCGGCAAGGCCGTCGGCGAGGTCAGCGCCAGTTTCTCCAGCAGGTCCTTGTACAGCGTCATCTGCGCGGCATCGTTGCCGAAGTAGGCCGGCGTCACCGAGGACGCATCCACCGTCGGCGCCCGCCCCTGCGGCGTGGCGAAGGTCACCTCGTGGCCCGCGTCCAGCAGCAGCTTGACCGGCTGCATCAGCTCATTGAGATAGAAGCCGGTGGACAGCACCTTGCCGTCCTTCAGGTCCAGGTGGTTTTCGTCGGACAGCACCACCAGCACGTTGGCGGCGTGCGCGCCGGTGGCGGCCAGGGTCAGGGCCAGCGCTGCCGCCAGCCGGGTCATCAGGTTCATGGGGAGCTCCTATCGGGGAATGGCGGCCACTTTATTCATCGCCTCAGCGGCGATAAATTGGCCCCATCGCAAAACATCTGTTCCCCGGAGAGCCAAATGAGCCGCAAGTTCGACTACCTGGGCGATGTGGAGGTGTTCCTGGCGGTGGTCGAGCACGGCTCGTTCACGGCCGGCGCGGTCGCGCTGTCCACCACGCCCTCGGTGCTGAGCCGCGCGGTCACCCGCCTGGAAGCGCGGCTGGGCCGGCAGCTGCTGCAGCGGACCACCCGCCGCGTGGGCCTGACCGACGCCGGGCGGCTCTATCTGGAACAGGTGCGCACCGCCTTCGGCCTGCTGGACGACGCCGAGCGCGACGTACTGGCCCAGGACGGTGCGCTGGCCGGCCGCGTGCGCCTGAGCGTGCCCACCACCTATGGCCACTACCGGCTGCCGCCCGTGCTGGCGCGGTTTGCGCAGCAGTATCCGCAGGTGCAGGTGGAACTGAACATCACCAACCGCAACGTGGACCTGGTGGCCGAAGGCTTCGACCTGGCCATCCGCCTGGGCCAGCTGCCGGACAGCGGGCTGGTGGCGCGAAAGCTGGAAGACGCCCCACTGCTGCTGGTGGCCGCGCCGGACTACCTGCAACGCCGCGGCACGCCGCAGACGCTGGACGATCTGCAGCAGCACCTGTGCCTGCCGTTCGTGATGCCGCGTACCGGGCGGCTGGCCCCGTGGATCTTCCGAGACGACGGGCGCGACGTGGACTGGCCGCCGCGTTCGTCCATCGAGACTTCCGACGATGTGCTGGGCGTGGTGTCGCTTGCCGAACAGGCCATTGGCATCTGCCAGAGCTATGAGTTCATCGTGCGCGAGCGGTTGCAGCGTGGGGAGCTGGTGGAGGTGCTGCCGCAGTTGCGGGGAAGATCGCGGCCGTTCTCGGTGATCTACGCGCCGCATCGGCGGCAGTCGGCGGCGGCGCGGGCGATGATTGAGTTGCTGGTGGAGAATGCGGCTGAGACTGGCGTTGGTTGAAGCTGCGAGGTTCGCTGGCGTTGTCGGAATTGAACCGATTTTCTGGGTGTGCGGATGATCCGGCGCCGCTGCTCGTCGAGGCGGACTAAGAACCGTTGCAAAGAAGGCTGTCGCGCTATTCGCTTGTGGCATGGGCGATTGCGCCACTTTGATTCGCCATCAGCAGAGCAGCTACGCGAATGCGTCTGCTGGCGTCGCGTGCTGCACGATTGGCGCGTGCAACAATAGTTCTTCGCTCTCGGATTCCGCGATTCCTTCGCGAATTTCTATTGGCATTCGAAGCGGCTGCGTAAACACCATGGCGCGCCACCGACAACGGGTGGCAGCGGGCGTCCAAACCCGAGACAGATAGTTGTTTACGCTTGCCCGTCGGCACCGTCCTTAACCGGTGCCGGCGGGCAATCCGTCGGCCTTTATGGCGGGCGGTGCGTGGGGGTCTTCGGACCCGCCGGTTATTGACAACTGTCTGTCCCGGTTTGGAACCCGCACCGTCCGCCACCCCTTCGCGGTGGCGCTGTTAAGCACAGCCACGGAAGCCGACGCCATGAACGAATCCGACACCTTCTCTTCGTACACCGCTGTTGAACCCATCAACGACGACACTCCCCTGCCCGACCTGAACTCCCTGCTCGGCATCCTCAAGCGCATGCGCGGCTGCGAGGGGGCGGATGGGCATCCTTGGCCAGAAACCGATGTATCACCCGGCCGCCGCGTGAGCCTGGCGAGGACCGAGCGCGCGTTGGTGGGGCTGCTGACGGTGCTGGAGGTGCTGCACGCAGCGGACCGCTGCCGGGTGGCAGCGGAGCCGGAGCGGCATCTGGATGAGGGGGTTGTGGATGGGTTGTTTCTGGCTTGCCGGGGGCTGGTTGAGTGGGCTTGTCGGGAGGTGAGGCCGGACTGAACTCCAATTGCGATTCTTGGGACAGGTGGGCACTCTGCCATTACGGCAGCGCCCGCCTCCGACCAGAGGCAGACAAACACCGCTCGAACGAACTAATCTATCTTGAGAATATGTAACGTGACTTAGAGCATTGGTCCGGACAATCAAGGGCAGCAACGATGACCCAGCAGTTCACTTATGCAAGCTTCTGGCGCTGCGCGTTACAGGTTAATCCCGTCGGCTATACTGGCACCTACAGAGGCGTCGATCACGGACTGGACGAGAGCAACTACAACAAGGCCTTACTTCAAAAATGCCTTGAGCTAGGCATTAAGGTTGTTGGGCTTGCTGACCACGGCAGCGTAACCAGCGTTGATGCCTTACGAAAGACCCTGCAGCCGCACGGCATCGTAGTTTTCCCGGGTTTTGAGATCGCCTCTAACGACAAGACTCACTATGTCTGTCTTTTCCCAGAAGAAACGAGCGTACAACAGCTTGAGCGTTACCTTGGCAACCTTAAGCTACATGATCCAGCAGATGGAATCAGGCCATCCCGTCTGAGTTCAGAAGAACTGATCGAAGAGATCGATGTACTCGGCGGCTTCATCTACGCAGCACATTGCACGCAGGAAAGCGGGCTGCTGAAGAATCGGCTGAACCATGTATGGAAGAATCCCAAGCTGCGCGCAGCCCAGATCCCCGGCGGGATAGACGATCTCACTGGTGTCGAGAGCGATTTCTATCGCAAGGTATTCTTGAACAAGAATGATAGCTATCGGCGCGAGCGACCCATGGCAGCGATTAATGCCAAGGACGTTGCCAGTCCTGACGACTTAGATCAGCTGAACGCAACTTGCCTAATCAAGATGACGCGGCCCACCTTTGCTGCCTTCAAGGTTGCCTTTCTCGACCCCGGGTCGCGCGTCCGCCTTAATTCCTATAAGACGCAAAGCCCAATTGGCAGATTGAAGCGGGCTCTCGTGAACGGTGGCTATCTCGATGGCCTTCAAGTGGACTTCTCGGATCATCTCAACACGGTGGTTGGTGGTCGTGGAACGGGAAAATCAACCTTGCTCGAGTGCATTCGCTTCGCTTTGGATCTGCCCCCCAAAGGAAAGCAGGCTCAGAAGCTCCACCATGAAATCATCAAGGAGAATCTTGGGCGCTCATCCGGTCGCGTCGAGCTAACAGTGATCTCATCTTCACAGAACGGTAAGCAGTACACAATTTCGCGCCGTTTTGGTGAGCCACCGACATCCCGTGACACGGACGGCAATGTCTCCACGCTTGTTCCACGCGACTTACTCCCTGGCGTCGAGGTATTTGGTCAAAACGAGATCTACGAGCTCGCCCAAGATGAAAGCAGCCGACTCCAGCTGCTGGATAGATTTCTTCCCCGGGACGACGGATACGGAGCGACGAATGATCTCCTTCACAAGCGCCTGAATGAGAACCAGCAGAAGCTCACGAGGTCCCTGGCCGATCTTGACGAAGTTAACGGACAGACCGAGCGATTGCCGAAGCTCGAAGAGCAGCTTCGCGGATTCGACGAACTCGGGATCAAAGAGAAGCTCGCCACCACCCCACTGCTTGCTCGCGAGCGAGAGATTGCCGGAGGCGCAACTGACGCTATGCAGAGCTTTCGTAACGTGCTCTCGGATGCGCGCGCCGGCTTGCCCAATCTCAATTTTCTCAATGATGATTCGCTTGACGGGCTACCGGACATTACACAGCTTCTCGATTTGCGCGCCACGCTTAATGAACTCACCCAAGGGTTCTCAGATCACTTGAATGCCTTGCAAATGCTGATTGAAGATAAATCGCAACAGCTTACTTCAAAGCACGACGCATGGCGGCAGGCGATTCAGAAGCACGACGCTGAGTTGGAGAAGGCGCTACGAACGTTACCCGCCGCCGCTGGAAAGAGCGGACAGGAAGTCGGCGTTACATATCAAACGTTGACTATCGAGATCGAGCGCATCAAGACCTTGAGCTCGCGCGCAGCTTCCTACAAGTCCCAGTGCGACTCGCTACGTCAGGATCGACGAAATCTGCTAGGCGAGTTGTCCAACCTGCGCGCGCAGCGTGTACAAGCATTGCAGAAGGCCGCAAAGACGCTGAGCAGGCGACTTGACGGCAAGCTCAAGGTAGAAGTTGTACCGGAAGCTGACCGCACTTCGCTTGTGACATTTCTCCTTGACTGCAAACTAGATGGAGTCGGTGAGAAGCGCCTCGGGTTCATTCATGACGCCGATAGCATCAGCCCACTAGCCCTCGCCAGATCGATAGAGAATGGATCGTCCGCCGTACAACGAGATTGGGGTGTCACGCAGGTTGTTGCTGACGCGCTTACCAGACTCACAGGCTCTCAACAGATGGAACTGGAGACCTTGGAACTAGAGCACCGCGTTGAGATCTATTTGAACGTCGCCCACGGCGAATCCGAGCCAGTGTTCCGACCACTCGGCAAGCTCTCTACTGGGCAGCAATGCACGGCGATCCTGCACATGCTACTACTCGAGAACACGGACCCCCTTCTCATGGATCAGCCTGAGGACAACCTGGACAATGCGTTTATTGCGGATCGAATTGTCACTGAACTGAGGGAGGCCAAGACAACTCGCCAGTTCCTATTCGCGACTCACAACGCGAATATTCCGGTGTTCGGCGATGCCGAATGGATTGGCGTATTCACCACCTCTGATGGCCAGGGATATCTCAGCCCGGAAGCACAGGGTTCGATTGACGTTCCAGCGATTCGAGATCAGGTCGCTAACCTGTTGGAAGGGGGCGGGAAGCCTTCATCCAGCGAAAAGAGAAGTACGAGTTCTAACGTTACGAAGCTGCTCTGAAAGTGCCTCAGAACTTCCCAGGAAATTGGCACCTCTCGAGAGGCCAAGCCGAAGTAGCCGGTTGTAGCCCAAGAAGTGGGATTCAATGTGAATCATCCTAACGCGACAATGCAGATATTTCGAGAATAAGAGAATTTCAAGACAAAGAAGGGAAATATGCGATTGACAGAAACGAGGAGGTTTGCTGAGGCGCTTGGAAGCTGGATGCACTTTGAGGCTTGCTGCTTCAGAGCGGGGCTCTTCTCCGAAAGCTCGTTCAAGAGTGCAATAGGGAGTGTCGCGAGCTCTTTACATGCGAGGCACAAAGCGGCCCGCGTCCATGCTGACTACCCACTTAGCTCCATCCAGAAGGTCCCAGATGCGGAGCGAAAAGCCGGTGGCGGACGAAAGCGGAGCGTGGACTTCGCGATCATCTACGATGACGGACGGGAACCGCCGTCGGATCCGGAACTTCTAATTGAAGCGAAATGGGCCGGATCTTCACACTGCACCATCGCGAACATCACGGCCGACTTGATTCGCCTTTGCATCATGAAGAAGGCGCATCCAGATGCCACTTGCATGTTCGTACTTGCGGGGCATGCCCGGGATGTGGACAAAGTTCTGTCACGAAGGCCATTCTTAGGTGGCCGGAAGGATGCCATTCGTACTGATGGAAGTGGAACCATCAGAAAGTTCAAGTTTCTACCCAAGAACTCAGAGCATCAGCATGCCTTCGCCTCTGCGATTTCGAGCTTTCATGCGGTCAATCTTCGCGTACCGATAGCGTTCTGCACTTCCGGCAGTGCGCCCTATCCATCAGCACCAGCAAAGTTCAAGGCAGCTGCGTGGGAAGTGCACAGCGTGGACCCACAGAATCTCGCTGTGGGCGATTGGAAGAAGCCCAGAAAGAGGTCAGAGCTTGCAGAGAACGCGATCCTATGACCCTGCTCGCCCGGTCTTGCTGTGTACGTTATGAGTGACACTGACCTCTTCTACCTCACCCCCTATAGCAGACCCCTTTATTGGCCGAAGGCTGGAATTCCTACGGAGCAGTTCCATCTCAACTTGAACAAACAAGGGCGCCTCTCGGCGCCCTAGTTCTCTCAACTCATTCCCACTCAATAGTAGCCGGCGGCTTCCCCGAGATGTCATAAACCACCCGCGACACCCCCGCAGCTCATTGATGATCCGGTTGCTCACCGTACCCAGGAACTCATACGGCAGATGCGCCCAATGCGCGGTCATGAAGTCAATCGTCTCCACCGCACGCAGCGCAATCACCCACTCATAAGCGCGCGCATCACCCACCACGCCCACCGACTTCACCGGCAGGAACACGGCAAACGCCTGGCTGGTCTTGTCGTACAGGTCGGCCTTGCGCAGCTCATCAATGAAGATGGCATCGGCCTTGGCCAGCAGCTCGGCGTACTCGCGCTTCACTTCGCCCAGGATACGCACGCCCAGGCCCGGGCCCGGGAACGGATGGCGGTAGACCATGGTGCGCGGCAGGCCCAGCTCAACGCCCAGGCGGCGCACTTCGTCCTTGAACAGCTCGCGCAGCGGCTCCACCAGGCCCAGCTTCATGTGCTCCGGCAGGCCACCCACGTTGTGGTGGCTCTTGATCACATGCGCCTTGCCGGTCTTGCTACCGGCCGACTCGATCACGTCCGGGTAGATGGTGCCCTGCGCCAGCCACTTGGCGTTGCTCAGCTTGTTCGACTCTTCGTCGAAGATCTCAACGAACAGATTGCCGATGATCTTGCGCTTGGCTTCCGGGTCGCTCACGCCTTTCAGCGCGGCGAAGTAACGGTCGGCGGCGTTCACGCGCACCACCTTTACGCCCATGTGCTCGGCGAACATCGCCATCACCTGGTCGCCTTCCTGCCAGCGCAGCAGGCCGGTATCCACAAACACGCAGGTCAGCTTCTCGCCGATGGCCTTGTGCAGCAGCGCGGCCACCACGGACGAATCGACGCCGCCGGACAGGCCCAGGATCACTTCGTCATCGCCCACCTGTTCGCGCACGCGGGCGATCTGGTCGTCGATGATGTTGGCGGCGGTCCACAGGGTCTGGCAACCGCACACGTCCACCACGAAGCGGCGCAGCAGCGCCTGGCCCTGCAGGGTGTGGGTCACTTCCGGGTGGAACTGCACGCCGTACCAGCGCTTTTCTTCGTTGGCCATGGCGGCCACCGGAATGCGGTCGGTGGTGGCGGTGATGGTGAAGCCCGGCGGCGCAACGGAGACGTGGTCGCCGTGGCTCATCCAGACATTCAGCTTCGGCTCGCCGCCGTGGTCGCTCAGGCCCTTGAACAGTGCATCGGGGTTGATCACGTTCACTTCGGCGTGGCCGAATTCGCGCTGGTCAGCGGCTTCGGTGGCACCGCCCAGCTGTGCGGCCAGGGTTTGCATGCCGTAGCAGATGCCGAAGATCGGCAGGCCACTGTCGAACACTTCCTGCGGTGCGGCCGGCGCACCGGGCAGCGTGGTCGATTCCGGGCCACCGGACAGGATGATGCCCTTGGCGCCAAACGCAGCGATCTCGGCCGGGTTGTGGTCCCACGCCCAGATTTCGCAGTAGACGCCCAGTTCGCGGATGCGGCGGGCGATCAGCTGCGTGTACTGCGCGCCGAAATCGAGGATGAGGATCTTGTCGTTATGGATATTGGTCATGGTGCCGTTCCAGTGGTGTTTTTCGCAGCGCCCGGCGCTTCGAGGCTCTGCGTCAGCGTGGCGATGAACGCCTCGCGTTGTTGAATATGTGAGGGGTCTTCCTCGTCCCAGCGCAGCATCAGCAGGCCGTGCGGTGCGTTGGGGTTGGCGCGGTCAGCGCGCGGCAGCTCGGCGATTTCCTGCACTTCGGTGCCAGGTACGAGGCGACGTTGCAGTGCGGCCATCGAGAAGCCCGAATCTGCAGCGCCCCAGGACGCCCATTGCACGCTCATCCGTGCGGGCTCCAGCGCGCCCAGTACTGGCGTCAGCACCGGATCATCCGGCCCGTGCAGCAGCTCGGTAATGCATTGCAGCGTGACCTGCAGCGGGCGCTCACCGGTGCCTTTCAGCAGCCAACGCTGCGCGCCAGCGGCCTGCACCTGCCAGCCCTTCGGCAGCGAGAACGCGTTCTGGCACGCCTGTACGTCCTTCACTTGCGAAACCGCCGCGCCCGGAGACCCGGAGCGCGGCGGCGGTTCGGACAACGAACAGCCTGCCATCAGCAGGCTGCCCGTAATCGCAAGAGCAGTTCGCAAGCGCATCAGGCGCGGTAGTTCGGCGGCTCTTTGGTGATGGTCACGTCGTGGACGTGGCTCTCACGCTGGCCGGCGCCGCTGATCTTCACGAACTTGGGCTTGCTGCGCATCTCGTCGATGGTGGCGCAGCCCACGTAGCCCATGGTGGCGCGCAGGCCGCCCATCAGCTGGTGGATGATGCCGCCCACCGGGCCGCGGTACGGCACGCGGCCTTCGATGCCTTCCGGCACCAGCTTGTCGGCGGTGGCAGCGTCCTGGAAGTAGCGGTCCTTCGACCCCTTCTCCATGGCAGCCAGCGAACCCATGCCGCGGTAGCTCTTGTACGAACGGCCCTGGTACAGCTCGGTCTCGCCCGGCGATTCCTCGGTACCGGCCAGCAGGCCACCGACCATGATGGTCGAGGCACCGGCGGCCAGCGCCTTGCCGATGTCGCCTGAGTAGCGGATGCCACCGTCGGCGATCAGCGGGATGCGGTCCTGCAGGGCTTCGGCCACCAGGTCGATGGCGGTAACCTGCGGCACGCCGACGCCGGCAACCACGCGCGTGGTGCAGATCGAGCCCGGGCCGATGCCGACCTTGACTGCGTCCGCGCCGCTGTCCAGCAGCGCCAGTGCGGCTTCGCCGGTGCAGATGTTGCCACCGATGACCTGCACGTTCGGGAAGTTCTTCTTGACCCAGCTGACCCGGTCCAGCACGCCCTGCGAGTGGCCGTGCGCGGTATCAACCACGATCACGTCCACGCCGGCGGCGACCAGCGCTTCCACGCGGCGATCGGTATCGCCACCCACGCCGACGGCCGCGCCGACCAGCAGGCGGGTCGACAGATCCTTGGCAGCGTTCGGGAAGTCGGTGTTCTTCTGGATGTCCTTGACGGTGATCAGGCCACGCAGTTCGAACGAATCATTGACCACCAGCACCTTTTCGATGCGGTTGCGGTGCAGCAGTTGCAGCACTTCGTCGGACGCGGCGCCTTCCTTGACCGTGATCAGGCGATCCTTCTTGGTCATGATGTGGCGGACCGGATCATCCAGCTCGGTCTCGAAGCGCATGTCGCGGTGGGTCACGATGCCGGCCAGCTGGCCGTCGCTGCCCACCACCGGCACGCCGGAGATGTTGTGCGCCTGGGTCAGGGCCAGCACGTCGCGGATGGTGGTTTCCGGGCCGACGGTGATCGGGTCGCGGATGACACCGGCCTCGAACTTCTTGACCTTGGCCACTTCCGCGGCCTGCTGTTCCAGGCTGAGATTCTTGTGGATGATGCCCATGCCGCCGAGCTGGGCCATGGCGATGGCCAGGCGGGCTTCGGTGACGGTATCCATGGCGGCGGACAGGATCGGAAGCTTCAGCTTCAGGTCTCGGGTCAACCGCGTTTCGAGGTTGACGTCCTTGGGCAGGATGGTCGAGTGGGCGGGGACGAGCGAGACGTCGTCGTAAGTGAGTGCTTCAGCCTGGATGCGCAGCATCGGCATACCCGAGATGTGGGGAAGCGCGACATTTTACCCTGTTTTCGCGCCGCGTGGCAGGGGGTAGATGCGACGCAGTGTCGCGCGGGCGGTGGTCGGTTCAGGAGGGTTTGGAACCTGCCTCGGTGGGTGCGGACCGTTGGTCCGCACTGCCTTCATATACCTGTGCACCGGCATTGTGCCGACCAACGGTCGGCACCCACCTTGAGAGGATCACCCGAGCCAGCCCTGAAGCGCCCTTGGTGGGTGCGGACCGTTGGTCCGCACTGCCTTCATATACCTGTGCACCAGCATTGTGCCGACCAACGGTCGGCACCCACCTTGAGAGGATCACCCGAGCCAGCCCTGAAGCGCCTTTGGTGGGTGCGGACCGTTGGTCCGCACTTTCCCTCAGACACCTGAGAACAGCCCCAGGTGAGGTCAGCTCAGCGCTTCCGCCGCTTCCAGGGTGTTCTGCATCAACGTGGCCACGGTCATCGGGCCCACACCACCCGGCACCGGGGTGATCCAGCTGGCCCGCTGGGCCGCCGCCTCAAACCCGACGTCGCCCACCAGGCGGCCGTCATCCAACCGGTTGATACCGACGTCGATCACCACCGCGCCCGGCTTCACCCACTCGCCCGGCACGATGCCCGGGCGGCCCACCGCCACCACCAGGATGTCGGCGTTGCGCACGGCCTGTTCCAGCACGTCCTTGGGGGTGAACTTGTGGCAGCTGGTCACGGTGCAGCCGGCAATCAGCAGCTCCAGGCCCATCGGCCGGCCGACGTGGTTGCTCACGCCGACGATGGTGGCATTGCGGCCACGCACCGGCTGGTCGGTATGGCCCAGCAGCGTGGTGATGCCGCGCGGGGTGCACGGGCGCAGACCGAATTCGCGCAGGGCCAGGTGGCCGACGTTTTCCGGGTGGAAGCCGTCCACGTCCTTGCGCGGGTCGATGCGCTGGATCAGCCGGCGCGCATCGGGGATGCCCGGCAGGGGCAGCTGGATCAGGATGCCGTTGATCTTCGGATCGGCGTTGAGCTGGTCGATCAGGTCGAGCAGCTCGGCTTCGGTGGTCCCGGCCGGCAGATCGTAGTCGTGTGCCTCGATGCCGACCTTCTCGGCGGCACGGCGCTTGTTGCGCACGTACACGGTCGAGGCCGGGTCGCCACCGACCAGCACCACGGCCAGGCCCGGGCGGCTGCCACCGGCGGCCACGCGGGCGTCGACGCGCACCTTCAGGCTGTCGAGCAGGTCCTCGGCGATGCGGCGGCCATCAAGGATGCGGGCAGGATGCGGGGCGGCGGAATCAGTCATCGGGGGCAGGCGTGGGGCGGCGGGGACGCTATTGTCCCCGATTCAGGCCCCCTCGCCCACCGCCGGCTTGGGTAATCCCCACCCGGTTGTGCCGGCCGCTGGCCGGCAACCCCATGACGCCGGAACGCTTGCGTATCTGCCGACCAGCGGCCGGCACTACCACCCACCGGCTTCGGCAATTCCCAACCCGGGTAGTGCCGGCCGCTGGCCGGCAACCTCATGACGTCGGAACGTTCGCGCATCTGCCGGCCAGCGGCCGGCATTACCAACCGCCGGCTTCGGCAATTCCCCACACGGTAGTGCCGGCCGCTGGCCGGCACCCTCATGTCGTCGGAACGTTTGCACATTTGCCGGCCAGCGGCCGGCACGACCGGGCTTTATTCTTCCTCTTCCGGCACGTCCTGCGGGTTCAACGTCTTGCTTGCCCGCTTCGGTGCGGTGAACGGCGTCGGCGTCGGCACGCCCTGGCCGGAGTTGCCGAACACCATCTTGGCGCCGGCATTCAGACCACCACCGGCAATCTCCAGCTCGAAGCGCTCGGCGTCGCGGCGACGGATCTGCTCGGCAATTTCGATCGCATCGTCCCCGTCCGCACCCAGTTCCACCAGTGCGGCCTGGCCGAACAGCACCGCCGATTCAAACGTCTCGCGGATCTGGAAATCAACACCGGCATGGATCAACCGCAGCGAATGCTCGCGGTCGAACGAGCGCACCATCAGCTTTGCCTGCGGGAACTCGTGCGACACCAGCTCAACAATGCGGTCAGCCGCCTCGGCCTTGTCCACGCACACCGCAATCGCACGTGCGGTGGCCGCGCCCGAGGCATGCAGCACGTCCAGTCGCGTACCGTCGCCGTAGTAGATCTTGAAACCGAAGCGCGCCGCGCTCTGGATCATCTCCACATCGTTGTCGATGATGGTCACGTCCACGTCGCGCGCCAGCAGCGACTGGCTGGCGACCTGGCCGAAGCGACCGAAGCCGATCAGCAGCACACTGCCGGACAGGCCATCGGCCTCGTCCACGCCGTCCATGTTCACCGTCGGCTTCGGCGCGATGCGCTTGTAGAGCAGCACCACCAGCGGGGTCAGCGCCATCGACAGCACCACCACGGCGGTGAAGTTGGCATTGATCTCCAGGTTGATCACGCCGGCCGATGCGGCAGCGGAGAACAGCACGAAGGCGAACTCGCCGCCCTGCGCCATCAGCACGCCCCGGTCCAGCGCCTGCGCGTGGTCGCTGCCCATGATGCGCGCGACCACGTAGATGCACAGCGCCTTGGCCGCCATCAGCGCCAGCACCAGGCCGAGGATCAGCTGCCAGTTGCCGGCCACCACACCCAGGTCCAGCGCCATGCCGACGCTGAGGAAGAACAGGCCCAGCAGGATGCCGCGGAACGGCTCGATGTCCGCTTCGATCTGGTGACGGAACGTCGATTCGCTCAGCAGCACGCCGGCCAGGAACGCGCCCATCGCCATCGACAGGCCCGACAGCTGCATCAGCAGCGCCGCGCCCAGCACCACCAGCAGCGCGGCGGCGGTCATCACCTCGCGCGCCTTCGATTCGGCCAGCACGCGGAACAGCGGGTTGAGCAGGAAGCGGCCGACCAGCACCAGGCCGACGATGGCACCCACGCCGATCGCCACCGACAGCCAGCGCGAGCCCTCGCCATCGGCGCTGCCAGCGCCCGGCGCCATCCAGGCCACCAGCGCCAGCAACGGCACGATCAGCAGGTCTTCGAACAGCAGGATGGAGACGATCTTCTGGCCCGACGGCAGCGCGATGTCACCACGCTCGGCCAGCAGCTGCATCACCACCGCGGTGGAGGTGAGCACGAAGCCGGTGGCGCCGATGAAGGCCACCTGCCACGGCAGGCCGAACAGTTTGGCGATGCTGGTCAGCACCAGCGCACAGGTGACGATCTGCAGCGTGCCCAGCCCGAAGATTTCCTTGCGCAGGCTCCACAGATGCGAGGGCCGCATTTCCAGGCCGATCACGAACAGGAACATCACCACGCCGAGCTCGGCGGTATGCAGGATCGCCTGCGGGTCGGAGAACCAGCCCAGCCCGAACGGTCCGATCGCCAGGCCAGCGGCGAAGTAGCCCAGCACCGAGCCTAGGCCGGCCCGGCGGAACAGGGGCACCATCACCACCGCCGCGCCCAACAGGGCCACGACCTTGACCAGCTCGCTGGTCGCTGCCTCTACCGCCATGCGGTGTGTTCCCCAAGATCCAGAATCGGGTTCAACAATAGAGCAATGCCGATGACGGCAATAGCACGCATGTTGCGCCGGATTGTCTTGGAAGTGGAACGATGCAGGGAGTGACTCCCAGCATCATCCCGAAACCATGCACATGCTTGGGTGGGCGCCATGACCTGTAGAGCCGAGCCCACGCTCGGCTGCTCTTCGTGCCGAGGCCAGAAGCAGCCGAGCATGGGCTCGGCTCTACAGTAGATCCACGCCATGCGTGGATGACGCACAGCCGCCGCGCCCCGGTAGATCCACGCCATGCGTGGATGAATCCCCGGCCAGCTTCACCCACCCCGGCAGAACGCGGCGTAATCGATATATCCCGGGAACGGCACACCCGGCGCGCAGACCGGACACTGCGGGTCCGGCCGGATGCCGGTCTCGCGGAAGCGCATGCCCAGCGCATCGAAGCGCAGCAGGCGGCCCACCAGCGGCTCGCCGATGCCCAGCAGCAGCTTCAGCACCTCGGTGGCCTGCAGCACGCCGGCCAGGCCAGGCAGCACGCCCAGCACACCGGCCTCGGAACAGTTCGGCGCAAACTCCGGCGGCGGCGGTTCCGGGAACAGGCAGCGGTAGCACGGCGCCACGCCGCGCTGGCGACCGGCGTCAAACACGCTTACCTGGCCGTCAAAGCGCTCGATGGCGGCATACACCAGCGGTTTGGCGTGCTTGATGCAGGCGTCGTTGAGCAGGTAGCGCAGCGGGAAGTTGTCCGAGCCATCCAGCACAACGTCCACGCCCTCGAGCAGCGCATCCACGTTCTCAGAGGTCACCCGCTCCGGCACCGCCTCGACCTCGATGGAGGGATTCAGCGCCAGCAGGCGCTCGCGCGCGGAATCGACCTTGAGCTGGCCGACGCTGGCTTCGGTATGCACGATCTGCCGATGCAGGTTGCTGCGCTCCACGCGGTCGTGGTCGGCAAAGCGCAGGTGCCCTACCCCGGCGGCGGCCAGGTAGAACCCAGCCGGTGCGCCCAGCCCACCCGCGCCCAGCACCAGCACGCGCGACTGCTGCAGCCGGCGCTGGCCGGCCTCGCCCACCTGTGGCAGCAGCAGGTGGCGCGAATAACGATCAAAGAAATCGCGGTCGGCGGCACTGGCCAGCGGCTGCACCAGTGGCAGCGACTGCTCGCGCCAGGCCACGGTGCCGCCCGTCACGGAAGCGACCTGGGCGTACCCGGCCTCCAGCAGGAACTGCGCGGCATCGGCCGAGCGCTTGCCGCTCTGGCAGATCAGCAGGATCTCCTGGTCGCGCCGCGGCAGATGCGCGGTCGGGTCGGCCTGCAGCTCGCCCTTGGCCACGCCGCGCGCGCCCTCGGCCATGCCGCCGGCCCGCTCGTGCGCCTCGCGCACATCGATCAGCACGGCGCCATGGGCCAGGCGCTCGCGTGCCTGCGCGGGGGAAAGCTCTTGGATGCTCATGGCCGCATTATCGCGCACGTGGCGGCAAGCCGCCTTGACCGATACCTGCAAACATGGGGTAGTGCCGGCCGCTGGCCGGCATGGCCATGAACGCACCGGACGACCCGAGGTTGCCGGCCAGCGGCCGGCACTACCGGTAGGGGCGCGAACAAAAAAGGCGGCCCTGCGGCCGCCTTTTTCGTGAATCACTTGCCCTTGACGTGCTTCATCAAGCGCCGCTTGGCCTTGACCTGCCGCTCGGTGAGGACGTTCTTCTTGCCCTCGTACGGGTTGGTCCCCTCGCGGAAGATGAAGCTCACCGGCGTACCGATCAGCTTGAAGCGCTTGCGGAAGAAGTTCTCCAGGTAGCGCTTGTACGACTCCTGCAGCTCCTTCAGGCGCGTGCCGTGCACGATGAAGGTCGGCGGGTTGGAACCGGCCGGGTGCACGTAGCGCAGCTTGGAGACATGGCCGCGGATGGTCGGCGGCGGGTTGGTCTCGTAGGCCACTTCCAGCGCCTTGTTCACTTCGCTGGTGGTGAAGGTCTTGTTCGCCGATTCGTGCGCACGATGCACCGCACGGAACAGCTCACGCAGGCCCGAGCCGTGCTTGGCCGAGATGCGCACCGATTCGGCCCACGGCACGAAGCCCAGCTTCAGCGACAGCATGGTTTCCGCCTGCTCGCGCTGGTACTCGGTCAGGCCATCCCACTTGTTGATGGCGATCACCAGCGCGCGGCCGGCGTCGAGCACGGCACCGAGCACGGTGGCGTCCTGGTCGGTCACGCCTTCGGTGGCGTCGAGCATCAGCACGGCCACCTGGCACTGCTCGATCGACTGCATGGTCTTGACCACCGAGAACTTCTCGACGACCTCATCCACGCGCGAACGACGGCGCAGGCCGGCGGTGTCGATCAGGCGGTACTCACGGCCGTCGCGCTCCAGGTCCACCGCGATCGAGTCGCGGGTGGTACCCGGCACGTCGGAGGCGATCATGCGCTCCTCGCCCAGGATGCGGTTGACCAGGGTCGACTTGCCCACGTTCGGGCGGCCGACGAAGGCGATGCGGATGCGGTTCGGGTCGTTGTCCAGCTCTTCGCCGCTGCCTTCTTCCGGCAGGCGCTGGATCACTTCGTCCAGCAGGTCGTCCAGGCCCTGGCGATGCGCGGCCGAGACGGTCAGCATCTCGCCGAAGCCATAGCGGGCGAACTCGGAACGCACGCTGTCCTCGTCGGTGCCATCGATCTTGTTGATCAGCAGCAGCGTCGGGCGCGACAGCTTGCGCAGCCAGGCCAGGATCTCGTCGTCCAGCGCCGAGGTGCCCTCGCGGGCATCGACGACGAACAGGATCAGATCGGCTTCGGCCGCGGCCGCACGGGCCTGGCGCGTGGTGGCGCCGGCCAGGCCTTCGTCTTCCCCGGCGATACCGCCGGTATCCACGACGAGGAAATGGTTGTCCTCGTCGAGGCGGCAGACACCGTAGTTGCGGTCGCGGGTGACGCCGGGCTGGTCATGGACCAGCGCGTCACGGGTGCGCGTAAGCGCATTGAAAATAGTCGACTTGCCGACATTCGGCCGTCCAACCAGGGCGACCAGAGGCAGCATCGCGATTACTCCAATTTTTTTAGTTTGCCAACCGGAAGGCGGTCAGCTTGCCATCCACGTTCTGCACCAGCAGCACCCCGTCGACGACGACCGGCTGGGCCAGCAGGGCGTCGCCGCCACTTTTTTCCCGTGCCGCCATCGCACCATCGGAGGTCTGCAACCAGTGCACGTATCCCTTGTAGTCACCGACCACGACGTAGTCGCCGTGCAGTGCCGGGCCGGTCAGGGAGCGACGGGCCAGTGCCGTCTGCGACCACATGGCTGCGCCGCTGGCCTTGTCCAGGCCGAACACGCCGCCCTTGTTGTCGGTCACGAACACATTGCCCGACGACACCGCCACGCCACCTGCGCCGCCATGGTCGCGCGCCCACAGCGGGCGACCGGTCGGGCCTTCGATGGCCATGGTCTGGTTCTTGAAGCTGCTCACGTACAGGGTGTTGCCATCGAGCACCGGTGCGCCGTCGACGTCCGCCATGCGCTCCAGCTCGGTGCGGCCTTCGCCGTTGCCGAGGTTCTGTTCCCACAGCGTGCGGCCATCCTGCTGGGCCAGGGCCGCAACCGCGCCCTCGTCCTTGCCGATGAACAGCACACCCGGGCCGGTCACCACCGGCGCGTTGCCGCGCACGGTCAGCGCCGGCAGCTCGCTCGGGTTGAACCACTTCTGGGTGCCGTTGCCGACATCGAAGGCGGTCACACGACCGTCGTTGCTGCGCACGTAGACCATGCCCTGGGCAACGGCCGGCGCGGCGATCACTTCACCCGGAACACGGGCGCGCCACTTCTCGCTGCCGTCGTTGATGTCCAGCGCGATGACCTGACCGTCCAGCGTGCCGATCACGACCAGGTTCTCACCGACACCCGGGCCGCCGGACAAGCGCAGCTTGGCCTTCTTCTTTTCCTTCTTCGGCTCCCAGGTCCAGACCTTCTTGCCGGTCTGCAGGTCGATGGCGTGCACGCCACCGGTGATCGCCGCAGCGAACACGTGGCCGTTGGCCACCGCCGGGCCCTGGCGCACACCGATGCGACGCTCGCCCTTGCCGAGGTTGACCGACCAGATCTTGCTGACCTTCACGGTCGGCTCGAACTTGACCAGCTCAGCCGGTTCCTGTGCCTTCTTCGCCGCCGCGTCCTTGCCAGCGAACCAGCCCTTCATGGTACCGCAGCCGGTCAGGGCCATGCCCATCAGGAGCACGGTGGCGACGCGGGTGATCATGACCTTCTGACTCATCAAACCGACTCCGCAGGGGCGGCAACGGTGCCGCCGGCGTCCATAACCTTGGTTTCCAGCAAGCGCCGCTGCGGCGCTGCCACGTCCAGCGTCTTCAGCGCCTTCTCGTACTGTGCACGGGCCTCATCGCGCTTGCCCTGCGCCATCAGCGCATCGCCATGGATTTCCAGGCTGCTGCTGTCGGTGGCGCTGCCCAGCAGCTTGATGGCCTCGTCGCTCTTGCCGGTGGCCACCAGCAGGCGGGCCACACGCTGGTCGACCACGCGCTGCAGGTCGCCTTCGACCTTCACGTTGCGCAGGGTGGCCAGTGCCTCTTCGTTCTTGCCGGCGTCGACCTGGGCCTTGGCCAGCTGCAGCGCCGCGAGGTCGCCGTAGATGCTGGACGGGCCGGCTTCGAGCGCCTTGACCGCCTTGGCGGCGTCGTCAAGCTTGTTCTGCTGCAGGCCCTGCAGGGCCTTCTGGTACTCGACATTGGCCGAGGCCAGCTTGCTGCCCTGCTCCTTCTGGTACCACTGCCAGCCGGCAATGGCACCGATGGCGATGACTACGCCACCGAGGATGCTGGCGCCATTCTTCCGCAGCCAGCTGCGGACGCGTTCACTTTGTTCGTGCTCGTCGAGCAGATCGTCGATCGCCATGCGTACTCTCGCCCCGCCCGTCGGGAGGGACCATTGGGTTTAATCGAAGGTGGTGAAACCGCGCCTCAGTGCGAAACCGGGACTACGGAGCCTTCAGAGGATACCTGAAAGCGTGCCACGTTGGCTCGCTGGTAGGGGTCAGATCGACGATAGCGCCGTTCTGCTGAACCTGGACCGCCGAGGCGTTGCCCAGGGTCACCCGGGCCACCTGGCCCGGCGTGAAGCTGCGGGTCTCGCCGGACTTGATCAGTGCCTTCTCGACGGTGCTGCCGTCCGGGCCGCCGATGTCGACCCAGCTGTCGCCGCTGAACTGCATTTCCAGCGCATTGCCGGCAGCCGGGGCCGGCGCCGGGCGCGGCACCGGGGCCAGCGAGGCGACGTAAGGGGTGGCCGCCGGCTTGCTGGCCGGGGCCGTGGTCGCTTCGGCCGGGGCGGCCATCTCGCTACCGGCTGCGGACGGCGTGACCGGCACGGCGGCCGGGATCACGTCCAGCGAGGCGGTGCTCGGCGACGGGGTCGCGCTGCCGTCGAAGTGGCCACGGGTGGCGAACCACACCGGCACCGCCAGCACGGCGGTGATGCCGACATACAGCACGCGCCGACCGAGATTCTCGGCAATGCGGCGCGCACGGGGGTATGGGTATGGCTGACCAGGGTGGGCGGAACCACCGGGCCGACCTGGGCCTGTTCCAGCAGCTCGCCCACGTCCACGTCGAGCAGGCGTGCATAGCTGCGCAGCTGGCCGCGCACGAACACCGGCGCCCCCAGCTTCTGCCATTGTTCCTCTTCCAGCGACTTGACCACCTGGACCGGCATGCGCAGGCGCGAGCCGACATCTTCGAGGGTCAGTCCGGCCGCTTCACGGGCCTGGCGCAGGCGGGTGCCGCAGCCGGCCGCAGTCTCGAGAGCGCTCACAGTCTGGTCATCAATCACAATGCATCAACCCTGGAGTTAGGAGCCCGCTTCCTGCGGAAATTCCTGTCGAATCCGCTGCAGATAACGATCAGATGCCGCCCGATCGCCCAGCTTCACTTCGATTTGAGACGCAAGTTGTAACACGGAACGCGTTGCGGGTGCAGCCGCAATCCTACGTTCGGCGAACGCCCGGGCCTCCATGTAGCGGCCCTGGCGGAAGCTCAGCTGGGCCATCGACTCCAGCGCAACCGGGTTGGCCGGCGCCGCGACGAGTGCCGCGCGCAGGTCGCGCTCGGCACGTTCGAGCTGCCCAGCGTCCAGTGCGCAGCTGCCGGCATTGGCCTGCGCTTCGCCCGGGGTGGCATAGCCCGGCGCCTGCAGCGCCCGGTCGAACCAGACCAGCGATTCGGCCGACTGGCCCTGCTGGCACAACCAGGCACCGTAGTTGTTGAGCACGTCCCCGCTGCGGCGCCAGCTCGGCGGCCTTGCGGAAATTCTCGCCCGCCTGGCGGGTGCGGCCACGACGGTCATCGATGCCGGCCTGCAGCACCAGCGCATCGGGCGCCTCGGGCGCCAGCTTCAGCGCTTCGCGCACCTTGCGCTCGGCGGCGTCGAGATTGCCGACCTGCATGTCACGGGTCGCCAGGGTCAACAGGTCGCGCCAGCGCACTTCGCGCCGCACGCTTTCCGGGTCAGCCACCGAATAGACCGGCGCCTGGCTCGGCCCAAGCTTGGCCTTGGGATGGGATTTGCAGCCGCCGACCGCAACGGCCAGCCCGCCTGCGAACAGAACCAGCCAGAGGCGGTCAGGCCGCGGCATCGCTCCCCTTCCCCGCCTGCAGCGTCTTGTTGAACTCCGCCTGGCGGCGGGTGCGGTCCATCACCTGGCCCTTGAGCTGGCCACAGGCGGCGTCGATGTCGTCGCCACGGGTGCGGCGGACCATGGTCAGCACGTTGCTGTCGAGCAGGATCTTCTGGAAGGCACGGATGTGCGCTTCTTCCGAACGCTCGTAGCGGGTGCCCGGGAACGGGTTGAACGGGATCAGGTTGACCTTGCCCGAATCCTTGGCCTGCACCGCGTTGTCGAACTGGCGCATCAGGCGGGCCAGCTCGCGGGCATGCTCGGGCTTGTCGTTGATGCCCTTCATCAGGGTGTATTCAAAGGTGACCGACTCGCGGCGCTTGTTGGCGCGCAGGTAGCGTGCGCACGAGGCCATCAGCTCGGCGATCGGGTACTTCTTGTTGAGCGGCACCAGCGTCTCGCGCAGCGCGTCGTTCGGCGCATGCAGCGACACCGCCAGCGACACGTCGCTTTCGGCAGACAGGCGGTCGATCTGCGGCACCAGGCCAGAGGTCGACAGGGTCACGCGCTTGTTGGCCAGGCCGTAGCCCAGGTCGTCGCG
This sequence comes from Stenotrophomonas sp. pho, assembly GCF_006228405.1. Taxonomy (NCBI): domain Bacteria; kingdom Pseudomonadati; phylum Pseudomonadota; class Gammaproteobacteria; order Lysobacterales; family Lysobacteraceae; genus Stenotrophomonas; species Stenotrophomonas sp. pho. The sequence goes on along the minus strand of NZ_CP029759.1, from coordinate 1,857,430 downwards.
CATCACGCTCATGGCGCGCACGACGTTGTCGAAATTCATCAGCGGCTCGCCCATGCCCATCATCACCACGTTGGTGAGGCGGCGCATCTGGTGCGGCACGTTGCCCAGGTGGCGTGCGGCAACCCACACCTGGCCGATGATCTCGGCGGTGGTCAGGTTGCGGTTGAAGCCCTGGGTAGCGGTGGAGCAGAACGTGCAGTTCAGGCCGCAACCGACCTGCGAGGACACGCACAGCGTGCCGCGGGTCTTGTCCGGGATGTACACGGTCTCGATGGCGTTCTTGCCATCCACGCCCATCGCCAGCAGCCACTTGTGGGTACCGTCGGCGGAGGGCTTGTCGAACACGATGTTGGGAACCAGCACCTCGGCATGGGCCTGCAGCTTGGCGCGCAGGACCTTGCCGAGGTCGGTCATTTCATCGAAATCGGTGACGTAGCGATGGTGGATCCACTTCATCACCTGATGGGCACGGAACTTCTTTTCGCCGAGAACCTCGACGAAAAACTTCTCCAGGCCCGCGCGATCAAGGTCGAGCAGGTTCTGCTTGCCAGCCGTGGGTGCCGACTTCGGCAGCGGCTGGATGGCGGGGGACTGTACGACCTCGTTCACGGCATTACTCTCAGCGCGAGACGACTTCGGTGGCGGCGAAGAAGTAGGCGATCTCAATCGCGGCATTCTCGACCGAGTCCGAGCCGTGGGCGGCGTTGGCATCGATGGATTCGGCGAAGTCGGCGCGGATGGTGCCCGGCGCGGCTTCCTTCGGGTTGGTGGCGCCCAGCAGGTCGCGGTGGGCCAGGACGGCGTTCTCGCCTTCCAGGGCCTGGATCATCACCGGGCCGGAGATCATGAACTCGACCAGCGCGTTGAAGAACGGACGCTCGCGGTGCACGGCGTAGAAGCCTTCGGCTTCACGACGGGACAGCTGCTTGTACTTGGCGGCCACGACCTTCAGGCCGGCCTTCTCGAAGCGGGCGTAGATTTCGCCGATGACGTTCTTGGCAACGGCGTCCGGCTTGATGATCGAAAGGGTGCGCTCCAGCGCCATGGGATGTCTCCAATGGAATCGGGCCGCTGATGGCCCGAAGGGTAACATGAAAAAAACCCGCGTCGGGACGCGGGCTTAGCCTGATAAACGTAGGCGAATTGTAAAAGATAAAGCCGCGGCATGGTAGTGCCGGCCGCTGGCCGGCAACCCCGTCGCGGGCCAAGGGTCGGATTCCCGCAGGGGCTCTGACCCATTCCGGGGCCCACCGTTGGGGTCGGAGCCCCATTCGAGGATCCGACCCCACCCCATCGCATTCACCCACCTGAGTGAAATCTGACCGGCCCGGGCAGTTTTGCTGCACTGCAAAATGCCATACGCTACCGTCTGGTCCTAGTATCAAACAATCGTTTGATTAAGGTCCGCCCGCCGATGGCCAAACCCGCCCACTTCTCGACCAAGGACCGGATCCTCGGCGCGGCCGAGGAGCTGTTCGCCCAGCACGGCTTCGCCGGCACCTCGCTGCGCCAGGTGACCAGCCAGGCCGATGTCAACATCGCTGCGGTCAACTACCACTTCGGCTCCAAGGAAAACCTGGTCAACGAGGTGTTCCGCCGCCGCATGGACGAGATGACCGGCGCCCGCCTGTCACAGCTCGAACGTGCCCGCGCCGAGCACCCGGGCGAACTGCGCCCGGTGCTGGCCGCCTTCGTCGAGCCGGCGCTGGCGCTGGCCCAGGACCGCCAGAACGGCGGCGCCTTCGTGCGCGTGATCGCCCGCGCCTACGCCGAGAAGAACGACAACCTGCGCAAGTTCCTGTCCGACCACTACGGCCACGTGCTGCGTGCGTTCGGCAAGGCCATCGGCGAGTGCGTGCCGGACCTGAGCAAGGAAGAGCTGTACTGGCGCCTGGACTTCCTTGCCGGCTCGCTCACCTATGCCATGGCCGATTTCGGGCTGATCAAGCGTCCCGCCGGTGTCACCGAAGCGGCGCATCGTGCCCATGCCGCCCACGAACTGATCCATTTCGCCGAAGCCGGGTTCCGCGCCGCCGCACGCGCCAGCGCCCTGCCTGCTTCCGTTTGATTCCACCCAGTAACTGCTGACCAACAAAGGCCCTACACCATGTCCAATTCCCTGCTAGTCCGCCGCGCCGCCGTGCTGGGTGCCGGCGTCATGGGTGCCCAGATCGCCGCCCACCTCACCAACGCTGGCGTCGACACCGTGCTGTTCGACCTGCCTGCGAAGGAAGGTCCGGCCGACGGCATCGTGCTGAAGGCGATCGCCAACCTGGGCAAGCTGAGTCCCGCGCCGCTGGCCAGCAAGTCGCTTGCCGAAGCCATCACCCCGGCCAACTACGAGTCCGGCCTGGAGCAGCTGAAGGACTGCGACCTGATCATCGAGGCCATCGCCGAGCGCATGGACTGGAAGCAGGACCTGTACAAGAAGATCGCCCCGTTCGTGGCCGACCACGCGGTGCTGGCCTCCAACACCTCCGGCCTGGGCATCAACAAGCTGGCCGACGTGCTGCCCGAACAGCTGCGGCACCGCTTCTGCGGCGTGCACTTCTTCAACCCGCCGCGCTACATGCACCTGGCCGAGCTGATCCCGGCCACCACCACCGACGACGCCGTGCTGGAAGGCCTGGAAGCTTTCCTGGTCACCACCCTGGGCAAGGGCGTGGTGTACGCCAAGGACACCCCGAACTTCATCGGCAACCGCATCGGCGTGTTCTCGATTCTGTCCACCATCCACCACACCCAGCAGTTCGGCCTGGGCTTCGACGAAGTGGACGGCCTGACCGGCCCGCTGGTCGGCCGCCCGAAGTCGGCCACCTACCGCACCTCCGACGTGGTCGGCCTGGACACCATGGCGCACGTCATCAAGACGATGGGCGACACCCTGCCGAATGATCCGTGGCATGAGTTCTTCAAGTCGCCGAAGTGGCTGGATGCGCTGATTTCCAAGGGCGCGCTGGGCCAGAAGACCGGCGCCGGCATCTTCCGCAAGGTCGGCAAGGACATCGTCGTACTGGACCTGGAGAAGCAGGACTACCGCCCGGCTGATCGCGCTGCCGCGCCGGAAGTGGTCGAGATCCTGAAGATCAAAAATCCGGCCGAGAAGTTCGCCAAGCTGCGCGAGAGCCAGCACCCGCAGGCGCAGTTCCTGTGGGCGACCTTCCGCGATCTGTTCCACTACAGCGCCTACCATCTGGCCGACATCGCCGAGACCGCGCGCGACGTCGACCTGGCCATCCGCTGGGGCTACGGCTGGTCGCTGGGCCCGTTCGAGACCTGGCAGGCCGCCGGCTGGAAGCAGGTGGCACAGTGGATCGCCGATGACATCGTGGCCGGCAAGAGCATGAGCAACGCCCCGCTGCCGGACTGGGTGTTCGATGGCCGCGACGGCGTGCATGCCGCCGAAGGCAGCTACAGCCCGTCGCGCAACGCCAAGCTGCCGCGTTCGTCGCTGCCGGTGTACCAGCGCCAGCGCTTCCCGGATCCGCTGTTGGGCGAGAAGTTCGCGCCGGGCGAGACCGTGTTCGAGAACGACGGCCTGCGCATGTGGCACGACGGTGATGGCATTGCCGTGGTCAGCTTCAAGACCAAGATGAACACCGTGTCCGACCAGGTGCTGGACGGCCTGCAGGAATGCGTCAGCCGCGCCGAGAAGGACTTCCAGGGCCTGGTGATCTGGCAGCAGAAGGAGCCCTTCTCTGCCGGTGCCGATCTGGCCGGTGCACTGGGCCTGCTGCAGGCCGGCAAGGTCGACCAGTTCGAAGAAATGGTTGCCAACTTCCAGCGCACCAGCCAGCGCATCAAGTACTCGCTGGTGCCGGTGGTTGCCGCCGTGCGTGGCCTGGCGCTGGGTGGTGGCTGCGAGTTCCAGATGCACAGCGCCAAGACCGTGGCCTTCCTGGAAAGCTACATCGGCCTGGTCGAGGCCGGCGTCGGCCTGCTGCCGGCCGGCGGTGGCCTGAAGGAACTGGCCGTGCGCGCCTCGCAGGCCGCAGGCCCGGGCGGTGATGTATTCGCCGAACTGAAGAAGACCTTCGAGACCGTAGCGATGGCCAAGGTGTCCAACTCGGCGGTCAACGCCAAGGAACTGGGCCTGCTGCGCAGCACCGACAAGGTGGTGTTCAACAGCTACGAAGCGCTGCACATCGCCAAGGCCGAAGCTCGCGCCCTGGCCGAAGCGGGCTACCGTCCGCCGCTGCCGGCACGCCGCATCCAGGTGGCCGGTGACGTGGGTATCGCCACCTTCAAGATGATGCTGGTCAACATGCTGGAAGGCCGCTTCATCAGCCCGTACGACTACGAGATCGCCGAGCGCATCGCCACCGTGCTGTGCGGCGGCAAGGTCGACCGCGGCACCCTGGTTGACGAAGAGTGGCTGCTGACCCTGGAGCGCAAGCACTTCGTCGAACTGGCCCAGCAGGAAAAGACCCAGGCCCGCATCGCGCACATGCTGAAGACCGGCAAGCCGCTGCGGAACTGACGGAAGACATCGGTAGTGCCGGCCGCTGGCCGGCAACCTCTTCCAACCCCTATTCAAGAGATCATTGCAATGACCAAGCAAATCCAGGACGCCTACATCGTCGCCGCCACCCGTACCCCGGTTGGCAAGGCGCCCAAGGGCATGTTCCGCAACACCCGCCCCGACGACATGCTTGCGCACGTGCTGCGCAGCGTCGTCGCCCAGGCCCCGGGCGTGGACGTCAACCGCATCGATGACGCCATCATCGGCTGCGCCATGCCGGAAGCCGAGCAGGGCATGAACGTGGCGCGCATCGGCGTGCTGCTGGCCGGCCTGCCGAACACCATCGCCGCGCAGACCGTGAACCGCTTCTGCTCCTCTGGCCTGCAGGCCGTGGCGCAGGCCGCCGACGCGATCCGCCTGGGCAACGCCGACCTGATGCTGGCCGGCGGCACCGAGTCGATGTCGATGGTGCCAATGATGGGCAACAAGATCGCCATGGCACCGAGCGTGTTCGACAACGACCACGTCGCCATCGCCTACGGCATGGGCATCACCGCCGAGAAGGTGGCCGAAGAGTGGAAGGTCTCGCGCGAAGACCAGGACGCGTTCGCCCTGGCCTCGCACCAGAAGGCCATGGCCGCGATCCAGAACGGCGAGTTCAAGGACGAAATCAGCCCGTACGAGATCGTCTCGCACCTGCCGGACCTGGCCGACGGCCAGCGCATCATCACCCGCAACAAGGTGGCCGACACCGACGAAGGCCCGCGCCCGGACTCCTCCGCTGAAGGCCTGGCCAAGCTGCGCCCGGTATTCCGCAACGGCCAGTTCGGCGGCACCGTCACCGCCGGCAACTCGTCGCAGATGAGCGATGGCGCCGGTGCCGTGCTGCTGGCCTCGGAGCAGGCGATCAAGGATTACGGCCTGACCCCGCTGGCGCGTTTCGTCAGCTTCTCGGTGGCCGGCGTGCGCCCGGAAGTGATGGGCATCGGCCCGATCGCCGCGATCCCGAAGGCCCTGAAGCAGGCCGGCCTGACCCAGGACCAGCTGGACTGGATTGAACTGAACGAAGCCTTCGCCGCGCAATCGCTGGCAGTGATCCGCGATTGCGGCCTGGACCCGAGCAAGGTCAACCCGCTGGGCGGCGCGATCGCCCTGGGCCATCCGCTGGGCGCGACCGGCGCGATCCGTACCGCCACCCTGCTGCACGGCCTGCGTCGTCGCCAGCAGAAGTACGGCATGGTGACGATGTGCATCGGCACCGGCATGGGCGCGGCGGGTATTTTCGAGGCGCTGTAAGGTTCAAGGCGTTGCCGGCTGATTGTTGGTTGGCTGTGGGGCCCGGGTGGGTGAGGCTGCCCGGGACACGCCGTAAACCCGTCCCTGGGGGCTTGGCAGCGGCATCCATGCCGCTGACAGTCCCGGTCAGCCTCACCCACCCGCGCCACCCGGCATTGCGCTCGGCGGAAGGGTGAGCAAAGGCAAGGCAAGAGCCGGGGTCAGAGCCCTTTGCTGCGCACGGGGATCTGACCCCAACAAGCAAAAAAGGCAGCCATTGGCTGCCTTTTTTGCTTTGCTTCTGCCTTTGATTCCGCCCTTCCCGTCCGCGCCCGCAGGAAACTGTCGAGAGGCGCGGGCAGGAAGGCGCTGACGGAGCGCTTGATAGAACCCTTATTCCGCCAGCATCGCCGCAAGCTTCTCCCGCGCCGGGCCGGCCAGCTTCGGGTTGTCCAGCGCGAAGCGGATCGTCGCCTCCACCAGACCCAGGTGCGTACCACAGTCGAAGCGGGTGCCCTCGAAACGATAGGCATCGACTTCTTCGGTCTTCAGCAGCTCGGCAATCGCATCGGTCAGCTGGATCTCGCCGCCGGCACCGGTCTGGGTCTGTTCCAGCAGTTCGAAGATCTTCGGGCTCAGCACGTAGCGGCCGACCACCGCCAGGTCACTCGGCGCGTCCTCCGGCTTCGGCTTCTCGACGATCTGCGAAATGCGGCCCTTGCGGCCATCGAACGCCTCAGTGGCGACGATGCCGTAGCTGGCGGTCTTTTCGTGCGGCACGTCTTCGACCGCGATCACGCTGGCACCGCTGGCCTCATTGAGGTCGGCCATCTGCTTCAGCGCACCGGCACCGCGATTCCAGATCAGATCGTCGGGCAGCAGCACCGCGAACGGCTCGTCACCGATCACAGCCTTGGCACACAGCACTGCGTGCCCCAGGCCCAGCGCCTCGGCCTGGGTCACGAAGATCGCGCGCACGCCGTTGGGCAGCACATGCCGGATCAGCTCCAGCTGCTCCTGCTTGCCGGCGCGCTCGAGCTTCTGCTCCAGCTCGTAGGCCTTGTCGAAATAATCGGCAACCGCGTGCTTGTAGCGGTTGGTGATGAACACCAGCGTGTCGCAGCCGGCTTCGATGGCTTCATCAACGGCGTACTGGATCAGCGGCCGATCAATGATCGGCAGCATCTCCTTCGGCACAGTCTTGGTTGCTGGCAAAAAACGCGTTCCCAGTCCTGCCACCGGGAAAACTGCCTTGCGAATTCGCTTGCTCATTGGTGCCTGTTCGCCTCACGTGCCGGAAAGGGCACGACTTTAGCGGATGAAATGTAAGCATCCTGTTCGATTGGCGAGAATTCCGGCATCGTCGCAAACAGGATTTCCTGGATGCTGGCAGTGTCGTAGCTGGCAATCGCCTCACGCAGGCGCGGAACGTTGCCCAGCACCAGGTCGCGCGAGAACGTACGCACGCCGGCCTCGAGAATCTTCGGGTGCGCGGTCGAACGGTAGTCTTCGTCCGAATAGAACAGCGTCTCGTGCAGCTTCTCGCCCGGGCGCAGGCCGGTATAGATGATCTGGATGTCCTTGTACGGCTGCTTGCCGGTCAAACGGATCATCTGTTCGGCCAGCACGCGGATCGGCACCGGCTCGCCCATGTCCAGAGTGTAGATCGCACCATGCGACGCCGACGCGGCCGCCTGCAGGATCAGCTGGCAGGCCTCGGGGATGGTCATGAAGTAACGGCTGACTTCCGGGTCGGTGACCGTGACCGGACCACCGCGCAGGATCTGCTCGCGGAACAGCGGCACCACGCTGCCGGCCGACGCCAGCACGTTGCCGAAACGCACCGTGACGAAACGGGTGTGCGTGGACTTCTGGTCCAGGCTCTGGCAGATCATCTCGGCGTAGCGCTTGCTCGCACCCAGCGCATTGACCGGGTCGACCGCCTTGTCCGTGGAAATGAACACGAAATGCTCCACGCGGGCTTCCAGGCACGCGCGGGCGACGTTTTCGGTCGCCAGGATGTTGTTGCGCACCGCTTCGCGCAGCTGGCGCTCCAGCACCGGCACGTGCTTGTAGGCGGCCGCATGGAAAGCGGTATCGACCGGGTGCAGCGACAACGCATGGCGAATCACCGCCGGGTCACCGCAGTCGCCCAGCACCGCCTCGATCTCGACATCGGGGAAGCTGCGCCGCAGCTCGCCCTCGATGGTCAGCAGCAGCAGCTCGCTGATCTCCAGCAGGATGATGCGACCTGCACCGTGCCGCGCGCACTGGCGACAAAGCTCCGAGCCGATCGAACCACCGGCGCCGGTGACCATCACAGTGCGCCCACCCAACCAGCCGCGGATCAGGTTCCAGTCCGGCATGATCGGCTTGCGGCCCAGCAGATCCTCGATCGCCACTTCCTTCAGCTGGCCCGGCAGCGACTGGCCCTGCAGGATGTCGCTGAGCTTGGGCACGGTACGGAACGGAACGCCGGTGCTTTCGCAGATCGCGACAACGCGCTGCATGCCTGCGGCGTCCAGTGACGGCATGGCAATGACCAGCAGCTTGGCAGCGGTCTCGCGGACCACTGTCGGGGCGTCATCCAGGGTGCCGAGGATCGGCAGGCCCTGCAGCTTGGCACCCCGCAGGTGCGGTGCATCGTCGAGCAGGCCGACCGGCTCGAAGTTGCCGGAACGACGCAGGTCGCGCACCAGTGTTTCCGCCGCCTGGCCGGCGCCGAGGATCAGCACGCGGCGGGCGCTGGAATCGGACTGCAGGGCCTGATAGTCCTTCCAGGCCCGGTACAGCAGGCGCGGTGCGCCCAGCAGGGCCGACAGCGCGAACGGGTAGATCACCAGCACCGACATCGGCACGCCGTCGAAGCGCTTCCACATCAGCACCAGGACAATGGCGACCATGCCGATGAAGCTGGCCTTGAAGATGTTCAGCAGGTCGCTGACGCTGGCGAACCGCCACAGCCCGCGATACAGGCCCACGCGCCAGAACACCAGGCCCTGCAGCAGCAGGACCAGGGTGGTATCGACGTTCCACAGGGGCAGCGCCGGAGCGTTGGGCAGGATCGAGTAACGCCCTGCATGGAGCAACTGCCAGCATGCCCAGACCATGAAAAGGTCGTGGCAGACGATGGCCGAACGCGGCATCAGGCCGAGGATTCTGTCCCGCCAGGGTGAAGCCATAAGTCAGGTATTTCCTTGTCGGTAGCGCATTCCATTGCGCAGGAGGAGCCAGAGGACGCTCAGCGCGGTGAACCACGCGATCGCCACGGCAGCCTCCCACCTCGGCTGCAAATTGGAGCAGACATTGAACACTGTAATACTGAACAGGCCCAAAGCAAAGTACATCCCTGTCACCTGGGGGTGACTGGCTCCTGCCTGCACCGCGCGCTGGTAGACGTGCTGGGTGTGGGGTTCCATCCAGCGTTGTCCTGAAATGATGCGCGCCAGCAGTGTGAAGCCCGCGTCCACGAGGAACGGCGAAACCGGGACCAGCAGCAGGATCCAGTTGATATCGGTACGCATGCTGGCGAGTGCCAGCACCGCTGCGACCGCATACCCCAGCGCTCCACTTCCGACATCGCCCATGAAGATCCGGGCCCGAGGAAAGTTGAACGGCAGGAATCCAAGGCAGGCCAGGCCCAGGGCCACGGCAGCCAGCGAGTACGGCCACGGCAGCACCGGCGCCAGCCCCAGCATCGCCACGACGGCCTGGCTGGCTGCAATGCCGTTGATGCCGTCCATGAAATTCCAGATGTTGATCAGTGAGGCGGTGAACAGCAGCACCAGCGCCGCCAACAGCCAGCTGCCGCCATTCATCTTCACCAGGCCGGCCAGCAGCGTCGCGGCGATGAAATGCACCAGCAGGCGACGCATCGCTGGCAGGGGCTTGTGGTCGTCCCACCAGCCGATACCGGCCACCAGCACCAGCCCAAGGCTGGCCACCAGTACTGTCGGCGTGCTCTCGGGCCAGGCCCAGATGGCCACGGCTGCAGTCACCAGCAGGCTGATGACGATGGCGATGCCGCCACCGCGCGGTGTAGCGACGCTATGGCTGCGGCGTTCGCCGGGCTGGTCCATCAACTGCTGGCGCAGCGCATAGCCGCGTGCCGCCCAGGTCAGCACCGCACTCAGCAGGGCGAGCGCCAGCAGCGCGCCCATCACAAGCCAGGGCATGGATCAGAGCACCGCGTAGTTCAGCAGCGGCTTGACCGTCCCCCACTCCTTGCAGCTCGGACACTGCCAGTGGTGGGTACGCGCCCCGAAGCCGCAGCGGGTGCAGCGATAGGCCGGGTTGCGCACCAGCAACTGGTCAGTGATGTGCTTGAGGTCATGCAGGGTGGCTGTGGAATCGGCGCCCTCGGCCAGGGTGAGGTCGATCAGCGCGGACTCGCCACGCACCGACGGGCGATCCTTCAGCTGGCGGCCGAGGTAGGCACGCGCCGGGGCCACGCCTTCCTGCTCTTCCATCAACCGGGTCAGCGCCAGCACCGGGGCAATGCCACGGTAATGCTCTGTCATCTCCGACAGGAACGCGCGCGCACCTGCCAGATCGCCCACCTTGCGATAGTTCTGCATCAACGCCGGCAGCAGTTCCGGCAGGTATTCGGGGTCGTTGCGCGCGGCGCGCTCGAAGGCGCGCACGGCGGCCTCAGGATTGCCCGCGTCGGTTTCCAACCGGCCCTCGATGATGCCGGCGCGCACCGACATCGCATCGGCCTGGTAGGCGCGGGCGATCGCTGCCCTCGCCTCTTCCAGCTTGCCGGCGCCACGGAATCGCTCAGCCAGTTCGCACTCGAACTGCCCGATCAGCTTGCCCATCGGCTCGCCGGTGACATCCTCGAACCGGGTGGCGTTGTCGATGGCCTTTTCCCAGTCGCGCTCGGCCTGGTAGATGCCGATCAGGTGCTTGAGCGCCTGCGGTGCGCGCTGATCCAGCTGGGCCAGCTCGGTGAACACGGTCTCGGCACGATCCAGCAGGCCGGACTTCATGTAGTCCTCGCCCAGGGCCAGCAGGGCCTGCACGCGCTGTGCGTCACTCAGGTCATGGCGATTGACCAGGCCCTGGTGCAGGCGGATGGCGCGGTCGACTTCGCCACGACGGCGGAACAGATGGCCCAGCGCGACCTGGGTCTCGAAGGTTTCCTTGTCCAGCTCGGCGATGTGCAGGAACAGCTCGATGGCCTTGTCCGGCTGCTCGTTGAGCAAGTAGTTCAGGCCACGGAAATAGGTGCTCGACAGGCGGCTGACCTGGCTGTCACCGTGGCGTTGGCCACCACGCCGCCCGATCACCCACCCGGCCAGTGCGGCCAGCGGTACGAACAGGAAGAACCAGAACCACTCGGTGACGAAATCCATCTTCGATCAACGTCCATCAAAAGATTGGGGGAAGCAACCGTGGCCGGCGAAGCGGCAGCGGACTTGTTGGCGCGACGCAGCTGGCCGTAGAGCGGAATGACCACGCTCACCAGCACCAGCCCGGCACCGACCACGACACCGACCAGCAGCGCGGCAATCAGGGCCACGCCCACCGAAGTGTGCAGTTGGGTAAACAGCAGGTTGATCGACATTGCGGTCATGTTGACCGCACCGATGATCAATCCAAGGATCAGCACCGCCAGCAGGACCAGTAGACGAAAAACCTTCATGCGACAGCTCCAGTGGCAGGAGTCCGTAGCTTATCCGACTCGCGGCTGGATTCGCACGCGGTGGCGCGACGGCAGGCTCAGGCCGGATCGGCGTCCAGCGGCAGCACACTGCTGACCCGCTCGCGCAGTTCCTTGCCCGGCTTGAAATGGGGGACATGCTTGCCCGGCAGGGCAACCGATTCGCCGGTCTTCGGGTTGCGACCCAGGCGCGGCGGACGATAGTGCAGCGAGAAGCTGCCAAATCCACGGATTTCGATGCGATCCCCGGCGGACAGCGATCCGCCCATCATTTCCAGCAACGACTTCACCGCCAGATCGACATCATCGGCCTTCAGGTGCGCCTGGCGGCGCGCAAGGATTTCGATCAGTTCGGATTTGGTCATTACCGGCTCACATCAGGGGCATCTCAGCCTGAAACGGCCCGGGCAATGCCCGGGCCGTCCAGGAAACAACGAACAGCCTAAGGCCGATTACTCGGACTTGTTGCCGTTCAGCTGTGCACGCAGCAGCGCGCCCAGCTGGGTGGTGCCGCTGGAAGCCGAAGAGGACTGGTATTCCTCCAGCACTTCGCGCATTTCAGCGTCGTCCTTGGCCTTGATCGACAGCTGCAGGGTACGGCCCTTGCGGTCCATGCCCACGAACTTGGCTTCGACCTTGTCGCCGACCTTCAGGTGCTGGGTGGCGTCGTCAACGCGCTCGTTGGCGATGTCGCGGGCCGAGACGTAACCTTCGATGCCGTCAGCCAGCTCGATGATCGCGCCCTTGGCGTCGACTTCCTTCACCACGCCTTCGACCTTGGAACCCTTCGGATTGGCAGCCATGTACTGGCCGAACGGATCCTGCTCCAGCTGCTTCACGCCCAGGGAGATGCGCTCGCGCTCCGGATCGACGGCCAGGACGACGGCGTCCAGGGTATCGCCCTTCTTGAAGTTGCGAACGACGTCTTCGCCGGTGGTGTTCCAGCTGATGTCGGACAGGTGGACCAGGCCGTCGATGCCGCCGTCCAGGCCGATGAAGATGCCGAAGTCGGTGATCGACTTGATCTGGCCCGACACCTTGTCACCCTTCTTGTGGGTGGCAGCGAAGGTTTCCCACGGATTGGCGGCAACCTGCTTCATGCCCAGCGAGATGCGGCGACGCTCTTCATCGACGTCCAGCACCATCACTTCGACTTCATCACCCACCTGGACAACCTTGGACGGGTTGACGTTCTTGTTGGTCCAATCCATCTCGGAGACGTGCACCAGGCCTTCGACGCCCGGCTCGATCTCAACGAACGCACCGTAATCGGTGACGTTGGAGACCTTGCCGAAGACGCGGCTGTTGGCCGGGTAACGACGGCCGATGTTGTCCCACGGATCCTCGCCCAGCTGCTTCAGGCCCAGCGAAACGCGGTTGCGCTCGCGGTCGAACTTCAGCACGCGGACGTCCAGCTCGTCGCCGACGTTCACGACTTCCGACGGGTGACGCACGCGCTTCCACGCCATGTCGGTGATGTGCAGCAGGCCGTCGATACCGCCCAGGTCCACGAACGCGCCGTAATCGGTCAGGTTCTTGACGACACCCTTCAGGATCGCGCCTTCCTGCAGCTTGTCCATCAGCTGCTCGCGCTCTTCCGAGTGCTCGCTTTCGACGACAGCGCGGCGCGAGACCACGACGTTGTTACGCTTGCGGTCCAGCTTGATGAGCTTGAACTCGAGTTCCTTGCCTTCCAGGTAGGCCGGATCGCGCACCGGGCGCACATCGACCAGGGAACCCGGCAGGAAGGCGCGGACATCCTTGATGTCCACGGTAAAACCACCCTTGACCTTGCCGCTGATGCGGCCGGTGATGGTTTCGTTCTTTTCCAACGCTTCTTCCAGCTCGTCCCACACCATCGCGCGCTTGGCCTTCTCGCGCGACAGGACGGTTTCGCCGAAGCCGTTCTCGATCGAGTCGAGGGCGACCTTGACGATGTCGCCTTCGGCGACGTCGATTTCGCCAGCGTCGTTACGGAACTGTTCGATCGGCACGATGCCTTCGGACTTCAGGCCAGCGTTGATCACCACGACGTCGCCGCGGACTTCAACAACGGTACCGCTGACGATGGCGCCCGGCTTCAGCTTGGCCAGGTTGGCCTGGCTGGCTTCAAACAGTTCGGCAAATGATTCGGTCATTAGATTTACTCTGTTGGACACATGGGTCGGTGGCGTCCCCTTCAGGGGAATGGCGACCGCCCGCCTGTTGGTCGACCCCGGAAACGCAGGTCGTGTGTAGTAGGAAAACCGCCACGCATCATTGCGCGACGGAGCGGGTACAGCACTGCTTTGCGCGACCACTGCCGATGCGACTGGCAGTGCTCCCGCGCGAACGGATCAGGCAGCCGGAACCGGAAGCAGATCCATCACTCGGGCAACGACATCATCGATGCCGATGCCTGTGGTGTCGATGAGGACAGCATCGTCTGCCGGCTTCAGGGGCGCCACGGTACGCTGAGCATCACGGGCGTCGCGGGCCATGATCTCGCGCAGGAGGTCATCAAAGTTAACAGAAACCCCCTTGTCTTTCAACTGCTTATGCCGGCGCTCGGCGCGCTCCTCGGCACTGGCGGTCAGGAAGACCTTGTAGGGGGCGTCCGGAAAGATCACCGTGCCCATGTCGCGGCCGTCGGCGACCAGGCCTGGCAGTTCCCTGAATGCGCGCTGGCGCTCCTTCAGGGCGGCCCGGACCTCCGGGATGGCGGCAATGGCCGAGGCCAGCGCCCCGGTGGTCTCCAGGCGCAGCTCGTCGGTGGCATCGGTGCCGTTGACCATGACCCGCATCGCATCGCCCTGCTCGACAAACTGAACGTGGGTGTCGAAGGTGCAGCGGACCAGCGCGGAGGCGTCGGAGGTGTCGATGTCGGCCCAGCTTGCGGCCACGCCCACCGCCCGGTACAGCGCGCCCGAATCCAGGTAATGCCAGCCCATCCTGCGCGCGATGATGCGGCTGATGGTACCCTTGCCGGCCCCGGATGGGCCGTCGATGGTCAGGACGGGAGCGAGTGGATTCATGGGGGTCCCAGAGCGTGTGAAGAGGCCATTCTAGCCCCTGCCAGACGCCCCCAGCGGGATCTTTTGTGCAACCACTTGAAACCATGAGGAAAAGCCCGGTAGAATGGCGGGCTTGAACGAGCGTCAACTGCCGATTGTCTTTCGCATATCGCGGCCACGCTCCACCCGAACAACTACTGTTTACGCCGAGGTATGCCATGAAAGTCCTGTCCTCCCTGAAGTCGGCGAAGGCCCGTCACCGTGACTGCAAGGTCGTGCGTCGTCGTGGCAAGATCTTCGTCATCTGCAAGTCGAACCCGCGTTTCAAGGCGCGTCAGCGCTAAGCCTCACAGCCTTCCGGCTGCGGCTGGCCCTACGCGGGGCCGACCCGATGCAAGAAACCGCCTTCGGGCGGTTTTTTGTTTATGCGGCTTTTTCCTGCCGTTTTTGCTGTAATCGCCTTTCTTGACCACTGGGGAGTAGATCGAGATGAAGCGTTACCTGTCCGCCCTGGCCGTGATGGCCACCCTGGCCGCCGCCACACCGGCACTGGCCGATACCCTGCTTGTCGACCGTGCCCGCGAGAAGCCGGCCGGTGCCCTGCCCGTGCGCGGCCAGAGCATGCAGCAGGTGCAGGCGCAGTTCGGCGCGCCCAGCGAACAACTGCAGCCGCGTGGCGGGCAGAAGCGGCAATGGCCGACCATCAACCGCTGGGTGTACCCGCAGTTCACCGTCTACTTCGAGAAGCAGAAGGTGATCGACGTGGTGGCCAACCAGGCGGACCCGAACGAAATCGGCCCGAAACCACCGATCCGTTGATCCCTTTACCCGCCCTGGGCGGGCCTGTGTAGCGAGACCATGAACCAGACCCTTCGTTTTCCTGCCGAGTGGGAAGCCCAGAGCGGCGTCCTGATTGCCTGGCCTACCGCCGACACCGACTGGGCCGACCGCCTGGGCCAGGTGGAAGAGACCTACATCGCCCTGGTCGCGGCCATCACCCGCTTCCAGCCGGTGCTGATCTGCGTGGCCGACGACGATGTGGAGACCTATGCCGAAATGCGGCTGCGCTCCAACCGCATCGACATGGACAAGGTCCACTTCACCACGGCCGCCTACGACGATACCTGGCTGCGCGACTCCGGCCCGATCACCCTGCGTCGCGCCGACGGCGGTTTCCAGCTGCTGGACTTCCGATTCACTGGCTGGGGCGGCAAGTTCGACGCCACCCTGGATGACCAGCTGGTGGGCGTGCTCGACCAGGCTGGCGTGTTCAACGACGCCCCGGTACGCAGCATTCCGTTCGCGTTGGAAGGCGGTGGCATCGAGACCGACGGCGAAGGCACCCTGCTGACCACCTGGAAGTGCCTGCACGAACGCCACCCGGACCGCGACCGCGCCAGCCTGAGCGCCGACCTGGCCGACTGGCTGCAGCAGGACCGCGTGCTGTGGCTGGACCACGGCTACCTGGAAGGCGACGACACCGACGCCCACATCGATACCCTCGCCCGCTTCGCCTCCGCTGACAGCATCGTCTATCAGGCCTGCGACGACGAGAGCGATTCGCACTACGCCGAGCTGCAGGCGATGGGCAACGAGCTGGCCGCGCTGCGCACCAAGGACGGCCAGCCGTATCGCCTGTTCCCGCTGCCGTGGGCGCGGCCGGTGATCGACGAAGGCCGCCGTCTTGCTGCGTCGTACGCCAACTACCTGATCGTCAACGGCGCGGTGCTGATGCCGGCCTATGGCGACCCGGCCGACGACCTGGCCCGTGATGTGCTGGCCCAGGCGCATCCGGGTCGCGAGATCGTGCAGGTGCCTTGCCGCTCGCTGATCTGGCAGAACGGCAGCCTGCACTGCATCACCATGCAGCTGCCGGCCGGGTTGTTGAAGGTCTGAGAAAAGGGAGTGCCGGCCGCTGGCCGGCAACCAGGCAATGCCTGACGGATTGATGGGGATGCCGGCCAGCGGCCGGCACTACCATCACCCATTCAGCGCGCAACACGCCGTCGCCGCCCATCCGCGCTAACATGCAGGTTTTCCCCCGCAGGAACGCCCGCATGAACTCGCGCAGCCCCCTTACCGTCGCCCTGATCCAGGAGCGCAACCACGGTGATGCCGCCGCCAACCTGGCGGTGATCGAAGCACGCGTGGCCGAGGCGGCTGCGCAGGGTGCCAAGCTGGTGCTGCTGCAGGAACTGCACAACGGCCCGTATTTCTGCCAGCACGAATCGGTGGACGAATTCGACCTGGCCGAATCCATTCCGGGCCCGAGCACCGAGCGCCTGGGCGCACTGGCGAAGAAGCATGGCGTGGTGCTGGTCGGCTCGCTGTTCGAGCGCCGCGCTGCCGGCCTGTACCACAACACCGCCGTGGTGTTCGAGAAGGACGGCAGCCTGCTCGGCAAGTACCGCAAGATGCACATCCCGGACGACCCGGGCTTCTACGAGAAGTTCTACTTCACCCCGGGCGACATCGGCTTCAAGCCGATCGATACGTCGGTGGGTCGCCTTGGCGTGCTGGTGTGCTGGGACCAGTGGTACCCGGAAGCGGCGCGCCTGATGGCGCTGGCCGGCGCCGAGCTGCTGCTGTACCCGACCGCGATCGGCTGGGACCCGGACGACGTGCAGGACGAGAAGACCCGCCAGCGCGACGCCTGGGTGCTGAGCCACCGTGGCCACGCCGTGGCCAACGGCCTGCCGGTGCTGAGCTGCAACCGCGTCGGCCACGAGGCGTCGCCGCTGGGCGCGTCGGGCATCCAGTTCTGGGGCAACAGCCACGTGCTCGGCCCGCAGGGCGAGTTCCTGGCCGAGGCCGGCACCGAGGCCACCGTGCTGCTGTGCGACGTCGACCTGCAGCGCAGCGAGCATGTGCGCCGCATCTGGCCGTTCCTGCGTGATCGCCGCATCGATGCATACGGCGACCTGCTCAAGCGCTACATCGACTGAGCCGGAGCCCGCGCATGGCCGTCCTCATCCGTGATGCCGGCCCGGCCGACATCGACGCGATCACCGCCATCTACGCGGTGGAAGTGACCGATTTCGTCAACACCTACGAGTACGACATCCCGGACGCGACCGAGATGCTGCGCCGCATGCGCGACATCATTGATCGTGGCTTCCCCTACCTGGTCGCCGAGATCGACGGCCAGGTGGCTGGCTATGCCTATGCCAACACCTATCGCACCCGCATTGCCTACCAGTGGACCGTGGAGAACTCGGTCTACGTCGATGCCGCGTTCCAGGGCAAGGGTGTCGGCACCGGCCTGCTGCAGGCCTTGATCGACGCCTGCGTGGCACGTGGCTACCGGCAGATGGTGGCGGTGATCGGCGAAC
Organism: Stenotrophomonas sp. pho; assembly: GCF_006228405.1. NCBI lineage: Bacteria > Pseudomonadati > Pseudomonadota > Gammaproteobacteria > Lysobacterales > Lysobacteraceae > Stenotrophomonas > Stenotrophomonas sp. pho. The sequence continues at coordinate 1,839,703 of NZ_CP029759.1, read as the reverse complement.
CGACCAACACCGCCTCGATCAAGCTGCACGAACGCTTCGGCTTCGAGCTGGTGGGCGTGTTCCGTGGCCTCGGCCGCAAGCATGGCCGCTGGCTGGACACCGTACAGATGCAGCGCGCGCTCGGCGATGGCGCCGACACCGCACCCTCCAATGAATGAACCCATGACCGAAACCCTTCCCGAGACCGGCGACGACCTGTTCGCCGGCCAGCCGGTGCGCGTCGTCGAACGCGACGGCGTGCGCTACACCCTGCTGGGCACCGCCCACGTCTCCCGCGCCAGCGTCGAGGCCGTTGAAAAAGCCATCGACAGCGGCCGCTTCGATGCCGTTGCCGTCGAGCTGGACCCGCAGCGCCTGCAGGCGCTGAGCGACCCTGACACGCTCGCCAAGCTCGACCTGGTCGAGGTGATCCGCAAGGGCCGCGTCGCCCTGTTCGCCGCCAACCTCGCTCTGTCCGCCTATCAGCGCCGCCTGGCCGAGCAACTCGACATCGAGCCCGGCGCCGAGCTGAAACGTGCGGTGGAACTCGCCCGCGAACGCAACCTGCCGGTGCACCTGATCGACCGCGAGGTCGGCCTGACCTTCCGCCGCGCGTCGCAACGGCTGGGCTTCTTCGGCAAGCTGAAGCTGGTTGCCGGCCTCGGCGCCGGCCTGTTCTCGTCCGAGGAAGTGGGCGAGAACGAGATCGAGAAGCTCAAACAGGGCGACATGCTGGAATCGAGCTTCGGTGAGTTCGCCAGCGAGAGCCCGGCGCTGTACGAAACCATCATCGGCGAGCGCGACCGCTACATGGCCACCCGCCTGCGCGAAGAACACGACCCGCACCAGCGCGAAGTGCTGGCAGTGGTCGGAGCCGGCCACCTGGCGGGTCTGGCACGCCACCTGGAAACCGACACCGAGGCACCGGCGCCGCTGCGCGCCGAGCTGGAGGCGGTGCCGAAGAAGCGCAACATCCCGTGGTTCACGCTGGGCATCCTGGCGATCGTGGCGACCGGCATCGGCGTAGGCTTCTACCGCGGCGGCCTGGGCGTAGGCACCGAGCTGCTGGCAACCTGGGCGATGTATACCGGCGGCCTGGCCGGCCTGGGCTGCCTGCTGGCCGGCGGTCACCCGCTGAGCATCCTCACCGCGATCGCGGTGGCCCCGTTCAAGCCGTTCCGCCTGAGCATCCCGACCGGCGCCTTCTCGGCACTGGTGGAAGCGCGTGTGCGCAAGCCAGCCTACGAGGACTTCTTGAAGCTGCGCGACGACGCGCAGAGCCTGAAGGGCTGGTACCGCAATCGCGTTACCCGCGTGGTGCTGACCTTCATGCTGACCAACATCGGCAGCATGCTTGGCCTGTGGCTGACCACGTTCAAGGTGTGGGGCAAGGTGGCGGGTAAGCCTCAACCGGCCACAGAATCTGTAGCGCCCGAGCCCATGCCCGGGCGATGCCGCAACGCGGCGAACAGCAGCCGAGCATGGCTATGCCGGCCGTCCTGGCCGACACCCTCCGGGCCGTCGCAAGCGACGTTGGCAGCGGCTCCTGCCGCTGCCTTCGGCTCTACAGAGGCAAGCAGACTCGGCGAGCAAAAAAAGGGGGAGGCCGCCCCACTACGACCGGCCTCCCCCACACCACAACACGTTGACGTGCATTACAGCCGGGCAGCGCCCGGCTCTACCATCTCCACTCCACGCGCGCGACGGATCAGCCGCGTCACGGCATTGCGCAGGTCATCGAGCACCGCGTAGATCGTCGGCAGGAACAGCAGGCTGACCACGGTCGAGAACGCCAGGCCGCCGGCAATCGCGCGCGCCATCGGCGAGTACTCCGGGCCATTGCCGAACATCTGCGTGTCGGTCAGCGAGATCGGCACCATCGCCAGGATCGCCGTGCCCATGGTCATCATGATCGGGCGCAGGCGTTCGCGTGAGCCTTCCACCAGCGCCTGGGTACGGCCCATGCCGCTGCGCCGAAGGTTGTTGATGTGCTCGATCATCACGATTCCGTTGTTCACCACCACGCCCATCAGCACCAGGATGCCAATGAAGGACATGATCCCGAACGAGGTGCCGGTGATCCAGAACAGCCAGAACACGCCGAAGATCGAGAACAGCACGCCACTCATGATTGCCGCCGGGAACAGCAGCGACTCGAAAACCGCCGCCATCACCACGTAGATCATCACCAGCGCGATCAGCAGGTTGAACACCATCTGCTGCATGGCTTCATCATCGTTGCCGTAGTCGCCGCCATCGAAGGTGAAGCCGTAGCCGGCCGGGAAGTTCATCGGCTTGAGCACGGCCTCTATCGCCTTGCGCCCGTCCGGTGCGGTGACCTTCCCGGCCAGGTTGGCCTTGATGGTCAATGTCGTCTGACGATTGGTACGGCCGATCTGGGTGGCCGACGAACCAACGTCCACGGTGACCAGGCTCAGCAGCGGCACGCTGCGGCCATCGCCGGTACGCACGCTGAAACCGGCCAGGTCTTCCGGGCTGCTCTGCTCGGCGCCGGCAAAGCGCACCCACACCGGCACTTCATTGTCACCGCGACGGAACTCGCGCATCGGTGCGCCGCGCAGCGCCAGGCCGACGAAGCTGGCCACCTGTTCGGCGTTGAAACCGAACGCTGCGGCACGCTCACGGTCGACGCGTACCTTCAGCTCGCCGCCCTTCTCGCCGTTGTCGATGCGCACGTCCCGCAGTTCGGCACGCTGCGCCAGCAACGGCACCACTTCCTGGCCGATCTCCTGCAGCATCGAGCTGGAATCGCCCACCAGCTGCACCTGCACGCCCTGGTTGCCGCCACCCCCGCCATCGCCGCCCTGGTTGCCGACGAAATAGTCGGTGCGGGCGGACTTCGGCAGGCCCTTGCGCAACTCTTCCTGCAGCGCCTTGATGTCCTTGGCGTACTTCTCGTCCAGGGTGACCACCGTGGAGCTGCCTTCCTGCTCGCTGTACCAGGAGTACACCTGCTTCACGTGCAGGCGCTCGCGGTTCTGGTCGATCCAGCTCTCCACGCGCGCCACTTCCTCGGACATCTGCCGGTAGGTGTAGGCGCCCTTCCACATGTAGCCGATGAAGATGTCCTTGCCGCCCTCGCCACCGAACATGTCGACCTTGGTCAGCTTCATCGGCACCAGGCTGACCAGCACCACCAGCAGGATGCCGAGCAGGCTCCAACCGCGGTGATGCAGTGACCAGTCCAGCAGCTGTGCATAGCGCCGTTGCAGGCGCGCGATCAGGCCGGTCTGCGAGTGCACCAGCTTGGGTGTGGCCATGCGTGCGGACAGCATCGGAATCAGGCTGACCGCGACCAGCCACGAGGCCAGCAGCGAGACCGAGATGGTGATCGCGATCTGCGCCATGAAGATGCTGATGTTGTTGGTCTCGCCGAACAGGTTCGGCACGAACACGATGCAGTGGCACAGCGTACCGGCGCTGAGCGCGATGGCCACGTTGCGGGTGCCGATGATCGAGGCCAGCCGTGGCTGCCCCGGCATGCGCTCGCGCTCCTGGTAGATGCTCTCCACCACCACCACGGCGTTGTCGACCAGCATGCCCACGGCCAGCAGCAGGCCCATCATGGTCAGGATGTTCAGCGTCACCCCGACGAAGTACATGAAGCCCAGGGTGATGGTGAAGCAGATCGGAATGGCCAGGGTCACCATCAGCGTCGACGGCCAATGGCGCAGGAAGAAGAACAGCACCGTCACCGACAGGATCAGGCCGACCGCACCGGCTTCGGCCAGCTCCAGCAGTGACGAGGTCACTGCCTTGCCCTGGTTGTCGATCACCTTGATCTGCACGTCGCGCATCGACGGCTGCGCGCGGATCGCCTCGACTTCGGCCAGCGCCGCACGCGAGACGTCCACCAGGTTGGCACTGCGCTCCTTGAAGATATCCAGGCCCACCGCCGGGTTGCCGTCCAGACGGCGCCCGTAGTTCATCCGCGCCGGCTTCAGGCGCACGTCGGCGATATCGCCCAGGCGCAGGCCCTTGGCGTTGATCACCAGGTCGCGCATTTCCTGCAGGTCGGTGATCTCGCCCACCGGCTGCACGCGCACGCGCTGGCCGTTGTCGTCGATCTGACCGGCCGAGATCGAGAAGTTCAGCGTGCGCAGGCGCTCGCTCAGCTCGTTGATGCTCAACCCATGCGCGTTGAGCCGGTTCGGATCGATGGCGATCTCCACCTCGTTCGGCGGTGCACCGGTGATATCGACGCGGGCCACACCCGGGATGCGCTCGATGCGCCGCTTGAACTCACGGTCGAGCATGTCATAGGCAGTGGTCAGGTCGGTGGTGCTGGCCAGGCGCACCTTCAGTACCGGCTGGTCACTGCTGGACCACTTGAACACGTTGTAGCGCTGCAGGTCGTCGGGCAGGTCGCTGCGGATCGCATCGATACGCTCGCGCGCGTCGGACGCGGCAATGGCGATGTCGCGGTCCCAGTCGCTGAACTCGATGTAGATCAGCGCCGCCTCGGAGGTGGCCGATGAGCGCATGCGTTTGATGCCGGTCATCGTCGCCAGCGACTCCTCGACCGGGCGGATGATGGTCCGCTCCACTTCCTCGGGCGTCGAACCGGTGTACGGGATCTGCACGAACAGGAACGGCGCGGAGATGTCCGGCAGCGCCTCCAACGGCAGGCGGAACGAAGCGATCAGGCCGATCACCACCAGCGACACGAAGCACATGATGGTAGTGACCGGGCGGCGGATGGAGAACTCGGCAACGCTCATGCCGGCTCCTCCACACCCGCCGTGCCGCCCTCGTCGCCATGCAGGCCTTCACCGGCATGCTTGCGGCCGCGCTCACGGTAATAGGCGTCGCCGCGACGATCCATCAGGTCGTACACCACCGGGATCACCAGCAGCGTCAGCAGCGTCGACACCAGCAGGCCACCGATCACGGTGATCGCCATCGGTGCACGCACTTCGGCGCCCTCGCCCATGGCCACCGCCAGCGGCAGGAAGCCGAACAGCGTGCACAGCGTGGTCATGATGATCGGGCGCAGGCGCGAGCGCGCACCTTCCACCAGCGCCTCATGCTTGGCCACGCCGGCTTCGCGCAGCTGGTTGACCTTGTCGATCAGGATGATCGCGTTCTTGGTGACCAGGCCGACCAGCAGGATCAAGCCGATGAACACCACCACCGAGATGGGCTTGCCGGTCAGCATCAGCGCCAGGATCGCGCCGACCAGCGCCAGCGGGATGGTGAACAGGATCACGAACGGGTGCAGCAGCGACTCGAACTGCGAGGCCATCACCAGGTAGACCAGGAAGATCGCCAAACCAAAGGCGAAGATCAGCGACTTCGCCGCCTGCGCCAGCTCCTCGCCCTGGCCACCGATGTGCAGGCCAACGCCCGCACCCAGCGGCTGCTCGGCCACCATCTGCTGCACTTCGCGCATGGCTGCGCCGAGGTCGATGTCGCGCAGGTTGGCCGATACCACCGCCACCCGGGTCTGGTCGGCACGATGGATCTCGCTGGGGCCGGTGGTGGCGACCACGTCGGCCACCGCGTCCAGGGTGACCGGGCGGGTGCTGCCCGGATTGACGATCAGCCGGCGGATGCTCTCGACGCTGGCGCGGTCACCTTCCTGGGCACGCACCAGCACGTCGATCTTGCGATCACGGAAGCTGTAGCGGGTGGCGACGTCGCCGCGCACCTTCTTCACCACCACGTCGGCGATCTGGCGGGTGGTCAGGCCCAGCGCACCCGCGCGCTCCTGGTCGAAGCGGATCTGGATTTCCGGGAAGCCCTCTTCCACCGTCGACTTCACGTCGGCGTAGTGCGCATTGCCGCGCAGCATCGCCGCCAAGCGCTGGCCGGCCACTTCCAGGGTCGCCATGTCCTGCCCGCGCAGTTCGATTTCCAACGGCGTGGAGAAGCTGAACAACGCCGGCCTCGCGAAGTCGACCTGGGCGCCCGGGTGCTGGCTCATGGTGCCGCGCAGGCGTTCGGTGATTGCCGCTTCAGTGCGCGCGTTGCCACCGCCTTCCATCACCACAGTCAGCTTGCCGATGTTCTCGCCGCTTTCGGTCGGACTGGCATCCAGCCGGGTGCCGCTGCCACTGACGCCATACAGCGAGGCCACGCCCTCCCCCTTGCCGTGCGCCAGCTGCAGCTCGCGCACCAGCGCATCGGTCTGCTTCAGCGGCGTGCCGGCCGGCAGCTTCACCGTCATTTCGAACCGGTCCTGCGCCAGCTGCGGAATCAGGTCCGCGCCAAGCATCGGTACCAGCGCCATGGTCGCCACGAAGATGATGGCTGCCACGCCCAGCACCTTGCCGGGATGCGCCAGCGCACTCGGCAGCAGGCGCAGGTAGCCTCGCTCGGCGCCTGCATAGGGCTTCATCGCCAGGTCGCTGGCCTTGCGCATCACCGGGCCGACCACTGCCACCACGCCACGCCACACGCGCACGACAAGCCACGCCAGCGCATAGAAGCTCCAGCGCACGCTGGCAACCACGCCACGGCGGCCCAGCGCGACCGGCTTCTGCCAGCGCTTCTGCGGCTGCCACGCTTCGTTCGGCGCCTCTTCCGGGAACGCCAGCGGTGGCCGCCCCTTCAGCGAGCTCAGCATCGGGATCAGGGTCATCGACACCAGCAGCGAGATCGCGATGGCGATCGCCACGGTCAGCGCCTGGTCGCGGAACAGCTGTCCGGCAATCCCGTCGACGAACACCAGCGGCAGGAACACGGCGATGGTGGTCAGGGTTGAGGCAACCACCGCCATGCTCACTTCGCGGGTGCCGGCAATGGCCGCCTGCAGGATGCCCAGGCCACGCTCGCGGGCCTTGGCGATGCTCTCCAGCACCACGATCGAGTCATCCACCACCAGGCCGGTGGCCAAGGCCAGGCCGCCCAGCGACATCACGTTCAGGCTCAGGCCGAGCTGGCCCATGAAGAAGAACGTGGCGATGATCGATACAGGCAACGACAGGCTGATCACGAACGTGCTCCAGCCATCGCGCAGGAACAGGAAGATGATCAGGATTGCCAGCAGGCCACCGATCACCGCGTCCTTCTTGACGTCGGCGATGGCGTGCTCGATGAAGCGCGACTGGTCCTCGATGGTGGTCAGCTCGACATCGGACGGGAACGTGCCCTTGATCTGCTCCAGGCGCTTGCGCAGCGCTTCGGCGGTGGACACGGTGTTGGCGTCGCCTTCCTTGTAGATGGCCAGCTCGACCGATTCCTTGCCGCCCAGGCGGATGATCGCTTCACGCTCCTTGTAGCCCTGCCGCACCGTGGCCACGTCCTTCAGGCGTACCGGCACGCCATTGGCGACCACACTGGAGCCACCACCGGACGATGCGCTCTGTGCCGCCGACGCGGCGGCGATGGCTGCAGCCGAACCAGTCGACGCGGCGATGTTGAACATCTGCTGCAACGCCGAGTCGGCTGCGCTGCCATTGGCGGCCTGGGTGGTCACCAGCAGGTTGCGGATTTCCTCGAGGTCGGCGAACTGGTTGACGGTACGCACCAGGAAGCGCTGGGAGCCCTCCTCCAGGCGGCCGCCGGAGATGTTGATGTTCTCGTCCTTGAGACGCTTGATGACGGTGTCGATCGGCAGGTTCAGCTGCGCCAGCTTCTGCTGGTCGATGTCGACCTGGATCTCGTCTTCCAGGCCACCGCCCACCTTCACTGCTGCCACGCCGGTGACCGGCTCCAGCTTCTTCTTCAGGTCTTCATCGGCATAGCGGCGCAGGCCGGTCAGCTCGCGGACCGCATCGGCATCGCTGGTCGGCGCCGTCTTGTTCGACAGCACCAAGCGCATGATCGGCTCGGTGGACGGATTGAAGCGCAGCAGCACCGGAGCCTTGGCCTCCAGCGGCAGGTTCAGCGCTTCCATCTTGTCACGCACCTCCAGGCTGGCCTGGTCCATGTTGGTGCCCCAGGCGAACTCCAGCACCACATCGCTCTGGCCGGTGCGCGAGACCGACTTCAGCTTGCGCAGGTTCTTGACCACGCCCACCGCTTCTTCAACCGGCTGGGTGATCAGGGTTTCGATTTCGGTCGGCGCCGCACCGGTGTATTCGGTACGCACGGTCAGCGTCGGGTAGCTCAGGTCGGGCAGCAGGTTGACCTTGAGGTTGCCGAGCGCGATCAGGCCGAACAGCAGCAGCGTGACCGTGCACATGGCGATGGTCACACGGCGACGCGTGGCGAATTCCACCAGGCCGCCGCGCATGCCGGCGGCGGCGCCGTCGCTCGCCGGCGAGGCACCGTGGTCGTGGCCCGGAGCAGTCATTGCTTGCTCCCGGCCTTGTCTGCGGGCTTGGCGGCCGCCGCGACCGCCTTCGCCTTCGGATCGGCGATCACCTGCACCGTGGTGCCGTCGCGCAGGGCGACCTTGCCGGCGGTGACCACCTGATCACCGGCCGCCAGGCCATCACGGATCTCCACCCACGGGCCCTCGGCGTAACCCAGCTTGACCGGAATGCGTGCGACCTTGCCTTCGCGCACGCGGAACACCGCAGGTTCACCGTCATCGAGCAACGCCAGGCGCGGCACCACCAGCGCATCGGCACGCTGGTCGTAATCGATGCGGATGCGGCCGAACATGCCGGGCTGCAGCGCGTGGGCGGCGCCATCGAAGGCACTGACCACGCGAAACGTGCCGCTGCCCGAGTCCACCACCGGCGCGATGCGGTCAACGGTGCCGGTGAAGCTCTGGCCCGGAAGTGCGTCGGCCGCCAGCGTCACCGGCTGGCCGGCACGCAGGGTGGCCAGCTCACGTTCGGGTACGTTGAGGGTGGCCTCCAGCCGCGAGTTGTCGACGATGCGGAAGATCGGTGTATTGATCTGCACGAAGTTGCCGGTCTTGATCGAGCGTGAGGCGATCACACCCGAGATCGGTGCCACGACCGTGGTGTAGGACAGCTCCAGCGTGGCCAGGCGGTACTGCGCACGGACGTTCTCCAGGTCGTAGCGCAGCTGGTCGACATCGGCGGCGCTGACCATCTGCTGGCCGACCAGCTTCTGTGCGCGCTGGTAGTTGTTTTCCAGCTTGCGCATCTGCGCTTCGCTCTGCGCCACGGCCAGGCGTGCACGATCCGGGTCCAGCCGCACCAGCGGCTGGCCGGCGGTGACCCGCTGCCCTTCCTCGACCAGCACCGCCAGGGCTACGCCGGAGGTCTTGGCGACCACCTGCGACTCGGCGCGTGGCTCCAGTGCAGCGGTACCGGTGTAGCTGGCCGCGACGGCACGATGGCTGGCCACCGCCACTTCGACCGGGACGGCGTCGACCTTCTTCTCCTCCTTGGTCTCGGCAGCCTTGGCTTCGGAATTGGGCCCTGCGGCGCAACCGCCCAGCAGCAGGGAGGTGGAGATCAGCAGTGCGGCAGCGCAGATTCCGCTGCGACGGCCGGACAGGAAAGTTGGGTGCGACATCGTCAGGTCCCTGGAGGATGCGTGGACAGGTGTGGTAGCAAAGTAATGCACCACTTCACGGCAACACCATATCCCAAAGGTCATGGTGTCTTCACGCCGCTGGTCGGCCCGCCCCCATTTCAGCTAGATGAAACCTGAGGCTATACTCGGGTCGTTCCGTACCCCACGCCGGAACGACCAGACCCGAATCCCCGGAAACGACACCATGCGCCCGCAGCCGCTCGCCGCTTGTCTCGCTCTGGCCGTCCTCCTGCCCCTTGGGGCCGCCGCACAGCCCGCTCCCGCTCCTGCCACACCCGCCCCGGCGCCTGCCGCCGCGCCGGCGCCTGCCACGCCCACCGGCAACTTCGACAATGGCCGTGTCCTGGCCTACACCTGCCAGGGGTGCCACGGCATCACCGGCTACAAGAACGCCTACCCCAGCTACCGGGTGCCGAAGATCGGCGGCCAGACCCAGCAGTACCTGGCCCAGGCCCTGACCGAGTACCGCCAGGGCAAGCGCCGGCATCCGACGATGCAGGCGCAGTCGATGAGTTTCAGCGAACAGGAGATCGCCGATCTCTCTGTTTACCTGTCCACCGTCAAGTAAGGCCCGCCCATGTCGAAAGCCGCGCATCCGATGCGTCACGCCATCGCCCTGTCCGTTGCCCTGCTGCTGGCGGCCTGTTCGCAGTCGCAGGTGGAAAACAGCGAGAAATCCGCCGCCGACCCGGGCCATGCCAGCGGCGAACACGGCTCTTCGTCCTCCGCCGGCCTGCCGGCAGGCCGCGAGGCCGCCGGTGAAGCCCGCGCCAAGGTGAAGGGCAAGGCCACCAACCAGAGTTGCATCGACTGCCATGGGGCCGATGGCAATGCGCCGATCGATCCGACCTATCCGAAGCTGGGTGGGCAGTACGGCGACTATCTGGCGCATGCGCTGCAGGCCTACCGCGCCGGCGACCGCCAGCATGCGCTGATGACGCCGCAGGCGAAGGACCTGAGCGATCAGGACATCGCCGATCTGGCCGCGTATTTCGGCAGCCGGCCGAGCCAGTTGCGGGATCTGCACGGGGTCAAATGACCGACGCCCCCGGTGGGGCGGACCCTGGTCCGCACGGACCGTTGATTGGTGGGTGCGGACCGTTGGTCCGCACAGATCCGCATATCCACGCATGGCGTGGATCTACCAGGCATCGGCGTCGGTAGGTGCGGACCGCTGGTCCGCACGAACCCGGCGAACTCAGCCTTCCAGCTCTTCCCAGCGCGCGTACGCGGCATCCAGCTCGGCCTGCACCTTGGCCAGCTGCTGGGTGTGCGCGGTCACTTCCGCACTGCTGCGGGTATAGAACGCCGGGTCGTTCATCGCCGAGGTCAACCCTTCGACGTCGCCTTCCAGCTTCTCGATGGTCTTCGGCAGCTGCTCCAGCTCGCGTGCTTCCTTGTAGGCCAGCTTGCGCTTGGGGGCAGCCGGGGGTGCAGCGGCCGGCGCGGCAGGTGCTGCGGCTGCCGGCTTGGCTGCGGGGACCGAGGCAGGCGCCGCGATGCTGGCCGCATAACGCTGCCAGTCGCTGTAGCCTCCGACGTACTCGCCGATCACGCCGTCGCCTTCCATCACCAGCGTGGAGGTCACCACGTTGTCGATGAAGTCACGGTCATGGCTGACCAGCAGCAGGGTGCCGGTGTACTCGCCCAGCAGCTCTTCCAGCAGCTCCAGGGTTTCCACGTCCAGGTCGTTGGTCGGTTCGTCCATCACCAGCAGGTTGGACGGCTGCGCGAACAGCTTGGCCAGCAGCAGGCGGTTGCGCTCGCCACCGGACAGGCGGGTGATCGGCGCACGTGCGCGTTCCGGGGTGAACATGAAGTCCTGCAGGTAGGCATGCACGTGCTTGCGCTTGCCGTTGAACTCGAGGAAATCGCGGCCTTCGGCCACGTTCTCGATCGCGCTCCAGTCTTCGCGCAGCACCGCGCGGTACTGGTCGAAATAGGCGATCTGCAGGTTGGTGCCGGCGTTGACTTCGCCCTTGGCCGGCTGCAGCTCGCCCAGCAGCAACTTCAGCAGCGTCGTCTTGCCGCTGCCGTTGGGGCCGATCAGGCCGATGCGGTCGCCGCGCATGATGGTGGTGGTGAAGTCGCGGACCATGGTGCGCTCACCGAAGGCGAACGAAATATCCTTGACGTCGATGACCTTCTTGCCAGAGCTGATGCCCTGTGCGGCTTCCATCTTGACGTTGCCGCTGAGATCACGGCGCTGCGAACGCTCCACGCGCATCGCCTTCAGGCGGCGCACGCGGCCCTCATCGCGGGTGCGGCGCGCCTTGATGCCTTGGCGGATCCAGACTTCTTCCTGCGCCAGCAGCTTGTCGAAGCGCGCGTTTTCCTGCGCCTGCGCGTTGAGGCGTTCCTCCCGGCGACGCTCGTAGTTGGCCCAGTCGCCCGGCCAGCTGGTGACCTGGCCACGGTCGATCTCGACGATGCGGGTGGCCAGTGCACGCAGGAAGCGGCGGTCATGGGTAACGAACACCACGCTGCCGCTCCAACCCTTCAGGAACGCTTCGAGCCAGTCGATGGCTTCGATATCGAGGTGGTTGGTCGGTTCGTCCAGCAGCAGCACGTCGGGGCTGGACACCAGCGCGCGGGCGAGCAGCACGCGGCGCTTCATGCCGCCGGACAGGCGGCCGAACTCGGCCTCGCCGTCCAGGTCGAGCTTGGTCAGGGTTTCGCTGACGCGCTGATCGAGGCCCCAGCCGTTGGCGGCGTCGATCTTGGCCTGCACGTTGCCCAGTGCTTCGCCATCAAATACTTCGGCGTGGCTCAGGTGATGGAATTCGGCCAGCCACTGGCCCAGTTCACCGAGGCCATCGGCGACGACGTCGAACACCGAGCCGGCGGCGCCATGTGGCACTTCCTGCTCCAGGCGGGTGACGCGCACGCCCTGCTGTACGCGGACTTCCCCGTCATCGGGCTTGTGATCGCCGGACAGCAGCTTGAGCAGGGTGGATTTGCCGGCGCCGTTGCGGCCGATCAGGGCGATGCGTTCGCCCGGCTCGATCGACAGTTCGGCCTTCTCCAGCAACAACGGGCCGCCGACGCTGAAGTCGACGTTCTGCAGAGTAATCAGAGGCATCCGGATATTGTACGGGTTGGGGCGTCGGCCGGGTTGCACCCGGCACCCGCGGTAGTGCCGGCCGCTGGCCGGCAACCTCAACGGCAACGTCAAAAGCTGGTTTCCTGTGGGATGCCGGGCGGTGCGGGTCTGCAGGACACGCCGTAAACCCCTCCTTGGGGGCTCGATGGCGCCATCCATGGCGCCAACGGTCCTGCAGACCCACACCGCCCCGCCTCTGACAGTTTCCCGCGATCTGTCGGAACGGCATTCTGCGCGGGTGGGTGTCGACCTTGGTCGACACGGCAGATCCAGGCCACGCGTGGATGAGCGCTGCAAGGCCTGTCGATCTGTCGGGGTCGGATCCCGTTGCTGCGCAACGGGCTCTGACTCCTTCGTGGAATTCGTGCAGTGCAAGACCGATCCCTGCTACTCCACCTCCCCCAGCAACGCCTGCAACCCCGGCAGCCATTGCTTGCCCGGGTGGCGCACCAGCCACAGGGTGCGCTGAAGGGCGGGCAGCGGCGTCTCGAGCACGCGCAGGCGGCCCAGCGCCAGCGGCTCTTCCAGCGCGTGACGCGAAAGGCAGGCCAATCCGAGGCCGGCGATCGCAGCCTGCTTGATCGCTTCGGTATTGCCCAGCTGCAGGGTCTGGGCGAAGCCGCGCAGGTGCGGCAACAGCGCCTGTTCCACTGCCTCGCGGGTGCCGGAGCCGGGTTCGCGCAGCAGCCAGCGGGCGCGGCGCAGTTCGTCCAACGACCAGCGCGGGGGGCGTCGGCGGCGCCGACGATCACCAGCGGATCCTGCTGCCATGCCGTGACCTGCAAACCGCGCTCATGGCACGGGCCTTCGATCAGGCCGGCGTCGACGTCCAGGCGCTGCACAGCGGCGACTACGCCAGCACTGTTGTCGATGCGCAGGTCGACTTCGGCCTGCGGCGCCTGCCGCAGCAGCTCAGCGATGCGCTGCGGCAGCAGGTAGTTGCCGATGGTGGTACTGGCGGCCAGTACCAACCGCAGCGGTGCCCCTTGCGACGGGTCTCCGCCGGCGGCCAGCTGCCGCTCCAGATCAGCGGCATTGACCAGCAGGGTGCGCGCCGGCTCCAGCAGTGCGCGGCCGTGCCCGTTCAGCGCCAGGCGACGGCCGATGCGGTCGAACAGCGGCGTACCGAAGTGCGCCTCCAGTTCCTGCAGGGCGGCGCTGCTGGCCGACTGCGAGAGCGCGATGGCCTGGCCGGCGGCGGTGGTGCTGCCGTGGTCGGCGATGGCGACGAAGACTTGCAGCTGGCGCAAGGTCAGGCGCATGGCATTTACCCGCTTGATAGGTAGGTTTCACCCATATTATTCGTTTTACAGGTCAGGGACGAAGGCACACGCTTGCCCCGTCACTACAGCCCTACCCCTGCCATGAACGCCCCCGCTCTCTCCTCCTGGTCCCTGCCCGCCCTGCGCCAACGCTGGCAGCCGCGCCTGCCCGGCCTTCTGCTGGTGGGCCTGATCGCGGCGGCATCGCTGTACCTGGCCGAGCTTCCCTGGTTGCAGGCGCATGGCCTGAGTGCACTGACCGTCGCCATCGTGGCCGGCATCGTGGTCGGCAACACCCTGTACCCGCGGCTGGCACCGAGCAGCGCGGCCGGTGTCGGCTTCTCCAAGCACTGGCTGCTGCGCGCCGGCATCGTGCTGTACGGCCTGCGCCTGACCTTCCAGGACATCGGCCATGTCGGCGTCAGCGGCGTGCTGATGGACGTGCTGGTGGTCGCCAGCACCTTCGGCCTGGCCTGCTGGCTGGGCGTACGTGTGTTCAAGATGGAACGCGAGGCGGCAATGCTGATCGGCGCCGGGAGCGCGATCTGCGGTGCGGCAGCGGTGATGGCCGCCGAACCGGTGGTGCGTGGCCGCGCTGCGCAGGTCACTGTCGCGGTTTCTACCGTCGTGGTGTTCGGCACGCTGGCGATGTTCCTGTACCCGGCGCTGTATGCGCTGGTGCAGTCGCACGGCTGGCTGGCGATGGACGCGCGGCAGTACGGCCTGTTCACTGGTGCGACGGTGCACGAAGTGGCGCAGGTGGTGGCCGCCGGCCGCACGGTCAGCGAAGCCGCCGCCGATACTGCGGTGATCACCAAGATGGTGCGGGTGATGCTGCTGGCGCCGTTCCTGGTCGTGTTGTCGTTGTGGCTGGCGCGTGGCGGCAAGGCCGGCGCCGACGGCAGCAAGGCGCGCATCGTAGTGCCGTGGTTCGCGTTCGGTTTCGTGGCAGTGGCCGGTTTCAATTCGCTGCACCTGCTGCCGGCCAGCCTGCAGGCCGGGCTGGTGCAGTTGGATACCGTGCTGCTGGCGATGGCGATGGCCGCGCTGGGCCTGACCACCCATGTCTCGGCGCTGCGCCAGGCCGGCCTGAAGCCACTGCTGCTGGCGCTGATCCTGTTCGCCTGGCTGCTGTTCGGTGGCCTGGCGATCCACCAGGGTGTGTTGGCGGTGCTGGGCTGAGCAGGGCGTGCCGACCAACGGTCGGCACCCACCCGTAGATCCACGCCATGCGTGGATGGCGGCCCAGGACGGGCGCTGCCGCGCAGGCAGGTACAATGCGCCATGACTGACTTCTCGACCCTGCCGCTGAGCCCGGCCCTGCAGCCCGGCCTGGACGCCCTCGGCTACACCACCCTCACCCCCGTGCAGGCGCAGAGCCTGCCGGCCATCCTCGATGGCCACGATGTGATCGCACAGGCGCCGACCGGCAGCGGCAAGACCGCCGCCTTCGGGCTGGGCCTGCTGCAGGCCGTCGACCCCAGCCTGATCCGCGTGCAGGCGCTGGTCCTGTGCCCGACCCGCGAACTCGCCGACCAGGTCGGCAAGCAGATCCGCAAGCTGGCCACCGGCATTCCCAACCTGAAGCTGTTGCTGCTGGTAGGCGGCGTGCCGCTGGGCCCGCAGCTGGCCTCGCTGGAAGGCCACGACCCGCACGTGGTGGTGGGTACGCCCGGCCGCGTGCAGGAGCTGGCACGCAAGCGCGCGCTGAACCTGGGCGCGGTGCGCACGCTGGTGCTGGACGAGGCCGACCGCATGCTCGACATGGGCTTCGAGGAGCCGATCCGCAAGATCGCCGGCCGCACCCACAGGGATCGCCAGAGCCTGCTGTTCTCCGCCACCTTCCCCGACAGCATCCGCGCCATGGCGCGTGACCTGCTGCGCGACGCGGTGGAGGTGACCGTGGAAGGTGCCGACCAGGCACCGGCCATCCGCCACCTGTTCTGCGAGGTGGAACCGGTGCATCGCCAGAAGGCGCTGGCCGGCCTGCTGCTGAAGTACGCGCCGGAATCGGCGGTGGTGTTCTGCAACACCCGCAAGGACGTGGACGAAGTGGCCAACTCGCTGCAGCAGTTCGGCTTCTCCGCACTCGCCCTGCACGGCGACATGGAGCAGCGCGACCGTGAGGAAGTGCTGTTGCGGCTGGCCAACCGCAGCTGCAACGTGCTGGTCGCCAGCGACGTCGCCGCGCGCGGACTGGACGTGGAAGAGCTGGCGGCGGTGATCAACTACGAACTGCCGACCGACGTGGAGAGCTACCAGCATCGCGTGGGCCGTACCGGTCGTGCCGGTGCCAGCGGCCTGGCGATCAGCCTGGTGGCTGGCCGCGAAAAGACCCGCGCCGAAGCCATCGAAGCGCAGCTGGGGCAACCGCTGGACTGGCAGAAGACGCCACTGGCGACCTCGCGCCCGGCCGAGTTGCCGCAGGCGGCGATGCGCACCCTGCGGATTGACGGCGGCAAGACCGACAAGCTGCGCCCGGGCGACATCCTCGGCGCACTGACCGGCGATGCCGGCCTGTCGAGCAAGTTCATCGGCAAGATCGCGATCTTCCCGACCCGCTCCTACGTGGCGATCGCGCGTGAACAGGCCAACAAGGCCGTCGCCAGGCTGGAAGCCGGCAAGATCAAGGGCCGTCGCTTCCGCGTGCGGATGATGTGATTGAAGCCGGGTTGCCAACCACGGTTGGCAACGACCGGCTCCCGGCTCTTCGCTCTGGTAGATGCCAACCTTGGTTGGCATTCACCCTTCGATCAGAACACCAGTTCGGTGTGCAGTGGCAAGCCCGCCTCCCAGCGGGCCCGGCCGCCCAGGCCATCGAGCTCGACCAGCACACCGGCGCCGACCACTTCAACACCCAGGCGGCGCACCAGCGACAACGCAGCGACCAGCGTGCCGCCGGTGGCCAGCACGTCATCGATGATCGCGACGCGGGCACCGGACGGCAACGCGTCGGCGTGCACTTCGATGCAGTCGCTGCGGTACTCCAGCGTGTATTCCTCGCGCAGCACCTGGCCCGGCAGCTTGCCCGGCTTGCGCACCGGCACGAAGCCGACGCCAAGCTCCAGCGCCATCGCGGCGCCGAGGATGAAACCACGCGATTCGATGCCGACCACCGCGTCCAGCTTCTGGTCGCGCCAACGGTCGGCCATCGCGGTGATCGCGCCGCGGAAGTCCTCGCCGTGGGCGAGCAGCGGCATGATGTCCTTGAACAGGATGCCGGGCTTGGGGAAGTCGGCGATGTCGCGCAGGCGGGAGGCCCACTGCGGAGCGACGATGGCGTCGGTCATGTCACATTGGCTATCTGATGGCGGCATAGGGTACCCGTTCCGGGCGCCGGCTGCCTGTTGGGGGTGTTCGGCCGGGCTGCGCCCGGCACCTGCGGTAGTGCCGGCCGCTGGCCGGCAACCTCAACGGCAACAGCAACAGCGTGCATTCTGTGGGATGGCGGGGTGGGTCCGGTTGCAGGGGACGCTGCAAGTACCCCTCCGGGGCCCGGCCCAGCCGCTGGCGGCTGGGCCGGTTTGGGGTTTACGGCGTGTCCTGCAGCCCCACACCGCCCCGCCAGACCATCAACAATCCAGAGCCGCTTTGGCTTTGGCTTTGGCTTTGGCTTTGGCTTTGGATTCGGCCCTTGCCTCTGCGGGTGCAGGGCGCAGCCCTGCCGAAACCCACCCTCAGGAACTGCAGGACAGCATCGAGCAACCGGCGCGGTTGTCGGCCCACGCCGGGCGCTTGCCAGCGAAGTGCTCGAGCCCTGCGCGCTCGGTGTATGGGTCTCGCAGCACGTCCTGCAGCGCATGCACACCGCCGAGGTCACCCTGCTCTGCGCGGTCGATCGCTTCCTGCGCCAACCAGTTGCGCAGCACGTACAGCGGGTTGGCCGCCGTCATCTTCGCCACGCGTTCGCTGGCCGGCAGCGGATCGCTGCGCAGGCGCTCCGCGTAGTCCTGCAGCCAGTGCTGCAACGGTGCCTGCACTGCCTGTCGCCGCGCCTCGTCGTAGTACACCGCGTCCAGAACCGTAGCGTCCGTTGCCGACGGGTCGATGCGCATCAGTGCGCGCCAGGCCAGAGTCATGTCCATGGCACCCTCCTGCATCAGCTGCTGCCAGCGCTGGTAGAGCTGCAGGTCGTCATCGTCGGCCGCGGCCAGCCCCAGCTTTGCCGCGGCATCGCGACGCGTGCAGGCCACGAAGGTGGACTGGAAGGCCGCCAGGCCCACCTGCAGCGGTGCGACATCGGCGAACAGCGGCGACAGCGCCTGGGCCAATCGGCTCAGGTTCCAGTACGCCACCTGCGGCTGGGTGCCGAAGCGGTAGCGGCGCCCCTGGGCGTCGGTGGTGTTCGGCGTCCAGTCCGGATCGAAATCCTCGACCCAGCCATAGGGGCCGTAATCCAGTGTGAGACCGAGCACGGACAGGTTGTCGGTGTTCATCACGCCATGTACGAAGCCGACACGCATCCAGTGCGCGATCATCTCGGCGGTGCGCACCGCGATCTGCGCGAACCAGTCGCCGTACCGTGCCTCGCCCTGCCCCTCCAGCCCGGGGAAATCACGTGCGATGCAGGTGTCCACCAGCTGTTGCAGCAAGGCAGTCTCGCCACGCGAGGCCGGCAGCTCGAACGAACCGAAACGCAGGAACGACGGCGAGACCCGGCACACGATGGCACCAGGCTCGGCACGCGGGTGGCCGTCATAGAACATGTCGCGCACCACCTCCTCGCCGGTACCGACCAGCGACAACGCGCGCGTGGTCGGCACGCCCAGGTGGTGCATCGCTTCGCTGCACAGGAACTCGCGGATCGACGAGCGCAGCACTGCCCGTCCATCGGCACCGCGCGAGTACGGCGTCGGCCCGGCCCCCTTCAGCTGCAGCTCCCAGTGGCGGCCATCGGGTGCCACCAGCTCACCCAGCGAGATCGCACGCCCGTCGCCGAGCTGGCCGGCCCAGTGACCGAACTGATGGCCACCGTAGTTGGCTGCCCACGGCTGCATGCCGGCGTACAGCGTATTGCCGCCGAACACCTGCGCGAAACCTTCGCTTTCGACTTCAGCGGTATTGAAGCCAAGCATTTCGGCGACGTCCGGCGCCCAGGCCAACAGCGTGGGCGCCGTCACCGGGGTCGGCATCACGGGCGACCAGGCGGCACCCAGCACTTCGCGCCTGCGCGGGCCGGATTCGGGGTCACCCGGCAGGGCATGCAGCAGGCGGTTGTCGAAACGGGGCTGTCGGTATCCATGACTCTGGAGGTGGGGGCGACCGCCGCCGGCCTCAATTGCCGCTGAGCGCCTGCAGATGGCCACCGTGGGCCTCGGCGCGCTGGTAAGCAGGCCGCTCGCTGATGCGCTTGAGGAAGCCACGCAGTGCCGGCTTGCCGTCGAGACCGCCACCGCGCGCGGCAGCAGCCTGGATCGGGAAGCTCATCTGGATGTCGGCCGCACTGAAGCGCTCGCCGGCAAACCATGGGCTTTCGGCCAGGCGGCGCTCCATCCAGTCCAGGTGCAGGCGCCGCTGCGGCCCAACGAAGCCCCGCTCGGCCTTGTCGGCAATGCTGCGTGCAATCGGGCGTGCGAAGAATGGCATGGTCGCATTACGGATGCGGCCCATCACCAGGGTCAGCAGCAGCGGCGGCATCGCCGAGCCTTCGGCATAGTGCAGCCAGTAGCGGTACGCGATGCGTTCGGTGCCGTCGGCCGGCATCGGTGACGGCGACAGCTGGCGCTGCGTGTCGTAACGGTCAGCGAGATAGTCGAGGATCGCCCCGGACTCGGCCAGTACCAGCTCGCCATCCTGCAGCACCGGCGACTTGCCGAGCGGATGCACGTTGCGCAGTTCCGGCGGCGCCAGCAGCGTCTTCGGATCGCGCGGATAGCGGCGCAGTTCGTAGTCCAGCCCCAACTCCTCCAGCATCCACAGCACGCGCAGGGAACGGGAGTTTTCCAGGTGATGAACGATGCGCATGGGGACGATCCTTGGGAAGGCCGCCATCCTACCGCGCCGGCTGCATGCCCTTTGTAGAGTCGAGCCCTGCTCCACTGTCCTTGAGAACAGTCGAGCGTGGCTCGATTTCTACAAAAAACAGCGGGCAATAAAAAACGCCGGAAGCTCTCGCCTCCGGCGTTCTGGCTACCCAACGGTAGCAGACGGATTAGACCGCCTGCACCTGGTCAGCCTGCATACCCTTCTGACCCTGGACGGCGATGAAGGTAACCTTCTGGCCTTCCTGCAGGGTCTTGAAGCCGGTGCCCTGGATCGCGCGGAAGTGCACGAACAGGTCCGGGCCGCTTTCCGGGGTGATGAAGCCGAAGCCCTTGGCGTCGTTGAACCACTTGACGGTGCCGGTCTGACGTTCAGACATTTTACTAACTCCTGAAACACATGTTGAAAAAAATCGCAGCCACCGGGTATCGGGGCCGAGACTGAGTTGCAGGCGTTGGTAAAGCGGATCGATGAGCGGATCGTGAGATCAACTGCACCAGGCCACGATTCACGGTGACCCTAGCAAACACAGTGGGTCGCACGATACGCGTGTTTTCTGCAAAAAGCGATAGTCCCGACGTTCATGGGAACACGTCACCCGCTAGGCGTGACAAGGGTTGGCAGCCAATCGCGGCTAACCCCGAGCCCCCATTCAGGTTTTTCCCACCCTACACTGGGTAAATGACTGAAGCTGAAATCCCCGCTGAACACGCGTCTCCCCGCATCTGGGTGGACGCGGACGCCTGCCCCACCGTCATTCGCGACATCCTGTTCCGGGCCGCCGAACGGGTCGGGATCGAGCTGACCCTGGTCGCCAACCAGTGGATCCGCACCCCGCCGTCGCGCTGGCTGCGCTCGATCCAGGTACCGCAGGGCCTGGACGTGGCCGACAGCGCCATCGTCGAGCGGGTCGCCGCCGGAGACCTGGTCGTCACCCAGGACATCCCGCTGGCTGCGCTGGTGCTGGAGAAGAGGGCCGTGGCGCTGAACCCGCGCGGCCAGCTGTACACCCCGAACAACATGGCCGAGCGGCTGTCGATGCGCAATTTCATGGAGGAACTGCGCGGCGCCGGGGTCCAGACCGGCGGACCGCCGCCCCTGGGGCCCCGCGACCGGCAGCTGTTCGCCGCCGAGCTGGACCGCTGGCTGGCGCGACGCCCGGCCCGCTGAGCGCCTGGCCGCCCTACGCCGGAAGGCTCAGGCTGCGGCCGCTGCTGAACGCCCGTCGTTCGCCGCTCAATGGGTCGTCGAAGGCCAGGGCCCGCGCCAGCAGCTGCAGCGGCGCCTCGGCGACGTTCGGCGGACGTTGCCGAAGCTGCGGGTACAGGTCGTCACCCATGATCGGCGCCCCCAGCATGGCCATGTGCACGCGCAGTTGATGCTTGCGGCCGGTCTCCGGCAGCAGCCGGTAGCGCCAGATCGGCCCTTCGGCCTCGATCAGCTCGATCCGGCTGCGCGCATTGGGCTCACCGGGCACTTCGGACATGCGGAAGAACGGCTCGCCCGGCACCAACCGGCTGTCCCGCTGCAACGGAAACGCCAGCCCCGGCAGCGCCGGTGCCAGGGCCTCATAGGCCTTCTCGATGCGCCGATCACGGAACAGGCGCTGGTAAGCATCGCGCGACGCTCGCTGGGTCGAGAACATCACCAGCCCGGCCGTCAGCCGATCCAGCCGGTGCAGCGGTACCAGATCGGCATTGCCGGTGCGGGCGACCAGCCGCGCCAGCAGCGTCTCGCGCACATGCCCACCCGCAGGTGTCACCGGCAGGAAATGCGGCTTGTCGGCCACCAGCAGGTGCGCATCCAGATGGACGATGGTCTCGACAAAGGGAATCACCGGTTCGTCGGCCACCTCGCGGAAGTACTGGATCTCCCGCCCGACCTGCCAGGGCGTGTCCGCAGTGAGCGCCCTGCCCTGCGCATCCAGCACACGGCCACGCGCGAAGCGATCCTGCCATTGCGCGGGCGCGATGCGCGGGAAACGTGCACACAGGCCATCCAGCAGGGTGGCCCAGGGCCCGGGCGGCAACTGCAGTCGGCTGGGCAAGGTCATGGCGTCCACTCCGGCCACGGGAAAGAACGCAAGCGTGCCACCGTTGACGCTGCGCAGACAGCCCGGCCACGGACACCCCCGGAGCAAACCTCTATCATTGTCGTCTTTAGTCCACGGACCCCCATGGCTCTTACCGCCACCATCCGCAAGGCCGAACTGCAGATCAGCGACATGGATCGCGGCTACTACTCGACCCACAACCTGACCCTGGCCCAGCATCCGTCCGAGACCGACGAGCGCCTGATGGTGCGCCTGCTCGCCTTCGCGCTGAACGCCGGCGACCGCCTGGAGTTCGGCCGCGGCCTGAGCACCGATGACGAACCCGACCTGTGGGAACACGACTACACCGGCGACATCCTGCAGTGGATCGACCTGGGCCATCCGGACGAATCGCCCATCCGCAAGGCCAGCAACCGCAGCCGCCAGGTGCAGGTGGTCAACTATGGCGGCAACGCCTCGGAGATCTGGTGGGGCAAGCAGGGCAAGGGCCTGGCGCGCTTCGACAATCTTTCGGTGGTCGATCTCGACGGTGCCTTCGTAGAGCTGTGGGGCCAGCAGATCCAGCGCGCGATGCGCTGGAGCGTGCTGATCCAGGACGGTGAAGTGCAGCTGCTCAACGATCAGATGCAGCTCGACGTGATCCCGACCTGGCGCAAGCGCGCCAAGGCATGAACACGATCCGTTGTGACGTGGTGGTCATCGGCGCCGGCGCAGCCGGGCTCATGACCGCGATCACGGCTGGCCAGCGCGGCCGCCAGGTGCAGGTGATCGACCATGCCAACAAGGTCGGCAAGAAGATCCTGATGTCCGGCGGTGGCCGCTGCAACTTCACCAACACCGGCACCACCCCGGCCAACTTCCTGTCGGCCAACCCGCACTTCTGCAAGTCGGCGCTGGCCCGCTACACGCCCTGGCACTTCATCGAGTTGGTGCACAAGCACGGCATCGCGTATCACGAAAAGGAACTGGGGCAGCTGTTCTGCGATGTCTCCTCCAAGCAGATCGTGAAGATGCTGGTGGACGAATGCAGGCGGCCGGCGTGCAGATCCGTACCGACTGCAGCGTGCAGCGCATCGAGCATGGCAGCGATGGTTTCCGCGTGCACACCACGCACGGGCTGTTCCATTGCGCCTCGCTGGTGGTTGCCACCGGCGGCCTGTCGATTCCCAGCATGGGGGCCAGCGGCTTTGGCTATGAAGTGGCCCGCCAGTTCGGCCACCAGGTGCTGCCGACCCGCGCCGGGCTGGTGCCGCTGACCCTCAGCGGCAAGCACCAGGAACGGTTGGCCGACCTCAGCGGCGTGGCGCTACCGATCGAAGCGCGCTGCAACGGCAAGAGCTTCCAGAACTTCATGCTGCTGACCCACCGTGGCGTGAGCGGTCCGGCCATCCTGCAGATCTCTTCGTTCTGGCGGCCCGGCGATGCGCTGGAGCTGGACCTGTTGCCGGGCCAGGATGCCGGCGAGTGGCTGCGCCAGATGAAGCGCGACCGCCCCGCCGCCGAGCTGCGCACGGGGCTGGGCGAGGTACTGCCGAAGCGGCTGGCACAGCGGCTGTGCGAGCACTGGCTGCCCAACCGCCCCGTGCGCCAGCTGGACGAGCCGGTGCTGCGCCAGGCTGCGCAGCTGCTGGGCGCATTCCCGCTGGTGGCCAGCGGCACCGAAGGCTACCGCACCGCCGAGGTCACCCTGGGCGGCGTGGACACCGCCGAAGTGTCATCCTCAACGATGGAATCCAAGCGCGTCCCCGGCCTGCACTTCGTTGGCGAGGTGCTGGACGTGACCGGCTGGCTGGGCGGCTACAACTTCCAATGGGCCTGGGCCAGCGGCCACGCAGCGGGCGGCGTGGTGTGAACCACTTCGCCGTTCCATGCGCGCAAGGGGTACGCGCATGGACGGTTCGCCGCGCATCGTGTATCTAGATTCGCAGATTGGGGAGCAGTGCATGCAGAACGCGAACGACATCACCATCCGCCTGCTGATCGTCGATGACAGCGGCGAGAATGCCGAAGCCATCGTCAGCACCCTGCGCAACAGCGGCATCGCGGTACGCCCGTGGCGCCCGCAGGATGCGGCCGAGCTGGCCCAGGTGCTGACCAGCCAGGCCATCGACCTGGTGCTGGCCTCGCCGTCGCAGGGCATTCCGCTGCAGCTGGCAGCCCAGCACATCGCCGCCAGCGGCAAGGACATCCCGCTGGTGCTGCTGGCCGAGCGCATCGACGAGGACGAACTGGTGCAGGCCAGCAGCCATGGCATCCGTGCCCTCGCCCTGCGCCAGCGCCCCGAGCACCTGCTCGCCGTGGTCCGCGACCAGTGGGTCGACCTGCAGGCACGCCGCGGCCTGCGCCGCATCGAGGCGCAGATGCGCGAGACCGAGCGCCGCTGCGACGCGCTGATCGCCTCCTCGCGCGACCCCATCGCCTACGTGCATGAAGGCATGCACATCCGCGCCAACGACGCCTACCTGGAGATGTTCGGCTACGAGCAATTCGACGACATCGAAGGCATTTCGCTGCTGGACATGGTCGCTGCCCAACACGTGGAGGGCTTCAAGCAGCTGCTGAAGGGCCTCAGCCGTGGCGAGGCGCCGCCGCCGCAGTACCAGCTCGACGCGCGCCACCAGGACGGCAGTGCGTTCCCGGCGACGATGGAATTTGCGGCGGCCACCTACGAAGGCGAGTCCTGCCTGCAGGTGGTGCTCCGCCGCCGCATGGAGTTCGACCCCGAGCTGGCACGCGAGGTCGAGGACCTGCGCCAGCGCGACCAGGTCACCGGCCTGCTCAATCGCCCGACCTTCATGCTGCAGCTGGAAAGCGCGGTGGCCCAGGCCGGGCGCAGCGAGGGCCAGTTCGGCCTGCTGCTGATCGAGCCGGACCACTACGCGCGCCTGCTGCCGGATATCGGCCTGGCCTCGGCCGATACCCTGATCGGCGCCCTCGCCGCCCTGCTGGCCGAAGTGGTTGGCGAGGACGCGCAACTGGCCCGTTTCGGCGAACACAATTTCGCCGTGCTGCAGGCCGGACCCTACGCACAGACCGTGGCGCTGGCCGAGCGCATCCGAGAAGCCTACGCCGCGCACGTCTTCAGCATCGGCGCACGCTCGGCCACGGTGACGGTCAGCATCGGTGGCGTGCAGGTCGGTGAGAAGATCGCCAGCATCGGCCAGGTGCTGGCGCGCGCCAGCGAATGCACCCAGGCTGCAGCCGAGCTGGGTAACACCTGCCGCATCTTCGACCCGGCTGCCGCCGACCGTGTCGAGGAAGAGCGTGTGCAGCGCTGGGTGGCGCGCATCCGCGAGGCGCTGGCCGGCGACGGTTTCCAGCTTCACTACCAGCCGGTGCTGAACCTGCAGGGCGAACCACTGGAACTGTACGAAGCCTATCTGCGCCTGGAAAACAACGGCGAGCTGCTGAGCCCGACCGCGTTCCTGGGCATCGCCGAGGAACACGGCCTGCTGGCCGACATCAACCGCTGGGTGGTTTCGCAGGCGATCGCGGTGCTGGGCGAACGCGCACGTGCGGGTCATGCCACCCAGGTGCTGGTGAAGGTCACGCCGGAATCGTTCGATGACCCACAGATGATCGCCACCCTGCACCGCGAACTGCAGGCACAGGGCGTGCCCGGCGAACGGCTGTGGCTGCATGCACCGGAAGCGAAGGTGTTCACCCACCTGCGCAGTGCACAGCAATTCCTTGCCGAAGTGGCGCCACTGGGCTGCCGCATCGGCCTGGAGCAGTTCGGTTCCGGGCTGGACTCGTTCCAGCTGCTGGCCCACTTCCAGCCGCAGTTCCTCAAGCTGGACCGGGGCTTCACCAGCGACCTGGCTGCCACCCGCGAGAACATCGACCGCATCAGCCAGATCACTGCGCGTGCTCAGGAAGCGGGCATCCGCACCATCGCCGAATTCGTCAGCGATGCCAACTCGATGACGCTGCTGTTCAGTGCCGGCGTGGATTACGTGCAGGGCGACTTTGTCGGCCCGGCGTTGCCGGAGATGGGGTTCGAATTCGGGTAACCGAGGGTAGTGCCGGCCGCTGGCCGGCAGCCTCAGGTACCCGGGGTTGCCGGCCAGCGGCCGGCACTACCAAACCAGAAGGCCGGCTTTCGCCGGCCTTCTGCTTGATCAGGTCATGTCGACCAGGTTGCCGATCTTCACGTCCGGGTTGACGTCGGCCTCGTAGTCGACGCCCTCCACGCCAAAACCGAACAGACGCAGGAAGTCGGCCTTGTAACCGGCCAGGTCGCTGATTTCGTACAGGTTCTCGTTGGTCACCTGTGGCCACAGCGCGACCACCTTGCCCTGCACGTCTGCGGCCATTTCCTTGTAGTCCGCACGCAGGCGGCCTTCCTCATCGACCAGCGCGACGGTGTGGCCGTCGCCATCGACCAGGTCGTGGCGCAGGCGATCGACCGCCACGCCATCGGACTTGCCGCCGTAAAGGATGTCGTACAGCACGTCGAGCTGCTCGATGCAGCCTTCGTGGGTGCCCTTTTCCTTCATCACCTTGAACAGCAGCGACAGGTACAGCGGCATGGTCGGAATGGCCGAGCTGGCCTGGGTCACGACGGCCTTCAGCACCGACACGCGCGCGTCGCCGCCGATTCTCGCCAGCTTTTCGCGCAGGCCCAGCACCTTGGTGTCCAGGTCCTTCTTGGCCGCGCCGATCGAGCCATTCCAGTAGATCGCCTGGGTGATCTCTTCGCCCACGTAGGTGAAGGCCGTGGTGGTACAACCATTGGCCAGCACGCCGGCATCGGCCAGCGCATCGATCCACATCTGCCAGTCCTCGCCGCCCATCACCGCGACGGTGCCGGCGATTTCTTCCGGGGTGGCCGGCTGCAGGGTGGTCTCGGTGATCACTTCCTTGTCGGTATCCAGCCCGCGCAGGGTGATCGGCTCGCCGATCGGCTTCAACGTGGAGCTGATGATCTCGCCGGTCTTCGGGTGCTTGCGGCGCGGCGCTGCCAGGCTGTAGACAACCTGGTCGACCTGGCCCAGATCGGCCTTGATCATTTCGATGGTCTTCGCCTTCACTTCATCGGAGAAGGCATCGCCATTGATGCTCTTGGCGTACAGGCCGGCTTCGTCGGCGTACTTGTGGAACGCGGCCGAGTTGTACCAGCCCGCGGTACCCGGCTTGGTCTCGCTGCCCGAGCGTTCGAAGAAGATGCCGAGGGTGGCAGCACCACTGCCGAAGGCAGCGGTGATGCGTGCGGCCAGGCCGTAGCCGGTGGACGCGCCGATCACCAGCACACGCTTGGGACCGTTCTGGATCGGCGGGCGCGCACGGATGTAGTCGATCTGCTGCTTGACCGCGGCCTCGCAGCCGGTCGGGTGGGTGGTGACGCAGATGAAGCCGCGGACGCGCGGTTTGATGACCATGGATACCTCGGGTTGGCAGATGCGGCGCGCAGGGCGCTCAGCAGGAGTAAGGGCGCGCACGCGCGCGAACCGCAGGATCGTAGTGCGCGGGGGAAGATTGCACAACCGACGCTGGCGTAGGGTGGGGTTTCTTTTGCAGGGCTTGCAGCCCTGCACCCGCATAAGCAACAGCAACGGCCGAAGCAACGTCAAAAGCCGGGCTACTGAGGGATGCCGGGGTGGGTCCGGTTGCGGGGGACGCCGTTAACCCGTCCATGGGGGCTTGGCCGCGGCATCCATGCCGCGGACACCCCGCAACCGGACCCACCCCGCCTTTGACAGTCTTCCGCGATCTGTCGGAACAGCTCTTGGGGTCAGATCCGTTTTCTGAAGGAAAACGGATCTGACCCCAGAATTGTTTCGATATCTGACAAATGTGTCGACCCAGGTCGACACCTACCGACAGCCGCGTGAACCCGTCGAAGGTGGGTCGGTGTCGGAGTGCGGGGTGTCAGCCGCATGGATGCGGCTGCCAAGCCTACACGGACGTACTTGCGGCGTCCCCGCACTCCGACACCGCCCCGCCCACCCACGGAAGGCACGCTCTTGCTGTTGCTGTTGCTGTTGCTGTTGCCGGCCAGCGGCCGGCACTACCGTGGGTGCAGGGCTGCAAGCCCTGCAACACAAAAAACCCCGCTTGCGCGGGTTCTCTGTGGGTTGCGTGCAGCGCGAACGGTTACGGGCGACGGGCCAGGGCCTCAACGTCCTTCGCCTTCGGCAGCAGGTCCTGCTTGCTGACGCGCAGGAAACCGATCGTCAGCATCGGCACTGCCACCAGGATCGAGGACAGCACCACGATCACCGCACCGATCATATGCGTCTCGGCCAGGCCTTCCATCGAGCTGCCGCCGTACAGGTACAGGGCAAGCGCGGACAGGAAGAACATCACCGCAGTGATCACCGTACGCGACAGCGTCTGGTTGATCGAACGGTTCAGCACTTCCATCGAATCCACGCGCAGGCTGCGGAAGTTCTCACGGACGCGGTCGAAGACCACGATGATGTCGTTGATCGCAAAGCCCATCACCGACAGCAGGCCGGCCAGCACGGTCAGGTCGAACTCACGGCCCAGCAGGGACACGTAAGCGACCGTCACGATCAGGTCGAACATCGCCACGATGCTGGCGGTGACCGCGAACTTCCACTCGAAGCGCACTGCGATGTAGATCAGGAAGCCGGCCAGCATGAAGATGGTGGCATACAGGCCATTCATCGCCAGGTCCTTGCCGATCTGCGGGCCCACGAACTCGTTGCGGAGCACGGTGGCCTGATTGTCGGCAGTGGACAACGCCTTCACCACGGCAGCGGCCGTGGCCTTGTCCTCGTGGGCGGCGTCGCCGGTACCCGGAGCATGCTCGCCGTGCGGGGCCAGGCGGATCAGCAGGTCGGTGTTGCCACCCACGCTCTGCACCTGGGCGCCTTCGAAGCCACTCTGCTCGAGCTTGGTGCGGACCTGCTCAACATCCACCGCCTTGTCGAAGCGGGCTTCGATCAGGGTGCCGCCGGTGAAGTCCAGCGCGTAGTTGAAGCCCTTGATGCCGATGATGGCGACCGAGGCCAGGAACACCACGATGGTGACTGCCATGGCGACATGGCGCCAGCGCATGAAGTCGATCTTGGTGTCGTTCGGGAGGATGTGCAGCGGAAACAGTTTCATTGTGCGTGTCGTCCCGTCAGATGGCCACGTTCTGGAGCTTCTTGCGACGGCCGTAGATCAGCGTCGCCAGCGCACGCGACACGGTGATCGCGGTGAACATGGAGGCGAAAATACCGATGATCATGGTCAGCGCGAAGCCCTTCAGCGGACCGGTACCGAATGCAAACAGCGCCACGCCGACGATCAGGCCGGTCAGGTTGGCGTCGAGGATGGTGCCCGAGGCACGCTCGTAACCGGTCACGATCGCCGTCTTGCCCGGCACACCGGCTCGCAGCTCTTCACGGATACGCTCGTTGATCAGCACGTTGGCGTCCACCGACAGGCCGACCGACAACGCCAGGCCGGCAAAGCCCGGCAGGGTCATGGTGGCACCGAACAGCGACATCACCGCCACTACGATCAGCAGGTTGAACAGCATCGCTGCCGAGGTGATCACACCGAACATGCGGTAGTACACGCTGAAGAACACCAGGGTGAACAGGAACGCGAACACCACCGCGCGCATGCCGTTCTTGACGTTCTCGGCGCCGAGGCTCGGGCCGACCACGCGCTCCTCGACGAAGTCCATCGGCGCAGCCAGCGAACCCGACTTCAGCAGCTTGGCCAGGTCTTCGGCTTCCTTCTTCTGCAGGCCGGTGGTCTGGAAGTTCTTGCCGAACACGCCGTTGATGTTGGCCACCGAGATCACTTCCTCGTTGACCTTGAAGCCACGCACTTCCTGGCCGTCGACGACGGTCACGGTCGGCACGCGCTCGGTGTAGACCACCGCCATCGGCTTGTTCACGTTGGCGCTGGTGAAGTCGAACATGCGCTGGCCACCGACGTTGTTCAGCGTCACGCTGACCGCCGGCGAGCCGCTGTTCGAATCGGTCACCGCCTGCGCACCAACCATCTGGTCACCGGTGACGATCACGCGCTTGTTCAGCAGGATCGGGCCACGGCCGTCGCGCTGCTGGTAGACCTTCGCTTCCGGCGGAATGCGGCCGGAGTTGATGGCGTCCTGCGCATTGCCTTCAACCACCGCACGGTATTCCAGGGTGGCGGTGGCACCGATCATGCGCTTGGCTTCGGCGGTGTCCTGCACGCCGGGCAGCTGCACGACCACGCGGTCGGCACCCTGGCGCTGGATGATCGGCTCAGCCACGCCGAGCTGGTTCACGCGGTTGCGCAGGGTGTTGATGTTCTGCTCGATGGCACCATTGGAGATCTGCGCGATCTCGGTATCGGGCACGGTCACCGTGATGCGGTTGCCGCTGACGTCGTAGCCGAGGGTCGGCTGCGCCTTGACCAGCGCGGCGCGGGCGCGCTGCGCGGCGTCATCGCCGGCGGATGGGCTCAGGTTGGCCACGATGCTGTTGTCGGCGCGGCGTTCCACCGACTGGTAGGCGATGCGCGCGTCACGCAGGGTGCTGCGCACGTCTTCGGTATAGGCATCCAGGCGCTTGTCGAGGGCAGCCTTCTGGTCGACCTGCAGCACGAAATGCACGCCGCCCTGCAGGTCCAGGCCCAGCACCATCGGGCGACCGCCGAGGTTGGCCAGCCAGTCCGGCACGGTCGAAGCCAGGTTCAGCGCCACGGTGTACTTCTCGCCGACGGTGTCACGCAGGGCGTCGCTGGCAGCGGACTGCGACTTCAGGTCCGACAGGCGGACGATCAGGCTTTCCCCTTCCTTGTCGGCACCGATGGTGGCGATGCCGGCCTTTTTCAGGTCGGCCAGCACACGGTCGCGCAGCGCATCGTCGATCTGCCCGCCACGGTTGGCGGTGATCTGGATGGCCGGGTCCTTCTGGTAGATGTTGGGCAGCGCGTACAGCGCGCTGAGCGCCAGTACGATCAGGATGACGACGTACTTCCAGCGTGGAAATTCGAGCATTGCTTGGGTCCCGCGCGGCGCCATCCCCGGCGCCGCGGTTGTGCTTCGGAAAGGGAGTGGCTTACTTGGCCGAATCCAGGGTGCCGGTCGGCAGCACGCTGCCGACAGCGCCCTTCTGCACGCGGATGCGCACGTTGTCGGCCACTTCGACGGTGATGAAGTGGTCGCCGATGTCGGTGACCTTGCCGGCGATGCCGCCGTTGGTCAGCACTTCATCGCCGCGCTTGATCTTCTCCAGCATGGCCTTGTGCTCCTTCTGCCGCTTCATCTGCGGGCGGATCATCAGGAAGTACATGATGGCGATCAGGATGATCGGGAACAGCAGCGTGGTCAGGCCCATGCCCTGCGGTTGGCCGCCGGCGGCCTGGGCGTGGGCGGCGGGAATCAGGAAAGCAAGCAGGTTCATCGTTGGTCCTTTGGTTGGGCGGCGCTCCCGTCCCTTGAGGGGCGGGGGTGTCGACCGCGGATCTGGGTCAGCCTTGAAGTATGCCACGGCCCCGGGCGTTCGTCCTTGGGCCGTTCGGCAGGGGGGCGCCGGGGTTACAGCGGCGGGGCCACCGCTCCGCGTGCCGCGTAGAAGGACTCGCGGAAGGCCAGGAAGGTTCCCGCCTCGATCGCGGCACGGATGTCGGCCATGAGCTTTTCGTAATAGAAAAGGTTGTGCAGGGTGCCCAGCATCGGCGCCAGCATCTCGTTGCAGCGGTCCAGGTGGCGCAGGTAGGACCGGGTGTAACCGCCGGTGCAGGCCACGCAGCCGCAGCCCGGCTCGATCGGGTCCATGTCCCGCGCGTACTGGGAATTGCGGATGCGAACGGTGCCGAACGAGGTGAAATAGTGGCCGTTGCGCGCATTACGGGTCGGCATCACGCAGTCGAACATGTCCACGCCGCGTGCCACGCCCTCGACCAGGTCCTCCGGCCGGCCCACGCCCATCAGGTAACGCGGGCGGTCGCCCGGCAGCTCCGGATCCAGGTGGTCGAGCATGGCGTTGCGCTCGTGCTCCGGCTCGCCCACGGCCAGGCCGCCGATGGCGTAGCCGTCGAAGCCGATCGCCTGCAGGGCGTCGGCCGAGCGGCTGCGCAGGTCGGTGTGCACGCCCCCCTGGACGATGCCGAACAAGGCCGCGTCGTTGCCCAGCTCGTCATGCGCGTTGCGGCTGCGCTGGGCCCAGCGCAGGCTCAGCTCCATGGAACGGCGGGCAACGTCTTCGGTGGCCGGGTACGGGGTGCACTCGTCGAAGATCATCACGATGTCCGAATCGAGCACCTTCTGGATCTTCATGCTCTCCTCGGGACCGAGGAACACCCGGGCGCCGTCGGTGGGCGAGGCAAAGGTCACGCCCTGCTCGGTGATCTTGCGTCGATGGGCCAGCGAGAACACCTGGAAACCACCGGAGTCGGTCAGGATCGGGCCATCCCAGCGGCAGAAGCCGTGCAGCCCGCCGTGGTCGGCGATGATGTCCAGGCCGGGGCGCAGGTACAGGTGGAAGGTGTTGCCGAGGATGATCTCGGCGCCCAGCGCCCGCACCTGGTCCGGCAGGATGCCCTTGACCGAGCCATAGGTCCCCACCGGCATGAAGGCCGGCGTTTCCACCGTGCCACGCGGGAAGGTCAGGCGGCCACGGCGGGCACGGCCATCGCGGGTCTGGAGCTGGAACTGCAGTCGGGACATGGAGCGGTCATTCGGGCAAATAGTTGCTCATTGTCTCCCAAAACCGGCTCGACCGCCCATTCAGGCCTGAACGGCACGGCAGTAGAGCCATGCCATGCGTGGCTTTCCTGGTCTCCAGGCACCTGCAAGTGCGCACCAACGGTGCGCACCCACCACAAGCAAGCAGAGGTCAGCCCCTACTCCGCCTGCGGGAACAGCAGCATTGCGTCGCCGTAGCTGAAGAAGCGGTAGCGTTGCTCGATCGCGTGCCGGTAGGCCTCGAACACGCGGTCCTTGCCTGCAAACGCCGAGATCATCATCAGCAGCGTGCTTTCCGGCAGGTGGAAATTGGTCACCATCGCGTCGACGCTGCGGATGCGGTAGCCCGGGGTGATGAAGATCTGGGTCTCGCCGGCGAACGGCAGCAGCTCGCCATCGCGCATCGCGCTTTCCAGCGCGCGCACCACGGTGGTGCCGACGCCGATCACCCGGCCGCCGCCGGCGCGCGTGCGCCGCACCTGCTGCACCAGTTCGGCGCCGACGTTCAGCCACTCGCGGTGCATAACGTGGTCCTTCAGGTCATCGGCGCGCACCGGCTGGAAGGTGCCCGCACCCACATGCAGGGTGACGTGGCCGAACTCCACGCCCTTGTCCTTCAGCGCCGCCAGCAGCGGCTCGTCGAAATGCAGGCCGGCGGTCGGTGCTGCCACCGCGCCTACCTCGCGCGCGAACACGGTCTGGTACCGCTCGCGGTCGTCCACGCCCGGCTCGCGCTGGATGTAGGGCGGCAACGGCAGGCGGCCGGCATGCAGCAGCCACTGCTCCAGCGACTCCGGCACATGGAACTGCAGCACGTAGAACTCGCCATCGCGGCCCAGCACCTCGGCTTCGCCACCGGCATCCAGCGCGATGCGACTGCCGGCCTTCGGCGACTTGCTGGCGCCGACCTGCGCACGCGCCTGCTGACCGCCGAGCAGGCGCTCGATCAGGATCTCCACGCGGCCGCCGCTGGCCTTCTGCCCGAACAGGCGCGCCGGAATCACCCGGGTGTCGTTGAACACCAGCAGGTCGCCCGGCTGCAGCAGCGACGGCAGGTCACGCACCTGCAGGTCGGTGAAGGCGGCAGGTGCCGGCGGTACCAGCAGCAGGCGGCTGGCGG
Organism: Stenotrophomonas sp. pho; assembly: GCF_006228405.1. Classification (NCBI taxonomy): domain Bacteria; kingdom Pseudomonadati; phylum Pseudomonadota; class Gammaproteobacteria; order Lysobacterales; family Lysobacteraceae; genus Stenotrophomonas; species Stenotrophomonas sp. pho. The sequence continues at coordinate 1,806,142 of NZ_CP029759.1, read as the reverse complement.
AGCGTTCGGCCAGGGGAGCCTGCGCGATCAGTTCAGCCGGCAGGTCGTAGTGGAAATCGGACTTCTTCAAGGCGGTGGGCGGCAACAGGTCGACAATGGCGCGCATTGTACGTCCAGCGTCTGCGAGCCGGCGCACTTCGCGGCGAACGTCGCGCAAAATGCTGCTATGCAGCAGGTTTCTGCGGGGTTATCGCGCAAAAAAACAAGTGCTAGCATCGAACCGGAAGTCCGCTGCACGAGCCTGCCCCAAGCGCGCGTGATGACGCGCGTTTTGCTTTTGATGGCCCGTGCGACCCATTGTTTCAGGAGATCTGCAATGAGCTTCATCGAACGCCTCGCCCCCCTGCGCAACCAGCCCGGCACCCGCCTCACTACCGGCCTGGACGATGCCACCCTGACCGCCCTGTCCGCCAACCACCCGCAGCTGATCGCCGCAGTGGACGCCGCCGCCGAGGAATTCGCGCGCGTGCAGGCCGACCTGGGGCCGCTGCTGGCACAGGACGAACAGGCACAGATCGACGCGATGCAGGACGGATTCGTCAATTTCTATGCCGATGACGCGGTGACCCCGTACGTGGCGCTGGCCGCGCGCGGCCCATGGGTGGTCACCCTGAAGGGCGCCGTGCTGTACGACGCCGGCGGCTACGGCATGCTCGGCTTCGGGCACACCCCGGACGCCGTGCTGGAGGCCATGGCGCGCCCACAGGTGATGGCCAACATCATGACCCCCAGCCTGTCGCAGCAGCGCTTCATCACCGCCCTGCGCGCCGAGATCGGCCACCGCCGTGGCGGCTGCCCGTTCGCCCGTTTCATGTGCCTGAATTCCGGCTCCGAAGCCGTCGGCCTGGCCGCGCGCATCGCCGACGTCAACGCCAAGCTGCAGACCGATCCTGGCGCACGTCACGCCGGCGCTACGATCAAGCGCGTGGTGGTCAAGGGCAGCTTCCATGGCCGTACCGACCGCCCTGCCCTCTATTCGGATTCCAGCCGCAAGAGCTACATGCAGCACCTGGCCAGCTACCGTGGCGAGGACTCGGTGATCACCGTGGCGCCTTACGACGAGGCCGGCCTGCGCAAGGTGTTCGAGGATGCTGCACGCAACCAATGGTTCATCGAAGCCGTATTCCTGGAGCCGGTGATGGGCGAAGGCGACCCGGGCCGTTCGGTGCCGCCGTCGTTCTATGCCGTTGCCCGTGAGCTGACCCGTGCGCATGGCAGCCTGCTGCTGCTCGACTCGATCCAGGCCGGCCTGCGCGCGCATGGCGTGCTGTCGGTGGTCGATTACCCGGGCTTTGAAGGCCTTGACCCGCCGGACATGGAGACCTATTCCAAGGCGCTCAACGCCGCGCAGTACCCGCTGTCGGTGCTGGCGGTGACCGAGCATGCTGCGCAGCTGTACCGCAAGGGCATCTACGGCAACACCATGACCAGCAACCCGCGTGCGCTGGACGTCGCCTGCGCCACCCTGGCACAGCTGACCCCACAGGTACGCGCCAACATCGCCGAGCGCGGTGCCGAGGCCGTGCGCAAGCTGGAACAGCTCAAGAGCGAGCTGGGCGGCCTGATCACCAAGGTGCAGGGCACCGGGCTGCTGTTCTCGTGCGAGCTGGCCCCGCAGTTCAAGTGTTATGGCGCCAACTCCACCGAGGAATGGCTGCGCCAGCACGGCATCAACGTGATTCACGGTGGTGAGAACTCGCTGCGCTTCACCCCGCACTTCGGCATGGACAGCCAGGAGCTGGACCTGCTGGTGGCCATGGTGGGCAGTGCCCTGCGTGAAGGCCCGCGCCGCGAGCAGGCCGCGGCGGCGTAAGCCATCGCTTTGGTAGAACCGGAGGCAGCGGCAGGAGCCGCTGCCAACGTCGCTGGCGACGGCCCGAAGGGTGATGGTCAGGACGACCGGCATCGCCTTGCTTGGCTGACGCCTTTGCCGTGATCTGAACGAAGGGCAGCCGAGCCCGGAACCATCCCCCGGAACGGAGGGCTCCGCGCGCATTGCGATGCGAGGTGGTGCAATGGCACCGCCGGTTAAACGCGGCGCGGCTCGGCGCTACAGAAGGCCTGTCAAGGCCTCATAATCCACTGACACCCCGTCTCTGACCGCCCTGCGGTCGGCGACGGGGCGTTTTCGTTTCCGGCCAAGAGACAGGAAGATCCATGAAATCGATCTGTGTGTACTGTGGTTCCAACGCTGGCAGCAAGCCGGCCTATACCGAACGCGCCATTGCACTGGGCGACCGCATTGCCCGCGATGGCCTGCGCCTGGTGTATGGCGGCGGCAACGTTGGCCTGATGGGTACCGTGGCCAACGCCGTGCTCGCCGCTGGCGGCGAGGTGACCGGCGTGATCCCGCGCCAGCTGGCCGACTGGGAAGTGGCCCACCGCGGCCTGACCGAACTGGAGATCGTCGGCTCGATGCATGAGCGCAAGTCGCGCATGTTCGACCTCGCCGATGGCTTCGTTGCCCTGCCCGGTGGCTTCGGCACCATGGAAGAGATCTTCGAGATGCTGACCTGGCGCCAGCTGGGCATCGGCAACAAGCCGTGCGCGTTCCTCGATGTGGAAGGTTTCTACGCGCCGCTGATCGGCATGATCGACCGCATGGTGGAAGAGCGTTTCCTGCATCCGGACCAGCGCCAGGACCTCTGGTACGGCTCGGACATCGAGGAAATGCTGGTGTGGATGCAGAACTACCAGCCGGCCCAGGCCTCGAAGTGGATCGACGAGAAACGTCGCTCGGCTCTGCGCTGAAGCGAACCGTCGCGGTGGCTCACGCCAGCGTCCGTGCCCACGGTGCGGGACGGCCCAGCAGGTATCCCTGGCCATAGTCGCAACCGAGTTCGCGCAGTGTCTGCCGCTGCGCCTCGGTCTCGATGCCTTCGCCAATGGTTTCGATGCCCAGGGTGCGGGCCAGTGACAGCACGCCTTCGACCAGCGCGCGCGTGCTCTGCACTTCCGGCCCGTGCAGGCCGGCGATGAAACTCTGGTCGATCTTCAATGTACTGATCGGGAATCGGTGCAGGTAGGACAGCGCAGAGAAGCCGGTACCAAAGTCGTCCAGCTGCACCTGGATGCCACGCTCGCGCAGGCCCTGCAGGATGCGCAGCGTGTGCGGCGCATCGTCCAGCAGCGCGACCTCGGTAATCTCCAGCCGCAGCCGGCGCGGATCGGCGCCACACGCGTCGAGCAGGCCGAATAGGCGGTCGCTGAACTCGGCCGAGCGGAAATGGCGCGGCGAAACGTTCACCGAGACATAGCTCTGCCCACCTTCGGCCAGGCGCGCGATGACCTGCTCGTAGATCAGCCAGTCGACCTGTTCGATCAGGCCGCTTTCCTCTCCCAGCTCCAGGAACGCGCCGGGCAACAGCAGGCCACGACGCTCGTGCTGCCAGCGGAGCAATGCCTCATGTCCCACCACTTCGCCATCGGACAGGCGCACGATCGGCTGGAAGAACGGAACGAAATCACGGTTGTTGATCGCGCGGCGCAGATCGGCTTCCAGGTCGAGGCTGCGCATGGCCTGTTCACGCATGTCCTCGTCGAAGATCGCGCAGCGGTCATGGCCCTGCGCCTTGGCCCGGTACATCGCCGCGTCCGCATCACGCAGCAGCTCCTCGCCGGTACGGTAGCGCGGATTCCACAGCGCGATGCCCAGGCTGCCGGACGGGAACAGTTCGCGGCCGGCGATCCACATCGACTCCTGCAGTGCCAGCAGCAGGCGCTGGCCGAAATCCAGTGCCTGTGCCAGGCCCTGCGGGCATTGCAGCAGTACCGCGAATTCATCACCGCCCAGCCGTGCCACCACATCATCGGCACCGGCCATCGATACGATGCGCTTGGCCACCTCCACCAGCATGCGGTCACCCGCGGCGTGGCCGATGCTGTCGTTGACCAGCTTGAAGCGATCCAGGTCGAGGAACAGCACGGCGAACACCGGCCCACCCTCGCGCCTGGCCAGCGCCAGCGCATCCTGCAGGCGATCGAGCAGGTGCAGCCGGTTGGGCAGGCCGGTCAGCGCATCGTGCATGGCCTGATGGGTCAGGCGTTGCTCGGCCCGCAGGCGCTCGCCGATCTGGCCGAGCAACTTCTCGTTGACCTCGGCCAGCTCACGCGTGCGTTCCTCCACGCGCTTTTCCAGTTCGGCATGCGCCAAACGCAGCCGTTGCTGGTCGCGCTGGCGCGCCAACCCGGTTCCGATGTTCTGCGCAACGAACGTCAACAGCCGCTGATCGTGCACGCTGAACGTACTGTTCTCGCTGTAACTCTGCACCACGATCGCACCGACCACCTCGTCATCGCGCAGCAGCGGCACGCCCAGCCAGCAATGCGAGCGCGCGCCGGATTCACGCACCTCGCCACTGGCCAGCAGCGCATCGATCTGGGCGCGTGAGGCCAGTAGGGGCCGCCGGTTGCGCACCACGTATTCGGTCAGGCCGCGACTGAACGGACGAGGTGCACGGCTGGCATTGTGCTCGTCCACCGAATAGACGAAGTCCAGGCCGTTGCCGCTTCCGTTCACCAGCGCGATATAGAAGTTGCGCGCATCGAGCAGGCGCCCGACCACGCCATGCACCTGCCCGTAGAACTGGGCCAGGCTGTCGGCCGACATCGCCATTTCGGCAATGTTGTACAGCGCGGTCTGCAGTTGCTCGGCGCGCCGGCGCTCCGCCACTTCATCCTGCAGGCTGTGGTTGGCGCGCTGCAGTTCCAGCGTACGCCGCTCCACCTGTTGCTCCAGCCGGACCTGCGCCTGGCGCCGATCCATCGCAGTCTGCACGTGCTGCGCGACAAAGCCCAGCAACGCCCGCTCGGCCTCGCCATAACGGGCCGCCAGCTCATAGCTCTGCACCACGATCGCGCCGCATACCCGGCCATCGCGCAGCATCGGCACACCCAGCCAGTCCAGGCTTTCGGGGCCACGCTGCGGGTCGTGCTCCTGCTCGACCACGCGCGCCAGCAGTTCGCGCGAGGGTCCGCTGAGCGGCTTGCCATGGCGCAGCAGCGCGACGGTCAAGCTGCGCGGCATCTCGGCGGCGTCATGGCTCTGCGTCGGGTCGGCGACGAAATCGTCGACCTGGTCGGCGAAGTACAGGAAGCGGATCTGGTCACGCACATCATCGTATTCAACGATGTAGCAGTTCTCGGCATACATCAGCGTGCCGAGCACGCCGTGCACGTGACGCAGCATCTCCGACATTTCCAGATCGGCGCCGGCCAGATCGGCGATCTGGAACAGCGCCTGCTGCAACCGTTCAGCTTCTTCCAGCGCCTTGATCTGCCCGGCCTGGCGGCCACGCTGCAGTGCCAGTTCCATGGCCTGACGGGCCAGCCCCCACCACGCCGCGGAAGGCACAGCGCCTTCCACCGACAACTGCAGGCGTGCACCGTCATGTTCCCAGCCATGGGAGCCGTCGCCGATGCCCGGCGCAGTGAACGCGCCTGCCGCCCCGTCGGCCGGCCACCCGCCCTGACCACGCCCGAGCTGCGGGTCGTCCCAGCCGACGCGGACCAAGGCCGTTTCCGGCAAAAGCGCATGCAACGCGCGCACCAGCGCCGTGCTCAGCACGGCCTCGTGTGGTGGCTCTTCCGCCGGTTCAGCATGCGTGGACAAATGACAATCTCTTGGCGCCGTCGATGCGTCGCCTCCCCTGAGCCGACGAGCATAGCGCGCCACCCGGGGGCAATGGAAGCCCGTAAACCCCGAATCGTGCGCCCGTACGTTTTTCCTGCCGTCCGCAGCCTCTTCCGAGCCATGACCCTCGCCCTGCCCGCCCCTGCCACCGGCTATGCGCCATCGCCTGCAGGCCTTACCCTGTACGCCGTGGAAGCCAGCGCACTGCCAACCGATGAAGCCTTGATGCTGGCCTGGGCCGGCGGCGACCTGCACGCGTTCGAAAGCCTGTATGCGCGCCATCGCAAGCGACTGTTCGGTTTCCTGCTGCGCCAACTGCGCGACAACGCGCTGGCCGAGGAGATCTTCCAGGACGTCTGGCAGCGGGTGATCAGCGCCCGTGCCGGGTGGCAGCCCGAAGCAGCGTTCAGCACCTGGCTGTTCCGCATCGCCCACAACCGCCTGAACGACCATTGGCGCGCCGCCCGCCATCGCCCTGCCGCACCGGCCGACGCCGACCTGCGCCTGGCCGCGATCGAGGACGGGCAGACCCCGGAAGCCGAACTTTCCGAATTCGAACAACGTCGCCGCATCCAGCTGGCGATGGAGCAATTGCCGCCGGAGCAGCGCGAAGTGCTGCAACTGCGGCTGGATCAGGAACTGAGCCTGGAGGAGATCGGCCAGATCACCGGCGTAGGCCGGGAAACCGTGAAATCGCGGCTGCGCTATGCGATGGACAAGCTGCGTGCGGGATTGAACGCATGAACCGAGACGAACCGCTGACGCCGGAAGAACGCGAGCTGGCCCGGCTGCTCGGCCGTCGCGCCGAGCAGGCACCACCGGCCGCACTGGACGCCGCCATCCTGGCCGCGGCACGTGCCGCGGTTGACGCTCCGGGTACCGATGTTGTTGCCTCTCCCGAGGCGCCGCGCAAGCAGCGCACAGGCCCGCGTTGGCCAGCGGTGTTCGGCATCGCCGCTTCGATGGTGTTCGCCATTGGCATCGCCTGGCAGCTGCGTCCTGAACCGCCACCGGTTCCGGCGGGCGAGACTGCTGTTGCCGCAGCACCGGCTGCGGCAGAAGACGTCGCGGCTGCCGATCAGGCCGCTGGAAGTGGTTCAGCCGACAGCGCAGTGGCGGTTGCGGAACCAGCCGCTGCTCCGGCAGCACCCGAGTCCGCCCCTGTTTCCGCTGCCCCGGCACCGGCCATCGCGCGTGCGCACAAGCCTGCGCCGGCCAAGACCGCTGAAGCGCCGGCCCAGGCTGCACGGTCCGTGGCCACAGATGCGGCCGCCGACACCTCCTTTGCGGCGCTCCCGCCCGCTCCGGCTGCAGCACCGCCAGCGCCACCTGCACCGGCCGCCTACTCGGCACCCGCACCCGCACCGGCATTCGCGCCAGCAGCGTCCGGGGCAATGAAAGCACGCACGGCCGCAGCACCGGCAACCAATGCCGCCGAGGCCGAGCGGACGCAGGCGCTGGATCGGGTGGAGATCACCTCGATGAAGCGTGAGGCGCCCAGCCGTTCCGCACCGGGCATCATGCGCCGCGGCAGCGACGCGGGCCTGAGCGCGGATGCCGTGCAGGCCGAGGTGGACGCCGACGCGCGACTGCCGCGCCGGCAGTGGCTGCAGAAGATCCGCGCGCGACGCGACGACGGCCAGCGCGATCTGGCCCGCGCCAGCCTGGAGCGCTACGTGCAGCAGTATCCGGAAGCCCGCCTGCCGCGCGACCTGCGCCCGTTGCTGGACGACTGAAGCAGAACGTGACCTCCGGCGACCCCGTAGAATGACGGGAATGCTCGATACCCTCGCCCAGCCTGTCAGCCACACGCTGGAAGTCAAACACAGTCGTTTCATCGCCCATGCTGCGCCGATCGACAGCGCCGCAGCGGCCATGGCGATCCTGCAGCAGGTTGCAGCAGCCGACGCGACCCACAACTGCTGGGCCTACCGGTACGGCCGGGACTACCGCTCCAGCGATGATGGCGAGCCCGCTGGAACGGCCGGACGACCGATCCTGGCGGCAATCGATGGCCAGGGTTTCGACCGTGTGATGGTGGTGGTGACGCGCTGGTTCGGCGGCATCAAGCTGGGCGCCGGTGGACTGGTGCGCGCCTACGGTGGCGCTGCCGCCGAGTGCCTGCGCACCGCCCCCGCCTGCCCCTGGTGGCGATGGCCCGGCTGCAGCTGCTGGCCGGCTTCGAGGACCTGGGCATCCTGCACGCCACCCTGCCCGCCTTCGGCGCCGGGAAACTCGATGAACAGTTCGATGCCAACGGCGTGTGCCTGCGGGCCGAATTGCCGGCCGATCAGGTCGATGCATTGAAAATCCGCCTGCGCGACGCCACCCGTGACCGTATCCGCATACAAGACGACAACCAGGATGACTGACAAGGACGACGCCCCTGCCTCGACCCCGCCGCTGCGCCGCCTTGGCAGCCTGCGGACGTTGTGGCCGTTCGTGCGCCGCCACAGCGGGTTGTTCACCGCCTGGCTGCTTGCCCTGGCGGTCTCTTCGGCCGCCACGCTGAGCCTGCCCCCGCCGTGAAGCAGATGATCGACCACGGCTTCACCAGCGGTGGCCAGATCAACCGTGCCTTCGCCCTGCTGATGCTGGTGGCGGTGGTGCTGGCACTGGCGACGGCCGCACGGTTCTTCTTCGTGTCGCTGCTGGGCGAGAAGGTCGTCGCCGACCTGCGCAGCCGCCTGTATGCACACCTGATCCAGCTCGGCGCCGGTTTCCACGACCGCAGCCGCAGCGGCGAACTGGTCTCGCGCCTGACCGCCGACAGCGAACTGCTGCGCAGCGTGGTCGGCTCGACCATGTCGGTCGCCCTGCGCAGCAGCGTAACCGTGGTCGGCAGCCTGGCGATGCTGTTCGTCACCAGCCCTCGGCTGGCCGCGTGGTCACTGCTCGGCATCCCGCTGGCGGTGCTGCCGATCATCGTCGGCGCGCGCAAGCTGCGTACGGTTGCGCGCAGCAGCCAGGACCGCATCGCCGATGCCAACAGCCTGGCCAGCGAGACGCTGGGCGCCGTGCGCACGGTGCAGGCGCATGCGCGCGAGCCCTATGAGCGCGGGCGCTTTGACAAGGCGCTGGGCGATGCCATCGGTGCCGCACGCCGGCGCATCGGTGCGCAATCGCTGGTTACCGCCAGTGCCATCCTGTTGGTGTTTGGCGCCATCGTTGGCGTGCTGTGGCTGGGCGCGCACGATGTCATCGACGGCCGCCTCAGTGCCGGCACGCTGGGCCAGTTCGTGTTGTACGCGCTGATCGGCGGCGGCTCGGTGGGCGCCCTGGCCGAAGTGTGGAACGAGCTGCAGCGTGCGGCCGGTGGCATGGGCCGTATCGGCGAGCTGCTGCAGGAAGACATCGAGATCCGTGCGCCGGCGCAGCCGCACGCACTGCCGCAACCGCTACGCGGCGAAATCCAGTTCGACGACGTGGTGTTCCACTACCCGCAGCGCCCGGACCAGGCCGCGCTGGACCACTTCAACCTGCATGTCCGCCCGGGTGAGACCGTGGCCCTGGTCGGCCCGTCGGGCGCAGGCAAGAGCACGGTGCTGTCGATGCTGCTGCGCTTCCACGATCCGGCCAGCGGCCGCATCTGCGTGGATGGCATCGACGTGCGCCAGGTCGATCCGGCCGAGCTGCGCGCGCAGCTGGCACTGGTACCGCAGCAGCCGACGCTGTTCGCAGCCAGTGCACGCGACAACATCCGCTACGGCAGGCTGCAGGCCAGCGACGCCGAGGTCGAGGACGCCGCACGTGCAGCAGAGGCCGATGGCTTCCTGCGGGCATTGCCGCAAGGCTACGACAGTGAACTGGGCGAGCGCGGCGCACGCCTGTCCGGTGGCCAGCAGCAGCGCGTGGTGATCGCCCGCGCGTTGCTGAAGGATGCGCCGATCCTGCTGCTCGATGAGGCCACCAGCGCACTGGATGCGCAGAGCGAGCATGGCGTGCAGCAGGCACTTGAGCGGCTGATGGCCGGTCGCACCACGCTGGTCATCGCCCACCGCCTGGCCACCGTGCTCAAGGCCGACCGCATCGTGGTGATGGACCAGGGCCGTATCGTCGCCGAAGGTACCCATGCGCAGCTGCTGGCCGAAGGCGGACTGTACGCTGAACTGGCACGACTGCAGTTCATCGATTGATGACGGCCGGCTAACATCGGCAAGACCAAGCTGGCCGCGCACCCGCAGCATCCGCTGAAGGAGGTACGCGATGTCGTTCCGTCAGTTCCCCGCCGTCGACAGTAATGGCGAAAGCCACATCATCATCGAATTCAAGCCCGAGGCAAACGGCAGCGGGCACCACTCCGAAGCCACGCCGCGCTATGAGCTGGATGACGGGCGCCAGCTGGTGCGCAATGGGCGTGAGTTCACCACCAGTGGTGGTGAACTGCGGTTGACGATTTGAGGTTCGCCGGGCATGGCCCGGCGCTACCGCATTCGTGCTGCTCCGCGCTCGCGCTACCGGATCTCCATCCTCCGCTCTGGCAGGTATCGACCTTGGTCGACACGCTTTTGGCCAAAAGCACCCGAGCATGGTTCGACCCTACAGAAAAGCGTGGCCAATTTTTCGCCAGGCATCTTGACAGCCTTTGCCAGCAAGGGCTGAGAGAGGTTATCCACACGTTTGCTCAGGATCCATCCACACCGCCTGTGGATGAATGTGGTCAGCCGAGCACCCGCCCGATGCCGCTGGCGTCCACTTCCGCGGCCGCCCGGGTGATCGCTGCCGGATCACTGCCGGCGATGAACCCGATGCGGAAGTGCACTTCGCCACCAGGCGTACGTGAGGAATGGATCGAGGCCAGGCTGATGCGATGCTGCTCGAACACGTTCAGCAGCTCGCGCAGCGAGCCGGGCCGATCTTCCGGCAGGTGTACTGACAGCGCGTTGCGCTCGGTCAGGTCAGCCAGCAGATAGCCCACGCGTTCGAACGTGTAGTTGCCGTCCACCAGCGCCTGCTCGCCGAAGGCAGTGCGATTGGCCGACAGCAGCTGCTCGCGGAATGCACCACGTGCACCGTCGTCACCCTGCACGACCTGCGCCTGCAATGCCTGCAGCTGGCCCACCAGCCGCTCCAGCATCGGCGCCACGTACGGGTTGCCGAACTGGATGTCTTCGTAGATCGCCGGGTTGAGCGACAGGATGCGCGAAATGATCGCCGTATCCAGCTCGAACGATGCCGAACGGTACGGCATCATCGCAGTCAGATCGCCCAGCTGCGGCTGGTACTGGCGCAACACGCCGGCCTGGGCCAGATGGGTGGCATGCACCATCGCCTGCACCAGCGCCATCATCTGGTCGTGGTGCTGCGGCGTGGCCCGCACGCACTCGGCCTGCAGCGCGGCGCACAGCGTATCGACCCACGCCTGCCAGAGCTGCAGCCGCGCTTCGCAGACCACCATCACCCTGCCCTTCAGGGTCGGCGCCTTCGGCGGCGCGGTCATCGGGTGCAGGCCGACCACTTCGGCCCGCGACGCCAGCATCGCCTGCACCGGCGCCTCCTTTACCGAGGTCACATCCAGCCACAGCCTGCCCTGCTCGCGGCCCGCCGATTGCCGCACGTACTCGGCGATCAACGCCGGGGTGTGCCGGATCGGTGCCGAGAACACCAGCACATCGGCCTGCGCCAGCAGGTGTTCCGGCGTGTGCGAACCTGGGTCGGCCGGATCGTGGCCGATCACCTGCAACTGCAGGTGCTGCTGGAAGAAGCGGGTCAGCCAGCGCCCGTAGGCGCCAGCGCTGCCGACGATGCCGACCGTGCGCGGCGTGCGTGGGTCCAGGCCGCTCATGCAACGCGTTCGGCGCGGAAGCGCGTGCCTTCGGCCAGCGCCGCCGGCGCGGCGGCGACCACGTCGAATTCCTCGAAGCCGTTGTCCAGGGTCGCCTCCAGCGCCGCATGGGTGCCGGCAATCGCACGCGAAATCGCCTGCTGCATCGATTCGCCGCGCAGCAGGAACGACACCACCAGCGACATCAGCACATCACCGGTACCCGCCACGTCCAGCGGCAGCAGCGGCGAGGTCCAGCGCCAGGTTTCCTCGCGGCCGACGGCCAGGGTCACCAGTTCACCCGGGCTGCCGCCCACGCTGTGCGCGATCACCCAATGCGGGCCGCGATCCAGCAGCGTGCGCGCGGCGGCGATGGCATCGGCCTCGGCCAGCGCCGGCATGCCGGTCAGGCGATTCAGTTCGAAAGCGTTCGGCGTCACCAGCCAGGCATGCGGCAACAGGCGCTCGGCGAAGATCGCTTCCAGCCCGGGTTCCACGTAGGGGCCGGTGTGCGTGTCGCCAATCACCGGGTCCAGGCAATAGCGCAGCTGCGGGCAGGCCGGCAGGATGTCGTCCAGCCAGTCTGCGAAGGCGGCCCCGTTGGCGGTGCTGCCGAAATAGCCGGAGACGAGCATTTTCGCCCGCTGCGGCAGGCCGCGCTCGTGGGTGCCCAGCAACAGGTCGGCGAACCAGTCAGCGGGCAGCACGCGGCCACGCGTGGTGTCGTAGAAAGGCGCATTGCTCAGCAGCACGGTCGGGATATCCGCCACGCGCACGCCCAGCGCGCGCATCGGCGGTACGGCGGCACTGTTGCCGGCGTGGCCGTAGACAAGTTGCGACTGGACCGAGATGACATCGATCGGCGACGGGCCATCCGGCCGCTGGCGGCGGCCGTGGACCAGGTGGTTATCAAGGGATTCGCTCATGGCCGCATTCTACGCCCGGTGGAGTGTTCGGCAGGGCTTGCAGCCCTGCACCTGCCGAAGCTGCAAGCAACGGCAACGGCAAAAGCGAGCTATCCGTGGGGTGGCGGGGCGGTGTGGGTGGTCAGGACACGCCGTAAACCCATCCATGGGGGCTCGATGGCGCCATCCATGGCGCCAACGGTCCTGCCCACCCACCCCGCCAATCCACGGATAGCGCGCTTCGGCTGTTGCCGTTGCCTCTGCGGGTGCAGGGCTGCAAGCCCTGCAAACCAAACCCTCTCAGCGAGCAGCAGGCCGCGACGGCGGCAACCACGCCGCCACGATGCCCAGCAACGGCAGGAACGCGGTCAGCTGGTAGACGTACTCGATGCTGGTTCTGTCCGCCAGCAGGCCGAGCACGGCGGCACCCAGCCCGCCCATACCGAACGCGAAACCGAAGAACAGGCCGGACACCATGCCGATGCGGTGCGGCATCATCTCCTGCGCATAGACCACGATCGCCGAGAACGCCGAAGACAGCACGAAGCCGATCAGCACCGCCAGCACCGTCGTCCACAACAGGTCGGCATGCGGCAGCATCAGCGCGAACGGCGCCACGCCGAGGATCGAGGTCCAGATGATCGGCTTGCGGCCGATCCGGTCACCCAACGGGCCGCCGAGGAAGCCGCCAGCGGCGGACGCCACCAGGAACGCGAACAGGTGCAGCTGCGCCTGCGCCACCGGAATGCCGAAATGGTGGATCAGGTAGAAGGTGAAGTAGCTGCCGATGCTGGCCATGTAGAAGTACTTGCTGAAGATCAGCACCAGCAGGATCGCCAGCACCTTGGCCACCGTGCGTGGTGGATGGCGCGGCGCCATCGAGGCGGTACTGGCCGGGCGCGGCGTGCCCAGATGCAACGCGTACCAGCGGCCAACATAGGTCAGCAATGCGATGCCGATCAGGGCCGCGCCTGCGAACCACGACGCGGCATGCTGGCCGTACGGCACGATCACTGCCGCCGCAATCAGCGGGCCCAACGCGGTACCGAAATTGCCCCCACCTGGAACACCGACTGTGCGAAGCCATGACGGCCGCCCGAGGCGAGCCGCGCGATGCGCGAGGCCTCCGGATGGAAGATCGCCGAGCCGATGCCGACCATTGCCGCTGCCAGCAGCACCATCGCGTAGTTCGGCGCGAAGCCGAGCAGCAGCATGCCGCACAAGGTCGAGGCCATGCCGATCGGTAGCGAATACGGTGCCGGGCGGCGGTCGGTGGCTACACCGATCAACGGCTGGAAGATCGACGCAGTGAGCTGATAGGTCAACGTGATCAGGCCGATCTGGGTGAAGCTGAGATTGAAGCCACCCTTGATCACCGGATAGATGGCCAGGATCAGCGACTGCATCATGTCGTTGACGACGTGCGAGGTGGAAATGGCGGCCAGCACGCCGGGGCCGCCGGGCGTGAGGTCGTTGCGGGAGAAGCCAGGGTGGACATGGACGCAGTCAGGTTGGGGGCGAGCCCCGCATGCTACGGTTGCCCTTCCCTCCCTTCTGCCGCGTTCAGGTCATGCCCTATCGCAAAAAGGACATAGCCAGTGACGTCGATCCGGCCGCGCCCTGGCGGGAGGTTCCACTGCATCGCCCGGTCACCTATCGGGTCACCCAGTACCCCGTAGGTACCCACATCCCTGGTCACAAGCATCAGCGCCACCAGCTGGTCTACGCCATCTCCGGCCTGATGGTGGTGCGGTCGGAAGTCGGGCGCTGGGTGGTGCCATCGAACCGCGCGATCTGGATGCCGGCCGGCATGGTGCACGCGGTGGACTGCATCGCCGCCGTGCACATGCGCAGCCTGTACATCGACCCGCCGTTTGCCCCGCACCTGCCGACCGAGCCGTTCGCGGTGCAGGTGTCGCCCCTGCTGCGCGAGCTGCTGCAGGCCGCCACGCTGGTCAAGGGCGAGCACATCGAGGACAGCCGCGATGGCCGCGTGGTGCGCCTTCTGCTGGACGAACTGCATCGCATGGACGTGCTGCCTCTGCACCTGCCTGCGCCAAGCGACCCGCGCCTGCTGCAGATCTGCCAACACCTGCAGAAGCACCCCGGCGACGACGCCACACTGCAGGACTGGGCACAGGCGCTGGAGGTGGACGTGAAAACCATCCAGCGGCGCTTCGCCACCGAGCTGGGCATGACCTTCGGCCAGTGGCGGCAGCAGGCACGGCTGCTGGCCGCGATGGAACGGCTGGCGGTCGGTGACAAGGTCATCGATGTCGCGCTGGCGACGGGCTACGACAGCCCCAGCGCGTTCACCAGCATGTTCAAGCGCCAGCTGGGGCAGACACCTGCGGCGTTTTTCCGGTAACGCCGTCCACGCATGGCGTGGATCCACCATCGCGGCGCATGCCCGGCGGAAACCATCGCAGATCGCAAACGAGAACGCCGGGCATGGCCCGGCGCTTCCGCTCAACGCTTCCGTTGAAAAACTCAGGACGTCATCCGGTCCCAGAAGCCCTTCACGCCGTCGATGAAAGTGGCCGATTTCGGCGAATGCTTGCGCGCTTCCTCGCCGACGAAGGTGGCTTCGAACTGTTCCAGCAGCTTGCGCTGCTCGTTGGTGAGGTTCACCGGCGTCTCCACCACCACGCGGCAGTACAGGTCGCCTTCGCTGCGGCTGCGCACCGAACGCACGCCCTTGCCGCGCAGGCGGAACAGCTTGCCGGTCTGGGTCTCGGCCGGGATACGGATCTCCGCTTCGCCGCCGAGGGTGGCCACGCGCACGGTGTCGCCAAGCGCCGCCTGCGAGATGCGGATCGGCACTTCGCAGTGCAGATCATCGCCATCGCGCTGGAAGATGGCATGCTCGCGCACGCGCACTTCCACGTACAGATCACCCGGCGGCGTGCCGGCCGGGCCGGCCTCGCCCTCGCCCTGCAGGCGGATGCGATCGCCGGTGTCGACGCCGGCCGGCACCTTCACCGACAGCACCTTGTCTTCCTCGACACGGCCGTTGCCGTGGCAGGTCTTGCAGGGCTTGGCGATGATCTGGCCACGGCCGCCGCAGTTGTGGCAGGCCTGCTGCATGGCGAAGATGCCGCGCTGGATGCGCACCTGACCACGGCCATGGCACACGTTGCAGGTCTCGACCTTGCCGTCTTCGGAGCCACTGCCATCGCAGTCGCCGCATTCGGCCAGGGTCGGGATCTCGATCCGGCGCTCGACGCCGCGCACGGCCTCTTCCAGGTCCAGTTCCATCACGTAGCCGATGTCGGCGCCGCGACGGGCCTGGCGCGGACCACCGCCGCCACCGCCAAAAATGTTGCCGAAGATATCGCCGAAGATATCGTTCATGTCCGGGCCGCCCGGACCACCACCACCCATGCCATGCTCGAACGCGGCGTGGCCGTGGCTGTCGTACATGCGGCGCTTGTTGCCGTCGGACAGTACTTCGTAGGCTTCCTTGCACTCCTTGAAGGAGGCTTCGGCCGCCGTATCGCCCGGGTTGCGGTCCGGGTGGAACTTCATCGCGCAGCGACGGTAGGCCTTCTTCAGCTCTTCGTCGGTGGCGGTGCGGGCAACGCCCAGCACTTCGTAGTAATCGCGCTTGCTCATATCGTGAATCGGGTTCCGGAACGTCGGGATTCGTCAAAGCGGAAGAGCGGAACCAGGTCCGCTCTTGCGTCGGGCGCCCCGACACGCCGGTAGGCGGTCAGGACCCTGATGCGACAACGGGACGCTGGTGGCCAGCGTCCCGCGTCGGTCCGGATCAGGACTTCTTGTCGTCCTTGACTTCGGTGAACTCAGCGTCGACCACGTCGTCCTGCGCCTTGCCGGCATTGCCGGCGTCGGCACCCGGGGCACCGCCCTGGTCGGCCGAAGCAGCGGCGAACAGCGACTGGCCAGCTTCTTCCAGTGCCTTCGACTTGGCTTCGATCTGTGCCTTGTCGTCGCCCTTCATCGCGGTTTCCAGGTCAGCCAGCGCCGCCTCGACCTTGCCGATGACATCGCCGCCGACCTTGCTGCCGTGCTCGGTGATGGCGCTGCGGGTGCCGTGGATCAGGGCGTCGGCCTGGTTGCGGGCCTGCACCAGTTCCTGGAACTTCTTGTCTTCTTCGCGGTTGGCTTCCGCGTCGGCGACCATGCGCGCGATCTCCTCCTCGGACAGGCCCGAACCGGCCTTGATCTCGACCTTCTGTTCCTTGTTGGTCTTCTTGTCCTTGGCCGACACGTGCAGGATGCCGTTGGCGTCGATGTCGAAGGACACTTCCACCTGCGGCAGGCCGCGCGGGCCGGCTCGATGCCGGACAGGTCGAACTTGGCCAGCGACTTGTTGAAGCGGGCCTGTTCGCGCTCACCCTGCAGCACGTGCACGGTCACGGCCGACTGGTTGTCCTCGGCGGTGGAGAACACCTGCGAGGCCTTGGTCGGGATGGTGGTGTTCTTCTCGATGATCTTGGTGAACACGCCACCCATGGTTTCGATACCCAGCGACAGCGGGGTCACGTCCAGCAGCAGCACGTCCTTGACGTCGCCGCCCAGCACGCCGCCCTGGATCGCCGCACCCAGTGCCACGGCTTCGTCCGGGTTGACGTCCTTGCGCGGTTCCTTGCCGAAGAACTCGGTCACCGCCTGCTGCACCTTCGGCATGCGGGTCTGGCCGCCGACCAGGATCACTTCGCTGATGTCGCTCGAACGCAGGCCGGCATCGTTCAGGGCGACGCGGCACGGCTCGATCGACTTCTTGATCAGGTCGTCCACCAGTGCTTCCAGCTTGGCGCGGGTCAGCTTGATGTTCAGGTGCTTCGGACCCGACGCGTCAGCGGTGACGTACGGCAGGTTCACTTCGGTCTGCTGGGCGCTGGACAGCTCGATCTTGGCGCGCTCGGCAGCATCCTTCAGGCGCTGCAGGGCCAGCGGATCCTTGCGCAGGTCGATGCCCTGGTCCTTGTTGAATTCTTCAACCAGATATTCGATGACGCGGTTGTCGAAGTCTTCGCCACCCAGGAAGGTGTCGCCGTTGGTGGCCAGCACTTCGAACTGCTTCTCGCCGTCGACATTGGCGATCTCGATCACCGAGACGTCGAAGGTGCCGCCGCCCAGGTCGTACACCACGATCTTGCGATCCTTGTTGTCGCCCTTGTCCAGGCCGTAGGCCAGCGCAGCCGCGGTCGGCTCGTTGATGATGCGCTTGACGTCCAGGCCGGCGATGCGCCCGGCGTCCTTGGTCGCCTGGCGCTGGCTGTCGTTGAAGTAGGCCGGCACGGTAATGACCGCTTCGGTGACCTTCTCACCGAGGAAGTCCTCGGCGGTCTTCTTCATCTTCTCCAGCACCTTGGCCGAGATTTCCTGCGGGGCCATCTTCTTGCCGTCGCTGGTGGCGACCCAGGCATCGCCATTGTCATGGGCCAGGATGCTGTACGGGACGTGGGCGATGTCCTTCTGCACCTCGCCATCGGTGAACTTGCGGCCGATCAGGCGCTTCACCGCATAGAAGGTGTTCTTCGGGTTGGTCACGGCCTGGCGCTTGGCCGAGGCACCGACCAGGACTTCGCCGTCCTTGGTGTAGGCGACGATCGACGGGGTGGTGCGATCGCCTTCCGAATTCTCGATGACGCGGGCCTTGCCGCCGTCCATGATCGCCACGCACGAGTTGGTGGTGCCGAGGTCGATACCAATGATCTTGCCCATGGGGGAGACTCCTGAGGATGCTTGTTGGGGTCAGTCCGGCCGTTCGGCCGGTGGATGAATACGATGTGGGGGAGGCCCGTGGAACATTCAAGCCACCTCCCGAACGCTGTGTTTCCGACGATCCGGCGCATTCAGCGTCGGGTCGGGTGACGGGTCTGTCCGCCGCCCGGCCCTGCCGGATCAGTCGGCGGCCACCACCACCAGCGCCGGCCGCAGCAGGCGCTCGTTGAGCAGGTAGCCCTTCTGGAACACGGTCACCACGCTGCCCGGGGCAGCGCCCGGGGTCGGCACCTGGCTGATGGCCTGGTGGTGTTCCGGGTTGAACGGCTGGCCGATCGGATCCAGCAGCGCCAGGCCGTTGTCGGCGGCGACCTTCAGCAGCTGCTTGTAGGTCAGCTCCAAGCCTTCGCGCAGCGGGTGCGGGTCGTCGCCGGCGGCCTTCAGGCCGGCATCCAGGCTGTCGAACACCGGCAGCAGCTCGCCCAGCAGCTTCTCGTTGGCGAACTTGCGGGCCTGCTCGATGTCACGGGCAACACGCTTGCGCTGGTTTTCCAGGTCGGCGCGCTCACGCAGCGCATCGGCCTTGACCTGCTCGACTTCGGCGCGCAGGCGCTCGACTTCGTCGTTGACGCCGGCGGTGGCAGCCGCATCGGCGGCACTCTGCTGGGATTCGATATCTGGATGTTCGTGGTTCATGTCTGGGTCCCTGGCGGTCACTCTCCGCCTCCACCCACCCTAGTGTGGGCGGGATGCTGCGTTTCAAGCGTCGGATGTTCCCGGCGTGCGTCCGGCCGGTGAAAAGGCCGCGCCAAGCACATCGGCGGTGGCCTGGACCAGCGGGATCACCCGGTCGTAGGCCATCCGCTTGGGACCGATCACGCCCAGCACGCCCAGCACCTGGCCATTGGCGGTGTACGGGGCAGTGACCAGCGAGACGCCCTGCAGCGGCATCATTCCGGTCTCTTCGCCGATGAAGATGCGCACCCCCGGCGCCTGGATGGTCCGCTCCAGCAGCTGCAGGATCTCGCGCTTGCTGGAGAACAGCTCGAACAGTTCGCGCAGGCGCTCCAGGTCGGACAGGTCCTGCACGCCCATCAAGCGGGTCTGCCCGGCCACCAGCATGTCGTCGGCCGCCGGCTGCAGGGCCTGCTCGGCCAGTTCGATGCTGTGGGCCAGCAACTGCTCCAGTTCGGACCGGGCGTCGCGCAGCTCCAGCAGCAGTCGGGTACGGATCTCGGCCATCGGCAGGCCGGCGAAATGCGCATTGAGGTAGTTGGCGACCTGCTCCAGCTGGCCTGGCGCAAACTCCTGCCGGGTCTCGATCACCCGGTTCTGCACCTCGTTGTCGGCAAATACCAGGATCGCCAGCACCCGGCGCCCATCCAGCGCCACGAAATCGATCTGGCGGAAGGCGAACTGCTCGCGCCGCGGTGCGCTGACCACGCCGACGAAGTGGCTCATCGCCGACAGCAGCTCCGAGGCGCTGCCGAGCAGGGCCTGGGTGCTGCCGCCACCGGCCAGTTCCTGGCGCAACCGGGCCAGCTCGCCCTCGCCCGGCGGCTGCATCTGCAGCAGGCTGTCGACGAACACCCGGTAGCCATGCGCGGTCGGGACGCGGCCGGCCGAGGTATGTGGCGAGGCCAGCAGGCCCAGATCCTCCAGGTCGCCCAGGATGTTGCGGATGGTGGCCGGGCTGACCTCCAGGCCGGCCACGCGCGCCAGCGTCTGCGAGCCGACCGGCTCGCCGTCCTGGATATATCGCGCGATCAGCGTGCGCAGCAGGTGGCGCGCACGCGGGGCAAGCTGGTCGGGAGAACCGTGCATGGAATCAACCTGTGAGACACGGACACTAGATAATGGCGGCGCATCGCCTTGGCAAGTCATTGGACCTCCCGCGCCCGCGTGCTAGCGTTGCGCGGCTGCTGACACCCCTTACCCATGCTCAGACATCTTTCGATCAAGGATTTCGCCGTCGTCCGCGCCACCGAACTGGAGTTCGGGCCAGGCATGACCGTGGTTTCAGGCGAGACTGGCGCCGGCAAGTCGCTGATGGTCGACGCACTGGGCTTCCTGTCCGGCCTGCGCGCTGACAGCGGCGTGGTCCGCCATGGTGCCGCACGCGCCGAGCTTTCCGCCGAGTTCGCGCTGGAGCAGCTGCAGGCCGCCCGCCAGTGGCTGGCCGACAACGAGCTGGACGACGAGGACCAATGCCAGCTGCGCCGCGTGATCCGCGCCGACGGCGGCTCGCGGGCCTGGATCAATGGCCGCCCGGTGACGCTGGCACAGCTGGGCGACCTGGCCTCGCTGCTGGTGGAGATCCACGGCCAGCATGAACAGCAGGCGCTGCTGGCGCGCCCGTCGCAGCTGGCCCTGCTGGATGCCTATGCCGGCAACGAGAACGAGCGCCGCCAGGTGCGCCACGCCGCCGCGGCCTGGCAGGCACTGGTCGATGAATCGCTGGCGTTGTCGCAACAGGGCGACGTCAGTGACCGGATCGGCTTCCTGGAGCACCAGCTGCGCGAACTGGACCGCGAGGACCTGGAACCGGAATCGATTGCCGCGCTTGGCGCCAGCCACCGTCGCCAGGCCCACGCCAGCGCCCTGCTGAGCGCCTGCCAGGCGGCCAGCAACCAGCTCAACGGTGAAGACGGCAGCTCCGCGCTGGACCTGCTGCAGCAAGTGCGCCACGAGCTGTCGCGGCTGGTCGAGCACGACCCGCGCCTGGGCGAGGTGGACGGCCTGATCGAGAACGCCTCGATCCAGCTGCACGAAGCCCTGTCGCTGCTGGACCGGGTGCATGACGACCTCGACGCCGACCCGGAACAGTTCGAGGAGAACGAGCGCCGCCTCGGCCGCCTGCACGACCTAGCCCGCAAGCACCGCGTGCCGATGGACGAGCTGGGCGCGCAACGTGAGCGCATGCATGCCGAAGTGGAGCAACTGCGCGGTGCCGATGAGCGCCTGCAGCGCCTGGCCGGCGAGATCGACAAGGCCGCCGCCGCCTGGCGCGTACAGGCTGAAGTGCTGACCGCCAGCCGCCGCAGCGCCGCTGCCGAACTGTCGGCCACCACCACCGGCATCATCGCCGAGCTCGGCATGGGCGGCGGCCAGTTCCTGATCGAACTGGAGCCACAGGACAGCGGCAAGCCCGACCCGCAGGGTGCCGAGCGCGTCGAGTTCCTGGTGGCGGCCAACGCCGGCCAACCGCCGCGCGCCCTGCGCAAGGTGGCCTCGGGCGGTGAACTGTCACGTATTTCGCTGGCCATCGAAGTGGCCTCGCTGGACCTGGATGCGGTGCCGACCATGGTGTTTGACGAGGTCGACTCCGGCATCGGCGGCGCGGTGGCTGACATCGTCGGCCAGAAGCTGCGCGCGCTCGGCGAGAAGCGCCAGGTACTGTGCGTGACCCACCTACCGCAGGTCGCCTCCAAGGGCCACGCCCATTACCGGGTCAGCAAGGCCCCGGTGGAAGGCATGACCCAGAGCGCAGTGGAAAAGCTGGACAACAAGGCGCGCGAAGAAGAGCTGGCGCGCATGCTCGGCGGCGTGGAAGTGAGCAAGGAAGCGCGCGCCGCCGCCCGCAAGCTGCTGCAGGCCTGAGGCCTGTTCACGGTTATCCACGCATGGCGTGGATCTACAACCCACCCGCACGGTAGTGCCGGCCGCTGGCCGGCAACCCAACACCGGTGGACGATGATCGTGAGGTTGCCGGCCAGCGGCCGGCACTACCCGTATCACCCCAATGGCCGCGCCAGATCCACGTTCTCCACCAGGAAATCGAGGAACGCGCGCACCCGCAGCGGCAGGTAACCGCCCTGCCCGAGGAACACCGCGTGCACCTCTTCCAGGTCACCGGGATTGGCCTCTTCCAGCACCGGCAGCAAGCGCCCGGCAGCAATGTCCTCCTGCACCTGGAATGCCGCCAGCCGCGCCATGCCCAGCCCGCCCAGCACCAGCTGGCGCAGCGCATCGCCGTTGCTGGCGCGGGCATTGCCACTGGGCAGCAGCATCCGCTCGCGCCCCTCCTGCAGCAACGGCCACCCCTGCATCGCACGAGCATGGCCTATGTCCAGCCGGTTGTGCGACTGCAGCTCCTCGGCAGTGCGTGGCAGCCCGTGCCGCTGCGCGTAGGCCGGTGCAGCCACGATCAACATCCGCGTCGCGCCCAGCCGTCGCGCCACCAGACTGGAGCTCTTCAGCGGCCCGGCCCGCACTGCCACGTCGGTGCGCTGCTCCAGCAGGTCGATCACCTCGTCGTTGAGGGTCAGGTCCACGCCCACCTGCGGGTTACGCTCAAGAAACGCCGGCAGCAGCGGCAACAGGAAATGGCGGCCAAACGGCACGTTGGAGTTGACCCGTAGCCGCCCGCGCGGCTCGGCATGGGCGCTGGCACAACGCTCGGCCTCGTCCAGGTCGGCCAGCACGCGCAGGCCACGCTCGTAGAACGCGCAGCCTTCCGGGGTCAGCTGCAGCTGGCGGGTGGAGCGTTGCAGCAGGCGCGTGCCCAGCCGTTGCTCCAGCCGCGCCACCAGCTTGCTGACCGCCGACGGCGTCATGTCCAGCGTGCGGGCCGCAGCGGAAAAGCCACCGGTCTCGATCACCCGCACGAACACTTCCAGTTCGCCGGATCGGTTGATGTCGGGTCGCGCCATGGCGATGAATCCAGTTCACAGATGATTGTCCGTGCGCAGTCTAGTTCACAGATAAGCACGGAATCACCATGGCGGTCCCTCCACTCGGGACTGCCCGATGAACCGCTTGAGCCAGCTCACCACCACCGCCCTGCTCGCCGTGTCCGGCGCCGCCAGTGCCGCATCCGCCCCGCACTGGGTCGCCAGCTGGCAGGCCAGCCCGCAGCCGGTCTGGAACGCGGATTTCCTGTTCCCGACCCTGGTCCCGGCCACGCTGCAGGACCAGACCTTCCGCCAGACGGTGCGTGTCAGCCTGGGCGGCCCGCGGCTGCGGGTGCGGCTGAGCAATGCCTACGGCACCCGGCCGCTGCGGATCGGGGCGGCCAGCGTGGCCGCACGCGCGGGCGCCATCCCGCAACCGCTCAGCTTCGGCGGCCAGCCCGGGGTGTTGATCGGGCCCGGTCAGGAACAGCTGAGCGATCCGCTCCCGCTGGCCACGGATGACCGCCAGGCATTGCAGGTCAGCGTCTTTGTGCCGGGGCCGGCAACCGTTCAGACGTTCCATTGGGAAGGCCGCCAGACCAGCTGGATCGCCCCTGGCGACCAGAGCCGGGCCCAGGCCCTGAGCGCAGCCAGCAGCACCACCGCCCGCCTGCTGCTGACCGGAATTGACGTCGAGGCCGACACCGACGCGCGCAGCGTGGTGGTGATCGGGGATTCGATCACCGACGGTGCCACCGCCAGCCTCGACCAGGACCAGCGCTGGACCGATCATCTGGCCGCGCTCCTGGCAGCGCGGGGCATAGCCGTGGTGAACGCCGGCATTTCCGGGGGCGGCTGCTGCGCGACGGCATGGGTGAATCCGCCCTGGTCCGCTTCCGGCGCGACGCGCTGGACCAGCCTGCGGTATCCAGTGTGATCGTGCTGATCGGCATCAATGACATCAGCTGGCCAGGTACCGCATTCGCCCGCAACCAGGCCCGACCCACGCTGAGCGAGCTGCAGGCGGGTATCGCGCGCTGGCAGAACAGGCCCGCCGCCGAGGTGTGCGGATCGTGGGCGCTACCTTGCCACCGTTCGCTGGCGCCCTGCCCGGCACGCCGCTGGACGACTACTACCAACCGGACAAGGACACCCTGCGCCGCCAGCTCAATGCCTGGCTGCGCACGGACAGCCCGTTCGACGCGGTGATCGACCTGGACGCGGCGCTGCGCGACCCGGCCGATCCCTCACGGATGGCCGTGGCCTACGACTCCGGCGACCACCTCCACCCGGGTGATGCCGGCAACCGGGCCATGGCTGAGGCGGTGGACCTGGAGATCCTGCTGGGCCGCAAGGGGTCGGATCCCTTACCTGAACGGAAAGGGCTCTGACCCCATCAACGAAAAACCCCGGGCAGGCCCGGGGTTTCGTCGCATCCAGCTGGCCGGAACGGATTACTTGCGCTTCTTGCGCACGTACAGCACCAGCGAGTGCTCTTCCAGCTCGTAGCCATGGTCTGCGGCGATCTTGCGCTGCAGCTCCTCGATCTCGTGGCTTTCGAACTCGATGATCTTGCCACTGTCCACGTCGACCATGTGGTCGTGGTGGCCGCCACGGTCCAGTTCGTAGACCGCCTGGCCGCCCTCGAAATTGTGCTTGAGCACGAGGCCGGCGGCCTCGAACTGGGTCAGCACCCGGTACACCGTGGCCAGGCCGATCTCGTCGCCGTGCTCCAGCAGCTGGCGGTAGATGTCTTCGGCGGTCATGTGGTGCTGGGCATTGCGCTGCTCGAGCAGCGCCAGGATCCGCATCCGCGGATGGGTCACCTTCAGGCCGACTTTACGCAGGTCGTGGGTTTCCATAGGTCTCCGTTCATTGGCGATTTAGCGCCAGCTGCCTCGGATTGGGTCGCGGTGGCACGCCGGGAGTGTATCATCGGTTTGATTTCCCCAACCGCCAGTCCCGATGCGCAATCTCCTGTTGGTCGCCGCCGTCGCCCTGTCCACCACCGGGTGCGGCATCATCTACAAGCAACCCATCTATCAGGGCAACCTGATCCGGGAAGATGCCGTGGCCAAGCTGCAGGTCGGGCAGAGCAAGCAGCAGGTCACCGCGCTGCTGGGCACCCCGTCCATTCCCGACCCGTTCCACGCCCAGCGTTGGGACTACACCTCCAGCCAGCGCGTGAACCGCCTGGGTCGTACCGAAGTGAAGAACTTCGTGGTGTTCTTCGAGAATGACACCGTGACCCGCTGGGAAGGCGATTACTTCCCGGGCAACGACAAGGCCCTGGCCCAGCAGACCGTGCGCCAGTTCGGCCGCAACCTGCCGAAGGACAAGAAGAAGAAGGGCCGCTGAGCCCCCTGCCCGTCCGCAGGTACGGCTGCCGGAATCAACCGCCGAGTGCGCGACGCCGGCGGTTGTCCTTGGGGTCGGCCAGCAACGGGCGCAGCAACTCGATGCGATCACCTTCCAGCAGTGCCTGCTGCGGGCGAGCCAGCACACCATGAACGGCGACGGCGGGGCAATCGGCACTGCCTTCCAGCGCGGCGGCGGCAATGGCGTCGGCCACGGTCGCACCTTCTTCCAGCTGCAAGCGGCGCGACAGCACCCGCTGCGGCCAGGCCAGCACCACCTCGACCTCGATCATCGCTCAGCCCTCGTCGGCGACGCGGACGAAATCGTTGACCATGCGATCGGCCAGCCCTTGGAAGCCGATCGCCAGCGCCGGACCGAGCAGGCGCGAGCTGGGTTCGAACTCCAGGGTCAGGGTGACCTTGCAGGCATCCTCGGCCAGCGCATGGAATTCCCAGCGGCCGTGCAGCTGCTTGAACGGGCCATCGCGCAGCTGCATATCAATGCTGTGCGGGCGCTGCAGGGTGTTCTCGGTCTGGAACCATGTGCTGAACGAGCCCAGGCCCAGGTCCAGTCGCGCCACCAGGCGGTCCTCGCCCTCCTCAACGATCTGGGCAGCAGAGCACCAGCGGAAACGGCGCGGATAGGCCTGGACGTCGTTGACCAGGTCGAACATGCGCGCGGCCGAATGTTCGACCAGGGCGCTGCGGCGGATAGTAGGCATGAATACAGGACGTTTCGGCAATCGACCGGGCGGGCCCGAATCGGAGACAATACGGAAATGAGCAAGAACAGCGGCAAGGATAAAGCAAAGAGCGCGACGGCCAACAAAACCATCGCGTTGAACAAGCGTGCCCGCCACGAATACCACATCGAAGAGCGCTTCGAGGCCGGCCTCGCCCTGCAGGGCTGGGAGGTCAAGTCGATCCGCGCAGGCCGTGGCAACATCATCGATGCCTACGCCTATGTGAAGCGCGGCGAGATCTACCTGATCGGTGCACAGATCACCCCGTTGATCCAGGCCTCCACCCACGTGGTGGCCAATGACCGGCGCGAGCGCAAGCTGCTGCTGCACCGGAACGAGATCGACAAGCTGATCGGCAAGGTCGAGCGCGATGGCTACACGATCGTGCCCACTGCGATGTACTGGAGCAAGAACAAGATCAAGCTCGAAGTCGCGCTGGCCAAGGGCAAGCAGACCCACGACAAGCGCGATGCCGCCAAGGACCGCGACTGGGCGATCGAGAAGCAGCGCGTGATGCGTCGCGGCAACCGCGACGCATGATCACTCCCATGGGCGCCATGGCGACTGCCAGCGCCGATGAAACGCGCACGTTGTGCGCGCGCCTGCTGGCCTTCAACCAGGCCCACGGCGGCGATGCGTTCGATGAGACCCCAGTCCGCCTGGCCTGGCATGACGAGCACGGCACGCTGCGCGGCGGCGTGCTGGCCGACGTCTGTGCCGGCTGGCTGCAGGTGCATGTGCTGTGGGTGGACCCGGAACTGCGCGGGCGAGGCATCGGCCAGCGCCTGCTGGCGGAAGCAGAAGCCGTTGCGCACCGCCATGGCGCCCGCAGCGTGATGCTGGATACCTTCGACTGGCAGGCCGAAGCCTTCTACCTGCGGCAGGGCTACACCGTGTATGGGCGACTGCCCGACTGCCCACCCGGTCACGAGCGGATCTACCTGCGCAAGACGTTGTCGGGTCGTAGTCGTGTCGGCGCTGGAGTTGCCTGCCGGTCACCCCGCCAGCACGCCCTGCCCGCGCATGCGCGGTGCCAGCGCGGCGTGCATCACGGCCAGATGCATCACCACCGCCAGTTCGGGCGCATGCCGGTCATCGCCGGCGCGCCACCGCTGCGCCAGCTGGGCTGCGTCGGCCGGCAGCAGGGCCAGCAACTGGGCGTCATCCATCGAATCGGCCGCGCCCTGGAGCTGCTGCGCCATCTGCCGCGACTGCCACACATGCACGCCGATGCTGAGGCTGGCCAGCGACATCAGGACCACGGCCAGCCCGTGCTCGAACCACTGCGACAGCACTTCCGGCCCCCACAGCAGGGCCGCCAACACCGCCAGGCCCGGCAGGCGCCAGCCCAGCCAATGGATGCGACCGCGCTGCGACCAGTGCACCACCACCGCACTGGCGACCAGTGCTGCGGCCGCTGTGGCCGGCAGTTCGGTCAGGCAGGTGGCCGCCAGCAGCGCGCCCAGCACGGCCCAGACCCAGCCAGGGGGCAATGCCCGTCGCTGGTAGTCGGCCCCGACGGGTCCGACCAGCTGTCGCAGGCTGCGTTGTTGGCTTGCCTCGGTCACCCACAGTCTCCGTGTCTGTCCTGGCTCGGATGGTCGCCGCCAGTGTGTCGCAAATTCGTGCCCATGACGTTACCAATCCGCTATGCCGCTGGCTCTACAACATGTTGTGGATTGCCCCGGTGACTGTTCAGCTGTTTTGGCGTAGCATTGGCAGCGTTGGGCAGGCACTGACCGTGGCGACACGAAAGCAGGCCTTGTACCTTGCAGAACTTGAAGAAACCGGGGTGCATTGGTTTCGACGGGGGTTGTGAAGTCGCCTGGCGCATGCCGAGGGGGTAGCTTTCCTCGTAAATCCAGCTGCAAAACTCTAGTTGCCAACGACGACAACTACGCTCTGGCCGCTTAAGGCCTAAGCCTCGAAACCGCTTGTGTCCATGCTCGCGGTGTAGAGTCACTATCATGGAATCGCGCTGGACGGCTGCCTGTCAGTCCGGCACTAGAACACAACAGGCTGGTTCCCGGATGCGCTTTGCGCACCGTGCTGTTCGGGGACGAGATCCAACGGTGAGCTAAGCATGTAGTGCTGGGGATGGAGTGCCTTCGGACGGCGGTTCAATTCCGCCCACCTCCACCATTCTCGCCTTGAAATCTACGCTAAGTGCATTGATTTTTCAAGGCTTTTTGGTAGAAAACGCGCCTCAAACGATACCCCTTTCAGGTATCGTTTGAGGTATCGTTTTGCCCAAACCCTTCTTGTCGAAGCGCGCCAGCGGGCTCTATGCCCGCTTTCTTGTGCCCGTGGATTTGCGCCAGGCCTTGGGTTGCCGCTTCCTCGTTCGTGCCCTGCCCGGCCGAGGCGATGCCGCCCGACTGGTCGCTGCCCGCATGGCTGTGGCACTCTCGGAAGCATTCAAAGCGCTACGAACAGGGACGATGAACGACGACATCAAGGACATCTTGCGACGGGTGCGCGAGAACGGGCACAACGACCTGACCATCCAGCAGGTGCGGCTGCCCAACGGGCTGACTTTGGGCGGGGTGGAAATCAACACGACCGAGGACCGCCGGCTGTTCCGGCAGACCGTGCAGGACTTGAACGCTCTCGCAGCAAAGGACCCGCTCATGGCGGGCATGCATGGGTGGGAGCCCCCACGCCCGCCCGCACCGCCTGCGCCTCCCGCCGGCCCGCTCCTGTCCGAGCGCATCGACGTCTACCTCAACGATATGCGGCGGGCCCAGCGCGCCGTGCGCAACGTCATGGACACGGAATACACGCTGCGGCTGTTCTTGGCGTTGGGCGACGACAAGCCGATTGAGGAGGTCACCGCCACGGACGTGCGGGCGTTTCTTGATGCGCTGGCGGTCTACCCGGCCAACGCCAGCAAGAAAGCCGTGTTCCGTGGCCTGACGCCCAAGGAAGTGCTGGCGAAGGCCAAAAGAGGCGGACACCCGACCCTGCTGGAACGCACCCAGGAGAAGCGCCGCGACCATCTGGCCGCTTTCTTCAACGCCCAGGCCGACGAGGCCCTTATCCCCAAAGCCCCGCACAAGGCCATCATGAATCGCTCCAAGTCCCAAACCGACGCCCCGACCCGCGAACCGTTCACGCCGGAAGAGCTGGCCGCGCTCTTTGATACCGAAGCATTCCCGCTGTGGGCCAGCAAATACCCGCACCGCTGGTTCGGCTCCATCCTGGGCGTGGCGACGGGGGCGCGCGTCAACGAGCTGGCCCAACTCTACGTCGATGACGTGGCCGAGGTGGGCGGCCATTGGGGCATCCACATCCGCGCCCTGCGCCCGGACCAGCGATTGAAGAACGCGCATTCCTCGCGTTTCGTCCCCTTGTCCGACGCAGTGCTGCAGGCGGGGTTCCTGGCGTTCGTCGAGGACGTGAAGCGCGCCGGATTCGACCGCCTGTTCCCGCACCTCCAGCATTCGGAAGCCGGCGGCTACGGGGACACGATGGGCGACCAGTTCCGCGCCTACGCCATCAAGCGCGGCCTCACCGGCCGCTTGAAATCCTTCCATTGCTTCCGCCACAACGTGGCCAACACGCTGGTCAACGAACTTGGGACGGCCATCCAAGTGACTCAAGAAATCACGGGGCACGACCTGACCCTTCCCAGCGGCCTCAAGCATTACGTGAACCCCGGCACCATCCCCAAGCGCTTTGCAGCGCTGAACGAATACGGGCCGCCTGTTGCGCTGCCGGCTTATGTGCCGGGGCAGTTTGACCGTGCCTTCAAGCAAGTGGCCCACATCGAGCGACGCAGGGAGAAAGCCGCCAAGACGCGCCAAGCCAAGAAAAGCAAAGCCCCCGCATGAGCGAGGGCTTTGGTGTTGCTATCCCCAATGGGGGAACGTGACTGAATACTAGTAGCATCACCAGGATTCACTACCCCAATGGGGGAACCTACTATCCGCCCCAAAGGGCGGTGAACGTGTCGGCGGGTAAAGCTTTTTTCTAAGCCACCCATAGGGCGGTGAATCTCGGGTCATCCCCGCTGACGTGGGGAACAACAGCACCAAGCCCGAGGCTGGTTTGTAAAACCCCTGCTAACGCAGGGAAACCGCCGACATCGATGTTTTGTCATGTTTTTCTGACGGGTGCAAGTCTTTAACCTAACAACCGGTGAAATATTTTTCAGCGCGCCAGGCTGCCGCGCATTTTCCCGGTCTTTTTCCCTTGACGGGCAACATGGGCCGCTTTGCGCTTCTTCTTCATGGTCTTGCGCAGGTTCTTGCCCCGCGTGTCGTAACCGGCGGCTTTCAGAAGTTTGTCTGCCGCTTTGGCGGCGGCTCGGCGGGTGGCACTGTCCATCGGCAGTTTTTAGCGCATCTCACTGGATGCGCAAGGGGTCGGCGCGCGCCGATGTGCTTTTCTGAAACAGGAAAAGCCTGCACATGCCTGCCTTTCTTCCCCTTAAAGCTTCGCTAAGCTCCCCTGCTTTGCCCTTCATCTTGGGGGTCGCCTCCGGCTCCCCCGACGATGAAGGGCAAAGTCTCCCCTAGGACCTCCGCGCGAAGCGGCAGGGGTGACTTGGCCCCCGTTGGTTACCGCCCCGAAGGACGGCCCGACAGTCGGGCGCGGTGATAGAAGGACTACACCGCTACGACGGATTCACGCGGTCCAACCGCGCCGGCTCAGGGTTCCGTCACCACTATGTGGCGTCTCTCCTGTGGGCTTGCCCGCTCCCCAGCCGTCGCTGAGAAATATCATCCTAGCTGCCATCCTTGGGCCACAAACCGCTGATAGTCGGACCGCGACAGGGCACACGAGTGGGGCCAGATTGAGCACTCCCCACGCCTCTGCGACGCTTGAACTACCTGGTTGGCGCAGGTTGCAGGCCATACAGCGCCCGGTCCCCCTGCTTCAAAGCCTGCGCACCCTGGTGGGGTCAACCCAAGCCCTTGCGGGCTCCCAGTTCTCCTTGTGCGCAGCCGGTCTTTCCACCGGCAACGAGTTACGGCTACCAACGGCCTTCGGGCTGGGCAGACAGGGAGGAGAGAAAGGAGGAGGGGCTTGCGGGTCCGTCCAGGCTTGTTAGAGTGGCCTCAAGGGGCCTTGCCTGGGCATGTCGTAGCTGTCATCTACCTTGCTCGCCTCCGAGTCGGTCAAACTCGGGGGCCGTGAAATCAAAATAAAACGCCCTCGGCTTTTGTCAAGCCGGGGGCGTTTTATTCTTGGAAACCTGCGAGATGGCAAGCGCATCATCTAAAAGATGAGTTTCGTGCCGCGCCAGCCGCCCGTAGCTTAGCTTTCTTAAAGCTGGGCCGCTCGGTTATCGTCGTGGCCCGCTCAGCGCAGCCACGATGGCGTCTCGATAGACATTCTCGTCGGGCAGCGTCACGTTGTTGAACGCCTCCTGCACCTTGTAGACCGTCGTTGAGTGCGGCATTAACGCACGCAAAGGAACAAGTGCGCCGGCAGGCAGATTCAGCGCTGTGTCGTGTTCGTAGGCAAGGAAAGTAATCGAAGCCGGTTGTAGTGCATAGCGCACCAAGCCGGCAGCACCGCCTAGCCGGCCCATGATGCGCTGATACACGGGCCCGGGTGAGACGAAGAACAAGCCCTTGCGGCATAGTTCCTCTCGCTGCAAAACCTGTCCCTTGTAGATAAGCTGCGGCAAGATACGTTTGTTTACGTTTTCCCAGTTTAGACCTGCCGTCGTCGCCGGGTTCGTTCGTGTCGGCGTCAGCAGGCCCTGCCGTCCGTTGCGGTAGTTGCCAGTGGTGTCAATAGTCTGCACTTCGACGGCGATAAACTCCTGCAAAGCGCCTTTGGCATCTAGTAGCGCCAAAACCCAATCGACGAAGTAGCTTCCTATGCCGTCCTTCTGGGGGAGACGCAGTTCGCCACCCCAGCGTTTGCCGAATACTGCAACCACCGGTCGCTCTTCACGTCGTGCAATCTTGGCGGCTTCAGCACCAGCAAACAACAGCAGATCCCCGCCGAATGCGATGCGCGCCACGTCGGACAGCACCTTGTAGTTCTCGGCGTATAAGCGAATCGGGCAGCAGATCACTGGCTCAGACTTTACCGGTTTGATAGTGCAAACGCCCGCTATCTCGCCATCGCTCAGACGCTTTTCGCAAACCTCGCCTAGAAATGGGCATTGTCTAGAGTCTGCGGCCTGCACAGCGGCTGCTGAGCAGTCATCAGCGCGATACCCGAAGAACTCCCATATTTTTCCCGCCATTAGGCTGCGCCGACTTTGCGACGAGACTTGCGCCCACTTTGAAGCGCGTGGGCGATGGCTCGACCCACGGCCGCGCCCAACAACGGCGGAACAGCATTGCCGACCTGTTCGTATTGCTCTACCCGGGAGCCGCAGAACATATAGGTGTCGGGGAATGACTGAATGCGCGCTGCCTCGCGCACCGTGAAAGCACGCTCTTGATCGTAGTGGAAGTAAGCTCCCCAATGCGGATCACATTTCGTCAAGATGGTCGATGCCAAACCATCAGGGTCGACACGCCCATAACGCTTAGTGTGGTCACTGCGCCGCGCCATGCGCATCCCCGCGGCAGCAGCGCTTCGGGAATGTCCGTCCAGTTTCCGCCTGGCGGAATGAAAGCCAGGCGATCCATGTTTATTTTGCCCAATCGCGGGGCCTCGTGACAAGTTACCCCTGTCGATCCAATGCGCATCAGCTGCTGATATGGATTGCTGGCCACACTCCCATAAGGCTTCTCTGCCGCACCGAGTTCACCATTGGTCAGAATGGGCAAATCACCGATGGCATCACGCACTGTGACATGTGACGGCAGTTCCAGCGAACGTGGCAGGGCGACCAGACTCCGACCGGCAAACTGTGCAGTGAAGTTCACACGGACTGGCGCGCTGCGCAGCGGTTCAGGGAATAGTTCCGCAGGGTTCAGGCCATCTCGCCCGCCAAGAATGATCGTTCGCCACCGGGTTTGGGGGACGCCGTAATGGGGCGCATACAGGATGCGCACGTCGGCGTCGTAGCCAAGCTGTTTCAGTGATTCAAGGATCGCATCCAGTGTCGCTCCGCCCTCATACGACACCATGCCGGGCACGTTTTCAATCATGACCGTGCGCGGCTGAAATTCGGCGACGAAACGCAGGTATTCTCGGAATAGATGATTCCGCCTATCCTCGGTGGAACGCTTCGGCGCATTGATCGAAAACCCTTGGCACGGCGGACCGCCAGCCACCAAGTCAAGCTCGCCTCGCTTCAATCCGAGGCGATTGCGGATTTTACGTGCATCGACCTGCCGGATATCGCGGCTGTCCACCTGAGTCTTCGGATGGTTAATCGCATAGGTCTGAGCATAGCGAGGCGAAATCTCGTTGGCATAAAGCGGCGTAAACCCTGCTTCGCGCAGCCCCTCGGACAGGCCGCCCGCACCTGCAAACAAGTCCAATGATTTGAGGCTCATATCGTATTTCTCTTGGTTGATCGGCGCCTCTTTCTGGTAGCAGGTGCCGCGAACATGTCCGGTTGCCGTCCGTCTTGACGCCGGTCGGCGAATGCCTGCATGAACTCACGCAGAACTTCTGATGCTGGCCGATTTTCGGCCAAACACGCCGCTTGGAACGCCTCGCGGAGTTGCAGCGCCACGCGGATACGAAGTCCAGCATCTTTGCTCATCATGGCTTAAGTGTCGCATGGATACACGTTTGTGTATCCAAATATGTGCCCATCGGCAACTGGCGAGGCCCTACCCGGGGGCTCGAACCGGAGCCGGATCGGCGGCTGTCGGGAAGAACCTTACGTAGTCGGTCATAGTAGCGGCTTCCCGTCTCGTGAGATGAGACAGGAAGCCAACCAAACGGAGCCACATGTGCTCCTTTGTCATGCCGACGGTCGCCAGGGTCCTGAATGGGATCCCACGCTGCGCTCTGGATGGAACCTCTCTACGCGACGACGCTGAGCGCGAGGAAGAGCAACGTTGGAAGCAACATCAGGAGGCCGATGATGCCAAAAATGCCACAAAGAGTGATTGCCCAAAGTTGGCCTGCGTTGAAATGCCCCGCACTGCGCTGGGCTGCGGCATAGGCGGCTCCCGGATGAAGCCGTTCTGCCTTCCGCCGCAGCAGGCGCGACGAGACCGGCCCAAGGACCAGCCCAAACGGCCCCGTCAACAGGACGGCAAGGCAAAAGCACAGGGTGAAACGGGCTTGCGGGGTCATCACCGAGACGGTGGGCACAGGCTGGTAGCTCATCGGCATTCCATTGGCAGGCAGCGGGATGCTACCTTTCAGGTAGAAACTACCTCAAAGGGAGCCCCGCCGTCATGCTGTGGTCTGCTCGTCGTTTCGGTCCTGCCCGTGCCCAAGGCCCCACCCAACCCACGCCAACTCTTTGCGGCTCGGCTGAAGCAGGCCCGTGCGCTACGCGACGTGCCCAGCCAACGGGCCTTGGGGCTGCTCATGGGGCTTGAAAAGCACGTGGCCGCCAACCGGGTCAACCGCTACGAGAGCCAGGCCAGGGGCATCGACTTGGACGGCCTGGGGAAGTTGGCCGAGGTGTTGCAGGTGCCAATGGCCTACCTGGTCGCCGAGGACGAGGCGATGGCCGACGCCGTGCTGGCGCTGGCCCAGCTGTCGCCCGAGCAACGGGCCAGGGCCGTCGCGGCGATCCTCAAGGCCGCGGAGGCAACGGACGGCGGCCCGGACTGACCGGCTCCGGTGGTTGAACAGCCTGGTCTAGGGTCGGTCGCGTGGAGGCCATGTCGTGCGTCGGTGCAAGCTCGGCAGTGGGTTTGACGGGCGGGAACTGGTGCGGGAACTGCGTCAGAAAATCCACCGTTGCCAGCTCGAACGCCACCCCGGCCTTGTCTGTGGCTTCTTTGGTCTGTTCGCGCAACGCGCGGGCCTGCTGCTCTTGGAGCCTGGCCTGCTGCCTCTTTTCTTGCATCGCCTGCGCGGCCCGGTCCTTCGCGGTGGGCCGTCCCACCTTGCGCAGCAGTGTAGAACCGAAATCCGTGGGCACCGGGAACGTGTTGGCGTCCGCCACGGCCCTGCGGCGGGCCAGCCTGGCGTCCTGTCTGGCTTGTTTAGCGTCCACATGCGCCTGGCGCTTTTCAGCCAAGTCGTCACGGCGTTGGAGGAGCGTGCGAGAGACAGAACGCTGCTCAGGCGTGGCGTTGCTGGACTGAAGGGCCCGGCGCGCGACCTTAAACATCTGTTCAATGATCTCTTCTAGATTTTTTACCGCTTGGTCTCCGGCCATGATTTCCGCCTGCCTGTCTTGAGTGTTTTTACGTGAAGCGCGTTCAACCGCTGCCGCCCCCTTTCCCTGCTGACCGCCCCAACGGGGGCCGGCCGGGGCATGGATGCTCCGGCTTTGTGCGCAGCGGGACGCTGTGCACGCGCCTGGACGGCGGCCCCTGGCTTGGGCGTCAGGAGTTGGACTGGAATGCGGAGCACCGCCGGACGAGGGTCGTGATGTCGCGGTGCATCTGTCCGCAAAACACGACTAAATCCGGCCCCTTCGGCGGCTGGTCGTCCGCCACCGGCCAGCCCAGGGTTAAGGTTGTGGAGTGGGCGCAGCGCAGGCATGCGCTCGTTGCCAACTCCGGGTTTTCTGACTCGGATAGCATCAACGCTATCTCGCGTGAGAGCGGGGCGCGTCGGCGCTGGGGATTGGTGGTAGCTCGGTCATGGCGTGGGGCCTCGGTGGGGGATGGCTGGGCAGCAGCGCGCAAGCGCACCGCCGATTCTTTGCGGCGTTCCAGAAGCGCTTGTGCGTGCAGGGCTTGCTCGTCCACATGGGCCAAGCGCCCCTCGGCTGCGGCTTGGGCTCTCAATGCCTCGAAGCGCTCGGCGTGGGCGATGACGCGGCT
The DNA here is from genome assembly GCF_006228405.1 of Stenotrophomonas sp. pho. Taxonomy (NCBI): domain Bacteria; kingdom Pseudomonadati; phylum Pseudomonadota; class Gammaproteobacteria; order Lysobacterales; family Lysobacteraceae; genus Stenotrophomonas; species Stenotrophomonas sp. pho. The sequence continues at coordinate 1,770,613 of NZ_CP029759.1, read as the reverse complement.
GTCGGCCGCTCGGCGGACCCGGTCGTTTCGCTTGGCGCGCGGCAACCGTTCGCCACGGCGGCGGGCTTGGGTGACCGCTTTGCCTTCGTGCTTAGTGGCCGGGCGGTCCAACTGGGCCGCTTTGGCGAAGTCATCGTTTTGGACGGCCGCGGCCTGCTGGCTCAACAACGAACGATGGTCCACGCGTGCAGCCATGCCTTCGCTGGCCAGCATGCGGTTGACGGCCGTGGCCCAGAACTCGCGTTCCCTTTCGGCCAGTGTGGGTTGCTTGGCTCGCTTGCACGCAATCGGGTCCAGCGCCACAGCCTTCTTCCCCAAGCTTCCGTCTGGGTTGACGCTGCACGCGCTGAGCAAAATATGGGCGTGGTGGTTGCGCCCGTCCCCGCCCTTGCTCGGCTCGTGGATGGCCACGTCAGCGGCCACGCCGTAGCGCTCGGCCAAATGGCGGGCAAAGCCATGCGCCAGTTCTTGGCGCTTTTCGGCCGAAAGTTCGGCGGGAAGCGCCACCTCCACCTCGCGGCACGTGATGGCGTCTCCACGCTTGTGGTGGGCCTCGACCCGATTCCAAAACTCGGCCCGGTCGGCGGTCTGTTCGCCTGGAAGGCAGAGCGCCGAAAACGCGACGCCTTGGCGGCGCGTGTAGTCGTGGACCGTCCCGGTCAATGCATCTTCAATCCGCACCCCTGCACGATAGGCAGCGCCAGCGGTGGACGAGTGTCCTCCCGAGCGCGAGTAAGCCTTAGCAGTGAGGTGGTAGATCGCCAATCCAGTCTCCGAGCGCAGCCCCTTGGGGGCGAGCAATGGGGGGCTGGCGTGCGAAGCGCGCCGGGGTGTCGGGGGCGAAGCCCCTGACCGCACGTAATCCCGAAGGGATTACTCTAAGTGCGCTCTTGTTGTTTTCTTTGGGCGCTTCGCACCCGCATCAAACTCAAGAGAACCGGGGCTGCTCGCTGCGCTCGCTGGCCCCCTGAATCAGAGTTACATGCACAACGGAACTGTCAACTTTTTAGCCAAAGTCAAAAGCGGCGCTCGCTGCTCGCTCGCGCCAGAAAATGGGCGCTACCCCCTTGCGCTCCGCGCTGAATCTGCTTGCATGGTTTATCAGGGCTTAATGCAGGCGTGCCGTGGCAGATATTGAAAAGCAAAAACTAAAACTGGCGAAGATGTTGGAAGCCGCGGCGAAGGAACAAGCAAAACTCCTGGTCGCTGAGAAGCAAGAGAAAGAGAGGCAGGCCCGCCAAGCCGCGCGCGACAAGGCCAAGGAGCGCGCCAAACTGTTCCGCTCGGCCGACGCGCACCGCAAGATTGGGTTGGGCGGGCTGGTCATCGCCGCCGGTGCAGACGGCTGGGATGAGGCAGAGATTGTGGGTGCCCTTTTGATCATCGCCGGCCAACTCGAGCGCGAACCACAAAGGCGGGACGCACTGCGCGAGCGCGGCATCAAACACCTCGAAGCTCGTGCGGCCGCACGAGAGGCGGCCCGGTCATGAGCGACGATAAGAGACCCACGGACCCGCTGCTTGAACAGCAGAGGGAAGCCCTGCGCGTTCACTTCCTGGGCTCGCTGGGCGACTTGCTCGACGCGCGTCGCAAGCGCAAGGCGGAGTGCCCGACGCTTCCGCCAAGCGCTCCGCGTGGCCAGAAGCCGGGCGGCTATACGCTGGTGGAGGTGTTGTTGGTGCTGGCCGCAATGTCGGCCATGGCGGCCGCCGGCTGGCTGCTGTTCGGTCCCACATCGGTGGCCGCCGACGTGAAGCAAACACAAATGGACTTCAGCGAAACCGCAACGGCCATCGACCGCTCGCTAGGAATCGTAGGCGGCTTCTCTGGGCTGTCCACGTCCCTCGTGCGAACCGATGGGCTGGCCGCGCAGCGGCTGCGGCACAGCGATGGCTTACGCAACGCATGGGGCGGCTTGGTGTCGTTCTTGCCTAACACGGTGAAACGTGGAAACGACTCGTTTTTAGTCGAAACCCGCGACGTGCCCCAGGCGGCATGCGCCAAGCTGGTTGCCGCGATGGCCGGTGACCCGGCCGTGGCCGATGCGCAGGTCAATGGCGAGAGCGTCTATGTGAACAACAAATACGACCCGGCCAGCGCCGCCGTTGCGTGCGAGCAGCACGGCGGGGACCGCCTGGGCTTCGTGTATTTCTCCGGTCTGGCGTCCGGCTCGTCGGTTGCGGTGTCGTCCATCGCGCTGCCTACGGCTCCGCCATCGGTGAACCCGACCAACCCAGCCACGCCAGTCGCCCCGGTCAATGGAGCCCCCAGCGTGGGCGATGCTGTGCCTGGAACGCCTGGCGTGGTGACGCCTGGCACGCCCTCAGCACCACCCCCGGCCGTGCCTACGGCCCCGCCAGCACCAGCGACACCGACGACCCCGCCGCCAACGCCGGGAGTTTTACCTCCGAGCACGCCGACGGTTTTGCCGGTCTGCACGGTGCCGCCGACGCAATCTCAAAACGTGGGTTGCCCAGCTGGCCAAGTGGGCGAGCACTGGCAGCAACGAGAGGGCTATTGCGGCGAGGTGGGCGGGCCTTACGAGGCCTGGGCCACGGGGACCTATGGACCGTGGACGACTGTTTCCAGCACATGCGCGCCCGCGTGCGTGGCTCCGTCGCCTACCTCCGTGGCCATCTCCCGCGACGCGCCGGCCGAACGCCAAAACGTCGGTTGCCCGGCTGGCCAGGTGGGCGAGCACTGGCAGCAGCGCAGCCGCGTCGAGAACGGCACGCGCACCACGTCCTGGGTGTGCCCGGCCGCCACCGGCTCGCCGGTGTCGAGCACGTCGGATAGCTGGAGCGGCACCTACACGGCTACCAGCGGGTGGGGGACTACATCCAACACCTGCGCCACGCAGGGGCTGGTGGTTACCTCGGGATTCGTCAATCTGTCTGTGGCCAATGCCTACGGAACCGTGGGCAACCGCACGTTGACCGAAGCCACGAGCTGGACTTACCTGGCGGGCCAGAGTTCCGAGTGGTCCAGCAGTTGGGGACCAGTGCGGGGCAATGGACAGATAGAAATCACGTTCAATGGCATCACTGCAACCATCACTGGCGGTGGGAGCAGCAGCAACACCGCACGTCCGGGAAGCCCGACGTCATTCACGGCTAGCAACCAGGTTCTCAGCTTCAACGGTAAGCGCGTGGAGTTTGAGTTTCGTGGCAACGCCTCCACTGACAATGGCTCCGTCATACGCGGCAGCGTTGCGTTTTACTACCGCGTTCTGCCCTGACGTAGCATCAGAAAGCCCCGCATTGCGGGGCTTCCTCTTGGCTTCATTTCGGTTTATTTGGGTTCCGCCAACTCCCCCGGCGTAACAACGAAGTGGCCCAGGTTTCGTTCGGTCCCTTTGCCCTCCTGGTAGAGCAACTGACCTTCTGCCACCAGGTAGCCCGGGCCGGCGGCATAATCGCCGCTTGAGAAGTAGGCGCCGCCCACACGCTCAGAACGCCCACGCTTCACCATTCGGCCCGACGACAGCGGATTTTCCGCGTAGAAGGACACGTCTGCGGCGGTCGGCAGCACTGAACGGGTGTGGGGATGAGAGTGGATAGAGACGTTCAGGGCGTGCATGCCGTCGGGCACGTTGGACCGCGACATGGAACAGGTCATCGCCCCTTTCGTCGTGCCCAAGCGGATGCCAAACCGCTCTGCATCCGCAGACTGGGCGACCATGCCGCAAACCTCGTGGCCGCTTTCACGGGTGTGCTGGTCCAGGACCGGGGCAATGCGCAGCATGAAATCGCTCAGGCCCTCCCCGGGCTCGCTTACCAGTTCCGCCAGGTGCAGCCCCTTCCAACCCTGCTCCGTTCCGGTGGGCGGAATCGAACCGCCCTGCGCCCAGGCCGGAACGCCGGCCAACAAAGCCATCACCGCCAAAAGTTTCCACAGCATGCCGTCCTCTTTCGAGAACGGCCGCCCACGAGCCCCTTACCGTGCCTGCATGCTACGATTGGGTATCGTTTGAGGTATCGTTTTGAGGGAGCGGGCCCGGCAACTTTTCCTTGCAGTTCAACTGCTTAGAAAGAGGTGCTGGGACGATCCGCCCACCTCCACCATCTGTATGGCCTGTCGAGGCCGCAAGAAGCCGGATCTCCCGTCAACTGGGGTTCCGGCTTTTTTGTGCCTGCACGTCGCGCAGGACGTGTGGCGCATAATCGGGATGACACCGCCAACACAACAGTCCCTCCATTCGCGACCGCCAGAAGGATCTGCAATGAAAATCGCCACAACCACGCTCGTCCTGTTCCTCACCGCGCTCGCCGCAGCCCCAGCCACGCACGCCGCAGCCCGGCCATCGCGCCGCCCGGCACCGCCACGCTGGAAGCGCTGCTGGCCTGCAAGGCGGGCTCGGATTTCAGTGCGGCCGACGCCATCGATGCCCTGCAGGCGGCCGGCCTGGCCAAGAAGCCGGGCGGCACCTTCGAGCCTGAGGACAAGCCGGTCGCGCTGTTTGGCGGCACGGTCAACAGTGCCGATGTAAACGTGGCCGAGGGTGAGAAAGGCCTCTTCGTGTACCTGAACGGTGTCGACGCCAAGCGCCTGGCCAAGGCTTGGTCGGTGACCGAGGTCAACGAGCATGCCAATACCGAGGAACCTTCGTACGTGAAGCGCATCGACAAGCACCACACCCTGCACGTGATCGCAGGCGACGACTACGAGGGCTATTCGGCGGCGGTGAAGTGCCAGATCAGCCACTGATGGGCTAGGAACCTGCAGCCGGCGCACGGAACTGCCCGAATCTACCAACCGCACTCGCCGCCAAGCCCGACCCAGCCGGTAGATTCCGCTTTGACAGGCCCACCGCTAGAGTGGCGCCACCGCGCAGGAGCATCGCATGGCTACCACGGGCTTGGGCTTCATCGGCCGCACGACCCTCATCATCACCGTGCTGCTCACCCTGGGCGGCTGCGCGACGCTGCGCCAGTTCGGGCCGTCGGTGCAGGTTGCCTCGGTCACGCCCGGCCAGTACATCGCGCTCAAGCGCGGTGACATCCTGACCTCCGGCAAGCTCAGCGCGGCGACCATTGAGACCCTGCGCGTGGCCGGGCTCGATGAGGGCGTCAGTGCCAAGCCCGGCCTGCCCTGCATCGAGGCCATGGAAGGCAGCATCGTGGTGCGCGAGGAAGACAAGCGCTCCAGCCTGGCCGAGTTGTGGCTGCAGTATGCGATGACCCTGCCGGCGCCAAAGCGCGAGTACTCGGCATCCGGCCGCGCCAAGACCGCAGTCACCGAGCTGGATGCCGACTTCCAGCCACGCCTCGATGCGTGGATGCAGGTCGCGCGCCAGGCCTATGCCTATCTGTTCTTCACCGAGCGCACCGCCAACCAGCGTGGTTTCGAAGACCGCCAGACCCAGGTGCGCGACTACTACAACCTGGCGGTGCAGGAAGCCTCGGTGCAGCTGTACAACGCGTATGCCACCGGCCGCGTGCACGGCCAGGCCAGCCATTTCCAGCTGGGCCGCTGGACCTTCGTGCTGGCCCCTTCAGACCAAGCATCGGCGCTGGACCAGCGTACCCCCAGCGAGCTGGTACCCGCCGCCTCGCTGTCGTTCACCGGTACGCTGCGCAGCGTGCATCGCCGCGATGGCTTCGGTGCCGAGCTGGTGGCGGTGATGGATGACCCGGCCGGCAGCACGGCCACCACGCCTCGGGCAGCGGCGCAGGCAACGCAGGCCAGCACTTCGGCCACGCAGAGCTGGAGCGAGATGCCCTCGCCATCGATGACGGTGCTGCTGCGCTTCTCGGGGAACAACCTGTGGGAGGTGCTGCACGATGACGAGCCGGAGCTGGAGATCCACGATCCCTACCAGGTTTCGGAAGTGACCCTGCACGGCCAGCAGGTGCCACTGGCGGCCAACTTCACTGCCGGCTATGCGCTGTGGCTGGCCCGCTCCAACTTCAGCCGACAGTCGTTGCGCACGCTGTTCGGTGGCAAGGGCGGCATCGACACGCCGCATCTGTACATGATGCAGCCCTACGACCCGAACCGCCGCGTGCTGCTGATGATCCATGGCCTGGCCAGCAGTCCGGAAGCCTGGGTCAACGTGGCCAACGAACTGCTGCGCGACGACGAGATCCGCCGGGAGTTCCAGGTCTGGCAGTTCTATTACCCGACCAACATGCCCATCGCGATGAGCCACGATGCGATGCGCCACACGCTGGCTGAAGCGTTCAAGCACTTCGACCCCAGCGGCAAGGCGCAGGCCTCGCATGACATGGTGCTGGTGGGGCACAGCATGTGCGGGGTGATCGCACGGTTGATGATCTCCTCCTCCGGCGACCACCTGGTCGACACCCTGCTGGCCACCGCGCAGATGACGCCCGCCCAGCGCGAACTGCTGCGCACCAAAGGCGCACCGGTGCTGACCTTCCTGCCAGAACCGGAAGTGTCCCGCGTGGTGTTCATCGCCACGCCGCATCGCGGTACCGACGTGGCGGGCACCCGCCTCGGCCGGTGGATCGGCCGACTGGTGCGGTTGCCACTGACCGTGCTGGAAGACGTCGCCACCATCGCCAACGACGGCCAGATCGACCGCAATGACGGCAAGCACGGCTACCAGATGAACAGCATCCAGAACCTGGACAAGGGCGACCCGTTCGTCCGCGCCGTGGCTGACCTGCCGATGTCACCGAAGGTGCACTACCACTCGATCATCGCCCGCGCCAAGGCCGATGGCCCACTTGAGAAGACCGATGACGGGCTGGTGCCCTACTGGAGTTCGCACCTGCCGCACGCGGATTCGGAGAAGGTGATCGTGTCCGGACACAGCGTGCAGGAAGCTACGCCGGCCATCGTCGAGCTGCGGCGGATCCTGCATGAGGACATGCAGGCACACGGGCGAACGGGAAAGTAAGCCGCCGTCCCGACAGATCAGGCACCGGCCGTACGCCGCGAGAACGTGCCATGCAGCGCCGCCGGAATCGCAAAGCCCTCCATGCGCACCTCGGGCCGATAGTCGGCGCTGGGGGTGAAGCGGAACTCGCGTGCCAGCAGCGCGCACAGCAATACCAGCTGTGCATTGCCGACCGCCGATCCCACGCAGGAACGCGTGGGGAAGCCATAAGGCACATAGATGCCGGCGGTACGCTTGCGCCGTTCGGGCAACCAGCGATCGGGATCGAACTGCAGCGGGTCATCCCAGTACTTCGCCGAGCGGTGCTGGATGAACGAGCTCAGCTCGAAGACCGTACCTTCGGCGATGGCCTGCCCTTCCACCTGCAGATCGCAGGCAGCCACCCGGCGGTTGTTGAAGGGCGTGGAGTACAGCCGCATCACTTCCTTCAGGAAGCGCATCGTGCAGGGAATCCTGGCCATCGGCAGCGCGTGGATCTCCGCCTCCGAGAGCGGCGCGAATTCCTCCTCGATGCGCTGGCGCCAGTGTGGATGCATCTGCATCGCCAGCAGCAGGCAGGCGGCCATCATGCCGGGCACGCCGGAAATGGCGATCAGCTGCACGGTGACCAGGTAGGTGACCTTGTCCAGGCCGATGCGCTCTCGCAGGCTCAGCAATGACTGCGCGTAATCCAGCGCCGAACGTCCGCTGCGGACACGGTGCTTGAGTTCCGCGGCAATCGCCCGTGATTCGGCACGGCCGATGAGGAAGTTGCGCAGCAGGTGGCGCCGATGGATGACCTGCTCGACCTGGGTGGTGTAGCGCAGATGCAGGGCGCGTTCGATGGCTGCGGTGCCGCGGGCATCGAGCCCGTCGATCACCAGCGGGATCAAGGGATGGGCCATCACTTTCCACACCGCCGGCGTGGCATCCAGCGCATGGCCGCACACCCCATCCAGAGCTTGCCTCATGCGCGACTGCAGTGCCTCCAGGGTCTGTGCTCCGGTGAGCTCAGCACTACGGGTGGCGATCAGGCTGCGCACGTCGGTCCAGCGCACGCGCTCGTGACGGCGGAACAGGTCGGCCAGCGACTCGACGACGTACAGCTGCTCGGAATTTTCCTTGTCGACCTTGCCGGCAAGCTCCGGGCAGAACACCCCGATTCCACCGGTTTCCAGCTTCAGCACAGGCCCTTCGCGCTCCACGCGCGCAGCCAGGCGCTCGGCAGCAATGGCGCTGCCTTCATTCGACATCCCTTGCATGCAGTGCGTCTCCGGCAGGAAGGGACTCGAAAGACGAGTCCCTTCGTCTTGCTACCGCTCAATCGCGGGTTTGGCTGGCAGGATCAGAATTCGACCCACAGCGGCCAGGTATTCCACACGCTGCTCTTTTCGTTCGGATGAATATTCAGAGTGACGCGCAATGCTCGGGCGAATCTTTTCATTTTCATTCCTTTGCTTGCTGTGTGGTTATGCCGGGATTATCCCGGCACTGGCTAGATAACACGACATAATCCCACTGTCCAACCGGCCGGGTGGCGCGCTGCAGCATCCGGGTTGCGGCCGATTGAGGGGAATCCCTCATCGCGCCTGCGCACGCAGCCTCCTATGCTGGGCTCACTTTCCCCCAACGGAGGTCTGCATGAACACGCAAGAGCCCAGCCGCCAGCCCAGCCCCGATCCGGCCGAGCGCGATGCCTTCTTCCCGTCGCCGTATTCGCTGTCGCAGTTCACCTCGCCCAAGAGCGACCTGTCCGGCGCCGACTATCCGGATGCGCGCCGCGATGGCCGCTGGAAGGTGCTGATGATCGCCGCCGACGAGCGCTATCTGCCGACCGCCAATGGCCACCTGTTCTCCACCGGTAACCATCCGGTGGAAACCCTGCTGCCGATGTACCACCTGGACAAGGCCGGCTTCGACATCGACGTGGCGACGCTGTCCGGCAACGCCGTCAAGTTCGAATGGTGGGCCTTCCCACACGAGGACAGCGAGATCGGCGCCCTGTACGAACGCTACCAGGAACGCTTCCGCCAGCCGTTGCAGCTGGATCAGGTGGTGGCCGGCCTGGGCGCCGATTCGGACTACGCCGCCGTCTTCATTCCCGGTGGGCACGGCGCGTTGATCGGCCTGCCGGAGAGCGCGGCGGTGAAGGCCGCGCTGCAATGGGCCATGGCCGAGCAGCGCCACATCATCACCCTCTGCCATGGCCCGGCGGCGCTGCTGGCGGCGGGCGTCGACGACGCCGAGGGTGCCTCGCTGTTCCGTGGCTACCGCATCTGTGCCTTCCCCGACGCAATGGACCGGCAGACACCGGGGATCGGCTACATGCCCGGGCAGCTGCGTTGGTTCTTCGGTGAACGGCTGGCCCAGCAGGGGGTGCAGATCGTCAATGAGGGCATCGATGGCAGCGTGCTGCAGGATCGCCTGCTGCTGACCGGCGACAGTCCGCTGGCCGGCAACGCGTTGGGCAAGCTGGCCGCGCGTACGCTGCTCGATGCGCTGGCGGGGCGCTGAGCCAATGCCTGCGCTGGTGCCCGCGCTGCTGGAACTGGAACAGGCGCGGTCATTGCCGGCGGTGGGCGGCGTGCTGCGCGCCGCCGCCTCACCCTTGGGCTACGACCGCCTGTTGGTGTTTGCCACCGGAACCGGGCTGGAGCGCGACGCACAGCGTGTGTACTGGATTGAAGGTGACTGGTTCGGCGACGGCAGCGATAGCGGACTCGCCCGCTACCTGCACGCCTGTCCGGTCAACCGCCATGTGCTGGACAGCAATGCGCCGTTCTTCTGGAGCAAGCGCGACGGCGTGCGTGGCGAGCGCTACCAGGTGGTGAAGCAGCCTCGCGGCGATGGCCTGCATGGGTTGCAGGTGCCGGTGTTCGGCCCGACCGGTCTGGAGGGTGCGGTCAGTTTCGCCGGCACCTCGATTGATGCGTCCGCCAGCGCGCGCCTGCTGCTTGAAATGGTCGGCACGTCAGTCTTCCGCGCGGCGCGGCGGCTTGCCGAAGCACCGGTCGACACCCGCGCGGGCGCGCTGAGCGCACGCGAACGCGAGGTGCTGCGCTGGGTCGCCGCTGGACGGCGCCAGGCAGAGATAGCGGCCACGCTGGGGCTGTCTGCGCGCACGGTTGAGAACCACCTGCGGCGAGCGCGGCAACGACTGGGCGTGGCCACCACCGCGCAGGCAGTGCGCGCGGCAGGCCGCCGTGGCGAGATTGAAGATTGATCAGGATGGAGGCACTTCCTGCTGCCTGATCAGCGTGCGGCATACGCCCTGTGCATCTGCGCGATTGCAGAAGGCAGGCGACGGGATGAGCTACGACCCGTGATCGCCGGTGCGCGGTCCACCGGGCGGGGCGTTCATCGCCCGCCCGGCATCCGCGAGCCACCCATCCCTGCATAACGCTGCCCTCGCATTCGTGGCATGCTCTGTGAAACCGTTTTCATGGAATGGAGGGATTCCACGATGTTGTCGCGTTTCCGTCGCCCCGCGCTGTCTGCGCTGCTGGCGCTTGCCCTGCCTCTGACCAGCGCCTGGGCCGCAGCCCCTGCGCCGTTGAAGGTGATGTCGTTCAATGTGCGCACCCCGGCCGATACCGAACCCGGCAAGCGCTGGCCCGACCGTCGCGATGCGATGGTGAAGGTCATCCTCGACGCGCACCCAGCGGTGATCGGTACCCAGGAGCTGGTGCAGGAGCAGGCCGATTACCTTGCCCAGCACCTGCCCGGATACCGCTGGTTCGGCGAGGGCCGCCGCGGCGGCAGCGGCGACGAGCACATGGGCGTGTTCTACGACAGCAAGGTGCTGGCGATCGAGGAATCAGGCAACTTCTGGCTGTCTGATACGCCCGATGTGCCCGGCAGCATCACCTGGGGCAACCTGTATCCACGCATGGTCACCTGGGCGCTGTTCCGCCGCATCGATGACGGCCGCCGCTTCTATTTCATGGATACCCACCTGCCCTACCGCGACGAGGACGAACCACGCCGGGTGAAGGGTGCCGAGCTGATCGGCAGGCGCGTGGCCGGACTGGCGGCCGACCTGCCGGTGGTGCTGACCGGTGACTTCAACAGCGAACCCGGCGGCGACACCTACAAGGCATTCACCCGCGTACTGCACGACACCCGTGCCCAGGTGAAGACACCGCAGGGCCCGCGACTGACCTTCCACGATTTCACTGGCAAGGCCACCGCGCAGCTGGACTGGGTGCTGGTGCGCGGTTTCCGCGCGCGCAGCTTCCTGACCGATGACCGCCGCATCAATGGCGTGCTGCCATCGGATCATTTCCCGCTGGTGGTCGAACTGGACTGGCCGAAGCACTGACCCCGCACGGCAGCCGCAGCTACAGCGGCGGCTGCCGCGACAGCAGGCGATACAGGGCCTGATGCTGATCGCGCGCCTGGCAGATGCGGGCCCCTATCGCCAGGAACACGGCGACGCCGATCAGGCCCAGCCCCAGCATCGAATCCTGCAGGCGCAGGAAACCGACCGCTGCGGCCATCGTCGCCAGCACCAGCAGCACCACGACCGCCACTGACAGGCCCGCACCCGGTGGACCCGGATCGCCGAACAACATCCGTTGGGTATCCCGCCTTCCGTCCGCCATTGCCTGTCCTCCCGAGTGCCTGACCCACTAGTTACACGGCGAGCCCGCAATCCGGCAGAGTCAGAAACGTCACGAAGGTGAAGACGTACGCGGAATGCACCGCGCTACCCTGCCGCGTACCCCTCGAACTGCGGAGCAGCACATGGCACACCAGAGCCGGCTGGCAGGATTCATCATCGACTGCCAGGACCTTCCCGCCGACGAAGGCGCCCGTTTCTGGGCCGCCGCGCTCGGTCTGCAGGCACAGGCGGCGCGTGCCGAAGGGGGCGCCGAGTATGCCGACCTGCTGGGCGCACCGGCGGGCCTGGACGTTGAAGTCCAGCGGGTCGATCACCCGTCACGGGTGCATCTGGACATCGAGAGCGACGACATCGATGCCGAGGCCGACCGCCTGGAGAAGCTCGGCGCGCGACGGATAGGCTTCGTCAAGCGCTGGTGGGTGATGGAAGCACCGACCGGCCATCGCTTCTGCATCGTGCGCATGCGCGAGCGCGAGGTGCCGGCCAATCAGTGGCCCTGAAAGAGCAAAGGGACGGAAGCCACGGCCTCCGTCCCCCCGGCGTCAGGGCACCTGCGCCACGCTCGGTTGCTGCGGTGATTGCCCCCAGCCGCCCAGCGCCTTGTACACGCCCACCACGCTGACGTTGACCTCGGACTCGGCCGCCGCCAACGCATCATCGGCTGCCAGCTGCGTGCGCTGCGCATCCAGCAGGGTCAGGAAGTCCTCCGAGCCCTCGCGATAACGGATCTGCGCCAGCGATTCGGCACGCCGTGCCGCCTGCGCCTGCTCGACCACGATCGCCAACCGTGCCTGCTGCTTGGAATAGCGGGTCAGCGCGTTCTCGGTGTCTTCCAGGGCCAGCAGTACCGCCTGCTCATACTGCGCGGCCACGCCTTCGGCTTCAGCCTTGCTGGCGCGCAGGCGTGCACGCACGGTGCCGAAGTCGAATGCCGCCCAGGTCAGCGATGGGGTCAGCGACCAGGCCTTGTTGTTGCCATTGACCAGGCCGCTGGCATCGCCACCGAGGAACCCGACGAAGCCGGACAGCGACAACCGCGGGAACAGGTCCGCCGTGGCCACGCCCACGCGTGCGGTCGCAGCCGCCAGGCGACGCTCGGCCACGCGCACGTCGGCACGCTGGCGCAGCAGTTCGCGGGTATCGCCCAGCGGCAGTGCCTTGGCGAAGGCCGGTACGTCGTGCGGCGCGAGCATGTCAGTCAGCACTTCCGGGCGCTGGCCGAGCAGCACGGCCAGCCGGTTGCGCGACTGCGCCTCGGCCACTTCCAGCAACGGGATGTCAGCCTCGATCGCCTTCAGGCGGGCACGGCTGCTCTGCACATCCAGCTCGCTGCCTGCGCCCAGCTGCCAGCGCGCCTCGGTCAGCTTCTGCGTATCGCGCAGGTTTTCCAGCGTGTGCTGGGCCACCGCGATGCGCTTCTGCGTACCACGCAGCTCGAAGTAGTTGCGTGCCACTTCAGCGGCGATCAGGACCTGCGCATCGGCCAGGTTGGCCTGCTCGGCACCGAGGTCGGCGCGTGCGGCTTCAGCAGCACGGCGCTTGCGGCCGAACAGATCCAGCTCCCAGCCGGCGTCGAAGCCGAGCTGGTAGCTTTCACTGAACACCCGCTGCCCACCCAGCTGCGGATCGGGTTGCTTGCGGCGGTCGTAGCTGCCGCCAGCGGTGACGTGCGGAGCCTGGTCGAGGCGGCTTTCCACGAACACCGCGCGGGCCTGGCTGACGCGGGCCACGGCCACGCGAAGGTCCAGGTTGTCCGACAGTGCGCCGTGCACCAGCTGTTCCAGCACCGGATCATCGAACTGCGCCCACCAGCTGGCGACCGGCGAAGCGGTACTGAACACCGGCTGCTGTGCGCTCTGGAGGACCACCGGCTCCTGCATCGGCGCCTTGTAGTTGGGGCCGACGCTGACACAGCCTGCCAGCACCAGGCTGGAGACGGCCATCGCCAACGTGCGGATCACCATGGCAGCACCTCGCCCAGGTAGGTGAAGCTGCCGCTGGCGCCGGATTCACCGATCAACGCCATTTCCACGCTGGAACGTGCGCCTTCGCTGATTTCGATTTCGCCGTTGCCGCCGTTCATGTCGGTCTTCACGTAACCCGGATGCACGGTGTTGACCTTGATCGGGTATTGCGCAGTTCGTAGGCCAGACTCAAGGTCCAGCTGTTCACCGCCGCCTTGGAGGCATTGTAGGCCGGGATCTTGAAATCGTAGATGCCCGACGCCGGGTCGGCGTGCAGGGTCTGCGAGCCGAGCATGCTCGATACGTTGACGATGCGCCCGGACTTGGCCTGCTTGACCAGCGGCAGGAAGGCCTGGGTGACCGCCACCAGCGCATACACGTTGGTGTCGAAAGTGCGCTTCCAGGTATCGAGTGACTGTTCCGACGGTGCCTGCGCCGGGTTCTCGATCATGATGCCGGCGTTGTTGACCAGGATGTCGAGACGACCATGGCGCTGGCGCACCTGCTCGACCGCTTCGGCGATGCTGGCCGCGTCGGTCACGTCCAGTTGCAGGGCTTCGACCGGCAGGCCTTCAGCCTGCAGCTTCAGTGCCAGCTCCACGGCGGTCTCACGCTTGCGACCGGCCAGCAGCGTGTGCACGCCAGCCTGGGCCAGCTGGCGCACAGTTTCCAGGCCGATGCCACGGGTGGCGCCGGTGACCAGCGCGATCTTGTTCTGATGGGTGTTCATGGATGCATGCCTTGTGAGGGGAAAGCCGCCACCGGCCAATGACCGGCGGCGACGGGGTTCCATATCAGTGGTGGATGGTCGGCTCGCCGTGCTGCACCAGCTGTCCACCACCGTTGCGGGTGACGAACTTGCGCAGGGCCACGTAGAACACCGGGGTGAGGAACAGGCCGAACAGGGTCACGCCCAGCATGCCGGCGAACACGGTGATACCGGTCACCGAGCGCACTTCGGCGCCTGCACCGTGCGACAACACCAGCGGCACGGTGCCGGCGATGAACGCGATGGAGGTCATCACGATCGGGCGCAGACGCAGGCGGCAGGCTTCCAATGCCGCTTCAACGATGCCCTTGCCGCCCATCTCCAGCTCTCTGGCGAATTCGACGATCAGGATCGCGTTCTTGCATGCCAGGCCCATCAGCACCACCAGGCCGACCTGCACGAACACGTTGTTGTCACCACCGGTCAACCACACGCCGAACAGGGCGGACAGCAGGGTCATCGGCACGATCAGGATCACCGCCAGCGGCAGCGACCAGCTCTCGTACAGCGCGGCCAGCACCAGGAAGGCCAGCATGATCGCCACCGGGAACACGATGAAGGCCGCCTTGCCCTGGGTCGCCTGCTGGTAGCTCAGGTCGGTCCATTCGGTGGTCATGCCCACCGGCAGCACCTTGCCGGCGATCTCGGTCAGCTTGTTCATCGCCTCGGCCGAGGACAGCAGGCGCGGATCGGCTTCACCGGCCAGGTCCGCTGCCGGATAGCCATTGAAGCGCAGCACCGGGTCCGGGCCGAAGGTCTGCTTGATGGTGACCATCGAACCGATCGGCACCATTTCGCCGCGGTCGTTGCGGGTCCGCAGCTTGCCGATGTCTTCGACCGTCTCGCGGTACGGACCATCGGCCTGGGCGATCACCTGCCAGGTGCGGCCGAACTGGTTGAAGTCGTTGACGTAGGCCGAACCCAGGTAGGTCTGCAAGGTGTCGAACAGCTCGGTGAGCTGCACGCCCTGTGCCTTGGCCTTGACGCGGTCCACCTCGGCATCGAGCTGCGGCACGTTGGCCTGGTAGCTGGAAATCGGGAAGGCCATGCCCGGGGTCTGCGCGACGGTGCCCTGCATGGCCTGCACCGCATTCTGCAGCGCGCCGTAACCCAGGTTGCCGCGGTCCTCGATGAACATCTGGTAGCCGTTGCCGTTGCCCAGGCCGAGGATCGGCGGCGGCATCATCGCGAACGCGAAGCCTTCCTGCAGGCCCGCGATCTTCTGGTTGATCTCGGCATTGATCTGCGCAGCGGTACGGCCATGACGCTCGGCGAACGGCTTGAGCGGAATGAACGCCACGCCGGTGTTGGGCGTGTTGGTGAACTGCAGCGCGTTCAGGCCCGGGAACGAGATGGTGTGGGCCACGCCGTCGGTTTCCTGGGCGATCTTGGCCACCTTGCGCAGCATTTCATCGGTGCGCGCGATCGACGAGCCCTCCGGCAGCTTCACGCCGGCGATCAGGTACAGCTTGTCCTGGGTCGGGATGAAGCCCGCGGCACCAGCTTGAAGATCACGCCGGTACCGACCAGCAGGATCGCGTAGACCACGAACACCGCACCGCGGCGGCCGAGGATGCGGGCCACGCCACGCTCGTATTTCTCCGAGCTGGACTTGAAGAAGCGGTTGAACGGACGGAACACCCAGCCGAACAGGCGGTCGATCAGGCGGCTCGGGCCGTCCTTCGGCGCACCATGGGCCTTCAGCAGGCGCGCGGCCAGGGCCGGCGACAGGGTCAACGAGTTGATCGCCGAGATCACCGTGGAAATAGCGATGGTGACAGCGAACTGCTTGTAGAACTGGCCGGTGACACCGGACAGGAAGGCCATCGGCACGAACACGGCACACAGCACCAGCGCGATCGCCACGATCGGGCCGGACACTTCGCGCATGGCCTGGTGGGCTGCGGCGGTGGGTGACAGGCCTTCCTCGATGTTGCGCTCGACATTCTCCACCACCACGATCGCGTCGTCGACCACGATGCCGATCGCCAGCACCAGGCCGAACAGGCTCAGCGTATTGATCGAGAAGCCCAGCAGGTACAGGGCGGCGAACGTACCCACCACCGACACCGGCACCGCGATCAACGGAATGATCGACGCACGCCAGGTCTGCAGGAACAGGATCACGACCAGCACCACCAGGGCGATCGCTTCCAGCAGCGTGGAAACCACGGCCTTGATCGAGTCGCGCACGAAGATGGTGGTGTCATACACCGCTTCGTACTTCACATCGGCCGGCATGGTCTTCTGCATCTCGTCCATCGTCGAGATGACCTGATCGCGGATTTCCAGCGCGTTGGCACCCGGCGACTGGAAGATACCGATACCCACCGCGTTCTTGCCGTCCAGCTGCGAGCGCAGGGTGTAGTCGCCCGCACCCAGTTCCAGGCGGGCCACGTCGGACAGGCGCACGATCTCGCCATCGGTGCCGCTCTTGAGCACGATGTCGCCGAATTCCTTTTCGGTCTTCAGACGCCCCTGGGCATTGATCAGGGTCAGGAACTTGCTGTCCGGCAGCGGTTCGGCGCCGAGCTGGCCGGCCGAAACCTGCACGTTCTGCTCGCGCATGGCGCGCACCACGTCGCTGGCGGTCAGGCCGCGCGAAGCCACCTTGTCCGGGTCCAGCCAGGCACGCATGGCGTAGTCGCCGCCACCGAAGATCTGCGCGTCACCCACGCCCGGAATACGCGCCAGCGCATCCTTGACGTGCAGGCGCGCGTAGTTGCGCAGGTACAGGGTGTCGTACTTGCCTTGCGGCGAGGTCAGGTGCACCACCATCAGGAAGGTCGGCGACTGCTTCTGCGTGGTCACGCCCTGCCGGCGCACGTCCTCGGGCAGCCGCGCCTGCGCCTGCGCCACGCGGTTCTGCACCTTCACCGCCGCCGCGTCCGGGTCGGTGCCCGGGCGGAAGGTGACGGTCATCTGCAGCACGCCGTCCGAGCCGGCCACCGACTTCAGGTACATCATGCCTTCGACGCCGTTGATGGCCTCTTCGAGCGGTGTGGCGACGGTCTCGGCAATGACCTTGGGGTTGGCGCCCGGATAGACCGTGCGCACGACCACCGACGGCGGCACCACTTCGGGGTACTCGCTGATCGGCAGGATTGGAATCGTGATCAGGCCTGCGGCGAAGATCACGATCGACAGCACCGCCGCGAAGATCGGCCTGTCGATGAAGAAACGGGAAAAGTCCATGGAGGAATTCCTGGGAAAGGCATTCGGCGGGCAACAGCCACCCTGCCCCTCGCCGATACGACGAAGGCAGGGAAGGCTGCCGCTGGCGCCGGCAGCTAAGCGGGGACGCGGATCAGGAGACGGCGGATCAGTTGTTCAGTGCGGCGGTGGCATCGCGGCCCGGTGCCGGCACGGCCTGCGGCTGCATTGCCACGGCCTTGGCCTGCACCGGCATGCCCGGCATGAAGACCTTCTGCACGCCGTCGATGATCACCTTGTCTCCTGCCGCCAGGCCGTGCTCGACGATACGCAGGCCTTCAGCGGTGCGGCCAAGCTGGATGTCGCGGCGCTGGGCCTTGCCATCCTTGTCGACAACGTACACATACTTGCGGTCCTGGTCGGTCAGCACGGCCTTGTCATCGATCAGCAGCGCCTGGAACTGGCCGCTGCCAAGCAGCTGCACGCGGGCGAACAGGCCCGGCGTGA
Organism: Stenotrophomonas sp. pho; assembly: GCF_006228405.1. Classification (NCBI taxonomy): domain Bacteria; kingdom Pseudomonadati; phylum Pseudomonadota; class Gammaproteobacteria; order Lysobacterales; family Lysobacteraceae; genus Stenotrophomonas; species Stenotrophomonas sp. pho. The sequence continues at coordinate 1,752,752 of NZ_CP029759.1, read as the reverse complement.
ACTGGCGATCGGCGTTGTCCAGCAGCGCACGGACGCGGATGGTCCCGGTACTGCGGGCCACCTGGTTGTCGAGGAAGTCGACCTTGCCGGTGTGCGGGTAGCCTTCTTCACCGGACAGGCCGACCTTCACCGGCAGCGCGCTGTCACGCTCGCTCGGGCGCTCGCCCTTGCGTGCCATCTGGGCGTAGCGCAGGAAGGTGCTTTCGTCAGCATCGAAGTAGACGAACACCGTGTCCAGCGAGACCAGCGTGGTCAGCACGCTGGCGCTGTCGCCGGCGGTGACCAGGTTGCCGGCGGTGACCATCGCGCGGCCGGCACGGCCGTCGATCGGTGCCCGTACCTTGGTGAACTCAAGATTGAGGCGGGCTGCATCCAATGCTGCCTGCGCGGCCTGCACGGCGGCGCCGGACTGGTCGGCAGCCGCACGGCGCTGCTCGGCGGTCTCGGTGGAGATCGCCTGCTGCTCGGACAGCCGCTTGGCGCGCTCGGACTCGCTGCGGGCCAGCGTGGCCTGGGTACGGGCGCGGGCCAGTTCGGCGGCCGCCCGATCGTACTCGGCCTGGTAACTGCGCGCGTCGATGGTGAAGAGCACTTCGCCCTTCTTCACTTCCTGGCCTTCGACGTAGTTGACCTTGTCGATGTAACCGGACACGCGCGGACGCAGTTCAACGCTCTGCACCGCTTCGACGCGGCCACTGAACTCGTCCCACTGGCTGACCTGCTTGACCAGTACCGGCGCGGCGCTGACCTGCGGCGGCGGCGGTGCACCGGCTTCTTCGGCATGGCCGCCGCTGCAGGCTGCAAGCACGGCCGCGGCGAGGATCGACACGCCGGCCATCGCAATGCGATGTCCGAAACGATGTGGGGTGGTATTGGGGGAAGTCATGGCATGCATCCGTACGGAGGGGTGGTACAGCGATATGGGAACGTGTTGCAAAAATCGGCGGCGAATACTGCGACCTCAACCATGGTCGAGGTCAAGCGATGCCTGCGGTGTCGCGCCACAGCGGAGGAACTTCCAGGTGCAGCAGGCCACGCGGCAATTCGGCATCGCTGCTGTCGCAGCGGACGATGGCGCGGTTGTCGCGGCACCCATCAAGCAGGGAGACCACACGACGACCGACCAGCAGCGAGCTGGGCCACTCGATGCAGGCATTGGCCGCGTTGGCCGGGGTACACACCGGGCTGCAGACTTCCAGCATCTGCGCGCGCACGCCCAGCGCCTGCGCTTCCTGGTGCACCACCTGCGCGTACATGCGCAGTGCGGCGGTGGTGATCGAGGTCTCGCCGTAGCCCGCCCAGGGCTTGGCGTTGGCCGGGCTGCCGATCATCACGTAGCGGCGCGCATGCACGTTGTCCTGCAACAGCGGCAGCAGGTGGCGCACGGCGTGCACGTGCGGCATCAGGTCGGCCTGCATCGCGCCCAGCAGCTCATCGCCGTTGCGGTCGATCACCCGGCCGCGACGGTAGGGGCCACCCATTGCCGCGATCACCGCCGCCAGCGGACGCGGGCGCTGCGCGATGCGCTCGGCCAACGCGCGTGCCGAGCCGTCGTCGCTGAGCGAGCCCAGCAGCGTCTCCAGTCCGGGCTCATCCGCGAACTGCTCGTGCAGCGCGGCCAGCCGGCCCGGATCGCGGCCAACCACCAGCACCGGGCTGCCGGCTTCCAGCAACGCGCCGACCACGCCCTGGCCGACGGCACCGGTACCGCCAAGGACCAGGACTTCGGGCGTCAGTATCCCATTCACGGGACATTTCCTCCAAATCCGGGATAGTCCCAATTCGACGCAGGCGGTCGCCCTTGTGCGGGACCAGGCGGATGGCACCGCCACGCTGCTGACGCATGGGCGCGGTAAACTCACGAAAGTCCTTGTGTACCAAGGAACTCGGACGGGCTTCGACGGTCATCGCCAGGTCCAGGGTGTTCTGGCCGGCGTTCCGGAGTCGGGCAAGAATGTTGCGCAGGCTCATGGCGGACGGGCTCCAATTAACGAATGGCGCCACGATAGACCTCAAACCTTTACTTGATTAGTCCTGATTAAGGGGAATAATCATCCGCTCCCGGTCCAATCGTTCTGTCACGATTGTCCCATCCCCGACGTCCAGGATCCCCGACCATGTCCCACGATCTCAACGAGACGCTGATCTTCGTCAAAGTGGTCGAGCAAGGCAGCTTCATTGCCGCTGCCAAATCGCTCGGCCTGCCCAAGACCACGGTCAGCCGCAAAGTGCAGGAGCTGGAAACGCGCCTGGGCGCGCGCCTGCTGCACCGGACCACGCGCCGCCTCGGCCTGACCGAAGCCGGTTCGATCTACCACGAACATTGCCAGCGCATCGCACGCGAGCTTGAAGAGGCCGAAAGCGCGGTGAGCCAGCTGCAGTCCGGCCCGCGCGGCTGGCTGCGCTTCACTGTGCCCTACTCGATCGGCATCACCTGGATTGCGCCACTGCTGGGCCAGTTCCATGCGCAGTATCCAGAGATCCGCCTGGACATGCACATGGGCAACGAGAAGCTGGACCTGATCGCCGGTGAAGCGGACCTGGCGCTGCGCGTGGGTGCCCTGCCCGATTCCAATCTGGTCGCGCGCAAGCTGGGCAGCCTGCGCACGCAGGTGTTCGCCAGCCCGGCCTACATTGAGCGCTATGGCGAACCGCTGCATCCGGAAGAGCTGCAGTTCCATCGCATCCTGGCGATGCGCAAGCCGTACCACACCGGCAATTCGCCGCGCTTCACCTGGCAGCTGGGCGAGAACGGCGGCGAGCTGCGCGATTTCCCGGTCACCCCGCTGATGACCGCCAACGACATGTCTGCGTTGAATGGTGCATTGGTCTGTGGCGAAGGCCTGCTGCTGACCGGTGATGTGATGGCCAAGCCGTTCGTCGAATCGGGCATGGTGCGCCGCGTGCTGGCCGGCTGGACCGGCCCGGAAGTGGACTTCAATGCCGTGTTCGCCGGCGGCCGCCTGGTCTCGCCGAAGGTGCGTGCGTTTGTCGACTTCCTGGTCGAGAAGCTCAACTTCGATGCCAACTACATGCTGGCGCAGTGCCCCGGCGCGAAGCTGGCACAGCAGCAGAAGGCACAGGAAGATGCCGCGCTGGAAAGCAGTGGCAAGCGGATCCTGGAGAAGGTGGCCGCTTCGGCGGCGTAACCTGCAACAAGAGCGCCTACCCATCTCCTGGTAGATGCCGACCTTGGTCGGCATGGTTTACAGAGGGAGTCGAGCCCGGCTCGACTCTACATGCGCTGTCGGTGTGCCGAGCAACGCTCGGCACCCAAAAAATGCCGCCTGCAAGGGCGGCATTTTCGCTCCGGCCGATGGCCGGACCGGCTCAAGCAGTAACGCTACGCGTTATTGCTTGAGCGGAATCACGCGAATTTCGACGCGGCGGTTCTTGGCGCGGCCGGCATCGGTGCTGTTGTCGGCAATCGGGTACGCCTTGCCGGCGCCCAGCGTTTCGATACGCACGCTCTGCACGCCCTGGCCGATCAGGTACTGCGCGACCGAGTCGGCGCGTTCCTTCGACAGGCGATTGTTGACTGCGTCGCTGCCGATGCTGTCGGTGTGGCCAACCACCTCGATCATGGTCTGGTTGTACTCACGCAGCGTACCGGCCACGCCGTTGAGCGAGCCATAGAACTGCGGCTTCAGGGTCGCCTTGCCGAAGTCGAAGGTGATGCCGTCCGGCAGGTTCAGCATGATGTTGTCGCCCTGGCGCTGCACATCGATGCCGGTGTTGGCGGTGCGCTCGCGCAGTGCACGTTCCTGGCGATCCTGGTACTGGCCGACGGCGGCACCGCTGAGTGCGCCGATACCGGCACCGATCAGCGCGTGCTGGCGCCGCTCGGTAGCACTGTCGCCGGTCAGCAGGCCGGCCGCCACGCCGATGGCCGTACCGATCAGCGCGTTGCGGCCGGTCCGGTTCTGCTGTTCGGTCGGGTTGCCGTACTGGTCACTCTGCACATAGGAGCCGCCGGTGGCGCAGGCCGACAGGACGGCCGCACTCATCAGGGCCAGTGCGACGTTGCGGGTGGTGTTGCGGATCATGAGGTTCTCCTTGGTTTCCGGTCGGCCGGCGGCTTGCGGGCGCAGAGAGGATAAACAGCCGAATGCGATGTCGGGATGATGATCCGGTGCGCCGACAGGGCCGCGTTCAGCTAACTGACCGGATCGCTCGGGTCACCCTTTACCCCGCCCCCGACTGGCGGTATGCCGCCAGCGCAGCGTCGCGGCCCTCAGCCAGGTCCACCATCGGCGTGCGTGGATAGTCAGGCGCGTGTGCTGCCAGGAGCAGGGGATGCTGCCACGGCGCAAACCGCGCCTTCACCGGCAGTGCCGCCAGCTCGGGCACCCAGCGGCTGATGTAGCGGGCCTGCGGATCGAACTTCTCGGCCTGGGTGACCGGGTTGAACACCCGGAAGTACGGCGCGGCATCGGCGCCGGTCCCGGCCACCCATTGCCAGCCCATCGTGTTGTTGGCCAGGTCGGCATCGACGAGGGTGTCCCAGAACCAGCGCGCGCCATGCAGCCAGTGCGCGCGAAGGTGCTTGCACAGGTAGCTGGCCACGATCATCCGCACCCGGTTATGCATGTAGCCGGTGTGCCACAGCTCGCGCAGTCCGGCATCAACGATCGGCACGCCGGTGTTGCCGCGCTGCCAGTCGTGCAGTTGCGCTGCAGTCGGTGCCGCCCAGGCGAAGCGGTCGAAACGCGGATTGAGGTTGTCCGTGGGCGTCTTCGGAAAGTGATGCAACAGGTGGTAGGCGAAATCACGCCAGCCCAGTTGCCGCAGATAGCCGTCGATGTCGGCATCGGTGCCGGCACTGCGCAGTCTTTCCAGCGCATGCGCGATGCGCCACGGTGCGATCTCACCGAAATGCAGGTGCGGCGACATCCGCGAGGTGCCCACGCGGTCGGGCAGGTCTCGCTGCTCGCGGTAACCGCGCAAGGCGCCGTCCTCGAACACCGACAGCGCCTCCAGCGCACCGGCTTCACCCGGCTGCCAGTACTCCCAGAAGCCGGTATCCCAATCCAGCGTCGGTGCAAGCTGGAGATCATCAAGTGCGAGGCTGCCGACCGCGTGCGGCGTCAGTGCCTCCGGTGCGGCCTGCAGTGCCGGCAGGCGCCAATGACTGAGCACGTTGCGCCAGTACGGCGTGAACACCTTGTACGGCTGTCCCTGCTGGGTGGCGATGTCCCAGGGCTCGAACAACAGGCTGCCATTGCAGCTCTGCGCGTCGACGCCCTGCTCGCGCAGCGTGCGCTTGATGGTAGCGTCGCGAGGCTGGGTGGCCGGCTCGTACTTGCGGTTCCAGTACACCGCCTCGGCGCCGGTCTGCTCGATCAGCAACTGCAGGGCCGGCAGGCTGTCACCACTGCGCAGCACCAGCGACGAGCCGCGCGTGCGCAGGTCGGCATCCAGTGCGGCCAGTGAGCGATGACGCCAGGCATCGGACGCCGCGCCGGGCGCCCATTCGCCTTCCTCGTGCGGCGCGTGGATGTACACCGGCACCACATGGTGACAGGCGTCCAGCGCGGCCTGCAGGGCCGGATTGTCCTGCAGCCGCAGATCACGGCGGAACCATACCAACGCTACCGACACATGCACCGCCTTCGTTGTGGAAGGCGCACATGATAGCCAGCGGTGGTGAAGGCGATGCGCGCAGACGCCGTCTGCTAGGCTGCACGGCCGCTGCCCGATGGACTCTGACATGGATGATCTTCACGCCTCATTCGCCCGCTTCGGGCTGCTGCATGCCCAGCACGAGAGCGACTGGCAGGGCCCGTTCCCGCTGCCCCCGGTACTGGCACGCTTCTACGCGCAGGTCGGGCCGCTGGGCGAAGTGATCAATGCCCGGGTAGGCACCGCCGGCATCACCGTTCCCGGCCTTGATGTCTGGATACCGCCGCTGCAACGCCTGTGGAGCCATCAGGCCGGCTATCGATGGCATGGCATCAGCGGCGAACGGATCAACGACTGGCCCTCGAACTGGCTGGTGATTGCCGATCGCAGCGCTGATCCGCTCATCCTCGATCTGGACGACGGCCGTGTGCTGTTCAGCCATCACGGTGCCGGCCTGCTGGATGCCGTCGAAATGACTGCCGACGTGCCGACCCTGATGGCAGCTCTGGCTGCAGCAGGCACGGTGTACCTCGACGCCGGCGATGACCTCTACAACGACGATGACGATGGCGGCATCCGCCCTGAACACCAGGACGCAGCCGTACAGGTGGTGGCCCGGGTACTGGGCGACCGCCTGCAGGCCGAATCGTTCATCGAGACGTTGCTGGACTGAATCCACGCATGGCGCGGATCTACCTTTCGAAGCGCTTCATCGCTTCGCTGATCAGCGCCCGCGCCTCGGCGGCGTTGCCCCAACCGTTGAGCTGCACCGGGTTGCGCCCGGCCGGCAGGTCCTTGTAGACCCGGAAGAACGCTTCGATGCGCTCTCTTTCGATCTCCGGCAGATCGGCCAGGTCGCGGATGTTGGCGTAGGTCGGGTCAACCTTGTCGGTCGGCACGCCGATGATCTTCTCGTCGTGCTCGCCGCCGTCGATCATCTTCAGGTAGCCGATCGGCCGGAAGCGTACGATCACGCCCGGATGCAGGGGTTCACGGGTCAGCACCAGCGCGTCCAGCGGATCGTTGTCGCCAGCCAACGTGCGCGGCATCGAACCGTAGTTGGCCGGATAGGCGACCGGCATCGACTGGAAGCGGTCCACATGCACCAGGCCGTCTTCCTTGATCTCGTACTTGGTCACGCTGCCGGCGGGAATCTCCACCGCCAGATTCACCTCCCGCGGGGCTTCCCTTGGTTGGGCCACCAGGAACGGATGCAGCACGGTATCGGCAGCGGTCACCGCTGTCGCGAGCAGGAGCAGGGCCCCGCCGATGGCAGCCATGGGGACAAGACGGCGTACGGTTTTCATCTGGATCTCCTCATTCCCAGCAGCGATCGGCGCGACCCTTGGCGGTCTGCGCACGCGGGCAGTCGCGCGGTGCGATGCGGCCTTCGGTCAGCTCCATGCGCTGTTTCCCCCCTTGGCATCGCGGCGCAGTTCGAAGGCATCGTAGAGACGGCCGGTCACGGTGCGTGCTTCATAGCGCAGGCGCTGCGGGTCGATGTTCAACACCTGGAACAACTGGGTGTCTTCGGCCACCGGATCCATCGTCTTTCGTGCCTCGTCGGAGAGACGGTACTGCTTCGGCCCCGCCACGGTTACCACGTACTGCGGCGTTGCGGCCTGCCCCTCGCCACGGCGGCCATAGGTGTGGTCGTGGCCCTGCAGCACCAGATCGACGTTGTGGCGGCGTACCACCGGCAACAGCACCTCACGCAGCGCGGCGTTCTCGCGCCCTTCGCGCGGCGAGTAGAACGGCTGGTGCAGCAACACGATGGTCCACGGCTGCGGATTGCCGGTCAGCACCTTGTCCAGCCATTGCGCCTGTGCCTTGGCGGTGCCAAGGTCGAGTGCCGAAGTGCCATCGACCACCGCCACGCGCACGCCCTGCGCATCGAACCAGTAGCTGCTCTGCTGCGCAGCGCTGGCACCATTGCCCGGCAACGCGAACGTGACCGGCCAGTGGCGGCCCAGCACCCGGCGCTCCTGCGGGGTGTCCTCGAATTCCTCGAAGTACTCGTGATTGCCTATGGCCGGCGCCACCAGCATTTCCTGCGCCAGCCAGCCGACGGCGGCAAACCATTCGCCCCACTCGCTGTCATCCATGTTGTCGCCGCCGCTGACCAGGTCGCCGGCAAACAGGCTCATGCGTGCCTGCGGTGCGGCCTTCTGCGCGGCACGCACCACGCGGCTGACATGGCTGACGTTCTTGTTCTGGGTATCGCCGAAGTACAGCAGGGTCAGCGGCTGGTCGGCGGCAGCCAGCGTGCGCAGCTGGTTCCATGCACTCCAACTGCCGTTGCCCTGCACACGGTAGACGTACTGGGTATCCGGCTGCAGGCCATCGATATCTGCACGATGGTGGTGCGACAGGCCGTTCTCGGTCTGCAGCGCGCGGGTCGTCGCACGAACCTGGCGGATGCCTTCGATGGCCGGCGAATCTGCGGCCATTGCGATCTCCAGCAGCGGCGCCTGCACGCTGCCATCGGTGCGCCAGGCCACTGCGAACCCATGGCTGGAATCGGCCACCGGCGAGGCGACGATGCGGTCCGGCACCGTCGTCGCTGCGTAGTGGAGGCTACCTGCCGGCACCTGGGTATTCGGTTCGGCCGCCGCGAACGACAGCGACGGCAGCGCCAGCAGCAGACCCAGGGCCAACGTGCGCATCACGCGCTGCCGGCTCATGCGCCACACTCCAGCGGCAACGCCAGTTGCTTGGCGATGCTCTCCCAGTCGAACGCTACCACGCCCTGGTCGTCATGCACGGCATAAAGCGCACCGTGCGGGAAGCGCGTGCTGGCTTGCTGCATCATCCAGATGCCATCGGTGTTGGCCACGGTATTGCCCTGGAACGCGCCGACCGGCTTCAGCGTGTGCCGGTCGAACAGATGGAACACGCTGCGCTGCTTGCCCTGTTCGGTGGTGATCCACCAGCCATCCTTGCCGCAGGTGCGCAGGGCCACGCCTTCGGCCTGTGCCTTGAACACGTCGCGGCCGAAGGTGGTGCCGGTGAAGCGGCCCGCGAGGGTGTAGACCTTGAACTCGCTGGCGTAGCTCTCGTCCTCTTCGGCGATCAGCAGGCGGTCGTTCTCGGGATCGCCCCAGATCGACTCGACCACGCGCAGCGCACCAGTCTCGGTGGTATCGCCGATGCTGGCCACCAGCTTCGCGTCGACCTTCTCACCATTGCGGGTCACGTGATACTGGCGCACGCGCTTGTCCAGCTCGGCCAGCGGCGGCAGGATGTCGCGCCCCTGTGCATCCTCGCCGTTGTCCCAGGAGTCGGTGACGTAGACGCTGTAGCCATCGGCACGGCGGTCGACCCACAGCCCGTAAGGCTTGCGCAGGTCGTCCGCCGCGAACGTCGCCAGCGGCGCGAAGTCCGGCAGGCGCAGTACCTGCACGCGGTGATTGTCGCGCTCCACGATCCACAGCAGGTCGTCGGTCACCGCGATGCCGTTTGGGCGGTCGAACTGCCCCGGTGCGGTGCCGCTGCTGCCGACGTCACGCAGGTGCTGGCCGGTGCTGCCGTCGTAGACCACCAGCTTGTCGGTGGCCTTGGCAGTGGCGATCAGCCACAGTACGCCGTCCGGCGCGCGCCAGGCCGCCGGCGAGTCGATGTTGTCGGCCGGGGTCATCGGTGACAGGAACGCTTCGGCGATGGTGGCTACCTTGCGCTCGCCCCTGGCGGCCGGCGAGGCCGCTCCCGCAACCGGATCGTTGCCGGTGGCCGGCGTGCAGCCGGCGACCAGCGTAGCCGCCAGCGCGGCGGCCAGGACAGTGACGCCACGCCCCATCACAGCGCCACCTTCAGGCCCAGCGCATAGGTGCGGCCGTACTCTTCCAGCTGCAGGGTGCGCGAACGGGTGCCCTGGTACAGCTCCAACGGCTTGTCCAGCAGGTTCTGCGCCTCGAAGTACACGCTCACGCGCGGGGTGAACTTGTAGTCAAGCGAGAAATCGAGCTGGGTGTTGGGTGCCACGTAGATGTCGAATGCGCGCCCCTTGCCGATGCTGTCCAGGTACTCGCTGCGGTACACGGCCGCCAGGCGCGTGCTTACACCGTACTTTTCATAGCCGATGTGTGCGCTGTAGACATGCTTGGAAGCGCGCGGCAGCGTGAAGTCCTCGCCCGCACGGTCCTTGATGCCGGCATCGAACTTCGTATCCAGCCAGGTGCCACTGGCGCCGACCAGCAGGCCATCCAGGCCGTCCGGCAGGAAGGCCAGCTGCTGCTGCCAGTTGAACTCCGCACCACGCACGGTGGCCTTGCGACCATTGATCGGCTGCGTCACATCGAATCCACCGTAGGCCGGATCATTGGTGCGCACGGTTTCGACGATGTAGCCATCGATCGACTTGTGGAACAGGCCCAGCGAAACGATGCCGCTGCTGCCGATGTACTTCTCCACCGACAGGTCGATGTTCTTCGACTCGTACGGATCCAGTTCCGGGTTACCCAGGCGCACTTCCTCGTCACCACGGCTGTAACCCACGCGCGGCGAGACGTCGCCGAAGGACGGGCGCGATACGGTCTTGTTGGCCGAGGCGCGCAGCACCCAGTCATCAGCCGCGTCATAGCGCAGGTGCAGGCCCGGCAGCACGTTGGTGTAGCTGCTGTTGGCCACGCGCGGGGTGACGGTGAAGCTGCGGCCGTTGGCGGCCACGTCCACCTGGTTGCCAATCGCCTTGAAGCGGGTGTTCTCCACGCGCACGCCGCCGATGAGGCGCAGCGCGCCCACGTCCCAGGTACCCATGGCGTAGCTGGCGAAGATGTCTTCGCTGGCCACGTAATCCTCTTCCAGCGACGTCATCGCATTGCCGCCGACGTCCTGCGGGCGGGCGCTGTACTGGCTGCCATTGGCCGCCCAGAAGGCACGCATCGCCGCCGAATCCATGCCGTCGCCGAAGTTGCCGTGGCGATGTTCGGGCGAGGAGGTGGTCCAGCCCGCCAGCGCCACCTTCGGGCCGACGCGTAGTTCGCGCTCTTCCACATTCACGTCGCGGTCGCGCCAGCGGCCCAGCAGACCGAACTTGATGCTGCTGCTGTCGCCGTCGAAGCGCACGTTGACCTGCGCGCTGTGCTCCTTGTCGTTCACCTGCTTGGGCGATAGCACGAAGCGGTCGAACGCGTAATTGCTGTTGTCCAGCCACTGCGGGTTGTCGAAGCTGTAGCTGGGCAGCCGGCTGCTCTGGTCCAGGCTGCCGTTGAACGCCTTGCCGTTGAGCTTGAAACGCGCCTCCATCTCGTCGTTCACGCGCTCTTCGGTACGGGTGTAGCCGATCCGGTAATCAACCACGGCGTTGGTCAACTTGTGCTCGCCGCCCAGGCTGGCCGCGAAGGTGTTTTCCTTCTTGGTGCGGTAGCGCATGCGCTTGTCGATCGAGTCCTTCGGCATGCCATCCAGGCGGTACTGGTCGGTGCCGGTCTTGACCATCTTCGCGTCGTCGAAGTTGAAGATCACGCGCTGGCGGGTCTCCGCATCGTCGAACTGGCTGTACAGCGTGCGCAGGTAGTACCTGCTGTCTTCGTCCGGCCGCCAGTCGAGGTTGAGGTTGGCGCCGATGCGCTTGCGCTCGATCTCGTACTTGCGGTGTTGCAGGTTGATCGCGGTCACGTCACCGGGGCGGCATCGTCCTCGCCGTCGTACTCCACTTCGGTGTTGTCCGACTCGAACCGGCGCTTCTGGTAGTTCACGCCCAGCGCCACGCCGAAGGTGTCGTTGAACACTTCGCTGTAGTTGAAGGCCGCCTTCGGGCTGGTCTCGCCGGACAGCTGCTGGTGGCTGCCCTCGATCTTGCCACGCAGGCTGCGACCGTCGCGGTCGAAGGCCGAGGCCGATTCCACCAGCACGGCACCGCCGATGGCATCACCGGGCATGTCCGGGGTCGGCGACTTCACCACGCGCAGGCGTTCGGTGGAATCGGACGGGATCACGTCCAGCGGCGCGGCACGGCTGGAATCCTCCGGCGTGCCCACGGCGATGCCATCCACGCTGACGCTGTTGAGATTGGCGTCCAGGCCACGGATGACCACGAAACGGCCCTCGCCCTGGTCACGGGTCACGCTGATGCCCGGCAGGCGCTGCAGCGACTCGGCCACGTTCTTGTCCGGGTACTGGCCCAGGGCATCGGAGGACACCGCGTCTTCGATGGCGTCGCTGCCGCGCTTGAGGTCGACCGCGCGGATCTGCGATTCGAGCTGGGCGCGCACCTCGATACGGTCCAGGTCGACCGCGTCGGCCGCCACGGCGCCGGTGGCGGCTACCGCCTGCTGCCCGGCGGCCTGCAGCGGGGCGGCAGCCCCCATCGCCAGGGTCAGGGTGATGGCAACGGCCAACGGAGTCTTGATATGCACTGGGAATCCCCATTCCTGTTAAGAATGGGTCTGCACGGTATGTCCGCAAGGTTGCATGGCCGTGACATGCCTCTGCACATTTCATGTACAGCGGCCCCGGGCCCGGTTTGGGCTTCGCCCCGCCAATCCGGCAAAATGGCGGCCTCTCTCCCTATTCCCCTTCCCGACCATGAAGATCGTCGAAGTGCGCCACCCGCTGGTGCAGCACAAGATCGGCCTGATGCGCAACGCTGCGCTCAGCACCAAGGATTTCCGCGAACTGGCCAACGAGCTGGGTACGCTGCTGGCCTACGAGGCCACCGCCGACCTGGATACCGAGCCGCACACCCTGGCCGGCTGGGCCGGCCCGGTGACGGTGCAGCGCATTGCCGGCGCCAAGATCACCGTGGTGCCGATCCTGCGTGCCGGCCTGGGCATGCTCAGCGGCGTGCTGTCGCTGATTCCGGCCGCCCGTGTCAGCGTGGTCGGCCTGCAGCGCGATGAAGAAACCCTGCAGCCGGTACCCTACTTCGAGCGCCTGACCGGCCGCCTGGAAGAGCGCGACGCACTGATCCTCGACCCGATGCTGGCCACCGGCGGCACGCTGATCGCCACCATCGACATGCTCAAGCGCGCCGGCGCCCGTCGCATCAAGGGCATCTTCCTGGTGGCCGCGCCCGAAGGCATCGAAGCAGTGAAGGCCGTGCATCCGGACGTGGAAATCTACACTGCGGCCATCGATGCCCAGCTCAACGACAAGGGCTACATCCTGCCCGGACTGGGCGACGCGGGTGACCGCATCTTCGGCACCCGCGTCGGCTGATCCGGCGAACCGTGGTCGGATCCCTCTCCGCAGGAGAGGGCTCTGACCCGACAACCGTTCGCCGGCCCGCTTCGCCGCGTCACGTGAACGCCCGTGGACGCGGGTGTGGCCGACGCGTGATTCTTCACGTGGCCTTACCGGTCGGAAGCGAATGCTCCGCGCACCCGCCACCGCTTGGAGCTCCCGATGAAAGCCTCTTTCCTGCTGGCCGCTGTCCTGCTGGTCGGCCTGCCCTTGACTGCCAATGCCACCACCCCGCAGCAGCAGCGCATGGCCGAATGCTCGGCCAAGAACAAGGGCTTGAAGGGGGATGCCTACAAGACCGCGCAGAGCTCCTGCCTCAGCGGTCATGCCGTCGAAACCAAGCCGGTCAATACGCAGCAGGAACGCATGCGCAAATGCAACGCTGACGCAGGCGCGAAGAAGCTGGCCGGCGATGCGCGCAAGACCTTCATGAGCAGCTGCCTGAAGGCGTCGTAACGACGAGTGATGTGGAGCCGAGCCCACGCTCGGCTCTGCCATTAACCCAGGGCGCGCGCCTTCAGCTCGCCCTGTTCGTGCAGGGTCACGAAACGTCCCTTGTCATCACGGCCCAGCTGCGCCAGCGCCACCTGCGGGTCGTGGGTGAAGAACAGCCGCACGTTGCGCGCCAGCTTGTCTTCAAGGAACTGCCGTTTCTCGTCGATCAGCAATTCGGCATTGCGGTCATAGCCCATGGTGATCGGCACGTGCACCCATGAACGACCTGGGATGAGGTCGGCACAGAACACCACGCCACCATGCGCATCTTCACCGGCATGCGCGTGGCCAACGATCTCGGCCAGCATCAGCCCCGGCGTATGCCCATCGCTGTAGCTGAAGCGCACGCTGCGGCCGAGCGCCTTCGAGTACTCCCCTCCACTACTTCCAGGCGGCCACTGGCCTGCAGCAGGCCGGGCAGCTCAGGAATGAAACTGGCCCGATCGCGCGGGTGTGGCCGCACGGCGCGCTGCCAATGCTGCGCACCAACCACATAGGTTGCGTTGGGGAACAGCAGTTCGGGCTCACGCCCTTCGCTCCATGCGGCAAGCAGGCCACCGGCATGATCGAAGTGCAGGTGGCTGAGCACCACCGCGTCGATGTCCTCGTGCTCGAAACCCGCTTCGCGCAGTGAATCGATCAGCACGTGCTGGCTTTCCTGCACGCCATAACGCTCGCGCATGCGCGGGTCGAAGAACGCACCGATACCGGTTTCAAACAGTACTGTCTTGCCTTCCAGCGGACTGGCAAGCAGCGCACGGCAGGCCAGCTCGATGCGATTGAGCTCGTCCGGAGCCGCCCATTTTTCCCACAACGCACGCGGCGCGTTGCCGAACATCGCGCCGCCGTCCAGGCGCTGCGAGTTTCCACGAATAGACCAGAGTTTCATGCGTCGATTATCGGCGCCGGACTGTTAAATAATCGCTAGAAAGGAAACAGGAAACCCCGCCGGTTGGCGGGGTCCTGGTGATCTGCCAGATTGCCGGCCAGTGGCCGGCACCGCCACATCAGTGGGCCGGCACGACCTGGGCACTGCCCACCGGATTGCGCGGGTCGCTGCCGCCGAACAGCTTGTTCGCCTTGCGGTCCCATTCCACGGTCTGCAGGTTGCCCCACACGTGGCTGGAACCGCGACCGCCGGCGGCGACATTGCCCGGCAGGTCGATCCTGTGGCCCATCGCCTGCAGCTGCTTCACCGTCGCCGCGTCGAACGCATCGTCCTCGGCTTCGATCAGATCCGGCAGCCACTGGTGGTGGTAGCGCGGCAGCGCGGCAACCTGCTGCGCGTCCAGGCCGGCGTCGTAGCCGAGGATGCCCAGCAGCACCATGGTGATGATGCGGCTGCCACCCGGCGTGCCCAGCACGATCACCTTGTCGCTGTTTTCCATGAAGGTCGGCGTCATCGAGCTGAGCATGCGCTTGCCCGGCTTCGGCGCATTGGCCTCGTAGCCCATCACGCCGAAGGCATTGGGCGTACCCGGCTTCAGCGCGAAATCGTCCATCTCGTTGTTCAGCAGCACGCCGGTGCCCTTGGGAATGAGCCCCGAGCCGTACAGCAGGTTGACGGTCTGGGTGGCGCCGACGCGGTTGCCGTCGCGGTCGATGATCGAGAAGTGCGTGGTCTCGTCGTCTTCCAGCGGCGTCGGATTGCCCGACAGCAGGTCGCTGGGCGTGGCCTTCTCCGGATGGATGGTCGCGCGCAGGCCCTGTGCGTAGTCCTTGCTGGTCAGCACCTTCTGCGGGATCTGCACGAAGTCCGGATCGCCGAGGAAGAACGTACGGTCGCGGTAGGCACGGCGCATCGACTCCACCACCAGGTGGGTGCGGTGCGCCGGGTCCAT
Organism: Stenotrophomonas sp. pho; assembly: GCF_006228405.1. Lineage (NCBI taxonomy): Bacteria > Pseudomonadati > Pseudomonadota > Gammaproteobacteria > Lysobacterales > Lysobacteraceae > Stenotrophomonas > Stenotrophomonas sp. pho. The sequence continues at coordinate 1,737,612 of NZ_CP029759.1, read as the reverse complement.
CTTCCTGATGTCCCAGCCTTCCAGGATCTGCAGCATGCTGGCCAGCGCGATGCCACCCGACGACGGCGGCGGCGCGGTGGTGATCTTCCAGCCGTTGTAGTTGAACACGATCGGCTCGCGCTGCTTCACGCGGTAGCCGGCCAGCTCTTCAGCGGTCCACTTGCCGCCGGCCTGCTTGACGCCGGCCAGCAGCAGCTTTCCGGTCTGGCCCTTGTAGAAGCCATCGAAGCCACCTGCGGCCAGGCGCTCCAGCGTCTGCGCCAGCTCCGGCTGCCTGAACAGGTCACCGCTGGCGATCGGCTTGCCGTTGCGCAGATAGACTTCACGCGTGCCGGGATAGCGCTCCATCACTTCACGGCGCGACGCATAGCCCTTGGCCATGCGGTCGTACACCGGGAAGCCTTCGCGCGCGATGCGGATCGCCGGCTGCAGCGATGCAGACAGCGGCAGCTTGCCGTGCCGGGCCGACAGTTCGACCAGCGCTGCGGGCAGGCCGGGAATACCCGCCGACCACGCACCGTTGACCGAGCGGTCGCGGTCCAGGTTGCCCTGCTTGTCGAGGAAGGCCTGCGGCGTGGCCGCCGCCGGTGCGGTCTCGCGTGCATCCAGCATCACGTCCTTGCCGGTGGCCGCGTCGTGCAGAAGGAAGAAGCCGCCGCCGCCGAGTCCGGAACTGATCGGCTCGACCACCGCCAGCGTGGACGAGACCGCCACCGCAGCGTCGAAGGCGTTGCCGCCCTGCGCCAGGATATCGATACCGGCCTGGGTGGCCAGCGCGTGGCCGCTGGCAATGGCTGCGCCGTCGGGGCGCTCGGCACGGGCCGGGCTGTCGGCCCAGGCCATCGGGCTCAGCAGCAGGCCGAGCAGCAACAGGGGGCGGACGATCAGCGTCTTCATTCGGATGGGGGCTCCGCATAGAGTTCGGGGTGATCGTGCTGCAGCTGGCGCAGCTTGGCCAGCAGCTGGTCTTCCGTTTCCACGATCTCCGGATCCGGGTCGATGCACTCGACCGGGCAGACGACCACGCACTGTGGCTCGTCGAAATGACCCACGCATTCGGTGCAGCGCGCAGGGTCGATCACGTAGATGGTTTCACCCATCGCAATGGCCTGGTTCGGGCAGGCCGGCTCGCAGACGTCGCAGTTGACGCAGAGCTCGTTGATTTTCAGCGACATGGCGATACTCCTCGCCCGCGCCTTGGGACAAAGGACCGGCCAGCGCGGGCGCGCGGGCCGGTCAGGTCATCAGCGGCGCCCTGGCAGGACGCCGCCCGGGCCATGCCGGAGCATGGCCGCCATGGCTCGGTATTACTTGGCTTCGACGAAAATGTACTCGGCACCGGTCGGCTGGATCGCAGCCTGCACGCGGGCGTTGTCGGCCGACTGGCCGATGAAGACGACGCGCACGCCCTTCATCGAATCCGGCGACACGTCCTTGAACACGGCCTGGATCATGTCAGCCATCTTGCCCGAGGCCGACGAACCAAAGGCCAGCATGTTGCCCGGCTGCACGCCACGGGCCACGGCCTGGGTCGCGCTCTCGGTCTGGCGCTCGTACTTGGCCTGGAAGTCCGGGTCCGATTCCGGGGAGAGGTAATACAGGAACGGGCTGTTGGTGATGTTGCCCATGTTCTGGATCGCCACTTCCTGCAGGTACTTCTTCCAGCCGGCATCGTCGTCCTTGGACGGAGCGACCAGGGCCTGCTTGGCCTCGTCGACCGGAGCGGCCTCTTCCTTCTTGCAGGCGGTGAAGGCCAGGGCCAACGAAGCGATCAGCATCGCGCGCATGGTGGTGTTCATGGATTTCCTCCCGGAATGGTGCGTGGTGTTGTACGTAATGGGGTGCAGGTACGGCGGGCTTACGACTGTGACGCCTTCGCTTCGCGGACCTTGCGCAGGGCTTCGAGCACCGCGGCCGGCACGAAACCGGACACGTCGCCGCCCAGGCGCGCGATCTCGCGGACCAGCGAGGACGAAATGAAGCTGTGCTGCTCGGCCGGGGTCAGGAACAGGGTCTCGACCTCGGGGATCAGGTGGCGGTTCATGCTGGCCATCTGGAACTCGTACTCGAAGTCGGACACCGCGCGCAGGCCGCGCAGCAGCACCCCGCCCTGGACCGAACGTACGAAATGGGCCAGCAGGGTATCGAAGCCGATGACTTCGACATTGCCATGGTGGGCCAGGGCGCCACGCGCCAGCTGCACGCGCTGTTCCAGCGGCAGCGCCGGGCCCTTCGACGGGCTCTGCGCCACGCCGACCACGACCTTTTCGAACAGCGGCGCGGCCCGGCTCACAAGGTCGATGTGACCGTTGGTGATCGGGTCGAACGTGCCGGGATAGACGGCAATGCGGCGGTTGGCCACGGTCATGGGCGGTAGCAGATGTTCAGATGAGGTCAAAGTGTAGCAGTGGCACGGCGGTACAGGGCAAAGCGCACCTCACGGGTGCCGCCCTCGCGGTGCAGCAGCCAGCCCTGCGGCAGCACCGGCACGTGGCCGGCCGGCGATTCCAGGTACAGCCAGGCATCGGCTGCCAGGTGCCGCGGCAGCTGGGCCAGCACGTCCTGCCACAGGCCATCGGCGAATGGCGGGTCGATGAACACCAGATCGGCCTGCTGCGCCTGCGCACCCTGCAGCCAGCGCAGGGCATCTGCCTGCACGACGCTGATCTGGTCGCTGGCCTGCAGCTTGGCCACGGCGGCGGTCAGGTTGCGTCCCAGCTGCGCATCGCGCTCGACCAGGGTGGCGTGGGCGGCACCGCGCGAGACGGCTTCCAGCCCCAATGCGCCGCTGCCTGCGAACAGGTCCAGGACGCGGGCCCCGCCCAGCTTGGGCATCAGCCAGTTGAACAGGGTCTCGCGCACACGGTCGCTGCTGGGCCGAAGCCCCGGCAGGGTCGGCACCGGCAAGCGGGTATTGCGCCAGCGACCGCCGATGATGCGGACCTGGCCGTCGTTGCCCCCACGGCCGCTCATTGGCGCCCCCGGCGGGAGGTATTCAAGAATTTCAGCATGAGTGGGATTGTAGTTCGGCCGGCCCGCGGCCGGGGACGCGCCAACGCATGCGCACTGTCGCTCCCACGCTTCGCTGCGCGAAACGCGGGCCCCACTTACCAGCTTCCATACCCCCGCCGCTTCGCGGCCGCCCCCTGACTCAGGGGGCTCTACCCCAGACGCGATCCGATGCTCGACATGCAGGCGGGGTCAGATCCGTTTTCCTGCGGAAAACGGATCTGACCCTGGTTTGGATTTCGATATCTGAGAGATTCCATCCACGCATGGCGTGGATCTACTGGCCGCCGGCCAACTATCGAAGGCGGGGCGGTGTCGGATTGCGCGGTGTCCGCGGCATGGATGCCGCGGCCAAGCCCCCAAGGACGGGTTCACGGCGTCCCCGCAATCCGACACCGCCCCGCCATCCCACGGATAGCCCGCTGTTGCTTCGGCTGTTGCTCTGGCCTCTGCGGGTGCCGGGCGCAGCCCGGCCGAACAACCCCTTGATTTCAGGACAATCACCCCTACCCCTTGGCGAGGCCGCACGCGCTGGCGCGGCATTGCACATGGAGCCCTATCGATGACCGAGACCACCCAGACCGAAACCCTTGGCTTCCAGACCGAAGTCAAGCAACTGCTGCAGCTGATGATCCACTCGCTGTACTCCAACAAGGAAATCTTCCTGCGCGAGCTGGTCTCCAACGCTGCCGACGCCGCCGACAAGCTACGCTTCGAGGCCCTGACCCAGCCGGCGCTGCTGGAAGGCGACAGCGAGCTGCGCGTGCGCGTCAGCTTCGACGCCGCCGCCCACACCATCACCATCGAAGACAACGGCATTGGCATGAGCCGCGCCGAAGCCATCGCCCACCTCGGCACCATCGCCAAGTCCGGCACCGGCGACTTCCTGCGGCAACTGTCCGGCGACCAGAAGAAGGATTCGCAGCTGATCGGCCAGTTCGGCGTCGGCTTCTACAGCGCTTTCATCGTCGCCGACGAAGTGGAAGTGACCTCGCGCCGCGCTGGCCTGGCTGCGGCCGAAGGCGTGCGCTGGACCTCGCGTGGCGAAGGCGATTTCGAAGTGGCCACCGTCGACAAGGCAGAGCGCGGTACCCGCATCGTGCTGCACCTGAAGGACGGCGAGCACGACTTCGCCGATGGCTGGCGCCTGCGCAGCATCCTCAAGAAGTACTCGGACCACATCGGTCTGCCGATCCAGATGCCGAAGGAAGGTGGCGAAGAAGGCGCCACCGTCGAGTGGGAGACCGTCAACCGCGCCAGCGCGCTGTGGACCCGCCCGCGCACCGAGATCAGCGACGCCGAGTACACCGAGTTCTACAAGCACGTAGCGCACGACCATAGCGACCCGCTGGCGTGGAGCCACAACAAGGTCGAGGGCAAGCTGGAGTACACCTCGCTGCTGTACGTGCCCGGCCGCGCGCCGTTCGACCTGTACCACCGCGATGCGCCCAAGGGCCTGAAACTGTACGTGCAGCGCGTGTTCGTGATGGACCAGGCCGAGCAGTTCCTGCCGCTGTACCTGCGCTTCATCAAGGGCGTGGTCGATTCCAACGACCTGTCGCTGAACGTCTCGCGCGAGATCCTGCAGTCCGGCCCGGTCATCGATTCGATGAAATCGGCGCTGACCAAGCGTTCGCTGGACATGCTGGAGAAGCTGGCCACCGACAAGCCCGAGCAGTACGCCACGTTCTGGAAGGAGTTCGGCCAGGTGCTGAAGGAAGGCCCGGCCGAGGACTACAACAACCGCGAGAAGGTGGCCGGCCTGCTGCGCTTCGCCTCCACCCGTGGCGACGGCGATGCGCAGAGCGTGTCGCTGGCCGATTACATCGGCCGCATGACCGAAGGCCAGGACAAGATCTACTACCTCACCGGCGAGAGCTACAGCCAGGTGCGCAACAGTCCGCACCTGGAAGTGTTCCGCAAGAAGGGCGTGGAAGTGCTGCTGCTGACCGACCGCATCGACGAGTGGCTGATGGGCTACCTGACCGATTTCGACGGCAAGGGCTTCGTCGACATCGCCCGTGGCGATCTCGACCTGGGCGCACTGGAAACCGATGCGGACAAGCAGGCACAGGAAGCGGCAGCAAAGGACAAGCAGGGCCTGGTCGAGCGGCTCAAGACGGTCCTGGGTGACGAAGTGGCCGAGGTGCGCGTGTCGCACCGCCTGACCGATTCGCCGGCGGTGCTGGCCATCGGCGAGCAGGACCTGGGCCTGCAGATGCGCCAGATCCTGGAAGCCAGCGGGCAGAAGGTGCCGGACAGCAAGCCGGTGCTGGAGATCAACCCGGGCCATCCGCTGATCGCCAAGCTCGACGCCGAAGCCGATGGCGCGCGCTTCGACGACCTCGGCCGGGTGCTGTTCGACCAGGCCGCGCTGGCCGCCGGTGACAGCCTGAAGGATCCGGGTGCCTATGTGGCGCGCCTGAACAAGCTGCTGCTGGAGCTGTCGGCCTGATCGAGGCGGTGGTCGCCGGGCATGGCCCAGCGGTGCCTTGGTAGAGGCCAACCTTGGTTGGCGCCCCAAAAGCGTGCCAACCAAGGTTGGCACCTGCCAGGGGGGGTAAGCATGCCAACCAGGGTTGGCACCCACCAGGGGCGGCGGTTCGCGCCTGCCGAGGGGGCTCAGGCTTCCCGATCCAGCAGCGAACCCAGCAACGGGTCCTGGCGGCGGATCACCGAGGCATTGGCGGCGAAGGCCACCACCTCGGCTTTCGCCGCCAGCAGATCTCCCAGCGGTGCACCGACATCAGCGCCGGCGGCAGTCACCGAGGCCTGCACCCCACCCTGTCCAGTGGCACCGCGCTGCAACTGCAGGCGCTGCGCATCGGGGGTGGCCAGATTGGCCACGTTGTGCGCTGCCACCTGCACGCCCTGCTGGGCCGCACGCATCCCGCCGAGGGCGATTCCCATCACGTTGTTCATGGCGGTCTCCGGGCCGCTCCGCGCAACCCTCCGGACCGGTTAACGGCCGGCCGGCCGCGACCTTGAGTCCACATCGGCCCGACAGGCCCGAGTGGTAGCATATCCCTCTGATTTCAGCGCCTTTTGCCAATGCTCAGTTTTTTCCGCCGCAAGAAGCCCCAGGATGCCCCCACCACGGAGGCCTCCAAGACCCAGCACTACTCGGCTGAAGAGCTGGCGGCGGCGTTCCCGTCGGCCGCCCCGGCCGAAGACGCACCCACCGCCGCGGTGGTCGAAGCCAATGCACCCGCACCTGCACCGGAATCGGCCCCGGTCGCCGAAGTGCCTGCCGTGCCAGCTGCGCAGCCGGCCACCGCGCCCGAGGACGTCCAGGCTGAAGCGCTCGCTGCGGCCGGTGTGCTGGCTCCTCTGGCTCCGGTCATTCCGGCCGAGGAACCCACCGCCCCGGCCACCGACCTGCCTGCGCTGGTGGATGCCCCTCCGGCGCCCGCCGGCAAGCCCGGCTGGCGCGAGCGCCTGCGCAACAGCGTCATCGCGCGCAGCTTCGGCGGCCTGTTCTCGCGCAACCCCAAGCTCGACGACGATCTGCTGGACGAGCTGGAAACCGCCCTGATCACCGCCGACGTCGGCGTGGGCGCCACCACCGATCTGGTCGAGGGCCTGCGCAAGCGCATGAAGTCGCGCGAGTTCACCGACGCCAATGCGCTGCTGGCCGCGCTGCGCGCCGAGCTGATCGCGATCCTGCAGCCGGTGGCCAAGCCGCTGGTGATCGACCGCAATGCCAAGCCCTTCGTAGTGCTCACCGTCGGCGTCAACGGCGTCGGCAAGACCACCACCATCGGCAAGCTGGCCAAGCGCTTCAAGGATGACGGCCACAGCCTGATGCTGGCTGCCGGCGATACCTTCCGCGCCGCCGCCGTGGCCCAGCTGCAGGCCTGGGGCGAGCGCAACGGCGTGGCCGTGGTTGCGCAGGGGCAGAACGCCGATGCCGCTTCGGTGGCATTCGACGCGCTGCAGGCCGGCAAGGCCCGCGGCACCTCGGTGCTGATCGCCGATACCGCCGGCCGCCTGCACACCCAGTCCGGGCTGATGAACGAGCTGGGCAAGATCCGCCGCGTGCTCGGCAAGATCGACCCCACCGCCCCGCACGAAGTGCTGATGGTGATCGACGGCACCACCGGCCAGAACGCGCTGTCGCAGCTGCGCCAGTTCAATGCCGCAGTGAACGTGACCGGCCTGGTGGTGACCAAGCTGGACGGCACCGCCAAGGGCGGCGTGGTGTTCGCACTGGCCCGCGAGTTCGGCATTCCGATCCGCTTCGCCGGCATTGGCGAGCGCCCGGAAGACCTGCGTGTATTCGACCCGGAAGCCTTCGTCGACGCCCTGCTGCCCGAAGCATTGGGCGCCTGATACACCGTGCAGCCACGCATGGCGTGGCTCTACTGCGATCTGGTAGAGCCACCCCATGGGTGGCTGCCTCCTTCCGGAACACTCATGCCCCGCCAGCCGCACGCCAGCGCCGACACTGCCAAGGAAGACGACTTCGTCGCCCGCCTGCTGCACTGGTTCGACGACCACGGTCGCCATGACCTGCCCTGGCAGCACCCGCGCAGCCCCTATCGGGTCTGGTTGTCGGAGATCATGCTGCAGCAGACCCAGGTGGCCACGGTCATCCCGTACTTCCATCGGTTCCTGCAGCACTTCCCAACCCTGCCCGAGCTCGCCGCCGCCAGCAATGACGCGGTGATGGCGCAGTGGGCCGGGCTCGGCTACTACGCCCGCGCACGCAACCTGCATGCCGCCGCAAAGCGCTGCGTGGAACTGCACGACGGCGACCTGCCGCGCGATTTCGATGCATTGCATGCCCTGCCCGGCATCGGCCGCAGCACCGCCGGTGCGATCCTCAGCCAGACATGGAACGATCGGTTCGCGATTCTCGACGGCAACGTCAAGCGCGTGCTCAGCCGCTACCACGGCATCGACGGCTTTCCCGGCCTGCCGGCCATCGAGAAACAACTGTGGGCGATTGCCCAGGCGCACGTCGCGCAGGTGCCGGCCGGGCGCATGGCCGATTACACCCAGGCGCAGATGGATCTGGGCGCGACGGTATGCAGCCGGGCCAAGCCGGCCTGCGTGATCTGCCCGCTGCAGGACGCGTGCGTGGCGCGGCGCGAAGGCCGCACCGCTGAACTGCCCACGCCCAAGCCCAGCAAGACCCTGCCCGAACGCGAAGCGGTCGCCCTGCTGCTGCGCGACGCCCAGCAACGCGTGCTGCTGCAGAAGCGGCCGGACACCGGCATCTGGGCGCAGCTGTGGACGCTGCCGCAGGCCGAGGCCGGCAGCGACCTGCAGGACTGGTTCGACGCACATGTCGACGGCTCGCTGGAAGATGCAGAGGAACTGCCGGTGCTGCAGCACACCTTCAGCCACTACAGGCTGCACCTGCAGGTATTGTCACGGAAGGTGCGCGGCCTGCGTGTGGAAGAACCCACGCTGCGCTGGGTCGCCAACGACGAGCTACCCGCATTGGGCCTGCCGGCACCGATCCGCAAATTGCTCGACGGCGCCACGATCAAGACGCCGAAACGAAATTCCAGCAAACCCCGTAACCACGAGTGAATGCCATGCCCCGAACCGTCTTCTGCCAGTACGAACAACGCGATGCCGAGGGCCTGGACTTCGTGCCCTACCCCGGCGAGCTGGGCCAGCGCATCTTCAACAACATCGGCAAGCAGGCCTGGGCCGCATGGCTGGCCCACCAGACCATGCTGATCAACGAGAACCGGCTGTCGCCGCGCACGCCGGAACATCGTGCGTTCCTTGAAGGCGAACTGGTCAAGTTCCTGTTCGAGAAGGACGCGGAAAAGCCGGCCGGCTTCACCCCGGAAGCCTGACAGGCAGGTCGTGCAGGCCGATGGCCGGCAATCTGGCATCTGCGCGATGCCGGCCAGCGGCCGGCACTACCGCGCTATTTCGCGTTTTCCTCGCGCTCCTGCACCTGCGCCTGGCGCAGCTTCTGCTCGGACGCGCGCAGCGCCTTCACATCCAGCTTGCGGATGCTGTTGATGAAGCACGGCAGGCGCGGGCCGCCGGTGGGGTCGCGCACCAGCACTTTGTCAAAGCGCGACGACACACGGCCCATGCTGCTGGTCAGACCGATGGCGGTCGCATACGGCAGGTCCTGGCAGGGACCATTCAACTCCAGCAGATAGGCTTCGCTGGGACGGGTCCACACCGCCAGCGCACTGTCGCCCAGCTCGGTCCAGCCATTGAGGCTGCCAAAGAACTGCATGTCGTTCTGCGGCGCGCCGGCGTGGGCACGGTACAGATCCAGTTTTTCGGTACTGCTGAGCCGGTCGGTCGTCGCACAGGCGGCCAGTGCCAGGCAGAGTCCGGCCATCAGGATCGGGGTCTTCATGGCGATCTCCTCGGGGAACTGTCGCCATCATGCGCCTGGCCTGGCAACGCCGGCGCGACGGCTCGCGCCCCATTCAGCCGCCGGTCGGCGGCTACTGGCCGGACCACGGTAGACGCCAACCTTGGTTGGCGCTTGCCCTGCAGGAGCAGCCGACCAAGGCCGGCCTCTACCAAAGCAGTCCCAGCGCTCAGACGTCGGCGTGGGCCAGCGCGTGCAGGCGCCCTTCGCGCAGCTCCAGCACCCGGTCCAGGCGCCGCGCCAGGCTGCGGTCGTGGGTCACCAGCACCAGGCTGGTATGGCGCGCGCGGTTGAGTTCCAGCATCAGCTCGAACACGGTGCCGGCGGTGCGGTCATCCAGGTTGCCGGTCGGCTCGTCGCCGAGCACGCAGGCGGGATGGTTGACCAGCGCACGCGCCACTGCGGCACGTTGGCGTTCGCCGCCGGACAGCTCGCCCGGCTTGTGGTCCAGGCGATGGCCGAGGCCGACCGCTTCCAGCAGCGTGGTCGCCCGGCTGCTCGCCTCGGCCACGGCGGTGCCGGCCAGCAGCACCGGCATCATCACGTTTTCCAGCGCGGTGAATTCCGGCAGCAGGTGATGAAACTGGTAGACGAAGCCCAGCGCCTGGTTGCGCAGCAGACCGCGCGCGGTATCCGACAGCGCCGACATGCGCTGGCCGGTCACATACACTTCGCCGGCAGTCGGAATGTCCAGGCCGCCCAGCAGGTGCAGCAGCGTGCTCTTGCCGGCACCGGAGGCACCGATGATCGCCACCGTCTCGCCAGCAGTCACGGTCAGGTCCAGCCCATCGAACACCGGCGTCTGCATGCGCCCTTCGGCATAGGTCTTGCCCAGCGCTTCGGCGCGGATCACTTCATCGCCGCGGTTGACGACCTTATTCATAACGCAGGGCCTCCGCCGGCTGGGTGCGTGCTGCCCGCCAGGCGGGATACAGGGTGGCCAGGAAGCTCATCAGCAGCGCGACCACTGTGATCGCCACCACGTCGCCGGTCTGCATGTCGGTCGGCAGGCCGGTGATGTAGTACACATCCTCCGGCAGCAGCTTGACGTTGAACACGCTCTCGATGGCGCCGAGGATGCGTTCCAGGTTGAGGGTCAGGGTGATGCCACCGATCAGGCCGGCCAGCGTGCCGAAGATGCCGATCAACGAGCCCTGCACCATGAACACCTGCATCACCCCGCCCGGGGTCAGGCCCAGGGTGCGCAGGATGGCAATGTCGGCCTGCTTGTCGGTCACCAGCATCACCTGCGAGGACACCAGGTTGAAGGCCCCCATGGCGACGATCAGCGACAGCAGGATGCCCATCACCACCTTCTCCATGCGCAGCGAGTGGTAGAGATTGGCGTTCTGCTGCGTCCAGTCACTCACGCGATAGGCGCCACCGAGGCTCTGCGCCAGGTCCACGCCCACTTCCAGCGAACGGTCCATGTCGTGCAGCTTCAGCCGCACGCCGGTGGCGCCGTCGCTACGCAGAACACGCTCCAGGTCCTGCATGTTGGCGAAGCCGACGCCGCGATCGACCTCGTTGTACCCGGCCTCGAAGATGCCGCTGACGGTGAAGCGCTTCATCCGTGGCACTGCACCGGCAGGCGTACCCTGCACTTCGGCAAAAGTCACCAGCACCTGGTCGCCAACGTCCACGCCCAGCCAGATCGCCAGCTCCTTGCCCAGCAGCAGGTTGAAGCTGCCCGGCTTGAGGCTGTCATAGCTGCCCTTGGTGACCTTCCTGTCGATCACCGAGACGTTCGGCTCCAGGGCCGGATCGATGCCCTGGATGATCGCACCCTGCACGCGCGGGCCGCTGATCATCGACTGGATCTCGATGTACGGCGCGGCACCCGCCACGCGCGGATCCTTGCGGGCGACATCGACCACGCGCATCCAGTCCGGCATCGGTTCACCGTCGCGGCTGATGGTGGTGTGTGCGGTCATCTGCAGCAGGCGACTGCGGATTTCCTTCTGGAAACCGCTCATCACCGCCAGAGTGGTGATCAGCACCGTAACGCCGAGCGCGATGCCCAGGATCGATGCCATCGAGATGAAGGAGATGAAGCCGTTGCGGCGCTTGGCGCGCAGGTAGCGCAGGCCAATGGCCACGGGAATGGGTTTGAACATGCAGGCACGCCGGTCAATTCAGCTTATGGTGCCATCGACCGGGGCTGACGGGAAACGCTGCGTGCGGCCACGGCCAGTCGCAGTTCACGTCGCTGCCCGGAATCGAGCACATCCGGCCAGAACAGCAGGCGCCGGCGGCGCCGATCCTCACACCACAGCAACAACAGCCATGGGCCACGCACCACCAGCCTTGGCGTATCGACGTCCCGCCCGGCCACCTGCAGTGGCCCGGGAAGCGGAGGCAGAAGCACCTGCACGCGCGGCCGGCGCTGGCGCCAGGCCAGTTCGGCCAACCCAACGCCCCAGGCCAGCAGCAGCGCGGGCATCAGCAGCCGCGCAGGCAGATCGGAGGCACGCAGCAACCAGGGGGCGGCCAGCAGCACCACGACCTGGGCGGCGGCCTGCAGCCGCGAGGGGCGCCACTCAAGGCTTGAGGGCGAGGATCTTCTGCATGAGGGGGATCGCGTGCGCATGCGGGCAGGCCTCATAGCCCATGAACCAGCGCCACAACTTATCGTCCTCGCAGTCGAGCAGGAACAGGAAAACCTCGCGCTCTTCGGTCGGCGCAGTGCGCCATTCGTGGTCCAGGTAGCGGCCAAACAGCTGGTCCAGTTCTCGCATGCCGCGGCGGCAGCGCCAGCGCAGCTTCTTCAGCAGGACATCGTCTTCCATCGTGCTTCTCCAGATACAGCAAAGCCACGCATGGCGTGGCTCTACTGGGTGGTGCAGCCTCGCGTGGCGTGGCTCCACCGGGTACTGCCAGGCCTGTATCAGGCGCGGCGCTCCATCATCAGCTTCTTGATCTCGGCGATCGCCAGCGCCGGGTTCAGGCCCTTCGGGCAGGTCCGGGCACAGTTCATGATGGTGTGGCAGCGGTACAGCTTGAACGGATCTTCCAGATCGTCCAGGCGCGCGCCGGTGTCCTCATCGCGCGAGTCGATGATCCAGCGATAGGCCTGCAGCAGGATCGCCGGGCCCAGGTAACGCTCGCCGTTCCACCAGTAGCTCGGGCAGCTGGTCGAGCAGCAGGCGCACAGGATGCACTCATACAGGCCGTCGAGCTTCTTGCGGTCTTCCGGCGACTGCAGGCGCTCACGGTCCGGCGGTGCCGGGGTCTGGGTGCGGATCCACGGCTTGATCGAGGCGTACTGCGCGTAGAAGTGGGTCAGGTCCGGAACCAGATCCTTGACCACGTTCATGTGCGGCAGCGGGTAGATCGGCACTTCCTTCTTGCCGCAGTCCGAGATGGCTCGGGTGCAGGCCAGGGTGTTGGTGCCGTCGATGTTCATCGCGCACGAACCACAGATGCCTTCGCGGCAGGAGCGGCGGAAGGTCAGGGTCGGGTCGATCTCGTTCTTGATCTTGATCAGGGCGTCCAAGACCATCGGGCCACAGGCGTCCAGATCGACTTCATAGGTATCGGTGCGCGGGTTGCTGTCGTCGTCCGGACTCCAGCGGTAGATCTTGAAGGTGCGCACATTCTTGCCGCCGTTCTTGACGGGGAAGTGCTTGCCCTTCGTGATCTTGGAATTCTTGGGGAGTGAAAACTCGGCCATGGCTGCTCTCGTTGGCTCAGGCGGCCCGCGCCCGTGGGCGCGGATTGCATGGTAGGCGGGGTCGGATCAGTACACGCGCGGCTTCGGCGGCACCACGGACACGTCGTCGGTCAACGTGTACATGTGCACCGGACGGTAGTCGAAGCTGCACTTGCCCTTCTCGTCGACGCTGACCAGGGTGTGCTTCTGCCAGTTGACGTCGTCGCGGTCCGGATAGTCCTCGTGCGCATGCGCACCACGGCTTTCCTTGCGCTGTTCGGCCGAGTTGATCGTCGCCACCGCGTTGAGCAGCAGGTTGTTCAGCTCGTAGGTCTCGATCAGGTCCGAGTTCCAGACCAGCGAACGGTCGGAGACCTTCACGTCCTGGAACGAGTCGAAGATCTTGTCCATCTTCTCGCAGCCTTCCTTCAGCGTCTGGCTGGTGCGGAAGACGGCCGCGTCGGCCTGCATGGTGCGCTGCATGCGGTCGCGGATGACCGAGGTCGGGGTATCGCCGTTGGCGTGGCGCAGCTTGTCCAGCAGGCCCAGCGCCTTGTCGCAGGCATCGGCCGGCAGCGGCTTGTGCGCGGCGCCCGGCTTGATGGTCTCGGCGCAGCGGTTGGCCACCGCACGGCCGAACACCACCAGGTCGAGCAGCGAGTTCGAGCCCAGGCGGTTGGCGCCGTGCACGGACACGCAGGCCGCTTCGCCGATGGCGTACAGCCCCGGCACCACGGCGTTGTCGTTGTCGCCGACCTTCTGCACCACTTCACCGTGGTAGTTGGTCGGGATGCCGCCCATGTTGTAGTGCACGGTCGGAATGACCGGGATCGGCTGCTTGTGCACGTCGACGCCTGCGAAGATGCGGGCGCTCTCGGCGATGCCCGGCAGCTTCTCGTCGATCACGCCCGGGCCGAGGTGGGTCAGGTCGAGCAGGATGTGATCCTTGTGCTCGCCGACGCCGCGGCCTTCGCGGATCTCGATGGTCATCGAACGGCTGACCACGTCGCGCGAGGCCAGGTCCTTGTAGTGCGGTGCATAGCGCTCCATGAAGCGCTCGCCGCTGCTGTTGCGCAGGATGCCGCCTTCACCGCGGACACCCTCGGTGATCAGGCAGCCGGCGCCGTAGATGCCGGTCGGGTGGAACTGCACGAACTCCATGTCCTGCATGGCGATGCCGGCACGCATGGCCAGGCCGCCACCGTCGCCGGTGCAGGTGTGCGCCGAGGTAGCGCTGAAGTAGGCACGGCCGTAGCCGCCGGTGGCCAGCACCACGCCCTGGGCGCGGAACAGGTGCAGCGTGCCATCGGACATGTCCAGGGCCAGCACGCCGCGGCAGGCGCCTTCGTCGTCGAAGATCAGGTCGAGCGCGAAGTACTCGATCATGAAGCGCGCATCGTGCTTCAGCGACTGCTGGTACAGGGTGTGCAGCATCGCGTGGCCGGTACGGTCGGCCGCCGCGCAGGTACGCTGCGCCGCCGGGCCTTCGCCGTACTTGGTGGTCATGCCACCGAACGGACGCTGGTAGATCTTGCCTTCGGCGGTGCGCGAGAACGGCACACCGTAGTGTTCGAGTTCGATGATGGCCGGGATGGCCTCACGGCACATGTACTCGATGGCGTCCTGGTCACCCAGCCAGTCCGAACCCTTGATGGTGTCGAAGAAGTGGTAGCGCCAGTCGTCCTCGCCCATGTTGCCGAGTGCGGCCGAAATACCGCCCTGGGCGGCGACGGTGTGCGAACGGGTCGGGAAGACCTTGGTCAGGCACACGGTCTGCAGGCCCTTGGCGGCCAGGCCGAACGTGGCGCGCAGGCCGGCACCGCCGGCGCCGACCACGACCATGTCGTACTTGTGTTCGGTGATCTTGTAAGCGGACATCTAATCTGGATTCCTGTGTAGGTGCCTGGGCTCAGGCAACGCCGAGGGCGATGCGGCCCACCGCAAACACACTGACGATCATGCCGAGCACGGCGACGAACTTCACCGCGGTCTGCAGCACCAGGGCCAGCAGCGATTCGTGGATGTAGTCTTCCAGCACGACCTGCATGCCGAGCTGCGCGTGCCAGAACATGGCGATCAGCAGGCCGATCAGCGGCACTGCATTCCACGGCTTGGCCACGGCGGCGGCGGCGGTCGCGTAATCCGAGCCCAGCAGGCCCAGTACGAAGACCAGGAACCAGATGCCCAGCACCACCAGCGCGGCGGCGGTCAGGCGCTGGTGCACGAAATGCTCGGTGCCGGTCTTGGCCGAGCCCAGGCCGCGCACGTTCTTCAGCGGGGTACGGAACTTGCTCACGCGGCACCTCCGAACATCACATAGGCCCACACCAGCAGGGTGATCACCAGGCTGCCGATGACCGACAGCCAGCTGCTGCGGATGAAGGCAGGGATGCTGAAGCCGATGGCGAAGTCCTGCACTACATGACGGATGCCATTGCACAGGTGATAGGCGAACGACCATGTCCACGCGAACAGGAACACGCGGCCATACCAGGCCCCGGCATGGCCGGTGAAGCAGTTCCAGGACTCGGGCCCCATCATCAGGGCCAGCAGGCCGGCAGCGATGATGAGGGCACCAACAGACAGAAAGATGCCAGTGGCTCGATGCAGGATCGAGGTGGCCATCTGAATCTGCCAGCGATACACCTGAAGGTGCGGGGAAAGTGGGCGTTGTCTGGTCGCCATTCGCTGGGCTCGTTGTCTCGGCTGGGCGGCACGCGGCCGCGTTGGCTCAATGCTGATCAGAAATCGATGCAGCGTCCGTTTTTCTCCCAATCGCCATACCGCACCGGATCAAGTCCGCCGCGGCCGCCGAATTCCTCTGCTTTTTCCTGTTCCACGGGCACGGGTGCCGCAGGGACCAGCGGGGCTTCAGATTCGTCGTCGGGAGTGGGGGTTGTTTGGCCTATCATGTTCGGTCTCGCAACGCACAAATTTTAGACCTCGTTCACGTGCCTGACAACCTGCCCCCTGCTTTCGTCGGATATCCGCGCCTGCCCGGCCACCAGCTGCTGAGCCTGCAGGGCCCGGATGCGGCCGCCTTCGCCCACGCCCAATTCAGCAGCGATGTCACCGCCCTGCCCCTGCTGCACTGGCAGTGGAGCGCCTGGCTGACTGCCAAGGGCCGCACCCTGGCAGTGTTCCAGCTGCTCCGGCTGGCCGACGATCACGTGATGCTGGTGCTGGCCGACGGCGATGCCGATGCGATTGCGTCGCAACTGCAGCGCTTCGTGTTCCGTCGCAAGGTGAAGGTACAGGTGCGCAGCGATCTGGCCGTGGCCGGTGCGTTCACTGGACCCGAGGCTGCCAGCGGCGCCGCGATCGCGCACGCTGCAGGTGACGGCTGGGAGCTGGACCTGGGCAGCGACGCCCTGCCGCGCACCCTGCGCATCGGGGCGACGGATGCCGTTGCATCCGGCAGCGAAACCGATGAGGCCGCCTTCGCCCTCGCCTGGCGCCAGGCCGACTTGCGCTACGGATTGCCGCGCTTGGACGAAAGCCAGCGCGAAGTGTGGACCCCGCAGCAGCTGGGCCTGGACCGCCTGAATGGCTACAGCGTGAAGAAAGGCTGCTACCCGGGCCAGGAAATCGTCGCCCGCACCCACTTCCTCGGCAAGGCCAAGCGCGCGGTGCAGCTGCTGCATACCGCGGCACCGGCACAGGCCGGCGATGGCGTGCTGCAGGACGGCGCGACGCTGGGCACGGTCGCCAGCGTGGCCGGCAACCTGGCGCTGGCGGTGCTGCCGCTGGAGGCTGGCGACGCCGAGCTGCAGGTGGGTGATGCCATTGCGCAGCGCGTGCCGCTGCTGGATGGCCTGGCCCGCTGAAGCGGGCGGGGACCTGCACGGGTGGGTGCAGGAATGGTAGTGCCGGCCGTTGGCCGGCAACCATGCAGGGTCGAGGTTGCCGGCCAGCGGCCAGCACTACCGGCTACAGGCGCTCGCCGCTCTCTGCGTTGAAGAAGTGCAGGCCCTGCGGGTGAATCGCCACGCGGATCTGCTCGCCCACTGCTGGCAGCGACTGTGGTGCCACGCGCATGGTCAGCGCGTGCTGGCCACTGCTCATGTTGACGAAGATCTCGTTGCCGACCGGTTCGATGCCTTCGATGCGCGCGGTGAATGCATGCGCATCATCGGCAGCCGCCGGCTGCAGGTGCTCCGGGCGCACGCCCACCGCGATCGGCTTCTGCAGCCACGCCGGATCGATCGTCGCCTGGCCCAGCGGTGCACGCCATTCGCCGTCGACCACGCTCACGCCGCCGGCATCGCCCTGCAGCGTGCCACGCAGCACGTTCATCGCCGGGCTGCCGAGGAAACCGGCCACGAACAGGTTGGCCGGGCGGTCGTAGAGCGCCATCGGCGTATCGATCTGCTGGATGATGCCGTCCTTCAGCACCACGATGCGCTGGCCCAGGGTCATCGCTTCAACCTGGTCGTGCGTCACGTAGATCATGGTGGTGCCCAGCTTGCGGTGCAGCTGCGCGATCTCGGTGCGCACGCTGTGGCGCAGCTTGGCGTCGAGGTTGGACAGCGGCTCGTCGAGCAGGAACACCGCCGGCTCGCGCACCAGCGCCCGGCCCAGTGCCACGCGCTGACGCTGGCCACCGGACATCGCCTTGGGCAGCTTGTCCATCATCTCGGTCAGGCCCAGCGTCTGCGCGGCTTCGGCGATGCGCTTGTCGATGGTTGCCTTGTCATGCCCGCGCAGCTTCAGGCCGAAGGCCAGGTTCTCGGCCACGGTCATGTGCGGATACAACGCGTAGCTCTGGAACACCATGGCGATGTCGCGATCCTTCGGCGCCACGTCGTTGACCACGCGATCACCAATGGTCAGCGTGCCACCGCTGATCTCTTCCAGGCCCGCCACCATCCGCAACAGGGTCGACTTGCCACAGCCGGACGGACCGACCAGCACCATCAGCTCGCCATCGGCGACCTCGAAGGTGGCGTCCTTCACCGCGACCTGGCCGTTGTCATAGACCTTGCGCACACCCTGCAACTGCACTTTTGCCATATCACCTATCCGGTCCGCCCGAAGCCGGGCTGTCTTTTGGGACTGCCTCGGCCCTCCCGATGGCAGTGATGATTGCGCGCCTGCCGCATGACGGCGAGCACTGCAATCGAATACAGTTGCCCATTCTGCCATGTAAACGTTTTCACGTGGCACTATCCGATGATCGGTGCGCACCGATCTGCGTCGGCGGTTGAACGAAGGTTCCGCCGAGGTAGTGGTTTCGAATGGAACGGTCTTCCGCAACCCCGGAGATCGCCCCTGACGAACCTCGGACAGGCAGTTGCGCGGATGTCCCCCGAACCCAGCCATGAAGCGATTGACAACGATGTCACCCGGATCTGAAACTCGAGCGATGCACGACACCCTCTTCCTGTTCGGTGCCACAGGTGATCTGGCCCAGCGCTACCTGTTCCCTTCGCTGCTTCGCCTGCTTGGCGACGGCCTGCTGCCGGAGGACTTCCGCATCCGCGCACTGGCCCTGTCCGGGCATGACACCGAAGCCTTCCATGACATCCTGCGGCCGCGCCTGCAGCAGGCCATGCCGATGGCCACGCAGGACGACATCGCTGCCCTGCTGCGCCGCATCGACTACCGTTCGGTGGACCTGCGCGACGTCGACTCGGTTGCCGCTGCGGTCTCCGACCTGGTGCACCGCAAGTGCGTCAGCTACCTCGCCATTCCGCCGGGCCTGTACATTTCCACCTGCGAAGGCCTGGCCAAGGGCGGCGCCCTCGCCGCGCCGGCACGCCTGATGCTGGAGAAGCCGATCGGCAGCGACAGCGAGAGCGCCGAGGAAATCATCAGCACCATCGGCCAGTGGATCGACGAGGACCGCGTGTTCCGCCTCGACCACTACCTGGGCAAGGCGGCAGTGCAGAACCTGATCGCGCTGCGCTTCGGCAATACGCTGCTGGAAGCGGTGTGGAACCGCAACTACATCGAATCGGTGCACATCCTGGTGGCCGAGAGCGAAGGCGTGGACGGCCGTGACGCCTACTACGCCCGCTCCGGCGCGCTGCGCGACATGGTGCAGAGCCACATCCTGCAGCTGCTGTGCATGGTGGCGATGGAGCCGCCGGCGTCGCTAGAAGCCGACCGCATCCGTGACGAGAAGGTCAAGGTGCTGCGCGCCCTTCGCCCGCTCGACGCGAAGCACGCCGCGCGTGACAGCATCCGCGGCCGCTACACCGCTGGCACCATCAACGGCCAGCCGGCGCAGGCTTACCAGCCGCCGGAAGGCAGCGACGTGGAAACCTTCGCCGGTGTCACCGCGCATATCGACAACTGGCGCTGGAGCGGCGTGCCGTTCCATCTGGTCACCGGCAAGCGCCTGCCCGAGCGCACCACCCGCGTGGTGGTCACGCTGAAGCCGGTCACCCATTGGCTGTTCGAGCGCCCGCAGCGCGCGCAGGCCGCACCGAACCGCCTGGTGTTCCAGCTGCAGCCGCAGGAAAACATCGAACTGGGCCTGATGAGCAGCCTGGCCGGCCCGGAATGGGGCGCGCTGGAACTGCATCCGCTGGAACTGGAACTGTCAGTGCCAACCGGCCTGCATCGCCGCATCGCGTACGAGCGCCTGTTCCTGGATGCCTTCAATGGCAATCACACGCTGTTCGTGCGCGACGACGAAGTGCGTGCAGCGTGGGCCTGGATCGACAGCGTCGCCGACGCGTGGAAGGACGCCAAGCTGCCGCTGGAGCCCTACCCCGCCGGCCAATGGGGCCCGAGCAATGCCGGCGAGTTCCTGCCGCAGGGCGTGGACGCACCGGACAGCGGAGCGTCGGCATGAGCGCCAGCTCGCAGCCGGTGCTGGTGGCCGACATCGGCGGCACCAACGCCCGCTTCGCCCTGGCCGATACCTCGCAGGACGCGCCGCTGCGGAAGGACAGCATCCGCGAATACGCGGTGGCGGAGTTCCCTTCGCTGGGTGATGCGGCGCGCCACCACCTGGAACAGATCGGCGCCAGCGCAAGCCGCGGCGTGTTCGCAGTGGCCGGTCGCGTTGATGGCGATGAAGCGCGCATCACCAACCATCCGTGGGTGATCTCGCGCAACCGCACCGCAGCGATGCTCGGTTTCGACGAACTGCACCTGATCAACGACTTTGCCGCACAGGCGATGGCGATCTCATTGCTGCAGCCCGAGGACGTGGTCCAGGTCGGCGGTGCCGCCTGGGTTCCGGGCAAGCCGGGCCAGCCGCGCAACTACGCAGTGATCGGGCCGGGTACCGGCCTCGGCGTGGGCGGCCTGATCATGCGCCACGGCCGCTGCTATCCGCTGGAAACCGAAGGCGGCCATGTCAGTTTCCCGCCGGGAACTCCGGAAGAGATCCGCATCCTCGAGATCCTGTCCGAACAGTTCGGCCGCGTCTCCAACGAGCGCCTGATCTGTGGCCCCGGCCTGGTCAACATCCACCGCGCCGTGTGCGAGATGGCCGGTATCGACCCGGGCCAACTGCAGCCGGTGGACGTGACCGCCCGCGCCCTGCACGGTGATCCGCAGGCAATGCGCACCGTGGACGTGTTCTGCGCCGTGTTCGGCGCCATCGCCGGTGACCTGGTGCTCACCCAGGGCGCCTGGGATGGCGTGTTCCTGACCGGAGGCCTGACCCCGAAGATGCTCGATTCGCTGCAGCACTCCGGTTTCCGCCAGCGCTTCGAACACAAGGGCCGCTTCTCCTCGATCATGGCGCGCGTGCCCTCGTTGGCGGTGATGCATCCCCACGCCGGACTGCTTGGCGCCGCCGCCTATGCCACCGACGCCGAACGTGACGCACCAGGAGTTGCCGCATGAACCCCAGCTTCCACGACGACCGCATCGAGTTCATCCAGCACGGCGACGCCGACGGCTGGATCGAAGCGGTGGCCGCTGAGATGGCACGCACCCTCAACCACGACATCAATGACGTGGGCCGCGCCCGCATCCTGTTGTCCGGCGGCACCACGCCGGCCCCGGTCTACCAGGCACTGGCCGAGCTGGACGTGCACTGGGACCGGGTTGAAGTGAGCCTGGCCGACGAGCGCTGGCTGTCGCCGCAGGATCGCGACAGCAACGCCTGGCTGGTGCGCGAGCACCTGCTCAAGCGCACTGAGGGCGCCCACTTCGATCCGCTGGTACGGATCGGCAAGCCACTGCCCGAATGCGTGTACACCGCCAACCTGCAGGCGCAGCACAGCCAGCCGCCGAGCCTGGTAGCGCTGGGCATGGGCAACGACGGGCACACCGCCTCGCTGTTCCCGGGCTCGAAAGACCTCGCACGCGCACTGGAAAGCACCCTGCCCTATGCCGCGCTGGATGCCACCGGCTGCCCAGGCGCGAACCAGTGGCCGCTGCGCATCACGCTGACCCCGCACGGCCTGCGCCAGTGCCGCCAGCGCCTGCTGCTGCTGCGTGGCAAGCAGAAGCTGCAGGTACTGCGCCAGGCGCTGGACAGCAACGACGCCCAGCAGTACCCGATCCTCAATGCGATCAACCTGGAAGGCGCGCGCCTGCGCGTCCACTGGGCTGATTGATGTCGGCGGCGGCGCCGTGCCGCCGCTTGCCTCTCGCCACCATGAACGCCGGTAGCCAATGAGCCTCCATCCTCAACTGCAAGCCATCACTGAGCGCGTCATCCGCCGCAGCGCCGCCTCGCGCGCCGCCTATCTGGCCGCGATCGATGCCTCCCTGCGTGAGGGCCCGTTCCGCAGCCGCCTGAGTTGCGGCAACCTCGCCCACGGGTTCGCCGCCTGCGGCGGCACCGACAAGAGCCGCCTGCGCGGCGGCGTGACGCCGAACCTGGGCATCATCACCGCCTACAACGACATGCTGTCGGCCCACCAGCCGTTCGAGACCTATCCCGAACAGATCCGCGACATCGCCCGCGAGCTGGGCGCCACCGCGCAGGTCGCCGGCGGCGTCCCTGCGATGTGCGACGGTGTCACCCAGGGCGGTGGTGGCATGGAGCTGTCGCTGTTCTCGCGCGATGTCATTGCCCAGGCCACGGCCATCGGCCTCAGCCATGACATGTTCGATACCACCGTCTACCTCGGCGTGTGCGACAAGATCGTGCCGGGCCTGCTGATCGGTGCGCTGGCCTTCGGCCATCTGCCGGCGGTGTTCGTACCGGCCGGCCCGATGACCCCGGGCATCCCGAACAAGCAGAAGGCCGAAGTGCGCGAGCGCTACGCCGCCGGTGAGGCCACCCGCGAAGAGCTGCTGGAAGCCGAGTCCGCGTCGTACCACGGTGCGGGCACCTGCACCTTCTACGGCACGGCCAACTCCAACCAGGTGTTGCTGGAAGCCATGGGCGTGCAGTTGCCGGGCGCATCGTTCGTCAATCCGGGCACGCCGCTGCGCGACGCCCTGACCCGCGAGGCAACCGAACGCGCGCTGGACATCACCGCACTGGGCGACGATTTCCGCCCGCTGGGCCGGATCATCGACGAGCGCGCGATCATCAACGCGGTCATCGCGCTGATGGCCACTGGCGGTTCGACCAACCACACCATCCACTGGATCGCGGTGGCGCGTGCGGCCGGCATCGTGCTGACCTGGGACGACTTCGACGAACTGTCGCAGCTGATTCCGCTGCTGGCCCGTGTCTACCCGAACGGCGAGGCCGACGTGAACCGTTTCGCGGCCGCTGGCGGCCCGGCCTTCGTGTTCGGCGAGCTGATCAAGGCGGGCCTGATGCACGGCGATCTGGTCAGCGTCGCGCGTGGCGGCATGTCCGACTATGCGCGCGAGCCGCAACTGCGTGACGGCCGGCTGGTCTACCTGCCGGGCCTGGAACACAGCGCCGATGACGAAGTGGTTCGTGGCGTCGACAATCCGTTCGAGCACCAGGGTGGCCTGCGCCTGCTGCGTGGCAACCTCGGCAAGTCGCTGATCAAGCTGTCGGCGGTGAAACCGCAGTACCGGACGATCGAAGCACCTGCGGTGGTGGTCGATGCACCGCAGGTATTGAACAAGCTGCACGCCGGTGGCCTGCTGCCGCAGGACTTCGTGGCGGTGGTGCGCTACCAGGGCCCGCGTGCCAACGGCATGCCCGAACTGCATTCGCTGGCACCGCTGCTGGGCCTGCTGCAGAACCAGGGCCGGCGCGTGGCGCTGGTCACCGACGGCCGCCTGTCCGGTGCGTCGGGCAAGATCCCGGCGGCCATCCATGTGACGCCGGAAGCGGCGCGTGGTGGCCCGCTGGCCAAGGTCCGCGAGGGCGACATGATCCGCCTCGACGGCGAGGCCGGCACGCTGGAAGTGCTGGTGGACGCGGCGGAATGGGCAGCACGTCCGCTGGCGCCGAACACCGCGCCGGCCGCGCATGACCTGGGCCGCAACCTGTTCGCGATCAACCGTCGCGTGGTGGGCCCGGCCGACCAGGGCGCGATTTCGATTTCGTGCGGGCCGGCGGCGGCCGATGGCGGGCCGTGGGAGTACGACGCGGAGTATGAGCTGGGGCACGATGCCGCAGCGGCGGCGGCGCCGCATGAGGCGAAAGACGCCTGACGCGAAAAGCCGCGGCAGGCTTCCCGGCTTGGGCAGTAGAGCGCCCTGGCCGGGACACGCCGTAAACCCATTCATGGGGGCTCGATCGCGGCATTCATGCCGCTCACAGTCCCGGCCAGGGCGCTCTACTGCCCTTGGACAATTCCCGGCGCGTCATTTGCGCTGCGGCCACTGAATCAAGAAGAGCAAAGGCAAGGGCAAAAGCATGGGTATCGAACAACATCAGGTGAAGGCGGCGGAGCTGTTGCATGCGGCGGGCATCCTGCCGGTGGTGACGATTCATACGCTGGACCAGGCGCGAGCGGTCAGTGCGGCGCTGCTGGAAGGTGGTCTGCCGGCGATCGAGCTGACGCTGCGCACGCCGGTGGCGATGGAAGCGCTGGCAATGCTCAAGCGCGAGCTGCCGGACGTGGTGGTGGGCGCCGGTACGGTGCTGACCGTGGAGCAGATGCAGCAGTCGATCGATGCGGGTGCTGACTTCCTGGTGACCCCGGGGACGCCGCCGGCGCTGGCTGATGCACTTGCCGCTGCGCCGCTGCCGGTGGTGCCGGGTGCGGCGACGCCGACCGAGCTGCTGTCGCTCTACGCCCGCGGTTTCCGCGTGTGCAAGCTGTTCCCGGCCACAGCCGTGGGCGGGCTGGCGATGATCAAGGGACTGGCCGGCCCGGTTGCCGACCTCAAGCTGTGCCCGACCGGCGGCATCACCGAGAACACCGCCGCCGAGTACCTCGAGCAGAAGAACGTGGTCTGCATCGGTGGTTCGTGGATGGTGCCGGGCAACTGGATTGCCGACGGCGAATGGGACAAGGTGCGCGCCAGCGCCGCCGACGCCGCGAAGATCATCAAGCGCGTGCGCGGCCACTGACATGAAGATCGGGGTCAGAGCCCTTTCCCGCCGGGAAAGGGATCCGACCCCAGGTTGCGAGCGCGCACAGCGCGCGACCCGCTCCTGCTCTTCAATCTTCATTCCGCGGTGGCGGCGCACGGAAACTGTCGGTGGCCCTGCGGAGGGATTGCGCAGGGGCGT
Organism: Stenotrophomonas sp. pho; assembly: GCF_006228405.1. Taxonomy (NCBI): domain Bacteria; kingdom Pseudomonadati; phylum Pseudomonadota; class Gammaproteobacteria; order Lysobacterales; family Lysobacteraceae; genus Stenotrophomonas; species Stenotrophomonas sp. pho. Next base: position 1,713,066 of record NZ_CP029759.1, on the reverse strand, counting down.
AAGCGCCATGGATGGCGCGCCCGAGCCTTCAGGGATGGATTCACGGCGTCCCCTGCGCGGTCCCTCCGCAGGGCCAACCCCAGAAATCCAACCGCACCACCGCGAGGGGCTCAGCCGTTGGCCGAAACCCTTACAACGGCCGCGCCGGATCCACCAGCCCGTACTGGCTGGCCATGCGCGCCAGCGCGATGTTGTCGTGGATCCCCATCTTCTCGAACAACCGCGCCTTGTGCGTGTTCACCGTCTTCGCACTCAGGCTCAGGCGCCGCGCGATGTCTTCCTGGCGCACGCCCTGGGTCAGCAGCAAGGCTACTTCCAGTTCGCGCGGCGACAGGCTGTCGAACGGCGATCCATTGCCCTCCACCGTCGACAGGGCCAGGTTCTGCGCGATGCTGGTGCCCAGGTAGCGACGGCCCATGGCCACATCGCGCACCGCGCGCAGCAGCTCCTGTGCATCGCAGCCCTTGCCGATGTAGCCCGCGGCCCCCGCCTCCAGCAAGCGCTTCGGCAGCGGCCCGTCTTCCAGCACCGATACGATCACCACGCGGGTGTTGCGGTGGCTGCGGACGATGCGCTCGGTCACTTCCATGCCACTCACACCGGGCAGGTGCAGGTCGCACAGCACCACGTCCGGCAACAGCTGGCGGACGTCGCGCAGTGCGTCTTCACCCGTCTCGGCTTCGCCCACCACCTCGATGTCGGTCTCCCCGACAGGATCATCTTCATCCCGGTGCGGACCAGCGCATGGTCATCCACCAGGTAGACTCGAATCGTCATTCACGTACCTCTTCGAATGCGGCCATTGCAGGTCAAGCTAGGCAGGGCGCCGATACCCCTGCAAGCGCGTCCGGGACGCGATCCAGGCGTTCTGCCTTGCGCATCACAGTAACGCGCGTTGTGCTTGCCCCCTGTCTTGCAGAACCTGCTGCAACGAAACAACTGATCTATTACGTAGACGCCCCGGAAGGGTCATCCACGTCACCCCCCTGTGATGATGCTTCGCTGGCCGTCGCTGGCGGCGAATCCCGACGTCGCCAAGGATGCCGGCGACTGAACATGACCAGATAGCACCCTACCACCCAAACCAGCGCGGCACACCATCCGGCCAGGATGTCCGAGGGATAATGCACGCCCAGATAGACCCGTGAGACGCTCACCAGCAGGCTGAACGGGGGCGCCAGCAGCAGTACCGGCCAGCGCCAGCGGGTATTCCAGGCCAGCAGCACCAGGGTCGCGGCGAGGGTCATCGAGCCCATGGCGTGCCCGCTGGGGAAGCTGAACGTCGATTCCGGCGCAATCGACTCCCACAGGCTGGGGCGCTGGCGCTGGAAGAAGTGCTTGCTGCCCATGTTCAGCAACGCCGATCCCACGAAACTGACCGCGACGAAGGTCGCCTCGCGCCAGCGCCGGTAGCCCAGCAGCGCACCGATGATCAGCACGTCAGCGGGGATCAGGAACCACTCGTAGCCCAGTTTCGAGATGAGCACGAAGAAGCGGTCCAGCCATGGCGAATGCAGGCCATGCATCTGCCACAGCAGCGGCGCATCGAAATGGAACGATTCAAATTCGTGCACTTCGTCAGCCAGGGCGACGAAGCCCGCCAACGGCAGCAGTACGCCACCGAACAGCAGGACCAGGCGCCAGGCGTTGCGCGCCATCCAGTGGCGGAAACCGGAGGCCGACTCCGGAGCGGCGAGGATCGCAGGCTTATCCGGCGCTTCGGACATATTTGTGTTCGACGTAATCGTCGATCAGGGCGACGAACTCCTGGGCGATGTTGTCGCCACGCAGGGTCACCTTCTTCTCGCCATCGACGAATACCGGTGCTGCCGGCGTCTCGCCCGTGCCCGGCAGGGAGATGCCGATGTTGGCATGGCGCGACTCACCCGGCCCATTGACGATGCAGCCCATCACCGCCAGGGTCATGTTCTCCGCACCCGGGTGGTGGATCTTCCACAGCGGCATCTTCTCGCGCACATGGTTCTGCACCACTTTGGCCAGTTCCTGGAAGAACTCGGAGGTGGTGCGGCCGCAGCCCGGGCAGGCCGTGACCAGCGGCGTGAAGGCGCGCTGGCCGGTGGTCTGCAGCAGTTCCTGGGCGACGATCACTTCCTGCGTGCGCGACTGGCCCGGTTCCGGGGTCAGCGAGATGCGGATGGTGTCACCGATGCCTTCCTGCAGCAGCACGCTCAGCGCTGCCGACGAGGCGACGATGCCCTTGCTGCCGATACCGGCTTCGGTCAGGCCCAGGTGCAGGGCGAAGTCCGAGCGCTGCGCCAGGTCGCGGTACACCGCGATCAGTTCCTGCACGCCACTGACCTTGGCCGACAGCACGATCCGATCGCGCGGCAGGCCCAGTTCCACGGCCTGCTCGGCCGAATCCAGCGCCGAACGGATCAGCGCCTCACGCAGCACGCGGCCGGCGTCCCAGGGCTGCTCGCGCAGGTTGTTCTCGTCCATCAGCCTGGCCGCCAGGGCCTGGTCCAGCGAGCCCCAGTTGGCACCGATGCGCACCGGCTTGTTGTAGCGGATCGCGAACTCGATCAACTGGGCGAACTGCAGGTCCTTCTTCTTGCCGAAGCCGACATTGCCCGGGTTGATGCGGTACTTGGCCAACGCTTCCGCACATGCCGGTTCGGCAGTGAGCAGCTGGTGGCCGTTGTAGTGGAAGTCACCGATCAGCGGTACATCGATACCCATCATCGCCAGCTTGTCGACGATGCGCGGAATGGCCGCAGCGGCTTCCACGGTGTTGACGGTCAACCGCACCATCTCCGAACCTGCACGCCACAACTCGGCCACCTGCTTCACGCTGGAGGCCACGTCGGAGGTATCGGTGTTGGTCATCGACTGCACCACCACCGGCTTGCCTCCGCCTACGGTGACCCCGCCGATCTGGACGGCATGGGTCTGGCGACGGGGCCAGGCGGTGGCATCGGAGGGGGGAGTCGGGCGGGTGACGGCGTCGTGCATGGGCGCATTCTACCGCCCACTCCCGCATTCGGGGTGACTCGCATTCAGCCTGCGGCACGGCTGCGGCCGATTGTCGCAGGCATGTACACGCATGAACGCATACGATGAGCGTGAATGACCGGTCCCGACGCCCCGTTTCTCCGTACCCTGTGCAGCCTGCGCTGGCTTGCCGTAGGCGGCCAGGCCGCCACCATCCTGGTCGCGACCTGGGTGCTGGGCCTGCCGTTGCCGCAGCTGCCGTTGTGGGCCGGCGTGGCGGTGCTGGCCCTGTTCAACGTCTATACCCAGCTGCGCCCGGAAGCGGCCGACACTGCGCCGCTGACCGCATTCGGCCATATCCTGGTGGACGTGATCATCCTGACCTGGATGGTGGGCTGGAGCGGCGGCATGGCCAACCCGTTCAGCTCACTGTTCCTGATCCTGATCGCGCTGGCCGCCTTCGCCCTGCCCCTGCGCTGGGCACTGGCGGTCGCGCTGGCCTGCCTGCTCGGCTACGCCGCCAGCGGCATTTTCGGGCAGGCGCTGCCGGACGGCTACTTCCGCTCTCAGGACCTCAATCGCTGGGGCGTGGTCGCCAACTTCCTGATTTCCGCCACAGTGGTGCTGGCCTTCTCCACCCGCCTGGCACTGGCCCTGCGGGAGCGCGAACTGGAACTGTCGGCGCTGCGTGAGCGCTTCGCCCGCAACGAGGGCATCGTCGCCCTGGCCACCCATGCCGCCTCGGTCGCGCATGAGCTGAACACACCGCTGGCGACCATGACCCTGCTCGCCGACGATGTCGCCGAGCGCAGCGAAGAGCCTGAAGTGCGCGAAGACATGGAAACCCTGCGCGAGCTGCTGGTGCAGTGCCGGGAACGTGTGCTGGCGCTGGCCGCACCAGCCTCGGCCGACGCGCCGGGCCGCAGCCATTCCAGCGCCCAGCAGGTACTTGAACAATGGCGCCTGGTGCGGCCGACCATCGACCTGCACCGCAATGACGATGCGCCGCTGCGGCTGCCGCTCGACCCGGGCGTAGGCCATCTGTTGATGGTCCTGCTCAACAATGCCGCCGATGCCGGCGAGAAGGCCGGCCGGCCGCGCGTGGACCTGGACCTGCGCATCGAGGGCGACGACCTGATCGGCGAAGTACGCGACTACGGCCATGGTTTCGACGCCCGTGCCGCCGTGCTGCCGGGCAAGCTGTTCGGCAGCAGCAAGAGCGAGGGCATGGGCGTCGGCCTGGCCCTGTCCCATGCCACCATCGAACGCCTCGACGGCGAGATGTGGATGCGCCCGGCCCAGGGGGCCGGCAGCCGCGTCGGCTTCCGCCTGCCGCTGGCCCCACGCGAGGAAACCCCATGAGCGCCTCAACCCTTGGTCTGCTGGTCGACGACGACGAGCTGTACCTGCGCACCCTGCAGCGCAGCCTGGCCCGCAAGGGCCTGGAAACACAGACCGCACAGGATGCCGCCAGTGCCCTGGCACTGGCCCGCCAGCATCCGCCGGCGTTCGCGCTGATCGACCTGAAGCTGGGCAGCGATTCCGGCCTGGCGCTGATCCAGCCGCTGCGCGCACTGCGCGCGGACATGCGCATCCTGCTGGTGACCGGCTATGCCAGCATCGCCACCGCAGTGGAGGCGATCAAGCTGGGCGCGGATGATTACCTGCCGAAGCCGGCCACGGTGCCGATGATCCTGCGCGCCCTCGGTGAAGAGGACGACGGCCCGGCCGACGATGGCGAAATGGAAGTGCCCGATGCGATGACGCCGATCAGCCGCCTGCAGTGGGAACACATCCAGCAGGCGATGCACGAGACCGGCGGCAACGTGTCCGCGGCGGCACGCCTGCTCGGCATGCACCGGCGCTCACTGCAGCGCAAGCTGGCCAAGCGGCCCAGTCCGGAACGCGATCCGAGCCGGTGACGCGGTAGTGCCGGCCGCTGGCCGGCAACCTCATGAACGCTGGGCACGTCACCGGAATGCCGGCCACCGGCCGGCACTACCCGGGCATCAGCCCTTCAGCTGCGCCAGGATCTCGCGGGTCATCGGGTCGGCAACCGCCACATCCTCGCCCTGCAGCGCCGGCAGCAGGCCACTGGCCAGCTGCTTGCCCAGTTCGACACCGAACTGGTCGAAGGCGTTGATGTTCCAGATCACCGACTGCACGTACACAGCGTGCTCGTACATGGCGATCAGTGCACCCAGCGCCTGCGGGGTCAGCGCGTCGAGCAGGATCAGCGTGCTCGGCCGGCCCCCCGGGTAGTCGCGGTGCGGATCTTCGCTGCCCTGGCCATTGGCCAGCGCTTCGGTCTGCGCCAGCAGGTTGGCCAGCAAGGCCTGGTGATTGATCGTATAGGGATCATCGTTGTGCACACAGCCGATGAAGTCGGCCGGAACGACGCTGGTGCCCTGGTGCAACGCCTGGAAGAAGCTGTGCTGCACATCGGTGCCCGCCCCACCCCACCACACCGGCACGGTGTCGACGGTGACCGGCTGGCCGTCGCGCTGCACGCGCTTGCCCAGGCTTTCCATCACCAGCTGCTGAAGGTAAGCCGGCAGCAGCGCCAGGCGCTGGTCGTAGGTCATCACCGCGTGTGTGGCATGGCCCAGCAGGTTGCGGTTCCAGATGTCGGTGAGGCCGTGCAGCACCGGCAGGTTGCGCTCCAGCGGTGCATCCAGCGCATGCGCATCCATCTGCGCCGCGCCTTCCAGCAACTGTTCAAAGCGCTCGAAGCCGATTGCCAGCGCAATCGGGAAACCGACCGCCGACCACAGCGAATAACGGCCACCGACCCAGTCCCACATCGGCAGCACGCGATCGGCGGCGATCGCGAAGGCCTTGGCGGCGCGCTCCGGATTGGCGCTGACCGCATACAGGCGCTCGCTGCCACCCAGCCAGTCGTGCAGGATCTGGCCGTTGAGCAGCGTTTCCTGCGTGCCGAAGGTCTTGGAGATCAGGATGCCGGCGGTCTTCGCCGGATCCAACGTGGCCAGCGTGCGCTGCATGGCGGCGCCGTCCACGTTCGACACGAAATGCACGCGCAGGCGCGCACCGGTGACCGGGCGCAGCGCATCGGCGACCAGGCGCGGGCCGAGGTCGGAACCCCCGATGCCGACACTGACCACATCGGTCACGCCGCTGTCTTCCAGCGCGCGCACCAGCACGCCCATGCGCTGGCGGATGCCACGCGCGGTGGCATAGGCCTCGGCCGCCACCGGCGCATCGACCACGTCGCCACGCAGCGCGGTATGCAGCGCGGCGCGGCCTTCGGTCAGATTGACCTGCTCGCCGCGGAACAGGCGGGTGATGGCGCCACCGACATCACGGTCGGCAGCCAGCGCCAGCAACGCCTGCAGCGCCGCGGCATCGTATTTCTGACGGGCGAAGTTGACGTACAACGGACCGACCCGCAGCGCCAGGTCCTGCACGCGGCCGGGTTCGGTGGCGAGCAGGCTGGGAATGCTTGCGCCCTTCAGGCGCTGGGCGTGGGAGTGCAGCGAGTCGAATCCGTTGTTCGTTGTCATGCGGCCTGGGTCGGGATCGTGTCGTTGGTGTGGGTGATCTGGTTGTTGCCATCAACGTACACCAGCTTCGGCTTGAAGCTGTCAGCTTCCTGCTCGGTCATGCTGGCGAACGCGGCGATGATGATGATGTCACCGACCTGCACGTGGCGCGCGGCGCCACCGTTGAGCGAGACAACGCCGCTGCCGGCTTCGGCGCGGATGGCATAGGTCGAGAAGCGCGCACCGTTGGTCACGTCCCAGATGTGCACCTGTTCGAACTCGCGGATGCCAGTGGCAGCCAGCAGGTTGTCATCAATGGCGATCGAGCCTTCGTAGTTCAGCTCGGAATGGGTGACGGTGGCGCGGTGGATCTTGGTCTTGAGCAGGGACAGGTGCATGGGGGCGCTGCAACGGCAAAGGAAAGAGCGGATTCTAGCACCCGCACAGCGCCGGGCATTACGGCCGGCAACCTGTTCAGGTAGGCGGTGAAACCGGAGGCGGATCCCTTTTCCCCTGGGAAAGGGATCTGACCCCATGCATCGCGCGGCGCCGCCGGAGTTCAGAACTCCAGGTTGTCGATCAGCCGGGTGGTACCCAGCCGTGCGGCGATCAGCGCCACCCGGCCGCCGCCGTCGAAGGTCGGCTCGGCCAGCTCCGGAGTGCGCAGCACCGCGTAGTCAACCTGGAAACCGGCCGCCTGCAATGCGGCAGTGGCCTCGGCCTCGATGCGATCACGTGCCTGCCCGGCCACGTAGCCTTCGCGCATGCCCAGCAGGGTCCGGTGGATGGTGGTCGCGACCGGACGCTGTTCGGCGCTCAGGTACTGGTTGCGCGAGCTCTTGGCCAGGCCATCCTCGTCGCGCACGATCTCCGCACCGACGATCTGGATCGGGAACGACAGCTCGGCCACCATCTGCTTGATCACGGCAAGCTGCTGGTAGTCCTTGCGGCCGAACACGGCCACGTCCGGCTGCACCTGCAGGAACAGGCGCGCCACCACCGTGCACACGCCATCGAAGTGGCCCGGGCGGCTGGCACCTTCCAGCACTTCACTGACACCCGGCGCGTGCATGCGCGTGGTCCTGTCCACGCCCAGCGGATACATCGCCTCCACGCTGGGCAGCCACACGGCATCGCAGCCGACCTGTTCCAGCCCGGCCACGTCGGCCTCGGGCGTGCGCGGGTAGCGGCTGAAATCCTCGTTGGGGCCGAACTGGGTCGGGTTGACGAAGATGCTCGCCACCACCTTGTCGGCGTACTGGCGGGCCAGGGTCACCAGCGAATGGTGGCCCCCATGCAGGTTGCCCATGGTCGGCACCAGCGCCACGCGCAGCCCCTCGCGCTTCCACTGGGCGATCTGCTCGCGCAGTGCGCCGAGCTCGTTGAAGGTCTGGATCATTGGGCGTACGCGTGCTGTTCGTCGGGGAAGCTGCCGTCGCGCACGGCGTCGGCAAATGCGCGGGTGGCACCGGCCACCGAGCCGCCTTCGGCAAGGAAATCCTTGACGAACTTGGGACGGCGATGACCACTGTCCAGGCCGAGGAAATCGTGCAGCACCAGCACCTGGCCATCGCACTGCGGGCCAGCACCGATACCGATGGTCGGCACATCCACCGCAGCGGTCACTTCGGCGGCGACGGGGGTCGGCACGCATTCAAGCACCATGATGCTGGCGCCTGCGGCGGCCACGGCCTTGGCATCCTCCACCAGCTGGCGCGCAGCATCGCCGCGGCCCTGGATCTTGAAGCCGCCCAGGCGCAGCACCGATTGCGGGGTCAGGCCCAGGTGCGCGCAGACCGGAATCTCGCGCTCGACCAGGTAGCGGATGATGTCGACCTTGAAGCCGGCACCTTCGATCTTGACCATCTCGGCACCGGCCTGCAGCAGCTGCAGCGAGGCATCCAGCGCGCGTTCCGGGGTGGCATCGGCACCGAACGGCAGGTCGGCCACCAGCAGCGCACGCTGCAGCACGCGGGCCACGGCGCGGGTGTGGTAGACCATGTCGGCCACGGTCACCGGCAGGGTCGAATCATGACCCTGCACGACCATGCCCAGCGAATCGCCGATCAGGATCAGATCGACGCCGTTGGCATCGAAGGTGCGGGCGAAGCCGGCGTCGTAGGCGGTCAACATGACCAGCTTCTGGCCATTGCGCTTGGCCTCGGCCAGGGCGGGAACGGTCCAGGGCTTGCTGTCTGCGTGGGTGCTCATGTGCTGATAACCGGGGAGATAACCCGGTCATTATCACCCTATCGGCGCAATCCCGCAGGCATCCACCCGCACCACTGCATCCCGCACGCTGCCATGACCGGGAATGGCCAGATCAGGCGCGATTTCGGCCAGTGGCACCAACACGAAGGCACGCTCGTGCAGGTAGGGATGAGGTACCTGCAGGCCGGGCAGGTCGATCACCTGCGTGCCATACAGCAGCAGGTCCAGGTCCAGCGCGCGCGGCCCCCAGTGCACCGCCGGATCGCGCACGCGGCCAAAGCCCCGCTCCAGCGCCAGCATGGCCTGCAGCAACTCATCGGCCGCCAAGGTGGTTTCGACCGCAGCCACGGCATTGACGAACGGCGGCTGATCTTCATTGCCCAGGCCGGGGTTGCATAGAGCCGCGAGGCCTGTCGCAGGCGCGTTCCCGGCAGGCCGTCCAGCGCGGCAATCGCCGCGCCCACGGTCGCGGCCGCGTCGCCAAGGTTGGCGCCGAGGCCGATCCAGGCGAGGGTCATCGCTTACTCGCCCGCCGCAGCAGCACCGGGACGTCGACGGCGACGGCGGCGCTTGCGCGGTGCCCCGCTCTCGTCATCGCCGTCTTCACTGTGCATCGCATCCAGCGACGACTCCAGCTCGCGACCGGACTGCGCCTGTACTTCGCGCCAGAACTCGACATCCACTGCATGCTCGGACGAAGCGACCTGGCGCAGGCTGAGGAAATCGAACGCGGCGCGGAAGCGCGGGTGGGTCAGGGTACGGAATACGCGCTTGCGCTGGCGCGAGCTGAAGCGCGACTGCAGCAGCCAGATCTCCTGCATCGGCAGCGAGAAGCGGCGCGGCAGCGCGATGGTGCTGAGCTGCTGCACGGTGACCCGGTCGGCGGCGCGGCGCTGCGCCTCTTCCGGTGCCACTCCCTGCTTGAGCAGGGTCGCCTGTGCGCGGCAGAACGCCGGCCACAGCAGCAATGCGAACAGGAACGCCGGCGAGACCGGCTCGTCGTTGGCCACGCGAGCATCGGTGTTGGCCAGGCCCTCGACCAGCATGCGGCGCAGCGCGCCGGTGCGGTTGGACTTCAGCGCCCTGGCGCTCTCCGGGAACAGCACGTCGAGCAGGCCGTAACGCTCAAGGCCTTCGAAGCTGGCCACGCCGTGCCCGGACAGGAACAGCTTGAGCACTTCCTCGAACAGGCGCGCCGGCGCGGCTTCGTTGAGCAGGCCGGCCAGGTGCGGGATGGGCGCGGCGGTACCCTCTTCGATCTGGAAGCCGAGCTTGGCCGCCAGGCGCACCGCACGCAGCATGCGCACCGGGTCTTCCCGATAACGCTGCTCGGGATCGCCGATCAGTTTCATCAGGCGCGCCTGGACGTCTTCGAAGCCGCCGGTGTAGTCGCGCACCGAGAAGTCCTCGATGGCGTAGTACAGGGCGTTGCAGGTGAAGTCTCGGCGGACCGCGTCGTCTTCGATGGTGCCGTACACGTTGTCGCGCACGAGCATGCCGTTTTCCATCTCGCGGTCGCCGCTGCCGTCATCGCTGTTGGCACGGAAGGTGGCGACTTCGATGATTTCGCGGCCGAACACAACGTGGGCGAGGCGGAACCGACGACCGATCAGGCGGCAGTTGCGGAACAGCTGCTTGACCTGTTCGGGCGTGGCATCGGTGGCCACGTCGAAATCCTTGGGTTGGCCATTGACCAGCAGGTCGCGCACCGCGCCGCCGACAAGGTAGGCGCCGAAGCCGGCATCGCGCAGGCGATAAAGCACGCGCAGGGCGTTCGGGCTGATGTCCTTGCGGGAGATCGTGTGCTGGTCGCGCGGGATGACGCGCAGGCTGAACGGTGATGTAGCAGGGGAAATGATGTTGGCGCTTCCGGTTGAAGTTTCGGGATTGCCCAATGGCATCGAGGTGCATATACTAGCGCTCCTGCCTCGGCAGCGACACAGTTACGCTCCCTTCGTCTAGTGGTTAGGACGTGGCCCTCTCAAGGCTAAAACAGGGGTTCGAGTCCCCTAGGGAGCGCCAGTCGCCGCAGCAGGAACCGAAAAAGCCCGCCTTGTGCGGGCTTTTCTGTTTTCCGGGATTTGCATTGGCATCGATCGGTTTGGTCGCAGTAGCGCCTCCCTTTTCCTGCGTTGAGGGGGCGGGCCAGCCGATCCAGGACCGTTGGCGCCATGGATGGCGCCATCGAGCCCCCCCCTGGATGGGTTCACGGCGTGTCCTGGATCGGCTGGCCTGCCGCCTCCCACGAAGAAAGGAGGCGCAGAAACACAGGCCGGCCGTCAGCCTTCCATCTGCTCCAGCTCCTTGCCCTTGGTCTCGCGCACGTGGCGGACCACGAAGACGATCGAGAGGATCGCCGCGACGGCGTAGATGCCATAGGCGCCGGCCAGGCCGATGCCGGCCAGCAGCATCGGGAACGTCACGGTGATCGCGAAGTTCGAGGTCCATTGCGCCGCACCCGCCAGCGCCAGCGCCGGGCCGCGGATCTGGTTGGGGAACATCTCGCCCAGCATCACCCACATCACCGGGCCCCAGGACATGTTGAAGAACACCACGTAGACGTTGGCTGCCACCAGCGCCAGCCGCCCCATGCCGTCGGACAACTGCAGGCGACCGTCGGCCAGGCTGCCACTGGCAAACGCCACCACCATCAGCACCAGCGCCACCGACATGCCGACCGAACCGATCCACAGCAGCGGCCTGCGCCCGATGCGGTCGATCAGCAGTACCGTCAGCAGGCAGGCACCGATGCTCAGCGCGCCGGACAACACGTTGATCAGCAGCGCGTCGCTTTCCGAGAAACCCACCGCCTGCCACAGCACCGCGCCGTAGTAGAACACCACGTTGATGCCGACCAGCTGCTGGAACATGGCCAGGCCGATACCCACCCAGAGGATCGGGCGCAGCTTGCCGGTGGCCTTGTTGCGCAGGTCGCCGAAGCGCGGCTTGTGCTGGTCCTGGGCCAGGCTCGCCTCGATCTCGGCCTGCTTGGCCGTGGCCGCGGCCTCGCCGTACAGCCGCGCCAGCACCGCCCTCGCCTGCCCCTGGCGCCCCTTCAACACCAGGAAACGGGGGCTTTCCGGGATCACCAGCAACAACAGGAGGAACAGCCCGAGGGCAGCACCTGCATCCAGAACATCCAGCGCCAGGCCTCATGGCCCAGCCACAGGGGCTCGGTCGAGGCGCCGGCGGCACGCGCCAGCAGGTAATTGCTGAGGAAGGCCGCAAACAAGCCGCAGATGATCGCCATCTGCTGCACCGTGGCCAGCCGGCCGCGGTAACGCGCCGAGGCGACTTCGGCGATGTAGGCCGGTGACATCACGCTGGCCGCGCCCACCGCGAAACCGCCCAGCACGCGGGCGGCGATGAACAGCCAGGACGCGTGGGCCGCGCCGGCACCGAGCGCCGAGACAAGGAACATCAGCGCTGACACGATCAGGACACCGCGGCGTCCCAGGCGATCACCCAGCCACCCGGCCAGGAAGGCGCCGATCGCGCAGCCCAGCAGCATCGAGGCGACTTCGAAACCGAGCGCGGCCTCACTGGAGTTGAAGGCCTGGCGGAGGCCATCGACCGTGCCATTGATGACACCACTGTCGAAACCGAACAGGAATCCACCAAGGGTGGCCACGCAGCTGATCAGGACGATGAATGCAGTGTTCTCACCGCCATGGGGCGCGGTGCTGGGCTGGGTTTGGGACATGGACGATCCTGCTGGGAAGGGAGTCCGGCCACGGTGGGCGACCGAGTGCCCCGCAGCGTCGCACAGCCCCCGCCGTGCCGCCAATGACTCCCACGGTCGCGCCTGCCAGACGCCCGTTCTCCGCCCCGCGCCGACACCGGGGGCCAACCTGTTCTAGAATTGGCAGGTTCAGGAATCGATCCACCCCCAAGCCCATGCCCTTTGTCGTCACCGAAAACTGCATCAAGTGCAAACACACCGATTGCGTGGAAGTGTGCCCCGTGGATTGCTTCCACGAAGGCCCGAACTTCCTGGTGATCGACCCGGATGAGTGCATCGACTGCACCCTTTGCGAGCCGGAGTGCCCGGTCAATGCGATCTTCCCGGAGGACGATGTTCCTGCCGGACAGGAAGGCTTCGTTGCCCTCAACGCCGAGCTGGCGAAGGAATGGCCGGTGCTGACCGTGCGCAAGGACCCGCCCGCCGACGCCGGCGAATGGGATGGCAAGCCGGACAAGCTGAAGCTGCTGGAGCGCTGAGAAGCGCCCACGGCGGTAACGAAAAGGGCGCCCATGGGCGCCCTTTTCTGTTCTTCGGCAGACCCCAACCGTGCGCTCCGGCAGGTGCCAACCGCGCAACCTGGTAGGTGCCAACCCTGGTTGGCACAAAAGCGCCGACCAAGGTCGGCCGCTACCAGAGCGGGGGCGGACCAAGGCCCGCAGCCATCCGACCAGCCCTTACTGGGCGAGCTTCGCCTTCAGCGCGGCGATCAGCTTCACCGGCGCTTCGGCGGTGGCCGGCAGGCCACGCGGGTCAACCGCGGAGATGTAGGCGCCGGCGTCGACGGCCACTACGCGGACCAGGAAGTTGCTGCCCTCGTAGGCCACGTCGTACGAACCCAGCAACTGCGCGCGGCTGGCGATGGTCACGCCCTCCACGCCTTCCAGTGCGGTACCGACCTTGGCGAAGGCTTCATCCTTGCCACCGGCAATGGTGAAACCGGTGCTGCCGGCTGCCGGAGCCGCAGCAACCGGCGCCGCCGGCTTGGTGGCCGAGGCCAACGTCGGCACCTTGTTGTCGGTGGTGGCATTGGGCAGGTTCAGGTCCGGCGGCACTTCCAGCGGACGCATTTCCGGGGCCAGGGCGTAGTCGCCCTTGGCGCCGCGCTTGAAGCAGCCGGTGGTGCCGGCAGCGACCGCCACGGCAAGCAGGGCATAGGACAGCACGCGGACGGTGGAAACGGATTGACGCATGTGAATCTCCTGGGTCAGACCAAGACGGAAGGTCAGTGGCTGGAAAGGGCTTCGAGGGCGGCGATGTCGCCGGCAAGATGGTCGGCAGCCGGATGATGCGCTGCCGACAACGGCAGCAGTGGCAGGCGCAGGTCGTGACCGATGCCGATGCGGCGCAGCAGCGCCTTGACCGGGATCGGGTTCGGTTCGACGCCGCAGAAATCATGGAAGGGATGCAGGCGCGCATCCCACGACGCGGTGGCTTCGTGGTCGTGTGCGGCGGCCAGCTCGCACATCCGGCGGTAGGCACCGGGAAGCACGTTGGAACCCACTGAGATCAGGCCGTCGATACCGGCCTGGATCGAACGCGCGGCCGTACCGTCGTCACCGCTGAGCACGGCGAACTGTGGGCTGCGCAGGGCGAGCAGCGCCTGCACCCGGCCGGTGTCACCCACCGCCTCCTTGATGCCGACGATGTTGGGGTGGCTGGCCAGCTCGGCCACGGTCTCAGGCTGCATGTCGCAACCGGTACGGCCGGGCACGTTGTACAGCACGACCGGCAGCCCGCCCTGGTCGGCCACCGCACGGTAGTGCGCGATCAGACCGGCCTGGGTGGGGCGCACGTACGGCGGCGTGACCACCAGCGCGTGGCTGGCGCCGAGGGCGGCGGCACGACGGGTCTGTTCGATGGTCTTGGCAGTGCCCGAAAGGCCGGTACCGGCCAGGACCGGAATGCGGCCGCCGATGCGCTCGACCGCGCTGGCCAGCAGCAGGTCGTACTCGGCGTCGGTGAGCGTTGCCGCTTCGCCGGTAGAGCCGGCTACGACAACGCCATGGACGCCACCTTCCAGTTGCAGGTGCAGCAGGCGCTGCCAACCGTCGGGATCGAGGGCGCCGTCGGCCCGGAACGGGGTCGCCAGCGCGGTGATGAGGCCGGAAAGGGACAAGGACGTGCTGCTCTTGGCTGGGAAGGGAAAACGCCCGCCACGAAAGGCCGGGGGCGACTTGAATGTTACTTGCGGCGCGAAAGCACGGGCAAGTATGCTGGACACCGGTGGATCCCCGCCTCTGGCGGGCATTCAGACTAACGCATGCATTACCCGGAATCGCCTTGACCGACACCACCCCGCGCCCCGCGCCGAGCGAAAACCACCTCCTGATCAACGCCTATACGACGCATCCGGAGTCCCCCTGCTGTCCGTCACCCGCCGCATCGCCGACAGCGGCTGCAATCTGGTGGATGCACGCCTGGCCACGGTCGGCCGCGATGTCTCGGTCACCGCCCTGGCCACCGGCTCCTGGGACTCGGTGGCCAAGCTTGAGGCGATGCTGACCCGGCTGGAGCGCGAGGAAGGCCTAAAGCTGGTCTGGTACCGCACCGCCGCCAAGCAGGCGCAGTCCAACCTGCTGCCGTACATCGTCGAAGTGATCGCCGCCGACAAGCCGGGCATCCTGTTCCAGCTGGCCGACTTCTTCGACCGCCAGGGCATCACCATCGAGAACCTGCAGAGCACGCGCTACCGCGCCATGCAGACCGGCGCGGAAATGTTCAGCGCACAGGTCACCATCGGCGTGCCGGCCAACATGCACATCGCCGCGCTGCGCGACGATTTCCTCGAGTTCTGCGACCACCTGAACCTGGACGCGATCATGGATCCGATGAAGTTCTGATTCTTCGCGCGTCTCTCACGGGCGCGTGGCGTTTCATGTAGCTGTAATGGCAAGAACCCAGGCTCGACAGAAGGACCTCATGAACAACGGCGACACCCTGGACAGCACCACCCTCTCCCTGCCGCTGGCCCTGTCCGGCGGCGACCAGGCCACCCTCGGCGACTATGCCGGCCAATGGCTGGTGCTGTACTTCTATCCCAAAGACAGCACCCCGGGCTGCACCACCGAAGGCATCGACTTCAATGCCCTGCTGCCGAAGTTCAGGAAAGCCGGCGCCGTCGTGCTGGGCGTCTCGCGCGACTCGGTGAAGTCGCACGACAACTTCTGTGCCAAGCAGGGCTTCAACTTCCCGCTGGTCAGCGATGGCGACGAAGCGCTGTGCACCGCCTTCGACGTGATCAGGATGAAGAACATGTACGGCAAGCAGGTACGTGGCATCGAACGCAGTACCTTCCTGATTTCCCCCGACAGCCGCATCGTGCAGTCCTGGCGCAAGGTCAAGGTTGCCGGCCATGCCGATGCCGTTCTCGCCGAACTGAAGGCCTCCCAGTCCAAGTGAGTCCCACTGCCTACTGTGTCTGCCATCACCCTGCCCCGCAGCAGGCCGTGGTGGTTTTTCCCTGTCCGTAACCAGGAATCGACGATGACCCGAGGCAAGCGCATCTACGTGCTGGATACCAACGTGCTGATGCACGATCCCACCGCGCTGTTCAAATTCGAGGAGCACGACGTCTACCTGCCCATGCAGGTGATCGAAGAGCTGGACAACGGCAAGAAGGGCACCTCCGAGGCGAGCCGCAACGCCCGCCAGGTGAGCCGCTTCCTCAACGAGCTGGTGCAGGCCTCCGGGCTGGACAACCTGGCCGACGGCATTCCGCTGCAGCGGCCCAATGGCCTGCAGCTGCGCGGCAAGCAGAGCGCCGGCAAGCTGCGCTTCCAGACCAGTCATTTCGATGCTGGCAAGAGCTTCGGCAAGGTGATCCCGGACAACGCCATCCTCGGCGCGATCCTGGCCCTGAAGGAAGAAACCCCCGACCTGCCGGTGGTGTTCGTCTCCAAGGACATCAACCTGCGGATCAAGGCCGCCATCGCCGGTATCGTGTCCGAGGACTACGAGAACGACCGCGCGCTGGACGATTTCAGCCTGCTCTACACCGGCGCCACCGAGCTGCCGGAAGACTTCTGGAAACGCCACGGCGACGACCTGCGCAGCTGGAGCGACAAGGGCCGCTCGCATTACGAAATCCAGGCGCAGGACGGCGAGGAGTGGTATCCGAACCAGTACGTCTACCTGCCAGGCGAGGATGAAGTCGAGCTGCGCGTCAGCCGCGTCGTCGGCAATGGCAAGGTGGTGCTGTCGCTGGTCGATGATTTCCGCCACGGCAGCCACGCCGTGTGGGGCATCAGCGCACGCAACCGCGAGCAGAACTTCGCCCTCAACGCACTGATGGACCCGGAGATCGACTTTGTCACGCTGCTGGGCACCGCCGGCACCGGCAAGACCCTGCTGGCACTGGCCGCCGGCCTGGCGCAGACGATGGACCAGCAGCGCTACCGCGAGATCATCATGACCCGCGCCACGGTCAGCGTGGGCGAGGACATCGGCTTCCTGCCCGGTACCGAGGAAGAGAAGATGACGCCGTGGATGGGCGCGTTGACCGACAACCTGGAAGTGCTCACGCACAACCAGGAAGGCGGCACCTGGGGCCGCCAGGCCACCAACGACCTGCTGGCCAGCCGCATCAAGATCCGCTCGATGAACTTCATGCGCGGCCGCACCTTCCTGTCACGCTACCTGATCCTGGACGAGGCGCAGAACCTCACCCCCAAGCAGATGAAGACGCTGATCACCCGCGCTGGCCCCGGCACCAAGATCGTCTGCCTGGGCAACGTCGAGCAGATCGACACCCCGTACCTGACCGAGACCACTTCGGGCCTGACCTACGCGGTGGACCGCTTCAAGAACTGGCCGCATAGTGCGCACATCACCCTGCGCCGTGGCGAGCGTTCGCGCCTGGCCGATTACGCTTCGGAGGTGTTGTGAACCGCTGCACGCGCCTGTTGCTGCCCAAGGCTGCGATCACCCTCGCCGCCGTGCTCGGTGCCTGTACGACCACGCGCGGCCCGGCCAGCGTGCCCACCGCCGAGCGCACCGGCCAGTCCTGGGTGGTCACCCGCCCGATCATCGCCGCGCAGGTGCTCGACACCTGCTCGCGCCCCAGCCCCGGCCGCGAGGCCGGGCGGGTGTCGGGTTACTGGGCGCCCAGCCGGCAGCAGGTCGACCAGCTGGAGGCGAAGCTGTCGTCGCTGGAAGCGCAGGTCCCGAAGGTGCTGGACTTCGACCGCCAGTACGTCGGCATCGAAAGCGCCGGCAAGCGGCTGATCTACATCAACGCCTTCCACCTGCCTGACGACAGCGGCGTCAATCCGGCCCGTGAAGCGATCCGCGTCTGCGATGGCGGCGCACAGTTCTGGGGCGCCGTGTTCGACCCGGCCAGCAACACCTTCAGCGAGCTGCAGTTCAACGGCGGCTTCGGCGGGCCCTGAGGGGCCTCGCCGATGGGAATACGCCTGCCCACCTGGGTCTGGATCGGCGCGGTCGCACTCTCGTGCGTGGCCGGCATGGTCAACGTGGTCGGCTTCCTCGGGTTCGAGCATCAGGCGGTCAGCCACATGACCGGCAGCACCAGCCAGTTGGGCATGGCGCTGGCGCAGGGGGATTGGCGCGCCGTCGGGCACCTGTGGGGGCTGCTGATCACGTTCTCGCTGGGCGCGATGCTCAGCGGCCTGCTGATCCAGGACAGCGCCCTGCAGCTGGGCCGGCGCTATGGCGTGGCACTGGCGCTGGAATCGGCGCTGCTGCTGGTGGCCATTCCGCTCTTTGAACAACACCAGATCTGGGGCGCGCTGGCCGCCGCCATGGCCTGCGGCCTGCAGAACGCAATGGCTACCACCTTCAGTGGCGCAGTGGTGCGCACCACCCACCTCAGCGGCATGTTCACCGACCTCGGCATCGGCCTCGGCCACCTGCTGCGTGGGCTGCCGCTGCAGGTACGGCGGCTGACCCTCAGCGGCCTGATCATCAGCGGCTTCCTCGCCGGCGGCGTCCTCGGCGCCTGGCTGTTCATGCGCTGGCAGTACGACGCCCTGCTCGCCCCCGCCCTGCTGACTGGCCTGACCGGGCTGGGTTATGTGCTGTACCAGCAATGGGCGCGTTGGCGGTATTGAATCAAGGACATCCACGCATGGCGTGGATCTACCTTCCCCTGCGGGACCACGGCACAATCAACCGATGAGCCCGACCACTCCCGTTTCCGCCCTCACCATCGCCGGCTCCGACTCCGGCGGTGGCGCCGGCATCCAGGCTGACCTCAAGGCCTTCGCCGCACACCGCGTGCATGGCCTTTCCGCGATTGCTTCACTGACCGCGCAGAACACCCGCGGCGTCATCGCCGTGCACGTGCCACCCATCGAGTTCCTGCGCGCGCAGCTGGATGCCTGCTTCGACGACTTCGACATCCACGCGGTGAAGCTGGGGATGCTGGCCAACGCCGAAGTGATCCATGCCGTCGCTGATGCACTCGAAAAGCACCGCCCGCCACACGTGGTACTGGACCCGGTGATGGTCGCCACCAGTGGGGCACGCCTGCTGGAAGACAGCGCATTGCAGGCCATGCGTGAGCGCCTGATCCCGCTGGCCACGCTGATCACCCCCAATACGCCGGAAGCAGAACTGCTGGTCGGCCGGAAGATCAGCAACGGCGAAGACGCAGAACAGGCCGCCTCGGCCCTGCTCGACCTCGGTGCCGGCGCAGTGCTGCTCAAGGGTGGCCACCTGCATGAGGGCAATCGCGTGATCGATCGCTACTTCGACGGCGTCAGCAGCGAAGAATTCATCCACGCCCGCCTGCCGCTGGATGCGCACGGCACTGGCTGCACGCTGGCCTCGGCCATCGCCGCGCAGCTGTGCAACGGCCTGAGCCTGGCCAACGCCTGCGAAGCCGGCATCGACTACGTTGCGCGCGGCCTGCAGCAGGGCTATGCCCCCGGCCGCAGCGAGGTGCTGGTGCTCGACCACTTCGGCGCTGCACCGCACGCATGAACCTGACGCCGGCCCTCCTTCCAGTGCAGTGCAACGACGGGCATCGCTACGAAGTGATGGCCTGCATGCCCGCACAGGCCATCGCCCGCTTGTTGTGGCTGCCAGCGCTGGGTGTGGCCGCGCGCCACTACCTGCCGCTGGCACAGGCGCTGGCAGCGAAGGGCGTGGCGGTCTACCTGCATGAGTGGCGCGGCAACGGCAGCAGCTCACTACGCCCGTCGCGCGCGCACGACTGGGGCTATCGCGAGGTACTCGAGCAGGATCTGCCGGCCAGCCAAGCGGTCATGGCGGCCGCCGACGAGGAAGCAGGCCCCCTGCCCTGGATCATCGGTGGCCACAGCCTGGGCGGGCAGCTGGCCTGCGTGCATGCCGGCCGCAACCCTCTGCATTTCCACCACTTGTGGTTGGCGGCCAGCGGCTCACCGTTCTGGCGTGGATTCCCGCCACCGCGCGGCTGGCTGCTGCCACTGGTTTACCGTTTCCTGCCGTGGATCGCGCAGCGCCAGGGCGTGCTGCATGGCCGTCGTCTCGGATTCGGTGGCACCGAAGCACGCGGACTGATCGCCGACTGGGCGCGCATCGGCCTGAACAACCACTACGCCGCCGCGGGCATGGGTGAAGACCTCGACGCACAGATGGCGCGCGTGCACGGCAGCGCCCAGGCCGTGCTGATGGAACACGACTGGTTGGCCCCGACCGGGTCGATGCAGGCGTTGCTGGCAAAGCTGCCGAATGTGGACGCGAAGCTGCGCGTGCTGTCCGCGCAGGAACTGGGCACGCGCGCCGATCACTTCGCCTGGCTCAAGGCACCGGATGCCGTGGCGGACAGCTTTTTCATTCAGTTGGATGAAAATTTTCACAAAACTGTTGACGGTGTGCGCCGACATCCGCATAATTCCGCTCCTGTCGCAGGGCGCCCGTAGCTCAGTTGGATAGAGTACCTGGCTACGAACCAGGCGGTCGGGAGTTCGAATCTCTCCGGGCGCACCACTCGACAGGTTTTCAGCATCCGCCGCTGAAAATGCAGTAAAATTAGGCAGTAAGTTGATTGTGTACCGCGCGCCCGTAGCTCAGTTGGATAGAGTACCTGGCTACGAACCAGGCGGTCGGGAGTTCGAATCTCTCCGGGCGCACCATACACAGTCGGCACAACAAGTTTATGTAATTGGCGCCCGTAGCTCAGTTGGATAGAGTACCTGGCTACGAACCAGGCGGTCGGGAGTTCGAATCTCTCCGGGCGCACCATTACACCGAAACAGCAGGCCTCGGCCTGCTGTTTTTTTATGCGTGTTTTTCGGCAGGGCTGCGCCCTGCACCTGCAGATGCTTCAAGCCAAGGCAACGGCAACGGCAACGGCAACGGCAACAGCAAAAGCTGGCATTCTGTGGGTTGGCGGGGCGGTGTCGGAGTGCGGGGACGCCGCAAGTACGTCCATGTAGGCTTGGCAGCCGCATCCATGCGGCTGACACCCCGCACTCCGACACTGCCCCACCTCTGACAGATTTCCGCGATCTGATGGATTCACGCCATGCGTGGATGAATCTTCATCGAGTTCGAGTATTTCGACAATTGATCGAAGAGCATCCACGCATGGCGTGGATCTGCCGTGTCGACCAAGGTCGACACCTACCAACAGCAGCGGAAACTGTCGAAGGCGGGGTGGGTCCGGTTGCGGGAGTGTCCGCGGCATGGGCCCGAGGCATGCCTCGGGCGGGTTGGGCAGGACGCCCAACCCTGGTCTTGCCGTGTGTGCAGGACTGCACACACGAGCAAGCCGCGGCCAAGCCCCCATGGACGGGTCTACGGCGTCTCCCGCAACCGGACCCACCCCGCCATCCCTCAGCAAACCAGCTTCTGCTGTTGCTGTTGCTGTTGCTGTTGCTGTTGCTGTTGCTCTGGATCGTAGCGGGTGCAGGGCGCAGCCCTGCCAAATCCCTACCCCTTGGCCATTGCCTGCCACCACTGCGACAGCAGCTCCGGCCTGCGCAGGCGCTCGCGCCACCAGCGCAATGCCGCGCCATCCTCACCGGTGCGCCAGGCCAGCCAGAAGGTCTCTTCCGGCTTGTGCTCCTCCACCTCACGGATCACCAGCTGGCCGCGCGCCACTGCAGCGCGCGCGCACGGCTCGGGCAGGAAGCCGAAGCCCACGCCTTCGCACTGCAGCTTCAATTTACTGGCCATGTCCGGCACCGTCAGCATCTCCTGCCCCATCAACAGGCCCACCGTGCGCGGCAGCAGCCTGCGCGCCGAATCGGAAACGGCGATCGCGCAATGCTCGACCAGCTGCTCGCGACCCAGGACGCCCGACATGTTGGCCAACGGATGTTCGGGTGCGACCGCGAACACGAACTCCACCGTGCCCAGCGGCTCGACCACATAGCCGCCACCACTGGGCCCTTCGCCCGGCGCGCCGACCAACAGGTCCGCACGGCGGTCGAGCAGGGCCTCCCAGGTGCCGGACAGGGCCTCGCCGATCAACCGCAACCGGGTCGGTGCCTCGGCCTCACGGAATGCGGCGATATCCGGCCCAAGCAGCCAGGTCGGGAACACCGAATCCACCGCCAGGGTCAGTTCGGTCTCCCAACCCGACGCCACCCGGCGCACCCGCAGCTCCAGCTCGCGGGCCGCGCGCAGCAGATGCCGGCCTTCGTCCAGCAGCGCGCGCCCGGCCTCGGTCAGCTCTGCACGTGGGCCGACCCGGTCGAACAACTGAACGCCCAGGTCCTCCTCCAGCTTGGCCACGGTATAGGAAATCGTCGAGGGCACCTTGTGCAGGGCCTTGCCGGCGCCGGCAAAGGAGCCACGGCGGTCGATGGCATCCAGGATCTGCAGGGCATCGAGGCTGAGCTTGAGCATTCGAATTTTTCGATGATGGCCGTCAAAACTATCCGTTTTTCAAACCCCGGGCGCAAGCGGATACTTCTCTCCAACGGGAAAACACAGCGGTCACCGACCACCCCGCCCCATCGAAACCATCGAACAAGGAGATTCCATCATGCTGCAGATCCGCAAGAGCGCTACCCGTGGCCTGGCCGAGCATGGCTGGCTGTCCTCGCGCCACACCTTCTCCTTCGCCAACTACTACGACCCCGTTACGTCAGCTTCGGCCCGTTGCGGGTGATCAACGAAGACAAGGTGATCGGCGGCCAGGGCTTCGGCACCCATGGCCACAGCAACATGGAGATCATCTCCTACGTGCTGGGCGGTGCACTGGAACACAAGGACTCGATGGGCACCGGTTCGGTACTGCGCTACGGCGACGTGCAGCGCATGAGCGCCGGCAGCGGCGTCACCCACAGCGAGTTCAACCACTCCGCCGACGAGACCGTGCATTTCCTGCAGATCTGGATCTTCCCGGACACCGAGAACATCGCGCCGTCCTACGAAGAGACCCACTTCGCGCCGGACAGCAAGCGCGGCCAGCTGCGCCTGATCGCTTCGCCGGACGGTGCCGAGGGTTCGCTGCGCATCCACCAGGATGCCCGCATCTTCGCCACCATTCTCGATGGCGGCCAGAAGCTGCATCACGCCCTCGGCAACGGTCGTGGCGCCTATGTGCAGGTGGCGCGTGGCCAGCTGCAGGTCAACGGCATCACCCTGGAAGCCGGTGATGCGCTGCAGGTCAGTGACGAAGCCCAGCTGACCCTGGAAAACGGCAACGACGCCGAAGTGCTGGTGTTCGACCTGCCGCTGTAAACACGCCCTGTCCTGAAGACGTGGCCCAGCGATGCGGAAAGGCATCGCCGGGCCCGCTGCGCCTGATGGACGGCCCGCAATCGTATTCGGCGTTCGGTGACCCGAATGCCCCTTGCCCGATGCGACTGGAAACGCTTTCATGGCAGTGTTTATCCGGACCCGCTCTCGCATGACGCCTTCATCTCCGCGTGCCCAGCAGCACGCCACCCGTGCCGCCTTCTTCATTCCTGGATTCGCCACCGCCGCGTGGGCGCCGATGGTGCCTTACGCCAAGGCCAAGGCCGGGCTGACCGACGCCAGCCTCGGCGCCGTGCTGCTGTGCCTCGGGCTCGGCTCGCTGCTGGCGATGCCGCTGGCAGGTGCACTGACGGGGCGGTTGGGTTGCCGCCGGGTGATGGTGATCACCTGCGCGATGATGCTGTGCGCCCTGCCCTTGCTGGTGCTGGCACCCTCGCCGGTGTCGCTGGGCGCGGCGCTGTTCGTGTTCGGTGCCGGCGTCGGTGCACTGGATTGTGCGATGAACATGCAGGCGGTGGCGGTCGAGCGCGATGCCGGGCGCGCGATGATGTCCGGCTTCCACGCCTTCTACAGCATCGGTGGATTCGTCGGCGCTGGCTGCATGACCGGGCTGCTGATCCTCGGCACGCCGCTGTGGCTGGCCGCACTGGTTTCGGTGGTGGCACTGCTGCTGGTTGCGATGCTGTCGGCGCCGCATTGGCGTCCGCAACGGATCTTGCACGAAGGCCCCTTGCTGGCACTGCCGCATGGCGTGGTGCTGTTCATCGGCGTACTGGCCTTCGTGGTGTTCCTCGCCGAGGGCTCGATGCTGGACTGGAGCGCCGTGTTCCTGGCCGAAGTGCGGCAGGTGCCGCGTGACCAGGCCGGGGCCGGCTTTGCGTTGTTCACCCTGGCGATGACGGCAATGCGCCTGTTCGGTGACGGCATCGTCGAGCACCTCGGCCGCACCCGCACCCTGGTCTTCGGCGGTATCACGGCCGCGGCAGGCTTCACCCTGGCCACGCTGGTGCCCTCGTTTCCGGTGGCGCTGGCCGGCTACGTACTGGTCGGGCTGGGCTGCGCCAACATCGTGCCGGCGCTGTTCTCGATGGCAGGCCAGCAGCGGGTGATGCCGGAGAGCATCGCCATCACTGCCGTGACCACATTGGGTTACGCCGGCATCCTCGCTGGTCCGGCGGCGATCGGCGCAGTGGCACATGCCACCAGCCTCGGCTTTGCCTTCCTGTGCGTCGCCCTACTGCTGCTGGGCGTAGCCGCCTCCGCCCGCTCACTGGCACGGCGCGTGGCCTGACAGAAAAAGGGGACGGAGGGGATTAAGTCGCATCTGCCCCGAGTGTGCTGCAAACGACTTAATCCCCTCCGTCCCCTTTTTTCAGCCGTGTGCCAGCCATTCGGCCTGGGCCGGCAGCTGTGGGGCTGGGCACGCGCTCTGCGGGTGGTGCTCGTCGCGCGCCATCCAGTCATCCACCACGCCGGCCAGCAGGTCCAGCCGCAGCGGCAGGGTGATGTGGTCCTCTCCACGCATTTCGATGTAGTGCGCGCGCGGGTTGGCCTGCGCAAGCTGCCGGCCCTGGCTAACCGGAATATGCTGGTCACCCTGCCCGTGCAGCAACAGCACGCAGGCGCGGGTATCGGCCAGCGCACGCGCGACGTCGACGCGGTCCAGATCGACATCGATACGGCGGCTGGCGGCGGCGATCACCTGGTTGATGTCCTGGCCCCATAGCGCCAGCGTGCGTACGACGCCACCGCCTGCGCCTTCAGGCCCTCCGGCTGCAGTCCCATCAGGTGCGGGATCATCGTGCGGATCGCCGCACCGGCATTGGCGAACGATTCCATCGCCACCACGCCGGCCACCTGGTCACCCAGCTTGTCGGCGGTGAACACCGCCGTGGCCGCACCATAGGACACACCGAACAGGTACAGCGGGCCGGTCACTTCGCCGCGCGCGCGCAGCTCGCCGATGACATCGACGACGTCATCCGATTCATAGGTGCCATAGCCGGACGGACCTGCACCGGACTGGCCATGGTTGCGCAGATCGAGCGTGACCACGCGGTAGCCGGACTCGGCCAGCTGCAGCGACCATGGCAGCATCGAATCACCATTCATCATCCACCCATGCAGCAGCACCACGGTGCCGCGTGGCGCCTGCGCGCGGAACGGCTGTGGCACGGCCAGACTCAGGCCGGTATCAAGAGGCAGGCCGTTCTCATGACGCTGCGGAAGGTAGTGGTACCGCGCGCCGTAGTCGCCGGGGTCGAACACGCGCCAGAAGATCGGCACGCCATCGCGACCCGCTGCGAAGCCATGGCGGTTGGGCAGCCCGGCAATGGCCGCAGCGATGCGCGGGCGATCGAGCAGGGTCGACACGCCGCCTGGCGCGATCAGCCGGTCGGCAAGCGAGGTGGACGAGGCGTTGATCGAGGATGAGCATGCAGCCAGCCACAGGCCGGCGCACGCCAGCAGCAACAGCAGCAGGCGCTTCATGGGCAATCGGGAAAGGATGCGACAGCGTGGCAGGTTAACGACGCGGGCGTGGGCCATCTATCGCGCGTGGATGACGGCTTGATGACAATGCGGGATCGATTCAGGTTGTCACAATGGCGCGATCGACCTCGGCATTGATCCGGATCAATGAATACGCCGGCATGCTTGCCCACAGTGCCCCCCATGCGCACCTCGTTCAAGCTCGCCATTGCCCTGGCCGCCACGCTGGCCGCCGCCTATGGCATCGCCCGCAGCACGCCCTACTGGTTCGCACCTCGGCAGGCCGCGCAGGTCGACATCCACGACCCGGCGCTGATCGCACAGGGGCAGTACCTGTCGCGCGCCGCCGACTGTGCGGCCTGCCACACCGCGCCGGGCGGCAAGCCGTTCGCCGGTGGCCTCGGCATGCAGACGCCGATGGGGACGATCTACTCGACCAACATCACCCCCGATCCGGAAACCGGCATCGGCGCCTACGACTACGCCGACTTTGAACGCGCGGTACGTCGCGGCATCCGTCACGATGGCCAGCCGTTGTATCCGGCAATGCCGTACGCCTCGTACGTGATTGCCCGCGACGCCGAGATCAAGGCGCTGTACGCCTATTTCATGGGCTCGGTGCAGCCGGTGAAGCAGGACAACGCCGACAGCACGATTCCATGGCCCGCCAACATGCGCTGGCCTCTGGCATGGTGGCAACTGCTGTTCGCACGCCCACGCAGCTTCAGCCCGGATCCGTCGCTGGACGCCGGCCAGCAGCGTGGTGCCGAACTGGTGGAAGGCCTGGCGCATTGCGGTGCCTGCCACACGCCACGCGGGCTGGCGTTCCAGGAAAAGGCGATGGCCGATGATGGCAGCCGCCAGTTCCTGTCCGGTTCGGTGCTGGAAGGCTGGTACGCGAAGAACCTGCGCAGCGAATCGACCGGTCTGGCCAGCTGGCGCGAGGGTGAGATCGTGGACTTCCTGCGCACCGGGCGCACCGATCGATCGGCGGCCTTCGGTGGCATGGCCGACGTGGTCGAGCACAGCACGCAGTACCTGTCCGACGCGGACCTGCTGGCGATGGCCCGCTACCTGAAGCAGCTGCCCGCCCGCGAAGGACGCAGCGCACAGTGGTCGCCCGGTACTGACACCACCACCGCCGCACTGCGCAGCGGCGACTATCGTGTGGCCGGTTCGCTGGCCTATGCCGAGCACTGCCAGGCCTGCCACCGCGCCGACGGCCGCGGCATGCCTCGCGTCTATCCGGCCCTGGCCGGCAACTCGATCGTGTTCGCCGACGATCCCAGCTCGCTGGTGCAGGTGACCCTGATCGGCGGCCGCACGCCACAGACCCCGCACGACCGCATGGCCTTCACCATGCCAGGCTTCGAGCAGCTGCCGAATGCGCAGCTGGCACAGATCCTGACCTTCATCCGCAGCAGCTGGGGCAATCAGGCCAGCGCAGTGAGCGAGGTCGACGTGGCGCGCATGCGCCGGGTGGTGCGCGACAAGCCGGTGCACTACGTTCCGCAGGAGGCCGCACAATGAAGCGTTCGCGCACGCGTTCCCGCCTGCTGATCGGCAGTGCGATCACCCTGGTGCTGCTGGCCGGCGCCGGTACCCTCGCTTACCGTCATCTGTACCCGGATCTGGATGCCGCCGTGACCGGCACGATCGATATCCTCGATGCACAGGGCAAGGTGGTCGGCGCCTACCATGCGCCGAGCGCCGAAGAAATCGCCGGGCTCGGCAATGCCGAATCGGTGATGCTCGGCCGCCGCATCCTCAACGAAACCGCACGACTGCTGCCGGACAACGTCGGCAACGATCTGAACTGCAATTCGTGCCACATGGCCGAGGGCAAGCGTCCCTTCGGCAACCACTACTTCAACACCGGCGGCGGCGCCTATCCGCGTTACATGCCGCGGCCTGGCAAGGTGATCGGCCTGACCGAGCGCATCAACGGATGCCTGCAGCGTTCGATGAACGGCAAGCCTCTGCCGAAGGACTCGCCGCAGATGCGCGCGATGCTCGATTACATGGCGTGGTTGAGCAGTCCTGTGCCAGAGGGTGCAAAGGTGTCCGCCCCAGTGAGGGGCCCATCGACAGCACGCTGGCCCCGGACCCGATCCGTGGCCAGGCACTGTACGCCGTGCAGTGCGCCGCGTGCCATGGCGACAACGGCGAAGGACGGCGCGACGCCAGCGGTGACATCGCCTTCCCGCCGCTGTGGGGCGACCACAGTTTCAACATCGGCGCCGGCATGGCGCGCCTGTACAAGGCCGCCGGCTTCGTCAAGCACAACATGCCGCCGGCGGTGACCCGCGAGCCGCCACTGGGTCAGCAGGTGATGCCCGACCAGGATGCGGTGGACATCGCCAGCTACTTCATCAACCAGCCGCGGCCGGACTTCGCCAACAAGAGCAAGGACTGGCCGCGCGACCCGAAACCCAAGGACGCGCGGTACTGATGCAGGCAGCAGCTGCGGGCCGTCACACAACACGGTTCCTGCATCTTCGCGTCATGCCGATGTCATTGGCGCTGCCGACACTCCGGGGCTTCCCTCTGCTGAAGGTCCGGTTTCGATGCGAACGATTGCGCGTTTTCCCCGTGTCTCGCTGCTGGCCCTGCTGATCGCCCCCGCACTGGACGCCCTGGCCGAAGCACCGCAGGGCGAGGCGGCCGAAGCGCGCAGCAGCGATGCCCGCACCCTCGATCAGGTGCAGGTGATCGGGCAGGCCACCAGCTACGCCAAGACATCGGTGCGCGCGGAAACGCTGAACCGGCAGACCGTGATGAGCAGCGTCAACGATGCACTCAACGAGGTGCCCGGCGTGGTGGTCAGCGAAGCCGATGCCACCGGCTCATCGGTGTGGGGCACGCAGATCAGCATGCGTGGCTTTGTCACCAACCGCGACACACAGCAGATCGGCACTACCATCGACGGCCTCCCCAACGGCGGTTCGGGTTACGGCGGCGGCTCGCTGGCCAACCGCTACATCGACGCCCTCGACCTGGAAACAGTGGAAGTCAGCCAGGGCACTGCCGATATCTCCTCGCGCTCGAACGAGGCCCTGGGCGGCACGCTCAACTTCCTTACCAGCGACCCGCTGCAGGACAGCCGCCTGCGCTTCGTGGTCGGCGCCGGTGACAACGATGCGCGCAAGTACTACGTGCGCTACGACACCGGCCTGCTCGGCGGCCACACCCGCGCCTGGGTCAGTGCCTCGTCGGCGCGCGTGCATGACTGGATCGATGGCAGCGGCAAGACCAGCAACGACCACATCGCCGGCAAGTTCATCACCGAACTGGATCGCTGGACCCTGACCGGCTACCTGTCCTACAACGATGCCGACGAGCCGGAATACACCAGCGTCTCACCGAAGGGCTTCGCGACCAATCCGGATCGCGACAACCTGGTCGGTACCCTCACCGGCATTCCCTACCTGGACCAGAACTACCGTTCCGGCTCGCGTGCGTTGCGCGAGAACACCTTCGGCTACCTGCGCGCGGCCTTCGACGGTGGCAACGGCTTCAAGGCCTCGGTGGCCGCCTACGGGCACCGCATGCAAGGTCGTGGCGACTGGCTGCCTCCCTATCTGGCGCAGGTCAGCGATGACGGTGCGGGCCGCCCCGAGTCGGAGTACATCGGTGGAAAAACCGTGTTCGGCGGCAGCAACCGTGGCCAGATCTTCTTCGTCAATCCCGACGGCAGCGCCGCGCAGCGCCTGGCCAACTGCACGCCGCGGCTGGGCTTCACCGCCGAATACGATCCGAACTGCTACGCCGGCAACGTGCTTGGCGCGCAGTCGTATCGCCACACGCACTACGACAACGACCGCATGGGCGTGACCGCCGACGTCGAGTGGCGGCAGACCTTCGGCACGGTCGACAACACGATCCGTGGCGGTCTGTGGGTGGAGAAGCTGGACCGTTCGGCGCGCCGCGACTGGCATCGCCTGCTCAACGTCGGCCAGGACATCGCCTTCGACCACCAGCCGTACTGGGTACAGTTCGAGGACAAGTACAAGGTTGACGAGCAGATGTACTACGTCGAGGACGTGGCGCGATTCGGGCCGTTCAGCGCACGCCTGGGCGTGAAGCAGTTCTTCGTCGACCAGTCGCGCCGCCGCGTGATCGGTGCCAGCGAACACGTCAAATCCGATTCCAGGTCCGACCCGCTGCTGTCCACCGGCTTGACCTGGGCACCGGGCGTGGAAGGCATGGAGCTGTTCGCCGGCTTCTCGCAGAACTTCGCCGCGATTCCTTCCGGCGTGCTCGGCGAGACCGACCCGCAGCGCTTCCGCAACGTCGAGCCGGAGACCGCCGACAACATTGAAGTGGGCATGCGCATCAGCCGCTGGCCGCTGACCGCCTCGGTGACCCTGTACAACATCAAGTTCGACAATCGCATCGTCTACCTGCCGGCAGGTTTCGTCAGCGGCATCGACTATCTCGGCGAGACCGACGGCGTCTACGAGAACTTCGGCGGCGTGGAGAGCAACGGGCTGGAAGCCGCGTTCGGCTACGGCTGGGACAACGGCTGGCGCCTCAACGCCGCCTATACCTACAACCGCTCCAGGTACCTCGGCAGCGGCGATGCCGCGCGCGATACCCAGCTGGGCATCGTCGATGGCGCCAAGGTGATCGGCCAGCCCGAACAGACCCTCGTCCTGTCGGCGGACTGGCAGGGTGAGAACTGGAACTTCGGCCTGTCCGGCCGTTACCTGGGCACGCGCTATCTCGACGCCGCCAACGTCAAGAAGCTGCCGTCGGCGACCGTGCTCAACGCCAACATCGGCTTCGACCTGCAGGGCCTGTCGCCGCGCCTGAAGGGCATGGGCGCCAACCTGGTGGTGAGCAACCTCACCAATAAACGGTATCTTGCAGGGGTGGACGGGCGCGACAACGCCTTCATCGGCGCTCCGCGCACCGTCGGCATCTCTTTCCGCGTGGACCTGTGAGTGAGCCTGTGACCGATATCGGCCGACGCCGGTTGTTGCAGGCCGGCGTTGCCGCCGGCCTCTCTCCACTGCTGCCCAGCATCGCCCGGGCCGCCGCGATCGCCCCCGCCGCGCAGACGCGCAGCCTGGAAGACCTGCAGCACATCGTGGTGTTCATGCAGGAGAACCGTTCGTTCGACCACTACTTCGGCACGCTGCCGGGCGTACGTGGCTTCGGTGATCGGTTCGTCGCCCCGGCCGCCGCGCTGCAAGCACGTGGCCGCGTCCGCAGCCTGTGGCTGCAGCCCGATGCCAGCGGCGAGCGCGCGATCGCGCCGTTCCCGCTGGATACCGCCGCGCACTTCGGCTACATGCGGGTGGAAGGCACGCCGCATACCTGGCCCGATGCCCATCGGGCGTGGGACCACGGGCGCATGGGGCAATGGCCGAAGGCCAAGCAGAACCACTCGATGGGCTACTTCCAGCGCAGCGACCTGCCGTTCCAGTTCGCCCTGGCCGATGCCTTCACGATCTGCGATGCCTACCACTGCGCAATGCAGGCCGGCACCAACCCGAACCGGGTGTTCCTGTGGACCGGCCACAACGATGGGCATGCGCGTGCCGGCGGCCCGGTGATCGCCAATTCGCACGACAACTTTCCCGAACAGGGCGGGTACCCGGCGTCGTACCGCTGGACCAGCTATGTCGAGCGCCTGCAGAGGGCCGGCGTGTCCTGGCAGATCTACCAGGACATGGCCGACAACTTCACCGACAACCCGCTGGCGGGCTTCGAGGCCTTCCGTCAGGCCCACCGCGCGGCGCCAGGGCATGACCCGCAGTTGCGCGCGCGCGGGGTCAGCACGCGGGGCCTGACGCAGCTGCGCCAGGACGTCATTAACGGGCGCCTGCCGCAGGTCAGCTTCATCATCGCCGACGCGGCCGGCAGCGAACATCCCGGCCCGTCCAGCCCGGCACAGGGCGCGGCCTATACCGCACGCGTGCTGGATGCGCTGACCGCCGATCCGGAAGTGTGGAGCCGTACCGCCCTGCTGCTGATGTTCGACGAGAACGATGGCTTCTTCGACCACATGCCGCCCCTGCCCCGCCTTCGCCGGTGGACGGTGGCTGGGCGGGTGTGTCCTCGGTCAGCACCGAAGGCGAGTACCACCGGCACCCGGCACCGGGTGACGAAAAGTACGATCTCGCCGAACTGCGCGGGCGCCCGTACGGTCTGGGACCGCGCGTGCCCCTGTACGTGATCTCGCCGTGGAGTCGCGGTGGCTGGGTCGATTCGCAGGTGTACGACCACACCTCGGTCATACGGCTGATCGAGCGCCGCTTTGGCGTGGCCGCACCGGACATCTCGCCGTGGCGCCGCGCGGTCTGCGGCGACCTCAGCACTGCGTTCGACTTTGCCCAGCGTGATACCCGCCCGTTCGTCCGCGGCCTGCCCGACGTAAGTGCGGTTGCCGCACGCGCCGCTGCCTTGCCGGGACGCACCGTGCCCACGCTGCCAGAGGGGCTGAAACCAGCGAAACAGGAAAGCGGTGTACGCCCGGCGCGCGCCCTGCCCTATCGTCCGCAGGCATCGATTGCCGCAGTCGATGCCTTGGGTGTGGATCTGACGCTGTCCTGCGAAGGCGCGGCGGCCGTGCTGCATGTCTACGATCGGCTGCGGCTGGATGCGGTACCACGCCGCTACACGCTGCTTCCGGGTACGCCGCTGCGCGAGCGCTGGCCGTTAGACGCCCAGGGCCGCTATGACCTTTGGCTGCTTGGTCCGAACGGCTTCCACCGCCACTTCCAGGGTGCGGCCAAGGCGCCTGCCGTGCAGGCTTCGATCGAGCGCGCGGACGGCCAGCTGCGGCTGCACCTGCGCAATCTGCACAACAGCGCGCAGACTGTGCGGGTGCAGGCCGGTGCCTATGCCGGGCACATGCCGGAGCAGGCGCTGGCGCTGCCGGCGCATGCTGAGGCCACGGTGGCGTGGGACGCGGCGCCCACCGCAGGGTGGTACGACCTGCGCATCGGTGCGGGCGACAGTGCACTGCGACTGGCCGGCCGCGCCGAGGATGGGCACCCCGGCACCAGTGACCCGGCAATGGGCAGCGAGCCCTTGCGGTTCGAGCACGATTGAGGAGCCCTCTGTAGAGCCGAGCCCACGCTCGGCTGCTTCTCGCCCTGGTCGCATTGCCCCGACAAAGCAGCCGAGCATGGGCTCGGCTCTACGCGGCAGATCGGCAGATTCAGGCCTCCTGCAGCCCCGGCCGGCCGTGCTCCACCGCATAGCGTTTCCAGCTCTGCAGCACGCCATTCGGCTGCATCACGGAGTCCAGCGTCTTCATGTCGCCGATCCACGCATCGCGGGTGACATCACACAGCACGTAGCCACGCTTGTCGGTGGTCGCCCTCAGATAGGGGCTGTGCGCTAATTGGTTCCTGGCATACGCATCCACACCCTGACCATCGGCGCCAGAGGTGATCGACGTGGCGAGGAACTCGCTGGAGATCACGCCCGAGTCACGGTGGTCCTGCACCAGATCGCTGGCATAGTGGCGATGCGCGTCGCCGCAGGCGGTCACCACGTTGCCGAAGCCCACCTTCTGGATGTGCTCAAGCAGGCGCCGGCGGCTGTCCAGGTAGCCCGACCACTGGTCATCGGACGACTGCACTACCCCGTCCTTCTCGCGCATGTAATTGCCCAGCGCCACCTGGTGGGCGATGGTATGCCAGCGCGGTGCAGCATCGGACAGGCCGTCGAACAGCCAGCGTTCCTGCTTCGCCCCCACAATGCTGCGCTCCGGCGATTCCACCTCCTCGCGCAGCGTCATGTTCACCTGCTTGCTGCGGTACTGGCGGGTGTCGAGCAGGTGCAGGTCCATCAGCGTGCCGTAGCGTGCGCGCCGGTACATCTGCATGTGGCCGTCGCGCGGGAACGCCGAACGGCGCAGCGGCATGTTCTCGTAGTAGGCCTGGAACGCCTGCGCGCGCCGCAGCAGGAACACTTCGCTGGGCGTATCGTCCTGGTCTTCGGCGCCGGCCCAGTTGTTGTCCACTTCATGGTCGTCAAAGGTGACAAACCAGGGAGCCGATGCATGAGCGGCCTGCAGGTCGGCATCGCTCTTGTACTGGGCGTAGCGGCGGCGGTAATCATCCAGCGTATAGATCTGCGGGCCGACGTGGTTGCGCAGGTTGGTGAACGGCTGGCCGTTCATCTTCCGCAGGCCCGGCTGGCTTTCGCCTTCGTAGATGTAATCGCCGTAGTGGAAGACGAAGTCGAGCGGTTCCTCGGCGATGCGCCGCCACGCGGTGTAGTGGCCTTCTTCGTAGTGCTGGCAACCTGCCACCGCAAAGCGCACGCGATCCACCGCTGCCGTGGCTGCCGGCAGCGTGCGGGTGCAACCGACCGCACTGGCATGGCCACCCACGGTGAAGCGGTACCAGTAGGGCCTTCCGGGCGCCAACCCGTCCAGCTCCACATGCACGGAGTGACCGAGTTCGGGATGCGCCATCGCCGAACCCTGGCGCACTACCTTGCGCATGCCTTCGTCCGCTGCCAGCTGCCAATCGACCAGCATCGGCCGGGCCGGCATGCCACTGCCGAACACCAGCGGCTCGGTCGCCAGGCGCGTCCACAGCACCATGCCATCGGCCGAGGGATCCCCGAGGCCACGCCCAGGGTGAAAGGTGTGCTGGCAAAGCGCGGCTTGGCCAGCAGGTTGCGCGGGTTCAGCGCGGTGGCATCGGCCCGCGCGGCCAGCGCATGTGCCGTGCCCATCCAGGCACCGGCAGCGGACAGGCCGGCCAGCGCCAGGAATCGCCTGCGATTGATCGTATCCACGGCTGTGCCCTCAGTTGTAGATGATGTGGAAGTAGAAGAAGCGGCCGTAGTCGTCGATCTCGGTTCGGAAACGCCCGTTCGGACCGGTGCTGTAGGTTGGCTGGGTGTTGAACAGGTTCTTGGCCTCGTACTTCAGCGTCACGTGCTTGCCGACCTTGTGGCTGAAAGCCATGTTGAACGTCAGGTATGGGTCGTAGTACGAATCCAGCCATTCGGTGTCACCGAAGTCGACCAGCATCCGGCTGCGGTAGGTTCCGGACAGGCGCAGCTGGGCGCTCCTCCATGGCATGCGCCAGATCACCGAACCATTGAGCGACCAGTCCGGCTGGTACAGCAGGCGATCCAGGCGACGCTCGGTGCCGTCGCTGATGCGGTAGTTGGTCTGGCCTTCCAGCCGGGTTGCATTGAAGTACATGTCGAAGCGCTGGCGGCCCCACTGCAGATTGCGATTGGCCACCGCGAACTCGACGCCACGCAGCTTCGACTCGTCGGTGTTCATCGGCTGGGTGACCCGGTAGCGGGTGTCCCCCACGTTCTCGAACGTGGTCAGGGTGTAGATATCGTCCTTGATCACCTTGTCGAACAGCGCCACCGAGACCAGGCCGTTGTTGCCGTTGAAATACAGGTCCCACGCCAGGTCGATGTTGGTGGAACGGCGCGGCTGCAGGTTGGCGTTGCCCTGCTTGATGCTGCAGAAGCCCCTGCCCTCCTCGTCATCGCCACAGCTGGTGCTGGTGGCCTGGGCGATGTTGCTCGGCGTCGGCCGGCCCAGCGTGCGACTGGCGGAAAAGCGCAGGCGCTGCTCCTCGCTCAGCTTGAACGTCGCATTCAAAGACGGCAGCAGGTTGTTGTAGCCACCGCTCGTGTTGCGGAAGGCGGAGGTGTAAGTGGTGCCACCATCATCGCTGAACGGGCTGTAGGCATCGAAGCGGGTGTGGTCGTAACGCAGGCCGCCGATCAGCAGCAGCCGGTCCCAGGCATAGTGAGCGGACACATAGGCATTGGTGATGTCCTCCACGTACTTGTAGTCGCTGGTGAAGTTGGCATTCGGATACGCCGCATTGTTGTTGCCCAGTTTCGGCAGCAGTTCCTCGTTCCACTCGCGGTTGTCGATCAGAGGGAAGCCCGGCACGCTGCCCAGCAGCGTCGACCCCGGATACAGGTAGTCGTTGAGCGTGGCGCTGCTCCTGAAGTAGTCGAAGTCGATGTCCTGCCAGATCTTCAGGTGGCGGTACTCGGCACCGGTGGCCAGGCCGAAGCCACGCGCATCGGCGTCGATGTTGTAGCTGAAGTCCGCGCGCAGGTTGTCGATGCTCTCCTTGGCATCGCGCGGAGAGACATAGGCCTGCGCCGGATTGAGCTTGAACGCGGAGCTGGTCAGCAGGCTGGAATCGGAAACCGCCACCGCATTGGGGAAACCGTGGCTGTCGTTTTCGTAGTCGACGAACAGATTGCTCGGGTAGGCGCGCACTCCCCAGTAGACCTGGCTGTTATGGAAGGTCTCTTCGGTGTGGCCACCGCGCAGGGTCAGGCGCGAACGGTCGCCGATGTCCCAGTTGAAGCTGGCGATGGCGCCACGGTTGCTGCGGTCCCAGCGGTCGTGGCGGTTCTTGATGTAGATGCTGTTGATCTGCGTGGTGCCGCTGTCCTCGGTCTGGTTGCGGATCGGAAACTTGGCGTTTCCATACAGATCCGTCTTGTTCATCGTCGAGTTCTCGTAGAACCGGTACGAGTACAGCAGCAGCGATGCGTAGAACGGATCATCCGAGGGCTTCCACTCAAGCTTGGCGGAGCCACCGAAGTTGGTGATGAAGTTGGTATAGGTGCCGGTGCTGAAGTTGCCAGGCGCACGCAGGCCGTTCCAGCCCTTGGCCTCGTCCGGACCCGTGGTGCCGTCGGTGAGGTATTTTCCAGCGTCGTTGTAGTAGTAGTTCGACTCCACCCAGCGCTTGACGCTGTTGCGTGAACGCTGCTCATAGCGTGCCACCGCAACGATGCCGAACTCCTGGTCGGCGCCGAACTGGTTGGAGAACACCATCTTGGCGCTCTTGCCGAAATGGCCCAGGGTCTCGTGGTTGCCGCCAGCGCTGCGCTCGACGTTGGTCTCGGCTGTGGAATAGATGCCTGCCACGTCGGCAAACACGTACCTGCCCGACCGGTCGAAGGCACTGCGGCTGATGATGTCGATCACACCGCCGATCGCATCCGGTGCCTGCTCCGCGCTGAAGCTCTTGTAGATGTCGGTACGGGTGCCGATGTCGCTGGGAATCAGCTGCAGGTTGTTCATGCGCTCGCCCGAGCCACTGCCCCCACGCTGGCAATCGCGATGCCATCGATGGTGGTGTAGTTGAGGTTGGCCTGCACGCCGCGCACGGTCACGTAACGTGGCTCGCCGGCATCCTCCACCGCACTCAGCCCTGGAGCGGCCATCAGGCTCTCGGCCAGGGTCTCGTCGCCGTAGCTGTCCATCTCGTCATACACCACCGAATCCTTGATCACCGGCGACGACTTCTTCTGGTCGATGACCTCATGTGCGGCAATCACCTTCACCGTGTCCAGGGTCGGCGCCACCATTGCCTCGGCCTCGCGCGGCTTCGGCGCGGCCGGCTTCGGTTGGTTGCGAGCTGGCGCCGGATCGATGGCGATGACATTGCCATCCACCACGGTGTACCCCAGGCCGGTACCGGCCAGCAGCGCGTCCAGCGCCTGCCTGACGGTGGCACCGCGCGGCACCGCACCGGCCATGCGGGCATCACCGCCGGCCGAGTACAGGAACTGCACCCGGAACCGCGCGACAGCTGCTCCAGCGCACGCGCCAACGGCTGCGCCGCGATCGGCGTGGATACACGCGCCTCCAGGCCATCGGCACCGGCGGCGAAGGCCAGCGGCACGCTGCAGGGAGACAGGGCGAGGATGATCGACAGGTAGAGCGTGTTGCGCATCACGGGTCCTTGGAAGAGAGAAGGCAGCAGGTGCCACTGCGCGGATCGGCAGCGGCTTCTCCCAAGTAAGAGCCGGCATCCACCGAAGTGGAGAACGCGGATTCGATGAATTTTTTCTGACAGTCCACGACCGCACGGGCCTCAGCGGCTGCCAACCCGCACGGTGTCCCCTTCGCGCCTCACCACGAAGCGCGGGTCGCGTTCGAGGAAGGCCTGCAGCGCACCGATGCGATGCGCATCGAGGCTGCCGGACAACCGTGCCGATGCCGCACCTTCGTCCAGCACGCGTACCTGCACCTGGTTGTGCCGGTTGAAGGAAGCGGCCACCTCGTCCAGCCGCTCGTCGAGGAAGGACACTTTGCGCTGCTGCCAGTCCAGCAGCATCGACAATGGCAGGTCCAATGACTCGACCGCATGGCTGCGCGCGTCGACCTGCACCACCCGGCCTTCGCGCAGTTGCGCAAGACGCCGGGGGTCCACACCCTGGCTCCATACCTCCACCTCGCCGGAGACCACGCCGACGCGCGTGCTCTGCAGCCGTCGCGATACATCGAACACCGTGCCGATGTCGCGGATCTCCAGGCCGTTCACCGCCACCTCGAACGGACGGCGGTCGCGGGCGATGTCGAACGTTGCCTCACCCTGCAGCAGCTCCACCTTGCGGCTGAACCAGCCCATGCGTACCCGCAGGCGGCTGTCCGCGTTGAGCCGCACCTGGGTCTGGTCGGGCAGCATCAGGTCGCGAAGTTCACCCTGTCCGGCACTGTAAAGCTGCTCGGTGGGCATCACCTGCGGAACCAGGCCCACGCCGAGCAGGGTGATACAGGCTGCGGCCGCCGCCACCCACCAGCGCGCACGACCGCGACGCGGCACAGCGCGCGGCGGCGCGTGCACGCTACCGAACAGCGGCACCACCTTGGCGGCGACCTGCCGCGGTGGAACCGCCGCGTCGTCAGGCAACGGCGATTGCAGCGCCTCGCCCACCTGCCGGTGCAACGCAAGGGCGTGCATGTAGGCGCGCACGTGCTCCGGCGAGCGCTTCATCCAGTCCAGGAACGCGAGGCGCCCGGCCTCATCCAGCGCCCCCTCGCGATTGCGCAGGAACCAGTCCATGGCCTCGCAGGCGATCGTGTCGTCGGCCACGGGCGATGAGGTCCGGTTCATGTGAGCTCCCTGGCGCCCAGCGCCTTCCTGCAGGCCTCCAGCCCCTTGCCGATGTGCTTGCGCACCATGTGCACCGACACCTGCAGCTGCTGGCTGATTCGCGGGCAGTCCAGCCCGTCGCGGTAGTGCAGTTCCATCACCCGCCGCGTGGTCGCCGGCAGTCGTGCGATGGTGCTGCGGATATCATTCCAGCGCTGCGCACGCTCGAATTCACCTTCGATGTCTTCTTCGCTTTTCAGCACTTCGGCCAGCAGGTCGACGTCTTCCAGCGGCGGCAGCGACGACCGCGCGCGCGCATGCTCGCGCGCCAGGTTGGCCGCCACGGTGAACAGGTAGGCTTCCGGGTTCTCGACCGCATCGGCATCCTCGCCGGTGCTGCGCAGCAGGCGCAGGTAGACCTCCTGCGCCAGGTCTTCGGCATCCTCGCTGGCCGAACCGCGACGCAGGAAGAAGCCACGCAGCAGCCGGCGCCGCAGCGCGTAGCTCTTCTCCCAGATCCTCACGCTGTTCACGGCCGGCCAACCACCCCGAGGCTGGAAAGCCCCGCAGGGTGACCGCCATCGATGACAGTGACGTTTCAACGACCGGCAGGCAGCCGCTAGAATGCCGCCCCTGCAATGTCCCGGCAGCCGGCACAAGGAGTGCCCAGCAATGAACGCACGCACCGCCATCCACACCTTCAGCAGCCTGCTGTTCCTGCTGCTGGTCGCCCACACCACCGCCTACCAGCAGCAGATGTGGCCGCCCAGCCGGGTCATCCATGTGCATCCGGTGATCGTCGCCCTCGCCTATGCACTGGGCGTGCTCACGCTGCTGCTGTGGATCGGCGGCGGTCGCGTACCAGAACCGGCCCAGCGTCTGGCGCGCTGGCTGCCCATCGTCGCCTGGTGCCTGCTGTGCGTCGGCGTGGCGGTCATCCCGATGTTCCTGCCTGGACTGTACCCGGCCTGATCAGCGGCGGTACGCAGTGCATCCGCGCATGATGCGGCGCCCGGCACCAACCCTTGCTTGCCTGAGACCCAAGCCGGGCCCGCCTATCGAAGCCGCGGGGCCAGGCCTACGCTTGTCTTCTCGGTGGCCGCCACGGTCGCCCTTCGCGTCACGGCATTGCCGTTGCGACCCCGCTCCAGTGCTGTGCGCCCTGATGGTGTTGTCGCTCAGGCAGACGTCCAAACGGCGCCCTCTGGAGACAGTCATGAACCAAGCCCTGATCCCCTTCGATACCGACCCGCTGGAAACGCGGGAGTGGTGTGAATCGCTGGAGGCGGTGATGCAGGCCGGTGGCCGGCCACGCGCGCACTACCTGATCGACCAGCTGAGCGATCTGGACGCGCAACAGCACGGCGACCTGCATACCCGCGCATGGACGGCCTACGTCAATACCATCCCGCCCGAACGCCAGCCGCCCTATCCCGGTGACCTGGCCATCGAGCGCCGCCTGAACGCGATGATCCGCTGGAACGCGATGGTGATGGTGCTGCGTGCAGGCAAGCACTCCAACGTAGGTGGCCACATCGCCACCTACCAGTCGGCAGCAGTGCTGTACGACGTGGGCTTCGATCATTTCTTCCGTGGCCGCACCGACACCTTCGACGGCGACATGATCTACATCCAGGGCCATTCCGCGCCCGGCATCTATGGTCGCGCCTACGTGGAAGGCCGCATCGATGCGGCGCAGATGGACAACTTCCGCCGCGAAGCCGGTCGCGAGGGCCTGTCCTCGTATCCACATCCACGCCTGATGCCGGAGTTCTGGTAGTTTCCCACTGTGTCGATGGGCCTGGGCCCGCTCACTGCCGCCTATCAGGCGCGCTACATGCGTTACCTCGAGTACCGCGGTCTGAAGCAGCACCAGGGACGGAAGGTCTGGGCCTTCCTCGGCGACGGCGAGATGGACCAGCCCGAATCGCTGGCGGCAATTTCCCTGGCCGGCCGCGAGCGGCTGGACAACATCGTGTTCGTGGTCAACTGCAACCTGCAGCGCCTGGACGGGCCGGTGCGCGGCAACGCCAAGGTTATCCAGGAACTGGAAGGCGCCTTCCGCGTGGCCGGCTGGAACGTGATCAAGCTGATCTGGGGCGGTGGCTGGGACGACCTGCTGGCCCGCGACCACAGCGGCCTGCTGCGCCAGCGCATGATGGAATGCGTGGACGGCGACTAC
The DNA here is from genome assembly GCF_006228405.1 of Stenotrophomonas sp. pho. Taxonomy (NCBI): domain Bacteria; kingdom Pseudomonadati; phylum Pseudomonadota; class Gammaproteobacteria; order Lysobacterales; family Lysobacteraceae; genus Stenotrophomonas; species Stenotrophomonas sp. pho. The sequence goes on along the minus strand of NZ_CP029759.1, from coordinate 1,672,476 downwards.
CAGACCTTCAAGTCGCAGAGCGGCGCCTACGTGCGCGAGCATTTCTTCGGCCGCTACCCCGAGCTGCTGGAGCTGGTCGCGCACATGAGCGACGACGACATCTGGGCGCTGGCACGTGGTGGCCACGATCCGCAGAAGGTGTACGCCGCCTACCAGCAGGCCGTGAAAACCAGCGGCCGGCCGACGGTGATCCTGGCCAAGACGGTCAAGGGTTTCGGCATGGGCGAAGCCGGTGAAGGCCAGAACATCAACCATCAGCTGAAAAAGATGAGCGCCGACGCGGTGCGCGCCTTCCGCGACCGCTTCAACCTGCCGGTCAGCGACGCCCAGCTGGAGGACATGCCCTACCTGCGTCCGGAACCGGGCAGCGCCGAAGCCATCTACTTCGCCGAGCGCCGCCGCATCCAGGGCGGCCAACTGCCGGCGCGGCTGGCGAAGGTCGATCCGCGGCCGATACCGCCGCTGTCGATCTTCAACGCCCAGCTGCAGGGCAGCGGCGATCGCGGCCAGTCCACCACCATGGGTTTCGTGCGCATCCTCACCCGCTTGCTGAAGGACCCGGAGCTGGGCAAGCTGGTGATTCCGATCGTGCCCGATGAATCGCGCACCTTCGGCATGGAAGGCCTGTTCCGCCAGATCGGCATCCATTCGTACCTGGGTCAGTTGTACACGCCGCAGGATGCGGGCCAGCTGAGCTACTACAAGGAAGCCAAGGACGGCCAGATCCTCCAGGAAGGCATCAACGAATCCGGTGCGATCTGCTCGTGGATCGCCGCCGGCACCGCCTACAGCAACCACGGCCTGGCCACGATTCCGTTCTACATCTTCTACTCGATGTTCGGCCTGCAGCGCGTCGGCGACCTCGCCTGGGCTGCAGCCGATGCGCGTACCTGCGGCTTCCTGCTCGGTGCCACGTCGGGCCGTACCACGCTGATGGGCGAAGGCCTGCAACACGATGATGGCCACAGCCACGTGCTCTCGTCGGTGATCCCGAGCTGCGTGTCCTACGACCCGACCTACAACTACGAGCTGGCGGTGATCATCCACGACGGCCTGCGCCGCATGTATGTCGAGCAGGAAGACATCTACTACTACATCACCGTACTCAACGAGAACTACCCGCAGCCGGCACTGCCCGAGGGCGCCGAGGCCGGCATCCTGAAGGGCCTGTACCTGCTGCATCCAGCAGCCGCCGGCAACGCTCGGCAGCCACGCGTGCAGCTGATGGGCAGCGGCGCGATCCTGCGCGAAGTGGAAGCCGCGGCAGACCTGCTGCAGCAGGACTTCGGCATCGCCAGCGATGTGTGGAGCGCGACCAGCCTGACCGAACTGCGCCGCGACGGGCTGGCCGCCGAGCGCTGGAACCTGCTGCATCCGGCCGAGGCCCCGCGCGTGCCCTACGTGCAGCAATGCCTGCAGGGTCATGAAGGCCCGGTAGTGGTGGCCACCGACTACATGAAGATCGTCGGTGACCAGATCCGTCCCTTCATCAACGATCGCCGCTTCATCGCACTCGGCACCGATGGCTTCGGCCGCTCCGACACGCGTGAATCACTGCGCACGTTCTTTGAAGTGGATCGCCACTTCATCGTGCTGGCGGCCCTGAAGTCGCTGGCCGACGAAGGTCGCATCGAACGCTCGCGGATGCAGGAGGCGATCGACAAGTACGGCATCGACGCCGGCAAGCACGATCCGGCCCCGGTGTAAGGCGGCGGTGTTCACCACGCCCGTTGTGCGGGCGTGGTGAACGCAGGATCGCTACGGCATGCGTTTGAACAGGTTGGTCTGCAGGATCGGCGTCCCGTCGTGAGCGTAGAACGCCTTGGTCTCGGTCATCGTCGCCTGGTCATCGGCCACGGTGTAGATACGGGTGGAGGCCGGCGTACCGTGGTCCACAAGCTGCATCACCAGGGTGTTCGGCGCCGGCAGCTTCAGGTTGGCCTTGTCCGCGCCATAGGTGCCGGACAAAGGGCCCGGCGTACCGTCCAGCGCCAGCGTGCCGTCGGACTTCATGGTATTGCCATCATGCAGGACGATATCCACGTGCGAGCTCCAGCGGCCATCACCGGCATCCTTGAACTCCAGCACCACCCGCTTCGGACGCTGCGCCTCGGGTAGTGCCGAGGTCGCGGTGTCCAGCGACCAGCGCCCCAGCAGCGGCGACGGGGACGCTTCCACCGCCAGCGCCAACCCGGCCGGCAGCGAACACGCACACAACAACACAGCGGACAACAGCTTCATACGTTGCTCCGTTCCAGTGAAGAAGGTGCTGCGTGACGCGTTGTGGGGCGCAGCGCTTCGGATCGTGCACAGCATCGGGGCCCCGCACAAGGCAGGGCGCTGAACGCGCGGCAACCTCGTTCGCGCCTCCCGCGATTCAGGTCTGGCGGCAAGGCCTCATCACGTCCTTGTCGATACAGATCGGTACGTTATAACATTTCACGCCTATTTCACGAGTCCTGCTATGCGTCGCCACCTGCTTGCTGCCGCCATCCTGCTCGCTGTCCACACCGCCCACGCTGCGGACGCGCCTACCCTTCCCACCCTCCAGGTCCAGGCCTCCCCGCCCTCGCGCGTCGACAGCCGGGTCACCGTCGACAATCCACAGGCGCAGAACCGTACCCTCGGAAGCCTGCTCGAACATGTCTCCGGCGTGCAGAGCAGCGCCTTCGGGCCGAACGCGGGCGCCCCGGTCATCCGCAGCCTCAGCGGCAACCGCGTGCAGATCCTGCAGGATGGCCAGTCCATTCTCGGCATGAACGCGATCAGCGGCGACATCAACATTCCGTTCGATCCACTGTTCGTGCGCAGCGTCATCGTCAACAAGTCCTCCGATACCGTGCGCTATGGCGGCAATGCGATCGGCGGCAGCGTGGAGATCGATTCGGGCCTCATCCCGCGCAGCCTGGAAGACACGGAGCAGTCGATGGAGCTGGTCCTGCGCAAGGGCTTCAATGCCGCCGACGCGCAGGGCTTCCGCATGAACTTCAACAACCAGCGCAACCTCTCGACCAACCTGCAGGTCTCGCGCCAGCGCATCTCGCACTACGACATCCCGGGCAACAGCAAGGCCGACGTCTGCAACACCCGCCTGTTCCCGCCGACCGGCGGCGTCAACTCGGCGCTGGCCGACAGCTGCCAGAAAGAGGCGCGCGTCCAGCAGATCTACAACAACGCCTCGCAGCCCTACATCGACCAGTTCATGAGCGAGAATCCGGACTGGGCCGATGGTGACTTCTCGTTCTACACCAACCATCCGACCTCGGTCTGGCAGCACCGCACCTACATCAATCCGGCCAACCCGGCCTACGTGCCCGGCACGCCGTCGTACGTGCAGAAGCAGATCAACAACGATGTCACGCCCGACTACCATCACCGGCTGGGCAACAGCTACGCACGCAACTCGCAGGTGGCCTTCGGCTCGACGCTGTTCTTCGACCGTGGCTACGTGGGTGTCAGCATCGATGCCAAGGACAGCGAATACGGCGTGCCGGGATTCTCGATGCAGAACCTGTCGTTCGGTTCGAACTATGCTGATGGCCTGCCGGTGGGCGTGGTGATCAAGCAGGAACGCTACGCGCTGGACGCCCTGCTGCGCGATCCGCTGCCGTGGTTCGAGCGCGCGGAGCTGCGAGTTTCCAGGCTGGACAACACGTCGGGCGAGCGCCTCGGTGCATCCAAGGCCAATGACTACGACTTCGAAAGCTCCCAGGCCGAGCTGCTTCTGAGCCATCAGCGCGTCGGTCCGCTCAGCGGCCTGCTCGGCTTCAGCCACCAGTCGCGCCAGGTCACCGGCAGCGGTTCACTGCGCTACCTGCCCGACGTCGACACCCGCAGCAACGCGGTGTTCCTGAAAGAGGCACTGGACGTCGGCTGGGCCACCTTCGATGCAGGTGTGCGCCACGAGCGCGTCGACCACGAGCTGCAGCCCAGCCGCTTCAGGACCGCACGCAACGCCGCCAATACCAAGCTGCAGGACCGTTCCTACCGGCTCAACAGCTACAGCGTGGGCTCCCGTGTCGAGCTCGGTCCTCTGTTCGCCGCCAAGGTGCGCTACGCATCCTCGCAGCGCGCACCGGAGATCAACGAGCTGTATGCCAGCAACGCACACTATTCGGTGATGACCCAGGAAGAAGGCAACCAGAACCTCAAGCCGGAGCGCGCGAAGAACCTGGAGCTGACCGGCCTGTTCCACATCGGCGGCTTCGAACTGTCGGCCACTGCTTACCGGATGAAGTACGAGAACTATCTCTACCTCGGCCATTCCGGCCTGCAGACCGCCAACCGTCTGCCGCTCAAGTACTGGAAGCAGACCGACACCACGGTGAAGGGTTTCGAGATCGACGCATCGCAGGCAATTGACCTGGGCCGCTATGGCACGTTGAACATCTCTGCCTTCGCCGATCTGGTGAAGAACAAGGCCGACCACCCCGATCCGCTGCGCGCCCACAACGATGGCGAGTACCTGCCGAACATGCCGACCAACCGCTACGGCGCCAACCTGCAATGGCAGCGCGAAGGCTGGAAGGCGCAGCTGTCGAGCACCTACTACGACACGCAGGAGTACCTCGGCCGCAACGTCAGCGAGGAGATCCCGCTGGATGCGTTCAACCTGGTTGACCTGCAGGTCAGCCGCGAACTGCCGGTGCGCAGCAGCTACATCGCCGGCATGGAAGTGTTCGTCAACGGCAGCAACCTGCTCAATGAGGAAGCGCGTCCACACAACTCGCCACTGAAATACATCGCGCCACTGCCGGGGCGGGGCTTCCAGGTGGGTGTGACGCTAAAGCTCTGAGGAGAGCCTGATTCGGCCACCATCCAGCGCTCAATGATCACTGGATGGCACGCCGGGACCCTGCATCCGTGCAAAGAAAAACGCCTGCAGATCGATGATCTGCAGGCGCTTCTTTGTATCTGGCGGAGTGAGAGGGATTCGAACCCTCGATAGAGCTTTTGACCCTATACTCCCTTAGCAGGGGAGCCCCTTCGGCCACTCGGGCATCACTCCGGGGTTTTCTCCGCGTCTGGTGCGTTGCACCTCAGCGGGGCGTGAATCATAACGTTAATCGAGTGCGAAGGTAAAGCGTTATTCGGCAGAATTTTCGCTACCGGTGCCACCGGCTTCATCACCACGCTGGATGCGCTGATAGATCTCTTCGCGATGCACAGCGACGTCCTTCGGCGCGGTGATGCCGATACGCACCTGGTTACCCTTGACGCCAAGCACGGTGACGCTCACCGAGTCTCCGATCATCAGGGTTTCGCCGACGCGGCGAGTCAGGATCAACATTTTTGTAAGTCTCCATGGAACCGTGTGGAAGGGTATCCCCCACCGGCTTGACGCTCCGTCAAGAAGCGCTACCACGACAAAGGGAAAAGATTCGCAATGGTACCGTCAGCCGTCCCGCTCCTACAAGGAGGGGGACGGCCAGGTTCATCACAGGCGGGGGCTGACCCATTCGACGACTGCAGCCAGCGCAGTGGCAAGGGCGGGCCCGTCCTCGCCACCACCCTGGGCGAGGTCCGGGCGTCCGCCGCCCTTGCCCCCGATCTGACCGGCGATATGGGACAACAGTTCCCCGGCCTTGACCTTGCCCATTGCGCTGCCGTTCACGCCTGCGACCAGGGCGGCCTTGCCGTCCTGGGCGCCGGCCAGCACGATCACCGCGTCGCCCAGCTGCTGCTTGAGGCGGTCCATGGCGTCACGCAAGGCCTTGGCGTCGAAGCCCTCCAGGCGGGCGGCCAGCACCTTCACGCCAGCAACCTCGACGGCCTGGCCGGACAGGTCGGCCGTGGCACCCGCAGCAACCTTGGCCTTCACGCCTTCCAGTTCGCGCTCCAGCTGCTTCTGGCGCTGGCCGAGGGCACGGATCTTCTCGACCACGTCGGCAGCGCTGCCACCGAGCAGCTCAGCGGCCTCGGCCAGGCGGGCCTCTTCGGCGTCCACGTAGTCCAGCGCGCCCTGGCCGGTGACGGCCTCGATGCGGCGCACGCCCGCGGAGACGCCACCCTCGGAGGTGATCTTGAACAGGCCGATGTCGCCGGTACGGTTGACGTGGGTGCCACCGCACAGCTCGGTGGAGTAGTCACCCATCTTCAGCACGCGCACCTGCTCACCGTACTTCTCACCGAACAGGGCCATCGCGCCGAAGTCCAGCGCTTCCTGCATGGCCATGGTGTGCACTTCGGCGGCGTTGTTGGCACGCACCTGCTGGTTGACCTTGCGCTCGATCACCGCCAGCTCTTCCGCGCTGATCGGCTGGAAGTGCGAGAAGTCGAAACGCAGGCGGTCCGGCGCGACCAGCGAGCCCTTCTGCTGCACGTGGGTGCCCAGCACTTCGCGCAGCGCGGCGTGCAGCAGGTGGGTGGCCGAGTGGTTGAGGATGGTGGCACCACGGCGCTCGCCATCGACCTGGCCGGACAGCACATCGCCGACCTTCAGGCCGCCTTCGGACAGGGTGCCGACATGGCCATGGAACTGGCCGGCGAACTTCTGGGTGTCTTCCACCACCAGGCGCACGCCGTTGCCGGTCAGCACGCCGGTGTCGCCGACCTGGCCGCCGGACTCGGCGTAGAACGGGGTCTGGTTGGTGATGACGATGACTGCGTCACCCGCATCGGCCGACTGCACCGGACGACCGTCCTTGAGCAGGGCCAGCACGCTCAGGCCGTCAGCCTGCAGGCGGTCGTAGCCCAGGAATAGGGTCGGGCTCAGGGTCGCCACCAGCTCGGCCGGCAGGGTCACGCCCCCCCGAACTTGCCGGCGGCGCGCGCGGTCTCGCGCTGCTGCTCCATCGCGGCATCGAAGCCGGCAATGTCGACGGTCAGGTCGCGCTCGCGGGCGATGTCCTGGGTCAGGTCGAGCGGGAAGCCATAGGTGTCATACAGGCGGAAGGCGTCAACACCCGGGATCACGCCATTGCTGGCCTTGCCGGCCACGTCCTCGAAGATCTTCATGCCGGCATCGAGGGTTTCGGCGAAACGCTCTTCCTCGGCCTGCAGCGCACGGGTGACAGTGTCCACCGCAGCCGGCAGTTCCGGATAGGCCTCGCCCATCTGCTCGACCAGCGTCGGCACGAGCTTGCTGAAGAACGGCTGGCGCACGCCCAGCATCCAGCCGTGGCGCAGGGCGCGGCGGATGATACGGCGCAGCACGTAACCCCGGCCTTCGTTGGACGGCAGCACGCCGTCGACGATCAGGAACGAGCAGGCGCGGATGTGGTCGGCAATCACGCGCAGCGACTTGTTCTCCAGGTCGGCGGTGCCGGTCAGCTCGGAGGCCTTGCGGATCAGCGCCTGGAACAGGTCGATCTCATAGTTGGTGTGCACGTGCTGCAGGATCGCCGCCAGGCGCTCCAGGCCCATGCCGGTATCCACGCATGGCGCCGGCAGTGGCACCAGGGTGCCGTCGGGCTGGCGGTCGAACTGCATGAACACCAGGTTCCAGATTTCGATGAAGCGGTCGCCGTCTTCATCCGGGGAACCCGGGGGGCCACCGGCGATATGGTCACCGTGGTCGTAGAAGATCTCGGTGCACGGGCCGCACGGGCCGGTGTCGGCCATCTGCCAGAAGTTGTCCGAGGCAAACGGTGCGCCCTTGTTGTCGCCGATGCGCACGATGCGCTCTTCCGGTACGCCGACCATGTCGCGCCACAGCTCGTAGGCTTCGTCATCGGTCTGGTAGACGGTGACCAACAGGCGTTCAGCCGGCAGCTTCCAGACCTGGGTCAGCAGCTCCCAGGCCCAGGCGATCGCGTCCTTCTTGAAGTAGTCGCCGAACGACCAGTTGCCCAGCATTTCGAAGAAGGTGTGGTGGCGTGCGGTGTAGCCGACCTGGTCGAGATCGTTGTGCTTGCCGCCCGCGCGCAGGCAGCGCTGCACGTCGGCCGCGCGCACGTAGCTACGCTTCTCCGCGCCAAGGAACACGTCCTTGAACTGCACCATGCCGGAGTTGGTGAACAGCAGGGTCGGATCATTGCCCGGCACCAGCGGCGCCGAGGGCACGATGGTGTGGCCTTTGCCCTTGAAGAATTCAAGGAAGTCGCTGCGGATCTGGGATGTCGTGAATTTGGCGGATGCGTTCATTGGGGGCTGGCAGTCTGCGGGCCGGCGGACCCGGACCACCGGCCGTGTTGGCCAGGGTCGCGAGGGAGCGCCGAAAACCTAAAGGGTATCAGGCCCGGCGCCGCCAGTCTCAGTCATCCGGGTCGTAGCGGGTCGCACGGCGGATGCTGTCGCCGTCGAAGCCCCGTCGGGCCAGCAGATCGGCGGCCTTGCGCCGCTGCGTCAGGTCCTGCGGACCGGCCTCGCCAAAGCGCCGGCGGACCAGATCACGGGCATTTTCCTGCCAGTCGCCATCGTAACTGTCCATCGCCGCGGCAATCGCGGCCCTGTCCAGGCCATGGGTGCCCAGCTCGGCGCGGACATGGATCGGGCCATAACCCGTATTGGCGCGCATCCGCACCAGGTTCTCAGCAAAACGGGTGTCGTCCTGCCAGCCCGCTTCGGTCAGCTTGGCGACAGCGGCCTGCGCGGCTTCGTCTTCGATGCCACGGGCGGTCAGCTTGCGGGTGAGTTCCTTGCGCGAGTGCTCGCGGCGGACCAGCAGGCCCAGCGCCCGTTGTACGGGAGTCTGCTCACGCTGCCGGCGCTTGCGGCCGGTAGGAATGTCTTCGGCGTCGGACATCGATGCTCCAAGGGTGGCGCCGTCCTTGGCGCCCTGCCCATCCCTGGGCGATTCGAACCTGCGGGACAGGGCGACGTCACTGACGGCGCCGCCCTGCCCCACAGCAAGCCTTACTCGTCCTCGCCTTCGTCGTCGCCTTCCTCGCGGGCCGCTTCGGCCGGCTGGAATTTCTCACGCAGCTCGGCCTCGAGCTTGGCGGCGACGGTCGGGTTGTCGCGCAGGTAGCCGCGGGCATTGTCCTTGCCCTGGCCAATGCGCTCTTCACCGTAGCTGTACCAGGCGCCGGCCTTCTCGACCAGCTTGGCATCCACGCCCATGTCGATCAGTTCGCCCTCGCGGCTGATGCCTTCGCCGTACAGGATCTCGGTGATGACCTGCTTGAACGGAGGCGCCAGCTTGTTCTTGACGACCTTGATCTTGGTCTGGTTGCCGATGATCTCATCGCCCTTCTTGATCGCACCGATACGGCGGATGTCCAGGCGGACCGAGGCGTAGAACTTCAGCGCGTTGCCGCCGGTGGTGGTTTCCGGGCTCTGGCCCGGCATCATCACGCCGATCTTCATGCGCAGCTGGTTGATGAAGATCACCAGGGTGTTCGAACGCTTGATGTTGCCGGTCAGCTTGCGCAGCGCCTGGCTCATCAGGCGGGCCTGCAGACCCGGCAGCTGGTCACCCATTTCGCCTTCGATTTCGGCCTTCGGGGTCAGCGCGGCGACCGAGTCGACCACCAGGATGTCAACCGAGCCCGAACGGACCAGCATGTCGGCGATTTCCAGCGCCTGCTCACCGGTGTCCGGCTGCGACAACAGCAGGTCGTCCACGTTCACGCCCAGCTTCGCGGCGTAGATCGGGTCAAGCGCGTGCTCGGCATCGATGAAGGCCGCGGTACCGCCCATCTTCTGGCATTCGGCGATGGCCTGCAGAGTCAGGGTGGTCTTGCCCGAGGATTCCGGCCCGTAGATCTCAACGACACGGCCCTTCGGCAGACCGCCAATGCCCAGTGCGATGTCGAGCATCAGCGAACCGGTCGGGATGGCTTCGACGGGCTCGACCACGCGGTCGCCCATGCGCATCACCGAGCCCTTGCCGAACTGCTTCTCGATCTGGCCCAGAGCAGCAGCCAAGGCGCGCTTCTTGTTCTCGTCCATCGTATTGGTCCTTGCAGAGGTCATGTCGTTGGGGGTGCTGTCTTTGGGGGTCTTCTTTGCCATGGGTTCACTTTAAGTCGGACGTATCGCACAGGCTGAGATTCTGCCCGGCGCTCTGAGAAGAATTATCGGACATCCGTACCAACCTCAGTGGAACCAGAGAATCGCCACAAAAGACCGCGGGGTAATGCACCATGGAGCGGGTCAACGATTGGGCCGAAGCAGGCCGCAATAGAGGCCTTCGATCGCAAAATCCTGGTCCGGCAGCACCTCGATCGGCTTGTAATCGGGATTGCGCGGCAGCAGGCGGATGCGGTCCTTGGCGATCTTCAGCAGCTTGACGGTGATCTCGTCATCGATGCGGGCCACCACGATCTGCCCGGAACGGGCGTCGCGGGTGCGGTGCACGCCGATCAGGTCACCGTCGAAGATGCCCTCATCGATCATCGAGTCGCCCTGCACTTTCAGCAGGTAGTCCGGCGCCGGCGAGAAGAACACCCGGTCCAGCACCACGAAATCGTCGGAGCCGATGTCGGCACCGATCGGCAGGCCGGCAGCGACCCGGCCCAGCACCGGCAAGCGCAGCACGCTGTCCGGAAGGCCCGGCTCGGCCAGCTTTTCGACCGGCGGTGCCTGCACCAGGCGGATGCCGCGAGCCTGGCCCGGGATGCGACGGATCGCACCGGCCTGCTCCAGGGCTTCCAGGTGGTACTGGGCCGCACGCACGCCCTTGAAGCCGAACGCGCGTGCGATTTCAGTCTGCGACGGCGGTGCGCCTTCGCTCTCGATACGCTCGGCGATCAACTGCAGGATCGCCTGCTGGGTGTCGGTCAGGTCCATGGTTAGTAGTATTACTACTAACGCACACAACTGCAAGTGCCGGGTACGACAAACAGGTGATGGGGATCTGTAGTGCCGAGCCATGCTCGGCAGTTGGGCCAATGGCCGGGCGGCAAAGGCAAAAGCGAGAGCAGCCGACCAGCGGTCGGCCCTACAGGAATCGCGCAGCGATTCCACGGTTCCGATGGGGAACCGCTGCGGCAAGCACACTATGTGTGCTTGCCGCTCCTCCATATGGAGAACAGGATCCACACGCCGCAGAAGCCGGCGCCGATGAAACCGCACACGCCCAGTGCCAGCAGCCAGCGACTGGAGACCCCGCCAACGCTGTGCATCACGATCGAGGACCCGATGATCAGCGCGGCGGTGACGATACCCATCACCAGCCGGTTCGCTGCCCGATTCACCTGTTCGCCAAAGCCCTGCAGCGCAGTGGTTTCCACCTTCAGCTGGAGGCGGCCGCGGCGTGCCGCCTGGACCAGCTTGCGCAGGTCGCGGGGCAGTTCCCCGGCGAAGTCGACCAGGCCCAGCAGGCTGCGTCGGCCACGCTTGAGCAGCGCCTTGGGCGCATAGCGCTGCAGCACCACCCGTTCCAGGAACGGGCGCGCGGCACTGGCCATGTCGAAATCCGGGTCCAGCTGGCGACCCATGCCTTCCAGGGTCAGGAAGGCCTTGATCATCAGCGCCAGATCGGCCGGCAGGGTCAGGCTGTAGCTGCGCAGCAGCTGGGTGATATCGCCCAGCATCAGGCCGATGCGCAGGTCCTTCAGCGGCACGCCGCGATACTGGTCGACGAACTGGCTGATGTCGTGCTGCAGGCGGTTCTCGTCCACTTCCACGCCGCCGGCCCAGTCCAGCAGCACATCGGCCACGCTCTGCGGGTCCTGCTCGACCAGCCCGTGCAGCAGCTGCGCGACCTGGAAGCGGCGCACTTCGGACAACGCGCCGACCATGCCGAAGTCAATCACGCCGATGCGGCCGTCACGCAGGTAGAAGATGTTGCCGGGGTGCGGGTCGGCGTGGAAGCAGCCGTCCTCCAGCACCATCTTGAGCACGATGCCGGCACCGCGCCGAGCCAGTTCGCGCCGGTCCAGGCCCGCCGCATCGACGCCGGCCAGGTCACGCCCGGGAATGCCGTCGACGAAGTCCTGCACATTCAGGCTTTCACAGGTCCACTGCCAGTGCACGCTGGGGATCAGGATGTCGTCACGGCCGTTGAAGTTGCGTGCGATGCGTTCGGCGTTGCGGCATTCGGCGGCGAAATCCAGCTCGCGTCGCAGCGACACGGTGAACTGCTGCACGACCTCGGCCGGACGATAGCGGCGCAGGTCCGGCAGCCGCGCCTCGACGATTTCGGCCAGGCGCGCCAGCAACCGCAGGTCGGCCTCGACCACGTCGCGGATACCCGGGCGCCGTACCTTCAGCACCACCTCGCGGCCGTCATGCAGGCGCGCGCGATGGGCCTGCGCCAGCGAGGCGGCGGCCATCGGGATTTCATCGAGGAAGGCGAACACGTCTGCAGGCGAGGCGCCCAGGTCGGCCTCCAGCTGCTCGCGGATATCGGCGTACGGCAGCGCGGGTACCGCGTTCTGCAGCTCGGACAGTTCAGCGATCCATTCCGGCGGCAGCAGGTCGACGCGCGTCGCCAGCACCTGACCGAGCTTGACGAAGGTCGGGCCGAGATCCTGCATCGCGCTGCGTACGCGCACCGGCGCGGTCATCCGCAGCAGTTCCTGGCGATCCTCGTTCCAGTGCAGCAGGCGCCCAGCGCGCTCCAGCGTGGTGGCCAGGCCGATGCGCCGCACCACGTCACCGAAACCATAGCGGATCAGGACAACCGCAATTTCCTGCAGTCGGCCCAGGTCACGGACCGTGCCCAGCGTTTCCCACATCATGCGTGCTCCGGACGATTACCGGAGCAGCATGTCACAGCTGGGCGTCGATGCCGCGCAATGCCGCCGCCACGGTTTGCCGGCGGATGGCTTCGCGGTCGCCCTCGAACTGGAACAGCTCGGCGCGGGCGTAGCCGCCGCGCCGCTTCCAGCCGATCCAGACGCTGCCGACCGGCTTGCCAGGGCTGCCACCGCCGGGACCGGCGATGCCGGTCACTGCCACCGCGATGCCGGCCCCCGAGTTGACCAGCGCACCGGAAACCATTTCCAGCACGGTTTCGCGGCTGACTGCGCCAAACTGCTCCAGCGTCTGTGCGCGCACGCCGAGCAGGCGCTGCTTGGCTTCGTAGCTGTAGACCACCATGCCGCAGTCGAAGAATGCCGACGAACCTGCGATGTCGGTCATGCACTTTGCAATCCAGCCACCACTGCAGCTTTCAGCGGTCACCAGCTGCAGCGAGGCCTGCTCGAGGCGCTGCCCAAGCGCGGCGGACTGGATATTGAGTTCAGCGTCGGTGGGGATGGACATCGGCATGACGGTGGGGTGAAGAACCTGCACGTTGTACCGCAGATGACAGGCAGATGTCGCGCCCATCCGGGACGGTTGCGCTGCCGGCCGGCGGCCGGCACTCGCCGGCCCTGCCAGGTGCCACCTCACCACTCCGGCAGTTTCTCCGGCAGCAGCGCCCGGATCGGTGCGCCGTCGGCACTGGCGGCCAGCTTCTCGGCTTCGGCAATCGGCAAGTCGACATGCAGCAGCCAGCCTTCCTCATCAGCCTGCTCGCTGCGGATCACTTCCAGCTGGTGCAGGCGCGCGCGCAGGCGGCCGGCATCCGGCGGCAGGCGCAGTTCGCCGGTGACATGCTGCAGGCCCAGGCGCTTGCCCAGCACCGCCTGCAGCAGCTCCAGCCCCCGCCCGTCACGCGCGGAAATCCACACCCGCTCACGACGCGACTCATCCGGGATACCGTCCTGGCCATCGTGGCGCACGTCGGCACCGTCGATGCGGTCGATCTTGTTGAACACCAGCAATTGCGGCAGGTCGCCGGCACCGACTGCGGTCAGCACCTCGTCGACCTGGGCGATGCGCTCCTCGCGGTGCGGATCGGCAGCGTCGACCACATGCAGCAGGAAGTCGGCCTCGCGCGCCTCGGACAGGGTCGAGCGGAACGCCGCGACCAGATCATGCGGCAGATCGCGGACGAAACCGACGGTATCGGCCAGCACCACGTTGCCCCCCGGCACCGCGATGCGGCGCACGGTCGGATCCAGCGTTGCGAACAGTTGGTCGGCGGCATAGGCCTCAGCGCCGGTCATGGCGTTGAACAGGGTCGACTTGCCGGCGTTGGTGTAGCCCACCAGGGCCACGCGCGGCAGCTCGCTGCGCACACGCGCACGGCGCATCTGGGTGCGCTGCACTTCGACCTTTTCCAGGCGCTTCTGCAGCTGCTCCACCCGCTTCTGCAGCAGACGGCGGTCAGTTTCCAGCTGGGTTTCACCCGGTCCGCGCAGGCCGATCGAACCGCCGCGCTGGCGCTCCAGATGGGTCCAGCCGCGCACCAGCCGCGTAGCCAGGTGGCGCAGCTGTGCCAGTTCGACCTGCAGCTTGCCTTCGTGGCTGTGCGCACGCTGGGCGAAGATGTCCAGGATCAGGCCGGTGCGGTCGATCACCCGGCGCTCGAGGAAACGTTCCAGGTTGCGTTCCTGGCCCGGGCTCAATGCATGATTGACCAGGATCAGGTCGGCCCCGCTGGCGTCGGCCGCAGCCTTGATCTCGTCCAGCTTGCCGCTGCCGATCAGGGTCGACGGATTCGGACGGTCCAGGCGCGCAGTGATCGTCGCGGCGATGCTGGCCCCGGCCGAGCGGGCCAGATCACCGAATTCTTCGAGCACATCGTCTTCCAGCTTGCCGAAATGGGGCTGGATCAACAGGGCGTGTTCACCCTTTTTCGAGCGGTCAAACATTCACCGCTCCGGTGTTACTCGTCTGCTTCATCACCTGCCTGACCGCCTTCACCCGACTGCACGTAACCACCGCCCGGACCGACCTTCACGTTGCGTGCCGGAACGACGGTGGAAATGGCGTGCTTGTAGACCATCTGACTGACCGTGTTGCGCAGCAGGACCACGAACTGGTCGAACGACTCGATCGTGCCCTGCAGCTTGATGCCGTTCACCAGGTACACCGAAACCGGCACGCGTTCGCGCCGCAGTGCGTTCAAGAAAGGATCCTGCAGCGATTGCCCCTTGGACATTGCACACTCCTGATTATTGTTCTTATTGGGTTGCCGACGGTTGCCGCGGCCCCCCGAGCCGCCCGCCGACCGATGATGTTACACGGCTGGCGGGGATTCAGCGTGCGACGAAGGTCGACACCGCGCTGGCCAGGCGCTCCCCATCAACATGGGGGTCGAACCAGCGCGCATCAAGCTCGCCGCGCAGCCAGGTCAGCTGGCGCTTGGCCAGTTGCCGGGTGGCGAAGATCGCCTTGTCACGGAAACGGGCGGCATCACCCTCCCCGTCCAGGTACTCCCAGGCCTGCCGATAGCCGACCGCGCGCACTGCCGGCAGGTCCAACGGCGCCTCCACGGCTGCCATTTCCGGCATCGCGCGCAATGCCCGCACCTCGTCGAGGAACCCCTGCCCCAGCATGGCGTCGAAGCGCGCCTCGATGCGCTGGTGCAGAACCGCACGGTCGCGTGGAGCGAGGATCAGCTTGAGGGTGCGCACCGGCAATGGCGCTACGCCCGGCCGGCGCTGCCATTCAGTAATGGGGATACCGGTCAGGCGATAGACCTCCAGCGCCCGCTGGATGCGTTGCGGATCGGTCGCATGGATGCGTGCGGCGGCGGCCGGGTCGACCTTGGCCAGCTCGGCGTGCAGTGCCGCCCAGCCACGCTCGGCCGCCTCGGCGCTGAGCGCTTCGCGCATTGCCGGGTCGGCCTCCGGCATCGGCGACAGGCCCTGCAGCAGCGCCCGGAAGTACAGGCCAGTGCCACCGGCCAGGATCGGCGTCCTGCCACGCGCCACGATGTCGGCCACGACCCGTCCGGCATCGGCGGCGAACTCGGCCGCCGAGTAGGTCTGCCAGGGGTCACGCAGGTCCAGCAGATGGTGCGGCGCCTGCGCGCGCTCCGTCGCATCGGGCTTGGCCGAACCGATGTCCAGGTGGCGGTACACCAGTGCCGAGTCGACGCTGACGATTTCACCATCCAGCTGCCGTGCCAGGGCGATCGCAGTGGCGGTCTTGCCACTGGCGGTCGGCCCCATCACGGCGATCGCCAGTGGCCGCCGATCGATACCCATCAGTCTTCGTCCGGCCAGCGGATCGTCGGCGCAGCGTCGGCGCGCGGCGTCGGTACGGCTTGCACCGCCTGCCAGATCTTCAGCGCATCAACTGTGGCCGCCACGTCATGCACGCGTACGATGCGCGCGCCACGCTGGACCGCGATCAGGTGCGCGGCCACCGAGGCCGCTACCCGCTCGGACGGCGTATCGCGACCTGTCAGTTCACCGAGACTGCGCTTGCGCGACAGGCCGGCCAGCATCGGCACGCCCAGTTCCAGAAAGCGCTCCGAACGCGCCAGCAGGGTCATGTTGTGGCCGGTGGTCTTGCCGAAGCCGAAACCGAGGTCGATCAGCAGGTTCTTCCTCGCGATGCCTGCCATCTCGGCAGCGAACAGGCGCTGCACCAGGAAGCCGTGCACCTCGCCGACCACATCGTCGTAGTGCGGATCGGCCTGCATGTGGCCCGGTTCGCCCTGCATGTGCATCAGCACCACCGGCACGCCGGTTTCCGCAGCGGCCTCGAGCGCACCCTCCTGGCGCAGGCCGAAGATGTCGTTGATCATGCCGGCGCCAGCGGCCACGGCCGCGCGCATCACTTCCGGCTTGAAGGTGTCGATGCTGATCGGCACGTGGGTCCGGGCCGCCAGCTGCTCGATCACCGGAATCACCCGGCCCAGCTCCTCCTCGACCGATACCGGCGTAGCGCCCGGGCGGGTCGATTCGCCGCCGATATCGAGAAGGTCCGCGCCCTCCTCGACCAGCTTCAGGCCATGAGCGACTGCGGCCTCGGTGGTGTCGTGCGCGCCGCCATCGGAAAACGAGTCCGGGGTGACGTTGACGATGCCCATGACCTGGGCACGGTCGAGGCGCAGGATGCGGCCGGCGCAATCGAGCTGGGGCGAAGTATCGAACATCGGTAATCCTGCTGGAACAACGGCGGGTAGTTTAGTTCGGCAGGGCGGCGCCCTGCACCCGCAGAGGCAACGGCCAAAGCCAATGCGGCTCTGGATTGCTGATGGTCTGGCGGGACGGTGTGGGGCTGCAGGACCGTTGGCGCCATGGATGGCGCCATCGAGCCCCCATGGGTGAGGGCGCTTTGCCTGCGAAGCACTGCTTCGCAAGCGCCCGAACGCACAGCCGCCGGCGGCTGGGCCGGACCGCGGAGCGGGGTTTACGGCGTGTCCTGCCAACCCACACCGCCCCGCCACCCCAAGGAATGCCCGCTTCTGCTGTTGCTGTTGCTGTTGCTGCTGAGGTTGCCGGCCAGCGGCCGGCACTACCACGGGTGCAGGGCGCAGCCCTGCCGACACCCTCAACGGCGGCGACGCTTGCGGTCCACGTACAGGGTCCTGGCGATGCTCAGCACGATGCCGACCGCGATACCCACCACGCAGCCCAACAGCAGATTGTCGGCTCCGAGGCCCACACCCACGCCGACCACGGTGGCGATGACCATTTCGACGGTGTGGGAAATCGGTTCGGGCTTCGGGGCAGACATGCGGGCTCCAGCGTCAGTTCGGTTCTTCGGAATGGGCCGGTAGCCCGGAAACGACGAAGCCGGGTTGCCCCGGCCTCGTCTGGTGTCACGCGCAGCGGGCCGTCAGTGCGATTCGGCCGGGCCCGCGATCGGCGGCAGCGGGCGGGCGTCGCCGCCCTTGTCGTTGCCACCATCCTTGTTCGACTTGCTCCAGCCAGCCGGCGGCGGCGGATCGCGGCCTTCCATGATGGCGTCGATCTGCGGCGCGTCGATCGTCTCGTACTGCAGCAGCAGCTGGGACATCGCGTGCAACTTGTCCAGGTTGGCCGTCATCAGCTCGGTAGTGCGCGCGTAGGCTTCGTCGAGGATCTTGCGCACCTCCTCATCGATGCGACGCGCGGTGTCGTTGGACACGCTCTTGTGCTGGGTGACCGAACGGCCCAGGAACACCTCGTCATCCTCTTCGCCATAGGCGATCGGGCCGAGCTGGTCGGACAGGCCCCACTTGGTGACCATGTTGCGGGCCATCTTGGTGGCGCGTTCGATGTCGTTGGAAGCGCCCGTGGTGACCTTGTCGGCACCGAAGATCAGCTCCTCGGCCACACGACCACCGTACAGCGAGCACAGCTGCGACTTGATCGCCACGCGGTTCATCGAATACTTGTCGCCCTCCGGCAGGTACATGGTCACGCCCAGCGCACGGCCGCGCGGGATGATCGTGACCTTGTAGACCGGGTCGTGCTCGGGCACCAGGCGGCCGACAATGGCGTGGCCGGCTTCGTGGTAGGCGGTCAGGGTCTTCTCTTCTTCGCTCATGGCCATCGAGCGGCGCTCGGCACCCATCAGGATCTTGTCGCGGGCACGGTCGAAGTGGTCCATGCGGACTTCCTTCTCGTTGCCACGCGCGGCGAACAGGGCCGCCTCGTTGCACAGATTGGCCAGATCAGCACCGGAGAAGCCCGGGGTACCCCGCGCGATCACCATCGGCTCGACATCGTCGGCGAGCGGCAGCTTGCGCATGTGGACCTTCAGGATGTGCTCGCGACCCTTCACGTCCGGCAGGCCAACCACGACCTGGCGGTCGAAGCGACCCGGGCGCAGCAGCGCCGGGTCCAGCACGTCCGGACGGTTGGTGGCGGCGATCACGATCACGCCTTCACCGCCCTCGAAACCGTCCATTTCGACCAGCAGCTGGTTCAGGGTCTGCTCGCGCTCGTCATGGCCACCGCCCAGGCCGGCGCCACGGTGGCGACCGACGGCGTCGATTTCGTCGATGAAGATGATGCACGGGGCATGCTTCTTGGCCTGCTCGAACATGTCGCGCACGCGGCTGGCGCCGACGCCGACGAACATTTCCACGAAGTCCGAACCGGAGATCGAGAAGAACGGCACCTTGGCTTCGCCGGCGATGGCCTTGGCCAGCAGCGTCTTGCCGGTACCCGGCGGGCCCACCATCAGCACGCCGCGCGGAATCTTGCCACCCAGCTTGGTGAACTTGGACGGGTCGCGCAGGAAGTCGACCAGCTCGCCCACTTCTTCCTTGGCCTCGTCGCAGCCGGCGACGTCGGCGAAGGTGACCTTGATCTGGTCCTCGCCCTGCAGCTTGGCGCGCGACTTGCCGAAGGACATCGCGCCCTTGGCACCGCCGCCACCGCCCTGCATCTGGCGCATGATGAACAACCAGAAGCCGATGATCAGGATGACCGGCAGGAAATTCATCAGGATCGCGCCGAGGGAGATGCCGCTGGACGGCTCCTCCTGCACGATCTCCACGTTCTTGGTGCGCAGCACGTTGATCAGGTCGCGATCGAACGGTGCGGTGATGGTGGATGTCTGCCCGCCGCGGGTGGTGTAGGTCAGCTGGCTGGTGCCGCCGCGCATGTCGCCGCCAAAGGCGACCTTCTGCACGTTGCCGCTGTCCACCTGGTCCAGGAACTGCGAGTACGACGCACCCTGCGCGCCGGCTCCGGAGGACTTCGGCGAGAAGCTCTGGAAGACCACCATCAGCACGACGGCGACGACCACCCATAGCAGGAGGTTCTTGGTCAAGTCGTTCATCCTCATTGGCTCCGGTGTTCCTCTCAGTGCTGGCGTTGCGTGGGGGTCGAACTTGCGTACATTGCGAGCTTACTTCATGTGGGCGCGTTTTCCCTGACCCAAGGCGTACACCTCGGGAGAGCGCTTGCGCGAGGCTTCCGGCTTGCGGATGGAGACCTTGTCGTACCGGCGGCGCATGTCGCGCACGTAGTCGTCAAAGCCCTCGCCCTGGAACAGCTTGATCAGGAATGCCCCACCGGTCTTCAGGTGGTTGTCGGCAAAATCCAGGGCCAGCTCCGCCAGGTGCATCATCCGCGGCTGGTCGACCGCGCCCACACCACTCTTATTGGGGGCCATGTCCGACAGCACAAGGTCTACCGGCTGATCCCGAGCATGGCTTCAAACTGCGATAGGACGGCTTCTTCCCTGAAGTCACCATGAAGGAACTCCACGCCGGCCAGCGGCGGCATGTCCAGGATGTCCAGGGCCAGCACGCGGCCGGTGTCGCCGATCTGTCTCCTAACCTGCTGAGACCAGCCACCCGGCGCCGCGCCGAGGTCGACCACCACCATGTGCGGCTTCAGCAGTCGGTCACGTTCAAGCAGCTCTTCGAGCTTGTAGGCGGCGCGCGAGCGCATGCCTTCGGCCTGCGCCTTCTTCACGAAGGGGTCGGAGAAGTGTTCCTTGAGCCAGCGCTGGCTGCTTTTGCTGCGGGTAGCCATTGAAAATAGGGGCTGATGGGGTCCTCATGATACCCTGATCGCCCCATTCAACCGTGTTTTCCTGCATGTCCATCGCCCTGACCGCTTCCCAGACCCGTTTCCTGCGCGGCCAAGCCCACGACCTGAAGGCCCTGCTGCAGACCGGCGGCAAGGGTGTGACCCCGGCCTTCATCGCTGAGCTGAACGAAGTGCTGGAGCGCCACGAGCTGGTCAAGGTGAAGGTCGCTGCCGAGGATCGCGACGCCCGTGACGTGATGATCGGCGAGATCGTCGAAGCCACCGAGAGCGCTCTGGTGCAGCGCATCGGCCACGTCGCCGTGCTGTACCGCCCGAGCAGGGAACAGCGCCAGATCGTGCTGCCGCGCGGCTGATCGCCCTACCGTCATGCAGCTGAACCACGAACCGCCCGACTACGCCTACAGCCTGCGCGCCGCCGATGGCCGCTCGGCCAAGGTCAATGACCAGGTGCTGGACGGGAGCTTCTTCCTGACCCCGGACCAGCTGGTCGCGCATTGGCCGGTGGCGAGCGCCGCTGCGTTGCAGCTGGCGGACCTGGAGCCGATCCTGGCGCTGAACCCGGCGCTGATCGTGCTGGGTACCGGTGACCGCCAGGTGTTCCCATCGGCGGTGGTGATGGCCGCCTGCCTGTCACGCGGCATCGGCCTGGAAGTGATGAACAATCCAGCCGCCGCACGCACCTTCAACATCCTGGCAGGCGAAGGCCGCAAGGTCGCGGCTGCTTTCATTCTGGAAGGCTGAGTTCTCGAGTCACCGGTGCCTCCGGCCCCTAGCGGCCTGAAGGCGCGCAGCGGAATGCCGAGAACTCCTGGAGCCGGCCGATCAGGTGGCCGCCCTGCCCCCAGCGGATATCCATGACCTTCCAGTCCCGGTCCTGCCGCTGCAGCAGGACCCGGTCGGTCCATCGATAGTCGCCCACTGCCATGTCGACGCGGATCCAGGTCGCGTCACCCCTCGATTCGGGCATTCCCACCGCGACCGTGTCCGGTCGGTCCGGCGCCAGCAGATACAGGCTCTGGTCGAGCATGTGCGGCTTCTCGTCGTGCGCGGCCAGCGCGGTGCAGGCCCGCTCGTGAGCATGCTGCGCATCGACCGCCGAGCGCAGGGCATCGCCCAGCGACGGCGGGATGGCCGCTTCATCTGAAGCCGGCGCCTGGACTACGGCGTAAAGACGGGTGACCACGTCGCGCGGATCGCTGGCCGCGGTGACCAGCGGCGCGACGATCAGCAAGGCGAGAACGGAAGCAGGACGCAGCATGGGGTACCGGGTCGACTGGGACCGCTCAAGAATGCCGGGTATCCGGTCCGCCGTGAAGGTGAGCCTGCGGCACACAGGATCGCAAACGACCGCTCCGCAGTCGCTGAGTCGAGCACGGCTCTACAGGTCAGGAACGCCAGGCATGGCCCGGCACTCCCTGTTCCAACCGCGTCAACGTGCCGGCAGGTACTGCTGCGGATCGACCGGCTTGCCGTTGTAGCGAATCTCGAAGTGGACCATGTCGCGGTTCGCACCGGTGCGGCCCATTTCGGCGATCTGCTCGCCAGCCTTCACGCTCTGCCCTTCATTGACCAGGCGCTTGCGGTTGTGACCATAGGCGGACAGCCACTGGTCGCTGTGCTTGATGATGATCAGTTCGCCGTAGCCGACCAGGCCGGCACCGGAGTACACCACCACACCGTTGGCGGTTGCCTTGACCGGCTGGCCGCTGGTGCCGGCGATGTCGACGCCCTGCTTGGTCGCGTCACCGGCCACGTAGCGGCCGACGATCGCGCCATCGGCTGGCCAGCGCCAGGCGATGTTGCTCTTCACCGGCCCGACCGGCGCCGGGGCCGGCGCGGTGCTGCCGCCACTGCTGCCAGCCGAACGCGGCGGGGTGACCACCGTGGTCGGCGCACGGCCGCTGGTGGCCCCCTGCGGATACAGGCGGATCACCTGGCCGGGGTAGATGGTCGACGGGTTGTCCAGACGATTCCAGGCAATCAGGTCGGCCGGGGTGATGTCATGGATGCGGGCCAGCGCATAGATGGTGTCGCCCTTGCGCACCACCACGGTCTGCCCGGGCTTGGGTACCGAGGTCTTCGGCGTGGTCACGCCGCCAGCGTTGCCGCCGCCCGGGCGGACCACGGTGGCGGTACCGCAGGCGGCCAGTGTGGAAACCAGCAACGCCAGCGCGCCGATGCGCACTCCCTTGCTCAGACGATCAGGATTCATGCGAACTTCGACCTCCATACAAGCCAGGCGATCAGCACCACCACCAGCACGGTGGCGATCCAGCCCAGCGGTTCAATCCAGCGACGCAGCGCCGCTTCGGCACGCGCACCACCGATACGGATGACCGCGGCCAGCACGAACACGCGCTTGCCACGACCGATCAACATGCTCAACAGGTACTGCGGCATCGGTACGCCGACGATACCCGATGCCCACGTGAAGACCTTCATCGGGATCGGCATGAAGCCGCCCAGCACCAGGAAGGTGAACACCGCCCACGGCGATTCGGCCATCTTCGCCTGCACGGTGGTGATGCCCTGCTCGATCGCCGGAAGCATGCCCAGCGCCTCGAACACCGGCTTGATCGCCTCGAAAGCGTAATGACCCAGCGCGTAACCCACCAGCGCGCCGACCATCGAGCCCGCCAGGCTGAGGGTGGCGAACCACCAGCCACGCTTGGGCTGGGCCACGCACATCGGTGCCAGCATCACTTCCGGCATCACCGGGAAGATGATCGCTTCAAAGAAACTCAGTACCGTCAGGTAGGTCGGCGCGCGTTCGTGCGCCGCCCACTTCATCGCCCGCTCGTACAGCGGCCCGAAAATCTTCATGCAACCCTGCTCCGTGGATTAGTCGAGCATGCCAGACAGCAGCGGCACGAACGTAACCGGCGCCAGCACGCGTTGTTCGATGCTGCCATCGGGCTTGCGGTCCAGCTGCACCAGCGACTGTCCGCCCGGGCCACCCACCGGCGCCACCAGGCGCCCCCCTTCAGCCAGCTGCCCGACCAGTTCATCGACCAGTGCAGGCGCGGCGGCGGTGACCACGATGGCATCGAACGGACCGTGCTCGGCCCATCCGGCGCGACCGTCGTCATGCTTGGTGCGGATGTTCATGCCCAGTGCGCGGAAGCGCTTGCGTGCCTGCCGCAACAGGTCACCGATACGCTCCACGGTGTAGACCTCCAGGCCCAGCGCGCCCAGGATGGCGGCCTGGTAGCCCGAGCCGGTGCCGACTTCCAGTACGCGCTTCGGCGCGACCTGGAGCACCGCCTCGGTCATCCGGGCGACCACCCAGGGCTGCGAGATGGTCTGGCCATGGCCGATCGGCAGCGCGGTGTCCTCATAGGCACGCGAGGCCAGTGCTTCATCGATGAACAGATGGCGCGGCACAACCCGGATTGCGTTCAAGGTGGACTCGTCGACGATGCCAGCTTCGCGCAGGCGATCGACCAGACGGTCACGCACGCGCTGCGAGGTCATGCCGATGCCGACAGCTTCCGGCTGCAGTCGCAGGCGTGGACTCATGCCGGCCGGTCCAGCGCGGCGCTGAGGCCACCCACCCAGCTGGCCACTTTCTCCAGCGCCTGGTAGCGGGTCAGGTCCACCTGGATCGGGGTGATCGAGATGTGGCCGGTGCGCACCGCGTGGAAGTCGGTGCCCGGGCCGGAGTCCTGCTCGCGCCCGGCCGGGCCGATCCAGTACACCTCGTTGCCGCGCGGATCCTTCTGCGCGATGCAGCCTTCGGCACGATGGCGGTTGCCAAGGCGGGTGACCTCGAAGCCCTTGACCTCGCTCCAGGGCAGATCCGGCACGTTGACGTTGAGGATGGTGTCGGCCGGCAGCGGATCGGCCTTGAGCCGGGCCACGATCTCCACTGCGGCGCGCGCGGCGGTGTCGAAGTGCTTCGGATCGTGGTTGCGGGTAACCAGCGAGACCGCCACCGCCGGCAGGCCGAGGAAGCGGCCTTCCATCGCCGCCGAGACGGTGCCGGAATAGATCACGTCGTCGCCGAGGTTGGCGGCGTTGTTGATGCCTGACACGACGATGTCCGGCTCGAATTCAAGCAGACCGGTCAGCGCCAGGTGCACGCAGTCGGTCGGCGTGCCAGCCACCGAGACGGTGTAATGGTCGATGCGCTTGAGCCGGATCGGCAGGTCCAGGGTCAGCGAGTTGCTGGCACCGGAGCGATCGCGGTCGGGCGCGACCACCGTGACTTCGTGTCCGGCCTCGCGCAGGACCGAAGCAAGCATCCGGATGCCTGCGGCGTCGACACCATCGTCATTACTGACCAGGATTCGCATCTTCGATTTAACCGCTTGATTTTCCAAGAATTCGATTCCGTCACCGTGCAGTGTGGGCGGGACCGTCGTACTCCCCTGCGGAAGCCGTCGACCCTGCAAGGGCATCGTCTATTGTGCCGCATGCGAGCCGCCGGTCCTACCCTGCCGGCGGTCACGGCCGACATTGAACCGTCATAGGCAGACCCGCGCCGGCGGTTTACCCTGTGCGCATGTCGCACCCTGAAGACGAAGATCCGGCCGCGCTGTTCCGTGCGGCCATCGGTGAAGTGACGCCGCTGCGCAAGGATGCCGAACCGGCGCCTGCTGCGCCCCGGCCGAAGCCGCGCGCACGCATGGCCGAACGCGACGAGGCCGAAGCCGCGGGCGAGTTTGCGCGGCTGCTGCGCGACAGTACGCCGCTGGAAGCGGGCGACGTGGCCAGCTACCGCCGCGACAACCTGCCACCGCGCCTGTTCCAGCGTCTCAAGCGCGGCCAGTATTCGGTACAGGATGAGCTGGACCTGCACGGCGCCACCGCCGCGCAGGCGGAAACCCTGCTGCGCCAGTTCCTGCTGGAAGCGCATGCACACGAGTATGGCTGCGTGCGCATCATCCACGGCAAGGGCCTGCAGTCCGATGGCGGTGCACCGGTGCTGAAGAACCTGGTTGATCGCCTGCTGCGGCTTCGCAACGACGTGCTGGCGTTTCATTCGGCGCCGACCGGGCAAGGCGGCACCGGCGCGGTGCTGGTGTTGCTGGCGCGGCGTTGACAAAAAGGGGACGGAGGGAATTAAGTCGTTTGTGCCACAAACGACTTAATTCCCTCCGTCCCCTTTTTCTGTCAGGCCTGCGCGGCGTCTTCGACGGGGCCGAGTTCGTGCAGCACGGCGGTGGCGTAGCAGCCCGGCGGCAACGCGAACGAGAGTTCCAGTACATCACTGGCCAACCACTGATGCTGCAGCAACGCCGGGCGCAGGCGCAGCGCGCGGCGCTCCTGCTTCAGCCGTGCGTCTTCCAGGCCAGCGCGCAGCGCCTTCGATTCCTCGTCGTCCAGCGCGGCCAGCTCCAGCTCACGTGCAGCGTCGGCGCTGCGCAGCTCGCCTTCGCCCCACAGCGGCGCGCTGGGATGGATGTCGAAACGGGCCAGGCGCTCGGCCAGCACGTCGGTGTAGGGTTCGGGCCGAACACGCTGCGGCTGCCATCGAGCATCCACACTTCACCGTCCAGCGGTTGATCCCAGTTGCCCTGCTCCACGCGCGCGGCGAGCACACGATTGAACAGCGCCGAGCGCGCGGCTGACAGCAGCAGCGAACGCTGGTCCTTGCGCATGCGGCGGCCACCGAACATCGCCAATGCCGCAGGCACGTTGCCGCCGTCGCGGCCGAAGCGCTGCTCGCCAAACCAGTTCGGCAGGCCGCGCCCGGCGATCTGCTGCAGGCGCTCGCTGATCGCCGCAGCATCGCCCTGCACCTCGCGCAGCACCAGCCTGAAGCGGTTGCCGGCCAGTGCACCACGCTGCAGCTTGCGGTTGTGCCAAGTCGCTTCGAGCACTTCGATCTCATCACTGGCCAGCTCGGCCAGATCCGGCGCGACGCGCTTGGGCAGGTGCACGCTGAAACGCTGGGTGGTGACCGCATGCCGATCCTTCATGCCGGCGTAGCTCACCGCCATTTCCGGCAGGCCCGCCCACTTGGCCAGCAGCTTGGCCACATGCACAGTGTTGGCGCCGCGCTTGCGGATGTGCAGCAACAGGTGCTCACCTTCACCGGTGGCCTCGAAGGCCGGCAGTTCATCCACCTGGAAATCGTCCGGCGTGGTGCGGATGCGCGCCGTCAACAGCGGCGCACCAAACGCCAACGGCAGCGGGATCATGCCGCCACCAGCAACACGACCGCCTGCGCGGCGATGCCTTCGCCGCGGCCGGTGAAGCCCAGCTTCTCCGAGGTGGTCGCCTTGACGCTGACCGCGTCCAGCGGCAGCTGCAGCAACCCACCAATGCGCTCACGCATGGCCAGCGCATGCGGGCCAACCTTCGGCCGCTCGCAGATCACGGTGATGTCGGTGTTGCCAACGCGCCAGCCACGCTCGCGCAGCAGGCTGTCGCAATGGCGCACGAAATCGCTGCTGTCGGCGCCCTTCCAGCGATCATCGCTCGGCGGGAAATGCTGGCCGATATCGCCCAGCGCCAGCGCACCGAGCATGGCATCGCACAGGGCGTGCAGGATCACGTCGCCGTCGCTGTGCGCCAGCACGCCGCAGCTGTGCGGCACGTTCACTCCGCCGAGCATGATGTGATCGCCTTCACCGAAGGCATGGACGTCGTAGCCCTGGCCGATACGGACGGGCGGGAACGGTGCGGTGCTCATGGATGCAGCCCTTGCAGCAGGGCCGCGCGGGCAGTCAGCCGGCGCGGCGGGAAAGTACGAATTCGAACCGGTCCAGATCGGCCGGGGTGGTGACCTTGAAGTTGTCCTCGCTGCCTTCCACCAGCAGCGGGCGCTGGCCCTGGCGCTCCATGGCCATGGCCTCGTCGGTGACTTCAACACCGGCAGCGGCGGCGTCGGACAGCGCGCGGCTGAGCTGGTGGCGGCGGAACAGCTGTGGTGTCAGTGCACGCCACAGCCGCTCGCGCGGTTCGGTGCCATCGATGCCACCGTCGTCGCCCGCACGCTTGAGGGTGTCGCGCACCGGTGCAGCCAGGATCGCCCCGACCGGATCGGCACGACCGACTTCAAGCAGGCGGCCAAGATCGGCCAGCGACAGGTTGGGTCGCGCGGCATCGTGGACCAGCACGAATTCATCAGCGCGCACCGAGTCCGGCAACGCCTGCAGCCCAGCCAGCACCGAGGCGGCACGGGTCGCGCCGCCGATGCAGGTCAGCACCGGTTTGCCGGCCCATTCGCTCCAGCCCGGCCAGTCGCCGTCGTCCTGGCCGATCACCACCATTGCGCCGGCCACGGCCGGATGCGCCAGCAGCGCGTCCAGGGTATGAGCGAGCAGGATCTGCCCGCCCGCCTGCAGGTACTGCTTGGGCAGCGGCGCACCAAAGCGGGCGCCACGGCCGGCAGCCGGAACCACCACCCAGATCGCCGCGCTCATGGCACGTCCGCCGGGTGATCGCCGGCCTGGACAGTGACGCCTGCAGCGGGCTGCGCCGGACGGACCGGCGCATCCTCGACCACGCGGTAGAACTTCTCACCGGGCTTGATCATGCCCAGCTCGCTGCGCGCGCGTTCCTCGATGGCGGACTGGCCTTCCTTGAGGTCCTTCACTTCGGCGGCCAGCGCGTCGTTGCGCTGCTGCAGACCCTCATTGTCCCGTTCCTGGTTGGCGACCTGGGCTTCGAGCATCATCACTTCACCCGAATTGCCCGGACCGAACCAGAAGCGGTACTGCAGCCAGCCCAGCAACAGGGCCAGCACCAGCAGCATCCAGCGCCAGTCGCGCATCGGCTCAGCGCTTCAGCGAAACGAACGCGTCACGACCGGCGTAACGCGCGCCGGCGCCGAGGGCTTCCTCGATGCGCAGCAGCTGGTTGTACTTGGCCACGCGATCGCTGCGGCACAGCGAGCCGGTCTTGATCTGGGTGGCGGTGGTGGCCACGGCGATGTCGGCGATGGTGGTGTCTTCGGTTTCGCCCGACCGGTGCGAGACCACGGCCGCATAGCCGGCGCGGTCGGCCATGGCGATCGCTTCCAGGGTTTCGCTGAGCGTGCCGATCTGGTTGACCTTGATCAGGATCGCGTTGGCGGTGCCCGAGTCAATGCCTTCCTGGAAGATCTTCGGGTTGGTCACGAACAGGTCGTCACCGACCAGCTGCACCTTCTTGCCCATGCGGTCGGTCAGCAGCTTCCAACCCGCCCAGTCGTTCTCGGCCAGGCCATCTTCAATCGTGATGATCGGGTACTGCGCGGCCCAGTCGGCGAGGAAGTCGACGAACTGCTCGGAAGTCAGGCGCTTGTTCTCGCCGACCAGATTGTACTTGCCGTTCTCGAAGAACTCGCTGGAAGCCACGTCCAGGCCCAGCAGCACGTCTTCACCGGCGGTGTAGCCGGCCTTGCCGATTGCTTCGAGGATGGTGTCCAGCGCTTCGACGTTGCTGCGGAAGTCCGGCGCGAAGCCGCCTTCGTCGCCCACCGCCGTGCTCAGGCCGTGGCCCTTCAGCACCGACTTCAGCGAATGGAAGATTTCGGTACCGGCGCGCAATGCTTCGGAGAACGAGGTGAAGCCGACCGGCAGCACCATGAACTCCTGGAAGTCGACGTTGTTGTCGGCATGCGCGCCGCCGTTGATGATGTTCATCATCGGCACCGGCAGCGACGGGGTCACGCCGGTCCGGGCAGCCAGGTACTGCCACAGCGCCTGCTTGCTGGATGCGGCGGCGGCGTGCGCGGCGGCCATCGAAACACCCAGCAGTGCGTTGGCGCCCAGCCGACCCTTGTTCTCGGTGCCGTCCAGATCGATCAGGCGACGGTCGAGGCCGGCCTGGTCGGTGGCTTCAAACCCCTTCAGCGCGGCGGCAATCGTGGTGTTGACGTTGTCAACGGCCTTGCGCACGCCCTTGCCCAGGTAACGGGTCTTGTCGCCGTCACGCAGCTCGACCGCTTCCTTGGTGCCGGTCGAGGCGCCTGAGGGAACCGCGGCGCGACCGAACGAGCCGTCCTCCAGGATGACTTCGGCTTCCAGCGTGGGATTGCCACGACTGTCGAGGATTTCACGGGCGTGGATGCTGCGGATCGTACTCATGGTCGGGCCGGTTACCTGTCTGGAGAGGGGGCGACAAAACGAATGCCGCGTGATTATCCCCGGCTGCCCGCCACTTGCCAAATGGCGTGGCCTGCATCAGCCCCAGCTCGACCCGATCACGATAAGGACCAGCGAGACCAGCATCACCAGCAATGCACCGGCAATCGCCGCAAGGATGGGGCCACGCCGCCGTCGCCAGGCCAACACCATCGCGACCGGGCTGCCGAGAAAGCACAGCACCATCGTGACCAGCGCGCCCAGCATCCACCACTGCGTGGCCTGCACGCCATTGTTTCCGTCCCCGGGCGGCCGGAAGCCGGCGGTGAAGGCCAGCACGCCCACCACCAGGGCCATCCAGGTCAACACGGACAGCGCCAGCGCGATCAGGCCCCAGGGCCAGCCGCGCGCCGATGGGGTCGTATTCATCAACGCCATCCGTAGAACAGGGTGCCGATCCACAGAGAAAGCAGGATGATCGCCAGCCCTGCCGGTACCTTGCCACGGTTCAATCGCCAGGCCAGCACAGCCGAAGCGACGCACCCTGCGCTGGCCAGCAGCTCTCCGACCACAAGCGCAATGAAATACGCCCGAAGATCGAGCGCGCTGCCGCCATCACCCGGTGGGCGCACTGACGCGGCGCCGATCAGCACCAGGCAGAACAAGCCCACGGTGAACACCGCGGACAGCCCCAGCGCGATCAAGCCCCACGGCCACTGTCTCCAGTGCCGGCGGCGGCGCTGGGTTTCCAGCGCCACCCACGGGTCACGACTCACGCGAAGCGCGAAAAGCCGTGCTTCTTGGTCACCGCGTCGAGTTCCATCAGGGTCTCGAGCAGGGCCTCCATCTGGTCCAGCGGCCACGCGTTGGGACCATCGGACAGCGCCTTTGACGGATCCGGATGGGTTTCGGCGAACAGGCCGGAGATGCCCACCGCCACCGCGGCACGGGCCAGCACCGGCACGTGCTCGCGCTGGCCGCCTGAGCTGGTGCCCTGCCCGCCCGGCAACTGCACCGAGTGGGTGGCGTCGAACACCACCGGGCAACCGGTCTCGCGCATCACCGCCAGCGAACGCATGTCGCTGACCAGGTTGTTGTAGCCGAAGCTGGCACCGCGCTCGCAGACCATGATCTGCTCGTTGCCGGTGGCCTTGGCCTTCTCCACGACCGGCTTCATGTCCCACGGCGCCAGGAACTGGCCCTTCTTGATGTTGACCGGCTTGCCGGCCGAGCACACCTTGCGGATGAAGTCGGTCTGGCGGACCAGGAACGCCGGGGTCTGCAGCACGTCCACCACCGAGGCCACTTCGTCCATCGGGGTGTATTCGTGGACGTCGGTCAGCACCGGCACGCCGATCTGCTTCTTCACTTCGGCCAGGACCTTCAGGCCCTCTTCCATGCCCGGGCCGCGGAATGCGGTACCCGAAGTGCGGTTGGCCTTGTCGAAGCTGGACTTGAAGATGAAATTGACGCCGAGCTTGTCGGTGATCTCCTTCAGCTTGCCGGCGGTATCGAGCTGCAGCTGCATCGACTCGATCACGCAGGGGCCGGCGATCAGGAACAGGGGCTGGTCCAGCCCGACCTCGAATCCACACAGTTTCATGGCGTTTCCTTGTTGTCCGCAGCACCGGACGGGCCGGTGCGCTGGGGGTTGAAGCATGCAGGATGGGGGCCGAAGCCCCCATTCACAAGTCAGGCGCGCGCTTCGGAAAGCAGCTTGCCGCCGGCCTTGCGCTCGCGCGCGGCACGGATGAAACCGATGAACAGCGGGTGGCCGTCACGCGGCGTGGACAGGAATTCCGGGTGCGCCTGGCAGGCCAGGAACCACGGGTGGGCATCGCGCGGCAGCTCGACCACTTCCACCAGGGTGTCGTCCATCGACTTGCCGGCGATCACCAGGCCCGCATCTTCCAGCTGGGTGCGGTAACGGTTGTTGAACTCGTAGCGGTGGCGGTGGCGCTCGGCGACCACGTCCTTGCCGTACAGCTCGCGGGCCAGCGTGCCCGGCTTCAGGCGTTGTTCCTGCAGGCCCAGGCGCATGGTGCCGCCGAGGTCGCTCTTGTCGTCACGCTTCTCGACATCGCCGCTGGCGGTGCGCCATTCGGTGATCAGGCCGATCACCGGGTTCGGCGACTGGCGGTCGTTCTCGGTGCTGTTGGCACCTTCCAGGCCGACCACGTTGCGCGCGTAGTCGACCACGGCCGCCTGCATGCCATAGCAGATGCCGAAGTACGGCACCTGCTGCTCGCGGGCGAACTTCGAGGTCAGCACCTTGCCTTCGAAACCACGGTCACCGAAGCCACCCGGCACCAGGATGCCGTCGACATCGGCCAGCGCGGCCATGTCGGTGCCTTCCAGGTCCTGCGCTTCCAGCCACTTCAGGTTGACCTTGGTGCGCTGGCGCAGGCCACCGTGCTTCAGTGCTTCGCCGACCGACTTGTAGGCATCCTGGTGATCGACGTACTTGCCGACCACGGCGATGGTCACTTCGTCCAGCGGGTGCAGGGTCGCATCGACCGCGTCTTCCCACATCGACAGGTCGACCGGACCGGCCTTGTCGGCCAGCTTCAGCTGGTTCACCACGATTTCGTCCAGGCCCTGTGCATGCAGGCCAGACGGGATGCGGTACAGCACGTCCACG
Source organism: Stenotrophomonas sp. pho (assembly GCF_006228405.1). NCBI lineage: Bacteria > Pseudomonadati > Pseudomonadota > Gammaproteobacteria > Lysobacterales > Lysobacteraceae > Stenotrophomonas > Stenotrophomonas sp. pho. The sequence continues at coordinate 1,640,710 of NZ_CP029759.1, read as the reverse complement.
TCCGGCACGCTGATCACCGCACGCTCGGAAACGTTGGTGAACTGGGCGATCTTGCGGCGCTCCGAATCCGGCACCGCCTGCTCGGAGCGGCACAGCAGGACGTCCGGCTGGATGCCGATCGAGCGCAGTTCCTTCACCGAGTGCTGGGTCGGCTTGGTCTTCAGCTCGCCGGCGGCGCCGATGTACGGCACCAGGGTGAGGTGCATGAACAGCGCCTTCTCCGGGCCACGTTCGGTGCGCACCTGGCGGATCGCCTCCAGGAACGGCAGCGACTCGATGTCGCCAACGGTGCCGCCGATCTCGACCAGTGCCACGTCATAGCCTTCGGTGGCTTCGTCGATGCAGCGACGGATCTCGTCGGTGATGTGCGGAATGACCTGCACGGTCGCGCCCAGGTAGTCGCCGCGGCGCTCCTTGCGGATCACGTTCTCGTAGATGCGGCCGGTGGTGACCGAGTTCTTGCGGCTGAGGCGGGTGCGCACGAAGCGCTCGTAGTGGCCCAGGTCGAGGTCGGTCTCGGCGCCGTCGTCGGTGACATAGACCTCACCGTGCTGGAACGGACTCATGGTGCCCGGGTCGACGTTGATGTACGGGTCGAGCTTCATCATCGTGACCTTCAGGCCACGGGCTTCGAGAATGGCGGCCAGCGACGCGGCGGCAATGCCTTTGCCGAGCGAGGACACCACGCCGCCGGTTACGAAAATCAAGGGAGTCATGGCTGCAAGCATCCTGTCTGGAAATGGAAAACGGCAGCACCACGCGCACCCGGAGGGCGGGCATGGTGCTCAGAGGGGGTTTTCCGGTTCGCTGTGGCAGCGAGGGAGGTGCGGATCCGTGCGGCGGCAGGCGCCGGACGGGAACCATCGTGCGAGGTCGGGGCGACCGTGCCGGTCAAATCGACCGTCACCTGCGACCCGCCATGCTGGAAGCCACGCTTGGCCGCTCCAGCCCATTCGCAAAGGGTGGACACGCACTTACTCCCGGAAAGCCATAGTTTACAGATTGATGGCCGCCAACCCAAGGGGCTTGTGCGGCCGATCCAACAAAAAACGCCCCGCTCGGCGGGGCGTTTCGGTGCGCAACCCTTGTCGCAAGGGCGCCTGGCAGGTTGCGGGATCAGCGCTTCTTGCGCGCTTCCTCTTCCTCTTCCTGCTGCGGGGCCGGCTGGCCCTGCGCCTTCATTTCGGCATTGGCCTGGGCCCGACGCTTGGCCTTGGCATCGGCCTCGGCCTGCGCCTTGTCGGCCTGGTCACCCTGCTGCGGGGCCGGCTGGCCGGCGTTCTGCGCCACCACCAGCGGCACTGCAACGGCGGCAGCGGCCAGGATCGCAATGGTCAGCAACTTCTTCATGAGGTCCTCCTCGCGGTATGGCTTGGACGTTCAGACCCAACGGGCCGCCGGCGTTCAGATTCCAGCGAGGGCTATTTTACCTCCTCTGCGCCGCCGAGACTGAACCGCAGGCGTGCAAATTCCCGTGCCAGACCCCACACTTGCCCGTCGCTCCAAGCTTTCGAAGACAGATGAACGCCCGCTATAACGCCGCCGATATTGAAGTCCTGTCCGGCCTTGACCCGGTCAAGCGCCGTCCCGGCATGTATACCGACACCGCGCGCCCGAACCACCTGGCGCAGGAAGTGATCGACAACTCGGTGGACGAAGCCCTCGCCGGTCACGCCCGTTCGATCGAGATCACCCTGTACAAGGATGGCAGCGTGGAGGTCAGCGATGACGGCCGCGGCATGCCAGTGGACATTCATCCGGAGGAGAAGATCCCGGGTGTCGAGCTGATCCTCACGCGCCTGCACGCGGGCGGCAAGTTCAGCAACAACAACTACACCTTCTCCGGCGGCCTGCACGGCGTCGGCGTCAGCGTGGTCAATGCGCTGTCGACCCTGGTGGAAGTGCACATCAAGCGCGACGGCGCCGAACACCGCATCACCTTCCGCAACGGCGACCGTGCCACGCCGCTGGAAGTGGTCGGCAGCGTCGGCAAGAAGAACACCGGTACCCGCGTGCGCTTCTGGCCGGACCCGAAGTACTTCGATACGCCGAAGTTCGCGGTGCGCGCGCTCAAGCACCTGCTGCGCGCCAAGGCCGTGCTGTGCCCGGGCCTGACCGTGAAGCTGACCGATGAAGCCACCGGTGAAGTCGATACCTGGTACTACGAAGACGGCCTGCGCGATTACCTGAAGCTGGAGCTGGGCGAGCGCGAATCGCTGCCGGCCGACCTGTTCGTTGGCAACCTGAAGAAGGACACCGAGGTAGTTGACTGGGCCGTGGCCTGGCTGCCGGAAGGCGAGCTGGTGCAGGAAAGCTACGTCAACCTGATTCCCACCGCGCAGCACGGCACCCATGTCAACGGCCTGCGCACCGGCCTGACCGAAGCGCTGCGCGAGTTCTGCGACTTCCGCAACCTGCTGCCGCGTGGCGTCAAGCTGGCCCCGGAAGACGTGTGGGACCGCGTGTCGTTCGTGCTGTCGCTGAAGATGACCGACCCACAGTTCAGCGGCCAGACGAAGGAGCGCCTGTCCTCGCGCCAGGCCGCCGGTTTCGTCGAAGGTGCCGCCCATGATGCGTTCAGCCTGCTACTGAACCAGAACGTGGAACTGGGCGAGAAGATCGCGCAGATCGCCATCGAGCGTGCCAGCGCGCGCCTGAAGACCGAGAAGCTGGTCGTCCGCAAAAAGATCACCCAGGGCCCGGCCCTGCCCGGCAAGTTGGCAGACTGCATCAGCCAGGACCTGTCGCGCACCGAGCTGTTCCTGGTGGAAGGTGACTCGGCAGGCGGCAGCGCCAAGCAGGCTCGCGACAAGGATTTCCAGGCGATCATGCCGCTGCGTGGCAAGATCCTGAACACCTGGGAAGTCTCGTCCAACAGCGTGCTGGCCTCGGAGGAAGTACACAACCTGGCCATCGCCATCGGCTGCGACCCCGGCAAGGACGACATCAGCGGCCTGCGCTACGGCAAGGTGATCATCCTGGCCGACGCGGACTCCGACGGCCTGCACATCGCAACGCTGCTGACCGCGCTGTTCCTGAAGCACTTCCCGGCACTGGTCGATGCCGGCCATGTGTTCGTGGCGATGCCGCCGCTGTTCCGCATCGATGTGGGCAAGCAGGTGTTCTATGCCCTGGACGAGGAAGAAAAGCGCTCGATGCTGGACAAGATCGAGCGCGAGAAGATCAAGGGCGCCATCAACGTCACCCGCTTCAAGGGCCTGGGCGAGATGAACCCGCCACAGCTGCGCGAGTCGACCATCCACCCGGATACGCGCCGCCTGGTCCAGCTGACCGTGGACGATGGCGAGCAGACCCGCTCGCTGATGGACATGCTGCTGGCCAAGAAGCGCGCGTCCGACCGCAAGGGCTGGCTGGAGTCGAAGGGCGACCTGGCTTCGCTGGAAGTCTGATCCCTCGCGGGGTCGGATCCGTTTCCCGCCGGGAAAGGGATCCGACCCATCCGCCCCGGGCATGCCGCCCCCATCGGCAAACCCGGCGGCGCCATAATGCGCGTCCATCCGCGTGGACCACCGTATTGGCCAGCCACTCGCTGCTGTTCCCCGACCTGCCGCTGCACAGCGCACGGCTGGTCCTGAGCCCGATCCGCCGTGACGACGCCGCCGCGCTGTTCGCGCTGCAGTCCAATCCCGACGTGATGCGCTGGTGGAATCATCCGGCCTGGACGCGACAGGCCGAGGCGCGCGAACAGATCGACGATGATCTCGCCGCCCATGCCATCGGTACCCAGCTGAAGCTGGCCGTGCGCGAATCGCTGGAAGGTCCACTGCTGGGCATCTGCGTGGTGTTTGCAGTGGACCGCACTGCAGCCCGCGCCGAGATCGGCTACCTGCTGGCACCCGATCGCCAGGGCCAGGGCTACATGCACGAGGCCCTGCAGCAGGTACTGGCCTACCTGTTCGGCACCCTCCACCTGCATCGCGTGGAAGCCGAGATCGACCCGCGCAACGCACCCTCCGCGCACGTGCTCGAACGCCTGGGCTTCCGCCGCGAGGGAGTGCTGCGCCAGCGCTGGCGCATCCAGGGGGAACTGGCCGACTCGGCCGTCTATGGCCTGCTTGCCGATGACAAAGCGGCAACCGCCCTGTCCGCTTGACCCAAGCTGGCCAATAGCGGCCGCAACGCACGGCCATGCCTTTGGACACATACGACATGGGCCGCCACCGGCCTAGCATCGCAATCCCCTTCCGCTGCCCACCCGGTGCCATGAAGTCCCTGTTGCACACTGCCGCGCTCTGCGTCGGCCTGCTCATCGCCCCAGCCAGCGTGCTGGCCGCGCCTGATGCCGACGCCAAGCCCGATCCGAAGGACGACAAGACCGAGGCACCTGCGTTGCCCGCAGACGCCTCGGCCCGCCAGAGCATGCGCCTGGCCGGCCGCACCCTGGACTACACCGCCACCGTCGGCACCCTGCCGGTACGCGATGCCAAGGGCAAGGTGATCGCCGACGTGGTGTTTACCGCCTACACGATGCCGGGCAAGGACCGGCCGGTGACCTTCGCGCTCAATGGCGGCCCCGGGGCATCGTCGGTCTACCTCAACATGGGCGCGATCGGGCCCAAGGTGGTGACCTTCGGCTCCGAGGGTGACAGCGCGTCGGCGCCGGCGACGCTGCACGACAACCCCGGCACCTGGCTGGACTTCACCGATCTGGTGTTCATTGATCCGGTCGGGACCGGCTTCAGCCGCGCGCGCATCGGCGACGACGAAGCGAAGAAGGCGCTGTACAACCCCAGCGCCGACATCGAATACCTGTCACGCTCGATCTACGACTGGCTGCTGCGCAACCAGCGCATGGCGTCGCGCAAGTACCTGACCGGCGAGAGCTACGGCGGCTACCGCGGCCCACGCATCACCCACTATCTGCAGACCCGGCTGGGTGTTGCGATGAACGGCCTGGTATTGGTCTCGCCCTACCTGAGCCCGACCCTGGAAGACAACGCCGATGTCTCGCCGATGGCGTGGATGCAGACGCTGCCGTCGATCGCCGCCGCGCACCTGGAGCGCCAGGGCAAGCTGACCGATGCAGCGATGCGCGAAGTAGTGGAATACACCCGTGGCGACTACGCCACCGCGTTGATGAAGGGCCGCAGCGATCCGCAGGCGACCGAGGCAATGCTGCGCCGGGTGACCGAACTGACCGGGCTGGACCCGCAGTTCGTGCGCCGTGCCGGTGGTCGGCTGGAAACCCAGGCCTACCTGCGTGAAGTGTTCCGCGACAAGGGCACGCTGGGCAGCCGCTACGATTCCAACGTAACCGCGTTCGATCCATTCCCGAACGATCCGGAGCAGCGCGCCAACGATCCGCTGCTGGACAGCATCATCGCGCCGACCACCACGGCGATGGTCGACTTCGTGACGCGCGTGGTCGGCTGGAAGGTGGATGCGCGGTACCAGGCGCTGAACTACGACGTGAACCGGCTGTGGGACCGCAATGGCGAGCTGCGCGATGGCGCGGTGACCCAGCTGCGCCAGGCCGTGGCGATCGACCCGCACCTGCAGGTGCTGATCGTGCATGGCTGGAACGACCTGTCGTGCCCGTTCATGGGTTCGATCCTGACCGTGGACCAGATGCCGACGATGGGCAGCAATCCGGACCGGGTGCAGGTGCGCAGTTATCCGGGCGGGCACATGTTCTACAGCCGGGCCGACAGCCAGGCGGCGTTCCGCAGGGATGTGCAGGCGCTGTTCCAACGCAATTGAGGAGGGTCGGCCGGGACTGCGGCCCGGCACCCGCTGACTGCAACGGCAACTGCAACTGCAAAAGCGGGCATTCCGTGGGTTGGCGGAGCGGGTCCGGTTGCGGGGGACGCCGTAAACCCGTCCATGGGGGCTTGGTCGCGGCATCCATGCCGCTCACACCCCCGCAACCGGACCCACCCCGCCTTCGACAGTTTCCCGCTGCTGCTGGTGGGTGCCGACCGTTGGTCGGCACGGGATCGGATCCCTGTTTCTGCTCTGGTAGGTGTCGACCTTGGTCGACACGTTGTGTGCGGAAAAATTCTTTGCCCATGAAAAAGCCCGCCGGTGGTCGGCGGGCTTTTTCGTGTGCACCTTGGCGTGGCGATCAGGTCCAGCCGAACATCTCGAACAGCTTCAGGATCAGGTACGCACAGCCGCCGGCGGCCGGGATGGTCAGGATCCAGGCCCAGACAATGCGCTCGATCACGCCGAACTTCAGCGAACGCGGGTTCTTGGCGAAACCGACGCCCATGATCGCGGTGGAGATGCTGTGCGTGGTCGAGACCGGCATGCCGAAGTGGGCCGCCAGGGTCAGGATGGTGGCCGAGCTGGTCTCCGCGGCGAAGCCGTGGATCGGGTGCAGCTTGACCATCTTGTGGCCCAGGGTCTTGATGATCTTCCAGCCACCCGAGGCGGTACCGGCAGCCATCACCACTGCACAGGTCAGTACGATCCACATGGCGATGCCGTCACCGGCGTGCGCGTCCGGGTGCATGAACGCCAGCCAGGACGGCAGATCGTTCAGTGCGCCGGTGGCTTCGGCACCAATCAGGGTCATCGCGATGATGCCCATGGTCTTCTGCGCGTCGTTGTGGCCGTGGGCGAAGCCCATGTAGGCCGCCGAGGCGATCTGCGCCTTGCCGAAGAAGGCATTGACGATGCGCGGACGGGCCAGGCGGCCGATGGCGCCACCGACCTTGGCCAGGCCGGCGATCAGCGCCCACAGCAGCACCATCACCACGATGCCGAGCAGGAAGCCGGCGATCGGCGAGGTGATCATCGGCACGAACACCTTCCACAGCAGGCCCTTGTTCTGCGCCCAGCTGCCCAGGCGCTCCGACCAGATCAGCGCGTCCCAGTTGTTGTGGGCCGCGGCCAGACCGGCACCGCAGAGGCCACCGATCAGGGCGTGCGAGGACGAGGACGGCAGGCCCTTCCACCAGGTGATCAGGTTCCAGATGATGCCGCCCAGCAGGGCGCACAGGATCACCTGCGGAGTGACCTCGACCACGTTGGTGTTGAGCAGGCCCGAGGCGATGGTCAGCGCCACCGCCGTACCGGTCAGCGCACCGATGAGGTTCATGAAGGCGGCCAGCATCACCGCCCAGCCGGGCGAGAGCACCTTGGTCGCCACTACGGTGGCAATGGAGTTGGCAGTGTCGTGGAAGCCGTTGATGAACTCGAAGACGAGCGCGGCCAGGATCACCACCAGGACAAGGGTCAACATGCGGCGGCGTCCGTCAGCTGTTCTTCAACACGATCTGGTACGCCACCACGCCGGCCTCGCGGCAACGGTCGATGGCCTTTTCCAGGATCTCGAAGAATTCCTTCAGCAGGAACATCTGCAGGTTGTCCAGGCGACCGGAGTAGATGTCGCGGTACAGCTCGAGCATCAGGCGGTCGGCCTCGTTCTCCAGCGAGCGCAGCTTCTCGTTCAGCGCGGTCATCCGGTCCAGGTTCATGTGGCGCAGGTCAGCCACCATCTCCACCACCACGCCGGCGGCCTGTTCCAGCATCGCCGCGCGCGGCGCGAAGTCGATGTGCTCCAGGTGGGTCGTGGCCAGCGAATAGCGATCGGCGAACTTCTCGATCTGCTTCGGAATCTTGTACAGGGCCGAACCCAGCGCTTCGATGTCTTCGCGCTCGATCGGGGTCATGAAGCTGTCGACCAGCGCCTGGCTGATCTTGTCCGAGGCCGCGCGTTCGCGCAGGCGGGCCAGCTTGAAGGCGTCCAGCGCGGGCTGGCGATCGGCCTCGCGCAGCATCGAATGCAGCGCCTTGGCGGCATCGGAAGCCGCGACGGCAGCCTCATCAAGCAGGGTGTAGAACTGTTTGCCGGAACCGAAAATGGTCTGCAGAGAGAACATTGAGAAACCTGTCAGCCGTCGCGGGAAGGACGGCACCAGAGCGAATTATGACGGCTAGATGACCATCACGGGTATCCCCGCGCCCTTTCCGGGCTCTGGGACCCCCAACCTGAACAGGCGGTTGCCACCCTGCCACGCCCCTTTGCTAAGATGCCAGCGCGCCTCCGGGCGCACCTTATGGACGACGACCCTTATCCCCCTGCGCCGCGCCGGACCCTGTTCCTGAGCGCCAGCCGCCATCGCAAGCACCCGCCCTCCCTGCCACCAACCGGGGACGACGCCCGTGTTTGAAATGATCCTGATTGTCTTCGCGCTGGTTCTACTGAACGGCTTCTTCGCCATGTCCGAGATGTCGGTCATGACCTCGCGCAAGAGCCGCCTGAAGCAGATGGCCGCCACCTCCAAGCGCGCCGCCAAGGCGCTGGAGCTTTCGGAGAAGCCGGAGAGTTTCCTGTCCACGGTGCAGATCGGCATCACCGTGATCGGCGTACTGACCGGCTACCTCGGTGGTGATGCGATCGGCGACGCGATCGCCGGCTGGCTGCAGGGCCTGATGCCCGGCTTTGCGTACGCGCGCGAAGTAGGCACCGCCCTGGCGGTCTCGCTGATCACCTTCATCACGCTGATCTTCGGCGAACTGGTGCCCAAGCGTCTGGCCCTGACCCGCTCCGAGGCCATTGCCGGCCTGGTCGCGATGCCGATGAGCTGGCTGGCCAGGCTGGCCCTGCCCTTCGTTTGGCTCCTGTCCAAGACCACCCAGCTGGTACTGAAGGTGCTGGGCCTGGGCAAGGACGAGGCCGCGCAGGTGACTGAAGAAGAGATCCGGATGCTGGTGGCCGAGAGCCACGAAGCTGGCGTGATCGACGCCCACGAGCGCGACATGATGAACCGCGTCATGCGCCTGGGCGACCGCACCGCCGACAGCCTGATGACCCCGCGCAACCGCATTGCCTGGCTCGACACCCAGGCCGGGCTGGAGCGCAATCTGGACATCATGGCCGAGCACGAGTTCTCGCGGTACCCGGTATACCGCGACAACGACATGGACGTGGTCGGCGTGCTGGAGCTGAAATCGCTGGCCACGCGCATGGCGCGCGGCGACAACGCGCTGTTCCAGACCCTGCGCGAACCGCTGTACGTCTCCGAATCGACCCACGCGATGAAGCTGCTGGAGATCTTCCGCGAGGAGCAGCAGTCGATGGCGCTGGTGGTGGACGAGTACGGCGAGATCCAGGGCCTGGTGACCATCAGCGACCTGATGGGCGCCGTGGTTGGCCGCCTGCAGGCGGTGGAGAATGCCGATGAAGACGCACTGGTGGTGACCCGCGAGGACGGCTCGCTGCTGGTCGACGGCTCGCTGCCGATCGAGGACCTGCGCGAGCTGATCGGAAGCAACGACCTGCCCGATGCCGAGGATGGCGACTACTACACGCTGGCCGGCATGTGCATCCATTACTTCGGCCGCATCCCGCACGCAGGCGAGTACTTCGACTGGCCGGCTGGCGCTTCGAGGTGGTCGACCTGGACGGTGCGCGGGTGGACAAGCTGCTGCTGCGCACGTTATCCGACGAGCAGGCCGATGAGCTCACCGCCTGAGGCCGGCCAGGGCCAGGGCGCGCAGCGCCCGACCTACCGCAACGAGGGCATCCGCACCCTGCTGGAGATGTTCGCCTCCGGCGATCCCGCCGAGCACATGCCGCTCGGCCAGATCCTCAGCAACCTGCAGCAGAGCGCGTTTGGCGTGTTCCTGTTCGTGGCGATCCTGCCCTCGTTCATCCCGATCCCGGGCATGGGGGGTGCGGTCAGCGGCCCACTCGTGGTCCTGATCGGACTGCAGATGCTGTGTTGCCTGCGCCGGCCCTGGCTGCCCGGTTTCATTGCCCGACGCGGGCCGAAGCGCGGCACCATGCACCGCTTCCTGGACCGTATCGATCGCCCGTTGCGGCGACTGGACAGGATGCTGAAGCCTCGCCTGCCGCAGTTGCTGACACCGCTGCCCGCGCACGCCTTCAGCGGCCTGCTGCTGGTACTGCTGGGCATCCTGCTGTCATTGCCGATTCCGTTCACCAACTTCCTGTTCGGTTTCCAGCTGCTGCTGTTCTCGCTGGCGCTGCTGGAGCGCGATGGTGCATTGATGCTGTTCAACTGGATCGCAGCGCTGGTGGCGATCGCGTTCTTCGGCTTCAGTTCGGGGCAGCTGGTGGGCTATACAGTGGAACTTTTCCAGCGCTGATTCTGAAGCGGCATCCGGTAGAGCCGGCCGATGGCCGGCTGCCACGTTTCCAGGGTAGCCGGCCAACGGCCGGCACTACCGGCATCCGCTAGATCCACGCAACGCGCGGATGCGGCAATCACCGAAGGTCGACGAATCCGTTGTCCGCCAGCGGTGCCGGATCGTCCTGCACCGCCGACAGCACGAAGCTCAATGCCTTGCCCAGCAAGGTGCCCGGGCCATCCCAGTATTCGGCGCTATCGGCGCGCACGTGGATCAGGCGAAGGTTGGGGTCTTCCTTGCCGGCGGGGAAGAACAGCTTCATCGCCGGCGACCACAGCTCTTCGATCTTCGCGCGATCATCGACAACCCGCGCCCGCCCCGCCACAGACACATAGGTGTTCTTCGATGGCGAGGCATAGGCCACATTGACGCGCGGGTCGAGCGCGATCTCGGCCACCTTCGGGCTGTCGGCGGTGATCACGAACCACAGGTCACCGTCGAAGGCGACCTGCTGGGTGGCCAACGGCCGGCTGTAGAGTCGCCCGTCGACGCCGGTGGTGGTGAACATCGCCACCTCCACGTCCTTGATCAGTTCAGCCAGCTGGGCAATGTGTTCGGCGCGGGTCTCGGCCATGGTGGGGACTCCAGAAGTGGGGAGCCCCCATCAGACGCGGATCGGCCGCAACGGGCCGTGACGCGGTTGTTCAGCCCGCGTGGCGGCCATGCCAGGCGTTCATCGCCAGCTCGAAGGAACGCAGGCGCGCACGATGGTCATACAGGTTGGCAGTAAGCATCAGCTCGTCAGGCTTGTGCCGCTCAACGAAAGCGGCGATACCCTCGGCCACCTGCTGCGGATCGCCCAGCACGGTGCAGGCCAGGGCCCGTTCCACGCCGAACTTTTCGTGCGGCTCCCAGAAGGCTTCAATGTCGTCGATCGGCGGCGGGATCTTGCCCGGCCGGCCGCGGCGCAGGTTGACGAAACTCTGCTGCTGGCTGGTGAACAGGCGACGCGACTCGGCCTCGCTGTCGCTGGCAACAACGTTCAGGGCCAGCATCGCGTGCGGCTGCTTCAACGTGGCCGAGGGGCGGAATTCGCGGCGGTACACCGCCAGCGCTTCGTCCATCACGTCCGGCGCGAAATGCGAGGCGAATGCATACGGCAGGCCCATCGAGGCCGCCATGCGTGCGCCAAACAGGCTTGATCCGAGGATCCAGGTCGGCACCCGCAGGCCACCACCCGGAACGGCCTGCACCGCCTGTCCAGGCTGGACCGGCTCGAAGTAGTGCAGCAGCTCGCGCACGTCCTGCGGGAACTGGTCGGCGCTGTCGAAATAGCGGCGCAGTGCACGTGCGGTCGGCTGATCGGTGCCCGGCGCACGGCCCAGGCCAAGGTCGATGCGGTCCGGATACAGCGAGGCCAGCGTTCCGAACTGCTCGGCCACCTGCAGCGGGGCATGATTGGGCAGCATGATGCCGCCCGCGCCGACCCGGATGCGTTGGGTGCCACCGGCAACATGACCGATCAGCACGGCGGTGGCGGCACTGGCGATGCCGGGCATGTTGTGGTGTTCGGCCAACCAGTAGCGGCGGTAGCCCAGCGCATCGGCGTGCTGGGCCAGTTCCAGCATGTTAGCGAAGGCGGCGGTGGTGTCACTGCCCTCGCAGACCGGGGCCAAGTCAAGGATCGACAACGGGATCATCAGGCGCTTTTCCGTCACAGGATCACCTCTGCATGGGGGCGGCCGGGCGCAGCGGCCAGTGACGGTGGCGGGATGCTGATTCCCGTAGGGCGGGTTCAGCGCCCACCGCGCTTGGTCCGGTAGAGCCGGCCGCTGGCCGGCGGGCAACGTGCCCTGGCAGCCGGCCAGCGGCCGGCTCTACCGGGCAAGCGTCAGAACGCGCTGGGGCGCGGCTCGGGCAGTGGCTGGTCGACCATCGGCTTCAGCTCGGCATCCAGCGCCACGCGCTCATCGAACACGAAGCAGCGGCCTTCGTAGCCTTCGCCGCCCACCTCCTCGAAGTAGCCGAGGATGCCGCCATCGAGCTGCAGCACATTGTCCATGCCGTCATTGACCATCCACAGCGCGGCCTTCTCGCAGCGGATGCCGCCGGTGCAGAAACTGACCACGGTGCTGTCCCGCAGCGCATCGCGATGCGGCGCCAGCGCCTCGGGCAGGTCGGTGAACTTGCGGATGGGCAACACCAGCGCATCCTTGAAGGTGCCGTACTCCACTTCCTGCAGGTTGCGGGTATCGAGCATCACCACCGGCTTGCCGGCGTCATCATGCCCCTGCCGCAACCAACGCTGCACGGTGGCCGGATCAACCGCTGGTGCGCGCGGATAGTCCAGCGGCTGGCCGTCATCGCGGCGGAAGCTGATGATCTCGTCCTTCACCTTGGCCTTCAGCCGCGCGAACGGCTGATGCTTGCTCAGGCTGGTCTTGACCCGCATGTCGGCGAAACGCGCATCGGCATGCAGCGCTGCATAGAAGCCCTCAACCGCCTCCGGCGCCCCCGCCAGAAACAGGTTCAGTCCCTCGCCCGCCACCAGGATCGTGCCGCGCAGCTGCGCCGTCTCGGCAAGGGCCAGCAGCTGGTCGCACAGGGCCTGGGGGGCGTCGATGACGGCGAAATGATAGGCAGCGGTATTGGCGATCATCCCGCAATTTTAGCGCCTCCCGCCCGCACAGACAGATTCAGGGGTCAGAGCCCTCTGCGCGGCAGAGGGATCCGACCCCGGCAGGTACCCAGAACTTGTCAGAGGCGGGGCGGTGTGGGCAGGCGGGACCGTTGGCGCCATGGGCCCGAGGCATGCCTCGGGCGGGTTGGGCAGGACGCCCAACCCCGGTCTTGCCGTGTGCGCAGGACAGCGCACACGAGCAAGGCGCCATCGAGCCCCCAGGGGTGAGGCGCTTTGCTTGCGAAGCACTGCTTCGCAAGCGCCCGAACGCACAGCCGCCAGCGGCTGGGCCGGACCGCGAAGCGGGGTCTACGGCGTGTCCCGCCTGCCCACACCGCCGCGCCATCCCACGGAAACCAGCTTTTGACGTTGCCGTTGCCTCTGCGGGTGCCGGGTGCAACCCGGCCGCGCCCCTTACCCCCGCAACAGCACGAACGGCAGCAACACCAGTGCCGCCGCACCGGCCATCGCCAGCAGCACCAGCACCACATAGGCCGGCCGGCGCCGGAACAGGCTGCCGAATGTCTCCGCCGTCCCCTCGCGCAATGCCTGCTCGCGTTCAGCCCGCACGCGCACGCCGCGCGCCGCCTGGTACTCCGCCATCAGCGCCTTCGCACGCGGATGATCAGCGTCGTCGCGCAGCCACAGGCCACCATTGGAAATGCCCCACGGGCTGGGTTCGGTGCGATACCAGGCGATGCCGTGCTGATCGAGCAGCGTGCAGACATCGGCATATTCGTCGTCGCCGACATTGCGCAGATTGAGCAGGAGTTTTGCCATGGCCCCATGATACCCGGCGCCGATGCGCTACCCTTGCCGCCCTCGCCCCGCGCCCTTCTGGAGACGCCCGATGCGCCGCCTGCTGCTTCCCCTGCTGCTGTCCCTCGCCGCCGCTGGCTGCTCGACCGAACCATCCGGCCCGCCGCCCGGCGGCACGCTGACGACCTTCGAGCGGATCGATACCGTGCCCGGCACCGGCGCCGAAGCCATCGCCGGCAACAAGGTCACGGTGCACTACACCGGCTGGATCTACGACAACCGTACCGAGACCAAGCACGGCAAGACCTTTGACAGCTCCTTCAAGCACGGCGAGCCGTTCACCTTCGCGCTCGGCGCCGGCCAGGTCATCCGCGGCTGGGACGAGGGCGTGGCCGGCATGAAGGTCGGCGGCAAGCGCACGCTGATGATTCCGCCGGACTACGGTTACGGGGACCGCAAGGTCGGCCCGATTCCGGCGGGCTCGTCGCTGGTGTTCGACGTCGAGCTGCTCGATGTCAAACCGTAATGCCGCCATGCCCCACCGCGTCGCCGTCATCGGCGGTGGCCCGGCCGGCCTGTTCGCCGCCGAACGCCTGCGTGCCGCTGGGCTGGAGGTCGACCTGTACGAGGCCAAGGGGTCGCCTGGCCGCAAGTTCCTGATCGCCGGCAAGGGCGGCCTCAACCTCACCCATTCCGATCCGCGGCCGTTGTTCGACAGCCGCTACCGCGAGCAGGCCGCTGTGGTCGGCAGCTGGCTGGACGGCTTCGACGCACAGGCACTGCGTGACTGGGCCAACGGCCTGGGCGTGGAAACCTATGTGGGCAGCTCCGGCCGCGTGTTCCCGGTCGACCGCAAGGCGGCGCCGCTGCTGCGCGGCTGGGTGCGCCGGTTGAAGGAACAGGGCGTGCGCCTGCACGCCAACCACCGTTGGATCGGCTGGAGCGACGACGGCGCCCTGCGCTTTGCCACCGATGCGGGCGAAGTCGATGTCCGCGCCAATGCCACCGTGCTGGCGATGGGCGGGGGCAGCTGGCCGCAGCTGGGCAGTGATGGCGCCTGGGTCGTGCCACTGCAGGCGCGTGGCGTGGACATCGCGCCGCTGCAGTCAGCCAACTGTGGCTTCGACGTGGACTGGACGCCGTTCTTTGCCCAGCGCAATGCCGGCGCACCATTGAAGCCGGTGATCGCGCACTGGATCGACCTGGCTGGACAACCTCGGTCGCTGCAGGGCGAGTGCGTGGCCAGCGAATATGGCATTGAAGGCAGTCTGGTCTACGCGTTGGCCGCCGACCTGCGCGAGACCATCAACCGCGATGGCCACGCAATGCTGTGGCTGGACCTGGTGCCCGGTCGCGACGAGGCGCGCCTGCTGGCCGACCTGTCACGTCCCCGCAAGGGCCGAAGCTTCGGCGAGCACCTGCGCCGCCAGGCGGGTCTGGATGCGGTGAAGGCCGCACTCGTGTTCGAGATTCTTGGCAGGGAGGCCGGCAACGACCTGCCGGCTGTGGCTGCCACGCTCAAGCGCCTGCCGCTGCGCCTGCTGCGCCCAAGGCCGATGGCCGAGGTGATCAGCACCGCCGGTGGCGTGCGCCTGGATGCGCTGGATGACGGCCTGATGCTGCGGGCCGTTCCCGGCGTGTTCTGCGCCGGTGAAATGCTGGACTGGGAAGCCCCCACCGGCGGCTACCTGCTGACCGCGTGCTACGCCAGTGGCCGGCGTGCCGCCGAGGGCGTGATCGGTTGGTTGGCGGAGCGGTGACGCCTGCGGGGTAGCGTCGAGCCCATGCTCGACGCCACATCACCACGGCCTGCGCATGCTCACCGAGGCCAACGCCACACCGCTGGGATGCGCATAGGCTTCCTCACGCACGCTGACAAAGCCCTGCCGTTGATAGAACGGCACGGCATTGAGCGACGCCGACAGCACCACCTCGCGCTCACGATCGGCCATTGCCAACAGGCGCTGCATCAGCGCCTGGCCGATCCCCTCGCCGCCACGATCGGGATTGACAAACAACGCGTCGACTTCATTGGCATCGACATCAAAGACGCCGAAGCCGAGCAGGCCACCCTGCCCGTCCTCGGCCACCACGCATCCGCCCTGCGACAACAGCCGCGCGTACTGCGACGGTGGCGGCGAGGCCGACCACGGTGCAATGACCTCGGGAGGGTAATGGCTGCTGCAGGTTTCGCGCACACAGCGCGTGCGCAGCGCCCACAGCGTGGCGACATCGTCGATGCTACCGGTCCTGAACTGCATGGCGCCTCCTTGTAGCGCCGAGCCCATGCTCGGCTGCCTTTCTGTAGAGTCAAGCCATGCTTGACTGCTTTTCAATCAGTCATCGCGAGGTCGGAACGAAGAACAGCCGAGCATGGGCTTGGCTCTACAACATCACGCTACCGCGACTTGCTGGCGCGCAGAGCCTGGATCTTCGGCGGCGGCTGGAACGAGTCGCTGCGCGCATCGGCCCAGAATGCATGGAACACCGCATGGTCGGGCACCGTGTGCAGCAGCTCGCCCGGTTCCAGGTAACGGTAAAGCGACGCCAGCGAACGGATTTCCACCGGCGACACGCGACGCAGGATGTGCTCCGGCCCCAGCTCGGCCGGATCGTTCAGGCCCGCCGCGCACAACAGTTCCTTCAAGGCATGCAGCGTGTGCTCGTGATAGCTGTATACACGGGTGGCCTTGTCCGGTGCATCCAGATGCTTCCAGCGCGCGGGGTCCTGGGTCGCGATGCCGGTCGGGCACTTGTCGGTGTGGCAGCTCAACGACTGGATGCAGCCCAGCGCGAACATGAAGCCTCGGCCGGCATTGCACCAGTCGGCACCCAGCGCGATGGTGCGCGCGATGTCGAACGCACTGGTGATCTTGCCAGCGGCACCGATGCGGATGCGCTCGCGCAGGTCCAGGCCGACCAGGGTGTTGTGCACCAGCAGCAGTGCTTCATGCATCGGCACGCCGACATGGTCGACGAATTCAGCCGGTGCCGCGCCGGTGCCTCCCTCGGCGCCATCGACCACGATGAAGTCCGGCAGCAGCCCGGTTTCCTGCATCGCCTTGGCGATGCCGAACCATTCCCAGGGGTGGCCGATGGCCAGCTTGAAACCGACCGGCTTGCCACCGGACAACTCGCGCAGCCGGGCCACGAACTGCAACAGTTCGACCGGCGTCGAGAATGCCGAGTGACGCGACGGCGATACGCAGTCCACCCCATCGGAACACCACGGGTCACCGATATTTCGGCGGTCACCTTTGGTGCCGGCAGCACGCCGCCGTGGCCCGGCTTGGCACCCTGCGACAGCTTGATCTCGATCATCTTGACCTGGTCATCGGTAGCGTTGGCGACGAAGCGCTCTTCGCTGAAACCACCCTTCTCGTCACGGCAGCCGAAGTAGCCCGAGCCGATTTCCCAGACCAGATCGCCGCCCATCTCGCGGTGGTAGGGCGAAATCGAACCTTCGCCGGTGTCGTGGTAGAAGCCGCCGCGCCGCGCACCTTCGTTCAATGCGCGGATCGCGTTGGCCGAGAGCGAACCGAAGCTCATCGCCGAGATGTTGAACACGCTGGCCGAATAAGGCTTGGCGCAGTTCGGCCCAATCAGCACGCGGAAATCATGCTTGGCAATGGAGGTGGGAGCCAGCGAATGGTTGATCCACTCGTAATCCACCGCGTAGGTACTGCGCAGGGTACCGAAGGGCACCGTGTCCATTTCGTTCTTTGCGCGCTGGTAGATCAGCGCACGCTGCTGGCGCGAGAACGGCACGTCCTCCAGGTCGCTCTGCACGAAGTACTGGCGGATTTCCGGGCCGATTGATTCCAGGCCATAGCGGAAATGCGCCATCACCGGATAGTTGCGGCGCAGCGTGCTGCGCTTCTGCAGCAGATCCCAGGTCCCCAGCGCCACCATCGCGGCAGTCAGGCCGACGCCCCAGTACCAGGCCGGCCAGATCGTGGCCAACCACAGGCAGATGGGAAACATCAGGATGGCGAGCAGGTAGACGATATACCGGTGCATGGCGTTCCTTGGTTGCAACTGCCTGCGAGTCTACCGCGCCGGCCGTCACCGGCGTTTACAGGCGACCGTCAACCACATTGCGCGGCCAGGCCGATTTCACGTCGTAGACGATGCCGCCGGGTGCCAGCAGCGCCTGGATTGCGGCGTCATCCATGGCTTTGAATCGGGCATGGGCCACTGCCAGGACTACGGCGTCGTAACTCCCCGCCACCGGCTCGGCCAGCCAGTGCACGCCCGCGTCGGCCAATGCCGCCGGGCCGACCCACGGGTCGCTGACCTCCACCTGTGCGCCGGCATCACGCAGGCGCTGCGCCAGTTCCAGCGCGCGGCTGTTGCGCAGGTCCGGGCAATCCTCCTTGAAGGTCACGCCCAGCACCAGGATACGCGACTGCGCAGGTACGCGGCCACGTTCGGCCAGCATTGCCAGCACACGCGACGCCACATGCTCGCCGACGCGGTTGTTGACCTGCCGCGCGGTGTGGATCAGGTCCGGGTGGTAGCCCACGCTCTCGGACTTGTGCAGCAGGTAGTACGGGTCCACGCCGATGCAGTGGCCGCCGACCAGGCCCGGCCGGAATGGCAGGAAGTTCCACTTGCTGCCGGCGGCGTCGAGCACATCCTGGGTGTCGATGCCGAGCCGGTCGAAGATCAGCGCCAGCTCATTGACCAGCGCGATGTTGACGTCACGCTGGATGTTCTCCACCACCTTGGCCGCTTCGGCCACACGCATTGACGGCGCCGGGAAGGTGCCGGCGGCGATGATGCGCTGGTAGAGGCCATCAATCACCGCAGCCACTTCCGGTGTCGACCCCGAGGTGATCTTGCGGATATCGGCCAGGCGCCGCTGGCGGTCGCCGGGGCTGACCCGCTCCGGGCTGTAACCACAGTAGAAGTCTTCGTTGAAGCGCAGCCCGGAAAGCTGCTCCAGCAACGGCACGCAGACCTCTTCGGTGGTGCCGGGGTAGACCGTGGATTCGTAGATCACCAGGTCACCCGCACGCAGGTGGCTGGCGATCAGCCGCGTTGCCGAACGCAGCGGCTCCAGATCGGGCTGCTCATAGGCGTCGATCGGGGTCGGCACGGTAACGATGTAGACATTGCAGGCATCGAGCAATGCCGGATCGCTGCCGTACTGCAACTGCTGTGCACTGGCCAGCTCATCGGCCTCCATTTCCAGCGTATGGTCCTGGCCGTCGCGGAGCTCGGCGATGCGATC
This sequence comes from Stenotrophomonas sp. pho, assembly GCF_006228405.1. Taxonomy (NCBI): domain Bacteria; kingdom Pseudomonadati; phylum Pseudomonadota; class Gammaproteobacteria; order Lysobacterales; family Lysobacteraceae; genus Stenotrophomonas; species Stenotrophomonas sp. pho. The sequence goes on along the minus strand of NZ_CP029759.1, from coordinate 1,621,973 downwards.
AGCATCGATGTCGAAGCCCAGCGTGGGCCAGTGCCGGCCGAAGGCCACCGCCAGCGGCAGGCCCACGTAGCCCAGCCCGATCACCGCGAAGCGCGGCGCCGCTGCTGCCGCAAGCGGCGCGCTCAACGCCGCATCCCATGCAACGGCTGAAATCGCATGCGTACTGCCATGGGCATGGCCGACCTACTCATTCGCTTTGCCACTCCGGGAAGATCCATGCCAGAAAGGCTACAGCCTAACGGCCCGGGTGCCCGGCCGCCAAGGTGGGGTCAGGAGCCCAGTGCGACCGCGGCCGGCTCCAGTTCACCATCGGCGCCGGTCCAGGCCTGCAGCAGGCGCTCGAAGCCACCGCAGCCAAGCACGAAGCCCGGCCATGAGGCGTCGACGATCTGTACCAGCAGTTCTGCCTCAATGCGCCGGGTCCCCATCGACCAGCGCGGGAATGCCCGCTGCGCCACCGGCGCGCGGCACAGCACCTTCAGTTGTCCATGGCTGCGCGCATTGGCGATGCGCTGGTACACCGAATCGATGCCATCCTCCGGGCCTTCCAGGTACTGCAGGAAACGGCTGCCATCGAACATCAGCACACCCGTGACACCGGCTACTCGGTTGAATGCGGTGGCATCGGCCAGCAGGCGGTCAAGATCGGTTGTCTGCAGGTCGGCGCGGGCCTCGCTGGCATAGGCAATCGCGTGCAGCGACATCGGGTGGCTCCCCCCTGGGAACGATGCTTTGGACTATGACATGAATGGGAGCGACAGTTAAGCACACCGCCGCTCCACTGCAATCCGGTCGGGATTCCGCAGCTGGGCTACAATCGGCGCCGCGCTGCAGGCCCGGATGGCGAAACTGGTAGACGCATCGGACTTAAAATCCGCCGGGGGCAACCCCATGCCGGTTCGATTCCGGCTCCGGGCACCATCGCACTTTTCACGACGAACGTCAGATCGCACGCGAGTAGCGCGGCTGCTCGCAGGCCGCACGCAGGTACGGGTCGAAGCACATCGCCAGCAGCCGCAGCAACGGCCGTCCAGGCTCGCTGGCGCGCACTACACCGTCACGGTACTCGGCCAGACCGTCCTCCTGCAGCCGCTGCACCGAACGCAGGTCTTCGGCGAAGTACTGCTCGAAATCCACGCCATGGCGCTGGCCCAGCACCGCACCGTCCACTTCGCCCTGGCACATCAGCTGCTGGATCAGTTCTGCGCGCAGCTGGTCGTCGGCGCTGAGCGCCACGCCGCGCCACACCGGCAACTGCCCCTGGTCCACGGCATCCTCCCATGACGGCAGGTCGCGCGGATTCTGGCTGTAGGTGGCACCGATGTGGCTGATCGCACTCACGCCCAGGCCGAGCAGATCGGTATCGGCGTGGGTGGTATAGCCCATGAAATTGCGATGCAGCTGCCCGGCGCGCTGCGCGCGTGACAGATCTTCTTCCGGCAGTGCGAAGTGATCCATGCCGATGTACTGGTAGCCCGCAGTGGAGAGCCTCTCCACCGCCAGGCCCAGCAGCGCCAGCTTGTCTTCCGGCGAAGGCAAGCGGCGTTCGTCGATCTGCTTCTGTGCGCGGAACAGATGCGGCAGGTGTGCGTAGCCGTACACCGCCAGGCGATCCGGGCGCAATGCCAGCACCCGTTCCAGGGTGCGGCCAAACCCTTCCAGGCTCTGTCCCGGCAGCCCATAGATCAGGTCGACGTTGACCGAACGCATGCCGCTGTCGCGGCAGGCCTGCAGGATGTCCAGCGTCTGCTGCACGCCCTGCACGCGGTTGATCGCTTCCTGTACCTGTGGGTCGAAATCCTGCACGCCCAGGCTGGCGCGGTTGAAGCCCAGCCGCGCCAGCATGGCGACATCGCGGGTATCGATGAAGCGCGGATCGAGTTCGATCGAGAAATCGCGCTGCGGTGAATCGCTGAAATCGAAGCGCCGGCGCAGCCCTTCCACCAGCGTGGTCATCGCCTCGGCCTCGAGGAAATTCGGCGTGCCACCGCCCAGGTGCAGCTGGATGACTTCACGGCCGTCCTCGAACTGCGGCGCCAGCAGGTCGGCCTCGGCCAGCACGCGCGCGACGTAGCTGTGGCCACGGCCGCGGTCGCGGGTGATCACCCGGTTGCAGCCGCAGTAGAAGCAGGGACTGGAGCAGAACGGTACATGCACGTACAGCGACAGCGCGCGGGCCAGCTGGTTGCTGTCGGCGATTGCCTGGCGCAGCGCCGGCGCATCGAAGCCATCGTGGAAGTGAGGCGCGGTCGGATACGAGGTGTAGCGCGGCCCCGGCCGGTCATGCCGGCGCAGCAGGTCGGGGTCGAAGGTCCAGGCAAGACCGCCGGCGGCGGGTGAGAACGTGTCCATGCCGCCAGCATCGCGCCGGGCGGACGCCACCGCCTTGACCCAGATCAATCGCGGGTGGGGATTTCCAGCACCGGCAGGCCGACCTGCGGCCAGCGCAGCATCTGGTAGCGCTTCCAGAAGGTGTCACCGATGCGCGCGGCCACGTCGTTGGCCAGCGCCTGCATGGGCGGGTTGCCGCACTCGGCGGTGGTGATCCGGAACAGCACCAGCCAGCGGTCGAACAGGTCCTTGTCCAGCTCGATGGCCATGTGCTTGGACATCGGCGAGCCCTTGAAGCGGCGCGTGCCGCGCAGCATTGCCGACCAGAAATCGACCAGCTGCGCCAGATGTTCCGGCCAGTCGTGGACGTGTGCCTCGAACACAGGCCCCAACCGCTCCTCCTCGCGCACGCGTGCATAGAAGTCGTGGACCAGGCGGGTCACTTCCTGCTCAGTGCACAGCCCGGGCGAGGCGACGGGCAGGACAGGCGGCGATATTGCGTTCATCGGGGTATCCAAAGCTTGCCGGCAGTGTGCCGTAGCCGGCCGGCACCGCCGTTGATCCAGATCAATGTCGGCGCAGTCCGCTGCACCTAGTCTGGCATTCCTGCAGGAAGCATGCCCTGCGGATGCTGCGCCAGCCTCGGCGGAGTATACGCGCCGCCCTCATTCCGACCCGGGACAGCATGAACAGACCCTCTCCCAGCCGCCGCCAGCAGCTGATCCAGCACTGGGGCGCCATCCTCTGGCCCAGCTTCATCGCTGCAGGCCTGGCCAGCGTGGTGTTCTTCGCCTTTGTCGACCCGCTGCGTCTGCAGGCGATCAGCTTTCCGGGTACGGCGATCAGCCGCGAACTGGGCTATACGGCAGGATTCTTCATGTTCTGGTCGGTGACCGCACTGTCCAGCGCGGTCACTTGGTACCTGCAGCGACCGATGCCAAGCGACGACGACGACGAGCTGCCGCTGGGATGAGTACGGCCTGCACCGGAATCCCACGCCGCTGGCATTGGCGCGCCGCACTCAGCATGCTCTTGCTGGCCTTGTTCTATGCCCTGCCATGGCTGCGCTGGAATGGGCGGCAGGCCCTGCTGCTGGACATCAACGCACGGCGCTTTGACCTGTTTGGCTGGACATTGTGGCCCGGCGATGTTGGCGTGCTGATAGGGTTGCTGGCGGTGCTGGCGGTGGGCCTCGCGCTGCTCACCCACCTCGTCGGCCGCATCTGGTGCGGCCACGCCTGCCCACAGACGCTATGGCGCCGCGCCTTCGACTGGATTGCGCGCGCCATGGCCCGGGCCTTGCCAGCGCCCGCCGTGCGCCCTGCCACCCAGGTGGCATGGGGGCTGCTGTCGCTGTGGACCGGCATCACGTTCGTCGGTCTGTTCAGCCCGATCGAAGAACTGGTGGCCGCCGCGCCGCATGCCGGCTGGAGCGGCTGGGAAACGTTCTGGGTGCTGTTCTATGCCGCCGCCACCTGGGGCAATGCCGGCTTCCTGCGCGAGCAGGTGTGCCGTTCGCTGTGCCCGTTCGCGCGCCTGCAGCCGCTGCTGACCGATCCGCATACACCCCGCATGTTGTACGACGCGCGCCGCGGCGAACCGCGCGGCATGCGTCCGTCGGGGCTGGGGGGCGTGCTCGGACGCGGCCGTGGCCTGCTCGACCCGACCACCGCACAGGACTACGTGTTCCGCGCTGCACATCCGCTGCTGGCCGGACCGATGCCCACCTTCAGCGCCGACCGCCTGGGCGACTGCACCGATTGCGCTGCCTGTGTCAGCGCCTGCCCGATGCAACTGGATATCCGCCAGGGACCTCAGGCCGATTGCCTGGCCTGCGGCGCCTGCCTGGAGGCCTGCTCGCGGCAGCAGCACCAGGCCGGTTTCGGCCCGGGGCTGGTGCGCTACTGCAGTCCGCAGGCCATGGCCGGGCAACCGCGGCAATGGTGGCGACCGCGGACCCTGGCACTGCTGTCGATACTGCTGGCGCTGTTGGCCTGCGGCGCCTGGCGCCTGCTTTGAATCAACGGATCAACGCGGCCCGTTGGCGTGCGGCGGCACCAGCTGCGCACGTCGGACGATGCCCAGCTGCTCGATGATCAGCGCCATTTCATTGGTGACTTCGGTACGCTCGGTCCCCTGCGGGACCAGGCGGTCCAGCACCTGCTGGTAGGTATCCCAGAACGCCGGACCGCATCCGTGTTTGTGATAACTGGCTTCCAGTTCGCGGCGTACCCGTTCAGCCAAGCCATGCATGCCGTATTCCATACGACCTCCGTTGGACTTGTTCTGCATCGTTGACGGTCTACCGACTCACTTGCGAGCTACTGAAAGACTCCCGGGCTTCACGTCCGGTTGATCCCAATTAGTCATAGATTTCACGACAGGTCAATTACATACCGCGACTTTCGTGATCGAAATTATTAATCGTTCACGAAACCACATACGGGGAGACGGGGTGCCCGGATGGGCCGGACCCGACACACTGCCCCGATTTCCCCGGCCCCGCCCTGGTAGGCGCCATTGATGGGCCAGCCCCGTTTCATCGAAGTTTCCAATATTGCTAAGCATACTTAGCAAATGCCGCTTAGGGTGCTATATGCGACAAAAGGCGGCGCAGTTTAGGCTTACTCGCCCTGCGTATCCTCAGTCGCGGGGAACAGGTTGGGATAGCGCTGATGCAGGATGTATTGGCGTAGCGCAGGAATCGGGAAGTTCTTGGGCCATTGCGACACGGCAGATCGGCTTATGCCAAAAAAGCGCGCCAGTTCGGCATCGGTCCGGAAACCCAGCCGGGCGCGTACCTGCCCCTTGCTCCAGAATTCGGTCACGGTCGGTCCTTCTGTTAACCAGACTTATTCTTGGAACAAGGGAACTTTGCGATCCACGCGTTAAGCTGGCTTGCATAGATGAATACTCTCGGCCAACGACTCGCCATTGCCATGAAGAAAGCCGGGCACCCTCGCCCGGCCGATCTGGCCCGCGCCGCCGATTCGACGACGGCAACCATCAGCAACTGGCTCAACGACCATGTCAGCCCCGCCCATGTGAAGGCCGAACAGCTGTTCCGCATCGCCGATGCGGCCAAACTGGACGCGCGTGAACTGCTGTACGGCGTGAGCGGGCTTGGCGTCGGTGAGCGGGGCAATACCTATATCCCCAGCCAGGCCCACCTGGATGTCTGGCAGGACGCCTACGAACTGGTCAGCCATCTGGTGGAGGAGAAGGGATTGCAGATCGACCATCGCCGCCACGCGGCCCTGGACCTGCTGGCCTTCGAACTGCTGATGGACGGCTTCAGCCGCGGCAAGGTCATCCGGGTGCTGACGACCTCGATGACGTGAATGCACTACCACTGGTAGCATGGTCGCGGATGGGGATGGGGCTCCCCGATAACCGCCCGAAAGGGCTGATGGCTCCTGCCAGGACGAACCGGTCTTCGTCGATGGCGGGCCGTGCCTGCCGTCGGCGTTCGCCATCAAATCAGCGAACCCGCAACCGAGGCATGTGATGCACGCACTGAACAATTATCTGCTGGTCTTCGTCGGCGGCGGGCTCGGCGCCTGCCTTCGCCATGCCTGCAACCTGATCGGTACGCGGGTAGCGGTCGGCAACCCGTGGCCGTGGTCGACCTTCCTGATCAACATCAGCGGTGCACTGCTGATGGGCGCGCTGGTCGAAGCCTTCGCCCTGCGCAATGGCGCGTCGCCGCAGCTGCGCCTTCTGCTGGCCACCGGCGTCCTCGGCGGCTACACCACGTTCTCCACCTACGCGCTGGAAATCGGTCTGCTGCTGCAGCGCGGCCAGCATGGCCTGGCAGCGTTGTACGCCGGCGGTTCGGTGGCACTGGGCCTGGTTGGCCTGTTCGGTGGCATGAAACTGGCCCGGCTGGTGCTGGGCTGAGGCTCAGCCCGCGCCGGCGCGGGCCTGTCCGCGCCACTCCCGCGGCGACTGCCCGGTATGTGCCTTGAATGCGCGCGACAGCGCGGCTTCGCTACCATAGCCAACGTCATCAGCGATCCGCTTCAACGGGCGCCCCTGACGCAGTGCCTGCTGCGCCAGGCCCACCCGCCAGCCCTGCAGGTACTGGCCCGGGGTGGTGCCCATCGCCTCACGGAAACTGGCAGCAAATACGCTGCGTGACATGCCGGCCACCTCGGCCAGGTCTTCCAGGGTCCAGGACTGTGCGGGCGCCTCATGCATCGCCACCAGCGCCAGCCGCAGCCGCGGATGCCCCAGCCCGGCAAACAGGCCACCACGCATCTCGCCCCCTTCCATCAGCTGCCGCAGCACCTGGATCATCACCACCTCGAACAGCCGGTTGACCATCGCCGCACGCCCGCAGCGCTGCTCAAAGGCTTCTTCGAACAGCAGCTCCAGCGCTGCGTTGCCGCCGTAGAGATCGGCCAGCGGCAGGCAGATGAAATCGGGCAACGCCGCGCTGATCGGGTTGAGCCGCCCGCCCTCGAAATGCAGATTAGCGCAGGCCATGTCGGCGCCGTGCTGCGGATCGGTGCTGAACCGATGCGGCATCGGCCGTGGGTACAGCAGCAGGCTCGGCACCTCGACCTGGACGGTCTGCTGGCCATGGCTGACCTGCAACGGGCCACGTCGCACCAGATGCAGCTGCCCAGCGTCATCCTCGCCCGCCAGCGAGTTGATGCCGCACAGCGCGCCGGCATGGAACACCGAGGCGGTAACCGCAAAGCGTTCAAGCAGAATGGCGAGACGGTCGACCATGACGGGACCCTGGGTAAAGTAGAAAGAGATCAAGGCGACACATCGTATCGGAATCACCCCCGTAGCGGACGTGATCAACTCGGGGAGCGGGTGCCCCCCCCCCCAGCCCGCCCTTCCTGCGGCAGTGCAGCGCGCGCAACATTTCGCTGGCATCTATGCTCGGGGTCATTCCCGCATGGAATGACCCCGATGCCCGCCCTGCTTCGATGCGCCCTCGCCCTCGGCCTGCTGCTGCCTTCGACGACCTTGCTGGCGTCAGCGCCAACGGCGGCACGCACGCTGAGCGGCGAGCTGCAGGGCGCGCCGTGGCGCCTGGACGTGCCGGCCGACTGGAACGGTGACCTGGTGATGCTGGCGCACGGCTACGAGCCGGTAGGCGTGCCACGTGCTACGCCGATGGCCGCCAATGACGGCACCGCGCCACTGCTGGCTGCAGGCTACGCCGTCGCGCAGAGCGCCTATGCCAGCCAGGGCTGGGCGGTGGCCGATGCGATCACCGACATGGAACGCCTGCGCCGGCATGTAGTGGCTGAACTCAAGCATGTGCGCCATGTCTGGATGCTGGGATTTTCGATGGGCGGCGCCGTGACCCTCGCCAGCCTCGAGCGGTTCCCGCAACACTACGCCGGTGGTGTGTCGCTATGCGGCGCCAATCTCAGTGGCGAACAGATCGCGAGTGATCTGCTGACCACGCTGGTCGCTTTCGATTACTTCTTTGCCAAGGCCGAAGGCCTGCCGGCTGCGGGACTGGTCTCACGCGAAGCGGCTGCGCTGTCACAGGGCGAACTGTACCAGGGCATCTCCAATGCGCTGCAACGCAGCCCGTCGCATGCCGCGTTGCTGGCACAGCGGCTGCAGGTGTCCGCTGATGCACTGGCCGGCACGATCAGCCTGCATGCACTGGTACTGCACGAACTGGCCACGCGCAGTGGCGGCATGCCGGTGGGCAACAGAGGTGTGGCTTACAGCGGCTTCGGTGACGACATGGCGTTCAATGCGGGCGTACAACGTATCGATGCCGTGCCTGCCGCGCAGGCCGCTGTCCGCAGGGAGCTGGCATTGAGCGGTGCGTTGAGGCGACCGCTGGTGATCCAGTTCAACAACAACGACCCGACGATCGTGCCGCGCATGCAGACAGTGTATCCGCAGACGGCCGCACGGGCCGGCGCCCGTCCGCTGCCACAGGTGCTGCCGCCCGTTGGCGAAGGCCATTGTGGCTTCTCCGGCGCGCAGATCATCGAGGCGTTGAAGGCCGCGCAGCGTTGAGCAATCGCGGCCCGCGCGCAGCTCAGCCGCCCAGCGTGCCCATCGTGAAGGTGTAGCCCGAGCTCATCAGGAATTCGCGCATGCGCATTTCCGCGCGCCGTGGTGAGGCCAGGTTGGCCGGCGCGTACAGGGCATACACCAGGCCCGACCCTTCGATATGCTCGCGGCGCACCCCGCAGCGGGCGGTTTCCGAGGCGATGACCCATCCGTCCTTCAGCCGATCAGGGCCAATGGATTGCCCGTTCTTCAAGCGGAAGGTCAACCAGCGCACATCTGCCGTGACTTTGCTCATTTCCGTTTCGCTCCGTGGCTGGAACGACGCGTGATGTCCTTGCTCGCCATTGCGGCTCCCTGAGACGTGGAACTCGACCATAGCGCCTTTCCATGTCGTGGCCCGCTGAGACTGGTGACCGGGGCGTGGCGGACTGCTGCAGGTGAAGCAGCGCGGCGTCGGAAATGGCGGCGGCAGGGAGCATCCTGCCGGCGCAGTTCACAGGCAGGGAACCCGACTCACGCAGCGCGGTCGCTGCCCTGGTTCAAGGCGTGCAGCGCATCGGCCAGCGCCTGGATTTCGGCACGCAGGGCCAGCCGCTGCAACCACCGCCCGGGGATTCCGCGCGCACCATGGAATGCGCCCGCCAGCTGCCCCGCAATGGCGGCCGTGGTGTCGGCGTCCTCGCCAAGATTGGCCGCCTCGAGTACGACGGCTTCAAAGGTGTCGTGGCGATCAAAGCACCAGAGTGCAGCTTCCAGACTGTCGACAACATAGCCATTGCCACGGATCTGCTCACGCGCGGCACCGCGGTAGCCGCCCGCCGCGATCTGCCGCAGCCGCGCGCTCTCGACAGGGACATTGCTGAGATCCAGCACCGCGTCACGGGTGCCACCTGCCAACGCCCGCTCCAGCGCGACCGCCAGCAAGCGGCACGCCTCCAGGCACTCCTGCGCAGCGTGCGTCGTTCGCGAACTCAGCTCGGCCATGGCCTGCAGGTCGGGAGTCCCGGCGTAGCGCAATGCCACCGGCGCCAAACGCATGATCGAGCCATTGCCAGCGCTGCGTGGGTCGTCACTACCCGCCAGCGGTTGGCCGTCCTGCAGGAACCGGTCGATGGCAGCCCGCGTTGCCATACCGATATCGAAGCACTCGCCGGTCGCACTCCAGTACCCATGCTGGTACCAGTTGGCGTAGCGGTTCATCTGATCGTGCACATCGAAGGTGTCACAACGCACCAGGCTCTCGGCCAGGCACATCGCCATGGAGGTATCGTCGGTCCATTGCCCCGGCTGCAGCTGGAACGGCCCACCACCCACCATGTCGGTGATCGGGGTGAAGCTGCCACGAGGCTTGAACTCCAGCGTGGTACCGACGGCATCGCCGCACGCGAGGCCGAGCAAGGCGCCGCGGAAGTGATCAATCTGGTTCATCACACGAGTGTAGCGCCACCGCATCTGCCATGACTGACTGCCGAGCGGTGATCGCGCGAGCGGGGAATCGATCGCAGCCAAACAAAAAAGCCCTGACCGGAGTCAGGGCTTTTCAATTGGAGGCCTCAAGCGGAATCGAACCGCTGTAAACGGATTTGCAATCCGGTGCATAGCCACTCTGCCATGAGGCCAACGTACTGCGCGCCAGGAACCTAGCCCTGACAAGACAAAACCCCAAGATGGGGCCTGTCGGAACATGGAGCGGGAAACGAGACTCGAACTCGCGACCTCAACCTTGGCAAGGTTGCGCTCTACCAACTGAGCTATTCCCGCGTAAGCCGACATGCTACCGGAAATCCGGAAAACACACCAGCGATTTCACTTTTCTGACTGCGCGTAAAGCCTTGTGGCCCAACGTGCCCCGCCTTGCCGTGGCGGGAGAAAAACAAGGCCCCTACCGGGGCCCTGTAGAATCTGGAGCGGGAAACGAGACTCGAACTCGCGACCTCAACCTTGGCAAGGTTGCGCTCTACCAACTGAGCTATTCCCGCAGATTCCATTCGACCTGCGTCGAAGGAGCGCTATTGTGTCCAAATTCCTTCACGCCGTCAACAGTCTTCACATCATGCGGTCACGGGCGTCCGCACTGGGTTACGCTGCCCCGCCCAAGCACGGACACCCCCGATGCCGAGACGCTACGTCCGCCTGTTCTGGTTGCTGGTCGCGCTGACCTGGTTGGCGCTGATCGCCGCACTTGTCAATGCTGGCTTCACTCCGGACTACTGGCTGCTGCATCGCCTGGAAGGCGCCCAGCTGCCCTATCCGACCAGCACCGTCATCGTGTTCGCGTTGCTGGGCACGGTTGAACTGGTGGTGGCGGCACTGATCGTGCGCCCGTGGAAACTCAAACGCCTGTGGCTGCGCCTGCTGATCGCCTTCGCCCTGCTGCTGGTGTGGTCGATACCGTGGATGCTGTCGGCGATGCACCAGCCGCCGGTACAAGGCATGCACCTGCTGTGGTTGCTGCTGCTGGACGTGGGATTGCTGCTGGCGCTGTGCGTGGTGTCGGCGGTGAGCGCGTGGCGGGCGCTCTGGCGGCGCGGGTCACCACAGACTCCCCCGCCGCAGCGCTAGAGGCTTACTTCCGGAACTCCACCCGCACGTGCTGGCCGAAGCGCGCCTTGGCTTGCCCGTCGAACTCCAACACGCACTCCACCACCTTGGCCATGCCACGTCCTGCATCTTCAGGCAGGCGTGCCTGCGCAAACACCGGACTGATGCGCACCACGCGTGCAGGCGGCAGCGTGCCCATGTTCTCCGCACCATCACTGTCCGGCACGACAGTAGCCCTCATGCCCACCTGCACGGCATCGGCGTAGGCGGCGCTGAGTTCGGCACGCACCTGCAGCGGGCGCGCCGGCAACAACGAGATCGCCGGCTTGCCGGCCTGCACGAAGGCGCCGACGCCCGGCACCTGGCCGACCACGGTGCCGGCTTCCGGCGCGCTCAACGACATCTGCTGCAGTCTCAGCTTCGCGTGCTCCAGCTTGTGCTGCGCCATGTCGACCTGCGCACCGGCCACGTCGACATCGGCACGCACAGCAGCCAACTGCTGTTTGGCCGCATCGGCCTGCTGGTTCGAGGACACGCCTTCGCTGGCGCCCGTGGACAGACGGATGGCGCTGCGCTCCAGTTCGCGCAGCTGCGCCTGGCTGCCCTTCAGGCGGTCATTGGCCAAGGCCAGATCGGCGGTGGCCATCGCCACCTCCTGCTGCAGCAGGGCACCATCCAGCGACAGCAGCAACTGCCCCTTCTTCACCGTGGCGCCTTCCTTCACCGGCGCTGCAGTGATCGAGCCATCCACCGGCGGCGCCAGTGCGATCAGGCCACCTTCGACGTCAATGATGCCACGCGCCACGGCGACCTTGCCGGCGGCGGCAGTACCCTCCTTGCCTGAGGGGGCCGATGCAGCGGTAGGCGCTTCCCTGGAACAGGCGCCGAGCAGCAGTGCCGCGGACAGGGCCAGGCTGAGGGGAAGCAGATGCGACGTCTTGGTCATGGGGCGGACTCTACGGTTTCGTTCTGGCGGCGGTCATCACGGACCATGCCGTCTTCCATGGCGATCACCCGATCGGCATGCCGGATCAGGCGCGGATCGTGGCTCACGCACAGCACGGTGGCGCCATGCGCACGCGCGTATCGATGCAGGATGTCGATCACGCGCTGGCCGTTCTCGGCATCCAGCGCGCTGGTGGGTTCGTCTGCGAAGATCAGGGTCGGCGACTTGGCAAACGCGCGGGCAACCGCCACGCGCTGTTTCTCGCCACCGGACAGCTGCGCCGGGCGCATGTGGCTTCGATGGCCGAGGCCGACTTCTTCCAGCGCCTTGCGGGCCAGCGGCTCGCTTTCGCGATTGCGCATGCCGCGGTAGCCCAGTGGCAGCTGCACCTGCTCCAGCGCGGTCAGTGCCGGGAACAGGTTGAAGCCCTGGAACACGAAGCCGACATGGTGCAGGCGGAAACGCTCCACTTCACTGCGGGTCATGTGGCCCACGTCCTGGCCCAGCGCGTGCACGCGACCGCCATCGGGTGCGGACAGGCCGGACAGCAGCGACAGCAGCGTGCTCTTGCCGCAGCCGGACGGGCCCGACACCAGGGTCAGCTCGCCGGGATAGATGTCCAGCGACAGGCCGCGCAGCACCGGCACCTGCACATCACCGGACATGAAGCCTTTTTCCAATGCGTCGGCCCGCAGGGTCGGAGCGACGGCGCGTGTAGAAGTCATCGGCCGGTCCTCAACGCAGCAGCAACGATGGATCGGAGCGGACGACACTGCGCACCGCCATGATGCTGGAGAGCATGGCCATCACCGCCACCAGCGCCACGCAGCCGAGGATCACCATCGGTGTCAGCTGCACCGGCACGCGCTGGGTCTGCGCGATCAACAGCACCACCGTGCTGAAGGCTGCCGCCAGCAACATGCCCACGCCGCCGATCAGCAAGGCCTGCTCGAACACCACCCGCGCCAGCGCGTAGCGACCGGCACCGAGCGCATTGAGCGTGGCGTACTCGCGCACTGAGCCAGCCACCACCGACGCGAACGACTGGTTGGTGATCACCGCGCCGACGAAGCAGACGATGACGGCCATGAACAACACCGCGATGCCCGCGCCGGTATCGAACAACCAGTACTGCTGAGAGCGGCTGGCGAATTCCGGCGCGGTCCAGAACTCGACCGGCGTGGCCCGGCCCATCGACGCGGACAAGCGGTCACGCACACGACCGGCCAGGTCCGGCGAGCGCAGGCCCGCCACGAAGTAGGTACTGCCCTCATGTGGGTCGGTACCGGCGATGGCACGCGCAGTATCCAGCGAGGCCAGCACGTTGACGCCGCCCAGGCCCCGCAGGCCCGGTTGTGCAGCGACCACGCGCACCGCCTTGCCATTGATCCAGGCACGGTTGTTCTGCAGGTCCACGCCCAGCGTATCCAGATCGGCGCTGTCGACGATCACCGCACCCGGCTCGCGCAGCTGCGCGCGCAGGTTGGCAGGGAGGATGCGCGCGAACATCATCGCATCGTCCCGGGTGGAGATACCGGACAGGTACACCGACACATTGCCGGTGCCCTGCGCGCCGGATCGCCATTCGCCATCGACCCACTCGTAGGGCTCGACGCGGGTGACATCCGGGTCCATGCGTAGATGGCTTTCCACATCCGCGCTGATTGCATGGCCGTAATTCACACTCTGGGTGCCGGGGAAACCAGCCCAGATATCAGCCGAGGACGCTTTCACATAGATCGCAGCGGTACCGAAGATGCCCAGCACCAGTGCGGCCTGCACGATCAACAGCACACCGGCAAAACACATCGCCAGCACCACCGGCAGGAACCGGCGCCACTCATAGGCCAGGGTCTTGCGGGCGAGTGCGATCATTGTGGCTCGCCCTCACCCTCGGCAGGCAGCGGGGCGCCGCCGAGGGCGCGGTACAGCGATGCAAAGGCCAGAACGCGCGCACCCTGCGCAGCGATCAGATCAGCCTGCGAGGCGAGTGCGGCGCGTTGCGTGTCGAGTCCATCGAACTCGCTGGACAGACCCAGCTGCACCTGCCGCGCCTGGCGCTTGACCTGCTGCCCGGCGGCGTCGTTGGCCGCGCGCAACGACTGGATGCTGCTGTCCTGCCGCGCCAGGCTGCCCAGCGCGCCTTCCACTTCGCTCACGCCTTCCAGCACCGCCTTGCGGTATCCCAGCAAGGCGGCATCCAGCTGCTTTTCATTGGCATGGAAGCGCGCGCGACGCTGGCCCCAGTCCCATAGCGGAATATCGATGTACGGGCCGATCGACGGGCTCGAATCGGAATTGGAGCGGGCGTTCTGGGTGAGGTTGTACGCGTACAGGATGGAGCCGCCAAGGCTGACCCGTGGATACATCGCTGCGCGCGCCGAACCCTTGCTGGCCGCTGCCTGCATCACCTCTGATTCGGCCAGCAGGATCTGCGGGCGGTAGCGCAGCAGATCCGCAGGGACCTGCTGCAGCGAGAATGCACCGAGCTTCGGCGGCGCGCGGTACGCGCGCCAGGCGGGATCCGGCCCGTCACGCCCCAGCAGCAGCGCCAGCGCGCGGGCCGCGTTGTCCGCATTTTCGCGGGCCTGCGCCGTCGCTGCCCGGGTCGCCGCCTGGCGCGCGCGCAGGCGTTCCAGCTCGCCCGGCTCATCCAGGCGCAGGCGCAGGCGAACCCGTGCCAGTTGTTCGCCGCGATCATCCACGGCCTGCTGTCTGACCAGCAGATCCTGCTGGGCCTGCGCTACGGTCAGGTCCAGATAGCTGCGCACCACGTCGGCAATCACCGCCACTTGTGCGGCATTGCGCAACGCCTCGGCATTACCGGCCGAGGCCTGCGCGCTGAGATGGGCACTCTCGGCGGCGCCGAACAGGCCCAGGTCCCAGATCGCTTCGATGCCCGCATGGAAATAGGTGTCGACCGCGGCGGCGTCCTGTACCTGCTTGGCGCTGGCCGAGATCTCCGGCAGGAAGCGCGAATCCGAGGTGCCGGCGACGATCCGCACTGCCTGCAGGCGCAACGTGGCCTGCTGCAGATCAAGGTTGCCGGCGATGGCTTGATCGACCAGGCCGTCCAGCGCCGGGTCGGCCAGCACCTTCCACCACTGCCTGGCCTCCACCGCCACGCCCTGGCCCTGCGGCACCTGGGTCCAGGTGCTGGGGGTGCGATCAGGCAGGTCCGGAGCCGGCACCGACATGCAACCTGCCAGCGCCAGGCTGGTCAGCAGTGCGCCCGGGCGCAGCAATGCTTGCAGGGAGAGTCCGCGCCCGGTCCTGGGCACTGCCACTGGAGTGATACGCCTGACCACCAGCCCGCCAACGTGTAGAAGGAGCATGAAGGCTACCGTGCGATTGTGGAGCGAACATGGAGAATTGGTCCGAAAACGGTCACAACACGCGTGCGGTTCAGGCAACGATGGTGTTGGCCTTTCGCCAGCCTTTCAGTGCATGCGACGCGCGGAACGCTGGTGCAACATCCAGGCCATTGCGTCTTGTTGACGCGCTCTCCGCTTCCCTCGCCTGCGGTCGTCCCCACGACCGATGCGTCCCGCCATTCCGATTGCGACACTGACCTCGGATTCGTCACGCCGGGCGAGTGATATCACGCCCGCTATGAAGATGCTGTGGCGCGACTGTAGCGGCCCCTGCCGCAAACATCATGACAAATGAAAAACGCCCCCTTTCGGGAGCGTTCTTCATGAATCTGGAGCGGGAAACGAGACTCGAACTCGCGACCTCAACCTTGGCAAGGTTGCGCTCTACCAACTGAGCTATTCCCGCAGATTTCGTTCGACCTGCGTCGAAGGAGCGCTATTGTGTCGATATTGCTGCACGGCGTCAACAGGAATTTTCACGGGAAGCGAGGGACGGCGCCCAGGCACGCCTGCCGGCACCCTTCACGCGCGTACGCCACGACGATGGAAATAGATCTGCTCGGCGATGCGCCTCGTGGCGGACGTATGCAGCAGCGCGTTGAACGGCCAGTCCACCTGCAGATGATCCATCGCCCAGCGCAGCAGGCGCTTTCCATGGAACGCCGGCGCCACCTGCTGCGCCACCCGTTCCGCTTCCGGCCCTTGCCCACGCAGATGGCGGGCAATCGCCTCGCCGACCGCCCAGCCATGCCGCCACGAGGAGTGGATACCTCCGGCGGAGAGCGGCGAGACGATGCCCGCCGCGTCGCCGGTCAGGATCAGCCGGTGGCCAGTGATCGGACCATCCGGTCGGCCGCAGGGCACCAGGCCGGCGCGGGTGGCCGAGGGGCGCGCCGAAGGCGGAATGTTGACCACACCGCGCACGTGGTCGAGGAAACCCTCAATGTCCGGCGGCCGCACCCGTTGCGGATCGTGACGCAGCGCCAACCCGACCTGCAGACCGCTCGGATTCTGGGCGACCCAGCCGATGTAGCCCGGGGCGTAGCGCTTGCTGACGAAGCAATGCAGCGCATCGCCCTGCGCCACCTGCTGACCGGCGAACTCACGTTCTACGCCGTAGAGGTTGTCACGTACCTGGCCGAGGCCGGTGCGCCAGGCCACGCGTGAGCGCGCGCCATCGGCGCCAACCAGATAGGCGCAGCTCCCTGCCCCTTCCACCTGCCAGCCGTCACCGCGGCGACGGGCGTCGGTGAAGGACTGCTGCAGGCGCAGGTCGACGCCGTTCGTGTGCAGTTCGCTGGCCAGCCAGCGCATCAGGTTCGGCGTATCGGTGGTGAGGAAGTAGTAACCCGGTGCGGCCAGCAACACGCTGCGCAGGTTCGGCGCATACAGGCGCACGTTTGCGACCCGCTGCACCAGATGTTCGGGCATGCGCCCCAGCCAGGTCTGCTCCATCGCTTCCTTCACCACGATGCCGGTGGTGTGCAGCCGCCCGCCGGGGTCGGCCTTGCGTTCCACCATGCAGACGCGCAGCCCGTACTGGGCAGCGGCCAATGCGCAGGCGGCACCGGCGAAACTGGCGCCGACGATGACCACATCATGGTCGTAGGCGGAAGGAGTTTGGGGCATGGCTGCATCGTTCTGGAGGAACACAGATGCAGCTTCGAACTGGCGCGTGGCGAGGCGAAGGAGTGGCGGTGAAGTGGGGATGAAGCAGGCGCCAGGCAAACGAAAAACGCCCCCTGTCGGGAGCGTTCTTCTTGAATCTGGAGCGGGAAACGAGACTCGAACTCGCGACCTCAACCTTGGCAAGGTTGCGCTCTACCAACTGAGCTATTCCCGCTTGGGAGGCGAAATTTTACCTATTCCAAGGATGGCGTCAAGCGCTTTTTCGGGTCTGCCAGGAGCCCTTTCCTGCGGAAAGGGATCCGACCCCGGGGCTCAGTTGCCCAGCTTCTTCTGCCGTGCACGCTCGCGCGCGGCGCGCTCGTCATCGCGCAGGCTCGGCCAAGCGGCGTGCAGGTACTGCAGGCCCGACCACAGGGTCAGCACCGCGGCAATCGCCAGGGTCCAGTCGCCGATGTGGAACACCGGCCAGCCCATCCAGATGTCTTCCACCGGCACGTTCGGCGCCACCGAATACAGCAGGCACAGCAGCGCGACCATCTGCGCGGTGGTCTTGATCTTGCCGATCATCGCCACGCGCACCTTGGCGCGCTGGCCCAGCTCGGCCATCCACTCTCGCAGCGCCGATACCGCGATCTCGCGGCCGACGATCACCGCCGCCCAGAATGCCATCCACGGCGTCGGATGGCCCTGCACGATCAGGAACAGCGCTACTGCCACCATCAGCTTGTCCGCGACCGGGTCGAGGAACGCGCCGAAGGCCGACTCCAGCTGGTAACGGCGTGCGATCCAGCCGTCGAGCCAGTCGGTGATCGCGGCCAGGCCGAAGATCGCCGCCGAAGCGAAGTTGGTCCAGGTGTAGGGCAGGTAGAACACCAGCACCAGCACCGGGATCATTACGATCCGCAACAACGTCAGCCAGGTGGGCAGGGTCAACTTCATGCTTGCGTGCTTCTCTCTCTACTCGGCCGCATCAGGCGTGGCCAACCCGTGCAGGTTAGCGTAGATACGTGCCGCGAGGGCGTCATTGATGCCTTCCACCTTGGCGATTTCCGCTTCGCCAGCGGCTTTCAGGCCCACAAGACCGCCGAAATGCTTGAGCAGGCTGGCGCGGCGGCGCGGCCCGATGCCGGGGATATCCTCCAGCTTGCTGGTCATCCGCGCCTTCTGGCGGCGCCCCCTGTGGCCGGTGATGGCAAAGCGGTGCGCCTCGTCGCGCACCTGCTGGATGAACTGCAGCGCCGGGTTGGCCGCGCCGGGGCGCAGCTCGCGACCGTCGGGCATCACCAGCGCTTCATGGCCGGCGCGGCGCTCCACGCCCTTGGCCACACCCACCAGCAGCACGCCTTCCACGCCCAGGTCGGCCAGCGCGGCCTGGGCCTGTGCCAGCTGGCCGGCGCCGCCGTCGATCAGCAGCACATCCGGCAGCACGCCCTGCTCTTCCACCGCGCGGCGGAAACGGCGGTCGATGGCCTGGCGCATGGCGGCATAGTCGTCGCCCGGCTCGATGCCGCTGATGTTGAAACGGCGGTACTGCGCGCGCACCGGACCGGCGGCGTCGAACACCACGCACGAGGCCACAGTGGCCTCGCCCAGCGTATGGCTGATATCGAAGCACTCGACCCGCTTGACCGGCTCGGCCAGGCCCAGCATCTCGCGCAGTGCATCGCTGCGCGCATGCTGCGCATTGCGGCTGTTGAGTTCAGTGGCCAGGGTCAGCTGCGCGTTGCGGCTGGCCAGCTCCACATAGCCGGCGCGCTCGCCGCGCACGTTCCACTTCAGCTGCACCTTGCGCTCGGCCGAGGCCGACAGCGCCGCAACCAGCAGGTCGGCATCGGGAATCTCGCGATCCAGCAGGATCTCGCGCGGCGGCTCGAATTCGATGTAGTACTGCGAGACGAACGCGGCCAGCACTTCCTCCGGACTCTCCTCGCCGTTGGTGCGCGGGAAGAACGGGCGGGTGCCGAGGTTACGGCCATCGCGGAAAGCCAGCAGCAGCACGCAGGCCTGCGAACCCTGCATGGCCACCGCCAGCACGTCCAGGTCGGCGGCGCGGCCGTCCACGTACTGGCGCGTCTGCATGCTGCGCAGCGAGGAAATCAGGTCGCGCAGGCGCGCGGCCTGCTCGAACTCCAGGGCCTCGCTGGCGGCCTGCATCTGCTCGCCCAGCTCGCGGGTCAGCTCGTCGCTCTTGCCTTCCAGGAACAGCGCAGCACGGCGCACCGATTCGGCGTAGTCCGCGGCCGGCACCAGCTCCACGCAGGGCGCGCTGCAGCGGCCGATCTGGTATTGCAGGCACGGCCGCGAGCGGTTGCGGAACACGCTGTCCTCGCAACTGCGCAGCTTGAACAGCTTGTGCATCAGGTTCAGCGTTTCGCGCACTGCGGTCACGCCCGGATACGGCCCGAAATAGCGGCCGGGAATGGCGCGCGGGCCCCGATGCAGGGCGATGCGCGGCCAGTCCTCGCGGGTCAGCAGCACATGCGGGTAGGTCTTGTCGTCGCGCAGCGAGACGTTGTAGCGCGGCGACAGCGACTTGATCAGCTGATTCTCCAGCAGCAACGCCTCGGCTTCCGAGCGCGTCACGGTCACGTCCATGCGCGTGATCTGCGAGATCATCGACATGATCCGCGCGTTCTTCGGGCTGCCGTTGAAATAGCTGCCGACGCGGTTGCGCAGCGCGCGCGCCTTGCCCACGTACAGCAGGGTGTCGTCGGCCGCGTACATGCGGTACACGCCGGGGGCGGTGCTGAGCTGGGCCGCGAAGGCCTTGCCGTTGAAGGCCGGGGCGGGAACGTCGGTCATTCGCTGATCGGGACTTCGCTGAGCACGCCGCTGTCGGGGTCGAATCGCAGCACGGCATGGGCGTCGGTCTCGGCGATCCACACCGCACCTGCGCCCACGGCCAGGCCAGCCGGGCCGTGCAGGCGGCGCGGCAGCGGCTGGGTGGTCAGTTCACCGCCGCCCAGGCGCAGCGTGCGCAGGCGACCGTTGCCGGTGTCGGCGATCCACAGCAGCGGGGCGTCCGCGCCCAGTGCGATCGCCTGCGGGAACTGCAGGCTGGCCTGCGCGCGCGGGCCGTCTTCACTGCCGAAGCGCCACGGCCCCTGCCCGACCAGTGTCTGCACCAGGTCACCACGCAGTTGCAGTGCACGGATCGAGGATCCCAACGCATCGGCGACGTACAGCACCTGCTGCACCACGGCCAGCGCGGTCGGTTGCGCGAAGGCAGCCAGATGGCCACTGCCATCACGCTCGTCGATGGAACCACTGCCGGCGCGCCATTGCAGGCTGCGCTGGCCCAGGTGGTAGCTCCAGATGCGGTTGTCGCCGGCCATTGCGATGTGCAGCTGGTTGTCGGCGATGGCCAGGCCAACCGGATGGTCCAGCGAGACCTGCCGCGCCTGCGCCACCGGGCCCTCCACCGGCGCGCCGGGTCGCCCGTTGCCGCACAGCGTGTCGACGATGCCGGTCAGCAGATTGATGCGGCGCACGGCATGGTTGCCGGTATCGGCGACGTACAGCGAATCGCGCTCCAGCACCAGCGCCTGCGGGCGGTGGAACGCCGCTTCGGCGAGATTGCCATCCATGAAATCGGCGGTGCCGAGGCCGAACTGACGCAGGATGCGGCCGCCATGGCTGCATTCGAGAATGCGGTGATGACCGCTGTCGGCGATGTACAGACGTTCGGTGCTGACCGCCAGCCCCTGCGGGAAGCGCAGGGCCTGGCGCGGTTCCGGATGCAGTTCGCTGCCGCCACGCGGCGGCGCCGAAGGTGCGCCCTGGCACAGCGCGTTCAAGGCGCGCTCCAGTTCACCGGGCGCGCCCTGCCCGACCAGCCGTTGCTGTTCACGGCCCTGCGCGTCCAGCAGCACCATGGTCGGCCAGGCGGTGACGCCGAAGCGGCGCCAGCCATCCCAGTCGGCATCGAGCAGCACGGGCATGGTCAGGCCCTGACGGCGCAGCAGCTTCAGTGCGGCCGTGGCATCGCGTTCGAAATCAAAACGCGGCACCTGCAGCACCAGCGGCTGCAGCTTGCCCGGGTGGCGCGACAGCCATTGGCCGAACTCGGCCAGGCGTTGCGCACTCCAGGCGGAGGCCGCATTGACGAACAGCAGCGCGACCGGCCGGCCGCGCAGTTCGGTCAGGGTGCAGGGGGTGGCATTGAGCCAGGTGGCGAATTCGGGCAGGTCCGGGACGGGCTGGACGTTCATGACCTGATTATGCCGGAGTCGGCGTCATGCAACAGTCGTGCCACCGCACGTTTTGCAGCATCGTCGACCAGCGACCAGACCTGTTCGAAATGATCGCTGCCGCCGGTGTAGGGATCAGGGATGGCTACCCGCCCCTGCCCGCCGGACCAGGGCAGATACAACGCCAGCCGTTCACGCTGGGCCGCCGTCGCCAGGCGCCCGGCATCACGCAGGTTGGCCTCGTCGGCACACAGGATCCAGTCGAAACGTTCGAAATCCACGGCCTGCAGCTGGCGTGCGCGCAGGCCGCCGATGTCCACGCCGTGCCCGGCCGCGCAGGCGATCGCGCGGCGGTCCGGCGGCTCGCCCACGTGCCAGTCGCCCGTGCCGGCCGAATCGACCTGCACCCGCCCGGCCAGCGGCGAGGCATCCAGGCGTGCGCGCAGCGCGCCTTCGGCCATCGGCGAACGGCAGATGTTGCCGAGGCAGACGACCAGCAGCCTCATCGCGCGGCCATCGCCTGCAGCAGCCCCTCGGCGCGCTCCAGGTCCTCGGGCGTATCGATGCCCGGTGGGAACGGCTCGGGCGAGATCGCCACGCTGATCGGGTAGCCCGCTTCCAGCACGCGCAGCTGCTCCAGCGATTCGACCTGCTCCAGCTGGCCCGGCGGCATCGCCGCGAACTGCTGCAGGAAGCCGGCGCGATAGCCATAGATGCCGATGTGGCGCAGCCAGTGATGGCCGTCCGGCAGCGTGTCGCGGCTGCGTGCGAAGCCGTCGCGGTGCCAGGCGATCGGCGCGCGGCTGAAGTACATCGCCTCGTTGCGCACGTTGCGCACCAGCTTCACGACGTTCGGGTCGAACAGGGTGTGCGCGTCCTCGACGGTCGTGGCGAGAGTCGACATCGGCGCAGTGCCAGCGACCAGCGCATCGGCCACCGCGCGGATGCCGGTCGCCGGCGCGAACGGTTCGTCGCCCTGCAGGTTGACCACCACCGTGTCATCGGCCCAGCCGGCAATGCGTGCGCACTCGGCCAGGCGATCGGTGCCCGAGGCATGCGTGGTCGCGGTCATCGCCACCTTCACCTCGGCCAACCCGGACAGCGCATCGGAAATGCGTTGGTCGTCGGTCGCCACCCAGACCTCGCGGGCACCGGCCTGCAGCGCGCGGCGCGCCACATGCAGCACCAGCGGCTCACCGCCCAGCGGGCGCAGCGGCTTGCCCGGCAGCCGCGAGGCGGCAAAGCGGGCCGGAATGGCGACGACGAATTCGGTCATGCGGGCGGTTCTCGGCAGGCTCGTTACAACGGGAATGCGGCCAGCGGCGCGTGAATGCAAGCGCCGCCGCGCCACTCAGTTCGGTCGCAGCTTGTCCAGGCGATCGGTCAACGCCACCCAGAACGCGGCGGGCAACTCGGCGCGCAGCGGAACCGCGTAGTGCCAGTCGTTGCCGAACGCCCGGCATTTCACCGCATCCTTTTCGGTCATCAGTACCGGCAACTGGCTGCCGAAGGACAGGTCCTGCGGCTGGTAGGCCTGGTGGTCGGCGAACGCATGCGGCACCACGCCGATCCCGCGCGCGCGCAGCATGTCGAAGAAGCGCTGTGGATGGGCGATGCCGGCCACCGCGTGCACCCGCTGGCCCTTGAAGTACGCCAGCGGGCGCGCGCGGCCACCGGCCAGCGGCTGCGCACTGTCGATGTGCAGGGACATTGGCCACTGGCCGAAGCCACAGGCCTGTGCCGCGGTCTCCTCATCGGCCTGGCCGAGGTTGACCACGCGGAAATCGCACTCGCTCGCGCGGCTGACCGGCTCGCGCAACGGCCCGGCCGGGATCATCCGGCCATTGCCATAGCGACGCTGGGCATCGACCAGTTCGATCTCGATGTCGCGCGCCAGCCGGTAGTGCTGCAAACCGTCGTCGCAGACGATTACATCGCAGCCGGCCTCGATCAGCGCCTTGCCGGCGGCGACACGGTCACGGTCCACGCGCACCGGCACGCCGGTCTTCCAGGCGATCAGCACCGGTTCGTCACCGCCCTTCGCGGTTGGCGTATCGGCCTGCACCCACAGCGGCTTGTCGGCGTCTTCGCGACCATAGCCGCGGCTGGCCACGCCCGGCTTCCAGCCGGCCGCGCGCAGGCGCTCGACCAGGGCAATCGTCAGCGGCGTCTTGCCGGTACCACCGGCGGTGATGTTGCCGACCACGATGACCGGCACCGGCAGCGAGTGGCGCTTGCGCCAGCCACGCCGATAGGCGCGCCGGCGCAGTGCGGTGACACCTGCGTACAGCGGCGCCAGCAGGCGCATCGCCCACGGAACCGGGGTGCCGTCATACCAGTACGGCGGGGTCTGGGTGCCCTTGCCGGCCATCAGTCCTGCCTTTCGCGGAACTGCATGCTGTGCAGATGCTGGTACAGGCCGCCCAGTTCGAGCAGCTCCTTGTGCGTGCCGCGTTCAACGATGCGGCCATGATCCATGACCAGTACCTGGTCGGCATGCTCGATGGTCGACAGCCGGTGCGCAATGACCAGCGTGGTGCGTTCGGGCATCAGGCGCTGCAGCGCGTCCTGCACCAGGCGCTCGGATTCGTTGTCCAGCGCCGCAGTGGCTTCGTCGAGGATCAGGATCGGGGCGTCGCGCAGGATCGCGCGGGCAATGGCCAGGCGCTGGCGCTGGCCACCGGACAGCAGCGCGCCGTTCTCGCCCACCGGGGTCTGCAGCTGCTGCGGCATGCGTGCGATGAACTCCCACGCGTTGGCGGCTTCGGCCGCCGCGCGGATCTGCTCGTCGGTCGCTTCCATGCCATAGGCGATGTTGGCAGCGATGGTGTCATCGAACAGCATGACCTTCTGCCCGACCATTGCCACCTGCCGGCGCAGGTCGGCCAGCGGGTAGTCGTCCAGTGCCACGCCGTCGAGGGTGATGACACCGCCGCTGGGCTCGTAGAAGCGTGGCACCAGCCGGATCAGGCTGGTCTTGCCACTGCCGGAACGGCCGACAATGGCCGTCACCGTGCCTGGCCTGGCAACGAAGCTGATGTCGTCCAGGGCGATGCCGCTGTCCTCGCGGTAACGCAGCATGACGTGGTCGAACGCCAGTTCGCCCCGCACGCGCTGCACGCGTCTCTGCCCCTGGTCGCGCTCCACTGGCATGTCGAGGATGCCGAACAGGCGCTCGGCAGCGGACACACCGCGCGAAATCGAGGTCTGTACGCTGGTCAGGCGGCGCAGCGATGGAATGATGGCCATCATCGATGTCATCAGGCCCATGAACTGGCCGGCATTGAGCCGGCCGGCCAGGGCTTCGCGGGTCGACACCCAGACGATCACCGCCAGCGCCAGTGCGGCCAGGAACTGCACCACGCTGGAGGCGGCGGCGCGGGTGACCTCGACCTTCATGTTCAGCGCCAGCATGCGGTTGGCCAGGCGCGAGTAGCGCGAGATCTCATGCTGCTGGGTGCCGTGCACCTTCACTTCCTGCTGCGCGGCCAGCGACTGCTCGGCAGTCTGCGCCATGGTGCCCATGCCGTCCTGGATGCCACGGCTGATGCGCCGGTAGCGCTTGCCCACGTAGGACACGATGCCACCGATCAGCGGCACCACCAGCAGCATCGCCAGCGTGACCTTGACACTCATCTGCAGCATCACCGCCAGCATCGCGACGATGGTGAGGGTATCGGCCACCACGGTCTTCAGCGCGTCGGCGCTGGCCTGGGTGACCTGCTCGGTATCGAAGTTCAGGCGGCTGACCATCACCGGCGTCGCTTCGGTATCGAAGTGCGACGACGGCAGGTGCAGGTACTTCTGCAGCACCTGCTCGCGCAGGTCGCGGACCACGCTGCGACCGGTCTTGGCCAGCGTGTAGTCACTGACCCAGGTGGCCACGCTGCGCATCAGGAACAGGCCGAGGATGGTGAGCGGCAGCACCACGGCCGCGCGCGGCTGCGGGTCGACGAAACCTTCGTTGACCAGCGGCTCCATCAGCTTGGTGAAGTGGTAGCCGGCCAGGGCCTCGACCACCATGGCGATGACCGCGCCCACCATGAACACCCAGTAGGTGCGGGTGTAGCCCAGCAGACGTTTGTAGATCGGCCACACCGGCGCGTGATGGGAACTCATGGACGCACCTCTGGCGCAGTTGCAATGGCGATACGACGGAAACCGAGTTGACCGAGCGCGTCCTGCGCAGTCACCACGGCCTGGTAGGGAGTGCGTGCGTCGGCGCGCAGCAGTACGGGCTGGCTGCGGTCACTGCCGGCCACGGACGCGATGGTCTGCTTGACCGACTCGACGTCGCTGCGCAGCACTTCCTGGTCATTGATGAAATAACGGCCTTCGGCGTTGATCAGCACGCTGAGCGAACGCGGCGGCTCGTTGTTGGGCTGCTGGCTGGCGGTAGGCAGCTGCACCTGCAGCGTCGAGCGCGCATCGAAAGTGGTGGTGACCACGAAGAAGATGATCAGCACCAGGATGACGTCGATCAGCGGGACCAGATCGATATGCGGTTCATCCTGGGAGCGGTCATTGCCGATACGCATCGATCAGGCCTTCGCCGCAGCGGCGTTGGCCGGTCGCGCCGGCGCGACCGGGTTCATCACCCCGGGGCGACCGTCGAGCGTGTCCAGCAGGGCACTGGCTTCCTGCTCCATTTCCACCACGTAGCCGTGGATGCGGCCCTTGAAGTAGCGATGGAACATCAGTGCCGGAATGGCCACGATCATGCCCGTGGCGGTGCACACCAGCGCCTTGCCGATACCGCCGGCCAGCTGGTTCACGTCGCCCACCCCATGGTCGAGGATGCCCAGGAACATCTGGATCATGCCGATCACGGTGCCCAGCAGGCCCAGCAGCGGGCCGGCCGAGGCAATGGTGCCCAGCGCGTTGAGGAAACGTTCCATGCGGTGCACCAGGTGGCGGCCGGTGTCCTCGATGCGCTCGCGGATCTGGTCGCGCGGACGATTGCGGGCTTCCAGCGCGGCCGCCAGCAATGCCCCAGCGGCGAGTTGGCACGCAGGGTCTGCAGGTGCGCCGGGTCAAGCTTGCCGCGTGCGGCCCAGTTGCGCACTTCCTGGCCGAGGCCGGGCGGCAGCACTTCAGTCCGCCGCAGGGACCAGAAACGCTCCAGGATGATCGCCAAAGCCAGTACGCCCAACAGCAGCAGCGGCACCATCGGCCAGCCACCGGCCTTGACCAGTTCCCACACGTTTCAACCCTCCGGCCCAACGGCCGCTTGTTTGATCGGCGATAGGATAACAGCCGACCGCGCCCGCCCAGCGGCATCCCACCACCGGGATGCATGGATACGCTGTTCACGCAGCTGCAGCCCTTGTGCGCCAAGCCATACGCGGATCGCCCCGGACTCCGCAGTGGACACCACCTCGGCTCCCTGCGCCTGCCAGCGCCGGACCACGTCCCGGCGCGGGTGGCCGAAGCGGTTCTGGTGCCCTGCCGAAACCAGCGCCAGCCGGGCTGACACCGCCGCCACCCAGGGCGCGCTGGAGCTGCCGCCGCTGCCATGGTGCGGCACCAGCACCACATCCGCCTTCAGCGCCGCCGGAGACGCCCGCAGCAGCGCCTGTTCGGCCGGGCGGCCGATGTCCCCGGGCAACAGGACCCCACCATGCGCGCTGGCCACGCGCAGCACGCAGCTGTCCTCGTTTCCAGCCCGCTGGCTGCCGGCATCGGGGTGCAGCACCTGGAAGTCGACGCCGTCCCAGCGCCAGCGCAGGCCGCGCTGGCAGCGCCCGGCCCCGGCGATCGCGCTGCCCGGCGGCGCCAACAGGGGCAGCTCCGGCAACTGAAGGCGCAGGCTCGGCAGGTTGCCGGCATGATCGAGATCGTCGTGACTGATCAGCACGCGGTCGGGCCGTGCCTGCCCCAGCGCGCGCAATGACGGAACCAGGACCCGCTCACTGCCCTCACCCCCGATCGGCGGTCCCACGTCGTACCAGAGCGCATGCCGCGCGGTGCGCAGCAACACCGCCGTGCCCTGCCCGACGTCGTGTACCAGCAGCTCCAGCTCCCCCTCGGCCGGCCGCTCGCGCAATGGCCACAGCAGCGGCAGGCACAGCAGGAGGCCAGCCAGCCCGCCCCCGGCACCACGTGGCAGCAGCCACCAGAACACGCCCAGCAGCGCCGCCGGCACTGCCCAGGCCGGTGCCTCGGCCAACCACCACATCGCCTGTGGATGCGCCGCCAGTGGCTGCAGGGCCTGCCAGCTGGTTTCGAACAACCACGCCGCTGCACGCCACGCCCAGCACCCGGCGCCGTCATGCAGCACCTGCAGGGCGGTGCCCAGCAGTGACAAGGGCACCACCAGCAATGTCCACCACGGGATGACCGGGAGGTTCACCAGCGGCCCCAGCCAGGCGGTGCCACCGAACAAGGCGATGCCCAGCGGCAACAGGCCGACGCTGGCCACCCCTTGTGCGGCCAGGAACCCGCGCAGGTTGGCGACCACCCCACGCGGACGTCCCTGCGGCAGGCACCAGACCAGCCACAGGACGCCGCCGAAGCTGAGCCAGAAGCCCGCGGACAGCACTGACAGGGGCGCCGGCAGCAGCAGCGCCAGCGCCGCCAGGGCAAGCCCCTGCACGAGACCCAGTGGGCGCCGCCCGCTACGCGCCAGCGCCACCAGCCCGATCATCAGTGCGGTGCGCACGGTCGGCAATTCACCGCCAGCCAGCACCGCATAGCCCGCTGCGGACAGGGCCGCAGCGCAGGCCGCCGCCTGGGGGCGTGGCCAATGCCGGGCCAGCAGCGGACACAGCCACCACAGCCCTCGGCACAGCAACGCCCCCAGTCCCGCCACCACCCCGACATGGAACCCGGAAATGGCCACCAGATGGGTCAGGCCCAGCGCCCGCAACTGATCCCAATCGGCGTCGGACAGGCCACGCGTATCGCCCAGGGCAAGCGCCTGCACGAAGCGCGCAGCTGGATGGGCCACCTGCACGGCGATGGCGGCGCTGGTGCGTTCACGCCATGCCGGCAGGCCATGCGCGGCCTGAAGCTCGCACGCGCTGGCCGGCGCCCGCACCGTGCCGTTGCCGGACACGCCGCGCAGCAGCGCATGGCGTTCACCGTCGAAACCACCGGGATTGATCCGCGAACGCGGCGCCCGCACGCGCAAGGCCAGATGCCACTGCGCGCCGGCCAGGACCTGATGGCGCCCACGCCCGGCGTCGGTGGCGTCAGCGGCACGCCAGGCATCGTTCCAGGTGACCTGCAGGCGCTTGCCGCGCAGCGATGGCAGTTCGCTGCTCTCGCTGACCTGCAGCAGGAAGCGGGTGTGCGCGGCTCCATGGTCCGGCAGATCGATGACCCGTCCACTGACCACCACATCCCGTGCTGGCTGGCCTGGCGGCAGCTGTTCCTGCATTGCCCAGTGCCCATGCATCGCCGTCCATCCGGCGCCCAGCAGCACGACCGCGGGCAGGCGCCCCCGCCAACGCAGGCCCCACCCCGCCATGCCAAGCACGATCATCACCGTGCTGACCCACAGCGGCGGCAGCCGCGGCAGCTGCACGCAGGCCAGCGCCCCCAGTGTCAGCGCCGCAGCGGCGCCACTGCCCAGCAAGGGAGACGGGGAAAGCTGGACGGCCATGGGTCCAGCCTGCCGCTACCGGCGGCAGCTTGCCTATCGGGACTTGCCCCGCAAACGCGTCAGCGCCGGACGCTACCGCGATGGAAATTGACCCGGAAGCTTGCGCCGCCTCCCGCAGCCTCACCGACACTGACCGAGCCACCGTGGTGCTGCACGATCTCCTTCACCAGGTGCAGGCCCAGGCCACTGCCGCTGCCCGCCGCGCGCAGGCGATGGAACGGCTCGAAGATCGCCTCGCGGTCGCTCACTGGAATGCCCGCACCCTGATCGCTGACCTCCAGCAAGCCGCGCGCATCCAACCGCACGCAGATGGTGCCACGGCCACCACCATGCACGATCGCGTTGTGCACCAGGTTGGCAATCACCCGCCCCAGCGCCAGACTGTCGCCGTGGATCCACACCGGCGCTTCCGGCGCGTCCACTTCGAATCCATAGCCGGCACCCACCACCAACGGCGCCAGGTCCGCGGCTGCCTCACGCACCAGCAGGGCCAGGTCCAGCCGCTGCAATGCGCCGACATTGCGGTCAAGGCGCTGCAGATCGAGCAGGTGCTCGGCAACATTGCCCAGCCGCGCCACGTCGGTCAGCAACTGCGACTTCAGCTCGCCCTGCGGCAGCTGAGACAGTCTCGCCTGCACCACGGCGATCGGCACGCGCAATTCGTGCGCCGCGTCGGCGAGGAACTTGTCGCGCGCTGCATAGCCCTGCTGCACCTTGTCGATGGCATCGTTGAAGGCTTCCACCAGCGGCGCCACTTCCGTGGAGACCAGCCGCGCATCCAGCCGCGCACCGGGCTGGCCGATATCCAGTTCCTTGGCCTGCTGCGCAGAACGGCGCACGCCGCGCATGGCACGGTGGATGACGGTCGGCATCACAAGCAGGGTGACCACGATCAGTGGCAGGAAGAACCACAGGCCGATCAGGCGCAGCACCATCAGGGCGCCATCCAGCAGCCCGCCCTTGGGCGCGCCACCGACCATCACGGTGATGCGGCGCCCGTCCTCGTTGCGGATCATCACCCGCGCCACGTCCAGATAGGGGGGCACCAGCGAGCCCAGTTCCGTGGCGCCCACGGTCGGCAGCCGCGCGAGCATCGGCGCGTGGATGGCTGGGATGGTGCCGCGCTCGAGCCACATGCCCTTGTCATCCACCGCGGCGAACCAGAGATTTCCCCCGGCGTTGGCATCGAGCTTGTCCCAGCGCGCCTGGTCCAGCACCAGGCGCCCGCCTTCGCTGTGCACCGCCTTGGCCACCGCCTCGGCAACGAACATGTCCATGCCCCAGGAGTCCTTGTCACCCCAGGTCAGGATCAATGCGACCACCGCGAACAGTACGGTGAAGGCCTGCGCCAGGAACAGGCGCCAAGCCAGGCCAAGGGTGATCGAACGGATCGGACGGGCCATCTCAGGCCTCCGCCAGCAGGTAGCCGACGCCGCGGATCACATGGATCTCCACCCCCGCCCCGGCCTGCTGCAGCGCTTTGCGCAGCTTGGAGATATGCGCATCGAGTGCATTGGATTGGATCTCATCATCGAACCCGTACACTGCAGCCTCCAGGGCACTGCGGGTAACCGTGCGGCCCTGCCGCATCGCCAACGCCTGCAGCACCAGCACCTGCCGACGTGGCAATGCCAGGGGCTGGCCCTCCACCTGTGCCTGCAGCGATTCGAAATCGAACTCGAGCCGCCCCAGCCGCAGGCTCGGCGTCACCATCGTCGAAGGCCTGCGCGATACCGCGCGGATGCGTGCCATCAGTTCCTCGATCG
Organism: Stenotrophomonas sp. pho; assembly: GCF_006228405.1. Lineage (NCBI taxonomy): Bacteria > Pseudomonadati > Pseudomonadota > Gammaproteobacteria > Lysobacterales > Lysobacteraceae > Stenotrophomonas > Stenotrophomonas sp. pho. The sequence goes on along the minus strand of NZ_CP029759.1, from coordinate 1,591,590 downwards.
CCACCGGCTTGACCAGATAGTCATCGGCACCGACGTCCAGGCCTTCGACCTTGTCCGACAGCGTCCCCTTGGCGGTGAGCATGATCACCGCCAGGTTCGGCCGCAGCGCACGCGCCGAGGCGACGAATCCGGCGCCATCGCCATCGGGCAGCTGGCGATCGAGCAGCAGCAGCTGGTGCACCGGTTCGCGCAAGGCGAGCGCGGCCTCGGCCAGGCTGCCGACCACATCGGCGACCACGCCCTGCCGCTCCAGGCCCGATTGCAGGGCGCGGGACAGATCAGGATCGTCTTCGACCAGGAGGATGCGCATCAGGGACTCGTCAACCGGAAACGCTGCCGATCATAGTGCCTGGCGCCGTGATTTTGCGCCCATGCATGCCGAACGCGCGGGCGCAATGTTCTGACAATGTTGCCCCGTCACCATGCGCAGCCATCCCCTGCAACGTGGCTGATCGATGCCGTCGCTGTCCCCGCACCTGCTGCGCCCGCTACTGCTCACCACGGCCCTCGGCGTGCCGTTGCTCGCCCATGCTGCCGGGCAGAACCCCGGCGTGCAGGCCGGTATCAGCGCTGGCGCGACCTCCGGTGCGTACGCGCACTATGACGTCAAACCGCTGGTGGTACCGGCCATCGCCTGGCAGGGCGAGCGCTTCTTCGCCAGCCCCGGCTCACTTGGCATGTACCTCTACAAGGATCAGGGGTGGCGGCTGTCGGCGGCGGTCACGCCCTACACCCTGCGCTTCAAGACCGGCGACGTGAATGATGCTCAGCTGCGCCGCCTGCACAGCCGGCAGATGTCGGCCATGGCGGGCATCAACGGTGAGTACAGTGCCGACTGGGGCATGGTCGAGGCCAGCGTGATGCGGGACGTGACCGGCCATGGCGGTGGTATCGAGTCGCGCCTGCATTACAGCCATCCGATCCAGGCAGGCCGCTTCACCTGGGTGCCGCGGGTGGGTGTCGTGCATTCCAGTGCACGGCTGCTCGACTACTACTACGGCATCAGTGACGAAGAGGCACTGCGCTCAGGCCTTGCCAGCTACCGTCCGGGTAGTGCCACCTCACCGAGTCTGCAGATCGCGGTCAGCACGCCACTGGGCATGAAGTGGCGCGCGACCGGCGTGGTGGCCAACCAGTGGTTCGGCGACGCAGTGAAGGACAGCCCGATGGCACGACGCGGCACGCAGACCTCGGCCTTCATTTCCCTGATGCGCTCGTTCTGAACGAGCGCCCCGCTACGGACAAGGACCCCATGGCCTCCGTCTTCCCCACCGCAGACGCTCACGCGATCCTGCGTGCACCGGACCTGGACAGCGCAGAACGCGCCTATCTGGGACTGATGCCCGACCTTGAACATGTGAATGCACTGGCCCGCCGTGCAGTGGGCCTGTCACGCGTTGCCGACGCGGCACGCGGCTATGCGTTGTCGATGACTCTGGTCGGACTGCGCCTGCAGGAGCTGGAGATGGGCGAGCCAACGGCCAGGGAACATCGTCAGGCCACCCTGCGCAGCCTGCGCCAGGCCTTCAGCGCCTGACAGCACCCGCACAGGCACTGCCGCCGCACCGGTGGCAGCGGGAGTCATCGGGTCAGCAGGTCCCGCCACCCGGCAGGCCCGGCGCGGCAGCGTCGTTCAGCGCAGCGTGGTCCACGCCAGCAGCGCGCTCAGGATTGCGACCCAGATCACTGCCTTGAACGTGCCTTCCAGCATGTTGCCGCCGAACAGGCGTTCCATGAGCGGATTGGGCCTGGACACCGGGACGTGATCACTCATGCGGCAGTTCCTTGCAGTAATTGCGCAGTTGCGCAGTTGCGCCGAGTCTACGCCTGCGCGGCCCGGATTCATCGCCATCTGCCTGCCTTTGGCGGCCCAATCCCCGCCTTCGTCGCAGGCCGGCTGCGGTGCCCGGCCGACCATGCCAGCCTGCACGCACTTTCCCGCTGGAGCACCGTGCCATGCCGATGCTTGCCCTGATCCTGCTGTTCTCCAGCCTGTTCGGCGACGGCTGCGGGCCCACCGAGGATGCCCTGCGCAGCCAGATCCTGCGCACCGAGGATCGGCAGGCCATGCATGAAGCGCAGCCCCTTCAGCTCTATCACCTGCGCCAGGACCGCGTGCTGCGGCTGGGCAGCCAGCAATCGACAGACGACACTGGCGCCAGCCCTCATCCTGCGCTGGCCCGGGTAGGTGTGGCGCAGCTGTGGGAACGCGTCGACGGCCAGTGGCGCATCCAGCGTTCGATCAGCATTACCGACTGATTTCATGCCACTGAACCGGCACGGATGCAGCTTCGCGGGAACGCCAGGCTCCCCGGAACGAAAAAAGCCGGCCCCGGGGCCGGCTTTCATCGTTTCCACCACTTCACCGGCAACGCCGGGAGCAGGTGGTGGGCGGTACAGGGTTCGAACCTGTGACCCCTACCATGTCAAGGTAGTGCTCTACCGCTGAGCTAACCGCCCATCTTGTTCTTGCCGCCCGAAGGCTGGCCTTGTTACGTAAAAACCCGGCGCCAGGGCCGGGCTTTGCAGTTCACGACAGCCCTCTTCCGAGGACTTCGTGGTGGGCGGTACAGGGTTCGAACCTGTGACCCCTACCATGTCAAGGTAGTGCTCTACCGCTGAGCTAACCGCCCGTATTGCTTCTGCATTTCCGCGATTGCGTCGGTGCAGGCCGCGTATATTACGGATGCGGGCCGTGAAGCGCAACACTTTTGTGAAGATGATGCTGCACTGCCACGTTCAGCCCAGGCTGGCTTCCTTCAGCTGCCGGATCTGGTCACGCACCCGTGCGGCATCCTCGAATTCGAGGTCCTTGGCGTGCTGGTACATCTGTTGTTCCAGCGCCTTGAGACGGGTCGCCAGCTGCGCCGGAGACAGCGAACGATAGTCGGCCGCTTCTTCGGCCACACTCGCCCGGCCCTTGCCCTTACCCTTCTTGGCTTCCTTCTCGGCGGCATCCGAACGCGCGCCTTCGAGGACATCGACGATCGGGCGCGCCACCGAGCGCGGCACGATGCCATGTTCTTCGTTGTACTCGACCTGCTTGGCACGGCGCCGGTCGGTCTCATCGATCGCCGCCTGCATCGAGCGGGTGATCTTGTCGGCGTACAGGATCGCCTTGCCGCGCACGTTGCGTGCGGCGCGGCCGATGGTCTGGATCAGCGAGCCGGTGGAGCGCAGGAAGCCTTCCTTGTCGGCATCGAGGATCGCCACCAGCGATACCTCGGGCATGTCCAGGCCTTCACGCAGCAGGTTGATGCCGACCAGCACGTCGAACTTGCCCAGGCGCAGGTCGCGGATGATCTCCACGCGCTCGACCGTATCCACGTCCGAGTGCAGGTAGCGCACGCGGATACCGTGTTCGGTGAGGTACTCGGTGAGGTTTTCAGCCATGCGCTTGGTCAGCGTGGTGACCAGCACGCGGTCGCCCGCCTTGATGCGCGCGTTGGCCTCGCTCATCAGGTCGTCGACCTGGGTACCGACCGGCCTGATCTCCACCACCGGATCGATCAGGCCGGTTGGGCGCACCACCAGTTCGGTGATCTCGTCACCGGCTTCACGCAGTTCATAGGGCCCGGGCGTGGCCGACACGTAGATGCTGCGCGGGCAGCGCTCCTCCCATTCCTCGAAGCGCAGCGGGCGGTTGTCCAGCGCCGACGGCAGGCGGAAACCGAACTCAACCAGGGTTTCCTTGCGCGAGCGGTCACCCTTGAACATGGCGCCGATCTGCGGAATGGTCACATGCGATTCGTCGATCACCAGCAGCGCATCCGGCGGCAGGTAGTCGAACAGGGTCGGTGGCGGCTCGCCGGCATTCTTGCCGGTCAGGTGCCGCGAGTAGTTCTCGATGCCGTTGCAGTAACCGACCTCGGCCATCATTTCCAGGTCGAACTGCGTGCGCTGCGCCAGGCGCTGCGCCTCCACCAGCTTGTTCTGCGCGTAGAGCTGCTCCAGCCGCTCCTTCAGCTCTACCTTGATCGTCTCGATCGCCGCCAGCACGCGCTCGCGCGTGGTCGCATAGTGGGTCTTCGGGTAGACCGTGAAGCGCTGCATGTTGCGCAGCGTCTCGCCGGTGAGCGGATCGAACAGGGTGATCTTCTCGACCTCGCCATCGAACAGTTCGAGGCGCAGTGCTTCGCTGTCCGACTCGGCCGGGAACACGTCGATCACTTCGCCGCGCACGCGGAAGGTACCGCGCTGCAGCTCGTACTCATTGCGCGTGTACTGCAGCTGGGTCAGGTGGTTGATCAGGTCGCGCTGGTCGATGCGCTCGCCCTTTGACAGGATCAGGCGCAGTGAAAGGTAGTCTTCCGGCGCACCCAGGCCATAGATCGCGGACACCGTGGCCACCACGATCGCGTCCGGGCGCGACAGCAGGGTCTTGGTCGCGGCCAGCCGCATCTGCTCGATGTGTTCGTTGATCGAACTGTCCTTCTCGATGAAGGTGTCCGACGACGGCACGTAGGCTTCGGGCTGGTAGTAGTCGTAATAACTGACGAAGTACTCCACCGCATTGTGCGGGAAGAACGCCTTGAACTCGCCATACAGCTGCGCCGCCAGCGTCTTGTTCGGTGCCATGATCAGCGTCGGCTTCTGAACGTTCTGGATGACGTTGGCGATGGTGTAAGTCTTGCCCGAGCCGGTCACGCCCAGCAGGGTCTGCTTGGCGATGCCGGCCTCGAAGTTGCTGGTCAGCTTCGCGATGGCGTTGGGCTGGTCGCCCGCCGGCGAATACGGCGAGACAAGTTCAAAACTGTCGCTCATGGTGTTGCCAGTTCCCGGGAAGGGTCAGTATACGGGGCGAGGGTGACGGCCGGCTGAGGGGTCTCCGGGCAGACCGCTACGGGGATTCCCGATGGCGGCCGCACAGCCGGGCGCGGAGGCTGGATGCATGCGCACTGCCCAAGCCCCCTGCCCGCTCGGCCCCCGCTCTGCGCGGGGCGTGCACCTGACCGAACTGCTGGTGGTCATCACTGTGCTGGCGGTGCTGCTGGCCGCGTCCTGGCCGGCGCTGCAGCCCCTGCTGCTGCGGCAACGCGCCGATGCACTGCAACTGACCCTGCATGCCAGCCTGTCCGGCGCACGCAGCGAGGCCGTGCGCAGACGGGAGCTGATCGGCCTCTGCGCCAGTGTCGACGGCCGGCACTGCAGTGACGACTGGAGCGCCGGCTGGATCATCTACCGCAGCGGCGACCAGCGCGGGGAGCCTGCCTCGCCGGAGGCGATCCTGAGCCACCACACCGGGCGCTCGGACGTCTCGATCCTTGCCCAGGCCAGCAGCGGGCGTCCGCTGCTGTTCTTCCAGGCAGATGGACGCAGCCCGGGGGCCAACCTGACCCTGCGCATCTGCGCGGGCAACCAGCTGCATGGCGCATTGATCGTCAACAATGGCGGCCGCGCCCGGAGTGAGCGTGTGAACCGCGATACACCCTGCTGAATGCCTGCGCAGAAAAGCAGAAGCCGCGATTTCTCGCGGCTTCTGCAGTATCTGGCGCCCGAAGTTGGACTCGAACCAACGACCCCCTGATTAACAGTCAAGTGCTCTAACCGGCTGAGCTATTCGGGCGGGGAGGCGCATTGTACTGGTCGATTACAGGAAGATCAACACCTGTTTCACCAGCAGCTGGCAACGCCACCGTCGGCCGTCTTGCGGTTGGCCTGGTCCACGCTCAACTTGCCACAGCTGTCCTTGGCCTGCGTGCCCTGCGGGGTGGCGGTGATGGTGAAGCTGGTGCCGTCTCCCTTGTAATCCAGGTTGTAGCGCGCAGTCCCTCCATCACGCGGCGACACCTTGGTCGGCAGTGCGTAGCCGGTGTAGGAGTTGTTGCTGGTGTGGTAGCGCTCCGCACGCTGCGCATACTCGGCCAGGTCCGCCTTCACCACGGCGCGATGCGATCGGCGCACGTACTCCTGGTAAGACGGAATGGCGATCGCCGCCAGGATGCCGATGACGATCACCACGATCATCAATTCAATGAGCGTGAAGCCAGCCGCGCGGCGAGGCATGGGAGTGTGCAACATGGGCGTGGATCCTCGCACTTGGGTTACTGGAGCTGGCGCCAGGACTGGCGACCGCACGGGTAAGGCAGATACAGCGACTGGCTGCCCGCAGCACCCACCGCCATCCAGCAGGAGCTGCCACCGGGCGGTGCCTTGTTGTCCGTCGGACGTGGCAACACCGACAGCGAAACGTCACGCACCGGCGCGGTTCCTCCTGTCTTCAATGCAATGGCCGCGGTGCCGGAGGCGGGTCGGCTGCCGGTCGGCGAGCCATAACGGACGTTCTCCAGCATCGGCAGGCCGCTGATCGACGACAACCCGAACAGCCAGTTCGAACCACTGGTCGAACAACCAACCGTTTCCATGTTGGGTACATAGGTCGGCATGAAGACAATGCCACTGACCAGGATCGGGTTACCTACTGCGCGTTCACCGTTGCCGGCAGGCAGCTGGATCATCCAGCCGCGGGCGTTGGCCGGCGCCGCACCCGCGGTGATCTTGCGCTCATCAACGCCTGCAGCGGCGGCCGCGGCCGTGTACGGAACCAGGTTGGCAGCGGTCACCGTCGAGGTCACCGTCTTGCCCGACAGATCGTTCACGGCGTACAGCGCCTGCTGCGACTTGTCATCCTTGTCGCTGGTGAAGGAGAAGCTGCCGGTGCCGAAGTAAAGCATCACGCCGCCCGAAGGACCGGTCGCGGCGGTCATGCCTCCGGTGATCGGCTGACGGTAGGTCCTGTTGGAGGAGTCCCGGGCAACCTGGCTGGTGAACATCGGCACGGTCAACGTGGTATTCGCACTGCTGGTCAGGTCGAACTTCCACACGGCGCCACGCTGATCGGCGGCATAGACGGTGTCGGCCAGGCCATCACGGCCGCGCGCATCCTGGTTGGTACCGGTCCAACGATCGACAACGACCACATTGCCCAATCCGTTGTCACCGGAGATGCCAGCGCCCGAGGTACCCTCGACGGCTTCGATCATCCGGATGTCGCCACTGGCCATATCGACTACGAACAACACCGCCTTGCCATTGGCGCTGCCGTAGCCATTACCGAAGATCGCCTTCCAGGCCACGCCGGTGCCACTCTTCACCGGCACGATCACCGGCTTGCCCAGCACGAAACCGATGTTGTTGCGCACCTCATCCCGCAGCGACGAATTGATGTCACTGATTTCCCACAGCACGTTGCCGGTGCCGAAGCTGCCCGGCGTGGTGACGTCCAGTGCGAACACCGAACGGCCACCCGCACCCGTGGTGCCTACCAGGCTGGTCTGCCAGGCGGTGCCGTTGAACGTATCGGACACCGTCACCGGACCATCGACGTAGTAACGATGACGGAAGGTCTGGTCGGCCGTGTCGGACTTGTAGGGGAACAGCAGGTTGGCCATGTGACCCAGCGCGGTGGCCGGGATGTAGGCAAAGCTCTCCGTGCCACCGGTGCCGTCCTGCTTGGCATCGGCCTTCATGCCGCCGTCGAAGGCGTGCAGCATGCCGTCATTGGCGCCGACATAGACCATGTACCGTTGCAACTTGGCCTTGGTGGCCAGGTAGTCCGTATAGCTCTTTGCGTAGGTGCCACCCAACTGGCGGTAACCGTAGTCGTCCAGCGGCGAGCTCACCACCGGCGCCGAATTGACGATGTCACCCAGCGGCGTGGTGCGGTCACGATACTTGCCACCGTTGCGGACTTCGGTCGAGCTGTCGGCACTGAGATAGTTGATCGCGCTGGCCAGATCAGCCTTGATCGCCGTCAGCTTGTCGGTGGAGCACACCAGCATCGTCGCGTACTTGCCGTCAGGCTTGCTGCACAGGTCCTGCAGGCTGATGCGGGCGCTGTTGAAATCCACGGGCGAACCCAGCTTGTTGGCGACGATCCGGCGGCCGGACGATGTCAGGCGGCTGGAGGCTTCCCATACCTCGGTGAGCTCGGCCACCTGGTTGGCGTTGACCTTGACGCTGGACGCGGTCAGCTTGCTCGACCAATCAGTGCCGCTGTTGGTGATGTCATAACGCGGGGTGACCGCCAACGAGCCGGTACCGATGCGTGCACCACTGATACCGATCGTGCCTGAAGGCGACGCACCACCGGTGATCGAGGACAGTACCCGGCGCATGGCCTCGGTGACGTCGGCCGGCGTCTGCGCATTGATGAACTCGCCACGGCTGTTGACGGCCGCGTGCCACAGTTCATCGATGACCGTACCGTCGTCGACATTCAGCGGGTTGCCGTTGCCAGCCCAGTTCGGCGGGTTCTTGTAGGGATCGTCGGTCGCTGCCTGGTTGACGCCATAGATCTTGCCCTGCGCGCCCAGGGTCACGCCGTAGAAGTTCATGTGCAGGTCGGTCTGGCAGTCCAGGCGCTTCCAGTCCGGGCTGCTCTTGTCCAGCGAACTGCACTTGTCACTGACCGGCACCTGGCCGGCCGGGAAGCTGGTGCCGGTGCGTAGGGGTGTGCGGGCGCCGGCATAGGCCGCCGCCGCGATGTCGGCGATGGTATTGCTGTAGCCATCGGCGAACGGAATGGACGGCAGGTGCGTGGAATTCACCGAGTCCGCATCACCGAACGATCCGTTGGGTGCATTGCCGGAGTTGGTGTAGCCGTCGGTGAACAGCATGCCGCCATTGCGCTGGCAGGCCAGCTGCACGGGGGCGTCGGCATCGGTACGACGGAACTGGTCGACCAGATATTCAACCGCGCGGCGGTTGGGCGTGCCGCCATTGCCGGTGAGCGTGTAGATCTGCTTGTAGAGATCGGCACGATTGGTGACCATGTCATACATGGTCGCGTTGCTGAGCTTGTTGATGGTGAAGTAGCCCACGCGCATCGTATCGACGCTCACCAGCGCCGCAGTCGACGAACCGACGATCGCCAGCACGCGGTTGCGGTGGTACTGGAACCAGTTGGCAAAATTCTGGATCGCGGCGTTGTAGGCGGCCGGGCTCGAGTAGTTGCCCGGCTTGATCTGGTAGCGGCGCATGTCGCAGCCCGGACCACAGGCACCCTTGATCACCGGGCGACTGGCGTCGTCGGTCTTGTATCCGTCCGGTGCAGGCGCTGCGGCCGGCAGGTAGAAGGTGGCCGGGAAGTAGCTGATCGCGTATGTGGTATTGCCGGTGTTGCTGATCGCAGCGGTCTTCCACCCGCCATCCCACCAGTTGTCGACATAGTATTCATTGCCGGTGCCGGACAGGTCGGGAATCCGCATGCCGCTGACGAACTGGAACTTCTCCGACGTCTCGGCGCGATTGACGGTCATGTTGTACACGGCATTGTAGCCGCGCTGCCCGGACCGGGGATCGGCGCGGGTCTGGGTGATCGAGGCATTCGGCCACAGCGTGCCGTCGGCATTGGTCCACGGCCGGTAGGTCACTGCCGGATTGAAGTAACTGGCGTTGTAGACATGCGAACGCGCGAAACCGTAGATGTCCAACGGCGGAATGGCCCGGCCCGGTGAATATTCCTTGTTGAATTCCGCGTGCGGGTAAAGGTAGAGGTAACAGTCCACCGAGTTGTTGGCACACGCCGAGCCCACGCTGAAGAAGCTTCCGTCGTTGTTGAAGAAGCTGTTGGTGTTGCTGTTCCAGCGCATGCGGCCGTCACCGCCGGGGAACATGCGCTCGAAGTTCATCGAACCCGAATCGTCCACCGCCATGATGAACGCCGGTGTCGCGCGGGTCTGCACGTTCATCGGCTCCTGTGCCAGCACGCCCTGCGCCTGTGCGGCAAACAAGGTATGCGCCAGATAGCCGCCAGCGGCCAACACGGCAAGGCCAACGCCTGCCAGGATCCTGCGGTTGCGAGTGTTCATGGGTTCCCCACCCTCACAGCTTGAATACGGTATCGATCGCCGCACGCGACGTCGCATCACTGGTGGTATCACCGGCATAGGTCGTGATCTGGTAGACCGGCGTTGGCTTCTCCACCGACTTGCCCATGTCCAGCGCACCCTCCCCCTGGATGCAACCCTGGATCTCACGGACATAGATGGCCGGCTTGCTGCCCAGCTTGGTTTTCGCGACCCAGGCCGACGGATCGAAGCCGTCATCGCACTGCTGGCTGATGTCGGCGGACGCTACGGCCGGATTGGCACCGGCATCCTTGCGATTGGCGATGTTCTCCACCGCGTTCTCGGCGCTGCGTGCCGCGCCTTCGGCGTTCTGGAACGCCATGTTGGTCGCCCGGTAGCCGGCCGCCATGCGCTCCTGCATGCCGGCCACCTGCATGCCGATGACGCCCAGCAGGGCCAGCAGCACCAGCATGATCAGCGCGACGTAGAGAACGGCACCCTGCTGTCGTGCCTGGGCAACGAAGGGACGGCGTCGGGAGGAAGGATGAGTGCGCATGGTCGTCAGTTCCCGAACAAGCGGTTGCGCAGCGCAACGGACGCTTCATAGGCGCCCCGATGGCGCTGGTCGTAAGGATTGGCCGGGGCAAAGCCCACCCCGAGGATGGCCGGATAGGTGGCCGCGCTGCCCGGCGCCTCGGCCGACGCACGCTGCGGGCTGCGCGCCAGCAGGCCGACCTGCACCATGCCGACGCGGCGCCACTGCCCTGCGGCGGTGGCATCGGTACCGGTGCTGACCGCACTGGCCACGCGCTGGTCGACGATGCGACCGGTCGGCGGCGTGGGCAGGGCGATATCCGGGGTGGCATCCAGTCCGTACAGGAACTGCATGTTCTCGATGCCTTCCACCAGCTCCTCGCCATCGGCGTAGCCGCCGGCGCCATTCGCGCGTGCCCGGTAAAGCGCCGGCTCGCCATTGGGATTGGTCGCGATGTAGTACGCCATGCCATCGGCGCGATACAGCATGGTCATCGCGTTGTTGATCGAATAGTTGCTCAGGTCGACCTTGTCCACCTTCACCGTCGAACCGCTGATGGTGGCCGGGAACACGTCGGCACGGGTGCAGTCGGCTATGCCAAAGACCGTCGGCGCACCTGCGGCGTTGGCCTTCAGACGGGCCATGCCATCACTGGAGACGGTCAGCGTGGTCGCGCCCGCGGCCACGGAGATGCCGGTCACCACGGCCCCTTCCGGACTCATCAGGCGCAGCACCAGGATGTCGCTGCCCGGCAGTGGCGCCGGCTTGAGGTTGGCGATGCTCTTCGGCACCGACTGCGCCGCGCTCCACGCGCGGCCCAGGGTCAGGGTGGCGCCCGGCGCCGTACCTGCTGCCTCATACCCCTGCACCGGAACCGAGAAATCCTGCGGGTCGCCACTGCCCGAGCTGATGCCCAGGTGATAACCGACATCGCCGGTGTTCTTGACCACATGGGCCTGGTCGTTGACGCAGCCGAAGTGGCCGGCCATGCGCAGGTCGCGCTGCAGGAAGTCCAGCGCGAAGCGCGCGTTCTCCTGGGTACGGGCCGCACCTTCGGACAGGCGCGATGCCGCACGCGAGGCGATGAAGATCTGGGTGACGCCCAGCATCAGGACCAGGCCGATGACCATGGCGATCATCAGTTCGATCAGCGACAGGCCTCGGGTGCGCGAAATTGGACTCATGGGCATGTTCACAGGAAGGTCGTCAGGCCGAAGGTGGTAAGGCTGTCGGGGTCCTTCGGATCCCAGCGCTGGTCACCCCAGCTGATGGCCACGGTGACCTCGCCGGTGCTCTGCACGAAGGTCACCTGTGCGCTGGCCTTCTCGCCCAGCGTGCGTGCGACCTCGCACTGCCAGCGCGCGACGTTCGCCTGCGGCGTCACGGCGGCGCCGGTCGGCCAGGCGCAGGCGCCGCTGGGCTTCACCGAGCCGGCCGAGAACGAGGCCGAGGAATAGGCGCCACCGGCCAGGGTGTCGGTGCGCTGCGCGCGCATCAGTTCGATCAGGTCGTTGGCCAGGTTGGTCGCCTGGGTGCGGTAGTTCGCGCTCTGCACGAAGCGGACGTTGGTGGTCTGCAGCAGGGCGAAGCCCAGCAGCCCGAATGCCAGGATCAGCACCGCCACCATCACTTCGATCAGGCTGAAGCCCCCCTGCGACGAACGCGGGTGGGCCAGGTTGCGGCGGCTCATGAGCAGGTTCCCTTGGTCACCCGGACCTGGCCGGATTGGTTGATCGTCAACGTGCTTTTCGATTCGCCGGCCTTGCACGCATCCGGCGACAGCACCAGCGTCTGATCGGCGACCGCCCTGCGCCGGCCGCGCCCGTCGAAGGCGATGACCGCGCCCGGCGGGCCAACTACGCTCAGCTGCGGATTGCCCTGTGAAAAGCGCAGCGCGACGTCATTGCTGCCCATCTGGCCGTCGCCATCCAGGTCCGACCAGGCCAGTACCCCCTTGGACCAGTCGCCATCACAGGCTTTGCCATCGGCGCTGCCACAGACGCCGCCACCGTTGCTGTTGCGGATGCCTTCGCTGCGGGCCAGGTTGGCCAGCGCGATCAGCTCGTTGTTGGCGGTCGCCAGCCGGTTCGAGCGGATCATGCCGCGGAAGCTCGGATAGGCGATCGACGCCAGGACCACGAAGACGGCCAGCGTGACCATCAGTTCAACCAGCGTGAAGCCGTTTTGCCGGCGCAAAGACATTGAACGCTCCCCAGCGTGTTGGTGGCCACGATGGGCCATCGCCCCGCCACCGGCAAGCGGCGGCAGGATGAACGGTCAATCCGGGGCGACGGGCGTCAAAGGCTTGACGACCCGCCCTTCCCTGCCAGTGCCGGCGCGATCCCCATCGCGCCGGCCCGGGTTCAGGCCAGCACCTGGTAGCAGGGCTGGTACTCGCCGGAGATCTTCATCCGGCGCTGTTCGACGAAGGCGCGCAGCAGCGCATCCAGCGCCTGCATCATGTCCGGGTCGCCGTGGATCTGGAACGGCCCGAACTGCTCGATGCGGCGCATGCCGTCTTCCTTCACGTTGCCGGCGACGATGCCCGAGAACGCGCGGCGCAGGTCGGCCGCCAGCGCGTGCGGGGCACGCCCGTGGTGCAGGTCCAACGCCGCCATCGCTTCGTGGGTGGGTACGAACGGCTGCTGGTACTCCCACGGAATCTCGATCGACCAGTTGAAGAAGAACGAGTCCTTCTGCGCCAGGCGGCGCTCGCGCACGCGCTTGATGCCAGTGGCCATCTTCTTCGCAACCGCCACCGGGTCGCCGATGATGATCTCGTAGCGCTCGGCAGCCGCATCGCCCAGGGTCAGGCGGATGAAGCGATCAATCTGCTCGAAGTACGGCGCCGCTACCGTCGGGCCGGTCAGGATCAGCGGGAACGGCAGGTCCTTGTTCTCCTCGCGCAGCAGGATGCCGAGCAGGTACAGGATCTCTTCGGCGGTGCCGACGCCACCGGCGAACACGATGATGCCGTGCCCGATGCGGACGAAGGCCTCAAGGCGCTTCTCGATGTCCGGCATGATCACCAGGTGGTTGACGATCGGGTTCGGCGACTCGGCGGCGATGATGCCCGGCTCGGTCAGGCCGATGTAACGCGTCACGGTACGGCGCTGCTTGGCGTGGGCGATGGTGGCACCCTTCATCGGGCCCTTCATCGCGCCCGGGCCACAGCCGGTGCAGATGTCCAGGCCGCGCAGGCCCAGTTCATAGCCCACCTGCTTGGTGTACAGGTATTCGTCGCGCGAGATCGAGTGTCCGCCCCAGCACACCACCAGGTTCGGATCACCCGGATTGAGGATGCGCGCGTTGCGCAGCAGGCCGAACACCGCGTTGGTGATGCCCTCGGATGACTCCAGCTCGGCCGCGTAGGCCGGGCCCATTTCGATGGCCATGTAGGCCAGGTCGCGCACGACGGCGAACAGCAGTTCGGCGACGCCGCGGATGATCTCGCCGTCGACGAAGGCCATCGCCGGCGCGTTGACCAGATCGATGCGCACGCCACGATCCTGCTGCGCCACCTGGATGTCGAAATCAGGGTAGAGATCGCGCGCGGCGCGCGGATCGTCCGAGGCGCTGCCGCTGGTCAGCACGGCCAGCGCGCAGCGGCGCAGCAGCTCATGCATGCCGCCGGCGGAGGCATCGCGCAGGCGGGCCACCTCGGCCCGCGACAGCACATCCAGCCCACCGCGCGGGTAGATCCGGGCATCCTGCACCGGCAGTGCACGGGCCGATTTTTCGTTCGTGGTCATATCCAATTTTTCGCTTCCTTCAAGGTTTCCGACTGTACTGCCGCCCCCTTAAAAAGCAAAACGGCCGGGAAACCCGACCGTTGGATGTGTGCCACCCGCGTCCGCCATTCCGGGACCGCATCGGCGGCGTTGGCACCGCGCACATTTCTGGATGCTACGCCGTTGCCCCACGCCCTGCAAGGACTTTCGCCTGAACGGGAAACGGCCGGGTTTCCCCGGCCGTTTCCACTTACCGCTTCAAGCGCTGATGGATCAGAACTTGTACTTCAGGGTCAGCTGCATCGACCAACGCGACACGGCGGTGTTGCCCTTGTCGTTGTTGTTTTCCTGCACCGACGGGTTGTCGGTCGAACCAGTGAAGGAGTACACGTACTTGCCGGTGGCCGGATCGATACCTGCGTAGTTGGCAACGCGACGGGTCGAGTAGAAGCCGTAGTCGTCGATCAGGCCCCACTTCTTGTTCAGCAGGTTGCCGACATTCATGATGTCCAGGGCGACTTCACCCTTGTGCCCCTTCATGAAGCCCGGGAATTCCTGGCTGACGCGGACGTCGAAGCTGTTGACCCACGAGGCGCGGTGGCGGTTGGCCGGGACCACGCTGCCACGGTAGGCATCGAGTTCCGGGTTCTGCGCCAGCCAGTCGAAGAACTGCTTCTCCATCGCGGCACCGCCGGTGAACAGCACGTCGCCCGGACCCTTCGGCACGTAGAACAGGTCGTTGGTGGCAGCACCGTCGCCGTTGGCATCGTTGTAGAAGATGTAGCTGTACGGACGGCCCGAACGGCCTTCGTAGAACAGGCCGACGCGGGTGGCGTTGTCACCGAAGAAGTTGTGCTTCCACTCCAGGGTGCCGGTGACGCGGTCCTTCATCGCATAACGCGAGTTGTAGGCCACGTTCTCGTTGGCATTGAAGATCAGCGTGTTGTTCCAGTTCGAGGTGTTCTGCGAGCTGGACAGCGGGCTGACTTCGGTGGACTTGGTGTAGGTGTAACCCAGCGACCAGCCCCAGTTCTCGGTCAACGGCTTGGCCAGCGAGAAGGTGGCCTGGGTGCCGCGGCCCTTGTCGGTGTTGCGCAGGACCAGAACGTCGCCGATGTCGGACGGACGGTTGGCGCGGTCAACCGCACCCTTGGTACCGGTCGACATGCCGTAGTCGACACCCTTGTCGATACGGGTATTGGCCTGGTTGCGGCCAGCGGCGTTCCAGTAGATCGCGCGGCCATCCTGACCGAAGGCGGTCGGCGCCGACACGTCCAGACGGTCGAAGTAGATGCCGTCCTTGACCTTGGTGAACAGCACTTCGGCCGACGCGACGATGCCGTACCACGGCAGCTCATGGTCGAACGCCAGGTTGGCCTTCCACACCGACGGCAGGCGGGTACCCGGCGCGATGATGTCGACGTTCTGACGGGCCGAAGCCGGGCCACCGGCCGGGATGTACGGGTTGTTGCCGTCCGGAGTGAAGGCACCGGCCGGGATGCTGCGCTCGTCGTACTCGATGTAGTTCAGGCCGGTGTTCTGGTAGGCACCTGCCAGCCACACGTTCGGGGCGGCGCCGCCGAACAGGCCCACGCCACCGCGCAGCTGGGTCGGGCGATCGCTGTCGAAGGTGTAGTTGAAGCCGACGCGCGGCTGCACCAGGTTCTTGTCGACCAGCTTGGTGTTGTTGAAGCCGTACAGCTGCTCGATGCGCGGGTTGTACAGGCGCTGGGTGCTGAAGTCAGGCATGTCGATGCGCACGCCGAACATCAGGTTCAGGTTGTAGTTGATCGCCCAGGTGTCCTGCACGAACACGCCGGTGTTCTTCAGGGTGAAGTCGGCCGGGATGTCGCTGCGGCTGCCATCGGCGCGCGGAGCACGCAGCTGGTAGCGCGAAGCCTTGCCCGCCAGGAAATCGTTGACGCTGTTGAATTCGTACACGCCGTTGAGGTTGCGGCCGTAGAAGTTCATCAGGTCATTCTTCGAGTAATCGAAGCCGAACTTGACGGTGTGGTCACCGATGTACCAGGTACCGGCACCAAAGGCGCTCAGTTCCTTCGACTCGACGATGTTGACGTGGGTGTTCTGTTCGGTACCGACGTACAGCGAATCGTTGCCCGACTTGATGCGGATCTGCGGCATGTCCACCAGCGGGACGCGGTTGGCCGAGTAATCCTTGTGCGAGACCTTGAACTCGGTCGAGAAGTTCTCGGACCAGTCACTGAACAGTTCGCCCATCCAGGTTTCGTACTGGGTCGGCTGCTGGTACCAGAAGTTGCTCAGCGAGATGGCGCTGCTGCTGACCTGCGGGAAGCGAACGACGTTCTGCTCCATCTTGTTGTAGCGCAGGGCCGCACGGTGGTTCTCGTTGATGTTCCAGTCCAGCTTGACCGCATACTCTTCGATCTCGGTCTTGCTGTTCGGCGCCGCCAGGCTGCCCGGGTCGTAGCCCAGCTTGCCCAGGAAGTTCTGGACGTCGGTGATCTGCTGCTGGGTGATGGTGCCACGGCCGATCGGCGTGTCGCTCAGGGCGACGCCGGCAGCCGAGCGCTCGTACTTTTCATAGTTGGTGAAGAAGAACAGCTTGTCCTTGACGATCGGACCGCCGAAGGTCATGCCGTAGGTCTTCTCGTCCTCGAAGCCGTTGAAGTCCTGCTTGTCACCTTCCAGGCGCGAGCGGACCATGTCCTTGTCGCGGTACGAACCGTACACGGTGCCGTGGAATTCATTGGTACCCGACTTGGTCACGGCGTTGATCACCGCGCCGGTGCCACCGGCGATGGTGGTGTCGTAGTTGGCCAGGTCGATGTTGATTTCCTGGATGGCGTCCATCGACACCGGCTGACGCTCGGTCGGCAGGTTGTTGGAACCCAGGCCGAACGGATCGGAGGCGCTGATGCCGTCGATGCGGATGGCGTTGTAACGGGTATTCTGGCCGCCGGCCGAGATCGCGCCGTCCGCCTTGCTGACCTGCGAGATGCGCGGGTCGAGACGCACGTAGTCCTGGATGTTGCGGCTGGCCGACGGCAGCGCATCCATCGTTTCGCGGGTCACGTTGGTGCCGGTGCCCATCTTGTTGGCACTGAACAGGTCCAGGCCGCCGGCGGTGGCAACAACGTTCACCGCGTCCAGGTTGGTTGCAGCCAGGTCACCGCCCAGGTTGGCGTTGACGGTGTTGACCTGGTTCAGGTTCAGGTAGACACCTTCCTCGGTCTTGGTGCCTTCACCGGACTTGGTGATGGTGATGGTGTACGGACCACCCACGCGCAGGCCGCGCGCGTTGTATCGGCCCGACGCATCGGTGGTGGCACGCGAAACAGTGCCCGACTCGGTGTGCGTGATGGTGACTTCAGCGCCGGCGACAGGCTGGCCTGCAGCGGACATCACCTGGCCGCCGACACCGGCGGAGGTGCTGCTCTGGGCGAAGGCGGGAGCGGCAGCAAGTGCAGCCACGAGACCAAGGGTAAGCTTGGACATCCGGAGTGGGTGGGTCATTTTTCGGTAGCCTCGATGCGAGTTGGCGATGGCGGAAAAAAAGCGCATCCAAGCAGCCCTGCGGGTGGCTGATCGGAGAGTTATCTGGGGTTCCCTACCGCTCGGCTGAAGGCAGCCCTAACGGTTAACACTAGATTAACACGCTACGCCATCAATGTGACGGTTGTGCGACAAACGGCACCGGTTCGCAACGCAATCGTGACGGGCTCTTCACTCCGCCTTTCCACAGGGCTCACCTTTCCCGGGGCGTCTCACTGGCATCGAGAATCTGCCCGCGCCAGGTGCTCCCAGCGGCGGACAGCAGGGTCACCGCGGCGGCCGCCGCGGCTTCCGGGCCTTGCGCAGCCGGGTCCTGGTCCACGGAATAGGCGCGGGCCCGAAGCGCCGTGCGCAGGGGGCCTGGGTACAGGCCGCTGACCCGGACGGGACTGCGGCCCAGTTCATCGTGCAGGCTGGCGATCAGGCCACGCAGGCCGTGCTGGGCTACGCCATACCCCCCCAATAGGCCTGCCCCACCCGGTCGGGGGCATCGACCGCGAACACCATGGCGGCATCCTCGCGTTGCCGCAGCAGCGGCAGGCAGGCCTGGGCCAGCCAGGCCGGTGCGGTCAGGGTGACATGGACCGCACGGGCGAAACTGGCCGGGTCAGCCAGTTCAAACGGAGTCAGCCCGGGGAAATGCGCGGCGCATACCAGCAGTCCATCCAGCCGCCCCAGCTCGCGCTGCAGGGCCTGGGCCAGTTCGGCATAGTCATCGGGGCTGGCGCCTTCCAGGTCCAGCGGGTACAGAAGCGGTTCCGGACCGACCGCCTGGACCTGGGCATAGACCCGGTCCAGCCGGCGCGGCTTGCGTCCCAGCAGGACCACGGTGGCACCGGCTGCGGCTGCGGCGACCGCCGCGGCACTGCCCAGCCCTCCCCCGGCGCCGGCGACCAGTACGACGCGATCCTGCAACGGGCGGCCATCGATCGCCCCGTCAGTCGGTGACGTCGACGGCCAGGCACTCATCCCTGGGTCGCCTCTTCGACGATGCGCTTGAGCTCGCCGGATTCAAACAGTTCCATGACGATGTCGCAGCCGCCGATCAACTCACCGTTGATGAACAGCTGCGGGAAGGTCGGCAGATTGGAAAAGCGCGGCAGGTTGGCGCGGATCTCCGGCTCTTCGAGCACGTTGACAGTGCGCAGGGTGACGGCGCCGGCTGCCATCAACGCCTGCACGGCGCGACTGGAAAAGCCGCACATCGGGTATTGCGGGGTGCCCTTCATGAACAGCACGAGCGGGTAACGATCGACCTCGGCCTGGATTTGCTGCATTACCGCCACAACCACACTCCTTGCTTCGCCGGACAAACCGACCGTGATGGTCGGCTAGACTGCCCACGGTAGCCGCCATTGTAAGCGGATGGAACAGGCTACCGCCGTCCCCTGGCCACGAACCTGCCCATGCCCGTCGAATTGCCTGCCCTGCCCTATCTCCCCGGCTCCCTGCAGCCCCACCTGTCCGCGCAGACCGTTGAGTTGCATCACGGCCGCCACCACCGCGCCTACGTTGACGCGGTCAACGCCGGCACTCTCGGCACCGAGTGGGAGGAGGCGTCACTGGAAGAGATCGTGCGCCATGCCCAGGGCACGCTGTTCGATGTGGCCGCCCAGGCCTGGAACCACGGCTTCTATTGGCAGTGCCTGCGCCCGCGCGGCGGCGGCGAGCCGCAGGGCCGGCTGGGCGAGCTGGTCAAGCGCCAGTTCGGTGACGCGCAGCGCCTGCGCGAGGAATTCAACCGCACCGCGCTGGGCCTGTTCGGCTCGGGCTGGGTGTGGCTGGTGCAGCACCCCGGTGGCCAGCTCGGCATCCAGGCCACCCGCAACGCCGGCACGCCACTGACCGGCGAAAGCACCCCGCTGCTGTGCTGCGATGTCTGGGAGCACGCCTACTACACCGATTACCAGAATGATCGCGCGCGTTACCTGGATGCCTTCTGGCAGATGGTCAACTGGGAATTCGCCGAAAGCCAGCTGCGCTGACCGCCTGTAGGGCCGAGCCCATGCTCGGCTGGCCGGACAGCAGCCGAGCATGGGCTCGGCCCTACAGATGAAGCTTCACGCGTTCTCGTGCGCAGCCACCGCGTCCATCACCCGCGCCGAGTACACCAGCGCCGCGCCGGCGTTGAGCGACACCGCCACGCCCAGTGCTTCGGTGATTTCCTCGCGGCTGGCGCCATGCTTCAGCGCAGCGTCCACGTGCACGGTGATGCAGCCGTCGCAGCGGGTGGTCACCGCCACCGCCAATGCGATCAGCTCACGGGTCTTGGCATCCAGATGGTTGGTCTGGGCACCGGCATTGGCCAGGGTGGCGTAGCCCTTGACCGTGTCCGGCGAGAGCTTGCCGATCTCGCCGATGCGGCCCTTCAGTTCCTTGCGGTAGGCATTCCAGTCGAGCATGGTCGTGACTCCTGTGAAAGGAGCTCCACGCTACCACCGGCAATGGTGCGCCGATGCCTGCACCGGCGCGCCACACCGTTGCAGGCATACAAGGTTGTGCCGGCCATTGGCCGGCACGCCCGGGCTCAGCGGTTGCGCAGCGCGTGCACCGCCGGCGCCACCTGGGCCTGGCGGTCCAGCTCCAGGCCGACCTGGTCCAGCGCATCGGCCAATGCAGCGGCATCATCGTCGCGCAACGTGGCGTGGCCGACCTTGCGACCTTCGCGCGGCTCCTTGCCGTAGTCGTGCCAATGGCCACTGGCCTGACCCAGCACCGGCGCCGGATCGGGCATCACGCCCAGCCAGTTCAGCATGCAGGCATGGCCGAGCATGCGGGTGCTGCCCAGCGGCAGGCCCAGCACCGCACGCAGATGGTTCTCGAACTGCGAGGTCTCGCTGCCTTCGATGGTCCAGTGGCCGGAGTTGTGCACGCGCGGTGCCATCTCGTTGGCCAGCAGCTCACCATCACGGCAGAACAGCTCCAGCGCGAACACGCCCACATACTGCAGGTGCTCGGCGACGCGGCGGGCATAGCCGATCGCTGCCTGCTGCTCGGCGTCGGACAGCAGCGCCGGTGCCACGCTGGCCGACAGCACGCCGTCGACATGCCAGTTGCCGGTGACCGGCCAGGCTTCGAAGCTGCCATCGCGGCCACGCACGGCCACCACGCTGACCTCGCGCTGGAAGGCCACGAAGCCTTCCAGGATCAGTCCGGTGCGCTCCACCTGGGCACCGAGCGCATCCCATGCGGCGTCGATGTCAGCTTCGCTGCGCAGGCGGAACTGACCCTTGCCGTCGTAGCCGAGGCGGCGGGTCTTGAGGATGCACGGCAGGCCGAACTCAGCCACCTTCGCCGCCAGCTCGTCGCGGCTGCGGATGTCGGCGAAGGCCGGCAGCGGAATACCCAGCTGCTGGAACAGGGTCTTCTCGCTCAACCGGTCCTGGGCCACCGCCAGCGCGGCCGGCGGCGGATAGACCGGCACGCGGTCGGCCAGGAACTGTGCACTGTCGGCAGGCACGTTCTCAAAATCGAAGGTGACCACATCGACCTTGGCGGCGAAGTCCGCCAAGGCCTGGCGGTCGTCGAAGGCGCCCACGGTGAGCGGCGCCAGCGGGCCGCTGCAGGCGTCGGCGGCCGGGTCGTACAGTTCGAAGCGCAGCCCCAGCGGCGCACCGGCCAGGACCATCATGCGGGCGAGCTGGCCGCCGCCCAGGATGCCGACAGTCAGGCTCATTGGCGCGGATCGTCGTGGGCCATCACGTCTTCGGTCTGGCGTGCACGGAAGGCATCGAGCGCCTGGCCGATCGCCGGCTGGTCGCTGGCCAGCATCGCCGCCGCGAACAGCGCGGCGTTGGAGGCGCCGGCGTTGCCGATGGCGAAGGTGGCGACCGGGATGCCGGCCGGCATCTGCACGATCGACAGAAGGGAATCCATTCCGTTGAGGGCCTTGGACTGCACCGGCACGCCCAGCACCGGCACGGCGGTCTTGGCCGCGATCATGCCCGGCAGGTGCGCGGCCCCGCCGGCACCGGCGATGATCGCGCGCAGGCCACGCGGGCCCGCCTGCTCGGCGTAACTGAACAACACATCCGGCGTCCGATGCGCGGACACCACCTTCACTTCGAACGGAACACCCAGGGCTTCAAGCTTCTGGGCGGCGTGCTGCATGGTTTCCCAGTCGGAACGGGAACCCATGACGATGCCGACAAGCGGCGCGATCGGGTTGGGGGTCATTGGCCGTCACCTGCCTTAAAGACGTATTCTAGCCGTCTTCCACGCAAGACGAAGAACCATGGATCGCAAGCTGCTCGACCTGCTGGTGTCCCCGGACACCCGCCAGCCCCTGTCCCTGCTGGATGGCAAGGGCCTGGAAGCCCTCAACAAGGCCATTTCCGCCGGCACGGTGACCAAGGCCGATGGCAACCCGCTGGCGCAGCCGCTGCGCGAGGCGCTGGTCACCCGTGACCGCAAGCAGGTGTTCCGCGTCGACGACGGCATCCCGGTGCTGCTGGCCGAGGAAGCCATTCCGACCGCCCAGATCGCCGACTTCCCGGCTGCATGAGCACGCTGCCGACGCCGGATGCGGCCGTTGTCGCCGCCGATGTCGCGCGCGCGCTGGCCGAGGACCTGGGCAGCGGTGATGTCACCGCCGCCCTGCTCCCCGACCAGGCCGACAGCGCCTACCTGCTGTGCAAGCAGGATGCGGTGATCGCCGGGCGCCCCTGGTTCGACGCTACCCATCGCGCGCTCGACCCTGACGTGCGCATTGAATGGCACATCGCCGAAGGCGATGCCGTCACCGCCGGCACCGTGCTGGCCCTGCTGCACGGGCGCAGCCGCAGCCTGGTCAGTGCCGAGCGCACTTCGCTGAACTTCCTGCAGACGCTGTCCGGCACCGCGACCACCACTGCTCGCTACGTGGCTGCGGTGGCCGGTACCGGTACCCGCATCCTCGACACCCGCAAGACCCTGCCCGGCCTGCGCCTGGCGCAGAAGTACGCGGTGCGCTGCGGCGGCGGCGAGAACCACCGCTTCGGCCTGTACGACACGGTGATGCTGAAGGAGAACCACATCCGCGCCGCCGGTTCGCTGGCCGCGGCGGTGGCCGCCGCACGCCGGCAGTGGCCTGCGCTGCCACTGGTGGTCGAGGTCGAAGACCTGGCACAGCTGCGCCAGGCGCTCGAAGCCGGTTGCGAACGCATCCTGCTGGATGACTTCAGTCCCGACCTGCGCCGCGAGGCGGTGCGCATCACCGCCGGACGCATTCCGCTGGAAGTCTCCGGCAGCGTCGGCCTGGGCGGCCTGCGCTCGATCGCTGAGGATGGCGTCGATTGCATCTCCATCGGCGGACTGACCAAGCATGTGCAGGCCATCGATCTGTCGTTGAAGCTGGGCCCGCCGCCGGCTTGAGGCCTACGGGACCTTGTAGAGCCGAGCCCACGCTCGGCTGCTTCTCGATCTGCGGCGCGCCCGGCACCCGCTTTGCGCGATGAGCCGAGCGTAGGCTCGGCTCTACACGACCCGGGCGCCTTCACGGCTCGGCTACGCCAGCCTCTGCGACGCTGCGGGCATCCCCACAGGAGCCGCGCATGCGCCGGATGCTCTTGCCTGCCTGTCTGCTGCTCGCGGCAGCCCCCTTGTCCGCCGCAGCCGCTGAAGCCTGCGATGTCCCTCCCCGCTTCGGCCTGAGCCCATTGGCGGTGGCCATCCGCAATACCGCCTGCAACGAGCACCGGTTGTGGTTCCGGCCCTTCATCGATCGCGATGGCCGCGCCGCCAGCCTCAGCGTCACCGAAGCCGAAAGCGATCACCTGGCCGACAACGGCCTGATCGCCTGGCAGCGCGTGGCCGGCTACTGGCGCAACAGCGGCACGCTCAATGCGATGGGCAGCATCGCCGGCGCCAGCAGCTGTCTGGCACCACTGGGCACGCGCTACACCGACAGCGACTGCCGCGCGTTCCTGATCGACAACCCGTGGTCGGCCGCTTTCATTTCCTGGGTGATGGTGCAGGCCGGCGTTCCCGGCTTCAACACGTCGCCGCGCCACATCGACTACATCCGTGCCGCGTACCAGAGCGGCCCCTCGGGCGTGCCGTACCGGCTGGTCGACCCGGCCACGGCCAAGCCCGCGCCAGGTGATCTGCTGTGCTTCCTGCGCGACCGCAGCACGACGCTCAGCTACAGCGGGCTGGTGCAGGCGCTGGGCAACGGTTCGGTGGGCCACTGGAAATCGCATTGCGAAGTGGTGGTGGCTGCCAACCTGGGGGGCGACCAGACCCTGTACCTGGTCGGTGGCAACGTGATGAACACCGTGGCGATGCGCCTGCTGCCGCTGGACCGTACCGGATTGATCAAGCTGCCCCCGGCACGCGAACGCAACAGCACCGGCATCGAGCCCAGCTGCACGCCGGGCCGCGAGGACGAATGCAGCTTCAACCGCCAGGACTGGGCGGCCCTGCTGCAGTTGACCGCGACCGCGCCATTGGTGATGCCGTCACCCTCCGCAGCGCCGATGCAGGCCGTACCGGCCAACGCGCCCGCAGCGCCGACGACGGGCCAGCCACCGCCGAGGCGGTGATACCCGTGCTTGATCCAGCGCACGTTCGCCGCCATCTTTGCCGGATCGACCTCTGACGGCTGACGCCATGCCTACCCTGCTGCTGTTGTTGATTGCCGGCGGAATCATCTACTTCTTCTGGAACGCCGCACGCTCGGCCGCCGAGCGCGCGGTCGAGCTGGGACGCAATGCCTGCCGCGCCGCCGACGTGCAGTGGCTGGACCAGGCGGTGCACGCCACCGGCCTGCGACTGTCGCGTGGCGAAGATGGCCGGCTCGGTTTCGAGCGCACCTTCAAGTTCGAGTATTCCTACGATGGCATCGATCGCCACGTGGGCCGCATGGTGCTGCGTGGCGACCAGCTGATCTCGTTCACCGGCCCCGGTGCCGCGCGGATCAGCCAGATCCGGCCGGATGTGGAGGATGCCGAGGATGTGTAAGAACTGAAGGTGTGCCGACCAACGGTCGGCACCCACACAATTCCGGCACCCACCGCCAAACGGGCAAAGAAAAACGCCGCCCATCGGGGCGGCGTCGGAAGGGTTACTTGACCACGCGCAGGTTCGGGCGGCCCTTCGGCGGCGGACTGGCCGGCGGCGTGTCGTCCGGCGGCGTGCCTTCCTCGTGCAGCAGCTCATCGCGGGTCGGTGCGGTTTCGTTGCCCGGAATGTCATCCGGCAATGCCATGCCCTGCCCGGTCTCGCGGGCGTAGACCGCCAGCACGGCGCTGATCGGCACCTGCACCGGGTAGCTGGTTCCGGAGAAGCGGGCCGAGAAGCTCACCATTTCGTTGTCGATCATCAGCCGCACCACGGCACGTTCGGCGATGTTGAGCACGACCCGGCCATCCTTGACCGCCGAAGGCGGGACCTGCACGCCGGGGACGCCGGCGTCGACCAGGATGTGCGGGGTCAGCTGGTTGTCGTTGATCCATTCCACCAGCGCCCGCAGCAGGTACGGGCGGTGGCTGGTCATGTGGAAGAAGTCTTCGGTCATGCGTGAAGTGTACGCGCCCGGCGCCCCGCCGGGGCGGATCGTCTGCACGCCGGTCGGCGTGCAGACGGGTAACGCGGGGCCGGATCAGACCGGCAGGTCGCGCAGTTTCTTTTCCTGCTCGGTCAGGCTGCGGACAAATCCCGGATGGCGGAAGATGCGGTTGCCGTAGTCCTCGATCGCCTTGCCGTCCTTCGGCAGCGGCACATCCAGCGACTGCAGGCGCCAGATGATCGGCGCCATCGCGCAGTCGGCCAGGCTCATTTCCGGGTTGAGGAAGAACTTGCTGGCCTTGAACAGCGGCAGCGAGGCGGTCAGCAGTTCCTTCAGGCGCTTGCGCCCGGCCTCGACCTGGGTCTTGTTGCCCAGCTGGACGGCCTGCACCTGCGGCACCCAGTCGTGCTCGATGCGGAGCATGGCCAGGCGGATGCGTGCACGCGACAACGGGTCGACCGGCATCAGTGGCGGATGCGGGTAGCGCTCATCCAGGTACTCGCTGACCACCGATGCGGCGTACAGCACCAGCTCGCGTTCGACCAGGGTCGGCACCGAGTGGTACGGATTGAGGTCGATCAGGTCTTCAGGCGGGTTCTGCGGATCGACCGGAACGAAGTCGAAGGTGACGCCCTTGGCCGCCAGGACCAGGCGTACACGGTGGCACAGTACGTCGTCGTTCGAGGAAAACAGCGTCAGTGTATTGCGCATGCGTACGCTCGCCGCCATCAAAGGCTCTCCCACGACAGGAGACCGCCTGCCGCATCGGCGCCGCCGGCACCGTGCCAGCGGTCGACTCCTCCCCGAGTGTGCAACCGACCATCACAAAAGCCAATAGGCCCATGCGATGGCCGGTGGCAGAATCAGTGAACGTCCTTCCAGTATTCCTTCTTCAGCAGGTACAGCAGGAAGGTCAGCAGGGCCAGGAACAGGATCACCCACACGCCCAGCTGCTGGCGCTTGAGTGCGGCCGGTTCGCCGGCGTATTCGAGGAAGTTGGTGATGTCCCGCACGGCCTGGTCGTACTGCCCGGCGTCCACCGATCCCGGCGTTTCAATCTTCAGGCCGGTCACCGGCGGGTCCATACCGGGCGCTTCCGCCTTGCCGTGCACCGCATGCTGCAGCCCCTGCATCTCCCACAGCGGGTTGGGCATGGAGGCGTTGGCGAACAGCGCGTTGTTCCAGCCCAGCGGGCGGCTGCTGTCCAGATAGAACGACTTGAGATAGGTATAGACCCAGTCGCTGCCACGCACACGCGCGATCAGGCTGAGATCGGGCGGCATCTTGCCGAACCACTTCTCCGCGTTTTCCTTGGGCATCGCCACCGGGATCGGGTCGCCGATCGCCGAGCCGGTGAAGTTGAGGTTGTTCATCACCTCTTCTTCGGTCAGGCCCAGGTCCTGCGCCATCCGCGAGTAGCGCAGGTACTTCAGCGCGTGGCAGCCGGAGCAGTAGTTCATGTACAGCTGCGCACCCCGCTGCAGCGAGGCGCGGTCACCGAGGTCGTTGCCGGCCTGCAGCAGCTTGGTGCCGCCCTCGGCGGCGGAGGCCAGGAAACTGCCCAGCATCAGGGTGGCCGTCAGGGCCAGCCGGACCATCCAGCGCTCAGTCATGCGTGGTCACCCTCTCCGGTACCGGCTTGGTCTTGTCCAACCTTGTCCATAGCGGCATGGTGATGAAGAACGCGAAGTACAGGAAGGTCAGCACCCGCCCGATGTAGGTTTCATGCACGTCGGTGCCCGGGCCGGAGCCGATCACGCCCAGCCACACGAAGCACACCGCCAGCACGCCCAGCATCACCTTCGAGATCCAGCCGCGGTAGCGCACCGACTTCACCCTGGCCTTGTCCAGCCACGGCACCAGGAACAGGATCGCAATGGCCGAGAACATCACCAGCACGCCACCGAGCTTGTTCGGTACCACGCGCAACATCGCGTAGTAAGGCGTGTAGTACCAGACCGGCTTGATGTGTTCGGGGGTCACCAGGCGGTTGGCCTCGGTGAAGTTGTCGTGTTCCAGGAACAGGCCGCCGAAGCCCGGTGCGAAGAAGATGATGAAGGCGGCGATGATCAGAAGGAAGCCGGCGCCGACACCATCCTTGAGCGTGTAGTACGGATGGAACGGAATACCGTCGGCCGGAGCATTCGGCGACCAGCGGTTGCCCTTCGGCCCCTTCTTGATCTCCACGCCATCGGGGTTGTTCGACCCCACTTCGTGCAGCGCGCCCAGATGCAGCACCACCAGCAACAGCAGCACCAGCGGCAGTGCGATGACGTGCAGCGCGAAGAAGCGGTTGAGCGTGGCGTCACTGGGCAGGTAGTCGCCCATGATCCATTCGGTCAGGCCGTTGCCGATCACCGGTATCGCGCCGAACAGCGAGATGATCACTTTGGCGCCCCAGAACGACATCTGGCCCCACGGCAGCACATAGCCCATGAAGGCCTCGGCCATCAGCACCAGGTAGATCAGCATGCCCAGGATCCACACCAGCTCGCGCGGCTTCTGGTAGCTGCCGTACAGCAGGCCGCGGAACATGTGCAGGTAGACCACGATGAAGAAAAGCGAGGCGCCGGTGGAGTGCATGTAGCGGATCAGCCAGCCCCACTCCACATCACGCATGATGTATTCGATGGAGCCGAACGCCTCGGCGGCGCTGGTCTTGTAGTGCATCGTCAGGAAGATGCCGGTGACGATCTGGTTGACCAGCACCAGCAGTGCCAGCGAACCGAAGTAGTACCAGATGTTGAAGTTCTTCGGCGCGTAATACTCGGTAACGTGCTTGCGGTAGACCGGCATCAGGCCCGGCGCGCGGGCATTGACCCAGTCGGCGACGCCGCTGGCGGTACGGGCGAGGATATTGGCCATCAGGCTGCCCCCTGCGGATCGACACCGATGATGATGGTGTTGTCGTCCTGGTAATGGTGCGCGGGCACCTTCAGGTTGATCGGTGCCGGCACATCCTTGAAGACGCGGCCGGACATGTCGAAGCGCGACTTGTGGCAGGGGCAGAAGTAGCCCCCCTTCCACTGCGGGTCGTAGGGCTCAGGCCGGATCTCGGCGACCATTTCCGGCGAGCAGCCCAGGTGCGTGCACAGGCCGACCAGCACGGAGATGTCCGGCTTGATCGAGCGCAGCTCGGGGTTCTGCTTCAGCACGTAGTCCGGCTGCTGGTCCTTCTCGCCGGACTCGGGGTCCTTGAGGCGGCCATCCAGCCCGTGCAGTGCATCCAGGATCGCCTTGGACCGCTTGACGATCCAGATCGGCTGGCCACGCCACTCCACGATCAGGCGTTGGCCTTCCTGCAGGGCGCTGATGTCGGCCACCACCGGTGCACCGGCAAGCTTGGCACGGGCACTGGGGTTCCAGGATTTGATGAAAGGAACGGCGGTGAATCCGACGCCGACGGCGCCAACCACAGCAGTGGTGGCAGAAAGAAAACGCCGACGTCCGGTGTTGACTGGATCGTGTACCCCATCGTTGGCCATCCGGCACTCCGATATTGATTAGGTAGCTTTAAGGCTGCCAGCGGATCCGGTGGGGGCCAGAGCCGCATTGAATCATGGGCGAGTGTAGCGGAACCGTCGCGCGCCACACAACGCATTGCAACAACATTGATTACGGGGTTGCCGGCCAGCGGCCGGCACTACTGGTGTGTCAATGCGGTGCGGTAACGCTCGGCCAGCTGTCCGACCCGGCGCACGTAGTACTGGGTCTCGCTGTAGGGCGGCACGCCACCGTGGCGGTCGACCGCGCCTTCGCCGGCGTTGTAGCCGGCCGCAGCCAGGGTCAGGTCGCCATTGAAGCGCTTCAGCAACCACGCAAGATACTGCACGCCACCACGGATGTTCTGCGCGGCATCGTAGGAATCGCTGACCCCGAAGCGGGCTGCGGTCGGCGGCATCAGCTGCATCAGGCCCTGCGCGCCGGCGCGGCTGAGCGCGGTCGGGTTGTAGGCCGACTCGGCGTGGATGATGGCGCGCACCACGGCTTCTTCGACGCCGAACTCGCGTGCGGCCGAGGTGATCTCGGTCTGGAACGCGGTGGTGTTCAAGCGCACCGAACCGAAGTCCACGCGTGGGTTGACGCCACAGGCATAACAGCGCTCCATGAAACTGTAGCGGATGGTACGCACCGGGCCGAGGTTGGCGACCTGGGTCGGCCGCGCACTGGTGTAGTGGCGCACCCCATCCTTCATGAAGGAGTAGACCTGGCCGCTGACCATCCGCCCGGCCCGCGAGGCCGTCGGTACCGCGGCAGGCGCGGGTGCAGCAGGCGTCGGCGCGACTGCAGCGGGCGCAGCGGCGCTGGCCGCCACGGCGACCGGATTGCGTTCGATGCTGGCCACCGAGGTCGGCGCAGGCTTCGATGCGGCCACCACGGGGCGCGGTGCCGGGCGGGTATCGCGGCTGTAGCTGATGCTGCTGCAGCGCGCGCCGGCCACTCGCTTGCTCACGTAGCTGGTGACCCCGTCGGCGCCCTGGCACTTGTACAGGGTGCCAGCGCTGGCCGGCGCAGCGGTCAGCGCAGCGATGATGATCGCCGTTGTCCCCAGTATCCCCTTCATGCCGCGAGTGTCCCAGCTTCGCCGGGGCTTGCCAAGCGATGTGGCTCAGCCTGTGACCGGCGGCACAGCCAGCACCTGGCCCAATCCGGTCAAACGCTGTGCCAGCTCATCGCGCAGGCCCGGCGGTGTGGTCCACAACGCCACCGGCACCCGGTCCAGGCTGAGGATCTGCGCCAGCATCATGCCGCGGCTCTCGGCGCCCATGCGCAACAGGCAATGGTCGGCACCATCAGCCTCCAGCACACCACACCACGGCGGGATGCGCCCTTCCAGCTCGGTGCGGCTGCCGGCCAGGCGGACAATGGCCTGCAGCGCGAAGGGCGCCTGGCTGACCGCCTGCCGCACCATCACGTCCGGGGGCGCGGGCGGGCGCCGATGCATGCCCGGCCCGGCGCATTCGCGCACCGCGCCCATCCGGTCCACGCGCAGGGTGCGCCAGTCCTGGCGGCCCAGGTCCCAGGCCAGCAGGTACCAGCGCCGCCCATAGTTGACCAGGTGCTGCGCCTCGACCTCGCGCTGGGTCACCTCCTCCTGCGCACTGCGGTACTCGAAGGCCAGCCGTGACGCCTGCCGGCAGTGCTGGGCCAGCCGTCCCAGCAGGCGTGCGTCGGTGGAGGGAAGGTCGGACAGGGTGGCCGTCGCCGCATGCACCTCGCCGGCCTGCCGCCGGCGACGGGTGGGGACCAGCGGATCGAGCTTGGACAGCAGGCCCCGCGCGGTGTCGTCGATGCCAGCGACGGTCGCGGACGCGGCACGCAGGGCGATCGCCAGGGTCGTCGCCTCGTCCTCGTCCAGCAGCATCGGCAGCACCGGTGCCCCTGCCCCGAGCTGATAGCCGCCGCCGACCCCCGATGAGGCCCGCACCGGATAGCCCAGTTCGCGCAGGCGTTCGATATCACGGCGGATACTGCGCCGGTCCACGCCCATGCGCTCGGCCAGCTCAGCCCCGGACCACTGGCGGCGGGCCTGCAGCAGGGCGATCAGGCGCAGCAGTCGATGGGCGGTATGGCGCATGAAGAATCGAGGACAGAAGTCGTCCGCAATAGTGCCTCAGGATGGCTTCCAGTTCACCCACCCACCGCAAGGAGCAATGCCATGAACTCACGCCAGATCACCCTGTACCACGCCGCCAGATCCCGTTCGAGCGGCGCCGTGGCCCTGCTCGAAGCGCTGGGTGCCGACTACCGCATGCAGGTGCTGGACCTGAAGGCCGGTGCCAACCTGGCCCCGGCCTATCTGGCCATCAACCCGATGGGCAAGGTGCCGGCCATCGTCCACAACGGCGCACTGGTGACCGAGCAGGTCGCCATTTATCTGTACCTGGCCGACCTGTATCCGGAGGCCGGGCTGGCCCCGCCGATCGGCGACGCCCTGCGCGGCCCCTACCTGCGCTGGATGGCCTTCTACGGTGCCTGTTTCGAGCCGGCGATGATCGACAAGGCGATGCACCGCGAGCCGCCGCCGCGCCTGATGTCGCCGTACAACGACGCCGAGACCGTGCTGCAGGTGGTCGAGGCCCAGCTGGCGCAGGGCCCGTACCTGCTCGGCGAGACGATGAGTGCCGCCGACGTGCTGTGGGGCAATGCGCTGGCCTGGACCACGGCCTTCGGCCTGGTGCAGCCTGCGCCGGCCACGGCTGATTACATCGCACGGATGAGCGCGATGACCGCCTTCGACCGTTCGCGGCAGATCGATGCGGAGCTGGCGGCCGCGTAAGCAGCCCCCCCTTGTAGAGCCGAGCCCGCGCTCGGCTGCTCTTCCCGCTTCCCATGGGGCAGCAGCCTGGCATGGCCTGGCTCTACTGAAGCCAGCCGAGCGTGGGCTCGGCTCTACAAGGGCGCGGCGGCTGGCGCGGGATGCGGGTAGAATTGCCCGCTTTCCCGCCACCCGAATGGATTAAGCGCCATGACCGGGACGCCAGACGTCTTTCCGCCCGCCACGCCGGGCGGTACCCGCTCGTTGCCCTGCCCGCTGGTCCGCGCAAGCCTGACCAGGTCAAGGGCAAGCTGTACATCAAGACCCACGGTTGCCAGATGAACGAGTACGACTCGGCCAAGATGGCCGACGTGCTTGCCGCCAGCGATGGCCTGGAACTGACCGACAGCCCGGACGACGCCGACGTCATCCTGGTCAACACCTGCTCCATCCGCGAGAAGGCGCAGGAGAAGGTGTTCAGCCAACTCGGCGTGTGGAAGGGCCTGAAGAACAAGGGCCGCGAGGTCATCATCGGCGTGGGCGGCTGCGTTGCCTCGCAGGAAGGCGAAGCGATCATCAAGCGCGCCCCGTTCGTGGACCTTGTGTTCGGTCCGCAGACCCTGCATCGCCTGCCGGAACTGATCCGCGCACGCCGCGAGCAGAAGCGCCCGCAGGTGGACATCAGCTTCCCCGAGATCGAGAAGTTCGACCGCCTGCCCGAGCCACGCGCCGAAGGTGCCTCGGCGTTCGTGTCGATCATGGAAGGCTGTTCCAAGTACTGCTCGTTCTGCGTGGTGCCTTACACCCGCGGCACCGAAGTCAGCCGCCCGTTCGAGGACGTGGTGGTGGAAGTGGCGCAGCTCGCCGCGCAGGGCGTGCGCGAGATCAACCTGCTCGGCCAGAACGTCAACGCCTATCGCGGCCCGTATGGAGACGGTGAGTTTGCCGACCTCGGCCTGCTGATCCGCACCATCGCCGAGATCGATGGGGTCGGCCGCATCCGCTTCACCACCTCGCACCCGCTCGAGTTCAGCGATTCGCTGATCGATGCGTTCCGCGACGTTCCGCAGCTGGCCAACTTCCTGCACCTGCCGGTGCAGGCCGGCAGCGACCGCGTGCTGTCGGCGATGAAGCGCGGCTACACCGCGCTGGAATTCAAGTCGAAGATCCGCAAGCTGCGCGCGGTGCGCCCGGACATTTCAATCAGCTCGGACTTCATCGTCGGCTTCCCCGGCGAGACCGATGCCGACTTCGAGAAGACCATGAAGCTGATCGAGGACATCGGCTTCGACCACAGTTTCTCCTTCATCTATTCGCGTCGACCGGGTACGCCGGCGGCCGATCTGGAGGACACGATCAGCGATGCCGAGAAGCATGCGCGCCTGTCGCGCCTGCAGGAGCGCATCAATGCGCACGCCGCCAGCATCTCGGAGAAGATGGTCGGTACCGTGCAGACCGTGCTGGTGGAAGGGCCGTCGCGCAAGAACCCGAACGAGCTGACCGGCAAGACCGAGAACATGCGGTCGGTGAATTTCCCGGCGCCTGCGCGCCTGATCGGGCAGTTCGTGGATGTGGTGATCACCGAAGCGCTGACCAATTCGCTGCGCGCACGGGTGGTGGCGGAATAAGGTCCGGGTGTGCCGACAACGGTCGGCGCCCACCGGAAATGATGCCGGCCAGCGGCCGGCACTACCGAATGACAGGCCTCAATCCAGGCGCTTGCGGAAACGCAGGATCGCCAGGGTCATCATCACCACGATGAAGGCCAGCAGCGCCAGTGCGTCGTGCCACAGCTCCCACAGCGAGGCGCCGCGCAGCATGATGCCGCGCACCAGGCGCAGGAAGTGGGTCAGCGGCAGCACTTCGGCCAGCCACTGCACCGTCCGCGGCATGCCGGCGAACGGGAACATGAAGCCCGACAGCAGGATCGACGGCAGGAACAGGAACAGGGTCATCTGCATCGCCTGGAACTGCGAACGCGCGCGCGTGGAGATCAGCAGGCCCAGCGCCAGGTTGGCCAGCACCAGCAGCACCGCGGCCAGGTAGATGTCGAGCAGGCTGCCGCGAATCGGCACCTGGAACAGCCAGGTGCCCAGCACCAGCACCAGCGTGGTCTGCAGCAGACCGATCGCTGCATAGGGCAGCACCTTGCCGACCATCAGTTCGCTGCGCGATACCGGCGTGGCGATCAGCAGTTCCATGTTGCCGCGCTCGCGTTCGCGCACCACCGCCACCGCCGTGAACATCACCAGGGTCATGGTCAGGATCACCCCGATCAGGCCGGGCACGATGTTCACCGCCGAGCGCCGTTGCGGGTTGTAGAAACTGGTCACGCTGACCTGGCCACCGGCAATGCTGCCTTCGCGCAGCGGCCGCGTATTGCTGGTCGGGCGCGTATCCAGTGGCACCTGCGCCAGCTGGATCGCCGCACTCTGCACCACGGTGTCGCTGCCATCGACCAGCACCTGTACCGCTTCGCGTCCATCGAAGCGGCGACGCTCGAAGTCGGCCGGCACCACGATGCCGACGCTGATCTCGCCGCGGCGCAGCGCCTGCATCAGCTGGTCCGGCGTGTAGGCCTCGCTGCGTGGCGTGATCACGCCGGTGGCGACCATGACCTGCACCAGCGCGCGTGAGGCGGCGCTGTTGGCCTGGTCGGCGATACCCGCATCGAGGTGGCGCAGGTTGAGGTTGATCGCATACCCGAACAGCAGCAGTTGCATCACCGGAATGCCGACGATCATCGCCAGCGTGATGCGGTCGCGGCGCAGCTGCCGCAGCTCCTTGAGCATGATCGCCCACAGCCTGCGCAGGTTCATGCCGCTGGCTCCCTGCCACGGCCACGGGTGGCGGCCACGAACACGTCTTCCAGGTTCGGCGCCACCTTCTCGATGCTGGCCTGCGGGTCAGCACTGGCCAGCGCACGGCCCAGCACTGCGATGTCCGCCGCTCCCTCATTGCACAGCACACGCAGATGGGTGCCGATCTGCGCCACGCTCAGCACGCCGGGCAGCTCGGCCAGCACGCGGCTGGCCTGGCGTGGCTGCGATGACGTGACCTGCAGCGTGCGTCCTTGCAGCCGTGAACAGAGCTCGGCCGGCGTGCCGTCGGCCACCAGTGCGCCGCGATCAAGGATCGCCAGGCGATGGCAGCGCTCGGCTTCGTCCATGTAATGGGTCGACACCAGCACCGTGGTTCCCGCGTCGGCCAGTTCGAACAGGGCCTCCCAGAAGTCGCGGCGCGATTCCGGGTCGACCGCGCTGGTCGGCTCATCCAGGAACAGCAGTTCGGGCGAATGCACCACGGCGCCGGCCAGGGCCAGGCGCTGCTTCTGCCCGCCGCTGAGCGTACCGGCCAGCTGCGACTGCCGGTCCTGCAACCGGTACTGCTGCAGCAGCGCATCGACCCGTTGCCGGGCCTGGTTGCGCGGCAGGTCCTGGATGGCGGCGAGGAATTCCAGGTTCTCGCGTACCGACAGGTCTTCGTACAGCGAGAAGCGCTGGGTCATGTAGCCGATGCGCCGGCGCAGTGCTTCGGCCTGCTCGGGAACCGCCAGGCCCAGCACCTCGATCTGCCCCGCACTGGGTTCCAGCAGGCCGCACAGCATGCGGATGGTGGTCGACTTGCCTGACCCGTTCGGGCCCAGGAAGCCGTACACCTGCCCGCGCGGGACGGTCAGGTCGACCTTGTCCACGGCCAGCAGTTCACCGAAGCGGCGAGTCAGGCCCTGCGCATGCACCGCGATGTCCGCACCGGTGTTCAGAAGCGCACCTGCACCGGCAGTCCGGCCGGAAGCTTCTGCATGTCGCTGGCTGCATCCACGTCGATCTCGGCGAGGTAGCTCAGGCGCTCGACGTCATCGCCGGTCAGTGCGTAGTACGGGGTGAATGAAGGCTCGCTGCGGATCGCGCGCACATGGCCCTTCAGTACGGTGCCCCCTCCCTCCAGCTGTATCTGCGCTGGCTGACCGACCTTGACCTGCAGGCGCAGCGGCTGTGGCAGGTAGACGCGCGCATAGGGGCGCTCGCCGACCAGCATCACCGCCAGCGGCGCCCCGATCGGTGCCTGGTCACCCTGCCGGTAGGGCAAGGCATCGATCACGCCATCGCGCGGTGCGCGCAGCTGCAGCTTCTGCAGGTTGACGCCCTGCACCACCTGCTGCGCCTGTGCGGCGTCGGCGGCCGCCTGGCCCTGGGCGATGTCCTGCGCGCGACTGCCGTGCACCCGTTCCAGCCAGGCCTGCTCGGCGGCACGCGCGCTGGCCGCGGCATGGCCGGCGGCCGCCCGTGCACGGTCCAGCTCGGCGGCGGCGATCAGGCGCTGGCGTGCCAATGGCTGCACCCGACGATAGTAGGCAGTGGCTTCAGAAGACTGCGCGCGCAACGCGGCCAGTTGTGCCTGGGCCTGTGCGATCTGTTCCTGGCGAGGGCCGAGCTTCAGCTCTTCCAGCTGGGCCTGCGCGCGCGCCGTGTCGGCCTGCGCCGCCGCGAACTGCGCGTCGCCGCGGGCGGGATCGAGCTGCATCAGCACGGCCCCGGCCTTGACCCGCTGGCCCTCGCGCACCTCCACCGTGGCGATCACCTCGGCCGCCGGCGCCGGCACCGTGATCCGGTCCCACTCCAGCGTGCCCAGCGCCGTTGGCGTTGACTGCCCACAGCCCGCCAGCAGGCCGATGCCCGCCAGCCCGAGTCCACGCATCCCGTTACCGATGCCCATGCCATCCCCTCCTGCGACGGCGACACGGTGCCACCTGCCCCGTGCACCCTCAATGATTCCGATCAGCCCTGACGGTTTTTTCGCCACGTACGGGCGAGCCTTTTGCTGCAAGGTTCCTCGCCACCTATCCACAGCTTGATTCAGCATCATTCCACAGCCGGTGTGGAGAACCGGACGGGGGCGGCCGTACTGGCTGCCTGGCAGCGGAAGATGCGCTGCCGTCACAGGACCCGGCCGACCGTGACGGTTTTTTCACCACCGCCTCATACGCCTTGTGGCACAAGCACTGCGAAGGCCTATCCACAGCTTTTCGCGCCCTCCGTCCACACCGGGTGTGGAAAACCGCGTATCGGCCCGCCGCTGGCCGCATGCCCGGTACGCGCGTAACCTTGTCACCCCGAGTCCATCGTGGTGGACGGCGACCCCGCCCCACCCCAAGCAATGAAAAGCATCGATCATCGAGACTTCACCCTGTCGCCGGAAGACAACGAGCGACTGGCCAACCTGTGCGGCCCCTTCGACGGGCACCTGCGCCAGATCGAGCTGAAGCTCGGCGTGGAGATCGCCAATCGTGGCTTCGTGTTCCGCATCAGCGGGCCCAACGAAGCCATCGTCGAGGCGCAGAAGCTGGTTGAAGCGCTGTACGCCGAAGCCGGCGAAACCACCTTCGACAATCACGCCATCCACCTGCGCCTGGCGCAGGCCAACGTCGAGCAGATCGCCGAACGCTCCTACGAAGCGCAGGACGTGGCAATCAAGGTCAAGCGTGGCACGGTACGTGGCCGCGGCGCCAACCAGGGCCGCTACCTGCACCAGATCGCCACGCATGACATCAACTTCGGCATCGGCCCGGCCGGAACCGGCAAGACCTTCCTGGCCGTGGCCAGCGCGGTCGAAGCACTGAACGAGTCACGGGTGCAGCGCCTGATCCTGGTGCGCCCGGCGGTGGAAGCCGGCGAGAAGCTGGGCTTCCTGCCCGGCGACCTGAGCCAGAAGGTCGACCCGTACCTGCGACCGCTGTACGACGCCCTGTACGAGATGATGGGCGTGGAGAAGGTGGTCAAGCTGCTGGAGAAGAACGTCATCGAGATCGCGCCGCTGGCCTACATGCGCGGCCGCACGCTCAACGATGCGTTCGTGATCCTGGACGAGGCGCAGAACACCACCATCGAACAGATGAAGATGTTCCTGACCCGCCTGGGCTACGGCTCCACGGCGGTGGTCACCGGTGACCTGACCCAGACCGACCTGCCCAAGCACGTGAAGTCCGGCCTGCGCGACGCGATCGATGTGCTGCGCGAGGTCGAGGGCGTCAGCTTCACCTTCTTCGAATCCCGCGACGTGGTCCGGCATCCGCTGGTGGCGCGCATCGTCAGCGCCTACGACCGCCGCGACCTGCATCAGATCCAGCCTGGAGCAACGCCATGACCCGTGGTCCCGTGCGACTGGACGTCGCCGTCAGTTATGCCCTGCCGCGTACCGGGCTGCCGGCCGCAGTGAGCTTCCGCAAGTGGGTGGCCGCTGCGTTGAAGGGCCGCATCCGTGAGGCCGACCTGGCCATCCGCGTGGTCGATGCCAAGGAGGGGCAGTCGCTGAACCGCCATTACCGTGGCAAGGACTACGCCACCAACGTGCTCAGCTTCCCGGCCGACGTGCCCGAAGGCCTGCCCAAGGGCGTCAAGTTTCCATTGCTCGGCGACCTGGTGATCTGCGCACCGGTGGTGGCCCGCGAAGCCGACGAACAGGGCAAGGCGCTCAACGCACATTACGCGCACCTGACCGTGCACGGCGTGCTGCACCTGCTTGGCTGGGACCACGAGGACGACAAGGAAGCCGACGCAATGGAACAGCTGGAGCGCGAGATCCTGGCCGAGCTCGGCATCGCCGATCCCTACGCCGGCGAGCGCTGACGGCCACGCATACCGGGTTCATCACAGAGGACACCCCATCGCGCTGTTGCCCGCACTCATTGCCGCTCTTCTGCAGGTAACCACTGCCCCGGGCATCGACCCCGACCGGGAACGACCGTCGCCGTTCCCGGCCAGCGACAGCGCCGCCGACATTGCCGCCAAAGTCGCCGAGGTGCAGGCCTTCTTTGACGTCAGCCAGCAGACGGCCCGCCAGGCGGTCGCCGAGGCGCAGCAGCACGCGTTGATGGAACGCTTGAGGGCGCGCCACGCGGCACGCCTGGCCGGTATGTGGGTGGACAATGCGACGGGGTGGAACGTCGTCGTGCGACTGACTGGGCCGGCACCTGCGGCCGATGAGACCCATCCAGGGGCGGACGGCCCGCAACGCGTGCGCTACATCATCGGCGCTTCAATGACCGAAGCGGAGATGCAGCGCCGTCTTCAGGCGCAGCAGGGCTGGTTCATCCCGCAGCTGCCCGGCCTGACCGGCTATGGCCTGGACGTCATGACCGGTGAACTGGAGCTGGAACTCCGGGATACCGCTGGCGCGCGCGCAACGGCGGCGACCGTGCGCGACCACCTGCAGGCGCTGCTGGGCTACCCGGTCAGGCTGCGCTGGTACCCAGCGGCATCGCACCTGCAATCTCCCTGACTGCGTAGAGACGCTCGCGATAGCCGACCGGGACCGGTACGATCACCGGCCTGCCTTCCGTTGCGGATCCAGTGCCCGTGCTGCGTATTGTCCTGCCCCTGCTGCTCGTCGCGTCCGCCCCGGCCGCTGCCTTGGACCTGCCGGCGCTGATCGAATGCCGCCAGGGCGTAGCCGATCACGCTGCACTGGCACCGCTGCTGGCTGATCCGCTGAAGGCCGTCGCCCACGGCCTGCAGCCGCTGCCCCAGGGCAACCAGTTCATGAGCGAGTACCGACTGGCCCAGCCGATCAGCGTGTTCGGCGACCGCACCGAACGGGTCGCCGTGGCCGGCTCCAGCATCATGGCGATCCTCGACCAGGCTGACCCGCGGCCGTTGGCCAAACGCCTGGCGCTGGAGACCGGCTACGACCAGGACGGCAAGTTCATGGCCGGCCGCGAGCTGGTCAGCCGCGACGTGACCGACCCGAAGAGCGGCGAGGCCCAGATCGAGTCGATCATTCTCAGCGTCTCCACCGTGGCCTCCCATCCGGGCAAGACCCTGGCCGGCTGTACCTACAGCCTGGACCTGCCTGAAGAAGAAGCCCCTGCCCGGCCTGAACTGGCCCCGCCGCCGATCACCGGACCGGGCAGCGACGGTCACTGACAGGCCGCCACATCCTGCTAGACTTGGGCCAACGCCCGGCCTGCCGGGTGCCTTTTTTCCAGAGATGTCAGAAGACGACAGTAGTAGCTCCCCTGCGGAGCACAGTGAAAAGAAGCGCGGTTGGCTTGAACGCCTGACCTCGGCCTTCTCCGGCGAACCCCACACCCGCGACGAGCTGGTCGCTGTCCTGCACACCGCGCAGGAAGAGGGTCTGATCGCCGCCGATACCCTGAAGATGATGGAAGGCGCCATTTCGGTGGCCGAGCTGACCGTGGGCGACGTGATGATCTCGCGCTCGCAGATGGTCTCGCTGCCGGTCGAAGCGCCCTTCCTGGAACTGATGAAGCAGGTGGTCGAATCGGGCCATTCGCGCTTCCCGGTGCACGGCGAGAACAAGGACGACATCCTTGGCATCCTGCTGGCCAAGGACCTGCTGCGCGGCGTGGTCGCCGACAACGGCCCGGCCAACGTGCGCGAGCTGCTGCGCCCGGCGGTGCTGATCCCGGAGGCGAAGAAGCTGAACGTGCTTCTGAAGGAGTTCCGCCTGTCGCGCAACCACATGGCCATCGTGGTCGACGAGTACGGCGGCGTTGCCGGTCTGGTCACCATCGAGGACGTGCTGGAGCAGATCGTCGGCGAGATCGACGACGAGCACGACGAGGCCGAGGATCCGTCCGCGCAGATCGCCATCCAGTCCGACGGCCAGTACGTGGTCGACGCGCTGACCCCGATCGGCGACTTCAATGAGCGCTTCGGCGCGACGTTCTCCGACGAGGACTACGACACCATCGGTGGCCTGGTCACCGAGGCCGTGGGCCACCTTCCGGAAGTCGGCGATGAGCTGGCACTGGACCGCTTCATGTTCCGCGTGGCCCGCGCCGATGCGCGCCGGGTTCAGGCCTTCCACGTGACCGTGCTGCCGCCGGACGCGCAGGACGACGCTTGAAGCGCCGCGGCCTGATCCTCATGGTGTGGCTGGCACTGTGGGTGCTGGCCATGGCCCTGCCGCTGGCGGCCTTCGCGCAGCCGGCGGCAGCCGTGCCCGCACCGGCCACCGCCAACGCGGAGGCCCCGGCCCCGCATCGGCGTGGTGACCATGCAGCCGGGCACGGTTTTCTTCGAACGCTTCGGCCATGACGCCATCGTCGTGGTCGATCCGGCCAGTGGCGAAGCGACCTCATACAACTTCGGCTACTTCGATCCGTCCGAGGACGACTTCATCAGCCGCTTCGTGCGCGGCGACATGATGTATTACCTGGTGGCGCTGCCGCTGCAGCAGGACCTGTCGTACTACGACGAGACCGGCCGCGGTGCCAGCGTGCAGTGGCTGGACCTGCGCCCCGAACAGGCGCGTTCCCTGGCCGCTGACCTGGCCGAGCGGGCCAAGCCGGAGAACGCGCGCTACCACTACGATTACTACACCGCCAACTGCGCCACGATGGTACGCGACACGGTGGACAAGGCACTGGGCGGTGGCCTGCAGTCGCAGTTGTCGGGGCGTTCGCGCGGCAACACCTACCGCAGCGAGTCGGTGCGCCTGGCCTCGCCCGCCCCGTGGATGTGGCTGGGCTTCGATGTCGGCCTGGGGCCGTTCGCCGACCAGCCGCTGTCGCGCTGGCAGGAAGCATTCGTGCCGATGCGCTTGGCCGATGCGCTGCGCCAGGCACGCAACAGTGATGGCCGGCCGCTGGTGCAGTCCGAACAGGAACTGCTGCCGCACCGCATTGATCCGGAGCCGAAGGAGTTCGCGCGTCGTTGGTGGCCGTGGCTGCTGCTTGGTCTGGTCGTGGCCGGCGGCGTGCTGGCGCTGCGCGACCGGCCGCGCCTGCTGGCTGGGCTGGCCCTGCCGTTCTGGCTGTTGTGCGCCGTCGCCGGCAGCCTGCTGGTGTTCCTGTGGGGCTTCAGCACCCACTACGCCGCCTGGGCCAACCGCAACCTGCTGCTGCTTTCGCCGCTGGCCGTGCTGCTGCTGCCCGGAGCAATCAGCCTGCTGCGCCGGCGCGTGCCGGGGCGCATGTTCAGGATCGTGCTGTGGCTGCTGGCGGTACAGGCCGTGGCCGCGCTGGTGCTGCACTGGCTGAGCCTGCAGGCCCAGTACAACGTGCAGTGGATCGTACTGCTGCTGCCCGTGCACGCGGCACTGGCCTGGGTGTTGGGGCGCCGTCCTCACTTGTCCGAAACACGGCGCTGACGCACGATGGCGGGCATGTCATTGCCCGCCTCCGCTTCCGCCCCTGCTTCAGCCAACCCCGCCTGCGTCATCAACTGCGTCCACTATGATGACGAGGGCATACGCCACGATATCAGCCTGGACGCCATCAGCGATGTCATCGCCAGTGGCAATGGCTTCGTGTGGGTCGGCCTGTACGATCCCAACGACGATGTGCTGCTGAAACTGCAGGAAGAATTCTGCCTGCACGACCTGGCCATCGAGGATGCGCGCAACGCGCACCAGCGGCCCAAGGTCGAGACCTACGGCAATTCGATGTTCGTGGTGGTCACCACCGCGCAGATGGTCGACGAGCGCATCCAGTATGGCGAAACCCATGCCTTCCTCGGCCCGCGCTTCCTGGTGACGGTGCGCCACGGCGCCTCGCTGTCCTACGCGCCGGTACGTGCTCGGGTCGAGCGTGAGCCGCAGCTGCTGAAGATGGGCCCGTCGTACTGCCTGTACGCGGTGACCGACTTCGTGGTCGACAATTACCTGCCGATCGTGCACCGCTTCCGCGACACCCTGGACCTGCTGGAAAAGGACATCTTCGCCGAGAACTACAAGCGCAGCACCGTGGTGCGCCTGTACGAGCTCAAGCGCGAACTGAACAAGATGCGGATGGCGGTGGCGCCGCTGCAGGATGTGCTGGCCCAGCTGCGCCGTTACCAGGGCGAGCTGGTTCCGGACGAAGTGAAGCTGTACATCCGTGACGTGCACGACCACGCGGTACGCATCAGCGATGTGATCGACACCCTGCGCGAGATGCTGGGCACCGCGCTCAGCGTGAACCTGTCGCTGGTGACGCTGGCGCAGGGCGAGACGGTCAAGCGCCTCGGTGCGTGGGCCGCGCTGCTGGCGGCACCGACGCTGATCACCAGCTGGTACGGGATGAACTTCAGCCACATGCCGGAGCTGAGCCAACCGTGGGCCTACCCACTGATGATCGTTGGTGTGGGCGGCGTCTGCGTGGGCCTGTACCGGTTGTTCAAGCGTTCGGGCTGGCTGTAGAGCGTATCGACCCGCGGTCGATACCCACAAAACCGGGGACATATCGACCAACGGTCGATACCCACCAGACTGGTAGGCCACGACCGTTGGTCGTGGCGCATTGCATGATCCATCAAGCCACGTAAACGGTCTTGATGTTCATGAACTCATGGATGCCGTGGTCGGCCAGTTCCCGGCCAAAGCCAGACTGCTTGCTGCCGCCGAACGGCAGCCGCGCATCGCTTCTGACGATGGCATTGACGAAGGCCGCACCGCATTCCATGCGTTGCGCGAAGGCTTCGCCGCGCACCGGATCGCGCGTCCACACACTGCCGCCCAGGCCGAAGCGCGTGTCGTTGGCCACGCGCAGTGCCTCGCTCTCATCAGCGACCCGGATCACCGCAGCCACCGGACCGAACAGTTCCTCGTCGTAGGCCGGCATGCCCGGGCCGACCTGGTCGAGCACCGTGGCCGGATAGCCGGCATGGGTGCCGGCAATCGGCTCGCCGCCTATCAGCACCCGCGCACCCTTGGCCACGCTGGCCTGTACCTGCTTGTGCAGTTCATCGCGCAGATCGGCACGGGCCATCGGCGCCAGCGTGGTGCCCCGCTCATCGGGGTCGCCGTACTGGCGCTCGGCCGCAGCTTC
Organism: Stenotrophomonas sp. pho; assembly: GCF_006228405.1. Taxonomy (NCBI): domain Bacteria; kingdom Pseudomonadati; phylum Pseudomonadota; class Gammaproteobacteria; order Lysobacterales; family Lysobacteraceae; genus Stenotrophomonas; species Stenotrophomonas sp. pho. The sequence goes on along the minus strand of NZ_CP029759.1, from coordinate 1,548,484 downwards.
AACGAAGCGACGGGTGAATTCATCGGCTACCGCCTCGACCACGATGAACCGCTTGGCCGCGATGCAGGTCTGCCCGCTGTTGTCGAAGCGCGACTTCACCGCTGCCGCAACCGTCTTGTCGAGGTCGGCATCGTCGAGCACCACGAAGGCATCGCTGCCACCCAGCTCCATCACCGACTTCTTCAATTGGCTGCCGGCGTTGGAGGCGATCGAGCGCCCTGCCCGCTCGCTGCCGGTCAGCGTCACCGCCTTCACCCGTGCGTCGCGCAGCACGTCGGCGGCCTGGTCGTTGTCGATGTGCAGCACGTCGAACACGCCGTCCGGCAGGCCGCCATCACGGCACACCGCCAGGATCAGGTCGGCACACTGCGGCACGTTGCTGGCGTGCTTGAGCAGGGCCACGTTGCCGGCCATGAACGCCGGTGCGAGGAAGCGGAACACCTGCCAGATCGGAAAATTCCACGGCATCACCGCGAACACGCAGCCGATCGGCTCGTAGCGCACGTAGCTGCGCTGGGCTTCGGTGTCGATCAGCTGCGGCTTCAGATAGTCGGCCGCATGGTCGGCGTAGTACTCGCAGGCCGCCGCGCACTTGTCGACCTCGGCCAGCGCTTCGGCCTTGAGCTTGCCCATCTCGTGGGTCATCGCCTGCTGCAGGTCGTCGCGGCGCGTGCGCAGCTGCGCCGCGATCTGGCGCAGGATCGCGCCGCGTTCCTGCAGCGAACGCTCGGCCCAGCCGGGGAACGCATCGGCGGCGGCCTGCAGGCGCTGCTCGATGTCGGCAGCGCCCATCAGTTCATGGCGGTAGGTCACCTGGCCGGTGGCCGGGTCGACGATCTCGACGGTCATGGGGGATCTCCATCTGGAAGACCCCCATTGTGCGCCGCCGGCCGTGAGCCGGGTGTTGCCGGCACAGTGGACGGATCGTGTACTCAGCCGTTGTCCTGCCGCGCCAGCTGCAGGTCGCGCTGGCGCCGCTTCTCGGCACGGGCATTGATGTACCAGCCGATCACCGCGGCGATCGATACCGCCGACACCAGCAGCGTGGCCAGCGCATTGATCTTCGGGCTGATGCCCATGCGCACCGACGCGAACACCTTCATCGGCAGCGTGGTCGAGCCCGGCGTGGCGACGAAGCTGGCCACCACCACGTCATCCAGCGACAGGGTGAACGCCAGCAGCCAGCCCGCCACCAGCGCCGGCGCGATGATCGGCAGGGTGATGCGGGTGAACACGGTCAGCCGGCTGGCCCCGAGGTCCATCGCGGCTTCTTCCAGCGACAGGTCCATTTCCTGCAGGCGCGAAGACACCACCACGGTGACGAAGCACAGGGTGAAGGTGACGTGCGCGATCCAGATGGTGGCCAGGCCGCGCGCCGGGAAGCCCGGAATCGCGCCCATCGAGGCCAGCAGCGCCATCAGCGAGAAGCCCAGGATCACATCCGGCATCACCAGCGGCGCGGTGACCAGCGCACCGAACAGCGGCTTGCCACGGAAGCGCTTGAAGCGGGTCATCACCATCGCCGCCAGCGTGCCCAGCACGGTGGCGGTACAGGCGGTCCAGAAAGCCACCACCAGGCTGGTCCACATCGCATCCATCAGCGCGCGGTCGGCGAACAGGTCACTGTAGGCGCGGGTGGAGAACCCGGCCCAGACCATCGCCAGCCGCGAGCTGTTGAACGAATAGAACATCAACAGCAGGATCGGCAGGTACAGGAAGGCGAAGCCGAGCAGCAGCACGCCCAGCCCCAGGCCCTTGGCGGTACGCGGGCTCATGCCTGCTTCCCTTCCAGCAGGCGCTGCTGGGATCGGTTGAACAGCAGGATCGGCACCAGCAGCAACAGGATCATCGCCACCGCCATCGCCGACGCGCCCGGCCAGTTGCGGTTGTTGAAGAACTCGTTCCACAGCTGGCGACCGACCATCAGCGTCTCCGAGCCCCCCAGCATTTCCGGAATCACGAATTCACCCACTGCCGGGATCATCACCAGCATGCAGCCGGCGATGATGCCGGCCTTCGACAGCGGCAGGGTGATGCGGAGGAAGGCCTGCCATGGCTTGGCACCCAGGTCGTAGGCCGCTTCCAGCAGGCGGTGGTCATGCTTGACCAGGTTGGCGTAAAGCGGCAGCACCATGAACGGCAGGTAGCAGTAGACGATGCCGATGTAGGCCGCGGTCGGCGTATCGATCAACTGCAGTTTCGGCAGGCCCATCGACGTCATCAGCGCCTGCAGGCCGGTGAACTGCAGGAACTGGTCAAGCAGGCCGTTGCGGTCCAGGATCGCCTTCCACGCATACACGCGGATCAGGAAGGAGGTCCACGACGGCAGCACCACCAGCATCATCGCCACGTTGCGTGCGGCCGGCGACAGGCGGGCGATGGCATAGGCCATCGGGTAGCCGATCAGCAGGGTAAGGAAGGTGGAGATGGCCGCGATCCTGATCGAGCTCAGGAAGGCCTGCGCATAGATCGAATCGCGGAACAGCGCCAGGTAATTCTCCAGGTTCAGCTTCAGCGAGAACCCGCCGTCCACGTACTGCAACAGCCAGGTATACGGCGGCGAGCCGACCCGGCTGAGCGAGAAACTGATCATCAGCACGATCAGGAACGGCACTGCGAAGAACAGCAGCAGCCACAGGTACGGAATGCCGATCACCGTGGCACGCAGCCCCGGCAGCCAGCGCTTCAGGCCGGCGACGCTCATGAGGTGAGCACCACGCCGTCGTTGTCGCGCCAGTGCACCCACACCTCGTCGCCCCAGGTGAAGCCATCACTGGCCCAGCGCTGCGAGTTGGCGAAGTTGGCCAGCACCTTGGCGCCGCTGGGCAGGCGCACGTGATAGACCGAGTGGCTGCCGAAGTAGGCGATGTCCTCGATCACGCCCTGCGCCTTGTTGGTGTGCCCTTCCGGCTCGTCCTTGCCGATCATCACCTTCTCCGGGCGCAGCGCGAACGCGACCGGCTGCCCTTCATAGCAGGTGATGCCATGGGCAATGTAGATCGGCGCCGGGAACAGCGGCGAGCGCACGGTCACGTACTCGGGCAGGTCCTCGTCGATCACCCCGTCAAACAGGTTGACCGAACCGATGAACTCGGCGACGAAGCGGTTGGCGGGCTGCTCATAGACCTCGTCCGGCTTGCCGACCTGCTGGATCCAGCCGGCATCCATCACCGCGATGCGGGTGGCCATGGTCATCGCTTCTTCCTGGTCGTGGGTGACCATCACGCAGGTCACGCCCGACGATTCGATGATGCTGACCAGTTCCAGCTGCATCTGCGAGCGCAGCTTCTTGTCCAGCGCGCCCATCGGTTCGTCCAGCAGCAGCAGCTTCGGCCCCTTGGCCAGCGACCGCGCCAGCGCCACGCGTTGCTGCTGGCCACCGGACAGCTGGTGCGGCTTGCGTTTGCCCAGGTGGCCCATCTGCACCAGGTCGAGCATCTCGCCGACGCGCTTGCTGATCGCGTCCTTGCCCAGGCCATCCTGCTTCAGGCCGAAGGCGATGTTCTGCTCGACCGTCATGTGCGGGAACAGGGCATAGGACTGGAACATCATGTTGACCGGCCGCTGGTACGGTGGCAGCGCGTCCAGGCGCTGGCCATCGACGGTGATGCTGCCCTTGGTGGGCGTCTCGAAGCCACCCAGGCAGCGCAGCAGGGTCGATTTACCACTGCCGGAGCCACCGAGCAGGGCAAAGATCTCGCCCTTGCGCACGTCCAGGTTGACGTCGTCGACGGCGACGAATCCGTCGAATTCCTTGCGCAGATCACGAATGGAGAGATAGCCGGGCGCACCGGTCGTGTCGACGACGGCGGCTACCGGCTGGGCTTCAACGGGCATGGGGGCTCCGGGAGCGGGCGGTGGACAGCGGCGGCCATTCTAACGGCCGGGGGCCGAAGGGGATATGACGGCAGTGGGTGGAAGCGGCCGCTGGCGCGCCCAGGCCTCCCGAGGTGTGTCGGTTTTCCCCCGCCATGGTGGCCTGTGCGCCGGGAGGCCCGGGGTCTCCTCGACGCCCGGACGGCCGTCCCGGCCAGACACCACGGGCGGCGGCCCGATCTGCAACATTTTTCAGAGCGGGATCCATTGAAAGCCCGGGACATTCCCCGCGCAATGCCCCGGATCTAGGCCTTGCATGGACCGACCCTGGTGATTTCCCCGGACAGCCCCTCCCCTTTCCCGCCCCGCCTGCCGGGCTGCCTGCCTGCACGGCTGCCGCTGGTCATCATCGGCGCCGGCCAGGCCGGGTTGTCGCTCAGCGCGCTCCTGCAGGAGGCCGGCGTCGAGCATCGCGTGCTGGAGGCCGAAACCGTGGGTGCCAGTTGGCGGCGACGCTGGGATTCGTTCCAGACCAACACCGCCAACGCGACCATGGCCCTGCATGGCCATGCCTATGCCGGGGATGACCCGGAAGGGTTCATGGGGGCCCCGGAAGTGATCCGACGGCTGCGCGACTATGCCGACGAGCGCTCGTTGCCGATCAGCGAAGGGTGCGTGGTCCATCGGGTCGGGCCCGAGTCCGGTGGCTATGCCATCGACAGCAGCCGGGGACTGATCCATGCCCAGGCGGTGGTGGTTGCCACCGGTGAATACCGCCGGGCGCGGTTGCCCCGGGCCCCGTTCGCGCCCGCAGCAGGCCTCACCATGCTGCACTCCAGCGACTACCGCGGTCCCGGCCAGCTACCCGAGGGCGCGGTGCTGGTCATCGGCGGCGGCCAGTCCGGCGCGCAGATCGCCCAGGACCTGCGCGACGGTGGTCGCAGCGTGTACTGGTCATTGGCCGAGCGTCATTCGCACACCCGTCGGCTGCGCGGCAAGGACTCGATGACCTGGTGGGACATGGCCGGGCGCATCCATCAACACGTAAGCCAATCGGCGGCCGTACTGGCAGGCGAGCCGGACGCGCTGCGCAAGGCCCGCACCGCGGAGTTCCCCCTGATTTCCGGCAAGGGAAGCGCCGGCCTGGGCAGTTCGATCAGCCTGCTGGCGATGCACCGTGCAGGCATCAGGTTGCTGGGCCGGTTGCAGGAATTCAATGGGAACACCGCCCGCTTCGCCGATGTCCGCCCGCAACTTCGCGCCGCGATCGAAGCGACGCGGGCCGAGTATGCCTATCTCGATTCGCTGGCCAGCGCGTACTACGCCACGCGGCCCGAACCGCGCACCGACGATGCCCGCTACATTCCCGAAGAGGTCTACTTGCACTGGGAGCCGAAACCGTCCCCGTGCGAGCTGGATCTGCCGTCCGCAGACATCCGCTCGGTGGTGCTGGCCACCGGTTTCGTCGCCGAGTGGCCCTGGCTCGATGTACAGGGCGCGCTGGATGCCCACGGCTATCCGCTGGGCGAGTTTGGCGTTTCCCCGCAACCGGGCTTGTTCTTCATCGGCATGCACAACCTGCAGCGGATGAGTTCGTCGTTCCTGTGCAACGGCGGCCGCGATGCACGCGACCTGCTGCCGGCCATCCTGAGGCACCTTGGCGAGGGCGGCGGTACCGATTCCGGCACGGTGAAGCAAGGCGGCCGCCGGGCAACGCCCGGCGGCGCCAGACCCGCTTAACGGCCGGTCTTCACCTCGGTCCACAGCCGGGTGTAGAGCTTGTCGGTCTCCGGCGTGTTGATCGAGTAGGTGAACATCTTCTCGGCCACGTCAGCCGGCGGATAGATCGTCGGGTCGGTGCGGATCGCCTCGTCCACCAGCGGTGTCGCGGCCGGGATCGGGTTGGCGTAGTGGATGAAGTTGGTGTTGGCCGCGGCGACCTTCGGTTCCAGCAGATAGTTGATGAACCTGTAAGCCGCTTCCGGGTGCTTGGCGTCCTTCGGGATCGCCAGCATGTCGAACCACTGCGGCGCACCTTCCTTCGGGATCGAATAAGCCACGTGCACGCCATTGCTGGCTTCCTCGGCGCGGTCGCGGGCCTGGATGATGTCACCCGACCAGCCGACCACCAGGCAGGTGCCGCCATTGGCCAGCGAACCGACGTACTGCGAGGAGTGGAAATTCTGCACATACGGGCGGATCGACTTCAGCAGGTCGGCCGCCTTCTGCAGTTCGGCCGGGTCGCCGCTGTGCGGATCCAGGCCCAGGTAATGCAGCGCGATCGGGATCATGTCGGCCGGCGTGTCCAGGATGGTCACGCCGCAGTCCTTCATCTTGCTGATGTTCTCCGGCTTGAACACCAGGTCCCAGCTGTTGGCGATATCGGTGCTGCCGCCGAAGCGCTGCTTCAGCATGTCCACGTTGTAGCCGATGCCGGTGGTGCCGATCATGTACGGCACGCCGTACTGGTTGCCCGGGTCCTGGGTGGCGATGCGCTTCATCACCGCCGGATCGAGGTTGGCCAGGTTCGGGATCTTGCTCTTGTCCAGCGGCAGGAACACGCCGGCCTGGATCTGGCGGCCGAAGAAGTTCAGGGTCGGCACCACCACGTCGTAGCCGCTGTTGCCGGCCAGCAGCTTGGTCTCGACCATCTCATCGCTGTCGAACACATCGTAGGTCACCTTGATGCCGCTCTCCTTCTCGAAGGTCGGAATGGTGTCCTCGGCGATGTAATCGCTGTAGTTGTAGACGTTCAGGACCTGGCTGTCCTGCGCGCCGCCGTTGCCACCGCCACAGGCGGCAAGCATGGCGGAGGCCAGGCCGAGCGTGAGGATACGCAGCTTCATCGGGTGCTCCAGAATGCGGGAAGGGGGGCCGGCGGGCCGGCGACGGGTGCCAGCCTACCCCCGGCGGCGGATTTTTCTATTCCAGATGCTCAGACGTTCAGCAGCAGGAACTCGCGCTCCCACGAGCTGATGACGCGGAAAAAGGTCTCGTATTCCTTGCGCTTGACCGAGATGTAGGCGCGGCAGAAACGCTCGCCCAGCAGGGCCTGGAGCTCGCTGCACTGCTCCAGCCCGTCCAGCGCCTCGCCCAGCGAGCGCGGCAGGTTGTAGCCCAGTTCCTTCGCGCTGCCGGTCACCGGCGCGTCCGGCGCCAGCCGCTCGCGGATGCCGAGCAGGCCGCAGGCCAGGGTGGCCGCCATTGCCAAGTACGGATTGGCGTCGGAACCAGCGAACCGGCTCTCCACGCGCATGTTTTCCGGTGTATCCAGCGGCACGCGCAGGCCGCAGGTACGGTTGTCGAAACCCCAGTGCACGTTGCTCGGCGAGACCTCGCCGAACACCAGGCGCCGGTAGGAATTCACGTTCGGCGCGAAGAACGCCATCGCCTGCGGCGCGTACTTCTGCAGACCGCCCAGGTAGTGGCCGAACACCGGGCTGAACTCACCCTCAGCATCGGTCTCGCCAGCGAACACATTGCTGCCATCGCTCACCCGCACCAGGCTCTGGTGGATGTGCATGGCACTACCGGGCTCGTTCTCCATGGGCTTGGCCAGGAACGTGGCGTACACCCCGTGGCGCATCGCCGCCTCGCGCATGGTGCGCTTGAACAGGAACACCTGGTCGGCCAGGTCCATCGCATCGGCATGGGTGAAGTTCACCTCCAGCTGTGCTGCGCCGGATTCGTGGATCAGCGTGTCCACGTCCAGCTTCATCGCATCGGCGTAGTCGTACATCAGGTCGAGGATCGGGTCGAACTCGTTGACCGCGTCGATCGAGTACGACTGCCGCGCGGTCTCCGGGCGCCCCGAGCGACCGGCCGGTGGCAGCAGCGGGAAGTCCGGGTCGGTGTTCTTCTGCACCAGGAAGAACTCCAGCTCCGGCGCCACCACCGGGCGCAGGCCCAGTTCCGCATAAGCCGCCAGTACGCGGCGCAGCACGTTGCGCGGCGCAAGCTCGTGCGGTTCGCCGCTCTTGGTGTAGCAATCGTGGATGACCTGCGCGGTGGCATCGGCTGCCCACGGCACCATGCGCACCGTATCCGGATCGGGCCGCAGCATCATGTCCGAGTCCGACGGCGAGGTCAGGTCGTAGTAATCGTCAGGGAACTCGCCGGTGACGGTGGTGGCGAAGATGCCTTCCGGCAGGCGCGTGCCGTAATCGTGCGAGAACTTGTCGGCAGGAATGATCTTGCCGCGGGCGTTGCCGGTGATGTCCGGCACCAGGCATTCCACCTCGGTGATGCGCCGCTCCTTCAGCCAGCGCAGCAGGCTGCTTTCCTGCGGTGCGGGGGGCGTGGCCGTCTTGCGCGGGCGCGTTCGGGAACTCATCGGGAATCCAGTCGGTTCTGTTGGTGCTGCCGGCAAGCTTGGCCGAACGCACGGAAAATAGCGTGATAGAACGGCGTCTGCGTGACACGCCACTCCGGATGCCACTGTACGCCGAGCACAAATCCATGGTGCAGGCTGCGCGCTGCCTCGACCAGTCCGTCATCGGCCATGGCCTCGACCTGCAGGCCCTGCGCGAGGCGGGCGATGCCCTGTCCGTGCACCGAATTGACCTGCGCGCGGCCACTGCCGTGCCACTGCGCCAGCCAGCCATCGGTGGCCAGGGTCACCGCATGGGCCGGCCCATACTGCACTTCCACCGGCGCCTGCGGGTCTTCGCGATGGTCGGCCAGGCCGGGCACCGCATGCACCTGCGGATGCAGGCTGCCACCCAGCGCGACGTTCAATTCCTGGAAACCGCGACAGATCGCCAGCACCGGCAGGTCCAGCGCCAGCGCTTCGTGCAGCAACGCAAAGGCATTGGCATCCCGGGCCGGATCATGCGGATTGCCTGGCCAACTGCGGCCACCCTCGTAGTGCTGAGGTTCGATATTGCTGACCGCGCCGGTCAACAGCAGGCCATCGAGCCCAAGCAGCCAGTCGCTGGTCGGCAACGGTGGCTGCAGGCTCGGCAACACCACCGGGGTCACCTCGGCCGCCTCGGCCAGCGCGCGCACGTACTTCTCGCCGGCCACCGCGAAACGGTGGTGGCCGAGCACGGTGCTGTCGGTGGGCAGGCCCACCCAGGGCAGGCGGCGCATGGGGACACTCCTTGGCGTGCCGACACGTTACCCGTCGCCTGGCAACGGCGGCAAGTCGCTGTCGTCACACCGCAGCTGCCGCGCATCGGCGAAACTACCGGGGTGAACGCTGATCGACCTGCCCTGCTCCGTCCTCCCGCACTGCACCCGCGAGGCCTGCAGTGAGCGCCGCGTTTCCGCCCAGCTGGTATGCCTCCAGCCTGCCCGAACCACCCGCACTGCCCTCGTTGCAGGGGCAGGTGCAGGCCGACGTTGCGGTGCTGGGCGCCGGCTATACCGGCCTGACCGCCGCACTGGAACTGGCCGCGCGTGGCCAGCGCGTGGTGGTGCTGGACGCACAGCGGGTCGGCTGGGGCGCGTCCGGCCGCAATGGTGGCCAGGCGCTGGCCGGCTATGGCTGCGAGGTGGATGAGCTGGAGCGTCAGCTCGGCCGTGACGATGCGCGCCACCTGTTCGACTGGTCGCGCGAAGCGGTACAGGCGATGCGCAGGCGCATCGATCGCCATGGTATCGACTGCCATTGGGTGGAGGGCCACGCCAGCGTCGCCATCCGCGAACGCCACGAGCGCGACCTGCACGCCAACTGCGAGCACCTTCAGCGCCACTACGACTACCCGATGCAGTGGTGGGACCGTGATGCCCTGCGCGCGCAGCTGGACAGCCCGCGCTACCGCGCCGCGATGTTCGATCCGCACAGCGCGCACTTGCACCCGCTGGCCTATGCGCGTGGCCTGGCCGATGCGGCGCGCGCGGCCGGCGTGGTGATCCACGAGAACTCCGCAGTGACCCGCGTGCAGCGCGGACCGCAGCCCACCCTGCATACCGCGCGGGGCAGCGTGCGCGCTGCGCACCTGGTGGTTGCCGGCAATGCCTGGCTGCAGGGCCTGCTGCCCGAGCTGGAACGCCGGATCATGCCGGTCGGCACCTATATCGGCGCCAGCGCGCCGCTCGGTGCCGAGCGCGCCCGCGCCCTGATCGGCAACAACATGGCCGTGGCCGACACCGCGTGGGCACTGGACTATTTCCGCCTCAGCCACGATCACCGGCTGCTGTTCGGCGGTCGCGCCAGTTACTCGGCGTTGCCCCCACCCGGCCTGCACGGGGTGATGCAGCGGCGCATGCACCAGGTGTTTCCACAACTGGCCGACGTGCCGCTGGAGCAGGTCTGGGGCGGTTACGTGGACATCACCCGCAACCGCGCCCCGCATTGGGGCCGGCTGGACGGCAACCTGTACTTCGCGCAGGGGTTCTCCGGCCATGGGGTGGCCGCCGCCGGGCTGGCCGGCGAAGTCATCGCCGCCGCGATTGCCGGCCAGAGCGAGCGCCTGGACGTGTTCCAGCGGCTGCGGCATGCGCCTTTCCCTGGCGGCCGGCTGCTGCGCACGCCGCTGCTGGTGGCGGCGATGTCGTGGTACAAGCTGCGGGATGCGTTGTGGTGAAGATTCTGCATCTCCACCTGTATTGAACGTTCTGACAAGCGCACCGCAGCGCTGATCGTGCTGCACACGTCACAGATTTTCACGCAACATGTGTGATGGATGGTTGGTCAATTACCTAAATGCGCAGCTGTGCAATTGCATAATCGTTCGCAGACCGATAACGTCCTGAGAAACCGGGCCCCGCGGCGAATGGAAGCTGACAGGGGACACGTAGGAGAGGGGGACGTGCGATTGGACTGGTGGAAAGAAGGATTGTTGCTGAAGGTGCGCATTCGTCCGGCTGGCCTGATGCTTGCCTTGCTTTATGCAGTTGCCTATTGGGCAACCCGACAGCTGTCGCTGGATCAGTTCTATTTGCCAGCCGGCATCCGGGTGGCGGCCGTACTGTTGTGCCCGCCGCGCCTGTGGCCTTATCTGCTGCTGGGCGAATATGCGTACTTTGCACAGTCCCGCGTGCCAATGATCGAGAAGTACGGCCTGACATGGGTCATTGTTGCCTCCGCGTTCCTCATGCCCGCAGTGATGTTGATTGTGAAGCTGCAACGGCGACTGATGGCGGAGTCGCAGACGATCGGCCTCTTGTTGATTGCCGCCGCTTCCAGCGTCGTTATTACTCTGCTGAACCTCAGCTTTTCCCATCTGCTCTGGCCAACACCCCCTTCCACGCCCTTCCTGACCAATGCGGCGCGTTACAGCGTGGGCGACTTCATCGGCATTCTGACGGTGGCCCCCATCGCCATGCTGTGGGCGCGACAGGACGTGGGGCAGGAGTGGAACGCTGGACGAAAGACCCCGATGCTGGCGGCACTTTCGTTGATGCTGCTGATCGGGATAGCAGCAACTCAACTGCCCGCAGACTGGGTTGCGCTGAAGGCAACGCTCCTGCTGCTGTTGGCACTCCCCGCGGCCGCACTTACCTGCCTGTATGGCTGGAAGGGTGCCGCCCTTGCAGTGCCGGTGCTCAACATGGTCATCGGCCTGACCACGCCCAACACACATCCAACCGCATTCGATCCAGCGGCCTTCATCACCCAGCAGATCATGGCGATCAGCGGCATCGTATTGCTGTTGCTCGGATCACGCATCACCCACTTCTACCATCGTTACAGGCTGCGCGAGATGGGGGAAAGGGACGCCATCCATCTTGCGAGGAGCTCGCAATTGGCCAGCGAGATGGAGCTGCGTGAGCGTGCCCTGCACCTTCGCAAGCTCGGCGACGGCATTGATACGTCGCTGGTTGAGCTGGCCGACTGGCTCAAGGCCCAGGGACATCACGCAGTGGCCAGCAGCCTTCTGCATACCTCAAATGTGCATTCGCGGCTCTTTCGCGAACAGACAAGCATGGTCTATCCCTCGGGCCTGGAGCATCTTGGGCTTTACGTGGCTTTGCAGGCTGGCGGCATCCGTGAGTCATGGAAGCTGACGGAGCGCGTTCTCCGCCCGGATCTGAAGGGCGACCCCTGCAACCTGAGCGTGGAACTGCAGTTGGCCGCTTACCGAACACTCATTGATGCGGTCTCCATTCTTCTCAAGCATGAAGGTGGCCAGATTCGCATTCGTGCAAGGTGCGGCGGAATGGGTTCCAGGCGCGGAATCCTCATGGTCGTGTCGCTGCTGGAGTCGCGTCGGCGCCTTTCCCAGCAGACAACCATGGCAGCGTTCGAGCGGCTGTCCGGGCGAACCCTGCCCTATGACGGGACCGTTGACTGCTATGGCAACCGGGTCAGGATTCTGTTCCTCGACCGTGAATCAAAACTTGAGGCAGTGCCCAGCGCTCCATCGCAGTACAACTGCCCCGCACCCTCTGCGCTGCAGTAGTGCATTTCACAGTCAAGCGGCCGGAGCGAACCAAAGCAGCGGAATCGCATAAGCGTCCCGCTCATCCCCTGGCCAAGGGCGTCATGGGCACCCGGCGAACATCCGGGTGCCCATGCAGCCCGACACTCAAGCTCGCCGATATCCCGGCAACAGGCAGTATCAGGGTGCCTCTACCGCCCACAACACATCAGCTCCGCCAGCATATCTGACCAGCGTGAATGCGGAAGACCGATAGACAACCGTTCTGGTGGCTTTTGCGGGAACAGGCAGGCGCTGCTCCGGCAACGACACCCTCGCAGATGGGTCACCTGCCGGCAGCACCCAGAACGTGCCCGCAGCATTGCCGATCACGATGTGCACGTGCCCTGCGAGATCGTTTACCTGGAAATAGTCCATGCCATCGCGCTCGAACCCATAGACCAACCAGCCGGGATCCACGCTCAGGTCTTGTGCCTGCGGAATCGACTGGCCGAGTCCTTGGCCGGCCATCTTGATTCCATGGTCGTCACCCGGGGCAAAAGCAAAAACGGATACCGGCACCAACATCAATGCACCAGCAAATGCATGAATTCGGAAACTTCTCACACTAACCTCCAGGTTGGATGCAATACGGATCAAGAAGGATGCTACCGCCAATCGCATCAGCATATACCGGGCGGACTCCGTAGTGCCCATGGGACATAATCCACTGGATCGATGCAAACCCATGCCACGCCGATGCTGCGTCCGAAATCGCCAATACCTGCATCGAAACCCGCCACGGTGCAGGTCAGTGGCATCTGAGACAAGGACCTGGACAAGCGCGTGTAACTGCAGGACATCGTCGATTGTGTGATGGGGAACACAGCGGACAGCATCAACTGCCCAATGTGCCTGGTGCAACGGCTAAAACGTGATCGAACCGTGGGCGCGCTGATTGTGGAAGATTAACCGTCCGTTGGTGGCTATGCCGCCGCACTGCCGGGCGTGTAGGGCCACGAAGCACAGGAAGCCGCCAATTGCAGCGCAAAGGGAGGCCACGCACCTCGATTGCGCCCTTCTCCAACTGTCGATAATGTCTTCGGAAGTGGCCAGTCATCATTGGCCGGGAGACGGGAGACGCGGGCTTGGAGCGATTCAAAGAATCGATTGAACTGAGCTTCCGGATCCGACCCGTCGGAATCGCACTCGCGGCCGTCTACGCCCTGAGCTGCCTTGCCTCCCGTCAGTTCTCGCTGGATCAGTTCTTCCTGCCTGCGGGCATCCGGGCAGCGGCACTACTGATCGTCCCGACCCGCCTGTGGCCCTACCTGCTGCTTGGGGAGTACGCGTACTTCGCAACCCTGCGCATCCCCATGATCGATAGCTACGGCCTGGTCTGGGTCATCCTGGCCTCGACTCTGCTGATGCCGCTGGCGATGCTGGTGGTCTACTTGCATCGCATGAGAATGCCATCAGAGTCCGCCACCGGCCTCTGGCTGCTGTCGCTGACCTTCTGCACGGCATTGTTCGTCCCGGCTCTCAATATGGGCATTTCATTTGCTCTGTGGTCGAACCCGCCGCCCAGCAACCTGCTTAGCGCAGTTGATCGCACGATCTTTGGCCACTTCGCCGCCATCATCACCCTCGTGCCGTTGGCATTCCTCTGGTCGCGACGACACGCGGATCCCAATTGGACGCGCCGCTTTGCTGCGCCTACGGTCACGGCCATCCTGGTGATGCTGGTCCTGGGCCTGTGCATGCAGCTGACGGCCATCAGCGCCCACACCACACGCACCCACCTGGTGCTGCTGTCCTCCCTCCCAGCGATCGCCCTGACCTTCATGCATGGGTGGCGTGGCGCTGCCATCGCGATTCCGCTGTTGAACCTTCCACTCCATTTCGCCACACCCAGCACCGGCCTACCGTCCTCGTTCGACCTGGGCACCTTCGCCACCCAGCAGAACATGGCCGTGATGAGTGTCGCACTGCTCGCACTGGGATCCAGCATCAGCTATCACCATGAGCGTGCACGGTCCCGTGGACTGGCTGAGGAAACCACATTGCGCTTGGCACGCAGTTCGCATCAGACCCGTGAGCGTGAGCTTCGCGAGCGCGCCTCCCATCTCAAGCAACTCGGCGAAGGCATGGACAGCTCGCTCGGCGAGATGGTCAGCTGGCTGAAGGCGCAGGGGCATCATGCCGTGGCCAACAGCCTGCAGCACGCCTCATCCGTGCACTCGCGGCTGTTCCGTGAACAGGCCAGTCTGGTCTACCCCACGGGGCTGGAGCAGGTTGGGCTGTATATCGCGCTTCGGGTTGGCGGCGCATGCGAGACCTGGAACAACTCCCATCGCGTGATTCCGCCCCGGCTGGAGGGCAACCCCTGCTTGCTGACGGTGGACCTGCAACTCGCCATCTATCGCTCGCTGATCGAGGCGGTGTCGCTGCTGCTGGAGCTGGAATCGGGACAGGTCAGCGTGCGCGCCCGGAGCGGCCAGGCTGGCGAACGCCGCGGCATCGTGGTGGTTGTGGGCCTGCTTGACCGTGGTTGCACGCTGTCGAACCGGACCGTTCAGCAAGCCACCGAGCGTCTGGCCGGCCGGATAATGGCCTACGGCGGCACGGTGCATTGCCGTAGCAACCGGCTCCGGCTCGTCCTGCACGAATCGATTGCGGGTACAGCGGCGGCATTCGCATCGCCTGCCTGACCGGGAACGACGCGCAGGGCACGCTGCTCCGCTAAAGTTGCGCCCGAAACCGCCGCTATCCGTGCCGAGCCCCTCCCTCGTGAGCCACCGCATCATGCCCGTGCTGCCGCAGGCCGCCGTCGATGGCGACCTGGCCGATCCGCTGCCGCAGCGGATCCTGCTGGTCGAAAACTCCCGTGCGTTCACCGGCATGCTGCGCGAAGCCATCGAGCAGCGCCTGGAACTGCCGGTGGTGATCGCCTCCACCCTGGCCGAGGCCGACCGGCTGCTCAGCGAAGGCGGGGGCTGGTTCCTGGTGCTGACCGGACTGGTGCTGGCCGACGGCGACCGCGATGCGGTGGTCGAGTTCTTCCTCAAGCGCGACCTGCCGACGGTGGTGGTCAGCGGCGTTTACGACGAGGACCTGCGCAAGCGCGTACTACAGCAGCAGATCATCGACTACGTGCTGAAGAACACCCCGGGCAGCATCGACTACCTGGTGTGGCTGGTGCAGCGGCTGGAACGCAACCGACGCATCGCCGCGCTGGTGGTGGACGATTCGCCGTCCGCGCGTGGCTATGCCGCCGCCCTGCTGCGGATGTATGGGCATGAGGTGCACGAAGCCGCCGACGGCAACGAGGGCCTGGCTGCTATCGAGGCGCATCCGGCGATCCGCCTGGCGGTGGTCGACCAGGAAATGCCCGGCATGCAAGGCGTGGAATTCACCCATCGCCTCCGCACCCTGCGCTCGCGCGACAAGGTGGCGGTGATCGGCATCTCCGGCAATACCGACGCCTCATTGATCCCGCGCTTCCTGAAGAACGGCGCCAACGATTTCCTGCGCAAGCCGTTCTCGCGCGAGGAGTTCTTCTGCCGCGTCTCGCAGAACGTGGACCAGCTGGAGCTGATCGGCACCCTGCAGGACCTGGCCACCCGCGATTTCCTCACCGGCCTGCCCAACCGACGCTTCTTCCTGGAGCAGAGCCAGCGTCAGCTGCCGCAGCTGCAGCTGCACGGCCAATGCGTGGCGGTGGCGATGATCGACATCGACCACTTCAAGCACATCAACGACACCCATGGCCACGAAGCGGGCGACGACGCGCTGCGCGCGGTGGCCGGCGCGGTGACCGCGCATGCACGCAGCCACGACCTGATCGCGCGCTTCGGCGGCGAGGAGTTCTGCCTGCTGGTGCCAGACATGGAACAGGACGAGGCGCTGCTGTACTTCGAGGAGCTGCGCCAGCGCATCGCCGCACTGGAGGTGGACATCGGCACCGCTACCCTGCGCATGACGGTCAGCATCGGCCTGTGCTGCCTGCGCCCGCAGCTCGATGCGCTGCACCGGCTGATCTCCGAGGCCGACCGCCAGCTGTACCTGGCCAAGGCCGGTGGCCGCAATCGGGTCAGCTGCACCACGGTGGCCAGCCCGCTGCGTCCACGCGAGCCTGCGCTGACCTGACCGGCTCGCTTTGATCCAGATCAACGCCGTTCCCGCACGGCAGCTCTACAGTCGGCCCCGACATACGCATGAAGGGGAGCCGGGGATGGCACTACTGGTCTGGCAGGACGATCTGAACATCGGCATCGATGTGATCGACCAACAACACCGCCGCATCATCGAGATGCTCAACCACCTGCACGTGGCCCAGTCCAGCCTGCAGCGCGCGGCAGTGGGTGAAGTGATCGACGAGGTGGTCGACTACACCATGTCGCACTTCGCGTTCGAGGAAGAGCTGATGGAGGAAGCGGGCTACCCGTTCTGTGCCGCGCACAAGCGCGTGCATGAGATCTTCATCAAGCGTGTGGCCGAGTACCGGCTGCGCTTCCAGGCCGGCGAGGACATCAGCGATGAACTGCGCACGATGCTCTCGCGCTGGTTGTTCAACCACATCCGCGGCGATGATCAGGCCTATGCCGAACAGGTCAAGGCACACCTGAACCAGTTCACCCGCGAGCACCAGGGCGGTGGCTGGCTGGGACGCACGCTCAAGCGCTTCTTTGGCTGAACCGCAGCGCGCGCCGGTGCAGTGCCACCAGCGCGCACAGCGTCGCTGCCGCAGTCAGGCACAGGTAGTAGCCGACCGCGACCAGACCGAAGCGTTCGGCCAGCCAGGTGGCCAGGTACGGCGCCGGTGCCGCACCCAGAATGCCGGCCAGGTTGAATGACAGCGATGCGCCGGTGTAGCGCACCTCCACCGGGTAGATCTCGGCCAGGAAGGTACCGCAGGGACCATAGGTCAGGCCCATCAGGAACAGGCCCAGGCACAGGAAGGCGGTGACCATCCACGGGCTGTGCGGCTGGAACAGCGGCGCGAACAGCACGCCGAAACCGATGATCAGCACGCTGGCCACGATCATCGTGCGGCGCGTCCCCCAGCGGTCGCCATAGCGCGCCGACAGCGGGATGCCCAGCGCGAAGAACAGCATGCCGGCCATCTGCATCAGCAGGAACTGCTCGCGGCTGTAACCCAGCACCGCCGTGCCATGGCCGAGGCTGAACACGGTCATCAGGTAGAACAGCACGAAGGTGGCGAACGCGCCCAGGGTACCCAGCAGCATCGGCACCGGGTGGTCACGCAGCACCGTCCACATCGGCAGCCGCACCGGCGCCTTGCGCTCCAGCGCCTGCTTGAAGTCGGGGGTCTCGTGGATGTTCAGCCGCACCCACAGGCCGAGGCCGACCAGCAGCGCGCTGGCCACGAACGGAATGCGCCAGCCCCACTGCAGGAAGTCGGCCTGGCTCAGGCAACGGCCGAGCACCAGGAAGATGCCGGCCGACAGCAGAAAGCCGAGCGGTGCACCCAGCTGCGGGAACATGCCGTACCAGGCACGCTTGCCCGGCGGTGCGTTCTCGGTGGCCAGCAGCACTGCCCCGCCCCACTCGCCGCCCAGACCCAGGCCCTGGCCGAAACGGCACAGCGCCAGAAGCGCCGGCGCCCACAGACCGATCTGTGCGTGCGTCGGCAGCAGGCCGATCAGCACCGTGGACAGCCCCATGGTCAGCAGCGCAGCCACCAGGGTGGCCTTGCGGCCGATGCGATCGCCGAAATGGCCGAACACTGCCGAGCCAACCGGGCGTGCGATGAAGGCCACCGCGAAGGTTGCCAGCGACTGCAGCAGGGCTGCCTGTTCGCTGCTGTCCGGGAAGAACAGGTGCGGGAACACCAGCACCGCGGCCGTGGCGTAGATGTAGAAGTCGAAGAACTCGATCGTGGTACCGATCAGGCTGGCCAGCAGAACACGACGGGGGGAATTCACGGGCGGCGCGGCAGCGGTGATCGAGGACATCGGCAACACGGGAAATGGCAGATCGACCGATTCTGCCACGGGCTGGCGGCGGTACGGCACGATGGTTTCAGCCGACACCGATGCCGACGAGGGGGCAGGCGCCTCCTGTAACGTCGAGCCATGCTCGACGGTTCTTCGCGAGATGCAGCCGAGCATGGCTCGGCTCTACAAGAACGAACGGCAGTCGAGCATCGCTCGACTCTACAGAGAGCGAACAGCCGTCCAGCAATCGCGTCGTTACAGCTGCATCCAGGTGGCCTTGATCTCGCTGTACTTGTCGAACGCATGCAGCGATTTGTCGCGCCCGTTGCCGGACTGCTTGTAGCCCCCGAACGGAGCGGTCATGTCGCCGCCATCCCAGCCGTTCACCCAGATGCTGCCGGCACGCAGCTGGCGCGCGACGCGGTGGGCTCGCCCCAGGTCCCGTGTCCACAGGCCGGCGGCCAGGCCGTAGCGGCTGTCATTGGCCACGCGCACCGCTTCGGCCTCGTCTTCGAAACCAAGCACAGCCAGCACCGGCCCGAACACTTCCTCGCGCGCCAGTGCCTGCTCCGGGCGCACCTGGTCGAACACGGTGGGCTGGACGTAGCTGCCGCCGGCTTCCACTTCGGCGCGCCGCCCACCCAGCAGCAACCGGGCACCCTCGCCTTCGGCGCGCGCGATATCGTCCATCACCTTGTCCAGGTGCGCGGCATCCACCAGCGCGCCCATCGGCGCATCGGGGTCCAATGGATGGCGGGGGTGCATGTGCTGGCCATAGGCAACCACCTGATGCACGAAATCCTCGCGGATCGAACGCTGTACCAGGAGCCGCGAACCTGCGGTACAGACCTCGCCCTGGTTGAAGAAGATACCCTGTGCCACCGCCTTCGCGGCGGCGTCCAGATCAGGGGCGTCGGCGAACACCACATGCGGGCTCTTGCCGCCACACTCCAGCCAGACCCGCTTGAGGTTGGATCGTCCTGAACACTGCAGCAGCTTCGCGCCCGTGGCCGTGGAGCCGGTGAAGGCGAGCACGTCCACATCCATGTGCAGGGCCAACGGCTCACCGACGCGCGCACCGTGCCCCGGCAGCACGTTCAGCACGCCCTCTGGCAGGCCCGCTTCGGCGGCCAGCGCCGCCAGCCGCAACGCACTCAAGGGCGAGCGCTCGGACGGCTTGAGCACCACCGAGTTGCCCATGGCCAATGCAGGCGCGATCTTCCAGCAGGCCATCAGCAGCGGAAAGTTCCACGGAACGATCGCGGCCACGACCCCGGCGGCCTCGCGCGTGACCAGTCCCAGTTCGTGCGGGCCGGTCGGCGCGATCTCGCCGTACAGCTTGTCCACGGCCTCGGCGGTCCAGCGCAGGCAGCGCACCGCGCCTGGCAGGTCGATGCGGCGCGCATCACGCACCGGCTTGCCCATGTCTAGGGTTTCCAGCAGGGCCAGCTCGTCGGCATGCGTTTCGACCAATGCCGCCAGCGCCAACAGTACGCGCTTTCGCTGGGCCGGGCTGGCCTGCGACCAGTGGCCGGCCTCGAAGCTGCGCCGCGCGGCCAGTACCGCGCGCTCCACGTCCTGTGCGTCGCAGTCGGCGACCGCCCCCAGTACGCGACCGTCGATCGGGCTGACGCAGTCGAAACGGGCGCCGCTGGCTGCATCGACATAGCGGCCATCGATGAAGGCCTGGCCTGGCATCGACAGCTGGAGGGCCAGTGCCTGCCAATGGCTGCGGTCGGGAAAATCGGCCATGGGAAGCTCCAGCATTCAACGAGCCTTGGTTATACCGGGGTCACCGCGACTCCGCCGTGACGTGGCTGCGCTACATTCGTCGCATCGGACCCGACGGAGCTGGCATGAAGCGTCCCGGAAGCGACCTGCACGACCTGACCACACAGCGCCCCGAGTCACTGGACGCTTACTGGATGCCATTCACCGCCAACCGCCAGTACAAGGCGGCACCACGCATGCTGGTCCGCGCCGAAGGCATGCACTACGAAGACATCGATGGCCGACAGATCCTCGACGGCACCGCCGGCCTGTGGTGCTGCAACGCCGGCCACGCGCGACCGCGCATCGTCGAGGCCATCGCCGGGCAGGCACGCACGCTCGACTACTCGCCCGCTTTCCAGGTGGGCTCGCCGCCGGCCTTCGCGCTGGCACAGCGGCTGGCCGCACTGGCTCCGGCCCCGCTCAACCATGTGTTCTTCACCAGCTCCGGCTCGGAGGCGGTGGATACCGCGATGAAGATCGTGCTGGCTTACCACCGCCAGCGTGGCGAGGGCCAGCGCACGCGCTTCATCAGCCGCGAGAAGGCCTATCACGGCGTCGGTTTCGGTGGCATGGCGCTGGGCGGTCTGCCCAACAACCGCAGGGCGTTCGGCCTGCAACTGGGGGGCGTGGACTATCTGCGCCACACCCTGGACCTGCAGCGCAACGCGTTCAGCAAGGGCCTGCCGCGCCAGGGCGCGGAGCTGGCCGACGACCTGGAACGGCTGATCGCGCTGCATGACGCCTCGACGATTGCCGCCGTCTTCGTCGAGCCCATCGCCGGCTCCGCCGGGGTGATCCTGCCCGCGCCCGGATACCTGCAGCGCCTGCGCGAATTGTGCGACCACCACGGCATCCTGCTGGTGCTCGATGAGGTCATCACCGGTTTCGGCCGGGTCGGCATGCCCTTCGCCGCGCAGCGCTTCGGGGTCACACCGGACCTGCTGACCTTCGCCAAGGCGGTCAGCAACGGCGCGGTGCCGCTGGGCGGCGTGCTGGCCAGCGACGCCGTGCATGCCACGCTGATGCAGGCCCCGCCGCAGGCCATCGAGCTGTTCCACGGCTATACCTACTCGGGTCACCCGCTGGCCTGCGCCGCAGCGCTGGCAACACTGGACGTCTACGCCGAGGAGCGCCTGTTCGAGCGCGCCATCGAACTGGGCGAGTACTGGCAGGAACGGCTGCACGCGCTGCAGGGCCTGCCCAACGTGATCGACATCCGCAACTTCGGGCTGGTCGGCGCGGTCGAGCTGGCACCGCGCCGCGATGCCCCTGGCAGCCGCGGCTACGAGGTGTTCCGGCGCTGCTTCCACGATGGCCGGCTGCTGGTGCGCTGCACCGGTGACATCATCGCGCTGTCGCCGCCGCTGATCGTGGACAAGGCGCAGATCGACCAGATCACCGGCACCCTGGGCGAGATGATCCGGGTCACCGCCTGAGCCCGGGCCGGCGGCGGCGAGCGGGTACAATGGGCGGTTCCGCTCCTGCTCGTTGCCGTGCCCATGGATATCGTCGTCAAAGAAGAACTCAAGGCCTACATCGACCCGCTGACCGCGGACGAACATGACGCGCTGGAGCGCAGCATCCTGGCCGAAGGCTGCCGCGATGCGCTGGTGCTGTGGGGTAATGTGCTGGTCGATGGTCACAACCGTTTCGGCATCTGCCAGAAGCATGGCCTGCCCTTCAACACCGTGCAGAACACGCGCTTCCAGAGCATGGAAGACGTTCACCTGTGGATGATCGAGCAGCATCTGGGCCGTCGCAGCGTGTCCGATTTCCAGCGCGGCGTGCTGGCGCTGCGCAAGCGCGACATCCTGGCCGCCCGCAAGCAGGTCGAGCAGGCGCAGCTGCAGCGCGAGAGCGACGGTACCGCCGAGATTGCCGATGAGGCGGGCGAGGACAGCCCGCCGTGGGAGCCGGCACCGAAGCTCAGCCGCGCCGAACTGGCCCGCGAAGCCAAGCTGAGTACCAGCCAGGTCGGCATGATCGAGCGCATCCATGCCCAGGCTGCACCCGAAGTGGTGGAGGCAGTGAAGGCCGGCGTGATCTCGATCAGCGCCGCCGCAGCCGTGGCCGATCTGCCCGAAGAGGAGCAACGCGCCGCCGCCGCCGGCGGCAAGGATGAGCTGAAGCAGGCGGCCAAGCGCGTGCGCGAATCCAAGCGCAAGCCGCGCGCGCCGAAGCCGGACGCGGCCGAGATGGACTTCGAGGAGCCCAGCGAGGACGAGATCGCCAGCCGCGACGCCGAGGTACTGTTGGCACTGGAACAGCTGGGCGAGGATGCCCCGGCCCTGCGCCGCCGCGTGGTCGCGTTGACCCGCGAGAACGACACCCTGCGCGCGCAGCTGGCCGCGCTGCGCAAGCAGGTAGTGCCGGCCGCTGGCCGGCAACCCCATGAAGGTATCGGGTGAACTGAAGATGCCGGCCAGCGGCCGGCACTACCAGATGCTCATGCCGTGCCGGTTAGACTTCCGGCATGACGCCTGCCCACGATCCGCGCCGCGCCCAGCTGCGGCGCCTGAAAGCCCTCGCACTGGGCCTGCTGCTGTTGATGCTGGCCGGATTCGCGGTCAGCCATTGGCACGGCGAACGCGGCATCTGGGCCTGGGTTTCGGCCTTCTGCGAGGCTGCTGCGGTCGGCGCGCTGGCCGACTGGTTCGCAGTCGTTGCGCTGTTCCGGCGGCCAATGGGCCTGCCGATTCCGCACACCGCGATCATCCCGCGCAGCAAGGAACGCATCGGCGACAGCCTGGCGCTGTTCGTGCGCGACCAGTTCCTGGAACCGGGTGTGCTGCTGGCCAAGCTGCAGGTGTTCGATCCGGCCAGTCGTCTCGGTAGCTGGCTGGCCGACCCGGCACGCTCGCGGATGCTGGCCGACATGGCCCGCGGCTGGGCGCTGCAGGCACTGGATTTCTTCGACGAAACCGCGGTGCGGCGGCAACTGCATGCCTTCGTGGTGCAGCAGCTGCGGCAGTGGAACGCTGCTGCCACCGCCGGTGAACTGCTGGCCCTGCTGACCGCCGATGGCCGCCACCAGCGCGTGCTGGACGAGGGCCTGCAGCGCCTGGGACGCTGGCTGGAGCAGCCGGAGGTGAAGGAGCGCGCCTCGCAGCTGATCGTGCGCTACATCCAGCGCGAATGGCCGACGCTGTCGAGCACGGTGAACTGGGTCAAGCCAATCGACGAGATCGGCGACAGCCTGGCCGAACGCCTGGCGCGGGCGGTACTGGAAGAACTGCAACAGGTGCTGGCCGAGCCGCAGCATCCGCTGCGCCAGGACTACGAGACCTGGCTGCAGAACTACGTGCAGCGCCTGCGCGAAGACCCGGCGCTGGCTGAGCGCATCGAACAGCTCAAGCAGGACATGATCGACCACCCCGCCCTGCAGGACTACGTGCAGGGGCTGTGGGCGCGTATCCATGCCAGCCTGCGCGCCGACCTGCAACGCGAAGACTCGGCGCTGGTCGGACACCTGCGGCGCAGCCTGGCGTCGCTGGGCAGCAGCCTGCAGGCCGACCCGGCCCTGCGCGAGGCCCTCAACCAGCACCTGCTGGAAGGTGCACAGCGCCTGACCGGCCGCCTGCGCGAGGGCGTGACCACGCATATCGCGCAGACCGTGAAGGGCTGGGACGAGCGGCACCTGGTCGAGCAACTGGAACTGAGTGTGGGTCGCGACCTGCAGTTCATCCGCTTCAACGGCACCCTGGTGGGCGGGTTGATCGGCCTGCTGCTGCATGCGGCAACCGTGGTGTTCAGGTTCTAGCCCCGGCCAACGCCCACGATCAGCACGCTTGATTCATGAAATGCGAATACATATCATTTGCTGATCGGTTGTACGCTTAGCCAAACGGGCACCAAAAACGTGCCCATCGCCCGTGTACTGCCCCGACTTCTGGGCTGCCCGTCTGCGCGGGCAGTGCTTCGTCGATGGGACACGCTGGGCGACATGCGCAGGGCGCAAGGGGGCCGCGGACGCGTTCCATCCCTTCTCCTACCTTCAGGAACGCCGTGGACCGCTCGCCCACACCCGCCAGCCCCCGCACCTTGTTCTCCAGCCCGCGCTGGGGCGTGCTGTCACGCGCTTTGGCCGCGATTTTCGGCGGCTATGCGCTGGCCTCGATGACCAGCGTGTTCTGCGCGGTGGCGTTGCCCGGCGCGCGCGGCCAGACCGTGCTGACCGGCATGCTGCTGGCCATTGTGGTGGCTGCCTGCGCGGCGCTGTGGGCCTTTGCCACCCGCAGTGCACTGCGGGCCTGGGTCGGCATCCTCGCCCCCGCCCTGCTGATGGCGGCGGTCGCACGCCTGTTGGGCGCCTGGGCATGAAGAACGGATTCCGCCAGTCGATGGCCTGGCTGCATACCTGGACGGGCCTGCTGGTCGGCTGGTTGCTGCTGCTGATCTTCATGGCCGGCACGGCCAGCTACTACCGCGAGGAAATCAGTCGCTGGATGCGCCCGGAGCTGCCGTCCAGCAACGTCAGCATCGACGTGGCCGCGCAGCGCGCGGTGGCCTACCTGCAGGCCAATGCGAGCCACGCCGAGAACTGGTTCGTCACCCTGCCGCAGCCGCGCAACCCGGCCATGCAGCTGTTCTGGCGGCTGCCACCGGAACTGGCTGACCCCAGTCGTGGCCGTCGCGGTGGCTTCGGCGACGCCACGCTCGACCCGAACACCGGCCAGGCATTGAAGGCGCGCGAGACCCGTGGCGGCGACTTCTTCTACCGCCTGCACTTCGACCTGCACTACATCCCGGTGTACTGGGCGCGCTACCTGGTCGGTTTCTGCGCGATGTTCATGCTGGTGGCGATCATCACCGGCGTCATCACCCACAAGAAAATCTTCAAGGACTTCTTCACCTTCCGCAAGGACAAGGGCCTGCGGTCCTGGCTGGATTTCCACAACGTCAGCGCGGTGATGGCCCTGCCGTACCACGCGATGATCACCTACACCGGCATCGTCACTCTGATGATCATGTACCTGCCGTGGGGGGTGAAAGTTGCCTACCCGCAGGACGAGGACAAGTTCTTCAGCGAAGCCTTCGGCGGCATGCCAGAGGTGACCGCGCCGGCACAGGGCCGCGCCACGCCGCTGCCGATCGCACAGCTGCTGGACAGCGCGCGTGCACACTGGCACGGCGTGGAAGTGGCCGGCTTCACCGTGTCCAACCCGGGCGCTGCCAATGCGGTGATCGACATCCGCCAACGCGACGGCAGGCGTTTGTCCACCGACACCCCGGCGCTGCGCTACAACATGGTCAACGGTGCGCTGCTGGAAGAGACGCCGCCGTCCGGCGGCGCCACCGCCACCCGTGGCGTGCTGTATGGCCTGCACCTGGCGCGCTTCGCCGACTGGGGCCTGCGCGCACTGTTCTTCCTGTCCGGCCTGGTCGGCTGCCTGATGGTCGCCAGCGGCGTGGTGCTGTGGGCGGTGAAGGAGCGTCCCAGGCATGCCAAGAACGGGCGTACCGGATTCGGCCTGCGCCTGGTCGATGCGCTGAACATCGGCACCGTGGCCGGCCTGCCGATCGCCTTCGCGGCGTACTTCTGGGGCAACCGCCTGCTGCCGCTGCAGATCGCCGAGCGCTCCAGTGCCGAGGCCAACGTGTTCTTCTACGCCTGGGGCGGCGCGCTGCTGGCCGCCTTCATCTGGCCGAAGCGGATGATGTGGGCGTGGCAGCTCTATCTGGGTGCGGCCGCGTTCGCACTGGTGCCGGTGGTCAATGCAGTGACCACCCATGCCCACCTCGGGGTCACACTGCGCAGCGGCGACTGGGTACTGGCCGGCGTCGATCTTTCGATGATCGCGTTCGGCGCGATGCTGGCGCTGTGCGGCTGGCGCATGCAGCGCTGGACGCCACCGCTGAGTGCGGCCGAGAAGAAGAAACGTGCGGCCGCTGCGGCTGCACCGAAGGCATCGGTGAACACTGCGGAAGCGGCCGAAGCGGAGGCCAGCGCATGATGCTGCTGGCACTGGCGCTGTCGTTCTCTGCGTTCACCGCGCTGTCGCTGTCGATGGAAAAGCACCAGCACGACCTGCATGGCAAGGCCGCGGCCGCACCCGCACGGCGGATGCAGTGGCGGGTGCTGGGCTGGGCGCTGCTGGCGGCGGCGTTCGCACTGTGCGTGGCCGACCACGGCTGGGCGATGGGCCCGGTGCTATGGCTGGGGGCAATGACCCTGGCCGGCGTGACGCTGTCGTTCGGGTTGTACCCGTATCGTCCAACATGGATTGCGCCGCTGGCGATCGCGCTGCCGGTGCTGGGGTTGGTGCTGGAATTGCTGTAGCCGCAGGACGGGGACAGCGGCATCCTCGCATGGCGTGGATCTACAATGCCCGTATGGATAGCATGCTGCAGCGGATGTCTGGAATCGGCTTTTTTTCCCGGTTGGGTGAAACACTGCCCATAGCGGCCGGCGTCGTCGCCGTTCGGTCGCTGGCCGAAGCACTGCGGACCATCGATACCGATGGTTTCGAATGGATGCCCACCACACTGGGCGATTCGGATCCGTTTCACGGCGCCCTGCCCCATCCAGCCGAACTCGCCGACGCCCGACGCGAACTCAACCGCACGTTGATGCGCGCGCTTTCGGCACTGGATCTGCCGGCACTGCGCTGTGGTGCACATGACCTGCAGCTGGTGGCGCGCGATGGGGCGATGTTCGCCTTCCGGCAACGCCTGCTGGAGATGCATCTCGGCCTGCCGGCACACTGGGAGCCTGTGCTTGCGCTGTACGAACAGGGCCATTGGCCCCTGGCCCATGCGCCGGGGCGATTGTTGGTGCTTTAGGCCGATCCACGCATGGCGTGGATCTACGGACCAGACGCGGTAATGCCTGCCGCTGGCCGGCATCCCGCGGACCTTCCACGGTTCTGACGCAGTTGCCGGCCAGCGGCCGGCACTACCGGGCTTACCCCAACCGCTTCAGTTCCCACGCGCGGTGGATGCGCGCGTTGCGCTCGAAATCCGGACCAATCGTGCGTGCGGTGATCTCGCGGCACTGGGCGAACTCGGCGATGGCGTTCTCTTCCAGCTTGAAGCGGCGGAAGTTGTTGGAGAAGTACAGCACGCCACCCGGTGCCAGCCGCGCCACCGCCGCACGCAGCAGCTTCAGTTGTTCGCGCTGCACGTCGAAGTCATCGGCGCGTGCGGAGTTGGAGAAAGTCGGCGGGTCACAGAAGATCACGTCGTACTGGCCACGGTCGCCTTCCAGCCACGCCATCGCGTCGGCCTGGACCAGCAGGTGCTGGTTGCCCCCTGTCCGTTCAACGCCAGGTTGTCGTAGCACCATTGCAGGTAGGTAGCCGACAGGTCGACACTGGTCGTGCTGGCGGCACCCGCCACGGCGGCCTGCACGCTGGCCACGCCGGTGTAGCAGAACAGGTTCAGGAAACGCTTGCCACGCACCTGCTCGGCCATCATCCGGCGCAGCGGGCGGTGGTCAAGGAACAGGCCGGTATCGAGGTAGTCGAACAGGTTCACCTGCAGCAGCGCGTTGTTCTCTCGCACCACGATGAACTCGTCGCGCTGCTCGAAGCGGCCGTACTTGCTGCCGCCCTTGCCGCGCTCGCGCGATTTCATCGACACCTGCTCCGGCGGCACGCCGAATACTTCGCGCGCGGCGGCCAGCAGCTCATTGCGGCGGCGGCGCACGTCGTTCTCAGGAATCGCCGCCGGTGCCGCATATTCCTGCACATGCAGGAAGGTACGCCGCCTGCCCCCCTCTTCCTCGTAGACGTCGATGGCCGCCGCGTACTCCGGCAGGTCGGCGTCGTAGGCGCGGAAACAGGTGATGTCCTCGCGGGCACGCCAGCTCTTGAACTTCTTCAGGTTCTTGCGCAGGCGGTTGGCCACCATCTGCGCGCCTTCGCTCAGCTCGCGGGGCTGTGCCGGATCACGGCCCGGAACAGCGATCGGATCGCAGACGATCAGCGCGCATTCCAGCGCACCGTTGAACATCTGGTACTTCTTGCTGGCGCGCAGGCCGGTGGCAAAGGCCAGTTCGTCATTGCCACACAGCAGGCTGGCGCGCCACTGCGGCACCGCCTTCTGCAA
Organism: Stenotrophomonas sp. pho; assembly: GCF_006228405.1. NCBI lineage: Bacteria > Pseudomonadati > Pseudomonadota > Gammaproteobacteria > Lysobacterales > Lysobacteraceae > Stenotrophomonas > Stenotrophomonas sp. pho. The sequence continues at coordinate 1,520,580 of NZ_CP029759.1, read as the reverse complement.
GGCATTGCCCAGTGCACGATACAACGCTGGATCGGCGGCCAGGCGCTCGTCGTACGGCGGGTTGCAGACCACCGCACCGATCTCCTGTTCCGGCGCGGCCAGGTCGGCGACATCGGCGCGGGTGAAACGGATCGCGTGGGCGACGCCGGCGACCTCGGCATTCTCGCGGGCCGCCTGGATCGCAGCCGGGTCGATGTCGCTGCCGTGGATGACCGGCTTCAGCGCGGCCAGGCCGGCCGCTTCGCGCTCACGTGCTTCGCTCTGGATGGACTTCCAGGCCACCTTGTCGAAGCCCAGCCAACGGCTCGGCGGCAGGCTGCCATGCCGCATCAGGCCTGGGGCAACGTCGGCGGCCATCAGCGCGCCTTCGATCAGCAGCGTGCCGCTGCCACACATCGGGTCCAGCAGCCCACCGCCGGCGGCATGCAGGCGCGGCCATTGCGCGCGCAGCAGCAGCGCGGCGGCCAGGTTTTCCTTCAGCGGCGCCTCGTGGGCGGCACCGCGCCAGCCGCGGCGATGCAGCGGGCCACCGCCGAGGTCGATCGACAGCGAGGCGCGGCCCTTGCGCAGCGAGAGGTTGACGCGCACGTCGGGCAGATCGGTATTGACCGAGGGCCGCTCCAGGCCTTCGTCGCGCATGCGGTCGACGATCGCATCCTTGATCCGCTGCGCGGCAAAGCGTGCATGGGTGATCTTGTCGCCGGACACGTGCGCATCCACCGCCAGGGTCATCTCCGGCGAGATGTGCTCGTGCCACGGCAGTGCACGCACGCCGTCATACAGGGCCTGCTCGTCCGGGCAGTCGAACTCGTCGATCGGCCACAGCACCCGGCTGGCCAGGCGCGACCACATCACGATCCGCAGCGCCTGCGCCAGTTCGCCGTCGGCGTTGACGCCGGCAATGGTGGCGGTGGCCTTGCCAAGGCCCAGGGCCGACAGTTCATCGGCAAGCAGGTATTCCAGGCCCTTGGCGCAGGAGACGAAGAATTTCACGGGATCGGTTCGCAGGTGGTCGGGCGCGGCACAGGGGCCGGGCCGGTCGGAAAGGAGGGCCGTAGGCACGGCCGGCAGGCCCGCGCAGGGGGCGGCGGGGCTGCCATTGTAGTCAATGCGGGCGGGCGCGCCGTGCGCCCTGGCTTCACAGATGCCGCAGCAGGCGCTCGAAGGCCTGCGCGGAGGCCTCCACGTGGCGCTCCAGGCGGTGGCCATCGTCAACCAGCAGCAACTGCGCCGAACGCGCCTGCGCCCAGGCAATCACGCCGGCAGCCGGTACCACATCGTCATGCCAGGCCTGCACCACCGTGGTCGGCACCGCAGCGGCGTCCAGCGCCGGCATCGGGCCCATGGTGGTCGGCGGCACCATCAGGAACAGGCCGGCTACCGGCACCTGCAGCGAGGCGATGGCGGAGATGTAGGCGCCCAGGCTGGAGCCGGCCAGCACCACCGGCCCCTGACGGGCGGCGATGGCGGCGCGTTCAACCAGACGGCGCAGGCGGGTCGGCACGTCGCCCACCCGGCTGACCTCGCTCATCGCGTCCAGGTCGGTGTAGTCGGGGCGCTCGTGGGTCCAGCCCAGGCGTTGCGCCACCTCGGCCAGCGCGGTGACCTTGGTCGCCTCCGGGCCGCTCTCGAAGCCATGGGAGAGGATGCAGTGGCCGCGGCTCATGCGCGTGCTCCGTGGGCGCGGGCCGACGAGGAAAGGGAAGGCAGGTTCATGCCGCAATGCTAGCATCGCCGGATGCCCAACCCGCTCCTGCCCGGCCTGCAGCTGCAGCCCCTGCCCTATCACGACCGACTGCCGCTGCGGGATCCCGCCTCGCTGGAAATGGTGGTGATCCACTGCACCGAGCTGCCCGATCTGGCGATGGCCCGCGAGTACGGCGAGCGCGTGCTGTACGACAGCGGCGCCGGCAACAGCGGGCACTTCTACATCGACCGCGATGGCAGCGTGGTGCAGTACGTGGCGCCGGAACGCGTGGCCCATCACGTGCGCGGCATGAACGCGCATACGCTGGGCATCGAGCTGGTCAACCGCGGGCGCTATCCGGACTGGTTCGACAGCCGCCACCAGGCGATGGACGAGCCCTACACCGAGGCACAGCTGCAGGCGCTGGAAGGCCTGCTGCAAGCGCTGGTGGCGCACTATCCGTCGCTGCGGCGGATTGCCGGGCATGACCAGCTGGACCTGGAGCAGGTGCCGGCCAGCGACGATGCGGCGCTGACGGTGGCGCGCAAGCGCGATCCGGGGCCGCTGTTCCCGTGGGCGCGGATCCTGGCCAAGGTGCCACTGCAGCCGGTTGGGTAAGCGGCAGGGCTGCGCCCTGCACCCGCAGAGGCAACGTCAACGTCAAGAGCTGGCATTCCGGGGGATGGCGGGGTGGATCCGATTGCGGGGGACGCCGTAAAGCCCCAGGCCGGCCCAGCCGCTGGCGGCTGTGCGTTCGGGCGCTTGCGAAGCAGTGCTTCGCAAGCAAAGCGCCCTCACCCATGGCGGCTTGGCCGCGGCATCCATGCCGCGGACACCCCCGCAACCGGACCCACCCCGCCTTCGACAGTTCTCCGCGATCCTTCGAATCGACACGGGGTCGGATCCCGTTGCTGCGCAACGGGCTCTGACCCCGATTTTCGGTTGATGGGGTCAGAGCCGCTTTCCGTTGGAAAACGGATCCGACCCCGCGCGGCTCAGGCGCCGGTCGCCACCGGGCGGCTGCTGTCGCTCACCCAGCCGCTCCAGGAATCGGCGTAGATGCGCGCGCCGCTCAGGCCCGCGCTTTCCATCGCCAGCAGCAGATGGCAGGCGGTCACGCCGGAACCGCACATCAGCACCACCTGCTGCGGATCGCGGTTGCCGATCACGCCCTGCAGTTCGGCGCGCAGCTCCTGTGCGTCGCGCAGGCGGCCGTCGAGTACGTTCAATGCGAACGGGCGGTTGACCGCGCCCGGCACATGCCCGGCCACCGGGTCCAGCGGCTCCACTTCACCACGGAAACGCTCACCCGCCCGCGCGTCGACCAGCCAGCCCGGCGCATGCTTCAGCCGCGCGGTGATTTCATCGGCGTTGGCGATCTGGATGGTGTCGAAGCGGCCCGGGTAGGCAGGCAGCGCTGTCACTTCAGCCTGGCCGCTTTCCAACGTGTGACCGGCGGCCTGCCAGGCGGCGATGCCGCCGTCGAGTACGGCCACCCTGCTGTGACCGATCAGGCGCAGCAGCCACCACAGGCGCGAGGCGGCCATGCTGCCGTCGCTGCCATCGTAGACCACCACCTGGGTGTCGGGGCCGATGCCCCACTGCCCCAGCTTCGCAGCAAAGGCATCGCTGTCCGGCAGTGGATGGCGACCATGGCCGACGCGCGACAGATCAGACAGGTCACGATTCAGATCGGCATACACCGCACCCGGGATATGACCTGCCAGATACTGGCTGCTTCCCGCCTGCGGGTCGGCCAGCGAGGAGCGCGCATCGACCACCCGCACCGCAGTGCTGGCAGTGGCGCGTGCGTCGACCACGCGGATGCCTTCGCCCAACGCGGCAGCCAGGGTGGCGACATCGACCAGGGTGGTCCACGGCGGATCGATCAGCTTCATTGCACTTGCTCCAGGCGGCGACGCAGGTTGTAGAGAATGGCGGCGGTCGCCCCCCAGATGCGCTGGCCCGGCCAGCCATACTCAAGCACGTGGCGTACCCGGCCGCGATGGTTGATTTCGACCTGGCGCAGGCTGTCAGGCGCCATCAGGTAATCCAGTGGCACCTCGAATACCTCGGCTACTTCACTGGGCTGCGGCACAGGCACGAACTCCGGATCGACCACCGCCACCACCGGCGTGACGCGGTAGCCGGTGATGGTGACGAAGGGATCGAGATACCCCAGCGCCTGCACCTGGCCGGGCGCCAATGCGATTTCTTCCTGGCTCTCGCGCAGCGCGGCCGCCAGCGCGTCGCGGTCATCGGGTTCGGTGCGGCCACCGGGGAATCCGACCTGGCCACCATGGGTGCGCAGTGTTTCGGTGCGACGGGTGAGGATCACCTGTGCGCCGTTGGCGCGCGGCACGATGCCGGCCAGCACCGCAGCCTCCACTGGAGGCCCGGGCGGCAGCAGGTCGACCAGCTCACTGCGGTTCCAGCCGTCGCCCGCAGGTGGTTGGGCCAAGGGGTGCAGCGCGCGCATCAGTCGTTCGTGGTCGGTCAGCGAACCGCGCAGGGACTGCTGCAGTTGTTGCCGCAGGGGCTGCACGCGATGCAGGATGCGGCTGCGTTCCTCGTTGCTCATCGACGACCACCGCGCGATCTCATCGATATGCCGCCCGCAGCCGGCGCATCGCCGGTGCGGATCCAGCGTGCACACTCCGATGCAGGGACTTGCGACAACACGCGCCGTTTCTTCCATTGTTTGCACCCGCCAACAGTAGCGCGATCGGGCTGAATTTGCGCGGGTGGCCCAGCCGGACGGTAGAGTCGACTGTCAGTCGACTCGCGCGCGCAGCGCGGGCGTTTCCCCGATGTGACCCAAAAACAGTCGACTGACAGTCGACTCTACCGTCAGGGACTGCGCAAACAAAAACGCGCCGGTGGAATCACCGGCGCGTTTCGTTTGCTGCTTCGATTTACTTGACGCTGACCAGCTTGATCTCGAACTGCACAGCCACGTTCGGCGGGAACGGGGTGCGCGGATCGGCACCGTAGGCCTGGTCCGGCGGCAGGGTGACTTCCCACTTCGAGCCTGCCGGCATCTGCAGCAGGGTCTCGCGCATGGCCTTCATTTCGACTTCGCTGACCTTGATCGACGGGATCTGCTGGGCCGGGCGGGCTTCGGTCGGGCGCTGGCCGTACGGGAACGGACCGGCCACTTCCAGCTGCACAGTGCTGGCCTGGGTCGGCTTGGCACCCTTGCCGGCCTCGATCACGCGGTACTGGACGCCGCTCGGCAGGGACTGCACACCGGCCTTGGCCTTGTTCGCCGCGATGAACTGGTCGCTCTTGGTCTTGTTTTCGGCAGCCGCCTTTTCGTACTCGGCCTTGGCGGCCTGGGCACGGCCCTGCTCGCGCTTCTGGAACGCTTCAACGGCCGGCTTCAGCTGCTCGGCGGTGATCGCCGGCTGCTTCTTGGCGTAGGCATCCTGCAGGCCCTTCACCACCGAGTTGATGTCCAGCTGCTCACCACGACCGGTCAGCTCCGCCAGGTTGTTGCCGTAGTCGTAACCGAAGTAGTAGCTCAGCTTGCCCTTTTCGGACGAGACGTCCTGGGCGAAGGCATTGCCCGTCAGGGCCAGGGCCGCGACGGCGACCGCGATAGAACGCAACTTCATCAAACAGTTCTCCAGGGGTGGTAACTCAGGGACGTTCTGCGCCGCCCTGAGGCGACGGGTTAGGATAACGGGCGCAACGTGTAACCGCTACTCACGATGCAGGCTATGACCCGTCTGCGTTTCCAGAGTTCAATATCACTTTTTTTTAACGTTCCAGGAGTTTCCCCGTGGCCGATGCCCTGATCGCTGTCGCTGACGACGGCGCCATCCGCACCGTGACCGTCCAGCGCCCGGACAAGCTCAATGCCCTCAACGCCGCGACCCTGCAGGCCCTGGCCGATGCCTTCAGCGACGCCGCCGCCGATCCGGAGGTGCGCGTCATGATATTGACCGGGGCGGGCCCCAAGGCGTTCGTGGCCGGTGCCGACATCGCGGAAATGAACACTCTCAGCGCCGTTCAGGGACGTGATTTCTCGCTGCTGGGCCAGGCCCTGATGCGCCAGATCGAACGCATGCCCAAACCGGTCATCGCACGCGTGAATGGTTTCGCACTGGGCGGTGGCCTGGAACTGGCGATGGCCTGCCACCTGCGCATCGCCGCAGATACCGCCAAGCTCGGCCAACCGGAAATCAACCTCGGCCTGATCCCCGGCTTCGGCGGCAGCCAGCGCCTGCTGCGCCTGTGCGGCCGCGCCGCCACCCTGGAGCTGTGCCTGCTGGGGGCGCCGATCAACGCCGCGCGTGCGCTGGAACTGGGCATCGTCAACGAAGTCGTGCCGGCCGACGCGCTGGACAACCGGGTGCAGGACGTCGCCCGCCAGCTGGCACGCTCGGCCCCGCTGGCCCTGCGTGGCCTGCTCGACGCGGTGCACGTGGGCGGCGAATGCAGCCTGGAGGCCGGGCTGGAATACGAAAGTGCGCAGTTCGGCCTGCTGTTCGCCACCGAGGACATGCGCGAAGGCACCAGCGCCTTCCTGCAACGCCGCGCGCCGGCCTTCCAGAACCGCTGACGCCATGGCATCCCGACCCAACCCCGCGCAGTTGTTCGCCCGGGTCCAGGCAGACGATCTCGATGGTGCCCTGCAGGCCGGGCTGATGGACTACATCGTCCGTGCCGGCGACGACCGGTTGCTGCCTGACCACCCCGACCTTCCGCAACGCCTGTGCCAGGCCCAGCAGCAACTGCGCGCGGCCTGGGCTGCACGCGAACGCTACCGTGCCCGTGCGGTGCGCCTGGCCCGCCGCGAGGCCGAGCGCGATGCACGTCGCACTCCGGCACCAGCCCCGGACGTGAAGCCCGCCCTGCCCGCTGCGGCAGCCGCGATTCTGGCCCGGGCCAAGGCCCGCGCCAGTGGCAAGGAACAGTAATGGCCACCACGAAAAAGACCGCACGCGCCCCGGCGCGGCGTGGCGGCACGATGCCACGCGCCGACGTGGTGGAGATGTTCACCCGCCTGCGCGAACTCAACCCGCACCCGAAGACCGAACTGGAGTACAGCTCGCCGTTCGAGCTGCTGGTGGCGGTGGCGTTGTCGGCGCAGGCCACCGACGTCGGCGTCAACAAGGCCACGCGCCGCCTGTTCCCGGTCGCCAACACGCCGGCGAAGATCCTTGCGCTCGGCGAGGATGGCTTGAAGCAGTACATCGCCACCATCGGGCTGTTCAACGCCAAGGCAAAGAACGTGATCGCCACCTGCTCGATCCTGCTGGAGAAGCATGGCGGTGAAGTGCCGCGCGATCGCGAAGCGCTGGAAGCGCTGCCGGGTGTCGGGCGCAAGACCGCCAACGTGGTGCTCAACACCGCGTTCGGCGAGCCGGTGATGGCGGTGGACACGCATATCTTCCGCGTCGCCAACCGCACAGGACTGGCGCCGGGCAGGAACGTGCGCGAAGTGGAAGACAAGCTGGTGAAGGTGATCCCGGCCGAGTTCCTGCTCGACGCGCATCACTGGCTGATCCTGCACGGACGTTATGTGTGCAAGGCGCGCAAGCCGGATTGCCCGGGCTGCGTGATCGCCGACCTGTGCCGGTTCAAGGAAAAGACCACGGCCGAGTGACGGCAGCATCCACGCAGGGCGTGGCTCTACTGCAACCGGGTCGCAATCCGGGCGTCATACGCAAGCGGTTTCAATGGCAGGCCCTGCCGTGACGGGGCCTGCGGCGGATGTCTGCCGCGCGTGAACTGTCACATTTACGCAATCTTTACCTTCTAGCCTGCGCGCATCTTCCCACCTGCCTGCAAGGCTCCTCTCCATGAAACTGCATCACCAACTCCTGACGGTGGCCGTGGCTGCTGCGCTGTATGTGCCGGCTGCACACGCCGAAGTCGCCATCGACGTGATCGGCGGTTCGGAAATCACCTTCGAAGGCCTGGTCCAGGCCGACGGCAACTGGTTCCACAACGATGTGGTCGACCTCAACGGTGGCGACGCCGGCAACGGCAAGAACAGCGAATTCGAACTGCGTCGCGCCGAGCTGGTGCTGAAGGGCAAGGGCCCGGGCAACGTGGAGTGGGTGGTCGGCTATGACGCCAAGGCCGACAAGTTCCTCGACACCAACGTGAAGTACAAGCTGCTGGGCAACGCCAACCACTTCCTGCAGCTGGGCCAGTTCAAGCAGCCCAACAGCCTGGAAGAACTGTCCAGCACCAAGAACAACGATTTCATTTCCAAGGCAGCGGTCACCAATACCTATGCCATCGCCCGCCGCCTGGGCGGCGCGTACAGCTACGGCCAGGACAACTGGTCGGTGACCGCCAGCGCCTTCGGCCGCGAGCTGACCCGCAACCTGGCCCACGGCAGCGGCTACGGCGCGCGTGGCACCTGGGCCCCGATCAATGAAAAGGGCCAGGTCCTGCACTTCGGTCTGAGCTACGTCAACTACGACGCCGACGCCGACACCCTGCGCGTGCGTGCGCGTCCGAATGCCGACCTCGCCACTGCCCGCCTGGTTGACAGCGGCAACCTGACCGACACCGACCGCGTCAGCACCATCGGTGCCGAAGCGATGTACTTCCAGGGTCCCTTCAAGGCCCAGGCCGAGTACTACACCAGCAAGGCCAAGCGCTACGACCACGACAACTACTCCAGCGACGGCTACTACATCAGCGGCGTGTGGAACGTCACCGGCGAGACCTGGAGCTACAAGGGCGGCACTCCGGGCACCGGCCTGCCGAACAACCCGGCCGGCGGCCAGTGGCAGCTGGGCGTGCGCTACGACCACATGGACCTCAATGACGGCAACCTCGCCGCCAATCCGGTCGCCGGTCGCCCGCCGATCGTCGATGGCGTGCTGGGCGGCAAGATGGACATCTGGACCGTGGGCGCCAACTGGTACCTGCGTTCCAACTTCAAGCTGATGCTCAACTACGTGATGGTCGACAGCAAGAAGTACAGCTCCACGGCGCGCGGTTTCGTCAACGACGATCCCAACATCCTGGAAGCCCGCGCGCAGTTCTTCTGGTAAGCCCAGCCACCTGCGTTGAACCGCGAAGGCACGGCCCCGGCCGTGCCTTCGTCGTTGCAGCGATACCCGTGCCGTCCTGCCGGCACAGCGGACGCGACATCCCTCATGACGCGTGTCACGCCCGCGTCATATGACAGACGCGGACGTGTCACGCAACCGTTATGGAATGTGCACCGAAACGTCGGGCAACCGCCCTTCGACCACCACCCCAGGAGTCTCCCCGTGATCCACGCCTTCAAATCGCGCGCCGCTGTCGCCATCCTGGCTGCATCGTCCGTGTTCGCCGCCAACGCCGCCGACATCACCGGCGCGGGCGCATCGTTCATCTACCCGGTCATGTCCAAGTGGTCGGCCGACTACAGCGCCGCAACCGGCAACAAGGTCAACTACCAGTCCATCGGTTCCGGCGGCGGCATTGCCCAGATCAAGGCCAAGACCGTTGATTTCGGCTCTTCCGATGCGCCGCTGAAGCCGGAAGACCTGGCTGCTGCAGGCCTGGCGCAGTTCCCGTCGGTGATCGGTGGCGTGGTGCCGGTGGTCAACGTGGCCGGCATCGCCCCGGGCGCCCTGAAGCTGGACGGCGCCGTGCTGGCCAACATCTTCCTGGGCAAGATCAAGACCTGGAACGACCCGGCCATCGCCGCATTGAACCCGGGCGTAGCCCTGCCGAACGCCAAGGTCACCGTCGTGCATCGTTCGGACGGCTCGGGTACCACCTTCAACTTCGTCAACTACCTGTCCAAGGTCAGCCCGGAGTGGAAGAGCTCGGTCGGTGAAGGCACCTCGGTGCAGTGGCCGGCCGGCATCGGCGGCAAGGGCAACGAAGGTGTTGCCGCCTACGTGAAGCAGATCAAGGGCGGCATCGGCTATGTCGAACTGTCCTACGCGCTGCAGAACAAGCTCTCCTACACCGCGATGAAGAATGCCGCCGGCAAGTTCGTGCAGCCGAGCGACACCTCGTTCGCTGCCGCCGCTGCCAGCGCCGACTGGGCCAACGCCCGCGACTTCTACCTGGTGATGACCAATGCGCCGGGCGCCGAGTCCTGGCCGATCACCGCCACCAACTTCATCCTGGTGCAGAAGACGCCGAAGAATGCTGCCAATGGCAAGGCGACCCAGGAGTTCTTCCGCTGGGTCTACAAGAACGGCGACGCCCAGGCCCGCCAGCTGGACTACGTGCCGCTGCCGGACAGCCTGGTGCGCCAGATCGAGACCTACTGGTCGCAGAACCTGAAGTAAGCGCGTTCCCCCGCAGGAACGGGGGCGGCGGGTCCTCTCTCCCCGCCGCTCCCACCCGGGCGCGAGATCCTCGAGATCTCGCGCTCTTCTTGTTTTCGGGGATGCACCTGCCTCTGTAGAGCCGAGCCGACGCTCGGCTGCGCTCTGGAGCATGCGGACCAACGGTCCGCACCTACCGTGGGCAGGGAGCTGTCGCGCATTGACGCTGCAAGGACCAACCCGCCGTCATATCAGTGCGCAGATCCGGGGTTTCCGGGCCCCGGCCGGATCGGCGCCAACCCTGTGAAACCCTTGTCAGAACGTGATCCAGGACACCTCTGTCATGGTCGTAATACGGCTGTAACAAAAACATCATTTCATAGCCGCATCCGCCGACCACGTCGGCTCTTCCCCGCTATGGAGTGACCATGAAACTGCACTCGGCCGGCCTTGCCGCCCTTTCCCTGGCCATCGCCCTGGGCCTGTCGGCCTGCGGTGGCGACAAGCAGGCCGCGCAGCAGCCGGCTGCCGGCGCTGCCGCTGCCCCCGCCGCTGCCGGTGCCAAGGTGACCGCCGAAGTGTCCGGCGCGGGCGCGTCCTTCATCTTCCCGCTGGTCTCCAAGTGGTCGGCTGACTACAACGCCAGCACCGGCGCCAAGATCAACTACCAGTCGATCGGCTCCGGCGGCGGCATCGCCCAGATCAAGGCCGGCACCGTCGATTTCGGTTCGTCCGACAAGCCGCTGAGCAGCGAGGAGCTGGCCCAGGCCGGCCTGGCGCAGTTCCCGTCGGCCATCGGCGGCGTGGTGCCGGTGGTCAACATCGAAGGCCTGGAAGCCGGCAAGCTGCGCCTGAGCGGCGCCCTGCTGGCCGACATCTTCCTGGGCAAGGTCAAGACCTGGAACGACCCGGCGATCGTCGCCGCCAACCCGGGCGTGAAGCTGCCGGACGGCAAGATCACCCTGGTCCACCGTTCGGATGGTTCGGGCACCACCTTCAACTTCTCCAACTACCTGTCCAAGGTCAGCCCGGAGTGGAAGAGCAAGGTCGGTGAAGGCACCTCGGTGCAGTGGCCGGACGGCGTCGGTGGCAAGGGCAATGAAGGCGTTGCGTCCTACGTGAAGCAGATCAAGGGCTCGATCGGCTACGTCGAACTGGCTTATGCCCTGCAGAACGGCATGCCGTATACCGCCATGCAGAACGCCGCCGGCAACTGGGTCGAGCCGAGCGCGGAAACCTTCGCCGCTGCGGCCGCCAGCGCCGACTGGGCCAGCGCCAAGGACTTCAACCTGGTCATCACCAACGCCCCGGGCGAGCAGGCGTGGCCGATCACCGCAACCAACTTCATGCTGATGCAGAAGCAGCCGAAGGACGCCAAGCGCAACCAGGACACCCTGGCCTTCTTCAAGTGGGCCTTCGAGAACGGCCAGGCCCAGGCCAACGAGCTGCACTACGTGCCGCTGCCGGCTGAACTGGTCAAGCAGATCGAGGCCTACTGGGCGACCGACCTGAAGTGATGGACCCGACGGTGCCCGCCCCGCGCGGGCACCGCTTGTTCCACGCCGTGCCGCCCCGCCCCTTCCTGGCCCAGCCGTCCCCATGAATGCCATCGCCCAGCCTGTAGCCGCCCCGTCCACGCGTGATGCGCGTGATGCCCGCAACGACAAACTGTTCCGATGGGTGCTGGTCGGCACCGTCATCTTCGTACTGATCGCCTTGGCCTGCGCCGCGCTGTCGATGCTGTGGGGCGGTCGCCATGCCCTGCAGATGCAGGGACTGAGCTTCTTCTTCTCCGCCGACTGGAATCCGGTCGAAAACAAGTTCGGCGCCCTGGCTCCGATCTACGGCACCCTGGTCACCGCTGTCATCGCGATGGTCATCGCCGTGCCGGTCAGCTTCGGCATCGCCTTCTTCCTCACCGAGGTCGCGCCGCGCTGGCTGCGTGGCCCGGTCGGTACCGCCATCGAACTGCTGGCCGGCATTCCCTCGATCATCTACGGCATGTGGGGCCTGTTCGTGCTGGTGCCGGTGATGACCGAGTACGTGACCCCGTTCCTCAACGAGACCCTGGGCGAATGGCCGGTCATCGGCCCGATGTTCCAGGGCCCGCCGCTGGGCATCGGCATGCTCACCGCCGGTTTCGTGCTGGCCATCATGGTCATTCCGTTCATTTCCTCGGTGATGCGCGAGGTGTTCCTGACCGTGCCCACCCGCCTGAAGGAATCGGCCTACGCGTTGGGCTCCACCAAGTGGGAAGTGAGCTGGGACATCGTCCTGCCCTACACCCGTTCGGCGGTCATCGGCGGCATCTTCCTCGGCCTGGGCCGCGCGCTGGGCGAAACGATGGCGGTGGCCTTCGTGATCGGCAACAGCGTGCGCCTGTCGCCGTCGCTGCTGGAACCGGGCAACACCATCGCCGCGCTGATCGCCAATGATTTCGGCGAAGCCACTGAAACCTACCGTTCGGCGCTGCTGCTGCTCGGCTTCGTCCTCTTCATCGTCACCTTCGTGGTGCTGGCCATCGCCCGCCTGATGCTGATGCGCCTGTCCCGCAAGGAGGGCAACTGATGTCCACCACCGCTGATTCGCTGTACCTGCGCCGCCGCATCGGCAACGTCGTTGCGATCACTGCGTCCTGCGCCACCGCCCTGTTCGGCCTGTTCTTCCTGGGCTGGATCCTGTTCACCCTGGCTGCCAAGGGCCTGGCCGGCATCAACTGGGATCTGTTCACCAAGATGACCCCGCCGCCGATGCAGGACGGCGGCCTCGCCAACGCCTTCTTCGGCAGTGCCGTGATGTGTGCACTGGCCATCGGCATCGGCACCCCGCTGGGCGTGCTGGCCGGTACCTGGCTGGCCGAGTATGGCAACGCCCGCAAGGCCGGCACCGTGGTCCGCTTCGTCAACGACATCCTGCTGTCGGCGCCGTCCATCGTGCTGGGCCTGTTCGTCTACACGCTGTACGTGATGCAGACCGGGGGCAACTTCTCGGCATTCGCCGGTGCGCTGTCGCTGGCCTTCATCGTGCTGCCGGTGGTGGTACGCACCACCGACGAAATGCTGCGCCTGGTGCCCTCGCAGATGCGCGAAGCGGCCCTGTCGCTGGGCATCCCGCAGTGGAAGGTGATCGTGCAGGTGCTGTACCGCAGTGCCTCGGCCGGCATCATCACCGGCATCCTGCTGGCGTTGGCCCGCATTTCCGGCGAGACCGCTCCGCTGCTGTTCACCGCCTTCGGCAACCAGTACTGGAACAACAACATCTTCCAGCCGATGGCTTCGGTGCCGGTGGTGATGAACCAGTTCGCCGGCAGCCCGTATGAATCCTGGCAGGTACTGGCCTGGGCCGGTGCCCTGGTGCTGACTGTCTTCGTGCTGCTGGTCAGCCTTGCCGCCCGCGGCATCCTGCTGCGCAACCGTATCTCCCATGACTGACCTTTCCGTGGATAACGCCATGAACGACCTTTCCAACGCCGTGCCGATGCAGCGCATCGCCGTGCCGTCCTCGCACGAGAGCCTGCACACCCCGGCTCCGGTCAAGCTTGCCGCGCGCGGACTGGACTTCTACTACGACAAGTTCCACGCCCTGAAGGGCATCAACCTGGAAATCCCGGAGAAGCGCGTGACCGCGCTGATCGGTCCTTCCGGTTGCGGCAAATCGACCCTGCTGCGCATCTTCAACCGCATCTATGCGCTGTACCCGAAGCTGGAAGCGCGCGGTGAAGTGCTGCTGGACGGCGAGAACATCCTGTCGCCGAAGTACCCGATGAACCGCCTGCGCAGCAAGGTCGGCATGGTGTTCCAGAAGCCGGTGCCGTTCCCGATGACCATTTTCGAGAACGTGGCCTACGGCATCCGCCACCACGAGAAGCTGAGCAAGGCCGATATGGCCGACCGCGTCGAGCAGGCGCTGCGCCAGGGCGCGCTGTGGGACGAAGTGAAGGACAAGCTGGGGCAGAGCGCACTGGGTCTGTCCGGTGGCCAGCAGCAGCGTCTGTGCATCGCCCGTGCCGTCGCCCTGCGCCCGTCGGTGCTGCTGCTGGACGAGCCGACCTCGGCGCTGGACCCGATCTCGACCAGCCGCATCGAGCAGCTGGTGGAAGAACTCAAGCACGAGTACACGATCGTGATCGTCACCCACAACATGCAGCAGGCTGCGCGCGTGTCCGACTACACCGCCTTCATGTACCTGGGCGACCTGATCGAGCACGACCGCACCGAAGTGATCTTCTCGCAGCCGTCGCAGCGGCAGACCGAGGACTACATCACCGGTCGCTTCGGCTGAAACCTCAGTCGAGCGTGGCTCGACTCTCCAGACAACGTCTGTCGAGCATGGCTCGACTCTACAGAGCGGAACAACCATGAACCTTCCCAACGACCACATCGTCAAGAGCTACGACGAGGAGCAGCAGCGCCTGGTGGCCGAAATCGTGCGCATGGGCGAGATGGCCGTCGCCCAGCTCGAAGCGGCGATGGACGTGATCGAGAAGCGCGACGAGAACGCCGCCCATCGCATCATCGCCAACGACGAAGCGATCGACGCGCTTGAGCAGCAGATCAGCCACGACGTGATGCGCCTGGCGCTGCGTGGGCCGATGGCGCGCGACCTGCGCGAGATCCTGGCTGGCCTGCGCATCCCGGCCGACATCGAGCGCATCGGCGACTATGCAGCGAACGTGGCCAAGCGCTCGATCGCGCTGGGCAAGGTGCCGCCGCTGCCGCAGATCCAGGGCCTGCGCGCGCTGGGCCGCCTGGCCGCGCAGCAGGTGCGCCGTGCCATCGCCGCCTACCGCGACAACGATGCCGAGGCCGCGCTGGCACTGCGCGAGGACGACGCCCGCCTGGACGCCCAGTACACCGCGCTGTTCCGCGAGCTGCTCACCTACATGATGGAAGACCCGCGCAACATCACCCCGTGCACCCACCTGCTGTTCATGGCCAAGAACCTGGAGCGCGTGGGCGATCACGCCACCAACATCGCCGAGAACGTGTGGTTCCTGGTGCACGGCGAGCAGCCGCTGCCACCGCGTGAAAAGCGCGACGAGACCTCCAGCACCGGCCAGCCCTGACGCTGCACTGCAACACCGGAGTCGACTCCAAGGTGGCCGCTGTCCTGTGACAGCGGCCTTTCTTTTTTTGCGGTGTTCCACCCGCGTTGTGGGCGCCGTGCTTGCCCGGCGCAGACCTTCCGGATGCTTCTGTAACAAATCTCACGAAAATTTGAGTTCTTGGCGAGGATTCGTTGAGTAGGATCGCTGCACCATCGATTCACCCCGGGCACCTGCCCACCACCCAGGAGTAAGACCGATGAGCAGTTCCAACAAGACCCTGTCCCTGCTGACCGCTACCGCCCTGGCCGCCGGCCTGGGCATGACCGCCAGTGCCTCGGCCCTGAGCATGAGCGACCTCGCCCAGGGCTACCTGGTGGCCGGCCAGGCGGCCAAGGCCAGCACCGATGCCAAAGCCGCCGATAACAAGATGGCCGCTGACGCGACCAAGCACGCCGAAGGCAAGTGCGGCGCCGACGGCAAGAGCGGCGAAGGCAAGTGCGGTGCCGACAAGGGCAAGGCTGCCGGCGCAGCGGGCGCCAAGGCCAAGGCCGGCGACACGAAGTCGGCTGAAGGCAAGTGCGGCGAAGGCAAGTGCGGTGGCAAGCACTGACGCCCGCGCCAGCCTCGTCCACCCGCGGTCGCCGCTTCGTGCGGCGGCCGCCGGGTTGGGCCTGCGCCGGGCGCTGCTGCAGGACCTGCGTGACGCCCCGGAAGGCGACTTCGACTTCCTCGAATGCGCACCGGAGAACTGGATCCATGTCGGCGGCCCGGCCGGTGATGCCCTGGCCGAACTGGCGCAGCGCCATCCGCTGAGCTGCCACGGCCTGTCGCTGTCGCTGGGCGGCAGTGCACCGCTGGATACCCAGCTGCTGGAACAGGTCGGCCGGTTCCTCGAAAAGCACCGCGTGCCGCTGTACAGCGAGCACCTCAGCTACTGCAGCGACGACGGCCACCTGTACGACCTGCTGCCGATTCCCTTTACCGACGAAGCCGTGCGCCATACCGCGCAGCGCATCAGCCGCGTGCAGGACCTGCTGGGCCGTCGCATCGCAGTGGAGAACGTGTCCTACTACCTGGCACCCGCGCCGGCGATGGACGAACTGGCCTTCACCAATGCCGTGCTTGCCGAAGCCGACTGCGACCTGCTGCTGGACGTCAACAATGTCTACGTCAACGCCTGCAACCACGGCTACGATGCCGATGCCTTCATCGCCGGCCTGCCTGCACGGCGCATCGTCTGCCTGCATGTGGCCGGGCACCTGGACGAGGCACCCGACCTGAAGATCGATACCCACGGCAGCGCGGTGATCGATCCGGTCTGGGCGCTGCTGGCGCGTACCTATGCACGCATCGGCCCGCGTCCCACCCTGCTCGAACGCGATTTCAATTTCCCGCCGTATGCAGAACTGCAGGGCGAACTGCAGACCATCCGCCGCCTGCAGGCCACACATGCCGGGGCGGCACATGGCTGATTCCGCCGACACCCTGCGCGCGCAGCAGCACGCCTTCACCGCGCACCTGCGCAACCCGCAGGCGGTACCCGCACCGGCCGGACTGGAGCCACGCCGGGTCGCGGTGTATCGGCACCTGCTGTTCAACAACCTGCTCGGCCTGTTGAGCAACGGTTTCCCGGTCTGCGTGCGCCTGCTTGGCGAACCGGCCTGGAGCGCCCTGGTGCGCCACTACTTCGCCACCCATCGCTGCCAGACACCGCTGTTCACCGAACTGGCCGCCGAGTTCGTGCAGTGGCTGCAGGCGCAGCCGCAGCTGCCGCACCCGGCGCTGGCCGAACTGGCCCACTACGAGTGGGTGGAAACCGCGCTGTACCAGCTGCAGGCCGAACCGCTTCCTGCGCCTGGCGATACTGATCCACTTCGGGTGCCGCTGCGGCGTTCGCCGCTGGCGTGGCCGCTGCTGTACCAATGGCCGGTGCACCGTCTCGGTGCAGAGGATGCGCCGACCCAGCCCCTTGCAGAACCCACCGGCCTGCTGGTCCGCCGCGAAGCCGACGGTGAAGTGCGATTCGCCGCGCTCAGCCCGCTGGCGGTACACCTGCTGGCGAGCATCGGCGAACGGCCCGGCCTGGAAGGACAGACGTACCTGCAGCAGCTGGCCACCTCGCACGGGCTGGCCGAGGACGTACTGGCCGAGCCCGGTGCCGCACTGCTGCTGCAGTTCCTGCAGGCCGGCGTGATCGGCCCGCTCGCCCCCCGCCCTGACGCCTCTTCCACTGGAGATCCAACGATGAACCTGCCGCTCCTGGCCGCCGCGCGCGGCCGGCTGGACCGTCTCGCCCCCTGGTTGGCGCCGCTGGGCCTGCGCGTGCTGCTGGCCTGGGAATACTTCGAATCCGGCCGTGAGAAGCTGCACGGCCAGAACTGGTTCGCCGACCTGCAGGGCGCCTTCCCGTTCCCGTTCAACCAACTGCCTGCTGCCCTGAACTGGCAGCTGGCCATCTGGTTCGAACTGGTCGGCGCGGCCTGCCTGCTGTTTGGTTTCGGTACCCGTTTCGCCGCCGCCAGCCTACTGGTGCTGACCGTGGTGGCGACCTATGCGGTGCATTGGCCGATGCAATGGAATTCGCTGGGTGACCTCGCGATGGGGTATGCCATCAGCGACCAGGGCTACGGCAACTTCAAGCTGCCGGTGTTGTTCATGGCCATGCTGCTGCCGCTGATCTTCACTGGCGCCGGCAAGCTGAGCGTGGACGCCTGGTTGGCCCGGTGGCAGCCATCGGTCACGACGGCACGGCCTGCGGTGCGCTAGATGACGACCGTGGTTGGCGCGCCGTGTGCCAACCAAGGTTGGCACCTACCGGAATCCAGAGCGTGCGGTGCCCGGTAGGTGTCGACCTTGGTCGACACACGCCCACGCAGGGAGCCCATGCACAGAAAGCTGGCCGGGCGCTCAGGGTCGCTCTGCTAGAATTCACGCATGACTGACTCCCCCTCCGCACCTGCCGCCGCTCCCGATTCCGCAGTACCCCAGGCGCAGCGCGCGATGTCACAACGCTTCCGCGGCTTCCTGCCGGTGGTGGTGGATGTGGAAACCGGCGGCTTCGACAGCCAGCGCAATGCGCTGCTGGAAATCGCTGCGGTGCCGATCGAGATGGACGAGAACGGCCTGCTCTACCCCGGCCAGACCGCCAGTGCCCACGTGGTCCCGGCCGAGGGCCTGGAGATCGACCCGAAGTCGCTGGAAGTGACCGGCATCATCCTCGACCACCCGTTCCGGCTGGCCAAGGAAGAAAAAGCGGCGTTGGACCACATCTTCACTCCGGTGCGTGCGGCGATGAAGAAGTACGGCTGCCAGCGCGCGATCCTGGTGGGCCACAACGCCCATTTCGACCTCGGCTTCGTCAACGCGGCCGTGGCCCGCACCGGCCACAAGCGCAACCCATTCCACCCGTTCAGCGTGTTCGACACGGTCACCCTGGCCGGTATCGCCTACGGCCAGACCGTGCTGGCGCGTGCGGCCACCGCCGCCGGGCTGGGTTGGGATGCCAACGAGGCACACAGCGCGGTGTATGACACCGAGCAGACCGCGCGGCTGTTCTGCACCATCGCCAACGCCTGGCCGCGGTGAAGCGGCCAACGGCGGAGCCCCTCGTGGCGGGCTGACAGCGATTCCTGGTAGGGCCGGGCGGGTGGACTGCGCAGGGGACGCTGCAAGTACGTCCCTGTAAGCTCGGTCGCCGCTTGCTCGTGTGCGCTGTCCTGCGCACACGGCAAGACCGGGGTTGGGCATCCGGCCCAACCCGCCCGAGGCATGCCTCAGGCCCATGCGGCTCACGCCCCTGCGCAGCCCATCCGCCCGGCCACGGACAGTTTCCAGCGAGCACCACGGAAAGATCAGAAAAAGCGGGAGCAACAGCGGGTCGCTGCGCTCGTTGGGGGCTGCCGCTCACTGGGTCACTTCTCTGGTGGGTGCCGACCGTTGGTCGGCACCCCCGGGTGGTACGACAACACCAGTAGATCCACGCCATGCGTGGATGCGATCAACCAATACTCGTGCGATCGCGGCCGTCGCTCTTGGCGCGGTACAGCGCGCGGTCGGCGCGCTGGTACAGCAGCGCCGGGGTGCGGTCGTCGGCATCCAGCTCTACCAGGCCCGCGCTGAAGGTGACACGCAGGCCCGCCACGCCGGCCCAATCGGGATGATCATGGAACAGGCCACGCAGGCGCGCGCACAGCTGTGCGGCTTCCTCCAGGCGGGTGTCGTTGAGCAGCAGCGCGAACTCTTCGCCGCCGGTGCGCGCCGGCAGGTCGGAGTCGCGGCAGGCCGCTGCGATCAATGACGCCACCTGCACCAGCACGGCATCGCCGATGCTGTGGCTGTGGCGGTCGTTGACCTCCTTGAAGTGATCGATGTCGAGCACCACCAGGCACAGCGGATGACCACTGCGCTGGGACCGGGCGAAGTCACGCGCCAACGTTTCGTCGAAGGCGCGGCGATTGGCCAGGCCGGTCAGCACATCCTCGCGGGCCTGGCGCTCGAAGGCTTCGGCCTGGCGCGCCAGGCGCTCGGCCAGTTCGGTCTTTTCCTGGTTCAGCGCCTGCAGGTGCACCGTCTTGGCCTGCAGGTCGAAGGTCGCTTCGTCCACCCGCCGTGCCAGGCGCAGGTTGCTGGCCTTCAGCTGCTGCAGCAGCAGCCGGTACAGCGCCACCAGTCCAGTCAGCAGCAGCATCCCCGCCAGCACCTGCACGCTGCGGCGCTGCCACCAGAACGGTTCCACGGTGAAGCTCCACACCGCCTCCTGTTGGCCCCAGCTGCCGCCGGGATGGGCGGCCGCCACATGCAGGGTGTAGTCGCCCGGCGGCAGGCCGACGAACTCAACGCTGCGCTGCGGGCCGCGCTCGACCCAGCCGGCATCCAGCCCGTCCAGCCGCGTGCGGTAGCGGATCCGGTCAGACATCAGGTAGCTCAGGCCGACATAACTCACCGCCAACCGGCGCCCCCCTGGAATATGGTTGCGATCCGGCCCTTCCCAATGCACCGGCGCGCCATCCACCTGCACGCTCTCGATCGCGGCCGGCGGCGATGGCCGCTCGCGGAAACGCTGCAGGCGCTGCGGGTCGACCGTGCTCAGGCCGCCTGCGGTGACCACCCAGAACGTGCCGTCCTGGCGCAGGATCGCCGATGGGCTGGAGCTGCCGTTGGCCTGTGCATTGGCCATACCGTCGATCTCGTTGTAGCGCTCCACCCCCACCCGCGGCGTGCGGCCATCGGCCACGGCGTTGAGGGTGGCCATATCGGTGCGCAACACACCGCGATTGCTGCTGATCCACACATTGCCAAGGCGATCCGGCACCAGCTGGAACACCGCATCCACCGGCATGCCCTGCTCAAGGCCGACCCGCGCCAGCGCACCGTTGCGCCAACGGTACAGGCCACGATCACTGCTGATCCACATCGCGTCGCCCAGCTGGTGGAAGCCGAACACGCTGCGGCCACCGCCCAGCGGCGCCAGGTCGATCGACTGCACGTGGTCCCCGCGCAGCACGCGGATGCCTTCGATGGTGCCGATCCACAGGTTGCCCTGATGGTCATGCTCAAGCGCGGTGATCAGGCCGCCGGGCATGCCCGGCGCGTTCGAGACCTGCACATGGTCGCCGTCGATGCGCACCACGCCCTTCTGCGTGCCGGCCCAGACCACGCCCTGGGAATCAACGCTGATCGCACGGATGTTGCCACCCGGCATGCCGTCGGCTGCCGCGTAGTTGTGGCGCAGGTGGCCGTCACGGCCGAGCCGGTAGACCCCATCGCCGAAGGTTCCGACCCACAGGTCACCGTCCGGCCCCTGTGCCAGGCTCAGCACCGAAGGTGCCTTGCCGCCGCGGTTGTGCAGCGGCATCGCCCGGAAACGGCCGTCCGCAGTCCGCATGTCAAGCCCGCTGGCGCTGCCGACCCACAGCTGGCGATCGCGATCCTCGAATACCGTGCGCACGTAATCGCCACTGAGCCCATCGCGCTCGGTGTAGCTGCTGAACAGTGTTTCGCGCAGGCGATAGAGCCCGCCGTTGGCGCCCACCCAGATGCTGCCTTCGGCATCCTCGCGCAGGCTGACCACGCGTCCGCCCGGCAGGTTCAGACCGGCCGGCAGTCGCTCCAGGCCATGTGCGGAGATGCGCAGCAGGCCCTGGTTCTCGGTGCCCAGCCACAGGTCACCGTGCCGGTCCTGCAGCATCGAGGTCATGTGCAGCTGGCCCGGCAGGCGGTGCACCAGCACCAGCTGGTCGTCCTCCACCCGGTACAGGCGCTCACCGGCGACGATCCACAACGCGCCATCCGGCGCACGGTAGGGCCACGACAGGCCACTGCCGGCACCCAGCCCCCATGCGGCGGGGGCGCGCTTGAGCACGCCATCGTTGTCGCGCAGCACCAGCCCGTCCAGCGTACCGACCCAGACCCGGTCCTGCGCATCGACCACCAGCCTGGTGAAGCTCATCGCCATCGGCAGGTCCGCCGCCGGCGCCTGGTAGACAATGCCGCTGTCCGGCGTCAGGTAGCCGATGCCCTTGCCTTCGTACAGCAGCCACAGCCGCCCCTGGCTGTCCATCTGCATGGACTGGATCAGCACCTGCGGCGTATCGGCCTGGTGCTCCCACACCCGCCATTGGCCATCACTGCCACGGTGGCTGACGTTGCCGCGCGAATCACTGATCCACAGTCCGCCCTGGCGGTCGACGAACAGGGCGCCGATGCCGTTGTCGCGCAGGCCCGGGCGTGTGCTGCGGTCGAACACGGTGAAATCCAGGCCGTTGTAGCGCACCAGCCCTTCCCAGGTGGCGAACCAGAGATGGCCTTCCGGCGTCTGCGCGATGTCGCGCAGCGAGTTGTGCGGCAGGCCGTTGCGCGAGGTCCATACATCGATGGCGTAGTCGCGCAGCGGGGGCGCGCCCTCCTGCGCAGCCAACGGCAGCGCAAGGGCCAGCAGCAGCCACAACAGGCCCTGCCGCAGTGCCCGCCTGAATCCTGATGCGCGGCGCTCCACCCAGCGCCTCTTGTCCCCCTGCCCGCCCATCACCGCAGCGGCGGCGGCCAGGTGCGGCTGCAGGACGCGGCAGCGTGCGGGAACAGCCGGGCAGCGTGCAATGGCATGCCGGCAGGAACGGGCTGGCTCATCGTGGGGAGACTGGGGAGATGCGCAGATGATAGGCCAAACCCCGGCCCCGGCGTCACCGTTCGCAGCGCGCCGACTCAGCCGGCGCGGCCGGGCGCCACCACCTGGGCACTGGCAGGCCACTGCACCACCGCCTCCAGGCCACCTTCGGCCCGGTTGCGCAGCCACAACCGGGCGCCGTCCTTCTCGGCCAGGGCGCGCGCGATGGTCAGGCCCAGGCCGGCCCCGCCGGTTTCGCGCGAACGCGAGGTCTCCACCCGCACGAACGGATCGAACACCGCCTCCAGCTGCTCTTCGGCCAGGCCCGGGCCGTCATCGGCCACCACCACGGTAATCGCACCGCCGCTGCGCTCAACCCGCACCCGTGCCCGCTGCGCGTACATCACCGCGTTGTCCACCAGGTTGGAGAACAGCCGGTGCATGGCCAACGGACGCAACATCAGCACCGAACCACTGCCCCCTTCGAAGACCACATCACCGCCGCCTTCGGCGGCGTCCTCGACAATGCTCTCCAGCAGCGAATCCAGGTCCAGTGCGGCGCGCTGCTCGGCACTCTCGGCGCTGCGCGCCAGTTCCAGGCCCTCGCGCACCAGCGCCTGCATCGCCGCCAGGTCGCCGATCAGGCGCTCACGCAGGGCCTCGTCGCTGACATTCTCCAGGCGCAGGCGCAGCCGTGTCAGCGGCGTCTGCAGGTCGTGGGTGATCGCCGCCAGCATCTGCGTGCGTTCGGCCAGGTGCCGCTGCAGGCGGTGCTGCATGGCGTTGAAGGCTTCGGCGGCACGCTGCACTTCGCGCGGCCCGCGCAGTGGCAACGGGTCGCGCTGCAGGTCATCGCCAAGGTCTTCTGCGGCTGCGGCCAGTTCCTGCAGCGGCGCGCTGGCCATGCGCGCGACGATATAGGCCAGCACGGCAATCGCCAGCACCAGCAGGGTCAGGAACCATGGGTCCACGGCGAGGATGCCGTTGTGCGCCACCGCCGGCGAGTCCAGCGCCAGCTTCAGCAGCGTGCCGTCGTTGAGGGTCACGTCCACTGCACGGCATTTCGGCGGGATGAACGCGGGGTCGCGCTCGCGCGGCGGCCGCCGGTGGCCCGGCGGCGGCGGCGGCAGCAGCTCCTGCAGTTTGGGAATGCAGGAGCGGAACGAAGCGAAGTGCACGTGCGCGCGCGACACCGGCCCGGGGCGGTCTTCCAGCACTTCCATCAGCGCCGTGTCGGCACGCCCCAGGCGTGCGCCCGGCTGCAACGCGCGCACGCTCGGCCCGCCGATCGCCAGCAGGCGCTCGCGCAGCTCCGGATTGCCGTCCAGCAGGTTGACGTAGCCCTGCAGGCGGTCGGCGATGCGGTTCAGGTTCTGCCGCTCGAACTCCTGCTGGCGCTTGGAGGTGGCCAGCATGGTCGCGCCGATCGCAGCCACCGCCATGCCCAGCAGCAGGATCACGAACAACCGCCCGACCATCGAGGACAGGAAATGGCGCAGGCGCGTCATCGCGGTTTATTCCAGGTTGACCGACGAGGCCAGCACGTAGCCTTCGTTGCGCACGGTC
Source organism: Stenotrophomonas sp. pho (assembly GCF_006228405.1). Taxonomy (NCBI): domain Bacteria; kingdom Pseudomonadati; phylum Pseudomonadota; class Gammaproteobacteria; order Lysobacterales; family Lysobacteraceae; genus Stenotrophomonas; species Stenotrophomonas sp. pho. Next base: position 1,496,938 of record NZ_CP029759.1, on the reverse strand, counting down.
TTGATCAGTCCATCCGGGCCACCATCGTCGCCCAGCTTGTTGCGCAGGCGGCTGACCTGCAGGTCGATCGCGCGGTCCTGAGCCTCGTAGTTGCGGCCACTGCTGAGCGCGACCAGCTGCTCGCGCGACAGCACCTTGTTGGCGTGGGCGATGAACACCCGCAGCAGGCGGAACTCGGCGCCGGACAGCACCACCACGCGGCCATCCGGATCGACCAGATGGCGATGCTCCAGGTCGAATACCCAGCGCGAGAAACGCGCGCGGCGTACCGCCAGCGGTTCCAGGTTGGCCGGCAGCGCCTCGGTCCGGCGCAGCACGTTGCGGATGCGCGCCAGCAGCTCGCGCGGCTCGAACGGCTTGGCCAGGTAGTCGTCGGCGCCCATCTCCAGGCCCAGCACGCGGTCGATCGGCTCGGCCCGCGCGGTCAGCATGATCACCGGCGTGTTCGAACGTGCACGCAGGTCACGGCACAGGGTCAGACCATCCTCGCGCGGCAGGTTGAGGTCCAGCACGATCAGGTCCACGTGCTCGCGGTCCAGCAGTTGGCGCATGGCGGTGCCATCGGCCGCAGTGCTCACCTGGTAGCCGGCGCGGCCGAGCTGCTCGGCCAGCAGCGTGCGGATGTCGTTGTCGTCGTCGACGATCAGCAGTCGATGCATCGGGTTTTCAGTCTCCATGTCGCGATCATCCCGTGTCGGCAGCTGAACCGCATCCGGGGCAATGCGTACCAGTGTATCCACCCGCGGGCGGGATACCTGTGGTTACGCCTGTTCACCGACAGTGTTACATACAGACATACCCCGAGGATTGAGCCGCCTGTCGCCCGGTCTTCACAATGCCCACCAACGCCGCCCTCGCGGCCTCGAGAGTGAAGCCACGACGTGACGTTCCGCCTGCTGCCAGCGACCCGCCGGAGTCGCCTGATGCTGATCGCCCTGCTCGCCCTGATCGTCGCCGCGACCGCCTGGTGGCTGCTGCGCAAGCCCGCCGCCCCGGCGGTGGCAACCTCGCCGGTCAGCCGCGGTGACATCGAACAAACGGTGGATGCCACCGGCGTGATCGACGCCTACAAGCTGGTCAGCGTCGGCGCGCAGGCCTCGGGCCAGATCAAATCGCTGAAGGTACAGCTGGGCGACACCGTGAAGGAAGGCGACCTGATCGCCGAGGTCGATGCCACCACCCAGCAGAACCAGGTGCTCAACGCGCAGGCCTCGCTGGACCAGGTCACCGCCCAGCGCGCGGTGCAGCAAGCCACCCTGCGCCAGGCCGAACTGGAGTTCGCGCGCCAGCAGCAGATGCTGGCCGCCGAGGCCACCTCGCGCCAGGAATACGATGCCGCCGAAGCGCAGCTGAAGACCGCCCGTGCCCAGCTGCAGTCCTACGAGGCGCAGATCAAGGGCCGCGAAACCGAGCTGGGCACCGCCCGCGCCAACCTGGCCTACACCCGCATCACCGCGCCGATGGACGGCACCGTGGTCGCGGTGGTGGCCGAGGAAGGCCGTACCGTGAACGCCAACCAGACCGCACCGACCATCGTCATGCTGGCGCGGCTGGACGTGGTCACCGTCAATGCCGAGATCTCCGAGGCCGACGTGGTCAAGATCAAGCCCGGCATGCCGGTGTACTTCACCACCCTGGGCGACCCGGACCGCAAGTATCACGCCACGCTGCGCCAGATCAATCCGGCGCCAGCCTCGATCGCCAACGAGAATTCGTCCAGCTCCAGCAGCTCCTCCAGCTCCAGCTCCAGCAGCGCGGTCTACTACAACGCGCTGTTTGATGTGGAAAACCCGGACGGCACGCTGCGCATCGACATGACCGCGCAGGTCTCGGTACTGCTCAAGCAGGCCAAGGGCGTGCTGATGGTGCCGGCGGTGGCACTGGGACCGAAGCGCCGTGGCGATGAGCGGATGGTGCGGGTGCTGGACGAGAAGGGCCAGCCGCAGCCGCGCAAGGTCACCGTCGGCATCAACAACGGCGCCTCGGCCGAGATCCTGTCCGGCTTGAAGGAAGGCGAGCGCGTGGTGGTCGGCGAAGCCGGTGCGGCCGGTGCCAGCGCCGGCGGCGGCAACCGCGGCGGCATGCAGATGCGGGTCGGCGGCCCGGGCATGGGGCGCCGATGAGCACGACGGCGCCGCTGCTGCGGCTGCGCGACCTGCGACGTGAATTCCCGGCCGGCGACGATGTGATCGCCGTGCTGCGCGACGTCCATCTCGACATCCACGCCGGCGAGATGGTCGCCATCGTCGGCCAGTCCGGCTCGGGCAAGTCGACGCTGATGAACATCCTCGGCTGCCTCGACCGTCCCACCCGCGGCAGCTACCAGGTGGCCGGCCGCGAAACCGGAAAGATGGAGCCGGACGAACTGGCCGAACTGCGCCGCGAGCATTTTGGTTTCATCTTCCAGCGCTACCACCTGCTCGGCGACCTCGACGCGCGCGGCAACGTGGAAGTGCCGGCGGTGTATGCCGGCAGTCCCGGCCCGGTGCGCAACGCGCGTGCCGAGCAACTGCTGCAGCGGCTGGGCCTGGGCGACCGCATGCATCACAAGCCAGGCCAGCTTTCCGGTGGCCAGCAGCAGCGCGTGTCGATCGCACGCGCCCTGATGAACGGCGGCGAGGTGATCCTGGCCGACGAACCAACAGGCGCGCTCGATACGAAATCCGGTGAGGAAGTGATGGCGATCCTCGGCGAACTGCATGCCGAAGGCCACACCATCATCATCGTCACCCACGACATGAGCGTGGCCCAGCACGCACAGCGCATCATCGAGATCCGCGATGGCGAGATCATTGCCGACCGCGCCAATCCGGATGCGCCGAGTTACCGTGCCCAGCGCGAAGCCAGTACCGGCGTCGCCCACGGCAATAGCTGGCGGGCGGCCCGCGACCGCTTCACCGAAGCGTTCCGGATGGCGCTGCTGGCGATGAACGCCCATCGCCTGCGCACCTTCCTGACCATGCTCGGCATCATCATCGGCATCGCCTCGGTGGTCTCGGTGGTGGCGCTGGGCAATGGCTCGCAGCAGCAGATCCTGCAGAACATCAGCGCGCTCGGCACCAACACCATCGACGTTTATCCCGGCCGTGGTTTCGGCGACATGCGCTCGGCCCGGGTGCAGACGCTCAAGGCCAGCGATGCCGATGCACTGGCAAAGCAGAGCTATGTGGACAGCGCCACCCCCAGCGTATCGACCTCGGTCACCGCGCGTTATCGCAACCAGTCGTCGACCGCCCAGGTCAGCGGCGTCGGCGAGCAGTTCTTCCGGGTCAAGGGGGTAACCCTGCTCAGCGGCAGCTTCTTTGATGCCGATGCCGTGAGGGGCCTCGGCCAGGTAGCGGTGATCGACGAAAACACCCAGACCCAGTTCTTCCCCGATGTCGACCCGGTCGGCCAGGTGATCCTGCTCGGCAACGTGCCGGCACGCGTGGTCGGCGTAGCCAAGCGCCAGAGTTTCGGTTTCGGTGGCAGCACCAGCCTCAGCGTCTGGGTGCCCTACACCACGGTGATGTCGCGCATGCTCGGCCAGAGCCATGTCTCCAGCATCACCGTGCGCGTGGACGACAACACACCGATGGATGCCGCTCAGGAAGCGATCACCCGCCTGCTGACGATGCGCCACGGCACCGAGGATTTCTTCCTCAGCAACAGCGCGGAGATCCGCGACACCATCGAGCAGACCACGCGCACGATGACCCTGCTGATCGGTGCCATCGCCGCCATCGCGCTGCTGGTCGGCGGCATCGGCGTGATGAACATCATGCTGGTGTCGGTGACCGAGCGCACCCGAGAGATCGGGGTGCGCATGGCCGTCGGTGCACGACAAAGTGATATCCGCCAGCAGTTCCTGATCGAAGCGGTGCTGGTGTGCCTGCTCGGTGGCGTGCTCGGCATCGGCCTGGCCCTGCTGCTGGGCTCGATGATCGGCCGCTTCGCCAGCGACTTCCAGGTGCTGTTCTCCACCGCCTCGATCATTGCCGCCTTCGCCTGCTCGACCCTGATCGGCGTGGCGTTCGGCTTCCTGCCCGCGCGCAATGCCGCGCAGCTTGACCCGGTGGAGGCCCTGGCACGCGAATGAAGATGATGACCCGACTGCCCTTCCCTGCCCCTTCGCGCCGGCTGCTGGCGGGTGCCGTTCTGCTCGCCCTGTCTGGCTGCGCCTCTGTCGGCCGCTATCCGGTGGCCGATCCCGATGTGGCGGCCCAGTATGGGCGTGGCGATGCCACCCTCAACGCACCGGCCGACGACCCGCGCAGCAGCCTGGACACACCGGGCCACGACATCCGTCAGGACACCTGGTGGACCGGCTTCGGCGATGAACGCCTGGACCGCCTGGTGGCGCAGGCGCTGGCCGCCAACAGCGACCTGGCCGCCGCCGGCCTGGCCGTGCAGCGTTCGCGCCTGCAGGCCGGCCTGGCCAGCAACGCGCTGTGGCCGCAGCCTTCGTCATCGGGCGTCAGCGGCAATGCCAGCCGCGCCACCGACCAGGCCGACGACTGGCGCCGCAGCTACTCCACCGGCGTTTCGCTGGGCTGGGAGGTCGATCTGTGGGGACGCCTGCGGACCCAGCGCGACATCGCCCGCTGGGAAGCCGAAGCCAGCGAGGAAGACCGGCAGAATACCGCCCTGCTGGTGATCAGCGACACCATCACCCAGTACTGGAACCTGGCCTACCTGAACCAGTCGATCGCCACCGGCCAGGCCAACCTGGAGCGGCTGGAGCGCACCCGCGAACTGGTGCAGGCCCGCTTCGACGCCGGTGCGGTATCGCGTCTGGAAGTGCGCCAGGCGCTGCAGAACCTGCAATCGCAGCGCGCCTCGCAGAGCGCGCTGGAACAGCAGCGGGTGGAGGTGCGCAACGCACTGACCGTGCTGCTGGACGGCACGCCCTGGCCCCAGCAGGACGAACCTCAGGACCTGCTGGGCGCACGCAGCCCGCGCATTGTCGAGGGGCTGCCGGCCGACCTGCTCGGCCGCCGCCCCGACCTGCGTGCGGCAGAACTCCGCCTGCGCAACAGCCTGAAGACCATCAAGGTCACCGCCACCCAGTACTACCCGGCGCTGAGCCTGACCGGCAGCCTCGGTTCCAGTGCGACCTCGCTGGGCGATGTACTGCGCAATCCGGTGGCCACGCTGGGTGCCGGCCTTTCGCTGCCATTCCTCAACCTGCAGCGCGCGCAGCTGGATACCGATATCGCCGGCACCAGCTATCAGATCGCCGCGACCAATTTCCGCAAGACGCTGTACACCGCGCTCTCGGAAGTGGACAACGCACTGTCCGCGCGCGAGCAGCTGGCGCGCCAGGTCGCTGCCTCGCAGGCTTCGTACGAGGAAGCGGTGGAAGTGGAGCGCGCGCAGGAAGTGCGTTATCGCGTGGGTGCTACCGATCTGCGCACCTGGCTGGAAGCGCAGCAGACCCGGCGCGATGCAGAGTTGTCGCTGGCGCGCGTGCGCCAGGGCCAGCTGAACAACGACGTGACCCTGTTCAAGGCACTGGGTGGCAGCGCGGGCTGAGGCGGCAAGAGCGCCAACCAAGGTTGGCGACTACCGGTAGGTGCCGACCTTGGTCGACACGGCACATGGAAAAGGGGTCGGATCCCTCGCCTGCGGAGAGGGATCTGACCCCGATCACGTCGCGCCGGCGGATCAACCGCGCTGGCGCACGGCCTCGAACAGGCTGACGCCGGCGGCGACGGAGACATTCAGGCTCTCGATCTCGCCCGGCATCGGGATCTTGACCAGGCCATCGCAGTTCTCGCGGGTCAGGCGGCGCAGGCCGTCGGCTTCGCCGCCCAGCACCAGCGCGATGTTGCCCTTCAGGTCCAGCTGGTACAGCGACGCGGTGGCTTCGCCGGCCAAGCCATAAATCCACACGCCCTGCTTCTGCAGGTCCTTCAGGCAGCGCGACAGGTTGGTTACCGCCACCACCGGGATGAGGTCGGCGGCGCCGGCCGAGGTCTTGCGCACGGTCGCGTTGACCGTGGCCGACTTGTCCTTGGGGATGATCACTGCAGTCGCACCGGCCGCAGCGGCCGAGCGCAGGCAGGCGCCCAGGTTGTGCGGGTCCTGCACCTCGTCCAGCACCAGCAGCAGCGCCTTGCCCTCGGCCGCAGTGACCAGGCCTTCCAGCTCGTTCTCGCTGTAGGCGCGGGCGGCGGCATAGCGCGCGGCCACGCCCTGGTGGCGCACCGAGCCGCCCACACCGTCCAGCGCCTGGCTGTTCACCTTGCGCACGTCGATGCCCTTGCGGCGGGCGTTTTCCTCGATCTCGGTCAGGCGCGGGTTCTTCGCTCCGGCCTCGACCAGCACTTCGCGGACGTTCTCGGCGTCGTTCTCGATGGAGGAGGCGACGGCGTTGACGCCGACGATCCACTGGCTGTTCTTGCTCATGCGGGCGGGGACCGGAAAGGGGGGGCTATGGTAGAGCATCGGCGGTCCGGGCGCTGCGGCGGGCCCGCCTGTAGAGCCGAGCCTGCACCCGGCGGCCTTGGGTTCAGGCTGCGGCGACCCGCCAGCCGAGCGTGGGCTCGGCTCTACAGGTGCGTTACCGGCTGCGCGGTGGCCAGTGCGGCGTGTCGTGGTCGGGGTGCTGGTGGGACACGATCGTGGCCAGGAAGTCCAGGGCCGCGATGTCCTCCTCGGTACGCCGTACGGGCAGGCTGGCCAGGCTGTCGACGAAGGGCAGCTTGCGTTCGACCCCGTACTGGATCGTCGGTGGCAGGCGTTCGGGTTCGTCGAACGCGCCAGCAGCCACCGCCACGCCATCGGGCGCTTCGTAGGTCAATGGCGTGCCGCAGTCGGCGCAGAAGCCACGCCGCACCACGTTGGACGACTGGAAATAGCGCGGCTGGCCGCGGGTCCAGCTGAACTGCACACCGCGTACCGACACCAAGGGCGCGTAGAAGGCACCAAAGGCCTTCTGGCACATCCGGCAATGGCAGATCGAGCTGTCGGTCAGCGCACCACGCACGTGGAAGCGGATCGCGCCGCACTGGCAGCCGCCGCTGTATTCGGGTTGGCCTTGCATGCGATGTCTCCTGGTGGTGCCGGCCGCTGGCCGGCAACCCGTCGGTGCCGAGGGTGCCATGGATGCCGGCCAGCGGCCGGCACTACCACGGTCATCAATATTTCTCTTTCTTCCGCTTGGCCGGCTTGCCCCGCTCAGGCAGCGGCGGCAGCCCGTCACCCTCGTCCTCGCCCTTGTGTTCGACCAGCCGGAAGTCGATCTTGCGCTCTTCCATGCTGGCCTTCAGCACCAGGATGCGCACGCGGTCGCCCAGCCGGTAGCTGCCGCCGCGGCGCTCGCCGGTCAGCGTCTTGCGGGTCGCGTCGAACTTGTAATAGTCCTGCGGCAGCTGGGTCACGTGGACCAGACCCTGCACCTTCGACTCGTCCAGTTCCACGAACAGGCCGAAGCTGGTCACGCCGCTGATCACGCCGTCGAACTGGCCGCCCACGTGCTTTTCCATCCACGCCGCGCGGTAACGCTCGTCGACCTCGCGCTCGGCCTCGTCGGCACGGCGCTCACGCTCGGAACACTGCAGTGCCAGCGCGGCCATCTCGCGGGCGTTGTAGGTGAACTTGTCCAGCGGCTTGCCGGACAGCGCGTGCTTGATCGCGCGGTGTACCAGCAGGTCGGGATAGCGACGGATCGGCGAGGTGAAGTGCGCGTAGGCCTCCAGCGCCAGGCCGAAGTGGCCGTGGTTCTCCGGGCTGTAGATCGCCAGGCTCTGGCTGCGCAGCAACACCGACTCCAGCAGCGTCGCATCGGGGCGGTCGCGGATCTTCTTCAGCAGCTTGGTGTAGTCACCCGGGCGCACCTTCGACCACGGCGGCAGGCTCAGCTTGAACTCCTTGAGGAATTCCAGCAGGTCGGCGTACTTGGTTTCCGGCGGCTTCTCGTGGATGCGGTACGGCGCCGGCACGTGGCGCGACAGCAGGTATTTCGCCGCCTCCACGTTGGCCGCGATCATGCATTCCTCGATCAGCTTGTGCGCGTCGTTGCGCACCAGCATGCCGGCCTGGGTGACTTCACCGCGATTGTCCAGCACGAAGCGAACTTCGCTGCTTTCGAATTCGATGGCACCGCGCTTGGCGCGTGCCTTGGACAGCACCTTGTACAGCTGGTGCAGGCGCTGCACCTGCGGCAGCAGGTCGCCCATCCAGGCCTTGGTATCGGCATCGTCCTCGCCGACCGCCTTCCACACCTGGGTGTAGGTCAGGCGCGCGTGCGAATTCATCACCGCCTCGTAGAAGCGCGAATGCGTGACCAGGCCATCGCGGTCGATCTGCATGTCGCAGACGAAGCACATGCGGTCGACTTTCGGCATCAGCGAGCAGATACCGTTGGACAGCGTCTCCGGCAGCATCGGCACCACGAAGCCCGGGAAGTACACCGAGGTGGCGCGCTTCTGCGCTTCCTCATCCAGCGGCGTACCGGGGCGCACGTAGTTGGAGACATCGGCAATGGCCACCACCAGGCGGAAGCCATCGGCATTTGGCTCGCAGTACACCGCGTCGTCGAAGTCCTTGGCATCCTCACCGTCGATGGTGACCAGTGGCGTGCTGCGCAGGTCGACACGGTCGCCGATCATCGCCGGCTCAACCACCAGCGGCACCGATGCGGCTTCGTCCAGCACCTCCTGCGGGAACTCGAACGGCAGCTCGTGACCGTGGATGGCGGTCTCCACCACCAGCGACGCGGTCAGCTTGTCGCCCAGCACGGCGATGATGCGGCCGATCGGCGGGCGGCGGCTGTCCGGGGCCTGGGTCAGTTCGCAGACCACCAGCTGGCCGTCGCGCGCGCCACCGGTCTGGTCCGGCGGCACCTGCACGTTGCGCTGCACGCGCTTGTCATCGGGCACCACGTAGTTGATGCCCATCTCGATGCTGAAGCGGCCGATCAGGCGGGTCATGCCGCGTTCGAGCACGCGCGCAATGCTGCCCTCGCGACGGCCCCGGTGATCGATGCCGGTCACGCGGGCGAGCACCTTGTCGCCGTGCATCACCTTGCGCATTTCATACGGCGGCAGGAACAGGTCGTCGCCGCCCTCGACCGGACGCAGGAAACCGAACCCTTCCGGGTTGGCAATCACCACGCCGGTGACCAGGTTCAACGTCTGGATCGGGGCGAAACCGCCGCGGCGGTTCTGCACCAGCTGGCCATCACGGACCATGGCACCGAGCCGGCGAGACAGCGCCTCGGCCCGATCCGGTGCGGTCAGGCCCAGGCGTGCACCAAGTTCCTCGGCGGTCTGCGGCCCTTCGCAACGCTCCAGCAGGGCCAGGATGGCCTCGCGGCTGGCGATGGGCTGTTCGTATTTCTCGGCTTCGCGGGCGGCGTAGGGATCGTCGATCACCTTGCCGGTCGGCGGCAGCTTGCGGCCCGGGGCCGGGCCGGGCGCTGCCGCATCAGCGGTGCGGACCTTGCGGCCGCGCGGCGGCGTACCGCCTTCATTCAATTCGGGGAACCAGCCTGGCAGCGGCTTGCCCGGCTTGGGGTGCGGGCTGCGCCCGCCTTCGGGTCCTTCTTCGGGGCTTGGCTGCGGGACTTGCTCCCGCCCTTGCTTGGTTTTTTGGTAGTCATCGCCCTACATGGTAGCCGTTGATGGCGTGCAGAACGGGTCAGCGCCCGCCCTGGAGGCGTTGGATGAAATAATTTCAGGAAGTCGTTGACAGCTCCCGGATTCATCTTCACAATTGCGCCTCTGGAACGCCCAGGTGGCGGAATTGGTAGACGCACTAGTTTCAGGTACTAGCGGGTAAAACCGTGGAGGTTCGAGTCCTCTCCTGGGCACCAACGAAAAAACTCCTCGCTTCGGCGGGGATTTTTTTTGCCTGCGATCCGGCGCTCTGGCCCTGGGGTCAGAGCCCCTTTCGCAAGCGAAACGGGATCCGACCCCGGCGCTGCAAAAGGTGTTGACACCCCCATAACGACACCCCATAATCTCGCTCCTCGACGCCCAGGTGGCGGAATTGGTAGACGCACTAGTTTCAGGTACTAGCGGGTAAAACCGTGGAGGTTCGAGTCCTCTCCTGGGCACCACGTCGAGAATGAGAAAGACCCGCGAAAGCGGGTTTTTTCATGCCCGGAATTTGGCATCAGAACAATGGCCGCAGCACCAGCTCCAGGCCGAGCAGCAGCAGGAAGCCAAGGAAGCACGCCCGAAACACCCGTGCGCTGATGCGCTGCCGGATCACCTGCCCCAGCCACATGCCCAGCAGTGCCGGCACCACCGCCAGTGCACTCAAGCCCAGCTGCTGGATGCCGAACGCACCGTGCAGCACCAGGCCCGTGGTCAGTGCAATCGTCGATACGGTGAACGCCAGCCCGAGCGCCTGCACCAGTTCTTCGCGCTGCAACCCCAGTGATTGCAGGTACGGCACCGCCGGCATCACGAACACGCCGGTGGCGCCGGTCACTACGCCGGACAGCGCGCCCACCAGCGGCCCCAGCCAGCGCTCGCGCCGCTGCGGCACGCGGAACACCGGCGCAAGCAACGCATAGGCGGCATAGACCATCAGGGCCACGCCCAGCGCAACGCGCGACCCGCTGCGATCGACCCGTACCAGCAGCGCTGCCGAACCCAGCGTCACCACCACCACGGCCAGCATCATCGGCCACAGGCGCCGCACGATGGGGCCCAGCGCTGGCCCGGACAACAGCTGCCACACATTGGTGACGAAGGTCGGAATGAACAGCATCGACGCTGCCGCCACCGGCGACAGCGTACTGCCCAGCACCCCCATCGCCACCGTCGGCAACCCCATGCCGGTCACCCCCTTGACCACGCCGGCCAATACGAACACCAGCACCAGCAGCACGTAGAAGTACATCGATTCATCCATGCCTTCATTGGATCGGGCGGAGCAACGGCGCACAATGCGGTCTTTCCGGCCCTGCCTTCGGCTGATCCGAAGGCGGTGGCCCTGCGATGAGGGCACCCACATGCGGATGGACATCGCCGACCTGCGCCTGTTCCTGGCAATCGCCGAGGCCGGGAGCATCACTGCCGGCGCAACGCAGGCGAACCTGGCCCTGGGTTCGGCCAGCGAGCGCCTGCGCACGATCGAAGCCGATGCCGGCACCCTGCTGTTGAACCGGCATCCACGTGGCGTCAGCCTGACTGAAGCCGGCGCCGCCCTCGCCCACCATGCACGCCTGATCCTGCAACAGCAGGCGCAGCTGCGCGGCGAACTGCAGGCATTCGCGCAGGGGCGCGCGGCACCCTGCATCTGTATGCCAACACCGCAGCACTGACCAACTCCCTGCCCTCGCGGCTCGCACCGTGGTTGGCCGAACGACCCCGCCTGCACGTCGAACTGCTGGAACGCACCAGCCCCGAAGTCGTGCGTGCAATCAGCGCTGGCCAGGCCGAGGCCGGCATCATCAGTGATGCGGTCGACGCCACCGGCCTGCAGCAGCATGTGGTGGCCGAAGATCCGCTGGTGATGCTGCTGCCGGCCGACCACCGCTTCGCCACACGGCGCACGCTGGCCTTCGCCGATATTGCCGGCGAGACCTTCGTTGCCCTGGCCGATGGCAATGCACTGCAGACCTACATCGAAGACCAGGCGCGCGACATCGGTCGCCGACTGGACGTGCGCATCCGCATGAAGACCTTCGAGGGCGTCTGCATCATGGTCGGCCACGGCATCGGTGTCGGTATCGTGCCGAGTACCATTGCGCGCCAGCATCGGCGCAGCACGCATACCGTTGCGGTGCCGCTTGCAGATGCGTGGGCACAGCGCCGCCTGTGCGCCTGTTTCGCCGAGTGGGCGCAGCTGTCGCCGGCGATGCGCAGCCTGCTGCACCACCTGGGCGTGCAAGCGCAGAAAATAGTGTGAAATGTTGTTGACACACTCTCTGCCGTGCCGCACAATTCATCTCCTGAGTCGCCCAGGTGGCGGAATTGGTAGACGCACTAGTTTCAGGTACTAGCGGGTAAAACCGTGGAGGTTCGAGTCCTCTCCTGGGCACCACGACTCAAGATGATCAAACCCGCGAAAGCGGGTTTTTTCGTTTCCGGAGGCTGGGTGGCACGCGATGACGTGGATCCACCAGACAGAAACCCCGCCTTGCGGCGGGGTTTTGTGCGTTTCAACGCCAATGGTCGATCAATGCCCACCGCCCGCGGACGCCGCACCTGCGCCTGCGCCGAACGGCGGCTTGGCCAGCCAAAGGAAGGTGATGATCGCCAGGAAGATCCAGCCCAGCAGGAAGAAGATGTCGTTGAAACCCATCTGCGATGCCTGGTGGTTGATCATGTTGTTCAGTACCGCCGCGCCATGTTGCAGGTCGCCCTGCCCCATCGCAGTGACCTGCTCCTGCATGCCCGGCTGATAGGCCGAGATGTGCTCGGTCAGATCGGCATGGTGCACCTGGGTACGCCGCGCCCACAGCCACGTCGTCAGCGAGGCCGCGAAGCTGCCGCCCAGCGTGCGCAGGAACGTCGCCAGGCCGGAGCCCGCCGCGATCTCGCGCCCATCCAGGTCCGACAGCAGGATCTGCAGCACCGGCATGAAGAACAGCGCCACGCCAATGCCCATGATCAGCTGCACGCCGGCCACGTGCATATAGTCCACCTGCAGATTGAAGTTCGAGCGCAGGAAGCTGGTCATCGACAGCACGATGAACGCCACGGTGGCCAGCATGCGCATATCGAAGCGCGACGCATACTTGCCCACGAACGGCGTCATGATCACCGGCAGGATGCCGATCGGTGCGGTCGCCAGGCCTGCCCAGATCGCGGTATAGCCCATGTCACGCTGCAGCCACTGCGGAATCAGCAACGCCACGCTGAAGAACGCCGCATAGGCCACCACCATCGCCAGCGTGCCGGCACGGAAGTTGCGGTGCCGGAACAGCTTCAGGTCGACGATCGGATCCTTGTCGGTCAGTTCCCAGATCAGGAACACCGTCAGCGTCACCACCGCCACGCAGGCCAGCACCACGATCTTCATCGACGAGAACCAGTCCTCGTCGTTGCCCAGGTCGAGCACCAGCTGCAGCGCGCCGACACCGATCACCAGCGTGATCAGGCCGACGTAGTCCATCTTCGGCTTCTCGATCTGCTCCGGGCGTCCCTTCAACTGGTTGCCCACCACCAGCGCGGCGAAGATGCCCAGTGGCACGTTGATCAGGAAGATCCATTCCCAGCTGTAGTTGTCGGTGATCCAGCCACCGAGGATCGGGCCGCAGATCGGCGCCACCACCGTGATCATCGCCAGCAGCGCCAATGCCTGTCCGCGTTTCTCGCGCGGGTAGATCGAGACCAGCAGCGACTGTGTGATCGGGTACATCGGACCGGCCACGAAACCCTGCAGCGCACGCGACACCACCAGCATGCCCATGCTCTGCGCAAGGCCGCACAACAGCGAGGTGATGACGAAGGCCAGCGTGGCCCAGACGAACAGTTTGCGTTCGCCGAAACGGCGGCTGAGCCAGCCGGTCAGCGGCAGCGCGATGGCCGTGCTGACCGCGAACGAGGTGATGACCCAGGTCGCCTGCTGCGAACTGGCACCGAGGTTGCCGGCGATGGTCGGCAGCGAGACGTTGGCGATGGTGGTGTCGAGCACCTGCATGAACGACGCCATCGCCAGGCCGACGGTGCACAGGGCGACGCTGGGCGGCAGGAACCCGGAGGCTGCAGCCGGCGCCGCCGGTGCGCCCGGAGCGCCGGGCGCGGCTGGAGCTTGTGCGGACATGGCGACCTCAGCCCACCTTCGCCTGTTGCTGCGGCAGGTTGCCCTGGATGATCGTGTGGATCACCTCGTCGGCATCATGCAGCTGCTTGGCATACACGTCGGTGTCGAACACCGTGCCCTTGGCCGGGGTGCTCGGCAGCACTTCGCCCTTCTGGTCGCGCAGGCTCACTTCGGCCTTCATCGACAGGCCGATGCGCAGCGGGTGCTCGGCCAGCTGCTTGGCATCGATGGCGATGCGCACCGGTACGCGCTGCACGATCTTGATCCAGTTGCCGCTGGCGTTCTGCGCCGGCAGCAGCGAGAACGCCGAGCCGGTGCCCAGGCCCAGGCTCTGGATGCGCCCCTTGTACTTCACGTCGCCGGCGTACAGGTCCGACTTCAGCTCCACTTCCTGGCCCAGGCGCATGTGGCGCAGCTGGGTTTCCTTGAAGTTGGCCTCGACCCACATCTGCTCGGTCGGCACCACGGCCATCAGCGCATTGCCCGGCTGCACGCGCTGGCCGACCTGCACCGAACGACGGGCGACGTAGCCGGAGACCGGCGCAACGATGCCGGCGCGGGCATTGTTGAGGAAGGCCTGGCGCAGCTGCGCAGCGGCGGCCTGCACATCCGGCTGGGTGGCGATCACGGTGTCGTCGACCAGCGCGCGGTTGCGCTCGACGGTCTCGCGTGAACCGGCCACGGCGGCTTCGGCCGCGGCCAGCTCGTCGCGGGCGTGGGCCAGTTCTTCGTTGGAGATGGCGCCGGTGGCGGCCAGGTCCTTGCGGCGGGCGTAGTCTTCGCGCACGCGCTTCAGGGTCACCTGGCGGGCGTTCAGGTCCGCCTGCGCGCCTTCCACGCTGCGGTACAGGCCGCGGGTCTGGCGCACGGTCTTGGCCAGGTTGGCTTCGGCCTGCTGCAGCGCCACTGCGGTGTCGGACGGGTCCAGCTGCACCAGCAGCTGGCCGCGCTCCACGCGCATGCCGTCATCGGCATTGATGGCGACCACGGTGCCGGCCACCAGCGGGGTGATCTGCACCTGGTTGCCCTGCACGTAGGCATCGTCGGTCTCTTCGAACCAACGGCCGAACATGAAGTACCACAGCGCCAAAGCGGCAAGCAGCAGCACGACGATCACGAACAGGCCGCGCAGCAGGTTGCCGCGGCGGTTGGGGGCGGCCGGGGCCGCGGTGTCTTGGGTCTGGCTCATGTCGGAGATCTTCAGGAATGCGAGGAATCGGAATGGGAGGCGATCGGTGCGCGGTCGGCGTCAGTGGGCTGGAAACCACCGCCCAGCGCCTTGCTCAGGCGCACCGAGGACTGCACCTGCTGCGACTGCAGGCCGGCCAGCTGCTGCTGCGACTGCAGCAGGGTGGACTGCGCGGTCAGCACGTCCAGGTAGCTGCCGATGCCGGCACAGTAGCGCTGCTGGGCCAGGTCGAAGGCAGCGCGTGCGGTGTCCACCGCCTGCTGCTGCGACTGCGCCTGCTGTGCCAGCGAGCGCACCGCGTTGACCTGGTCGGCCACATCACGCAGCGCATCGAGCACGGTCTGGTTGTAGTTGGCCACCGCCAGGTCGTACTGCGCATCGGTATTGGCCAGGTTGGCGCGCAGCTTGCCGCCCTCGAAGATCGGCAGGCTCAGCGCAGGGCCGATATAGGCGAAGGTGGAACTGCTCTTCAGCAGGTCGCCCACATTCGGGGCGACCACGCCGGCCAGCGCGGTCAGGTTGAAGCTCGGGTAGAACTTGGTCTTGGCAACCTTGATCTGCTTGTCGGCCGCTTCAACGCGCCAGCGTGCGGCCACGATGTCGGGGCGGCGGCCAAGCAGTTCGCTGGGCAGCACGCCCGGCAGCTGCAATGCCACCGGATTCAGCGGCTGCGGGCGCTGGATCGACAGGCCACGGTCCGGGCCCTTGCCGACCAGCGCGGCCAGTGCGGTGCGGGCCGCGTCGATGCGCTGCTGGGCGGCCTGCACCTGCTGCTGCGCGGCCGGCACGCGGGCCTCGGCCTGGCGCACCTGCAGATCACTGTCGATGCCGGCGCGGCGGCGCTGGCGGGTCAGTTCAAGTGACTTCTGCGAACGGCTCAGCTCTTCCTCGGCTACGTCGTTGAGCTGCCACGCGTAGGCCAGGTCGGCATAGGCCTGGGTGATGCCAGTGGACAGGTTCAGGCGCGCGGCCTGCGCTTCAACGGTGGCGGCGTGGGCGCCGTCCACGGCGGCTTCCCAGGCGGCGCGCTTGCCGCCCCACAGGTCCACGCCATAACTGAAGTCGAAGGCGACCTGGCTGCTGCCGCCGTAACGGCCACCCATCTCGCTGCCGACCATCGATTCGGGCAGGCGCAGGCCGGTGTAGCCACCGGACACCGACAGGCTCGGCAGTTCGTCGGCACGTGCGGTGCCGACCTGGGCCTGGGCCTGGCGCAGGCGGGCATCGGCGGCGTCAAGGCTCGGGTGGCCGGCCAGGCCCTCGGCGACCAGCGCGTCCAGCTGCGCATCACCCAGTGCCTTCCACCAGTCCTGCGCCGGGAAGCCGGTGGCGCTCAGGTCGGTGTCGGCCAAGGTGCGTTCGCTGTGCAGGCTGTCCACGTCAAGCACGTGGCCCTGCGGGTTGAGGCCACGACTGCTGGCGCAGGCGGCCAAGGCCAGGGCCAGCGCTGACACCAGCAGCGCGCGCCCGGACCGGCGGAGAGTGGAATGCGGGATCGGGTTCATGGGGTCGTCAGTGAATCGCGGATTCGGGTAAGGAGGGACAGCAGCAGCGTGCGCTCGTCGGCGGAAAGATCACGCAGGGCGTAATCCATCACCGCGTCGCCACGCAGCTTCAAGCGCGCCCACAGCGCGCGGCCTTCGTCGGTCAGCACGATCTGCAATGCCCGCCGGTCCTGCGCATGCGGTTCGCGGCGGACGCAGCCCAGCGCTTCGAGCTTGTCCAGCAGCCGGGTCACCGCGCTGGGCACCTGATCGATGGCCTGGGCCAGTTCGTTGGCGGTGCACGGCGCCATGTTCGAAAGCACCTTCAACCCGATGTAGTGGGTGAAGCCGATGCCCAGATCTTCTTCAGCCATGGACGCGTCGAGTTGGCGGACCAGGCCGTCGCGCACCTGGCGCAGCAGCAGGCCGAAGCTGGGGGGAGTGGTTGCAGGACAGATCATGGGGGAGCATTCTCTTCCAAAAAAAATATTTCTCAATGGAAATATTTGATCTGGCATCGAATGCTGTGTTGCAGCAGTGGGCTGGATCAGTGAAGGCGCCTACCTTAATGACCTGGCCAGGTGGCCCGGTAGTACAATCTAGCCAATGGATGACACATTTCAGCCAGCAGACATGATGAACAAGGCAGAAATCCCCGCTCCCAGACGCCTGCTCAGGGACGAGGCACTGGACTGGTTCGAGCGCAACGACGGTCCCCCGGTGGTCGGTTTTCGTTTCGACAGCCCGCAAGGGCTGGTCCGTGAAGTGGATTGGCATCATCACCAGCGCGCGCAGCTGATCTGCGTCGAGCGCGGCCTGCTGACCACCCGTACCTCGCACGGCACCTGGTCGCTGGCGCCGGGCTCGGCCGGCTGGATGCCACCGCTGGAGCCGCACACGGTCACCCTCGACGGCCCCCTGCGTGGCTGGGGCATGGCGCTGGCGGCTCCGGTCTGCGCCACCCTGCCCTCCGATCCCTGCGTGCTGGGCCTGTCCAAGCTGGCGCAGGCGCTCGCCGACCGCATCTGTGACTGGCCACCGGGCTACGACACCACCTCCGAACGCCAGCACATCATCGAGGTGCTGGTGGACGAGATCCGCACAGCGCCACGCCAGCGCATGCACCTGCCGATGCCGCATGACCGGCGCCTGCTGAAGATCGCCTCGCAGCTGCTGGCCGACCCGTCCGACGAACGCAGCCTGGCCGAATGGGCGCACTGGGCCGGCCTGTCACCGCGCAGCCTGACCCGCCACTTCCGCGACGAGACCACGCTCAGCTTCGCCCAGTGGCGGCAGCAGGCCCGGCTCTCCGAAGCCCTGCGCCAGTTGACCGATGGCCGCAGCGTCGCCGACATCGCCCACGCACTGGGCTTCAGCAGCGCCAGCGCCTTCGTCACCGTGTTCCGCCGCCACTTCGGGCTGCCACCGGGGCGCTACCTGGCGCGGGCCGGCCACGGCCTGGAAACCGGGCTGGACCCTGCGCGCGGCTTGGCATCCCCCGCCGCATCCGGATAATCACAGGATTGCGAGCGGCGACCGCCGTCGCCGCCTCCCGACATAGGTAACAACGCCGCATGACCGAACTTGCCCGCCCCGTGTTCCACGGATTCGAACAACTGCCGCTGCGCGAGTACGCCGAACGCGCCTACCTCGACTACTCGATGTACGTGGTCCTGGACCGTGCCCTGCCGTTCATCGGCGACGGCCTGAAGCCGGTGCAGCGCCGCATCATCTATTCGATGAGCGAGCTGGGCCTGAATGCCGCGTCCAAGCCGAAGAAGTCCGCGCGCACCGTCGGCGACGTCATCGGTAAATACCACCCGCACGGCGACAGCGCGTGCTACGAGGCGCTGGTGCTGATGGCGCAGCCGTTCTCGTACCGCTACCCGCTGATCGAGGGCCAGGGCAACTTCGGCTCCAGCGACGACCCGAAGTCGTTCGCGGCGATGCGATACACCGAATCCAAGCTGACCCCGATCGCCGAAGTGCTGCTGGGCGAACTGGGCCAGGGCACCACCGACTGGGCACCGAACTTCGACGGCACCCTGCAGGAGCCGACCTGGATGCCGGCGCGGCTGCCGCACCTGCTGCTCAACGGCACCACCGGCATCGCCGTGGGCATGGCCACCGACGTGCCGCCGCACAATCTCAACGAGATCGTCAGCGCGCTGCTGCACCTGCTGGACAACCCCGACGCCACCGTGCGCGACCTGTGCGAACACGTGCAGGGCCCGGACTACCCGTCCAGCGCCGAGATCATCACTGCGGCCAATGACCTGCGCAACATCTACGAGACTGGCAACGGCAGCGTGCGTGCACGCGCGACCTTCACCAAGGAAGCCAGCAACATCGTGATCACGGCGCTGCCGTTCCAGGTGTCGCCGTCGAAGGTGATCGAGCAGATCGCCGCACAGATGCGCGCCAAGAAGCTGCCGTGGCTGGAAGACATCCGCGATGAATCCGACCACGCCAACCCGGTGCGCGTGGTGCTGGTGCCGCGTTCGAACAGGGTCGACGCCGACCAGCTGATGGGCCACCTGTTCGCCACTACGGACCTGGAGCGCAGCTACCGCGTCAACCTCAACGTGATCGGGCTGGACGGCCGTCCGCAGGTGAAGAACCTGAAGACGCTGCTCAGCGAATGGCTGACCTTCCGCAGCAACACCGTCACCCGCCGCCTGCAGCACCGCCTGCAGAAGGTCGAGCGCCGCCTGCACCTGCTGGAAGGCCTGCTGGTCGCCTTCCTCAACCTGGACGAGGTGATCCACATCATCCGTACCGAGGACGAACCGAAGGCGGCGCTGATCGCGCGCTTCGGACTGTCCGAGGAACAGGCCGAGTACATCCTGGAAACCAAGCTGAAGCAGCTGGCCCGCCTGGAAGAGATGAAGATCCGCGGCGAGCAGGAAGAGCTGGCCAAGGAGCGCGAGAAGATCCTCGGCATCCTCGACAGCAAAGCCAAGCTGAAGAAGCTGATCCGCGATGAACTGACCGCCGACGCCAGGAAGTTCGGCGACGCACGCCGTTCGCCGCTGGTGCAGCGCCAGGCGGCGCAGGCCATCGACGAGACCGAGCTGGTGCCGAGCGAACCGATGACCGTGGTGCTGTCGGAGAAGGGCTGGATCCGTGCCGCCAAGGGCCACGACGTCGATGCATCTGCCCTGTCCTACCGTGAAGGCGACGGACTGCAGGGCGCGGTGCGCGCACGCAGCACCCAGCAGGTCGCGTTCCTCGACAGCGAGGGCCGCGCCTACTCGACGCCGGTGCACACCCTGCCCTCCGCGCGTGGCAATGGTGAACCGCTGACCGGCCGCTTCTCGCCGGCACCGGGCACCAGCTTCGTGACCCTGGCCAGCGCCGAGCCGGACACCCGCTTCGTGCTGGCCTCCAGCCACGGTTATGGCTTCGTCACCCGCTTCGAGAACCTGATCGGCCGCAACAAGGCCGGCAAGGCGATGCTGAACCTGTCTGCAGGTTCGTCGGTGCTGACCCCGTCGGCAGTGGCCAACGTCGCCACCGACCGCATCGTTGCAGTGACCAGCTCCGGCAACCTGCTGGCGATCGCCGCCAACGACCTGCCGGAACTGGACAAGGGCAAGGGCAACAAGATCATCGAGATCCCGAAGGCCAAGCTCGCCACCGAACGCGTGGTCGCCATCGTGGCGATCAGCCCGGGGCAGACCCTGCAGGTCCGCGCCGGCCAGCGCACGATGGGGCTGAAGTTCAACGAGCTCGACGCCTACCTCGGCGCCCGCGCCACCCGCGGCCACCTGCTGCCGCGCGGCTGGCAGAAGGTGGAAGGGTTGTCGGTGGAGTGAGGAGCACCGGGGTCGGATCCCTTTCCACCGGAAAGGGCTCTGACCCCGGACACCGCCCCTGGCAGGTGTCAACATTGGTTGACACGCATTACCCCGGTCCACGCCAACCTCGGTTGGCGATTTCCATCCCAATGGGGTCAGAGCCGTTTTCGTCGAAAACGGATCTGACCCCAGACACGAAAAAGCCGGGGATTCCCCGGCTTTTTCGTTGTCGGCTGGCGGGCGGTGGAGCAGCTGGCGGGCGAAGGCTGGCTGGCGGTGCTCCGGTGCTGGCGGGCGACAGAACGCTGTGCTTCGTCTGGTAGAGCTGACTGTTAGTCGGCTGCCCTTTGGAGAGCGGCCGACTAACAGTCGGCCCTACCGGATCGGGGTGCCGGCTCAGTGCGCCGGGGCGCCGCTGCCGTCGATCTTGCTCAGCTGGTACAGCTCCAGGCCGATGCGCTTGATCAGGCCCAGCTGCTGTTCCAGCCACCAGGCGTGGTCTTCTTCGGTGTCCTTCAACTGCGCCAGCAGGATGTCGCGGCTCACGTAGTCGCCCTTCTCCTCGCACAGCTTCATGCCGGCGGCGAGATTGTTCCGAACGGCGTATTCAGTGTCGAGATCCTTCTGCAGCATCTCTTCGACGGTTTTGCCCGGCTCGGTGGCATGCGGGCGCATGTCCGGGTCGCCGCCCAGGAACAGGATCCGGCGCAGCAGCGCATCGGCGTGCTGGGTTTCCTCTTCCATCTCGTGGTTCAGGCGTTCGTAAAGTGCGAACAGGCCCTGATCCTCGTAGCGGCGGGAATGGATGAAGTACTGGTCGCGGGCAGCGAGCTCGCCACGCAGCAGTTCCTTCAGGCAGGCGATGACGTCCGGGTTGCCTTTCATGGGGGGGCTCCTGTGAATCGATGTGGCATAGGGTGCCGCATTTCAGAATACGGTGATCTAATCGGAATCAGTCGCAGTTGCGCCTGCGGCTACAATCGGCCCACGAGTTCGGAAAGGACGTGCGATGCGACGTACATGGCGTTGGGTGCTGGGCGTATTGATCGCCATCGTCCTGGTCACCTCCCTGGTGCTGTGGCTGCTGCTGCGCGGCAGCCTGGCCGATCTGGACGGCGAGCATGCGTTGCCGGGACTGGCGAAGCCGGTCACCCTCGAACGCGATGCGCTGGGCGTGGTCACCATCACGGCCGGCAGCCAGGCCGACGCGATGCGCGCACTCGGCCGCATACACGCGCAGGAACGCTACTTCGAGATGGACCTGATGCGCCGCAGCGCCGCCGGCGAACTGTCCGCACTGTTCGGACCGAAGGCCATCGACGCCGACAAGCGCATGCGCGTGCACCGTTTGCGCGCACGCACCGAGGCACACATGGACGCTGCATTGGGCGACAACGGCGACGCCGTGCGCGCCTACGTGGACGGCGTCAACGAAGGCCTTGCCGACCTCTCCGTGCGGCCGTGGGCGTACCTGCTGCTGCGGCAGTCACCGCAGCCTTGGCAGGCCAGCGACAGCGTGCTGACCGGGCTGGCCATGTACGCCGACCTGCAGGATCCCGGCAACCAGACCGAGCTTGCGCTCAGCCGCATCCGCGCGGTGGTGCCGTCGGCGCTGTACGCACTGATCGCCCACGACGGCACTGAATGGGATGCACCGCTGTTCGGCGAACCGACCGGCAACGCCACGCTGCCCGATGCCAGCCAGCTGGACCTGCGCACGCTGAAGGGAAAACCGGGCACCGGGCAGGAAGAAGCCGACGCCGTCGGCAGCAACAACTTCGCGGTGGCCGGTGCGCTCACCGCCGACGGCCGCGCCATTGTTGCCGACGACATGCACCTGGGCCTGCGCGCACCCAGCCTGTGGTTCCGCGTGCGCCTGCGCTACCCCGACCCGCAGGCCGCTGGCGGCCAGGTCGACGTCACCGGCTTCTCGCTGCCGGGCCTTCCGGCCGTGATCGTCGGCAGCAACGGGCACGTCGCCTGGGGTTTCACCAACAGCTACATTGACACGGCGGACTACCGCACCGAACCGGCCAATGCCGCAGTGACGGTGCATGAAGAACGGATTGCGGTGGCCGGCCAGGCCGATGTGCGGTTCCCGGTACGCGAAACCGCCTGGGGACCGATCCTGCACACGCATGCCGATGGCAGCGGCGACGCGCTGCGCTGGGTCGCCCAGCTGCCCGGTGCGGTGCGCCTGGACTTCGGTGACCTGGCCCGCGCCGGTGATCTGGACGCAGCCCTGCAGTTCGCCGACCACGCCGGCATTCCCGCACAGAACCTGGTGATCGGCGACCGCAGCGGACGCATCGCCTGGCGCCTGATCGGCGCCCGCCCGGATCGCGGTCCGGGCTGCGCGCCGGCCGGCTTCAACGCCGCCCACAACCAGGACTGCGCCCCCTGGCCGATCCGCAGCGATGCCTCGCCGGCATTGATCGATCCCCCCAACCATCGCCTGTGGACCGCCAACGGCCGCGTCCTCGACGGCGAGGCGCTGGCTACCGTCGGCAATGGCGGTTATGACCTGGGTGCCCGTGCGCGGCAGATCCGCGACCTGCTGGCGATCCAGGAGCGCTTCGATGAACACGACCTGCTGGCGATCCAGCTCGACGATCGCGCGGTGTTCCTGCAGCGCTGGTGGGCGCTGCTGCACGACGTCATCGAACGCAGTGACGACCCTGCACTGAAGCGCTTGAAGGAGGCCAGCCATCAATGGGGCGGCCGTGCCTCGGCCAGCTCGGTCAGCTACCGGGTGGTGCGTGAGTTCCGTACGCAGGTGATGAACACACTGTCCGATGCACTGCTGGCACCGGCCAATGCGCAGCTGGGCGATGACTATCTGGAGCCGCGCCTGGCGCAGCTGGAAGGCGTGGCCTGGCCGATGCTGCAGCAGCGGCCGGCCAATCTGCTGCCACCGGCCTTCGACAGCTGGGATGCACTACTGATCGACGCCGCACGCCGTACCGAAAGTGAGCTGACCAAGCAGGGACCGCTGGCCATACGCAGCTGGGGCGAACGCAACACCGCGGCGATCTGCCATCCCATCGCACGGGCGCTGCCGGACATCGCCAAACGCTGGCTGTGCATGCCGGCCGACCGCCTGCCCGGCGACCGCGACATGCCGCGCGTGCAGACGCCGAACTTCGGCGCTTCCGAGCGCATGGTGGTTTCACCGGGCCACGAGGCAGACGGCATCGTGCACATGCCCGGCGGCCAGAGTGGGCATCCACTGTCGCCCTACTGGGGTGCCGGCCACGAAGACTGGGTGCATGGCCGGCCGACGCCGTTCCTGCCCGGCAAGGCGCAGCACACCATGACGCTGGTGCCGGCGCGGTAGTGCCGGCCGCTGGCCGGCATCCATGCAGGTGCATCCAGCATCATGAGGTTGCCGGCCAGCGGCCGGCACTACCGTTCAACGCTCAGCCCCTACGCCGCTCGATCAGGTTCAACAGTGGCCCGGTCATCGCCGTTGTCACCAGCGCCATGATCACCAGCACCGCGAACAGCCGGTCACCGAGCAGGCCAAGTTCGTAACCCAGGTTGAGCACGATCAGCTCCATCAGGCCACGGGTGTTCATCAGTGCACCCAGCCGCCACGCCTCACGGGCGGGCATGCCGGCACTGCGTGCGGCACTGAAGGTGCCCAGCAGCTTGCCCGTCGTGGCTACCGCGATCACCACCACGCACAACAGGCCATCGCTGGCCTGCAGTGTATCGGCGCGCATGCGCAGGCCGGTCATGGCGAAGAACAGCGGCAGCAGCAGCGTCACCGCGAACGGTTCGACGCGCGCCATCAGCAGCTCGCGCAACTGCACATTGGACGACACCGCCACGCCCGCTGCGAACGCACCGAACAGCGCATGGATGCCGAGCATCTCGGTGACCAGGGCACTGGCCAGCGACAGCAGCAGGGTGCCCAACAGCCACCGCCCCTCACGGCCCGGCGCGATCTGCTGGCGGGCGAACCACGGCCTCACCAGCCCCAGCATCAGCGCCACGAACGCGACCACGCACAGCAGGTTGAGGCTGGCCGGCAGCCATCCGCTGGCCTGGGCGGCGGCCACGATCAGCGCCAGCAGGCACCACGCGGTGGCATCACCCAATGCAGCGCAGGCGATGGCGGTCTGACCCAGCGGGGTCTGCGTGATGCCGCGATCGGCAAGGATGCGCAGCAACACGGGGAAGGCGGTGATGCTCATCGAAATGCCGACGAACAGTGCGAATGCCGTGAAGCCCACCCCCTGTGGGCCGTGCTGCGGGTACAGCCAGATCGCCAGGGCGACGCCAAGCACGAACGGCACCGCGATGCCGGCATGGCTGACCGTAAAGGCGAAACGCCGGCGTCCACGCAGCGCCGCCAGGTCCAGCTCGGCACCGGCCACCAGCAGGAACATCAGCACACCCAACTGGCTGAGCATGCCCAGCGGGCCCAGCGAGCTGGGCGGGAACAAGGCTCCATGCAGCGGCGGCAACAGGCTGCCGAGCATCAATGGGCCCATCATCAGGCCGGCGGCCATCTCGCCGATCACCGCCGGTTGTCCAAAGTGCTTGAGCAGCGCGCCTGCGCCCTTGGCCACCAGCAGCAGCACCAGCAGCTGCAGCAGGAACAGGCCCAGCGGCGACGCCAGATGCTGCACCCAGGTGGCTTCAGCCGTGGCCGTGGCACGGGCAACAGCTTCGGGCGCCGCCGGCCCGGCATAACGGGCCAGCAGCACGCCGACCAGCAGCGGGACCCCGGCCCAGGCCAGGTAGCGCCATCCCCACTTCGTCGGTGGCACCTGGCCCCCGCTGTGTACGTCCATGAACATTCCCCAATGTGCAGGGGGGCGATCATACAAAAAGGGGACGGAGGGGATTAAGTCGTTGGTGGCACAAGCGCCCCGCCCCCCTCCGGCCCCTTTTCGGGGCTTACGCCAGTGCCTGCTCGTGCACGCCAGCGATCGCACGCCCCGACGGATCTGCAGCAGCGGCGAAGCTGGCATCCCACGCGATCGCCGCTGGCGACGAGCAGGCGATGGACTTGCCACCCGGCACGGTCTCGGCGGCCGCCCGGCTCGGGAAGAACTGCTCGAACAGATGGCGGTAGTAGTAGGCCTCCTTGGTCTGCGGCGGGTTGTGCGGGAAGCGCTTGTCGGCCGCTGCCAGCACACGGTCGCTCACCTGAGCTTCGGCATGCGCCTTCAGCCCATCGATCCAGCCATAGCCAACGCCATCGCTGAACTGCTCCTTCTGCCGCCACAGGATGCTGTCCGGCAGGTAGCCTTCGAACGCCTCGCGCAGCACCGCCTTCTCGATGCGGCGGCTACCAAAGCCTGCACCGACCATCTTGTGCGCGGCGTCGAAGCGCATCGCCACATCGAGGAATTCGCGATCCAGGAACGGCACCCGCGGCTCCACACCCCAGGCCATCATCGACTTGTTGGCGCGCAGGCAGTCGTAGTTGTGCAGCGCGTCGAGCTTGCGCACCAGCTCGTCGTGGAACTCACGCGCATCCGGCGCCTTGTGGAAGTACAGGTAACCACCGAAGATCTCGTCGCTGCCCTCGCCGGAAAGCACCATCTTCACCCCCATGGCCTTGATCCGCCGTGCCAGCAGGAACATCGGCGTCGATGCGCGGATGGTGGTGACGTCGTAGGTCTCGATATGGCGGATCACTTCCGGCAGTGCATCAAGGCCCTCCTCGAAGGTGTACTCGAAGCCGTGATGCACGGTGCCCAGCGCCTCGGCGGCGATGGCGGCAGCGGCCAGATCGGGAGAGCCCTTCAAGCCGATCGCGAATGAGTGCAGGCGCGGCCACCAGGCTTCGGTCTGCCCCCATCCTCGATGCGACGACGTGCATAGCGCGCGGCCACCGCCGCCACCAGCGACGAGTCCAGGCCACCAGACAGCAGCACGCCGTACGGCACATCGCTCATCAGCTGGCGTTCCACCGCATGCTCGAAGGCCTGGCGCAGCTCGGCCAGATCGGCCTGGCGACCCTGCACGTCAGCGTAGTCGCGCCACGGCTGCTGGTAGTAGCGCACCAGCTCACCACTGGCACTGTCGAAATAGTGGCCCGGCGGGAACTGGGCGACGTCGGCACAGGTATCGACCAGTGCCTTCATTTCCGAGGCGACGCGCAGGCGTCCCTGGGCATCGTGGCCCCAGTACAGCGGCACCACGCCGACCGGGTCGCGCGCCACCAGCACACGACCGGCACCACGGTCCCACAGCGCGAATGCGAAGATGCCATTGAGCTGCTCCAGCCACTGCGCCGGCGAAGCGCCCTGGCGGTACAGCGCATTGATCACTTCACAGTCCGAACCGGTCTGGAAGTCATAGGCGGTGGTCAGTGCGGCCTTCAGTTGCTGGTGGTTGTAGATCTCGCCGTTGACCGCCAGCGCCAGCTGGCCGTCGGCCGACAGCAGTGGTTGCGAGCCGCCGGCCGGGTCGACGATGGCCAACCGCTCGTGGACCAGCAGCGCGCCTTCGTCAAGATACACGCCGCTCCAGTCCGGGCCGCGGTGGCGCTGGCGCTGCGACAGTTCCAGCGCATGGCGGCGCAGGGCCGGAAGATCGTCACCGGCCTGCAGGCCGAAGATTCCGAAGATCGAACACATGGGGGAGCTCCTGTTGGGGGAATTTCACGGGTGGGAGGGTGTTCGACCGGCCATCCAGGCCCGGGTGGGGCTGCGCCCGGGCACAAAAAAACCCGCATCGACCGATGCGGGTTTTCTGGTGTCCGGGCGTGTGTTGCTGTCTATCTACCCAGGGCGCAGTCCCGCATCGGCCGCGCACGATTATTCGCGCGCAGATTATTGCGGTTGTTGTTATTGACGGCGGTGGCCAGGCGGATCGACATGGCATCGACCCTACTCCGGTTTCCGGCACGGCGCAACCGTTGCGTTGGCAACCACTCCCCGGCGCGCATAATGGCCCGCCGCGAAACGTGTAATGGAAATGCAACACCGCACTGGACGCAGAGCCGCGCTGGCCACCCTGCTCTGCCTGGGCCTGGCCGCCTGCCAGACCCCGCCCCGTCCGTCGCCCCTGCCGCCGGCTCAGCTGCAGGGTCTGGAACAACGCGGCGCCGATGGCAGCTTCGAGGGTGCCTTTGATACCGCGCAGACCTTCGAGCGCTTCAACGATCCGCGCGCCATCGCCTACTACGAGCGCGCCGCAGCGGTCACGCCGTGGACCTTCCACAACACCAGGGCGGAAGAAGCACTGGGCAGGATCTGGATCTCCGGCACGCTGCGCCATGCCGACAGCCCCCACATCAACCCGGCACCGGTGCTGCGCGCGTCCTGGCGACGCGGTGAACGTGCCTATCTGGCGGCCGCCTACCACGGCAATCCCTATGCGTTCCACGAACTCGCCAAGGCCTATCGCCAGCAAGGCGACGCGCAGCAGGCACTGCGCTGGGACCTGCGCGGAATGATCTACGAGCGCTATCCGAGTTCATCGTCACGACTGCCGGATGCGGTCGCCGCACAGGGTGACACCGTGCATCCGCGGGTTGCGCAGATCCAGCGTCGCGCCGAGCGTGGCGATGCCGACGCACAGGTCGATCTGGGCGCGCTGCTGGAAAAGGGCGTAGGCCTGCCACGCGATCCTGCGCGTGCGCTGCAGCTGTACCAGCGCGCTGGCGAGAAAGGCAGTGTGTTCGGCAAGTACTTCGCCGGACTGCTGCTGGGCCGCGGCGCGCCCGGCGTGGAGAAGGACACCGACGCAGCCGCGCGCTGGTTCGCCAGGGCCGAAGCACAGCACTTCTACATGGCCGCGCCGAGTTACTGGAAGAAGGCGGTCGAGCCGCCGTTCTTCCTTTTTTCAGAATAGTAGAGATGTAGCTCCGGCGGGGGCGTGCCGACCAACGATCGCCCCCCCCTCCTCACACCAGCAGCCGCTCCACCAGCCGCTGGTACAGCCCGGGCAGTGCTTCCAGTTCGTCCACGCGCACGTTCTCGTCAACCTGGTGGATGCTGGCGTTGACCGGCCCCACTTCGATGCACTGCGCGCCCAATGGCGCGATGAAGCGGGCATCGGAGGTGCCGCCGCCAGTGCTTTCCTCCGGTGCACGGCCGATGTGCTCGGCCAGCACCGCACGCGCAGTGGCGCGCAGCGTGCCTTCCGGGGTGTAGAACGGTTCGCCGCTGCGATGCCACTTCAGCGTGTACTGCAGGGCATGCCGATCCAGCAGCGCGGTGATCTCCGCTTCCAGTTTCGGCGCATCCCAGTGCGGGTTGTAGCGGATGTTGAAATCCACCTCGAGCTCGCCGGGAATCACATTGTTGGCGCCCGTACCGGCATGGATGTTGGAGACCTGCAGGCTGGTCGGCGGGAAACTCTCGTAGCCGTCATCCCAGCGCCGTGCGCTCAGCTCGGCCAGGGCGGGCGCCGCCTGGTGGATCGGGTTGCGTGCCTTCTCCGGGTACGCCACATGGCCCTGTACGCCCTGCACCCGCAGCCTGGCCGACAGGCTGCCACGACGGCCCACGCGCAGCAGATCACCGAGCGTCGCGGTCGACGACGGCTCGCCGGTGATGCACCAGTCGATGCGTTGGCCGCGCTCGGCGAACAGCCGTGCGACGTGGCGCACGCCATCGATGGCATCGCCCTCCTCGTCGCTGGTCAGCAGCACCGCCAGCGTGCCGGGATGATCGGGATGCGCGGCCACGAACTGCTCGGCCGCCACCACGAACGCCGCCACGCTGCCCTTCATGTCGGCGGTGCCACGGCCGTACAGCACGCCATCGCGGATCTGCGGCGTGAACGGGTCGCTGGCCCAGGCCTCGCGCGGGCCCGCCGGCACCACGTCGGTGTGGCCCAGCAGCACCAGCACCGGCGCGCCCTGGCCATGGGTCGCCCACAGGTTGTCGACCTCGCCCAGCCGCAGGTGATCGCACTGGAACCCGGCCTGCTTCAGGCGTGCCGCCAGCAGTGCCTGGCAGCCGGCATCGTCCGGCGTCACCGAGGGCCGTGCGATCAGTTCGCAGGTCAGGTCGAGGACCGCGCTCATGCGTCACCCACGCCGAAGCGGGCCTTGAAGCCATTGTCACTGAAACCCTGGCTGACCGTGCCGTCGGCGGTGACCACCAGCGGGCGCTTGATCAGCTGCGGGTACTCGCGCAGCAGCAGCTTCCATTCCGCCTCGGAATCTGCGGCCTTGCGGTTGTCCGGCAGCTGCCGCCAGGTGGTTGAGGACCTGTTGACCATCGCGGCCAGGCCACCCAGCTGCTCAGCCCACGCCAGCAGTGTTTCCGGGCTCGGCTTGTTGTCGCGGTAGTCGACGAAGGTGTACGGCACGCCGAAGCGGTCCAGCCACTTGCTCGCCTTCTTGCAGGTATCGCAGTTCTTCAAACCGTAGACAGTGGTACTCATGGCCATCTGTGATGCTGGAAAACAGAGGCCCAGAATCTCACAACAGGCGCTCGGACACGACCCGGAACGGTACCCTTGGCAGCCGGAAGGCCAGCCCCTCGTGCAGCGCCACGTCCATCGCCTGCAGGCGCGGGCACTGCATTTTGCCTTCCAGCTGCAGCGGCTGCAGGCTGTCGACATCCACCTGCAGTGCGATGCGGGTGCTGGCCCAGCGCCGGTCACAGGTGCGCGCAATGGCCTCATCCTGGCAGGTCAGGAAGCGCAGCAGGGCCTGATGGCCCCGAAGGCCCCCGCCACGCGCCGTCCTCCCAGCCCGCAGCGGCCCGCCACTGCAGGTGCAGCGCAGGCGCACTCCCCTGCCCGCCTTCGATCAGGGTGTGCCCATCGCCATCGACGCGCACCACATGCTCGAAGCGCGTGGACAGGTGGGGCTGCATGGCATCGCTGAAAGCGCGCGCGCCGGCGACGAAGGCCAGCTGGTCCATCACGTTGCGATCGAACAGCACGACCGGGGTCCCGCCCGGATCATCGTCACGGCGCAGGTACCAGCGCCAGTTGCTCTGCCCTGGCGACGGCATCAGGCAGCGCAGCGGTCCCGCCAGCGCCGGCCCGAAGTGGCCATGGCGATAGCTGAGAACGGTGTAAGGCGTGCGTCCTGCATGGACCACGTAGTGATGGCCAGGTGGCGCTGGCGGGGCATGGCGCACATCGACCCACCAGCTCGCGTAGACCACGTCGCGCACGTCGCTGACCAGCACCGGCATCGGCCAGCGCCTCGACAGTGCCCGGCGCAACCGGGTCCAGCGCGGAGCGTGCAGCAGGCGCGGCAGCATCCGTCCGAACGCGTTGTCGGACGGATGCCGGTAGATCGCGGACTGCGCCAGGTCCTCCGGCGCACTCACCTTCAGTCGGCCAGGCCGCGCAGCAGGTCGTTGACGCTGGTCTTGCTGCGGGTCTTGGCATCAACCTGCTTGACGATCACCGCGCAGTACAGCGAGTGGGTGCCGTCCTTGCTCGGCAGCGAGCCGGACACCACCACGCTGTACGGCGGGATGTAGCCGTAGCTGATCTCGCCGGTGGCGCGGTTGTAGATGCGGGTGCTCTGGCTGAGGAACACGCCCATGCCGATCACACTGTGGTGGCCCACCACCACGCCCTCCACCACTTCCGAACGCGCACCGATGAAGCAGTGGTCCTCGATGATGGTCGGGCTGGCCTGCAGCGGCTCCAGCACGCCGCCGATGCCGGCGCCGCCGGACAGGTGGCAGTGCTGGCCGATCTGCGCGCAGGAACCGACGGTGGCCCAGGTATCGACCATGGTGCCTTCGCCGACGTAGGCGCCGATGTTGGTGAAGCTCGGCATCAGCACTACGTCCTTGCCGAAGTACGTGCCGCGGCGGGCGATCGCACCGGGCACAACGCGCACGCCGCCACGGCGGAACTTCGCTTCGTCATAGCCGGCGAAGCGCGACTCGACCTTGTCCCAGAACGGTGCCGGTCGTGCATCGACCACCGCCATGTCGTTGACGCGGAAATACAGCAGCACGGCCTTCTTCAGCCACTCGTTGACCTTCCAGCCGCCCTGGCCGTCCGGCTCGGCGACGCGGAATTCACCGCTCTCGAGACCGTCGATCACGCGGTTGACCAGCGGCCTGGTCGAGCCTTCCAGCTCATGCAGGGTCAACGTGGCGCGGCGCTCGAAGGCGCTTTCGATGCCGAACTTGAGTTCTTCCACGCCGGGTGCCGACGGCTTGCGCAGCGACTTGCGGGCGATGGTTTCGGCGCGGACGGCTTCCGCGCTCTTGGCCGGGGCCGGCTTCTTCACAGCACGCTTGACCGCAGCCATTTTCTTCACCGGGGCCTTCACCGCAGCGGCCTTCTTCGGCGCAGTGGCCTTCTTTGCGGCCGGTGCGGCTGCAGCAGGTTTCCGGGCCGCTGCGCTCTTGGGGGTCGCGGCGGTCTTCTTGGCGGGCTTGGTGGCCATCAGGCGGGGTCTCCGGCGTTTCGATCAGGGTCCAGGCAGGCCAGCATTGCGTCATGCAGCTGCTGCCGGGCAGGTTCAGTCAGGGGGAGGTCGTGTTCGTCACTGATCACGAAGGTGTCTTCGGCGCGCTCGCCGAACGTGGCAATGCGCGCATCATGCACGCGCAGGCCCTGGTTGCGCAGCACGAACGCCACATCGGCCAGCAGGCCGGGACGGTCGGGAGCGACCAGGGCAAAACGGGTTGCGCCCGGTTCATCGCGGAACTCGATGCGCGGAGCGAAGCGGAAGTGCCGCAGTTGCCGCGGTACCACACGGCGCGACGGCCGCAGGCGCGCCAGGTCACCACTGAGTGCCTCGCGCAGCGCCGCCTCCAGGTTGGCACTGCTGCCATCGGCAAACGTGTCGGCCGGGTTCACTTCGAAGGTATCGAAGATGGTATCGGCCGGACCGTCCAGCACGCGTGCGCGGTGAATGCCATAGCCCTTACGGTCCAGGGTCATCACGATCGCGGCGAACAGGCCGTCGCGGTCGGGCGAGTGCACGAATACTTCCAGCGCCGGGTCATCCACACTGATCCGGCGCACCTTCACCAGCGCCTGGCCCTGCTTCACCGGTACCAGCGCAGCTGCTTGCCAGGCCAGCTGCTCGGGGCGCAGACGAATGAAGCCCTCATCCGGCATCACCGCGAACTGGCGATCGATGGTGGCATCGTCGTAACCCTGCTCGCGCACCAGTGCGCGCACGCTGTCACGTGCCTCGGCCACGCGTTCGGCGGCCGGTACCGGATGCTCCAGCCCCTCGCGCAGCGCGCGCCGGGTGGCGAAGTACAGGTCGGCCAGCAGGCGGTCCTTCCAGGCATTCCACAGCTTCGGGCTGGTGCCGGCGATGTCGGCACAGGTCAGCAGGTACAGGTAGTCCAGGCGGTCGCGGCTGCCGACCAGGGTGGCGAAGCGATGGATCACCACCGGATCGGCGATGTCCTGCTTCTGCGCGGTCACCGACATGCGCAGATGCTGTTCGACCAGCCATGCCACCAGCTCGGTATCGGTGCCACTGAGCGCGTGCGCCTGGCAGAACGCACGCGCGTCCACCGCACCCAGTTCCGAGTGGTCGCCGCCGCGGCCCTTGGCGATGTCATGGAACAGGCCAGCCAGCAGCAGCAGTTCCGGCTTGCGCAGGCGTGGCCACACTTCGTGCGCGATCGAGAAGCGCTCGTCGGCACGGCTGCTGGCGAACTGGCCGATGTTGCGCAGGACCATCAGCGTGTGCTGGTCGACCGTATAGACATGGAACAGGTCGAACTGCATGCGCCCGCTGACCTGGGCAAACGCGGGGATCCACTGGCCAAGCACGCCCAGCCGCGCCATGCGCGAAAGCGTGTCGACCGGGCGCTGGCCGCGCAGCAGGGACAGGAACTGCTCGCGTGCATCGGCATCGGCCTGGTCGTAGGCCGGCAACAACGGCAGCGCTTCGGCCAGCGCGCGCGCGGTCAGCGAATGCAGGCCTCGCACCTGTGGATTGTTGGCCCAGCTGGAAAACAGGGCGAACACCTGGCCGATGTCGCCGCGCGCCAGTCGGCCTCGTTGGCGGCCAGGTAGCCGCGGCGCAGGGAGAAGCCCACGGTCAGCGGTTCCGGCTGGGCCTCGCCATCGAACTGTTCCTCGAAGCGCTGCAGCAGGCGGTCGCTGATCCGGCGCACCACCAGCGCGGCGCGGTAGAAGCCCTGCATCATTTTCTCGACACCGAGATTCTCGGCATCGTCTTCGAAGCCCAGGCGCGCGGCCAGGGTCTTCTGGTAATCGAAACGCAGGCGCTCTTCCGGGCGGCGCGCGACCAGGTGCAGGCCGAAGCGCAGCCGCGCCAGCACCGCACGCTCGCGCTTCAGCGCAGCCGCTTCGTCGGCACCCAGGTGGCCCAGGCCGACCAGCGCTTCCAGGTCGCGTACACCGAAGGCGCGCAGCGCCATCCAGCCCAGCGTGTTGAGATCGCGCAGGCCGCCGGGACCATCCTTGAGATCCGGCTCCAGGTTGTCGGCAGTGTCGCCGAAGCGCTGGTGGCGGTTGCGCAGCTCTTCCAGCTTGGCCAGGAAGAAGGCACGCGCCGGCCACAGCTCGCGGTCGTCGATGGCCTCGCGCAGCGCACGGCGCGCTGCATCATCAGCCAGGATCGGACGCGCCTCGATCAGCGCGGTCAGCACGGTCTGGTCAGCCGCCGCCTCGCGGCACTGCAATGCAGAACGCACCGCATGGCTGACCGCCAATCCGCAGTCCCACAGCAGCGCGAACAGGCGTGCCAATGCCGCTTCATGCGCCAGTTGTGCGGGCGGGTCGCCGAACACCAGCAGGTCGATGTCCGAACGCGGAAACAGTTCCCCCCGGCCATAGCCACCGACCGCGAACAGCGACAGGCCGCTGTCGGCCGGCAGGCAACGCTGCCAGGCCAGGCGGATCAGATGGTCGGCCGCGCGCGCCCGCAGCGCCAGCAGGCGCTCGATGTTGTCGCCCTGGTCGAAGCGGCGATACAGGCGCGCGTCGGCCTGCTGCAGCGCCTGGCGCGCGGCAGCAGCCCAGTCCGGGTCGTTGAGCGACGCGGCCGGCGTGTCCAGCAGCGAACTCGCCGGCAGCATCGTCAGGAGACCTGCGACTCGCCCGGCGACAGCGTCAGCACGTCGACGCCGGTCTCAGTGACCGCGACCATGTGCTCCCACTGCGCCGACAGCTTGCGGTCCTTGGTCACCACGGTCCAGCCATCCGGCAGCACCTTGTTGTAGCGGGTGCCCTCGTTGATCATCGGTTCGATGGTGAAGGTCATGCCGGGCTGCAGCACCAGGCCCTGGCCCGGGCGGCCGTAATGCACCACCTGCGGCTCGTCGTGGTAGACCTTGCCGATGCCGTGGCCGCAGTACTCGCGCACCACGCTGAAACGCTCGCCTTCGGCATAGCTCTGGATGGCATGGCCGATGTCGCCCAGGGTGGCCCCCGGGCGCACCGCGCGGATGCCGCGCCACATGGCTTCGTACGTGGTTTCCACCAGGCGGCGGGCCATCACCGACGGGGTGCCGACGAAGTACATGCGGCTGGTGTCGCCGTGCCAGCCGTCCTTGATGACGGTGACGTCGATATTGATGATGTCGCCATCCTTGAGCACCTTCCCTTCGCTGGGGATGCCGTGGCAGATGACATTGTTGACCGAGGTGCACACGGTCTTCGGGAAGCCGCGGTAGCCGACGTTGGCCGGAATCGCGCCCTGCACGTTCACGATGTGGTCGTGGCAGATGCGGTCCAGTTCCTCGGTGGTGACACCGGGCTTGACGTGGGGGGTGACGATGTCGAGCACTTCGCTGGCCAGGCGGCCGGCGATGCGCATCATCTCGATTTCCTGCGGGGTTTTCAGATTCACGCTCATGGCACCCATTATCGCCGATCCGGCCGCAATCTGAACGAACGCCACCCAACTGCCGATCCGGGTCATGCACGGTTCCGGCAATGAAAGTGAAAGCGTGATGGCCTCCGCTCTTTCGTCTGCCTAATTATCACGGATTACAGACACTTACGCCTCCTAAGCTGGACCCACCGTCGTCCAAGCGGCACCGAACGTGCCGTCTTCGCCTTGTTCAACGGACCTTCGGGTCAGGGAGGTTGTTCATGCGATCCCCAGTTCGATCCCCGCTGGCATGGGCCGTGGCCGGGTTCCTGCTGTCCAGCCCGGCAATGGCCGCCGACACCACCACCTTCAATGTCACCCTGGTGGTCACCAAGGCCTGCACCATCACGGCGGCGGCCGCGACCAACGTGGACTTCGGCACCGCGGCATCAACCACCACCACGCCCACCCTGGGCCAGGGCACGGTAACCGCCCAGTGCTCGGCACTGACCCCGTACACGATCTCGCTGAATGCGGGCGCCAATGCCAGCACCGCCAATGACGTCACCACTCGGCGGATGAAGAACACCAATGCGGCGGTGACCGCCAACAACTACGTCGGCTACCAGCTCTACCAGGATGCCGCACATACCCTGGTCTGGGGCGCCACAACCGGCACCAACACCCAGGCCGGCATCGGCACCGGCCTGGCCGTGCCTTACATCGTCTACGGCCAGATCCTGAACCTGAGCACCAACAACCCGGCCGCCGGTAGCTACCTGGATACGGTTACCGCCACGATCACCTATTGATGGAGCACGCCCGCATGGCCGGATCCCGCCCGTGGCGCGCCACCGGCGTGGCGCTGCTCGCCCTGTACCTGCTCGCCATCGCGGCCGCCGGCGCTACCAGCCTGCAGGTGGCCCCGACCAGCCTGCAGCTGGAAGCCCGCCAGCGTGCCGGCGAATTGTGGCTGACCAACAGCGGCACCTCACCGGTGAAGCTGCAGGTACGCGTGTTCCGCTGGGTGCAGCAGGACGGCCAGGAACAGCTGCTGCCCACCGATGCGTTGATGGCCACTCCGCCGATGCAGGAACTGGCCGCCGGACAGCAGCAGCTGGTGCGGGTCATGCGTGCGGACAAGGAACCGCCAGCGGCACAGCAACATTACCGCCTGATCGTTGACGAGGTGCCCGACCTGGCCACCCGCGCGGGTGGCATGCAGTTCGTCCTGCGCTATTCGATCCCGGTGTTCGTGCAGCCCTCGGCCGGCACGCTGGCGCCGCAGCTGCAGGCCCGGCTGGTAAAGCTGGCGGACGGCCGCAACGGCGTCGAAGTAGCCAATTCGGGCAACAGTTACGCTCAGATCGCCGATCTCGCGCTGGGCAGCGCCACGCGCCCGCGCATCGTCCATCCCGGGCTGCTGGGCTACGTACTGCCCGGCCAGGTGATGCGCTGGCCGATCGAACGCACGGCGATCGACCGCGACAACGACCAGATCACGGCCAAGCTCAATGGCGAGTCGGAACAGACGCCACTGTCGCCCCCACCGGCTCGCTGAGGCGTTGATGGGCGCGCTGTTGGCTGCCCTGGCTCCCGCGGCGACCGAGGCCGCCGATGTGTCCGGCGTGGCCACGACTGCTGATGTTTCCGGCGTGTCGGCCGATGCGATCCTGCCCGCCCCCACCCCACTGACCGCCAGCCAGACGCTGTACCTGGATGTGTCGCTCAACAGCACGCCGCGCGGCCTGCTGCCGTTCACCGAGAACCGTGGCCGGCTGCAGGCCAGCCCCGAAGTGCTGCGCCAGCTCGGCTTCAACGCCAGCGGCGATGCACCGGTCTACCTGGACCAGATCAGCGGTGCGGTGGTGCGCTACGACGCCCACATGCAGACCTTGGCGCTGGACGTGCCGCTGGACCAGCTGACACTGCCCACCACCGTGCTCAGCCGCCCGCAGACGCGCGCCCCCACCGGCAGCGCCTCGCCCGGCGTGCTGCTCAACTACGACGTCTACGGCAGCCGGGTGGACACGCTCGGCACCCTCAGCCTGAGCTCGGAGCTGCGCGTGTTCGGTATCGGCAATGGCACTTTCGAGAACACCGCCATCAGCCGCCGCTACCAGCAACCCGGCGATCGCCATTGGCGCGGCTCCAGCGTGCGCCTGGACACACGCTGGAGCCTGGATTTCCCCGATAGCGCAACGACCCTGGAGGTCGGCGATTTCTACAGTGGGTTCGTCGACTGGACCCGCCCCGTGCGCCTGGGTGGCCTGCAGATCGGCCGCAACTATGGCCTGCAGCCCTACCGCGTGCTGACGCCCACGCCGAGCTTCCTCGGCCAGGCCGTGGTGCCCTCCACGGTCGAGCTGTATGTCGATGGCCTGCGCCAGTACAGCGGGCAGGTGCCGGTCGGTCCCTTCCAGCTCGCAGCACAGCCCGGCATCAGCGGCACCGGCAACGCGCAGGTGGTGGTGACCGACGCATTCGGACGCATGCAGACGCTGGACTTCAGCTTCTACGGCACCCAGCAGCTGCTGGCCAAGGGCCTGTCGGACTGGTCGGTCGGCGTCGGCCACTTGCGCCGGGATTTCGGCGAGCGCTCCTTCGCCTATGACGATCGCACGGTGGCCAGCGCCAGCTGGCGCGGCGGTGTCACCGACGCGTTCACCGGCGAGGCGCATGCCGAAGGCGGCGGCGGCCTGGCCCAGGGCGGCATTGGCGGCTGGTGGCTGCTCGGCGCCGCCGGCGTGTTCAATGCCGCCTATGCGCACAGTAACTACCACGGCCTGCAGGGTGGGCAATGGGCGCTGGGCTACAGCTGGAACAACCGTCGCTTCAACGTCAATCTGCGCAGCGTGCGCAGCCACGGCGACTACCGCGACCTGGGCGCGCTGCAGGGCAACCTGCCACCAAGCATCAGCGAGCAGGCCACGGTCGGCCTGGACCTGCTGCGGCTGGGCACGCTCAGCGCCAGCTATCTGCGCCTGCGCTACCCCGACGGCGACGACAACCGCTATGCCAGCCTGTTCTGGTCGCGCACCTGGAGCCAACGCTGGTCGGCCTACCTGTCGGTGAACCAGAACCTGGACCGCAGCGATGACCGCAGCATCTACCTGTCGATGACTGCCAGCCTGGGCAACAATCGCCAGGCCAGCCTCTCCAGCCAGCGCAACGGCGACCGCCAGAGCTGGGTGGCGGACGTGACCCAGCCGGTGCCCGGCGATGGCAGTGCCGGCGGCGTCGGCTGGCGCGCACAGCTGCGCCACGGCGAGGACGGCAACGGCGGCCTGGCCGAAGTTGGCATCCTCAACGATGTCGGCCGCTATTCATTCGGCGCCTCGCGCCAGGGCGGGCTCAACTATGCCTACGCCAGTGCCAGCGGCAGCCTGGTATGGATGGGCGGGCACGCCTTCGCCACGCGCGAGGTATCCGATGCGTTCGCGGTGATCAGCACCAATGGCGTCGGCGGCGTCCCGGTGCGGCTTGAGAACCGCCTGATCGGTGTCACCGATGATCGCGGCCTGCTGCTGGTCAGTCCGTTGCTGTCCTGGCAGCGCAACCGGGTCTCGATCGACACCCTGGACCTGCCCGAAGACATGCGTGCCGACCGCATCGAGGACTGGGTCACGCCGCGCCAGCGCGCCGGCACCCGCGTGACCTTCCAGCTGCGTTCGCGGTCGTCACTGAGCCTGACCCTGCTGGCGATGGACGGCCAGCCTCTGGAGGTGGGCAGCGAGGTGCAGCTGCCTGACGGTCGCCAGGCCACGGTCGGCTACGACGGCCTGCTCTACCTGGAAGATGTCGCCGCCGGAAGCGTGCTGTACGTCACCACCAGCCATGGCCCGTGCCGGGTGAAGGTACCGGACCTGCCCAAGGTGGTGGCGTCCGGTGCCCGCCCGGAGCCGGCACCGCAGCAGTGCATTCCGGAGGTGGCGCCATGAGGGTGCTGCTGCTCTTCCTGCTGCTGTGGGCCGGCCTGCTGGCAGCGGCGCCGGCCGGCGCCACCGCGGTCTGCACGGCGGTCGCCGATCCGACCCTGCCCTTCGGCAACATCAACAGCAATGCACCCGGCCCGAGCACGGCCAACCTCAACATCACGGTGACCTGCACCACTGCCGCGCTGAGCCTGCTGGCCACCACCGGCGTGCGCGTCTGCGTGGGCATCGGCGCAGGCAGTGGCGGCGGCAGCAGTTCCACGTTCCGCACGATGGCCACCTCTACCAGCGACACGATGAATTTCCAGCTGTACAACAACGCCAGCTTCGGCCAGGTCACTGGCCTGGTCCCGCGCGGCACGCCGCCAGCGCAGGAGCTGACCATGAGCTACAACGTACCGCTGCTGACCGGCGGTAGTGGTGCGCAGACTGTGCAGCTGTTCGGTCAGATTCCGGCCAACCAGGTCCTGGCCTCCGGCGCGTACAGCAGCACTTTCAGCGGTGCCAGCGTGGTGCTGACCTGGGCCTGGAACGAGGTGCTGGCCGGTAGCGCCACCGTCCCCGCCACATGCAACGGCGGCGCCACCGGTACCAACAGCGCGAGCGCGGCCTTCAGTTTCACCGCTACCGCCAACGTGCTGCCGCAATGCGGCAGCTACGTCACCACCAACATGAATTTCGGCAACGTCACCGGCGGCATCCCGGCCAACATCGACCAGACCGCCACCCTCACCCTGACCTGCCTGAAGAACACCGCCTTCCAGGTCGGCCTGAACAACGGCCGGAACAATCCCGCCGCCACCACCACCCGGCGCATGGCCACCACCATCGGCAACAGCACCTACTACCTGCCCTACGAGCTGTACCGGGATCCGGCACGAAGCCAGCGTTGGGGCAACACCCTGACGGTCGACACGGCCAGCAGCACCGGCACCGGAAGCGCACAGCAGCTGACCATCTACGGCCGGGTACCGCCGGTCACCGGCCAGCCCCCGGCCGGCACCTACAACGACCTGGTGACGGTGACGATCACCTACTGACCTGCGTGCCGACCAACGGTCGGCCCCCACCGGAGCGAAGCCCGTGCCAAGCGCGGGCTCGGCGCTACAGTTGCGGGGCGTCCGGCCGATACCGCGCAGCGAGTCTTTAAGCACGGTGGGTGGCAGGTGGTTCGCGCATTTCTGATCGGGGCGATGCTGGTCGCCAGCACGCCGGCCCGCGCCGAACCGCGCAGCAGCACGCTGCAGATCCGGCTGACCGTGGTCGAATCCTGCAGCGACGATGCCGGCGCTCCCCGTTGCGCGGCGCCACACCAGCGCAGTGACGCCCCCAAGGTGCCGCCCCAGGTCCGCGACCTCGCACCACCGGCGACAGACGACAGCGCAATGCCTTCCGTGACCCTCATCTACTGATGCGCGCGCTGCTGATCCTGCTTGGACTGCTGCTGGCGCAGCCCTCGGCGGCGCTGGAGCTGTTGCCGACCACCCTGCAGCTACCCGCCGAAGGCGGCCGCGCGGAACTGTGGCTGCGCAATCCGGGGCCCGGCCGCTGGCAGGGGCAGGTGCAGGTGCTGGCCTGGGAGCAGCAACTGGACGCCGAACGACTGCAGCCCAGCGACCGGATCCGGGTCAGCCCTGCGCGGCTGGACCTGGCCCCTGGCAGCACCCAGCGCGTCTGGCTGCTGCCAGGCGGTCCGCCAGCATCGGTGGGTGAACAGGCCTATCGGATCGTGCTGGCGCCGGCCTTGCCGGGATTGCCCCGCTACTCGCTGCCGTTGTTCCGCAGCCCAGCGGCGCCAGCGCTGCATGCCCGGCTGCAGGCCCGCGTCGAGGCACTTGGGCCTCAGCCCATGCTGCGACTCAGCAATTCCAGTACGCTGCATGGCCGCCTGCACGATCTGCGATTCATAGCGGCCGACGGCCAATCGTCGCTGCTGGTGGCCGGGCTGGCCGGCTATATCCTCGCAGGCCATGAACGCCGCTGGCCCCTGCCTGCCCGCCCGATGGCTATGTGGGCGGCCACTTCCGGGCCCGTCTGCAGGACGGCCGCGAGGTCGATCTGGCCGCATCTGACCCTGCAATTGCAGCGGACGCCCCAGCGGGCTATAATCGACCGGATTCCTGCCGCCTGCGTGCGCGGGAGCCCGTCCACACCGGACGTCACCGGTGAATCCACACCTGCTGCCCCCATCCGTGCCGGGGTGCTCCGCGAGGAGTTCGGCCACGGAGGCAACAGGGAAGCCCAACCCCGGAACCGATCGCGCTTCCACGCGTCCCGCATACCTATCCCGCGGGCGGAATCGCTGGTTCCATATCAGGAGTATTGCAATGCCCCAGGTCACCATGCGTCAGATGCTGGAAGCCGGCGTCCACTTCGGCCACCAGACCCGCTACTGGAACCCGAAGATGGCTCCGTACATCTTCGGCGCCCGCGGCAAGATCCACATCATCAACCTGGAAAAGACCGTCCCGCTGTTCAACGATGCGATGAACTTCATCTCGTCGGTTGCCCAGAAGCGCGGCACCGTCCTGTTCCTGGGCACCAAGCGCAGCGCCCGCGAAACCATCAAGGAAGAAGCCGAGCGTTGCGGCATGCCGTTCATGAACCAGCGTTGGCTGGGCGGCACCCTGACCAACTTCCGTACCGTCAAGCAGTCGGTTGCCCGCCTGAAGGAACTGGAAGCCGGTGAAACCGACGGCACCTTCGAGAAGCTGGTCAAGCACGAAGTGCTGGGCCTGCGTCGCGAGCGCGACAAGCTGGAAGCCTCGCTGGGCGGCATCAAGGACATGAACCGTCTGCCGGACGCCATCTTCGTGATCGACATCGGCCACGAAGACATCGCGATCAAGGAAGCCAAGAAGCTGGGCATTCCGGTCATCGCCGTGGTCGACACCAACTACAACCCGGAACTGGTGGACTACGCCATCCCGGGCAACGACGACGCCATCCGCGCTGTGCAGCTGTACGCCCGCGCCGCTGCCGACGCCGTGCTGGAAGGCAAGGCCGCTGCCCCGCACGCCGCTTCGGTGCGCGAGGAAGAGTTCGCTGAAGCCGCTGCTGAAGGCGAAGAGAAGCCGGCCCGCCGCGCTCCGGCCAAGAAGGCTGCCAAGAAGGGCGACGACGCCCAGGCCTGATCCAGGCCCCGGGTGGACGCCCGGCGTCCACCCTCCCTGCACGCAGCCCCTGGCGCGTGACAGGACCGTGTCACACGGGCCGGCCACCATGCCGGCCCAACCCCTTTCTTTCGTGAGGTAATCCCGTGGAAATCACTGCTTCCCTGGTCAAGGAACTGCGCGAGCGCACCGGCGCCGGCATGATGGAATGCAAGAAGGCGCTTACCGAAGCCAACGGCGACATCAACGCCGCTGCTGAAGCCATGCGCAAGTCCGGCGCTGCCAAGGCCGACAAGAAGGCTGACCGCGTGGCCGCCGAAGGCCGTCTGGGCCTGGCCCAGGACGGCGGCAAGGCCGTGCTGGTCGAAGTCAACTCGGAAACCGACTTCGTCGCCAACGATGACAACTTCAAGTCCTTCGTCAACGCCGTCGCTGCCGCTGCCCTGGCATCGGGCGCCACCGACGTCGAAGCCGTGAAGGCCGCCACGCTGGCCGACGGCCGCACCGTTGAAGAAGCCCGCGCCACCGCCGTGCAGACCCTGGGTGAGAACATCCAGATCCGCCGCATGGTCAAGGTCGACACCACCGGCAACATCGGTGCCTACGTCCACACCAACGGCAAGGTTGGCGTGCTGGTCGACCTGATCGGCGGCGACGTCGAGCTGGCCCGTGGCCTGGCGATGCACGTGGCCGCGCTGAAGCCGCCGCACAACAAGGCTGCGGACGTTCCGGCCGAGTTCGTCGAAAAGGAAAAGGAAATCGAGCTGGCCAAGATGACCGAGAAGGACAAGGCCAAGCCGGCCGACATCCTGGAAAAGATCATCAGCGGCAAGATCAACAAGATCGTCAGCGACGTGACCCTGTACGGCCAGACCTACGTGCTGGGCGACACCACCGTCGAGCAGGTGGTCAAGGCCGCTGGCGCGGACGTGGCAGGCTTCAAGCTGCTGATCGTCGGCGAAGGCATCGAAAAGGTGGTGGAAGACTACGCCGCCGAAGTTGCCAAGGCGATGCAGGTCTGATTCCAGCCCTTCGGCTGTGAAACGACCAGAAGGAGCCGCGGGAAACCGCGGCTCTTTTTTTATGCATGGGCCTAGGGATTAACCCATGGCCCATCGGTGGGTGCGCACCGTTGGTGCGCACAACCGGCACCTTTGCGTTGCGCTCGAATCAAGCCGATACTCAGTCGCAGGGAATCCTCAGTCACTTAGCAGGAACGAAAATCGCGGACTGTGATGCGTTCCTAGGTATTCTTGCCCCAATGGAATTGAACGACCCGACATGCCTCCCGAGCTGACAGCTGCCCTGGCGCTCTGCCGCAACCTGCCTTCGCCACCCGGTATTGCCCTGCGCATCATCGAACTGGCTCAGGACCCGGAAGCGGACATCGCCACCGCCGCCGACATCATCGCCATCGACATGGCGCTGAGCGCTCGCATGCTGCGCATCGCCAATTCGCCGCTGTATGCCAGCCGCCGCCGCATCGAGAACCTCGGCCAGGCGCTGACCATGCTGGGCCTGAACGCCACGATCAGCCTCGCCCTCGGCTTCACCGTCACCCAGGGCCTGACCGGCGGTGGCGCCGATCATGACCTGCGCCAGCGCGCGTGGAAGCGCAGCATCCTCAGTGCCCTGGCGGCCAGCCAGCTGGGCCAGGCGCGCGGCCTGCGCCGGCTGGAGGAGCTGATGCTGGCCGGACTGCTGCAGGACCTGGGCGTGCTGTGCCTGACCCAGGCCGAGTCGGAGCGCTACCTGCCGCTGCTGCGCGAAGCACGCGACAACATCGACCTGGTTTCCCTCGAGCGCGAGGCGCTGGGCTGCAGCCACGCCGACGTCGGCGCCTGGGTGGCCGAGCAATGGGGCCTGCCCCGCTACCTGGTGGAGAGCATCAGCCACAGCGAGGACGAGGACGCCGCCGAATCGCCATTCCAGGCCTGCGTGCAACTGTCCGGCGCAGTGGCCGACATCTGGCTGGATAGCGACGCCGATGCCGCGCGCGAGCGCGCCCTGCAGCAGGTGCACGACCGCCTGGAGCTGGACAGCGCGCGCTTCGACCAGGTGCTGGCCCGCATCAGCGAGGCCCTGCCCGACATCGCCAGCCTGTTCGATGCCGGCCTCAATTCTCCGGCGCGGGTGCGCGAGCTGATCGATCATGCGCAGGAACTGGCCACGCTGCGCAACCTGCGCGAACTGCAGGATGCCGACCAGGCACGCCGCCGTGCCGACGAATTCGAGGCGCGCGCCAAGCGCCTGGCCGACCAGGCCCATCGTGATGCATTGACAGGCGTGCTCAACCGCCGCCAGCTGGAAGCGGTGCTGGAGCAGGAATTCCTGCGTGCCGGCCGCCAGGGCTGGCCACTGTCGGTGGCCTTCATCGACCTGGACGACTTCAAGAAGATCAACGACGCCCACGGCCACCTGACCGGCGACGAGGTGCTGCGCGCCTTCGCCGGCAAGCTGCAGGGCCAGTTGCGCAACAGCGACACCGTGGCCCGCTTCGGCGGCGAGGAGTTCGTCGCGCTGCTGCCCAACACCAGCGAAAGCGTGGCCCTGGACGTGATCCGCCGGGTGCTGGCCAACATCGTCGCCACGCCGATGGCCGAGCTGGAGGGTGGTCCGCTGTTCGTCACCTTC
This sequence comes from Stenotrophomonas sp. pho, assembly GCF_006228405.1. Classification (NCBI taxonomy): domain Bacteria; kingdom Pseudomonadati; phylum Pseudomonadota; class Gammaproteobacteria; order Lysobacterales; family Lysobacteraceae; genus Stenotrophomonas; species Stenotrophomonas sp. pho. The sequence goes on along the minus strand of NZ_CP029759.1, from coordinate 1,452,369 downwards.
TCCGCCGGCGTGGCCACCCAGGGCGGCTACGAGCGCTTCGCCGACGTCCAGGACCTGCTGCGCGCCGCCGACGATGTGCTGTACCGCTCCAAGAACCTGGGCCGCAACCGGGTGATCGCCCGCTCGCCGGGGGCGCTGGGCCATGACGAGCTGTCGGCCACGGCCAGCGCCGAACTGGGCTGAACGGGGCGCCCCGGCAGACCGGGCGAACCACCAGATTCTGCGCCGCAGTGCACAAAACACTTTGGCACAACGCCGCATGCGCGTAGAATCGCCCGCGATTTCCACGCACCCGAGGTCCCCATGTCCAAGCTCGCCTATCGCCGCATCCTTCTGAAACTCTCCGGGGAGGCGCTGATGGGAGACGAGGACTACGGCATCGACCCCAAGATCATCAATCGCCTCGCCCGTGAGGTCATCGAAGCCCAGCAGGCCGGTGCCGAAGTGGCGCTGGTGATCGGAGGTGGCAACATCTTCCGCGGCGCCGGCCTGGCCGCCGGCGGCATGGACCGCGTAACCGGCGACCAGATGGGCATGCTGGCCACCGTCATCAACGCCCTGGCCATGCAGGACGCCCTCGAGAAGCTGGGTGCCAAGGCCCGGGTGATGAGCGCGATCAAGATCAACGACGTGTGCGAGGACTACATCCGCCGCCGCGCCATCCGCCACCTGGAAAAGGGCCGCCTGGTGATCTTCGCTGCCGGCGTCGGCAGCCCGTTCTTCACCACCGACTCCGGCGCCGCACTGCGCGCGATCGAGATCGGCGCCGACCTGCTGCTGAAGGCCACCAAGGTCGATGGCGTGTACGACAAGGACCCGAACAAGCACAGCGATGCGGTCCGCTTCGACAGCCTGAGCTACGACGAAGTGATCCGCCGCGGCCTGGAAGTGATGGACACAGCGGCCTTCGCTCTGGCCCGCGACAGCGACCTGCCGATGCGCGTGTTCGACATGGGCCAGCCGGGCGAACTGCTGAAGATCCTCAACGGCGCGAACATCGGCACCCTGGTCCAGGGCCGCGACCCGGCCTGAGCCTGAGCGCAAAGCGACGACCGGGCCGATTCAGGCCCGGCAGCGTCCCGTATTCGCCTATAATCGCCCGATTCCAGATACATCCAGGACCGGGCGATGCTCAACGACATCAAGAACAACGCGCAGACGCGCATGGCCAAGAGCATTGACGCTCTGAAGCACACCCTCACCTCCATCCGGACCGGCCGTGCCACCCCGGCCCTGCTGGACCGCGTGACGGTCAGCGCCTATGGCAACGCCAGCACCCCGCTGAACCAGGTCGCGTCGATCTCCAACGCCGACGCCCACTCGCTGCTGGTCACCCCGTTCGACAAAGGCATGATCAAGGAGATCGAAAAGGGTCTCTACAACGCCGAGTTCACTCCGAACACGCTGGGCACCGCGATCCGCATCAACATGCCGCCGCCGACCGAAGAGCGCCGCAAGGAGCTGGTCAAGCAGGTGCAGAAGGAAGGGGAAGGCGCCAAGATCGCGATCCGCAACATCCGTCAGGACGCGAACAAGGAAATCGCCAAGCTGGTCAAGGACAAAGCGATCAGCGAAGACGAGAAGAAGCGCGGCGAAGACGACATCCAGAAGCTGACCGACGCCAACATCAAGGACGTCGACAAGGTCGTTGCCGACAAGGAAAAAGAACTGCTGTCGGTCTGAAGTCGATGCCTTCAGTCCCGCCTCCGTTGCCTGCCTCCCTGCCCCGCCACATTGCCATCATCATGGATGGCAATGGGCGTTGGGCACAGCAGCGCCGTCGCCCCCGGGTGATCGGCCACCGTGCCGGCGCGCGCGCGGTCAACCGCACCATCGAGCGCTGCCTTGAACTGGGCATTCCGGCGCTGACCCTGTTCGCCTTCTCCAGCGAGAACTGGGGCCGGCCGCAGGAGGAAGTGGACGCGCTGATGAAGCTGTTCCTCGGTGCACTCGACCGCGAAGTGGACGAGCTGCACCGGCGTGGCGTGCGCGTGCGCTTCATCGGCGAACGCGAGCGCTTCGGCGCCGGGCTGGTCAGCCGCATGCAGCTGGCCGAGCAGCGCACCGCCGACAACACCACCCTGACCCTGTCGATCGCTGCCAGCTACGGTGGCCGCCAGGACATCGCCCGCGCCGCGCGCGCCCTGGCCGTCGAAGTGGCGGCCGGTCGCCTGCTGCCCGAGCAGATCGACGAAGCGCTGCTGGGCAGCCAGGTGGCCCTGGCCGACCTGCCGCCGCCGGACCTGTTCATCCGCACCGGCGGCGACACCCGCATCAGCAACTTCCTGCTGTGGCAGCTCGCCTATACCGAACTGTGGTTCACCGAGGCCCTGTGGCCGGACTTCGACGCCGGGCAGCTGCAGCAGGCGCTCGACGCCTATGCCGGTCGCGAGCGTCGTTTCGGCCTGACCAGCGCCCAGATTGCCGCACTGGCCACCGAGACTTCCAGCCCATGACCAAGACCCGAGTCCTTGCCGCGCTGATCATGGCGCCGCTAGCCATTGCGGCGATCCTGCTGCTGCCCACGCAATGGCTGGCCGCCGCGGCCGCCGCCGTGCTGCTGATCGGCCTGTGGGAATGGCTGAAGCTGGCCGGTATCGAAGACACCCTGGCGCGCACCGTGCTGCTGGTGCTGAACCTGCTGCTGATGGTGCTGCTGGTCTGGGCCGATGGCAGCACCCTGGTCCTGTTCCAGATAACCACGCTGGCCGGCGTTGCCTGGTGGCTGGCCGCGCTGCTCTGGTTGCGCTTCTTCAACTTCGGTGCACAGCCGTCGGCACCCTCGCGGATCCTGAAGATGCTGGCCGGTACCCTGGCCATCGTCCCGGCCTGGGCCGCGCTGGTGCTGATCCATGCCGGCGGCGATCCGCCGGGCCAGCAGGGCCACCTGTGGCTGCTGGCTGCTCTGGCGCTGGTGTGGGCGGCCGACTCGGGCGCCTATTTCGCTGGCCGCCATTTCGGCAAGCACAAGCTGGCGCCGCGGATCAGCCCCAACAAGACCTGGGAAGGCCTGTTCGGCGGCCTGCTGGCCGGTGTCGCCGTGGCCCTCGGCCTGGGCTGGCTGACTGGCATCGATGCCGCACACCTGCCCGGCCTGTTGATCACCGCGGTGGTGGCGGTGTTCGCCTCGGTCCTGGGCGACCTGTTCGAGAGCCTGATCAAGCGCCATGCCGGCGCCAAGGACTCAGGCCACCTGATCCCGGGCCACGGTGGCGTGCTCGACCGGGTCGACGGCGTCCTCGCCGCCGTGCCGGTGTTCGCGCTGGGCAAGGAAATCTTCGGGTTCTGACCATGAATGCTGCTGCAGACCTGCGCCGGGTCGCCGTGTTCGGCGCTACCGGCTCGATCGGCGCCTCCACGCTGGACGTGATCGCCCGCCACCCGCACCGCTACCAGGCCACGGTGCTCGCTGCCGGCCGCCAGGTGCAGGCGCTGCTGGCGCTGTGCCGCCAGCACAGACCCGCGCACGCGGTGATCGCCGACGCATCGCTGTTCGCCGAACTGCGTGACGGCCTGCGCGAGGCCGGCCTTGCCACCGAGGCCCATGCCGGCCAGGCCGCGCTGGACCAGCTGGCCGCCAGCGATGCCTGCGATACCGTGGTCGCGGCCATCGTCGGCGCGGCCGGCCTGTCCTCGACCCTGGCTGCCGCGGCCGCCGGCAAGCGCATCCTGCTGGCCAACAAGGAATCGCTGGTGCTGGCCGGCGAACTGCTGACCCGGACGGCCGAACGTGCCGGTGCCGAAATCATCCCGATCGACAGCGAGCACAGCGCGATCTTCCAGTGCCTGCGCTCGCGCGATGCCAGTGTCGACGGCGCCGGCGTGCGCCGGATCCTGCTGACCGCCTCCGGCGGCCCGTTCCGTGGCCGCAGCCGCGCCGAACTGGCCCAGGTCACCCCGGCCCAGGCCGTTGCCCACCCCAAGTGGTCGATGGGGCCGAAGATCTCGGTCGATTCGGCGACATTGATGAACAAGGGCCTGGAAGTCATCGAGGCCCACCACCTGTTCGGCGTGCCCGGCGAGCGCATCGAGGTGCTGGTGCACCCGCAGAGCCTGGTCCATTCGCTGGTCGAGTTCGTCGATGGCTCGACCCTGGCCCAGATGGGCCTGCCGGACATGCGCACCACTCTCGCCGTCGGCCTGGGCTGGCCGCAGCGCATCGAATCGGGCGTGGCCGGGCTGGACCTGCTGGCCCAGGGCCGCCTGGATTTCGAGGCCCCGGATACTGACGCCTTCCCCTGCCTGGCGCTGGCCTGGCAGGCGATGCAGGCCGGCGGTACCGCACCGGCGGTGCTGAACGCCGCCAATGAAGAGGCGGTTTCAGCGTTTCTTCAGGGCCGGATCGGTTTCCTGACGATCCCGGCGCTGGTTGCTAACGCTCTTTCAACACTGCCGACCCAGCCAGCCGATACACTGGAGATCCTGTTGTCCGCCGACCAGCGGGCACGCCAGCTCACCCTGAACGCCATCGACGCCGCCTGAACGACCGCCTCGCCCAGCATGACGCCGCCGCCCCTGCCCACCACTGTGAGCCTGCATGACTGACTTCATCGGATCGGTCTGGTGGATGATCGTCAGCCTCGGGCTGCTGGTCACCTTTCACGAGTTCGGGCATTACTGGGTCGGGCGCCTGTGCGGGGTCAAGATCCTGCGTTTCTCGGTCGGCTTCGGCCGGCCGCTGTGGTCGCGCCGCGACAGGCACGGCACCGAGTTCGCCATCGCCGCCATCCCGCTGGGCGGTTACGTGAAGTTCCTCGACGAACGCGAGGTCGAAGTCCACCCGCACGAGCGCGGCCAGGCCTTCAACCACAAGACCGTCTGGCAGCGCATCGCGATCGTTGCCGCCGGCCCGATCGCCAATCTGCTGCTGTGCATCCTGCTGCTGTGGGCGATGTTCGTGATCGGCAAGCAGGATTACTCGCCCACCATCGGCCGTGTCAGCGGCATCGCCGCCAGTGCCGGCCTGGCCAGCGGCGACCGCGTGCTGCGCGTGGACGACCGCCAGGTGGTCACCCTCGGCGAGGCCAGCATGGCGCTGACCGCAGCCGCGATGGACCGCCGCGACGTGAAGCTGGAAGTGCTGGATACGGCTGACCAGGTACGCACGCGCACCCTGCCGCTGTCGCAGCTGCCGGCGGGTTTCGATGAGCGGCGGGTGCCGATCCTGGCAGGCCTGCACTGGCAGTCGTGGCTGCAGCCGGCGCAAGTGGAGTCGCTGACTGCGGACTCCGTGGTGACAGGGCAACTGCAGCCAGGCGACCTGATCGTGGCCATCGATGGCCAGCGCATCGACAGCGTCGACCAGGTGATCGGCGAGATCCAGGCCCTGGGCCGTGCCGGCGGGCCGGGAATGATCGAGGTCCTGCGTGGCGGCGAGCGCCTGGCGCTGGAAGTCACCCCGCGCCAGGGCAAGGACGGCAAGGGCAATCCGGTCTGGCAGATCGGCGTCGGCTTCCCCACCAGCTACAGCCCCGCCTACGACACCCTGCTGCGCTATGGCCCGCTGGATGCGGTGACCGTGGCGGTGCGCGAGACCGGCCGCCTGGCCGCCGACTCGCTGGGCATGATGGGTCGCATCGTGACCGGCAAGGCCTCGCTGCAGAACGTTTCCGGGCCGGTCACGATCGCCCGCGTGGCCAATGTCTCGGCCAAGCGCGGCCTCGACTGGTTCCTGCAGTTCCTTGCCCTGCTGTCGCTCAGCCTGTGCATCATCAACCTGCTGCCGATCCCGATCTTGGACGGCGGCCACCTGCTGTATTACCTTATCGAGTTGGTCAAGGGCAGCCCGCTGAGCGAGCGTGCCATCGCCGCCGGCCAATACATCGGCCTGGCGTTGCTGGCCGGGCTGATGGGGTTGGCGTTCTACAACGACATCCTCGGCCTGGTCCCGCGATGAACTTTTCCACGTTGTTGCCGTCTACAGCGTCGGCATCCCGCACCAATGAAATCGACCTTCCTACCGGACGTGACATGACGCGACTCCCCAATCGCCGCCTGCTGGCCCTCGCCCTCGCCGCCGTCACCGGCGCTCCCGCCCTGGCCCAGGCAGCCGAGCCCTTCACTGTCAGCGACATCCGCGTCGATGGCCTGCAGCGCATCAGCTCGGGCACGGTGTTCACCTACCTGCCGGTGGAACGCGGCGAGACGATCACCGACAACAAGGTCGGCGAGACGATCCGCGCCCTGTACAAGACCGGCTTCTTCGAAGACGTGCAGCTGGACCGCCAGGGCACGATCCTGGTGGTGACCGTCAAGGAACGCCCGGCGATCAACAAGCTGACCGTGACCGGCAACAAGGACATCAAGTCCGACCAGCTGCTCAAGGGCCTGTCCGACATCGGCCTGACCGAGGGCGGCACCTTCGATCGCCTGAGCCTGGACCGCGTGACCCAGGAACTGCGCCGCCAGTACAACGACCGTGGCAAGTACAACGTCGACATCACCCCGACGGTGAGCCCGCTGGACCGCAACCGCGTGGACATCGCCATCGCCATCAAGGAAGGCAAGGCCGCCAAGATCCGCCACGTCAACCTGGTGGGCACCGAGAAGTTCGAGAGCAAGGACATCCTGGAGACCTGGGAGTCCAAGGAGCACAACTGGGCGTCGTGGTACCGCCGTGACGACCAGTACTCCAAGGAAAAGCTGTCCGGCGACCTGGAAAAGCTCAACTCCTGGTACCTGGATCGCGGCTACGTCGATTTCAGCATCGATTCCACCCAGGTCTCGATCAGCCCCGACAAGCGCGACATGTTCCTGACCGCGGGCGTGACCGAGGGTGCGCAGTACAAGATCTCCGAGATCAAGGTCAGCGGCGACACCATCCTCCCGCAGGAGGACGTCGAGCGCATGGTGATCCAGAAGTCCGGCGACACGTTCTCGCGTGCCCTGCTGGAATTCAGCTCGGACACCATCACCAATTCGCTGTCCAACATCGGCTACGCGTTCGCCAAGGTGAACCCGATCCCGACCACCAACCGCGCCGAGCAGACCGTGGCCATCAACATGCAGGTCGTGCCCGGCCCGCGCGTGTCGGTGCGCCGCATCCTGTTCCGCGGCAACACCCGCACGTCCGATGAAGTGATGCGTCGCGAAATGCGCCAGTTCGAGAACAGCTGGTACTCGCAGGCCGCGATCGACCGCTCCAAGATCCGCCTGCAGCGCCTGGGCTACTTCGAATCGGTGGAAGTGGAGACCCCGGCCGTCAGCGGCAGCAACGACCAGGTCGACGTCGTCTACAACGTCAAGGAAACCACCTCGGGCAGCTTCGTGTTCGGCCTGGGTTACTCGCAGTCCTACGGCATGACCACCTCGGTGCAGCTGTCGCAGAACAACTTCCTCGGTGGCGGCAACCGCGTGTCGGTCGAAGCCTCGCGCAGCAGCTACCTGCAGCGCTACGGTTTCAGCTACACCAACCCGTACTTCACCGATGACGGCGTGTCGCTGGGCTACAACCTGTCCTGGCGCGAACTGGATTACTCCGACTTCAACACCGCGCAGTACAACAGCACCAACGGTGCCGCGCAGGTGGTGTTCGGCGTGCCGCTGACCGAGACCGACACCGTCTCGCTGATGTTCGGCATCGACAGCAACCAGATCACCACCTACGAAGGCTCGACCCCGCAGTCGATCATCGACTACATCAACGCCGTCGGTAAGCGCACCTTCCATGCCTGGCGCACCGAGCTGGGCTGGGCGCGCGACTCGCGCAACGACTACTTCATGCCGACCCGCGGTACCTACCAGCGCGTGGGCCTGGAAACCACGCTGCCGGGTTCGACCATCGAGTACTACAAGCTGAACTACCAGATCAGCAAGTACTGGCCGATCATGCCGTCGCTGGTGATCAACACCCGCGCCGAAATCGGCTACGGTGATGCCTACGGCAAGGACTACACCCGTACGCTGACCAATCCGGATGGCACCACCCGCACCGTCACCGCCAGCGGCCTGCCGTTCTTCGAGAACTTCTACGCCGGTGGTACCAACTCGGTACGCGGCTTCGAGGACAACACCCTCGGCCCGCGCGAAGTTACCCGCGGCTACCCAGAAGGCCAGCCGCTGGGTGGCTCGCTGAAGACCGTCGGTTCGGTGGAAGCCTACTTCCCGCGCCTGTTCGACAGCCCGTCGGCGCGCGTGTCGGCCTTCGTCGACTTCGGCAACGTGTATACCGGCGTGGACAACTTCAAGGCCAACGAGCTGCGCGTATCCACCGGTGTGGCCCTGCTGTGGCGCGCCCCGGTCGGCCCGATCTCGATCAGCTACGCCTTCCCGCTGAAGAAGGAAGACGATGACAAGATCGAACGCCTGCAATTCACGTTCGGTGGGCAGTTCTGACGAACCGCGAGGCGGTTCGCCAGAACTGCCCCCGCATTCCACCTATCCCCCGCGCCGCTACGCATGCCATCCATGGCATGCGCCCTTCGGGCCGTTGCATAGCAACGTTGGGAATCGCTCCTGCGATTCCCAGGGGCGCGCCCCCCTTAACAAAGGGGGCTCTCCACCAGACGGGGTGCGAAGCGCCGGGCTCTGCCCGGCGTTTTCGTTTGGCCTGGATGCCGGAAGCGCCCGCTCTGCTTTTGATCTTTTCTGTTTTTCCGTGGCTGGCACTCGCGCCAGGCCGTCGGAGGTCGGACGGGGTGGGGCTGCGGGGGTGTGAGCCGCATGGATGCGGCGACCAAGGCTACATGGACGTACTTGCGCCGCCCCCCGCAGTCCCGCCCCGTCCGACCCAGCCCATGACACTGGCTCTGCCGGCCGCGAGGGGCCCTGCCGTTGGCTGCATATGCCCCCGCATGACCGCAATGGCGTCACACGTTAAACTCCCGCCGTGAATACTCCCACCTACACCGCCCAGCAACTCGCCGAGCAGTTCGGCCTGCAGGTCCATGGCGATCCCGCTACCGCCATCCATGGCGTGGCTACCCTCGCCCATGCCGGTCCTGGCCAGCTGACCTTCCTTGCCAACCCCCGCTATCGCGTCCAGCTGGCCGACAGCCGGGCTTCGCTGGTGGTCCTGCGTGCCGATGACGTCGAGGCCGCCCCCGGCGCCGCGCTCGTCGCCAAGGACCCGTACACCGCATTCGCCAAGATCGCCGCGCTGTTCGACATCGCGCCGACCCGCCCGCCGGGCATCCATCCCAGCGCAGTGATCGATCCCAGCGCCCAGGTCGCCGCCAGCGCCCATATCGGCCCGTTCGTCACGGTCGGTGCGCGCAGCGTCGTCGGTGAGAACTGCGTCATCGGCACCGGCAGCGTGATCGGCGAGGACTGCAGCCTGGATACCGGCTGTGAGCTGATCGCCCGCGTGACCCTGGTCACCCGGGTCACGCTGGGCAAGCGCGTGCGCGTGCATCCCGGTGCCGTACTCGGCGCCGATGGCTTCGGCCTGGCGATGGACGCTGGCAAGTGGATCAAGGTGCCGCAGCTCGGCGGTGTCCGCATCGGCGATGATTGCGAGATCGGCGCCAATACCTGTGTTGATCGTGGCGCGCTGGAAGACACCGTCCTTGCCGAGGATGTTCGCCTGGACAACCTGGTGCAGATTGCCCACAACGTGCAGATCGGCGCCCACTCGGCCATTGCCGGCTGCACCGGCATCGCCGGCAGCGCCAAGATCGGCCGTTACTGCCTGCTCGGCGGCCACGTTGGCGTGGTCGGCCACCTCGAGATCTGCGACAAGGTCGTGATCACCGGCAAGTCGGTGGTCCGCAACTCCATCCATGAGCCGGGCGAGTATTCGTCCGGCACCCCATTGACCGACAACCGCACGTGGCGCAAGAACGCCGCGCGCTTCAAGCAGCTGGACGCATTGGCTCGCCGCGTTCTGGCTGCTGGCAAGGAGAAAGAATGAACGATTCGCTGCAGCTTCCGATCGACGTCTGCCAGATCCAGGAACTGCTTCCGCACCGCTACCCGTTCCTGCTGGTGGACCGGGTGCTTGAACTCGACGTCGAGACCAAGCGGATCCTGGCGCAGAAGAACGTCAGCATCAACGAGCCGTTCTTCCAGGGCCACTTCCCGGGCCGCCCGATCATGCCCGGGGTGCTGATCATCGAAGCGCTGGCGCAGGCTGGCGGCGTCATGACCCAGCTCACGCTCGGCCGCGATGCGCAGTCCAAGCTGTTCTACATGGTCAAGGTGGAAAACGCCCGCTTCAACAAGCAGGTCGTGCCCGGTGACGTGCTGATGCTGGACGTGCAGATGAAGCGCCTGATCCGCAACATGGGCTGGTACTACGGCGAAGCCAAGGTCAACGGCGAAGTCGTCGCGTCGGCCGAGGTCATGTGTGCCGGCGCCAAGGGCTGATCCACTGGAGGCAGCAATGACTGACAACGCACCGCGGATCCACCCCACCGCCGTCATCGACCCGGCCGCACGCCTGGCCGACGATGTCCAGGTGGGCGCCTTCACCCTGATCGGCCCCGATGTTGAAATCGGTGCCGGCACGGTGGTGGGCCCCCATTGCAGCATCCACGGCCCGACCCGGATCGGCCGCGACAACCGCTTCGTCGGCCATGCCGCGATCGGTGGCGAGCCGCAGGACAAGAAGTTCGGCGGCGAGCGTACCGAACTGGTGATCGGCGATCGCAACGTGTTCCGCGAGTTCGTCACGCTCAACCGTGGCACCGGCGGCGGCGGCGGCATCACCACCATCGGCAACGACAACTGGATGCTGGCCTACACGCACGTGGCACACGACTGCCATGTCGGCAACTTCTGCGTGTTCTCCAACAACACCACTCTGGCTGGCCACGTGACCGTGGGCGACTACGTGATCATCAGCGGCTTCGCCGGTGCCCACCAGTTCTGCCGCATCGGCGCGCATGCCTTCCTCGGCATGGGCGCGCTGACCAATGGTGATGTACCGCCGTTCACCATGGTCGGCACCGATTCGCTGGGACGCCCGCGTGGCATCAACAGCGAAGGCCTGAAGCGGCGCGGCTTCGACGCTGACCGCATTTCGGCCATCAAGCGTGCGTACCGCACGCTGTACGTCGCGGGCCTGCCGCTGGCAGAGGCCAAGGTGCAGCTGACCGAACAGGCGCGTGACAGCGACGACGTGAAGGCGATGCTGGACTTCATCGAGCACGCCGAGAGGCCCCTGCTGCGATGAGCAGCTCGACCGGCCAGGCGCCGGCCGGCGCCGCGGTGATCCCGCTGGCCTCGATGGCCGGCAGCGTTCCCGCGCAGCGGGTGCTCAGCGAGCGCCCGTTGCGGATCGCGCTGGTTGCCGGCGAAGCCTCCGGCGACCTGCTCGGTGCGGGCCTGGTGCGTGAACTGAAGGCACGCTTCCCGAATGCCGAGTTCGCCGGTATCGGCGGCGATGCCATGCGCAGCGCCGGCTGCCAGACCTGGCACGATGCCAGCGAGCTGGCGGTGATGGGCCTGACCGAAGTGCTGCGCCACCTGCCGCGCCTGCTCAAGCTGCGCTCGGCGTTCCGCCAGCGTGCGCTGGACTGGCAGCCGGACGTGTTCATCGGCATCGACGCCCCCGACTTCAACCTGGGCATCGAGCGCTGGCTGAAGCAGCGTGGCGTGCGCACCGTGCATTACGTCAGCCCGTCGGTCTGGGCCTGGCGCGAAAAGCGCGCCGAGAAAATCGGCAGCAGCGCCGACCTGGTGCTGTGCCTGTTCCCGATGGAGCCGCCGATCTATGCCCGGCACGGCATCGACGCGCGCTTCGTCGGCCACCCGATGGCCGATGACATTCCGCTGCAGGGCAACCGCGAGGAAGCACGCGCCGCGCTCGGCCTGCCGGCCTCGGCCAAGGTGCTGGCGGTGTTGCCGGGCAGCCGCCTCGGCGAGATCTCGCGCCTGGGCGAACCGTTCTTCGAAGCCGCCTGGCAGGTCTCCGAACGCATTCCGGGCCTGCATGTGGTGGTGCCTGCCGCCAACCCGGCCTGCAGGCAGCTGATCGAAGAACAGCTGTCGCGCTCGGCGCTGCCGGTGGCCTACTCGCACGTGCTTGACGGCCAGGCGCGCAACGCGATGATCGCCGCCGACGTGGTGGTGCTGGCCTCCGGCACCGCGACCCTGGAAGCCATGCTGGTGAAGCGGCCGATGGTGGTCGGTTACCGCGTCAACGAACTGACCTATCGACTGGTCAAGGCGCTTGGCCTGATCAAGGTCGACCGCTTCGCCCTGCCCAACATCCTGGCCGGCCAGGACCTAGCACCGGAGCTGATGCAGCACGACTGCACGCCGGACAGGCTGGCCGCGGCCATCCAGCAGTGGTTCGACCACCCGCAGCGGGTGATCGACCTGCAGGACACTTATGTGCGCCTGCACGAGCGACTGCGACGCAACGCCTCGGCGCGTGCCGCCGATGCCGTCGGCGAGCTGCTGATGCGCGACCAGGCGCAGGCATGAGCCGCCGCCACGCCGCAGCAGCAAGCCTGGCCCTGTTCGACGGTACGGCAGTGGTCGAGCCGGAGCGCCTGGTCGCCGGTGTCGACGAGGCCGGGCGTGGCCCGCTGGCCGGGCCGGTGGCGGTGGCGGCGGTGGTATTCGATCCGTCACGGCCACGGATCAACGGCCTGGATGATTCCAAGCAGTTGACCGCTGCCCGCCGCGAGCAGCTGCATGACCGCATCGTCGAGCGCGCCCTGGCCTGGCATGTGGTGCTGGTGGACGTGGACACCATCGACCGCCTGAACATCTACCAGGCCACCCTGCAGGGCATGCGTGACGTCGTTGCAGCGGTCGCCCACGTGGCCGGCTTCGCCCGCATCGACGGCAACGTGGTGCCCAAGGGCCTGGTACTGCCGGCGCAGGCGCTGGTCGGCGGCGATGGCATCGACCGCGCGATCATGGCCGCCTCGATCCTGGCCAAGGTCTCGCGCGATCGCTACATGCAGGACGTGCACGCCCGCCACCCCCAGTATGGGTTCGAGCAGCACAAGGGCTATGGCACTCCGGCCCACCTGGCCGCCCTGCGCGAGCACGGCCCCTGCGTGGAGCACCGGCGCAGCTTCGCCCCGGTGCGCGAGTGCCTGGAAGCGCCGGCTGTCGCGGCCATCGCCTGAGCCTGCTGGCGTTGTAGCGCCGAGCTCATGCTCGGCAGCTGTGGACAGCCGAGCATGGGCTCGGCGCTACAGAAGGCGGCCTCCCGCACGCCTGAATCCGGCGCCACGCCGTGCCCCTGTCAAGCCTTGTGGCAACCCCCTGCCCTCGCTACCCTGACCGGGCATTCCAGCGCTTCCCGACCCCGGCGACGAACCTCCGTCAGCACCCGGGCCCGCGCGCTCCAACCTGGTCCGGCATGTCCAACTCCCGCTTCGTACATCTCCACGTCCACACCGAGTTCTCGCTGGCGGACTCGACCATCCGCGTGCCGGCCAAGCCGGACCAGGCGGACCCGAAGAGGGCCAAGCAGGCCAACCTGCTGTCGCGCTCGGTGGAGCTCGGCCTGCCCGCGCTGGCGGTGACCGATCTCAACAACCTGTTCGCCCTGGTCAAGTTCTACAAGGCCGCCGAAGGCGTGGGCATCAAGCCGATCGCCGGTGCCGACGTGCTGATCGCCGAGGAAGGCCAGGACCCGTGGCGGATGACCCTGCTGTGCCGCGACCGCGAGGGCTACCTGAGCCTGTCGCGGTTGCTGACCCGCGCCTGGATGGAAGGCCATCGCCCGGAAGGCGGTGTGGCCATCCACCCGGACTGGCTGAAGGCCGGCAACGCCAACCTGTTCGCGCTGGCCGGACGGCAGAGCCTGGCCGGGCGCCTGGCACTGGACGGCAAGCATGAACTGGCCGAGCAGCAGCTGGCCGACTGGCAGCGCGTGTTCGGCGATGGCCTGCACCTGGAGCTGACCCGTACCGGCCGCGAGGGCGAGGAAACCTTCAACCAGTTCGCGCTGATGGCCGCCGGCCAGCGCGGCCTGCCGGTGGTCGCCAGCAATGACGTGCGCTTCCTGTCGCCGTCGGATTTCAGCGCGCACGAAGCGCGCGTGTGCATTTCCACCGGCCGCGTGCTGGACGATCCCAAGCGCCCGCGCGAGTACAGCGACCAGCAGTACCTGAAGTCGGCCGAGGAGATGTGCGCGCTGTTCGCCGACATCCCCGATGCGATCGACAACACGCTGGCGCTGGCCGAGCGCTGCAACATCGAGATGCGGCTGGGCACCTACTTCCTGCCCAACTACCCGGTGCCCGACGACGAGACCCTGGACACCTGGATCCAGAAGATGTCGCGCGATGGCCTGGAACAGCGCCTGGAGAAGAATCCGCTGGCGCCGGGCAAGACCCGTGAGGAGTACTTCGAGCGCCTGGAGTTCGAGCTCAACACCATCATCAAGATGGGCTTCCCCGGCTACTTCCTGATCGTGGCCGACTTCATCCAGTGGGGCAAGAACCAGGGCATCCCGATCGGTCCCGGCCGTGGTTCGGGTGCCGGCTCGCTGGTGGCGTGGGCGCTGAAGATCACCGACCTGGACCCGCTGCCGTACAACCTGCTGTTCGAGCGATTCCTGAACCCGGAACGCGTGTCGATGCCCGACTTCGACATCGACTTCTGCATGGACCGCCGCGACGAGGTGATCGACTACGTCGCGCGCAAGTACGGGCGCGAGCGCGTCAGCCAGATCATCACCTACGGCACCATGGCCGCAAAGGCGGTGGTGCGCGACTCCGGCCGCGTGCTCGGCTTCCCGTATGGCCTGGTCGACGGTGTTTCCAAGCTGATTCCCAACATCCTGGGCATCCACCTGAAGGATGCGCTGGGCAAGGGCAAGGAAGGCCCCAGTTCGGAAATGGCGTCGCCGGAACTGATCCAGCGCTATGAGACCGAGGACGATGTCCGCGACCTGATCGACCTGGCGCTGCAGCTGGAAGACCTGACCCGCAACGCCGGCAAGCATGCCGGCGGCGTGGTGATCGGGCCCGAGCCGCTGAGCGAGTTCTGCCCGCTGTACGCCGAACACGACGAGAACGGCCTGGGCAAGAACCCGGTCACCCAGTTCGACAAGAACGACGTGGAAGAAGTGGGCCTGGTGAAGTTCGACTTCCTCGGCCTGCGCACGCTGACCATCATCGACTGGGCGGTGAAGGCGATCAACAAGCGCCACGAACGCGCGGGCATTCCGCCGGTCGACATTGCCGCGATCCCGCTCGACGATGCGCCCACCTACAAGGACATCTTCGCCAATGGCAACACCGGCGCGGTGTTCCAGTTCGAATCCTCGGGCATGCGCCGCCTGCTGAAGGACGCGCGCCCCGACCGCTTCGAAGACCTGATCGCGCTGGTGTCGCTGTATCGCCCCGGCCCGATGGACCTGATTCCCTCCTTCAACGCGCGCAAGCACGGCCAGGAAGAGATCATCTATCCCGATCCGCGCACCGAAGCGATCCTGAAGGACACCTACGGCATCATGGTGTACCAGGAGCAGGTGATGCAGATGGCGCAGATCGTCGGCGGCTACTCGCTGGGCGGCGCTGACCTGCTGCGACGCGCGATGGGCAAGAAGGTGCCGGCGGAAATGGCCAAGCACCGCGAGATCTTCCGCGAAGGCGCAGCCAAGGGCGGCGTCGACGGCCCCAAGGCCGACGAAATCTTCGACCTGATGGAGAAGTTCGCCGGCTATGGCTTCAACAAGTCGCACGCCGCTGCATACGCACTGGTCAGCTACCAGACCGCCTGGCTGAAGCGCCATTACCCGGCCGAGTTCATGGCGGCCACGCTGTCTTCGGACCTGGACAACACCGACAAGGTGGTCGGCTTCCTCGACGAGGTGCGCAACCTCGGCCTGACCGTGCTGCCGCCGAAGGTGAACCAGTCGGCCTTCATGTTCGAAGCGGTCACACCGGACACGATCCAGTACGGCCTGGGCGCGATCAAGGGCGTCGGCCAGGGCGCCTGCGAAGCGGTGGTCGAGGAACGACTGAAGGGCGGACCGTTCAAGGATCTGCTGGACTTCTGCACCCGCGTCGGCTCGGCCAAGCTCAACCGGCGCACGCTGGAAGCGATGATCAACTGTGGCGCGCTCGATGAGCTCGGCCGCAACCGTGCCTCGCTGATGCTGCAGCTGCCGGAAGTGATCAAGGCCACCGACCAGATGGCACGCGAGCGTGCGTCCGGGCAGAATTCGCTGTTTGGCGGGCCCGATCCGAGCACCGTGTCGATCCAGCTGGACCTGCCCGAAGCCGAAGAATGGCCGCTGCTGCAGCGCCTCAACGGCGAGCGCGACACGCTGGGCTTCTACCTCAGCGGCCACCCGTTCGATCCCTGGCGCGACGATGTGCGCGACCTGGTCGGCAACGACCTGGGTTCGGTGGAGAAGATCTGGAGCGCCAACAGCGGCGGCGGCGGCGGTGGCGGCGAGAAGCGCTGGCGCCCGGAAGTGCAGACCGTGCTGGCCGGCCAGGTGGTCGGCGTGCGCCGCAAGGGTGAGAGCCAGATCTTCATCCAGCTGGAGGACGGTCGCGGCCGCGTGGAGTGCAGCGCGTTCTCCGATGCGATGGCCGAGTTCGGCCACCTGATGACCAAGGACCGCATCCTGGTGGTCAAGGGCGGCCTGCGCGAGGACGAATTCAACGGCGGCTACGCACTGCGCATCCGCCAGTGCTGGGACTTCGACGAAGTCTGCGCCAACTACGCCACGCGGCTGTCGTTGCGCCTGGACCTGCGCCAGCAGCGCCCGGTCTGGGAGCGCATCAATGCCCTGCTCGACCGCCATCGCCCGGGGCGGACGCCGCTGCGCCTGGACCTGCTGCTGAAGGGCCCGCACGGCGGTGTCGCCGGCATGCTGGATGTCTCCGGGCAGAGCGCAGTGCGCATCGATTCCAAGCTGATGGAGGCGCTGCGCGCCGACCCCGCCGTACGTACGCTGAAGGTGCGCTACAGCCCGCCGTGGGCCAGCTGAGGCTGGCTGCTTCGTGTTCCAGTTTTCCCGTTCCAGACATCAAGGACGATCGCCAATGAAGACCCTGCTGTTCCCGTTCGTTGCCGCACTGGCGCTGGCCGCCTGCTCGCCGTCGAAGATCGAGTTCCAGATCGACAACCCGACCGACACGCCGCTGGCGCTGAGCATCGACGGCCAGGACCTGCCGGTGGCCGCGCACGGCTCGCGCCCGGTCTCGCTGGGCGTTGGCGAGCATCGCCTGCATACCGACACGCTCGGCGACGTGCGCTTCATCGTCTACGTCGACGGTCGTGGCGGCCTGATCAACCCGACCCTGAGCGAATACGTGATCGCACGCGAGGTCTACGTCACCGACGAGAGCAAGCTGAAGAACTTCGGCACCGGCAAGGCCGGCATCGAGCTGGGCGGCGTCGACTTCGAGGGCCCCTTCGAGAAGCACCACGACCTGTTCATCGACAAGACCTGGACCTACGGCGTGCGCGAACCGTTCCCGAAGGAAAAGGTGGTCGCCCACGTCGATTCCAGTGGTGGCCAGATCGTCGCCAAGGTGTTCACGGCACCGGATTTCATCGCCTACGTCGAGGAAGGCATGGGCGAGCCGGGCGCGTTCAAGCGCGAACAGCCGGCCGGCTACGTGGCCCCGGCATACAGCCTTGAACCGGCACCGGCCAGCCTGCCGGCGCTGGCACCGGCCTTCGAGGCGCATGCCGCGCCGCTTCGCGAGGTCTACGCGCGATGGCTGAAGGCCACCACCGCCGATGAACAGAAGGCCCTGCGCAAGCAGGACTTCGCTGCGCAGATGGCCTTCACCTCGGCCACTGCCACCCTGGGCAGCGGCCTGGGCCGGGAGGCCAACGAGGCCTACAACGACTTCGTTTCCCAGCGCAGCCAGTTGATGGGCCGCAGCGCCCTGGTGGTGCCCTGAGCTGACTGGCGCCGCCTGCCCGGCTGCGCTACCGTCGCCTTCCAGACGAAGGCGTACGGGTGGTTTGCACGCATTCGGCTAGAATTGCCCCCTTCTTTACACGACGGCTTCCGATGAATCCGAACTACCTCGACTTCGAGCAACCCATCGCCGACCTGGAAGCCAAGATCCAGGAACTGCGCAACGCCAGTGCCGGGCCGGCGGTCAATGTCGAGGCGGAAGTGCACGCGCTGCAGGACAAGCTGCGCATGCGCACCGCGCAGATCTTCCGCAACCTGACCTCGTGGCAGGTGCTGCAGCTGGCCCGGCACCCGTCGCGTCCGTACACCGCCGACTACATCCGCGTCATGTTCGATGAGTTCCAGGAGCTGGCCGGTGACCGCGCCTTCGCCGACGACAAGGCGATCATGGGCGGCCTGGCCCGCATCAATGGCCGCGCGGTAATGGTGATCGGCCACCAGAAGGGTCGCGACACCAAGGAAAAGATCAAGCGCAACTTCGGCATGCCCAAGCCGGAGGGCTACCGCAAGGCGCTGCGCCTGATGAAGATGGCCGAGCGCTTCGGCCTGCCGGTGCTGACCCTGATCGACACCGCCGGTGCCTGGCCGGGTATCGACGCCGAATCGCGCGGCCAGTCCGAAGCGATCGCGCGCAACCTGATCGAGATGGCCGAGCTGAAGGTGCCGATCATCTGCACCGTGATCGGTGAAGGCGGCTCCGGCGGCGCGCTGGCGCTGGGCGTGGGCGACCGCACCGTGATGCTGGAATACGCGGTGTACTCGACCATCACCCCGGAAGGCTGCGCCTCGATCCTGTGGAAGGACGCCAGCAAGGCCAAGGAAGCCGCCGAGCAGCTGGGCCTGACCGCGCCGCGCCTGAAGAGCCTGGGCCTGGTCGACAAGGTCGTGCGCGAGCCCACCGGCGGCGCCCACCGCAACCCGACCCAGATGGCCAAGCGCCTGAAGGCCGTGCTGCTGAACGAACTGGACGCGCTGGACAAGCTGTCCACCGAACAGCTGCTGGAGCAGCGCTACACCCGCCTGCGCAGCTACGGCACGTACGAAGCGGCCTGATTCATCGGCTTGTTACTTTCTTGCTCGTGCAAGAAAGTAACCAAAGAACACGCCGCCGAACACGAACCGGTGCTATGTACCGGTTCCCTGCGCTTCTCGGTGAATCAGGGGACGGCGCCGAACTCGCTGCGCTCAGACATCGGCACCTCTTCGCCCCTGGTTCACCTGCGATGCTCGGCTCGCTCATGGCGGACCTGAACATCAAAAGCCACAGCTGCGCCCAGTAGATCCACGCCATGCGTGGATGCCTCTGCTTTGGCGAAGAATCACGCGAACCCGTAGAGCCAAGCATGGCTCTACGGATAACGGACGGTCAGAACGGCTTTGCCAGCACCAGCCACACGATCGGAATGAACGCCAGCAACGGAATCTCGTTGATCCAGCGCAGCGCGCGCGACGACGGCAGCGCCCTGCCCTTGGCCACGCCCTTCAACAGACGGCCGATCCAGCTGAAATACACCAGCAGCACCACCACCAGGCCCAGCTTGGCGTGCAGCCAGCCAGCGCCGCCCGGCGCGACCATGGTCGGGAAATCCGGGATGACCTTGTAGCCCAGCCACAGCACCAGGCCCAGCACAAAGGCCAGGCCGAACATCGAGTGGCCGAAACGGTACAGGCGCAGGCCCATCAGCTGCAGGCGCTCGGTCACCGCCGGCTGGCCTGCGGTCTCGGCCAGGTTGACCAGGATGCGCGGCAGGTAGAACACCGTGGCCATCCACGCCACCACGAACACGATGTGGAAGGTCTTGACCCAGTAGTAGCTCTGCATGCGCTCGCTCCGGCGGCTGGCGTAGATGGGCGCCTATTGTCGCAGTAGAGCCACCTCATGGGTGGCTGCCGCGTCCAATCGCCGCATCAGGACAGCCATGCATGGCGTGGCTCTACTGCGGGTCCGCCACACCCGGGGGCGCAACGCCGTACGATAGGCACCGTTTTCCCTGATCGCGCACCGCCCCATGGACAAGACCTACGACGCCGCCTACTTCCAACGCTGGTACCGCCGCGCCGACATCGGCGGCAGCGCCCGCCTGGCGCGCAAGGTCGCGTTGGCCGTGGCCAGTGCCGAGTACTACCTGGAACGACCGATCCGCAGTGTGCTGGACATCGGCTGCGGCGAAGGCGCCTGGCGCGCACCGCTGCTGAAGCTGCGTCCGAAGGTCGAATACCTGGGCTTCGACAGCAGCGAGTACGCTGTGCGCCGCTATGGCCGCACCCGCAACCTGCACCTGGCCAGCTTCGGCGATTTCGCCTGGCTGCGGCCCTGCGCGCCGGTCGACCTGCTGGTGTGTTCGGACGTGATGCACTACGTTCCCGACCGCGAGCTGCGCGCCGGCCTGGCCGGCGTGGCCGAGCTGACCGGTGGTGTGGCCTTCCTGGAGACCTTCGCCGCCGAGGACGCGTTCGAAGGCGACCACGACGGCTTCCAGGCCCGCCCAGCACGCTGGTATCGGCGGACGCTGGCCCGGCACGGCCTGCAGCCGGTAGGGTCGCACTGCTGGCTCGGCCCCGCCCTGGCAGGCGATGCCGCCGCGCTGGAACGGATGTGAATCCGGATTCATTATTTTCAGCCAACTTAACCTGCGGGACACCCGGATGGGATATGCTGCGCGGCAACATATGACCATACATATTCGGTCGTCATGCTCTATCAACTGCACGAACTGACCCGCAACCTGCTCGCCCCCTGGGTGCACCAGGCCCAGGCCAACGCCAGATTCTTCGCCAACCCGGGCCACTGGTGGTCGCAGATGCCCGGCGCCGATCGCCTGGCGGCGGTCAATGAGCTGTTCCACCGCATCGGCAAGGATTACGAGAAGCCCGAGTGGGGCATCAACGAAATCGAGGTCGACGGCGAGCGCGTGCCGATCGTCGTGCACGAGGAAGTGAGCAAGCCGTTCTGCAAGCTGCTGCGCTTCAAGCGCCACAGCAATGAAGCCGACCAGCTGCACACCATGCTCAACCAGCCGTTCGTGCTGGTGGTGGCACCGCTGTCCGGGCACCACGCCACGCTGCTGCGCGATACGGTGCGCACGCTGCTGCGCGACCACCGTGTGTACGTCACCGACTGGGTGGACGCGCGCATGGTGCCGGCCAACGAAGGCGAGTTCGGCCTGGACGACTACATCGCCTACATCCAGGAGTTCATCCGCCATCTGGGCGTCGAACGCCTGCACGTGGTCAGCGTGTGCCAGCCGACGGTACCGGTGCTGGCCGCGGTTTCACTAATGGCCAGCCGTGGCGAGCCGACACCGCGCACCCTGGTGATGATGGGCGGCCCGATCGATGCCCGCTGCAGCCCGACCGCGGTGAACAACCTGGCCACGCAGAACCCGCTGTCGTGGTTCGAGAACAACGTCATCCACACCGTGCCGGCCAGCTATCCCGGCGCCGGCCGCCGCGTGTATCCGGGCTTCCTGCAGCACGCCGGCTTCCTGTCGATGAACCCCAGCCGCCACTTCAGTTCGCACTGGGATTTCTACACCGACCTGGTCAAGGGCGACCTGGAAGACGCCGACGCGCACCGTCGCTTCTACGACGAGTACAACGCGGTGCTGGACATGCCGGCCAAGTACTACCTGGATACCATCCGCGTGGTGTTCCAGGACTTCCTGCTGCCGCGTGGCGAGTGGGTGGTCAACGGCGAGAAGGTCGACCCGTCGGCGATCCGCGATACCGCGCTGCTGAGCATCGAGGGCGAACTGGACGATATCGCCGGCCTTGGCCAGACCGAAGCAGCGCAGGCGCTGTGCACCGGCATTGCTACTGACCGCCGCGAGCATTTCATCGTCGAAGGCGCCGGCCACTACGGCATCTTCAGCGGCCGTCGCTGGCGCGAGGTGGTGTATCCGAAGGTGCGCGACTTCTTCGCTGCCCATGCCGAGGCACCGGCGGCGAAGGCCACGAAGAAGAAGAGCAACGTCACTCCGTTGCGGCGAAAGGCGGGGTAACTCCCCGCCGTGGGGTCGGATCCCTTTCCAACGGAAAGGGCTCTGACCCAGCATGATGGGATCCGGGGTCAGAGCCCTGTTCTGCGTACAGGGATCCGACCCCTGGCCTGTTACAACCGCACCAGCAGGTTCTTGGCAATCAGCCCGTGCAGCTTGCCGATGCCGCGTGCCAGGTGCATCGTCAGCAGCAGCAGCAGCGCGCCCACAGCTGCGATCACGATGCCCACCAGCGGCGAGGCGGCCATCGGCAGCACGTTCACGCCATCGACGTAGACACCCGGAATGTCACCGCTGAACAGCGCGGCCACCGGCGCCCAGATGAACCCCAGCGACAGCGACAGCAGCGTCACCGCGATGGTGAAGTAGACCACGCCCAGCGGCAGCATCAGCACGAAGTACAGCAGGGTCAGCCAGGTACGGCCATCGGTGAACATGTCGCCGATGCGCTGCAGCCACGTGCGGCTGCGGTCGGTGTAGTGCGGACGGCGCGGCATGCGCTCGCCCAGCAATGCTTCCACCAGCCGCCCTTCCAGCAGCGCCAGCCCGCGCACCGAGCCGAAGAACAGCACGGTCAGCGGAATGCCGACGATCAGGATCAACAGGCCGAGCGAGAGCGACAGGCCGGTCACCACCCAGGTGAAGAAGAAAATGCCGGTGGCCAGCGACAGCAGCATGTAGAACAGCGCGCCATAGGTATGCGGATCGGCCACCACGCCGAAGAAGCGCGCCAGCAGCGAGCGTTGCACCGGCGCCGGCGGCGGTGAGGCCGGCTCGACGCCACTGGCTTCCGCCGCCGCACGCAGCACCGGCGCGGTATCCGCACGCGGCGTGCGCAGCGCGCGGTTCACTGTCACTTCGGTCTCGCGGTAGATGTCGGCCACTTCGTCCGGCGCGCCATAGCTGCCGGCAACGTCGGCGATCACCTCGGCCTCGCTGCGGCCGGGCTGCGCGGCCAGCTCCGAGCGCAGGTATTCCTCGGCGTCGTACAACGCGTCCTGCACCATCGCCGGATCGGCACCTTCCAGCGCAGCGCGCAGCTGCGCCAGGTACTGCGGAATGGTGGTCGGCAGGGCGCGGCCTGCCAGGCTCGGGTCGTTCATTGCGGTACCCCCTCCAACACGGAATCGACGGAATCGCGGGTGGCCTGCCACGCCTGGCGCCACTGCGCCAGCACCTCGCGGCCACGTTCATTGATGCGGTAGTAGCGCCGCGGCGGCCCGCTGCTGGACGGCTCCACATGGCTTTCCAGCAGGCCGGCGCCCTCCAGGTTGCGCAGCACCGGGTACAGCGCGCTCTGCTTGCCGCTCAGCACGCCCTCGCCCACCCGCTCCAGCTCCTTGGCAATGAGGTAGCCGTACAGCGGCTCCCCGGCCCGGGCCAGCACCGCCAGCAGGGCCAGCGACACCGTTCCGGCGCTGAGCTCCTTCTGGAACTTCTTCAGGTGGACATCGTCCTCGGACATGGCCGGCCCTCCACTACGTTGAAGTCCACAGTAGTGCGAAGTTCGGTATAGCGAATGTGTCGTTAGTCACTCTGCCGGTTGGCGTGACCGGATTGCTCGCGCAGAATCGAAGCCTCGTTCATGTTCCGGGGTTCCCATGCCGCACCGCCGTCGCCTTGCCCTGACCGCCCTCGCCCTCGCCTGCCTGCTGCCCGCCATGGCCAGCGCGGCCTCGCCTTACCGCAGCCCGCAGCAGATCTTGGACGCCTCGCCGGCCAGCGACTGGCGCACGCCGGACCCGGCCAACCTGCTGTACATGGACCTGCCGGCCGGGCGCGTGATCATCGAGCTGGCGCCGCAGTTCGCCCCGCGCCATGTCGCCAACATCCAGACCTTCGCCCACGAGCACTTCTGGGACGGCACCAGCATCTACCGCTCTCAGGACAACTTCGTGGTGCAGTTCGGCGATGCCGACGCCGATGACGCGGCCAAGGCCAAGCCGTTCGGCAGCGCCGCGCGCAAGCTGCCGGCTGAATTCGAGCGCGCCAGCGCTGGCCTGAAGGTCAGCGTGCTGCCGGATCGCGATGGCTGGGCCGCGCAGACCGGTTTCGTCGACGGCTTCCCGGTCGGCCAGGACCCGCAGGCCGGCAAGGCCTGGCTGGCACATTGCTACGGCATGCTGGGCGCCGGCCGCAGTAACGAAGAGGACAGCAGCATCGGTGCCGAACTCTACGTGGTGACCGGCCAGTCACCGCGTCAGCTCGACCGCAACATCACCCTGGTCGGCCGCGTGCTGAAGGGCATGGAACTGCTCAGCGCGACCCCGCGCGGACCGGCGCCGATGGGCTTCTACACCGACCCGAATCTGCGCACGCCGATCGTGGCGATCCGCCGTGCCAGCGACGTGCCGGCGGCCGAGCGCGCACCGATCCAGGTACTGCGTACCGACTCGAAGACCTTCGCCGATACGGTGGAGGCGCGGCGCAACCGCGTGGATGATTTCTACAAGCGCCCGGCGGGGCATATCGACCTTTGCAATATTCCGGTGCCGGTGCGGTGATGGTTTCCGCACGTTACGCGTGCTGAAGGTACTTCACTGTTCATGGGCGTCACTTTTCTTTTCGCGCGAAAAGCAAAGTAACCAAAAGAAACGCGCCGCCAGGTCGCGAGCCGCCGTGCTTCGCACGTCGGTCCCCTGCGCTTCTCGGTGAATCAGGGGACGGTGTACAGAAGGCAGCCGACTAACAGTCGGCTCTACAGGACATCGGCGCCTCTTCGCCCCTGATTCCCCTGCGATGCTCGGCTCGCTCAAGGCGGACCCAGTTCAAAGGCCACAGCTGCACCCAGTAGATCCACGCCATGCGTGGATGCTCTTGCTGTTGATCTTGACCTTCCAGTCCGCCTTGAGCGAGCCGAGCACCGCAGGTCCGGCGAGGGCGAAGAGGCGCGGGTGTTTGAGCGCAGCGAGTTCCCGCGCCGTCCCTCGACGGGCCGAGGAGCGCAGGGTACCGGTGCGCAGCACCGGCTCGCGACCTGGCGGCGTGTTTCTTTGGTTACTTTCTTTGCACGAGCAAAGAAAGTGACACCTCCCCGCAGGCGCGGAAATGGGCCCGCCGGGCATGGCTCGGTGCTACCGCTGCGTACGCGCGCTCAGCCCTTCTGACTCACCGCCACGCTACCCAGAATCAACGCACCGGCAATCAGCATCTGCAGCGTCACCGGCTCATCCAGGAACAACCACGCAAACGCCGCACCGAACAACGGAATCAGGTAGGTCACCGTCGACGCCCGCGACGGGCCGATACGACCGATCAGGCGATAGAACATCAGGAACGCCAGGCCGGTACAGGCCACGCCCAATGCGATCGCCGCGCCCCAGGCCTTCAACGGAATCGCCGCCTGCGGCCAGTGGCTGACCGCCATCGGCAGCATCCACAGCGAGGCGCACGACAGCGTTGCCGCCGCGGCGGCGGCCGACGGCAACCCGGTCATGTGCCGCTTCACCAGGTTCACGCCCAGGCCGTACAGCAGCGATGCCGCCGCACCGGCCAGCACTGCGGTGCCGATGCTCAGGCCGGAGACCTTGGCCGTGGCCAGCACCACCACGCCGGCGAAGCCGACCAGCAGCGCCCCGGCACGACGCATGCCGATCTTCTCGCCGAAGAACAGGAACGCGATCAGCGCGGCGAACAGCACCGTCATCGCATTGCAGATCGCACCGATCGCGGCCGGCGCCTGCTCGGCGGCGTAGGCAAACAGCACGAACGGCAGCGCTGAGTTGATCAGGCCGATCGGTGCCAACCACAGCCAGCGGCGCGGCGGGAACTGCGCGCGAGCGCGCCACAGGAACGGCAGCAGCACCAGCGCGCCCAGCACCAGCCGTACCTCTACCAGCGCGAATGGGCCGAACGACGGCACCGCCACCCGCATGAACAGGAACGAGCAGCCCCAGATGGCGCCCAGCAGGGTCAATTCCAGCGGCGTGCGCCAGTCGCGCTCGGCCGCCTGTGGGATCGCATTCATGTCCTGCCTCCGTCCATCGTCTGTTCCTCGCCAAGGCAGACAGGATCAGGCGCAGACGCCCGCCGCACAAGCGCGTAGTATCGCTGTCAGCCACAAATATGGTTTGAGGCTCGACATGCTGCTCCGTCCTTCCCTGCTCCCCGCACTGGCCGTGTTCGCGGTCGCCGCACGCCACCAGAATTTCGCCCAGGCCGCGCAGGAGCTGCACCTGACCGCCAGCGCGGTCAGTCACCACGTGCGCCGCCTGGAAGAAGTACTTGAAGTTCGCCTGTTCCTGCGCCACGCCCGCGGCGTGCGCCTGACCGCCGAGGGTCGGCAGCTGGCCGACGCCGCCAGCGCCGCCTTCACCGATGTCGCGGCGGTGGCCCATCACCTGCAACCGGATGCCGACAGCGTGCCGCTGCGGATCACCACGCTGCGCTCGCTCTCGTACTGCTGGCTGCTGCCGCGACTGCCACGCTTCACCCAGGCCTATCCACACATCCGCATCGAGCTGCACACCGGCAGCGGGCTGGATCGCTACGACGACAACGGACCGGAAGTCGGCATCCGCTACGGGCTGGGCCAATGGCCGGGCCTGCGTGCGCAGCACCTGATGGATGACTACCTGTTCCCGGTGGCCTCACCGGCACTGGCCGGGGTCGAAACGCTGGTCGATCCGGCGCGCATCGCCGAGCTGCCGCTGCTGACCGACCTGTCGCCGCAGGGCTGGCGCGACTGGTTCCGCCACGCCGGCGCGCGCCCGCCGTCGCCGATGCCGCCGATGCACACCTTCGCCGACAGCACCGACGCGATGCGTGCAGCGGTGTATGGCATGGGCGCGGTGCTGGCGCGCACCCACATCGCCCAGCCCTACCTGCAGCGCTACGAGGTGGTACGCCTGCCCGGCCCGGCATTGAAGGCGCGCTATGCCTATCACGTGGTGCACGCAGAAGGGCAACCGCCGAGCCCGGCCGCGCGCCTGTTCATCGACTGGTTGCTGGAACAGGCGCAGGACGAGCGCACGCCGATTCCGGCATTGCCGGACAGCCTGCTCGGGCGGCCGGCAACGCACGCCTGACTGCGCCCTCACCCGTTCTTTGCCTCACGCTGGCTAGGCTGCTGGCGAACCCACAACGTACCTATGCCATGGCCATGCTGCGACTGCGCATCACCGGAACCGAAGACGACGCCCGCGCCATCAGCGACCTGCTGCTCGGCCTGGACGGCATCGAACATGTCGAAGAAACCGACGACCTGATGCCGCACATGGACGACGACGATTCCAGTTCGGCCGGGCTGTCCGATGACATCGGTCCGGGCATCCACGAGCTGGAAGTGGAAGTCGGCAATGAAAGCACCGCGCAGAAGGTGCGCGATGCGGTGCAGGAACTGGCGCTGGAACTCGATGTGTTCGTCGAGTACGAGACCGACGAGGGCTGATGCCGGCTGACGGCCGGCATCGGCCTTCATCTCAGGGGTTGGGCGGTAGCTTGCGACGGCGGCGACGCCACCATGCCCGCACACCCCAGGCCGCGATCAAGGCCAGCACCGCCACCGGCAGCAGCGCGGCAGCAGCGCGGATCAGGAACGCAATGCTGGTGCTGAGGATGCTGCCCGACTCGCTCAGCGCCTCGCCGATCTCGCTGCGGCTGCGCTGGCCAGAGGTGGTGTCGAAGTGGATCGCCACCAGCTGGGTATCGATGCGCCGACGCTGCTGCGCGGCGTCCTTGTTGGCCTGCTCGACACCCGCCTCGATCTCCGACAGGCGCGTGGTGATCGCCATCAGGTCTTCGACCTTCAGGTCCTTGCGGTCCTGGTAGGACAGCAGGCGGGCGTGCTCCTTTTCAAGCCGCGCCTTGGTCAATGCCGTGTCGGCCACCGCCTGCGCGAGATCCTCGGCGCGCGTATTGCGGGACTGCAGCTTGCCGCCTTCACCAGCCATCGCGATCAGCGGCTCGGTGCCCTTCGGGGCGATGCGCACCTTCACTTCACCGCTGGGCTGCTCGCCGCCGTGCTGCTCGACCTGCAACACTGCACAGTCACCGAACTTCGCGCTCTGGCAGGCCTGGGCGATCTTCTGGATGCGCGGTGCGATCTGCGCCGCCTCCAGCTGCACCTGCACGTCGTGTTCGTAGGCCAGGAAGGCGCCTTCCGGCGAAGCGATGGCCGCCTCCGCGGCCGTGGCGCCCGCATCCCCACCATGTCGCCCTGCTTGGCGCAGGCGCCCAGCGCCAGCAGCAGTACCGGCAGCACCGCCCTGCGCGTCCACGCTCGCACCGGCCTCACAGTGCCGCTCCGTCGTAGGAGGTCACCGAAAGGCCAGCCAGATCCACCTGCGGCACGCAGCGCACGTTCACCGCCACCATCGGTGTGCCGGTGCGAGGGTCGACCGCTTCGCTGTAGGGAGCGATACCACACTGGCGGCAGTGGTGGTGGTCGATGTGGGCCTTGTTGAAGTGGTAGGTGGCCACGTCAGCCGGATCGGTGGCCAGCTGGAACGCCGCACGCGGGGCGAACCACAGCAGGCTGCCGCGACGCCGGCACATCGAACAGTTGCAGTCGATGACGTCGCTGATCGGCGCCTCGGCCTGTACGGTGAATGCGATCCTGCCGCAATGACAGCTTCCTTGGTATTCCATGTCCTGCGCTCCTTTGGAGGGTCCTTGAATCCGCCCATGGTAATCCTATGGCACGGGGACAAAGCAGCGACGGGGCCCTATGCTCAGGGTTTGACCCCGTACAGGAATGCCGATGCGCCCGCATCTTCTTGCCCTCGCCCTGGTAGCCGCGCTGGCCGGTTGCCAGCCGGCCGACGCCCCGACCAATGCTTCCACCCCGGCCGCCAGCCAGCAGGCCGGTGACGCGGCGGTCGACGCCGCCTTCGCCGATCTGTCCAAGCGCGCGCTGGACACCTGGATGCAGCTGTCGCCAGTCAGCGCCACCCAGATCGGTGACCACCGCTACGACAGCGAGCTGGACGACCTGAGTGCCGCCGGCCAGCAGAAGACCGTGGCCGCCTACAAGGCGCTGCTGGGCGAGCTGGACAAGATCGAGGTGGCCAAGCTGGGCCGTGAGAACCAGGTGGACGCAGCGATCCTGCGCAACCAGCTGCAGTCGGAAATCTGGAACGCCGAAGTGCTGCAGTCCGGCAAGTGGGACCCGCAGCTGTACAACGGCATCGCCGGCAGCGCGATCTACGGCCTGATGGCGCGCGAGTTCGCACCACTGCCGGAGCGCCTGAAGGCGGCCACCGCGCGCATGGAGAAGCTGCCGGCGATCTTCGCCCAAGCCCGCGAGAACCTGGACCCGGCCCGCGTGCCGAAGATCCACGCCGAGACCGTTGCCAAGCAGAACAAGGGCATCCTCAGCATCGTCGATACCTTCATCACCCCGCACATCGGCGAACTGCCGCAGGCCGACCAGCAGCGTCTGCAAGCGGCCATCGACGGCCTGAAGAAGGCCGTGGACGAGCAGCAGACCTGGCTGGACAAGACCCTGGTACCGAACGCCAAGGGCGACTTCCGCATAGGTGCGGAGAAATACGACCAGAAGCTGAAATTCGCGCTGAGCTCCTCGCTGTCGCGCCAGGAGATCGGTGAGCGTGCGCGCGCCGAACTCAAGCGCGTGCGCGAGGACATGTACGGCATCGCGCAGACCGTGCTGAAGGACAAGCCGGGTGCACCTGAGATGCCGGCCCAGCCGACCGACGAGCAGCAGCAGAAGGCGATCGAGGCCGCGCTGGAACTGGCCTACGCCGACAAGCCGGCACGCGACAAGGTGGTCGACGATGCCAAGGCCGCGCTGGAGCAGTCCACCGCGTTCGTACGCGAGCACGATCTGATGACGCTGCCCGATGCGCCGGTGGACATCATCCTGATGCCGGAATTCCAGCGTGGCGTGGCCGTGGCCTACTGCGATTCGCCGGGCCCGCTGGACAAGAACCTGAAGACCTTCTACGCCGTGTCGCCGATTCCGGACGACTGGAACGAGAAACAGGTCGACTCGTTCCTGCGTGAGTACAACTCGCGCATGATCCACCTGCTCAGCATCCATGAAGGTACTCCGGGCCATTACCTGGAAGGCTGGCACTCGGCCAAGTTCCCCTCGACCCTGCGTGCGGTGTTGCGTTCAGGCCTGTTCGCCGAAGGCTGGGCGGTCTACACCGAGCGCATGATGCAGGAGCAGGGTTACCTCAACAACGATCCGCTGTTCCACCTGGTGCAGCTGAAGTTCTACCTGCGCACCATCTCCAACGCGATCCTCGACCAGGGCGTGCACGTGGACAACTGGGATCGCGAAAAGGCGATGCACCTGATGACCCACGACGCGTTCCAGCAGGAAAGCGAAGCGGCCGGCAAGTGGGTGCGCGCGCAGCTGACGTCGGCACAGCTGCCGACCTACTTCGTCGGTGCGCAGGAACACTTCGACACCCGCAAGGCAGTGCAGGAGAAGCTGGGCGACAAGTTCAACCTGAAGGCGTACCACGACCAGGTGCTGTCCTACGGCGCACCCCCGGTGCGTTTCGTACGCCAGCTGATGCTGGACCAGCCGATCGAGTGATCGGGGTGGTGTAAGTTGGAAACGGAACGGCCCGGGCAAACCCGGGCCGTTTCTGCAGGCCGCCCCGAAATGACGGAACGGAGAACTCAGACGACCACTGCTGAGTAGACTCGAGCGGCGAGATCATGCGCGACGCCCATATTGACCAGTGCAAAATCAGACTCGTCTTCCCCACCGGTCTTTTTGACAATCTCCTGCAACTGGTACCTGCGCTCATACGAGGCCAGCACATCGCCAACGTCGCCTTTCGAACGGGCAGCACAAACGATCACCTTGCATCCTGCCTGTGCAAGTTGGTCGATCAGACCATCCACGGTTCCGGAAACATCACCACGGTTGAAAATTCCGATCTTGCATCCGTTGATCTGAACTATTGCACTGAAGTCGAGCTTGTGGCCAATAGCCTCAAACGAAATCAATCGCGTGGCAGAGTGCGCAGCCAGCAGTCGGTACAACATGAGAAGCGTCGAGCTCTTTCCCGAGTTGCTGGCGCCACGAAGCGCGATCAGCTGTTTTTTCATTTTCGAAGTCCATTTTCAGGGTTGAAATAATGCTGCCGGAACCTGGCAGCGAGCACACACATCATGCCACCGAGTTGCACCGGATTCAGCGGCATTGAATGGCGGCAATCCAAGTGTCGGCACCCGCCTGGTTCACGGGACTCTGCGGTCTTCAGACACCATCGACAGCCCTTTTGCCATCTCCGCTGAAGGCCCTCACTTTAGCTCCAAGTAGTTGCCTAAACTGCGCTTCAGTGCACCCAGTCTTCGCACACCCTTGCGGCACCAGCGTCGCCCGTACCGGCGGCTGCATTTCACTCAGTGGCACCGCGTCACGCAACTGCTCCTTGGTGGGATAGACATATACCAACCGGTAGTGCGCCCTCCCGCTGTGCCCACGCCAGCGTTCGAACTGCAGCAGGCCACCGATCGGTGTCTTCTCGTACTGCCCCGGCAGGCTGTAGTCGCTGATTCCCAACGCCGCCAGCACCGAGCCGATGTTGGAATCGTGACCGACCAGCAGGGTCACCTTCGGCGACGCCGGGTCGTCGAACAACGCATTCACTCTTGTCAGCAGCGGAGCGGCCACATCACGCGCCACCTCGGGCGTTCCGAACAGGATGTCCTGGTAGCGGTTGCGGATCTGCGCCAGCGCCTGCCATTGCGCCTCGGTGGTCAACCGGCCCCAGCCTTCGCGGGGGATGCCACTGCCCTGGTAGTGCTCCATCAACAAGGCATCGACCAGCCCGCTGGCCAGCGCCAGTGATCCGGACGCGCGAGGCTCCTTGCCCGGTTCCGTACTGAAGGTGGTATCGGCCAGCGCCAGATGGCAGTCGCTGTGCCCCTTGCATGCCGCCGACTGCGGATAGCGGGTGATCTCCTCCACCACGGACAAAGCCGGTGCCAGGTCCACTGCGGCCAGCTCTCGCTGCATTGACTCCAGCACGCGCGTGCGGAATGCCGCGTCGTCGTTGTGGATCACCGGATCGAACAGCGGATCCATCGTCCCCAGCGCCATGCGCTGTTCGACCGTGACATGGCAGCCCGGAAACGCACCGGCAATGAAGAACTGCGCGGTGGCCTGGGTGCGCTGCAGGCTGTTGGCGTACGCGTGGAAGTCATCCTCCTGCGGGCAACCCGACACCGGCAACAGCTGCGCCTGGCGCAGCCACTGGCCGATGTAGCGCCCCATGTAGACCTCCAGCACACCGCCCTTGGTGGTCAGCTCGCCCGGTGCCACCTCCCAGCGCGGCCAGTCCTCGGGCGTCGCATTGGCCAGCGCACCGGAGGCGACCACTGGCGCGCGCAGGTTGTGGCGGCTGAGCAGGACGACCTGCTCGAGCTGGTCGCCGTCCATCGGTGCCGGCGCAGCCGTGGCAACCGTAGCAACCGTGGCAACCAGGCTGAGTGCCAGCAACAGGGAGCGCAGGGGGCGGATCATGCAGGTCTCCGGAAACACGCTAGGGTCAGAGCCCTTTCCTGCGGAAAGGGATCCGACCCCGAAACGATCATTGATCGGCAGCAACAAATCCACCGGTCTGTCGTGCCCACAACCGTGCGTACAGACCACCGGCCGCGATCAGTTCGGCATGGCTGCCGGTCTCGACGATGCGGCCCTGGTCCATCACCACCAGCCGGTCCATGCGCGCGATGGTCGACAACCGGTGCGCGATTGCGATCACCGTCTTGCCGCCCATCAGCTCATCCAGGCTGTCCTGGATCGCCGCTTCGACTTCCGAGTCCAGTGCCGAGGTCGCTTCGTCCAGCACCAGGATCGGCGCGTCCTTCAGCAGCACGCGGGCAATGGCGATGCGCTGGCGCTGGCCACCGGACAGCTTCACCCCGCGCTCGCCGACATGCGCGTCGTAGCCACGACGCCCCTGCCCGTCCACCAGCGTATCGATGAAGGCTTCGGCACGCGCCTTGGCTACGGCAGCACGCAGCTGCTCCTCGGTCGCATCGGGGCGGCCGTACAGCAGGTTGTCGCGGATCGAGCGATGCAGCAGCGAGGTGTCCTGGGTGACCACGCCGATCTGCTGGCGCAGGCTTTCCTGGGTGACGTAGGCGATGTCCTGGCCGTCGATCAGGATGCGGCCACTCTCCAGGTCGTACAGGCGCAGCAGCACGTTCACCAGGGTCGACTTGCCGGCACCGGAAGGACCGACCAGGCCGATCTTCTCGCCCGGCTTCACCACCAGGTCGAGGCCGGCGATCACGCCGCCCTTCTTGCCGTAATGGAAGTGGATGTCCTGGAAGTGCACGCCACCGCGGGTCACCTGCAGCGGCACCGCGTCCCCGCGGTCCTGCACGGTCAGCGGCTGGGCGATGGTCGTGATGCCATCCTGCACCGTGCCGATGTCCTCGAAGATGCCGTTGATGGTCCACATGATCCAGCCGGACATGTTGTGGATGCGGATCACCAGACCGGTCGCCAGGGTGATCGCGCCCACGGTGATATGACCGCCATTCCACAGCCACAGCGCGAGCCCACAGGTGCCGGCAATCAGGAAACCGTTGACGATGGCGATGGTCAGGTCCATGCCGGTGGTTATCCGGGTCTGCGCGCGGTGCTTGACCGCCAGTTCCTGGATCGACTCGGCCACGTAGGCCTGTTCGCGCCCGCCATGGGCGAACAGTTTCAGCGTGGGAATGTTGGTGTAGCCATCGACGATCCGGCCCATCGCCTTGGAGCGCGCTTCGGACGCAATCCAGGCCCGTTCCTTCGCGCGCGGCACGAAGTAGACCATGATCACCGCATAGGCCAGCAGCCACAGGACCAGCGGCACCATCAACCGCCAGTCCGCCTGCGCGAACAGGTACAGCGCCGTGCCGGTATAGACCACGATGTACCAGAGCGAGTCGACCATCTGTACCGCCGACTCGCGCAGCGAGGTACCGGTCTGCATCACCCGGTTGGCGACGCTGCCGGCGAAGTCGTTCTGGAAGAAGCTCAGGCTCTGCCGTACCACGTAGTTGTGCATCAGCCAGCGCGAGCGGTTGCTCAGGCCGGGCACGATCGCCTGGTTGACCAGCAGGTTGTGCAGGCCCACCAGGATCGGCCGCGCGATGACCGTGATGAACAGCATCCAGCCCAGTTCATTGGCATGGCGCTTGAAGAAATCGGCACCGGGCTGCTCGGCGACCATATCGACGATGCGGCCCAGGTAGTCGAACATGGCCACTTCCACCAGCGCCAGCAGCAGGCCGGCAATCAGGGTCGCCAGCAGCACCGGCCAGACCGGGCGCAGGTAGTGCAGGTAGAACGGCAGCACCTTGCGCGGTGGCATGCGCCCATCCACGGGCGGGAAAACCGGGATCAGGGATTCAAACCAACGGAACATCGCATTCCCTCGCCATCAATAGCCGGCGGAGTATCCCACGCCGGATGTGTACGCCGGCCGACGATGCCGCGGCGCCGGTAGTGCCGGCCGCTGGCCGGCAACCTCGCGACGTTTCCAGGGATCATGAGGTTGCCGGCCAGCGGCCGGCGCTACCCTCATTCTTTGACCGGGGTGAACAGCAGGTCCTGGAAATCGAAACTGAAATCGGTCAGGTCGGAAATCGGCTGCATGCGCACCTCGCGCACCTTGCCATCCGGGTCCAGGCTGAAGTTCACGAACGCATCGGCGTTGAGCGAACGGTCGTCCCAGCGCACGATGAAGGTGTCGTGCTGCCAGTGCTCCAGGCGCCCGCTCAGCTGCGCGGTCTTCGCAAAGCGCAGGCGCAGGCCCTTGCCTTCGGCGCTGATCTGCATGTCGCCATACCAGCGGTCACGGAAGCTGCCGGTGTAGCCGGCCAGCGCCAGCGATGGCCTGCTGCCCTTGTCGCGTGCGCTCTGGTGCTTGGCCCAGGCCTCGTCGGCCTTGTCCTGCCCCTTGGCCACGGCCTTGGCATAGGCATCCACCCAATCGTGCTTTTCTCCGCCCAGGTAAGCGTCAAGCACGCTCAGGGTGATCGCATTGAACGCCGCGCCCACTTCCTGGTTGGTCAGCACCACCACGCCCAGCTTCTCGCCGGGCACCAGGGTCAACCGCGAGACCATGCCCGGCCAGCCACCGGTGTGCCAGACCAGCTTCTGCCCGCGGTAGTCGCTCAGGCTCCAGCCTTCGCCATAGCCGGCGAAGTTGGCCCGCGCCGGTGCCAGCTCCGGCACGCTCGGCGCCGGGATCGACTGCGGGGTGATCATCCGCCACATCTGCTGCTGGCTCTTTTCACTGAACAGCACCGTGCCATCGGCGAGCTTGCCTCCGGCCAGCTGCACCTGCATCCAGCGCGCCATGTCGTGCGCGCTGGAATAGATGCCACCGGCGCCGGCATTGTTCGACCAGGTCAGCGGTGCAACGGTGCGCAGGTCCTTGAAATCGTACTTGGCGTGGCCGACCGCCGCCTTGTCACCTGGCTTCAGGTGGTCGGCGTTGTAGCGCGTGCCGGCCATCCCCACCTTGTCGAAGATGCGCGTCTGCAGGAACTGCTGGTAGCTCATGCCGGACACGCGCTCGATCACCTGTTGGGCGACCGCGTACAGGATGTTGTCGTAGGCATAGCTCTCGCGGAAGCCGCCCTTCAGCGGCACCCTGCCCAGTCGCTCCACCACTTCGGCGTTGCTGTAGGAGGTGGCCGGCCAGAACAGCAGGTCACCGGCGCCCAGGCTCAGCCCGCTGCGATGCGACAGCAGGTCGCGGATCGTCATCTGCCCGGTCACGAACGGATCGGACATGCGGAACGACGGCAGGTGATCGATCACCTTGTCATCCATCTTCAGCTTGCCGTCCTCGGCCAGCAGGTTCAGCGAGGTGGCGGTGAACGCCTTGGTATTGGAAGCGATGGCAAACAGGGTGTCGGCCTGCACCGGTTCCGGCTTGCCCTGCTCGCGCACGCCCCAGCCACGTTCCAGCACCACCTGGCCATCCTTGACTACGGCCACGGCGATGCCGGGCACGTCGAACTGCGTGCGCACGCGCTCGACGGTCGCATCCAGGTCCTGCAGCTGCTGCGGGGTCGCCGCATTGGCCATGGTCGTGCACGCCAGCAGCACGGCTCCTCCGATCCAGGTTTTCATCCAGCACCATCTCCGAACAGGGGTAGCGGCCATGTGCAGGCCGTCACCGGGGTTTCGCAGGATGGTAACGGTCGTCGATGCACCCTGCCCCGTGCCATAGGAGGGGTGTCATGGGCGGGAATGGCCAACCAAGCAACGGCTCCACCATCATTCCGTGCCTGCGCTACCGCGACGCGCTGGCCGCCATCGACTGGCTGCAGCGGGCCTTCGGCTTCCATGCCCAGGCCGTGTATGCCGATGGCGATACGGTTTTCCATGCCCAGCTCACCTTCGGCAGCGGCATGATCATGCTGGGCTCGGCCAGCAACCAGAGTGCGTGGAGCAAACACGCGGCCCTGCCTGACGAGGTCGGCGGCCGCCAGACCCAGAGCGCCTGCGTGATCGTCACCGATGTCGATGCGCACTATGCGCGGGCCAAGGCGGCTGGAGCGCGCATCGTCATCGACATTGCCGACCAGGACTACGGTGGCCGCGGCTACGCCTGTGCCGATCCTGAAGGCTACCTGTGGTGGTTCGGCAGCTACGACCCCTGGCGCGAGGACCACAGCCAGTGACCGCTGCCGGCCAGATGGCGATCCGCTGCGGTATTGGCGGCTGGGTGTTTCCCGAGTGGCGCGGCGGCATGTTCTATCCGGTGGGACTGCCGCAGCGCGAGGAACTGGCCCATGCCAGCCGCGCCCTGCGCTGCATCGAGATCAACGGCACCTTCTACCGCACGCCGACTGCGGCCCAGTGCGCGCAGTGGGCCGCGCAGACGCCGGAAGGCTTCCGTTTCTCGATGAAGGCGCCACGCTACCTGGTGCAGCGCCGCGACCTGGCCAGCACCGTGGAAGCGGCCACGCCATTCCTGCAGGCGGCACTTGCGCTCGGTGACCGGCTCGGCCCGCTGCTGTGGCAGTTCGATCCGCACCATCCGGCCGACGCCGATGCATTGGAAGCGCTGATGGCGCAGCTGCCGAAGCAGCTCGAGGGCGTGCCGTTGCAGCACGCTCTGGAAGTGCGCAACGCCAAGGCACATGGACCGGCTCTGGTCACCGCCGCGCGCCGCCACGGCGTGGCGCTGGTGATCGAGGACAGCGACGAGGCGCTATTGCATGGCGATGTCAGTGCGGGCTTCGTCTACGCGCGGATCAAGCGCAGCCAGGCCCGCTTGAACGAGGGCCTGCCTGCGTCCGTCCAGCAGCGCTGGGCTGAACGCGCACGACGCTGGTCACGCGGCGAGCCGGTGGACGACCTGCCCTGCCTGGCCGGGCCCGCCCCGGAGACCCCGCGAGGTCTACCTGCTGTGCATCGGTGCCGGCAAGGCCCGCAACCCGGCCGCAGCGATGGCCCTGCAGCGCCTCATCGACGGCGCCAGCGGTCCAGCCCCCACAGCAGGGTCCAGCCCACCACGAAGACGCCCGCAACGCGCAGCACGTTGAGCAGGAAGGCCGCCAGGCCCAGGCGTTGCAGGTCGAGGAATGGATACGGCGCCTGTCCGGTCATTGCAGCGACCAGCATCGCCCAGCCAAGGTAGACCAGCGGTACCAGCAGCACGCCGCCCAGCGCGCGCCAGCGCAGCGCCCCATGCGGCAGCAGCCACCACCACCCCAGCAGGTACAGCACCGGCACAGCGTAGTGCAGGCCGGCATCGACCCACCATTGCAGCCCGGTGGGCTGCCACAGCCCCTGCAACGCCAGCATGTAGATGCACGCGGTCACCCCGATGCACAACGCGATCACCGCGGCGACAGTCGTGTCCAGCACACCCGCACGGATCAGCCTGACGCATCCCAGGCACACCGCCAGGTTGCTGAGAATCGTGAAGTAACCAACGAAGCGCAGTGTCGCCATGCCGACCCCGGCAGCCGCCCCGGGGCCGCGTAGCAGCAACAGGTATTGCAGCAGCAACGCGGTGGCGGCCGCCAGTGCAGTCAGTGCTACCCATGCACGCAGGGCGGAGCGGTTGGCAGCCATTGCAGGGTTCCCCTGAGGAGTTTCCGCGAGCATGCCACAGGCGTCGCCGGCGACCGTACGATTGCCTCACAATAGGCCGATGAGCACACCCGACACCCGCAAAGCGCTGTGGCAGATCCATTTCTGTGTCCTGCTGTGGGGCATCACGGCCATCCTCGGCAAGCTGATCACCCTGCCCGCACTGCCGCTGGTGTGGTGGCGCATGCTGCTGGTGACGGCGATGCTGGCCCTGCTGCCGCGGGTCTGGCGCGGGTTGCGCACCCTGCCCCTGCGGCTGGTGGCAGGCTACGCCGGCATCGGCGCGCTGGTCGCCCTTCACTGGCTGACGTTCTACGGCGCGGTGAAGCTGGCCAATGCCTCGGTGGCTGCCACCTGCATCGCACTGGCACCGGTGTTCACCTCGATCATCGAGCCGTGGGTGGCCAAGCGGCCGTTCCAGCTGCGTGAGCTGGCGTTTGGCCTGGCGGTGCTGCCGGGTGTTGCGCTGGTGGTCGGTGGCGTGCCCGATGGCATGCGCCTGGGTGTGTTGATCGGCGCGATCTCGGCGCTGCTGGTGGCGGTGTTCGGTTCGCTCAACAAGCGCATGGTCAGCCATGCCGATCCGCTCACGGTCACCGCGCTGGAGCTGGGTGCCGGCACCCTCACCCTGACCCTGCTGGCGCCGCTGGTGCCCTATCTGCTGCCGGCGCTGGCCAGCCCGCTGTGGGTGGTCCCGAATCTGCACGACGGGATCCTGCTGCTGGTGCTGGCCGGGTTCTGCACGCTGCTGCCGTTCGCCCTGGCCCTGGTCGCACTGCGCCACCTGAGCGCCTACACGGTGCAGCTGGTGACCAACCTAGAGCCGGTCTATGCGGTGGTACTGGCGGTGGTGCTGCTGCGCGAGCAGCACGAAGTCACCCCGTGGTTCTACCTGGGCGTGGCGATCATCGTCGGCGCGGTGTTCCTGCATCCGCTGCTGAACCGCCGCAAGCCGGTGCAGCATCCGGAAATCCTTGGCACGGCCGAAGCGCGCAACATCGCCGATTGAGTGCATCCACGCATGGCGTGGATGGCCGCATCAACGCTGCGGCCAATGCCAGGCCGGCGCATCCAGCAGGCCCTGCCCGCTCAACAGCGTGCGGCCCTGGTCCTTGTACAGATGCAGCGAATGGCACCCTGGCGCCTGTTCCAACGCCGCGATCAGCCGGCTGGCGTGCGACACCACCCATACCTGGCTGCGCGCACTGGCTGCGATGATGAGCCGCGCCAGCGCCGGCAGCAGGTCCGGGTGCAGGCTGGTCTCCGGTTCGTTGAGCACCATCAACGGCGGTGGGCGTGGTGTGTGCAGCGCCGCCGCCAGCAGCAGGAAGCGCAGCGTGCCGTCGGAGAGCTCGGCCATCGACAATGGCCGCAGCAACCCAGGTTGGTGGAAGCGCAGCGCCAAGCGTCCATCCAGCGCCTCGAAATCGACCGTGGCGCCCGGGAACGCGTCATCGACGCTGCGTGCCAACGCAACCGGGTCCCCGATCTCGAGGATGGTCACCCAGGCCGCCGCCAGGTCCCGGCCATCGTGATGCAGCACCGGCGTGCGCGTGGCCATCGCCGGTTGCCGCGCCGGGGCGTCGCCATCGCTGCGGAAATGATCATAGAAGCGCCAGCAACGGATGTACTCACGCAGGGTGATCGTTTCGGGCATGCGCTGCGGATCGCCGACCTGGGTGAACAGGCTGTCGAACAGCGACAACCGGTCATCCACCAGATCCCAACCGCGCGCATGGCGCTGCCGCACCATCCCCCCGCGACGATCGACCAGCAGGTTGGCGCTGCGCAGGAACGGCCCGGCCCAGATCGCCTCGGCCTTGATCTGCGGATCCAGCGCAAACGGCGAACGGCTGGGCGGCGGATAGCCGAGATCGATGGCATAGCCCAATTCTTCGGTAGTGAAACCCAGCTTCAGCCCCACCGACACCTGCCGGAGCCCGCCCTGCAGCGGAATCTCGCCGGCCGCAACCCTGCGATCGATGGATTCGGGACCTGCCCACAGCGCCGAACCAAGCCCACCTTCGCGGGCCAGCACCGCCGCGACTCCGCCCTGTGCGGTCTCCGCCAGCAGGCGCAGCGCGCGGTACAGGCTGGACTTGCCACTGCCGTTGTCGCCGGTCACCACATTCAACCGCTGCAGCGGCAGTACCAGCCCATGCAACGAGCGATAGTGGGCGATGGCCAGGGTCTGCAACATGGTCGGCGTCCGGGAAGACAAAGCGTCATGCTGCCCACTCTTGATCGCAGGCGCTGCGACGCGATGTGAATCGGGAAGAGCATCCACGCATGGCGTGGATCTACCGGGCGGGGCACTTCAGCCCGCTACTTCCACCCGGTTGCGGCCATTGCCCTTGGCCCGGTACAGCGCCTTGTCGGCACGTGCCAGCGTGTCGTCCACGCTTTCACCGGGCTGGTGCTGGGCGATGCCGATACTGATCGTGACCGGGACGCCCAGCGGCAGGTCGGCCACGGCCAGGCGCAGGAACTCGCACTGAAGTTCGGCGGTGCGCAGGTCGGTTGCGGGCATCACTGCCACGAACTCCTCGCCGCCATAGCGCGCCGCCATGCCACGGCCGGCAAAGTGCGACCGCAGCAGCACGCCCAGTTCGGCCAGCACGCGGTCGCCGGTGGCGTGGCCCTGGAAGTCGTTGATGTGCTTGAAATGATCGACGTCCAGCAGCGCGACGCAGGCCTCAGCGGGCTGCTCCCCGGTCATCGCCACGGCCTCGTCCAGCGCCGCTGCCATCGCGCGGCGGTTCGGCAGGCCGGTCAGCGCATCAGTGCGGCTCTGCTCGGCCAGGTCGGCGTTCTGCGCCAGCAGCACGTCGTGGTACTCCGACAGCAGGCGCTCATAATCATCGCGTTCCAGCATGTGGTTCTGGATGTCGAGCGCGAAACGGCGCAACTCCATCACCAGCATCACCTGCCGCGACAGTGCGGCCAGCGCCTCGGCCTTGTCGCTGGCCAGGTGTTGCGGCTGTGCGTCGAACACGCACAGCGTACCCAGCGGCAAGCCGTCGGAGCTGATCAGCGGCGCGCCGGCATAGAAGCGGACGTGCGGATCGCCGACCACCACCGGATTGTCGTGGAAGCGCGCATCCTGCAGCGCATCCTCGACCACCATGATCTGCTGCGGCTGCAGGATGGCATGGCCACACATCGATTCGCTGCGCAGGTTTTCCGCCGCATCGATGCCCTGGATCGACTTGAACCATTGCCGTTCGACATCGATCAGGGTCACCGCCGCCATCGAGGTGCCGCAGACCGCCTTGGCGATCACCACCAGGTCGTCGAAGGATTTTTCTCGCTCCGAATCGAGGATGCGGTAGCGATACAGCGCCTCGAGCCGAAGGGCTTCGTTGGCGGGCTTGTCGGGCTTGATCATGCAACGTCACGTTCCGGCAGGTCACCGCGAAGTCTAGCGGAAGCCGGTGAGCAATCCGCATGGCGGTGGTGCCGGCCGTTGGCCGGCATCCCGGATACATCGCGCGCCCATTGCAGCCGGCCAGCGGCCGGCACTACCAGTCCAGCTGCTTCGGCAGCAGGCCCTGCAGCTCCTGCTCGGTCAGGTTGCGCCACTGGCCCGGCTTCAGCGCACCAATCTTGATGTTGTCGATGCGCACGCGGCGCAGCTGGGTCACGCGATAGCCGAACTCGGCGGCCATCAAGCGGATCTGCCGGTTCAGGCCCTGCTGCAGGGTGATGCGGAAACCGAACTTGGCGATGCGCGAAGTCTTGCATGGCAGCGTCATCTGGTCGTGGATGCGAACACCACGCGCCATGCCGCGCAGGAACTCATCGGTGACCGGCTTGTTCACCGCCACCAGGTATTCCTTCTGGTGGCCGTTCTCGGCCCGCAGGATCTGATTGACGATGTCGCCGTTGCTGGTCATCAGGATCAGGCCTTCGGACTCCTTGTCGAGGCGGCCGATCGGGAAGATGCGCTGTTCATGCCCGACGAAGTCGACGATGTTGCCCTTGACCGACGTCTCGGTCGTGCAGGTGACGCCGACCGGCTTGTTCAGCGCGATGTAGACGTGGCGGCGGGCGCCGGGCTTGCGGGCCACGCGCGCGCGCAGTGGCTGGCCATCCACCAGCACCTGGTCTTCCTCGCCCACCACCGCGCCGGTGCCGGCCGGATGGCCGTTGACGGTGACCCGGCGGGCGGCGATCAGGCGATCGGCCTCGCGGCGGGAGCAGAAGCCGGTGTCGGCGATGTGTTTGTTGAGTCGGGTGGTCATCGCCCTATTATCCGGCATCGCCGCCCGCCGCGCTTCATGCCAGGCCGGGTGGATCGAGTTCTTCGCCGTCGAACACCCGGTTGCGGCCGGCACGCTTGGCCACGTACATGGCATGGTCGGCCCGGCGCAGCAGCGCGGCGAGATCGTCCTCGCCCGGCCGCCACTGCGCCAGGCCGATGCTGGCGGTGACCTCCAGGCCGGGCACCTGCAGCGCCCGGGCCGCCTCCGTGATGTGCCGGCGCAGGCGATCCAGGCGCGCCGACGCCGCCTCGCGGGGCATGCCCGGCATCAGCAACAGGAACTCTTCGCCCCCCATCCGCACTACCTGGTCCTGGCTGCGTACCGCGGCACGCAATGCGCGCGCCACCGCCACCAGCACCTGGTCCCCCACGGCGTGGCCATGGCGGTCATTGATGTCCTTGAACAGATCGATATCGAGGAAGCCGATCACCAGCGGGCCACGCTCGCGGTCAACCCGCTCCAAGTG
This sequence comes from Stenotrophomonas sp. pho, assembly GCF_006228405.1. Taxonomy (NCBI): domain Bacteria; kingdom Pseudomonadati; phylum Pseudomonadota; class Gammaproteobacteria; order Lysobacterales; family Lysobacteraceae; genus Stenotrophomonas; species Stenotrophomonas sp. pho. The sequence continues at coordinate 1,409,798 of NZ_CP029759.1, read as the reverse complement.
GCGGGCCAGCTGCTGCAGGCCGGCACGGCGGTTGGGCAGGCCGGTCAGGCCATCAGTCTCGGCCAGCTGGCGCAGTTCATCGCGCTGCTGGCGCAGGCGACCCAGCCGCTGGTTCAGTGCGTAGGCGGCCATCATCAGCAGCCAGGTCACCGCCAGCTGCAGGGCCTCCACGCGGTATTCCAGCAACCACGCCGCGCGGCAGGCGTCGGCCAGGATCAACACCAGCATCGGCGCCAGCGCCGCCAGCCCCGCCTGCGCCCAGCGGTCACCGCGCAGCCGTGCCCACACCCGGCCATCAACGCCAGGCCACAGCCCAGCAGATAGGACACCTGCAGGCCCTGCGCCACCCAGGCCAGGCTGTCCCATGGCAGCCAAGGCACCAGTGCAGCCAACGCCAGCAATCCCCAAAGCGCCACCAGCTGGAACGGACGCGAACGCGGCAACAGGCGATCACCGCCATTCAGCCGCCACAGCGCCGGCAGCACCAAGGCCTGCGTGGCCGCAGTCAACACCAGCAGCCACCAGGCACCGCGCTCGCCCACCGGCAACCAGGGTTCCGGATAGCCGCTGAGGCCACCGAGGATGGCCTGCCAAAGCACCAGCACGGTGGTACCGGCGATGTAGACCAGGAAACTGCGGTCGCGGGTGGTGAGGAAGGCCATCAGTGCCGACAACGCCAGTGCGATCGCCACGGCGATGCAGGCCGCGCGCACCAGCAGGCGGGCGGTATCGTTCTGCTGCACTGGACTGGGCGCGCCCAGCCGAAGGGTGGGTACCCAACGCGCCTTCAACGGCGTCTGCCACGACACCAGGAATGGATCGTGACTGCCCGCTGGCGGCACCGCCACCAGCCCGATGCCTGCGCGGAAGCGTGAGTCTCGGGTACGGGCATCGTGCATGTTGCCGCAGATCTCGCGATCGCCATACTGCACGCGGACTTCGCCAGCGAACACATTGAACACGTCCAGGGCCTGCGGTTGCCCCGACCAGCCGCCCGGCGGCGCAGGCACCTGCACCTGCTGCCGGTGACCGGCCAGCATGTCCGGCGTGCATGCGCGATGTGGAGTGGGTTCATCGGTGGCTGCGCCGACCAGCAGGTAATCGCGGCCGGCTTCGACGGCAGCAGCCCACAGTGGCCACGGCGTGGCCAACCACACCAGCAGCACGACCAGCACCGCCCCTGTTCCGTACTGCCACTGCCTGCCGCCCACGCCACATCCTGTTCCTGCTTACGCCCGCGCCCACTGCGCGTCGCCCCTGGCAGGCATTATCGCAGCCGCGGCTGCAACGCATGTGTAGACCAAAGTCGCCGACGGCGTTCAACCTGCGGCAGGCGGGCCCTGCACCGCCACCAGGCGCACCGGCCGCAGGTCGGCCAGGGTCATCCGTTCCAGTGGCTGCGGTCGCTCGACCGCATAGCCCTGCAGGCCCTGCACCCCAAGCCGGGTCAGCGCGGCGGCGACTTCGGCGGTCTCTACCCATTCGGCCACCACCTCCATCTGCAGCTCGCGCCCAAGTTCACTGATCGCGCGCACGGTGGCGTGGCTGACCGGATCGGTATCCATGTCGCGCACGAAGGCCCCGTCGATCTTCAGGATGTCGGCCGGCAGCTGGCGCAGGTAGCCGAACGAGGACAGCCCGGAGCCAAAATCGTCCAGCGCCATCCGGCAGCCGCGCGCCTTCACCGCATCGATGAACGCGCGCGCCTGGCTGAGGTTGCTGATCGCTGCGGTCTCGGTGATCTCGAAGCACAGCTTGGAGGCCAGCGCGCGATTGCGCTCCAGCAGGTCGCAGACGAAGGCGAGGAAGCCGGGTTCGGCGATCGACTGCGCCGACACGTTGACGTTGCACAGTCCCAGCTGCCGCACATGCGCCGGGCACACCTGCAGGTGCCGGAACAGCAGGCCGAGCACGTGCCGGTCCAGCGCCACGGCCATGCCATAGCGCTCCACCGCCGGCATGAACTGGCCCGGCAGGTGCAGGCTGCCATCGCTGCCGCGCATGCGTACCAGCACCTCGTAGTGCAGGTAGGTGGGATCGCCGACGCGGGCGATGCGCTGCGCATACAGCACCATGCGGTTCTCGGCCATGGCCAGGCTGACGCCCTGCAGCCGCTCGGCTTCCCGGCGCCGTTCCTCCAACGCCATGCGGTTCTCGTTGAAGCAGTGCACGCGGTTGCGCCCGGCCTGCTTGGCCGCATAGCAGGCACTGTCGGCGGCGCTCATCAACCAGTTCACATCCGGTGCATCGGCGCTGACCTCGACCACGCCGATGCTGCAGCTCAACTGCGGGCTGCCCTCGCTCACCGGGAACGTCGCCTGCCCCAGATTGCGGATCACCCGCTGCAGCACGCGCTTGGCCTCGTCCTGCCCGGCATGGGCGAGGAACACCGCGAACTCGTCCGCACCCAGCCGGCCCACCCAGTCACCATCGCGCACCGCCGCCACCAGGTAATCGGCGAAGCTGCGCAGCATCTGGTCGCCGGCGGCATGGCCGAAGCTGTCATTGACCAGCTTGAAATGGTCCAGGTTGATGTAGCACAGCGCGTGCGTACCACCTTCGCTGCGCACCTGCAGCAGCGCGCGTTCGAGCAGGCGTTCGATCTCGCGCCGGTTGATCAGGCCGGTCAGCGGGTCATGGCTCGATCTCGCGCGCCAGTGCATGGTTCTGGCTGACGTCTTCGATGATCGCGAACACCGACAGGGCGCCGCCGGCGCTGCGCACACCGGTGCCGCTCCAGCGGCCCCAGACCAGGCTGCCATCACGACGGCGGAAGCGCAGCTCGCTCGGGCGCAGCTGGCGGTCCCAATCGATGCGCCCCACCCCGTCAATGACCAGCTCGCCGTCCATCAGCAGGTCAGCCAGCGACAGCTGCAGCAGCACGTCGCGGCGATGATCGAGGATGTCGGCCATCGCCTGGTTGGCCTCGATCACCTTGCCTTCGGTATCGAGCTTGAGCATGCCGACGTTGGCCTGGTAGAACGCTGCGCGGAAGCGGCTCTCGTGTTCGGTCAGGTCCTTGCCGACGCGGCGCGCCAGGGCCACCGCCATCAGGCTGATCGCCAGCACCGACAGGCCCGCGACCATCAACGTCGCCAGCCTCACCAGCGTCGCCATCCGCAGCAGCGCCTGCGAGAACGCCTGGCTCTGCACCTTCATCCGGCGGTCGAGATCACGCAGTTGCTGCAGGTACTGGTCTCGTGTGGCTGTCAGTAAGGGGCCACCCTCGTGCCGCCGCTGCAACTCATCGACCAGGCGCTGCAGCGCCATCAGGTCCCCGTCGGTCTGCCGCCATAACGCGGTCGCTTCGCGGAAAGCACCGATATCGCGCGCGTAGCGGAACGAAAACACCAGGCGCGGAATGTCGGCGTGCGCGTTGCCCCCCTGCAGGAAGCCCTGCCGGGCCTTCTCTTCGTCAGGCTCCGCCTGTTCCAGCGCCAAGCGCGCCTGCAGATCGCCCAACGGCACCTGCAGGGCCTGGCGTGCATCGTCCAGGTCCTGGACATTGCCGCGCGCCAGGTAGCGACTGAGCGCGGCGGTCGCATCCTGCTGACCGCGCGACCAGTATCCCTGGCCGGCGATCCAGGCGGTGGAGGCCGCCTGCAGTTCCTGGATCAACGCCGACAGTGCGACCAGTCCGATCGCCATGCCGGTCAACAACGCAAATCGCAGTCCCAGCCCCCGGGTCATCGGCACCCGCCGGCTCTGTTGGTCCGTGCCACTCCTACCCATCCTGGATCCCCCGAATGTGCTGCGGTGACAACCTCCTTTGGAACCGGACCAGCCTATGACCGGCAATGTGTTGACCGTGCGAAAAAGGGGACGGAGGGGATTAAGTCGTTTTCGGCATAAGCGCATGGCCTGCCATATACGACTTAATCCCCTCCGTCCCCTTTTCCTGTACACCGGCCCGGGGGCCGGCGTTGCTCTGGACGGCTGTGGGTGCGGCTTAGAAGCTGCGCGGGCCGCGCGGCTTGAAGCCATCACGACGTGGCGGGCGGCTGTCGCGGTCACCGCCGCGGTCGCCCCCATGGCCACCCGGACCACCCGGACCACCACGACGCGGGCCACCGGGGCCGCCCGGACCACGCTTGTCGAAGCGCGGCTTGAACGGACGCGGGGCCGGGTTGATCTCTTCACCGGCCGCCAGCGGACGCATCTGCAGCTGCTGGCCGGACACCCACACCTTCTGCAGGTGCGACAGCACGTCCGGCGGCATCTGTGCCGGCAGGTCCAGCAGCGAGAAGTCGTCGTGGATGTCGATGCGGCCGATGAAACGGCTTTCCAGGCCGGCTTCGTTGGCGATGGCGCCGACGATGTTGGCCGGCTTCACGCCGTGCTGGTGGCCGACCGAAATACGGTAGGTCTCCATGCCCTGCTCCGGCGCACCACGCGGCGGAACCTCGCGGCGCGGACGCGGCTCGAAACCACCTTCGGCGTCGTCGCGACGCGGGCCACGCTCGAAGCGCGGACCCCGCTCGTTGCGGTCGAAGCGATCGCCACGCTCCGGGCGGTCGCCACGGTCGAAGCGCTCGCGCGGCGCGCGCTCTTCACGCGGGGCACGCACCGGCGGCTGCAGCAGGAACGGGGTATCGCCCTGCAGCATCCTGGCCAGCGCGGCCGCGATCTCGATGGCCGGCACGTTCTGCTCGTTCTCGAAGCGCTCCAGCAGCTGGCGGTAGAAGTCCAGGCCGCCGGCGCCGAGCGTTTCGGTGATGCGCGAGGTGAACTTGTTGATGCGGGTGTCGTTGACCGCCTCCACGCTCGGCAGCTGCATCTCTTCGATCGGCTGGCGGGTAGCGCGCTCGATCTGGCGCAGCATGCCCTTCTCGCGCGGGGTGGCGAACAGGATCGCCTCACCGCTGCGGCCGGCACGGCCGGTACGGCCGATGCGGTGCACGTAGCTCTCGGTGTCGTACGGGATGTCGTAGTTCAGCACGTGGCTGATGCGCTCCACGTCCAGGCCGCGGGCGGCCACGTCGGTGGCGACCAGGATGTCCAGCTTGCCTTCCTTCAGCATGGCGATGGTGCGCTCGCGCTGGGCCTGCTGCATGTCACCGTTGATGGCGGCAGCGGCCAGGCCACGCGCCTGCAGCTTGCTGGCCAGTTCTTCGGTGCCGGCCTTGGTGCGCGCGAAGATGATCATCGCGTCGAACGGCTCGACTTCCAGGATGCGGGTCAGCGCGTCCAGCTTGTGCATGCCGCTCACCCACCAGTAGCGCTGGCGGATGTTGGCCGAGGTGGTGGTCTTGGCCGCGATGGTCACTTCCACCGGGTCCTGCAGGTAGGTCTGCGCGATGCGGCGGATCTGCGGCGGCATGGTGGCCGAAAACAGGGCCACCTGGCGCTGCTCCGGCAGCTTCTTCAGCACGGCTTCCACATCGTCGATGAAGCCCATGCGCAGCATTTCATCGGCTTCGTCCAGCACCAGGGTCTTCAGCTCGGACAGGTCCAGGGTGCTGCGGTCCAGGTGATCGATCACGCGGCCGGGGTGCCGACCACGATGTGCACGCCACGGCGCAGCGCCGACAGCTGCTGGCCGTAGGGCTGGCCGCCGTACACCGGCAGCACGCGGAAGCCCGGGATCTTCGACGAATAGGACTGGAACGCCTCGGCAACCTGGATGGCCAGTTCGCGGGTCGGCGCCAGGATCAGGGCCTGGGGCTTGATCTGCTGCAGGTCGATGTTGGACAGTACCGGCAGTGCGAACGCAGCGGTCTTGCCGGTACCAGTCTGGGCCTGGCCCAGCACGTCGCGGCCTTCCAGCATCGCCGGGATGGTGGCGGCCTGGATCGGCGACGGGGTTTCGTAGCCGATGGCGGTGACCGCCTGCATCACGGGCTCGGACAGGCCGAGCTGCGCGAACTGCAGCGGCGCTTGGGAATCTTGGGACATGGGGAACTCCGAAGGCACTGCCGTCTTCCTGGCAGTGCGATAAAAAGGGTGATGGTCCGCGCTTTGGGCGCCCTTCTTATCGCGTGCCCTGGCGCTGCTCGGTCGGAGGAGATTTCACTCGCTCAGAGCGGAATGATACCGCATTGATCCTGAACGAGGCGTACAGCTTTCCATGCGCGTGCCGTCGTGCCCCGTGCTGGCGCACAATACGCGCCCGCTTCCCGGCCCGGCCGCTGGCCTGCGCCCTCTTTCCAGGACCCTCGCTCCATGCAGATTCTCGAATTCGACCTCGACGGCGACTACGTCGAACTCAAGCAGCTGCTGAAGCTGGCCGACCTGGTCACCAGCGGCGGCGAGGCCAAGATGGTCATCAGCGAGGGCCAGGTGCGGGTCGATGGTGAGGTCGAACTGCGCAAGGCCTGCAAGATCCGCGCAGGCCAGGTGGTCGAGTTCGCCGACAGCCAGATCCGCGTGCTGGCCGCTGGCTGATCCGAGAGTGTTCAGGCCACGCGCTGGGTCAGGTGCGAGGCAATCAGCTGTCTGAACGGTGCCACGCCCTGCGCCAGGCGCAGGCCCGCGGCCCGCAGCAGGCGTGCCGGGCGACGATCGTCGGTGTACAGGCTGGCGATCGCGTTGGTGGCCTCGTACAGCGGCCGCGACGCCAACCGATGACCGCGTTGGTAGCTGGCCAGCATGCCGGCGGCGGCAATGTCGGCACCGCGCCGCTGCTGCGCGACGATGCCCTGTGCCAGCCGCTGTGCGCTGGCCAGTCCCAGATTGAAGCCGTGCGCGGTGACCGGGTGCATGCCCACCGCGGCATCGCCGATCAGCGCGGAACGCTCGCCGACGAAACGGTGCGCGTACACACCTACCAGCGGATACGCCTGCGGCGTGGCCACCGGCTGCATGCGGCCCAGCCGATGCTCAAAGCAGGCACTGATGGCATCGCCGAAGGCCACCTCGTCCATCGCCAGCAGTTCTTCGATCTGCCGCGGCGGCAGCGTGATCACCGCCGATGCCTGGCCCTCGTTGAGCGGCAGCAGCGCCATGGTGCGGCCGTAGCCGAACCACTCCCAGGCCGTGTGGTGATGGTCGCGCTCGACCTGCATGCGGCATACCAGCATCGACTTGCCGAAGTCGCGCATCTGCGCACCGATGCCGAGCATGCGGCGGGTGGCGGAGAAGCGGCTGTCAGCCGCGACCAGCAGTCGCGCGTGCAGTTGACTGCCGTCATCGAGTCTGACCACGTGGCCCTGCGCATCGGCCTGCACGCCCAGCACCTTGCGCCCATCGAACAGCTCCAGCGCATCCTGGCCCTGCACGGCATCCCAGGCGGCGCGGCGGATCAGGTGGTTGGGCACCAGCCAGCCCAGCGGCTGGCCATCAACCTGGCTGCTGGCGAAGGTCAACGCGAACGGCGAGCCGCCGTTCATCACCCTGGCATCGCGCAGCTCGGCGACTTCGGCCTGCGGCAGGCGCTGCCACAGCCCCAGTTGCTCCATGCTCTGCCGCGAGGCATGGGTCAGCGCGATCTCGCGGCCATCGAAGGCGGCTTCGGCCAGGGCCTGGCGCGGCTGCACTTCGACCAGCCCGACCTGCAGGCCACTGCCGGCCAGCGCACGCGCGAAGCACAGTCCCGCCGGTCCGGCGCCGACCACCACCACGTCCATCCTGCGCATGCGCGCCTCCTGCCGTTGATTCAGTCCGGGCCAGCATAGCGCCGCGCGCATGACTGGCCTTGATCTGGATCAGGCCCGGCTACAGCAGTGCGAACACCAGCGCCAGGATCGACAGCAGCGATACGAGCCAGACCAGGCTGCGCACGTAGGGCACGCCTGCGGCATACAGCGGCAGGTAGACCACACGCGCCCAGACGTAGGCCTGCGCAGCCAGCGCCGTGGTGTCGTTGCTGCGCCCGGCCACGACCACCGCGATGGCGGCAGCGGCGAAGAACGGGAACGTTTCCAGGAAGTTGGCCTGCGCACGCTGCAGGCGACCGGCCAGCGCGCTGAGCGGCTTTGCATCGCCATCGCGTGCCGAGGCATTCCACTTCATCCCGCGCTCGCGGGTGACCACGGTGGAGGTGGCGAAGATGTAGACAAAGCCCAGCAGCACCGACCAGGCCAGCATTGTCAGCTCAGTTGCCATCGTTCATCTCCTCAGGGTGCCGACGCGCGCAGGCTGTAACCGGCCAGGCGCCAGACCTGGTCTTCGTCGAAGCGGAACGAGACCAGCTCGCGCACCGGCTGCGCGCTGTTGGCGAAACGGGTCGGGAAGCTGACGTTGATGTACAGCCCTTCCGGCACTGCGGCGCCGGGGCTGTACTTGACCCGGGTGATGGTCGGCTGGCCACGCCCGGCCAGCGCACCCAGGCGCGTGCGCTCGGCGGCCAACTGGCTGACGAAGGTGGCTTTCGGCACCGCACGGCGCGCGACGGCCGAAGCGCCATCCCACAATTCGCCGGCGCGGTTGGCATCGACCAGCTGCGCCGCCTTCAACGCAGCCGCGCCCATTTCCGCGTCCTGCTTCTGCACCTGGGCCTGCTGCGCAGCGGTCAACGCCGGGGCACCGGCAGTGGCGGGCTTCGCAGCCGCCGGCGATGCCGGGGCCGGGCGTGCCGGAGCTGGTGCAGGCGTGGCCGGCGCAGGTGCCTGCGCCAACGCAGTCAGGGGCAGCAGGGACAGCAGCAGGAGCACGCGCTTCATGGACACCGCCGGTTTTCTGGAGAGAACCGCAGTCTACGCCAGCGCGGTGACTATGCTGTCAGCGTGCCGGGGCGTCGCCCTCCACCGCTGCCGCATCAGCCTGCGCGGCGGGCGCGGCGGCGTTCCCTGGCGCCTGTTCGGCCACCGGCGGGGGCTCCGGCGGCGCTGGTGGCAGCGTCGCCACATCGATCTCCGACAGCGGGCTTTCGTCGGGACAGACCGCGTCCGGGAAGCCGAAGCGCTGCTTCAACGCCTGGCCACAACTGTTGATCGACTCCATGTCGGCGCCTTCGCGCTTGCACTGCTGGTCGAAGGCGACCAGGAAGGCGTCCTTGCGCTGCACGAAATCGTCGCCGCAGGCACGCATCTGCTTGATCCGTTCCAGATCGTCCTGCACCGCATTGGTGCCATCCAGGCCGTACTGGCGCAGTTCGTCCGGGGTCAGCAGGCGCAGGCTGCGGTTGGGCACGGTCATCATCAGATCGGCCACACCGACCGCCACGCCGTTGCGCTGCAGGTAGTCCTTCACGTTGTCGTAGACCTCGTGCAGCTCGCGGTTGAGCTCGGCGCGCGAGGTGGCCTTGGAGCTGATGCGCATCATGCGGTGGATGCCGACCTTGCCCGACAGCAGGCGGTTGTCGCCGGCGGCCAGCACGAACACGCAGGCGCTGTGGCAGATCGAGCCTTCGCGCACCCAGATGGTCCAGCCCGATTCACCGATGCTGTCACCGGCGACGATCGCCGACTCCACCTGCCCGCCACTGGAATCCAGGTCAAGGATGCGCTTGTGGATCTTCTGCTGGTCGGCCACCACCGCCAGACGCCACATCATCTCGGCGAAGCCCGGATTGATCTTGCCGGCGTAGCGCACGCGCATCAGGCCACGCTCGGCGCACGGGGCCAGGGCCTGGGTGATCTGCTCGCGCTGCAGGCCTTCCAGCTCGACACCGTCGCCAGCTTCGCCGGCGTACTCGGTGCTGCAACTGATCCAGGCGCGTCCATTCTCCAGCTGCGCCTGCGGCCACGGCCGGTCCTCCCGGCTGCGCGGCGGTGCCGGCGGCGGCGGTGCGTCAGCCGCATTGATCGACACCATGTTCTCGCCATCGCTGGACGGCGCCCGCGCGGCCTTGTCGGCGGCAGTCACATTGCCCGGATTCTCCAGCTGGCTGCAGCCCGCCAGGGCCAGGCACAACAGGGGCAACCAGCGGAGTTTGGCGGACATCGGGCAACCGGTCTTCACGTGAGCAAGAGCCACAGTCTACCCGTCCAGGCCGCGCATTCAGTGCGTGGTGATGAACCCCTTCTGACCCTTGGGGAAAAAGCGTGTCGACCAAGGTCGACACCTACCAGAGCGGGATGCCCTTCCGACAGATCGCAGGAACCTGTCGAAGGCGGGGTGGGCCCGGTTGCGGGAGACGCCGTAAACCCGTCCTTGGGGGCTTGGCCGCGGCATCCATGCCGCGGACACTCCCGCAACCGGGCCCACCCCGCCTCCCCACAGAAAACCAGCTTCTGCCGTTGCCGTTGCCGTTGCCGTTGCCGGCCAGCGGCCGGCACTACCGCGGGTGCCGGGCGCAGCCCAGCCTGCCCCCCTTCAGCATCCATGTCCGAATGTGGCGAGTATCGCCGCCCGCGCGGGCCTAGACTGGCGCCATGGACACCGCCCTCGCCCTCGACACCGCCGCCTGCGACCGCGCCCGCCTGGCCCGCGACGCACGCTTCGACGGCGTGTTCTTCACCGCCGTGCGCAGCACCGGCATCTACTGCCGCCCGGTGTGCCCGGCACCGCCGCCGAAGCCGCGCAACATCACCTACTTCCCCACCGCCGCGGCCGCCGCGGCCGCCGGGTACCGCCCCTGCCTGCGCTGCCGCCCGGAATTGGCACCGCAGGCCCAGCAGGCCCTGGCCGGACAGACCGTGCAGCGCGCACTGGCGCTGATCCACGGCGGCTTCCTGCAGGAGCAGCCGGTGGCCGATCTTGCAACGAAGCTCGGCCTCAGCGCGCGCCAACTGCAGCGCCTGTTCGTCGAACATCTCGGCGCAACGCCCGGGCAGATCCACGCAACCCATCGCCTGTTGCTGGCCAAACAGTTGCTGACCGAAACCACGCTGGCGGTGACCGACGTCGCGCTGGCTGCCGGCTACAACAGCCTGCGCCGCTTCAATACCGCGTTCCTGCAAGGCTGTGGGATGGCGCCGACCGCCCTGCGTCGCCAGCATCAACCGTTGGCTGCAGATGATGGCGGCCTGGTGCTGCGCCTGGGCTACCGTCCACCACTGGACTTCCCACGCATGCTGGCCTTCCTGCGCAAACGCAGCCTGCCCGGCATCGAACTGATCGGTGAAGACAGCTACCAGCGCGTATTGGGCGCGCCGGAGCGCCCCACCCTGCTGCGCGTCACCGCCGATTCGAAGCGCCCGGAACTTCGCCTGCAATTGGGCGCGGTGGATCCGCGCTTGATCCCTGACATCGTGCGCCGCGTGCGTCGCGTGTTCGATCTGGATGCCGACCTGCAGCAGGTGCATGCCGCGCTCGGCGAGGAACCTCTGCTGGCGCGCGGGATCGCCGAGCGCCCCGGGCTGCGCGTGCCCGGCGGCTGGGATGGCTTCGAGGTGGGCGTACGCGCGGTGCTCGGGCAGCAGGTCAGCGTGGCCGCGGCCACCACCTTCGCGCGGCGCCTGGTCGACGCCTATGGCGCGCACCTGCCGGGCATGCCATCCGACTTCGATCGCCAGTTTCCAGCGCCCGAGGTACTGGCCGAGGCACCATTGGAGTCAATCGGCCTGCCGCGCAGCCGCGCCGCCACCGTGCGCGCCCTGGCCGCCGCCTGCGCCAGCGGCCGGCTCGACTTCGGGCCCGGCCAGGCCTTGGAGGAATTCGTTGCGCGCTGCGTTGCACTGCCCGGCATCGGCCCCTGGACCGCGCAGTACATCGCCCTGCGTGGCCTCGGCCAGCCCGATGCCTTCCCGGCCGGCGACCTTGTACTGCAGCAGGTGCTCGGCCACGCGCAGGGCCAGCGCCTGAGCGAACGCGCGACCGAAGCGCGCTCGCAACCCTGGCGCCCGTGGCGCGCCTACGCGGTGCTGCACCTGTGGCACCTGTCCGGCACGTTCGTTGGAGAACCGACATGACCCTGTTGTTCGATCGTTTCGACAGCCCGATCGGCGTATTGACCATCGCCGGTGACGAGCGTGGTCTTGCGCACGTGCTGTTTCCGGAGAACCGTCACCCCGCACGCGGGCGCGACGGCTGGCATTACGCACCGGATGCACTGCCGGAGGCACGCGAACAGCTGCTGCAGTTCCTGCACGGTGAACGCAGCCGGCTCGACCTGCAGCTGGCACCACGCGGCACGCCGTTCCAGCTGCGCGTGTGGCAGGCGCTGGCGTTGATTCCGTTCGGCCAGACCTGGAGCTATCTGCAGTTGGCGCAGCACCTGGGCCAACCCAGCGCGACCCGCGCGGTGGGCGCGGCCAATGGCCGCAATCCATTGCCGATCATCCTGCCCTGCCACCGCGTGATCGGCAGCAACGGTGCACTGACCGGCTTCGGTGGCGGCTTGGAAACCAAGGCCGCGCTGCTGCGGCTGGAACAGCGCCAGGCCCCGCTGTTCGCCTGAGAGGGCCGGCCGGGCTGCGCCCGGCACCCGCAGAGGCAACGGCAAGGTCAAGAGCCAATACAGCTCCGATTTTCTACGCGTTGGGTGGGGCGGTATGGGTGGGCAGGACACGCCGTAAACCCATCCATGGGGGTCGATGGCGCCATCCATGGCGCCAACGGTCCTGCCCACCCACACCGCCCCACCTTCGACAGATTCCCGCGGCGGCTGGCAGGTGTCGACCTTGGTCGACACGATAGATCCACGCCATGCGTGGATGGAGGCATCTGGAATCTGTCTGGAGAAAAGCCCCCTTCTTGTTGAAGGGCGCGCGCCGACAGGCGCGGGGATAAGGAAAAATGCGCGGACACCGCGCCGTGTCTTGGGCGCGTCATTGCGCCGGCTTATCATGCGCGGATGACTTCCGTACGCCTGACCTGTGCGCTGGCGCTGCTGCTGCCCCTGGCTGCCTGCACCACCGCGCCCCCCCTCCGCCTCCGTTCCCACTTCCATCGCTGCGGCGGCACCGCCGAAGCTGCTGCTGATCTCCATCGACGGCCTGCGCGCCGATGCGCTGGACCGCAGCCTGACCCCGAACCTGCAACGCCTGATCGATGGCGGCGTGCGCGCACGCTGGATGACCCCGTCCTATCCGTCGCTGACCTTCCCGAATCACTACACCCTCGTTACCGGCCTGCGCCCGGACCACCACGGCATCGTCAACAACAGCATGGACGATGAAGCACTGGGCCGGTTCGAGCTGAGCAATCGCGAAGCGGTTACCACCAGTGGCTGGTGGGGCGGCGAACCGATCTGGGTCGGCGCCGAGAATGCTGGCGTGCGTTCGGCCACCACGTCATGGCCGGGCAGTGAATCGGAGATCCGTGGCGTACGCCCCAGCCAGTGGCGCATCTACGACGGCAAGGAGCCGCTGGAACAGCGCGCCGGCATCGTGCTCGATTGGCTGTCACAGACCGACGCCGATGCCCCCCGCCTGACCACGCTGTACATGGAACACGTGGACAAGGCCGGTCACAACTACGGCCCCGAGTCGAAGCAGTACGCCGACGCCATCGTGCGCGCCGACCAGATCGTCGGCCAGGTGCTCGATGGGCTGCAGCAGCGCGGCCTGGCCTCGACCACCAACGTGATCGTGGTCTCTGACCATGGCATGGCCAGTGTCCCCGCTGGCCAGGTGATCGCCACCGAATCGATGGTCGACCCGGCGATTGCGCGCAATGTCAGCCAGGGCCAGTCGGTCGGCTTCGCACCGGTGGTCGGCCATGAAGCCGCCGCCGAACGCGCTCTGCTCGGCCGCCACGCGCACTACGAATGCTGGAAGAAAGAAAAACTGCCGGCGCGCCTGCACTACGGCACCCATCCGCGCATTCCCGCCATTGTCTGCATGATGGATGAAGGCTGGGATGCCCTGCATCAGGAAAAGATCGCCAAGCGCGAACAGCAGGACCGCGGCTCGCACGGCTACGACAACGCGCTGCCGTCCATGCGCGCGGTGTTCGTGGCCAGTGGCCCGTCGTTCCGCCAGGGCCTGGTGATCGATGGCTTCGACAATGTCGATGTCTATCCACTGCTGGCACACCTTCTGCAGGTACCAGCCGCGCCGAACGACGGCAACCCGGAAACGCTGAAGAAGACCCTGCGCTGATCCGGTTGTAGAGCCGAGCCCACGCTCGGCTGCATTGCGCCAGCCGGGCATGGGCTCGGCTCTGCAAAATCATGCATAAAAAAACGCGGCGCCAGGCGCCGCGTTTTTCCTTGGACCAGTCGCGCGGCCGGATCAGGCCTTGGCGACGGCCTTCTTCGCCACGGCCTTCTTCGCCGGAGCCTTGGCCACGGTCTTCTTGGCAACCGGGCGGCGGCGCCTACGGCGACCTTGCTCGCGGTATGCGAACGGGCGTTGCCGTAGCTGGCGTTGTAGCGCTTGCCCTTGGCGGTCTTGCGGTCACCCTTACCCATGTCTTCAACTCCTCAAGTGTGAAATCTGGTTACCCCGTACTGACACGGGTTCGGCGGGGCCGCCTTGCTGGGCGCCCCCGCGCACGATCGAAAATCCTATCATGGAGCGCCTAGTGCGCGCAGCTGGCGTCGTGTACGTGGCCGTGGTTCAGGCGCAGGTTGACCAGATGGGCAACGCCCACCAGCAGGCCACCGATGGTCATCACCACCGCATGCGGCACGGCGTTGTGATGCAGCGGCTCGTACAGCACGCCAGCCCACAGCGCGACCAGGCCGGGGATCAGGAAGCCCAGCGCACGCAGCGCGCCATGGCGGCGGTAACCCCAGACCAGGCTGAACAGCCCAAGCAGGGTCACGAACAGCACCAGCGCCTGTTCAACGCCGTCGCTCAGCCAGAACGACAGGCCCAGCGAGGGCGCTGCCGCCAGCAGCACCGGGATGACTGCGCAATGCACCGCGCACAGCATCGAACCGGTGGCACCGAAACGGTCGAGCAGGTGGCGCAGGCGTGAGGACAAGGACATGACTTCCAGCAGGGTCGGCGAATCGTTATGGAATAATATAACATCCCTTCCCGACCCGCACGCTTTCCCTCCCCCTGTCCCATCGACGGGATTCGTGCGCCCCGCGATTGATACAGTGTAACAAAGGACCCATCCATGCCCGCCCACACCGCACGGCTCAAGCCGCATTCCCTGGCCCTGGCCCTCGCCGCCCTGCTGCCGTCCGTCGCCTTTGCAGCCGGTCAGGACACCGCCCATCGTGACCGCCACCTGACCGAGCTGTCCTCGGTGCAAGTCACCGCGTCGCCGCTGCAGGGCGATGCCGAATCCCTTGCGCGCCCGGTGGAGGTGCTGGCCGGTGAGCGCCTGGACGAACAGAAGGCCGGCACCCTCGGCGATACCGTGGCCAAGCTGCCCGGCGTGCAGAGCACCTTCTTCGGGCCCGGCGTCGGGCGCCCGATCATCCGCGGCCAGGAAGGCCCACGCGTTGCGGTGCTGTCCAACGGCATGGGCAACATGGATGCATCCACCGTCAGTGCGGACCATGCCACCAGCATCGAGCCGTTCCTGGCTGACCAGATCGAAGTGCTGAAGGGGCCGGCCACGCTGCTGTTCGGCAGCGGTGCCATCGGTGGTGCAGTCAATGTGGTCGACGGCCGCATCGCGCGCGAGCTGCCCGAGCGCCCGCTCAGCGGCCGCGCCGAGCTGCGTGGCAATTCGGTGAACAACGAGCGCAGCGGCATGTTCCGCCTCGATGGCGTCAGCGGCAATGTCGTGCTTCATGTGGACGGCCTGGTGCGCAATGGCGACGACTACCGCATTCCCGGCTATGCGGTGATCGACAGCCTGGAAGACCACCACGACGACCACGACCACGACCACGCGGGCGAGGAAGGCGAAGAGCCGCGTCGCGGCCGCCTCGACAACAGCTCCATCCGCACCCGCGCCGGCGGCGTCGGCGCCACCTGGCTGGGCGAAGGCGGCTACTTCGGCGTGTCGGCCAGCACCTACCGCACCAACTACGGCATTCCCAACGGCGCACACGTGCACGCCGACGGCGACGATCACGGCCATGACCACGGCCACGACCACGGCGATGAAGAGGAAGGCGGCGACGAGCATGACGTGCGCATCGACATGGTGCAGAACCGCTTCGAGACCAAGGCCGGCATCTACAACCCGGTCTCGTTCCTGAAGAACATCAACGCACGCGTGGCCTACACCGACTACGAGCACGTGGAGCTGGAGGCCGGCACGCCCTCCACCCGCTTCACCAACCGTGGCATCGAGGCGCGCCTGGAAGCGGTGCAGCAGCAGATCGGTGGGTGGGACGGCGCCTTCGGCCTGCAGTTCGGCAACAGTGATTTCGGCGCCAAGGGTGAAGAAGCGTTCGTACCGGATACCGGTACGAAGAACATCGGCCTGTTTGTACTGCAGGAAAAGCAGTTCGGCCCGTTCAAGCTGGAACTGGGCGGCCGCCACGACCAGGTCAAGCTGGACCCGACCGGTGACTACCGGCGCCGCACCTTCGGCGCCACCAACCTCTCGGCTGCCGGCATCTGGAAGCTCAACGACGCGGTCGACCTGCGCATCGGCGTGGACAGCTCCGAGCGTGCACCCACCAACGAAGAGCTGTACGCCGCCGGCGCGCACATTGCTACCCGTTCGCTGGAGATCGGCGACGGCAACCTGAAGACCGAGCGCGGCCAGCGCGTGGAGCTGGGCATCCACACCCACAGCGAGCGCCTGGACTTCTCCGCCTCGGTCTACCAGACCAAGTTCAAGGACTTCATCTACCTGGCCGACACCGGCGTTACCGAGGGCCTGCCAGTTCGTGCGTGGACCCAGCAGGACGCGGTATTCCGCGGTGCCGAGGCCGAGGCCCTGGTGCACCTGTTCGAGGGCGGCGCCGGTGACTGGGACCTGCGCCTGTTCGGTGACTACGTGAAAGCCAAGCTGGATGGCAGCGGCAGCCGCAACCTCGACATTGCCGTTCCGCATGGCGACCACAACCATAACTACAGCGTGGAACTTGCCAACACCGGCTACCTGCCGCGCATCGCCCCGGCCCGCGTCGGTGCCGACCTGCGCTGGTCGAAGGACGGCTGGCGCGCCTCGGTCGGTGCGGTGCGTTACAGCCGCCAGAAGGACGTGGCGCAGAACGAGGAGCCGAGCGATGGCTACACCCTGGTCGATGCGCACCTGGCCTATCGTTGGGACCGCAACGCCAGCAACAGCTACGAGGTGTTCCTGGATGGCAGCAACCTGACCAACCGCGAAGTGCGTCCGCATACCTCTCTGCTGCGCGACTACTCGCCGCTGCCGGGCCGTGGCGTCGCATTCGGTATCCGCGCGTTCTTCTGATCGGCTTACGCCGTCGGAACATTACCCGAGGGGCCGAAAGGCCCCCTCTTTTTGTCGTATATGGCATGAACTGGTGAAAGCGGCGCACTACCAATGCGTCACCATCTACTACGCGGCTAGACTCAGCCCGGTATCAATCCAATAGAAAAACTGAGCGGAAACACTTGCATGACCATGAGTCTCGATGCCGAACTGAAAGAACGCATCCTTGCAATCGCCAAATGCGGGAGAACCGCTTGGCTGGCCGGTGACATCGCGGAGGCAGAGCATCGCTTCCTTGAAAGCTGGGACATGATTCCAGAGCCCAAGTCATCCTATGACCACGCCCAGAGTTCATCGTATGGAATAGCAGTTTTCTATCGCGATACCGCCCAGTTTGAGAAGGCCAGAGCGTGGGCGATGGTCGCCAGAGACATTTATGGACAAGGAGAAGCCTCAAGCGAGTACATGGACGAGCTCCTTGCAACGATTGAGTTCGAATCGGGAAACCTTGATGCAGCCTACGCGCTGTTCGAACCGCAGCACCGCAAGTACGGCAGACGTGCCTTTGAGGGCCATGAGAAGGGGTTCATTGATTTCATCAAGAGCAGGAAGAAGGCCAGATGAGCGGATCAGCCACCGGCTAGCCGCATCCGTTCCGGCCCCAAGCCTTTTCATCCACGCATGGCGTGGATCTACAGCAACTCCAGCGGTGGGCCTTCGGGCCCCGTTTTCGTTCAGATTCTCACCATCACGTATCCGTCACAAAGATGTGCGTACCACAACAAGCGGACAATCCCGTCACCCAATGTCTCGCCAATCGGACACTATTGTCCGAAAATAATTCCATGACTGCTCAACGTGCCGATGCTGCTGCCCGCCGTGCCCTCATCCTCGACGCCGCCGATCATGTGTTCGGCCAACACGGTGTCACTGCCCCACTGGACCTGGTGGTCGAACGCGCCCAGGTGGGCCGCGCCACCCTGTACCGCAACTTCCCCGACCGCACCGCGCTGATCCAGGCGCTGCTGCAGCGTACGGTCGACCGCATCCGGCGCCAGGTCGAACAGCTCGGCGACCGCGACGACGCCCTGTTCGAGGTGTTCGAGGGCATGGCCCAGCGCATCATCGATTCGCCGGCGCTGGCCGATTACTGGCGTGCGGTCGATTCGGACGTGCCGGCCATGCGCGCGGCGCGCGAGACCGTGCGCGACCTGCTGGAGGAGCCGATCGCCCGCGCCAAGGCCGCCGGGCTGTGCCGTGCCGATCTGGAGAAGACGGATATTTCACTGATCTCGGGCATGCTGGGCGCAGCCCTGCGCGGCAAGACCCGCGACGAGCGCGCCCACCTCGCCGGGCGCGCCCTGCAGCTGCTGCGCGGGGGTCTCCAGGGAGCAACCAGCGAGGCCCGCTGATGGTCCAGCCGTATCTGAAGCCGGTTCCGGATTGGGAGGAGCACGAGAAGCCGACCATGCCCGGCTCGGCGTCGATGCCCTGGCACCCACCGTACCGGCGTGTGGCTTATGCGCTGGTATC
The DNA here is from genome assembly GCF_006228405.1 of Stenotrophomonas sp. pho. NCBI lineage: Bacteria > Pseudomonadati > Pseudomonadota > Gammaproteobacteria > Lysobacterales > Lysobacteraceae > Stenotrophomonas > Stenotrophomonas sp. pho. The sequence continues at coordinate 1,391,240 of NZ_CP029759.1, read as the reverse complement.
GCTGCTGGTGGCGATCACCGGCGGGCTGGGCAATGCGCTGGTCACTGCCAACCTGCCGTTCCTGCAGGGCCAGCTGGCGCTGACCCCGACCCAGGGCAGCTGGCTGGTGGCGGCCTATGCAATGGTCAATGTCACCGCCAACCTGCTGGCCTTCAAATTCCGCCAGCAGTACGGCATCCGCCTGTTCGCCGAAATCGGGCTGGGCCTGTACGCGGCGCTGGCGGTGCTGCACCTGTTCGTCGGCAGCTTCGAGACCACGATGCTGACCCGTGCCGCCAGCGGCTTCGCCGGCGCGGCCTGTTCGACCTTGGGCACGCTGTACATGCTGCAGGCCCTGCCCCGCCGCTTTACCGGCAACCTGCTGGTGGTCGGCGTCGGCCTTTCGCAGCTGGCGGTGCCGATCGCCTGGATCGTTTCACCAGGCTTGGTGGATACCGGCCAGTGGCACCAGCTGTATTCGTTCGAGGCCGGCCTTGCGTTGTGCGCATTCGCCGCCGTAGTGGTGTTGAAGCTGCCGCCCGGCATCCAGGTGAAGGCCTTCGAGCCGCTGGATTTCCTTACCTTCGCGTTGCTGGCGCCGGCGGTTGCGCTGCTGGTGATCGTACTGGCGCAGGGCTACACCCGTTGGTGGCTCAACACGCCGTGGCTGGGCTGGGCGCTGATCGCCTCGATCGTGCTGTCCACCACCGCCTTCATCATCGAACACTACCGGCGCAATCCGCTGCTGCAGACACGCTGGCTGGCCAGCCTGCCCGTACTGCATTTCATCGTCGGCGCGTTCCTGATCCGCTTCCTGACCACCGAGCAGTCCTACGGCGTGGTCAACCTGATGCGCACGCTCGGCATGGGCCCTGATCAGTTGCGGCCGCTGTTCGTGGTGATTCTTGCCGGCGTGATCACCGGTATCGCCGGCACTGCACTGACTTTCGGGCCCAAACGGCTGATCCCGCAGCTGCTGATGGCGATCCTGCTGCTGGGCGCTGCCGCCTTCTTCGACCAGCACCGCACCAGCCTGGATCGGCCGCACGACTTCTACGCCAGCCAGTTCCTGGCCTCGGTCGGTGCCGGCATGTTCATGGGCCCGCTGATCATGCTCGGCATTTCCGCTGCGTTGAAACAGGGTGTGGACCACATGATCACCTTCCTGGTGACGCTGTCGATCACGCAGACGCTGGGCGGCCTGGCAGGTTCGGCGGTGCTGGGGACCTTCCAGCTGCATCGCGAGCAGTTGTACTCCAGCGCGTTGACCAGCCAGCTCGATCCCGCCGATCCGGTGGTGGCGCAGCGCCTGCGCATCCAACAGCAGCTGTATGCCGCCCAGATCACCGACCCGGTGCTGCGCAGCGCGCAGGGCAGCGCGCAGCTGGCGCAGACCACTCGCCGCGAAGCCAACGTGCGCGGCTTCAATGATGTGTTCACGCTGAGCGGCTGGCTGGCGATCGGCTTCCTGTGCTGGTTGCTGCTGCTGTCGCTGCGCACCGCCGTGCTCAAGCAATGGCGCAAGCGCCACCCCGCCCTTTCCACTGCGGCCACGCCAGCCGCGCCCCGCTGAGTTCTCGACCATGCCCCCGTCCCGCCCCGATCCGACGACGCCGACAACGTGACCCCACCGCCGCCGACCGACGCGGCGCCTGCGCCCACGCCCGTTGAACCGGCGGTCGCGCCGAAGTACCTCAAGCCCAGCGCGCGCAGCGTGGTGGTGATGGTGGTGGTGGCCCTGCTGGGCATTGCACTGATCCTGCGCGCCTGGCACCTGTGGCCGTTCACCAGCAGCGTGATGGTGACCGACAACGCCTATGTGCGCGGCCAGATCACCGTGATGGCGCCACAGGTCAACGGCTATGTGACTGAAGTGCTGGTGAAGGATTTCCAGCACGTAAGGCAGGGCGAGCCGCTGCTGCGCATCGATGACCGCATCTATGCCCAACGCGTCGCCCAGGCGCAAGCGACGCTGGACAGTGCGCGCGCGGCGCTGGCCAACTCCGACCAGTCGCAGGCGCAGAACCGTGCGCAGATCGCCTCGGCGCGCGCCACGCTCTCGGCTGGCCAGGCCGAACTGCAGCGCGCGCGCAACGAGCTGAAGCGCTACGAGGAACTGGCCGCGCAGCAGTTGGTGTCGATCAATGACCGCGACAAGTTCCGCACCAGCCAAGCCTCGGCGCAGGCCAGCGTGCAGCAGTCGCAGGCGCAGATCCGAATCGCCGAGGAAACACTGGTGTCGACCCAGGTCGCGCGCAAGAGCCTGGAGGCCCAGGTGGAAAGCGCACAGGCGCAGCTGGAACTGGCCCGCATCGACCTGGCCAATACGGTGATCCACGCACCGCGCGACGGCCAGATCAGTGAAGCCAGCGTGCGCGTGGGCCAGTATGTCGCCGCCGGTTCGCAGCTGCTGTTCCTGGTACCTGACACACTGTGGGTGGTGGCCAACTACAAGGAAGGCCAGACCTGGGAATGGCGATCGGCCAGCCGGCCACGTTCTCGGTGGACGCGTTCCAGGGCCAGGTGCTGCGCGGCCGCGTGCAGGAGATCGCGCCCGCCACCGGATCGGAGTTCAGCGTGTTGCGTCCGGACAATGCCAGCGGCAACTTCACCAAGGTGGTGCAGCGGCTGCCGGTGCGGATATCGATCGATGAAGGCCAGAAGCTGGCCGCGCAGCTGCGGCCCGGCATGTCGGTGATCGTGCGGGTGGATACCGCAGGCAAGCCGAAGGACTAGCCCTTGTCATGAAACGGGGTCAGATGCCTTTGCCAATGGCAAAGGGATCTGACCCCACTCAGGATGCCGGCCAGCGGCCGGCACTACCATTGCGTTACCCCGCGCAGCGCGCGCAGAGACCGTGCACTTCTAGGGTCTGTGCCTGCGGCTGGAAGCCCAGTTCCTTGGCCCGCTTCTCCAGCTGGCTGACGATCTCGCGGTCTTCCAGCTCCACTGCGCTGTGGCAGCTGTTGCAGATCAGGAACGGCACCGAATGCGCAGCGCTGCTTGGATGATGGCAGGCCACGAAGGCATTCACCGACTCCAGCTTGTGCACGAAGCCATTGGCCATCAGGAAGTCCAGCGCGCGGTACACGGTGGGCGGGGCATCAGCGCCCACGCCCTTGCCGTTGCGCACCCATTCCAGCAGCTCGTAGGCCTTGACCGGCTTGCCGGCCTCGGCGATCAGCTTCAGCACGTTGGCGCGGATCGGGGTCAGGCGCAGCCCGCGTTCGCGCGAGACACGCTCGACCACCGCCACGAAATCCGATGCGTCGTGGACGTGGTGGTGCGGGGCGGTACAGGCAGTGGCGGTCTTGGCGGGCATGCGTGTTCTCCGGTTCGGGCCTGGCAAGGATGCCTCAGGCCGTTGCTACCTTGGTGATGGCCACATCAATGCGTTTCAAGGCCTGCTCGCGGCCGGCCAGGTACACGGTATGGGAAATGTCAGGGCTGACCTGGGTGCCGGTGATGGCCACGCGCAGCGGCTGGGCGACCTTGCCCATGCCGATCTCCAGCGCTGCGGCCGCGTCATGCAGGGCGACGCCCACCGACTCGGCGGTCCATTCCGGCAGCGCGGCCAGCAGCTCGCGGGCCTTGCCCAGCGCCACCTCGGCACCGGCCTTGAAGTGCTTGGCCACCGCCGCTTCATCGTACTCGGTCAGCGGCTGGTACCAGACCACGGCCTTCTCGGCCATTTCCTTCAGGGTCTGCACGCGTTCACGCAGGGCGATCACCACATCCTCCGGAGCCGGGCCGGCGGCCACGTCCAGCCCCAGCTTCTGCAGCTGGTAGACCAGGTGCGGCACGATCGCGGCCACGTCCTCGGTCTTCAGGAAGTGCTGGTTGACCCAGCCCAGCTTGGCCATGTCCAGGCGCGAGGCCTTGGAATTGCAATCCTTCACGTCGAACAGGTCGATCAGTTCCTGGCGGCTGAACAGCTCCTGGTCACCATGCGACCAGCCCAGGCGGGCCAGGTAGCTCAGCAGCGCATCGGGCAGGTAGCCGGCGTCCTTGTACTGCATCACGTCAGCCGCACCGGTGCGCTTGGACAGCTTGGCGCCCTGCTCGTCCAGGATCATCGGCATGTGGCCGAACCTGGGCACCGGCGCGCCGATGCCTTCATACAGGTTGATCTGGCGCGGGGTGTTGTTGATGTGGTCGTCGCCGCGGATGACCTCGGTGATGCCCATGTCCCAGTCGTCCACCACCACCGCGAAGTTGTAGGTGGGGTAGCCGTCCGGGCGGAAGATGACCATGTCATCCAGCTCGCTGTTGGCGATCTCGATGCGGCCCTTGATCAGGTCATCGAACACCACCGTGCCTTCCAGCGGGTTCTTGAAGCGGATGACGCGGTTCGGGTCGTCCCGGTAGGGCAGGCCCAGATCGCGCGCAGCGCCGTTGTAGCGCGGCTTTTCCTGCCTGGCCATGGCGGCCTCGCGCATGGCATCCAGCTCCTCGCGGGTCTCGTAGGCGTAGTACGCCTTGCCCTCGGCGATCAGCTGCTCGGCCACTTCCTGGTAACGGGCGACGCGGTCGGTCTGGTAGATCGGGCCTTCGTCGTAGTCCAGGCCCAGCCACTCCATCGCCTCCAGGATGGCGTCGATTGCGCCCTGGGTGCTGCGTTCGCGGTCGGTGTCCTCGATGCGCAGCACGAACTCACCGCCGCGGTGACGGGCCTCCAGCCAGCAGTACAGCGCGGTGCGGGCACCACCGATGTGCAGGTAGCCAGTGGGACTGGGGGCGAAGCGGGTGCGGCAGGTCATGGACGGCTCGAGGAACGGGAATCCCCCGATTTTACCAGCCCACCGCCCCGACGGAAAAAGGGGACGGAGGGGATTAAGTCGCGATTGCCCAGCCCTGGGGTGCTGCAACCGGGAAGCGGAGGGGAGATGCGACTTAATCCCCTCCGTCCCCTTTTACGGTTCTGCCTTTCGCGGGAAGGACGGCTCGCGCATTGCGGCGTTGTAGGCGAACGAAGCGACGATGGCCGCGGCCTGCTTCAGGTCTTCCGGTTCGGCGTGGTCCCAGGTGTCCAGGTGGCTGTGGTGGACGTTGGTGAAGTAGTCCAGCCGGTCCTGGATGAACTGGAAGCCCGGCAGGCCGATGCGATCGAAGCTGATGTGGTCGGTACTGCCGGTGTTGCGGGTGGCCACGGTGGTGGCGCCCACGTCATGGAACGGCGCCAGCCAGGCTTCGAAGATCGGCATCGCCGCCAGGTTTTCCTGCGCGTAGATGCCACGGAAGCGGCCCGAGCCGTTGTCCATGTTGAAGTAAACCTGGAACTTGCTGTAATCGCGGGTCTTCTGCAGTGCACCGGTCGGCTCGCGCAGCGACGCCGGCAGCGCCTTCTGCGCCGCGTCAGTGGGTTCGGGGAAGCGACCGAAATGCTTGGCGACGTAGGCCTGCGAGCCGATCAGGCCCTGCTCCTCGCCGCTCCACAGCGCCACGCGGATGGTGCGCTTGGGCTTGGCGCCGGTGGCCTTGAGGATGCGCATCGCCTCCATCATCACCGCCACGCCGGCCGCGTTGTCGGCCGCACCGGTGCCGCTGTGCCACGAATCCAGGTGCGCACCGATCATCACCACTTCATCGGGCTTGCTGCTGCCGCGGATCTCGGCCAGCGTGTTGTAGCCGGGCTGGTCGGCCTCGTCGGTGAAGCGCGCCGCTACATCCACGCGCAGGCGCACCGTCTGCTTGGCCTGAAGCGCGCGCACCAGCGGATTGAAGTGTTCGCTGATCATCGCCAGTTCCGGGATGCCCACCGGCTCACCGGCCTTGCGCGAACCGCCGCCGGCAACGCGGATGATGCCGTTGTCCCAGCTGCTGATGCTGATCGAGGCCAGCGCGCCCTCTTCGACGAAAAACGCATTGACCTTGGCCGCCAGCTGCTGGCGTTCCTGGTACTCCTTGACCCGCTTGGCGCGCTCGGCGGTAGCGTCCTTGTCCTTGGGCAGGGTGAACTCCTGCAGGCCCTCGAGCGAGGTCGCGTCGTGGCGGTGCGAATCGGGCTCGGTGCCCCGCTTGTATTCGCGTGCCTCGCCCAGCAGGAGGATCTTGCCGCGCAGCTTGCCGCGGTACTTCTCGATGTCTTCGGGCTTCTTGATGTCGACCTGCACCAGCTCGCCTTCGACCGGGCCCTTCGTACCGCGGGTCCAGGCTTTGGGCAGCGCATGCAGCGGCTGCACGCGGTCACCCAGCATTTCCACGCTCGCCGAGGTGAATTCCCAGCCACGGCCGAAATCATCGAAGGCTTCGTCGTGGACGTTGTCCAGCTTCCATTCGTTGAACTTGCCGCGGGTCCACGCATTGGCGCGGCCCATCGCCGGCGAATTGCTCAGGCGCGGGCCGATGCGCTCGGTGAGATAGCTGAAGGTGTCCATCACCTGCGAACGGTGGAATGCCTCCTGGCGGATGCGGCTGACCATGTCCAGGTCCACCGTTTCGCGCTGCTGCGCCGCTGCATTGCCACCCATCGCCAGCGCTACGGCCAGCACGCCCCACTTCAACACATCGCACCCCTGCCCTTCGGCTCGATCATCAACCCATCGAGTCTAGCCAGCCGGGGCGCGGCGATACCGTCCCATCGGTCATGGGCGGCGCGGAAGCGTGCGAACCGAGGTTCGCACCCACAGGAGAGTGGTTGGTTCGCACCCACAGCAGAGTCTTGGTTCGTACCCGCAAAAGCCGAATCACCCGCTCCATCCCAACCACAACTGCGCCCGCTCCGGCAGCAACAGCAACCAGTGCCGCCGGTCGACGCTGCTGCAGCCGTACACCGCCGCGTGTGCCGGCCAGTCATCCGGAAGGCCGCCGATGCCGATCTCGGCCAATGCCTCCGCGCCGGCCTTCCATGGCCGATAGCGCGGCACCCGCCCGGCCACCGCGCCGCGTCCCTGCCGCGCACCCTGCAGCCAACGCAATCCCTGCCCCTGCAATCCTTCGCAGGTCACCGCCGCCAGCTGGAAGCGGACCAGACCGGGGCGATCCGCGCCCCCGGCAGGGCCGCCAGCACGCCATGTGCCTGCAGCAGCGCATCCACTTCCAGCAGGGCCGGAATGCCCTGCCGTGCCCGTTGCCGCAATCCCTGGCGCCAGCCCATGGCGTGCTCCTTACTTCAGGTCCGCGCCGAGCGCGTACCAGTCGACCCGGCGGGTCACCCACATCGCAAGCGCCAGGATCACGAACAGCAGCAGCGACCCCATCAGCAGTGCGTTGTTCTCCGACACCAGCAGGCCATACAGCGCGCCGTACAGCACGGTCAGCAGGGCCGCGAAGCCGAGGCCGCGCCTCCAATGGCCCAGCACGTTGGCCAGATACACCGCCTGCAGGCCGATACAGGCCACCGCCGAAACCAGGTAGGCCTTCCAGAACGCGATGTGCTCGGACAGGCTGATCAGCAGCAGGAAGAAGATCGCCAGCGCCAGGCCGACCATGAGGTACTGCAGCGGGTGGATGCGCAGCGACTTGATCAGCTCGAACAGGATGAATCCGACGAAGGTCAGCAGCACGAACAGCACCCCGTACTTGGACGCACGGTCGGCCTGGGTGTAGGTATCGACCGGATCGACCAGCGACACCGTCACCGCCTGCGAGTCGACCGAACCTTCATTGCGCAGCTGCCGCTGTGCGTCGGAGGCCAGCGATGACACCGCCCAGCGCGCGTCGAATCCCTGTGCATCAACGCGCCGCTCGTTGGGCAGGAACGCACCGCTGAACGACGGATGCGGCCAGCTCGAACGCAGCGCGATGTGGGTGTCATCGCCCACCGGCACCACCGACAGCATGCGGCTGCCATCCAGGCGCAGCTCCAGTTCAACGGTGCTGGCCGCCAGCGTGCCGCCCTGATCCGCAGCGAAACCGGCCACCGGCGCATGCAGGCCACGGCCAACTTCGCTGGCCACGCCGACGCCCGGCAGCAGGCGCAGCTGCTTGCCATCCACGCGCAGGTTCGGTGTACCGACCAGGCCGCGCACATCGGAAACGCCCACCGCCACATACGGCTGGCCATACGTGCGCCCTGCCTTCACGGGATAGTCGTCAGCGGCGAAGCTCGCCTTCATCTGGCCGTTCCAGCTGTACACCGGCACCTTGAACAGGCCGACTTCGCGCTGGCTCGGCAGCATCTCACCGCCCACCTCCAGCGACGCCGGCATCTGCAGCCAGTGCCCCTCGGTGACCTGCACCTCGGTCTTCTTGACGCCCAGCGGGTCAACCAGTTCAACCTGCTTGCGTTCCACCCACGGCACCACCCGCACCGGACCAACCAGCTGCTGCGTGCCGGCACGGCTGTCGGCCACCCGCGCAAAGGCCTCGTCGCGGTACTGGCTGCGCTCGGTGATCACCCGCGGATCATCATCAGCGGCACCAGCAACAACAGGATCAGCCCGCCGACAATGGCGAACCGCAGCAGCATCTTCAGGGATTTCATGGTCCATCCTCGTTGGAGAGGGCTGCAGGATGGACCGCTGCGGTGAGCAGGGTTTGTGGCGAATTTGAAGCGAGTGTGAAGTCAGCGGCGCGGGCGCTGGCCCGCTGCACCCAACGGTAGCCACAGGCTGGCCACCGTGCCACCGCCATCGCGGGCGTCGAGGCTGGCGCGTCCGTCATGCAGGCGAGCCACTTCCTGCACGAACGGCAGGCCCAGGCCGGAACTGCGCCGGCCGCTGCCGGGGCGGGCCAGCGAATAGAAGCGTTCGAACACCCGTTCGCGCGCGTAGTCGGGAATGCCGGCACCGCGATCCGCTACCTGCAGGCGCACGCCCGGCCCGTCCACCTCGGCCTGCAGCGCGATGTCCGCACCGGGCGGTGAGAAGGCAATGGCGTTGTCGATCAGGTTGTGCAACGCCTGCCGCAGCAGATAGGCATCACCCTGCACGCGCATGTCGGGCACGCTGCCGATGCGAACCTGCACGCCGGCCGCCTGCGCACGCACCTGCGCCGCCGCCGCCGCATCGGCCAGCAAGGTTGGCAGCGCGATCGGATCGCGGGTCTGCAGCCAGCCGTGCTGTTCCACTTCGGCCAGCGCCAGCAGCTTGTCGATCGTCTCGGTCAGCCGCTCCTGCTGATCGACGATGCTGCGTGCGAAATGCACGCGGTCGGCCTCCGGCAGCGGCTCCTGCAGCAGCTCGGCGGCACCGCGGATCGCCGCCAACGGGCTTTTCATTTCATGCGTCAGCGACTGCACGTACTGCTCGACGTAGGCCTTGCCCTCCAGCTTGCGGCGCATTGTTTCCAGTGCCTGGCCCAGGTCGCCGATCTCGTCGCGGCGCCGCCGCGGCGGTGGCACCGGTTCGCCGGCGCTGACCGCCCGTGCATAGCGGCTGAGCTGGCCAAGGCCCGTCGTGAGCCACATCGTCACCAGCACGCCGACCAGCGCCGACAATCCGATCAGCCAGGCGCCGCGCTCGATGATGGCGCGCTGGCTGGCCGCAATGAACGGATCGATGCTGCGATTGGGCTGGGCCAGGCTGAGCACGCCGATCAGGGTGCGGCCATCGGCCGGGTCGTACACCGGCGCCGCCACATGCATCACCGTATCGCCTTCTTCGCCTGGCACTTCCGGGCTGGAGCGGGCGCCGTACTCGCCACGCAGGGTGCGGTAGACATCGTTCCAGCGCGAATTGTCACGCCCCAGGTCGCGGCCCAGCGAGTCGTAGATGACGATGCCCTTGGCATCGGTGATGGTCACCCGGTAGTCCAGTGAGCGCTTGGGAAAGCGCCAGACCATCGCTTTCAGGTCACGCTGCCGCGCCTTGGCGAGGTTGCGGGTGAAGCTGCCGCTGCGGATGGTGCCGTCCTTGACATCGGCCGCCGCCATCTCGGCCAGCACGTTGGCGGCATCGACCAGGGTCGATTCCATCGCCTGGCGCACACCCGGCTTCACTTCGTTGACGAACACGCGCATCACGAAGAACGCGGCGATGCCGGTGATCAGGAAGAAGCCGAGGAACAGCTTCAGGACCAGGCGCATCGGCTAGACCTCCAGCGCGTAGCCGAGGCCACGGTGGGTGCGGATCGGGTCGTCGCTGGCACCGGCTGCGCGCAGCTTGGCGCGCAACGTCTTTACATGGGTGTCGACGGTACGGTCGGCACTATCGGCGCTGCTGTCCCAGCCGCGATCCATCAACTGGGCACGACTGAGGATGGCACCCGGCCGCTGCAGCAACGCTTCCAGCAACGCGTACTCGTAGCGGGTCAGGTCCAGCGCGTGGCCGCGGAAGCGGATGCGCCGGCCTTCACGGTCGATGGCGAAGGCACCATGTTCCTGCCAGCCCGTATCGGCGCCGGGGGCTGCCGCGACCGGTGCGGTGCGACGCAGGCGCGCACGCACCCGCGCCACCAGCTCACGCGGCGAGAACGGCTTGGTCATGTAATCGTCGGCGCCCAGTTCCAGGCCGAGCACGCGGTCCACTTCATCGTTGCGGGCGGTCAGGAAGATCACCGGCAGCTGCGCCGCCGGCCCGGGCTGCGCGCGCAGCCGGCGGCACACCTCGAAGCCGCCCAGGTCAGGCAGGCCCACGTCCAGCACCACCACGTCGATATCCCCGGCCTGCAGCCGTTGCAGCGCCTCGCCACCGAGCAGGCAGTGGCTGGCGGCATAGCCCTCGCTGCGCAGCGCATAGAGCACGGTTTCGGCGATGGCGGCTTCGTCCTCGACCACCAGGACATGGGCAACAGGAGCTGTCATGGCGCGCAGCATAGCCGCTGCGGCCGCCGCCCCGTACACTGCGGCCCATGAACTATCGCCACGCCTTCCATGCCGGCAACCACGCCGACGTGCTCAAACACATCGTGCAGCTGGCCCTGATCGACAGCTTCAAGCGCAAGGACAGCCCGTTCTTCGTGCTCGACACCCACGGCGGTGCTGGCCGCTACCTGCTGGCCAGCGAAGAGAGCCGCAAGACCCTGGAGGCCGAATCCGGGATCATGCGGCTGATGGCCCAGCCCAGGCTGCCGGAGGTAGTCGAGCGCTACCTGAAGGCGGTGCAGGCCGACAATCCGGTGGGCGCACTGACCAATTATCCGGGCTCGCCGCTGCTGAGCGCGCAGGCCATGCGCCCCCAGGACCGCATGGCGGTCTGTGAGCTGCAGGAAGCCGAAACGGCCACGCTGAAGGCCCTGTTCGCCCATGACAGCCGCGTCGACGTTCGGGCGGGCGATGGCTATGCCCTGCTGCGTTCGCTGCTGCCGCCGAAGTTCAACGGCAGCAAGATCGGCCGCGGCCTGGTGCTGATCGACCCGCCCTACGAAGCCCAGGATGCCGAGTACCAGGCGGTGCTGGCCGCCCTGGCCGAAACCCTGGCACGCTGGCCGCAGGCCACCTGTGCGGTCTGGTTCCCGATCAAGCAGCGCCGCACCATCCTGCACTTCCTGCGCAAGGCCACCGCCCTGCCGGTGAAATCGGCGATGACGATCGAGTTCCTGGTGCGCCCGGACGACTCGCCGCTGCGCCTCAACGGCAGCGGCATGCTGCTGCTCAACCCGCCGTGGCAGTTCGACCGCGTGGTCGGTCCGGCCCTGCCGGCGCTGCGCCAGCACCTGGGCGAACCCGGGGCCAGCACCCGCCTGGACTGGCTCAAAGCCCCGAATAACGGCCTTCACGAGGCTGTACCGCCGTGAGCCTTTCGTTCACGGAACGCAGCCCCGGTGATGCCACAATCGATGGACCACCAAGGAATCACCCGGTATGGCCACTCGCAACCGCATGCCGCCCTGGCATGAGATCTTCAAGGCTCCCAGCGGCCACGAGCTGCTGATCCGCCCCATCCGCCCGGAAGATGGCGCACCGCTGCAAGCGGCATTCAGCCTGTTCGGGCCGGAAGAAATCCGTGATCGTTTCCTGCAGGCGGTGACCGAGCTGTCGCCGGAAACCACCCAGCGTCTGACCCACCCCAACCCCAAGACCGAGATCACCCTGGTCGCAGCCGAGTCCCTGCCCGCGGGCGAAGCGGTGGTCGGCGCGGTCGCCCGGGCCTCGATCATCCCCGGCACCCGTGAAGCCGAGTACGCGATCCTGATCAGCCGCTTCCTGATCGGCCAAGGCCTGGGACGGCAGCTGATGCGCAAGCTGGTGAAGTGGGGCCGTGGCAAGTACCTGGACCGCCTGTACGGCGACGTTGCCGCCGAGAACGAACCGATGAAGCAGCTGGCCGCGTCGCTGGGCTTCAAGCCGGTGCCGCACCCGACCGGAGCCGAAGGCCTGGTCCGGATGGTGCTGGAGCTGGACAACTGACGGATGCGCCGGGCCCTGCCCGGCCATACCTCCCGGTAGTGCCGGCCGCTGGCCGGCATTGTGTTCCCCCAACGGCACGTGAGGCCGTCGGCAAACGGCCGGCACGACCCACCGGGCTTCGATCGGGCTTCTGCTAAAATCCGGGGTCCATGTCGCGTACCTCATACCCCGCCCCGCCGCTGCCGCGCGCCGGCCAGCTCCGCGCCTGGTGGCGCGCCCCCGCCTCGCCCACCGCACTGGCCTGGTACCTGGCCCAGGCATCGCGCGTGCACGACGCTCCGCTGCTGGTGATCGCCCGTGACAACCACGGCGCAAACCAGCTTGAAGCCGATCTGCAGACCCTGCTCGGCGGTGACCCGGCCCTGCCGGTGGTCGCCTTCCCGGACTGGGAAACCCTGCCCTACGACCGCTTCAGCCCGCATCCGGACATCATCTCGCAGCGTCTGGCTGCCCTGCACCGCCTGCCCACGCTGAAGCGTGGCCTGGTGATCGTGCCGGTGCAGACCCTGCTGCAGCAGCTGGCCCCGCGCAGCTACGTCATTGGTGGCAGCTTCGACCTGAAGGTCGGCCAGCGCCTGGATCTGGAAGCCGAGAAGCGCCGCCTGGAAAGCGCCGGCTACCGCAACGTGCCGCAGGTGATGGACCCGGGTGACTTCGCCGTGCGCGGCGGCCTGCTCGACGTGTTCCCGATGGGCGCCGACGAGCCGCTGCGGGTGGAACTGCTGGACGAGGACATCGATTCGATCCGTGCCTTCGATCCGGAAAGCCAGCGTTCGCTGGACAAGGTCGAGGCGGTGCACATGCTGCCGGGCCGCGAAGTGCCCATGGACGAGGCCAGCATCGCCCGCGTGCTGTCCACGCTGCGCGAGCGCTTCGATGTCGATACCCGGCGCAGCGCGCTGTACCAGGACCTGAAATCCGGGCTGGCCCCGGCCGGCGTCGAGTACTACCTGCCGCTGTTCTTCGAGCGCACCGCAACCCTGTTCGACTACCTGCCCAGCGGCAGCCTGCCGGTGGTCTGTGCCGGTGCCGGCGAAGCCGCCGAGGCGTTCTGGGCGCAGACCGGCGAGCGTTATGAGCAGCGCCGCCACGATGTGGAACGGCCGCTGCTGCCGCCGTCGGCGCTGTACCTGTCGCCGGAGCTGCTGCGCGAGCGCCTGAACGATGCCCCGCGCATCGAGGTATGGGCCGCCGACCACGCACGCATCGCCGACGCGCACGCGCTGGGCGACCAGCCGCTGCCCCCGCTGCCGGTGGCCGCACGCGAAGCCCCCGCCGGCGATGCGCTGAAATCCTTCCTCGGCCATTATCCGGGCCGGGTACTGATCGCCGCCGATTCGCCCGGCCGCCGCGAGGCACTGCTGGAAGTGCTGCAGGCCGCCGAGCTGAAGCCGCCGGTGGTGGCCGACCTGCCCAGCTTCCTCGCTAGCGATGCGCGCTTCGCGATCGCGGTGGCGCCGCTGGAAGATGGCTTCGCGCTGGACGACCCGCGCATCGCGGTGCTGACCGAGCGCCAGCTGTTCCCGAGCGCGCCGGCAGCACCCGCCGCACGCGCCGTGCCGGCCGCGAGCCGGAGGCGATCATCCGCGACCTCGGCGAGCTGACCGAGGGTGCGCCGATCGTGCACGAGGACCATGGCGTCGGCCGCTACCGTGGCCTGATCGCGATGGACGTCGGCGGCATGCCCGGCGAGTTCCTCGACATCGAATATGCCAAGGGCGACCGCCTGTATGTACCGGTCGCCCAGCTGCACCTGATCAGCCGCTACTCCGGCGCTTCGGCGGAAACCGCACCGCTGCATTCGCTCGGTGGCGAGCAGTGGAGCAAGGCCAAGCGCAAGGCCGCCGAGAAGGTGCGCGATGTCGCCGCCGAACTGCTGGAAATCCAGGCCCGCCGCCAGGCGCGTGCCGGCCTGGCACTGCAGGTCGACCGCGCGATGTACGAGCCGTTCGCCGCCGGTTTCCCGTTCGAGGAAACCCCCGACCAGCTGGCTGCGATCGATGCCACCCTGCGCGACCTGGCCAGCAGCCAGCCGATGGACCGCGTGGTCTGCGGCGACGTCGGCTTCGGCAAGACCGAGGTGGCGGTGCGCGCTGCATTTGCTGCGGCCAGTGCCGGCAAGCAGGTGGCGGTGCTGGTGCCGACCACGCTGCTGGCCGAGCAGCATTACCGCAACTTCCGCGACCGTTTCGCCGATTACCCGCTGAAGGTCGAAGTGCTGTCGCGCTTCAAGACCAGCAAGGAAATCAAGGCCGAACTGGAGAAGGTGGCCGCTGGCACCATCGACGTCATCGTCGGCACCCATCGCCTGCTGCAGCCTGACGTGAAGTTCAAGGACCTGGGCATGGTCATCGTCGACGAGGAGCAGCGATTCGGCGTGCGCCAGAAGGAGGCGCTGAAGGCGCTGCGCGCCAACGTACACCTGCTGACGCTGACCGCCACGCCGATCCCGCGCACGCTCAACATGGCCATGGCCGGCCTGCGCGATCTGTCGATCATCGCCACGCCGCCGCCGAACCGGCTGGCGGTGCAGACCTTCATCACCCAGTGGGACAACGCGCTGCTGCGCGAAGCCTTCCAGCGCGAGCTCGCGCGCGGTGGCCAGCTGTACTTCCTGCACAACGATGTGGAGAGCATCGGCCGCATGCAGCGCGAGCTGTCCGAGCTGGTGCCGGAGGCACGCATCGGCATCGCCCACGGGCAGATGCCCGAGCGCGAACTGGAAAAGGTGATGCTGGATTTCCAGAAGCAGCGTTTCAACGTGCTGCTGTCGACCACGATCATCGAATCGGGCATCGACATCCCCAACGCCAACACCATCATCATCAACCGTGCCGACCGTTTCGGCCTGGCCCAGCTGCACCAGCTGCGTGGCCGCGTGGGCCGTTCGCACCACCGTGCCTACGCCTACCTGATCACCCCGACCGTCGCGCGATCACCCCCGACGCCGAGAAGCGCCTGGAAGCGATCGCCTCGATGGACGAGCTGGGCGCCGGCTTCACCCTGGCCACCCACGATCTGGAAATCCGCGGCGCCGGTGAACTGCTGGGCGAGGACCAGAGCGGGCAGATGGCCGAGGTCGGCTTCAGCCTGTATACCGAGCTGCTGGAACGCGCGGTACGCAGCATCAAGCAGGGCAAGCTGCCCGACCTGGATGCCGGTGAAGAAGTGCGCGGCGCCGAGGTCGAGCTGCATGTGCCGGCACTGATCCCGGAAGACTATCTGCCGGACGTGCACACCCGCCTGACCCTGTACAAGCGCATTTCAAGCGCGCGCGACAGCGATGCACTCCGCGAACTGCAGGTGGAGATGATCGACCGCTTCGGCCTGCTGCCGGATGCAGCCAAGCACCTGTTCGCCATCGCCGAGCTGAAGCTGAAAGCCAATACGCTGGGCATCCGCAAGCTCGACCTGGGCGAGAACGGCGGCCGCATCGTGTTCGAGTCCAAGCCGAACATCGATCCGATGGCGGTGATCCAGCTGATCCAGAAACAACCGAACCTCTATGCCATGGAAGGGCCCGACAAGCTGCGCATCAAGCACCCGCTGCCGTTGCCGGAAGACCGCTTCAATGCGGCCCGCGCCCTTCTGACCACCCTCGCCCCGGGTTGATCACCCCCGAACACCCCGCACCGGCCCCCACCCGGTGCGGGCGGATGACCATGTTCCCTGACGCCGTACCCGCCCCCGACCTGCTGCACGCGCAGGCCTGCCTGATCGATGCCCTCGCGATGTCGCTGCAGATGCGCGACGCCTACACCCGCCACCACTGCGACCGCGTTGGCCTGCTCGCGCAGTGTCTGGCCACGCACTGCGATCTTGATGACGAGGCCCGTGCGCAGATCGGCCTGGCCGCGCGCTTCCATGACATCGGCAAGATCGGCATACCCGATGATGTGCTGCTGGCACCCCGCCGGCATACCGATGAGGAGCGCGCGATCATGCGCGAGCATCCGGTACGCGGCGAACACATCTTCCTGGCCACCGGCCGCAGCGACGCCTTGCCGGTGGCGCGGCTGATCCGCGCCCATCACGAGGCCTTCGATGGCAGCGGCTACCCCGATGGGCTGCGCGGCGAATCCATCCCGCTGGGTGCGCGCATCGTCACCATCGCCGATGCCTACGATGCGATGACCAGCGTGCGCCCGTATCGCAATGCGATGGAGCATGAGGCCGCATTGCGGATCATCGACGAGCAGGCCGGCGGGCTGGTGGATCCGTACGTGCTGCAACGCTTCCATCGCATGCTGGAGCGGGAACCGGCGCTGGCCTGAGATCTTCCCGACGGTGAAACGACCCGCCGGTAGAGTCGACTGTTAGTCGACTGCTCTTCGTCCAGATCGCGAAAATCCCGCGCTGCGCGCGATAGTCGACTAACAGTCGACTCTACCAGTCGGCGCCGCGCTGCCGGCCTGGAAGACAAAAGGCCCGGCGTTCGCCGGGCCTTTCGCTCCACGCATCACGGGTGATCGATTACCAGATCACCACGCGCTTGTCGTCGGCGCGCACCATCGCATCACCCGCTTTGCACTGGAATGCAGCAGCGAACGAGGGCATGTTCGACGGCGCACCGTTGGCACGGAAATTGGCCGGCGCGTGCGGATCGGTGTTCAGGCGCACGCGCAGCTCGCCATCGGTGAAGTTGCGGCGCCACACGGTGGCCCAGTTCATGAAGAAGCGCTGGTCCTGGCTGTGGCCGTCCACCTCGACGTTCGCCTTCGGGTCTTCCTTCAGCGCCATCTGCAGCGCGTCATAGGCCACGGTCAGGCCGCCCAGGTCGCCGATGTTCTCGCCCAGGGTCAGCTTGCCCTTCACGAACACGCCCGGCACCGACTCGTAGCCGTCGAACTGCGCGACCAGCTGGTCGGTACGCTCGGTGAAGGCCTTGCGGTCGGCGTCCGTCCACCAGTTGTCGAAGTTGCCGTTGGCGGCGAACTGGCTGCCCGAGTCGTCGTAGCCGTGCATCATCTCATGGCCGATGACTGCACCGATGCCGCCGTAGTTCAACGCCGGATCGGCCTTGGCGTCGAAGAACGGCGCCTGCAGGATCGCCGCCGGGAATACGATCTCGTTCTTGGTGGCGTTGTAGTACGCATTGACGGTCTGCGGCGTCATGCCCCACTCGGTCTTGTCCACCGGCTTGCCGATCTTGTCCAGCATGTAGCGGTAGTTGAACGCGCGCGCCGCCTGCATGTTGCCCAGGTAGCTGTCGCCGTTGGTCTGCAGGCCCGCCCAGTCACGCCACTTGTCCGGGTAACCGATCTTCGGGGTGAAGCTGGCCCACTTTTCCAGCGCCTTCTTCCTGGTTTCCTCGCCCATCCACGGCAGCTGCTCCAGGCGCGCCTTCAGCGCCTGCGACAGGTTCTCCACCAGGTGCTGCATGGCGACCTTCGACTCGGCCGGGAACACGGCGTCGACGTACAGCTGGCCCAGGGCTTCACCCATACCGCCGTTGACCGACTCCAGCACGCGCTTCCAGCGCGGCTGCATTTCCTTCTGGCCACGCAGGGTCGTGCCGTAGAAATCGAAGTTGGCCTTCTCGAACTGGCTGCTCAGGTATGGCGCGGCATCGTCGATGGTGTGGAAGCGCAGGTAGGCCTGCCAGGTGCTGGCGGGCACATCGGCCAGCATCTTGTCCATTTCACCGAAGAAGCCCGGCTGCGCCAGCGAGAACTTCTGCGCGGCCGGTACCTTCAGGGTGTCGAACAGCGCGGTCCAGCTGAAGTTCGGGGTCAGTTTGTCCGCGTCGGCGGCACTGAGCGGGTTGTAGCGCTTGGCCGGGTCACGCATTTCGATGCGTGACATCGAGGCCTTGGCCAGGCGGGTTTCGAAGGCCATCACGGCCTTGGCCTGCTCGGCGGCCTGCGCCGCGTCCACGCCGGACAGGGTCAGCACCTGTGCGATGTAGGCCACGTAGGCGTCGCGGATCTTGGCCTGCGCATCGTCGAAGTAATAGCCCTTCTCCGGCAGGCCGAGGCCGCCCTGGCCGACATAGGCGATGACGTTGGCCGAATCCTTGTAGTCGGCATTGGCGAACAGCGAGAACAGCACGCCCTTGCCTTCGGCCTGGCTGTCGCGCAGGTACTGGGTGATGGCGGCGGTGTCGTTCAGCGCGGTGATCTTGTCCAGCTGTGGCTGCAGCGGCGCCAGGCCGGCGGCTTCGATCTTGGCCTCGTCGTTGCCGGTCTTCCAGATGTCACCGATCTTGGCTTCCACCGAACCGGCCTTGGCCTGGCTGGCGGCGGCCTGCTGCACCAGCGCGTGCTGCACTTCCAGCGAGCGCTCGCGCAGGATCTCGAAGCTGCCCCAGGTGGTCTGGTCTCCCGGCACCGGGTTGGCCTTCAGCCACTTGCTGTTGACGAAGCCATTGAGGTCGGTACAGGCCGAAATGGCCGGATCGAGGTCGGCGCTGTTGAGCGAGATCAGCGGCGTCTTGATCTGCGACAGGTCGAAGGCCGGCTTGGCGTCGGCACTGGCCGCCGGCGCGGTTTCGTTCTTGCCACAGGCGGCCAGCGAGGCAGCGATGGCGATGGTCAGGCCCAGCGGGACCAGGTTGCGGACGTTCATGAGGCTCTCCTGCGGGTAATTTCACAGGGTAGCCGGGGGCGTGAGATTGGGGACCGGCCAAAGGTCACAGAGCCCACGGCGCAGCTCCCGCCGCGCGCCGGTATGCTCTGGCCTCTGCGATCACTGGACCTCATGACCATGGACGAACCTGCGCTGCTGCTGGCCCTCGACACCTGTGAGTTTCTGTTTCTTGCTGAGATTGGCGAGCCGGAAGCGAATCGTCTGCGCCTGGTCGTCGAGGAGGGCCGGGTGGTCGGAAAGCCCTCCCGGGTGGAGCTCGGTCATGGACGTTCAATCGATGATGTGCGTGCGATAGAGGTGGTGCCCCACTCGCAGCGGTTTGAACTGATCTGGGACCACTACATCAGCTACGCCGTGCACAACGAGTCCTACCAGAGCTGGGACGACTCCGAAGCCTGGAGCGGCAACCTGTTCCGCCGCTACAGCCATTCGAAGTTCCTTGAATATCTGGGCCGTGCCACCTTCGCTGATACCCGTTACCCGGGCCCATTCACGCATTATCAGGTGATATGCCAGGACCACGTCATCGACATTGCTGCGCTGCAGTCGCCGAAGGTGCGCCTGCTGGGTCCTTCGTAGCTGGCACATGCAGCCCCAATGAAATGGCTCTACCGGGTTGCGACAGCGTCAGCCGAGCGTGGGCTCGGCTCTACAAAAAGAAGGGCCGGCTTGCGCCGGCCTTCTGTTTCTTATTTCGCCTTGCCCTGGTTGGCTACGGCTTCGGCGGCCTTGCGCGCCGCTTCCGGGTCGCCCAGGTAGCGGAACGACTGCACGGTCAGGTCATCGTTCAGTTCGAACAGCAGCGGGATGCCGGTCGGGATGTTCAGCTCGAGGATTTCCTCGCGCGAGACGTTGTTGAGGTACTTGTACAACGCACGCAGCGAGTTGCCGTGGGCGGTGACCAGCACGGTCTTGCCGTCCTTCAGCTGCGGCGCGATGGCGTCGTGCCAGTACGGCAGCACGCGGTCCAGGGTGGTGGCCAGCGATTCGGTGCCCGGCAGCGCGTTGCGGTCCAGGCCGGCGTAACGGCGGTCATGGATCGGGTGGCCCGGATCTTCCAGGTCCATCGGCGGCGGCGGGATGTCGTACGAACGACGCCACACCTTGACCTGCTCTTCGCCGTGCTTGGCAGCGGTCTCGGCCTTGTCCAGGCCCTGCAGGCCGCCGTAGTGGCGCTCGTTGAGGCGCCAGGACTTGTTCACCGGCAGCCAGTCCTGCTCCAGCTCGGCCAGCGCACCCTGCAGGGTGTGGATGGCGCGCTTGAGCACGGAGGTATGGGCGACGTCGAACTGCAGGCCTTCCTCGCGCATCAGGCGGCCGGCGGCCGCCGCTTCCCGGCGCCCCTGCTCGGTCAGGTCGACATCGACCCAGCCGGTGAAGCGGTTGTCCAGGTTCCACTGGCTCTGGCCATGGCGCAACAGTACGAGTCTACGGGTCACTGCAGGGTCTCCAACGCGAGGAAAGGCAGGCCGCCATTGTAGCCCCGGCGGCCGCTCACCGTGCCGTGGCGCCACGCATGCGATGCTGCAGCCAATGAATACGGTGATCGACCCCGGGCGCTGGGAAGGCAGCGTCACCGCCGCTCGAGCGCAACAGCTGCAGCTGGCCGGCCGCGTGGAACGCCAGGACCGCCTGCCACGCAAGGTGCGCTGGCTGGCCGGGCTGGATGTCGGATTCGAGGACAACGGTGCCATTACCCGCGCCGCGGCGGTGCTGCTGGATGCAAGGACGCTGCAGCCCGTGGCGCAGGAGATCGCGCGGATTCCTACACTCATGCCCTATATCCCGGGCCTGCTCAGCTTCCGCGAGCTGCCGGCACTGCTGGCCGCACTGGCACTGCTGCCACGAACGCCGGACCTGGTGTTCGTCGATGGCCACGGCATCAGCCATCCACGCCGGCTGGGCGTCGCCGCGCATCTGGGCGTGGTCACCGATCTGCCGAGCATCGGCGTGGCGAAATCGAAACTGGTGGGAAGGTTCGTCGAACCGGGCGCCGAAGCTGGTGCGCATACACCGCTGCTGGATGGCGACGAGCAACTGGGCTGGGTGCTGCGCAGCAAGGTGCGCTGCAAGCCGCTGTTCGTGGCCGGTGGCCATCGGGTCAGTGCCGATACCGCGCTGGGCTGGGTGCAGCACACCCTGCGTGGCTATCGGCTGCCGGAGCCAACCCGGCTGGCGGATCGGCTGGCCTCGCGGCGGGACGAATAGCTGCGCCGGGCGTCTCCCGGCGCGCGCGTCATCTTCGATCAACGATGCACATGGCCACGATGGCCCTGCGCGTCCTCGCCGTGGTCGTGGCCCTCATGGCCCTCGTGTCCGCCGCCCTTGGCCGGCGCCGGCCCGCCACAGGCTTCGCCGCAGTGGTCCGCTTCGATCTGCAGTGTCACGTGCTCGATACCGAAGTCATCATGCAGGCGTCCGCCCAGCTCACGGCGCAGCGCATCGGCATCGGTGCCCTCGCGCATCACGATGTGCGCGGTCAGCGCCGGGGTGCTGGAAGCCAGCGCCCACATGTGCAGGTCATGCACGTCCAGGACTGCGACGTGGCCGGACAGGCTGTCGCGCACCCTGGCCACGTCCATGCCCTTGGGCACGCCTTCCAGCAGTACGTTGATCGCCTCACGCATCAGCACGTAGGTACGCGGCAGCACCCACAGGCCGATCAGCACGGCCAGGATCGGGTCGATCGGTTTCCATCCGGTCCACTTGATCAACAATGCGCCCGCAATCACTGCCACCGAGCCGAGCATGTCGGCCCACACTTCCAGGTAGGCGCCCTTCACGTTGAGGCTCTCGCCACTGCCCGCCTGCAGCAGGCGCATCGAGATCAGGTTGATGACCAGGCCCGCAGCCGCGATCACCAGCATGCCGGAGGAGGCGATCTCCTGCGGCTGGCGGAAGCGGCCGATCGCCTCCCACAGGATGTAGGCGGCGACCACGAACAGCATGGCACCGTTGATCATCGCGCCCAACGCTTCCAGCCGTGCATAGCCGTAGGTGCGGCGCGCATCCGGCGGGCGCCGGCTCAACCGTACCGCGACCAGCGCGATCATCAGCGCCAGCGCATCGGTGGCCATGTGTGCGGCGTCGGACAACAGCGCCAGGCTGTTGGTCCAGAACGCGCCCACCACTTCGACGACGAGGAAGGTGGTGGTCAGGCCGAGTGCCCACCACAAGGGCTTCTCGTGGCGGATCTGGGATGGCAGGTGATCGTGGTCGTGGCCCATGGCAACAGCTCCTTTGCGATGCGGTGCAGGCTACGCGGTGCCGGCGGAGGAGACTATTACGATGTTTATAACATTGCAGGCCACACGAGCCCTCGTCGGGCATGGCCCGGCGAGGGCTGCAGATCGACGCCGGCCTGCGGTCAGAACCCGAAGCGCAGGCTGGCCCAGTAGGCGCGGCCCGGCTCGTTGTAGGTCGCCGCCCCGGCATCACTGCTGTTGGCCTCGCGGAACAGGCGCTTGTCGGCCAGGTTGTTCACGCCGAAGCCGAAGCTGACCGTCTCGGTCACCTTGTAGCGCGCGCTCACGCCCCAGATGTTGTACGCGCCACGATCCTGCAGCGCGATCGATGCATCGCAGCTGCCGGTGCAGCGCGGGTCGTTGTTGATGTTGGTCGTGGCCGGTTCCTGCTTGCCGTAGAAGGTGCCGGTCAGCAGCACGGACAGCCTGTCGGTGGCCTGCCAGTCCAGCATGGTGTTGATCGTGTACTTCGGGATCACCGACAGCGGCTGGTGCGTGGTCTTGTTCTCGTTTTCCACCATGTAGGTGAAGTTGTTGCTCCACTTCAGGCGGTCGCCCTGCTCGCCCAGCAGCGGAATGACCAGGTTGCCTTCCAGCCCCTGCACGATCGCCTTCGGCGCGTTCTCCCAGCGGAAGATGCGGCCCTTGGTGTCGGCGGTCAGCCCGATCTGGGTGTAGCCGGCCTGGATCTTGTCCTTGTAGTCGTTGTGGAAGTAGGTCAACGACGCCTGCCAGCCGCTCTGCGGTGCCCACTCGATGCCCAGTTCCTTGTTCAGGCTGGTTTCCGCCTTCAGGTCCGCGTTGCCGCGCATGTAGCAACCGGCGCCCAGGCTCGGCAGCGCATTGGGGCAGCCGTTGCCGCGGGTGTAGTAGAGATAGTCCGGATTCGACTGGTACAGGTTCGGCGCCTTGAACGCGCGGGCAATGCCGCCCTTCACCACCCAGTCGCCGCTGATACGGAACTGCGCGTTGAGGCTGGGGCTGGTGTTGTTGCCGAACTGGCTGTGGTGGTCGAAGCGCAGGCCCGGGGTAACGATCCAGCGCTCGCCCAGGTAGATGTTGTCTTCCACGAACACCGCCGTGGTCTGCGCATCGGCCTTGCCGCGCGCACGATCAGCGGACAGCCCCGGGATGCCACCGCCGCTGCTGCTGGACTGGCTCATCGAGTACGGGTCGGTCAGGCGGCTGTCCAGGTATTCAAAGCCCAGCGTCCAGATGTTCTCGGCACCACCCAGCGTGGCCGGGAAGCTGACTTCACCGTCCAGCTGGTAGTTGCGCAGGCGCGAGGTCGACCAGTCGGTGCCGTTGAAGCTGCCTTCCGGGCCACCGGCCAGGCCTTCGTTGATGCGCGAGTTGTTCACCGCTTCCACCGCAGCCGTCACCCGCGAGGTGACATCGCCCCAGCGACCACGATGGCTGATCGCGCCGGTGTTGCGGTACATGCGGTTGGTCTCCGCCTTGCCGTCGGCCAGCGCCGCCAGATCAACGCCGGTCGAAGTGCCGGTGGTGCTGACCGCACGGTCGCCGGCGTAGATGTTGCCCTGGCGGCTGGTGCCCGCCTCGAACTCGACCACCTGGTTGGCGGTCACGTCCCAGCGCAGCAGCGCGTTGACGTCACGGTTCTTGACGCCCTCGCGGCCAGCCGGTGGCACTGCGTTCGGCTGGGTGGCGTACTGACGGTTGAGATCGAGTGAATCGGCGTCGGTCTTGTTGAGGTTGCCGTAAAGGCGGAACGACAGCGTGTCGGTCATCGGCCCACTCAGCTGCAGGCCGACGCGCTCGCTGCCACCTTCGGCGCTGTGTTCAGGCACCAGCCCGTACAGGTCGACCGCACCGGCAAGGTCGCCGGTCGGGCGCTTGGTGATGATGTTGACCACGCCACCGGAAGCACCGGAGCCATAGCGTGCCGCCGCCGGTCCGCGCAGCACTTCGATGCGCTCGATCATCTCCGCCGGCACCCAGTTGGTGTCGCCGCGTGTGTTGCGCTCGCCGCTGCGCCCCATGCGCACGGCATCGCGCGCACCGATACGCTTGCCGTCGACCAGGATCAGGGTGTTTTCCGGGCCCATGCCGCGCAGGTCGATCTGGCGGTTGTTGCCGTACTGGCCCGAGGCGCTGTTGCCGGTGAGGTTGACGCCCGGCATGGTGCGCAGCAGTTCGGCGATGTCGTTGGCCGGTGGGCGCCTGGCGATGTCCTCGGCGGTGATGGTCGAGGTACCCAACGCCTGGCGGGCAATCTGCGAGGCGGTGACGTGCACCGTGTCGATATCGGTGGCGTCGGTTTCAGCCTGGGCGGTCAGCGCGCTGCCCGCCAGCAGGGCGGCAACGGCGAGCGCCAGCGGGCGCGGCGAGAGGACAACGGCAGGAGACATGATCTGGACCTTCTGGCAGGGCAACGGGGCCTCTGGCAAAGGGCTTGAGGCAACGACGAGGGGGAGGCGGAGCGTCGCTGCAGTCGCCTGCGGCCCGATCCGTGCGTGCATTCTCCCATCAATGCGAGTGATTCTCAAATGCGTTCACTCATTGCTACCGCAGGCGTGATGTGCCCTGCGTGCCGAACGACCCTGCATCGGGCTTAAACTGGCTGGCTTGCCCACCATCAACCGCACGCCGCCGCGGCCGATACCCGTGGTTTGCCGTACGCAGTCAGAGATCGACGTGGAACCACCTCAACTGGACGATGCCAGCCAGCCGCTGGCCGAGGCCTGGCAGCACTGCCTGCAACAGGCCGGCCCGGCCGCCACCGCGCTGCTGCACGCCGCCGCAACCGATGCCCCGCCGGCGCTGGCCCAACGCTTCTACGAAGTGCTGTTGCAGGACGGGCGTGCACGCCGCTTCCTGTCCCACGATCAGGTCAAGCAACGCCTGCAACCGGCCATGCAGCGCTGGCTGGTGCAGCTGCTGACCACTGATGCCGACGGCATTGCCGCCACCGTTGCCTCGCAACGCGTGATCGGCGATGTGCATGCCCGGGTCGGCATTCCGGTCGACCTGGTCACCCGCGGCGCGCGCGTACTCAAGCACGAGCTGTTCGTGCGCCTGCGCGACGACGCGCCCGACAGCGCCACCGCGTTCGCCGCCATCGACTGCCTCAGCGCGATCATGGACATCGCCATGGAAGGCATGACCTTGGCCTACACCCATGCACGTGAGCGCTCCACCCGTGCCGATGCTGCCTACCGGCTGTTCTCGCTGGTGCAGAATGTCGGTACCGAACGCGAGCGCCAGCGTGCACTGCTGCTGGACTGGGAGAACGCCCTGCTCTACGCACTCGCCGGCCACGTGCAGGCCGGCGAAAGCGCCAGCCTGGCGACCTCGGAATTCGGCCTGTGGTTCACCCACAAGGGCATCCCCAGCTTCGGCGAGAGCAGCGAAACCCAGCAGGTCGGCCAGCTGATGGCCCGCATCGACGGCAACCTGCAGCGGGCAAGCAATGACACCCCGGCGCAACGACTGGCGGTGCTGCCGGCCATTCGCGAGGACCTGGCCGCCATCCGTACCCTGATGACGCTGTTGTTCGAACGCATCGGTGAACTGGATGCCGGCAGCGATGCCCTGACCAACCTGCTCAACCGCCGCTTCCTGCCTACCGTGCTGCGCAGGGAGATCGAGCTGGCCACGCGCAATCGCACGCCGTTCTCGCTGCTGCTGCTCGACCTGGATCACTTCAAGGCGATCAACGACGGCCACGGCCACGATGCCGGCGACCGCGCGTTGCAGCACGTCGCCGGCCTGCTCGGCCAGCTGACCCGCGGCAGCGACTACCTGTTCCGCTACGGCGGCGAGGAGTTCGTGGTGGTGCTGGTTGCCGCCAGTGAGTCACAGGCCTCGGTGATCGCCGAGAGCCTGCGCCGGCAGATCGCGCAGTCGCCAGTGGCACTGGCCAACGGCCAGGTTCTGTCGCTGACTGCCAGCATCGGCGTGGCCGGCCATGATGGCCACCCGGACTACGAACGGTTGATGGCACGTGCCGACGCGGCGATGTACGAGGCCAAGCGCAGCGGCCGCAACCGCGTGGTGGTGGCCAGCGGGGACCTGCAGGAAGCCCCGGGCCGGCGTGCGTTGCAGCGATGACGACAGGACAGGTAGAGTCGACCGCTGGTCGACTATCGCGCGCAGCGCGGAATTTTTCGCACGCGGGGCGAAGAGCAGTCGACTGACAGTCGACTCTACCGACAGTCGACTTTACCGGTCCGCGCGCCAGCCGATGCATTGAACGCCACCACTCCCCACCCCGCCCACCACAGCAGCGCCAGCAACGCGATGCCTGCACCCAGCAGGCACACGGCAGGCCAGCCGTGCCAGGCCTGCATCCAGGGCCCGGCAGCCGCACCGGCACCACTACCCACCGCATAGAACAGCATGTACAACGCCACCAGGCGCCCATGCTGTTCCGCCGGTGCACGCAGCAACAATGCCTGGTTCGAAACATGTAGTGCCTGGCCGCCGAGGTCGAGCACGATCACGCCCAGCAGCAGCAACGACAGCGACTGCGGCAGGCCCAGCAGCGGCCACCACGCAACCAGCATCAACAGCAGCGCGCCAAGACTGACCCGATCGGCAAAACCGCGGTCCATCCAGTGCCCGACCCGCGACGCCATCAATGCACCTGCCACCCCGGCCAGGCCGAGCGCACCGATGGCCGCAGTGGACCACTGCAGCGGCGGGGCCGACAGCGGCAAGGGAGCCGCCGCCCAGAACACGTTGAGTCCGGCAAACAGCAGCAATGCCAGCGGACCACGCTCGCGCAGCGTTCGATCCCGGCGCAGCATGCCCAGCATCGAGCCCAGCAGGTCGAGCCACCGCGGCGGTACCGCGGGTATCGGCACGGCCGGCAGGCGCCGCCACAGCAGTACGGCCAGGGCTGCCATCAGCGCTGCCGACAGCAGATAGACCGCTTGCCAGCCGGCAATGGCCGCCACCGTGCCGGACAGCACGCGCGCCAGCAGCAGCCCGATGAACACCCCACCCTGCACCACCCCCACCACGCGTCCGCGCTGCACGGCCGGAGCCATCGCTGCCGTATAGGCGATCAAGCCTTGGGTCAGCGCGGTGCCCAACAGCCCGGCCAGCAGCATGCCAGACAACAGCCAACCGGCCGTGCGTGCCGCTGCCAGCCACAGCAGGGCCGCCACCAGTGCCGCCAGCTGCAGCCGCAGCAGGCGCCGCCGGTCACCGCGATCAGCCAGCGGCAGCAACCCGAGCAATGCCAGCACGCTGCCGGCCTGGGTCGCGGCCAACACCGCGCCGGCAACCGCCCGTTCCAGCGCGAAGGCGTGTACAAGCTGATCCAGCAGCGGCTGCGCGTAATAGACGTTGGCAACGCTGGCGCCGGCGGCAACCGCAAGCAGCACCAGCAGGGGGCGTGGAATCGGCATGGCATTCGTCATCTAGTTTCATATTGAAACCAGATGCAGGCTAGCCACTTTGGTTTTAAACTGCAACCACATTCGGAGGCCACAGCATGCACGCCAACAGCCCCTGCCCCGTTGCCCGCAGCGCCGACCTGCTCGGTGATCGCTGGGCACTGCTGGTGATCCGCGATGCCTTCGACGGCGTCCGCCGCTTCGGCGACTTCCAGCGCAGCCTGGGCGCCGCCCGCAACATCCTCAGCGATCGCCTGCGCAGGCTGGTCGAGGCCGGCATCCTGCAACTGCAACCGGCCTCCGACGGCTCGGCCTACCAGGAATACGTGCTCACCGCCGCGGGCCAGGCGCTGTTCCCGGTGCTGGTCGCGCTGCGCCAATGGGGTGAACGCCATCGCTTCGGTGCAGACGAAGCTCATTCGCAGCTGATCGAATCCAGCACGCGGCGACCGCTGCCGTACATGCAGCCGCGCGGGCGCGACGGTCGGCCCCTGCAGGCCGCCGCCACCCGTGTGCGCAAGTTCAGGGACGACGGGCACAGCGCCTGACCCGCCCATTCGCGCACACCGCGACCCGGTCGCGCCGGTTAGCATCGGATGTTTCCGCCGCCGGACAACGACGATGTCGCGCTATCGCCCTTCCCTGATGACCGCCCTGCTGCTGCCGTTGCTGGCCTGCAGCGCCGGAACCACGCAGGCCCGCGAGGTTGCCGCGCCCGCCGACCACGTGCAGGCCGATGGCCCCTATGTGTTCCGCCAGGGCGACCGGGTGCAGGCCAAGTGGATCTGCGCCGACAAGGTCGAATCGCGCACGCTTGCCTCCGGGGCAACAGGGACCGATATCGCACCGCGCTGCGGCTACGAACACACCGTGCATGTGGCTGCGCCGAATGCAGCCTCGGTCTCGGTGCTGCCGGCCACACCGCGCATCGTCGCGCTGTCCGACATTCACGGCCAGTACGGGTTGCTGGTGCGCCTGCTGCGTGCCCATCACGTGATCGACGCGGAGGATCGCTGGGCGCTGGGCAAGGACACGCTGGTCATCGCCGGCGACGTGTTCGACCGCGGCCCGCAGGTGACCGAGGCGTTCTGGCTGCTCTACGGCCTGCAGCAGCAGGCGGCCGCCGCCGGTGGCGCCGTGCACTTCGTGCTCGGCAACCACGAAACCATGGTGCTGTACGACGACCTGCGCTACGTCAACCCCAAGTACCTGCGCAGCGCCCAGCTGCTGGGCCGCAGCTACCCGCAGCTGTATGGCGCCGACTCGGTGATCGGGCAGTGGCTGCGCACCCGACCGGTACTGCTGAAGATCGGCGATACCCTGTTCCTGCACGGCGGCATCTCGCCCGAGGCGGTGCAGCTGGCGCTGGACCCGGCACGCACCAACGCGGCCTACCAGGCCTCGCTGGGCCTGCCCAAGGCCGAAGTGAAGGCCGACCCGGCCACCGCACCGCTGTATGACGGCAAGACCAGCCCGATCTGGTACCGCGGCTATTTCGATGGCCGCCTCGACACCGCGGGTGTGCAGGCTGTGCTCGACCGCCTGCAGCTCAAGCGCATCGTGGTTGGCCATACCTCGATGCCGCACGTCAGCAGCTTCCACGGCGACCGCGTGATCGCCATCGACAGCAGCATCAAGAACGGCGAGAACGGCGAACTGCTGTTCATCGAGGGTGGCAAGCTCAGCCGTGGCCTGCTGGATGGTTCGCGGGTGCCGCTGGCGCTCGGTGAGCCGGGCCTGCAGGACTGAATGGAGGGACAGCGCGACGGTGCCGGGAGGTGCCGGCGCGCTCCACCTACAGCCGGTTTGCGGCTACCCTCGGCAGCCGAGAGGCCCACCCCGTCCATCCGGTGGGCCTGACCGTTACAGGAGCCCCGCGCATGCGCGTTCTGATTGCTGAAGACGACCCGGATATCGCCTCCGGCCTGTGCGCCTCGCTGCGCCGGCAGGGGCACGTGGTCGACCACGTCGACAACGGTGCGCACGCCGATGCTGCACTGGGCTCGACGCAGTACGCGCTGCTGGTACTGGACCTGGGGCTGCCGCAGCTGGATGGCCGCGACGTGCTGCAGCGCCTGCGCCAGCGTGGTGATGGCCTCGCAGTGCTGGTGGTGACCGCCCGTGACGGCCTGGCCGAGCGCGTGCGTGTGCTCGACCTGGGTGCCGATGACTACCTGGTCAAGCCGTTCGCGCTGGACGAGTTCGAAGCGCGCGTGCGCGCCCAGCTGCGCCGGGTCACCAGCAATGGCAACCCGGACCTGCGCATCGGCCGCCTTCGCATCGACCTGGCCGGGCATCGGGTGTGGATCGACGACCAGTCGCTGGAACTGACCGCACGCGAGTTCGGCCTGCTGTCGGCACTGGCAGTGCGCGCCGAGCGCATCGTGTCACGCGCGCAGTTGGTGGAAGCGCTGTGCGACTGGGGCCAGGACCTGACCGACAACGGCCTGGACATCGCCCTGCACCGCCTGCGCCGCAAGCTGCAGCCCGGCGGCATGGGCATCCGCACCGTGCGCGGGCTGGGCTACATGCTGGAAGACGCCCAGGACGACAGCACCCCGTGATCAGTGGACCGCCCAGCCTGCGCCGGCGCCTGCTCGCCTTCCTGGCGCTGCCGATGCTGGGTCTGCTCACCTTCAACACGATCCTGGCCTATTACGTTGCGCTGGACTATTCCAACCGCATCCACGACCGCAACCTGATCGACGACACGCATTCGTTCGCGCAGATGCTGAGCACCATGCCGGTGACCAGCGACCTGTCGCCGCAGGCACGCTTCCTGATCGAGTACGACCCCGACGGCCATCGCTACTTCAACGTCGACAGCAGCCGCATGGGGACGCTCAGCGGCAATGCCGACTTCAGCCCGTATGCCCCTTCGCAGGACTGCACCGGCGTGCATCCGGCCCTGTACGACGGCAACCTCAATGGCCAGCAGGTGCGCATGGCCACGGTCTGCACGCAGGCGATGAACGATCCGCAGGACCAGCTGGCGGTGACCGTGGCCGAGAGCATGGCCGACCGCCGACAGCGGGCGCGCGAGATCCTGATGATCATCATCCCGCTGATGACCATGCTGGCGCTGGGCACCGCAGCACTGGTCTGGTTCGGCGTGACCTACGGCCTGCGCATCCTCACGCCGCTGAGGACCCGCCTGGCGCAGCGCCGTGGCGAACTGGCACCGATCTCCGACGCCGACGTACCGGAGGAGATCCAGCCACTGATCAGCACCATCGACGATCTGTTTGCCCGCCAGGCGGAAATGATCACCCTGCAGAACCGCTTCATCGCCGATGCCGCGCACCAGCTGCGTTCGCCGCTGGCGGGCATGGCCCTGCACGTGGACCAGGCGCTGGCACACGGTGACCCGATACGGTGCGCGAGGCGCTGCAGCACATCCGCCGGCTCAATCAGCGCACTGCCCGGGTCAGCACCCAGCTGCTGGCGCTGAGCCGGGCGCAGACCGTGCCCGATACCGTGGAAGCACTGGATCTGTGCGAGCTGGTGCCGCAGTGGGTTGGCATGCGCGTGCCGGAGGCGATCCGCGATGGCATCGACCTCGGCTACCGCGGCAGCCCCCATCCGCTGCGTGTACTTGGCAACGGCGCCATGCTGCAGGAGGCGCTGGACAACCTGATCGACAACGCCCTGCGTTATGCCGGCCGCAATGCGACCGTCACGGTGGGCGTGCACGCGCTGGACGACAATGATGTCGAACTCTATGTGGAAGACAACGGCCCCGGCGTGCCCGACGACGTGATGCCACGGCTGGGCGAGCGCTTCTTCCGGGCGCCGGGCACCGCTGCCAGCGGCACCGGCCTTGGCCTGGCCATCGCGCACGAGGCGGTGGAGCACTTCGGCGGCCGCCTGAGCTTTCTGAACCGCCCGGGCGGGGGCCTCAAGGTCGCCATCATGCTGCCGCGGCTGAAGGCCCCCTGACCCGGCCCGGCGCGCTGAAAGGCTGGTGAAAATCGCGCTTGCGATCCTGCCATCCCCACTGCCGTCCCGGAGCCGCCAGGTGACCGAATCGCACGACTTCTTCCTCCCCGGTGGCCCCCAGGGCGTGCTGCTGGTCCATGGCCTGACCGGCACCCCGGCGGAAATGCGCATGCTGGGCAAGGGCTTGAACAATGCCGGCTTCACGGTGCACGGCGTGCAGCTGCCCGGCCATTGCGGCACCGTGGATGACCTGCTGGCGACCACCTGGGAACAGTGGTACCAGGGCGTGGAAGATGCGACGGCCGCCCTGCGCGGCAAGGTCGACCAGCTGTTCGTGGGTGGCCTGTCGATGGGCGCGGTACTCTCGCTGGCGTTGGCGGCACGTCGCCCGGAGTGGGTGTCCGGCGTCGGCGTGTACGGCGCCACGTTCCGCTACGACGGCTGGAACATACCCGCTGTCGCCCGCCTCTCGTTCCTGCTGCCGTGGTTCAAGCGCTTCAACATCGGCCGCGACCGCATGTTCATGGAAGAACCGCCGTACGGCCTGCGCGACGAGCGCCTGCGCGCGCAGGTCAGCGCCGCCATGCTGTCCGGCGACAGCGCGGCGGCAGGCCTTCCGGGCAATCCCTGGCACGCGCTGGCCGAGATGCGTGCGCTGAGCAACTGGACCCGCCGCCACCTGCACCAGGTCACCGCCCCGTGCCTGGTGATGCACGCGCGCGAAGACGACGTGGCCAGCATAGGCAATGCCGAACTGGTGATGTCGCGGGTCAGTGGCCCGAAGGAACTGGTGGTGCTGGAGGACAGCTACCACATGATCACGATCGACCGCGAACGCCGCGAGGTGATCCGCCGCAGCGCGCGCTTCTTCACCGGGATCGGTGAACGCAGCGGCGTCCTCAAGGCGGTGGCCTGAGATGGGGGCACTTGCCACGCTGCTGTGGCTGACCAATGTCGTGCTCGATACCGGTGGCCAGCTCGCCTTCAAGGCCGCCGCCAGCGACCCGCAGGAGGGCGAGGGACTGCAGCGCTGGAAGCACATGCTCAGCCGCCCCTGGCTGTGGATCGGCATCGCCTGTTACGTGCTTGAGTTCGTCGCCTGGATCGCCTTCCTGTCACTGGTTCCGCTGTCCAAGGGCGTGCTGCTGGGCTCGATCAACATCGTGGCGCTGATGATCGCCGGCCGCATCCTGTTCCGCGAGAAGCTCACGCCATTGCGGGTGACCGGGATGCTGCTGGTCACAGCAGGCGTGGCGGTGGTGGGGGCCGGCTCATGAGGCGCCTGTATGTGATCGGCTTCCCCCTGCTGATGGCCTTCGACACCCTGGCCCAGCTGTGCTTCAAGTACGCCGGCGATGCTGCGCTGCCGGTCGAGGCCAACACCACCTGGCTGCTGCGCGTGCTGTCGCAACCATGGGTGTACGGCGCCATCCTCGGCTACGTGGGTGCGTTCTTCACCTGGATGAGCCTGCTGCGGCATGCGCCGATCGGCCCGGCATTCGCGGCCTCGCACCTGGAAGTGATCAGTGTGCTGCTGCTGTCGGCCTGGCTGCTGAAAGAGCCGCTCACCCTGCACCACCTGGTCGGTGCGGTACTGATCGTGGCCGGCATCGTCTGCCTCGGCCGCGCGGAAGCGGACGACCCGCACAGCCCCGCCGAAAGCACCTCGTGAGCGGGCTGCGATGAGCCTGTTCGCGCGCGAACTGCCACCGACCGCCGGCCTGCCGATGCAGGCCAGCGACTTCCTTCCCGGTGGTGGTGACCTGCGCGGGATCCTGGCCAACCAGCTGGGCACGCCGCCGCTGCAGCTGACCTGTTCCGGCACGCACGCGCTGCTGATCGCCCTGCGCACCTTGCGCAAGCGCGCACCCAGGCGCGACACAGTGATCATGCCGGCCTACACCTGCCCGCTGGTGCCGATCGCGGTGCACAGCCTCGGCCTGCGCGTGCAGCTGTGCGATACCCGGCGCGGCCACTTCGACTTCGATCCCGGCCAACTCGAACGGTTGGCCGATGCGCGTACGTTGGCCATCCTGCCAACCCACCTCGGCGGTCGCATCGCCGATGTCGAACGGGCCTGCGACATCGCCCGCAGCGCCGGCGCCTGGGTCATCGAAGATGCCGCACAGGCGCTGGGCGCACGGGTGGGCAACAGCAGTGTCGGCCTGCGTGGCGACATCGGATTCTTCAGCCTGGCCGCCGGCAAGGGGCTGAGCCTGCACGAAGGCGGCCTGCTGGTCAGCCGCGATGACGAACTGCGCGCCGAACTGGCCGAGCATGCCGCCGAACAGGTGCGCTTCAACCTGCGCTGGGAGCTGCTTCGCAGTGTGCAGCTGCTTGGCCTTGCCGCCTGCTATCGCCCCTCGCTGCTGTCGCTGGTGTACGGCAATCCGCTGCGCAGCGCACTGCAGCGTGGCGATCTGGAAGACGCGGTCGGTGACATTTTCCCGCTGGACATACCGCAGCACCGGGTCAGTCGATGGCGACAGAACATCGGTGCCCATGCCGCGCGGCGATTGCCGGCGTTCCTGCAGGCCGGGCGCCTGCGCGCACTGCAGTTGCGCGTGCAGCTGGCACAACTGCCAGCGGTGGAGGTGGTCGATGGCTTGGCCGGCACCGGCGGCACCTGGCCGATGCTGATGCTGCTGCTGCCCAGCCAGCGCGCGCGCGATGCCGCGCTGGACGACCTGTGG
This sequence comes from Stenotrophomonas sp. pho, assembly GCF_006228405.1. Taxonomy (NCBI): domain Bacteria; kingdom Pseudomonadati; phylum Pseudomonadota; class Gammaproteobacteria; order Lysobacterales; family Lysobacteraceae; genus Stenotrophomonas; species Stenotrophomonas sp. pho. The sequence goes on along the minus strand of NZ_CP029759.1, from coordinate 1,357,201 downwards.
CCGCGCGGCCTCGGTGCCAGCCGCATGTTCATCCATGCCCTGCCCGACTACGCCTACCTGCGTGGCATCGTGCCGCAGGAGGACGTGCCCAATGCACGTGACTTCGCCGCACGCATGCTCACCCTTGGCAACAGCGCCTGGCAGACCCGTGAGGAAACGGGCGAAATACTGCAGGTCCTAGCCCGCGCCTGACCCGCACGTGCATGCGTGGCCTGCGCTCCGCGCATTCATCCATGTACTTTCCTGAACGCTTTCCCAGCCCGTCAAAAGCGCCTTTCAACAGGAAAGGAACGAGAAAGGCGGCCTGCCTACATTGAGCCTGCCCGGCAATGTGCCGGACGCCTTTCTCATCGACGGACCTGCCCATGCATTGGAGCATCCTGTGTGACTTCGACGGCACCATCAGCCTCGAAGATGTCATCGACTCGCTGCTGGAAAAGTACGGCCAACCGGGCTGGCAGGAACTGGAAGACCAGTGGAAGGCGGGAAAGATCGGCTCGCGTGAATGCATGCAGGGCCAGGTGCGGCTGCTGGAACTGGATCCGGCCACGCTTGATGCCCATCTGGACCAGGTGCAGATCGATCCAGGTTTCGTCGCCTTCGTCGCTCGCACCGAGCAGCTGGGCCTGCCACTGCGCATCGTCAGCGACGGCCTGGACTATGCGATCCATCGCATCCTCGCCAACCACGGCCTGGCGCAGCTGCCGGTGGTGGCCAACCACCTGCGCTGGTGCGATGACCACTGGGAACTGGAATCGCCCTACCAGGCCGAAGGCTGCCGCAGTGGCACCTGCAAATGCGCCTGCGCCGCGCAGGCGCGCGCCAACGAAGCACCGCGCGTGCTGATGATCGGCGACGGCAGCTCGGACTTCTGCGTGTCCGAAGACGCCGACTTCGTGTTCGCCAAGCGCCGCCTGATTACCCATTGCACGAATGCCGGCATCGAGCATGCCGCCATCGACACCTTCCACGATGCAATCGCACTGCTGCCGCGCTTGCTCGATGGCAGCCTGCTGCAGCCACGTCGCCTCGACGCCAGCCCGCAGCCCGCCGCACTGCCCCTGCTGCTTGCCACCGCCTGAGCACTCCCTTCCAGGCGCGCTCCCCTGTTACCCCTTTCGAACGTCCTTCACGGAACCGAACTGCATGAATATTTTTGACAAGAACGCCGACGCCGCTGCCTCCGATGCGCAGCTGCTGGCCGACGAAGCCCGCTACAGCTCCTTCGGCGACACCGTCCACTACGTCGATCCGCCGAAGATCTTCCAGCGCGGCGAAGGCAGTTACATGTTCGACGGCGCGGGCGTGCCCTACCTCGACCTGCAGATGTGGTACTCGGCGTGCAACTTCGGCTACAGCAACAAGCGCCTGAACGATGCACTGAAGGACCAGATCGACACCCTGCCGCAGGTCGCCAGCCAGTACCTGCACCCGACCCGCGTGCAGCTGGCCAAGACCATTGCCGTGGACATGCACGAGAAGTTCGGCCTCGACGGCCGCGTGCACTTCAACGTCGGCGGTGCGCAGGCCATTGAAGACTCGCTGAAGATCGTGCGCAACGCGCGCGGCGGCAAGAGCCTGATGTTCGCCTTCGAGGGCGGCTACCACGGCCGCACCCTGGGTGCGTCGTCGATCACCTCCAGCTATCGCTACCGCCGCCGCTACGGCCACTTCGGCGAGCGCGCGATGTTCATCCCGTTCCCGTACCCTTTCCGTCGCCCGAAGGGCATGACCCCGGACGAGTACTCCGACCACTGCGTGTGGCAGTTCGAGCGTCTGTTCGAAAGCGAGTACAACGGCGTGTGGGATCCCAAGGTCGGCCAGGCCGAGTACGCCGCGTTCTACGTCGAGCCGATCCAGGGCACCGGTGGCTACGTCATCCCGCCGCGCAACTTCTTCACCGGCCTCAAGCGCGTGCTGGACAAGTACGGCATCCTGATGGTCGTCGATGAAATCCAGATGGGCTTCTGGCGCACCGGCAAGCTGTGGTCGATCGAGCACTTCGGCGTGACCCCGGACGTGCTGGTGTTCGGCAAGGCGCTGACCAACGGCCTGAACCCGCTGTCGGGCCTGTGGGCGCGCGAAGAGCTGATCAACCCGACCGTGTTCCCGCCGGGCTCCACTCACTCCACCTTCAATTCCAACCCACTGGGCACCCGCCTGGGCCTGGAAGTGCTGAAGCTGGGCAAGGAAATGGATTACGAGCGCACCGTGCCGGAAAAGGGCGCGTACTTCCTCGACGGCCTGCGCGGCCTGCAGAAGCGCCACCCGGAAATCGGCGACGTCGACGGCCTGGGCCTGGCGCTGCGTGCGGAAATCTGCCAGGCCGACGGCTACACCCCGAACAAGGAGCTGCTGGACCGCATGGTCGACATCGGCCTGGCCGGTGACCTGCTGCACGACGGCAAGCGCATGGGCCTCGTGCTCGACGTGGGTGGCTGGTACAAGAACGTGATCACCTTCGCGCCGTCGCTGGACATCAGCTACGAAGAAATCGACCTGGCGATCACCCTGCTCGACCAGGCGCTGACCAAGGCCAAGGGCTGAGGTCGATGCGCTGCCGGTTCCCGTGCCGATGGAGATGACGTCATGCCCCTCCAGCACCGCGCTGGAACCGACCGCGCTGCTGGAGGGCTTCCTGGCCCACCCGCCGCTCGGATTCGAGGCAGGCCGCCTTCCCAGCGGCCTGCCGACCTTCCGTGCGCCGCTGGACCTGACCACCACGATGGATGACGAACTGCGCAGCAGGCTGCTCGGCCTGCCGCTGTCGCGCCTGTGGCGGCCGTGGATCACCTGGAAGACGCGCTTCGTCGGTGCCACCAGCACCGAGTACACCCCGCTGCCGGCACACGTTGCCCCGGAGGCGCTGGCTGAGGACGTGACGCGTCACGCGATCGGCGATACCCGGCTGCTGGTGGTGAAGGACCTGGCAGTCGAATCACCGCTGCTGGACGACGCGGCCAACGCACACAGCGGCGCCTTCCTGCAGGCGCTGCTGGCACGCGGCTTCGTCGAACTGGAAGGCATGCCGCTGGCCTGGGTGGCGATCGATTTCGATTCGCTCGACGACTATCTCGGCCGCCTGTCATCCTCGCGCCGCAAGAACATCCGTCGCAAGTTGCGTTCGCGCGATGACCTGCAGATCGACTGCATCGCCACCGGCAACCCGGCCCTGGCCGACCCGCAACTGCAGGCCGAACTGTACGCGCTGTACCTGGACGTATACGCGCAGAGCGCGGTGCATTTCGACCAGCTCGACCTGCCCTATTTCCAGTACCTGCTGGCCGACAGCCAGGGCCAGGGACGGATGTTCCTGTACCGCCACCAGGGCCGGTTGATCGGCTGGAACCTGTGCTACGTGCATGCCGGCAAGCTGGTGGACAAGTACATCGGCCTGGCCTATCCGCAGTCGCGCGAGCACAACCTGTACGCGGTCAGCTGGATGCACAACCTCGAGTACGCGCTGCGGCACGGCCTGAGCCACTACGTGGCCGGCTGGACCGACTCGCGCATCAAGGCCGAACTGGGTGCGCGCTTCACCTCCACCCGGCACGCGATCCACGCACGCTCCCCGCTCCTGCGCGCTGCGCTGCGCAGGCTGGCACCCTATCTGCAGGGCGAACCTGATGGAGGCGGTTGAATGATGCCGTTGCGTTCCCCGCTGATCCTGGACCTGGACGGTGGCGTGCTGCCGCTGCCACAGGCGCAGACCCTGGCCCTGCCGCAGTGGCATGACCCGCTGCGCTTTGCCTGCAGCAATGCCACCCTGGACCGTTTCGCCGCTGACGTGCTGGCACCACTGCCGGCCCAGCTCGGAACCGTCATGCTCGGCAGTGGCGACTTCCACCACCTCAGCCTGCCACTGCTGCGCCGCATGCGCGGGCAGGCCCCGTTCCAGCTGGTTGTGCTGGACAACCATCCGGACAACATGCGGTTCCCGCTCGGCATGCACTGCGGCTCGTGGGTGAACGCCGCCAGCAAGCTGCCGCAGATCTCGCACATCCATGTGCTCGGCATCACTTCCAGCGATATCGGCCTCGGTCATGCCTGGGAGAACCACTGGCGACCGCTGATGGGTGGACGCCTGACGTACTGGTGCATGGACGTGGACGTGGGCTGGGGCCACCGCCTCGGCATGGGCCGTGCGTTCCGACGCTTCGAGCACCCGGAGGCACTGGTCGCCGCGTTCGCCGCCGAGCAGGCCACATCCCCGCAGCCCACCTACCTGTCGATCGACAAGGATGTATTCGCCGAGGACGTTGCGCGCAGCAACTGGGACCAGGGCCGCTTCCAGCTGGAACACGCACTGGTGGTGATCGAAGCACTGCGCGCCGGTGGCCTGGTCGGCAGTGACATCACCGGCGAAGTTTCGCTGGCGAACTACCAGAGCCGCTTCAAGCGCTGGCTGTCGTCGCTGGATGGCCAACCGGACATCAGGGCCGATGATCTTCCCGTCTGGCAGGCGCGTCACCAGCAGGTGAACCGCGAACTGCTGGCGGCAATCGCCGCCGCACCGACGGCCTGCTGACCGCGTCGGCAATGCCGGCCGTTGGCCGGCGTGGCTTCGGTAGTGCCGGCCGCTGGCCGGCAACCCCGTTGTTCCCGGGCTCACAGGAATGCCGGCCAGCGGCCGGCACTACACTGGACTCCCGCCCCGGAGCTCTCGCCATGCCCCAGACCGTCATCCCGCAACTGCGCATGCGCCATGCCGATACCACCCTGCCGTTCTACGTGCAGGGGCTGGGTTTCGTGGTCGACTGGGAACACCGCTTCGAAGCCGGTTTGCCGTTGTTCGCCCAGCTCACCCGCGATGGCCAGACGATCTTCCTCACCGAGCACAGCGGTGACTGCGAGGTCGGCGGCGCGGTGTACTTCATCGTCGACGACGTCGACAGCCTGTACCGCGCCTTCAGCGCCGCCAACGTGCCGATCGAGCAGCCACCGCATGACACCGACTGGGGCAGCCGCGAGATGCTGCTGCGCGACCCCGACGGCAACCGCCTGCGTTTTGCCACCCACCTGGACTGAACAATGCGGACTTGAGGCACATATACGAAACATATATGCTTCGTATATCAACTCCGCCAGGATCGCCCATGGGCATCGTCAACATCGATGACACCCTGCACGACCAGCTGCGCCGTGCCTGCACTGTCTCCAGCCGTTCGATCAACGCCCAGGCCAACTTCTGGATCCGGGTCGGCATGCTGTGCGAAATGAATCCCACGCTGAGCTTCCAGGACATCGTCGCCAGCGAACTGCGGGCTGCCGGCGTGCAGCCGCCGCTGCTGGCACCGGGACAGGTCTGAGCAGATGGCGATCATCAAGCGCCCCGACGAGATCGCGCTGATGGCCGAATCCGGGCGCCTGCTTGCGCAGGTGTTCGCCGCGCTCGACCGGCTGCCACTGCAGGGCCGCAGCACGATGGAGATCAACGATTTCGTCGAACGCATGATCGTTGACGAGCTGCAGGCGCGGCCGGCCAGCAAGGGCCAGTACGGCTTCCCGTACGTGCTCAACGCCTCGATCGACAAGGTGATCTGCCACGGCGTACCCAGCACCACCGACGTGCTGCGTAACGGCCAGATCGTCAACCTCGACATCACCCTGGAGAAGAACGGCTACATCGCCGACTCCAGCACCACCTACTTGGTGGGCGAGGTCGACTACGCCGCGCGCAGGCTGGTGCGGACCGCCTACCAGGCGATGTGGAAAGGCATCGCTGCGGTGCGCCCCGGTGCACGCCTGGGCGACATCGGCCACGCCATCGCCCGCCACGCGCGCAGCCACGGCTACAGCGTGGTGAAGGAATACTGCGGCCATGGCATCGGCCAGGAAATGCACGAGGAACCGCAGATCCTGCACTACGGCCATCCCAACACCGGCAGGGTGCTGGAGGAGGGCATGGTGTTCACCATCGAGCCGATGCTCAACCAGGGCAAGCCGGCCATCCGCCAGCAGCCGGACCAATGGCCGGTCTACACCCGCGACGGCAAGCTGTCGGCGCAGTTCGAGCACACGGTGGCGGTCACCCGCAACGGTGTGCGCGTACTGACCCTGCGCCCCGGCGAAGCGCCATTGTGCGCGGTGGATGCGGCCTAGAGCGGACGCAACAGAAGCACCGTTGCCAGGCAGAACATGAAGATCGCGACGCCCCCATCCAGCACCCGCCAGGCGTCCGGCCTGCGGAACACCGGCTGCAACAGGCGCGCGCCATAGCCCAGCGTGCAGAACCAGGCCACGCTGGCGGCGCACGCACCGGCGGCGAGCGCCCAGCGCAGGTCACCCGGGTAACGCGTGGACAGGCTGCCCAGCAGCACCACCGTATCCAGATAGACATGCGGGTTGAGCAGGGTGAACGCCAGGCAGGTCAGCAGCACCTGCCGTCCGCTGCCGCCCTGCGCCTCGGTGGCGGCCAGTACGCCACCACCGCGCCACGCACGCAGTCCCGCCTGCACGCCATACCAGAGCAGGAACGCCGCACCACCGAAGCGCAGCACCTGCAGCAGCAACGGCCACTGCAGCACCAGCGCGCCCATGCCACCGACGCCGGCCAGGATCAACGCGATGTCCGCGCCGGCGCAGGCCAGCACCACCCTGCCCACATGCCGCTGCTGCAGGCCCTGGCGCAGCACGAAGGCATTCTGTGCGCCGATGGCGATGATCAGGCCGGCACCTGCGAACAGGCCGGCGGCGGTAGCGGCGATCCACATCAGGACAGGCCAGGCAGCGAGGGGACACGCAGGGTGAGGCCAATGGCGATGTTTAGACAATCTGATTATTCTTTATCCTGTGCAGGAAAACTGAAGGGGCACCGGCATGGATCTGGTACATCCACAATTGGCCGCATTCGCTGCGGTGCTGGAAGAAGGCAGCTTCGAGGCTGCGGCACGCCGCCTGTCGATCAGCCCATCAGCACTGTCGCAACGGATCAAGGCGCTGGAAGACAGGCTCGGGCAGGTCCTGGTGGTGCGCCAGGCACCCTGCCGACCGACTGCTGCGGTGGAAGCGCTGCTGCGCCGGGTACGCCCGATGCAGGCACTGGAAGCCGAGGCGCTGGCCGAGCTGCTACCCGAGCGTGGCAACGACGCTACGCGTACGCCCATCCCCCTGGCGGTCAACGACGACTCGCTTGATACCTGGTTCGTGCCCGCCATCGCTGACCTGCACCAGCGCCATGGCTACCTGTTCGACCTGCGCATGGACGACCAGGACCACACCCTGCAGTTGCTGCGCGATGGCAGCGTGCTCGGCGCAGTGACCGCCGAAAGCCAGCCGGTGAAGGGCTGCAACGTGCACCCGCTCGGCGCCATGCGTTACCACGCGATCGCTTCGCCCGGCTTCGCCCGCCAATACTTCAACGATGGCATGCAGGCCGCGGCCCTGGCGCGCGCACCGATGCTGGTGTTCAACCGCAAGGATGAACTGCAATGGCGCTTCGTGCGGCGCCTGACCCGCGCGCGACTGCAGCCGCCGCTACACTACCTGCCCTCTTCCACCGGTTTCGTCGAAGCCGCCGCGTGCGGACTCGGTTGGGGCATGGCCCCGGAAACCCTGGTCGCGCCCGCCGTGCGCGCCGGCCGCGTGGTGGTACTGGAACCCCACCGCTGGCTGGATGTGCCGCTGTACTGGCAACATGCCGCCGTGCGCTCAAGCACGCTGCAGCACATCACCCAGGCGCTGCGCACTGCAGCCAGCGGCACCCTTCGTTGAGGACAATCCGATGACCGCAGACTCGGGCTTCACGCCGCGCGCACTACCGTTTGCGCACTTCTTTACCACTGGGACGGCATGGGCGTGATCGGCCGACGTACAAGGATGCACCGCGCGAAGGCCGCGCTGGCGCTGGTGCTGGCGACCTGCCTGCCAACCGCTGCGTCCGCGCAGAACAGCAACGACACCCCCGCATTGGACTGGGAACAGGCACGCCAACGCCTGGAGCAGGTCTCCGATGCGCTGGCGGCGGCTGATGCAGCGGTACGCAACAAGCAGGACCTGCAGGACGCCACGCGCCTGCTGCGCCTGCCGGAGATCACCGGCGAAGTACGCCGCCTGCAGTTCCAGAAGACCCTGACCCTGCCACTGGGTTCGCTGGCGCCCGTGGCTGAAGCCTTCGGTATCGATTCGCCGCTGTCGTTCACCGAGCGCGACTGGCGTACACGCCCGGTAGTGACCGCGGTGCTGCCGCTGTACACCGGCGGCGTGATCCCGGCCGCGCAACGTGCGGCCAGCGCCGCCCATGAGCAGGCCAACGCCGAGCGCGAGGCACAGCGCCAATCATTGACCGTGCAGCTGGCCCAGGCCTACTTCGGCCAGCGCCTGGCCGAGCAGGCGGTGGACGTGCGCCGCGACGTACGCGACGGCCTCAACCGCCACCTGTCCGATGCAGAAAAGCTGGAGCGCGAGGGCTTCGCCACCCGCGCCCAGCGCCTGCAGGCCACCGTGGCCCGCGACAAGGCCGAGCGCGAATACCAGAAGACGGTGAACGATCTGGCTACGCTGAAGGCCGCGCTGGCCACGCTGCTGCGCAGTGGTGGCGAGGTGCAGCCGGTGTCGCCGCTGTTCGTGCAGCGCGTGCCGATGGAACCGGTGGCCAGCTTCGAGCGCACGGCGCAGGCGCGCCAGCCGCAGATCGCGCGCTTGCGCGCGATGGTGGCGCAGGCCGAACAGGGCGTGCGCGTGCAGCAGGCCAAGCTGAAGCCGCAGATTTTCGCCTTCGGCCAGTACGACTTCCGCCGCCGCGACGAGATGCTGACCGATCCGGACTGGGCGTTCGGCATCGGCCTGAAGTACACCTTCCTGTCGCCGAACTCGCGGCCGGCGCAGATCAGCGCCGCGCGTGCGCAGCAGGACCAGGCCGAAGCGGGCCTGCGCGAGGCCGAGAACCAGGTCGCACTGGGCGTGCGCAAGGCCTGGAACGAACTTGAGACCGCGCGCCAGCAGTTCGTGCTGCTCGACAGCAGCATCACCCAGGCACAGGAAAACCTGCGCCTGCAGGAGCTGGCATTCCGCGAAGGCCAGGCCACCTCGCTGGATGTGATCGATGCGCGGCTCGGCCTGGGCGGCGCCCGTGTCGAGCGCGCACAGGCCGCCTACCAATACGACATTGCGCTGGCACAGTTGCTGGAGATCAGTGGACAGATGGACCGTTTCGAAGAATTCCGGCGGCGTGCGGACGAGGTGATCGACCATGAGTGATGTGCTGCACGACGATGCGACGACGCCCCCCGGCAAGCGACGGCTGGGACCGATCCTGCTGGTGGTCCTGCTGGTCGCGGTGGTGCTCGGCCTGTGGCTGGCCTGGCGCAGCCCGGCCGACCAGATCCAGGGCATGGCCGATGCGGACACGATCAACGTGGCCGCCAAGATCACCGCGCGCGTGGCCGAGCTGAAGGTGCGCGAGGGCGATCGCGTGCAGCCCGGGCAGGTGCTGTTCCTGCTCGACAGTCCCGAAGTGGCCGCCAAGGAACAGCAGGCGCACGGCGCATTGGCCGCTGCGCAGGCGGTGGCCGACAAGGCCGACGAAGGCGCGCGCAGCGAAGACATCCGCGCCGCCGAAGCGAACTGGAAGCGGGCCGAAGCCGGCGCGACGCTGGCCGAAGCGACCTACCAGCGCGTGCAGAACCTGTTCAACGAAGGGGTGATGACCCGGCAGAAGCGCGATGAAGCGCATGCCCAGGCCACCAGTTCGCGCGAACTGGCCCGCGCCGCCCGCGCGCAGTACGACATGGCATTGGCCGGCGCCCGCGAGCAGGACAAGCGCGCCGCGCAGGGCCAGGTACAGCAGGCGCAGGGCGCGGTGGCCGAGGTCAACGCCGCGCGAGCAGAAGTGGAAGGACGCGCGCCGGTGGCGGGCGAGATCAACAAGCGCATGGCCGATCCGGGCGAGCTGGTGCCGGCCGGCTATCCGGTGTTCACCCTGGTCGACATCGACCGCATGTGGGTGGCGATGAACCTGCGCGAATCGCAGATGCAGGGCCTGAAGGTCGGCAGCAAACTGCAGGGAAGCGTGCCGGCGCTGGGCCTGGATGGCGAGTTCGAGGTCTACTTCATCAATCCGGCCGGCGACTACGCAACCTGGCGTACCACCCGCCAGTCGTCCGGCTATGACGTCCGCAGCTTCGAGGTGCGGGTGCGCCCGGTACGCCGCATCGAGGGCTTCCGCCCCGGCATGAGCGTGCTGTTCGCATGGCCCCAGCACTGAGCCCGGACCGCAACGGCTTCGCCGCTTCGTGGCGGCGCGAGCTGCAGTCGCTGCGCGGCAACCGTGCCGACCTGCTGCTGGTCACCTTGCTGCCACTACTGATGCTGGTAGTGATGGCATGGATGTTCACGCCGTCGGTGATGCGCGATATCCCGATTGCTGTGGTCGACCTTGACCACAGCAGTGACAGCCGCCTGCTGCTGCGCATGCTCGACGCCAGTCCCGGCGTACGCGTCGCCAGCCAGCCAGCGGACCTGGAGGAGGCACGTTCGCAGCTGCGCAGCCTGGACGTGTTCGCCATCGTGCTGGTGCCGCGCGATGTCACCCGGCAGGCGCTGCGTGGGCGCCAGGGCACGGTGTTCGCCTATTACAACGCCACCTACATGACCACCGGCCAGTCGGCGTCGCGCGACATCGGCGACGCGGTTTCCGCATGGAACGCACGCCTGCTGCGCGAGCGCATCGGCCTGCAGGTCGGCCCGGGCAAGCTGCGCGCGGCGCCGATCGCGGTGCAGTCTGACATCCTCTACAACCCGGCTCGCAGCTACGAACTGTTCCTGCTGCCACTGATCTTCCCGGCGGTGCTGTCACTGGTACTGGCACTTGCGGTGGCCGGCAGCCTCGGCCGCGAGATCCGCGATGGCACCCTGCCCGCCTGGCTGGCTCGCACGCCGTGGTCGGCGATTGCCGGCAAGGTCGCGCCGTACCTCCTGCTGTTCTCGCTGTATGGCGCGCTCGGCATCGGCTACCTGGCCTGGCTGCGCGGCGATGGTGTGGCCGGCAGCGTGCTCCTGCTGCTGCTCGCACAGCCCCTGTTCTACCTGGCCACGGCCACCTACGCGTTGTTTTTCGTCGGCGTCACCCGCGACATGGGTACCGCACTGTCCGCGGTGGGTCTGAGCATCGGCACCGCACTGGCGTTTTCCAGTGCCACCTTCCCGGTGCTGGACGGGCCGTTGTTTACCCGCGTCTGGCACCAGCTGCTGCCATTGAGCGCCTACATCAAGCTGCAGACCCAGCAGCAGTTCATCGGCTCGCCGCTGCAGGTTTCGGCATGGCCGCTGGCTACGCTGCTGTTGATGACGGTGGTGGCCGGTGGCATCGGCGGCCTGCGCCTGATCGCCTTTGCACGCACGCCTGCCGCCGCACAATCCGCAGGGGCTGACGCATGAGCATGCTCTGGCGCAGCCTGCAGCAGACCCTGATGGCGGTGCTGTGCGACCGCTACGCGATCGTGGTGATGGTCGGTGCGGTGATCCTGTATTCGTTCTTCTATCCAGCCGCCTACCGGCACCAGGTGGCCGGCAACCTGCCGGTGCTGGTGGTGGACGAAGACCATAGCGCGACCAGCCGCGAGCTGCTGCGCAAGCTCGACGCACTGCGCGTTGCGCGCGTGGTCGGGCAACCGGCGGACGTCGACAGCGCACGCCAGCAGCTCGAAGCCGGCCACGCCGAAGGCATCGTCGTGATCCCGGCCAACCTGGAGCGCGACATCCTGCGCGGCCATCCGGCCAAGCTGGTATTGCTTGGCAACGGCGCCTACCTGGGCCGTGCCAGCTGGGTGCTGGGCAGCGTGGCCGATGCACTGGGCGCATTCGGGCGCGACGCCGTGGTCGGCCAGGCCGCCTTCATGGGCGCGCCACAGGCACCGCCGGTCACCCTGGTACAGCGCCCGCTGTACAACACCCAGGAAGGCTATGGCAGCGCCATCGTGCCCGGCGTGGCCGAGCTGATCGTGCACCAGACGCTGTTGATGGGCATCGGCGTTCTCCTCGGCGGCCGCCGCCGCGCGCTCGGCCGGCGCCTGCGCTTCGACCTCCCGACCCTGGCCGGCATGGCGATGGGCTTCGGCCTGATCGGCCTGTTCGGTTTGTTCTGGTATGCCGGGTTCACCGCCTGGGTGCAGGACTATCCACGAGGAGGCAACCCGCTGGGCCAGCTGCTGGGCGGCACCTTGTTCATCGCCGCGACGGTGGCGTTCGGCCTGTTCATCGGCAGCTTCTTCCGTACCCGCGAACGCGCCTTCCAGTACATCATCGCCACCTCGATCCCGCTGTTTTTCCTCGCCAACCTGTCGTGGCCGGCGGTGATGACGCCGCAACCGCTGGTCTGGCTGGCACAGCTGCTGCCGACCACCTCGGGCATCAACCTGATGGTGCGCCTGAACCAGATGGACGCCCGCCTGGCCGACATCAGCCACGAACTGATCACCCTCACCGTCCTGCTGCTGCTCTATGGCAGCCTCGCCACCTGGCGCCTCCTCGCCAAAAAGGGGACGGAGGGAATTAAGTCGTAAGCGGCTGGTTTGGGAGATTGCGACTTAATTCCCTCCGTCCCCTTTTCCTGCAACGAAGAACGCCGGCGCGGGGCCGGCGTTCGAGTACTGCGATGTGCAAGGGGGGAACGGGCGCTGTCGGCAACCGATCAACGATAGACGCGCTCGCAACGGCGCTCGACCACGCGGTCGCCGTTCTTCTGCTGGCTGTTGCCCTGGATCTGGCGACCGGCCGCACCACCGGCCACAGCACCGGCCACGGTAGCGAGCTTCTTGCCATTGCCGCCGCCCACCTGGTTGCCCAGCAGGCCGCCGATCACTGCACCCGTGGCCGTACCCGCAATGCGGTTCGGATCGCGCGAGTTGCGCTGCACTTCCACGTTCTTGCAGACCACGCGGCTGCCGTCGTTGAACTTGCGTCCCTCATCGCGCGGGCCATACGTCTGCGCGCCGGCCACCGACGAAGCCGCCAGCAGGGTGCCCAGCACAAGCAATCGGGTCGAGGTCTTCATGGCCATCTCCTGAGTTCCGGTATGACGCAAGTCTCCTCCTGCGGTTGGCAACCGGAAGTGAAATGCGCGTGTCCGCCACCTCATCGGCCATCGCGCGTTCAGGAAGAAAGTTGCGCCCATCGCGATCAGCCGTCGTGATGGGCGCCGTCTCCCTACCGGCATGCCACGTTCTAGAACTCTTCCCAGCCACCGGCGTTGGCCGCCAGCGTCGGCTCGATGCGCGGCGACAGTGCCGCCGGCCTGCGCACCGGAGTGACCGTTGCGGCCACCGCAGCCAGGACCGGACGCACGGCTGCAGCCGCGGTTACCGCACCGGTGCGGAACACCGAAACCGCCTCGGCCAACAGGTTGGCCTGCTCCGCCATGGAGCGTGCCGCCGCGCTGGCTTCTTCCACCAGCGCCGCATTCTGCTGCGTGGTTTCGTCCATCTGCACCACCGCCTGGTTGACCTGTTCGATGCCCGAGCTCTGCTCCTGCGACGCGGCAGAGATCTCGGCCATGATGTCGGTCACGCGCTGCACCGACGCCACGATCTCACCCATCGTAGTGCCTGCCTGGCGGACCAGCGCCGATCCATCGGCGACCTTACCGACCGAATCCTCGATCAGGCCCTTGATCTCCTTGGCCGCTCCGGCCGAGCGTTGTGCCAACGTGCGCACCTCACTGGCCACCACCGCAAAGCCCCTGCCCTGCTCGCCGGCACGCGCGGCTTCCACCGCCGCGTTCAAGGCCAGGATGTTGGTCTGGAAGGCGATGCCGTCGATGACACTGATGATCTCGGCGATCTTCTTCGACGAGGCTTCGATGGCCGACATCGTGGTGACCACCTGGCCGACCACCTCGCCGCCCTGCGACGCGACACCGTGCGCGCCAATCGCGAGCTGATTGGCCTGGCGTGCATGCTCGGCGTTCTGCTTCACGGTGGAGGTCAGTTCCTCCATCGATGCTGCGGTCTCTTCCAGGTTTGCCGCCTGCTGTTCGGTACGCCGCGACAGATCGGTGTTGCCCGAGGCAATCTCGCCCGCTGCCAGGTTGATGCTGGACGCACTGGACTGGATGCGGCCGACAATCTGCTTGAGCTGATCGACGGTGGCATTGCAGTCATCGCGCATGCGGGCGAACACGCCGTGGAAGTCACCCTGCATGCGCACGGTGAGGTCACCGCGCGAAATCGCCTGCAGCAGCGTCGACACCTGTACCAGGTTCTGGTCGGTGGTCTGCATCAGGCGATTGAGCCCGGCCACCATGTCGCGGAAATCGTAGGCGAAGCGATCTTCATCGCCGCGCAGGCTGAAGTCGCCCGCCGCCGCGGCCGTCGCCAGCCGGCGGATCTCGCCGTTGATCGCCGACAGGCTGGTCTTGGTCTCGTCCATTGCCTGAGTGATCGCCGCCTTCTCGCCCGGCAGCGGATCCATGTCCACCGACAGGTCGCCACGGGCGTAATGCTTCATCACTTCGATCAGCCGGTTCTGCACTTGCACGTGCGAGCCGACCAGCGCATTCGTCTCGTGCACCATGCGCCCGTAGTCGCCGGGGAAGGCAGCCTCGTCCATGCGATAGCTGAGGCTGCCGGCATCGTGCTGGCGGGCCAGCTCGCCCTGCGCCGCCATCACCGACTGCAACTGCGCCTGCATGCGCTGCATCGACCTGAGCAGCTGCGTCACCTCATCGTTGCCGGACGCGTCGATGCTGTTGTCCAGCCGCCCGTTGGCGATGCCGTCGGCCAGCTTCACCGCACCTTCCAGCGGGCGGGTCAGGCTGCGGGTGATGGCCCACGCGGCCAGCGAGCCCAGTATCAGGCTCAGCACGCCGAACACGATCGACAGCGTGCCTGTCCAGGATTCGGTTGAACGGTATTCCTCGCGGCTGCGCGCGGTCAGTGTCTCCTGATGCCGCAGCAGGGTCGAGATCGTCTCGTTCCATGCGGTAGCCAGTCCGTGCTCGGCGAGCAGTTCCTTGGCCGCACCGTCGAAATCACCGGCCTTCATGCGCTCGTGCAGATGCTGGGTGGAGGCGTCGGTGGCCTTGCGTGCCGCGTCGATCTTCGCCACCAGGGCATCACCGGTGGCATCGCGTGGAATCTTGATGTACTTGGCCCAGATGCCGTCGTAGGTCTGCGACAGCTCCTGCGCCTTCTGATAATCCTTGTCGAAATCCTCACCGCGCTTGATCACCATCAGCCGGCGATGCATCAGCACCGCGTTGTTGGTATCCAGCATCTCGTTCAACAGCCGCATCTTCACCATGTTGACGTCCACCACTTTCGAGAACTGGGCAGACTTCAGATGGTTTCCGTACAGCGCCAGGCCGACGATGGCCACGATGAACAGCAGCAGCAAACCGAACCCGGCCCCCAGCCGGGATCCCACACGGAGGTTGCGTAAGGCGAGCATCTCAATTCCCTTGATCATGGCCGTACGATCGATGGCGGCGCAGGCAGGGGAAACTTTATGGGTCGATATTATTATATCGATCTAAAACTCTGGAACTGTGCAGACAGGTGTGAAATAGGACGACTCACGAGGGCTTTCTATCCATAAGGTATATCGCCACGGGTAGCGAGATGGGATCAGACAGGGACCTGCCAGCCCGTTGCGCGGCATTACGGGGTAGCTGGCCCGGGAAGACCAGATCCTTCCCGAGCCTTGCCGCATAGACGCTCTCGAACTGGAAGGAGAGTACAAACCGGAACCCGCACGCCGCAGCGTAACGCTTGATGAAGTGGCATATTTCCTCCCAGGCGCTTTCAAACCCGCACGCGCGGAAATGGAACGAACCCAGCAGGCCCACCTGCCACGAGGCCTCAATCCCTTCCGCTACGACAGCTTCCGGCGGGTCGACGATGCCGAACCCGAAGCCGGTGTTGGATGCTGGAAGATATCCACGCAGACCGTCAGTACCGTCGGAGTACTCGGCCTGGATCGAATCCAGAGCGTGCAGCACGACACCCAGATCTGCACCGGCTTCGACTTCCAGAAACAGCGAAATGCTCATTATCGAACCATCAATCTGAAGCCAACAGCTTCATGACTCGGCATGGCCGCTTTCGTCTTCGGCTTCATTTCTGTCCTGAAGAATTCCTGATTCATACGGACTACCCCTGCCCACCTCACCCATGGGAGCTCGCAACAATCCGGCTACCGCTTCAGATCAGTGTAGGTAGCACTCATATCCTTTATTCCCTCCTCGCTGTTCCCCATGGACGCTCTCACCGCGTCCAACCAGTCCTCCCACGCACCTGGATCCGTGGGGCTTCGATCCTCCTTAAGACTCCAGCCAAGTGAACCCAGCAGCCCCCGATCTCATCGCTGGGGCCGCGGGAATAGTCGATCTGGAGGAAGTAGAACATCGCCATGTGAGCTTCCTCGATCGTCAAGAGCTGTTCTTTCACCAATAATCTCCCTGCATGCCCCATTTCCAGAGCGACTCTCGCCGGATGTCAGCGATCACAATCCAATGAGGGTATGCCGGTTGAAGAACCGCATCTTCCCCTCGATCGTGAAGTCCGTGCGCCTGATCTCGCCCAGCATCATCTCGCGCTGCTCCTCGCTCAACGTGCACGGCTCCAAAACATTGGCCTCCAGCACTCGCCCCGGGGGCGCCAGTCGCAGCTCGACAACGCAGGCATTGCCCTCGATGGGAACACCTGCTGGCCACGCCGTCATTGCGATCGCACGCATTTGCTCCTGATACGCGACACGCTCCGCTTCCTCTATCTGCGGGTCCGGCAGATCCGGCGGGCTCGCCGCCACGTGCAGAGCAGACTGCGTGGGCGTTGGCTCTGATATCGAACCAACGATCAGTTTGATCAGGGTGTTCTGTGAGGCCGTTACCGCCAAGGCGATCACCAGAGCGGTGTAGCTGACACCACCAGCCTTCTGCAGCTCAAGGTGCCGCCGATGTGCCCCGCGATGCTCAGCATCAACCTTGCGGACAATCCTTCGGCAATGCGCTAGGTACAGCGGATTCGCCAGGATTCCTGCGAGTACGCGAAACACCACGAAGGAGAGCAAGGACAACCATGGCAGCCCCAGCAGCACGAAGGTGGTCATCAGCAACGGCGAAAGGATGAACCAGATCGCGCCCCACGCATGCATGCGCCGGAAGAAGAGCCAGAGTGACGAGAACAGGAATGCCGGCCAGTTCCAGCGCCTTGGCGCCCCGCCGCTTGCGTCGTACAGCCTCCAGTAGTGGAGGTAGGTGGAGAACCGGTCTCCTACCACGATCGCCAGTGCGTCCTTCTCGCTCGGCCCATCAGAGGTTGCATCTGTGCTCTGCACCGCTTCACCGACGGCGCTGCCGAAGGTGGGTTCAATCCTTACTTTCATTATCTTTTATCCAAACTCGCCACGGATTAATTCAAGACCGCTTACGCAGATTGCAGTCACGACCTGCTCCGGCTCATCCTCGAGCGGCAGGAACTGTCACTGTAGCCCCGGAAGGTCTAGCGGACCGTTTTGCAGTTCGTAACGATTGATATAAAACGCATTTCTCCAGCCACTCGTACTGCAGTAAATCCACCAGCATATGCAGCAGTCGCGATGTTGACGACGGTTATAAATCGAGCATCACATGCACCGAAACCGACTGCAAGCACCCCATCCACTCCGACATCACCGCGCGCATCATCAAAGCTCAAATAGCCTCCAATCAAAAACCGGAAGGAATTCGCTCACCATCTCCGACAAATCCCCATACCCCCCAATGCGGCGGCCACCCTCTCGACATCACCATTAAAATGATCCCGATCATCACCCTGCAGCAACGCAGCGCCCGCCCTAACCCCACCCCCGCATAGCAATCCATAAATCCAACTACGAACTCATCCGCATCTTTATATTTTGACAGAACCCCCCGCTCCATAATGACCGCAAGAACGGCAGTCACCGCAAACACAACCTCATCGGGATCATGTTGAAGCTTAAGCTCGAGAGAGCTATACGCAAAATACAATGACTGAAACACATCATACTCAAGCACCTCCAAGCCCTCAGCAACATCGGCCTTTATGGAATTCAAATAATCCAGGTAACCCCACCTTCTCACACTCATTTCCCAGTAGATATATTCAACTGAATTTCCGGATACCGCTCACCAAACCGCATTATCACACCTGAGCAGCTTGCGCACGCCTTTAACTCCGAAAACAAGTCAATTCGCTCTGTTGCCGCTCTTTTCTCACCCAAAGTCCGGGCAACGTCATCAAGGACCTTGAACTCACCATCGACGTCTCTCCGGACTTGCCACCTCACGCAGCCCGCTCGGACTCCATGAGTGCGATTTCCGGCCTGCCAAGCCAGTTGCTCTCAACCGAATTCTTGGCAATCCCCACATTCAACGCGACCCCAGCCAGACCCAGCCCTGAAGCACCCGATAATATTCTGGCGATGACACAGGCACAGCGAGCTCGCCAGCAATGCGTAAGCAGACGGCTCACCAGCGATGGCAACAGCGCCAGCCACGGCTCCCGCATTAACGATGCTGCCATCATCAGCAGGGCCGCAGTCTGGATTAGCCATTTCCCGGCTCATTCCGGCACAGCATTGAGCGAACGTACTCAGCCGATCCCGGAGTTCTTTCTATATACTTGAGACATGCCATACCCAGGTATCTATTAAACTCTTCATCACTAACAATTACAACGTCCGGGTCGTACTTGAGCCCATATGAAAATTCCACCCCAGAAAAATGATCATCCACGTCGAAGCTATTGTTATCCGGAAATCTACAATCAACATCATCGGTACCAAAACCCCACCCCCTTGATAGACACTCGAGCATCTGAATAAACATTCCCGACGAATAAATCCAATCAAAGTAGGCAAAAACCACCCAATCAGAATCTCTCTTATCCATCCAAGATCCAAACAACTGATCACTCATAACAGCCTCACTTAGGGTGGAAATTTTTAACTACACCAGCATCATCGATGTACACAACGAAAGAGACGCCTCCCGCATTGGACTCATATATCCTCTTCCCCGCAGCAACAGCGTCCTTGTAACCCTTCGCAGCAGCCTCCTGGCCGAGCGCCAAAACCTTCCTATCTGACATTATAGCCGGATCATAAACCGTCTTCGTCTGGACTTTATTTTTATAGCCCACAATTACTTTCCCAGTAGGATCCAATGCCGGCACCTGATAAGAAATAACGGAAACACCCGGAACATCCGTGGAAACCTCGCTTACGATTTTCACGCCACGAGCCGCAGCCTCCGACCTGAATTCCACTGAATTGTGCGCCCCAGAAATTCCGTTCTTCTGAGAATAACCATCTGGACGAGAAATATGCGCATCAATATCGACCTTGAATGATATGCCGTCCGGATAATTAACACCCCCCCCAAGTGAGCAATACTTCCATCCCCAACAATGTTATCTGGCAGCAAATGCGGCGGCAACGAGCCATCCGGCTCCAATTTTACCGAGCGCGCCACTCGAGCTCGTTCGAGCGCCTCCGAGGCAGCGGCCTCCAATGCGGTGGTCTTAGCCCCTTTGCAAGGAACGCCTCAGGCCCTAACAAAGAGGTTCCGATATCAACAGTGAGCTTTCCGCCAACGTTCGCTGCTTGGTCGACATCCTCAAAGTTCCACGAGTTTCGTCCACCAGCTAAGTAGTAGGCCAACCCCGCAGTCTTCTCCATGTACTCATTGATGGCCTGGCTTATCGCGTTGTTGCGTTTTTGGGAGAAGGCCTGCAAGCCAAGCTTGTCCATCTCCTTGTAATCCGAGACCAAACCCAGCAGAACACCGATCTGGTTCATGCTTGCAGCACCCGCTACCAGGTCTCTTCCCCCAGTCCAGAGCCCATTTACAAAGGCAGCACCAGCGACTGCTCGATTCGTCGACGACAGCCAGTCAGCTTCCGCACCGTAGCCTGCACCACGCAATAGATCGACAGTGTTCGAACCACACTCACCAACGAGCGAACAGTACACCTTCCTTTGCAGATCTTCGGTAGAAGAGTGAATGGCAATTTTTTCAAGGCTTACCCCAGAACCGGCATTCTTGCTTGCAGCGATGAGCTTATCGGCGTTTTCCGCCATCCATGCGTCATACTCTCCTTATATATAGGTGAGTTATGCGATTCCAATGCAATTTTCGCAAGTGAGCGCTGTTCAGCACATGCGGCAGATCCTGGCACTTGGCACGCCATCAACAGCTTGTAATCGCGCTCAGCGGAGAGCCGCTCGAAGTTTTCCTTGATATCGCAGTCTTTACCTGCATCAGAGCAGATAACGGTCGCCTGAAGGTACTCCATCCGCTCGTCGTGATTCAGGTAGTTATTCTCAACGGAATTTTTTGCAATACCCATGCCCAATGTCGCGCCAGAAATTCCTGCAGCGGAAAGTCCTCCCGCCATTGCGCCGACTGCCTGCCCGAGCACCCTTACTTGCTCCGCCTGCTCGGGCGACAACTGCCCCTTATTCTGTTTGGCGTAGTAGTCACCCAGGAATTTCGCCGCCAACTCACCACCACCGGCAGCCAACGCCCCACTCCCCGCCTTGCCACCATTGGCCTCTGCCAACAGCGCGCCCAGCAGCGCGTGCGACAGCATCTGCATGGCCTCGCTAGGCACAGCACTCTGCTTGTTCGGGTCAAAGGTCTTGCCGATCAGTTCAGCCGCATACGGTGCCAGCGCGTTGGAACCCAGCTGACCCAGCCCCTGCCCTTCAACACCACCGACCAGCGCGCTGATCACTGCGCCGAGCGCGCGGCCATAGACACCATCAGGCGCCCACTTCTGCTGGGTCATCAGCGCATCGGGGTAGGATGCATCGAACGCGACCAGGCGCTTGAACTGCTCATCGGGAAGAAGCGCGTCGAATGCCCGTTTCTCTTCGGGACTCATCGGCTCCCGATACTTGTCCGTGATCTTCTTCGCATCCGCACTGCCAATATCCCAGGCAATCTGCTGGCTGGTGGCCATCACCGTCCCAGCGGCAGCCGCCATCGCCTGCTGGTCTGCCAGCAGCTTGCTCGCATCCGGCAATGCGTCCAGCACGCGATGCGCTCCACTGGCGTCGGTGTTGATGCCCAGCTCGGCCGCCGACGTCTGCTTGCCACCGATGGTGATGTTGCCCTCGGTCAAGGTGGCAAGGGTGGAGCTGCTGTCGCTGCCCTTTTCCATCATCGGCAGGCCCGGACCACCTCGCGGTGCGGCCGTTCCCGGCTTGGGCGCCCAGCCATCCATCTTCCCGCCCGCACCACCACTGATGCTGCCGGAGCTGGCTGCGTAGTCCATGTGGTTCTGCAGGTCGGTGAACGTCAGCGAGTCCGCAGTCAGTTCACTGTTGCCTGCATTAGTGCTGGCAATCGCCCCGCCCACCAGGTTCACGTGGCCGGCATCGACGTGGTACCCGCCATTGCCGGCAAACAGGCCGCTCTGCTGGCCAACACCCTGATAACTGCCGCTGGCCTTGCCTGCACTGGCGTAACCGTCTGCATTCCACGCGGTGCCGAACGACACCTGTACGCGGCCACCCACCTGGCTGTTCCTGGACATGCTCTCGGCGATGTCCTGCAACGACTCGATCGTCAGCGCGCCGCCGGTCTTGACGTCAATACGGTCGGCGGTCGCGGTCGCACCACAGCGTGGTATCGCTCGCGGCCTTCATCGAGATGTTCTTGCGCCGCCATGCCTCGCATGTTCGGCAGGCGATCATTGGAATTTCGCATCGCGACGACGTTGTTGATCGGATCGATCAACGGCGAATTAACCCGCGCAAAGGCACCGAAGATAACGCGACCATCAACCATTAAAATTCAATCATCATAGGCTGCCAAGAAAGCTCTTGCGGCCTTCTCAAGATCGCCCCCATCCACGGCCCACGCCTGCAAATCACGAACCGAAATCAATCCCTCACCAAGATTCGAAATGAACTCATGTGTCTGGATCGAATCTCTAACTGCAAGGACACCCAACTCCTCGTAAACACTTTCAAAGCCGATCCAACGCCCCTCCAGATCCCCAAAGATAACTGGATATCCTAGGTCCATCAAATTATTTTCATAAGCATCAGCGACCGAATCACATGCCCGCTCGACGCAAGAACTATCAATCACCAAAAATGAATTCAAATCAGACGATCGAGAGAATTTTACAAAAATACCTGGACCAAAAGTTCTTGATGAACTTTCAATCAAATTTGACATAACTTCATCATTCAACAGAGCTGGCCTCTCAAAGAACCTGAAGCGCCAGCCAGACCTCCTAAAAACCATTTGAGGAAGATCCATTTCAAGATCGACTAGGCGAGAAACGAATCCCGCCACCTTTTCTTTTATTTCAAATAGATAATCATTTTCCATTTTCATTCCCGATGACACAAATCTTCAGAACAGGCTTTTTCTGGCCAGAAATGGTAAGCGATGCAGATGGAACACCATCCGAAGAAGACTTCGGATAGAACCTGTAGATATTATCCCCTTTCTGTAAAACGGTCACAGCCCCATCCTTGGAAACAGTCCTGGAATATCCATTACCCTAAAGAGTTCGGATCGCATCACCAACGGAAACGTTTGTTTGCGTCTGATCCGCACTATACCTGGTCTGACCCTTTGAGAATTTGACATCGGTCAGAAGTGGATTTTCCCAAAATGCCATAACCTTGGGCTGAGGAACGCCTCCCCCACTGCTACCGGGTCCTTTGTCGCCCCACTCCGAGAGCTTGTTGATTTCGGGCCGAAGGCGACCGCAGCTCCAGCCACATCCCATGCAATGGATCCAATTTGATTGGTTAGGGAAATTGTCTCCGGACTTGCCCCCCCCCGTGCGAAGAAAGCACGCTGGGCATTGCAAAGACAGGACCCAACACCGCCATTTCCAGACGATTCCTGTCTGCAAGGCGCATGCCCGCTGGAATTCCGCCAACCAAGGCACCAACCCAATCGTTCTCTCTCAGAAGCGATACGTCCCGAGCGAAAATCGAACCATAGTCTGGCGATTTTCCACTCTCACGAATAACTGCTAGAGCAATGATCTCATCATACGCGACGGTTCCGGGCTTCAGATTAAACAGCACAGATCTCTCGTCTTCAGACAGATACGAGAGATAGCGATCTTTCATTTCCCGACTTTGACCTTGACTGACATCTACCCAACGATCCTCAACCTCACGGCGGCAGACATCATCCTTGCCGCACTTCGCCCTTTCAGTATCTTTGGCAGTTCGTTGCTCAAATGAAAGGTAGTTATTCTCAACCGAGTTCTTGGCAATCCCCGCATTCAACGCGATCCCGGCCAGATCCTGCCCTGACAACCCACTCGCCAGTGCACCAACCGCCTGCGACAACGCCAGCACCATCTCCTTCTGCTCCGGGCTCAGCCTGGAAGGATCTCCCCCGGTCAACGTACTGGTCAGTACACTCGCGGCCAACTCGCCGCCAGCCGCGGAGACCGCTCCGGTTCCCGCGCTGCCACCATTGGCTTCCGCCAACAGCGCACCCGACACCGCATGCGACAGCAATTGCAGAGTCGCATTGGGATAGCTGCCGTGGTTCGGGTCCAGCTTGCTGCCAATGAAGTAAGCGGCATTTGGCGCCAGCGCACCAACTATTCCTGCGCGCCCCAAATTGGACCCAACAAAGAGACGACATGGCCCTAGCTACTAACTCCCCAGCCGTCACCCTCATAAGATAGTGGCGGGGCGTACTCCCCATCCCGAATCACCGGACACCACCCCATGCTGGCATAGAAGAACTGCAGATCAATAACATCATAGAGACCCAAACTCACCGGCCGAATCGTGATAAGCCCTCTCGCATAATGAGAGTACTTCCCGCCGGCGCCCGCAACCGCCCGCAGCGCCAGCTCCCGACGATCCCACTCCTCCATAACACCTGTGACTTCAGGGCTGCTGTCGAAAATGACCACCTCAAAGCAATCAGCCACTTTACACAAGCACGGAATTCGCTCCTGATTTATCAGACCCTCAGAAGCAAGATTATCTGGAAAGCTAACCCTCAATTTCATTTTTGCACTCCCCTCGGAACTACAACATCACCTGAGAAATTTCTCTCGAACGTGGACAATGCACTGAAGTACTGAACACCATGAGGATCTCGAATAGCTACAACCTTGACACCGGCGCGCTCTGTCACACCATCGACCACGACAAAATGGGAGAACGTGGAACCTCCACTTGGCAGGATCGCAAGATAAGCAGCCATCTCTTCGGTCTTCGTCATGACCGACGATTGATCGATAGCACCCTGCATGTAGATGTCAGGGTGAAGAGATGATACATAGCCCCGCATCAAGCTCAACGTCGAAGATAGACCCTCCAAAGTTGCCTCGAGGTTTCGCCGACTCTCGTCCATGAACCATCGATCGAGACCCTTGTCCATCACCTCTCCGACGGCTGTCATACCCGAAGCGAGGGCGACATTTTGAAGCTGACGATAAGCAAATTCTGCGTCCGCTCCCGGCGTGGGTCCAGCGACCCTATCCTCAACCGCAACACCGTACTGTTCCCAGTATTGATCGACACGAGTCGCCCACTCGTGCTTCCAGTCGTCCTCTGAAGTAGCTGGAGAGGAGCGCATGCTCAGCTCAACAGCAGCACCGTACGCAAGCAGCTCACGGTCGCGTTATACGTTCAACTCGTCATACGCACGTGTCACAGAGTCCTTGCAGGCTCGGACATCGCCCCCTTCTCCATCACACGCGGCCCGCTCGGACTCCATGAGTTCGATTTCCTGCCTGCCCAGCCAGTTGCCCGCATGGGTGCTGGCAATCACCCCGCCCACCAGGGTTCACGTGGCCGGCATCGACATGGTAGCCGCCATTGCCGGCAAACAGGCCGCTCTGCTGGCCAACACCCTGATAGCTGCCGCTGGCCTTGCCTGCGCTGGCATACCCGTCGGCATTCCACGCGGTACCGAACGACACCTGCGCATACGGATTGCCCCCTTCCCCACATCCTCACCAGCCGGTCTCACCGGCAGCCATCGCCACAGCTATCAGCGCGAAGCGCCCGGCTGTGATGGTGAGGCGTAGCAATCATCATGACTCAACCTTAGCCCAGCGTTCGATGACTTCGTTCAAGGGCCTGATTGGCGTACGACCTCCCCAAAGACGCCTTGGCGTGCTTCGCCAGCTTGCTGTCGAACATCCCTCCTAACAAGCGTAGACCAGGAGAGATGTATCGTTGGTTCAAGCACCAACTCAGCCCTGGATAGGCCCAACCCAGGAATAAATTCAATACGCAAACCGGACCTTCCATTATTTTCAAATATCGAAATAGAATTCACACCCTCCGATGAGATAACAGAAACATCCCCCCCCCCCCCATCAATAGAGATCAAAGCCTGAAAAGACCGCATTACCAAGCTAAAGGAGAACTCAACCTCAACCTGCCCCTCCGAGCCTGCCCTGTAAACAAACAGGCCAATCTCCGGATCCACTTTAAAAGGCTCAAGCCCAAACCTATCAAGAAACTCCTCCCGCGCAGGATACTTCATAGACCACCTTATTTATCTAGATCGCATGCAATCCACAGCCAAGAAATCTCGAAAGACTCAAGCTCCTTCAATGTAATGAATCGAAGCCTTTCACCCCTCAAAGCCGAACCATTCAAGAATTCGCCATAGCCGCATACATCACACTGAAATGCGGGCGTAAAACTGATCAACCCATATATGCCCGCATATACGCCTCCCCGCAGCGGAGACACACCCTGTCAATCTCGACGGCGACCAACTCCTCCATCAGATCTCTGACAAACTGCGCGACACCGTCATCACTTGCGTTTCTCAACTGGGTCGCACGCAAATACACGCGCCCAACATCCGCTTCCCCGATCTCTGCGAATGGATATTCATCCAATCGACCGTCCATGTTCACCATCAAGTCAAAGCCATAGCTTAGGAAGGGTTCTCTGCGAACCTCGCCTTCGCATTCCATAACCCATTTGATCAGTGCCTCAAGAACACCCCTCGCACCCGAATTATTATTTACACCCGAAAGACCTGAAATCAGCCCATCCCTCAAAATTTCCGACAAGCGAGCCATCACTCTCCGCCCTTTGCTAGAAACGTTGCACTCAAGCCCCGCCGCCTTATCTCTAAATAATTTAATGAATAAGTTTCCCCACCCATCAGTGAAAATATCCCAATCACTCTTCCAATATTACCCCCTTCAACTCCTATCGCCATCAGAGAAGCAACCACCCAAAACCCTATACCCCAACCTTTCGAACCGAATCCGTCCACTCAACCCATACAGAGGAATCACTCAGACAACCGGAATCACTTAGAGGTGACATTAGACGCCCAATAACTTCGAGCAGCGGAAGATCCTCACCAGATCGATCAAAAATGCCCTCAAGGAATACCAGCATCACTGAGAATGCATCGAGCAACGTTAAACGCCCGCCTGACGAATTCATTTGCGCGCTACAAAATTCAGAACTAAGTGCATTTCCAGCGACGGCAACCTCTGCAAATGCATCGCGCCAGTCATCCCACATTGCCGGGTCATTAGGCAAGCCATTCGCCCACAAAAATGAGCTGGCCGAAGATAATAGATCAACGAGAGTGTCCCGCCCATCCCCTCTCTCCATATACTTCCGCAAGAAAACGCACATCAGCACATATGCAGCCTGAGCGGAAACTTCACCAAAATCTTTCACATCAGTAACATTCATTTCGTAACCTTTTTTTGAACCGGCTTTACCGGCGACGCAAATCCATAATCCTGATGATAAGGCAGCGGATTTTTATTTACCCCACCATTAACCACCACCCCCTTACTAACCCGAACCCATACCTGGGTTCCCTCTGACTGAGTTGAAGAAGACCACCTCACACCGAACTTGTCCACCCCATTGATTGCCGCCGGATCATTGGCAACACGGAGGAGAAGCTCTCTGTTTGCAGGAGTATCGGGCAGGTGACCTCTATCATCTCTAAACATGTGGTCAATTCGCCCCTCATCGATAACCACTCTATCTGCGGTAGCAACCCCCTTTACTCGCAGAACATTAGAGAATTTATTTCCAGATCTTGCGATCAATGCCAGATATGCCTGCGCCTTCTCGACCTCGGTAAGAACAGCCCCTTGGTCCACCATCGCCTGAATGTCGATCGATGGGTACTTAGACGTAACCAAACCACTAATCAGATCAAACTGTGCAGCGACCCCATCACGCATCTTTGCCGCGTCTGCTGCTACCATATCCATGTACCACGAACTAATCCCCTTCTCGGCAATAGAGGAGATGGCGGTCAAGCTGCTCGCAAGTGCCTGACCACGCAACTCACGGAACGCATAGGAAGCGTCGGCACCTGGAGTTGGTCCCGCTATGCGGTCTTCTACGGAAACACCTGGATAGCGCAGCTGCCAGTAGGCGTCGATCCGCGCTGCAAACTCGCGCTTCCAGTCGTCTTCTGAAGTTGCTGGATAGGACCGCATACTCAGCTCAACAGCAGCACCATGCGCAAGCAATACGCGATCGCGCTCTGCGTTCAGCTCGTCATACGCACGAGTAACAGAGCCCTTACAGGCTTGGTCATCTCCCCCTTGCCACCGCACGCGGCCCGCTCGGACTCCATGAGCGCGATTTCCTGCCTGCTGAGCCAGTTGTTCTCAACCGAATTCTTGGCAATGTCCTGCAGCGATTCGATGGTCAGCGTGCCGCCGGTCTTGACGTCGATGCGGTCAGCCGTGGCGGTCGCGCCGCGCAACGTGGTGTCACCCTCGGCCTTCATCGAGATGTTCTTGCCGGTCAGCGTGGTGTTCTGCCAGGTGCTGCTCTCGGCATTGGCCTTGCTGCTGCCAACACTGGCTTCGGCGTACACGTACACGCCGTACCCGCCATTGCCGGCGAACAGGTCGCTCTGCTGGTCAACACTCTGATAGCTGCCATTGGCCTTGTCTGCACTGGCGTAACCGTCTGCATTCTCGATTATGCTGAACGACACTTGCGCGTACTGATGGAGGCAGCGCTACCTCAACAGTCTCGACGCGAACATTTGGTTCAGTTCGGGCGGATTCAACAGGCCCGCGCAGACAGCAATCATCGACAGTGGCGTAGTCGCTCGAGAACCTCCTCCCGAGCAGGAAAGCGTGAAATGTACTCACCATCAATCTCAGAAAGCCCACCACGCCACTGGAAAACTCTGTTACCCGGCATGAAAACCGACACAAGATTTACCAATAGAATCTCGTCAATTTCACCACCATCATCATCCATTTCAATACTGAGCAACGCCCCCCCTCTACCACCAAGGAAAGCCCCTGCGCCACCAAGTATTCTGCGACTACCCCACCCCTCAATATTTCAATTCTGATCCACGGCTCAACCTCCGACTTCCGACTCCACTCAGCATTGATCTCCCACTTATTCACCTTCAAATCAATAAAACTACATTCATTCAAACTTTCGTGATCTTGAAAGTATGAAATCGGAACTTCACCCCACGCCTGACAGACGAGAGATTCCCTCTCAGGAATTACCCCTTCAGCGACCAGCACAACCACATATCTAGTTCCCATCACATATTTCCCGTTTCCTGAAGACGTCGCAGCCCCTTTTCGGCGTTTTTAACCAACTGATCCCTCGCTGATTGCGGCAATCGCTTGAATGCTTTGTCTATCTGCGGGGCTAGCGGCAATGAAAGGTCTGGACGGAAGTCTACGATTGAGTCCTTGCCCCCGCCGGATTGTATTTGAAGCTTACCATTGGGCTCGATATCCACTCGCAACAACCTCTTTCGGCCACCAATAACAGCCTCAACTGGCTGGCCAATGGTCTCGCTCGCCTTGATTACACCCTTGGTTCCGGAAACAGCCGAACCCATGCCGGGGCTTTTGATGCCCCAGCTGCCCCGCAATGCTCCCAATCCCCTATCTGCCCCTCGTGACAAGATCGCAAGGTAAGCAGCCATCTCTTCGGTCTTCGTCATGACCGACGATTGATCGATGGCACCCTGCATGTAGATGTCAGGGTGAAGAGATGATACATAGCCCCGCATCAAGCTCAATGTCGAAGAAAGACCCTCCAAAGTTGCCTCGAGGTTTCGCCGACTCTTGTCCATAAACCATCGATCGAGACCCTTGTCCATGATCTCTCCGACGGCTGTCATAGCCGAAGCGAGGGCGTCATTTTTAAGCTGACGATAAGCAAATGCTGCGTCCGCTCCCGGCGTGGGTCCAGCGACCCTGTCCTCAACCGCAACACCGTACTGTTCCCAGTATCGATCGACACGAGTCGCCCACTCGTGCTTCCAGTCGTCCTCTGAAGTCGCTGGATAGGAGCGCATACTCAGCTCAACAGCAGCACCGTACGCAAGCAGCTCACGATCTCGCTCTGCGTTCAGCTCGTCATACGCACGTGTCACGGAGTCCTTACAGGCTTGGACATCTCCCCCTTACCGCCACACGCGGCCCGCTCGGACTCCATGAGTGCGATTTCCTGCTTACTAAGCCAGTTGTTCTCAACCGAATTCTTGGCAATCCCCGCATTCAACGCGATCCCAGCCAGATCCTGCCCCGACAACCCGCCCGCCAGAGCTCCCACCGCCTGTGACAGCGCCAGCACTGTTTCCCTTTCCTGTGGGCTGAGGTTCGAAGGGTCCCCGCCGAACAACTTGTCCGTCAGGAACTTCGCCGCCAACTCACCACCACCGGCCGCCAACGCCCCACTCCCCGCCTTGCCACCATTGGCCTCTGCCAACAGCGCGCCCAGCAGCGCGTGCGACAGCATCTGCATGGCCTCGCTAGGTACAGCACTCTGCTTGTTCGGGTCAAACGTCTTGCCGATCAGTTCAGCCGCATACGGCGCCAGCGCGTTGGAACCCAGCTGACCCAGTCCCAGCCCTTCAACACCACCGACCAACGCGCTGGTCACTGCGCCGAGCGCGCGGCCATAGACGCCATCCGGGGCCCACTTTTGCTGGGTAGCGAGCGCATCGGGGTAGGTTGCATCGAACGCGACCAGGCGCTTGAACTGCTCATCGGGAAGAAGCGCGTCGAATGCCCGTTTCTCTTCGGGACTCATCGGCTCCCGATACTTGTCCGTGATCTTCTTCGCATCCGCACTGCCAATATCCCAGGCAATCTGCTGGCTGGTGGCCATCACCGTCCCCGCCGCAGCCGCCATCGCCTGCTGGTCAGCCAGCAACTTGTTCGCGTCCGGCAATGCATCCAGCGCACGATGCGCTCCACTGGCGTCGGTGTTGATGCCCAGCTCGGCCGCCGACGTCTGCTTGCCACCGATGGTGATGTTGCCCTCGGTCAAGGTGGCAAGGGTGGAGCTGCTGTCGCTGCCCTTCTCCATCATCGGCAGGCCCGGACCACCTCGCGGTGCGGCGGTTCCCGGCTTGGGCGCCCAGCCATCCATCTGCCCGCCCGCACCACCACTGATGCTGCCGGAGCTGGCCGTGTAGTTCATGTGGTTCTGCAGGTCGGTGAACGTCAGCGAGCCCGCAGTCAGTTCACTGTTGCCCGCATGAGTGCTGGCAATCGCGCCGCCCACCAGGTTCACGTGGCCGGCATCGACGTGGTAGCCGCCATTGCCGGCAAACAGGCCGCTCTGCTGGCCGACACCCTGATAGCTGCCGCTGGCCTTGCCTGCGCTGGCATACCCGTCGGCATTCCACGCGGTACCGAACGACACCTGTACGCGGCCGCCCACCTGGCTGTTCCTGGACATGCTCTCGGCAATGTCCTGCAGCGATTCGATGGTCAGCGTGCCGCCGGTCTTGACGTCGATGCGGTCAGCCGTGGCGGTCGCGCCGCGCAACGTGGTGTCACCCTCGGCCTTCAGCGAGATGTTCTGGCCGGTCAGCGTGGTGTTCTGCCAGGTATTGCTGTCCGAGTTCGCCTTGCTGCTGCCCACGCTGGCTTCGGCATACACATACACGCCCGTCTGCGCCCCTACAGAGACGCCAACGCCCACTTCGGCGCCGGCATTGCTGCTCTTGCTGCGGTCTGCCACATGCGCCTTGCCTGCTTCCAGCAGAATGTCGCCGGCCGAATCCAGGCTGAGCGTGTTGCCTGCACTCAGGTTGCCCTGCACCACATGGATGTCGCCCTGGGTGCTAGTGAGGTTGACGTTGCCGCCGCCCTGAATGGTGGAACCACGCGACACCCTGCTGCTGCCATCGGCACTGCTGTTGGCGGTCTTGAAGCCGATGCCTGCTTCAGCACGGAACAGTTCGCCACTGCCGCCTCGGCCGGACAGCGCCGAGATCGCACTGGCTGCCTGGTACGCGTTGGCGCCCGCTGCCATGCCCTGCATCTTCTGCAGGCGATCATCGGACTGACGGGCCGCGTCCACGTTGTTGATCAGGTCGATCAACGGCGACTTCACCCGCGCGAACACGCCGATCTTCAGGTCCTTGTCGCTCTGCGAGTAGTGACCACTTTCGTCCGCGGTCAGCAACTCGATCTCGGCGGCGGTGATGTTCACGTCCTTGGCGGCCACCACGTTGCTGGCCGTCTGCGTGTACTTGCCCCCGGCGGTCAGGTTCACGCTGCCGCCCAGGCTGCCGATGCTGCTGGCCACCTGTGACACCTGCGCGCTGTCGTCCTGGTGCTGCTCGCGGTGCCAGCCGGAGAACTTCTCTGTATCCGATATCTGTACCGTGCCGATCGCCTTGCTGTCGGACGTATTGGCGTTGCTAACCGTATCCTGCCCGCTGCGCACCAGCAGATCGCCGGCCGCACGGATGCTGACGTCCTTCTCGGCGGCGATGTTGGCTGCGGTCAGGCTGATGTTGCCTTCGGTGGTGGCCATGCGCACGCCGCCGCCAACGGACAGCTGCGTGCCAGTGATGGTGTCACTGCTGCCGCTGCCCTGGCTCTGCGCGTTGTTGGTACCGAACGGCAGGCCGCTGGTGTTGTTGGCAAAGCCCCAGCCCTTGCCGCGGCTGCTGCTGTCGCTGCGCTCGGTGTTGTGGGCCACGTCGAACACGATGTCCTTGGTGGCCAGCAGCACAGCGTTGCCCTCGGCAGACATCTGTGTGCCCTGGCTGAGGATCGAGCCGCCGTTGGCAAACAACGTGAGATCGCCGCCTGCAGCCAACTGGCTGACGCGGGCATCACTGGTCGAATGGCTCTGCTCGCTGTTGGCGCGCTGGCTGCCGGCAGTCACCACGGTCGACGTGGTGGCCGCACGCAGGCCAGAGGCTGCGCCTTCAGCGGTGCGGGTGATCCGCCCCATCGCCGAGCCACTGTCGGCCATGCCGTCGGTGGTCGAATCGCGGGCGCTGCGGTAGGCCTTGGTCGGGTCGTAGGTCACGCCCACCGAGAAGCCGCTGGACTTGCTGGCCTGGCTGGATTGGCTGTCCGTGGTGTCCTGTCGCGCCAGCAGCGCAATCTCCTTGCCCACCAGTGTCAGGTTCTCGCCTGCGGCGACGTCCGACGCCTCGATCGTCAGTGTGTTTCCAGCATTGATCAGCACATTGCCGTCGCGCGAGGCGATCGCCGATCCCACCTGGGTGGTGGATTGCTCGGCGCGGGTGCTGCTGTTCTTCGCGCTGCTGTAGCCGACCGATGCCACGCCGTTGCCGAAGCCTCCGGTAACGCCGGATTTCTTTTTGCTCTCGCTGGACTCACTGCTGTGATGGTCCTCGGCGGCAGTGATCAGCACATTGTTGCCAGCCCCCAGGACCACGTTGCCGGTAGCATCGACCACCACACCTACCGCAGTCAGATCGCGTCCAGCCGTGATGTTGATACGCTCGCCCTGGATCGCCGTGCCGATGGCATAGCTGTCGCTCGCGTCGACGCTGCGCGTGGTGGTGGTACTGGAGAGCGTCTTCTTTTTCTTGTCGTAGCTGTCCAGGCTGTAGTCGTGCGTCTCGTTGGCCGAGAGCAGGTTGACGTCGCGGCCAGCGGCAACGCTTACCGCGCCGTCATTGCTGTCGACCAACGCAGCCGTCAGGTTCACGTCCCGGCCCGCGTTCAGCAGCAGATTGTCCCCGGCCTGCAATGTACTGCCCCGCACCGTCTCATCACTCTGGCTGACCTGCAGCGAGCTGCGCTTGCCCGCACTGGAGAAATCGCGGCTCTCGCTGTCCACCAGCGCCTGGCTGTTGATGTCCCCACCGGCCTGCAAGGCCAGACCGCCCGCCGCCCTGATCTGCGCGGCTGCCAGTTTGATGTCCTTGCCGGCCGCCAGCACCACATCGCCAGCGCCCTGCACTGACGTGGCAGCGTGTGTCGTCCTGCTGCTGCGCTGATGGTTGCGTTCATCGAAGGTGGCGTCGCGGCGTTCCTCCAGCGCAATCGCGCCAACATCCAGAGTGCCGCCTGCGGCCAGCTGGGTCAGACCGTCGGCGCCGGCGTTGCGGATCTGTGCGGCCTGCAGGCTGATGTCACCACCGGCCACCACCGACAGCATGCCGTCGCCACTGGGATTGGTTACATACAGACCGGCGACCCGATCAATGCGGTTGGTCTCGTACTGGTAGGTGCCACCGCCCTGCTGTGTCTCCACCGTGGAGGCCACCGTGACATTGCCCGCAGCCTTGACCGACAGCGCATCGGTGGCCGTCACGGCGGCACCGACAACACGGATGTCCTTGTCCGACGACAGCCCGACGTACTGGCCGGAAATGCTGCCGCCCAGATGCTCGATGTTGCCGGCATCGATGGTCACCAGCTTGCGCCCGGCGATGTTGCCGGTGTTGACCAGGCCATTGCCCAGTTTGATATCGACATTGGCGCCGGCCAGCAGTGCACCGTTGCCGTCCAGGTCGCCCGGGCGCAGGCGCAGGTAGACCTGCGGCACCAGCGCGGTGGTGGTGCTGCCATCGGCCAGGGTGACGGTCTGCTCGACCAGCCAGACGATGTCACTGGTCAGCTGTGCCATCTGTGCTTCGGTGAGCGCCACGCCGGGGCGCAGCCCCCATTCGCTGGCCACCGTGGCACCGGCCTCCAGCAGCGCACGGTACTGCGCCTCGTCGCTGGCGTAGCCGTCGAGGAAGCGGCGACCGGTCAACTGGCCGATCTGCTCACGCACCAGCTTCTGCTCGTAGTAGCCGTCACCCAGCCGCTTCTGCACGGTATCAGGCGAGTAGCCCATCTGGCCCAGCAGGTGGTCCGAACTCAGCCAGGTCTTGTGGTCGGTGAAGCGCGGATCGGTCTCGACCAGATAGTGGCCGCCGTTGGGATTGACGTTGAACAGGCTGGCGCTCGGCGCGCGCGTGTCCGGTGCACCCATCGCGATGCGATCCGGCGATCCTCCACTGGCTGCGACCACGCGCGGCCCGGACGTACCGGTGTTGCCGCTCACGCCGCCGACGCTGCTAGCTTGCTGGGTACTGGCACCATCGGCCGCCTGTGCCAGCGCGCGTTCGGCACCGGTGCCGGCGGACTGGCCCGGCCCCTGCGCACCGCCATGACCCGGCCCATCCGGCAGCGCCGTGGGCCCCTGCACGTTGAGGTTGGCCATGGCCGAACCGTTCTGCACGTTCGGCGCGTTCCGTCCCTGGTTGAGGTTGCTCAGGTCACCGACGTCGATGCTCAACGTGCCGTTGGCGGTAATCTGGCCCCCCAGCTGGCCGATCTTTTCGGAGATGGGCTCGGCGGTCCATTGCGTTCGGGTGCCGTCGTAGGCGATGGAGGTGTTGTTGAAGGTATGCGTGCGGAACAGTTCGAGACCGACGTTACTGACACGGCTGTCGGCGCCGTGACCGACGATCTGCAGATTGCCGCCCGCAGCAATCTGCGCGTAGCGGTTGTTCAGCTCGTCCACCGACAGGCGCATGTTGCCGCCGGAACGGATCACCGCATCGGCACCGGCACCGGGCTGCAGCTGGTCCTCATGGGCCACGTGGTGGGCAACGCGCTTTTCTTCATTGAGGCCGTGTTCCTGCGTGTGCTGGCGGCGACCGACGATGGTCGCATCGGGATTGCTCAACGACGCCGGGGTGATGAACTGGATGCAGGTAGTGCTGCAGGTGCCGTAGGCGCTGGAGAACGTCAGGCGGTCGTTCTGGTAGGTGAACTTCTCCTTCGACTTGAGCACGTCGAACGGATCGCCGCCCGGCACCTGGTCCGGATTGGCGGCAGTGCCCTTGCTCACGTAGTAGATCGTGACGGTGCCGTTGACCGGATCCATGCGCCAGCGCTCACCGCGCACGTCATAGCCCAATCCACCAGAGCCGAAGAAGAAGCGCGAGGTGCTCGCGGTCAAGCGAACCACCGCCTTGCCCAGGCGGGTGCCGTCCGGCGCAATGTAGGGCTCGTCCTGCAGCACGTCTTCCGGCGCGATGTAGTAGAACTCCCAGGCCTTGTAATTGCTGGTATCGCTGACCGTGCCTGCGGTGTTCTTCGAGTTCTTCTGCCACGCCGCCACCATCATGTTGACGGTAGTGTCGATGGTCTTGACCTGGGTCGGGGCGATCGCCACGTTCTCGCGGATGTTGTTGACCACCTGCGCATCGATGGACAGGTTGCCGCTCACATCGATGACCGAGCTGATGTTGTCGATCCGCCCGGCAATGCCGCTGGCGATGCGATCGGCACTCAGCGTGCCGCCGATGGCCGCATCACCGCCGCTGTAGATCAGGCCCTTGCCGGTGTTCTGCAGCTCGCGCACGCCCAGGTCCAGCCGCTCGCGTGCGGCCACGGTGCCGACGCGGGTGGCACCACCGGCCTCTTCGGCGCGGTTCTTCAGCACGCCGGTGGAGATCGCCACGCGATCACCGTAGATGCGCCCGGTGCCGAGATTGTCGATTTCGCCGGCCTCCAGGTGGGTCAACGCGCCATCGATCAGGCCGCGGTTGGTCAGCTGGCCACGGGCGTTGAGGTGGGTCGTGCCCTGGCTGGAGATCTCGCCTGACGCGGCATTGGTGATGTTCTGGGCGTTGAGGTCGAGGTTGCCACCGCGCACCACACCCTGGTTGTCGAGGTCGCCGGACAGGTTCAGCGACAGCGTACCGTTGGCGATCCATTCGCCACGATGGCGCATGCCCTGCTGCAGGATGAGGCCGAGGTCCCGCTGCGCATGCACCTGGCCGTCTTCGCTGAGCGCACGTGCGACCAGGGTCTGGCTGCCATCGGCGCGCAGCAGGCCGCCGCTGTTGGCGACGGTGTCCGCCTGGCTGTCCAGGTTGCCTCCGGTGCTGATCACGCCGCCGGTGTTCTGCAGCTGGCCGTTGATCTGCAGCCGCGCACCGCCATCAGTGACGACCTGGCCCTGGCTGTTGTCCAGCCAATGTGCACCGAACTGCAGCTGGCCCGCCTGCAGGCCACGCGTGCCGTCGCCGCCACGGGTGTTGCGGTTGTCCACGCTGGCGGCCGTGAGGGTCAGCAGCTGGCCGGCCGCGATCGCGCCGTCGGCGTTGTCCAGGTGCCCGCCCAGGGTCAGGTCGAGGTTGCGCCCGGCCTGCACGCGACCACTGGCATTGGCCAGGCTCGCCGCCTGCAGCGACAGATTCGCGGCGCTGGCAAGTGTTCCACCGGAACTGTTGTCGACGCGGGCCAGCAGCAAGCGCGCATCGCCTTGTGCATTGACTGCGCCGCCACGGTTGTCCAGCACGCCACCATCCAGCTGCAGCTTCCCTGCCGCCAGCAATCCACCGCTGCCGGCGGTGGCGCGGTTGTCGATGTCCTGCCCGGCCGTGTTGATGGCCAGGTCGGCCGCCGACTGCACGCGGCCGCCCTGGTTGTCCATCGCGCCACTGCGAACGCTCAGCGCGCCCTTCTGCGTGCCCAGCGTGCCGGCGCGGTTGTCCAGCCGCTGGCCGCGGGTATCGATGTCCAGCTGGCCGCCCAGCAGCGTGCCGCGCTGGTTGAGCAGGCCGTTGCCCTGCAACTGCAGCCGTTCGCCGGCCTGCATCGCGCCGTCGCTGTTGTCCACGCCTGCCGCCGTGGTCACCGTCAGGTCCTTGCCAGCGACCAGGGTGCCGTGGCGGTTGTCGAGACTGCCGGCGTCCAGGGTCACGGTGCCGGTGCTGGACAGCAGGCCCTGCTCGCCATTGTCGAGACGACCCTCAACGCTCAGCACCAGCGCGCTGCCGCCCGCATGCACGGTGCCGCCCTGGTTGCCGAGGCTGGCCGCGGTGACCGTGCCGGCACCGCCGAGCAGGATGCGGCCCTTCTGGTTGTCCAGCGCCTGGCCGATCGCCAGCGTGGAGTGACCCGCGCCTGCCCCCTGCAGCGTGCCCTGTGCATTGATCAGCTGCTGCGCGGTGACAGCCAGCGCGCCATTGCTGGCCAGCGAACCGCCGCGATTGTCCAGCACACCCTGTACGCGCAGGCGCAGCGCGTCTTCACCGGTTGCGGTGAGCGTGCCACCGGCGGTGGTCAGGGTATCGGCGGTGATGTCGACGCGGCGCGCCGACGCGGTTGCCGCGGTCAGATCGAGGTTGGCGCCGTCCAGCGCGAAGCTGCCATTGCTGAGCACGCTGCCGCCGTTGCCCAGCAGGGTCTTCGCCGAGACCTGCAGCTGGCCGCTCCCCGCGTGCTGGATCCTGCCTGCACGGTTGTCCAGCACCTGTGCCAGCAGGGCCAGGTCGCCATTGCTGGCCAGCGTGCCACCGGCATTGCCCAGCGTCGTGGCCTTGATGCGACTGGCGCCTTCGCCGCTGGCGATGATGCGGCCACCGGCGTTGTCGAGCGTGGTTGCCTCAAGGTCGAGGCGATCGGCGCCCAGCGTCGCGTCACGATGATCCACGTCGCCAGCACGCAGGGTCAGCGTGGCCGAGGAGACCAGCGTGCCCTTGCTGCCGTCCAGGCGGCCGGTGGTGATGTCCAGGCCCTGGTTGCCGGCCTGGCGGATGCTGCCGCCACTGTTGTCCAGCCGTGCGGAAGTGACCGTCAGGCGATTGGCGTTGCTGGCGATCGTGCCTTCGTGGTTGTCCAGCGCAGCGACGATCTGCAGCGTGCTGTCAGCCGTTCCGGCACCGCTGAGCGTGCCCTTGCGGTTGATCAGTTCACCGGCCTGAACATCCAGCGCGCCGTTGCCGGCGATCGTGCCGCCGCTGTTGTCCAATGCCTGCGCCACACGCACTAGCAGCGCCTCGCTGCCAGTCGCACTGAGGCTGCCGCCGGCATTGTCCAGGCGCTGCGCATCGATGGCGGTGCGCTCGGCCTGGGTAACGCTGCCGGCGCCGAGCACAAGCTCGCCCCTTCCAGCGTCAGCGACGACTGGCTGAGGATCCGGCCCGCCGCGCCCTGCAGGCTGTCGGCCCGGATCTGCAAGGTGCCTCTGCCCGCGTGTTCGATCGCGCCGCCGCGGTTGTCCAGGCGCGCTGCCTGCAGCTGCACATCACCAGTACCGGCCAATCGGCCACCGTTGCTGTTGTCCAGCAGCTCGCGGGCCAGCACCTGCAGCGCACCACTGCCTGCGGCCAGCACCTTGCCGCCCTGGTTGAGCAGGCTGCCAACCTGCAGCTGCACCTGGCCATTGCCGGATATCGCGCCGCCCGTGTTGTCCAGGGAGTCGCGCACCGTCAGCGCCACACCCTGCGTGCCGGCCGACTGCAGCGTGCCCTTCTGGTTGTCGATGCGACCGGCGTCGATGCGCAGGCCGCCGTTGCCGACGATCTGGCCGCCCTGATTGTCGAACGCATCGCGCACGTCCAGCGCCAGCGCCGAGACACCCTGCGAGACGATCTGGCCCTGGCGGTTGCGCAGTGCCCCGGCGTGGATCTGCACACTCTGCGCCGATGTCGTGCCACCACTCACGTCCAGCTCGCCGCCGGACAGCACCAGCGCGCCGTTGCTGAGCAGACGCCCTTCGCTGCCACGCAACGTATCGGCCTGCACGCTCAGGATGCCGGTGCCAGCCTGCTGAACCAGGCCGTTGCTGTTGTCCAGCGTGGTCGCGACCAGTGCCAGATCGCCGTTGCCGGCCAACGTGCCGCGGGCACTGTTGTCCAGCGTCGTGGCCTTCACCGAACTGGCCCCGCTACCCAGCGACAGCAGGCTGCCGCCCCGGTTGTCCAGCGTCGCGGCCAGGATCTCGAACCCGGCCGCACTGAGCGAACCGTTGCGCAGATCGGCGTTGCCGACCGACCATTGCAGGCGGCCCAGGGTACTCAGTCGCCCACCGCTGCCGGCCCAGTCGCCCGTATCCAACGCGAGACCACCGCCACCGGCATGTTCGATGCGGCCTCCCGCATTGCCGACCTGGCCTGCGCGCAATGCAAGCCGCGTGGCATTGGTGGCCAGCAGGCCACCGTCGTTGTTGAACAGGCCCTGCACCGTCCACGACGATGCCGCCTTGCCGGCGTGGCGCAGTTCACCACCGCGGTTGTCGAGCGCCTGCGCATCCAGCGACAGGTCGCCGGCCACGCTCAGCGCACCCTTCTGGTTCGACAACAGGCCCACCTGCAGCGCGGCATCGCCATGCACCTGCAGCGTGCCGCCGTCATTGCGCAGCTCCCCCCAGCCTGCAGCGCGCTCACGCCCAGGCGACCGCCGCTGTTGTCGAGACCGTTGCGTGCGGCCAGTGACACCGAGCCGCCGTTGCTGATGCTGCCGCCGTCGTTGTCCAGCGTACCGGCGATGGCGATCAGGCCCTCGGCCAGGGGCAGCTCCGGCGACGTCGGCGTGCCCGCCGAGCCCCCATTGCCGCCTCCGGTTCCCGGCGTTCCCGGCGTGCCGGTTCCGGGTGTTCCACCGCCACTGCCGGGCGACGCGCCGCTGCCAGCGCTGCTCCCGTTACCACTTGATGCCATGGCATCCAGTGCACCCAACAGGCCATTGCTACGGTTGCTGGCTGCGTCGGCCTTGAGTGCCAGCGCTTGCACACCGGTCTGTTCAATGGCGCCGCCATGGTTGCGCAACCCCTGCGCCTGCAGCTGCAGGCGCTGTGCATTGAGCGTGCCGTTGCTGTTGTCCAGCGTGCCACCGGCGGTGATCGCAACTTCGCGCGTGGCGGCGATGGTGCCGCCATTGGCAAGATCGCCACCGGCCTGCACGCGCACGTTCTGCCGCGACTGCAGGGCGCCGATGTTTTCCAGCCGGCCATCCACCGTCACCACCAGCTCGCCGGCCTGTGCGCCAATGCTGCCGGCATTGCGCACGCCCACGCCGTGCTCATTGCCGACCAGCCAGATCTTGTTGGCGAACATGCCGCCCAGCGCACCAACGTCCAGCGCGAAGGCCGGCGCCTCGCCGCTGGCCGCGGTCGCGCTGGCCTGGCTGTGGTCGGCACTGACTACGTTGTTGCCCAGCGTCGCCTGCAGCTGGTTGGCCCAGATGCCGGCGTTGACCTGCAACGAACGGGTGATCAGGTCGGTGTAATCGGCACGGCTGGTGTCCAGGCCATCGCCATCGATCTGGATCGCGCCACCGGTGACCCGATAGCCCTCAAGTGCGCCTGCACCCGTGAACATCGGCGTGCCGGTGGTCAGGGTCACCCGGCTGGCATTGAGGAAACCGCCGCCATTGACCTGGATCCCGGCCGGGTTGGCAATGATCACTTCGGCGCGCTGCCCGGCCACTTCCACATAGCCGTTGAGCCGGCTGACCGGACCATTCACTTCATTGAGGATGATCCGTGCACTGCCGGTGGCGAGCCACGGGTTGCCCTGCACCCAGCCGCCCAGCTGCGTCTGCACCTGGCCGCGGGCGTTGTTGAGGATGACGCCATCGCGGCCCACGTCGAACTGCGAATAGCGGTTGCGCGACACACCCGCCGCCGACGGCGTGGTGATGTTCACCATCGGCACGCCATTGGGTGCGGTCACCATCGTCGGCCGTTCACGGCCCGGCGCATTCGGATCGGAAATGATGCGCGCATCGGACTGCGCCAGCGCAGGCGTTCCCAGGCTGACCCAGCCCAGTGAGCACATCAGTGCGAAGCCCAGCGGCGACAGCGCGGCGCTCTGCCGGCCCGGCACATGGCCGACCAGGCCACCGCCGCCCTTCACCAGCTCCGAAGCCACCTGCCAGACGCGCAGCGCGCGGTTGAAAACCAGACGATAGATAGTGTTCATGTCACGTGTCCTTGTGGCGGATCAGTAGCGCCAGGCCAGGCTGAAGCCGAATGTGGTGTAGTCGGTGGGGAAATGGGCGGGTTTGTGCAGCGCCGAACCCACGAAGCCATCCCAGGAAAGCTGCTGCCAGCCGCCGCGCAGGCCCAGTGCCATGCCGGCCAGGTCATGGCCGGACTGCCACTGCGCGGATGGGCCGCCAATGCGGCCGTAGTCGGCAGCCACGTAGAACTCCTGGCCGCCCCCGATACCGAGCGAAAGATCGTTGCGCAGCGACCAGCCACGCTCGCCACTGAGCGAACTTTCACCGTCGAAACCGCGCACGGTATAGCGGCCACCGATGGCGAAGCGATCCTGTGGCGAGAGCGGTGTGCGGTTCCACTGCGCCCGCCATGCGGCGGTGTAGCGCAGGCGCTGCCTGCCCAGCTGGAACGGCACGCTGAACTGCGCGTCGGCGGTGATCAGCTTCATCCGCGAGGTGCCTTCCAGCGGCAACGTCGGGTCCCACAACTGCGCCATCTCTTCCGGCGAACGCAGTGCGTGGAAGGCGCCCGTGCCACGCCGGTAGGCCACGCTGGCATCGAGCGTGGCAGTGCCGATGAACTGCTTGTGGGTCAGGCCCAGTTCCCAGCCAGCGGTGCGGCGGCGCTGCACTTCGATCTCGGTATCGTCGATGTAGTTCTTCGACTCGCGCTGCCAGCCGCGTGCGTAGGCACTGAACTTGACCTTGGCATTGCGCAGCAGCAGCCGGTCCACCCGCGCTTCGGCGTTGCGGCTGTGGCCGCTGTACTCATAGCGTTCAAAGGCGCCGACCACGTTCTGGCTGTAGTCGTAGGCGCTGGCAGTAGCACCGAACAGCCAGTAGCCGTAGGGCACGTCGTAGTGCGCGGTCCAGCTGTCGGTGTCCTTGCCGCGGCCGTTGAACACGCCACGGCCCGCACTGACGTAGAACAGCTCGTTCAGGCCCAGCGGATTGTCCAGCGACAGCGTCGCGTTGGCCTGCAGCTTGCCGGTGCCGCGGCTGCCGGCATCGTCCAGGGTGACGCTGGCGCGCACCGGCGAGCGCTGCGTCCAGTCGATCTGCAGGTCGCTCTGGCCCGGCGCCGCGCCCTCGCCGTCGGCCGGCGCGATCTTGATGTCGGCGCTGACGGTGGGCACGCGCTGCAGGTTCTCCAGGCCCTGCTCGATGTCACGCAGGTTGAGCAGGCCGCCGCTGCGGATCGGCAGTACATTGGCGAGGGCCGGATGCCGTCCCTGCGGATCGGAGAACACGGCCTCGCGGAAGCGGCCCGGCACCACCGACAACGCCAGCGTGCCCTGGTTGAGGTCCTGCGGTGCCGACAGCACGCGCGTGGTGACATAGCCACGGGCGA
Source organism: Stenotrophomonas sp. pho (assembly GCF_006228405.1). Taxonomy (NCBI): domain Bacteria; kingdom Pseudomonadati; phylum Pseudomonadota; class Gammaproteobacteria; order Lysobacterales; family Lysobacteraceae; genus Stenotrophomonas; species Stenotrophomonas sp. pho. The sequence continues at coordinate 1,314,937 of NZ_CP029759.1, read as the reverse complement.
TGATCGCGTTCTGCACACGCTTCATCACCACGTTGATGCCTTCGGTTCCCAGGCAACGGCCAGTAGCCGGATCGTCCGTCGGGTCGGCCGCCGCCAGTGCCCAGCCGAAGCGCTGGCTGTCTTCGCCTTCCAGCACGATGCGATCGATGCGTACGCACGGGTGCTCCCGCGCCGGCAGGCGGTCGCCCTCCTTCTGCGCGTCCCGCTCCAGGCGGACGTCGGGGCGTTGTTCCTGCTGCTCGCGCAGCACGCGTTCGCGCTCCTGCTGCCGCAGCAGTTCCTGCGCGGCGGGATCACCGGCCTGCTGGGCGGTCGCCGGCCATGCGGCAACGGCGAGCATCAATGACCAACCACGATGGAGCCTCGGCCCCGGGTGCTTCTTCCCTGTTTCCACGCTACGTTCCATTCGAAATCGTCCTGCCAGCGCCCGCGGTGCCAGCCGCGGTGCTGCAGGAACGTGAACCGAGGCTGCGCCACCATGGACAGCCACGGCATCGCGCGACAGGCGCAATGCCGGAGTACAGATCGGCCGGCGCGGGAGTTTCTGAAGGATGAATTTCCGGTGGGCGCGCGTCAGCCCGGTGCAAAGGCTCGCGGCAAAGCGCTGGCAGGTTGCGGAACGAGCGTTCGCCTCGTGCCTGCAAAGCGGCGCATGCTGCTGCACGACAGCCGTGCAGCGAAGTGCAGCCGCGAAGTATGCGGTGCACGGCCCACGCCCGCAAAGCGATTCCGTTCAGCCGCACACGCCCTGCGCGCGGGTCACGCTACAGTCGGCGCATGACCATCGTCCTACAGATTGAAGGCGCCGCCATCGATGACATCGCCAGCCTGTACGCGGAGATCAACCGCGTGTTCATGGCTGGCGAGGCGTGGCAGCTCGGGCCGAGCCCTTTCCGTGCCGTACCGGCCTGCCACCGGTGGCGGCAGCCCTGCGCCCCAGCAGTTACCATGGACGGCCCTGTACGCGCTCCGCTGCCGCTGCCCTCCGGCGCGGCCGGATGCCCTGATCCACGAGTCCCATGTCCAAAGACAAGTCCGCCGAACATACCCCGCTGATGAAGCATCACGGGCGCATGCTTTGCATCCGTATGTTTCTGAAAGATATTTTCCGGGACCGCGCCCACTGAGGGCTGGCATTGCTACACTGTCGCTACACGACTCTTGAACCGCGGCGCGGCTCATCGCCTCTTCCTTAGGGTCAAGTCCCGACCTCGCAAGGACTCCCAAGCGGCAATCGCTGGACGCGTTAGGGAACGAACCATTTCCACACTGAGCAGCCGCGTGGGCTGACCGAGATTCTGACAACGGCGCCGCCGCCGTTCGGCCCCTGAGCAGCCCATCTCGACTTCCATCATCGCCCGCCCCTCGCTCTTCATGGCCGAGAAGCGCTGCACGCGCTTTTTCCAGTGACCGAACTGCCGATCTCTTTCAATGCGACTCCAATGACCGAGACTACGGCGGCTTTGGTTAGAATCCGATTCGAAGGGCCGATTGTAGATCGAGCCCTAACGCCAAGAGACAGACGGGCTAGGCAGCCCATACAGGGGAAAACATGGATTTCAGCGTTCCACGAAACCGGCCATTGGCCGAGCTTCTTTCTCAAGCCGGCAGTGAAGATCTGGATGTCCTTGCTGACTTGATCACCGACAACGGCAAGGGGCGGCTCGCGCTCGATTCTGGCATCAAGGCGCTCATCGTTAAGCGAAAGGCCGAAGGGGCCCTTCAGTCGATTGCTGATGTCCTGGAAAAGGAGTTCTGCGACTTCGGCGGCAACACCCTGATGAACACCTACAGGTCCTCCGGGGTCGAATACCCGGAGCTAGCTAAAGACGTTGCTAAAAAGCTGGGTAGCAAGATCCCAGAGGGCGCCGACGTCTATGCCCTCGAAGAGTTGGCCCTTGCGGGAGCCATCGGGAAATACTCGCCCGACGATGCAACTGCAGAGGGCGCTGGCGAGACCACGCCGAACTCGGTCATCGACAAGGTGGTGCAACAACTAGTTCAAAACGCAGGGACGGCAACAGGCTTGGCCTCCGCTGGTGGGGTCGCAGGCTTTGCATCCGCTTTGGGCGCTCGTGCAGCATCGTTTGTCGCGGGGCCTGTCGCTGTTGGGGCCGCGGGATACTCACTCTATGAAGCCACAGGCCCAGCATTCCGCATCACAATCCCGGCTGTTCTCCAGATCGCCAAGATTCGTCGCAAGCGGATCGACGCCGATTTCCAACACTATTGTGAGAGGCTGAAAGCATGTCTCTGATCAATGCAGAGCTGGCGCGTGATCTGCCCAAGCTCCAAGACATCCTTGCGCGTGTCGCTTCTGGGGAGCTGAACGTTTTTGGCGGCGTGGTGCGATACGCCGCGGGAACTGGAAAGGGGGCCAGATCGCCGCGCACCTTGTATTCCCAAGCGACCCGCAGCAGGCCCAGCAGAGCATTTCCCAACTGCAGGCCGCCATGCAACAAAGTATGGGCAATCTTCAGGGCGGCATTGATGTCCTCCAACAGAGCATGGGCTCACTTCAGGCCCTGCAGATGGCAAACCTCGCCATGGCTGGCTTGAACCTGGCGGTCACAACCGCAGGCTTCGTCATTGTTTGTAGAAAGCTCAACAAGATCAGCGGCCAAATCGAGTCCCAGTCCGCTGGCATAGCCCAGACACTTCAGCTGGTGAGCGAGGCCCACGAGCGTAGCTTGCTGATGGATGAGGCGAGGTTCCGCGGCCTGGTCCTGGCTTGCCAACAGCACTTTGAGGAAGGCGACACGGAGCTCCTCAAGCACAAGATCCAAGATTTCCACGAGCAATACCAGTTCACCAAGCTGGTGTTGCAGCGCCACGCAGTTAAGGCAGCAAGCAACAACGAAGCTCGCTTGATTGATATCCAGGTTCTCCAAGACCGCCTAGTGAACCTTGGCCTGTTCCTCTCCCATATCCAGACCAAGGTGGGAGCCCGCGAGCGCGGGCAAGAAACCCTTCGGAACCTTGCGCAGGATCTGGAGGAACTCAACGGGAGCCGCGTGCAGGCCTTGACCTCGGATCGCCAGTTCGCTTTCAGCATCACCGAAGATCAGCTGAGCAAGGTGACTTCTTTCATCCAACAGGGGCAGCAAGCCATCCCTGCCCTTACCTACCAGGCCGACCTTCTCGCCCTCGAACACTTCGATGTCGACGCTGTGAACGAAGCGGCGACGACAGGAGAGATCGTGGTGATTGCGGCGTAGTCACCTGGATTGACTTTTATTTGATGCGTGCTATTAACTAATGAGGCATGCTTTCTTACCTCCCCATGCCTCATTAAGCCCCCACCCCCGGATGACTCGGGGGCTTTTTATTTTTTTCGCCTTGCGCTTTCCATACAATCCACTATCCCTGAATGCATCCAACGATCTTTCTGGGAGGAAAGCATGCAGTCCCGATTTACCATCACCGCCATCCTGGCTTGCCTGGCCTTGGCCGGGTGTTCGACCGTTCAACCCAAACCCAAGCCCAGCACCCCTTGGATCTACCAAACCCCTAAGCCGCACGGCGCCATTTACCGGTTCTTCCATCCGAAAAGTGAAAGGATGTGGAAAGGGGTTTCCCCAGCGCTGCGGGAAAAGGTTGAAGCCGTCCAAGCTCAACTCGCAGCAGAGGGCTACGACGTCCGCCCGGTCGAGGGCTACCGTTCGCCAGAGCGGCAAGCTGCGCTACTCGCTTCAGCTTCTAATGTCACGACGGTTGGTGCCTACAGTAGTTGCCACAACTTCGGCCTCGCATTGGATGCCGCCGTTTTCGTCAATGGCGAGCCGAGCTGGAACCTGGACGATGCCTATGTAATGGCCGGCTATCAACGCTTTGGCGAGCTGGCGGAGATCGTGGGGCTGAACTGGGGCGGCCGGTGGACCAACCCGAAAGACTATCCCCACGTCGAACTGAAAGCCGAGTGCGGCCAGGCCAAGTGGGCCTACCGGCAGGGACGCAAGCCGGGCGCGTTTCCTCCAGTGACCGGGACACCCTCTTCTGAAGTGCTGGCCCGGGCGCTGGCTCCGGCCTGGTGTCCTGCTGGCATGGAAACGGAGTGTCTGGCGTGGGGCAATGAAAACCGGATGGCCTGGAACTGGACGCTCCCGCGTCGGGTTTGTTTTGCGACCTTTCCTAACACATTGAAAAAGATCGGATGATCGCCTTGCGGAAATGAAATCGCCTGCTATGGATGAAGTATCAATCCATACTCGGAGGGTTTTCATGGCTTCGCTTCGCATTTCGATTTTGACGGCTTTGATGGGGGGCGCGTTGTTTTCCTCACCATCGTTTGCTCAAACCGCCACGGGGACCGGGGCCACGGCTTCGGACCCCAACTCGACGGCGACCGGGGAATACGCCCAAGCCTTAGCCCCGAATGCCACTGCAACGGGGGCCTATGCCAATGCCTCCGGGAACGGGGCCGTCGCCACCGGTGTTCAAGCCAACGCCTCTGCAGACAACGCAGTGGCGTCGGGCACGAATGCCCAAGCGTCCGGCGCGAACTCCATTGCGATGGGCCAAGCCGCGAATGCCACGGCGGTGAACGCCGTTGCGGTAGGCACGCTGAGCTACGCCGGGGGCGAAGCGGCCATGGCCCTAGGAGCGCAATCCGCGGCTACCGGCGTCCATTCCTTGGCGGCTGGTGTCCAGTCACAAGCCAGCGGGGACCTCTCGTTGTCGCTGGGCTACTTCAGCCGGTCGCGAGGCAACTCGTCGTTGGCTCAGGGCACCTTGGCAGAAGCCAACGCGGATCATGCAGTCGCCATTGGCTCCTCCACGGTCGCCGACGCGCGCCAGTCTGTCGCACTGGGCGCCGGGGCAGAAGCACGAGCGCAAGATTGCGTCGCCCTGGGCTCCCATAGCCGATGCTGGGCCAGCGACGAAGTCAGCGTGGGATCCACTTCTGAGGACGGAGGCCAGAGCACCCGCCGAATCACCAACGTCCGCGCCGGCACCTCGGACACCGACGTCGCAAACCTCGGACAGGTCCGTCAGGCGGCCCAAGCGCTGGGCGGCGGTGCCACGTTCGTCAACGGCAACTTTGTCGCGCCCATCTTTCAGTTCCGTAGTGGAGCCACCTACAACACTGTCGAGGCCGCTATGGATGATCTTGATGGTCGCTTGACTGTCCAAGAGCAGAATCCAGGCGGTGGCTCGGGCACGCCAGGCCCGCGTGGCGCAGATGGGTTGAGCGCTTACGAGGTGGCGTTGGCCAACGGCTTCCAAGGCAATGAACAAGTTTGGCTGGCAAGCCTGAAAGGGGAGCCAGGGGAACAAGGGCCTGCCGGCAACGATGGGGTGGATGGAACCGCCGGCAACGGCACGGGCGGCTCGACCGTCACGGCGGGCACCAACACCACCGTGACCGACAACGCCGATGGCACCCAGACCGTGGGCGTGGCGGACAACGTTCAGCTCTCCCAGAGCGGTTCGGTGAGCGCTGGATCGGTCACCATGAGCAGTTCGGGCTTCACCGTGGCCAACGGGGCGTCAGTGACCACCGCAGGCGTCAACGCGGGCAACCAGCGCGTGACCAACGTGGCTCCGGGGCGCATCGAGCGCGATTCGACGGATGCTGTGAACGGTTCGCAGATCTACGAAATGCAGCAGGTGTGGAATGACCGCTGGGTCGATACGGACCGCCGTTTGCGGCACCAGGATCGCCGGATCAACGGTTTGAGCGCCCAACTGGGAGCGATGAGCCAGATGGCCACCGCTGCGGCGCAGAACGGGGGCACGGCCGTTGGCCAGGTGAACCTGAACGTGGGCGTGGGATTCTCGGGGGCAGTGCTGCAATGGCCGTGGGCTGGGGTGCTCGGGTGTCTGAGCGCACCAGTATTTCTGCTGGCCTGTCCTTTGGCTCTGGCAACAAGCCGGTGGCCGGCTTCGGGTTGAGCATCAACTTGGGGCGCTAAACGATTGCGTGGTGGAAAAGGAGGTGATCGTATCTCGGCAAGGGCCCTTCGGGGCCCTTGTTCGTGCCATGGCTTGACGAATCGGTTCTTTCTTTTATGGGTATGTAGGTATACCCATCGATGGAGGACCCTTGAACTGGAAACGCAATCAGAAATACCTGCCCCGCCCACGCCATCTCTACGGGTTGTTCTTTGACAACGGGTGCTGCTACGTGGGGCAGACCGTCGATTTAAAGCAACGCGAGCAGCAGCACCGCAGTGCTCGTGGGGGCTGGCAGGGACGCCGATTCTCGTTCGTCCCGCTGTCGAGCATGACGGGCACCCAGGCCGATGCTGAGGCTCACGAATACGCGTGGCGCTACAAGGCCTTTCAGCATGGCTGGCGAATCTATAGCAAGCCGCCTGGCCTCATCATCCGCAATCCGCGTCGCCGCACCACGGGTTACATAAAGTCCTTGGCTGCCGGCTACACCTGGCCCGGTGCTGCACCCACGCCGGCTCGGGGAGTGGGCGGGAGTCCGGGGTGGATTGTGTTCAAGTGGTGGTTTATCTACCCCGGGATCCTCTGCCTGGTCCTGCTCGCACTGGGCCTGGGTCGTTGAGCCGACAACTCAAATGAGAACGGATCGTATCGCCTAAAACGCGCCTAAGGAAATGGGTTGCGCGCCTATGAACCGTGCCCTACATATACTGCCCTCAGGGACAACATGGGGGCTTCAATGACACTGCAACATGGATGGCAGGCTTGCCGAAACTGCCACGCTTCCGACAGCGATTTGCGCGTTGAGGGGCGATGGCATCTCCGCGCCAATCCCGGCTATTGGGGCACCAGCGAACCCAAGGTCTTGGTGCTGGGGTTCTCCAAGGGCGCCACCCAGATCTCCGCGTCTCAATCCGGCAGCTTTGATGGGGTCGCCTTCGCCCGCATGCGCCCTCGCTTGCGCCAGGTGCTCGATGCGCTGGGCATCGACCTGGGAACGGAAACGGTTGACCAAGCGCTCTCGGCGTCGAGCCGTTGGCTGGGTGCGGCTTCCCTGATTCGCTGTGGCCTCTCGTTGGACATCGACGGCAAGCTGACCACCAGCGGCACCATCATGCCCAAGGCGGTCTCCGCGGCATTCACCCGGCAAGTCATGCGCTCCTGCGTGGAGCAGCACTTGAGCCCGCTGCCTGCCAGCGTCGAAAGGGTCGTGATGCTCGGGACCACGGATGCCTACATCAAGGGCGTCAAAGCCCTGATGCGCAACCAGTTCGCCGACTACCAGGACATCAACGAGGTGGCCTTCACTGCGCAGGGCCGAGTCTGGGTCTTCGCCGCGCATCCGAGCCCCTCCAACGCTGAGTTCAAGCACTGGCTGGGCGGGGACATGGGTTCGACGTCGGGGCGAAAGCTGCAGCTGGCAGTCCAAGCCCTTGGTTCAAGGCCCGTGGCGCCTACTGCACTCGCATCGGTCATTGCCGTCGCCAAGGCCGCTCGCCCCGCCGCCTCTTCGACTCCCCCCCAGCACCAGTTTCCAAGGACCGCGTTCCGATGACCAGCACCACCGATGACCGCTTTGCCCAGACCTTCCACCTGGTTCGCGGTGATGGGAAGAAAGTCGTCCCCGTCATGATGAAGAACAAGGACACGGGACGCGTGGCTTTCCGCTTGGCAAAGCAAGGGAACACCAAGGACGTTACGCTTGAGATCACCGACGAGGCAGACCTCCTTCGCAAGTGCGAAAGCGGCCTCTACCAAGTCCGGGTGCAACCACTGGACAAATCGTCCCCTCCAAGCTTTGTCCGCCCGCAGCTCAAGCACCGCATCGTGAAAGGCCGCGCCTGACGGCTACTGCCCAAAGCCCTGCCGCTGGCGGGGCTGTTGGGTCGGCCACTGGACTCTGGGCGTCGGTTGTAGAGCCTTCTGGCGCCGAGCCTGCTTGAACACTTCCAGCAGTTGGCGGGCCTTGCGCTCCGCTTCGCTTATTTTGGCTTGGGCCACCCTCTCCTGTTTCTGTTCCTGGCGTTCCTTTAGCAGCGCGTCGAGCTTGCCTTGGATGCCCGTTCGCTGAGAGGCTGGACGTTGAGTGGTGGGACGTGCAGCTGCCCCAGGGGGCTGGACAACCGGCCGTTGCGGATCGTCTTTCAGTCCCGCGTCCAGCACGGTCTCTTTGAGGCGTTCCAGCCCCAGACGTTCGTTCAACCGCTCCACGTCATCGGACGTCGCATACATGCGGTAGGAACCCTTCGTGAGTCGGGTGTAGGCCACCAGGGCGCTGTGGGCGTCGAGCATGCCCAGGTTCGCCAGGTGGTAGACCTCCCGCTTGCCTTGGCCCTGGCTCTTGTGAACCGTCCCGGCATAGGAATGCGTCAGTGCTTTCATTTCAAAGCTGTTGAACGTCAATCGCCGGCCATCGGCCTTGGTCTCCGAGCGAATGGAAACGCTGATGTCGTAGCCGCCCGCCCTTGAGGGCTTGATGTTCTCCACCACGGCCTGCGTGCCATTGATGACCCCCAGGTCCTTGTTCTTCGCGGTGAAGACGATCTGATCGCCTTTCGACAAGGCCAAGTCGAACTTGCGCCCCTTGTCCCGGGCCTCGATCACCACCTCTTCCTGGTCCAGCTTTCCACGCTCTTTCAACCAAGCCCGGATGCCCGCATTGAGCGCGGCCACGTCTGCACGGGTGTGGGCGATGACCAACTTCTCCTGCATCGGGGTTGGGTCTTCGAAGTATTCGTGCAGCATGCGCTCGCGGGCGTCCTTCTCCGTGGCCGTTTCGCGGATGGTGTCGAGCAACCGGGCCTTGATTTCGTTGCCCTTGTCGAGGGTCTGCGCCCGGGAACGGCTGGCCTTTTTCAGATCGATGATCTGGCCGCTTTCGTCCGTGGCGTAGAACGACAACGCGGTTTCTCGGTCTTCCTGTTTGCCCTGGCGTCGGATCTCCGTGAGTTTGGCATCACCCACCGCGCTCTTGGTCAACTGAAAGCCGGACCCAGCTCCGATGGGCTGAAGCTGTTCCACGTCGCCCTGCATGATGACCTTCGCCCCCGCCTTGGCGGCGTAGCTGAAAAGCTTGTGGGTGTTGCGCGCATCGACCATGCCTGCCTCATCCACCACAATGACGTCCGTCTTGCGGAACTGCATCTTTCTTTTGTCCAGGTCATGGAGCATCTGCGCCATGCTCACGCTGGACATGCCGCTTTCCGCCTCCAGCTTCTCGGCCGCGGCGTTGGAAACGCAGACGCCCAGCAACTCGAATCCTTGGGTTGCGTAAGCTGCCCGAAAACACTCACTGATCGTCGTTTTACCGGTTCCGGCGAGCCCAGAAAGATTGACCACGCCCCCGCTGCCCTGGGTGATGTGGTCCAACGCGTGGCGCTGCTCCTGGGAGAGTTGAAGGCCCTTGGCCTTCTCGTAGTCTTTCACCACCCGGTCCACGTCGGCCTGGGGCACGTGGTGATGGGTTTCCTTGGCTCGCTCAATCGCGAAGGCCACCACCTCCTGCTCGATCTGGAGCATCCACGGGGCGCAGTAGCGCTCCTGGGTATGCCGCCTTGCCAGCGAGTCGCCCTTGTCGTCGTCGTGCAGGCGCATGGGGTTGACCAGCACCAGGCCGTGCTCCTTCTTGAACGCTTCAACCAAGCCGTAGAGCTCTGGCACGGTCACGCTGCCGGAGTATTCCTGGCCCAAGACCTCCAAGAGGTTGTGGTCGCAGAAGATGGCGTCGGTCTCATGGAGCCACTCCAGCAGTTCTGCCGGGGATTTTTGCTCCATTTCGTGCGCGTTGCCCTTGGCCTGCTTCAGGCTTTCCGTGGATACGTCGAAGCCTTTCAGCGTGTCCTGCCAGTGCGCGATGAGCTCCTGATAAGGCGGCTCGTCCTTGTCTTTGCGCGTGGCCAACGTGGCCTGCTGATTAGACACGTTGTGCTTGGCCGCGTAAGCGAGGATTTCCTTGCGGCGGTTGCCATAGCGATCCGTCACCTCCTCGTCCAGGCCCGCGATCCGCGCGTAGACGCGCCCGGTTTCCTGGCCGTCGTCGTCCAGTTCACGGATGCGGTCCACCCCATAGCCCAGCGCCTTCATGCCCTGGTAGAGCTCGGTCTTGTAGACCTCATCCATGGCTTTGCGGTAGCGGTAGATTTCTTCAGCAGAGAGGCTGGCCTCTTTGCCGTCGTTGCCCAAGGAAAGGTTGTAGAGCAGGTTGTGGGTGTGGAGGTTCGGGCCCATCTCCCCGGTCGCTTCGTCGGCTCGGGCGGCGTAGTGGTGGTGGGAGCTCCAGATCAAGCCCCCCTCCCCTACCCCAATGACGTCTTTCCCGGCCTTGTTGCGCCGGGTTTCGGACATGGCTTCGAAGGCTTCCATCGCCCGCTGGACCGCGTTGCGGTGCGCGGCATGGATGGCCTCTTGCTCTGCCGGATCGGACGCCAGTGCAAACGCCACGGAGATATCCAGCGGTGCGCTGATTGTCAGGTCAAAGCCGATGCGATGCCCACCGGCCAGATACGTGACCACCTTGCCGTCTTTGTCGCGCAACGGGGCCTTGCCGGTCTTATCAAAGCGGACTTTGACCTGTCCGCGATCCCCGGCTCCGTGGCATAGCGCTCGACCGGTCTTGGGGTCAAATCCATCCGTCAGCGGAATCATCAGCTCTTCCGTGGCGCGGACGCCTGCCAGACCCAGGTGCTGGGCCAAGCCGCCGAAGAACTTCGATTGCGCCTCTTTGCTCGGCGCGGAGCGGCTGTAGTAACCCACGGCCATGCTTGCCTGCTCGGCTTCTTCAGAGAGCTTTTCCTGGGCCAAGAGGTAGTAAATCGACGCAGAACCACCCTTGGTTCCCCCGGCGTTTCGCTTCAGCAGTGTGGTGTTGATCATGAGTTCTCCAGGTCCTGGCTATCCCTTCAGATCTACCAAAACCCTGCGACTCCACAACCCCACTACTTGCGGAAGATGGCTTCCAGCTCGTCGTCTGAAACGGCGCGGAGCTTCGGCGGCGTGGCACCGCGTTTTTGCAGCTCCGCGGCGGCCTGGTCGGCGGTCATCTTCAACACGCGCTGGACCTCTGCGGCGCTCTGCGCGTCACTCTGTGGCATGGGTTTTTGCTCCACTGGGCGAGCGCCCTGCTTCGTCCACCTCGCCCGCTTCTGCCCCTCTCGAACCTTCGGATAACTCACACCCGGCCAGTCCAGCAACAACAAATCGCCCGTGGTCTGCACGATGGCCCGGATGCCCCAACGTTCTTTGCCGTAAGCCTTCCCTTTGCGGAAGCCCAGATCGTCCGTGAGGCGCCCTGGCGGAACAACGGATTTCGACTCCTCGTGGACGGTCGCCTTGTCGTCATGCGTGCGCCAAGCCACGGTGCGCTTGCCCAGGTTCCGGGAGATTCTCTCCCGGGTCTCGCCCACCTGGAGCTGACACACGATGTGTGTGCCGACCAACCCAGAAAACGCCTGAGCCGTCTTGTCACCGTAGACCTTCTCGACTTGGCTCCAGTCCTGCACGGCCATGCAGGCCACCACGCCTTTCGACCTGCCCAGGGCCAGCAACGGCTCGATGTTGAGCTTGCCGGCGGAAGTGAGCTCATCGAAGAAGAACCCCAGGAATCGCCCGGCTTCGTCATCTGGCAGCGAGGGGCCGATGATTTCCGGCACCGCGCAGTTGATCATGGCGGAGATGTAGGCCTTGGTTAGCACCTCGTCTGGGCCCGATTGAACGATGACCTGCTTCCGACCCTCATAGGAATCTTTGATCCAGTCGAGCATCGAGAACATGCGGTCCGGCTTGCGCTCCGGCCACGCCAAGGCCAGGCGCTCGATGACCGCGGTGCCGTTGGCGAGCACGGCCATGCAGCTCGATGTGGTGTTGCTGTCGGGATTGGAGATGAGCGCGGCGGCGCGGGGATAGTGGATTGAAAGCGCTTGGGACATGGGTCCGGCTGGGCGGGCAACCAACGCGGCCAACTCTGCCCACCCCCAGCTCTTGCCCTTCGTGGCCTGGAGTTCGCGCACGCACCCTTCCAGCAAGGCTTGCGCCGCAGACGCCCAGAATGCGCCGCTGCCCTCCTCCGGGGGGATGATGCTTTGGGACAACGCGGCGGCCTGGGTTTGCGTCGCCACGTCACGGCCCACGTCCCAGATCCAACTGCGTTTGTCGAAGGGGCAGACGATGACCGGGTGCTTAAAAATGGACGTAAAGTCCCCTTTGATGTCGTAGATGAAACTTTTCTTTTTGAGACGGACCGTTTGCTCCAGCAGGTGCTTGAGGATGACGCTCTTACCGCTGCCCACGCTGCCGTAGATGAACATGTGCCGGGCCAGCAGCTTCTTGCTTGCGATCCAGTCGGGATGCAGCGACAAGGCATGCAGCTCGTCTTCCTGCTCTTTCTTCGTGAGCGAACGACGCCGGGCTTCAGTCAGGGCCTCTTTCCCCTGTAGCAGTTGAGCGCCGGACACATGCCAGGTATTTGAGCGCGGGATTAACCCCCGACGCGTCACCCAAGCCGACGCCCACCCGGCCAAGCAAGCGGCGACGCCGACCCGTGCCAACGTGCCAAACGTGGCCTGCTCCTTGGCCACCTCCCAGAATGCGGCGGCAGGCTCTCGGAATGAGATCGTGCCGGTGGCAAGGTTGCCCAGCGCTGCCAGGCTGCCAGTGAGGGCCTGGTTGAAGTTCATGAGCGTGTGACTGCTGGGCACCTGCCAGCCCAACCAAAGCGCTGCTGGGAAGACCAGACCAGCCACACACGCCCCAGACAGCAGGGCCCGGGGCCAATAGCGGACGGCCCGACTTGGTTCGATGCTCGACGGGACCGTCCAGCTCCAGCAGTCATAAATCGTGGACTTGCTCACGTGCCTTCTCCCGGTGAGCGTCGCCCGGCTTGCGCCCCTCCCGATCCAACTGCCCCGGGTCCGCGCCTGCGGCCATGAGCTCCAGGCAAACGCGGGCCTGCTTCCATTGCGCAGCGAGATGCAGTGGGGCCTGGCCGAAGTGATTCACCTGCGAGGGATCAGCTTGGACTTCCAGAAGCCGGCGGACGATGACGTGACTTTCGGAACGCACGGCTTGGTGAAGCGGACGGTCGCCCATCGCGTCGGGCTGGTTAGGGTCAGCCCCCAGGTGCAGCGCTGCGTCCACCACCTCGGGCGCGTTCAACGAAATGCCTTCTTCCAGCCACGTTTGCGAAGGGACGTTGAACGTCAGCTCGGGATGGAACGCGTGCGCGGACGCCAGAAGTTCCGCCACATGGAAGCGGGCGAGTTGGGGTCCGTGGGCGTCGATGAGCTTCAGTTCCAATGCTTCCGCTTGCTCAGGCGTAGCTCCGTAACGCTCCATCAGTCCTGCCGGGTAGTTTTGGACCGAGCGCTGCATGCCCAGCGCGACGTAGGTCTGGGCCACCCGGTGGCCTTCAGCCATGCTCAACGTCGTCTGCCCATTGGGTGCCGTGAGCGCGGGGTCGGCTCCATGCTCCAGCAACCGACGAACGATGGCCCCCTCGCCCTGGCGCGCGGCCAGGTGGATGGGCATCAATCCTCGGGCATTGGGGCAGTTCGGATCGGCGCCCATCGCCAGGCAAGCATTGACCGCGGCCAAGTTGCCCAGGGTGCTGTTTTCGCAAAGCCAGGTCTGAAACGGTGCGCCGTAGAGCCCCGGGTGTTCGCAGTGCTGGTGCGCGGCGGCGATGACCTCGCTTCCGTGCATCGTGGAGAGCGTTCCGCCCAGGGTTTGGATGAGGTGTTGCTCGGTGGCCTTGGCCTGCTCTTCCGGGACCTCGTAGCGCTGGAGAAGTCCGGCGATGTCCAGTTGGGGAAGCGCCGGGGCCTCCTGCGGCAACTCGGGCTGGGCACGCAGGAGCTGGAGCTGGTCAGCGGCGGCTCGGTTGGCTTGGACTTCTGCGATGGATTGCTGGAGCTGGGCCAGCAGGCCGGCGCGCTCGTCGCTGGGGAGGTTGAGGTAAGCCGGAGCAAGCCGGGTGTGGCCCAACACGCCCGCGTGGATTGTGACGTCCAGTTGCGAGGGGGTGATGCCGGGCTCGACGTGAACCTTGGTTCCTCCAGCTCGGTTGCCCAGCTCCAGGGAAATGCGGTTGGAGAAACGGCTGGGGGTCAGCACCCAGTCAAAACCCGCGTCGGTCTGGGTGTCCAACCCGAAAACCTGGGCCTCTCGGCAGAACCGCGTGGCCAGGTCCAACACTTCCCGCGCATCGGCGGCAGCGGCGGCCTCGTGATGCTTCCCGTAGAACTGGGCCAGCGTCAGGGGGTGGAGGATGGGATGAAGCAACGGCTCGTGGGGACGATTCAAGAAATCGCCCCCACCTGGGTTGCCTGCTGGGTTGTCGTGTTGGGGTTCCATCCCCTTTGCATACCGTCTTTTTCGGTTTTGGCAATCAGCAAGCGATCTTGAGGATGAAAGCCGCGCCAACCAAAACCCCGGTTTGTAGGAAAAGCGAAACGGTGTGCAGATCCATCTGCTCCAAATCCCCCTCAACCAGGCCATCAAGCCAGCAACCCTGCCACGTTGGCGGCCACGTAGCTCACCACCGAAAACGAAAGCAAGGTGATCAGCAGGTTCCCCACGTTGTCCACGGCGAACTCGTAAGCATCGGCAAAAATATACATAAGGGCCTCCCCCGGTTGTGTTTGACTGATTACAGTCAACCACATCCCATAAAACTGGCAACCCTAAAAATCTCGATTGATCGACACTTTTGATGTTTAGTCAAACCTTTTTTTCTCTCTTCCCCAGATGATCAACCCCCACCCCGCTTCTTGCTTTGAGCCGCTTTTTCCGTTTGCTTTTATGGGTAGATCGATCCACTCACAAACAAGGGAACGTGCCCAACAAAAAGGGCCCCGAAGGGCCCTGGATGCGACACGGGGAATGGACCGTCATTGACGGTAGATGTTTTTCTGGACTTGGGCCTCGTGCTTGTCCCAGTCGAAGTTCGCCTCATAGCGCTTCATGAAGTCCGCTTCCTTCTTCGCGCTGGCGGCGTAGTGCGCGTAGCCCAACTTACCAGGCCCCATGGTTTGCTGCCGCTGGGCCGCAGTCAGCATGGGGATGTTTTCCTCCAAGGATTGCCCTCCGTCCTTCTGCTGGCGCTTCTGTCGCCATTCGTCCACGGTGCTGAACACCACTTGGGCGTGCTTGTCTTTGGGCGCGTCTTCAGCGCGCTGCTGCACCTGTGCGTGCAACCGCTCACGCGCGTCGGTGATCTCGTCGGGCTTGGCTTGCTTGGCCCAGTCCAACACGGCTTGTTGCTTCTCCTGGATATCGGCCTGGTCCTTCGCCAGAGACTGGTCGAAGGCTGCTTTCTTCTGCGGTTGGTGGTCGTTTGGACGCTCTCCGGCCAGCTTGGCTCGCCGTTTATCGCGAGCGCCCAGCAGGTCGTTCAAGGCATCGAGGTGGGTATTGCTCATAAAGTCCTCCTTCAAGGAAATGGGTGGTTGGGTCAGCATTGATCGATTTTGGAAAAGGGCAAGGGTTGCCTTGCCCTTTTGGGGCTCAGTCGTTGGGCATCATCTCGGCCAAGTCCGTGCGGCTCACGCCTGCCCGGCAGAGCGAGACAATCGCATTGCCACGTGCAGCGGTCAGGGCCGGGTATTCCTCTTCCAGGAAGAGCGGCAGGACCTCCCGCTTGCCCCCTGTGGGCATGTCGATGTCCCGTGCCAGCTCCTCTTGGCCCACCGTGTCTTCAGCCCCGACGCGCCATTTGCGCCCCGTCGCCGGATCCACGCGAAGCGCGCTCAAGCGGCCTGCGCCCTGCATCAGCATTTGCTCGTAGGCCGCTGCGTAGGGGTGGTTCGGATCGTTGAGAACGCTGTGGCGGAAGTTGGTCAAGCCACCCGAGAAATCGATGCCACGCGTCGGCTCCTTGAAGGTGGTCAACTGAGCCTTGCCCAGCCGCTTCATCAAGTAGTTGCGTGTGACAAACGAGTGGTTGAGCGCGATGACCGATTGCATGGTGTTGGCCAGCAAATCGGCTTCGTTCTCCGACCCGTAGGTGTTGATAAGGCTGTCGTGGCCCTGCACCGCGATCACCGGCATCAACCCCAGGCTTCGGGAGGTGCTGAAGAGCAGCACGTCGTCCGAAGTCAGCAGCAAATGCGCCTCGTCCATCATCAGCAGCACGTCGGTTTGGCCCGGCAGCATTTCGCGCCACTTGTCGCCGTGCGCCCCGCGTGCCCGAATGCCGTTCATGACACGCTGCTTGAGCAACCGCTGCATCATGTCGCCCGCTTCGCCGAACTGGGTGGGGGGCAGGAACAAGCCCACGAACTTCCCGTAAAGCGCCTGAGAGACGTCCACTTCCCCACGTTCGACGGAATGCCACGGGATGTCATCTGCCGTCCGGAGCTTTTCACCCCGAAGCAGTTTTTCGATGAGCCCCCGCGAGTTCAACGTGAAGGACTGGCGCTGCTCTTTATGCATTGCAGGAACGCCCAGCAATGCCCATTCCAGCGAGCTTTGCAGCTGGGACATGGGACGCAGCAAGTCGGGATGGACGGTCTCGGACCGGGTGGCCAAGCGGTTGTGGTAGTCCCGGGAGTAGGCGGCATAGGCCTCCCGCTCTTCGTCAGTGCTAGACGTATCCGGGCGCTCCAACCCCAACCAGTTCACCAACTCCAGCACGCGAGCGCTGGCAATCTCCCCGCCACGCGGCGTCGGCACCACCTGCTCAACCATCGCCAACAGCTTGGCATGGTGGAATGGGGTGTAGAACCAGTTCCGGGAAGCCTCCGCCACAATCGCGTAAGTGCCCATTTGCTCTTCCACGCGAGCCAGCGCCGCTTCCAGGTCTTCCAACCCCAAGCCACGCTTCTCCAACTCCTCCCGCTCCAGCAGCATAATCAACCGGGCGTGCTCCAACCCTTCCAGCTTGGCGATGCAGAAGTCTCGGTAGGCCTGCTCGTGCTCGCATGCGGCCTTCAGGATGATGCCGGTGTGGAAGAGGAACGCGTCGCCGCCGTCGCTCCAGAGCTTGGACTTCTCATCGACCTTGCCACCGGTCGCGCCGCGAAGGGCCTTGGTGATTTGGTCGGGCTCCAGGCCCTCGTAGGGGGCCACCGACATGCCTGCGCGCACGACGATATCAAACGCGTCCTTGCCCAAATCGGAGATGATCGCGCCGTCCTTCGCGTCGAGGATGAGTGCTCCCCCCCGCTGCGCTTCGCATCAAGAACGGTCTCGCCCGCGGCGCTCCCCTTCAGTTCATTCCGCAGTCCTACGGCCAATGCGGACTCGCGATAGCGACGGGCCAACGGCCGCAGCACGCTGAAGGACTTGCCGGAACCGATACGCCCGTAGACGATCAGGCCTTGGGTCAGGTCGCGCCAGGACAGCATCATCACCGTGCCCTTGTCCGGCGCAAAGCCATGGCCGCGGTCGTTCAGGTGACCAGACGCTCGACCCACCTTCAAAAGCGGGGTGTTGTCGCGCAACGCTTCGGCAGCCTGCTGCTCGCGGGCCTTCACGTGGGACTTGGACAGGGCACCCTGGGTCGCCAGGTTGTTATCCATGTTCTGCAGGTAGAGGCGAGCGGCCGTTTGAACGAAGTTGCCTTCCGTGAACTGCAAGGCATACATGGCCGCGATCACAAACGCCACGGCCACGCCCATCCCGTCCGGGAGAAGGGAGCCAATCCCCACCAGGGCCAAGATCACCACCATCCACTTCATCATCTGAATGAAGCGCTCGGCGGTTCCGCCCAGCACACCCCGGTGGGGATGCGAGGCCGCACTCAGGAAGGCCGCGAACAACAGCAGGCCAGGAATGGTCAAGATCAGAAGAACGATGCCCGCCATTTTGGCAAAGCCCGCGGCGACCGCCATCATCTCCGCTAACTTGCTCATGGGGTCAGCCGCTGTTTGCTGGACCTGCTCGATGCTGGCGGCGTCCACATGGAGCGCGGACGACAACGCCGCCGAGGCGGTTGCAATCAGCACGGGCAGCACCATCAGGGCCAGGCCCTTGAAGGCTTCCTTCATCCCTTCCGCTTGCTTCAACGCAACAAAGTAAGGAATCGCGGCCAGCAGCACCACGTAACTAAAAGCGCCAATGAGCGAGCCCAAGAAGTATTGAACCGCACCGATCAGCGGGAAGGCCAGATACATCAGCGAGGTTGCAGTGCTGTCGCCGCCCAGCGCCATGTCGTCCCCCAGCACGAAGCCTTCGGCACGACGTCCTTCCTTGGTGATGATCATGCGGGCCTGGGTGTTGCGCAGATCCTCCGGAACCTTCGGCCACCACGGATGGAACCGATCCAGATCCAGTTCTTCGGGCACAACCAGTGCCATCTCTTTCTCGTCGAAAACCGCGCCCGCTTGGACCGCCATATCTACATCCTCTGGGGGAACGTCCAGCACGCGGCTCTTCACGCGGTCGCTCACGTCAAAGCGCCCGACCAAGTTTTCGTAGCGGTCATTGCCGTCCAGAATGATTTGCTCCAGCGTGCTCGACGCTTGATCGTCCTTCTTGAACAGCTTGCGGCCAATACCGACCGTCCAATCCATCAGCGATAGCAACATGCTCAGTGCCTCCCGTTGTTGTTGTTGTTGGTTTGAGATAGCGCCTGACACGCCACGATTTCCTGAGGCGTGATGGTGCCGCTCGTCCATTTCTTTTTGCACTCGTTCAACGACAACGAGGGCGCGAGTTGGATCGCCGCCGGCGAAGGGCGTGTTCCTTTCACTTTGTTGACGACCAATGCCCCAAAGCAAAGGGCCACGCACGCGGCGGAGGTGACAAGAAAGCCGGCTTTGGACACATGTTTTTCGCTGGCGTGCCGAACCTGGCTGGCGCGCAGGGCGTCCATCCTCCAGGCATCAAAGTCCTCATCGTTTGCCACCGGCATCTTCCGGTCCGCCCGCAGGTAGTAATACGAGGTCAGAACGTTTTCCCTGCAATCGGAGAGCCCAAAGCTTTCTGGGTTACCAATGAAGAAGCGCCCATGCAGGTTGAGCCACTTCGATCCGAAGTGGAGCTTTCCGGGCTTTCGATACTGCGTAAACAACCACCCAAACATTTTTCCTCCATCTTTCATGGATACACATTCTTTCTAGCAAGGCTTTCGATAAGCGCAAGCTCTTCACTTGATCTTTTTTGCCCAAGCGTCGATATCGCTGTTGGCTTGGTCCTGCCAATCGTTTTTCGGCTCGGGTTTAGCAACAGTTTTCGGGACCGGCTTAGGCTTGGGTTTCGCCACGGGCTTTGCAGCCGGTTTCGAAACCGGCACCGGCTTTGACGCTGGGGCGCCTGCCGGGGTCTGGGCCTTAGGTGGCTCTGCCAGCACCGGGGCTTCCACAACCGGGGCAGCGACCGCGGCCTTCTCTTCCACCGGGGCAGGCACGGGCTTGGGCTCCTCAACCTGGGGTGGCGCGGATACAACCGGAGCAACTGGCACGGCGACGGGGCCGGGGCAGTCACTGCTGCAGCCGGTTTGTCTTGGAGCGGAACGGTTTCGCTGGAGCGGTGAGTGGTCCACCACGCCAACGCCCCACCCAGCACCAGGACGACCACGCCCGCACCAGCCAGAAGTTGCCAGCCCTTCTGGTTGCTGGCCTTCGCCGACGCCTCACCGGCCGGATTGGCCTTGGGGGCTTCCGGTTTCACCGGGGCCCGGGTCGACGTCGCCTTGGGGGCCGGTGCCGGGGCTTGAGCCGGCTTGCTCGGTTCGGGGTTCGAAACAGACGGGACCACCAGCTCGACAGGCGCTGGAGCGGCAGGCGTTGCGTCCACGGCTTCACTGACTGCAGGCGTAGGAACACTGACCGGCTCCACGGCGACCGGCGCGGGGCCTGCTTCTGGTTCTGGTGTCGGCTCGGGAACCACCTCCTCAACAACCGGCTCGGGCGCTTCGGGAGCGGAATCGGTTTGAACGGGCTCGGGCTCAACCACCCGCGGCTCGGGCTGGGCAGTCGCTTCTTGCTCGGCCAACGCCTGGGCGCGCTCGACTTCCAGGCGTGCGTTCTCTGCGGCTTCGGCTTCCCTGCGTGCCTTGGCCTCTTCCGCACGACGGGCCAACGCTTCTTGCGCCTCTCGCCCCTTCTCAGCGGCGACCGAGGCCGCTTGCTTGGTTTTGTCTGCCAAGGCTTTGCCAAAACTTGCAGCCAGCCGGCCTGCGGTTTTCAAGTTTTCTTTTGTCGCATCGCTGACGAGCTTCTCCGCGTCCGTGGGCGCGGTGGTCTTGGCTTGTGCTGCTTTGGCGAGCAGCTCGCGCTGCTTGCGTTGTTTGATGAGTTCTTCGGGTGTCATGGTTCCTCCCAGGCGCTTGAAAAAGATTTGAGCCAGGGGGCTTTCGCCCCCCAGCTCTCGGTTGGCTTAGCGAACGTCGGGGATCGGCGAAACCGTGATGGCGTAATCGCCCCGGCCGCACTGGTCATCGACCGTGGCGTTCTGAAGCGCGCCGCGCTTTGCCAGCTCAACGACCGGCACCTGGCACACGGCGGCATCGGCACCACTGAAGCCAACCGTCAGCTTTTCTTTGCTCGCCTTGAGCAACGCGGCCAGCTTGTCCAGCGTGGCGCCGGTCTTGGCACTCACCGGCTGCATGTCAGCGGCCGGGTAACGGATGACCAGCTTGTCCAGGGCTTCGGCCTGGCCGTCCTTGGTTTCGACGGTCTTGGTATGCACCTGAGCATCCAGGCCAGCTGCCTTGGCTTCGGCTTCCAGTTCGCGGAACTCCTTGAGCTGGGCTTGATAGGACGCAATGCCTCCGACAATCGCCCCAGCAGCGCACACCGTCAGGGCCTTGTCTTTCTTGCCGGTCAGCAGGGCGATGCCTGCACCGGCAGCGCAGCCAATCCCGCCGGCCTTGAACAGGCGCAGCTTGTTGGTCTTTTGGGGTTCGGGCCGGGTGCTGTCCTGGGCAAACGAAAGCCCCGGAGCCAGCAACGCGGCGATGGTGAGAGTGAGGATGAAACGCTTCATGGGTATGCCTCCTTATGAGGTAGTGGGGAAAGGGTTAGAGTTTTGGAGGCAGGAACGCCGAGGTAGCAGCAGAAGCTCGACTGGGTTCGGCAGCCGGTTGCTTGGAGAGGGTTTCGGCGTCGGGTTCTTGCTGCGCCAGGAACTGGGAAAACGCTTGAAGGGTTTTCACCACCAGTTCTTCATTGGCCTGGAGCGCCGCGCTCTGCTCTGCTCGCAAGTCCGCCAGCGCGCTTTCTAGGGCAAGGGCATTCCGCGTTTCGGATTCGCGGACCGTGGCTCGGATGTCGCCCAACGCATCGGACGCTTCAAGCCCCTGAACCACGCCCCGGTTTTTCTCCAGGACCGCCAGGCGCAAATACTTGTTCAAGGAAACGCCTTGTTCTTTCGCGCAATACCGCGCGCTCTCCAACTCATCGGGAGCGATGCTGAAAGATTTGGTTAGAAGCGACGGACGACCCACTTAACCCCCTGCAATGAAAATCCACACCCATGGATTAGCAAAGGATTTAAGAAGCGCAAGTGGGCTAAGCCGTTTTTCTTCTTTTTTTCTGGGGTTCCGGCCATTTTTCAGCCGAACGGTTGGCCAAGTTGTTAGCCAAGACTGAAAACAAGGCGCAGCAAGGCCTGGGCGGGCGGAAAGGCGCAGCGTTTCTAGCCAAGCCGGAAAAACACTTCAGTGCGACTTGTGTATGGCCTACTCCCCATAAAGTTATGAAATCCCTTATCAGTGAATGGGGAGACAAATCGGTTCCTCGCAATCGTCCCCCAGTTTTCGCTCCACCGATCTTGCGCTTCCGCTTTTCCCCGGTAGTTGTATGAGAAAGCCCTTCACTCGCCACAACCCGGAGACCCCAATGCCCCTCACCCCCGCCACGCTCAGCCCCTCGGAAAAGTTTGCGCCAGCCCCCGTAGCCTCGCTCCCCACCCACCCCGTCTCCCTGCTCCTACCCCGCCCCGCCCGCCCTGTCTCAGAAATCGGGGACCGTCGTTTTCCCCAGTCGCGCGCCCTGCCCCTGTTCGCTTTAGTCAAGCGGAGGCCAGCATGGGATCCCGTGAGTGGTTGGGTTCAGTCACGCTGCCGGGGTGTTCGGAAAGCCCTGTCTCCATTCGTTTTAGTCAACTCTGCTTGGGGGTTCGGGTGGTGGAGTGCTGGGTTCTTGCATCCCTTTCGGGTGCCTGGAAAGCCTTGAGTCAATCCGTTTTAGTCAAGCGGGCTGACCTTGCTCTCATTCGCTGTCCCCCGGCCTTCGATCAGCGGTTGGCGGTCCAGTGTTGGGCTGGGAATGGATTAGGCAAGCAGGTTCTGGGTTTTGGATCGGCGGTTGCTGGGGAGGTTCGACAGGCCCGGCAAAGCGTTTTAGTCAAATCTTTTTCAGGCTCCGGCAACGACCCACTGCCCCCGTTCCGCGATCCGTGTGCTGGGGGTGGATTGAGCGGCTGGGGGTGTCCCATGCTTGAGCTGCCCCCCTTCTTGGATGCCATTGCCCGAGCCGATGCCCCGATGGAAGGCAAGGCCAACGGGTGGCAACGCAAAGCAGGACTGGCAGAGTTCGGTAACGCCTGCGCCTTCTGCTCCGGTCCACTGGACCTGTCCTCTCCCAAGTCCTGGACGGCTACGTCGCTGGTGCCCGCGCAACTGGGAGGCCCCGTCGGTGTCGTGGAGAACTGGGTGCCTGCCTGCCGCCCTTGCGCAGCTTCCAAGGGCCTGCGAGACATCGTGAGCTGGAAAGAGTGGAAAGCGTCGGCGCCCCCTGGCCGTGTGGCCATGCTGCTGGATAGGCGTCGTTCGGCGTTGCTCTACGCGGAGAATCACTTCACCCCCCTATCGCGTCACTCGAAGCGTGAGCGCGTGCTCTCCTGCCTGGCCGCGCGTTTCGCCAAGCCCCGCTTCCGCGTCTATGCCTGGTTGGGTGAGGTGGATGGAGAGCGCGTGGGCTTGGTGGGCTGGAGCACCCGGGCTGGGGATCCGTCCGCTGTTGGTGAAGCCCTGCTGGCGTTACGAATGAGGGACGGGGCCGAGGTGCTGGCAGAGGGCCAGGTGACGCTTCTGCGGGTGCCGGTAGACGCGTTCCTGAGGGCCGTGTGGTCGCTGATTGAAGACCACGGGATCGTCGTGCAGCTGGACGTGCCAGGCGGCGGCCCGCTCGATGCAAACGACTGGAGAGAGTGCTGGCGCCACCGAGTGATGGACCCTGTCAGTAACCACAAGCGCGTTCCGATGGCCGGCGGCCCGTCGCTGCCTCATGCTCCCAAAGTGCTGTCCACCAACCCGGATTCCGTTCGCCGGCTGGCCCAGCTGCAGGCCGCAAAACGTGCTGACCGGTTGGATGAAGCAGAGCTGGCGTATCGCGAGGCTATGGCCCGGAAGAACAAATACCTGGAGCGGGTAAAGCGCGGCCTGGAGGCCCCGATGCCGCTGGACGAATACCGGGCGTGGAGCGATGAGGTTAGATATCTACAGACTGTCTGGGCGCGATTGGTAAACGAGAGCACGGGCTAACGCTCGGCGCGAAATGCTGGCCTATGCACCAATGAGGTATTCGTTGCCCTTGATCTTCTGCAGGTAGGCCCACGTCCCAGACAGCGCCAGATTCGAGGGGGTTGTTTGCAAGCGGAAGGCGCGATCACGGTAGGCATCACCCGAGTCGCAGTAGGCGGTGATGAAGTCGTAGCCCTCCTTCCCATGGAAGCGGAACCGATCCCCTTCTACACACTTCAGCAAGGCCTCGGGGAAGCATTCCAGCACCTTGCGCCTCCCGAACTTGACGGTCAGCGTCGGCGGCCCGTCCTCGTCAAACACCACCTCGTATGAGCTTGCTTCGATTTTAAGGAGCTCGGACAGGTGATGGATGGTTCCATAGCCGTCGTTCTCCACCTCACCACACATGATCGCCATGCGAGCCACGGCCGGGAAATGCTCCCAGCGCCAGTTCTGAATCCTGTGGGGATAGGGGAACCAACGCTTCTCCAAGCACTCGGGCACTAGCGCGTGAAGTTTCTTAGCGTTGAACCGTGGGATCCTCGAAACAATGGAGTCGGCTTGGGCGATCAGACCGCGGATCTGCTCCACGTCGAGGCTCTCCCCTTTCAGCCGCTCATCTGGGATGCCGTGTGCCTTGAACGCCTCTTGCGAGGAAGGTCTGGCCACCTCCTGGTAGCCGGTATACACGGCAGCAGGATGCGCGTTGCCGTCCTGCCCCTTCTCGACCAGCACGCACATGATGTGAATGATCGGGTCGTCTCGCGTCACGCCAGTTGTGTCGCACTCGACCAGGAGCACGGGGAAATCGATGGGCTTGTTCCTTGCCATTGCCAACCTCCCCTGACGGCACCTGATTTGCGCGCTTGTGCTCACATCCTACTACGTGTTGACCAGGTGCCGCCTCTCCTACTCCCCCAAGCCTGGGCTGGCGGTTCGCCAGAGCCGGCCTCTCACGATGAGGTAACGGCCGTAGGAAGTGTTTAGCGCCACCTCACCGCTTTCAGAAAGAAGGCCTTCTTCCGATCGGCGGTATAGGTGGCACCGCGTTGTGCAGGTCTCTCACAAGCTCCTGAAAGTTACCATTGAAATCCGGACCATTCGAAAGGTTGACGTAGAAACGCCCCTAAGATTAGTTGGCATGTGCGCGGCATCCCTGGGATCGCGAATCACTGGAATGAACCTCATGGACAATGGATCGTTGGCGAGGTCCGCTGCGGTTACAAGGTGTTCGTAGCCGACACCACCCACCCTACCGTTCGCACGATTCATGTAGTTCTCGGTGCAAACGACAATCACGCGATCGCATGCTGCCGACTGCTCCATGAAGTGAGGCAGATTCTGGCCGAACCTCAAGTGGGTCCTATCAGATATCGCATCGATTCCGTTCATCCTTAAGGCGTTGACCAAGTTCCGCACCCATTCGATGTGCTCGGGGGAGTCCCACGAATACGAAACAAATACCTTAGGGGGTGGGGTCTGATCGTTCTCAAGCAGCCCGTATCGAAGCAGGACATCATAGAGATCAGCATCTTTAACAGCCCAGTGTGTCCGGGTGTGCTCCCAGCTTCTATCTGCGGCGACATCAAGCGCGGCAAACATCTCGCGAAGAGCCAACGCGGGAATAGGGCTCACACTCGCATCGAAAGACCACGTAATACGCACGCCACCATATCGAACTTGTATATCGTCAATCTTGCCAACACGGGCAGGAAGGCCGGCCTCGCGACCACGGTCTTCATAAGCAAAGAGCGCAGGAATGCCTTTCAAATATTGGATAGTTTGTTGATCTAGGGCGCCGAACCGATCAATAAGAGGCTGTGCCGTGTATTCCAGGAACCTGGCTAGCTCAAGAACGAACTCGTCCTGATCCCAGGTGCCCTCCTGGTAGACCATCAGCAAGTTATACATGCAAGATCCTAACAACTTCCAAACATTGAGTATGCCTGCAACTCGGCCTTAGGAAACGATCGGCACACGCTGGGCGCCCCGAGCGCACCTGCGCCGGTCCCAGCCGCTAGAAGGTTAGTGGTTGGTGCAGATGCTTCCCGCTGAGTGCTCAGGCGCCCTCTCAAGGCTGCTCAGTTCTAGGCACCGGTCCACCAACTGCCTCATCGCCTCGCCCAGCGAGATCCCGGCCACCCGGGCATCATCCACTAGGCGCTTGGCCACCTCTTCGGTCACCTTTGGGTCCGGCAGAATCGCGCCGTAGCGCCTCCCATCCGGCCCATGCTGGGCACGGGCTCGGGG
Organism: Stenotrophomonas sp. pho; assembly: GCF_006228405.1. Classification (NCBI taxonomy): domain Bacteria; kingdom Pseudomonadati; phylum Pseudomonadota; class Gammaproteobacteria; order Lysobacterales; family Lysobacteraceae; genus Stenotrophomonas; species Stenotrophomonas sp. pho. The sequence continues at coordinate 1,289,391 of NZ_CP029759.1, read as the reverse complement.
CCCGAACGGCTGGCGGATGTCGGCATGGGCGGCCACCAGGGCAGCCAATGCACTGCTGGCCGTGAGCCCCTGCTGGCGAGCGAGAGCCCGGAATGCGGCCGCCTTGGCCGGGGCAATGCGAACCGTGGGCAGCCGGCGCGGGGCCGGCTGCTTGGGTCGGATGGCGTAGGGGTTACGAACCACGAGCGATCTCCTGCAAAACGCTATTGCTCCTCTTTTTTAAATCTTCTTTGTGGAGCTTGAGAAGCTCTCGCATATCTAGGACATGCGCATCGCTTTCAATCAGAACGTTGGATGCATCGACGTAGATCAGCTCTTTCTTCGGTCCAGACAACCGGCGCGGGGCCGGTTGCTTGGATTGGATGGCATAGAGCTTAGGCATCTTCATCCTCGCCCTCCTGTCCGTAGGCCCAAACAAAACGCGTTTCATCCACGATGCGCATGTTGCGCCAGCCCAGTTTCTGCTCCAGATCTTCCATGCCGGCTTCGGCTTCGGCGAGTGTCGAGTATTCCGCGTTGTCGATGGGCTCCCAGTTGCTGCTCCAGCTGTTGGTGGAGTAGTCAGCTTCGATGGTGAAAGTGTTTTTTTGCATGGCGGTTACCTTTTTGGCCTTTTCGGTCAGCGGTATTGCTTTCCTGTAAATCCAGGTTACGACAGGCCCTGAAAATGTAAACTCAAAAACAACACATTTATTTGACTAAAGTGTAGAACTGACGGGCAACCGCAGAAAACACACAAACCCTGAAACGCCTCACGTTTCCAGCCAAGCACCGGGCCCGGCGGAAGCCGAGGCCCCACCCGCCTTTCCTCCACAACGCTTTTGCTCTAGCCGCTTTTGCCGTTGCTCTTTCCACCCGCCGCCAGCCATAAAAAAGGCGACCCATGGCCGCCTGTCTTTCACTGCCACCCGAGGGATGGCGTAGGACCTGCTCATAGCTCTGCAGCGATTTCCTCGTGATCCAACGCTTCGGAAACCTCGGCCAGGGTGGCATACCCGCGGAGACTGGATTGGTGTTTCCCGTCCGAGAGTTCCCAGCGCGGCATGGCTTCGCAGTTGTTGGCGGCTTCCATTTTGACGTGGAGCCCAGCTTCGGAGAGTCGCAGTCCCAAACGGGCGGCGCGGTTTTCGAGGGTTTGGCGGCGAGGGGTTTTCATGATGAATCCTTGTTTGGTTTTCAGGTCAGCGGTATTGCCTCCCTACAAATCCAGGTTACGACAGGGCATAAAAATGTAAACTCAAAAACAACACATTTGTTTGACTAAAGTGCAGAACTGACGGGCAACCGCAAAAGACACCAAAACCCTGAAACACCTCACACTTCCAGCCAAGCACGGGCCCGGCGGAAGCCGAGGCCCCTCCCGCCTTTTCTCCACAACGCTTTTGCTCTAGCCGCTTTTGCCGTTGCTCTTTCCACCCGCCGCCAGCCATAAAAAAGGCGGCCCATGGCCGCCTGTCGTTCACTACCAACCCAGGGCTACCGTTGTTTCCTCGCCCGCCCCACGATGGCTTTCCGAACCTGTCTCCGCATTGGATCCAGGTCATCGGTTGCCGTGGTCACGACGAGGCGACGCTTGCTCTTTTTGAGCTCCTGGCAAGCCCAGGAAGCCAGCGCAATGAGCGCGGTGGTGAGAATCGGCTGTTCTTCCCCGGTGACGTCCTGAATCTGCTCCCGGAGCTTGGGCGGCACGGTGACCATCGTTCGCTCCACACGCGCCCCGTTCTCGTCGCGGTAGTCGAACATGGTGGAGTCGCGTCCCACGTCCAGATGAACCCTCTGGCCGTCCCGCAGGTAGGGCCGCTCCTCCGAGTAGTCGAAATAGGTTCTCCGCCCAGGCGCGTCCCCTGCAGCCACCATCAGCTCTGCCAGCTGCTCCTCGGAAAACTGGTCCAGATCAATGAGCGGCGCATACGTGCGTTGCGGCTTGGCGTGGACCACTTTCGCGGCTTTGGACAGGTCTTTGCGGGCTTTGGCAACGGCGTTCTTGGCGGGGGTCTTCTTGGCAGCCATGAGGTCCGGCAGGGGCAGCATTGGGAGCTCCATCATGCCTGCCCCCGGCCCGGGTTGGCCAACCTTTTTTGGATAGCCTGACCTACCCGCAAAATGTCTTCTCGGGCCTTGTCCACCCCAGCTCCTCGCATGGAGAACACGGTTTCCCCCAGTTCGTAATAGCTGGCCAGTGCTGCGCGTTCGGGAATGACGATGGCGCCTGCCAGGCTGGGATCTTCCAGCCGGCGGCGGTGCTCCGCCCGCTTGAGGTTGACCCGATTGGCGACCGGCAGGAAGGGCTTGCCCTGACGTCGCAGCGTGTCGATGGTCCGCAGGTAGACGACGTAACTGCCCCCGTCGAGCAGCGTTGGGACGATGTAGAGGTCCGCGTCCGGCAGCTGGTCTTTCACTGGGGCGCTGGGCGGCAGGTCTTGAATCTCCAGGTCGAAGCCTGGGGATGAGGCACGGCTCACGGTGAACGGCGTTTCCCCGTCGCTCATCGCTGACCACGCCACGGAACCGCATTGCGGGTCGCGGTCGTTGACGAGCACGCGGGATTGGCCGGCAAACGCGGCGGCGAGGTTGAGCGAGAGCGTGGTGCGCCCCACACCCCCTTTGAAGCAACAGACAACGAGACGCATGAGATGGGCTCCTTTTATGGGTAGGTCGTGCAACACACTACGATGCAAACCTATTCCCGCAAGAGCCATGCAGTGAGGGGGTTTCAGCGGTGCAGACGTCTTACGTTCAGCGACCCTGGGGCCCGGCGGAAGCCGTGGCCCACCCTGCCGTTGTCTCCACCCCGCCTTTCGGCGGCGAGTAGCCGCCGGCACGCGCTTCAAACCTCTTCAGCGACCGGTTGCTGAGTCTTGATGAACGCTGGGTGGTAGCGGTGAAGGTGGGTGTTCATCAAATTTGCGGTATGGCGTGCGAACCATGCCTGCATGGCCGGGCAAAGAACGCCCCCGCAGACCTCCGCCAGCGTTTGGCCGTCTGACACCTGACGCCGCTCCAGCTTCCCCTTGTGCCCCCGTCGCACGACGAAACGCTCCCCAATCCGGACCAGCGGGTTGGCCCCGGCGTCCATGAGCGCTTCGACCATCGCGGCATAGCGCGCCGCAAGGATCCGGTCCGACTGGATGGCTTTGGAATACATGACGCTCGCGACGGCCAACGCGGTGATGCCAGGATCACCGGCCACGCCAGCGTCAAGGTCGGGCGTCCCCTTGAGTGTGTGGAGCCACCCATAGAAGGCCAGCGGGTCGTTGGTTTGGATGGCCCTGATGAGGCTTTCGGTCCCGGCACTCATTGCCCACCTCCCAGAACCCCGATGAGCACCAGGGCCACCAGCACGTAGAACGGCACCAGCACGATGTTCCACCATGCCTTGGAAACCTCTTGCAGCACGCTTCCTTGGCGATGCTCCGCCGGCAGTTGATAGAAGCGCACCAGGGCGCGCCCGGCGGAGATGGGGTTGGCGACCAGGTCCCGGTAGAACACCGCGGTGCTCAGGACACCGACAAACAGCAGGGCCATGTTCAAAATGCTCATACGAAGCGCTCCTCTTCCTTCTTCCAACGCCGCTCATGGCGGGCGCGGGTGGCCAAGCGCTGGATCCTGCGGTGTTTGTCGGCCAGTTGGTTCAGGCCATTGGTGCGGTCCAGGAACCGCGCGGCGGTGTGGAGTTGGAAATGCGCCAGGTCGGTGCTGGCAGGCTCGACGGGATGAATCTTCATGTCTTCACTCTCTTTTTGTGGATAGGTCGGTTTACCCATTAAACCGCTCCTACACACGATCCAACCACATCGCCAACCGATGTCAACCCATTGATTTGAAAGATTTTTGACTAAAATCAAGAACTGCCGTCGGGGCTTGTCAAAACGCGGTTGTGTCGCATGCTGAAGTGCATGACACCGCATGCCCGCCCTCGCCGCCGTTCTTCCGCTCCAGGCTTTGGCCTGGTCGAGTTGCTGCTCGCATTGGGTGTTGCCACGGCCATGGGCGCCGCCGCGTTCTGGGTCTACCCCCGCGTTACTACTCGGGTCAATGTGGCGTCGGACGTCGAGAACGTTCGGGACCTGGCCAGCCGCGTTGATCGGTCCCATGGCGTCATTGGCTCGTTCCGCGGCGTCAGCACGTTGAACGTGCTTGAAGATGGGCTTGCCCCCGCCGACTTCCGCCAAGGCAGCGCAGCGACCATGAGCAACGCGTGGGGCGGCGCAGTGACCGTGTCCCCGGCCACGGTGCGCTTGGCGGGGGATGCCTTCACCGTGGGGCTGTCTGGGCTTCCTGCGCGGGCCTGCGTGCCGTTCGTCTCCGCCATCGCGGACGACGTGAACGTGCGGGACGTGATCGTGGGCAACACCAGTGTTTTGCTGAGCAACCGAGGGAGCCTGGACGTCCCCGGCTTAGGATTGGCGTGCGGGGTCGATGGGGCCGTGGTCGAGATCGTCTATTACTCGGGCATGGTGGCTGGGTCGTCGGTCGCCGTGGTACCCACGCTTCCCCTGCCCTCCACGCCCGCCGTCCCTGGCCCTTCAACGCCGACCCCGGCGGGGCCCGTCACTGGTGCGCCCAGCGTGAGCGATGCGGTGCCGGGCGTTCCTGGGAACGTGTCGCCAAGCCCTGCAGTTGCTCCTTTCCCGGCTCTTCCACCGCTTCCTGTTGCGCCCAGCGTTCCGGTGCCTCAGCCGCTCCCAACGCCGGTCCCCACCCCGGCTCCGCCGGCCTTGGTGCCGTGCCGGCAATCGGAAAGCTCGGCGGCCCGGGCGAGCTGTCCGGCGGGCACGTGGGGCACAGAGACGGTGCGCACGCGCCAGGTCTGCGCTCCCGGCGACGTGTATCCAAACTCAGACGCTGCATGGGAGCATCCCGAGGCCTGGGTTCAATCCCAGAGCGTGGTGGCCGTGACGGCGAGGGATTGCCAGGCCTGCCCTGGAGCCGCCCAAGAGGAACGGGATCAATGGCTGCCCACTTCGCAAGCCTGCCCGTCAGGCCAAACCGGCACGCATACCTGGGAGCGGCAGCAGGTCAGATCGCGGGACGTGTTCACCCACTGCCCGTTTGGCACCACGACCCTGCCCGGGCCCACTTACGGCGGCTGGTCCCACTGGGTGGATACCGGGGCTCGTCGCTACGAGGTCAACACGTGCAAGCCCACGGCCGCTCGCTGCAGCGATGGGAGCTTGCAGGTTGTGGCGTGGCACTCGGCCGATGGGCAGGACGTGCCGCCGCCCTCGGGTTCGAGTGGCATTTCTTACTGGTATCCCGACGCCGTGGTGCGCCTGACAGCAGCGGAGAAAGCAAAGCTCGACTGGGCCATCAACCACGTGCCCATCCACCGGGTCGAGACGCCTGCACCGATGCCCGGCAACTGGCCCGCCAACGTGAGCGAGTCGGCTTTCTATGAAGAGCAATGCAACGCGCTTTCGGACGCTGGGAACATCCGTTATGCCTACTCCTACGATTTTGAGTGCGTCTCCAACATGGGCATGCACTACTGCGACTACAACTGGACCAGCGGCGGCACCTCTTTGGCCGTGTGCCGCCAGGCCTGCGCGTCCGATCTGGTCGGCAAGAGCAACAACCCCTATCGCTGGGAGTGGCCTGAGTCCTCGGTGGTGGCTTCGACGCCCTACACCACCTGCACGGGCCAGCCTGGATGCACGCCCAACGGCGGTTTTGGCACCCAGCAAGGCCTGCCGGCGTGCAACGAGCACAACGTGGGCCAGACCATCGCTTTCAACTGGTATCGCCAGTTCTACAACCCCGTGCGGGTGGATTACCAGTCGCTGACGCTGACGTGCAGGGGACCTGTGAGCTAGCGGCCAGAGGCAATCGTCGGACACGCACGGAACAGTGCACTACTCAGCTGGGGCACGAACGATGCTTGGCTGGGCGTCCCCATGACCTTCTGGACAAGCTCGTAACCAGAGACCTCCTCATAACGGGAGGGTATTCTTGCTTTGAGCCCATGAAGGCGCCGATTCGCCGTCAATGCGAGCTGGTTGTAAGTGGTCGCCGTGACGCGTCCACGCTGGGCTCCGTTGTATTCCCGGTTAGTGACGGTCGAGATATTGGATGCGACCGAATGACCGACCACGAAGGCATGGAAGAAGGGAACCCCTTCGATGCCTCCGCTGGAGACAAGCTCATCGACATACTCAGCCGCTTGATTCATCTCTTTGCGACCGATTTCAGAGCGCCCTTTCTTTAGCTCAATGAGTAGGACATCGCGCATCATCACCAGCTGATCCCTGGCAGTATCGAAAGTCTCCGTCCCAACAACAGAGAGTGTCGCATCGGATAGGACGACAATGTCAGGGCGTTTCGCTGCATTGGCAAACGCCTGTCCACCCTTTCTGACTTTGAACAAGCTGGTGGCGACGGTGCGCAGGGTATTGTTCGACGCATACTCCGAGCTATCGAACTCAGGACCAAACAGCCAACGCGCCTGCGTCACGAGCGGGTGGAGGGTGTGCAGCTCGTCAGCCTCCGGGTCGCCGCTGAGCTTCTCCATGGCCGCAATGATGGACAACCGACTGTCGATCTCGTCCAGAACGGTAAGTGCATCCTCCACCGTCCACTGCCCCAGCAACCTGTCGAGCCCGTCGATGTCGTGCTCACCCAGCTGCATCAGTTTGTCGAGGAAGCTTGAACCGCTTCGTGCCTTTTGAATCTTTATGACTGCCTTGACGACCTTGTTGAGCGTTTCAGGCGGTATGCCTGGTTGGTCATGCACCACCGCCTTCGTGAACTGCGCCACTTCAAGCATGGAACGCCTAGGCAGCGTGCGCAGATCCTCTCGATTCTTGTAGAGTGCGTCCTCTGAGTTTTCTTCAATCAAGTGGGCCGATAACTTTTCGACCATTTCCTGCGCATACCCGTTGGCCGCTTCGAAAAGGCGATCGGTGCGCTCGGTATTCTTGAACTTCGACCAGTCTGGTTCGACTTCGGACAGCCACTCTGCCCCACACTCGATCACGATGGCATAGCGCTTCGCAAAGCGCACCCGCCCATCCAGAACGGCCATTGGCCCAACGGTCCAACTCGGCAGCCCCACCAACCGATTGCTCACCCAGAATGCCACGCCTTGGTAACGCGTGGATTTGGCCGTGCGCGTTGTGTCCACCACATACGCGGTGACGCCAAAGCCTGGTTCAACCTGAATCTTGCGCTCTTCTAGAAGGCCCTCATGCTCAGACAGAGGGACGGACTGGCCGTTCACCGAAACGATGAACTGCGGGTCGTGTAGGAAACGTCCCGACAAGACCGTTCTGATCCGATCTGGATCCGGGCGGTGGCGTTCAACCTCTACCAACAACCGGGTGCCATGGCCGGAACGGGTGCCTGTTTCATGGCTCTGGATGTAGAACGGGGACGGCTGATTTCGAGTGCCGATCACGAAGGTTGAGAGAACGCCGTTCGTCCAAGTTTCGACCGTGTAATGATCAGAGAAGCACAGAAGGCCATGGCGACCAATGCCGTTGCGCCCGAAGGCCATGCGCACCCAATCGCGACGCCCCGACGGAAACTGGACGTTCGCCCCTTGGCTTCGATGCCGGTTGTATCCCAAGGTCATCCAGCGCTTGCGAAACTGATCCTCGGTCATTCCATGGCCATCATCTTCCACCGACAGCAAGCCACCTGTTTCCTCCGGGATGATCACGGCAACCTTAGCCGCTCCCGCATCCCATGTGTTGGCCACCAACTCGGTTAGCGCTACATCTGGGTCATAGCCAATCCGCCCGAGTGACCGCAGCACGTAGTCTTCTTCAAAGAGAGCTTCGTTGGCTGCTTTGCCCTTCTTAGCCATGGGGATGTCCGCTAAATGCTTGATTGGTAATGGTTGCAAGACTATGCCGCCTTCTGCCGACTTTGGCAAAAAAGCTAAGCCCTACCCATCTCACCTGCCGCGACGCCAGCGGGCGCGTGTTAGCTGGGGAGTGCGGTTCTATCCCACGCGCGCTTGACCCACCCCAACACGACGGCCAGCACGCCGATCAGGAACACGCCATACAGCCACGCGCCGTAGAACGCCATCGTGGCCACCTCTCCATACACGGGATGCTCTGCATACTTGAACCCCAGAACGGCGGCCGCCACCACCGTCACCACGCCCAATCCGCCCCGAGCAGCGCCCCTTTCAGGAAGCCGTGCTTCCGAAAATACGGCATCCGCCCCGTTCGGACGTGCCAGTCCCAGAGCCGCTGAGCCCGGAGATGGAGCGCCAGGCAAAATGCCAAAAACGCGAAGACGAGCGCACCGGGCACACAACAGACCACGCCGATGAAGAAGTCGCGCTTCATCACCTCCAGGCCGGCCGCCAGCCCAACCAGGCCCAACGGGCCCAAGATGACGCTAGGGAGGATCAGCGCGGATGGGCCCGGCGGCGCATACACAACTTGCTGCGGCGGATAGCGGTTCATATGGTCCTCCCCTGTTGGATGGCTGCACGCTTGATCGAGACCGGCGTGCAGTCAAGCGGTGGACTGCCGCCCGTTTAGCCCGCGGACGTCCCTTCGTCCTTCACCTCGACCGGCTGCCAGCCCTCGCCTTGCGGGCGGAACACTGCACGCAGCTTCGGCTTGAGGGTGCTCGGCTCATCCTTGGTGGGCTGGCCGCCGATGTAACCCAGGGCCTTTACCGACCCGCCGATCAAGCACTCTTGATCCCCATTCGGCTTCTTCTCGCAGTCGAGATCCAAGCCGCCCGCGTCGGTCACTTCAAACCGCCAAGAGCGCTGGAGGGTTGCCTGCCTCCCCTGCTCGGTGAAAAAGCCTTCCACGACCTTCACCCCATCCTCCTTTGAGGGGCCCTTGTCGCCAGAGCAGGCGGTCAGGGTCAAAAGTGCCGCTGCTGCGGCCACGATCAGTGCGTGCTTCATGTCATGCGTCCTTGTCTTTGGAAGGGGTGATGCCGATGATCTGGTTCTTGTAGCCGATCTCGAGGCGGTCGATTTGGAGAACGATGTCGGGCAGGCCGTTGGGCTTCAACCTGCCCTCCACGACCTTGAAAAAGATTCGGTCTCCCGTGGCGTCGCGCCCCACCCGTCGCAGCTCGGCCGCGTCTTCCGGCTTCAATCGCAACGCGGCGTGGTAGCGCCCGCCATGCTCGACCCCGACCACCGCACTGCCCTTGCCCAACGGCGAAGGGCCGATAACGGCCGTCGGAAGAAAGTCAGGCGAGCGGGGATACCAGTCGTGGTTCATGACCAGCACGTAGGCGTGGAGAATGTTGGTCTTGGGGTCGATCTCCACGTCGATGTAGGGCCGCAGGTAGAACGCATCGGTAGAGGCGATCTGCCGCGCCTTGGCCTCAAACGCAGAGGCCGGATCGCCTTGCAGGCCTACGCGTTTGAACTGGTGCCCCATGAGCCAATGCAGTGGGTTCGCATCGCCGGTGCCAGGGCAGCGCCGGCCTTGGCCTGGGCAAAGAGGTTGTCTTCGCACATGCCGAAACCGGCCGACGCGGTGGCCGCCAAGCCCCACCGGATCCGGGTGTAGCCGTCGAGCACTGGAGGGTCGCCGTCGTCCCAGTAAGTGCCTGCCGGCTCCAGGTAACGCTTGGTCGCCGGGGCCGAGGCGGCGTCCTTGCCCGCCTGCATCAACCCCTTGCCAATCCTTCCCAAAATGCCGTCCTGGGCGGTGGCCGTCCCGCTGGCCAACGCCAGGCACACGGCCACGGCTGCAATCGCTTGCTTCATGCATCCCCTGATCCCGGCCACCATGGCCTTATTTGCCATTTTGGCAAATGCGGTGCAGCATGGGAAGCGGCAGACTTGGGGATTGTTCCCGGTTCGTGATCGCCCATGCCTGCCCCTCTCGCCCCAGCTCACACGTTTGGCCGCCGCTTGCGCGAGGCCCGGCTGGCCAAGGGCCTGACGCAAGCACAGTTGGGGGCCGTGCTTGGGTTGGACGAGGAAAACTCCGCCGCTCCCAGGGTTTCTCGTTACGAGAGAGGAGATCGCGTGCCGGATCCTGCAACGATGGAAAAGCTGGCCCAAGCACTTGGCATGCCGGTCGCCTATTTCCATGCCACAAATGATCTAGTGGCAGAGACGTTGCTGGTGATGTCGCGGCTTGAACCCGAACAGCAGCGAGAGCTGCTGACGAAGGTGAGGGATTACGCCCAGAGCCGTGGCGTGGCCATCCTCCCGAGTAGCGACAACGATCTCAGGGAAGAGAAGACATGCTGAAACGACTTCGACGCTGGTGGCTGCAGCGGGATGCGCCAAGCCCGATGGCACCGGAGCAGTTGCAGGCGCTGATGGACATCAACCTGCTAGAAATCCAGTTGGCGGCATTGGACGCCCTCAAGTCCTCGACGCCAGCCGCGGAAGCGGCCAGACTGCGATCCCATGCTTGGCTCGCGTCGATGCGTGGGCAAGGCCCGGTCGGGACGCCGAACTGGAGCGAACTGCGGGCTGAAGCGCGAGCACTGAACCGTGATCTGGCAGCCGCCCTGGCTGCCGCCCAGATCGATGCCCCCTCAGAGGCCTGATCCCTACCGTTCGGGAAAACCATTTCCCCATCCCCTACGACCATCACCGACTTGCCTCCAAATGTGACCCGCGTCACTATTGCGGAAGGGGAACGGAGCCTTCCTGGCTCTGGCCATTCACAGGGGAAGTGACCGATGGCGAACAAGAATGGGGCCGCTGCGCCTACGACTCTGGAAGAGTGGTTGAATGGCCGCCCAAGCTGGCTGCGCATGGCCGCTTCCACGGTGATCCAGCACCGCCGCATGCCGAACGAAGAGGAGATGGAGGCGCTGGCGGATCACTGCCTGGCCGAGGCAGCCAAGAAGCTGGATGCTCCCCACCCGGCGTTGGCACCGGGAACCATCTTGGGGACACCCACCGCCGCTGAGCTTCGCATCGACTCGGTCTCCTCCATCTGCGGCGTCAATGCCCTTGGCGAGGACGCGGCATTGGACCTCAGCCAAGGCCAGATGACCGTGGTCTACGGACCCAACGGGGCCGGGAAATCGGGCTACGCCCGTTTGATGAAGCACGTTTGTGGCGCGCGGGCCAAGGGATCTATCCACGGCAACGTGTTCAAGCAGAATCCCGATGCTGCCTCTGCCTTGATCAAAGTCACGGCGACCCGATCCGACGGCACGACATCGTCTGCTGATCTCACTTGGCAAGCATCCGACGGCCCCCACGCGACATTGAAAGCGGTGCCGGTCTTCGACTCAGCCACAGCGCTGGAGTTCGGAGACAGCGCCACCACCGCCACCCATCTTCCCCGAGCTATGCGGTTCGTCGGGATGCTCATCCACATCTCAGACGATCTCGCCACCCGATTGAAGGCCCGCGCCGCCAAGCTCACCAGCAAACTGCCCATCATCCCGGAAGACCACGCGCAGAGCAGCGCTGCAACGGTCCTCCGGAAGTTGACGGCGAAACTGACCGAAGAGGAGATCAACCAGCGTTGCGCCTTCCCCGCTGCACTGAACGATGAGCGTTTGGCACTGGAGACCGCGCTGGCCCAGGCGAACCCTGAAGTGGCCCACGCCAAGGCCGTCGGAGAGCTGGAACGCTTGTCGCAAATGGCCGCGAGCATCTCGGCATTGAAGGAGAGCTTGAACGACGAGAAGGCCCAAGCCCTCTTGGATGCCCGCAGCAATGCAGAGGTCAAGCGCCAGGCCGCCACCGCCTATGCCACGGCATTCCTCAACGGGTTGCCGCTCAAGGGCATCGGAGACGCCGTGTGGCGAACCCTTTGGGACGCTGCAAAGGCGTATTCGACAGGTCTTGCCTACCGTGACCACCCTTTCCCCCACGTTGGGGACGAATCCCGTTGTGTCCTCTGCCAGCAACCGTTGGGAGACGACGGCAAGGCCCGCTTGGCCAGCTTCGAGAGCTATCTCAACGACACCCTGCAGACAGAAGCCAAGAGCGCGGAAGACGCGCTGACGGCGCTGAAGAAAGCGTTGCCCAGTCCTCTCACCGATGTCGCCTGGCAGGCCCAGTGCGCTGCTATTGGCTTGGAAGCCCCCAAGCCACTGAGCTGCTTGAGGCCATCCATGCGAGGTTGAAAGCCATGGCCGAGGCCACGGCGGCTCCGGCAGTGCAGTGGTCTACATGGACCAACGCCTACGATCAGAAGGTCAAGACAACCACCGCTGATCGCGACGCGCTGGCGGGCTTGCTGGACCCGACGGGGCGGAAAGAGAAAGAAGCCCGCCTAGCAGAGCTGAAAGCACAACAGTGGCTATCGGAGCAGCGCGATGCGGTATGGGCCGACGTGATCCGCCTCAAACGCGCGGGAACGGTGGAGGCTGCTGTTCGGTCTACCTCAACCAGCCAGTTGACGACGAAAAGCAATGACATTGGCGAGTCGGAGTTGGCCAAGGGCTATTGCGACCGCTTCAATGCCGAGTTGAAGGCGTTCGGGGGCCATTCGCTGCCCGTCCGCATGTCGTATCGATCCCAAGGCAAAGGGGCGTTCACGTTTTACGTTGAGCTGAAGGACGCGCAAGGCGCCCAGAAGAATCGGGAAATCCTGAGCGAGGGCGAGCAACGCATCGTGGCGTTGGCGGCCTTCCTGGCCGACGCGACAGGGCTTGAACGGGGCATGCCGGTGATCTTCGACGACCCCATCTCCTCCCTGGATCAGCGCTTTGAGGAGGCGGTCGCCAAACGCCTGGTAGATCTGGCCGAGCGTCGCCAGGTAATCGTGTTCACACACCGGTTGTCGCTGATGGTCCTCCTTCAGAGCGCCGCCAAGCAGCGGGCCAACCTCGATCAGTCTACGGTCAAGGTCGCGGTTGAATCGATCGTCCGCGATGGAAGCAGGACCGGCATGCCGGCACAGATCAATACGTTCTCTCTGAAGCCACAATCCGGCTTGAACCAAATGATCAGCAGCATCGGACAGCTTAAGAAGCTTGATCCGCCGCTAAAAGAACTTGCCCTGAAGACCGCCTGCAGCAACTTCCGAATCTTGGTTGAGCGCTCCGTAGAGGACGAACTTTGTTCGGGCATCATCAACCGCTATCAGCGCGAGATCAACACGCGCAACAAGCTACAGCGGCTCAGCGCAATCACTCCGACAGACTGCGCACTGATCGACGGCATGATGACCAAGTATTCTGCGTTTGAGCACTCTCAATCCATTGATACACCAACGTGGCTTCCAGAGCCGGACGAGCTCCTTAAGGACGTGCAAGACATGCTCGAATGGTGCAAGAAGTTCAGTAAGCGAGCGGAAGCGGCGGCGAAACCCAAGGATTAGACCAAAGCTATCCGCCATCTCCCTTTACTGAGGGAATCGCTGCCATCAGAAGCGCTGCTCGCCAGCGCTTCCCACAGCAGCTGGCAGCCCTTGATGCAACTCATGCGCGCGAAGAAACGCGTGCAGCCACTCTTCCGCGTCCTTGACGCCCGTCAGTTCCCGAATCACCACCCCGGCCAAGCAATCCCCAGGGACGGCGAACGGGTCGTTGTCCAAGTCGCTACGGGACAAAGGAGAGTGGAAATCGGCCCTCTCGTGGAACGCCTGAAGCAGCTGCTGCCTGACAGCAATATCCCGGCGCGCCGTCCATGCGAGCCGAACGAGCTCCGACGGTGGCCAGGGCGGAGGGTTCATCAGAACTCGTAACCGTCTGGCACGCCCGACGGGATGCCCTGCATGGGACCCGAATAGCCCACCTGCTGGACGAGGCTCTGAGCGGTTCGCGTCATGCGATCCAGGCGTTCCGGGACTTGGTCCAGGGCGAACAGAACCATGCCAAGAATGGCGATGTTGAGCAGTTTGTTGAAAAGTTTTCGCACGAGCGGGGTCCTCCGTGGTTGTCAGGGGTTCTGGTTTCAAAAAAGTTGGTGGTGTTGGGCGATGCCGAACAAGCAAAGCGCCCAGGTGGCCGCAATCGTTGGAGGAGCCAGGCAAAGCGGCACGCCGAGGGCGATGTCCGACAGCTTGGCCTTGGGGTCGGTGACCATCTCCCATCCCAGCTTGGCTGCCCCCATCCCCGACATGGCGTCGATCAGGAATCGCAGGAGGGCTCCAGGGGTGGAGGACCGGGCGGGCGCTTGGGTTTGGCTGCGGGTATTCATCAGAGCGCATCCAGTCGATCAGCAATGGCCAATCCGGCGACCAATCCAGCCAAGAGGCAAAAAGCAAAGAACGTCAACATGGGGTTTCCTTTGGTTAAAGAGCATCGGCGCTCTTCTCTGATCTCAAAGTAAAAGAAAACCAACTTTTCGCAATAGATTGACCCTACATTTTTATGACTAAAACACAAAACTAACGGAAAAAAGCAGAAAACACAAAAACCCTAAAACACCTCACATTTCCAGCCCAGCGTCGGGCCCGGCGGAAGCCGAGGCCCCACCCGCCCTTCCCCCAATGCGCTTTTGCTTCATGCCACTTTTGACGTTGCCTTTTTCTCTTCAAGAGCTCAAAAGAACGCGGCCTGGGCCGCGCCTGAAAAGCCCCCTTCGGGGAGGAAAGACCCAGCGCCGAGGCTTCCGCCCCAGCGTCCGCGTGGCTGTCCTTGGCCCCATGCCCGCAAAAGGCAGTCCGATTCGTCAGGCGCTGGCTTGGATGCATCGCCAGACCAACTGGCGAACGGCTTCTGTCTGACGAATCCCAACTCGGTTGGCGTCGATGAGCAGGGCCATGGCGACCTGGGGAGCCACCTGCACACTGGGAAGCGCGGTTTTATAGCGCTCTCGCCCCTTTGCCTCTCCGGCCCACGGCGTCGGGCATCGAGGGGAAAACGGTTCTCGGATCCGGGCGTGTTGCTCGATGAGTTGAGCCAGTGCAGCGCGCATGCTCAGGCTTTGCGCGGCGGCCAGGGCTTGAAACGCGGCTTTGCTGGGCGCGTCAATCCACGTTTCATGGATGGTCTCCACAAGTGGCATGTTGTTCCGCTTGGGTTGTAGCGTGTAGCGGCTCATCCGCTCCTCCTCTTCTCCTTCAGGTCTGCTCTTACATACAACCCCGAATCCATAAAAACGAGGGCCATCTCACGAAACGAAACGCCCGCCGGAAACTCTTGACTCCAGACCACAATCCCATCTTTGAGGTAGCTGTATTCCTGGCGAGTCACTACGCCAAAGCCATCTTCTGAGTCGCACATGTATTTGACCCGGTGGCGGTAACCGGCGTTCTCGATTTCAATCAACTCTTTCATTCGAACCCTGCTTGTGAGGGCCAGAGGACGTAGCGCCTTGTCATGCGGTCCTCCGGCTGGGCTTGGCCATCCATCCTTGGGCGGCCGCTTCTTCAGCGGTCAGCAACGCGGAAGTGCCCAGGAAGCGTGTGAGCTGGTAATGGCCGATGGTGTGGGGATACCGCTGGAGGTGGGCGTGCATGGCTTTGTCGAAGTAACACTGACCACCCGAGCGGCGTTGATAGGCGAAATAGCGGCGGCGACGCGTTGCTGGGGGCTTCATGCCGAACCCCCGCAATCGTCGCAACGCTGCATCTCTGCCGGATACGTTGAGAAGGGGTAGGCCCCTTTCTGCCCCACTTCCCCGCAGCACCCACACCGCATGAGTCCCCGGACGGTTTGGCAAATCGCGGCCTCCGGGCCTTGCCAAACCACGCCGACAACCACGGCTTCCCAGGAGCTGCCGCTCCGGGCCACCACGGTGAGCCTGTCGCCGTTCCGAACATTCGGGGCGGGCACCCGGGCGCCCCACTCGCCCGACTTGAGTTGGTGGGGGCTGGCGTGGTGGTGGGCCATTAGAAGACCCCCCGATAACCAAGGGCAACAAAGCCTGACCGGCCAATAGCGCAAGCAATCATTAGAAAACCTTTGAAGAGGGGGCATTCCCTCGCTACCCACGCAAACTAAGCCACCCTCATAAAATCGCAATACTTTCGCCCTACGTTTTATCGACTAAATATCAAAACCGCCGCAAGGGCCGCAGATCGCCGGAAAACTTGAACCGCAGCACATTTCCCGCCCAGCGTCGGGCCCGGCGGAAGCCGAGGCCCCACCCGCCCTTCCCCAATGCGCTTTTGCTTCATGCCACTTTTGACGTTGCCTTTTTCTCTTCAAGAGCTCAAAAGAACGCGGCCCGGGGCCGCGCCTGAAAAGCCCCCTACGGGGAGGAACGGCCCAGGGCCGCGGCTCCCGCCCCAGCCCCCACTTTTCCTTCACTTGGTTTCAACGCCCACAAAAAAAAGCCCCGGTTTGCCGGGGCTCTGTCTGCAACGCTCAATGGCAATCAGGCCTTGAACGGGTGCGCCGGCCATTCCTGGTCCGGGTGTTTCTTTTTCCACGCTTTACCTTCAGCAGTTTCGGCCCATGCAAGGAAGGCCTTCGGCTGACGTCCAGTGCCAGCCCACGTGGTCCCATCCGGGATCTGGAACTTCGGGGCGCGACTGATGCCGGCGCTTGCAGAAACCGCCTTGCGTGGCTCAAGCAGCGCCTTCAGATCGTTCTTCTGCTTCGTCGTGTAATGCTGCGCAAACTGCTGCAAGGTCTCGTAGACGCCTGCAAAGCTGGCCCCGGCTTCGGCCGCCAGCGCGTCGCCTTCGGCCTTTTCCATTTCGGCCACCAAGGCCTCCGCTTCAGCCTTTTTCTTGCGGATTTCTTCGAGCGTCAGTGCCACGGTTTTCCCTTGGATTTGGTCAAACCCCGATCCTGCCGTTTTGCAAGATCACTGTAAACCCTCTAACCCCGGCTCTCCAGTGGCGACTGCCACGGGGCTTCACCCTCAAAAGTCACTGAGGGCATGCCTTCCGCCGGCCACTGGAGCAAGCCCTTGGCGGTTCAGGGGACCGGCCGTGCCCACCTCCACGTTCCACCATGCAATGCCGCAATGTCCAGGGGCAACCGGGCGCCGGCAAAGCCTTGGGCAGCGGTCCCGCGATCCGGGCGTTCAGGCGGTCAACCAGGTGCAAGGCGTGCTTGTGGAAGATGACGTGGATGTTGCCGTTCTTAAACCGCCCGCCCAGGAACGGCTTCAGCAGCTCCCCACCTCGTGCGTCACCAAGAACCCTTCGGAGCCCCGTGTCTCATCGGATGCAGCCTGCTGGGTGGCGCGATTGGCCTTCATGGCCATCGTCTCGGCCCAGACACGCAATCCGATGTCCTGCAGAAGGATATCTTCCCTCTTTCTCGCGGTCGATTCGATGATCCAGTGGCGGCCATACGCGCCATGCATCAATGGCGCCCCTGGCCATCCTTTCCGGGCGACGGTCATGGCCAGTCCGGCGATCAACCGAACGTCAAAGCATCGCCTCGTTTCTTCCTCGGATAGTTCCAAGCGCGGAGCAAGCAATGCATCTCGGGCCTTCGTATCGGCCTGTATGACCCGCTCAAGCTCTGCTGGGGTTGGAGCCCCCATGCGCGTCCACACTTGCGCTGGCGAGCATGCCTTGACCCAGTTCCAAGCGCTTGCGGTGTCGTCAGACGGATCAGCCGGGTGCAGGTAGAGCCGACTTTCAAACACGGCCCGGAGGGTTTCCGGGTGCTTCCACTGGCGACCGTGGATGTAGTGTCCGCAAGCCAGGATCTTGTCGCACACGGGCACCACCACGGGTGCTGGCACGGTCAGAAATCGTTCAACGCCCGCCACACTATTTCGGCCACGCTGACCTGCACCGATCCGCTTTTTCCGGCGGTTGCGCCATTGGTCGGCCCTCGGAATCGGTGGCCGATACCATCAATCGCGCGGACATGAAACTCTACGACCGCCGAAAGCGGGAACGGCAGTGAGCCTGCCCTCAGATCCGGGCATGGGGCCAGTTGTGGGCTGCCCTCCTTACGCCGATGATCGTCTTTAGCGTAGCAAGCGGCCCTTCAGTGCCGCCCAATCTCACCGATGGAGAGGGCAACATGGATAAGCGGGTGTGCTTTGATTTCGAGATTGATTTCAGCAACGGGGGCGGGATTCAGGGCCAAGGCTTCCGGCTGGACATCGCCGGTGATGACATCACCGATGAGGCGTTGGCCGACTACATCGTGCGCGACATGCGCCTGCTGATGGTGGGCGAGGTTCGCATCCTCAACAAGGAAATCATTGAGGAGCCTCATAAGCGCCCGGCGCACGGCCAAGACGTTTCAACTGTCCACGACCCAAAGGACGGGTGAGCGGCCATGCATCCTGATGTTCTCGGCTGGACTGCAACCGCCGTGTTGATAGCCACGTTGGTCCGGCAAATGATCAAACAGTGGCAGTCTCCCCATCCGGAAACGGTCTCCAAATGGCTGTTTGTCGGTCAGATGACCGCGTCGACCCTGTTCACCGCCTACAGTGCACTTTTGGGGTCAACGGTGTTTGTGGTGACCAATGCCCTGCTGCTGTTCACGGCCGTGGTGGGACAGGTCCTGGCTTGGCGTCGACGTCGGCGAACCGGCGCGCCGCCTCCCTGCTGACCCAGTATTGGCTGCACCAAGGAAGGCCGTCGTAGGCGTTTAGCAGCCACTCTTCGTCAGATCCCAAACGGACGTCGCCTGACATGCTCGACCCGGCCTCCGACCGTGACCAGCGTCGAGATGGCCCAGTCGCTGGAAGCGGACACGGGCGGAAGCAACAAGATCTCAACGCCGGCCCCCATCGCCGCGCCTTTCCATACCTCCACTGTGCCATCCTCGCTGGGACTGCGGTGGAGGCCCCAATCCGAGGCGAAATCCGTCAGCGCTTGCCGTCCATGTATCCTATCGAGCGCGCTGCAAAGCGAATCATACTGAGCACTCCTCACTCCCCTCCCCCTTGCATCGTTTTCTAACCTGCGCTTCACCATCCATCCCAGACTACTTCATGGCAGACATGAAGATCGAAAGCCAGTCTGAATCCCTCAGGAGAACGCCAGCTTTCTGACGGGGCAGCCTCCGATCCATTACCTGAAGCTGGGACCAGGGACGACCGCCTAAGCCGATTCAGGCAGGGTTGCGCGGCTGCCCGTCGTCTATCAACAACACCGTGCGGCAAGCGCGCGCCAACTGCAAGGCAGCCGACATGTCCGCATAGCTTCGATAGGGAGAAAATGCGCCGGGCGGGCCCGACACGCGATCGCCCTACTGGTTGGTTCAGAACAGCTCCGTCTGAGCCGGTGGGTAGACAAGCGCTGGCCCGACGGCCTGCGCCATCGGGTTCAGCGGATGCGGTTTGGGTTCGGCGTGGGACACGATGTGCAGCACCTCATGGCCCCGGTGCGTCAGCAGGTCGGAGATGAGACGTCGGTGGCAACGCCACCACGGTGCCTCCGCGCACATCAGCGCGGTCCGATGTTCGCCCCCCAGTGCAAGCACCTTCGATAGCCCGCCGGCGAACTCGGCGGTCGCCATGTGGTCTGCGTAGCCCTGAAACGCGGCGTTGTCCCACGCACCATTGGGCGAATCCGGCTGCACCTTGCGCCGCCCGCCCAGTTCAGGAATCCAAAGATACTCCACGCCGTGCGCTGGCAGCGTTTTAGCCATCTGCTCGGATGCGAACCAAGGGTGACGACGCGATCCTGGGAAACGACGCACGTCCGCGATCGCCGAGATGCCTTGTGCGAACAGCAGGTGTAAGAACTCGTCCCAAGGTCGAGTGGAATGCCCGATGGTCCAGACGGTCACCGGGGTCGGAGCGGGAGCATCGCACTGCATGAGGCTCATTGGACAGGAGCCGGCATCAAGCCCGCGTGCTCATCACGTGCTCGGCAGCTGCCAACGACGCTCGCGTCTTCCCGTCTACGCTCGGACACGACCGCGGGGATAGCGGCTAGTCGTTTCGGGCCCATTTCGACAAGTTCTGCTTCAACGCATCGATGCCCTCCCAGGGATCCTTGCGGCGACGTTTCAGCTTGCCCGGCACGTCCTTGATCGTGAACGCGTCAGCCCGTTTGAGGTTTGGCAGCTCGCTCCACGCCAGAGGCATCGCGACAGGCGCGCCCGGTCTACCCCGCAGGGAATACGACGCCACTGCGGTGGCACCTCGACCGTTACGCAGGTAGTCGACAAAGATCCGCTTGTTTCGAAGGGCTTTGGTGGCGGTGGCCAAGAACCGCTGAGGTTCCGACTGGGCCAACGCGTCGGCGAATCCTTTGGCGAAGCGCTTGGTCAGGTCCCAGTCGCACCCCGGGTTGAGGGGCACCACGACATGAAGGCCCTTGCCTCCGGATACCCGCAGGAAGGACTCCAGCTCCAGTTGGCCCAGAAGCTTCCGGATGTCACTGGCGGCCTGTTTTACCTCCGCGAATGGCACGTCTGGGCCCGGGTCTAAATCGAACACCACCCGGTCGGCGCGGTCGGGATCCTCCGCGTGGCTTCCCCACGGATGGAACTCCAGGGCATTGAACTGGACCAGCTCCAGCAAGCTGGCCGCGTCCCGGACCACCAAGTAGTGGGCGTTGATGCCGCTGTCCTCCTTCAGCTTGACCGAGTCCACCAGCTCCAGCCCGGCGGTGTGGTGCTTTTGGAAGAAGCAGGGCTTGCCGGTGCCGGCGGGGCAGCGAATGATCGACAGCGGCCGATTGATCACCTCGGGCAGCAGGTGGTCCATGACCGCCGAGTAGTAATCCCAGACGTCTTGCTTGGTATAGCCGTCACCGGGGAAGAGAACCTTGCTCGGGAGGACAGTTTGGGGGGCACGCGTTCGACTTGAGGCGTTGCGGCGGACCTCTCGGCGGAGGACGCGGCCGATACCCGTTTGCCACGGGCCGGTTTCGCCGGGGCGGCGCGATCCGAATCCGCCAAATCATTCACTTCCTTGTCGGCCCGCACGGCTTTCAAGGAGGCTTGGCGCAGCAGTTGCTGCCCCCGATGCCGCGATAGAACACCTCCACCACGAAGCGCGGCTCGAACCACGTGGCAGAGCGAAGATCGGTGTCCTCGGTGGGCACGTAGGCCGTCGGCTTCTTGCCTCCCCCTTGGATCCTCTTGCTCACGTCCTTGATCAAGGCGTCGGAGAACCCGGTGCCCACCCGGCCCACGTAGAGCCAACCGTGTTTGGCGTCGGGCTTGGCCAGTAAAAGCGAGCCAAAGCCGCTGCGGCTGCCCTTGGGGGCCGTGTAACCGACCACGGCGAACTCGTCGCTGGCCAGCTGCTTGGTCTTGCGCCAGTCGTCGCTGCGGCCGAGGTGGTAGCCGCGATCGGCGCGCTTGGAAATGATGCCTTCAAAGTGCTGTTCGCCAGCCAGGCGGTAGGCTTCGTTGCCGTCGCCTTGGACGTGAGCGCTGAAGGCCAAGTGGCCGGCCTGGCCCGCCAGCAGCTCCTGCAGGAGCGCCTTGCGCTCCAACAGAGGTGCTGCGGCCACGTCCACGCCATCGATGTAGAGCAGGTCGAAGAGCGCGTAGGCCAGCGCGCCTTGCCGCTCCCCGGACAATGTCGCCTGGAGCAGGTTGAAGTCCTCCTTGGTGCCCGATCCGGCGATGAGTTCGCCATCCAAGGCAGCAGAGGTAAGGCCCAACTCCGCCACGGCGTCGCGTATCTCGGGGACCTTGTCGGTCCACTCCAACGCGTTGCGGGACCAGAGCCGGACGGCCCCATCGGCGACCGTTGCGAGGATCCGATACCCGTCCCACTTGATCTCATGGACCCATTGGTCGCCCTGCGGCGGGGCCTCCCCCAGCTTGGCCAACTGGGGCTCGAAGGGGCCGGAAGGCGGAGCCGCCTCTTTCGCTTTGGGCAGGGCCAAGGCCTTCTTGGCCCAGTTCTTCCGTCGCGCACGCTTTGCAGGGAGGGCTTTGAGCTTCTTCTTGTCGGCTTTACCGCCGCCGGCCCTCCTGATGTCTGCCGTTGGGGCCGCCGACACATCGGCGAGCAGATCGTCCGCTTCCAGATCGCTCGCATACGCATCGTCGTCCTTGAACAACAGCCACTGCGGCTGACGGGCAGGCTTGCCGGAGCGGACCAGGTGCCACCCGCCTTTGAGCTTGGTGCCAAACAGCTCGAAGCGCAGGTGACCCTTGGCAAGTTGTGCCTCTGGGTCTCCTTGGGTGGCCCATACGCCGTGATCAAACTGGGCCACGTGCCCACCACCGTATTGCCCTTTGGGGATCTCGCCTTCGAAGCTGGCGTAGTCGACGGGATGGTCTTCTACTTCCACGGCCATGCGCTTGACCTTGGGGTCGTAACTGGGGCCTTTGGGGACGGCCCAACTCTTCAGGGCGTCGCCGATTTGCAGCCGGAAGTCGTAGTGCCGGCGGCTGGCGTGGTGGAGTTGGACCACGAGAATGGCGCGCTGCCCTTGGGGCAGCGCTTTGCCAGGCTCCGGCTCCTTGGTCTGGTCAAAGCGGCGCTTGCGGCGGTATTCGACCAAGGACATGACGGCTCCTCGTTACTTGCCCAGGTGCTTGCGAACGGCCGCAGCGGTGGGGCCCACGGCTTTGACGGCGGCCCGGAGCTCGTCGGCGGACACGCCCAGCGCCTTGGTCCAATACTGGAGCTCGTAGTCTTCGTTGACGTTGATGCGGTCGCGGTCCGGGCTGCCGGTGTTCTTCTTGTCGTCGCTCATGGGATTCTCCTTGGGTGATCAGGCGCTCTTTAGAGCCTTCTTGGCGGGGGCTTTCTTTGCGGCTTTCTTTGCTGGGGCCTTCTTTATGGCGGCCTTCTTGGCAGGCTTGCTGTCTTTGGTGGAGGACTTGGAGGCAGTCTTCACCGGCGTTGCTTTCGCCGGGGTGCGCTTGTTGGTTTCCAAGCTCTTCTGGAGCAGCGCCATGAAGTCCACCACGTTGGTCGCCGAGTCCTCGCGATGTTCCGGTTCCTCGAAGGTGGTCGTGGCTCCGGCCTGCTTCACCCGCTTCTTGATGATGTCGGACAGGCGCTCGCGGAACTCGTCCTGGTAGCTGTCCGGCTCCCACTCAGAGGTCATGCTCTCAATCAGCTGCTTGGCCATTTCGAGCTCTTTGGGCGCAACCCGGTAGTCCGACGCCCCCCCCTGCGGCAGTTTGTATTCGTCCGGAGCCACCAACTCCTGCGGGTAGCGAAGCAGGATCATGATCAACGCATCGCCTTCGGGCATCACCGCGCAAATGTATTCGCGCGTGCGGATGACCACCCTGGCGATGCCCACCTTGCCGGTTTCCTTCAGGGTCTCTCGGAGCAGGACATAGCCCTTTTCGGCCTTCTTGCCGGGCACCAAGATGTAGGGCTTTTCGAAGAACCTCAGCCCGATGCTCTCGGCGTCGACAAAGGCCTCCACGTCGATGGACTCGTGCGTCTCGGGGGCGGCAGCGGCGATGTCTTCTTTCTCTATGACGACGTAGCTGCCCTTGTCGTATTCAAAGGCTTTGACGATGTCCTTCCAAGGCACTTCTTCGCCGGTTTCGGCGTTGACCCGCTCGTAGCGAATGGGCTTTTTGTTTCGTGCGTCCAACATGCGAAAGCTCAGATCCATGCGACGCTCGCCGGACATGAGGGACACCGGAACGTTGAGCAGCCCGAAGGACAACGAACCACTCCAGATAGGCCTGGGCATGCCAGCCGCCTCCAATCCTAGGGCCTTTCGTTGTAGGCCCGCCCGCGTCGGCCGGGCGTGAACCCGGCCGGCGCGGCGCAGTGGTTACTTTTTGGCTTCGACGCCCGGCGTGGCGTCGCGCACCATGAACTCTTCGGTCACCTCGGGCAGGTGGGCCGCCAGCCAGTCGGCCATGGCCTCTTCTTGGACTAGGATTTCCTCGCAGATCCGGGCCGTCTCTGCATCACCCGCCGTCTTCGCCGCCGCGATCAGGGCCGTGTAGGAGGCAATCTCGAAGTGCTCGAAGACGTAGCCGGCCATCGCGCCTTTGACGATTTCATCGGAGGCCGTCATGCCTCCGACGGCCTGACCGAAGGCCGCCATCTTGCCCATCACGTCCTTCAGGGTCGACGGCGAGCCGCCCAGGCGCTTGATGCACCCCTCCAGCAGTTCGCGTTGACCGATGGTTTCCTGAATGTGTTCCTCGATGCGCGCCTTCAGCACCGGGTAGTGCTCGATGCGGGACGCCTGCCCCTTGAGCATGGTCTCCGCCTGTTGCTCCATTGCGTGTGCGTCGCGCAGCCAGTCCAACAGGTTCTCTTTGAGCTCTGCCATGGATGTCCTCCTCTCGTGTCGGGCGAAGCCTTACCGTATCGAGGCTGGGATGCGGATCAAGCGATCCCCGAGTGAAGGCTTGGCGAACGGCGGAGCATCTCAGACCGGCGGTGCGTGGGCCTGGAGATCGATGGCCCTCGTGGTGAACGGCGCGCATGCAACGCATTCGCAGGCCATTGACCGCTCCCGCCACATGCTGAACGCTCCTCAGCGCCAGGCCATCCTCATGACCCGTTCCGCGCTTTTGCTCGTCTTCTTGGCCCCCTCCCTCGCCTTCGCTCAGCAGGGGGCGGAACCGACGTCCAAGCCAACGTCCATACGTTCAAACCCGCCAAGGTAGATGCGACGCCCGAGCGCGTTCAGGCCCTGACGGTGCCCAGTGGCTTCCAAGTGCGTCCCCTTGCGCAAGGCCTTCAGAATCCGCGGATCATCGCCGTGGCACCAGACGGGCGGATTTATGTCTCACGTCGAGATCAAGGCGACGTGCTGTTGCTGGAGGATGCCAATGAAGACGGAGCCTTGGACGCCGAACCGAAGGTGGTCTTCTCGCGGCCAGGGGCGCACGGCCTGGTCATCGCCAACGGGCAGCTGTATGTCGCCACGGCCAACGACGTGTATCGCGCCCCCATACACCCGGACGGGACGTTGGGTCCAGAGGAACGGATCATCAACGACCTGCCCGATGGCGGTCAGCACCCCAACCGCACGCTGGCCTTTGCCCTGATGAGATGCTCTACATCAGCGTGGGCTCGTCCTGTAACGCGTGCAACGAGACCAATCCCGAGCATGCGGCGCTGCTGAGGTCCTCGCCGGATGGCAAGAGCCGGTCCATCTTTGCCAGCGGCCTGCGGAACACCATCGGCTTTGCTTGGGACTCCAAAACGGGGGAGCTGTGGGGGATGGATCACGGCATCGACTACTTGGGCAACGATGAGCAGCCCGAGGAGCTCAACCGCATTCAGAAAGGAAAGAGGTATGGTTGGCCCCACATCTGGGGCAAGGACGGGGTGAATCCCCAGAGCACACCGCCAGGGCAGATCAGCAAACAGCAATGGGCGGCGACAAGCGAGCCCATGGTGCTCGGCTACACAGCCCACGCGGCCCCCATGCAGATGCTGTTCTACACCGGCCAGCAGTTCCCGACGGCTTACCGGGGGACGCCTTCGTGACGATGCGCGGTTCCTGGAACCGCAAGCCTGCGTCGGGCTACGAGGTGGTGCGGGTTCGTTTCGACGCCGGCGAGCCGGTCGGGTTTGAGCCCTTCTTGACCGGCTTCCTGGTCGACAACGGCCAGGCGCACATCGCACGGCCCGTCGGTCTGGCGATGACCAAAGGCGGTGCCCTGCTGGTCGGCGACGACGCCAATGGCGTTATCTATCGGGTGACCTACAGCCAAGGCCAAGTGGCCCCCTCCCGCGAGGCGGCGGTGCCTAGCGGGCCCTTGATGGCCCAAGTCAATCAAGGCTCAGGCGTGCCGTTGGCCAAGGATCGGATCGGCAACGCCGCCGCGTTCGAGTTCCGCTCCCCGTCGTTCTCCTCGGGCCAAGCGTTGCCTCCCCGCTTCAGCGCGTATCACGACGATGCATCGCCCGCTCTTTCGTGGAGCCCGGTGCCTGATGCCAAGTCCTATGCGCTGATCATGGAGGATCCGGATGCAGCCAACGTCAAACCCTTCGTTCACTGGGTCGCCTACAACATCCCCGCCAGCACGCCATCGCTGCCGGAGGGCCTGCCGGTCGATCCGCGACTCCTGAAGCCGGAGGGAATGCTGCAGGGGGTGAACAGCCGGGGTCTGTGGGGTATTTCGGCCCCAAACCGCCAGTAGGCGATCGACCCCACCATTACCACTTCCAGCTGTTGGCCTTGGACACCGTGCTTGATATGAAGGCCGGGGCAACGCGGGACGAGGTGCTGAGGGCCGCGAAGGGCCACGTCTTGGGCGTGAGCGAGATCGTGGGCACCTACCAGCAGACCGCCGCCCCGCTGAAATAAAAAAAGGGACCCGAAGGTCCCGACCGGTGCTAGGTCCGGAAACTCAGTGAACCTCCAGTTCCTGGCGAAGGGACTGGAGGGCGGCGGCGATCTCTTTCAGGCGGAACGGCTTTTCAAGGAAGGGCGTGCCTTTGAAGCGGTCGGGCAGCCGGTTGGCCCCAAGGCCGGTCGTAAACAGGAACGGCACCCCCAACTCGACCAAGCGATCGGCCACGGGGTAAGACTCGACCCCGTTCAAGTTGACGTCCAGCACCGCAACATCGAAGGCCGCCTCCTCGGCGCATGCCAAGGCTGTGGGCAAATCTTCGGCCGTCTTGGAGACGTCGTAGCCGACTTGGGCAATGGCCTGCTCCAAGACCATCATGAGAGTGGGTTCGTCCTCTACAAGAAGAACCCTTACTGCTTTGCCGTCCAATCCCATGACTTTCTCCCTACAAGCGCTCTGAGTGGATGTGCCACGATTGGACAGTGTGGCCCGAGGGCTCGCCCGATTTGTTAAGAGGGCGCAAAAGGATGACGGCCGTCGCTCTTCTACACTGCGCACTCTGTCGCCCTTCGGTGGCCCTGCCGAGAGGATGACCCATGAACCAACCAGCGAAAGCGAAAACCGATTTGAGGGACGAGAGCCGGCAGTTTGCCCTGCTGGTGAACTCCGTCACCGACTACGCCCTATACATGCTCGACCCCAGCGGGGTGATCCAGACCTGGAACCCGGGTGGGCAACGAATCAAGGGCTACCAGGCTGCCGACGTGGTCGGCACCAACTTTTCCCGCTTCTACCTGCCCGAGGAGGCCCAAGCCGGCCTACCAGAGCGAAACCTGCGGACCGCGGCCTTAGAAGGGCGCTACGTCGCCGAGGGCTGGCGATTGCGGCAGGACGGGACCCGCTTTCGTGCCAGCGTCGTGATCGATCCCATCTGGGAAGACGGGGAACTGGTGGGGTTTGCCAAAATCACCCGCGACATCACCCAGCGCCACGAAGCGCAGGAGCAGCTGCTCCAAGCCCAGCGCGATCTCCTGCAGGCGCAGAAGATGGAGGCCATCGGGAAGTTCACGCTCGGCTTGGCCCATGATTTCAACAACCTGTTGACGATCGTGGCCAACTGTCTGGAGCTCATCAGCCTGCGGGTGAAAGACGGAGGCGTGGCCAAGCTCATCGATACCGCGCAGCGGGCCGCCGAGCGCGGGGCCCTTCTGACTCGGCAGTTGCTGACCTTCGGCAAGGGACAAACCTTGGTGCCAGAGGCAGTCGACTTGGCCGCCTTGATGGCCGAATGCGAAGCGATGCTGCGCCGCTCCGCCGGCGACGCGATCGCATTGACCGTCGAAGTTTCCCGGGGCCTTCCGACCCTGTCGCTGGACAAGGCACAGCTGGAGGCCGCAATCCTTAACCTTGTGTGCAACAGCCGCGACGCCATGCCGAAGGGCGGAACGATCCTCATCACGGCCTCTGCGCGGCAAACCCGTGATCCTACGTTGCCCAACACCAGTGAAAGACCTTACATCTGCCTGAGCATCCGAGGCGACGGTTCAGGGATTGAGGCGGACCAGCAGGCCAGGGTATTTGAACCGTTTTTCACCACCAAACCCATTGGAAGGGGCAGCGGGCTGGGCTTGAGCCAAGTGTTTGGCTTCACGGCCCAGTCCGGCGGGTTCACCGAGCTCCAGAGCGAGCTTGGGAAGGGAACCCGCGTTAGCCTTTGCTTCCCCGCACCAGAGCATTGAGATGCCGATCCACGTGTTGTTTGTTGAAGACGAAGACGATCTCCGCAGCGTCGTCGTAGAGGCTCTGACCTCTCAGGGCTTCCAAGTCACTCCCGCCAGCAACGGGGATGAGGCCCTCGTCCTCCTGCGCGGCGACGCCAGGTTCGCGGTGGTAGTGACCGACTTCAACATGCCAGACAGCGCCGACGGGCTGGAGGTCGCGGCGGAAGCCGCGGTTGCTCAACCCCAGGCCCGCGTCATGCTCGCGTCTGGCCTTCAACGCTCGCAGCTGCCCCCGCTGCCCGAGACGGTTCGATTTCTCCCGAAGCCTTACCGCTTCCGACAGCTTGTTACGGCGATCCACGAAGACTTGGGCTGCACGTAGGGGGGCGGATTCCTTGCGCGGCCAGGCGGTCGCCACTGGTTCATCTTCCTACCAGTGCGCGTCTGCTCACTAGGAACAGCAGCCGGTCGATCGCCGTTGCGTTCAACGCTTCTCCATCCCCCCGCACCTTGAAACCGGCCCAGTCGCCCACTGCGACCTCGCTCAGCTCTTTAACTTCCACAGGCAACCAGCGCATAGGCCAATAAGGCAAGCGGCGATCCATGATCGTCCCGCTTTGCAGCTCGATCAGGTCGTGATGGCTCGAAGCACCGAGCACCCTTGAGAACACCACGTCCAACCCGTCCGGGGGGCCCTCCAAGTATTGGACGAAGCGCGTCCCGTCGAACAAGAGCACCCCACTGACACCTGCGTCCCGGTTAAATCGAGTTGCGTCGTCGACCAGCTCCTGGAGCTTGCCGCTCCGGAGGCCAAGCAGATCGCCGCGCAACGCGCCGGATGCCTCGCTGACATACACCACGGCCCTGATGGGCATTGGGCGCTCCTTCTCAACTTGTCTGGCCATCCCCCCCTTCCACGAACTTTAGTCCCGCCCACGCATTTAGGCAATCGCGTTGGGAGATAGCGCCTACAGGCGGCTGCTAACTTGATCCCGAGTTCCAATCGAGTAACCTTTGATTATGGCCCTTTACAACATCGCGGAACGTTTAAGCACGGCTAAATAACTAATCAGCAGGGGCGATGACGCGTCATTGATCTACGCCGCGCTGGAACTACGATTCTGCCTGGAATCCGTGGCGTATCAGAACTTGGCTGCATATGGTGAAGACGTTTCCACCGAGCTTGCTCGCGAGTGGCGACCGGACCAGATCATCAAAATGCTGGCCGCCTTCGATCCGAACTCTGATCAAACGGCCAGCTTCTCCATCTCGGTAACGCCACCGCCCAAAGACCTCGATTTTGCCTCAAGTGACTTGAAGGCCGTTTTCAAGGACAAGGATTTCTTGCCGATCGGCGAGGCCAAGCGCATTCCTTGGGGCAAGTTTCGCAGTTACTACAACTCGTTGGGAGCTTTCTCCATCTGCGCAAAGATCTGACGAACGCACGGCCGAAGATCGAAAGGCTCCGGGCTCTCATCGCGGAGCTGGAAGAGGTTGCGAGCTCGACGCTGATCGCTGCCAGCAAGGATCTCGCGACGGGCAAATGCGTCGACTGCGGCCATGTGCTCATTCTCGGCCCGGCCGAGCAAGCGGGGGACAAGCCCGTTTTCTGCCCGAATACCAAGTGCAACTCGAGCTATTTGGCCATCAAGGGGGACCCGGAGCGGCGGGTGCAGAAGGTCGAAGCCCTGGGGCTGCGCTGCGAATGCGAGGCCATCGTTCCTATCTTGCCAGAGAGGCTTCTCAAGCCTGCGGTTTGCCCAGCTTGTGGGTCGACCGTTTGCGCAGTCATTGCTTCGAAGGCAAGGGTGCTAGGGGCGCCGCCCGGTCGCGAGGGAGATCTGAGCAGCTAGTTGCACCTTAACTCCGCCACTTCGTCCAGGCCCGGCAGTGGCGACGGCAACACGGCTTTGCACACACCCGACACCTCGACGGCCATCCCCGGCTCGGGGTGCTCCAAGTAGAGCGCTCCGTCGTAGCCCATCATCGCTTGCTCATTCGGCGTAGAGGCCAGGATTCCTGGCGCGATGCTGGCACCGGTCAGGGTGAAGGCCCGGGCGTTCCGGGTCAGCACCGGGAAGGTCACCCGCACGCCGCCTTGACGGGGGCCACGGATTGCTTTTCGGTCTCCCCAATCTCCACACCCGCGGGCAGGTCTTTATCTTTGAGACTGAAGGTGGTGGGCAGCAGGGAGGGCACGTTGGTGACCAGCACGCGGCCTTGCTTGTTGGTCTTGCCGACCGGTGCTCCGTTGACCCGGACCGGCAAGCCCGCCTGGCCCGGCACATCCACCACGGCGAAGCTGGCGTAGGCGGGTCGCCCGAAGGCCACGCCGCGGTGGTCCAGGAACACGGCGCCGGAGAAGTTGGCCGCCACCTGGGTTTGCCCGTCGTAGCGGTCCAGCATGATCCGGGCGTCGCCGTAACGCGTCATGGCATCCGCCGTGGCCCGGGTGCTGCCCTGATCGCCCTCGGTGTGCTCTGCAGCCACGCGAAGGCCGCCCTCGGTGCGGTAGGTCGCTCGGGTGGTCAGGGCATCCTGGCCTGGGGCCTGGCGGGCCCGCACACCCACGCTGGCCTTGCTGCCGAAGCGGTAGGTGTAGCTGGCGGACACTTGAAGATCGTCGCCTTGAAGGTCTCGGAGCACGTTGGCGGACACCTGGCCTGCAGTGCCCAGGTTCGCGCTCACGCCCAAGGAAGCGAAGGCCAGGCTGGAGCGCCCCGTGTCGATGGCGCTGTAGATGCCACGCAAAGTGAAGCGGCGATCCGGGCGGTAGGAAACGCTGGCTTGGGTGCGCGAAGCGATGGGCAGCGCCGTCTCGCTCTGCAGTCGCCAGAAGCCGTCGTTTTCTTCGTGTTCCAGCCGCAGGCCAAAGGTGGGCCCTCGGTAGTCGTAGGCAGCAGCCCAACGCGTCCCGCCGTCGCTTGAGCGCCCCACCTCCCCGTCGAGCACGCCCCAGGTGCCCGGGGCCCAGGTGGAACCCACGGTGACGTTGCCCTTGCCGTTCTCGTCCACCTGACCACCACCTCGGATGGTCCAGCGGTCGTTGACGCCCTTGGCCCAGGAAGCGCTGACGCCGGCCGTGCCGTAGCGGTTTTCGTCTTCGCGGACTTGTCCGGCCGCGATTTCCCAAGCGGAGAGGCCAGGACGCAGCAGGGTTGGGGCGACGTAAAGCCGCGCAGTAGAAATGGCGGTTTCCCGGCCGTAGGCGTCACGCACCACTACAGCCGTTTGGCTGGCCCCAAGGCCACGTTTCGCCCGTCCACGGTGAAGGGGCCGGCGTTGACGTCCTGGCGCGTGATTTCGGCCTGGTTGGACAGGACCTTGACCTGCCCCGGATCCAACGCGATGCCCCCAAGGTCGGGATTGGCCACGTCGGAGTGAGCGGATCCAGGGCTGCCGGGTCCTTCGCGAGGCGAATGCCGCCCAGCGCCACCGGGCCGATGCGGGGCGTGGCGTAGACATCGCCGGCTTGCCAAGTCCGTTGGCGCGGCAGGTCGTCTTTCTGCCAAGCGGTCATGCCGCGGCGCATGCCAAACCCGTTGGGGGACTGGTTGAGCTGCCCGGTGGTGGAGACCACGCCCCAACGACCTCCGGTGCGCGCGTCCAGTGCCAAGGACGTTGCTTGTTGGCCGCCTGCAATCTGGGTGGCGAGGTTGTAGTTGACCAAGACGCCCCCGATGGCGGGCGACACCTGAGAAACCGGAGTGCCGTGCTGGCTGAGCTGCTGCGCCGGCTTGCGGTCAGCCGGAATGGTGAGCTGGACGGTGGCGTTCTCGGGGTGTAAGCCACGGTCACGCCCAAGGCTTGGTCGGTCAGGTTCTGGCCCTCCTCGCCCGGGCGAAGGGTCACGCCGAGCTGCTGCCACGTCGTGGTTTCCGCGACCCAAGCCCCGTTCTGCTGCCAGAGCACCACGGGGTCCTTGGCGGGCTGGCCGTTGGCCAGGATGGGCGCTGCAAGCACGGGCTCCACCCCGTCTGGAATGGCCGCGTGCGCGCTGCCGATGGACAGGGCCAGCGCAAGGCCCAGGACGCTTCCCCGCCGCACGTGTCGCCCTCAGTTCACGGGGACGGTAGCGGGGGACCCGTTGGCCGTGATTGAGAGCGTGGACGCTTTCAAGCCGGGCTTGAGCTCAACCAGCTTGCTCTGACCCGGGAGCACCCACCCCAGCGCCCCTTCGCGCCACGCCGGCATGCCTTGAGGACCGACGGCGGTCACGCGTGCGGCGGTGGGCCCGAAGTTGGTCAGCAGGAGACCTTTGGCGGTGAAGCGCGCCCTGAGCACGGGAGGACCGGCCTTGGCGTCTTCAAACCCCACCGGCAGGTTCTGGTGGATCAACAACTGCACCTGGCCCGCCGTGGACGGCTGGGGCAACTGGCGCAGCAGCACGCGGTAGTAGCCGGGCGTGCCGACGCCTTGGGTGCGGACCAACCGCACGGCCCGGCGGGACCCAGGCGGGATTTCGACAATCGACGGTGCCGCGAGCACCGCGGTGGCGGGGCTGGTCACGTCCTGTCCGCTGGCGTCTTGGGACCAGTCCAGCACCGTCACTTGGAAACGCTCGGGGGTTTTCCCATGGTTTTCCAAGGTCAACGCGCCCGATTTTTCCCCAGCCGGCGCCACGATGCTCGTGGGAAACAACGACACATTTCCCGCCCACGCAGGCACGGCGAACAATGAGCACAACGAAACGGCCAACAAACGCTTCAACATCACTCCTCCAAACCGATCACCTCCTTTGATCCAACCAAAACATTCAAAGTTGTCAACCCACCCCCAAAAGAAAACCCCCGGGGATTTCCGGGGGCTTTAAGGGAAACGGTTGAGGATCAATAAGTCAGGGTTACGGCGATGGTGTCGGAAAAGGTTCCGCCGGGCACCTTGTTCAGATCATAGAAGGTATAACCGATGCCGATCATCTGCTGCTCACCGGTTCCCACGCCCTCCCAAGCATCGGCCCCACTGCCCCATATCTGGCTGGCACCAGGATCCTTAAAGAGGCCGTAAGCGACGAAGTTTCCAGCACCATCCGACACGGCACGGTGATTGGGACGAGCAATCGCGGCGCCGTAGTTCAATCCATCGCCGGGCACGATGCTAAAGGCCGTGCCCTGGTTACAACGCACCAGCAACGCGCCGTTGGAATAACCCTGCGTGCCAACCGCCAAGCCGTTGTATTCACCACCGCCCAGCTGGGTCACGAGCAGGCTGCACTCGTTGTTCACGGTCGCAGAAATCATCAGGTCTTCGGTGACGTCAGCGGCGGACGCCGAAGTGGCAGAAAACGCGGCCATCAAGGCCAGAGAAAAAGAAAGGGTCTTGCGCATGAAAAATCCTCCTCGGATATTGGGGAAAGGGAAAAGGGCCCGGCTTGGGCTTGCTTCACCAATACTCGATAAATCCATTTCCGCAAGAGGATCGGGCAGCAAGATTTGAAGGTGCCAACCCAAGCGCTTGCACCGAAGACACGAGTAAGCTAAAAAGCAATCGCCGGTCGCTGAAGCGTCGGTGTTGTGCCCGCATAGCCAATAGGCGCCGGGTGCCCGAGGTCCACCCAATGGGGGCGCGGGAATCTTTTTTCGATTCCGGAGCCACCCATGACCGCCAAACGCCGCAAATCGCTTCGTATCTCCGCCTTCCACGCCCAGCACGGCCGCTGCTTCTACTGCGGTCTGCCGATGTGGCTCGCTGCTCCTTCAGAGCTCGGGCTGAAGCCTGGCAAGGCGCGCCCCTTCCAATGCACCGCCGAGCACTTGGTCGCCCAGCAGGACGGGGGCCGAGATGTATCCGGGAACGTGGTGGCCGCGCATGCCCGGTGCAACCAGTGCAGGCACAAGCGAACGGGACCAGCTCCTTCCGCTGAAGCGTTCCGGGCGCTGGTTCAAAAGCGCCTGGCAGTGGGAAGATGGTGGTCCAGACTGCCGCCAGGGATTGCACGTGCTTCTGTATGACCTCATCAAGCTCTACGAACCTTCGTTTGATCCGGCCCGCACCAAGGTTCACTTGGCCCGAAACAATAAGATCGAAGATCCGATCGATGTTTGGCTGGACGGCCGGTTTGACGACTGGCAGTGCTGGCAGCGGCAGCGGAACTTTGACCGGGACATGGTCTTGTCCCTCATCCAAATCCCCAACACCTACCGTTGGATGTTCGCCGGCCTCTTCCGATCCGTGGGAAGCAGGCCCGATGTGGATGCCAACCGAACGCCCCACGTTGACTACACCTTGGAACGCATCGACAGCACACTTGCGTTAGAAGGGCGCCTCTTCGTGACGGGGAAATACGTCAGCCGCACCTCCTATCTGAGAGGCGAGACCCTCTCTGGGGACATGGTGGTGCACGAACTCCTGGCAGAAAAGCTGGGAGACGGAGAGTTTCCTGGCTTCGGGCAAGTGGACATCGACAAAGACACCTTGGACCGTATCGTCGCCAGCGGCAACAACTCTTGGCGTGCCGCTCTTTCCAGTGTCAAAGGCATCTATCTCTTAACGGACAGCAAGACCGGCCTGCTCTACGTCGGAAAAGCAGACGGCGACGCCGGCATCTGGGGACGCTGGTGCCAGTATTCGAGCACAGGGCACGGCTGGAACAAGGCCTTGGTCCAAGAGTTCGGCATCAAGGCCACTGACCGTCAACGGGATCTCCGCTTCTCGATCCTCGAAGTCATGGACCGGCGCTCCCAAGAGAGCCAAATCGACAAGAGGGAATCGCATTGGAAGCGAATCTTGATGTCCCGCAACGGCTACAACCGCAACTAGCAATGTGTGTATTCCAGTGATGCTGACACTCAGTTCCAGAGATTGTGGCCCATTCATGCTGGAGATTCTGACCATCCTTTCCAGTGATTGTGATCCACCGCGCTGATGGTTTTGACCGGCAAGAGTTGGGACGAATCGTACCTGTGCTGCACCCATGCAATCGCGCGCTCAGCGTGCTAGGCGGTGTTCTCATTTGATGCCGAAGGTGCCGCCAGTATCTCGCCGCTTTTTGTAGTTGGGATTTGTCGGTATTGGCTGCGTGATGATCACTGGCAATGATTCGAGGTGTTATTGATGGGCAAATTCAGTGACAGTGACTGGCGGCCAGAGATAGTTGAGGTCTTTGTCGAGACGGTGTTCTTCTGAATTGCCCGAATCGGCCCTCTCTGGCACGACACTCCAGAAGCCTATGACCGTTGGCAACGTATGTATGTGCGGTATAGCCGCTAGTAATGCAAAGGAGTGTGATTGGCCTGATTGAGAACGTTCCCTGTAAAGTTTCTCGTGGCCTGCTCATAACAAGGCCAAGCTTGTTATGAGCCTCTTCCCAGATACTCTTCAAGGGGCCGCCGATTAAGACTTCGAGGCGGGCGATCAATAGGATCATGTCCAGTGAGGCGTACTGGGGCCGGTGCAACGGCAAGTGTTTGCCCTGCTAACGCCGCTCCCGCAACCACTCAATTAGTTCAGGTAGTGGCATCGGCCTGGCAAACCAGAAACCTTGCCCTTGAGAGCATCCTGCCTCCCGCAGGAAGGCTAGCTGCTCCTCCGTTTCAACCCCCTCAGCCACCGTGCGCATGCTGAGTCCTTTGGCCATGCCGAGAACGGCCTGCACGATAGCTTGATCGCTACGGCTTTCAAAAAGACCAGAAACGAACGATCGATCGATCTTCAGCTTGTCAAACCGCAACTTTTTCAAGCGGTTCAACGACGAAAAGCCGATGCCAAAATCATCCATTGCCAAACGGATACCGGCCTCATGCAGTTCATCCGAGGTCTGCAATACCTGGGCCGAAGAGTTCATTGCCACATCTTCGGTGATCTCAAGCTCCAAACGCTCAGCCGGCAGTCCAGTGCTGACAAGTAACTGATGAACCAGCGCGCAGAATCCGGCTTCACTGAACAACGAGGCACAGATGTTGACCGCTACCACCACATCCAGCAGGCCCGTTTCGATTAGCGTCATATTGTCTTTGCACGCCTGGCGAATGACCCAGCGTCCAATAGTCGGCATCAGGCCGTATTCCAGTGCTACAGGAATAAACTGATCAGGTGCCACCAGGCCATTAACGCCATCACGCCAACGCAGCAAGGCCTCCATGCCGCACGGCTGCAAGGTCTGCATATCGAACTGCAACTGGTAATGCAACTCGAACTGCTCTAGCGAAATGGCCTTGCGCAAGCGACTGAGCAGGCGATAGACCTGCTCGGATCGTTCACGTAACGCTTGATCGAATAGGCGAATACAGCCGCCTCCTTCCACCTTGGCCTGATACATGGCGATATCAGCTTCATTCATCACCTCATCGGCTGTCAGACCGTCATCGGGGTACAGGCTGATGCCGATACTTGCGCCAACACTCAGTGCCCGATTATCAATGACGAATGGCACCTTCAGCGCCCCCATCAACCGTGCGGCGATGTGGGAGGCTGCTTCCCCTTTGGAATCTAGAATGATAGAGACGACGAACTCGTCTCCCCCCACCCGACCTAATAAGTCACTATCGCGCAAGGTTTTCTGAAAGCGCTCAACTGTTAGCTTGAGCAAGCGGTCGCCAACCTGATGACCATGGTTGTCGTTGATCTGCTTGAAACCGTCCAGATCGATGAACAACACCGCAATTTTCCGCCCACTGGTCTGACAAGCCTCAATGGCTCTGGACAGCCCTTCAATAAACTCACGTCGATTGGCACACCCGGTAAGCCCGTCGTATTTGGCCAGAAAGGCAATGTGCTCGGTGAACTTGCGGCGCTCACTGATGTCGTGGCAGATGCCGACGAATAACTGCTGGCCATCCTGACTGAACTCACTGACGCTCAAATGCAGCGAAAAGCAGCTGCCGTCTTTGCGCTGGCCCGTGACCTCTCGGCCAATGCCGATGATCTTGCGCTCACCGCTGGAGCAATAGTTGTTTAAATAACCGTCGTGCTCCTGGGCATACGGTGCTGGCATCAGCATGGAGATGTTCTTGCCGAGCATCTCGTCCGAACTGAAGCCGAAAAGCGTTTGTGTAGACTGGTTAACCGCCTGGAGAATACCGCGTGCGTTGATGACCATGATGGCATCTACAGCGGCATTGAAAATGGCACCGGCAAGCGCTGACTCCAGGCCATCCCATGTATTCGGTTCCGCCCCGTCAGGCACCTGATTGTTCTCTCCCGGTTTTCTCATTTTAGTTACCGAAGCGCTCAACCAGTGCATGCATGGCATGTGATGTCTGTTTCAAGTCGTTGCCCGCCTGCGCGGACTCTCCCGCCAGCTCGGCATTATAGCCAGAGGCTTGGGCAATGCGCGTGATCTGCCGGGAAATATCCTCGGCGACATGCGCCTGTTCTTCTGATGCCGCCGCCATCTGCTGGCCCATGTCATGGATCAAGCCAACGGCGCTACTGATTCCTTGCAGCGCCTCCTGGGTAGCGATCACCTGCTGCACACCGGCGGCGGCCTCTTGGGTGCCGGCCTGGGCTATCGTCACCGCGTTCTGCGCCCCCGCCAACAGTGTCTTGATGATGTCCTGAATAGCCTTGTGGACCGGCCCGCCTTCCTGCAGTAACCATAGACGGCCGAAGTGCTCACCTCAAGCTCCCGCGCCAACTGAGCCCGGCTGACCTCCTTTAAGCGAGCCCGAACCTGGTCCAGGCCCAGCCCCTGCAAGCTGCGCTGCTCCGGCCCTTTCAGGAAACGCCCCAAGCGAAGGGCTCGGCGGTCCAGGCCGATGGTGGCCAGCGACACGCCCAAGCGCTGGGCCACCTCGGCCGAGGTTAGCCCGGCTTGAACCAGCTGCTGCACCCGTTGGCGACGCTCAGCGAGCTCGCGGGTTTGGCGGGCCCGAAAGGCCTGCCGTCCGGAACCGGCCAGGCGGTGCCGCCTCACAAAGCGGTTCACGGCTTGGTGGGTAACGCCCAGGCGTTGGGCCAGGGCGCGCTGGCTCACCCCTTCGTCCAGCCAGGATTGAACCTGGGCCGGGGAGCAGCCGCCGAGGAAGCCTTTGCGTGGAATCATGATGGAGTGGCCTGACGACGTCGCCCATCGCGCGGCGCTTTGAGACCTGCTCTTTTCATGTAAACAGATATAGACGACGCGCTGACCCCAAGATGCAGAGCCACAGCGTTGGCCGTCTGGAATCGGGTGAGCAGGATCTCGACCTCTGCTCGACTCAAGCCCGAGAGGGTCATTTTCTCCGCCGGTTTACGCATGCCCGGAAGCTTCAGCGGTTTGCGGTCGGTCGATGGTGTGGTGGCCTGGCGGCATCGCCCGTCCCGTGGCGCTTTGAGGCCGGCTCTCTTCATGTAAGAGGAAACCTGCGCCCCACTGGTTCCGAGATGCAACGCCACTGCCTTGATTGTCTGGAATCGAGCAAGAAGGGCATCGATCTCTGCTCGACTCAAGCCCAAGAGGGTCATTTTCTCTGCCGGCAGACGCACACGCGGCAGCTTCAGCGCTTGGCGGTCGGCCGTTATGCATGCGTATGGCACGGCCAACTTTTGCGCCATTTCAGACACCGATAGGCCGGCCTCGCTCAACCGGCGCACCTCTTTGCGCCGAGCCAGAACAACCGCCTTCTTTCCGTTTTGCGGCATGTCCAGTTCGTATTTCTTGCAAAACAGGCTAACCGCTTGCTGCGTGACGCCGATCCGAGCCGCCACACGGGTGTGGGTGCCCAGTTCGTGGAGCAGGCTCAGCACTTCCTCAACCGAGTGCCCTGCAATGCTCCTCGGTTGTCGTTGGCAGACCGGCAACCGCAGTCCGAGGGCTTGAGCATCTTTCAGCAAGGTGTAAACAGCCACCCCGAGGAACCTTGCGATGTCCTTTCGTGCCATGCCGGCCTGAATGCAGGCGCGGACCGCATAGCGGCGTTGGCTCACATACGCCCGGTAGCGCTCCGAGGGCATGGCATCCGCAGGATCCACACGCTGGGCGTGCTCGATTTGCTCCGCTTCGCCGTGTGCGTTGCGGTGCGCGGCCAGGGCGTCGTCCACGTCCTTGCTGAAGGGCGTGTTGCGTTGGGCGGCGTCGTAGATGGCTTGGATGTCCGGAGACATGGGGAGCAGCTCGAAGCTGCCCGGGCCGGGAAGAACGCCTGGGGCAAACAAGGTGGAAGGCTCGCGTGTCATCGGCCCACCCAGTAGCCCAGCCCCGCGCTAAGCAAGGTGGCCGCGTATAGAGCGGCGTCCTCAGCGCTGGAAATGTTGAGGGCCATGATTACCGCCCGAATGCGAGCGTGAGGACGCAACCCGCGAAGATCCCGCCAAAAATCGCTAAATCCAGGTAGAGCCAAGCGCCGCGCTCCCCAACCCAGAAAAGGGCCAGCGATTGCTT
Organism: Stenotrophomonas sp. pho; assembly: GCF_006228405.1. Lineage (NCBI taxonomy): Bacteria > Pseudomonadati > Pseudomonadota > Gammaproteobacteria > Lysobacterales > Lysobacteraceae > Stenotrophomonas > Stenotrophomonas sp. pho. The sequence continues at coordinate 1,250,439 of NZ_CP029759.1, read as the reverse complement.
TACAGCCGGGTAAGTCAACGCGGCCATAAAAGAGAGAAACGCCGCCGAGCAAAGAAACACGGCAAGAACCAGCACGGAAATAACTAGCATCGTCAACGCACTCATCCGCGCGACCTCCCCTTGCGGCAAACAAGCGCCAGCAGGCAGAGCACCGCGACCGTGCCGAGGACAAACAGGCCTCCCCCGGTGGCGACCTGGTGCCAGATGCTGAAGGTGGCTTGGGCCAAGAACGCGCTGATAACCACCATCCCAACCCCAAACAGTCCGCCATGGATCACGAAGCGGCCGTGCGTGCGAGCGTCTCGCTCACCGCCCCTCACCCGTTGCCATGCTGCCTTGGCGTCGCCAAAGCGCTTGAACGTCCAGAGCGGGACCAGGACCATGAGGCCAAGCAGGGTAAGCAGAAGAAATGCGCTCACCATGGGCGGCCTCCCGCGCGACTCCTCAGCGGGCGCGCCTGGAAAGTGAGAGGTTGGCCCCACTGGCTGGGCTTGAGATTCCACACCATTGGCAGGCGGTGCAGCTCGTGAGGTTGCGCAGGGGAGCAGTCCATGCCATCCAGGATTAGATGCCCGCATTGCTTGAAGTCTTCGACGGTCAGTGAGGCAGCGGGGCGCTTGCGGAAAAATGCGAGCCATTTCATCAGCGCTGCCCCTCAATCGGCACAACGCGGGTTTTGGAACCCCGGCCGGTCAGGAACACCTTGTCCCCGGCGCGAATCGGCAGGTCATCGCTCTGCACAATGGCAATCACCTTCCCGCTTTCCAGGTCGCGGACATACACCTCAATGCCACCGCGTTTGCTGACCCCATTCTGGATCAAGGTGCCAGCCACCCCGCCGATGGTCCCAGCAGCAATGCGGGCCGCACTGCGGTAATCGCTGCTGACGCCTCGCGTGGCGCCGTAGCCGACCGCGGCGCCAATAGCGGAACCGGCGTTGAGGCGCTTGTCGGATTTGATGTCCACTTCGCGAACCATGAGCACCTCGCCCAGGCGGGCGTTCTGAACACTCAAGGTTTCACTGGTGCCGTATCGGCGGGCGGAACTGTTGTCCGCAGCGGAGGCCGTCAAGGGGAGCAGGCCGGCAAGGGCCAGAGAAAGAACCAAAACGCGCATGAGGCCTCCTTTTATGAATGGGTTGCACTACCCATAACAAAAGGTTTGAAATGCGCAAGGGGATCAGAAAAAGAAAAGGCGGCTTTCGCCGCCTTTATCGTTACTTACAGGGATGCGCTTCCGAAATATCCGACGCGACGGCATCCCGCCCAACACCGCGAACACAAACGGCCGGCGGTGAAAGCCGTGGCTGGTCGCCAGCCCGCACGATCAACCGGGTGGTTCGGCCGAGAACGTCAACGGTTACGGCCAATGAACGGCCGTCGCTCCAAGGACGGTCGAAGGAGCCTTCGAGCTGAACCTTTCTTTCTTGAACCTTCTCCCAAGGGATACCCCCGGCATTGAGAAGGCTGGGGAAATCGTCCAGGGTTGCGCCCTTGGGCAGGTTTACCTCGCCCAAAAGAATCACCGCAGTGGGCGCGTCTTCGCTTTCAAGTGCAGCGGCGCCGGGTTGACTGGAACACCCCGCAGAGAGCAGCAACGCACCGGCGATGGCCGACAGAAAAAGATTGCGCATAGATCCTCCTTTTTTGTGTAGGTAGAAATACCCATACCAAAGAAAAGGAGATGCGCAAGGTGATCAAATAAGAAAAAGGCGGCTTTCGCCGCCCTTTCCCTTGGCGTTAGAAGCGCGCTCGCAAACGAGGGGCTTCCTGGGCTTGGCCGTCCTGCCCGTGGGCCTTCATGGCCGCACCGACCTGGCGTTGGGCGTCGGCCGCAAACCCGCCTTCCGGTGGCTTCCAAGCATTGGCAGCGGGAAGAAGCTCGTCCAAGAGCTTGGATCGGTTGTGGGCTCGCAGCTCGTTCTCAGCGTTGTTCAAGAACGCCTTGGTCTCTCGGTTGCTCGCAAAATCGATGGGCTTCATACGAGGCTCGTTTCGAAAGCCGTTGACATGGTTGTCAAAGCCTTGCTCGCCGACGAGCTTACACCCCTTGTCCCAGTCCGCCCCTGCGAACACCAGTTCTCGGCAGAGTTCCGTTTTCCCCTGCTTCGCCGCTTCATGGAGGACGCTGTAGCCGGCATAGTTGTTGTAGGCCCAGCCCTCGTCTCCGTCGATGTTGAACGTTCGGTTCCGACTGACCAGTTCTTCGTTGGGATCCACCTGCTCCAGCAGACGTTTGGCGTCGCCGGCCTCAACGAGGGCCACAATGTTGAGCACGCGGTCTTGCTCCTCCTTCGTCTCCTCCGCCTTTTCCGCGGCCTGCTCTTCCGCTTCGGCATCCCAATACCGATCCTCGTGGTAGTAATCCCGGGTCGCATAAGGGGTTTCCCCCCTGTCGTTCTCTACGTGGTGCTGGGGAACGCCTCGCCCCACCCCATCGACCAACTCTTTCATGGCGCGCTCGTCCGCGGTGTGAGCAGGAATGTTTCCCTCCATGTCTTTTGCGTCAACCTGGGCGCCGGCCAACACCAACGCCTGCACCATCTCCCCCGTTTTGACGTAATGAAGCGGGGTTCGGCCCAGCGCATCGGTGTCCCTCACACTGCCGCCCTGCCCCAACGCAGCGACAAGCTCGCTGGGCGTTTCGGCCAGGAAAATCGGGTCGGTCGCCGCATCGACGCGCTCACGCGGCGAAAAATCGTCTCGGTGGTTCCGAGCGTTTTCTCGATAAAGCACCGGATCATGTTTGAGCGCTGGCTCGCCACTGGAGTTCAGCAGGGAGGGATCGGCCTTGGCATCCAGCAAGCGCAGCACAACGCCTAGATCGCTGGCCAGGTGGAGCGGGGTGTCTCCCCGTCCGCCCGCAGATTCACGTCGGCGCCGGCATCGACAAGCATGTGGATATCGCCTTCAAGCCCTCGCTTCGCAGCGACATGCAGAGCGGATTGCCCTTGGCTCAGGGCATTGACATCCGCTCCGGCCTTCGCCAACAACGCCAAACCTTCCGCAGTAGGTTTTTCGGACCAAGCGGGTTCCCTTTGGTAGGTGCTCAACAGGCGATCAAAAGGCGAACGCCCTTGTTTGTCCAACGCGTGAACATCCGCCCCAGCCGAGATGAGCAGCTCCATCTGCCACGGTTCCTGACATTTATGCAAGGCGGAATCGCCGCGCGAGTCGCGATACCCTTTCACATCGGCGCCGTCTTCGATGGCCTGCCTCACCTCGTCCTCGAAGCGACCCTTCGTCTTCAGACCAGCAAAGGCCAGAGTGCTCCCCAACCGATCCGTTGCCTCATCGTTGAAGGGCACACTTTGAGGGCCCTCAACGGGCGAAAGGGTTGCCGGCTCCGCTGAAGCCACTGGCCGCTGGCTTGAATCGTCCAAGCGCTCCCGGACCGGGGGTTCAGGCGGCTCAGAAGGAGCCACGCCTGGAAGTTCCGTGTCCTTTTGACGGATGAAGGGTCGAAGTAGATTTGAAAAGACGTTGCCAGCCATGGTTCCTCCGCTTGATGAGTGATACCCATGTCTTAACAAAGAAAGGGGGATGCGCAAGGGTCTGCAAAGAGAAAAGGGGTGGCGTTCGCCACCCCTCTCAATCCAGCGCAAGAAGCTCAAGAAACAACATGGCGCCTAGTTAGTGATTTCTGAGGTCGGTTAACTAAGCATTCTTTCCACCCCGGCGACAGCAACCACCGGAAACCACCAAAACAGCAAGGATAACCACCCAACCACCCCCTAACCGCTCACCCTCAGAAAGTTATCAGTTAGAAGCAGAGGAATCGGACCTCAGCCGGGACTTCCCCCGACACATTCATTTCTAACTCGAAACCTCAAAAGGTCAACCCCCACCTGCGTTAAGCAACCTGGCGTTCCTTGCGTCGCGATGGAGACCTTCGGCCGGCTTCCGCCTCCCGCCCCTGCTCCGTGTCCTGCTCCTTCTTGACCTGCGGCAGCGGCTCGCGTTCAAACGTCGGGATGTCGAGGAAGGTCATGACCTTCTCCGCTTGGCTGGCTGCGCGGAACAGGGTCCTCGGGTCATCGGCCAGGGCTTTCATCCAAGACTGCAGGTAGCCGGCGTGCTGTTCTTCGTGTTCTTTCCCCAGCCCGATCCCGAGGCGCTCGGAAATGAAAAGGCTGGACAGCTCTGCCACCAGTTCCTCCTTGGCATACCCCTCCGTCCCGAATCGCCCGGTTAGATCGCGGCCGAGCCGGTGCTTGGCCCCGGTCCAATGGGCCAGTTCGTGGAGCACGGTTGACGCATAACTAATCGGGTCTTGAAAGCTGCCGGCTTTCGGAACGTGGATGCTGTCGGTAGCAACGGAGTAGAAGGCCCTGTTCCCGCCATCGTGATGAAGTTTTGGCTGGTGCTTGTCCAACAACTCCCGCAGACGCAAGTTGCGGATCGACTCGGGCATGATGAAGGGCGGCGGGGGCTCGGGCATGCCGTCCATTTGGCTGGCATTGAACACCGTGGCGACGAACACCGATGGCCCTTGGTATCCGCTCTTCTCTTCGCCTTCGATCAACGGCTCGGCACCGTCTTTGGCTTTGCCCGTCTTGCTGAAGTCCCAGTAGGTGATCTGCTGCCCCTTCTCGCCGCGCTTGACTTGGGCCCCAATGCTTTCTGCCTGCCGGTAGGTCAGCCAGCGATTGTCGTTGTAGCCATGGGCCATCTGCGCCCGCGCAGGATCAGCGTGTTGGAGCCGCGATAGGACTTGCCCGAGGTTGGATTCCACGGCCCGTTGATCGAGCCGTTCTGCGGGGCGTCGGGGTCGTTCCAGGGCCGGCGCCAGGGGATGGTGCCCTGCTGCATGAGCGAAAGCATTCGCTCGGCAGTGGCTTCAATGAGATCAGAATACTTGGACATGGGGTGGTTGCCTCAAATCTTTTTCAACCTCCTGCGCCTCTCAACAGGTGGTTGTGGGTGGATGGGGTCAGAACTCGATATGAAGGGTCAGCGTCTTTCGGTGATACAACGCTCGTCGCACCAGCTCGGCGATTTCGTCCTCGCTGCGCAATCCCTGGTCGCCGTCTTTTCCCAGACGGACATGGAGACCAAACCCGCTCTGCACGAGCAAATATTGCGGGTCCGCTTCCGGTGTCTCTGGGCTCTCCAGATCGGCCGGGCTGATGGCCGATTCGGGGAACGCGTCGTCGGGGATGTGGTTGGGCGATGGCATGGGGGCTCCGTTTTGGTTTGGATACCCCTTTGCAATAGCGCAACGTCGCCGGTTGTAAAGGCCTGCCCCGGAAATGCCCGGCGTTGCTGGGTTAGCCGGCCTTCTTCTTTGCTGCCTCGGCCTTGCGCTGCTCCCGTGCCTGTCGCTCCCGGCGATCCTGCCTCTCCCATGCGGCGGCGTTCTTGGCTTGGCGCTCCCGTTCGGCGCGGCGTTCCGCCTGGACCTGCTCGTAGGGCGTATTGGTGAAGCCAAAGACGTCTCGGATGGCATCGGGCATGTCGGCGAAGTCCTGCTCGTCTTGCCGTTCGGCGGCGACGGCCAGTGCTTCGTTCTGGGCGTCGTTGGCCGCCTTGGCCTGCTCAGATTCGGCTTGACGGGCTTCTGGGGTCAGGGCCTCCAGCCGCTTGAGCTCCTGCTCTTGTGCGCGCTCGGCGTCGGTCTGCTCGCCCTTCCAGCAGCAGAGGTAGCAGTCCAACTGCTCGCCCTCCACGCGCCGATTCGACGGGCGCCCCCGCAGGTGCCCGGCGGTCTTCAGGCCACGGGTGAACTGGCGCTGCGAGAGGATTTCATCCGGTTCAAAGCCCTTCTTCTCGCACCAGGCCACATAGCGGGCATGGATGGCCTTGACGCTTTGCCATTGCTCACTGCCAGCGGCGGCACCGAACAGCACCCGGTCGGCGTGGGCCCAGGCGGCGATAGAATCAGCGCCGTGGATGACGGCCTGCTTGTAGGCCTGCGCGGCTTCCGGGAGTTCGTGGTCGGCCATGAACCGGCCTCGGGCCACGACTCGGCGGGCGCCTTCCAGCATCCAGTCGAGGAACAACTGGCCTTCTTCTGCAAGCAGCTTCTTGCTGAAGTCAGGAATGCGGTCACTCTCCGGGATCACGTTCGCCCACTCCACGATGGAGAGGCGGCGGGCCACGCCGCCGGACTTGTCGCGGAAGAACGGCGCGGAGTTGGAGCTGATGATCCACTTGGCCTTGGACTGGTAGTTCAGAACCGAGAGGTGCTTGCGATTGATCGCGATGCCGTTGCCGCTGACCAGGGTCTTGAACGTTCCCTCCTTCCATTTTTCGCACTCCACCTCGTCCACCAAGATGAGCTGGCTTCCAAGGATTCCCTCCAGCGCGAACGTGTCGCTCAAGGTGCCCAGGTCCAGGCGGGCGACTTTGTTGTGGACGCCTTCCACGCATTCGGCGAGCGTGGACTTGCCGCTGCCGGCAGCGCCATGCCACCACGCCGCGATCTGATAAGACCCGGGCAACAAGGTCATCCCGCACTGCTCCTGCACCAAGGCGCGCACGCCTTCGTCCGGCAACGCATGGGCCAGGAACTTGCCCAGCAGGCTATCGGCCGGCACGGAGCTGGGGATGTAGCGCTGGCCGGGCGTGGCGCCCGTGGCGATGTTCAGGGCGTGGGTCATGCCGTAGCGCGGCTGGGGTTCCAACGCCTGGATGCTGTCGGCGGTGATTTCCAGGTAAGCGTCAGCGCAGGGGACCACCGCCCGCTTGGGTTCCAACTTCGGCAACGCGCTTTGCTGGCCTAGGCGGGTGCGGGCGTAGGCCCAGCAACTGGAAGCGAGCTTGTCGCTGGCCTTTGCGGGGATGTTGGCATCGAGCCAGTCGGACGCCAGGCCGTCGCCGAGGCCGCGGTGAACCAGCGCCCAGTGATTTGCACTCCAACGGTAGACCAGCGTCGATTGCGTCGCGGATTCGTCGCGGACGCTGGCCCAGAGGTGGCCGTCGAGCCCCAACTGGAGGTGGCGAGCGAACAGGAAGTCCAGGCTTTCCGGGCGCAGTTCGCCTTTGTTGAGCTTGGCTTGCTTGTGGCGATCCAGGGCGCGTTGTTCGACCTTGAGATTGCTGGCGTAATCCCGCCGGTTTTTCTCCCAGTGCTTTTCGATGAGAAAAGCAACCTCAGGGGGTTGACGACCGACGGATCTTGAGGGAGATTGTTCGTAGACATTGTAGTTGGCTCCAACGACTCCCCGCCCGGCAAGGCGGGGTTTCGCGTTTGTGGGGTTAGGCGACGTGCGGCAACGCGTTGTCGAGGATCCGGCGCAGCTTCTCGCTGGGAGAAATCCCCGACCGCTTGGCTTCGGCTTTCAGCCGCTCAATCAACGCCCTTTCCATGCGGGCATTGAAAGGGTCTTTTCGTGGGGTTTGGTTCTGCTGCGTGCTCATGGGTTCTCCGTGTTGCATCCGTAATACATTCAAGAAAGCAGGTTTCTTGAAACCGTCAAGCCCCTTCCCCAGAAATATTTTTTAGCTGCTGGTTAACTTTCCTGCTGGTTTTCTGTTTTTTCTTAAACCAGCAGCCAAACCAGCAACTAAAAACCTTCCAAGTGATTGTTTAATCTCGTTTTTGTTCAAAAAATAAGCTAACTGCTGGTTTGCTGGTTAGAAAACAGGTTTACGCCACGCGCCAACGTCTCATTTGGTCGAGAGATTTTCACTTATTCTTAACATTTTACAGTTGCAGAGAAAAAGTGAAAAAATTAACCAGCAAACCAGCAGGAGCCTTCAAAGCATTACGTGGCAAGGGTTTTGCTGCTGGTTTGACTGCCGGTTAACGGTTTTGGCGTTAACCAGCAGGAGCGTTAACCAGCAGTCTTTCCTAACAAACCGATACGGTTGGATTATTTTTCGTATGGAATGGCTTTCAGGAAAGCGGGGTAACAAGTGCTTGCCACCCGGTTTCTGCGGGTTGAAGAGCCAGAGCAAAAGCGGCTTGAAGCAAGAGCCGGCGGCTGCTCGCCGCCGAGTCTGGGAAAGGGAAAGGCGGGCCTCCGGCCTACTCGTAGTTGAAGGAGTGGGACCAGAACCCGCATCGCCTAGGGTCGGCCAACTCGTCCCCTTCTGCCTGCCCCTCTCCTTCCGTCTGCTTTTTTCCTCGGACCAGCTCGTTTCCCACCGTCACTTTGACTTCCCTAAGCGGCAGGGAATGAAAGGTCTGGTTCATGTGAATCTGCAAAGCTGTCATCGCTGCGCACAAGGGATCAATGTCTCCCGCGCGAACCCGGATTTCATTGCTTGAAATGAGGTTGAGGCGACTCCGGATCGCGGCCAGGGCCAGTGAGCCGGCACCACAACAACAGTCATAGACGTTACTCACGCTGGCACTGGGGTGCCGCCAGGTGAGGTTGGTGGCAAGGGCTTGAACCAGGTCCAAAAGATCGCCTGGCGTGAAAGACTGCCCCAGCCCTTCCCCGCCCTTCCTGGCCAGCAGCTCGGCATGGACCTGCCCAAGAATGTCTTCAAACGGCCTGCTTGCAGCGACTGCGTCGAAGTAAGCGGTGATGGCCGCCCCCACCTCGGGCACTGCGACGGCTCTTTCCTGCAAGGGGGTAAATGCAAGCACTTTGGGGTCGATGTGAGCCACCAGCTTCACGTGATAAATCCCGAGTGACATCAGCGCGTGCTGAACAAACGTTTCGACTGCAACCCGCGGATTCCACGGCTTGCCATCGGTGGAAGGAATGGCGCGGATGGCCTTCACCAGGTTGGCGACCTCATTCATCGTTGGCCGCCCCATGTCAGCGCCCGTCATCCGGTTGGCCTTCTCGAGCCGGATCTCCTCATCCATGGCGATGAACCGATCTCGCGAGAGAGACCAAAACACCACCCGCGTTTCCAGGTATTGAGTGATGATGTCTTTGCACTCGACCACCACGCGCCCGATGGGCATCCGCCAGATCAACTGGTTTGACAGCAACTGAAGTGCGGTCATCGCAGCACACAACGGATCGCGGTCGTTCGCTTTCACGGTAAGCCCCCGAAGGGCCTTCGAATCCTTCCCGGCCAGTTCGTGAAGCTTCACAAGCAACAGCGTGCCGGCTCCGCAGGTGGGGTCACCCATGGGCCACTCGTCTTTTTGAGGCGCTTGAGCAAAGGCGTTCAAAGCCATCGCCAAGCCCCAGGGGGTGAAATGTTGAGCGTCGTTCTTTTTCCCTGACCACACCAACTCATTAAACAGCCGGCCCAGGATGCATTCGAACGGCTCGAAGGTTTCCACTGCGCCGCCGTAGGCCTGGCCCGCTTCGAGGCACCAATCCTCGGACCCATCCACATCGGTCCCAAGCAGCGTCAAGTCACACCAGGCGACCAAGGGCCCATATCCCAAGGTGAACAACTCCTCGGCCTGCTTGAGAACGCAAACCTTCAGCGCAAGCGCGGTGAACTTGCGCATCTTTTCCCGGGGCGAATCCCCGGGGATGGTTTGGACGGCCTTCAGCAACCGCTGGTAAGCCGCATCGCGGGGTGAGGTCGGCTTTGCCTTCTTCGAAGTGGGCTTACTCATCGTTGGCCGCCCCCACGTCAGCGCCCAACACCCGGCCCACGCGGGCCATGTCAAAGTAGCTTCCGCGGATCAGGCCAGACTCCACTCCCCGCTTGAGCCTGCGCGCGGCTTCAGCACCGTAGCCGATGAACACCGATCCCGCCGGGCAACTCGTGCCCAGGGTCCCATCCGGGCGGCAGAACGACAGACGCCCCTTCGTGAACACCACCGCTGAAACGCTGGGGTGGTTGAGCACCGACTCCTGCATCCAGCTCGTTTCCATCCGCGCCAGCACAAGGGCAATCCCGTTGCCATGCTCTGCGGCCTTCTCCATCCAGCGGTGCTGCGAGGTCGAGCTGTTCTTGTGCCCACCGTAAGGCGGATTCATCCACACGAATGCCGATTTCGGCCAGGGCGTCTTGAGCCCGTCGTCGCTGGGCTTCAGCATCCGGGTGGCCGTGCGCCAGGGCATGCCCTGCTCCGGGGTGCAGGGATCCAGGTCAAACGGACCCAGGCCGTGGACGATCTTCGGCGGGGTGAGCCAAGTCTCGGTCGTAATGCCTTCCGGTGCCCGGTCGTAACCCACGTTGTGGGCGACGGCGAGCGAAAGCTTGGTCTGCTTGGGCTTCTTCGGCTTGGTGGTGAGGGGGCGAGCAACAGCGTTCATGGGAAATCTCCAGGGTTGAGGGGTTTTTGGGCAAAGCTCCGCCAGCACGGCTGGTCGGCCGCGTTTCGCGAAAAGGGTTGAGGGGGTTGGGCCTAGGCCCGGGTTACCGCTGCGCTGCTGGCTTAGCCGTTGGCGGCGTCGGCCACGTCCAGGAAGCTGTCCAGCGTTGCCAGCTGCAGGGTGAGCACCCGGGCGGGGTGGTGGCCGCGCATGTCGCGGTTGGGCACGATGACCGACGTGCTGGTGTCAGCGGCGAGCTGGGTCAGGGCCTGAGGCAAGGCGTCGGCCAGGGCGTCGATGAGGACCTGCGGTGTCAGGGTGGAGAAGTGGGTCGAGAGCGAGGGGTCGAGCGAGAGGATGAGCGGCTGCATGGCGGTGTCTGTGTCGATTGGTGTGGCGCCAGCCTATCGATCAGGACATGGGAATCGGGCCCAAAAGGGGCGCTTGCCCCTTTCCCGTGCGGACACAAAAAAGCCCCAAGGGCGACCTGGGGCTTGAGCGGGTGAACAAGGCTGCGGCGGAAGCCGCGGCCTCCCTGCCTTTTCTTCCAAGACCGAGCCGGCGGGTAGCCGGCGAGAAATGCTCCAGCCTCCGGTCAGAACGGGCACGGCTTGCGAGCCTGACCTGTGGCAGCCGGCAGGGTCAAATCGAACAACGCCTCGCGAACCTCGGACTGAAGCATCTGCACGTCGCGCTCCTCTCCCCTCCACATGTCCAGCATTGCCGCCTGGACGGCTTGGGCGGTTGGGCTTTCCTCTTGAGCAACCGCCTCACGGGCTTTTCGGATGTCTTGCTCCACCCGGGCTAGGAGCTGGGCCAGCTCGCCCTGGGCGCTTTCCAGCAGCTCCTTGTAGCGTCCCGCGCAATCCTTTTTCAGCGCCTCGTCCGCCCAGGGCAGCGTGAACGCTTCGGGCAGCGTGGCTTCCTTTTGCATGAACATCACCACGCCCCGCTCGTCCTGCTGGAGCGCCCCACGCGCGCCACGCAGCAGCGCTGCAAGTGCAACCCTCTCCTCTTCACTGAGGTGGGAAAGGTCCAGCGTTGACACCTTGCCGTCCACCAGCCCCAGGCGGATCTGGGTTTTTTTGACCACTTGGAACGTCGCCGCTGGCCTTTTGACGGTTGCCCCAAGCAAGTCCTCATCGCGCCGAGACTCACGCCAGCGGCGAACCTTGGGGGCGCCCCTCACCCCTTCTGCCCATTCCAGAAGTCGGGGCAGGCCAATGGCCGCATGCTTGCCATCGTCTGCAAGCAACGGACCTGTTTCGCTGTCCATCGTTGCGAGAACCCGGAAAACCTTTTGGTTGATTCCCAGAAGTCCAGCGGCCTGCGCCGATGTCCACGGCGGGCTCAACTCCACCTTCGTTTTCGCCTTGGCCGCTTTCGCCTCTTGGTCAATGTCGTTCTTCAGACGCTTCCAGGAGACGCCCTCGCCGGCCAGGAACGCCGGGTGCTTTTGGCCCCAGGTTTTTCTGTAGCGTTTTAACAGCTGTGTTTCCGCTTCCTGCTTGGAATCAAGGGACATGGGTTTGCCGCATGGGTGGAATGACGATGGTAGCCGGTCAGAACCGGAACGGTGTGCGAGTGATTGGGTCCGCCGCGGGCGGCAGGCCGTCGTCCAAGCCTTGCGCACGGGCTTGGTTCCGGACCGCCCTCCACGCCGCCTGGAACGCGGATTGTGCCGCCTCCATTGCGTCATCGAATGGCTCGCGCGCCGCGACGCTGGTCCAAGGCTCCAGCAGCGCCTCGGCCAGGGGGGCCTCCCAGAGTTCGCCCTCGGCCAGGGCGCGATCCAGGGTGTCCTCGTCCACGGTGAGCACGTGCCCGGCAATCAGCCCTCCCACCACCGCCCATGGGTGGGGAATGGCCCAACCTTCATGGGACGTGATCAACGCAGCAAAGCGCCCGGCGTTCTTGCGCAGCTTTTCCAATGCCACCTTGGCCTCGTGGATCTGCCGCTCCAGCTCCAGCTCTCGCTGCTGTTGGCTCAAGCGCTCCAGCTCAGCGCTCAGCCGACGCTCTTTCGCTGACCTGCCCTGACGCCCATCCTTCCAAGCCACCAGTTCGTCGTAGTCGTATTTCACACGCTGGTTGGGGCCATTGACGGCGCTGCCGGTGGCCTTCTGAAAGCGGGGCCCGGTGGGCGGGGTGCGTCGCCTCCACTCGCCCAGCGTGTCGGCATGGATGCCCAAGAACCACGCGGCGGCCTTGGCGGACACCAACCCGCCTCCAGCGCTCTTCGCCCGGGCCAACTCTGCGTTCCAAGAGGCTTCCGCTTTGGCTTGGAACGCCTCTTCTGTGCGAACGGGCTCAATCCTCGTCATCGAGCGCCACCTTCTGGTTGCGTGCTGCAAAAATCGTCACTGGCGGGTCGTTGACCTCATCCAGCCGCGGCTTGTCCGTGCCCTTCCAGCGGTTCCAGACCCGGGGACTGCTCGCCATCATGTGCTCTTCCACCACGGCAAACGCTTGACGCAGGACCGACCACTCCTGCTCGGTGTAGATCGCGTCGGTGGCCGCGGAATCCTTGTCCTTGATCCGGTGGTGAAGCATCTGCGACACGACCCGGGCCTTGGTGCCGTGAATCCGTTCGGCATAGCGCCCCAGAGTGCGACGCAAATCGTGGGGGGTCAGGCCGATGTCCACCTCCTCGCGCAAATCGATCAGCCCAGCGTCGCGACGCACGTTGGCGATGATGGATTTGCTGTCGGAGTAATGACCCGTTTTGCTGCGCCCGGACCTTGCCGGAAAGACGAACCGGGTTCGATCCAACGCGTGCTCAGCGTCGGCCACCGCCGCCTCCAAGGCGTCGATCAGTCCCCGTTGCCCACCCCGTTTGCTCGCGGCGCTCAGCGCGGCCTTGGCGGCCTCCAATCCCTGCTTGGCCCCTGTATCGTCTGCGCGCTCGTTGAAGCGCCGCTGCAGGACGCGCTCGGCGAAGTAGGTGACGGGCAAGAACCGCTGCTCCTTGTTCTTGGTCTCGAAAAGGTAGACCTGGCTGCCCGCCCGCTTGGTGGTCGGGTTGATGTCCTCTGGCCCCGCCAGCCAGACCCAGGACACCATTTCCTGCGACAACTCTCCGGGCGTGCAGCGGTCATACCAGCGCAACGGAGCAGCCTCGCTGCGCCGTGTTCCCCAAAGCAAGGTCAGCAGCAGGTAGTCCGCCCCGGCCGCATTGCGCCCGCCTTGTTCGTCCCGCCGTGCTGCAATGGCTTTGAGGACCTTGGGCAGCGTTTTGTCGTCCAGGGGATTGCGAACCTCTGCCCGGCTGTAATGGTTTCGCAGCTCGTGCGCTTCCCGGAGCATGTCGCGGGTATGGATCACCACCAGCGGGTTGTAGAACTGGCGCTGGGGACGGCCAAACCGATGATCGCGGGCTCTTTCCTCGTCGATGAGGAAATCCACCGCTCGCCTGGCGTCCGAAAACGTGTGTTCCGTTGAACTCAACCCTGCAGCTCGCACCCGCTGGATGTATTTGCCGGTGATGCCCAACGCTTCCAGCTGGGAAACGGTGAGCTTGGCCCAATCCGCCACCTCCGCCAGCTTTCTGCTCATGTCCCGCGGAATGCGATTGGACAGTTGCATGGAACTGATCCGGCAAGCATCAAAGGCCTGCTGGATGACCTCCAAATGGAGCTCGTTCAAGGTTTTGTCCGCCAACCCAACCGTGGGGCGTGAAAGGCGGGCCAAACTGTCCCTCACCGCGTCCACGCTGGCCGGCTTGATCTTCTTGTTCTTTGCGCGGGCGTCCAAGTGGGCGATGTAACGCTCCAATGCCTCGCGCAGGGTCAGATCCCCGAACTCTTTTTCCGATTCCCTTTCCAGCGTTTCCAGCAACTGCTGGCGCTTGACGTGGACGGGGTTCTTCCCCGTTTCCTTCAACAGCGCCAGGTGCTCCCTGCACGCCTCCCTGGCCTCGTCCAGCCCCATGTCGCTCACGTTGCCCAAGGTGAAGCGGATCGGCGTGCCCGTGGGCCCTCGTTTCTGGCCAACGTAGGTGGTCATCGTGGAGCCGACCCGGAAGCCAAACCCCGTGGGAGCCCCCGGCCCGCCGTCCAGCACCACGTAAGCCTTCCCGTCCGGGCGCGGGACCAGCCGAACCTTTCCTTGCGCATCCAAGGCCGGGCCTTTGTGGACCGACAGCGCCAGCACCTGGGCGTAGGTCAAACTAAACTTGAGCGAACCCGCCCTACTGCTTGACGCTGGACTCTTCATCGCATGCCCCTCCGGGTGCCGGTGTTGCTACAGTAACGCACGCCCGCGGTCATTGCTACACGGCGTTGCTACACCCCACCCCACCCCATCCCGCGCCCGTCGCTACATCGTCACTACAGAAAACACCGTCACTCGCCCTCATTCGCCTCGAATCACCGTCACTCCACTCAAAGCCCTTCAACTCAAGTGATTGATATTAAAGAAAACAACAGCGCCAGCAAGGGCTCGAAGGAACACACGCCTGCGATGAAGCAATTCTTCGCAGCCAAGTCCGAGTACCCGGACCTGCTGCTGTTCTTCCGCATGGGCGACTTCTACGAGCTGTTCTACGACGATGCGCGCAAGGCCGCGCGCCTGCTCGACATCACCCTGACCCAGCGTGGCAGCTCCGGCGGCGCACCGATTCCGATGGCCGGCGTGCCGGTGCATGCCTACGAGGGCTACCTGGCAAGGCTGGTGGCGCTGGGCGAGTCAGTGGCGATCTGCGAGCAGATCGGTGACCCGGCGCTGGCCAAGGGCCTGGTCGAACGCAAGGTGGTGCGCATCGTCACCCCCGGAACCGTCACCGACGAAGCGCTGCTGGACGAGCGCCGTGACACCCTGCTGATGGCGCTGTCGCGCACGAAGCAGGGCTACGGCCTGGCCTGGGCCGACCTGGCCGGTGGCCGCTTCCTGGTCAACGAAGTGGAAACCGACGATGCGCTGGAAGCCGAACTGGCCCGACTGGAGCCGGCCGAGCTGCTGGTGCCCGACGAAGAAAACTGGCCGGAATTCCTGCGCCAGCGCACCGGCGTGCGCCGTCGCGCCCCCTGGTTGTTCGACGCCGACAGCGGCCGCCGCCAGCTGCTGAACTTCTTCAAGCTGCATGACCTGAGCGGCTTCGGCATCGATGACAAGCCGCGCGCGACCGCTGCCGCAGGTGCCCTGCTCGGCTATGTCGAGGAGACCCAGAAGCAGCGCTTGCCGCACCTGACCTCGATCGCGATGGAAACCGCTGGCGAGGCGATCGCGATGAACGCCGCCACCCGTCGCCACCTGGAACTGGACACGCGCGTCGACGGCGATACCCGTAATACCCTGCTGGGCGTGCTCGACAGCACGGTGACGCCGATGGGCGGCCGCCTGCTGCGGCGCTGGCTGCACCGCCCACTGCGCCTGCGCGAGGTCCTGGTACAGCGTCACCATGCGGTGGAAACCCTGATCGACCGCGGCAGCGACGCCGATATCCGCGAACAGTTCCGCCGCCTGGGCGACCTGGAACGCATCCTCACCCGCGTCGCGCTGCGCTCGGCGCGCCCGCGCGATTTCTCCACCCTGCGCGATGGCCTGGGCTTGCTGCCCGCCGTGCGCGAGGTGCTGGCGCCGCTGGATTCGCCGCGCCTGCAGGCCCTGCACGCCGCGCTGGGCGAGCATGACGCGTGCGCGCAGCTGCTGGCCAGCGCCATTGCCGAAATGCCGCCACTGAAGCTGAGCGACGGCGGCGTGCTGGCCGACGGCTTCGATGAAGAGCTGGACGAGCTGCGCCGCCTGTCCACCCATGCCGACCAGTTCCTGGTGGACCTGGAACAGCGCGAACGCGAAAGCAGCGGCATTCCCACCCTGAAGGTGGGCTACAACCGCGTGCACGGCTACTACATCGAGATCAGCAAGGGCCAGTCCGACCGTGCGCCGGTGCACTACACCCGCCGCCAGACGCTGACCAATGCCGAGCGCTACATCACCGAGGAACTGAAGGCGTTCGAAGACAAGGTGCTGTCCGCGCGCGACCGTTCGCTGTCGCGCGAGAAATACCTGTACGAGCAGCTGCTGGACACCCTCGGCGAACAGCTGGAACCGTTGAAGCAGTGCGCCGCTGCGCTGAGCGAACTGGACGTGCTGGCCGCCTTCGCCGAGCGCGCGCAGGCACTGGACTGGTCGCGGCCGGAACTGGAAACGGCACCGTGCCTGAAGATCGAGCGTGGCCGCCATCCGGTGGTCGAAGCGGTGCGTGAGCAGCCGTTCGAACCGAACGACCTGGACCTGCATCCCGACCGTCGCATGCTGGTCATCACCGGCCCGAACATGGGCGGTAAATCGACCTACATGCGGCAGAACGCGCTGATCGTGCTGCTGGCCCACATCGGCAGCTTCGTGCCGGCCAGCCGTGCGGTTATCGGTCCGATCGACCGCATCCTGACCCGCATCGGCGCCGGTGACGACATCGCCCGCGGGCAGTCGACCTTCATGGTCGAGATGGCCGAGACCAGCTACATCCTGCATCACGCCACCGCCCATTCGCTGGTGCTGATGGACGAGATCGGCCGCGGCACCTCCACCTACGACGGCCTGGCGCTGGCCGATGCGGTCGCACGTCACCTGGCCTACCAGAACCGCTGCTATACGCTGTTCGCGACCCACTACTTCGAGCTGACCGCGCTGGCCGACGAACAACACGAGGGCGGCCGCAGCGGCATTGCCAACGTGCACCTGGATGCCGTCGAGCACGGTGAAGCGCTGGTGTTCATGCACGCGGTGAAGGACGGTCCGGCCAACCGCAGCTTCGGCCTGCAGGTGGCCGCACTGGCCGGCCTGCCGCGCACTACCGTGGCGCAGGCACGGCGGCGCCTGGCCGAGCTGGAGCAGCGCGGCGGTGAAAGCCATGCCGCCGAGCTGGCGCCGCAGGCATTGGATGCGCCGCAGCAGTTCGGCCTGTTCAGCGCCCCGGCCAGCAAGGCGCAGGAAGCGCTGGCGGCGATCGACCCGGACGAACTGACGCCCAAGCAGGCGCTGGAAGCCCTGTACCGGTTGAAAGCGCTGCTGTGACTGCAACGCATAGAGACGGCCTCCGGCTGCCATGCAGGAGGCCTCTTGAAAGTCTCTGCAAATCCGATTTTGCGTTTCAATTGACGGAATCTATCAATCTGAACGGATCATTCGATTATTCATTTCATCTGGCCCTAGCTAAAGTCGAGTGAAGATGTTCCACCCCGTCTTCACCCGCAGGAGCCAGCCATGAGCCAGTCCGATAACAACAGTCCCAAGTGCCCGTATCACACCGCTCCCTCGCCGGCAGAAGGCGCCCAGCAGCAGCGTGAGCTGAGCACGACGCCGAAGCAGAAGCACGGCGACGATCCGGTCACGCCGATGACCACGGCCTTCGGCGCACCGGTGGTGGACAACCAGAACAGCAAGACCGCTGGCCCGCGCGGCCCGCTGCTGATGGAAGACGTGTGGCTGCTGGAAAAGCTGGCCAACCTCAACCGCGAGATCATTCCCGAGCGCCGCATGCATGCCAAGGGATCGGGTGCGTTCGGTACCTTCACCGTCACCCACGACATCAGCAAGTACACCCGCGCCAAACTGTTCGAGAAGGTGGGCAAGCAGACCGAGATGTTCGCGCGCTTCACCACGGTGGCCGGCGAGCGTGGTGCCGCCGACGCCGAGCGTGACATCCGCGGCTTCGCACTGAAGTTCTACACCGAAGAAGGCAACTGGGACCTGGTCGGCAACAACACGCCGGTGTTCTTCCTGCGCGACCCGCGCAAGTTCGCCGACCTCAACAAAGCGGTCAAGCGCGACCCGCACACCAACCTGCGAAGCGCGCGCAACAACTGGGACTTCTGGACGCTGCTGCCCGAAGCCCTGCTGCAAGTGACCGTGGTGATGAGCGACCGCGGCATTCCGCGCAGCTTCCGCCACATGCATGGTTTCGGCTCGCACACCTACAGCTTCACCAACGCCGACAGCGAGCGCTTCTGGGTCAAGTTCCACTTTGTCAGCCAGCAGGGCATCGAATCGCTGACCGACGCGCAGGCGCAGATCCTGGTCGGCCATGACCGCGAAAGCCACGGCCGCGACCTGTTCGACGCGATCGAGAAGGGCGACTTCCCGAAGTGGAAGCTGTTCATCCAGGTCATGCCGGAGCTGGAGGCGGAAACCTACCGCATCCATCCGTTCGACCTGACCAAGGTATGGCCGAAGAGCGACTACCCGCTGATCGAAGTGGGCCAGTTCGAACTGAACCGCAACCCGGTCAACTGGTACCAGGACGTGGAGCAGTCGGCGTTCGCACCGAGCAACCTGGTGCCGGGCATCGGCCCGTCGCCGGACAAGATGCTGCAGGCACGCCTGTTCGCCTATTCCGATGCGCAGCGCTACCGGCTGGGCGTGAACCACCACCAGATTCCGGTGAACGCCGCACGCTGCCCGGTGCACAGCAATCACCGCGATGGTGCGATGCGCGTGGATGGCAACTACGGCGGCCTGCCGCATTACGAACCGAACAGCTACGGCCAGTGGCAGGAACAGCCGCAGTACCGCGAACCGCCGATGAAGATCCGCGGCGACGCCGACTTCTGGAACTTCCGTGAGGACGACGCCGACTACTTCAGCCAGCCCGGTGCGCTGTTCCGCAGCTACAACCAGGCACAGAAGGACCGCCTGTTCGCCAACACCGCCCGCGCCCTGGGCGATGCACCGGACTTCATCAAGCAGCGCCACATCGACAACTGCAGCAAGGCCGACCCGGCCTACGGTGCCGGCGTCGCCGCAGCCCTCAAGGCGCTGGCCAGCCAGCCATCGGATCCGTTCAAGCCGGCGCAACCGGAAGCGGACTTCCCTACTGCGACCCCGGGCGCGGAAGACATCGAGCTCTGATCGCCCTCCCCGTGTACGGCACGCCGCCCCCCTGTGAGGCGGCGTCGCCGTTTTAACGGTCCGCGTCGTACCTTCTGCACGCCCCACCCCAATCAAGGAATCCGCAGATGAGCCTGACCGATGAACTTCTCGCCAAACTGCAGGGCGCGCCGCTGCAGCAGGTCTCCCAGCAGCTCGGTATCAGCGATACCCAGGCTTCCGGTGCGATCAGCGCCGCACTGCCGGTGCTGATGGGCGCGCTGGGCAACAACGCCTCGCAGCCACAGGGCGCACAGGCGCTGCTCGGCGCACTGCAGAACAACCACAGCGGCCTGGACCTGGGCAGCGTGCTTGGCTCGGTACTGGGCGGCGGTGGCGGTGGTGCCGCCAGCGATGGCGCCGGCATCCTCGGCCACATCTTCGGCGGCAGCCAGCAGAAGGTCGAAAGCGGGCTGGCGCAGGCTACCCAGCTGGACAGCGGCCGCACCAGCCAGTTGCTGCAGATCCTCGCACCGATCGTGATGGCCTTCCTCGCCCAGCGTCTCGGTGGCGGCCAGGCCGATGCCGGCTCGCTCAGCCAGGCGCTTGGCCAGGAAAAGCAGCACGTGCAGCAACAGGGTGGTCTTGCCGGTGGCCTGCTCGGCAGCCTGCTGGACCAGGACGGTGACGGCCAGCTCGGCGTGGGCGATCTGCTGAAGATCGGCGGCAGCCTGCTCGGCGGCAAGCGCTGACGCCTGCGGGCGCCGGACCCGGTCCGGCGCCGCATCATTTACAGCGCGTCAATATCGCCCAGCGCGCGGATCAACCGGCGCGCGCGCTTGTCCGGCTTGTGCTCCGGCGGCTGGAACCCATCGCGCGCGGCGATGCGCAGCGCACGCTGTTCGGCACGACGCGCCTTGGAGGCCTCGCTCTCGGCATACAGCTGCTGCGCCGTCGCTGCGGGCCCGCGCTGATCGCTCAGGCCGAGCACCTGGACCTCGAAATGCTCTTCACCACGGTCGACCTGAAGCTGCTCGCCCACGCGCACCGCGCGTGAGGATTTCGGACGCTGCCCGGCAACGCTGACCTTGCCGGTCTCGATCGCCTGCTTGGCCAGGCTGCGGGTCTTGAAGAAACGGGCCGCCCACAACCAGATGTCCAGGCGGACACTGGGTGACAGCGGGGAAAGCTCGGGCATGGGGGCAGGCTACTCCAGTGGCTTGTTGAGGGGACGCGGGTTGTCCGGGTCGGCCCGGCAGCCGGTGCCGCCGATCAATGGCCGCACCCCGGAGGCCAGGTCCTGGCGCTGGCTGCCGACCAGACACTCGGGACGGTCGGTTGGCCGGATCTGGGTATCACCCAGCCGGTCGTCCATCGAACATGCGGCCAATCCGACGCTGATCAAGGCCAGCGCCAGCCTCCGCTCCACCTGCAGTCGTTGATGCATTGCCACATCCCGCAAACCGGCGTGGTGCTAGTGTGCGCCTCCCGGGATTCGATCACCACTCCATGGCCAAGGCACCGCTTGACCTGACCTCCGGCCCGATCGGGCGCAATCTCCTGTTGTTCTCCCTGCCGATCCTGGCGGGCAACATCGCGCAGTCGCTGAACGGCTCGGTGAACGCGGTCTGGGTCGGGCGCTTCCTCGGCGAGGCGGCGCTGACCGCCACCGCGAACGCCAACAACATCATGTTCTTCCTGATCGGCTCGGTGTTCGGTTTCGGCATGGCCTCCACCATCCTGATCGGCCAGGCGATCGGCGCGCGCGACCTCGTGCAGGCGCGGCGCGTGGTCGGCACCAGCGCCACCTTCTTCATCGGCCTGTCGGTGATCATCGCCCTCGCCGGCTGGTTCATGGCCCATCCGTTGCTGGCGGCGATGGGCACGCCGGCCGCTTCGCTGCCATTGGCCGAGGCCTACCTGCAGATCATCTTCCTGGCGATGCCGACGCTGTACGCGTTCGCCTTCCTCACCGCCGCGCTGCGCGGTGCCGGTGACTCGCGCACGCCGTTCCGCTTCCTGATGGTGTCAGTGGCGCTGGACATCGTGCTGAACCCGGTACTGATCTTCGGCATGGGGCCGTTTCCCGCGCTGGGTATCGCCGGCTCGGCGTGGGCCACGCTGGTCGCGCAGACGCTGTCGCTGGCCGGCCTGCTGCTGTACATGCGGCACAAGCGCCACACCCTGTGGCTGGGCCGCGCCGACATGCGCCTGTTCAAGCTCGACATGACCATCCTCAAGGCTCTGGTGGTCAAGGGCGTGCCGATGGGCCTGCAGATGGTGCTGATCTCGCTGTCGGTGATCCTGCTGATGACCATGGTCAACCAGTACGGGACCGACACCGGCGCGGGCTACGGCGCTGCCCTGCAACTGTGGAACTACCTGCAGATGCCAGCGATGGCGATCGGTGCAGCATGCTCTTCGATGGCCGCACAGAACGTGGGTGCGCAGCGCTGGGACCGCGTGCGCGGCACCGCACGCCAGGGCGTGCTGTTCAACTTCCTGCTGACCGGCGCGTTGATCCTGCCGCTGGTGGTGTTCGATCGCCAGCTGCTGGCGCTGTTCCTGCCACCGGCCAGCCAAGCGCTGGAGATCGCGCGCCACCTCAACCACGTAGTGATCGGCTCGTTCCTGTTCTTCGGCGTCAGCTTCGTGATCTCCGGCGTAGTGCGCTCCACCGGCGCGGTGATTCCGCCGCTGCTGATCCTGGCTGGCTCGCTGTGGGGCGTGCGCGTGCCGTTCGCCGAACTGCTGCAGCCGTACTGGGGCGCCGATGCGATCTGGTTGAGCTTCCCGGTCAGCTCGCTGGTGTCGATGCTGCTGTCGCTGGCGTATTACCGCTGGGGCGGCTGGCGCAAGGCGAAGATGATGGGCAAGCCCTCGCATGCCGAAGAACTGGCCACGCCCTCTGAGATTCCCGCCTGCCCACCCTCGCCGGTGGCCGACCCGGATGCCGCACCGCTGCGGTAGTGCCGGCCGCTGGCCGGCAACTTCCCCCCACTCCGCAAGCATCGCAAAACAGCCGGCCAGCGGCCGGCTCTACCGCTTCTTCGCCGCCGGGGATTACCACGGTAGTGCCGGCCGCTGGCCGGCAACTTCAAACCCCTCCGCAAGCATCGCAAAGCAGCCGGCCAGCGGCCGGCTCTACCGCTTCTCCGCCGCCGGGGATTACCACGGTAGTGCCGGCCGCTGGCCGGCAACTTCAAACCCCTCCGCAAGCATCGCAAAGCAGCCGGCCAGCGGCCGGCTCTACCGCTTCTCCGCCACCGGGGATTACCACGGTAGTGCCGGCCGCTGGCCGGCAACTTCAAACCCCTCCGCAAGCATCGCAGAACAGCCGGCCAGCGGCCGGCTCTACCGCTTCTTCGCCGCCGGGGATTACCACGGTAGTGCCGGCCGCTGGCCGGCAACTTCAAACCCCTCCGCAAGCATCGCAAAGCAGCCGGCCAGCGGCCGGCTCTACCGCTTCTTCGCCGCCGGGGATTACCACGGTAGTGCCGGCCGCTGGCCGGCAACTTCAAACCCCTCCGCAAGCATCGCAAAGCAGCCGGCCAGCGGCCGGCTCTACCGCTTCTTCTTCGCCGCGTTGAGCGTCGCCGCCGCGCGCAGCAGCGCCTTGAACGCAGCGGCATCCGGCATCGCGCCTTCATGGATGTCGATCGCACGCCGCGTGTTGCCGTCCAGGCTTGCGTTGAACAGCCCCTTTGGATCGGCCAGCGCCGCACCGTTGGCGAAGGTCAGCTTCACTGCCTGCTTGTAGGTCTCGCCGGTGCACAGGATGCCGTTGTGCTCCCACACCGGTGTACCCCGCCATTTCCAGGTTTCCTGCACGTCGGGCAGCGCTTCATGGATCAACGCACGCACGCGTGCCAGTGTTTCACCGCGCCAGTCTGCCAACTCGGCGATGCGTGCATCGATCAACTCGGTGGCCGGTGTTCCGGCATCGGCCGGGTTGGGGGCATGCGTGGCCATCAGGAGCTCTCGTCGGGAAAGGAATGAGAAGGTCGGGGTTACATGCGCTCGCCGGGCAACGCGGCGGCCTGGCGCACCCAGTCGAGGAACTGTGCCTCATCCAGCAGGCCGTCCTGCGGGATGTGCAGGTAACGCGTATCGGCGCTCCTGGACGGCTCGGGCGGCACTGGCGCCAGTGCCGCGCCGCGGAAGAACGCCACCTTGATGTAGCGGGTGAAGCAATGGAAGCTGAGAAACCACCCTTCGCCCGGCGCAACCGCATACATCGGCGAGTTCCACTTCACTGCCTTGTGCACCCCAGGTACGGCCTGCTCGATCAATGCATCCAGTCGCGCGCCGATCGGACGTTTCCAGTCCGGCATGGCGGCGATGTATGCCTGCACCGGCGCATCGCCCTCGCCCTTGGCGATCTGAGGGTTGCCACCGGACAGCAGCGTGGGCGCAGTGGAAGGTGCGGTTCGCTTGGCAGGCATCGCACGCTATGTCCATCGGGATGAAGCTGCAGCCTAGCGCGGGCCCGCCCGGTGGTCACGGCGCAGTGCGCCATCGGCTCAGCCCGCCTGCCGTGCGCGGAACCGGCGCCAGTCCGGCAGCTTGCGGTGGCGGCGCAGCGAGCGCATCAGCGCTGCCATCACGATACCGAACAGCACGCCAGCCGACAGGCCGGCCACCAGCAACAGCGCCAGCGGGCGCTCGCTGCCCTGCCACAGCATCAGCCACATCAGCGCGGTCCAGAACAGCCCGAACAGCAGGCCCTGCACCAGCGCATTGGTGCCGAAGCCGGCCAGGATCGGTGGCGGCAGGGCAATGCCCAGGCGCCATAGCAGGCGGTGCAGCAGCGGCGCCGACTGCACGCGCACCAGCCCCTTGCCGTCGAGAAAGCGCAGTGCCGACTGGATCACGGCGGGATAGCGCGGGTTGATGTCGCTCATCAGCTGATCGTGGCCGATGCGATGCCGGAAACGCAAACGGCCACCCGAAGGTGGCCGTCGCGGCAACAACCGAAGTTGTTTATCAGGCCTTGTCGGCCAGACGGGCAGCCTTGGCGGCAGCAGCGGCAGCCAGGTCTTCCTTGATGCGGGCAGCCTTGCCTTCCAGGCCGCGCAGGTAGTACAGCTTGCCGGCGCGGACCTTACCACGACGCTTCACTTCGACCGAGTCGATGATGGCGCTGTGGGTCTGGAAAACGCGCTCGACGCCGTAGCCGTGCGAGATCTTGCGCACGGTGAACGAGGAGTTCAGGCCGGCGTTCTTGGTGGCGATGACGACGCCTTCGTAGGCCTGCACGCGCTCGCGGCTGCCTTCCTTCACCTTCACGTTGACGACAACGGTGTCGCCCTGGCTGAACTTCGGCAGTTCGCGGGTGATCTGGGCGGATTCGAATTCCGCGACGATGGACTTGTTCAGCTTGCTCATGGGTTACACCGATTCTTGTTCGGGTGGGCGTGTCGTATCGACAACGTGGGCTCATGCAGTCACCGGACTGTGCTGCACGTTTGTTTTGGGTACTGCGCGCGCCAACCGGGGCTGGCGGAATTAGGCATGATAGCCGATAAAGCCAGCCCTGCGCTAGGGGCTGGCCTTCTGGTTCCGGGCCTGGCGGCCCTGCTCCAGCAGTTTGCGGTCGGCCTTGCCCAGTGCCTGTTCATCCAGCAGGTCCGGGCGCCGCTGGGCGGTCCGGAGCAGCGACTGCTGGCGGCGCCAGGCGGCGATGGCCGCGTGGTTGCCCGAGCGCAGCACCTCCGGCACGTCCCCAGCGGGTGCTGGGCCGGCTGGCTGTAATGCGGACAGTCGAGCAGACCGAGGTCGCCCTCGAAGCTGTCCTGCGCCGCCGACTCCGCATCGTTCAGGGCACCGTCCTGCAGGCGGGCCACGGCGTCGATGATCACCGCCGCGCCCAGCTCGCCCCCGGACAGCACGTAGTCGCCGAGGGAGATTTCCTCGTCGACATTGGCCTCCAGGAAACGCTCGTCGATGCCCTCGTAGCGGCCACAGAGCAGGACCATGCGCGGCAGCGCCGCCAGTTCCCGCACCTTGGCCTGGGTCAACGGCGCGCCCTGCGGACTGAGGTAGATCACCCGCGCCGGGGTGGGATCGGCCTCTCGGATCGCCTGCAGGCAGGCCTGCAGCGGCTCGATCAGCATCACCATGCCCGGGCCACCACCGAACGGACGGTCGTCCACCCGGCGGTAGTTGCCTTCGGCGTAATCACGGGGGTTCCAGCCATGCAGGCTGAACAATCCCTTCTCCTGCGCGCGCCCGACCACGCCCAGTCCAGCGGACTGGGCGAGGAACTCGGGAAACAGGGTGATGACGTCGAAACGCATGCTCACACTCAGAACTCGGGATCCCAGTCGACCACGATCAGGTTGGCCTCGAAATCGACCGATTTGACGAAGTCCGGCTGCACGAACGGAATCATCCGCTCGCGGTCACCCCGGACCACAACCACGTCATTGGCGCCGGTGCTGAACAGGTGCGAGACCTGGCCCAGGGCGACGCCCTCGGTGGTCTTCACATCCAGGCCTTCCAGGTCCACCCAGTAATACTCATCGGGCTTCGGCGGCGGCAAGGCACTGCGGGCCACGTAGATCTCGGTGCCGCGCATCGCTTCGACCACATCGCGATCCTCGACCCCGGGGAAACGGGCCACCAGGTGCTTGCCGCTGTCGCGGCCGCGCACACCTTCAACCGTGGTTTCCACGCCGGATGGGCTGCGCACGATCCACGGCTGGTAACGAAAAATGGCGGAACGTGGCTCGGTCCAGGACTCGAGCTTGATCTCGCCGCGCACACCAAAAGCGCCGACAACCCTGCCCAGCAGGATGCGGCGCTCGATATCTTTCATCTGCTTCAACCAAGAGGGCCACGCCGAAGCGTGGCCCGTCAGGATCAGGCCGCAGCGGCCTGGGACTTGGTCGCTTCCTTGATCAGGTTGCGGACCTTGTCGGTCGGCTGGGCGCCGTTCTTGACCCAATGGTCAACGCGGGCCAGGTCCAGCTCGATGCGCTTCTCGGCGCCCTGGGCGACCGGGTTGTAGAAGCCAACGCGCTCGATGTTGCGGCCGTCGCGCGCGCTGCGCACGTCGGTGACGATGATGTGGTAGAACGGACGCTTCTTGGCGCCGCCGCGGGTCAGTCGAATCTTGACCATGGTGTTTTTCCTATTGCCCAGTCGCCAGGATGGCGAGGTAAGCGGGCGATTATAGCGGCAGAGCCCGGCCGAGCCAACCCCGGGGATGAACTCCCGGGGTCAGATCCCTTTTGCGGCGCAAAAGGGATCTGACCCCAATTTGTCCCAAGCCACCGCCGCCAGCGCCGCCCTGCCCTGTTCAGCCAGTGCCTGCGAGCCGGGCAGGACATGCCCGTCAATGGCCTCCAGCGCCCACAGACCACTGGCGTTGCAGGCAAAAGCGGCTTTCACGCCAGCCATATCCGCCAGCCGCAATGGCTGCGTGGCCTGCGCCCGCGGCCAATGCTGCTTCAGCAGCGCCTCGGCGGTCCCGCGCAGGGCCGGCGCCTGCGGCCAGAGCAGCCGTTCACCATCG
This sequence comes from Stenotrophomonas sp. pho, assembly GCF_006228405.1. NCBI lineage: Bacteria > Pseudomonadati > Pseudomonadota > Gammaproteobacteria > Lysobacterales > Lysobacteraceae > Stenotrophomonas > Stenotrophomonas sp. pho. Next base: position 1,223,989 of record NZ_CP029759.1, on the reverse strand, counting down.
TGCACGGCCAGGTTCCAGGTGCTGCCTTCACTCATTTCGCCATCGACGGTCACGAACAGCACATCGTCGAATCCTTCCGCCATCGCCGCGCGGCGCTCGGCGAACAGGCCGAAGGTGCCCACATGTTTGATCTGCGGCAGTTCACGCTGCCAGGCCACGCTGCGCACTCGCTTGGCGACGGTCAGCGTCACCGGCGCTGACACCGCCACCAGCACGTCCACCGGCACCGCCGCCAGCGGATTGCGGAAATCGAAGCGGCGCGAGTACACCGTCACCCGCAACGAGGCATCGGCCTGCCCTGACTGCTGCAATGCCTGCGCCATCCACGCCTGCACCTGCACCGTGTCCAGTTCGCTGCCGAACAGTTCGCGCGTAGCCTGTGACAGCCGCGCCAGATGCAGGTCCAGCCCCTGCACTGCACCACCACGCACCTGCAGCGAGGTGAAGTGGCCGTAATTCACCAGCGCCGGCAGGAGATCCTCCACCTGCGCCGCCCGGCCGTTGCAGCTCACCATCATGGCAGCAGTGCCTGCGCCTGTTCCCACATGCCGCGCAGCACGTCGGCGGCCGGCTGCGCCGGCGCCATCCACGCCGACTGCCCGGCCCAGGCCTGCATCGCCGCCAGACGATTTTCCTGTGCCGCCTGCCTGCGCATCGGGGCGGTCAGGCCGCGCTGCACCGGGTATGGACGCGGCGCGGGGGCGCCTTCTGCAGCAGCGGCGCGCACATAGGGCGTCGCCAGGCCACGGCCCAGGCGACCACTGAAGGCGCGGGTCGGCCAGGTATCTTCCGGTTCGCTGGCGGCCAGCCCATCGGCCCACGCCGAAGCGATCGCCGCTTCCGGCGTGCGCAGGAAGGCGGTGCCGATCTGCACCGCACTGGCGCCCAAGGTGAGTGCGGCAGCGATGCCACGGCCATCGGCGATGCCGCCGGCGGCAATCACCGGAATCTGCAGCTGATCGGCCAGGCGCGGCAGCAGCGCAAACAGTCCCACCAGCTGGCGCTCGGCCATCGCCGGATCAAAGGAACCACGATGGCCGCCGGCCTCCGCGCCCTGCGCCACCACCGCGTCGGCGCCGGCGTCCTGTGCCGCGCGCGCTTCGGACAAGGTGGTGGCACAGGCGATCCAGGCGATGCCGGCGTCCTTCAACTGCTGCACGTGGCGCGGCAACAGCACGCCCATGATGGTCGAGGCCACCGCAGGACGCGCCGCCAGCAGTGCGGCGAACTGTTCTTCGAAGTCGGCCGGCGTGGCGTCGGCGGCGCTGGCCGGCACCTCCGGGCCCCATTGCGCGAGGAAGGCGCGGCTGGCGGCCTCGGCGGCAACGTCACGGGCAGGTACAGGGTCCGGCATCCACAGGTTCACCTGCGCCGGACCGCTGGAGGCTGCGCGGAAGTCATCCATCCAGCGACCGATATCGGCCGAAGAGGACAACACCGCGCCCATTGCGCCCATGCTGCCGGCGTTGGCCAGCGCAGCCGACAACGGTACCGGGCAGGCACCGGCCATCGGTGCCAGCAGGATCGGAACGGAAACGCCAAAGCGCCGGCAGAACGCCTCGGCGCGGGAAGCTACAGCGGAACTCTGCATGACGGCCCATCGTTTCGGACAGGCCCCCATGGTGCGCGCAGGACAGGGGAAGAGTCGAGCCTGCTGCCCGACGGCCTGCTGCGGCGCTTGTGCGCCGCCGCCCGAGCGTGGGCCCGGGCGCTACATCAGATTGCGGACGGGGCCGTCATCAACGGAACGGCATGCCGCGGCCGCCCATGGCGCCCATCATCCCCTTCATGCTGCGCAACATGCCCTTCATGCCACCGCCGGCCATCTTGCTCATCATCTTTTCCATCTGCATGTACTGCTTCATCAGCTTGTTGACGTCGGCCGGCGTCACGCCCGAGCCCTTGGCGATGCGCGCGCGGCGCGAGCCGTTGAGCAGGTTCGGATTGCGCCGTTCCTTCTTGGTCATCGAGCTGATGATGGCGATCATGCGCGGCACTTCCTTGCCCTGGCTGACCTGCTGCTTCAGATGGTCGGGGATGTTGCCCAGGCCCGGCAGCTTGTCCATCAGGCCGCCGATGCCGCCCATGTTCTGCATCTGCTCGAGCTGGTCACGCATGTCGTTCAGGTCGAATTTCTTGCCCTTGGCGACCTTCTCGGCCAGCTTGGCGGCCTTGTCCTTGTCGACCTGCTGCTCGACCTGCTCGACCAGCGACAGCACGTCCCCCATGTCGAGGATGCGGCTGGCGATACGGTCCGGGTGGAACACGTCCAGGCCTTCCGGCTTTTCACTGACACCGACGAACTTGATCGGCTTGCCGGTGATGTAGCGCACGCTCAGCGCGGCGCCGCCGCGGGCGTCACCGTCGGTCTTGGTCAGTACCACGCCGGTCAGCGGCAGGGCATCGCCGAAGGCCTTGGCGGTGTTGGCCGCGTCCTGGCCGGTCATGGCGTCGACCACGAACAGCGTTTCGGCCGGATTCACCGCAGCGTGCAGGGCCTTGATCTCGGCCATCATCGCTTCGTCGATGGCCAGGCGGCCGGCGGTATCGACCAGCAGCACGTCGACGAACGACTTGCGTGCATCGTCGATGGCTGCGCGGACGATGGCTTCCGGCTTCTGGTCGGCACTGGACGGGAAGAACAGCACGCCCACCTGCTCGGCCAGGGTTTTCAGCTGCTCGATCGCGGCCGGACGGTAGACGTCGGCCGAGACCACCATCACCTTCTTCTTGCGCTTTTCCTTCAGGTGCTTGGCCAGCTTGCCCACGGTGGTGGTCTTGCCGGCGCCCTGCAGGCCCGCCATCAGGATGATGGCCGGAGCGGGCACATTGAGGTTCAGGTCGCTGGCTTCAGCGCCCATCACCGCAGTCAGCTCGTCGCGCACGACCTTGATCAGCGCCTGGCCCGGGGTCAGCGACTTCAGCACTTCCTGGCCGACCGCGCGCACCTTGATGCGCTCGATCAGCGCCTGCACCACCGGCAGCGCAACGTCGGCCTCGAGCAGCGCGATGCGCACTTCGCGGGTTGCCTCGCGGATGTTCTCCTCGGTCAGGCGGCCGCGGCCACGCAGGCGCTCGATGGTGCCGGAAAGGCGCTGGGTCAGGGACTCGAACATGCGGCGCAACCTGTCTGAAAGCGGGGGACAATAAGGCAGACAGTATAACGGGTCTGGCTGTCTCCCCGGACTGCGGCCACGGGGCCGTCGCCAGCATCACGGGGTATGCGAAACTGCAACGATGACAATCGTTCTCATCGCCGTCCTGCTCTACCTGGCTGCCAGTGCCCTGCTGGTGCGCGCGCTTGGCCGCGATGAGACGACCGGCTCCCCCATCTGGCTGTGGCCGGCCCTGCCCGCCATGCTGCTGCACGGCGGCTACCACGTGATGGTGGCGATGCGCACCAACGGCGGGCCGGACATGCACTTCTTCGCCGCACTGTCGCTGGTCGGCCTGGGCATGGCCTGGCTGACTTCGCTGGTCGGCGCGCGCGGGCGGATGTCGGCGTTGGGCGTGGTGGTGTTCCCGCTGGCCGCCGTGCTGCTGCTGGCCTACCACGGTTACGGCCACGAACCGAGCAAGGTGCTGGGCTGGCGCCTGGCCAGCCACGCCTGGCTGGCCCTGCTGGCCTACGCCACGCTGAGCATCGCCGCGCTGCTGGCGATCATGCTGTGGCTGCAGGAACGCGCCCTGCGCCGCCGCGAGTTCCGGCCTTGGCTGCGCGCGCTGCCGCCGCTGGCCGACCTGGAATCACTGCTGTTCCGGGTGATCACCGTCGGCTTCGCGCTGCTGACCCTCACCCTGGTCACCGGGGTGCTGTTCGTCGACGACCTGCTGGCGCAGAAGCTGGTGCACAAGACCGTGCTGAGCGTGCTGTCGTGGATCGTGTTCGGCGTGCTGCTGATCGGCCGCCGGCGCTACGGCTGGCGCGGCATGAAGGCGGTGCACTGGACGCTGGCGGCGATGCTGTTGCTGCTGCTGGCCTTCTTCGGCAGCCAGTTCGTGATCGAACTGGTGTTCGGGCATTCGCGATAGGCGGTGTGCCGACCAACGGTCGGCACCCACCGGCGCTACCGTCAAGGCTGGGCCAGGATCTTCCGCACCGAACGACCACTGTTGGTGACGATGTCATCAACCTGCCAGCATCCCTGCCCGTGGCGCACCATCGGCAGGCGGGTCAGGTAGGCCTTCTTCCACACCGAATAGCGCATCTCGACCTGGCCGGCGGAGACCGAAGCCTCCTTCCAGCTGTAGCGCACCGGGGTTTCGATGTCACCGTCCTGCGCATCCAGCCACGGATCCGAAGCGATGGTGCAGATGCCCTCTTCGCGCTGCTGGCAGGCGCGCTCTCCACGCAGTGCCTTGCCGAAAGCAGGGCTGACCAGCGCCGGGGGTGGCTCCAGCAGATCACCATCGCCCGTCGTTGCCTCGTAGAAGGCGCGGGCCACCGCCTCTGGTTCCTGGCAGGCGGGTGACGCCTGCACGGCAGGGGCCAGCAGCAGCCCGGCGATCATCAACATCCCTGTCTTTCGCATGTATTTTTCCCTGAGGTAGTGCCGGCCGCTGGCCGGCAATACAGGATCTCCCGGTGCTGCCGGCCAGCGGCCGGCACTACCCGATATCCGGCCTACAACCCGTAACGCTCGATCACGTCCAGATGCGGCTGGCGATCCTGGTCACAGGCTTCAGCCAGGCGCAGCCAGCAATGCGGATGCGGCCACGTCGCGGTGTGCTGCTGCAGGAAGCGGTGCAGTGCCAGCGGTGCGTGGTCCTGCGGCTGGGCCACGGTGAACAGCAGGCCGGGCAGCGTACCCTCTTCCACATCGGGGTCGGTGACGGTGTAGTCCGGCCGGCTGTGTGACCACACCTTCCAGCCCTGTGCTTCGGCCGCCTCGACGAAGGCATTCCAGGCATCTTCGCCCGGGTGCGCGCCATCGATCATCCAGCTGCGGGCGAAGCCGCCGCGCTCCAGCACATGCACCTGCGCATAGGTCGGGATGAAATGCTCGCGTGCTTCCTCCTCCTCTGGTGCCGGATGCACCAGCGCGGCATCGAACACCACCCAGTCGCCCACCTGCTGGGCGCGGTTGGACGGCGCGTTCTCGACGATGCGCGCGGTCACCGGACCGCTGCGACGGGCGTAGTACTCCATCGGTTCGCCGTTCTCTTCGCTGCGGATGATCACCCAGCCCCACGGCTCCTCGACCACGCCATCCTGGCTGGACAATTCCATGCCGATCGCCGCCGCCGAGCGGCGCACCGCGTCCCAGTCGCGCGCCGCGCTGGCTGCGCTCATGTGGTCCCAATGCGCGGCATTGGGCTCCTCCAGCAGCTCCACCAGCTGTGCATAACAGGCCTGGGCCTCGCTGAAACGGCCGGTTTCCATGTACATGCGCGCCAGCGTGCCGCGCGCGCCGTGCGAGCCCGGAGACAGCTCCAGAAGCGATCGGGCCGCCTGCTCCAGCGCCGGCCAGTCGGACACGCGACGTGCACGCTGCACCTCGCACCAGTGCGCGAACACCGGCACGCTGCCGCGATAGAGATCGGCCAGCTGGCGCAGTCCGTCGTCGTCGCCCTGTTCGGCCAGCCAGCGCATCAGCGTGTAGGCCGCGGGGCCATCGTGCTGCACATGGCCGCGTACGAACCGCCACAGCAGCGACCGCGCCTCGGCCTGCGCGCCGCAGGCATTCAGCGCGGAGGCAGCCATCTCGGCAAGCGCCTCGTCATCGGGCAGCTCGGCATGCGCCTGCAGCAACCACTGCGCTTCGCGCTCGGGATCGCGCGACTGGTTCTGTTCGCCCTGCGCGTCCAGCCATGCCAGCAGCTCGCCCGCCGGCACCGGCAGCGGCGCGACGTCCGGCAATGCCTCGATGCGCGCGGCCAGGCCGGCCACCAGCGCCGCAGCACCCCGATCCTGGCGCAGCTGCGCCAGATGGGTGCGGGCCAGTTCCAGCTGCCGCAGTGCGACCCAGCGCGCGCCACGCTGCAGGGCGAGTTCCAGGCTCAACGCCGCGACTTCGATCAGCAGGCGGTGCGAACCGACCCGTGCGAAGTGCTCGATGATGGTGTTGAAGCGCGTGCCCAGATCCCACGTATTTCGCGCGGGATCACGCTGGCACAGGGCTGCGGCGGTGTTTGCCCACAGCCGCCAGTAGTTCGGGTCAGCTCGCTCCACGGCACCAGCTGCTGCAGCGCCTCTTCGTCGCGGCCCAGCTGGGCCAGCGCCCAGGCCTTGGACAAGCGACGCGGCACCGTGCAGTTGGCCGGCTCGTACTCTCCGGACGCGGCAACTTCGGCCTCCCGTTTTTCGATCAGCGCCAGTGCCTCATCGGCACGGCCCATGCCCAGCAGGATCTTGATCTGCATCTCGGGGAAGCTGTCGAACACTTCCTTGCCACAGGCTTCCACGGCATCGGCCTGCACCTGCAGGTAATCCAGCGCCGCCTGGCCACGGCCATCATCGAGCAGCGCATCGGCCTTCTCGCAGCTCAGGCACTGGAAACAGGCCCAGCTCGGATCGATGCGGCCAAGGGTTTCGTCGCAGACCTCGATGCGCTCGGGCACCCAGCCCGGGCCGTCGATGTTGCCATAGCAGGCGGCCAGGTCCTGGGTCACGCAGATCGACTGCGGGCATTCCAGGGTGTCCTCGCGGTGCGCGCGCTCGAACAGCGCTACGGCTTCGCCGAGTGCGCTCTCGCCTTCCACGCGGTTGCCGACGCGGTTGCGCAGCGCCCAGTGGCCGACATAGACGTCAACCCACGGGTTGTCCAGTGCCTTGCCCAGGGCGCGTGCTTCGGGCAGCAGCGCATCGACGCGGTCGATCTGCAGTTCACTGACCTCGTCGGCGAGACGGTTCAGCAGGTGCGCGTTCTGCGCCTGGCCGGCCTGGCGCAGGTCACCCTGCAGCTTTTCGACCCAGTTCCAGATGTCCATGGGATAATTGCTCCTGTCTAGCGAAGGCTGGATGAGAGGGTGCGGTGCTCAGCGCAGCATCTGCTGCAGGGCACCGGCGATATCGGTGAAAGCACCATTGAGATCCGGGCCCGGCGTAGCGGTCGCGCGTGCCAGCGGGCGGCCCTGCGCGGCGACGATGACTTTCAGCGAGCGCAGCAGGCGCGCCGCAGCCTCGGCCTGTGGGTGGCCCTCGCGCTGGGCGCGCAGCAGTGCCTGCACCGCCGGGTTGTCGAGGTTGAGGTAGAGCCGCGAGGGTGCGCGTGATTCGATGCGCGCGGTGAACTGGCGCGCCAGGCGCAGCGCGGCCATCGAGACGCGCTTGTCGTTCTCGTCGTCTTCCAGCCGCTGCTTCAGCTCGGCCTCGCGGTCGGGCACCACCACCACCGGCAGCGCCTCCGGGCTGAAACGTGCGGGCAGCAGCTGCTCGCCGTCGCCCAGCTGTTCGCGCAGCCACGCCAGCTGCGCCTCGTCGAGGCTGTCATCACTGCGGAACAGTGCGCGGTTGCCCTGCTCGGTGCCGAGCTCGACCAGGCGCAGGCCCTTGGCCTGGGCCCAGCGCCGCAGGAACGGCACCACCGCGTAGCGATGGCCATGCGCGACCGGTACGCCCATCGCGCGGAACAGCATCTCTTCAAAGCCGCCGCCGTTGTCGAGGATGACATGCACGGCACCGCGCGCCGGCAGCGCACTGGCCGGCAGGTCGCCCTGCGAGGTCGGTACCCGCACATGCTCCATCAGCAGTTCGAACAGGCGCTCATCGCACAGTGCCGCACCCAGCAGGGCCTCGTTGTGGCGGGTCAGCACGCGCCGCCAGGCTTCCGGTTGCTGCTTCGCAACGTCGGCCAGGCCGTCGATCAGCGCCTCCAGCAGTGCATGCTGCACCGCGCGGTACTGGTCATCGCGCTGCAGGTCTTCGCGGCTGGCGGTGGGCGTCAACCGCGAGGATTCGATCACTCCGCCGATGAATCCAGCCCACGGCGGCAACAGGTCGCGCGCGTCGTCATCCAGCAGCATCCCACGCACGAACACCGACAGGTTGCGGTTGTCGCTGGTGCCATAGGTGGCGCCATCCTGCACCCACAGCAGGCCAGTGGCATCGCTGTTGCCATCGGCGCGCAGCGGCACGGTGACGATCGGTTCGAAATCGTGCTCGAACCGCGCGGCGAACTGCAGCGCCTGCCGACGCGCCTGCACCGGATGCACGGCGACATCCCCCTGGCCGCGCCACGGCGGCGGCTCGGGATTGAGCGCCTCGTCCGCAGCACCGATGAAGATCGGCTCGGACAGCAACGCGCAGTAGCGGCCCAGCACCTCATGCAGACGCGCCTCGTTGGCCAGCGGCAGGAAGTCCGGATGCAGCTCCAGCTCCACCTCGGTGCCGACCGCGCGTGCAGGCACTTCGCTGACGGTGTATTGCTCGGCGTTGCTGGACACGTACAGATGGCCCAGATCCGGCGCCTGGTACGAGGTGGTTCGCACACTGACCCGGCGCGCCAGCACGAAGGCCGACAGGAAGCCGAGGCCGAACATGCCGATCAGCCCTTCATCGTCCTCACCGCCCTGGCGCAGGCCACGGGTGTAGCCGACGCCGACGGTGGCCAGGTAATCGTGGATCTCCTGGCGGGTCAGGCCGGCCCCAGTATCGGTGATGCGCAGCACGCCGGCACCGGCATCAACCTGCACCGAAATGCGCGAAGGCACGTCAACACCGGGCTGCTCGATGCGGCGGCGGATGATCGAGTCATGCGCGTTCTGCACCAGCTCACGCAGCGCCACCACCGGGGTGGAATACAGGTGCTTGCCCAGCACCGTCATCAATCCATTGAGATCGACCCCGGCGCGACGGATCTCGGCGTTGGGGGCGGTGAGTGCGGTGTCCTGCATGTAATCGTTTACTCCTGGGCACGGAAAGACGCCAGAGGGCGTCTTCGTCGAGCGGGAAAAACTAGCACAAGGAAGCTGACCGTTGCCGTGATTGACGTTTGTAGGGCCGGCCTCACGCCGCGTCGATGGCCTCGGACAGGCGTTCCACCGCGATCACCTCCATGCCTTTCACCGAACCGCCCTTGGGCGCATTGGCCTTGGGCACGATGGCGCGCTTGAAGCCATGGGTGGCGGCCTCGCGCAGGCGGTCTTCGCCATTGGGCACCGGGCGGATCTCGCCGGACAGGCCCACTTCACCGAAGGCGATGGTCTTCTCCGCCAGCGGCCGATCCTGCAGCGACGACAACACCGCCAGCAGCACCGGCAGATCGGCGGCAGTCTCCTGCACGCGGATGCCACCGACCACATTGACGAACACGTCCTGGTCGCCGACCAGTACGCCGCCATGGCGATGCAGCACCGCCAGCAGCATCGCCAGGCGGTTCTGCTCCAGGCCGACCGCGACACGGCGCGGGTTCGACAGCGGCGATGCATCGACCAGCGCCTGTACCTCCACCAGCAGCGGCCGTGTGCCCTCGCGGGTGACCATCACGCAGCTGCCCGGCTGGTGGGTGCTGCCGCCGGAGAGGAAGATCGCCGAAGGGTTGGAGACCTCCTTCAGGCCCTTGTCGCCCATCGCGAACACACCCAGCTCGTTGACCGCACCGAAGCGGTTCTTGAACGCGCGCAACAGGCGGAAGCGGCTGCCGCTCTCGCCCTCGAAGTACAGCACCGCGTCGACCATGTGTTCCAGCACGCGCGGGCCGGCGATGCCACCCTCCTTGGTCACGTGGCCGACCAGGAACACGGCAGTGCCGGTCTCCTTGGCGAACCGCACCAGCCGCGCCGCACTCTCGCGCACCTGGCTGACCGAACCCGGCGCAGCGGTCAGGCTCTCGGTCCACAGGGTCTGCACCGAATCGGCCACGATCAGCCGCGGCCCAGCCCTGGAGGCATGCTGCAGGATCGACTCGACCCCGGTCTCGGCCAGCGCGTTGACCCCGTCCAGTGGCAGCTCCAGGCGGTGCGCGCGGCCGGCCACCTGGGCCAGCGACTCTTCACCGGTGACGTACAGCACCGGCAGTTCGGCCGCCATCTTCGCCACCGCCTGCAGCAGCAGCGTCGACTTGCCGATACCCGGGTCGCCGCCCACCAGCACCACCGCGCCTTCGACCAGGCCACCACCCAGCACGCGGTCGAACTCGCCGATGCCAGTGGAGACCCGGCGATGCTCGGTCTGCTCCACGTCCTTCAGCGCGGTGATCTTCGGCGGATCGATCTTGCCGGCCCAGCCCGCCCGCCGCGACGCCGGTGCCTTGGCCGCCGCCGCGCTCTCCAGCACGATTTCAGACAGCGAGTTCCAGGCGTTGCACTCCGTGCACTGGCCCTGCCATTTGCTGAATTCGGCGCCGCATTCATTGCAGACGTAGGCGGTGCGGGCTTTGGCCATCGGGTGATTTCCAGCAACGGGAACAGGCGTGGCAGGATAGCCGAGCCCGGTCGCAGCTGCTGCGACCGCTCAAGTCCTGCCCACCCGCGCCGATAGGGGTCGCGGGCGTGCGCCTTGCGGGCGCCCCCTTCCTCCCCCACTGGATTCAACATGACTGGCAGTTACAGTCAGAGCCTGGTCATCATCTCCCTGCTGGTGGCCATTCTTGCTTCGTACACGGCGCTGGACATGGCCGGGCGCCTGGCCACCGCCGAGGGCCGCGTGGCCCGCTGGTGGCTGGCGGGGGGGCGGCGGCGATGGGCCTGGGCATCTGGTCGATGCACTTCATCGGCATGCTTGCCTTCGATTTGCCGATTCCGCTGGGCTACGACCTCGGCATCACCCTGTACTCGCTGGCGGTCTCGATCGGCGCCTCCGCCTATGCGCTGTGGCTGGTGTCGCGCCCCACCCTGCCGTGGCGCCGGCTGTTGGCCGGGGCCGTGCTGATGGGCCTGGGCATCGCAGCCATGCACTACCTGGGCATGGCTGCGATGCGCATGCAGCCCGGCATCGACTACCACCCGGGCTGGTTTGCCGCCTCCATCGCGGTGGCCATCGGTGCCGCTGGCGCCGCACTGTGGATCGCCTTCCGCCTGCGCGCCGAGCAGCGCCACACCCTGCTCCTGCGCGTGCTCGCATCGCTGGTGATGGGCCTGGCCATCGTCGGCATGCATTACACCGGCATGGCGGCGGCGCGCTTCCCCGAAGGCAGCATCTGTGGCGCCGTCGGCAGTGGCGGCATCGACACGCGCTGGCTGGCCGTGCTGGTGATCGTCACCACCGTGGCCACGCTGGGCATCGCCCTCGTGGCCTCGCTGTTCGACCGGCAGATGCGCGTGCGCACCGGGCTGCTGGCCGATTCGCTGGCGCACGCCAACGACAAGCTGATCCAGGCGGCACTGCATGATCCCTTGACCCAGCTGCCCAACCGCATGCTGCTGCAGGACCGCATCGAGCAGGCCATCGAGAAGGCGCGGCGCCGCAATCATGCGGTGGCGGTGATGTTCTGCGACCTGGATGGTTTCAAGGCGGTCAATGATGCCTATGGCCACCAGCTTGGCGACCGCCTGCTGGTGGCGGTGGCGCAGCGCATCGGCGGCCTGCTGCGCCCGCAGGACACGTTCGCCCGCCTCGGCGGCGACGAGTTCGTGATCGTGCTGGCCATCGATATTCCCGACGATGCGGTAGTGGTGGCCGAGCGCATCATTGCCGCCGCCGGTGAGCCGTTCACGCTGGATGCGGCCGAACTGCAGGTCAGCGCCAGCCTGGGCATCGCCCTGTATCCGGATGACGCCAGCAACGAGCGCGAGCTGATGGCGCACGCCGATGCGGCGATGTACCACACCAAGGAGACCGGGCGGAACGGCTACACCTTCTTCACCCCTCGATGCAGCTCAGTGCCAATCGCCAGCTGCGCCTGCTGCAGGACCTGCGCAAGGCCATCGCCCGCAACGAACTGATCCTGCATTACCAGCCCAAATTTCCGGCCGCGGGCGCACCGGCCACCGGGGCCGAGGCGCTGCTGCGCTGGCAGCACCCGGAGTTGGGGCTGCTGGCACCGGATGTCTTCATTCCGATCGCCGAACGCAGCGGTCTGATCCTGCCGATCGGTGACTGGGTACTGGACCGGGCCTGCGCGCAACTGCGGGCATGGCACGATGTCGGGCATGCGGAATGGACCATGGCAGTGAATCTCTCGCCGTTGCAGTTTGCCTCGCCGGCACTGCTGGACAGCGTGCGCGAGGTGCTGGAGCGGCACCGGATCGAACCGGCACGGCTGACCCTGGAGATCACTGAAACCACGGCGATGAAGGACGTCGATGCCAGCTTGGCGATCCTCAGCGACCTGACCGCAATGGGCGTGCACATCGCCATCGATGATTTCGGTACCGGCTATTCCAGCCTGCTCTACCTCAAGCGGATGCCAGCCACCGAACTGAAGATCGACCGTGCGTTCGTGCACGACCTGGAAGGAAATGACGAGGACGCCGCCATTGTCTCGTCGATCATCGCGCTGGGCCGCACCCTGCAGCTGCAGGTGGTGGCCGAGGGCGTGGAGACCCAGGCGCAGCGCGAGTACCTGAGCGAGCTCGGCTGCGACCAACTGCAGGGCTACCATCTGGGCCGGCCGATGGAGGCCGAAGAGTTCCTGCGCCGGGTGGGATGAGGCGAGCGTCTCCTCCACGCACGGGGTGGAACCACGGGTAGAGCCGGCCGCTGGCCGGCGTCCCGCAATTGCCGGCCAGCGGCCGGCACTACCGGACAACGGAAAACCAGAAAGGCCGCCCGAGGGCGGCCTTTCTGTGTGGCAACGTCGCGAGGACGTCAGTGCATCATGTGCACGTTCATGTTGTGCATGACCCACAGGGTGCCGATCACGATGATGCCGATCACCACGACGGTGAAGGCCGCAGCGTTGACGTTCCAGCGACTTTCCGAAGAGCGATCCAGGTGCAGGAAGAACACCAGGTGGACCAGCATCTGCAGCACCGCGGTGACTGCGATCACCACACCGTTGACGGTGCGCGAGAAATCGCCCGACATCACCATCCAGAACGGGATGACGGTCAGCACCACCGCCAGCACGAAGCCGATCAGGTACGACTTCACGCTGCCGTGGCTTTCGCCGCCGGTGCCGTGGTCGTGTGCATGGTTGTCATGTGCCATTACAGCGCTCCATTGAGGTAGACGACGGAGAACACGCCGATCCAGATCAGGTCCAGGAAGTGCCAGAACAGGCTCAGGCACGCCATGCGGGTCTTGTTGGTCGGGGTCAGGCCGTACTTCTTCAGCTGCACGAACATCACCAGCAGCCACAGCAGGCCGGCGCTGACGTGCAGACCGTGGGTACCGACCAGGGCGAAGAACGCCGACAGGAAGGCACTGCGGTCCGGACCGTAGCCCTGATGGATCAGGTGCTGGAACTCCCACACTTCCATGCACATGAAGCCGAAGCCCAGCAGCCAGGTGATGCCCAGCCACAGGTACATCTGGCCCATCTGCTTGCGGTGCATGGCAATCATGCCCAGGCCGAAGGTCAGCGACGAGGTCAGCAGCAGCGCGGTTTCCCACGCCACGAACGGCAGCTCGAACAGGTCCTTCGCGGTGGGACCACCATCGGTACCGCCCGCCAGCACCACGTAGGTGGCGAACAGCGAGGCGAAGATGAGGCAGTCGCTCATCAGGTACACCCAGAAACCGAAGACGGTGTTGCCGCCGGTATCGTGGTGCTCGTGGTCGTCATGGCCATGGGCCGCCGCGTGCGCGGCGTGCCCGTGGCTCAGGGTCGAGGTATTGGTGCTCATGCCTTCAGCTCCGACTTCACCAGGCCCTGGGCTTCCAGGTGCTTGCGGTGTTCGTTCTCGATGCGTTCCACCTCGGCGGCCGGGACCCAGTAGTCCACGTCCTGGTCGAAGGTGCGGTAGATGAACGTGGCGATCATGCCGACGAAGCCGACGATGGCCAGCCACCAGATGTGCCAGATCATCGCGAAGCCGAACACCAGGCTGAAGGCACCGATGACAACGCCCGTGCCGGTGTTGCGCGGCATGTGGATGTCGGTGTACTTGGCCGGCTTCGGCCAGGCTTCACCCCGCTGCTTGCGCTCCCAGAAATCGTCCAGCTCGGTGACGTCCGGCAGGGTCGCGAAGTTGTAGAAGGCCGGCGGCGAGGAGGTTTCCCACTCCAGCGTACGGGCATCCCACGGGTCGCCGGTCAGGTCGACGGTCTTCTTGCGGTCGCGGATCGACACGGCCACCTGGATGATCTGGCACAGGATGCCGGCGCCGACGATGAACGCGCCGCAGGCGGCAACCAGCAGCAACGGCTCGTAGGCCGGGTTCACCGTGCTCTGCAGGCGACGGGTCATGCCCATGAAGCCCAGCACGTACATCGGCATGAAGGTCACGTAGAAGCCGATGAACCAGCACCAGAACGCGCACTTGCCCCAGAACTCATTGAGGCGGAAGCCGAACATCTTCGGCCACCAGTAGGTGATGCCGGCGAACATGCCGAACACCACGCCGCCGATGATGACGTTGTGGAAGTGGGCGATCAGGAACAGGCTGTTGTGCAGCACGAAGTCGATGGCCGGGATCGCCAGCATCACGCCGGTCATGCCGCCGATGACGAAGGTGACCATGAAGCCGATGGTCCACAGCACCGGGGTGGTGAAGTGCACACGGCCGCGGAACATGGTGAACAGCCAGTTGAAGATCTTCACGCCGGTCGGGATCGAGATGATCATCGTCGTGATGCCAAAGAAGGCATTGACGTTGGCACCCGAGCCCATGGTGAAGAAGTGGTGCAGCCACACGATGAACGACAGCACGCCGATGCAGGCGGTGGCGTAGACCATGCCCTTGTAGCCGAACAGCGCCTTGCGCGAGAAGGTCGCGATGACTTCGGAGAACACACCGAACGCCGGCAGGACCAGGATGTACACCTCCGGGTGACCCCAGATCCAGATCAGGTTGATGTACAGCATGGCGTTGCCGCCACCATCATTGGTGAAGAAGTGCGTACCCAGGTAACGGTCCAGGGTCAGCAGCACCAGGGTGATGGTCAGCACCGGGAAGGCAGCGACGATCAGCACGTTGGTCACCAGGGCGGTCCAGGTGAACACCGGCATCTGCATCAGCTTCATGCTCGGGGTGCGCATCTTGAGGATGGTGATGAAGAAGTTGATACCACTGAGCGTGGTACCCAAACCCGCCACCTGTAGACCCCAGATGTAATAGTCCATGCCGACGCTTGGACTGTATTCGATGCCCGACAACGGCGGGAACGCCAGCCAGCCGGTGGCAGCGAACTCACCGATCCACAGCGACAGCATGATCAGCACCGCGCCCGCCACGAACAGCCAGAAGCTGAGCGAGTTGACGAACGGGAACGCAACGTCACGCGCACCGATCTGCAGCGGCACGGCCAGGTTCATCAGGCCGGTGATCAGCGGCATCGCCACGAAGAAGATCATGATCACGCCGTGGGCGGTGAAGATCTGGTCGTAGTGGTGCGGCGGCAGGTAACCCTCGGAACCACCGACGGCGATGGCCTGCTGGGTACGCATCATGATGGCGTCGGAGAAACCGCGCAGCAGCATGACAAAGGCGACGATGAGGTACATCACGCCGATCTTCTTGTGATCCACCGAAGTGAACCACTCCTTCCACAGATAGCCCCACAGCTTGAACTTGGTGATCAGGGCGACGACGCCCAGGCCACCAAGAACCGCGCCGACCAGGGTGGTCAGCACGATCGGATCGTGGGGGATCGACTCAAGAGAGAGTTTTCCCAACATGTTCATTCTCCCGAACCCGCGTGGCCGGCATGGCCTGCGTGTTCGTGTTCGGTGGCATCCAGGTTTTCACCCGATTCCTTGGAATCATGCGCGTCACTCGGGGCGTGGCCCTCGTGCGCTTCATGGGTGGCGGCATCGGCAGCGGCGGCACCGGCATGCGAGTGCTTCATGCCGTAATGCTTGTTGTCGCCCATGTGCTTGGCGATGACCCAGTCGAACAGGCCTTCTTCGGTCTTGCCGAAGTAAGTGACCGGATACCACTCGGCGTTGCGTGCTTCACCCAGGGCCTTGAACGAGGCCTTGTCCAGGGTCTGCTCGCCGGCGCGGACCTGGTCCAGCCACTGGCGGTACTCGGCATCGGTGACCGAGTAGGCGGTGAAGTGCATCTTGGCGAAGCCCGCGCCGCTGTAGTGCGAGGACATGCCCGGGAATTCACCGGTCTCGTTGGCGATCAGGTGGAGCTTGGTCTCCATCGCAGCCATCGAGTAGATCATGCTGCCCAGGTGCGGGATGAAGAAGGCATTCATCACCGAATCGGACGTGATCTTGAAGTTCAGCGGGGTGTTGACCGGGAACTTGATTTCGTTGACGACCGCCACCTTCTCTTCCGGATAGATGAACAGCCATTTCCAGTCCAGCGAGATCGCCTCGATGGTGACCGGCTTGACGTCCGAATCCAGCGGACGATACGGGTCCAGTGCGTGCGACGAACGCCAGGTCAGGACCGCCAGCACCAGCACGATCATGCAGGGAATGGACCACACCACCACCTCGATCGCCGTCGAGTGGGACCACTTCGGCTCGTAACGGGCCTTGGTGTTGGAGGCGCGATACTTCCACGCGAACGTCAGGGTCATGATGATGACCGGGATGACGACCAGCAGCATGAGCACGGTGGCCGTGATCAGCAGGGTCTTCTCATCCTGGCCGATCTGGCCCTTCGGACTGAGGATGGCCACGGCATCGCAGCCGGTGAGCATCACCAGCAACGACAGCAGCAGGCCCGGGCGCAACCAGCGCCCAAGGGTTTTCAACGGAATCATCGGTCGATCCAATTGCGAGGGAATGCCGTTCCCCGTCCCTGCCTGTTCCGGCCAAAGCCGGTCCCACCGGTCCGGAAGACAGGCAGGGAGGTGGGGTCGAGTCAGCCTTTCAATTTTAGGCCGTCACCCACCATTTAAGAAAGGCATTGACATTGATCGAGCGCAGGAAAGGCCCGATTCTGGCTGCGACACGTTGTCGCACCGCGCGGGCGCGGCCAGCAGGACGCCTGCGGGCGGCATCCTGGCATCAGCTGCTGGCAGGTGGTCCGCCCTCGTTCGGCAAAGTCACCTGAACCTGTTCAGGCGTGCTGGCGGGTGCCTGGCGTGGGATGCTCGGCGCAGGAGGAAGGCCCGTGGACAAGATCGACTTCAGGAAGCGCGACGGGGCGCTCTATCAACCGCCCGCCGGCAGGTTCGTACGCGTGGATGTACCGCCCATTCCCTACGTGATGGTCGATGGTCGCGGCGACCCGAACACGGCCCCCGCCTACCTGCAGGCCGTCCAGTGGCTGTATTCGGTGAGCTATGCACTGAAGTTCGCGCTGAAGGCCGAAGGGCGCGACTACGTGGTGCCACCGCTGGAGGCGCTGTGGAGTGCCGAGGACCCGGCCAGCTTCCTCGCGCGGCGCAAGGATGAGTGGGCCTGGACCGTAATGATCCGCACGCCCGAGGGCATCGGCCCTGCACAGTGGCAGGCCGCGATCAGCAAGGCGCGCGCGAAGCTGGGAGAGGCGCCGCCCAGCCTCCGCCATGAAGTCCTTGCCGAGGGCCCCAGCCTGCAGACCTTGCACGTGGGCGCCTACGACGACGAGGGACCCGTCCTGGCGCAGCTGCATGACGAAGTGATGCCCGCACTGGGATACACCTTTGCCGGCCCCCATCATGAGATCTACCTGAGCGACCCGCGCAGGACCGACGCAGCGCGGTTGAAAACCGTGCTGCGGCAGCCGGTGCGACCGATCGGGACTGATGAGGACTCGCACACGTGACACAGGGAATCCCATGCGCCTGATCAGCCGACTGCTGCACTGGACCACCCTGCCCGCCGGGCGCCGCCTGATGGCCATGCTGGGTGCCGCGCTGGTGATCGTGCTGGCCTGCAATCCGGATCTGCTGCCGTTGTTGCCGGTCGTGGATGCGCTGGGGCTGGACGTGCTGATGCTGTTGCTGGGTGCGCAGGTGGTGGCGGTCCTGCCTTGGGTGCGGGAGCGGGCCGCGCGCGGAACCAGAGTGCTCGCACGCCTGCTGATCGCCGCATCGGCGGGAGCAGCAGGTGGTTATCTCCGGCAGCTGGCGTGGTGGCTGGCGCGGGACGCGGTGATGGCAGGCCGTTGATGGAATCCCGCTGCTAGACGCCCAAACAAAAGCCCCGACCTGAGCCGGGGCTTTTCATGCAACTGGTGCCGGAAACAGGAGTCGAACCTGCGACCTACGCATTACGAATGCGCCGCTCTACCAACTGAGCTATTCCGGCCTAGCTGGGCATTGTAGGACTACAAGCAACATGCGGTCAATGGCTGCGCATCTACCCTCTTCATGGGCCAACAAGCCGCTACCAGCTACTGATAGTGGCTTTCACGGATGACCTTGGAACATCGCTGGTCGAGATCAACATGAAATGACTTCAGTCCACCTTCTGGCAGCAGAACCCTGTCATGGACGTGCTGGACTGAGAAGCCAATATCTGCGGTGCCGGAAGACTCCTCCGCAATGCGATACATCTCCCGTCTCCATCCCCTCGTCTCTTGAACGTAAGTCTCGATTGTTGTCACGCATCGTTCTAGCCCTTCCCACCCCTTCTCGCCTCGGGACTCCTCCGCTGCACAGCCGCCCGCCATCAGCAATGGAAACAGCAGCTCAACTTTCAAGGTGACTAAGCGTTTCATCTGCGCCCCTCAATGATAGGTATGAAAACGCACACCCCTCATGACTTCCAATCATCTCAGCGATGTCTCCACCCGGTTCGCACACACCCGCCCCTCGGCGAAATCCCGCAGGTTCCCCAGCGTGATTGCCGAGATCTCCTGCAGCGCCTCTACGGTGAAGAAGCCCTGGTGGCCGGTCACCAGCACGTTGGGGAAGGTCATCAGGCGCTGGAAGGCCTCGTCGTCGATGATCTCGCCGGAGAGGTCCTGGAAGAACAGCGCGCTTTCCTGCTCGTACACGTCGATGGCCAGATGACCCAGCCGCCGTGACTTCAGCGCGCGGATCACCGCATGGGTATCGACCAGCCCGCCGCGCGAGGTGTTGACCAGCATCGCGCCGGTCTTCATCCGCGCCAGCGAGGCGTCGTTGATCAGATGCTGGGTATCGGGTGTCAGCGGGCAATGCAGCGACACGATATCGGCGCGCGCCAGCAGTTCATCCAGCCCAACCATGTCGCCCACGCCGGCGAAGGCCGGCGATGGATACGGGTCGTGCCCCAGCACGATGCAGCCCATGCCCCTGAAGATGCGCGCAGTAGCCAGGCCGATCTTGCCGGTGCCGACGATGCCGACCGTGCGCCCGTGCAGGGTGCGCCCGAGCAGGCCATCGAGCATGAAGTTGCCTTCGCGCACGCGGTTGTAGGCGCGATGGGTCTGCCGGTTGAGGGTCATCACCAGCGCCAGTGCATGCTCGGCCACGGCCTCGGGCGAATAGGCAGGAACACGGGCCACGAAAAGATCCAGCGCTTTCGCGGCGACGAGATCCACGTTGTTGAAACCGGCGCAGCGCAGCAGCAAGGCGCGCACGCCCAGCGCATGCAGCGCGTGCAGTACCGGAGCGTCCAGGCGGTCATTGACGAACACGCATACCGCGGCGCATTCCTGTGCCAACGCAGCGGTATGCACGTCCAGCGCGGCATCGAAGTACACGAACACAAAGCCCTGCCCGGCCGCATCGCGCTGGTTGGCCTCGCCGAGGAAACGACGATCGTAGGGGCGGGCACTGAAAACGGCGATCTGCATGACGGGGCCTGGCTGGAGTTCCCTGCCGACCATACCGCAGCACCTGCCCTGATGGGATGGCCCCGGCGATACGCATATCGCCGGGGCCGGGTACCACTTAGAACCGATAGCCCAGGCCCAGCATCACGCCGTTCTGGATCTGCCCGTCCCGGCGCTCACCCACGTAGTCGGCCATGATCGACAGGCGCTCGCTGGCGCGGCTGGTCACGCCGACGTTCCAGGCCAGCACCTGCTCGCCCACGGCCTGGCTGCTGGCACCGAACAGCAGGTCCGGAGCTGCGGCGAAGCCGGTGCTGTAGCGGGCCTGGGTGTCACCCAGTTCCTTCTGCCAGACCACGCGGGCACGCGGGGTAATGCGCTCACCGTTGTTGCCTTCGAAGGTCTTGAACAGCTGCAGGCCGGCACCCACACGAATGCTCTCCAGGCTGCCGCTGCGGCCCACCAGCGCACCGGCGCCCTGCCCTTCATTGAAACGGGTGGCCGAGGTCCGTGCGTAGTCCACCACCGGCAGCAGCGGCTGGATCACCAGGCCCTTTCCAGTGGTGAAGGAGAACGCATGCTCCACCCGTGCCGAGATGGCATCGTTGCTGTACTTCGCGCGCAGAGGCTGCTGCAGCCCATCAATGCCGCCGACACTGCGGCGGGTGTCATGCCGCAGGTCGGTGTAGCGCACGGCAGCCGACAGGTAGCCCGCGAATAGGTCGCATCCAGGTAGCCGCCCACATCCAGCGCGCGTACGTCGCCACTGAAGCCGGAGCCGTCGCTGGCCTTGGTCGACATGTCGGCGGCGGCCACGCTCACGCCGAGGGTCACGCGGTCATCGGCCACGCGGGTGTCGGCACCGACCACGATGCCGCCGATGTTATGGCTCAGGCCGGCCACGCCGCCGTCGGCATCGATGCGGCCATGGCTGGCGAAACCGCGTGCCCACAGGCCATGGCTGCGCCCCGCCACGCGGCTGTCGCCAGCAGCCTCGCCCGCCGGCTCGACCAGATGCATGGCCAGCTGGCTGAACAGGCTGCCATGGCGCATGCCCGGCTGCGCCGACACCGACTGCGCCGCCTGCGAAGCCAACCCGTCTGCATCGCCGCCACTGCGCATCGCTGCCTGGTGCTGCTGCACCACGTTGCCGATGCTGCCGATCAGTGCATTGTCGGCCAGGCGCAGGCTGGCATGCGCATCACCGCGCAGGGCGCCAGCCTGCTGTGCGATCACATCGCGGTCGCTGAACTGCAGCGCGCCGAGCAACGACTTCAGGCCGCTGTCCTGGCGGTCCGCTGCAGCGGCCAGCGCGCGCCCCAGGCCGTCGCCGGAGGTGCCGTTGGCGAACAGGCCCAGCTGATCGAAGCCCGGGTTGGCGGTCAGCCACAGGCCGTCGGCGGTCTGGTTGACGTTGAAGCTGAGCAGCGAATTGTGGCGCGGGCGGAACACTTCACCGGCCGTGATGCTGGCGCTGTAGCCGGCATCGCCCAGCCGCACGGCATCCTGGAAGCCCCCCTGGTAGATCGGTCCTTCCACCAGGTCGCGACGGTAGGTGCCGGCATAGAAGCCCTGGGCCACGTTCAGCGCCAGATGTGCGCCCTGCGCGATCACCAGCGCACCCTCCTCGGAGCCGCCATCGTAGAAGCTGCCGACGCGCAGGCGGCCACTGCTGGTACCACCGGTTTCGGTAACATCGAACAGCACCTGCCCGCCGGGCATGATGTTGACGTAGCCGTGGGTCACCAGATCACCACCACGCGGCATCAACGTGCCGAACACGCGCAGGCGGTTGAAGCCGTCTTCGCGGTAGGACGGGCCGGTGCCATCCAGCAGCGCATCGCTGTCGGTGCCGACCGATGCGATATCACCATGGCCGACCACGATGCTGCCCGGCATCACGCGCAGCTCGGGGGTGCGCAGCGCACCACCCTCCAGTGCGATGGTGCCGTTGTCCACCAGAATGAAATCGGCGCCAGTGGTTTCGGCGGTGCGCCAGGTAGCGCCATTGCTGACACGGATCACGCCCGCCGAACTGGCCAGGGTTGAGGCATCCAGATCGGCCAGCCGCAGCTGACCGCGCAGTTCATTCTGGACGTCGGGATCGGCGAGCAGCTGCTGCAACGACTGCGCGCCGATACCGTTCGCCCCCCCGTGGAGACGTTGTACAGGCTCACCGCGTAGTTGATGTAGGTGCTGGCCCAGTCGGTGTTCCAGCGCGCGAAATCGTCGTCGACGAAGGCCTGCAGCTGGCGTGCGGTGCGCAGGTAGCCCGGGTTGATGTCGCCGCTGACGTTGCTGGTGACATGCAGGGTGTCGCCCGGATCGCGATAGCCTGCCGTGTTGATGATGTTGTTGCCGCGGATGTCCTGGCCCGGGAACGACTCCAGCTTGCTGCCGCTGCCATCCGGATCGAAGGTGACCGACGTACCCGTGGTGCGCGCCGGGTCGCGGAATACCAGCAGGCCATTGGGTTGAACCACTTCATACATCGCCTTGTGCAACAGGCCCGCATCCATGCCGCCGCCGTAGTTGCCTGTGTAGATCTGGGTCATGCGCGCTGACGGCGCATAGGTGATCTTGCCGCCACTGCTGGCGGCGTGGATCTGCACCGAGTCGATCAGTGGCAGATCGCCGCCGAGGTAACGGTTGACGCCACCGGACTGCATGATCGAGCAGGACGAGATGCAGTGGCCGGACACGATGGTGTCCAGGCCCTGGGTGCGGATCACCGCCTGCAGCCACTCGCCGGCGATCAGCGCGCCACCATTGGATGTGCGCAGCACGACTTCGCGGATCGGACGGCCTTCAGCCTGTGCCTTGGCCAGCAGCGCGGGCAGCGCCACCACGTCGGCGACGGTGACGCCGCCGCTGAGGAAGACGCGATCGTCCCGCACGTGATAATTCATTGCCATGACGTCATCAACCGCCGCCATGGCGGTGATGCCCATCAGCCCGGCCAGGGCCAGGCTCAACTTCGAATGCTTCATGTGTTCTCTCTCCACCCGCAACACACGGGTCAGGAGTTCAACGTCCGGGCGGCGCAAACTCCCCCAGCGCACCAGCCCCCGAAACATGAATGCATTCACAATGGAATCAGGGGCCATGCACACTCTTCCCCATCCGGTCATCGTCGCGTAAAACTCGAAGACGCACCCGCCACCGACGCCCGAGGCCAGCCCTGTCCACCCCCTCTCCTCTGATCCATCGCGCGCCGGACCTGTCCGTGCCGACGGACGCGTTCATTGCGTTCGTACGGGAAGAACGCGCGCCGTTGTGCGCTTTCCTGCGCACGCGCGGCGTTGGGCCGGAGGATGCCGAGGACATCGCGCAGGACTGCATGGAGCGGCTGATCCGCTATCGCGCGCACAGTGCCGACGAGCTGCGGTTGCTGCTGTATCGTATCGCCCGCAACCGCCTGGCAGACCGTGGCCGCTCGTCGCAGTCGCGGCCACACCTGTCCCTTGCCGAACACGATGGCGGCGACGAGCCCTCCAGCACGTCGCCCGATCCATTGCGCCAGGCCGAGTCCGGGCAGATGCTGTCCCTGCTGCGGCAGGCCCTGTTCAAGCTGCCCGAGCGCGCGCGCGAGGTGTACCTGCTCAACCGGATCACCGGCATGAGCTATACGCAGATCGCGCGGCACTGTGGAATCACCGCCAAGACCGTGGAAAAACATATCGCCCGCGCCCTGCAGGGCCTGCGCCAGGAACTCGGATCGGATCCGCTGCACAACGACAGGGACAACGGATGAGTCACGCCAGCCCCAGGGAAGACACCCTGATGTTTGAACGCGCCAGCGCCTGGGTGGCGCGGCTGGAGGCTCCGGACTGCACGCCGGGCGAGCGAGAGAGGTTCGAGGACTGGCTGGCCGAGGACCCGGCCCATGTCAGCGCCTGGATCCAGGCCGAGACCCTGTTCCAGCGGGGCGAAGAACTGGCCGCTGACCCGTGGCTGCGCACCGCCGCAGCACGTGCGGCACGGCCGGCACAGCGTCGCTGGCTGCCGGCAGTGGCCGCCGCCGCAGGCGTCTGCCTGGCCATCGGGATCGGCTGGATGGTCGCCATCGACGGCAACCCCACGCCGCTGCGCTATGCCAACGATTCCCACCAGCCCCGGCAGCAGACGCTGGCCGATGGCAGCGTGGCCACGCTGGATGCGGGCACCACGCTGCATGCCCGATTCGGTTGGCGCCATCGCAACCTGGTGCTGGAACGGGGCCGCGTACAGCTGCAGGTCGCACCGTCGAGCAAGGCGCTGCAGCTGCGCGCCGGCGACAGCACCATCCGCGACATCGGCACCACCTTCCAGGTGGAGCGCCTGAACGACGGCCTGGTCGAAGTCGCACTGCTGGAAGGTGCGGTGGAAGTCAGCAATGGGGGGACGCAGCACACCCTGGCACCCGGCCAGCAGCTGCAGGTGCTGCCATCGGGCCGCTTCCAGCCCGGCCCGGCGCTGTCGTCCAATGCCGCTGCCGAAGGCTGGCTGCAGGGACAGCTGGTGTTCGATGCCACGCCGCTGTCGATCGTGGTCGAGCGCATGAACCGCTACGGTCGCACGCCGCTGGTGATCGCCGATCCCGAGATCGCCAGCCTGGCCGTGAGTGGCACCTTCCGTGCCGGCGATGCGCAGGAACTGCTGTCGGCGCTGGAACTGGGCTGGTCGGTAGCTGGCCAGACGCGACCGGATGGCGCGCTGGAACTGCGCCGCACGTACTGAGGAGGCCTGCAGTGAAGGCAGTACCGGGCGCGCTGCGGGAGGGGCTGCTCTGCACCCTGTTCTGCTTCGCGCTGAGCATCGCCGCGCTGCCCTCTGCCGATGCAGCCGAACAGGCCGGCACCCTGGAGGTCCATGTGGGTTCAGGCCCACTCGCACCGGCCCTGCAGCAATGGGCGCGCCAGAGTGGCATCGCCCTGCTGTTCGATGCGCGTGAACTGGATGGCCTGCGCACGGCCGGCACCCATGGCCAACGCGATGCGGCCACGGCCCTGAAGGAACTGGTCGCCGGCATGCCGGTGACCATCCTGCGCACGCCTGCCGGTGGATTCGTCGTCCGCCGCACCCGGCCAGCACCGCCATCGCCCCCGCCGGTCGCGACGCGTGCGATGCCCGCGGTACCGTCGCCGGGCGGGGTGCCCGAGACGCCACCGCAGGTGGAGCTGGCGCCGATCCATGTCACCGGCAGCCGGCTGCCGCGCACCTCCGTGCAGACCACGCTGCCGGTGACCATCATCGACCGCGATGACATCCTGCGCAGCGGTTACGGCAGCCTGTTCGACCTGCTGCGGCACTTGCCGG
Source organism: Stenotrophomonas sp. pho (assembly GCF_006228405.1). NCBI lineage: Bacteria > Pseudomonadati > Pseudomonadota > Gammaproteobacteria > Lysobacterales > Lysobacteraceae > Stenotrophomonas > Stenotrophomonas sp. pho. Next base: position 1,199,059 of record NZ_CP029759.1, on the reverse strand, counting down.
GCATGAACGGCCACCCGGCGATGAGCACCTCGCGCAGTGGCGATTCGCAGTACCTGCCGGTGGGTGCGGCCACCACCACCAGCCTGGACGGCATGGGTCCGCGTGCGACCTTGTTCCTGGTCAATGGCCGGCGCCTGCCACGCTATCCGATGGTGTCGCTGGAACAGGGCGGGCTCACCGACCTGGGGGGCATCCCGCTCAGCTTCGTCGAGCGCATCGAACTGGTGCGTGGCGGTGCGTCGGCCATCTATGGTGCCGACGCGATGTCCGGCGTGGTCAACATCATCCTGCGTGACCAGGCCGATGGCCCTGAAGCCATGCTGCAGACCGGCCTGAGCGGGCGCGGCGACGCCGGCCAGTATCGCCTGCAGGCGGCCACCGGTGGCGTGCGCGACGGAGGGGACCGCTGGTTCGCTGGCGTCGACCTGCATCGCATCGACCACGTGGCCGGCGATCGCCGCGAATGGCATGCGGAAACCTCGCAGTACCTGATCGGCGCGTTCCGCGATGGACGCTACTGGCCGGCAAAGCGCTGCGAAGGGCCATTGAAACGGCGCGATGGTGCCTGCTGGTTTGACAGCGCACGCCCGCGTTCGCTGCAACCGGCCTCGGACACCGCCTCGGCCTACCTGCGCTATCGGCATGAGCGCGGCGAAGGCCGCTACGCCTACGCCGAGGCGCGGGCCAGCCACAACCGGCAACGCTTCGACCTCGGCCCGACCGCCGTAGCCATCGGGCTTTATGGGTTCACCTTCAACAGCGTGCTGCGCGAAGCCGGCAACGTGCGTCCGCATGTACGTGCCACCGATGCCGACGTCACCTTCGGCATGGGCCGCGACCAGGGCCGCCGCAGCTGGGATGCCGGCATCAGCGCACAGCGCAGCGATGTCACCCTGACGACATCCGGCACCGTGCGCGCCCAACCACTGCTGCGCGCTGCCGAGACGCTGGATTTCCTGCCCGGCTTCACCTCGTTGCCGGCAGAGACCGCCGCGCAGTTGTTCCCTTCGATCCGCAACCGCGGGCGCACCGAGCAGTGGCAGGGCTGGTGGGGCATGCAGCGCGAGTTGATGCCATTGGCCGGCGGTGCTGCACAAGTGGCCACCGGCATCGACCTGCGCCAGGAACGCTGGACGTCGCATCCCGACGCGCTGCTGAGCCAGGGCGACCTGGCGCTGGGCCTGCCACAGGAACAACGCCACCTGTCACGCCGCAGTGGCGGTGCCTACGCCGAACTCGGCCTGCCATTGGCGCGCACGCTGCGCATGGACCTGGCAGCACGCTGGGACCGCGATGGCGATTACCAGGCTTTCTCGCCCCGCGTGGGCGTACGCTGGAGCCCGACACCGCAGTGGTCATTCCTGCTTGCCACCGGGCGCGGCTACCGGGCCCCCAGCCTGTTCGAGCAACGGCGGCCGCCGGGCTATTTCGGCGCGATCGAACTACCCGCCTCCAGCGCACTGCCCAACTGCGCGCAGAGCAACGGCAACGGACGCTGCAGCGTAACCGTGGACGTGGTGGAGAACGATGCGCTGAAAGCGGAGCGGTCGCGCAGCCATTCCCTGGGTGCGACCTGGACACCGACCGATGCGTTTTCACTGTCGCTGACCCACAACATCGTCGAACTGCGCAACGAGATCCTGGCCCTGCAACCGGCCGACGCAGTGTGGAATTCAAGCACGTGGGAGTTGGACGAGGACGGCAACCTGCACAACCTGCGCCTGTCCTTCGACAACATCGGCCGCACCACGTCGCGCAACCTTGTTCTGCGCGGGGAGTACCACATCGACACCGGCAGCACCGGCCAGTGGCTGTTCTCGCTCGATGCGCTGAAGCAGCAGGAACTGCGCCGCGAGCGTGGCCACGAAGCGACGGTGGACCTGCGTGGCCATGTCACGCCAGCGATGGCCGCCGTGCTCAATGTGCAGTGGCAGAACAGCAACTGGGACATCGCCCTGCGCGGCAACCAGGTAGGGCGCACGCGTGCCTGGCTGCCCGGTGCGGAATGCCCGGAGGAACAGCGCGAGCAGAACCATTGCATGAATCCGCGGCAGCTGCGCTGGAACCTGCACCTGGCAAGGCGGCTGGGGCCGCGCGTGGTCGCCGCGCTGGACGTGCACAACGTGCTCGACACGCAACCGGTGAACTACCTGGTCGGCAATGGCGGCCAGATGCCGGGGCTGGACGATCCACTTGGCCGCTACTTCCTGCTGACCCTGCAGATCCGCTGAGCGTAGTACCCTACGCGCCCTGTTCCATCGGTCCCCACCACCCCATGAAGGCCTATCTCTGGTTCTGGGGCGCGTTCCTGCTGTTCTTCGCGTTGCCCTTCCCCTGCATCCTCTACTTCGGCACGTCGTGGCCGGTGCCACTGGCCGACCGCAGCGCGCCATGGCTGGCCCTGCTGCTGCTCGCCCTGTCGCTGGCCCTGTGGCTCGCGTTGCTGCTCGCCTTCCTGCACTACCTGCTGCTGGGCCCGCCGCGCGCGCTGCATCGGGTGCGCACCATCCTGGCCGACGGTGAGCCGCGTGATGCGTTCATCGAACAGGCCGAGCAGACCGGCGTGCAGGTGCGCGGCTTCGCGCAGTGGAGACTGAAGCTTGGCTTCCAGAACCTGTCCGGCACGCCGATCAATGAACAGATGCTGGTGGTGGACAGCAAACCGCAGCTGCAGCGTTTCGTGGCCGGCCAGCGCATCGAGGTTCGCCTGAGCCGGACGCCGGGTGCGTTCCCCAATGTGGTGCTGGAGGGCGCCCAGCCCGAACTTGATGTCGCCAGCCTCTGGCGCCGCGGCGCCGGCGCGGTCATCGGCATCGTCGTGGTTGCCAGCGCCTACGTGCTCGCCTATCGGCTGCAGAGTGAGGGCCTGGGCTGGACGTTCATGTCCTTCGGCCACCCACTGCTGGTGTGCCCGCTGGTGTTGTGCGGCTACGCCCTGGGCCTGCGCGTCCTGGGGCGCCTGCTGCAGGCCGATGCACGCGGAGACGCGCTGAAGTACCGCGGCATCGGCGTGGATGCGAAGGTGCTGAAGCTGCGCCAGACCGGCACCTACCTCAACGAGCAGCCGCAGGTGGAGTTCCAGCTGGAGTACACCGACCGCGAAGGTGGCATACAGCAGGTGAACGTGCGCCGCTTCATCCCGTTGATCGAGCTGGCCAACCTTCCACGCGAGCAGGTCACGCTGCTGTACGACCCGGAAGATCGCGGCAACGTTCGCCTGGAGGGTGTATGAAGCAGCCCCCCTCGACGCGACTGGTATTTTCGATGGTGCTGCTGTTGCTGGCCGGCGTCGCCGTTGCCGGCGGGGCACTGCAGACCCTTGCCGAAACGATGGGCCATTCGGTGCAGGATGACCGCGCAACCACGCCGATCACCACGCCTCCACCGCGCGAGCGGCCTGCTTCGCTCGCACCGATTCCCGAACCGCGGTCGATGCCGATGCCCGAACGCAGCAACCGCTTGTTCGATGCGGACTACCTGCTGGCCGCCCGCCAGGCACTGGAACAGATGCCAGCCCTGGCCGGGCACCGGTTGATGGTGTTCCACAGCATCCGCTTCTACGATGATGGCCGCATCAATCTGGATCTGGTCGATCCGCAGCAACCTACGCACGTGGACAGCTACCACTTCGAGCACGGCCAGTGGCGCAAGGGTGACCCGGTCGATCCGCAGCGCTTCGCGCCCACCATCACCCTGCGCCGCAGCAGCACGGCGCTGGCCAACATCGATTTCGAGGCGGTGCCACGCGTCGCCCAGGCGCTGCAGGCGCAGCGCAACGCGCTGATGGCCACGCCGGGTGACGTCGGCCACGTCTATGTGATCGTGCGCAAGGGCGGCAGGCTGGTGTGGCTGCCGGACGAGGTCGCCGGCGATCGCCAGTCCGCACGACTCTCGTTCGACGCACAGGGGCGTTCCGGCCACGCGAACCGACGATAGTCAACGCAAAAAGGGGACGGAGGGGATTAAGTCGCATGTGCCTTGGTGCGGTCTGCGACTTAATCCCCTCCGTCCCCTTTTTCTATTTCACCGAACGGGCGATGGCGTACTGCGCGCCGTAATAGGTGGACAGCACCAGCAGGCTGGCCAGTGGCAGGCCGCCGGCGAAGCGGTCCCAGGCCAGCAGCGAATCGCTGGCCACGAACAGCAGCGCACCGACGGCAGCCCAGGGCGCACTTCGGGCTTCCACGGCAGGCTGCGGGCTGCGCCATTGCCGTGCCAAGGCCAACATCGCCATCGAGGCCAGCACCACCACGTACGCCAGCACCGGCATACGCATCGGTGCAGGCAGGTGCGGCCACAGCCCAAGCACATTGAGTACAGCGAACGCACCGAGCAGGATGCTGGCGGCGAGCAGGCCACGCCCGGCACGCAGGCCCTCACGGAAGGCGACGATGTAGCAGAGGTGCGCCAGCAGGAACGCCACCAGCCCCGGTACGAACGCGTCCATCGGCAACATCAGCGCGATGTCACCCAGGCACGACAACAGCATGCCGGCCAGCACCGCGCGCCGGTAGGACGGCTGCGCAGGATCACGCACCCGCCAGGCGATGGCAGCGATCAGCAGCGTGGTCGCCGGCTTGGCCAGCCAGTGCAGCCAGCGCCCGTCGCCATGCAGGAACGCACCGACGATGGCGAGGATCGCCATCAACAGGATCACGCCATCGCGGGCGCGCGGTTTCATCGCGCCTTCCACAGGTCCGCCAGGCGGTCAGGCTTGCCGGCGATACGCTCCAGCACCGGATACTGCAGGCCACCGTGGTAGTCGATGTTCATCGTCTCGATGCGGTCGAACTGCTTCACCAGCAGGACGATCGGCGCCTTGTCCTTGGCCGCCGTCGCCACCGCATGCTTCAAGCGCTGGCTGCTGTACTCGCGCCCGCCAACCGCAATCACCTTCATGCCGGGTGCAAGACCGGCGTTGAACGCCGGGCTGTCCCAGATCACGTCGCCGACCACGCCGCTGTCGAGCACGGTCGCGCCCAGCGAATAGGCCAGCAGTGCGGCCTTGGCACGCTTTTCCTGCGCCTTGTAGGCGTCGTTCGGAGTATCGCGGTAGACCAGCTTCCAGCCCGCCAGTTCCAGCCCCCCGGTCAACGAACCGTGGCCGTCCAGGCGCCCGCGCAGGAACGTCGCCCAGTCGTACGACACGATGCCGTTCAAGGTCGCCACCACGTCGTCGAAGGTGTAGGGGTTGACGTCCCAGTCACCGTTGCCAACCCCGAAGAAGGCGCGCGCGAAGTCATCCAGGCTGCGGCGGTTGCCGCTCAGTTCGCGCAGCTTGCCCTCCACTTCCAGCCACAGCATCTGGCCACCGGAGTAATAGTCTTCGCTCATCTGGTAGTTGCGGTACGGCAACGTCCGGCGCTGGGCGATGGTCGGGTCGTTGGTGGTGTCCTGCAACGGGCGCCAGGCCAGGCCCGGGCGGCCGCGATCATAGGTCGCGGCCACATTGGCCAGCATGTCGCGCGCCTGCGCCGTCGACCACAGCCCCGAGCGTGCCGCCAGCACCTGTCCCCAGAACTGGGTCTGACCTTCGTAGACCCACAGCAGGCTGTCGCCCATCGGCGTGTTGAAGTTGGCGGTTGCCAGGTCAGCGCCACGCCGGTACTTGCCGTTCCAGGAATGGGTGTACTCGTGCGGTAGCAGATCGCGCATCCAGGCGTTGTCGTCCCACTCGGTGAAGTAACCCGGGTCGGCACTGTTCTCGCTGGAACGGTGATGCTCCAGGCCGATGCCACCAAGACGGTCGGTCAACGCCAGCAGGAATTCATAGTGGTTGTAGTGGCGCGCACCGTAGAGCTTGTCGGCCTGCCGCACCAGTGCGCGGTGCAGGGTGATCTGTGCCTCGCTCGGCTTCAGCGACTTGGCCTCGTCGGCAAACACATTGAGGTGCACCGGCACCTTCGCGCCCGGATCGAGATCGATGCGCTGGTAGTGCTCGCCGGCAAACAACGGCGAATCGACCAGGTGGTCATAGGAGATCGGCTTGAACACCACGGTATCGCCGTCGCGGCGCGCGGTTTCCAGCGCAGTGGCAAACGACCAGCCCTTGGGTAGGATCACGCTGGCCTGCGCCTGCAGGTCGCGTGTATCGACGCCGGCCGGATACAGCGAGTTGGCATTCCACTGCAGGTTGAGCATCTCCGGGGTCATCACCACCCGGCCTTGGCTGCCGCCCTGCGAGGACAGGAAGTCGAAGTGGGCGACGATCTCGCTGACGCCCTCGGGCACGTCTACCTTGAACGCATAGACGTTGTACTGGTCGCGCTGCCAGGCCAACGGCTTGCCGTTGGCGGTCACGCGCAGGCCGGCCAGCTTGTCGATCGGCCCGGTGGGCGAATGGTTGCCGGGAATCCACTGCGGGTACAGCAGGGTCATCGGACCGGGTTTGACCGGTACGGTGGCGGTCACCTTGAAGATGCGGCGAGCGAGATCGCGCGCATCCACATCGATGCGCAGCAGGCCGGGAGCCGCGGCGTCGGCAGGCGGCGAGGTCTGCGCCAGTGCAGGCGAAGCAGCCAGCGCGAACAGCACGGACATCACCAGGGCTCGGGTCTTCATCGGGCAGCATCCAACAGCGGAGAATCCTCCGATGCTAGGCCTGTAAAGTGCCCTGCCCCATGGCCAAAGGTCATGGGCGGGCCGGCCATCCTCGCATGACAAAAAGCGTGCGAACCAAGGTTCGCACCCACCAGAGCAGTTTCAGTAGATCCACGCCATGCGTGGATGAGGCGCTTCCCGGTCAGTCGACCAGGCGCAGACGCAGTTCCTTCGGCAGCGCGAACACCATCGATTCCGGTTCGCCTTCCAGCTCGCCCACGCCGGTTGCACCCAGCTCGGCCAGGCGCGCCAGCACGCCATCGACCAGTACCTGCGGCGCCGAGGCGCCAGCGGTCACGCCGATGTGCTGCTTGCCCACCACCCACGCCGGGTCGATCTCGTGCGCACCGTCGATCAGGTACGACTCCACACCTTCACGGCGGGCCAGTTCGCTCAGACGGTTCGAGTTGGAGCTGTTCGGCGAACCGACCACCAGCACCAGGTCGCAGCGCTTGGCCAGGTCGCGCACGGCGTCCTGGCGGTTCTGCGTGGCGTAGCAGATGTCGTCGTTCTTCGGGCCCTGCATCGCCGGGAAACGCTCGCGCAGCGCATCGATGATGCCGCGCGTATCGTCCACCGACAGCGTCGTCTGGGTGGTGTAGGCGAAGTTCTCCGGCTGGTTGATGTGCAGCGTGGCAACCTGCTCGACATCCTCGACCAGGTAGATCTGGCCGGTACCGGCTTCGCGGTTCCACTGGCCCATGGTGCCTTCCACTTCCGGGTGACCGGCATGGCCGATCAGCACCACGTCACGGCCGGCACGGCAGTGGCGGGCGACTTCGAAGTGGACCTTGGTCACCAGCGGGCAGGTCGCGTCGAACACCTTCAGGCCACGGCGCTCGGCTTCCTGGCGCACGGCCTGGGAGACGCCATGCGCGCTGAAGATCACCGTGTTGTTGTCCGGAACCTCGTCGAGCTCTTCGACGAAGATCGCACCGCGCTGCTTCAGGTCGTCGACCACGAAGCGGTTGTGCACCACTTCATGGCGGACGTAGATGGGCGCGCCCAGCGTTTCGATCGCGCGCTTGACGATCTCGATCGCACGATCGACACCGGCACAGAAACCACGCGGGTTGGCGAGCAGCACATCCATCAGTTCAATCTCCCGGCAGCGGCCGGCTTACGGTTTCGGATTGGCATTATCCGCCTTTTTGGCGGACTTGCCGTCGAACAGGCCAAACAGGGCGATGCCGATGGCACCCACCACGATGGCCGAATCGGCGATGTTGAACGAGGGCCAGGTATAGCTGCCCACGTACCACTGGATAAAATCGACCACATGGCCGTGCACCTGGCGGTCGATCACGTTGCCGATGGCACCGCCGATGATCAGCGCATACGGCACCGCGGCCTTCCAGTTGCCACGGGCGGTGCCGCGCAGCCACCAGGCCATCAGGCCGCTGATGGCGATCGCCAGCGCGGTGAAGAAGTACTTCTGCCAACCACCGGCGTCACTCAGGAAACTGAACGCCGCACCGGTGTTGTAGGTGCGGTACCAGTTCCAGAAGCCGTCGATGACCACCACCGGCTGGAACTCCGGCAGGCTCGACAGCACCCAGGCCTTGGACCACTGGTCCAGGCCGATGATGGCGGCCGACAGCAGCAGCCAGACCAGGGCGTTCGGATGCGGACGGGACGCGGCCATCAGAACCAGCTCCGCACTTCACCGGCACCGGTGATGTTGCTCACGCAGCGGCCGCACAGTTCCGGATGGTCGGCGTTGCTGCCGACATCGGCGCGATGGTGCCAGCAGCGCACGCACTTGGTCTTGGTGGTCGGCTGGGCGCTGACGAACACCTCGTCGGTGGTCGCCGGCCGCACCTGCACGTCGCCGCTGATGAACAGGAAGCGCAGTTCATCGGCCAGCGGCTGCCACTTCGCGGCCTGCTCTTCGCTGGCGGCGATGGTGATTTCCGCTTCCAGCGCGGCACCGATCGCGCCGTTTGCACGCATCGGCTCGAGCACCTTGGCCACCTGCTCGCGCACAGCCAGCAGCTGGTCGAAATCGGCGGCGTTGAGCTGGGCACCGGCCGGCAGCGGCGCCAGGCCGTCGTACCAGGTGGTGAACAGCACATGGCCGGCACGTTCGCCCGGCAGGTAGCCCCACAGCTCGTCGGCGGTGAAGGTCAGGATCGGCGCCACCCAGCGGGTGAACGCTTCGGCGATGTGGTACATCGCGCTCTGTGCCGAACGGCGACCGTGCGAATCGGTCGGCATGGTGTACAGGCGGTCCTTGGTCACGTCCAGGTACAGCGAGCCCAGATCCACGCTGCAGAAGTTCAGCAGCAGCTGCACGATCTCGGCCATGTTGTAGCCGTCGTAGGCCGTCTTGATCTTCTCCTGCAGCTCCCAGGCGCGATGCACGATCCAGCGGTCCAGCGCGACCATCTGCCCAAGCGGTTGCAGGTGCCGGGCCGGATCGAAACCGTCCAGGTTGCCGAGCAGGAAGCGTGCGGTGTTGCGCAGGCGGCGGTAGGCGTCAGCATTGCGCTTCAGGATTTCCTGCGACAGCGACATCTCGTTGCTGTAGTCGGCCGAGGCGATCCACAGGCGCAGAATGTCCGCGCCCAGCTTGTTCATGATGTCCTGCGGCTCGATGCCGTTGCCCAGCGACTTGGACATCTTGCGGCCGTGCTCATCCACGGTGAAGCCGTGGGTGAGGCACTGCTTGTACGGCGCGCGCTTGTCGATCGCCACGCCGGTCAGCAGCGAGGACTGGAACCAGCCGCGGTGCTGGTCGGAGCCTTCCAGGTACAGGTCGGCCGGCTTGCCGAAGCCACGCGCGGCGAGCACGCCTTCATGGGTCACGCCCGAATCGAACCAGACGTCGAGGATGTCGGTGACTTTCTCGTAGTCGGCCGCTTCGGCGCCGAGCAGTTCGGCGGCGTCCAGCGAGTACCACACATCGATGCCCTCGGCTTCGACGCGGTCGGCGACCTGCTGCATCAGCTCCACCGAGCGCGGGTGGATCTCGCCGGTCTGGCGATGGGTGAACAGTGCGATCGGTACGCCCCAGGTGCGCTGGCGCGAGATGGTCCAGTCCGGGCGACCGTCGACCATGCTCTGGATGCGCGCCTTGCCCCAGGTCGGGAACCAGCCGACAGTGTCGATCGCAGCCAGCGCATCGCTGCGCAGGTTGGCCTTGTCCATCGAGATGAACCACTGCGGAGTCGCGCGGAACACCACTGGTGTCTTGTGGCGCCAGCAGTGCGGATAGCTGTGGCGGATCGGGTGGAAGGCCAGCAGCGAACCATTGTCACGCAGCACGCCGACGATGGCCTCCTGCGCCTTCCACAGGTGCTGGCCGGCCAGCACCACCTCACCGGCCGGCGGGGTCGATTCCAGGTACACGCCACGGCCGTCGATCGGGGTCACCTGCCCGGCGTTGTACTTGTCCAGCAGGCCGTACTTCTGGCTGACCACGAAGTCTTCCTGGCCGTGGCCAGGGGCGGTGTGCACCGCACCGGTACCGTCCTCGTCGGAGACGTGGTCGCCATTGAGCAGCGGGATGTCGCGCTCCGGATAGAACGGATGCGCCAGCAGCTGGTTCTCCAGCGCCGCACCGGTGGTTTCACCGTGCAGCACGACGCTCTCGACGCCGTAGCGCTGCAGCGAGCGCTCGGCCAGCGCGGCGGCCAGCACCAGCCAACGGCGCTTGCCGTTGTGGGCCGGGCCTTCGGCCAGCACATACTTGATTTCCGCGCCCAGCGACACCGCCAGCGAGGCCGGCAGCGTCCACGGGGTGGTGGTCCAGATCGGCACGGCCACTTCGACGTCGGCCGGCACGCTCACGCCGAACGCCTTGCCGATGGCCTGGGCATCGCGCGCGGCGTAGGCCACGTCGATCGCCGGCGATTCCTTTTCCTGGTACTCGATCTCCGCCTCGGCCAGTGCCGAGCCACAGTCGAAGCACCAGTACACCGGCTTGGCACCACGCACCAGGTGACCGTTGGCGACGACCTTGGCCAGCGCACGGATCTCATTGGCTTCGAAGTCGAAACTCAGGGTCTTGTACGGGTTGTCCCAATCGCCGGTCACGCCCAGGCGCTTGAAGTCCACGCGCTGGATGTTGATCTGCTCTTCGGCGAACTCGCGGCACTTCTGCCGGAATTCAACCGCATCGAGCTTGGTGCCGACCTTGCCCCACTTCTTCTCGACCGCGATCTCGATCGGCAGGCCATGGCAGTCCCAGCCCGGCACATAGGGCGCATCGAAGCCGGCCAGGTAGCGCGACTTGACGATGATGTCCTTCAGGATCTTGTTGACCGCATGGCCCAGGTGGATGCGGCCGTTGGCGTAGGGCGGGCCGTCGTGCAGCACGAACAGCGGGCGGCCGGCGGCGTTGTCACGCAGCTGCTGGTAGAGCCCCTGCGCTTCCCACTGCGCCAGAATGCCCGGCTCGCGCTTGGGCAGGTCGCCGCGCATCGGGAATTCGGTGGCTGGCAGGTTCAGGGTGGTCTTGTAGTCCTGGCTCACGCAGTGGCTCGCAATCTATGTTCGGAAAGGAGGGCGCGCGCCTGTTCGGCGTCGCGGTGCATCTGGTCGGTCAGTGCCGCCAGATCATTGAATTTCTCTTCGTCGCGCAGCTTGGCGACAAACTCCACGTCGATGTGGCGCCCGTACAGGTCGCCCTGGAAATCGAACAGGTGGGCTTCCAGCAGCGGCTCCACGCCCTCCACCGTCGGCCGAGTGCCGAAGCTGGACACCGACGGCCACGGCTGGTCGAACACGCCGTGCACCCAGGTTGCGTAGATGCCCGACAGCGCCGGGGTCTTCGGGAAGCGCAGGTTGGCGGTGGGGAAGCCCAGCGTACGGCCAAGCTGGCGACCGCGCACCACGCGCCCGCTGATCGCATACGGGCGACCGAGCAGGTCGTTGGCGCGGGCGAAATCGCCCCCCTGCAGCAGCTGGCGGATGCGGGTGCTGGAGATGCGCTCGCCATGCAGGTCCACCGCTTCAATCTCGCCGGCGCTGAAGCCCAGTTCGGCGCCCATCTCCTGCAGCAGTGCCAGATCACCGCGGCGGCGGTTGCCGAAGCAGAACTCCGGCCCGATCCAGACTTCGCGGGCGCCCAGCCGGTGCACCAGCAACCGGCGCACGAAGGTCTCGGCCGGCATCGCCGCCATCGCCGCGTCGAAGCGCAGCAGGCCGACCGCATCGACACCGAGCTCGCGCAGGATCTCGACCTTGCTGCGCGCCAGGGTCAGCCGCGGCGGCGGCGTGCCCTGGGCGAAGAATTCACGCGGCAGCGGCTCGAATGCCACGGCCACTGCGGCCACGCCCAAGGCGCGCGCGCGGGCGACCGCGTGGCGGACCAGCGCACGATGGCCCAGGTGGAGGCCGTCGAATGCACCGATACAGACCACGCTTCCGTTGGGGAACAGCTCCCCGCCCTCGACGCTTCTGAACAGCCTGCTCATCAACTCTCGTTCCGGCCCGACCGGGGCCGCCGCTTCAATGGTGTAACCCTGAAGTATAGCCGCCACGGGCCGCGATCAATGCCCGCGCAGGTCGCGCGGGCGGAAGCCCATCGCCAGCATGGCCACCGCATAGGTCGCGCCGCCGCCGCCGACCAGCAACGCCAAGGCACCGATCCGCTCCCACACACGCATCGCGGAGAAACCCGGCAGCCAGTGCAGCAGGGCCAACAGCACGCCAACCATGGCCGCGCAGGCCAGCACCAGGCGCAGCAGATAGCCGCCCCAGCCCGGCCGGCGCTGGTAGACATCGGTCTTGCCCAGCCAGTACCAGAGCAGGCCCAGGTTCAGGTAACTGGACAGCGCGCTGGCGATGCCCAGTGCCAGGTGCAGGCCCGGCTGCTTGCCGATGGCCGCCATCACGCCCTGCGCCTTCAGCGCGTCGGGCACCATCACCTGGTACAGCACGGCCAGCAGGGCGAAGTTGAACACCATGTTGGCCACCAGCGCCGCCACGCCGGCGCGCACCGGGGTCTTGGTGTCCTGGCGGGCGTAGAAGGCCGGCAGCACCACCTTCAGCAGGGCGAATGCCGGCAGGCCGAAGCTCAGGCCATACACCGACAGCGCGGTCATGCGGGTGTCGAAGGCGCTGAACTGGCCGTGCTGGAAGATGGTCGCGATCAGCGGCTCGGCCAGCAGCAGCAGGCCCAGCATGGCCGGCACCGAGATCAGCAGGGTCATGCGCAGGCCCCAGTCCAGCGAGCGCGAGAAGCCCTCGCGGTCGGTGCTGACATGGTGGCGGGCCAGCGCCGGCAGGATCACCGTGCCCAGCGCCACGCCGAACACGCCCAGCGGCAGCTCCAGGAAGCGGTCAGCCAGCGACAGCCACGACTGCGAGCCGTCGGTCAGCTTGGCCGCGATCACCGTATCCAGCAGCAGGTTGATCTGCGCCACCGAGGAACCAAACAGGGTCGGCACCATCAGCGTCATGACCTTGCGCACACCCGGGTGGCGCCAGCCCCAGCGCGGCAGGGTCAGCAGGTTGATGCCCTTCAGCGAGGGCAGCTGGAACAGCAACTGCAGGATGCCGGCGGCCAGCACCGCCCAGCCCAGCGCCAGGATCTGCTTTTCCGGCGTGCCGCCCAGCCGCGGTGCCAGCCACAGCGCGCCGGCGATCATGCACAGGTTGAGAATGACCGGGGTCAGCGCCGGCATGGCAAAGCGCTGGAAGCTGTTCAGCGCACCACCGGCCAGTGCGGTCAGCGAGACGAACAGCAGGAACGGGAAGGTCAGGCGGAACAGGTCGACCAGCAGGCCCTGCTTGACCGGGTCGGTATCAACGCCACTGGAGAAGACCGAGGCCAGCTGCGGCGCGAAGATCAGCGCCAGTGCGGTGACCAGCATCAGCACCCCGCCCAGGGTGCCGGCGGTGCGGGCCATCAGTTCGCGCAGCTCGGCGTGGCTGCGGGTTTCCTTCACTTCCGTGAACACCGGCACGAAAGCGGTGGCGAAAGACCCTTCGGCGAACAACCGACGCAGGAAATTGGGTACCCTGAAGGCGACCCAGAAAGCATCAGTGATGGCGTTGGTGCCGAACGTGGTGGTCACCACGAAGTCCCGGACAAGTCCGAGAACGCGCGAGACCATGGTCATGCTGCTGAACGACAGCAGGCCCCGCAACAACTTGGGTGAACTCACTCAGCGTCCCTCTTGACAATCGACTTGACGTGCATTTCTTACGCCATCATACTAGCTAGCTTGCTGTTCCCATAACACCGATTTTTTCAGGAAACCACCACCGTGGCCAATATCAAGTCCGCCAAGAAGCGCGCCAAGCAGACCGTCGTGCGCAACGCGCGCAACGTGGCTCAGCGCTCGATGCTGCGCACCGCTGTCAAGAAAGTGATCAAGGCGCTGGACGCCAACGATGCCGCCGGCGCCGAAGCCGCCTTCGCCGTTGCCCAGCCGATCCTGGATCGCTTCAGCGCGCGTGGCCTGATCCACAAGAACAAGGCTGCTCGCCACAAGAGCCGCCTGAACGACCGCATCAAGGCCCTCAAGGCCGCCTGATCCGGCGTTGCCGCCCTGCCCTTCGGGGTTGGGCTGCAGACAAAAGCCCGGCCCCGGCCGGGTTTTTTGTTGCCCGCGATCCGGGACTTTTGACACGTCCGGGGTCAGATCCCTTTTCCAGCGGAAAAGGGATCTGACCCCGGCAACAAAAAACCCGGCCGAAGCCGGGTTTTCCGCATGGAACCACAACGCCATCATTGCGCGTCGCGGGCTTCCTGCTCTTCTTCCTTCTGGTGATCGAAGAAGGCCATGATCCGGCTCATGATCGGGAAGGTGCCTTCGCGACCCAGTGCGGAGACCAGGAACCACGGCTCCTTCCAGCCCAGCTCGGCAACGATCTGCTCGGCCGCGGCCTGCGCCTCGTCTTCGAACATCAGGTCAGCCTTGTTCAGCACCAGCCAGCGCGGCTTTTTCAGCAGTTCCGGATCGTGCTTCCCCAGCTCGCGCTCGATCGCACGCACCTGCTCCACCGGCGAAATGCCCTCCACGCCGCCTTCCATCGGCGAGATGTCCACCAGGTGCAGCAGCAGGCGGGTGCGCTGCAGGTGGCGCAGGAACTGCGCACCCAGGCCGGCGCCGTCCGCAGCGCCTTCGATCAGGCCCGGAATGTCGGCGATCACGAAGCTGCGGTGGTTCTCCACCTTCACCACGCCAGGTTCGGGTACAGCGTGGTGAACGGGTAATCAGCCACCTTCGGCGTCGCCGCCGAAACGGCGCGGATCAGGGTGCTCTTGCCGGCGTTGGGGAAGCCCAGCAGGCCGACATCGGCCAGCAGCTTCAGCTCCAGCTTCAGCGTGCGCTCCTCGCCCGGCTCGCCCGGCAACGCCTGGCGCGGCGAGCGGTTGGTCGAGCTCTTGAAGTGCATGTTGCCCAGGCCGCCACGACCGCCCTTGGCCACCAGCAGGCGATCGCCGTGCTGGGTCAGGTCGCCGATGACTTCATCGGTCGCCACGTTGATCACCACGGTGCCGACCGGCACGGTGATGGTCAGGTCTTCGCCACCCTTGCCATAGGCCTGGCGACCCATGCCGTTCTCGCCGCGCTGCGCCTTGAAGATGCGGTCATGGCGGAAGTCGACCAGGGTGTTCAGGTTTTCGTCGGCGCGGATGTACACGCTGCCGCCCGCACCGCCGTCGCCGCCGTCCGGGCCGCCGAGCGGAATGAACTTCTCGCGACGGAAGCCAATGCAGCCGTTGCCGCCGTTGCCGGCGAACACTTCGATTTCTGCTTCGTCTACCAGTTTCATTGTTTCGATGCCTGCGATGGGCGTGGCCTGCAGGCCGCCGCCTTGAATGTTATGCCTGCCGATGGCCGGCAGCCCGGCCTGGCCGGTCTTGCTTCAACTCTAACGAAAAGCCCCGCCGAAGCGGGGCTCTTCATGCAGCACTCCCATGCCGGGGCACGGGTGCCGGCGATGCCTGGATCAGGCGTCGGCCGAGACGATGCTGACGGTGCGACGCTTCTTGGCGCCCTTGACCGAGAACTCCACCTTGCCGTCCACGAGGGCGAACAGGGTGTGGTCACGGCCCAGGCCAACGCCCGAACCCGGGTGGAACTGGGTGCCGCGCTGACGCACGATGATGTTGCCGGCTTCGATGGCCTGGCCGCCGAAGATCTTGACGCCCAGGTACTTCGGGTTGGAGTCGCGACCGTTGCGCGAGGAGCCTACGCCCTTTTTATGTGCCATGACTGCTTCTCCTGATGCTTAGCCGGCGATGCCGGTGATCTCGATTTCGGTGTAGTACTGACGGTGACCCTGACGCTTCATGTGGTGCTTGCGGCGACGGAACTTGATGATCCGGACCTTGTCAGCACGACCCTGGGACAGGACCTTGGCGGTGACGGCAGCGCCCTTCAGCGCATCGCCCAGCTTCACGCCGTCGCTGTCACCCAGCATCAGGATGTTGTCAAACTTGATCTCGCTGCCGACTTCGACTTCGAGCTTTTCAATGCGGAGCTTTTCGCCCTGCGCCACGCGGTATTGCTTACCGCCGGTGACCAGTACTGCGTACATGACCAGGCCTTCCTCTGTAGTTATTGTGGTCTGAGCTGCCGCCATCGAGGGCGGACAGGAGCGGGATTGTACGCAGATCATCGGGCGCGGGTCAAGTCAACCCCTGAACGCCGCAGGGGCGGCGTCGGAACGGGGTCAGATCCCTTTTCACCCCGTGAAAAGGGATCTGACCCCTGCCTGTCGGCCTGTCTCACAAGGTGAGACACCGGGCTGGCATTGTCGCCCATTGCCCCACCTGGTCACCTCGGTAGGCTGACCGATTGCCGTTCCCTGCTGGCCCGGCACCCAGCCAACGCCCCCACAACCGGATCCCCCATGGCGATGGATTTCATCCGCATCCGCGGCGCGCGGACGCACAACCTGAAGAACCTCGACCTCGACCTGCCCCGCGACAAGCTGATCGTGATCACCGGCCTGTCCGGCTCGGGCAAGTCCTCGCTGGCGTTCGACACCATCTATGCAGAAGGCCAGCGCCGCTATGTCGAGTCGTTGTCGGCCTATGCGCGCCAGTTCCTGAGCGTGATGGAAAAACCGGACCTGGACCACATCGAGGGCCTGTCCCCGGCGATCTCGATCGAGCAGAAGTCGACCTCGCACAACCCGCGTTCGACGGTCGGCACGATCACCGAGATCTACGACTACCTGCGCCTGCTGTACGCCCGCGTAGGCACCCCGCGCTGCCCAGACCACGGCTACCCGCTGGAAGCGCAGACGGTCAGCCAGATGGTCGACCAGGTGCTGACCCTGGACCCGGAACAGCGCTACATGCTGCTGGCGCCGGTCATCCGCGACCGCAAGGGCGAGCATGCCCAGGTGTTCGACCAGCTGCGCGCGCAGGGCTTCGTGCGCGTGCGCGTGGACGGCGAGCTGCATGAGATCGACGCGGTGCCGCCGCTGGCGCTGCGCCAGAAGCACACCATCGAGGCGGTGATCGACCGCTTCCGCCCGCGCGAGGACATCAAGCAGCGCCTGGCCGAGAGCTTCGAGACCGCGCTGAAGCTGGGCGACGGCATGGCCTCGGTGCAGAGCCTGGACAACACGGAAACCGCGCCGACCCTGTTCTCCTCCAAATACTCCTGCCCGGTCTGCGATTACTCGCTGCCGGAGCTGGAGCCGCGCCTGTTTTCGTTCAACGCACCGATGGGCGCCTGCCCCGGCTGCGATGGCCTGGGCATGGCCGAGTTCTTCGATCCCTCGCGCGTGGTGGTGCACCCCGAGCTGTCGCTGGCCGCCGGTGCGGTGCGCGGCTGGGACCGCCGCAATGCCTACTACTTCCAGCTGATCGCTTCGCTGGCCAAGCACTACCGGTTCGACGTCGACGCGGCCTGGAACTCGCTGCCGGACAAGGTGCAGCAGGCCGTGCTGTACGGCAGCGGCGATGAAGCTATCACTTTCACCTACTTCACCGAAGCCGGTGGCCGCACCCAGCGCAAGCATCGCTTCGAGGGCATCATTCCCAACCTCGAGCGCCGCTACAAGGAAACCGAATCGCCGGCGGTGCGCGAAGAGCTGTCCAAGTACATCAGCGAACAACCCTGCCCGGAATGCCATGGCGCGCGCCTGAACAAGGCTGCACGCAATGTGTTCGTGGCCGACCGCCCGCTGCCGGAGCTGGTGGTGCTTCCGATCGACGAGGCGCTGAAGTTCTTCAGCGAGCTGAGCCTGCCGGGCTGGCGTGGCGAGATCGCGGCGAAGATCGTCAAGGAAATCGGCGAACGCCTCGGCTTCCTGGTCGACGTGGGCCTGGATTACCTGACCCTGGAGCGCAAGGCCGACACCCTGTCCGGTGGCGAGGCGCAGCGCATCCGCCTGGCCAGCCAGATCGGTGCCGGCCTGGTCGGCGTGATGTACGTGCTCGACGAACCGTCGATCGGCCTGCACCAGCGCGACAACGAACGCCTGCTGGGCACCCTCACCCGCCTGCGCGACCTCGGCAACACGGTGATCGTGGTCGAACATGACGAGGACGCGATCCGCCTGGCCGACTACGTGCTGGACATCGGCCCGGGCGCAGGCGTGCATGGCGGCGAGATCGTCGGCCAGGGCACCCTGCAGGACATCCTGGAGGCACCGCGCTCGCTGACCGGCCAGTACCTGTCGGGCAAGCGCGCGATCGAGATTCCGGCGCGCCGGCACAAGCCGAACCCGAAGATGACCCTGCACCTGCGCGGGGCCAGCGGCAACAACCTCAAGGGCGTGGACCTGGCGATTCCGTCGGGCCTGCTGACCTGCGTGACCGGCGTGTCCGGCTCCGGCAAGTCGACCCTCATCAACGACACCCTGTTCTCGCTGGCCGCCAACGAGATCAACGGTTCCTCGCACCCGATCGCCCCGTACAGGGAGATCGATGGTCTGGACCTGTTCGACAAGGTGGTGGACATCGACCAGTCGCCGATCGGCCGCACCCCGCGTTCGAACCCGGCCACCTACACCGGCCTGTTCACTCCCCTGCGCGAACTGTTCGCACAGGTGCCCGAAGCGCGTGCACGCGGCTACTCGCCGGGCCGCTTCAGCTTCAACGTGCGTGGTGGCCGCTGCGAGGCCTGCCAGGGCGATGGCCTGATCAAGGTCGAGATGCACTTCCTGCCGGACGTGTATGTGCCGTGCGATGTCTGCCACGGCAAGCGCTACAACCGCGAGACGCTGGAGATCCTGTACAAGGGTTTCAACATCAACGACGTGCTGGAAATGACCGTCGAGGATGCGCTGAAGCTGTTCGAGCCGGTGCCGTCGATCGCACGCAAGCTGGAAACGCTGGTCGACGTCGGCCTGAGCTACATCAAGCTGGGCCAGAGCGCGACCACGCTGTCCGGTGGCGAAGCGCAGCGCGTGAAGCTGTCCAAGGAACTGTCGCGCCGCGATACCGGCCGCACCCTGTACATCCTCGACGAGCCGACCACCGGCCTGCACTTCCACGACATCGAAGCGCTGCTGGGCGTGCTGCACAAGCTGCGCGACGAAGGCAACACGGTGGTGGTGATCGAGCACAACCTGGACGTGATCAAGACCGCCGACTGGATCGTCGATCTGGGTCCGGAGGGTGGCCACCGCGGCGGCACCATCCTGGTCACCGGCACGCCGGAAGACGTGGCGGCCTGCCCGCAGTCGTACACCGGCCAGTTCCTGGCCCGCATGCTGCCCTCCACCAGCGCGCGCCCGAGCAGCCGGCCGCCGTGGCCAACAAGCCCGACGCCCGCCCGCCGCGCAAGGTGAAGCCCGAGAAGCCGGCCAAGGTGGCGAAGAAGGCCGTGGCCGCCAAGAGCACCGGCAAGGCCAGCAAGAGCACGTCGAAGAAGAAGGACGCCTGATGAGCAGCGAACACAAGATCCTGGCCCGCATCCCGATCAGCGTGCGCTGGCGTGACATGGACAGCATGGGCCACGTCAACAACGCCAAGTACATTTCCTACCTGGAAGAAGCGCGCGTGCGCTGGATGCTGGGCGTGGACGGCGTGTCGATGACCGACCGCATCGCCCCGGTCGTGGCCGCGACCAACGTCAATTACCGGCTGCCGATCGTGTGGCCCAACGACATCGTGGTCGAATTGTTCGTCGAGCGCCTGGGCAACAGCAGCGTGACCATCGGCCACCGCATCGTCGACCAGCAGGACGCATCGAAGCTGTACTCGGATGGCAACGTGGTGGTGGTCTGGATGGATACCCAGACCGGCAAGAGCGCGCCGCTGCCTGAGGCGATCCGCAACGCTTCCACCTGAAGGTAGTGCCGGCCGCTGGCCGGCAACCTCCAGACGCTTCGCGCATGCCGGCCAGCGGCCGGCACTAGCGATCCAATTCAAAGGACTGACATGATCCACCAGACTGAACTGAGCGACCTGCTGCCCGGCATGGTCCCCTTCCCCACCGACGTCTTCCCCGCCGACCAGGCCTGGCTCGGCCAGCATCTGCTGCCGCTGCTGAAGATCGACCTCGGTGTGCTGCGCCCGGAACTGGCCGGCCAGGTGGCGACGATGCTGTGCCCGATCGAGCCGTACGACGGCTGCATCGGCGAAACCACCGAAGAACACCACAACGATTTCACCGCCACCAACTGGATCGCCTTCGAGCTGACCGCCGGCAACCAGATGCGCTTCCTCGGCAACGAGGGCTATTTCATCGGCGATGCATTACAGGACAAGGACGCGCAGGAACACATTGCGCAGATGCGCGACAGCTACGCCAAGGCCCGCGACTACCACGCCATGCATGGCCGCCTCGCCTGCTACTCGCGCTACGGCAAGGGTGATGCCAGCGAGCGCGATTATCTGGATACGCTGGGGGGACAGATTTCCTGTGGCAACTGGATCGAAACGGCCGATATTCCTGCCGCCTTCACCCTGGAATTCACCGACGCCGCCAACGACCGGCATGCTCCAGATGATGCCGAACTGGCGATCATCCGCCGCGATGGCCACAAGTTCTTCGCCGTCGCCGAAGTCGCCGGCTACAACTGGTGCGCCACCGGCGCCGACGCGATCGTGATGCTGTATGAGCCGGTGAGCCGCACGGTGCTGTTCTCGTACGACTGGTCGTAAGACCCTGCGGCAGTGCCGGCCGCTGGCCGGCATTTCCTGTTTTTGCCGGCCAGCGGCCGGCACTACCATCCCGCTACGGCGCGGCCTTGCGGACGGTCAACGTCGCGCTCGCTTCGCCACCGCCTTCCAGCTGCAGCCGCAACGGCAGCGCCTGGCCTTCCTTCAGCGCGCCCTTGCCCTGCATCAGCATCAGGTGCAGGCCACCAGGCTTGAGTTCGGCACGCGCGCCGGCTGCCAGCGGCAGGCGCTCGATCGCGCGCATCCGGCTGACGCCATCGACGATCGTGGTCTCGTGCAGCGACACGTCGCCGAAACTACTGCTGGTCGCACCGGTGATCACCACCGCCCTGCTGCAGCCGTTGTGTATCACGCCATAGCCGGCAGTCATCGGCATCGCCGGATTCGGTGGCAACCGCGCCCAGCCCTGCTCCACCGTGACGCAGCGTGATTCCGCAGCCGAAGCCGATGCTGCGGCCGCACACAGCACCCACAGTACGCCAACGAATGGTTTGGTTATCATCGCCCAGGTTCCTTCTTCGCAACGAGACCGCAGCATGACGACGCTCATCGAGGTGATCAACCACGGCCCCATCCGCGAACTGCGCCTGGCGCGGCCGCCGGTCAATGCACTGGACACCGATCTGTGCCGGCAGCTGATCCATGCCATCGAACTGGCCATGGCCGAAGACGCGCACGGCATCGTACTGTCGGGCAGCGAGCGCATCTTCACCGGTGGAATGGACGTGCCGCACCTGCTCTCGCATGGCGATGACAAGCACAAGCTGCTGGACACCTGGAACGCTTTCTTTGGCGCCGTGCGCACACTGGCCGAGAGCCGCATCCCGGTGGTCGCAGCGATTACCGGCCACGCGCCGGCCGGCGGCTGCGTGCTGGCCCTGTGCTGCGACTACCGGGTAATGGCGCGCAGCGCCGATCCGTCGCGGCCGTATGCCATCGGCCTGAACGAGGTGCAGGTGGGCCTGATCGCGCCGGAGGGCATCCAGCGCCTGCTGCGCCGTGCGGTGGGCGTGCACCGCGCCGGCGTGCTGCTGACCACCGGCTCGCTGGTGCCGGCCGAACAGGCGCTGCAGATCGGCCTGGTCGACGAGCTGGCTGAGGGTGACCTGGTGGTGGCCCGCGCCGTGGCCTGGCTGCAGAACCTGCTCAAGCAGCCTCGGCAGCCGATGCTGCTGACCCGCGCCATCGCTCGCGCCGACCTGCACGAAGCGCTGCACCCGGACCTGATCCAGCTGGACCGTTTCGTCGAGGCCTGGTTCGCCCCGGACGCGCAGAACGCCCTGCAGGCCCTGGCGGCGCGCCTGGGCAAGTAGCGGCTGCCCCGCCCGGGGTCAGATCCCTTTCGCCGGGCGAAAGGGATCTGACCCCTGACCGGTATAATCAGGCCCTCTTTCACTGCTGTGGCCGCCCCCTTGAACGACACGCCCGAACCCGTCGTCTCCGAGCTGATCGACCTGCTCACGCTGGAGCGGCTGGAGGACAACCTGTTCCGCGGGCAGAGCCGCGACATCGGCACCAAGTACGTGTTCGGTGGGCAGGTGCTGGGCCAGGCCCTGGCTGCGGCGCAGGCCACGGTCGACAACGGCCGCCACGTGCACTCGCTGCACGCCTACTTCCTGCGCGCCGGCAACATCGACCACCCGATCGTCTACGACGTGGACCGCACCCGCGATGGCGGCAGCTTCTCGGTGCGACGGGTCACCGCGATCCAGCACGGCAAGGTGATCTTCTTCTGCGCGGCCTCGTTCCAGCAGGCCGAGACCGGCGCCGAGCACCAGCACAAGATGCCTGAAGTGCCGCAGCCGGAAGACATCGAACCGAACCGGCCGCTGCCGGCCGAAGTGCTGGAGCGGCTGCCGATCAAGGTGCAGCGCTGGCTGTCGCGTGGCGGCCCGTTCGAGTTCCGCCACGTCTACCCGCGCGACGAGTTGAACCCGCCCAAGCGCCCGCCCTACCACCAGGTGTGGCTGCGCCTGAGCGAGCCGGTCGGCGATGCCCCGGAGCTGCACCAGGCGCTGCTGGCCTATGCCTCCGACTTCCACCTGCTGGGCACGGCGACCTTCCCGCACGGCATCAGCTACTACCACCCGCACGTGCAGATGGCCTCGCTCGACCACGCAATCTGGTTCCACCGCCCGTTCCGCGCCGACGACTGGCTGCTGTACTCGCTGGACAGCCCCAGCGCGCAGGATTCGCGCGGCCTGGCCCGCGGCCAGTTCTTCACCCGCAACGGCGTGCTGGTGGCCAGCACTGCGCAGGAAGGCCTGATCCGCGTGGTTCCCGACCAGGCCGCGGCCGCCGCCGTGCCGGCCAAGGAGTAACCCATGCGCCAGATCTTCAGCAGCCAGCGCGTGGAAACCGTCGAAGGCGTGGCCGAGCTCCTGCGCGGGCATGGGATCGACGTCAAGGTGACCAACGGGCGCTCGTACAAGACCCGTCGCCGCGGCCAGTTCAGTTATACCGACCTGGGCAACGCCAACGCCTATCCGGCGGTATGGATCGTGCGTGCCGACGACCAGCCGCGCGCGCGCGAAATCCTGCGCGAAGCGCGCCTGCTCGACACTACCCGCCGTGACCACCCCACCGCCGAATTCGCCTTCCGCGACGCGCCGGAACCGGGCAGCGGCGGCCGCAGCTGGGCCTGGCGCATCCGCATCGCGCTGCTGGTGGTGATCGCTGGCGTGGCGCTGGTGATCGGCCTGCGCCATCGCGGCGCCCCGGTGCCCACCCCGCAGGCCCAGCCGCAGCAGGCGCAACCGGCCCCGCAGGCCGCGCCGGAAGAGGAAGAAGTCCGGGTCCGCATCCAGCCCTCGAAATGATTCGCGGGTGAATGAGGATGCCGGCCAGCGGCCGGCACTACCGCACAGAATGCTGGTCACACTTCGCGCGCGGCTCCGTCACGGGACACAATCCCCGCAGGAGAGCCGCCGCCATGACGACGTTCACCGTATCGATCGACCAGACCCTGGAACGTGAACTGCCCGCCGCCGCCAGCGGTTGCCAGCACGCCTACGGCCGCATCGTGCTGGCCTGCCAGAACACGGTCACCGCCATCGCGCTGGCCATCACCCGGGACCGCCAGGCCAGCGAGGACATCGCCCAGGAGGCCTTTGTGAAGGGCTGGCAGCAGCTGCACCAGCTGCGCAGCGCGACCAGCTTCCTGCCGTGGCTGCGGCAGATCACCCGCAACCTCGCCCGCGACTGGCTGCGCGCCCAGCGCGGGCGCCCGCTGACTGGCGAGGCGGCCGAGGTGGCGATGGGCATGGCCGCCGACCCCGCCCCGGGTGCTGCCGACCGCCTGCAGCGGGTGGAAGAGGAGATCGCCGCCGAGGAGATCATCTCTGCCCTGCCCGCAGACAGCCGCGAAGTGCTGCTGCTGTACTACCGCGAGGGCCAGCGCTCGCAACAGGTGGCCGACCTGCTCGGGCTCAGCGACGCTGCGGTGCGCAAGCGCCTGTCGCGCGCCGCGCGCTGGTGCGCGACGGCCTGCTGCAGCGCTTCGGTGAGTTCGCGCGCAGCAGCGCGCCGAGCGCCGCCTTCGCCACCGCCGTGGTGTCGATGGTGCTGGTGGCCGCACCCGGCACCGCCAGTGCCGCGATCCTGCTGAGCGCCGGCGTCGGCGTGGGCAGCAGCAAGCTGGGCCTGGGCGGGGCCAGCGTGGCCGGGGGTACAGCCATGGGCTCGGTCACCGCCACCCTGGGCTACCTGCACATGATTCCGGCCAGCACTTGGGGCGCGTTCGCTGGTGGCGTTGCCGGCGGCGTGATCGGCAGCTACCTGGGCGGTCGATTCCTGCTGTCCTATGCCAAGACCGATGCCGAACGCGCGCGGGTCTGGCGCTTTGTGCGCATGAACACCTGGACAGCCATGGCCTGCTGCCTGGCAGTGCTGGCGGTGGTACTGCTGCAGACCCCGACGTGGGTGCATCTGCTGGTGCTGGTGCTCGGCATGGGTCTGGTGAACTACCAGTGCCTGGGACCGCTGCAGCAGATCATGGCGCCGCTGATCGCGCGCGATTCGTCGCGGCGTGGGCGCACCGGCACCAACTGGGTGTATGAATCGCTGTATGGGCGTACCGGGATCATCGCCATGAACATCGTGGTGCTGGGCGTCGTGCTGTATGCCATGGCCCATTCCAGCGGCCGCTAGGGCCTCAACGCACGACGCCGGCAGTACGCCGGCGTCGTGGTCGGTCAGCGCGCGATGAATCAGCGCTGCGACTTCGGTGCACCGCCGTCGCGCGGACCGCCTTGGCGCGGGCCACCGTGCATCGGACCCTTGGCCGCGTCGAACTCGGCCTTGCTCAGCTGGCCATCCTTGTTGGTGTCGGCGGCAGCAAACCAGGCATCACGATGCTGCTTCATGCGCAGCTCGCGGTCAGCCTTGTCCAGGTAACCGTCCTTGTTGAGGTCGAGCTGGTCGAAGCGCGCGGCCAGGCGCGGGTCGGCCTTGGCCTCGTCGCGGCTGATGCGGCCGTCCTTGTTGAGGTCCAGCCTGGCCCAGCGCTCACCGCCGTGGCCACGGCGGCCATGCTGCCAGCGCGGCATCTCATCGCGCGAGAGCTTGCCGTCCTTGTTCCTGTCCAGCTCGTCGAACTTCGCGGCCAGGCGCGGGTTGGCAGCCGCCTCGCTGCGGTCGATCACGCCGTCGCCATTGGTGTCCAGCTTGGCCGGGCGCTGCGCCGACGTGGCCGGGGTGTCGGTCGCCAGCGCGATGCCGGAGGCGGAAGTGCCGAGCAGCAGGGCCAGCAGCAGGGGGGTACGGATCATGGGGTCACTCCTGGGAATGGGAATTGCGTCGGGGTGATCACTTCACCCTCGAGTGACAACAACGCCCGGGCGCGACATCGGTTGACGCCGTGGCCGGTTCCATTCATCCGCCGGACAGTCGCCGCCACTGCGACGGGCTGGGGCTATGCTGTGCCCATGGCACTACACGGCGATAGAGACGACGAACTGCGGCTTTTCCAGACCGGCGAGCACCCCTGCGGGTACTGGTCCGACCGGGTGGCGCGCGACCTGGTGCTGGATCCGCACGATCGCCGGCTGGGTGGCCTGTACCCGCTGGCACTGAGCTGGGGCTTCCGCCGCAGCGGTGATCTGGTCTACCGGCCGCACTGCGCGCACTGCCAGGCCTGCGTGGCGGTGCGCATCCCGGTGGCCCGCTTCGCCCCGGACCGCAGCCAGCGCCGCTGTGCCGCCCGCAATGACGACCTGGAGGTGCGGATCACCGCCGCCACCGCCCGTGACGACCTGTTCGCGCTGTATCACCGCTACCTCACCCACCGCCACGCCAATGGCGGCATGGACGACCATGGCCCGCACGAGTTCGAGCAGTTCCTGATCGGCAGCTGGTCGCACACCCGCTTCATGGAGATGCGCCTGCCCGGCCACGACGGCCAGCCCAGCCAGTTGCTGGGGGTGGCGGTGACCGACGTCACCGAGCATGGCCTGTCGGCGGTCTACACGTTCTTCGACCCGGACCACGCCGCGCGCGGGCTGGGTACCTTCGCGATCCTCCAACAGATCGAGTGGGCGCGCCGCGAGGGGTTGCCGCACGTGTACCTGGGCTACTGGATCCGCGGGCACCAGAAGATGGACTACAAGCGCCGCTTCCATCCCCTTGAGGCCTACGACGGCCGCTGCTGGCACGATTTCGACAACGAACTGGACGGGCGCTGACAAACCGCTGACACCGGGCCGGGTGCAGAATAGGGGGATGAACGCCAAACCCCTGATCCTCGCCCTGGCCCTGCTCTGCGGCGCCACCGCCCCCGCCTTTGCCACGTCCCCCGCGATGACTGAGAAGCCGTCCACTGCGCTGCGCCTGGCCACCTACAACACTTCGCTGTACTCCGATGATGCCGGTGGCCTGATCAAGGAACTGGAGGGCGACAGCGAGCACGCACGCAAGATCGCCGCCGTGCTGCAGCAGGTGCGCCCGGACCTGGTACTGCTGAATGAATTCGATTTCGACGATGCCCATCGCGCCGCCGACCTGTTCCAGAAGCGCTACCTGGAAGTCGCCCAGCCCGGCGGCGGCAAGCCGCTGCACTTTGCCTACCGCTACCTGGCGCCGGTCAACACCGGTGTGCCCAGCGGCCTGGATCTGGACAACAACGGCGTGGTCGGCGGCGAAGGCCGCAGCCGCGGCAACGATGCCTGGGGCTACGGCCTGCACCCGGGCCAGTACGGCATGCTGGTGCTGTCGCGCTACCCGATCGACGAAGCCAAGGTGCGCAGCTTCCAGCTGCTGAAGTGGAGCGCGATGCCCGGCGCGATCCGCCCGGTCGACCCACGTACCGGCCAGAGCTTCTACAACGACCATGTGTGGTCGCAGCTGCGCCTGTCGTCGAAGTCGCATTGGGACGTGCCGGTGAAGACCCCGGCCGGCGTGGTGCACGCGCTGGTCTCGCATCCGACGCCGCCGGTGTTCGACGGCCCGGAAAAGCGCAACGCGGCACGCAACCACGACGAACTGCGCCTGTGGCAGGAATACCTGTCCAAGGGTGAGAAGCCCTGGCTGTGCGACGACAAGGGCCAGTGCGGCGGCTTGGCGCAGGACGCGCGCTTCGTGATCCTCGGCGATCTGAACAACGACCCGGTCGATGGCGATGGCCGCCACGAGGCGATCGTCGAGCTGATCGAGAACGCGCGCGTGCTGCGCTACCCCACCCCGCGCAGCGTCGGCGGCGAGCAGACCAGCCTGGCCTATGCGGCCAAGGGCATCGAACGCAAGGGCGCACCGTTCCACGCCACCGGCGATTTCGGCCCGAAGTCCGGCACCATGCGCCTGGACTACGTGCTTCCCTCGACCGGTTTCGAGTACGTGGGCAGCGGCATCTTCTGGCCGGCCAATGAAAGCCCGGAAGCGAAGATCGCCGACGGCAGCGACCACCACCTGGTGTGGGTGGACGTGCGGTAGAGTCGACTGCACGTTGAGCGTACCGACCAACGGTCGGTACCCACCGGGTTTCGGTAGGCGACGACCGTTGGTCGTCGCTCCTTTTTCAGGGGCGCAGCTCGACGCCGATGGCGTCGGCGGCATCACGCGCGATGGCGCGTGCTTCGTCGATGGTTTCCGCGCGCGCCAGGGTCACACCGACGCGGCGGTGGCCATGCACGCTCGGCTTGCCGAACAGGCGCACGGCGGTATCCGGTACCTGCAGCGCGGCGGCGACATTGTTGAAGTACGGCACACCCTCGCCGTGTGCCAACAGCGCGCACGACGCCGACGGGCCACTCTGGCGGATCACCGGAACCGGCAGGCCGAGGATCGCGCGCGCGTGCAGCGCGAACTCGCTCAGTTCCTGCGAAACCAGGGTCACCAGGCCGGTATCGTGCGGGCGCGGCGACACTTCGCTGAACCACACTTCGTCGCCCTTCACGAACAGCTCGACGCCGAACAGGCCCCAACCGCCAAGGTCGTCGGTGATCGCACGTGAGATCTCCTCGGCACGTGCCAGTGCCGCGCTCGACATCGGCTGCGGCTGCCAGCTTTCGCGGTAATCGCCATCCTTCTGCAGGTGGCCGATCGGCGCACAGAATGAGGTGCCGCCGGCGTGGCGCACGGTCAGCAGGGTGATCTCGTAATCAAAATCGATGAAACCTTCGACGATGCAGCGGCCCGCACCGGCACGGCCACCGGTCTGTGCGTACTCCCAGGCCGGAGCGATGTCCGCTTCGCTGCGCAGGGTGCTCTGGCCCTTGCCCGAGGACGACATCACCGGCTTGACCACGCACGGCAGGCCGATGGCAGCCACGGCAGCGCGGTATTCGGCCTCGGTATCGACGAAGCGGTAGGGCGAGGTCGGCAGGCCCAGGGTTTCGGCGGCGAGGCGGCGGATGCCTTCGCGATCCATGGTCAGGCGTGCGGCGCGCGCAGTCGGGATCACCCGCAGGCCCTGCTCCTGCTCCAGCTGGACCAGGGTCTCGGTATGGATGGCCTCGATCTCCGGCACCACCAGATGCGGCTGCTCCTGGGCGATCAGGGCGCGCAGCGCCATCGCATCGAGCATGTCGATCACGTGCGAGCGGTGGGCGACCTGCATGGCCGGGGCATCGGCGTAGCGGTCAGCGGCGATCACTTCCACGCCCAGCCGCTGCAGCTCGATGGCCACCTCCTTGCCGAGTTCGCCCGAGCCCAGCAGCAGCACGCGGGTGGCGGAGGGGGACAATGGAGTTCCAAGCTTGGCCATGGCGGTTCCAGCAGCGACGTGAAGGCGGGTGGGCATTCTAGCTGGCCGCGCACCCTGACCATGGCATCCGACGAACGGTAGTCGACAAATGATATCAATTTGATATCTTCAATTCGAACCCTCAAGGACGTACCGCCATGAAAGAGAAGTCGCTTGCCTCCCTCAACGGCCTGGGCACCCTGGCCGGATCCCTGCTGGTCGCGCTGGCGGGTACCGCACTGTTCGTACTCGGGCGACGACCAGGACCGGTTCCGGCTCACCGAACCTGCTGCTGATGCTGGCCGGCATGCTGGTGATCTTCGCTGCGGTCTTCATCCTGGCCGGCCTGTACACCATCCAGCCCAACCAGGCGGCGGTGCTGAGCCTGTTCGGCAAGTACGTCGGCACCGTCAAGGACAACGGCCTGCGCTGGAACAACCCCTTCTATGCCAAGCGCCGGGTCAGCCAGCGCGTGCGCAACTTCGAGAGCGGCAAGCTGAAGGTCAACGAGCTGGACGGCAGCCCGATCGAGATTGCTGCGGTCATCGTCTGGCAGGTGGTCGATGCCTCCGAGGCCGTCTACAACGTGGACGACTACGAGAGCTTCGTGCACATCCAGTCCGAATCGGCGTTGCGCGCGATGGCCACCAGCTATCCCTACGACCAGCACGAGGAGGGACAGCTGGCGCTGCGCAGCCATGCCAGCGAGATCTCCCAGCACCTGAAGAACGAGCTGGCCGAACGCCTGGCCGACGCTGGCGTGCAGGTGATCGACGCACGCATCAGCCACCTCGCCTACGCCGCCGAAATCGCCCAGGCGATGCTGCAGCGGCAGCAGGCCAACGCAGTGATCGCTGCACGCACGCGCATCGTGGCCGGTGCGGTCGGCATGGTTGAAATGGCCCTGGCCGAACTGCAGAAGAACGGCGTGGTGCAGCTGGATGAGGAACGCAAGGCGCACATGGTCAGCAACCTGCTGACCGTGCTGTGCTCGGACCGCGGCACCCAGCCGATCGTCAACGCCGGTTCGCTGTACTGAACCACCCTCGCAACGGGGCGCCCCACCGCCCCGCCAGGAGCTTGCATGAGTGAGAAGAAAGCCTATCCGCTGCGCATCAACGCCGAGGTCCTGGCCGCGGCGCAACGCTGGGCTGACGACGAGCTGCGCAGCCTCAACGCACAGATCGAATACGTGCTGCGCGACGCCCTGCGCAAGGCAGGACGCCTGCCGAAACCCACGCCATCTTCGGAGGACAAGGAATGAGCAAGCGTTGGAGCTACCAGACGATCGAGGTCAAGACGTCCATGATGGGCCTGCTCAAGGCCGAGGACATCCAGAGCGAGCTGAGCCGCCAGGGCCAACTGGGCTGGGAACTGGTCAACATCATCATCCCCGCACCGATGCGCCCGGCGATGCTGGTGTTCAAGAAGGAGGCCTGAGCCATGGGCGCCAGCGATCCGAAACAGTACGAGGTGGCCGAGAGCTCGCCGTTGCGCGTGCTGTGGATCGTGCTGCCCCTGCTCGCCGCCTTCGTGGCCTGCCTGTATGCGCAGTTGTACAAGGCGCCGGCGACGGCGCCCTGGATCGAAGTAACGCTGTCGCCACCCTGGTTCCGGATGGGCGGCAGCGCCGCCTGGAGCCTGCTGGTCATTGCAGCGCTAGGCATCGGGCTGGGCGCAGCATTCTTCCGCCGCCGGGTGGAACTGGCCGATGGCATGCTGGACGTGCGTTCGACGATGTACCGCCGCCGCGTTCCGGTGGCGCAGTTGCGGCTGGACCAGGCCGAGGTGGTCGACCTGCAGCGTGACCCCCGCTATGGCATCCGCTTCAAGACCAACGGCTACGCGATGCCGGGCTTCTATTCCGGTCACTTTCGCCTGCAGGGCGGTGGCAAGGGTTTCGCGCTGGTCACCAACCGCGCGAGCGTCCTCGCCCTGCCGGTCCGCGATGGCAGCACCCTGCTGCTCAGTCTCGATCGGCCACAGGCGCTGCTGGAAGCACTGCGCAAGGTGGCCGTGCCGGGCCCGCGGCAGTAAGCTGCGGCGATGCAACGACGCCTGCCCCTGCTGATCAATACCGAAGCCATCGAGTTGTGGCCGGCCGGCCTGCTGCGTGCGCGCAGCAATCTCGACGCGCGCCTGCTGTCACGAGCGAACTGGGTGCTGTGGCGCAAGTGCGATGGCCGTTACCTGGCGGCGGTGGTGGAACACGGCGTGCACGCCATGGTGCCGCGCCTGGCGCGCGAGCCCGGGGCCGAGGAAGCACTGGCCTTGCTGGATGCAGCCGCGGCCCGGCCGTTCGGTGCAAATCTGGAAGCGCAGTGGCTGCCCCTCGCCGGGCTGCAGCAGCGCCTGCAGCAGCTCGGCCTGGATGCCCAGCGCTATGCCGACGACAGTGGCCTGCCGCTGGAACCCGAACCGTGCCTGCTGCACTTCGCTGGCCGCGACCGCTTCGGCCGCCCGTTGTGGCTGCGCCGTGGCGCCGCGCAGGGCTGGCGACGGATGCGCCTGCACGCCGCGCAGGATGGCATCGCACTGGATGCAATCTCCGGCTTCCGCAGCCATGCCTACCAGTTGGGCATCTTCGAACGGAAGCTGGCACGCGGGCTGAGCGTGACGGAGATCCTGAAGGTGAATGCCGCGCCGGGGTTCAGTGAACACCACAGCGGCCACGCGCTGGACATCGGTACGCCGGGCGATGCCCCGGCCGAGGAATCATTTGAAGCCACCGACGCGTTCGCCTGGCTGCAGGCCCATGCCGCTGGGCACGGCTTCCGGTTGAGCTACCCGCGCGACAACCCGCACGGCATCGTCTACGAACCCTGGCACTGGTGCTGGAGACCGGCCAACGGCTGAGCCCCTCGTGACGGCCGCAGGGCGAAATTCATGGAGCTGTCCGGGCGGATTCCGCGCGCGCCCACCACGAGATGGAACAAGAAGGCAAAGACAGAAGCCGGTCGCTTCGCTCGAAGTCTCTATAAGGGATCAGCGCGCGGCTGTTGGGTCCGCCTTCAAGCGAGCCGAGCACCGCAGGTCCGGCGAGGGCGAAGAGGTGCTTGCGATTCTGTAGAGCCGAGCCATGCTCGGCTGCTCTCCGCACCGCCCCTCGACGGGCCGAGGAGCACAGGGGACCGGTGCACAGCACCGGCTCGCGGCCGGCGGCGCGTTTCTTTTGGTTACTTTTCTTTTCGCGCGAAAAGAAAAGTAACGCCCATGAACCATCACGATCGCATCGGCATGGATCGGAGCGACAGCCCTGCGACCCTCACCGCCTCAACGCATTGATCGCCAGCAATACCCACCCGGCCATCATGCTGGTGCCACCGATCGGCGCCATCCGTGTCGGCCACTGCCACAACGCCCCACCCACCAGGCTGCCGGAAAACAGCAGGACCCCCAGCAGCAGCACGTACAGCGCCAGGTGTGCGATCACCCCCTGCGCGCGCGGCCCAAGCGCGACCAGCACCGCGCCATGCGCGAACGCATACAGCGCCGCCATGTTCAGATGCTGCTGCGCCAACGGGTCGGCCACGCCATGCGATGCATAGGCAGACAGGCCGATCGAGACGGCAGCCAACAGCGCCCCGAGGCAGGCCAGCAGGGAAGGCTTACGTGCGCGACGTTCCAGATTGAACATGAGGGCTCCTTGCGCAGCGCCCCTTGCCGGGCGCCGGATGAAAAAAAACGCGCCGCAATGAGCGGCGCGTTTTCGTGTCCAACACTACATGGCTCAGCCGGGGATTACTTGACGGCCCAGTAGATGTCGTAGGTACCTTCCGGGGTGAACGACTTGTCGATGCCGTCCTTCCAGGTTTCGTACGGACGGTCGATGACTTCGTTGCCCGAGGTCACGGCCCAGGCACGCAGGCCGTTGCGCGCCACGTCCAGACCCGCCATGTGGCCGGTGTAGGCCGCATGCGCCGAACGGTGCGGAGCAACGTGCACGTACTTGACCGGAGCGCCGCCGTCGATCTTGACGGTCAGCTCGTCGGCAGCAGCACCTTCGGCACCCTTCTTCTTCACCGGCTGGGCAATGTCGAAGGCGTACTTCTCCTGGCCGAAGTCGGTGGTGATGATGCGGAACGGACCGGCAGCTTCAAGGCCATTGGCCTCCATCACGCGCTTGATCCACTCCTGGTTGTCCTTGATGGACTTGGTGATGGTGTCCTGACCGCGGTCCACGTTGCCGGCGTTGACCACCAGCAGGTTCTCGGCCGGCACTTCAACGATGGCCAGGTCGGTCAGCGGGGCTTCCGGCGTGCGGTAGTCCACGTTCGGCACGGTTGCGAGCATGTTGGCCATGCGCGACAGACCCATCTTGATGTCGTCGCCGATCTGGCGGCTGACATACAGGCCGGCGTAACGGCCGAACAGGTCGAAGCCGTACTTCACCGAGTAGTCCTGGGTGATCTTGACGTTGCGACCGCCCTTGCCGGTCGGCTCCAGGTTGAAGGTGGTGACCTTGTCGTGACCCTTGGTGGCGTCCTCGATGGCGATCACAACACGCTTGTTCTCTTCGGCTTCGGTGATCTTCCAGGAACCGGTACCCAGGTCCTTGGAGGTGAAGTCGAGGGTGGCACCGACACCCGAGGCCGGGCCGGACAGCTTCAGGTCAACGGCGGGATCGCGCAGTACCAGCGGGTTCCAGTCCTTGAAGCGGCGCAGGCTGCTGACCGTGTCGTACACGATCGTCATCTTGCGGTTGGTCTCGATGCTTTCGGTGATGTGACGCTCGCCCGGCAGACATACGCCAATGATGACGAACAGGCCAGCCACGATCCCCAAGGCGATCAGGAACTCGATAATACGGGTCATTCAGAGAGTCTCCGGGGCCGATCCCACGGCCGGGTTGATTGAAGCGAAGCGCCAATCCTAGCAGGCTTCGCGGGCATTGTTTATCGGGATTGGCGCACCGGTTTCCCTGCCGGCTGCGTATTTGTATGGACAAAGGATTCGAAGGGTAACGCATACCGCTACCCGGCAAGTAGGGGTCAACCCTGGCGGAACCCCCGGCCACGACCCAAGTCTTTGTACTTGAAAGATTTTTCTTATACCAGCTGGAGTTCGAAGGCCTTCAATACGGCACGCGTACGGTCGCGCACACCCAGCTTGGAAAGGATGTTGGACACGTGGTTCTTGATGGTGCCCTCGGCGACGCCCAGCGAATTGGCGATCTCCTTGTTGGAGAAGCCACTGGCCATCAGCCGCAGGATCTCGGTCTCGCGGTCGGTCAGCGGGTCCGGGCGGTCCAGGCTGACGAATTCATTGCGCATGTGCTCCAGGCCGGACAGCAGGCGCTGGGTTACCGCCGGCTGCACCAGCGATCCCCCGTCGGCCACGGTGCGGATGGCACCGACCAGCTGTGCCAGGGTGACGTCCTTGAGCAGGTAGCCCTTGGCACCGGCCTTGAGCCCGGCCAGCACCAGCTGATCGTCGTCGAAGGTAGTGAGGATGATGGTCGGCGGCAGCTGTTCCTGCCTCGACAGCACCTGCAGGGCCTCCAGCCCCGACATCACCGGCATGCGCATGTCCATCAGCACCACGTCGGGGCGTACCTGGGGGATCAGCTCGACCGCCTGCCGGCCGTCGCCGGCCTCGGCCACCACCTCGATGCCGTCGTCGAGCGCCAGCAGGGAGCGGATTCCCTGCCGCACCAGGGTTTGGTCGTCGACCAGGCAGACGCGAATCATCAACGCACTCCTTCAGGAACCTTGGTAAGGGCCGCCACCAGCACCGTTGCCGGCACCGTCGCCCGCAGCCGGAAACCCTCACCGGGGCGGGTTTCGATCTGCAGCTGGCCACCACATTGTTGCAGGCGCTCGCGCATGCCGCGCAAGCCATTGCCCACATTGACCATATCCGCGCCGACACCGTCGTCGCGGGCCTCGACCACCACCCGATCGGGGGCTTCACGGTACACCTTGATCCACAGGTGGCGGGCACTGGCATGGCGCACCGCGTTGGTGATGATCTCCTGGGTGCAGCGCAGCAGTACGTGGGCCCGCTGCGGGTCCTCCACGTTCAGCGGATCCTCGATCTCCAGCTGGATGTCCAGCGAGGGCACGTTCTCGGTCAGCGGGCGCAGGGCCGCGGCCAGATCGATCGCGCCGGTCTCGCGCAGCTGGCTCACGACCTCGCGCACGTTGCCCAGCAACAGCTTGGCCAGCGCGTGCGAGCGCTTCACGTGATCCAGGGCCTGGCCCTCGGCCAGGTGCCCGGCGACCTCCAGGTTCAGGGTCAGCGCGGTCAGCTGGTGGCCCAGCAGGTCATGCAGTTCGCGCGAAATGCGGGTGCGCTCGTTGACCCGCGCGCTCTCGGCCAGCAGGGCGCGGGTGGCGCGCAGCTCTGAATTGAGCCGGCGCTGCTCGTCGCGGGCCTCGGTCTGCTGCCGCGCGACCAGGCTGGTCACGAAGATGAACATGGAGAAGCCGCCATACAGCAGCGACTGCATCACCGCTTCGAACAGCGGGAAGCGCAGCAGCAGGTAATAGACCGGAGCCACGGCCAGCTGGCTGACCAGCAGCCACAGCACCCCAGCCGTACCGACAGCATCCACGGAATGACCCCGGCGGCCACCATCATCAGGATGCTGCCCAGGCCCGACCCGCTGAGGAAGCTGACCCCCAGCGCCGAGACCGTCAGCAACAGCAGCAGGCTGCGGTCCAGCCAGCTGGTGTGGCTGTCGCTGCGCAGGATGCGGGTCAGCCAGTAGTAGGCCGTGCCGAAGGACAGGTAGGCGACGAACAGCAGGATCGCCCAGCCGCCCATGTCAGCGCGGCTGTGCAGGTTCTCGAACTGCGAGTACGCCAGCGGCAGGCCGACCATGACCCAGGTGAACAGGCCGGCCAGGCGGAGGACGCGGGTATGGCTGAGGACTCCCAACATGCCAGCACTCTACGGGCCCGGCCTGCGTCGCGCACTCCCACGGAAGTCATGCCCCTGCAGTCGCCTGTTCATGCCGCAGCCCACCCCGGGCATGCAATAATCGTGCGCAGGGTCCCTTGATGGACCAACCGCGTTACCCCACGGAGTCACAATGTCGATTGTCATCCGCGACGTGCGCGAGCACGAGCTCGATTCCGTCCTGGCTTTGAACAACAATGCTGGCTTGGCCATCCTTCCCCTGGATGCGGCCCGCCTGCGCCTGTTCTATGAAACCGCTGAATACTTCCGCGTCGCCGAGCGCGACGGCAACCTGGCCGGCTTCCTGATCGGCTTTGGCAGCGACAGCCAGCACGACAGCAGCAATTTCGCCTGGTTCAAGCAGCAGCTGGACACCCCGTTCTTCTATATCGACCGCATTGTGGTCGCCAGCCGCCGTCGTGGCGGCGGCGTCGGCCGTGCGTTCTATGCCGACGCGCAGAGCTTCGCCGAACTGCGCTACCCGCAGATGACCTGCGAAGTCTTCCTCGACCATGGCGCCGATGCCGCCCTGCTCTTCCACGGCAGCTTCGGCTTCCGCGAGCTGGGCCAGAACACGATGCCGCAGGTCGATGTGCGCGCCAGCATGCTGGCCAAGGAACTGTGCAGCTACCCCTGGGTCAAGGAGACCTACGGCGGCAAGCTGCCGGATGTGGCATGGACACGCGCACGGCAGCTGCCGGCGCAGGCACAGCGGCCGACGGGGACCTGAGCGTGGCGGTGAATTTCGATTACGAACAGGCCGGTGAACTGAAGATCGGCCAGGTGGGCATCGCCAACCTGCGCATCCGTACCCTTGATGTCGAACGCCTCGTGCAGGAAATGCGCGAGCGCGTGACCCGCGCCCCGAAGCTGTTCGGCCGCGCCGCGGTGATCCTCGACTTCGGCGGCCTGAGCCAGGTGCCGGATGTGGCCACCGCGCAGGCGCTGGTCGATGGCCTGCGCAGCGCCGGCGTGCTGCCGGTGGCGCTTGCCTATGGCACCAGCGCGATCGACCTGCTCTCGCAGCAGCTCGGCCTGCCGCTGCTGGCCAAGTTCCGAGCGCAGTACGAGCGTGCCGAGGCCGAACCGGCCCCGCCGCCGCCTGCACCGGAGCCGCGCCGCGCAGCCCGTGCCGAACCGAAGCCGGCCCCGGCAACGCCGGTGGCCAAGGTGGCCGACGCGGCTGCACCAAAGCCGGGCCGCATGCAGCTGGGCAACGTGCGTTCGGGCCAGCAGCTGTACGCGGAGAACTGCGACCTGACCGTGATGGCCACCGTCGGCGCCGGCGCCGAGGTCATTGCCGATGGCAGCATCCACATCTACGGCACCCTGCGCGGCCGCGCGCTGGCAGGGGCCCAGGGCAACACTGCGGCACGCATTTTCTGCCGTGATTTCCATGCGGAACTGGTCGCCATTGCAGGCCATTACAAGGTACTGGACGATGTCCCGGACAACCTGCGCGGCAAGGCCGTGCAGGTCTGGCTGGAACAGGACCAGATCAAGATCGCTGCGCTGGACTGACGCAGCCCCCAAACAGAATCATCAGGAGAAGTCCTTTGGCTGAAATCATCGTAGTCACCTCCGGCAAGGGCGGCGTCGGCAAGACCACTTCCAGCGCGAGCCTGGCCTGCGGCCTGGCGCGGCGCGGCAAGAAGGTGGCGGTGATCGACTTCGACGTCGGCCTGCGCAACCTCGACCTGATCATGGGCTGCGAACGCCGCGTGGTGTATGACTTCGTCAACGTCGTGCACGGCGAAGCCACCCTCAAGCAGGCCCTGATCAAGGACAAGCGCTTTGACAACCTGTACGTGCTGGCCGCCTCGCAGACCCGCGACAAGGACGCACTGACCCAGGAAGGCGTGGGCAAGGTCCTGAAGGACCTGGCCGCCGACGGTTTCGACTACATCATCTGCGACTCCCCGGCCGGCATCGAGAAGGGTGCCTTCCTGGCGATGTATTTCGCCGATCGTGCGGTGGTGGTGGTGAACCCGGAAGTGTCGTCGGTGCGCGACTCCGACCGCATCATCGGCCTGCTCGACTCGAAGACCCACAAGGCCGAGTCCGGCCAGGACGTGCCGGCCTTCCTGCTGCTGACCCGCTACACCCCGCTGCGCGTGGAAAGCGGCGAGATGCTGAGCATCGCCGACGTCGAGGAAGTGCTCGGCCTGAAGGCGATCGGCGTGATTCCGGAATCGGGCGACGTGCTCAACGCCTCCAACAAGGGCGAGCCGGTCATCCTGGATGTCGAATCCGCTGCCGGCCAGGCCTATGAAGACGCCGTCGCGCGCATCCTCGGCGAAGAACGCCCGATGCGCTTTACCAACGTCGAGAAGAAGGGCTTCTTCAGCAAGCTGTTCGGAGGGTAAGCATGGGCCTGTTTGATTTCCTCAAAGCGAAGAAGACCACCGCCGAAACCGCCAAGAACCGCCTGCAGATCATCATCGCGCAGGAACGCAGCCACCGTGGTGGCCCGGACTACCTGCCGCTGCTGCAGCGCGAGCTGCTGGAAGTGATCAAGAAGTACGTGAACATCGACGTCGATGCGGTGAAGGTCGACCTGGTAAAGGATGGCCAGCACGACGTGCTGGACATTTCCGTGGCGCTGCCCGAAGGTCCGGACAAGCCCTGATCCCCTGCCCCGCCCGTGCCTGCATGGGCGGGGCTGTCTGACCCGCATGACCGATACGACAACCGCCGTGGACATCACCTGCGTGGGCGACATCGCCTTCGCCGACGCGCATCGCCTGCTCGCCGCGCATGGCCTTCGGCTGCACCACGTGGCGCCCGGCGAACCGATTCCCGGCAGTTACTGGGGCGAGCCAGAGGCCGGCATCATCGCCAGCAACGTGTACGTACGCGATGACACGCCCGTGCACTCGATGCTGCATGAGGCCTGCCACCTGATCGTACTGCCGCCGGAACGGCGTGCGCAGGTGCACACCGATGCCACCGACTCGGTGGCCGAGGAAGACGCGACCTGCTACCTGCAGATCGTGCTGGCCGGGCAGCTGCCCGGTGTCGGCAGCCAGCGGCTGATGGCCGACATGGATGCGTGGGGATATACGTATCGGCTGGGATCTACCCAGGCGTGGTTTGAACAGGACGCCGAAGACGCGAAGGCGTGGTTGATCGAACGCGGCTTGCCGGTGGCGTGATTCACCGGGAATCGGGGTCAGATCCTTTTTGCGTCGCAAAAGGGATCTGACCCCATCACCGTATCAGCCCTGCCCGGCCAGCGCGCGCAGGGTGATGCCGACGATGTAGGCCAGGTACGTGCCGGTGGCATAGCCCATCGTCCCCAGCAGCACGCCGACCGGCGCCAGGGCCGGATGGAACGCCGCGGCCACCACCGGCGCCGAGGCTGGGCCACCGATGTTCGACTGCGAACCGATGGCGAAATAGAAGAACGGTACCTTCAGCAGCTTGCCCAGGCACCACAGCAGCACGATGTGCACGCTGATCCAGATGATGCCCAGCAGGAACAGCCACGGGCGGTCCAGCAGCGCCAGCAGATCCATCTGCATGCCGATGCAGGCGATCAGGAAGTACAGCAGCAGCGAGCCCAGGCGCGATGCGCCCGCGCCTTCCAGGTTGCGCGCACGGGTGAAACTCAGGCTGAGGCCGAGCGTGGTCGACAGCACCACCACCCACACGAACGGCGCGTCCAGGCTGAACTGCGCAGCCCAGCTGACATTCGCCTTGAACCACGCCGCCAGCGGTGCGCCAATGGCGTGAGCCAGGCCGACACCGCCGAAGGCCACCGCCACGATCAGCATCAGGTCGGTCAGGCTGGGAATGCGTTCGTGTTCGGCCTGGAAGCGCGCGATGCGCTCCTTCAGCTCATCGATGGCCGAGGTATCGGCGCCACTGCGCGCGTCGATCTTCGCCGCGCGCCCGGCCAGGAAGATCAGCGCGGCCATCCATACGTAGCCGACCCCGACGTCGACCACCGCGAACTGTCCGAAGGTGGTCGCATTGACGTCGAACACTTCACGCATCGCCAGCATGTTGGCGCCGCCGCCGATCCAGCTGCCCGCCAGCGCGGCCATGCCGGCCCAGGTGTCTCCGGCCACGGTTTCCGGATGCACGACACGCATCAGCAGGAACGCCACCACCGCACCGAGCATGATGCTGGCCGAGGCACCCAGGTACATCAGCACCAGCTTCGGGCCAAGCCGCAGGATGCCCTTGATGTCGACCGCAAGGGTCAGCAGGATCAGCGCCGCCGGCAGCAGGATGTCGCGCGCGATCGGGTTGTAGAGCCGGGTGTTCTGCCCGTCGATCAGGCCCACGGTGTTGTAGATGCCGGGAATCAGGTAACACAGCAGCAGGGCCGGCACGAAGGTGTAGACGCGCTTCCACAGGCCCTGCTCTCGCGAGGCGGTCCAGAACACGGCGCCAAGGGTGGCGGCGATCAAACCGAAGACGACGATGTCGTTCTGGATCAGGGCAGTCGAAGGCATGCAGGCGCTCTGGTAGAGCCGGCCGCTGGCCGGCTGCTGTTGGCGGCAGATCCGGAAGGTGCACCGACCAACGGTCGGCACCCACCGGTAAAGCAGAGGGTGAAACAAAAGCGCCGCCCCGAAGGGCGGCGCTGCAATC
This sequence comes from Stenotrophomonas sp. pho, assembly GCF_006228405.1. Taxonomy (NCBI): domain Bacteria; kingdom Pseudomonadati; phylum Pseudomonadota; class Gammaproteobacteria; order Lysobacterales; family Lysobacteraceae; genus Stenotrophomonas; species Stenotrophomonas sp. pho. The sequence goes on along the minus strand of NZ_CP029759.1, from coordinate 1,158,728 downwards.
ATCAATTGCCGATGTGCTGCTTCAGCCAGGCATTGACGGTGTCATGCCACAGGATGCTGTTGTTCGGCTTCAGCACCCAGTGGTTTTCATCCGGGAAGTACAGGAACTTCGATTCGATGCCCTGGCGCTGGGCGGCGGTGAACGCGGCCAGGCCCTGCTCGACCGGAATGCGGAAGTCCTGCTGGCCGTGGATGACCAGGATCGGCTTCTTCCAGTCCGCCACGTGGTTGACCGGGTTGAACTTCTCGTAGTTGGCGGCCTTCTGGTACGGCGTGCCGCCCTGCTCCCACTCGGTGAACCACAGTTCTTCGGTGGCGTAGCCCATCATGCGCTGGTCGAACACGCCGTCGTGGTTGACCAGGCACTTGAACGGGCCGTTCCAGTTGCCGGCGATCCAGTTGACCATGAAGCCGCCGTAGCTGGCGCCCAGCGCGCAGGCCTTGTCACCGTTGAGGAAGGAATACTTCTTCAGTGCCGCATCCCAGCCCTTCTGCAGGTCTTCCAGCGGGCGGTCGCCCCAGTGCTGGCTGATCGCATCGGTGAATGCCTGGCCATAGCCGGTGGAGCCGTGGAAGTCGATCATCACCACCGCGTAGCCCTGGCCCGCGTAGGTCTGCGGGTTCCAGCGGTAGCTCCAGCCATTGCCGAAGCTGCCCTGCGGGCCGCCGTGGATCAGGAACGCCACCGGGTAGGACTTGCCTTCCTGGTAGTTGTGCGGCTTGACCACGTAGCCGTGCACGGTGTCGTTGTTCCAGCCCTTGAACTCGAACTGCTCGTAGTCGCCGAAGGACACGTCCTTCAGCACCTCGCCTGCGGCCGGGGTCAGCGCGCGCAGTTCGCCGATGGCTTCGCCCGCGGCCGGCAGCAGGCCGACCAGCACCTGGTCGTTGCTCTTCAGGCTGTTGCGGGTGATCGCCACGCTGTTGCCGGCCACGTCGACCGCGGTCACGCTGCCGTCGCCGATCAGCTTGGTGGCCTTGCCGCTGGCCACGTCGATCTGGAACAGCGGGTGTTCGCCGAGGTCGTCGGCGGTGGTGTAGATGCTGGCGCCGTCGGCGGACAGGGTGATGCCACCGGCCGAACGATCCCACCGCGGGGCAATCTCGCGGGTCTTGCCGCTGGCAACGTCCATCGCCATCAGGCCGAAGCGGTCGGCCTCGAAGCCCGGGCGCTTCATCGCGCGGTAGAACAGCGTCTTGCCGTCGGCACTGAACACCGGGCCGGCATCCCAGGCCGGGTTGGAGGCCGTCAGGTTGACCGGCGCCTGCTTGCCGGCGGCGTCGAAGCGGTACAGGTCGAAGTTGGTCGACCACGGCTCCTGCTTGCCGGCCACGCGGATGCTGGCCACCACGCTGGCGCCGTCCGGCGACCAAACGAAGTCGTCATTGCCGCCGAACGGCTTGGACGGCGCATCACCATCGATGGTCGCGCTCAGCGCCGAAGCGCCCTTGACTGCACCGGCCTTGGCTGCCGGCAGCGGAGCGACGAACAGGGTGTTGCGGCGACCGTCGTTCCAGGTGTCCCAATGGCGCACGAACAGCGAATCCCACACCTGGCCGCTGGCTTTGGCGTCCTTCTTTTCCTTCAGCTTCTTCTCGGTGCAGGCCAGGTCCGAGGCGCAGGCCTGGAACACGCCGGCGCTGAACAACACGCGGTCGTCCTGCGGCGACACACGGTAGCTGTCCACGTCGACCGGGAAGTCGGTCAGCTGGCGCGGGGTGCCGCCGCTGATCGGCTGCGCGTACAGCTGCTGGCTGCCGTTCCTGGCACTGAGGAAATACACGGTCTGGCCATCGGCCGACAGCGAAGCGGAATTGACGTTCCAGCCGGCCGGGGTGATCTGCTTCGGCGGCGCTGCGTCGCGGGTGCGCAGGTTGCGCGCGTACAGCGCGGTGGAGGCCTTGAGATTGGCATCCACGCTGCGCTTGGCGAACACCACGGTGCCGCCGTCAGCGGTCAATACCGGCGCGGAGACGCGGTCCATGGCCACCATGTCGCGGACTTCCAGGCCACGGGCAGCGGCGACGCTGGGCAGGGCGGCCAGCAGGCTCAGTGGCAGCAGGGCATGACGCAGTTTCATCGGGGTCTCCGCAGGACGGCAAAAAACCGATGGTAGGCCCGCATGGCCGGGGCTGCCAAGGCCATCGGTCATGGCTGCAGGCGGGCAATCGCCAGAAACAGCAAACCCCGCCGAAGCGGGGTTTGTGGGGACGCCGGGGTCGGATCCGATTCCGGCGGAATCGGCTCTGACCCCAGACGCCGTCAGCGCGGGGTCGGAGCCCTTCCCTGCGGGAAGGCGTCCGACCCCATTGCTTACGCCTTGGCGTACTTGCCGGTGCGGTAGATCAGCCAGCCGACCAGGAACAGCACGGCCAGGCCGATCCACTGTGCGCCCGGCAGGTGGAACGGCACCGCCAGCACGTCGGCGCGGCTGCTGACCACGATCGGAATCGCGATGGCGATGCCCATCAGTGCCTCACCGGTGATCAGGCCGGCGGCAAACAGCACGCCCGGCTTGTGCACGCGGTCGCGGCCTTCTTCGTCATCGGCGCGCACCTTGTGGAAGCGCTCGACCAGATGGGCGATCAGGCCGCCGAGGAAGATCGGCACCATCAGTTCCAGCGGCAGGTAGATGCCGATGGCGGCAGCCAGCACCGGCACGCGGAAGCGCGCGTTGCGCGACTTCAGCCAGCTGTCGAAGGCGATGATGGCAGCGCCGACCACAGCACCGATGCCGATGAAGGTCCACGGCAGTTCACCACCGAACAGGCCCTTGGCCACCGAGGCCATCAGGTTGGCCTGCGGCGCAGCCAGCGCGTTCGGGTGCAGCTCGGACTTCACGCCGATGCCGTAGGCAGTGGCCAGCAGGTTCAGTACCGGGGCCATGATCAGCGCGCACGAGAACGCACCGATGCCCAGCATCAGCTGCTGCTTCCACGGGGTGGCACCGACGATGTAACCGGCCTTGAGGTCCTGCAGGTTGTCACCACCGACCGCAGCGGCACAGCACACCACCGCACCAATCATGATCGCGGCCACCGCGCCCAGCGGCGCCCCGCCGGCACCGACCGGCTTGAGGCCGTCAGCGCCCAGCAGCACGACCAGCACGGCCGAGGCGAACAGGATGGTGGAGATGGTGATGCCCGAGACCGGATTGTTGGACGAACCGATCAGGCCGGCCAGGTAGGCCGAGACCGAGACGAACAGGAAGCCGGCGACGATCATGATGAGGGTCATCGGGATCGACACGTGCCACTGGCCGACGATGGCCTGATACAGGGCCAGCAGCGGCAGCACGAACGCCACCAGGGCGACCAGCATCCACTTCATCGGCAGGTCGCGCTCGGTATGCGCCAGCACCGGGCCACCACTCTTGCGGGCCGCGGCGAAACCGCTCTTGACGCCGTTGAGCAGCGACTTGCGCAGCGAGATCAGGGTCCAGATGCCACCGATCAGCATCGCACCAACGCCCAGGTAGCGCATCTTCGCGCCCCAGATGGCGAACGCGGCCTCGGTGGAGGAAGCCGCAGCAACCGACGCGGCCAATGCCGGATCGGTGTTCATGAAGAACGCCTGGTAGATCGGAATGGCGATGTGCCAGGTCAGGATCGAGCCGGATACCACCACGATGCCGACGTTGAGGCCGACGATGTAGCCCACGCCCAGCAGTGCAGGCGACAGGTTGGTGCCGATGAAGGCGGTGACCTTGGAGCTGCCGACATAGGCCGAGGTGGCCCAGGCGTCCGGGATCAGGCGCATGCCGCTCTCCGCAGCCAGCTTGACGAACGCGCCGATCACCGCCGACAGGCCGAGGATCTTCAGGCCCGGACCCGGGTTCTCACCGGCCTTGAGCACTTCCGCCGCCGCCTTGCCTTCCGGGAACGGCAGCGGGTCTTCAACGATCATCGAACGGCGCAGCGGCACCGAGAACAGCACGCCCAGCAGGCCGCCCAGGCCGGCGATGCCCAGCACCCACCAGTACTTGAAGTCCGGCCAGTAGCCCATGATCACCAGCGCCGGGATGGTGAAGATCACACCGGCGGCGATCGACGAGCCGGCCGAGGCGCCGGTCTGCACGATGTTGTTTTCAAGGATGGAGCCACCGCCCAGCAGGCGCAGCACGCCCATGGAAATCACCGCGGCGGGAATGGCGGTGGCGATGGTCAGGCCTGCGAACAGGCCGAGGTAGGCGTTTGCGGCCGACAGCACCACCGCCAGCACGATGGCCAGGGCCACTGCGCGGAAGGTGAGCTGCTTGGGCGCAGCGTCGTGGTTCATGGAAGCCCCTGCTGGCAAAAAATCCCTGTCACGCTAGCGTTCAGGACAGATCAAGTCCAGCGTGCCAAAGGATGGGGCAGCCGCCACAGCGCAATGAGGCTGTGCGTGAAGCCGGAATCGGCAGACACGGCAAAGTCCGGCTGGGATCACCTGAATTGATATGTTATATCTTAATACTACCCTGTAGCTTCCGCATCGCATGCCCCCTTCCCCCTCCTCTCGCCTGGCCTCCATCGACCAGCTGCGCGGCACCGTGATGCTGCTGATGCTGCTGGACCACGTGCGCGAGACCTTCTTCCTGCAGCACCAGGTGAGCGACCCGATGGACGCAGCCACGGTCTCCCCTGCGCTGTTCGCCTGCCGTCTGCTGGCCCACCTGTGCGCACCCGTGTTCGTCCTGTTGACCGGCCTGTCGGCCTGGCTGTACGGCCAGCGCCAGCCGGATCCGCGCCGGGCCACAGCCGCCTTCCTGCTCAAGCGCGGGTTGTTCCTGGTGGTGCTGGAACTGACCCTGGTGAACTTCGCCTGGACCTTCCAGCTGCCGCCGCACACGCTGTACCTGCAGGTGATCTGGGCCATCGGGCTGAGCATGATCGCGCTGGCCGGCCTGCTGTGGCTGCCACGCCCGGCCCTGCTGATGCTGGCAATCGCGGTGGTGGCCGGGCACAACCTGTTCGACGGCCTTCGGGTGCAAGGCAATGGCCTGCTGGCGGTGCTGTGGAAAGTACTGCACCAGCGCGACTGGATCGAGGCTGGCACGCTGCGCCTGCGCACCTCCTATCCGGTACTGCCGTGGATCGGGGTGATTGCGCTGGGTTATCTGATGGGGCCCTGGTTTGGCCGCGCGCGCGCGCCGGAGCAGCGCCAGCGCTGGCTGCTGTGGGCAGGCGTCAGCGCGCTGGCCCTGTTCGCATTGCTGCGGTTGGCCAACCAGTACGGGGATGCTCCCTGGTCGTACCAGACCACTACGCTGCGCACGTGGTTGAGCATCTTCAACGTCACCAAATACCCGCCGTCCTTGCAGTTCCTGCTGCTGACCCTGGGCGTGGGAGTGTTGCTGCTGCGGCTGTACGAATGGCCGCCGCTGGCGCGGGCACTGCAGCCGCTGGCCGATATCGGCGCTGCGCCGATGTTCTTCTACCTGCTGCACCTGTACTTACTGAAGGGGCTGTACCTGGCCGCGTTGGCGGCCTGGGGGCCGACCCATGGCGAGCTGTATGCCCTGGATTCGGTCAGCGGCCTGCTGCTGGTGGCCTGTGCGCTGGCGGTGGTGCTGTACCCGCCGACGCGGGCCTTCGCGCGGTTCAAAGCGCGAAGGCGCGATCTGCCGTGGTTGCGATACCTGTGATCGCCCAGGCCAGTCCGGCAATCCACGCATGGCGTGGATCTACTGAAAGCGGATCAGGTCACAGGCCTATAATTCCGCGATGAATTCCACCGCTATCGCTTCCGACGACTTCCTGGGCCACCCCAAGGGCGTCTACGTCTGCTTCTTCACTGAAATGTGGGAGCGCTTCTCCTTCTACGGCATGAAGGCGCTGTTGCTGCTGTACCTGACCAAGTACCACCTGTTCGGCGACAAGGCCGGCCTGGACCTGCTCGGTGCCTACGGTGGCCTGGTGTACTGCATCCCGGTGTTCGGTGGCATGCTGGCCGACCGCTGGCTGGGCATGCGCCGGGCAGTGCTGTTCGGCGGCATCCTGCTGGTGCTGGGCCACCTCGGCATGGCCTTCGAGGGCCACGCCGCTTACCGGGTAAACGGCGAAGTGGTGCGCGACACCTCCGCACTCGCAGTGACCTACCTGTCGCTGGCGCTGATCATCATGGGTGTCGGCTTCCTGAAGCCGAACATCTCCACCATCGTCGGCAAGCTGTACGCCAAGGACGACCCGCGCCGCGATTCGGGCTTCTCGCTGTTCTACGCCGGCATCAACCTCGGCGCGCTGTTCTCCTCGCTGGTGTGCGGCTTCCTCGGCGAGGCCTATGGCTGGAAGTACGGTTTCGGTGCAGCCGGCATCGGCATGCTGGCCGGCCTGGCGATGTTCCTGTGGGGCCAGAAGTACCTGCAGGGCCACGCCGAACCGCCGCAGCCGGCGGCGCTGAAGCAGAAGGTGATGGGCCTGCCGCGCGAATGGCTCATCTACCTGTGCGCGGTGCTGGGTGTGCTGCCGGTGGCGTGGCTGATGTGGGCCGCCGGCAACGGCGCGTTCGCGCTGGGCGGAGAAATCAGCCTGGCGCTGATGCTGATGCTGGTGGTGCTGGGCGGCGTGCTGGTCTGGTTCGCCTGGTTCACCGGCACGAAATGCACGCCGGTGCAGCGCCAGCAGATGATCGCGCTGATGGTGCTGATCTTCATGGCACTGGTGTTCTTCACGATGTACGAGCAGTCCTACGGCTCGTGGGTGACCTTCACCGACCGCCTGCTGACCAAGGACATCGTGCCCTCGCTGGTGATCACCGGCGGCACGCCGCTGCCGTGGTCCATCCTCTCGCTGCTGCTGGCACCGCTGGGCTTCGTGGTCAGCGCGCGCCTGTCGGAACGGCGCCCGGGTTCGGCCGCACCGCGCGCGTTCTTCGCCGCCATTGTCGTGCTGATGCTGGTGCTGCTGGTGCGCGACTGCCTGGTGATCCCGCAGACCGCAGGTTCGCTCACCTACCTCGGCGGCCTGTTCCTGGTGCTGCTGGCGCCGGCCTTCGCCGCGCTGTGGACGTGGATGGACCGCCGCGGCTGGGAGCCGGGCAAGCCGGTGAAGTCGGCCTGGGGCCTGGTGATTGGCGCACTGTCGTTCGTACCGCTGGCACTGGCGGCGCAGCAGGTGGGCGCCACTGGCGAGATGGGCAGCGTGTGGTGGCTGGTGCTGGCCTACTTCCTGCTGGCCAGCGGCGAGATGTGCCTGTCGCCGGTCGGCCTGTCGGCAGTGACCCAGCTGGCCGTGCCGCGGGTGATGAGCCTGATGATGGGCACCTGGTTCCTGGCCACCGCGTTCTCGGAAACGCTGGCCGCGCTGTTCGGCAAGCTGGCCGCGATCGAGGTGCCGGAAGGCGAATCGCTGGACATGGTGGCCGCAGCCGGCGCCTATGCGCACCTGTTCTGGCTGCTGATGTGGATCGGCCTGGGTTGCGCACTGGCGGCCTTCATCGCCGCACCGCTGCTGAAGAAGATGATGCACGGGGTGAAGTAAACCCTGCGCTTGCGGAAAACCAGGGCGGCGGAATGATCATCCACCGCCCTGTCAGCTCAGGGCGCCTTGTCCTTGCCGGTCGCGGGCGCGGTCGTCGCAGTCTTGCCGCCCAGGCTGCGCGCCAGGAAGGCCAGCAGCTTGTCGTAGTACTCGCTGCGATGGGCCTCGGTGTAGAAGCCGTGGCCTTCGGTCTTGTAGTACAGGCTTTCCACCGGCGTGCCGGCGCGCTTGAGCGCGGCTTCCATGCGCTCGGTGTGCTGGATCGGCGCGCGCTTGTCTTCGCCACCGGCGGCCAGGAACACCGGCACCTTGATCCGTTCGGCCATGTTCACCGGCGACACCGCACCCAGCTTGGCCGGATCCCCCAGCCATTCGCGCAGATAGGTCACGCCTGAACCCCGGTCCTGGATGTCGCCGCGGGTGTACATCATCGGCAGGTCGTAGACCCCGACATAGCCCGCCGCGCACTGATACAACCCGGGTTCGCGGCGGCACCCATCATCGCCGAGTAGGCCCCGTAGCTGGCGCCGTAGATACAGATGCGACGGCCGTCGGCGATGCCTTCGCTGATTGCCCAGCGGGTGGCATCGGTGACATCGTCCTGCATCGCCGCGCCCCACTGCTGCGCCCCGGCCTGGGTGTGGGCCCGGCCGTAGTTGCCCGAACCACGGAAGTTGACCTGCAGCACGGCATAACCGGCCGCGGCCAGCATCTGCGTTTCGCGGTCGTACTGGCCGGAATCGAAGATGTCGAACGGGCCGCCATGCGGCATCACCACCATCGGCAGGTTGCGCCCGTCGCTGCCGGCCGGCAGGGTCAGGAAGCCATGCAGCGGCAGCCCGTCGCGCGCCTTCAGTGCAATCGGCTTCACGCTGGCGCTACGGTCCACGTCGATCCAGTCGCTGCGGCTGATCAGGTGATCGGCCTTGCGCGCCACCGTGTCGTACACATAGAAATCGCCTGGATTCGAGCCCGACCAGGTTTCCACCAGCACGACACGGCCATCGCGGGTGCTGGAGGTGATGTAGACGGGCCCTCCGAAGGCGGCCTCCAGGCTGCGGTACAGGCGCGCATCGGCCGAGCCTTCATCGAAGAAGCGCGTGCGCGGTTTGTCACCCAGGTACAGCGCGCCTACCGGCACATGGGTGCCGGGCCGGTGGATGATGCGGTACGGATTGACCACCTCGTCGCGTAGAAGCGTCGCGCGTTCGCCGGTCTGCGGGTTCCAGCTGACGATCGCATCCGGGCCCTGGGCCTGCTCGACGTTGAGGTAGGCCAGGCTGTCATCGGCCGAGAAGCCGAGGGCGGTTTCGATGCGCTTGCTGACCGCCTCATCATTGATCAGCTTCCAGCTGTCGCCACTGCGTTCGCGGAAATACAGCTTGTTGATGTTGTCGCTGCCCGAGCCGTGCACGAAGCGGACCTCGCCGGCGCCGTCGGTGGTGAACTCACCGCGCCGTACCGGCGAAGACGCCACCCGCGAGCGACGACCGGTGGTCACATCCATGCGATCGACGCGGGTGAACGGATCCTCGGCCAGCGGCCATACGGTCACCAGCACGTTGCGCTCGTCACCCGGCAGGTCGTCGGCCAGGAAGGCGGCCACGGCTTCGACTTTCTTCGGCTGGATGCGGGTCCCCGGGCCCTTGCTTTCGACGCGATAGCCGACCAGCAGCTCGCCACGGTTGCCATTGGCGTCGATGGCATAGAGTTCGCCGGTGGGATTGGGCTGGTCGAGCGAGCCCCACTTCTGGGCCAGGCCGATCAACAGGCGCTCGTTGCTGACCCAGTCGAATTCCTGCGCATGATTGCGGCTGGGCGGCCAGAAACTGCCGACCACCTCCTTGTCCTTCAACCGCAGGATCGCGATCGCGGTACTGTCCTCCCTCGGAACCGTTGCCGCTACGTACTCGCCCCCCGGCGAGATCTTGATATCGGTGAAGGTCTCCCGGCGCAGGTACTGCGTCAGGTCCACCGCCCCCGCGCTGCCTGCGGCAACGCCCCCGATGACGGCCAGTGCGGCCGCCAGAATGGTCTTGTGCATCCTTCCCCTGCTCCTGTGGACACCTTGTCCTGGTGGCCGATTCTAGGCAGCGCCGAGCGTTTGACGCCAGAGCCGGAAAAGACGACGGCACCGTTGCCGGTGCCGTCGTTGCCACTACCTTGGAGAGAGAGTCAGGACGTGGGTTCGGGGGACGTGCGCCGGGTCAGTGGACCCCGCGCACCGCCAACATGAGGGCCAGGATGCTGAGGATCACGGCGATGGTGCCGTCGAGCACGCGCCAGGTGCTGGGCTTGGTGAACAGCGGCGCCAGCAGGCGGGCGCCGAGGCCCTGCGCGGTCAGCCACAGGCAGCTGGCGGTGACCACGCCGGCAGCGAAGGCCATGCGGGCGTTGCCGAAGTTCTCGGCGATGGAGCCGATCACCATCATGTCCAGCCAGAAGTGCGGGTTGATCAGCGAGAAGCCGACCGCAGCCATCAGCACCGCGCGGCGGCTGCCGTCATCGCTGTCGGCCTCGCCCATGCCACCACCCCCGGCGATCGCACGGCGTGCCGACTTCATCGCATACCAGGCCAGGAACGCGACACCGGTCCACAGCACGGCGGTCGTCAGCCACGGCAGCGCCGAGGTGAGCGTGCGCAGGCCGGCCACGCTGGCGAAGATGAAGATGGCATCGATGGCCGCGCAGGTGGCGACCACCGGCACGATGTGCTTGCGCAGGATGCCCTGGCGCAGAATGAAGGCGCTCTGGGCGCCGACCACCGCGAACAGGCCGATGCCGGTGGCTGCACCAGAGAACCAGGCACCGAGGCCGGTGCTGGCGGAGATGACCGAGAACATGGGATTCACTGCCTTGTATTGCTTGGGGGACGGTGCCTCGCGAAGGCGGACAGCACCGGAACGGACGCCATTGTCGCGCCGCAACATGGAAAAGACGAGCTAAACTTCCTAAACCAACATTAGCGGAGCTTAATTCGATGCGCATCGATCATGCCCAGCTGCGCGCCCTGGCCGCGGTGATCCGCGAAGGCAGCTTCGACCGCGCCGCACAGTCGTTGAATGTCACGCCCTCGGCCATCTCGCAGCGGGTCAAGGCACTGGAGGACCGGATCGGCCGCCTGCTGGTCAAGCGCGGCACCCCGGCCACCGCCACCGCCGAGGGGCAGCTGCTGGTGCAGCTGGCCGAGCAGACCGCCCTGCTCGAACACGATGCGCTGCACCGGATGGGCCTGGCCGATGAGGACCTGCCCCAGGCCAGCATCCCGGTGGCGGTGAACCACGACAGCCTGGAAACCTGGTTTCCGCAGGCCGCCTACCAGTTCGCGCAGACCACCGGCACCACCCTGGACCTGCGTGTGGAAGACCAGGACCACACCGTGGAGCTGCTGCGCCAGGGTACGGTGCTGGGCGCAGTGACCACGCTGGACGAGCCGGTGCAGGGCTGCCAGATCCATGCGCTGGGCAGCATCCGCTATGCAGCGACCTGCACGCCGGAGTTCCGCGAACGCCACTTTGCCAAGGGCGTGACCGCGCAGGCGCTGGCGCAGGCACCGGTGCTGGTGTTCAACCGCAAGGACGAAATGCAGTCGCGCTTCGCCCGGCGCATGGCCGGCGACGACCTGCCCAGCACCGCACCGACCTGGTGGATTCCCTCCACCCGGGCCTTCGTGCAGGCCAACCTCGGCGGCATGGGCTGGACCATGAACCCCCTGCCGCTGGTCAAGCGCCACCTGGACGCCGGGCGACTGGTCTACGTGCGCCAGCGCGCGTGGGAAGACGTGCCGCTGTACTGGCAGCACTGGAAGGGCGACGTGCAGACCATGGCCCTGCTGACCCGCGCGGTACTGGATGCGTCCTCCGCGCTGATCCGGCGCAAGCGCTGACGCCCAGCGGGAAAAAGGGGACGGAGGGGATTAAGTCGTCTTTGCCCCGGATGTCGTTTGGGTCTTAAACGACTTAATCCCCTCCGTCCCCTTTTTTGCTCCATCGGATCTCCACGTAAGCTCCACACCAGGTCCATGCGTGATGCGGATACTGGTCGGCCGATCACTGCAAGGATGCCCTGCATGCCTGTATTCGTCCGCGACGCCCGCCCCGAAGATGCCGCCGCCTGCATCGACCTGCGCGGGCGCACCCGCGAGAACGCCTTCAGTGCGGCCCAGCTGGCAGAACTGGGCATCACCGAGGACAGCTGGGCAGCCGGCATCGCCCAGGGCGATTCGATCGGCCGCGTCGCCTGGGACGGCGAGCGCATGGCCGGTTACTGCTTCGCCGATCGTGACAGCGGCGAGGTGCTGGTGCTTGCCCTGCTGCCGGACTACGAGGGCCGCGGCATCGGCCGCCAGCTGCTGCAGGACGTGGTCAGCCTGACCCGCGATGCCGGCCACCAGCGCCTGTTCCTGGCCTGCTCGGCCGACCCGCGTTCGCGCTCGCATGGCTTCTACCGCCGCCTGGGCTGGCGCCCGACCGGCGAGCTCGATGAGGCCGGCGACGAGATCCTTGAGCTGGTCCCCACCGTCGCCGGGCGCCGCCTGCCGCCCACGTGACAGCGTCGCGAAACGTCGGATGCTGCGTTGCATCAAAAAACGACCGGATCCGGTTAGAATCGTGGATGGATGCTGCAAGGCGTTGTTTCTTCACGCCCTTTCCCTGCCCCACGCGCATCCTGACCCCTTCCCCTCCGCCAACGATCCCGCCCCCATGAAGAAATTTGGCAAGGCCCTGCTCGCCCTGCTCGTGCTGCTGTTGCTGGCCGCCGCGCTGTTCCTGTACTGGCCACTGACCCAGCGCTCCGTGCCCGCCGCCAGCAACGACAAGCCCGTCGATGTTGTGCTGGTCGGCGCCGGCATCATGAGCATCACCCTGGCCACCTACCTGCAGGAACTGCAGCCGGACTGGAACATCCAGGTCTACGAACGCCTCGACGGCGTCGCCGGTGAAAGCTCCGATGGCTGGAACAACGCCGGCACCGGCCACTCGGCGTTCGCCGAACTGAACTACACCCCGGAACTGCCCGACGGCAGCATCGAGACCAAGCGCGCGGTCGGCATCGCCGAATCGTTCGAGGTCTCGCGCCAGTTCTGGTCGCACCAGGTGAAGGAAGGCCGGCTGAGCCAGCCCAGCGACTTCATCAACCCGACCCCGCACATGAGCTTCGTCTGGGGCGATGACAACATCGCCTACCTGCACAAGCGCCAGCAGGCCCTGGTGAAGAACCCGCTGTTCTACGGCATGCAGTACTCCGAGGATCCGGCGCAGATCAAGCAGTGGGCCCCGCTGCTGATGGAAGGCCGTGACCCGAAGCAGAAGGTTGCCGCGACCTGGATGCCGCTCGGTACCGACGTCAACTTCGGTGTGATCACCCGCCAGCTGACCGCCGGCCTGCAGCGCAGCCCGAACTTCAGCCTGCACCTGAACCATGAAGTGACCGCGCTGCGGCAGAACGCCGACAAGAGCTGGAACGTGACGGTGAAGGATCTCAAGGCCGGCACCGAAACCACCACCCACACCCGCTTCGTCTTCATCGGTGCCGGCGGCGCCGCGCTGAAGCTGCTGCAGATGTCGGGCATTCCGGAATCGAAGGACTACGCAGGCTTCCCGGTCGGTGGCCAGTTCCTCGCCTTCCAGGGCCAGGACGTGACCTCGCGCCATGGCGTAAAGGCCTACGGCATGGCCGAAACCGGTTCGCCGCCGATGTCGGTGCCGCACCTGGATGCACGCAAGCTGGACGGCAAGCCGGTGGTCCTGTTCGGGCCGTTCGCGCTGTACAGCACCAAGTTCCTCAAGCACGGCTCGTGGTGGGACCTGTATTCCTCGGTGACCCACAACAACGTTGGCCCGATGCTGGAAGTGGGCAAGGACAACCTGGACCTGGTGCAGTACCTGATGGGCCAGGCGCGCCTGAACGATGCCGACCGCCAGGCCGAACTGGTCAAGTACTTCCCCAATGCCAAGCCGGGTGACTGGAAGCTGGTCACCGCCGGCCAGCGCGTGCAGATCATCAAGCGCGATCCGCTGAAGGGCCCGGTGCTGCAGTTCGGTACCGAGATCGTGACCGACAAGGACCACACCATCGCCGCGCTGCTCGGCGCATCGCCGGGCGCGTCGACCTCGCCGCCGATCATGCTGGACCTGATGGCCAAGGCCTTCCCGGACCAGATGAAGGCCGGTTGGGAAACCCGCCTGCGCGAGATCGTGCCGTCGTACGGGCGCAAGCTCAACGACAGCGCCGCACTGGTCAACGAGATCCGTACGCTCACCAGCCAGACCCTGCACCTGCCGTACCTGGAGGTGCCGGTGGATGCGAACGCGGCGGTGCCGGCTCCGGCCGCTGCGGCTCCGGCACCGGCGAAGGAAAAGCGCAATGCCAATGAGGAACTGCAGGCGCTGTAAGCCCGCGCGTTCCTTCGATGCAGACGGACGGCCACCTTCGGGTGGCCGTTTGTTTTTGTGCGAGGTGGGTCGGATCCCTCCCGCACGGGAGGGCTCTGACCTGCGATTGGGCGTCGATGATGGGGTCGGAGCCCATTGTCTGCAGCAACGGGATCCGACCCCGGCCCGCCACTGCTCCGCGCCGGGAAGCCCCTGCACAATGACGCGAATTGTAATGTTGTTAAGAATTATTTACATTTGCACCATGCGCAGTGATCGCGCCGCTCCAGATGGACCTGACCGTGCCCGAAGCCGCCGCCCCGGGTGCTGGACGACTGTTGCCGCCCTTCCCCCGTTTCCAAGCCTCGAGCCCACCATGCCCCTGCCTGTCCGTAACCGCCTGCCCCGCCGCGCACTGCTGCCCGCTGCCCTGCTTTCGTCGCTGACCCTGCTGGCCACACCCGCCGCGTTCGCCGCCACCGATGCCGCCGGCGATGCCAAGACCCTGGACCGGGTCAGCGTCCGGGCCGAGCAGTCCGCTCCGCCGGCCAGCACCACGCGCCTGCCGATCACCCTGCAGGAAACCCCGCAGTCGGCCACCGCGATCAGCCTGCAGCGCCTGCAGGACGAATCACTGTTCAGCATCAACGATGTGATGCGCAACGTGACCGGCGTCAGCGTGTCCTTCTATGACACGCAGCGCCCGCTGTACTACGCGCGCGGCTTCGCCATCACCGACTTCCAGGTCGACGGCATCCCCACCTACAGCGGCTCCACCAACCAGGAATACGACACCGCCTTCTACGACCGCATCGAAGTGATCCGCGGTGCCAACGGCCTGCTCAGCGGCGCCGGCGTGCCGTCGGCCACGGTCAACCTGCTGCGCAAGCGCCCCGGCAAGGAATTCGACGCGTCGTTCGCGGTCAGCGCCGGTAGCTGGGACTACCGCCGCATGGAAGCCGACGTCACCGCGCCGCTGACCGATGACGGCCGTTTCCGCAGCCGCGTGGTCGCCGCTTACACCGATCGCGGGCTGTACTACGACCGTTACGACGAGAACAAGATGGCCGGCATGGCGGTGCTGGAAGGCGATGTCACCGACAGCACCACGCTCACCCTCGGCTACCAGACCCAGGACAACAACCCGACCGGTTCGACCTGGGGCACCGTGCCGTTCTTCGACAGCCAGGGCAATTTCGCCCATCTGCCGCGTTCGACCAACCTGTCGCCGAAGTGGAGCTACTGGAAGCGCGAGAGCAACACCGCCTTCGCCAACCTGGAACAGCGCTTCGGCGACAACTGGCTGCTGAAGATCAACACCGCCTACACCCGCGGCAACGTGCAGAACGTGCGCCTGTACGGCACCGGCAACCCGGACCCGGTGACCGGCTCGGGCATCTTCCTGCGTGCGGCCGCCGGTGATTCGAAAGACACCCGCCGCAATGTCGATGCTTACCTGACCGGCAACTTCCCGCTGTTCGGCCGCGACCACGACCTCACGGTCGGTGCCCAGTGGTCGGATCTGGAAGGGACCACGAACACCGTGGCGCTGAACTTCCCGAGCGACTGGGCAACGTGTGTCAGCGCCACGGGTGCACGCGAGCGCTGCTACTACATCCCCAACGTATACAGCTGGAACGGCGATATCTCCGAGGTGACCTACCGCCGCACCGGCGCGCGCCGCGTGGCCAAGACCACGCAGAGTGGCGTCTATCTGGCCACCCGCCTGCACCTGGCCGATCCGCTGTCGCTGATCGCCGGTGCACGCCTGAGCCGGTGGGAAACCCTCACCCGCTCCTACAACGCCACCGGCGCCTATACCGGCACCAGCGGTGCGTACAAGGTGAGCGATGAAGTCACTCCGTACGTGGGCCTGGTCTACGAGATCACCCCGAACGTGTCGGCCTATGCCAGCTACACCGAGATCTTCAATCCGCAGAACTACAAGGACCGCAACGAGAACCTGCTGGCGCCGGTGCAGGGCTCGAACCTGGAAGCGGGCATCAAGACGCAGTGGTTCGATGGCCGCCTGACCGCAAATGCCGCTGTGTTCGAGGCCAAGCAGGACAACTACGCGGTGCGTGACATGGGCGTGCCGGAGGGTTCGCTCAGCGACGGCAGCTCGGCCTACATCGGCGTCAACGGTACCAAGGCGCGTGGCTGGGAGATGGATATCAACGGCGAAATCCTGCCGGGCTGGACGGTCAATGCCGGCTACACCCACGTCAAGGTCACCCGCGCCGCCACCGACCTGCTGTACGCCAACCCGCCCAAGGACCTGCTGCAGCTCAACACGCAACTGCAGCTGCGCGGTGCGCTGGAACGCCTGAGCATCGGCGGTGGCCTGCAGTGGCAGAGCAAGGTGCAGGGCTACAACATCGCCTACCCGCTGGGCGGCACGGTGACCGTGAACCAGCCGGCGTACATGCTGGTGCAACTCAATGCCAACTACCGCATCAGCGACAGCTGGACTGCAACGCTGAGCGTGCGCAACGCGCTGGACAAGACTTACTGGGCCAACCTGGACTACAACAACTACGGCGAGCCGCGCTTCGTGTCGGCCAGCCTGCGCTGGAAGTTCTGAGCCACCTGCGAACCGGTGGGTGCCTGGTGGGTGCCGACCGTTGGTCGGCACGCCCTCCGCCACGACCCACCGTCGCGGCCTACCTGAATGAGCCCGCCTCCGCGCGGGCCCTTCTTTTTTGCTGCAATGCAGGTTGTACCCACTTCGTAATTATGCCGTAATTATCCCAACACCCGTCGGAAGCCGGTCAATGAACCCGAGCTGGGATACGTTGGAACGCAGTCGCCAGGCCCGCCTGGAACGTGCCGCGCCGTGGGCCCGGGGACGCGAGGTCGCCAGCAGCGACGTCGGCGAGTTGCTGCACGCAGTGCTGGAGCCAGGCGACAAGGTCTGCCTGGAGGGCAACAACCAGAAGCAGGCAGATTTCCTCGCCCAGGCGCTGGCCGACCTCGACCCCGCCCGCGTGCATGATCTGCACATGGTGCAGTCGGTCCTCTCACTGCCCTCGCACCTGGACGTATTCGAGCGTGGCATCGCCTCGAAACTGGATTTCTCGTTCTCCGGCCCGCAATCGGTGCGACTGGCCAACCTGGTGGCCGAAGGGCGCATCCAGATCGGTGCCATCCACACCTACCTGGAACTGTTCGGCCGCTACTTCATCGACCTTACGCCGCGCGTAGCGCTGGTCGCCGCGCAGGCCGCCGACCGCCACGGCAACCTCTATACCGGGCCGAATACCGAAGACACGCCGGTGATCGTCGAAGCCACCGCCTTCGGTGGCGGCATCGTCATCGCCCAGGTCAACGAGATCGTCGACAGCCTCCCCCGCGTCGATGTTCCTGCGGACTGGGTCAACTTCGTGGTGCAGGCGCCGAAGCCGAACCATATCGAGCCGCTGTTCACCCGCGACCCTGCGCAGATCTCCGAGATCCAGGTGCTGATGGCAATGATGGCCATCAAGGGCATCTACGCCGAGTACGGCGTGAATCGTTTGAATCACGGCATCGGCTTCGATACCGCCGCCATCGAACTGCTGCTCCCCACCTACGCAGAATCGCTCGGGCTGAAGGGAAAGATCTGCCAGCACTGGGCGTTGAACCCACACCCGGCACTGATTCCGGCGATCGAATCGGGCTTCGTCAGATCGGTGCATTCGTTCGGTTCGGAACTGGGCATGGAGAAATACATTGCCGCGCGGGGCGACGTGTTTTTCACCGGCGCCGACGGCTCGATGCGTTCCAACCGCGCGTTCTCGCAGACCGCAGGCCTGTATGCCTGCGACATGTTCATCGGTTCCACCCTGCAGATCGACCTGCAGGGCAACAGCTCCACTGCCACCCGCGACCGCATCGCCGGCTTTGGCGGCGCACCGAACATGGGCTCGGACGCGCGCGGCCGCCGCCATGCCAGCGAGGCCTGGATCAAGGCCGGCCAGCAGGCCGCACGCCCGGGCGAGATGCCACGCGGGCGCAAACTGGTGGTGCAGATGGTGGAAACCTTCCGCGAGCACATGGCCCCGGCATTCGTTGACCGCCTCGACGCCTGGGAACTGGCCGAACGCGCGAACATGCCGCTGCCGCCGGTGATGATCTACGGCGACGACGTCAGCCATGTGCTGACCGAGGAAGGCATCGCCAACCTGCTGCTGTGCCGCACTCCCGAGGAGCGCGAACAGGCGATCCGTGGCGTGGCCGGCTATACCGCCGTGGGCATCGGGCGCGACCGCGCGATGGTGGAGAACCTGCGCGACCGCGGCGTGATCCGCCGTCCCGGTGACCTCGGCATCTCCGTGCGCGATGCCAGCCGTGACTTGCTGGCGGCGCGTTCGGTGAAGGACCTGGTGCGCTGGTCCGGCGGTCTGTACGACCCGCCCAAGCGCTTCCGCAACTGGTAAGGGGCTGAGCATGGAAACCCTCGACTATCGATTCGAAGGCCGCACCGACGTGCCGTTCGCGCGCGATGCGGTGCTGGTGGGCGTGCTGGCGTCAGGCAACCTGGAAATCCTGCTGGAACCGGCGGCGCAGCAGGGCGCGATGACGGTGCGCGTCATCACCGCCGCGCAGGGCTTCGGCAGCATCTGGCAGGCGGTGATCAACGACTTCGCACAGCGTCATCCGCTGCGCGATGTGCGCGTCTCGATCAACGACGCCGGTGCGACCCCGGCCGTGGTCAGCCTGCGCCTGGACCAGGCCGTGGAAACCCTGCTGGCCGGAGGCGCGCCATGAACCACGTACAGCGCCACAGCTATTACGAAGCCGATGCGCGCGAGCGCATCGCCGGGCTGGTCGACGCCGGCTCGTTCCACGAGTTCCTCGGCCCGGCGCGACGGATGATGAGTCCGCACCTGGCCCAGCTCGACCAGCCGGCCGCGTTCGACGATGGCATCGTCGTCGGCGAGGCCAGGATGCAGGGCAAACACGTGCTGCTGGCCGCACAACAGGGTGAATTCATGGGCGGCGGCGTGGGCGAAGTGCATGGCGCCAAGCTGACCGGGCTGCTGCGCCGTGCGGCGTACACCCGCCCTGACGGCGTGCTGCTGCTGCTCGATACCGGCGGCGTGCGGCTGCACGAAGCCAATGCGGGCCTGATTGCGATCTCCGAGATCATGCGCGCCACCCTGGACGCGCGTGCAGCGGGCGTGCCGGTGATCGCGCTGATCGGCAGCGGCAACGGCGCCTTCGGTGGCATGGGCATCGTTGCCCGCTGCTGCAACACGGTCATCATGTCCGAGGAAGGCCGGATGTCGCTGTCCGGACCGGAGGTGATCGAAACCGTTCGCGGCGTGGAAGAGTTCGACTCACGCGATCGCGCGCTGGTCTGGCGTGTGACCGGTGGCAAGCACCGGTACCTGATCGACCAGGCGCAGGTGCTGGTGCCCGATGCCCTTGAAGCATTCGCGCTGGCCGCACGCGACGCGCTGCACCCCGATGCGGGCAGCACTGACCCGGATGCTGCACTGGCCGCATTGCAGGAACGCCATGCGGCCTTGAAGGCGCGCGTGCGGGCCTGGGGCGATTGCCGCGATGGCCTGGAGATCTGGGCGCGGCTGGGCATTGCCCACCCCGAACGCCTGCCACTGCTCGACACCGATGAATTCCTCACCGCCACCGGCGACCGGAGCCTGCCATGAGCATGCCGTTGCAGACACTGCTCGATGCCCTGTTTCCGCATGGGCATGCCATTGCGGTGAGCGATTCGGTGCTGACCGGCAGCGCCACCACCGACAACGGCGATGTGACTGTGATCGGCACCGCCAACAAGCTCGAGGTGGGCGTGGACCACGCACTGGCACTGGCCGAAACGGTGCTGGCCAGCACCGCCGCGCATCCGCAGCAACCGATCGTGATGCTGGTCGACACCGCCGGCCAGCGCCTGGCACGCCGCGACGAACTGCTCGGCATCAACGGCTGTTTCGCGCACCTGGCGCAGACGCTGGATCTCGCGCGTCGACGTGGCGCGCGACTGGTCACGCTGGTCTACGGTGAATCCGTCAGTGGTGGCTTCCTCTCGTTCGGGCTGATGGCCGACCACATCCATGCCCTGCCGGATGCGCAGGTGCGGGTGATGGACCTGCGCGCGATGGCCCGGGTGACCAAGCAGCCGCTGGATAAACTGCAGGCGCTGAGCCAGACCTCACCGGTGTTCGCACCGGGCGTGGAGAACTACGTGGCGATGGGTGCGGTGGAATCGTTGTGGGAGGGTAATCTTGCCCAGCACCTTCTGCAGGCCCTGCGCACGCCCGCCCATGGCGACCGCCGCGCAGTGCGCGGAGCCGAACGTGGCGGGCGCATGCTTGCCGCACGCGTGGCTGAAGCCGTGAGCCAGGGCGATGCCTGAGCGGCTGCCCCGACATACGCTGGTCTGGCTGTCAGCGCACGCCGGCTGGCAGGCGGACATCGCCGCGCATGAGTCGCGCTTGGCCGACTGGTTTGCACAGGGCCGGCCGGCCATCGTCGCGCGGCGTGCCGCCGACGATGCCGATCCACGCCTGCGTCTCGGCGTGCCGCTGCCGCCCGCCGAGGACAAACTGCGCCTGGCCCTGCGCGTGCCAGCACACGATGTGCTGCGCACCACGCCGCCGCCGGCACTCCAGGCGGTGCTGAAAGGCGACGTTCCGCAGGACTGGCGGCGGCCCCTTGAAGTGCTGCAGAACATCGCTGAGGCGCGCGTATTCGGTGCCTTCGCGTGGCAGCACCTTACTGGCCTGCGCTATGTGCACGCGCGCTCGGACGTCGATCTGCTGTGGCCGATCGACACCACCGCGCAGGCCGATGCCCTGGCTGCACGGCTACAGGCATGGGAAGCCGAACACGACCGGCGGGTCGATGGCGAGCTGTGCCTGGGCGGCGACGCCGCCGTGAACTGGCGGGAGTACGCCGGACGCAGCCGCGAGGTACTGGTCAAGCGCCTCGATGGTGCCGCACTGGAACTCCGCGATGCGTTGTTCGCCTCCGCCGGGGTGAGCGCATGAACGCCGTCGTGCAATCGGCAGTCAGGCCGGCAGCTGCCGTGGACAGCGCGCGTCTGGGGCGCCTCGCCGTCGCCAGCCTGCATGCGGAGCTGGCGCTGGCACCCAAGCCCGGACTGGTCACGCCATTCGACAGCGGCAGCCATCACGACATGGACGCCGGCACGTTCCTGCGCAGCCTGTTCGCACTGCGCCACTACTTCACCGCCGTGGCCCGCCTCGGTGCAGCCGGGACGGACTTCGACGCCTTGCGCCGGTGTGGCATCGCCGCCGAGATCGCGATGCTGCGCGCGACCGCCGGCGTCAATACCCATCGTGGCGCGGTCTTCAGTCTCGGCCTGCTGGTGGCGGCCGCCGCGGCCTGTCGCTCCCGCCTGGGCCATGCCGCCACGGGCGAGCAGGTCTGCCAGGAAGTGTGCCGCTGGTCTGCCGAGCTCGCCGACGCACCTCTGGATGCGAACAGCCCTGGCCAGCGCGCGCGCGCACGGCACGGCGTGCAGGGTGTGCGCGAACAAGCGGCCACCGGCTATCCGCTGCTGCGCGGCGTGGCATTGCCTACTATGCGTCACGCGCTGGCCAGCGGCCTGCCACGCGAGGCCGCGATGTGCCAGACCCTGATGCAGCTGATCGCGTGCGTGGATGACCTCAACCTGCTGCACCGTGGCGGCGCCGACGGCCTGCGCTGGGCCCAGCGGCAGGCCCGCACCTTCCTGGAAGCGGGCGGCACCTTCGCGCCGGACTGGCGGACACATCTGCGTCGCATCGGTGATGGCTTCGTCGCGCGCCGGCTGAGCCCGGGCGGCAGCGCAGACCTGTTGGCCTGCAGCGGGTTCCTGCTGCTGCAGGAGCGCGCATGAGCCTGGCCCTGCTCTGCCCCGGCCAAGGCGCGCAGCATGCAGCGATGTTCGACCGCGTGCGCGATCTTCCGGCTGCGCGCCACACCCTTGATCGGGCCAGCA
The DNA here is from genome assembly GCF_006228405.1 of Stenotrophomonas sp. pho. NCBI lineage: Bacteria > Pseudomonadati > Pseudomonadota > Gammaproteobacteria > Lysobacterales > Lysobacteraceae > Stenotrophomonas > Stenotrophomonas sp. pho. The sequence goes on along the minus strand of NZ_CP029759.1, from coordinate 1,136,943 downwards.
CGGTGCTCGGCCGCGATGTGTTTTCCGCCGCGGCGGCCGACGACCGTTTCGACAATGCGCAGGCACAACCGCTGCTGTGCGCGGCCACTCTGGCTCAGTGGCAGGGGCTGCGCGACAACGTGCCAACGCCGACGCTGGCCGCCGGCTACAGCATCGGCGAGTTGGCCGCGCATGCCATCGCCGGTAGCTTCGATGCGGCCACCTGCCTTGCCCTGGCGGCGCAGCGCGCGCAGTTGATGGACGGCGCCAGCCCGGCCGATGCAGGCCTGCAGGCGGTACTTGGCCTGGAGCGCCATGTACTGCAGCCACTGTGCGATCTGCACGGTGCGTACGTGGCCATCGCCAATGGGCAGGACCATTTCATCGTGGGCGGCACGCACGCCGCATTGCAGCGGCTGGCCGGTGCCGCACGGGCGCAGGGTGCCGGCATCCGTCCGCTGCCGGTGCACGTGCCTGCACACACACCGTTGCTGGCGGCGGCGGTAGCACCGTTTGCTGCCGCACTCCATGCCTCGCCACTGCAGGCCCCACGCCTGCCGCTGCTGGCCGGCATCGATGCGCGACCGGTGCGGGATCGCGCAATGGCGGTCCACACGCTGTCGGCGCAGCTGGCGCAGACCATCGAATGGGCGCAGGTGATGCGCCAGGCCTTCGAGCGCGGCGCGCGGGTTTTCCTGCAGCTGGGCCCGGGCAACGCGCTGGCGCGCATGGTCGCACCGGCCTATCCGTGCTGCGAAGTGCGCGCGGTGGAAGAGTTCCAGAGCCTGGAAGGCGCCGCGGCGTGGGTCCGCAGTGCGCTGGAGCGGCTGCAGTAACGGGTTCGAGCAGTACGTATCACGCAACACGCAGTACGTCGCCTTACCCCGGGGATGGCGGGTCTCCATCCGCGCTGTACGTGAGTCACGTGTCTGGGAGGGCGCATGAGTCCACAAATCGCAACGATCATCGGCCTGGTGATCATGTTCATCGTCGCCACGGCGATGCCGATCAACATGGGCGCGGTCGCCTTCGCGTTGGCCTTCATCATCGGTGGGCTGTGGGTCGACATGGGCGGCAAGGAGGTCCTGGCCGGCTTTCCCGGCGATCTGTTCCTGACCCTGGTCGGCATCACCTACCTGTTCGCCATCGCGCAGAAGAACGGCACCATCGACCTGCTGGTGCACTGGGCTGTAAAAGCCGTGCGCGGCCATATCGTGGCCATCCCGTGGGTGATGTTCGTGATCACCGCGGTGCTGACCGCGTTCGGTGCGCTGGGCCCGGCGGCGGTCGCGATCATCGGTCCGGTCGCGCTGCGCTTTGCCAAGCAGTACAACATCAACCCACTGATGATGGGCCTGCTGGTCATCCACGGCGCACAGGCGGGCGGCTTCTCGCCGATCAGCGTGTACGGCAGCATCACCAATGGCGTAGTGCAGAAGGCCGGGCTGGAAGTGACCGAGATGGCGGTGTTCCTGACCAGCCTGGGCTTCAACTTCATGATGGCGACGATCTGCTTCTTCGCCTTCGGTGGCATCGCCCTGCTGCGTCGCGGCTCGATCACCGCGGCAGGAACGATCGGCAATGCCGAACTGGCGATGGCCGGTGGCCCGCAGGCGTCGTCGCGCCAGTTCGCGATCGAAGGCCATGGCGCGCTGGTCGCAGCAGGCGGCGGCACGCTCAGCAATGATCCGGCGGCACTGGATGCGGTGGGCCTGACCCGCGAACGGTTGTTCACCCTGATCGGCCTGCTCGGCCTGGGCGTGGCCGCGCTGATCTACAACCTCAACGTCGGCCTGGTCTCGATCACCGTCGCGGTGGCGCTGGCGCTGCTGTCGCCACAAAGCCAGAAGGGCGCGGTCGATGGCATCAGCTGGTCCACCGTGCTGCTGATCTGTGGCGTGGTGACCTACATCGGCGTGCTGGAACATGCCGGCGCGGTGGACTTCATCGGCAATGGCGTGTCCGACATCGGCATTCCGCTGCTCGGCGCGCTGCTGGTCTGCTACGTCGGCGGCATCGTCTCCGCATTCGCCTCGTCGGCCGCAGTGCTGGGCGCCACGATTCCGTTGGCGGTGCCGTTCCTGATGCAGGGTCACCTCAGCGCCGCCGGCGTGATCTGCGCGCTGGCGGTGTCGTCCACCATCGTCGATGTCAGCCCGTTCTCCACCAATGGCGCACTGGTGGTGGCCTCGGCAGCGAAGGAAGAGCGCGAAACCCTGTTCCGCCGCTTCCTGGTCTACAGCGGTCTTGTGGTGGCGCTTGGACCGCTGCTGGCCTGGCTGGTATTCGTGGTGCCCGGCTGGATGTAACCGCCCAGCGGTAGTGCCGGCCGCTGGCCGGCAATCCCATGAAGCCATCCAGCGATCACGGGTTGCCGGCCAGCGGTCGGCACTACCTGGCGGTACACTTCCTCCATGGCCATTGCCCCGCCCCGCGATCACCGAAGAAGCGCGCGCCTCTGTATGAAGAGGTGGCCGACCACGTGCGCGAGCGCATCTACGACTACCGGCTGCCGCCGGGCGAGTGGATCGACGAGCCCGCGCTGTGCGAAGAACTGGGCATCAGCCGCACGCCGCTGCGCGAGGCGTTGAAGCTGCTGGCCGCCGAAGGCCTGGTACAGATCGACGCAGGTCGTGGCAGCCGGGTCACCCGGTTGACGCTGGAAGACCTCAACCAGCTGTTCCCGGTAATGGCCATGCTGGAAGGCCGTTGCGCACACGAGGCGGTCAGGCACATCGACGATGCCGGCGTGCAACAACTGGAGGCCCTGCATGCGGCGATGGAAGCGGCGGCGGCCGAGGGCAACATTGCCGAGTACTACCGCAACAACTACCTGATCCACGAAACCGTGCAGCATTACGCGGGCAATCCGTGGCTGATCCGCATCACCCACGACCTGCACCGCATCCTGAAGATGCATCGCGGCCGCCAGCTGCTGACCCCGGGCCGCACGGCGCAGTCGCTGGCCGAACACCGCGAGTTGATGGAGTGCTTCCGCCGCCGCGATGCGCAGGCTGCCGAACGCACCATGGAGCGCCATCTGCTCAGCCAGGGCCAGGCATTGGCCGCCTATGTGGCAGCGGGCGGGTTGTTGAACGTGCCAGCGCCCTTGCCGACCGAAGGCGGCGGTTGAGCGGATGAGGTTGCCGGCCAGCGGCCGGCACTACCGGCCGCAGCCAACCGCTGTTCTGTAGAGGCGGTTGAGCGGATGAGGTTGCCGGCCAGCGGCCGGCACTACCAGGGCGTGACCTCGGCTGGGTAGTGCCGGCCGCTGGCCGGCATCCTGGAACATCTCGTCAATCGCCACCACCGCAGCTGCCGCCGTCACCGCTGCCACCGTCGCTGCTGCAGTCGGAGCTGCTGTGACTTTGATGGCTGTAGCTGTCGCCGGATTGGCCGCCCGGATGATCGTAGCCATCGCCGAAACTGTTGTCGCCCCGGATCCCGGAGCCATCGGCCGTAGCCACCGCCATGCACAGGATGGCGCCGACCAGCGGCAGCAGCCAGACCAGCAGCAGCTGCACCGTCCGGCCACCCGCCGACAGCCCATCACGCCTGACGATCACCACGGTGGCCACCACGTTCAGGCCCAGCACCAGCAGGACCAGCAGAAGGGCAACGATCAGCATTCGGCGACTCCATGCCTGGACTGGAGGCATTATGGCCTGCCACCCCGGCAATGGCCCTGCCTGTCATGAAGATGGGACAATGTGGGGGCGCGCCGGCCTGCCCCGTGGCCGCCGGCGCCCCTCGCACCACACGGAAGAAGAAGAACAACAACATGCTGAAAGTCATTTTCGATACCGACCCGGGCGTCGACGACGCCCTGGCCCTGCTTTACCTGCACAAGCACGCCCAGATCGACCTGATCGGTGTCACCACCACCTTCGGCAATGCCTCGGTGGAGTCGACCACGCACAACGCGCTGTACCTGAAGCAGGCCTGGGGCTTCGCCGCCCCGGTCGCGCGCGGTGCCGATGGCCCGCTGCAGCCGGAAGCCACCCCGGAAGCGTGGCCGGTGCACATCCACGGCCACAACGGCCTGGGCAACCACCCGGTGCCGGCCAGCCTGGACGTGGCCGCCGATGCCCGCCCGGCCCATCAGCTGATCATCGATCTGGTCCGCGCCCATCCGGGCGAAGTGACCCTGGTCGCGGTCGGCCGCATGACCAACCTGGCCTTGGCCCTGCAGCAGGCCCCGGACATCGCCGGCCTGGTACGCGGCGTGGTGATCATGGGCGGCGCCTTCCACGTCAACGGCAACATCACCCCGGCCGCCGAGGCCAATATCTGGGGCGATGCCGAAGCCGCCGACGTGGTGTTCACCGCCAGCTGGCCAGTCACCGCGATCGGCTTGGACGTGACCACCCGCGTGGAAATGGACCGTGACGGCCTGGATAAGCTGGCCACCATCGGCGGTGCCGACGCCGAGCTGGTCCGTGCGCTGTCGCAGGATTACGTGGACTTCTACCTGCAGGCCGGCCACAAGGGCATGGTCGTGCATGACTGCTGCGCGTGCATCGCGCTGACCCGCCCGGAACTGTTCCAGTTCGAGCGCGCCAGCGTGCGCGTGGCCACCGACGGCGTCGCCCGCGGCATGACCATTCCCAAGCCGGAAGGCCTGGCATTCGGCCCCAGCGTGTGGGACGGCCACGTGGTGCAGTCGATCGCCATCGGTGTGGATGCGGCCGCGGTACTGGCCGACATCGAGCAGACCCTGAAGGTCTGACCGGCTAGCGCCTGGCCCTGCCCGGGACCGTCTCGGGCAGGGTCCACAGCACCGGCAGCACCAGCACCGCCACCAGCGCGATCATCGCGCCCGGCGCCGCCGCCCAGCCGCTGCGTTCCACCCACCATTGCGCCAGCCACGGCGTCGCACCGCCGAACACCGCCGTGGCCATGGTTACCCCCAGTGCCAGCCCGCTGACCCGGCCTTCGCCGGGGAACTGCTCTGCCGTGGCCGGGGCCGCCACCGCGCTTACACCGCCGGCCACGCAGGCCAGCAGCACCGCCGCCAGCACGATGCCCAGCGCCGTCGCCTGTGCCATCCACGCAAACAGGGACAGCGGCAGCAGCGCTGCCAGCACGGTCAGGCCCAACAACACCGGACGTCGTCCGATGCGGTCCGACAATGCGCCACACAGGGGCGTGATCGCGATCACTGCCACCGCCGCGATCGTCGACAGCCACAGTGCGTCACCCTCATCGTGGCCCTGCGCGTGCAGGAATGCAGGCACATAGGTGATGCCCACGTAGTAAGTGATCGATCCCAGCGCCGAAATCGCGAACGTGCGCGCCACCGCCAACGGATGATGCCGCAGCACATGCCGCAGTGGTGTGGCGGGAATGCTGCCTTCGCGGCGCTGGCGCTCGAACTCCGGCGACTCGTGCATGCCCGAACGCGCAATCAGGATCACCAGCGCAAGCGCGGCGCCGACGAGGAACGGAATCCGCCAGCCCCAACGGTCCAGCTGCGCGGTGGGCAGCAGCGCGACGGTAAGTGCAGAGATCGCCACCGCCAGCAGTGCGCCCACTTCGCTGGCCGCCGAAGCCAATGACGTAACCAGGCCGCGTCGGCGCGCCGGTGCGCTTTCCAGCAGGTACGCCACCACGCCGGTATATTCGCCGCCCACCGAGAACGCCATCACGCAGCGCAGCACCAGCAGCAGCACGCCGGCCGTGGCGCCTGCGGTGGCCGCGGTCGGCAGCAGCGCAGTGGCCAGCATTGCCGCTGCCATCAACGCCATCGACGCCAGCAACATCCAGCGTCGGCCGAGCCGGTCACCCAGGTGACCAAAGCACAGCGCGCCCAGCGGACGCATCAGGTAGGACACCGCGAAGCCGGCCAAGGTCACCAGCAACGCCTGCTCGCCACCGCCGAAGAACACCCGCGACAGCACCGTGGCGAAGTACAGGTACAGGGTGAAGTCGTACCACTCCACCACCGTGGACAGGCCCGCCACCCACATCGAGCGCTGCCGCGCCGCCGTCATTGCGTGTTCGCCTTCAACAGCCTCGGTCCCGGTTGGGCAGGTTCCGCGCAGCGTGGCATGGACAGGGTGAAATGCCGGTCATCGGCTGTCGGCTGCGTGCATGCACTGAGTTTCATGACCGGTGAAGCGCTCACCGCCAAGGCCGAAGCAGAAGCATCCTTGCTGGAACACAAGGCCGGGCAACTCAGCCCGGCAGCTGCAGTTCCGCCCGCAGGCCGCCACCCTCGCGGTTGTGCAACCGCAGCGAGCCGCCCAGCGACTGCGCCAGCTGCACCGCGATGGCCAGGCCCAGGCCGGTCCCGCCGGTATCGCGATTGCGCGAGCTTTCCAGCCGGTGGAACGGCGCCAGCACTGCCTGCAGCTGGCCCTCGGGAATACCGGGGCCACGGTCGGAAATGCTGATCCAGACCCTTCCGGCCTTATCGCGGCCCGCCTCGATCTCGGCGGCGCCGGCGTAGCGCAATGCGTTGTCGACCAGATTGCCGACCACGCGGCGCAGCGGCTGCGGCCAGGTCTGCACGACCAGTCCAGCGGGCGCACCGCCAGTGACCGGCTTGCCCATGTCCTCGTAGTCGCCGACCACACTGGCGAGGAACGCGCCCAGGTCCATCGACACCGGCGCGCCAGCGGCAACGTGGCTGCTGCGCGCATAGGCCACGCCCTCACACACCAGCTGCCCAAGGTGATCGAGGTCGGCCAGCAGGCGCTGCTGGGTGCTGTCTTCAGGCAGGGTCTCCACCCGCAGCTTCATGCGCGTGATGGGGGTCTGCAGGTCATGCGAGATCGCGGCCAGGATCTGCAGGCGCTCACTGACATGGCCACGAATGCGTGCCTGCAGTGCATTGAGTGCAGCCGCCGCGCCGCCCACTTCCGCAGGGCCATCTTCAGGCAGTGCAGGCCCGTCCTTGCCCGGCTGCAGATGCTCCACCGCATGCGACAGCTGCTGCAGCGGGCGCAGGGCCAGGCGCACCGCCAACCACGCGCACACCAGCAGCAGCGCCAGCTGCACCAGCAGCACGGCGGGCAGCCAACGTGCCAGCGGCAGGCCCGACGGAGTGACTTCAATGGTCAAGGGTGTGCCGTCGTGCAGGCGCAGTTCCACCTCGAACCGCTCCGGCAGGCGAGCCACCTGGCGCGCCTGCAACGGATAGCGGTGCTGCAGGCTGTCGTCGATGATCGCCGTGACCTGGCGTGCACGATCGGTCTGCAGCCCTGGTCCGGCCGCGGCCGGGCGCAGCAGGTAACGGTAGGTGCGCCGCTCCAGCCGCGGCACCCAGGCCTCACGCTGCGCCACAGGCAGGTGCTCCAGCAGCGCGACACTCACCGCCACATCCTCGTCGAGGTTGCGCAGCATCATGCTACGGGTGGACTGGTAGCGTTCGAAGAACAGCAGGCCGAAGGACAGCGCGTGGGCCAGGGTGAGTCCGCCCAGCAGGACCAGCAGCAGCCGCGCCGACAGCGTGCGCGGCCAGCGTGGACGGCGTGCGCAGGTGTTCATTCGTCCGGCCCCAGCAACTGCACCGGCACGCTGAACACATAGCCTTCGCTGCGCACGGTCTTGATGTAGGTCGGCTCGCGCGCGTCGTCACCCAGTCGCTGGCGCACGCGGCTGACCAGCAGGTCGATCGAGCGATCAAACAGTTCGGCATCGCGGCCCTGGGTGAGGCTGAGCAGCTGGTCACGGCTAAGCACCCGATTGGCGTGGTCGAGGAACACGCGCAACAGGCGGAACTCGGCGCCACTGAGCGGATACGCAGTGTCCTGCGCATCCAGCAGATGGCGCGCGGTGGTGTCCAGGCGCCACTCGCCGAAGGCGAGCTGGCGCCCGGCCTCGCTCACCTGCAGGTTCGGCGGCAGCATCTGCGTGCGGCGGATCACGGCGTTGATGCGCGCCAGCAGTTCGCGCGAGGAAAAGGGCTTGGTCACGTAGTCGTCAGCGCCCATTTCCAGGCCGATGATGCGATCGGTTTCGTCATCGCGGGCGGTCAGCAGCACCACCGGCACCGCACGATGCTTGCCGGCGCGCAGGTTGCGGCACAGGCTCAGGCCGTCCTCGCCCGGCATCATCACGTCCAGCACCACCAGATCCACCGCATGGGTATCCATCAGCGCGCGCATGGCCCGGCCACCGTCGGCCTGGCTCACGCGCAGGCCGTTGCGCTGCAGGTAGTCGGCCAGCATCTGGCGGATCTCGCTGTCATCGTCGACGACCAGGATGTGCGGTACATGGTTCATTGCGTTCTCGATGAAGACGGAGGCCAGGGCCGCGCTGCGCGGCCATGGTAGCGCGGCTCAAGGGCTGGCCAGCAGGCGCTGGATCTCGCTTTCGGTACGTGCGTAGTCGCCCTCGCCGTAATGGCGGTAGACCACCCGCCCCTGCCGGTCGAGCAGGTACAGCGCGGGCCAGAAGCGGTTGCCCCAGGCGTTCCAGATCCGGTACTGGTTGTCCTGCACCACCGGCCAGGTGATATCCAACCGCGCGATGGCCTTGCGCACGTTGCCGGGCAACCCTTCATAGGCGAATTCCGGCGTATGCACGCCGATCACCTTCAGGCCCTGCGGCGCGTAGCGTGCATGCCACTGGTGGACATACGGCGCCACGTTGAGGCAGTTGCTGCAGGTGTAGGTCCAGAACTCGACCAGCACCACCTGTCCCCGCAACTGCTTCAGTGTGAGCGGTGGGCTGTTGTGCCAGGGCCCGCCACCGTCGAACCCGGTGGCGGGAACGGCCTGTGCCGGCCGCGCATCGGCCTCCGGGCTGGGCCATGCCAGCAACAACACCGCTCCGCCCAGCAGGCCCAGCAGCAGCGGCCGTGCGTACCCTCGCAGTGCGGCCATCGCTCAGCCCCCCTGCTCGGCCAGCGGCAGCTCCACCGGCTTCACCCCCGCCGCTTCCAGGATGCTGTCGGCCACCTGCGCCGGATGCGAAAGCAGCGACACATGGCTGCTGCCGATCGATTGCAGCTGAGCACCGATGCGACGTGCGGTCGCGGCCTGCAGCTGTGGCGACAGCATGCGGTCATCACGGCTGAGCACGTACCAGCTCGGCTTGCTGCGCCAGGCCGCCACGTTCACCACCTCGCCCAGCGCGCTGGCCTTCAACGGGACCTGCGTGCTGTACAGCAGTGCGGCCGACTTTTTCATCACGTCCGGGGCGAAGTCCTGGGCGATGGCATCGGCCGGCAAGGTCAGGTAGCCATCCCTCTCCTGCAGCCGGGCCAGGCCCGGCCCGACCGGGAAGCCTTCGCCCTGTTGCGCCGAAGACTGCCCTGCATCCGGTGCGAAGGCCGCCACGTACACCAGCGCCTGCACCTTCGGGTCATTGCCCGCTTCGGTGATGACCGTGCCACCCCAGCTGTGGCCGACCAGCACCACCTTGCCAGGCGCGGCGGCAATCGCGCGGCGGGTGGCCGCCACATCGTCGGCCAGTGAGGTGAGCGGGTTCTGCACCGCCACCGCCGGCACCTTCCAGTCGTGCAGCGTGGTGAGGACCTTGCTCCAGCTGGAGCCATCGGCGAAGGCGCCGTGCACCAGGATGACGGTGGGCGGTGCAGCGGTATCGGCCTGGGTAGCGAAGGCGGGGGCGGCAGCGCCGGCCAGGGCGAGAGCGGCGGCAAGCAAGGAGGTACGGATCATGGGTGTCACTCCGGTGTTGGGAGTGGCCATTTCCGCCTGCCGGTGTATCGGCGCTGTTTCTCCGTGGCGCGGAGTTGTACCGGACTGTAGGGCGCAGGCGGGTTTCTACACTGGGATACATTTGCGCGACGGGCCAGGCCGGCTACTACCGGCCGGACATCGTTCCCCGCCCGCGTGCGCACAACGCCCCGATGTGCATCCACGCATCGTCTTTGTATCGGACTGTACGAAACCCCGGTCGCGGCCACAGTCGCTGACAAAACCCCGGGCAACGGCACACGTTGCCGATACCTGCACCGCCTGGAATGGCCTCCATCGACCACTGGCCCGCAGGACACCACCATGATCAGCACCGCCTCTTCCGTGTATACCCCCCGCCTGGACGCCGTCGGCCGCTGGCTGTCGCCATTGGCGCTGCGCACCCTGCTGGCCTGGGAGTTCTTTGAGTCCGGCCGCGAGAAGCTGGGCGGCCAGAACTGGTTCGCCGACCTGGAAGGTCGCTTCCCGTTCCCGTTCTCCACCCTGCCCGCATCGTTGAACTGGCAACTGGCCACCTGGCTGGAACTGGTGGGTGCGGTGATGCTGCTGCTCGGCCTGGCCACGCGCTCGGTGGCCTACGTCTTCTGGGTGTTGACGGTGGTCGCCATCGCCGCCGTGCACTGGCCCGACCAGTGGAACGGCCTGGGTGAACTCTGGCAGGGCTACGCGATCACAGACCAGGGCTACGGCAACTTCAAGCTGCCGCTGCTGTTCCTGGCCATGCTGCTGCCATTGATCCTCAACGGCGGTGGCGCGCTCAGCGTGGACCGGCTGCTGGCCGGCCCACAGCATGCCCCCGTCGGCAATGACGGCCTGGGCTGGGGCGTCAGCCTGATCGCCCTGTTGCTGCCGGTTGCCGCGCTGTTGCCCGGCGTCGGCTTCGGCGGCGCCCTGCTCGGTGGCGTGCTGCTGCTGGGCTACGCGCTGCGCCGTCGTCGCACCGTCTGACCTGCTTCGCCCCTTCCCGCGCTTCTTCCTTTCGTTTCCGTCGCCTTCAGGCGGCGTCCATCCCGCACGCCTGGCGTGCCATCCCCAAGGAGTCACCACCATGTCCGTCTCGACCAAGAACACCCCCTCCTCCCGCCTGCCGCGCATTGGTGCCATCGGCATCGCCCTGGCCGGTGGCCTGCTGCTGGCCGGCCAGGCCGCAGCGATCCAACCGCTGGCGATCAGCGCCGTCGCCATGGGCGCCGCCGCCGAAGGCAAGTGCGGCGAAGGCAAGTGCGGGGCCAACAAGGCCACCACCGGCAAGCCCGCCGGCAAGGCCAAGGTGGCCGAAGGCCAGTGTGGCGAAGGCAAGTGCGGCGATGCCTCGTTTGCCCGCACCGACCGTGACCACGACGGCAAGGTCTCGCGTGCCGAGTTCAACGCGGTGGCCGCCAAGCGTGCCGCCGAGTTCGACCGCATCGACACCGACCACGACGGTTACATCAGCGAACAGGAAGCGCACGACTACCTGCGCAGCGTCTACACCGCCAACGGCAAGCCGATGCCGAAGGGCCTGTTCTCCCGCGTTGCCGATTGATCGACGTCCAACCGGCGCTGCCTTCAAGGCGGCGCCCTCTCTCTGGAGCATCCGCCATGTCCCTGCCCTGCCCTCCAATGCCGCCGGTCTTGGCCTGCGCCGTGGCCTGATCGACGAACTGCTGGCAATGCCGGCCGGCGCCATCGACTTCCTCGAAGTGTCCCCTGACAACTGGATCGGCGTCGGCGGTGCACACGGCGCCGCGCTGCGCCAGCTCAGCGAGCGCCACCCCCTGACCTGCCACGGCCTGTCGCTGTCGCTGGGAGGTCCTGATCCGCTGGACCGCACCCTGCTGGCACAGACCCGTGCCTTCCTCGACCTGCACCAGGTGCAGCTGTACAGCGAACACCTGAGCTACTGCGCCGCCGGCGGACATGTCTACGACCTGCTGCCGCTGCCGTTCACCGCCGAAGCCGTACAGCATGTCGCCAGTCGCATCGCCCAGGTGCAGGACATGCTGGGCCGGCGCATCGCCGTGGAGAACATCTCCTACTACGCCGTTGCCGGCGCGGACATGAGCGAGATCGACTTCATCAACGCCGTGCTCGCCGAAGCCGACTGCGACCTGCTGCTGGACGTCAACAACGTCTTCGTCAACGCCTGCAACAACGATTACGACGCTTTCGAATTCCTGGCCCGCGTGCCGTCCCACCGTGTTGCCTCGCTGCATGTGGCCGGCCATTTCGATGAAGGTGATGGCTTCAAGATCGACACCCACGGTGCCCCGGTGAAAGGCGTGGTCTGGGCGCTGTTGCGCGAGGCCTATGCGCGGGTCGGCGTGCGCCCCACGCTGCTCGAACGCGACTTCAACTTTCCGCCGCTGGCGGAGTTGCTGGCCGAGGTCGCGCAGATCCGCCAGGCGCAAGCCGAGGCACGCTGGCCCGAGGTGGCCCATGGCTGAGTCGCTGGCTACCCTGCAACGGCGCTGGGCCGATCATGTGCGCGACCCAGCAATGGCCGCACCCGACAGCGTCGAGGCGGGCAGGCTGGCGGTATACCGCCGCCTGTGCATCGACAGCCTGGACGCCCTGCTGGCCGGCAGCCTGCCGCGCCTGCAACAGCAGTTGGGCACGCCACACTGGCGCGACACAGTGGAGCACTACTACGCCCACCACGCCTGCCAGACCCCGTTGTTCCCACAGATCGCCGGCGAGTTCACGGCCTGGCTGGCAGTGCAGGACGCGCTGGCACTCCCGGCCTGGGCAGCGGAACTTGCGCACTACGAGAGCACGCTGCAGTCGCTGCGCATTGAAGCGCGTGACGCCGGGCAGTCGCTGCACAGCGTTCCCGAGGGCAGCGATGTGCTGGCGGTTTCGCCGCTGGTGCGGGTGCTGGGCTACCGATGGCCGGTGCATGAGGACGAGGCCCTGGAGCCGGTGCCGAGCGCTGCGCCCACGCTGCTGCTGATCCGGCGCCTCGCCGATTTCAGCCTGCAGGTCGAGCAACTGTCGCCGCTGGCCTACGCGCTGCTATCGATCTTTGGTGACGACGGCGCAGCTGTGGAAGCAGCACTCCGGGCGCTGTCCGAGGCACATGGCGTGGCAACGGACGCATTGCGCGCGGCCTGCGCGCCCGTACTGGGCGAGCTGTGTGCGGCGAGCGTGCTGGTTGTGCCGAACGACTGTTGAGGGTGCCGGCCAGCGGCCGGCGCTACCCACTCATCGCCCGGCCAGCGGTCGGTGCTCCCCATTCCTGCTTCGAGGTCTCACCATGCCTGCTTCCAACACTTCCTTCCTGCACGGCTGGCGCCTGTTTGTGGCCATGGCCGTGGTCCTGATCGCATTCGCGCTGGCGGCCTTCGCCCTGTATCCCGATGCAGCCGAAGGCAGCCGTGCGGCGATACGGGTCACTGCACGTACATCGTTCCTGTTGTTCCTGGCGGCGTTCACCGCATCGTCGTTCGCCAGTCTTCTGCCCGGCCCATTCACCCGGTTCCTGCTGCGCGAACGGCGCACCGTCGGTTTGTCCTTCGCGTTTTCGCACCTGCTGCATGCCATCGCCATCACCAGTTTCGGCATCCTCAACCCGGCGTTCTGGCCAGCACGATCCGCGCTGGCCAACCTCCCGGGCACGGTGGGCTACATCGCCATCGTGGCGCTGGCCATCACCTCGCATCGGGGGATCGCCCGCCGCATGGGCCCCACCGCTTGGCGTCGCCTGCACCTGACCGGCATGTGGATCATCGCGGCGGTGTTCACCTACTCGTACTTCAAGCGCGTGCCAGGCAACTTCTGGTATGCGGTGCCGTCGGCCCTGCTGTTCACCGCCTTCGTGGTGCGCTGGATAGCCAAGCGGGCGCAGTCACTGCGGCGCAATGCGCATGCGCGGCCACCGCTGCGGAGTTCTTGAGGAGGCGGTTACTTGTGGAGCCGAGCCCATGCTCGGCTGCCTTTCTGGTTCAGCCGAGCATGGGCTCGGCTCTACAGAGGGATCCCAGCGCGATAGGCAGCGAACTCCCTGCGCAAAGGGACCTGCCCCACTTCAGGTCACAGCGCGCGGCGCAATGTCACCAGGGTGATCTCCGACGGCACGCCGATGCGCGCCGGGAAACCGGCCCAGAGGCCCGCACCGTTGCCCACGTACAGCGTCATCCCATCCACGTCATAGCGGCCGGAGACAAAACCGCCATTGGCGCGCTTCACCAGCTGGTCCATGCCGATGATCTGCCCACCGTGAGTGTGCCCGGACAGCTGCAGCTTCACCCCTCGCGCCGCCGCCTCGCGTGCATTGCGCGGGCGATGATCGAGCAGGATCACCGGCGCGGACGGATCGGCACCCTCCAGTGCAGCCTGGAGATCCGGCAGCGGCAGGCCGTAGCGTGCCGCCACCGGGTCGGTGACACCGGCGATGGTGAGCGCCGCATCGCCGCGTCGTACCTGCAAATGACTGTTCTCCAGCACCTGCATGTGCAGCGCGCGGAACGCCTGCATCCATGCCTGGTACTGCGCGTAATACTCGTGGTTGCCGGTAATGGCAACGACACCGTCCGGCGCCCGCAGATCGGCCAGGGGTCGCGCGTCGTCGCGACGGGCCTCGACGCTGCCGTCGATCAGATCACCGGTGATCACGATCAGGTCCGGCTTCAGCGCGTTGCCCTGGTCCACCACCCTGCGCACCCAGTCACCTGTAAGCAGGCGGCTGGCATGGATGTCGGTCAGCTGCAGCACGCGATAGCCGTCGAACGCCGCTGGCAGCCCGGCAATGCTCACCTCGATCTGCCGCGGCTGGGGCACTGCCATGCCCTGGCTGACACCATAACCACTGACCAGCAGGGCCAGCACGCCGGCCGCCGGCCGCAGCTGCGGTGCACGCAGGGCCGATACCATGCGCGGCCAACGCAGCAGGCGCGAAACCAGCAGGCCGGCGTCCAGTACCAGCATCACCAATGCCAGCAGCAGCACCGCCGTGGAGCCGGTGGCCAGCGTGGCGATGGCCAGTTTCGGAATTTCCGGCGACGCCATCGTGCCCCAAAAGGTCGCCACGATGCGCAGCTGCACGGCCACAGCCACCATCAGCAGCGACAGCACGACCTTCAACCCGATGGGCATGCGCAGCGGCCAGAACAGGCGCCAGGCCACATACAGGCCCATCAACAAACCGATCGTACTCAGCACTGCAACCATCCATGACAGAAAGCGGGCCCGCCATGGTGACGGCTGCGGGCCATGTTGTGTAGAGCCGAGCCATGCTCGGCTGCATCCCCGAAGCCCAGCATGGGCTCGGCTCTACAACGGCTGGTCGAGGTGTTCCACCCGCAGGCGGGCAATGCGGCGCTTCTCCATCGCCAGCACGGTGATGCGCACACCCGCCACCTCCACCGCATCGCCGGTGTCCGGCAGCCGGCCCAGCTGCTCCAGCACCAGCCCGGAGATGGTCATGTAGTCGGCACTGCGTGGCAGCGATACGCCGGTCAGCCGCTGCAGGTCGTCCAGGGTCAGCGCACCGTCGGCCTCCCACTGGTCCTCGCCCTGCGCGACCACGCCATAGCGCTCGTCCTGGGTATCGACCAGATCGCCGGCAATCGCCGCCAGCAGATCGTTGGCGGTCACCAGGCCTTCCACGCTGCCGTACTCATCCACCGCCACCGCCAGCGGTACCGGATGCTGGCGGATCAGTTCCAGCGCCTGCAGCGCACTGGCGCTGGACAGCACGTACTGCGGCTCGCGCAGGTTGCCTTCCAGCTGCAGCGGCCTGCCCTGCAGCAGGTCAGCCAGCAGGTCGCGGCTCTGCACCACGCCACGCAGGCTGTCCAGGTCACCATCGCCCACCAGCAGCCGGGTGTGTGGCGATGCCACCAGGCGGGCCACCACATCCTCCTGGCCCCGCGCCAGGTCGATCCACTGCACATCGGCGCGCACGGTCATTACGCTCGACACCGGACGGTCAGCCAGGCCGAGCACGCTACGGATCATCTCGTGCTCGGCCGGCTGCAGGCGCTCTTCGGCATCTACCGGCTCGTCCACGCCGTCATCGGAATGGCCGTTGGCCGGGCGCGCCCCGAGCATGCGCAGCACCGCATCAGCGGTGCGCTGGCGGAACGGCTGGCGGCGCTCGTTGCGCTCACGATTGAAACGCACCCACTGGTTGAACGCCTCGACCAGGATCGAGAAGGCGATCGCGGCGTACAGGTAGCCCTTCGGGATCTTGTAGCCCAGGCCCTCGGCCACCAGGCTGAAACCGATCATCAGCAGGAAGCCCAGGCACAGCACCACCACGGTGGGATGCTTGTTGACGAAGCGGGTCAACGGCTTGCTCGCCAGCAGCATCAGCGCCATCGCGATGGTGACGGCGGCATACATCACGCCCAGGTTGTCGACCATGCCGACCGCGGTGATCACCGAGTCCAGCGAGAACACCGCATCGAGCACCACGATCTGCGCCACCACCATTGCGAAGCTGGCGTAGACCTTCTTGCCGTCTTCGTGGTGCGCGCGGCCTTCCAGCCGTTCGTGCAGCTCCATGGTGCCCTTGAACAGCAGGAACAGGCCACCGCCCAGCAGGATCAGGTCACGCCCGGAGAAGCTGTGCTCGAACAGCGTAAGCAGCGGCGCGGTCAGTTTCATGATCCAGGCCAGCGCCGCCAGCAGCACCAGCCGCATCAGCAGGGCCAGTGCCAGGCCGATCACCCGCGCGCGGTCGCGCTGGTGGGGCGGAAGCTTGTCGGCAAGGATCGCGATGAACACCAGGTTGTCGATGCCGAGCACGATCTCAAGCACGACCAGGGTTGCAAGGCCCATCCAAATCGAGGGGTCAGTCAACCATTCCATTTCAGGTCCGTTTCGTCAGTGGGCAAGGGAGAAGAAGAAACACTCAGTCTGCTTCCTGCGCCCGCGCCGGGTCGTACCCGAGCAGGTCGCCAGGCGTGCATTGCAGCTCCCGGCAGATCGCATCCAGCGTGGAAAAGCGGATGGCGCGCGCCTTGCCGGTCTTCAGGATCGACAGGTTCGCCAGGGTGATGTCGATGCGACCGGCCAGCTCGGACAGGGTCATGCCCCGTTCCTGCAGCACGCGGTCCAGGGTGATGACGATTGCCATCAGATGACACCGTCGAGGTCATCGCGCATCGCCGCGCCCACGGCGAAGACGCGTGCCAGCACGAACAGCATCAGCACCGCCACCAGCCCGGTGATCGACATGCCGCCGCCTACCTCCATCCAGCTGAAGTCCGGGCCCATCCAGGCCGCGTAGGCGCCGATCAGGATCGACAGCAGCTCCATCGCCAGCATCAGCCACGCCATGCGTTGCAGTCGCTGCGCATTGGCGTGGGTGAACGGCCTTTCGCGCGCCGCCGATTTCAGCAGCCGCAGCAGATGGCGCAGGAACAGCAGGCACAGCACCAGCAGCGCGACGATCACAGCCAGCCCCAGGCAGAAGTGCAGGAACAGGGCGTTGCCGTGCGCAGCAGCGGCAGCGGCATCGTGGACGCTGTCGAGCAGCCAGCGACGGTCGTGCGCGACCAGCGGCACGGCCAGCAGTGCGGCCAGGATGCCCAGCCAGCACATCGCCCGGACGGCCTGGACGGCGGCCTGGGCCAGGATGAACAAGCCTCGCGCGGATCTGGCGCGGGCGGGACGAGCGGTCAAGCGGCCTCCGGCATTGGGACGGCCTCGCCGCCCCGGGGTGTATTTATCGATAAACGATATATCACAACCAGCGTGAAAGGCTGAATCGCGGGCATGGGCAGCCTGCGCGGCGCGGGGCCAGCGTTACCGACTGGGTGCAGCCTGTTCCAGCATCGCTTCGCCCGGCGTCACCGAGGCCATCGCCTGCACGCCGGCCTCGGCGGCCTGCCGCGTGACCAGCCGGAAACGCACCTGCAGCTTGGCCTGCCCGGGCGTGGCCCAGCCGTACTGGATCGCCACTTGGTCCGCCGACAACGGCCCACGGCCTGGCAGCGAGCGCGCCTGCAACGGCGTCGGCGCCGCCTGCACCAACCGGGCAAAGCCCTTCTGCACGACCGCCGCGTCGGCCTTTTCGGCGTAGACCGTGCACGTGCCATCGTCAGCCCAGCTGACTGCATAGCGGCCGCTGGCCAGCGGCACCATCCAGGCCACGCCCGACTGCCCCTGCAGCAACGTTGCCGCCTCGGCAGGCTGCAGCGGTGACAGCCCGTTGGATTCCATCAACGACTGCAACCGCGCTGGCGCGCCGATGTGCTGCATGCAAGCGGTATCGAACAACTCACTGAAAGGGTCCTGCGCCTGTGCGCTGGCCTTGGGTGCACGCGCAGGCTGCGCCGCCGCCAGGGCAGGCAGCAGGGCCAGGATCAGCCAGGAGGCAGGGCGCATTGGAACTCCAATGTACGGAACGCAGCGGGGAGGATGGCAAAGCCCGGGCGTGGCGTGCAACGGCCGCGTTGCCGCCGGCCTCCCCGCGCCGGGATCAGGTTGTGATTTCGCCCTCGTCCTCGCCATCCCAGTAGTGGATGCGGCTGGCGCGCACATGGATCAGTACCAGTCCTGGTGTATCCACTCCCTGTTCGAACCACCGCTCCAGGTCCTTCACCCAGTGCTCGCGCATCGTGGCCCGATCGCGCACCAGCGCTGCCCTTCCCTGCACGTGCACGAACAGCGGCGGCTTGCCCAGCAGCGACTTGCTGCCGGAGAAACCCAGTGCGACGGCAGGGTCAGCCTCGATCTCGCGCACCATGTCGGTGTCTTCCATGGTGAAGAACCAGCTGTCACCGTCATAGTCCACGTCACCGTTGTTGCTCATGGGGCGACCGGCAATTTCTCCACCGGCGTGGGTCTGCAGCATCGTGAAATCGATGCCGGCCATTTTCTTGGCAAGTTCTGGGAGGGTGAGCTGGGTCACGGCGTGGTCCTTGATCGGAGGGACGCCCAGCGTCTGCGCAGAGCGGTGACCGGAAAGTGGATGAGCACTTGCGGCCTCTTCACGGGAAACGAGATACGGCGCATGGTCCGTGCGTGACGCACTCCACACCACCATACCCACGTTAAAAGCAGATGGAGGAACGCCCCTGCGAAGCACCACAGCCGGCTAACAGGGGGCTGCCGGAGAATCGCGCAACCCCGTGGCAATGGCAGCCGGCATCCGCGCGGCGACTCCTTCGCAACCGCATGGCCTCCACATGGATCTGTTCGCCTGGCTCGCGTTCGGCTGCTACCTGTTGGCGTTCTTCATTGTCTCGCTGTTTGCTGCAGCCTATCTGAAGCGCTCCGACTTCATGCCCTACCACGGGCAAGCCGTGGGCGTGCCGTGGGCGGAGATCGAACCGCGCATGCAGGTGCTGCTGATGGCGCTCATCCGCGTGGTCGGCGCCGGGTGGATCGCACTGGCCGGTGCCGGCGTGATGCTGGCCTGCCTGATCTTCTTCGGCGGTCACTTCGCACTGCCGCAGCTGCTGGCGTTCCAGCTGTTCTGCCTGGTCGCCACGCTGCCGCCGGTGCTGGTCGCCTCCGGTGTGCGGCGGCGTACCGGCGCACGTACACCGGTGCCCGCTGGCGCCGCGGTGGTGCTGCTGTCGGTCATCGGATTCGTGCTGGCCCTGTTGTCGCTACCGCAGTGAGTCCCCTTTCTCTCCCCTCCCCCCACGAGGCCCCACAATGAATCCCGAATCGATCTTCTACAGCGTGGTCAACGGTGATCTGCCCCCCTCCCAGGCCGGCACCCTGCTCGGCTGGCGCTTCGTTGGCTACGACGATGCATTGCGCCGCATCCAGGTCGAATTCGAAGCCGGCGCCGTGCTCACCAACCCAATGGGCAATGTGCAGGGCGGTTTCCTGTCAGCGATGCTGGACGACTGCATGGGGCCGGCGATCTACGCCACCCTGCCCGCCAACCGCATCGCGGTCACGGTGGAATCCAAGACCAGTTTCGTCAGCCCGGCGCGGCCTGGGCGGATCATCGGGTGGGGCGAGGTCGAGCACAGCAAGGGCAGCATCGCCTTCACCCGCGGCTGGCTGACCGACCCGGCCGGCAAGGTGCTGGCCACCGCCAGCGCCACGTTCCGGGTGGGTGCACTGCGCTGGCGTGGGCTCTCGGTGCCGCGTCCCATCGCGCGCCGGATGATCGCGCGCACGCTGCGCCGCGTGCATGCGCGGATCGGCTGATGGGTGCCGTCAACGTGCCTTGCGGCCGCCACCGGCCACGCGCACGCGGTCGCGCCCCTGTGCCTTGGCCTGGTACATGGCCGCATCGGCGGCACGCAACAGGGTGCGCCAGCCCAGCGCATCGGTGCCACCCGCGGCCACGCCGAAGCTGGCGGTGACCCGCAGCACGTTGCCACCGGCCAGTGCGATGTCCAGCTGCCGCAGTGCCATGCGCAGCGACTCGGCCAATTGGCGTCCGCCGGCCAGGTCGCCGTCGGCCAGCAGCACCAGGAACTCCTCGCCACCGTAGCGGGCGATGCTGTCGCTGCGGCGCAGGTGGCGCTGCAGCAGCTGCGCCACCTGCACCAGCACCTGGTCGCCCGCATCATGCCCATGGCCGTCGTTGATGGCCTTGAAGCGATCGACATCCAGCAGGATCACCACCGCACTGTTGCCGCCGTCGGCATGCCGCTGCTGTACCCTTTCTTCCAGCGCGCGCCGGTTCAACAACCCGGTCAGCTCATCGGTGCCGGCCAACTGGCGCAGCTCGCTGGTCAACGCCGAGCGCTCGCGCGACTTCTCGCGCAGCACTTCAATGGCATCGAACAGGCGCTGCATCTCGGCCAGCGGGTGGGTCACATGCTGCTCCGGGCCGGGCGCTTCCGAGGCGATCTGGATGACCTGCTTCTGCGCCTGCAGCAGTGGCCGCAGGATCTGCAGGTGAGCAATGCGCAGCGCCACGCCAAGCACCACCAGCGTGCCCAGCACCGTCGCCACCAGCACCACCAGGCGCGTCGCTTCGCGGTTACGGGTGCGCTCGAAGCGGGCGATGGACACGCTCAGGTAACCGTCGCGCAGCGCCTCCAGCGACTGCAGGGTCGGCACGTAGCGCGTGGTGAACTCGGCGGCGGTCCACGGCGGCGGCACGCCACGCCGGCCATCCTCGATCAGCTGTTCGATCATTGGCAGCGATTCGCCGAAGAACTGGCGGCGCGCCATATCCCAATGCCAGGACAGCGCCGGATCACTGCGGAACACCGCTTCATGGCTGCCTGCCAGCCGCCACAGCTCCAGCAGGCGGCCTTCGGTCTGCAATGCAGCCCGCACTTGTTCGTCACGCCAGGCCCCCGGCACCGCGACCGGCGCCATCACGTTCGAGGCCAGGCGGCCACCATGCTCGCGCAGGTCGATCAGCACCTGGCCCTGCATTGCCGGGATCGCCGCTTCGCGGTCGGCACTGACCAGCACGCCGATCTGCGTCGAGGTCAACACGTGCAGGCGATCGACCACGGCGAACATGCTGCTGATCGCGCGCTCCACGTCTTCCACCCGGCGCGCGTCGTGCGGCTGTGCCGCCACCTGGTCCACTGCGGCCCGCGCCGACTGCAGGCGACGTTGCACGTCGGCCAACAGCCCATGTTCGCCGACCACGCCGGGATCGGCCTTGAACACGGTGTCCAGTTGCAGCAGGGCGGTGTCGACCCGCTTGCGCGCAACCGCCAGCTGCGCAGTCAGCCGGGCCTGTTCGGCCGCATCGGCCGTATTGGCTCCCAGCAGGCTGTTGGCGGGGCCGCGCTCGGCCGACACCTGGTTGGCCAGGTCGAAGGTCTGCTGCAGCCGGCGCAGGCTGACCAGGTTGTCCTCGGCGGCGGTGAAGCGCAGCGTGCCCTGCACCAGTGCGATGGCCATCAGCGGCAGCGTACAGACTACGAACAGCCCGGCCAGGATCCAGACCCAGGTCCGCAATCCGATGGGCGACGCCTTGCGGGCCATGCACATTTCCCCTGTCGTGCGGAACACTGTAGCGGCCGCCTGCACAGGCGCCAAGCCGCTGACGGGCCAACCGTGGCCGTGGGTACACCGTGCGCGCCGCGAACGCACCGACAAGGCCGCGCGGACGCTCGAATCGGGACAAATACGTCATGCCCCGCCGCGTCAGATCCAGCGCTGGTCGACCAGTTCGCGCTTCACGTAGGCATAGAACACCGGCGCGGCGACCAGGCCCGGCAGGCCGAAGGCCGCCTCCATCACCAGCATGGCCAGCAGCAGCTCCCAGGCCCGCGCCTGGATTTCACCACCGACGATGCGTGCGTTGAGGAAGTACTCCAGCTTGTGGATCACGATCAGGTAAAGCAGCGCCGCCACCGCCACGTAGAACGAGACCGACAGCGCGACGATGGTGATGATGGTATTGGAGATGATGTTGCCCACCACCGGCAGCAGGCCGGCCAGGAAGGTGATCAGCACCAGGGTCTTGGACAGCGGCAGGTGCACGCCGAACAGCGGCAGCACGCCCAGCAGGAAGATCGCGGTGAACACGGTGTTCAGCAGCGAGATCTTCACCTGCGCGAACACCACCTGGCGGAACGCGGTGGCCAGGCGGCTGGTGCGCCCGATCAGCTCCTGCGCCAGCGGCCCCATCTTCGGCAGCGGCAGTTCGTCATACAGTGCGATCATCGCACCCAGCACCATGCCGATCAGCACGCGCACACCCACCTGGACCACCGAGGTACCGGCCACGCCCAGCTGGCGCTGATGCTCGGCGGCCCAGTCGTTCAGCGCCGCGCGCAGCGCCGGCATGTCCTCGGGGATGTAGGGTTGCAGCAGCGCCGGCACCTGGTGCCGCGAGGTGTTGAGGATCTCCATCAGGCGCGCCAGCAATGCGTCCGGGCCGCCGGTCTCGTTGCGGAAGAACGAGGCCACGCCGATCCCGGCCAGCACCAGCGCACTGATGATGATCGCCGACAGCACGATCACGGCGATCGCCCGTGCGCGTCCCGGCGGCAGCCTGCCTTCCACGGTGGAAGCCAGCAGGTGGGTCAGCTGGAACACCAGCAGGCCGGACAGAAGGGTGACCACCAGGCCCAGTTTCAGCGCCAGCCACATGCCCAGCAGCATCATCAGCCACGCCGCGATCCTTGGAATGGGGGGCTTGGGCTGGGCAACGAGAGCGTCTTGCATGGGAGCGCGTCCGGGCGGGGTGGCCCATGGTAGAGGATTGGCGTGCTGATTCCGCGTGCAGGATGAATGGGCATTTCATCCTCGTTCGGCGGCAGCCGTGCCGTCCCCACGCGCGCTCACTCGCCGCAGCTGGCGGTGTTCTTGCCCTGGCGCTTGGCGTGGTACAGCGCGCGGTCGGCCAGTGCCAACCAGTCCTCGACACTGCCGCCACGCGGCGTGGCCGCAATGCCGATACTGACGCTGAATTCCACACCCGGCGTGGCCTGCCGCGCGGCCTCGAGCAGGTGCAGGCGCACCCGCTCGGCCACGTGCATCGCGTCAACAGGCGTGCAGTCGCGCAGCAGCACGACGAACTCATCGCCCCCAGCCGCGCGGGCGTATCACCGGGCCGGGCAACGGTGCGCAATGTCGCCGCGATATGCCGCAGCACCTCGTCACCGGCGCGGTGGCCATGCGAGTCATTGATGCGCTTGAAGTCGTCCACATCGAGCATCAGCAGGCAGGCAAACCCGCCCTGGCCCTGTGCCCGGTCCAGCGCCTGCTGCGCACGCAGGATCAGGAAGCCACGGTTGGCCAGTTCGACCAGCGGGTCCATCCGGCTGAGACGCTGCAGCTGGCGGTTCTGCGATTTGACCCGGCGCGCCAGCTGCCAGCTGAGAATGCTCAGGCCGATGCCATACACGAACAGGAACGGGACACTCAGCACGATCGTGCGCTGCGAGGTGACCGGCTGGTAAGGGAAGCCGAGCGCCCACCAGGTGAGCGCGAAGCCCAGCATCAGGGCCAGCGTGGCGCGCATCGCCAGGCGAACGCCACCGGCAGCGATCTTGTCGGCCACCAGCAGTGCGGCGAACAGTGCACTGGGCACCGCGCTCAACGCCATGAAGGCGATCCAGCCACCACCGAAAAAGGAGTCGGCCACCATGCAGCGGAACTGGACGAGCGCGGGCTGGCCGGAGCGCTGGGTCAGCATCAATGCCAGCGCAGGCCACGCCAGCGCGTTGAGCAGCAGCAGGACCCATGCCAGCGGCCCATCGTGGCGCTCGAGGATGATCGAAGCGATGGGGATCGCCCCCAGCCCATTGCCGACGAAACGCATCCAGCCGATGCGACGTGCCGCGCCAATGCCTTCGACCGCGCCTTCCGCCGAATCGGTAAAGAATGGCATTGCCCCCCCTGCGCGATCACACCCGCTGCTACGGCCCTTGCCGGGCTGCCTGCGATGAGTCTGACAGCTTTGCGTCAATTCGGGATCAAGGTCGCGGGACGACGCGCGGGCCGGCCGCCCTGCTCCGGCTGCCCTGCCTCGCCTCCGCTACCGCCGAGGCGCCGCTGTCGAACCGCGCAGCATGAAGCTGAACTCCAGCGTCTGCTGAAGCGGTACATCGACCTGTTCAATGATGGCGAGCAGCAGGTTGACCGCGCGCTCGCCGATTTCACGCATCGGCTGCTGGATGGTCGTCAGCGGCGGGGTGAGGTAACGCGACGAGGCCAGGTCGTCGAAGCCGACGATGGAGAGCGCTTCCGGAACGCGGATGCCCCGGTCGCGACAGGCCGCCAGTGCCCCCAGTGCCATCTGGTCGCTGAAGCAGAACACCGCGGTCGGCACGGGCGTGCCGTCCAGCAGCGCCATCACCGCCGCATGCCCGGACTCAACGGAAAAGTCCCCGGGCACGATGCTCAGCTGGCGCAGGCGACCCCGCCTTGCCGGCGGCCCGGACCCCTTCCAGCCGCTGCTGGTGCAGGGGGTTGTCAGGTGGCCCGCCGACCACGGCGATCCGTTCGTGCCCCAGGCCGTACAGGTGCTCCATCACCGCGCGTGCGGCGGCCGCGTTGTCGATATGGACGCTGGGGATGCCCAGTGCGGGGTCGAACTCGCATCCATTGACCACCGGCGCAGCTGCGCCGCGCTGCTCGACGATCTCGCGCGCGGTCGGTGGCAGGCGATGGCCCAGCACGATCATGCCGTCTGCCTCGTTGCGCCGGAGCATCTGCGCGTAGCGCTCCTCACGATCGGGTTGATGCTGGGTATCGCCCAGCAGAACCGCGTAACCGACCGCCTGCGCGGCCTCCTCCGCACCCTGCAGGATCTGTGCGAAGAACGGATTGGCGATGTCCGGGACGGTGACCAGGATCTTGCCGCTGCGCTGGGTCTTGAGCGTGCGGGCCACCGTGTTGGGCACATAGCCCAATGCGGCGGCGGCCTGCTCGATGCGCGCACGGGTGGCCGGCAGCACCTTGTCCGGCCGGGAAAGCGCCCGTGACACCGTGCCTGCGGAGACGCCGACGTGCCTGGCGATGTCGTAGATGGTGGCCATGGCGTTAGTTCTCCTGTCCGCTGTGCAGTGCACAACAGGTCCTGCGTGCGCCCCTGCTAGGATAATGCAATCGATTGCATCGAGGGCGAATCACGTTGAAGACGCTCAAGGGTCCAGCGCTGTTCCTGGCGCAGTTCATCGGCGACACAGCTCCTTTTGATCGGCTGGACACGCTGGCCGGATGGGCCGCGGGTCTGGGCTATTCTGGCGTACAAGTTCCCACCTCCGCGCCCCACCTGTTCGATCTGGCCGCGGCGGCACGCAGCCAGGCGTACTGCGACGATGTTGCCGGCATGCTGGCCGGGCACGGCCTGCAGATCACCGAACTGTCGACCCACCTGCAGGGGCAGCTGGTCGCGGTCCATCCCGCCTACGACAGGCTGTTCGACGGATTCGCACCCGCCGACGTGCGCGGCAACCCGCCCGCGCGCCAGGCCTGGGCCGTGGAGCAGCTGCGGCTCGCCGCGCAGGCCAGCCAGCGCCTGGGGCTGACCGCGCACGCCACCTTCTCCGGTGCGCTGGCCTGGCCCTACTTCTATCCGTGGCCGCAGCGCCCGCCGGGCCTGGTGGAAGAAGCCTTCGCCGAACTGGGCCGTCGCTGGCGCCCGATCCTGGATGTGTTCGACGCCTGCGGCGTGGACCTGTGCTTCGAACTCCATCCCGGCGAGGACCTGCACGACGGCGCGACCTTCGAGCGCTTCCTCGATGAGGTCGACCATCATCCCCGCGCGAAGATCCTGTACGACCCCAGCCACCTGCTGCTACAGCAGATGGACTACCTCGGCTTCATCGACCGCTACCACGCCCGCATCGGCATCTTCCACGTCAAGGACGCGGAGTATCGCCCCAGCGCGCGCAGCGGCGTGTATGGCGGCTACCAGGACTGGATCGATCGTCCGGGCCGGTTCCGCTCACCCGGTGACGGCCAGATCGACTTCAAGGCGATCTTCTCGAAGTTCGCCCAGTACGACTTCCCCGGCTGGGCGGTGCTGGAATGGGAGTGCTGCCTGAAACACCCGGAGGCCGGCGCGCGCGAGGGTGCCGCCTTCATCCGCGATCACATCATCCATGTGACCGAACGCGCCTTCGACGACTTTGCCGGGAGCGACACGGACGCTGGATCACTGCGCCGCATGCTGGGAATCTGAGCCACGACCGCCCCGGGAGGGCAAGCCATGACGCACGCCATGTCGCGCCTGGGCGCGATGATGTTTCTGCAGTTCTTCATCTGGGGGGCGTGGTTCGTCACCCTGGGTACCTACCTGGTACAGGGCCCGCTGCAGGCCAGCGCAAGCCAGGTGGCAACGGCGTTCCTCAGCCAGTCCATCGGCGCCATCGTGGCGCCGTTCCTGGTCGGCCTGATCGCAGACCGCTACTTCGCGGCGCAGCGCATCCTGGCGATACTGCACCTGGCAGGCGCGGTGCTGATGTGGCTGGCGTCCACCGCCACCAGCTTCAGCATGTTCTCCGCCTGCGTGATGGGCTACATGCTGCTGTTCATGCCGACGCTGGCACTGGCCAACAGCGTCGCCATGCGGCACATGCAATCGCCGGAGAAGCAGTTCCCGCTGGTACGCGTGGCCGGCAGCATCGGCTGGATCATCGCCGGGGTGCTGATCGGCTGGCTGGGCTGGGAACAGGCGCACCGGCTTGAACTGACCTTCCGCATGGCCGCATTGGCATCGCTGGTGCTGGGCCTGTATGCGTTCACCCTGCCGCACACGCCGCCGCTGGCGCAGCAGCGCGATGCCGGGCTGGGACAGATCCTGGGGCTGGATTCATTGCGGTTGCTGAAGTCGCGCGCCTACCTGGTGTTCTTCCTGGCTTCCATCGCCATCTGCATCCCGCTGTCGTTCTACTACAACTTCACCAATCCGTATCTCAACGACCTCGGTGTGCACGGCGCCGCCGGACTGCAGTCGCTGGGCCAGGTCTCCGAAGTGCTGCTGATGCTGGCCATGCCGTTCCTGTTCGTGCGGCTGGGGGTGAAGACCATGCTGGCGGTCGGCATGGCGGCCTGGGTCGTGCGCTACGCGCTGTTCGCCTTCGGCGATGCGGGCAGTGGCTTCTCCCTGCTTGTGATCGGCATCGTACTGCATGGCATCTGCTACGACTTCTTCTTCGTCACCGGCCAGATCTACACCGATGCCCACGCCGGCCCCGCCGCGCGCAGCAGCGCGCAGGGCTTCATCACCCTGGCCACCTATGGCGTGGGCATGCTGATCGGCACCTTCCTGTCCGGCGCGGTGGTGGAGCACTTCACCACTGCAGCGGGCCCGGACTGGCAGCAGATCTGGTTGTTCCCGGCCGGCGTCGCACTGGTCGTGCTGATCGCCTTCCTGCTGCTGTTCCGCGACCGCCCGGTAGCTGCGGCCGCGTCGTCCACCCCTGAGGAGACCGGCCGATGCCCCGCTTGGAATCGCCATCATTGGTACCGGCATGATCGGTGCGGTGCATCGCCGCGCGGCACTGCTGGCTGGCGCCGAGGTGCGCGGCGTGGCCGCCTCGTCGCCGCAGCGCGCGCGCGAGGTGGCGCACGCGTGGAATGTCCCGCGCGCCTATCGCGATATCGAGGACGTCGTCGCTGATCCCCAGGTACAGGTCGTGCACATCTGCACGCCCAATCATCTGCACCGCACGATGGCGCAGGCCGCACTGGAAGCCGGCAAGCACGTGATCTGCGAGAAACCGTTGGCGACGACGCTGGACGATGCGCAGGCGCTGGCGGCGCTGGCCGCCTCGACCGGATTGATCGCCACCGTCCCCTTCGTCTACCGCTACCACCCGGTGGTCCGCGAGGCACGTGCACGCATCGCGCAGGGCGATCTGGGGCCACTGCACCTGATCCATGGCAGCTACCTGCAGGACTGGCTGCTGGACCCGGCCAGCAACAACTGGCGGGTTGACCCGGCACTGGGTGGTACATCGCGCGTGTTCGCTGACATCGGGTCGCATTGGTGCGACCTGGTTGAATGGGTCAGCGGCGAGTGCTTCGCCGAAGTGAACGCGGCGTTTGCCACGGTGATCGCCGAACGCAGCGCAACCACCTCCCAGAGCTTCAGCACGCCGGCGACAGACGGCGCAAAGCAAGCGGTCGAGAGCGAGGACGTGGCCGCAGCGATGTTCAGGACCGGCGCGGGCACGCTGGCGTCATTGACGGTCAGCCAGGTCTCGGCCGGACGCCACAACCGGCTCTGGTTCGAGATCGACGGCGCCAACGCCAGCGTGGCGTTCAACCAGGAGGATGCCGAGCGGCTGTGGATCGGCCTGCCCGAACAGCGCGAGGAAATCTTCGTGCGCGGCCCGGGCGCCGGCAGCGCCGAACAACGCCGGTTGTCGCCGCTGCCAGCGGGGCACGCGCAGGGCTACGGGCAGTGCTTCGAAGCGTTCGTGGCCGACACCTATCGCGCCATTGAAGGCGAGCGACCGCAGGGCCTGCCCACCTTCGAAGACGGCCTGCGCTCGGCGCGGATCGTTGATCGTGTCATTGCATCGGCCAGGTCACGCACCTGGACCACCATCGGTTGAATCCCGGGAGGATCTGTTGATGAACATCCCTGTCCGTAGAACTGCAACCCTCGTCCTGCTGCTGCTCGCAGTCCTGCCCGCCTTCGCAGGGAACACAGCCGGTGCGCAGAAGCCCATCGCCGTGCAGATGTACACGCTGCGCAACGCCGGCCCGCTTGACCAACAGCTGAAGATCGTCCACGACGCGGGCGTGCGTGCGGTGGAAACCGTCGGTACGCAGAATGCAAGCGCTGCGGAACTGAAACAGTTGCTGGACCGTTACTCGATCAAAGCGGTTTCGTCGCACGTTCAGCTGGCCGAGCTGCGCGACAACCTGGATGCCGTGGTGGCCTTCAACCGCTCGATTGGCAACAGCACGCTGGTGGTGCCCTACCTGGACCAGAAGGACCGCCCGCGCGATGCCGCCGGCTGGACCGCATTGGGACGGGAGCTGGGCCGGATTGCCAGGCAGGTGCGCGGCAGGGGGATGCAGCTGGCCTACCACAACCACGACTTCGAGCTGGTCGACTTCAATGGCAGAACCGGACTGGAGCTGCTGTTCGACGCCGCCGGTCCCGAGCTGCAGACCGAACTGGACCTGGCCTGGGTCGCGCGCGCGGGCCTGGACCCGGCCGTGATGCTTGGCAAGTTCCGCGGCCACGTATTTGCGGTACACGCCAAGGACAATGCGCCCAAGGGCCAGGCCGAAGACGAAGGTGGATTCGCTGCGGTCGGCCAGGGCGTGCTGGACTGGAACGCGATCCTGCCAGCCGCCGCCAACGCTGGCGTGCAGTGGTACATCGTCGAACACGACCAGCCACGCGACCCCGCCAAGGTCATCCAGGCCGGCGCGGACTACCTGCGTGAACACCTGACTACCAACCCGCCCACCCGCGCCGACCGCTGACGCATCAAGGAGCCCCACATGAAAATGATCCTGGCAGTGGCCGTGGCTCTGGGCGGCATGAACGTTGCGACGGCAGCGTGGGCCAAGGACGACCCGGCCGCGGGTGCGAAACTCTACGCCCAGCACTGCACTGCCTGCCACGGTGCTGAACGCACCGGTGTACCACCGACGTTCCCGGCGCTCACCGATGTCGGCAAGCGGCTGCAGCCCGCCCAGGTCAAGGACAGGATCAGGAAGGGCGGCGGCCTGATGCCACCCTTCCCGCAGCTGTCACAGCAGGAGATCGATGACATCGCCAGCTACCTGGCGAAGTAGCCGGTGAGCGCTACAGCTCGCGCACCCAGATGTTGCGGTAGCTGACCTTGGAGTCATGTTCCTGCAGATACAGCGGCGCGCACCCATGCGGTGCGTACGAAGGCGCACCGATGTATTCGGTCCTGCCCGCCAGCACGGTGTCGTCCTGTACCAGCACGCCGTTGTGCAGCACGGTGATCCGTGCGGGCGACGTCAGGCCGCCGCCCGGCGAGAAGCGCGGGGCCTTCCAGATGATGTCGTAGACCTGCCACTGGCCCGGTGCGCGCGAGGCGTTCACCCGTGGCATGGCCTGCTTGTAGATGGAACCCGCCTGGCCATTGGCATAGGTCGGGTTGTGGTAACTGTCGAGCACCTGCAGTTCATACAGTTCCTGCAGGAAGATCCCGCTGTTGCCCCGGTTCTGGCCGTCGAAGCCCTTCGTTTCGGTGGGCGTGCGCCACTCGACATGCAGCTGGACATCGCAGAAGCGTTGCCGGGTGCGGATGCCCTTGCTGCCCGGAACAACCGTCATGGCGCCATCGGCCACCTCCCAGGGCACGCGGCCACCCTGCTCCGCCTCCCACGCGGAGACATCCTTGCCATCGAACAGCACGATCGCATCGGACGGTGCCTTGCCAGGTGGCGTTGCCACGGTCGCGGGCACAGGGGTCCACACTTCCGTCTTCTTCGGGTCACGCACAGCGTCGGCATTATCCTGTGCGAACGCAGATGCAGCGGCCAGCAGGCCGGCGGTGATCAACGCAGGGCGGATCATCAGGTTGGTGTCCATCAGCTGGTCCCCCAGGCAGGTGTGCCGGGGACATAGGCGAGGTCACCGTCGTAGCGCCCCGGCACGGCGACGTACTGCAGCACCCCGGTCGCACCGACCTTGGAGGTGAAGAAGCCGAAGATGGCCAGCTGCTTGATCATCGTGAAGTAATGCGGCATGGCTTCGCCCTCTTCGGGCGTTCCGGTCTCGGTCACGTCTGCGTTGCGCGCCTTGGCTTCGGCATCCAGTGTACGCAGCAACCCGGTGCGCGCCTCCGGCGTGAGCGACACGAAGCGGCCACCGGCGCGCTTGTCGATGTCCGCCAGCCCGGCGCGGAACACCGCCTGCTGCCTGGCGGTGTAGCAGTCGCTGACGAACGTCGCCATGAACGCACCGGCGCCCGCGTCCTTCGCCCCGGGTGTCCGGGTCCGCGGCAGGATGGTTTCGGCAATCTCGTCCAGCGTGCCGATTTCGGCATCGGAGAACGCGGCCATCATCCCGGCCGCTGGTGCTTTGCCATGTACCAGCGCTGGCAGGCCAACCATCGCCGCACCGGTGGCGGCGACGATCATCTTCAGCAGTTCGCGGCGATCCATCACAGGTTCCCCGCTTTCAGTTCGCGTACCGCGTGGTCGGCCGCGCGCGCGGTCAGCGCCATGTAGGTCAGCGACGGATTCACGCAGGCGCTGGAGGTCATGCAGGCACCGTCGGTGACGTACACATTGGGCGCATCCCACACCTGGTTGTGCGCGTTCAACACCGAGCTCTTCCGGTCACGTCCCATACGCGCAGTCCCCATCTCATGGATGCCCTTGCCCGGGGCGTAGTCGTTGTCGTGCATCTTCACGTCCTTGACCCCGGCCGCCTCCAGCATCTCGGCGGCGTCAGCGGCCATGTCCTTGCGCATCGCCAGTTCGTTGGCACGCATGGCAACGTCCATCGCCAGCACCGGCAGCCCCCACTTGTCCTTGCGGTCGCGGTCCAGGCGGATCGTATTGTCGTGGTGCGGCAGCATTTCACCGAACCCGGTCATGCCGATGCGCCAGTCACCCGGCACGGTCAGCGCCTCCTTCAGGTCGGCACCGATGTTCAGCTCGGCGATCTCGCGCGACCAGCCGGTGCGGCTGGCACCGCCCTGGTAGCCGAATCCGCGCAGGTAGCCACGCTTGTCGGCGGCGACATTGCGGAACCGCGGAATGTAGAAGCCGCACGGACGGCGGCCGAAGTAGTACTTGTCTTCGTAGCCCTCGACCCGGCCCGAGGCGCCCGCACCGAAATGATGGTCCATCACGTTGTGCCCCAGCTCGCCCGACGAAGAACCCAGCCCCCCCTCCCAGACATCGGTGGCCGAGTTCATCAGCAGCCAGGTCGAGTTGAAGGACGATGCGTTGAGGAAGATGACCTTGGCCGTGTACTGATAGGTCTGCCCGGTCTCGGCGTCGATCACCTCCACGCCACGCGCGCGCTTGCGATCCTTGTCGTAGAGCACTTCCTTGACGATCGAGAACGGCCGCAGGGTCAGGTTGCCGGTCTTCATCGCCGCCGGCAGCGTCGCCGACTGGGTGGAGAAGTAGGCACCAAAGGGACAGCCCAGAATGCACTTGTTGCGATACTGGCAGTTCACGCGCCCCTGCTCGGGCATCGGCTGGGTGATGTTGGCAGTGCGCGAGTGGATCATGTGCCGCGTGCCACCAAAGGCCTTCTTGATCCGCGCGGCCACGTCCTTCTCGACGATGTTCAACGGGATCGGCGGCAGGAACTCACCATCCGGCAGCACGTCCAGTCCCTCGCGCGTGCCGGCGATGCCGGCGAACTTTTCCACATGGTCGTACCACGGCGCGATGTCGGCATAGCGGATCGGCCAGTCGGTGGCAATGCCATCCTTGAGGTTGGCTTCGAAGTCCAGGTCGGAAAACCGATAGCTCTGCCGGCCCCACATCAGCGAGCGCCCACCCACGTGGTAGCCACGGAACCAGTCGAAACGCTTGGTTTCGATGTAGGGTGAGTCCTGCTCGTTGGCCCACATTCCTTCCAGGTTCTCGGCGAGGCCGTAGTCGCGCATCAGCACCGGAAAAGCGGCCTTCATCGCCTGCGTCGGACGGTTGCGATGCGGGAAGTCCCACGCTTCCTTCATCGCATTGACGTAGTCCTTGACGTGCTCGATGTTGCGTCCTCGTTCCAGCATCAGGACCTTCAGGCCCTTCTCGGTCAGCTCTTTTGCCGCCCAACCGCCACTGATTCCCGAGCCAACAACGATGGCGTCGTAGTGATTATCTGCCATGGGTCTCTCACCTGGGTGGATATCGTTTCAGACGTCGCAGAGGCGGATCGCCTCGCGTAATGAAGCAACGGCATCGGGCGCGGCAGGCATGAACTCCTGCGCCAGATACCCCTTGAAACCGGTGTCGCGGATCGCGCGACAGATGGCCGGATAGTTCAGCTCCTGCCGGTCCCCGATCTCGTTCCGGCCGGGCACGCCTGCGGTGTGGTAATGCTTGAAGCAGGCGTGGTGTTTCCCGATGGTGGCGATGATGTCGCCTTCCATGATCTGCATGTGGTAGATGTCGTAGAGCAGGCCGAAGTTGTCCGAGCCGAGCCGCTGGCACAGCTCCACGCCCCAGGCAGAGTGGTCGCACAGGTAGTCGCGATGATCGACCCTGGAGTTCAGCAGTTCCATCACCAGCACCACACCGCGCTTCTCGGCATGCCCGAGGATGCGCTTGAGTCCTACCTCGGCATTGGCCATTCCGTCATGGGGATCCATGCCGTTGCGGTTGCCCGAGAAGCAGATGAGATTGCGATAGCCGGCATCGGCGACCAGGTCGATGTGCCGCGTGTAGCGCTCCACCAGCGGGTCGTGGAATTCGCGGCCGGCAAAGCCCTTGGTCAGGCCCAGCTCCGCGCCATTGCACATCGAGCTGTAGACGCCGTTCGCCTTCAGCGTGGGCCAGTCTTCCGGGCCGACCAGGTCGATGGCGGCGAAGCCGATGTCCTTCACCGTCGTGCAGAGCTGGGCGACCGACAGCTGCGGGAAGGTCCAACGCGCCACGGAGTGCTTCAGGTTGCCCTTGAGCGCTGCGGTGGCGGCGAATGCAGGCAACGCTCCCGCAGTACCCAGGGCTACGCCTCCAGCAACCGCCATGCGCAACGCATCACGCCGCGTGAGGCCCGTCGCCGGAGCCGGTCTGATCGAATGGATGGACATCCACCTGCCGGCCTCCCAACCGGTATCAAACGCAACGATTCACAGCAATGCAATCGATTGCACCATAGGGGAGGAAATTGCATGCTTGCAAGTTGCGGTGCACGAAAATTCAATGCTGCGGGGCACAACTCCGCAGGAATCGCGGACAAAGAAAAGCCCCGCATGAGCGGGGCTTTCTTTTCTGCTGCGCGCAAGCGGTCGATCAGAACGGAATATCGTCGTCAGCAAAGTCGTCCATCGGCGGCGCCTGCTGCGGCTGCGGGCGCTGGTTGCCACCCTGGTTGCCGTAACCGCCACCCTGGTTGCCGCCCTGGTTGCCATAGCCCCCGCCCTGGCCACCACGCTGGCCACCGCCACCGCCGCCGTACTCCTGGCGCGGCGCCTGCTGGCGCTGCGGACGATCGCCGCCGTAGTTGCCGCCACCACCGCCGCCGCCTTCACCGCGGCCGCCCAGCATCTGCATTTCATCGGCGATGATATCGGTGGAGTACTTCTCCACGCCGTCCTGGCCGGTGTACTTGTCGTAACGCAGGCTGCCTTCGACGTAGACCGAGCTGCCCTTGCGCAGGTATTCGCCGGCGATCTCGCCGAGCTTGCCGAAGAACACCACACGATGCCATTCGGTGCGCTCCTGCTGGTTGCCGTCCTTGTCCTTGCGGACGCTGGTGGTGGCCAGGCTGATGCGGGTGATCGCCATGCCGCCCTGGGTGTACTTCACGTCCGGGTCGTTGCCGAGATTGCCGACCAGGATGACTTTGTTGATGCCGCGCGCCATAGGTACCTTCGTCCGTTGTCCAGGGGCAGACCGCCAGTGATAGCACAGCCCCGGGCGGGGTGCAGTACGCTGGGCCGCCCCTGGTGAAATTTGGGGGAATGCGAGAACGACGCATCTTACCATTGCCGCCGCCGTCCGCCCGGTCAGGAGACCCCGACCGCACCGAAGGATCAGGCTGATTTCCTTGTCCGGCAATGACTTACCTTCGCCCCGACCGACGTCCAGAGAGGCATTCGCGTCTGCGCATGGCATCATGCCCGGGCACCTTCCACCTGCCCGCTCCGCCCGCCCATGACGATCAAAGGCAAAGCCACCTCCCTCGACATCGCCCACCTGGCCGGGGTCTCCCAGCCGACCGTGTCGCGGGCCCTGCGCGGCAGCCCGATGGTCAACGCCGAGACCCGCGAGCGCATCCTGCGCATCGCCCGCGAGCTGAACTACAAGGTCGACAAGAACGCCTCCAGCCTGCGCCTGCGCAATGCCGGCACGCTGGCCCTGCTGTTCTTCGAGGACCCGACCAACGACGATTCGCTGATCAACCCGTTCTTCCATTCGATGCTGGGCTCGATCACCCGCGCCTGCGCCCTGCACGGGCAGGACCTGCTGGTGTCGTTCCAGCAGCTGTCCACCGACTGGCAGGCCGATTACGAAGACAGCAACAAGGCCGACGGCATCATCCTGCTCGGCTACGGCGACTACCACGAATCGCGCGACCGCCTGCAGCGGCTGGTTGAACAGGGCACGCACTTCGTGCGCTGGGGCGCCGCCCTGCCCGGCCAGCCCGGTGTCTCGATCGGCAGCGACAACTTCCAGGGCGGGCATGACATCACCACCCACCTGTTGCTGCAGGGCTGCCAACGCATCGCTTTCCTCGGCCATGCCTCCAGCCATTACCCCGAATTCCAGGAGCGCTACCGCGGCCATGTCGCGGCGCTGCAGGACCACGGCCTGGCCGCCGAACCGGCGCTGCAGCACGATGCGATCACCACCGAGGCCTCCGGCCAGGAGGCCTGCCAGGCGCTGCTGGCGCGCGGCGAGCCGATCGACGCGATCTGCGCCGCCAGCGACCTGATCGCCATCGGTGCGATGCGCGCCCTGCGCGAGGCCGGACTGCGGGTGCCGCAGGACGTGGCGGTGACCGGCTTCGACGATATCCCGCTGGCCGCCTCGGTGTCCCCGGCGCTGACCACGGTGCAGCAGGACACCAAGCAGGCCGGGCAGCTGCTGGTGGAGCGCCTGCTGACGCTGATCGGCCGGCAGCCGGTGGACAGCCAGAGCATCCCGGTGAAGCTGGTCGTGCGCGAATCATCCCTGCGCGGGTAGGCGCCGCTGGGCCGGCGCTCCGGCCAACGCACGATGGCGGGATTCTCCCCCATGACCAACGGCGGATGACGCCTGCCTGCTCGTAAGCGATAAACACGACGCACGTGTGGCATATCGGTGGCACCCCTCCTGAACTGCCAGCTGGTGGTCGAACGGGAGCCCATCGCATGCGATCCGGTGTTGCAGCCCTGCGCCTGCAGGACATCCGCGAAGATCGGTGATCTCTGGGACATGTCCTATAGGACGTTGCAGCTGCACGTCCCAGAGTTTCAGCCTTCAAGGCCGGCAACCCGATTTCAGGTCGCCCGGTCGATTCCACCTCGGTCCGCCTCTTCTCCTGGAGCTGCCAAGTGCTGAAGATCGATTCGCTGTCCAAGACGTACGCCAACGGCGTGCATGCCCTCAACAACGTCACCCTGGACATCCCGCGCGGCATGTTCGGCCTGCTCGGCCCGAACGGCGCTGGCAAGTCGTCGCTGATGCGCACGCTGTCCACCCTGCAGGAGGCCGACAGCGGCACGGCGACGCTCAGCATTCCGGGCGAGGCGCCGATCGACGTACTGCGCGACAAGGAGGCGGTGCGCCGCCGGCTGGGCTACCTGCCGCAGGATTTCGGCGTGTACCCGAAAGTCAGCGCGCTGGACCTGCTGGAACATTTCGCGGTGCTCAAGGGCCTGACCCAGCGCGCCCAGCGTCGCGAGGTGGTCGATGGACTGCTGCAGCAGGTGAACCTCTGGGACGCGCGCAAGCGCAAGCTGGGCACCTACTCCGGCGGCATGCGCCAGCGCTTCGGCATCGCTCAGGCGCTGTTGGGTGACCCACGCTTGGTAATCGTCGACGAACCCACCGCCGGCCTCGATCCGGAGGAACGCAACCGCTTCCTCAACCTGCTGGCGGCGATTGGCGAGAACGTGGCGGTGATCCTGTCCACCCACATCGTCGAGGACGTGACCGACCTGTGCCCGACGATGGCGATCATGAACAAGGGCCAGGTGCTGCTGACCGGGCGACCGGCCGATGCCATCGATGCCCTGCAGCAGCAGGTCTGGCGCAAGCAGGTCGATCCTTCGGAACTGGCCGACCATGAAGCACGCTACGTGGTGCTCTCGACCCGCCTGGTCGGGGGCCGCCCAGTGATCCACGTGCACAGCGCCAACGACCCCGGCGATGGCTTCGCGGCCGTGGCTCCCGACCTTGAGGACGTGTACTTCCAGCGCCTGCGCCTGCAGGCCCGTGCCCGCGCGGCAGCCTGAGCGGAGCACACCATGATCCTCGATTTCTTCCGTTTCGAGCTGCGCGAGCAGCTGCGCTCCCCGCTGCTGTGGCTGCTGGCCGGGCTGTTCGCCCTGCTCGCCTTCGCCGCCGCCTCCAGCGATGCGGTGCAGATCGGTGGCGGTAGCGGCAACGTGCACAGCAACGCGCCCACCGTGATCGCGCAGATGCTGGGCATCTTCACCCTGCTCGGCATGCTGGTCACTGCACTGTTCGTCAGCAATGCGCTGCTGCGTGACTTCGAACTGGGCACCGCCGAACTGATCTTCGCCAGCCCGGTGAAACGCCGCGACTACCTGGCGGGGCGCATCGCCGCTGCCCTCGCCGCCGGGCTGCTGGTTTACGTGGTGATCGCGTTCGGGCTGTGGCTGGCACCGTTCATGCCGTGGGTCGATCCCGAGCGCATGGGCCCGATCAGCTGGCATGGCTATGCGTGGACGTTCGCGGTCATCGTCATTCCGAACCTGTTGTTCACCACCGCACTGCTGTCGCTGCTGGCGGCACTGACCCGCTCGATCCTGTGGGTCTACATCGGCCTGGTGGCCTACCTGGTGCTGTACGGTGCCAGCGCGGCCCTGCTGCGTGACATCGACAATACGTGGATCGCGGTGCTGAGCGAACCGCTGGGCATGCGCGCCCTCGGCCGCACGATCCGCTACTGGTCCACCGCCGAACGCAACAACGGGATTCCCGAGCTGGCCGGTTACCTGCTGGCCAACCGTGCTCTGTGGTTGGGTGTGGCTGCCGCGCTGTTCGCCGCCACCTTCGCGCTGTTCCGTACCGAACGCAGCGGCAGTGGTCGTCGGCGCTGGGGCCGCAGGCAGGCGCAACCGGTTGCCGATGCCGCCAGTGTCCGCCCCACCCGCGCAGCACTGCCGCGCGTGGTGCCGGCGTTCACCGCCACCACGGCGTGGCGGCAGTTCCTGCGCCAGGTGCGCTTCGATACACGCGGCGTGCTGCGCAGCGTGCCGTTCATCGTGCTGCTGGTGCTGGGCCTGGCCAACTTCCTGCCCAGCGCGCTGTTCCGGCAGACCCTGTACGGCACCTCGATCTGGCCGGTCACCTCGCAGATGATCATGGCCCTGCAGGGCGCCTTCAGCTGGCTGCTGGTGATCATCGTGCTGTTCTTCGCCGGTGAACTGGTCTGGAAGGAACGCAGCGCGCGTATCAACGAAGTGACCGATGCCATGCCGGTGCCGAACTGGGTGCCACTGCTGGCCAAGTTCACTGCGCTGCTGGCGGTGATCGTCTGCTTCCAGGCCGCCGGTGCGCTGGCCGCGATGGGCGTGCAGCTGGCCAAGGGCTACACCCATCTGGAGCCGCTGCTGTACCTGCGCAGCCTGGCGCTGGATTCGGTGGTCTACATCCTGATGGGGGGCCTGGCGCTGGTGCTGCAGGTACTCACCAACAACAAGTTCGTCGGTTACGCGCTGCTGATCGTGGTGATGATCGGCCAGGGCGTGCTCGGCCTGCTCGACTACACGCAGCACCTGTACAACTTCGGCAGCTGGCCCAACGCGCCCTATTCGGACATGAACGGCTACGGCCACTTCCTGCCGGGGCAGCTGGCCTTCCAGGGCTACTGGGCGCTGTTCCTGCTGACGCTGATGTGTCTGGCGTCAGCCTTCTGGGTACGCGGTGTCAGCCAGCGCCTGGCGCTGGCTGGCCGTCGCCTGCGCGGCCCTACCGGCGCCTTTGCGGCGCTGGCAGCAGTGGCGTTCGTCGGCGTGGGCGGCTGGCTGTACTGGAGCACCAACATCCGCAACGAGTTCATCCCGCCCGACCAGCAGCTGGACCTGCAGGCCCGCTACGAGCGCGAGCTGTTGAAGTACCGCAACCTGCCGCAGCCGCGCATTGTCGCCGTGGACAACCGCGTGGACCTGTTCCCGGAATCGCAGTCAATGGTGATCGATGCGAACTGGACCATCCGCAACCTGCACGCGCAGCCCATCCAGGACCTGCATGTCTCAATGGGCGACGACAAGCAGCTGCTGGCCGCCGACCTCGGCGGGCAGAAGTTGACCTTCCACGACAAGGATCTCGGCTACCGCATCTACCGGCTGGACAGGCCGCTGCAACCCGGTGAAACCCGCAGCGTGCATTTCCGGGTGGT
This sequence comes from Stenotrophomonas sp. pho, assembly GCF_006228405.1. NCBI lineage: Bacteria > Pseudomonadati > Pseudomonadota > Gammaproteobacteria > Lysobacterales > Lysobacteraceae > Stenotrophomonas > Stenotrophomonas sp. pho. The sequence continues at coordinate 1,097,775 of NZ_CP029759.1, read as the reverse complement.
GCAGAAGCCCAACGGCATCACCGCTGGCCAGGCACCGAGCAACATCGTCGACAACGGCACCTTCTTCAACAGCCGCGTACTGCCGTCCTTCGGCTATAACGAGGGCGCCGAGATCAGCGACCGCAACGAACGCCGCAAGCGCGATCTCGGTGAACCGCGGCGCATGCCCAGGCTGGAAGACGAGGCAGCGCGGGCCAACACCTATATCTCCAATGATGCCGACTGGCTCGATTTCCGCACCACGGTGTGCACCGCGCCGGACCAGGTCGCGCTGGCGCCGGGCTACCTGCGGCACGAGACCACGGTGAATGGCCGGCGCTGCTTCAGCTATGCCATGGACCGGCCCATGCTGAACTTCTACGCGTATCTGTCGGCACGCTGGGAGGTGCGCAAGGCGAAGTACAAGGACATCCCGATCGAGGTCTACTTCGACCCGGCGCACGGCTACAACGTGGACCGGATGATCGAGGCGGTGCAGAAATCACTGGCCTACTACGAGGCGAACTTCACGCCGTACCAGCACCGCCAGGTACGCATCATCGAGTTCCCGGGCTATGCCCGCTTCGCGCAGTCGTTCGCCAACACCATCCCCTACTCCGAGGCCATCGGTTTCATCGCTGACCTGCGTGACCCGGACAAGGTGGACTACGTGTTCTACGTGACCGCGCACGAGATCGCACACCAGTGGTGGGCGCACCAGGTGATTGGTGCCAACGTGCAGGGCGCAACGGTGCTGTCCGAATCGTTGTCGCAGTACTCGGCGCTGATGGTGATGGAGCAGGAGTACGGCCGCCAGCATATGCGCCAGTTCCTCAAGCGCGAGCTGGACGGTTACCTGTCCGGCCGCGGCGGCGAGGCCATCGAGGAACAGCCGCTGGAGCGCGTGGAGAACCAGCAGTACATCCACTACCAGAAGGGTTCGCTGGTGTTCTATCGGCTGCGCGAGGAAATCGGCGAGCAGGCCCTGAACCGGGCGTTGAAGCGCTTCCTGCAGGACAAGGGCTACCAGCAGCCGCCGTACACCACATCACGCGAGCTGCTGGGCTACATCCGCGCCGAGACCCCGGCTGACCGCCAGCAGCTGGTCACCGATCTGTTCGAGAAGATCAGCTTCTACGACAACCGGGTGATGGCCGCCAGCGCCCGCAAGCGCGATGACGGGCGCTACGACGTGACCCTGGACCTGCACGCCGCCAAGCAGTACGCCGATGGCAAGGGCAAGGAGAGCGACGCGAAGATGGATGACTGGGTCGAGATCGGCGTGTTCGCCAACGGCCCGTCGGGCAAGGAGCGCGACCAGAAGGTGCTGTACCTGCAGCGCCACCACATCACCAGCGCCGCGCCGAAGATCACGGTGACGGTGGACGGGAAGCCGGATGAAGCGGGCTTCGATCCCTACAACAAGCTGATCGACCGGGTGAGCGATGACAACCGGCGCAAGGTGACGATGTGAGGGAGGGGGCGCCGGCCTGTGCGCCGGCGCTCCACGCAACGCGTGCGGGCTTGGCTCGGCCTTGCTGTGGTGCCGAGCCCTGCTCGGCACCTTGTCCAGGACAGCCGGCGAAGGTTCAGCGCACCGGGGACTTCGGCCCCAGCAACGCCAACAGCACATAGACCACGATCGAGGCGACCGTACCTAGCGCTGCCGGTACCCCGAACGCCCAGCCCGAGCGCCCCTGCTGGCGCGCCCACTGGGCCAGATGCCAAGCCGCGCCCAGGTTGATCAGCCAGGCGATGACAAACACCGGCCACTGCACCATGCCTACCGCGCGCAGCAGGGGCATGGCCACCAGGGCCGCAACGATGGCCACGATCAGGAAGATCAGGGCCGAGCGGGAATGGCGTACCGTGGATGCGCTCATGCGGCCAACCTGCGCACCATCACCAGCACGCGATAGCTGCGGTTGTCGGCTTCCTGCACCGGCTTCCAGCCCAGCCGCGCGTACAGACCACCATCCAGGGCCTCGGTCTGCAGGTACAGGTCGGAAACGCCCATCCGCGCGGCCTGTGCCGCAGCCTGTTCGACCAGACCACTGGCCAATCCGCGGCCGCGATGGCTGTCGGCCACGAATACGCTGCCCAACCAGTACTCGTACTGTGGAAAGGCCTGCATCTCGCGGCGCTTGAGCTGGACTGCACCGACCACCTGCCCATCTTCGAAAGCGGCGATCAGGTGCGGGAAACCTTCAGCATCCTGCGGCGGGTCGAGCCGTTGCAGTTCCTGTTCCAGCGTCAGGCCGGCGTCCCGGCCCCATTGCGCGTGGTACCACTGCGCCAATTGCTGTCGTTCCGCTGCGTCGGCAGGCAATACCCTGAACTCCATGACCAGGCCTCGATCCCGATGTTGCCCAAGGGGATCACGGACGGCGTTCGAAGGGAAGCCTTCTGTAGCGTCGAGCCTTGCACGACTGAGCGGGCATTGCGCGAACGGCAGCCGAGCATGGGCTCGGCTCTACATGACAATCAACCCTGGGCGAAGTCCTTCAGGATCTCGCCGATGCCGCTGGGCGAGATCTCGAAGCCCAGCGCGGTGCCCGGGTTGATCACCACGCCGTAGCCGCCGGGCACGCGGCGCAGCACGTCCAGCATCAGCCAGCGGATCTGGTGTTCGGCCTGCTGGCTGTAGATGCCCACCCGCGATGGATCGGTGAACACGGCCACGTGCAGCGTGCCCTGCTTGTCGAACAGCAGCGGGTCGAAACCGCTGCCATCGGGGGTCACCAGGCTGCCGGTCTGCAGCACCACCTCGGAGGCGACGAAGGCTTCCATGAAGGCGCGGATCGGCACCGCCCCGTCCATCGCCGCCTTCAGCAGGGTTTCGATCGGGGTCTGCGGGACGAGGTCGGTCATGGCGGTACGGCAGGGCGTGAGGGGTGCCTATTGTGCCGGATGTGGTCCCCCCGGTAGTGCCGGCCGCTGGCCGGCACCTGAAGGGACCATGGATTCATGAGTTGCCGGCCAGCGACCGGCACTACCGCCCCAGGCGCTGGTCCCGCGCCTTCTGGTCGGCCATCGCCTTGTCCAGTTCGGCCTGCAGTGCCGGCTGCTGCACGGTGGCGTCCAGCACATAGACCTTTACCCCATGCGCCGGCACGTCAGTCTTCAGCTGCTGCTCGACCTTCACCGTGCCGCCATCCAGCGCATCACGCCACGTGCCAGCCTGCAGGTAGCGGTCCACCTCGAAGGTGCGCGCCGCATCACCCTTGTTCAGCAGCACCAGCGCGGTCTGCGTCACGTCACCGTGCTGCAGCACGCGGAAGAACACGGCCTCATCGCCCTGCAGCCGCTCGTTCACCTGCAAGCCACGCTGCAGTGCCGGGGTCGCTTCACGCAGTTTGGCGATACGCTGCAGCGGCGCGAAGATCGGGCTCTGCGGCGCAGCGTCCACACGCGGCTGGCCGAAGTAGGCACGGTTGCCTGCGTGCTCGGCGCGGCCACGCATGAAGCCGGTCTCCGAGCCGTAATAGACCACCGGAATGCCGCGCGCGGTGAACAGCCAGTTGTGCGCGTCGATGAAGCCATTGTCGCTGGCCTGCAGGCGCGGCATGTCGTGGTTGTCGTAGAAGCTCATCAGCTCGTACGGATTGGCATACGGGCCACCGCTCAGGTGCAGCGGCTCGGCCAGCGTCTCAAAGCCCTTGCCGGCGGTGCCGAAGGTCTGCTCCAGAGCACCGCGCAACGGGAAGTCGAGCACGCTGACATTGGCGTTGGCCGGCCAGGTGTGCTCGGCAATGGTCGCCGCGTTGTAGTCGAAGGCTTCGCCGAACATGAACATGCCCGGGTGCTCGGCGCGGATGCGCTTGACGAATTCATGCCACCACGGGTGCGGCAGCCAGCCGATGGTATCGATGCGCAGCGCGTCCACGCCCTGCGCGGTCCACTGCAGGTAAGCGCCGACCAGATAGTCCATCACCGCCGGATTGTCCTGGTTGAAGTCGGACAGTTCGGCGAGGTTGCCGTCGAAGATCGAGCCGTCCTTGCTGTCGACCGGGCCGATGTTGTTGTAGAACGCGTGCAGCGGGTTGTGCTTCGGGTCCAGCTTCTGCGGTGGCAGGTTCTGGTGGTCGGCAATCAGCGTTCCGTCCTTGTCGAAGATCTGGCCGAACTGCGGTTGCCGTATCGGCATGGTCCAGGCCGGCGAACCGTGGTTGCCGACGATGTCCAGCACCACCTTCAAGCCGGCACCGTGCAGGCCCTTGGTCAGTCCGGCGAAGTCCAGGTCCCTGCTGGGCAGGTGCTCATCGAGTCTGTAGAAGTTGATGCCCCAGTAGCCGTGGTAGCCGGTCTTGCCGCGGTCGGTCAGCGTGCTGGTGCAGCTGATCGGCTTGCTGCCGGTGAAAGCTTGGTCAGGGTTGTCGACGATCGGCGTGATCCAAACCGCGCCGAAACCCAGGTTGCGGATGTACTGCGCATTGTCGAGCACGCCACGGAAGTCGCCGCCGAGGTAGCCGATGTTGCCGTCCACCTTGTCCGGGCATGGCACCGGGATGTCGAAGGTGCGGTGCGCGCCACCCTGGTCGCGATGGTCATTGGATGGATCACCGTTGACGAAGCGGTCAGTGACCACGAAGTACACCGCATCGCTGGCGAACGGATCGGTGGTGCCGACGTAGTCCGGGCGCGGCGTGGCCACGGCCTGGCCGGCGAACAGGGCAAGGGAAACAGCAACAGCCAGGACACCACGCATCACACCACCTCCGGACGGGACGGAACCCGCAGCACGCACAGGCCGGCGACGAACAGGCTGCAGCCGCCCAGCACCAGCACATGCATCGGCTGGCCACCCAGCCATGCGCGCAGGGCAAAGCCAAGCGCACTGGCCGCCACCAGCTGCGGGATCACGATGAAGAAATTGAAGATGCCCATGTACACGCCCATCTTCGACGCAGGCACGCTGTCGGACAGCAGTGCATACGGCAACGACAGGATCGATGCCCAGGCAAAGCCCACACCCACCATCGACAGCAGCAGCCAGTGCGGGTCGCGGATGAACATCAGCGAGACCAGGCCGGCAGCGCCCAGCCACAGGTTGACCAGGTGGCTCCAGCGCAGGCCGATCGCACGCACCATCGGCGGAATCAGCACCGCCGCCAGCGCAGCGAAGCCGTTGTAGGCGCCAAACAGCACGCCCACCCAGTTGGCACCTTCGTTGTAGGCCACCGACTGTGGATCGGTCGAACCGAAGTGGGTACCGGCCACCGCAGCAGTGGTGTAGATCCACATGGCGAAAAGCGCGAACCATGAGAAGAACTGCACCCACGCGAGGCGGCGCATGGTCACCGGCATCGCGCGCAGGTCGCCGACGATGGCGGCCAGCATATGCGTGGCCGGCAACGCGCGCGCGGCCGCCAGCAGCAGGCCGTAGCCGGCGCACAGGCCTGCCAGCACGTACAGCATCCTGTCGCCTTGCCGCCAGGTGATCAGCAGCGCCAACAGCACACCCAGCCCTAGCCACAGGGCCACCCGCGTCCATGGCGCCGGGCCGTTGATCACCGCTCCCGCATGATGCGCCGGCGGCTCGGCATCATCGAAGGCAGCCAGTTCTGCTGGTGAATATTCGCGGGTGCTGACCACCGTCCAGGTGATCGCCGCCAGCAGCACCGCCGCGCCGAAGTAGAACGCATAGCGCACGGTGTCCGGCACCTCACCGGCGGCGGCCGTATTGGCAACGCCGAAGTGGGCCAGGATGAACGGCAGGAAGCTGGCGACGATGGCGCCCACACCGATGAAGAAGCTCTGCATCGCATATCCGGCCGGACGCTGGCGTGGCGCCAGCTGGTCGCCGACGAAGGCTCGGAACGGCTCCATCGATACGTTGATCGAGGCATCGAGCACCCACAGCGTGCCGGCCGCGATCCACAGCGTCGGCGAATTCGGCATCACCAGCAGGGCCAGCGTGGTCAGCACCGCACCGATCATGAAGAACGGACGGCGCCGCCCCCAGCGCGTCCAGGTGCGATCGGACAGGTAACCGATCACCGGCTGCACCAGCAGGCCGGTCAGCGGCGCGGCGATCCACAGCCCCGGTACCGCGTCGATGTCCGCGCCCAGCGTCTCGAAAATGCGGCTGGCGTTGGCATTCTGCAGGGCGAAGCCGAACTGGATGCCGAGAAAACCGAAACACATGTTCCAGATCTGCCAGAACGACAGCTGGGGTTTGGCGGGGCGATTCATCGTGCGTCCTCTACAGCCACGGGCGCCACCGTCAGCGCCTGCACCTGCGCCTGGTTGAGCACGCCGTCGCGCCCGCCCTTGCCCCGGTGTAGTGCGCGAAATGCTGCAGTGTGCTCATGTTGAAGCCCTCTTCAAGCGTGACCGTGCATCGGCCCTTCGGCACCGGGAACGTCGCCGAGGTCGAGTCCTGCACGGCCACGCTGTGCGGCAGGGTGACGGCGTGCCGCTGCAACGGCTGGCCAGGGCACTGCAGCGCCAGCTGCTTCACAGCGGCGGTCACGCCCGTGTTGATCGGCCCATTCGCGTTGCTGTACTGCAGGCGCAGGCGCACCTGCCCCGCCTTGGCCGAGGTGAACTGCCAGCGCTCGGCACCCTTCAGTCGCTGCTGCGGACCGACGCAGACCATCGGACTGTGCAGCGATTCCAATGCGCCGTCGCGCCGGGTCAGGCTCAGGCAATGCTGCAGGCCATCGTCACCGATGCGTGCCAGGCCATTGCTGGCGGTGAGCGCGCGACCGTCCTGCCACAGCACCTGGCCGGCAGCGACCTCGATGTTCCAGCCCCTGCCCTTGCGTCGCGCCTGCGGTGCGGCCGGCGTGGCCGGTGCGCGCGCATTGGCGTCGGCCGTCGTCGCCACGCTGCGCGGTGCCGCTGCGGTGGCCACCAGCTGCACGGTGGTGGTGGCACCACGCGTCTTTACCTGGCCCGCCACCAGCAGGCCATCACCCACCTGCTTCGGCCGCTCCAGCACATAGCGCTTGCCATCGGCCTCCAGGGAGATGCGGCGCTGCTTGCCGAACAGTTCGGGGACCAGCGCGGCCGGCAGCTTGGGCTGCACGCGGCCATCGTCCTGCACGCCGAACACGCCTTCGACCACCATCGACAGATACCCGGCCACCGACCACAGCTGGCGTTCGGAGTTGACCACCGGGCCGCTCAGCGCGCCTTCCTCGACATGCACGGCCTGGCTGACCAGCTCGTAGTTCTCCATGTTGGAACCGGCCAGCGCGGCACCCTGCATCAGCGAGCGGATCTCGGCGGCGATGCGCGGCGCATCGTCCAGCTGCCGCGCCGCACGCAGCGAGTAGGCACTGACGAACGGCCAGATCGCCCGGTTGTGATAGATCGGCTGTTGTGCTTCCTGCGGCCAGACCACCGGGCTGCCGGCTGGCCCCATCGGATACGCCGCCAGCGCACGCCGCGCGCGCTCGGGCGGCAGCACCTCGGCAAGGATGCCCAGCGAGAGGCCGAGCAGATCGACCTTGGCGTACGGCACCGGGTGCGCCGCTTCGCCGATGTAGCTCATGTACTGGCCGATATACTCGCGCCAGAAGCGCGCATCGATCTGCTGCGCCAATGCGTCGGCCCAGGCCTTGTAATCGGCCGCGCGGGCATCGCCGTGTTGCCCGGCCAGGCGTTCGGCCAGGCGCAGTGCCTGGTAGTGCAGCACGTTGGTGGACAGTGCATAGGAATCACCGATGAAGCGCACGTCCTCGCGGGTCCAGTCCGGATAGGTCTGCTCGCGCCAGTCCAGGAACGAAGTCTCGCCACGGTACAGGCCCATCTGCGCGTCGAACACTATCGCGCGGTCCTGCGCCAGCGTGCCCTGCAGCGCCTGCCAGACCTGGTCGGCAAATGCGCGATCCTCCAGCAGCTGACGAGCCGCCAGGAACCACACCACGCGGTCGCTGCTGATCGGCCAGCTGCCACCGGAACCGGTGTCCTGCGCCACAAACAGGCCGGGCGTGTGCCCGTCGCGCGCCGCCGACAGTTTGAACTGCAGCGACTGCCGGGTGCGCTTCGGGTCCAGGCGTGCGAGCGCCAGATCGGCGGCAAAGCTGACATCGCGCGTCCACACATAGGGCCAGCGCGCGCCGGTCTGGAAGCACTCGCACGGCACCGGTCGGCCTTCGTCGAACGCGGGATCGCGAATCGCGTCCACGCGGTCCTGGTCCATCTCCTGCTGGGCCAGCGCGAACAGGGCATCGAACATCACGCTGCCGGTCTGGCTGCGCATCGGCATCGGCGCGATATGCACATCGCCCTTCGGCGCATGCAGCACGAAGCTGCCGTTGGCAGCGGCTTCGGCACGCGCATGGCGGCCATCGAATTGCAGGTCGGCCGCCTGCGCGGTCGATCCCAGCGCTGCCCCCAGGGCAGCGGTCAGGCAAATGATCTTCAGCATCGAAGCGGCGGACCGGCTTGCGCCCGTCGGCCTCCCTCCCTCTCTGCACGCGTTGTAGGTCCGCACCGACGTTGCCGGCGGGCGGGCGCGGCCCCTCCCTCAAGGTGCCCTGGCCCCATGGTAGACGCGGGGCTGTCGGCTGCGTCCAGTTGCATACGTATTCATGGCGTCACGCGGTAGCGCACCTGCCGCGCTGGCTTATGGTCCGGGTCTGCCAACGGCGCCTTGGGAGGGGAAATGCCGATGTCACTCACTGCTGTACGTACCGCGCTCGCGCATCTGTTCGGTCTGGCGCTGCTGGGAATAGCCACGCTGGCGCAGGCCGCGCCGCAGGTGGTCAGCGTCGACTCTCCGGGCAAGGTGTTGAAGGTCAGCCTGGTGCTGGACGGCGGCACGGCCCGCTACCGGGTCGAGCGCCTGGGCGACACTGTGGTGGAGGATTCGAAGCTCGGCTTCGCCCTGCGCGACGGTCGCCTGGACCGCGATTTCACCCTGTTGGGCCAGCAGCGGCACAACGTGGATGACACCTGGGAACAGCCGTGGGGCGAACGCCGGCTCACCGCAACCACTACAACGAGCTGACCGTGCAGCTGGCCGAAACCACCGGCAGCAAGCGCCGGCTGGATGTGGTGTTCCGCGTCTACGACGATGGCCTCGGCTTCCGCTACGTGTTTCCCGAACAACCGAACCTGCACGAGGCGATCATCGATGACGAACTGACCGAGTTCGCCATCGCGCAGGATTCCATCGCCTGGTGGATTCCCGCTGGCGAACCGATCCACTACGAGTACCTGTACCAGCGCACCCCGCTGCACGAAGTACCGCTGGTGCATACGCCGATGACCCTGCGCAGCCGCGATGGCCTGCATGTGGCCATTCACGAGGCCGCGCTGGTGGACTACGCCGGCATGTGGCTGCGCCGCAGCGGGGGACAGCGCCTGCGCGCGGAGCTGTCGCCCTCGGCCGAAGGCTGGAAGGTGCGCCGCACCCTGCCCTTCGCCACGCCGTGGCGCACGCTGCAGATCGCCGACCGTGCCGGCGGCCTGGTCGAATCGGACCTGATCCTCAACCTCAACGAACCCAACGCGCTGGGCGATGTGAGCTGGGTGAAGCCAGCCAAGTACCTGGGCGTGTGGTGGTCGATGCACCTGGACAACGAGAGCTGGGCGACCGGGCCGAAGCACGCGGCCACCACCGCCAAGACGAAGAAGGTGATCGATTTCGCCGCTGCACACGGCTTCCGCGGCGTGCTGGTGGAAGGCTGGAATCCGGGCTGGGACGGCAACTGGGTCGGCAATGGCTACGACTTCGATTTCACCCGCGCCACGCCCGATTTCGACATTGAAGCGCTGTCGGCGTATGGCCTAAAAAAGGGTGTGCACCTGATCGGCCACCATGAAACCGGCTGCGCCATCGAGCACTACGAGGACCAGCTTGGCGCCGCGCTGGACCTGTACGCACGGCTGGGCGTGGACCAGTTCAAGACCGGCTACGTCTGCGACGACGGCCAGGTCGACCGCCGCAATCCCACGGGGGCCCGCCGTGGCGCGAGTGGCACGACGGGCAGTTCATGGCCCGCCACCATCTGAAGGTGGTGCAGGAAGCGGCGCGCCGCCATCTGTCGGTGAACCCGCATGAGCCGATCAAGGATACCGGCCTGCGCCGCACCTATCCCAACTGGATCTCGCGCGAAGGCGCACGCGGCATGGAGTACAACGCCTGGGGCCAGCCACCGAACCCGCCGGAGCACGAGGTCAACCTGGTGTTCACCCGCATGCTGGCCGGGCCGATGGATTACACCCCGGCATCCTCAGCCTGAAGGGCCGCCACGGCCAGGCCATCCCCAGTACGTTGGCCCGCCAACTGGCGCTGTACGTGGTGCTGTACAGCCCGATCCAGATGGCCGCCGACCTGCCCGAACACTACCTGCAGCATCGCGAGGCGTTCCGTTTCATCGAGGACGTGGCGGTGGACTGGGAGCAGAGCCGCGTGCTCGATGGCGAAGTGGGTGACTACGCGACGATCGTGCGCCGCGACCGCAACAGCCACGACTGGTTCCTCGGCAGCATCACCGACGAGCACGGCCGCGTGCTGCCGGTGTCACTGGGCTTCCTGGAACCTGGCGTACGCTACCGCGCCGAAATCTACCGCGATGGCGAGGGCGCGGATTTCCGCAGCAATCCATTCGCGTTCGTTCGTGAAACCCGCGAAGTGACCAGCGCCGATGCACTGACGCTGGTGCTGGCACCAGGCGGTGGCCAGGCCATTCGCTTCACGCCGCTGTGAATGCCCGGGTAGTGCCGGCCGCTGGCCGGCAACCCGGCGAACGCGATTACCTGCCAGCGGCCGGCACTACCGGAAGCACTGCATGAAAGCGATTACACCCCTGCAGACGCCATTGAATACGTATGCAGGGTGATTCCCGCGAAGAACGCGCTGCCTACCATAGCGGCGACGACAGCGGCCACCGCGTCGCACGTTCACGGCGCCGCCGGAACGCTCACAAATCGATCTGCAACATTGCCTGGGAGGGGAAAATGTTGAACCACAAGCGCAGCGCGCTCAGCATCGCGCTGGCCGTTGTCCTGGCGCCGACGCTGGCGTCGGCACAGTCCACGCAGAGCACCACCACGCCGGCCGGCACCGCCGCCACCAACCTCGATACGGTGCAGGTCACCGGCATCCGCCGCGGCATCGAGAGCGCGATCGCGGTCAAGCAGGACGCCACCTCGGTGGTCGAAGCGATCTCCGCCGAAGACATCGGCAAGCTGCCCGACGTCAGCATCGCCGAGTCCATTTCGCGCTTGCCCGGCCTGGCCGCCCAGCGCGTTGCCGGCCGTGCGCAGGTGATCAGCGTGCGCGGCCTGTCGCCGGACTTCGCCACCACCCTGCTCAATGGCCGCGAAGTGGTCAGCACCGGCGACAACCGTGGCGTCGAGTTCGACCAGTATCCGTCCGAACTGGTCAACGGCGTGACCGTGTACAAGACCCCGGACGCGGCGCTGGTCGGCCAGGGCCTGTCGGGCACCATCGACATGCAGACCGCTCGCCCGCTCAGCTTCGGCGAGCGCGTGATCGCGGTCAGTGGCCGCTACCAGAAGAGCTCGCTGGGCCGCGCCGCCAACACCGATCCGTACGGCAACCGCTTCAGCGCCAGCTACATCGACCAGTTCCTGGACAAGACCCTGGGCATCGCCATCGGCTATGCGCACAGCGACATGCCGATCCAGGAGAACCAGGTCGGCCTGTACGAACCGTGGACCACCGAGCACACCGACAAGGGCGACCGTCCGGGCGTGGGTGCCGGCACCTACTTCTCCGATGGCATCAAGGCGCTGCGCCGCACCGGCAACAACAAGCGCGACGGCGTGATGGCCACGATCCAGTTCCGGCCGAACAACAGCTGGACCAGCACCTTCGATGCATTCCACACCGAAGCCGAGCAGATCGACACCGCCAACCAGTTCGAGCTGAACCTCAGCAACTACAACGGCAACTACACCCCGGGCCTGCTGGTCAGCAACCCGCAGGTCAACGCCAATGGCTCGTTCACCGGTGGCACTGCCAGTGGCGTGTATCCGCTGGTTCGCGGCATGTACAACAAGCGCAAGGACAAGATCGATGCGTTCGGCTGGAACAACGAGTTCAACTTCAGTGGCGTCAAGCTGGTCGCCGACCTGAACTACTCCAAGGCCACGCGCGACGAGCTGAATCTGGAAAACAACCTGCAGCTGACCCCGATGCCGCAACTGGATACGGTCGGCGTGACGATCCGCCAGGACGGGTTCTCGCAGATCAGCCCAGGGCTGAACTATTCCAACCCCGACGCCCTGTTCCTGACCAACACCATCTACGGTTCCGGCTACGGCAAGTTGCCGAAGGTGGAAGACCGCGTGAAGGGTGGCAAGCTGGCCGCCACCATCGCCCTGCCCGATGCCCTCGCGTCGTGGGCGCCGGACATCGACATCGGCGTGAACTACGCCGACCGCCGCAAGGTGAAGACCCAGTCCGAAGGCAACATCCTGCTGGGTGCGCAGGGCGACGCCAACATCGCCTCGGACCTGCAGTACCGCCCGGTCAACCTGGGCTTCGCCGGCCTCGGCACCATCCCGGCCTGGAACGTGCCCGCTGCGGTGGGCCGCTACATGACCTTCAACCCGGTCGACAACCTGGACTACCTGATTCCCAAGTCGTGGACGGTACAGGAGAAGATCACCACCGCCTGGGCGCGCCTGAACATCAACGCCGACATCGGTGAAGTCGGCGTACGCGGCAACATCGGCGTGCAGATGCAGCACACCGACCAGAGTTCGGATTCGCGCTACTGGGACAGCTCGCAGTCGGCCGGCAACAACGTGCAGCCGTACTCGAACGGCCGCACCTACAACGATTGGCTGCCGAGCCTGAACCTGGCCTTCCTGTTCCCTCACCAGCAGACGCTGCGCTTCGCCGCTGCAAAGCAGGTCGCACGCCCGCGCGTGGACCAGATGCGCGCCGGCCTGGAGTTCGGCGTGGACACCGGCACCGGCCGCCCCGGCGGCAGCGGCGGCAATCCGCTGCTGGACCCGTGGCGTGCCACCGCGCTGGACCTGTCCTACGAGAAGTACTTCGGCGAGAAGGCCTACGTGGCCGCCGCGATCTTCTACAAGGACCTGAAGAGCTACGTCTACACCCAGTCGGTCGACAACTACGACTTCACCGCGCTGCTGGGCAGCTACGTGCCGCCGCCGGGCATGACGGCACCGGTGCTGACCACCGGCACCTTCTCCGCCCCGCAGAACGGCAAGGGCGGCACGCTGAAGGGCCTGGAACTGACCGCATCGTTCCCGCTGGAGATGCTGACCGACAGCCTGCGTGGCTTCGGTGTGCAGGCCAGCGCGACCTTCAACAAGAGCGACATCACCATCCTGGACCCGGAGAGCGCCTCCAGCGTGGGCAGTGATCCGATCAGCCTGCCGGGCCTGTCCAAGCGCGTGTACAACTTCACCGCCTACTACGAGCGCAGCGGCTTCGAAGCACGCGTCAGCCAGCGCCGCCGTTCGGACTTCATCGGTGAGATCGGCAACTTCAACGGCAACCGCAGCCTGCGCTACGTGGTCGGCGAGAACGTGACCGATGCGCAGATCAGCTATACCTTCAGCGACAGCAGTGCCCTGCGTGGCCTGACCCTGCTTCTGCAGGGCAGCAACCTGACCAACGAGCCGTACCGCACCTACGCCGGCAGCAAGGACCGCCCGCTGGAGTACATCGAGTGGGGCCGCACCTACATGCTGGGCGTGAACTACAAGTTCTGATCACGGCCGGGTCGTGCCGGCCGCTGGCTGGCACCCCGAACCCGGTAGCGCCGGCCGCTGGCCGGCAACACAAAGGGAGCAGGACCGGAAACCCGCTGCGCAGGCAGCGGGTTTTCTTTTGCGCGGATGCCGGCACGTGATCAGCAAGGCCCATGCAGCGACATTCCAAGCCGTAGATCCATGCCATGCGTGGATGCCGTTCACCGGAATTCCACCCACAAAAAAGGGACGGGGCGCTTCGGCCCCGTCCCGCAAGTACCGCCACCGGAGAAAACGGTCAGCTGCGTCGGGCGCAATACACCGCGCACGGCGGCAGCTGGAGTTCGTTGCCCTGCACCGTGCCCGCATCCGGGCCCGGTACCGCCACCTGCTGCCAGTTGCCCGGCGGCAGCGGATGGGTCACTGCCTCGGCCGACAGGTTGAAGGCCAGCAGGAGGGTTTCATCTGCAAGCATACGCTCGAACAGCAGCACTGGCTCGGCGCTTTCAAGGAATCTGATGCTGCCATGCAGAAGCGCCGGCTGGGTATGCCGCCAGGCCAGGAACGCCCGGAACGCCGCCAGCACCGAGTGCGGGTCGCGTTCCTGCACAGCCACCGCCGCCGCCCGGTGCTCGGCCGGAATCGGCAGCCAGGGCTGGCCGCTGGTGAAGCCGGCCAGCGGTGCATCGGTCCACGGCAGCGGGGTGCGGCAGCCATCACGGCCCTTGAAGTTCGGCCAGAAGGTGATGCCGTAGGGGTCCTGCAGGGCCTCGAATGGCACCTCGGCCTCGGCCAGGCCGAGCTCCTCGCCCTGGTACAGGCAGACCGAACCGCGCAGCGAGCACAGCATCGCCACCAGCATCCGCGCCAGGCGCGGGTCAGCCGGGTGACCGCCCCAGCGGCTGACCGCACGCTCCACGTCGTGATTGGACACCGCCCAGCACGGCCAGCCTTCGGTCATCGCCGCTTCCAGCCGCGAGACCGTGTCGCGGATGTAGGCCGCGCTGTAGTCATCCACCAGCAGCTCGAAGCTGTAGCCCATGTGCAGGCGGCCTTCGCGGGTGTACTCGGCGGTGGTCGCCAGCGAGTCCTCCGAGGAGATCTCGCCCAGGCTGACCGCGCCCGGGTACTGATCCAGCAGCGCGCGCAGGCGCTCCAGGAACGGCAGGTTCTCCGGCTGGGTGTTGTTGTAGTAGTGGTACTGGTAAGCGTACGGGTTGTCCGGGCTGAAGCCGCGCCCCACCCGCTTCTCCGCCGGCTTGGGCGGGTTGTCACGCAGCTGCGCATCGTGGAAGCAGAAGTTGATCGCATCCAGGCGGAAGCCATCCACGCCGCGATCGAGCCAGAAGCGCACATTGTCCAGGGTGGCCTGCTGCACGTCCGGGTGATGGAAGTTCAGGTCCGGCTGGTCGACCAGGAAGTTGTGCAGGTAGTACTGCTCGCGGCGCGGCTCCCATTGCCAGGCGCAGCCGCCGAACAGTGACAGCCAGTTGTTGGGCGGGGTGCCGTCCTCGCGCGGGTCGGCCCAGACGTACCAGTCCGCCTTCGGATTGCTGCGGTCCTGGCGGCTCTCGCGGAACCAGGCATGCTCGATCGAGGTATGGCTCAGCACCTGGTCGATCATCACCTTCAGGCCCAGGCCGTGGGCCTTGGCCAGCAGGCGGTCGAAGTCGTCCAGGCTGCCGAACAGCGGGTCGACGTCGCGGTAGTCGGCGATGTCGTAGCCGAAGTCGGCCATGGGGGACTTGAAGAACGGCGAGATCCAGATCGCATCCACGCCCAGCGCGGCAATGTGGTCCAGGCGCTCGATGATGCCCGGCAGGTCGCCCACCCCATCGCCGTTGGCATCGAGGAAACTGCGCGGGTAGATCTGGTAGATGACGGCTCCGCGCCACCATGGATAGTGCGACATCGACAGCCCCCTCCGGGCATGCGGGACCCGCCGGCAGCGGGCCGAAATCCTGATCCGGCAAGCTTAGCGGTGGCCTCGCGGGCATGGCGCAACCTGCATACGTATTCACGCGAAGGGCCGCGCAGGCCGGGCTGGAATTGCCGCTCGGGCCGGTTTGCGCCCGAATTCACGGCCAGCGCCTATAATCGATGGTGAGCCTGAAAGCCTGATCGCATGACCATCACCGAAGACACCCGTCCCGCCCTGGGCCTGCCCCAGATCCAGTCGCTTGCCGCGGCCGACATGGCCGCCGTCGACGCCCTGATCCGGCGCCGGCTGTCCTCGGACGTCGTGCTGATCAACCAGATCGCCGACCACATCATTTCCGCCGGCGGCAAGCGCCTGCGCCCGATGCTGGTGATGCTGGCCGGCCACGCGGTCGGCCAGGCCGGCCCGGAGCACCACCAGCTGGCGGCGATCATCGAGTTCATCCACACCTCTACCCTGCTGCACGACGACGTGGTGGACGAGTCCAGCCTGCGGCGTGGCCGCAGCACCGCCAACGCGCTGTGGGGCAACGCGCCCAGCGTGCTGGTGGGCGACTTCCTGTACTCGCGCAGCTTCCAGCTGATGGTCGAGCTGGGGCGCATGCCGGTGATGCAGATCCTGGCCGATGCCACCAACCGCATCGCCGAGGGTGAAGTGCTGCAGCTGCTGCATGTGCACAACCCGGATACCGACGAAGCCGCCTACCTGCGCGTGATCGAGCGCAAGACCGCGGTGCTGTTCGCCGCCGGTACCCGCCTGGGCGCACTGGCCAGCGGCGTGGACGAAGCCACCCAGCAGGCCCTGTTCGACTACGGCATGCACCTGGGCTACGCGTTCCAGATCGCCGATGACGTGCTGGACTACTCGGCCAATGCCGAGGAACTGGGCAAGAACCTGGGCGACGACCTCGCCGAGGGCAAGGCCACGCTGCCGCTGATCCACGCGATGGCCCACTCCGACGACGCCACCCGCGAGCGCCTACGCACCATCGTGCAGGACGGCGACGCCTCGGCGATGCCGGAAGTGCTGGCCGCGATCCGCGTCACCGGCGGCCTGGAGTACAGCCGCCGCCGTGCCGAAGAGTACGCCGAAGCCGCCGAGCGTGCGCTCGACGGCCTGGGCGACAATGACGCCGTGGCTGCCCTGCGCGGCCTGGCCCGCTACGCGGTGCAGCGCTCGCATTGATGGAGGCGTGCCGACCAACGGTCGGCACCCACCAAACCGGCATTCCGGTGGGTGCCGACCGTTGGTCGGCACGCCGTTTATTACCGGAAGCGCTCCTCGAAGAACTCATCCAGCGCCTTCCATGCGCGCTTGGCCGCACGCTCGTTGTACTGGCAGCCCGGCGGACTGTTGGCATCGCGCT
Source organism: Stenotrophomonas sp. pho (assembly GCF_006228405.1). Classification (NCBI taxonomy): domain Bacteria; kingdom Pseudomonadati; phylum Pseudomonadota; class Gammaproteobacteria; order Lysobacterales; family Lysobacteraceae; genus Stenotrophomonas; species Stenotrophomonas sp. pho. Next base: position 1,080,838 of record NZ_CP029759.1, on the reverse strand, counting down.
CGGCGAAGCAGTGCACGGCACCGCTGTAGTTGGTGAACTCCCAATCGACCTTGGCCGCGTCCATTTCCTTCTGGAAAGCGGCGATGTCCTCGGCGGTCACGCTCTTGTCATCGGCGCCATTGAGCACCAGCACGGACGGATGGGTGCCACCGGCCTGCGCCGGCAAGGGCGAACCCAACCCACCGTGCAGGCTGACCACAGCGGCCAGCGGCGCACCGGCGCGGGCCAGCTCCAGCACCGTGGTGCCACCGAAACAGAAACCGACCGCACCGATCCGGCTGGCATCCAGCGGCACCTTGCCGGCCTGCGCCTTGAGCACGTTCACCGCTTCCAGTGCACGCGCACGAAGCAGCGGCCGGTCATTGCGCAGCTTGCTGGCCACCGGCCCCGCCTCCGCATCACTCTTCGGCCGCACGTCCTTGCCATAGACATCGGCCACCAGCACCACGTAGTCATCACCGGCCAGCTGCTTGGCCTTCTCGATGGCCGACTCGTTCACACCCTTCCAGTTCGGCACCATCACCAGACCCGGGCGCTTGTCGTGCCCACCATCGTCATAGACCAGCACGCCACTGAAGGTCGTGCCCTGGTGCTTCCACTCCACCGGCTGCGTCTTCATCGCCGCCCAGGCCGGCATCGCCGCCAGCCCCAGCATCATCGCCACACCGCATCGCCAACGATTCATGCGCCTGCTCCGCAAGAAAAAGGGGACGGAGGGGATTAAGCCGTATTCGCCCCTCCCGCGTCGCATTCTGCATTGGCGGCGTGACGCAGGTGTGGTTGGATACGACTTAATCCCCTCCGTCCCCTTTTTTCGCATGAATCTTGTTGATCGCTTTCTGTCTGGCCTGATCCCGCGTTTGCCTGCCGAGGATGCCCAGCAGTGGGCACATGTCCAGGGCGCCAGCGCCGAGGACCTGCAGCGCCTGCGAGCGCAGTGGCCGCAGGTGCCGGACAGCCTGGTGGAACTCCTATCGCGCGTGGATGGCACCCACTACCGGGAGTACCCCGGCGGCAAGGTCTGCGTACTGATGCTGGGCTCGGACGTGGAGGACGGTGGCTACCCGTACTACCTGCGATCAGTCGCGCAGATCTTCGAGGACCAGCAGCAGTGGGACGACAGCATCCGTTCCATCTACGAAGAGTGGCTGGATGACGAGCCGGAGATCCTGGGTGAAGGCATCGACGGTGATCTGCCGATGAGCAGGCGCCTGTGCTTCTCGCACTGCATGAACAACGGCGGCACCTCGATGCTGTACCTGGATTTCGATCCGGCACCGGGTGGTACGGTCGGCCAGGTGGTGCGCTACCTGCACGATCCGGACAGCTACGCAGTCATTGCGCCGAGCTTCGATGCGTACCTGCAGCAGCTCATTGACGGCGGTTACGCGTTCATCGACGAAGACGAATGAAGGCCGCCGAGCGTGGGCTCGGCGCTACAGTAGAGCCACGCCATGCGTGGATGAATTTCCCCGCAGGTTGCCGGCCAGCGGCCGGCACTACCCACGCTCGATCCAGTGCAACGTGCCCGGCTCGAATGCCAGCAGATCCGACGCCGCCAGATGCGCGCGCGACCAGCGCCGTTCCGGCGGCTTCGGCTGCCGGGCACCCACCGAACCGTCATAGTCGCGCACCAGCAGGCCGATGCGCGCGGCCCCAGCCTGCAACAGCGCGTCGATACGCTGCAACCACTGGCCGGCATCGTCCAGGGCTTCATCGCGGCGTGCCTGCTGATCCTGTTCATGCCGCGCCAACTGCGCCGCCAACGCGCGCGCGATCTTCGCTTCGCTCCAGCCCTTCCTGCGCCAGCGTTCGGCATCATCGCCGTTCCACTCACGAACCGCCTGCGCCGAGGCCAGCGACGTGCCGCAATCGCAGTGCGCGGCACTCAGCCACGGCTGCCAATCCGGGCCCACCGCTGACTGCAGGCTGGGCGAATCCTGCGCAAACAGGCGCCGGCCACTGCGCTGCATGATCGCGGCGGCTTCAACGTGCGATAAGGATGCGGGCAGGAACAGGGTAATGAAGGTGCACATGCGGCTATCCGGGTCCGTCCGGGGATGCGCCCCATGGTAACTCGCCGGGGTCAGAGCCCTTTCCTGCGGAAAGGGATCCGACCCCGATCCGGCGGATCAGGCGATGCCCAACCCCGGAATCGCGCTGATGCTGTCCGGATCGAACCCAGCCAGTTCGGCGAAATGGCGTCCGCGCGCCACGTAATCGCGGTAGGCCCCGAAGCTCGGCGCACCCGGCGACAGCAGCACCACCCCGCCCTGTGCGCCCAGCGCCGTGCGCGCCAACGCCATCGCCTCGGCGAGATCGCCCGCAGCGTGCAGGCCAAAGCGGCCAGCATCGGCCAGCGGCTGCAGCATCGCGTGGATGCGCGGGCCGTTGCTGCCCATGGTCACGATCTCCACCGGCGGCACATCGTGCGCCATGTGCTGCATGAAGTCGGTCCAATCCAGGCCACGGTCGTGCCCGCCCACCAGCAGCGCGATGCGCTGCCCAGCAAAGCACTCCAGCGCGGCCAGGCTGGCATGCGGCGTGGTGCTGATCGAATCATTGACGTAGGTCAGGCCATCGGCCACGCCGATGCGCTGCAGGCGGTTCGGCAGCGGGCGGAAATCCTGCACTGACGGTGCCAGCGCCACGGCATCCAGGCCCAGCGCTTCCAGTGCAGCCAGCACCGCGCACAGATTGCCGCGGTTGTGGCGTCCCGGCAGCGGCGTGTTGCGGGTATCGAACACCGCCTGTTCGCCGCGATGCACGATGTCGCCCCGCATATGCCAGCCCTGCGGCTGGTTGAACCAGACCACCTCACTATCGGGCAGCGACAGTGCCGCCAGGTGCGGATCGGCCGCATTGAGCACGGCAATGCGCGGCGCGGCTTCCGTCACCAGCCGCAGCTTGTCTTCGATGTAACGCCGTTCGCTGCCGTGCCAGTCCAGGTGTTCCGGGAACAGGTTCAGCACCACTGCCACCTGCGGGTGGGCGCCACTGCGCGCCACTTCACCGGTCTGGTAGCTGGACAGCTCGACGGCCCAGTACTCGGGCGCCGGCTGCGGGTCCAGCACCTCCAGCAGCGGCAGGCCGATGTTGCCGACCAGTCCGGTGCGGTGGCCGGCCGCGCGCAACAGGTGCGCGACCAGCGCGGTGGTGGTGCTCTTGCCCTTGGTGCCGGTCACGCACACGGTGTCGTGCACGATGCCATCGTCAGCCGCATGCTCGGCGAACCACAGCGCAGTGCCGCCGATGAAGGTGGTGCCCTGCGCTGCCGCCGCCAGCGCGATCGGCTGATAGGGACTGATGCCGGGCGATTTGATCACCACGTTGAACGCGGCCAGCGCTTCAGCGGAAGGCTCGCCACGCACGTCCAGGGCGCCCTGTGTTTCCACGCGTGCGGCCCCGACTTCGGCCGCCGGGCAGAACAGGCTCAGCGGCAGCGTGGGCAGGCGCTCACGAAGTACCGCAAACGCGGCGCGGCCCTCGCGGCCCCAGCCCCACAGCGCGACGCGCTTTCCTTCAAGCTTCGAAATCTTCACGCACCCGGTCCCACAGCGCAGCCGGAACGCGGTGCTCGCCCTGCAGCTGCAGCAGCGGCGCCAGTTCCAGTTCGGCGGCATCCAGCTGCGGCTGGATTTCATTGCAGAAGCGCTTCACCAACACGTCTTCCTTCCATTCCGGGCGCTGGGCCAGGGTCGCCATCGCCGCACGAGATTCGCGGCCTTCGCCCACGCACTCGAACGGCTTGTGGTCCTGGAACTCCAGCAGCGCGTCGAAGCCAGCGGCCTGCTCGGCATCGTCCAGCAGGTTGCGGCCGAAGATGCGCACCAGGCGCGTCTTGGGCATGAACGGAGCCAGCGCCAGGAACACGAAATGGCACTTCGGGCAGACGCCGCACCAGCGGTTCACCGGGCGCTCGCCAAGAATGTGGAAATTGCGGTTGCAGCTGGAGAAGTGCGCGTCGTAGAAATCGGTCTTGGCGAACTGGCGGGCCACCGCCAGCTCGGACAACGGGCGCAGCAGCGAGTAGTACTGCAGGTCCGCCACAACGTGCGCCTGTACATGGCTGCCGAAGGCCTGTTCAAACACCCAGCCCTTGGACCACTGGTGGTTCACTTCGCCGGTGCCTGGAATCTGGCTGCCGTAGCTGGCCGAACGCTCGTTGGAGAACACCACCTGGTCCACGCCCTGCAGCAACGCGGCCAGCACCATGATTGCCGAGTTCACCGCAGTGACCGGGATGTGGCCGTTCCAGGCGCCCTGGCGGTTGAGCTCGAACAGTTCCGGCGCCAGCGCACGGCCCAGGTTCAGTGTCGGCAGGCCGGTGCGCTCGGCACAGGCGCGGATCAGCTGCGAGCCACCGATCCAGGTCACCGTTTCGTCCACGCCGGCACGGCGCAGCGCTTCGATGCTGACCAGCGAATCCTTGCCGCCGCCGATGGCCACCAGTGCGTGCGGCTGCAGGCCCAGCGCCGGCGCCTGCACGGCCTCGCCCTGCACCGGCAACCGGAAGCGGCCGCGCAGGTTCAGGCCGTTACGGTAGGCGAATTCGCCCAGGCCATTGAGGTAAATGGTCTCCACCAGTGCGGCGGTATCGGCATCGATGCTGTAACTGTCGATGCTGACCGTATCCGGTACGCCGGCCTTGTAGTAGCTGACGCCGGCGATCAGGTGCAGCAGCTGCAGCGCACGCTGCACGGCAGCGGCGCGCGCCTCGTCCAGCACGAACGGGGCACCCGGCACGGTGATGGTCTCCACCATCTCCGGGCCGTCGTCGAAGGCGTAGACCAGCCGGGCCACGCCGGTATCCGCTGCGAAGTCGCAGCGGACGAAGCGGAAGCGGGAAACCTGGTGTTTGTCGAAAGCAGTCATGGTGTATCCGGTCAGGCACGGGCCCGCTCGAGGGCGCGGGGCGTGTCGGTGGGCGGGTGCAGGGCGCGGGCGGTGGTCATTCGATCACGTCTTCGCGCGGCAGCATCCGCTGGTTGTAGGTGTTGGCCATCACATAGCCGTAGGCACCGGCATCGGCGATCAGCATCACGTCGTCCGGCGCGGTCGACACCGGCAGCTTGCGGCGCTTGCCGAACACATCGCTGGATTCGCAGATCGGCCCGACCACATCGAACGCCGCTTCGGCATAACCGCCCTGGCGGCTGAGATTCTCGATGTCATGCCAGGCGTCGTACAGCGCCGGGCGCATCAGTGCGTTCATGCCGGCGTCCAGGCCGACACGGCGCACGCCGTCCTTTTCCACCACCTGGGTGGCATGGGTCAGCAGCACGCCCGATTCGGCCACCAGGTAGCGGCCCGGCTCGATCGCCAGGCGGAATGCCGGGTGCAGTGCCTTGACCTCGGCCAGGCCCTCGGCCCAGGCGTCCAGGTCGAAGGGTTCGTCTTCGTCGCTGTACGGAATCGGCAGGCCACCACCGATATCGATGGTCTGTACGCTGCCGATGCGGCGAGCGAAACCGGCCAGCTCATCGCACATCAGCCGCCAGTGCTGCGCGGTTTCCACGCCGCTGCCCAGGTGCGCATGCAGGCCCACCACGCGGCTGCCCAGTTCGGTGGCCGCGCGCACGAACTCGTCGACGCGAGCGATCGGCAGGCCGAACTTGGACTCCTTGCCACCGGTACGGACCTTGGCGTGGTGGCCCTCGCCCCGGCCCAGATCGACGCGCAGCCACAGCTCGCGGTTGCGGAACAGGTCCGGCCAGCGCTGCAGCGCTTCCACGTTGTCGACGGTCACAGTCACGCCCAGCGCGAACGCCGCCTCGTACTCGCTGCGCGGGCAGAAGCTGGGGGTGAACAGCACGCGCTTGGGCGACAGTTCCGGCAGGTGCTGGAACACATGCTTCAGCTCACCGTGCGACACGCACTCCAGGCCGAAGCCCTCCGCTTCCAGCAGTTGCAGGATGGCCGGGTGGCTGTTGGCCTTGATCGCGTAGTAACGCTGGTCGATCGGCTTGATCGCGGCCAGCGCACGGGCGCGGGCACGCACCGTCGGCAGGTGGTAGACGTAGCGCGGCGTACCAGCATCGGCCAGCTGCAGCAGGTGCGCACGCTGGCCACGCCACCACGGCGTGCCGCGCGGGCGCACGGTGCCGGCAATCTCGCGCCAGCGCGGGCCGAACACTTCGGTCTCTTCCACCGGCATCGCGCCGCTGTCGATCAGCTCTGCGTGCAGCATCGGCAGCAGGCCATCGGCATCGGCCTCGTCGATGACGAAGGTCAGGTTCAGGTCGTTGGACGACTGCGAGATCATGTGTACGCGCTCGCGGCCGAAGGTCGCCCACACGTCCGACAGCTTGTGCAGCAGCGACCGCATGCCGCGGCCCACTAGGGTGATCGCCGCGCACGGCACGATCACCTTCACCTTGCAGATCTGCGACAGGTCGGCCGACAGCGCGGCCAGCACATCGGTGTTGACCAGGTTCTCGGACGGGTCCAGCGACACGGTGACGTTGGTCTCGGCCGAACCGATCAGGTCCACCGACAGGCCGTGCTTCTTGAACAGGTTGAACACATCGGCCAGGAAGCCGACCTGCTGCCACATGCCGATGCCTTCCATCGACACCAGCACGATGCCATTGCGGCGGCTGATCGCCTTCACCCCCGGCACCGGTGCGGCGCTGCCATCGATGCTGGTGCCCGGCAGTTCCGGGCGCTCGGTATCGAGGATGGCCATCGGCACGCCGGCATCGCGGCACGGCTTGATCGAGCGCGGGTGCAGCACCTTGGCGCCGGTGGTGGCGATTTCCTGCGCTTCGTAATAGTCCAGGCGGGTCAGCAGGCGTGCGTCGGGCACGTCCTTCGGATTGGCGCTGAACATGCCCGGCACATCGGTCCAGATCTCCACCCGGCTGGCGCCGAGCAGCGCACCGAAGTACGCCGCCGAGGTATCCGAGCCACCACGGCCGAGGATGGCGGTACCGCCATCGGCATGCCGCGAAATGAAGCCCTGGGTGATCAGCAGGCGGGTCGGCTGCGCGCGGAAGCGCTGCATCCACTCCGCGTCGGCGCGCCACTGGCAGTTCACCGACAGCCGCTGCGACCAGTCGCTCTGGTTCGGCTGCGGCGGCATCGCGTCCAGCCACTGGCGGGCGTCCATCCAGCCCATGTCCAGGCCCGAGGCGCGCAGATAGGCCGCGCCCAGGGTGGAGGACAGCAGCTCGCCCTGGCCCAGCACTTCGGCCTGCCAATCCAGCGGACGGGTAGCCGCCCGCGCATCGTCGAGCAGGCCCTGCAGCGCCGCCAGCCGTTCGGCCAACACCTCGCGGCCCAGGCCGAGTTCGGCCAGGAAGCCCTCATGGCGCTCGACAAGCGCTGCCACGCGATCACCGCTGTCCGGCGCGCCGTCGGCAATCGCGGTCAGTTCGTTGGTGACCCCGGACAGCGCCGATACCACCACCAGCACGCGCGATCCGGTCTCTTCCGCGCGTTTTTTCGCCAGCTTCCCGATCGTGTCCCAGCGGTGACGACGCGACACCGAAGTGCCGCCGAACTTCAGTACGATCCAACGATCGACAAGGGGGGAAGCTGACATGGATTGGCTATGTAGAATGTGGGGAAGCCGCCCTCGGGGGCGGAACCTTTGATTCTAAGCGCAATATCCCCGTAGATGGCCGTCCTCCGTTACCTGCAGCTCGACGTCTTCGCCCCCCGCCCCGGAACCGGCAATCCACTGGGCGCCATCCTGGACGCCGACGCGCTCTCCAGCAGCCAGATGCAGGCCCTGGCCGCCTGGCTGAACCTGTCCGAGACGGTGTTCTTCCTGCGCCCCACCGCGCCCGGCGCCGACTACCACATCCGCATCTTCACCCCGACCCGTGAGCTGGCCTTCGCCGGCCACCCCAGCGTCGGCGCCGCCTGGGCGGCGGTGACCTGCGGCCTGGCCCAACCGCGCGACGGCGCCCTGCTGCAGCAATGCGCGGCAGGGGTGCTGCCAGTACGGGTGAGCGGCCCGGCCGAGGCACTGGAGATCCAGCTGGCCAGCCCGCCGGCACGGCAACTGGACACGGAGGCAGACGGAGCGCCCGCCGCGCTGTTGGCGCTCGCTGCCGACGGGCAGGTGCCCGAACTCTGGGACAACGGCGCACGCTGGTGGCTGCTGCCACTGCGCGATGCCGCCGCCGTTCGCGAGCTGGCACCGGACATGGCCGCGCTGGCCGACTGGAACCTCGCCACCGACGCTACAGGCCTGGCCGTCTTCGCCGATGAAGCCGGCACCGGCCACACCCGCGTGGTGCGTGCCTTCTGCCCCGCTGATGCGCCCGCCGTGCCCGAGGATCCCGTGACCGGCAGTGCCAATGCACTGATCGGCGCCTGGCTGCGGCAGCGCAATGCCCTGCCCGGCCGCGAGGGCCGCTACGTGGCCAGCCAGGGCCGCGAAGTCGGTCGCGATGGTCGCGTGCAGGTACAGGTCGATGCGCAGGGCACGGTGTGGATCGGCGGCCAGGTGCAGCCGGTCATCGACGGCCAGATCCGTTGGCTGTAGAGCCGAGCGTAGGCTCGGCGCTGCAGCGGCGCGTTAAGCTGCGCGCCACCCGATCATGGAGTTTCGCCCCGATGACCACCCGCCGTTTCCTGCAGCTGGATGTGTTCTCCCCGCGCGCCGGCGCTGGCAACCCGCTGGCCGTGGTACTCGATGCCGAAGGCCTGGACGACGCCAGCATGCAGGCCATCGCACGCTGGACGCGCCTGCCCGAGACCACCTTCGTGTTCCCGCCCCAGGCCGCCGGTGTCAGCTACCGGCTGCGCATGTTCAGCCCGCAGAAGGAAGTGCCGTTCGCCGGCCACCCCAGCGTCGGCACGGCGCATGCAGTACTGCAGGCAGGCCTGGCCACACCGATCGATGGCGTGCTGGTGCAGGACGGCATTGCCGGCGCCCTGCCGCTGCGCGTCAGCGGTGAGGGCGCGCAGCAGCGCATCGCCATCCGCACCCCGCGCGCGCAGTTGGCGGAGACCGCTGAAGCCACCGATCCGCGCCTGCGGGCAGCACTGAAGGACTGGCCACTGGGCTCGCTGCCGCCGGCGCGCATGCAGGGCGGACGCAGCTGGTGGGTGGTGCAGGTGGCCGATGAAGCAGCACTACGCGCGCTGCGCCCTGACTGGAACGCGGTGGCTGCGCTGGCCGAGTCCACCGACAGCATGGGCGTGTTCGCCTATGCCTTCAGCGATGGCAGTGAGGGATTCGATCTGGCCGTGCGCGCTTTCGTCGGCAATGGTCGGCGCTTCGAGGACGCCGCCTCGGGGCCGCCAATGCAGTGCTGGCCGCGTGGCTGGACCTGCGCGACGCGCTGCCACGTGGCCGTGCGCCGTTCGAAGTCAGCCAAGGCCGCGAAGTCGGCCACGATGCGCGCCTGACCCTGCGGGTCGACGAGGACGGCGAGGTCTGGTCGGGCGGCCAGGTGCAGACGGTGATCACCGGCACCCTTGATTGGTAAAGGGATACTGTAGAGCCGAGCCCTCGCTCGGCTGCTCCTCGGCCAGATCACGGGACCTGCAGAAGCCGAGCATGGGCTCGGCTCTACAGATGCGCCGGCTCAGCCCAGTTCGGCTTCCAGGCTGATCGGCACCGCGCTCAGCGCCTTGGATACCGGGCAGTTCTGCTTGGCGTCATCGGCAATGGCACGGAACTGCGTCGCATCGATGCCGGGCACCACCGCCCCGACCTTCAGGCGGATCTGCGACAGCTGCGGACCGCCTTCCAGCGACAGGTCGACCTTGGCTTCGGTGTCCAGCGAGGTCGGGGTGAAGCCTGCTTCGCCGAGCTTGGCCGACAGCGCCATGGTGAAACAACCCGCGTGCGCGGCGGCGATCAGCTCTTCCGGATTGGTGCCCTTTTCGTCGCCGAAGCGGCTGTTGAAACCGTAGCGGGTCTTCTCCAGCAGCCCACTCTGCGGCGTGCTCAACTGGCCCTTGCCCGTCTTCAGATCGCCTTCCCAGTGCGCGGTGGCGTGTCGCGAGATTCCCATTGTGCTGCTCCTGCGTGGCGGTGATGAACGGCTACCCTCGCACGCCACGCGTTAGCCCTGCGTCGCTCCGCCGCACGCCGGACGTCGTCCCCGAGCCCGGCGAGTGGACACTTCCTCGCCAGCCCGGAACGCATTTTCCTCTTGTTTTCAGTGGTTTCGCGCACCCCACCGATCGGCGGGCGCCGGCGATCGAACACGCTGGCGTGCCCCCATCCCCACCGCCGACCATGTACTGAATCGGCCTGGATATGAAAAAACATGCACTTTCCGCGCTTCGGGCTATTGGCGGCGCCCAAGAGTTGCCCTACATTGCGCTTGCCGACGGGGTTCGGCGCCGACCAAACAACCAACCGTTCACGGAACAGGAAACCATGGCAAAGACCGCTAAGAAGGCTGCCCCGAAGAAGGCAGCGAAGAAAGTCGCGACGAAGGCAGCCGCCAAGCCGGCCGCTCCGAAGCCGATCAAGGAAGTGCTGACCAAGTCCGGCCTGGTTGCACACATCGCTGAAGCCTCCGGCGTCATCGCCAAGGACGTCCGCGCTGTGCTGGCCTCGCTGGAAAGCGCCGTCGCCTCCTCGGTGCACAAGAAGGGCGCTGGCTCCTTCACCCTGCCGGGCCTGCTGAAGATCACCACCGTCAATGTGCCGGCCAAGCCGAAGCGCAAGGGCATCAACCCGTTCACCAAGGAAGAGCAGTGGTTCGCCGCCAAGCCGGCCACCACCAAGCTGAAGGTGCGTCCGCTGAAGAAGCTGAAGGACGCCGCGCTGTAAGCGCGCGCCCCAACGTGGATTCCGACGGGACGGCTCTGGTCGTCCCGTTTTTTTTGCGTGCCCGGCGGTAGATCCACGCCATGCGTGGATGCGTCGCGCTGCGGCAATCCGCAACACAGCGTTGCCGCCTCCCCGGCAATGCCCGTACAGGCCCGTCGCCACTGGCCGAGCGCGGCTTGGGCAGGTGCTGGAACGTACCGGGTGGAACACTGCGTGCAGCGCCGGCCGTCGCCTCAGGCCGTGGCCTTGCCTATGGTGGGCACATCCTCCACAGCTACGGCGAGCACACCCTCATGGCCAGCCCCTCCACCCGCTACCGGATCTCGGTGACCCCCATCGAAAAGGACGGGCTGCAGTGCACAGGGCGCTGCACCATCGAACTGGAGCATCGCGCCAGCCGCGACCTGATGCGCCTGCTGGAGGCGGCCCCGCGTACCGCCGGTATCAGCGGCGACGAGCGTGCGACCCTGGTGATCGCCACCCAGCTGCTGCGCGATATCGTGCAGCGCCATGCCGAGACCGGCGGCCACGCACTGGCGGCCATCGCCGACCAGGTCCTGCCAGCGCTGGACGCTCTGGATCAGCTGCCCTCCTCCCGCTGATCCCGGCGCAATCGCTACACTGCCGCCCTCCAGGTTGCCTCGCGGAGGAGGCAGACATGCGCAGGAACCTGTTGCTGATCGCACCCTTGGTGCTGCTGGGCTGTTCACGCCCGGCAGCACAGACGACCGGCGACATCGCGGCAGCGTCCGCTCCCGTCGCTGCCACCGCAGCCGCGGACACTCGCACCGGCCCCGATCCCGCAGCAGTGCAGGCAAGTGAAATGCCGGTGCTGTCTGCTGTCGCCGACGGTGCCGAGCCGCCATCGACGATGCTCAACCGCTACATAGCGGCGTTGCTCAACCGCGACCGCGCCGCCAGCGATGCCGCCTGGACGATCCCGCCCAGCGACCCGCGGCATGCGGACGACGCCGCGCTGCGGCAGCTGCAGGACCTGCGCACCCTGCGCCTGCACAGCGATCCCCCGCTCGCCCGCGACGATCGGCAGCCACCGCAGCTGCTTGAAGTGCCGGTGCAGATCCGCGCGGTCACCGCCAACGGTACGTTCCGCTTCGGTGGCTGGTACCGCGTGCAACCCAGCAGCGATGGCAGCGCCTGGCAGATCCAGTCGGCGCAACTGCGTCCGATGCTGGACTGAACCGTTACAGCCGCATGCACGCGCGATTCAGCCTGCACGGCTACTCTTTGATCCATCCATTCCCTGCCATCGGTCACCGCCATGCGCCTGCGTTCCCTGATGACCCGCCTCGCTGCCTCCACCGTACTGATCGCCGCTGCGATCGGCGCGCAGGCGGCTCCCTCCATTTCCGGCCGCGAACTGTCGGTGGGTGCCAGCGACGTGCAGCAGTACCTCGATGGCAGCTTCCCGCGCACCCAGGACGCCCTTGGCGGCCTGATCTCCCTGACCATGAGCCACCCTCAGCTGAGCCTTCCGGCCGGCGAGCGCCTGAACCTTGGCATGGACGTGGCACTGGCCACCGCCGGCGGCAACCCGGCCAAACTGGGTACGGTGAAGCTCAGCAGCGGCCTGCGCTACGACGCGCAGACCCAGGGCTTCCACCTGCAGCAGCCCAGCGTGGATGACTTCACCCCGGCCAACCAGGGCGGCCGCCTCGACTCACGCACCCGCGGCCTGCTCAATGCCTGGCTGAGCGACTACGCCCAGCGCGAACCGATCTACAAGCTGGACCCGGCCGTGGCCGGGTGCTCGGCGCGCTGCAGGTGCAGGCGGCACAGGTCAAGAACGGCAAGCTGGTGGTCACCTTCAACCAGAACCTGGGCAACCTGGTGCCGGCAGGCCTGCTGGGCAAATAAGGTAGTGCCGGCCGGGGGCCGGCACTACCGGCAAGGCATCACGCGGCGAGTGCCTTGACCACCGCCTCGCTGAAAGCAGGAATGTCATCCGGCTTGCGGCTGGTGATCACGTTGCCGTCGACCACGACCTCGGCATCGCGCCAGTTCGCGCCCGCGTTGGCCAGGTCCTGCTGAAGGGAGGGCCAGGAGGTCAGCTCGCGGCCATCTGCCAGCCCGCTGTTGATCAGCAGCCACGGACCATGGCAGATCGCCGCGACGGGCTTGCCGGCTTCATCCACTGAGCGGATGAAGCTGAGCACCGCGTCGTCGGTGCGCAGTGTGTCCGGATTGATGACGCCCCCTGGCAGCACCAGGGCATCAAAGCCCGCCGGATCCGCCTCGTCCAGCGGAATGTCGACCGCGACGGCGTCGCCCCAGTTCTTCTCTTTCCAGCCCTTGATGGTCGCCTCCTTTGCGGGCGACACCACGCTGACCCGCGCACCTTCCGCTTCCAGCAGCCGTTTGGGCTCGGTCAATTCGGACTGTTCAAAGCCGTGGGTCGCGAGGATTGCGATCTGTTTGCCCTTCAATCGCTCTGCCATGGGTGCACTCCAGTTGGGGGAGTGCACAGCGTGGACGAACGGCCCTTGCACGGCGGTGACCCTGCTGTGCACGGCAGGTGGAGAGGACCCGTGCCGGCCAGCGGCCGGCACTACCGGAAGGATCAACGCTTGGGCTGCAGCATGGTGCCGGTGCACTTGGGCGAGCCGCAGCGGCATTCCCAGATCTTCTTCAGCTTGGCGGTGTGGCGCTCGGCCAGCGTGATGCCGTAGTTGTAGGTCAGCTCTTCGCCAGCCTTGATATCGCGCAGCGCCTCGATGAACACCTTGTCGCCACGGCTGTCGCCGTCCTCATCCTCCTCGATCACCGCCTCGCAGTTCGGGTCGCAGCTGTGGTTGATCCAGCGCGCATCGTTGCCCTTGTAGTTGGCATCGATCACCCAGTCGTCATTGAGGGTGAACAGGAAGGTATGGCCGCTTTCGACGTCGCCGCTGTCATCGGCATCAACGTCGCCATGGCTGCGCAGCAGGCCCTTGTACTGGATCACGCGCTCGCCCTGCTTGATCGGGGCGACGGCGAACACGCCGTTGCCATGGATGGCGGACTTGCGGGCTTGGATCTTCTTCGGCATCGGCACGGGCTGTTTGCAGCGGATGGAACAGGGATTCTCGCCCATTCCGGGTGATTGCGAAAATCACCCGGTTGGCGCAGCATGGTGCCCCCGGCAGCGCCCGCTGGCAAAGCCTCCCGGCCCGGCCCCAGCGCCGGCTGAATGCCCGGGTTGGATGGTGGCGAATAAAAGCGTACAATTTCAGTCCGCTTTAAGAACCACTCGCATCCCCATGTTGCGCGTCACCAAGCTCACCGATTACGCCACCGTCGTGCTGACCGTGCTCGCCGCCCGTCCGGGCGAGGTGCTCAGTGCCACCGAACTGGCCGAATTCACCGGCCTGGAGCCGCCCACCGTCAGCAAGGTACTCAAGCCGCTGGCCCAGGCCGGCCTGGTCGAAGGCCTGCGCGGCGTGCGTGGCGGCTACCGGCTGACCCGCCCGGCCATCGAGATCTCGCTGTTCGAAGTGGTCGAAGCGATGGAAGGGCCGCTTGCCCTGACCGAATGCAGCCACGACCACCACCAGTGCGGCATGGCACCCAAGTGCGGCGCGCGCAGCAGCTGGCGGTTGATCAACGACGTGGTCTCCGAGGCCCTGCGCGACGTCAGTCTTGCGCAGATCCTGCCCCCCTTCCCCTTGCCGATGACGAACAGCGCCGCACCATCGCTGTTGACGTCGTCTCCTGATCCACAGGCAGCCCCCCCATGGCCACCGAAACCATCGAAAACGTCGCCCACGACGACACCCCCAACCGCGAGATCCACGAGCAGCTCGGCCGCAAGTATTCGGCCGGCTTCATCACCGAGATCGAGTCGGACTCCCTGCCGCCGGGCCTGGACGAGGACACCATCCGTGCCCTGTCGGCCAAGAAGGACGAGCCGGAGTGGATGACGCAGTGGCGCCTGGACGCCTACCGCCACTTCCTGACCATGCCGATGCCGGACTGGGCCAAGCTGGAGATCGCCCCGATCGACCTGCAGGCGCTCAGCTACTACTCCGCGCCGAAGGGCCCGAAGTACGCCTCGCTGGATGACGTGCCCAAGGAGCTTCTGGACACCTACGACAAGCTGGGCGTGCCGCTGCACGAGCGCGCCAAGCTGGCCGGCGTGGCGGTGGATGCGGTGTTCGACTCGGTGTCGGTCGGTACCACCTTCCGCAAGGAACTGGCCGAGAAGGGCATCATCTTCTGCTCGATGTCCGAGGCTATCAAGGAACACCCGGAGCTGGTGCGCCAGTACCTGGGCACCGTGGTGCCGGTGGGTGACAACTACTTCGCCGCGCTCAACTCGGCGGTGTTCTCCGATGGCAGCTTCGTGTTCATTCCCAAGGGCGTGCGCTGCCCGATGGAACTGAGCACCTACTTCCGCATCAACGCCGGCCACACCGGCCAGTTCGAGCGCACCCTGATCGTGTGCGAGGACAAGGCCTACGTGTCCTACCTGGAAGGCTGCACCGCGCCGATGCGCGACGAGAACCAGCTGCACGCCGCAGTGGTCGAGCTGGTCGCGCTGGAAGATGCGGAGATCAAGTACTCCACCGTGCAGAACTGGTACCCGGGCGACGAGAACGGCGTCGGCGGCATCTACAACTTCGTCACCAAGCGTGCCGAATGCCGTGGCGCGCGCAGCAAGGTCACCTGGACCCAGGTCGAGACCGGCTCGGCGATCACCTGGAAGTACCCCTCGTGCGTGCTGCTGGGCGACGATTCGGTCGGTGAGTTCCACTCGGTCGCGCTGACCCATCACCGGCAGCAGGCCGACACCGGCACCAAGATGATCCACGTCGGCAAGCGCACCAAGAGCAAGATCGTCAGCAAGGGCATCAGCGCCGGCCGCGGCCAGAACACCTACCGCGGCCTGGTGCGGGTGGACCGCAATGCCGATGGCGCGCGCAACTACACCCAGTGCGATTCGCTGCTGATCGGCAAGCAGTGCGGCGCGCACACCTTCCCCTACATCGAGGTGAAGAACCCGGGTGCCACCGTCGAGCACGAGGCCACCACCTCGAAGATCTCCGACGACCAGCTGTTCTACTGCCGCGCCCGTGGCATCAGCCAGGAAGACGCGGTGTCGATGATCGTCGACGGCTTCTGCAAGCAGGTGTTCCGCGAACTGCCGATGGAGTTCGCGGTGGAAGCCAAGAAGCTGCTGGAAGTCTCGCTGGAAGGTTCGGTGGGCTGACCGCCCGCCCCTGCCCCTCGCAAACGCATTCTCTTTACCGGCGGGCCGCGGCCCGCCCCACGGAAACCCCACCATGCTGAAGATCGAAAACCTCCACGCCCGCATCGGCGACAAGGAAATCCTCAAGGGCCTGTCGCTGGACGTCCAGCCGGGCCAGGTGCACGCCATCATGGGCCCCAACGGCGCCGGCAAGTCCACCCTGGGCAATGTCCTGGCCGGCCGCGACGGCTACGAAGTGACCGAAGGCAGCGTGCAGTTCGACGGCGTCGACCTGCTGGAGCAGGACCCGGAAGCGCGCGCCGCTGCCGGCCTGTTCCTGGCGTTCCAGTACCCGGTGGAGATCCCGGGCGTGAACAACACCTACTTCCTGCGCGCGGCACTGAACGCCCAGCGCAAGGCACGCGGTGAGGAGGAACTCGATTCCATGCAGTTCCTCAAGCTGGTGCGCCAGAAGCTGGCCGTGCTGCACCTGAAGGACGAACTGCTGCACCGTGGCGTCAACGAAGGCTTCTCCGGCGGCGAAAAGAAGCGCAACGAGATCTTCCAGCTGGCCGTGCTGGAACCGAAGCTGGCGATCCTGGACGAAACCGACTCGGGCCTGGACATCGATGCACTGAAGAGCGTGGCCGATGGTGTCAACGCACTGCGCGCTGCTGATCGCTCGTTCCTGGTCATCACCCACTACCAGCGCCTGCTGGACTACATCAAGCCGGACGTGGTGCACGTGCTGGCCGATGGCCGCATCGTCAAGAGTGGCGGCCCGGAGCTGGCACTGGAGCTGGAAGCGCACGGCTATGATTTCCTGAAGGACCGGGTCGTGCCCGAGGCGGCGGTCTGATGAGCGCCCTGCTTGATTCGATGGCCCAGGCCTTCTGTGGCAGCGATGCGCGCCGCGAAGTGCTGGATGCGGCCCTGCGTGACGGCCTGCCGGCCGCCCGCAACGAAGCCTGGAAGTACACCTCGCTGCGCCAGCTGGAACGCCGTGCGTTCGCGGCTGCACCGCTGCAGGGCCCGGCGCTGGACGCCGCCCTGCTGGAGGACATTCCGGCACCGCGCCTGGTGTTCGTCAATGGCCGCCTGGACGCCGCACTGAGCGACGTGCAGGCCCTGTCGGCCGGCGTGCAGCTGCAGCCGCTGTCGGCTGCACTGGCTGCGGGCGAGGACGCCGT
Source organism: Stenotrophomonas sp. pho (assembly GCF_006228405.1). Classification (NCBI taxonomy): domain Bacteria; kingdom Pseudomonadati; phylum Pseudomonadota; class Gammaproteobacteria; order Lysobacterales; family Lysobacteraceae; genus Stenotrophomonas; species Stenotrophomonas sp. pho. The sequence continues at coordinate 1,063,716 of NZ_CP029759.1, read as the reverse complement.
GCGTTTCCTCGGCCGCCGCTACGAGCGCAGCGAAGAGATCTTCGCCCGCCTCAATGCCGCGCTGGCCGATGAAGGCGTGGTGCTGCGCGTGGATGAAGGCGTGCAGGTCGAAGCGCCGCTGCAGCTGGTGTTCGCCAGTGTGGCCGGCGAGACCGACCTGGCCTGGCATCACCGCCACCTGATCGAACTGCGTGCCGGCGCCAGCCTCGGCGTGGTCGAGCACCGCTTCAGCGTGGGTGACTCCGCCCACCTGGACAACACCGTGCTGCATGCCCACGTCGCGCGCGACGCCGTGCTCAAGCACGCCCGCGTGCAGGCCGGCAGCGCGCGCCAGACCAGCTTCCTGCGTACCGACGCGGTGCTGGCCCGCGACGCGCAGTACCACCGCGTCGACCTGGAACTGGGCGCCGCGCTCAGCCGCCATGAACTGAACGTGCGCCTGGAAGGCGACAACGCCCAGCTGACCGCCAACGGCGTGCTGCTCGGCAATGGCCGCCGCCACGTCGAGACCCGGCTGGGTATCGATCACATCGCGCGCGATACCGCCTGCGAACTGCTGTGGCGCGGCGTTGCCGCCAACCGCAGCCGCGTGGTGTTCCATGGCGGCATCCAGATCCGCGAAGGCGCCGACGGCACCGATGCGAACCTGTCCAGCAAGAACCTGCTGCTATCGGCCGACGCCGAGATCGATACCCAGCCGACGCTGGTTATCGACGCCGATGAAGTGAAGGCCGCGCATGGCGCCACCGTCGGCCAGCTCGATGCCAATGCGCTGTTCTACCTGCGCTCGCGCGGCCTGCCGCAGGCACAGGCGCAGGCGCTGCTCAGCGCCGCGTTCTGCCATGAGCCGCTGAAGATCCTGCCGGAAGCCCTGCGCGAGCAGCTGGCACGCCGTTTGGACAAGGCCCTGGCCGAGGCGGGTGTGGCATGAACCTGTCCACGCCGCGCCCGATCGAAGAACGCACCGGCGCGCCCGACTGGGACCGCGTCCGCCTCGACTTCCCGCTGCTGATGCGCGAAGTGCACGGCAAGCCGCTGGTCTATTTCGACAATGCCAACACCGGTCAGAAGCCGGTGCAGGTGATCGGCGCGGTGGACGAGTTCTACCGCCGCTACAACGCAAACGTCAGCCGCGCGGTGCACGCGCTCGGCAGCGAAGCTACCGACGCCTACGAAGGCGCGCGCAACACGCTGGCCCGCTTCCTCAACGTGCGCCCCAGCGACCTGGTGCTGTGCAGCGGCACCACCTTCGCCATCAACCTGGTGGCGTATTCGTGGGCGCTGCCGCGGCTGAAGGCCGGCGACGTGATCCTGGTGTCACGCATGGAGCACCATGCCAACATCGTGCCGTGGCAGCTGGTCGCGCAGCGTACCGGTGCCACCATCCGCGTGGCCGAGATCACGCCTGACGGCGCGCTGGACCTGGATGCGCTGCGCGCGGCGATGACCCCGAGGTCAAGCTGCTGGCGGTCACCCACGTTTCCAATGTGCTCGGCACGGTCAACCCGGTGCGCGAGATCTGCCGTGAAGCGCGCAAGCGCGGCATCATCACCGTGGTCGATGGCTCGCAGGCGGTGCCGCACCGCAAGGTCGACGTGGCCGCGATCGGCTGCGACTTCTACGCCATCACCGGCCACAAGATGTGTGGCCCGACCGGTACCGGCGCGCTGTGGGCCCGTCGCGAGCACCTGGACGCGATGCCACCGTTCCTCGGCGGCGGCGAGATGATCAAGGAAGTCAGCTTCGACGGCACCGTGTTCAACGACGCCCCGCACAAGTTCGAAGCCGGCACCCCGAACATCGCCGGTTTCATCGGCCTGGGCGTGGCCGCCGACTACCTGCAGCAGCTTGGCCAGGACAACGTGGAAGCGCGCGAAGCCGAACTGCTGGCGCACTTCACCGAAGAGCTGCGCCGCGTCGATGGCCTGCGCATCATCGGCCAGGCACCGGAGAAGGCGGCCGTAGTCTCGTTCCTGATCGATGGTGCGCATGCGCACGACCTGGCCACCCTGCTCGACCTGGAGGGCGTGGCCGTGCGCTCGGGCCAGCACTGCGCACACCCGCTGCTGCAGTACTTCGGCGTCGCCGCCACCTGCCGCGCCTCGCTGGCGTTCTACAACACGCACGCCGAGATCGAGCGGTTCATGACCGCGCTGACCAAGGTACGCAAGCTGCTGGGGTAACCCCAGCAGACGGGGTCAGATCCCTTTCGCATCGCGAAAGGGCTCTGCCCCCGCTAGCGAACCGGCCAACCATCGCTGCGACCGCAATGCTCGCCGGATCTCCGCCACATCCGCGGCAGGAATTCCCTCCTCGATGAACGCCGCATAGCGCCTGCGCCGTTCATCCAGATCCAGGGCAATCAGTTCGAATGCCGAATGCGGCTTGAGCAGCGCATTCGGCCTGCCGTGCGCATTCGCCCGATAGCTCGACCAGCGATAGTCCCCTGGGCGCGCCACCCTTCCCGCACGGACAGGGTTGAGCTCGATGTAGCGCTGGCAGGCCAGCAGATAGCGATCCGTATCGACCAGCGTCGAGTAGAAACGCCCCTCCCACAGGGTTCCCGTGCGGCCCTGCCGATCATTCACCCGCCGCACGTAGGTCCGGCTCACGGCCTGCATCATCCGTGACAGCCCGCCGGAGACATCAGGCGTCACCAGCAGATGAACGTGATTGTCCATCAGCACGTACGCGTGGACCCGACAGTGCTGCTGGTCCGCGTGCTGGCACAGCAGGCGCAGGTAGGCCACACGGTCGCCATCGGTGAAGAACACGGGCTGGCGATTGTTGCCACGTTGAACGACATGTTGCGGGTGACCGGGCGCATCGATGCGTGGTGGCCTTGGCATGGGCTTCTCCTGGGAACAGGGGTCAGAGCCCTTCGCTGCGCAAAGGGATCTGACCCCGAGCATCTGCCGATTCCGGGCCCGCGCCAGTCGGTCCATGGCCTGCCGTTGAGTCAGTAGATACCGGGGTCAGATCCCTTTCGCGTTGCGAAAGGGATCTGACCCCACTCCCCCATTTGCGCCCGCCCACTGCCCACCTAAAATGCCCCATGAGCACCCTGACCTTCCGCGCCGCCACGCCGGCCGACATCCCCGCCCTGATCGCCCTCGTCACCTCGGCCTACCGTGGCGACGCCAGCCGCGTGGGCTGGACTACCGAAGCCGACCTGCTGGATGGCGCCCGCATCGACGCCGAAGGCATCCAGGCCGACCTGGACCGGCCGCGCTCGACCATTCTGCTGGCCGAGCGCGGGGACCAGCTGGTGGCCTGCGCACACGTCGCCGATGTCGACGGCAAGGGCTACTTCGGCATGTTCTCGGTCGATCCGGCGCAGCAGGGCGGTGGCGTTGGCAAGCAGATGATGGAGGCGGCCGAAGCACACGCCGCGCGCGAATGGAAGGTGCCGGTGATGCAGATGACGGTGATCGACGTGCGCGACGAGCTGATCGCCTTCTACGAGCGTCGTGGCTACCAGCGCACCGGCATCAAGAAGCCATTCCCGTACGGCGATGAGCGCTTCGGCATCCCCAAGCGCGACGACCTGCGCTTCGAGATCCTGGAAAAGCCGCTGGCCGGAGCCGCCGCGTGAGCGATACCTGGACCTTCGTGTGTGCCGGCAACGAGCTGTTGCCGGGCGAAATGAAGAGCGTGTTCGACGAGGTGACCGGCACCCCGATCGTGGTGTTCAACCTCGACGGCGAGCTGTACGCGCTGGAAGACCAGTGCACGCACGAGGAATTCGAGCTGTCCTCTGGCGAATTCAACACCGCCGAAGGCAGCGTGGAGTGCGTGCTTCACGGCGCGCGCTTCGACGTACGCGATGGCCGCGCCCTGTGCGCACCGGCCTATACCCCGGTGCCCAAGTTCCCGGTGAAGCGCGAACACGACGCCGTCTGGACGCGCGACGACCGGGATTGAGGCGGCGCCCCGACCTGGGGTACCCACCCATGGGCTGGATCTGCAGGAGGCCCCGCAAGGGCCTTCGCAGGGCGTTCCCCGGCCGCCCCGGCGTCCCGCAGCACCCCGTACATGCGAATCATTATCGTTGATGTTATTCTACGTAACATCTTCGTAACGACTTCGCCCTCGCGCCATGGCATCGCCCGCGCCCACTGCCACGTTGTGCCAGCTCGCCCGCCAGGGGTGGCCACTGGCCGTGGCCGTGCTGCTGACGCTGCTGCTGGGCTGGTCGGCGCTGCACGAAGGACGCAGCAACGCCCCGACTACCCAAGGGTGGCAGGCACATGCCGAAGGGTTGCGCCAGGTCATGCCATTGCCGGCGCCGTCGGCAGACGAATGCCCGCAACATGCTGCACCTGCACCGGAGCCGCCGCTTGATGGTGAGGGCAACACGCCCTGCACCGGAGTGGCACCCCTGCGCGCGCCCCTGGTCGCACATATCCCGCTATGGCGCTCCGATGCCCTGCGCCGGCAACTGCACGATCCCGCACTGCGCTTGAACCCCGGCCACGCACCGCCCGCACCGCACGCCAGCTGAGGCGCCCTGCGGCTGTTGCCGTGCGCCTGAAGTCGTTCGCCGCATCGCCGGGCATCAGCTCGGCTCTACAGAAGACGCTCCCTCCCTGTCGTCGCGCTGTCTGCGCTTCGGCCTTCGCCGTTTCCCGATCCACGCCACTACCCAAAGCCATGACCCACATCACGTCCCGCAAGCACGCCCCGCGCGTTTCCCTGCTCGCCACCGCCACCCTGGCCGCAGGCTTCGCGCCGCTGGCCGCGCAGGCTGCCGACAGCGCTGATGCCGCATCCAGCAAGGCCACCGACCTGGACAAGGTGCAGGTGCGCGGCAGCTGGTTCAATCCGTCCTCGCCGAAGTTCACCGCCGAACTGCTGGACACCCCCAAGTCAGTGTCGATCGTGTCGGAGAAGCTGATCGCCGAAACCGGTGCGACCAACCTGCAGGATGCGCTGCGCATGTTGCCGGGCATCACCTTCGGTGCCGGCGAAGGCGGCAACCCGACCGGCGACCGCCCCTTCATCCGTGGCTTCGATTCGCAGAGCAACGTCTTCGTCGACGGCCTGCGCGACGTCGGCTCGCAGACCCGCGAGATCTTCGACCTGGAGCAGGTGGAAGTGGTCAAGGGCCCGAGCTCGGCCTACGGTGGCCGTGATTCCGGTGGTGGCAGCCTGAACCTGGTGAGCAAGACGCCGAAGCTGAAGAACGAGACCAGCGCCAGCATGGGCATCGGTACCGACAGCTACGCACGCGGCACCGTGGACGCCAACTACGTGCTGGGCGACGGCATCGCCGCGCGCCTGAACCTGATGAAGCACGAATCGGACATCGCTGGCCGCGACGCCGCCAATGTCAGCCGCTGGGGCATCGCACCGTCGATCGCGTTCGGCCTGAACGGCCCGGCGCAGCTGATCGCCAGCCACTACCACATGCAGAGCGATGACCTGCCGGACGCGGGTGGCTTCCCGTATGGCAACCCGAACGGGGCGCCGGCCTCGAAGTGGGTCGACGGCCGCCCGATGGTGCCGGACCGCAACAACTACTACGGCCTGGTCGACCGTGACTTCCAGCGCACCCGCGCCGACATCAGCACGCTGGATGCCAGCTACGATTTCGGCGGCCACAAGCTGCGCAACATCGCGCGCCTGGGCAACACCAGCAACGACTACCTGTGGACCCAGCCGGACGACAGCCAGGGCAACCCGAACAACTACGGTACCCTGTGGCGCCGTACCAACGCCCGCGCCGTCGACGTCAAGAGTTTCGCCGACCAGCTGGGCCTGACCGGTGCCTTCCAGACCGGTGCGCTCAAGCACAGCTACAGCGCAGGCGTGGAGTACAGCGACGAGAAGATGACCCGCGGCAGCTACCTGATGACACCGGGCACCAGCAACCCGCTCACCGGCAACAGCAAGTGCCCGACCACCGGCGCGGCCACTGGCTACAACTGCACCGATTTCGCCAATCCGGATCCGCGCGATCCGTGGGCAGCCACCCATTCGGTGTACCGCAGCGACAAGGCACTGGACGTCGAGCAGCGCACCAGGACCACCTCCGCCTACGTGTTCGACACCATCGAGCTCAATGAGCAGTGGATGATCAACCTCGGCCTGCGCTACGACGACTTCCGCACCACCCTGACCACCCCGGTGGCCGGCAAGGCACCGACCCGCGTGCGCAACAGCAACGACTTCCTGAACTACCAGGCCGGTGTGGTGTTCAAGCCGGCCGCCAACGGCAGCATCTACCTGTCGTGGGGCACCTCCTCGACCCCGCCGGGCATGGACGGTGGTGACGGTTCGGACGGCCTGAGCGCCGCCGTGGCCGACCTCAAGCCGCAGGACACCAGGAACCTCGAACTGGGCACCAAGTGGGACCTGTTCGACCAGCGCCTGAACCTGACCGCAGCGATCTTCCACACCGTGATGAACAACGCACGCGTGACGGTCGACAACGGCACCAGCCAGAACGCCGGCAAGAAGGAGATCAACGGCTTCGAACTGGGCTTCACCGGCCAGCTGACCGACGCCTGGAGCCTGTACGGCGGCTACACCTACCTGGACTCGGAACTGAAGGACAACGGTTTCGTCTGTGGCGCACCGGTGGGCCGCACCTGCCCGTCCAACGTGTACGTGCCGTCGCCATACAACGGCAACGTGTTCCCGAACACTGCCAAGCACAGCGCCAACCTGTGGACCACCTACCGCTTCCCGATCGGCCTGACCATCGGCGCCGGCGCGTTCTACTCGGACAAGCAGTACGGTGATGTCGCCAACACCAAGTGGATCCCGAGCTACACCCGCTTCGACGCGATGGCCAGCTACGCGATCCAGGACAACATCAGCCTGCAGCTCAACGTGCAGAACCTGACCGACAAGACCTACTTCACCAAGGCCTATGCCTCGCACTACGCGAGCATCGCCCCGGGTCGCTCGGCCACCCTGGCACTGAACGTCAAGTTCTGATGTAACGGCGCTCCACCACGGCGGCAGGGGCTCCTGCCGCCGTTTTTGTTTCCGGCGATACTCACCCCATCATGGCACCCCGTACCCCCATCGACAGCGACGCCCTGGCCGAGCTGCTCCAGCACGATCCACAGGCTGCGTTCGCACGCGTGCGCGACGCCGCACAGGCCGGGCAGGTCGATGCACAACTGCTGCTCGCGCAGATGCACATGGAAGGTAAAGGCACCGCGCAGGACGCCTCGGCTGCGCTGCTCTGGTACGAAACCGCCGCCAACAACGGCGCGCCGATGGCGATGAACATGCTCGGCCGCTGCCATGAGCTGGGCCAGGGCACCACGCCCGATCCCACGCTGGCCGCGGTGTGGTACCGGCGCGCGGCCGACACCGGGCTGGACTGGGGCCTGTACAACCTGGCCAACCTGCTGGCCACCGGCCGCGGCGTGCCCCAGGACCGCGCGCAGGCACTGGCCCTGTACACCCGTGCCGCGCACCTGGGCCATGCCAAATCGATGAACCTGCTGGCCCGGCATCTCGAAGACGGGCTGGATACCGCGGCTGATCCGCAGGCGGCGCTCGCCTGGTACCAGCGCGCGGCCGAGGCCGGTGATTTCCGCGGCCAGGCCAACTACGCCTCGATCCTGCTGCAGGCCGGCCAGGTCGAGCAGGCCGTGCACTGGCTGCGGCTCGCCCTGGCGCACGGCAGTCCGGCGTTCATGGCGCACATCGTGCCGGAACTGGCCGCGTCGCCGCATCCCCAGGTGCGCGCCCTGATCGCACCGCCGTCCCTCTGAGGAGTCCCGCATGCTGCTGCACATCCCCGACATTCTCAGCGCCGACCAGGTCGCCGGCTTCCGGCGCCGCCTCGACGACACCGATTGGACCGATGGCCGCGAAACCGTGGGGCATCTGGGCGCACAGGCCAAGCACAACCAGCAGCTGCCCGAGGCTTCCCCGCTGCGCCGCGAACTGGGCGAGATCATCCTCGTCGCGCTGGCCCGGCACCCGCTGTTCTTCAGCGCCGCGCTGCCGCTGAAGTACCTGCCGCCGCGCTTCAACCGCTACAGCGGTGGCGGCGCCTATGGCTACCATGTCGATGGTGCGGTGATGAACCTGGCCAATGGCGAGCAGCTGCGCTCGGACATCTCCTGCACCCTGTTCCTGTCCGCGCCCGAGGAGTACGAAGGCGGCGAGCTGATCATCAGCGACACCTACGGCGAGCACGAAGTGAAGCTGCCGGCCGGCGACCTGGTCGTGTACCCGTCCAGCAGCCTGCACCAGGTGCGGCCGGTTACCCGTGGCGCACGCGTGGCTTCTTTCTTCTGGGTGCAGAGCATGATCCGCGACGACGTGCAGCGCCGCCTGTTGTGGGAAATGGATGGCTCGATCGAGCGCCTGCGGCAGACCGGCGGCGACGCCGAGGCGATCCTGCAGCTGACCGGCGTGTACCACAACCTTTTGCGGCGCTGGAGCGAAGTCTGAGCCTTGCCGGGCCGGCCTCCGGCATTTTGGCAATCATTCTCATTTGCAACAGCTAACGGCTCTCATTACAATCACGCCCCGTTGATGCCGGCCGCTGCCGGCGGACCCCTGGGGACCCCTGCTTGCTGCGTCCGCTTCGCCCTCGCCCACTCATCCATCGCAAGATGGGCACCGCCATGCGCGGCCAGCGTCCGGCGCTGGCCAGCCTGCTGGCATGGGTGGCGATGCTGGCGTTGCTGCTGGGCACCCTGCCACTGCTGCCACAGGCCCAGGCCGGAATGGCCATGCAGATGCCGCTGGAAGAGCGCGGTGGCGAAAGTCCCCTGCAGGAAGAGGCGCCGGCCAAGCTGCGCCGCTGTGCCGCCACCCCGGTGAAAGCGGCCGAGCAGGCACACCCGCCGTTGCTGCTGGCCAGCCACTGGCTGCGCACTGAACTCGAACTCGTACCCGCCACGCCGGCCATGCCCGGCGTGCGCCCGGACTGGCCGCTGGCCGCTCCGGACACGCCCTGGGCCGATGCGCCCGGGCGCCGCCAGCAACGCGGCCAGGCGCCGCCGCTCGCCTGATCCACGGCCTGGCGTGACCGCCTGCGCGGTCGCGCCTGCACGCCGCTGTCTGCTTCATCCCTGCCGCCCCTGACCGGGCCTTCCGTGCCTGCCGCGCCCTTCGCGCACGGCATCGCGCCACCCTGCATCCTTCGAGGTAACTGCCATGGCCCAGCGCCATCGTGTCCGTTCGTCCCTGTCCCGTACCCTGCTGACCAGCGCCGTGCTGGCGGCTTTCGCCAGCCCCGCCTTCGCCCACGGTGACGCCGCCGGCGCACCGCAGACGCTGGACAAGGTGGTGGTCACTGCCTCCGGCTTCGAACAGAAGGTGATCGATGCCCCGGCCAGCATCAGCATGGTCAGCCGCGAGGAACTGAGCAAGCGCCCCTATACCAGCCTGGTCGACGCGCTGCGCGACGTCGAAGGCATCGACGTGGGCCTGGAAGCGACCGACAAGAACGGCCGCGCCACCGTGTCGATGCGCGGCCTGCCGTCCGAGTACACCCTGGTGCTGATCGACGGCCGCCGCCAGAGCAATGTCGGCCAGATCTATCCGAACAACTTCGGTGGCGGCCAGTTCGCCTACCTGCCGCCGCTGGAGGCGATCGAACGCATCGAAGTCGTGCGCGGGCCGATGTCCACGCTGTACGGCTCGGACGCGATGGGCGGCGTCATCAACATCATCACCCGCCGCAACCAGGACAGCTGGCACGGCTCGGTCAGCCAGAGCTTCACCGTGCAGCAGGACGACCAGTTCGGCGATGCGCGCACCACCGACCTCTACCTCAGCGGCCCACTGCTGAAGGACCGCCTCAGCCTGGCGGTACGCGGCAGCTACTACAATGCCAAGGCATCGAACCCGGAATGGGATGCATTGTCCCTGCCCGACGGCAGCCTGTGGGAGCGCAGCATCGGCTTCGGCGGTGGCGGCAAGTCGGTCGCCAACACCAACTGGAATACCGGGGTGCGCCTGGACTTCCGCATCAACGACGATCACGAACTGTGGCTGGACTACGACGTGTCGCGGCAGAAATACGACAACAGCGAAGGCCAGACCGGCACGCTGGACAGCCTGGCCAGCCTGTGGCGCGTCGGCAATGCGGTGATCCCCAACCCGAACGGCAGCGGCACCGTCACCCGCCGTGTGGTGCAGCCGCGCGTGGGCTACACCGCCTACCAGCGCTACGAGCGCGATCAGCTATCGTTGACCCACCAGGGCCGCTACAGCTTCGGCACCTGGCAGACTTCGCTGACCCACAGCAAGAGCAGCAATCTCGGCCGTTCTCTGCCGCTGACCCTGGACGAGCGTGCCAACCTGCAGACGCTGTGGAATGACGTCTGCCGTCGCACCGGCGCTTCCAACAACTGCGCGGCCGGCCGTGGCAATGCGCTGGCCGCACTCCATCCCAGCGAGATGGCGCGCCTGCAGGCGTTCCTGCCGCGCCCGCTGCGCACCATGGAACTGGAAGGCTACGTGCTCGACACGATGCTCGACCTGGACTTCGGCGCACACAAGCTGACGGTGGGTGGCCAGTACAACAACACTGACATGGTCGATGGCGTGTTCGGCATGGATGGCGCCGGCTACCGCAGCAACGTCAAGCAGAAACACCGCATGTGGGCGCTGTTCGCCGAGGACAACTGGGCGCTGACCGACACCCTCACCGCCACCTTCGGCCTGCGCTACGACGACCACAACGTGTTCGGCAGCCACGTTAGTCCGCGTGGCTACCTGGTGTGGAACGCCAGCGATGCGTGGACCTTCAAGGGCGGCGTCAGCACCGGCTACAAGACCCCGCGACCGGACCAGCTGTTCCCGGGCATCACCGGCTTCGGTGGCCAGGGCGTGCTGCCGTTGGTGGGTTCGCCGAACCTGAAGCCTGAAACCAGCACCAACTACGAGCTGGCCGCCTACTACGAGGGCCAGCGCTGGGGCTTCAACGTCACCGGCTTCTTCAACACGTTCGAAGACAAGATCGCCAGCGGCGGCACCTTCCCCAACTGCGAAGTGGCGCGCGCCGGCAGCGGCTACTGCGTGGACATCGGCCCGGGTTGGGCGGCACTGGGCTACAGCACCTTCACCCAGAGCGTGAACATCGACAAGGCCGAGACCCGCGGTGCCGAACTGGCCGCGCATGTCGACCTGCTCGACACTCTGCAGCTGCGCGGCAACTACACCTGGACGAAGAGTGAGCAGACCAGTGGCGCACAGAAGGGGTTGCCGATCAGCGGCACCATGCCGGCAAGACACATGGCCAACGCCAGCCTCAACTGGCAGATCAATGAAGCGGTCAGCCTGTCGCTGATCGGTGAGGGCCGCTACGACCGCTACCGCGACACGCTGCTGGATGCCAACGGCGCCAGCCACACCCGCTACTACGAGGACTACACGATCTTCCATCTCGGTGGCAGCTGGAAGGCCACGCCCTGGCTGACGGTGAACGCGCGGGTCAACAACCTGCTCGACAAGGATTTCGTCTCGCAGTCGTGCCTGTTGATCAGCCAGAGCGAATTCAACTGCGTGGACGACTATGCGACCAAGGACCAGCGCCGCAGCTACTGGATTTCGCTGAACGCGAAGTTCTGATCGCCGCGCCCTGCTCCTGCTCCACGCATGGCGTGGATCTACCGATCGGTAGTGCCGGCCGCTGGCCGGCCCCCCGGAATGCCTGCTCCGGGATACAGAACGACACGCAATTGCGAGCTATTCTCATCAATGATGTAATGGGCAGTCCCCGTCCGCTTCGAACCGTGCCGTGAGCCGTCCTGCCTCTTCCACCGTGCAGCAGCAACAGAACCGTGGCTTCTGGCTGCGGACGCTGCACCAGTGGCACTGGATCAGCTCCGCAGTTTGCCTGATCGGCATGCTGCTGTTCGCGGTGACCGGCCTGACTCTTAACCATGCCGCGAAGATCGAGGCCAAACCCCAGGTGCAGAACCAGCACCTGGAACTGCCGGCCGCGCTGCTGGGCCAGCTGGGCACGCGCGAGGACGGCAACGCGCCGATTCCGCGCCCGGCCCGGCAATGGCTGGACACGCAGCTGGGCATCGCCATCGGTGGGCGCCCGGCCGAGTGGTCGGCCGAGGAGATCTACCTGTCGCTGCCGCGCCCCGGTGGCGACGCCTGGCTGAGCATCGACCGCGAAACCGGCGCGGTGGAGTACGAATCGACCTCGCGCGGCGTGGTCTCCTACCTCAATGACCTGCACAAGGGCCGCAACGCAGGCCCGGCGTGGGGATGGTTCCTGGACCTGTTCGCCGTGGCCTGCCTGGTGTTCTGCATCACCGGCCTGTTCCTGCTGCACCTGCATGCGCGGCAACGGCGCATGACCTGGCCGCTGGTCGGCCTCGGCCTGATGATCCCGCTGTTGATCGCCCTGCTGCTGATCCACTGACTTCCACCGTGAATTCCATCCGTTCCTCCGGAGCCGCCCCATGCGCGTCACCCTGACCATCGCCCTCAGCGGCCTGCTGGCCACCTCGCCGGCCTATGCCACCACCCTCGACATCAACGTCGAAGTGCCCAAGCTCAACGTGGCCGAGTACCACCGCCCGTATGTGGCGGTGTGGCTGGAAGGCGCCGACCAGAAGGTCGCGGCCAACCTGTCGGTCTGGTACCAGCAGACCAGCAACAGCGAGGGCCACGGCACCAAGTGGCTGCCCGACCTGCGCCAGTGGTGGCGCAAGAGTGGCCGTACCCTGCAGGTGCCGGTGGACGGCGTGACCGGCCCGACCCGCCCGGCCGGCAGGCACGCACTGTCGTTCAGCGACAGGCAGCCGGCACTGAAGCAGCTGGCCCCAGGCAACTACACACTGGTGGTGGAGGCGGTGCGCGAAGTCGGCGGCCGCGAACTGCTGAAGATCCCCTTCACCTGGCCGGCCACCGCCGCGCAGAACGGCAAGGCGCAGGGCGCCACCGAACTGGGTCAGGTCACCCTGTCCGTCAAACCGTAATTGTCTGAGCCGGGGTCGGATCCCTTCCACAGGAAGGGCTCTGACCCCATCGCCACATCCCCGGGATCAGAGCCCTTTCCGTTGGAAAGGGATTCGACCCCTTCCAACTGGAGTCTTCCGCATGAAGCGCACGCTCGTCCTCGCCGCCGCCCTGGCCGCTGCCCTTCCCTTCTCCGCTCTGGCCCACAAGGCCTGGCTGCTGCCCTCGCAGACCGTGATCGCCGGCAACGCACCGTGGATCACCGTCGACGGTGCGGTCTCCAACGACCTGTTCTACTTCAACCACGTGCCGCTGCGACTGGAATCGCTGGTGATCACCGCGCCGGACGGCAGCACCGTGCAGCCGCAGAACGCGACCACCGGCAAGTACCGCAGCGTGTTCGACATCGAACTGAAGCAGCCGGGCACCTACCGCATCGCGTCGGTCAATGACGGCCTGTTCGCCACCTACGAGCAGAACGGCGAGCGCAAGCGCTGGCGCGGCAGCGTGGCGACCCTTGGCGAACTGCCCAAGGACGCGAAGAAGCTGGAACTGAGCCAGTCGGTGGGCCGCGTGGAGACCTTCGTCACCAACGGTGCGCCGAACGACACCGCGCTGAAGCCGACCAACCGGGGGATCGAGCTGGTCGCTGTTGGCCACCCGAACGACCTGTTCGCCGGCGAAGAAGCCACCTTCCGCGTGCTGGTCGATGGCAAGCCGACCGCCCGCCTGGAGTTCGAGATCGTGCGGGGTGCCACCCGCTACCGCAACGCACAGGACGAACTGAAGCTCACCAGCGACGCCAGGGGCGAGATCAAGGTGACCTGGCCGGAAGCCGGCATGTACTGGCTGGAAACCGGCACCGAAGACAACAAGACCTCGGTGAAGCAGGCCGCCAAGCGCCGCCTGAGCTACGTCGCCACGCTGGAAGTGTTGCCGCAGTAATAGATGTGGACCGCGATGCCGGGCAGGCCCCGGCATCGTGCCTGCGGTAGACCACCATGACCGATCCCCAGCTCGACATCGCCCGCCTCGGCGGCACCACCATGGGCACCACGTGGAGCGTGTCGCTGGTCGCGCCGCGCCAGCGCGACCTGCATCCACTGCATGCCGGCATCCAGGCGCGGCTGGATGCGGTGGTGGCGCAGATGAGCACCTGGGAGCCCGGCTCGAACCTGAGTCGCTACAACCGCGCCAACGCGGGCCAATGGTGCGTGCTGCCGGCCGAGACCCGCCACGTTCTGGCCTGCGCACAGGCCATCGCTGCCGCCAGTGGCGGCGCCTTTGATCCCACCATCGGTCCGCTGGTTGCGCTGTGGGGCTTCGGTGCACACGCCGGCGAACGCCGCCAACCCGATGCCACCACCGTACAGGCCACGCGCGAGCGCTGCGGTTGGCGGCGCCTGCAGTGGCAGGGCGATGCGCTGCTACAACCGGGTGGACTGCAACTGGATCTCTCTGCGATCGCCAAGGGCTTCGGCGTCGATCACGTGGCTGCCTGGCTGCGAGGGCAAGGCATTGCGGCAGCGCTGATCGAGGTCGGCGGCGAGCTGGCCGGCTACGGCCGCAAACCGGATGGCCAGCCGTGGCGCGTGCTGGTGGAGTCCGCACCGGAAGAAGATGCGCGGACCGACACCCCGCCTCGCGTGCTGGCACTGGATGGCCGGGCGGTGGCCACCTCCGGCGATCGCTGGCACCAGTACCACGCCGATGGCGAGGCTTACAGCCACAGCCTCGATCCGGGTACTGGCAGGCCGGTGCGCCAGGTCGCTGCGGCAGTCACGGTGGTGGCCGGCGATGCGATGCACGCCGATGCCTGGGCAACCGCGCTGACCGTACTCGGTCGCGACCAGGGCATGGCGCTGGCCGAGCGCGAAGGCCTGGCGGCGCGCTACCTGCATCGCGCAGCGGATGGCCCACTCGAATTTCTCAGCAGCGCCTTCCAGCGCCTGCTCGACGAGCAAGGCGCATGAGCACCCGTCCGTCGCGCGCGTGGCTCGGCAACGCTCTGGTGCTGTTCCTGCTGGCAGTGATCGGCTGGTCGCTGCTGCGGCTGCATCTGGGCGAAGCCTGGTGGCAGGGCGCGCCACCGGCGCGGCAGTCGCAGATCGCGGTGCTCGCTACGGCGTTGTATGCGCTGGCCTGCGCCGCACTGTGGTGGCGTGGGCGACCGCGCGACCATGCTGCCTCTGGCGATGCCGCACCGATCCTGCTGGTCTGGTCCAGCCAGACCGGCTTCGCGCGCGAGCTGGCCGAACGCAGTGGCGAGGCATTGCGTGGTGCCGGCGTGCCGGTGCGCGTGCGCGGTCTGCATGAGGTCGACGCCGCCTTGCTGGCCGGCAGCCAGCGTGCATTGTTCATCGCCAGCACCACCGGTGAGGGCGATCCGCCTGACCACGCGCTGCCGTTCCTGCGCGATGTCATGGTCTCGCCGCCTTCACTGCAGCACCTGCACTACGGCGTGCTCGCGCTGGGCGACCGCAGCTACGGCCACTTCTGCGGATTCGGCCACCAGCTTGACCAATGGCTGCGGCAGCACGGCGCGCATGCGCTGTTCGATGTGATCGAGGTCGACAACGCCGATCCGGCAGCGCTGCGTCATTGGCAACAGCTGCTGGGACAACTCGGTGGTGGCGCCAGTGAAATGCCCGACTGGAGCCCGGCCGAATACCAGCCGTGGACGCTGCTGCAGCGCGAACATCTGAACCCGGGCAGCCCCGGCGGTCCAGTGTACTGGTTGCGCCTGCGGCCACCGGCCGGCGCAGATGTGCAGTGGCAGGCCGGCGACATCGCCGAGATCGGCCCGCAGCATGCGTCGCACACCGTGCGTGCCTGGCTGGACGCACAGCGCTTCGATGCGGACAGGGTGCTGGATGACGGGCAGACGTTGCTGGCACGCGTCGCGCACTCGCACCTGCCTTCATTGGTCCCCCGGGCGATCTGCCCGCGCTGCTGGCGACCCTGCAGCCGCTGCCGCATCGCGAGTACTCCATCGCCTCAGTGATGGCCGACGGCGCGGTGGAGCTGCTGCTGCGTCGCCAGCTACGCGCCGATGGAACACCCGGCATCGGCAGCGGCTGGCTGTGCGACCACGCCGCACTTGGCGAACCGGTGCAACTGCGCCTGCGCCGCAACGACAATTTCCATGGCGTCGCCGCCGAGGTACCGCTGCTGCTGATCGGCAACGGCACCGGCATCGCCGGCCTGCGCGCACACCTGCACGAACGCGTACGCAGTGGCGCGCGCCGTACCTGGCTGCTGTTCGGCGAGCGCACCGCCGCGCATGACTTCCATTTCGGCGAAGAACTGCAGGCGATGCTGGCCGATGGCACGCTGGCGCGGCTGGATGCAGTGTTCAGCCGCGATGGCGGTGTGCATCGCTATGTGCAGGACCGCCTGCTGGCCGAAGCAGCAACACTGCGGCAGTGGGTGGATGAAGGCGCGACGATCCTGGTCTGTGGCAGCCTGCAGGGCATGGCCCCGGCGGTGGATGCGGTGATCGAGCAGGTGCTGGGGACTGCGGACAAGGAAGCGCTACTGCTGGCCGGTCGTTACCGGCGCGATGTGTATTGAGGTCGCCCCATCCACGCATGGCGTGGATCTACTGAACGGCGTGTCCAGGCAGGGTGGCAACCGCAGTGCAAGTAGATCCACGCCATGCGTGGATGGTACCCACCGGCGCCCAGGAATCATCCCGCCGCCGCACTGACCCGGATCGCCAGCAACTCGCCCCCGCCCTGCAACGCATGCCTTTGCCGTTCACCGGCCGCCAACCACGCGGTATCGCCAGCGTGCATCGGCGGCAGACCGCTGTCAGCTCCAAATTCGGCATGACCGGCCAACAGGTAAAGCGCCCAGGCCACGCCTGGTTCGCAGAAGAAGAACATGCTGCCCACCAGTGGCCGGTGCAGGAGTTCGGCCTGCAGCAGGTCGCGCTTCCACATCAGGTTGAAGTCGTGGGTGGTGCCGTCGACCAGTTCGCCGTGCAGCGTTTCCTCGCCCGCAAAGCGCACGCGCCCATGCGGCGGCAGGACTTCGGCCACGCGGCCATCCTCGAAGCGCAGGCGCACGCCATTGCCCTGCAGCAGCACCAGCTCGCGCTCCACGCCGGGAAACGCGGAGAACGCGGCGTCCAGCTCGATCTCGGCCACCGACAGGCGCAGCGCCCAGTCGTCGCCCTGCGCGGGCAGGCGCAGGATCTCGCGGGTCCAGCCCAGGCCGTTGCGCCAGCGTTCGCGGCGGTAGTCCAGGCGTGAGATGACCTGGCTCGGAGTGTGCAGCAGGGAGTCGACGTTCATCGGCGCATTGCATCACGCCGCGCGCCATCGTGCATCACCGCGTGGCGAGCGTGCCCTGGCCGCCGCACCCGCCGGCCAGCAGCTGCGAGTGTTTCAACCAGTCCTGGTCGGGGTAATAGGCGAACACCATCGTGCCGCCACGCAACGCATCGATCAGTGGCTTGGCCACCGACAGGCGCACCGCCGGGCAGCCCAGGCTGCGGCCCAGCCGCCCCTGCAGCTGCGCGGTGGCCGGGTTCACATACGGCGCGCCGTGGATGACGATCGCGCGATCACGCGCGCGGTCATTGAAGCCCGGCTCCAGCCCGGCCAGGCGCAGCGAATAGCCGTTGCCGCCCATGTAGGTCTCCTGCGCGGTGAACGCGCCGAGGCTGGACATGAAACTGCCATCGCGGTTGGAGAAGTGCTCGGTGCGGTTCTCGCCGCTGTTGCGGCCATGCGCCACCCATTCCTCGAACAGCAGGCGCTGGTGGGCCAGGTCGAACACCCACAGGCGCGGCTCGGTGGACGGTCGCGAGTAATCGATAACGCTCAGTCGGTCACCGTTGATGCCAAGCTCCGGCCGCTGCAACGCACAGCGCATGGCGCGCGCCGCCAGCTGCAACACGTGGCGGTCGGCCTTGGGCGCACTGCGCGACAGCAAGGCAGCCAGATCTTCGGCACTGGTGGCGAGGGCGGGCGTCTGTGCCAGCGCCGGGGCGCTGGCCGAGGTCGCCAGCAGGCCGAACGCGGCCAGCCGGCACAGGCGGGATGCAGTCATGGGCACAACGAAGGGACTCAGTTGCCCTTGAGGGTGGACCCTGGCGGCTCGGATTCCAAGACCGGCTGCATTCCGGATTCAGCCGGGCTTGGGCGGACCGCCGGCAGCGAGGTCACCAGCAGGGTCGTGCCTGGCACCAGCACCCGGTACAGCTGGCGGGCGAACTCGGCCGGCAGCGCCATCGGCAGCGAGGGCGTGGCCAGCAGGTCCGGCGTGGCCTGGGCGCGGTCCTGGCCCAGCAACGGGTAGGCCGTCCACTGGTGCAGGCGCTGGTTCGCGTCCAGCGGGCTGGGCGTATCGCTGAAACCCTGCCCCATCACGAACAGGGTGGTGCCCTGGAAGGCCGGCAGCGCGTCGGCCTTCAGCGGCGACTCGCCGATCATCACGCCATCGCGCAGCACGTACAGGCGCTGGTCGTGCAGGCTGACCAGGATGCCGACCTGCCCGGCCGGCGCCGCGCTGTCGTTCCACCAGGCCTGTGCCGGCGCCCCACCCTCCGTCTCCGGCAGGGCCTGGCCGCGTGCATTGACCGGTGCCAGCACCGACGGATAGGCCAGGGTCATCGGCGAGCTCTTGGCATCGGCCACCACGACGGTATCGCCGCGCTGGGTTTCGCTGAACAGCTTCTGCGCGAAGGCCTGCGGCAGGCGCACGCAGCCGTGCGAGGCCGGATGCCCGGGCAGGCTGCCGCCATGCAGGGCGATGCCGTCCCAGGTCAGCCGCTGCATGTACGGCATCGGCGCGCTGTTGTAGAGGTTGGACTTGTGGTCCTTGTCCTTCTGCAGGATGGTGAACACACCGGTCGGTGTCTCGTGCCCGGCCTTGCCCGAGCTGATCGTGGTCAGGCCGATGGCAATACCGTTGCGGTAGACGTAGGCACGCTGCTCATCGAGGCTGACCACCAGCACGATCGGGCCGGTCGGCGAGATTTCCGGATGCCACAGGTATTCGCCCGGTTTCAGGTCGGTCGGCCCGCGCACCTCGGCGGTGCCGGCAGTGGCAGCTGCGGGCTTGGCAGCCGGTGCCGGCGCAGCGGCATGGGCCAGCAGCGGCAGGGCCAGTGCAAGAGCGAGCATCAGAGTGGTTGGACGGTGCAGAAGCATCCAGCGGGGGTCCTTTCCATGCGGAGCCGCCACCGTACACCATCGGCCCGTGGTGGCCGCGGCAAAACCTGGCGCCGGAAATGAAACTGCCCGGCGACACAGCCATGTGTCGTACCGGGCAATCGTTACGTCCTTGTCGGCCTGCTGCCGCCCCTCGCATCCTGCGCTGTGGGGGAAGCGTTGCGTCCTGCACGCGGCCGCGTCTGTCCTGTTTGTATCTCAGCCCCTTCCACAGGTCTGTGATGCCACCATCCTGGTGATTGGTGCCGCATCCTGCGGCGGTCGGTGGTCACGGCCGTCCTGTCCGTGACCGCTGAACCAGCCTCCTGCCGGTTCCGACGATTCCTGCTGTCAGCGCCTGGGTACGGTCCGCACCGGTACCGATCCGGGTACCGGATCCGCCGGCAACAACCTGTTGCCTACGGTGATCCGCTGTCGATTCCGTTCGACGATCGCTTTCCCTATCCCCTTCACCTGCGCCAGGTCCTCGACGCGATGAAACGGGCCGTGTCTGCGCCGGTGCTCGACGATCGCCTCGGCCTTGGCGGCTCCGACCATCGTCAATCCCTGCTGCAGCGCCTGGGCATCGGCGCGGTTGATGTCGATCGGTTCGGCGGCATGCGCCCCAGCGATCCCCACTACCAGCACCAGTGCCCTCAACACGACACTCCAAGGCACGACGTGTATCTCCCTGTGATTCTGGCCGCCCCGACCGGCAATCCCGTCGGCAGGAACAGTGTCCGTCACCACATGTGCACAGCCTATCGGTTTCCCGGATTTCCGTAAGCCAGCCAAATACCCGACGTGATGTAGGAAAAACCCTACCCGTGGCACAGGCGTAGAATGGCCGGATCAGCCCATGCAACCGGAGTTTCAGATGGACAGCGCCAAGCTCGGCCAATTCGTCAATGACAAGTGGGACAGCGAAATCGTCCCGCAGTTGGTCGACTACATCCGCATTCCCAACAAGTCGCCGATGTTCGACGCCAATTGGGTGCAGAACGGCTATATGGAACAGGCGGTCACCCTGATGGAGAACTGGGCCAGGGCCCAGCAGCTGCCCGGCCTGAAGGTTGAAGTGGTGCGCCTGGAAGGCCGCACGCCGCTGATCTTCCTGGAAATTCCAGCGACCGGCGCCGAAACCGGCGACGACACCATCCTGCTCTACGGCCATCTGGACAAGCAGCCGGAAATGACTGGCTGGGATGACGATCTCGGCCCGTGGACGCCGGTCCTTCGCGGCGACAAGCTGTATGGCCGCGGCGGTGCGGACGACGGCTACGCCATCTTCGGCTCGCTGGCCGCGGTGCTGGCGCTGCAGGCCCAGGGCCTGCCGCACGCCCGCTGCGTGGTGCTGATCGAGGCCTGCGAAGAGTCCGGCAGCTACGACCTGCCGGCCTACGTCGACCACCTGGCCGAGCGCATCGGCAAGCCCTCGCTGGTGGTCTGCCTGGATTCGGGCTGCGCCAACTACGACCAGCTGTGGTGCACCACCTCGCTGCGCGGCCTGACCGGCGGCAACTTCACCGTGAAGGTGCTCAACGAAGGCGTGCATTCCGGCGATGCCTCCGGCGTTGTGCCGTCCAGCTTCCGCCTGCTGCGCCAACTGCTGTCGCGCATCGAGGACCAGGACACCGGCCGTATCCTGATCGACGGCATGAACGTCGAAATCCCCGCCGAGCGCCAGGAACAGGCCAGGCGCGCTGCCGAAGTGGTCGATACCGAGATCTTCGAGAAGTTCCCCATGGTCGACGGCCTGCGTCCGATGAACGAGGACCTGACCGAGCTGGTGCTCAACCGCACCTGGCGCCCGGCGCTGTCGGTCACCGGCGTGGGCGGCATGCCGCCGCTGGAATCGGCCGGCAACGTGCTGCGCCCGCAGACCTCGGTGAAGCTGTCGCTGCGCCTGCCACCAACCGCCGATGGCAAGACCTGCGGCGAGCTGCTGAAGGAAGCGCTGCTGCGCGATCCGCCGAACGGCGCGCAGGTCACCCTGGACCTGGAAAAGGCCTCTACCGGCTGGAACGCCCCGGCGATGGCGCCGTGGCTGACCCAGGCCATCGACGACGCCAGCCAGGCCTTCTTCGGCAAGCCGGCGATGTACATGGGCGAAGGCGGCTCGATCCCGTTCATGGGCATGCTGGGCGAGAAGTTCCCGGGTGCGCAGTTCATGATCACCGGCGTGCTCGGCCCGCACTCCAATGCGCACGGCCCGAATGAGTTCCTGCACATCCCGATGGGCAAGAAGGTCACCGCCTGCGTGTCCAAGGTGATCAGCGAGCACTACGCCGCCAGCCTGCGTGGCGAGACCAGCGGTTCGCCGGTGGCTGCCGACAGCGGCACCCGCCACGGCGACCACGGCTGCTGCTGATCCGGCACCGGTGACGGACGCAGCCTGGCCTTGCTAGGCTGCGTCCACACTCAAGCGGAATCCGCGCGCATGAATGGTCTGTTCGGCAGCAGCAGCTGGTTGTACATCCTGCTGGTCGGCTTCTTCGTCGGCCTGCTCGGGCGTTTCTTCATGCCCGGCAACAACCGCATGGGCTGCCTGCTGACCATCGTGCTGGGCATCCTCGGTGCGCTGCTGGCCGGTTGGTTCGGCCAGTACATGGGCTGGTACGCCCCCGGCGAACCGGCCGGCTTCCTCGGTGCGGTGGTGGGCGCGGTGGCCGTGCTGGCCGTCCTGCGCCTGTTCAGCGGCCGCCGCTGACCCCGTCCCCCTTCCCTTCCTGTTCCCGACGTTGGCGCGCCCAGCGCCCCCGGATATGCCCGCATGACCGAACCCGCCTCCGATCCCCAGCGCAGCGCGCGGCGCCTGCAATGGGCCCGTACCCAGCTCGACGATGCCAGCGCGGTGGTCGAGCGCGCTTCGGTCGATGCCGGCATGCGCAGCTACTGGCGCACCACCAGCACCCGTGGCAGCCACATCGTGATGGACGCCCCACCGGGGCTGGAAGATCCGCGGCCGTGGCTGCGCATGCGCGGCCTGCTGCACGACCACGGCCTGCGCGTGCCCGCGCTGTTGGCACAGGACCTGGAGGCCGGCTTCCTGCTGCTGGAAGATCTCGGCGGTCCGACCCTGGCCATGATCCTCGACGCGCGCAATGCCGATGAATGGTTTGGCCGCTCGATCGAACAGCTGCTGCGCCTGCAGGCGATTGCGGTGCCAGCCGACTTCGGCCAGTTCGGCGAGGCGCTGCTGCAACGCGATGCCGGGCTGTTCGACGAATGGTTCCTGCAGCGGCACCTGAACCTGGAACTGGACTGCGGTGAGCTCGAGGGGCTGCAGCTGGTGCATCGCCGGTTGATGGACAACGCGCTGGGCCAGGCCCAGCTGATGACCCACCGCGATTACATGCCGCGCAACCTGATGCCGGTCGACGACGGCCCCGCGGTGCTGGATTTCCAGGACCTGGTGCGTGGCCCGATCGCCTACGACGCGGTGAGCCTGTTCAAGGACGCCTTCCTGAGCTGGCCGCTGCAGCGCGTTGACGAGTGGCTGGCGCAGTACCACGAACGCGCGCGCGACGCCGGCCTGCCGGTGCCCGACCGCGCCACCTTCCTGCGCGATGCCGACTGGATGGGCATCCAGCGCCACGTGAAGATCCTCGGCCTGTTCTGCCGCCTGCGCTACCGCGACAACAAGGGCCATTACCTGGACGACGCACCGCGCTTCATCGGCTATCTGGATGAAGTGCTGCCACGCTATCGCGAGCTGGCTCCCCTGCAGCAGCTGCTGGAAAACCGCATCAAGCCGGCGCTGGCCGACCTCGGCGCACCAATGCGCGTGGCCCGATGAAGGCGCTGGTGTTTGCCGCCGGGCTCGGCGAGCGCATGCGCCCGCTGACCCTGCACACACCCAAGCCGCTGCTGGAAGTGGCCGGCAAGCCGTTGATCGTCTGGCACCTGGAACGCCTGGCGGCGCTCGGCGTGCGCGAGGTAGTGGTCAACACCGCGTGGCTGGCCGAGCAGTTCCCGGCGACGCTGGGTGATGGCAGCCAGTGGGGCCTGCGTCTGCATTTCCTTTACGAAGGGCAGACCCCGCTGGAAACCGGCGGCGGCATCCTCAACGCATTGCCGGTGCTGGGCGATGCTCCGTTCCTGGTGGTGAACGGCGATATCTGGACCGATTTCGATTTCGCCACGCTGCCGCGCGAGCCGCAGGGCCAGGCACACCTGGTGCTGGTCGACAATCCGGCGCAACACCCCAACGGTGACTACCGACTCGATGCGCAGGGCCTGCTGCACCACGACCACGCAGGGCCGTGCCTGACCTATGCCGGCATCGGCGTGTATCGCCCCTCCATCGTGGCCGACTGGCGCACGGTGATCGGCGATGCGCCGGGTAGCGAGCGTGTTCCGCCGAAGTTCTCGGTGGTGCCGCTGCAGAAGCGTTTCATGGCGCAGGGGTTGATGACGGGGCAGCACCATCGCGGGCGTTGGACCGATGTGGGTACCGTGGATCGCCTGCGCGCGCTGGATGTGGAGTTGGCAGCGAACGGCTGAGCCCCTCGTGGCTGGATGTTTTGAGAGCAGAAGCCTTGCTTGGCCGGGCGGGGTGGATTCGCGGGGACGCCATGAACCCGTCCCTGGGGGCTTGGCCGCGGCATCCATGCCGCGGACACCCCCGCGAACCCACCCCGCCCGGCCTCTGACAGTTTCCGTGCGCGTCCAGCCACGGAAGAAAGAAAGAAGAGCAAAAGCGTGTCGCTTCGCTGCGCTTGCTCCAGTGACGACCAACGGTCGTCACCCACCACAAGCAAGACACGTGTCGACCAAGGTCGACACCCACCAACAGCAGTGCAGTACGCAGTCCCGGCAGACCGCGGGAAGCTGTCGAAGGCGGGGTGGGTCCGGTTGCGGGGGCGTGAGCCGCATGGATGCGGCGACCGAGCTTACATGGACGTACTTGCAGCGTCCCCCGCAACCGGACCCACCCCGCCATCCCACGGATAGCCCGCTTTTGACGTTGACGTTGCTTCGGCTTCGGCGGGTGCAGGGCGCAGCCCTGCAAACAAACCCCACCCTCAGTAACGAGGCCGGCCTTCTTCCAGCACCTGGCGCAGGAACGGCACGGTGATCCGCCGCTTCGCCGCCAGCGATTCGCGGTCCAGCCAGTCCAGCAGGGTGATCAATCCACCCAGCTCACGGCCGGTGTGCGACAGCAGCCATTCGATGGCCGCTTCGTCGATGGCCAGGCCGCGTCGCAGTGCACGCTCGCGCAGCACCGCAGCACGACCTTCCTCATCCAGCGGCTGCAGCAGCACGCGCACGCACTGGCCCAGGCGCGAACGCAGGTCCGGCAGCACCAGGCCCAGCTCGCCCGGCGCCTTCTGCGCCGTGTACAGCACGGTTACACCTGCAGCGCGCGCGCGGTTGTGGAAATCAAACAGCGCGATCTCGTCCTCGCGATTGCCGGCAACCTCGTCCAGCCCGTCCAGCGCCACCAGTTCGCGTGCGTCCAGCCCATCCAGCGCTGCACGGACGCGGCCTGCTGCGCTGGCCAGTGGCACGTACGTCGGCAGGCGCCCGGCCTGCTCGGCGCTGGAGCACATCGCCAGCGCCTGGTGGGTCTTGCCGGTTCCCGCCGCACCTTCCAGGTAGACCCAGTCGTGGCTGGCACCAACCGCGATCGCGCGCAGCTGCGCCAGCGCGCCGTCCGGCGCGCCGATGAAGGTCTCCAGGCGCTGGTCCCGCGGGTAATGCAGGGCCAGCGGCAGTTGCGGCACACCCATCACTTCAGGTCGGGGCCCTTGTCGTTCGGAACGATGATATGGGGGGCGTCCACTACGCCATCAAGCACGATCGCCGGCTTCTCGCCCACGTACAGCTCGCTCTGGCGGTAGCGCTGATGCGCATAGCGCAGCAGCACGTTGGTCACCGCCGCCACCGGCAGCGCCAGCAGCATGCCGAGGAAGCCGAACAGCTGGCCGCCGGCCATCACCGCAAAGATCACTGCCACCGGGTGCAGGCCGATCTTGTCGCCGACGATACGCGGGGTCAGCACGTAGCTTTCCAGCAGCTGGCCCACGGTGAACACCACGCCCACCAGGATCAGCAGCTTCAGGTCGAAGCCCTGCGCCTGCACCAGTGCCGCGATCACCGCCATCAGCACGCCAGTGGTCGCGCCCAGGTATGGGATGAAGCTGATGAGGCCGGCAATCAGGCCGATCAGCAGGCCCAGCTTGAGGCCGACCAGCGACAGGCCGCCGGCATAGATCACGCCCAGCGCCAGCATCACCAGGAACTGTCCGCGGATGAACGCCCCCAGCACCTCGTTGGACTCGCGCGCCAACGCGCTGATGGTGCCGATGTGGTTGCGCGGAATCACCGACGCCACCCGCTCGACCAGCTTGTCCCAGTCGCGCAGGAAGTAGAACGCCAGGATCGGCAGCAGCAGGATGTTGACCACCCAGGTCACCATCGCAAAGCCCGAACGCGAGACGTAGCCCATGAATGTGGTGGCGAAGCCGCCGGCCTGCTGCCAGTGGCTGCGCACCCATTCGATCAGGCGGTCCGGATCCAGCCACTGCATCACTTCCAGGCCGGTCTTCTGCTCGAACCAGGGGATCCCCTTCTCCATCAGCCACGCCTGTGCCTGCGGCGCGACCGCAATCAGGGTGGTGATCTGGCGCTCGATCATCGGCACCAGCACCAGCAGCAGCGCCACGATCACCAGCACCATCGCAGCGAACACCAGCACCACGCCGGTCATGCGCGAACGGCCGGTGGCCTCGATGCGGTCCACCAGCGGATCGCCCAGCCACGCCAGCGCCAGCGCCAGCACGAACGGGGTCAGGATCGGTGCCAGCAGCCACACCACCCAGCCGACCAGGCCGGCAAACAGGATGTACTTCAGGCGGCGCAGGAACTGCGCGATTTCGGCTTCCGGGGTCAGGGTCATCGCAAGCGGTACTCGTTGCTGACCGGCGCGGCCACCGGGGCACCGGTGGTGTCATCGATCGGGGTCGGCAGGGCCGGCAGCGTCGCGCTGGGCACCAGCACGCCATTGTCGCCCAGCATGCGGTTGAAGCCGGCCAGGCCGGTGGTCATCTCCAGGCTCAGCTCCAGCTGGCCGGCCGAAGCGTGCAGCGGGGTGACGTTGCGCACCACCGGCACCTCGCGCAGGCCGGCGGCAAGGCGCAGGTAGTCGTCGGCACTGTTGATGCCGGTGACCACCACGCGGTAGGTCCCGGCCTGACCGACGGCGGCACCCGCCTTGGCATAGCGCTTGACCAGCGCGTCGGCGGCGCCATCGGCACCGGCGGCCATCGCACGCATGGCGTTGGCGTCCTTGCTGGTCCACTTGTTCAGCTCGCGGCCGTTGTCGACGAACACCCAGTCCGCCTGCCAGCCGCCGTTGGCGCGGTAGAGCTTGCCGATCAGCTGCATCGGCGGCGAGTAGCGCGACGAGGCGCGGGCCACGGCGGCACTGTCCTGGCGCCAGATGGCACCGGCCAGCGCCTGTTCGGCGGCACCGCCGCTGGGCAGGCCCAGCTTGTAACCCCGCTCGATGGCGCGGTTCAGCAGCGGGCGGGCGGCGTTGGCCTGCTGCACGCTGACCAGGCGCGGGCCACTGCCGTCGTCGACGGCCAACCACACCACCGGTTTCGGCCGCGGCTGCGGCCACAGCGGCAGGCCCAGCGCCGAGACCAGCGAGTCGACGTCATCCTCGCGGAAGCGGGCCACCAGCAGGGTCCTGAAGCTCGGCGCGCCGCTGGCGCCCACGCTCTGGTCCTGCTTGTAGTCGTAGCTGGCCACGTAGTCCTTGGCGTTGCGCAGCGCCTGCACCACGCCGGGGCGGGACATCACGTTGCGGTCGCCGGACAGTTTGCCCAGCACCACGCTCAGGGCACGGGCCAGGGCGCCGTTGCGATCGGTTTCGGCCTGGCTGTTGACGGGCACTTCGGCCTCGTACGCACCCGAGGCGGTGGCAACATCTCCCTCGGTGCGCAGGCCGCTCTGGGCCATCGTGGCCACCGGTAGGCTCAGTGCAAGGAGCAGGGTCAGAATCAGGCTGCGGCGCATCAGGACATCCATTGGCTCGACGAATCCGGGGGAATTGTTGCCCGAATACGGCCTTTGCGCCAATGCGGCCTGTTAAAATCGCCCGTTCAACCCCTGCCAGCGCCGACGCCCGTGACCAACACCCCGTCTTCCGCCCCCTCCCCCTCACCTACCGTGACGCGGGTGTCGACATCGACGCCGGCAACGCGCTGGTCGAGCGGATCAAGCCCCTGGTCAAGCGCAGCTTCCGCCCGGAAGTGATGGGCGGTCTGGGCGGCTTCGGCGCCCTGTTCGACCTGTCCAACAAGTACCGCGAGCCGGTGCTGGTGTCGGGTACCGACGGCGTGGGCACCAAGCTGAAGCTGGCCCATCAGCTGAACCGCCACGATACGATCGGCATCGACCTGGTCGCGATGTGCGTGAACGACGTGCTGGTACAGGGCGCCGAGCCGCTGTTCTTCCTGGACTACTTCGCCACCGGCAAGCTGGACGTCGATACCGCCGCGGCGGTGGTGGGCGGCATCGCCAACGGCTGCACCGAGGCCGGCTGCGCGCTGATCGGCGGTGAAACCGCTGAAATGCCCGACATGTACGCCCCGGGCGAGTACGATCTGGCCGGCTTCACGGTGGCTGCGGTCGAGAAGAGCGAGCTGAAGGACGGCGCCAGCGTGGCCGCCGGCGACGTGCTGATCGGCATCGCCTCGTCCGGCCCGCATTCCAACGGCTACTCGCTGGTGCGCCGCATCTACGACCGCGCCGGCCGCCCGGCCGATCTGGAACTGGAAGGTGGCGTGAAGCTGGTCGACGCGCTGATGGCACCGACCCGCCTGTACGTGAAGCCGATCCTGTCGCTGCTGAAGTCGCACGGCGATGCCATCCACGGCATGGCCCACATCACCGGTGGCGGCCTGACCGAGAACATCATCCGCGTGGTGCCCGATGGCCTCGGCCTGGACATCCAGGCCTCGTCCTGGACCCTGCCGCCAGTGTTCCAGTGGCTGCAGAAAGAAGGCGCGGTCGCCGACAGCGAGATGTGGCGCACCTTCAACTGCGGCATCGGCTTCGTGCTGATCGTGGCAGCGGAGCAGGTCGCTGCCGTGTCCGAGGCGGTCCAAGCCCAGGGCCTGGACCACTGGACCATCGGCCAGGTGGTCACCGCCGAAGGCGCCGAACGCGTCCGCATCGGCTGAACCCGACCCGAGGAGCCCGCATGGACGCAACGCCCCCCCTGGCACCCACCCCGGTACCGCCGCCGTTGGCGGCCGTGCCGGTCTTCAGCAGGCAGGACGCTGACCACCTGCGCGCGCTGTCCATCGCGCACTACGTGTTCGGCGGCCTGATCGCGCTGCTCTCGCTGTTTTTCATTCTGTACATCGTGCTCGGCATCAGTGCGCTGAGCGGCCATCTGCCGATGAACTCCGGGGGTCAGCCCTCGTCGCCGGCCGAACAGCGCCTGTTCGGCTGGGTGTTCACGGTGCTGGGGACTGTGTTCGTCGCCGGTGGCCTGGGCATGGCCGCATTCGTCATCCAGGCCGGACGCTGCCTGGCCCAGCGTCGTCGCCACCTGCTGTGCCTGATCGTGGCCGGCCTGCTCTGCCTGTGCGCGCCGCTGGGCACCGTTCTGGGGTATTCACCCTGGTTACGCTGCTGCGCCCGCAGGTCAAGGCCGCCTTCGATGCAAGTGGTGCAACGACATGACGACACCCGGCGCACCACCGCCGCTACCACAGCAGACCCTGGCGCAACTGCAGCTGGCCAGCCACCTGCAGACGCTGAAGGTGCTGTTCTACGCGCTGGCGGTTTTCCACTGGATGGCCGCGCTGGCGTTCCTCGGTTTCATCGGCCTGGTCGCCAGCTCACGCGGGCTGGCCGATGGCGCGGTACTGGCCACGGTGTACGGGGTCATTTCGCTGTTGGCGGCCGCGCTTGGCGTCGTGCAGCTGCACACCGCACGCCTGCTGTCGCGCCGCACCGGGCTGGCCTGGTGCCAGCGCGCGGCCTGGCTGGCGGTACTGGCTGGCCCGCTGGGCATGGCCCTGACCGCCTATGCCTGGGTGTTTCTGTCCAAGCCTGACATGGCCGCACTGTTCGACCGTGGCGACCATCTCAGCGTCTGAGCTTGCCGGCAGACGCCCCCCTCCCCTGATCGACTCCCCATGTCCGCGCCTGCCCTCTCCACGACCGCCTCGCCTGCCGCTTCCCGTTTCACGGGCCCCAAGAAGCTGGCCTTCGCCGCCGTGCTGGCGGTGTTCGCGATCAGCTGGATCCACCCGCTGTGGCCCACCGAGCAGGCCCTGCACAGCACCCTGACCGTGATCGGGCTGGCCGCACTGCTATGGGTCGACCGCCGGGGTGGCTGGCTGGGCAACGGTGCCTTCATCGCGATCTGCGGCTTCATTGCACTGCACTGCGTGGCTGCGCGCTGGCTGTACTCGAACGTGCCCTACGACGCATGGGCGCAGGCGCTGGCCGGCTGGTCGCCGAATGCGGCGTTTGGCTGGCAGCGTAATCATTTCGACCGGCTTATCCACTTCCTGTTCGGCGTCTGCTTCACGCCTGCGCTGCTGCAGCTGGCACGCCATGCCTGGCCGGCGCTGCGCCGCCGCCAGGCTTTCACCCTGGCGGTGATGGCAGTGATGTGCGCCAGCCTGGTCTACGAGTGGTTCGAGTGGGCCATCGCGCTGGCCCTGTCGCCGGACGCCGCCGAGGCCTACAACGGGCAGCAGGGCGACATGTGGGACGCCCATGCCGACATGCTGCTGGCGACCGTGGGCAGCCTGCTGAGCTGGCCGTTGATCCGCCGGAGTCCCGCGCAATGACCGCGCCCACCCGCATCGCGGTGCTCGCCTCTGGGCGCGGCAGCAACCTGCAGGCCATCCTCGATGCCATCGCGGCCGGGCGCCTGCCCGCCGAGGTCGTCGGCGTGTTCTCCGACCGCCCGGCCGCCGCCGCGCTGCAACGGGTCGGCGCCAGCCTGCGC
The DNA here is from genome assembly GCF_006228405.1 of Stenotrophomonas sp. pho. Lineage (NCBI taxonomy): Bacteria > Pseudomonadati > Pseudomonadota > Gammaproteobacteria > Lysobacterales > Lysobacteraceae > Stenotrophomonas > Stenotrophomonas sp. pho. The sequence goes on along the minus strand of NZ_CP029759.1, from coordinate 1,033,665 downwards.
TGGGCACATGCGCCGAAGGAATTCGACGACCGCGCCGCCTACGAGCAGGCCTTGGGCGATGCACTGGCCGCGGCCGCGCCGGACTGGATCGTCTGCGCCGGCTACATGCGCATTCTCGGCGCCGCCTTCGTGCAGCGCTTCAATGGCCGCCTGGTCAACATCCACCCCTCCCTGCTGCCACTGCACAAAGGGTTGGATACGCATGCGCGAGCTTTGGACGCCGGCGATGCCGAGCACGGGGCCAGCGTGCATCTGGTCGTTCCCGAACTGGATGCCGGCGCCGTGCTGGCCCAGGTACGGGTACCGGTGATGCCCGGCGATGACGCCGACAGCCTGGCCGCGCGCGTGCTGGCGGTGGAGCATCCCCTGCTGATCGCCACCCTCCAGCTGCTGTGCGCCGGCCGCCTGACTGAACGGGAGGGGCAGCCGCACCTGGACGGTCACCCCCTGTTTAGCCCACTGGCCCTAGATTCCGCCGGGAACCTGAACCGGTAACGCCCACGCACACGCCCCGCTGACTGCGGGGCTGGCATCCTGCCCCCCTCCTGCAGCTCCTGTCCTCCATGAAGACCACGACCCTGCTGTCCACTTCATTGCTGCTGTCGCTTGTCGTGCTTCCCGGCGTGGGTTGGGGCCAGGTGCAAGCGCCTGCGGCCCCTGCGCAGCCGGCGCCTGCAGTCCAACCGCCTGCGGAACCGGCCGTGCCGATGCCGCCGGCGCTGGCCTGGGAGCCGCCGCCGCTGCAGCCGTTCACCGCGACCTACCAGGCCTTCTACAAAGGCAAGGAGGCCGGCGACGCCAGCATGCAGGTCACCCACACCGGCGGCAACCAGTGGCGGGTGGACATGCAGGTGGTTGGCCGCCGCGGCTTTGCAAGCGTGCTGGGCCTGAACATCGAACAGAGCACGGTGTTCGAAGAGCGCAGCGGCGTCTATGCGCCGCTCAGCCAGAGCACGGTGCGCAAGGGCCTGTTCCTGGGCAAGAAGGCGGTCGGCACGTACAACTGGCAGGCCGGCACCGCGCAGTGGAGCGGCGACGTCAAGAAGGAACGTGCGCAACCGATCCCGCTGCAGCCGGGCGACCAGAGCGCGCTGCTGATCAATCTGGCGATCATGCGTGATGCCCGCCCGGGCGCCACCATGCATTACCGCTACGTGGACATGGGCAAGGTCCGCCAGCACGACTACCAGGCCGCGCCGCAGACCGAGAACGTCGAGGTCGGCGACCTGTCCTACAACGCGCTGCGGGTCTACCGGACCAACGGCGGCAACAACGAAACCATCCTCTGGATCGCCAACGGTGTCCCCACCCCGGTGCGCATCCTGCAACGCGAAGACGGCGAAGACCGCGTCGATCTACGCCTGATCGAGTACCAAGGAGTCTGAGCATGAGCACCCTGACCCGCCCCTCACCTGGATCGCTGCAGCCGCACTGTCGGTGGCCAGCCTGCCGGCCATGGCCCTGCAGCCATTCAAGGCCGATTACCTGGCCAGCTACATGGGCATGCAGGCCAATGGCAGCATGACGCTGAGCAGCGAGGGAGCCAACAAGTGGCGCTACACGCTGCAGGTGAAGAACCAGCTGGCCGACCTGAGCCAGAGCACCGTGTTCGAAGAGGTGCGCGGCCAGCTGCGCCCGCTCAGCAGCCAGGACCGTTCGGCACTGCTGGTGAAGAAGCGCAATGTGCAGGCCAACTACAACTGGACCAGCAACCAGGCCACCTGGACCGGCGACATCAAGCCGGACCGTGCGGGCCCCATCGCGTTGAAGACGGGCGACATGGACGCGCTGCTGATCAACCTGGCAATCGCCCGCGACCTGGCCGCCGGCAAGCCGCTGACCTATCGCATGGTCGACGAAGGCCGCATCAAGAACATGACCTACCGCGTGGTCGGCAAGGAATCGATCACCGTGGGCGGCAAGAGCTACGAGGCCACCAAGGTCTCGCGTGCCGACGGCAACAAGGAGCTGATCGCGTGGATCGTGCCGGAATTCCCGGTGCCGGCGCGCATGCTGCAGCGTGAGAGCGGCCGCGATGCGCTGGACCTGACCATCAAGGCGATGAACTGAGCGCCCGGGGTCGGATCCCTTCCCAACGGGAAGGGCTCTGACCCCGACAGCGACCCGGCGCCTTCATCCACGCATGGCGTGGATCTACCGTAAAAAAACGCCCGCTTTCGCGGGCGTTGTTCTTACTTCTTTTGCTCGGCCGCGGCCGGCTTGAACTCGGTGCGGCAGTCCACGCGGATCTGCTCGCCGGTGCTGCGCCAGATGAAGGTGCGGCAATGGCGGTTGCCGTCCTGGCTGTCGTTCACCGCGACCGCGTAGAACGATTCGATGATCTCGTCACGCGAGACCGTGCCGTCGCCGTTCCAGTCCATGTCCTTCTGCTCGATGCCCTGGGTGATGGCGATGTTGGCGTACCAGGCATAGCCCAGCCACGCCAGCACGATCAGCACCAGGGCCAGCAGCGCCTTGCGGCGCGGGCTGAACTTGCCGCGAAGGATCATGGCACGCGCCGGATGGTGGCGCCGAGCGAAGACAGCTTCTCTTCGATGTTCTCGTAGCCACGATCAAGGTGATAGATGCGGTCGATGGTGGTCTCGCCGCTGGCCATCAGGCCGGCCAGGATCAGCGAGGCCGAGGCACGCAGGTCGGTGGCCATTACCGGCGCACCGCTCAGGGTCTCGCTGCCACGCACGATGGCGGTGTGGCCTTCGACCTGGATGTCCGCGCCCAGGCGCAGCAGTTCGTTGACGTGCATGAAACGGTTCTCGAAGATCGTTTCGTTGATCACGCCGACGCCGTCGGCCACGCAGTTGAGCGCCATGAACTGCGCCTGCATGTCGGTCGGGAATGCGGGGTACGGCGCGGTGGTCAGGTTGACCGCCTTCGGTCGCTTGCCCTGCATGTCCAGGGTGATGGTGTCTTCGGTGGTCTCGATCTTCGCGCCGGCCTCGACCAGCTTGGACAACACCGCGTCCATGGTGTTCGGGCGCGCACGGTTGACCGTGACCTTGCCGCCGGTCATCGCCGCAGCGACCAGGAAGGTACCGGTTTCGATGCGGTCGGGCAGCACTTCGTGGCGGCCGCCGGACAGGCGCTCGACGCCTTCAATGACCAGGCGGGCAGTGCCCAGGCCTTCGATCTTCGCGCCCAGCGCGATCAGGCAATGCGCCAGATCGGTCACTTCCGGTTCCATCGCGCAGTTGTCGAGGACGGTGGTGCCTTCGGCCAGCACCGCGCCCATCAGCACGTTCTCGGTGCCGGTGACGCTGACCATGTCGAAGGTGAAATGGCCGCCCTTCAGCCGCTTGGCAGTGGCCTTGATGAAGCCGTTCTCGACCACGATCTCGGCACCCAGCGCCTGCAGGCCCTTGATGTGCTGGTCGACCGGACGCGAACCGATCGCGCAGCCGCCGGGCAGCGACACTTCCGCCGCGCCGAAGCGGGCCAGCAGCGGGCCCAGCACCAGGATCGAGGCGCGCATGGTCTTGACCAGCTCGTACGGCGCAACGTGCTGGTTGACCGAACGCGGGTCGACCACGATCGCACTGCCACGCGACAGCGTGCCCTGGTCGATGGTGACCTTGGCACCCAGTTCGCCCAGCAGCTTGACCGTGGTGACCACGTCGTGCAGGTGCGGCACGTTGGTGATCTCCACCGGCTCATCGGCCAGCAGGGTCGCGCAGAGGATGGGGAGGACGGCGTTCTTGGCGCCGGAGATGCTCACTTCACCGTGCAGCGCAGCGCCGCCGGTCACAACGATCTTGGCCATGTATTCGGGATCTTCTGCGGTTCAGCCGGCTTCGGCCGGGGTCACGGTTTTCAGCGCCAGCGCGTGGATCGCGCCGCCCATCAGGTCGCCCAGCGTGGCATAGACCATGCGGTGGCGGGCCAGCGGCATCTTGCCGGCGAACGCCTCGCAGACCACGGTCGCTTCGAAATGCACGCCATCATCGCCCTGCACGTCGGCGCGGGCGCCAGGCAGGCCGGTTTCGATCAGATTGCGGATGGTGTCGGCGTCCAACGGGCTTTCCTAATAAAATGTGCCTCCATTCTACTTCCGCTGCGTGGCGTCCGCATGGCCGAATCCCTGTTGCCCCCCGTTCCGTCGACCCTGCCGGCCTGGTCGCCAGTGGCCGCCGCGTGTTCGAGATCGAGCGGCAGGCGCTGGATGCCGTCGCCGACCGCCTTGGCGAGGCCTTCCAGCAGGCCTGCGAGGCGATCCTGGCCAGCCGCGGCCGGGTGGTCGCCACCGGCATGGGCAAATCCGGCCACATTGCCCGCAAGATCGCCGCCACCCTGGCCTCCACCGGCACACCGGCGTTCTACGTGCATCCCGGCGAAGCCGGCCACGGCGACCTGGGCATGATCACCGAAGCCGACGTGGTACTGGCCCTGTCCTATTCGGGCGAGTCCGATGAGGTGCTGATGCTGCTGCCGGTGCTCAAGCGCCAGGGCAACGTGCTGATTTCCATGACCGGCCGCCCGCAGTCGAGCCTGGCCACGGCCGCCAACATCCACCTGGATGTGAGCGTGCCGGCCGAGGCCTGCCCGCTGGCGCTGGCGCCGACCTCCAGCACCACCGCCTCGCTGGCGATGGGCGATGCGCTGGCCGTAGCCCTGCTTGATGCGCGCGGCTTCACCGCCGACGACTTCGCCCGCTCGCACCCGGCCGGCAGCCTCGGCCGTCGCCTGCTGCTGCACATCACCGATGTCATGCACACCGGCGAGGACCTGCCCAGCGTGGGCGCCGATGCCAGCCTCAGCGAGGCGCTGGTGGAAATGAGCCGCAAGCGCCTCGGCATGACCGCCGTGGTCGACGCCGATGGCGTGCTGATCGGCCTGTTCACCGACGGCGACCTGCGCCGGGCGCTGGACAGCGCGCTGGACGTGCGCACCGCGAAGATCGCCGATGTGATGACCCGCAACCCGCGCACCATCGGTGCCGACCAGCTGGCCGTAGAGGCCGCGCGGCAGATGGAGACCCAGAAAATCAACGGCCTGATCGTGGTCGATGGCCAGGGCCGTGCGGTCGGCGCCCTGAACATTCATGACCTGTTGCGGGCCCGGGTGGTTTAACCGACAGTCCGTAGACCCCATTCAGTCTGTAATGCCCCACCCGCCCCCACCGAGCCTGATCGCCTGATGCCCTGGTCCCCGCTGCCCGCGTTCCCCGCCCACCTGCATGCCGCTGCGGCCCGCGTCCGCCTGGCCTGCTTCGACGTGGACGGTACCCTCACCGACGGTCGGCTGTACTACGACAAGGACGGCAACGAGAGCAAGGCGTACTTCGTGCAGGACGGTCTGGGCCTGAAACTGCTGCAGCAGCACGGCATCCACCCCGTGCTGATCACCGCGCGCAACAGCCAGTCCGCGCTCAAGCGCGGCGCCGACCTCGGCATCGACACCCAGATCGCCGTGGGCGACAAGCTGGCCAGCGTGCAGACGCTGTGCGCACAGCATGGCATCGGCCTGGAGCAGGTGGCCTTCATGGGCGACGACCTGCCGGACCTGGCGCCGCTGGGCGCGGTCGGCCTGGCGGTGGCGCCAGCCAACGCCCACCCGTGGATCGCCGAGCGCGTGCACTGGCAGACCCGCGCCGATGGCGGACGTGGCGCCGCCCGTGAACTGTGCGACATCCTGCTGGCCGCCCAGGGCCATGTGGACGCGGTGCTGGCGAGGTTCGGCGCATGAACCTGCCCACCCTGAACTGGCGCACCGTGCTCGGCATCGGCCTGCTGCTGGCGGCCCTGCTCAGCAGCTGGGCGGCCCTGCGCAACCGTGACAAGGGCCCGGCCACTGCCGGCCAGGACGCCGGCGTGGACTACATCCTGCACGACTTCCAGATCGTCGCGCTGGATGAGCAGGGCAAGGAATCGACCACCCTGCGCGCACCGCGGCTGGAACGCCAGCGTGGCGACCAGACCATCAACATCGCCACCCCACTGTTCGAGATGCCGGACAAGGATGGCAAGCACTGGACCCTGCGCGCCGAGACCGGCTGGCTCAGCGCCAAGGGCGACGAAATGAAGCTGCGTGGCAATGTCGCTGGCGACAGCCCGGCCGATCCGGGCGTGGTGCCGACCACGTTCCGCACCGACCACCTGGACGTGTTCCCGAAGGAAAACCGTGCCCGCACCGATGCGCGGGTCACCATGACCCGTCCCGGCATGGAACAGTCCGGCGTCGGCTTCGAGGTGGATTCGAAGAACAACACGTATCATTTCCTCAGCCAGTCCAAGGGTCGTTACACGCCCCGACGCTGATTCCGCCACCCTCCTGCGACGTCCCCGGACCGGCGCAAGGATGGCAGCCCCCCCACCCGCCGCCGGTTTCCCGGCGGCCCCACCGGTAGAACGGACCCCGATGAAGATCCCCTTTGCAGCCGTACTCGCGCTCGGTCTCCTGGTTCCCAGCGCTGGCTTTGCCAAGTCCACTGATCGCAACGAGAACATGAACATCGACTCGGGTGCTCAGTCGGGCGTGCTCACCGGCGATGGCAAGACCGTGCTCTCGCAGGGCGTGACCGTTACCCAGGGCACGCTGGACATCCGCGCGTCCGAAGCGGAGATCTACCTCAAGGACGGCGAGGCCGTGCGTGCGGTATTCACCGGCAAGCAGGCCACGATGAAGCAGCAGCTCGACGACGGCACCTGGATGGACGCGGTGGCTGATCGCATCGACTACGACATCAAGACCGAGATCATCACCCTGACCGGCAACTACAAGGTCACCAGCGCGCGCGGCACCAATGCCGGCCAGCGCATGGTCTACAACACCCGCAGTGGCGAGATGAATTCCGGTGGCGATGGCAGCCGCGTGCGCACCGTCATTCCACCGAAGAACAAGAACGCGGCGGCGCAACCGGCCGCCGCACCCAAGGCGGCGGCTCCGGTCAGTACGCCGGCCAGGCCGGCGGGGAGCAAGAAGTAATGCTCGTCGCCAAGGGCCTGCGCAAGCGCTACAAGCAGCGCGAAGTCGTCAAGGACTTCGGGCTGACCCTCGACGCCGGTGAAGTGGTCGGCCTGCTCGGCCCCAACGGTGCCGGCAAGACCACCTGCTTCTACATGATCGTCGGCCTGGTCGCCGCCGATGCAGGCAGCATCGTGCTCGACGGCAAGGACATCACCAGCGACCCGATGTACACCCGTGCCAAGCAGGGCGTGGGCTACCTGCCGCAGGAGCCGTCGGTGTTCCGCAAGCTGACCGTGGCCGACAACCTCCGCCTGGTGCTTGAACTGCGCGAAGACCTGGATTCGGCCGGCCGCGAACGCGAATTGAACAGCCTGCTCGATGAGCTGCAGCTGGGCCATGTCGCCGACCAGCTCGGTGCCAGCCTGTCCGGTGGCGAACGTCGTCGCTGCGAGATCGCCCGCGCACTGGCCGCGCAGCCGCGCCTGATCCTGCTCGACGAACCGTTTGCCGGTGTCGACCCGATCTCGGTGGGCGAAATCCAGCGCATCGTCACCCATCTCAAGCAGCGTGGCATCGGCGTGCTGATCACCGACCACAACGTGCGCGAGACCTTGGGAATCTGCGACCGCGCGTATATCCTCGCCGAGGGCACCGTGCTGGCCCAGGGCTCGCCGGAGGCGATCCTGGACAACGCTGACGTACGTCGCGTCTACCTTGGGGATTCCTTCAAGCTGTGACCGCAGGTGCTGGGTCCCTTTCCTTCCGTTCGGCACAGGCATGAAGACTCGGCTGCAGACATCGTTGGGACAGCAGCTGGTGCTCACCCCCAGCTGCAGCAGGCGATCAAGCTGCTGCAGATGTCCACGACCGAGCTGGAGCTTGAAATCGCCCAGGCCGTGGAAAGCAATCCGCTGCTGGACTGGGCCGACAGCAACGACAGCAGTGCCGCCAATGAAGGCGGCGACAACACGGACGCCGACACGCCGGCCGAACGCGCCGACAATGGCGACGACTGGGCACCGGCCGAGCTCGACTGGAGCGCTGCCGGCAGTGGCGGCAGCTTCGACGATGACGACGACAACGGCAGCGCTGCCGAGCGCGTAGCCGAAACCGAAACACTGGCCGACCATCTGCTGTGGCAGCTGCATCTGTCGCATCTGTCCTCGCGTGATCGCAGCATCGGCGCGGCACTGATCGATGCATTGGACGACGACGGGTACCTGCGCGAGCCGCTGGCCACCATCGCTGAAACCCTGTTGCCGGCGATCCACGCCGACGAGGACGAGATCCTCGCCGTGCTGCATCGCATCCAGCGCTTCGACCCGGTCGGCGTTGCCGCGCGCACGCTCGGCGAATGCCTGCAGCTGCAGCTGGATGTGTTGCCTGGTGACACCGCGGGCCTGGCGCTGGCGCGGCAGATTGCAGCAGGCCCGCTGGAACGGCTGCCACGCAGTGGCGTCGCCGGTCTGGCCCATGAACTGAAACAGCCGCTGGACGAGGTCGAGGCAGCGGTCGCCCTGCTGCGCTCGCTGGACCCGCGTCCAGGGACCCAGATCGCGCCGCTTTCGCAGGATACCTACGTGGTGCCCGACGTGGTGGTGTGGCGGCAGAACGGCATCTGGCGCGCGGCGCTGGCCGCCCATGCCGGGCCAAAGGTGGTGATCCACCGTGGCTACGAACAGCTGATCCGCCGCTGTGGCGAGGCCGACGCCGGCTACCTGCGTGGCCAGCTGCAGGAGGCGCGCTGGCTGCTGAAGGGCCTGCAGCAGCGCGGTGAAACCCTGCTGCGGGTGGTGCGCAGCCTGATCCACCAGCAGGCCGGTTTCCTCGAGTTCGGCGAACAGGCGCTGCGGCCGCTGACCCTGCGCGAGATCGCCGCCGAACTGGGCCTGCACGAGTCGACGGTGTCGCGCGCGATCGCCCGCAAGCATGTGCGCACGCCGCGCGGCACGCTGCCGCTGCGTGCCTTCTTTGCCTCGGGCATCGATACCGAAGGCGGTGGCGAGGCGTCCAGCACCGCCATCCAGGCGATGATCCGGCGCCTGATCGACGACGAAAACCCGCGCAAGCCGCTTTCTGACGCCAAGCTGGCTGACCTGCTCAAATCGTCGGGAATTCCAGTAGCGCGACGCACCGTGGCGAAGTATCGTGAAGCCATGAACATCTCCGCCTCGCACGAAAGGGTCAGAATCGCTTGACGCGCCGCCGCGCCCGGCGGAGAGGTTCATTGGCACATCCGAACACAGGAGAAACCCGATGCGCATCGAAACGTTTGGCAAAGACGTCGAAGTCACCCCGGCCCTGCAGTCCTATGTGGAGGAGAAGCTGGCCCGGATCGGAAAACACTTCGACCAGCACTGCGAAGCGCGGGTGACCCTCAAGCTGCAGAAGACCGAACACCACGTCGACGCCAGCCTCAACATCCCGGGGCAGACCCTGCACGCCGAGGCCGGCGGCCAGACCATGTATGCCGCGATCGACCTGCTTGCGGACAAGCTTGACCGCCTGGTCATCAAGCACAAGGAGAAAAAACAGCAGCACGCACCGCTGCCGGTGGGCGACAATGGTGGCTGATCGCCATCGTTCCCCGCAGACATGCCCCTGACTGACCTCCTGGCGGCCGTGCAGACCCAGCTCTGCACGGCCACCGACCGTGACAGCGTCCTGCAGGCCGCCGCCGGGTTGCTGGCCTGCCGCCAGGCCAATGCCGAACAGATCTATCTGAACCTGTGCCAGCGCGAAGCCCTGGGCAGCACCGCGATCGGCCACGGTATCGCCATCCCCACGGCCGCGCGCCGACCCTGGACCGCCCCCGTGGCGCCCTGCTGCGTCTGGCGGCCCCGGTCGACTTCGGCGGCGATGAGCCGGTGGACCTGGTGTTCGCGATGGCCGTCCCCGCCCACTACACCCACCAGCACCTGATGCTGCTGTCCGAGCTGGCCGAGCTGTTTTCCGCGCCGGATATCCGCCAGGCCCTGCGTGCGGCCGGCGATGCCCGGGCCCTGCGCGAGGCGCTGGACATGACCCCACCTGCGAGCGCCGCATGAATACCAGCATCACCGCCCGTGAACTGTTCGAACAGCAGCGCGAGCGGCTGGGGCTGCGCTGGGCCGCCGGCAAATCCGGTGAGAAGCGCGAGCTGGAGGCCGGCAACACGGTCTCGCGGCGTCCCTCGCTGGCCGGCTACCTCAACGCCATCTATCCCAACAAGGTGCAGATCCTGGGCACCGAGGAACTGTCCTGGCTGGATGCGCTGGAACCGCGCCAGCGCTGGGAGACCATCGAAAAGATCATGCAGTCGCACCCGCTTGCGCTGGTGCTGACCCGCAACCAGGCCTGCCCCGAAGACCTGCGCGCCGCCGCCGATGAATCCGGCACGCCGCTGTGGTTGTCGCCCAAGCGCGGCCACGAACTGCTGAACCACCTGTCCTACCACCTGGCGCGCACGCTCGCGCCGAGGGTGATCCTGCACGGCGTGTTCATGGAGATCTATTCCATTGGCGTGCTGATCACCGGTGAGGCCGGGTCGGGCAAGAGCGAGCTGGCACTGGAACTGCTCAGCCGTGGTCACCGCCTGGTCGCCGACGACGCCCCCGAGTTCACCCAGATCGCCCCGGACGTGCTCGACGGCACCTGCCCCGAACTGCTGCAGGACCTGCTGGAAGTGCGCGGCCTGGGCGTGCTGAACGTGCGCGAGATGTTCGGCGACACGGCTGTAAAGAAGAACAAGTACCTTCGGCTGATCGTCCACCTGACCAAGCCGATGACCGAACCCACCCCGCATGGCTACGAGCGTCTGACCGGCGACTCGGGCACCCGCCATGTGCTGGACCTGGACGTTCCGCTGATCACCCTGCCGGTGATGCCCGGCCGCAACCTGGCCGTGCTGACCGAAGCCGCCACCCGCCTGCACATCCTGCGCACCAAGGGCATTGACCCGGCGGCCATGTTCATCGCCCGCCACAGCAACCTGCTGGAACGGCGAACACCCTGATCCTCCTGCCCCTCGAAGAGCCTGTCCATGAGCACCGCAATCCCCACCGCCCCGACCCTGATCATCGTCAGCGGCCTGTCCGGCTCGGGTAAATCCGTCGCCCTGAAGACCTTCGAGGACCAGGACTACTACTGCTCGGACAACCTGCCGATCCACCTGCTGCCGGACTTCGTGCGCAGCCTGCTGGCCAACCACGACGGCAGCGCACCGCGCCACTTGGCCGTAGGCATCGATGTCCGCGGCCAGGCTGACCTGAGCCAGCTGGGCGACTGGCGGCAGCTGGCCACCGACGCCGGCGTGGAAGTGAAGGTACTGTTCTTCGAGGCCAGCGACGAAACGGTGCTCAAGCGCTACGCCGACACCCGTCGTCGCCATCCGCTGAGCCAGCTGGGCCTGTCGCTGCCCGAAGCGATCGCCCGCGAGCGCGAGCTGACCGCACCGTTGCGCCGCGAGGCCGATGCGGTGATCGATACCAGCACCCTCAACGTGCACCAGCTTCGGCGGCGGATCATCACCGAGTTCGCGATGGACCATGCCACTGGCCTGTCGCTGCTGTTCGAATCATTCGCCTACAAGCGCGGCGTACCGGCCGAGGCGGACTTCGTGTTCGATGCGCGGGTGCTGCCCAATCCACACTGGGACCCGGACCTGCGCGCGCTGAGCGGCCGCGAGCCGGGCGTGCGCGACTATCTGGAAGCGCAGCCCGACGTGCAGCGTTACCTGGCCCAGCTGATGGATTTCCTGGATACCTGGCTGCCGAAACTGGGGGATGGCACCCGCAGCTACGTGACCGTGGCGTTCGGCTGCACCGGCGGCAAGCACCGCTCGGTGTTCCTGGCCGAGCGCATGGCCCGGCACGCCCGCGAGATGGGCTGGCAGGACGTGGCCACCTACCACCGCGAACAGGATTGAGGGTGGTCGGCCGGGCTGCGCCCGGCACCCGTTGGTAGTGCCGGCCGCTGGCCGGCAACAGCAACAGCAACAGCAACAGCAACAGCAACAGCAAAAGCAAAAGCGGCATTCCGTGGGATGGCGGGGCGGTGTGGGTAGCCAGGACACGCCGTGAACCCGTCCATGGGGGCTCGATGGCGCCATCCATGGCGCCAACGGTCCTGCCTACCCACACCGCCCCGCCTCTGACAGATTCCGTGCGCTGTTGGTAGGTGTCGACCTTGGTCGACACGGTAGATCCACGCCATGCGTGGATGAATCGCTGCCAGGCATCGAAAAACGCATGGGGTCGGATCCCTTTTTCAATGAAAAAGTGCCCCGACCCGAGCAACACTGAATACGGGACACAGTACCCCTCATCTGCTGCTATCGCCGATTCACCTTGACCTGTTAACGTGCAGTAATGACCTGTGGCATTCTCCTCGTAACACATCCCGGGGTCGGGACCGCCCTGCTTGACGTGGCGACCCGGCTCCTGCGGCAGTTGCCGCTGAAAACCGAAGCTTTCGAAGTACCGTTCGACGCAGACCTGGACGCCCTGCTCCCGCTCGCCTCGGCCGCTTTGCGCCGGGTCGACGGAGGTGACGGCGTGCTGATCCTGACCGACCTGTACGGCGCCAGCCCCGCCAACCTTGCCGGGCAGCTGGCCCGGCTGGGGACCCCGGTTCGCCGGGTATCGGCGCTGAGCCTGCCGATGTTGCTGCGGGTGATGAATTATCCGGAACAGGGACTGGATCAACTGCCTGCCACAGCCGCGGCGGGTACCCGTAATGGAGCGATAGTCGACGATGCTTGAACGAGAACTCACCGTCAGCAACCGCCTGGGCCTGCATGCCCGGGCCACCGCCAAGCTGGTGCAGACCCTGGCGCCGTTCCGCTGCAACGTGACCATGGCCGCCAAGGGCCGTGAGATCAACGCCAAGAGCATCATGGGCGTGATGCTGCTGGCCGCCGGCCAGGGCACCCCGGTCACCGTGCGCATCAACGGCGAGGACGAAGCCGCCGCGATGGAAGCGGTGGTCGGCCTGTTCGAACGCCGCTTCGACGAGGACAGCTGAGCGTGCCGCGCGCACGCGCCAGCCAGGTCCCTTCCGGCCAACGGCCGGTACAGCTGCTGGCCGGCCACGGCGCCGCGCGCGGAACGGCGATGGGCCGGGCACGCGTGCGGCTGCCGCATGCGCTGGAGGTGGCCGAGCAGCGCGTGGCCGCCCACCAGGTCGAGGCCGAACTGGCGCGCCTGCACCGGGCGCTGGATGCCGCGCGTACGGAAATGCACGAGCTGCGCCAGCGCCTGCATGGCGCCCTGAACCAGGAAGTGGGCGAGTTCCTCGACCTGCACGCGCTGCTGCTGGACGACCCCGAGCTGCTGTACGGCCTGGACGAGCTGATCCGCAGTGGCCCGTACAGCGCCGGCTATGCCTTGCGCCTGCAGCGCGACCGCCTGGCCAAGGTCTTCGATGGCATGGACGATGCCTATCTGAAGAGCCGCATGGACGATCTCGACCATGTGATCGGGCGCATCCACGCCTTCCTGCAACCCGAACGGCCGTCGGCAGTGAAAGGCCTGGCCGGCGAGATCCTGGTCTGCGACAACATCGCGCCCTCCGAGCTGGCGCAGCTGCAGGCACAGGGCGTGGTCGGCATCGTCACGGCCGCCGGCAGCGCGCTGTCGCACAGCGCGATCCTGGCGCGCAGCCTGCACCTGCCCCTGATCGTCAACGTGCCGCAGCTGCTCAGCCGCATCGCCGATGGCGATGTGCTGATCATCGATGGCGCCGACGGCAGCATCACCGTCAACCCGCAGGCCGACAACCTGCGGGACTACCGCGTCCGGCTGAAGGAGCACGCGCGCGAGCAGCGCGAGCTCGGCCGCCTGCGCAGCAAGCCCAGTCGTACCCGCGACCAGGTCGACATTGCCCTGCTGGCCAATGCCGAATCACTGGAAGACGTGACCCAGGCACATGCACTGGGCGCGCAGGGGCTCGGCCTGTACCGCACCGAATTCCTGTTCCTGCAGCGCAATGAGCTGCCGGACGAAGAAGAGCAGTTCCAGACCTACCGCGATGCCGCGCTGGGCATGAGCGGGCGGCCGGTCACCATACGCACGCTGGACCTGGGCGCGGACAAGGCCGACCGTACCGGCCTGACCCTGAGCAACGAAGAGAACCCTGCACTCGGCCTGCGCGGAGTGCGCCTGTCGCTGGCACGGCCGAAGGTGGCCGACACCCAGCTGCGCGCGATCCTGCGCGCGTCTGCGTACGGCAAGCTGCGCGTGCTGGTGCCAATGGTCAGCACCCGCGAGGAGCTGCTGGCCGTGCGCCGGCGCATGCTCAAACTGACCGAACAGCTGCGCGGCGAAGGGCACATGGTGTCCGACCACGTACCGCTGGGCGCGATGATCGAAGTCCCCGCCGCTGCGCTGGCGCTGGAGAGCTTCATCGACCTGGTCGATTTCCTGTCGATCGGCACCAACGATCTGGTGCAGTACCTGCTGGCTGCCGACCGCAACAACGAGGCGCTGGGCGAGTTGTATTCACCGCTGCACCCGGCCGTGCTGCGGCTGCTGCAGATGGTGATCGAGACCGGCGCGCGTCACCGCGTCCCGGTGGCGGTCTGCGGCGAGATGGCCGGTGATGCCCGGATGACCCCGCTGCTGCTGGCGCTGGGCCTGAGCGAGTTCAGCCTGCACCCCGGTACGTTGCTGGAGGTACGCCGCGCGATACGCGAAGCCGACCTGTCCGTGCTGCGCGCGCGCGCGCCGAAGCTGCTGGCCGCGCGCGACCGCCGCGCCATCGAACGCTGGCTGGCGCTGGTGGCGGAAACGGCCTGACACCACCCGCTCGCCGAGCATGCACGCCTGGGGTCAGATCCCTTTCCCGCGGGAAAAGGGATCTGGCCCCGTCTCGTTGAAGGCCAAGAGGTTGCCGGCCAGCGGCCGGCACTACCGCCATCCGGCGGCTATGCGCTGAAACATCCCCTTGCGATAATGACGCGCTGAACACCCCTGTTGCCGCATCCTTGCCGGGATCGCGGCTTTTCTTATCCCGCGGGAGCTGCGATGGCTGAAGCTGTACGCCACGACAAGACTGCGCGCCAACTGCGGATGCTGTCCGATGCACTGGACAGCGGCCGGCTGGGCCCGGTACGTCGCCTGGTCAACACCCTGGCCCCGGCCGAGATCGGCAATCTGCTTGAATCACTGCCGCCGGGAAAGCGCGAGGTGGTGTGGGGCCTGGTCGATCCTGAGGACGACGGCGAGGTGCTGGTCCACGTCGGCGAGGACGTGCGCGAAAGCCTGCTCGCGGACATGGACCCGGACGAGATCATCGCCGCGGTCGAAGACCTGGACATCGACGATCTGGCCGACCTGGTCGAAGACCTGCCGGATACGGTCATCGATGAAGTCCTCAAGTCGATGGACCGCGAGAACCGCGAGCGGCTGGAACAGGTGCTGTCCTATCCCGAGGACAGCGCCGGCCGCCTGATGAACCCGGACGTGGTGACCGTGCGCGCCGACGTCAACGTCGACGTGGTGCTGCGCTACCTGCGCCTGCGCGGCGAATTGCCTGACCACACCGACCACCTGTTCGTGGTCAGCCGGCGGCACCAGTATCTCGGCCGGGTGTCGCTGGCGGCACTGGTGACCCACGAGGACACCACCCCGATCAACCGCCTGATCGACGACGAGCAGCCGGCCATCGACGTCGGCGAGAGCGACCAGGAAGTGGCACGGCAGTTCTCCGACCATGACTGGATCTCCGCACCGGTAGTGGACGAGAACAACATCCTCGTTGGCCGCATCACCATCGATGACGTGGTCGACATCATCCGTGGCCAGGCCGAGCACCAGGCGCTGGGCGCAGCCGGCCTGGACGAGGACGAGGACCTGTTCAGCCCGGTCTGGCGCGCCATGCGCCGCCGCCTGATGTGGCTGTCGATCAATCTGTGCACGGCGTTCCTGGCCTCCAGCGTGGTCGGCCATTTCGAAGGCACCATCGACAAGCTGGTGGCGCTGGCGGTGCTGATGCCGATCGTCGCCGGCCTCGGCGGTAACGCCGGTACCCAGGTGCTGGCGCTGATGGTGCGCGGCCTGGCGTTGGGCCAGGTGGGCGCCTCCAACGCGCGCACGCTGCTGTGGAAGGAAGTGCGGGTGGCCGCGCTCAACGGCCTGCTGCTCGGCTCGATCCTGGGACTGATCGTGCTGGTCTGGTTCCACTCGCCCGGGCTGTCGGCGGTGATCGCCATCGCGCTGACCTGCAACCTGCTGTTTGCGGCGCTGGCCGGCGTACTGGTGCCGCTGACCCTGAAACGCTTCGGCTTCGACCCGGCGCTGGCCAGTGGCATCTTCCTGACTGCCGTGACCGACTCGATGGGCTTCTTCACCTTCCTCGGCCTGGCCACGCTGGTGCTGCTGCACTGATCCCTGCCGGGCCGGATCCCCGCAACGCGGAGCTCCGACCCACACCAAGACCTAGGGTCGGATCCCCGCAGCGCGGGGCTCTGACCCGATTCCAACTGGACCCTCATGGCCACCACGATCGAAAACTATTTCCAGCCCGGCTGGCGCGACCAGCAGCACACCTGCCCAGCCTGCGAATGGAAGGGCAGCTCGCGTGCCATGGAGATGGAGCTGGACGAGGACGCCACCGAGTACGACTGCCCGGTCTGCGAAAACCCGTTGCTGGTGGTGCTGCACCCGGACATGGCGCAGGTGCAGGCTGCGGCGGCGGCAGGCAATGCCGAAGCGCAGGAACAACTGGACATCATTGCCAGCTTCCCGCGCCCGCAGTGATGCGGCGCAAGATGCCGCGTTGACCTGCGGCGGACTAGGATGCGGCTGAACCCACCGCTCCTGGAACGTCGATGGTCCGTACGATGATGCGCTGGCTGCCAATGCTGGCGATCCTGATGATGGCCGGCTGCGCCTCGCACCCGGACAGCGCACGTGGCCGCTTCGAATCGCGTGCGGTGAAAGTGGATGGCCGCACCGCCTATTACCAGGTGTTCATTCCGGCCACCGCGGCGCGCACGCCTGGCGCGCTGCCGGTGGTGCTGTTCCTGCACGGATCCGGCGAGCGTGGCGGCGACGGCGTCAAGCAGACCCATGCGGGGCTGGGGCCGCACCTGCGCAGGCACGCGGCCGACTTCCCCGCGTTGGCCGTATTCCCGCAGGTGCCGGGCCGCCAGGAATGGAGCGGGCGCAACAACCGCGTTGCGCTGGCCGCCCTGGACGCCACCATCGCCGAGTTCGGTGCCGATCCCTCGCGGCAGTACCTGACCGGGATGTCGATGGGCGGCTATGGCAGCTGGAACATCGCGCTGGATGACCCCGGGCGCTTCGCCGCGATCGTGCCGGTATGCGGCGCGGTGCTGGCGCCGCGCGCGGTGCGTCCGACGCTGTTCGTCGAACAGGTGGCCCAGGAATCCGATCCGTATGCCGCGATCGCCAAGCGGCTTCGGCACACACCGATCTGGATCTTCCATGGTGCGCTGGATGACGTGGTGCCGCCGGACGACGACCGCAGGCTGCACGCCGCCTTCCAAAGCGCCGCTGCACGCGACGTGCGCTACACCGAGTACCCGGAGGGCAACCACAATGCCTGGGACGCCACGTACGCGGACCCGGCAATGTGGGCATGGCTGTTCGCGCAGAAGCGCTGAACCGCGGCTTCTGCTGGGAAACATCTGTTGGTGGATACCTACCGTTGGTCGGCTTGGGTATTGGTGGGTGCCGACCGTTGGTCGGCACTATCTCTCCGCTTCGGGGTAATCCATTGCTTGGTACCTCCCATCAATCTCCCATCGGCACCAGGCATACGGATACTCTCCCACGCAGCTCGCCAAGTTCGCCCTGACCGGGTTGGCGACGATTACATCGCATGGCGAAACAGTGATTCTTCAGAACGAATGGCGTGATCGTGATAGCTCGATTGCCAAAATGGTCCTGTCTTGCCCAGCATGCGGTTGATCCGCAATGCACTGCTCGATTTGAAGCGTTGCATGATGTAGTCCAGCGAGAACGCACGGATCTCCACAAGCCAATGGATGTGGTCCGGCATGACCACATAGGCAAGTGAGTGCGTCAGGCCATCATCATCAATGCGACGGAACACATCCATCACCTCCTGTGCCGCAGTGGCATCATCGAAGTAGCGTCGACGTTCCTGGGTGACGGTGGTCAGGATGTAGGATTGCCCGATCCGGGAATGGCGGCCAAGGCGTAGGCGAGCGCGGTTCATGGGCCCAAGCGTGCGCCTGCCGGTATCTCTCTTCTATCGGGCAAGACGTCAATACAGGTAGGCCCGAAACCATTCAATGGCCAGGCCCGCACTTCACCGCACTGATGGTTCAGTGCCGACCAACGGTCGGCACCCACCGGATCGGCTGAGAACAGATCAGCCGTGCCGACCAACGGTCGGCACCCACCGGGTCGGATAAGGACAGATCAGCCGTGCCGACCAACGGTCGGTACCCACCGGGCCGGATGAGGACAGATCAGCCGTGCCGACCAACGGTCGGCACCCACCAAAGTGCTCAGCCCAGCAAGGTTTCCAGCACGGCCATGCGCACCGCGACGCCGTTGGCGACCTGGCGCAGCACCCACGATTGCGGGCCATCGGCCACGTCATCGGTCACTTCCACGCCACGGTTGATCGGGCCCGGGTGCAACACGGCCGCATCCTTGCCGGCACGCGCCAGGCGCTCGCGGGTCAGGCCGTACTGCGCGTGGTACTGCTCCAGCGACGGCACCAGGCCTTCTTCCATGCGCTCGCGCTGCAGGCGCAGCATCATCAGCGCGTCGACGCCTTCCAGCATCGCGTCGAAATCATCGCCGACCACGCAGCCCTTCAGGGTCTCATCATCCGGCAGCAGCGACTGCGGGCCGCATACGCGGATCTCGCCCACGCCCAGCGTGCGCAGCGCGTGCAGGTCGGTGCGGGCCACCCGCGAGTGCTTCACATCGCCGACGATCACCACTTTCAGCTTCGAGAAATCCGGGCCCTTGGCCTGGCGCAGGGTCAGCATGTCGAGCAGGCCCTGGGTGGGGTGCGAACTGCGGCCGTCGCCGGCATTGATCAGCGCGGTGCCCTCGCCCGCAGCGTCGGCAAGCGCGGCCACGGCGCCGTCATCGGGGTGGCGCACCACGAAGCCGCGCACGCCCATCGCTTCCAGGTTGCGCAGCGTGTCGCAGGCGGTTTCGCCCTTGCGCGTGGACGAGGTCGAGGCATCGAAGTTCAGCACATCGGCCCCGAGGCGCTGCGCGGCCAGCTGGAACGAGCTGCGGGTGCGCGTGGACGGCTCGAAGAACAGCGTGCACACCGCCGAACCAGCCAGCACGTGGCGCTTGTTGCCGACACGGCCGACTGCGGCGTCGCGGATCTGCCCAGCCCGATCGAGCAACTGCAGCAGGGTTTCGCGCGGCAGGCCCTCCAGGGTCAGCAGGTGGCGCAGGCGTCCGGAGACATCGATTTGCTGGGCAGTCATGGCGGGAGTCGTGCAGTCAGGGAATGGGGGTGGCGTCGTCGGGGACGACAGCCAGCGGTCGATGATCACCGCCGCGGCCACGGCGTCGAGGGCGGCCGCATCACGGCGACGCTTGCGCCCTTCGGCGCGCTCGACGGCGAAACGGCGGGCAGCCTCGACCGAGCTGGAACGCTCGTCGATCATCACCACCGGCAGCTTGAAGCGCTCCCGCAGCTGGCGGGCAAAGCCCTGCGCACGCTTGCGGTTGGGCTGGTCCTGGCCGTCCAGGGTCAGCGGGTCGCCGACCACCAGGCCGTCGGGCTTCCATTCCTTGAGCAGGCGTTCGATCGCGGTCCAGTCCGGGCCGTTGCCGTGCACATCGACCACCGCCACCGCGCGCGCATGCGCGGCAAAGGCACTGCCGATGGCCACGCCGATCCGCCGCGAGCCGACATCAAAACCCAGGACCGTGCCGTCACGACGGATGGCCGGGGCAGCAGAATCCGGTGCGGGCGTGATGGGCTCAGACATGGCCGCTGTAGTCAGTCAGCCGGAACAGGTCGACACCGATACGCGAAGCCGCACCCTGCCAGCGCTGCTCCAGCGGCAGCTGGAACACCAGCTCGGCATCGGCCGGCACGGTCAGCCAGCTGTTCTCGGACAGCTCGCTTTCCAGCTGCCCTGCGCCCCAACCGGCACAGCCGAGGGTGACCACCGCATTGGCCGGGCCTTCGCCGCGCGCCATCGCTTCGAGGATGTCGCGCGAGGTGGTCAGGTACAGGCCGTGGCCCACGGTCAGGCTGGAATCCCACGCGCGCGCGTCGTCATGGATGACGAAGCCGCGCTCGGGATGCACCGGGCCGCCATTGAGCACCATGCGCGCCTGCAGGTCGCCATCACCGGTGGTGATGTCCATCTGCGCGAGCACTTCACCCAGCGTGTATTCGGAAGGCTGGTTGACCAGCACGCCCATCGCCCCGTTCTCGTCGTGCTGGCAGATCAGCGCGACGCTGCGGGCAAAGGTCGCGTCGAGCAGCGACGGCAGCGCGACGAGCAGGTGATCGGCAAGGGAGGTCGGCATTACAGGCATGGGCCCATTCTACCTGCTGGGGGCGGGATGGTCGCGCGATGGCGCCGAACCACGATGGGCTAGGATGGTGCTTTGCCACGGAAGGTCATTGATGCCGTCTTCTTCGCCCCTGACCCTGCCGGCACGCAGCGCCATCGTCCTGCTTGCCCTGCTGCAGGGCCTGATGCTGTATGCCGCGCAGGAGCTGTCCGATGCCTGGCCATTCCGCGATATCGGCTGGCGCTACTGCTGGTACGCCTGGGTGCTGGCCATTCCCAGCGCGGTGGCGCTGAGCCTGGTCGAGCTGGGCCAGCGCCGACTGTGGCTGCAGGCCGTGCTCGGCTCGGCGGTGGTGCTGGCGCTGGCCGCCTGGATCGGCTGGAACCTCAATGGCGAGACCGCACTGGAGTCGGGCGCGCTGCAGTTTCCGTTGACCCTGGGCATGGGCGTGGCGGTGTTCGTGGCACTGCCCTGGTGGCAGTTCCAGCTGCAGCATGGGCACTGGCGCGCCAGCTACCCCGAGTTGTTCGAGCGCGCCTGGCAGAACGGTTTGACCCTCGCTTTGGCGGCGCTGTTCACCGGGCTGACCTGGCTGCTGCTGTGGCTGTGGGCAGCGCTGTTCCAACTGCTGGACGTGAATGTCTTCCGCGACCTGTTCCGGCAGGACGCTTTCATCGCACTGGCCACCGGCAGCCTGGCCGGGTTCGGCGTGCTGATCGGGCGCACCCAGCACCGTGCGATCCAGATCACCCGCCAGGTGCTGTTCGCGATCTGCCGCGGGCTGCTGCCGCTGCTGTCGTTCATCGCCGTATTGTTCGTGCTGAGCCTGCCGCTTACCGGGCTGGAACCGCTGTGGAAGACCCGTTCGGCCGCCAGCCTGCTGGTGGTGGTGTCGCTGCTGCTGGTGACGTTCACCAATGCGGTCTACCAGCAGGGGGAAGACAGTGTCTCCTACCCTCTGGTGCTGCGCAGGCTGGTCGAAGCCAGCCTGCTGACACTGCCGGTTTACGCCGCGCTGGCACTGTATGCATTGGGCCTGCGCGTGGCGCAGTACGGCTGGACCCTGGATCGCTTCTGGGCGGTGCTCGTCGCATTGGCCACGGCCGGCTATGCCGTGGGCTACGCGCTGGCGGTGCTGCGCCGGCAGCGCCGCTGGCTGCAGATGCTGGAGCCGGTCAACCGCTGGATGTGCTGGGCGGTGCTGGCACTGGCACTGCTGGGCAACTCGCCGCTGCTGGATCCGGTGCGGCTGACCCTGTCCAGCCAGCTGGCGCGCCTGCGTGCGGATCCGCCGGCGATCACCAGCAGCGACGTCAACGTGCTGCGCTTCGATCTGGGGCGCCGTGGCGTGCGGGCGCTGCGCGAACTGCAGCGCGATCCGGCCATCACCGCCGATGCCAACGCGCCACAGGTGATCGCTGCTGCACTGGCACGCACCTCACGCTGGGACGACGGCCACCGCCTCGACAAGGGGCCGCAGGACGTCGCCGCCCTGCAGCGCGCGCTGAAGCTGGCCAAGGGATCCAGTTCTCCACCGGACGACTGGTGGAAAGCTCTGGCCACCCGATCGATCAATGGCGAATCCTGCGCCCAGAGCGAGCGCGACTGCCTGATCGTGCATCGCGACCTGGACGGCGATGGTACCGGCGAGGTGCTGCTGTGCGAGCTGAACACCCACCGTGGACCGGACTGCGTGCTGTACGCACGTGGCAAGGATTCCCAGTGGCGCCGGGCCGGTGCGCTGTTCGGCACCGTCAGCGGCCAGGCCGAGACGATCAACCAGGCCCTGCGTGACGGCAGACTCACGCTCATTCCACCGCGCTGGCCGATGCTGTCCATCGGCGGGCACCCTGCGGTGGCCATCGATCCCGAATCCGAATCCGATTCCAACGAGCCTTCCCCATGAGCGGCTACTGCCTCATCGCCCCGGGCCATCCGGTGCACGACTATTACCACGCCAACGAGTACGGCTTCCCGCAGCGTGACGAGCGCGAGCTGTTCGAGCGGCTGGTGCTGGAAATCAACCAGGCCGGCCTGAGCTGGGAAACGATCCTGAAGAAGCGCGAGGGCTTCCGCGCGGCCTACGACGGCTTCGATGTCGACCGCGTGGCGGCGTATGCCGAGCAGGACATCGAGCGCCTGCTGTCGGACGCAGGCATCATCCGCAACCGGCTGAAGGTACGGGCGGCGATCCACAACGCGCAGGTGATCCAGCAGTTGCGGGCCAGCCATGGCAGCTTCGCGGCGTGGCTGGATGCGCACCACCCGCGCAGCAAGGCCGACTGGGTGAAGCTGTTCAAGAAGACGTTCCGCTTCACCGGCGGCGAGATCACCGGCGAATTCCTGATGAGCCTGGGCTACCTGCCCGGTGCGCACGCCGAGGATTGCCCGGTGCATGCGCGGCTGCTGATGCTGTCGCCGCCGTGGTTGAAGGCTGCCGCCCGCTGATGGATATCCGCCGGGCATGGCCCGGCGCTGCCATGCCTGGGTTCCGGTAGTGCCGGCCGCTGGCCGGCAACACCGTTGAACGTCACACGCCCATGTAGCGGCCGGGGCGGTGGTTGAACATCAGCACCAGGCTGAGCACCACCGCGCCGATGGCCGAATACAGCACCTTCGACGGCGACAACACGAAGAACGCGGCCACCATCAGGCACGCGTCGTAGGACATCTGCACCTTGCCCGCGCTCCAGCCACGGGTGCGCTGCAGGTACACCGCCAGGATGCCGATGCCGCCAAGGCTTGCACGGTGGCGGATGAAGAACAGGATGCCCAGGCCGGACAACGCACCGCCGACAATCGCCGAGTACAGCGGGTTGATGTGCGAGAAGTCGATCCAGCGCGGCAGCAGGTCGGTCAGCACGCCACAGGCGGTGACCGCGGCGAAGGTCTTCAGGGTGAATTCCCAGCCCATGCGCCGCAGCGCCACCCAGTAGAACGGCAGGTTGACCAGCACGAACACCAGGCCGAAGTTCCAGCCCATCGCGTAGTGCAGCAGGAAGGCCATGCCCGCCATGCCGCCGATCATCAGCCCGCCCTTGGCGAAGATGGCCAGGCCCAGCGAGGCCACCATCGTGGCCAGCACCATGCCCTGCACGTCCTCGGCGATCGAGTGACGCAGCGCTTTGTCGTCGGCGGTGGTGCCGGCGCTGTCGGGCGGCGGGGTCAGCGGACCGGCGGTGACCAGGTGGCCGTCAGCGTCGTCGCACGGCGCGGGGCCATGGGAGGGAAGGGACATGCGGGTGGGGAACAGCAGGTGGGGAGCGGTATTAGACACGATCTGCATGACAGTTGCAGATGAAATCGTTCAGCTGAATGCGCCCCAGCCCGCTCCGCCGGCCGCCGGTCACCCCTTGCCGGCCAGATGGTGCGCCACCAGCGCGTTGGCGTGGCCATGGCCCAGGCCGTGCTCGCTCTTCAGGAAGCTGACCAGTTCCATGTGTTTCAGGCCCTTCTTCCCCGCCAGCAGCCCGAACCAGTGCGCCACCGGCTGCCCGTAGGTCTTCTCGATGGAGGGGAAGTACGAGGCCGGGCCTTTCGGCTTGGTGCCAGTGCTCATGTGCAGCCCCCGTTGTTGAAGTCATTCATTTGACGAACCACAGACGCAGAAATCGACACACCCTCACGTAGTGGGCCGGATCCCGTGCCGACCAACGGTCGGCACCCACCGACAGCAGCGGGAAACTGTCGAAGGCGGGGTGGGTCCGGTTGCGGGGGCGTGAGCGCCATGGATGGCGCGACCGAGGCTACATGGACGTACTTGCGCCGTCCCCGCGACCTGAGCCACCTCGCCTTCCACAGGAAGCCAGCTTTTGACGTTGACGTTGTTTCGGCAGGTGCCGGGCGCAGCCCGGCCGTATCATCCCCGCATGCCCCGCGAAAATCTCAACGATCTGCAGGCCTTTGTCCACGTTGCCCGCGAGGGCAGCTTCACCAAGGCTGCCGCCCAACTGGGCGTGTCCCAGTCCGCGCTCAGCCATGCCATGCGCGGACTGGAGCAGCGCCTGGGCGTGCGCCTGCTGACCCGCACCACCCGCAGCGTCTCGACCACCGAAGCCGGTGCCCGCCTGCTCGATACCCTGGCCCGCGCCTGGCCGAGATCGAGGACGGGCTGGCCGCGCTGGCCGAGTACCGTGAACGCCCGGCCGGCACCATCCGCATCAATGCCACCGGCCACGCCGCCGAGTACATCGCCTGGCCCAGGCTGGCGCCGTTGCTGCGGCAGTATCCGGATTTGAAGGTGGAACTGGCGGCCGACTACGGGTTGGCCGACATCGTGGCCGAGCGCTACGACATCGGCATCCGCCTGGGCGAGCGGCTGGCGCGCGACATGATCGCCGTACCGATCAGCCCGCCGCTGCGCATGCGCGTGGTCGGGGCGCCCAGCTACTTCCGCCAGCACGTGGTGCCGCGGCATCCGGACGACCTGGCCGGGCACAACTGCGTGACCCTGCGGCTGCCTACGCATGGTGGGCTGATGCCGTGGGATTTCGGCCAGGACGGCAATGAACTGAGCGTGCGCGTGAGCGGCCAGTGGACGTTCAACACCATGGGCATGACCCGCACCGCTGCGCTGGCCGGCAGCGGATTGGCCTGGCTGCCGCAAGACCAGGTGCAGCCGATGCTGGACGATGGACGGCTGCAATCAGTGCTGGACGACTGGTGCCCGCACTTCGATGGTTACTACGCGTATTACCCTTCGCGCCGCCACGTGACCGTGGCGATGCGGACGGTGCTTGATGCGCTGCGCGGGCCGATGGGGTGAGGGTCAAGGCGTGCGGACCAACGGTCCGCACCCACCACCAGCGGTCCGCACTCACCGGCTGGTCAGCCCTTGGCCTGTGCCGCACGCTGTGGGTTGTAGCGCTCGCCAACGATCGACACTTCGTCCAGCGCCTGCGCGATGCGTTGCAGTTCTTCCGGCGCCAGCTGCAGGTCGGCCGCGCCCAGGTTTTCTTCCAGGCGATGAACCTTGGTGGTGCCCGGAATCGGCACGATCCACGGTGCCTGCGCGAGCAGCCAGGCCAGTGCGACCTGCGCAGGCGTCGCACCGCGCGCTGCCGCAATCGTGCTGATGCGATCCACCAACGCCTGGTTGGCGCGGCGCGCCTCCACTTCGAAACGCGGCACGGTATTGCGGAAGTCGTTGGCGTCGAAGGTGGTATCGGCGTTGATCGCACCGGTCAGGAAGCCGCGGCCCAGCGGGCTGAACGGCACGAAGCCGATGCCCAGCTCCTGCAGCGTCGGCAGCAGCTCACGCTCCGGTTCGCGCCACCACAGCGAATACTCACTCTGCACGGCGGCGACCGGCTGCACGGCATGCGCGCGACGCACGGTGGCAGCACTGGCCTCGGACAGGCCGAAGTGGCCGACCTTGCCCTCGGCGATCAGGTCGCGCACGGTGCCGGCCACATCCTCGATCGGCACGTTCGGGTCGACGCGGTGCTGGTAGAACAGATCGATATGGTCGGTACGCAGGCGCTTGAGGCTGGCTTCGGCCACAGCACGGATGTTCTCCGGGCGGCTGTCCAGGCCAGCATCGGTGCGCGCGTCCTTGAAACCAAACTTGGTGGCGATCACCAGCCTGTCGCGGTGGGGCGCCAAGGCCTGGCCGAGCAGGTCTTCGTTGGTGTACGGGCCGTACACCTCGGCGGTGTCGAAGAAGGTCACGCCGCGCTCGACGGCGGCGTGCAGCAGGGCGATGCCCTGGCTCGGTTCAACCGGCTGGCCGTAGGCATGGGTCAGGCCCATGCAACCCAGGCCCAGGGCGGAAACCTTCAGGCCGCTGCGGCCGAGTTCACGTGTCTGCATCGTCGTACTCCAGAGGGGGGAGTGCTGACGATACGCCTGCAGTGGCGATGGATTGAATCGGTTGGACGGCAGTCGGTCATGACTGGAATTCATCAATCCGGTCATGACCGATGCCGGCCGGGTCAGCGGATTTCGGAGATTTCCACTCCATCCAGCCCCTGCGACAGGGTGCGCGCGTCGCCGCCCTGGCTGAGCTTGATGCGCAGGCGCACCTCGTTCTGCGAATCGGCGTAACGCAGCGCGTCCTCGTAGCTGATCTCGCCGGCCTGGTACAGCTCGAACAGGCTCTGGTCGAAGGTCTTCATGCCCAGCTGGACCGAGTCCTTCATCACTTCCTTCAACTTGTGGATCTCGCCGTCGCGGATGTAGTCCTGTACCAGTGGCGTGCCCAGCAGGATCTCCATCGCCACCTTGCGCGAGCGGCCATCGGGCGACGGCACCAGCTGCTGCGCGACCACGCCCTTGAGGTTCAGCGACAGGTCCATCAACAGCTGGTTGCGGCGGTCTTCCGGGAAGAAGTTGACGATGCGGTCCATCGCCTGGTTGGCATTGTTGGCATGCAGCGTGGCCAGCACCAGGTGGCCGGTTTCGGCGAACGCGATGGCGTGGTCCATGCCTTCGCGGGTACGCACCTCGCCGATCATGATCACGTCCGGCGCCTGGCGCAGGGTGTTCTTCAGCGCGGCTTCCCAGCTGTCGGTATCGATGCCGACTTCGCGCTGGGTGATGATGCAGCCCTCGTGCTTGTGCACGAATTCGATCGGGTCTTCGATGGTGATGATGTGGCCGGTCGAGTTCTGGTTGCGGTAACCGATCATCGCCGCCAGCGAAGTCGATTTACCGGTACCGGTAGCACCGACGAACAGGATGATGCCGCGCTTGGTCATCGCAAGCGTCTTGATGATCGGCGGCAGGCTCAGCTCTTCCACGGTCGGAATGCGCGTCTCGATGCGGCGCAGCACCATGCCGACCTGGTTGCGCTGGTAGAAGCAGCTCACGCGGAAACGGCCGACACCGGACAGGCCGATGGCGAAGTTGCATTCGTGGGTCTTCTCGAATTCCTCGCGCTGTGCCGGGGTCATCACGTTGAGGACCAGGTCGCGGCTCTGCTGCGGCGTCAGTGGCGTCTGCGTGATCGGCGAGATCTTGCCGTTGACCTTCATCGCCGGTGGCATGCCGGCGGTGATGAACAGGTCCGAGGCGCGCTGGTGCGCCATCAGCTTGAGGAACGAAGTGAAATCGATGGTGGTCGCGGTGGTGTTCACGGCGGGCTCCCGGAAAGCGGTTTACCAGGTAACGGTCGGTGGAGGAAACAACACGGAGCGGCCGCGCCATTGCGCGCGCCGCCCGTCGCTGTCCCGCCTTACTCGAACAGGCGCTTGTCCTTGGCGTACTCGCGGGCCTGGTTGCGGGTGATCAGGCTGCGCTTGACCAGGTCCTGCAGATGCTGGTCCAGGGTCATCATGCCGTACTGCTGGCCAGTCTGGATGGCCGAGTACATCTGCGCCACCTTGTCCTCGCGGATCAGGTTGCGGATGGCCGGGGTGCCGACCATGATTTCCCACGCTGCGGTACGGCCGCCACCGACCTTCTTCAGCAGTGCCTGCGAGATCACCGCACGCAGCGACTCGGACAACATCGAACGCACCATCGGCTTTTCGCCGGCCGGGAACACGTCGATGATACGGTCGATGGTCTTGGCCGCCGAGCTGGTGTGCAGGGTGCCGAACACCAGGTGGCCGGTTTCCGCGGCGGTCAGTGCCAGGCGGATGGTTTCCAGGTCGCGGAGTTCGCCGACCAGGATGATGTCCGGGTCCTCACGCAGTGCCGAGCGCAGTGCTTCGTTGAAGCCATGCGTGTCACGGTGCACTTCGCGCTGGTTGATCAGGCACTTCTGCGAGGTGTGCACGAATTCGATCGGATCCTCGACGGTGAGGATGTGGCCGTATTCGTTCTTGTTGATGTAGTCGATCATCGCCGCCAGCGTGGTCGACTTGCCCGAGCCGGTCGGGCCGGTCACCAGGATCAGGCCCTGCGGCTGCTGGATCACCTCGCGGAACAACGGCGGGCAGGCCAGGTCCTCAAGGGTGAGCACCTCGGACGGAATGGTACGGAACACCGCACCGGCGCCACGGTTCTGGTTGAACGCGTTCACACGGAAGCGCGCCAGCGACGGAATCTCGAAGGAGAAGTCCACTTCGAGGAATTCCTCGTAATCGCGGCGCTGCTTGTCGGACATGATGTCGTACACCAGCGCGTGGACCTGCTTGTGGTCCAGGGCCGGGATGTTGATCCGGCGAACGTCGCCGTCCACGCGGATCATCGGCGGCAGGCCTGCAGACAGGTGCAGGTCGGACGCTTTGTTCTTTACGGAAAACGCCAGCAGTTCGGCGATATCCATGAGCGGCTACTCCCCAATAACGGCTTCGACTGGAAGGATCTTTCCCCGGGCGGCAGTATAGCCTCCTGATTCAACGGAACGCGTTACGTGGCCACTCCCCTGCCCCAGATCCTGAGCAACCTGCATGCCGCCGCCGAGGCGGCCGGCCGGCCCGATCCGCGCCTGCTGGCCGTTTCCAAGACCCAACCGGCCGAGGCCGTGGCTGCGCTGGCCGCACAGGGCCAGCAGGCCTTCGGCGAGAACTATGTGCAGGAAGCGCTGGCCAAGATGCAGGCGCTGCAGCACCTGGCGCTGGAGTGGCATCTGATCGGCCACCTGCAGTCGAACAAGGCCGAGGCGGTGGCCACCCATTTCGACTGGGTGCAGAGCGTGGACCGGCCCAAGCTGGTAACGGCGCTGGCGCGCCATCGCCCGGCCGCACACGGCCCGCTGAACGTGCTGATCCAGGTCAACATCGACGATGAATCCAGCAAGCACGGCTGTGCACCGGAGGATGTCGAGGGGCTGGCCGCTGCGATTGCCGCCGAGCCCTCGCTGTGCCTGCGTGGCCTGATGGCGATTCCCGCGCCATGGCCCGAGGCCGAGCGTCGCCGCGATGCATTCGTGCGCATGCGCACACTTTTCCAGTCGCTGGCCGCCCAGCGCGCGCAGGTCGACACGCTGTCGATGGGCATGAGCAGCGACTACGCCGAAGCCATCGCCGAGGGCGCCACCCTGGTGCGCATCGGCACCGCCCTGTTCGGCGCGCGCGCGACCGGCCTGATTTTCCAAGGAGACATCCATGGCAGCTGATTCCATCACCTTCATCGGCGGCGGCAACATGGCGCGCAGCCTGATCGCCGGCCTGATCCGCCAGGGCGTGCCGGCCGCGCACATCCATGTGGCCGAACCGGTTGCAGCGCTGCGCGAGTCGCTGGCTGCCGACTTCGGCGTGCAGGTGCACGACAACGCCACCGATGCCGGCGCACAGGGCGGCACCTGGCTGCTGGCGGTGAAGCCGCAGGTGCTGCGTGAGGTCTGTCAGTCGCTGCTGGCACTGGCCCAGGCAAACCGGCCGCTGGTGGTGTCGATCGCCGCCGGCATCACCAGCGCGCAGCTGGAACGCTGGCTGGGTGGAAACCTGCCGGTGGTGCGTGCGATGCCCAATACCCCCGCTCTGCTCGGTGCCGGCGTGACCGGCCTGTATGCCACGCCCTCGGTGGATCCACAGCAGCACGCGCAGGCCGAACAGGTGCTGGCCAGTGCCGGGCGCACGGTGTGGATCGAACGCGAGGCACTGATGGATTCGGTCACCGCCGTGTCTGGCAGCGGGCCGGCCTACGTGTTCCTGCTGGCCGAAGCGATGGAAGCGGCGGGTATCGCCCAGGGCCTGCCGGCCGATGCCGCGCGCACGCTGGTGGTGCAGACCCTGCTGGGCGCCTCGCGCATGCTGGATGAGGCCGGTGAGAGCCCCGCAGAACTGCGCCGCCGCGTGACGTCACCCAATGGCACTACCCAGGCCGCGATCGAGAGCTTCCAGGCTGGCGGCTTCGAGGCACTGGTGGACAAGGCACTGCGCGCCGCGCAGGTGCGTGGACAGGAATTGTCTGCGGCGAATGATTGATCCCCTGGGGTCCGATCCCTTTGCCTCGGCAAAGGGATCGGACCCCATCTATCCCGATGATCATTGCCCCAATGTGGTCATGACGAAATCGACGAAGCACTGCAAACGCGGGCGCGGGCGTCGATCGGGCAGGTAGATCAGGTGCATCGGCCGCGGTTCGGGCAGGTAGTCGCGCAGCAGCGGCTTCAACCGCCCCGCTGCGATCTCCGCCGCCAGCAGTGCGGTGGGCTGCAGTACCAGCCCGGCCCCGGCCACGGCGGCTTCACGCAATGCGAAGCCATCGTTGCTGCTCAGCCGCGCCTCCCAGTCGACCTGTTCGCCGTTGGCAAACTGCCAGCCATGCCCGCCGCGCCAGGCCAGATGGCTCAGGCAGTCGTGCCCTTGCAGGTCATCCGGTGTTCGCGGCGTGCCGCGCCTGCGCAGGTAAGACGGCGCCGCGCACAGGCTCATCGCATACGGCGGCAGCGGCCGCGCCACCACCTCCTGCGATGGCAACGGCCCGACCCGGATCGCCGCGTCGAAGCCATCTTCGATCAGATCCACGCGGCGGTTGCTCAGGTCCAGCTCGATGTTCAACTGCGGCTGCGCACGCAGCAGGCCAGCCAGCTGCGGCGCCAGCACGCAGCTGCCCCAGGTGGTGGGCGCGCTGACCCGCAACAGGCCACGCGGCTGTACCTGCAGGCCGGCCACATCGGCCTCGGCCTGCTGCACCTGCTCCAGCACCTGCCGGCACCCGGCCAGGTAGGCGCTGCCGGCTTCGGTCAAGCGCTGGCGGCGGGTGTTCCGTTGCAGCAACGCGGTGCCCAGATGTGCTTCCAACTGCTGGATGTACTTGCCCACCATCACCGCCGACACCTGCAGCTCTTCGGCGGCCCCTGCAAAGCTGCCGCGTTCGGCCACGGCGACGAAGGCCTGCATGCAGCGAAGGGTATCCATTGCTAATCCAGAGTTAGGAATCTGCAAATCATACGCCGCTTACCTAACCACGCTGTGACGGCGCAGACTGCGCTCACTCCCACACGCAAGGAACGGCCATGAAGATCCTCCTCGTCGGTGCCAGCGGCACCCTCGGCCAGGCAGTCGCCCGTCAGCTCGGCCAACAGCATCAGATTCTCGCCGCCGGCCGCCGCAGTGGCGAACTGCGTGTGGACCTGACTGACGACGCCAGCGTCGCCGAACTGTTCGCCCGCACCGGTGCAGTCGATGCGGTGATCTCCACCACCGGCTCGGTGCATTTCGGACCGCTGCAGGAGATGACGCCGGCACAGTTCAACAGCGGCCTGCAGGACAAGCTGCTGGGCCAGGTGCGGCTGGCACTGGCCGCCCAGCACCACCTCAATGCCGGTGGCTCGATCACCCTGACCAGCGGCATCATCAGCGCGCAGCCGATCCGCGACGGCGTCAACGCCACCGCAGTGAATGCCGCACTGGAAGGCTTCGTGCGCGCTGCCGCACTGGAGCTGCTGCCGCGCGGCCTGCGCATCAACGTGGTCAGCCCGAACGTACTGATCGAATCGATGGCGGCCTACGGCCCCTACTTCCCGGGCTTCGAAGCGGTAAGCGCGCAACGCGCGGCGCTGGCCTTCCAGCGCGCGGTGGAAGGCATCCAGAGCGGCGAGACGATCACGGTCTGGTAAGAAAAAGGGGACGGAGGGGATCAAGTCGTTTTCGTCCGCCGGGCATGGCCCGGCGCTACCGGGAGCGCGTCCCCTTTTTCATTCCCAGCGCATCGGGCCGTCGCCGCGTTCGCCGAGAACGTCGCCAGGATTGGCCAGGCGGCAATGCTGCAGTGACAGGCAGCCACAGCCGATGCAGCCGGTCAGTTCATCGCGCAGCAGCTGCAACATGTGGATGCGCTCTTCCAGCTCGGTGCGCCAGCGCGCGGACAGCTTGGCCCAGTCAGCCTTGGTCGGTGCACGGCCTTCAGGCAGGCTCTCGAAGGCGCGGCCGACCGCTTCCAGTGGCATGCCCACCCGCTGCGCAACGCGGATCACCGCCAGCCGGCGCAGCACGTCGCGGCTGTAACGGCGTTGGTTGCCCGAGGTGCGCAGGCTGCTGATCAGCCCCTTGCGCTCGTAGAAATGCAGTGCGGAAACGGCCACGCCACTGCGCTGCGAGACCTCGCCAACGCTGAGTTCCTGGGATGCCATTGCTTGACCTCAACTATAGTTGAGGTGGCATGCTGCTATCTTCGCCGCCCGTTGACAAGCGCGGCCCGCCCCTGACCGGTATGACCCCGACCCTCTCTCCCGCCGACACCCGCCTGCCGGCTGACACATCGATCCTGTCCGCGCGCTACCGCGCCACCACCCTCGGCATGGTCGCGCTGGTCGCGCTGCACGCCTTCGAAGCATTGGCCGTCGCGGCCGCGATGCCCACGGTGGCCGAAGCACTCAGCGGCCTGCGCCTGTATGCGCTGGCCTTCGGTGGCACACTGGCCACCAGCGTGATCGGCATGACCCTGGCCGGACGCTGGGCCGACCGCCAGGGCCCGGCACGGCCGCTGTGGTACGGCCTGGCCTGCTTCGTGCTGGGCCTGCTGCTGGCCGGCTTCGCCGTGCGCATGGGCATGCTGGTGGCCGGGCGCCTGCTGCAGGGCCTGGGTGCGGGCGCGATTTCGGTCTCGCTGTACGTGATGGTCGGCCGCAGCTACCCCGAGCACCTGCGGCCGAAGGTGTTCGCGGCATTCTCGGCGGGCTGGGTGGTGCCCTCGATGGTCGGCCCGGCGCTGAGCGGCCTGATCGTCCAGCATCTCGGCTGGCGCTGGGTGTTCCTGGCGGTGCCGCTGCTGGCAGTCCCTGCTGCCCTGTTGCTGCGGCCTGCGCTGGCGCGCATGCAACCCTCCGCCGACAGCAACGACGACGAGGGGCGCGGCAACGTCGTACGTTGGGCCAGTGGTGCATCGCTGGCGGCGCTGCTGCTGTACTTCGGCGGCCAGCAGCACGGTCCGACCGCCCTGCTCTGCATCAGCGTGGCGATGCTGGCGCAGCTGCTATGCGTGCATCGCCTGCTGCCGGCCGGAACGCTGATCCTGCGCAGGGGCCTGCCCAGCGTGATCGCACTGCGCGGCATCGCCGCCGCCGCATTCTTCGCCTGCGAAGCCTACCTGCCGCTGCTGCTTCAGCGCGAACGCGGGCTCCCGCCCAGCTGGGCCGGCGCGGTGCTCAGCCTCGGCGCACTCGGTTGGTTCGCTGGCTCCTGGCTGCAGGGTCACCAGCAGCGCGGCTGGTCACGCCAGCAGCTGCTGCGCGTCGGCACGGCGATGATGACGGTCGGCATCGCCGCAACGCTTGCGGTGTTGTTCAATGCAGTGCCATTGCCGGTGGCACTGGTGGGCTGGACGGTCACCGGTTTCGGCATGGGCATGATCTACGCCAGCCTCTCGGTACTCACGCTTTCGCTGTCAGCAGCGCATGAGCAGGGTGCCAACACGTCGGCCCTGCAGCTGAGCGAGGCCCTGTCGGTGACCACCGCGCTGGCGGTCTCCGGTGCGTTGTTCGCGCTGTTCGTGGAAAGCGCGCCGCACACCGGCTACCTGCTGTGCCTGGCGATCACCTTCGGCCTGGCGGTGCTGGCTGCGGTGATCGCGCGGCGGGTGTAGCGCCGCCGGGTTTCGGCAGTGCCGGTCGCTGGCCGGCACCATCACGGGATTCCCGCGTGCGCGGAGAGTGCCGGCCAGCGGCTGGCACTACCGCGTCCCCGTCCCCACGTCATCGATATCCCGGTGCAGGATGCGCCGCACTTCCAGCACCGCTTGCGGGGTCTCCTGCACGCTGTGGCCGGAAATGATGACCTTCTCCGACTGTGCACCCGGCAGATGCGCACTCCAGTACGGCACCAGTCCGTCATCGGACTTGTCCACCGGCAGCTCCGGCTTGCGCTGGGCGATGATCGAGTGGTACTTCAGTCCCGCTTCGATCGGCAGCTGCGCTGCGGCCTTGACGAACGGATCGCTGGCCTTGAGGTTGTCGATGCTGTTGGGAATCTTCGGCTTGGCCGTGCCATCGACCTGCTGCTCGGCCTGCGCCAGCGCCATGAACACGTCCTCGAACTTGCCGAGGATGGTCAGTGGCAGGCGCACCAGCCGGCCCAGCAGGCGCCCGACCTTGTTGCCGGCAATATCGGTGCCCTGGTGCGGCGCAGCGATGAAGATCGCACGCTCCACGTTCGGCTGTGCCTTGAAATGCAGCAACGGCCCCAGCTTGTTCTGCACGCGCTTCAGACGCTCGCCCTTCAGGTCATAGTTGGCCAGCAGGTCGTTCCACAGCACGTCACCGGAATCGCTCACCAGCAGCCGCGCGAGCACGCCGCCCATGCTGTGGCCGATGTAGACCATGTCCTTCGATGCACGCGTGCTGCCATTGGGATCGAAGTGCTTCAGCGTGTCGTTGAACGCATTGGCGATCTCGTAGCGGTTCAGCGCGATCGGTGCGTTGGTCGGGTAATAGACCTGCCACACCTGGAACTGCTGGCGCAGCTCGGGGTCGCCCATGATCTCGTTGGCCAGGTTCACCCAGGCTTCCGGGCTGCTGGCCAGGCCGTGCAGCATGAAGATGATGCGGCGGTTCGGGTCCCACGGCTGCATCAGGTAGATGTGTGGCTCGCCGATGCCCTCGCTCATGCCGAACAGGGTGCGCAGTGACTGCCGGGCGAAACCGCTCTGGGCAAGCCACAGGCCGTAGGCCGCGGTGAAATTGCCGGCCAGCGGCACCTGTTCGCCGTGCAGGGTGATGCGCTCGGTAGCTTCCGGCGAATAGGCATCCAGTTCAACCCGGCGCGTCCGCATCACATCGTCCAGGCTGCTGCCTTCGAAGCGCAGCAACGCGGTGACGTTGATCGAGGACATCTCGCTGAACTCGGGCACCGAATCGTCATGCCGATGACGGCGGCCACGGCGTGCGCCCTCTTCGTCATCCTGCGGTGTCTCCGCCTTCGGGCCCTCAGGCGCGATCACCGGTGCGACCAGCTTCGGCGGGTCCATCACCATCACCAGCTCGGCACCGAAGCCATCACGGCGATAAGTACTGCGCAGCCCGACGAAGCTGACCGTGCCGGCCGGCACCAGCTGCGCGGGAATGCTCTTCAGGTTCAGCTGCTGGTAGTTGGAAGCCAGCGACCAGCTGCCAACCGAGATCGGCTTCGTGTAGTCCTCGCCAGCCAACGCAGCGGCGCGCGCGCGGACGAACAGCACCACCGCCGCCTTCTCGGCCGCGTAGTTGTAGTAGTCACGCACCTGCGTCTGCCGGTCTTCGAAGGCGCGATCCGATGGTGAGCGGCCGCTGTAGAACAGGTAGGCATAGGCGTAGCGCGCGGCTTCCAGCCAAGCGTCCAGCGCTGCGTCGCTCATCGGCGGATCGCCGGCTGCGGTCTTCTTCGGCGTCAGCGCCAGCGCGGCCTTCACCCACAGTTCGGACAGCGCAGACAGCCGCTGCTCGACATTGAGATCGTCGGTCATCAGCAGCGTGCTGCGGCAGACCAGGAAGTCCTTCTCGCACTGCGATTCGTCCAGGCCTGCCGCGCTTAGCGTCTCGCGCGCAGCGGGGCTGAGCTTGCCGGTATTGAGCACGTCGGCACGCTTGTTGACCAGCGAATCGCTGGATTTGACCTGCTTGACGGTGACCATCGCGCAACCACTGCTGCCCAGCAGCAGGAAGGCGGCGAACAACACCGGCAGCGCACGCTGCCAGCGGATCAGGAGGAGTCGAGTCATTACTGCGGGTCCTGCTCGGTGCCAGGTACGCCCTGGCGGATCACGGTGGAGAAGTGGTCGCCGCTGCCCAGGTCCAATGCACGCTGGGTGATGCGGCCCTTGTCATGCAGCTCGGCATAAGGCACGCCTGGGGTGAGTGCGCCGACCTCCTGCGCATACTCGGCCAGATACCCGGACAGCAGCAGGCGGTAGTCCAGCGGCAGGCGCGGCGCGATGTGGCGGGCCAGGTCGAAGACGATGGTGGTGCAGTTGCTGGTGAGCGTGTTGTAGAAGCCCGGCTTCGCATCCAGTTCGCGCGCCTGCGCGATGTACGCGGCAAACAGTTCCTTCAGCTGCGCGTGGTCCATGCCGTGCAGGCGGTACAGATAGACATCCTCGCCACGCGCGTTGGTGCGGGTGCGGATGATGTCGGTCTCTTCCGAGGCCACCAGGGTCATCTCGAACTTGCGGAAGAACCCGCCCAGTGCCGAAAACGATTCGCCGCGCTCCTTGCGGATCTCCAGCGAGAACACCACGTGGCGACCGTCCTCGAAACCGAACGAGATGAGGGTGTGGGCGATCGCCGGGCCCATCCAGTACGACAGCACCAGATCGGCCGAGCGCAACTGGTCCAGGTCGTATTCGCGGCGCAACCAGCGCGCGTCGTAGTCGGTTTCGCTGCGCCAGGTGAAATCGCGCACGTTGTCGAACACCACGTGGCGCCCGTCGAAGGACACCACATGCAGGCGCTGGGCCACGTCATCGGCCCACACGCGGTCCTGGCGTGGGGTCAGCAGCAGCCACCACAGGCCGGCCAGCACCAGCGCAGCGCCATACGCCATGCCGAGGCGGCGGTTGCTGCGACCACGCGCGACCCGCCACGACGCCCACAGCGCAAACAGCAGCCACAGCACCGCAATGCCCTTCGCCAGCCAGCCCGGCCCCGGCATCTGATAGGCCAGCAGCCCGGCCACCCACAGCGCTGCCAGCGCCATGGCACTTCCTGTCATCCAACGTCCTGCGGCTTTCACTGGCATCCTGTCGCGGTCCCGAAGCCGCATAGTTAGCCACAAGCGGGTTCACCGTGGCATCTACGGCCTGTTCAGGCACGCCGGCGCACCGTCTGCGGCGGTCCATGCGGCCAGGTTCACTTCACAGGAGCAACGATGGGCATCACTTCCGTGGCCGGCGTTCCGGTCCAACCCCAGCACCGCGCAACCTGCCACTGCGGCACGGTCGAGCTGCTGCTGGACCTGCCGGACGGCATCGTCGACCCGCGCCGTTGCGACTGCTCGATGTGCCGGCGCCGGGGTGCCATTGCAGCCAGCGTTGCCCGCGCGGGCCTGCAGGTCGTGCGCGGGCAGAACCACCTGCAGCTGTACCAGTTCAACACCCATGTGGCCGAGCACTACTTCTGCGACGTGTGCGGCATCTACACCCATCACCGGCGCCGCTCCAACCCGGACCAGTACGGTTACAACGTGGCGTGTCTGGAGGGCATCGACCCGTTCGCGCTGGGGGTGATCCCGGTCAACGACGGGGTCAACCACCCGGCCGACCGCGGCGCCTAGTGGCGCGCGCGCCGCAGCGGCGTGGCGACCTTCTGCCAGGGAGCCATGCCGCTGCGCCCGGCCCGCACAGGGCGTTTCAGCCAGGGCCGGCGTGGCGGCACCTGCGGCGCGTCCGCGACCGGGGGAGGAAGCGGTCTACGGCCGGGCCAGAGATGGTCGAGCAGCCACATGGCGGGTCTCCGTGGGGGACGGGGACGATCAACATTAGACCTGGGTGGGCATGGGCGGCGTGAGCGGAAGACGACAACGGGATGACGGTAGGGCCCGGAGTGGGGCTTCCTTGCTCGACGGTGCACGACGGGAATCACCGGAGCCTAGTTCCATGGTCGTGCATTGCCGCGGGCGAACGCACAGGCGGCGTCAGGCCCCGGCCGCCGCCTCCAGGAAATTGCGCAGCAGCGGCGACGGTTGCTCTGGCCGCGTGCAGAACGGCAGATCGAAGCGCGCGGCATCGCTTTCCAGCGCGCGATAGACGATCTCCTGCGGGCGGAAGCAGGCCATGCTGGCTGGAACGATTGCCACGCCAGCGTCCACCGCCACCAACGACAACACCGCATGCATGCCCTGCGCTTCCTGCACCACGCGCGGGGTGAAGCCCGCAACGGTGCACAGGCCCAGCACCTGCGCGTGGAAGCCGATGCCCTCGCCCGCTGGCCATGAAACGAACGGCTCGTCGGCCAGCATCGCGATGTTGAGCTCCGGCGCATCGGCGAGCGCATGGGCACGTGGCAGCGCAATTGCCAGGCAATCGTGGTCGAAGTCGTGCAGCACCAGCTCGGCGGCGGGAATCGGTGGAATCAGCACGCCGACGTCGATGCGCTGCTCACGCAGCCACAACTGCTGCTGACGCGATGTGGCTTCCTGCAGGTGCAGCTGTACCTGCGGGTACTGCTGGCGGAAGCGGCGGATCAGGCCAGGCAGGCGCCCATACAGCGCACTGCCCACATAGCCCACGCGCAGGCTGCCGGACTGCCCGGCGGCGGCGGCGCGGGTGCGCTGCAGCGCCTGCTCGGCCTGCTGCAACGTTGCCCGCGCCTCCACCAGCAACGTCTGCCCGGCCACGGTCAGGCCCAGGGTGCGATTGCCGCGCACGATCAGTTCGCTGCCCAGTTCGTCTTCCAGGCGTCGTATCGCCGCCGTCAGCGGGGGCTGCGACATGTGCAGGCGCGCTGCAGCGCGGTGGAAATGCAGCTCTTCGGCCACGGCCACGAACTGGCGAAGCAGGCGCAGGTCGATCATCTCGGTGCCGGCAGTGGAAACCTGCCTAGGGTACGCCGTCAGCTGCGCGCGTCCACACTGGCGCGGGCGATGGCCGGCCACTGCAGTGCGACCGATTCGATGCTGTCAGCAGTCACCGCACGCAGATCGCGCGGGTACGCCACATGCTCGGCTTCCTGCAGGCGCAGTGCATGGAACTGCCCGTTGCTGGCACGCAGTGTCCACCCACCTTCCTGGCAGCGCGTGGATGCCAGATAGGCCACCCCTTGCGCAACAGCTTCCGGATGCAGTTCGTCGGGCTCGCCTTCGATGCCCCACATGCGTGTCTTCGCCACCGGCGAAACAGCGTTGACCACGATGCCATGCTCGGAGCCTTCCAGCGC
The DNA here is from genome assembly GCF_006228405.1 of Stenotrophomonas sp. pho. Lineage (NCBI taxonomy): Bacteria > Pseudomonadati > Pseudomonadota > Gammaproteobacteria > Lysobacterales > Lysobacteraceae > Stenotrophomonas > Stenotrophomonas sp. pho. The sequence goes on along the minus strand of NZ_CP029759.1, from coordinate 994,590 downwards.
CAGAACATTGACCAGGCCAAGCGCAGCCAGCTTGCCCATTGCATAGGCGGACAGTCCACGCTGTGCGTACTGCGGATACAACGCGCGATCCGACGTAGTGATGACGATGCGTCCACCACCGGCCTCGCGCATCGCCGGCCATGCCGCCTGCGCCAGCCACAACGGCGTCTTCGCCGCCAGGCACAGCATCTGCTCCAGCGCATCGTCCTCGACCGCTTCCAGCGGCTGGTACTCGACCCAGCCCGCGTTGTGGATCAGGAAGTCGATGCGGCCGTGCGCCTGCGGCAGCTCCTGCACCAGCGCATGGCAACCGTCGCGATGGCCGATGGGACCGCTTGCGGCCTGCACCTGCAGACCCTGCGCCTGCAGCACTTCGACGCTGCGCAGGATGCGCTGCGGATCTGCGCCTCGGCCATCGGTACCGGCACCGACGTCATGCATCAGTACCTGCGCACCGCGCTCGGCCAGCAGGCGGCTGTAGGCCAGGCCGAGTCCACCGGCGGCACCCGTCACCAGGCCAACCTGACCTTCAAAGGAAATTCGGGAAATCGGCTGCATCGGCACAGCTTCGGCCATGCACCCAGGTTGCGGCCAATACCATTGACCACGCCGCACGATACGCCCGCGCTATCACCGAAAAAGGGGACGGAGGGGATTAAGTCGTTTCAGGCACAGCAGGGCCAGTTACGACTTAATCCCCTCCGTCCCCTTTTTCCTAGCGACTGAAGCGGCGGGCGCCTGCCACGCAGATCACCGCGACCGCGGTCACCAGCACCATGCTGAGGCTGACCGATTCGTGCAGCAGCAGCGCGGCCAGGGCCAGGCCGAAGAACGGCTGCAGCAACTGCAACTGGCCGACAGCGGCGATGCCGCCCTGCGCCAGCCCGCGGTACCAGAACAGGAAGCCGATCAGCATGCTGAACACCGCCACGTAGCCCAGCGCCCACCACGCCGAGGCACCGACCGCAGTGAACGAGGCCGGGCGCATCAGCACCGTCAACGGCAGCATCACCGGCAACGCCAGCAGCAGTGCCCAGCTGATCACCTGCCAGCCGCCCAGATGACGGGCCAGCCGGCCGCCTTCGGCATAGCCCAGCCCGCACACCACGATGGCCGCGAGCATCAGCAGGTCAGCCTGCAAGGACGCCTCGATGCCGTTGCGCACCGCATAGCCCACCACGCAGGCGCTGCCCAACAACGAGAACAACCAGAACGCCGGGCGCGGCCGTTCGCCACCGCGCAGCACGCCGAACAGCGCAGTGCTCAGCGGCAACAGGCCGAGGAACACGATGGTATGTGCCGATGACGCGTGGCGCAGCGCAAGCGCGGTCAGCAGTGGAAAACCGACCACAACGCCGAGGCTGACCACCACCAGCCCAGGCAGGTCACCGCGCCGCGGCCACGGCTGGCGCAGCATAAGCAGCAGCGCCAGGCCAAGCACGGCGGCGATGGTGGCGCGTGCGGCGGTGACGAACCCGGCATCCAGCTGCAGCACCGCCAGGCGGGTGGCCGGCAACGAGCCCGCGAAAATCACCACCCGATGAAGCCATTGATCCAACCGCTCGCCGACCGTTCCACGCCTGTGATCCTGAAGTGCCAGGCGACGCCTGGCGGAGCCTGTATGGAAGCATCCATGGCGGAACCGCCCCAGCTACAATCCAGTACAGTCGCAAAGAACTGTATTGCCCACACTTCCACTACAGTGCTGACATGCCACGTCCGCTTACCCGCATCGAATCGGTCATCCAGGCGGTCCGCAACCGCATCACCGCGCGGGTCGATGGCCCCGGCTCCCGCCTGCCTTCGGTGCGCGCGCAGGCGGCAGCGATGGGGGTGTCGGTCTCCACCGTGGTCGAGGCCTACGAGCGCCTGGCGGCCGAAGGCCTGATCAGTGCACGCGCAGGCTCGGGCTTCTACGTCAGTGGCCCGGCCGCACCGCTGGCGCTGGCCGAAATGGAGCCACGGCTGGACCGCGCGGTGGATCCGCTGTGGGTGTCACGGCAATCGCTGGAAACGCCCGCGGGCGATCTCAAGCCAGGGTGCGGCTGGATGCCCAGTAACTGGCTGTATCACGATGGCATGCGCCGCGGCCTGCGTCGGCTGGCGCGTGCCGATGCAGTGCATCTGGTCGACTACGCCGGCCCACTCGGGCTGCCCGCGTTGCGCCAGCTGCTGCAGAGGCGCAGCGCCACGCTCGGCATCGATGCACCGATGGAGCAGATCCTGCTGACCGAATCCGGGACGCACGCGGTCGACCTGATCTGCCGTTTCCTGCTCAAGCCCGGCGACTGCGTGCTGGTCGATGACCCGAGCTACTTCAACTACCACGCGCTGCTGAAGGCGCACCAGGTACAGGCAGTGGGTGTGCCGTACACGCCCACCGGCCCGGACCTTGAAGCGTTCGATCGTGCATTGCAGGACCATTCGCCGCGGCTGTACATCACCAATTCCGGATTGCACAACCCGACCGGTGCGGTGCTTTCGGCCAGCACCGCGCACCGCCTGCTGGGCCTGGCCGAACGCAGCGAGTTGATCATCGTCGAGGACGACATCTTCGCCGACTTCGAACTGCAGCCGGCGCCGCGGCTGGCTGCGCTCGACGGGCTGTCACGGGTGATCCACGTCGGCAGTTTCTCCAAGACGCTGTCGGCAGCCTCGCGCTGCGGCTACATCGCTGCACGCCATGACTGGATCGAAGCGTTGACCGACCTGAAGCTGGCGACCAGCTTCGGCGGTGGCCATCTGGCCGCGCAGCTGATGCACATCGCGCTGACCGACAGTGGCTACCGACGCCACATGCAATCGGTGCGTTCGCGATTGGCCGATGCCCGCCGGCACACGCTGCGCAAGCTGCACACGCTGGGAATCACGCCGTGGCTGCAACCGGAAGCGGGCCTGTTCCTGTGGTGCCAGCTGCCCGATTGCCGTGATTCCGCCGCGCTGGCCCGGCAGTGCCTGCGCGAGGGCATCGTGCTGGCACCGGGCAACGCGTTCAGCCAGTCGCAGCGCGCGGCCGACTATCTGCGCTTCAACGTATCGCAATGCCAGGACGCACGGATCTGGCAAGTGCTGGCGCGGGCATTGCGCTGAGCTGGATGCAAGCCGGTCAACGCAGCTAGGAGTGTTCCGCAGCAAAGGCACTTGCATGCCACGGTACAGTGGTATGTCCCCTGCTGCAGGAATCCGCGCATGTCCACGTTCTCCGACCCACAGGCGGTGGCCCGCTATGCCGAAGCGCCACTGCGCCAGGTGCCTGGGTTCCTCGCGTTGCAGCAGATGAGCCGCCTGCTGCTGGCCGAACGTGTTCCTGCGCAGGGCCGCGTACTGGTACTCGGTGCCGGTGGCGGGCTGGAGCTGAAAGCCTTTGCCGAGGCGCAGCCGGGCTGGCAGTTGCTGGGCGTGGATCCGGCCGCGCCGATGCTCGCGCTGGCCGAGCAGACACTGGGCCCGTTGAACGCACGCGTCGAACTGCTGGAAGGCTACATCGACGATGCCCCGGACGCGCGCTTCGATGGTGCCAGCTGCCTGCTCACCCTGCACTTCCTCGATGCCGCGCAGCGCCTGCACACGCTGCGCGAGCTGCACAGGCGCCTGCAGCCCGGCGCGCCGCTGGTGGTGGCGCACCACAGCGTGCCGCAGGATCCGGCCGGCAAGCTCCGCTGGTTGCAGCGCTACGCCGCGTTCGCCCATGCCTCGGGTGTTGCCCACGCCGATGCGCAGCGCGCGATCGAGGCCATTGCCGAGCGGCTGCCGCTGCTGGCGCCCGAACAGGAGGTCGCCCTGCTGCAGGAGGCCGGCTTCGACGGCGTGGAGCTGTTCTATGCAGGCTTCAGCTTCAGGGGCTGGGTGGCGTACGCCGGGTGATGCCTACGGCACCACGGTGATGCCGATGCGCTGCATCAACAGCGCCACCTGCTGCACATCCAGCGTGGCGCCACGCAGGTTGGTGCTGCGCAGGTCTAGCTCACCCAGCTCCGAGTGGGTCAGGTCACAGCCGGTGAAGTTGGCGCTGCTCCAGTCGATGCCCTCGAACTGGCCACCGGACAGGTCCGAGCCGGCGAAGCTGGCGCCGCTGACGTTTGCACCGTCCCAGCGGTTTTCCCACAGCTCGCACTTTTCCAGCGTCACCCGCGAGAAATTGGCATAGCGCAGGTTCGACTTCTTGATGAAGGCACTGCAGAACCCGCTGCGCGGGTGATCTGGTTCATGAAGCTGGCGTTGCTGAAATCCGCGCCTTGCGCGCGGCACTCGCTGATTTCCAGGCCCAATGCCTTGACGAAATTGAAGTGGCACATGCTGATGTCGCAGCTGCGGAAGCTGGCTTCCTTCAGCGTGGCGCCGTTGAAGCGGCAGCCACTGCGGCTTTCGGCGTCATAGAAGCTGCAGTTGATGAACTCGGTGGCAGTCAGGTCCACGCTGGAAAAATCGCATTCGTGGAACTGCTGGTCGACCACTTTCTGGCCGGTGTACTGGTCCGCGCCGATGCGCAGCTTGCGATGAACGGTGGGGGACATCGTGGATTCCATGCCAGGTGCCCCGCCATGATGCCGGGCCGCGAGGGCGATCCATAGACGTGGGCGCGGGAGGATTCACCGGCAGTCCAGCCGCGCTGTGTCCCCGATGCCAATTGCACGTTGTTGCACATTTATGCACGAATGTGCAGACTTATGGCATGAGCTCAGACCCCAGCCCCCTCCCCGCCCAACGCACTCGGCAGATCCTCGAAGAACTGCGCCAGCAGGGCCGCGTGGTCGCTGCCGAACTGGCGCGCCGCTATGCCGTCTCCGAAGATTCGATCCGCCGCGACCTGCGCGAGCTGGCCGCACAGGGCCTGTGCCAGCGTGTCTACGGCGGCGCCGTGCTGCCACCGCCCAAGGAACGCCCGCTGCGCGAGCGCCTGACCCGCGACCGCGGCGACAAGGCCGAGCTGGCCGCCCGCGTCTGCGCGTTGCTGCAACCCAATCAGGTTGTACTGCTCGATGCCGGTTCAACCAACCTGGCGATCGCCCAGCAGTTGCCGCCCGCCCTCGGCTTGACGGTGATCACCAATGCGCCACAGATCGCCACGGCCGCCAGCATGCTTGATGGCACCTCGGTGCAGCTGATCGGCGGCCGCCTGGCCAGCGGTGGCGGTGCGGTCGGCGCAGAAGCACTGGCCCAGGTGCAGCGCCTGCGCGCCGACGTGTACCTGCCCGGCCCCTGCGCGGTGGACGGCGATACTGGTGTATGGGCAATGGATGCAGAAGAGGCCACGCTGAAGCGCGCGATGGTCGCGTGCAGCAGCCGCGTCATCGTCGCCGCCACTACTGAAAAGCTCGGTGCCCGCGGCCACTGGCAGATCGCCAGCCTCGACGAGATCGACGACCTGGTGCTGACCACCACCGCGCCGCCCGCATTGGCGGCGCGCTTCCGCGCCGCCGGCATCGCGGTACACCCCACTCCCCCCTGACCGTATCGCTCATGTCCCTTGCCAACCGCGCGCGTGCCGAACAGCACGCGACCCGCGCTGCGTTCTTCATTCCCGGCTTCGCCACCGCGCTGTGGGCCACCCTGGTGCCGTTCGCCAAGGCACGCACCGGGATCAACGACGCCACGCTGGGGCTGGTACTGCTCTGCCTCGGTGCCGGTTCGCTGCTGGCAATGCCGTTGTCCGGCGTGCTGGCCGCGCGCCTCGGTTGCCGGCGGGTGATGGTGGCCAGCAGCCTGCTGATCTGCCTGACCGTGCCCGGCCTGGCCCTGGCCGGCTCGGCCTGGAAACTGGGGCTGGTGCTGTTCGTGTTCGGCGCCGCCGTGGGCGCGATGGACTGCACGATGAACGTACAGGCCGTCATCGTCGAGCGCGAAGCACGGCGCGTAATGATGTCCGGCTTCCATGCCTTCTTCAGCATCGGTGGTTTCCTCGGCGCGGCCACCATGACCGTGCTGCTGTCCGCACAGCTGCCGCCCTTGGCATCGGTGCTGATCGGCGTTGGCGCCATGCTGCTGGTGATGCTGTTGTCGGCAGCGCACTGGCACAGCGAACGCATGCCGCACGACACACCGATGCTGGCCCTGCCGCACGGCATCGTGTTGTTCATCGGCGTGCTGGCGTTCGTCGCCTTCCTCGGTGAAGGCGCGATGCTCGACTGGAGCGCGGTGTTCCTCAGCGATGTGCGGCGCGTCGATGCCAGCCTGGCCGGCGTCGGCTACGTGACCTTCACCCTGACCATGACCGTGGCGCGCCTGTTCGGCGACGCACTGGTGGCGCGCGTCGGCCGCCAGCGCGCGATCGTCTTCGGTGCTCTGCTTGCCACTGCGGGCGTGCTGGTGCTGACCCTGGTCACGCCGTGGCAGGCGTCGCTGGTCGGCTACGTGTTGGTCGGCCTCGGTTGCGCCAACATCGCGCCCGCGCTGTTCTCGCTGGCCGGTCACCAGACCCGCATGCCCGGCGCGCTGGCGATCACTGCCGTGTCCACGCTCGGCTTTGCCGGCATCCTTGCCGGACCGGCACTGATCGGCTTCGCCGCAGACCATTTCGGCCTGATCGCCGCGTTCGTCGGCGTGGCCACGGCCTTGTTGTTGGTGGCGGTGTCCACGCGCTGGCTGCGGGTGTAGCCCAGGGCATCAGCGCCGCCTGCGCCGCAGCTTCATCCGCAATCGCCGATAGCCGATCACCGTCGCCGTGGCACACAGTGCGGTGCCAGCAGCGCTCAGCAGCAGCAGCACCGCCAGCCGGGTACCTTCCTGGCGCAGCATCGCCGGCAGGTCCCAGCTGTGCAGGAAGTAGAACAACCAGCGCCCCACCCGCTCGCGATGCCCCATCGTCAGCAACGGATCGCCGGTCGCCAGATCGAGATAGACGCGCGTCGCCTCGGCATCACCGAAGTCCACCACGGCCACCGGGAAGCGGCGCACTGCTGCGCCGTTCATGGCTTCCGGTGCACGCGGATAGAAGTAGGCATCCGCTGTCTGCTGCACCACGAAGCCCTGCATCGGCGCAGCGGACAGCGCACGCGCCTTCTGCTGCAGCCACGCGGCCGGCAGCAAGTGCGCAACCTGCAGATGCTCGTCGCTGCCGGACACGATGCGGGTCTCGCCCTGCCCGTCCAGCAGCACCGCGAACAGCTCACCACCGATGCGCCGCCACTGGATCTCAACTGGGCGGAAGCACTCAGCATCGGCCACCGCCAGAAGCTTCGCCGGATCGCCCAACGCGCCATCCACCGCCACAGCGCCGCCACGATAGCGCCCACCGTCGATCGCAGCATGCGTGCTGCTGAAGACACCCAATGGATTCATCGACATCAGGCCACTGAAGATCCAGGTGAACACGAAGGCCGCTGCCACCAGACCGATCAGATGGTGCCAGCGCATCCACGGCTCGACGTACGGTGTCTTCGCACCGGAACGATAGTGCCCACGGAAACGCCAGCGCCACACACCCACCACGATGCCGCTGACCGCCGCCAGCGTGCACAGTGCGGACAGCACGATCACCACCCACGTCCACACTGGATCCACCGACTGCATGCGCAGGAAATACAACCAGTGCAGCCAGGCACCCACGTAGTTCCAGCGCTGCTGCACATGCGGGGCGTCCAGCACCACTTCGCCGGTACGCGAAGACACATACACGTCGCCCGGTTGCTCACCGCCCACCTCGACGCGATACAGCGGCCGATGCGCATCCAGAGCGCGCGAATGCGTCCAGCGGTCCTCGTCCAGGCGCATCGCACCCACGAAGGCCGGGCCGCCCGCGAACTGTGCAGCGGACGCTTCGGCACGCTGTGCCGACACCGGCAGCAGCGCCTGGCCGGTCACGGCAGACCAGGCGCCCACGTTGCTGCCACTTCGCACCACATACGCCGGCTCGCCACGCAGTGTGGTCAATGCCACAGCCTCCGGCTCGGCCTGCACGGCAGCCGGCAGTACCGACAGCCCCTGCAGGTCGCGGGCCTCACCCAGCACCGGCAACGCCGCCAGCCGCTCACCGGGTGTCAGCTTCGGGTAACCAATGAACAGCATCACCATGCCGCTGACGAACCACAGCAGCATCAGCAGGCATCCGCCGATGCCCAGCCAGCGGTGCACCAGGTAGGTCCAGCGCTTGGCGGTGGATCGCAGCGTCATCGCCAGCGTCCTCAGAAGCGATGGTCAACAGTGAATTCGACGCGCCGGTCTGCACCCAGCAACCACTGCGTACTGGTGTAGTACGCGGTGGCGTAGTACGCCTTGTCGAACACGTTGAACAGGCGCGCGCTCACCCGCGTGCGCGGTGCCGCCTGCCAGGTCAGCGCCAGGTCGGTGGTGCTGTAGCCGGGCAGCTCCAATGTGTTGGCGTTGTCGGCGTAGCGCTTGCCGACGTAACGCACGCCCCCCGCCGCACTCCAGTCCGGTGCGAACTGCCAGCTGAGCCACGCACTGGCCAGGCGCTCGGCCACGTTAGGCGGCACGTTGCCATCACGCGATACCAGCACCGCCGGCGAACCCGTGGTTTCCAGGAAGTCCTCGAATTCGGCCTTCAGCACCGTCGCGTTGGCATCCAGCGTCCAGTGCGGCGCGACATTCCAGGTCAACGACGCTTCAATACCGCGCGAGGTCTGCGCGCCCACCTGCACGCGGCGATCAGGCACCAGCGGATCGCGGCTGAGCAGCCCGGTCTTGCGGATGCGGTACGCCGCCAGCGTCCACTCGCCACCGTCGAACGCCTGCTTCAGGCCCACCTCGATCTGCCGCCCCTTGGCTAGATCGAACGCTCCATTCGCGGGGCTGATCATCAGCAGTCCACTGACCGGATCTGCCGCCTGCGAGTACTGCGCATACAGGCTCAGCGTCGGCTGCAGCGCAAATACCGTGCCGGCGCGCCAGCCGGTGCTGCTGTAGGTTTTCGAGAACGCGTTCTGGCCACTGATCAGATCGGTGCGATCGATGCGCGCGCGATCGTGGCGCAGGCCAGCCAGCACCGACCAGCGCTCGCTCAGCGCCAACCGGTCTTCCACGAACAGCGCGTACTGCTCGGCGGCGTTGCGGTAGCGCGGCAGGTTCGGCGCGTCGCTGGCGAACTGGCCCGGCACCGGATGGAACGGATCGACCGGGCCGGAGCTGCCCGTATAGGTGTTGTTGGTGTGCTTGAAGTGCGCGCGGTTGGCGTCCAGGCCCACCGCGAAGCTGTTCGCCCTACCGCCCACATTGCCCTGCACGCGCAGCGTCGAGGTCAGCCCGGTCTGGTCCTGGTTGTGGGTGATCTGGGTGTTGCCCGAGCGATCGATCAGGCCGGTGCGCGGGTTGTAGACATAGGCCTCGGCGTTGCGCCAATCGCGCTGGCTGTCGATCTGGTAGAGGCGCGTGCGCCATTCCACGTTCGCGTTCGGTGTCCACAGCGCATCAAGCTGGGTCCAGCGGTCGCGATAACGGATCTCGCTGTCGTCCACGTTGTAGTTGCGATGGCGCAGCGCGTCCAACTGGCGTCCCTCCACCAGCGGCTTGCCGAAGTAGCGCATCGGCTTCTGATGGCCCTGCGCGTGGGTCAAGGTCAGCTGCAGGTCGGTGCGCGGCTGCCACAGCAGCGCGCCGGAGAAGGTGGCATCGCCGTTGCGTCCCCGATCGACCCAGCCACCGCTGTAGTTGCCGCTCACATCCAGCCGGTAGGCCAGCTCGGGCGTCAGCGCGCCGCCACTGCCGAAACCCAGGCGCGCGGTGTCCTCGCTACCCACGGTCACGCTGATCTCGTTTTCGATGGCGCCGCGCGAGGGCTTCTTCGGCACGATGTTGATCACCCCGCCGATCGCACCGTCGCCGTGGATGACCGAGGCCGGCCCGCGCAGTACTTCGATGCGCTCGATCGACCAGGTATCGAACGGGAAGGTGATGCCCACGCCGCCGTACTGGCGCAGCCCGTCGTACAGGCGCATCACCGAGGCGCCATCGGTGAAGCCGCGGCTGGACAGCGCACTCAGGCCATTGCCCGGATGCGGCATCGCACTGATCGCACCCGCTCGGCTGATCGCATCGCTGAGGTTGCTGTCGCCGCGCTGATCCAGCTGTTCGCGCGAAATTACCGTCAGGCTGGCCGGCGTCTGCAGCACGCTCAAGCCCAACGCAGAGCCTGCGCTGGCGGTGGATGACAGCTCACCGCTGCGAGCATCGACCACGCGCACGGTCTCCAGCGTGGTCGGGGGTGCCGCGTCGGCGGCAAGCAGGGGCGCAGCATGCAGGAGCAACGCGCACAGGACAGGCAGCGTCGCCCGTCGCAGGCGCGCGGAGTTGGGGTTCGTTTTCATTTTTTCACGGCATGCAAGGCCACCCCGCGATGGCAGGGCAGCAATCAGAAAGGGACAGACACGCGCGTGCGGGCACCGGCCGTGGCCGGCAACCTCATGGAAAAACGATCAGTGCAACGCGCGTGCGGCTCAGGCAGCCATCAGTGCCGGTGGCCCACGCGCTCCCAACGTGCCGCCGATTCGTTGCGGCAACGCCTGCACCGCGCCGCGCAGTGCGCGGCACACCGGTACCATCGGCGCCAACAGCAGCACGGCCGCCACCAGCAGGGTGATCAGCCGTGCAGCGATCAGGCAGTAATCGCAGTCCACACCCATCTCGTGATCGGCATGCGGATCGGCGGGCGGCTTCTTTGCGGTCTCGCCGTGCGGCATGGCCATTGCGTGATGGTCGTGGTGCCCTTCCATCGCGTGCAGCGCGTGCTCTGCGTGCATTGCGTGGTCCATGGCTGCCACCGGCGCAGCGGCAGCCACGTGACCCTGCGCAAGCCAGCGGCTCACCAGCGGGGCGAGCAGCACCAGCAGCATGGCAAGCCAAGCCAGGGCCTGGAACCGGCGGTGGAGGACAGAATGACGCACCCGGCCATTCTACGGGCCTGTGCCCAACCTTGGACCCCGTTCAGGGTTTGCCCCCTGCGACACGGTGACGCAGGAGCTCGCCTCGCGCGGCGACATGTGAACGCACCACACCGCGGTCCCTGCGCTTGCGGGCTCTGCCTCGCCAACGTTAGGGTTCAATTGGCCACGGCAAGGAGCCAGAGGAATCTGCATGACCACCCGCATCACACACCGGCAGCGCATCAGCCTGCTCGGCCTGACCGCGCTGCTTGCTGCCTGCGCCGACAAGGGGCCGCCCCCACCGCCAGAGCCGCTGGAACTCTCACAGCCCATCGCCGTGGACGCGCCCGGCCAGCAGGTGCAGTTCGAGTTCGAAACCACGGCGCGCAATTTTGCCAGCTACCGCACTTATGCGGTGGAACTGGAACTGCAGCGGCGAAGTCCAGCCACAACGGGCACGCCCGATATAGCAAGTATCAACATCCCATTCGAAGTATCCCTGCAGCGTCGGGAAGGCACTACCTGGCAGGAGATTGCAACACAGGACAGCTATCAGGCACGCGCGCGCAACGGTGTTGAGCCGCTCCCCTCGTGGCACCACTCTGAGAGCTGGCGCTATGCCTCGCTCGCATCAGGCAGCGACGGCAACTACCTCCTGAACGTGACAGCGCTGCCGCTGGAGCTCGACAGCAGATACCGGCTGCAGATTCAAACGGTCCATGCCATATCAGGACTGCAAGACTATTCGGCAAGGCTAGTCGTGCACGCCTCGCGTCCTGCAGGGAAGTGACACCATTCATTCGAAGGAACGAAGGAGTTTCCATGAACAAGCCCCGCTACAGCCTGGACATTGTCATTGCCGCACCCGGCACCCCACTGCTCGATCCCGATTCGGGAAAGCAGCAGCTGACGCCCGATGGCACTCCTGATACTTCCGGGCCTGGCCACATGTTCTATGTTCTGCATGCTACAGGTAAAGCGGCGCAGAGTTTCGGCTTCGCACCCGTCGAGCATGGCAGCATGAATGGTCCCGGGCGCATCGTCAGAGACGACGTGAAAGTCTATAAGGACCCCGCCCATGTCCGCACCATCGAAATCACCGAAGCCCAGTACAACAAGCTCAAGGCGTTCGGCGACGATCCAGTGAAGTACGGCTTCAGCAAGCACTATGCCGACGTGCGCCACAACTGCGTGGACTTCACCTGGGGCGCATTGAATCACGCCGGCATCCAGCGCAAGCACAGCCTGGACGTGAACAGCATCGGCGGCCCCGTTGGCCAGTTGCTGCCCGATGTCCGCATTCCGCTGGGCGTCCAGTCACAGGGCAAGGACGGCTATCGTCCGCTGCGCAACATCCATGGCGTGGACAGCATTGAGCCCCCTTTCCCCAACAGCGAACTCAACCGCACCACCACTCATCCCCTGCCCGAGCGCAGCTTGAAGCAGCGTCTGCTCAGCGAAACCGATGGCATTGATGGCCCCTTGGGCGAGCGTCTGTCTGCGGACGCGCGCGCACCGGGGCACAGCCTTCATGCCTTGGACCAGAAAGTGCGTACCGCACTCGCCCAGGCCAGCGAACAGCAGGGACTGCCCCCCGGCCAGGAGCACGAACGACTGGCAGGCCATCTGACCCACGCGGCGGTGCAGGCCGGCTTCAGCGAAAAGGACACGCTGCAGGTGGCATTCAGTTCAAACAGCACCGCCGAGGCACCCGGCTACGTATTCCTGCATCGCAGCGGCGACACCGCCTCGCCGGACCCTGCCGCCAATCGCCAGCGCCTGTCCCTGCTCGATACGCAGCAGGGCGATGTGGATATGCTGTATCAGAAGGCCAACGTGCAGCAGCAATCCCGCGACGCAAGCCGACTGGCGCAGGACGAGCAACAGGCACAACAGCAGGCGTCGCCGCCCATGGCCTGACCCAGCCGCATCAGGCGCTGACACCGTTCCCGCATCAACTCACGTACTGCGCCTGACCGTTCCCGAACGACCAGTTCTCCTTCTTCACTTCCACCAGATTGATGAACACATCCTCGCGGCGGATGCCCACCGCCACATGCAGTCCATCGGCGATGCCGGCGTACAGCGCCTTTTTCTGCTCCAGCGTGCGCCCTTCGTTCCAGGTGATCTGGATGCAGATGAAGTCGTCGGTGCGATCCACGCCCAGGTAGCCGGGATCGTAGATCAGCGTGCCGGGCGCGTGTTCCTGGAAGATCTGGAAGCGATCGTTTTCCGGCACCCCCACCGCGCGCATGGCCTGGTAGATGGTTTCGCCGACGCGTTGCAGGTAGTCGGCGGATTTGCCTTTGCGAAGATCGATGCGGGCGAGCGGCATGGTGGCACTCCAGAGTGGATGGGTACGACGACAGGCTGAGACTACGCCTGCCCGGGGCGGCGGGACAGCGCAGGGATGGAACCCTCTGGCTCCATGCGTGGCATGGTCCCGCCTCCGCCGCGCGGGGTGACGCGATTGCCGTGGCGGCATCCCTCCGGAGTCGTCATGTGCACGGTCGGCAGGGGCGGCGATGTGCGCCATCAGTGATGGGCCGCACTACTCGCAGGTGTCGGACGACACACATCGGGAAACGTCTGGCCTGCCTAGGGACAGTTGAGAATTTTCCTTACAGACCGATGTGATTGCCCGGCTTGAAGATCGCCGCGCCGAGGCAAGACGCCTTGGCCGGGATTGGCGTCTCGAATAAACGAATGAACACCCATCGCTGCGGTTTACGTCGCAGCAGAGAGAATGCACCGATTGCCTTCAATGGCGGCCGGTGCGTGGGGATCGACAGATCCGCCAGGCCTTCTTCTCGATGGGAGTTCGTTTGCCTTGGTACGCCAACCCGCACCGTCCGCCACCTTCACTCGGGAAGGTGGCCCTACGCCAGTGAGGGTTTCGCCATGACCAACCGCACAGCCATCCATCCCCGCCTGCACGCGCTTATCGGCGACGTCGCAGCCGACGTGCCCGGGGACCTCGCACGCGAGATCGAGTGCGCCCTGAACGAACAGAACCTGCCGACGCAGTCGGCCACGTTCTTCGCCCGACTCAATGCGATCAACCAGGCCGACGGTGATGACGGACAACCGTGCATCAGCCTCACCCTCGGCGCCAGCAATCACGCTTCGTTGCGCCGCTCACTGTCTGGGCTCGGCGCATTGCTCGACCTGCTGCAGGCCGCCGACCATGCGCGCAACGAAGGTGGCCCGGACGAACAGTTGGGCGCCTTCCATATCGACGGACTGATCGTGGCCGCACGACAGCTGGTGCGCGAGGCACATCATTGCCTCTCCAGCGGCGATGCCTGACCGGCGCGGATGTGCTCCCGCTACAATCGCGCAGGGAACGCAGGAGGCCGCAATGGACGCCGAACACCTGGAATACTTCAAGGCCGCACTGGAAGGCCGCGCAACCGTTGGCTGGAACGTCTGGTTCGCCGCCAACCAGCACGCGCTGGCACAACAGCTGAGCCGCCCTGCACTGCTGCGCTTGAAGTTCAGCACACTGGATGAAGCCGAACGCCTGCTGGCCGAAGCCGGCATCGTGCCCAGCAGTACGGCGGGCAAGCGCTACGAAATGTACTGCGCGCAGTTCTCGCCGGACGTGGTGGACGCGAACGGTCGCCCGCTACCGGCCCTCTGGCGCGCGGCGCACGGCGGTGCCATCGGCCTGCTGGCCGATGGTGGGCAGGAGGCCGGCCAGGCGAAGCTGCTCGCGGAGTTCCGCCGCGTCCGCAAGCGCGGGCTGCAGCAGGCCCATGAATGGTTGGCCGATCTGTGCTTTGAGGGCGAGATGGAACTGACCAGCGGCAATGCCGAGGTGGGCCGTGGTCTGCTTGCAGTGGTGGTGCAGGCGGGTAGCGGCCATGACCTGCTGGATGCCACGGCGATGATCGCGCGCGAGCTATTGGACGAACACGCCTGAGACAAGGCCTGTTCCCATTCACAGAAGAAAACCCCTGAGTAAATGAAGGCCAGCAGTGAGCTCAGAGAATGGCTGGGACCGCTGTAGAGCAGGACTTTCCGCCCCCTCCCCTGCGTGGCCCGCATCGACCAACAAGCTTCATGATCGTAATATCCGGTCAAGCCTTACTCGAAGGCGTTTCCGGGGATGCGAAGAATGCGTAGGTGCAGGGATGCTGCAGGTGGTGCAATTTCGCGCTTCAGGAGATTGGAATCTCAATTCCGCCAGTTGGCTGCCATAGGCACCTGGTTGTGCTTTGCGCTGCCATTCGGCCTTGGCCTATTACCATCTGCCATCGCCGCAGGCCAGGAAACAGTCACTTACATCCACACTGACGCCCTTGGCTCCGTCGTCGCCGAAACAGATGCCAATGGGAAAGTGATCAAGCGCTACGACTATGAGCCCTATGGGGCCTTGGTAGGTGGCCAGGCCACAGACGGACCGGGATACACGGGACATGTGAGCGACTCGGTCACCGGACTGAGCTACATGCAGCAGCGGTACATGGATCCACAGTTGGGGATTTTGCTATCGGTGGACCCGGTAACGGCCTATCAGAAGCCAGTTGAACAGTTCAACCGGTATCGATATGCCAACGGAAACCCTTACAAGTTCACGGATCCTGATGGGCGGGAGAGTGGTGCAGCCTTCAAGGTAGTCAACGACGCCACGAATGGGCAACCGATTACTCCTCCGCCGAGAAATCCAAGCGATAGCCTCGGACCGGCAATTGGTGTCGCGTTAACCGCAATTCTGGCGGCTCCAGTACTCGCAGAGGGTGGTCTGGCCGCAATGGCAAATCCAGGAGCGGTAGCCACTGCGGCAGAGATTGGCGCAGGAGCCGCCGGTGTCACGGGCACTTCTGGCGCAGTAGCGGGAAAGATCACCGGCTACACCAAGCACGGCTTGAATCAGGCAATCTCCCGCGATGGAGGCAGGGGGGTCTCTGCAAAGGCCATACTATCGGCAGTGAAAGAACCCGCGAAGGTTGCCGAGCAGGCCGGCGGCAAGACGGCGTACACAGGGAAGGATGCGAAAGTAGTTTTGAACGGCGAAGGGAAGGTCATAACGGCCTTCCCGAAGAATAGCGAAGGACTGAGAGACCCGAAGGTAAAGTAAAGATGAAGAAGGATATCTCACCCAGCCTGCGCTCGCTGTTGGTTGAAATCGCAGCGAAGCACAATTTGCTCCTACCCGAGAATGGCGTCAGATACCTCGTTGAGCGTGATCGCGAGTCGCTGATTGATGCGTTGCTGGAAGAACTGTCAGAGAGCGGCTTGGGGCCTGACGATGAACCTAATCAACGAGGCATTGAGATCGAAGAAATCATTGACTTCGTCGGCCCCGTCGTTGATCGGCCCGATGCGTCGGGTGACTGAAGGCACGTTGATGCGGGCACGGTCTGATTGACGCACGGCGAAGATCAAGCGCGCCGCTGGAAGAACACGGCTGAGACGGAGCGCGCATTCGGCTGATCCTGCTGGATCGCAGGTAACAAAAAAGCCCCCATTGCTGGAGGCTTTTTTTGTTCTGCAACATGGTGGGCGGTACAGGGATCGAACCTGTGACCCTTGCCGTGTGAAGGCAATGCTCTACCGCTGAGCTAACCGCCCGGTGTGTTGCTGAGCCGCTCATTATAGGGGCTTTTCAGAGGCCGTCAACACTTTTTCACATTCGTGTTCACGGGTGTTTTCGGGGTGCGCAGCCGAGCATGGCTCGGCTCTACAGAACAGCGGGTTCACAGGCGTTTCGGGGCATGCAGCCGAGCCCAGCCCGGCGCTACCGGAATCACATCGTATGGGTCGGCTTGTCCGAGCCGGTAAGCCCGGCCAGCAGGGTCTCGATCTTGTGGCGCACGCCCTCGCCTTCGGCACCATCGGCCAGCTGCACGCCGATGCCGGCGGTGCGGTTGCCCTGCGCGCCTGCCGGGGTCACCCAGATCACCTTGCCGGCCACCGGCAGGCGCTCGCTGGAATCGGGCAGGGTCAGCAGCAGGAACACCTCGTCGCCCAGGAAGTAGCGTTTGGGCGTGGGCACGAAGATGCCGCCATTCTTCACGAACGGCATGTACGCGCTGTACAGCGCGGCTTTGTCCTTCACGGCCAGGGACAGGATGCCCTGGCGGGCGTTGCTGGCACTCATCGATTTCCCCTTGCGGCGGGCCGCTCGTTCACCTTGTTCCAGGCCAGCAGCAACTCGACCACCGCAAGGTCTGCACGCACCGTGGTGCGCAGCAGGTCGCGGGTGCGGTTGGCCGCATCGAACCAGGCTGCAAGCTTGTGCAATCGCTCCGGCGTGGTCAAGGCATCGGTGCTGGCCTGGGTCAGTGCCAGGTCGGCGGCAAAGCGCAGGCGCAGCGCCGCGTTGTCGTCACCGCACCACTTCTGCGCCAGCTCCACCGCGCCGGTCTTGCCGGCAGCCAGCTGTTCCAGCTCGCGGCCCACTTCGCGGCGCAGGCTCAGGCCGTCTTCGCGCAGCCAGTTGTCGGCCTGGCCGGGATGGCCGCGCGCCGCGTCCAGCGCTTCGCGCGCCGATGCCTCGCTATGGCCCTGCTGCTGCAGCCATGCCAGTGCTTCGTGCTGCGGCGGCAACTTGAATTCCAGGCGCTGGCAGCGGCTGCGGATGGTCTGCGGCAAGCGTGCCGGGTCGCTGCTGATCAACCACAGGTAGCGGCCGGGCTGCGGCTCTTCCAGGGTTTTCAGCAGCGCGTTGGCCGCCGAGCGGTTGATCGCATCGGCCGGGTCGACGATCACCACCTGCGCCACGCCGTACTGCGGGGTCAGCGCCAGCTTGTCGGTGATCTCGCGCATCTGCTCGATGACGATCTCGGTACGCAGCTTGTCGCCGCTCTTGTTCGGAATGAAGCTGACCAGCTGCAGGTCCGGGTGGGTGCCCGCCGCGATCAGCTGGCGCGTGCGCGTGGCGTGGGCTGCATCGCCCTGCGCCAGCACGTGGTCGGCCAGCGCCAGCGCCACCTCATGCTTGCCCAGCCCGGCCGGACCGCAGATCAGCAGGCCATGACCGAGGCGACCGGCGTCGAGCGCGGCCACCGTCTGTTCGAACGCGCGCTGCTGCCAGGGCGAAAACGTGCTCATGCGCCCTCCCCGTCCCGCAGCCAGCGCTCGACACGCGCGACCACATCGGCGGCCACGCGCGCCTGCTCCTGGCCCGCATCAATCAATGCGAAGCGCTGCGGATCCTGCTGTGCGCGGCTGCGGAACACTTCGCGCACGCGCTGGAAGAAATCGTCCTGCTCGCTCTCGATGCGGTCCGGCCACAGGTCGCGGCCGTTGGCGCGCGCGCGGCCGACGGCCACGTCCACATCCAGCAGCAGGGTCAGGCCGGCAGCAGGCCGACCGCGCGGCGCTCCAGGTCGGCAATCCACTGCGGGTCGAGGCCACGGCCACCGCCCTGATAGGCGTAGCTGGAATCGGTGAAGCGATCGCTCAGCACATAGGCGCCGCGCTGCAGCGCCGGCCGGACCACCTGGCGCACATGCTGCGCGCGTGCGGCGAACACCAGCAGCAACTCGGCTTCGGCGCTGAGTGGCTCGGCAGCGATCTCGGCATCGGGCTTCAGCACCAGGCCGCGGATGCGCTCGGCCAGGGGCGTGCCGCCCGGCTCGCGGGTCAGCACCACCTCGTGGCCGTGGCTGCGCAGGCAGTCACGGATGGCATTGATGGCGGTGGTCTTGCCCGCGCCTTCGCCGCCTTCCAGGCTGACGAAACGCGGGTGGCGAAGCAGCGCGGGACTCATTGCGCCGGGGTCTCCTGGGTACGTTGCTGGCGCAGCTGCTGCAGGTAGCGGGCTACGGCCGCGTTGTGCTGGTCCAGGCTGGGCGAGAACACGTGCGCGCCACTGCCATCGCCCACGGCGACGAAATACAGCGCGTCGCCCGCTGCGGGTTGCGCGGCGGCCATCAGTGCATCGCGGCTGGGCATGGCGATCGGGGTCGGGGTCAGGCCGGCACGGGTATAGGTGTTGTAGGGCGTATCGGTGGTCAGGTCGCGGCGGCGGATGTTGCCGTCATACGCGGCACCGAGGCCGTAGATCACGGTCGGGTCGGTCTGCAGGCGCATGCCGATCTTCAGGCGACGCATGAACACGCCGGCAATCTGCGGGCGCTCGCTGGCCAATGCGGTTTCCTTCTCGATGATCGAGGCCATCGTCAGCAGTTCGTAGGGCGTGTTGATCGGCAGGTCCGGCGCGCGGCTTTCCCAGGCTTCATCCAGCGCCTTTTCCATCGCGGCGTGCGCGCGCTTGAGCACGTCCAGATCGCTGTCGCCGCGCTGGTAGACGTAGGTCTCCGGCAGGAAGCGGCCTTCCGGATGCTGGCCACCGAAGCCGAGGCGCTGCATCAGCGCGGCGTCATCAAGATTGTCGGTGGTGTGCAGCAGCGGCTCGGCGCGCTTGAGCGCGGCACGCAGCTGGCGGATGTTCCAGCCCTCGACAATCGTGACGCGGTGCTGCAGCACCTTGCCGGCACGCATGCGCAACAGCAGCTCGCGCGGGGTCAGCTCGCCGCTGAGCGCGTACTCGCCCACCTTCAGCTTGCCGGCGGCATCGAGCTGGCGCGCCAGCAGTTGCCACTGGGTGTCCTGGCCCTCGTCCACGCCGGCATCGCGTAGCTTGCGCAGCACGCTGTTCATGCCATCGCCGCTGGCGATGACCACGCTTTCGGCGGTGGGGGTGATCGGGGCATCGGCGAAGCGGGTCTGCTGGTAGAAGAACCACGCGCCCGCGCCGGCCACGACAGCGGCCAGCACCACCACCAGCGTTACCACGAACAGACACCCGCGCTTGGCTCCCGCCATGGACTACCTCTGAACTCGATTCCGTCGTGCAGGATACCGTGCCGGTGGATTGGGGTCATGACCGGGGTGGCGTCGCCGTGCCGACCAACGGTCGGCACCCACCACAATCCATGCCTGGCGCGGCGATCAGTAGATCCACGCCATGCGTGGATGAATGGCCATGGAGGACTCCGTGCCGACCCACGGTCGGCACCCACCGTGGGGGAATGGCGTTGCCGGCCAGCGGCCGGCACTACCCCTACTGGCCGAGCGCGCGCAACAGGCCGCGGGCCTTCGCGCGGGTCTCGTCCAGTTCCTTGTCCGGGTCCGAATCAACCACGATGCCGGCGCCGGTGCGGAAGCTCACCTCGTGGCCATCCACTTCGGCGGTACGGATCAGGATGTTCAGGTCCAGGTCGCCATCGCGGTTCAGCCAGCCGAACGCGCCGGTGTAGGCACCGCGCGGCACCTGCTCCAGCTCGCTGATGATCTGCATGCATCGCAACTTGGGGCAGCCGGTGATGGTGCCACCCGGGAACGTGGCGGCGATCACCTCGCCGGGCGTGACCTCCGGGCGCAGGTGGCCGCTGACATTGCTGACGATGTGGTGCACATGGGCGTAGCTCTCCACCGTCATCAACTCATCGACCACCACGGTGCCGGGCAGGCAGATGCGGCCCAGGTCGTTGCGTTCCAGGTCGATCAGCATCACGTGCTCAGCACGCTCCTTGGGGTGGCCGACCAGCTCCCGGATGCGCGCGGCATCATCGTCCCCCTCGAAGCGCGGACGCGTGCCGGCAATGGGACGCGTCTGCGCGTGGCCGGCATGCACCGACACCAGCCGCTCCGGCGAGGAACTGACCACATGGCGACCGTGCGCGCTGAACAGGCCGGCGAACGGTGCCGGGTTGGCACGACGCAGCTGCGCGTACAGCGCCTGCGGCTGGACCGGCGCAGCGAACTGCGCGCTCCAGCGCCGCGACAGGTTCACCTGGAACACATCGCCGGCACGCAGGTAGTCGATCACCCGGCGCACGCCGTCGGTGAAGCGCTGTGGCGCATCCTCGCCCACCGACTGCGGCGGCTGCCAGCCCTGCCCGGCCTCCGGCAGTGCCTGCGACGCCATGGTCACCAGCGCCTCCAGCAGGGCCTGCTCACCGGCTTCGGCGATGACGAAGCTGGCGTCGTTCTGGTGGTCGTGCAGCACCGCAGCCGGGCAGCGCAGCGCCAGCGCGGTCGGGCGGCCGTCCTCGCGCGCGCGCGCCGGCAGCACCGGTTCAATCTGGCTGGCCACTTCGTAATCGAGCATCAACGCCCAGCCGCCACGGAACGGCAGGCTGTGGCTGCCGTCGTGCGGCAGGCGTTCGTGCTGCCAGGCACGGTCCAGCACCTGCAGGAAGCTGCCGGCGTGTACCGCGTCGTGCTGGTCGCGCACCTGGCCATCGGCATCCAGCCGCAGGCAGTCGCCCTGCGCGGCCAGCAGCAGGCTCCAGCGGCCCTGGGCGGTGCCCGAGGCGGTGGATTCCATCAGCAGCGGGAAGCGTGCCGGGTCATGATGCTGCAGGGCCAGCAGATCGATCGGGTGCGGCAGCGGTTGGATCAGCGGTGCGTGGGTCATGATGGCCAGTTCAGGGATTCAGATGCACGGAAGCCGCCTTGCGGCGGCCTCCTCGTGCGTAATGCACGTTCAGTCGAGCATGGCCCGACGCTACAACCCGGTCAGACGCGCTTGAAGATCAGCGTGCCGTTGGTGCCGCCGAAGCCGAAGCCATTGGACATCACCACGTCAACCTTGGCCTGGCGTGCTTCGTTGGGCACGTAGTCCAGGTCGCAGCCTTCGCCCGGCTGCTGCAGGTTGATGGTCGGCGGAATGACGTTGTCCTGCAGCGCCATCACCGAGAAGATCGCTTCCACGCCGCCGGCCGCGCCCAGCAGGTGGCCGGTCATCGACTTGGTGGAGCTGACCATCATCTTGTAGGCGTGGTCGCCGAAGGCGGTCTTCATCGCCATGGTCTCGCCCAGGTCGCCCAGCGGCGTGGAGGTGCCGTGCGCGTTGAGGTAGCCGACCTGTTCCGGGGTCACACCAGCGTCCTTCATGGCCATGACCATGCAGCGGGCGGCGCCTTCGCCGTTCTCGCTCGGGGCGGTCATGTGGTACGCGTCGGAGCTGGCACCGAAACCGGCCAGTTCGCAGTAGATCTTCGCGCCGCGTGCCTTGGCGTGCTCGTACTCTTCCAGGATCAGGATGCCGGCGCCGTCGCCCAGCACGAAGCCGTCACGGTCCTTGTCCCACGGGCGCGAGGCCTGTTCCGGAGCGTCGTTGCGGGTGCTCATGGCCTTCATCGCGCAGAAGCCACCCAGGGCGGTCGGCGACGAGCCACGCTCGGCACCACCGACCACCATCACGTCGGCGTCGCCGTACTGGATCATGCGCATCGCGGTGCCGATCGAGTGGTTCGAGGTCGCGCACGCCGACACCGCCGAGAACGACGGGCCCTTCAGGCCGGTGATGATGCTCAGCTGGCCCGGCAGCATGTTGATGATGGTCTTGGGCACGTAGAAGGGCGAGATCTTCTTGCCCTCGTGGAACTCGATGGTCTGCTCTTCGATGCCGAGCAGGCCGCCGATGCCGGCGCCGACAATGGCGCCGATGCGCTCGGCATTGGCGTCGGTGATCTCCAGGCCCGAGTCGTGCAGGGCCATGAACGAGGCACCGAGGCCGTAATGGATGAACGGGTCCATCTTCTTGGCATCCTTGCCGCTGACCCGGTACTTGCCGAACAGTTCGTTGTCGGCGGTGATGTCAAAGCCCTTGACCTCACCTGCAATCTTGGTGGTGAACCGGTCCAGGTAGGCATCAGAAACGTTGGTCAGCGGACCGATGCCCGAACGACCCTGGGTGATGCCTTCCCAGCTGCTGGCCAGATCATTGCCCAACGGCGAGACGATACCCAGGCCGGTTACGACGACGCGACGCTTCATTGCTGATTCTCCTGACCCGAAGGTTCAATCGGGTAACACGGTTTGCTTCGGTGTGATGCTCAAACACACGGGGCCGCAACTGCGGCCCCATGGGGTGCGGTGCGCGGCGAGCGGAGACCCGCGCGCACTGCCGTCTGACATCAGGCCTTGACGTGGGCCGTGATGTAGTCGATGGCGGCCTGCACGGTGCTGATCTTCTCGGCTTCTTCGTCCGGGATCTCGCACTCGAATTCTTCTTCCAGGGCCATCACCAGCTCGACGGTGTCCAGCGAGTCAGCGCCCAGGTCATCGACGAACGATGCGCTGTTGGTGACTTCATCTTCCTTGACGCCAAGCTGTTCGACGACGATTTTCTTGACGCGTTCTTCGATGGTGCTCATGGGATCTCGCTCCAGATGGAGTTGTGGTTCAAAAGTGGTCGCCATCAAGGGCGATGGCCGTGGGATAGTGTAGTGGAAACCGGCGCGGCCTTGCATTGCAGCAAAAACCTCCGCAGATCAACCACTTGCGGCGCAATCCCTGCGCCCCTTGCTTACGGCATGTACATGCCGCCGTTCACATGGAGGGTTTCGCCGGTGATGTAACCGGCAGCCGGGCTGGCCAGGAACGCCACCGCATGGGCGATGTCCTCCGGCGAACCTAGGCGTTCGAGGGCGATGTCGTTGATCAGCGCGGTACGCGCTTCTTCCGGCAACGCCTTGGTCATGTCGGTGTCGATGAAGCCGGGTGCGACAACATTGACGGTGACGCCGCGCGAGCCGATTTCCTTGGCCAGCGACTTGCTGAAGCCGATGATGCCGGCCTTGGCGGCCGCGTAGTTGGCCTGCCCGGCATTGCCGGTCACGCCCACCACCGATGCGATGTTGATGATGCGGCCCTTGCGCGCCTTCATCATGCCGCGCATCACCGCCTTGCTGGTGCGGAACACGCTGGTCAGGTTGGTGTCGATGATCGACGCCCAGTCCTCGTCCTTCATGCGCATCAGCAGGTTGTCGCGGGTGATGCCGGCATTGTTGACCAGGATCGAGATCGGGCCGAATTCCTTGGCGATGCCATCGAGCACGCTGTCCAGCGCAGCGGCGTCGGTGACGTTCAGCGCGCGGCCGTGACCGCCGTGGGCGGCCAGGCGCTCACCGATCGCGGCGGCGCCGGATTCGGTGGTGGCGGTGCCGATGACGGTGGCGCCCTGGGCGGCCAGCAGATCGGCGATGGCGGCACCAATGCCACGGCTGGCACCGGTGACCAGTGCGATTTCACCCTGCAGGGGCTTGCTCATGTTGTTTTCCTCAGACGGGAGCGGCCGCCGCACCGTGCCGCTTGCAGCGGCCACCGGTACGGTCGGCAGGAAACAGGGAAGGTCAGGCCGACCATGCCTCGCGGGCGGCTTCAAAGTCGCCCGGCGTGGCCAGAGGACGGCCGTCGATGGCCTTGTCGATGCGCTTGACCAGGCCGGTCAGCACCTTGCCTGGGCCGCACTCGGCGATCTGGGTGATGCCACGGGCGGCCAGCGCCTGCACGCAACCGGTCCACTGCACCGGCTGGTAAAGCTGCTGGACCAGCGCGGTGCGGATGGCGTCCACGCCGTCGTGCACCTGGGCATCGACGTTCTGCACCACCGGCAGCTGCGGCGCCTGCCAGGACAGGCCAGCCATCACTTCGGCCAAGCGGTTGGCGGCTTCGCGCATCAACGGGGTGTGCGAGGGCACGCTGACGGCCAGCTTGACCGCCTTGCGCACGCCCTTCTCGGCCAACAGCGCCAGCGCACGGTCGACCGCGTCGGCGTCGCCACCGATCACGATCTGGCCCGGCGAATTGAAGTTGGCCGGCACCACCACCTGGCTGCCTGCGGCTTCGGCGCAGACATCCAGCACCAGCTGGTCTTCGGCACCGAGCACGGCGGCCATGGCACCGACACCGGCCGGTGCCGCTTCCTGCATCAGCTGGCCACGCAGGCGCACCAGGTGCGCGCCGTCATGCAGGCTCAGCGCGCCGGCGGCAACCAGGGCGGTGTACTCGCCCAGACTGTGGCCGGACAGCACCGACGGGCGCGGACCGCCCACGGCGTTCCAGGCGCGCCACACACCAATGCTTGCGGCCAACAGGGCCGGCTGGGTGTATTCGGTACGGTTGAGCATTTCTTCCGGGCCACCCTGGGACAGCGCCCACAGGTCGACGCCAGCACCATCGGATGCCTCGGTGAAGGCTTCACGCACCTGCGGGTGCAGTTCGGCCAGCTCGGCCACCATGCCCACAGACTGCGAGCCCTGGCCGGGGAAGACAAAAGCGAGGGTGGATACGGTCACGCGGTCATCCGCTTGCTGCAATCGAAGCGGGCCATGATAAGGGGGAATCCGCTGTGTCGTCTGTACGTGCGCGTATGCAGGCGTATGGAGGGCGGCCGGGCAAGCGCAATGGGGTCAGATCCCTTTTCCGCAGGAAAAGGGATCTGACCCCGATCAGCCATCAGCAGAACAGCTGCAGCACGTCCAGATCGCCGTCGGCGAGGAAATCCACGCACAGGCCCACCAGCATCAGCACGCCAGCAGTGCTGGCACCGTGGGTGATGAAGATCGAATGGGCCAGCGCGCGCGCTGAGCGGCCCAGCTTCATGCAGACCCTGGCCAGGCTGCGCAGGCGGCCACTGACCGCATGCACGTGCTCGCGCACCGGCGCCTGGACCTCGCCCATCGCCTCGGCCATCATCGCCTGCAGATGTTCGGGGCGATCAGCGTAGTACTTGGCCACGCCATAACCGAACATCAGCCAGTCGCGGGCCTGCGCTTCGGACAGGTCCATCACTTCCAGCGGATCTTCCTCGAAATCGATGAAGCCGACCTGCTGCCCATCCCAGGTGAGATTGCGCGGCAACGGCTGGCCGAAATAGGCGCCGCGCGCATGCGCTTGGGCAATGGCCTGCATCGCCGCCATCACCAGCCGATCACGACCGGCCTCATCCGCTTCACGCAGGCAGGTATTGAACGAGCTGCCGTTGTCGCCGATCACCAGCGCGGCATGGCCGGTGCCCAGCACGTCCGGCACGTTCACGCCTTGCGCCTGCAGCTCTGCAAGGCGGCGGGCCTCGGTTTCGCGCGCGGCGTCACCACCACGGTGCGGCGGCGGGCGCAGGGCATCGAGATGGAAACGGCGCGCAACAAAATTGAGCAGGCCCAGGGCCAGTGCTCGGCTTCCCTTGCCGTACTGCTTCAGCCAGGCACGTTGCCCTTCGATGACGATGGGCTCAACCATGACAGGTCCTCCTTAAACGCGTTACGGCCCCGGAGGGCCGTAACGACAAGACTTCACATTGTCGTAACTTGCACTATCAATAGCGCAGCAGGGCCGAACCCCACGTGAAGCCACCGCCGAAGGCTTCCAGCAACAGCAGCTGGCCGCGCTCGACCCTGCCCGACCGCACGGCGGCATCGAGCGCCAGCGGCACTGAACCGGACGAGGTGTTGCCGTGCTTGTCGACGGTCACCACGACCTGGTCCATCGACATGTCCAGGCGCTTGGCGGTGGCTTCGATGATGCGCAGGTTGGCCTGGTGCGGAATCAGCCAATCCAGGCCGGACTTGTCCAGGCCGTTGGCGGCCAGGGTCTCGTCCACGACCGAGTCCAGCGCCTTGACGGCGTACTTGAACACGTCGTTGCCCTTCATGTTGATGGTGCCACCACCGTTGGCGCCGTCCTTGAAACCGCTCGAGACGCCAACCGGGTTCCACAGCAGTTCCTTCTTGCTGCCATCGGCATGCAGGTGGGTGCTGAGGATGCCGGTTTCTTCGTCGGCCTTGAGCACGACGGCGCCGGCGCCATCACCGAACAGCACGCAGGTGGTGCGATCGTTCCAGTCGACCATGCGGGTCAATGTTTCGGTGCCGATCACCAGCACGTGCTTGCAGTCGCCGGAGCGGATGAACTTGTCGGCCACGCCCAGCGCGAACACGAAGCCGGAACAGGCTGCGTTGACGTCGAAGGCGGGGCACCCGGCCACACCGAGCTTGGCCTGGATCAGGCACGCGGTGGACGGGAAAATAAGGTCAGGGGTGGTCGTACCGACCACGATCATGTCGAGCTGCGAGGCATCGATGCCTGCGGCTTCAAGCGCGCGCAGGGCGGCGTTGTAGCCAAGGTCGCTGGTGGTTTCGCCTTCGGCCGCGATGTGCCGTTCACGAATTCCGGTGCGCGACTGGATCCACTCATCCGAGGTTTCGACCATTTTTTCCAGGTCGGCGTTGGTCAGGACTTTCTCCGGCAAATAGCTACCGGTGCCCGCGATCCTCGAATAGATCCGCTTGCTCATCATGTTTCCTGTTGCGCGGGCCGCCGATCACCGGCACGCCCGGGAAAGAAGGCAAAGGCCGCTGCCCGGAGGCAGCGGCCTTCCCGGCACATCAATCTTCTTCGACGGCCGAGGTCTTGGTCTGGATGACCTTCTTGCCGCGGTAGAAACCATCGGCAGTGATGTGGTGACGCAGATGCACTTCGCCGGTGGTCGGGTCGGTCGACAGCTGCTTGGCGCTCAGGGCGTCATGCGAACGGCGCTGGCCGCGGCGGGACGGGGTAACACGGGATTTCTGGACAGCCATGGGATTGCTCCAAACTCGGTTCGTTTTGCTTCGTCGTTTCGTCGCACAGGACGCCAGCGCCCAGCACACTTTTCGCTTTCGCCGCAGCCGCCGACGACAACCGGCTGCTATTGTTTCTTCAATGCCGCCAACGCCGCAAACGGGTTGGCCTTCTTTGTTTCTTCTTCGCTCGGTGCCCAGTCCTGATCGACTGCCTCACCGTCGGGCGACAGCGGCACCACAGGCACCGCCAGCACCAACTCGTCCTCGACCAGGTCCAGCGGACGCAGCTGGCCGTCTTCCGGCACCAGCAACGCCTCGTATTCCTCCGGCAGGGACGATTCCTCGTCCTCGTCGCGGATCAGGCCAAGCCTCTGGGTCACCTTCACCGGCAACAGGAATCGCTGCATGCTGCGCTGACAGGTCAGCGGCAACGCGGTGTCGATGGTCAGTTCCACATAGGATACCCGCAAGACGTCGTCGCGACCGAATTCAAGCGAGTAGACACACTCGCCGTCGGTATCTGCGACCAACCCCTGCAGGCGGGTCAATTCAGCCAGGGAGACCTGACCGTCGAAGCGCCTTCGCGCTACAACCATCCGCCAGGCATCCAGCGTTTCGGGCACGTTCGCGGACATAAGCCGCTGAATACTAAGGATCGCACCACCTGCTGTCAAATGCCCGCCATACAGGACTTGCTGCTGGCGTTGCCGGCGGGCCAGACTGCCGCACCCTGCCCCGGTATTCTCGCATGTCACTGGTCCTGGCCTCCACCTCCCGCTACCGTCGCGAACTGCTGCAACGGCTGGGCCTGCCCTTCGACTGCGCACGCCCGGAGGTGGATGAAACGCCGTTGAACGGCGAGGGGCCGCTGGCCTTGGCCACGCGCCTGGCCGCCGCCAAGGCGGCCAATGTCGCCGCGCGCCATCCGGGTGCCTGGGTGATCGGCTCGGACCAGGTGGCCGACCTGAACGGCCAGCCGCTGGGCAAGCCTGGCACGGTCGAGGCGGCCTGTGCGCAGCTGGTGGCGATGTCCGGGCAGACGGTACGCTTTCACACGGCAATCAGTCTCAGACGGGATGGAGAATCCCTCGCCGCCCTGGATCTGACCGAAGTGCACTTCCGCGCGCTGGACTCGCAGGAGATCGCCCGCTACGTCGCCACCGAGCAGCCACTGGACTGCGCCGGCAGCTTCAAGTGCGAGGGCCTGGGCATCAGCCTGTTCGAGGCGATCGACAACCGCGACCCGACCGCGCTGGTCGGCCTGCCACTGATCGCGCTGTGCGGCCTGCTGCGCAGGGCCGGATTCGCGGTGCCGTGAACGGTAGAGCCGAGCCCATGCCCGGCTGCTTTTTTCGAGGATGCCTGCCATCTGAATCGGAAGCAGCCGGGCATCGGCTCGGCTCTACAGGACCAGAGGACCTCAACGAACCTCGAACGGTTGCTCCTGCCACGCCTCCACGCTGCCATCGCGCCCGTGCAGGCGCAGGCCGAGCCAGTGCCGGCCCGGCGCCAGCGTGGTGGTGTCCAGCGACGCGTCGAAGCCCACCGCCGGATGCTGCGGATCGGTACTGTCCGGCCAGGCGGGGCGAATGTCGAACACGCGCCCGTAACGCGCGTCTCCGATCGAGCGGCCATCAACCAGCACTTCAACCCGCGCCAGCCCGACCCCATCCTTGAATGCCCAGCCCTTGATGGCGAGCGTTCCGGAGACCTTTTCACCGTTGGACGGCGCATCCAGCCAAGCCATTGAGGGCGTTACGCAGGCCCCCTGTGCACGCTTGGCCGGCAGCCGGAACAGCAGGAACCGCTGGAAGCCATGATCGCTGCTGACCACGCGTGGCGCCGGCAACGGCCCCACCTGCTCGCAGATGGTGTGATAGCGCGCCAGCAGGTCGCGGTAGCGCTGGTCACTGGGTGACAGCACCAGCAGCATCGGCACACCGCGCGGGCCTTCGTGCAGCAGGTCCCACTGCGCCAGCTGTGCGGTGCGCCCATGCTTGTCGTTGAGCGGATGTGGCAACACCTCGATATCGCCATTGCCCAGCTGGAAGCCCAGTTCGGCACCGACCTTGAAGTTGCCCGCCAGGACACGCGTACCCGGTGGCATCTGCCGCAGTTCGTCACGCACCGCCACGGCCAGTGGCTGCCAGCCGGCAAAGTTGCGCGGGTAGTACTTGCTGCCGGCCATCTGCTCGCGAAGTGCCGGCGTGGACGCCATCAGGTAGTAGCCGAACGCCAGCACGGTACCTGCAGCGGCCAGCCACCAGCCGGTACGGCGCAGCCAGCGCGGCCAACCGTTGAGGACCACCGGCACGGCCACCAGCAGCGCCAGGTAGCCTGGCAGCGGCCAGTGGAAACTGATCCGCTCGACATCGGTGAAGAAGCCCAGCAGGAAGATGCCCAGCGTCGACACCCCGCCCACCAGGCCGAAATAGCGCCACTGCACCCGCGCCCCACCGCCACTGCGGGTACCCGCGAGGGCGACCTTCCACATCGCGATGCACAGGATCGGCGTCACCAGCATCGGCTGGATCACCAGGAACCACAGCCCCTCCCACTCGAACGTCCACGGGTGGCGCTCGACCACCTGGAACTTCAGGCCGGCGTCGTGGTTGTCGGCATTCCACGCCAGCAACGGCAGCCAGGCCAGCACGCCCACCGCCAGCGCCACCCATACGCGCGGGTCGGCCAGCATGCGACGGCCCTGCGGCAACGCCAGCAACGCAATGAAGCCGACACCGATGACACCAATGAAACGGTAGTGGCTGAGCGCACCGATCAGCAGGCCCAGCGCCAGCTTCATCGCCGAGGACGCGTCCACGCTGTGCAGCAGGCGTGCACCTGCGTGCAGGCAGATCACCGCCGCCAGCGCCATCGGTACGTCCGGCACGGCCAGCAGGCCCAGCGTGGCCGACAACGGCATCAGCAGCGTCAGGCTGCCCGCCTGCCAACCGGCCACGTTGCCGAACCAGCGCGTAGCGATGCGCACCACCAGCAACGGCAGCAGCGCACCGATGGCCAGGAACGGCAGGCGCAGTGCGAGTACGTGATGGCCACCGATCTCCACGCCCAGGCGTGCAAGCCAGGCGGTCAGCCCCGGCAGGTCGGAATAAGCAGCGGCCAGGTGCTGGCCTTCCTGCCAATAGAACGCCTCATCGACGAACAGCGGCAGGCGCGCAGCCACCACCAGCTTGGCCGCTGTGATCAGCGTCCATAACCAGAGAAATATTGTCCGCGCGCGCTGTTCGCCTTGCATTGCTCTATGGATAATCGAGTGGATTCCAGACCTGAGACGATCATGCCAGCCTCGTCCCCCAATCCCAGCATGCTAACCGATCAACTGCGCCAGGCCCTGCGGGAGGCACAGGATCAGGTGAACGCACTGGTGCTGGGCAAGGTGCCGGAAGTCAGGCTGGCCTTTGTCGCCCTGCTTTCTGGCGGCCACCTGCTCATCGAGGATCTGCCCGGGCTGGGCAAGACCACGTTGGCGCATGCATTGGCCAGCAGCCTCGGCCTCAGCTTCCAGCGCGTGCAGTTCACCTCTGACCTGCTGCCGGCCGATGTACTTGGCGTTTCGGTGTACGAGGCCGGCAGCCGCCAGTTCCAGTTCCATCCCGGCCCGGTGTTCACCCACGTGCTGCTGGCCGATGAGATCAATCGTGCACCGCCGCGGACACAGAGTGCGCTGCTGGAAGCGATGGCCGAGCAACAGGTCACACTGGATGGACAGACACATCCACTGCCCGATCCGTTCTTCGTCATCGCCACGCAGAACCCGGTCGACCTGTCCGGCACCTTCCCGTTGCCGGATTCGCAGCTGGATCGTTTCCTGCTGCGGCTGGCGATGGGCTACCCCAGCGCGCAGGCCGAGCGCGAGCTGCTGCGCGGCAGTGATCGCCGCGACCTGATCGCACGCGCGGTGCCAAAGCTGGACGACACCCAGGTGCGTGCATTGCGTGAAGCGGTTGGCCAGGTGCATGCCAGCGACGCGCTGATCGACTATGTGCAGGCGCTGCTGACCCGCAGCCGACACCATGCCGGCGTGCGCGTAGGCCTGTCACCGCGCGCGGGACTGGCCCTGCTGCGTGCCGCCAGGGCACATGCGCTGCTGCTCGGCCGCGGGCATGTGGTGCCCGAAGACGTGCAGACCCTGTTCGTGGCGGTGGCCGGCCATCGCCTGGTGGCCGAAGCCGAATCCAGCTCGGGGCCGGCGCTGGCGCGGGCGATCCTGCAGACCGTCGCGGTGGACTGAAGGTGGCCACACGCTGGGCACGCATGCAGCTGCTGGCACGCCCCCGCAGGCCCGAAGCCCTGCCGCAGCGACTGGACCGCCATCGCATCTATGTACTACCAACCCGCTTCGGCCTGTTCGTCGCCACCCTGCTGTCGGCGATGCTGCTGGGCGCATTGAACTACAACAACAACCCGGCCCTGCTGCTTGCGCTGCTGCTGGCCGCGGCAGCGATCGCCAGCGCAATCGCCGCGCACCTGCAGCTGTCCGGCATACAGATCGATGCAATCTCCGCCGAACCGGTACCGGCCGGGCATCCCCTGCGCCTGCGCGTGGACCTTTCGTTGCGTGACCCGCGCGCGCGCCACGGGCTGCACCTGCAGCTGGGCGCAAGCGAGGCCTGGGTTGCACTGCCTGCACACGGTCGCGGCGAAGTGGAGCTGGATGTTCCCAGCGAGCGGCGCGGCTGGCTGGAACTGCCCCGCATCCGCCTGTCGAGCACGCAGCCGCTGGGACTGGTGCGGGCATGGTCGTGGGTGTGGCCGGAGCAGCCGCTGCTGGTCTATCCACTTGCCGAGGCACTGGCACCGCCGCTTCCGGAACGTGGCAACGACCCACTGCACACCCGCGCCCATGCCAGTGGCGATGAGCTGCACCAGTTGCGCCCCTATCGTGCCGGCGATGCCCCGCGCAGCATTGCCTGGAAACACTCGGCGCGCCGCGACAGCCTGCTGGTACGCGAATACGAGAAGCCGATCGGCATCGAAGTGGTGCTGGACTGGCGCACGCTGGCGGCGCTGGGCCATGAAGCGCGCATCGCGCGGCTGGCACGCTGGGTCGACATGGCCGAGCGCGAAGGCCGTCGCTATACGCTGCTGCTTCCGGCCCATCCGCCGTTGGGGCCCGGCCAGGGCGCCAGCCACCACCACCTGTGCCTGCGCGCACTGGCATTGATGCCCCATGACTGAGCCTGCCGTCCTGCTCGACCGCAACGCCCGCAGCTGGACCCTGGCCAGCGCAGCGCTGGCGCTGCTGCCACTGCTGCTGCAGCTGCCACCGGTGCTGGCCAGCGTGATCGCGATCACTGCGGTGCTGACCGCTGCGCTTTCGTGGCGGCGGGTGCTGCCGATGCCGGTTCGCCTGGTGCTGGTGCTGGCCATGCTTGCCACCATCGTCTGGCAGATGGGCATGGTGCGCCCGGGCCGCGATACCGGCTGCGCATTGCTGGCGGCGATGCTGGCGATCAAGTCCAGCGAACTGCACAATCTGCGCGATGCGCGCAGCCTGCTGGGCTTCGCGTTGTTCTCGCCGTTCGCCGCCTTCCTGCTCGACCAGGGGCCGTTGACCACCGGGCTGGCAGCGCTGGCCGCAGTTGCCGCACTGCTGGCCCTGCAACGCCTGGCCCTGGACGAGGGCCACAGCCCTCGACTGCCGCTGCGCGGACAACTGCGTGGTGTCGGCCGCCTGCTGGGGATCGGCCTGCCACTCGCGCTGGCCTGCTTCTGGCTGTTCCCGCGCTTGTCCACGCCGCTGTGGGGCGTACCCGAGCGAGCGGTGGGCACACCGGGCCTGGCTGACAGCATGGCGCCGGACCAGTGGCTGGACCTGATGGCCGACGACACCCCGGCGTTGCGCGTGCAGTTTTTCGGCGCGGTGCCCGAGCCTGCGCAGCGCTATTGGCGCGGCCCGGTGCTGACGTCGTTCGACGGCCACCGCTGGAGCCGCGATCGCGCGACGGCCGGACGCCCCGCACCGGTGGTCGAAACCGCCGCACAGGGTTGGGACTACCAGATCGACTACGAGCCCACCGACCGTCGCCTGCTGGTGGCACTGGACCTGCCCAGCCGCGCACCGGAGGGCAGCAGCTTCGATGCCGACATGAGCCTGCGCAGCGACCGCACGCTGTCCGCGCTCAGCCGCTGGCGGTTGCATTCGGCGCCGCCGCAACGGTTCGACACCGATCTGTCGCCCTACCTGCGCCGCGCGGCGCTGCAGCTTCCGCCCGGCTTCAATCCGCGCACCGCTCAGCTCGCGCGGCAATGGCGGCAGGAGGCAGACAGCGATGACGAGGCCATCGTCCGCCGTGCGCTGCAATGGATCACCCGCGACTTCTCCTACACGCTGGATACACCGGTGGCGGGGCGCGATCCGGTCGACGATTTCCTGTTCAACTACAAGGCCGGCTTCTGCCAGCACTTCAGCTCGGCCTTCGTAGTGCTGATGCGCAACGCCGGCATTCCGGCCCGGGTGGTGACCGGCTTCGCAGGCGGTACCCGCAACCGCATCGGCGACTACTGGGTGGTGCGTCGCATGGATGCCCACGCCTGGGCGGAAGTCTGGCTGCCGCAACGCGGCTGGGTGCGGGTCGACCCGACCGCGGCCGTGGCACCCGAACGCATCCTGGACACCCTGGACGACCGCCTGCGGGCCGGCACCGATACCCCGCTGCAACAGCGCTGGCTGCAGCTGGGGCAGATGGGTGACTGGCTGCGGCGCGGCTGGAACGACCTGGTGCTGTCCTTCGATGCACGCCGCCAGCAGCAACTGCTCAAGCCGTTCGGGCTGGATGACCTCGGGCCGGCGCAGCTGGTGACCGGATTCGTGGTCGCCGCCCTGCTGGCACTGGCGTGGATGGCCTGGCTGCTGGCCCGCGGCGAGCGCGAGCGCGACCCGCTGCTGCGCGCCTGGCACCGGCTCGGGCGGCGGTATGCGCGCCTTGGCCTGGCCCGCGAACCGCACGAAACCGCACAGGACTGGGCACAGCGGGTTCACCGGCAGCGACCCGACCCGACCCTGCCCGCGCTCAGCCAGCGTTTCGCCGACGCGCGCTACGCTGGAACTTGCACCGACCTCGCTTCATTATTGCGGGACCTGCGCAGGCATCGCCCGACTTCCGGAGCCTCCCCATGAACACCAAGTTCCTCCTCACCGCTGTGGCCACGCTGGCCCTGTCGGCCTGCGCCACGGCCCCCAAGCCGCTGCAGGGACAGTTCAGCCTGGTTTCCCCGCGCGACTCGGTCGCCACCCAGCAGGTCGGTACGCCGGTCCGATGGGGCGGCCGCATCATCGAGACCAAGCCCGGCCAGGGCGAGACCTGCTTCCAGATGATCTCGCGCCCGCTCAACGCCAGTGGCCGCCCGAACACCACCTCGTCCGACGCCAGCGACGGCCGCTTCATTGCCTGCCGCGCCGGTTTCTACGACCCGGCCGTGTTTGAAGCCGGGCGTGACGTGACCTTCATCGGCAAGATCGACGGCTACCAGAACACCCGCATCGGGGACTACGACTACCGCCTGCCGAAGCTGTCGGCCGATGTGATCTACCTGTGGCCGGAACAGCGCCAGGTCGATGTGGTGCCCTACCCCTATGGCCCGTGGGGCCCGGGTCCGTGGGGCCCGTACTGGGGTGGCTACGGCCGTTGGGGCTGGTGGTGATCGCCACCCAGCCCGCATGATCGGAAAAGGCCGCCTTCGGGCGGCCTTTTTCATCCACACATGCGTGGACAGGGCTTCAACGCCCCGGCGTACCGAAATGCCCCAGCGGCGCGCCGGCCAGCAGGTGCATGTGGATGTGGAACACGGTCTGCCCGGCGTGCTCGCGGCAGTTCATCACGATGCGGTAGCCGTCCTGCGCGAAACCCTCGCGGCGCGCGTATTCGGCAGCGGCCAGGGCCAGCTTGCCGACCAGGTGCGCCTGCGACGGCTGCAGGTCGTCCAGGGTCGGGATGATCTCGTTCTTCGGAATGAACAGTACGTGCACCGGCGCCTGCGGTGCGATGTCCTTGAAGCCCAGCACCTCGTCGTCCTCATAGACGATGGTGGCCGGGATCTCGCGACGGATGATCTTGCTGAAGAGGGTTTCGTTGCTCATGGTCGGCCTCGGCGGGAGTGTCTTCCGCATTGTAGGCCGGCCGCGCCGGGCGATGCCCGGGTGGTGCTCAATCACGGAATTCGCTGCGCGTCCCGAACGCGTGCGACAGCGTGCCGCGGTCAACGTATTCAAGCTCGCCGCCAAGCGGCAGGCCCTGTGCCAGCCGGCTGGGCTGCACCTTGCGCGCGCGCGCCAGCTGCGCAAGGTAATGCGCGGTGGCTTCGCCTTCGACGGTGGCACTGGTGGCGATGATCAGCTCCTGTACCTCACCTTCGGCCAGCCGCTGCTCCAGCTGCTCCAGGCCCAGCTCGCGCGGGCCGACGCCATCGAGCGGCGACAGCCGGCCCTGCAGCACGAAGTAGACACCGCGAAAACCCGTCGCGTTCTCGATCGCGAGACGATCGGCCGGCGATTCGACCACGCACAGCTGGCTGCGCTCGCGGCTGCTGTTGGCACAGGTCGGGCACAGCTCGGTTTCGCTGAAGTCGCGGCACTGCGCGCAGTGGCCGATACGCTCCACCGCCAAGGCCAGCGTTTCGGCCAGGCGCTGGCCGCCTTCGCGCTCGCGCTCGAGCAGGTGGTAGGCCATGCGCTGCGCCGTCTTCTGGCCTACGCCAGGCAGCACCCGCAGTGCGTCGATCAGTTGTTCAAGCAGGGGTGCGGACACGGCGGCATGCTTTGATGGCGCCGAGCGAGCTCGACGGCTACAGATTCTGTGGCACCCGCTTGCACGGATGCCACGCTGGCAATCAGAACGGCAGCTTCATGCCCGGCGGCAGCTGCATGCCGGCGGTGGCCGAACCCATCTTCGACTTCGACTCGGCATCGATCTTGTTCGAGGCATCGTTGAAGGCGGCGGCGATCAGGTCTTCCAGCATCTCCGGGTCGCTGGTCAGCGACGGGTCGATGCGCACCTTGCGGCATTCCTTGGCGCCGGTCAGGGTCACGCTGACCATGCCGCCGCCGGCACTGCCGGTCACTTCGATCCTGGCGATTTCTTCCTGGGCCTTCTGCAGGTTTTCCTGCATCTTCTGGGCCTGCTGCATCAGTTGGGCGATATTGCCGCGCATAGTGTCTTACTCGTCAAAAGAACGGATGGAATCGGAAACAACCCGGGCACCGTGCTGTTGGATCAGCACCTGCACTTCCGGGTCGTCCATGAAAACGGCCTCTGCCACCTGCTGCCGCTCGCCACGCTGGCGGTCGGCACGCTGATGCAGGGTCTCGGCCGGAACGTGTTCGGTTTCCACGGTCTCGACCACGATCTTCGGCGCCTGGCCAAGGGCCTTCTCCAGCATCTCGCCCAGGGCAGCCAGCGCGCGCTCCGAGCGCAGGTACTCAAATCCGGGCGAAAGGCCCAGTTTCAAGGTCCCGTGCTGGCAGCTGATGAAGGCGGCGTTGGCAGCCAGCTGCCGCGAGGGGCCGCTGAGACCGCTGTTGGCGACCAGGTCCAGCCAGTCTTCGGCAGTGGCCAGCTCGCTGACACCTTCCTGCGGTGCGGCCTCACGCGCCGGAGCCGGTTCGGCCGGCGCAATGGCAATACCTTCGGCGCGGAACGAACGCTCCGGCGGCGCAGGCTCGCCTGGATCCGCGGCGGGAGCCGGCGGTTCATGCCAGGGCGCGACCATGGCGGCATCCGGGCCGGCCATCTCGGCCGCCAGAGCCCCATCCCGCGCCTCGGCTTCGTCGGTGGCCCACGGCGGCAGGTCATCGCTTGCCTCTGCAGCGATGGCAGGCGCCAGCGCCTCGGCCTTCACCGGCGGCGGTGACACGGGCTCTTCCACCGGAACCGGCTCGGGTTCAGGCGTCGGATCCGGCTCCGGTTGCGGGGCCGGCTCGGGTTCGGGTTCAGGTTCGCGCGGTGCAGCCGCCGGAGCGGCCACCTGCGCCGCCACGGCCGGGCTGGCCGAAGCGACGGCAGCAGCCGGCGTCGCTTCATGGCTTCCGGCATGGGCGCCACCACCGGCAGCGTTGCCACCCGGCGTGCCTCCCACCGCACCGTCGACGGCCTTCGGCACCGGCGGTACCGCTGCGGCCGGGCGGAACGCCAGCATGCGCAGCACCGCCATTTCAAAGCCGGCGCGCGGGCTCGGCGCCAACGGCAGGTCGCGTCGACCATTCAGGGCCATCTGGTACCAGAGCTGCACCACTTCCGGGCGCAGGCGCTCGGCGAATGATGCGACATCCAGGCCTTCCGCGACGGCGGCACCCGGCACCAGCTGCTGCACCTGGATGCGGTGCAGGCCTTCGGCGAGCGCTTCCAGCACGCCACTCCAGTCCGGCGAGAATTCGGCCAACGCGGCCACCACCTGCAGCAGGCGCGGGCCATCGCCCTCGGCCAGCGCATCGAGCATCGCCGCCACCTGGGTGCGATCCACAGTGCCCAGCATGGTGCGCACCACATCCTCGCGCAGCGCGCCGCCGGCATAGGCGATCGCCTGGTCCAGCAGTGACAGGCCGTCACGCAGGCTGCCGTCAGCGGCCTTGGCCAACTGCACGATGGCGCTGCCGTCGGCCTCGATCTCTTCCGCCGCCAGGATGCGGGTCATCTGGCCCTGGATCTGGTCTTCGTCCAGGCGCTTGAGATTGAACTGCAGGCAGCGGCTGAGCACGGTGACCGGCAGCTTCTGCGGGTCGGTGGTGGCCAGCAGGAACTTCACGTGCTCCGGCGGCTCTTCCAGCGTCTTCAGCAGTGCGTTGAACGCCGCCTTGGACAGCATGTGCACTTCGTCGATCAGGTAGACCTTGTATTTGCCGCGCGAAGGCATGTACTGCGCGTTCTCGATCACCTCGCGCACGTCGTCCACGCCGGTGTTGGACGCGGCGTCGATTTCCAGCAGGTCGATGTAGCGACCGGCGTCGATGTCCAGGCAGGCGGCGCACTGGCCGCACGGGTCGGCACTGGTGCCCTGCTCGCAGTTGAGCGACTTGGCGAAGATGCGCGCGATGGTGGTCTTGCCCACGCCACGGGTACCGGTGAACAGGAACGCGTGGTGGACACGGCCGCTGTCCAACGCATTGCTGAGCGCACGGACCACGTGTTCCTGGCCCACCAGCTCGGCAAAACGCTTCGGACGCCACTTGCGGGCAAGGACGAGATAGGACATCAGGCCACCGTTTTCCATCGGAAGTTCCATTGTGCCATGCCTGTCCAGCCCCTTCGCCAACATCGACCCCGTATGTGTTGCCTGGCCGGGGTGCTTGTGTCCGGCCGCGCCGCCCGCTAGAATCTGCGCCCCTGCTGAGGCGTTTGCCGATGGCAGGATCCGGAGAGGTGTCCGAGTGGTTGAAGGAGCACGCCTGGAAAGTGTGTAAGCGTCTAAACCGCGCTTCGGGGGTTCGAATCCCCCTCTCTCCGCCAGATAAATGAAGAAGCCGCCCAGTGGGCGGCTTTTTTGTTTGGCTGGCGGGAATCGTCGCAGGTACTACCGGACTGAACAGGGCCTGCCGTCGTGGCCGGTCCAACGGCCCGCCCGCCGACGGCGCGCGATCCGCCGCAGGTCATCTGCGCCGGAGCAGTCCCCGCACGCAGGCGCCGACGAACGCCAGCCCCAGCAGCACCCACACGACCGCCATTCCCCACAGCGCACCGAACGTGTCCAGGACCGGATCCAGCCGCGGTTGCGCCGGGTCGTACAGCACGCGTACCGGCTGCCCAGTCTCATAGCCGAAGATCATGCCGCCCTGCGGATACGAGACGCGTTGGCCGGTCGCGGTGGTGAACGCGACCTGCGGATGCGATCCGCCGGCGTTCAGGCGCTCGACCTGGCCATCAACGGCCTGCGCGACCGCCAGGAACTCAAGACGATGTGTCACCTCGAAGGCGGCCACAGCAAGGATCAACAGACCCACCACGCCAAACAGCAGACCGCGCATGAGCTGGGCAGTCCGGAAAAAAGAAGGGTCGGGCATCGCTGGGCAGCTCCGTTGCAGGCGGGAAGACGAATGCGGCCGGCGGATCCTGCCGCGCGGTCAGTCCCACGTGTGGAAAGCATAGCCCAGAAGCCACTGCGCCCCACTGCACGCCATCGCCACCGGATGCGCCTCGCCATTGCCCGCCACCGACGCACCCGCCTGGTACAGGCGCCTGCATTCCGCACGCTCATTCGAGTGGGGAGACGTCACCTGTAAAGGGATTGGCATCGCTCCATGTACCCTTGAACGTTTCGCCCCCTCCCAACGTCTGGACGGTTGAAATGCAGCCGGGCAACTCCATGGCATTTCCCATGAATCTCCGCCTCTACCGCCCCGCCGATGCCAGCGCCTGCCTGTCGATTTTCGACAGCAACGTACCCACCTACTTCGCGCCCGAAGAGCGCAGCGACTTTGAATGCTTCCTGCGCGAACAGGCCACGGACTGTGCATTCCAGGTGATCGAGCG
This sequence comes from Stenotrophomonas sp. pho, assembly GCF_006228405.1. Taxonomy (NCBI): domain Bacteria; kingdom Pseudomonadati; phylum Pseudomonadota; class Gammaproteobacteria; order Lysobacterales; family Lysobacteraceae; genus Stenotrophomonas; species Stenotrophomonas sp. pho. The sequence goes on along the minus strand of NZ_CP029759.1, from coordinate 954,987 downwards.
CGATGGAAACGTCGTCGCCTGTGGCGGCCTCTCGCGCCGTAGCGACGGCAGCGCCGGCTTCTGCTGGGGCATGGTGCAGCGCGCGCTGCACCGCCAGGGACTGGGCCGCGAACTGGCACTCGCGCGCCTGCACCAGGCTGAAAGCGATCCGTCGATCGACCGCATCGCGCTCAGCACCAGCCAGCACACCCAGGGCTTCTATGCCGGCCTGGGTTTCCAGGTGACGCGCATCGTGCCCGATGGGCATGGCGCCGGGATCGACGCCGTTGAGATGGAGCGGGAGCTCTAGCGCTCCCGCCCCGGTGCCATCCACGAAGGGCGTGGATCTACCGCAGGCATCCCCTGCTCAGAACCCGACGCGCAGGTTGATCTGCCCACCCACATCGCGGCGGCCATCGCCATGCTGGCCCTGTACGAACATCGACAGCTGGCTGTTGCGGCCGAGGCCGACCGCCACGCCCACCTGGCTGACCAGGGCATTGCGTGCCATCACCGCACTGTAGACATCGAAGGCATCGCCACCGACCGCAAAGCGGTTGCGGCTGGCCACATCGGTATCCCCCGACGCATGCTGCCAACCCAGGCCGACCGTCAGCTGCGCCGGGAAGCGCTCGCCGCTGCCCACGTCCCAGCGCCCACGCACGCCCACGGTGCTGACATTGAGCGTGTCCTTGCCGCCTTCCAGCACCAGTGCCGCGCTGCCGCCCTGCTCCACCGCACGATCGCTGTCGACCCAGTGCTTGGTGAACTGCACATAGGGCTGCAGCTGGGTCCTGCCATGGGTCCATGTCCAGCTGCCTTCCACCTGGGCGATGGTCACATCGGAATCCTGGCGGCTGTACAGGGTCTGGCCCAACAACGGCACTTCACGCGTGGCGCGCGTGCGGTAGTCACCGCGCGACACGCTGCCACCAACCGCAAAGCCGTTGTTCCACTGTCCCTGTGCATACAGGCCGAACGTGTTGCCACGCAGGCGGGCCCGCGAGCTGCGATCATACAGCCGCGTATCCAGCCGTTCGTTGCCGGCCGCTGCACCCAGCACCACATGCTCGCCCAGCTGCCAGTCGACACCGGCCATCAGCGCATTGCGATTGGCGCGGATCTCATCGCCATTGCCGTCGCCATCCTGCCTGAACACCTTGCCACTGCCGGCCAGCCAGGCCGAAGCGCGCTCGCCACGCACGGTCGGCAACTCGCTGCCGAGTCGCTGGCGGATGCCTTCTTCCAGGTAGTTGTCGTACAGCAGCACCGCGCGGCTGGCCGCGTGCACTTCACCGGAGAGCTGTTCGAATGCGCTGCGCGCAGTGCCGGCGTCATACATCAGCACCGTGTTGTACAGGCCCAGGGCCGCGCCACTCTGCGGCAGGCTGTCCAGCGCCGCGGCGGTGTTGTACTGGTTGCGCGTGTTGGCCACGGTGGTGAACGCTGCGGTCTGTGCCACGTCGATCTGCAGGTTGGCCGTGTTGGCGGTGTAGACCGGGGTGATGGTCAGGAAGGCCGACGGCGAGGTTGCCGAGGCGAACTGCCCACTCACGCCACCGCCCGCATTGACCACCGTGTACTGCTGGCCCTGCTGGTAGCTGGTGCTCGGCGAAATGGTATTCACCCGCACGGTGCTGCCGCCCACATTCGCGCTGCCGCCCACCTGCACCGTGTCGCTGCCGGTGGCGCCCAGGTCGATGCCCAGCGTGCTGCCCGGTGACAGGTTCAGATTGCCGCCCACCGTGATCGTGCCGGTGCCATTGCCTGCACCACTGCCATTGCCCGCGCCATTGCCCGGCGACAGCACGCCGCCGCTGGACACCGTCACGCCACCGCCGGTACCCCCGATGGTGCCGGTGCCGGACAGGGTCGTACCACTGCCGATGGTCCACTGGCCGCCGATCGTGCCGGTGACATTCAAACCGCCGCCGGTGACCTGGCCGGTGCCGCTGAAGCCACCACTGTTGCCGCCCAGATTCAGCGTGCCCGGGCCGGCCTGCACGATGCTGCCGCCGCCGGTGATGTTGCCGCCAAGCGTGGTGGTGCCACCGGTGTTGATGACCAGGCCGCCGTTGTTGGTGATGTTGCCGGTGATCGAGCCACTGGCCCCACCATTGCCGACCTGCACGGTGCCGCCGGCATTGATGGTGGTGCCGCCGGTATAGGTGTTGTTGCCGGTCAGGGTCACGGTGCCGGTACCGGCCTGGGTCAGGCCGCCACTGCCGCTGATGGTGCCGCCCACCGTGGTGTTGCCGCCGACGTTGAACACCAGGCTGCCGTTGTTGCTGACATTACCGGTGATCGCACCACTGGCGCCCCCATTGCCGACCTGCAGCGTGCCGCCGGTGTTGATGGCGGTGCCGCCGGTATAGGTGTTGTTGCCGGCCAGGATCACGGTACCGGTGCCGGCCTGGGTCAGGCCACCGCTACCGCTGATGGCGCCGCCGACGGTGGTGGTGCCGCCCACGTTGAACACCAGGCTGCCGTTGTTGACGACGCTGCCGCCGATGGCGCCGGTCGCACCGCCATTGCCTACCTGCAGCGTGCCACCGGTGTTGATGGTGGTCGGGCCGGTATAGGTGTTGTTGCCGGTCAGGGTCAGCGTGCCGCTGCCGGCCTGGGTGAGGCCGCCACTGCCGCTGATGGTGCCGCCCAGCGTGGTATTGCCCGCCACGCTGGACACCAGCGTGCCGTCGTTGGTGACATCACCGACGATTGAGCCCGTTGCCCCGCCATTGCCCAGCTGCAGCGTACTGCCGGCGTTGATGGTCGTGCCGCCGGTATAGGTGTTGGTCCCGGTCAGCAGCAGCGTACCGCTGCCCGCCTGGGTCAGGCCGCCGCTGCCACTGAGGGTGCCGCCCAGCGCGGTGTTGCCGGCCACGTTGGAAATCAACGCGCCATTGTTGGTGATGTCGCCAGCGATGGCGCCGGTCGCGCCGCCGTTGCCCACCTGCAGCGTGCCGCCGGTATTGATGGTGGTCCCGCCGGTGTAGGTATTGTTGCCCACCAGGGTCAGCACACCGCTACCGGCCTGGGTCAGGCCACCACTGCCGCTGATCGCACCGCCGACCGTGGTGTTGCCCGCAACGTCGAACACCAGGCTGCCGTTGTTGGCAACGTTGCCGGTGATCGCGCCGGTCGCACCGCCATTGCCCACCTGCAACGTGCCACCGGCATTGATGGTGGTGCCGCCGGTATAGGTGTTGTTGCCGGTCAGGGTCAGCGTGCCGCTGCCGGCCTGGGTCAGGCCGCCACTGCCGCTGATGGTGCCACCGAGCGTGGTGTTGCCGGCCACGTTGGATACCAGCGCGCCGTTGTTGGTGATATCGCCGACGATCGCGCCGGCCGCACCGCCGTTGCCGATCTGCAATGTGCCACCGGCATTGATGGTGGTACCGCCGGTGTAGGTGTTGTTGCCGGTCAGCACCAGCGTGCCGCTGCCGGCCTGGGTCAGGCTGCCACTGCCGCCGACTACACCGCCCACGGTTGCCGTGGTGCCGAGGTTGTAGACCAGGCTGCCGTTGTTGGTGATGTCGCCCAGCACCGAACCGGTGCTGCCGCCGTTGCCGATCTGCAGCGTACTGCCACCGTTGATGGTGGTGCCTCCGGTATAGGTGTTGTCGCCGCTCAGGGTCAGCGTGCCGGTACCGCTCTGCACCAGGCCGCCGGTGCCACTGAGCACGCCGGCGAACGTGGTGCTGGCGTTGTTGCCGCCGGTAGTCAGGATTGCACCGCCCAGCACCACGCTGGAACCGGTCACGCCAGCGAGGCCTCCGATGCTCTGGCTGCCACCGGCACTGATATCCAGCGTACCGGCACCGGCCAGGTTGACCGTGCTGGCACCGGACAGGCTGCCACCGGCCGCCACCGCCAGCGTGCCACTGTTGATGGTGGTGGCACCGGTATAGGTACTCGCACCGCCGAGGGTGACCGTCGCCGCGCCATCCTTCAGCAGGCCGCCAGCGCCGCTGATCGGGCCGTTCAAGGTCAGTGCGTTGCTGCCGCCCAGAGTCAGCGTGCCGCTGGCCAGCTGCACGGTGTTGGCCAGCGTCAGCACGCTGGTGCCATCCAGGCTGGCGTTGCCGCCTACGGTCAGCGCACCGGTTCCCAGCGAACCGTCGTTGCCCAGTAGCAGGCCACCGGCATTGAGGGTCACGCCGCCCGTGAAGACGTTGACGCCAGTCAAGCCCTGGATGCCTGCGCCGTTCTTTACCAGCCCCCCTGCACCTCCGATGGTGCCGGCGAAAGTGGTATTGCCCACGCCATTGAGGGTCAGCGTGCTGCCACCCAACGCCACTGAAGAGCCTGCCACGCCTGCCAGCGAACCGATCGCCTGCGCGCCCCCCGCACTGATGTCGAAGGTGGTACCGGCGTTGGCCAGGTTCACCGCACCCGTCGCAGCGAGGCTGCCACCGGCGCCGATCGCCAGCGTGCCGGCATTGATGGTGGTGCCACCGGTGAAGGTGTTGGTGCCGGTCAACGTCTGGGTACCGGAGCCTTCCTTGATCAGCCCACCGGAGCCGGCCACCGAGCCACTGAACGTGCCATTGGTGGCGTCTCCGATCGTCAGCGTGTTGGCGCCCAGATTCACCGTGCCGTTGCCGATCAGGGTGCCGAACTGCTGCGTGCCGCTGCCTGCCGACAGATCGAAGGTCGCCCCCGAGGCCAGGTTGACGATGCCACTGGCGTGCAGGCTCGCGCCCGCACCCAGTGCCAGCGTACCAGCGTTGATGTTGGTGCCGCCGGTGTAGGTGTTGGTGCCGTTCAAGGTCAGCGTCGCGGCACCCTCCTTGGTCAGGCTGCCGGTACCACTCAGGTTGCCGTTGAGGGTGAGGTTGTTGCTGCCCAGGACGGTCAACGCGTTGTTGAGGATGAAGTTGTTGCCGAGGATGACCGCAGTGTTCGAATCGAGCGTCGCAGCGCCTCCGACCGTCACCGTACCGGTGCCCAGCGCAGCATTGTTGCCGACCACCAGGCCACCGGCGTTGAGCGCCACGCCACCGCTGAAGGTGTTGGCACCATTGAGCGTCTGCACGCCCGCACCGTTCTTGATCAGGCCGCCACTGCCGCCGATCACACCGCTGAAGGTGCTGTCCACGGTGCCGCCCAGGGTCAGCGTGCTGCCACCCAGCGCCACCGTGCTGCCCGCCACGCCGGCCAGCGAACCGATGGCCTGGTTACCCGCGGAGATGTCGAGCGTGCCCGCACCGGCCAGGTTCACCGCGCCGGTTGCGGCGAGGCTGCCACCGGCACCGATTGCCAGTGTGCCGCTGTTGATGGTGGTCCCCCGGTGTAGGTGTTGGCACCGCTCAGGGTTACGGTGGACGCACCGTCCTTGATCAGCCCGCCCGTGCCGGAAATCACGCCCCCAGTGTCAGCGCCTGGCTGCCGAGCAGATCGAGGCTGGCACCCGCTGCCAGCCCGATGTTGTTGGCAAGGCTGACGCCGGTCGTTGCATCCAGCGTCGCGTTGCTTCCGACCGTCAACGCACCGCTGCCGAGCGCAGCGTTGTTGCCGACCACCAGGCCACCGCCGTTCAGTGCAACGCCACCACTGAACAGATTGGCGCCACCCAGCGTGAGGATGCCGGCGCCATTCTTGACCAGGCCACCGGTGCCGGAAATCGCGCCATCGAAGAGGCTGTTGCCCACGCCACCGAGTGTCAGCGTCTGTGCCCCCAGGCTCACCGTCGAGCCGGCCACGCCGTTCAACGACCCGATGGTCTGGCCGGCCCCTGCGGTGGAGATATCGAAGCCGGTGCCTGCAGCGCTCAGCGTCACCGCGCCGGTCGCGGCCAGGCTGCCGCCCGGACCAATCGCCAGCGTGCCGGCATTGATGAAGGTGCCGCCGGTGTAGGTGTTGGCACCGGTGAGCGTCTCGATGCCCGCACCGACCTTGGTCAGGGCACCCGTGCCTGCGATCGAGCCACTGAAGGTGCCATTGGTGGCGCCACCGACCTCGATCGAATTGGCGCCGAGGTTCACCGTACCATTGCCGACCAGGGTGCCGAACTGCTGCGTGCCGCTGCCGGCAGACAGGTCCAGCGTGGCACCGGTGGCGAGGTTCACGGTACCGCTCGCCGCCAGGCTGGCACCGGCGCCCAGCGCCAGCGTGCCGGCGTTGATGTTGGTGCCACCGGTATAGGTGTTGGCGCCGTTCAAGGTCAGCGTCGCGCTGCCATTCTTGGTGAGGCTGCCGGCCCCGGACAGGACGCCGTTGAGCGTCAGTGCATTGGTCCCGAGCACGGTCAGCCCGGCGTTGAGCGCGATGTTGTTGGCCAACGTTGCCAGGCCGGTGGTATCCAGCGTGGCGGCACCACCAACAGTCAATGCGCCGGTGCCCAACGCTGCATCATTGCCAAGCACCAGTCCGCCCGCGTTGAGCGTTACGCCGCCGCCAAACGTGTTGGCACCGGACAGCGTCTGTACGCCCGGGCCTGCCTTGATCAGACCGCCGCCGCCACTGATCACGCCATCGAACGCGGCGTTGCCGGCCGTACCGAAGGTGAGCGAATTGCCGCCCAGCGCCAGGGTGCTGCCACCCGCACCGTTGAGCGCGCCGATGGTCTGGCTGCTGCCGGCACCGGAAATATCAAAGCCAGCGCCTGCACCCAACGTGACATCACCCGCTGCAGCAAGGCTGCCGCCCGCGCCCAGCGCCAGCGTGCCGGCATTGATGGTGGTACCGCCGCTGTAGGTGTTGGCACCGGACAGCGTCAGCGTGGTGGCACCATTCTTGACCAGGCTGCCATTGCCGCCGACCACGCCCGACAGCGTCAGCGCATTGCTGCCCGGCAACGTCAGTACGACGCCCGAGCCCAGCGTGACCGCATTGCCGAGTGTCACTGCCGCGCCCGTGTCCAGCGTGGTGCTGGCATTCACCGCCAGCGCGCCGGTACCGAGCGCATCATTCGCACCGACCACCAGGCCACCGCCGTTCAAGGTCAGGCCGCCACTGAAGGTATTGGTGTTGTTGAGGGTCAGCAGGCCCGCACCGTTCTTGATCAGGCTGCCATTGCCGGCCACCACACCACCGAGGGTGAGATCGTTGCTGCCACCCAGCGTCAGCTGCGTACCGGCACCGAAGTTCACTGCGTTGGCCAGGTTCAGCGCCACGGTGCTGTCCAGCGTGGTCGTGCCACCAATGCCCAGTGCACCGGTACCGAGTGCGCTGGCGTTGCCGAGAATCAGGCCACCGTCGTTGAGTGCAAGGCCACCACTGAAAGTATTGGCACCGGACAGCGTCTGTACGCCCGCGCCTGTCTTGATCAGACCGCCGGTACCATCGATCACGCCGGCAAAGCTGCCACTGCTGGCGCCGCCAAAGGTCAACGACTGCGCGCCCAGCACCAGCTGGCTGCCTGCCACGCCGTTCAGCGCGCCGATGGTCTGCGCCGCACCGGCTGCGGAGATGTCCAGCGTCGCACCGGCACCCGCAAGATCCACCGCGCCGGCCGCGGCAAGACTGCCGCCCGCCCCCAGCGCCAGCGTGCCGGCGTTGATGGTGGTGCGACCGGTGTAGAGGTTGGCGCCGGACAGGGTGAGGCGGGCCGCGCCGTCCTTGATCAGCCCACCGGCACCGAATACCGGACCGGTGAGCGTCAGGTCATTGCCGCCCAGCACGGACAGATTCGCACCGGCGGCCAGGCCGATGAGGTTGCCTACGGTGAGTGCAGACGTTGCATCCAGCGAAGCGTTACCGCCCACGTCCAGCTGGCCGGTACCCAGGGCCTGCGCATTGCCCAGCTGCAGCAGGCCCGCGTTGAGGCCGCCCCCCCGCTGAAGGTGTTGGGTCCATTCAACGCCAGCGTGGCCGTACCATTCTTGACCAGGCTGCCAGTGCCACTGATGAGACCGCCCAGTGACACGTCCTGGCTGCCCAGCAGATCCAGCGCCGCGCCTGCCCCGAGGTAGACGTTGTTGGCGAGGTTCAGCGCTGCTGAACTGTCCAGCGTGGCAGTGGCGCCCACCGACAGTGCACCGGTGCCCAGTGCGCCGGCGTTCCCCAGGAACACGCCGCCGCCGTTGACGGTGAGCCCACCACCGAAGCTGTTGGCGCCGTTGAGGGTCAACGTGCTGGCACCGTTCTTCACCAGCCTGCCGGTACCGGACACCACGCCACCCAGCGTGATCGCCTGCGAGCCCGGCAACGACAGCGCCGCACCCGCGCCCAGGTCAACATTGTTGGTCAGGCTCAACGGGGCGCTGCCATCGAGCGTGACGTTGCCGCCGATGCCCAGTACTCCAGTACCGAGCGCGCCGTTGTTGCCCAGCAGCAGGCTGCCGGCGTTTGCGTTCAGTCCACCGCTGAAAGTGTTGGTGCCGTTCAAGGTCAGTGTCGACGCGCCATTCTTGACCAGGCTGCCGGTGCCAGTGATGTTGCCGCCCAGGGTCAGGTCCTGGCTGCCCGGCAGGGTCAGGGCCGCGCCGAGGTTGATCGCATTGCCCAGGTTCAGCGCCGCAGTGGCGTCCAGCGAGCCGTTGCCACTGACCGTCAGCGCACCGCTTCCCAGCGCACCGGCGTTGCCCAGCACCAGGCCACCGGCCGCAAGATTCACCCCACCGCTGAAGGTATTGGCACCGGTCAGCGTCTGCGCGCCGGTACCCTGCTTGATCAGCCCACCGGTGCCGCCGATCACGCCGGCGAAGGTCTGGTTGGTGGCATCACCGAAGGTGAGCGTGCTGCTGCCCAGCGCCAGGGTGCTGCCCGCCACACCGGACAATGCACCGATGGTCTGGTTGCCACCCAGCGCGATATCCAGTGCGCTGCCAGCGCCGGCCAGGCTGACCGCGCCGGTCGCCGCCAAGCGCCCACCACTGGCCAATGCCACCGTTCCGGCATTTACCGCCAACCCACCGGTGAACGTGTTCGCGCCGCCCAACGTCAGCGTGGCAGCGCCGTTCTTGACCAGGCTGCCGCTGCCGCCAATGACACCCCCCAGCGTCAACGCGTTCGAGCCCAGCACATTGAGCGAACCACCGGCGCCCAGTGTGATGCCATTGCCCACGGTGAGTCCGGTGCTGGCGTCGAGCGATACCGCGCCGCCGACGTTCAATGCGCCGGTTCCCAGTGCACCGCCGTTGCCCAGCACCAGGCTGCCGGCGTTGAGCGCCAGACCGCCGCCGAATGTATTGGCGCCGTTGAGGGTCAGTGACGACGCACCATCCTTGATCAGGCCACCCGCGCCGCTGATCACCCCGTTGAAGGTGAGCGCCTGCCCGCCAAGCAGATTCAGGCTGGCACCCGATCCGAGGCTGACAGCATTGGTCAGCGCCAGCGCCGTGGTGCCGTCGAAGGTGGTGTTGCCGCCGACAGAGAGTGTACCGCTGCCCAGCGCGGCGGCATTGCCCAGCAACAAGCCACCGGCGTTGAGCGCAACACCGCCCGTGAGGCTGTTGACGCCCGACAGGGTCTGCACACCGGTGCCGAGCTTGATCAGGCCGCCGGTGCCTGCGGCGAACGTGCCGCTGTAGCTGGTATTGCCCAGCCCGCCCAGGGTCAGGGTGTGGCTGCCGAGGTTGACCGAACCGCCGAGGCCGGCCAGCGAGCCGATGGTCTGGTTGGCCGCCGCCGAAAGATCCAGGCTGGTGCCAATGTCCAGCGAGATCGCGCCGGTGGGCGACAGGCTGCCGCCCGCGCCCAGCGCCAACGCGCCCCCGGCCAGGTTGAAGCTGCCGCTCAGCGAATTGGCACCGTTCAAGGTCAGCGTGCCGGCACCGTTCTTGGTCACGTTGCCGGCACCGGATATCGAGCCACTCAATGTCAGCGCATTGCTGCCCAGCAGGTTCAGCGAGCCCCCGCCATTGATCACCAGGTTGTTGCCCAGGTTGAAGCCCGCCGTCGTATCCAGCGAGGCGCTGCCACCGACGGTCAGGTTGCCGCTGCCGAGTGCACCGGCATTGCCCAGCAGCAGGCCGCCGGCGTTGAGGTTGACGCCACCGGAGAACAGGTTTGCGCCGCCGAGAGTAACAATGCCGGTGTTGTTGACCGTCAGCCCACCAGCGCCAGAAAGCACGCCATTCAAGCCGAACGCATTGGTCCCGGCCAGGGATAGATTGCCGCCGAGGCTGAACGCATTGGCCAGGTTCAGACCGGCCGTGGAGGAGGCGATGGCACCGCCGTTGGCCGTGAACAGCCCTGTGCCGAATGAACCGGCATTGTTGAAATTGACCAGGCCATCATTGAGCGTCGTCGGGCCGGATCCGCCCCATGCGCCCTGCAGGTTCCAGGTACCGCTGTTGACGGTGAGCTTCTGGAAGTTGAGGTACTGGTTCCAGCCCAGTGTGGTCACCGCTCCGCCGGTGCCGGACCCCGGACCGCTGACGACGTTCTGCAACACCAGCGTGTTGTTGGCCGCACCACTGCCGGTACCGGCGTCGACCGATCCCGCAGCCGCAACCCTCACCCCGGTAACACCGGTAATCACCCCGGCAACAGCGCTGCCGCCACCGGTCACAACGCTGGAACCCGACACTGCGGTGAAGGTATTGCCGCCGGTCGAATCACCCAGGTGAACGCTGCCACTGACCGCCCCCGCATTGAGGAACGTATTACCGCCAGAAGCGCCCAGGCCGACACGCCCGTCGATGGTGCCGGTGTTGGTCACATTGGCTGCCGCACCACCGTAGGCCACCACCGTGGTCGCGTCGGAAACGCTGCCTGTGCCGATCAACGACGTGCTGATCAGGCCGGCGTTGTTGATGGTGGTGGTGCCGTTGACATTCTGCGCCACCAGCGCCTGTCCACCGAAGCCCAGCAGCGTTGCGATGTTGACGACACCCTTGATCTGTCCGCTGGCGTTGTTGTTGACGACGATCGCGCTGTTGTTGGCAGAACCATTGCCGATGACCAGGCCGGGCGAGGCAAGGACGATCGAGCTCGGATCGATCGTGCCATTGTTGTTGACCGTCACGTTGTCGCCGGTCAGCGTTGCTGCGTTGCCTCCACCTACGAACGGCGGCGTACGCAGCAACGCACCCGCGGCAATGTTCAGCGTGAGGCCGCTGGTCGCGTTGGAGTAGTTGTTGATGTTGGTGGTGCTGTCGCAGTTTACGGTCGTGGTGCCCGTACACGCCGCGAATGCCGATCCGCTGGCCAGTGTGGCGGCCAGTGCCGCCGCCAGCTGGTGCGCCCGCAATCGCGGCACCCGCCCTGCGCCGACCGCGCTTCCGCCGGGATTCCGGGTGACCTCCGAAGCAACCTGCATTACCCCAAGGGCGCGATTGAAAACCAGACGGTAAATGCGGTTCATCGGCAAATCTCCATGAAAAGACCGGATGGCACAGCTGGCAGGTTTTTCGAGACAATGCGGTCCACCCCTGCTCCCGATACGGGAACAAGGCCTGAAGGCATTAACTCCTGAAAATCTTCACATCTTCACGTGATCGCACCCCGGGACAGGTACGTCAGCGTGTCCACCAGGACGAAAACTCCCCGATTTCGCCCGACGAATGGCGGCACTGTGCGACCGGCCGTGCCAGCGGCATGTGAATCGCGCGCGTTATTTTCATGACGCACGTCAAATAAAAGAGGCAGCCAGAATGGTTTTGCCGAAAATGCATATCGCTGCATGTGGCGGAGAATCCATTCCCCGCCATGAGTAAATAAATTCAGCTGCTGGAGAGTTTCATCAGCACCAGGCCGGAAACAATCAGCACCGCTGCACCGATCCGCATCGGGCTGACCTGCTCCCCCAGGAACACGATGCCGACCACGAACGCGCCGACCGCGCCGATGCCGGTCCAGATCGTATAGGCGGTGCCCAGCGGCAGGCTGCGCATGGCCACCGCCAACAGCCAGAAGCTGGCGATCATGCCGATGATGGTGACCACGGTGGGGGTGAGACGGGTGAAGCCTTCGGACTGCTTCATGGACACGGCCCAGACGATTTCCAGCAGGCCGGCAAACAATAGATAGATCCAGGCCATGACGGCCCTCCTCTTGGTAGGGCCAGGCCGTCCTGGTCTTTGATTCCCGATGTGGGGGAGGTCGTTCCTCCTGGCCGGCATTCTAGCAACGGGAGCCACGCCCGGCCGCCGTGGCCGGGAACGGGTTACAGCCGATTCAGTGCGTGAAGCTGGCATCGACGCACCCGCCTGCGCTAGAATGAGCGCCTGTCATCGGCTAGCCGATGTGCGGTCCGGCTGTGGTCTCCGGCGCATCGCGCGCTGCTTCCCCTGATCCGTGAACTGGCCGCCCTCGGGGCGGCCAACGTCTCTATGGTGGCCCCGTCGGCCCCTCGCGACGCTAGGTCGAAAACCCCGCCAGGGCCGGAAGGCAGCAACGGTATCGATCGACGCGGGCGCCGAGGTCAGCCGGCGGGGCCATCGCCTTTTCTGGCGACACCCGGCCCTGGCAGCTGCCAACCCTGGTTGGCGCCCCTCGCCGGGCATGGCCCATCGCTACTGCAGCGCTCGCTCCAGCGCCTCCAGTTCGGCAGCCCGCGCCGTATCAGCGGGCTGGCCGGTCCTGCTCACGGCGGATCCTGCACCAGTACGTGCGGCGCGGTCGGGTCGGCCAGCGGCACGCACTGCCCCGGCTGCGCCACGCGGTGCCCGCGCACGGCCAGCGCTTGGCCATCGGCCACGCTGGCGTAGTGGTAGAGCATCATCCGCGCCTGCAGTTCGATGCTGTACTCACGCTCCAGGTCGTCCACGCCCGTGTGTGACGGGTTGCCATGCAGGCCGCAGTCGTGGGCGATCAGCTCGTTGTCGTTGGCGTAGCGCGCCAGCATCTCCGGAATCGGCCGGGTATCGCCGCTCCAGGTCAGCGCGCCCTGCAGGCGCAGGCCATAGGCCGTCTCCGGCCAGTGATGGCGCACCGGAAACACCTCCAGGCGCATCCCCTCATGCCAGAACGCCTCGCCCACCACGATCAGGTGGAAGGCATCCCAGAAGTTCGCACCGCCCTCGGCCAACACGTTCGGATAGTCAGCAATGCGCTTGTGCAGCAGCGGCACCACCGTGGCAGGCACGTACAGGCGCACCTTGCCGCGCCGGTGCGCATTGAAGAAAGTGTCCACGAACAGGCGCTCGAAGCCGGCCACATGGTCCAGGTGCACATGGGTGACGAACAGCGCCTGCGGCATGTGCCCGTAGTGCGCCTTGAACGCGGTGAGGCCTTCACCGCCGCAATCGATGGTCAGCCACGGGCGACCACCGCGCTCGATCACCGACATCGGCGATCCCAGCTCGACCGCCGACGCATTGCCGACGCCGAGGAAACGCAACGACCAGTCCATCAGGTGCCCCGGTTCCACGCCATGTCATAGGCACGGCGCAGCCGTGCGTAGTCCTTCTGCACATCTTCCACGCTGCGCTCGCCGCGCAGCTTGACCAGCGAACGCAGCAACCGCTTGAGGTTGCGTTCGCGCCAGCCGGTGGCCGGGATGCGGATCACCCCACGGTCGAAATCGATCAGCCAGCCATGGCCACTGCCATCGAACAGGATGTTGTGCGCGTTGAGGTCGGCATGGTCCAGGCCGGCACGGTGGAAACGGGCGATCAGCCGCCCGGTCTCTTCCCAGGGCGCGCCCCGGCCCGCAACCAGTGCGCGGTCGGCCAGCGAGCGCACGTCCTCGATCCGTTCCATCAGGATCGCCGCCCGGTAGCGCAGGCCTTCACGCATGTAGAACGCGGCGATCGGCCGTGGCACTGGCAGCTTCTTCTCGCGCAGCGCGCGCATCAGGCGGAATTCGGCGAAGCTGCGGGTCCGGTCCGAGCCGCGCCAGAGGTACTGGTCGTGGCTGATCCGGGCCGCCATGCCGCCGCGCAGGTAGTGGCGCAGCACGCTGGCACCGAACGGCGCATCGACGAACCAGGCGCTGCCGCGGCCGCCCTCGCCCACCGGGCGGGCCTTGCTGCCCCAGTGCTGGGGCGAGAACAGGCCAATATCGGCTTGCCGCAGCCGCTCGCGGTCGAACAGAATGGCCCCGATGCCGCGACCCTCGCGGCATGGCGTCAGCGCTTCATTGGCGTCGAATGCGACCATTTCATTGAGTCTAACAACACATGGCATCAGCGTCCTCCTCCTTGTGCCTCCTGCGCCTGTCCGCACTTGGCGATGTCACCCACGTGGTGCCCCTGGTGCGCACCCTGCAGGCCGCACGCCCGGACACGCCGATCCACTGGATCATCGACAAAGCCGGCCACAAGCTGCTCGACGGGCTGCCCGGCGTCACCTTCCATGCCTACGACAAGAAGAGCGGCATGGCCGGGGTCAAGGAACTGCGCAGGCACCTGCCACCGGGGCGCTTTGAAGCGCTGTTGCAGATGCAGGTCGCGTTCCGCGCCAACCTGCTGTCGGCCTTCATTCCGGCCGAGCGCCGCATCGGATACGACCGCAGCCGCTCCAAGGACCTGCACGGGCTCTTCATCAACGAGCGTATTCCCGATCGCCCCGGCATCCACGTGCTGGATGCCATCGGCAGCTTCTGCGAGCCGCTGGGCCTGCGCCAGACCGAAGTCAGCTGGGATCTGGCCGTGCCGCCGTCCGCCTTCGAGTGGGCCGCCGCGCAGTGGCAGGACGATGGCCGCCCGGTGCTGATGATCTCGCCCTGTTCCAGCCACGTGCGCCGCAACTGGTACGCCGACCGCTACGCCGCGGTGGCCAACCATGCCGTCCAGCGCGGCTGGCGGGTGGTGCTGTGCGGTGGCCGCAGCGAACTGGAGCGCCACATGGCCGATGCGATCCAGGCGCAGCTGCAGACGCCTGCATTGGACCTGGTCGGCAAGGACACGTTGAAGCAGCTGCCTGCCCTGCTGGCCCGCGCCAATCTGGTGATGACCCCGGACTCGGGCCCGATGCACATCGCCAACGCAATGGGCACCAAAGTACTGGGGCTGCATGCGGCCAGCAATCCGGACCGCAGCGGCCCGTACTCGGACCGCCGCTACTGCGTGGACCGCTACGACGACGCAGCGCGCAAGTACCTGGCCAAGCAGGCCACCGATCTGAAGTGGGGCACCAAGATCGAGTTCGACGATGTAATGGAACTGATTACCGTCGAAGACGGTATCGCCGCCTTCGAACGCTACGTCGCCGACCATCTGGGGTGAGCGGCGGACTGCCCGGGATCACGTGCGCTGCGCGTAATCCTGATAGGACTTCTCTTCCACGTACGCCGAACCCAGCGCCAGGTTGATCGCCTTCTTGATGCGCGCGCGCTCGTCGTTGCGCAGGTAGACACTGCGCGCCAGGTCGATGAAGCCCTGGTCGAACGCCTGCGCCTTCTCCTTCAGGCGGATGTCGTCCTCGATGTCCCACAGCTGCTCGTTGACCGCCTTCAGCTCGGCACGCAGCTTGGCGATGTCCTTCACCGCAGCCGGGTGTGCCATCCAGGTCTGCTCCAGCGCCGACAGCTCCCTGCGCACATTGGCCAGCTTGCCCTCGTCGCTGATGCGCTCGGACTTGATCTGCAGGATCGAGATCTTGTCCAGCAGCTCGCCGAAAGAAACGGGGACGAGGATTTCAGCGGTCATCGGGGAAAGCTCCAGCAAGTGATGTGTGCAGTTTAACCCGCGACTGGCGATGGGACAGTTCAGGTAGAGCCACGCCGCGCGTGGATGGTCCAGCCCTGCAGCAAGTGCATCCACCCATGGCGTGGATTTACTGATGCATCTGCTGGAACAAGCCCCTCTGTTGAGGGGCTGCCCCGACAGGGGCGGGGAGAGGCCGGCAAAGGGAGGGGCCCGAACGTTGCACGGCAACGTTTGGGGAGACGCGCAAAGCGCGTCGCGTCCCGCGCCAGATCAGGACATGGTCACTACAGCGCAACTCGCGCTGTCCATCCACGCATGACGTGGATCTACGGATGCATCTGGAGAAACAAGCCCCTCTGTTGAGGGGCTGCCCCGACAGGGGCGGGGAGAGGCCGGCAAAGGGAGGGGCCCGAACGTTGCACGGCAACGTTTGGGGCGACGCGCAAAGCGCGTCGCGTCCCGCGCCAGATCAGGACATGGTCACTACAGCGCAACTCGCGCTGTCCATCCACGCATGACGTGGATCTACGGATGCATCTGGAGAAACAAGCCCCTCTGTTGAGGGGCTGCCCCGACAGGGGCGGGGAGAGGCCGGCAAAGGGAGGGGCCCGAACGTTGCACGGCAACGTTTGGGGCGACGCGCAAAGCGCGTCGCGTCCCGCGCCAGATAAAGAAAAAGGGCCGCCTTTCGGCAGCCCTTTTTCTTTATCTGGCGGAGAGGGGGGATTCGAACCCCCGAGGCGCTATAAACGCCTGCCTGATTTCGAGTCAGGTACATTCAACCACTCTGCCACCTCTCCGGGTGGTCCCCGGCGGACCGGGGACGCGCATCATACGAGGAAGTGAGGCCGGCGACAAGTCATTCCGGTCAACGAAGTGAAAATTTCCTGAGTGCATGCCTTGCCGGATGCCTGCAGCCCCCCGATGATGCCTGTCTCCCCAGCAATACCCCGCCCCGCACCCCATGATCGAATTCGGACACCTCACTCACCCCGGCCTGCGCCGCGAGCTCAACGAAGACACCTACTACGGTGACAGCGAGCTGGCCCTGTGGCTGGTGGCCGATGGCATGGGTGGCCACGCCTGCGGCGAGGTGGCCAGCGCGCTGGCGCGCGAAACCATCGTGCGCGAGATCCGCCGTGGCGCGCCGCTGGCCCAGGCCATCCGCACCGCTGACGAAGAGATCATCCGCGCCTCGCGCCGGCGCAACGACACCCTGCCGATGGGCACCACCGTGGTCGCCGCACGCGTGCAGGGCACTCGCTATGAAGTGGCATGGGTCGGTGACAGCCGCGCCTATCTGTGGCGTGACGGCCAGCTGGCCCAGCTCAGCCAGGACCACAGCGTGGTGCAGGAACTGGTCGCGCAGGGCAACCTGACGGCCGAACAGGCGCGTGCGCATCCACATCGCAACGTGGTCACCCAGGCGCTGGGCGTGACCGACCCGGCGCATCTGAACGTGGCCACCACCAGCGGTGAGCTGCGCCCGGGCATGCAGCTGCTGCTGTGCAGTGACGGCCTGACCGAGGAAGTGGACGACCGCAGCATCGCCCGCACCCTCGCCTTCGACGATGCCAGCGCGCAGGAATGCGTGGACACGCTGGTCGCGGCCGCGCTCGACGGCGGTGGCCGCGACAACATCAGCGTGATCCTGGTGCGCTGCCATTAAGCGGCAGATCCACGCCATGCGTGGATACGGCACTGCCGGCCAGCGTCCGGCAGTACCCCATGCCAGGCATTACGCGCTGGCGGGCTCTTCCACCTTCGGGCCATCCCACAAGGCGTAGCCGGCCTTCTTGCGCAGTCGTTCCAGACGCGCGCTGTGCGCTTCCAGTTCAGACGGGGTGGCCACCACGCGTGGGCGCGGCAGCAGTTTGCTGGTATCGAAGGCCTGCAGCGCGGCACCGGCGCCACCACCGTCATCGTCGCCCATGCCGAAGCCGATCTCTTCCTGGCCCGAGGTCAGCGCGATATAGACGTCGCCCAGGATCTGCGCGTCGAGCAGGCCGCCATGCAGCGCACGGTGCGAATTGTCCACGCCCAGGCGCTTGCACAGCGCATCCAGCGAATTACGCTGGCCCGGGAAGCGCTCGCGCGCCATCACCAGGGTATCGATCACCGTGCAGCGATCGGTGATCTTTCCATACTGCGGGCCCAGCAACGACAGCTCGTTGTCGAGGAAGCCCAGGTCGAACGCCGCGTTGTGGATGATCAGCTCCGCGCCATCGATGAAAGCCAGGAACTCATCGGCGATCTGCGCGAAGTCCGGCTTGTCAGCCAGGAACTCCAGGGTCAGGCCGGTGACTTCCTGCGCGCCCTGTTCGAATTCGCAGTCCGGCTTGATGTACTGGTGGTAGTTGTTGCCGGTCGGGCGGCGCTTGAACAGCTCCACGCAGCCGATTTCAACGATGCGGTTGCCCTTCTTCCATTCCAGGCCGGTGGTTTCGGTATCGAGGATGATCTGGCGCATGGACTCAGTTTACCGGGCTGGCGTCACGGATCTGGATGGCCGCGTTGCGCGCCAGGGTATCCACCCGCTCGTTGTCCGGGTCACCGGAGTGGCCCTTCACCCAGCGCCAATCGATCTGGTGCCGCAGCGTCGCCGCATGCAGGCGCTCCCACAGCTCGCGGTTCTTCACCGGGTCGCCGCCGGCGGTCTTCCAGTTCTTGCGGATCCAGCCGGGCATCCATTGGGTCAGGCCCTGCCGCACGTACTGCGAATCGGTATAGAGCACGATGTTGCACGGCTCGGTCAGCGTTTCCAGGCCGGAAATGGCCGCCATCAGCTCCATCCGGTTGTTGGTGGTGTGCGCTTCGCCGCCGCTCAGTTCACGCTCGTGGCCCTTGTAGCGCAGCAGTGCAGCCCAGCCGCCGGGGCCAGGATTGCCAAGGCAGGAGCCGTCGGTGTGGATTTCAATGGTTTTCAATACAACTCCAGATCAGGTAGCAACGGTGCCGTGCCAACGCACCGGCAACGGTTTCGGCCCGGGCAGGGCCAGCGTTCGTTTTTCAGCATGGAACAGGCAGGCCGCGCGAAGTGGCGACCAACCGCCCGGGCGACGGCTGCCGGCGCCGCGCCAGAGCGGGCCGAGGAAACGCATATCGTCGCACTCCAGCCCGTGGCGGCCGAGCAGCAGGCGGATCCGCTGCGGCGTGCGCACCACCAGCCCGTGCTGGCGCCAGTGCGTGCGGTAAGGGCTGAACGGGTTGAGGCTGCTCAGCCACAGATGGCCGCCCGGCATCAGCACGCGCTCGCACTCATCGAGCAACCGATCAGCGTCAGCTGCGGTGACATGCTGCAACACGACCGCATTGACGCTTTCATTGGCCAGCGGCAGCGGCAACGCACAGCGGGTGTCGCCGGCATAGCCGTGCCCCTGCCGGTACAGGCGCAGGCCGCGCCCGCCAAGCTGCGCATCGTCCAGCCATGCGGCACTCGGCGCGATCCACAGCCAGGGCTGCACCGGCAGCAACGACAGCTGCGGCAGCAGCAGTTGCCGCTCCAGAACGCGCAGGGCTTCCGCCGGTTCGCTGTCGAACCACGGGGTCTGGCTCGCTTGACGGGTGCTCTGCAGCGCGGGCATGGTCCAATTCTATGCGACTGACTGCCCTGCCCGCATTTGCGGACAACTACATCTGGACCTTGATCGACGACGACGGTAACGCCGTGGTCGTCGATCCCGGCGATGCCGCGCCGGTGCTTGCGCTCGCCGATCAGGGCCTGCGCGTGGACACGATCCTGCTCACCCATCATCACGATGACCACATCGGTGGCGTGCCGGTGCTGCAGGCACGTTTTCCTGGAGTCCGGGTGATCGCACCCGTCGAGGAGCGCATCCCCACGGCAACCGAACGGGTCGGCGAAGGTGAACGCGTTCAGGCACTGGGTCAGGCGTTCCACGTACTATCCGTGCCCGGGCATACCCGCAGCCACATCGCGTTTCACACTGCTGAACATCTTTTCAGCGGAGATTCGTTGTTCAGCCTGGGCTGTGGACGCCTGTTCGAAGGTACGCCGTCCCAGCTGCTGGCATCGATGCGCAAGCTGGGTACCTTGCCCGCGCAACTGCTGCTTTGTTGCGCTCATGAGTACACCGTGTCAAATGCCGTCTTCGCGCGGCATGTCGACCCCGCCAACGCTGCCTTGCGGCAGCGCCAAGAGGAGGCTTTGGCCATGCGCCGCGATGACCGTTCCACCCTGCCGGTAACCCTGGCCAGCGAATTCGACTGCAATCCGTTCCTGCGTGTGCACACTGCGCCGATCCGCGCGTCGGTGTCGGCGCACCTGGGCCGTGACGTCGTTGACGACGTCGACGTGATGGCCGGTCTCCGGCACTGGAAAGACGGCTTCCGCGCATGATGCGCCGAAGTCTGCCGCTGGCCCTGGGCCTGGTCCTGGGGCTGGCCGGAACCGCCGGCGCCCAGTCGCTGGGCGCTGGCATCGGCCAGAACCTGACCGCCGCCGCGGCCCTGCCGCTGGATCCGGCCGCGTTGCCGGCCGCGTCGGTCCGCAACGGCCAGGAGATCTTCTCCAGCTTCCGCGACGGCCTGGCCGAGCCCACCTGCAATGCCGAGGCCACCAGCCCGCGCTGGCAGAAGCAGTTCGCCCACGCCCCGTCGCGCCTGGCCAACCAGGATGACGATGCACTGGTGCTGTTCGGCTATGTGGTCGAAGAGCTGCGCAAGGCCAACCTGCCTACCGAGTTCGCGCTGATTCCGTTCGTGGAAAGCGGTTACCGGCCCAATGCACGCAATGGCAGCGGCCCGACCGGCCTGTGGCAGTTCATCGCCACCACTGCGCGCAATCACCGCGTGCCCATGGCCAACGGCTACGACGGGCGCCTGTCGGCGGTCGATTCCACCCAGGCCGCAGTGCGCTACCTGAAGACCCTGCACGGCATGTTCGGCGGCGACTGGCGCCTGGCCACCATGGCCTACAACGCCGGCGAGTACCGCGTGCTGCAATCGATGCGCAAGGCCGGCATGAACGCGCAGAACGCCAAGCCCTCGGCGCTGCCCGGCCTGTCGCCGGTCACCCATGCCTACGTCGAGAAGCTGCATGCCCTGGCCTGCGTGCTGGAAGATGTGGAAGACCAGCCAGGTGTCATGGCCTCGCTGGACCGCACCGTGCCCGTACTGAAGGACCACACCTTGCCCGCCGGCACCAGCGTCCAGCAGTGGGCCGCACAGCGTGCCCTGGACCCGGCCAGGATCGTCCGCCTCAACCCCGCCCTGGCGGGCGGTGGGCGCGTCTCGTCCGGCACCACCCGCGTGCTGGCGCCGGTCTCGGCCGCCAGCGCGACCGTGGCGGACACCGCCACCGCACTGGTGGCCAGTAGCGTACCTGTTGCCGCCGCCTCGCCAGCGCCACAGGTCGCCAAGACCGTGGCCGCGATCGCCGATCGTCCGCGCAGTCGTCGCCACACCGTGCGGGATGGTGAATCGGCCTGGACCATCGCCCGCCGCTATGGCATGCCGGTCAAGGCGCTACTGTCGCTGAACGGCCTGAGCGGCAGCAGCGTGCTGAAGCCGGGCGCCGTGCTGCGCGTGGAGGACTGAGTCCGGCGCGGCACCGCCGCGCCCTGCCCGCCCCTTTGTTCTGGAGAGCCGAGCCCACGCTCGGCTTTTTTCATGCCTGCGCCCAGCAGGCGCAGTCGAGCATGGCTCGACGCTACGCATCGGCAGGCACAAAAAAGGCCCGGCATTGCCGGGCCTCTCTCATGGGTGCCGCCGCGAGGCTTACAGGTTCGCTTCGGTGGTCTGGATCATGAACTTCTTGCGCATCGCTTCGATGTAGGCCTTGGCTGCGGCCATGCCGTCGATCTGGCTCAGCTGTTCCTTCAGCTGCTTCTGCTGCTCTGCAGTCACTTCCTTGATGTCGCCCGGATTGACCTTGTTCACCGCGAACAGCAGCGCGTGGCCATTGACGTCGACCTTGCCATAGCTCGGCTTGCCTTCAGCCGGCACCGGCGCACTGAAGATCGCGCGGTTGATTTCCGGGGTCGGCACCGGCTGGCTGCGCGGCAGGCCCGGCATCGGGCTCAGCTGCAGCTTCTCGCTGGCGGCCAGCGACTGCAGGGTGGCGCCCGCCTTCAGCTTGGCCAGGATGGCATCGGCCGCCTTGTCGCTGGCCTGGCGCTGGCGATCAGCACGGATCGCAGCGATCACCTGGTCACGGGCCTTGTCCAGCGGCAGGGCCTGTTCCGGGGTGTGTGCAGCCACACGGATGACCACGCTGTGGTTGGTCGCGCCGCCCAGGGCGATCGGGTCACTGGCGGTACCGTCCTGCACCAGCACGTCGGAGAAGGCGGCACGCAGCACGGCCGGGTCAGCGGCGATGCCGCTGGCGGTCGCGCGGGTGATCGGGCCCAGGGTCTGCAGCGGCAGGTTCACTTCCTTGGCGGCGGCCGCCAGGTCGCTCGGGCTCTTGTTGATGGCATCGACCAGGCGACCGGCCAGTTCGTTGAAGCCGCGCTCGCCGTCGGCCTTCAGCTGCTCGGCAGCCAGCGTGTCACGCACTTCCTCGAACGACTTGCCCTGGCCACCGCGCACAGCGGCCACCTTGATGATGTGGTAACCGAACTCGGTCTTGACCGGGCCGATCACGTCACCGGCCTTGGCCGCAAACAGCGCGTCCTCGAACGGCTTGACCATCGCACCGCGCTCGACCCAACCCAGCTCACCGCCCTGGTCCTTGGAGCCCGGATCTTCCGAATTGGCCTTGGCCAGCGCAGCGAAGTCGGCACCGGCCGCCTTGGCTTCGGCAGCGATCCTGTTCGCCTTGGCTTCGGCGCCGTCACCGGTGATCAGGATGTGCGAGGCCTGGCGCTGCTCCGGCGAGGTGAACTTTGCCTTTTCCTCTTCATAGCGCTTGCGCAGGGTCGCTTCATCGGCCGGGGTCGGTGCCGGCAGGTTCGCACCGTTGATCTCGACGTACTCCAGCGACACGCTCTCGGCCTGGCGGAAATCCTTGCCGTGGCTGTCGTACCACTGCTTGATCTGATCATCGGTGACCGGCGCGGTATCGGCCGGTACGGGCGGCAACGCGGCCAGCTCGACGTCGCGGGTTTCGCCCAGCAGCTTCAACAGGCGCTCGGTCTCGGCCTGGGTGACGAAGCCGGAGCTCTGCAGGCCCGATGGGATCACCGACTGCTGCAGGCTCTCACGCACCAGTTCCTGGAACTGGGTCGGGGTACGCGGCGGATTGCCACCGGCCAATGCCAGCCGGTAGTTGTTCTCGTTGAACTTGCCGTTCGAATCGAGGAACGCCGGCATGGTCGCGATGTATTCGCGCACAGCGCCGTCGCCGATCACCACGCCCGCCTGTTCACCGACCAGGCGCACGACCTGTTCGTCGATCAGCTGATCGAGCACGGCCATCTTGTTCTCGGTGCTCTCGAACGCGCGCGGGTCGAAGTTGTCGCCCTGCTGCTGGCGCTCACGCATGCGCTCCTGCTCGAAACGCGTGCGGAAATCCTGCGAGCTGATCTCATGGTGCTGCCACAGCATGCGCACCGGCCACCACGACGGCGCCGAACGCCACCAGGTGGGCGGCGCGGAAACCTTGGCCACGTTCTGTGCGCCAACGCCACCGAGGTAGCTGTTGTCGATCACGAACAGGAACGGAATCATCAGCAGCCCCAGGATCACGGTGACGATCCAGCCTGAGGTCTTGTCGCGGAGTTTCTGCAGCATGGTGAGGAATCACAAGGCCTGATTGGCGAGCCCGGCAGTGTAACCCGCTTCGCCGCAGGGACCAAAAGCAGCACCGACGCGGCCTGCGCCCACTTGCGCAGGCACGCACCATCAGTGCATCGGCCAACTCCATCCTGGCGCAAAGAAAAAGCCCCCGGCTTGCGCTGAGGGCTTTTAGAGTTGGCGGAGCGGACGGGACTCGAACCCGCGACCTCCGGCGTGACAGGCCAGCATTCTAACCAGCTGAACTACCGCTCCGCGCTTGAACTTTGCAGGTGCCCAGTATATCCGAAGACTCGCTGGAAACCCAGCCCGATGAACACTTTTTTCAAAGTTTTTTCACAGGGACTTAAGAAGTCTGCAATGGCGGAGCGGACGGGACTCGAACCCGCGACCTCCGGCGTGACAGGCCAGCATTCTAACCAGCTGAACTACCGCTCCGTTCTTGCAAAGACTTTTCGCCTTCCTCCCGAACCTCTCGGTGAGAAGACAAGGCCCCCAGCCTTGAACCGGGGGCCTCGATGTACTGGCGGAGCGGACGGGACTCGAACCCGCGACCTCCGGCGTGACAGGCCAGCATTCTAACCAGCTGAACTACCGCTCCGCGTTGTTACTTTTTTGCTTTCAGCCGGCCTGGACCGGGGAGAAAACAAAGCCTCCAGCTTTTGGCCGGAGGCCTCGTTGAATGGCGGAGCGGACGGGACTCGAACCCGCGACCTCCGGCGTGACAGGCCAGCATTCTAACCAGCTGAACTACCGCTCCACACTCAAACTTTTACCGCGGTGCTGTGGTGGGTGCTGAGGGTTTCGAACCCCCGACCCTCTCCGTGTAAAGGAGACGCTCTACCGCTGAGCTAAGCACCCCAGCGAGCCGCTTAGTTTACAGCATCCTTCAGGGCCTTGCCAGCCTTGAACGACGGATTCTTCGAAGCAGCGATCTTGATGGTGTCGCCGGTCTTCGGGTTGCGGCCGGTGCGGGCAGCACGGTCGCGGACCTGGAAGGTACCGAAGCCAACCAGGGTGACCGCATCGCCGTCCTTCAGCGCCTTGGTGATGGCAGCAACGACGGCATCGACAGCGCGGCTGGACTCTGCCTTGGTCAGGTCGGCAGCTTCAGCAACGGCATCGATCAATTCGGTCTTGTTCATTCTCTACAACTCCTTTGGCGGTGGGTTCCGCTTATTCGACAGGGAAGCAACCGCACGCCATCTGCATGCGGCCGCCATGTGGAAACGGTTCGCCGAATTCCAGCGATCACCAGACTGCGACCACTCATTCGCGAGTGCTGCTTTTATACCAGTGGCCCTACCCCCACGCAAGCTGGAAAGCCAGCAACGACGCGGGTTTCGGGCCATTGGACAGCGCGCGTCAATGCTTGACGCGCGCGTTTCCACTCGGTTTGGCCTTGCTGCGCACCGTGACACGCTGCGCACTCTTGCGCGCCTTCTTCGGTGCCAACGGACGCTCCAGCGCCAGGTCCAGGACTTCTTCGATGTACTTCACCGGCACGATCTTCAGATCGCGGGTGACGTTGGCCGGGATGTCGGCCAGGTCCTTGCGGTTCTCTTCCGGGATGATGACCGTGCGGATGCCGCCACGCAGTGCAGCCAGCAGCTTCTCCTTCAGGCCACCGATGGCAGTGACGCGACCACGCAGGGTGATCTCGCCGGTCATCGCCACATCGGCGCGCACCGGCACCCTGGTCAGCATCGACACCAGCGAGGTGACCATCGCCGCGCCGGCACTCGGGCCATCCTTCGGCGTGGCGCCATCGGGCACGTGCAGGTGTACGTCGTGCTTCTGCAGGAAGTCGCTGTCGATGCCGAAGCCGACCGCGCGCGAACGCACCACCGACAGCGCCGCCGACGCCGATTCCTTCATCACGTTGCCGAGCTGGCCGGTCAGGATCAGCTGGCCCTTGCCCGGCACCAGGGTCGATTCGATCTGCAGCAGGTCGCCACCGACTTCGGTCCAGGCCAGGCCGGTGACCAGGCCGATTTCATTCTCTTCCTCGGCACGGCCGAAGTCGAAGCGACGCACGCCCAGGTACTTGTCCAGGTTCTTGCTGGACACGCTCACCAGCGCCTTCTTCTTCGCGCCCTTCTTCGCCTTCGCTGCCGGCTGCGGGCCAGCCAGCGCGATCTCCTTCACCACCTTGCGGCAGATCTTGGCGATCTCGCGTTCCAGGTTGCGCACGCCCGATTCACGCGTGTAGTAGCGCACGATGTCCTGGATGGCATCACTGCCGATCTCCAGCTCTTCCGGCTGCAGGCCGTTGGCCTTGACCTGCTTCGGCACCAGGTAGCGGGTCGCGATGTTGAGCTTCTCGTCCTCGGTGTAGCCGGGGATGCGGATCACTTCCATGCGGTCCAGCAGCGGGCCGGGAATGTTGAGCGAGTTCGAGGTCGCCACGAACATCACTTCGGACAGGTCCAGGTCCACTTCCAGGTAGTGGTCGTTGAATGCGTTGTTCTGCTCCGGATCGAGCACTTCCAGCAGCGCCGAAGACGGATCGCCACGGAAGTCCATCGACATCTTGTCGATCTCGTCGAGCACGAACAGCGGGTTCTTGCTGCCGACCTTGTTGAGGTTCTGCACGATGCGGCCCGGCATGGAACCGACGTAGGTACGGCGGTGGCCACGGATTTCGGCCTCGTCGCGAACGCCGCCCAGCGACATGCGCACGAACTTGCGGTTGGTGGCCTTGGCAATGGACTGGCCCAGCGAGGTCTTGCCCACGCCCGGCGGCCCGACCAGGCACAGGATCGGGCCCTTCATCTGCTTCACGCGCGACTGCACCGCCAGGTATTCAAGAATGCGCTCCTTGACCTTCTCCAGGCCGTAGTGGTCGGCATCGAGCGTATCCTGCGCGACCTTCAGGTCCTTGCGCACCTTGCTGCGCTTCTTCCACGGCACGCCCAGCAGCCACTCCAGGTAGTTGCGCACGACGGCGGCTTCGGCCGACATCGGCGACATCTGCTTGAGCTTGTTCAGTTCATTGCGCGCCTTGGCTTCAACCGCCTTCGGCATGCCGGCCTCGGCAATCTTGCGGGCCAGTTCTTCCAGCTCGCCCGGCGCGTCGTCCAGGTCACCCAGTTCCTTCTGGATGGCCTTCATCTGTTCGTTGAGGTAGTACTCGCGCTGGCTCTTCTCCATCTGCGACTTCACGCGGCCGCGGATGCGCTTCTCCATCTGCTGCACGTCGATCTCGCCGTCGACCAGGCCGACCAGCATCTCCAGGCGGTCACCGACGGCCAGCGTTTCCAGCAGGCGCTGCTTGTCGGCCAGGCGCACGCTGATGTGCGCAGCGATGGTGTCGGCCAGGCGCGCCGGCTCATCGATGCCCGACAGCGTCTGCAGCAGCTCCGGCGGCAGCTTGCGGTTGGTCTTCACGTACTGCTCGAACAGCGACATCAGCGAGCGGGCAATCGCCTCGACCTCGCGCGCCTCGCGCTCGTCGGTGGCGTCGATCTCCACGGCCTGGCCATGCAGCGAGCCGTCGCGCTCGTCGACGTGGGTGACCTGCACGCGCGACAGGCCTTCAACCAGCACCTTGATGGTGCCGTCGGGCAGCTTCAGCAGCTGCAGCACCTGCGCCAGCGTGCCAACCTGGTAGAGGTCGGCCGCATGCGGGTCGTCGGTCTCGGCCGACTTCTGCGCCAGCAGCAGGATGCGCTTGTCCGCCTCCATTGCCTGTTCGAGCGCGTGCATGGACTTGTCACGGCCGACGAACAGCGGGATGACCATGTGCGGGAACACCACTACGTCGCGCAGCGGCAGGACCGGCAGGTCGAGGGTTTCACTTGGGGAACGGGCCATGGGGGCTCCAGGGAAGGGGGAAAACCGCCTCCGGGAGGGCATCTTCCGGAGACAAAAAAAGCCGATGGCCCCGTTATGGGGCCATCGGCTTTCAGATGCAAGGCATTCCTTGAAAATCCTTTCCAATCAACAACCTGGAAGGATCACTCGGCGCCTGCGGCCTTCTGTTCAGGGGCCGCCGGGGTCTGGTAGATCAGGTACGGCTCGGACTTGTGCTCGATCACCGATTCGTCCACGACCACCTTGCTGACGTTCTCCTGCGACGGCAGGTCATACATGGTGTCCAGCAGGACCGATTCGACGATGGTGCGCAGGCCACGGGCGCCGGTCTTGCGCTTGAGCGCCTTCCTGGCGATGGCCGACAAAGCGTCCGGACGGAACTCCAGCTCGACGTTCTCCATCTCGAACAGCTTCTTGAACTGCTTGGTGATGGCGTTCTTCGGCTCGGTCAGGATCTTGATCAGGGCCGGCTCGTCCAGCTCCTCCAGGGTCGCGACCACCGGCAGGCGGCCGACGAACTCGGGAATCAGGCCGAACTTGATCAGGTCTTCCGGCTCGACTTCCGCCAGCACCTTGCCCACTTCCTGCTTGCGCTCGCTGCTCTTCACCTTGGCGCCGAAGCCGATGCTGCCGACGTCGGTGGAACGCGCCTGGATCACCTTGTCCAGCCCGGCAAACGCGCCGCCGCAGATGAACAGGATGTTCTTGGTGTCCACCTGCAGGAATTCCTGCTGCGGGTGCTTGCGGCCGCCCTGCGGCGGAACGCTGGCCACGGTGCCTTCGATCAGCTTCAGCAGGGCCTGCTGCACGCCTTCGCCGGACACGTCGCGGGTGATCGACGGGTTCTCGCTCTTGCGCGAGATCTTGTCGATTTCATCGATGTAGACGATGCCCTGCTGCGCCTTCTCGACGTCGTAGTCGCACTTCTGCAGCAGCTTCTGGATGATGTTCTCCACGTCCTCGCCCACGTAACCGGCTTCGGTCAGCGTGGTGGCGTCGGCCATGGTGAACGGCACGTTGAGCAGGCGGGCCAGGGTCTCGGCCAGCAGCGTCTTGCCCGAACCGGTCGGGCCGACCAGCAGGATGTTCGACTTCGCCAGTTCGACGTCGTCGTTCTTCTGCCGGCTCTCGATGCGCTTGTAGTGGTTGTACACGGCCACTGCCAGCGTGCGCTTGGCACGGTTCTGGCCGATCACGTACTGGTCGAGGACCTCGAGGATCTCGCGCGGCTTGGGCAGCGAACTGCGCGCCGACTGCGCCTTTTCCTCAAGTTCCTCACGGATGATGTCGTTGCACAGCTCCACGCACTCATCGCAGATGAACACGCTCGGACCCGCAATCAGCTTGCGCACTTCATGCTGGCTCTTGCCGCAGAAAGAGCAGTAGAGGATCTTGCCGGTGTCCGTGGAACGACCTTGGCGGTCTTCGCTCATGCTTCGCTTACCCAGTTACCCCCCCGCTGAACGGGGGTTCGATTCGAGAATAGCACAGGGCCGAGGGGACACCAGTCCCACCCGACCCTGCAGGAACGAGGCCTCCCTGGCCCCGTGAAGGCCGGTCAGCCGGCCTGGATCGACTCATCCGGACGACGCTCCAGGACCTGATCGACCAGACCGTAGGCCTGCGCCTCGAAGGCGCTCTTGAAGTTGTCGCGCTCGGTATCACGGGCGATCGTCTCCAGCGACTGGCCGGTGTGCTTGGCCAGCACCTCGTTCAGGCGCGAACGCAGGGTCAGGATCTCGCGCGCGTGGATGTCGATGTCGGTGGCCTGGCCCTGGTAGCCACCCAGCGGCTGATGGATCATCACGCGCGAGTTCGGCAGCGCATAGCGCTTGCCGGCTTCGCCCGCGGCCAGCAGCAGGGCGCCCATCGAGGCGGCCTGGCCGATGCAGGTGGTGCTCACATTCGGCTTGATGTACTGCATGGTGTCGTAGATCGCCATGCCGGCGGTGACCACGCCACCCGGCGAGTTGATGTAGATGTTGATGTCCTTTTCCGGGTTTTCCGATTCAAGGAACAGCAGCTGCGCCACCACCACGTTGGCCATGTGATCGTCGATCGGACCCACGAGGAAGATCAGGCGCTCCTTCAACAGGCGCGAATAGATGTCGTAGGCACGCTCGCCGCGGCTGGTCTGCTCGACCACCATCGGAACCAGGTTCAGGGCTTTGGTTCGGTTGTCCATTACGTGAGGTACCTATCTTGGGGGCAACAACCCCGCGCCGGCAAAGGCGCGGGGCATCCGGTGATCCGCCCGGGCTTACTGGCGGATCGCGTCCTGGAACGACAGCTTCTCTTCGGTGTGCTGGGCACGCTCGGCGATCCAGTCGATCACCTGCTCTTCCATCACACGGTTCTGCAGGCCAGACATCAACTGGGGGTCGTTGCGGTACATCTCAATGACCTGCTCCGGCTCTTCGTAGGTCGAAGCGATCAGACGCATCGTTTCATTCAGGCGCTTGGCTTCCAGGCGCAGGTCGTTGATGCGGGCCACTTCACCGACCAGCAGGCCGACCAGCACGCGCTTGGCGGCAGCGTCCTTGAAGCCTTCGTGGGCATCGGCCGGGATCTCGCCGACGTTCTGGCCGTTGCGGCGCAGCTGCTCGACCTGCTGGGCCAGCATGGCGCGGGCTTCGTTTTCGACCAGGCGCGGCGGCATTTCGACCGAGGAGTAGGCCGCGATCAGCTGCTCGCCCACTTCGCGGCGCAGGCGGTTCATCAACGCACCCTTCAGCTCGCGCTCCAGGTTGGCGCGGATGTCGCTGCGGAACTGCTCCACATCGCCGCCCTTCACGCCGAAGCTCTTGATGAAGGCTTCGTCGACCGCCGGCACGACCGGCTCGGAGACCTCGGTGACCTTGACGGTGACCTGCACGGTCTTGCCGGCCAGCACCGGCACGCGCCAGTCAGCCGGGAACTCGACGTCCAGGGTCTTCTCTTCGCCCTTGGCCAGGCCGACCAGGCCCTTCTCGATGGTGTCGAACATCATGCCCTGGCCGAGCACGATCGAACCCTTCTCGGTGCCCTCGGCCGGCAGGCGCTCTTCGCCGGCCTGCGACCAGGTTTCCACCGCGACCAGGTCACCGTCCTGCGCGCCACGGCTGACCGGGGCCCAGGTACGGCGCTGGTTCTGCAGGTTCTCGATCATCTGGTCGATGTCGGCGTCGGTGATCTCGGCGGTATGGCGCACGACGGTCAGCTTGCTGACGTCGATGTCGCCGAAGTCCGGCACCACTTCCACGGTGGCGACGAAGGAGAACTCACCCTCGTCGCCCTTGTCGATGCGCGGGCTGCCGACGATGCGCAGGTCGTGCTCGCGCACGGCTGCATCGAAGGTTTCGCGCAGCAGGCCGTCCAGCGCCTCGCCACGGACCTGCGCGCCGAAGCGCTGCTCGATCACCTTGGCCGGCACCTTGCCCGGGCGGAAACCCTTGATGCGGGTGGTACGGGCGATTTCGCCGAGGCGGCCGACGATGTGGCTCTGCAGACGCTCTTCCGGCAGCGAGAAGCTCAGGCGGCGTTCCAGGTTGCCGGTGGATTCGATCGAAGCTTGCATGTTGACTCCTGCCACCGGTGGCCCAGGCCCCCGGCTCGATGATTGGGATGAAACGGTTGTAAGGACGCGACGTCTGGGACGCGCCTGCTTGCCGCAGCCCTTTAGTTTCGCCCAATTCGGCTTGCACTGCCAGCGCGTGCCGGTCAAGGGGGGCGCAGATGGCCCGATCAGGGCGGGGACAGGCCGGCACTGGTGCGAAAGGGGGGACTCGAACCCCCACGCCTTGCGGCACTGGAACCTAAATCCAGGGCGTCTACCAATTCCGCCACTTTCGCGTGGCCGGCGCAGGTGTTCATTGTCGCAGGCGATGGCGGGAAGCGGAAGGCCTGCACAAAACTGAACATGGCAATGGTGCGCAGCCCGCGCGTTGAACCACCCCGGCGAGCGCAAGCTCATCCGGGGTGGCGGGGTTCACTGCTGCGGCCTGGCCTTGGCCGACGCCGTATCGGCACCCTGCCCGGCTGCAGGATCCACCTTGCGGATCTCCACGCCCCCGTCGCCGGTGCGCCGCAGGGCCGCCGGCTCCGGCGTGGCCTTGCGCACATCCACCGAACCATCCGCATTGCGCTGCACGTCCACCGCATCGGGCAGGGCCTCCCGCTCTGCCGGCTGAGCCGGCTGCATCTGCATGGCCTCACCGACCGGGCGTGCAGGAGCGCTCTCCGTGCCAGCATCGCGTTCGACGGTCTGCGCGGGATCGTCGGCGGGCGCGCAGGCCGCCAGTGCCAGCAACGCGAAGGAAACCCACAGCGTGCGGTGCAATCGATTGATATGAGCCATCAACATCGTCCTTCGTGCATGCGCCGTCGGCGCGGAAGATCCATTGGGTGCGATGCAGGACGCGATGCGGTGAGATGCAGCGCACAGCATTGAAAACACTGATGACGTGTATGCCGCTGATTTCAGCATTGCTTCAGTCGATCCACGCCAGGCGTGGATGAAATCCCCCAGCGAACAGGCAAGAAAAAAGCCACTTGGCGGACCAAGTGGGAAGCTGCCGCGCATTCGCGCCGCAGCCCCACGCTTTGCGCGGCAAAGCGCGGGCCCCACTTCATCAGCCGCCACATCCCCGCGGCTTCGCCGTGCCCCCTTGACTCAAGGGGGCTCCACTCCAGCCAGCACCGCTGGCATCTGCAGATACCCCTCAGCGAACAGGCAAGAAAAAAGCCACTTGGCGGACCAAGTGGCTTTTGTCTGGTGGGCTGTCAAGGATTCGAACCTTGGACCTATTGATTAAGAGTCAACTGCTCTACCAACTGAGCTAACAGCCCGAAATCGGGGCGCGAATTATGACCCGATCCGCTGGGTGGGTGCAAGCACTTTTTTCAACGTGGTTGAAACCAGCACTGCGGGGCCCGCTCCTGCTGCAGATCCACGCCAAACGGGTTCTGCAACGCGTGATCCATCGGAACGATGGGAGTCACACCTATAAGAAAAAAGCCACCTGGCGTACCAGGTGGCTTCTGTCTTGGTGGGCCGTCAAGGATTCGAACCTTGGACCTATTGATTAAGAGTCAACTGCTCTACCAACTGAGCTAACGGCCCGTGAAACTCAGACGCACATTGTAGCGTGCCTTCTGTTTATTGCAATACCGTTTCGGCTGCGCCGATGCGGTTGAATCAGTGGGGTGGCTGAGGGGATTCGAACCCCCGACCACCGGAATCACAATCCGGTACTCTAACCAACTGAGCTACAGCCACCACTGAAACTTTCGCTCCATCGCCGATATCACTGACGCTGGAACCTTGAACATTGCCTGGGGACTTTCACCGAAGCTGCGGTCCGCCGAAGCGAGTCCGATATTCTGGTGGAGTCCTTGCGCTTTTGCAAGCACTTCTTCACATCCGTCGATGCGATCCCGGTGCTCGCCAATGGCGCGCCCGACAGGAATCGAACCTGTAACCGCCGGCTTAGAAGGCCGGTGCTCTATCCAGTTGAGCTACGGGCGCCCGAACCGGAACGGTGTCCAATCCGACGTGGCGTGGGATTGGTCGGGGTAGAGGGATTCGAACCCCCGACATCCTGCTCCCAAAGCAGGCGCGCTACCAGACTGCGCTATACCCCGGTCTTGCAATCCCCTCGGGTTGGGCCCGGGGAGTTGGTCATTGTCGCCAAGCGCGTTGGGAACTGTCAACGAAGGATGCACAGATCCCGGGCCTGCCACAACGCCGAAAGCAGTCATCGGCTATGCTGACGCCCATCGGCCGGATGGCCGTCCCGACCTTCATTCGCACGGAGAACACGCATGCGCAGCGGCAACCCGGCTCTTTCCGAGTCGACTTTCCTCGACCTCGCCAGTGGCTCGGTAGTGACCAGCCCCGACCAGGCCATGACCCTCAACGGCACCGCCAACAAGACCGGCATCCTGCTGCTGTTGACCGTGCTGACCGCGGCGTTCGCCTGGAGCCAGGCGGTCGACGAGTACGGCCAGATTTCCGGCAGCGCGAGCCTGTACGCCATCGGTGGCGCGATCGGCGGCCTGGTGCTGGCATTGATCACCATCTTCAAGAAGGAATGGTCGCCGGTCACCGCGCCGATGTACGCACTGGTCGAAGGCCTGTTCCTGGGCGCCGTGTCGGCCCTGTTCAACATGAAGTACCCGGGCATTGTGTTCCAGGCGGTACTGCTGACCTTCGGCACCCTGGCCGCCCTGCTGTTCGCATACCGCAGCGGCCTGATCAAGGCCACCGAGAACTTCAAGATGGGCGTGGTGGCCGCCACCGGCGGCATCGCCCTGCTCTACCTGGCCTCGTTCGTGCTGGGCTTCTTCAACATCAACGTGCCGGTGATCCACGACTCCAGCTGGCTGGGCATTGCCTTCAGCCTCTTCGTGGTGGTCGTGGCCGCGCTGAACCTGGTGCTGGACTTCGATTTCATCGAGACCGGCGTGGCCCAGCGCGCGCCCAAGTACATGGAGTGGTATGGCGCATTCGGCCTGATGGTGACCCTGGTCTGGCTGTATGTGGAGTTCCTGCGCCTGCTGTCGAAGATCCAGCAGCGCTGAACCAGGCAGAGCCATGAACGACAAAGGGCGCCTTCGGGGCGCCCTTTTCTCTTTGTAACGCGTGGCTGCATTTCCCGGCTAGCCAGCCACGCCAGCCTGTGCAGCGTAGTGCGCCGCAAGGTGTTCGACCAGCGCTCGCACCTTGGGCGCGAGCGCACGTGCATGCGGGTACAACGCGAAGTAGCGCCGCTGGCCGGCATGCCAGGCCGGCAGCACGCGGATCAGACGACCGGCGCGCAGATCCTCCTGCACGGTCAGCGCGGTGAACAGGCTGATGCCCATTCCGGCCAGCGCGGCGGCGTACAGCGCGGGCGTGGCATCCACGCGCAGGCGCTGCCCGGCTTCAACGCTCACGCTGGCGCCGCGCGGTCCCAGCAACCGCCAGGGCGGCATTGACGGCGTGGGACTGAAACCCAGCAGCGTGTGCTGCTCCAGATCCACAGCGTGCCGTGGCAGGCCATGGCGCGCCAGGTAGACCGGTGCGGCGACCAGGATGCGCGGGCAGCTGGCCAGCTCGCGCGCAACCAGTTGGCTGTCCGGCAATGAAGCTGCAATGCGCAGCGCCAGGTCGAAACCACCACCGACCACATCCACCACCTGATCATCCGCCGACAGGTCCAGCGTGACCTGCGGGTAACGCTGCAGGAACGAGGGCAGCCAGTGGGGCAGCTCCTGGCTGGCCACCACCTGCGGCACGCTGATCCGCACGCTGCCGCTGGGCTGCGCCTGCCCGGCGCGAGCACGATCATCCGCCTCCTGCAGGCGGTCCAGCAGCGTTGCCGCCTCGCGGTAGTAATCGCGCCCGGCCTCGGTCAATGACAGCCGACGGCTGTTGCGATCGAGCAGGCGTACCTGCAGGTGCTCTTCCAGCTGCCGCAGTTGCCGCGACATCGCCGAGTGGGTGGTCCCCAGGCGCTCGGCGGCCGCAGTGAAACTGCCCGCGTCAACGATGGCGCGCAGCGCACGCAGGGCGGCGAAGTGATCCATCGGCGGGCAGCTCCACGTGGCGGGGCCCACGGCATGCGGGCCCCGCCAGCTTATCAAGCGCCGTCACCGGCCTTGCGTACCGGCAGCGCGAGGATCGCGTCGGTGCTCATGACATCGCCGAAGGCGTCTTCGATCTGCGCCAGCGAGGCCTCATGCAGCGCGCGATGGCCGATGCGACGGCCGCCGGCCAGATCCAGATCGCGGCTGGCGCTGGCATCGGACGAGACGATCACCCGGTAGCCGCGCGGAGCCGCTGCCGCGTCGCGCGCAGCACCGGCCACGCAGGCGTGGGTCTGCAGGCCGGTGACGATCAGGGTGTCGATGCCGGCGTTCTTCAGCATCGGGTCGAGCACCGCGGCGGACGCGCCGGCGAATACGCTGACATTGTCCTTCTGCACCACGGTCTCGCCCTGGCGCGGCTGCAGGTCGCGATGGAAGGCGGCATTGACGCTGCCCTGCGCGAACAGGGGTGCGCCGGCCGGCAGCACGTGCTGGACATGGATCACGCGGATGCCGTGGGCATCGGCGAATTCGACTACCCGCCTGGCCTGGCGCAGTGCGGCCTCGCCATCGGGAATGACCATGCGGCCACCCGCAAAGCCTGGTACGGCCTTGGCATCGAAGTACTCGTTCTGGAAGTCGATCACCAGCACGGCAGTCTTCGCCGCATCCAGCGAGGTCGCGACCGGCGCACCCGCCATATGGCGGATGGTGGGATGGGCTGGCTCGGCAGCAGCAAGCGGGAGGGTGGCGGTCATGCCGATCAGGCTGGCCAAGCCGAAGGCGGTGAGGTTCATGTTCAAGCTCCGGTGCATTGGGAAGTGGGCACAGGATGCCGATCACATTACGCACGAACCAGCCGCCCAGCGGCACATGATCTGTGCGATATACGCACAGAAAATCCCCTGTAGAGCCACCCCATGGGTGGCTGCGGACCGTAGGGGCCCCGTCATCCACGCAGGGCGTGGATCTACCGAGCCAACCCACAACGCAACGGGGCGCCCGAAGGCGCCCCGCTGTGGATCCAACCGAGGTCGGCCGGCCGCTTACAGGCGGCTGGCGATGGCCTGGGCAAAGCTCATGGTGGTACCGGTGCCACCCAGGTCGCCGGTCAGCGAGTCCTTGGCTTCCATGGTCGCCACGATGGCCTTGCGCAGGCGCTCGGCATTCTCCGGCTGGCCGATGTGGTCCAGCATCTGCGCGGCCGCCAGCAGCAGCGCACACGGATTGGCCTTGCCCTGGCCGGCGATGTCCGGCGCGGTGCCGTGCACGGCTTCGAAGATCGCCGCGTCCTTGCCGATGTTGGCACCCGGAGCCAGGCCCAGGCCGCCGACCAGGCCGGCGCACAGGTCGGAGATGATGTCGCCGAACAGGTTGGTGGTGACGATCACATCGAACTGTTCCGGACGCATCACCAGCTGCATGCAGCAGTTGTCGACGATCATTTCCTGGAACTCGATGTCCGGGTACTGCGCGGCGACTTCACGGGCGACATTCAGGAACAGGCCCGAGGTCGACTTGATGATGTTGGCCTTGTGCACGGCGGTGACCTTCTTGCGGCCGGTGCTCTTGGCCAGCTCGAAGGCGTAGCGCACGATGCGCTCGGAGCCCTTGCGGGTGATGCGGGTGCCGGAGAAGGCGGTCTCGCCATCGGCCGACACTTCCTGGCCTTCGGCCAGGTAGGCACCTTCGGTGTTCTCACGGACGGTGATCAGGTCGACGTTGTCGAAACGCGACTTGGTGTTCGGGAAGGTGTGGGCCGGACGCACGTTGGCGTACAGGTCGAAGTGGCGGCGCAGGCTGACGTTGATCGAGGTGAAGCCACCGCCGACCGGGGTGGTCAGCGGGCTCTTCAGCGCGACCTTGTTGCGCGCGATCGATTCCAGGGTCACCGCCGGCATCAGGTCGCCGTGCTTTTCCAGGGCCACCAGGCCGGCGTCGGCGTCTTCGTACTCCAGGCCAGTCTTGAGCTGGTCGAGCACGAACATGGTGGCGTCCATGATTTCCGGGCCAATGCCGTCGCCGCGGATGACCGTAATTTTCTGCGTCATTGATCGATGTTCCGAACAGGGGGAAAAACGCCGTCCGGACGTGCCCGGAAACGCCGGCGCAAAGGAAGTTTCACCGGCAATTATGCCTGAGCCGGGGCCGAGGTCCCAAATAGACCATGGTCCCAGTCCCCGGCTCAGGCAGAATTGCCCGCGCATCCCTCCTCTACCCCCGCCTGTCGGCGCGCCCCTTCAACAAGAAGGGGCTCCTGGGCTGTTGGATCGCGGGACAGGCCCCTCGCGGGCCCGGTAGTGCCGGCCGCTGGCCGGCAACCCCGGCCATGTCGGGTTCAGGGGATGCCGGCCGCTGGCCGGCACGACCCTCAGTGCTCGTGCGCGGCTGGCGCGGCGGCGCCGCCTTCCAGCTGGTCGAGGAAGTCGACCGCGCGGCGCAGGTGCGGGATCACGATGGAGCCGCCCACCACCAGGCCGACCGAGAAGGTCTCGAAGAACTCCTCGCGGGTCACCCCGGCGTCCTTGCACTGGGCCACGTGGTAGCTGATGCAGTCGTCGCAGCGCAGCACCATCGAGGCCACCAGGCCCAGCAGCTCCTTGGTCTTCACGTCCAGCGCGCCGGCCTGGTAGGTCTGCGTATCCAGCGCGAAGAAGCGGCGCACCACCTGGTTCGGTTCGCCCAGGATGCGCTCGTTCATGCGCTTGCGGAACTCGGTGAACTCGGCGATGCGGTCCTTGCTGCCGTCGTCGGCCGCGCTCATGCCTGGCCCTGCCCGGCCAGCAGCGGCTCGAGCTTGCCTTCACGGTGCAGGGCCATCATGTCGTCGTAGCCGCCGACATGGACGTCGCCGACGAAGATCTGCGGCACGCTGGTGCGGCGGGTCAGCGCCATCATCTTCTCGCGCTCGGCCGGGTCCAGGTCAATGCGGACCTCGGTCCACTGCTGGCCCTTGCTCTTCAGGAAGTTCTTGGCGGCCACGCAATACGGGCAGACGGCAGTGGAATAGATGGTGATGGCGGGGGCACCGCCGGCGGTCTGGGCTGTCACGGGAAACTCCACGATGGATCGACGGTCTACATATGGTACCGGTGCGCTGGAATTTCCACGCCACGGCCGCAACACTGTGGATTAACGAATGGTTGCCCCCCGCCCTGCCACGCTTGGCGCGCCCCGCCCGAGGACCTTCTGCTTGCGAGCCCTGATGCTGACTACCGCCGTCACCCTGGCCCTGGCCATGCCGCTGGCCCAGGCCCAGGAGAAGCTGCCCGACATCGGCTCTTCGGCCGGCGAGCTGCTGACCCCGGCCCGCCAGGCCGAGTACGGCGCGATGATGCTGCGCGAGCTGCGCAACTACGGCTACCTGCTGGAAGATCCGCTGGTCAACGACTGGCTGCAGACCATGGGTACCCGGCTCGGCTCCAACAGTGACCAGCCGCGGCAGCCGTACACCTTCTTCGTGATGAACGACCGCCAGATCAACGCGTTCGCCACGCTGGGCGGCTACATCGGGGTCAATGCCGGACTGGTGCTGACCGCCGAGCGCGAGGACGAGGTCGCTGCGGTGCTGTCCCACGAAATCGCCCACGTCACCCAGCAGCACGTGCTGCGCGGTGTCGAGCGCGCCCAGCGCGACCAGATCCCGATCCTGCTGGGCATGCTGGCGGCGGTAGTGGCCGCCCAGGCCAGCAACAGCACGTCGTCCGGCAACGCGACGATGGCCGCGATCAGCTCGGGCATGGGCCTGATGCAGCAGCGGCAGATCAACTACACCCGCTCCAACGAGTCCGAGGCCGACCGCCTGGGCATCCGCACCCTGTCGCGCAGCGGCTACGACGTGGATGCCATGGCCGGCTTTTTCGAGCGGATGTCGGCAGCCATGCGCGGCAACGAAGGCGGCTACAGCGTGCCCGAGTTCCTGCGCACCCACCCGGTCAACATCACCCGCATCAGCGAGGCCAAAGCCCGCGCCGAGCAGATGAAGAAGGATACGGTGCTGCTCACCACCAGCACCCCCACCGGCGAGCGCAAGGAGCGGGTGGACCCGGCAGATCCCAGCCTGGGCGAGCCGCTGTTGCGCGGCAACAACCCGCTGCTGCCCGGCAGTGTGCTGCGCCTGCCGATCGGCCAGCTCAACCGTGGCGCCAGCGGTGACTTCGAGTGGGCGCGTGAGCGCCTGCGCGTGCTCAGCGCGGACTCCCCCCCGAGCTGGAGCGCGAGTACGCCGACCTGGCCAAGCGGCAGAAGGACGGCCTAAACGATGCGCAGCGCTACGGCCAGGCGCTGGCGGTGATGCGCGGTGGCCGTGCCGGTGCCGGCCAGGCCCGGCAGACCCTGGCCGGCCTGCTGCAGAGCCACCCCGGCAACCTGTGGCTGGCGCTGGGCCTGGGCGAGGCGGAGTCGCGCGCAGGCCAGGCGGCCCAGGCCAACAGCCGCTTCGAGCAGCTGCTGCGCGAACACCCCAACAGCCGCCCGGTGGCACTGACCTATGCCGAGATCCTGAACGAACAAGGCAGCCGCGAAGCCGGCCAGCGTGCGCAGGCAATGTTGCGCCCCCTGCTGTCGCAAAGCGGTAACGATCCGGTCTTCCAGCAGCGTTTCGCCCGCGCCAGCGAGTTGGCTGGCGACAGCGTGCGCGCCAGCGAGGCCTATGCCGAGGCCGCCTTCCTCAGCGGGCGGCCAGAACAGGCGCTGATGCAGCTGCAGGCGCTCAAGCGCAACCCGGCGCTGGATTACATCGGCCGCGCGCGGGTTGACGCGCGCATCGAATCGATCACCCCGACAGTGCTGGAGCTGCGCCGGCAGGGCGTGCAGGACCCGGACCTGGACCGCCGCTGAGCACCGCATGACCGGCCGATGGCAATCCAGGTCGGTTCCGGCCGGGTAGTCACAAACATGTCATCAAACCGTAGTCTACTGGCACCACTCCAGTAACCGAGCCCTACGGTGTCCTCGTGCAGAAACGCATCCTGATCGTCGATGACGAGCCCGCGATCCGTGAAATGGTCGCCTTCGCCCTTCGCAAGGGCGATTACGAACCGGTCCACGCCGGCGATGCCCGGGAGGCCCAGACCGCGATCGCCGATCGCGTTCCCGACCTGATCCTGCTGGACTGGATGCTGCCCGGCACCAGCGGCCTGGACCTGGCCCGCCGCTGGCGCAAGGAAACGCTGACCCGCGAAGTACCGATCATCATGCTGACCGCCCGCGGCGAAGAGAATGATCGCGTCGGTGGCCTCGAGGCCGGTGTCGATGACTATGTGGTCAAGCCGTTCTCGGCACGCGAACTGCTGGCCCGCATCCGAGCGGTCATGCGCCGCGCCCGCGAAGATGACGAGGACGGCAGCGTAGCCGTCGGCCCGATCCGTATCGACGGCGCCGCCCATCGCGTGTTCGCCAACGACCAGCCGGTGCCGATCGGCCCGACCGAATACCGTCTGCTGCATTTCTTCATGACCCATCCGAGCGCGTCTACACCCGCGCGCAGCTGCTGGACCATGTATGGGGCGGCAGCGTGTACGTGGAGGAGCGCACCATCGACGTGCATATCCGCCGCCTGCGCAAGACGCTGGAGCCGTTCAACGCCGAGAACATGGTGCAGACCGTGCGCGGCGCCGGCTACCGCTTCTCCACTGCTACCTGAGTCTCGTCGTGCCGGCACCGCGCACCTGCGGGTGCCGGTGCCGGCAACTCTGCTATAACCCTCGGTTCACCCCAGTGAACCGCCGCACCTCAACGACGAGATCGCAATGCCCCGCCACATCCGCTCTGCCTGGTTGAAGACCCTGGCCACCGTTGCCGCGGTGCTGCTGTTCGCCGGACTGGTGGGGTGGTTCACGGGCCATCTGTGGTTGTGCATCGCACTGGGCGCGCTGGCGACCCTGGCCTGGCATTACTGGCGCCTGCGCAGCGTTCTGCGCCGGCTGACCGCGCGCCAGCGCTGGGACACCGCCGAAGAAGGCACCGGCGTCTGGAACGAACTGGACCGCCTGCTGTACCGCAACCAGGTGGAAATGCGCGTGCGCAAGCGCCGCCTGCTGGACATGCTGCGCAGCTACCGCGCTGCTGCCGCCGCGCTGCCTGATGCCGTCGTCGTGCTGGATCGCAACAGCCAGCGCGTGCAGTGGTTCAACGAAGCGGCTACCGCTCTGCTCGGCCTGCACCATCCCGGCGACCTTGGCGAGGCCCTGGTCGAGCGCCTGCAGCCAATGCCGCTGGCGCACTGGCTGGCTGGTGGCCGCAATGCCGAGCCCATCCTGGACGTACCTTCGCCGGTCGATCCGGCGATCCGCCTCAACCTGCGGCTGATTCCCTATTCCTCCGATTACTGGCTGCTGATCGCGCGCGATGTCAGCAAGCTGCTGCGCCTGGAACAGGTGCGCCGTGACTTCGTGGCCAACGTTTCACATGAGCTGCGCACGCCGCTCACCGTGGTGCACGGTTACCTGGACATGATGGACCCGGAGGATTTCCCGGGAACCGGACCGATTCTGGAAGAAATGCGCAAGCAGAGCCAGCGCATGGCCCAGCTGGTGGAAGACCTGCTGACCCTGTCGCGCCTCGAATCGCAGGAACACAGCGAGGAAGAGACCGTGGCCATGCAGCCGATGCTGGCCACCCTGCGCCGCGAAGCCGAAGCGCACAGCCAGGGCCGCCACCAGATCAGCATCGACGACCTGGCCGGCGTTGACCTTCAGGGCTCGACCAAGGAACTGCACAGCGCATTCTCCAACCTGGTCACCAATGCGGTGCGCTATACGCCGGCCGGTGGCCGCATCGCGGTGGAGTTCCGCCGCGAGGGCGACGGTGCGGTGCTGGCGGTGCGTGACTCCGGCTACGGCATCCCGGCCACCCACCTGCCGCGCCTGACCGAACGCTTCTACCGTGTCTCCAGCAGCCGCTCGCGCGAAAGCGGTGGTACCGGCCTGGGCCTGTCCATCGTCAAGCACATCCTCGGCCTGCACCACGCACGGCTGGAAATTGAAAGCGAAGTCGGCAAGGGCTCGGTGTTCTCCTGCCATTTCGATGCCGACCACGTGCGCCCGCGCGAGTCCGCCCCCTGACCTCCATCGAAGAATGACGCCATGAGCAGCCTCGGATCCCTCCCCCTCCCCGTGAGCCCGGACAACGATCCGTTGCGTGAGCCGGCGCTGTACATCAACCGCGAACTGTCACAGCTGGATTTCAACTTCCGCGTGCTGGCCCAGGCGATGGACCCGCAGGTGCCGCTGCTGGAGCGCCTGCGCTTCATGTGCATCTCCTGCACCAACCTCGACGAGTTCTTCGAGATCCGCGCCGCCGCCGTGCGCCACGCGCAGGAGTTCGGCCTGCCACCCGCACCGGACGGGATGAGCCCGCAGGCCATCCTGAGCGCCATCCATGACCGCGCCGCCGAACTGGTGGACCAGCAGTACCGCTGCTGGAACGAGACGCTGCGGCCGGCGCTGATGGAGGCCGGCATCGGCGTGCTCGGCCGCCACTCCTGGACCGACCGCCAGAAGCGCTGGCTGCGCGCCTACTTCCGCAACGAGATCATGCCGGTGCTGTCGCCACTGGGCCTGGACCCGGTGCACCCGTTCCCGAAGATCCTCAACAAGTCGCTGAACATCGTGGTGGTACTGAAGGGCACCGACGCGTTCGGCCGTGCCGGCCACCTGGCCATCGTGCGTGCGCCGCGCTCGCTGCCGCGCATCATCCAGCTGCCGGAAAAGCTCGGCGGGCCCCAGAACTTCGTGTTCCTCTCGTCGGTGCTGTCGACCTTCGTCGATGAGCTGTTCCCGGGCATGGAAGTCCAGGGCGCCTACCAGTTCCGCGTCACCCGCAATTCCGAGCTGGTGGTGGACGAGGAGGAAGTGGAAAACCTGGCGCTGGCGCTGCGTGACGAGCTGGTCGACCGCGGCTACCGGCCAGCGGTGCGGCTGGAGATCGCGCACGACATGCCGCGCGAGATCGTGCGGACCCTGCTGCAGAATTTCGGCCTGACCGAGAACGCGGTGTACCGCATCGATGGCCCGGTCAACCTCAACCGCATCATCCAGCTGTACGATCTGATCGCGCAACCGGACCTGAAATACCCGCCGATGACCGCGCGCACGCTGCGCGACAGTGACGGCATCTTCGAGACGGTGGCGCGCCAGGACCTGCTGCTGCACCATCCGTTCGACGCCTTCACCGCAGTGCTGGACCTGATCCGGCAGGCGGCAATCGATCCGAACGTGCTGGCGATCAAGCAGACCCTGTACCGCACCGGCAAGGACTCACTGATCGTCGATGCGCTGATCCAGGCCGCGCGCAACGGCAAGGACGTGACCGTGGTGGTCGAACTGCGCGCCCGCTTCGACGAAGAAGCCAACCTCGGCCTGGCCGATCGCCTGCAGGAAGCCGGCGTGCAGGTGGTGTACGGCGTGGTCGGCTACAAGACCCACGCCAAGATGCTGCTGATCGTGCGCCGCGAGGGCCGCAAGCTGCGCCGCTACGTGCACCTGGGTACCGGCAACTACCACAGCGGCACCGCCCGCGCGTATACCGACATCAGCCTGATCACCGCCGATGCGGACATCGGCAATGACGTGCACCTGCTGTTCCAGCAGCTGTCCGGGCTGGCGTCGAAGATGAAGCTCAAGCGCCTGCTGCAGTCGCCCTTCACCCTGCATACCGGCATCCTCGGCCGCATCGAGCGCGAGACGCGCATCGCCGCCGCTGGCCGCCCGGCGCGGATCATCGCCAAGATGAACGCACTGAACGAACCGCAGGTGGTGCGCGCGCTGTACGCCGCGTCGCAGGCCGGCGTGCAGATCGACCTGATCATCCGCGGCGCCTGCACGCTGCGACCGGGCGTACCGGGCATCTCGGACAACATCCGCGTGCGCTCGATCGTCGGCCGCTTCCTGGAACACAGCCGCGTCTACTGGTTCGGTAACGACGGCGCACCGGAAATGTACTGCGCCAGCGCCGACTGGCTGGAACGCAACCTGCTGCGCCGGGTCGAGACCTGCTTCCCGATCCTCGATCCGGAACTGGCCAAGCGGGTCTACCGCGAAGTCCTGCAGAACTACCTTGACGACAACCTCAACGCCTGGGAACTGGACGCGCACGGCATCTACCACAAGCGTGCCCCAGCCCACGACGAAGCCCCGCATTCGGCGCAGATGGCGTTGATGCAGGGGCTCTGACCCTGCCCCGGTAGATCCCGACCGCTGGTCGGGGTTCGATCGCCACGGGGTCAGATCCCTTTCCTGCGGGAAAGGGATCTGACCCCTTGCAGTCCTGCGGCACGCCCTCTTCCAAAATGTGAAGGCCGCGCGGTGACGAGCACACCGCCCCTTCGGCTAACATTCGTCCATGCCGCATACCACCACGACTCCGCCCGCATTGCAGGATGGCGACCTGCTGGCCGCCATCGACCTTGGCTCCAACAGTTTCCACATGGTCATCGCGCGCTA
Organism: Stenotrophomonas sp. pho; assembly: GCF_006228405.1. NCBI lineage: Bacteria > Pseudomonadati > Pseudomonadota > Gammaproteobacteria > Lysobacterales > Lysobacteraceae > Stenotrophomonas > Stenotrophomonas sp. pho. The sequence goes on along the minus strand of NZ_CP029759.1, from coordinate 911,021 downwards.
TACGCTCGGCCAGCTGCGGGTGATCGACCGCCTGCGCGAGACGGTGCGCATGGCCGATGGCCTGGATGGCAAAGGTGGTCTCTCTTCCGCTGCACGCCAACGTGCACTGGAATGCCTGGCCCGCTTCGGCCAGCGCATCCGCAATGTGCCGCCGCACCGGGTGCGCGCGCTGGCCACCAACACCGTGCGCCAGCTGCGCTCGCCGCAGTCGTTCCTGGTACCGGCCGAGACCGCACTGGGGCATGCCATCGAAGTGGTCAGCGGGCGCGAAGAAGCGCGCCTGATCTACCTGGGCGTGGCCCACGCGCAACCGCCCAAGCCCGGGCAGCGCCGGCTGGTGATCGACATCGGCGGTGGCTCCACCGAGTTCATCATCGGCATGGGCATGCAGACCCTGGAGCGCGAAAGCCTGCAGGCCGGCTGCATCGCCAGCACCCGGCGCTTTTTCCCCGGCGGCAAGCTGAGCAAGAAGCGCTGGAAGGACGCGCTGGCCGAGATTGGCCGCGAGTTCCAGCCTTTCGCCAGCAAGTACCGCGCGCTGGGCTGGCAGGAAGCGTTGGGCTCTTCGGGCACGCACAAGGCGATCAGCGAGATCTGCGCGACGATGAAGCTGAGCAAGGGCGCCATCACCGCCGAGGCCCTGCCGCAGCTGCGCGATGAACTGCTGAAGGCCAAGAAGATCGACGACATCCAGCTGCCGGGCCTGTCCAGCGACCGCCGCCCGATCATTGCCGGCGGCATCCTGGTGCTGGAAGCGGCATTCCAGGCGCTGGGCCTGCAGAAGCTGCTGGTCAGCAAGGCGGCGATGCGCGAAGGCATCCTGTATGACATCGTCGGCCGCGCCGGCGAAAACGACCTGCGTGACGAATCGGTGGCTGCGCTCAGCCAGCGCTACGGTATCGATACCGTCCAGGCCGAGCGCGTGCAGGACACCGCGCTATCCCTGCTGGAACAGGTGCAGGAGCGCTGGAGGCTCGATGCCGACGATGCGCGCATGCTCGGCTGGGCCGCGCGCCTGCACGAGCTGGGCCTGATGATCGCGCACAGCGGCTACCACGTGCATGGCAGCTATGTGCTGGAACACTCGGATATCGCCGGCTTCTCGCGCCAGGAGCAGCAGATGCTGGCGGCTCTGGTGCGCAGCCACCGCCGCAGCGTGACCAAGACCGCCTTCGACGCCCTGCCCGAGCGACTGCTGCTGACCGCACGCCGGCTGGCGGCCCTGCTGCGGCTGGCGGTGCTGCTCAACCGCGCCCACGAAGACGATCCGCTGCCGGCACTGGAACTGACCGCCGACGACAACCGGCTGTCGCTGATCGTGCCGCAGGCCTTCATCGATGCCCGCCCGCTGCTGCGCGCGGACCTGATCGGCGAGACCGATGGCATCGCCGGGCTGGGCATCCAGTTCCGTCCGTTCGTGGCCTGAATACGCTGTCCGCTGTTGTCCACAGGACAACCGGGGTGACGCATTTCCCACTCCCACTTTGCGCAGTCTGGCGATTTTTTGTGCTGCTCCGCAACACAACGGCGTGCTGTGGGCAATCGCTGCCATCACGTAAGCACCTGCTTTTGTTCACGTTTTGTGAAGGCTGGCGCGGCCGCGTGACATAAATGGATACGAACCCTTTACAGAGCATTAACTAACGAGACTACTATCGGGTCACCGGCTCGGTCATCGACCCTGCTGGCTCCTTCGACGCCCCCTTTGGCGTCCTGTGCACGACCTGAGAGAGAGAGAGCTCGCCATGACTTCACGCACCACCGCACTGGGGCAGGCCATCCGCTACGCCCTGGCTACCACTGCAGCGCTGGCAGCGCTGCCCGCGTTTGCCCAGGAAGGCAGCAACGCCAACCCGACCAACCTCGACCGCATCGAGATCACCGGCTCGCGCATCCGCCAGGTGGACGTGGAGACCGCCCAGCCGGTGTTCGCGATCAGCCGCAACGACATCGAAAAGCAGGGGTTCAGCTCGGTTGCCGACATTCTGCAGAACGTCACCGCCATGGGCAGCCCGACCATCAGCCGCGCCAATGCGCTGACCGCAGGCGAAAACGCGGGCGGCACCTACATCGACATGCGCAACCTGGGCACCCAGCGCACCCTGGTGCTGGTCAACGGCAAGCGCCTGGGCATCAGCACGTCCGGCTACCAGGACATCTCCACGCTGCCGGTGTCCGCCGTGGAACGCATCGAGGTGCTGAAGGACGGCGCCTCTGCGATCTATGGCTCCGACGCCATGGCCGGTGTGGTGAACATCATCACCCGTTCCAATGTCACCGGTGTGACTGCCAACGTCTACCACGGCCAGTACAGCCAGGGCGACGGTGCACGCGACCGCTTCGACGTTGTCGCCGGCTGGAGCAATGAGCGCGTGTCGTTGACCCTCTCGGCCGAGCATGCCGAAGAGAAGGGCGTGTGGGCGCGCGATCGCGGCTTCAGCAAGTACGGCATGACCGATCGCCATCCGTACGACAGCAGCAACTGGACCACCATCAGCCAGTACGGCCAGTTCACGGGTCTGCGCGGCCCGGGCTGTACCGCCACTGCGGGTTGCGGCTATTCCCTCAACCGCGGCGCGGATCCCACCAACCCGGCCAATTACCACCTCACCGATACCACGCCTTTCACCGGTGACGTGAGCAACGCCAACGACCAGATGCATGTGATGTATCCGGTCAAGCGCGACTCGGTCTATTTCGACGGCCGCTTCAAGATCACCGACAACGTCAACTTCCGCACCGAGCTGGGCTACAACAAGCGTGAGTCCACCCGCCAGATCGCGGGCTATCCGCTGCAGTCGAGCACCGCCGGTGTCGGCTCGATGTCGATCAACAGCTACTTCAACCCGTTCGGCCGCCAGCACGGTTACGCCAACCCGACCGCCGTGGCCTGGAACCGCCGTACCTGGGAAGTGCCGCGCGTGACCACCAGCGAGCTGAAGACCTACCGCGCGGTGGCGTCGTTCGACGGTTCGTTCGAGATCGGCAGCCGCTACTTCGACTGGGAAGTGGGCTACCAGTACAACCGCAATGAACTGGAATCGGTGGCCACCGGCAACCTGCACAAGGGTCGCGTCGCCGGCGGCGTCGGCCCGTCGTTCTACAACGCCGCCACTGGCAAGGTGCAGTGCGGTACCGCAGCTGCACCGATCTCCTACGACGTGTGCAAGCCGTGGAACCCGTTGGTTCCGTACGGCACGACGGCTGCCGATGGCCTGTACGGCAACGAAGAACTGCAGGCGTGGCTGTTCCCGGAAGAGATCACCAAGGGCCGCACCACCTCCAAGAACTTCTTTGCCAACATCGCTGGCAGCATCGTCACCCTGCCGGCTGGCGATCTCGGCTTCGCCTTCGGCGTGGAAAGCCGCAAGGAAGAAGGCAAGTACACCCCGGATGCCCTGGCCCAGACCGGCGCTACCACCAACCTGGCCGCAGGCCCGACCGGCGGTGACTACACCGTCAACGAGGCCTACCTGGAAGTGAACGTTCCGGTGCTGGCCGACCTGCCGGGCGCGAAGGAACTGACCTTCAATGGCGCAACCCGCTTCTCGGACTACAACACCTTCGGCAACACGCTCAACAGCAAGTTCGGTTTCAAGTGGAAGCCGATCGACTCGCTGATGGTGCGTGGCACCTGGGCCGAAGGCTTCCGCGCACCGACCATCAGCGACCTGTTCGGTGGTGGTTCGGAGACCTTCGCGCAGTTCAGCGATCCGTGCGACACCCGTTTCGGTTCCTCGGCCTCCAGCGCCGAAGTCCGTGCACGTTGCGCACGCGACATCGCCAATGCGAATACCTTCCGCCAGCTCCGCCAGGGCGGCACCCCGGTGAACACGTCGACGGACGCGACGCCGGTGCCGTTCACCTCCGGGTCCAACCCGCTGCTGACGCCGGAAACCTCGACCAGCAAGACGCTGGGCCTGGTCTGGAGCCCGAGCTTCATCCAGGGCTTCAACGCCTCGCTGGACTGGTGGAAGATCCGCATCGACAACACGATCATCGCCGACACGCCGACCCAGATCCTGCAGGACTGCTATGAGTCGGGCATCGAAGCGCGCTGCTCGCGCTTCCAGCGTGACCCGGTGACCGGCATCGTGACCAACCTGAAGTTCGGCAACCGCAACGCGGGCTTCATGGAAACCGAAGGCTACGACCTGGATGTGAGCTACCGTCTGGACACCCGGTTCGGCAAGTTCAACGTGAACTCGGCCACCACCTACGTATCCAGTGCAACCTACCGCACCTCCAACGACAACTCGATCGTCCCGATCGTCACCAACGGCATCGGCAGCGCCTTCCGCGTCCGTTCCAACCTGGTGCTGGGCTACGAGCGGGGCAACTTCGGCGCGAGCTGGACCGCGCGTTACTACTCGGGCGTGAAGGAAACCTGCTCGAACATCGCGCTGTACCCGGACGAATGCTCGGATCCGGGTGTGTATGCACCGTGGTACAAGGGCGCCCGCAACTACAACGAGCGTGGTGCGGTCACCTTCCACGACGTGCAGGTGCGCTACTCGCTGCCGTGGGATGCCACCGTGTCGGTCGGTGCCAACAACGTGTTTGAAAAGACCGGCCCGATCATGTACAGCAAGCCGAACTCGGCCTTCTCGTACTACGGCGGCTACGACATCGGCCGCTTCGTCTACATGAAGTACCAGCAGCGCTTCTGATCCATCGCGCTGTGACATGAAGCACCAGGACCGCGGCCCTTCGGGGCCGTGGTTTTTTGTTGGCCGCAGCGCCCCTGCGGTGGCCGGCGCCCCCGTCATCTGACGGTCGCAAAGTGGTCATGTCGGCTACATCGCCAGGGCCGAGCATGCCGGAAACCGGGAGGCCCGCCATGCGCTATGCCATCGTCACCGAGACCTATCCGCCGGAAGTCAACGGCGTCGCCCTCACCGTACAGGGCCTGGAGCAGGGTCTGCGTGCAGCCGGACACGAGATCGACCTCGTCCGCCCCGCCAGTCCACCGAAGCGCTGGATTCGGCACCCGGCACCTTGCTGGTTCCCGGCGCTGCCCTGCCCCGCTACCCCGGCCTGCGCTTCGGACTGCCAGCCCCGATCCGGCTGGGCCGCCATTGGCAGAATCAGCGTCCGGATGCGGTCTACATCGCCACAGAAGGTCCACTCGGCTGGTCGGCACTGCGTACCGCACGTCGCCTCGGCATTCCGGTCGCCAGCGGCTTCCACACCCGCTTCGACGAGTACCTGCCCGACTATGGCGTGGCATGGCTGCAGGCCGCGGCCATGCGCTGGATGCGCCGCTTCCACAACCAGGCGGACGCTACCTTGGTGCCGACCCGCGAATTGCAGCAGTTCCTCGGCGAACAGGGCTTCGAACGCGTGCGCCTGCTGGCCCGTGCGGTGGACAGCCAGCAGTTCGATCCAGGCCGGCGCGATCCTGCACTGCGCGAGGAATGGGGCGTGGATGGCAACGGCCTGGTGGCGATCTATGTCGGCCGCATTGCTGCTGAAAAGAACCTCGACCTGGCGGTGAAGGCATTCCGCCGCCTGCAGCAGATCCGGCCCAAGGCACGCTTTGTATGGGTGGGTGACGGCCCGGCCCGCGAGAAGCTGGCACATGAAAATCCCGATTTCATCTTCTGTGGCATCCAGCGCGGCGATGCGCTGGCCCGCCACTTCGCCAGCGGCGATCTGTTCCTGTTCCCCAGCCGCAGTGAGACGTTCGGCAACGTGACTCTGGAAAGCATGGCCAGCGGCGTGGCCACCGTGGCCTTCGACTACGGCGCCGCGCGTGAGTACCTGCGCAACGGCGAGAACGGCGCAGCGGTGGACAGCGACGAGCAGTTCATCGAGGCCGCCGTGCAACTGGCCGCCGATGACGCGAAACGCCACGAACTGGGCGGCAATGCCGCACGCGCGATGAAGCGATTGCATCCACAACAGGTGGTGGCCGAGTTCGATGCGTTGCTGGCCGAGCTTGCGCAGTCGCGGAGGAGCGGCCATGCGCACCACGCCGCTTGAACTGCTGGCAGGGCGCGAGGCACGCTTGTGCCGGCGGGCGAACCACTACTGCCGGCGCCGCCGCGTGCGCCGCCTGTTCTCGGCCATCAGCCGTCTCGGCGATGGCGTGTTCTGGTATGTGCTGATGGCTGCGCTGGTGGTGCTGGATGGCTTCGATGGCCTGCGCGCCTCGGTGCACATGGCCGCCACCGGCCTGGCCGCATTGCTGCTGTACAAGGGCCTCAAGCGCTGGACGCGGCGCCCGCGGCCTTACGCGGCCGATCTTCGCATCCGCGCCTGGGTGGCACCACTGGACGAATTCAGCTTCCCCTCCGGGCACACCCTGCACGCAGTGTCGTTCACCATCGTCGCACTGGCCTACTACCCCTGGCTGGCACCCTTGCTGGTGCCGTTCACCCTCGGCGTCGCACTGTCGCGGGTGGTGCTGGGCCTGCACTATCCTTCCGACGTGCTCGCCGCCACGGGCATCGCCGTCCTGCTGGCTTCGGCCAGCCTGACCTGGCTGCCGCTGCCGGTGTAGCCCCGGGGTCAGATCCTTTTCCTTCGGAAAAGAGATCTGACCCCCACAATACCGGCGGCGCTACCATCATCATTGATGGCCTAGAATGCAGGCATGACCACGTTGTTCATATCCGACCTGCACCTGGACCCCAGCCGTCCGGAGATCACCGACCTGTTCCTGCGCTTCCTGCGCGAGCAGGCGCCCGGCGCCGATGCGCTGTACATCCTCGGCGACCTGTTCGAGGCCTGGATCGGCGACGACACGCCCTCTCCGGCCGCCGATGCGGTGGCCGATGCGTTGAAGGTGCTGTCCGACAGCGGCGTGCCCGTGTACTTCATCCGCGGCAACCGCGACTTCCTGCTTGGCGAGGACTATGCGCGCCGTGCCGGCCTGCGCATCCTGCCCGACCCGTGCGTGATCGAGCTGTACGGCCGCCCGGTGCTGCTGCAGCATGGTGACCTGCTGTGCACCGATGACATCCCCTACCAGCAGTTCCGTGCGCAGACCCGCGACCCGGTGTTCCAGGCGCAGTTCCTGTCGCAGCCGCTGGCTGCACGCATCGCCTTCGCGCAGAAGGCGCGCGAGGCGAGCCAGGCCCGCCAGTCGGAAATGAAGCAGGGCGATCGCGCGCAGTTCGAGACCGTCACCGACGTGGCCCCGTCCGAAGTCGATGCTACCTTCGTACGCCACGGCGTGGACACCATGATCCACGGTCACACGCACCGTCCGGCCATCCACGCACTGCAGGCCGGTGGACGCGATTGCATCCGTATCGTGCTGGGTGACTGGTACGAACAGGGCTCGGTGCTGCGCGTGGATGCCAGCGGCTGGTCGCTGGATACGCTCGCCCGCGATTGATGGATTGCAGGATGCCAACCAGGGTTGGCATCTACCCGAGCCGGTGAACGCGCCCGGGTAGACGCCGCCGCTTGGTCGGCGCTTGGCCTCAGCGGAAGGCCGCGATGGTGGCCTTGGTGTTGACCAGCACGCGCTGGTTGTCAGCGGTACTGGCATTGCCCATCGGGATGCCGTTGTAGCTGATGTTCGGGTTGGACCAGTAGTTCAGGCGCGGGCAGCTGCGGGTGCAGTTATAGGCCATGATAGTGCGCCAGCCGGTGCCGCTGGACGGCTCATAGCGGTAGCCGTGGCCATAGGTGTAGGGCGATGTGCTCGGGTCGGTGGCGATGTCATGCCGCGCGCTCTGCAGGTGGCCGATCTCATGCGCGAATGAGTAGTAGCCGGTCGCGCAATCCCAGTACACCGCCGCGAACGCCGTCGACGCGGTAGAGCCGATCCCCGAGGCCAGGCCGCAGTAGGCACTGTTGTTGATCAGCAGCACGCCGACATCGGCCGCAGTGGTGTTGCGGCTGGTGTGGATGCTGTCCATGTAGCCGTCGCTGGTGCCACGGAAACGCGACAGGTCGGTGGTGAAGTTGCCAGACTCGCTGTAGCTGGTGGTCTCGTAACCGGCCAGTTGCAGCGTCAGGCCGACGTTGCTGTTGCCGTAGCCCTGGTTGGACTCGGCCACCGCCAGCTGCACCAGCGACTGCATGTTGCCGCCATAGGCGGCGACGGCGGCATTGGTCGCTACCACCAGCACACGGATGGTCGCCGGCGTACCGGACGATGCCTGCGCGATGCCGATGCGATCGTTGTTGCCCATCGGGATCTTCGGCAGCTGGTTGTAGTCGGCCGGATGGTCGGCCGGCATCCGCGATTCATCCACTTCCACCAGCACGTGGCGGTTGCCCAACGGGCGCAGGCGATACAGCTTTCCATCCTTGCGGATCGAGCCGGTGACGGTGTCGCCCGAGCGCACCAGGATCAGCGAATTGCCGGGGTCGTCCTGGCCGTTGGAGGTGGCCGCGGTCAGTTTGTCCGAGGGCGAACGGAACTGGCCGTACCAGATGCTGCCGCCATCGGGCAGTGCTTCGACCTTGCTGCGCACCGCCTGCACCCGCCGGCCGAGCAGTTCGAATTCCAGCTGCGGTTGTGCAGTAGCTGCTGCATCGACACGCACTTCCTGTACCGTCGCCGTGGACGGGGTGGCCAGCAGCTTGCCCAGTGCGGGCTCGCTGTTTGCCGATGCGCGGCTGATGACCGTCACCGGCTCGAACAACGGTGCCGCATGCGCGGCCGCTGCCACCGACAAACCCAACACCAGGCCACCTGCCGCTTTGCCAATCGATCTGGACAACATTGCGTCGCTCCTTGAATGATGTGAACAGCGTTGATGCAGCACGACCCGGTGTGCCGGGTCTGGTCATATGGCCTGCGCGGGTCGTGTGAATTCAATAGGCGAGAGAAGTGAAAATCAGGATTTGTGATCGACCGCATCTGGGTTAAGTAAGGTCAAAAGCGTTACTACACGTCGCTAACACACCGCTTTCGCGCTACCGTGACGCAGCCACGACGGGGAATGCACATGGCACCATCGCAGGACACGGACGAAGATGTCGGCTTGCTGCGGATCGGGCTGTTCTTCGATGGCACCCGCAACAACGCACACAACCTGGCCCGTGGCAGGCCCCAGCTGCCGCAGCCGCGCCCGGCGCAGCTGCGTGCGGATGACGATTCGACCTACCAGAGCCGGTTGACCAGCAGCTACGACAATGGCCTGACCAACATCGCCCGCCTGCAGCAGCTGTACCCGGACAGCCGCAGCGGGACATCGGCGCCCCCGTCCCTGTCGATCTACGTGGAAGGTGTCGGTACCCGCGATGACGCCGACGACGACCTGATCGGACTGGCGTTCGGCATTGGCGCCAGCGGTGTGCGCGCCAAAGTGCAGCGTGCGCTGCAGGTGCTGCTGCCGGCGGCACTGGGTGCACTTGCTGCACGCTGGCAGCGACCACTGCGTGGCGTGCAGCTGGATCTGTTCGGCTTTTCACGGGCGCGGCCGCCGCGCGCGATGTGGCCAACCAGTTGCAGGCCTGGGATCGCACCCGCTGGCGGCAGCTGTTGCAGGCCGCTGGCCTGTCCTGCACAACGGACTTCGCCCCGGCCGCTCCGCCGCTGCGCTTCATCGGCCTGTTCGACACGGTGGTTGCGGTCAGCGGTGGCCGCACCGACGAACAACCTCATCTCGCGCTGCATGCAGGCGTTGCCAGGCAGGTGCTGCAACTGAGCGCGCGTGACGAGCATCGCCAGCACTATCCATTGACCAGCGTGGCGCCAACGTTCACCGAGATCGCCCTGCCCGGCGTACACGCCAACATCGGCGGCGGCTACAACCAGCTCGAAGAAGGGCCCAAGCTGCTCAGTCGCCCGCGCCGGCAGCTGCTGCGCCGCCCGAACGTGGCCGAGTACCAGACGCCACCGCTGGCGATCCTGCAGGCGACCACGGCCTACGCCGAGGCGCAGGCCGACGCCGAGCGCTGGCGGCAGCAGTTGGGCCTGGACGAAAAGGAAGTCTGGGTGGATGTCTGGCACCAGTGGCAGCAACAGCGTCGCGCCGGCAGCCGCAGCGTAGTGCTGTCACCGGTGCTGTACGTGACGGCGGCCGTGGTGTTGCGCCGGCGCATCGACTGGCGCTACCAGCTGATCGCGCTTCAGGTGATGCAGCAGCATGCCATTGATGCCGGCGTGCGATGGACGGCCAATGCCAACGCAGTCCCCGGCTGGGAGCTGCCGTCCGCCCTGCAACCCATCGCACGACGACTGGTGGCCGGACAGCCACTGACGCAAACCCAGGAGGCGCTGTTGCGGCGGCGTTACCTGATGCAGTCGGCGCACTGGAACTTCGACGCGCTGGGCGACACCGTACTGACCTACGCCGCCGATGCCGGCGTCAGCGAGCTGCCGTACCGGCCGGGCCCCGGCCTGTTCTACATCAACCGGCCAACGGTGGATGGCAAGCGCGTGGTACTGCCGAACGCATGAAAAAGGGGACGGAGGGATCAAGTCGTTTTGGCACAAACGACTTGATCCCTCCGTCCCCTTTTCTTCAACCGGCCTGCTCGACCAGGTTGGCGAGTTCGTCCGCATCGAATCCGGCCAGCAGGCGCGCTTCCATGTTGAACGGCCCGTGCAGGTAGCCGCCGGCGTACTCCACCAGCAGCTCCTTGAAACGCGTGCGCGGCTCGGCACCGGCGCGGTCGCAGTACCAGCGATACCAGCGCGAACCGGCGGCAACATGCGCCACTTCCTCACGCAGGATCACCTCCAGCACATCGGCGGTTTCGCCATCGCCGACATTGCGCAGCTTCTCGATCATGCCCGGGGTGACGTCCAGGCCACGCGCTTCCAGCACGCGCGGCACCAGCGCCATGCGCGCCAGGCCGTCATGCGCGGTCTTTTCGCACATTTCCCACAGACCGTTGTGTGCGGGGAAATCCGCATAGTCGTGGCCATGCACCTGCAGGCGCTCGCGCAGCAGCATGAAATGCCGCGATTCGTCATCGGCACAGCTGACCCAATCAGCATGGAACGCCGACGGCAGGCCCCGGAACCGGTACACCGCGTCCCAGGCCAGGTCGATCGCGTTGAGCTCGATATGGGCAATCGCGTGGATGAAGGCAGCCCGCCCTTCCACGCCACCCAGTCCACGCCGTGGCACCTCGCGCGGATGCACCAGCACCAGTCGTCCCGGACGACCCGGCATGCAGATCGGATCCGGCGGCGGCGCATCCGCGGCCACCTTCAGGCGGCCGGCACGGAACGCGGCCGCATACGCCTGGGTCAATGCGACCTTGCGCAGCGGATCGGCTTCAGCCAGGCACTGCTGCGCAGCGCGCAGCAGGTCGCCACCAACGTCGGGCACATCCACCACGCCTGATCCTCAGGCGCGGCGCTTGTGCTTGGCATCGTCCGAACGCAACTGCTGGATGCGCTCGAAGTAGCCCGGCTCGATACCGGTCGGGTAGTGGCCGTTGAAGCAGGACGAATCGAAGCTGCGCAGCGCCTGGTTGCCTTCGCTCACCGCCGCTTCCATGTCTTCCAGGTCCTGGTAGATCAGCCAGTCGCAGCCCAGGTGGGCCTCGATCTCTTCCACCGTGCGGTTGTGCGCGACCAGCTCTTCGGCCGCCGGCATGTCGATGCCGTAGATATTCGGGTAACGCACCGGCGGCGCGGCGCTGGCCAGGTAGACCTTGCGCGCGCCGGCATCACGGGCCATCTGCACGATCTGCTGGCTGGTGGTGCCACGCACGATCGAATCGTCCACCAGCAGCACCACGCGGTTGCGGAACTCCAGGTGGATCGGGTTGAGCTTGCGGCGCACCGACTTCACGCGTTCCCCCTGCCCCGGCATGATGAAGGTGCGGCCGATGTAGCGGTTCTTGATGAAGCCTTCGCGGTACTTCACCCCGAGCACATTGGAGATCTCCAGCGCGGCATCGCGCGAGGTATCCGGGATCGGGATGATGGTGTCGATGTCGTGGTCCGGGCGCAGGCGCAGGATCTTCTCGCCCAGCTTGATGCCCATGCGCATGCGTGCCTTGTGCACCGAGACGTTGTCGATCATCGAATCCGGTCGCGCGAAGTACACGTATTCGAAGATGCACGGGGTGTGCTCGGCCGGCTCGGCGCAGATTTCCGAGAACAGCTCGCCGCGCGCGGTGATCACCAGCGCTTCGCCCGGCTGCACGTCACGCACGCGCTGGAAACCCAGCACGTCCAGCGCGGCCGACTCGGACGCCACGATGTACTCGTCGCCTTCTGCGTGGCTGCGCTTGCCCAGCACCAGCGGACGGATGCCATGCGGGTCGCGGAAGGCCACCAGGCCCAGGCCCAGCACCACGCTGACCACTGCATAGCCGCCCTTGCAGCGGCGATGCACGCCGGCCACCGCGCGGATCGCGGCTTCCGGGCTGAGCTGGCGCTGCTGCTCCAGTTCGTAGGCAAACACGTTCAACAGCACTTCGCTGTCCGAATCGGTGTTGACGTTGCGCCGGTCCTGTTCGAACACCTGCTGGCGCAGCGCCTCGGTGTTGATCAGGTTGCCGTTGTGGGCCAGCGCGATGCCGTAAGGCGAATTCACGTAGAACGGCTGTGCCTCGTCCATGCCTTCCGAACCTGCCGTCGGATAGCGCACGTGCGCGATGCCGACGCTGCCTTCCAGCGTGGACATGGTGCGGGCGTCGAACACATCGCGGACCAGGCCGGTGGCCTTCTGCACCCGCAGGCGGCTGCCATTGGCGGTGGCGATACCTGCCGCGTCCTGGCCGCGATGCTGGAGAACGGTCAAGCCGTCATACAACTGCCCGGCGACGTTCTGGTTGCCGACGATTCCGACGATGCCACACATGGTGCGAGGTCTCCGCTGGGCTGTGCCCAGTTACAAGGAAGGTGGCCGTACCTGGCCGCGGTGGTCGCCGCGCCTGCGGTCGACATTGGCCGGATCGTCCGGCTCGATACTGTCCGGCAGTGCTGGGGCGTCCGGGCGCACTTCGGCCGGATCGTATGCATCGCCCTGTTCCGCTTTCGCGGGCCGCAGCCATCCGCCGCCCGCCACTACCTGGTTGAGGATGCCATTATCGCCTGCCGCGCCCGGCTTTCCCAACCCGGCGCCTGCGTTCTTCCCCAATTCCATCAATGCAGATGGGGACAGCATGTCGGTCGGCAAGGCCTTGGGCAGCATGTCGGCGCCGGGTACCTGCCAGTGCGGCAGCTTCCCGTTCATCCAGGCCACGGCCGGATTCAGCACCGGGCGAACCGCCGAGCGCTTCCAGGAGGGCTCGGCGGTCAGCGGGGTGAAGCCGGCCAGCAGCACCAGGATCGCCGCGATCAGGCCACCGCGCACGGCCCCAGTACACCGCCCAGCAACCGGTCCAGGCTGGTCAGCATGCTGCGGTGGATCATCGCCTTGATGACCATGCCGATCACCGCGACCACGATCATCACGCCAATACCCACGCCCAGGTAGCCGCCGACGAAATGTTCGCCGCCAGGTGCCGCGGGTGCCGCCCACCAGCGCGCGGCATCGTTGCCGAAGGCGAAGGCCGCCCACGCGGCCAGCAGCCACGACAACGTGCCGATGACGATTCCCACGAAGCCACGCAGCATCCCGAGCAGGGTCGAGGCAGCGATCACGATCAGCAGCACCACGTCGATCATGGCGCCCCGCTCCTTCGGCGGCGCTGGCAACGGGCCTGCACGTCGGTCATGGGTGCGGTCGGACCATGCCGGCGACGCCAACCTTGGCGGCGACCTGCGCCTTCAGCTGTTCGGCGTCAGCCCGGTTGGCCACCGGTCCGACACGGACGCGATGCAGGGTGCCCTTTTCGGTACGCACCTGCTCGACGAAGGCGCTGAAGCCGGCAGCACGGACCTTGTCACGCAGCGCATTGGCATCGCTGGCCTGGCCGAACGCGCCCAGCTGCACGGCGAAGCCGACGCCGCTGGCCGCCGGTGCAGCCGGCGTGGCCGGTGCCGTCGCCGGCTTGCTGGCGGTGGCCTCCGGCTTCGGCTCGGGCTTCGGGGTTTCGGGCTTCGGCGCCGGCTTCGGCGGCTCGGGCTTGGCCGCCGGAGTGGCCGTCGCAGTCGGCGTACTCGGCGGCAGGCTTTCGCTACGCACCGGGTTGCTGCTGGCGGACGGCGAGGTGGCTGCGGACGGGGTACTGGCGCTTGGCGTAGCCGGTGCCGGGGTAGCTGCCACCGGGGCGCTGCTGCCCGTAGCGGCATCCAGAGTGATCACTTCGGCCTTCACATCGGCGCGGATCTTCACCGCCTGCAGCCGGGCCGCCTCGGCCTGTGCACGGTCGGCATACGGCCCCACGCGCACACGCCATGCCTGACGGCCGTTGATGGTAGTCGCTTCTGCGAAGCCCGGCAGCTGCGAGCGCTGCAGGTAGGCGATCACGGCATCGGCGTCGGCCTTGCTGCCGTATGCGCCGAAAGTGACGGCGTAGTTGCCAGCGGCAACCGCCGGGGACGTGTCCACGGTCGGCGGCGTGGCCGGCGTGGCGGCCTCCTGCAGCGGCTTGGCCTGCCCGGTCTGCAGGCCGGTAGCCCCACCGGCCGGGCCACCAGCGGCAGTTCACGGGTTTCGAACTGGCCATCGGCCGGTGCATCCGGCGCGGCGATCGGCACCGAGGCCACGCCGCTGTCCGGTGCAGGCCCCTTGACCAGCATCGGCAGGAAAATCACGGCCAGTGCAACCAGCACGATGGCACCAATCAGACGCTGTTTCAGAGGCGTATCCACGTGAGGCGGCAACTGTCCGGAGGTTGCGGTCGATTATACGGGTGCCGGACCGGACGGCGTCGGGATTGGCTGAACGTGGCTCAGGCGCTGCCCTGCAACCACTGCAACGCGGCGGCAGCGGTATGGAAGGAGCCAAACACCAGTACGCGGTCACCGCGCTCGGCCCGGGCCAGTACCTGCGCCAGCGCCTGTTCGACCGAAGCGGCCAGCTGCGCGCTGCCAGCAGCGGTCTCGGCCAGGCGCGCCTGCAACTGGGCGGCACTCTGGCCACGCGGGCCGTCCAGGCCGGCAAGGGTCCACTCGCCAACCACGCCCTGCAATGCCTGCACCACACCCGCCGCGTCCTTGTCCTGCAATGCGGCATACACCGCCAAGGTGCGCCCGGCCGACGCCTCGGCCTTCAGCGCGCGCGCCAGCTGGCCCGCCGCCTGCGGGTTATGCCCGACGTCGACGCGGATCTGCACACCGCCACGCTCGAACGCCTGCAGGCGGCCCGGAATGCGCGCCGCCGCGATACCGGCGGCCCACGCCGCGCGCGGCACCGGCTTGTCCAGCGCGCGCAGCGCGGCGATGGCCGCACCGGCATTGGCCAGCTGGATCGGGCCGGCCAGCGCCGGGGTCGGCAGCTCCATGCGCAGGCCGACGTCGCGCCAGCGCCAGCGCTGGGCGTCGATCGGCTCGTAGAAGTAATCGCTGCCGCCGCGGATCGCGTTGGCACCGACCAGGTAGGCACGCGCGAGCACGCTCGAGGGCGGGTCGGTCTCGCCCAGGATCACCGGCTTCCAGCCGCGGATGATGCCGGCCTTCTCGGTGCCGATCGCCTCGCGGTCCTCGCCCAGCCATTCGGCGTGGTCGATGTCCACGGTGGTGATCACCGCCACGTCGGCATCGACGATGTTGACCGCATCCAGGCGGCCGCCCAGGCCCACTTCCAGCACCGCCAGGTCCAGCCCGGCGTCGGCGAACAGCTGCAGCGCAGCCAGCGTGCCGTACTCGAAATAGGTCAGCGTGGTCTCGCCACGCGCGGCCTCGACCGCACTGAACGCAGCGACCAGCGCGGCATCGTCCACGTCCTGGCCGTCGATGCGCACGCGCTCGTTGTAGCGCAGCAGGTGCGGCGAGGTGTACGCGCCGACCTTCCAGCCGGCGGCACGTGCAATGGCTTCGATCAAGGCCACGGTGGAGCCCTTGCCGTTGGTGCCACCGACCACGATGGTGCGCTTGGCCGGCGCCCCCAGGCCCATCGCCGTGGCCACGGCGCGCACGCGCTCCAGGCCCATGTCGATGCTCGCCGGATGCTGGCGTTCAATGTAGTCCAGCCAGTCGGCCAGGGTGGTCGGGGTGTTCGTCACGGCAGCGGTTCCAGCAGAAGCAGTTGGTGCGAGGGGATCGATCAGAGTGCGCGGTGCTTGGCTTCGCCGAAGAACGGCGTGTGGTGGGCGCAGTCGTTCAGGCGCACCACTTCCAGGCTGTCAAGGTCGGCGCCTTCGAGCAGGTTGAGCGTGGTCGGTGCCTGGCGGAAGGTCCACAGGCGGGAGATCGGCAGGCCCAGCACCTTGCACAGGATCACGCGGTTCACCGCGTCATGGGCAACCACCAGCAGGGTGTCGTGCTCGCCGAGGCCGTCGGTGGCGCGGGCCAGGCCGCGCCAGCTGCGCTCCAGCACCAGGCGCAGCGATTCGCCGCCGGGCATCAGCACGGTATCCGGCTCCTCGCGCCAGGCCTGCAGGCGCGACGGATCCTTCTCGTGGATCTCGCTGGCCAGCAGCCCTTCCCATTCGCCGTGGGCGATTTCCTGCAGTTCCGGCTCGGTCAGCAGCATGTCGGCACGGGCGGCGCCAAGCGCCAGCTGCGCGGTGCGCTGCGCGCGCGACAGCGGCGAGGCGACGGCACGGGTGATGTCGACCGAGGCCAGGCGGGCACCCAGTGCCTGGGCCTGGGCTTCGCCGATCGGCGACAGCGGGATGTCGATCTGGCCCTGATAGCGGCCTTCGGCGTTCCACGGCGTTTCACCGTGGCGGGCAAGCAGGATGCGCATGCGTGCAAGGGGTCCTGGGGGGAGGAGGTTCCCGCGTTTCGTTCACATCCTGTGAAGTGCGCGGAACACGGATGATACCTGTTCGGCGCGCCGGGTCGGGGCGGGCATGAAAAAACCCCGCGACGTGGGTCGCGGGGTTTCGGAATTCCCGGCCATCGGGTCGGGTTTGCCGGCCAGCGGCCGGCACTACCGCAACCGGTTTATTTCGCCAGGTTCAGTTCCTTCAGCAGCTGCGGCGCCGGCGCCACTTCCTGCATGATCCACTGCATGTAGCGGCTGTCGACGGCGATCATGCGGGTCATCACCGGGTCGAACACCCAGTTGGAGCTGACCGATTCCCAGTTGCCGTCGAATGCCAGGCCGACCAGCCTGCCGTTGGCGTCCAGCACCGGCGAACCCGAGTTGCCGCCGGTGATGTCCAGGTTGGACAGGAAGTTCACCGGCACCGAACCGATGCGCTTGTCTTCCAGGCCGCCATAACGCTTGGCCTTGACCGCATCGAGCAGCGCCTTCGGCGAATCGAACGGATCTTCACCGGTTTCCTTCGCCGCCACGCCTTCCAGGGTGGTGAACGGGGTGTACTTCACGCCGTCCTTGCCGTAGCCCATGACGTTGCCGAAGGTGATGCGCAGCGACAGGTTGGCGTCCGGGTAGACGAACTCGCCCTGGCTCTTCTTGTAGTCGGCCACGGCCTGCAGGTACAGCGGACGCGCGGTCAGCGATTCACCTTCGCGGATCTTCTTCTGCTCTTCCTGCTTCAGCAGTGCCGGCATGACAGCCACGGCGTACTGGATGGCCGGATCGCTGCTGGCTTCAAACGCGGCACGGTCGGCCTTGAACCACTTCAGGCGTGCGTCCAGGCTGCCGAGCTCGGTACCCGACAGCTTGCCCACCAGCGCCTTGACTGCGTTGGCATCGCTACCGGCCAGCCACTTGTTCAGCACTTCATTGTCGCGCTGCGCGGCCGGCAGGGCCACGTACTGCTCCAGCCAGTAGGCCTGCAGCTGCTGGTCCATCTTCGCCACGTAGCGGCGGTCCATCTGCTTCAGGCCACCTTCAATGGTGGTCAGGTCGCGTTCCTGGTAACCGGCTTCGCGCTCGGCATCCGGCTTGCTGCGCTCGATCGACAGACGGTACAGGGTGATTGCCGCGCCAACGGCCGAGGTGTTGTTGAACTGGCCGACGAACAGGTCGCGTTCGCGGGTCGACTTGCTGGTATCCAGATGCTTGAGCAGCTGCGCATGTGCGGCCAGCGCGGGCTTGCCGGCAGCGCCCTGCTTCTTCAGCCACGCCAGTACGGCGGCCTCTTCCGCCTGTTTCTGGCCGGCAGCGTCGATGCGCTTGAAGCCTTCCAGCTGGCCCAGGTAGTTCTTGGCCACGTTGTTCATGCTGGCGGCGGTGGCGGCGTACTTCACCTTGACGTCGGCGTCGGCCTTGCCGGCGTCGGCGATCATCTTGAGCACGGCGTTGTAGTGCTTGGCGATGGTCGGGTAGGTGAAGCTGGCGGTTTCGTTGAACTCACCGGCCAGCGCATAGCGGTTGGTGCGGCCCGGGTAGCCGGCCACCATCACGAAGTCGTCGGCGCCCAGCGGCTGGTCGGCGAACTTCAGGAAGTGCTTGGGCTGGTACGGCACGTTGTCGGCGGCGAAGGCGGCCGGCTTGCCATCCTTGCCGACGTAGGCGCGGTAGAACGAGAAATCGCCGGTGTGGCGCGGCCACATCCAGTTGTCGACGTCGCCGCCGAACTTGCCGACGCTGCCCGGGGGCGCGTAGACCAGGCGCACGTCCTTGATTTCCATGTTGCGGAACAGGCGATAGGTGTTGCCGCCGGAGAAGCTGTACAGGCGGCAGCGGAAGCCGGCATCGGCTTCACAGGCGGCAACCTGGGCCTTGTCGAAGGCGTCCAGCGCGCGACTGCGGGCCAGCGGGTCGTTGCCTGCGGCGGCGATGGCGGCCTTGGCCTGGGCGGTGACGTCGGTGATCTGGTCGAGCACGAACACGCGGGCGTTCGGGCCGGCGCTCAGTTCATCCTTCAGGGTCGGTGCGTTGAAGCCGTCCTTGATCAGGTTCTTCTGCGCGGTCGAATTGAGCTGGATGGCGCCATACGCGCAGTGGTGGTTGGTGACCACCAGGCCCTGCGGCGAGACGAAGCTGGCGGTGCAGCCCCCAGCGCAACCACCGCACCCATCGGGTCACCGGTCAGGTTGGCCAGCTGCTCCGGGGACAGCTTCAGGCCGGCCTTCTGCAGCGGCCCGGCGATTTCCGGCAGCTGCTGCGGCACCCACATGCCTTCTGCGGCGTGGGCGACCTGGACCAGCCCAAGGCTGGCGACGATGGAGAATGCAAGCAGGTTCGAGCGCATGGAGCGGCCCCTGGTAGTGGAACCCTCGATTGTAGCCCGCTGCCCTGCCCCGGCCCGAACCCCGGAAGTCATGGGCCTGCTTCTTGCTCTGCCATGCGCACGTCGGCCGCGCACATGGAATCGTCCAGAGGGGGCGTGGTCACCCTGGCCGGGACCGTTGGCGCCATGGATGGCGCCATCGAGCACCATGGATGGGCTTTTGCGTGTCCCGGCCAGGGTGACCACGCCCCCTCCCCCGGAATCAAGGAGGCGCTGCTGTTTGCAGCACGTTCGAAACGCCCGCCGGCGCACGCCTTTCGTTCCGCCACTGCACCCGCAGCGCAACATGGGAAATCCGCGCGGCACCCTATAATCCGCGCTTTCCCCCTGATGAGTTCCACCCCGATGGCGCAGCAAACGATGAAGGCCCTGGTCAAGCGCGAAGCAGCCAAGGGCATCTGGATGGAAGAGGTTCCGGTGCCGACTCCGGGCCCCAACCAGGTGTTGATCAAGCTCGAGAAGACCGCGATCTGCGGTACCGACCTGCACATCTACCTGTGGGACGAGTGGAGCCAGCGCACGATCAAGCCGGGCCTGACCATCGGCCATGAATTTGTCGGCCGCATTGCCGAAATCGGCCCGGGCGTGACCGGCTACGAGATCGGCCAGCGCGTCTCGGCCGAAGGCCACATCGTCTGCGGCCACTGCCGTAACTGCCGCGGCGGCCGCCCGCACCTGTGCCCGAACACCGTCGGCATCGGCGTCAACGTCAATGGTGCCTTTGCCGAATACATGGTGATGCCGGCCAGCAACCTGTGGCCGATCCCGGACCAGATCCCGTCGGAGCTGGCCGCGTTCTTCGACCCGTACGGCAACGCAGCGCACTGCGCACTGGAATTCGACGTGATCGGTGAGGACGTGCTGATCACCGGCGCGGGCCCGATCGGCATCATCGCTGCCGGCATCTGCAAGCACATCGGTGCGCGCAACGTGGTGGTGACCGACGTCAACGACTTCCGCCTGAAGCTGGCCGCCGACATGGGCGCCACCCGGGTGGTCAACGTCGCCAACCAGTCGCTGAAGGACGTGATGAAGGAACTGCACATGGAGGGCTTCGACGTGGGCCTGGAAATGAGCGGCAACCCGCGTGCGTTCAACGACATGCTCGACTGCATGTACCACGGCGGCAAGATCGCCATGCTCGGCATCATGCCCAAGGGCGCCGGCTGCGACTGGGACAAGATCATCTTCAAGGGCCTGACCGTGCAGGGCATCTACGGCCGCAAGATGTACGAGACCTGGTACAAGATGACCCAGCTGGTGCTGTCCGGCTTCCCGCTCGGCAAGGTGATGACCCACCAGCTGCCGATCGACGACTTCCAGAAGGGTTTCGACCTGATGGAAGAAGGCAAGGCCGGCAAGGTCGTGCTCAGCTGGAATTGACCCGAAGGGTCAGTTCCCCCGCATGTTTCCTTATCCCGCGCCTTTGGCGCGCCCCCTTGAACAACAAGGGGGCTCTTCCCCGGATGGGATCAAGAACACTGCGGAATTGAAAAAGGCGCCCGATGGGCGCCTTTTTCGTAAAGCATGCCAGGCAAGCCTGGCACCTACCGAAGCAAGGGTTACTTGCCGACGGCCACGGTCAGCAGCACGCGGCTGTGTGCCAGCTTGCCCGAGTTGTCACGGCCATTGCCGTCGGTACCGTAGTAGCCCAGGCCGACGTTGAACAGGCCGAACTGGCGGCTGACGCCGACGTTCCAGTCGGTGTAGTCCTTGGCCAGGCCCTTCTCGAAGCTGCTGCGGCCGACATTGGCGTTGAGGGTGAAGTCACGCGGCAGGCCCCACTGGCCGCCGACACCGTAGTACCAACCGTCGGTGCCGCTGTTCCACTGGTCATTGGTGTAGGCCACGGTCAGCTTGTAGGTCTCATCCAGCGTGGTGGTGGTCACCAGCTCGTTGTAGTTCTGGTTGCTGGCACCGATGTAGGTATAGCGGTTCAGCAGCACATCGAAGTTGACGCGCGGGGTGACGTCCACGCCGTAACCGATCTGGTAGTCGACCTCGGTGTTCGGGTCGCCCGGACCAAAGTCCACGCCCGACCCCCAGACACCGGCATACAGGCCTACCGGCGAGGTGTAGGTGAAACCGGCCTGCAGGGTCGGCTTTTCGTCGGTCTGCGAGACACCACGGAACAGGTAGTCCG
Organism: Stenotrophomonas sp. pho; assembly: GCF_006228405.1. Taxonomy (NCBI): domain Bacteria; kingdom Pseudomonadati; phylum Pseudomonadota; class Gammaproteobacteria; order Lysobacterales; family Lysobacteraceae; genus Stenotrophomonas; species Stenotrophomonas sp. pho. The sequence continues at coordinate 889,807 of NZ_CP029759.1, read as the reverse complement.
ACACGGCGGTGACGTTCCAGCTGTACGGCGATTCGTTTTCCTGGGCACTGGCGGCGAACGGGGCAGCCAGGGTCAAGGCAGCGGCAATGGCGAGGCAGGCACGGGCGTGCTTCATGAGCGTCTCCGGTGGGGGCGGTGGCGTGGAAGGCCGAGGGCGGGCGTATCGGCCGGAACGGGACAGCTCCGGTTCACGAATTTTTAACCACTTTGCTATTGCGATGCAACATGTGCCGGCCGTGGCGATGCCCCGCCCGGGCCGGTCGGCAAGCGGCGATGCCCGTTAGAATCAGCGGTTTCCCGTTCAGAGCCGTGCCCACGCCATGACCGACGCCTCCTCCGCCCTGACCCGCCACTACGCCGAGGAACTGGACGCCATCCGCGCCCAGGGCCTGTTCAAGTCCGAGCGGATCATCACCAGCCCGCAGTCGGCCGAGATCACCCTCGACGACGGCCGCAAGGTGCTGAATTTCTGTGCCAACAACTACCTGGGACTGGCCGACCATCCGGACCTGATCCAGGCCGCCAAGGACGCACTCGATACCCACGGCTTCGGCATGGCCTCGGTGCGCTTCATCTGCGGCACGCAGGACCTGCACAAGCAGCTGGAAAAGCAGATCGCCGACTTCTTCGGCAAGCAGGACACCATCCTGTACGCGGCCTGCTTCGACGCCAACGGCGGCCTGTTCGAGCCGCTGCTTGGCGAGAACGACGCGATCATTTCCGATGCACTGAACCATGCTTCGATCATCGACGGCGTGCGCCTGTGCAAGGCCAAGCGCTTCCGCTACGCCAACTGTGACATGGCCGATCTGGAAGCCCAGCTGCAGGCCGCCGATGCCGCCGGCTGCAAGACCAAGCTGATCACCACCGACGGCGTTTTCTCGATGGATGGCTTCATCGCGCCGCTGGACGAGATCACCGCGCTGGCAAAGAAGTACAACGCCCTGGTGCACATCGACGAATGCCACGCCACCGGCTTCCTTGGCGCCACCGGCCGCGGCTCGGCCGAAGTGAAGGGGTGCTGGAGAAGATCGACATCATCACCGGCACTCTGGGCAAGGCCATGGGCGGCGCACTGGGCGGCTTCACCTGCGCCAGCGCCGAGGTGATCGAACTGCTGCGCCAGCGCTCGCGCCCGTACCTGTTCTCCAACTCGCTGCCGCCGCACGTGGTGGCCGCCGGCATCAAGGCGTTCGAAATGCTGGCTGCCGCTGACGACCTGCGCAGCACCCTGGCCGAGAACACCGCCTACTTCCGCGAGAAGATGACCGCCGCCGGTTTCGACGTGAAGCCGGGCGTGCATCCGATCAGCCCGGTGATGCTGTATGACGCACCGTTGGCGCAGAAGTTCGCCGAGCGCCTGCTGGAAGAAGGCATCTACGCGATCGGCTTCTTCTTCCGGTGGTGCCCAAGGGCCAGGCCCGCATCCGTACCCAGATCAGCGCCGCGCACAGCCGCGAGCACCTGGACCGGGCGATTGATGCGTTCACCCGCATCGGTGTCGAACTGGGCGTGGTCAAGGGCTGATCACGGCCGGGGTCGGATCCCTTTCCGCAGGAAAGGGTTCTGACCCCGCACGGTCAAAGCGTGCCGACCGAGGTCGGCACCCACTGGCGTCACTTCTTTTTCTTCTTGCCCTTCGGCTCTTCCTTGCTGGCCACCACTACCGGCTTGGCGGCAGCGTCTTGGCCATTGCCCTTGGCAACGCGGATGCCGTTGGCCTTCATCCAGGCATCGAACTCATCGGCGGTCATCTTCTTGTCGCCGTTGCTCATCAGGAAGCGGTAACTGCCGCGACCATCCAGCTCCGGGGTCTTCACTTCCACCACCGGGGTCTCGGCAGGCGTTTCCGCCTTGGCCACCTTCTTGTGGCCGCCGCAGGCGGCCAGCAGCACCATCGGCAGCAGCAGGCCTGCACAGCGCAGGGTTTGATTGAGGGTCAGGTGGTACATGGCAGGCTCCGTTCGGGAATGTCGACAGCCAGGCGCCCCCTACGCCTGGAACGGCGGCCGGCAACTGCCGGCCACGGGCGATGATCAGCCCGGTGCAGCGGCCCCCAGCCGCTGCTGGTCGCTGACCTGCAGAACCCGCCACTGGCCCTTGCCGAGATCGCCGAGCACCAGCCCACCGATCGCGACCCGGACCAGGCGCAGCACCTGCAGGTCGAAGGCCGCCAACAGGCGGCGGATATGGCGGTTGCGGCCCTCGTCGAGGACCACCTCCAGCCATGCGGTCTTGTCGCCACTGCGCAGTACGCGCACGGCACGGGCGGCGAGGAGCTCGCCCGCGTCTTCGACACCGGCGCGCAGCGCGGCCAGGGTGTCCTCATCGGGCAGACGATCCACCTGCACGTGATAGGTCTTCTGCGGGCCGGTCTCCGGATCGGTCAGGTGCGCCGCCCACTGCGGATCATTGCTGAACAACAGCAAGCCTTCGCTGGCCTTGTCCAGGCGCCCGACCGGCGCGATCCACGGCAGGCCGGCACCATCGAAGCAGCGATACACGGTGTCGCGACCACGCTCGTCCTGCGCCGTGGTGACCACCCCGCGCGGCTTGTTGAGCATCAGGTACAGGCGCTGCGGCGCCCCCATCGGCTGGCCGTCGACCTCGATCGGCGGGGGCGGACTGGCAATCGGGAACTCGGGATCACGAACGATGCGGCCGGACACGCGTACGCGGCCCTCGGCAATCCAGCGCGCGGCCTCGCTGCGCGAGCACACACCCGCCTTGGACAGCACGCGCGCCAGGCCATGGCGCACGCCACTGGAGACATCCGGAGTCGCACGCCCACGCGGTGCGCGGGAGCGGGAGGCGGGGGCGGCAGGTGGGCGGCGCGTGCGCAAGCCTCTGCTCCCCGCGGCGCTTACTTCTTGTCGACCGGCTTGGTCTCAGCCGGTGCTTCGGCCGGGGCCGGAGTGGCGGCCGGAGCCGGACGCGCCTTGACCACGCGAACGCCGCGCGCCTTCATCCAGGCGTCGAACTCTTCGGCGGTCATGCGCTTGCCGTTCTGGCTCATGTCGAAGCGCCAGGGCGTGTTGTCGAATTCGGTCTGCGGCTTGTAGGCCGCCGGATCGTTCGGCTTCACCGCCGGTGCGCTCGGAATGGCCTTGGCGATGTTCTGGCAGCCGTCGATGCGCAGGCGCTGCAGCACCTGGTCCAGCGACTGCGACGGATCGTAGTTGCTGCTCAGCACACCGGCCGGCATGCCCAGCTGGTTGCCACGGATGTACAGCTCGTCGGCCACTGGCGCGATGGTCGTGGCCGGCAACGGCAGCGGCGAGGCGCTGGTGTTGACCGAGCAATCGACCGCAGCGTGGGCGGCGGGAACCAGGGCCAGCGCCAGGACGGCGGCCGATGCAGAGCGCAGCATGAGGGGCATCCACGGAAGGAAGTGACGCGGCGAGTTTAGCAATGCCGCGTCAGCTTTCAAGCGCCACTTTCAATGAATACGACAACTTATTGGTTTTACGGACAAAAGACCGACGAACGGTTGCCTTGCCGCGTCACAGGCGAGCGTCCTGGCCGCAGAAACAACAAGACCCGGCCGAAGCCGGGTCCTGCTGTGTCCTACGGGCAGAGCGTCAGAACTTAGTTCTGGACGTTCAGCTCGGTACGACGGTTCTTGGCGCGACCTTCCGGGTTGTCCGAACCATCCGGGTTGGTGTTCGGAGCAATCGGACGGCTCTCGCCGTAGCCGATCGGGCCGACCAGGCGACCGGCGTCAACGCCGTTCTTGGTCAGGTAGTTGTACACGGCGGTAGCACGACGCTCCGACAGCTTCTGGTTGTAAGCGTCGGTACCCTTCGAGTCGGTGTGACCGGCAACTTCAACGCGCAGATCCGGGTAACGCTTCAGGATCTCGGTGGCTTCGCTCAGGATCGCCACGGCGTCCGGACGCAGGTTCGACTTGTCGAAGTCGAAGTTGACGCCCTTCAGGTCGATGGAGACCGGAACCGGGCAACCGTCCGGACCGATGGTCTGACCCGGCTGCGAGTTCGGGCACTTGTCGTCGCAGTTGTTGACGCCGTCACCGTCGTCGTCCAGGTCGGCGCAGCTCGGGGCAACCGGAGCCGGAGCCGGAGCAGCCGCGACCGGAGCCGGGCCCAGCGGGATCACGACGCCGACCGAAGCCAGCACGTCGCCGAACCAGCTTTCGTCACGTGCGGCGATGCTCTGGTCGTCGAAGTCAGCGCGGTAGGCCACTTCGGCGCGGACAGCAACGCGCTTGTCGAAGGTGGTCTGCAGGCCGACGCCCAGCTTGGCAGCAACATTGCCGTCCTTACGCTGGCGCGGGCCGTTGTTGTCGAGCGCAGCGTACTCTTCTTCCGACTTCTGGTAGCCCAGGCCACCGACGATGTACGGGTTCCAGCCGCGGCCTTCCTTGATGAAGTGGCGACGCAGGTCCAGCGAGATGCCGTACTGCGACCAGTTCAGGTCCTGGTTGCTGTCGAAGTTCGGGTTCTGGTAGTTCAGCTCACCGTCCAGCGACCAGTTCGGGCTGATGAACTTACCCAGGCCCAGGGTCACGAACGGAGCGTCATTGGTCAGACGGTCGCTGTCCTGGAAGTTGAAGCCGGCCGAACCGGTCAGGTACCAGCGGTCATCGAACTCCTGCGCAGAAGCTGCCTGGGCGAAAGCCAGGCCGCCCAGCAGCGCGGCAGTAAGGATCTTCTTGTTCATTGAATACAGCTCCTATTTCGGGGTATGAAACCGGTAGAGGCATGGGCCAGCACTAGTGCGTCGATGTTCGACAGCCGATTCAGCACGCCACCGCCGCGAACATTATGCTCAGGCGGGTGAAGGCCATGTTAACAGTCCCGTAACATGTGAAGTGTTGCGCCCGACCGTCCACCGGTCCGACGTTGAAACCCTATACAGGATGATGAAAATCCGCAAGACCCACACGCTGCAAGGGTTTGACGGGGTTTAGGTGCGAGAAGCGACATATTGCGCAACGTGCTGCATCACACGGTTCAGCGCGTCTGAGGAAACGTGAGGAACCTTATGATGGGATCACGAACCCAGCCGGAGCCGTGATGAAAGCCGTCGCCCTGAGTCGTGAATACGCGCCCGCCCTGCGTGATGTCCTCCTGCCACCGCCGCTGCCTCCTCGCGGCCGCGATCTGCTGGTGCGGATCGAAGCGGTTTCGGTCAACCCCGTCGATGGCAAGCAGCGGGCCGCCACCGATCCAGCCACCCTTGAGGTTCCCCGGGTGCTCGGCTGGGACGCAGCCGGCGTGGTCGAAGCCATCGGTGACGAGGCCAGCCTGTTCGCCTCCGGTGACGAGGTCTACTTCGCCGGTGACGTGACCCGACCGGGCTGCAACGCCCAGTACCAGTGGGTTGATGAGCGCCTGGTCGCCCGCAAGCCGACCACGCTCGATTTCGCTGAAGCGGCCGCGCTGCCGCTGACCACTCTCACAGCCTGGGAACTGCTGTTCCAGCGCATGCCGCTGCAGCTCGATGGCCGCCGCCACGTGGGCCAGCACCTGCTGGTGATCGGCGGCGCCGGCGGCGTCGGCTCGATGGCGATCCAGCTGGCACGCCATGCCGGTTTCGAGGTGATCGCCACCGCCTCGCGCGAGGCCTCGATCGACTGGTGCCGACAGATGGGGGCCGCGCATATGATCGACCATCGGCAGCCACTGCAGCCCCAGTTGCAGGCGCTGGTCATCGATGCGGTGCAGGTCGCGCTCAATCTGGCCGACACCGACCACTACTGGGATGAACTGGGCCAGCTGCTGGCACCGCAGGGCCACGTCGGCCTGATCGTCGAGCCGCGGGGTGCACTGCGCATCGGCGATCCCTACAAGGCCAAATGCATCGGCATCCACTGGGAATTCATGTTCGCGCGTTCGCGCTTCGCCACCGCCGACTGCATCGAACAGCACCGCATCCTCAGCCGTGCGGCCAGCATGATCGATGCCGGCCAGCTGCGCGGTACGCTCAATGAGACGCTGGGCACGATCAATGCGGCCAACCTGGACATCGCGCATCAGCGCCTGGCCAGCGGGCGCACGGTGGGCAAGCTGGCGCTGGTCGGCTGGGACGACTGACGCCGCAGTGCGGAGCCGATCAGGGGCTCGGCTCTACACCACAGCCTCTACGCGGGATCGACGCTATCTGTAGCGGCGGATTGGCCGGCATCTGTATCTATGGATGACGCAGAAACGGCGATACGGTGGAAACAGATCCCCGCCCCCCCCGGACCGCCATGCCCACCGCCCTGCCCTTGCGCCTGCTGCAATTGATCACCGGCCTGTTCCTGTACGGCTTCGGCGCCTCGCTGATGATCCGCGCCGCCATCGGCGTGGCACCCTGGGATGTTCTGTCGCAGGGCATCGCCGCGCAGACGCCGCTGTCATTCGGCCTGGCAACCAATGCCATCGGTGCATTGGTGCTCCTGCTGTGGTGGCCCCTGCGGCAGAAGCCGGGCCTCGGCACCGTGCTCAACGTGATGCTGATCGGCCCCTCCGCACAGTTCGGGCTGTGGCTGCTGCCGCCGGCCGTCGGCCTTGGCTGGCAGGTGGCGATGTTCTGTGCCGGCATGCTGCTGGTGGCGCTGGCCACCGGCCTGTACATCGGTGCCCGCCTTGGCCCGGGGCCACGCGATGGCCTGATGACCGGTCTGCATGCCCGTGCCGGCTGGCCGATCTGGAAGGTGCGCAGCCTGATCGAAGGCAGCGTACTGCTGCTGGGCTGGTGCCTGGGCGGCAATGTCGGCCTCGGCACCCTCGCCTTCGCCCTGCTGATCGGGCCGCTGTGCGGAGTGACGCTGGGCTGGTTCGGGATCGGTAGGCCTGCTCCGGTAGTGCCGGCCGCTGGCCGGCAACCGCAATCGCCCTGAGTTGACCGGAATGCCGGCCAGCGGCCGGCACTACCGCCCCCGGAGTTCGGGGGCAGCGCCGCAGGCGCGGGGGGTTGGAGGCCGGTGAGTGGGGCCCGCGATTCGCGCAGCGAAACGCGGGAGCGACAGCACGCATGTGCCGAGCGCACCCGGCCAGCGGCCGACACTACCAAACCGTCAGACAGCGGCCAGCCCTCCCAAAGAAGCGGCCCTTGCCCCGGCCGCCGTTTCGCGGCACGCTTCGCGCTTCCGTACGCAAGCGTATCGACCATGTCGCCAGCCAACGAAAGCGCCTATCCCCACCTGTTCGCCCCGCTGGATCTGGGCTTCACCCAGCTGCGCAACCGCGTCCTGATGGGTTCGATGCACACCGGCCTGGAAGATCGCGCCCGCGACTTCCCACGGCTGGCGGCCTACTTCGCCGAGCGCGCCGAGGGCGGCGTCGGCCTGATCGTCACCGGCGGCTTCGCGCCCAATGTGGTCGGTTGGCTGAAGCCATTCGGTGGCAAGCTGTCCTGGCCCTGGGAAGTGCGGCCGCACCGCCAGCTCACCGCCGCCGCGCACCAGCACGGCGCGAAGATCTGCCTGCAGTTGCTGCATGCCGGCCGCTATGCCTACCACCCGTTGTCGGTGGCACCGTCGAAGCTGAAAGCACCGATCAACCCGTTCACCCCGCGCGCATTGTCGGCCAGCGGCGTAGAGCGCCATATCGCCGACTACGCTCGCAGCGCGAAGCTGGCCCGCGAGGCCGGCTACGACGGCGTGGAAGTGATGGGCTCGGAGGGCTACCTCATCAACGAGTTCATCGCCCCGCGCACCAACAAGCGCGCCGATGCCTGGGGCGGCGACGCGCGCCAGCGCATGCGCTTCGCGGTCGAGATCGTGCGCCGCATCCGCGAGGCCTGTGGCCCGGACTTCATCATCATCTACCGCCTGTCACTGGTGGATCTGGTCGACGACGGCAGCGACTGGGACGAGATCGTTCAACAGGCGCAGGCGATCGAGGCGGCTGGCGCAACGATCATCAATTCCGGCATCGGCTGGCACGAAGCGCGCATTCCGACCATCGCCACCTCGGTGCCGCGCGCGGCCTTTGCCGGCGTCACCGCCAAGCTCAAGCCGCATGTGAAGGTACCGCTGGTGGCGACCAACCGCATCAACATGCCCGACGTTGCCGAACGCATCCTGGCCGGTGGCGGCGCCGATATGGTGTCGCTGGCACGCCCGCTGCTGGCCGACCCGCAGTGGCCGAACAAGGCCCGTGCCGGCCGCGCGGAGGCGATCAACACCTGCATCGCCTGCAACCAGGCCTGCCTGGACCACGTGTTCGAGAACAAGCTGGCCAGCTGCCTGGTCAATCCGCGCGCCGCCCACGAGACCGAGCTGGTCTATCGTCCCACTGCTACGCCGAAGACGGTTGCGGTGGTCGGCGCCGGCCCCGCCGGCCTGGCCTGCGCCACTGTCGCTGCCCAGCGTGGCCACCAGGTCACCCTGTTCGATGCCAATGATGAGATCGGCGGCCAGTTCAACGTGGCCAAGCGCATCCCCGGCAAGGAAGAGTTCCACGAGACCCTGCGCTACTTCCGCCACGCGCTGCAGGAGACCGGCGTACAGCTGCGCCTGGGCACCCGCGTCGACGCTTCCCAACTGGCTGGCTTCGACGAGGTGGTGCTGGCCACCGGCATCACCCCGCGCAAGGTCGATTTCCCCGGTGCCGATCACGCCAAGGTGGTGAGCTACCTGGACGTGCTGCTGGGACGGGTCGAAGTGGGCGCCAATGCGGCGATCATCGGCGCCGGCGGCATCGGCTTCGATGTCGGCGAGTTCCTCAGCCACGCCGGTGAATCCCCTCGCTGGATCCGCAGCGCTGGATGGCCGAATGGGGCGTGGACCCCAGCTTCGAGGCACGCGGCTCGCTGGGTCGGCCCGAGGTCGAGCCGTCACCGCGACGCTTGTGGCTGCTGCAGCGCAGCCCGGGCAAGCCGGGCGCGCGGCTGGGCAAGACCACCGGCTGGATCCATCGCGCCACGCTGAAGGCCAAGGGCGTGCGCATGCTCGGTGGCGTCGAGTACCTAGGGGTGGACGACGAGGGCCTGCGCATCCGCGTGGACGGCAGCGAACAGCTGCTGCCGGTCGACCATGTGGTGATCTGCGCCGGGCAGGAACCGAACCGCACGCTGCAGGCCGAACTGCAGGCGGCCGGCATCAACGCGCAGCTGATCGGCGGTGCCGACGTGGCCGCCGAACTCGATGCGAAACGCGCCATCGACCAGGGCAGCCGGGTCGCCGCCGCGCTCTGATGAGCGCCTGAATGGGGGACGGAATGTGATTTCCGTCACCCCGGTTGAACCTGAATGTCAAGCCGAGCGGTTCACGATGCGTTCGGCTATGCCCCCCTACCTTGCGCCATCTTTCCGCTCACCAGCCAGTTTCCGGTGAGCCGGCGCAGTCCCCACGATCGGTACTGATCGTTTCTTTTGGGGCTGCCCACGGGGCGGCCCCGATGGCCGCCTCCCCATGACGCCAAGTCGTCCCCACCTCCTGTCGCCCCGCGGCCGGAACCGGAGGGTGCGGCCCATACGGAGCAAGGAGTTATATGAAACTGGCCTGGATTCTCTGGCTGTCGCAGTTGTTGCCTCAGCCGGCCGCTGATTCACTGTGTTTGAGCACCACCGTCTACCTGGAAGCCCGCGACCAGACCCTGCGCGGCCAGCAGGCTGTTGCCGAGGTCGCCCTGCGCCGTCTCGACAGTGGCCTGTGGGGCGACTCGATGTGCCAGGTGGTCACCGCGCGCAAGCAGTTCGCACCGACCATCGTCTCCCCCGGCACCCAGCTGGGCAATGACGCGGCGTGGAGCGAAGCGATGAACGTGGCCTTCGACGCCGAGCGCAACTGGGCGCTGCCGGCCGGCGAACGCCGCGAGATCGTGCCCGGTGCCAGCCACTTCGCCGCGCTGTCCATCGCCAGCCCGAACTGGCGCAACGCCTACCAGGTGGCGACCATCGGCGATCACACCTTCTACAAGGTGCAGAACCTCAAGCCGCGGCAATCGTAACGATCCGTGCTGGCGGCAGCGTTGCCGGCCGCCGCCGGGCTCTGGGATAGTTGGCGTTTCCCGCCCGCATCACCTGGAGTTCCCATGAAGCTGTACAGCAAGCCCGGTGCCTGTTCCACCGCCGACCACATCGCCCTGCAGTGGACCGGCCAGCCGTTCGAGGTTGAACTGCTGAACAAGGACACCCTGAAGGGTCCGGAATTCCTGAAGATCAATCCGGCCGGTGCCGTTCCCGCACTGGTCGACGGCGACTTCGTGCTGCTGCAGAACGCCGCGATCATGGGCTACATCGCCGACAGCTTCCCGCAGGCCGGCCTCGGCGGTGATGGCAGCCCGCGCCAGCGCGCCGAAGCCACCCGCTGGCTGGCCTTCGTCAATTCCGACGTGCACCCGGCCTTCTCGCCGCTGTTCGCGCCGGGCAAGTTCATCGCCGACGAGAGCCAGTACGACGCGATCCGCGCCGCCGCGCACAAGCGCCTGCGTGGCCTGTTCGAGACCGCTGACAGGCAGCTGGCCGACAAGCCCTGGCTGGCCGGCTTCCGCAGCTTCGCCGACCCGTACTTCTACATCACCCTGCGCTGGGCCGCCGGTACCAAGGTTGATCTGTCCGGCCTGGACAACCTGGCCGCCTACAAGGCACGCATGGACGCCGATGCCGGCGTGCAGGCCGCGCTGAAGGCCGAAGGCCTGGCCTGACCTTGGTCAGGGGTCAGAGCCGTTCGCGTGGCGAACGGATCTGACCCCATCGGCTACCAGGCGGCTCCGCCCCCTCGATTTCATTGGCGCGATCAGCCGATCTGGCGGATCACTTCCCCCTTGGCATCGCGCAGGCAGGTCGGCACCACCTCGATACGCAACCTTCCTGCCAGCGGGTAGACCCCGCGCTCGGCGTGCACCCCTGCCAGGGCCTGCAGGCCCGCCTCGTCCAGTGACCAGCGCGCGCTGTCGGCGGATACGTCCGCCACTTCACCGCCCCCGTCCGCGATGAACTCCCACTGCCGCTCGCGGCTGACCAGTTCCAGCGATCTGCCGTGGCGCAGGCGCAGCGGCAGCAGTTCGCACACGCTCGCCACCTGGCCGGCGCCAAGCACCAGCGTGGTCATGCCCGCCTCCTGGCGCCAGTCCAGTGTCTCGATGAACAGCATGCCGGTGCTGGAGCCTTCGCGCTCGCTGCCGGCCCGCACCTCTGCCGCCAGCGCAGGGTCCTCCAGCAGGTTGCCGCGGTGCAGGTCGCTGACCCACAGCGGCATTGCCGGCTGCAGCGCCTCCAGCACGCCGCGCGTAGACCAGCGCTTGACCGCCTCCATTTCCTCATCGGTCAATCCGACCAGCTGCAGGAACTGCAGGTGGCCATTGGCGGTGTCGCGTGCCGGCAACTGCGGGTCGGCAATGAAGGCCAGGTGGCACAACCGCGTGTCGGTCTCCAGTGCGATCGGGCCGTTGGCATTCAGATGGTGGCCATCCTCGAACACGTTGCCGCTGCCGAACACATAGCGCGCCAGGTTCTGCAGCAGGTTCATCGGCCACACCGGCGGCGTGCTGTCGGCGTTCTCAGCGGCTTCGGCAGCGAGACGGAACGTCAGCTCGAAACCATAGCCGCTGGCGGCAGCATCACTGCTCTCCTTGGCATACAGCTCGGAGAAACCGTAGGTGATGTAGTGCCAATGCGGAACCGGCGCATCCGCCCAGTACACGCTGATGCCATCCAGCGGATCCTGGCCGCCGAGCGTGTAGGGAAGCGCGGTGCCGTAGTGTCGCGGCTCCTGCCCGGCATACAGCGGCGAAAGCGCCGCATTGATCGCGTCCCAGCCGGGGTGTCGGTGTCATCGTGGTCGTCCTGCACGCGGGACTCCTTGTGGGGAAGTGAACCGATCACTTTACGCGGTGGCTCAGGCCTGCACGACCTCTTTCCCAGCGTTTACTACGGCGGACTGGGTTTCCTGCCACCAGCGCTGGGCCAGCGCCGGGCTGCGCGCCTTGCCCACCGCCGCCAGCAGTTCCGGGCAAAGGCGTTCCAGCGCCAGCGCATCGGTGCAGCGTTCGATCTTCAACTGCATGAAGTAGCCCTTCAGCCCCAGATGGCGCCGCACCGCCTCGCTCATCGCGTCGTACAACTGCTGGTACAGCGCCGGGTCCTGTTCGCGGCCGGTGCTGATGCCACGCGCCGGAGCGGCCTCTACGCTCCCGCCGATCACCTCGATCAGTCCCTGTGCGGCCAGCTGCTCCAGTGCATCCGGAGGTGCGCGCAGGCCATCGAACAAGCCGCGCAGTTCGGTGTCATCGCGATGGCCATCGACCATCAGCAGGATTGAACGCAGTGCCGCCGGCAGGCGCCGGCCACGGTCTTCGATTTCCTGACGGCCAGCAGCCGTCTTGGCGTGCAGCAATGCCATTGCATCCCCCTCCCTTGATGCGCCATGCCGGCGTGCCGTGTGCGGGCACGCCCCCCTTATTGCCATCCCCGGGCGGCGCGCGCGTTCCCCGGCGCGCACCGCGTGTTGCAGGTCGATGACAGGCCGAGCTTAGCGCAAGTGCCGCGGGTAGTGCCGTCCGCTGGCCGGCAACCTCGGGATTGATGGGGGGCCGGCCAGCGGCCGGCGCTACCGGATCAACGGCCCAGCGCGCGGCGGATCTCCTCCAGCGCGCTGGGGTCGTCCAGCGTCGACAGGTCGCCCGGGTCGCGCTGCTCGGCCAACGCCTGCAACGAGCGCCGCAGCAGCTTGCCCGAACGGGTCTTGGGCAGCGCATTGACCACGTGCACATGCGCCGGGCGCGCGACCGCACCAAGCGAAGTCGTCACCGTCGCCATCATCTCGGCCACCACCGGCGCCGGATCCTCGCCTTCAAGCCCCTGCTTGAGGGTGACGAACACCAGCGGCACCTGCCCCTTCAGCTCGTCCTTGACCCCGATCACGGCAGCCTCGGCCACGCGCGGATGGCTGGAGATGGCCTCCTCGATCTCGCGCGTGCCCAGACGATGCCCGGCCACGTTGATCACATCGTCGGTACGGCCGAGGATGAAGGTATAGCCATCGTCATCGCGGATCGCCCAGTCCAGCGAGCTGTACAGCAGTTCCTTGAAGTGGCTGAAGTAGCTCTGCAGGAAACGGCTGTCGTCGTTCCACACCGTGCTCATGCAACCCGGCGGCAAGGGCGGCGACACCACCAGCACGCCCTTCTGCCCCGGTGCCACTTCCTCGCCGGTGTTCTCGTCGATCACCTTCATCCGGTAGCCGAGATTGGGGAAGCCCGGTGAACCGAAGCGCACCGGCTTCATCTCCAGGCCCGGCAGCAGGGTCAGTGCCGGCCAGCCGGTTTCGGTCTGCCAGTAGTTGTCGATGATCGGCTTGCCCAGCGCTTCGCTGATCCAGTGCGCGGTGGGTTCGTCCAGCGGCTCGCCGGCCAGGAACAGGTACTTCAGGGCGCGCAGGTCGTGGCGATGGATGAAGTCCGCGTCGTGCTTCTTCAGCACGCGGATGGCGGTGGGTGAGGAGAACATGGTGCGCACGTTGTACTGTTCGCACAGCGCCCACCAGATACCCGGGTCCGGATTCGTCGGCAGCCCCTCGTACAGCAACGAGGTGCAGCCACCGATCAGCGGGCCGTACACGTTGTACGAGTGGCCTACCGCCCAGCCGACGTCGGAAGTGGAGAACATCACCTGGCCCGGCTTGCAGTCGAACACTGTCTCCATCGACTGCGCCATCGCCACCGCGTAACCACCGACATCGCGCTGCACGCCCTTCGGCTTGCCGGTGGTGCCGGAGGTGTACAGCAGGTAGCTCGGCTCGCTCGCTTCAAGCCACTGCACCGGCACATCGACTTCACCAACCTGTGCACGCAGCGCGGCGTAGTCCACGTCGCGACCCGGCACGCGGGGTTCGGCGGCATCCAGCCCACGCGAGACGATCAGCACGTGTGGCGGAGGCGACGCCGCTTCGGCGCAGGCCGCGTCGACCATCGGCTTGTACGGAATCAGCTTGCCACCGCGCATGCCGGCGTCCGCTGCGATCAGCAACTTCGGCTTCGCATCGTCGATGCGCAGCGCCAGGTTGTGCGCGGCGAAGCCACCGAACACCACCGAGTGCACCGCACCGATGCGCGCGCAGGCCAGCATCGCGAACACGGCTTCGGCCATGTTCGGCATGTAGATCACCACGCGGTCACCGTGGCCGACGCCGAGATGCTTGAGCACGGCGGCGAAGTCGTTCACTTCGCGATACAGCTGGCGATAGGTGATCTCGCGGGTGCTGTTGGTTTCGGTGGAAATCGCAACCAGCGCGAGCTGGTCGGCGCGCGTTGCCAGGTGGCGGTCGACGGCGTTGTAGCAGAGATTGGTTTCGCCGCCGACGAACCAGCGCCGGAACGGCGGGTTGCTGTAGTCGAGCACCTGCTGCGGCGGTTTGTGCCAATGGATGCGCTTGGCTTCCTCGCCCCAGAAGGCCTCCGGCTCGTCGATCGAGCGACGGTAGGTTTCCTCGTAGTTCATGACGCAGCCCTCCCAGACAAAGTCATGGGTTCGAGGATAGTCCGGCGCTGGCGCGCGGGCCGCCCTACCTTGGTAGGGGGTGGGTTTTTCATGCAGGGCTGCGCCCTGCACCTGCCGAAGCCGAAGCCGAAGCCGAAGCCGAAGCAACAGCAGAAGCTGGCTAACTTGGGGATGGCGGGGTGGGTCCGGTGGCGGGAGACGCCGTAAACCCGTCCATGGGGGCTTGGCCGCGGCATCCATGCCGCGGACACTCCCGCCACCGGACCCACCCCGCCTTCGACAGATTCCGCGATCTGTCGGAACGGCATATTGTTCTGGTAGGTGTCGACCTTGGTCGACACGGTAGATCCACGCCATGCGTGAATGATTCATTCGATATCTGACAGAAAAAGCGTGTCGACCAAGGTCGACACCTACCAACAGCTGCGCGGAACAACGGCCACCGTTACCAACAGCCGAGTGAACCTGTCGAAGGTGGGGCGGTGTCGGAGTGCGGGGTGTCAGCCGCATGGATGCGGCTGCCAAGCCTACACGGACGTACTTGCGGCGGCCCCGCACTCCGACACCGTCCCGCCAACCCACGTATAGCCCGCTTTTGACATTGACGTTGATTCTGCGGGTGCAGGGCTGCAAGCCCTGCCGACCCCTAGAACGGAGCCGCGGACTCGAACGCGAGCGCCTCGCCCGTCAGCGGATGCGTGAACCGCAGGCTGCGCGCATGCAGGTGCACGCGCTGCGCCGGTGCCGCGTCATACAGCACGTCGCCAACAATCGGATGGCCAATACTGGCCATGTGCAACCGCAGCTGATGGCTGCGGCCGGTGATCGGTTCCAACGCCACGCGCGTGCGCCGCGCTTCAACATCGCGCACCAGCACGCGCCAACGCGTCAGCGCCGGCTTGCCACGCTCATGGTCGACCATCTGCTTCGGCCGGCTCGGCCAGTCCACGATCAGCGGCAGGTCCACTTCACCGGCATCGCTTTCGATCACACCCTGCACGACGGCTTCATACCGCTTGCCAACCCGGCGCTGCTCGAACTGCATCGACAACGCCGCCTGCATGTCCTTGCCACGCGCATGCAGCAGCAGTCCGGAAGTCACCTGGTCCAGGCGGTGCACGGTCAACGCATCCGGGTACAGCGACTGCAGGCGCGCGACGACGCAGTCCTGGTTCTCGGCGCTGCGGCCGGGCACGGACAGCAGGCCGGCGGGCTTTTCAGCCACCAGCAGCGCGTCGTCGATGTAGTGCAGGTGGATCATGCGGTTCCAGGAATTCCAAATGAAAACGGGGAAGCCGAAGCCTCCCCGTTTTCTGCGTACCGACCAGCGGTCGGTACCTACCTTGATGCAAGACGTACCGACCGGAGCCGGTACCGCCTGCATCAGCCCAGCAGGTGGGCGACGCCGGCGCGCTCTTCTTCCAGCTCGGCCAGGGTCTTGTCGATGTACTTCTGGCTGAAGTCGTCGATCGGCAGATCCTTGACCAGGGTGTACTTGCCGTTCTCGGTGGTCACCGCGAAACCGAAGATCACGCCTTCCGGAATGCCGTAGGAACCGTCGGACGGCACGCCCATCGTGACCCACTTGCCGTTGCTGCCCAGCACCCAGTCACGCACGTGGTCGATGGCGGCATTGGCGGCCGAAGCGGCCGAGGACGAGCCACGGGCTTCGATGATCGCCGCGCCGCGCTTGCCGACGGTCGGGATGAACGTGTTGGCGTTCCACTCCTGGTCGTTGATCGCATCGGCGATCGAGGCGCCGTCGGCGGTGGCGAAACGGTAGTCCGGGTACATGGTCGGGCTGTGGTTGCCCCACACGACCAGCTTCTCCATGCCACCGACCGGCTTGCCGAGCTTGGCCGACAGCTGGCTCAGCGCGCGGTTGTGGTCCAGGCGCAGCATGGCGGTGAAGTTTTCCGGCTTCAGGTCCGGGGCCGACTTCATCGCGATGTAGGCGTTGGTGTTGGCCGGGTTGCCGACCACCAGCACCTTCACGTCGCGGCTGGCGACCTTGTTCAGCGCCGCGCCCTGGGCGGTGAAGATCTTGGCGTTTTCCAGCAGCAGGTCCTTGCGCTCCATGCCCGGGCCACGCGGACGTGCGCCGACCAACAGAGCGATGTCGGCGTCCTTGAACGCGACTTCGGCGTCATCGGTGCCAACCATGCCGGCCAGCAGCGGGAACGCGCAGTCTTCCAGCTCCATCATCACGCCCTTCAGGGCGGCCTGGGCCTTGTCGACCGGCAGTTCCAGCAGCTGCAGGATGACGGGCTGGTCCTTGCCCAGCATTTCGCCGGAGGCGATGCGGAACAGCAGGGCATAACCGATCTGGCCGGCGGCGCCGGTCACGGCAACACGAACGGGTGCTTTCATGGGGGTTTCCTCTTGCTTGCAAGCGTTTGATGGGACGCCGCGGGCATGGCCACGCAGGCCGGGCAGGCGGCGGGGAACAGGGAAACGGCCACCCGTGGGTGGCCGTTTCGAAGGGGGTCAGGCGGCGAGGTGCTTGTTCCACTCCGCGACGCGGTCGGCCTGGGCGGCCAGCACGGCGTCGACGTCGCCTTCAAGGGTGATCGAATGGATCACGTCGCCCTGCTTGACCGAATCGACGATGGCCTGGCCTTCCAGGACCTTGCCGAAGACGGTGTGGCGGCCGTCCAGCCAATCGGTCTTGATGTGGGTGATGAAGAACTGGCTGCCGTTGGTGTTCGGGCCGGCGTTGGCCATCGACAGCGAGCCGACCTCGTGCTTCACGCCATTCTTCTCGTCTTCGAACTTGTAGCCCGGGCCGCCGGTGCCACGACCCTGCGGGCAGCCGCCCTGGATCATGAAGTCGGCGATCACGCGGTGGAAGATCAGGCCGTCATAGAAGCCGTGCTTGACCAGGTTCACGAAGTTGGCCACGGTCAGCGGCGCCTTGTCGGCGAACAGCTCGACCTTGATCGGGCCCTGGGTGGTGTCGAAAGTGGCGATGAGGGACATGAAGATCCTTGGTGCAAAGGGGAATGCGTCTAGCCACCTAGTTTACACCTGCCTCGTGGCGGCGGTGCCTTCGACCATCGGTGGAGCCCCCGCCTTCAGCCAGCGGAAGGTGAGCCGGGGGCCCCGTCCTGGCGACCTCGGCCGAAGCGGCGGACAGCCAGCTGAATGGGCCGCTGGGCCGGCGTGAAATCCACCTTTTCGCGAATCGTCAAGTTCGACGTATAATGTTGGACTTCTTTTTCCAAATCCGGCGCCGACTGGCCCCCTTTCGTATGTCCATCGAAAATCTTCGCAACATCGCCATCGTCGCCCACGTCGACCATGGCAAGACCACCCTGGTCGACCAGCTGCTGAAGCAGTCCGGCACCCTGTCCGAGCGCACCGTCCTCGCCGAGCGCGTGATGGACAGCAACGACCAGGAAAAGGAACGCGGCATCACCATCCTGGCCAAGAACACCGCCATCACCTGGGAAGACAAGAAGACCGGCATCAAGAACCGGATCAACATCGTCGATACCCCGGCCACGCCGACTTCGGCGGTGAGGTCGAGCGCGTGCTGTCGATGGTCGACACCGTGCTGATCCTGGTTGATGCGATGGACGGCCCGATGCCGCAGACCCGCTTCGTGACCCAGAAGGCCTTCGCGATGGGCTTCAAGCCGATCGTCGTGGTCAACAAGGTCGACCGTCCGGGCGCCCGTCCGGAGTGGGTGATCGACCAGGTCTTCGACCTGTTCGACAAGCTCGGTGCCACCAACGAGCAGCTGGATTTCCCGATCGTCTACGCCTCGGGCCTGAACGGCTACGCGGGCCTGGAAGACACCGTGCGCGACGGCGACATGACCCCGCTGTACGAAGCGATCATGCAGCACGCGCCGAAGCCGGAAGTGGACCCGGAAGGCCCGTTCCAGATGCGCATCAGCCAGCTGGACTACAACAACTTCGTGGGCGTGATCGGCATCGGCCGCATCCAGCGCGGCACCCTGAAGAAGAACATGCAGGTCGCGGTCATTGACCGTGAAGGCAAGAAGCGCAACGGCAAGGTGCTGCAGGTGCTGGGCTTCATGGGCCTGGAGCGCATCGAGCAGGATTCGGCCGAGGCCGGCGACATCGTGGCCATCTCCGGCATCCAGGAGCTGACCATCTCCGACACCATCTGCGCACCGGACTTCCCGGAAGCCCTGCCTGCGCTGACCGTCGACGAGCCGACCATCTCGATGACCTTCCAGGTGAACAATTCGCCGTTCGCCGGCAACAAGGACCTGTCCGGTGGCAAGTTCCTGACCAGCCGCCAGATCAAGGACCGCCTGGACCGTGAAAAGGTCCACAACGTGGCCCTGAAGGTCGAGCAGCTGGAAGACGCCGACAAGTTCCTGGTCTCCGGCCGTGGCGAACTGCACCTGTCGGTGCTGATCGAGAACATGCGCCGCGAAGGCTACGAGCTGGCTGTGTCGCGCCCGGAAGTGATCATCAAGGAAATCGACGGCCAGCTGATGGAGCCGATCGAGCAGCTGGTGGTGGACATCGAAGAAATCCACCAGGGCGGCGTGATGGAAAAGCTGGGCACCCGCAAGGGCCAGTTGAAGAACATGGAATCGGACGGCAAGGGCCGCGTGCGCCTGGAGTACCAGATCCCGGCCCGTGGCCTGATCGGCTTCCAGAACGAGTTCAAGACCCTGACCCAGGGTTCGGGCCTGCTGTTCCACGTGTTCGACCACTACGGCCCGAAGGAACAGGGCGCCATCGCCAAGCGCATCAACGGCGTGATGATCGCCAATGCGCCGGGCGTCACCCGGCCTACTCGCTGGGTCCGCTGCAGGAACGCGGCAAGCTCTTCGCTGCCGAAGGCGACAACGTGTATGAAGGTCAGCTGGTCGGCATCCACTCCAAGGACAACGACCTGACCGTCAACGCGATCAAGACCAAGCCGCTGACCAACATGCGCGCTTCGGGCAAGGACGATGCGATCCAGCTGACCCCGGCGATCAAGTACTCGCTGGAACAGGCCCTGGACTTCATCGAAGACGATGAGCTGGTCGAGATCACCCCGAAGGAGATCCGCCTGCGCAAGAAGTTCCTGACCGAAAGCGATCGCAAGAAGGCTTCGCGCGGCGGCTGAGCCTGCACCCCGTGAACCAGAGCGGCTACAACCCGGATCCACACCGGCATCCGGGCCTGCACGTCATCGCCCTGCTCGAAGCGAGCAAGGCGATGCTGGCGCTGTTGGCCGCCACCGGGCTGGAAGTGCTCGGACCGCAGCCGCTTCGGCACGGCATCATGGTCCTGATCCGGCGTTTCAGCCTGGATCCGGACCATGGCACCCTGCCCTCGCTGCTGCATATGATCAGCCCCGACGCGGTCCACCTGGCCGCGGCGGGGATGATCGGCTACGGCCTGCTGCACCTGGTCGAAGCCTGGGGCCTGTGGCGGGCCAAGGCCTGGGCCTCCTGGCTGGGCTGCCTGACTGCCTCGCTGTACCTGCCCTTCGACATCTTCGCGATCATCCGCCACCCCGGCTGGCCGTCGTGGACGATCCTGGCGATCAACCTGATCGTGGTCTACGTTCTCGCCCGCGACCTGCGCAAGCGCCACCGCTGAGCACCGGCTACACTGGGGATTGGAGCCGACCAAGCCGCCCCATGCGCCCGTCCTTGCCGCCTCTGCTGACCTGCCTGCTCGCCGCGCTGCCTGCGCTGCTTTCGGCTGGCTGCAGCCCGGCCACGCCCAGCGCGCATGCGGCCGAACCTGCGAGCCGCAACGTGCCGTTCCCGTACGCTGAAACCGATGTTGCCGACCTGCAGGCGCGGATGACCGCCGGTGAACTGGACAGCACCACCCTGACCCAGGCCTACCTGCAGCGGATCGCCGCCCTGGATCGGGCCGGCCCCCGCCTGCGCGCGGTGATCGAGCTCAACCCCGATGCCCTGAAGGAAGCCGCGGCGCGCGACCGCGAGCGCCGCGATGGACGCCTGCGTGGCCCGCTGCACGGCATCCCGGTACTGCTGAAGGACAACATCAACGCGGCGCCGATGGCCACCAGTGCCGGCTCTCTGGCCCTGCAGGGGCTCCGCCCTGACGATGCGTATCTGGTGCGGCGCCTGCGCGAGGCCGGGGCCGTGGTGCTGGGCAAGACCAATCTCAGCGAATGGGCCAATTTCCGCGGCAACGATTCGGTGTCCGGCTGGAGCGCGCGCGGCGGCCAGACCCGCAATCCCTATCGCCTCAGCCACTCGCCTTGCGGCTCCAGCAGCGGCAGCGCGGTAGCGGTCGCCGCCAACCTGGCCAGCGTGGCGATCGGCACCGAAACCGACGGCAGCATCGTCTGCCCTGCGGCGATCAATGGCATCGTCGGCCTCAAGCCGACCGTCGGCCTGGTCAGCCGCGATGGGATCATCCCGATTTCCTTCAGCCAGGACACTGCGGGGCCGATGACACGCAGCGTCGCCGACGCTGCGGCCGTACTGACCGCAATTGCCGGCCGCGATGATGCCGACCCGGCCACCGCAACCATGCCCGGCCGTGCGGTGTACGACTACACCGCGCGGCTGGATCCGCAGGGACTGCGTGGCAAGCGCATCGGCCTGCTGCAGACGCCGCTGCTGAAATACCGCGGCATGCCGCCACTGATCGAACACGCCGCCACCGAGCTGCGCCGGGCCGGTGCCGTCGTGGTGCCGGTGGAACTGCCCAACCAGGGCGCCTGGGCCGACGCCGAACGCAAGGTACTGCTGTACGAGTTCAAGGCCGGGCTGGAGCGTTACTTCAGCGCCCACCGCGCTCCCCTGCACAGCCTGGCCGAATTGATCGCCTTCAACCGGGCGCACAGCAAGCAGGAACTGGGCCTGTTCGGCCAGGAACTGCTGGTAGAGGCCGACGCCACCGCCGGCCTGGCTGACCCCGCCTACATCCGCGCACGCAGCGATGCGCGCCGGTTGGCGGGCCCGGAAGGCATCGATGCGGCCCTCGCCGCCCACCAGCTCGACGCCCTGGTCGCGCCGACCACCGGCGTTGCGTGGCCGATCCGCAGCGAAGGCGACGACTTCCCCGGCGAGAGCTACAGTGCCGCCGCCGTCGCCGGCTATCCCAGCCTCAGCGTGCCGATGGGCCAGATCGATGGCCTGCCGGTCGGCCTGCTGTTCATGGGCACCGCCTGGAGCGAACCGAAGCTGATCGAAATGGCGTACGCCTACGAACAGCGCACCCGCGCGCGGCGGCCACCGCATTTCGGCACCGACACGCTGATCGACGCCGGCGAGCCCTGATCCGGTAGTGCCGGCCGCTGGCCGGCGCTACCGCTCGGGTTCCGGCTCCATCGGCACGATTGCCGCCTCACCGTCTTCAGCCCCCGGCGAACGCACATCTGCAGTACGTGCGCGTGGACCACGCGGCATGTCCAGCTCGTCAGCATGCTGCAGCCGCGCGCGCAGCTGCGGCAGCGACTGCGGATGCTCACGTGCGAGGAAATCGAGCATGCGCTCGCGTACCAGGCAACGCAGGTCGAACGCGTCGCCGGAGCTGCGCGCACTCACCAGCAGGCGCACCTGGATCGCGCGCTCGCTGGTTTCGGTCACCTGGGTCACGCAGACCCGGCCATCCCACAACGCTTCGCCCCGGCAGATGCGCTCCAGTTCAGCACGGATCGCCGCAATCGGGGCACGATAATCCAGCCACAGGAAGGCTGTGCCGAGCAGGTCAGCGCTACGCCGCGTCCAGTTCTGGAAGGGGTTCTCGATGAACCAGGTCAACGGCACCACCATCCTCCGCTCGTCCCAGATGCGTACCACCACGTAGCTGCTGCCGATCTCCTCGATGCGTCCCCACTCGCCCTCGACGATCACCACATCGTCCAGCCGGATCGGCTGGGTCACTGCAATCTGCAGGCCAGCGATCAGGTTGCCGAACACTGGCTTTGCGGCGATACCGGCCACCAGGCCGATGAGGCCCGCCGAGGCCAGCAGCGCGGTGCCGATCTTCTGCACCATGGGGAAGGTCAGCAGCACCAGCGAAGTGCCCAGCACGATGATGCCGCCCATCAGCACGCGGCTGAGCACCCGCGTCTGGGTCTGGATGCGGCGCGCTTCCAGATTATCGGAGACATCGATGGGATGGCTGCGCAGGATGGCCCGCTCACCCGCTGCCACTGCGCGTACCAGCAACCAGATGAAGCAGGCGGTCAGTGCGATATGCAGCACCCGTTGCAGGTTGCCCAGAAGGGGATCCTGCAGCGGCGTGGCCTGCAACGCAGGAATCAACAGCAGCAGCGGCCATGCGGTGGCCATTGGCAGCCCGAGCACACGCCCGATGCGCGCGCGCCGCCGATCACGCCCTTTCAGCCGATGATAGATCCACAGGATCAGCCACGCGCCGATGCCGCCCACCAATGCGGCCAAACCCAATGGCCATGCATAGGCCTGCATGTGCTCCCAAGGCACTCTTGCCACCTCCACGTGAAAGCGTGAACGGACAGCCTCGCGCATGGCACATGAGCGTCACGTCAGCCGTTCGTAAGGAGGGTGTTGATCGGCAGGGCTTGCAGCCTGCACCTGCGGTAGTGCCGGCCGCTGGCCGGCAACCTCAACAGCAACAGCCGAAGCAGAAGCGGGTTTGCTGTGGGATGGCGGGGTGGGTCCGGTTGCGGGCGGCGCTGCAAGTACCCCTCCGGGGCCCGGCCCAGCCGCTGGCGGCTGTGCGTTCGGGCGCTTGCGAAGCAGTGCTTCGCAAGCAAAGCGCCCTCACCCATGTAAGCTCGGTCGCCGCATCCATGCGGCTCACGCCCCCGCAACCGGACCCACCCCGCCTACGACAGATCTCCGCGATCTGCAGTAGATCCACGCCATGCGTGGATGAATCTCCATCGGAATCGAATATTTCGAATTGGATTCCAAAAGCATCCACGCATCGCGTGGATCTACCGTGTCGACCAAGGTCGACACCTACCAGCAGCCGAGTGAACCTGTCGAAGGTGGGGCGGTGTCGGGGTGCGGGGTGTCAGCCGCATGGATGCGGCTGCCAAGCCTACAAGGACGTACTTGCGGCGTCCCCGCACTCCGACACCGTCCCGCCAACCCACGGATAGCCCGCTTTTGACGTTGACGTTGACGTTGCTCTGGCTCGTAGCAGGTGCAGGGCTGCAAGCCCTGCCGAAAAATCCTTACCGCACCAGCTCCTGCTTGCGCACGATCGCCATCGCGATCTCCAGCGACTGCTCGTAGTTCAACCGCGGGTCCACCGTCGAACGATACGCACGCTCCAGGTCGCGCTCGGTCAGTTCGCGCGCGCCGCCGATGCACTCGGTCACGTCCTCGCCGGTCAGTTCCAGATGCACACCGCCCAGGCGCGTACCGGCGGCCGCATGCAGATCGAACGACATCTCCACCTCGCCACGCACGTTGTCGAAGCGGCGTGTCTTGAAACCGTTGGCGGTGCTTTCGGTATTGCCATGCATCGCATCGCACACCCACAGCACGCGGCGACCATCACGCTTGACCGCGTCCAGCAGCGGCGGCAGTTTCTCTGCGATCTGCGTTGCGCCCATCCGGTGGATGAAGCTCAGGCGGCCCGGCTCGTCATGTGGGTTGAGCACATCGATCAGGCGCAGCAGCTGGTCCGGCGTCACCGACGGGCCCACCTTGATCGCAATCGGATTGCGCACGCCACGCAGGTACTCCACGTGCGCGCCATCGAGCGCGGCCGTGCGCATGCCGATCCACGGGTAATGCGTACTCAGGTTCAACCAGCCCTGCTGGCGCGGCACCTGGCGGGTCAACGCCTGCTCGTAGGGCAGCAGCAGCGCTTCGTGCGACGTGTAGAAGTCGATGCGGTTGAGGTTGTGCACGCGGGCCCCGGCCAGGGTCTCCATGAAGTGCACCGCATCGCCGATCGAGGCCACCATCTTCTGGTACTCGGCCGCCAGCGGCGAGTGGCTTACCCACTCCAGGTTCCAGTATTCGGGGTGGTGCAGGTCGGCGAAACCGCCGTCGATCAGCGCACGCACGAAGTTCATCGTCATCGCCGAATGCGCGTGGGCCTGCAGCATCCGCTTCGGGTCCGGCAGGCGTGCTGCCTCGGTGAAGGCCGGCGCGTTGATCACATCGCCGCGGTAGCTGGGCAGGGTCACGCCGTCGCGGGTCTCGGTGTCGGCCGAGCGCGGCTTGGCGTACTGGCCGGCGAAGCGGCCCACGCGGATCACCGGCTGGCGCAGGCCGTGCACCAGCACCAGGCTCATCTGCAGCAACACCTTCAATCGGTTGGAAATGGTGCCCGATTCGCAGTCGCTGAAATTCTCGGCACAGTCGCCGCCCTGCAGCAGGAAGCGCTTGCCTTCCTGGGCCTCGGCCAGCTGCTGCTTCAACGCCAGGATCTCCCACGAGGTGACCAGCGGCGGCAGCCGCTTCAGCTCGTGCAGAGCGGCGTCCAACGCCACCGGGTCCGGGTAGGTCGGCATCTGCAGCGCGGTCTTGCCACGCCAGCTCTCCGGCGACCAGGCAGCGCCAGCGGTGGTCGCGTCGGAATCGGAGGCGGGCGGAACGGCGGACAGGCTCATTGCAGACTTCCGGGGTGGGGGCGGCCATGGTCGCAGAGCCAGCCGCTGACGCAAAGGCCCACCCCACCGCCCCGGCCACCTGAACGGCAGGGAAAGGCCAACGCCAGCAGCCAGATCCGGCATGGCCAGCCGCACGGGACAGGCGCATGATTTGTTACGGAGTAACACTTGCACGTCATGGACCGGCCCCTTCCACGCCCAGCCGCCCCCTCTCTCACCATGAAGCCCTCGCCCCTCGCTACCGGTATTACCTTCGCCCTGGCCTTGGCCAGCCTGCCCGCCTTCGCCGCAACGACCGACGACACCTCTTCCTCCGTCAAGGATCTGGACGCAGTCACTGTCCACGCCCAGCTCGACCAGGCCCGCAACGCGCTGTCGCCGGACATCGGCAGCAGCCAGTACCAGATCACCGCCGAGGACATCCAGAAGCAGCCGCTGGGTGCCTCCGCGCCGCTCAGCCAGGTACTGCTGCAGGCCCCGGGCGTGGTCCAGGATTCCTATGGCGGCGTGCACGTGCGCGGCGACCACGCCAATCTGCAGTACCGCATCAATGGCGTACTGCTGCCCGAATCGATCTCCGGCTTCGGCCAGACACTGGATGCCCGCACCGTCAAGAGCATCCGCCTGATGGATGGCGCGCTGCCGGCGCAGTTCGGCGAGCGCACCGCTGCAGTGGTCGACATCACCACCCGCAATGGTGCCGAGCTCGGCAATGGCGGCAGCGCCGGTCTGACCGCAGGCTCGTTCGGCAAGATCAATCCGAATGCCTCGTGGTGGGGCAACCAGGGGCGATGGAGCTGGTTCCTGACTGGCAACTACGACCAGAACGAGGTTGGCCTGGAAAACCCGACCCGCTCGCGCAAGCCGCTGCACGACGACACCCACCAGGGCAAAGCGTTCGCTGACCTCACCTACCTGGTCAACGAGAACACCCGCCTGAGCGTGTTCGCCGGCTTCGCCAACAACCGCTTCCAGATCCCGGTCAACCCCGGGCAGACCCCGCAGTTCGGTTACCTGGACACCACCACCTTCGACTCCAGCCAGCTGGATGAAACCCAGCGCGAAACCACCCGCTTCGGCATGCTGGTGCTGCAGGGCGCGCTGGGCAGCACCGCCTACCAGCTGTCCGCCGGGCAGCGCTACAGCGATGTGGCGTTCAACCCGGATGTCATCGGCGACCTGGTATTCAGTGGCGTCGCCTCGCAGGTGCAGCGCAGCAACCGCGCCAACACGCTGCAGGCCGATTTCTCCACCCCGCTGGGCAACGACCACACGCTGCGCTATGGCCTGTACGGCAACTACGAGAACGCGCGGGCCAGCAACAGCAGCTGGGTGTTCCCGGTCGATGACGCCGGCCAGCAGTCCAGCACCACGCCGCTGCTGATACCTGACCGCAGTGCCTTCCATGCCAGCACGCTGGCGTTGTACGTGCAGGATGAATGGAAGATCGGCGACGACTGGACCGTCAACTACGGCCTGCGCGGCGATCGCTACAAGGCCTTTGGCCACACCGAGGGCCAGCTCAGCCCCCGCCTGGGCGTGGCCTGGAATGCCAGCGACAGCACCACCGTGCATGCCGGCTATTCGCGTTACTTCACGCCGCCGGCCAGTGAGCTGATCGCCAGCAGCGATATCGCGCTGTACGACGGCACCACCAACCAGCAGCCGAGCGGCGGCAACAACACGCCACTGGGCGAGCGCAGTGACTACTACGACATCGGCGTATCGCATCAGCTGGGCGAACACCTGACCCTGGGCTTGGACGCGTACGACCGCCGTGTTGCGCGCCTGCAGGACGAAGGCCAGTTTGGTGCCGCCTACATCTATTCGACGTTCAACTACCGCCGCGGCCATATCCGTGGCCTGGAGTTCAGTGCCGACTACAGCAACGGTCCGTTCAGCGCTTACGTCAACGCGGCGTACAACAAGGCCATCGGCACCCAGGTCATCACCAGCCAGTACAACCTCGATCCAGAAGCGCTGGCCTATGTGGCCAACCACTGGATCCACCTCGACCACGACCAGAAGCTGACCTCATCGGGCGGCTTCAGCTACGCCTTCGCCGGCCACAACCGGGTCGGCGCCAACTACGTGTTCGGTAGCGGCCTGCGTTCGGACATCGAGGGCGTGCCCAACGGCGGCGAGCTGCCATCCTACCTGCAGGTGAACCTCAGCGCCGGGCATGACTTCAATGCCGACAGTGGCCATCCGCTGCATGTGCAGCTGGCCGTGATCAACGCATTGGATCGCAGCTACCAGCTGCGCGATGGCGGCGGTGTTGGCGTGTTCGCGCCGCAGTGGGGGCCGCGCCGTGGCGCCTACCTGAGCCTGCAGCAGGATTTCTGAGAACGGACCGTGGTAGTGCCGGCCGCTGGCCGGCATCTACGGGAACGCTGCCATCGTTCATGCGGTTGCCGGCCAGCGGCCGGCACTACCCTGCGTTCAGCGCTTGACCTTGCGCAGCGACACCACCAGCGCCCACAGCGCCAGCAGCACGAACCACACGCCCGACCACATCGGCATTGTCAGGCCCAGGAACGTCCAGTCGATATTGCCGCAGTTGCCGGTACCGGTCAGCACCGTGCGGAACACTTCCAGCGGCCCCATGGTCTCGCGCAGGAAGCTCAGCGGCGGGCCGCAGGTCGCCCCCATCTCCGGTGGCAGCATCTGCACGTAGACGTGGCGCGCAGCGATGCCTACGCCGACCGCGGCGGCAATGAAGGCGAGCACGCCGTAGGTTGCCCGGCCAGAACGGTTGGAGGGCCCGTGCAGTGCACCGATCAGGAACAGCAGGCCCAGCGCGGCGAACGCCAGCCGCTGGAAGATGCACAGCGGGCACGGCTCCAGGCCCATCTTCAGCTGCAGGAAGATCGCGTAGCCCAGCAGGCCGGCGCAGATCAGGAAGCCCAGGAAGAACTGGGCGCGGAAGGGCCAGCGCAGTGGATTCATCGTCAACGCTCGAATGGATCAGGCGCCAAGCGTAACCGAGAGTGCATGCCATTCGAACCGCCACAGGTGACGCCTGTCGGAACGGTGCGGGTCAAATCCCGCAGAAACGCAAAAGCCCGGCAGAGGCCGGGCTTTCGCTGTGTCGCATTGGAGCGGTCCGATTACTCGGCCACTTCCTCGGCCACGACCGGACGGTCAACCAGCTCGACGTAGGCCATCGGCGCGTTGTCGCCAGCGCGGAAGCCGCACTTCAGCAGGCGCAGGTAGCCGCCCGGACGGTTCGCGTAGCGCGGGCCCAGGATGGTGAACAGGTTGCCCACGGCTTCGTTGTCGCGCAGGCGGGCGAAAGCCAGACGGCGGTTGGCGACGGAATCGACCTTGGCCAGGGTGATCAGCGGCTCGGCAACGCGGCGCAGTTCCTTGGCCTTCGGCAGGGTGGTCTTGATCAGCTCGTGCTTGAACAGCGAGGCGGCCATGTTCTTGAACATCGCTTCGCGGTGGGCGCTGGTACGGCTGAACTTACGGCCAGACTTCTGGTGACGCATGGTGATATTCCTTGGTTAATGATGAGGCTGTGTGGATCGTTGTCGCCATCCTGGCGTTGCTGCGCGGACTGCGGATGGTCCTGGCCGCCCGTCCTGGACGACCTGCCCGCGAACCTGCGGTTCGTCGTGGCATGGTGTGGTGCGTTGAAGGCCCCACCGCGAACGGTGGAGCCTTCAGGTATTACCGATATCAGCCCAGCATGCCGTGGCTGGCGACGCCGGCCGGCGGCCAGTTCTCCAGCTTCATGCCGAGCGACAGGCCGCGCTGAGCCAGCACTTCCTTGATCTCGGTGAGCGACTTCTTGCCCAGGTTCGGGGTCTTCAGCAGCTCCACTTCGGTCTTCTGGATCAGATCGCCGATGTAGTAGATGCTTTCAGCCTTCAGGCAGTTGGCCGAACGCACGGTCAGCTCCAGATCGTCGATCGGGCGCAGCAGCACCGGATCCACGCCGTTGTTGGCCGGCTTGGCCGCACCGCGGTCGCGGTGGGTGAAGTCACCGAACACCGACAGCTGGTCGCTGAGGATGTCGGCGGCGGTGCGCACGGCTTCCTCGGCATCGATGGTGCCGTTGGTCTCGATATCGATGACCAGCTTGTCCAGGTCGGTGCGCTGTTCGACACGCGCCGCTTCCACGGCATAGGCGACACGGCGAACCGGCGAGAACGAGGCATCCAGGACCAGACGGCCGATGGCACGGGTTTCTTCGTCCGGACGACGACGCGCGGCAGCCGGCTGGTAGCCGAAACCACGTTCGATCTTCAGACGCATGTTGATTGCCGTGTCCTTGGTCAGGTGGCAGATCACATGGTCGCCGTTCAGGATCTCCACATTGTGGTCGACCTTGATGTCGGCAGCGGTGACAACGCCCGGGCCCTGCTTGGACAGGGACAGGGTGGCGCTGTCGCCGGAGTGCATACGGATGGCCACATCCTTCAGGTTGAGCAGGACTTCGAGGACGTCCTCCTGCAGACCTTCGACCGTGGTGTACTCATGCAACACGCCGTCGATTTCGACTTCCGTGATGGCGAAGCCCGGGATGGACGACAGCAGCACGCGACGCAGGGCGTTGCCCAGCGTATGCCCGTAACCCCGCTCCAAAGGTTCGATAACGACCTTTGCACGGGTGTCGGTAAGGCGTTCGATCTGCGGACCGCGAGGACGCAGAACCTGGTTGGCGGTAACCGTCATGTTGCGGGTTCTCCTAGTGAACCCCCGGCCGTCGCCGGGGGCTCTCCAATGTGAATTACTTCGAATACAGCTCGACGATCAGCGCTTCGTTGATGTCCGCAGGCAGATCCGAACGATCCGGAACAGCCTTGAAGATGCCGGTGAACTTGCCGGAATCCACTTCAACCCACGACGGGCTCAGGTCATGCTGGGCGGCGACGGTCAGGGCTTCCTGGACGCGCAGCTGCTTGGCAGCCTTTTCGGACAGAGCGATGGCGTCGCCAGCCTTGACCTGGTACGAAGCCAGGTTGACCGACTTGCCATTCACGGTGACGCCGCGGTGCGACACCAGCTGACGGGCAGCCGGACGGGTCACGGCGAAGCCCATGCGGTAGACGACGTTGTCCAGGCGGGTTTCCAGCAGCTGCAGCAGGTTCTCGCCGGTGTTGCCCTTCTTGGTCGAGGCCTTCTTGTAGTAGTTGCGGAACTGACGCTCCAGCAGGCCGTAGATACGCTTGACCTTCTGCTTTTCACGCAGCTGGGTGGCGTAGTCGGACAGCTTGCCCTTGCGGGCAGTGGCGCCGTGCTGGCCGGGCTTCTGCTCCAGCTTGCACTTGGAGTCCAGCGCACGCGCCGGGCTCTTCAGGGACAGGTCGGCGCCTTCGCGGCGGGCGAGCTTACAGGTAGGACCGATATAACGAGCCATTTCTTATCGCTCCCTTTAGACGCGACGCTTCTTCGGCGGACGGCACCCGTTGTGCGGGATGGGCGTCACGTCGATGATGTTGGTGATCTTGTAGCCGACGTTGTTCAGCGAACGCACGGCCGACTCACGGCCCGGACCCGGGCCCTTGATGCGGACTTCCAGCGACTTCACGCCGTAGTCCAGCGCAGCACGACCGGCCTTTTCAGCAGCCACCTGGGCAGCGAACGGGGTCGACTTGCGCGAACCGCGGAAGCCAGCGCCACCGGAGGTCGCCCACGACAGAGCGTTGCCCTGGCGGTCGGTGATGGTGACGATGGTGTTGTTGAACGAAGCGTGGACGTGGGCAACGCCGTCGGTGACGACGCGCTTGATCTTCTTCTTGGTCTTAGCAGCGGGCTTAGCCATTTCTCAGTCCCTTACTTCTTGATCGCCTTGCGCGGACCCTTGCGGGTGCGGGCGTTGGTACGGGTGCGCTGGCCACGCAGCGGGAGGCCACGACGGTGACGCAGGCCGCGGTAGCAGCCCAGGTCCATCAGGCGCTTGATCGCGATGCCGATCTCACGGCGCAGATCGCCTTCCACGATGTACTTGCCGACTTCGGCGCGCAGGCGCTCGATTTCCGGCTCCGACAGATCGCGGATCTTGGTGGTCGAAGCAACGCCTGCGACTTCGCAGACCTTCTTCGAACGGGTACGGCCGATGCCGTAAATGCTTTGCAACCCGACCCAGACGTGCTTCTGGGCTGGCAGGTTGACGCCTGCAATACGCGCCATGACGCGGTTCTCCAGCTGAGTGATGGCCGACAGCGCGCCTCGGGCACGCCAATCCGGCAGGATGGATCAAAAAAGTGAACTAGCGATACTAACAAGGTTCCGGTTTACATGGAAGCCCGTGAAACCATTGGTTTCATGAACCCGGCCTGGGGAGTGTGCCCAGGCTCCGGCGCCGGATGGGGTTGGACCTGGGGTTTCCCCCGGGACCGCCCGCGCTACTCCAGCGCGGGACCACCTCATCACACCCCCACCCGGAACCGCTGCGGGGGCCGCCCTTCGTTTGTGTGGCCGGAGTCCGCGAAGCGGAGGGACCATCACGTCAGGAAGACGAAAGTATAACAGGCCTATCAGCCGCGGGCAAAACCGCCGCGGTTGCCGCCCTTCAGGTTGGCCTTCTTCAGCAGGCTCTCGTACTGATGGGACATCAGGTGTGCCTGCACCTGGGCGATGAAGTCCATCACCACCACCACCACGATCAGCAGCGACGTGCCACCGAAGTAGAACGAGGCATTCAGCTGCGTGCGCATCAGTTCCGGCAGCAGGCAGACGATCACCAGGTAGGCCGAGCCGGCCGCGGTCAGGCGGGTCAGCACGCCGTCGATGTAGTCGGCGGTGGCCTTGCCCGGACGGATGCCCGGAATCAAAGCGCCCGACTTCTTCAGGTTGTCGGCGGTTTCCTGCGAATTGAACACCAGCGCGGTATAGAAGAACGCGAAACCGGTGATCAGCGCAGCGAACACGATCATGTGCAGCGGCTCGCCCGGGCCCAGGGCATTGGCGACCTTCTGCAGGACCTGGCCGAAGCTGCTCTGGTTGGCAGCCTGGCCGGACCACATGGCCAGGGTGGCCGGGAAGGCCAGCAGGCTCGAGGCGAAGATCGCCGGGATGACGCCGGCCATGTTGAGCTTCAGCGGCAGGAACGAGGTCTGGTTCATGTACGCGTTGCGACCGCCCTGGCGGCGCGCGTAATTGACCGTGATCCGGCGCTGGCCACGCTCCACGAACACCACGAAGAAGGTGAAGGCGAGTACGACGATGGCGATCAGCAGGAGCTGGATGAACTGGATGTTGCCGTCGCGGTAGGCGTCGAAGGTGTGGATGACCGCACCCGGCAGACCGGCGACGATACCGGCGAAGATGATCAGCGACACGCCGTTGCCGATACCGCGTTCGGTGACCTGCTCACCGACCCACATCAGGAACATGGTGCCGGCAGTCAGTGCGACCACCGCGGTGAGCACGAAGCCCATGCCGGGGGCGTACACGACCGGAGCGCCCGACGGCGAAACCTGGCCCTGCAGGGCCAGCGCGATCGAACCGCCCTGCACCACTGCCAGCAGCACGGCGCCGATGCGCGAATACTGGGTGATCTTGCGGCGGCCGGACTCACCTTCCTTCTGCATCGCCTTCAGGGCGGGGAAGATGTGCACGGCCAGCTGCATCACGATCGATGCCGAGATGTACGGCATCACGTTCAGCGCAAAGATGCTGAAACGGTGCAGGGCGCCGCCCGAGAACATGTTGAACATGTCCACGATGCCGCCGCCCTGCTGTTGCATCATGGCAAGCATGGCATCGGGATTGACGCCCGGCACCGGCACGTAGCAGCCGATGCGATAGACGATCAAAGCCCCGACGACGAACAGCAAACGTTGGCGAAGTTCAGTGAACTTGCCCATTCCGCCCGCGAGGTTACCGATGCCAGCTTGCGCCATGATTTTCTTACTCCGTTACGCTGCCGCCGGCAGCTTCGATCGCAGCCTTGGCACCAGCCGTGGCAGCAATACCCTTCAGGGTGAACGCCTTGGTCACTTCGCCCTTGACGACGACCTTGGCCTTCTTGGCAGTGCTCGGGACCAGCTTGGCAGCACGCAGGGCGGCGAAGTCGATCTCACCGGCCGGCAGCTTGTCCAGCGCGTACAGCAGCACTTCAGCGGTGTCCTTGGCGATCGGCGAACGGAAGCCGATCTTCGGCAGACGACGCTGCATGGGGGTCTGGCCGCCTTCGAAGCCAGCCTTGATCTTGCCGCCACCCTTGCGGGCGAACGAACCCTTGTGGCCGCGGCCGGCAGTCTTGCCCAGGCCCGAGCCGATACCGCGGCCGACGCGGGTGCGCTCGGTGCGGGCGCCCGGTGCCGGGCTCAGTTCATTGAGACGCAGAGTCATGGTCGATTACTCCTCAACCTGGACGAGGTACTGAACCTTGTTGATCAGGCCGCGCACCTGCGGGCTGTCCTTCAGTTCACGCACATCGTTGAGCTTGTTCAGGCCCAGGGCACGCACCGACAGGCGGTGACGCGACTGGGTGCCACGCAGGCCACGCACCAGGCGGACCTTCACAGTCTTGTTGGACTCATTAGCCATGGTTGAGTTCCTCCACCTTCTTGCCACGCTTGGCCGCGATGCGGGCCGGCGACTGCGCAGCAGTCAGGCCCTTCACGGTGGCGCGCACCAGATTGATCGGGTTGCGCGAACCGGTGGCCTTGGCCAGCACGTTCTTCACGCCAACGGCTTCCAGCACGGCGCGCATCGCACCGCCGGCGATGACGCCAGTACCTTCCGAAGCCGGCTGCATGAACACGCGGGCTGCGCCGTGACCATCCTTGATGGTGTGCCACAGGGTGCCGTTGTTCAGGTCAACGCTGACCAGGTTCTTGCGGGCCTGTTCCATCGACTTCTGGATGGCGACCGGCACTTCGCGGGCCTTGCCATAACCGAAACCGACCTTGCCTTCGCCGTCGCCGACCACGGTCAGGGCGGTGAAGGTGAACTGGCGGCCACCCTTGACGGTCTTGCTGACGCGGTTGACCGCGACCAGCTTTTCGATCATGCCGTCGTCGATCTTCTCTTCGCGGTTACGGTCGCGATCGCGACCCCGCTGCTGACGCTCTTCTGCCATGTTGATTCCTTGGTTGTTTGGGTATGTACGGCTCGAGGCCGCTTATGGTTGTGGAGTGACGCGTTGTTCCGGTGGACCGCTGCAGAAGAGCGGCGCCGTCCAGCCTCACTCAGGCTGGCGAGCAGGCAGGCAGGAGGCCATCGGCCCCCTGCCCTTGTCCCTTAGAACTGCAGGCCGGCTTCGCGGGCGGCTTCTGCCAAGGCCTTGATGCGACCGTGGTAGCGGTAGCCCGAACGATCGAAGGCAACCTTCTCGATGCCGGCGGCCTTGGCGCGCTCGGCAACGATGCGGCCGACCTTGGCAGCGGCATCGGCGTTCTTGCCGTTCTTCAGGCCTTCCTTGACGTCGGTCTGGGTGGTGTTGGCGGCAGCCAGCACCTTCGAACCGTCAGCGGTGAAGACCTGGGCGTACAGGTGCTGGCCGGTGCGCAGCACCGACAGGCGGGCGACGCCGAGCTCACGGATGTGGGCGCGGGTCGACTTGGCGCGACGCAGGCGGGCGATGTTCTTGTTCATGATGTTTTTTCCTTGAAAGCGGAAGCGCCTAATTAGGCCTTCTTGGCTTCCTTACGGATGATGACTTCGTCGGAGTACTTCACGCCCTTGCCCTTGTACGGCTCCGGCTTGCGGAACGCACGGATCTTGGCGGCGACTTCACCGACGACCTGCTTGTCAGCGCCCTGGACCAGGATCTCGGTCTGGGTCGGGGTGGAAATGGTGATGCCTTCCGGCGCCACGAACACGACCGGATGCGAGAAACCGAGCGACAGGCTCAGATCCTTGCCCTGCATGGCAGCACGGTAACCCACGCCGACCAGCTCCAGCTTGCGCTCGAAGCCTTCGGACACGCCCTTGACCATGTTGGCCAGGATCGCGCGCACGGTACCGGTCAGCGCGACCAGGTCGGCGCTCTCGGTGCTCAGGGTGGCAACGCCGCTGTCGACGTTGATGGCAATACCGGCCGGCTTGACCAGCGACAGGGTGCCCTTCGGGCCCTTGACGGTGACACTTTCCGACTGGACGTTCAGTTCGACCTTACCCAGGGTGACGGGCTTCTTGGCTACGCGGGACATAGTTCTACTCCTTTCGCCTTAGGCCACGAAGCACAGGACTTCGCCGCCGACGCCCAGCTGGCGCGCCTGCGCATCAGTCATGATGCCCTTGGAGGTGGAAATGATGGAGATGCCCAGGCCATTCATGACCTTCGGCAGCTCGCTCTTGCCGCGGTACTGGCGCAGGCCCGAACGCGAGAAGCGCTTCAGGGTCGCGATGACCGGCTTGCCTTCGAAATACTTCAGCACGATTTCCAGCTCGGCCTTGTTGTTTTCCAGCTGGGTCACGCGCAGGTCGGTGATGTAACCCTCGTCCTTCAGGACCTGGGCGATCGCAACCTTGATCTTGGACGACGGGGCTTTCACCGTCTGCTTGCCAACCGCAGCCGCATTCTTGATGCGGACCAGCAGGTCGGCGATGGGATCAGTCATGCTCATATGAGTACCTTTGAGTGCACCGATATCCGCTTTCGCGAAAATCTGTTGTCTCCTGGAAACGGGCCAGGTCCCTTGATGCAGCGGGCCGGGGCCCACTCCTACAACCCCGTTTGCGCAGGGCAAGACGCGGGAGTATACGCCAAAAGAGCCCGACTTGCGCCGGGCTCTTCGGGTTTTTTCGCAGAAAGGAAGCTGAACGCCTCCCTCCCCCGGTTCAGAAGCCCCCGAGGGGGCTCCTGATCGCAGGGCCGGCTGGGATTACCAGCTGGCCTTGCGCAGGCCCGGGACGTCGCCACGCATGGTGGCTTCGCGCAGCTTGTTGCGGCCGAGGCCGAACTTGCTGTACACGCCACGCGGACGACCCGACAGCTCGCAACGGTTGCGCTGGCGGCTCGGCGACGAATCGCGCGGCAGCTTGGCCAGCTTGGTTGCGGCGTCGATTTTCTCTTCGTAGGTCGCGTCCACGGAGGACACGATCTTCTTCAGAGCCGCACGCTTCTCAGCGTACTTCTTGGCCAGCTTTTCCCGCTTGATGTCGCGGTTGACCATGGAGGTCTTTGCCATTTCGGTTTCCTCGACAGATCAGTTACGGAACGGGAACTTGAACGCTGCCAGCAGCGCCTTCGCTTCCGCGTCGGTCTTCGCAGTGGTGGTGATGGCGATATCCATACCGCGGATCGCGTCGACGGCGTCGAAGTCGATTTCCGGGAAGATGATCTGTTCCTTCACACCCATGTTGAAGTTGCCGCGGCCGTCGAAGGAACGACCGGAAACACCACGGAAGTCGCGCACGCGCGGCAGCGAGATGTTGATCAGGCGGTCCAGGAACTCGTACATCTTGTGGCGACGCAGCGTGGTCTTGCAGCCGATCGGCCAACCATCACGGATCTTGAACGACGCAACCGAGATACGCGACTTGGTGACAACCGGCTTCTGGCCGGAAATCTTGGTCATGTCCGCGACGGCGTTTTCCAGGATCTTCTTGTTGGTGGCAGCCTCGCCGACACCCATGTTCAGGGTGACCTTGACGAGCTTCGGTACTTCCATCGGATTGGTGTAGCCGAACTGCTTCATCAGCGCCGGCACCACTTCTTCCTTGTAGATCTTTTCGAGACGGGAAGTCATCTTCACATTCCTCAGGCGTCGAGCGCCTCACCGCTGGAGCGGAACACACGCAGTTTGCGTCCATCCTCCAGCACCTTGAAGCCAACGCGTTCGCCCTTGCCCGAAGCCGGGTTCAGCACGTTCACGTTGGAGATATGGATCGAAGCTTCGCGCTCGACCACGCCGCCGGCAACACCTGCCTGCGGGTTCGGCTTGGTGTGGCGCTTGACGATGTTCACGTTGGCGACGACCACGCGGTCGCCGTCGACGCGGACGACTTCGCCCTGCTTGCCCTTGTCCTTGCCAGCGTTGACGACAACCTGGTCGCCCTTCTTGATACGGTTAGCCATGATTATCTCCTGTCGCTCACAGCACTTCGGGAGCGAGCGAGACGATCTTCATGAACTTCTCCGAACGAAGTTCACGGGTCACCGGCCCGAAGATACGGGTACCGATCGGCTCCTGCTTGTTGTTCAGCAGGACGGCAGCGTTGCCGTCGAAGCGGATCAGCGAACCGTCGGCGCGACGCACACCCTTGCGGGTACGCACCACGACGGCGTCATACACTTCACCCTTCTTGACCTTGCCGCGCGGAATCGCATCCTTCACGGTGACCTTGATGATGTCGCCGATACCGGCGTAACGGCGCTTGGAACCACCCAGCACCTTGAAGCACATCACCTGCTTGGCACCCGAATTGTCCGCGACGTCAAGGTAGCTCTGCATCTGGATCATGATTCAGACTCCTTATTCAGCCGCACGCGTGATGACTTCCACCACGCGCCAGTTCTTGGTCTTGGACATCGGAGCAATCTCGGTCACGCGGACGACGTCGCCTTCCTTGCAGGCGTTGTCGGCATCGTGGGCGTGCAGCTTGGTCGAGCGCTTGATGTACTTGCCGTACAGCGCGTGCTTGACCTGACGCTCAACCAGGACGGTAACCGTCTTGTCCATCTTGTTGCTGACGACACGGCCTTCGACCGTGCGCAGCGTCTTCTTTTCAGTATTGTCGCTCATAGCGGCCATCCTTACTTCGTGCTGCCGAGCAGGGTCTTGACGCGAGCAATCTCGCGACGGACCCGGCGAATGTCGTGGGTCTTCGGCAGCTGGCCGGTGACCTGCTGCATACGGACAGAGAACTGTTCCTTACGCAGGTCGATCAGGTGGGCCTTGAGTTCGTCAGCCGACTTTTCACGGAGAGTTTTGATATCCATCAGCGCACCGTACGGGTCACGAAAGTGGTGGTGACCGAGAGCTTGGCGGCGGCCAGGCGGAACGCCTCGCGAGCCACTTCCTCGGAAACACCCTCGATTTCATAGATCATGCGGCCGGGCTGGATCTGGGCCACCCAGTATTCCACGTTACCCTTACCCGAACCCATTCGGACTTCGATGGGCTTCTTGGTGATGGGCTTGTCGGGGAACACGCGGATCCACATCTTGCCGCCGCGCTTGACGTAGCGGCTGATCGAGCGGCGGGCCGCTTCGATCTGGCGCGCGGTCAGCTGACCGTGTGCGGTTGCCTTCAGGCCGTATTCGCCGAAGCTGACAGCGTTGGCGCTCCAGCTCAGGCCATCGTTACGGCCCTTGTGTACCTTGCGGTACTTGGTTCGCTTGGGTTGCAACATTGTCGTTACCTCGCTTCACGGGCCGGGCGCTGACGGTCACCGCGGTCGCCGCGATCGTGACGATCGTTGCGCGACGGGGTGTCGTCCTGCTTTTCCTGGCCAACCTGGGAGAAATCGAAGACCTCGCCCTTGTAGATCCAGACCTTGATGCCGATGATGCCGTAGGTCGTCTTGGCTTCAGCGAAGCCATAGTCGATGTCGGCACGCAGGGTGTGCAGCGGCACGCGGCCCTCGCGGTACCACTCCGAACGGGCGATTTCTGCACCGTTGAGGCGGCCACCGACGTTGACCTTGATGCCCAGGGCACCCAGGCGCATCGCGTTGCCGACCGAGCGCTTCATTGCACGGCGGAACATGATGCGACGCTCCAGCTGCTGGGCGATCGACTCGGCAACGAGCTGCGCGTCCAGTTCCGGCTTGCGCACTTCGGTGACGTTGATGTGCGCCGGGACGCCCATCATCTCGCTCACTTCCTTGCGCAGCTTCTCGATGTCCTCACCGCGCTTGCCGATCACCACGCCCGGACGGGCGGTGTGGATCGTCACGCGAGCGGTCTTGGCCGGACGCTCGATCAGGATCTTGCTGATGCCGGCCTGAGCCAGCTTCTTGCGCAGCATGTCGCGCACTTTCAGGTCGGCTGCCAGGTAACCGGCGAACTCGGCCTTGTTGGCGTACCACTTGGAGTTCCAGTCCTTGGAAATGCCGAGGCGGATACCAATCGGATGAACTTTATGACCCATGGTCTTTTCCTTATCCGCTTACTTGGCGGCGCCCACAACCACAGTGATGTGGCTGGTGCGCTTGAGGATGCGGGTACCGCGGCCTTTCGCCCGCGCCATGAAACGCTTCAGGGTCGGACCTTCATCAACCATGATGGTCTGAACCTTCAGCTCGTCGACGTCGGCGCCCTGGTTGTTCTCGGCGTTGGCAATTGCCGACTCCACCACCTTCTTGATCAGGTGGGCAGCCTTCTTGTCCGAGAACTTCAGCAGGTTGACCGCACGTTCGGCCGGCAGACCGCGCACCTGGTCAGCGACCAGACGAGCCTTCTGCGGGGAGATGCGCGCAGTGCGCAGGATGGCTTTCGCTTCCATTGTCATCTCTCCTTACTTGCCCGACTTCTTGTCACCACCGTGACCCTTGAAGGTCCGGGTGATGGCAAATTCGCCGAGCTTGTGGCCGACCATGTTCTCGTTGACGAGAACCGGGATGTGGTTCTTGCCGTTATGCACGGCAATGGTGATGCCTACCATGTCAGGCAGGATCATCGAACGGCGCGACCAGGTCTTGATCGGCTTCTTGCTGCCCGCAGCGGCCTCCACCTTCTTGACGAGGTGGTGATCGACGAACGGGCCCTTCTTGAGTGAACGTGCCATGGTCGATTAGCCCCTACGATCGCGGACGATGAACTGCTGAGTGCGCTTGTTATGGCGCGTCTTGTAACCCTTGGTCGGGACACCCCACGGGGTGACCGGATGCGGGTTACCCTGGCCGGCCTTGGCCTCACCACCACCGTGCGGGTGGTCAACCGGGTTCATGGCAGCACCACGAACGGTCGGGCGGACGCCGCGCCAACGCTTGGCACCGGCCTTGCCCAGCTTTTCCAGGCTGTGCTCGTCGTTGCCGACTTCGCCGATGGTGGCGCAGCACTCGACCGGAACCTTGCGCATTTCACCCGAGCGCAGGCGCAGGGTGGCATAGATGCCCTCACGAGCCACCAGCTGCACGGCCGCACCAGCGGCGCGAGCGATCTGAGCGCCCTTGCCCGGCTTCAGCTCGATGCAGTGGATGGTGGTACCGACCGGGATGTTGCGCAGCGGCAGGGTGTTGCCGGCCTTGATCGGGGCGTCCGAACCAGCGATCACCTGATCACCAGCCTTCAGGCCCTTCGGGGCGATGATGTAGCGACGCTCACCGTCGACGTAGCACAGCAGAGCGATGTGGGCGGTGCGGTTCGGATCGTATTCGATGCGTTCCACGCGCGCCGGGATGCCCAGCTTGTTGCGCTTGAAGTCGATGATGCGGTAGTGCTGCTTGGCACCACCACCGACGTGACGCACGGTGATGCGACCGTGGTGGTTACGACCACCCGAGCGGCTCTGCGACTCGACCAGCGCGGCGTGCGGAGCACCCTTGTGCAGGTCGGGGGTGACCACGCGCACGGCCGAACGGCGGCCGGGGGAGGTGGGCTTGAATTTCATCAATGGCATGGGATGTACCTCAGGCCTTGGCCGTTACATCGATCGACTGGCCGTCGGCCAGGCGAACGTACGCCTTGCGCCAATCGCCGCGGCGGCCAGCACGGTTACGGAAGGACTTGTTCTTGCCCTTGACGTTGACCACGTTGACGGCTTCGACCTTGACGTCGAACAGCTGCTCAACCGCGGCCTTTACATCGGCCTTGGTGGCTTCGTTCGAAACTTCGAAGACATACTGATTGGAGAGTTCCTGCAGGCGCGCGGTCTTTTCCGAGACACGCGGGGCACGCAGCACGCTGAAGATTTTTTCGTTGCTGTTCATGCCAGCCACTCCTCGACCTTCTTGACCGCGTCAGCGGTGATGACGACCGTGTCGGCACCCACCAGCGAGACCGGGTCCAGACCCTGCACATCACGCACCTGCACGTACGGCAGATTGCGGGCGGACAGGTACAGGTGCTCGGACGCTTCCTCGGTGACGATCAGCGGGCGCTTGCCCACTTCCAGGCCGGCCAGCTTGGCGATCAGACCCTTCGTGCTGGTGGCTTCGACGTCGAAGGCCTCCACGATGGTCAGACGGCCCTGACGGTTCAGCTCGGACAGGATCGCGCACATGGCGGCACGGTACTGCTTGCGATTGACCTTCTGCTCGAAGCTGCGCGGCTTGGCCGCGAAGGTGACACCGCCGCCGACGAAGATCGGAGCCGTCAGTGCGCCATGACGCGCGCCGCCGCCCTTCTGCTTCTTCGACTTCTTGGTGGTACCAGCCACTTCGGAGCGAGTCTTCTGTGCCTTGGTGCCGGCGCGACCGGCGTTGCGGTAAGCAACGACGACCTGGTGGACCAGATCTTCGCTGAAATCGCGACCGAACACGGCTTCGGAGACCGAGACCTTGTTGTTGCTACCCGTGATAACGAGTTCCATCGTCATCTCTCCTTATGCCTTGCTCGCCGGACGGACGATCACATCGCCACCCGCCGCGCCCGGAACGGCGCCGCGAACCGCGATCAGACCGCGCTCGACGTCGACCTTGACCACTTCCAGGTTCTGGGTGCTCTGCTGCACCGCGCCCATGTGGCCCGACATCTTCTTGCCCGGGAAAACGCGACCCGGGGTCTGGCGCTGACCCAGCGAACCCGGCGCGCGATGCGACAGCGAGTTACCGTGGGTTGCATCGCCCATACGGAAGTTGTGGCGCTTGATGGTGCCCTGGAAGCCCTTACCCTTGGTGACACCCTGGACGTCGACGATCTGGCCGACTTCGAAGATGTCCGCCTTGACTTCGCCGCCAACGGCGAAATCGCCGAGCTGCGCGTCTTCAACGCGGAATTCCCACAGGCCGCGACCCGCTTCCACCTTCGCCTTGGCGAAGTGGCCGGCTTCCGGCTTGTTGACCAGGGCAGCGCGACGCGCGCCGACGGTCACCTGCACGGCGCTGTAGCCGTCGGTTTCGACGGTCTTGATCTGCGCGATGCGGTTCGGGGTTGCTTCGATCAGGGTCACCGGGATGGAGCGGCCATCTTCAGTGAACACGCGGCTCATGCCGGCCTTGCGGCCCACGAAGCCCAACGAATACTTCTTCGTCATGGTCGTAGTCCTCAGGTCAGCTTGATCTGAACGTCGACGCCGGCAGCCAGTTCGAGCTTCATCAGCGCGTCCACGGTCTTGTCATTCGGGTCAACGATATCGAGCACGCGCTTGTGCGTGCGGGTCTCGTACTGGTCACGCGCGTCCTTGTCGACGTGCGGGGAAACGAGAACGGTGTAACGCTCGATCTTGGTCGGCAGCGGGATCGGGCCACGCACTTGCGCGCCGGTCCGCTTTGCCGTTTCAACGATCTCGCTGGCCGAACGGTCGATCAGACGATGATCGAACGCTTTCAGCCGGATCCGGATCTTTTGGTCCGCCATGGCGGTAGGTTCCTTCGTTAAAAGAGCGACAGACAAAGCCTCTGGGTTGCTTTGTCCCATGAAATTCCTGAATACGGACGGCCCGCAGTCCTGCAGGCCGCCAAGGTCAATCCATGGACCTCAAAAACGTAGGCAGACCAGTCACCCGGCCTGCCCAGACGTAGAAGCATAATGGCACGCAAGGCAGCTGTCAACAGTCGCCTGTTGACGCCGCCTGAATGGCATTGACCCTTCCTGGTCCGGGGAACACAAGGCACATCCTGTGCCTGCTTTCCCATTTGATACGCCCCGATGCCCTACCCAGGCAACATCGGGGCGCTGATACTACCAGATTACTCGATGATCTTCGAGACCACGCCGGCGCCGACGGTACGGCCGCCTTCGCGGATGGCGAAGCGCAGACCTTCGTCCATGGCCACCGGGTTGATCAGGGTGACTTCCATCTTGACGTTGTCACCCGGCATCACCATTTCGACGCCTTCCGGCAGCTTGGCGGCGCCGGTGATGTCGGTGGTGCGGAAGTAGAACTGCGGACGGTAGCCGTTGAAGAACGGGGTGTGGCGGCCGCCCTCGTCCTTCGACAGCACGTACACTTCGCCTTCGAACTTGGTGTGCGGCTTGATCGTGCCCGGCTTGGCCAGCACCTGGCCACGCTCGACGTCGTCACGCTTGGTGCCGCGCAGCAGCAGGCCAGCGTTGTCGCCTGCCTGACCCTGGTCCAGCAGCTTGCGGAACATTTCAACGCCGGTCACGGTGGTCTTCTGCACCGGACGGATGCCGACGATTTCGATTTCGTCGCCAACCTTGATCACGCCGCGCTCGATACGACCGGTCACCACGGTGCCGCGGCCCGAGATCGAGAACACGTCTTCCACCGGCATCAGGAACGGCTTGTCGATCGCACGCTCCGGCTCCGGAATCCAGCTGTCCAGCGCGTCGACCAGCTTCAGGATGGCCGGCACGCCGATGTCGCTCTGGTCGCCTTCCAGCGCCAGACGGGCCGAACCGGCGATGATCGGGGTGTCGTCGCCCGGGAACTCGTACTTGCTCAGCAGCTCGCGCACTTCCATCTCGACCAGCTCGAGCAGCTCGGCGTCGTCCACCATGTCGGCCTTGTTCAGGAACACGACGATGTACGGCACGCCGACCTGGCGCGACAGCAGGATGTGCTCACGGGTCTGCGGCATCGGGCCGTCAGCGGCCGAGCACACCAGGATCGCGCCGTCCATCTGGGCGGCACCGGTGATCATGTTCTTGACGTAGTCAGCGTGGCCCGGGCAGTCAACGTGGGCGTAGTGACGGGTCGGGGATTCGTATTCGACGTGCGCGGTCGAGATCGTGATGCCACGCGCCTTTTCTTCCGGCGCGGCGTCGATCGAGGAGTAGTCCTTGAACTCGCCACCGAAGCGCTCGGCACCGATCTTGGTCAGTGCGGCGGTCAGCGTGGTCTTGCCGTGGTCGACGTGACCGATGGTGCCGACGTTGACGTGCGGCTTGGTGCGTTCGAACTTACCCTTTGCCATTGTTCTATACCTTGATTGTTCGTAAGTGGTTTCAAGAGAGGCTGAGCGAGGCTCAGCCCTTCTTCATGACGGCTTCGGCGATGTTGGTCGGAGCCGGCTCGTAGTGATCGAATTCCATGGTGAAAGTGGCGCGGCCCTGGGTCTGCGAACGCAGTGCAGTGGCGTAGCCGAACATTTCACCCAGCGGGATCATCGCGTTGATGATGCTGGCCGAACCGTCACCGGTGGTGTCGGAACCCTGCAGCACGCCGCGACGACGGCTGACGTCGCCCATCACGTCACCCTGGTAATCCTCCGGGGTCACGATCTCGACCTTCATGATCGGCTCCAGCAGCACCGGCTTGGCCTTGGCGAAGCCCTGCTTGAAGGCCATCGACGAAGCCAGCTTGAACGCCATTTCCGAGGAGTCGACGTCGTGGTACGAACCGAACACCAGCTTCACCTTGACGTCCACGACCGGGAAGCCAGCCAGCGGGCCGCTGGTGATGGTTTCGCGCAGCCCCTTCTCGACCGACGGGATGAATTCCTTCGGGATCACGCCGCCGGT
Source organism: Stenotrophomonas sp. pho (assembly GCF_006228405.1). NCBI lineage: Bacteria > Pseudomonadati > Pseudomonadota > Gammaproteobacteria > Lysobacterales > Lysobacteraceae > Stenotrophomonas > Stenotrophomonas sp. pho. The sequence goes on along the minus strand of NZ_CP029759.1, from coordinate 845,457 downwards.
GATGTCGTTGATGAACAGGAAGTCGTCCTTGATCATCGGAGCGATCTTCGGATCGGCACGGTCGGCAGCAGTGATCGGCGACAGTTCGATCACGACGTGACCGTACTGACCCTTACCACCGGACTGCTTGGCGTGCTTGTAGTCCGACTTGACGTCGGCCAGGGTGATGGTTTCGCGGTAGGCCACCTGCGGCGCACCGACGTTGGCTTCAACGTTGAACTCGCGCTTCAGGCGGTCAACGATGATGTCCAGGTGCAGCTCGCCCATGCCCGAGATGATGGTCTGGCCGGATTCTTCGTCGGTCTTGACGCGGAACGACGGATCTTCCTGCGCCAGGCGGCCCAGGGCCAGGCCCATCTTTTCCTGGTCCGACTTGGTCTTCGGCTCGACGGCCATCGAGATCACCGGCTCCGGGAACGTCATGCGCTCCAGGATGATCGGGGCGTCCACGGCGCACAGGGTGTCACCGGTGGTGGTGTCCTTCAGACCCACGGCAGCGGCGATGTCACCAGCCAGAACTTCCTTGATTTCCTCGCGGTTGTTCGAGTGCATCTGCAGGATGCGGCCGATGCGCTCCTTCTTGCCCTTCACCGAGTTCAGCACGGTGTCGCCACCGTTCAGGGTGCCCGAGTAGACACGGAAGAAGGTCAGCGCGCCGACGAACGGGTCGGTGATGATCTTGAAGGCCAGCGACGAGAACGGAGCCTTGTCGTCCGACTTGCGGGTCATTTCGACGGTGTCGTCGTCAACGTCCACGCCCTTCACGTCCGGCACGTCGACCGGCGACGGCAGCAGCTGGATCACGCCGTCCAGCATGGCCTGCACGCCCTTGTTCTTGAAGGCCGAGCCGCAGTACATCGGCACGATTTCGGTGGCCAGGGTGCGGGTACGCAGCGCGTTGATGATTTCAGCCTCGGCCAGCTCTTCGCCGCCCAGGTACTTTTCCATCAGCTCTTCGCTGGCTTCGGCAGCGGTCTCGACCATGAACTGGCGAGCTTCTTCCGCTGGGCCCTGCAGTTCGGCCGGGATGTCGCTGTATTCGAACTTCATGCCCTGCGAAGCTTCATCCCAGTGGATGGCCTTCATCTTCAGCAGGTCGACGACGCCCTTGAAGTTGTCTTCAGCGCCGATCGGCAGCTGCATCGGCACGGCAACCGCACCCAGCTTGGCCTTCAGCTGGCCGACGACCTTCTGGAAGTTGGCACCGGTGCGGTCCATCTTGTTGACGAACGCGATGCGCGGCACGTGGTACTTGTTGGCCTGGCGCCACACGGTTTCCGACTGCGGCTGCACGCCACCGACGGCGCACAGGACGAAGACGGCACCGTCGAGCACGCGCAGCGAACGCTCCACTTCGATGGTGAAGTCGACGTGCCCGGGGGTGTCGATGATGTTGAAGCGGTGCTCCGGCAGGGACTTGTCCATGCCCTTCCAGAACGCGGTGGTGGCAGCGGACTGGATCGTGATGCCACGCTCCTGCTCCTGCTCCATCCAGTCCATGGTGGCGGCGCCGTCGTGCACTTCACCGATCTTGTGGCTCTTGCCGGTGTAGAACAGGATGCGCTCGGACGTGGTGGTCTTGCCGGCATCGATGTGAGCCATGATGCCGAAGTTACGGTAACGCTCGATGGGAGTGGAACGGGCCACGGGAGCCTCTCAGATTTCTTGGATTTCGGATGGCCGAACGCCGCCTTTCGGCGGCCTTCGGATTGGCGCAGTCCTTCTGGGACCGCGAGGCAGCACGCACCGAAGTGGTGCTGCCCTGCCTGTTTTACAAGGCCGTCAAACTCACCAGCGGTAGTGGGCGAATGCCTTGTTGGCTTCGGCCATGCGGTGGGTTTCTTCGCGCTTCTTGATGGCGCCGCCGCGGTTTTCCGAGGCGTCGATCAGTTCAGCAGCCAGCTTCTTCGGCATGGTGTTCTCACCACGCTTGCGCGCGGAGTCGATCAACCAGCGCATGGCCAGGGCCATCTTGCGCGACGAACGCACTTCGACCGGCACCTGGTAGGTGGCACCACCGACGCGGCGCGACTTGACTTCGACCGCCGGAGCGACGTTGTCCAGAGCCTTCTGCACCAGTTCAATGGCGTTGGCGCTGCTGTTCTTCTCGGTGATCACGTCCATGGCGCCGTACACGATCTTTTCGGCGACGGACTTCTTGCCGCTCTGCATGACCATGTTGATGAAACGGGCGATGGTTTCGCTTCCGTGCTTCGGATCGGGCAGGACGGAACGCTGCGGAGTATTACCCTTACGCGACATAGTGCTCTCTCCTTATGCCTTCGGACGCTTGGCGCCGTACTTGGAACGGGCCTGGCGACGCTTGGCAACGCCGGCGGCGTCGAGCGAGCCACGAACGGTGTGGTAACGCACACCCGGCAGGTCCTTGACGCGACCGCCGCGGATCAGGACCACGGAGTGCTCCTGCAGGTTGTGGCCTTCACCACCGATGTAGGAAATCACTTCTTCCTGGTTGGTCAGGCGGACCTTGGCAACCTTGCGCAGAGCCGAGTTCGGCTTCTTCGGAGTGGTGGTGTAGACACGGGTGCAGACGCCACGGCGCTGCGGGCACTTGTCGAGCGCCGGCGAGGCACTCTTGTAGGTGGTCGCTTGCCGCGGCTTGCGGACCAGCTGGTTGATCGTCGCCATCAGTAGGTTCTTCTGATTGGTGGCCGGAAAATCCGGCCAGAGATGCGGAAATGTTAAAGCAGGCCGAAATTTTGGCCTGCTGAGACAGACGATTGTAGCAACCTGCAAGGAAAGCAGTCAAACGCCTCCTGTCAAGCCCGTCCCTGATCCCGGGACGTTACTGGGGGGCCTCCATGTACCCCGTTCAGGTTGGCTGGGTCGATCGCGGACGATCTCCCCTGCCCTTTCCCAATCCCATCGATGGACCGACGGGGTGGTCCGGCCTTGCGGCCGGACCGGATACCTCATTCTTCGCCCGAGGCCTGTTCAGCTTCGGCTTCAACCACCGGGGACTCGACCGCAGCCGGGGTGCCGGCCAGGGTCTGCATTTCCGAGTCGGTGAGACCGGAAGCGCCGCGACGGCGGCTGCTGTGGTAGGACAGGCCGGTACCGGCCGGAATCAGGCGGCCGACGATGACGTTTTCCTTCAGGCCACGCAGGTTGTCCTTGGTACCGCGGACGGCAGCCTCGGTCAGCACTCGGGTGGTCTCCTGGAAGGAGGCCGCCGAGATGAACGATTCGGTCGCCAGCGAGGCCTTGGTGATACCCAGCAGAACCGGATCGAAGCGCGCCGGCAGTTCGTTGCGGGTCGACAGGCGCGCATTCTCCTCGATAACGCGCTGGCGCTCCACCTGTTCGCCGTTCAGGAACTTGCTGCTGCCCTGGTCGGTGATCTCGACCTTGCGCAGCATCTGGCGGGTGATCACCTCGATGTGCTTGTCGTTGATCTTCACGCCCTGCAGGCGGTACACGTCCTGGATTTCCTTGACCAGGTAGGCAGCCAGCGGCTCGACACCCAGCAGGCGCAGGATGTCCTGCGGGCTCGGCTCGCCGTCCACGATGGTTTCACCCTTGGTGACATGCTCGCCTTCGAACACGATGACCTGGCGGTACTTCGGGATCAGCTCTTCGTGCTCCGAACCATCAGTGTCCTTGATGATCAGGCGCTGCTTGCCCTTGGTGTCCTTGCCGAAGCTGATGATGCCCGAACGCTCGGCCAGCACCGCCGGATCCTTCGGCTTGCGCGCTTCGAACAGGTCGGCCACGCGCGGCAGACCACCGGTGATGTCGCGGGTCTTCGACGCTTCCTGCGGGATCTTGGCGACGACGTCGCCCACGCCCACCGGGGCGCCGTCCTGCAGGTTGACGATCGAACGCGGCGGCAGCAGGTACTGCGCCGGCAGGTCGGTGCCCGGGATCGACAGGTCGTTGCCCTTGGCGTCGACGATGCGCACGATCGGGCGCAGGTCCTTGGCCTGGGTACCACGACGCTTCGGATCGGTGATTTCGCGCGAGGCCAGGCCGGTCAGCTCGTCGGTCTTCTCGATGACGGTGACGCCGTCGACGAAGTCGATGAAGCGGATGAAGCCGGCCACTTCCGACACGATCGGGTGGTTATGCGGATCCCAGTTGGCCACGGTCTGGCCAGCCTTGATCGCATCACCGTCCTTGGACGTGATGGTCGCACCGTACGGCAGCTTGTAACGCTCACGCTCACGGCCGTGCGCATCGAGCACCGAGATTTCGCCCGAGCGCGACACCGCCACCAGCGAGCCGTTGGCGTGCTCCACGGACTTGAGGTTGCTGAACTTGACCGAGCCGGTGGTCTTGACGGTGATGTTGTCGACCGCAGCAGCTCGCGACGCCGCACCACCGATGTGGAACGTACGCATGGTCAGCTGGGTACCCGGCTCACCGATGGACTGGGCGGCGATGACGCCGACCGCTTCACCGATGTTGACCAGGTGGCCACGCGCCAGGTCGCGGCCGTAGCAGCGCGAGCAGACACCGAAGGCCGATTCACAGGAGATGGTCGAGCGGACCTTGATGGTCTGCACGCCGGCATCTTCCAGCTTGGCAACCCAGGCTTCGTCCAGCAGGGTGTTGCGGGTGACGATCGGATCTTCGTCGTTGCCCGGCAGGAACACGTCCTCGGCAACCACGCGGCCCAGCACGCGATCCTTCAGCGGCTCGACCACGTCGCCGCCTTCCACGATCGGGGTCATGATCAGGCCTTCGGTGGTACCGCAATCCACTTCGGTGATCACCACGTCCTGCGCCACGTCGACCAGGCGACGGGTCAGGTAACCCGAGTTCGCGGTCTTCAGCGCGGTATCGGCCAGACCCTTACGGGCACCGTGGGTGGAGTTGAAGTACTCCTGCACGTTCAGGCCTTCGCGGAAGTTCGCCTTGATGGGCGTCTCGATGATCGAGCCGTCCGGGCGGGCCATCAGGCCACGCATGCCGGCCAGCTGACGGATCTGCGCCTGCGAACCACGCGCACCGGAGTCGGCCATGATGTACAGCGAGTTCATCGACTTCTGGTCGATGGTCTCGCCCTTGGCATTGACGACCTTCTCGGTACCGATGGTGTCCATCATCGCCTTGGCGATGCGCTCGTTGGTGCGCGACCAGATGTCGACCACCTTGTTGTAGCGCTCGCCGGCGGTGACCAGGCCCGACTGGTACTGCTCCTGGATTTCCAGCACTTCGGCTTCGGCCTCGGTGAGGATGCCCTTCTTCTCGTCCGGGATCAGCATGTCGTCGATGCCGATCGAGACGCCGGCGCGGGTCGCATAGGCGAAGCCGGTGTACATCAGCTTGTCGGCGAACACGACCGTGTCCTTCAGGCCGAGCTGGCGGTAGCTGGAGTTGATCAGGCGGCTGATGTTCTTCTTGGTCAGCTCGACATTGGCCAGCGCGAACGGCAGGCCTTCCGGCAGGATTTCAGCCAGCAGGGCGCGACCGATCGTGGTGTCCACGATCGAGGTCTTGTTCTGCTTGTTGCCGTCTTCGTCGGTCACCACCTCGGTGATGCGGACCTTGACCTTGGCGTGCAGTTCCACCACGCGGTTGTCGTAGGCGCGCTTGACTTCGGCGATGTTGGCGAAGGCCATGCCCTCGCCCTTCTTGTTCTCCAGCGAGCGGGTCATGTAGTACAGACCCAGCACGACGTCCTGCGACGGCACGATGATCGGCTCGCCGTTGGCCGGCGACAGGATGTTGTTGGTCGACATCATCAGCGCACGCGCTTCCAGCTGGGCTTCCAGCGAGAGCGGCACGTGGACGGCCATCTGGTCACCGTCGAAGTCGGCGTTGAACGCGGTGCAGACCAGCGGGTGCAGCTGGATGGCCTTGCCCTCGATCAGTACCGGCTCGAACGCCTGGATGCCCAGGCGGTGCAGGGTCGGCGCACGGTTCAGCATCACCGGATGCTCGCGGATGACCTCTTCCAGGATGTCCCAGACTTCGGCTTCTTCGCGCTCGACCAGCTTCTTGGCAGCCTTGATGGTGGTGGCCAGGCCACGACGCTGCAGCTTGGCGAAGACGAACGGCTTGAACAGCTCAAGCGCCATCTTCTTCGGCAGGCCGCACTGGTGCAGGCGCAGGTACGGGCCGACCACGATGACCGAACGGCCCGAGTAGTCGACGCGCTTGCCGAGCAGGTTCTGGCGGAAGCGGCCCTGCTTGCCCTTGATCATGTCGGCCAGCGACTTCAGCGGGCGCTTGTTGGTGCCGGTGATGGCACGACCGCGGCGGCCGTTGTCCAGCAGTGCATCGACCGATTCCTGCAGCATGCGCTTTTCATTGCGCACGATGATGTCCGGCGCGCTCAGTTCGAGCAGGCGGCGCAGGCGGTTGTTGCGGTTGATGACGCGGCGGTACAGGTCGTTCAGGTCGGAGGTCGCGAAGCGGCCGCCATCCAGCGGGACCAGCGGACGCAGGTCCGGCGGCAGCACCGGCAGCACGGTCATGACCATCCATTCCGGACGGTTGCCCGATTCCAGGAAGGCTTCGATCAGCTTGATGCGCTTGGTGAGGCGCTTGAGCTTGGTTTCCGAACCGGTAGCGGCGATTTCCTCGCGCAGGCGGGTCATCTCGGACTGCAGGTCGATCGTGCGCAGCAGTTCGTAGACGGCCTCGGCGCCCATGGCGGCGTCGAAGTCGTCACCGTGTTCCTGGCGCGCCTGCAGGTACTGTTCCTCGGTCAGCAGCTGGCGGCGCTCCAGGGCGGTCAGGCCCGGCTCGGTCACCACGTACGCTTCGAAGTACAGCACGCGCTCGATGTCGCGCAGGGTCATGTCCAGCATCAGGCCGATGCGCGACGGCAGCGACTTGAGGAACCAGATGTGCGCGACCGGCGAGGCCAGGTCGATGTGGCCCATGCGCTCGCGGCGCACCTTGGCCAGGGTCACTTCGGTACCGCACTTTTCGCAGACCACGCCGCGGTGCTTCATGCGCTTGTACTTGCCGCACAGGCACTCGTAGTCCTTCACCGGGCCGAAGATGGCGGCGCAGAACAGGCCGTCGCGTTCCGGCTTGAAGGTACGGTAGTTGATGGTTTCCGGCTTCTTCACTTCGCCGAAGGACCACGAACGGATCAGGTCCGGCGAGGCCAGCGCGATCTTGATCGCGTCGAAGTCCAGCGTCTGGCGCTGCTGGTTGAAGAGGTTGAGCAGGTCTTTCATGGTGTTCTCCAGAAGGAGGAATGCTGTGTCGATGGGCTTTCAGTTCACTGCCAGCGGCGCGGCGGCGGACCGCCGCGCCGGCATGGATCAGTTGTCTTCCAGTTCCATGTTGATGGCCAGCGAGCGGATTTCCTTCACGAGCACGTTGAAGGATTCCGGCATGCCCGCGACCATCTCGTGCTCGCCGTCGACGATGTTCTTGTACATCTGGTTGCGGCCCTGCACGTCATCGGACTTCACCGTCAGCATTTCCTGCAGGGTGTAGGCCGCGCCGTAGGCTTCCAGCGCCCAGACTTCCATTTCACCGAAGCGCTGGCCGCCGAACTGCGCCTTGCCGCCCAGCGGCTGCTGGGTGACGAGCGAGTACGGACCGGTCGAACGGGCGTGCATCTTGTCGTCGACCAGGTGGTTCAGCTTCAGGTAGTGCATGTAACCGACGGTGGTATGGCGGTCGAAGGCTTCACCGGTGCGGCCGTCGTACAGCTGGGTCTGGCCACTGCTCGGCAGGTCGGCCAGTTCCAGCATGCGCTTGATTTCCGCTTCGGTGGCGCCGTCGAACACCGGGGTGGCCATCGGCACGCCGTCGGTCAGGTTGCGGGCCAGGCGCAGCAGCTCCTCGTCGCTGAACTGCGACAGGTCGACACGGTTGGCCACGTTGGTGTCGTCGTGGTTGTAGATGTCGTCCAGGAACTTGCGCAGGTCGGCGACCGCCGCCTGGGCTTCCAGCATCGCCTGGATCTTGCGACCCAGACCCTTGGCGGCCCAGCCCAGGTGCACTTCCAGGATCTGGCCGATGTTCATACGCGACGGCACGCCCAGCGGGTTCAGCACGATGTCCACGGTCTCGCCCGAGGCCATGTACGGCATGTCCTCGACCGGCACCACGTTGGACACCACACCCTTGTTGCCGTGGCGGCCTGCCATCTTGTCACCCGGCTGGATGCGGCGCTTCACCGCCAGGAACACCTTGACCATCTTCAGCACGCCCGGGGCGAGGTCGTCGCCCGCGGTGATCTTGCCGCGCTTGTCGGCGAAGCGACGCTCGAATTCCTTCTCGTGCGCCTGGATCTGCTTCTGGGCGCGCTCGATGGCTTCCGAGGCGTCCTCGTCCTTCATGCGCAGGGCGAACCAGTCAGACTTCTTCAGGCCGTCGAGGAAGGCGTCGGTGATCACGTCACCCTTCTTCAGGCCAGCACCACCATTGACCACCTTGCCCACGATCTGCGAACGCAGACGCATGTAGATGGCCGCTTCCAGGATGCGGAACTGGTCATCGAAGTCCTTCTTGACGCGCTTGATTTCGGACTCTTCGATCTGGCGCGCGCGCTTGTCCTTCTCGATGCCGTCGCGGGTGAAGACCTGCACGTCGATGACGGTGCCGTCCATGCCCGGCGGAACGCGCAGCGAGCTGTCCTTAACGTCCGAAGCCTTCTCGCCGAAGATCGCGCGCAGCAGCTTCTCTTCCGGGGTCAGCTGGCTTTCGCCCTTCGGGGTGACCTTGCCGACCAGGATGTCGCCAGCGCGCACTTCTGCACCGATGTACACCACGCCGCTCTCGTCCAGGCGGTTCAGCGCCTGCTCGGAGACGTTCGGGATGTCGGCGGAGATTTCCTCCGGCCCCAGCTTGGTGTCACGCGCGACGCAGGTCAGCTCTTCGATGTGGATCGTGGTGTAGCGATCCTCTTCCACCACGCGCTCGGAGAGCAGGATGGAGTCTTCGAAGTTGTAGCCGTTCCACGGCATGAACGCGATCAGCATGTTCTGGCCCAGGGCCAGCTCGCCGATGTCGGTGGACGGACCGTCGGCCAGCACGTCGCCGCGGGCGATGACGTCACCCACCTGGACCAGCGGACGCTGGTTGATGCAGGTGTTCTGGTTCGACCGGGTGTACTTGACCAGGTTGTAGATGTCCACGCCGGCGTCGGTGGCGCCAACGATCTCTTCCTCGTTGACCTTGACCACGATGCGGGCCGCGTCGATCTGCACGATCTCACCACCACGACGGGCGTTCACGGTCACACCCGAGTCACGCGCCACGGCGCGCTCGATGCCGGTGCCGACCAGCGGCTTCTGCGAACGCAGGGTCGGCACGGCCTGACGCTGCATGTTGGCGCCCATCAGTGCGCGGTTCGCGTCATCGTGCTCCAGGAACGGAACCAGCGCGGCCGCGATAGAGACGGTCTGCATCGGCGAAACGTCCATGAAGTGGACTTCCGCCGGCGGCTTCAGCAGCGATTCGCCCTGGAAGCGGCACGGAACGAACTGCTCGGCCAGGGTGCCCTTGGCGTCGGTCAGCGCGTTGGCCTGCGCAATGACGTACTCGTTCTCTTCAATGGCCGACAGGAACTCGACTTCGTCATAGACCTTGCCGTCCACGACCTTGCGGTACGGGGTCTCGAGGAAACCGTACTTGTTGGTGCGGGCGTACACGGCCAGCGAGTTGATCAGGCCGATGTTCGGGCCTTCCGGGGTTTCGATGGTGCAGACGCGGCCGTAATGGGTCGGGTGCACGTCGCGCACTTCGAAGCCGGCGCGCTCACGGGTCAGGCCGCCCGGGCCCAGGGCCGAGACGCGACGCTTGTGGGTCACTTCCGACAGCGGGTTGTTCTGGTCCATGAACTGCGACAGCTGCGAGGAGCCGAAGAACTCCTTGATGGCAGCGGCGACCGGCTTGGCGTTGATCAGTTCCTGCGGGGTCAGGCCTTCCGACTCGGCCATCGACAGGCGCTCCTTAACCGCACGCTCGACGCGGACCAGGCCGACGCGGAACACGTTCTCGGCCATTTCGCCGACCGAACGCACGCGACGGTTGCCCAGGTGATCGATGTCGTCGACCACGCCGCGACCGTTGCGGATCTCGGTCAGGACCTTGATCACGTCCAGGATGTCGGAGCTTTCGCCGTGGGCAGCGACCAGGCGCTTGGACTCTTCGTCGTTGCGCTCGCCGAAGTACTTGCTGTCGTACAGCACGGCTTCGCCGGTGGTTTCCTTGCGGCCCACGCGACGGTTGAACTTCATGCGGCCGACCGCGGACAGGTCGTAGCGCTCGAAGGTGAAGAACAGGTTGTGGAACAGGTTCTGCGCGGCATCCTTGGTCGGCGGCTCGCCCGGACGCATCATGCGGTAGATCTCGACCAGGGCTTCCAGCTGGGTCTTGGTCGGGTCGATACGCAGGGTGTTGGACAGGTACGGGCCACGATCCAGGTCGTTCACCCACAGGGTGCCCACGGCATCCACACCGGCCTTGCGGAAGGCCTGCAGCTGCTCGTCCGTGATCTCGTCGTTGGCCTGGGCCAGCAGTTCGCCGGTCGAGGCATCGACCACGTCGTGCGACAGGATGCGGCCGACGATGTAGTCGTCCGGCACGGCCAGGGCGGCAATGCCCGAGGCTTCCAGCTGCTTGATGTGACGCGCGGTGATGCGCTTGCCGGCTTCCACGATGACCTTGTCGCCGTCGGCGAGGTCGAAGCCCAGGGTCTCGCCACGCAGGCGCTCCGGCACCAGCTCCAGCTGGACGCCTTCATCCGGGTTGATGTGGAAGGTGTTGATCTCGAAGAACTCGGCCAGCATCTCTTCGTTGCTGTAGCCGAGCGCGCGCAGCAGGATCGACACCGGCAGCTTGCGGCGGCGGTCGATACGGGTGAACAGCGCGTCCTTCGGGTCGAACTCGAAGTCCAGCCAGGAGCCGCGGTAGGGAATGATGCGGGCGCTGTACAGCAGCTTGCCCGAGCTGTGGGTCTTGCCACGGTCGTGGTCGAAGAACACGCCCGGCGAGCGGTGCAGCTGGGAGACGATGACGCGCTCGGTGCCGTTGACGATGAAGGTGCCGTTCTCGGTCATCAGCGGGATTTCGCCCAGATAGACCTCCTGCTCCTTCACGTACTTGATGGCCTTGGTCGACGACTCACGGTCGTAGATCACCAGGCGCACGGTCACGCGCAGCGGGGCGCCGTAGCTCATGCCGCGCTGGCGGCACTCACGCTCGTCGAAGACCGGTTCGCCCAGCTTGTAGCCGACGTATTCCAGGGCAGCGTTGCCGCTGTAGCTGGCGATCGGGAAGACCGACTTCAGCGCAGCGTGCAGGCCGTGGTCCGTGCGCTTGGCCGGATCGACGTTTTCCTGCAGGAATTCACGATAGGAATCCACCTGGATGGCGAGCAGGAACGGCACTTCGAGAATCGAGCGCTGCTTGCCGAAATCCTTGCGGATACGCTTTTTTTCGGTGAACGAATAGGACGTCATGAGGTCTTCCACCTTGTTGTGCGGATCGTGCGCCCACGATCCGAAGGGAACTTGAAATTGTCAGTTGGAAGTCGCTGGTATTGCCGGCACCAGCACGCCTTCTCCCGCTACTTCCAACTGCCAACTCGTCTGCTACCACTCCCCCGCTGCCGCGCTCGGCGCTGGCCTGCCGGGGTTTGACTGCAGCCCGTGTTGGGCTTTTTCCTGCTTTTTTTTCACATCCACGCATGGCGCGGATCTACAACACCGCAACAACGACCAAAGGCCGGGGGCTTACGCCCCCAGCCTTGGCTGCATCGCCGCGAATCGGTGACGATGCAAGGTAACTGCTTACTTGACTTCGACAGTCGCGCCAGCAGCTTCCAGGTCCTTCTTCATCTTCTCGGCTTCTTCCTTCGAAGCGTTGTCCTTCAGGACGCCGCCGGCTTCGGCCAGGTCCTTCGCTTCCTTCAGGCCCAGGCCGGTGATGGCGCGGACGGCCTTGATGACTTCGACCTTCTTCTCGCCGGCAGTCTTCAGGGTGACGACGAATTCGGTCTGCTCTTCAACAGCAGCAGCCGGGCCAGCGGCAGCAGCCACGGCAACCGGAGCAGCGGCGGAGACGCCGAACTTCTCTTCGATGGCCTTGACCAGCTCCATCACTTCCATCAGGGACTTCTCGGCGATGGCGTCGACGATCTGTTCGTTGGTAAGGGACATGATTAATACCTTTGGATGATTTTCTGGATTGAGGTTCCGTCAGGAACCACGGCAAGTCGAAACTCAGGCGGTCTCGGCGGCCGGCTCGGCAGCGTCAGCGGCGACATCGCCACCCCCCTGCTTCTCGCCAACGGCCTTGATGGCGCGGGCAAACATCGTGACCGGCTCGGTCAGGACGCGGGCCAGCATGGCCAGGGCCTGGTCGCGGGTCGGCAGCGATGCCAGCACGTCGACGTGGCTCGCCGGGAACACTTCACCACCGATGGCGACGACCTTAGCCTTCAGCTTGTCGTTGCCCTTGGCGGCTTCCTTGATCAGGCGACCGGCAGCGCCGGGCTCCTCGAGCGAGAACGCGTACAGCAGCGGACCAACCATCTGGTCCTGGGCGACTGCGAACTCGGTGCCTTCAACGGCGCGCGAAGCCAGGGTGTTCTTGACAACCTTCAAGAAAACACCGGTTTCACGAGCCTGCTTGCGCATCGCGGTCATCTGGGCGACCGTGGTGCCAGCGTATTCGGCTGCGATCAAGGAGTGGGCCTTGGCGGCGACGTCTGCCAGCTCGGCGACTACTTCTTGCTTCTGGGACAGATTGAGAGCCATTGCACTCCTCCTATTGAACTCCGCTTACGGCTCCTGCCGTGTGCGGTCCTGTGCGGCATCCATCCTGGACGCCGGGAACATCGGGATGATGTTCCGGGGGTGGGCCGTTCTAGACCTGGAGTGGGCCAACCTGGGAAACCCAGACGTGCGTGAACCAGAAAAACTCCAGAAGGGCACCATCTACGCAGGGTGATTCCGGGGAATCGATTAAGCGCTCCTGACTGCTCCGGCGGCGACTCCTTGCCAGATCGAGCTTCCATGCCCGTCGCCGGTATTGCCACGACCGCGCCTGCGGTCTTTGACGGCTACCGCGGGCGATGCACTGCCAGCGATGCCTTCAAATGTCACGGTCACGGCACCCGGGGCACCGTGACCGCTTGAAACAATTACTTCAGGGTCAGCGACGACTGGTCGACGGTGACGCCCGGGCCCATCGTCGAGCTGACCGAAACCTTCTGCAGGTAGGTGCCCTTCGAGGTGGCCGGCTTGGCCTTGATCAGGTCCAGCAGCAGCGCGGTCAGGTTCGACTTCAGCGCGTCTTCGGCGAAGTCGGCCTTGCCGATGGTGCAGTGGATGATGCCGGCCTTGTCGGTGCGGTAACGGACCTGACCCGACTTGGCGTTCTTCACGGCTTCACCCGGGTTCGGGGAAACGGTGCCGACCTTCGGGTTCGGCATCAGGCCGCGCGGGCCCAGCACGGTGCCCAGCTTACCGACGACGCGCATGGCGTCCGGGGTCGCGATGACGACATCGTAGTTCAGATCGCCGGCCTGCATCTTCTCGGCCAGGTCATCCATACCGACGGCGTCGGCGCCAGCAGCCAGGGCTTCGTCAGCCTTGGCACCGGCCGGAGCGAACACGGCGACGCGGACCGACTTGCCGGTACCGGCCGGCAGCACGGTGGAGCCACGGACCTGCTGGTCGGACTTCTTCGCATCGACGCCCAGGCGCACGGCGACGTCGATCGACTCGACGAACTTGGCCTTGGTGGCGGTCTTCAGGATGTTGATCGCGTCCTCGAAGGCGTATGCCTTGCCCGGAACGACGGCGGCCTTGATGGCCTTCTCACGCTTGGTCTGTGCCATCTTATTAACCCTCCACCACGAGGCCCATGGAACGGGCAGAGCCAGCGATGGTACGCACGGCGGCGTCCAGGTCGGCGGCAGTCAGATCCGGTTCCTTCGCCTTGGCGATCTCTTCCAGCTGCTTACGGGTGACCTTGCCGACCTTCTCGGTGTTCGGGCGCTTGGAGCCCGACGAGATGCCAGCGGCCTTCTTCAGCAGGGTGGTAGCCGGGGTGCTCTTGGTGATGAAGGTGAACGTACGGTCCGAGTAGGCCGTGATGATCACCGGAACCGGCAGACCCGGCTCGAGCTTCTGCGTGGCAGCGTTGAACGCCTTGCAGAATTCCATGATGTTCAGGCCACGCTGACCCAGCGCAGGACCGACCGGCGGCGAGGGGTTGGCCTGACCGGCCTTCACCTGCAGCTTGATGTAACCGACAACTTTCTTTGCCATGTGAGTGCTCTCCGGGTGCTAGCGCCTTTCGACAACAGGCTCCCCATCGGACCGGGAATCACGCGTCCCGGCATCGCGTTTTGAAATCATGCTGAAGGCCACCTTGCGGCGGCCTCGTCCTGCTGGCTTTCCCAGCGGGGAGCCGCGCACTATAACAGGTTTTTTCTTCACATGCCTGAAGCGGCAGGTAAACGAACGGAACCGGGCCAGGCCCGGTTCCCTTTGGAGAGTCGAGCCTTGCCCGACTACCGCACCATCCATACCCCGGAGCCGAGCATGGCTCGACTCGACAGCACAGGTCAGACGGCCTTTTCGACCTGGCCGAACTCGAGCTCGACCGGAGTGGCACGACCGAAGATCAGCACCGAGACGCGCAGACGGCTCTTCTCGTAGTTGACTTCTTCGACGACGCCATTGAAATCGTTGAACGGACCGTCGGTGACGCGAACCATCTGGCCCGGCTCGAACAGCACCTTCGGACGCGGCTTCTCGACACCCTCCTGAACGCGATTCAGGATGGCCTCGGCCTCGGAATCGGCGATCGGCAGCGGGCGATCAGCGGTGCCGCCGATGAAGCCCATGACCCGCGGGGTTTCCTTGACCAGATGCCAGCTTTCGTTGTCGATGCGCGGAATGCCGGCTTCCTCGTGGGTCTCGATCTGGACCAGCACGTAACCCGGGAAGAACTTGCGCTCGGAACGGCGCTTCTGGCCGGCGCGCATCTCGACCACTTCCTCGGTCGGGACCAGGACGTCGCCGAAGCGCTCTTCCATGCCATCACGGACGATGCGATCGCGCAGAGCCTGCGCCACCGACTTCTCGAAGCCCGAATAGGCGTGAACGACGTACCAACGCTTCATGCAATTCTCCTTAGCGGCTCAGGAACCACTGAGTCAGTTTCTGGATCAGGAAGTCGAAGCCACCCAGCAGCAGGCTGAGGATGAGCACCACGACGATCACGACCCAGGTCATGCGGACGGCTTCCTGGCGCGTCGGCCAGACCACCTTGCGCAGTTCGAAGCGCGACTCGGAGAGGAATTCGCGGGTGTCGCGCCCCTTGCCGGTCAGCATGAACACGCCGATACCGCCAACCAGACCGACCACGACCGCCAATGCACGCAACTGACCCGCCCACGCACCCAGCTGGGCGGCGCGACCGGAGTCCGCGGAGAACCAGAACCAGACGAACAGACCGGCCAGCACCAGCAGCGATGCGGCGACATACTTGACGATATCTCCACCGTTGGCGGAGTTGTCCTTGGAGTGTTCGATCTTGCTATTCATCCGGCTGTGTCTGCTTTAGCGGCCCAGGCCGCTGGATAAGGTGGGCAGATGGCACGCCAGGAGGGACTCGAACCCCCAACCTGCGGTTTTGGAGACCGCTGCTCTGCCAATTGAGCTACTGGCGTACGTTGAAAACTTGCCTTCCCTTAGACGGCGAAGGCGGACCGAGGTTCCCGGCCCGCCATTCGCGTAACCGGCGGCGCTATGCAACCACCGGTACTGCAGGCTTACTCGATGATCTTCGAGACCACGCCGGCGCCGACGGTACGGCCGCCTTCGCGGATGGCGAAGCGCAGACCTTCGTCCATGGCCACCGGGTTGATCAGGGTGACTTCCATCTTGACGTTGTCACCCGGCATCACCATTTCGACGCCTTCCGGCAGCTTGGCGGCGCCGGTGATGTCGGTGGTGCGGAAGTAGAACTGCGGACGGTAGCCGTTGAAGAACGGGGTGTGGCGGCCGCCCTCGTCCTTCGACAGCACGTACACTTCGCCTTCGAACTTGGTGTGCGGCTTGATCGTGCCCGGCTTGGCCAGCACCTGGCCACGCTCGACGTCGTCACGCTTGGTGCCGCGCAGCAGCAGGCCAGCGTTGTCGCCTGCCTGACCCTGGTCCAGCAGCTTGCGGAACATTTCAACGCCGGTCACGGTGGTCTTCTGCACCGGACGGATGCCGACGATTTCGATTTCGTCGCCAACCTTGATCACGCCGCGCTCGATACGACCGGTCACCACGGTGCCGCGGCCCGAGATCGAGAACACGTCTTCCACCGGCATCAGGAACGGCTTGTCGATCGCACGCTCCGGCTCCGGAATCCAGCTGTCCAGCGCGTCGACCAGCTTCAGGATGGCCGGCACGCCGATGTCGCTCTGGTCGCCTTCCAGCGCCAGACGGGCCGAACCGGCGATGATCGGGGTGTCGTCGCCCGGGAACTCGTACTTGCTCAGCAGCTCGCGCACTTCCATCTCGACCAGCTCGAGCAGCTCGGCGTCGTCCACCATGTCGGCCTTGTTCAGGAACACGACGATGTACGGCACGCCGACCTGGCGCGACAGCAGGATGTGCTCACGGGTCTGCGGCATCGGGCCGTCAGCGGCCGAGCACACCAGGATCGCGCCGTCCATCTGGGCGGCACCGGTGATCATGTTCTTGACGTAGTCAGCGTGGCCCGGGCAGTCAACGTGGGCGTAGTGACGGGTCGGGGATTCGTATTCGACGTGCGCGGTCGAGATCGTGATGCCACGCGCCTTTTCTTCCGGCGCGGCGTCGATCGAGGAGTAGTCCTTGAACTCGCCACCGAAGCGCTCGGCACCGATCTTGGTCAGTGCGGCGGTCAGCGTGGTCTTGCCGTGGTCGACGTGACCGATGGTGCCGACGTTGACGTGCGGCTTGGTGCGCTCGAACTTACCCTTGGCCATGGCTGCTTATCTCGAATTCGTCTGAGAGGTGATGCTTAAGATGGTGCTCACGAAAGGAATCGAACCTTCGACCTCTTCCTTACCAAGGAAGTGCTCTACCGACTGAGCTACGTGAGCCGAGTTTTGCATTATGACATGAACTCGATAATATTCAAAGTTCATTCAATGGAGCGGGAGACGGGAATCGAACCCGCACCATCAGCTTGGAAGGCTGAGGTTCTACCATTGAACTACTCCCGCGCCGGGAATGTCACAACGTGAAACTGGTGGAGGGAGGTGGATTCGAACCACCGAAGGCGTAAGCCAGCAGATTTACAGTCTGCCCCCGTTGGCCGCTTGGGTATCCCTCCTTACCACCCCAACCCGTTGCCGCCGAAGCGTTGCGGTGTGTGGTGGTGAGCCGCTTATTCTGCTGATCAGGCGGGGGGCTGTCAACGCTTTTTTCCATCTTTTTCACACGTTGTCGCAAACCCATTGATACGCAAGGTTATTGCCCAGGGACCGACAGGGTCTCGCTGGCGAAAATTGCGACATGGGGGACGCCATCGGCGCCGATCCAGCCCCGATACATGCCCCGGGTGTTGAACGGCATGGCCATTTTTCCGTCTGCGGCAAGCACGATCGCGCCGCCGTCGCCGCCCATCTTCGGAATCATCTCGTTGATCACGCCCCTGCCGGCCTGCTCCGGCGTCTGCCGCTGGTAGCGCATGCGCGCACAGATCTCGTGCGCGGCCGCAGTCCGGATGTAGTACTCGCCCCAGCCGGTGCCCGATACCGCGCAGCCCGCGTCGGCCCAGGTACCGGCGCCGATGATCGGCGAATCACCCACACGGCCATAGCGCTTGTTGGTCATGCCACCGGTGGAGGTGCCGGCGGCAAGCTGCCCCTGCGCATCCAAGGCAACCGCGCCCACCGTGCCGAAGTGCCTTGCGGTCTCCAGGTCGGCGTGCGCCTGGCCACTGGCCTCTTCCTTCAATGCGCGCTGCAGTTGCTGCCAGCGCTTGTCGGTACGGAAGTAGGATGGATCGACAAGGCCGATGCCCTGCTCCACCGCGAATGCCTCGGCACCCTGCCCGACCATCATCACGTGCCTGGACTTCTGCATCACGGCCTGGGCCAGCAGGATCGGGTTGCGCACCCGCTGCACGCCGGCCACCGCACCTGCAGCCAGGGTGGCGCCATCCATCACTGCGGCATCCAGTTCGTTGTGGCCGTCATGGGTGAACACCGCGCCCTTGCCGGCGTTGAAGGTCGGATCGTCCTCCAGCACGGTGATTGCCGCAGTGACGGCTGCAAGCGCCGGGCGACCGGCCGCCAGTTCGGCATGGCCCTTCAGCAGCGCCGCGCGCAACGCGTCGCGCGCAGCCTTCTCTTCAGCCGGCGACAGGTCCTTGCGCTCGACACCGGCGCCGCCGTGGATGACCAGCAACGGCGAGGCGGCCGGGGCGGCCTGGGCAAGCAACGGCAGGGACAGCAGCGCGGACAGCACCAGGCGCAGTTTCATCGGGTACATCTCCAGCAGGTGTAGTGAATGGATTGCACCGGCAGTGCCGGCCGCTGGCCGGCACCGGTCGCATCAGGAAGGTGGGTTGCCGGCCAGCGGCCGGTACTACCGAAGCGTGAACTCAATCTCGCCGTCGCTGACGTCGGCCACGGCCTGGTAATCGGCCTCGGCCTGGAAATCATCCAGCCGCATGCGGCTGCCGCTGGCGACCACCGTCACCGGCACCGCATGGAAGCGCAGCGGCTCGCCCTCCACCAGGCGGTCGGCGTCGCGGCCGGGGCTGACCACCCAGACCTTGCCTTCGCCATCTGCGCTGTAGACCTGGGCCCGGCCATCGGGCTCAACGCACAGGGCGGTGTCCTCATCGACGCCGATGCCGACGATGTCAGGGTCGCCGCTGTCCTGGGCGGCACGTGCCACGAACACGATCAGGCGACCGAGCCGGTCACGCTTGTCGAAATGGGTGTCGGTGACCACGCGCTGCAGGTAGGGCATCTGCAGGAAGCCGCTGTCCAGGGTCACGGCACTGCCCATCGGGTCGGCCAGCGCACCGGCCGAGGTGATGCTGCCGCCATCCATGGCGCCATAGGCATAGCCGCCGAGGATGGCCAGGCCAGCGCTGGTACCGGCAAGCGGCTTGCCGGCGCGCACATGGGCGTTGAGTGCACGGTTGAGTGCGGTGCCCTTCCAGAAGCGGATATAGCGGGACTGGTCGCCGCCGGCAATGAAGATGGCATCGGCCGCCGCGACCACGCGCAGCACCGCCGGATCATCGGCACCGCGGCGGCTGTCGAAGACCAGGGTCTGCACTGCGGTAGTGCCGCCGATCTCGCGGTACAGGCGGTCCTGCAGTTCGTCGCCACCGGAGGCGCGCAGAATCAGCACACGGCCATTGCCGGCCTGCTTCAGCCACCACTGGAAGGCCTCCGGCACCCACTCGCCACCGCCCATCAGCATCATGGCGGGCGCGCGCGGACCGGGACGCGGGGATTCCAGATCGCCGATTTCGTAATAGGCGAAGCCGGGGCCCTGCAGGTCCTGCGCGGGCGTGGCCAATGGCCAGGCCAGCACCAGCAGCGCCAGCCAGGCGAAGGGGCCAGGCAGGATCCGGTCGAGGCGTCGCATCTTGATCTCCCTGAACAAAATCGACTTGCAAGCGTTTTCACTCTTTGCCAGATAGGGGCCCAGTAGTCAAGGACATGAAAAAGGCGTTAAATGCGCGCGCCCATTCCGGAAGTCTGAATGGGGGACAGGGCCCCTCCTCTGCGGGCCGGCTTCATTTCCGAGAATTCCTCATGCGTAGACAGGCGATGGCGTGGTCGATCCAGCTGGCGTTGATGGGCGTGGCTGCTTCCGCGGCGGCCCAGGCACCGGCTTCCTCTTCGGTGCAACAACTGGACGCGGTGCAGGTCACCGGCTCGCGCATTCCGCGCGCCCAGGTGGAAGGCCCCGCTCCGATCACGGTGATCAATGCCGAGCAGATCCGCTCCAGTGGCTTCACCACCGTGCCGGACGTGCTGCGTGCAATGACCCAGAACGGCGGTGAGACGCAGAGCCAGCAGTCTTCCAGTGGCGCCGACTTCTCGCCGGGCGCCCAGCAGGTGGACCTGCGCGGCCTGGGCCCGAACCACACGCTGGTGCTGGTCAATGGTCGGCGTATTGCCGATTTCCCGATGCCGTTCAAGGGCCGCAGCAACTTCACCGATGTCTCCAACATCCCACTGGGCATGATCGAGCGCATCGAAGTACTGACCGGCAGCGCCTCGGCCATCTACGGCTCGGACGCGATCGCCGGCGTGGTCAACTTCATCCTGAAGAAGAAGGCCGACGGCACCACGATCGACATGCGCATGGGCACCTCCAGCGAAGGCGGCGGCGAGTCGTTCGACATGAGCCTGGCCAGCGGTTTCAGCCGTGGCAACTTCAACGCCGTGTACAGCGTCGAGCTGCAGTCGCAGACCCCGCTGTGGGCCTATGACCGTGACATCCAGGACTCGACCCGGGATGGCCCCACCGAGGGTTCGCGCATCGCGCGCCGTGCCTATCTGCGCACCGACTACAACGATGACTACCTGGACCCGGGCGCCGCCACCTGCGAAGCGCTGTCCGGCCAGAACCAGGGCAGCACCTATCGTGCCTACCGCCCGAAGTACGGCTACTACTGCGGCAGCGACAGCTCGATCGGCTACGGCACCATCCTCAGCAAGCGCCGCGGCGCCAACGGCTACGCGTCGCTGAGCTACGACTTCGACAATGGCCAGCAGTGGTTCGCCGACGTGCAGCTCGGCTACCACTCGATGTCGCTGATGCGCGACGTCACCCAGTGGGGCCGCATGGATGCCAACGGTGAGGAGTCGGGCTACTTCAACAACAAAGCCACTGGCGAGATCGAGTTCTGGCAGCGACAGTTCTCGCCCGAGGAAATGGGCGGCCTGCGCAACGCCATGGTGCGCAGCACTCAGAAGACCTTCAGCGTGACCACCGGCTTCAAGGGCAACCTGATTGGCAACTGGGATTACGAAGCGGCGTTGAGCCATTCGCAGTACCAGTCGCGCATCAGCTGGGCACAGATCATTGCCGCCAAGGCCAATGACCTGTTCCTCGGCCCGCAGCTGGGCGTGGATGACGACGGTTTCCCGGTCTACAACGCCGATCCGTCACGCCTGTACCGTCCACTGACCCGCGCCGAGTACGACTCGATCGCCGCGCGTACCACCTACACTCCGAAGTCGCGCACGGAAACCGCCGCCTTCACCCTGACCAACGCAGCACTGTTCGCACTGCCCGGTGGCGATGCCGGGTTTGCCGCGACCGTGGAAGTGGGCCAGCAGGCCTATTCTCTGAACCCCGATCCGCTGGCGACCGGGTACTACTACTACAGCTGGAAGGATTCGGACGGCAAGGGTTCGCGCAACCGCTGGGCGACGGCTGCGGAGCTGCGCATGCCGCTGCACGACACGGTCAACCTGAGCGTGGCGGGCCGCTACGACCAGTACCGCTATTCCGGACACAGCATCGGCAAGGAGACCTGGAGCGGCGGCCTGGAATGGCGCCCGATCGATACCCTGCTGGTGCGCGGCTCCTACGGCACCGCATTCCGTGCACCGGACCTGCACTATGTGTTTGCCGGACCGGGCAACGACGAGACCAGCGCCGAGGATCTGTACACCTGCCGCCTCGAGGAGGCCAGCGACTGTTCCGATTACGAGCGCAACCTGATCCGCAGCCGCACCGGCAACCGCCAGCTCGACCCGGAAACCAGCACCTCGTGGAGCGCCGGCTTTGTCTGGTCACCGGCGATCGGCCTGGACCTGTCGGTGGACTGGTTTGACATCGATATGCGCAACCAGGTGCAGGACATGGACGTGCGCACGCTCCTGGCCAACGAAGCAAACTGCCGCCTGGGCAGCGCCGACATCAATTCGCCGACCTGCGTGGACGCGCTCGCCCGCATCACCCGCAGCAACGACGGACGCCTGTATGGCGTGCGCGTGGAGCCGATCAACGTCGCCCGCGAATCCACCTCCGGCATCGACGCCGGCCTGCGTTATCGCCTGCAGACGGGCATCGGCGATTTCATCTTCAACGGCACGCACACCTGGGTGAAGAAGCATGATTTCCAGCGCTACCCCGGCGACCGCACCGAAGACCAGTTCGCGGTCAACAGTGGCTTCGACATTCCGCGCACCAAGACCAGCCTGAGCGTGACCTGGGAGAAGGATGCGTGGTCGGCAACGGTGTACGGCTCGCGCCTGGGCAAGCTGCCGACCTCGGACAGCTACGACCAAGTGTTCGACTGGGACAGCGGCGACAGCCCGTACGTGAAGGCGACCTATCGCTACAACGCCTCGCTGCAGTACCGCGTCGACGACCACTCGCGCCTGTCGCTGTCGGTGGTCAACGTGTTCAACAAGATGCCGCCGAAGGACCGTACCTACACCGCTTACCCGTACTACGACGTGTCCTGGTTCGACAGCGTCGGCCGCACGATCAACCTGCAGTACACCCACAAGTTCGGTGGCAGCGCACTGTAAGTGCCTGGCCAGCGCCGATACAGGAGACCCCCGCTTCGGCGGGGGTTCTCTTTTCCGCCGCCTGAACGGTACCCACGCGCAGGCTCCGGCCTGACCGGCCAGCGGGGGATTTTAGGAAACAGCTGATTCCGCGCCATCAGCGCCGCTCCCTAGCATCGTTGCATGTTCCGCTTTCCCCGCCCTTCGCTGCAGCAGGCCGTGCCATCGACCACCGCGTCGGTGTTGCTGCGCTGCCTGACCGTCTGCGTCTTCATCTGCCTGGCCGCCGCGGCCGGGTTCTACCTGCTCACGGCATTCACCGAAGACATCTCGACCCATCGCCGCGAGATGAATGCAGCGGCCTACAAGGCACAGATCTATTTCGACCAGCGCGAAGCCCTGCTGCGCTACCTGGGGGATTCGGTACTGGCCGGCAACCCGGATGCACCGGCCGCAGACAGCGAGGGCGTGCGCCAGCTGCCGCTGGATGGTCCCGGTGGCCAGCCGGGCCAGCGGCTGCTGCTGTCAGCGCGCGCCGAGCACACGCTGCAGGCACTGCAGACGCATCTGCTGCTGATCGATGCACGCGGCGCGCACTGGCTGGCCGGGGGCGAGGTCGACGTCGACCTGGTGCACCTGCCATCACTGCGTGCGCTGCAGGCACGCAGCGGCAGCCTCCAGGGTGCAGACCCGGTGTACTGGCTGCGGCCGGGTGACAGTGGCGTTGCGCTGGCGCAGCCGGTACAGGCGGGCCCCCAACCGGCGCAGTGGCTGGTGCTGCTGCTCGATGGCGCGGCGGCGGCGAGCATGATCGACGGCCAGGGCATTGGCGGTTACGCGCTGCTCGACCGTGCGGGGCAGCCTGCATTGTCCAGCCAGGCACCGCGGCTGGATGGTGCGGGCTGGAAGACCCTGCGGGAGCGCCAGGACGACAGCTTCGGCACGTTGTGGAGCGGCGGCCTGCCGCGCGGCGTAGCGCTGGTGAAAAGTGTCGGCAATGACGGCTGGCGGTTGGTCTACCACCTGCCGCCGCCGCTGCTGCTGGGCGACCTGGCCGTGCCCCTGCTGGTCTGCGTGCTGTTGCTGCTGCTGGCCGGTGTTGCGCTGCGCCTGCTACGGCATCGCGTTGACCTCCAGCTGATCCAGCCGGCCCTGCAGCAGCACCGCCGCCTGCTGGAGAACCTGGACTTCAGTTCGACGGTGATCGACATGGCGCCGGTCGGCATCTGCGTCCTGCGCCGCAGCGACCGCGCGCTGCTGCTCTCCAACCAGCTGCTGCGCGACTGGCTCGGCGAAGAAGGCGAACACAGCGACTGGCAGGCACCATGGCGCGGACATGCCGGCGAACGCGGGCGTGGACTTGAATTCACCGCCCGCGATGGGCGCCAGCTGCAAGTGCTGCACGCGGCCTGCCGCTACCAGGGCGATGACGTGCTGCTATGCGTCTTCCATGATATTTCCCGGCACCGCCAGGCACAGGCCGCACTGTCGTCGGCACGCCAGGCCGCCGATGCGGCCAACCAGGCCAAGAGCGCGTTCCTGGCCACCATGAGCCATGAGATCCGCACCCCGCTGTATGGCGTGCTGGGCACGCTGGAGCTGCTGGGGCACACCTCGCTGGACGCCCGGCAGTCGCAGTACCTGCGCACCATAGAGAGTTCCTCGTCGGTCCTGCTGCAGTTGATCAGCGATGTGCTGGATGTTTCCAAGATCGAGTCAGGACAGCTCAGTCTGGAGCCGACGGCGTTCTCGCCGCGCGAGCTGACCGAGAGCGTGCTGCGCAGCTTCGCCGCGTCGGCCACCTGCAAGGGCCTGCAGATCCTGGTCTGTACCGATCCGCGCCTGCCGACACGGGTGCTCGGTGATGCCGACCGCATCCGCCAGGTGCTGGGCAACCTGCTCAGCAACGCGATCAAGTTCACCGAGCATGGCCGGGTGGTATTGCGCGTGCGCCAGGTGCAGCGCGAAGCTGAATCGAGCGTGCTGGCATGGCAGGTGACCGATACCGGCGTGGGCATCGCTGCGGAGGAACAGGCGCGGTTGTTCGAACCGTTCCGCCAGGTCCGCGGCGCAGCCAGCGCGCAGGGCACCGGCCTGGGCCTGTCCATCAGCGACCGCCTGGTACGCCTGATGAGCGGCGAGCTGCAGGTGGTGAGCGAACCCGGGCTGGGCAGCAGCTTCAGCGTCCGCCTGCCGTTGCCGGTGCTGGCCGCTGCCGAAGATGGCCCCACACTGCTGCCGGAACCACCGATCCTGGTGCGCGGCCGCGACCGCGAGCTGGTCGACAGTGCCTGTGGCTGGCTGTGTCGCTGGGGCGCCAACGCGCAGCCCCTGCTTGGTGACCCGGCGTTGCTGGACCATGACGGCGCGATCCTGATGGATGGCGAAGCCGGGATGCCGCTGGCCTGGTCGGGCCCGCGCGTGGTGGCATCGATCGAGGGCGGTGACCAGCCGATCACTGCCGCCGACGGCAGCCTGGTGGTGACCCTGCACGGCATGACCGCGATCGGCAAGGCGCTGGCCAGCGTGCAGCAGCAGCGCGCGGCGCAGCCGGAGGCCACGCGCACGGCACCACCGATGCCTCTGGGCCTGCGCGTGCTGGCCGTCGAGGACAACCCGATCAACCGGGTGATCCTGGCCGAGCAGCTGCGCACCCTCGGCTGCGACGTGGAGCTGGCACAGGATGGCATGGAAGCGCTGCAGCGGTGCCGCGAGCAGTGCTTCGATCTGGTGGTGACCGACATCAACATGCCGCGCATGGACGGCCACGCGCTGGCCCGCCAGCTGCGCGATGACGGCAACCCGGTACCGGTGATCGGCGCCACCGCCAATGCCACCGCCGAAGAGCGCGAGCGCTGCCTGGCCAGTGGCATGCAGGGCTACCTCAGCAAACCCGTCGACATCGCCCGCCTGCGCAAGGCGCTCACCACCCTGCGCCAAGGAGACCCCGCATGACCCAGCGCGTCCTGATCCTGGAAGACCAGCCCTTCCAGCGTGGTTTCCTGGCCAATCTGTTCGGCAGCCGCGCCGGTATCCAGGTCGATGCCTGCGAAGACGTGGATGCCGCCATCGCACTGTGTGCCTGCCAGCCCTACGACCTGGTGGTCAGTGACCTGCTGATGCCCGGGCAGGACGGCATCCAGTTCATCCAGGCACTGGCGGCGCAACCACGCCCGCCGCGCCTTGCCGTGGTCAGCGCGGCCCCGCGGCGGATGATGACCTCGGCACGGCTGATGGCCGAATCGCTGGGGCTGGATGTGATCGGCCTGCTGCCCAAGCCGGTGGCGGCCGCCGACGTGGACCCGCTGTTCGAGGCGCTGGCGCAGGCGCGCCCGGCCACCGACAAGGCCCCCTCACTCGCGGCAGCGGCAGTCCCCGAACCGGATGCGTCGCAGCTGCGCCAGGCGATGGCCGATGGCAGCCTGACGGCGTGGTTCCAACCCAAGAAGTCACTGCAGTCCGGACGGGTGGTGGCGGCCGAAGCACTGGTGCGCTGGCGCCACCCGCAGCTGGGCACGCTGGCCGCCGGCAGCTTCCTGCCGGCGATCTGCCGCTACGGGCTGGAGGGCGACCTGCTGCGGATGATGCTCAAGGCCAGCATCAGCGCACAGGCGCGTTGGCGCAAGCAGGGCTTCCGGGTACCGGTGTCGATCAACCTGCCGCCTCATCTGCTGGAGCAGTCGGACCTGCCCGATGAGCTGCTGGCGCTGACCCTGGCCCACGGCGGGACGCCCGGCGAGTTGTGCTTCGAACTGATGGAGAACAGCACCACGCGGCACGTCAGCGACTTCTATGCCGGTGCCTGCCGGCTGCGCATGAAGGGCTTCGGCTTGGCCCAGGATGATTTCGGGCAGGGCCTGAGCTCGGTCCACAACCTGGTCAATACCCCCTTCACCGAGGTCAAGATCGACCGCGCGCTGGTCAGTGGCTGCGCCCGTGACCCGGCCCTGCACCTGACCCTGTCGACGGTGATCGCACTGGCCAACCAGCTGGGCCTGATCATCGTGGCTGAGGGCGTGGAAAGTGATGCCGACCTGGCCGCACTGCGGCAGTTAGGGTGCAGCCAGGTGCAGGGGTTCCTGATCTCGCAGGCGCTGCCGTCGGACGAATTCAACTGTTTGCTGGACGAGGAAGCACCGCAACTGGACGAAAGACCGCGGGCCGCCCTGCGCTGACGCGGATTCCACGACGGCTTCACAAAAACATCAAGCGGCATTGATGATCCTGTCTATGCAGTAGCGGCGGACTTCGCGCCGCCACCGGTGCCGATGTCCGCCCCATGCCCTGAGACCTGCCATGCCGGCCGAGGCCGCTCCTGTACGCCGACTCGCTCGCCGCTCGCTCCGCGTCCATGCCCTGTTGATCGGCGTGGTGGTGCTGGCGACCCTGCAGGCCGGACTGCTGCTGTCGGCCGGCTCGCAACTGTTGAACGAAGAGCGCAGCAAGATCGAGTACCACTTCCGCCGCCTGGACGGCACGTTGCGCGAGCAGGAGCGCTTCCTGCGCCAGTGGCGGCTGCATGATGTCGGCGTACGAGGCCAGCCGGTTGCCGATGCCAGCGTGGAACTGCAACGCGGTCCGTTGTATGCCAACTTCGCGGTGATCGGGAGCGAGGGGGCCGGTCGTTCGCCACCGACCGAGCTGGGCGACCGGTTCCTGCGCTTCTACGGCACGTTCTGGTCCGCTTCGCGCTACCCACCACCGCAATGCCTGCTGGTCGATGGCCAGGGCACACGCGGGCTGCTGGCACCGGTACAGACCGTCGGTACCGATGCAAGCCAGAACAGCCCGCATCACCTGCGACCGGCGATCGCCGACATCCACCGCGCACTGGGTACGCGGCCCACGCTGCAGCGCGGCGGCATCGCCTGGGTAAGCGTGCCGTGGCGCGACCGGCAGACCTGGCTGCTCGCCATCGCCCACGCTCCGCAGGATGCGCGCCTGTGGGGGAGGACGGCAAGGATTCGCAGGCCGCGCTGGCGTGCCTGCTCGATCCGGCACGCGTCGATGACTACCGGCAGGTGCTGGGTGTTCCGGTGTTCCAACGGCTGTCGCTGTTCGATGCCGATGGCCAGCGCCTGCTGGGCGATGCTGCAGATGCCAGCAACGCTGGCACCTCCTGGCAGGCAGGCCTGGGAGGCCTGCAGTTCCGCATGCGCAGCGAGCGCGGCTGGCTGGCGGTCTACCACGTCAGCTGGCGGCAGGTATTCCAGCACCCGCAGGGGCCGCTGCTCGGTGCGACGGTGGTGGCCCTGCTGCTGGCACTGGGTGGCACGCTGGTGCTGCGCGCGTATCGGCGTTCGGTCATCGAGCCGCTGCGCAGCAACCACGCGCGGCTGCTGGAAAGCGAAGCCTTCAGCCGCACCATCCTGGACAACGCGCCGATCGGGCTGTGCCTGCTGCACCGTACCGATGGCAATGTGCTGCTGGACAACACCCTCGCCCGCCGCTGGCTGGGCGAAGACCACCACAGCGGAGGCTGGCATGGCCCTTGGCGGCGCAGCGTGCTGTCCGCTGGAGGCACCACGCTCGGCGATGGGCTGGCCTACACCACGCCCGAAGGCCGCCACCTGCTGGTGACCGCGACGCCGGCGCGCTATCGCGGCGAGCCGGCGGTGCTGTGTCTGTTCATCGATCTCAGCAGCCAGCACGAAGCCGAGCAGGTGCTGCAGCAGGCGCGCCGTGCCGCCGACCAGGCCAACCGGGCCAAGAGCCAGTTCCTGGCCACCATGAGCCACGAGATCCGCACGCCGCTGTACGGCGTGCTCGGCACCCTCGAACTGCTCGGACTCACGCCACTGGATGCGCGTCAGCGGGACTACCTGGGGACGATCCAGCGTTCGTCCTCGACGCTGATGCAACTGATCAGCGACATCCTCGATGTCAGCAAGGCCGAGGCCGGGCAACTGAGCCTGGAACCCAGCCCGTTCGATCCAGTGCATCTGACCGAGGATGCGCTCGACTCGTATGCTGCCGCGGCCGCCAGCAAAGGGCTGCAGTTCTACGCCTGCATCGATGCCGACGTGCCGTCCGTGGTGTGCGGTGATGCGGCACGGATCCGCCAGATACTCAACAACCTGATCAGCAACGCGCTGAAGTTCACTGACAGCGGACGCGTGGTGGTGCGCGTCTCGGCACGCTGGCAAGAGCAGCGCTGCTGGCTGCAGTGGCAGGTCGCCGATACCGGCATCGGCATTGCCAGCGAGCACCAGGCACACCTGTTCGAGCCGTTCTTCCAGGCCAACCCGGGCACCGATGCGATGCGCGGCACCGGCCTGGGCCTTTCCATCTGCGCGCATCTTGTGGCGTTGATGGAAGGCCAGCTGCGCGTGGTCAGCGAGAGCGGCCTGGGCAGCAGCTTCAGCGTAGAACTGCCGCTGCCCCCGGCGCCGGCCGATCCGCAGCAATCTCCTGCGCCGCAGTTGCCTGCGGGCCTGCAGGTACAGGTGCGGGGTGGTGTGCGCGAGCTGGTCCAATCACTGTGCGACCGCCTGCAGCAGCGCGGTGCACTGGCCAGCGTGTACCGCGATGAAAGCGCGGCGGGCTTGCCGTCGTCCACCGTGCTGCTCGACCTGGTCCTGGGCGACGCGTTGCCCGGGTGGGTGGATGGACCGCGTGCGGTTGCCTGCCGCGACGGCGGCGTGCGGCCACGGCAGATCGATGGCGCCTGGCAGGTTGGCCTGCACCGGTTCGACGCGATCGTGCTCGCGTTGGCTGCCGCCAGTGGCCAGCCGCTGGCGGCCAGCGCCGAAGGGCGCCTGCCGGCGACGCGCCGTTTCGGCCTGCAGGTGCTGGTGGCCGAGGACAACCCGATCAACCAGGCGATCCTGCGCGACCAGCTGGAACAGCTCGGCTGCCGCGCCGTGGTCGCCAGCGACGGCAATGAAGCGTTGGGCTACTGGCAGCAGGACGAGTTCGCGCTGGTGCTGACCGACCTGAACATGCCCGGGCTGGATGGCTATGGCCTGGCGCGCGCCTTGCGGGCGCGCGGTGTCAGCGTGCCGATCCACGGCGCCACCGCCAATGCCGACCCGGCCGAACGCCAGCGCTGCCAGGAATCGGGCATGCAGGGCGTGCTGGTCAAGCCGATCACGCTGGAAGCGCTGCAACGCCTGCTGATCGGGATAACCCGGGGCGACGCAACGGTTCCCGCGCCATCGCAAGCACCGGAATCCACCGATACGGGCGATGATGATCTCCCGCTGCAGGTTCCCGCGAGGATGCAGGCGTTGTTCGTGCAGACCATGCAGGCCGACCTGGACAGCCTGCGCCAGTCGATTGCCAGCGCCGATCCCGCGCGCGTGGTGCAGGTACTGCATCGCATCCGTGGCGCACTGGTCATCGTGGGCGCACCCGCCCTGGTGGACAGCGGCCTGCAGATCGAGCACAGCCTTGCGAGCGGCGATGACCTGACCACCCAGGCGGCGTCGCTTGCCCACTTCCAGCGACGCCTCGAACAGCTGTTGCATCCGCTGCTTGATGCGGCCTCCCCTTCCCCACCTGACGACCCGACCCTGCCATGACCACACGGATCCTCATCGCCGACGACCACCCGATCGTGCTTGCCGGCATCCGCGACGTATTGGCCGGGGAACTGGACCTGGACGTGGTGGGTGAGGCGGCCGACCCGGCGACGCTGATCGAACTGATGACCCGCACCCGCCCACAGGTCGTGATCACCGACTACAGCATGCCGGGGGCGACCGCTTCGGTGACGGCATCAAGCTGATCTCGTTCCTGCGCCGCAGCTTCCCGGAGACGCGCCTGCTGGTGCTGACGATGGTGTCCAATCCGTCGTTGGTTGCAGCGATGTATGCCGCCGGCGCCGGCGGCGTCGTGCTCAAGAGCCATGGATTGGGCAGCCTGGTACAGGCCCTGCGCGTGGTGCTGGCCGACCGCGTCTACCGGCCACCGGGCCTGCTGCCGGTCGCGGCGAGCGAACCAGCCGATGCCGATGCGGTCCGTGCACGCCTGTCGCCGCGCGAACTGGAAGTGATCCGGCTGTTTACCGGCGGCATGAGCGTGGGCGACATCGCACGCCAGCTGCAGCGCAGCGCCAAGACGGTCAGCACGCAGAAGATCAGTGCGATGCGCAAGCTCGGCGTGGACAGTGACCAGGCACTGATCGAGTACTGCCTGCAGGCCTCGTTGTTCGCCTGAGGCCCACTCCAGGCTGAATCCTGCGGGCCCCGTACGAGGGCCTGCGACGGCTTTAGGAAACGCCTGATTCCATAGGACAGTGCCGATTTCTAGGCTGGACGCATCCCGCCATGGTGCGCCTGCCGGCAGCAACCGCGTCGCCGTGGGGACGGAAGCCCGATGGCGCCTGCAGCTGCTATCGCGTGTGGCTTCCGCAGCGACGCGGCCCTGCCGCGCCAGTCCGCGCAGCCCTGCTGCGCCCTGCCACAGGAAGTCCAACAGCATGTACGCCTCCCCCACTCGGCGCCGCCGAGCGTCCGGGCGCGCGCGCCTCGCGCCTGCTCCCCTCCTTCCCAGCCTGCTGGCAACCGCCCTGTGGGCGGCACTGCCAGTCCACGCCGCCGATCTGACCGGGCCCCTGCAGGTCAGCGACGGCAACAACCTGCAGCTGGGTGCCGATGATGTCCTCACCCATGGCGCGGGCAGCTTCGCACTGACCGTCACCGGCGCTGGCAGCAGCGCACTGATCGATGGCAGCCGCATCAACGTGACCGGTAATGGCAGCGCCGTGTCTGCTGCCAGTGGCGGCCAGGTGCAGCTGCGCGGTGCCACCCTGTCGATCGCACCCGCTACCGGCGTGGGCTTCTACGCACTGTATGCCAATGGTGCCGGCAGCGTGATCGATGCGCGCGATGTCGATATCGATGCCACGCGCAACGGCAGCGGATTCGGCAGCGTGCAGGCCTACAACGGTGGCGTGATCCGTTACACCGGGGGCCGTCTTTCAGTGACAGGTACCGGTGCGGCGCTGGCCGGTGCGTCCGGCAAGGGCAGTGAACTGCACCTGGCCGATCTGCAGATGAGCGCCGACGGTGGTGCCCGCCTGCGCGCCGACAGCGCGGGCCTGCTGACGATCCGCAACAGCCGCATCACCCTCGCTCCCGGTGGCATCCTCGCCGGCGTTGCCGTCGATGGCGCGGGCAGCCGCGCCGAGCTGTATGACACCTACATGGAAGGCGGCTGGTTCGATATCGACAGTGGTGGCAGCGTGCTGCTGGAGAACGTGGAAGCGCACTCGGTGGGTGGCAGCATGCGCCTGCTCGGCAGCCGCATCAGCAAGACCTATTCCAGCGCAGTGATCAACGGCGGCAGCTTCTACACCGTCGGCGGCTATGGCGTGAACATCAACAGCTGGGGGCAGCTGACCGCCCGCGACGCCGCGTTCGATGTGCGTGATGGCTACTCCGGATTCTGGCTGGCCAGCGATGAGTCGCGCCTGCAGCTGACCGACAGCACCATCGACACCTGGACCGACACCTACGGCTACGGTGTCGAGATCGCTGGCGGTGTCGCCACCGTGCAGGGCGGCCGGATCACCACGCACGGCGATGCGACCTATGGCGTACGCGTGACCGGTTCCACCGGCAGCACCGCCAGCCGCATTGAAGCCACCGGAAGCGTGATCGACGTGCGCGGCAACGGGGGTGGCGGCGTGTTCATCGGTGGCTCCACCGCCACCGCGCTGCTCGACACCGTTGCGATCCGCGGCGACGGCGAGAACGTGTTCGGCATCGTGCACATGAACACCGCGCGGCTGACCCAGGCCGATCGCCTGGACATCCGCATGACCGGCAGCAACAGCGGTGGCTACCGCTCCTACCTGACCGCGTTCGGCCCGTACTGGAACCGCGCCACCTTCAATGACAGCCACATCGAGACCGCCAGCGGCGCCGCGTTCTGGCTGCAGGGCAGCAACCATGCGTTGACCGTCAATGGCAGCGATGTGACCGCAGGCGACGGCAGCGGGCGCCTGCTGCGCGTCAGCGACACGGTGTTCACCGATGGCAGCAGCGTGGCGACCAGCCGCATCGACTTCAGCGCCGACGCCAGCACGCTGCGCGGTGACGTGGTGGTCGACAGCGCAACGGCTGACGTACGCATGGTGCTGGGCAACGGCACCACGTTCAGCGGTGCTCTGCGCAACGACTCCGGCTACCAGGTCGCACACCTTGCGCTGGATGGCAGCAGCCAGTGGAACGTGCGTGCCAGTTCCAGCGTCGGCGCGCTCGAACACGCCGGCACCATCGCCTTCGATACCCCGGGGGCAAGCGGCTTCAAGACCGTCACTGTCAGCGGCGACTATGTGGGCAACGGGGGCCAGTGGATCTTCAACCGTGCACTGGGTGACGACACTTCGCTGGGCGACCAGCTGGTCATCAATGGCAACAGCAGCGGCACTGCCAGCGTGAGCGTGCGCAATGCCGGCGGTGCCGGTGCACTGACGCAGGAGGGTATCCGCCTGATCACCGTTGGCGGCCAGTCCGATGCACAGTTCAGCCTGCAGGGACGCGCGGTCGCCGGTGCCTACGACTACTTCCTGTTCAAGGGCGGCGTGTCGACCCCGGATGATGGCAACTGGTACCTGCGTTCGGAATACGTGCCACCCGTCGATCCGCCGGAGCCGCCGGAACCGCCGATTGATCCGCCGCAGCCGCCGGAGCCGCCGGTCGACCCGCCGTCACCGCCGGAACCGCCGGTCGACCCGCCGTTGCCGCCGGAACCGCCGATCGACCCGCCGCGCCCGCAGGTGGAACGCCCGGAACCGGCGGCTTACCTGGCCAACCGCAACGCCGCGCTGGGCATGTTCCGGCACAGCCTGCACGACCGCGCCGGTGATCCCGCCGCCGAGGCCGGCGCCAGCAGCGATGCCGTGGCCTGGATGCACCTTCGCAGCGCGCAGCCCGACAGCCACGACCGCAACCGCCAGGTCCAGGTCGATGGGCAGATCAGCAGCGTGCTGGTCGGCGTCGGCCGTCGCTTCGAGGTGGGCGGCGCGGGCGAACTGCAGGCAGGTGCGATGCTCGGCCACGGCCGCGCGCGCAATGACAGCCGCTCGCAGGTGACCGGCTACACCGCGCGTGGCGTGGTCACCGGCACCAGTGTGGGTGCCTATGCCACCTGGCTGCAGGATGCACGCATGCAAGGCGGCGCCTATGTGGATGGTTGGCTGCAGTACGGCCGCTTCCGCAACAGCGTGCAGGGCGATGGACTGCAGAAGGAACGTTATGACGCCCGCAACTGGAGTGCATCTGCCGAAGCTGGCTATGTGCTGCCCCTGCGGCGCACCGCGCAGCGCGGCATCTACCTGCAACCGCAACTGCAGGTAGTGCACAGCCGCTATGACAGCGACCGCGTGGTCGAGGCCAACGGCACGGTGGTCGAAGACCGCAGTGGTGACGAGACCAGCACCCGCCTCGGCCTGCGCCTGTACAGCCGTGGGTTGAGCGCGGCGCAGGGCCAGGTGCATCCGTACGTGGCAGTGAACTGGTGGTCCGGCGGCAATGGCGCGGGCCTGGCGATGGACGGTGAACGGCTGCAGCGGCAGTTGCCGCGCGACATCTACGAGGCCAAGGCCGGTGTACAGGTGGATCTGTCCGGCGGCTGGCGCGGCTGGGGCGAACTGAGCCGGCAGAGCGGCGGCATGGGCTTCCGCGACGTCGGTGCCCAGCTGGGCGTGTCGTACACCTGGTGATGCGGGAAGTGCCCGGCAAGGGAGTGCCGGGCGCTTTTTCCACATGCCGCGTGGAAAGCGGTGGGAGTTTGGTGTGGACAAGTGGCGGTGAGCTCCACGTACCAAGCGTTTCAGGGTGTGGCGTTTTTTTGTCCACGCCCATGCGCGGTTTTCCACATCCGCCGTGGAGAGTGGTTGGGATTTGGTGTGGACAAGTGGGTGCGAGCATTGCACCGCAGGCGTTTCGAAGCGTGGTGAAAATTTGTCCATATTGCACAGGCAACCTGGCAGAGCCGAGCCCACGCTCTGCTGATACCCCCCTGAGCCGAGCGTAGGCTCGGCTCTACAGGGGAGCTGTGCGGTTTTCCACATGTGGCGTGGAAAGCGATGGGAGTTTGCTGTGGACAAGTGCCGGCGAACGTCACGCCACAAGCGTTTCGCAGTGTGGTGATTTTTTGTCCATCGCCGGAAACGCGAACGCCCCGCACAGGGCGGGGCGTCCGGGGGCGATCCGTTGCCGCCGGATCAGACGTTGAAGCGGAAGTGCAGGATATCGCCTTCCTGCACGCGGTATTCCTTGCCTTCCAGGCGCAGGCGACCTGCTTCCTTGGCGCCGGCTTCGCCCTTGTACTTGATGAAGTCGTCATACGCGATGGTTTCGGCGCGGATGAAGCCCTTCTCGAAGTCGGTGTGGATGACCGCGGCGGCCTGCGGGGCAGTGGCGCCCTTGCGCACGGTCCACGCACGGACTTCCTTCACGCCAGCGGTGAAGTAGGTCTGCAGGCCGAGCAGGCTGTAGGCCGCGTTGATCACGCGGTTCAAGCCCGGCTCGCTCAGGCCCAGGTCGGCCAGGAAGGTATCGCGGTCCTCGTCGTCGAGCTGGGACAGCTCTTCTTCGATCGCGGCCGACACCGGTACCACCTGCGCGCCTTCTGCGGCGGCATGCGCGCGCACGGCTTCCAGGTGCGGGTTGTTCTCGAAACCGTCTTCCAGCACGTTGGCGATGTACATCACCGGCTTCAGGGTCAGCAGGAACAGGTCGCGCACCAGCGCCTTCTCTTCCTCGTCCAGGCCGGCCGAGCGGCCGGCCTTGCCCTCCGACAGCGCCGCCTGCAGCTTGGCCAGTACCGGCTTGCGCGCCGCTGCATCCTTGTCGCCGCCCTTGGCCGCACGCTCGGCACGGTTCAGTGCCTTCTCGACGCTGTCCAGGTCGGCCAGCGCCAGTTCGGTATCGATGGTTTCGATGTCCGAGATCGGATCGACCTTGCCGGCCACGTGCACGATGTCGCCGTGCTCGAAGCAGCGCACCACGTGAGTGATCGCATCGACTTCGCGGATGTGTGCCAGGAACTTGTTGCCCAGGCCTTCACCGCTGGCGGCGCCGGCTACCAGGCCGGCGATGTCGACGAACTCGACTGCGGTCGGGATGACCTTCTGCGGGTTGATGATGCCCGCCAGCTCGTTCAGGCGCGGATCCGGTACCGGCACGATGCCGACGTTCGGCTCGATGGTGCAGAACGGGAAGTTCGCCGCGGCGATACCCGCCTTGGTCAGCGCATTGAACAGGGTCGACTTGCCGACGTTGGGCAGGCCGACGATGCCGCATTTGATACCCATGGGTGACAGCTCTCTGGGGTGAAAGTGATTGGGGAAACAGCGGCCTGGGCGCTGCTTTTCCAATCATTCTCCGTACCGACCAACGGTCGGTACCTACCGGATTGGTTGGTTCCGTACCGACCAACGGTCGGTACCTACCGGATTGGTTGGTTCCGTACCGACCAACGGTCGGTACCTACCGGATTGGTTGGTTCCGTACCGACCAACGGTCGGTACCTACCGGCTATTTCGGGGTGTGCAGCCGCTTCATCGCTTCGTTGAAATCGCCCTGCACCGCCAGCGGCATCACGTCGATCGCATCATCGATGGCGCGCGCGATCAGCACCTCGTCGTCCTTCGACGGGCGCCCCAGCACCCAACCCACCACGCGGTCCTTGTGGCCGGGATGGCCGATGCCCACGCGCAGGCGATGGAACTTGCCGTGGCCGAGCAGGCGGATGGTGTCGCGCAGGCCGTTCTGGCCGCCGTGGCCACCGTCGAACTTCAGCCGTGCCGCGCCGGGCGGCAGGTCCAGTTCGTCGTGGGCCAGCAGGGTTTCCTCCGGCTCGATCTTCCAGAACCGCTGGGCGGCGGTGACCGACTTGCCGCTGAGGTTCATGAAGGTGGCGGGCTTGAGCAGCCACACCGTCTGCCCGGCGATCTCGACCTTGGCGGTCTCGCCGAACAGCTTGCTGTCCACATTCCATCGCGCACCGGCTTTTTCCGCCAGGGCCTCAACGAAATGAAACCCGGCATTGTGCCGGGTCCGGGCGTGTTCAGATCCGGGGTTGCCCAGACCGACGATCAGTCGCAGTCCTGCCATGGTTCCTTCCAGTACGGTGCCTGCCCGGAGGCAGGCACCGTAACGGTATTACTCGGCGGCAGCCGCTTCTTCGTCAGCCGCGTCGGCCTTGCCGGCCTTGGCGGTGACGATGGCGTCGTCGTGGTCCTTGCCCAGCGCCAGCGCCGGGATTTCCACGCCCTTCGGCAGCTTGATGTCGGACAGGTACACCACGTCACCGGCCTTCAGCTCGCCCAGGTCGACTTCGATCGACTCCGGCAGGTCCTTCGGCAGGCAGGTAATGGTCACTTCCTTCAGTTCGTGGGTGACCACGACGTCGGCAGCCTTGCCAGCCGGCGAGGTGTCTTCGTTGACGAAGTGCAGCGGGACCGAAGCAGTCAGGGCTTCGTTCTCGTTCACGCGCTGGAAGTCCAGGTGCATGATCAGCTGCTTGTACGGGTGGCGCTGCATGTCACGCAGCAGGACCTTCTGCACCTGGCCGTCCAGGTTCAGGTCCAGGATCGAGGCATAGAACCACTCGTTCTGCTGGGCCAGCCAGATTTCGTTGTGGTCCAGGCTGATGGCGACCGGCTCGGCGTTGCCGCCGTACACGATGGCCGGGATCACACCCGCGTGACGCAGGCGGCGGCTCGCACCCTTACGCTGCAGTTCACGCTTGGTGACCTTGATTTCATGGGTCTTCGACATTTTCGACTACTCAGGTTGTTGCCTCGCCTTTCGGCGTGGCGGTTGAAGATGCTTCCGCGACCAGAAGCACCCGGGGTATGTCCCCGCCGCTGTCGGCAGGGACGAAAAACTCAGTCGACGTACAGCGAGCTGACCGACTCGCCGAAGGCGATGCGGCGCATCGTTTCGGCCAGCATCTCCGCCACGCTCAGCTGGCGGATCTTGCTGCACACCCGCGCGGCGTCCTTCAGCGGGATGGTGTCGGTCACCACCAGTTCGTCGAGCTGGGAATTGGTGATGTTGTCCACCGCCGGGCCCGACAGCACCGCGTGGGTGCAGTAGGCGGCGACCTTGAGCGCACCGCGCGCCTTCAGGGCAGCGGCAGCGGCGCACAGAGTGCCGGCGGTATCGACGATGTCATCGACCATGACGCAGGTCTTGCCTTCGACGTCGCCGATGATGTTCATCACGGTGGAGACGTTGGCGCGCGGGCGGCGCTTGTCGATGATCGCCAGGTCGGCGTCATCCAGGCGCTTGGCCACCGCACGGGCGCGGACCACGCCGCCCACGTCCGGCGAGACGACGATCAGGTTCTCGGTGCCGTAGGCGCGCCAGATGTCGGCCAGCAGCAGCGGGGACGCATACACGTTGTCCACCGGAATATCGAAGAAGCCCTGGATCTGGTCGGCGTGCAGGTCGACGGTCAGCACGCGATCAGCGCCCGCGGTGCTGAACATCTTGGCCGCCAGCTTGGCGGTGATCGGCACGCGCGAGGAGCGCATGCGGCGATCCTGGCGCGAGTAGCCGAAGTACGGCACCACGGCGGTCACGCTGGCCACCGATGCGCGCTTGAGCGCGTCGATCAGCACCAGCAGTTCCATCAGGTTTTCCGCGCTCGGCGCGCAGGTCGGCTGGATCACGAACACGTCCTGCTTGCGGACGTTCTCTTCGATCTCCACCTGCACTTCACCATCGGAGAAGTGCGAGACCAGCGCCTTGCCCGGGCGAACCCCCAGTTCCTTGCAGATGTTCTGCGCCAGACGTTTGTTGGCGTTGCCGGAAAAGACCAGCAGGTTCGGGGACTCTTGCATCATGATTGTCTCGGGCGGGGACGAGTGGCGGGGATCCGGGGGCGGCAAGGACCCGGATGGACCCTTGCTGCTGACAACACCGCGGTTGTTTCCACGTCCCGCGCGGGCGATGCGCTGGAAGGCGCGGACACAGCCGCTATTGGCAGGGGCGGTAGGATTCGAACCTACGAATGCCAGGATCAAAACCTGGTGCCTTGGGCCTCTTGGCGACGCCCCTGCATTGATAAATCAGTGTTGCTCGAGTGCATCCAGCAGTGGCGAACGCGCAACGCCCGCTGCCACCCTTGCCCGCAACTCCTTCGGCAATTTCGACCGTCCCTGCTCTGCAGCAGACTGCGACGCGAATTCGACGAAACAACCACTTCCCGAACCGGTCAGCCGCGCCGTGCCGATGTCGCTCAACGCGGCAAGCGCTGCCTCGACGGCAGGCTCACGGCGGCGCAGCACCGGCTCGAACGCGTTCCCGACCAGGGTCCCGGAAGCGAAGTCCTCTATTTTCGCCACTGGGCTGTCGCGCGTCAAATCCGGGTCTGCAAACAGGGCCGGCGTGGGAACATGAACGCCCGGTTCGACCACCACATACCAGGCCGGCGCCAGCGTGATCGGCTGCAGGCGCTCGCCCACCCCTTCGGCCCAGGCGTTGCGGCCGCGCACGAACACCGGCACGTCGGCGCCCAGGCGCAGGCCCAGCGCGGCCAGGGCATCTTCATCCAGGCCGGCATGCCAGAGCCGGTTCAGTACCACCAGTACGGTGGCCGCGTCGGACGAACCGCCGCCAAATCCACCACCGGCAGGAACGTGCTTTTCGACGATGATGTCAGCACCTTGCGCAACCTTCGCCGCTTCCTGAAGCAGACGCGCGGCGCGCACCGCCAGATCATCGGCCTCGGCCACGCCGGCCAGGCCCTC
Organism: Stenotrophomonas sp. pho; assembly: GCF_006228405.1. NCBI lineage: Bacteria > Pseudomonadati > Pseudomonadota > Gammaproteobacteria > Lysobacterales > Lysobacteraceae > Stenotrophomonas > Stenotrophomonas sp. pho. The sequence goes on along the minus strand of NZ_CP029759.1, from coordinate 806,308 downwards.
GCCCTGCCGGCGCACCTGGCCGTCTTCACGCAGGCGCAGGCCGATGCGGTCCCCCCAGTCCAGCAGGCGGAACACGGTCTGCAGTTCGTGGTAGCCGTCGGCCCGGCGGCCGGTAATGTGCAGGAACAGGTTCAGCTTGGCCGGGGCCGGCCACCAGGACCAGCCCGCGTCGTCGACTGCCCCGCTCATGGCGTGCCCTGCCCCCACTCGTCCACCAGCAGGCGCACCTTGGCGTCACCGTTGCTGGCCTCGATCCGGCGCGGCAGCGCCGGCCGTCCGGCGTCGGCCGGGTACCAGTCCAGGTACTGTACCTGCCAGCCCATCTGCTGCATGCGGCGGGGCCGGCCTTCGCCGTCGCGTTCGACCGTCTCGGGGCCGGCGGCGTCGCCGGCCACCAGGCCACGGATCCACTCCGGCAACTGGTTGACCGGAATGTCCCAGCCGGTCGCTTCCAGCAACAGCTGCTGGGCGTCCTCGCCGTCGCGCGGACCGCCTGCCAGTCCTTCCAGGCGGCCAGCTTCGGAATGGGTGTCACCGGTCAGCTTCCAGCTCTGCCGGGTCACCGGCGCGCTCAACTCCACCACGTAGCGGCGGCCTTGCTGCTTCCATTCGATGCGACCGCTGCCGCCGTCCTTGCCCTTGCTGACCGCGACCCGGCCCTGGAAGGCCCAGTCCGGTTGTGCATGCAGGGCGGCCACGCGCGCCGCTTCGGCCTGCGCCGCTTCGGCCGAGACCGTCTCGACCACCGCCGGTGGGGGGTCTTCTGCGTGCCCACGCTGGTACAGGCGGTCACCGCCAGGGTCGCAGCCGCCAACAGCAGCGGCCGGATCAGGGAAACACTCATGGATTGAATTTCTCGCGGGCGCGCAGCAGCGCGCGGTTTTCAGGGTCGAGCTTGGCCGCTTCGTCGAAGAAGTGGCGGGCCTCGTCATGCTTGCCCAGCACCCACAGCACCTCGCCGACATGGGCGGCGATCTCCGGGTCCTTGGCCAGGGTCCAGGCCCGGCGCAGCTGCACCAGCGCTTCGTCCTTGCGGCCCAGGCGATACAGCACCCAGCCATAGCTGTCGACGATGGCGGCGTTGTCCGGCTCGGCGACGCGGGCGCGGTCGATCAGCTCCAGCGCCTCCTGCAGGCGCCCGGTACGGTCAGCCAGGGTGTAGCCCAAGGCATTCAGGGCCGGCACGTTTTCCGGGTCGGTCACCAGGATCTTGCGCAGGTCGGCCTCGGCGCGCGGAATATCGTCACGACGCTCCCAGGTGAGCGCGCGGGCGTACAGCAGGCCATTGTCATCCGGGTAGGCGGCCAGGCCGCGGGCCAGCGCATCCAGCTCGCCAGCACTGTCATCGCCGCGCTGGCGCAGCTCGGCCTCCAGCAGATACGCGTCACGGCGCACATCATCATCGACCACCGCGTCGGACTGGATCGCGTGCACCTCATCCAGTGCCTGCGGCAGCCGTCCGGCCAGGGCCTGGGCGTTGGCCGCACGCAGGCGCGCCTCGCTCAGCTCATCACCGCCGGGCACACTGTGGTACCACTGCACCGCCTCGGGATAGCGCTTCAGGTATTCGGCGATCTTGCCCAGCAACAGGCGCTGCGCGGGGTCCGGCTTGGCCGCCTGCCGCGACAGTTCGTTGTAGAGGTTGGACAGCGCCGCCTTGTCGCCCTGCTTGGCCAACAGTGAAGCGCGCATGCCCCAGGTCTGCACATCCTGCGGGCCGAATGCCAGTACGCGCTCGGCCGCAGCCGGTTGCCCCAGGCTGTCGTAGGCGATGGCCACCGCATTGCGCAGCTCGGGGTCCTGCCGTGTCTTCGGCTCGACGTCGTGCAGCAGCGACAAGGCCTTGTCGGTCTCGCCGGCCTGCTGCAGCTGGCTGGCACGCAGCAACGCTACGCGCGGTTCTTCGGGGAAGCGCCTGACCACTTCATCGATCATGCGCCGCGCCAGGTCGGGCTTGTCCATGCGCAGGGCGAGGCGGCCGAACTCCTGCCAGGCCTCGATCTTCGGCGGAATCGCATTGGCATCGACCAGCTCGCCGAGCACCTGCGCCGGCACCGCCGGGTCGCGGCCACCGCCGATCAGCGCGGCCAGGGCGAACTTCCAGCCGCGCTCGTCGGGGTCGGCCAGCAGCGCCTGCAATTCAGTGCGGGCGGCCTTCACATCGCCCTGGCGCATGGCCAGCGCACCGGCGGCGCTGCGCATGGTCAACGAACGCGGGGCGCGCTGCTGCCACAGGGCCAGGCCCTTGGCGGCGCTGGCGTCATCATTGGCAAGCATGGAGATACGGGTCGCGCGCTCGGCCAGGCCAGCGTCGCCGTCGGTCTGCTGCGCGGCCTGCAGGTACCAGCGCGCGGCCTCGGCCAGCTTGCCGGCCTGCAGGGCGAACTCACCGGCCATCACCGGCTCCAGCGCCAGTTCCCCGGTGGCCGCGGCCCGCACGGGGACCTTGGCCGGCACCGCCGCCAGGGCCTGGGCGCAGGCCAGGGACAGCAGCAGAACACTGGGGATGCGAATCAATGCGGGCATCGTCGGCATCGGGGCCTTAAAATGTCGTCCAATGGCCAGCAGCTTATCGCAAGCAACTGAACAATGACCCTGTGGGTGCTCGGACTGAATCACCAGACCGCACCGGTAGAGCTGCGCGAGCGCGCGGCCTTCGCCGGTGAGGCGTTGCCGCGTGCGCTGGGCTCGCTGCGCGATACCCCGCAGATCGCCGAGGCGGTCCTGTTGTCGACCTGCAACCGCACCGAGCTGTACGCCGTGGCCGAGTCGGCACAGGCGCTGGACCAGTGGCTGCGCAGCCAGGCCGGCGACCTGCAGGGCTATCTGTACCAGCATGCCGATGCCGAGGCCGTGCGCCACCTGTTCCGGGTCGCCACCGGGCTGGACTCGATGGTGCTGGGCGAACCGCAGATCCTCGGCCAGGTGAAGGACGCCTGGTCGACCGCGCGCGACCATGGCCTGCTCGGCCAGCGCCTGGACCGCCTGTTCCAGCAGACCTTCTCGGTGGCCAAGCGGGCGCGCACCGATACCCAGGTCGGTGCCAACCCGGTATCGGTGGCGTCGGCCGCGGTGCGCCTGGCGCAGAACGCGTTCGCCCGGCTGGACGACTCCACCGCGCTGCTGGTCGGGGCCGGCGAGACCATCGAGCTGGCTGCACGGCACCTGAGCGAAGGCAAGGTGCGGCGGCTGCTGATCGCCAACCGCACCCTGGCCCACGCGCAGGAACTGGCCAGCCGCCATGGCGGCGTGGCCCTGCCGCTGACCGAACTGGACCGCCACCTGGGCGAGGCCGACGTGGTGTTCTCGGCCACCGCCGCGCGCGAGCCGGTGATCCATCGCGAGATGGTGGCCAAGGCCCTGCGTGCACGCCGGCACAAGCCGATGCTGCTGTTCGACCTGGCCGTTCCGCGCGACATCGAAGCCGAGGTCGGCACGCTCAACGATGCCTTCCTCTACACCGTCGATGATCTGGAACGCGCGGTGGAAGACAACCGTCGTGGCCGCCGCGAGGCCGCCGCCGAAGCCGAGGCGATCATCGACCTGCAGGTATCGCGTTACGTCGAGACCCAGCAGGCCAGTGCCCATCAGGCGCCTTTGCGGCAGCTGCGTGCGTTCGGCGAGGCCACCCGCGCCGAGTTGCTGGAGCGCGCACGCCAGCAGCTGGCCAACGGCAAGCCCGCCGACGAAGTGCTGGAACTGCTGGCCCACGGCCTGACCAACCGCCTGCTGCACCCGCCGACCGCCGCACTGCGCGCCGCCGCGCTGAGTGGCGATGCCGACCTGACCCGCGCCGCCGAGCGCCTGTTCCCGGCCACGCCGGGCTACCGCCACCCACCCGTGAGACCCGATGACGCCGACCCTGCGCCGTAAGCTGGAAGCGCTGGCCGAGCGCCGCGAAGAACTGGAACGCCTGCTCGCCGAACCCGATGTGGTCGCCGACAACACCCGTTTCCGCGACCTTTCGCGCGAATTCGCCCAACTTGAACCGGTCGCCACTGCACTGGCCGATGAAGCCCGTGCCAAGGCCGACCTGGCGGCCGCCGAAGGCATGCGCGCCGACCCCGACCTGCGCGAGCTGGCCGACGAGGAAATCGCCGCCGCCCAGGCGCGCCTGCAGGAGCTGGAACAGGAACTGGCCCTGTTGCTGGTGCCACGCGATCCGCGCGACGAAGGCAACCTGTTCCTTGAAGTACGCGCCGGCACCGGCGGCGACGAAGCCGCGATCTTCGCCGGCGACCTGTTCCGCATGTACGCCCGCTATGCCGAACGCCAGGGCTGGAAGGTCGAGATCGAATCGGACAACCCCGGCGAGCATGGCGGCTACAAGGAAGTGGTGGCACGTGTGGTCGGCCGGGGTGCGTTCTCGCGCCTGAAGTTCGAATCGGGCACGCACCGCGTGCAGCGCGTGCCGGCCACCGAATCGCAGGGCCGCATCCATACCTCGGCGGCGACCGTGGCGATCATTCCCGAGGCCGACGAAGTCGATGACATCGTCATCAACCCGGCCGACCTGAAGGTGGATACGTTCCGCTCGTCCGGCGCCGGTGGCCAGCACGTCAACAAGACCGAGTCCGCGATCCGCATCACCCATGTGCCAACCGGCGTGGTGGTGGAGTGCCAGACCGAGCGCAGCCAGCACGCCAACCGCGACAAGGCGATGAAGCGCCTGAAGGCGCAGCTGCTCGATGCCGAGCGCCAGCGCCAGGACGCGGCACAGGCCGAATCGCGGCGCCTGCAGGTCGGCAGCGGCGATCGCAGCCAGCGCATCCGCACCTACAACTTCCCGCAGGGCCGGATCACCGACCACCGCGTGGAAGGCCTGACGTTGTACGACCTGCCCAACATCCTGGCCGGTGACCTCGACCCGCTGCTGCAGCGGCTCAGCCACGAACACCAGGTCGACGCCCTGGCCCAGCTGTCGGCGGGCTGAGCACGATGACGGCCTGGAAGCAGCGGCAGCACCTGCAGCAGGCGATCGCACGCCAGCCCGGCGACTTCGTCGCCTGGGTGATGCTGGCCGACCTGGAACTGGAAGCCGGCGACATCGCTGCCGGCGAGCAGGCCGCACGACACGCCCTGCAACTGCGCCCGAACCACCCGAAGCGCTGGCGCGGCTGGGCCGCGTGGCGTGGATGGCCGGCGCGCACACCGACGCGGCGAAGCTGCTCGGCCAGGCCTCGGCATTGGCCCCGCAGCACCCGGGCATCGCGCTGTGGCTGGGCCATGCGCTGGAAGATGCCGATGATGCCGAAGGCGCAGCAGCGGCCTATCGCCGCGCGCACGCGCTGATGCCGGGCGAACCCTACATCGCGGCCCAGCGCCTGGCCTGGCAGCGCCGCCTGTGTGACTGGCAGGACGTGGACACGCTGGCTGCGCAGGTACGTGCCGCGCTCGCTTCCGGGCAGGGTGCAGTGGAACCCTTCGCCTTCCTCAGTGAAGACGTAGGCGCTGCGGAGCAGTTGGCCTGTGCGCGCACACGCGCCGCGGTCGTTGCGTCGGCGGTGCGCCCCCTTCCTGCAGTGAAGGTTCGCGAGCACGGCGCGTTGCGCGTCGGCTTCCTCTCCAATGGCTTCGGCGCCCATCCCACCGGGCTGCTGACCGTGGCCCTGCTCGAACACCTGCGCCATGACCCGGCGCTGCAGCTGCACCTGTTCGCGCTGAACCGCGCCGATGGCAGCCGCATCCGCGAACGCCTGCAGGCTGCGGCCCGCCTGCATGACGTGGCCGCACTGCGGCATGCCGACATCGCGGCCCGCATCCGTGCACAGGGCATCGACCTGCTGTTCGACCTGCGCGGCTGGGGGGGCGGCGGCACGCCCGAAGTGCTGGCCATGCGCCCGGCCCCGTTGCAGCTGAACTGGCTGGCCTACCCCGGCACATCAGGTGCGCGCTGGCTGGATGCCGTGGTCGCCGACGAATTCGTGCTGCCGGCATCGCTGGAACCTCACTTCAGCGAACGCGTCCTGCGCCTGCCACGTGCCTTCCAACCCTCGGACAACACCCGCGTACTGGAACCGGCACCGTCCCGCGCCGAGTGCGGGCTGCCCGAACACGGCGTGGTGTTCTGCTGCTTCAACAACAGCTACAAGCTCAACCCGCGCAGCATGGGCCGCGCCTTCGCGGTGCTGCAGGCCGTGCCCGGCAGCGTGCTGTGGCTGCTGTCCGGGCCCGGCAAGGCCGACGCCCGCCTACGTGCGGCCGCACAGGCCGCAGCCCTGGACCCGGCGCGCCTGGTGTTCATGGCCAAGCTGCCGCATCCGCAGTACCTGGCCCGCTATCAGCTGGCCGACCTGTTCCTCGACACGCATCCGTACAACGCGCACACCACAGCCTCCGATGCGCTGTGGGCCGGCTGCCCGGTGCTGACCTGCCCGGGCGATACCTTCGCCGCGCGCGTGGCCGGCAGCCTCAACCATCATCTGGGTCTCTCGCGGATGAACGTTGCCGACGATGCGGCGTTCATCGCCACCGCCAGCGCGCTGGGCAACGACCCGGTGGCGCTGGCAGCGTTGCGTGCCGAACTGGCGCAGGCACGCGAAGACAGTGGTGTATTCGACATGGCAGGTTTTGCCCATGACCTTTCCGCCCTGCTGCAGACGCTGGCGGGCGAGCAGGGCTGGCAGGGCGTCGACACCCCTGAGCAACCCGTGCGCTACGCTCCGGCTTCCTCCCCGCGTGGTGTGACGATGGCCAAGCTCAAGCGCAAGGACTACGACGAACTGCTGCTGCCGCTGCAGCTGGAACTGACTGCAATGGCGCGCTGGGTGCAGTACAGCGGGCAACGCCTGCTGGTGCTGTTCGAAGGCCGCGATACAGCCGGCAAGGGCGGCGCGATCCAGGCCATCAGCCAGCATCTCAACCCGCGCCAATGCCGGGTGGTGGCGCTGCCCAAGCCCACCGACCGTGAAGCCACGCAGTGGTACTTCCAGCGTTACGCCGCGCATCTTCCCGCCGCCGGCGAGATCGTGCTGATGGACCGCAGCTGGTACAACCGCGCCGGTGTTGAACGGGTGATGGGCTATTGCAGCGAAACCGAGTACCAGCAGTTCCTGCGCCAGGCGCCGGTGTTCGAACAGCTGCTGGTGGACGACGGCATCCTGCTGTTCAAGTACTGGTTGTGCGTGGACCAGGAGCAACAGGAAAAGCGCTTCGCCGAACGCCATCTCGATCCGCTGAAGGGCTGGAAGCTCTCACCGGTCGACCTGAAATCGCGCAGCAAGTACAGCGCGTACACCGAGGCACGCGAGGCGATGCTGCGCGCGACGCATCGCGAGGCGGCGCCGTGGACGCTGGTGGACTTCAACGACCAGCGGCTGGGGCGGCTGACGCTGGTGCGCAACCTGCTGGACCGGTTGCCGGACACGCGGGTGGACGCACCGTTGCCGGAGCTGCCGAAGCTGAAGGGCAAGCTGCATCGCGAGCACTACGATGTGCTGAAGCCGATCGAGGATTTCCCGGTCGAGGAATAGGGTGGGTCGGCAGGGCTTGCGGCCCTGCACCTGCCGAAGCCAGAGCAACGGCAACAGCAACAGCAACGGCGGGCTTCCTGAGGGATGGCGGGGCGGGTCCGGGTGCGGGGGCGCTGCAAGTACGTCCATGTAAGCTCGGTCGCCGCATCCATGCGGCTCACGCCCCGCACCCGGACCCACCCCGCCTTCGACAGATTTCCGCGATCTGTCGTTGATCCACACCATGCGTGGATGCTCTTCGAATTCAATTCGAAATATTCGATTTGTCTGGAGAATCATCCACGCATGGCGTGGATCTACCAGACATGAGGAATCTGTCAGAGGTGGGGCGGTGTCGGAGTGCGGGGTGTCAGCCGCATGGATGCGGCTGCCAAGCCTACATGGACGTACTTGCGGCGTCCCCGCACTCCGACACCGCCCCGCCACCCCACGGATAGCCCGCTGTTGCTGTTGCTTCGGCTGTTGCTGTTGCTGCCGGCCAGCGGCCGGCACTACCGCGGGTGCAGGGCCGCAGGCCCTGCCGACAAACCCACTACTTGGCAGCCGCGATCTGCTTCTCGATGTCGGCGGCGGTCACCGGGCCAAGGAACGTGTGCGCCAGCTTGCCCTGCGGGTCCACCAGATGCGTCAGCGGCAGGCCACGCGGCGTGGCGAAGTCGGCCGGCGGATCGAACGGGTCCACGATCACGATCGGATAGGTCACCGGATGCTTGGCCAGGAACGACTGCATCTCCGGCACTTCGATGTCCTCGTAAGCCAAGCCGACCACTTCGATGTTGCTACGCATCGCATGCAGGGCCGACAGCTCGGGCATTTCCTTGCGGCACGGCGCGCACCAAGTGGCCCAGAAGTTCACCACCACCCACTTGCCGCGATGCGCGGCCAGGTCGTAGTCGCTGCCATCCACCGCCTTCATCTTCAGCGTCGGGAACTCGGCGGTGGTGCGCTCGGCCGGGGTTTCCTCGACCGGTGCCGGCGTGCTCGGCGTCGGTGCCTGCGCCGGTGGCTGGCTGCTGGCCGGTGCCGGCTCCTGGGCCGGTTTGCAGGCCGCCAGGGCCAGCAGCAGGGTCAACGGGAGCAGCAGCGGCAACGACGTCTTGCGGGTCATGGGGTGTCTCCAGAGTCGGTATAGATATCACTGACCTTGCGCTTCAGGCGTTCGCGCAGGGGCAGTCGCAGGTCATCCAGCGCCGCCAAGGCGGCACGGCCCAGGCTGTCGTCGCGGTACGGGAGGTGCTGCTCGGCTACTGGGATGCGCAGCTGGGTGCATTCGTACAGATCGGCCAGGCTGACCTGGTCCAGGTCGCGTGACAGCAGCCACTCGCCGCGCTCATCGCGGCGCAGCAGGTCGATCTCCTGCAGGTTGCAGATCAGGTCCTGCAGCAGTGAATCGGTCAGCATCGGCTCCAGCCGCAGGATCTCGTCATCGGCCAGGCCTTTGCCCTTGGCCCGTGCATGCTGGAAGCGGCCAAGCAGGCGCAGCAGCCCATAGAACTCGTACCCCTGCGGCAGGCGCAGCTCGACCGGCTGGTAGCGGAAGGCGGCCATCGAGGAGGCCAGCGACGCACCCAGCAGCACCGCCACCCAGCACAGGTAGATCCACAGCAGCAGGATCGGCACGAAGGCGACCGTGCCATACAGCTTCTGATAGGACTGGAAGCTGCCCAGATACGCGCCGATGCCCCACTTCACCAGTTCAAGGATGACCGCCGCCAGGATCGCGCCGGGCACGGCATGCCGCCATTTCACCGTGTGGTGCGGCACCACGCGGAACATCAGCGTGATGCAGACGAACTCGATCAGGATCGGTGCCAGCCGCAGCGCCAGTTCGGCCAACCAACGGCCCTCCTGGGTACCGAACAACGGCATCGCGAACACCCTCGCCGATACTGCCAGCGATGCGGCGGCAAGCATCGCGCCCAGGGTCAGCACGGTCCAGTAGACCAGGAAGCGGGTCAGCTTGGGCCGGCTCGAGCCGACCCGCCAGATCTGGTTGAAGGTCTCTTCCACGCTGTTGAGCGTGATCAGCAGTGAGGCGACCAGTGCGATGAAGCCGGCGGCCGTCAGCTGGCCGGCACTGGCCGAAAACTGCCGCAGGTAACCCTCGGCCGCGCGCGCCGCGGAGGGCACGAAGTTGGAGAACACGTAGTCGCTGAGCTGATCGCTCCAGCGGTCGAAAACGGGAAAGGCCGAGAGCACGCCGAATACCACGATGGCCAGCGGCACCAGCGCGAACACCGTGGTGTACGCCAGCGCCGCCGCTGCCTGGAACAGGCGGTCGTCGAGGAAGCGATGCCACAGGAAGCGGCCGAAACTGATGGCCCGTGCGCGATCCCGCGCGCGCTCCATCCACAGGTTGAGCGTATCCAAAGGTTCCATCGGTGGAAGGGTACCCGATGCGGAATGCTCGCAGGATAGCCATACTGGTGGCCACACGACGAGGAGAAGCGGGCACGATGGGCGAGATTCTGGTGCTGTATTACAGCCGGGGCGGTTCGGTGGCACGGCTGGCGCGCCAGATCGCGCGGGGCATCGGCGAAGTGCCGGGCATGACCGCGCGCCTGCGCACGGTGCCGCCGGTGGCCGCAGTGACCCAGACCGCGCAGCCGCCGGTACCCGAAGATGGCGCCCCCTATGTAAGCGTGCAGGACCTGGTCGAATGCCAGGGCCTGCTGCTCGGCAGCCCGACCCGCTTCGGCAACATGGCCGCGCCGGTGAAGCATTTCCTGGACGGGCTGGGCGCCGAATGGGTCAATGGCACCCTGTCCGGCAAGCCGGCCGGCGTGTTCACGTCCACCGCATCCATGCATGGCGGCCAGGAATCGACCCTGCTGTCGATGCAGGTGCCGCTGCTGCACCATGGCTGCGTGATCGTCGGCATCCCGTTCACCGAACCGGCGCTGAGCCATACCACCAGTGGCGGCACACCCTATGGCGCCAGCCACGTAGCCGGTGCCGCCGACGACCCGCAGCCGACCGACGACGAAGCCGTGCTGGCGCGCGCGCTGGGGCGCCGGGTGGCCGGCATCGCGCAGCGGTTGGCCCGATGAGCGCCGCGCCGCGCACGGTCCTGCTGCTGGCCCTGATGGGGCTGGCCGCGCTGTTCGCGGGCTGGTTCATCAATGACAAGCACTGGCTGGCGACCCAGCTGGTGTTCACCGCGCCGCCGCTGGCGCTGGCCATCGCCGTGCGCCTGGGCTGGCGCAAGGCCGGATTCTGGGCCTCGGTACTGGCGCTGGGCTGGTTCAGCCACGGCGTGATGAGCGCCTGGAGCCACCCGGAAACGCGCTGGCTGGCGCTGATCGAGATCGCGCTGGCCCTCCTGGTGATCTTCAGCGCCAGCCTGCCCGGCCTGCGCGCCCGCTTCGGCAAGCAACGCTGACGCTGCGCCCGCTGGGTCGTATCATCTGCATTCCTGGCCCCGCGCCGCAGTACCTGTCCTGGTTTCGCGCATGCACATGATGGAAGAGCTCCTGGTCGTCACCACCGGTGGCACGATCGACAAGATCTACTTCGACGACAAGTCGGACTACCAGATCGGCGATCCGCAGATCGGCATGATCCTGCGCGAGCTGGGCGTGACGTTCCGCTTCAACGTGATTCCGATCCTGCGCAAGGATTCACTGCACATCAACGATGAGGACCGCGAACTGATCCGCGCCACCATCGCCGCGCAGCCGACCCGGCACGTCCTGGTGACCCACGGCACCGACTCGATGGTGCACACCGGCAAGGTGCTGGCGACGATCCCCGACAAGACCATCGTGATGACCGGCGCACTGAGCCCGGCACGCTTCCGCGGCTCGGATGCCGAGTTCAACATCGGCTGCGCGATCGGTGCGGTGCAGTCGCTGCCGAGCGGCGTGTACATCGCGATGAACGGGCGGATCTTCGACCCGCAGCACGTGCGCAAGAACGTGGCTGCGAACCGCTTCGAGTCGGTCTGAGGAACCGCGTGCCGACCAAGGTCGGCACCTGCCAGAGCACTGTCCTTGTAGTGCCGGGCCATGCTCGGCAACCGCGTGCCAGCGTGGCACAACGGTCGGCAGCCGGAGCAGCCGAGCATGGACTCGGCTCTGCAGAAGCGAAAACGCCCCGGCCGAAGCCAGGGCGTGCCCTTGGAGAGGGACTTGGGCTCAGTACTGGGCGTTGAGGGTCACGCCCGAGAAGGTGCTGTAGGCCTTCACCCGCACATACCATGTGCCGGCGGCAGGGCTGTTGATGGTGCAGGTCTCGCTGTTGCCACTCAGGTACGGACGGCAGGTGTAGCTGGTATCGGTCGGGGCACTGCCCTGGCGCACGTACAGGTCGGCATCGCCGCTGCCGCCACTGATCGTCACGCGTAGCTGGCTGCTACCGGCCGGAACGGCGACGGTGTAGTTCAGCTCGGCACCGGTTGCGGCGCCCAGGCCGGTCACCGGCACGTTGTTCTGCAGCACGTTGCCACCCGGGTTCGGGTTGCCACCGCCGTTGATCGCCGCAGCCACGGCCGCGTTGGCGTCGACGATGCCGGCGCCGCAGCCACCCGAGCAGGCGCCCGGCAGCGGGCGTGCAGTGCTCTTGATGATGCTTTCGACCTGCGCCGGGCTCAGCGGGCTTGGCGCGACCGACTGCATCAGCGCAACCACGCCGGCCACGTGCGGCGCCGCCATCGAGGTGCCGTTGTACGACGCGTAGCTGGCGCTGCCAGGCGTGGTGGTGCCGGTGTTGAGGGTGGACAGGATGCTCTGGCCCGGTGCTGAGATGTCGATGCCGGTGCCGTAGTTGGAGAAGCTGGCACGCGCACCGGCCGAGGTTGTGGCCGCCACGGCAATCACGTTCGGGCAGTTGGCCGGCACCGACGAGGACACGTTGGTGTTGCTGTTGCCGGCGGCGACCACCACGGTGGTGCCACGGCTGACCGCGCCGTTGATGGCGTTCTGGTAGGTGGTGGAGCAGCTGCCGCCACCACCCAGCGACATGTTGATGACTTCGGCCGGATTGGCGTTGGCCGGCACACCACTGACGGTGCCGCCAGAGGCCCACACGATCGCGTCGGCGATGTCGGAGGTGTAACCGCCGCACTTGCCCAGCACGCGCACCGGGACGACCTTGGCATTGAACGCAGTACCGGCCACGCCGGTGCTGTTGTTGGTCACCGCCGCCACAGTGCCGGCGACGTGGGTACCGTGCCAGCTGGAGTTGGAGGCCGGGATGCCCGAGCCGCACTCGTTGGCGCCGTACCAGTCGCCCTCGTCATTCGGGTTGTTGTCGCGGCCACCGCCATCGCGCGCCATCGCGGCATCGCTGATGAAGTCATAGCCAGGCAGGATGTTGGCGTTGAGATCGGGATGGTTGGTGATGCCGGTATCGATCACGGCCACCACCACGCCGGTGCCGGTAGCCTTGTCCCAGGCCGGCTGCACGTTGATCGACGCGTTGGAGGTACCGAAGCCCCACTGCTCGCTGAAGCGGGTGTCATTCGGGGTCAGCGTCGCACGCATGATCTGGTCGACTTCGACGTATTCCACGTTCGGGTCGGCGGCGAGCTTGCGCATCAGCAGCTCGGATTCGGCCTGGTCAAGCGGCCGATCGGTCCTGACCAGGGTCGGGCCAACGGCCAGCTTGCGGACCTCCTGCAGGCCCAGCGCGCGGCCCTGGCTGCTGGCCAGGCCGGCGGCGGCACTCTTCAGCGAAGAGGCCAGTGCGGTGGTGTTGGCCACCGGCGCACTGCCGTCGCGGTACTTCACGATGAAGCGCTGGTGCGTCGGCGCGGACTGCAGGCCGCTGAGCTGGACGTCACCGGCCAGCGCAGGCGTGGCCAGCAGCAGCGATGACAGAACGGACGCACCAAGGACCACCCACACTCGACGCACACGCGGTTGCGTTACCTGGGACATCGTATTTCCCTTTCTTGTGGTGTGAATGCCGGAATCGGCAGAAGCACCGGCCCGAACCCTGGGCTGGCTTGCGTTGGCGAGGTTCGAAGTCCGGCGAGTCAGCGGATCCCCCTAACGATCCGCCGTGCAGATGACGCTAATGGCCGAAACCGGACACCACAAGATTTTCAGCGTCTTTTCAGCAAGATGAAATGTTCGTTCTGAGACTTTTCGGGTCGAAGGTTTGTGAAGGTGAAGGAACTTTCTCGTGCCCTGCACAGACCTGACTGGGTCGTCACGTGTCCTGGAATGACTTTGCCGACATCGGCGTCCACCGATCCGGGGTCAGATCCCATTTCACGCGGAAAGGGATCTGACCCTTGGCCTGAAACGCAGAAAGCCCGTCGCGGGGACGGGCTTTCCAGAAGCGCAGCCGGGCGCGGGCTCGGCTCTACGATTCGATGTGGGCGATCAGCCCAGCTTGACCAGCCAGTTGTGGCGGTCCGGCAGGCGGCCATACTGGATATCGGTCAGTTCCTTGCGCAGCGACATGGTGACTTCGCCGGCCGGCGCGTTGATGTCGCCCACCGAGAAGCCCTCGCCCTTCAGCTGGCCGATCGGGGTGACCACCGCGGCGGTGCCACAGGCAAACACTTCGCTGATCGCACCGGAGGTGACGCCGTCCTTCCACTCGTCGATGCTGACCTTGCGCTCTTCGACCTTCATGCCACGGTCGCGGGCCAGCTGCAGGATGCTCTCGCGGGTGATGCCCTCGAGGATGCTGCCCGACAGTTCCGGGGTGACCAGCGTGCCGTCCTTGTAGACCAGGAACACGTTCATGCCGCCCAGTTCTTCCAGGTACTTGCCTTCGACCGGGTCGAGGAACAGCACCTGCGAGCAGCCCTGTGCCTGCGCCTTCTGCTGCGGGAGCAGCGAGGCGGCGTAGTTGCCACCGCACTTGGCAGCACCGGTGCCGCCCTTGGCCGCACGCGCGTACTCGGTGGACAGCCAGATCGACACCGGGGCAACGCCCTTGGCGAAGTACGGGCCGGCCGGGCTGGCGATGACGTAGTAGCCGGCCTTGTGCGCGCCGCGCACGCCGAGGAAGGCCTCGTCGCCGATCATGAACGGACGGAAATACAGGCTCGACTCATCGGCCGAAGGCACCCAGTCACTGTCGACGGCGATCAGCTGCTTCAGCGATTCGACGAAGATCTCCACCGGCAGTTCCGGCAACGCCAGGCGCTGCGCCGAACGCTGCAGGCGACGGCCGTTGGCATCCGGGCGGAAGGTCCAGATCGAACCGTCGGCGTGGCGGTAGGCCTTGATGCCTTCGAAGATTTCCTGGCCGTAATGCAGCACTGCGGCGGCCGGGTCCAGCTGCAGCGGGCCGTAGGCGCGCACATTGGCATTGTGCCAGCCGGCATCCTTGTCCCAGCGCACTTCCACCATGTGATCGGTGAAGTGCAGGCCGAAGCCCGGCTTCTCCAGGATCTTGGCGCGCTCTTCAGCGCTGCGCGGGTGGTCCGAACGGGTGACGGCGAAGCTGGGGATGGACTGGGACACCGGAGGATTCCTGTTCTGGTTGCGGGTAGTGCCGGGCCCGCGTCACTGCGGGCCTTGGGTCAAAGCATGCCGGTCTCTAGCCGGGCCGCCTCGGACATCATGTGCTGGTTCCACGGCGGGTCGAACACCAGGTCGACGTCGGCCTCGGCCACCGTCGGGATCATTTCAAGCTTGCTGCGCACGTCGTCGACCAGGATCTCGCCCATGCCGCAGCCCGGGGCGGTCAGGGTCATCTTCACGTCGATCTCGCGCTTGCCCTCATCCAGGTGCTTGATCTCGACTTCATAGACCAGGCCCAGTTCCACGATGTTGACCGGAATTTCCGGATCGAAGCAGGTGCGCAGCTGCTGCCACACCAGCTGCTCCACCTGTTCATCGGTGGCGTCGGCCGGCAGCTCGAGCGGCGCCGGTGCCTCCTTGCCGATGGCATCGCCGTCCTTGCCGGCGATGCGGAACAGGTTGCCCTCGACGAACACCGAATAACTGCCGCCCAGCGCCTGGGTGATGTACCCATAGCTGCCGGCAGGCAGGGTCACGGTATCGCCCTGCGGGACCATCACGGCCTCGCAATCGCGTTCGAAGTGGACAGGTTCGCTGCTACGGGAATACATGGGGACCGATATGGGGCCGTGGCTGAGGCCACGCAAGACGGCATTCTAGCCCAGCCGCCCGCGCACCGCCGGTGCACTGCGGCAAACCACAGTATCCTGTGGGTGATCTTCTGGGAGCTTCGATGTCCTCCAATGCCGCGCGTGCCAGGACCGTGACCTGGCTCTGGCCCCTCATGCTGCTGCTGGGCCTGTTTGTCGCTCCCCTCGCCTGGATGGTCCTGGCGCTGATGACCGGCCGGCAGGTCGGCTGGATGGCGGTGCTGGCCGCCCTGGAACTGGTGTTCATGCTGCGCCTGGGCACGCTGGGCCCAGGCCGGCTGCGCGTCGCCCTGGTCGTGCTCGGCACCCTGCTGGTGGCCGCCGTGGCCAACTGGGCCATCGCCAGCGCCTGGATGGGCGGCTCGATCGGCCTGGACCTGTGGGATGCCACCACGCGGATGGGCCCGCACCTGGCCTGGACCCTGATCAGCCTGGCCAATGGCGCGGTGGAATGGCTGTGGCTGGCCGTGGCCGTGGCCGTAGGTGCCTGGCTGGCGCGCTGAGCGCGTAGAGATCCGTGGATTCGGTAGTGCCGGCCGCTGGCCGGCAAAGGGGTCAGAGCCCTTTCCTGCGGAAAGGGATCCGACCCCCGTCCTCAATGCCCGCCGTCGAGCGCCTTCAGTTCGCTCACCAGCGAGGCCGCCGCTTCGGCGCCGTCGCCATAGAGCATGCGGGTGTTGTCGGCGTAGAACAGCGCATTCTCGATGCCGGCAAAACCGGTGCCCTTGCCACGCTTGATCACCACCACGTTGCGCGCGTTGACCACGTCCAGCACCGGCATGCCGTAGATCGGGCTGGCTGGGTCGGTCCGCGCCACCGGATTGACCACGTCGTTGGCACCGATCACCAGCACCACATCGGTATTGGCGAATTCGGGGTTGATGTCGTCCATGTCGGCGATCAGGTCGTAGGGCACGCCGGCCTCGGCCAGCAGCACGTTCATGTGCCCGGGCATGCGCCCGGCCACCGGGTGGATCGCGAACTTCACTTTCACGCCGCGCTGGCCCAGCCGCTGCGCCAGTTCCCAGATCTTGTGCTGGGCCTGTGCCACCGCCATGCCGTAGCCGGGCACGATCACCACGCGCTCGGCAAAGGCCATCATCGCCGCGACGTCCGACGCTTCGATGGGCTTCTGCGCGCCGGTGATCGCCTGTGCCTCGCCTCCGGCACCGCCGCCGAAGTTGGAGAACAGCACGTTACGGATCGGCCGGTTCATCGCCTTGGCCATCAACCGGGTCAGCAGGATGCCGGCCGCGCCGACCATCATGCCGGCGATGATCAGCGCCTCATTGCCCAGCACATAACCTTCGAAGGACACCGCCAGGCCGGTGAATGCGTTGTACAGCGAGATCACCACCGGCATGTCGGCGCCACCGATCGGCAACGTCATCAGCACGCCCAGTGCCAGCGCCAGCACGAAGAAGGCGACGATTGCCGAGGTGCTGAGCGTGCTGGCCGCGATGATCGCCAGTACCACCACCGCCAGCGCCACCAGCAGGTTCATCACCTGCTGGCCCGGCCAGGTCACCCGCTTGTCCAGGCGTCCATCCAGCTTGGCCCAGGCGATCACCGAACCGGACAGCGAGACCGCACCGATCGCCGCGCCGACCACCGCCAGCAGCAGCACCGTGCCCGACGGCTGGCGCGCGGCCAGGTCGGCCAGCGCCTGCTCGCTCCAATGGCTGGTATCGCGGTGGGCCAGGAAGGCATAGCGCAGCAGTTCCACCGCACCGATCGCCGCCGCCGAGCCACCGCCCATGCCGTTGTACAGCGCCACCATCTGCGGCATGTCGGTGATGGCCACCTTGCCGGCCGACCACCAGGCCAGGCCCGCGCCCAGCAGCAGTGCCACCAGGATCAGCGGTACGTTGTGCAGTTCAGGCAGGAAGAAGGTCGCCACCGTGGCCAGCAGCATGCCCAGCCCGGCCCAGCGGATGCCGCTGCGCGCGGTCAGCGGCGAAGCCATGCGCTGCAGGCCCAGCAGGAACAGCGTGGCGGCGACGAGGTAGCTGGCCTTGACCAGCCAGTCGAGCAGTTCGACGGTGCTGATGTTCAAGCCTGTGGCTCCTTCGGTTCGTCCCTGCCGCCCTTGGGCGCGCTCGGCTTGAACATCTCCAGCATGCGCGCGGTGACCACGTAGCCACCGGCGGCGTTGCCGGCGCCGAGCACCACGGCAAGGAAGCCCAGCGCCTTCTCCAGCGGCGTCTGCGCGTGCCCCAGCACCACCATCGCGCCGATCAGCACGATGCCGTGGATGAAGTTGGAACCCGACATCAGCGGGGTATGCAGGATCACCGGCACCCGCGAAATGATCACGTGGCCGGCGATGGCCGCCAGCATGAAGATGTACAGCGCTACGAACCCGTCACTCACTGGCAACGCTCCCGCTCTGTCTTCGTCGGCCCATCATAACCACGGGCTGAACCCGGCGCGCACCCGGCGTCAACCGCGGTGACGCTCACGCGTTGTCGATGGTGACCCCGAGCGAGGA
This sequence comes from Stenotrophomonas sp. pho, assembly GCF_006228405.1. Taxonomy (NCBI): domain Bacteria; kingdom Pseudomonadati; phylum Pseudomonadota; class Gammaproteobacteria; order Lysobacterales; family Lysobacteraceae; genus Stenotrophomonas; species Stenotrophomonas sp. pho. The sequence continues at coordinate 788,271 of NZ_CP029759.1, read as the reverse complement.
ACCGTACCCTGTGCTGGTGAGCAGCCCCGTCCCCCCGAGCGCCGACACCGATGCCCTGCCAGCATCGCTGGAGGCGTTCCTGGCCAGCGTCGGCCCGCGCGCGTTCCGTTTCGCCGAGGCCGGCCTGCGCCAGCGCGAAGACGCCATGGACGCGGTTCAGGACGCGCTGATGCGCATGCTGGACTACGCCGACAAGCCGGCAGCCGAATGGGCGCCCCTGTTCTGGAGCATCCTGCGCCGCCGCGTGATCGACCTGCAGCGCCGGCGCCGTTTCCGCCTGCCGTTCTGGCGCGACAACCAGGACGCCGACGGAGGCGGGATCGACTGGGCCGACCCCGGCCCGGACCCGGCGCAGGCGCACGAACAGCGCCAGCAGTACCAGCAACTGGTGCAGGCCCTGCGTACCCTGCCCGCACGCCAGCGCGAGGCCTTCACCCTGCGGGTGCTGCAGGACCTGGACGGAGCCACCACTGCCCGCGCCATGGGCTGCAGCGAAGGCGCGGTAAAAACCCATCTGGCACGCGCCCGCCAGGCGCTGCAGGACTACCTGGAGACCCACCCGTGAACCGCTCCCTGCCCTCCGATGACATGCTGCGCAACCTGCACGCGCAGTCGCTGCAGGCGCTGTCGCCGGCCACGCTGGCACAGTTGCGCCAGGCCCGCCACGGCGCCAGCGCGGCTCGTCACGGGCGCTGGCGCTGGTGGCTGGCCAGCGCCTGTTCTCTGGTGGTGGCGCTGGGGATCGGCCTGCAGTTCAGCGGCCACAGCCCCCTGTCGCCCGCCGTGCCGGCACCGGTGCTGGCCTCGATGGAAGACAACAGCGTGCTGTACGACGAAAATCCCGATCTGTACCTGTGGCTGGGCGATACCGACCTGGCGATGGAGTGAACCATGTCCCGACTGCATACCCTGCCGCTGCTGTTGACCCTGTTGCTGCTGCCGGCCTTCCCGGTATTGGCGCAGAACGCCGCGCCCGCCCCTGCCGCACGCCCCGCGCCAGCCCCACCGCTGCCGGCCTGGGAACAGTTGAGTGAAGCGCAGCGGGAATCCTTGCTGGCGCCGCTGCGCGACCGCTGGAACAGCGCCGATGCCGGCCAGCGCCAGCGGATGCTCTCGCATGGCCAGCGCTGGCAATCGATGAGCCCGGAGGAACGCGACAAGGCCCGCCGCGGCCTGCGCCGCTTCGAGCACATGAGCCCGGAACAGCGTGAGCAGGCCCGGGCCCTGTTCGGTCAGATGCGGGATCTGCCACCCGCGCAGCGCGACGCACTGCGCGAGCGCTGGTCGCAGATGACGCCGGAGCAACGCAAGGACTGGGTGCGGGAGAACCCGCCGCCGGCGAAGCCACGGTAAGCCTTCGGGATACCAGGGTCAGATCCCTTTGCCAGAGGCAAAGGGATCTGACCCCGTATCACTCACGCCTGCCAGCGCGTCTTCGCCAGCAGTTCGTCGTCCCAATCGAAACCGAGCTGCCCGTCGCGCACGAACAGCGCAACGAAGTTGAGCAGGTTCCGTGCATACATCTCGCTGGCCTGGGTCGCGCCGCGGCTGGCCAGGCCCAGCGGACCGTCGATGGTCACGCCCTGGTGTTCGATGCACTGCCCCGGCAGGGTCAGTGCGCAGTTGCCGCCACTTTCCGCCGCCAGATCAACAATGACGCTGCCGGTGGCCATGCCTTCCACCATCGCGGCGGTCACGATGGTCGGTGCCGGGCGGCCCGGTACCGCAGCCGTGCAGATCACCACGTCCACACTGCGCAGGTGGTCGGCCAGGCGGCGCTGCTGCTCGGCACGCTCTTCATCGGTCAACGCGCGCGCGTAACCGCCCTCGCCCGCCGCGCTCACCCCGAGGTCGAGGAAGCGCGCGCCCAGCGACTGGATCTGCTCGCGGGTTTCCGGGCGCACGTCGAAGCCTTCCACCTGCGCACCAAGACGCCGGGCAGTGGCAATGGCCTGCAGGCCCGCCACGCCGGCACCGATCACCAGCACCTTGGCCGGCCGCACGGTGCCGGCCGCAGTGGTCAGCATCGGGAAGAAGCGCGGCGCGCGTTCGGCGGCGATCAGCGCCGCCTTGTAGCCGGCCATGCCGGCCTGCGAACTGAGTACATCCATCGCCTGCGCACGGGTGGTGCGCGGCAGCTGCTGCAGCGGGAACAGCTGCAGGCGACCATCGGCCGCCAGCGCGGCCAGCGCCGGATCGCTGGCCGGGGCCAGCAGGCCGACCACGCTGGCGCCGGGCTTGAGCTGTTCCAGCACCGCCGCAGGGGGGCCTGCACGCACAGCAGGATATCGATCTCGGCCCAGCGGCCCGCGTCGAAGACGCGTGCACCGGCGTCGTCATAGGCGGCGTCGGTGAAACCAGCGGCCAAACCCGCGCCCGCCTCATACCAGACGGCAATGCCCAAGGCCCCGAGCCTGCGCGCGGTCTCCGGCGTCAGTGCCACGCGCCGTTCGCCCGGCGCGGTCTCCTTGATCCCCAGCAACGCCACGGCCATGCAGGTCCCCGCTGATCGGTGAGTTTCCCGATCCTAGCAGGCAGCACCCGCTCAGTGCAGCGTGGCGCTGCCCGGGTCGAGGCGATCGATCACGCCCTGCATGGCGCTGTCGAAGGCGCCATCATCAACGTGGGCACGCAGGCGGCCCAGCCGCATCATCACCGCCAGCTCTTCCGGCGAGGCCACGCAGAAGCGCACGCCGCGACGGTTGACGAACAGCAGGCGCGAGGAAATCGGGCTGACCCAGGACAGCTTGCCCGCCTGCACCTTGCCATCCTTGTCGACGAAGTCCAGCCAGTTGCCGATTTCCATGCGGCGGAAGCGGTCGGCATCGGCGTTGTCGAAATCGTCGGCGTCAATCTGCCCGCCAAGCTCAACCGCCGGCGATTCAGCCACTGGCGGCGCCGGCAAGGCAACCTGCGGCAGCTCCGGCAGCGCACGCTGCAGTTCCGGCCGCGATTCAGCGATGCCCTGCAGGGTGTCATGCAGGGCATCGATGGCGGCGGTTGCCGCATCGCCGTGCACGCCGACGCTGGCAAACACCTTGGCCAGCACCGGCTGCCAGGCCTGCAGCCACGGCTTGCCGACGATCTGGCGGCGGGCCTCGGCCACTTCCTCCAGCAGGCCGTCGCCCAGGCTCAATGCCTCGGCCACCGAGGCGCCTTCTTCGCCCTCGCGCAGCAGCGCCAAGGTGAGATGATGCTGCCACGGCTGGCGCAGGAATTCGGCAATGGCCGGCGGCAGCGTGGCGTCACCGATGCGGCGGTCCAGTTCCGCACCGGCCCGGCTGCGGGCCATTTCCAGCTTTTCCTGGCCGCGCTGCGTTTCTGCGGCACGGCGCTCGGCGATTTCCACGCGGCGGCGATGCTGCACCAGGAACTCGCGGAATTCCTCTTCCAGGGTCAGGAAGATCGCCAGGTTCTCGTTGAACTCGGCCACCAGGCGCTCGATGATCTCTTCGACCTTGGCCATCAGCATGCGCTCGGCCTGGCTCTCGCCGGTGTTGCCCTCGCAGGCCTCGGCCAGCGAGTTGAGCAGCTTGCGCGCCGGGTGGGTCTTCTGCACGAACATGCGGCGGTCGAGCATGGCGACCTTGACGAAAGGCACCACCAGGCGGCCGATCAGTTCGCGCGAGCGGCCTTCCAGTTCACGCTCGTCCAGCATCACGTCGAACAGCATGCCGACCAGGTCGATGGCATCCTCATCCTGCGGGTCCAGCCGGGTCTGGCCCGGATCGACGCCAAGCTGGGTGGCGCTGGACAGCACTTCGCTCTTCAGGCGCTGCGCCAGCGATTCGCCGTCCTCGCCGATGGCCGCGCGCAGGGTGGCGCTGGGCGTGGCCTGCAGCAGCGACAGCACCGACATCATTTCGCGCTGGCTGAGCGGGCGCTGCTGGCCAACCGCCACCTGTGCCGCAGACGTGGCGTCCTCACGCACATGGCGGGTCTGCTGCAGCAGTTCGTGCAGCGCTTCCAGCAGCATGCCCTGCTGGCCAGCGTAGGCCTCGCCGGTGGCGCCGTCATCGCCGCCCAGGTGCTGCTGCATATGCCCGCGGCGCTCGGACCAGCGGGCAGCAAAGCGCTGCGCCCAGGCCGGTGCGGCCTGCTCGTCATCGCTGAACCCCGGATCGACGCCCGCGCCGTGGCGATGCTCGACCAGGTCATCCAGCATCCCGGCCATGCGCGGATCCGGTGCCGGCGGTTGTGGGCGCTGCGGAGCCCCCATCTGCGACATCACGCCGGCTGCGGCCAGCTGCTCGTCCAGCTTCTCGTAGATGCGACCGACCGGTGCACGCAGGTCGCGCTCGCACAGCTTGATCAGCACCAGATGCACTTCCGGGGCCAGTTCACAGCCGGCAAAGGCTTCGTGGATGGCCACGCCCAGGTGTTCGGGGCTGATCGGATTGTGGTCCGCGTCCAGTTCCGCGCCGCCGATCAACCGGCCCAGGCGGCGATCCAGCCGCGCCAGCACCGGCTTGAAGTCACGCAGCAATACAGTGGCGAAATTGCGCACCGCCAACCGTGATTCCAGCACATGCTCGGCCAGCAGGCTGAGCCCATCCTCGGCCGGCCCGGACAGGGTCGCCTCGGCTGACAGCGGCTCACCAGCCTCCAATGCGGCCCAGGCCTGCTGCAGGTGGCCGGCGAAAGCGGCCGCGATGTCCTCACGGCGCCGGCGCAGTTCGCGCATCGCGTCCAGGAACAGCAACTGCGACGAGCCGGCATTGCCGGCGCGGTCGAACAGGGCATCGTCGAAACGCGCCAGTGCCGCCCCGAAGGCCTGGCACAACGCGGGCAGGACCATGTCCCGGGCACGCTGGAGCTGGGCCGGGTCACGGCCCGGCGATCCCATCGGTGTGGGCACGCTCATCATTCGGGAAGGCTCCCCACCTTCTCTGGTACGACAGACAGCATGGACATCGCGGCTTCCGGCACACCCCATGTACCGGAACGTCGATGGTAGGCCGGCCAGCCCGTCACGGACAGTGAAACAGTCCTCACTTCAAACCTCATGACCGGCGGCCCGGCAAGACAGATATCGTAAGCCGTGCAAGGCCCACGAGGCGAGGGGAAGCGGCTGTCCGTTTCCCGCCAGTGGCATGATGTTCATCACAGTTTGGTATTCAGGGGCCGGACGCGACACAGACGGCGTCATTGACCACCCCGACTATAATCAAACGCCCGTGATGACCGGTTCAGCCTCCATGCCCGATCCTGCCGCCCTGCTCGCCCTGGATGCCCGCCGCTCGGTGCCCTCGCGGCAACTGGGCGAGCCCGGGCCGGACCCGGCCACCCTGCAGCGGATGCTGGCCTCAGCGGTGCGCGTGCCCGACCACGGCAAGCGCGTGCCGTTCCGCTTCCTGAAAATCGCAGGCGATGCACGTCACACTCTGGGCGACTTCCTGGCTGAACGCAGCCGCCAGCGCGACCCACATGCGGGCGAGGCCGTGTTCGAGAAGGACCGCCAGCGTTTCAGCCACGCACCGCTGGTGATCGTGGTGGTGGCCAGCCCGCGGCCGGACCCGAAGGTGCCCGAACAGGAACAGCTGATGACCGCCGGCTGCGTCTGTTTCGCCCTGCTGCAGGCCGCGCAGGCGCTGGGTTTCGGCGCGCAGTGGCTGACCGCCTGGATGGCCTTCGATCCGGCTGTTCAGGCCCACCTGGGCCTGGTCGACGGCGAACGCATCGCCGGCTTCATCCACATCGGTACGCCCAAGGCCGACGTACCCGAGCGCGAGCGCCCCGACCCGGCGACCCTGCTGCGCGACTGGACGCCCCCGGCATGACCCTGCCGGCTGCCCCGCCGTCGCTGTACCTGGTTGATGCCAGCATCTACGTGTTCCGTGCCTGGCATTCACTGCCAGACCAGTTCCAGGACGCACAGGGCTGGCCCACCAATGCGGTGCACGGCTTCGCCCGCTTCCTGCTGGACCTGCTCGAGCGCGAGCGCCCGCGGCACATCGCCATCGCCTTCGATGAAGCGCTTGACAGTGGTTTCCGCCACCAGCTGTATCCGGCCTACAAGGCCAACCGCGAGCCAGCACCGGAAGCGCTCAAGCGCCAGTTCGTGCACTGCAAGGCGCTATGCGCGGCGCTGGGCCTTGCCGTCCTGGCCCACCACGAATACGAGGCCGACGACCTGATCGGCAGCGCCCTGCACGTACACCGGAGCAGCCATCGCGGGGTGATCATCTCCGCCGACAAGGACCTGTCGCAGCTGCTGGTCGACCATGACGAGCAGTGGGACTACGCCCGCAACCAGCGCTGGAACGTGGCCGGGGTGAAGGCGCGGCACGGCGTGCACGCGCACCAGATCGCCGACTACCTGGCGCTGTGTGGCGATGCGGTGGACAACATTCCCGGTGTCAGTGGCGTCGGCAGCAAATCGGCCGCCGTGCTGCTGGCCCATTTCGGCAGCATGGATGCGCTGTTCGAACGACTGGACGAAGTGCCGTTCCTGCGCCTGCGTGGCGCTGCACAGATGGCAGTGCGGCTGCGCGAGCAGCGCGAGCACGCCCAGCTCTGGCGCCAGCTGACCACCATCGCGCTGGATGCGCCGTTGGAGGGCAGCCAGCCCGGACTGCTGCGCCAATCGGCCGATCCAGAGCTGCTCGGTGGCCTGTGCCAGACCCTGCGCTTCGGCCCGATGACCCGCCGCCGGCTGTTCGACGCCGCCGGCGTGGCCGATCCTCTTCCCTCCCACAGCGAGCCCGCATGAGCAAGCGCAATACCGAAGCCCCGCGCGTCGTCTACGAAGGCAAGTACCAGCGCATGTTGGTGCGCGGCACCTGGGAATACAGCGAACGTACCCATGCCGGTGGCCTGGCGGCGATCATCATCGCCGTCACCCCGGAGGACAAGGTGCTGTTCGTCGAGCAGTTCCGCGTGCCGCTGCAGGCACCCACCATCGAGATGCCGGCCGGCCTGGTCGGCGACATCCACGCCGGCGAATCGATCGAAGTCTCGGCCGTGCGCGAACTGGAAGAAGAAACAGGTTGGACCGCCGATCACGCCGAAGTGCTGATGATCGGCCCGACGTCTTCCGGCGCCAGCAGCGAGAAGATCGCCTTCGTGCGCGCCACCGGCCTGCGCCGCATCGGCGAAGGGGGCGGTGATGACAGCGAGGACATCACCGTGCACGAGATTCCACGCAGCGAGGCTGCGGCCTGGCTGGTGCAGAAGATGGGCGAAGGCTACGAGCTGGACGCCAAGCTCTGGGCCGGGCTGTGGATGATCGAGCACCACCTGGACGGACGCCCACGTGGCTGACGCGGACCTGCACAGGCTGCCTGCGTTGCTCGGCGCCGACGACCCGGCGATCTACACGATCCACCGGGCGCAGGGCGTCTCGCCCTACCTCCTGCTGGCCGACCACGCCGGCCAGCAGGTGCCGCGTGCGTTGACCGGGCTCGGCCTGCCCCAGGCCGAGCTGGACCGCCACATCGGCTGGGACATCGGCATCGCCGGCACCACCCGTGCACTGGCCGAACGGCTCGATGCCTGGGCGATCGAACAGACGTACTCGCGGCTGCTGATCGACTGCAACCGCCCACTGGCCTCACCGACGCTGATTCCGGAGGTGAGCGACCACACCGTGGTGCCGGGCAATGCCGGGCTGTCGGCGGCGCAGCGACAGCAGCGCATCGATGCGATCCACGCGCCGTACCATACACGCATCGAGACCGAGCTTGATGCGCGCCGTGATGCCGGCCAGCCCACCCTGCTGGTGATGATGCACAGCTTCACCCCCGTGATGAACGGCACGCAGCGGCCCTGGCACGCCGGCGTGCTGTACCACCAGGACATGCGTTTTGCCCATGCTCTGCTGCGGGCATTGCGCGACGAAGGCGACCTGGTGGTGGGGGACAACGAACCGTATTCGGTCAGCAGCACCAGCGACTACGCGGTGCCGGTGCATGGCGAAGGCCGTGGGCTGGTGCACGTGGAACTGGAGATCCGCCAGGACCTCATTGCCGATATGGCAGGGAAGCAGGCGTGGGCCGAGCGGTTGGCGCGGATCTTCAGCGCGCTGCAACCGGAGTTGCTGGCGCTGGGTTGAACGCGCGTGCATCCATGCCGAACCGGTAGTGCCGGCCGCTGGCCGGCACATCCACCCACGGCAGCGCCTTCAATCATGCCTCGTTGGCCGGGCAGACGGTGGCGGCCGATTCGGCCGGCGCCGGGCGCAGGCCCAGCGCGATCACCACGCCGAACAGTGAAAACAAGGCGGCACCGTATTCGGCGCGCACCAGCCCGGCCAGTGCACTCGGCGAACCGGCTGTACCGGCATCGGCATTGGCCACCATCACCAGCACGGCCAGGCCCAGCGCACCACCGATCTGCTGCGCGGTCGCCGCCATGCCAGATGCAACACCCTGCTGTGCGGACGGCACGCCCTGCCCGGCCACGATCCACATCGAGGTCCAGGTCATGCCCTGGCCGATGCTCAGCACTACCACGCCCGGCAGCAGCGGCCAGAAGTTCGCGCCGTGCGGCAGCGTCGCGGCCACCCAGGCGATACCGATGGCGCCGGCCAGCTGCCCGATCACCAGCACCTTGCGCGCGCTCCAGCGCTGCAGCGTCCACTCGGCCAGCTGGATGCCGACCGTGCACACCGCAGTGGCGGGCAGGAACGCCAGGCCGGCCTGCAGCGGGCTCCAGCCGTAGCCGTCCTGGAAGTACAGCGCCATGAAGTAGTACTGCACCCCATAGCTGCTCATGAAGGCGAAGGTCAGGCCCAGTGCCGCGCGCAGTCCGGGCAGCCGCAGCAACGCGAATTGCATCAGCGGATCGCGGCTGCGCTGTTCGATCTGCACGAACGCCACCAGCAGCAGCACCGACAGCAGCAGGCAGCCCAGCGTGGCCGGCGCAGTCCAGCCCCACTCCGGCCCTTGCACGAGGGTAGTGACCAGCAGGCTGCCGCCGGCAGTGACGGTGATGCAGCCGGCCAGATCGAACGAGCGGCCCCGCGCACGCGGGCCATCGGCCGGCAACCACGCACCCGCAGCCACCGCGCAGGTGGTGGCCAGTGGCACGATCACCGCCAGCACCGCCGGCCAGCCGAACGCCTGGGTCAGCACGCCGCCGAGCAGCGTGCCCAGCGCCAGGCCCACCGCGCTGGCCATGCTCCAGATCGCAAGTGCACGGTTGCGCACCGGACCTTCCGCATACAACGTGTTGATCAGCGCCAGCGTGGCCGGGAACAGCAATGCCGCGCCGATGCCCTGCGCCGCACGCGCGATGATCAGCAGGGTGGCGTTCGGCGCCAGCGCGCCGAGCAGCGACGCCAGTGCGAACAGCAGCATGCCCAGCCGGTAGAAGCGGCGACGGCCGATCAGGTCGGCGGCACGGCCCCCCAGCAGCAGGCTGCCGCCAAAGGCCACGGTGTAGGCACTGACCACCCATTGCAGCTGCTGTGCGTTGATCTCCAGCGCGCGCCCCATGTCATGCAGGGCGACGAAGATGATGGTGGCGTCCAGGGCGATGATCAGCTGGGCGGTGGCCAGCAGGGCCAGCGCCCAGCGCGGGTACTTGAGGGGAGGCATCGACGCTCCGGTGCTGTGGGGGAGCGCAGTCTCATTGATGCAGCGCTCTCAATAAACCCCTTTCCGTCCATATCTGTCATGATTTTCAGCATGAATGGAACCTCGATGGACCTCAATGCCGTGCGCATGCTGGTGCAGGTGGCCGAAGCACGCAGTTTCACCGCCGCCGCCGGGCAACTGGGCCTGAGCCAGTCAGGCCTGTCGCGCGCGATCAGTCGGCTGGAGGCCACGCTGGGGTGAAGCTGCTGCAGCGAAACACCCGCAACGTGGCACTGACCCCGGATGGTCGCCAGTTCGTCGATCAGGTCGCGCCCCTGCTGTGCGGCCTCGAGGATGCCGAACGCCAGTTGGCCGACCGTCCGTGCACGCCCTCGGGCACCCTGAAGATCAGTGCGCCCTCGATGTTCGGGCGCAAGGTGCTGGTACCGCTGCTGGGGCCGATGCTGCAGCAGCACCCACAACTGCAGGTGGAAGCCGTGCTCAACGACCGCCTGGTCGATCTGGTCGAGGAAGGCTTCGATGCCGCGCTGCGCACCGGCGTCATCGCCGACCAGCGCATCGTCGCGCGGCCACTGCGGCCGCTGCGCTGGGTGACGGTGGCCAGCCCGGACTACCTCGACCGCTGTGGCGCGCCCGACGATGTGGCCGCCTTGCGGGATCATGCCTGCCTGGCGGTGCGCAACCTGCGCAGTGGCCGGCTGGTGGACTGGCAGTTCCTGCAGGACGGCCAGCTTCATGATTTCACGCCACCGGCGCGGATGGTGTTCGACAGCGGCGATCCGCTGGTGGAAGCGGCGATCGCCGGCATCGGCATCGTGCAGGTGATGGATTTCGCGGTGGCCGACGCCTTGGCCGATGGCCGCCTGCAGCGCGTGCTGCAGCCGTTTGAGGGCCGCAGCCGCGCGCTGTCACTGATCTACCCGCCGTCGCGCCAGCATTCGCCGAAACTGCAGGTACTGGCCGACGCGTTGCTGGCTGGGGACTGGTAGATCCACGCCATGCGTGGATGAGGCCGGTAGCGCCGGGCGATGCCCGGCGCGAATGGTGAAGCGTTGCCGGCCAGCGACCGGCACTACCGATCAGGCGAAGCTATCGGTGGCGCGCACCAGCGCGTCCACGTTCTCGGCCTCGAACGCCGAATGGCCCGAGGCCGGGGTGATTTCCAGCTTCGCCTTCGGCCACACCTTGGTCAGGTCCCAGGCGTTGGCCAGCGGGCAGACCACGTCGTAGCGGCCGTGCACGATCACGCCCGGAATGTCGGCGATGCGGTGTGCATCGCGCAGCAGCTGGTCTTCCACCTCGAAGAAGCCGCCGTTGACGAAGTAGTGGTTCTCGATGCGGGCAAACGCCAGCGCGAAATGCGGGTCTTCGTGGCTGTTGATGAAGTCATCATCGACGTGCAGGAAGCTGGTCGCGCCTTCCCACACCGCCCACGCCTTGGCCGCTTCCAGGCGGGTGGTCTCGTCTTCGCTGGTCAGGCGGCGGTGGAAGGCCGAGATAAGGTCATGACGCTCCACCAGCGGAATCGGCTTGAGGTAGTGCTCCCACGCATCCGGGAACAGGCGGTTGGCGCCTTCCTGGTAGAACCATTCCAGCTCCCAGCGACGCAGCATGAAGATGCCGCGCAGGACCAGTTCGGTCACGCGCTGCGGATGGGTCTCGGCATAGGCCAGCGCCAGGGTCGAGCCCCAGCTGCCACCGAACACCTGCCAGCGATCGACCTTCAGGTGCTCGCGCAGCTTCTCGATATCGGCGACGAGGTCCCAGGTGGTGTTGTCCACCAGGTCCGCGTGCGGGGTGGAACGGCCGGCACCGCGCTGATCGAACAGGATGATGCGGTACTTGGACGGATCGTGGAACTGGCGCATCTTGTCGCTGCAGCCGCCACCCGGGCCACCATGCAGCATCACCACCGGCTTGCCTTCCGGGTTGCCGCACTGTTCGAAGTACAGCGTGTGGCGGTCGTCGACCTTCAGGGTGCCGACGTCGTAGGGGGTGATGGCGGGGTACAGCGTACGCATGCTTGCAGCTCCAGGGTGATGCCCTGCCGGGGCAGGAGAACTGCCATTCTAGGCCGGACGCCGGCCCAGGGTGATGCGGTCGCGCTGCTCCAGGTCCTGCACGGTCTGCACCTCGGCAAATCCCGTCGCCTCGAACAGTGCCCGGATCGCCGCGCCCTGGTCCCAACCGTGCTCGATCAGCAACCAACCGCCGGGCCGCAGGTGGGCCTGGCCACCATCGACGATGCGGCGGATGTCATCCAGGCCGTCCATGCCCGAGGCCAGCGCGGTAGACGGTTCAAAGCGCAGGTCGCCCTGTTCCAGGTGCGGGTCGTTGCTGGCGATGTACGGCGGATTGCTGGCGATCAGGTCGAAGCGCACGCCCTGCAGCGGCGCATACCAGTCGTGCCCGCCCTCGGCGAAACGGACGTTGTCCAGTTCATGGCGGGCCGCATTGCGCGCGGCCACGGCCAGCGCGCCCGGGCTGGCATCGGTGGCCAGCACCTGTGCCCGGGGCCGTTCGCTGGCCAGTGCCAGTGCGATCGCACCGCTGCCGGTACCGAGGTCGGCCAGCTGCAACGCCTGGTCCGGCGGCAGTCGCTCCAGCGCCAACTCGACCAGCAGCTCGGTTTCCGGGCGCGGGATCAGCGTGGCCGGGTCGACCTCCAGGTCCAGCGTCCAGAAACCGCGGCGCCCGGTCAGGTAGGCAACCGGCTCACCGGCCACACGGCGGGCCAGCAAAGCTTCGAAGGCGGCCTGGTCATTGGCGGCCAGCGGATCGGTGGCATGGGCGAACAGCCAGCTGCGCGGGCGCTCCAGTACATGCAGCAGCAGCAGTTCGGCTTCGTGGCGGGCGTCGACACCGCCCAAGCGGGCACTGGCGTCGGCTACGACCTGACGCAGGGTGGGTTCGGGTTGGAAAGACATGCCTCAATTGTAGGGCCGAGCCGATGCTCGGCTGCTGCTGGAACAGCCGAGCATCGGCTCGGCTCTACAGATCCACCGTCGAGCATGGCTCGACGCTACAAAAAGCTGGAATCCGTTCAGGTTTCGCAAGAGGGTATAAGGAGGGGCTATCAGCCCTCTTCACACGTCCCGGTCGATTTTCCTTGTCACACAAGCAGTTGCAGGATGGGAGCGGCAGGGTTCAGTGCCTGCTCATGGCCATTTGATAGACTCCATCTATCAAATAGATGCAATCAATGGATTGTTCTTATCGCGAGCGAATGGGTAACCTAGCTCCTGTCGATTCACCCACTCCCCTTCACCAAGAGGAAAAATGATGTCCCTCATCAATACCCAGATCCAGCCGTTCGAAGCCAACGCCTACCACAACGGCGAGTTCATCAAGGTTTCCGACGCCAGCCTGAAGGGCCAGTGGTCCGTCCTGATCTTCATGCCGGCCGCCTTCACCTTCAACTGCCCGACCGAGATCGAAGACGCCGCTGACCATTACGCCGAGTTCAAGAAGGCCGGCGCCGAGGTCTACATCGTCACCACCGACACCCACTTCTCGCACAAGGTGTGGCACGAGACCTCGCCGGCCGTCGGCAAGGCCCAGTTCCCGCTGGTCGGCGACCCGACCCACCAGCTGACCCGCGCCTTCGGCGTGCACATTGAAGAAGAAGGCCTGGCCCTGCGCGGCACCTTCATCATCAACCCGGAAGGCGTGATCAAGACCCTGGAGATCCACTCCAACGAGATCGCCCGTGACGTGTCCGAGACCCTGCGCAAGCTCAAGGCTGCCCAGTTCACCGCCGCCAACCCGAACCAGGTCTGCCCGGCCAAGTGGAAGGAAGGCGAGAAGACCCTGACCCCGTCGCTGGACCTGGTCGGCAAGATCTAAAGCAGTACCGGCCTGCCGTGGCCCCACGCCACGGCGCGCCCTTCATCCCCGTGCCGGTCCCCCCGCCGGCGTGGGGGTGAACCCAAGACAGCCAACGCTCGCCCGCCTTGGCCAGCCAGCCCCTTCCACGGTCGCTGTCTTGGGTTCACCCCTACCCCCTGCTGGTCCGCTACCTTCTACAGCGGTGCCACGCCCCCTGTTTGCCTGAAGCCAGGAGATGACCCGATGTTGGACGCCAACCTGCAGTCGCAGCTGAAGACCTATCTGGAGCGCGTGACCCGCCCGATCCAGATCACCGCGCACGCCGACGACGGCGCCAAGTCGCAGGAAATGCTGGAACTGCTGCAGACCCTGGAAAACCTGTCGGACAAGATCACGCTGCAGGTCCTGCGCGATGGCCAGGGCCGCGTGCCGTCCTTCGACCTGGGCACGCCGGGCCAGGACATCCACCTGACCTTCGCCGGCCTGCCGATGGGTCACGAGTTCACCTCGCTGGTGCTGGCCCTGCTGCAGGTCGGCGGCCACCCGTCCAAGGCCACCGCCGAGCTGATCGAGCAGGTGCAGAACCTGGAAGGTGAATACAAGTTCGAAACCTACTTCTCGCTGTCCTGCCAGAACTGCCCGGACGTGGTGCAGGCGCTGAACCTGGCCGCGGTACTCAACCCACGCATCCAGCACGTGGCCATCGATGGTGCGCTGTTCCAGGACGAAGTCGAGAAGCGCGAGATCATGTCGGTGCCGACCGTGTACCTCAACGGTGAAGTGTTCGACCAGGGCCGCATGACCCTGGAGCAGATCGTGGCCAAGCTGGACACCAATGCCAGCAAGCGCGATGCCGAGAAGATCGCCGCCAAGGATGCTTTCGACGTACTGGTGGTCGGTGGTGGCCCGGCTGGCGCCGCAGCGGCGATCTATGCCGCGCGCAAGGGCATCCGTACCGGCATCGCTGCCGAGCGCTTCGGTGGCCAGGTGCTGGACACCATGGCGATCGAGAACTTCATCTCGGTGAAGGAAACCGAAGGGCCGAAGCTGGCCACGGCGCTGGAGCAGCATGTGCGCGAGTACGACGTGGACATCATGAACCTGCAGCGCGCCAGTGCGCTGGTGCCGGCCGGCGAAGACGGCCTGGTGCAGGTGCAGCTGGAGAACGGCGCGGTGCTGAAGTCGCGTTCGGTGATCCTGTCCACCGGCGCGCGCTGGCGGCAGATGAACGTGCCGGGCGAGGACCAGTACCGCAACAAGGGCGTGGCCTACTGCCCGCACTGCGATGGTCCGCTGTTCAAGGGCAAGCGCGTGGCGGTGATCGGCGGCGGCAACTCCGGTGTGGAAGCGGCCATCGACCTAGCCGGCATCGTGTCGCATGTAACCCTGCTGGAGTTCGATTCCAGCCTGCGTGCCGACGAAGTGCTGCAGAAGAAGCTGCGCAGCCTGGGCAACGTCACCGTGCTGACCAGCGCACAGACCACCGAAGTGCTCGGCGACGGCAGCAAGGTCACCGGCCTGGTCTACAAGGACCGCATCGGCGGCGATGCCCACCGCGTCGAGCTGGAAGGCATCTTCGTGCAGATCGGCCTGCTGCCCAACACCGAGTGGCTGAAGGATGTGGTGGCGCTGTCGCCGCGTGGCGAGATCGTCATCGACGATCGCGGCCAGACCAACCTGCCGGGTGTGTTTGCTGCTGGCGATTGCACGACGGTGCCCTACAAGCAGATCATCATCGCCATGGGCGCCGGTTCCACCGCCGCACTGAGCGCGTTCGACCACCTGATCCGCTCGTCGGTGAGCAACAGCAGCGGTGCCGTTGCTGAAGCGGCCTGATCCACCGTTCCCAGATCACCGGGAACATTGTCTGCCTGTCGGGTAACCACGCCGTCAGCCGGTCCGTTACCCCTGGGGTGTAAGGATGAACCTACGTGATCTGAAGTACCTGGTAGCCCTGGCCGACCACAAGCATTTCGGCCGGGCTGCCGCGTCCTGCTTTGTCAGCCAGCCGACGTTGTCCACGCAGATCCGCAAGCTGGAGGAAGAGCTCGGCCTGCCGCTGGTGGAACGCGCACCGCGCAAGGTGATGCTGACCCCGGCCGGCCAGGAAGCGGCCGCACGGGCGCGGGTGATCGTGTCCGAAGTGGAACAGCTGAAGGAAGCGGCGCGACGCAGCCGCGATCCGGAAGCCGGTACGGTGCGCCTGGGGATCTTCCCGACCCTCGGCCCGTACCTGCTGCCGCATGTGATCCCGCGCATCCGCGAGCGCTTCCCGGAGCTGGAACTGCTGCTGGTCGAGGAAAAGAGCGATGTGCTGCTGGACCGCCTGCGCGAAGGCAAGCTCGACGCTGCATTGCTGGCGCTGCCGGTGATCGACGACCAGCTGCATGCCGAGTTCCTGTTCGAGGAACCGTTCCTGCTGGCCGTCTCCGGTCGCCACCCGCTGGCACGTCGCGAGCACCTGGACGTGCAGGAACTGGCCACGCAGAAGCTGCTGCTGCTGGAGGACGGCCATTGCCTGCGCGACCAGGCGCTGGAAGTCTGCCGCCTGTTCGGCGCCAACGAGAAGTCCGAGTTCCGCGCCACCAGCCTGGAAACGCTGCGGCAGATGGTCGCCGCCGACGTCGGCATCACCCTGCTGCCGAGTCTGTCGGTGCAGCCGCCAGTGCCGCGCTCGAACAACATCCGCCTGCTCGACTTCACCGGCGAAGGCCGTCCCAGCCGCCGCATCGCCATGATCTGGCGCCGCAGCTCGGCCATGAACGACTTCCTGATGGACCTGGCCGACCAGTTCAAGCGCCTGCCGCAGGCGCTGTTCACCCTGGAGGCGCTCGATGCCGGCAGCGATGCACCCGCCCTGCCCGGCCCCGCGCTGAACGGCTGAGCCCCCGCAGTACCGGCCTGGAATCGGCAGGAGTCGATTCCGGCCGCATTTGTCCCCACAATACAGACAGGCGGCGCCAGCAGGTGCCGCCTTTTGCATGGCTTTCAACCAAGGAGCTTCACCATGAGTACCGCCAGCGGCCTGCCGCCGTCGATCACCGTTTCCACCTTCGACATGGACCGCCTGGACGCCATGCTCGAATCTCCCGCGCTGAGCCAGACGCCTGCCGCGCTCGCGCTTGCTGAAGAACTCAACCGGGCCACCGTGCTGGCACCGGACCAGATTCCCGAAGGCATCGTCATGATGCATTCGCGCGTGGAGTGCGAAGATGAAGTGTCGGGCGAGAAGCACGTCCTGACCCTGGTCTTCCCCGCGAAGCCAACGTGGATGAAGGCAAGGTTTCCGTGCTGGCCCCGGTCGGCAGTGCCCTGCTCGGCCTTTCGATCGGCCAGAGCATCGACTGGAACGCGCCCGGCGGCCGCAAGTTGCGCCTGCGCGTGACCGCGGTCCACAACGACCGCCCCTGATTACCGCTGCGCACCGCGCGCGATTCGATCCCCCTGCCCCAGGAGCCGTAATGAGTATCCCGTCCAAACTGTCCCAGCTGCGCGAACTGTCCGTGGTCGTTGCCGATACCGGTGACTACGAGGCGATCAAGCGCCTGCAGCCGGTGGACTGCACCACCAATCCGACCCTGGTGAAGAAGGCGCTGGACCTGCCGGTCTACGCCGAGCTGATCGAACGCGAACTGGCCTGGGGCCGCCAGCAGAGTGGCGACCGCGAAGCCGTGGTGCACGCCGTGGCCGACCGCCTGACCATCGGCGTCGGCGCGCTGCTGAGCACGCTGGTGCCGGGCCGGGTGTCCACCGAGGTGGATGCCGACCTGGCTCACGACACCGCTGCCACCGTGGCCAAGGCCCGCCAGTTCATCCAGATGTACGCCGATGCCGGCGTGCCGCGCGAGAAGATCCTGATCAAGATCGCCGCGACCTGGGAAGGCGTGGAAGCCGCACGCATCCTGCAGGCCGAGGGCATCGACTGCAACCTGACCCTGATCTTCAACCCGACCCAGGCGCTGGCCTGCAGCGAAGCCGGGGCGTTCCTGATCTCGCCGTTCGTCGGCCGCATCCTGGACTGGTACGTGGCCAACGGACAGGCCCCGGCCACCATCGATGAAGACCCGGGCGTGAAGTTCGTGCGCGGCGTGTATGCCGAATTCAAGCGTCGCGGTTCGCCGACGGTGGTGATGGGCGCCTCGTTCCGTTCGACCGCGCAGATCGAAGCACTGGCCGGCTGCGACCGCCTGACGATTTCGCCGGACCTGCTGGAGAAGCTGGACGCCGACCACGGCGAGCTGCCGCGCAAGCTGGTGGCCGGTGCCGCCGATGGCGCGGCGGTGACCCCGATCGATGCGGCCAAGTTCGCGGCGGATCTGGCGGCCGATCCGATGGCCACCGAGAAGCTGGCGACCGGCATCGATGCGTTTGCCAAGGATCTGGAAGCGCTGCGCGAGCGGATCCGCGCGGCACTGTGAGGATTCCGGCCAACGGCTGAGCCCCTCGTGGCAGGTCGGTTGGCCGCAAAGAGCAAAAAGCCGCGCTGGGTCGGGCGGGTTGGGTTCGCGGGAGACGCCGTGAATCCATCCCTGGAGGCTTGGCCGCCGCATCCATGCGGCGGACTGATCTGGCCCCCGTCAGCGGACGCCAAGAAGCGATACTTTGATCGCACTTGGAGGTCCCTTATGTCCCGTATCACCCGTCGTAGCTATACCGATGAGTTCAAGCACCAAGCCGTGGAGTTGGCCGAGTCGCTCGGGCCTGCCGCAGCAGCCCGTCAGCTGGAGATGTCGGTCAAGACGCTGGCAAATTGGCTTGACGCGGTCCGTGCTGGCCGGTCTCTGACCTCTGAGGCTCGCAGGCCAACCACCGACCTGGAAAGCGAGATCAGCCGCCTTCGGGCCGAGAACGCCAATCTGAAGATGGAGCGGGAAATCCTAAAAAAAGCGGCGGCGTTCTTTGCCAGAGAGTCCAAGTGAGGTACGCCTTCGTCGCCAGTCAAAGGACTCACTACCCGACCAGGTTGTTGTGTCGGGTTCTTGGGGTTTCTGTCTCTGGATTCCATGATTACCTGCGTCGGCAATGTGCCCAAGCGTGCGATGCCGATTCGGCCCTGCGTACCGAGCTTCGGGCCATTCATGTGACCAGCAAGCGCAGTTATGGGCGACGTCGGCTGGTCAGGGCCTTACGAGCCAGGAATCATCCAGTCGGCCACAAGCGCGTGGCACGGTTAATGGCCGAGGAGCGAATCCAGGGCAAGACCAAAGGCCGATTCCGACCCAAGTCCTCCGGCGGCTCATCTCAGCTCGCCCCCAACCTGCTGGATCGGCAATTTGCCCCGGAACCGGACCGACGGCGTGGGTCGGGGATATCACGTATGTCCCCACCCGCCAGGGATGGCTGCATCTGGCCGTGGTCATCAGCGTCCAGACCCGGCAGGTGCTGGGCTACAGCGTTTCCAAGCGTCTGACTGAAGAGCTGGTGGTGAAAGCATTTGCCAATGCCTGGGCTCTGCATCCACAACGACCCGGCCTGATCTTCCATTCAGATCGTGGTGGGCAGTACTGGGGGAACGAGTTTCGCCAGCTGCTGCAGTCCCATGACGTGGTCCAAAGCATGAGCCGGCCTGGCAATTGCTGGGACAACGCGGTGGCCGAGAGCTTCTTTGCGACGCTCAAGACAGAAGAGGCTGCCGAGCCTTACGCCAGTAGGGAACAAGCCAGCCAGTGCATCGCTGCTTACATCCACGGCTTCTACAATCCAGCCCGGCTACACTCGGCGCTGGGCTACCACTCGCCTAACAACTACGCCCGGCAGCTCCGGGCTGCCGCCTGAAACGGCTTCATGGCGTCCGTTTTCAGGGGGCCAGATCAGACACTCCCGCGAACCCAACCCGCCCGCCCTCTGACAGTTTCCGGTGGCCACCCGCCACGGAAGAAAGAAAGAAGAGCAACAGCGGGTCGCGCGCTTCGCTTGCTTGGAGCGGAGCATGGCTCCGCTCTACAGAAAGCACTGCAGGATCAAACAAGAAGGACGCGGCGAACGCCGCGTCCTTTTTGTTTTCCTTCAGTTCGTCAGTAATCCACTGCTCCTGCCCACCGTCACCGGGAAATGATCGGAGGCGGGACGGGTACAGATGGCGGGACCGTCCACGGCATGGATGCCGTGGCCGAGCCCCCAGGGACGGGTTTACGGCGTGTCCCGCCATCTGTACCCGTCCCGCCAAACCATCAGCAACCCAGAGCCGCTTTGGCTTTGGCTTTGGCAGTTGCTTTCAGCTTCAGCCCGCCGCAGGCGGACCACCGCGCGTCAGCGCGGCGCCTCCACATCCAACCCGATCGGGCAGCTCACGCCGGTGCCGCCGATGCCGCAGTAGCCGTTCGGATTCTTCGCCAGGTACTGCTGGTGGTAGTCCTCGGCGTAGTAGTACGCCGGTGCCGGGTACACGATCTCGGTGGTGATCGGGCCGTAGCCGGCCGCAGCCAGCTGCGTCTGGTAGGCCTCGCGGCTGGCCAGCGCGGCCTTGTACTGGGCCTCGTCGGTGGCATGGATCGCCGAGCGGTACTGGGTGCCGGTGTCGTTGCCCTGACGCATGCCCTGGGTTGGATCGTGGCTTTCCCAGAACAGCTGCAGCAGCCGCTCCAGGCTCACCACCGCCGGGTCGAACACCACCTGCACCACTTCGGTGTGGCCGGTCAGGCCCGAGCAGACCTCTTCATAGGTCGGGTTCGGCGTGATGCCACCTGCATAGCCGACCGAGGTGCTGTACACGCCCGGCTCGGTCCAGAACTTGCGCTCGGCGCCCCAGAAACAGCCCAGCGCAAAGCGGATCTGCTGCAGGCCGGCGAAACGGTCCTTCAGCGGATGGCTGTTCACGAAGTGCTGGTTGCTGTGCAGCGGCAGCGGTTGGTCACGCCCCGGTAGCGCCTCTTCCGGGCGCGGCAGGCGCTGCTTGAAGGCGCCGATGCCGAGGATGCCCTGGCCAATTCCCAACATGATGCGCTCCTACGCCGGAAGGCCGGCAATGTCGTCTGCATCGGAAATGGGGTCGGACGGCGCCTGGCCCAAGTCCAGCGCCGCTACGATGTCCTCGGCCTGCGGCCGCGCCGCATCGGGGATGCCGACCCGCAACACGCCAAACAGCGGCAGCTCGCCCATCCCGCCCAGCAGCTGCTCTCCGAACACGAACGCGGGATACCGGCGTCTTCCAAGGCGTGCTTGACCAGATGGGCGTCGAACAGGTTGTCGGCCTTGTACACGATGTGCATGCGGCGGCTCCTCGGGACAAGGGTCCAGCATACGCCTGGGGGCTGAATGGTGGAGAGGGCGGGATCCGAGAGTTGCCGGCCAGCGGCCGGCACTACCGGAAGACGCCTGGTAGTGCCGGCCGCTGGCCGGCAACCCCGGCAGTTCTGCCCGGTACGCGCTAGACTGTTGGTCTTTCTGCCTTTCTTTTCGCCGACTCATGTCCGAGCACACCCCCGCCAGCCCCGAGACCCCCGCCGACAGCCACGAGAAGCGCGATTTCATCCGCCAGATCGTGCGCGAGGACCTGGCCAGCGGAAAGCACCAGGCGATCAAGACCCGCTTCCCGCCGGAGCCGAACGGCTACCTGCACATCGGTCACGCCAAGTCGATCTGCCTGAACTTCGGCATCGCCGGTGAATTCAGCGGCGTCTGCAACCTGCGCTTCGATGACACCAACCCGGCCAAGGAAGATCCGGAATACGTGGCCGCGATCCAGGACGACGTGCGCTGGCTGGGCTTCAGCTGGAACGAGCTGCGCCACGCCTCGGACTACTTCCAGGCCTATTACCTGGCCGCCGAGAAGCTGATCGAACAGGGCAAGGCCTATGTCTGCGACCTGTCGGCCGAGGAAGTGCGCGCCTACCGCGGCACCCTGACCGAGCCGGGCCGTCCGTCGCCATGGCGCGACCGCAGCGTCGAGGAAAACCTCGACCTGTTCCGCCGCATGCGCGCCGGTGAGTTCCCGGATGGCGCGCGCACCCTGCGCGCGAAGATCGACATGGCCAGCGGCAACATCAACCTGCGCGATCCGGCGCTGTACCGCATCAAGCACGTCGAGCACCAGAACACCGGCAACGCGTGGCCGATCTACCCGATGTACGACTTCGCCCATGCGCTGGGTGATTCGATCGAGGGCATCACCCACTCGCTGTGCACGCTGGAATTCGAAGACCACCGCCCGCTGTACGACTGGTGCGTGGACAACGTCGATTTCGCCCATGACGACGCGCTGACCCAGCCGCTGGTCGATGCCGGGCTGCCACGCGAAGCGGCCAAGCCGCGCCAGATCGAGTTCTCGCGCCTGAACATCAACTACACGGTGATGAGCAAGCGCAAGCTGATGGCGCTGGTCACCGAACAGCTGGTGGACGGTTGGGAAGACCCGCGCATGCCCACCCTGCAGGGCCTGCGCCGCCGTGGCTACACCCCGGCCGCGATGCGCCTGTTCGCCGAGCGCGTGGGCATCAGCAAGCAGAATTCGCTGATCGACTTCAGCGTGCTCGAAGGCGCACTGCGCGAGGACCTCGACAGCGCCGCGCCACGCCGCATGGCCGTGGTCGACCCGGTCAAGCTGGTGCTGACCAACCTTCCGGAAGGCCACGAAGAACTGCTGACCTTCAGCAACCACCCGAAGGACGAGAGCTTCGGCAGCCGCGAAGTTCCGTTCGCCCGCGAAGTGTGGATCGATCGCGAGGACTTCGCCGAAGTGCCGCCGAAGGGCTGGAAGCGCCTGGTGCCGGGCGGCGAAGTGCGCCTGCGTGGCGCCGGCATCATCCGCTGCGACGAAGTGATCAAGGATGCCGACGGCACCATCATCGAACTGCGCGGCTGGCTCGATCCGGAATCGCGTCCGGGCATGGAAGGCGCCAACCGCAAGGTCAAGGGCACCATCCACTGGGTGAGCGCCGTGCACGGCGTGCCGGCCGAGATCCGCCTGTACGACCGCCTGTTCTCGGTGCCGAACCCTGACGACGAATCGGAAGGCAAGACCTACCGCGACTACCTGAACCCGGAATCGCGCCGTACCGTCACCGGCTATGTCGAGCCGGCCGCAGCCAGCGCCGCACCGGAGCAGTCGTTCCAGTTCGAGCGCACCGGCTATTTCGTCGCCGACCGCCGCGATCACACCGAAGCCAAGCCGGTGTTCAACCGCAGCGTGACCCTGCGCGACACCTGGTCGGCCTGAGGACCTGCGCGGGCGCCCACACGGCGCCCGCACGCCCCGACGATGATCACCGCCCTGTCCGTCCTGCTCTGGTTCATCTCGCAGCATCCGCTGCTGACGTTCTTTGCAGCGATGGTGCTGGCCGGGCTGGTCTCGTGGTGGCGACGCTTTCCAGGCTACGCCATCGTGGTGTTCCCGCTGGCGATGCTCAACATGTTCTTCGGCCACTTCCTCAACGCCACCTTCCTCAACCTGGTGGGCGAGCGCGGCGAAGCGGTGATCGTCAAGGCAGAGCGAACCAGCTCGACGCTCAACGAACAGTACATCTGGCGCTACGAAGCGGTGCTGCGCACTGCCGAAGGGCGCGATGTGGAAGCGGTGTTCCACACCAACACCGCCTCGCTGTGGCCGCTGGAAAACGCCATCCGCATCCCGGCGCGCGACCAGCCGTTCGTGGTCAAGTACACGCCGGGTTTCCCGCGCAACTTCGTCATCCTCACCAACGAATCACTCCACGGCATCGCCCAGGCCCGGTCCAGCGCGCGCGAGCGCGTGGAGGTGGCAGCACGCAAGCTGCATTTCAGCCCGGGCAATGCCGATTTCCGCGCGGAGTATCGCCGCGAACTGGAAAGCTGGCTGCGCGACCACGGCAACGACCCGCAGCAGCAGTCCGACGCGCAGCGCTATCGCGCCGAACTTGACGCGCTCGACCGCTAGCACCAGGCCCGGCCTGGATGCTCCACCCGATCCATCCACAGGCCTGACATGACCACGACGTCCACCGCCCTCCTCCCACTGCTGCAGCAGGCCCTGCAGGACGCCAGCGTCGCCAGCCGCATCGACGGCAACGCGCTGCTGCTGGACAGCGGACTGCGCCTGACCCCGCATGCGATGGCCGCGCACGCGCGCGACAACGGGGGCTGGCAGACCTCCACCGTCATCGAAAGCCAGCATCCGCTGCTGTTCGCTGACGGCCTGTTCGAGTACCAGCACGCCAACGGTACCGATGAACAGACATCGCTGCTGGCCGGCTTCCAGGCCTGGGCACGGGTGGACCTGGTGACCCTGCAGACCGCGATCGGCGCCGAAGACGCACAGGCCCTGCCAATGATGGGCCTGACCTATCCGGCCGGCGATGAGGGCCGGGAACACGAACGCACCGTGGTGCTGGGTCCGCTGGCGCATTACCGCGAGCACGAGGTGGACGCCAGCACCTGCAGCGAGGACGACCATGGGTCCTGTCCGTGCTGCCTGTTCACCAGGAGCATGGACGCCTTCGACGAGCTGCTGAAGGCGCGCCCGTTCCTGGCCATCCGCCTGTTCGCCTCGCGCGATGCCGATGGCCTGTGCGAGGCCGATTGCCGGGTCAACGGCCACGATTTCGCCGCCGCCCTGCCCCTGCTGCGTGCCTATGCAGCCAGCTGGCCGCAGGCCGGGCTGGAGTTCCGCAAGCAGTACGTGGTGATCCGCACCGGCTCGCCCGGCTGACCCACCGCCACACCCGATACAGGCCGGTGCGGCTACACTGCGCGCCGGTTTCCCAAGCAACCGCACTTTCTTCCATCCCTACGAGGCACCCCCGCGATGCTGTACGCGCAAGTCCACCTGACCCTTCCCGCCTGGATCCACGACCAGATCGACCTGGATCGTCGATATCCGGGCGATGAGGCCAAGGTCGCGCTGGCGATCGAGCTGTCGCGGCTGAACGTCGAGCACGCCAGTGGCGGCCCGTTCGGCGCCGTGGTGTTCGGCCCGGACGACAAGGTGATCGCTGCCGGCGTGAACCGGGTGATGCCACACGCGACCTCGCTGGCGCACGCCGAGAACATGGCCTACATGCTGGCCCAGCAACGCCTGCAGACCCCGCGCCTGAACGCGGTGCTGTCGCCGGTCACCCTGGCCACCAGCTCGCAGCCGTGCTGCCAGTGCTACGGCGCCACCGTGTGGGCCGGCATCGACCGCCTGCTGATCGGTGCCAGTGCAGCCGACGTCGAAGAACTGACTCCGTTTGACGAAGGCCCGCTGCCGGCCGACTGGGTCGGCGAGCTCAACAAGCGTGGCATCGAAGTGGTGCAGGGCCTGAACCGCGACGCCGCGCGCAGCGTGCTGCGTGCCTATGGGGAAAGCGATGGCGCCCGTTACTGAAACCGGCATCGGCCTGCTGTGCCTGTGCCGGCAGGGTTTCGAGCCCGAGCTGGCCGGCGAACTGCAGTTCCGTGCCGGCGAAGCCGGTTTCGCCGGTTATGCGCGTACCCAGCGCAATGACGGCTACGTGCTGTTCATGTGCGACGAGGCCGCGGCGCTGGCACCGCGCCTGCGCTGGCGCGAACTGATCTTCGCGCGGCAGAAGCTGGTGGTGCTGGCCGAGCTGCCGCAGCTGGATCCGGCCGACCGCATCACGCCGATGCTGGAGGTGCTGGCCGATGCGCCGCGCTTCGGCGACCTGTGGGTGGAGCATCCCGATTCCGACGCTGGCAAGCCGTTGTCCGGCCTGGCGCGTTCCTTTGGCAATGCACTGCGCCCGGCGCTGCGCAAGGCCGGCAAGCTCAGCGACAAGCCGAACACCCGCCTGCCGCGCCTGCATGTGGTGTTCGTCGACGGTACCCATGCCTTCGTCTGCGTGGCCGACCCGGGCGACAGCGCGCCGTGGGCATTGGGCATTCCGCGCCTGAAGCTGCTGCCCGAAGCGCCTTCGCGTTCGGCGCTGAAGCTGGACGAGGCGCTGTTGACCCTACTGACGCCTGAAGAACGCGAGGCGCTGGCCAAGCCCGGCATGCGCGCGGCCGACCTTGGCGCCGCCCCCGGTGGCTGGACCTGGGTGCTCACCCGGCAGCACATGCACGTGCTGAGCATCGACAATGGCCCGCTGCGCCAGCACGTGCTGGACACCGGCCTGGTCGAGCACCTGCGCGCCGATGGCTTCCACTGGCACCCGGAACAACCGCTGGACTGGATGGTCTGCGACATGGTCGAGCAGCCGCGCCGCGTCGCCGAACGCATGGCCACCTGGTTCCGCGAAGGCTGGTGCAGGCATGCGATCTTCAATCTGAAGCTGCCGATGAAGAAGCGCTGGGACGAGACCCGGCTGTGCCTGGACCTGTTCCAGGACCAGGCCGGGAAGCCGCTGGTGGTGCGCGCCAAGCAGCTCTATCACGATCGTGAAGAGATCACCGTGCTGGCCTCGCCGCTGCGCTGATCCCATTGCATCCGCCGGGCATGGCCCGGCGCTACCGGGGAACGGAACCATGCGCTACCACTCGCTCACCCTGCTGATCACTTTGCTGTCAGTCGCACCGGCCATGGCCCAGCAACTGCCGCACACCCCTGCGCAGAGCCAGCCGCTGGGCCCCACCGGCGGCGCGATCCGCCAGCAGCCACTGGATGCCGGTCGGGTCAGCGGCAGCGTCGAGATTGCACAGCCGGCCGGCGAGGCACAGGTGACGGTGCGTTCGCTGGAGCCCAGCAGCGTGGTTGGCCAGTACCGCATCCACTTCGCCGCGCTGGATGTGAACGGCGATGGTTTCATCAGCCGCGAGGAAGCGCAGGCCAACCCGGCGCTGGCCGACGAATTCAATTCGCTGGACCGCAGGCATCGCGGCAAGCTGGACCGCACCGACCTGGCCGGCTGGCTGGTGGATTGAAAAAGGGGACGGAGGGGATTAAGTCGTATGTGCACATACGACTTAATCCCCTCCGTCCCCTTTTTGCTTCAGACGCCGGCGGCGCGCTTCCAGAACGCCTGCACCAGCGGCGGCCATCGGCCGACGCAGCCCAACGCACGGCCCCGGGCCAGGGTCAGGTGCATTTCGTCGTTGGAGAACAGGCGGTTGATCGCATCGAAGCTGTAGGCGGCGATGTGGTTGTCGCTCCGCCGTTCGCGTGCCCAGCGCTGCAGGCGCTGCGGCGACAGCCGCGGTTGGCCGCGGCGCTCTGCCGAGGGTGCCAGCCACTGCTGCAGGGCGGCGACATCACGCAGCCCCAGGTTCACGCCCTGCCCGGCCAGCGGATGCACCACATGCGCCGCGTCACCCAACGCCAGTACACGACCGGCCACGTAGTGACGGGCCAGCTGGCGGCGCAGCGGGAATGCCGCTCGCGGGGAGGCCAACCGCAGCTCACCCAGGCGTGCCGCGAAGGCGCGGGTCAGTTCGCGGTTGAAGCTGTCCTCGTCCAGTGCCAGAACACGCGCCGCCTCGTCCTCGGGCAGGGTCCAGACGATCGAGCTGCGGCGCTCGGCCACCGGCAGCAACGCCAGCGGCCCGCTTGGCAGGAAGCGCTGCCAGGCCGTGGCCTGGTTGGGAAGATCGCTGTCCACGTAGGCCACCACGCCACGCTGGTGGTAGTCATGGCGCTCCACCTCTATCCCGGCCAGCTGGCGGAGGGTCGATTCGGCGCCGTCGGCGGCCACCGCCAACGCCGCTTCCAGGCGACGCCCGTCATCCAGGCGCAGGCGCACGCCGTCCTCGTCCTGCTCCAGCGCGTCCACCCGTGCCGGGCAGTGCAGCTGCACACCCGCCGCCGGCAGCGCCGACCACAGGCGGTCCTGCAGCAGCCCGTTCTCGACGATGTAGCCCAGTTCGCGACGGCCGAAGCGATCGGCGTCGAACAGCAGATCCTCGCCACCGGCAGCGTCCCACACCTGCATGCGCCGGTAGCGCCATGCACGGGCCTGCGCGATCGCCGGCCACACACCAAGACGATTCAGCAGCTGTACGTTGTCGGCAGCGAAGGCGAACACGCGCAGGTCCGGCTGTGCGGCCTGCCACGGCGCCGGTTCGCGACCTTCCACCAGCGCCACCGACAGGCCAGCATCAGCCAGCGCCAGCGCACACGCG
The DNA here is from genome assembly GCF_006228405.1 of Stenotrophomonas sp. pho. Lineage (NCBI taxonomy): Bacteria > Pseudomonadati > Pseudomonadota > Gammaproteobacteria > Lysobacterales > Lysobacteraceae > Stenotrophomonas > Stenotrophomonas sp. pho. The sequence continues at coordinate 760,936 of NZ_CP029759.1, read as the reverse complement.
GCACCGACCACGCCACCGCCGATGATGGCCACATCAAGACGCGCGCGCCGGCTCATGCCGCTTCTCCACGGCACAGCCGCGGCACCTCGCCGCGGAAGCCCATCGCACCACCGACCAGCATCGATTGCACCGAGGCGCGCTGCGCGGCCACCAGGCCGAGGCTGCGCAGCGGCCGCATCAACGGCGCCGGATTGCTGGTCAGGCGCGCCAGCCCGCCGGAGAACGCCACCGTCTGCCGGCGGTCCTCTTCGCGGCGCGCGACATAGGCCTGCAGCAGTGCATCGCTGCCGGCATCCTCATGCGCATCCTCCAGCAGTTCAGCCAGGGTCAGCGCATCGCGCAGGCCCAGGTTGAAGCCCTGCGCCCCCAGCGGATGGACGGTCTGCGCGGCATTGCCGAGCAGCACCGCGCGCTCTCCGGCCAACGCGCGCGCCAGCACCTGGATGAGCGGATAAGCACTGCGCGGGCCGGATTCGAGCAGCCGGCCCGCGCGCCAGCCGATCGCGTTCTGCAGGCGTCGCAGCCAAGCCGCATCGTCCAGCGCCATCACCGCATCGGCCTGGTCGCGCGCAACACCGTGCACGGTGCCGAAGTGGCGATCACCACGCGGCAGCAGGGCGGTCGGGCCGGTATCGGTGAAGCGCTCCCAGGCGGTGCCGTCCGGCGCACGCTGGCTGCGCACGCGGGCCACGAACAGGGTCTGCTGGAAATCATGGCGGTCGACCTCGATGCCGAGCGCGCCGCGCACGCCACTGGTCGTGCCATCGGCCCCCACCACCAGCCGGGCCTGCAGCACGCGTTCGCCGGTCTCGTCGGCCACCCGCACCTGGCGGTAGCCATCGACCACCTCGCCCAGGCCCAGGAAGCGCATGGGCCGGTAGCGCCGCAGCCGCGGCAGCTCCTGCAGGCGCGCTTCCAGCGCCTGGCCGAAGTCCCGCGCCACCACCACCTGGCCGAACCACGGCCGGTCGTAGTCGGAAGCCTCCAGCTGCACGCGGCCGAAATCGCCGGCGCGGCTGACGTGGATGCGGCGGATCGGGCCCGGCGCCATCGCCAGCTTCTGCATGACCCCCAGCGCGGTCAGCGCATTGACCGTGGCAGCGGCAAAACTGAGGTTGCGCTGGTCGAACACCGCCGGCAGCTCGCCGGCCGGGCTGGCCTCGAGCAGGCCCACATCGCGGCCCAGGCGGTCCAGGGCGATGGCCAGGCTGGCACCGACCAGGCCACCACCGACGATCAGCACGTCATGTCGTTCACTCATGATGTTCATGATACGCGCTCGCCCTGCCCGAACGCCCAACACCACCCGACCTGCGCCAACCGGCGCGGCGGGCTAGAATGAAACCTGAATCCGCTCCGGGCCCGCTGCCATGTCCGCCACCGCCAACCGCGCCTTCGTCCTGTCCGTCCTCGTGCTGTTGCTGGCGGCGACCCGGGTCAACCACTTCGCGGCGATCCCCGATGCCTCCTGGGCGGTGTTCTTCATCGGTGGCTTCTACCTGGCCACGTGGACACGCTGGGCGTTTCCGCTGCTGATGGTGTTCGCCGTGCTGGTGGACTGGATCGTGATCCGCAGCAGCGGCCTGGATTTCTGGCAGCACTACTGCGTGTCGCCGGGTTACTGGCTGCTGCTGCCGGCGTATTTCTCGCTGTGGGCCGGCGGCATGCTGCTGGGCCGCAACTACCAGGGCGCACGCTGGCCGGTGCTGGCCAAGGGTGCACTGCTGCTGGTGGCCTCGGTGGCGGTCTGCCACCTGCTGGCGCAGGGCGGTTTCTACTGGACCACCCGCAACGTGGCCGAGCCGACGCTGGCCGGTTGGGCGCAGAACTACGCACAATGGTTCGGCCCCTACCTGCGCACCACCGCGATCTACGTGGCGCTGGCGGCGGCATTGCAGCTGGCCGTGGAGCAGGTACTGAAGCTTCAGCAGGCCCGCCGCGACATTCGGCACTGAGCCGCGCCATGGGTCATCGCCTCTCGCGCATCTATACCCGCACCGGCGACGACGGCAGTACCGGCCTCGGCGACGGCCAGCGCGTGGCCAAGGACGACGCCCGGGTGGCGTCCTACGGCACCGTCGATGAAGCCAACGCTGCGCTCGGCCTGCTGCTTGCCACCGCGCTGCCCGAGGATGTCCGCGCGCTGGTGGTGCATCTGCAGCACCAGCTGTTCGACCTGGGTGCCGAGCTGTGCATCCCGGGCCACGTCGCCATCCACGCCGCCGATGTCTCGGCACTGGAACAGCAGCTGGACCACTACAACGCCAACCTGCCGATGTTGAAGGAGTTCATCCTGCCGGCTGGTGGCGAGGCCGCCGCACGCTGCCACCTGGCCCGCACCATCGTCCGCCGCGCCGAGCGCGAGACGGTCACCCTGGCCCGCCTTGAGCCCGTGCGCAGCGAGGCGCTGCAGTACCTCAACCGGCTGTCGGACCTGCTGTTCGTGCTGGCGCGCGTACTGGCCCGCGCCGACGGCCATGGCGAAGCGCTGTGGCAGCCACAGCAGCGCCAGCGCTGAGTCGGCACGATGCTGGTCTTCACCCATCCGTCCTGCCTGCTGCATGACCCCGGCCCCGGCCATCCGGAGTGCCCGCAACGCCTGCAGCAAGTACTCGATGCCCTGCACGCCGCGTTCCCCGGCCAGCTCGACTGGCGCGAGGCGCCGCCGGCCAAGTTCGGCGAACTGACCCGGGTCCACGACAGTGCCCTGCTCGACTTCGTGCTGCAGCCGCAGACCGCGCCGCTGCGCCAGCTGGACATGGACACCTGGACCTCGCCGGGCTCGGCCAGTGCCGCCGTGCACGCCGCCGGCGCCGGGGTGGCCGCGGTCGATGCAGTGATGCTGGGCGAGGATCCGCTGGCGTTCTGCGCGGTGCGGCCCCCGGGCCACCACGCCACCAGCAGCACCGCGATGGGCTTCTGCCTGCTCAACAACATTGCCATTGCCGCGGCCCATGCCCGCGACCGCCATGGGCTGGAGCGGATCGCGGTGGTCGATTTCGATGTCCACCATGGCAACGGCACCCAGGACATCTTCCAGCACGACGCCCGGGTCTCGTACTACAGCACCCACCAGGCCGGCCTGTTCCCCAATTCCGGCCTGCGCCGCGACCGCGGTGCCGGCAACCTGATGAACATCCTGCTGCCCCCGGGCAGTGGCGGTTTCCGCTTCCGCAACGTGTGGGCCGACGAAATGCTGCCGGCCATCGACGACTTCCGCCCTCAGCTGCTGCTGATCTCGGCCGGCTTCGATGCCCACCTGCGTGACCCGCAGGCCGACCTGATGCTGGAAACCGACGATTTCGCCTGGATCACCCGGGAGCTTCATGCGCTGGCGCGCCGTCATGCGGCCGGCCGGGTGGTCTCGATGCTGGAAGGCGGCTATGACCTGCAGGCCCTTGCCGAGTGCAGCGTGGCCCATGTCCGGGCCCTGCTGCTGCCCCCTCCCGGCAGCGTCTCCGGATGAACCCGAACCGGCAGGCTGCGGCGTCCTTCATTGCCCCTATGCAAGGGATGGGGCAAGCTACCGTCCGTTTTCGCCCGAATCCGAACCGCGTGCGCCGAGCCCTCCGCCTGCTTCCCCTGCCTCTGAGCATCGCCATCTGCCTGCCGGCAATGGCCGATGAAAAGCCGCTCAACTGGGGCCTGTGCCCGGCTACCGACGTGATTCCCGCGTTCACCGATGCGCCCACCCCGGTCCCGGGGCAGGACAAGGCCGCCGCCAGCGCTGCGCGCGAGCAGCAGCCGACCGACATCGAGGGTGACCAGCTGCTGGGCACGACCACTGTGCCGCAGTACGAAGGCAACGTGGCCCTGCGCCGCGGCGACCAGTTCGTCGGCACCGACAAGCTCAGCTTCGATACCGAGAGCGGCAACTACATCGCCGACGGCAATGTCCGCTACCAGGACTCCTCGATCCGCATGGTCGCCAAGCGCGCCGAGGGCAACCAGGAAAGCGACACCCACAAGATCACCGACATCAAGTACCAGCTGGTGTCGCGCCGCGGCAACGGCGATGCCGAGTCGGTCGACCTGCAGGGCGCGGTCGGCCAGATGCACCGCTCCACCTACACCACCTGCGACCCGTCACAGCCGGTGTGGAAGCTGTCGGCGCCGCAGATCGAAGTGGACAACGACGAGGGCTTCGGCACCGCCCGCAACGCCGTGCTGCGGATCGGCAAGGTGCCGGTGCTGTGGGCGCCGTACTTCAAGTTCCCGATCGATGACCGCCGCAAGACCGGCCTGCTGTTCCCGCAGCTGGGCATGTCCGGGCGCAACGGATTCGACTACGCACAGCCGATCTACTTCAACCTGGCGCCGAACTACGACGACACGTTGACCCCGCGCTACATGAGCCGCCGCGGCCTGATGCTCGACAACGAGTTCCGCTATCTCTACAACGGCGGCCGCGGCGAACTGCTGACCGCGTTCATGCCCAACGACAAGCTGCGCGACCGCGACCGCGGCCGGGTGATGTTCAGCGGTTACCACAACGTGGACAGCCACTGGCAGGCCCGTGCGAACCTGGCCTGGGTCAGCGACGAGCGCTATGTCGAGGACTTCGCCAACCGCCTGGTCGGGGTGACTGCCTCGAACCTGCAGAGCACCGTGGGCCTGTACGGCACCGGCAGGAACTGGACGGCCGGCATCATGGCCGACCGCTGGCAGCTGACCGACTACACGCTCAATGAAAGCGCGCTGCCGTACAACCGCCAGCCGCGCCTGTACTTCAACTGGGACAAGCCGGTCCTGCCGTGGCTGGAAACCGGCATCTATGCCGAAGCCGTGCGCTTCACCCACGACGACATCAACTTCAAGTACGGCGCCGATGCGGGACCCGACCTGCAGTACACGCGCAACGGCCAGACCCAACGCATGTACGGCGGCTCGCGACTGGACGTGAAGCCGTACGTGTCGTTCCCGATCAGTGGCGCGGCGTGGTACGTCACCCCGACCCTGGCCTACCGCTACACCGGCTACGACCTGGACCAGGGCCTGGCTGACAGCGTCCGCCGCAACGTGCTGGCCTCGCAGGGCATCGACCCGAACACCGCCACGCCGGAGCAGCTGCGTGGCAACAAATCGCCCAGCCGCAGCCTGCCGATCGGCAGCATCGACGCCGGCCTGTTCTTCGATCGCGAGACCACGATCGGCGGCAAGTCATTCCTGCACACGCTGGAACCGCGCCTGTTCTACCTGCGCACGCCGTACCGCAACCAGGACGACCTTCCGATCTTCGACACCCGTGACTTCACGTTCAGCTGGGGCCAGCTGTTCCGCGACTCGCGCTACACCGGCGCCGACCGCCAGAACGATGCCAACCAGCTGACCCTGGCATTGGGCACCCGCTTCATCGACCAGACCACCGGCAAGGAACGCTTCTCGGCGGCCATCGGCCAGATCCAGTATTTCGACGAGTCGCGGGTGACCGTCACCCCGGGCGGCGCGCCGGTGGAAAAGGGCAAGTCGGCGTGGATCGCCGACGGCAACTACATGATCAACGACCGCTGGACCCTGGGTGCCACCTACCAGTGGGACCCGAAGTACAAGCGTGAGGATCTGGCCAGCGTCCGTGCCCGCTATCTGATGCCCAACGATGGCGTGATCAACCTCAGCTACCGCTACCGCATCAACTCGGGCGCCCCGGCCAACGCCAACAAGCACGACCGTACCCTGCTGGAACAGGCCGACCTGTCGTTCCTGTACCCGCTGAATGCGCGCTGGAGCCTGGTCGGTCGCTACTACTACTCGCTGCAGGACAAGGAGCCGCTGGAAATCATCGGCGGTGTCCAGTGGGACAGCTGCTGCCTGGCCGTGCGTGTGGTCGGCCGCCGCTATGTCCGCAACCGCGAAGGCGAGATGAACAACTCCATCCAGGTGGAGTTCGTGCTCAAGGGCCTGAGCTCCCTGGGGCAGGACACGGACCGTACCCTGCGCCGTGCTATCCTCGGCTACAACCGCGACGACCTCTATCTCGTGCCGCCGAGCAACACCGGGGCGACCCGGGATGACTACGATCCGAACCTGATCCCATGACCAAGCGCTTCCCCGTTCTTCTCGCCTCGCTGCTGGCGGTGTCCAGCGTGTCCGCCCCCCTGCAGGTGCTTGCCCAGGAGGCGCAGCCGCTTGACCGCATCGCTGCCGTCGTCGATGAGGACGTGATCCTGCAGAGCGAGCTCCAGCGTGCGATCGCCAACATCAAGGCGCAGTATGCCGGTCGCGAAAACCAGCTGCCGCCGGAAGACGTGCTCAGCCGCCAGGTGCTCGAACGCCTGGTGCTGGTCAAGCTGCAGGTGGCCCGCGCCCAGGGCAGCGGCATCCGTGTCAGCGACCAGGAGCTGAACCAGGCGATGAACGCCATCGCCCAGCAGAACGGTTCGAACCTGGATGCCCTTCGCCAGCGCCTGGCCCATGACGGTATCGATTTCAACGATTTCCGCGCGTCGGTGCGTGACGAGATCACCGTGCAGCGCCTGCGCCAGAGCTTCGCGCAGAGCCGCATCAGCGTCAGCGAGGGTGAAGTCGACGCCGCGCTGAAGCAGCAGGCCACGGTAGGCAACCAGTATCACCTGGCGCACATCCTGATCGCCCTGCCCGACGGTGCCAACGCCGACCAGATCGCCACCGGCCAGAAGAAGGCCGATGGCGTGAAGGCCCTGCTGGACAAGGGCGAGCTGGACTTCAACGCGGCGGCCGTGCGCTATTCGGACAGCCCGAACGCGCTGGAAGGCGGCGATCTGGGCTGGCGCAGCCTGGATGAAATCCCGCAGGCCTTTGCCCAGTTGATGGAAAAGATGAAGCCGGGCGAGGTGGTCGGCCCGATCCGCGGCCCGAGCGGCTTCCAGCTGCTGAAGCTGGTGGAAGTGCGTGACAGCAGTTCCGCCGCCGGTGAGCAGACGGTCACCGAGTTCCACGGCCGCCACATCCTGGTCCGCGTGGACGACCACCAGACCGATGCCGCTGCCAAGGCCAAGATCGATACCCTGCGCGCCCGCATTGCCGGCGGCGCCGACTTCCAGACCGTTGCCAGGGAGTCCTCCGAGGACAACAACAGCAAGGGCCAGGGCGGTGATCTCGGCTGGTTCCCGGCTGACGCGTTCGGTCCGGCCTTCGGCCAGCAGGTGAGTGGCCTGCAGGATGGTGGCGTCAGCCAGCCGTTTCGCACCGACGCCGGTTGGCACATCGTGCAGCGCGTGGCGACCCGCCAGACCGACGTGACCACCGACAACCAGCGCGCCCAGGTCCGCGAGACCATCGGCCGCCGCAAGCTGGAAGACGAGTACAACCGCTTCCTGCAGGAACTGCGTGGCGAAGCCTACGTCAGCTTCCGCAGCGGCGACCGCGCGGAAAACACCGCCACGCCGCCGCAGTCCTGACCGATGCGCCCCGAGCTCGCTCTGGTACCGGGCGAGCCCGCCGGGATCGGCCCGGAGCTGTGTGTCCGCCTCGTTCAGCAGCCGCGTGAAGATTGCCGGCTGCTGGCCTTCGCCGACCCGGACACCCTGCGCGCGGCTGCGGCCGCCCTGAACCTGCCCCTGCAACTGCTGCCCGAGCACGCCGAAGCACGCGTCCCCGGCGATCTGCGCCTGCGCGCCGTCCGCAACGCGGCGCCCAGCCACTTCGGCCAGGCCGATCCGGCCAATGCGAGCGCGGTCATCGGCGCCCTGCTCGGCGCCGGCCAGGCCTGTCTGTCCGGTGAGCTGCACGGTGTGGTGACCGGCCCGGTGCACAAGGCGGTCATCAACGAGGGCGGCATCGCCTACAGCGGCACCACTGAACTGCTGGCCGACCAGGCCGGAGTGAAGGTGGTGATGATGCTGGCCAATCACATTGTCCGCGTGGCCCTGGCCACCACCCACCTGCCGCTGCGCGAGGTGGCCGATGCGATCACCGCGCCCAGCCTGGAACACACCCTGCGCACGGTGCATGCCGCGCTGCGCCGCGAGTTCGGCCTGCCTGCGCCGCGCATCGCGGTGCTCGGGCTGAACCCGCATGCCGGCGAAGACGGTCATCTGGGACGCGAGGAACTGGACCTGGTCATCCCCCTGCTGCAGCGCCTGCGCGCGGAGGGCATGGACCTGGTCGGGCCGCTGCCGGCCGACACCGCCTTCCTGCCGGCCAAGCTGGCCGGTTTCGACACCGTGCTGGCGATGTACCACGACCAGGGCCTGCCGGTGCTGAAGTATTCCGGCTTCGAACAGGCGGTGAACCTGACCCTCGGCCTGCCCTACCCGCGCGTGGCGGTCGACCATGGCACCGCGCTGGACCTGGCCGGCCGCAGCATCGCCGATCCTTCCAGCCTGCAGGCGGCAACGACGCTGTGTGCGCAGCTGGCGCGGCAACGTACACTGAGCGCATGAATTCCCCGCATTCCCCCTCCGGCCCGGTGTTCACCGCACCGGCCAAGAAGCAGCTTGGCCAGCATTTCCTGGCCGATCGCCACTACATCGACAAGATCGTGATGGCGGTCAATCCGAAAGATGGTGACCGCCTGGTCGAGATCGGACCCGGCCAGGGCGCCATCACCCTGCCGCTGCTGCGCGTGCACCCGACGCTGACGGTGATCGAGTTCGACCGCGACCTGATCGCGCCGCTGACCGCCGCCGCCGAGCCGCTGGGCGAGCTGACCATCGTCCATCGCGACGTGCTGCGCGTGGACTTCACCGAACTGGCCAATGGCCAGCCGATCCGCCTGGTCGGCAACCTGCCCTACAACATCTCCTCGCCGATCCTGTTCCATGCGCTGGAGCATGCCGCAGTGATCCGCGACATGCACTTCATGCTGCAGAAGGAGGTGGTCGACCGCATGGCCGCCGGCCCCGGCAGCAAGGTGTATGGCCGCCTCAGCGTGATGCTGCAGGCCTACTGCCAGGTGACCTCGCTGTTCGTGGTTCCGCCGGGCGCGTTCCGGCCGCCGCCGAAGGTCGATTCCGCCGTGGTGCGGCTGGTGCCGCGTGACCCGGCCTCGATCAGCATCAACGACCACACGCGCTTCGCCGAGGTGGTCAAGGCCGCCTTCGGGCAGCGCCGCAAGACCCTGCGCAATGCTCTGAACAACGTGGTGTCCGCCGAGCAGTTCATCGCTGCCGGCGTGCGTCCCTATGCCCGCGCCGAACAGCTGGACGTGGCCGAATTCATCGCTTTGGCCAATGTCTCCTGATTACACTGCCGGTATGGAAGACGCTGACGTATATGCCATCTCCGTCGAAGTCGCGCCGCGCTTCCTCGACGATCAATCCGCGCCGGAAGACGGTCGCTTTGCGTTCGCCTACACGATCCGCATCCACAACCAGGGGCGGGTCGCCGCACGCCTGGTCGCACGCCACTGGCGCATCACCGATGCCAATGGCCGTGTCGAGCATGTCGATGGCGACGGGGTGATCGGCGAGCAGCCGCGGCTGCGCCCCGGTGAAGACTTCCGTTACACGTCCGGTGTCATGCTGGGGACCGATCACGGGACCATGCAGGGGCACTACGACATGGTCGCCGACGATGGCACCGAATTTGCCGCGCCGGTCGCACCGTTCGTGCTGGCCGTCCCGCGTACCCTGCACTGACACGGAGGCCGAACGATGAGTGTGTGGGCGATCGGCGACCTGCAGGGCTGCTACGACGTGACCCAGCGGTTGCTGGAGAAGATCCGCTTCGACCCGGCCCAGGACACCCTGTGGTTCTGCGGCGACCTGGTCAACCGTGGCGGCCAGTCGCTGGAAACGCTGCGGCTGGTGCATTCGCTGCGCGAGCACAGCGTGGTGGTGCTGGGCAACCATGATCTTTCGCTGCTGGCCGTCGGTGCACGCACCGAAGAGGAGCAGCGCAAGGTCAACCCGGACCTGCTGCGCATCGTGCAGGCCGAGGACCGCGACGAACTGCTGGACTGGCTGCGCCTGCAGAAGCTGGTGCATGTGGATCGCGAGCTGGGCTGGATGATGGTGCACGCCGGCCTGGCGCCGAAGTGGACCACGCAGATGGCAGAGAAGCACGCCGCCGAAGTCGAGGTGCAGCTGCACGGCGCCGGCTACCGCAAGCTGTTCCGCAACATGTACGGCGACAAGCCAAGCTGGGCGCCGAACCTGTCCGGCTACGACCGTTCGCGTGCGATCATCAACGTGCTCACCCGCATGCGCTACTGCACCCCGCGCGGGCGCATCGGCATCGAGGACAAGGGCACCCCTGGCACGCAGGAACAGGGACTCTACCCCTGGTTCGAAGTACCTGGACGGGTCGAGCGCGACCTCAAGATCGTCTGCGGCCACTGGTCGGCGCTGGGCCTGACCATCACCCAGGGCGTGCACGCCATCGACACCGGCGCAGTCTGGGGCGGCAAGCTGACCGCGATCCAGCTCGATACCGACGAGCTGCGCGTGGTGCAGGTACCGGGCCGTGATGTACCGGCACCCGTACCCCACGCCCGCCCGCCGGCGCGACCGGCGCACGAGCGCTCCGCCGCTGCGGTGCAGGGCAAGGAACAGGGCGGCGGCAACGCCGCTGCTGCCAACCCGGGCAACCGTGGTCCGCGCCGTCGTCGCCGTCGAGGTGGTGGCGGTGGAGGCTCCGGTGGACCCCACAACAACGGCGCCGCGCCGCAGGCATGACGCGACGCGGCTGGGCACCATGGAGGGTGCTGCTGCTGACGCTGGCCCTGGCCAGCGGCTGCCAGCCTGCTTCGCCCCCGGCTCCCACCGGCGGCGGAAATGCCGCCCCCACGCCATCGCAGCCGCAGGCCCCTTCACCGCCACTGGTGGCCGCAGCGCGCGCACAGATCGGCGTCACCACCCGTTACGATCCCGCCTACCAGGTCCTGTCCTATCCCGGCGGCGACGTCCCGCTTGATCGCGGCGTGTGCACCGACGTGGTGGTGCGCGCCCTGCGCAGCCAGGGCCTGGACCTGCAGGCGCGCGTGCATGAAGACATGCGCGGCAACTTCAGCGCGTATCCCGCGATCTGGGGCCTGTCACGGCCGGACCGCAACATTGATCATCGACGTGTGCCGAACCTGATGCGCTGGTTCGAACGGCAGGGCTGGCAGCAACCGATCACCGCCCTCGCCACCGACTATGCGGCCGGTGACATCGTGGCCTGGAAGCTCAACGGCAACGGTCTGCTGCATGTCGGCATCGTCTCCGACCGGAGGCTGGCCAATGGCACACCGCTGGTGCTGCACAACATCGCGCGCGGCACGCGTGAAGAGAACCTGCTGTTCCAGCACGCGATCATCGGGCATTACCGGATGCCGTAGGCACCTGCAGAGCCGGGCCATGCTCAGCTACGGGAGGTATCAGGCAACAGCAGCCGAGCATGGCTCGGCTCTACAGAAAACCATCCTCAGCGGCGCACGTAATGCACGAAGCGGAACGCATAGGCGTGGCGGTCATCGGCCGGATGCGGCTCGCTGCTCACTTCCCGCCAGTCCTGCACGGCCACCTCGGGGAAATGGGTGTCGGCGGGGACTTCGGCATCGACCCAGGTCAGGTACAGGTCGCTGGCCTGGTCCAGCAGCTGGTGGAAGATCTCGCCGCCGCCGATGATGCACAGCTCGCTGGCGCCCTCGCCTTCGGCAATCGCCTTCGCCTCGTCCAGCGACGCCACCGCGCGCATGCCCGCGAACGGCACCTGGCCGCTGCGGGTCAGCACCAGGTTGGTGCGCCCCGGCAGTACGCGGCCGATCGACTCGGCCGTCTTGCGCCCCATCAGGATCGGCTTGCCCAGGGTGAGCGCCTTGAAGTGCTTGAAATCATCCGGCAGGTGCCAGGGCATGGCATTGCCCTGGCCGATGCCACGGTTGCGGTCCAGCGCCACGATCATCGAGAGCTTCATTTGTCCGGATACAACTCGTTGAAGATTTTCATCGCCGCGCTACGTCCACCGAGTACTGTCGCAACCGCTGAGCAATAGAGCAGGAACAGTATTGCCGCAGTAGTCGGTTTGAGGTCAGTAATCATGGCCCAAAGGTCCACATCCTTTCCCGCGACCGCCGCATTGGCGACTGCCAGGAGAGGAGTAATTAACACACCAACAGTCAATGCAACGGCCAGGGAGCCGGACATCGACATCAAGCCTTCCGCCAGCTTTTCCCGTGCCTTTCGTGAATGTTTGCTCATTGCTTCTCCACTTGGTGAATCCGAGAAACAATCTGCATCAGTCAGGTCTCACCAGCTGATACGCAGCATGCCAAACATCACTCACACCGCCACCGGCGCCTTGATCGCCGGGTGCGGGTCATAGCCGTCGATGCGGATGTCGTCGAACCGGAAGCCGAACAGGTCGCTCACCTCCGGGTTCAACCACAGCTTCGGCAGCGCGCGCGGTTCACGCGAAAGCTGCTCGCGCGCCTGCTCGAAGTGGTTCGAATACAGGTGCGCGTCGCCCAGCGTATGCACGAAGTCGCCCACGCCCAGGCCCGTGGCCTGCGCCACCATGTGGGTCAGCAGCGCATAGCTGGCGATGTTGAACGGCACGCCGAGGAAGATGTCGCCACTGCGCTGGTACAGCTGGCAGCTGAGCTTGCCGTCCACCACGTAGAACTGGAACAGGTTGTGGCACGGCATCAGCGCCATCTGCGAAAGCTCGCCCACGTTCCAGGCGCTGACCACCAGCCGGCGCGAATCGGGGTTGCGCTTGATCTCGTCCACCAGCCACTGCATCTGGTCGATCTCGCGGCCATCGGCGGTGGCCCAGCTGCGCCACTGCTTGCCGTAGACCGGGCCGAGGTCGCCGTTCTCGTCGGCCCACTCGTCCCAGATGCGTACCTGGTTGTCCTTCAGGTAGCCGATGTTGGTATCGCCCTTCAGGAACCACAGCAGCTCGTGGATGATCGAGCGCAGGTGCAGCTTCTTGGTGGTGACCAGCGGGAAACCTTCATTGAGGTCGAAGCGCATCTGCCAGCCGAACACGCTGCGGGTGCCGGTGCCGGTGCGGTCGCTCTTCTCCGCGCCATGTTCCAGCACATGCGCGAGCAGGTCCAGGTAGGCCTTCATGCCTTGCCCTCCGCAGCCATCACCGGTTGCGGCTGCAGCACCGGCGCGCGGCGCGACATCGCCAGCAGCACCAGGCCGAAGGCGATGAGCGGCAGGCTGAGGATCTGGCCACGGGTCAGCCAGTCGAAGGCCACGTAGACGCCGTTGTCGGGCATGCGTACGAATTCGACGGCGAAGCGGAACAGGCCGTACATCAGCGCGAACAGGCCGCCGACCAGGTAACGGTGGCGCGGCTTGGCCGACACCGTCCACAGCACCACGAACATCACCAGGCCTTCCAGGAACGCTTCATACAGCTGCGAGGGATGGCGGGCGAACTGGTTCAGCGCGCCGGTGGCGAACTGCGCCTGCAGGGTCGCGTGGTCCAACTGGTTCAGCGGCGCCGGCAGGCCCGACGGGAACACCACGCCCCACGTGCCGTCGGTGTACTTGCCCCACAGCTCGGCGCCGATGAAGTTGCCGATGCGACCAAAACCCAGGCCCAGCGGTACCAGCGGCGCCATGAAATCCATGGTGTCGAAGAAGTGCAGCGCGTGCTTGCGCGACCACCACCAGCAGGCACCCAGCACGCCCAGCAGGCCGCCATGGAAACTCATGCCGCCGTCCCACACCTTGAACAGCAGCAGCGGGTTGTGCAGGAAATCGCCCAGCGCGTAGAACAGCATGTAGCCGATGCGGCCGCCCAGCACCACGCCGAGCATGGCGTAGAACAACAGGTCGGAGAAGCCGTTGGCATCGACGCCCGGCAGGCGCCCGGCGGCGATGCGCGTGCGGCCCAGCAGCCAGGCCGCAGTGAAGCCGAGCAGGTACATGATGCCGTACCAGTGCACCTTGATCGGCCCCAGCGAGAGGGCGATGGGGTCGATGTCGTGGAAGTAGATCATGGAAGGTGCCTTGCGGTTGAACGTCTATTCTCGGGCCAGTGCCGCCCCGGCTCAACCAAGGATCTGCGGCGAGTTCGGCAACGCGTCATCGTTCGACCGCGTCGAGGCCGGAAAGTGCCCTTCGATCAGGCTGGAGACCTCGTCGATGGCATCCTGCAGCGCTTCCACCGGGTTGGAACCACGCAGGCCCTCGCGCAGATGGGTGCAGACCCGCTGCCACTGCGCTGGGCTGACCCGGCCATGCAGGCCGCGGTCGGCGACGATCTCGATGGCATGGTCGGCCAGCAGCAGGTAGATCAGCACGCCGTTGTTGTGGGCGGTGTCCCAGGTGCGCAGGCGTGCGAAGGCATGCTCGGCGGCCTGCCTCGGGTGACCTTGTGCCACAACGCGGCCAGCGGCAGATCAGCCTCCACCGCAAACATCACCTGACCGCCGTGGCGCTGCTCACCGGCCGCGATGGCCTCGGTGATCGCCTGCAGCGTGGCTGGCGGGAACGCGCGACGTACCGACGGCGAACATACATGACGGAACAGACGTTGGATCATCACCAGCCTCCCGAAGCGCCACCGCCACCGGAACGGCCACCGCCGCCGCCCCAGCCGCCACCACCGCCGAATCCACCACCACCGCCGAAGCCGCCGCCCCCGCCCCAGCTGCCGCCGCCCCAGCCACCACCGCCGGCAAAGCGCCCCGGGTGGCCGGACAGCATCGCCACGATCAGGCCAACCACGCCGGCCAGGCCACTGGCCAGCAGGGTGGAGGTGAACAGGAACGCCGCCACGGCTGCGCCAGCGCCGCCGAGCAGGCCACGCAGCGGGCGCGGCACGCGCGCGAACACGCCGCGCAGGATGCTGCCGGCGAACACACCGATGAACAGCGCCAGGAACCAGGTATCGCCGCCGCCACCCGGCTCGCGCCCACGATGACCACTGACCGGTGCCGGCAGCGTTTCGCCATCGATCAGCTTGACCAGCACGGCGGTGGCATCGGTGATGCCCCCGGCGTAGTCGCCGGCGCGGAAACGCGGCACCAGGTATTCCTGGATGACCCGGTTGGCGATGGCATCGGGAATCGCGCCTTCAAGACCGTAACCCGGCTCGATCCGCACGCGCCGGTCGTCCTTGGCCACCACCAGCAGCACGCCGTCATCCACGCCCTTGCGGCCGATCTGCCACTGGTCGAAGACCCGCGTGGTGTACTGCGCGATGTCCTCCGGCTGGGTGCTGGGCACCACCAGCACCTGCAGCTGGCTGCCCTTGCGCTGCTGCAGTTCAATCGCCTGCTGCACCAGCGCTTGCTTCTGCGTGGCGTCCAGCGTGCCGGTGGTATCGACCACGGGCGAATCCAGCGCCGGAATCGGCGCCAGCTGCTGCGCCTGCGACGCCAGCGGCAGCCACAGCAGCAGGGCCAGCAGCGCAGTGGCCAGGCGCATGGGTCAGTGGCCCGGCTGCGGTGCCGGCTGCTGCTGCGGCGCGTTGCCGAAATCGACCGCCGGCGCGTTGGAAATCTGCGCTTCGTTGTCCACGGTGAAGTTCGGCTTGGTCTTGTAGCCGAAGAGCTTGGCGGTGATCACCTGCGGGAACGAGCGGATGTAGGTGTTGTAGTCCTGCACCTGCTGGATGTAACGGCCACGCGCGACGGTGACCCGGTTCTCGGTGCCTTCCAGCTGGGCCTGCAGGTCGCGGAAGTTCTGGTCGGACTTCAGCTGCGGATAGTTCTCGGTGACCACCAGCAGCCGCGACAGCGCGCTGCCCAGTTCGCCCTGGGCCTGCTGGAACTGCTTGAGCGAGGCTTCGTCGTCGGCGTTGACGTTGATCTGGCCGACACGCGAACGGGCGTTGGTCACTTCGGTCAGCACGCGCTCTTCCTGGCTGGCGAAGCCCTTCACGGTCTGCACCAGGTTGGGCACCAGGTCGGCGCGGCGCTTGTACTGGTTGATGACCTCCGACCAGCTGGCCTTGACCGCTTCATCCTTCTGCTGGATGGCGTTGTAGCCGCAGCCGGACAGCAGGGAGGCCAGCAGCATCAGGGGCAGGACACGGGTGAACAGGCGCATGGCGGAGGTTCCGGGTGGACTGGGCACCGAGCATGCCATGGTTCGGGTGAAAGACCGGCCATCGGGCGCTGCCCCCTCCGCGGTGTGGTCCAGCCAGCTCGGGGTGGGCCGGGAGGGTGGGGCGGCTGGGGGCCGCTGCAAGTACGTCCATGTAAGCTCGGTCGCCGCATCCATGCGGCTCACGCCCCCAGCCGACCCACCCTCCCGGCCACGGACAATTTCCTGCGCACCGCGGGAAGATCAAAAGAAAAATCAAAAGCAAAAGCCGGTTCTTCAGGCATTCGTGTCGACCAAGGTCGACACCTACCAAAGCAGAACGCCGTTCCGACCGATCGCGGCAATCTGTCGGAGGCGGGGCGGTGTGGGTTGGCAGGACCGTTGGCGCCATGGATGGCGCCATCGAGCCCCCATGGATGGGTTCACGGCGTGTCCTGCCAACCCACACCGCCCCGCCCAACCCTCAGAAAACCAGCGCCGGCTGTTGCGGTTGCTGTTGCTTCGGCGGTTGCCTTCGCCTTTAGCGGGTGCAGGGCTGCAAGCCCTGCCGGAATCCAACACCCCTCAGCAGGCCTCGACCACCGCAGTGCGGGGACGCCCAAGCCATGCCAGCAGCAGGCCCGACGCGGCCAGCAGGCCACCGGCCACCGGAATCGCGGCGTAGCCCAGTCCCGAGCTGATCACCGCACCACCCAGCGCAGCACCTACCGCATTGCCCAGGTTGAATGCACCCACGTTGATCGACGACGCCAGGCCCGGCGCCTCGCTGGCCACCTGCATCACCCGGATCTGCAGCGGCGGCACGAGGGCGAAGGTCGCCGCACCGAACAGCAGTACACCCAGCGCCGCGGTGGCGTGGCTCATGAAGGCCAGCGGCAGCACGAACATCAGCACCGCCAGGACGGCCAGCAGGATCCGTGTGGCGCCATCGAGCGACCAGTCAGCCATGCGTCCACCGATGCCGTTGCCGAAGGTGAAGCCGATGCCGATCAGGGCCAGCGACATTGCGATGAAGGCATTGGAGGCGCCGGTCAATTCGGTCAGCACCGGTGCGACGTAGGTATAGAGGGTGAACATCGCACCCGCACCAAGCACGGTGGTGGCCATCGCCAGCAGCACCTGCGGCTGCAGGATCGCCTTCAGTTCGCGGCGCACGTCCGGGCGCGGCCCCGGTGCAGATGCCGGCAGCGCGAAACCCAGCGCAGTGATCGCAACCAGGCCCAGCACTGCGGTACCGGCGAAGGACAGGCGCCAGCCCAGCTGCTGCCCCACCCAGGTCGCCAGCGGCACGCCGCCGATGTTGGCGATGGTCAGGCCCATGAACATGGTGGCCACGGCAGCGGCCTGCTTTTCCTTCGGCACCAGGCTCGCAGCGACCACCGCACCGATGCCGAAGAAGGCACCGTGGTTGAGGCTGGTGACCAGGCGCGACAGCAGCAGCATCCCGTAGTTCGGCGCCAGCGCAGACAACAGATTGCCGGCGACGAAGATCGACATCAGCAGCATCAGCGCGGTGCGCTTGCCGAAACGCCCCATCAGCAGGGTCATCACCGGCGCGCCCAGCATCACGCCCACGGCATAGGCGGTGATCAGCATGCCCGCAGTGGGGATGCCAACGCCGACGCCGTCGGCGATGACCGGCAACAGGCCCATCGGGGCAAACTCGGTGGTTCCGATGGCGAAGGCGCCAACGGCAAGCGCCAGCAAGGCGGCTCTGGAATTCATGGGGGGTCCTGGGGGCGGGAATCGGGAGTGCGTAGCCTGCGCGCTTTGCTGCGCCGGATTAAGCCTCGCCCCGGGAAAACACTGTTGATCCTGGTTCACAAGTGGAAGCCGGAACGCAGCCACAAGTGCAAAAACCACAATGCCGTTGCAGAACCGACCTCGCCCCCACAACGCAGAACCCCCGGAATGCCGGGGTTCTGAGGGACTCACACGCCAGTGGCGCGCTTACCAGTTGCCGGCGCCCGGCACGTTGTGCTCGCGGGCGCGGCGGCGCATCAGCAGGTTCAGCCACTCCACCAGCACCGAGAAGCCCATCGCGGCGTAGATGTAGGGCTTGGGCACGTGCACGTCCAGGCCGTCCAGGATCAGCACCGCGCCGATCATCAGGATGAAGGCGAGCGCCAGCATCTTCACGGTCGGGTTGGCATCGATGAAGCGGCCCAGCGGGTTGGCGGCCAGCAGCATCACCATCACCGACAGCAGGATCGCGGCGACCATCACCGGAATGTGGTCGGCGATGCCGACGGCGGTGATCACCGAGTCCAGCGAGAACACGATGTCGATCACCGCAATCTGCGCGATCACGTAGCCGAACACGGCCGAGGCCTTGGTGGTGCTGGGATCTTCATCCTCGCCACCGCTGATCAGTTCCTTGATCTCCATGCAGCCCTTGATGATCAGGAACAGGCCGCCAACGATCAGCACCAGGTCGCGGATGGAGATGCCCATGCCGGCCACGGTGAACAGGTTTGCCGCCATGTGCGCCAGGTAGGCCAGCGATACCAGCAGGCCGATGCGGGTAATGCAGGCCACCGCGATGCCGAGCTTGCGGGCGAACGGGCGGCGCTCTTCCGGCAGCTTGCTGACAGCAATGGAAATGAACACCAGGTTGTCGATGCCGAGCACGATTTCCAGCGCGCTGAGCGTGAACAGGGTCACCCAGGCATTGGGGTCGGCGAGGAACTCAAAGGACATGGAAACTCTTCAAGGCAGTGGGGGAATGGGGTTTCAGCCGTAGTTGCCGGCCAGCGCGTGCGGAACCACGACCAGCGCCCAGCACAGCAACACGTTCATCATCAGCACGAACACCGCCGCCGAGCCCATGTCCTTGGCGCGGCCGGCCAGCTCGTGAATCTCACTGCCGTAGCGTTCGATCACCGCTTCGATGGCCGAGTTGGCCAGCTCCATCGCCAGCACCAGCAGCATCGAGCCGATCAGCAGCGCGCGTTCGACCGGCGTCTGGCCCAGCCAGATCGCAATCGGCGTCAGCAGGATCAGCAGGTAGACCTCAAGCCGGAACGAGGACTCGTGCAGCCAGGCAGCGCGCAGGCCCTGCCAGGACCAGCGGGCGGCCTGGAAGATGCGGCGCGGGCCGCGCGGCAGGTGGCCGAACTGATCAGCCACGGGTGGAACATCCAGCAACGGGGGCGCGGCGCAGCGACCGCTCAGACGCACGGCAGGGAATCATGGGTGCACAGGAATAGGCAGATGGCGGCCATTTTGCCACAAGGCCGCCAACCGCAGCCCGCGCCGGCCCGCTGAACGGCCTGCCAGGGGCAAGCAACGGCCCGGGCATGCTCCTATGATGGATGCCCCTTGCCTGCTGGAGCGCCTGATGTCCCGTCGCCGTACCTGCCTGTTGATGCTGGGCCTGCTGACTGCCGCACCGCTGGCCCAGGCGCTGAGCCCGGCCGAGTCGCCCCGGGTGCCAGAACAGGTCTCCAACGCGGCCTGGGCCGGCGACATGGCCCGCTTCGCCAGCGCCGACCAGTCCACCCCGCCGCCGCGCGGTGGCATCGAGTTCATTGGCAGCTCCTCGATCCGCTTCTGGGAGAGCCTGGCCACCGACTTCCCTGGCCAGCCAGTGTTCAACCGCGGCTTCGGCGGCTCGGAAGTGCGCGACAGCACCTGGTACGCCGACCGCATCGTGGTGCCGTATGCGCCATGCAAAGTGTTCTTCTACGCGGGCGACAACGACCTCAACAGTGGCCGCAGCGCCGTGCAGGTGCGCGACGACGTGGTTGCCTTCGTGCAGCGCGTGCACCGCGACCTGCCGAAGACCAAGGTGGAGTACCTGTCGATCAAGCCGAGCCCGTCGCGCGCGCACCTGCTGCCGGCGATCAACGAGGCCAACACGCTGATCAAGGCCGCGCTGGCCAAGCTGCCCAACACCGGTTTCACCGACATCTACACGCCGATGCTCGGCGCCGACGGCCAGCCGGATGCGACGCTGTTCCGCGAGGACATGCTGCACATGACCCCGGCCGGCTATGCGATCTGGACCAGGGCGCTGGCGCCGAAGGTCAACTGCAACTGAGCAACCCCATCCACGCATGGCGTGGATCTACTGCGGATCGCGGGAAACTGTCGAAGGCGGGGCGGTGTGGGTTTGCAGGACCGTTGGCGCCATGGATGGCGCCATCGAGCCCCCATGGACGGGTTTACGGCGTGTCCTGCAAACCCACACCGCCCCGCCATTCCACGGAATGCCCGCTTCTGATGTTGATGTTGCCTCGGCGGGTGCCGGGCGCAGCCCGGCAAAATCCCTCTACCGGAAGATCACCGTAGCCTCGGTGCCCTTGCCCGGCTCGCTGGCCAGGCTGACCTTCCAGCCGAAGCGGTCGCACAGCCGGCGCACGATCGACAGGCCCAGGCCGGTGCCCTGCGGACGGCTCGGCTCGGCGCGGTAGAACGGTTCAAACGCGCGCGACAGCGCCTCGGCGGACATGCCGATGCCGGTATCGCGCACCACCACCCGGTCATTGAGCACGTGCACGTCGATACGCCCTTCGTCGGTGTAGCTGCAGGCATTGCGCACCAGGTTGCTGACCACCACCTGCAGCACCCGCGGCGGTGCGTGCAGCTGTACCGGGCCGTCGCCGTGCAGGTGCACCGATACGGGCCGGTTGCCCAGCAGCTCGTTGGCGTTGTCCACCTCGTAGCGGACGATGTCGTTGACGTCGAACAGCTCGATCTGCGGTTCGACATCGGCCTCGCGGGCCAGGATCAGGAACGCATCGATCACCGCCTCCATGTCACGGCCTGCACGCTGGATGCGCTGCAGGCTGCGGCGCAGGCGCGGCTGCAGGGTTTCATCGCCAAGGGCCATGTCGCTGGCCACGCGGATGACGGTCAACGGCGTGCGCAGCTCATGGCTGGCATCACGGGTGAAGTTGCGCTCGCGCGCCACGTGCGCGCTGACCCGGTTGGCCAGCGAATGCAGTGCGGCCGCCAGCTGGCGGGTCTCGCCCTGCATGTCCGCCGGCAGCTTGTTCGGCTCCAGATCGGCCGCTTCGGGGTGGCCCGGGTCCCAGCGCGAGACGCGCCGCGCCAGCCAGTTCACCGGCGACACCAGTCGCTTGGAGGCACGGTAGGTGACCCAGCTGGCGCCATACACCGCCAACAGGGTCAGCAGCACCGGCACGATGCCGAACCAGAACGCCAGCATCTCCGCGCGCGAGCGCAGGAACACCAGGTACAGGCGACCGGCAGGGCGCACGTCGACCAGCACCAGCTGGTCGTCCTGGGGCAGCTCGTGGAAGCCAGGCTCCAGGGTGCGCAGGTTGGCCGGCAATGACAGTGCCGACTGCCCGCTTTCCAGCAGGTAGCCGCGGATGTTGTGGGTGTTGGGCGGCGGCTGCACCGGCGACGCCTCGTGCAGCGTCCAGTAATAGGCCGCTTCCTCGCGCAGGGCGGCGCCGACCAGGCTGTGCTTGATCACCAGCGAGACCAGCCAGGCACCGAGCAGGATGCCCAGGCTGGCCAGGACTGCCTGCAGGATGAAGGCGATACGGATCTTGCGCGGCAGGCCGTGCGGCATTGCGGGGTCCCGGTCAGAGCGCTGCGATTATAGGCAGCGCGCTGCGCCGTAGTCGTGCACGGACGCTGACCGGCGGCAGCGCCGGCCGGTCATCCGTGCCCGGTGCGGGGTCGTTGCCCGGCCGGGCCTGATGCTGCACAGGCCGGGCCCCGATCAGGCCATCGGCTGGGCAATATCGGCAATGCGATAGCCGGCGCTCTGCACAGTGTGCAGCAGCGGACGGTCGAACGGCTTGTCGATGATCTTGCGCAGGTTGTACAGATGGCTGCGCAGGGTGTCCGAATCCGGCAGGCCATTGCCCCAGATCTCGCGTTCGATCTCCTGGCGGGTGACCACGCGCGGCGATTCGCGCATCAGGATGGTCAGCAGGCGCAGGCCGATCGGCGACAGCTGCAGCTCGGTACCGGCACGGGTAGCCCGCATGCTGACCGGATCGAGCACCAGGTCGGCGACCTTCAGCACCTCCGAACCGACCTGGCGGCGTTCGCGACGGATCAGCGCGCGCAGGCGGGCTTCCAGCTCCTGGATCGCGAACGGCTTGGTCAGGTAGTCATCGGCACCGAACCCGAGGCCGGTGAGCTTGTCGTCCAGCGTGTCGCGTGCCGTGAGCATCAGCACCGGCGTGGACTTGCGCGCATCGTTGCGCAGGCGACGGCACACTTCAATGCCATCCAGGCGCGGCAACATGAGATCGAGCACCACGACGTCATAGCTGTTCTCCGCCGCGAGGCGGTAGCCATCCAGGCCGTCCTGTGCATAGTCGACTTCGAAGCCGCGACCTTCCAGGTATTCCCCGATCATCTCGGAGATGTTGCGGTTGTCTTCGACCACCAGCACCAAGCCGGAGGTCTCCTTCGTCTGACGCATGTGATTCCCTCTAACTTCAGCTTTGTGAAACATGCCGGATCGACGGTGGACGCGATGTGAAGTTCCGTCAAGAGGTACACAAACGGTTCAGAGCAGCGGCCTGAGCAGCGGCCAGACGTTGTCCAGCACCTTCGGCTGCGCCTGCGCCGTGGGGTGCAGGCCGTCGCCCTGCATCATGCCCGGCTGCAGGGCCACGCCCTCCAGCAGGAACGGCAGCAGCGGCACCTTGTACTGCGTGGCCAGCGCCTTGTAGGCCGCGGCCAGGCGCTGGCGGTAGGCCGGTCCGTAGTTGGGCGGCACGTCGATGCCCAGCAGCAGCACCTTGGCACCGGCCTTCTGGCTGGCCTGCACCATTTTTTCCAGGTTGCCCTGCACCTGCGCCGGGGTCAGCCCGCGCAGCGCGTCATTGCCGCCCAGCGCGATCACCACCACGGTCGGCTTCTCCCTGGCCAGCAGGCCCGGCAGGCGGGTCAGCGCGCCGGCGGTGGTTTCCCCGCTCATGCTGGCGTTGACGATGCGCGCCGGGGTTTTCGACTGCTGCCTGACCCGCTGTTGCAGCAAGCTGACCCAGCCGGCGTCGGCAGGGATATTGTGGGCGGCACTGAGGCTGTCGCCGAGCACCAGCACGGTGCCAGCCGGACCTTTGGCACAGGCCAGCCCCGGCAACAGCAGGAACCCTAGCAGCAGCACCATCATCGCGCCGGCTCGCCGGCTCCATCCCGTCTTGCGCATTGGAGTCTCCTCATCGACAGCCTGTCCCCCGCAGCGCGCCCGTCGCCATCGCCGTCGACCAGGTCGGCAAATCCGTGCAGGGCCCGGAGGGTGAAGTCCACATACTGGACAACATCACCCTGACCGTCCATGAAGGCACCAGCGCGGCCATCGTCGGCGCCTCCGGTTCGGGCAAGACCACCCTGCTCGGCCTGCTGGCCGGGCTGGACCTGCCCAGTCGGGGCCGCATTGCGCTGTCGGGCCAGGACCTGGGCGACCTCGATGAAGAAGCGCGGGCCCAGCTGCGCGCGCGCGAGGTTGGCTTCGTGTTCCAGAGCTTCCACCTACTGCCGGCGCTGACCGCCGCCGAGAACGTCGCGTTGCCACTGGAACTCGCCGGGCGCGAGGATCGCACGCGGGTCGATGAAGTGCTGGCGCAGGTCGGCCTCTCCCATCGCGCCCGCCACTACCCGCGCCAGCTGTCCGGTGGCGAGCAGCAGCGCGTGGCACTGGCGCGTGCCTTCGTCACCCGGCCGCGCATCCTGTTCGCCGACGAACCGACGGGATCGCTGGACCATGCCACCGGCCAGCACGTCAGCGACCTGCTGTTCGAACTCAACGCCGGCAGCGGCACTACCCTGGTACTGGTCACCCACGACATGCGCCTGGCGCAGCGTTGCCAGTACATCCATCGTATCGACGACGGTCGCCTGCTGCCGGTCGAGCGTGGGGCACAGGCATGAACGTGCTGCGCCACGCGTGGCGCGCACTGCGCCGCGAGGCGCTGGCCGGCGACCTGCTCACCGTCTTCGCCGCACTGGTGCTGGGCGTGGCGGTGATGACTGCGGTGGGCACGCTGGTGAACCGGGTCAACCTGGCGCTGACCGGCAGCGCGGCGGAAATGCTCGGTGGCGATCTCGGCATCGCCGGGCGTGATGACCCGCCGCAGGCATTCGCCGACGAGGCACAACGGCGTGGACTGGCCTACACCCGCATCGCCAGCTTCGGCAGCGTGCTGTTCAACGGCGACGCCAGCCAGATGGCCAGCATCAAGGCGGTGCAGGCGGGCTATCCACTGCGCGGCACGCTGCGGGTACGGGCCACGCCCGGCGGTACGTTGATCACCGATGCCGGCATGCCACCTAAGGGCCAGGCCTATGCCGACCCACGCCTGCTGCAGGGGCTCGGGCTGAAGGCCGGCGATGATCTCGAGTTCGGCGCCGGCACGCTGCGCATCGCCGGCATCATCGAGGCCGAACCGGATACCGGCGGCGACCTGCTGACGCTGTCCCCCACCCTGCTGGTCAACCGCGCCGATGTGGAAGGCACGGGACTGCTTGGCCCCGGCAGCCGCATCAACTACCGGCTGATGTTTGCAGGACCACCCGGGCAGGTCGCGTCCCTGCGTGAGTGGCTGCTGCCACAGGTGAAGGGCCTGCGCCTGCTGAGCGTGGATGACACCCAGCGCGGCGTGCGCCAGGCCTTCGATCTGGCCGGGCGCTTCCTCGGCCTGAGCGCGCTGCTGGCGGTGCTGCTGGCGGGCGTGGCCACCGCATTGGCGGCCAACCGCTTCGCGCTGCGCCGCATCGACCAGGTGGCGATCCTGCGCTGCCTGGGTGCGCGCCAGCGCGACATCCTGCTTGGCCTGGCACTGCAGCTGCTGATGCTGGCGGTGCCGGCCTGTGCGCTCGGCATCGGCCTGGGCATGGCCGCGCAGGAAGGCCTGGTGCAGGTACTGGGCAGCCTGGTGCCGCAGCGCCTGCCGTTGCCCGAGGCGATGCCTGCGCTGACCGGCGCCGGCATCGGCCTGTTGCTGCTGTTCGGTTTCGGCCTGCCACCGCTGCTGCGCCTGCGCGGGGTGCCGCCGATGCGGGTGCTCAACCGTTCCTTCGCTGCCCTGCCGCCGGCGTCACTGCTGGCCTATGTGGCAGCGCTGGCGGCCAGCCTGCTGCTGGCGGTACAAGTCACCGGCGACCTGAAGCTGGCGTTGTGGGTGCTGGGCGGCCTGGCCACGCTGGCACTGGCCGCCGGGGTGGTCGGCTTCGTGCTGCTGCAACTGCTGCGCGGCCTGCAGCACCGCCTGCACGGCCACTGGCGGCTGGGCCTGGCCGCGCTGACCCGGCGCCGGATACTGGCGGTAATGCAGCTGGTCGGGCTGTCGCTGTCGCTGTGCGCGCTGCTGTTGCTGGCCGTGACCGGCCCCGGCCTGCTGCAGCAATGGCGCGAGCGCCTGCCGGCGGACACGCCCAACTACTTCCTGATCAACATCCAGCCCGAACAGCGCGACAGCGTGCTGGCCACGCTGCGTGGACTGGGCGCCGGTGACGCCAGCATCGAACCGATGGCCACCGGCCGCCTGATCGCGATCAATGGCAAGCCACCGCTGCGCGTGGACCGCGAGCCCGGTCAGGACGGACAAGCGGCACAAGGCGAAGGTCAGCGCGATGACGATGACGAGAACCGGCCACTGAATTTCAGCTGGCGCAGCACGTTCCCGCCGGCCAATACGCTGGTCAATGGCACGTTCTGGAAAACCGACAGCACCGCACCGGAAGCCTCGGTGGAAATCGGCTGGGCCAAACGCTACGGCCTGTACCCCGGCGACCGCATCACCATTGCGGTGGGCGAGCAGGAGCGCGAGTTCACCGTCACCAGCGTGCGCAAGGCGGACTGGAACACCTTCCGGCCGAACTTCTTCGTGTTGCTGAACCCGAATGCGGTGGGCGAAACCCCGCACAACCTGCTGTCGGCCTTCCATCTGCCGGCCGGCAAGGCGGCGGGCCTGGGCGAACTGGTGCGCGCGCAGCCGAACCTGTCGCTGCTGGACGTGGATGCGGTGATTTCGCAGGTGCGCGATGTGATGGAGCGCGTGGCGCAGGCGGTGCAGCTGGTGATGGTGTTCAGCCTGCTGGCCGGCGTGCTGGTGCTGCTGGCCGCGCTGCAGGCCACCGCCGGCGAGCGCCGCTACGACAGCGCGGTACTACGCACCCTGGGTGCGACCCGGCGCCAGCTGCGCGGTGCGGTGCTGGTGGAGTTCGGCGCGCTGGGTACGCTGGCGGCGATGCTGGCGGTGGGCGCAGCGGCTGCCATCGGCGTGGCGGTCTCGCAGAAGGTGTTCGAGCTGCCGTTGCTGCCGCCGTGGCCAGGGCTGCTGATCGGCGGCGTAGTCGGCATCGGTTTGAGCCTGTTGGCGGGTTGGTGGGGTACGCGGGCGATCCTGCATACGCCGCCGGCATTGGCGTTGCGCGAGGCCTGAATCGGTTGCGCCTCCGGACGGCGTGCCGAGCAGGCTCGGCACTTGCCGGTAGATCCACGCCATGCGTGGATGCGGGAAAGCGTGTGCCGAGCAAGCTCGGCACCTGCCAAAAGCACATGACGGCGTTGCCAGTGTTCAAGGAACAAGCACATCCACGCATGGCGTGGATCTACTGCGCCTTTTCCACGTACTTGGCGAAGACCTCGTCGATCTGCGCGTCCTTCACCTGTTTGCCGGACTGGATCTCTTCGGCCTGGGTGAACAGCGGGATGATCATCGCCATGCCATCGAGCTTGGTCTTCAGGTGCACGCCCGGGGCCTGGCCGAGGAAGCCGTCCCAGCGCTGGCGCACTTTGGCCCAGTAGCCGGCGGTGGCCTTCCAGTAGGCGCGGGCCGGGGTGAAGTCGACCTCGGTTGTCTTGACGTAGTCGTTGAAGCCGAACTCGCGGGCGATCTCCACCTGGCTGCCGTCGGCGTTGCGCTGCACCTTGGTATTGAACTGCTCGTGGGTCCAGCCATTGGGCGTGAGCGTGTGGCGGTTGACCACGGCCAGCGCGTTGTAGTCGCTGCGCTTTGTGTATTCACGACGCGGCAGCGGGCGCCAGCTCAGGTCGCTGGTCCAGCTCGGCACGTTGTTGGTGTACGTCCATTTGCCGGTGCCACAGTAGCGCGGTGCATCGCTCACTTCATACACGCACTGGGTCCAGGCGCCCTGGTTCACCGCTGCGGGAATGCGGCGTACCTGCCAGGTCTGGTCGGCGCTGAACTCGAAACGGCTGGGCGCTTCGTAGACCCAGTCCTGGCGCCAGTGCTTGGTGATGTGGCCGCTCTTCTCATCGAGCAACAGGTGCTGCAGCACGATGCGCTGCGGGGTGTCCTCGACCACGATGACCACTTCGCTGCCGCCGCTGCGCATCGCCGGCGCACGCTCGTAGCCGGGCTTGAGCAGCACGGTCTCGTCGAACGCGAAGTCGACGGTGTACTCGCCCTGCATGGCGAGGATGCTGTCGTGGTCGCGGGCGATGTCGGAGGGCTGCGCGCTGGCCACGCCGCTGGCAGCGAGCAACAGCATGACGCTGGCTGTCTGGAACTTCATCGGGTCTTCCTTCGGGGTTGCAGGTTCGTTGAGAGGCCATCCAGGGCCGGCGGGCGTTCCATCAGGAAAGGATCACAGGCGGATCAGCGGCAGGTCGCCGGGAATACGGGGTGTCGGCCGGCGCGCGGCGTCGGCGCAGCAGCAATCGTCGATCGCCAGCTCGCCTTCGGCACCTTCCAACCGAGCGATGCGACGCGCGGTGGCCGCGCCCAGCGAGGACAGGGTCGACAGGCTGGCTGCCAGCGTGCGGCCCTCGTCCGCGGCATGCAGGCGCAGCGTGCACAGGCGCCAGCGCTGGCCGCCGAGGTGCCCGGCCAGGCGACGCCACAGGCGTTCGCCGACACTGCCATCTCTGTCGTGCTCCGGGCCCGGCGGCAGCGCCGCGACCAGCCGGTCCCAGGCCAGGAAATCGCTGTCGGGCAGCAGGTACAGGCGCCACACGCAGCGGCCGCGGGTATCAAGGAAACACAGGCTTTCGCGTATGCCCTCGCTGTCCACGCCCTGGCAGGCGTGCACGCGCACCGCCTGGCGCCAGCCACCCAGCTCGTTGCCGTCGGCGTGGTACAGGCACAACACGGTGCCGAGCGTGGCCAGCTGTGCCGGGGTCGGCCAGGCCGCGCTGCCCTGCACGGCGATGGCGTCATTCCTGCGTGCGGACAAGGCGCGGCTCATGAGGTCACCAGGAAACGGCAAGGCTGGCGGAAAGGGTGCGGCCCGGGCTGGTGTAGCGATCCAGCACGCGGCTGGTCGCAGACAGCGTCGAACCCACGTTGGACCAATCGATGTAGCGCTTGTCGCCCAGGTTGAACACGCCGACGTTGAAGGTCGCGCCCGGGGCGAAGTTCCAGTGCGCCATCAGGTCGGCCACGCCGTAGCCGGCCGGGCGGTACACCGTCGCTGCAGTGACGCGGTCCTTGCGCTTGACGAAGGTACCGGCCAGTTCGACGCCCCAGGCGTCGGTGTCGTACATCAGGCCGACGGTGCCGCGCAGCGGGTCGACCGAATCCAGCGGAGTGTCCTCGGTCTTGTTGTCGCCGCGCGACCAGGCCACCGAGCTGCGCAGCGCCCAGCCCTGCAGCGCCGGGTTGATCTGGCCGAAGTCAACGCCAGCCTTCAGTTCGGCACCGTAGA
Source organism: Stenotrophomonas sp. pho (assembly GCF_006228405.1). NCBI lineage: Bacteria > Pseudomonadati > Pseudomonadota > Gammaproteobacteria > Lysobacterales > Lysobacteraceae > Stenotrophomonas > Stenotrophomonas sp. pho. Next base: position 732,416 of record NZ_CP029759.1, on the reverse strand, counting down.
TGCGCGCATCGGCGATGTTGCGCGACTGGAACACCATCAGGCCCTGGGCGTTGGTGCCGACCAGCGACTGCGACTCGATGAAATCCTTGTACTCGTTGTAGTAGCCGCTGACGCTGACGTAGGCGGCCGGTGACAGGAAGCGCAGGCCCAGCTCCATGCCATCACTGGTTTCCGGCTTCAGGTCCGGATTGGGGATGGCGGTGTAACCGAAGGCGAAGTTGGTGAAGCCCAGGTTGACGTCGTTGTACGGCGGCGAGCGGAAACCATGCGAGTAGCCGGCGAACAACGACCATTCGTCGGTGAAGCGATAGACCACGCCCAGCTTCGGCGAGACGCTGGTCTTGGTCAGCCTGGCCACCGCAACGCCGGGATTGTCGTCGGCGAAGATGCTGTCCACTTCCGGCTTCAGCTCGTAGCGATCCACGCGCACGCCCGGCACCAGCGACAGCTTGCCGCCGGCCATGCGCATTTCATCCTGCGCGTACAGGCCCAGCTCGGTGGTCTTGCTGATCGGGAAGTCGCGTACCGGGAAGGCGTCGGGCAGGATGGTGGTGCTGGTCTGGCCATTGGCCAGAACCTGATAGCCGTCGCGCTTCTGGCGGATCTCGGTACGCGCACCTTCGAAGCCGTAGGTCAGCGCGTGTTCGACACTGCCGGTGCTGAACGCCTTGTTGAATTGTGCCTGCAGGCCGTACACGCGCTGGTCGAAGTTGAACTCGCGGTGGCGGCGGCTGCGGTTGGCGCGGTCTTCGTCGGTGATCTGGTTGGTCTCGCTGTGCTGGGTATACAGCTGCCAATGCAGGTTGTCGGCGAAGCCCTTGTCCAGCGCATCCATTTCATGGGCGAACGACACGCGGGTGCGGTTCTGCGTGTCGCGCGCCTTCATGCCGGTGGTGGTGGTGCGGTCGATGGAGGACAGCACGTTGGTATCGGTGTTGTCTTCGTTGCCTTCCACGGTCAGGCGGAAGCGCTGGTCCTCGCTCGGTGCATAGACCAGCTTGGCCAGGCCACTGCGACCGTCGCGGTCCTGCGGGTTGGGCGCGGTACGAGTGTTGTCGAGGCTGCGAACATCGCCCTTGTTACCGGTTTCCTGGCCCTGGCGATGGTTGATGTTGACCATGCCGCTCCAGTGTTCGCCGCCGAACGCGCTGGTCACGCCGCCGAGCAGGCCCTTCCACTCACCGTCGTAGCCGAACTTCAGGCCGACGTAGCTGTCCTTGCCATCCTTCAGGTAATCGGCCGGATCCTTGGTGACGAAGGCCACCACGCCCCCGAGCGCGTCGGAACCGTACAGCGAGCTGGCCGGGCCACGCACGATCTCCACGCGCTTGAGCGTGTCCAGATCGGTGAAGTTGCGGTTGGCGTTGGAGAACGAGCCGATGTTGAAGCTGGTGGGCATGGCGATGCCATCGGTCTGCACGCGCACGCGGTTGCCGTCCAGGCCACGGATGCGGATGCTGCCAAGGCCGAAGCGCGCGGCGCTGCGGCTGACCGACAGGCCCGGCTCGTAGCGCAGCAGATCCTTGATGTCCTGCACCAGGTGCCGGTCCATCTGCTCGCGGTCGATGACATCCACGGTGGCCGCCACGTCACTCACTGCCCGCTCGGTGCGGGTGGCGGTGACCTGCACGCGGTCGAAGTCGCGCGCATCAGGCGCGGCGGTGGCCGCGGCAGCAGCATGGGCGGACAGCGGCAGGGCCATCCAGACGGCGAGGCAAAGGGCGGTAGGGCGGGTCATCGGGTTCGTTCGGTCAGGCAGGGGAACCCCGGTTACCGGCACACCCGGGAGGTGCACGCGGTAGACCGAGGGGGAGAGAGCGGGCGCGGACGGGTCGCCCACCCTGCCGGCGCTGCCGGCAGGAGGGAGGGAGGCGGGCGACCAGGCCGCGATTACTTGGTCAGGATCAGCTTGTCGTTGCTGGTGTGCCGCAGGCGGTAGAAGCGGTCGCCGTGCTGGATCAGGATTTCACGACGGCCCTTGAGCAGGGCTTCGCTGTCGATGACCTCTTCCGGCGGAACGACACGGACCGGACGATCGCGGAGGGTCAGCGTTTCGGGGCGCAGCAGTACAGGTTGAGCATTCATGAGCATCTGGACTCGTGCGAGGGACGAGTCAAATGATAATGATTCTCAGTTGACAATCAACAACCATTCTCAATTTGATTGATGGGATTAATGATCGAATTCGAAAATTCAATAGGTGTCATCAATCAAAAGATGGCGCGGCGCTTTTGTAGAGTCGAGCCATGCTCGACTGCTCCTGGCACCGTCGCCTGGAAACGCACGCGCTACGCGCGGAGTCGAGCATGGCTCGACTCTACAAAGGGCTGTCAGCCGAAGGCGGCTTCGATCTCGGCCCAGCCGGCCGCATCCACCTGCTCCAGCACGTCCAGTGCCTGCAGGTTCTGCAGCAGCTGCTCCACCCGGCTGGCGCCGAGAATCACGCTGGAGACGTTCGGGTTGCGCAGGCACCAGGCAATCGCCAGCGCGGCCGGGGCGTGGCCCAGCTCACGCGCTGCTTCGCTGAAGCGGCGCACCTGGGCCAGGCGGGCCTCGGCGTCGTCACCCAGCACCAGCGCCTGCAGCCATTCCATGCCCTCGCGGCCCAGCCGCGCATCGGCCGGAATGCCCTGGTCGTACTTGCCGGTCAGCAGGCCCGAGGCCAGCGGCGAGAAGATGGTGGTGCCCAGGCCGGCACCGGCATACAGCGGCGCATACTCGACCTCGACGCGTTCGCGGTGCAGCAGGTTGTACTGCGGCTGCTCCATCGACGGGCCCTGCAGGTTGCGTGCTTCGGCGATGTCCAGCGCCTGCTGGATCTGCACCGCCGACCACTCCGAGGTCCCCAGTAGAGGATCTTGCCCTGCCGCACCAGGGTATCCATGGCATGCACGGTCTCGGCGATCGGCGCGTCCGGATCCGGGCGATGGCAGTAATAAAGGTCCAGGTAGTCCACCCGCAGGCGCTTGAGCGCGGCATGGCAGGCGTCGGTCACATGCTTGCGCGACAGGCCGCGCTGGGTCGGCCGTGGGTCCTTGGCGCTGCCGAAGAACACCTTGCTGGAGACGCAGATGCCATCGCGCGGCAGGCGCAGGTCGGCGATCACATCGCCCATCACCTGTTCGGCGCGGCCGTTGGCATAGCCCTCGGCGTTGTCGAAGAAGTTGACGCCGTGGTCCCAGGCGGCAGCCACCAGGTTGCGGGCCTCGTCGCGCGGGATCTGGTCACCGAAGGTCACCCAGGCGCCGAAGGACAGGGCGGAAATCGGCAGGCCGGTGGAGCCCAGGCGACGGTATTGCATGCGAATCTCCTGCTGCGGGCCCGCATCCGGGCCGGGATCGAGCCCCATTCTACCTGCCGCCGCCGGCCGCAAGCCCTTGCCGTTGCTGGCCTGATCGGTACCGATGGGCGCGCGCACGCTGCTTTTTCTTGCCCCGGCCCCTGCCCTGCACTAGGCTTCCCGTTTTTCGCGACGCCCCAGGGGAGTCACTCACATGGTCGAAGGTTTGGGCAGGATCGGCTTCGGCCTGTTCGGGTTGGCGGTGCTGATCGGCATCACCTGGCTGTTTTCCAACAACAAGCGTGCGGTTGACTGGAAGCTGGTTGCCACCGGTATCACCCTGCAGATCGCCTTCGCGGCGCTGGTGATCCTGGTGCCGGGCGGGCGCGACGTGTTCGATGCGCTGGGCAAGGGCTTCGTCAAGGTCCTGAGCTTCGTCAACGAGGGCTCGGGCTTCATCTTCGGCTCGTTGATGGACACCAAGAACTACGGCTTCATCTTCGCCTTCCAGGTGCTGCCGACCATCATCTTCTTCTCGGCGCTGATGGGGGTCATGTACCACCTCAACGTCATGCAGGCGATCGTGCGCGTGATGGCCTGGTCGATCACCAAGGTGATGCGCGTGTCCGGCGCGGAAACCACCAGCGTCTGCGCCAGCGTCTTCATCGGCCAGACCGAGGCGCCGCTGACCGTGCGCCCGTACATCGCCAGGATGACCCAGTCCGAGCTGCTGACCATGATGATCGGCGGCATGGCGCACATCGCCGGCGGCGTGCTGGCGGCCTACGTGGGCATGCTCGGCGGTGGCGACCCGGCGCAGCAGGCCTTCTACGCCAAGCACCTGCTGGCGGCGAGCATCATGGCCGCACCGGCCACCCTGGTCGTGGCCAAGCTGCTGATTCCGGAAACCGGCACCCCGCTGACCCGCGGCACGGTGAAGATGGAAGTGGAGAAGACCTCCAGCAACATCATCGACGCGGCCGCTGCCGGTGCCGGTGACGGCCTGAAGCTGGCGCTGAACATCGGCGCGATGCTGCTGGCCTTCATCGCCCTGATCGCGCTGCTGAATGCACCGCTCACCTGGTTCGGCGAAGTGACCGGCCTGGCCGCTGCCATCGGCAAGCCGACCAACCTGTCGACCATCTTCGGTTACGTGCTGGCCCCGATCGCCTGGGTGATCGGTACCCCGTGGGCTGATGCCACCACCGTCGGTTCGCTGATCGGCCAGAAGGTCGTGATCAACGAGTTCGTGGCCTACACCGAGCTGTCGCAGATCGTGAACGGCCAGGTGGCGGGCGTGAGCCTGTCCGACGAAGGCCGCCTGATCGCCACCTACGCGCTGTGCGGCTTTGCCAACTTCAGCTCGATCGCGATCCAGATCGGCGGCATCGGCGGCCTGGCGCCGGAACGTCGCCACGATCTGGCCAAGTTCGGCCTGCGCGCGGTGTTGGGCGGTACCATTGCCACCTTCATGACGGCGACCATCGCCGGCGTGCTGACGCACTTCAGTTGAACCCCTGGTTGAGAAAAGATTTCCTATGAGCAGCAGTGTCGTTGTCGTCGGTTCCTTCAATGTCGATCACGTGTGGCGGTGCGAGTCGCTGCCGGCACCGGGTGCGACCATTGCCGGCCGCTACAGCACCGGCCCGGGAGGCAAGGGCTTCAACCAGGCCGTGGCCGCCTGCCGCGCCGGCGCCGAGACGCACTTCGTGTGCGCGCTGGGCGATGACGCCGGCGGCGCCACCGCACGTGAACTGGCCGCGCAGGATGGCTTCGGCCTGATTGCCGAAGCCAGCAGCGAGCCGACCGGCACTGCGGGCATCTACGTGGACGCGCGTGGCCGCAACACCATCGTGATCGGCCCGGGCGCCAACGCCGCGCTCAGCACCGACTTCCTGCAACAGCAGCAGGCATTGCTCACCAGCGCCAAGGTGGTGCTGGTGCAGCTGGAATCGCCGGTGCAGACCATCGAAGCGGCGCTGGCCACGGCCCGCGAGGCCGGTGTCACCACCGTGCTCAACACCGCACCGGCCGACGCGCCCTCGACCATCGGCCTGCTCAAGCTGGCCGATGTGATCACCCCGAACGAGACCGAGTTCGCCGCGCTGCTCGGTCGCCATGTCGGTGAGCGCGTGGATGCCAACGATGTCGCCGCGCTGGATGGCGTCAGCCTGCATGCGCTCTGCCGCAAGCTGGTCGGCAACGGTACCGTGGTGGTGACCCTGGGTTCGGTGGGCGTGTTCGTCTCGCATGCCGACGAGAACCTGCGCGGCGATACCCAGCCGTACTACCGCGTCGGCGCCGAGCAGGTGCAGGCCATCGACACCACCGGTGCCGGTGATGCCTTCAACGGTGCGCTGGCCGCGTCGCTGGCGCAGGTGGCCGACGCCCCGTTCGCCCGCCACGTGCGCTTTGCCAACCAGTTCGCCGGTCGCTCGACCGAGAAGGAAGGCGCTGCAGCGGCGATGCCGCGCTTCACCCCGGCCGACGCCGAAGCCAAGTAATTCCACGCCACGCGTGGATGACAAGGCCCGGGTGCACAGGCACCTGGGCCCTTCTTTTGCCCATTGCCCAGCCCCTGCGACCGCCTGTCGCATTGCCCACATCCTGCCCCTCGCTCACGATCCGCGCAGCTTCCTTGCACGGGCAGGACATGGACGGATTCCCCTGGTTGCTGGTCGCGGCCGCAGGCAGTGCCGCTGCGGCGCTGCTGCATATCGGCTGCATCGCCTTCGGCGCCGCGTGGTACAGATACTTCGGTGCCGGCCAGCGCGTAGTCCGGCTCGCGCATGCGGGGCACTGGTGGCCACCGTTGATGACCGCCGGCATCACGGCCGTGCTGGTGGCCTGGACCCTGTACGCACTGGCCGCCGCGGGCTGGCATTCGCCGCTGCCGGCCAGCCGCCTGGTCCTGCCCGCCATCGCTGCCTTGCTGCTGCTGCGCGCCGCGACGGGCTTCGGCCTGGCACTGTTCCGGCCGGGGTACAACGGCCGGCGCTTCTGGGTGGTCAGTTCGCTGGCCTGCCTGGGCCTGGGGCTGGCCTTCGCCCTGGGTACCCGCCAGGCCTGGCAGAGCCTGGGTTAGCCGGCCACCATCGCCCGCCCTTGGGGGCGACGGAAGCAACCGTCAAGCATCTGCTGATGCCGGTACGGCATGAGGTCGGTGCCGATCGGCCTGAACCGGACCGTACCCGACACGGCCGTACCGCCGCCCGCGCCCTACAATGGGCGCATGCAGATCGGCCCGTACACCATCGCCCCCAACGTCGTGCTGGCGCCCATGGCCGGCGTCACTGACAAGCCCTTCCGCCTGCTGTGCAAACGGCTGGGCGCGGGCCTGGCCGCCTCGGAAATGACCATCAGCGACCCGCGCTTCTGGAACACGCGCAAGTCGATCCACCGCATGGACCATGAGGGCGAGCCGGCGCCGATCAGCGTGCAGATCGCCGGTACCGAGCCGCAGCAGCTGGCCGAGGCGGCGCGCTACAACGTCGACCACGGCGCGCAGATCATCGACATCAACATGGGCTGCCCGGCCAAGAAGGTGTGCAACGCCTGGGCCGGCTCGGCGCTGATGCGCGACGAGCAGTTGGTGGCGCGCATCCTCGAAGCCGTGGTCAACGCGGTGGACGTGCCGGTCACCCTGAAGATCCGCACCGGTTGGGACTGTGACCACCGCAATGGCCCGCTGATCGCGCGCATCGCCGAGGACAGCGGTATCGCTGCACTGGCCGTGCACGGCCGCACCCGCGACCAGCATTACACCGGCCAGGCCGAGTACGCCACCATCGGTGAGATCAAGGCCGCCCTGCGCATTCCGGTGATCGCCAACGGCGATATCGATTCGCCGCAGAAGGCTGCCCACGTTTTGAAGGAAACTGGCGTGGACGCGGTGATGATCGGCCGTTCCGCACAGGGCCGGCCGTGGATCTTCCGCGAAGTGGCGCATTACCTGGCCACCGGCGAGGAACTGCCGCCACCGTCGCTGGCCGAAGTGCGCGACATCCTGCTTGGCCACCTGCACGCACTGCATGCCTTCTATGGCGAACCGCAGGGCGTGCGCATCGCGCGCAAGCACCTGGGCTGGTATGCCAAGGACCGGCCGGAGAACGCCGCCTTCCGCGCGGTGGTCAACCGCGCGGAGGATCCGCAGAGCCAGATCGCGCTGACCACCGAGTACTTCGACCGCTTGATTGACGGGGAACCGGCGCTGTCTTCGGCGGCCTGACCGCCCTGCCGCGTCGCAACGTCGAGCCTGCTCGACCGAATTGAACTCCGAGAGCCCGCCCCATGACCCCGCCGATTTCCTCCCCGACTTACCTGCACGGGTTCTCCGGCACCGAGCAGCAGCGCCTGATGACCCAGGCGCGCCTGCTGGAGTCGAGCATCTTCGGCCAGATCGACTACAGCGGCGCGCGGCGCCTGCTGGAAGTCGGCAGCGGCGTGGGTGCGCAGACCGAGATCCTGCTGCGCCGCTTCCCCGAGCTGCACGTGACCGGCGTGGACCTGAGCGAGACCCAGCTGGCCACCGCGCGCGAGAACCTGGCGCGCACCCCTTGGTGCAGCGACCGTTACACCCTGCAGCAGGCCGATGCCGGCGAACTGCCGTTCGAGGCGCGCAGCTTCGATTCGGCCTTCCTGTGCTGGGTGCTGGAACACGTTCCGTCACCGGCACGCGTGTTGAGTGAAGTGCGCCGCGTGCTGGCGCCGGGTTCACCGGTCTACATCACCGAGGTGATGAATGCCTCGTTCCTGCTTGATCCGTACTCGCCGCACATCTGGCGCTACTGGATGGCCTTCAACGACTTCCAGTACGACCACGGTGGCGACCCGTTCGTCGGCGCCAAGCTGGGCAACCTGTTGCTGGCCGGCGGCTTCCGCGACGTGCATACCGAGATCAAGACCATCCACCTGGACAACCGCGAGCCTGCCCGTCGCAAGACCATGATCGCGTTCTGGGAGCAGCTGCTGCTGTCGGCGGCCGACCAGCTGCTGCAGGCCGGCTCGGTGGACGAGGACACCGTGGAAGGCATGCGCCGCGAGTTCCGGCTGGTGCAGAACGACCCGAATGCAGTGTTCTTCTATTCGTTCGTGCAGGGCCGCGCGACGGTGTATTGAGCCGACGCGGCACCAATGCTCCCGTATCCACGCATGGCGTGGATCTACTCAACGGCACCGGCTGCGGGCGCTGACCGACGCAGTAGAGCCGCGCCATGCGTGGCTGCCACCGCCGATGTCCCGCCATCCACGCAGGGCGTGGATCTACTCAACGGCACCGGCTGCGGGCGCTGATCGACGCAGTAGAGCCACGCCATGCGTGGCTGCCACCGCCGATGTCCCTTCATCCGCGCATGGCGTGGATCTACTCAACGGCACCGGCTGCGGGCGCTGATCGACGCAGTGGAGCCACGCCATGCGTGGCTGCCAGCGCCGATGTCCCTTCATCCACGCATGGCGTGGATCTACTCAACGGCACCGGCTGCGGGCGCTGATCGACGCAGTAGAGCCACGCCATGCGTGGCTGCCACCGCCGATGTCCCGCCATCCACGCAGGGCGTGGATCTACTCAACGGCACCGGCTGCGGGCGCTGATCGACGCAGTAGAGCCACGCCATGCGTGGCTGCCACCGCCGATGTCCCTTCATCCGCGCATGGCGTGGATCTACTCAACGGCACCGGCTGCGGGCGCTGATCGACGCAGTTGAGCCACGCCACGCGTGGCTGCCACCGCCGATGTCCCTTCATCCACGCAGGGCGTGGATCTACTCGGGCGCATGCCAGATCCGCTGCCACATCGCCGCCAGCCGGCGCCCGGCATCAGCGCGCGCGGCCGGGCTTCTGTAGTCCGCCCGCACCTGCTCGGGCACGATCGCCCGCCATTGCCCGTCCGCCTGCTCGGCGACGACGAAGTTGAAGGTGTAGTCCGGTTCCAGCCCCATGCGCAGATCGCTCAGCACAAGCCTTCCGTCCACGACCTGCGCACGCATGAAGCCACGGTTGAACCATTGCAGCTGCTGCACCGCCGGGATGGCCCGCGCTTCGCGCAAGGCCTGCACGTTGGACGCATGGCCTTCGAACCGCATCGGCCCATGGTCGGCCACCAGTGAGCGATCACCCACCACGTAGCCATTGGGCGTCATCGCTACCACCCGCCACAGCAGCGTATTGAACGGCATCGGCACCGAGAAGCGCGGCGCGTCACCCAGGCCCATCGCCGCCAGGCTCTGCTGGGCGGCCCGATCGACCTGCGCCTTGGCTATCAGCCCCCAGCCCAGGTAGCCACTGCTGAACAGCAACGCCGCGCCCAGCACCTTGCCCGCCCAGGGCCGCGCACGACCAAACCAGGCCAGCACGCAGCCCAGCAGCAGCCACACCGTGTAGCCAGGGTCGATGATGAAGACGCTGGAGCCCATGGTTGGGTGTGGCCGCAGCGGCCACCACAACTGGGTACCGTAGACGGTGAACGCATCCAGCACGGGATGGGTAACCAGCGCCAGCTGGATCGCCCAGAACCAGCGCAGCGGTGACTGCGCGACGCGACCATTGCCGAAGCGCTTGAACAACCACCAGATCAGTGCGGCCACCCAGGGCAGCACCAGCAGCGAATGGCTGAAGCTGCGGTGTTCGGTCATGTTCGCCACCGGGTCGGCCGCAGTGAAGCCAAGCCACAGGGCGTCGAGGTCCGGCAGGGTGCCGAGCGCGGCACCGGCCAGCAGGGCCGCGCGGCGATGGCCGGGCGGAGCGATGGCAGCAGCGACGGCGCCACCGAGCACGATCTGGGTCAATGAATCCATGGGCCGATGCTAGCGGCTTGCGCGCGGTGTATGTAGAGCCGAGCCCATGCTCTGCTGCTCTTCGTTGCGCGCAACGACAGCCGAGCATGGACTCGGCTCTACAGCGGGACACACGCGGGCTATGCCGCCTGCGACAACCGCGCGCCCGGCAGCTCCACCAGCGTCTGGCCGTTGTGGTCCAGCAGGCGCAGCGCGCCGTCGTGGTCTTCGACCAGCGCGGTCAGGCTTTCCACCCAATCCCCATCGTTGGCATAGACCAGGCCATCGCGTTCGACCAGCGCGGCGCGGTGGATATGCCCGCAGACGATGCCGTCCAGGCCGCGCCGGCGCACGTCGTCCAGGCCGGCCTGCACGAAGCGCTCGATGTAGCGTTCAGCCGCACCACTGCGCTTCTTCAGGAACTCCGATAGCGACCAGTAGCGCATGCCAAGCTGGCGGCGCACCGCGTTCAATGCCTGGTTGCCGGTGAGGATGCGGTAATACAGCCAGTCACCGAACTTTTCCTGCAGGCCGCCGAAGTGGGTCACGCCGTCGTAGTCGTCGCCGTGCGCGACCAGCAGCCGGCGGCCATCGGCGGTCACGTGGATGGCGCGGCGGCGCACCTGCATCGCCGGCAGCATCAGACCGCAGACCTGGCGCAGCGAAGCATCGTGGTTGCCCGGAATGTAGATGATCTCGGTGCCGGCACGGCGCAGCGCATGCAGCGCCTGGATGACCTCGCTGTGCGACTGCCGCCAGGTGGCACGGCGGTGCGCCATCCACCACAGGTCGATGATGTCGCCCACCAGGTACAGCCGTTCGCAGCGCAGCTGCGAGAGGAATCGCGCCAGCTCGGTGGCATGGCAATGGCGCGAGCCCAGGTGCACATCGGAGACGAACACCGCGCGCCGGTTCGGCGACAGGTTCGCCAGCGTGCTCATGCCGGCGTCCCCGCGTCGCGCAGGTAACGTTTGCGCTTGTTCGGCCGGATCGCACACAGATCCACCTCGATCAGGCCGTCGATCGAATCGCTGAAGTCCGGATCCACCCCGAAGGCGAGGAAGCGCGCGCCGCCCGGTTCGCACAGATCGGTGTACTGGCGATACAGCGTGGGTACGCCGGTACCGAGTGCAGCCAGGTTGGCCTTGAGCACGTCGAACGCGGCGCCTGCATCCAGCTCACCGAAACTGGGCGGTGCGGCGAAGTACTGGAACGGCCGGTTCGATTCGGCCATGCCGGCGGTGCCGCTGTAATAGCGCTGGTAGTACGCCACCAGCTGCTCGCGCGCATCGCGCGGCAGCGCCGCACTGATCGACACCGCGCCGAACAGGTAGCGGATCCCCGGCCGGCACTGCAGGTAGGCACCGATGCCCTGCCACAGGTAATCCAGGCTGCGGCTGCCCAGTAGTCGGGCACCACGAAGCTGCGGCCCAGTTCCAGGCCTTCGGCGATGTGGCTGATGGCGTCGTCGGAATAGCGGAACAACGACGCACTGTAGAGGCCGGACAGGCCGTGCCGGGCCAACGCGTGGGCACCACGCATGATCCGGTACGCGCCAGCGATGCGCTGCGCGGCGGCGTCCCAGATCACGATGTGCTCGTACTGCGGGTCGTAGTTGTCGAGGTCACGGCTGCGGCCGGTGCCCTCACCCACCTGGCGGAAGGTCAGTTCGCGCAGGCGGCCCAGTTCCAGCAGCAGTGGCGAATCGGCAGTGCAGGTGGCCAGCAGGATCTGCTTGCCGTCGGCGGTCTGGCCCAGCTGGGTGGCGGCTGCGATGCCAGCGGCGACCTGCGAAGGTGGCACCGGAGCGGCCAGCGGCTCAGGGCCTGCGCAGGCAGCGGCATTGCCGGCCGCGCCATTGCGGCCCAGCGCATAGAGTGCGCGGCGTACCGCCAGCAGTTGGGCACCCGGATCGCCGCCGTCGCCCAGCCGCATCGGCTCGCCGATGCTCAGCCGCAGTGGGCGGCCACGACGAGTGAACATCTCGCGCGCCAGCAGCGCGGTACCGGCCGGCTTGAACAGGGTCGAGGCGCCATAGAACAGTGCCGAGTTGCGCGCTTCCACCCGCACCGGCAGCACCGGCGCGCCGGCCGCGCGGGCAAAGCGGACAAATCCCCGCTGCCAGCGGCCATCGCGGATGCCGCGCAGCGACAGGCGCGAGACCTCGCCAGCCGGGAACACGATCACGCACTGCTCGGCGGCCAACGCCTGCTCCACCGCATGCAGGCTGCCGCGCTGCGCCTTGCCGCCCAGGATGCGCACCGGCAACAGCAGATCCTGCAGCGGCGCGATCGCCCCCAGAAGGTCGTTGGCCACGATCCGCACATCGCGGCGGATACGGCCGACCGCGTCCAGCAAGGCCAATGCGTCCAGAGCCCCGGAAGGGTGGTTGGCGACGATCAGCAGGCGGCCGGTGGCCGGAATCTTCGCCAGCGCGGCCGGATCCACCTGGTACTGGCCGCCGATGAACTCCAGGCCGGCGGCGACGAAACCGAAGCCGCGCAGGCCTGAGCTGCGCTGCAGGAAGGCTTCGATCTGGTCCAGGCGCGACCAGCGGCCGACGCTGCGCAGCAACGGCCGCGCCAATTGGCCGCGACGGCCATGGAACCAATCGGGGAAACGTTGCTGGAGACGCTGTTCGAGTTCCTGCATGGCGGATCCACTGATGCCCGGCGGCCGGATTGGCCGACAGCCTGCACCCGGCAGGCGGCAGCCAGATGGCGGTTTCGGGGCAGAACGATGACGGCCGGCCCCTTGACGGCCGGGTCGCGGCCTGCGCGGTCGGGGTTGGGCAGCCCCGTCTGTTGTTGTCACGCTGGTGGAACACTGGGCCTCGAGGCTGGCCCCCAATCCCGTCGTGACGGCCCCTGCCGGGCCTACGCGGGCTTAACCACCGGCAACCGGTACCGGTTCACAATGCACAGGCGGCGCACCCCGTGTATCATGCGCGCCCATCTTTCCATCCGAATCAAGGGATATTACGCCTGATGTCCAGCTATCTCTTCACCTCCGAGTCGGTCTCCGAAGGCCATCCGGACAAGGTTGCCGACCAGATCTCCGATGCGGTGCTGGACGCGATCCTGACCCAGGACCAGCGCGCCCGCGTGGCCTGCGAGACCATGGTCAAGACCGGCGTTGCCATCGTGGCCGGTGAAATCACCACCAGCGCCTGGATCGACCTGGAAGCGCTGACCCGCAAGGTCATCACGGACATCGGCTACGACAGCTCCGACGTCGGCTTCGACGGCGCCACCTGCGGCGTGCTGAACCTGATCGGCAAGCAGTCGCCGCACATCGCCCAGGGCGTGGACCGCAAGAAGCCGGAAGAAATGGGCGCTGGCGACCAGGGCCTGATGTTCGGCTATGCCACCAACGAGACCGACAGCTACATGCCGGCCGCGATCCACCTGTCGCACCGCCTGGTCGAGCAGCAGGCCAAGATCCGCAAGAAGAAGAACTCGCCGCTGTCGTGGCTGCGCCCGGACGCCAAGAGCCAGGTCACCCTGCGCTATGAAAACGGCGTGGTCTCGGCCATCGACGCCGTGGTCCTGTCGACCCAGCACGCCCCGGGCATCAAGCAGAAGGACCTCATCGAGGCCGTCCGCGAAGAGATCATCAAGCCGGTGCTGCCGGCCAAGTGGCTGCACAAGGGCACCAAGTTCCACATCAACCCGACCGGCAAGTTCGAGATCGGCGGCCCGGTGGGCGACTGCGGCCTGACCGGCCGCAAGATCATCGTCGACACCTACGGCGGCTGGGCCCGTCACGGCGGTGGCGCGTTCTCCGGCAAGGACCCGTCCAAGGTCGACCGTTCGGCCGCCTACGCGGCCCGCTACGTCGCCAAGAACGTGGTTGCCGCCGGCCTGGCCGACCGTTGCGAAGTGCAGGTCTCCTACGCCATCGGCGTGGCTGAGCCGACCTCGATCTCGGTCACCACCTTCGGCACCGGCAAGATCAGCGACGACAAGATCGAGAAGCTGATCCGCAAGCACTTCGACCTGCGCCCGTACGGCATCATCAAGATGCTGGACCTGATCCACCCGATGTACCAGCAGACCGCGGCCTATGGCCACTTCGGCCGCAAGCCGAAGGAGTTCAGCTACCTCAACGGCGAAGGCGAGACCGTCAACGCCACGGCCTTCTCCTGGGAGAAGACCGACCGCGCCGCCGCCCTGCGCGCCGATGCGAAGCTGAAGTAAGCAACACGAAGGGCCGCGCAAGCGGCCCTTCTGCTTCTGGTAGAGCCGGCCGCTGGCCGGCTTTTTCATGGCCTCCGGAAACAACCGCGTGGTTGCCGGCCAGCGTCCGGCACGACCGGTTGCCGATACAATCGCCGCATGTCGACCGAACTGAAAACCCACCAGCTGTCCATGACCGTGCTGATGTCACCGGAAATGGCCAATTTCTCCGGCAAGGTCCATGGTGGCGCCATCCTGCGCCTGCTTGACCAGGTGGCCTACGCCTGCGCCAGCCGCTATGCCGGCAGCTACGTGGTCACCCTGTCGGTGGACCAGGTGATGTTCCGCCAGCCCATCGCGGTGGGCGAGCTGGTCACCTTCCTGGCCTCGGTGAACTACACCGGCACCTCATCGATGGAGATCGGCATCAAGGTGGTGGCTGAGGACATCCTCAAGCGCAGCGTGCGCCACGCCAACAGCTGCTTCTTCACGATGGTCGCAGTGGATGAAGAAGGCCGGCCGACGCCTGTCCCGCCCTTGCAGCCGGCAACGTCCGACGAAAAGCGCCGCCAGGCCGCAGCACAGATCCGCCGCCAGCTGCGCCAGGAAATGGAACAGCGCCACCTGGAACTGCTGGCGTCGAACCCGCCGTCGCCGGAAGAATGAGGTAGTGCCGGCCGCTGGCCGGCAACCTCGCGCGTGCTGCCAAACATCATGAGGTTGCCGGCCAGCGGCCGGCACTACCAACGCCAGGTCACCCTGTGTTCTGCACGCCCTGCGAAACGCCGTTCACGCACGCCACCAGCGCGCGCAGCAGATCGTCATCCTCGCGCCCGCTGGCCCGCCAGCGCTGCAGCAGTTCCACCTGCAGCACGCTGATCGGATCGACGTAGGGATTGCGCAGGCGGATCGACAGCGCCAGCCGCGCGTCGTGGTCCAGCAGCGTCTTCTGGTCCATCAACGCCAGCAGCCAGCGCCGGGTGAGCTCCAGTTCGCGCTGCACCTGCGGGAAGAAGCGCCCATGCAGTTCACCCGACAACAGCGAGAACTGCTCGGCGATGGTGATATCGCCCTTGGACAGCACCATCGCGATGTCATCCAGGAAGGTACGGAAGAACGGCCAGTCCCGCGCCATATCGCGCAGGGTCTGTTCGTGGCCGGCATCGACCGCGGCCTGCAGGCCACTGCCCACGCCGTACCAGCCGGGAATCACCGCACGCGCCTGGCTCCAGGCGAACACCCAGGGAATCGCACGCAGGTTGCCCAGCGCTGCGTCCTGGCCGAGCCGGCGCGACGGCCGCGAGCCCAGCGTCATCCGCTCGATCACGTCGATCGGCGTGGCGGTACGGAAATAATCCATGAAACCGGCCTGGCCAACGAACCCGCGATACACCTCGCTGCTGGCCGCAGCCACCGCATCCATCACCGGCCGCCACGCATCCTCGCGCGGTTCGGCGGCACGCGGGCGCAGGCTGGCGCGCAGCACTGCACCGGTAGCCTGCTCCAGCGAGCGCAGGGCCAGCGCGCGGATGCCGTACTTGCGATGGATCACCTCGCCCTGCTCGGTCACCCGCAGGCGGCCATCGATGCTGCCGCGTGGCGACGCATCCACGGCGTGGGTGGTCTTGCCACCACCACGGCTGATCGAGCCGCCCCGGCCATGGAAGAAGGTCAGGCGGATGCCGGCCTCGGCCGCCACCTCCAGCAGTTCCACCTGCGCGCGCTGAAGGCCCCAACGCGAAGCAGCAATGCCACCATCCTTGCTGCTGTCCGAATAGCCCAGCATCACCATCTGAACATCATCGCGTGCACGCAGGTGCGCGCGGTACACCGGATCCTCCAGCAGGTCGCGCAGCGTGGCGGTGCCGCGCTTGAGGTCGTCCACAGTTTCAAACAGCGGCGCGATATCGAGCGGCACGCCGCCATCGGCATCGACCAGGCCACCACGCCGCGCCAGCGCCAGCACCGCCAGCACGTCGCTGCGGTCGTGCGCCATCGAAATGATGTAACTGCCCAGTGCATCGCCGCCATGCCGCGCACGGGCATCGGCCAATGCAGCGAACACGGCGTCCAGCCGCCGGTTGCCTTCGTCGTCGCCTTTCGGCAACGGCACCTCGCCACTGGCATGCGGTGCCAGCAGGCGCGCGCGGCCCAAGGCATCCAGGCCCTCCCACGCCGGGTCGCCGCCCAGCACCGCCGCCAGCGCGCGCGCATGCACGCTCGATTCCTGACGCACGTCCAACCGCGCCAGATGGAAGCCGAACGTCTTCACCCGCCACAACAGCCGCTGCACGGCGAAGCCGCCAGCGTGCTCGCCGCGATTGGCGCGCAAACTGTCGAGGATCAGCTGCAGGTCGTCGATCAGTTCATCCGGGCCGGCGTAAGCGCCCTCGCCGTCTTCCAGCGTGGCCTGCAGGCGCGCGCGCATGCGATCGTTGAGCAGGCGGTAGGGCATGTCGGCATGGCGCGGGCGCGACTGTACCTGCGGCAGCAGCTGCTGGTAGTGCGCCACGCGCGCCTGCAGCGCATCGCTCACGCCCACCCGCTCGGTGGACTGGCTGAGCAGGCTGGCCAGCTGCAGCAGTTCCTTCTGATAGCGCGCCAGTACCGCCTGCCGCTGCGCATCCAGCGTAGTGCGGATGGTGTGGGCATCCACGTTCGGATTGCCGTCCATGTCCCCGCCCACCCACGTACCGAAGCGCAGCAGGCGCGGCAGTGGCAGCTCTTCCCCATAGGTATCGCGCAGCGCCTGCTGCAGCGATTCGTACAGCACCGGAATCACGCGGTACAGCACCTGCACCAGATAGAAGCCGACGTGCTCGCGCTCGTCATCGACGGTGGGCCGCACCGGCGAGGAATCAGTGGTCTGCCACGACGCGGTCAGCGCCATGCGGAAGCGCGCAGCATCGGCGGCCGCTTCCCCCGGCGTGCGCTGGCCGTCGAGGTTGTCGACCAGGCTGGCCACCATCAGCTGCTCTTTCTCCAGCAGCGCACGGCGCACCGCTTCGGTCGGGTGCGCGGTAAACACCGGTTCGATGTCGATGCGCGGCAGCCACTGCGCCAGCTCGTCCAGGCCCACGCCCTGCGCCTTCAGGTGCTGCAGCGCATCCTGCAGGCCGTCGGGCTGCGCCCCTGCGGTACCGGCACGCTGGTAGTCACGGCGGCGGCGGATGCGATGCACGCGCTCGGCAATGTTGACCACCTGGAAGTAGGTGCTGAAGGCCCGCACCATGGTCTCGGCCTGCTGCGGCGTGCGCCCGGCCAGCCCTTCGGCCAGCTCCGACAGCGGCGCCTGGTTCTCGCGACGGGCGATGGCGCGGGTGCGCACGTCCTCGACCTCGTCGAGGAAGGCCGCCGATACCTGCTCGACCAGCAGGTCACCGACCAGTGCGCCGAGCCGGCGCACGTCATCGCGAAGCGGAAGATCGGGGGAAGCAAACTCGATGCTGCTGCGGTACTCGTTCATCGGCGACGCACAGGCCTCGGTCAACGGATCCAGACCCCAAGCCTAAACCAGAACGGGCAGCGTGCTGCGATGCAAAAATGGTTTCATCTGCACGCATCCCTGGCGGACGCAGCCGAGCATGGGCTCGGCTCTACAAGCGTCGTGGCGCGCGACACCGTGTAGCGCCCGAGCCCACGCTCGGGCGGCGGCGCAGCCGCACAGGCGGCCCCTGTTACAGGGGCCGCCCTCATGCAGGTATCAGCGCTTCTTCTTCGCCTTGCCCTGCTCGGCCGGGCCGATGGTCTGCTCCAGCCAGCGCTCGCTTTCGGCCAGCATGGTCATGATCGATTCGCGTGCCCGGTAAGCATGCGATTCGTTGGGCAGCATCACCAGCCGCGCGGTGCCACCCAGGCCCTTCACCGCGGCGAACATGCGCTCGCTCTGGATCGGGAACGTGCCGGAGTTGTTGTCGTCCACGCCGTGGATGAACAGGATCGGATCCTTGATCCTGTCGGCGTAATTGAACGGCGCCATCTTCTGGTAGACGTCCTGCGCCTGCCAGTAGTTGCGCTCCTCGGCCTGGAAACCGAACGGAGTAAGCGTGCGGTTGTATGCACCGCTGCGCGCGATGCCGGCCTTGAACAGGCGGGTGTGTGCCAGCAGGTTGGCCGTCATGAACGCACCATAGGAGTGGCCACCGATGGCGATGTGATCGCGATCGGTCACGCCTCGGCGCACCACTTCATCCACCGCCGCCTGCGCATTGGCCACCAGCTGTTCGATGTAGGTGTCGTTCGGCTCCTTGTCACCCTCGCCGATGATCGGCATCGACGGGCTGGCCAGCACCACATAGCCCTTGGCCAGGAACGCCTGCGGGCCCCAGTAGCTGACCGCGTTGAAGCGGTACGGCGAATCGGTCACCTGGCTGGCCGCGGCCGCGCTCTTGAACTCGCCCGGGTAGGCCCACATCAGCAGCGGGCGCGGGCCGTCGCGCTTGGGATCGTAGCCCGGCGGCAGCAGCAGTGTCGCGGTCAGGTCGACGCCATCCTTGCGCTGGTAACGGATCTGCTCCTTCTGCACGCCCTTCAGCTGCGGCAGCGGATGGGCGAAACGGGTCAGCGCGCGCGGTGCGGCACCGGCATCGGCCAGCGACTGCACGTAGAAGTTGGCCGGTTCGTCCGGGCTCTCGCGGCTCAGCAGCAGCGAATTGCCCTGGTTGTCCAGCAATGCCACCGGCAGCGAATAGCTCGGCGCCTGCGAATGGAACAGGCGCGTCGCCTTGCCCGTGGCGATGTCGAAGCGGTCCACGAACGGGCGGTCGCCTTCCGGCGAAGCGCCGGCACCGGCCAGGTACAGGCTGCTGCCTTCCGGGCTGGTCTGCAGCAGCGAGCGACCACGTTCATCGCTGGCCAGCAGCGGCCGCCCCGGATCGGCATAACGGTCCTGCGCGTCACGATCCCACAGCAGGCGCGGCTCGGCACCGGCGTTGTCCGGGGCGATCAGCCAGGTCCTGGTCCTGCGGGTCTTCCACCACGACTCGGTCAGCAGGGCCAGGTCGCCACGGCCCCAGTTGATGCCGCTCAGGCGGCTGCCAAGCTGGGCCAGGGTCACCGGCGGCTTGTCGAACGGCGCAGCCTGCATCAGCACCGCATCGCGCACCTTGGCTTCCCGGTTCGGATCACCACCGTCCTGCGCTTCGGCCCAGACCAGGGTGGCATCGGCATCACCGCGCCAGCTGATGTCGCGCACGCCGGTCACTTCGGCATCGTTGCCGGTCGGCAGGCCTTCCACCAGCGGGCGCACCGCCACGGTATGCACCAGCTTGCCGGTGGCACGCTCGATCACTTCAATGCGGCGCGGAAAACTGCTTACCGGCACCACGTAGGAGTACGGACGCTGCACCGGCTGGCGCAGCACGAAGCGGCCGTCAGGCGACACCGAGAAGCCCATGAAGATGCCGGCCGCACCGATCGCGCGGGTACTGCCATCCAGGCCGACTTCCATCGGCTGGGTAGTCGCGTAGTAATCGAACTGGCGAGCGTCGGCTTCGTTCTTCAGCAGGTCCTGATAGGTACGGATCGACACTACGCCGCCGCCCTGGCTGGTCTGCTGCACGGCAGGGCCGGTCGGGACGCCGTCGGCGGCCGGGGCCGGCCCCAGGTTGGCCGGGCGGGTGAACACCACCAGCCCGCGGCTGTCCGGCAGCCACTGGTAGCCGCTGCCGATCACCGTGTTCAAGCCGGCAACCAGGCGGCGGGCGCTGCCACCGGCCACATCCACCAGCCACAGTTCATTGGCGCCGCTGGCGGCGTCGACCTGGTTGAAGGCCAGCCACTTCTGGTCCGGCGACCACATCACACTGGCGATCGACAGCGTGGCCGGCAGGCCACTGATCTGCCGCTCCTTGCCATCGGCCACGTTCATCAGCCACAGCTTCTCACCGAAGCTGAAGCGGCTGTCGGAGAACGTGCGCGGGTTGATGCGCAGGCCGGCCAGCTTCAGTTCCGGCTGCGCCACCACCTGGATCGACGGCAGCGACGGCATCTGCATCATCGCGGCCACGTCGCGGCGCGGCGACAGGAACAGCGACGGCGCGCGCGGGGCGTCGACCACTGCCTGCAGTGCGGCCGATGGCAGTTCGTAGCCATTGACGCCCTGCGCCTGCGCCGGAGCTGGCTGCGAGGCGGCCGCCCAGGCCAGCGGGGCCACCGCCAGCAGCCCCATCGACAGGACCAGGCCGGTCCAGCGCCGTGTGCGGCGCGCGTGCATGCTCATCGTTCCACCTGTGTGATGCGTGAAAACTCCGACCTTAACAGGCCGTGCACGTGGCCCCATCTGCCGATGGTTGGGTCATGCCGATGTCACGCTGGGGCCGCGATATAATGGGGGTTCTCCCCTGCCGAGGGGCGCTGCGACCGGATCCCACGAGGCCCGGCCAGGCTCGGTAAGGTGGCTTTGTAACAACGGCGCCCGGCTAGATGCGAGCATCCGCTCGCCCACAACCGGAGCACACGAATGAACGCTGTTGCCAAGACCTTCTCCACCGAAGGTGATTACAAGATCCGCGATATCACGCTGGCCGACTGGGGCCGCAAGGAACTGGACATCGCCGAGCACGAAATGCCGGGCCTGATGTCGATCCGCCGCAAGTACCAGGCCGAGCTGCCGCTGAAGGGCGTGCGCGTGACCGGCTCGCTGCACATGACCATCCAGACCGCAGTGCTGATCGAGACCCTGAAGGACATCGGCGCCGATGTGCGCTGGGCCTCGTGCAACATCTTCTCGACCCAGGACCACGCGGCTGCCGCCATCGCCGCCACCGGCACCCCGGTGTTCGCCTGGAAGGGCGAGACCCTGGAAGAGTACTGGGACTGCACCCTGGACGCGCTGACCTTCACCCTGGCCGACGGCACCCTGACCGGCCCGGAACTGGTGGTCGACGACGGCGGTGACGTGACCCTCCTGATCCACAAGGGCTACGAGCTGGAAAACGGCAGCGACTGGGTCAACACCGCGTCCGCCTCGCACGAAGAACAGGTCATCAAGAACCTGCTCAAGCGCGTGGCCAAGGAGCGCCCGGGTTACTGGGGCCGCGTGGTCAAGGACTGGAAGGGCGTTTCCGAAGAGACCACCACCGGCGTGCACCGCCTGTACCAGCTGGCCCAGGCCGGCACCCTGCTGATCCCAGCGATCAACGTCAACGACTCGGTCACCAAGAGCAAGTTCGACAACCTGTACGGCTGCCGCGAGTCGCTGGCCGACGGCCTGAAGCGCGCGATGGACGTGATGCTGGCCGGCAAGGTGGCCGTGGTCTGCGGCTACGGCGACGTCGGCAAGGGCTGCGCGGCCTCGCTGCGTGCCTACGGCGCGCGCGTGATCGTCACCGAGATCGACCCGATCTGCGCCCTGCAGGCGGCGATGGAAGGCTATGAAGTCAACACCATCGAATCGACCCTGGGCCGTGCCGACCTGTACGTCACCACCACCGGCAACCGCGACATCATCCGCATCGAGCACCTGAGCGCGATGAAGGACCAGGCCATCGTCTGCAACATCGGCCACTTCGACAACGAGATCCAGGTCGACGCACTGGTGTCCTACCCGGGCATCAAGCACGTCAACATCAAGCCGCAGGTGGACAAGTACATCTTCCCGAACGGCAACGCGATCTTCCTGCTGGCCGAAGGCCGCCTGGTGAACCTGGGCTGCGCCACCGGCCACCCGAGCTTCGTGATGTCCAACAGCTTCGCCAACCAGACCCTGGCACAGATCGACCTGTGGGCGAACAAGGACAGCTACGAGAAGAAGGTCTACCTGCTGCCGAAGAAGCTGGACGAAGAAGTGGCCCGCCTGCATCTGGAGAAGATCGGCGTGAAGCTGACCACCCTGACCCAGGACCAGGCCGACTACATCGGCGTGCCGGTGGAAGGCCCGTTCAAGCCGGACCACTACCGCTACTGATGCCTATGGGGTGCCGGCCAGCGGCCGGCACTACCGGCGTACGCGGGGTCGGATCCCTTTCCGCATGAAAGGGCTCTGACCCCGGCAACGGATGCAGACAGGACGGGCGCCTTCGGGCGCCCGTTCTGCGTTGCGGCACCCGGCAACTGATCCGCGCACCCTGTCACGGAGCACTAAGAAGCTGCTTGCTAGGCTTTACGCCCGCGTGGGCTGCCAACGGCAGGCCATGCGCCGGGACGCAGAAACCAAAGGACAGGACATGCCGCGCAACCGTGAACGACTGAACCGGGCCATGAAGCCCCTGATGACCCTGTGCTGGGTGGCCCTGCTGGCCGCCTGCACCCCACCTGCCGGCGACGCCGGCGCTACGGCTCCGGCTGCGGCCAGCGGACAGGCCAGCCCCGCAGGCAAGGCCGCCGACGCGCCCGCCACGGTTGCCGACACAAGCGCTGGTTGCGCCGATGCAGCGTCGCCGGCACAGACCCTGGTCTGCAAGGACCCGACCCTGACCGGCCTGGATGCGGACATGGGCAAGGCGGTCACTGCCGCACAGGCCACGCTCGATGCAGCAGGGCAGAGCAAGCTGCACGCCGAACAGCAGCGCTGGCAGGAGCACACCCGCGACCTGTGCACCGATGCACAGTGCCTGCGGCAGGTGTACGCCGATCGCCTCAACGTGCTGTCCGCTACGCGTGACGGCCTGGTCGATCAGGATGCATGCGAAGCCCCTGACGGCCAGCAGCAGTGCGTGGACCTGCTGGTGTTGCGCGATCCCAACAGCCAGCTGGCTAACTTCAACGCGCTGCTGGGTGAGAACGGCCAGGAAGGCCGCCTGCTGGGCTGCACGGCCGCCACGAACATGGGCGGCGGCGCCAACGCCCTGCTCGCAGCCAACTGCACCCAGGAAACCTCCGCCGGCAGGCGCACCGTACAGCTGTGCAGCAACCAGATGGTTGGCCAGTTCGCCCTCGAACCGGCGCCGGCTGCTTACGGCACCCAGGCTATCCGCCAGCTGCTCGGCTTCACCCAGCAGCACTGCGCCGGCTGACAATCGCCGGGCACGCCCGGCGCTTTTCTCTCATTGAAGGACGATGACCATGGCAACGGATTCCACCCTTACGCGCGAACAGCTGTCCACGCTGTTCCTCAACACCGAGCTGGGCGGCGACACCCGCCACCTGGACCACTTCTCATACGCACAGAAGGGCGCAAGCACCTATTCGTTCGGGCTGGTGCAGTTCGATGTCGGCGGCAATCCGCAGGCCAGGCGCTTCCTGCGCGACAACGGCTTCACCGATGGTGACATCGCACTGTTGTCCCAGCAGGGCGGATTGAGCACCCAGCAGCTGGCGGCGCTCGACGCCAAGTTGCAGGCCATTCCGCAGGCCAGGATGGACGAGCTCACCAACGCCAAGCTGGACAGCGCCATCGAGCGTGTCGATCAGGCCATCGCCAAGGTGCGTGCAACCAATCCGGCCGCGGCCGATGCCATCGCCGCCAACCCGGAGTTGCAGTTGGCCATGGCGGACTATGACAACCAGTTCGGCAGCATGGGCCCGCAGTTCATCAGC
This sequence comes from Stenotrophomonas sp. pho, assembly GCF_006228405.1. NCBI lineage: Bacteria > Pseudomonadati > Pseudomonadota > Gammaproteobacteria > Lysobacterales > Lysobacteraceae > Stenotrophomonas > Stenotrophomonas sp. pho. The sequence continues at coordinate 708,708 of NZ_CP029759.1, read as the reverse complement.
TATCTGGCCGGCAATGCGGAAAAGCTGCAGGGCGGCACGGTCCAGGCCGGCAATCCGCCGACGCGCGGCGACGTGCAGAACTTCGTCGATGCCACCAAATACGGCATCCAGTCGCAGGCCGCCGTAGCCAGCCGCGATGAGCGCTTCGACCGGGCCATGGTCCAGATCGGCATCACCCCCACCCATGCTCCCTCGCACGGGTCACCGGGCACGCCTGCGGGCAACGGCGTGCTGGTCAACGGCAGCAAGGGAGATGAGGTGCAGGCCATGCAGCAGAAGCTGTCCGACCTGGGCTATCTGGGCAAGGACGGCAAGCCGCTGGTGGCCGATGGCGATTTCGGCCCCGGCACCCTGGAAGCGGTCAAGCAGTTCCAGCGGGATCACCACCTCACCGTAGACGGCAAGGCTGGCGGCACTACCCTGGCCGCACTGGATGCGGCTACGCAGCAGCGCGCACCGGCTGCCGAACCGACCATGGCCTCCCCGGGCCACGCCGACAACCCGCGTTACCAGCAGGTCGTGGAAAAGCTGGAAGCACTGGAAGAACAGCGGCGCCAGGGCGGCCTGTCGCCGCTGTTCAATGACCGCAGCCAGCTCGAGAACGCCGCAGGCCAGGTGGCTTACGAGGCAAAGTTGGCCGGCATGAGCCAGGTCGATACTGTGCTGGCGCGGCCGGACAACCAGGGCGTGTTCGCGGTGCAGGGCCAGCTCGGCGATCCCGCCATGCATCGCACCTACGTGGACCTGTCGCAGGCGGTGAACCACAATCTGCAGGACAGCACGCGGCAGAGCCAGGCCCTGGACAACGAACTGTCGCAGCGACAGACCCAGGAACAGATGCAGACGCAGCAGTCGATGTCGCGCTGATGCTGGATGCAGCCGATCGCAGCCGGGACGGGCGCCTTCGGGCGCCCGTTCTGCGTTGACGCGCGAGTCTCGGTCAAGGCAACGCCCCTGCCCCGCGCTAGGATGCGTCCATGACCCCGGCCATCAACCTGCTCAAGCGCGAGAAGATCGCCCACACCGTGCGCAGCTATGTGCACGACGCCCACGCCGAATCGTATGGCGGCGAAGCCGTCGACAAGCTCGGCCTCGACCCGGCCCAGGTCTTCAAGACCCTGCTGGCAAGCACTGAAGCACATGAACTGCTGGTGGCGATCGTGCCGGTGGCCGGCCACCTGGACCTGAAGGCGCTGGCCGAAGCGGCCGGCTGCAAGAAGTGCGAGATGGCCGCCGCCGACGCCGCGCAGCGTGCGACCGGTTACCTGGTCGGCGGCATCAGCCCGCTGGGGCAGAAGAAGCGCCTGCGCACGTTCCTGGATGCCAGCGCGCAGGTGTTGCCCACGCTGCACGTCAGCGCCGGCCGCCGTGGCCTGGAAGTGGAACTGGCGCCGGCCGACCTGCTGCGCCTGACCGCCGGCCACTACGCTGCCATCGGCAAGGCACGCTGATGCGCTGGCCGTGGTCTGCGGCGCCGCCGCCCAGGCTGGAAGACGCGCAGGCCGATGTGCTGCTGCAGGACCTGCTGTCGCGCGACGCGACGCGCATCACCGACGCCGCCCGCATCGTCGCACGACTGTTCAGTGCACCGTCGCTGGACGCATTGGCCGCGCATGTGGACCTGATTGAACGCAGCTGCCACGGCATCACCCTCGGCGGCATGCTGATCAGCAACCAGGCGCATCTGGAGGCGGCCCTGAAACGGCTGCGTCACTGGCAGGCGCACGCAGGCTGCCTGTGCGCGCTCAATCCCGGCTACCCGTTCTTCGATCCGCGCCGCCTGATTGAACAAGGGCAGATGCAGCTGCTCGCGTTGCAGGAGGCCGAGGATGGTTGGGGCGATTGCCACAACGTTGCCTGCATGCACTGCGGCCAGCATTGGCAGGCCATCGACCGCGAGTACCACTACCCGTGGTGGGAATGGAAAGCTGCCTGAAGGCCAGGCAGCCAAGCATGGCGTGGCTCTACTGCGGTCCGTACACTCACGCGATGCGTGGATGACCAATATCGCTCACGGCCGCCAGTTCGCGTTGCTCTCCCAGAACTCGACAGAACGCCGGTAGGCCTCGCGGTCCAACGGCACGCCGGAACCGCCCTCTTCCACGCCCAGCGCATTGCGCATCATCGTGATCGGCGCCATCGGCACCTCTTCCGGCTCGGCGGTATAGATACAGCCGACGATGCCCCAGTCGGCCTCGATCGGCGAGCCTTCCTTCGCCAGCTGCTCGGCGCTGTACAGGATCACCACCAGATAGTTCGCACGCGGCGACTCCACGCCCTCGAACCAGCGCACCAGCACCGGCAGTTCGTCGCGATTGCGTGCCTCGTAACCACTGCGCAGCAGATGGCGGTTGGCCTCGGTGATCGGCACGGTCAGGCAGCGCGTGCTGGTCCAGTTCTCGTAGACGAACAGTTTGCAGAACGGCGCATAGCCGTCCAGTACCTTCATCGGCGCGTGCGCGTTGAGGTGCGCTTCGAACTGTTCGGCAGTGCAGTCCTGGATCGTGTTGCCACGCGGTACGCGCGGGAACAGGCGGGGACGGGCGAAATCGGTGAGAACGATGGACATGGCGCGGCGTGATCAGGGAATCCGCTGCACAGGGTACCTGCCCACGCGGCATGGAGGGCGGGATGCCGATGGTCACTGGCATCGGCACCCATGTTGGCGCACCCTGCAGGCGACCCCATGCAAGGATTGCCGGTTCATGGATGCACTACCCCGCTCCGCCCGTCGTCGCCGCTGGCCGCGCGTGCTGGCCGTGCTCCTGCTGGCCCCCCCCTGTTGTTCACCGCCGCCCTGCTCTGGCCGCTGTCTGCACCACCGCTGCCCCACCCCGGCAACAGTCACGTGATCGTCAACGCACGCGTGGTGGACATCGCCCGCGGCCAGGCCAGCGAACCCACCACGGTGACCGTGCGCAACGGCACCATCACCGCCATCGGTGAAGACCCGCCGGAGACCACGTTGCCGGTTCTCGATGCGGGCGGACGCTGGCTGCTGCCCGGTTTCTGGGACATGCACACCCATGCACTGCAGCTGTCACCGCAACTGCAGTTTCCGTTGATGCTGGCCAACGGCATCACCGGTACCCGCGACATGATGGACTGCCCACAGGCCACCGATCCGCTGATCGCCTGCGTGGCCGACAAGCGCCGCTGGACCGCGCAGGCCATTGCCGGGCAGCAGGTTGCACCGCGCTTCGTACAGATCGCCAGCTTCTATTTTGAAGACCCGGCGCTGACGCCGGATGCAGCGGGCGAACGTGCACACGCGTACCGCGCACGCGGCGTCGATGCGTTCAAGGTCTACAACCGCCTTCGCGCCGAGACCTACCAGCGGCTGGCCAGCGAAGCGCGGCAGCTGCATCTGCCCCTGGTCGGACACCTGCCCAGGGCGGTCCCGCTGGAAGCCGCATTGCACGCGGGCCAGCGCAGCTTCGAGCACGGCCATCTGTTCGTGCGCCATTGCGTGGACAGTGCCGCCGCCTGGCGCGAAGGCTCGCTCGATGACGGGAACCCGACCGCGCTCGCCGAAGCCATGGTGGGTGACTACCAGCCCGCCCTCTGCGCCCAGGCGTTCGACCTGATGCAGGCCAGCGGTGCGGCGTTCGTACCGACCCATGTCACCCGCGAAGAGGATGCACGCGCGCGCGATCCGGCGTTCGTCGACGACCCGCGCCTGGCCTACCTGGATCCGCTCTCGCGCTGGGCATGGCGCGACGATCTGAAGGCCACCGTGGCGCGCTATCCCGGCGCGCGCGGCGAACAGGCGCTGAAGGCCTACTTCACCCATGGCCTGGCGCTCACCGGCGCCGCCCATCGGGCTGGCGTGACCGTACTGGTCGGCACCGATACCGGACTGGGTGGACTGCGTTACCACGACGAACTGCAGTGGCTGCGGCAGGCGGGGCTGAGCCAGGCCGACGTGCTGCGTGCGGCCACGCTGCAGGCCGCGCGTCATCTGCAGCTGCAGGCATCGCATGGCAGCGTCGAGGTCGGCCGGGCCGCCGACCTGGTGTTGCTCGATGGCAATCCGCTGCTGGACACCGGCAACACGCGCCGCATCCACGCCGTGCTGCTGGCCGGGCACTTGTACGACCGCCCGCGCCTGGACGCACTGTGGGCGTACGCCCGTGCACAGGCACGCTCGCCGGCGGTGATGGCGCGCCTGCTGTGGGGCTTCATCACCAGCCCGGTCAGCGCTGAGCTGTAGCAGCCTGTCCCGCGCGAGCGCCCGGCAGCGGCCACGCCTCCACATATTCGCGCACATCCATCTTGATGAAGCGATATACTGATCCACACCCGCCGCCGCCGCCCGTGCCATGACTGCCATCAGCTTCGAGTTCTATCCGCCCAAGACCGACGAACAGCGCAGCCAGCTCGATCGCGCCGCAGCCAAGCTGAAGGACTACGGCCCCGAGTACGTGTCCTGTACCTTCGGCGCTGGTGGCTCGACGCTGAGCTATACCTCCGAGACCGTGCGCCATCTCAACCAGCACCATGGCTTCGAGGCCGCACCGCATCTGTCGTGTGTCGGCGGCACCCGCCAGGAAATCCGCGAACTGCTCAAGCTGTACCGCGCCATCGGCTGCCATCGCCTGGTCGCGCTGCGCGGCGACCTGCCCTCCGGCATGGGCTTCCCCGGCGACATGCGCTATGCCGCCGAGCTGATCGAGTTCATCCGCGCCGAACACGGCGATGCGTTCCGCATCGAGGTAGGTGCCTACCCGGAGACCCACCCACAGGCCTCCGATGCATTGGCCGACCTCAAGCACTTCAAGGCCAAGATCGATGCCGGCGCCGACGCGGCGATCACCCAGTATTTCTACAACCCGGATGCGTACTTCCACTTCGTCGATGCCGTGCGCCGGCTCGGCGTACAGGTACCGATCACGCCCGGCATCATGCCGATCGCCAACTTCAGCCAGCTGCGCCGTTTCTCCGAGCAGTGCGGTGCGGAGATCCCGCGCTGGATCAGCCGCAAGATGCAGGCCTATGGCGATGACGCCGAATCGGTGCGGGCGTTCGGTACCGAAGTGGTCGCCAGGCTGTGCCAGCGCCTGGTCGAGGGCGGCGCGCCGGGCCTGCACTTCTACACCCTGAACCTGGCCAAGCCGACCACGTCGGTGCTGAAGCTGCTGCACGGCTGAAAGCACGCCATGCCACCGCGATCGGCGCTACCCTGCGTCGATGAACCGGCTTTCCTTCCTGCTGTTGCTGCTGTCATTGTGCTCGGCATCGAGCGTTGTCCATGCGCAGTCCACGCGCTTGAACCGCTGCACCGATGCGCAGGGCCAGAGCGTGTATACCGACCGGCCCTGCGACAGCGTCGGCGCCCGATCACGATTGCCACCGCCCGCGCCCACCGGCAGCACCCTGCGGCGAGACACCCTGGGGGCGCGCTGCCCACGGCGCCTTAGCGAGCTGGTGGACGCGCTGCGCATCGGCACCCTCAGCAACGATGTGAACCGGTTGTCGTCGCTGTACCTGTGGGGCGCGGTCTCCGATGCCGGTGCGCAGCGCATCCTCGGTCAACTGGAATCGCTGGCGCGGCGGCCGCTGGTAGACGTGGTACCGGTGTATCCAGGACAGGGCCAGGACGCAGTGACTGACGAGGGTCAGGGCCCTGCTGCGCAGGGATCCGCCCCTGAGCCGACGGATGTTCGCCATCCGGTCGGACTGCGTCTGGAGCAGACCCTGCCAGGCAGCGTGGCGCGTGCCTCGACGGTGGTGGGATTACGGCGGCAGTACGGGTGTTTCTGGATCACGTTGTGATCGCAGGCATCCATCCACGCATGGCGTGGATCTACTGCCTCCCTTCCACGCCAGCACCGGGCGATGCCCGGCGACCGACGCGGCTTTACGCCGGCCACAACCCGCCAATCGCAGCGATACCCTGCCCACCGTGGCGACGGGCTTCGGCGATATGGCCGGCGACCATCCCACCCAACGCGTAGATCGGCAGCGACACCTGCGCGCGCAGCGCGGCGAAGGCCTCCCAGCCCAGCGGCACTGCCCCGGGGTGGCTGGCCGTGGCCTGCACCGGGCCGAGCACCACGAAGTCGCAGCCCAGCCGCTGCGCCGCCTGCAGCTGCTCCAGGTCGTGGCAGGACGCGGCGACAAGCTGCCCTTCCGGCAAGGGCCGTTCCTGCAGGTCCTGCAGCTGCTCGCTGCCCAGGTGCACACCCACGCCCAGTGCGCGTGCCAGCGCGACATCGCGGTTGACCAGCCATTGCACGCCGCGACGATGCGCGCGCACGGCCTGTTCGATCATTGCCTGCCGTTGCGGGTGTTCCGGTGGCAGGCGCAGCTGGATGCGCTGCTGGCCCGCCGCGACCGCGCGCTGCAGGCAGTCATGCCAGTGCTGCACGCCGCTGGCATCGTCAGCCGGCGCCGGCGTGATCAGGTAGCGGTCCGGTTGGCGCAGTGCGGCCACCACCGGCAGGTCGGCCGGCGGCATCGAATAGCGGCCCAGCTTGTCCTGCGCCACCCAGGTGATCGCCTGGCCTTCGCGGCCGCGCGGGGTGCCCTTCCAGCTGCGCACATGGCGCACTTCCAGGGTCAGGTGCTTGTCCGGATAGCGCTGCGGCACGTCCATCAGCCAGGGCCCGACATCGGCCTCGATGCCCAGCTCTTCGCGCAGTTCACGCGCCAGCGCCTGTTCGGAGGTCTCGCCGGATTCGCGCTTGCCGCCGGGGAACTCCCACAGGCCGGCCATGTCGCGGTTCTCGGTACGGCGGTTGAGCAGCACGCGGCCACGGGCGTCGGTGATGACGGCGGCCACGACGTGGATCGATCGGGTGGGGGAAGGCATGGGGGAAGCATGCCCAGAACAGTGCGGCCGGCGCAATCACGGATCCGGTGCAACTCCCCGCAACAAACGAAAAGCCCCGCTTTCGCGGGGCTCTTCGGGATCAGCTCAGCTGGCCGTGGCAGTGCTTGTACTTCTTGCCACTGCCGCACGGGCACGGATCGTTGCGGCCGATCTTAGGCTCGTCGCGCTGCATCTGCGCGACGCCCTGCTGCGCAGCCTGCACCTGCGCAGCTTCCTCGTCGGCACTGTAGCCGCCCGCATCCTGGTGCTGGAACTGCGACTGGCTCAGGCGAGCCTGCGCCTGCTGCCGCTCGGCGGCCTCCAGGGCCTGCACTTCCTCGTCGCTGCGGATACGCACGCGGGCCAGCAGGGTCACCACTTCGCGTTTGACGTTCTCCAGCATGTCCGAGAACAGCTCGAAGGCTTCCTTCTTGTATTCCTGCTTGGGCTGCTTCTGCGCGTAACCACGCAGGTAGATGCCCTGGCGCAGGTAATCCATGCGCGCCAGGTGCTCCTTCCAGCTCTGGTCCAGCACGGTCAGCATCACGTGCTTCTCCAGCGCGCGCATGGTCTCTTCGCCCAGGCTGGCTTCCTTCTCGGCGAAGTGCTGGTTGACGCGCTCCTGGACCTTGCTGGCGATGGCCTCGGCGTCCAGTTCCTCATGCTGCTTGACCAGGTCGGTCAGCGACATCTGCAGGCCGAAGTCCGACTCCAGGGTCGCTTCCAGGCCACGCAGGTCCCACTGCTCGTCGATCGAGTTCGGCGGCACGAAGCGCGCAACGATGTCGAAGATCACGTCGTCACGGATGCCGTCGACGTTGTCCTTCACCGATTCGGCGTCCAGCAGCTCGTCGCGCTGGGCGTAGATCACCTTGCGCTGATCGTTGTTGACGTCGTCGAAGTCCAGCAGGTTCTTGCGGATGTCGAAGTTGTGGGCCTCGACCTTGCGCTGCGCCTTTTCGATCTGGCGGCTGACCAGGCGGTCCTCGATGACGTCGTCTTCCTTCATGCCCATCATGCGCATGGCCTTCTGCACCCAGTCGGAGGCGAAGATGCGCATCAGGTTGTCTTCCAGCGACAGGTAGAAACGGGACGAACCCGGGTCACCCTGGCGGCCCGAACGGCCGCGCAGCTGGTTGTCGATACGACGCGACTCGTGGCGCTCGGTGCCGACGATATGCAGGCCGCCAGCGGCCTTCACTGCATCGTGGCGCTTCTGCCATTCGGCCTTGACCGCCGCCTTCTGCTCGTCGGTTGCGTCCTCGCCCAGAGCGTGGATCTCGGCTTCCAGCGAGCCGCCCAGCACGATGTCGGTACCACGACCGGCCATGTTGGTGGCGATGGTCACCGCCGCCGGGCGGCCCGCGTTGGCGACGATGGTCGCTTCGCGGTCATGCTGCTTGGCGTTGAGCACTTCGTGCTTCACGCCGGCCTTGCTCAGGTGCTCGGACAGCATTTCCGAGGTTTCGATCGAGGTGGTACCCACCAGCACCGGCTGGCCGCGCTTGGCGCACTCTTCGATGTCGGCCAGCACCGCATTGAACTTGCCCTTGCGGTTGAGGAACACCTGGTCCGGGCTGTCCTTGCGGATGGTCGGGCGGTTGGTCGGGATCACCACCACTTCCAGGCCATAGATGCTCTGGAACTCGAACGCTTCGGTATCGGCCGTACCGGTCATGCCGGACAGCTTCTTGTACATGCGGAACAGGTTCTGGAAGGTGATGCTCGCCAGCGTCTGGTTCTCGCGCTGCACCGGCACGCCTTCCTTCGCTTCCACCGCCTGGTGCAGGCCATCGGACCAGCGGCGGCCGGCCAGGGTACGGCCGGTGAATTCGTCGACGATGACCACTTCGCCATCGCGCACGATGTAGTCCACGTCACGCTGGTAGATCGCGTGCGCGCGCAGGGCGGCGTTGAGGTGGTGCACCACGGTCAGGTTCTGCGCCGCGTACAGGCCTTCGGTCTCGCCATCGAGGATGCCGGCCTCGACCAGCAGCTGCTCGGCGTGCTCCATGCCCGCTTCGGACAGGTGCACCTGCTTGCCCTTCTCGTCGACCCAGAAATCGCCTTCGCCGTCTTCCGCTTCCTGCTTGACCAGGTGCGGCACGACACGGTTGACGCGGATGTACAGCTCCGGGGAATCATCGGCCGGACCGGAGATGATCAGCGGGGTGCGCGCTTCGTCGATCAGGATGGAGTCGACTTCGTCGACGATGGCGTAGTGCAGGCCGCGCTGGTAGCGGTCGGCCTTGGACAGCGCCATGTTGTCGCGCAGGTAGTCGAAACCGAATTCGTTGTTGGTGCCGTAGGTGATGTCCGCAGCGTAGGCTTCGCGCTTGTCGCTGTGCGGCATGCCCGGGTACACCACGCCCACGCTCAGGCCCAGCCAGTTGTACAGCTTGCCCATCTGCGCGGCGTCGCGGCGGGCCAGGTAGTCGTTCACGGTGACCACGTGCACGCCCTTGCCTTCCAGCGCGTTGAGGTACACCGGCAGGGTCGCCACCAGGGTCTTGCCTTCACCGGTGCGCATTTCTGCGATCTTGCCCAGGTGAAGCACCATGCCGCCGATCAGCTGCACGTCGTAGTGGCGCATGCCCAGCACGCGGCGACCGGCTTCGCGGCAGACCGCGAACGCTTCCGGCAGCACCTTGTCCAGGGCTTCACCGCCAGCAATGCGCTGCTTGAACTCCGGCGTCTTGGCCTGAAGCTGCTCGTCGGACAGCTTCTCGATCTCCGGCTCCAGCGCATTGATCTTGGCGACGATGCGGTTGAGCTGGCGCAGCTGTCGTTCGTTACGACTGCCAAATACGCGGGTAAGCAGGCTGTTGATCATTGAAGGAACCGGGTTGGATGGACACGACGCCCGGCCTCCCCCTGGGGATCCGTCCGCCGCAAACGAAACAGGGCGCCTGGCGCCCTGTCGATGGCAACACCCATTGTAGCTTGGGACGGCCGCAAGGGGTTTCAACCCTTTGGCGGCAATGGCATCCGAACATTCCCGGTAGTGCCGGCCGCTGGCCGGCAATCCGCGATGCTGCCGAAATCCATGAGGTTGCCGGCCAGCGGCCGGCACTACCAGATCAACCGAGTCGGGTCAGAGCCCTTGCGCGGCGCGGAAGGGATCCGACCCGGGGATCAACCGCGGCTGACCCGCCCGACCGGCGTGTTGCCGCCGTCGCCGAGGAACTTGCGCGGGTTGACCACGTTGCCGTTCTCCCACACCTCGAAGTGCACGTGGGCACCGGTCGAACGGCCGGTGGAACCGGCCTTGGCCACTTCCTGGCCGGCACGGACCAGGTCGCCGGCCTTCACCACCAGGCGCGAATTGTGCGCGTAGCGGGTGACATAGCCATTGCCATGGTCGACATCGACGACATTGCCGTAGCCGCCCTTCACGCCGGCGAAGCTGACCACGCCCTCGGCCACGGCCATCACCGGGTCACCGACCTTTGCGTGGAAGTCCATGCCCTTGTGGGTGGCGGCACCGCGGCCGAACGGGTCGGCACGGGTGCCGAAGCCGGAGGTCACGTAGCTGTTGCGGATCGGCATGCGCGACGGCACGGCGTTCTGCTGCAGCTGGTGGTCGAACATCAGCGATTCCATCACCGACAGCTGGCGGCCTGAAGCAGCGAAGCGCTGCTCCAGCACCTGTAAGTCGGCGTTGACGTCCTTGACCGGGATGTCGCTGGTCGGGCCGCCTGCGTCACCGTCACCGAGGCCGGGGGTCTCGTTGAAGTCGAACTCGCCGTCCTCCAGCTTGCCCATCTGGGTCAGCCGTTCGCCGAGGGCGTTGAGGCGGGTCGCCTGGGCCTGCAGCTCGCCGAGGCGAGCCGCCAGCGCATTGACCTGGGTCTGCGCATCGCGCTTGACCTTGGCCAGCTCCGCATCCTGGCGCTCGACCTTGGCCTGCAGCCGGGAATCATTCAGCGCGCTGGCGCCAATGCCGCCAGCAAGGCCGATAATGCAGCCTACCCCGAGCACGCTGCCCAGCAGGGCGCGGGGGCGGTCCTCGAAATAGAACCGCAAACGCGTGATCGGCGACGATTTGGCCTGTCCTTCACGCGTTTTGATTACGATCTTTTTGAATGCCATCAGTGAGTTTTCATGTCTGAGCCGAAATCCAGCGTTCGCCCCGCGTCGGCACCGAAACCGGCGCTGGATGCGGTAATGGCGGACAAAAGCGGGAACCCGCTGCGGCGTGCCCTGTGGCTCGACGCGCTGGACCGTCAGTTGCGCCCCCAGTTGCCGCCACCTCTGCGCAGCCGTTGCCGGCTGGCCAATGTGGACGGGGAACACCTCGTTTTTCTCGTCGAGTCCCCGGTCTGGCATGCCAAGTTGCGGCTTGCCGAAGCCCAGCTGCTCGACGCGGCCCGTTCCATCGGGCTGAAGGCCACCAGGGTGACCATCAAGACTGCGTCTCCCACTCCCACGCGCTCCCCAGCGCTCGACAACCGGAATGGACCCCACGCAGTTTCAGCCGCCACGCACAAAGGGCTACGCGACGCCTTGGCTTGCCTGCAGGACGTTCCCTCGAAGCCGAAGAAACGGTCCTGATGGCAACGGAGCATCCGGCTCCGCTCCCCGTCGCGCGTGTCACCACGGCGTGAAACATTTCGGGGGCCGGGTCGCATCCTAGCGGCCATCCGGGGGCCTGTCGTTAGATTGTTGTTAAAACTGCGTTAAATTCAGGCTTCTGATCCAACAGGTTCACAAAACCGTGACCTTGAACCAGCCTTGACGTCTTTCAAGCACGCTGAATGCGTCGCCAACGCCGGAAACAAGAACGCCGCCCAGGAAGGCGGCGTTTTTATCTTTAAATTCAACAACCTATGGAATCATGCGTACGCCGGGGTGGCGTATTCCACCGGATCCGGGGTGGCCGGCGAGTCGAAGCTGACCCATTCCCAGGCACTGGCATCGGCCATCAGGGCCCGCACCAGCTTGTTGTTGAGCGCGTGGCCGGACTTGAAGCCCTCGTAGGCACCCAACACCTGGCCACCGGCCAGATAGAGGTCGCCGATGGCGTCAAGGATCTTGTGGCGCACGAATTCGTCGGCGTAGCGCAAGCCGTCTTCGTTGAGCACGCGGAACTCGTCCAGCACGATGGCGTTGTCCATCGAACCGCCCAGACCCAGGTTGCGCTCGCGCATGTACTCCAGGTCGCGCATGAAACCAAAGGTGCGCGCGCGGGAGATTTCCTTGGTGTAGGCCAGCGTCGAGAACTCGATTTCCTGGCGCGACTGCTTGGCCGGAATCATCGGGTGGTTGAACTGGATGGTGAAACCCAGCTTGTAACCCTCGTACGGAGTGAAGCGGGCCACCTTGTCGCCCTCGGTCACTTCCACAGTCTTCAGCACGCGGATGAAGCGCTTGGGCGCATCCTGTTCCACGATGCCTGCCGACTGCAGCAGGAACACGAACGGGCCGGCCGAACCGTCCATGATCGGCAGCTCGGCCGAGGACAGCTCGACGATGATGTTGTCCACACCCAGGCCGGCCAGCGCCGACATCAGGTGTTCGACGGTCTGGATCTTGGCGTCGTTGCAGGTCAGGCCGGTGCACAGGGTCACTTCGGTGACCAGTTCGGCCTTGGCCGGCACTTCCACCACCGGGTCCAGGTCCACGCGGCGGAACACGATGCCATGGTTGACCGGTGCCGGGCGCAGGGTCATGTAGACCTTGTCACCACTATGCAGGCCAACGCCGGTGGCGCGGATCGTGTTCTTGAGGGTGCGTTGCTGGATCATGGGGATGGACCGGAAGTGACACATTAGATTAACACGCGCACTCCCCTACCCTGGCTGAAACGCCAGTGACAGCCACCGGCAGGACACACCGGCACGCCGCTGGGAAAGCGCGTGAAGCAGGGCGGCCGGGCCCATCCTGGCCCGGCGCCCGCATTTTCAGGACATGGTGGCGCAACCCGGGGAGGACAACCCCGGGCCGCCCCGCTTAGTCCGCCTGGCGGCGCAGGAAGGCCGGGATGTCCAGGTAGTCGTTCGGCAGTTCCGCCGCTGCCGGGGCCGAAGCCGACGGGGCCGACGGGGCGGAAGCCGCCGCGGTATCGCTGCTGGCGCGACGCAGGCCCAGGCCCATGCCGCCCACGGCCTTGGACACGGCGTCGCCGCCGTTGTCGAACTCGCCGAACTCCGGCTGGCCGGTGGTGGCGTTGCGGACCAGCTTGATCGGTGCACGCTCGCCCGGACGCTGGGTCTTGCTGGCCGATACGCGGTTCAGGCCAGTGGCCACCACGGTCACGCGCACTTCGTCCTGCATGTCCGGGTCCAGCACGGTGCCGACCACGACGGTGGCGTCTTCCGAAGCGAAGCCGTCGATGGTGCGGCCGATCTCGTCGAACTCGGCCATGGTGAAGTCGGCGCCGGCGGTGATGTTGACCAGGATGCCGTTGGCACCGGCCAGGTTCACATCGTCCAGCAGCGGGTTCTGGATCGCCGATTCGGCAGCGGCCTGGGCGCGGTCATCGCCCCGTGCGGTGCCGGTACCCATCATCGCCAGGCCCATTTCGGACATGACGGTGCGCACGTCGGCGAAGTCGACGTTGATCAGGCCCGGACGCACGATAAGGTCGGCGATGCCCTGCACGGCGCCCTGCAGCACGTCGTTGGCGGCGCGGAAGGCCTGGATCATGGTCGCGTTGCGACCCAGCACGGTGATCAGCTTCTCGTTCGGGATCGTGATCAGCGAGTCGCAGTGCTGGCTCAGTTCCTCGATGCCCTTCAGCGCCACCTGCATGCGGCGACGGCCTTCGAACGGGAACGGCTTGGTGACCACGGCCACGGTCAGGATGCCCATTTCCTTGGCCAGCTGCGCCACCACCGGCGCAGCGCCGGTGCCGGTGCCGCCGCCCATGCCGGCGGTGATGAACACCATGTCCGCGCCCTGCAGCGCGTCCATGATGCGCTCACGGTCTTCCAGCGCGGCCTGGCGGCCGACTTCCGGGTTCGCGCCTGCGCCCAGGCCCTTGGTCACGTTGGTACCCAGCTGCAGCTGCAGCTTGGCACCACAATTCTTGATGGCCTGCGAGTCGGTGTTGGCGGTGATGAACTCCACGCCGTCCACCGCCGAGTTGACCATGTGCGCCACGGCATTGCCGCCGCCGCCGCCCACGCCAACCACCTTGATCACCGCATTGGGTGCCATCTTTTCGATCAGTTCAAAATGCGCCATGTCCGTGTCCTCGTTGTATCCGCTTGTCGGTGGCATGGACGGTCGGGCCTCCTGCCTTCGCGTGTCATGTTGCCGTTGCGGCTGTGTGGGTTGTGTAGTGCGTTGTTGCGTTGTGATGCGGGTATTGCGGGTGTTGCGCCGGGCCGGGCCCGGAGTTACGGGTTCCGCGTCAGAACTCGCCGCGGAACCAGGTCTTGAGTTTCTTGAACATGCTTCCAGCGCGCCCGGTCGGCAGCGACGGCCGCCGCGGGTGCTCGATCTGGCTGCCCATCAGCAGCAGGCCCACGCCGGTAGCGTGCACCGGGTTGCCGACCACTTCGCCCAGGCCGGTGACGTGCTGCGGGATGCCCACGCGCACCGGCATCTGCAGCATTTCCTCGGCCAGTTCGACCACGCCCTCCATCTTCGACGCGCCACCGGTCAGCACCATGCCGGCGCGCACCAGTTCCTCGAAGCCGGAGCGGCGCAGTTCGGCCTGCACCATCTCGAAGATCTCCTCGTAACGGCCCTGCACGGCCTGCGCCAGCGAGTGGCGCGGCATGCGGCGCGGCGGCCGGTCGCCGACCGACGGCACCTGGATGCTCTCCTCGGCCGTGGCCAGCTGGGCCAGGGCGCAGGCATAGCGCACCTTGATCTGCTCGGCTTCCGGGGTCGGCGTGCGCAGCATGTGCGCGATGTCGTTGGTCACGTGGTCGCCGGCGATCGGCAGCGAGGCGGTGTGGCAGATCGCGCCCTGCACGAACACCGCGATGTCGGTGGTACCGGCGCCCATGTCGACCAGCACCACGCCCAGCTCGCGCTCGTCGGCGGTCAGCACCGCCACGCTGGAGGCCAGCGAGGACAGCACCAGGTCGTCCACCTGCAGGCCGCAGCGCTGCACGCACTTGCTGATGTTGGCCGCCGCCGACTGCGCGCACACCACCAAGTGCGCATGTACCTCCAGGCGCACGCCGGTCATGCCGACCGGGTTGCGGATGCCCTCCTGCGAATCGTCCAGCACGTACTCGCGCGGAATCGCGTGCAGGATCTTCTGGTCGGCCGGGATCGCCACCGCCTTGGCTGCGTCGAGCACGCGATCCAGGTCGCCCCAGGTCACTTCACCGTCGCGGATCGGCACGATGCCCGGCGAGTTCTTGCACTGCACGTGGTTGCCGGAGATCGAGGCGTACACCGAACGGATCTCGCAGCCGGCCATCAGCTCGGCTTCTTCCACCGCACGCTGGATCGACTGCACGGTCGATTCGATGTCCACCACCACGCCACGCTTCAGCCCGCGCGATTCGTGCGAGCCGATGCCGATCACTTCGATCGGGTTGCCCGGCGAATACTCGCCCACCAGCGCCACCACCTTGGAGGTGCCGATGTCCAGGCCAACGATCAGCGATTTGTCACCCTTGCGATTCATGTCCTTTCCTGCGTGCTTCTGGCCGGGGTCGCCGGCGTTTTCGCCGGCGTGGCCGGGGTACCCCAGCTCAGCGTGAAACCATTGGTGTAACGGAGATCTGCGCGCTCGATCGGCGCGTCCTGTCTGTTGAGCTGCGGCAGCACCTTGACGAAGCGCTGCATGCGCGAGCGCGCGTCGTCACGGCCGACCACCACTTCGGTGCCGTTGCTCAGCACCAGCGACCAGCTGCCGCGTGCATCCATCGTCACCCGGCGCACGTCGACGCCGGCCGGTGCGAACAAGGCACGCGAGTCGCTGTACAGCTTCATCACTTCCTGGGTCTGGCTGTCCGGGCCATCCAGCTCCGGCAGTTCCAGGTCGGACAGCTTCTTCGGCGTGGGGAACAGCTTGCCCTGCTCGGAGACCAGGCGGTCGTTGCCCCAGCGTGCGAACGGCTTGTGCTCGACCAGGGTCACTTCCAGCACGTCCGGCCACTGCTTGCGTACCTGCGCGCTTTCCACCCACGGCAGCTTTTCCAGCGCGTCCTGCGCATCCTGCAGCTTGACCGCGAAGAACCCGGCGCGCGCGTACGGCAGCAGCACCTGCTGCAGCTGCTCGGCCGGTACCCGCTTGAACTCGCCATGCACGCGCAGCTTCGCCAGCGGCCAGCGCTCGGCGCCGACCCAGCCATTGACCACGGCCACCACCGGCAGTGCAACCACCGACAGTGCCAACAGCCAGACGAAGATGCGCAGCAGCGCGTTCATGCGTGCTTGGCCTCCAGGGTCTGTTCCAGCACGCGCCACACCAGTTCCTCGAAACCGATGCCGGCCTGGCGGGCCGCCTTGGGTACCAGCGAATGGCTGGTCATGCCCGGCGCGGTGTTCACTTCCAGCAGGAAGAAACGGCCGCTGGCGCGGTCACGCATCACGTCCACGCGGCCCCAGCCACGGCAGCCGGCGGCGCGGAATGCGGCCAGCGCGATGCGGCGGATCTCGTCTTCGTCGCTACCGTCCAGGCCCGGGCACAGGTACTGGGTGTCCTCGGCGATGTACTTGGCGTTGTAGTCGTACCACTGGCCCTTGGGCACGATGCGGATCGACGGCAGGGCAACGTCGCCAAGGATGGCGACGGTCAGCTCATCGCCCACCACCATCTGCTCCATCAGCAACTGGCCGTCGTAGCGCGCGGCCAGGGCCACGGCCTCGTCCAGGCCGGCCTCGTCGGTGACCCGGCTGATGCCCACGCTGGAGCCTTCGTTGGCCGGCTTCACCACCACCGGCAGGCCCAGCTCGGCGGCCAGCGCATGCACGTTCGACGCGTCGACCTTGCGGTACTGCGGCGTTGGCAGGCCCAGCGACAGCCACACCTGCTTGGTGCGGATCTTGTCCATGCTCAGCGCCGAACCCAGCACGTCCGAGCCGGTGTACGGCACGCCGAAGGCGTCCATCAGGCCCTGCACGATGCCGTCCTCACCGCCACCGTTGTGACCATGCAGGATGTTGAACACGCGGTCGATGCCACCGGCGGCGAGCGCGCTGGCCAGCGCCGGAATGCCATCGACGGCGAACGCATCGACGCCGCGCGACTGCAGGGCTTCGAGCACGTTGCGGCCCGAATCCAGCGACACCTCGCGTTCGCTGGAACTGCCGCCGAGCAGCACGGCGACGCGGCCGAACACGGCCGGGTCGGTCACGCGCAGCGGCGGGAAAGTCAGCGCGCTCACGCCTGGCCCTCCCCCTGGAAGCCTTCCACCGCGATATGGGCGGCCACGGCACCGATATCGCCGGCCCCCATCATCAGCAGCAAGTCACCGTCCTGCAGCACGTCCGGCAGCACGCTGGCCAGCTCGGCGGCCTTGCCCACCACCACCGGCTCGCTGCGGCCACGCGCGCGGATGGCGCGGGCCAGCGCATGCGAGTCGGCACCGGCAATGGGTTCCTCACCGGCCGGATAGACCTCGCTCAGCACCAGCGCGTCGACGCTGGACAGCACCGCGGCAAACTTGTCGAACTGGTCACGGGTGCGGCTGTAGCGGTGCGGCTGGAAGGCCACCACCAGGCGCTTGTCAGCCCAGCCGCCGCGAGCGGCGGCGAACACCGCCTCCAGCTCGCTCGGGTGATGGCCGTAGTCGTCGATGATGCGCACCTTGGCACCGCTGGCGGTGGTCACTTCGCCCAGGTCATTGAAGCGGCGGCCGACGCCGGCGAAGCCTTCCAGCGCGCGCGCGATGGCGTCCGGTGCCACGCCTAGCTGCCAGCCCACCGCGGCGGCGGCCAGCGCGTTGAGTACGTTGTGCCTGCCCGGCAGCGCCAGCACCACTTCCTGGCTGGTGCCCTGCGGCAGGCGCAGCGTGAAGCGCATGCGCGATCCTTCCTGCACCACGTTCTCGGCGCGCACGTCGGCCTGCGGGCTCATGCCGTAGCTCATCACGTGGCGCGGGGTCCTGGCAGCCAGCGCGGCCACTTCCGGATCGTCGATGCACAGCACCGCCAGGCCGTAGAACGGCAGGCGCTGCAGGAATTCGGCGAACGCCGCCTGCACGCGGGCAAAGTCGTTGCCGTAGTTCTCCAGGTGGTCCGCATCGATGTTGGTGATGATCGACATCAGCGGGTTCAGGCGCAGGAAGCTGCCATCGCTTTCGTCGGCCTCGGCCACCAGCCACTGCCCACCGCCCAGCTTGGCGTTGGCACCGGCAGCCAGCAGCTGGCCACCGATCACGAACGTCGGGTCCAGGCCACCTTCGCTCAGCACCGCTGCGGTCAGGCTGGTGGTGGTGGTCTTGCCATGGGTACCGGCCACGGCGATGCCGCGGCGGAAGCGCATCAGCTCGGCCAGCATCGCCGCGCGCGGCATGATCGGAATGCGCTGGCTGCGCGCTTCCATCAGCTCCGGGTTGTCCTCGCGGATGGCGCTGGAGACCACCACGCAGTCGGTGCCCAGCACATTGGCTGCCGAGTGGCCGCGCATGATGCGCGCACCCAGGCTGGCCAGGCGGCGGGTCGCTACGTTGTCGGCGTTGTCCGAGCCGGACACTTCGTAGCCCAGCGTCAGCATCACTTCGGCGATGCCACTCATGCCGGTGCCACCGATGCCGACGAAATGCACGCGCGGGAACGCGCGCACCAGGTCGTTGGTGTCGTGCAGGCGACGGATCATGCGCGGCCTCGCGCAGGGCAGGCGCGGTGGCATGCCTTCTTCATACAGCTTCCTCGAGAATGATATCGGCGATGCGCTCGGCGGCATCGACCTTGGCCAGGGCACGCGCGGCTTGCGCCATCTGCATGCGGCGGGCGGGATTTTCGGACAGATCGCGCAGCAGTGCGGCAATGCCGTCGGCCAGCGTTCCGTCCTGCTTCAGCAACACCGCCGCGCCGCGCTCGACCAGGTACTCCGCATTGCGGGTCTGGTGATCGTCGACGGCAGCAGGGAATGGCACCAGCACGCTGCCGACGCCGGCCGCGCACAGCTCGGCCAGGGTCGACGCACCGGAGCGGCACACGACCAGATCGGCCCAGGCGAAGGCCTCGGCCATGTCCGCGATGAACGGGGTGATTTCAGCCTGCACGCCGGCCTTGGCATACGCCTCGACCGCCTCGGCATGCATTTTCTCGCCGCTCTGGTGGCGCACCTGGACCGGCACGCCGGCACCCAGCGCGGCAATCGCCTGCGGCACGCCGGCATTGAGTGCGCGCGCACCCTGGCTGCCGCCCACCACCAGCACGCGCAGCGGGCCGCTGCGGTCGGCGAAGCGCTGTTCCGGCGGAGCGATGGCGGCGATCTCCGCACGCACCGGGTTGCCGACGAACTCCTCGCGCTGGGCGAAGGTGCCCGGGAAGCCGGTCAGCAGCCGGCGCGCATAGCGCGACAGGATGCGGTTGGTCAGGCCCGGTGCACGGTTCTGCTCATGCACGATCAGCGGCAGGCCATGCAGGCGCGTGGCCATGCCACCCGGGCCGGAGGCGAAGCCACCGAAGGCCACCACCGCACGCGGCTGGCGCTTGCGGATGATCATGCCGGCCGCGCGCAGCGCGCGCATCAGCCGCCATGGCGCCGCCAGCAGCGCCAGCTTGCCCTTGCCGCGCAGGCCGGTGATCGCCAGCGTGTCGATGGCGATGTCGTGCTGCGGCACCAGGCGGGTTTCCATCGCGCCTTCGGCGCCCATCCAGGTGACCGGCACGCCACGCTCGCGCAGCACGCGGGCCACGGCCAGGCCGGGGAAGATGTGACCGCCGGTACCACCGGCGAGGATCATCACCGGGCGCACCTTCTCGTTGGCTGCACTCATGACAGCCTCCCGAAGGTCGGTTCGATGCGCGACTGCAGGCGGCTGGTGCCGCGCGCTGCGTTCGCCGCAGCGGCAGCCGTCGGCTCGGCGCTCGCCGGCACGCTGGCGGCCACCGGCGTGGCGGCGGCGTCCATCGGCTCGGCAGCCGTTTCTTCGGCGCCACCGATGCGCACGGCCTGGCGACGCTCGGCGCGCTTGAGCTCATAGGACACGCGCAGCAGCAGGCCCATCGCCACGCAGGTCATCAGCACCGACGAGCCGCCGGAGGAGATCAGCGGCAGAGTCAGGCCCTTGGTCGGCAGGATACCCAGGTTCACGCCGATCGAAACGAAGGTCTGCATGCTGATCCACAGGCCGATGCCGAAGGCGATGTAGCCGGAGAAGTGGCGCTTCATTTCCACGCAGCGCATGCCCAGCCAGAAGGTACGGCCGACCAGCAGCGCGTACAGCGCCACGATCACGCAGGTACCTAGGAAACCGAATTCCTCAGCGGTGACCGAGAAGATGAAGTCGGTATGCGCTTCCGGCAGGTAGTAGAGCTTCTGCACCGAATTGCCCAGGCCGACGCCGGTCCACTCGCCACGGCCCACCGCCATCAGCGCGTTGGACAGCTGGTAGCCGTCGCCCTGCTGGTCGGCCCACGGGTCCAGGAACGAGGTGATGCGGCGCATGCGGTACGGCTCGATGATCGCCAGCGCGCTCATGCCGACCAGGCCGATGACCACCGGCATCGACATGCGCGGCATGTTCACCCCGCCCAGCACCAGCATGCCGGCGGTGATCGCCAGCAGCAGGGTCGAAGAACCAAAGTCCGGCTGCAGCAGCAGCAGCACCACCAGCGCACCGGCCACGCCCAGCGGCTTGAGCATCGCCGGCCAGGTCGCATTGACCTCGTCGCGGAAGCGCACCAGGTAGCTGGACAGCCAGACGATGTACAGCACCTTAACCGCCTCGACCGTCTGGAACTTGGAGATGCCCAGGTTGATCCAGCGGCGTGCGCCGTTGACCGTGCTGCCCAGGCCCGGCGCGAACACCGCCAGCAGCAGCACGAAGCAGCCCAGCAGCAGCATCTGGTTGTACTGCTCGATGGACTTCAGCTCGGTGCGGGCGGCGATGACCGCCAGCACGATACCCACCGCCAGGAAGATCAGGTGGCGGTTGAGGTAGTAGAACGGGCTGCTCATCAAGGCGATCGAGCTGGACGCCACCATCACCACGCCCACGCCGGTGAGCGCGATGATCGCGCCCAGCAGCCACTTGTCGTAGCTGCCTTCGATGGCTTCAAGGCGTGTTGCCTGGCGGGACAGGTCGTTCATCTCAGCGCACCTTCAACGTGGCCAGGCCGATCAGCACGAGCACGACGGAGATGATCCAGAAGCGCACGATCACGCGCGGCTCCGGCCAGCCCTTCAGTTCGAAATGGTGGTGGATCGGCGCCATGCGGAACACTCGCTTGCCGGTCAGCTTGAACGAGGCGACCTGGATCATCACCGACAGGGTTTCGATGACGAACACGCCGCCCATGATCACCAGCACCAGTTCCTGGCGGGTGATCACCGCGATGGTGCCCAGCACCGCACCCAGCGCCAGCGCGCCGATGTCGCCCATGAAGACCATGGCCGGATAGGTGTTGAACCACAGGAAGCCCAGGCCGGCTCCGGCGATGGCCGCGCAGATGATGACCAGCTCGCCGGCGCCCGGGATCTGCGGGATCTGCAGGTAGTTGGCGAACACCACGTTGCCCGAGGCATAGGCGAACACGCCCAGCGCGCAGGCCACCAGCACGGTCGGCATGATTGCCAGGCCGTCCAGGCCGTCGGTCAGGTTCACCGCGTTGGAGAAGCCGACGATCCAGAAGTAGGCGATGGCCACGAAGCCGATGCCGGCCAGCGGCAGCGCGACCGACTTGAACATCGGGATGTAGAAGGTCAGCGCTGCCGGCACGTCGGCCGTGTAGAACAGGAACAGGCCCGCGGCCAGGCCGAAGATCGACTGCAGCAGGTACTTCCAGCGCGACTTCAGGCCGTTCGGGTCACGGCGGACGATCTTGATCCAGTCGTCATACCAGCCGATGGCGCCGAAGCACAGCATCACCGCCAGCACCAGCCAAACGTAGCGGTTGCGCAGGTCGGCCCACATCAGCACCGACAGGGTGATGGTGAGCAGGATCAGCGAACCGCCCATGGTCGGCGTGCCGGCCTTGGAGAAATGGGTCTGCGGGCCGTCCTGGCGGATCGGCTGGCCGCCCTTGAACTGGGCGAGCTTGCGGATCATCGCCGGGCCAAGCCACAGCGACAGGAACAGGGCCGTCAGCGCGGCAAGGATGGCGCGGAACGTCTGGTAGTTGAACAGCCCGAACAGGCTCTCCAACTGCTGCAACCATCGAGCCAGTTCATACAACATGCGGGGATTCCTCTCCTTGCGCCAGCAGCGCTTTGACAATCGTGTCCATGGCGCTGCCACGGGAACCCTTGACCAGGCAGCGCACGCCGGCGTGCAGCCCGTCCTTCAGCGCCTGCGACAGCGCGTCGTGGGTGGCGAAATGACGGCCGCCGTCGCCGAAGGCGGTGGCGGCGGCGGCACTGAGCGGGCCCAGCGCGTACAGGCGCTTCAGGCCGGCGGCGCGTGCGCGGATGCCGGCCTGCGCATGCAGCGCCTCGGCGTCCGGGCCCAGCTCGCGCATGTCACCCAGCACCAGCCAGCCCTCTTCCGGGGCAGCGGCCAGGGCATCGATGGCCGCAGCCAGCGAGCCGGGATTGGCGTTGTAGCTGTCGTCCACCAGCACCGCGCCGTTGCGCAGCTGATGGGCAATCTGGCGGCCCGGTACCGGCTGCGCCTCGGCCAGACCGGCCGCAATCAGCGCCAGATCGACACCGGCCGCCAGCGCCAGGCTGGCGGCGGCCAGCGCATTGCTGACGTTGTGGCGACCCGGCAGGCCCAGCACCACGCGGGCTTCGCCGGTCGGGGCGACCAGGGTGAACTGGCTGCCCTGTGCACCGGCGCGGATGTCGCGCGCGGTCACGTCCGCCGAGTGTTCCAGCCCATAGCGCAGCACGCGGCAACGCTGCGGGCGACCGACGAAGTGCTGCTCGAACCAGCGGCCGTAGGCATCGTCGGCGTTGATCACCGCCACGCCATCGGCCGGCAGCGCGGCATAGATCGCGCCCTTGGTCACCGCCACCCCGAGCAGGCTGCCCATCCGCTCCAGGTGGGCGGGGGCGATGTTGTTGACCAGCGCATAGCGCGGGCGGGCGATGTCGGTCAGGTAGGCGATATCGCCAGGCTTGCCAGCGCCCATCTCGTAGACGGCGTAGTCGGCATCTTCCGGCGCGTCGATCACCGCCAGCGGCAGGCCGATCTCGTTGTTGCGGTTACCCGGGTTGGCGTAGACCACCTTGTGCGCGTGCTGGGCCACCTGCTGCAGGATCGACAGCAGCAGGCTCTTCACGCTGGTCTTGCCATTGCTGCCGGTGATCGCGAACACCTCGGTGCCACGGTCACGCTGCATGCCGGTGGCGATCTTCGCCAGTGCCAGCTCGCTGTCGGCCACCAGTACCTGCGGCAGCTCGATCGGCAGCAGCCGCTCGACCAGCAGCGCACTGGCACCGCGCGCCTGCGCGTCGGCAGCGAAGTCATGGCCGTCGAAACGCTCGCCGCGCAGCGCCACATACAGGCTGCCCGGGCCCAGGCTACGGGTGTCATTGCTGACTGCATCGATGGCCACGTCGTCGCCATGGATCTCGCCGCCGGCCCAGTGTGCGATCAGCGAAAGCAGAGTGCGCTTCATGCGGCGCCCTCCCCGGCCTTTGCCTGCAGAACACCGGCCTTGGCCGCCAGTGCAGCCGCAGCCACTTCGGTGTCGTCGAAGTCATGGCGCACGCCATTCACTTCCTGGTACGGCTCATGGCCCTTGCCGGCAATCAGGATGATGTCGCCGGCACCGGCACGCTTCACCGCCAGGCCGATCGCACGCGCGCGGTTGCGCTGCACGGTCACGGCATCGGCGTGCTGGAAGCCGGCCAGGATGTCGGCCACGATCACGTCGCCATCCTCGCCGCGCGGGTTGTCGTCGGTGACGATGACCTGGTTGGCCAGGCGCTCGGCAATCGCCGCCATCTGCGGACGCTTGCCGGTATCGCGCTCGCCACCGCAACCGAACACGCAGAACAGCGTGCCCTGCAGATGGCCGTGCAGGCTGTCCAGCGCCTGCTCCAGCGCGTCCGGGGTATGGGCGTAATCGACCACCACTGTCGGCAGACCGTCTTCACCACCCAGGCGGTTCATGCGGCCACGGATCGGCTGCAGCGCCGACAGCACTTCGGCGATGCGCGGCAGCGGCTGGCCCTGCGCATGCAGAGTACCGGCCACGGCCAGCAGGTTGTCCACGTTGAAGCGGCCCAGCAGCGGCGACTGCACCGCAGCACGCTGGCCGTCGATGACCAGCTCGAAGGCAATGCCGCGTCCATCCAGTTGCAGCGCCTCGGCGCGCACGCTGGCGTCAGCGGCAGCGCGCGAGCTCAGGCCGATCGGTTGCACGCCAGCAGGCAGGCCAGCGAACAGCTGGCGACCGAAGGCGTCGTCCAGGTTGACCACCGCCGCCTTCAGGCCCGGGCGATGGAACAGCCGCGCCTTGGCCGCGCCGTAGCTGGCCATGTCACCGTGGTAGTCCAGATGATCGCGGGTGAGGTTGGTGAACACCGCCACGTCGTAGTGCACGGCATCCACGCGGCCCTGGTCCAGCGCGTGCGAGCTGACTTCCATCGCCACCGCGCGCGCACCGGCGTCGCGCAGCTGTGCCAGCAGCGCATGCATCTGCAGCACCAGCGGCGTGGTGAAACCAGTCGGCTCGACCGCACCATAAAGTCCGGCGCCCAACGTGCCGATACTGCCACTGGGCGTTCCGAGCAGGTGCCAGGCCTGGGCCAGCAGCTGCACGGTGGAGGTCTTGCCGTTGGTACCGGTCACGCCAACCATCGCCATCGCCCGCGACGGCGCGCCATGGAACTGGTCGGCCATCGCCCCCATGCGCGCCCGCAGGCCCGGCACGGCGATCGCATCGGCCGGCGCCGGCAGCTCGGCCGGTGCCGGTGGCTCGAACAGGATGACGCTGGCACCGGCCGCACGGGCCTGCTCGACAAAGCCCAGCCCATGCGCGCCGAAGCCGGCGATCGCGACGAAGGCATTGCCGGGGCGCACGGCGCGGCTGTCCAGCACCAGGCCGGTCAGAACGGGATCATGGCCCGCCAGGGCCACGTCCGGAAGCAACTGCGAAAGCAACATCGAAGGACTCATTGCGTGCCTCCCGTAACGGGCGGCGTCTGGGCTTGCGCGCTCGGCAGCGCAGCATCGAATTCAGCGGCGGCATCGACCGGCAGCGCGGTCTCGGCCGGCGGTGCGGGCAGGATCGAGGCCGAATGGCCGACCTTGCCCGACTGCTGTGCGGCCAGCCACGACTGCAGGTCATCCAGCGGCACGTCCATCAGGCGCAGGGTGCCTTCCATCACGTTGTGATAGACCGGCGCCGACACCAGGCCGCCGTAGAACTTGCCGGCCTGCGGATCGTTGATGACGATGACGGTGGCGAAGCGCGGGTTGGTGGCCGGCACCACGCCGGCGAACAGCGCGTTGTAATGCCCGCGCTCGTAACCGCCCGGGCCAGCCTTGCGTGCAGTGCCGGTCTTGCCGGCCACGCGGTAGCCCAGCACCGCCGCCTGCTTGGCGCCGCCCTGGGTGACCACCGTTTCCATCATCGCCACCACCTGCCTGGCGACGTTCTCGTCGATGATCTGCTGGCCTTCGTTGCGCTGGCCCTTGACGAAGGTCGGCGCGATCAGGCGCCCGCCGTTGGCCAGCGCCGAGTAGGCGGTGGCAATCTGCAGTGGCGTGACCGACAGGCCGTAGCCGTAGGACATGGTGGTCTTGGTGGTCCCCGACCAGCGCGCCGGACGCATCACCACACCAGCCGATTCACCGGGGAAACCGCTGTGCGGCGCCGAGCCATAGCCGAAGCGGCGCACGCCGTCATAGAAGGTCTGGTCCGGCATCTTCGCCGCAACCTTGGCTGCACCCACGTTCGAACTGCGGGTGATCACGCCGGTCACGTTCAGCACGCCGTTGTTGCGTGGCACGTCGCGGATGGTGAAGCGACCCAGCGTCATGTAGCCCGGGTTGGTGTCGATGATGGTGTCCTTGGTCACCGCACCGGCCTGCAGCGCGGTGGCGATGGTCAGCGGCTTCATCGTCGAACCCGGCTCGACCAGGTCGGTCACCGCACGGTTGCGGCGCGTATCAGGGATCGCGCCGGTCAACGAATTCGGGTTGTAGGTCGGCAGGTTGACCATGGCCAGGATCTCGCCGGTGGTCACGTCCATGATCACCATCGAGCCGCCGGCCGCCTTGTTGGCCACCAGCGCGTTGCGCAGTTCCTTGAACGCCAGGTACTGGATGCGGCGGTCGATGCTGAGGGTCAGGTCCTTGCCCGGCTCAGCGGCACGCAGCAGATCGCTTTCGACGGTTTCCCCCTTGCGGTTGCGGATCACCCGCTTCGCACCGGGCTTGCCGCGCAGCCATTCGTCGAAGGCCAGTTCCAGGCCTTCCTGGCCGCGATCATCGATGTTGGTGAAGCCCAGCACGTGCGCCATCGCCTCACCCTGCGGGTAGAAGCGGCGGAACTCGCGCTGAGCCGCCACGCCCGGAATCTTCAGCGCGACCACCTTCTCTGCCTCGTCCGGATTGATCCGGCGACGCAGATACATGAATTCCTTGTCCGACTTCTGCGACAGGCGGCTGCTCAGCTCATCCACCGACATGCCGACCGCCTGGGCCAGCTCGGGGATGCGTTCGGGCGAACGCAGCAGGTCCTGCGGGTTGACCCAGATCGAGGCAACCGGCGTGGACACCGCCAGCGGCTCGCCGTTGCGGTCGGTGATCATGCCGCGCGAGGTCTTGATCGGCAGCTCGCGCAGGTAGCGGGCCTCACCCTGGCGCTGGTAGAAGTCGCTGTTGATGATCTGCACGTAGGCCGCGCGACCGACCAGCGACACCGAGCACAGGCCAAGCGCCAACGCCACCCAGCGCAGGCGCTGGCGCAGGTTGAAGGCATTGCGTGGACGGTTGCGACCGGCCTTGCTCATGGGCGCACCACCACGATGTCGGCGGCCTCGGGGAACTTCATGCCGAGCTTTTCGCGGGCGATGCGATCGACACGGTTGGCTTCGGCCAGCGTGGCCTGCTCCAGCTGCAGACGGCCGAATTCCAGGTTGATGTCATCGCGCTTGCGCTCGGCGCGCGACAGCTCGATGAACGTCTGCCGATGACGGTGACGCACGAACACGACGCCGATCGCCGAGGCCACGGTGCAGGCCAACAGGATGATCAGCAGCAGCCGGCTCATGCGTCAGCCTCCCGCTTCTGGGCCACGCGCAGCACGGCGCTGCGGGCGCGCGGGTTGGCGGCCAGCTCTTCGTCGGTGGCCTTGATGGCCCCACCGATCAGGTCCAGCGTCGGCACGAACGCAACGGCCTCGGGCAGGCGGCGGTTGGCCGGCGGCGCCTTGGCCAGGCGGTTCATGTACTGCTTGACGATGCGGTCTTCCAGCGAGTGGAAGCTGATCACCGCCAGACGGCCACCGGGCTTGAGCCGTTCCACCGCCGCATCGAGCCCTGCTTCCAGATCGGCCAGCTCGCGGTTGATGTGGATGCGGATGGCCTGGAAGCTGCGCGTGGCGGGATGGATCTTGTCCTTTCCACGCGGCATCACCGAGGCGATCAGCTCGGCCAGTTCGGCGGTGCGGGAGAACGGCTGCTTCTCGCGGCGGGCCACGATGGCGCGGGCGATGCGCCGGCTCTGACGCTCTTCGCCGTAGGTCCACAGCACATCGGCGATCTCGCGCTCTTCCACGCGGTTGATCCACTGCGCAGCGCTTTCACCGCTGTCCGGGTCCATGCGCATGTCCAGCGGGCCGTCCTTGCCGAAGCTGAAGCCACGTTCGGCCACATCCAGCTGCGGCGACGACACGCCCAGGTCGAACAACACGCCGTCCAGGCCTTCGGCCGTCGCATCCCACTGCAGCAGCTGGGCGAAGCTGCCACGGAAGATGGACACGCGCGGGTCCGGCGCGAAATCGCGCTCGGCAACGGCGATGGCTTCCGGATCCTTGTCCATGACCAGCAGGCGCCCCTCGGGACCGAGCTGGGTGAGCACGCCACGTGCATGACCGCCACGACCGAACGTGCCATCCAGATAACGTCCGTTTTCGATCACCCTCAGGCCTTCAAGGACCTGGGTGTACAGGACCGGCAGGTGCACCGCCGGCGACTGCGACACCGGAAGGTGACCGGCCTGCGCTTCTGGGCGCATCCGGGCACCCCGGCTCACAACTTCAGGTCGAGCAACCCATCACCCAGATCCTCGTCAGACAACGTCTGCTGGATCAGGGCCCGATGCGCCTGCTCGCTCCACAATTCGAACTTGTCGCCCATGCCGAGCAATACCGCCTTCTTCTCAATGCCCACCGCACCGCGGTGGCTGGCGGGATGCTGATGCGACCGTTGCCGTCCAGCTCCAGATGGGCGGCCGAGCCGACCAGCTTCTGCTGCAACAGGCGCACGACGCGCTGGGTGTTGGGCTTGGACATCACATCGTCGCGGACCCGTTCCCATTCCGACTCTGCGTACAGCCACAGGCAGCCGGCTTCGAACGGGTTGTAGGTCAGCACGAGACGGTTGTTGCTGGCGCGCGCGACGAGGTCGCGGTAAGCGGTGGGAACCGCCATGCGCCCCTTGTCGTCAACTGTGATGGCCGTCTCGCCCTGGAACACGACGCCTGCACCTTGTCCTTCGCCCGGTGAAACATTGAACCACGAAAACCCACAAAACACCCGGATTTCCCTCTGATGCCCACCTTAGCAGCGGGCCGAGGGTTGTCAACAACTTTTCAGCAGGGAAATCGCCAGCCGCATCAATGGCTTGCAACAACCTTTAGAGAATTGTTCAAGGCTTATCCACAAGTTGCTGATCCGTCTCAATTTTTGAGATTGAACGGAAGTTCAGGGGCGTGGACGGGGCGTGAAACATCGGCCGCGCATTCATCCGAGCCGGGCCGGAAACGGCGCCGGACTGCGCAAACGGTGCACAATGAGGCCATGTGCCTGCTCGCTCTTGGCTGGATGCACCACCCGCGCTGGCGGCTGGTGATGACCGGCAACCGTGATGAGTTCCACGCCCGCCCCACCGCGGCGCTGGCCCCCTGGCAGGATGAGACCTCCGTCATCGGGGGACGCGACCTGCGCTCCGGCGGTGGCTGGGCCGGGGTCGGCGCCTCGGGCCGGATGGCGGTGGTCACCAACGTCCGCGACCCGCTGGCGGCCCAGACCGGACCGTCGCGGGGCGCGCTGGTGGCCGACTTCCTGCGCGGCCGCGACCCGGCCGCCGTGCATATCGAGCGGTTGGCAACCGTGGCGGGTGCCTACGCCCCATTCAATCTGTTGCTGGCCGATGGCGACAGCCTGGAGTACCTGGGCAACCATCCGCCGAACGGCAGACGCTTGGCCCGGGCGTCCACGGCATGTCCAACGGCGCGCTGGACGCGCCCTGGCCGAAGACCCGACGGCTGATGGCCGCGCTGTCGGCATGGCTGGAAGCAGACGGGGTCAGATCCCTTTCGCAACGCGAAAGGGATCTGACCCCGGACCTGACCCCGCTCTGGAATGCCTTGGCCGATGAACACCGCCCCGCCGACAGCGACCTGCCCGACACCGGCATCGGCCTGGAACGCGAGCGCTGGTTGAGCCCGGCCTTCATCCGCGGCGACGACTACGGCACCCGCGCCAGCACCGTACTGCTGATCGACGCCGACGGCCACGGCGAGATCCACGAACGCCGCTTCGGCCCGCAGGGTGCACCGAGCGGACAAAGCCACGTCATTTTCTGACCCGATCAAGACGGCCCTTGGCCGGATGCTCTTGGCGTGGGTAGTGCCGGCCGCTGGCCGGCAGCCTTTGGATGCTCGGATTCGCCATGAAGCAGCCGGCCAGCGGCCGGCACTACCCGCAGCTTGCTGTCGCGATCCACGTGGCGGCCGTCGCCATCGCAGCGGGCCTGAAACGTCATTCAGCTTCCAGCCGCGACCACGATCCGCCCGCACCCCAGGGGTTTCAGCATCGCCGCCACCCGACTGTGCCCTTTTCGCAATCGGCACTGTGTCTATAAATGTCGCCCCTGACCTCCCAGGGTGGTCGCGCCCGGCATCACGCCGCGCGATCGACCGCAACCACAAGGAGGCCCCATGCGCCGCATCCTCATCCTGCTCGCCACCCACCTGCTCACCCTCGGCCTGGGCTTCGGCCTGGGCGTCTATCTGCTGCCGATCCTGATCGCCCCCGATGACCCGCCGGCCGCCCAGGTACAGGCCGCGATGAAAGACGCCACCTACCGCACCACCTTCCGCCGCGACCTCAAAGGCAGCGATGCGGTGCACTGGGCCGAAGGCAAGGTCAGCGTCAGTGCCACCCAGGTCGCCTTCGACGGGAAGATGGGACCGGGCCCGGATTACAAGGTCTATCTGGTCCGTGATTTCGTCGACAACAAGGCCGACTTCCTGAAGATCAAGGCGCAGGCCCAGCGCATCGGTGAGGTGAAGACCTTCAACCGCTTCCTGGTGGACGTCCCCGCGAACGTGGACGTGGACGACTACACCACCGTGGTGGTGTGGTGCGAGCGCTTCTCGCAGTTCATCTCCGCCGGGCAGTACCGTACGCCGGGCTGATCAGGGCATGGGGTCGGATCCCTTTCCTCTGGAAAGGGATCCGACCCCGGAATCACGGTAGATCCACGCCATGCGTGGAAGAAGAAAGAGGCGGAGCCGGCCGATAAGCCGGGTTCTGTCGTGGACAGTCATTCCTCTAGGCGTTACGTCACCGCAACGCTCAAGCAACCTACCCGGATCCAACGCGGGCCGCGCCAAAGGATCCCTATTTGGCCTTGCTCCAGGTGGGGTTTGCCGTGCCGGTCTGTTGCCAGACTCGCGGTGCGCTCTTACCGCACCATTTCACCCTTACCGGCCTTCCGAAGAAGACGTAGGCGGTATCTTTCTGTTGCACTTTCCGTCGGCTTGCGCCGCCCAGGCGTTACCTGGCACCTTGCCCTATGGAGCCCGGACTTTCCTCGGCACCCCCGAAGGGATGACGCGACTGTCTGGCCGACTCCGCCAGCGCGCATTCTAGCGTACGCACGCCTTTCCTGCCGTGCCGATCGCGGCGTCCGGTTCATCCACGCGTGGCGTGGCTCTAGCGGCCCTTCGCCTTCGCCCTCGCCATCACCGCCGCCCGCGACTCCAGCACCACCCCGACGATCAATTCCCGCACCTGCGGTTGCGAACCGTCCCATTCAATGCGGCGGACGCGCACGTCCACGCGATCGCCCGGCGCGTGGGCTTTCAACGCTTGGCCGATACCGAAGACGGTCTTCACTCGGGTACCTGCCACGGCCAGCACCTCATCCCCTTGCGCAGGCCGGCGCGATGGGCCGGACCTTCGTCAGGCTCGGATTCGATCACGGTCGCGCCCCCATTTGAACGCCGAGGACCGGGCGCAGCGCATCGCTACGCGAATCCCCTTCCCCAGCCTGTTCGCGCGCCAATTCGGTGGCGCCCAGCAGTGCATCGTCCAACCCCGCATCGAAATACGGCGCGTTGTCCACGAATGCGGCGCATTGCCACGACGCGCGCTCGGGTACCGGCTCGCGCCCCGCACGCAGGGCCTGCCGCAGGTCGCGCCATTGCGCCGCGCTGACGTACCGCTGCTGGCTGTTCACCAATTGCTGGTAGGCCGCCTCGATCTGTGCGTGGTTGCCGGCCCCCACCTGCAGACATCCCTCGTAGTTCTCCAACGCGTCACGTGCCGCGCGATAGGTCAGGTAATTGCTGTAATCGCGGACCGACTGCAGCCGATTGAATTCGACCAACCCCGGATCGAACAGCAGGTAGCCAACATAGTCCGGGCCCAGATCGGCTTCGGTAATGGCCGCAGGTGGCGGCCCTTCAGCTGCAGGAGCTGGCACGTCGGCCAGAGCGAACAGCAGGAACAGTCCCTTTTCCAGCATCTGTCTTCCCTCCCTCAAGT
The DNA here is from genome assembly GCF_006228405.1 of Stenotrophomonas sp. pho. Classification (NCBI taxonomy): domain Bacteria; kingdom Pseudomonadati; phylum Pseudomonadota; class Gammaproteobacteria; order Lysobacterales; family Lysobacteraceae; genus Stenotrophomonas; species Stenotrophomonas sp. pho. Next base: position 676,916 of record NZ_CP029759.1, on the reverse strand, counting down.
AAATTTGAGAGCTTCATTCCTTCACCCCCAGAATTCCGCCGCTCATTCGCATTCCAGCGTCCCAGGCTGTGAATGACCCATGCAGCCTGCACGCTTTTCAGGACTTTTCGTCCAGCTCCCGGCGAAGATCGTCGACCCATCGCTTTCTGCTGCTACGGTCATACTCGGCCGGCGAGAACGGCATCGACGCACGCGCATAATCGTCGATCAGTGCCAGCAGCGCCTGCCTGTCGACACGCGCGTCGAGAGGAGTGTGGGTGTCACTGGCGAGTGCGACCAGTTGTTCCTGGAGCAGCTCCTTTCTTGCGATGCCGGCGCCGGTGGACGGATCTGCGATACACAGACCGAAGGTCCCGTTGAAGAAGTGCGGGAGCAGCAGTTGCGCCTTGTCGTGCGCAGCGTTGGCATCCCCAAGCACGGCTGTCATGTAGCCCTCGAGCTCCTGCAGCAGAACGTCGACCACAGCCGCCCGCTCACTGCCCGGTGGTGCATGATCGGCAATGCGTATCCAGCGTGCGCAATCGGTACGGAAGTACTCCCCCACAAGGTCTTCGCTGATGGGAATGGAGCCGAACACTGCAGATCGGATGGCGCCACCCTCGCAGGTGTAGGTGGGCTGCGGCACCGCGCCCACTGCAATCAGGCGACTGAGTCTTTCTTCTGACACATTGCAGAATGCGGCGAACGCATCCTTTGGCAGGAAATGAGCTTGAAGGTAGGCTGTCAATGCCATCTCGAACAATTACTCCCAAGTGGGGGATGAAGAGGCGTGTGCAGGGGCGTCTTCGTCCAGGACAGACATCCCGAGCACCGGTCCTCACGCCTCAGAGGCCTCGGAAATGGAGTCACACTACGGACACGCTTCCGTATCGGGAGTATCCGCACGGGCTCGACTGATCTCAATGTCGCTCTGCAGGACGTCCCGCAATACCCAAGGCTGCTGGCTTCGTACGATCATCAGTGGGTCGGTCATTGCTGCTCATCACGACATCGCCTGTCCCCGGATTCGTCCCTCAGCCGCGCACGTGAGCACGTTCACGCGGCAGAGGTTGGCGTCCCTCCGGCGGTTCCGAACCGTTTCGCATTTCGCGCCGCGCGCTGCCCGACATGGCCCGGAGCGAGCGATCAACTGCCGTACAGCGCCTTGCGCGGCGCACCGGTCAGTTCCGCGGCCAGCTTGGCGGCGGTCGACGGCGGCAGGTGCTCGCTCAGCTTCGCGTAGACGCGGCGACCATGCGCCAGCTGCGCTTCCTCGTCGTCACCGGCACCCTGCACCATCACCACGAACTCGCCCTTGCGCTGGTTGTCGTCGGCCTCGACTTGGGCCAGCAGCCCCGCCAGGTCGCCATCAAGCACGGTCTCGAACAGCTTGGTCAGCTCGCGGGCCAGCACCGCCGGGCGCTCGCCGCCGAAGATCGCCGCCATGTCGGCCAGCGACTCGGCGATACGGTGCGAGGATTCGTAGAACACCATCGTGCGCACTTCGCCGGCCAGCGCCTGCAGGCGGTCGCGGCGGCCGCTGGCCTTGGCCGGCAGGAAACCCTCGAAGCTGAAACGGTCGCTGGGCAGGCCGGCCACGCTCAGCGCGGCGATGGCGGCGCAGGCACCGGGCACCGGGCTGACCTTGATACCCGCCGCGCGCGCGGCACGCACCAGGCGGAAACCGGGGTCACTGACCAGCGGGGTACCGGCATCGCTGACCAGCGCCAGCGACTCGCCGGCCTGCAATCGCGAAACCAGGCGCTGCGCCAGGGCCTCTTCATTGTGTTCGTGCAGGGCCACCAGCGGTTGCTGGATGCCGAAATGGGACAGCAGCTGGCCGCTGCGGCGGGTGTCCTCGGCACAGATGGCCGCCACCGAACGCAGCACCTCCTGCGCGCGCGGGCTCAGATCGGCCAGGTTGCCGATCGGGGTGGCGACGACGTACAGGGTTGGCACACTCATTTCAGCGGTACTCACGGGGCAAGGGTAGAATCGTAGCGTGTACCCGGCCAAGGCCGCTGCCCCCATCGCATGGACCCGATCATGAACAAGCCCGCCGCACGGATCTCCGCCCTGTCGTTGTCGCTGATGCTGCTGGCCGGTTGTGCCACCACCAGCCTGACCAGCACGCCCGATTCGCCGGCCCAGAGCCAGGCGCTGGCGCTGATCGAACAGGGCAAGCCGCGCGATGCCGCGCTGCAGCTGGAAGGCCTGGCCTCCACCCTGCGCGGCGGCGCCCGCAGCAACGCCCTGGCCGATGCGGCTTGGGCCTGGCACCTGGCCGGCGACAGTGCCCGCGCGCGCAGCCTGCTCGGCCAGCTCACCGCACGCCAGCTGTCCGGCGCCAGCCTGCAGCGCTACCAGCTGACCGGTGCCGAGCTCGCCTTGGCCGACAAGCAGCCGGCGCAGGCACTGGCCCTGCTGAAGGACCACGGCGATAACGTGCTGCCGGCGCTGCGTACGCGCTGGTACCTCGCCCGCGCCAGTGCCCTGCAGGGCACCGGCGATGCCTTCGGCGCCGCCACCGAGCGCGCCCGCGCCCATTCCAGCCTGACCGGCAGCGCGCGCAGCGAGAACCAGGCCGCCATTGCCGGCCTGCTCGGCACCCTCGACGACGCCACCCTGCGCAGCCGTGCCGCCGCCCTGCCGGCCAACGACCCGCTCTACAACTTCGCCGGCCGTGCACTGATCGCGCGCGGCCTGCCGCTGCCGCGCCCGTTCGACCGCGATGGCGCGGCCCAGTTCGACACCAGCAAGCGCCCGCCGGCGATGAGCGACGGTTACCGCCCGCCGGCCAAGCTGGCCGTGCTGCTGCCGCTCAGCGGCCGCCTGGCCACCGCCGCACAGCCGGTGCGCGATGGCCTGTTGAGCGCTTATTACGGTGAAAGCCGCCGCCGCCCGGACATCAACTTCTTCGACACCGCCGGCACCCCGGCCGGTGCCCTGGCCGCCTATGACAAGGCCGTCGCCTCCGGTGCCGACTTCGTGGTCGGTCCGCTGGGCCGCGACGAAGTGGACGCCGTGTACGGCCGGCAGCAGCTGCAGGTGCCGGTGCTGGCCCTGAACCGCGGCAAGGACGCACCGCCGGCCGGCAGTGCCGGCTTCTCGCTGGCACCGGAAGACGACGGCATCGTCGCCGCCGAGTACCTGCGTGGCCGCGAGCGCGGCAAGGCGCTGGTGATCAACAGCGCCGATGACACCGGCCGCCGTGCCGCCGCCGCCTTCGCCCAGCGCTTTGCGCAGCGCGGTGGCCAGGTGGTGGCCACGATCGGCGTCACCGATGCCGTCGGCGATGTCGGCGCGCAGGTGCGCAACGCCGGCCAGGTCGATGCCGTATTCCTCGCCGTGCGTGCGCCGCAGGCGCGCCTGCTGGCGCCGCAGCTGGCGCTGGCCGGTGCAGGCGGCGCGACCCGCGTTGGCACCTCGCAGCTGACCGTTGGCAGCGGCAAGGTGGAAGAAGACGTGGCGCTGGACGGCATCGTCTATCCGAACGAAGCCTGGAACGTGCGCAGTGTGTCCGGCCTGCCGTCGGCCAGCCAGGTGGCCAGCACCCTGCCGAGCGCACGCGGTGCGGCCGGCCGCCTGTTCGCCTTCGGTGCCGACGCCTGGAAGATCACCGCCTACCTGGACAAGCTGTCCAACGAAGGCGGCCTGGACGGTGCCACCGGCACCCTGTTCCTGGACAGCAACGGCAACATCCTGCGCCAGCCGGCCTGGTCGACCTTCAATGGCGGCCGGCCGATGCCGATCGTCGGTGGTCGCTGAGCGCAGCCAACGTGGCTCGGCGGTGGAAGCCGCCGCCGAGCAGCATCTGCAACAGGCGGGACTGCAGCCGCGTGCGCGCAACGTGCGCTATCGCGGCGGTGAACTGGACCTGGTGATGGACGATGCCGGCACCGTGGTGTTCGTGGAAGTGCGCTACCGCGCGCGATCGGATTTCGGCGGTGGCGCCGCTTCGGTCGATGCGCGCAAATGCCGGCGCCTGGCCCACGCCGCGCAGCTGTACCTGCAGGACCACCCGGCGCTGGCCAATGCGCCCTGCCGTTTCGATGTGGTCGAAGCCACCGGCGAACCGCCGCAGCTGCATTGGCTGCGGGATGCGTTCCGATTGGATGACTGCTGATGGCTACTCTTTGCCGGCCAGCGGCCGGCACTACCCGTCGGACCTGCAGCCGGCCCGCGGCCGGTACGACCATGGTGCGTGACTGATGCCGTCGATCATCACCCATGCCGCTGTGCCGCTGGCGCTGTGGTGCGCCGCTGATCGTGGCCGCATCCCGCCGCGCCTGCTGGCCGCCGGCGTGATCGCCGCCATGCTGCCCGATGCCGATGTACTGGCCTTCGCCCTGCACATTCCCTATGCCGATGCCTTCGGCCATCGCGGCGCCAGCCACTCACTGCTGTTTGCCGGCGTGCTGGCAGCATTGGCCGCGGCGTTGGCGTTCTTGGGTAGTCGCCGACCTTGGTCGGCGGATGTGTGCCAACCAAGGTTGGCATCTACCGTACAAGCCGCTGTATTCGTCTTCGCCTGCGCCGCCAGCCATCCGCTGCTCGATGCGATGACCTCCGGTGGTCTGGGCGTCGCGCTGGCCTGGCCGTGGAGCGAACAGCGCTTCTTCGCGCCGTGGCGCCCCATCCGCGTGTCACCGTTCGCGCCACAGTTCTTCAGCGCACGCGGCGTGGCTACCCTGCTCTCCGAACTGCGCTGGGTGTGGCTGCCACTGGCCGGCGCCGTTGTCGCCTGGAAACTGATCCAACCCGCTCCTGCTGCCTCACGAGATCCGTCATGAGTCCTGCCCTGCCTGCTGCCCTGGTTGCCGAACTGTCCACCCTGCTGGGCACGGAGGGCTGGCGCATGGATGACGGCGCGCTGGAGGCGAATGCGCAGGACAACTCATGGCGCCATCAGCGGCCGGCCGCAGTGGCGTTTCCGGCGGACATCGAGCAGGTGCAGGCGCTGGTGCGTGCATGCCGCGCGCATGGCGTGGCGCTGGTCGCGCGCGGTGCCGGCACCGGTACCACCGGTGCCGCGGTCCCGCAGCCGGGCAGCATCGTACTCTCGTTCACCCGCATGGACCGCATCGTCGAGATCCGCGCCGGTGATCGCTGCGCGGTCGTGCAGCCGGGCGTGTTGAACGGCACGCTGCAGCAGGCGCTGGCGTCGCACGGCCTGTTCTGGGCGCCGGACCCGTCCAGCGCCGAGATCTGCAGCATCGGCGGCAACCTGGCCTGCAATGCGGGCGGCCCGCGCGCGGTAAAGTACGGCACCAGCCGCGACAACGTACTGGGCCTGGTGGCGGTGACCGGCACCGGTGAGGTGATCCGCTGCGGTGGTGCCTACACCAAGGACGCCACCGGCTACGACCTCACCCATCTGCTGGTGGGCAGCGAAGGCACGCTGGCACTGATCGTGGAAGCCACGCTGAAACTGACCCCGCTGCCGGTCAGCCAGGCCGGCCTGCGCGTGCTGTACCGCGATGCCGATGCTGCTGCGGCCGGCGTGTCGCGGTTGATGTCGCAGCCGGTGGTACCCACCCGCCTGGAATTCATGGACGCGCGCAGCCTGGAGCTGCTGCGGCTGAATGGTGCCGATGTGCCGGAGGCAGGCGCGATGCTGCTGGTCGAGGCCGATGGTGACCACGACACCCTGCCTTATCTGCTGCAGGCACTGGCCAGTGCCGCCGAAGGCGACGGCATGATCGAGCTGGACGTGGCGATGGAGGGCCGCGCGCGCGACCAGCTGTGGGCCGCACGCAAGGCGCTGTCGCCCGCGCTGCGCAGCGTTGCGCCGGGCAAGATCAATGAAGACGTTGTGGTCCCGGTGTCGCGCATTCCGGAGCTGGTAGCCGGCGTGCAGGCACTGGCGCGTGACTACAGACTCACCATCGTCACCTTCGGCCATGCCGGCAACGGCAACCTGCACGTCAACATCCTCTACCACCCGGAGGATGCCGACGAAAACACGCGCGCGCATGCCGCGTTGCCAAAGATCTTCGAGCTGACCCTGGCATTGGGTGGCACATTGTCCGGCGAACATGGCATTGGCCTGGCCAAGCGCGATTTCATGGCACAGGCTTTCACCCCGGAAACGCTGACGGCGATGCGCGCGATCAAGGCCGCACTGGACCCGGACGGCATCCTCAACCCGGGCAAGGTGCTGCCGCCGGCATAGACCGCGCACATTCCTTCGCACTCCTGTAGAGCCGAGCCCATGCTCGGCGGCTCTTCGACCAGATCGCGATGAAGCCCGCGCTGCGCGCGCGAGCCGAGCGTGGGCTCGGCTCTACAACCACGTGTCGTTCACCCTCACACTCCTGTGGAGCCGAGCCATGCTCGGCCCCGCTTCGGCCACATCGCGATGAAGCCCGCACCGCGCGCAAGCCGAGCGTGGGCTCGGCTCTACACCGGCGTGTCGCCTGCAATATCGATCAGGGTCTGCCGGAAGCTGGGCAACAGCACGCGGTTGCCATGCCCGCTCAGGTGATCGTTGTCGAAGAACAGCGGCTCCCCGTCTTTCACCGCCGAACAGGTCGTTGGCCCGCACAGCAGCGGCAGCGGATCCCACACCGTCAGCGATGGATAGCGCACCGCCAGTTCGGACAGCAACGCCATCTGCGGCGCGCGCAGCCTTTCCAGGTCGGCGCGCGGCATGCTCAGGCCACCGGCACAGGCCGGGTTGCGGCGGTTGAACCAGTCCGAACAGCGGTACGCACCGGCCTTGAACAACGGCAGCGGCGCATCCACAACCACGTGCACACCCAGCTTCTGCAAACGCCCCAGCACTCGATCGGCTTCATCGCGTGCAGCTTGTGCATGCGCGGGCGTGCGCTCGGCCAGCAGTTGACGATAGATTTCCTGTGCATCCTGCCGCCGCCAGTCGAATCCGCGCAGCTCCGGCATGCGCAAGGCCGCCAGCAGCACGATGTCACCCGGGCGTGCCTCGCGCTCGATGGTCGACAGCGTGTGCTCAATGAACTCCTGGCAATCGGCTGGACTGGCCCGCAGCAGATTGACGAAGCTGCAGCCGCCGCGATCCTGCTGGCGCACCTCCATGCCGGTCTGGCGCGCGACCATGCTGGTCATGGTGCGATACGCCGCCGCGTGCGAATCGCCGGACACGAACAGGCGCCGTCCTTCAAGCGCCGGCGCACTCACCGGCTCTAATGGGCGCCACGCGGGGTAGCGACGCGCCTGCCATGCATAGCCGTCACGGGTAACGCTCAGCGAGACCTGCTCGTGGTACTCCACGGTGGCCCAGGCACCCGCACCACACAGCGCCACCACCGGCAACGCCATCGCCAGCACCTTGGCCGGTGCCAGGCGCAGCAGCGGCGCCGCACTGCGCAGCGGACGCTCGATGAAGTGATACGACGCAGCTGATACCGCCAGCAGCAACACCGGGTACAGACACAGCGCGGCACCGTGCAGGCCGTAGGTCCAGCGCAGCAGCACCAGCAGCGGCCAATGCCACAGGTACAGCGAATAGGACAACCGGCCCAGGTAGGCCAGCGGTGCGCAGCCCAGCGCGCGGGCGAGGCGCGATGTCCCCGGCGCCGACACGCTTGCCAACAGCAGCAGGGTACCGGCCACGGTGGCCAGCACACCCGGCACCGGCATCGCCAGCTGCGGGGCGATCACCACGCCTGCGGCCAGCAGCGTCAGGCCGGCCGCTGCAACCGCACCACCGTTCTGGCCCGGCGTACGAGTACGCATCCACTGGTACAGCAGCGCGCCCGCAGCCAGCTCCCAGAACCGCGCCGGCAGCAGATAGAACGCTGCCGCTGGTGCCGTCTGCGCCTGCCAGCCCGCCCACGCCAGCGACAGCACGGTGAGCCCCGGCAACAGCCAACGCGACCACGGCCAGCGCTCACGCCCGCGCAGCCAGACGAAGAACAGCAGCGGGAAGACCAGGTAGAACTGCTCCTCCACGCCCAGCGTCCACGTGTGCAGGAACGGGTTGAGTTCGGCGCCGGGTGAGAAGTAATCGTCCTGCTGGCCAGCCAGCACGATGTTGCTGAAGCCGACCAGCGCGGCCCAGCCGGTCTGGTCGAACTGTTCATTGCGCCACGCACGGGGAATGAACAGCGCAGACAGTATGAAGGTGGCCACCAGCATGACCAGCAGCGCCGGCAACAGGCGCAGCACGCGGCGCCGGTAGAAGTCGAGCAGCATCGCGCCCAGCGACGCAGGCGTGCGCGAGGCCAGCGACTGGCTGATCACGAAGCCGGACACCACGAAGAACAGGTCCACCCCGGTGAAGCCGCCGGGCAGCCACGTCGCATTGGTGTGGAAGAGGACGACGGCCAGCACCGCCAATGCGCGCAGGCCATCGATGGCAGCGTTGTGGGGACGTTCGGGAGGGGACACGCGGGCAACCAGAAGCGAGCAATTGGCCAGCATCGCCACCGTCGCCGCAGTCATTCAATGGTCAATTGCGACAGAGCTGGGCATCGTTCAGGTCCGGTCACAGCGCGACGCAGCAGCGGGTGTCTCGGTCAGCAAGTATGTGGTGACCAACTGGTACCGCGATGGCGCCAGCAACGGCATGGCGTTCGATGATGAAGCGCTGAATGCCAGCGTGCCACGCAACCGCTACGAGCTCAATGCCGGTGCACGCGTGGACTTCCGTTCCGGGCTGAGTGCGTGGGGTGGCTTCGGCGTGATGCGCGGTGACCATGGGTACCGCGAAGCGACGGCCAATCTGAGCATGTCGTACAAGTGGTGATGTAGAAACACGCACGGCGCCGGTTGACTCCGGCGCCGCTTTTCTTTGCTCGTGTAGAGCCAGGCCAACGCTCGGCTACGTTCTGCATCAGCCAAGCAAGCTCGGCGCCGTCAGCAGCGGGAACCCCGAAAACCGGCAGTGCCTTCGGCATCCCGACCAATGAACGCCTGAGTATCAACAAACGGCTCGACGATAGCGAAGGCGAAGGCGAAGGCGTCACTCTGCGCCAATCAGGATAAGGCGGCCGTCGTCTGTGGGATGCAGTTGCAGAAAAACATCCCGGCCATTCTTGTGGAACATGGACCAGCAGACCGCCTGCCAGCCGCGACCACAATTGACCTCGGGAAATCCAAGCACGGTCGGATGCGAGTACTCGCGTGGTATTCCGCTCCACCCCGCTTTCAACAGGGCAGGGCGTAGCGTTCTGTAGTCCATCTCCCATCGCGCGCCCAATGCCTTCAGCGTGCCCGGCATCGGCGACGGATTTTCCTTGTAGCTGCCCATTCTGTAGCCGGGCTCTATGACGTCCGGCGAAGAGGCCAGCAAGAAGGCGATCAAGATAATTTTCATCTCCCCAGCGTAGCGGCATCGCTGAGCCCGGCAACCCCCGCTGAAGCCGATGCCACTTCGACGAAGTGGTTGAGCGCACTCGACTCTACGGTGCGAGCGGCGAAGAATGTCGCATTTGGCAAGAGTCGCCATCCGCTACCTGCCAGCGACAAAGTTGCAACGCTTTCGAACTTTCCAACAATTCTCATTGGCGGCACGGGCGCTTCATGCAAATCATGTAGTGCCACCGACAACGGGTGGCACGGGCTTCCAATCCCGATCGGTAACACTGTTGTTTACGCTTGCCTGCCGGCGCCACCCTTTCCTTGTTGGGTGGCGTCGGCAGGCATTCTGTCCGCGCTTACATGGCGGGCGGTGCGTGGGGGCCTCGTGCCCGCCGGCGTTTCGCAGTGTTACCACCGGTATTGGAACCACGCACCGTCCGCCACCCTCGCTGTTAAGCAGGGTGGCCCCTTGCCGCTTGCACAAGGACGCCGCCATGACCGCTTCCCCCTACCCGCACCTGTCCGCCACCCTGGGCGAGGCCGCCACGCGCCTGCCCGATGACCTGGCCCGCACGCTGGAAGACACCTTCGTTGCGCTGCAGAGCGGCAACAGTGCCGGGGCCATCACCCTGCAAGCCTGCCTGCAGCACATCCGCCAGGGCGATGCCGCCGATGGCCAACCATGGCCCGGCAACAACCGCACGCCCGGGCAACGCCTGGCCCTGGCGCGCATCGACCGCGCCAATGCGGGGCTGAGTTTCCTGCTGGAACTGCTGCACGCCACCGAACGCGTACGCGTGGATGGAGATATCGACCAGCAGATGGGCGATGGCGCGCGCGAAGGGCTGCTGCTGGCCTGCCGTGGGCTGGCCGAGTACGTGGATGTGCAGCTGCGGGCGGCGTGAGCATGCGACGAAGAGAAGTGCGGGTGAGCGCTCAGTTCAGTTGCACGCTGCGCGCAATTGCAACGATTCCGATGGCTCGTCATCACAGGAGCACCAATGGTGCGCACTTCTTTTCAGGGAGTGTTTCGATGCACAAGATGATGGTTCCGCTCACCCGCTATGCGCAGTTCACTGGCCGCGCAAGCCGCAGCGAATTCTGGTGGTTCCAGTTGTTCATCATGATCATTTCGATCCCGCTGTATCTGCTGAGCTTCTATGCCGGCCACAGTGGTTCGCAGGGCCTGGCGCTGGTCGCTACCGGGCTGAGCGTAGTGATGTGGCTGGTGTTCGCCTTGCCGTGCATTGCCGCAACCATTCGCCGCTTGCACGATACCGATCGCTCGGGCTGGTGGATGCTGCTGGCGTTCGTGCCGTTTGCGAGCCTGGTGCTGCTGGTGTTCCTGGTGCTGCCCAGCACGCCGGGCGACAACCGCTTCGGTGCGCCAGTTCCGCACGTATAACCAGACCGCGTTGGTAGGTGTCGACCTTGGTCGACATGGATGTGCCACCGGATGCTGACACATCCGTGCCAACCAAGGTTGGCACCTACCAGAGCAACATCGATGTGCTTCACTTGGGGTCAGATCCCTTTGCGGCGCAAAGGGATCTGACCCCACCCCGAAGGTTGACCCAGCAGGGCAGTACCGCTGCGGCTACGCGAAGTGCTGGTAGCCGCCGTCGGCGGCTTCGCCATCCACATGCACGCCCTGCCCTCCGGCCATCCGACCGATGCGGGTGAGCGGCACGTCCAGCGATTCGGCCAGGTAGTGCAGCGCGTCACGCTGGTCGGCGGCGGCGGTAAAGCACAGCTCGTAGTCGTCGCCACCGCGCAGTGCGCAGTCGCGTGCGGCCTCACGACCGAGCAGCTCACGCAATGCGTGCGAGATCGGCAGCGAGTCGGCATCGACATGTGCGGCCACGTAGCTGCGCGTGGCGATATGACCGAGGTCGGCCAGCAGGCCGTCGGACACGTCCACCGCCGCGTGCGCGAAGGCCCGCAGGCGCAGGCCCAGGGTCACGCGCGGTGCCGGCCGCAGCAGGCGCAGGCGCAGGCTTTCGTAGTCGGCCAGCAGCGTGGCGGTGGCGATGCTCAACGCACCCTGTTGCCACAGGCGCAGCGCACCGGCGGCATCGCCGAGCGTGCCACTGACCCAAATGTCATCGCCTGCCTGTGCGCGGTCGCGCCGCAGGGCCTGGCCGCGCCCGACCTGGCCCATCGCGGTCACCGACAGCGACAGCGGACCGCGCGTGGTGTCGCCACCGATCAGCGCGATGTCGTGCTGGTCGGCCAGGGCGAAAAAGCCATCGGCAAAGGCCTCGATCCAATCTTCAGATGCTTCCGGCAGCGACAGTGCCAGCGTGCACCACGCCGGGCGCGCGCCCATCGCGGCCAGGTCCGACAGATTGACCGCCAGGGTCTTCCAGCCGATGTCGAAGGCCGGGGTTTCCACCGGGAAGTGCACGCCGCTGTTGAGCGTATCAGCGGTGACCACCAGCTGTTCGTTGGCGCGCGGCTGCAACAGCGCGGCGTCGTCACCGATGCCGAGCAGGATGTCGTCGCGCTCGAGGGTGCGGGCGCGGATGCGGTCGATGAGGGCGAATTCGGCCAGGGACATGGGGCGTTCCCGCTGTTGTACGTGCCGCGCAAGGCGCGGTGGGCGGTAGTGCCGGCCGCTGGCCGGCAACCTCAGGATCCCTGCAGCTGCCGGCCAGCGGCCGGCACTACCACAGGCGGGTCAGTGACCCGATTCGACCTTGCGCCATTCCACGGCGGCACGATCCAGCACGCCGTTGACGTAGGTATGGCCATGTTCGGAACCGAAGCGCTTGGCCGATTCGATGGCCTCGTTGATCACCACGCGGTACGGCACGTCCAGGCGGTAGCGAAGCTCGTAGGCGGCCAGGCGCAGCACCGCGCGTTCGATCGCATCCACTTCCTCGATGCCACGGTCCAGGTACGGGCCGAGCGCTTCGTCGATGTCGCGACGGTTGTCGAGCACGCCGTGCACCAGCGCCTCGAAGTACGCCAGGTCGGCGATTTCGCGGGCCTGCTCGTGGGCGAACTGGGCGATCAGCGACTGCGCGTTGCCGCCGGAGATCTGCCAGGCGTAGATGGCCTGCACGGCACGACGACGGGCGCGCGAGCGCAGCACCGGATCGACGCCATCGCGGCGGACGGGTTTACCGGAGGGCTTGCCCTGGGTGTTCTTGTTCATGGCAGTTGCTCCAGCAGATTGACCATTTCCAGTGCGGCGAGTGCGACTTCCTCGCCCTTGTTGCCGTGGCTGCCGCCTGCGCGGGCCTCGGCGTCTTCAACGCGTTCCACCGCCAGCACGCCGTTCAGCACCGGCACGCCGAAATCCAGCTGCACGCGCATCAGGCCTTCGGCGCAGCGGTCGGCCACGTGTTCGTAGTGGCGGGTGTCGCCACGGATCACGCAGCCCAGGGTGAGGATGGCGGCGTGTTCATGCGCGGCGGCCAGGCGTGCAGCCACCAGCGGCAGTTCCCAGGCACCCGGCACGCGGATCACGTCGATGTTGGCTTCGGTGATGCCGTTGCCGGCCAGGCTCAGGCGGGCGCCTGCGACCAGCGCGTCGGTGATGCGGGCGTTCCAGCGGCTGGCCAGGATGGCGAAGCGCGCCGACTCGGGAGTGCGAAGATCGCCTTCGTAGTGGCTCATATGCGGCTTGGGGGACTCGATAAGGGGGTAATTCTAGCGTGGATGGGCCCCGGCCGTGGCTGGCGGGGGCCTTCAGGGTGTGCCGACCAACGGTCGGCACCCACCGGTAGTGCCGGCCGCTGGCCGGCTCTACCCATTACAGGGTCACCGTCTCCACCACTTCCAGGCCGTACCCGGCCAGGCCGATCTGGCGGCGCGGGGTGCCCAGCACGCGCAGCTTGCCCAGGCCCAGGTCGGACAGGATCTGTGCGCCGGCACCGTTGCGGCGCCACTGGCCCACGTCCTTGTCCTTGCCCGGCACCACCGGCGCCGGCTGCTGGCGCAGGCGGGCCAGCAGGGCTTCGCCATCGCGCGGGGCCGACAGCACCACCATCACGCCTGCGCCCTCGGCATCGATTGCACGCAGGGCGTCGGTGGCCGCCACGCCGAAGTCGTCACGGCGCCAGTGCAGCAGGTCGGCCAGCGGGTTTTCCACCTGCACGCGCACCAGGGTCGGTGTTTCCGCATCCGGCGTGCCGCGCACCAGGGCGAAATGCAGGTCGTGGGCGATGCGGTCGCGGTAGGTCACCAGCTTGAACGGGCCGAATTCGGTGTCGATGTCGCGCTCGTCCACACGTTCAACAGTCTTTTCGGTGGCCAGGCGGTAGGCGATCAGGTCGGCGATGGAGCCCATCTTCAGGCCGTGCTCGCGGGCGAACACTTCCAGCTCCGGGCGGCGCGCCATGCTGCCATCCGGGTTCAGGATCTCCACCAGCACGCCGGCCGGTTCCAGCCCGGCCAGCATGGCCAGGTCGACGCCGGCTTCGGTATGGCCGGCGCGGGTCAGCACGCCGCCCGGCTGGGCGATCAGCGGGAAGATGTGGCCCGGCTGATGCAGGTCCGACGGCTTGGCGTTGGGCTTGACCGCGGTGCGGATGGTGTGGGCGCGGTCGTGGGCCGAGATGCCGGTGGTAACACCCTCGGCGGCCTCGATGCTGACCGTGAAGTTGGTCTGGAACTGCGCGGTATTGGCCTGCACCATTGGCGCCAGGCCGAGGTCGGCGGCGCGGGTGCGGGTCAGTGGCAGGCACACCAGGCCACGGCCATGGGTGACCATGAAATTGATGTCCGACGGCTTGACCAGTTCGGCGGCCATGATCAGGTCGCCTTCGTTCTCGCGGTCTTCGTCATCGACGATGACCACCATGCGGCCCAGGCGGATGTCTTCCAGGATTTCCGGAATCGGGGCGAAATTCATGCGGCATCTCCGTGTGGGTGCTGACCGTTGGTCGGCACACTGATCAACCGCTCCACATAACGGGCGACCAGATCGATTTCCAGATTGACCGCACTGCCCACGCCGGTGGCAGAGAAGGCGGTGTTGGCCACGGTGTGCGGAATGAGGGCGACTTCAAAGCCTTCATCGTCCACTTCGTTGACGGTGAGGCTGACGCCGTCCACGCAGATCGAACCCTTCTTGGCGATGTAGCGGCGCAGCGAGGCCGGCGCGGCGAAGCGCCAGCGCTGGGCACGTGCATCTTCATGGATGGACAGCACCTGGCCGAGGCCGTCGACGTGGCCGCTGACCAGATGGCCGCCGAGGCGGTCGGTCGGGCGCATGGCCCGTTCCAGGTTGATGACCGCACCCTCGCCCAGCTGGCCCAGCGTGGTCAGGCCCAGAGTCTCGGTGGAGGCGTCGGCCTGGAAGCTGCGGGCATCGAACGCGATGACGGTGAGGCAGACGCCGTTGATGGCAATGCTCTCGCCCATCTGCACGTTGTCGAACGGCAGATTCCCGACATTGAAGGTGAAGCGGACATCGCCGCCGATGGATTCGCGTGCGGCCAGACGGCCGACGCCTTCGATGATTCCAGTAAACAAGTAACGTTCTCCGCGAAAAGTGAGCGAAAAACGCCGCAAGGCAAACAGGTGCACGCAGGGCAAGAGCCCTGTGGCACCGTCTTCTTTCATCCGGACTATGACCGTCGGCTCCGGCATTGGACCGGATCTGCTGACCCCCGGCCGTGGGCCGGGGCGCTCGCGGGCTCGTGCTTGCGCACCTACCGCCGGTGGGGAATTGCACCCCGCCCTGAAGACGTTTGTGTACCGGCGAACCGGCCCGCGCAGTGTACCAGCCCGTGCTGAACGGGGTCGGATCCCTTTCCGCAGGAAAGGGCTCTGACCCCATGGACCGGTGGCGCAGCAGCACTGGGGTCAGGGCCGTTTCCCGATGGCAAACGGATCCGACCCCCAACCCCGGTCCGCCCCAGCCTGTGACGGCCATCTCTCGCATTTTGTAAAACTTTCATTAAAATCCGCAGCGGACGACATGAGGTCGCCACGGGCAGCCGCGAGGGCAGGCCCGCCAATGGACTGAAACTCACAGGAATTCCCATGCGCAAGATCCTGATCGTGGCCGCCCTGCTGGCCGCCGCCCCGTTCTCGGCTTCGGCCGAGGCCCTGAGCTACACCTACGTTGAAGGCGGCTGGACCCAGGTCCAGGTTGACGACAACCTGCTGGACGACCCGAAGGTCGACGGTGGCTACCTGCGCGGTTCGGTCGCGCTGGCCGAGCAGGTCTACGTGTTCGGTGGCTGGTCGCGCACCAGCAAGACCCGCCACTACGGCGAAGATTCGCTGAAGCTGGAACTGAACCAGCCGGAGCTGGGTATCGGCTACCACATGCCGTGGACCGACCGCCTGGACTTCACCGCCGATGCCGCCTGGGTGCGCCAGAACGCCGAATCGACCCTGCGTTATGACGGTGTGCGTTACCACGGCAAGGACCACACCAACCTGGGCCGCGTCACCATGGGCATCCGCGGCAAGCCGTCGCGCATGACCGAAGCCTGGGCCAAGGCCGGCTACATGGATGGCGGCAACAACTACAAGGGCACCTGGGTCGGCACTGTTGGCGGCCAGATCAACTTCACCAAGACCTGGGGTCTGGTGGGCGAGATCTCCGGCTACCGCGACGTCACCCAGTACTCGGCCGGCGTCCGCGCCAGCTTCTGATCCAACGGTCGCTCCTCGTCGTGCGATCGAACGGGCCCCGCAAGGGGCCCGTTTTTTTTGCCCCGCGCGTCGGCACGTGATCACAGGGCGCCGTCGGGCCTGCGCAAAGATGCGCTAGGCTTGCGCGCCTCTGGAACAGGAAACACCGTCATGAAGACCCCCTTGCGTACCCTGCTGGCCAGCGCCCTGCTGGCTGCCCCGCTGCTGGCCAGCGCCGCCCCGGCCACACTGACGCCCGAACAGGCCTTCGATCTGTATGCCCGCGTCCTGCTGGAAGACGACGCCGCCGCGACCCGCACCCTCAACGATGCGCTGAAGCCCGCCTTCGACGGCCAGGACGCGGTAGCCCCGAACCCGGGCGCATTGGCCAAGGCGCTGGCCGAACCGTGGCAGGTCGTGCTTGCCAGCACCGGCGCCAAGGCCGACGCGGCCACCAGCGAAGCGCTGTATGCCAAGGCCCTGCGTGATTCGAAGTGCCGCGCCAGCAAGAGCGTGATTGAAGACAACGAATACGTGGACGACCAGAAGCTGGCGCGCATCACCTTCAGCTGCCAGGTGCCCGACCTGGGCAAGGTACGTCCGCTGTTCGCCGCCAGCCTTGCCGCCGACGCCAGCCCGGCCTCGCGCAAGCAGTTCACCGACGCCTACACCCAGGCGCTGCAGAGCGGCGCGCGCGTGCCGGTCAGCGGCACCTTCACCCTGTACCCGGCCAAGGACAACGGCTACTGGTACAGCGGCAACTTCGATGATCTGGTGGGCACCGTGACCGGGGCGCTGGCACCGTTCGAGGAATGGATGCAGGACGTGCAGGCGGCCAGCGCACCGAAGGTGACCGGCGTACCCGGCTGCGACCTGCTGCTGCAGCAGCACCGCAGCTGCGTGGCGAAGATCGCACCCGACCAGATCAGCGGCGTGGATGCGATGGCCGAGGAACTGAAGGCCAAGGCACAGGTGAAGTCGGCCGATGAGATGACGCAGGAGTGCAAGGCGCTGCGCCCGATCGCCGAGATGATGTGGACGGACGAGTGCACATGAGCACGATGTAGCGCCGTTGCCTGCAGCAGGATCAATGGCACTTTCAGAACCGTTGCATGGTCTTGCGCACACTGCGTGATCAATGCTGTTGTCCTCTTCCACGAGGGCAACAGCATGAAACACCGCACAACCTCGACCACGGCCCTGCTTGTCGCGCTGATGGCGTGCTGGCACGCCGAAGCGTCCAGACCCAGGACATTCTTCGTGCAACCTTCGGTTGCGTTCGAGTCGACCCAGCTGCGCGACCGCGACATCGACGCGCAACTGAGCGAGAACGACGATTGCCGCGCGTTCCTGCAGTACCACGATCAGTGCGCACCGTCGGTACTGCCGGACGAGTACGACCAGGGCATCAGCCGGCGCAGGCTGCGGTGGAAGTCAACGCAACTGACGGGAGAAGCACTCGGTGCCTACTGCCGTGACCTGCATCTGCTGTGGAAGCAGCAATGGAAAGAGCAGTGCCCTGCCCACGAGGACGAGGGCACCTGACAGCGCCGGAACGGGGCCAGTGCCCCGCCATTGCCTCACGGGCGCAACAGCAGCCGGATGTCCTCGCCGACCTGGCGCTGGTCAACCACGCGCAGACGGCGCTGCTGGCCCATTGCCTCGATGCCCAGGCCTGCCAGCAACGGACGACCGTTGTCGCCCAGCAGCGTGGGCGCCTGGTACAGCAGCAGTTCGTCCACCCAGCCAGCGCGCAGCAGCGCACCGGCCAGTGTCGCGCCGGCTTCGGTATGCACCTCGTTGATGCCACGCTCGGCCAGCAGCGCCAGCACCGCACCCAGATCCAACCGCCCCTCTGCGCTGGGCACGTTGGCAAATTCGGCGTCGGCCGCATCCGGTGCGCTCACCGCCGCATCGTGCAGGTACAGCGTCGGCGCACCGCCCTCGCGCACACGGCTGCATTCGAGCGAACGCAGGCGCGAATCGAGCACCACGCGCAGTGGCGGCATCACTTCGGCACCGGCCAGGCGCACGGTCAACATCGGGTCGTCGGCCAGCACGGTATCGGCGCCAGTCAGGATCGCACCGGCGCGAGCGCGCCAGTGCTGCACGTCCTCGCGCGCAGCCGGCCCGGTGATCCACTTGGAGCTGCCGTCGGCCATCGCGGTGCGGCCATCGAGGCTGGCGGCCAGCTTCACCCGCAGCCACGGGCGGTTGCGCTCCACGCGTGACAGGAAGCCCTTGTTGAGCTCGCGCGCCGGCGCCGCCATCAGTCCTTCGGCAACCTCGATACCTGCATTGCGCAGCAGATCGAAGCCACCGCCATCAACCTTCGGGAAGGGATCGCGCATCGCCGCCACCACGCGCGTCACGCCCGCTTCGATCAGCGCCAGTGCGCACGGCGGCGTGCGCCCGTAATGGGCGCAGGGCTCCAGGGTGACATAAGCGGTGGCACCGCGGGCCTCGCTGCCGGCTTCGCGCAGTGCGAATACTTCAGCGTGCGGCCCCCCTGCGCGCTGGTGCCAGCCCTGCCCGACCACGCGTTCGCCGTGGGCGATCACGCAGCCGACCATCGGGTTGGGCCGGGTGGTATAGGCAGCGCGCTCGGCCAGACGCAGCGCGTTGGCCATGTGCAGGTGGTCGAGGACAGAGAACGATGGTGTCATGCGACCATGGTAACGCCGCCGGTGTGGATGCACGCGATCGGTAGATCCACGCCATGCGTGGATGGATACCTCCGTGCCAACCAAGGTTGGCACCCACCAGATCATGGGCGCCTCCGTGCCACCACAGCGGTGTCGGTCAGCCCTTCTTCTTCTTGGTCAGGGCGATCACATCGCCCAGCAGCTGCAGCTGTTCGGTGCTGGACGGCAGGTCGCGCTCGAGCTTCTCGATCTCCTCGCGGAAATCGGCCACGTCCTCGAAGCTGCGGTACACCGAAGCGAAGCGCACGTAGCCCACGTGGTCGAGCTTGCGCAGTTCGTTCATGACGAACTCGCCAACCTTGATCGAGGGCACTTCGCGCTCGCCGCTGATGCGCAGCTGGTGCACCACCGCACGTACCGCCGCTTCGATCTTGTCTTCGGGCACCGCGCGCTTCTGCAGCGCGCGGTCGAACCCCGCGCGGACCTTGCGCTGGTCGAACGCTTCGCGGGTGCCATCGCTCTTGACGATGGCCGGCAGCTTCAGCTCGACCGTTTCCAGAGTGCTGAAGCGCTCGCCGCAGGCTTCGCATTCCCGCCGACGGCGAATCGTCGCGCCGTCTTCAGAGACGCGCGAGTCGATGACCCGGGTATCGGCATGTTGGCAGAAGGGGCAATGCATGGAACGCCTGGCTCAGGGAGCAATTGCCACGATCATGGCAGCGTCGCAAAGGTACCTGAGAAAGGGCGCCGCAGCAAATGCTGCCTGCGCGGAAGCGCCTGCATTCTGGCCACCCGAGGTGTGCGGCGAGTTCGTGATGTCCGGCTCAACCCGGTGCGGGCGGCGGCGATGCCACGCGTGACCAGCGCAGCCACGCCAGGTGCCCGGCCATCACCAACAGCGGTGGGCCAAAGCCGAGGAAGGCCAATGTCGAGATCTCCCCGCGCTTGAAGGTGAAGTACAACGCGGCGGCGATCACGCCCAACGCAGCCAGCACGCCCAGCGCCAGGCCGGCCCAGGCGGCAACCGGTGATTGGCGCAGGCCGGCAACACCGCGCCACAGGAACAGCCCGCTCAGCCACAACCACGACAGCAGGCCGATGATTCCCGCCGACGACCACAGCAGCAACAGCGTGTGCTCGTCGCCCGTCAGGTACTTGCCGTCCCATACGACCATCAGCCCCAGCACGGCACCCGTACCGCCTGCTGCCACTGTGGGCAGGCCCACCAGCAGGCCGGCAATGGCCATCCCGCGCTTGTGCAGGCGCTCATCCATGCGTTCGATGTCCTTCCATGGGCCACGTCATGCGCGGCGCTTGATCCACACCAGCACCGCCGCCGGCACCAGCATCGATGGGCCCAACAGCAACAGGGCGATGCCTTCGGCGTGGACCGTGATGCTCCACCACAGCGCCAGCCCCAGCGGGGGCACAGCGGCAAGACCGCCGGCCAGCAGCATCCACCACCAGAGGCGATGCACCTGCAGCCCGGCACGCCCCTGCAGCAGATACCCGGCGCTGAGCCACAACCAGGCCAGGCAGCCGGCAATGCCGGCCAGGCCCCACAGCGGCATCACCGTCACCGCGGCCAGCGTGCCATGGCCGAACTGGCCCAGCCCCGTCAGCAGCAGCATCGTCGCCGCGACACCGCCCACTGCCAGGCTGGGCAGGCCAAATGCCACCGCCAGGACGGCATACAGGTACTTGAGGCGGCGCTCATCCATGCGCGGGATTCCTGGTGACGGGGTCAGAGCCCTTCCCTGCGGGAAGGGATCCGACCCCGGCGGCGATCAGCCGTAGACCGGGTACTTGCGGCACTGCGCGCTGACGGCATCACGCACGCGGGCGATGACGGCATCATCGTTCGGCGCGTCCAGCACGTCGGCGATCCAGTTGGCCAGGTCCACGCAGTCCTGCTCGACGTAGCCACGGGTGGTCACGGCCGGGGTGCCCAGGCGCAGGCCCGAGGTCACGAACGGAGAACGCGGATCGTTCGGCACCGAGTTCTTGTTGACGGTGATGTGAGCCTTGCCCAGCGCAGCTTCCGCATCCTTGCCGGACACGTCCTTGCCGATCATGTCGACCAGCATCAGGTGGTTCTGGGTGCCACCGGAAACGATCTTGTAGCCGCGCGAGATCAGCGTGTTGGCCATCGCCTGGGCGTTCTTCACCACCTGCTGCTGGTAGGCCTTGAAGCCCGGTTCCAGCGCTTCCTTGAAGGCCACGGCCTTGCCGGCGATGACGTGCATCAGCGGACCGCCCTGGATGCCCGGGAACACGATCGACTGCAGCTTCTTGACCAGGTCTTCGTCGGCGCCCTTGGCGATGATGATGCCGCCACGCGGGCCGCGCAGGGTCTTGTGGGTGGTGGAGGTAACGACGTGGGCATGCTCCAGCGGGCTCGGGTAGACGCCAGCGGCGACCAGGCCGGCCACGTGGGCCATGTCCACGAACAGGTAGGCACCGACCTTGTCGGCGATGGCGCGGAAGCGCGCCCAGTCGATCACCTGCGAGTACGCCGAGAAGCCGGCGACGACCATCTTCGGCTTGTGCTCCAGGGCCAGGCGCTCGACTTCGTCGTAATCGATCAGGCCCTGGTCGTTGACGCCGTACTGCACGGCGTTGAACAGCTTGCCCGAGGCATTGACCTTGGCACCGTGGGTGAGGTGGCCGCCGTGGGCCAGGCTCATGCCGAGGATGGTGTCACCCGGCTGCAGCAGGGCGAAGTACACGGCCTGGTTGGCCTGCGAGCCGCTGTGCGGCTGCACGTTGGCGTAGTCCGCGCCGAACAGCTGCTTGAGGCGGTCGATCGCCAGCTGCTCGGCGATGTCCACGTATTCGCAGCCACCGTAGTAGCGCTTGCCCGGGTAGCCTTCGGCGTACTTGTTGGTCAGCTGGCTGCCCTGGGCTTCCATCACCGCCGGGCTGGTGTAGTTCTCGCTGGCGATCAGCTCGACGTGGTCTTCCTGGCGCTGGGTCTCAGCGGCAATGGCCTTGGCCAGTTCGGGATCGTAGGTTTCGATGCGGACGTCACGCGGGAACATCGGGTACTCCAGCAGGCAGGGAAAGGGGTACGGCTCAGCCCCTGATTGTAGCCCCGCACCGGCCTGCCGGGGCCGAAAAGGCCGGGGCCGGCACTCCCGAAGGAATCCGGCCCCGTATGGTTTCCAGGGATGTTGTGGGATCAGGGCCCTTTCCGTTGGAAAGGGATCCGACCCCGGCCGCGATCCTCAGCGACTGTTGATGATGTAGTCGGCGATGATGCCGGTCGCCACCGCCACCAGCAGCATGTTGCCGCGGTCGTCGCGGATCCAGTGGTGCCCATACGGCGGGCGGCGCAGGTGGTAGCGCGGGTAGTCGTTCACCACATAGATCGGGCCGCGGTAGTAATCGCGGTAGCGGTGGCCGACCTTCCAGCCGTAGCCCGGGCCGTAGACCACGCGCGGCGGCGGCGGGGCCGGGCGGTAGTAGCGGTCGTGATCGCGGTGCCAGTCGCGGCGGTCGCGCTCCCAGTCGCGGCGTGCCTCGCGGCGGTCGCGTTCCCAGTCACGGCGGTCCTGTCGCCATTCGCGGCGGTCCTCGCGCCACTCGCGGCGGTCATGGCCGCGACGGTGGTCGTTGTCGGCAAAGGCCGGGGCCACCGCGCCGAACGCCAGCACAGAGGCCACGGCGCCGGCCATTACTCGATTGATGCGCATGTCAGACCTCTGCTTGGGTGGTGGTGAGCCCATATTGCGCAACCGATCTGAACCGTTTCCGGCTGGAAACGCTTCCCGCTGCAGGACTGTGACGCAGTATTCAGCCCACGGCCAGCCCGACGGCGCCTGCCCGGCGCGGCCCGGAACCGGTTCCGGCTATAATTGGCGGTATTCCTTTCCAGTCTGTGCCCGCTGCCACAACGGGATGTTCCCGTGATGGGCCGGGCGCAGGGCCGCGCCTACGGAGACCTCATGTCCTCGCAATACATCTACACCATGAACCGCGTGTCCAAGGTGGTCCCGCCCAAGCGGCAGATCATCAAGGACATCTCGCTGTCCTTCTTCCCGGGTGCCAAGATCGGCCTGCTGGGCCTGAACGGCGCCGGCAAGTCCACCGTGCTGAAGATCATGGCCGGCGTGGACACCGATTTCGAGGGCGAGGCCCGCCCGCAGCCGGGCATCAAGGTCGGCTACCTGGCCCAGGAACCGGAACTGGACCCGAACAAGACCGTGCGCGAGTCGGTCGAGGAAGGCGTGGGCGAAGTGCTGCAGGCGCAGGCTGCGCTGGAAGCGGTGTATGCCGCCTACGCCGAGGAAGGTGCCGACTTCGACGCGCTGGCCAAGGAGCAGGAGCGCCTGGAGGCGATCCTGGCCGCCGGTGATGCGCACACCCTGGAAAACCAGCTGGACGTGGCTGCCGATGCGCTGCGCCTGCCGCCGTGGGATGCCAAGATCGCCAACCTGTCCGGCGGTGAAAAGCGCCGCGTGG
The DNA here is from genome assembly GCF_006228405.1 of Stenotrophomonas sp. pho. Classification (NCBI taxonomy): domain Bacteria; kingdom Pseudomonadati; phylum Pseudomonadota; class Gammaproteobacteria; order Lysobacterales; family Lysobacteraceae; genus Stenotrophomonas; species Stenotrophomonas sp. pho. Next base: position 653,949 of record NZ_CP029759.1, on the reverse strand, counting down.
CACTGTGCCGCCTGCTGCTGCAGAAGCCGGACATGCTGCTGCTGGACGAACCGACCAACCACCTCGACGCCGAGTCGGTGGAATGGCTGGAACAGTTCCTGGCGCGCTACACCGGCACCGTGGTGGCGGTCACCCATGATCGCTACTTCCTGGACAACGCCGCCGAGTGGATCCTGGAACTGGACCGCGGCCGCGGCATTCCGTGGAAGGGCAACTACACTGAATGGCTGGTGCAGAAGGATGAGCGCCTGAAGCAGGAAGAGAACCAGGAAAAGGCCCGCCAGAAGGCGATCCAGAAGGAACTGGAGTGGTCGCGCCAGAACGCCAAGGGCGGCCGTTCCAAGGGCAAGGCCCGTCTGGCCCGCCTGGAAGAGCTGCAGTCGCAGGATTACCAGAAGCGCAACGAGACCAACGAAATCTTCATCCCGCCGGGCGAGCGCCTGGGCAACATGGTGATGGAGTTCAAGAACGTCTCCAAGAAGTTCGGCGACCGCCTGCTGATCGACAACCTGTCGATGCTGATTCCGCCGGGCGCGATCGTCGGCATCATCGGCCCGAACGGCGCCGGCAAGTCGACCCTGTTCAAGATGATCACCGGCCAGGAAAAGCCGGATTCGGGCGAGATCGTGATCGGCCCGACCGTGCAGCTGTCCTACGTGGACCAGAGCCGCGACAAGCTGGAAGGCAACCACAACGTCTTCCAGGAAATCGCCGGCGGCCTGGACATCCTCAACATCAACGGCATCGAGATCCAGTCGCGCGCCTACATCGGCCGCTTCAACTTCAAGGGCCAGGACCAGCAGAAGATGGTCGGTTCGCTGTCCGGTGGTGAGCGTGGCCGCCTGCACATGGCCAAGACCCTGCTGCAGGGCGGCAACGTGCTGCTGCTCGACGAACCGTCCAACGACCTGGACATCGAAACCCTGCGTGCACTGGAAGACGCGCTGCTGGAGTTCCCGGGCAACACCTTCGTGATCTCGCACGACCGCTGGTTCCTGGACCGCATCGCCACGCACATCATCGCTTTCGAAGGCGACTCGCACGTGGAGTTCTTCCAGGGCAACTACCGCGAGTACGAGGAAGACAAGAAGCGTCGGATGGGCGATGACGCTGCGCCGAAGCGCCTGCGCTTCAAGGCGCTGAAGTAAGGCAACCGGAAAGGCCGCGCTCGCGCGGCCTTTCTCCTTTCGGTAGGTCACCACCGTTGGTGGTGACGCTTTGAAGCGTACCGACCAACGGTCGGTACCCACGTTCTGCATTCGGGTAGGTCACGACCGTTGGTCGTGACACCTTAGTCGCGAGAATCTCCATGTCCCTGTTCGAGCGCATGTTCCAGCTGCAGCAGCACGGCACCACCGTGCGTACCGAGCTGCTGGCCGGCATCACCACCTTCCTGACGATGTCCTACATCGTCTTCGTCAACCCGGAGATCCTCGGCACCACCGGCATGGATGCGGGTGCGGTGTTCGTGGCCACCTGCCTGGCCGCCGCGCTGGGTTCTGCGGTAATGGCGCTGGCGGCCAACTTCCCGGTCGGCATGGCACCGGGGATGGGCCTGAACGCGTTCTTCGCGTTCACCGTGGTCGGCGCTGCCGGCCTGCCGTGGCAGCAGGCGCTGGGGGCGGTGTTCATCTCCGGCCTGGTGTTCCTGGTGCTGTCGCTGACCGGTGTGCGGGCATGGCTGGTGTCGGGCATTCCTTCGTCGCTGCGCTCGGCGATCGTGGCCGGCATCGGCCTGTTCCTGGCGATCATCGCACTGCAGAAATCCGGCGTGATCGTCGGCAACGAAGACACGCTGGTGGCGCTGGGCCCGTTGAACACGGCGCCGCCACTGCTGGCGCTGGCCGGTTTCCTGTTGATCGCAGTGCTGGAAGCACGCCGGATCCGCGGCGCGATCCTGATCGGCATCCTGGCGGTGACCGGTGCGGGCTGGGCATTGGGCGACGTGCAGTACCAGGGCCTGGTTTCGCTGCCGCCGAGCCTGGCCCCCACCTTCCTGCAGCTGGACCTGCCGGGCCTGCTGCACCATGACGGCGGTGCGCCGATCGCGGTGTTGCTGCAGGTAGTGCTGGTGTTCGTGCTGGTGGAAGTGTTCGATGCCACCGGCACCCTGTATGGCGTGGTCGGTCGCGCCGGACTGCTGAAGCTGCCGGGCGCGCAGAAGCGCTTCGGCCGCGCGTTGCTGGCCGACAGCACCGCCATCGTGGCCGGTTCGGTGCTCGGCACCAGCAGCACCACCGCTTTCGCTGAAAGCGCCTCGGGCGTGCAGGTGGGTGGCCGTACCGGCCTGACTGCGCTGGTCGTATCGGCGCTGTTCGTGGCCGCGCTGCTGTTCTCGCCGCTGGCGGCGATGGTGCCCAGCTATGCCACCGCACCGGCGCTGCTGTTCGTGGCCGGCCTGATGCTGCGCGAACTGGTGGAAGTGGACTGGAGCGACCTGACCGAATCGGTGCCGGCCGCACTGTGCGCGCTGGCGATGCCGTTCACCTACTCCATCGCGAATGGCCTGGCGTTTGGCTTCATCGCGTATGCGGCACTGAAGGCCGGCACCGGCCGCTGGCGCGAAGTGCATCCGGCGGTATGGCTGGTGGCGGTGCTGTTCACCCTGCGCTACGCGTTGGAGTAAGCACACGGTGGTGCCGGCCAGCGGCCAGCACCACCGGTCGCTGGGTTCACCTGCTGCGCACGGTGCTCTGGGATGATGCGGGCATGGTTGCGCCCGTCCTTCCCGCAGATCCGTCTTCGCCGTTGCGCCGCCGCCTGCTGCGCGCGGCCGTGCTGGCGCCGTTGGCCGGTACGCTCGCCACCCTGCCCGGCTGCTCGCTGCCGGTGCAGGTCGACGGCACCTTCCTGCAGCCCTGGCGCAGCCACCTGCAGTGGGGACTGGCCGACTGGCAGCGCTCGTTGAAGCTTGCACATACGCTGGGCTGCCGTCAGCTGGTGCTGCAATGGACCGGCATCGTCGGCGGCAGTGACGGCGACTGGTCACTGCCCGACGGCAGCCTGCAGCAGCTGTTCAGCGCCGCCAGCGAGAACGACATCCGCATCCGCGTCGGACTGCCCTTCCAGCGACGCTGGTGGCAGGCGATCGGGGCCGACGATGCCACGCTGCAGGCGTTCCTTGCCGACAGCCTGGAGCATGCACGCCGCTGGTTGGCACAGGCGCCCTGGGCGCAGGTACCCGCCTTCGAGGGCTGGTACCTGCCCTACGAGCTGGAGCAGTACCACTGGGCCGATCCGGCACGCCAGCAGTGGCTGGCGCAATGGCTGCACGGGCTGGCAGACGCCGCCCGCGCGCGCGGCGGTGACTGCGCGATCTCCTGCTACTTCAGCCGCCTGCAGACCGACGGCAACCTGGTCACGCTGTGGCAGGCAGTGCTGGCACAGGCCACGCTGCGGCCGATGGTGCAGGACGGCGTGGGCGTTGCCGGCGCCGGCAACGTGCAGCAGCTTCAGCCGTTGCTCGATCACTTCCACGCGCACGACATCGGCTTCGATGCGATCGTCGAGCTGTTCCGCGAACTGCCCGGCAGCGCCGCTGATGGCAGCGGGTTCAAGGGCGAGACTGCCGATGCCGCGCGGATCCAACGGCAGCTGGCGTGGGCACGCGACAGCGGCGCACAGCACGTGCTGGTCTATGCGCTGGAGCCGTGGCTGACCCAGGACACGCCGCAGGCGGCGGCGCTGCGGCGGCGGTGGGGTTGCCTCAGTAATATAGGATGGCGGTGGCGAACAGGCCCTTGGCGCGCTGCGTATCACCGCCACCGATCGCAAAGCGGTACTGCACGGTCAGGTCGAGGTAGGAACGCGGCGTGTTGTAGCGGTCCTCGCGGAACCAGTAGCGCACGCCCAGGCCCGGCCCCGCGCCAAGTGACCAGCTGCGCTGCGTATCGTTGAGCGCGAACGACTGCGACGGGAACAGCGGGTAACGGATGTCGCGCACGCGCGAGCGCTGGTCCAGCCAGTCCGCCCCCACCACCAGATACGGCGTGACCACCCAGTGGGTCTGCCCGGCGCCAAAGCGGAAGCTGCGTCCGGCGCGCAGTTCACCGGCCGCGAACCACTGTTCGCGATGCAGGCGCCCGCTGGCATCGCCGATCCGCCGCACCGGTATGCCGTTGGCATCGAGTGCATCGAGCGTGAAATGCGCGCTGTTGTCATCCCACGTGTAACCGCCCTGCGCGTAGCCGCTGACCATCCACCACTGGTTCACGTCGGTGCGCAGGTCGGTACCGTGGTAATAGCCGTAGGTCAGGTAGGACATCCAGCCACCGGAACCGCTGGCCAGGCGGTAGCGGGCCAGCGTGCTGGCTTCCAGTGGCGGGTTCAGGGCCAGCTGCAGGCTGCACTGCACGGCCGCGGACGCGGGATAGACATCGCCCGTGCGGGTGGCGCTACCGAGAAACTGGCGGCGCTCGATGCCGGCGCTCAGGCCGGTCTGGCCGAAGGCGTAGCGCATGCCGAACGAGGCGATGGTGGACGGCCAGCCGGTGGTGGAACGCGAGCGGCTGAGACGGTCGGCGCGAGCACGTGCGTCGGGTGTCGATTCGCCGGTGCACGGGTCCACTGCGCGGATCGATTCGTAGGTGCCGCCCTCGTCGTACAGCGTGTTGAGCAGCCGGGTGTACAGCTCCAGCGTGCCATGCTGGTCATTGAACGCCGGGGGCCGCCAGAACGCTTCCAGCGTGCTGAACACCGAATCGCCCGACGTACTGATCGCCGCGCCGCCGACATTGGTCGCGGCCTGGCGCGCGCCGCGGAAACCGGCCGAGGCGATCACGCCCCACTCGCGCGAATAGTTGGCGATGGCATTGCGCACGTTGTAGCGCTGATGCGCATCCAGAGGCAGCTTACCGGCGTCGGCGCGATCAATGGCGCTGCGCAGCAGCGACACCGCCTGCGGATGATCTCCGTTGGCCGCACTCGCGTACGCCTGGTCGATCACCACGCTCTTGGGTGCCTTGCCGGTGGCCTCGGCGGCACGGAAGTCGGCCAGTGCGCGCGCCGGTTCACGGGCCTTCTGGTTGAGGTAGCCGCGTTGCATCAGCGCCACCGCGTCATCAGGGTGTTGTGCCAGCGTCGCATCCAGGCGCAGCCGCGCTTCGTCCTGCTGGCTGCGGTTGCCTGCCGCCAGCGTGGTGGTCAGCAGGCCTTGCAGGTCTGCATCGTCCGGTGCGAGTTGCACGGCCTGCCTTGCCTCACCGATGGCCTCGGCAAAGTCCTGCCGCGCGTAGGCTGCATATGCGCGCTGTGCGGCACCACCGTCGCCCTGCAGGTCAGCCGGCATCAGCTCGCAGACATTGCCGGTGCCATCCGACTGGCAATGCTGGAACGGCGCCGGATAGGCCTGCGCACTCATGCGCGGACGCTCGCGACTGGATCCGGTCGCCCTGGCGCGCTGCTCGATGCCCTGCTGCAGCAACTGCTGCGCGCGAGCATCGCCCACATCCGTGGGCAACGCCGCCTGCAGCGGCGCCAGCAGTGCAGCCGCACGTATGCGGTCCCCAGCGGCCAATGCCGCATCCACGGCCAGCAGGCGCACGTTGCGCTGTTGCGTTGTGGACCCCGGCAGGGCAAGCGCGGTGTCGAAGTCCTCATTGGCAAGCACGGTCTTGCCCTGGCGCTGGCGCAGATAACCGCGCATCACCCGGGCATTGAGATCGCCGCCGTCGGCCTGCAGTGCCTGGTCGGCGCTGCGCTCGGCGTCGGCCAGCTGCCCCTGCTGCAGCTGCGCGGTGATCAACAGCAACCGGTACGAAGCAACATCCGGCGCAAGCTCGACGGCGGCCCGCGCCTGCGCGACGGCCGCCGCATCGTTCTGCGTGGACAGCGACTGGTAGGCCTGCTGGGCCTGCAGCAGCGCGCGCTGGCGGGCCAGCGCCACGCGCCGCGCGTGCAGTTCCTCGACGTTCGGTGCGCCCAGCTGCAGCGCCGTGCCGACGGCCGCGTCGGCCAGTTCGGCCTGTTGCTGTGCTTCCAGCGCCGCCACCCACAGCATCGCCCAGGCGCCCTGCTTCGGCTGCTGGCGGAAGGCCTGCTCGGCCTTGCTGGCTGCTTCCCGCATGCGCCCGGCGTCATAGGCAGCATAGGCCTCGGTGGCCAGCGTGTAGGCCTGCTGCCTGGCGCGGTCTGCGCCGCTGCCGGCCGCGCGCGGTGGGGAGGGGGCGCGCCCGCCCCTGGCATCCGGGGGCGTGCTGCGCGCAGCGGTGGCAGCGGCCAGTGCCGGCAAGGCCGGATCCTTCAACCCGGCATCCAGTGCACGGCGCGCCTGCTGCTGCGCCTCCGCCGACCGGCCCAGTTTCTGCAACGCATAGATCTGCAGCAGGCGCAGCCGCACCACGTCCGGGCGCAACCGGACAGCTTCGCTGGACTGCTGGTAAGCCGCTTGATAGTCGCCGCGCTCGTAAGCGGCGAAGGCCTGCTCGGCGATGCGGTATGCAGCGCCGGACAACGGCAGCGGCGCATCGGCCTGCGCCAGCACCGGCGCGGCGGCCGTGGCCAGTGCCACGGCAATGACGGTGGACAGCAGCGTGGTCTTCATGCGGGCAAGGCTCCGGGAGGCGGCGACTGCAGCGCGGCCGCACGCCGGCGCTGCTCCTGCATGGCCTGGGCCACGGCCTCTTCGGTAGTGATGCCCTGCTTGACCAGGTAATCGCCAATGCGGCCATCGCGCTGCGGCTTGTACGCATCCAGTGCGATCTCGAAGCGCGCGTGGTCGATCAGGCGCATCTCCACCAGCAGGTCGCCCAGCAAGGGCACGTTGTCCAGCTGCCAGTGCTGGTCGCCGCCGATCAGGCGCAGGCCAGCGTTGATTTCGCTTTCGCGGGCGATGCTCTGTTCGATGTGTGCGCTGCGGGTTTCCTGCTTCAGCAATGCCAGCGCGTCTTCGGGCAATGGGCTGGCCACGGCCAGCCGCAGTGTCTGCTGCTGCCGCGGCGGTAGCGGCAGCATGCGCCACTGCACGCAGGCATCGGCGCTGACCGGGAATGAGCCCGCGCGCAGGTAGTCGACGTCGATGACCGCACGCGGCAGGTCGCCCTGGAAGGCGATGGCTTCGGCCAGGGTTTCATCATCCAGCCAGCCCTGGGTTAGCAGGATGCGGCCCAGCGGCTGCCGCCGGCCGGCATGCTGCTGCGCCAGCGCCTGCTGCAGCCGCTCCGGTTCCACCGCCTGCCAGGTGGTCAACAGCTCACCGAGCTGCTTGCGGGTCTGCACCAGCTGTGCCGCATCGGGGAAGTCGTGCATGGTCTTGTCCCAGACCATGCGCTTGCCGAACAGCAGGTAGGCCAGGAACACCTTCCATGCGCGGGCGGTGGCCATGAAGTTGATCATGTTGCCGACCACCATGCGCGGGATCGACATCAGCGCATGCTCCCAGCCGTACAAGCGGTTGACGAAGTAGAAGCGCTGCACGACGCGGGTCGCCAGCGCCGCCGTGGTCAGCAGCGCGACATTCATCTGCCAGGTACCGGCCTGGAACACGCTGGGGAACTGCATCGTCCACACCCCGGTCGCCTTCAACAGCCAGAACAACAGCAACTGCAGGAAGATGAGGTAGGCGATGATGCTGACGAACGAGGTGATGATGCCCTTGCGATCGCGCGCCAACAGGTACTTGGTAGCCAGCGAACCGCGCCAGCCCAGCGACTCCCAGCTCTGCAGGCCGATGCCCAGCACCCAGCGCGCCTTCTGCCGGTACGAGGCGCGGAAGTTGTCGGGGAAGTACTCACGCACGCACAGTGCCATCTGCTGGGTGCGCTCGCGCACCGGCCCCCAGCCGAACCAAGACGGCCGGCGCACGCGGAACTGCACCGGGAAGCGGGCGAAGATCGACTGCATGCCCATGGCTGCCAGCCGCGCACCGACGTCGTAATCTTCGGTGAGGCTGTCGGTGTTGAAAGGCTGGTTGTCGGTCTGCGCGCTCAACGCCAGCAGCGCACGCCGCGAAAAGCAGGTGCCGACGCCGGCCGACGGCACCATGCCGGACACGCTCTCGCGCACCACCAGGTCCTTGGCGTGCCATTCGGCGAACTCGTCCATGTAGACACCGGCCACCAGTTCGTACCATTCGCGGTCCAGCGAGGTGACCGGCAGCTGGATCATGTCCTTGCGCGGCAGCAGGTAGTTGTAGAAGCGCAGTTCCATCGGGTGCAGCACGTCTTCGCTATCGTGCAGAATCACCCCGGCGAACTCGATGTCGTGGCGCTTCTCGTAGTCGAAGATCGCCAGGATCAGCCAGTTCAGGCAGTCGGCCTTGCTGGTCGGTCCGTCATGCGGCACCTCCACACGGCGCAGGCGCTTGTAGCGACGGCGCATGCGCTCGACTTCGTCGATGGTCTGCTGGTCGTTGGGATAGGTGCCGACGAACACGACGTACTCGCGGTAGTCGAGCACGTTGATCATGTTCTCGACCATCTGCGCGATGACGTCGTACTCCATCCACGCCGGCACCATGATCGCCAGCGGCTGTTCCGGCCGCCGCAGCAGGTCTTCCTGGGTCAGCGGCCGGTACGCGTCGCGGCGCTTGACGGTCAGCGCGCGCCAGCTCTCGCGCACCCAGTACCAGACATCGATGAACAGGTCATCGAGGCTGGAGATCAGGATCAGCACGGCCACCGCCGCCGCCGTGGTTTCCAGGGCGGCGTAGTAGTTGGCCAGCTGGATGTTCCAGAACAGACCGTCCACGGTGGATCAATGTCCTGCGCTGGCGGACTTGCGGCGGCGCACCTGGGTGACGCGGGCGGCCAGCAGCGCGAATACGATCACGCCGACCAGCAGCAGCAACCAGACCATGTGCCGTTCCCACTTCGATTGCGGATTGCCGTCGTGCGCGAGGCGAGTGCCATAAGGATCCTGGCGGTCGAATTCGCGCACGACATCAGTGCCGTCAAGCACGGCCAGATCGCCGCGCAGCAACCGGAACGGTGCGCTGAACGACGGTGCCTGTGCGCCGAGGTCGCTGTAAAGAACGCCCAGCTGGCCTCCGGACGAACCCACCTGCACCACCGCGGCGTGATCCAGGCCACTGACATCCAGCAGCGGTTGCGACGTGCCACCGACGCGCAGGTGGCCATCCTTCAGGCCGGCCACATCGACACCGGCCGGTGCAACGCCGAAGGCCAGCCATGGCGCGCCCGGGCTGACCGCGGCACCGGCGTCGACCACCTTCAGTTCCGACGCCTCCGGCGAAGCGCCCACTGCACTGGCCACCGCGATGACCTTGCCCAGCGAGGCCGGTGCATCCTGCAGCCAGGCGCCGGGCACGAACACCTGGTTGCCGCGTGACAGCTGGCTGCTGGCACCGACGAAATCACTGCCCAGCGAGCGCCTGGCCAGGGTCAGGTGGCTGCTGGGCAGGATCGAGACTGGATAGCCGGTCGCCGGATCGTGGCAGTAGGGGCGTGCCGGTTGGCGCAGGAAGCTGACACGGATCTCGTTGCGGGCCGACAGCGCGTAGGCCGGTACCTTGGCCACCAGCCGTTGCGGCTGGCCGTTGGCCGACAGCACCTTGCCGCCCAGCAGATAGTCGTTGAGATAGATCGTGGCCACCGCGCCCTGCCCGGCCGCGTTGGGGGCCGCCGAGACATCGATCACCACTTCCTCGGGCAGGCGACCATCGGCCGACAGCGCACCCAGATCGAAGCTGGCGCTGCGGTCGGCGCGGGTCACCACATCCATGGTTCCGGCGATGTTTCCGAGCCGGCTCAGCAGTACCTGGTCACCGTCCAGTTTGGGCGTTCCTGCTGCGCTGACCTGCAGGCTGCGGCCCAGCGCATAGCTGCGCCACTGTTCGGCGAACAGTCCGGCAACCTTGCCCGCTGCCGCCGGGTCGACCACCAGCGTCGGACGGCCTGCAACGGCCACCACGCTGACCGACGCGTTGGCGGCGGGCTTCTCCAGGCCGCCCATGTCAGTACCGCGCCACGTGGCGAACGCTGCGCCCGCATCGGTGCCCGCCGCGCCGACCTGTGCGGCCAGCGCATCCAGCGCCCCGCGTACGCCGGCGCGCAATGCATCGCTGCCGATCATCACATCGGCGGCCAACGGCCCGCTGTCACGCAACGACAGCAGCGCTCCCACTTCGGCCAGGTCCTTGATCGCGTGCACGCGCTCGCCCGCGGCCAGCGCGGCGTACGCCGGCACGCCCCGCAGGCTGGCCGGGATGCTGATGCCGGCCAGGTCGACGCTGTCGCCGACCTTGGGCAGCGCCACCACCTGCACCTGCTTGCCGCCAGCCTGCAACGCGGTACCAATGCGCCAGGCGGCATCATAGGTGGGCGCCTGCAGCGCCTTGCCCTCCACCAGCAGGCGCACCCGCGGTGGCAGCGCGCCCCAGGCCTTGGCCACGGTATCCACGGCACGCCCATCGAAGCGGTAGCTGAAGCGCGAATCCGGCGACAACCGCAGCACATTGGCCGGCGCACTCTGGTCGGCACATTGATAGTCGGACACGATCGACCACCAGCCGACACCGACCCGCACGAAGCCGTTCTGGCGGGGTTCGCCATCGATGGCCAGCAGCTGGCTGGCATCGCCCTGGGCATCGGTGATCGAACGCGCGGCGATCGGATCGCCATCCACCGACCACAGGCCTGAAGTGCGCCCAGCGTGGCCACGCACATAGCGGCCATCGAGCTGCAGCTGCGCATCGCGGGTGGCAACACCGGCCGGCACCGGCAGGTAGACCTCGCGCTGGCTCTCCTGCCCACTGAGTACCAGCGGCTGGCGGAAGCCGAGTTCGCGCAGGGTCATCTGCCGGCTCACCGTGCTGTCGCCGCTCCATTCTGCGAACTGGCCGGCGACGCTGTCGGCGGCGTGGGCACTGCCAACCGCGCACGACAGGACGAACGCGGCGGCGGAAACAAACAGGGGACAGCGGCCGGTGTGGCTCATGGCGTCACTTCATGGAGAGGATGGTGGGCGGCACCGCCGCTGCGGAGACCGGGCGAGAATTCGGGAAGGGGTGCGCCACGCAGGGCGGCGACGATGCGGGCGCTGGCGCGGCCATCGCCATAGGGACTGCCATCGGGGTCGAAACGGGTCGGCTGCGGTGGCTGTGCCAAGGCCGCATTGACCCCCTCGACGATGCGCGAGGGCGTGGTCCCGACCAGCGTCACCACACCGGCCTCGACCGCCTCCGGGCGCTCGGTGACGTCGCGCATCACCAGCACCGGCTTGGCCAATGCCGGCGCTTCTTCCTGCACGCCACCGGAGTCGGTGAGGATGACGTCGGCGCGCTGCATCAGGCGCACGAAGCGCAGGTAGTCCTGCGGCGGCACCAGGTGCACGTTGTCGAGGTTGCCCAGGTGTGCGTTGACCGGTGCCTGGACGTTCGGATTGAGGTGCACCGGGTACAGTACCTGCAGGTCCGGCCGCTGGGCCAGTTCGGCCAGCGCACGGCAGATGTCCTCGAAGCCCTGGCCGAAGCTCTCGCGGCGATGGCCGGTGACCAGCAGCAGGCGGCGCCCGGGGTCGAGCATGTGGAAGGGTTCGTCGGCCTGGGCACGCAGTGCCGGATCGGCATCCAGGCGCTGCACGGTCTGCTGCAGGGCATCGATGACGGTGTTGCCGGTGACCAGGATCTGACCGCCCAGATGCTCACGGGCCAGGTTGGCGCGCGAGCCGGGAGTGGGTGCATACAGCTGATGACCGACCACGTCGATCACCCGCCGGTTCATCTCCTCCGGCCATGGCCGGTTGATGTCGCCGGTGCGCAGGCCGGCCTCGACATGGCCGATCGGAATGCGGTGGTGGAACGCGGCCAGGGCGGCGGTCATCGCCGTGGTGGTATCGCCGTGCACCAGCACGCGATCCGGGCGGACCTGCGTGTAGAGCACGTCAAGCCGCTCGAACAGCCTGGAGCACAGGCCATTGAGGGTCTGGTTGGGCACCATGACATCCAGGTCATGGTCGGCGGTGATCTCGAACAGCGACATCACCTGGTCGAGCATCGCCCGGTGCTGGCCGGTGATGCAGACCACCGATTCGATGTCCGCAGCCTCGGCCAGGGCGCGCACCAGCGGCCCCATCTTGATCGCTTCCGGTCGGGTGCCGAACACCGACAGGACCTTCACCGGGGTGCTCCGGAAGGACCGTACTGGAGAATGCCAGTAGCTGTAGCCACGTCTGGATCCTTTCGGCGTTCCCGCCCAATGCCCGCAGGCAGGAGACGGTCACCTCATGAGGAAACTCCAAATTCGCGACGTCCATCACATTAGATTGATGGTACGTGCGTCGTGGCACTGATCTTCATCGTTGGAAGATCAACACGCAGTCAACGCCGCCCGTGGGACGGGCGACGTTGCGGCGGAACGCAGCAGGGACAGCCGCCCGGGCGGCCTTACTCGTACTGGATGGTGAAGGTGGCCTGGCCGTTCGCGACACCCGCACCCACCGTACCGGCCTGGGTCTGCACATAGCGCGCGCGCAGCGGCAGCGCCATGACGCTGGTCCCCGGCGCGGTGGTGCCGACGTTGATGGTCTGGCCGAAGCGCACTTCGCGCTCGGTGGTGCCAACGCGCTGGACCATCTGGATGCCGATGCGGGTGGCGCTGTTGCTGGCTGCGCTGAGCTTCAGCACACCCGGCATGTTCGAGCTGTCCTGGTCGGCATCGAGGCGGATGCCGATCTTGCTCTGGTAGGCGGCAACATTGCTGCCCTGGCAGTTCAGGCGGATCTCGAAATCACGATCGACCGCGCGCGAACCGACACCGGTGAAGGTGGTGTTGGGCACGCTGCCGAAGTCGACGGCGATGTTGCGGCTGCCGGCCTGCACTTCGCAGGTCGGGCTGACCACGGTGGTGCCCGAGCCCTTGAAGGTGGAGGTCAACACCGGGCGACCGGGGCCATCACCGTCGAAGTAGTACGTGGTGAAGCGGCCGTTCGGCGCGATCACGCCCGAGCCTGTCTGTGCCGCAGTCTTGATCAGCTGGATGCGGAACGTGCCTCCGACCAGCGAGATGGTGCTGTTGCTGGCGAAGTTGATGGTGTGCGGATAGTAGGTCTGGATCGCGCCGGAGTCGCGGTACAGGCGGATGCCCACGCCCGCCACATCGGTTTCATAGACGTTCGAGAAGCCGGCCACCGGACGCTTCTGCGCGGCGTTGACGTACTCGCCGATGGAACGGCCACCGGACCAGTCGCAGCGTGCCACGCTGTTCTGCTGGTTGATCGGTTCGCTGATCTCCTTGATCACGCCACCGACCGGCGTGCTGGGCAGGATCACGATCTGGCCCATGTCCATGGTCACGTCCTGCGCGGTGAACCAGCTGGACTGGATGCGGCACGACGCGCTGGCCTGCTGTGCCAGCAGTGCGCCACCCAGCAGTACAAGGGCCGTCAGCGCCTTGCGGCCACGGGAAGAAATCATCGGCATGCTGCCTCCAGCGGAATGAAGCCGGTCTTGGACGCATCGGCGCCCGCCGGAACCTGGTAATCGATGGTGCAGCGCTGGTCGGCACCGGCGCCCCACTCCACCAGCAGGCGGCCCTGGTTGTTTTCACTGCGCACGTACAGGCGGCCGCCCTGGCTGACCATGCCGACCGGCTGGCCCTGCTCATCCTTGACCTGTGCACCGAACGGCATGCTGCGGCCATCCGGGTTGCGTACCTGGATCAGCAACGCGTTGCCCTTGCGGGTATCGAAGCGCAGGTAGCTGATGGCACCGGCGAACGGTGCGATCGACTGGCTGGTGCTTTCCAGCTCGACGTCGTGGGCCATGCCCTGCGGATCGAGGGTGACGGTGTTGAGGCGGTACGGCGACACGTACGGCACCACGGCGTAGCCGCGGCCATCGACGCGCAGGCCCGGGGCGTTGCTGACGATCGCATCGCGCGCGCCCGGTGCCTCGACCAGCACCATGGTGTCGCCACGCTGCGGGGTGAAAGTGAAGCCGCCCGGATGCACCACCACGCTGCCGTTGGCACCGACGGAGGCCTGACGGAAATCACGCGAGTGGCTGTAGGTGGCATTCAACGCGGAGTAGCGGCTGCGGTATTCGGCATTGCCGACCGCCGTGGTGCCACCCTCGCGGGAATCGGACAGGGCCACGCCGTAGCTGAAGTTGTTGTCGACGCCGGCCGAACCGGTGATGCCGACGCGGCTGTTGTCGTAGCCACCGCGGTCGCGCACGCCCAGATCGGCACTGAACGACACCGGGTGGGTACCACGGCCCAGCGGCACGCTCATCGACAGCAGGTACTGGGTGTCGGAACGGCCGAGCACGCCTTCTTCGGTGCGCAGCGCCGAGAAGCCGTAGTTCACCGAACGCCAGGCGTTGTTGTAGCCCACCTGGTACTGCTTGGAGGTGCCGGAGCGGTCATAGAAGTCACGCACCGAACCGGTCACGTACAGCGCACCGCCACGACGGCCCAGCGGCTGGTTCAAGGTCACCTGGAACTGGCTGCGCTGGCGACCACGGGTGGTCGGATCGATGCCGCGCTTGTCCGAGTCACGGCCATACAGCGCGTCCTGCAGGCTGTAGAAACCTTCGGTCGAGTAACGGTAGGCGGCCAGGGTCAGGTTGGTGCCGGTCTCACCGATCATGTTGCTGTAGCTCAAGCGCACGCTGGCGCCGGTGTGGCTGCCGTAGTGGTCGAACGAGGTGCGTGCATGGGTGACGTCTGCCGCGAAGGCACCGACCCGCGTGGACAGGCCGACACCGTACAGCAGCGACAGGTAGCCATCGCTCAGCGCGCTGCCGCCGTACAGGGTCAGCTGGTTGCCGATGCCGCGCTGGTAGGTGCCCTGCACCAGCCAGGGTTCGTCGGCCAGCAGCTTGTTGCGCACTTGGCCGGCGGTCAGCGAGTAACGCGACACGCCTTCGCGCAGCATCTGCGGCACCGAGCCGAACGGCACCTTGAATTCGCGGCGGCGGCCATCGGCCTCGATCACGCTCACTTCCAGGTCTCCGCCGTAGCCGGTCGGGTACAGGTCATCGATGACGAAGTTGCCCGGCGAAACGGTGGAGGAGTAGATCAGCTGCTGGTTCTGGCGCACTTCGATGCGTGCGTTGGTCTCGGCGATGCCGCGCACCACCGGCGCGTAACCGCGCAGCGAATCGGGCAGCATGCGATCGTCGCTGGCCAGGCTGGCACCGCGGTAGCCGATCGAGTCGAACAGCTCGCCGGTGGTGTAGGCCTCACCGATGGTGAGCATGCCGCGCACCTGCGGGATGCCGCGCTGTGCGTAGGTGGCGATGCTCTGCCAATGGCGGCCGTCACCCTCGGACCAGGTCAGGTTGGAGTCGTGGCGGAACTGCCAGCCACCCAGGTTCAGGCCGGCATTGAGGCCGAGATAGGCACTGCGGTTGCGCTGGCCACCTTCGACACGGCTGTTGCTGTCGATGGCATTGAAGCTGTAGCCGACGAAACCGGCATTGATGCCGCGGTCCCACAGCGCCGGGTTGACGTAGCCGCGTGCCTCACGGCGCAGGAACACCTGCGGGATGCTGAGGTCGTAGCGCAGGTTGCCGCTGTCGTAGACACCATAGGCGTTGGCCATGCGCTGCTGCACCGGCACGCAGCTGGTCGTGTCGGTCGGCAGCGTCGGGTCCTGCTGCAGCAGCACGGCCTCGCTGTCCACGCCCATTTCTTCCAGCATCGGCAGCGGCAGGCAGGCGTCGACACGGCCCTGTGCATCGGCCTTGAACTGCAGGTCACGACGGCCCTGCCAGGCACCGTTGACGTAGACATCGACACGGTAACTGCCGGCCACCATCGGGTTGCCGTTGCTGAAGGCAGCCAGGTCGACCTGCTTGGCCTGGCCGGACAGGAAGCTCGAATTGAACTGGGCCGATTCCGGTGCACGCGCGTTGGCCGCACCACTCTGCGCCATCAGCGCCTGTTCGCCGAGATTGGCCGGTGCAGCCAGCGCCCATCCTGGGCAGGCCGCGCCAACAACCAGCAGGCAAAGCGCCTGATGGATCGACAATGTCAATCTGTTTCCGATCACACTGACATTCCTTCAATTCGCCGCACGGCGGCGGTGGCGGGATGCGCAGGCCCTTGGCCGGCGCGGCGCGTTCAGCTCCCGGTGCTGTCGAGGCGGACGGTGTGCTCGACCCGGCCGCCGTAATCGTTGATGGTGATGAAGCGCACCTGGTTGGTGCCCGCCGGCGCGGCGAACTCCAGGCTCTGCTTCGGCGCGACCATCGCGCCCTTGTCCTCGACGGCCTTTTCGCCGCTGCCGGTCACGGCATGCACTTCGGCCAGAGTGACGTGGAAGGGGCTCGGGTTTTCCACCCGCAGGCGGTCGCCATTGCGGGTCCAGCGCAGCGCTGCCGGTGCGTCGTTGGCGACGCCCTTCAGGCCCTGCGGCCGGTAGAAAAGCTTCAGGCGCGAACGGAACGCAACCTGCAGGTAATTCTGGTCACCACTGTCGGCGTTGTCCGGCGACGGCGGTACGTCCAGCACATTGAGCCAGAACACCGTCTCGTGATCGGTCGGCAGCTGCGCGCCGGAGAAGATCAGGCGCAGCGCCTGGCTGCGGCCCGGCTCGACGCGCGCGATCGGCGGCGTCAGCACGAACGGAGCATCGCTGGTATCGGCGGTCTGGTTGGCGTCTCCACTGTCGATCCAGGCCTGGACCAGTGCGGGCGAGTCGCCCACGTTGTCGACCTGCACGGTGACTTCGCGTGCCTGTGCCGGGTAGATCACCCGCGTGCCATTGACCACCACGCCGGCCAGTGCGTTCTGGCAGAGGGGCAGCGTGAACGCTGCCAGCAGCAGCGCCCGGGGAAAGAGTGCTTTCATCGGAAGTACTACGCTCGAGGGGTGTGGCCAAGGGCCGCGGAGCACTGGCCGGCGCGTACGCCGGCCAATGCGGGTACGGCTACGATCAGTTGTAGATGATCGTGTACTTGACGCTGCTGGTGACGTCGCCCGGGGTGGCGGCGGCAGTGGCGTAGTACTCAGCGTAGTAGTTCAGGTCGGCCGAGCCGTCGGTGCCGACGGTGACCCACTGCGAGTTGGTCTGGGCCAGGCCAGCGCCAGCCGCCTTGATCGGGAGGAACTGGTTGTTCGAGCCCAGCAGCTGCAGCTGCACGTTGGTGGCAGCGTTGGCCGAGGCCTGGTTGACCAGGCGGCCGCTGTTGAAGTCGACGGTCGAACCCGGCTCGAAGTAGGTGGCGACGTTGCCGGCGCTGCACTTGGTCAGGTTGATGGCGAACGGGGTACGGCCCGCAACGGCACCGGCGGTAGCCAGGGTGTTCTTCGACACGGTCGGCAGGGTCACGGCGAAGTCCTTGCCGCCCGGGGTCGAGATGGTGCAGGTCTTGTCGGTCACCTTGCCATTGAAGGTGATGGTGCCGTCGGCGGCGTTGGCGGCCAGCGGAGCGGCGGCCAGCATCAGAGCGGCAATGAGGTTGATCTTGTGCATTCGCTTTTACCTAACCCTACTGAAGAGATGAGAAGTAGAGGAGGAAGCAAGGAGCACTGCCGGGCTAACAAGACCCATCCTTGCGTCTCACCTGTGGCCGGACTCGGACATACCTTCCCCTGAATCCGTGACGCAAGTATATGCACAAATGTGATGAAAGTCTCATTATTTTTCTGAACGCCAATTCATTGACGCTCTAAATGTGACGTGATAGGCGGAATCTGCGCCTGGGAGGCGTGAAAGATTTGACGACGGGGCCGCCAGGTCGCGGCCGACCGTGGATGACGCGTTGAGAGGCGCGTTCGGCAGGCGCGGAAACAGGCCTTTTTCAGCCGGAAATCGCCTTATTTGATGCGCATCACTCTTTCTTGGTGATGGCCCTAGCAGATTCGGATTTGTCCTATTAAAGGCGGATCGAACCTGTCGCTAACTAGGACACACCGAACCAGAGAACGTGTCATGAGGAATTCCATTCTGCTGTGTGTGGCCCTGATGTCCGTCAGTGCGCTGGCCCAGGCCAGCAGCGGCAGCATCCGTTTCAGCGGCCGCATCGCCGAGCCGGGCTGCACGACGAACCTGTCCCAGGGTGAGCTGAGCCTGGCGGCCTGCCCGCCGTCGGCCAAGGGCTCGACGGTGGAAGTGACGGCACTGGCCGATGGCCAGGCCGCGACGCTGCGCGATGGCAAGCGCCAGGGCCAGAAGCTGTCGGTGTCGGCCAGCGCGATGCGCGCCGGCGATATCGCCTTCTCCGAGCGTTACAGCGTGCAGGCTTCGAAGCAGCAGCCGCTGCAGGGCGCCTACCTGGTGGTGGTCGACTACCTGTAAGCCGACGTATTTACGCCGGCGGCAGCTCGAAGACCTGGCGCAGGTAGGCCAGGTAGCCCGGGTCGTCGCACATGCTCTTGCCCGGCGAATCGCTGAGCTTGGCCACCGGCTGGCCGTTGCAGCGGACCATCTTGATGACGATGTTGAGCGGTGTCGGGCCCAGGTCATTGGTCAGGTGGGTGCCGACACCGAACGCGACCTGGCAGCGACCGCGGAAGTAGTCGTACAGGCGCATGACCTTGGCGATGTCGAGCCCATCGCTGAACACCAGCACCTTGCTGCGCGGATCGACCCGGCGCTGCTGGAAGTGCGCCAGCATGCGGTCACCCCAGTCGAACGGATCGCCTGAGTCATGGCGCACACCGTCGAACAGCTTGCAGAAATACATGTCGAAGTCGCGCAGGAACGCGTCCAGGCCGACCACATCGGACAACGCGATGCCGAGGTCGCCGCGGTACTCGCGCGCCCAGGATTCCAGTGCCGCCACCTGCGAATCACGCAGGCGCGGGCCGAGCGCCTGGAACGCCTGCAGGTACTCGTGGGCCATGGTGCCGTGCGGGGTCATGCCGTACAGGCGCGCGAAGTGGACGTTGCTGGTGCCGACCAGCTGCGGGCCGAGCGCGTCGCGCAGCAGCGGCAGCAGCCGGGCATGCCAGTCACGCGAGTAGCGGCGACGGCTGCCATAGTCGGCGATGCGGCATTGTTCGAAGCCGGGGGTATCGCGCAGCAGCGCGGCCTTGGCCTGCAGGCGGCGCTCGCCTTCGGCGAAGTCGGCCGTGGTGGTGTTGCGGAACCAGACTTCGTTGATGATCGCCAGCAGCGGCACTTCAAACAGGATGGTGTGCAGCCACGGGCCGGTGATGTCCAGTTCGATCTCGCCGGGCACGGCCGTCGACGCACGCAGTTGGATGTACTTGCGGTCGAGGTGGAACAGGCCGAGGAAATCGGCGAAATCCGGCTTCACGAAGCGCAGGCCACGCATGTAGTCCAGCTCCGCGTCACTGAAGCGCAGGCTGCACAGGTGGTCGATTTCTTCGTCGATCTGGTCGATGTAGCGGGCCAGGTCGATGCCGGGCGTACGGCACTTGAACCGGTACTGCACCTGGGCGCCGGGTGCTGGTGCAGCACCGCCTGCATCATGGTGAACTTGTACAGGTCGGTGTCGAGCAGGGACTGGATGATAGGCATGGGGCGGATTATGCGCCCGGCAGGGTGAACCGGGGTGCCTCCGGCCACGCTCGGCTCACGGGGAACAGCATTGGTAGATCCACGCCATGCGTGGATGCTCCTGCGGCGCTACAACGACCTGCGCAGCAGGCGCGGCACCAGCATCGCCGCATGCGCCCAGATCGCGGCCCACACCGCAACGCGTACCGGCAGCGAGCGCTGCCTGGCCTCGAACTTCTGGAAGTAACGCCACAGCCCCCTGTGCTTGTGCCATTCCACGAAGAATGGCCGCGAACGGCTGGAGACGCCGCGCACATGGGTAACCTGCAGGTCGTTGGCGATCGCCACCACCGCGCCGGCCTCGCGTGCGCGGCGGCACAGATCCAGGTCCTCGGCATGCAGGCGGTAACCCGCATCCCAGCCACCGATGCGCTCGAACAGGGTACGCGGCATCATCAGCAGCGCACCGGACAACGCCGGCACCGGCTGCACGGCCTGGTGCGGATCGCGCGGAACCGCCAGCTTCGAACCCTTGCCCGGCGAGCGCAGCATCAGCAGGAAATCCGGATCGCGACGGCGCACCGCTTCATCGGCGTGGCCGTGCTCGTCCACCTGCTCCACGCCCAGCAGGCAATCGCCCAGCACCTCACCACGGCTGCGCAGTTCGGTCAGGGTGTCCGGCTCAATCATCAGGTCCGGGTTGATGAAGGCCAGCCATGGGCTGTGCGAGTCGGCCACGCCCTGGTTGTTGGCGGCGGCAAAGCCGGGATTGTCCGGATTGCCGACGAAGCGCACGCGCGGGTCATGGCTGGCGTGCCGCTGCACGATGTCCAGCGTGCCATCCAGCGAACCATTGTCGATCACCCGGATCTCGGCGATGTCCTGCGCCTGGCGCAGGCGCGACAGGCAGGCATCGATGGTGCTGCCACTCTGGTAGGTGACGACGATGGCGGCAATGGCTGCATTCAAACGGGAGGCTCCGGCGCGGGCGGGACGAACAGGTCGCCCTGTTCCTTCGGCATTATCGCCTGCCGCATGCGCTGCTGCAGGTCGGCACGCAGACCGTGCAGTGGATCGTGCATCAGGAAATCGGCCAGCCGCGGCACCCAGGCCGGCCAGCGCGCGGCCAGGGCCTCCAGATCGCCATCGCGGCTGACCGCCTCTCCTGCCCGGCCGACGAACGCGGTCTCGCACAACACGTTGCGCCACCCCAGGCCCGCCATGCGCAGGCTCAGGTCGACCAGCGCGGCATTCCAGCCGGCATAGCTGTCCACGTCCAGGCCACCGGCACGGCGGCGAGCGTTGCCACGTACCAGCACCGCGTGGGTGACCGCCGATGGCAGCTCCGGGTGAAGCGTCGGCAA
Organism: Stenotrophomonas sp. pho; assembly: GCF_006228405.1. Classification (NCBI taxonomy): domain Bacteria; kingdom Pseudomonadati; phylum Pseudomonadota; class Gammaproteobacteria; order Lysobacterales; family Lysobacteraceae; genus Stenotrophomonas; species Stenotrophomonas sp. pho. The sequence continues at coordinate 633,217 of NZ_CP029759.1, read as the reverse complement.
CGTGGCGCAGGTATGCGCCAGCAAGGCCGGGTCATGGGGTTCGGGATTGATCTCGCCCAGCCGTGGCCACGCCGCGGTCTCGCCGGCATTGCACCAGGGGGTCGCGGTGGCAATGGCGGCATCGCGGGCGAAGGCATCCTGCAACTGCTGCAACCAACCGGGCGACGGCACGCTGTCCGGCGCCAGCACGGCCACGTCCAGGCCATCGCAGGCGCGCAGCATCTCGTCCAGATGGGCAACCTCGCCCAGTGGGCGCGCGCGCCGGGTGTACTCGGCCTGCAGCGGCGTATGCGCCAACCAGTGCTCGACCACGGCCTGCGCACGCGGCCCTGCCTGCGCGTCATCGGCCAGCCAGACCGGGGTGCCCGGCGCGGTGCCGGCATCCAGTGCGGCCAGGCAGCGATCAAGCGCGGCATCGTCCACGCACAGCGGCAACAACACGATCGCCCCCATCCCGCCTCCGTGGTTGTCGGTGGCCACAGCGTAGCACCGGGAGGGTATCGGCCGGGTTGCACCCGGCACCCGCAGAGGCCAGAGCCAGAGCCAGAGCCGAAGCAACAGCCGGAGCAAAAGCTGGGTTCCTGGGGGATGGCGGGGTGGGTCCGGTTGCGGGGGACGCCGTAAATACGTCCCTGTAGGCTCGGTCGCCGCATCCATGCGGCTCACGCCCCCACAACCGGACCCACCCCGCCTTCGACAGTTTTCCGCGATCTGTCGGCCCTACCTTCTGTAGAGCCGAGCCATGCTCGGCTCAGATGTTTCGGATCTCGAAATATTCGATTTCGATGGAGAGTCATCCACGCATGGCGTGGATCGTGTCGACCAAGGTCGACACCTACCAACAGCAGCAGGAAACTGTCGAAGGCGGGGCACTGTGGGTTTGCGGGGTGTGAGCCGCATGGATGCGGCGACCAAGCCTACATGGACGTATTCACGGCGTCCCCGCAAACCCACAGTGCCCCGCCATCCCTCAGTAAACCCGCTGTTGCTGTTGCTGTTGCTGTTGCTGTTGCCGTTGCTCCAGCTTCAGCCTCTGCGGGTGCCGGGCGCCGCCCGGCCGTAAACCCCTTACTTCTTCGCGCGCGGCTGGTTCAGCGGCTCCATCGCGCGGAAGCGCTTGCTGTACTCATCGGTCAGGTTGCGCGATTCCTGGCTGTTGCGGACGATGGTCGGGGTCAGCAGCACGATCACTTCCGAACGACGGCTGGTGCGGGTCTTCTGCCCGAACAACGCACCGACCACCGGAATCCTGCTCAGGCCCGGAATGCCGCTGCTGCCATCGGTGGCCGAGTCGGTGATCAGGCCCGCCAGCATGATGGTGTCGCCGCTCTGTACCGCCGCTTCGGTGGACAGCTTCTTGGTCGAGATGCGCGGGTTGCAGTTGCGCTCGTTCGGGTTGCAGGCGTCCGGCACGTCGGAGGCGCTGCTGACCTCCTGCACGATATCCAGGAACACCGTGCCATCGCGGGTCACGCGCGGGCGTACCTTGAGGATCACGCCCGTGTCGATGTACTGCACCGAGCTGTAGGTGCTGGTGCCCACGCCGGTGTTCACCGTGGTGGTGTTGATCGGCACCTTGTCGCCAACGTTGAGCGTGGCCTCGGCGTTGTTGCGCACGAACACCGACGGTGTCTGCAGCAGGCGCAGGTCGGTGACCTTGTCCAGCGCGCTGACCACGGCGGCCGCGTTGTGGCCGGTGAACGCCCAGCCCACGCCGTCGTTGCCGGTGACACCGCCGGCGAAGGTATTCCACGAACCGCCCGCTGCCGGCGGCAGGGTCAGGCCTGCCAGTGCGCCGGTCAGCGCGCGACCAGCCACGGCGTTGTCGAAGAACCAGTTCACGCCATACTTCAGGTCACCGGTCAGCGCGACTTCGGCCACCTGTGCCTCGATGTGCACCTGCAGCGGCATCACGTCCAGCTTCTCGATCACCTCGCGGATCGAGCGCCAGGCCTGCGGCGTCGAGCGAACCAGCAGGGTGTTGGTCTCCTCCACCGCCGACACGCCGACGCGGTCGCCCTCCACTTCCAGGCTGACACTGACGTTGCCGGGCTGGCGCTGCGGCAGGTTCAGGCTGCCGTTGCTGCTGCTACTGCCACTGCTCCCGCCCAGCGTCGAGCCGAGGGTGCTGCTGTTGTTGTCCATGCCACGATCGCCGTCACCGCCCAGCTGCGACGGGATGGCGCCCGGTGCCAGCGAGGCCGGGCCGGAGCCGCCGCGGTTGCCACTGCTGGCGAAGGCCTCGCTGAGGCGCTCGGCCAGGTCGCGTGCCTTGATGTAGCGCAGCTCGTAGGAGAACAGGCGGGCGCTGCCACCTGCGGTGTCGATGCGATCCAGCCACTGCTGGATCTGGTCCAGGTAGCGTACCTGCGGCGTGATCACCAGCACGGCGTTGGCGTTCTCCAGCGGCAGGAAACGGAACATGCCAGCACTGGGCGTCTTGCTCTCTTCGCCGAACACCTTTTCCAGGTCGGCCGCGACCTGCTCAGCCTTGCCCGACTGGATCGGGAACACGCCCACCGACATGCCCGACAACCAGTCGACGTCGAAGATCTCGACGGTGCGCAGGTAGTTTTCCAGTTCTGCGCGCGTACCACCGAGGGTGATCACGTTGCGGCCGCTGTCCACGTTGACGATGGCGTTGGGGCGCGCATACGGCTCCAGCACCTTCTTCATCTCGGTGGCCGAGATGAACTGCAGGGGACCACGCGGACCTCGAAGCCGCGTGCGCTGGCCGCCGGCGCGGTGCTCGGCGCGACCGTGCCGGCCAGCGCCTGGTCGGCGGCGACGATGTTGTAGCGCCCACCGCTGTAGACCATGCGTGCGTTGTTCCAGCCCAGCACCATCTCCAGCAGGTTCAGCGCCTGCGCCGGCGAGACCGGCTTGGGCGTGGCCAGGGTGACCGTGCCCTGCACGCCCGGTGCGATCACGTAGTTCTGGCCAAGCATGTCACCAAGGATGGCCTTGACCACCGCATGCAGCGATTCGCCTTCGAAGTTGAAGGTGGCCTCGCCGGTGCTGGCGCCATGCAGCGCCGGTGCCGGTGCGCGCGCGGCCTCACGGTTGATCATGGTGCCGGTGCCGCGGCGGATCACCGCCTGCGGTGCGCCCTGGCTCTCGCGGGCGGCATCGGCGGCGACGTCGGCTGCCTGGCCGGCATCGGCACTGGGCGACAGGTTGCCGTTGCGCTGCACGTGCGGCGCGGACACCGTACTGCAGCCGACCAGCAGCGCGAGGGCAAAGGACCAGGGAAGAAAACGCAGGTTCATGCATTCACTCTATCGGTTGGTGCCATCGCCCGGGGGCGGCGACGGTTGTTGCTGCTGTTGCTGCAGCTGGCGGCGGCGGGCCTGGATGCGTTCGCGGATGGCCTGCATCTGCGCTTCGCTGGGACCGTTGTTGTTGGCCGGTGGTGTTTTTGCAGCTGACGCCGCAGGTGTGGGGGCATTGCCGGCGGGCGGCGTCGGTGGGGTGGCCGCGACCGGGGACGGCGCCGGCGGAGCACCCGCCGAAGGCGGCACAACGATCGCACCTGCAGGCGGTACACCGTTGGCACCGCGCAGCACCGTCGGCGGCTCACCGCCCTGGCCGTTGAACACGGCCAGTTCCAGGACCTGGTTGCCACCGGGGCCGATCACCGTCGCCTGGCGCGGCTGCAGCGCGACCAGCTGCCAGCCATCCACGGCTTCGCCGTTGAGACGCAGGCGCAGCGAGCGGTTCTGTTCGGTGGTGAAGGTGGCCATGCCGAAATCGCCGGTCAGCAGCACGCCGGTCAGGCGCAACGCGGCACTGGCCGCCGGTTCGCTGCCCCCCAGCAGATAGGGCCGCGGCCTGCGGTCTTCGGCGAATAGCGGGCGCTCACCGATCGCGCTGTAGCTGTCGGCGCTGGCCATGCGCTCGGCCGCCAGCGGCGGCAGCGATGGCAGCGATGGCGCGGCGTCGGCATCACCGTCGGCGCCCGGCAGCTGGCTGCCCAGCCCGAACACGGTTGACAGCCAGACCGCCGCCGCCCAGCCGGCCAGTGCCAGCAGGAAGCCGGTACGCAGGCTGATCTGCTCAAGCTTCATCGGCCACCTCCGGCCCTTCGGACGGGGGCGCCGGCTGGGGCGCAGGCGTGGCCTCGGCCGGCGACGTGGACGGTGCCGGTGCCGCAGCGGGTGCCGGTACCGTGCCGTCGGCGGCGGCGCCTGGCAGCAGATAGCCGGCCAGCTCGAAGGACACATCCAGGCCCAGCCCCGATTCGTTCGGCGATTGCTGGAAGCGCTGCGCGATCAGGTTGAGGTTGTCGACGAACAGGCGGGGGCTGCCGGTTTCGAGGCTGTGCAGCACGGTGGCCAGTTCGGCCACGCCGCAGCGCAGGCGCACCTGCATGGCGACGCGCACGAACTCGGCATCGCGCCGGTTGTCGGTCAGCGGCGTGCGGTTGCTGATGGTGCAGCTGCGGTTGCCCGGGCTGGCCATCGCCACCGCATCCTGCAGCCGGGCGCCCAATGCAGCGGCGGCAGCTTCGGCAGTGGCTTCGCGCAGGAAGCCTGGCCGCTGCTGCAGTGCCTCGCGGGTAGCGCGAAGGCGCTGTTCGATCTGCGGCTGCTGCTGCAGCTGCGCCTGCACGCGCGACTCGCGTTCGCGCAGGGCGGCGACATCGGCATCGATCGCACGCAGCGGCTGGGTGAACCAGGGGTGCACCAGCAGCAGATAAGCCAGGCCCAGCACTGCCAGCAGCAGTGCCAGCGCCAACCAGCGATCACGGCGTGCGCTTGGCATCGGCATCGGCCGCCTCCGGGGTCGGTGCTGCGGCCGGCAACGGCTGCAGTTCGGCGGTCATGGTGAAGCGGTCGCGGCCACTGGCCGCGCCATCGGCCTGCAGCACCCCGGTCAGGTTGACCTTGCGCCACTGCGGTGCATCCTGCAGCAGCTGCACCAGCTGCGATGCTTCGCGGCTCAGGCCGATCAGCTGCAGGTTGTTGTTCTCGATCGCCAGCTTTTCCAGGTAGGTGCCTTCCGGCAGGCGCCGGGTCAGTTCGTTCCAGATCTCCACGGTACCGGCGCGCTGGCTGCGCTGCTTCTCAAGGAATGCAGCACCATCGATCAGCGCCTGCAGCTGCGCGCGTTCGCTGGCCACGCCACGCGCGCTGCGCGCGCTGCGCTCGACCTGCGCACGCAGTTCGTCGGCGGCGGCCTGGCGGTTGTCCAGCAACTGCACCGCGGCCAGTACCAGCATCACGACGGATGCCGCTGCCAGCAGCAGGTTCCAGCGCCGCATCGGGTCTGGCCGCAATTGGCGCTGCGCGGGCGGCAGCAGGTTCACCTGCAACACGTTGCCCTGCGCATCGATGGCATCGACGCCGGCCAGCGCATCGGCCCATTGGCCCACCCGCGTGCGCCATGCTTCCAGCTGCCGCAGTGGCCACGCTACCAGTTCGACCTGCAACTGCCCTTCGCCGCCCGCGCCGAGTTCACGCACGTCATAGCTGACCTGGGACGCTTCGAACGGGGTCTGCCGGTCGATCTCGAAACCGACCACGCCACGCAGGCGGTCAGCCGCCGCGGCGGGCAGGCGCAGCGTGCGCCGCAGCACATCCGCCGCGGGCAGCAGCCACACCCGGGGCAGGCTGCGCAGGCGCGGCTCGAGTACCCGGTCCAGTTCCACCGGCGACAGCGGCCACGGCAGGCGCGCCACCACTTCGCGGCGTTCACCGGCCTCACGCCAGACCTGCAGCTGGTCGCTCTCAGGCTGCAGCAACAGGCGGGCCTGGCCCCAGCCCAACGCCCATTGCCAGCGCACCGGTACCCAGGCCAGCAGCGACTGCCGCCACCAGCGCAGGAAGCGGCCAGCACCCGGGCCGATCCGGCCCTGCACTTGCCGCAGACTGTCCTGCCACGCCGTCATCTTGCTGTCATTCCCTGCTCCCAGCGAAGCACTGTGTAGGTCCGCCCGGGAACCCCGCCCGAGCCACTGCGTACCACTGCCTGCAACACCGACCTGCGTCCACTGCTGTCGATGGCAGCGGACTCGATACTATAGGTGCCGCTGCTGCTGGCAAGCGTTGTCGTACCACCAGCGGAATCTGCATCACGCTCCTGCTGTGCGCGCTGCGCCATCACCCTGTCCGCATCCAGCCCCAGCGCGCTCAGCACCGGCGCACTGGCGAACTGCGGATCCGGCCGGGCCTGGCGGCTGTACAGGGTCAGGTGCGGCAACATCGCCCGGTACAGCGTGCCGCGCATGCCCAGCACGCGCTGCAGCTCGCCCAGGGTCTCGAAGCGCTTGTTGCGTGGGCCATAGGGCAACCCGGCTGCGGCGTAGTCCTGCGCTTCAGCACCACCGCCCGGCTGCAGCAGGCTGTCCTCGTCACGCCAGTCGATGATGGCCGCCGCCAGCTGCCGGGCCTGGGCATCGTCTTCACCCAGCGCCTTGAGGAAGGCGGCCAGCAGCGCGGCGTCGGCCAGGTTCAGGTTGATCTTGCCGTTCTCGTCCAGCACCTTGATCTCGATGCTGGCGTCGTCGAACTGCCAGCGATAGGTCCGGCCATCGGCACGCCAGGGCGCGCGCTGCGGATCGGCCGACAGGCGCAGCAGGGCATATTCGAGGCCGGCACGCGCACGTTCCTGCCCGCGTGCATCGTCATCCAGCACGCGCTGCTGCAGGTGTTCGACCCGTGCGCTCAGCGCGAATGCGCCGACCAGCGCGGTCATCAACGCGATCAGCCACAGCACCAGCACCAATGCCGCCCCAGCCTGACGCCTCATCGCGCGCCTCCGCTGCCACCGGCGCGCAGCGCCACCACCAGCGGTGGCCACGGCGCTCCACGGGCCGGCACGATCTGGATCTCCACCAGCATCGGCAGGCGGCGGGTGTCGTCCCAGCGCGGCATCCAGTCGGTCACCTGCTCAGTGCTGGCATCGATACCCCGATAGCGCAGCTGCACCGACTTCAGGTTCTCCACCAGCACCTCGGGCGGGCGCGGTGGATTCTCGGCGATGCGCTCGCCTTCCTGCAGCAGCACCAGGTCCAGCAGCAGGCGCTGTTGGCCATCGCGTCCGTCGACCTGCAGCGCGTGCAGGTAGGGGCCGCCACGGCCGAGGTAGCCGGGCAGGTCGGCGGCGAACAACATGCGTTGCTCCTCCCCCTGGAAGAAGATCGGTTCGCGGGTGGGGTCCGGAACCTCAAGCGGGGTGCGCAACGCGCCCGCCAGCTGCCTGCGAAGCAAGGACTCGACCGCGCGCATGCGTTCGCTCTCGGCGGCGATCTGCTCGCCACGCTGGCTGACCGCCATCGCCGAGCGCACGCTGGCAAAGGCCAACGCCAGGCCGCCGGCCAGCAGCACGGTGGCCAGCATCACTTCGACCAGGGTGAAACCTGCGGCGCGGCGCCTCACCGTGCATTCTCCAGGTCGGGCGGCAACAGGCGCAGGCTGCGCCAGCGCAGCTGCTCGCGCTCGCTGTCACCCCAACGCACCTGCAATTGCAGCTCTGCCAGCCATGGGGTCCCCGGTGACGAGGCCTGCACGACATTGCCAGCGCGTGGTTCCACCCACGGCTGAACCTGCAGTTCCCAGTGATAGCGCCCCTGTTCCCAGTCACCCTGCTGGCTGCCCACCTGCAGCGGTGCGTCAACGCCGGCCTCGGCCAGCAACGACTGTGCATGCAGCACCGCGCGCGTGCGCAGCTCGGCATCGCGCACCTGTTTTGCGCCGCCGGACAGGCTGCCCAGCAGCAGGGTCAACGCCAGGCCCAGCAGGGCGAAGGCGATGATCACTTCCAGCAGGGTGAAGCCACGCGCGCGCCGCTTCATTGCGCCCGCCAGGGGCCGGAGCGGACCTCACCGGTGAGCCAGCCGACGTCGACGCGCCATTCGGCGCCGTCGCGCTGCAACCGGATGCGGCCGCCGCTGGAGCCACCATCGGGATGAAATTCGATCACGCCCTGCCCCGGCGCGGTGGCCAGCTGCGCGGCGCCTTCGAACTGCACCTGCAGCTGTGCGGGCACCTCACCGTGGCGCTGGTTGGCGCCCTCCCAGCGCCGCCGCGCCGGCTCGATGACGAAGCGCTGCGGTTCGCCGCGGGCGATTGCCTGCGCGCGCACCATGCGCAGCTGGCTGGCGATGTCCTTGCCGGCGCTGCGCAGCTGCATGCCGGCGAAACCGCGCGACAGGCCAGCGGCGGTGATCAGGCCGATCGCCGCGATCAGTGCGATCACCAGCAGCATTTCCAGCAGCGACAGTCCCGCCGCGCGCCTGCCGTGCAGGCGCGGGTGGGGCAACCGGCGCGGCAGGAAATACGTCATGCGCGGTTACGGCTGGTAGCGGATGTCAGCGTCGACGCTGCTACCGCCGGCCTTGCCATCCTTGCCCAGGCTGACCAGCTCATACGGCTGGCCTTCGCCCGGTGCGCGGTATTCCAGGGCGTGGCCCCACGGGTCGTTCAGGTCGGCCGGCTTGGCGTACGGGCCGAGCCAGCCGCCAACACCGGCCGGTGCGGTCACCAGGTCATTGAGCGAGCCGGGCAGCTTGCCGGTGTCGATCTGGTAGTTGTCGATCTTGGACGCCACGGTCTGCACCTGCGCCTTGGCGATGTTGGCCTTGCCACGGTCGGCACCGCCCAGCACGCGGCTGGCGACCAGGGTCAGCACCGCGCCGATCAGCACGATGACGATGATGATTTCCAGCAGGCTCATGCCCGACTGGTTGCGCGCGGCAGTGAAGGAAAGGCGGATCGGTCGGCGACGGGCAATCATGGACGGTCCTTTCAGTTACGGAGTGTCGGGGTTGCAGGGAGTGCCATCGTCAACCGATGGCATTGGTCAGGTCGTACAGCGGCACCAGCACGGCCACGATCACCGCGCCCACCACCGAGGCCAGCACCAGGGTGATCGCCGGCACCATCGCCGCCAGCAGGCGGTCGATGCGCCGGGCACTATCCTGTTCGAAGGTGTCGGCGGCCTTCAGCAGCATGGTATCGAGGGCGCCGGATTCCTCGCCGACCTGGATCATCTGCAGGGCCAGGCGCGGGAAGCGCTTGCCGCGCGACAGTGCCAGCGACAGGCCGGCACCATTTTTCACTTCATCGGCGGCCGCTTCCACATCGGCGGCCAGCGCGCGGTTGCCCAGTACGTTGCGCGCGATGCCCAGTGCGCCCAGCAGGGGCACGCCGTTGCGCAGCAGGGTGCCCAGCGTGCGCGCCAGGCGCGCGGTCTCCAGTTCACCGACGAGACGGCCGATGCCACGGCGCTGCAGCAGCCAGCCATCCAGCGCCAGCCGGAACGCCGGTTGCCGCGCCTTGCGCTCGAAGAACAGCGCCAGCAGCGCCGGCACCACCAGCAGCAGCACCCACCAGTCGCGCACGAACAGGCCCAGCTGCAGCACCGCATTGGTGAACCACGGCAGCGCCACGTCCAGGCTCTCGTACATCTGCGCGAACTGCGGCACCACGTAGCCAAGCAGGAACAGCAGCGCACCGCCCACCACCACCAGCAGGATCGCCGGGTAGACCAGCGCGTTGATGACCTTGCCCTGCAGCGCGCGGCTGCGCTCCAGGTAGTCGGCCAGGCGTTGCAGGGTTTCATGCAGGCTGCCGCCGGCTTCGCCGGCGCGCACCATGTTCACGTAAAGGCGCGAGAACAGCCCATGCTGGCGTTCCAGCGCGGTGGACAGCGGTGCACCGCCGCGCACCACGTCGCGGATGTCGGTGATCGCGCGGCGCGATCGTTCGTCCTCGGGCAACCCCAGCAGGATCGACAGCGCGCGGTCCAGCGGCTGGCCGGCACCGAGCAGGGTCGCCAGCTGCTGGGTGAACTGCAGCAGGGCGGCGCCCTGCAGGGGGCGCTGCTGCAGCAGGTTGCGCCAGCTGCGGCCGCCGATCGCGCCGGCGTCGGCCAGCTGCGTCTCCATCGGCAGGTGGCCCTGGTCCTGCAGGCGCGCGATCAGCTCGGCCTCGCTGGCCGCTTCCATCTGCCCGTCGAAGACCTCACCGTGCGGATTGAGCGCCTTGTAGCGGTAGTTCGGCATGTCAGCCCCGGCGTCCTGCGCGCATCAGCTTTCCTCGGTCACGCGCAGCACTTCCTCGATGGTGGTCTGTCCGCTCAGCGCCTTGGACAGGCCATCCTCGTACATGGTGCGCATGCCGGCTTCGCGGGCGATGCGCTCGATCTCGCCCATGCCATCGCGACGCATCACCGCACGCCGCAGCGCATCGTTCATCACCAGGAATTCCATGATGGTGGTACGCCCCAGGTAGCCGGTCGGCGCCAGCGCCGAGGGCTTCGGGCGGTAAAGGTGGATCGGTCCCTCCGGCTGCAGGCGGCGCAGCTCGAAGCGTTCGATCTCCTCTGGCGAGGCTGCGTAGCGTTCGGCATGGGTCGGCTCCAGCCGGCGCACCAGGCGCTGGGCGAGGATGCCGTTGATGGTCGAGGTGAGCAGGTAATCCTCCACGCCCATGTCGAGCAGGCGGGTGATGCCACCGGCCGCATTGTTGGTGTGCAGGGTGGACAGTACCAGGTGGCCGGTCAATGCCGACTGGATGGCGATGCGCGCGGTTTCCAGGTCGCGCATTTCACCGATCATGATGATGTCCGGATCCTGGCGGACGATGCTGCGCAGCGCGTTGGCGAAATCCAGGCCGATCTGCGGCTTGGCCTGGATCTGATTGATGCCCTCGATCTGGTATTCGACCGGATCTTCCACCGTGATGATCTTGACGTCGGCGGTGTTGAGCTGGCTCAGCGCGGTGTACAGCGTGGTGGTCTTGCCCGAGCCGGTCGGGCCGGTCACCAGCAGGATGCCGTGCGGCTGTTCCAGTACCTTGCGGAACTGCGGCAGGAAGGCGTCGGTGAAGCCGAGCCGGTGGAAATCGAAGACCACCGTTTCGCGTCCAGCAGGCGCATCACCACGCTTTCGCCATGCGCGGTGGGCACGGTACTCACGCGAAGGTCCAGCTCCTTGCCCTGCACGCGCAGCATGATGCGGCCGTCCTGCGGCAGGCGGCGCTCGGCGATGTTGAGCCGGGCCATGATCTTGATGCGGCTGATCACCGCGGCGGTGAGGTTGGCCGGCGGGCTTTCGCCCTCCACCAGCACGCCATCGACCCGGTAGCGGACCTTCAACCGGCTCTCGAACGGTTCGACATGGATATCCGAAGCGCGCAGTTCCACCGCACGCTGGATCACCAGGTTGACCAGACGGATCACCGGCGCTTCCGAAGCGAGGTCGCGCAGGTGCTCGATATCGTCGACCGCGCCGCCTTCGCCATCGGCGGTTTCCACGATCGCGCCCATCGCGCTGCGGCCCTGGCCGAACCAGCGCTCGACCAGGTCATCGATCTCCGCGCGCATGCCCAGCACCGGTGTCACCGGAACCCCCAGCGCCAACTGCACGGCCTGCTGCGGATAGGCATCGTGGGCATCGGCCAGCCACAGACGCACCCCGTGTTCATTCAGCTCCAGCGGGCACACATGGAACTGCTTCAGGAAACGCAGCGACAGCGGCAGTCCCTCGGCCAGCGCCTGCGGCGGGGCCTCCGGCACCTGTTTGCCCTCCAGCAGCGGCAGGCCCAGCACCTCGGCGCTGGCCTGTGCCTGGTCGCGTTCAGACACCAGGCCCAGGCGCACCAGCAGGCCCAGCAGGCTGCCGCCGGCCTCGGCGTGCAGCGGCCGCGCGCGCGCCAGGTCTCCTTCCTTGAGCCGGCCGCGTGCCAGCAGCGCATCCAGGATGCGGCCTTCGGCATCGTCGGTAACGGTTGCAGCGAGCGCGTTCACGTGACTCTCCTGTCAATCGGACCGACTTTAGCAGTTAAGCCATGATTTCCGCCGCCCTGCGGCCAGCTTTCGTAAAAAGACGAAGCCCGTCACACAGGATGACGGGCCTCGGCCGTTCAACTACGACACGTCAGGCTTACTGCGTGGCGAGGATGCTCACGCCGTTGTAGGCCGCTTCGCCCACCACCTTGATGTAGTAGGTGCCTGCCACCGGCTTGTTCACCCGTACCGTTTCGGACGTGCCGGGACGGGTCGACTTGCCATCGTTGTCGCTGGCGCTCGGCTCGCGTCCCTGGGCGATGTAGACCGACACGTTGCCGGTGCCACCGTAGGTGATCACGCTGAGCTGCTTTCCGGCGGCTGCCTCGAAGCTGTACAGGCGGCTGCTGCCGGCCGTACCGTTCAGGCCCCCCACGGCGGCCTTGTTGGTCAGCGGCGTCGCCACCGGCCCGCAGTTCTCGGTGCACGGCTCTTCCAGTGCCTTGGCCAGCGCCGCCTTGGCATCGACGATGCCGGTGCCGATCGGAGTGGCGGCCGGGATACTGACCGGGAACGGGCGCGCGGTTTCCTTCAGCAGCGCGCGCATCGCGGCGGGGGCCAGCGGATCCTTGCCCTTGGCGATCAGCGCGCTCTGCACCAGTGCAGCGACGGCAGCCACGTGCGGCGAGGCCATCGACGTGCCACCCATGCCCATGTAGCTGTAGCTGCCTGACTCCGGCGTGGTGGCCGCATCGGAACCGGACTGCCAGACGTAGCCGCCCGGATTGCCATCGACGCTGCCGCCACCACCCGGACCGGACAGGTCCACGCGGGTGCCGTAGTTGGAGTAGTAGGTGATGCCGCCGGTGATGCGGGTGGCGCCGACGGTCACTACGCCGTCGCAACTGGCCGGACGGTACTTGGATGCGTTGTCGGTCTCGTTGCCGGCCGCCACGACCACGGTGGTGCCACGCGAGATCGCGCCATTGATCGCATCCTGGTAGGTTCCGTCACAGCTGCCACTTCCACCCAGGCTCATGTTGATGATCTCGGCCGGGTTGGCATTGGCGGGCACGCCCGCCACGGTGCCGCCGGAGGCCCAGGTGATGGCGTCGGCGATATCGGAAAGGTAGCCACCGCACTTGCCGAGCACGCGGACCGGCAGCACCTTGGCCTTGTGCGCGACACCGGCCATGCCGACGCCGTTGTTGGTCTGCTCGGCCACGGTGCCGGCCACATGGGTACCGTGCCAGGAGCTGTCCTCCGCGACGGAGCCGGTGTAGCACTCATTGTCGTTCTCGACCCAGTCGCCATAGTCCTGCGCGCCCGGCACGCGATCGTTGGTGGCACGGCGCGACGTATCGGCGTCGCTGATGAAGTCGTAGCCTTCCAGCAGGTTGCCGACCAGGTCCGGGTGCTGCGGCAGGATGCCGGTGTCGAGCACGGCCACCACCACGCCCTCGCCCTGCGATACATCCCACGCCGACGGTGCGTTGATGCCACCGGTGGCGTTGTGCAGGTGCCACTGGTACTGCTGGTAGTACGGATCGTTCGGCGCCAGCGCCGGCTGCACGTCACCGGCGCGCAGCTCGGTGCGGCGCAGCTTCACGTCGGCTTCGGCGTACTGCACGGCCGGGTCGGCCTTCAGCTCCTTCAGCACGCGCTGCAGTTCCGCAGGCGCCAGGCGGCCCTGCAGGCGGATCAGGTCGGCACCGACGCCGAGCTTGCGCACGACCTGCGGGCCAAGCGTGCTGGCGCGGGCGGTGCCACCGGACAGGCTGGCGCGGGTCAGCGCGGACTGCACGGCGGACAGCTTGGCCGAACGGTCGTCCGCCGCAGCGGTGCCAGCACGATACTTGACGATGATGCGCTCGGCGCCCGGCTCGGCGGTGCTGGCCTGGCGCACCGGTTCACGGGTCGGCAACCCGGCGGCGTGGACGGCACCCACCGCGGTCATCGACAGCACGGCGGCGGCAAGCACATTGATGCGAAGGTTCTGCTTCTTGATCACGTCGAAATTCCTCTTCTGGGTCATGGATCGAACCAACACTGCGGCCATCATTCCTTGACGACTCCCGGCCGGCCCAGCCGGGATTGCCGTGACCTCCCCCAGGCCCTGATTGCAGGTTTGGCGCCGGCGTGGGTGGCCGCCGGCGCAGTGGTTTGGCTTACCAGCCGAAGCCGGCACCAACGCCGACCGAGCTGTCGTCACTGCTGAAGGCACCGCCGAAGGTGACCGTGGCGCGATCGCTGATCGCACGCTGGTAGCCCAGCGACAACGCCGACTCGCCGCCCTGGAAACCGATGCCGACGCCGACCCGGTTCTGGGTGCGGATACCGGCGGCACTGGTGGCCATGTTGAGCATCGCCGCGCTCATGGCGCCCTGGCGGTCGATGCGGCGATCCATGTGGCGCAGGCGCCCGTCGATCTCGCCCTTGAACACATCGAAGCTGTCGGCGACGGCCTGCACGCGGCTGTCGGTGTAGCTGTTGGCAGTGGCCATGCCACGGTCCAGCTGGCCCTTGTTGACGGCGTCGGTGGCAGTGGTGCCGGCGGCGACGTTGGTGACCTGGCGTTCGTTGCCTTCGCTACCGACCGACACGGTGTTGGCACGATCGGCAACCGAGCCCTGGCCCAAAGCCACCGCGTTGGCAGCCGTGGCACTGGCACCCTGGCCGATGGCGGTGGACGAGGCGCCACTGGCCACTGCGCCCTCCCCCATGGCGACGGCATTGAAGCCCGTGGCCGGGGTGCCAACCGGAATCCCGGCACCGGCGGCGGCGGCCGTCGGCGTGCCCTGCACGCGTGCGGTGCTGGCCGGTGCCGCGTCGGCGGTGGCCGGTGCGTCGGCGACGCTGGCCAGTGCGCTTTCATCCAGCGAGGCACTCATCGAACGCAGGCTTGCCGTTCCCGAACGCGTGCCTCCGGCGGTGCGGCGATCGATCTCGCTGACCTTGCGGTCCAGCGCACCGAGCGCATCGCCGACGTTGCTGTAGGTGGCGCCCTGGATCACGTAGTTCGGCGCCACGAACACGCCCTGCATGCCGACGCTGGCGCCACCGCCGAGGAAGCTGGCGGCATCACTGAGCGACTGGAACAACTGCCCGCCATTGATCGCCTGGCGGCTGCCGGCGGCGATGCTGCCGGCACCGACGTTGTCGATGGTGGTGCCCTGGAAGCCGGAGAGGGTCAGGCGATCACGGCTGGCGTCGTCATAGCCGACTGCACTGGCCGCCGTGGTCTCGACCGTCGCGATGCGCGAATCGAAATCACCGACGCGGGTTTCCACTGCGCCCACGCGCTGGTTGGTGACGTTGAGCTGCGAACCGGTGACCGCATCGGTGCTGCCGGCAGCGATGCGGCCGTCGGCCACATTGACGATGCGCCGCGTGGCCGGGCCATCGGTGCCATTGCCGCCGCCGACCGAGACCACGTTGGCATCGAGCGCACGCGAACCCGCCCCCAGAGCCACCGAGTTCGCACCGGACGCGCCGGCGCTGTTGCCCAGTGCAAGCGCACCATTGCCAATGGCCATCGCGTTGGCACCCAGCGCATTGCTGCGTGCACCACTGGCAGTGGCGGCCGAACCGACCGCAGCGGCATCGCTGCCGCTGGCACTGGCGGTACCCGCACCAGTGGCCTTGACGTAGCGTGCGGTGCCATCGGCGGTCGCCGCGACCGCATCGAGCTGGCCACGATTGACTGCATCGGTGCGCTCGGTACCGGCGGCGACACGGGTGATCTGACGATCACTGGTGCTGCTGCCCACTGACACGGTGTTGGCACGATCAGCCACCGAGCCGGCACCCAGTGCGATGCTGCCGGCTGCCGACGCATTGGCGCTGACACCCACTGCGGTGGCATTCGCGCCGGTGGCCTTGCTGCCGTAGCCGACCGCCGTACCAAGCCGGCCACTGGCTTCGGCATAGCTGCCCAGCGCGGAGGCACCGTCAGCCGAGGCGTTGGCGCGGAAGCCGCTGGCCTGCGACTGCGTGCCGCTGGCCGTGGCCTGCGCACCACTGGCGGTGCTGTAGGCACCCTTGGCCTGGGCACCGGTGCCGCTGGCGCTGGCACCGAGTTCGCTGGCGCTGGCGCCGCTGCCCACCGCCACGCTGTCGACACCACTGGCCTGTGCGTTGTTGCCCAGAGCCGCGGCGTTGTTGCCGGTGGCCAGGGCATCGACGCCGACGGCGGTGGCGTTGACGGCCATGGCATTGGCTCCGCTGCCCAGCGCGGTGGCGCCGTTGCCGACGGCGTTGGCCGCGTTACCGGCGGCCAGTGCGTTGTCGCCGTCGACCAGGGCACCGGCTTCGCCGTCGGCGTTGCCGCTGGCCTGGAACTGCCGGGCAGTCCTGTCGGCAACGCTGGCAACCGCGTCCAGCTGGCCCTTGTTCACCGCGTCGGTGGCCTCGGTGCCGGCTGCCACATGCGTCACCTGGCGCTCACCGCCCGCGGTGCCCACGGCCACGGTATTGTCGCGCTCGGCCTTGGAGCCGGCGCCCAGCGCCACGCTGTTCAACCCACTGGCGGTGGCACTGGCGCCCAGTGCCGTGCCATCTGCGGCATCCGCCCACGAATTCCAGCCGATCGCGGTGGCGTAATCTTCGGTCGCCCAGGCGCCGGCACCGAAGGCCGCCGCGCCGGTGCCGCTGGCACGCGACGGGATCAAGCCGAAGAAGGTGCTGCCACCAATGGCCACGCTCTCCTCGCCACTGGCCTCGCTGGACTGGCCCACGGCCACGGCACCGGTACCGGCTGCGGCGGCACCGAAGCCGACCGCGGTGGTGTTGGCCCCGCTGGCGGCCGAGCCGTAGCCCAACGCGGTGCCGAGGCGTCCGCTCGCTTCGGCATAGCCACCGACGGCGGTGGTGCCATCGGCAGAGGCGGCACTGCGGAAGCCACTGGCCAGTGCCTGCGTGCCACTGGCGTTGGATTCGGTGCCGGTCGCGGTGCTGTACGCACCACTGGCCTGCGCACGCGCCCCTACCGCGCTGGCGCCGAGCTCGCTGGCGCTGGCGCCGGTACCGAGCGCAAGGCTGTCTTCGCCGGTGGCCTGTGCGGTACTGCCCAGTGCTGCGGCGTTGTTGCCGGTGGCCAGCGCATCGATGCCGACCGCCGTGGCGTTGGCGGCCAGTGCATTGGCGCCGCTGCCGAGTGCGGTGGCACCGTTGCCGATGGCGTTGGCCGCATCACCGGCCGCCAGCGCGTTGTCACCCTCGACCAGGGCGCCGGTTTCACCCTCGGCGTTGCCACTGGCCTGGAACTGCCTGCTGGTCTTCTCCGCTGCTGCGGCTACGGCGTCAAGCTGGTTCTTGTTGACCGCATCATTGCCCTGCGTGCCATCGGCCACGTTGGTGATCTGGCGGGTGTTGCCAGCACCGCCTACCGACACGGTGTTGTCACGGTCCGCGATCGAATCGGCACCCAGCGCCACGCTGTTGGCAGCGCGCGATTCGGCGGCGTTGCCCAGTGCGGTGCTGTTGATGCCGCCGGACCAGGCGCCGCCACCGACGGCGGTGGAGTAATTGCCCGATGCTTCGGTGGCCAGCACGCCAAACAGCGAACCACCGACGGCGACGCTGTTGGTGCCGGTGGCCAGGCTACCCTGGCCGGTGGCGGTGCTGTAGGCACCCGACGCCTCGGAGTCGCCGCCCAGCGCCACGCTGTTGGAACCGGTGGCACTGGCGAAGTTGCCGAAAGCGGTGGCGTTGAACGCCGATGCCTGGGAATAGCCACCGATGGCGGTGCTGTAGCCACCGGTCGCTTCGGCGCCGATGCCGAACGCTGCCGACGCCGTGCCGCTGGCGACGCTTTCGCTGCCGACCGCGGTGGCGCCGCTGCCGCTGGCATTGCTGAAGTAGCCCACCGCCACGGCTTCCTCGCCGGAGGCTTCGGACAACACACCGTTGGCGGTACTGCCGGCACCACTGGCGATGCTGGCGGCACCGAACGCCGCGCTCTGCTCGCCGCTGGCTTCGCTTTCCGCACCCTGCGCGGTGGCGTACTCACCGGTCGCCTGTGCGTTGGCACCGACGGCGCTGGCGTTGGCGGCGCTGGCCAGCGCGTTGAGACCGATCGCCTGCGCGTTGTTGGCCAGCGCATTGGCACCACTGCCGAGTGCGGTGGCACCGTTGCCGATGGCGTTGGCCGCATCACCGGCGGCCAGCGCGTTGTCACCCTCCACCAGCGCACCGGCTACGTCGTCACCGCTGCCACTGGCCTGGAAGAAGCGGCTGGTGGTGGTGGCGGTACTCGCGACCGCATCCAGCTGTGCCTTGTTCACCGCATCGGTGGCCTGGGTGCCAGCGGCGACGTTGGTGATCTGCCGCTCGTTGCCGGTGCTGCCGACCGACACGCTGCGGGCGCGGTTGGCAACCGAGCCGGCGCCGAGCGCGACAGCGTTGCTGGCGCTGGCGTTGCTACCGGCCCCGAGCGCGATCGCGCTTTCACCACCGGCCACCGTGTTGGTGCCGATGGCAATGCTGTTGAGGCTGTTACCCAGCGCCTGGAAGCCCAGCGCCACGCTGTTGTCGCCATAGCCGAAGGCACCACGGCCGACTGCGGTTGAGCTGGCACCATTGGCCCAGCTGTTGTATCCGATGGAGGTTGCGCCACTGCCGCTGGCCCATGCCGCGTTGCCGAACGCCGAGGCGTTGGTGGCGGTGGCCCATGCACCGGAACCGAAGGCGCTCGCACCACTGGCCGTGGCCCAGCTGTAGCCACCGACAGCGGTGCTGTCATCGCGGCTGGCGAAGGCGCTGTCACCGACCGCAACGGCATAGCTGCCGGTCGCACGCGACTTGCCGCCGGCCGCGAAGCTGTTGTCGCCGCTGGCCTTGGCGGCATTGCCGAACGCGCTGCTCACGGCACCGGTGGCCTGCGCACCGCTGCCGACCGCCGTGGCATCGGCAACCGCCGTGGTGCCCACCTGTTGCGCCTTTCCGTCGGCGCCGATGATCGGCTGGTTGTACTCGTCGTAGGCCTGTCCGAGGCCACCGATGGCAACACCGCCGTTGCCGGTGGCGCTGCTGTTGCGACCCACCGCCACGCTGTCATCACCGATCGCTGACGCGGCAGCGCCATGTGCAACTGCACCAGCACCGACCGCGTTGCTCGAGGAGCCGGCCGCAACCGCACCTTCGCCCTCGGCGAACGCACCGGCATCACTGCCCGCTTCGGGCTGTGCCTGGAAGAAGCGCGCGGTGCCGTCGGCGGTGCTGGCCACAGCGTCCAGCTGCGCCTTGTTCACTGCATCCGTCGCCTGCGTACCCGCGGCCACGCTGACGATCTGGCGTTCATTGCCATTGGTGCCCACGGCCACCGTATTGGCCCGATTGGAGCCCGAATAGGCGCCCAGCGCGACACTGTTTTCGGCGCCAGCGGTGGCGTAGTAGCCGATGGCCGTGCTGTCCTTGCCGATGGCCCAGGTCTGCGCGCCCAGTGCACTGGCGTTGTCGCCTGCGGCATAAGCGAAGTAACCCAGCGCGGTGGATTCCGCGCCCACTGCTTCGGTGAAGCTGCCGTTGGCCAACGAACGGTCACCACTGGCGACCGCACCGCCGCCTACCGCGGTGGAGGACACACCGCTGGCCCGCGTCTGCACATACAGGCCCATGCCCGGCACGATGTCGGCCGGGCCACCGATGGCGACGCTGCCGGCGCCGGTGGCGCTGCTCTGCGTTCCCAGGGCGGTGGCGTTGCTGCCACTGGCGGTGGCCGCCGCGCCGAAGGCCGCGCTGCCCTGCCCCGAAGCCAGCGCATTGCTGCCGACGGCAGTGGCGCTCTGCGCGATGGCGACGGCGCCCGCACCCAGTGCACTGGTGCCATTGCCGATCGCGTTGGCCGCCTCGCCGGCGGCCAGCGCATCTTCGCCTTCGGCCAGCGCACCGGCATCGCTGTTGCTGCTGCCGGTGGCCTGGAAGTGCTTGGCGGTGGCATCAGCCACGGCAGCGACGCCCTTCAACTGGGCCAGATTGACCGCATCGGTGGCTTCACTGCCCGCGGCAACGCTGGTGATCTGCCGTTCGTTGCCTGCGCTGCCGACCGCTACGCTGTTGGCGCGGACAGCTTCGGAGTTCGCGCCCAGTGCAACGCTGTTGGCACCGCGAGCGGTGGCGTAATAACCGACGGCGGTGCTCTGCGCACCGCTGGCCCAGGTCTGCGCACCGAGCGCGCTGGCATTCTCACCCGGGGCATAGGCGAAGTAGCCCACGGCGGTGGATTCCACACCGGATGCTTCGGTCAGGCTGCCGTTGGCCACCGCACGATCACCGCTGGCGATAGCGCCGGCGCCGACCGCGGTGGCGGCTTCGCCGCTGGCCTGGGTCTGCACGAAGAAGCCCAGGCCCGGAATCAGGTCGGCCGGGCCGCCGATGGCGACGCTGCTGGTACCGGTGGCGGTACTCTGCGTACCCAGTGCGGTGGAGTAGTCACCGATGGCATTGGCGACCGCACCGAATGCCGACGACTGCGCACCGGCGGCATACGCGCCAACGCCGTAGGACGACGCCGCAAATCCACTGGCTTCGGCACTGGCGCCGACTGCGGTGCCACCGACACCTGCGCTGGTGGCGCCGGTTTCCACCGGCACGCCGCCACTGGTGATCAGCGGGTTGCCGTCGGCATCCACCGCAGCACCACCGACGGCGACACTGCCCGGGCCGTTGGCCTGTGCGTTGTTGCCGAACGCGGCGCTGTTCTGGCCCGACGCCAGCGCGTTGTTGCCGACGGCGGTGGCGTTCTGCGCAACGGCCGTGGCGCCGGCACCCACGGCGGTGGTGCCGTTGCCGATGGCGTTGGCCGCCTCGCCGGCCGCCAGCGCCTCGTCACCTTCGGCCAGCGCGCCGGCGTCGCTGTTGCTGCTGCCAGTGGCCTGGAAACGCTTGGCCGTGGCATCGGCCACGGCGGCCACGTTCTTCAACTGGCCGACATTGACCGCGTCGGTATCTTCAGTACCCGCAGCGACGCTGGTGATCTGCCGGGTCAGGCCATATTCGGCGGCGCCGACAGAGACGGTATCGACGCGGTCGGCCAGCGAGCCGGCGCCCAGCGCCACGCTGCCGGTGGCAACCGCCGCCGAGTTGGACCCCAGCGCGGTGCTGTACTCACCGACGGCGGTGCTGAACGCACCCACCGCGATTGATGCTTCATTGGCGGCAGTGGCGCCGCGGCCCAGTGCGGTACTGCCCGGGCCCATCGCCACGGCACCGCCACCCACGGCAGTGGCGCCATCGGCGGTGGCTTCGGACAGCGCACCCAGGGCGGTGGCCGCGCCATTCTCGCTTGCAGCGTAGGCACTGGCGCCGACGGCGGTGTCACCAAGACCGAACGCGGCAGCACTCTGCCCGACCACCACGCTGGCGTCACCGATTGCCAATGCGCCCTGGCCGAACGCGCTGGCGCCCAGGCCGGCGGCAATCGCCTGGGTACCGATGGCGGTGGTGGCATTGGCCAACGACTGCGCACCGGCGCCCGCTGCAACCGCGCCCTGCCCGTCGATCTTCGCCGCGTCGCTGTCATCACCTGCGCCATCGGCCTTGAAATAGCGGTTTCCATCTGCGGCGACATCCGCCAGCGCGGCCTGCGTGGCGCGCGCCTGCGCATCCAGCTGTGACTTGTTCACCGCATCGGTGGCCTGGGTACCAGCGGCCACGTTGGTGATCTGCCGTTCCTTGCCGGCGTCGCCGACGGACACGGTATTGGCCCGCGCTGCTTTGGAGCCAGCGCCCAGCGCCACGCTGTTGGCGGCGCTGGCATTGCTGTTGCTGCCGATCGCCACCGCGTTGCTGCCCTTGGCCGTGGCCGAGCCTTCGATCAGGCACTTTTCCAGCAGCTTGCCGCTGAATGCGACGCAGGTAGCGCTGCCGCCGATCTGCACTGACTGTGCAATGGCGGAACCGCTCATGCCCAATCCCAGTACCAGGCCCAGTGCCACCGCCAACAGCGCGGGCGTGGCCTGTGTCGTATCGCGGCGCTGGTCGACAACACCACCGCTGCTGTCGGAGGAGGCCAGTTCCGAGGCCACCACCAACTGACCCAATGCTTTGTTCCAGACCTTGCGATAAATCCGATTCATCGGTACGGCTCCTGATTGGACTGGTTTTGGGCAAAGCAACGCCACCGCCGGGCCTTGTGGCCCAACGTCCCCTGGGGGCGTTTATTCGCGTGATTTACTGCGGGGTATTGCCGAACGGCGCGCAGCGACAGAAAACCGAGCGCGTGCGCCGAGCGGTTACTGCGGAATGAATGGTTCTGAAACGGGGTTCAAGTGTTAACGGCAACTTTGCAGATCGTCAAGACTTTGACACGACAAATGCTATTGCCGTGAAGCAGTTCACCATTTCACGTGTTTATAAAAGTATTTTGTTAGGTACACGTGACGGACCGCTGGCGCATGAAAACCGATGTAACTAGCGGGCACGACAAGGGTTTCACGCGCGCAAAGAAAAACCCGCCGACGAAGCGGCGGGTTTTTCCATACGCGGTGGCATTGCGGCCTGCGCGGAACGATGCGATCAGCCGCACCACACCCGCGCGTTGCGGAACATGCGCATCCACGGCGAATCACCCTGCCATTCCGCCGGTGCCCAGCTCAGGTTGAGCGCGCGCGGGGTACGTTCCGGGTGCGGCATCATGATGGTGACGCGGCCGTCGCTGCTGGTCAGGCCGGTGATGCCGTCCGGCGAACCGTTCGGGTTCAGCGGGTACTGGCTGGCCACCTTGCCATTGCCATCGATGTAGCGCAGCGAGACACGTGCAGCAGCCTGGTCGACGGCATTGTCGAACACGGCCTGGCCTTCACCATGCGCCACCGCCACCTGCAGGCGCGAGCCGGCCATGCCACGCAGCAGGATCGACGGCGATTCCACCACTTCCAGCAGCGCGGTGCGGGCTTCGAACTGCTCGCTGGCGTTGCGACGGAACTGCGGCCAGTGCTCGGCACCCGGAATGATGTTCTTCAGCTGGCTCATCATCTGGCAGCCGTTGCATACGCCCAGCGCGAAGCTGTCTTCGCGCGCGAAGAACGCGGCGAAGGCATCACGCAGTGCGCTGCGCTCCAGGATCGAGGTGGCCCAGCCACGGCCGGCACCGAGCACGTCGCCATAGCTGAAGCCACCACAGGCCACCAGGCCGGTGAAATCCTGCAGGGCCACGCGGCCTTCAATCAGGTCGCTCATGTGCACGTCGAAGGCACGGAAGCCGGCACGCTCGAAGGCGTTGGCCATTTCGATCTGGCCGTTGACGCCCTGCTCGCGCAGCACCGCCACGCGCGGACGCGCACCACTGCTGATGAACGGTGCCGCCACATCCTCGTTGAGGTCGAAGCTGAGCTTCGGCTTCAGGCCCGGTGCGTTGAAGGCACGCGCGATCTCGCGCTCGGCATCGGCATTGGCCGGGTTGTCGCGGCGCTTCTGCATCGCGTGGGTGACCGACCACCAGGCATCGAACAAGGCCTCCCAGCGCCACTCGGCCAGGTTCTCGCCGCCCAGCGACACGCGCACCACCGGTGCGGTGGTTGGCTTGGCGATGCGCTGCGCGCATTCGGTCAATGCATGGCGTTCAACCAGGTCGGCAAACGCTGCACGGTCTTCGCGCGCGATCTGCACCACCGCGCCCAGTTCTTCGTTGAAGAGGCTGCGGAACGGATCGTCACCCCAGGCATCGAGGGCGATGTCCAGGCCCAGGCGCGAGGTGAAGGCCATTTCGCACAGCGCGGCGAAAGCACCGCCGTCGCTGCGGTCGTGATAGGCCAGCAGCAGGCCGGACTGGCGTGCATCGCGGATCAGCTCGAAGAAACCCCGCAGGCGCTGCGGATCGTCCAGGTCCGGGGCGGCACCGGCGAAGGCCGGCAGGTCGCCGTGGTCGGCATGCACCTGGGCCAGGATCGACCCCCCAGGCGCTGCTTGCCGGCACCGAGGCCGATCAGCCACAGCTCGCTGTCCACCTCCCGGTCGAGCAGCGGGGTCAACTGCTGGCGCACGTCGGCGACCGGCGCGAACGCCGAGATCACCAGCGACACCGGCGACACACTCTTGTGCGCTTCACCCTGGTCGTGCCACTGCGCCTGCATTGACAGCGAGTCCTTGCCCACCGGGATGCTGATGTCCAGCTGCGGGCAGAGTTCCATGCCCACCGCCTTCACCGCGTCGTACAGCAGCGCGTCTTCGCCTGGGTGACCGGCCGCGGCCATCCAGTTCGCCGACAGCTTGATCTCATCCAGCGCATCGACCGGGGCCGCGCACAGGTTGGTCAGCGCTTCGCCCACCGCCATGCGTGCCGAAGCAGCGGCATCGAGCAGGGCCAGCGGGGTGCGCTCGCCGATCGACATTGCCTCACCGGCTACGCCGTCGAAGTCGGCCAGGGTGATTGCCACGTCGGCCACCGGCAGCTGCCACGGGCCGACCATCTGCTCGCGCGCGGTCAGGCCGCCGACGCTGCGATCACCGATGGTGACCAGGAAGTTCTTCGAGGCCACGGTCGGGTGCGCGAGCACGCGCAGGCCGGCTTCCTGCAGGTCCAGGCCACCGGTCTTCAGCGCCGGCCAGCGCGGTGCCGGCGGGTGCGCGGTATCGCGGTGCATCTTCGGCGGCTTGCCGAACAGCACGTCCATCGGCAGGTCGATCGGTGCATCGGCCGGGGTGTGGCCCGGCACGGCACCGTAGGCCACCACCAGATGTTCCTCGGCGGTGGCCACACCGACCGCAGCGAACGGGCAGCGCTCGCGGGCGCACAGCGCGGCGAACTCGGCCAGGCGTTCCTGGGCCACGCCCAGCACGTAGCGTTCCTGCGACTCGTTGCACCACAGCTGCATCGGCGACAGCGACGGATCATCGGTGGGCACCTTGCCCAGGTCGATGACACCACCGACGTTCGAGTCGTGCAGCAGTTCGGGGATGGCGTTGGACAGGCCACCGGCGCCGACGTCGTGGAAGAACTTGATCGGGTTGTTGGCGCCCATCGCCACGCAGCGGTCGATGACCTCCTGGCAGCGGCGCTCCATTTCCGGGTTGTCGCGCTGCACGCTGGCGAAGTCCAGGTCCTCGGCGCTTTCACCGGAGGCCACCGAACTGGCCGCACCGCCGCCCAGGCCGATCAGCATCGCCGGGCCACCCAGCACGATCACCGCATCACCGGCCTGCAGCGGGATCTTGTCGACCTGCACGCGGTCGATCGCGCCGAGGCCACCGGCCAGCATGATCGGCTTGTCGTAGGCGCGCACCAGATCGGCGCCTTCCGGCAGCTCGAAGCTGCGGAAGTAGCCGAGCAGGTTCGGGCGGCCGAACTCGTTGTTGAACGCGGCGCCGCCGAGCGGGCCGTCGGTCATGATTTCCAGCGCCGGTGCCATGCGCGGGTTCAGCGCGCGCGGCGCCTCCCACGGCTGCGGCAATTCCGGAATGCGCAGGTGCGAGACCGAGAAGCCGGTCAGGCCCGCCTTCGGCTTGCCACCGCGGCCGGTCGCGCCTTCGTCGCGGATCTCGCCACCCGCGCCGGTCGAGGCGCCCGGGAACGGTGCGATCGCGGTTGGGTGGTTGTGGGTTTCCACCTTGATCTGGAAGGCACTGGGCACCTGCGCTTCGCGGCGGTATTCGCCACTGGCCGGATCGGGGCGATAGCGCGAGGCCGGATGGCCTTCGATCACCGCGGCGTTGTCGCTGTACGCGCTGAGCGTGTGCTGCGGGGTCTGCTGGTGGGTGTTCTTGATCATCCGGAACAGCGAGCGGTCCTGCTCCTGGCCGTCGATGGTCCAGCTGGCGTTGAAGATCTTGTGGCGGCAGTGCTCGGAATTGGCCTGCGCGAACATCATCAGTTCCACGTCCGACGGCGAGCGGCCCAGCGCGGTGAAGCGTTCACGCAGGTAGTCGATCTCGTCCTGGGCCATGGCCAGGCCGAGGCGCTGGTTGGCGGCCTCCAGCTGGTCCACCGGCACGCGTTCCAGCTCGCCACGCGCTGGCGCCGAGAACAGCGCCTGGCCCTGCTCCACGGTCTCCAGCACCGACTGCGTCATCGGGTCGTGCAGCGCCTTGACCAGCGCCTGCTGAGCGTCGGCATCGGCCGGCCAGCCCTGCACGTCGATGCGCAGGCCACGTTCGACCCGGCTGACCGGCTGGCCGGCACCGCGGACCAGTTCGGTGGCCTTGCTCGACCACGGCGACAGCGTGCCCAGGCGCGGCACCACGATGCGGCTGACTGCGCCTTCGGCCACGGCTTCGGCCTGCGGCGCCGCTTCGAGGATGCGGCACAGCGTGGTCAGGTCGGGGGCGGCGCTGCCTTCGGGCTGCACGAAGTAGACGTGCCAGGCGCCGCTGATGCGCAGGGAGGGAGCGATGGACTGCAGGCGGGATTCAAGACGTTCGCGGCGGAACGGCGACAGGGCGGGCGCGCCCTCGAGGACCATCATGTCCGGGGAACCGTAGTTGGGAAACGGGCCCGACATTGTACCGGAAGCGGGGGGTGGGCTTTGGCCGGGCGGCGCCCGGCACCCGCCGAGGCCACGGCCGAAGCAACGGCAACGGCCAAAGCAACAGCAAGAGCTGGCTTCTGTGAGCTGGCGGGGCGGTGGGAGCCAGCAGGACACGCCGTAAACCCATCCGTGGGGGCTCGATGGCGCCATCCATGGCGCCAACGGTCCTGCTGGCTCCCACCACCCCGCCCCGACAGTTTCCCGCGATCTGCGGCCATGCGTGGACGCTTCCCGGTAGTGCCGGCCGCTGGCCGGCAACCAGGAAATGTCAGAAATCAGGCATTGAAGAGCGCAGCGACCGGCTTTTGCCTTTGTTTTTTTCTTCTGTCTTTCGTGGCTGGCCGCGCAGGAACCTGTCCGTGGCCGGGCGGGTGGGCTGCGCAGGGGCGTGAGCCGCATGGATGCGGCGACCGAGCTTACATGGACGTACTTGCAGCGCCCCCTGCGCAGCCCACCCGCCCGGCCAACCCCCAGAAATCCGCTGTTCGCGGCAAGCCCCAGCCACGAGGGGGCTCCGCCGATGGCCGCCGACCGCGCGCCAGCGCCGCTTTCCGCCCAAATCGCCGAACCATGCGCTTGCTCACGGATTGACCACGCAATTGATGACAACGTTGTCCCCACCTGGTGCCGGACTCTCTCCCCGGCCTCCCAGGTGCCTCCGTCCGGCCCCTCCGTCGCCTTCCCGGGCGATGCCCGGACCTGCGTCACGCGCGGCGCCATCGGGGCCCGCGCGCCCTTTGATCGGAGACTCACCCATGTACGACCCGATTGTGCGCAGTGCCGAACGTTCGACCCGAAGCTGTCGTCCCCGCCATCTGGCCTGGCTGCTTGCCCTGGCCGCCGGCAGCGCCGCCCTGCCCGGCCTGGCGCAGGCTGCCAGCTGTGCCGGCGTGGCCCAGTGGGACCAGGCCAAGATCTACCGGGCCGGCGATACCCTGCAGAAAGGAGGCGTCCTCTATCGGGCGAACCAGGACATCTGGAACGCGCCACCGGACCATCCGGCCGGTGCGCCCTACTACACCAACCTCGGTGCCTGCGATGGCAGCGGCACCAACCAGCCGCCGGTGGTCAGCCTGACCTCGCCGGCCAACGGCGCCACCTTCAGTGCCGGCAGCACGGTCAACGTGACCGCCACCGCCAGCGATCCGGACGGCAGCGTCGCCAAGGTCGAATTCTTCCGCGACGGCAGCACGCTCGGCGTGGCCACCAGTGCGCCGTATGCGGCCAGCTGGACCAA
Source organism: Stenotrophomonas sp. pho (assembly GCF_006228405.1). Classification (NCBI taxonomy): domain Bacteria; kingdom Pseudomonadati; phylum Pseudomonadota; class Gammaproteobacteria; order Lysobacterales; family Lysobacteraceae; genus Stenotrophomonas; species Stenotrophomonas sp. pho. The sequence goes on along the minus strand of NZ_CP029759.1, from coordinate 605,788 downwards.
TGCCAGCGCCGGCAGCCACACCCTGCGTGCGGTCGCTACCGACAACAACAACGCCACCAGCAGCACCGCGACCATCACCATCACCGTCAACGCTGCCGGTGGCGATACCACCGCGCCGAGCGTGCCCGGCGGGCTGGCGGCCGGAACGCGCACTGCCAACAGCATCGCGCTCAGCTGGAGCCCATCCACCGACAACACCGGTGGCAGTGGCCTGGCCGGCTATGACGTGTACCGTAACGGAAGCCTGGTCGGTTCGCCGTCCAGTGCCAGCTATGTGGATGGGGGGCTGACCGCATCGACCACCTACCGTTACCGCGTGCGGGCGCGCGACAACGCCGGCAACGCGTCGGCGCAGGGCACCGAGATCAGCGCCACCACGCTGGCCGGTGACGGTGGCACCACCGGCAAGCGGGTCATCGGTTACTTCACGCAGTGGGGCATCTACGGCCGCAACTACCGGGTCAAGAACATCGACAGCAGCGGTTCGGCGGCGCGCCTGACCCACATCAACTACGCGTTCGGCAACGTGCGCAACAACCGCTGCGAAGTCGGCATCACCCAGCCGTCGGATCCGAACAGCGGTGCCGGTGGCGATGCCTTCGCCGACTACACCAAGGCCTTCAGTGCCGCCGAGAGTGTCAGCGGCAGCGCCGATACCTGGGACCAGCCGCTGCGCGGCAACTGGAACCAGCTCAAGCAGCTCAAGGCCAAGTACCCGAACCTGAAGGTACTGATCTCGCTGGGTGGCTGGACCTGGTCGCGCGGCTTCTCCAGCGCGGCGCGCCCGGAAAACCGCCAGGCCTTCGTTGCCTCGTGCATCGACGCCTACATCAAGGGCAACCTGCCGGTGACCGACGGTGCCGGCGGCGCCGGTGCGGCGCTGGGCGTGTTCGACGGCATCGACATCGACTGGGAATACCCGGTGGCCTGCGGCATCGAATGCGGCAAGCCGGAAGACAACGCCAACTTCACCGCGCTGATGGCCGAGTTCCGCCGCCAGCTCGATGCGGTGCGTCCGGGCCTGTTGCTGACGGTGGCGGTGGGTGCCGGCATCGACAAGATCCGCGTCACAGATCCGGCGGCGTACCACCCGTACCTGGACTACATCAACGTGATGACCTACGACTTCCACGGCGCGTGGGATGCGAAGACCAATCACCAGTCGGCGCTGTTCGATTCGCCGAATGATCCGTCCACCGGCGACCAGAAGCTGTACAACAGCAACGACGCCATCGAGGCCTTCATCAGCCGTGGCGTGCCCGCCGCCAAGCTCAACCTGGGCATCGGCTACTACGGGCGTGGCTGGACCGGCGTGGCCAATGCCAACAACGGCCTGTACCAGACCGCCAGCGGTGCCGCCCCGGGCACGTATGAAGCCGGCATCGAGGACTGGAAGGTGCTGAAGAACCTGGCGTGGCCGGGTTACACCGACAACACCGCCGGTGCCACCTGGATCTACAACGGCAGCACGCTGTGGAGCTTCGACACCCCGGCCAACATCACCCGCAAGATGGGTTACGTGAAGACCCAGGGCCTGGGCGGCGCGTTCGTCTGGGAGTTCAGCGGTGACGATGCGCAGGGCACGCTGACCAAGGCAGTCAGTGATGGCCTGAAATAAGGGAAAAGCCGGGGGCGCATTTTGCGCCCCCGGCCTCTGATCTGTGGAGCCGAGCCCATGCTCGGCTGATGTTTCCGCAGTCGAGCATGGCTCGACTCCACAATTCTGCGTCAGCGCTTGGCCGACAGCTTCTCCAACGCCGCACGCAGCTGTGCCGGCGGCAGGTAGCCCCCCAGCTGGGTGCCGTCCGGCGCGAAGATCGCCGGCGTACCATTCACGCCCAGCTGCTGGCCCAGCGCGTACTGCATCGCCACCGGATTGGTGCAGTTCCTGGCGGGAACGTTGCCGCCGCGCTTGGCGTTGGTCAGCGCCTGGCGACGATCCGCTGCACACCAGACCGAAATCATGTCGGTGTAGTCCTTGCTGCCCAGGCCCATGCGCGGGAACGCCAGGTACTCGACGGTGATGCCGTTGCGGTTGAGCTCGGCGATGTCCTGGTGCAGCTTGCGGCAGTAACCACACTCGATGTCGGTGAACACGCTGATGGTGTACTTGGCGTTCGGCGCGGCGAACACGATGCGATCGCCGTGATTGGCCTTGGCCAGCAGGCCGCGGCGATAGCCGAGCAGGCCTTCGCTGTTGGCCGGGCCCTTGGCGCGGGTGTCGTAGGGCTGAGACTGGAACAGGTAGCGGCCGTCATCGGACACATACAGAAGCTGGCCTGAAACGACGACCTCGCGGAAGCCGGGGAACGGCGCGGCGCCAATGTAGTCCACCTGGAAACCGGGGTTCAACGCGGTCAATGCGGCGCGTACCGCCTGGTCGGCCGGCGCATTCGCGGCCGGATTGGCCTTGGCCGCAGCGGCGGCGGGTGCCTTGGCGGCCGGCGGAGCCGGCTGGGCGCAGGCGGTCAGGCTGAGCGCACCGAACACGGCGGCGATGGCAAATCGGAGCATGGAGCGGTCCGCGACAGAAGAAGACCCCGGATTCTGACACAGCCGCCGGTACCGGGCAGCGACGCCCGGCAGCGCCCCGGGCAGCGATTCAGCCCGGCACTCAGCCACGCGGATGGTGGCGGGCGTGCAGCTTCTGCAGGTGCTCGCGCGCTACCAGGGTGTAGATCTGGGTGGTCGACAATGAACTGTGGCCGAGCAGCATCTGCAGCGCGCGCAGGTCGGCACCGCGGTTGAGCAGATGGGTGGCGAAGCTGTGCCGCAGCCCATGCGGGCTGATCCGCGCCGGGTCGATGCCGGCCACCTGTGCGTGGCGCTTGACCAGATGCCAGAACGCCTGCCGGGTCAGCGCATGCAGCGTCGGTTCAATGAACAACGGGGCCTGCCCATCCGCCAGGGCATGCACCTTGCCCTTGCCGACCAGCTGCGGGCGCGACTGCTGCAGGTAACGCTCCAGCCAGTGCTGGGATTCCTCTCCCAGCGGCACCAGCCGTTCCTTGCTGCCCTTGCCGGTGACCCGCAGCACGCCCTGGCGCAGGTTGACCGCCGTCGCGGGCAGCAGCACCAGTTCACTCACGCGCAGGCCCGCGGCATACATCAGTTCCAGCATGGCGCGATCGCGCAGGCCCAATGGGCTGTCGACGTCCGGGGCCGCCAGCAGCGCATCGATCTGGCTCTCGGCCAGCGCCTTGGGCAGCAGCCGTGGCAACTTCGGCGGGTCCAGCAGCGCGCTGGGATCCTCGCTGCGTTCGCCGCGGCGCACGCCATCGGCGAAGAACGCCCGCAACGCCGACAGCAGGCGCGCGTTGCTGCGCGGTGACCAGCCATGCCGGGTGCGCCAGGCCAGATAATCGAACAGCCCAGGACGCTCGATGCCGGCCAGGCCACCGTCGCGCCCATCCATCCAGCGCGCCAGCCCTTCCAGGTCACGCCGGTAACTGTCGAGGGTGGCACGGGCCAGGCCGTTCTCGGCCCAGATCGCATCGAGGAAGCGCTGGATGCGCACGCCGTCGTCGGCGCGAAGCTCGGGCAGTTGCTGGACCAGCTGGCGGCGTTCTGCGGGGGTGGAGACAAGGGCCATGCGTGCAGGATACGAGGGCCACTGCGGGCACGGCCAGCTTTGCGTATGCTCGGCGCATGTCCCGCCCTGCCACCGACACGGCCCCTGCGGCCGCTACCGAAATGCCCCGCCCACGTGCCTTGTTGGCCTGGCGCGTGCTGGCGATGGTCTACGACGCACTGCCGGTGCTGGCGCTGTGGATGCTGGCCGGCACGCTGTTCACCCTCGCCTACACCTTCAGCGGCCACGCGCAACGCGAGAACATCGCGCCGTTCAGTGCCTGGCAGTGGCTGCTTTGGGCGGTGTGCTGGGCGATCACGGGCTGGTACGCGACGGCCAGCTGGCGCCGCGGTGGACAGACCCTGGGCATGCGCCCGTGGCGGCTGACAGTGCGATCAATCGATGGCACGCCGTTGCGGCGCGGCCAGTTGTGGCTGCGCTTTGCGGTGGGCACGCTGTCCCTGCTGCTGGGCGGACTGGGATTCTGGTGGGCGCGGGTCGACCGCCAACGCCTGACCTGGCACGACCGCGCCAGCGGTACCCGCCTGGTGCGGATGCCGAAACGGTAAGGCGCTGTCTGTAGCGCCGAGCCCGTGCTCGGCTGCTTTCCGCACTGTACGTGACAGCCGAGCACAGGCTCGGCTCTACAACAATCAGAATCAGCCCGACTTGCGCCGGAACAGAAGTCCGGATACCGCCAGCATCACGATCGGCGGCAACGCGTAGGCAATGCGGTAATCGAACTTCAGCGCGCCGGCCATGCGGCCGAAGAACAGCTGCAGCAGCCAGAAGCCCAATGCGAACAGGATGCCCAGGAACAAGCGCTTGCCCATGCCGCCGCTGCGCAGCGATCCGAACGCGAACGGCACCGCCGCCAGGCACAGGGCCAGCACGTTCACCGGATAGAACCAGCGGCTCCAGTACACATCCTCGAAATCGCGCGCGTCCAGCCCGTTGCGTTCGCGGTAGGCAATGCTGGTGCTCAGCTCGGACACGCTGAGGTTGCGCGGCTTGGCGATACCGGTCGCCAGCGCGGCCGGGTCCAACTTCGAGTTCCAGGGCTCACGTGCCACTTCCTGACGGGTTGCCGAGCGCTCGCCAAAGGTGTCGCGGCGCACGCCGGTCAACACCCAGCCGTCCTTGTCGTGCTCGGCGGTGGCGGCATGGGTCAACGAGGCGATCTTGCCGTCTTCGGCGACCCGGTACAGGCGCACATCACGCAGGATCAGCCGCGTGCCCTTGTCGCCCACCAGCTGCTCCTCGCCGCTCTGCGCATTGAGGAAGGTGTCGCCTTCGCGTGCCCACAGCCCCGAGTAACGGGTAGTGGCAATATCCCGCCCCCATTTGGCGCTGGATTTCAGCGCATCGGCACGGTCCTGGCCCCACGGGCCCAGCGTCTCGGCGCTGAGCACCATCACCGCGGTCAGCAGCGACAGCGCAATCGCCACCGACACGCTCAGGCGCTTGCGCGACAGGCCCAGGGCACGCAGTGCGGTCAGCTCCGAGGTCGCGGCCAGCTGGCCCAGGCCCATCAGTGCGCCGATCACCGCGGCCGTCGGGAACATCGTGTAGGCGCGGCGCGGCACGGTGTACAGCACCCACGCGGCGGCATGGCCCAGGGTGTAGCCGTTCTTGCCGATGTCCTTGAACTCGCCGGAGAAGGCCATCACCACGTCCAGGCCCACCAGCACCGCCCAGGTCAGCAGCACGGTGGTGAACACCGACCGGCCCAGGTACAGGTCGAAACGCATCGGGCGCAGCCTCATGCGCGGGCTCCCTTCGGGCGGGCCAGGCGGCCATCACGTACATACATCCAGATCGCCAGCGCCAGCAGCGGCAGGGTCAACCACCACAGGCCGAGCGCGGGCGGAATCTTGCCGTTGGCAATCCAGCCGCTGCCGATGAACATCAGGTTGGTGCCCACCATGTAGGCCAGCAGGGCCAGCATCATGCGTCCATAGCGCTGCTGGCGCGGCGAGCTGCGGCCCAGCGGCACGGTCAGCAGGGCGAACGCCAGCGCGATCAGCGGCGGTGCCAGCCGGCGATGCAGCTGCGCCTGCGCCTGCGGCCGTGCATCACCGACCAACTGCAGGGTCGGCATCAGTTCCGGGTCGTCCTCGGTGCGGGTCTGTGCGCCATCGGGCAGGGCCACGTCGTTGCGGGCGAAGGTCGCCAGCCGGTAATCCAGCCCAGCGGCCACCGGGCCTTCCACCTGGTGGCCATCATCCAGCTCCAGGAAACGCTGGCGGGTGCCCTCGAAGTACATGCGGCCACTGTTGGCCGACACCACTTCCAGGCGATCGTCCTTCTGCCGCTGCAGGAACACCTTGCCCAGCTCGGTGCCGTCAGGCGAGATCGAGGACAGGTAGACCACGCCGCCATTGGGCAGCGGCGTGAACCGGCCCGGCTCCAGGCCGGCCATCAGCACGCTGCGGTTGGCCTCGATGATCATCTGCTCGGCCACCCGGCCTGCCCACGGGCCCAGCCACAGCGAGCAGGCGCCGACCAGCAGCACCACCGGCACCACCAGCATCAGCAGCGGTCGCAGCAGTCGCTTGGGGCCAACACCAATGGCGGTGATGACCGCCATTTCCGAGTCGCGGTACAGCCGCGCCACGGCCAGCAGCAGGCCCAGCATCAATGCCAGCGGCAGGATCAGCGGCAGGTAGGCGATGAACTGCAGGCCCAGCTGGGAGAACAGCAGCTTGGCCGGCAGGCGTCCGTCGGCGATGTTGCCGAGGATGTCCACCAGCACGCCGCCCACGCTGACCACCAGCAGGACGATCAGGGTAGCCAGGAAACTCTGGACGAAATCGCCCAGCAGGTATCGGTCGAGCTTCAGCATGGGGCGGTGGTTTAAACTCTGGGGTTCGTTCGCGGTGCCGCCCAGTCTACTGTCTGGGCGTAAACGGCCTGCGATTGTACGGACTCGCCAATGGAATCTGCTCAATGGCCCTCGAATTCACCCTGAACCACGTTGCTCCGGCCGCTGCCACCGTTGATTGCCTGGTGGTCGGCGCGTATGCCGACCATACCCTGACCCCGGCCGCGCAGGCCCTGGATACCGCCAGCGGTGGCCGCCTGGCGGCGCTGGCCGAGCGTGGCGACCTGTCCGGCAAGACCGGCGCAACCACCCTGCTGCACGACCTGCCGGGCGTGACCGCCCCGCGCGTGCTGGTGGTCGGCCTCGGTGAAGCCGCCCGTTTCGGCGTGCCGCAGTACCTGAAGGCCATGGGCGACGCCGTGCGCGCGCTGAAGGCCGGTGCTGCCCGCAGCGCACTGTTCACCCTGTCCGAAGTGGCGGTGAAGGACCGCGACGCGGCCTGGGCGATCCGTCAGGCGGTGATCGCCGCCGATCACGCCGCCTACCGCTATACCGCCACCCTGGGCAAGAAGAAGGCCGACGACGCCGGTCTGACCCAGCTGGCCATCGCCGGTGACGACGCGCAGGCGCTGGCTCAGGGCCAGGCCATTGCCGCCGGCGTCGAGTTCGCCCGTGAGCTGGGCAACCTGCCGCCGAACTACTGCACCCCGGCCTATCTGGCCGACGTGGGCGTGAAGTTCGCCGGCGAGCACGAGGGTGCCGAAGCCGAGATCCTCGACGAGCACCAGATGGAAGCGCTGGGCATGGGCTCACTGCTGGCCGTGGCCCGTGGCTCGGCCAACCGCCCGCGCCTGGTCGTGCTGAAGTGGACCGGTGCAGGCGACGCCAAGCCCTATGTGCTGGTCGGCAAGGGCATCACCTTCGATACCGGTGGCGTCAACCTGAAGACCCAGGGCGGCATCGAGGAAATGAAGTACGACATGTGCGGTGGCGCCAACGTCATCGGCACCTTCGTCGCTGCGGTCAAGGCCAAGCTGCCGCTGAACCTCGTCGTGGTGGTCCCGGCGGTGGAGAACGCCATCGATGGCAATGCCTACCGTCCGTCCGACGTGATCACCTCGATGTCGGGCAAGACCATCGAAGTCGGCAACACCGACGCCGAAGGCCGCCTGATCCTGTGCGACGCGCTGACCTACGCACAGCGCTTCGAGCCGGCCGCGCTGGTCGACGTCGCCACCCTGACCGGTGCCTGCATGGTCGCCCTCGGCCACCAGACCGCCGGCCTGATGAGCAAGCACGACGACCTGGCCAATGAACTGCTGGCCGCCGGCGAGCATGTGTTCGACCGCGCCTGGCGCCTGCCGCTGTGGGACGAGTACCAGCCGATGCTGGATTCGACCTTCGCCGACGTCTACAACATCGGCGGCCGCTGGGCCGGCGCGATCACCGCGGGCTGCTTCCTGTCGCGCTTCACCGAAGGCCAGCGCTGGGCCCATCTGGACATCGCCGGCGTGGCCAGCGATGAAGGCAAGCGTGGCATGGCCACCGGCCGCCCGGTCGGCCTGCTGAGCCAGTGGCTGCTGGACCAGGCCGCCCGCGCCTGATGCCGTACCCGCCCCTGGCCGGCAGACGCCGGCCGGGGCCTCGCCCGGCACTGCCGGGCCCCTGCCTGACCCGGACCCTGCCATGCCCCGCGCCGACTTCTACCTGATCGCCAAGCCCCGCTTCCTGACCGAGCCGCTGCGCCTGGTCTGTGAGCTGGCGCGCAAGGCCAACGACGCCGGGTTGTTCACCCTGGTGCTGGCCCGTGACCAGGCCCAGGCCGAGGAGCTGGACGAGCTGCTGTGGGCCTTCGACAACGACGCCTACATCCCGCACCAGATCGCCGGCGAAGACATGGACGAGGAAGAGGCCCTGGTACTGATCGCGGTACCCGGCACCGAGGCACCGGCGCGTCCGCTGGTGATCAACCTGCGCGACGAGCCCTGGCTGGGCCAGTGCGAGCGCGTGCTGGAAGTGGTGCCGGCCGATCCGGAAGCGCGCGAACCGCTGCGCGAGCGCTGGCGCCAGTACAAGGCCGCCGGTTACGACCTGAACAAGCATGACATGTGAGCGCGCCCCGGCCCCCTTGATGGGCCGCCGCCGCGCCCTGATCCTTCAACGATTACCTCCTGGTTCCCCCGCATGACCCAACTCGCCTCCAGCTACGACCCGAAGTCCTTCGAGACCGACCTCTACGAGGCCTGGGAGAAGGCCGGCCACTTCAAGCCGTCCGGCACGGGCGAGCCGTACACCATCCTGCTGCCGCCGCCGAACGTGACCGGCACCCTGCACATGGGCCACGCCTTCCAGCAGACCCTGATGGACGCGCTGGTGCGCTACCACCGCATGCGCGGCTACGACACGCTGTGGCAGGTCGGTACCGACCACGCCGGCATCGCCACCGAAATGGTGGTCAGCCGCAACCTGGCGCTGGAAGGCAAGGGCGAGACCCGCGATTCGCTGGGCCGCGAGGGCTTCATCGGCAAGGTCTGGGAGTGGAAGCAGCAGTCCGGCGACACCATCGAACGCCAGATGCGTCGCCTTGGCACCTCCGCCGACTGGTCGCGCAGCACCTTCACCATGGACCCGCAGCCGTCGGCGGCAGTCAATGAAGCCTTCGTGCGCTGGTACGAGCAGGGCCTGATCTACCGCGGCCAGCGCCTGGTGAACTGGGACCCGGTGCTGAAGACCGCCATTTCCGACCTGGAAGTGGAGAGCGCCGAGGAAGACGGCTTCCTGTGGTCGATCGCCTACACGCTGGACGAAGGCCTGAGCTACGAGCACGTCGAGCGCGATGCCGACGGCGTGGAAACGCTGCGCGAAACCCGCGACTACCTGGTCGTCGCCACCACCCGCCCGGAAACGCTGCTGGGCGATACCGCGGTGATGGTGCACCCGGAAGACGAGCGTTACGCGCACCTGATCGGCAAGAGCGTGGTGCTGCCGCTGACTGGCCGCCGCGTGCCGGTGATCGCCGACGACTACGTGGACCGCGCGTTCGGCACCGGCGTGGTCAAGGTCACCCCGGCGCATGATTTCAACGACTACGAAGTGGGCGTGCGCCACAGCCTGCCGATGATCAACCTGTTCACCCCGGTGGCGGCGCTGAACGAAAACGCGCCGGAACGCTTCCAGGGCCTGGACCGCTATGAAGCGCGCAAGGCCGTGCTGGCCGAACTGGAAGACCTGGGCATCCTGGTCGAGACCAAGGCGCACAAGCTGCAGGTGCCGCGCGGCGACCGTACCGGCCAGGTGATCGAGCCGTACCTGACCGACCAGTGGTTCGTGAAGATGGACGACCTGGCCAAGCGTGGCCTGGAACTGGTCGAGGACGGAAGCATTTCCTTCGTGCCGCCGAACTGGATCAACACCTACCGCCACTGGATGAACAACATCCAGGACTGGTGCATCAGCCGCCAGCTGTGGTGGGGCCACCGTATCCCGGCGTGGTTCGATGCCGCCACCGGCAACTGCTACGTCGGTCGCAGCGAAGAGGACGTGCGCGCGAAGCACAACCTGGGCAGCGACGTGGTGCTGAACCAGGAAAGCGACGTGCTGGAGACCTGGTTCTCCTCGCAGCTGTGGCCGTTCTCCACCCTGGGCTGGCCGAATGAGCAGGCCATGGCCGAGCGCGGCTTCGACCGCTACCTGCCATCGTCGGTGCTGATCACCGGCTTCGACATCATCTTCTTCTGGGTGGCGCGCATGATCATGGCCACCGACAACCTGGTCGGGAAGATCCCGTTCAAGGACGTCTACTTCACCGGCCTGATCCGCGACGGCCAGGGCCAGAAGATGTCCAAGAGCAAGGGCAACGTGCTCGACCCGCTGGACATCATTGACGGCATCACCATCGACGACCTGGTCGCCAAGCGCACCGGCGGCCTGATGCAGCCGAAGATGGTCGAGAAGATCGAGAAGGCCACCCGCAAGGAATTCCCGGACGGCATCGCCGCCCACGGTGCCGACGCGCTGCGCTTCACCATCGCCGCGCTGGCCACCCACGGCCGCGACATCAAGTTCGACATGAACCGCGCCGAGGGCTACAAGAACTTCTGCAACAAGCTGTGGAACGCCAGCCGCTTCGCCCTGATGAACACCGAAGGCGCTGCGTTCACCGGCGTGCCCAAGCCGCGCACCGATGCCGAGCGCTGGATCCTCGCGCGCCTGGCCGCCACCACCGCCGAAGCTCAGGGCCATTTCGCCGCGTATCGCTTCGACCTGCTGGCGCAGTGCCTGTACGAGTTCGCCTGGAACGCGTTCTGCGACTGGTTCCTGGAGCTGAGCAAGCCGGCCTTGAACGGTGCCGACGCGGCTGATGCCGAAAGCACCCGCCACACCCTGCTGTACGTGCTGGAAGCGCTGCTGCGCCTGCTGCACCCGCTCACGCCGTTCATCACCGAACAGCTGTGGCAGCAGCTGGCCCCGCGCCTGGGCCTGGCCGAAACCACGCTGTCGCTGCGCCCGTACCCGACCGCCGCCGAATTCGCCGGTGATTTCGCCCAGGCCGAGGCCGACGTGGAATGGCTGAAGGCGGTGATCAGCGCGGTGCGTCGCGTGCGCAGCGAACTGAACGTCGCACCGTCCAAGCAGGTGCCGCTGCGCCTGCAGGCCGGCCTGGCGCAGGACCGCGTGCGCATCGAACGCTTCAGCGCTTCGCTGTCGTTCCTGCTGAAGCTGGACAGCATCCAGTGGCTGGCCGAAGGCGAAGGCGCACCGCCGGCGGCCGCCGCGATCGTGGGCGAGCTGAAGCTGCTGGTGCCGCTGGAAGGCCTGGTCGATCTCGATGCCGAGCGCGTGCGCCTGGACAAGGAAATCGCTCGCGTCGAAGCCGAAAAGGAGAAGAGCGAGACCAAGCTGGCCAAGTTCACCGACAAGGTGCCGCCGGCCGTGGTCGAGCAGGAACGCGTGCGCCTGGCCGACTGGAACACCCAGCTGGCCGGCCTGCGCGAACAGCGCGCGAAGCTGTAACGCCGCGCTCTGGTGCGTGCCAACCAAGGTTGGCGCCTACCACGCCGGGAGAGGTTGGCACCCACCCAAGCGGAATCGGAAACGCCGGGCGATGCCCGGCGTTTCCATTTCCGCCGCATGGCATCATCGCCGGATGCCTCTTTCGATCTTCCTGCTGGTTCTCGCCGCTGCGGCACTGCATGCCAGCTGGAATGCGATCGTCAAGCGCGGGCCGGACAAGTTCCTCGGCACCGTGCTGGTCACCGGCAGCGCCGCGCTGCTGTCGGCCGCCGCCCTGCCCTTCCTGCCCTTCCTGCCTTTTCCCGCCGCGCACAGCTGGCCCTGGCTGGGCGCATCGGTGCTGTTGCAGGTGACCTATTACGGGCTGGTCGCACGCTGTTACCAGCAGGTCGACATGAGCCTGGCCTACCCGCTGATGCGTGGCAGCGCGCCGATCCTGGTCGCACTGGCGGGCACCCTGCTCGGTGAACCATTGCCCGCTGCAGCGTGGCTGGGTGTGGTGCTGGTGAGCACCGGCATCCTGTGCATGGCAGTGGGTGCGCGTGGCGGCCAACTGCGCCTGCCGCTGCTGACCGCAGCGATGATCGCCACCTACACGCTGGTCGATGCGCAGGGTGCACGGCAGTCCGGCAGCGCGCTCAGCTACACGCTGTGGTTGTTCCTGCTGTCGGGCATTCCGCTGCCGCTGTGGGCGTTGTACACGCGCGGCGGCGCGGTACTGGACTATGCGCGGCAGCATTGGCCGCTGGGACTGGCCGGTGGCGTCGGCACCACCGCCTCCTATGCGATGGCGTTGTGGGCCATGACCCAGGCGCCGGTGGCGATGATCTCGGCGCTGCGCGAATCCTCGATCCTGTTCGCGCTGCTGATCTCGGTGTTCCTGCTGCGCGAACGGATACCACGCGCGCGCTGGCTGGCAGCGTCGCTCATCGTCGGTGGCGTGCTGGCGTTGCGCCTGGCGTGAGCAGAGCGTGCCAACCAAGGTTGGCACCTACCGGATATGCCATTGCACGCCTTGGTAGTAGCCGACCTTGGTCGGCGCATTGCTGCCAACCAAGGTTGGCGGCAACCGGTAGTGCCGGCCGCTGGCCGGCAACCCGTCTGCGTTAAAGCGGCGGCATCACCTGCAGGTCGCCGTCGACCAGCTCGATCGCCATCACCACCGCGTCCTCGCGGCCCTGTGCGGCCGGATAGTAACGCGGGCGGCGACCGATCTCGTTGAAGCCTTCGCTGTGGTACAGCGCCAGCGCCGGCGTGTTGGACGGACGCACCTCCAGGAAGACGCGCTGGGCACCACGGTCGGCGGCCAGTTGCACCATCGCGCGCAGCAGCTGGCGGCCCAGCCCGCGCGACTGTGCCAGCGGGTCGATGCAGATGTTGAGCACGTGCGCTTCATCCGCGGCGATGCTGAGCACGCCATAGCCGACCAGCAGGCCATCGCGCTCCATCGCCAGGCCGGGATAGCCGGCGCGCAGGCAGTCGATGAAAATGCCGCGGGTCCAGGGAAAAGGATAGCCCCGCAGCTCGATCGCCATCACGGCATTGAGGTCGCTCTCGCGCAGCGCACGCAGGCTGACCGGGCCGGGCCGGGTCACCGCGCTCACCGCGCACCCCGCTTGCGCAGGGCACGCAGCTGCGGCCACAGCGCACGCTTGGCGGCCGGGTCACGGCGCAGCTGGTCCAGCGGCCAGCTGTCCATCAGCACCTGCGTCGCCGGGTCGTTCGGGTTGCAGCCGGACGCGCGCAGCAGCGCGATCTGCAGGCGATCGGGCAGGCGTACCACCGGCTGTCGTGCGTTGCCGCTGGGCAGCGGGCGCTCAGCCGCCGGCACGGTATCCGGGGCACTGACCGGCGTTTCGCGGCGCGGCGGAGCCGGGCGTTCCGCGCGTACTGCGGTCGCCGTCGCGGCGCGGGCGTCGCGCGGCGGCACAGCGGCCCGCACCGGCTCCGGTTCCGGCGGGGCAACACTGGCCTCGGCTTCGGCCACGCTCAACTGCAATGCGGCATCCAGCTCGGCGGCCAGCTGGCCGTCGTGATAGACGGTATAGCCCATGGCCTGCAGCCAGGCCTGCTGGGCCGGCGACCACAGCACGGGCAGGTCCTGGCTCACGCGGCCTCGGGCTTCTTGCGCAGGCGCTGCACGGCCCACATCACCGGGCCGGACAGGGCGTACAGGATCCCGACCGCGAACAGCACGCGCGGCAGGTCGATCACCGCGATGGCAATGGCGACCGGCACCAGCGCCAGCACCAGGAACGGCACGCGATCCGAACGGGTGCCCTTGGCCGCGCCGCCCTTGAAGCTCCAGAAACGGATACGGCTGACCATCAGCAGCGCAGCGATGATCGTCACTGCCAGCGCCACGTAGCGCAGCTGGTTGCCATCCCAGCCCAGGTTGCCGTCGGCGAACGCCCAGACGAAGGACATCATCAGGCCCGCTGCGGCCGGGCTGGCCAGGCCAACGAACCAGCGCTTGTCGACCACCGCCACCTGCGTGTTGAAGCGGGCCAGGCGCAGTGCCGCGCAGGCCGCATACAGGAAGGCCACGGCCCAGCCGACGCGGCCGAGCAGCGGATCATCGAACTTCAGCCACGACAGCGACCAGTGGTACATCACCAGCGCCGGGGCCATGCCGAAGCTGACCAGGTCGGCCAGCGAGTCGTACTGCACGCCGAATTCGCTGCTGGTACCGGTCAGGCGCGCCACGCGCCCGTCCAGGCCATCCATCACCGCCGCCACGAACACGGCGATGCTGGCATTGACGAAATCCCCGTTGGCCGCGGCGATGATCGCGTAGAAACCGGCGAACAGGCCGGCGGTGGTGAACAGGTTGGGCAGCAGGTAAATCGTGCGCGAGCGCGGCGGCGGTGTGATCGGGTCCATGGAATCCAGTTTAATCGACTTGCCAGTGCTCGGCGCCAATGCTGCAATCGGCGTTCTACGCCCATTCCGTGGAGTTTGCCATGCGTGCCCTGTCCTGCCTTGGATGCCTGCTGCTGTTGGCCAGTGCCAACGCCGTGGCCGGTCCCGTCTACAAATGGAAGGACGCCCATGGCGTGACCCAGTACTCGGAGACCCCACCGGCGGGCAAGAAGTACGAGACCCGCGAGCAGGCCCGCACCCCGCAGGCCGCGGCCAGCACCGAGACCCCGGCCGCGCCGGTTCCCGAGCAGTGCAGCACGGCCCGGGCCAACCTGGCCCTGCTGGACGGCGGTGGCCAGGTGATGCAGGACACCGATGGTGATGGCAAGGCCGATACCCCGTTGACCCCGGAGCAGCACACCGCGCAGAAGGGGCTGGCGCAGGCCGCCATCAAGGCGTACTGCCCACCGGCCGGTTAAGGGTATCGGCAGGGCTGCGCCCTGCACCTGCCGAGGCTGCAAGCAACGGCAACGTCAAAAGCGGGCATTCCGTGGAATGGCGGGGCGGTGTCGGATTGCGGGGACGCCGCAATCCGACACCGCCCACCCCCGACAGATTTCCGGTGGCCAGTAGATCCACGCCATGCGTGGATAAAATCTGTCGGATCTCGAATTGAATCCGGGGTCAGATCCGTTTTCCTGCGGAAAACGGATCTGACCCCGGGAGCCATTCCGACAGCTCGCAGGAAACTGTCGAAGGCGGGGTGGGTCCGCTTGCGGGAGTGTCCGCGGCATGGATGCCGCGGCCAAGCCCCCATGGATGGGTTTACGGCGTCTCCCGCAACCGGACCCACCCCGCCATCCCACGGGAAACCCGCTGTTGCTTCGGCTGTTGCTTCTGAGGTTGCCGGCCAGCGGCCGGCACTACGGCGGGTGCAGGGCGCAGCCCTGCCGATACCCCTCCCCCGGCCGGGCTGGCAGAATAGACGTCTCTGCCGTTATCCGAAGCCGACGATGCGCCTCTCCCAGTTCCACCTGCACACCACCAAGGAAACCCCCAGCGACGCCGAGCTGACCAGCCACCGGCTGATGCTGCGCGCGGGCATGATCCGCAAGCTGGCATCGGGCCTGTACACCTGGTCGCCGCTGGGCCTGCGCGTGCTGCGCAAGGTCGAGCGCATTGTTCGCGAGGAAATGGACCGGGCCGGCGCGGTGGAATTCCAGATCCCGACCATCCAGCCGAAGGAACTGTGGGAGCAGACCGGCCGCTGGCAGAAGTTCGGCCCGCAGCTGCTGAAGATCAAGGACCGCAAGGACCAGGTGTTCTGCTACAGCCCGACCGCCGAAGAAGCCGCCTGCGACTTCGCGCGCAGCGAGCTGTCCAGCTACAAGCAGCTGCCGGTGAACTTCTACCAGATTCAGACCAAGTTCCGCGACGAGATCCGCCCGCGCTTCGGCGTGATGCGCGCGCGCGAATTCCTGATGAAGGACGCCTATTCGTTCCACCTGCACGATGAGTGCCTGGTGCGCGAGTACGAGAACATGAAGTCGGCCTACAGCCGCATCTTCACCCGCCTCGGCCTGGATTTCCGCATGGTGCAGGCAGACTCCGGCGCGATCGGCGGCGATGCCTCGCAGGAATTCCACGTGATCGCCGATTCCGGCGAAGACGCGCTGGTGTTCTCCACCGGTTCGGACTACGCGGCGAACATGGAGGCGGCGATCGCCGCCGATCCGGCACCGCGTGCGGCCGCCACCGAAACAATGCGCAAGGTGGATACCCCCACCCAGAAGACCTGCGAGGACGTCGCGGCCCTGCTCGGCATCGACCTGCAGCGCACGGTGAAGTCGGTGGCACTGATCGCCGGCGAAGGCGAGGCACAGCAGTTCGTGCTGGTGCTGGTGCGTGGCGACCATGAGGTCAATGAAATCAAGCTGGCCAAGGTGGCCGGGCTGGACGAGCAACGCTTCGCCAGCGAGGCGGAAATCGCCGAGCACCTGGGCAGCGTGCCAGGCTTCCTCGGCCCGGTCGCGCCGGCCAAGGCCATCCGCGTGGTCGCCGATCGCGAAGTGGCGGCAATGGCCGACTTCGTCGTCGGCGCCAACGAGGCCGGTTTCCACCTGGCCGGCGTCAACTGGGGCCGCGACCTGCCGGAACCGGAAGTGGCCGACATCCGCAACGTGCGTGCCGGTGATCGTGCCGTGGACGGCGGTGAACTGAAGATCGCCCGTGGCATCGAAGTCGGCCACGTGTTCCAGCTCGGCCGCAAGTACGCCGAAGCGCTGGATGCCACCGTGCTGGATGAAAACGGCAAGGCGGCGGTGATGGCGATGGGTTGCTACGGCATCGGTATCTCGCGCGTGGTGGCTGCCGCGATCGAACAGAACCATGACGATGCCGGCATCATCTGGCCGGACGCGATGGCGCCGTGGCAGGTCGTGGTGTGCGTGATCAACCCGAAGGGCGATGCCGTTGTGGCCGACGCTGCAGCCAATCTGCTGCAGGAGCTGCGCGACGCCGGCCTGGACGCCGCGCTCGACGATCGCGGCCTGCGCCCGGGCGCGATGTTCGCCGACATGGAACTGATCGGCATCCCGCACCGCGTGGTGGTCAGCGAACGTGGCCTGGCCGCCGGCACCTACGAGTACCGCGCGCGCCGCGCCAGCGAGGCGGAGAGCCTGGACAAGGCCACCCTGCTGCAGCGACTGCAGGGCTGACGTGGAAAGACCGGGGCCTGCCCCGGTCTTTTTTTTTGGGGCGCGCGGCCTTTCCCTATATTGCAGCGGACATAATCCGGTCAAAATCACCGCGATAGCGTCTGCATGCCGCCACGCCATGACCCGCCTGCATTTGTGCTGTGATTAATTCATCTCTATTCTGTCCGCCGACGCCATGGACTGGCTTGTCCCGTCCACACATTAGTTTCCGGAGTAACCGTAAATGAGCATTGACCTGACCGGCCTGTCAGCACGCGAGCTGGGCGCCCTGATCCGTACCGCCAAGAAGCAGCAGACCATCGTCGCCAAGCGCCGGCCGATCACCAAGGTGCGCGCCCAGCTGACCAAGCTGGCCAAGACCGAGGGCTACACCATCGAGGAACTGTTCGGCGACGCCCCGGCACCGCGCGCGCGCAAGGTGGCCAAGGTCGCCAAGGCACCGTCGAAGACCGCCGGCCGCAAGCTGGGCAAGGTTGCCCCGAAGTACCGCAACCCGGCCAACCCCAAGGAAACCTGGACCGGCCGTGGCAAGCAGCCGCGCTGGATGGCTGAACTGACCGCCAAGGGCAACAAGAAGCCGGAAGATTTCCTGATCAAGAAGGCCTGAGGCCGGATCGGGGAGCAATGAAAAACGCCGGCGAAAGCCGGCGTTTCCTGTATGTTGAGCCGAGCCCACGCTCGGCTATCCATATGCAAAGCCGAACATGGGCTCGGCTCTACAGTGTCTTGCGCGCCGGCATCAGCAGGTTGCCGAACAGCAGGCCCGCCACCAGCGCCATCACCACGTTCAGAACGGTGAGGAACACGCTCTGGCCGGCGCCCACGTCCTGCTGCTGGACCAGGGTCAGCACGCCACGCAGGCTGGTGCTGCCGGGCACCATCATGATGATGCCCGGCAGGCGGATGATCGCGCCCGGACGCCCGACCAGGCGACCGAACAGGTTGCCACCGGCGGTCAGCAGCATTGCCGACAGGAAGATGCCGGCCGGCGCGCCCCAGGCGTGGCCGCCGAACTTGGAGATCGCGTAACCGGCCACCGAGGCGGCGATCACCCACGGATAATCGCGGCGATTGGCCTTGAACAGCATCGCGAAGGCGAACGCGGCGGTCAGCAGCGAGCCCCATTCCACCCACGGCCCCTGCGGCCGCGCGGCCCGGATCACCGGATCCAGGCCGAGCACATCGGCCAGGGTCACCGCGATCATCGCGCCGACGCTGAGCTTCATGATGGTGGTCAGCGCGCCGGCAAAGCGCGCGGTACCCGATACCCAGTGCTGGCTGGCCAGCTCATTGACCGCATTGGTCAGCGACATGCCGGGCAGCAGCACCACCAGCGAGGCGATGATCACCGTATTGAGGTTGAGCGCACCAATGAACGACGCGACCAGGGTGGCGACCATGCCGGCCAGCAGCGCGGCCAGCGCCTCGGCGGCTTCGCGGGTGGCCGGGCGACGGTCGGTGACCATGCCGAGCAGGCCGATCATCAGGCCGATGACACCGGCGGTGGCGATGTCCAGCCACGGCAGCTTCCACATGCCGGCCACGCCAGCCGCGCCGAGGGTGAACGACAGGATCGTGCGCAGCTTGCCGCGCCGGCCCGGATCCTTGTCCAGCTGGCGCAGCGCAGTGTGGCCCTGGGCGATGCTCATCCGCCCGTTGGACACTTCTTCGGCGATGTGGTCGGCAACGCTGAGCTTGTGCAGGTCGTTCTCACCCGGTGCCAGGCGGATCACGCGGGTGATGTCGCTGGAGCCGATCGCCTGGGCCGGATCGCTGAAGCTGAGGATGATACCGGTGGGATTCGACCACGGTTCACAATCCAGATCGAGCTGGCGGGCCAGGGCAACCACCGCCGTTTCCAGGCGCTGGGCCGTGGTGCCATAGCTGTGCAGGCGTCCGGCGATCTCGGAAACGAAGGCCACGCGCTGTGCGTAGGTGGCCTGGGGTGTGGGGATCGTGTGAGCATCTGCGGACATGCGCCGTAGTATTACCTACGCTGGGGCCCGCCGGAGAAATTCATCCAAGTTCGACGCGAAGCCCGATACAGAACGGTTATGCTGCGACCCGAATGGCCCACGTCACCCCGAACCTCGCTCCCCAGCTCGAACAGGATGCCCACGACCCGGGCCTGATCCGCCTGTCCGGCACCTGGACCTTGAAGACCGCGCTGGCCGCGGCCGAAGTCCTGCGCGGCGTTCCCGACGCGCTGACCGGCATCGATGCCACCGGCATCGAGCAGCTCGATTCGGCCGGCGTGCTGCAGGTGCTGCGCGTGGCCCATCGCGCCGATCTCCACGAAGACGCGCTGCAGTTCCGCCCGGACCACCAGGCGCTGGTGTGCACCATCGAGGAAGTGGCCGATGACCGGCCCAAGGCCAAGCGCGATTTCGGCGTGCTGGCCGCGCTTGAGCGGCTGGGTGTCAGCGTCCACGCCACCGGCCACAACATCAAGGCCCTGTGCAGTTTCCTCGGCGAGAACCTGGTCAAGGCGGCGCGGCTGGTCAAGGAACCCCGCCGCTTCCGGCTGACCGCCACCGTGCATCAGATGGAGCAGGTCGGGCTGGATGCGGTGCCGCTGGTGGCGCTGTTGTCCTACCTGGTGGGTGCGGTGATCGCCTTCCTCGGCTCGACCATCCTGCGCGACTTCGGCGCCGAGATCTACGTGGTCGAGCTGGTCAACATCGCTTTCCTGCGCGAGTTCGCCGTGCTGCTGACCGCGATCGTGCTGGCCGGCCGTACCGCCAGCGCCTTCACCGCGCAGATCGGTGCGATGAAGGCACGCGAGGAGATCGATGCGATGCGTACGCTGGGCCTGGACCCGGTCGACCTGCTGGTGCTTCCACGCTTGCTCGCCCTGCTGGTCACCCTGCCCTTGCTGACCTTCATCGCGATGATCGCCGGCCTGGCCGGCGGCATCACCGTCGGTGCGTTCGACCTCGACATCCCGCCGCAGATGTACATCGCGCGCATGCACGAGACGATGGAAGTGCGGCACCTGCTGGTGGGCCTGTCGAAGGCGCCGGTATTCGCCCTGGTGATCGGCCTGATCGGCTGCCTGGAGGGCCTGAAGGTCGAGGGCACCGCGCAGTCGGTCGGCGAGCGCACCACCTCCAGCGTGGTGCAGACGATCTCGCTGGTGATCATCATCGACGCCTTCGCGGCGTTGTGGTTCATGCACATGGACTGGTGACATGAGCACATCCGCCCTCCCCGAATCCATCGACATGCGCGACGACCAGGGCCACGAACTGGCCATCCGCGTGCGTGGTCTGGTCAACCGGTTCGGCAGCCAGACCGTGCACGAAGACCTGGATCTGGACGTACGCCGCGGCGAGATCCTGGGCGTGGTCGGCGGCTCCGGCACCGGCAAGTCGGTGCTGATGCGCTCGATCCTCGGCCTGCGTGTGCCGGATGCTGGGCAGATCGAAGTCCTCGGCCGCGATGCGCGTGCCGACGACGCCGAGAGCCGCCTGCACATCGAACGCAATACCGGTGTGCTGTTCCAGGACGGTGCCCTGTTCTCGTCGCTGACCGTGGGTGAGAACGTCCAGGTTCCATTGAAGGAACACCACCGCGAACTGCCCGAGCGCTGGCACTACGAACTGGCGCTGCTGAAAGTGAAACTGGCCGGCCTGCCAGCCGACGCGATCAACAAGCTGCCTTCGCAGCTGTCCGGCGGCATGCGCAAGCGCGCCGGCCTGGCCCGGGCGCTGGCGCTGGATCCGCCGTTGCTGTTCCTGGACGAACCCACCGCCGGCCTCGACCCGATCGGCGCGGCGGCGTTCGACCGCCTGATCAAGACGCTGCAGGAAGCGCTGGGGCTGACCGTGTTCCTGATCACCCACGACCTGGACACGCTGTACGCCATCTGCGACCGCGTCGCCGTGCTGGCCGACCGCAGGGTGGTGGCCAATGCGCCGCTGCCGGACATCGAGAAACTGGATCATCCGTGGATCCAGGAATACTTCCACGGACCCCGCGCGCGCGCCGCGCGTGGCGAACAGATCGAGAGTGCCTGAGCCATGGAAACCAAAGCCAACTACGTGCTGATCGGCGCGTTCACCCTGATCACCGGCCTGGCCCTGCTGGCCTTCGGCCTGTGGGCGGCCAAGTACTCCTCCGACCGCACCTGGCAGGAGTACCGCGTGGTGTTCCGCGAAGCGGTGACCGGCCTGTCGGTGGGCAGCCCGGTGCAGTACAACGGCATCGCGGTGGGCTCGATCACCGAACTGAACCTGGTGCCGGACGACCCGCGCCAGGTGGTCGCGCGCATCCGCCTGAACTCCAACACGCCGGTCAAGACCGATACCCGCGCCAAGCTGGCGATCACCAGCCTGACCGGCCCGTCGATCATCCAGCTCAGCGGCGGCACGCCGCAGTCGCCGGCACTGACCACGGTCAACAAGGATCCGGCACCGATCATCCCGACCACGCCCTCGGCGCTGCAGAACATCACCGACGTGGCCAACCGCATCGTCGAGCGCATGGACCAGATCCTCAGCGACCGCAACGTGGCCTCGATCAACGCGACGCTGGCCAACCTGGAGACGATCAGTGGTGGCCTGGCCGACCGTGACCAGGGTACGCAGGCGCTGCTGCTCAGCGCGCGCGATGCCGCCCGCAGCCTGGACACCACGCTGAAGACCACCAACGGCACCATCGAGCGCCTGGACAGGAACCTGGTGCAGCAGCTGCCCGGCATCATCGACAAGCTCGACACGACCTTGGCCAAGCTCGATTCGGCCGCCGGCAACGCCGATTCGATCCTTGGCGAGAACCGAGCCGCGATCAACAGCTTTGCCAACGATGGCCTTGGCCAGCTGGGCCCGACGCTGACCGAACTGCGCGGCCTGATCCGCGACCTGCGCCGGGTCAGCGACCGCCTCGAGAACAACCCCGCGCGCTACCTGCTGGGCCGCGACGCACCGAAGGAGTTCGAACCCAAATGAGCCCGACCACCCTTCCGCGCCTGCTGCTGGCCGCTTCGATGGTCACCCTGCTGGGCGGCTGCTCCATCCTCGGCAGCAGCGAGAAAACCGCGGTGACGCTGTACTCGCCGTCCGTGCAGGTCAAGGCGGACCCGGCATGGCCGCAGGCCAGCTGGCAGCTGGTGCTGGCCAAGCCCAGCGCCGCGCGCATGGTCGACAGCCCGCGCATCAATGTGCGGCCGACACCCTCCCAGCTTGAGATCTACAAGGGGGCCAGCTGGGCGCAGCCGGCCACCGACATGATCGAGGACACCCTGCTGCGTGGCTTCGAGGATTCCGGCCGCATCCGCGGCGTGGCCCGCAGCACTGCCGGCATCCGCGCCGACTACAAGCTGTCCACCGACGTGCGCCGCTTCGAATCGGATTACCAAGGGCAGGCCACGCCGACCGTGGTGATCGAGGTCAACGCCAAGCTGATCCACGTCGCCGACCAGCGCGTGGTGGCCGACCGCACCTTCCGCCAGGCGCAGCCGGTCGGCAGCACAGACATACCGGCGGTGACCGCGGCCTTCGAACGTGGCCTGCAGCAGCTGGCGCAGGACATGGTGGGCTGGACGTTGACCAGCGGCCAGGCCGACCAGCCGAACGTTGCACGCTGATCTCCGCATTCGCCGGGCGCGTGGTTGCGGGGTCAGATCCCTTTCCTGCCGGAAAGGGATCTGACCCCTTCTTCGTCAACGTGGGGTAATCCAGCGGAACGTCAGGTTGATGCGCTCGCCCTGCACCCGCGTCATCTTCGGCAACGCGTGCTGGTAGAAGCGCTGGGTCTGCCCGGCCATCAGCAGCAGGTCACCATGGCCAAGCACGAACTCGGCCTTGCGCGCCGGATCGTCGCGTCGGCGCAGCAGGAAACGGCGCGCCGCACCCAGGCTCAGCGACGCGATCACCGGGGCCGGCCCCAGCTCCGGCTCGTCATCGCTGTGCCAGCCCATGTAGTCGCCGCCGCCGCGATAACGGTTCAGCAGCACACTGTTGAAGCGGCCGTGGCCTTCGGCCTGCAGGCGCTCGCGCACGGCCTGCAACACGGGCGGCCATGGGTGCGGCACGAACTCGGCACCGGAGTAGCGGTAGCGCGCCTGCGGGTCGCCGATCCAGCAGCTCAGCCGTGGCGAGTCCACCCAGTTGCCGAACATGCGGATGCGGTGGACGTCCCACCGCACGTCGGCCTGCAGCGCCCCCATGAGCCGGTCGGCGTCGGCAGCAGCCAGCCATCCCGGCAGGTGCAGGACATCGGCATCGGGCAGGTCGTGGGGGAACAGCATGGCGGCACCTCAAGAAACAGGGCGGCACGCTTGGCCGCCCTTGCAGCCTCAGCCGCGCTGGAACGCGACGCCGGTCTTTTCCTCCAGTTCTTGATCGCTGACACCCGGCGCGGCCTCCACCAGCAGCAGGCCCTTGTCAGTCACGTCGAACACGGCCAGATCGGTGATGATCCGGTCGACCACGCCCACGCCAGTCAACGGCAGCGTGCATTCGGCCAGGATCTTGTGCTCGCCGTTCTTGGCGGTGTGCTCCATCAGTACCACCACGCGCTGCACGCCGGCGACCAGGTCCATCGCGCCGCCCATGCCCTTGACCATCTTGCCGGGCACCATCCAGTTGGCCAGATCGCCCTTGTCGGTGACCTGCATGGCGCCGAGGATGGCCAGGTTGACGTGGCCACCGCGGATCATCGCGAAGCTGTCGTGGCTGCCGAAGTAGCTGGCGCCCGCACGTGCGGTGACGGTCTGTTTGCCGGCGTTGATCAGGTCGGCGTCGACCTCGGCGTCGGTCGGGAACGGGCCAATGCCGAGCAGGCCGTTCTCCGACTGCAGCCACACATCCACGCCGTCGGGAATGTGGTTGGCGACCAGGGTCGGCAGGCCGATGCCCAGGTTCACGTAGGCGCCATCGGTCAGTTCCTGGGCGGCACGGGCCGCCATTTCATCGCGGGTCCACGCCATGTCAGTTGCCCTCCGCGCGGATGGTGCGCTGTTCGATACGCTTCTCGGGATGCGGGTTGTGCACGATGCGGTGCACGTAGATGCCCGGCAGGTGCACCTGATCCGGGTCGATGGCGCCGACCGGCACTACCTCTTCAACCTCCACGATGCAGACCTTGCCGGCCATCGCACAGGCAGGGTTGAAGTTGCGCGCGGTCTTGCGGAACACCAGGTTGCCAGCCTCGTCGGCCTTCCAGGCCTTGACCAGTGCCACGTCGGCGCGCAACGCGGTCTCCATCACGTAGTGCTTGCCATCGAACGCGCGGGTTTCCTTGCCCTCGGCCACCACCGTGCCATAGCCGGTGGCAGTGAAGAACGCAGGGATGCCCGCGCCGCCGGCACGCAGGCGCTCGGCCAGGGTGCCCTGCGGGTTGAATTCCAGCTCCAGCTCGCCGGCCAGGAACTGCCGCTCGAATTCCTTGTTCTCGCCCACGTAGGACGAAATCATCTTCTTGATCTGCCGCGTTTCCAGCAGCTGGCCGAGGCCGAAGCCATCGACGCCGGCATTGTTGGAGATCACGGTCAGGCCCTTGACGCCGCTGTCGCGCAGCGCAGCGATCAGCGCCTCGGGAATGCCACACAGGCCAAAGCCGCCCACGGCCAGGGTCTGCCCATCGGCGACCACCCCCTGCAGGGCCTCCGCCGCACTGGCGAAGCGCTTGCCGCGCTTTCCGCCGGAAGTCGATTGCTGCATTGCTGTAGTACCCTGCGAATGGATAAGCGCATTCTAGCCGCAGGCCTGCACCCGACGGGTTTGCGGCGCAGCAAACCGCGCGGATGCAGCGGCCCGGGGCCGGGATGCCGCTTTCTGGCCCATGCCCCAACGCGGATACAATGGACGATCCCGCCGCGTCAGCCCGCGAACGATGCCCCCAGCGCCTCCTGCCCCCTCTCCTGCAGCCCACGACCGCGCCCTGTGCGTGGACCTGGATGGCACGCTGCTGGACACGGACCTCCTGTATGAATCGCTGCTGGTGCTGTTGGCGCGCAATCCGCTGTACCTGTTCCTGCTGCCGTTCTGGCTGCTGCAGGGCAAGGCCGCACTGAAGCGGCAGATCGCTGCACGCGTCACCATCGATCCACGCCGCCTGCCTTACAACCCGAAAGTTCTGGAACTGCTGCGCGACACGGCGCAGCGCCCGCGGGTGCTGTGTACCGCCTCGGACCAGCTGCTGGTCGCGCCGATCGCCGCACACCTGGGCCTGTTCGAGCAGGTGATCGCCAGCGATGGCCAGCGCAACCTGTCCGGCACGCACAAGGCACAGGCCCTGGTGGATGCCTTCGGCGAGCGTGGTTTCGACTACGCCGGCAATGGCACGGTCGATCTGGTGGTCTGGGCCCGCGCTGCAGGTGCCTGGGTGGTCAACAACCGCAGCGCCCTGGCCGGTGCCGCAGCGCAACGCACCCAGCTGCTGGGGCACTGGCCCGCCCCATCCAGGCTGCAGGCATGGTTGAAGGCGCTGCGGCCACACCAGTGGCTGAAGAACCTGTTGGTGTTCGTGCCCGTGTTGACCGCCCACCGCTTCCTGGAAGCACCGGCGGTGGCCGATGCCCTGCTCGCCTTCGCGGCCTTCAGCCTGTGCGCCTCCGGCGTCTACCTGCTCAATGACCTGCTCGACCTCGATGCGGATCGCCGCCATCCGCGCAAGCGCCATCGCCCCTTTGCCGCCGGTCGCCTGCCGCTGCTGCACGGCCTGGTTGCAGGCCCGCTGCTGACACTGTGCGGGCTGGCCGTGGCACTGGCCTGCAGCCCTGCATTCGCGGCCGTGCTGGCGGGCTACTACGCGCTGACCGTTGCCTACTCGTTGCGCCTGAAGCGCATCGTCATGCTCGACGTGGTACTGCTGGCCAGCCTCTACACCCTGCGCATCATCGGCGGCACGGTGGCCATCGGGCAGAACTGTCGTTCTGGCTGCTGGCCTTCAGCATGTTCATTTTCCTCTCGCTGGCTCTGCTCAAGCGCTATACCGAACTCCACGCGGTGCTGGCACGTGGCAAGACCCGCGCCAACGGCCGTGGCTACGGCGTGGAAGACCTGCCGCTGCTGCAGTCGCTGGGCGCGGCCGCCGGCTACTGCGCCGTGCTGGTGATGGCGCTGTACATCAACAGCCCCGACAGCGTGGAGCTGTACCGCAACCCGAAGCTGCTGTGGTTCATCTGCCCGGTCCTGCTGTACTGGGTCAGCCGCGCCTGGGTGATAGCCCATCGCGGCAACATGCACGATGACCCGATCGTGTTTGCCGCCACGGATCGGCCCAGCCAGGTGGTGGCCGTGCTGTGCGCCGGGTTTGCCCTGGTGGCGATCTGATGCGGGCCGACGCGCATTCCTGGGGGCGGTATCCGCGCGCGCCACAGTCGCTGATCAGGGTGCATGATCGGCTCGCCACGCTGCCAACCTTCGAGGGCACTGCGTTGCCGCATGGTAACGGACGCAGCTATGGCGACAGCTGCCAGAATCCGGGGGCCACCCTGCTGGAATGTCGCGGTCTGGACCGCTTCATCGCCTTTGACCCGGCCAGCGGACGGCTGCAGTGCGAAGCTGGCGTCACCTTGGGTGAGATCATCGCGCTCGTTCTGCCGCAAGGCTGGTTCCTTCCGGTTACCCCAGGCACGCGTCACGTCACCGTGGGCGGTGCGATCGGCAATGATGTGCATGGCAAGAATCATCATCTGGCCGGCAGCTTCGGTCACCACGTGCTGTCCTTCGAGCTGCTGCGCAGCGACGGCGAACGCCACGTGTGCCGTCCTGGCAATGGCGACGGCTGGTTCGAAGCCACCCTCGGTGGGCTTGGCCTGACCGGAGTGATCACCCACGCCGAGCTGCTGCTGCGCCGCGTGCCGGGCAGCTGTCTGGAGGTGGAGACCATCCGTTTCTCCAGCCTGGCAGATTTTTTTGCGCTGTCACAGGACAGCAGCGAAAGCCACGAGTACAGCGTGGCCTGGATCGACTGCCTGGCACGTGGCCGCGCCCTCGGCCGCGGGCATTTCACCCGTGCCAACCATGCCGCGCAGCCGGCCGACGAACGTCCAGCCACGCCCCGGCGGCAGTGGTCGATGCCGCTGATACCACCGATATCACTGGTCAACCGGCTCACTCTGCGCCCGTTCAATACGCTCTATTACTGGCGCCAGCCGGCGCAACGCCGGCGCCACGTCTCACACCTGTTGCCCTTTTTCTATCCGCTTGATGGCATCAGCCAGTGGAACCGGATGTATGGTCCGGCTGGCTTCGTGCAGTACCAGTGCGTGCTGCCACCGCACGCGGCCGCGGATGGAGTTCCCGCCCTGCTGCAGGAAATCGCCCGCAGTGGCCAGGGGTCGTTCCTGGCGGTGCTCAAGCAGTTCGGTACGCGGCCGTCCCTTGGCATGTTGTCCTTTCCGCGCCCGGGTACCACCCTGGCCCTGGACTTCCCCAATACCGGCGAGGCACTGTGGGCCCTGCTGCGGCGCCTGGACCAGATCGTCGATGCCGCCTGTGGTGCCCAGTACCCGGCCAAGGATGCGCGGATGACCGCCGCCTCATTCCAGCAGGCGTACCCGCGCTGGCAGGACTTCAGCCGATTCATCGATCCACGTTTCTCGTCCGGCTTCTGGCGCCGGGTGACGGAGTAAGCATGCAGAACGTCCTCATCATCGGCGCCACGTCCGCGATCGCCGAAGCCGTCGGACGGCGCTATGCCGCACGCGGCGCGGCGCTGTTCCTGGTTGCTCGCCGTTCCGAACGGCTCGCCGCCATCGCCGACGACCTGCGCGTGCGCGGTGCACGCGCCACGCACACTTCTTCGATGGACATCAACGATCTGGCCGCCCACGCCGAGCTGCTGGCGCAGGCCTGGCAGGCGCTGGGGCGGGTGGACGTGGTGCTGGTTGCACATGGCACGCTGCCCGATCAGGCAGCGTGTGAGGCCTCGGTGGAAACCTGCATGGCCGAGTTCGCCACCAACGGCAGCTCGACGCTGGCCTTGCTGGGGCCTGTGGCCAATCGGCTGGCCGACGCCGGCAGCGGCACGCTGGCGGTGATCACTTCGGTGGCCGGCGACCGCGGCCGCCAGAGCAACTACGTCTACGGCGCCGCCAAGGCTGCGGTCAGTACCTACCTGAGTGGCCTGCGCCAACGCCTGGCCAAGCAGGGCGTGGCGGTGGTCGACATTCGTCCGGGCTTCGTCGACACGCCGATGACGGCCCACCTGCGCAAGGGCCCATTGTGGGCAACGCCGGACCAGGTCGCGCGCCGCATCGTCGCCGGCATCGGGCGCGGCACCCCGGTGCTGTATGCCCCGGGCTTCTGGCGGTTGATCATGACGGTGATCCGCCTGCTGCCGCAGGCCCTGTTCAACAGGATCTCGCTGTGAGCACTGCAACGGACTCCGAGCTGGAGCAGAAGATCATCATTCCCGGTGGTGCCGGCCTGGTCGGCCAGAACCTGGTCGCCATCCTCAAGCGCCAGGGCTACCGCCGACTGGTGGTGATCGACAAGCACGCTGCCAATCTCGAGGTACTCGCGCGTCTGCATCCGGATGTGATGACCGAACACGCCGACCTGGCAGAGCCGGGCACCTGGGAGCGCCATTTCGCTGGTGCCGACGCCGTGGTGATGCTGCAGGCGCAGATCGGCGGCACCGATCCTCTGCCATTCGTGCGCAACAACATCACTGCCACCGACCTCATCCTCGATGCCATCGAGCGTCACGCCGTGCCCTACACGGTGCACGTCAGCTCCTCGGTGGTCTGTTCGGTGGCCGATGACGACTACACCCGCACCAAGCGTGAGCAGGAGCAACGGGTCGCCGCGCGCGGCATCCCTGCGGTCATCCTGCGCCCGACCCTGATGTTCGGCTGGTTCGACCGCAAGCACCTGGGATGGCTGTCGCGCTTCATGCGCAGGGTTCCGGTATTTCCGATTCCTGGCGATGGACGCTACATGCGCCAGCCACTGTATGCCGGCGATTTCGCCACCATCATCGCCAGCTGCCTGCGCTCGCGCATTGCTGGCCAGCGCTACAACATCACCGGCCTGGAGAAGGTCGATTACATCGACATCATCCGCCAGATCAAGCGCAGCACGCGTGCCCGCACCCTGCTGCTGCACATCCCCTACCGCCTGTTCCACCTGCTGCTGAGGACCTGGGCGCTGTTCGACCGCGACCCACCGTTCACCGCGGCGCAGCTGCAGGCACTGGTGGCCCATGATGAGTTCGAAGTCATCGACTGGCCTTCGATCTTCAACGTACGGCCGACGCCCTTCGCGCAGGCCATCGACGCCACCTTCAACGACCCGAGTACGGCGACATCGCCCTGGAGTTCTGATCATGAGCGAGCGCATCGCCGTTCTCGGCGCCGGCCCGATGGGCCTTGCCGTGGCCTACCAGCTGGCCCGCGACGGCCATCAGCCCGTGGTATTCGAAGCCGATGACCGGGTTGGCGGAATGACCGCGAGCTTCGACTTCGGCGGCATGCCGATCGAACGCTACTACCATTTCCATTGCACCTCCGATCACGATTTCCTGACCGTGCTCGACGAGCTGGGGCTGGGCGAACGCATGCGCTGGACCGAGACCCGCATGGGCTACTGGTTCGGCAAGCGCCTGCAGCCATGGGGCAATCCGATCGCCCTGCTGCGCTTCAGGGGCCTGGGGATGATGGCGAAGATCCGTTACGGCCTGCATGCTTTCCTGTGCACGCGTCGCAACAACTGGCGCCCGCTGGACCACGTTGAAGCCTCCTCCTGGATCCGCCGCTGGGTTGGCGCCGAAGCCTACGAAACGCTGTGGCGCCGGTTGTTCGACTACAAGTTCTACGACTATGCCGGCAACCTGTCCGCGGCCTGGATCTGGAGCCGGATCCGGCGCATCGGGCGCTCCCGTTACAGCCTGATGCGCGAAAAGCTCGGGTATCTGGAAGGCGGTTCATCCACCCTGCTCGATGCCCTGCATGCGGACATCCTGCGCCATGGTGGCGAGGTGCGGCTGTCCAGCCCGGTGCAACGCATCGTGATCGAGGACGGCCGCGTACGCGGTGTCCAGGTCGGCGGCGAGCACCTGGCCTTCGACAAGGTCATTTCCACGGTGCCGCTGCCGTTCGTGCCACGCCTGGCACCGGACCTGCCCGAAGCCATCCTGGCGAAGTTCCGCGCACTGAACAACATCGCCGTGGTCTGCGTGATCGCCAAGCTGCGCAGGCCGGTTTCGGCCAATTTCTGGGTCAACACCAACGACCCGGACATGGACATCCCCGGCATCGTCGAATACACCAACCTGCGCCCAATGGATGCGCATATCGTCTACGTGCCGTTCTACATGCCCGGCGAGCACGAGCGCTATGGCGACAGCGACGAGGTGTTCGCCGACAAGGTGCGCCGCTACCTGTGCATGATCAATCCGCAGCTGGGCTCAGATGACTTCATCGACGTGCGGGTCAGCCGCTACCGCCACGCGCAGCCAATCTGCGAACCGGGCTTCCTCGACCGGCTGCCGCCGCGCCGGCTGCCGGTGGAAGGACTGTGGGTGGCCGATACCTCGCACTACTACCCCGAAGACCGCGGCATCTCCGAGAGCATCGGCTTCGGACGCGCCATGGCCCGCGAGGCGGTGGCGTGACCCTGTCCCGCCCGTTCCTGCTGTTCCTGCTGGCCGGCGGCATCGCTGCGCTGGCCAACATCCTGTCGCGCATGCTGTACAGCCACTGGATGCCGTTCACCCCGGCGATCATCGCCGCCTACCTCACCGGCATGGTTACCGCCTTCGTGCTGACCCGCTGGTTGGTGTTTTCCGGCAGCACACGCCCCCTGCACCACTCGGCGTTCTACTTCGTGCTGGTCAACCTGTTCGCGGTGGCCCAGACCTGGCTGGTTTCCACCGTCCTGGCCTACCACCTGCTGCCATGGCTGGGCGTGGACCTGCTGCGCCTGGAAATCGCCCACGTGGTAGGTGTGGCGGTGCCGGTGGTGTCCAGCTACTTCGGCCACAAGTACCTGTCGTTCCGATGACTGCCCGGGAACGCTGTTTCCAGAAAACGGTTCCCACACATCCGTGGCCGTAAACTACGGCGCTGACCTCATCCAGGATCCGATCAATGCCCCTGCCCGCCTTCAAGGCCTATGACATCCGCGGCCGCGTGCCGGAAGAACTGAACGAAGATCTGGCCCGCCGCATCGGCGTGGCGCTGGCGGCGCAGCTTGCGCCGGGCCCGGTGGTACTGGGCCATGATGTGCGCCTGACCAGCCCCGCGCTGCAGGATGCATTGGCCGCAGGCCTGCGCGGTACCGGGCGCGAGGTGATCGACATCGGACTGTGCGGCACGGAAGAAGTCTATTTCCAGACCGACCATCTGGGCGCCGCCGGCGGCGTGATGGTCACCGCCAGCCACAACCCGATGGACTACAACGGCATGAAGCTGGTCAAGGAGAACGCGCGGCCGATCAGCTCCGATACCGGCCTGTTCGCGATTTCCGATGCGGTCGCCGCCGACACGTCCGAGGCGCAACCGCAGCGTGCCGCGCAGAGCGCCCGGCACGACAAGAGCGCGTATATCCAGCATCTGCTGAGCTATGTCGATGCTGGCAAGCTGCGCCCACTGAAGCTGGTGGTCAACGCCGGCAACGGCGGCGCCGGTGCCATCGTCGACCTGCTGGCACCGCACCTGCCGTTCGAATTCATCCGCATCTGCCACGAACCGGACGGCAGCTTCCCCAACGGCATTCCCAACCCGCTGCTGCCGGAGAACCGCGCCGCCACTGCCGACGCGGTGCGCGAACACGGCGCCGATTTCGGCATTGCCTGGGATGGTGACTTCGACCGTTGCTTCTTCTTCGACCACACCGGCCGCTTCATCGAGGGCTACTACCTGGTCGGCCTGCTGGCCAAGGCAATCCTGGCGCGCAACCCCGGCGGCAAGGTCGTGCACGACCCGCGCCTGGTCTGGAACACCGTGGACATGGTCGAACAGGCCGGCGGCGTACCGGTGCAGTGCAAGAGCGGCCACGCCTTCATCAAGGAAAAGATGCGCGCCGAAGATGCGGTGTACGGCGGCGAGATGAGCGCCCACCACTATTTCCGCGAGTTCGCCTATGCCGACTCGGGCATGATCCCGTGGCTGCTGATCGCCCAGCTGGTCTCTGAAAGCGGGCGCTCGCTGGCCGACTGGGTGGAAGACCGCATGGCGGCCTACCCGTGCAGCGGCGAAATCAATTTCAAGGTCAGCGATGCCAAGGCGGCCGTCGCACGCGTGATGGAGCACTTCGCGGCGCAGTCGCCCACGCTGGACCACACCGACGGCATCAGTGCCGACTTCGGCGACTGGCGCTTCAACCTGCGCAGCTCCAACACCGAGCCACTGCTGCGCCTGAATGTTGAAGCCCGTGGTGATGCCGCGCTGATGCAGGCGCGCACCGACGACATCTCCCGCCTCATCCAGCAGTAACCGAGGAACGCATGAGCAGCATCCAGCCCGTCATCCTGTCCGGTGGATCCGGTACCCGCCTGTGGCCGCTGTCGCGCGAGGCGTACCCGAAGCAGTTCCTGCCGCTGGCGGGTGAACTGACGATGCTGCAGGCCACCTGGAAGCGCGTGGCGCCGATCGCCGCGCGCGGACCGCTGGTGATCGCCAACGAAGAGCATCGCTTCGTCGCCGCCGAGCAGCTGCAGCAGGTTGGCGCCGAGCCGGCCGCGATCATCCTCGAGCCGGTCGGCCGCAACACGGCCCCGGCGATCGCGGTGGCCGCGCTGGAGGCCACCCGCGACGGTGCCGACGCCCTGCTGCTGGTGTTGCCGTCCGATCACGTGATCACCAACGAGACTGCGTTCCGCAGCGCCGTGCAGGCGGCGGCCGGCGCTGCCGAGGCCGGCAAGCTGGTGACCTTCGGCATCGTGCCGACCGGGCCGGAAACCGGCTACGGCTACATCAAGGCCGCCGATGGCCAGGGCCTGCGTGCGGTCGAGCGCTTCGTCGAGAAGCCGGACCTGGATACCGCGACCGGCTACGTCAGCAGCGGCCAGTACTACTGGAACAGTGGCATGTTCCTGTTCAAGGCCTCGCGCTACCTGCAGGAACTGGAACGCTTCCAGCCCGCGATGCTGGCTGGCAGCCGCCAGGCCTGGCAGCAGGCGCGCCGAGATGCCGACTTCACCCGCCTGGACAAGGACGCCTTCACTGCCGTTCCGTCCGATTCGATCGACTACGCGGTGATGGAGAAGACCGCCGATGCGGTGGTGATTCCATTGGATGCGGGCTGGAACGATGTCGGTTCGTGGACTGCCCTGCGCGACGTCTCGCAGCAGGACGGCGATGGCAACGCGCACCAGGGCGACGTGATCGCCATCGACTGCCGCAATACCTATGCCTACGGCCAGCGCCTGGTGGCCATGGTCGGCCTCGATGACGTGATCGTGGTCGAGACCGACGATGCGGTGCTGGTGGGCAAGGCCGACCGCATGCAGGAGGTCAAGACCGTGGTGGCACAGCTCAAGGCCGAAGGCCGCAGCGAGGCCACCTGGCACCGCAAGGTCTATCGCCCGTGGGGCGCCTACGATTCGATCGACAACGGCGAGCGCTTCCAGGTCAAGCGCATCACGGTCAAGCCCGGCGGCACGCTGAGCCTGCAGATGCACCACCATCGCGCCGAGCACTGGATCGTGGTCAGCGGCACCGCCGAGGTGACCCGTGGCGATGAAGTGATCCTGCTCAGCGAGAACCAGAGCACCTACATTCCGCTGGGCGTAACCCACCGCCTGCGCAACCCGGGCAAGCTGCCGCTGGAACTGATCGAAGTGCAGTCCGGCAGCTACCTCGGCGAGGATGACATCGTGCGCTTCGAGGATACCTACGGGCGCAGCTGAGGTTTGCCCGGGGTCGGAACCCGTTGCTGCGCAGCGGGCTCTGACCCGTTCCTGATCGGCCCGGCCGCGCTGCATCGCCGGGCATGGCCCGGCGCTACGGCCATCAGGCAATCTCCGCCATCACCCGCTTCAGGCCATCCTGCCAGGTCGGCAGCACGATGCCGAAATCCTGCTGCAGCTTGCGGTTGTCCAGCACCGACCAGGCCGGGCGCTTGGCCGGGGTCGGATACTCGGAACTGGGAATCGCCTCGACCGTCGGCACCTTGGCCAACACGCCGCTGGCCAATGCCTCGGCGAAGATCGCTTCGGCGAACCCATACCAGCTGGTCTGGCCGCTGGCGGTCAGGTGCCAGGTCCCGGACAGCTGCTCCGGATGCTGCAGCGCCTGCAAGGTGACATCAGCGATCAGCGCGGCCGGCGTTGGCGTGCCGATCTGGTCGGCCACCACCCGCAACGCATCGCGTTCGGCCCCGACGCGCAGCATGGTGCGCAGGAAGTTCGCGCCGTGCGAGGCATACACCCACGCCGTGCGGAAAATCAGATGGCGGCCACCGGCCGCACGCACCGCGTCCTCGCCATCGCGCTTGCTGGTGCCATACACGCCCAGTGGCGCGGTCGGCTCGTCCTCGCGGTAGGGGGCGCTGCCCTGGCCATCGAACACGTAGTCGGTGGAGTAATGCACGAACGGCACGCCGTGCGCCGCACACCAGCGCGCGATCACGCCCGGTGCCTGCGCGTTGGCAGCGAACGCAGCGTCCGCATCCTGTTCGGCACGATCCACCGCCGTGTAGGCCGCGGCATTGACCACCAGCGACGGCTGCACGCGATCCAGCAGTGCCGGCAGGCTGTCGGGCTGGCCGAAGTCGGCCGTTTCGCACGCACTGCCGTCCGGCAGCTGGCCGCTGCGGGTAGTCGCGACCACCTTGCCCAGCGGCACCAGCGCGCGCAGCAGCTCCTGGCCGACCTGGCCATTGCCACCGAACACCAGCACGGTCATGGCACGTAGACCGGCAGGCGGTCTTCAGCAATGTCCTTCAGGAATGGCGCGTTCTCGTCCTTGGCCGACAAGGTCGGGGCACTGACCGGCCAGTCCACGGCGATGTCAGCGTCGTTCCAGCGGATACCCGCATCGGCTTCCTTGACGTAGACATCCGTGCACAGATAGCTGAACAGAGCGCGCTCGGACAGCACGGCGAATCCGTGGGCGAAGCCTTCCGGAATCCAGAACTGCCGCCTGTTTTCTGCGCTCAGTACCACCGCTTCCCAACGCCCGAAGGTCGGCGAGCCGCGGCGGATATCCACGGCGACGTCGTAGACCTCGCCCTCCAGCACGGTCACCAGCTTGCCCTGCGGGCGCGGCCACTGGTAATGCAGGCCACGCAGCACGCCCTTGGCAGAGGTGGAGACATTGCTCTGCACGAAGCGCTCCGGCAGGCCCAATGCAGCGAAGCGCTCAGCGTTCCAGGTTTCGTAGAAGAAGCCACGTTCGTCGCCGAACACCGCCGGCTCGATGACCCGGCACCCCGGCAGTGACGTCTCGATCACTTTCACGGAACCACTCCGCGCTGGGCCAGCGTGTGCAGGTACTGGCCGTAGCCATTCTTGATCAGCGGCGCAGCCAGTGCTTCCAGCTGCTCGGCACTGATCCAGCCCTTGCCGAACGCGATTTCTTCCGGGCAGCAGACCTGCAGGCCCTGGCGAGTCTGGATGGTCTCGATGAAGTTGGACGCCTCCAGCAGCGACTGATGAGTACCGGTGTCCAGCCAGGCGTAGCCACGGCCCAGCGCTTCCAGATGCAGGTTGCCTTCGGCCAGGTAGCGCTTGTTGAGATCGGTGATTTCCAGCTCACCACGCGGCGACGGCTTGAGTTCGGCCGCATGCGCGCTGGCATTGCCGTCGTAGAAGTACAGGCCGGTCACTGCGTAGTTCGAGCGCGGTTTCTCCGGCTTCTCGACCAGGTCGATGACCTTGCCACTCTTGTCGAACTCGGCCACGCCATAGCGCTCCGGGTCATTGACCCAGTAACCGAACACCGTGGAGCCTTCCACGCGCTCATCGGCGCGCTTGAGTACGTCGCGCAGGCCATGGCCGTGGAAGATGTTGTCGCCCAGCACCAGGCAGCTCGGCTTGCCGGCGACGAAATCACGGCCGATCAGGTAGGCCTGCGCCAGGCCGTCCGGACTCGGCTGCACCGCGTACTGGATGTCCATGCCCCACTGCGAGCCGTCGCCCAGCAACTGCTGGAACAGCGCCTGCTCGTGCGGGGTGTTGATGATCAGCACTTCGCGGATGCCCGCCAGCATCAGCACGCTGAGCGGGTAGTAGATCATCGGCTTGTCGTACACCGGCAGCAGCTGCTTGCTGACGCCCTTGGTGATCGGATACAGCCGGGTGCCGGAGCCACCAGCCAGAATGATGCCTTTACGCTGCGTCATGTCGTCTCCAGGATTCAGGCCGCAGTGCCGATGCGCTGCAGACGGTAGCTGCCGTCCAGCACGCCGTTGACCCAGTCCTGGTTGGCCAGGTACCAGTCGACGGTGAAGGCGATGCCCTGCTCGAAGGTGTAGGCCGGTTCCCAGCCCAGATCGTTCTTCAGCTTGGACGCATCGATCGCATAGCGGCGGTCATGGCCGGGGCGGTCAGTGACATAGGTGATCTGGCTGCTGCGCGGCTGGCCGTCTTCGCGCGGACGGCGCTGGTCCAGCAACGCGCAGATGGCCTGCACTACTTCGATGTTCTGCTTTTCCGAATTGCCGCCGACGTTGTAAGTCTCGCCGACCTGGCCCTTGGCCAGCACGGTGCGGATCGCTTCGCAGTGATCGGACACGAACAGCCAGTCACGCACCTGCTTGCCATCGCCGTACACCGGCAGCGGCTCGCCGGCCAGCGCCTTGGCGATCACCAGCGGGATCAGCTTCTCGGGGAAGTGGTACGGGCCGTAGTTGTTGGAGCAATTGGTCGTCAGTACCGGCAACCCGTAGGTGTGGTGGAAGGCACGCACCAGGTGGTCCGAAGCGGCCTTCGACGCCGAGTACGGCGAATTCGGGGCATACGGGGTGGTTTCGCTGAACTTGCCGGTCTCGCCCAGGGTGCCGTACACCTCGTCGGTGGACACGTGCAGGAAGCGGAAGGCCGCGCCCTGTTCGGCCGGCAGCGCCTTCCAGTAGTCACGGACCGCTTCCAGCAGGCCCAGGGTGCCCACCACGTTGGTCTGGATGAACGCACCCGGGCCGTCGATGGAACGGTCCACGTGGCTCTCAGCGGCGAAATTCATTACGGCGTCGGGCTGGTGTTCGGCCAGCAGGCGGGTGACCAGGGCGCTGTCGCCGATGTCACCCTGCACGAACACGTGGTTCGGGTTGCCGTCCAGGCTGGACAGGGTCTTCAGATTGCCGGCATAGGTCAGGGCGTCGAGATTGACGACCTTGATGCCACGGGCGACCGCTTCGAGAACAAAGTTACCGCCAATGAATCCGGCACCGCCGGTGACAAGCCATGTGGGCACTACTTGTTCTCCTGATCGAAATTCATCCAAGGGGTGCCATGAAGC
Organism: Stenotrophomonas sp. pho; assembly: GCF_006228405.1. Classification (NCBI taxonomy): domain Bacteria; kingdom Pseudomonadati; phylum Pseudomonadota; class Gammaproteobacteria; order Lysobacterales; family Lysobacteraceae; genus Stenotrophomonas; species Stenotrophomonas sp. pho. Next base: position 568,448 of record NZ_CP029759.1, on the reverse strand, counting down.
ACCCCAGCACAGCAGCACAGGATACATGTGGTTCGTCTTCACGACTGCCTGCGTGACGTGAACGACGCACTGGATTCACGCGAGCCATGCCGCAGCGCAGCATAACCATACGCATTCGCATGGTCGCCCCAAGCCAGCTAGAATCGGGATCCCACCCCCGAACCGGTTGCTTTACGAGGACCGGACGTTCTCCCCGTTATTGAAGGACCCCGTACCAGATGAAAATCCTCGTCGCGTACAAGCGCGTGGTGGACTACAACGTCCGCATTCAGGTCAAGCCGGACGGTTCCGGCGTGGTCACCGACGGCGTCAAGCTGTCCCCCAATCCCTTCGATGAAATCGCCCTGGAAGAAGCCCTGCGCCTGCGCGACAAGGGCATCGCCAGCGAGGTCGTGGTCGCCACCATCGCCCCGGCCGACGCCCAGGCGCACCTGCGCAATGGCCTGGCCATGGGCGCCAACCGTGCGGTCCATGTGGTCACCGACCAGGCCATCCAGCCGCTGACCGCCGCCCGCACCCTGCTCAAGCTGATCGAGAAGGAACAGCCGGACCTGGTGATCCTCGGCAAGCAGGCCATCGACGACGACGCCAACCAGACCGGCCAGATGCTGGCCACGCTGTGGGGCCGTCCGCAGGCGACCTTCGCCAGCAAGCTCGAGATCGCAGACGGCAAGGCCACGGTGACCCGCGAAGTCGACGCCGGCCTGGAAACGCTGGAAGTCGATCTGCCGGCGGTGGTCACCACCGACCTGCGCCTGAACGAGCCGCGCTTCATCAAGCTGCCGGACATCATGAAGGCCAAGGCCAAGCCGCTGGAAACCCTGCAGCTGGCCGACCTCGGCGTTGAAGCCGCCGACACCTTCAAGACCACCCAGTACGCCGCACCGTCCAAGCGCAGCAAGGGTGTGATGGTCAAGGACGCGGCCGAACTGGTGGCCGCACTCAAGAAGAAGGGGCTGCTGTAATGAGCAAGATTCTCGTCATCGCCGAGCACCACGACGGCAAGCTCAACGCCGCCACCGCCAAGACCGTCAGCGCTGCCGCCGCCATCGGCGGTGCCAGCATCGATGTCGTGGTGCTGGCCGCCGATCCGGCCGCCGTCGCCGCCGAGGCCGCGAAGATCAGTGGCGTCGCCAAGGTCCTGACCGTGGCCAACGCCGCCAACGCGCAGGCCATCGCCCAGGTGCTGGCGCCGCAGATCGCGCAGCTGGCCAAGGGCTACACCCACGTGTTCGGCCCATCGACCACTTTCGGCAAGGACCTGATGCCGTGCGTGGCCGCGCTGCTGGGCGTCAACCAGGTCTCCGACCTGATGACCGTTGAAGGCAGCCATACCTTCAAGCGCCCGATCTACGCCGGCAACGCGATCATCACCGTTGAAGTCCCGGCCGACCAGATCGTGGTCGCCACCGTGCGTGCCGCCTCGTGGCCGGAAGCCGCCCAGGGCGGCAGCGCCGCCATCGAAGCGGCCAGCGTCGATGCTGCCCTGCCGACCCACACCCGCTTCGTCGGCCTCGCCGCGGGTGCCAGCGACCGCCCGGACCTGCAGAGCGCCAAGCGCGTGGTCTCCGGTGGCCGTGGCGTCGGTTCGGAAGAGAACTTCAAGGTGATCTTCCAGCTGGCCGACAAGCTCGGTGCCGCCGTGGGTGCCTCGCGTGCCGCGGTCGATGCCGGCTACGTGCCCAGCGACCTGCAGGTCGGCCAGACCGGCAAGATCATCGCCCCGGAGCTGTATGTGGCGGTGGGCATCAGCGGTGCGATCCAGCATCTGACCGGCATCAAGGACGCCGGTACGATCGTGGCAATCAACAAGGATCCGGATTCGCCGATCTTTGAAATTGCCGATATTGGGTTGGTGGGGGATCTGTTTGCGATCCTGCCGGAGCTGGAAGCGGCGCTGGCTTGATCCGCTCCGATCGTGCTCCGGATCGTTAGGTCCGGAGCGCGATCACCTGATAGGTTCCGCGCGCGGAGACCATCTGGCGATCACCTGCACTTGCGCGCACACCGGTATGGCTGTCGACAATGCACCCGGCTCCCAAACGGGTCCTGGGATAGATCGTCGCGCGGGTACCCAGGAAGCAATCGTCGCCGATCGACGCATCGCCATTGAGCGCAGCGTAGGGAGAAAGGATGCTGAACTCCCCGACATGGGCACCGTGGCCCACACTGCAATGCACGTTCACCGCCGCTCCCCGGCCCAGCGTCGCATTGCGGTTGATCACGCTGAAGGGACACACCAGTACACCATCCCCGAACTGCGCATTCGGAGAGATCACCGTGTTGGCCGACACGAACGGGGGAGCGTACACCCCCATCTCCCAGAGACGTGACAGGATGAGTCGACGTCCCTTCACCGAGCCAACCGCAACGACCACAGCTTCGCGTTCTACGGGCCGATAGTCGCCGATTGCCCCAAGGTGGGTCGAACCAAGCTGGGCAGGAATCGGATTATCTGCACCGTCATCAATGAATCCGGAGATCATCGGCCCGCCACCGCGGGCGTCTGCACTGAGGTAATCGAAGACTTCCATGCCGAAGCCACCGGCCCCGGCAATCACCACCGAATCGATGGCACGATCATTAAGCAATGGCATCCGTCTTCTCCGTTCTGAACGTAACTTCGATCAGGCGACCGTGATTTCGCGCGTGAACACGGTCATCAGATCAAAACCATCCCAGACACTGCTGAAATCAAGCGCACTTCCCACCGGTACGAAGCGGTCAACACCGGCCAACGGCGCCTGCTGCACGAAGGACCGCAGCTGATCCGATGGCATACCGAGGTAGGAAACCGTTTGAACCTTGCGGGAAAGCAGTGGGCGAAGCGCATCCAGATGCGCAATACGAGACTCGAAGAAGAGTCCCGCACCGCAATGTGCATCGGCATGCAATGCCGGAACCTCAAGCCAGAGGCGCGCAACATTGTTGCCGCTCGCCGCCGGAATGCTGACATCGGCCTCGATGGAAAGCACATCCTGCGCGATTCGCTTGTTCACATAGTCGACGTCGCCGAAGGAAACACCCTTTTCCCGTACCTTCTGTTCCAATGCGGGCCAGAAGCCGTCCCGTGCCTGATCCACCTGCGCCGGGCTTCCGATCCAGAGAATCAGCCGCGGCGACGAACAGGCCATCTGATCGAACCAATAGGCATCGTTGAAGAACCCATCGATCCAGCGCGCCTTCTGCTCGGGCGAAGCGAATATCCAGCCGGCCGCATCGAAGAGACCGAGCGAGAACTTGTTTGCAAATGCAATCTCGGTCGCAGTCGGTGGCAAGGGCACCTGACGGATGGCTGCAACTGTCGCATCGCCGCCCCAGATAACACGCGTATCGCAGTGAGCGGACAACAATGCAGTGGTGCGAGCATCAGCCGCATAGCGCACCACCAGGCTGCGCCTGGCAATCTCGGCATGCTCAGGACGCGTGCTTACCCGGCCGATGGCAGCAACCAACAGGTCGGTCTGCACCGATGCCTTCGTCGACAACCTGACGATGTTGCGGTTACCACACAGGAGCGAAATGAACCAGGAGTAGACAAAGATCGTGTCCACGTTGGAAGGCGCGAAATGCAGAACCGTTCCGCGTGCCACTGACAGATGACCGTCGTGACGGCGACCATGGGCTTCCTTCAGCCGCACGATGTTCGAGCGCCGCATCCAGAATGCCAGCGCGCTCAGCTCGGGATAACTCCGTGCCTCCGGCATGCGGAACAGCTCTGCAGACAGAGCATCGACGAATGCCACCGAGGGCTCGGCGAACGCGGGAAGCGGAGGGGCCTCGGCCAAGACCTCCAGGTCAGGGGCCGTCGCGATAAGGGACTCGTAATTACTCATGGGCGTGCATCAAAGGGGGCGGTTGCCGCATCGGCAGCATGGGTATCGCTGCAACCACGCAGTTCTGCGCGCGCCACCCGGCCATGCACGCGGAACGTGCGGCCCAAGCGGCCACACGGACAATCGTCCACGCCGGTCCACTCGCCGATGTCCTCGGTCAGCAGGCTATGGCCCGGGTAACTCGTAGGCAACACCGACAGCACCTGGATAAGGCCTGGCACGTTTGCCGGCAGAGGCTCCCACGTGCTCGGCGCACGGATCTTCACATCAGCAAAGGCAGGACAGTGCAGGCGACCGTGCTCGCACTCGACGAAGATCGAACCAACCTGTTCGACCATACCGTAGAAATTGTGCACAGCGCCGATACTGAAACTCTCGGCCAGCGACCGCTTGAACTCTTCATTGCTTACCGCCTCATCCTGCAGCTTCTTCCAGCCACCACTGTGGATGAGTACGGCATCACTGAACCGCGGCACATCACTGCGCCCCTTCAACGCCTGGACAAAGTACTTCCAGACCATGAAGGTGAAGCCGAACAGGAACACGCGCTGGCCGGCATGCCGCTCCAGGAACGCATTCACTGCCTCGAGATTGATCGACATATCGTCGTTCAATGCGTAGGTATGGTCACGCCCAAAATTGGACAGGCCAAGAATGCCAGCGCCACGCGCGGAAAAATTGGCGCGATCCTTCACCACACCGGGATGATCGATGATGAGCATCGGCAGGCGCGCCTTGCCGAGGAACTGCTGCATGATCAGCACCAGCGCGCGCGTTTGCGCAGCCGCCGTATCGCGATCAAGGATGATCCTGGAGACCGTCTGCGACGTCGTGCCCGACGAGGTGAGGACCTTGAAGCGCTGATCGGCCGGGGTCGAGCTGAGCTCGAACTCCTTGAACAGGCGTACGGGCAGGAAAGGAATCTGGTCGACGCTTTGTTCCGAGCCGGGCGTATGCCCGTGGGCCTGCAGCACGCGCGCATAGGGCGTGCAGTGCTCGGCATGATGCACGGTCAAGCTGCTCAGCAGCTGCTTGAGCAGGACTTCCTTCTCGGCAGCCCCGACGCCATAGACAGGCAGGTCAAAGTAATCACGTTGCACGGGCCGCCCCTTGGCCTGCCTCAGCCTGTTGAAGGAGATCTGCATACAGAATCTTGCCCGACGAGGACAGCGGAATGGCGTCGACCGGCAGCACCCTCACCGCGATTGGATTCAGCTTGTAGCGCGCCGCGATATCCCGCCTCAGACGCTCGCAGGCATCATCCTCAGGCCGGACAAGGATCGCGACAACAAGGTCGTCGCGTCCGGTCATGACCACATCCCAGCCATCGGCTCGCAGCTTGGACTCCATCTCGTCCAGGCCGAAGCGGTTGCCGAATACCTTGATCATCCGCTTCAAGCGGCCAACCACGTAGTAGTACCCGTCGTCGTCAAAACGCGCCAGGTCACCCGTACTGAGCACACCCTGCTGGATGTCGCCCAACGCCAGATCGCCAGGACCCTCGGCGTACCCCAGCATCACATTCGCGCCGCGATAGCGCAGCTCACCCACCTCACCGGCCCGCTCGATGGCCCGCCCCTGCTCGTCCACCAACGATAGCATTCCGCCTGGAATGGCAACACCAACCGACCCGATCTTGCTGGCCAACACGTCATGGGGGACATAGGCAATCCGGGCTGTGGCCTCGGTCTGGCCGTACATCACGAAGAAGCGCTGGCCGCGCTGCTCGGCCAAGTTGTGGAACCACTCGATGGTCGACTCGGCCAAGCGGCCTCCCGCCTGCGTCAGGGTCTGCAGTGAAGGCAGCGACATGCGCTCGAAGCGGAACTGCTTCAGCATCTCGTAGTGGGTCGGAACACCGGAGAGACTCGTCGCTTCGTGCTGCCGGAAAAAGTCCCAGAATGACCTGGAAACCACGGACTCGGCAGTCAGCAGCAACGTCGCACCGGCCAGCAGGTGACTGTTGATCACCGACAGACCGTAGGAGTAATGCATGGGCAACGAGGTGATTGCCCGCTGCGCGCTGTCGATCCCCAGGTAATCCTGGATCGACTGGGCGTTGGCCTGCAGGTTTCCTGCAGAAAGACGCACCAGCTTTGACGATCCCGTGCTACCCGATGTCGGCAGCAGGACTGCCAGTTCAGCAGAAACGGCGGCCGCGCGCCTGCCAGTTGCATGCCACTGGCCATCAGGACGGCGCACGTGGCTGATGCTGTAATGATCAATGACCTGCTCGCGCAGTGTGTCGTTCAACGAGGCATCCAGCAGCAGTACGGGCTGCCCTGCACGCAGCGCGCCCAGATAGGCCAGCAGGTTGTCCAGCGTATTGGCGCATTCGAGGGCGATGACGCCCCAGGCCGGATCGACAGCAGCCCACGCAGCGTCCGCGCGCGCGGCCAGTTCGCGGTATGCCAGTGACTCTCCGCCGGGAAGGATCACGGCAATCTGGTCGCCGTGCTGTTCCAGTACGCGGGCGAACATCAGATCAGCATCCCGCCGTCGACCCCGATCACCTGACCGGTCACATAGGACGCCAGATCCGATCCGAGGAAGACTGCCACGTTGGCCACCTCTGCCGGCGCACCCACCCGGTCCATGGCGATGGACGCAACGCGTTCGGCATATTTCTCCGAACCAATGGAGCGCGCCATGTCCGTGTCGATGAATCCTGGCGCGATCGCATTGACGCGGATGTTGTTCGGCGCGAGCTCCTTGGAGAGCGAGAGGGTGATGCCGACCACGGCCGCTTTGCTGCCACCGTAGACCGCCTGGCCAACGTTGCCGGTCACGCCGATGATGGATGCAAGATTGATGATCGAGCCACCACCGTTGCGTGCCATCAGTCGGCTCGCATACTGGGCACAATACAGGACGCCATAGGTGTTGACCGAGAATACCGCCTGGATCTGCTCGGGCGTGACCATGCCGATAAGGGCATCCTGCAGGACGCCCGCGTTCGAAACGAGCACGTCCAGCCGGCGGTGCTGCTTGAACACGGACTGGAAAGCATCACGCACGGAAACCGGATCGGTCACGTCAAGCGGAACCGCCTCCAGCCGTGCCTCAGGCATGCTCGTGCGCACGCTGTCGAGCAGCGGCTGCAGAGCGGCGGTGTCCCTGGCAGTCGCCACAACGTGTGCGCCCTGCTGCAGGTAGGCACGAACCGTTGCCTCTCCGATGCCGCGGGACGCCCCCGTGATAAGGGCAACCTTTCCTTCCAGCAAACCGGCCATATCAGAACTCGACGCCGTGCTTCGCCAGGATTTCCTTGGCCTTGGCGACCGAGCTCATATCGATGATGTCATCAGTGTCGAACATGACATCGAACTCATTCTCAAGCTGCGAAACCAGCAGCATGTGGGCAATCGAATCCCATTCCGGAATGCTGTTGTAAAGCAGGCCATCGACCACGCGGGAAGCGTCGATGTTCAGGGCAGCCGAATAGACCGATACCAGTCGCTCGTCGTTGTTACTCATCAGTGTTACTCCAGCTCATTCTTGGAAATGGCAGCCTTTTCAGCTGTATCTTCTCGGACGATGTACATCGGCTTGGCACGGATCTCGTCGAGAATCCGCCACAGGTATTCGCCGATGACACCCAGCATCAACATGATCATGCCGCCCACCACCAGGATCGCCACCATGATCGGCGCCCAGCCCGAGAACGGCGTCAGGTCGAACAGGCGCGAGACCGCGATCACGACGGCATAGCAAAGCCCCAGCATGGCCAGCACGGTGCCGGACAAGGACATGAGACGGATCGGAAGATAGGAACCGTCGATGATGAAATCGAAGGCCAGTTTCAGCTTCTTGCTGAAGTTGTACTGCGACTTGCCGATCTCGCGCTTGCGCCGCACGTACGGAATGTAGGCGGTCGGGAAGCCGGCCCAGAGCACGTCACCCTGGAAGAAACGATGGCGCCCCTTCATGCTCATGAAGAGCGTCAGCGCACGGCGGCTCATCAGGGTGAAATCGAACCCGCCCGCCGGCATGTTCGGGTTGGACATGCGCAGGATGCCGTAGACAATGCGGGAAAACATCGAGGAAGTGAAGTTGTCCTCACGGTCCGCACGATGCGCGATGACCACTTCATTGCCCTGTTCCCACTTGCGGATCATCTCGGCGGTCAACTCGATCGGATCCTGCATGTCTGCGGACATGTTGATGACCGCGTCGCCGCTGGCGGCGTCGAAGCCGGCCAACGTAGCCGACAGCTGGCCGAAGTTGCGGGTGAAGGAGATCGATCGCACGCGCGGATCCTGCGCACTGACACGCAGCATCTCTGCATGGGAGCCATCCTTGGAGCCATCATTCACGAACACGATCTCGTAGTCGTGTTCGGGCAGGCTGGTGGCGAACAGGTCGCGGATCCCAGCCCAGGTCAGCTCGATTGAACCTTCATTGTGATAGACCGGAATGACGTAGCTGATCGTGCTCACTGGACGACTCCGGCGGTCTCGGTGGAAATCGCCCGTGCGAGCGAATCGACCACGGTACCGATCTCCTCGTCAGTGATACCGGCGAAGAACGGCAGACCGAGGATGCGGTCGCCGATGGCAGCGGTAACACCCAGCGAGTCCGAGCGGTCGAAATGGGCCAGCACGCCATGCGCGTGCAACGGCGGGCAGTACCACCGCCGGGTATCGATACCCTGCTCGCGCAATGCGTCACCGATGGCCAGCGCGTCGACACCGTCAGGCAGGAGCACCGGAAGCAGCGGATAGATACCATCGGGATCCTTTTCTTGCAGCCCCACGCTCGGGCAGGCCTGCTGCAGCTTACGCAGGTAGCGGGCATGCAGCTCGCGCCGCTGCTCGACAATGTCGGGCCACTCGTCCAGTGCCGCCAACCCGACTGCAGCGTGATACTCACTGAGCTTGCCGTTGGTCCCCAGTCCGATCAGCTCGCCACGGGCGGCGTCGATGCCGAAGTTGGCCAACTGACGGATGCGCCGGATGCGCTCGGCATTGAACGACACGATCAATCCGCCCTCACCGCTGCCGATGGATTTCGTCGCGTGGAAGCTGAACACAACGTCCGTCGTGCGGCCGATCGGCTGGTTCCCGAAGGCACCTGCCGCGTCGATCAGCACCGGGATACCGGTCTTTGCGCTGAAGTCATCCCAGGCGGTGACATCGTGCTGCTTGCCGAATGTACTGACCGGCATCACCAGGTCAAAGATCTCACCCCGCGCCAGCGCCTCCTCGGCAATGGCCGGAGTCAGGCACCAGCCGGAAGGGTCGATGTCGCTGAACAGCGGGGTCGCCCCCACCCTGACAATCGCCGTGGCCGTGGCGACGAAGGTGAGCGAGGGCAACAGGACCCGCGCGCCCGCACGCAAGGCAAGCGCCTGGATGGCCAGCTCGAGACCGACGGTGCAGTTGGAGACCGTCGTCAGATGGGCCGGCTCAAGCCCCTGGCCGAGTTCGGTCGCCAGGCGCTGCTCGAACTCGGCGTTCAAAGGGCCGTAATTGGTGTAAATCCGATTCTGGTCAATCTTTCGGAGATACGGATACACCTTGTCCGCAGACGGCATCCTCGGAATCAACAACGGAATACGACGCATCGGGTCACCGGGAAAAAGAGAAATACTTGTGAGCAAAATAGCTCGCGACAGTCGAAACCATCACGAACACTCCCTGGACGATGCGCGGGTCACCTTCAGAGAGCCTTATGCAGATCGGCAGTGCTACCACATTGATTGCGAATATCGTGGAGTTGGCCAGCAGGAACCGGCCGAACTCGCGTACCCAGGGCGCCCGTGAACGGAACACGAACACCCGCTGATTGACGAAGGCAATGGGAAGTGCGACCAGATAGGCGGCGACAAGAATGGCGACCGGGCCTGCCCAGGGATCCATGAGTGCGAACGTCAGCAGGAAGCAGGCATAGCCGATCACGGTATTGCCCGCGCCCACGATCAGGAATCGCAACTTCTCGGATTTGAGGAGGCGAACAACCTTCTCCTGCTCCACTTTCCACACCACCTGTGCTCCCAAGCCTCGGATCGTTTGTCGCGCCCCCAAAGCGCAGGGCATTGGTTTTGGAATCTTAACATAGCCCCCTACGGGAGCCGATCAAGGATTGGCCACGCCGATGTTGCGCAGCAGCACCCTACCCGAGTGGTCGTCAGGCAGCGTCGCATAGACGTAGGCATGGGTCGCGCCGCTAGGAGCAACGGCCAGCAGAGGATAGGAACGGGGTACCAGACCCACATCCACCACTTCGATCTGCGTCGAAATGAACCCGCCGTCCGCGCCATGCCAGTTGATCTGCAGGCGCATCCTGCCGGGCTGCCCATCGGCAGACTGGGCGGTGTACAGGACAATGTGGCGATCAAGTTCCTCAACAGCCTGCCGACGGGTCACTTCCGACAGTCCGCGGAGCTCCAATCCCTCGCTGCTTACCCGTTCATCCGGAATACCCACCCATTCCGGCCACTCCTTGCCCTCACCCAGCTGATGGGCCGGAGCCGGCAACGCCGCGGGATCCATCAGACGCTTGGCCTGTTCAGCGGATATCACGCTGAATCCCGGACGGCCGCGCAGATTGGGCTCACCCACCACAAGGCCATAGCTGAACTCCTTCACATTACCCTTGCTGAATTCGGCACGCGGATAGAGGCAATGCCCCTTTGGCAGGTTCAGGCGGCAATAGACTTTGCCATCTTCACCAAGCACCCAGCTGATGTCCGGCTCGGGCCCGGCTACGACCACGCCGTCACCAGCCTGGCGCAGGGTACTCAGCGAATCGCTGATGGATACGGCCAGACGCGCGCCGGTGATGCTGGCAATCGACCACATACTGCCGAAGAACAGGTAGAACAACTGGGTGACAGCCAGTACCGACAGGACGACGATCTGCGCCCGGTGCCGATAGCCGGCAAAGACAAACAGCAGCAGGAAAGCCATGGCCGGGTACATCCAGCGAGCCTCCTGCCGCGCTGAACCGGGCAGGCTCGCAATCGCAACCAGGCCGATAATGGCGGCCAGGAAGGCCAGCATCGGCATGAGGTAGGTCGTCGAACGCCACTCTGGGCGCAGCCAGGGCAGGCACCAGGCCAACAGGGAGACTGCGGCCAGCGGCACAAAGACATACAAGTAGCGAGGCGCCGCATGGTTGAACATGCCAACGAAGTACTGTGGGCCGTGATTGCCACCCAGGAAGAGGTTGACCAGGTAGGTGGCCGCCACTTTCGCCGTGTCCAACGATACGCTGACAGTCTGTCCGGAGGTACCCATCGCCACCGGCTGGTTGGACAGCACTTTCACGGCAACGATGTACAGGCCGAGCGGAACAACAGCAGTGACCAGGGCGAATACCAGAGGCCGGGCGCCGACGGACCTACGCATGGGCCACCAGCGCAACACCGCCACGCCGGACAAGCCCAGCAGTGCCAATGCGTAGCGCTCATGGGTGAACACCGCCAGGATGAAGAGCAGCAGTGCCAGTGCCAGGCAGGAAGCGCGCTGGCGCTGCAAGAACACCAGACCGGGCATGGACACAGCAACACCGGCCAGCAGGAACAGGAGACTGAGCGCCTCGACCGTCCCCGAAACGTAGTCGAAGTACAGCATGATGTTGAAACGGCACGCCACCATCATCACCGCAGCCAACAGGGCAGCGCTTCGGCGAGCATTGAAATGCACCCGCGCGATCCCGTAGACCAGCGCGGCACATCCTGCCAATGCTGCACAATTGACCAGCATGGTCATCCAGCGCGGAAGATCCTGGGAGACGATGACCGCCCAGATGAAGTTCATGACGATGCGTGGCTTGTAGCTGTTCAGCCCGGTGAAAACCCCCATCAGGGTGTTGCCGCTGTGCTCTCCGAAGTTGAAGGAGAACATCTCATCGCCGAAGTAATAGGGATGATAGAAGTAGATGGACAGCGCGAACGTCATCGCTGCGATGGCCGCCAGGTCCACCAGGCGCACCACCGGCTTTACAGCCAGGATCTTGTTAAACATCGACACACTGCTCCATTGATTCAAACCGCCGCAAGGCCTCGCTTCCTGTACGCCGCGACCACGCGGTCCACGCTCCGGCAGAATCCGGGGGCAATAGCAGGCACGTACATGGCATTCCGCCGCGATGCCATCAGCAGCCGGACCGAGATAGTAACAGTGCGACACACTTTGGGTCGCGCCCCCCCCTCCGGGGACTGACCTCGAGGTAGCACCGCAGAAGGGGCAGTACGGACTAGACGTATGCCCGAGCACTCTCCCGGGCCAGGATGTGCATGACCGTTCCCATGTCCTCATCGGTCAAAAGATCGACGTTGGCCTGCGGCGCCGACCAGATGCGATCAGCCAGCGGAACCTGCTGCCGTGGGTCGTCGGAAAGGACTTCGACCACGAAAGCCCAGCTCTTGCCCTGCAGCGGGAGCACGCGGAAGCCCAGAGGCTCGAACAGCCGGCGCGCAGCGCTTTCCGACCAGCAGGTGATGTGCCCCGGTGGAACGGATCAAGGTAGCCTGGATCCTCGGTCCGTACATACTCGGTCAGTCCGGTGTTGAACAGAAACAGGGCCCCCGGAGCGGCGACCTTGCGTAGGGAGCTCGCCAACGACCTCGCCATCGACGGGGTCAGATGTTCAACGACTTCCACGCAGATACCGCATTCGAACGTCATCCCGATGTCGGCCAGATCACCGCATCTGTAATTCGCGTGGCTGGAGCGATACGCCGGCTCGGGTGGAAACTTCTCTACGCCGTAGAAACAATGCGAACTCTTCGGTAGGTAGCGCTGCACCGCATCGAGCAGAAAACCCGGGCCCGTGCCGATATCGATGAAGCGATGGACTGGAATGGAGCAGTAGAGCAACGCCTCTCCCAACCTTGCCAACGACGAGCCGAAAGACCGGTCACGTGCCGACTGCAGTTCGGAGCGCCAGTAGTCCTCGTCGTATTCCCGGGGAGATTCACCAGCATCGATCGATGCTATCAGCGCCGGATCGGCGAATATGAAATCGCAGATGCCACATTCAAGATACTGCACGCCATCAACCACCCTGAAGGCAGTGGCCGGCTCATTGCACAGCAGACAGTTACCCGTCGACGACACAGATCTGAAGCGCGCCACAGCCCTCTCCCGGAAGGATGGAGAGGGCATCCTAGCAGCACAGGAATGCTACGGCATCCGGCAGACTTTGTGGATAACCGGTTACAGCTGACGCTGCACCGCAGCGAGATCAGGCACCAGGATGGCCTGCTGCGGCGCAGCACCCTTGCCGATGTCGCCTGCGATCAGGAACAGCTTCCCAATGCCTGCAGCCACCCCCGCCTGCATATCGGAGATCTTGTCGCCAACGAATACCGCCTGCGCCGGATCAATCGAAAACTCCTCGATCGCCTTCAGCAGCATGCCCGGTTCGGGCTTTCGGCACAGGCAGTCAATCTTGAATTCACCCTGGCCGGCCTGCGGATGATGCGGGCAGAACCACGTGCCCAGCAGCGGCGCGCCGGCCTGCTGCAACTGCTCGTGCTGCCAGTGCGTGTAGTCGGTGAAGTCATCGACGCTGTAGAAGCCACGTGCGATGCCGGCCTGGTTGGTCACCACCACAACCTGGTAGCCCAAATGCACAGCATCGGCCAGCAGCGGCAGGATACCGGGAACCCACTCAGTCCGATCCGGTGTATGCACGTAGCCGTGATTGACGTTGATCACTCCGTCCCGATCAAGGAACAGTACTGGCGCACCGGGCCGCCTTGTGACCGGCCCGGCGACGAAGCCCGGCACGTTTGGTAGCACTGTCATCAGGCTGCTCCAAGCAACGTCTGCGCGCGATGGAAATCCTCCGGCACGCCGATGTCGATGAACGCAGCGGTCTCCACCAGCGCGCCGACCCGCCCAGCGGCTACGGCCGGTTCCAGCACCTGCTTTTCGAACGAGAAGGAGACTTCGTCCGGCAGGCTGGCCAGCGCCTGCGCGCTGAGGAAATAGCTGCCGGCATTGATCAGGCCGGCACCGCCCGGGCGCTTCTCATGGAAGCGCAGCACCCTGCCCTGCTCGACATCCACCGTGCCGTAGCGTGAGACATCATCCACACGCGCCAGCGCGATCGACATCGGCAGACCCTTTGCAGCCGCTTCCAGTGCTGCCGGCGAGTACTCGAGGTAGGTGTCGCCATTGCAGACGTGCAGCCCATCACCCTGCGCCAGCCGTGCCGCGGCAGCGATCGCGCCACCGGTGCCGAGCGGCGTCTCCTCACGCGAGTAGACCACTTCCATGCCCGCCCACTTCCTGCCGATGGTCTGCTCGACAACATCACCGAGGTAACCGGTCGCCAGGATCACACGACGCATGCCGGCGGCCGCATAGCGATCCAGGAGATAAACCAGGAAGGGGCGCCCGGCCACCGGCGCCAGTGGCTTGGGCAGATCGGGAACTTCACTGCGCAGGCGGGTGCCAAAGCCACCGGCCAGGATCAGGATCTCGTCAGCAGCCATGTCAGCGCGGGAACATCTCGCTTTCGATCAACGCGCACAGCAGGTGGCCGATGAACTCGTGGCCTTCCTGGATGCGCGGCGTCTCGTTGGACGGCACCCGGAAACAGATGTCGCAGCGATCCTTCATGTCGCCACCGTGCTCACCGGTGAAGCCGATCACGCGGACGCCCTTGGCTTCGGACGCTTCCAGGGCGCGCATGATGTTCTTGGAGCGGCCGGAGGTCGAAATCGCTACGAACACATCGCCTTCCTGACCGAGGGCTTCGATCTGCCGGGCGAAGGTGTAGTCGTAACCATAATCGTTACCGATGGCAGTCAGGATCGAGGTATCGGTGGTCAGCGCGATCGCCGGCAGGCCTGGGCGATCGTAGTAGAAGCGGCTGACCAGCTCACCCGCCCAGTGCTGCGCATCGGCGGCGCTGCCACCGTTGCCGGCGAACAGGATCTTGCGACCGGCCTTCAGCGCGTCCACGCACAGTGCCACTGCCTGCTCGATCTGCGACGCCAACGCGGCATCCGCCGACATGCGCTGGAAGTTCTCGAGAGTCTTGCCGAACTCGGCCTTGATGAAGTCGTTCATCCGATTTTCCATGCCGTTGCACCTTGGTGGGTGAAGTGTGTATCAAAAACGGTGCCGCCGGCGCCAGCAAGCGCGCGCACCAGGTCGACCCGGTGTGCCGGGTCGCAGAGGAACATCATGAAACCGCCGCCACCCGCGCCCGATACCTTGGTCGCGCGCGCGCCATGCCGCATTGCCAACGCTTCGATCTCATCGATCATCGGGTTGGAAATACTGCTGGCACTGAGCTTCTTCGCTTCCCAGCCGGACTGCATCACCTGCGCCAGCCGCTCAAAATCACCGCGCAGCAGCGCTTCCTTCATCTGGCTGGCTTCGACCTTCAACCGATGCATCGCATCGAGCGAACTGGCCTTGCCTTCCTTGATGTTGCGGGACTGCTCATCAATGATCTTGGCGGAAGCACGCGACACGCCGGTGAAGTACAACACCAGGCCCGCTTCGAGTTCGGACCAGATCCAGTCCTTGATGCGCAGCGGATTCACGATCACCCGATCGGCGTCGTAGAACTCCATGAAATTGAAACCACCGAAGGCCGCTGCGTACTGGTCCTGCTTGCCACCGGACAGCTGCAGGTCGACACGCTCGATTCGGTAGGCAAGCTGTGCGATCTCGTACTCGCCCAGCGGCAGCGCGAAGTACTCTGCAAAGGCGGTGACCAGAGCGACGACCATCGTCGAGGACGAGCCCAGACCCGAGCCCGGCGGCGCATCGGAATGCGCGCGGACGCGGATGGCCGGGCGCTCGCCCAGCAGGAAGTCGTTGCAGACCCGCAGGTACACGCCCTTCATCAACTGCAGCGGGCCGGGACCGGCATCCACCACCTGCGGATCGACGCGCTCGCATGCGCCCGCATCCTGCGCGTGGAACTCGACCAGGCCATCGGACGAGCCATCAAGGGTTGCATAGGCGAACTTGTCGATGGTCACGTTCATGACGAAGCCACCGAACTGGTCGCAGAACGGCGACACATCCGTGCCACCACCGGCCAGCCCCAGCCGCAGGGGGGCGCGCGAACGAACGATCATGCTTTCTTCTCCATTGCGAATGCCGATTCCAGCGCACGACCCAGCGCATCGCGCGAGAACTGGCTGCGACAGTAGCTCGCCGCTGCACGCGACCGCTGCAGCCACAGCGCATCATCTTCCAGTAACGACAACAGCCCTGCGGCAAGGCCATCAGCCTCGTCGGCCACGGTGACCACCGCCTCCAGACCGACCAGGCCCTGGGCACCAATACCGGTAGTGACCAGCGGCAGACCCTGCTGCATGGCTTCGACAACCTTGCCCTTGACGCCGGCACCAAAGCGCAGCGGCACAATCGCCACGCGCGCGACACCGTAGCGCTGGGCCAGCTCCTCGTCGCTGACGAAACCGGTCACCTCGACATGTTCGCCCGCCAGGGCGCGTACAGCGTCGGTCGGGTTGGAGCCAACCAGTGACAGCTTCACGCCGGGGTGCCGCGCCCAGACCTGCGGCATCACCGACTCGACCAGCCATCGCGCGGCATCGACATTGGGGCCGTGGGCGAAGCCAGCGACGAACAGGATGCCGGCACGCTGCGCGGGCACGGCTTCATCGTTGAAGTGGTCGAAAGCGTACGGCAGGATCGCGCGTGCATCGACGTCCGGCTCCAGCGCGCGCACGTCCTGCGCCTCTTCGGCCGACGGGTAGAGGACGCGGTCGACGGCCTTCCAGATGCGCCGCTCCAGCTTCTCCATGTCGCGCGCGGCTGCATCGCTGGCGCCGTTGCGCTGTGCTTCCATGTCCAGACGACGGAAGTGCAGGTCATGGCCGTAATAGACGGTGCGTACCCCGGATGCTTCTTCAGGGCGTCGACATAGTGCTCGGCGATATGCGGGCGTGACAGCATCACCGTGCGCACGTGCGGATTCTCATCCAGGTAGCGCGCGAAGCCGCCCACCCACTGGCCGCCATACATCACTTCCACGCCACGGGCCTGCAGTGGCGGAGTGTAGATCGGATCGAAGTACAGGTTGTCGGCCCAGAACTTGACCACGCAGCCACGTGCCAGCAGGGCATTGATGAAGGCGATCATGGTCCGCGAGCCCGCATCGCGGTCGGGCTGCGGCACGTAGTGATCGACGATCAGCACGGTTTCCTTCTGCCAGCTGCGATCGCGGGCGCGCACGACGTGCTCGCCATTGGGCTCATGCAGGGCCAGCTCATCCTGCCAGCGTTCGCGCAGTTTCTTCTGGTTCGCGACCTGGTAGGCCTTGATACCGCTGCCGGTATCGGTGCCGTGGGAGATGCCTTCGTAATGCACGACCTCCGAGGTCGGGCAGTAATAGAGCTGGTAGCCCGCCTTGCGCACGCGGAACGCCAGGTCCGAATCCTCGCAGTAGGCCGGCACGAACTCTGGATCGAACCCTCCCAGTTCACGCAGCAGCGCACTGGGGATGAGCAGGCTGGCACCACTGCAGTAGTCCACCGGGCGCAGATAGTTGTACTGGCTGGCCGCCGGGTTATCCAGGCGGCCGTAGTTCCAGGCCGAACCGTCGCGCCAGATGATGCCGCCCGCTTCCTGCAGGCGGCCGTCGGGTAGACCAGCTTGGAACCGACCATGCCGCAGTCGGGCATGCGCTGGAATACATCCAGCATCTGGTCCATCCAGCCCGGACGCACTTCGGTATCGTTGTTCAGGAAATAGGTATAGCGGCCACGCGCCAGTTCCAGCGCCTGGTTGCAGGACAGCAGGAACCCAAGGTTCTGCGGGTTGTGGTGGAAGCGCAGGCCCGGAACCGGCACCAGCTTCTCGATCTCCACGTCGCCGGACGCATCTTCCAGCACCAGCACTTCATAGCTCACCGCAGGCGGATGCGCGGCGATGGAGCGCAGGCAGGCCAGGGTATGCGGCAGGTTGCCGTAGGTAGGAATGACGATGCTGACTTCCGGCGCCTCATGCACCGGGAAGGACAGCGTCTTCAACACTTCTTCGGCGTCTTCCACCACCGCCGGCAGGGCCAGGCCCGCGGGCGGTTCGACCTGGCCCTTGTCATGGCGCAGGAGCCAGTTACGCACCGGGCGTGCCAGCGGCGCCAGCAATGGATGGCGGGCCAGGCCACTGGCACGCAGCGACGCAATAATGGCCGGCACATCGCCACGCAGCAGGCGCGAAGCGAAACGCATCGGGCGCGTGATGCGCCAGGACTTGGAGGCGAGCACCTTCGCGAAGGCATCGTTCAGGCTCTCCAGCTGCTCGTCGTATTCGTGGATGACGCGCTGTACTTCCAGCTCGGAGGTGCCTTCCGCACCGGGCCGGAGGGCGAGACCAGAGCGCCTCTGCAGTTCGCGGCTGACTTCCGAACGGCTGGCAACGGTTTCATGGGCCGTCTGCAGCAGTCGGCGCAGCTCGGCCGCTTCGTGCTGCGATGCTGCCTGATGCCGTTGCAGATCAGCTTCGACGTCCGCCTTCTCGCCCCGCACCTGTTCCAGCTGCGCCTGCAGCGCATCGTTGCGTTCACGCAATTCAGCACTGGCGTTGTGGCCACCGCTGGCCTGGACGATCTGGTCCAGCTCCAGCGCCCAGCGCGTGCGCTCGTCGAACTCGGCTTCCAGGCGCTGGTAATTGCGCTTGGAGCCTTCCAGCTCCGACTCCAGCGACAGTGCCCAGGCGTAGATCGATTCTTTCTCCGAGCCCAGCCGCGATGCATCGGCCTCGGCAGTCTCGGCACAAACGCGATCGGTGCAGGCTGCGCCCAGGCGTGAGAACGCACCACGGACCAAGGCCTCGGCGGCCGGCACGCCAGCACTGGCGAACAGTGCTCTCATGGTCTCGCCAATGTCGCCGCCCACAGCGATGACGCCCAGGCCATTGCCATGCAGGAACTCGAAGCTCGGGTAGCGCTCGCGCAGCGGCGCGAAGAAGCGCTGGACGCCAAAGCCTTCAGTATGCACGTTGGTATCGTGGAACAGCACCACGCCGCGCGAGGACATCTTCGGCAGCCATGTGGTGAAGTCGTGCGAGACCGCCTCGAAGGTGTGCAGACCGTCGATATGCAGCAGGTCGACCGAGCCATCGGGCACTTCGTCCAGCGCGTCGTCGAAGGTCATCCGCAGCAGGGTCGAGAACGCAGCGTAGCTGCGTTCGTTGCGCTCGACGACGCTGCGATGGATATCGTTTTCGTAGTAACCGGCCTGCGAGTCACCTTCCCAGGTGTCGACCGCATGGCAGCGCGTGTCCAGGCCCATCTCCTTGACCGCCTGGCAGAACGCGAAGTACGAGATGCCACGGTGGGAACCGAGCTCGACCAGCGAGCGCGGCCGATGCGCCTGGATCACCCAGAATGCAAACGGAACATGCTCCAGCCAGCCAGATGTCTCCAGAAACTCCGGGCGGGTGAACATTGCGCCGTGACGAAAAATGGCTGCGGTCGGATCCGCCGCACCTTCAATGATCAACTCGTCTGCCATCTTCCACTTCCCTCAGGTCGAGCGTCCGCAGCGGCCGCTCAGACATCATTGTTCTGCAAGGTGATATTCAGCATCGGGATCCCGATGAGTCCAAAGCGCATGGTTTCGTCCAGCGCACGGAACTCAAGGGCGTCGTGGATCCAGTGCTGCTGCGTATGGTCATGCAGGTCGCCGGAGGCGACGGCTGCATCGATCATGTAGGAACCGGAGGGCATCACGGGCATGCGGAACTGGAACGTCGCCCGCACCGTCTGCCCAGCTACTCCGCCAACCGGGGCATCCTTGCACGCAAAGTAGCTGTTGTCGCCGAACAGGCGCTGTCCCAGCCGGTCCTTCACATAGAAGCCGACGATCAGGTTGCCCAGCGTCTCCTCCAACTTCACCGTCACCTGCAGGGTGACCAGTTCGCCACCCTCGACCAGCGTCAGTGCACTGCCGTCATCGCCACGGATGGCCACGTCAACGATACGCGCGCCCTGCGCACCGAACTCCTGCCCGACATTGTCCGGATCGAATTCAAACAGCGCGATGCGGTTGACGACGCCCTCATCGCGGAACTGCTCGCGACGGAAGTCCGGAGATTCAGCGGTGCTGCGGCGCTGCTTCTTCTCGACCACGATGGTTTCGCCACCCACCTCCCGCCGTCCTACCACGTGCTGTTCGGTCATGTAGGCCTCGACCACCTCCTGCGAGGTGCCGGACAGGCGCATGCGGCCGTTCTGCAACCACACGGCGTTCTCGCACAGGTTGGTGACGGCGGCCGCATCATGGCTGACGAACAACAGCGTGCCGGTCTTCTGGAATTCCCGCAGGAAGCGCATGCACTTCTGGGAGAAAAAGGCATCACCGACTGCCAGTGCTTCGTCAATGATCAAAATGTCAGCGTCAACATGGGCGATCACCGCAAAGGCCAGACGCACCGACATGCCGCTGGAGTAGCTGCGTACCGGCTGGTCGATGAACTCGCCGATATCGGCGAAGGCCAGGATGCTCTCCAGGCGATGGTCGATCTGCGCACGGGTGAGGCCAAGGATGGTGGCGTTGAGATAGACGTTCTCGCGGCCGGTGAACTCGGGGTTGAAGCCACTGCCCAGTTCGAGCAGCGCGGCCACGCGCCCCTTCACAGTAATGTTGCCCTCGGTGGGATTGAGGGTGCCGGCGATCATCTGCAGCAGGGTCGATTTGCCCGAGCCGTTGCGACCGACAATTCCCACTGTCTGGCCACGGCGGATCGAGAAGCTCACGTCGCGCAGCGCCCAGAAATCCTTGTAGAAGGACTTGCGCTTGCCTGCCAGCGTTTGCCACAAGCGGTGCGAAGGACGTTCGTACATGTGGTACGACTTGCCAACCCCTTTGACCTCGATGACGGTCTCGGCCACGGCGATTTCAGAGGACATCGGCAAACCCCACGCGCAGCTTGTTGAACAGGCGATGGCCAATGACGGCCACCACACAGGCGATGAGGGTGTACAGACCCAGCCCAGCCCAATCTGGCAGGCGGCCCCAGATCACCACTTCGCGCACCTGGTTGATGATGAAGGTCAGCGGATTGAGCTCGAACACGATGCGGTAGCTGGCCGGCACCGACTCAACCGGAATAATCGCCGAGGACAGGAACAGCATGGCAGCTGCGATGACGCCGGCGATCTGCCCGATATCGCGCAGGTACACACCCAGTGCCGAGGTAATCCAACCAATGCCGACCGTCAGGATCACCAGCGGCAACACCACAACCGGCAACAGCACCGCGGTGGGATGGATGCTGCCCTTGACGCACAGGTACAGCAGCAGCAGTACGACCATGTTCATCAGCAGATGGAACAGCGCCGACAGCGTCATGCTCCACACCAGGATATCCAGCGGGAACACCACACGCTTGACGTAGCTGGTGTTGCTGACGATCAACTGCGGCGCACGGGTAAAGCATTCCGCGAAGAAGCCATGCACGGTAAGGCCCGCGAACAGGATCAACGCGAAATCGGTGGTGGACCCGGTCGATCCGGGCCAGCGTCCCTTCATGATGAAACCGAAGGCCATGGTGTAGACCAGCAGCATCAGGAACGGGCTGATCAGCGACCACAGCAGACCGAAGCTGGCACCGCGATAACGCCCGAGGACTTCACGCTGGGTCAGTTCGAAGGTAAGCGAACGATGCTTCCCGAAGACCGAGAGAATGCTCATGCTCAGCGGTTCCCACCCAGCGCATTTTCCAGATCCACCTGCAGATCCCCCAGCTCCTCCACACCCACGCTCAGCCGCACCAGCGCATCGCTGATCCCCAGCTGCTCCCGGCGCGCGACCGGGATCGAGGCATGCGTCATCACCGCCGGGTGGTTGACCAGGCTTTCCACGCCGCCCAGCGACTCGGCCAGGGTGAACAGCTCGGTCTTCTCGCAGAAGCGCTTGGCCGCCTCGAACCCGCCCTTGAGCACGATCGAGACGATGCCGCCGTAGCCCGCCATCTGCTTGCCGGCCAGCTCATGCTGCGGGTGCGAGGGCAGGCCCGGGTAGATCACTTTCTCCACCGCTGGATGCTTGTCCAACCACTGCGCCAGCGCCATCGCATTGGCGCAATGCGCCTTCATGCGCAGCGGCAGGGTCTTCAGGCCGCGCAGGGCCAGGAAGCTGTCGAACGGGCCCTGCACGCCACCCACCGAGTTCTGCAGGAACGCCATCTGTTCGGCCAGTTCGGCGTTGTCACCGACCACGACCATGCCACCGACCATGTCCGAATGGCCGTTGAGGTACTTGGTGGCCGAATGCAGGACCAGGTCCGCGCCCAGTTCCAGCGGGCGCTGCAGCATCGGCGAGGCGAAGGTGTTGTCCACCACCACGATCAGGCCATGGCGCTTGGCGATGGCAGCGACCGCGGCGATGTCCACGATCTTCAGCATCGGGTTGGTCGGGGTTTCAATCCAGACCATCTTCGTCTTCGGCGTGATCGAGGCTTCAAAGGCCGCCAGATCGGTCAGGTCGACGAAGCTGAAGTCCAGCCCGGCGGTACGGCGGCGCACGCGCTCGAACAGGCGGAAGCTGCCGCCGTAGATGTCGTCCATCGCCACCACGTGGCTGCCGGCGTCCAGCAGCTCGATCACCGTCGAGCTGGCCGCCATGCCCGAGGCGAAGGCGAAGCCACGGGTGCCGCCTTCCAGCGAGGCCACGCAGCGCTCATAGGCAAAGCGCGTCGGGTTGTGGGTACGCGAGTACTCAAAGCCCTGATGCTCGCCCGGGCTGGACTGGGCATAGGTCGAGGTGGCGTAGATCGGCGGCATCACCGCGCCGGTGCTGGGATCGGGCGACTGGCCGCCATGGATGGCCAGCGTGGCCAGAGCCAGCGCGCGGTCGGGCGAAGAGGAGTTGGACATGTCGTTTCCTGAATGGCGCCGACGTGCGGCGCCGTCAAAGGATCGGGAGTCTATCAGCGCAGCCTTAACGAGCTTTGACGCGAATAAACCGGAATTCAGAGGTGAACGGCAGCGATCAGCGGCTTACTGCACGCGACGGCGCAGATAGTTCAGCAGGTCGATGCGGGTGATCAGGCCGAGGAAGGCGTCACCGTCCATCACGATCGCCACCTGCCCGCGGTCGAACACCGGCAGCAGGGCCTCGATCGGCGACTTCACGTCCAGCCGGTCCAGCTTGCTGACCATCGCGGTGGCCACGGTGTCGCGGAAGCGCGCTTCGTCACCATAGACATGCAGCAGCACGTCGCTTTCATCGACGATGCCGACCAGCTGGTCACCGTCCATCACCGGCAGCTGCGACACGTCATACAGCTTCATACGCTGGTAGGCGGTGGTCAACAGGTCGTTCGGGCCGATCACCACCGTGTCGCGCTGGCCGTACGGACGCAGGATCAGGTCGCGCAGGTCACCGTGCTGCGGGCGCTCCAGGAAGCCGTTGTCCAGCATCCAGTAGTCGTTGTACATCTTCGACAGGTACTTGTTGCCGGTATCGCAGACCAGCACCAGCACCTTCTTCGGCGTGGTCTGCTCCTTGCAGTACTTCAGTGCCGCGGCCAGCAGGGTGCCGGTGGACGAACCGCCGAGGATGCCTTCCTTGCCCAGCAGCTCGCGCGCGGTGTGGAAGCTCTCGGCGTCGCTGATGGCATAGGCCTTCTTGACGCGGCTGAAGTCGGAGATCGAGGGCAGGAAGTCCTCGCCGATGCCCTCCACCAGCCAGCTGCCCGACTTGTCGTTGAGCACGCCGTCGTTGATGTACTCGGCCAGGATCGAGCCGACCGGATCGGCCAGCACCAGCTCGGTCTTGGGCGACAGCCTGGCGAACGCACGCGACAGGCCGGTCATGGTGCCGGAGCTGCCGCAGCCGAACACGATGGCGTCGAGGTCACCGCCCATCTGCTCCAGGATTTCCGGGCCGGTGCCGAACTCATGCGCGGCCGGGTTGTCCGGGTTGCCGAACTGGTTGATGAAGTAGGCGCCCGGGGTCTGCTCGGCGATGGTCTTGGCCAGATCCTGGTAGTACTCCGGGTGGCCCTTGGCGACGTCCGAACGGGTCAGGCGCACTTCGGCGCCCATCGCCTTCAGGTTGAAGATCTTTTCGCGGCTCATCTTGTCGGGAACGACCAGGATCAGCTTGTAGCCCTTCTGCTGGGCCACCAGTGCCAGGCCCAGGCCGGTATTGCCAGCGGTACCCTCGACCAGGGTCGCCCCGGCTTCAGGTCACCCCGCTGCTCCGCGGCCTCGATCATCGACAGGCCGATGCGATCCTTGATCGAACCGCCCGGGTTGGCGCTCTCGAGCTTCAGGTAAAGCTCGCAGACGCCGGTGTCCAGGCGCTGGGCCTTGACGATCGGGGTCTGGCCGATGAGTTCGAGGACGGAAGAATGGATGGGCATTCGGAGGACTTTCGATTCGCGCCACGCAGGGCCGGACCGATGATTATCCGACGGATGGCGCTGAATGTCAGGTCGGCGCGGGCATGCCGCCCGCCGTCCCGTAGAGGGATGCGGACGGCCCCGGGTCGACGAGGAGACCGGTACCGCCCGCATCGGTGAGTTGTGCCTGCAGGCCAAGGCACCACCGCCTGTGGTGCCTTGGCGCGGCCGCCTCATCGGCGGTGCCGCGATGCCGGGGCAGGAGCGCCCGGCCGGGCCATCGATGGCCGGGTCACGCCGTTCCGGGCGTGACGGGGTGCGTCAAAGCGTGGGGGACGTCGTTGGGAGCGGTGTTTCGTACATTCGCAGAAGTCGTTGCTTGGCCAGCAGCTTCTCGCGCTTCATGCGACCCAGGGTGACATCATCGATCGGGAGTACACCCAGCTCCGCGTCCATGCACTTCTTGTTCAACTTGCGGTGCTGGTCATGGAGTGCCCTGAACTCCGGATCACGCGCGCGACGTGCGTCGATCTCGCTCTGGGGCTGATCTTCAAACATGATGGACCTCCTTCGACAGATACACGAACGCCCCGGCCGCAAGGCACGGGGCGTTGTTCATGGAGGAGTGCCGGCCGATGGCCACCTGGACGCCTGCAACGACCTGCGGCACTGGCCTGCGCACGTCGATCTGCTGCGGTTCGCGCCCTGCTTGCATCGGCCCGGCCCTCCCATCGTCCGGTCCGCGGCATTGCGTCCCGGACGATTGACCCTACGCCTGCTCAAGGCGGGGTACAAGACCCCTGCGTCAAAAAGACCGAACCCCGCCGGGGCGGGGTTCAGGCTGAATGCTCATCGCAACGAAAAACAAACAATATCAATGCATTACGGCGCGATGATGACCTCGGCCGAGCGCACCCGGGTGGACGCTGCCTTCTTGCCGCTGACCTGGATCCGGTTGCTGGCGACACCACCCGCGACCAGGGCGTCGCGCAGCGCTTCGGCACGCTTCTGGCCCACGCCGTTGGCGCTGTCGTAGGCCTCGATGCGCAGGCGCCCCTTCTTGCCGATGTTCAGGTACTCGGCCAGGGCCTTGGCCTGGTTGCGGGCGCCCCCCGACAGGCTGGAGGCGCCTGCGGCGAACGCGTCACCACCGAAGGTGAAGACCTCACCGCGAGCGTCGAACTTCGAACCGGGCAGCTTCTGCCCGGACACCAGCTCGGCTTCCTCCCGGGCCAGCCTGGCAGCGTTCTGCTGGGCAGCGCTCAGACGCTGCTGCTGCTTGCCGGCCACGCTGGTCAGGGCATTCTCGGCGTCCTGGCGGGCCAGGGTCTCGGCCTCGGCCGCCTGGCGCAGGCGTTCGGCCTCCTCGGCCTGCATCTGCGCCTGCATGCGCAGCTGCTCGGCTTCCTGGCGGGCACGGGCGGCATCGCGGCGGCTGGCCTCGATCAGCAGGTCGCTGCGGGTACGCTCCAGGCGGTCGACCTCGCGCGCGGCCAGCGCGGTGCGCACGGCGGTCTCGGCAATCTCCACCCGGCGCTCGGCCAGGTACGTGGCCAGCTCCTGGTCGCGGCGCTTGGCCTTGTCCAGGGTGGCGATCGCCTGCTGCGCCTGCATGCGCTCGAAGGCGCCCAGCTCAGCGGTATCGGGGTTGGCCTGGATGGCCATCAGGCGCTGGCTCAGCTGCGCCACCATCGGGTTGTCGGCGGCCGTGGCCAGGGTCGGCAGCGCCAGCAGCGCGGCCAGGGTTGCGGCGGTCATCGGCTTCACCGGCGGTCCTCCCCGGTCGACAGCTGGCGCTGCAGCTGGTTGACCTCGTTGCGGCGCAGCTGCAGCTGCGCGGTGACGGTGGCTTCCTCACTGCGGACGCGGGCCAGGTCGGCATCGGCGGCGGCGCGCAGGGCCATCGCCGGGGCGTTCTTGCGCTCGCGGCGGTCGCCGGCGGCGCGCTGGGCCTGCTCCAGCCCCTGCCGGGCCAGCCCGATCAGGTCCGGGGCGTACTGGTCGGCATCGGCCTGGGTGGCCTTGTCGACCGCCTGCCGGGCCTGCGCCAGTTCCAGGGCAGCGTCCTGCGCCCAGGCGGGGGCAGACAGTGCGAATGCAAACGCCATCACATACAGGCCATGGCGCATTCGTGCGAAGCTAAGTCGTTTCATTGGGGAGGCCGTACCGGTTGTCGGTTCACGGCCATTGTCGTCAAGCCGACACCGTGCTGGCAACGGGCGTCGGCCGTTTCGTTGGGGAAAATTCGCAATGGATATCGGCTACTTCCTGAAGCTGATGACCGAAAAGAACGCTTCGGACATGTTTCTGACCACCGGGGCACCGGTCTACATCAAGATCGAAGGGAAGCTCTATCCGCTGGGCAACACCGGCCTGCCGCCGGGCATGGTCAAGAAGATCGCCTACTCGCTGATGGACGAGGGCCAGGTGCCGCAGTTCGAGCGCGAGCTGGAGCTCAACATGGCCATCGCGCTGCCCGATGCCGGGCGCTTCCGCGTCAACGTGTTCAAGCAGCGGGGCGAGGTCGGCATGGTCATCCGCGCCATCCGCAGCCGGATTCCGAGCATCGAGGAGCTGAACCTGCCGCAGGTGCTGAAGGACGTCATCATGACCCCGCGCGGGCTGGTGCTGGTGGTGGGGTCCACCGGTTCCGGCAAGTCCACCTCGCTGGCGTCGATGATCGACCACCGCAACAGCACCACCACCGGTCACATCCTCACCATCGAGGATCCGATCGAGTACCTGCACAAGCACAAGATGTCGATCGTCAACCAGCGCGAGGTCGGCCTGGACACCCACGCCTTCCACAACGCGCTGAAGAACGCGATGCGTGAAGCGCCGGACGTGATCCTGATCGGCGAGATCCTGGATGCGGAAACGATGGAGGCGGCGATCGCCTTCGCCGAGACCGGCCACCTGTGCCTGGCCACCCTGCACTCCAACAACGCCGACCAGACCATCGAGCGCATCCTCAACTTCTTCCCGGAAAGCGCGCACAAGAACGTGCTGATGAACCTGGCGCTGAACCTGCGTGCGGTGATCAGCCAGCGCCTGGTGAAGAACAAGGAGGGCCGTCGCCTGCCGGCCACCGAGGTACTGATCAACACGCCGATGATCCGCGACCTGCTGCGCCGCGGCCAGGTGCACGAGATCAAGGCGGCGATGGAAGCCTCGCTGGAAGAAGGCATGGAGAGCTTCGACCAGTGCCTGTTCCGGCTGGCCAAGGCCGGCACCATCGAGCAGGAGGAAGCGCTGCGCGCGGCCGATTCGCGCGATGGCCTGGCCCTGAAGTTCCGCCTGTCCGAAGGCAGTAGCGGCGAGCACGACCCGTACGCCGATTTCTCGGCAGGCGCACCCAGCATCACCCACGGCTTCTGATCCCACGAAAAAGGGGACGGAGGGGATCAAGTCGTTTGTGCACTGGCGACTTGATCCCCTCGATCCCCTTTATCTGAAGAGTTCAGGGGCGGTCTCATCCAATGAGACCGCTCATCCGTAGGTTTCCTCAATGGAAACCATCCGCAAGCTGGCCATTCTGGCTGATGCCGCCAAGTACGATGCCTCCTGCGCCTCCAGCGGTTCGGGCAAGCGCGATTCGCGCGCCAGTGGCGGTATCGGCAGCACCGAGGGCATGGGCATCTGCCACAGCTACACGCCCGATGGCCGCTGTGTTTCGTTGCTGAAGATCCTGCTGACCAACTTCTGCATTTACGACTGCGCCTATTGCGTGAACCGGGTTTCCAGCAACGTGCCCCGTGCACGTTTCAGCGTGGATGAGGTGGTCACGCTCACCCTGGACTTCTACAAGCGCAACTACATCGAGGGCCTGTTCCTGTCCAGCGGCATCATCCGCAATGCGGACTACACCATGGAACAGATGGTGGAAGTGGCCCGGCAGCTGCGCGAAGAACACCGCTACGCCGGCTACATCCACCTCAAGACCATTCCCGAGGCCTCGCCGGAACTGCTGGCCAGTGCCGGGCGCTATGCCGACCGCCTGTCCATCAACGTGGAACTGCCCACCGAAGCCGGCCTGAGCGCCTTGGCGCCGGAGAAGACGGTTCATTCCATCCGTGGCGCGATGGGGGAACTGCGCTGGCGCATCGAGGAAGCCAAGGAAGCTCGCAAGGCCCCCGCAGCGGTGGCACCGACGGCCAGCCGCAGCACTCGCCCGCGCCCTCCCCGTTTCGCACCGGCCGGGCAGAGCACCCAGATGATCGTCGGCGCGGACGGGGCAAGCGACCAGCAGATCCTGGCCAGCGCCGACAGCCTGTACGGCAACTACCGCATGCGCCGGGTCTACTACTCCGCGTTCAGCCCGATTCCGGACGCCAGCCGGCAGCTGCCACTGCAGCCGCCACCGCTGCAGCGCGAACATCGCCTTTACCAGGCTGACTGGCTGCTGCGCTTCTACGGGTACGGCGTGGATGAGATTACCGATACCACCCAGGACGGCATGCTCGACCTGGATATCGACCCGAAGATGGCCTGGGCGATCCGCCACCCCGAGCGCTTTCCGGTCGATCTGAACCGGGCACCGAAGGAGATGCTGCTGCGCGTGCCCGGCCTTGGCGTGCGCAACGTCAAGCGCGTGCTGATGGCGCGCCGTCACGGGCGGCTGCGCGTGGCCGACCTCGCACGCCTGAAGGCACCGATGAGCAAGCTGCTGCCGTTCGTGCTGCTGGCCGACCATCACCCGCGCAAAGCACTGGACGACCCGGCGGCGCTGCGCGCGCAGCTGGCCCCGCCGCCGCGACAGGGTTCGCTGTTCGATGCCCCGTCCGCGGCCTGACGCGCAGCGCTGGTCGCTGCGGGTGGATCCGCCATGGTCGCTGGAGGCCTGGCGCAGCGGTGCGCGCGAAGCCCTGCTGCGCGGCGTCGCGCCGGAGCAGCTGGACTGGCTCGAGGGCAGCGACGCATCGCTGCTGGACGCGCCAGCGGTCACCTCGGCGCCCGCACAGGCCGATGCTGGCGCACTGACGGTACCGCGCGACTTCCTGGAACTGGCGGCCACCTGCCTGTGCCATCGCGACGGACAACGCATGGCCCTCCTGTACCGGTTGCTGTGGCGCATCGCCCATGGCGAACGCTCGGTGCTGTCAAACCCTGCCGATGCCGACGTACTGCGGGCGATGACCATGGCACAGGCGGTCCGCCGCGACACGCACAAGATGAAGGCGTTCGTGCGCTTCCGCGAAGTGCCTGGCCAGCCTGATGCGTTCATCGCCTGGTTCGAGCCACAGCACCACATCGTCGACCGGGTCGCGCCGTTCTTCGCGCGCCGCTTCACCGGCATGCGCTGGGCCATCCTCACGCCTTCGCGCAGCGTCGCCTGGGATGGGCAGGCGCTTGCCTTCGGCCCCGGTGCACGACGCGAGGATGCCCCGGCCGAGGATGCACGCGAGTCGCTGTGGCAGACCTATTACGCCAGCATTTTCAATCCGGCCCGGCTCAACACGCGGATGATGATGCAGGAGATGCCGGCCAAGTACTGGCGCCACCTGCCTGAAGCCCGATTGCTGCCTCGCCTGGTACGCGACGCCGCCGACCGCGTGCAGGAAATGCATGACCGTCCCGCGCAGGCACCGCAACGCAGGATTCCGCTGCGAGCGAACCCTCCGGCATCGGCAGCCGAAGCCAGCAGCCTGGACAATCTGCGCGGGCAGGCCAGCGCCTGCCGCCAGTGCCCGTTGTGGGAGCAGGCCACGCAGACCGTATTCGGACAGGGGCCGGCAGGGGCCGGGGTGATGCTGGTCGGAGAGCAACCCGGTGACACCGAAGATCTGCGTGGGCAGCCATTTGCAGGACCTGCCGGCCAGGTGCTGGACCGCGCATTGGCGGAACTGGGGATCGATCGCGCCACGCTGTACCTCACCAACGCGGTGAAGCACTTCCACCATGAACGGCGCGGCAAGGTGCGGCTGCACAAGCGGCCGGAGAGCCGTCACATCCAGGCCTGCCGGCCCTGGCTGATGGGTGAGATCGCGCGCGTGCGGCCCCAGGTGATCGTGTGCCTGGGCGCGACTGCGGCAGCCTCGGTATTCGGTCGAGATTTCGACCTCTCACGCGACCGCGGGCGCTGGCACACCCTCGAAGACGGCACCCGCGGCTACGCCACGGTGCACCCGGCATGGGTGCTGCGACAGACCGACGATGCCCGCCGCGAGGAGGCCTACCGGTTGTTCCGCGATGACCTGGCCCGATTGCAACAGAAAAGGGACGGAGGGGATTAAGTCGTAAGTGCATATACGACTTAATCCCCTCCGTCCCCTTTTTTCAGGCGGCGTCGAGCTGGTGTTCCGGGCGGGCGCGGTCGAAGGCATCCAGTGCCTGGCAGGCCGCTTCGATGCGGCGCAGGGTCGGGTAAGGTGCCAGGTCCAGGCCGAAGCGGTGGGCGTTGTACAGCTGCGGCAACAGGCAGATGTCGGCCAGGCCAGGGCGGTCGCCGTGGCAGAAGGTGCCGGTGTCGCGGCTGTTGGCCAGCATCGCTTCCATCGCGTCAAAGCCTTCGGCGATCCAGTGCAGGGTCCACTGCGTGCGGGCGTCGGCAGGCAGCTGCAGGTCGCGTTCCAGGTACTGCATCACCCGCAGGTTGTTGATCGGATGGATATCGCAGGCCACAAGCTGCGCCAGCGCCCGCACCCGTGCGCGGCCCGCAGCAGCGGCCGGCAGCAGCGGCACCTGTGGGAAGCGCTCTTCCAGGTACTCGATGATCGCCAGTGACTGGGTCAGCGTGTGCCCATCATGCAGCAGGGTCGGCACCAGCTGCTGCGGATTGAGCGCGCGATAAGCCTCATGGTGCTGCTCGCCACCGTCACGCACCAGATGCACCGGCCGCGCCTCCCAGGCCAGGCCCTTCAGCTCCAGGCCGATGCGCACGCGGTAGGCGGCGCTGGATCGCCAGTAGGTGTACAGCACGATGCTGTCGTCGACCGGGATCTCCATCGCCGCCTCCATGCTCAGGGCTTGGCCGCCTGTTCGATGCGCTGCTCGATCGCACCGAAGATGCTGTTGCCGGCAGCATCGAGCATCTCGATGCGGACCACGTCGCCGAAGGACATGAACGGCGTGCTCGGCTTGCCGTCACGCAGGGTCTCGACCACGCGCTGCTCGGCGAAGCACGAGGCACCCTTGCTGGTGTCTTCGTTGGCGATGGTGCCCGAGCCGACAATGGTGCCGGCACCCAGCGGGCGGGTCTTGGCCGCATGCGCGACCAGCTGGGCGAAGTTGAACTGCATGTCCACGCCCGCCTCCGGCGCACCGAACCACCGGCCGTTGATGTGGGTCAGCAACGGCAAGTGCACCTTGCTGTCCTGCCACGCAGCGCCCAGCTCATCGGGGGTGACGAACACCGGCGACAGCGCCGAACGCGGCTTGGACTGCAGGAAGCCGAAGCCCTTGGCCAGCTCGCCCGGGATCAGGTTGCGCAGCGAGACATCGTTGACCAGGCCGACCAGCTGGATGTGGCTGGCGGCCTGTTCCGGGGTGGCCGCCATCGGCACGTCGTCGGTGATCACCACGATCTCCGCTTCCAGGTCGATGCCGTAGTCCTCGCTGACCACCTTGACCGCATCGCGCGGGCCGTAGAAGCCTGCGCTGGTGGCCTGGTACATCAGCGGGTCGGTATAGAAGCTCTCCGGCACCTCGGCACCGCGGGCGCGGCGCACGCGCTCGACGTGCGGCAGGTAGGCGCTGCCATCGACGAACTCATAGGCACGCGGCATCGGTGCGGCCAGCGCCTGCGGATCGAGGTCGAACACGCCATCGGCGTCGCCAGCGTTGAGCGATTCGTACAGGGCGTTCAGGCGCGGTGCGATGTGGCTCCAGTCCTCCAGGGCCTGCTGCAGGGTGGCGGCGATGCCGGTGGCGCGCACGCCGTGGCGCAGGTCACGCGAAACGACGATCAGGGTGCCGTCGCGGCCGCCTTCCTTCAAAGAACCAAGCTTCATGGGTGGGTGTCCGGAGTCGTGGGCAAACAAGTTTCAAGTGTAATCAAATCTGCGGCGGCGCCAAGCTGCAGCGCGGCATCGGCCCACCCTACCGCAGTGAGGGTTCGGCAGGGTTGCACCCTGCACCCGCTTCAAGCCAAGGCAACAGCCGATGCAACAGCAACAGCGGACATTCCGTGGGATGGCGAGGCACTGTGGGTTTGCGGGGACGCGGTAAACCCATCCATGGGGGCTTGGTCGCGGCATCCATGCCGCTCACACCCCGCAAACCCACAGTACCCCGCCTTCGACAGTAGACCGGTGGCCAATAGATCCACGCTATGCGTGGATGAAATCTGTCAGATTTCGAATGAAATTCCGGGGTCAGATCCGTTTTCCTGCGGAAAACGGATCTGACCCCATGCCATTCCGACAGATCGCGGGAAACTGTCGAAGGCGGGGTGGGTCCGGTGGCGGGAGTGTCCGCGGCATGGATGCCGCGGCCAAGCCCCCATGGACGGGTTTACGGCGTCTCCCGCCACCGGACCCACCCCGCCATCCCTCAGGAAACCCGCTTTTGACGTTGACGTCGCTTTGGCCTCTGCGGGTGCAGGGCGCAGCCCTGCAGAGAGCCCCCCTTACCTGAACGGGGCTTTTTGCGCGAGGTCTCAGCCATCGGTTAGACTAGGCAGGTCTGCAGCGGCCGTCCGTTTCCCTCCGGGATCGCCGGCGACCAGGGTCCGCCCTCTTCGCCCGCCCCCACTCCGACGCCGTTCGTCACGCATTCCAGCCTGCGCTTCGTGCCGGCTGCACCCAACTTCTCGCAGCGCGGTTCACGGGAACGCTCCGAGTCAGCCGATCACTTTGATCTGCCCCGTCTGTCCGCTCGGACAGGCGTTTCTTGTACCTGGAGCAATCTCAATGTCTTTTGAATCGCTGGGCCTGGCGCCCTTCCTGCTGCGTGCGCTTGCCGAGCAGGGCTACGAAACCCCGACCCCGATCCAGCAGCAGGCGATCCCGCTGGCGCTGGCCGGTCGCGACCTGCTGGCCGGCGCACAGACCGGTACCGGCAAGACTGCTGCGTTCGGCCTGCCGTTGCTGCAGCACCTGGGCACCGCCTCGCAGGAGGTGCGTGCCGGCCCGCGCAAGCCGCGTGCGCTGATCCTGGCCCCGACCCGCGAACTGGCCACCCAGGTGCATGACAGCCTGCGCGGCTACAGCAAGTACCTGCGCATTCCCAGCGCCTGCATCTACGGCGGTGTCGGCATGGGCAACCAGCTGGACATCCTGCGCCGTGGCGTGGACCTGCTGGTGGCCTGCCCGGGCCGCCTGATCGACCATCTGGAACGTCGCAGTGTCGACCTGTCCGGCATTGAGCTGCTGGTGCTGGACGAAGCCGACCGCATGCTCGACATGGGCTTCCTGCCGTCGATCAAGCGCATCCTGGCCAAGCTGCCGAAGCAGAACCGCCAGACCCTGCTGTTCTCGGCCACCTTCGAGGACAACATCCGCCAGCTGGCGCTGGAGTTCATGCGCAACCCGGAACAGATCCAGGTGACGCCGAAGAACACCGTGGCCGAAACCATCACCCATCGCGTGCATCCGGTCGATGCCGGCCGCAAGCGCGACCTGCTGCTGCACCTGCTGGCGCAGGACAGCCGCGAGCAGACCCTGGTGTTCGCACGCACCAAGCACGGCAGCGACAAGCTGGCCACGTTCCTGGAAAAGTCAGGCATCAAGACCGCGGCGATCCATGGCAACAAGAGCCAGGGCCAGCGCCTGCGTGCGCTGGGCGACTTCAAGGCCGGCCGCGTGACCGTGCTGGTGGCCACCGACATCGCTGCGCGCGGCATCGACATCAACGAGCTGCCGAAGGTGATCAACTTCGACCTGCCGATGGTGGCCGAGGACTACGTGCACCGCATCGGTCGTACCGGCCGCAACGGCGCGACCGGCCAGGCGATTTCGCTGGTGGCGCAGGATGAAGTGAAGCTGCTGCGCGCGATCGTGCGCCTGCTGGGCCGCGACATGGACATCCGCGATGTGCCGGGCTTCGAACTGCAGGTTCCGATCCGCTGGGGCAACAGTGCGCCGGGCAAGGCCGAGCACGATACCGGCGAGCGCGCACCGCGCAAGAGCCACGCACGCCGTCCGCACGGTGATGCACCGCGCCATGCGCATGCCGGCCCGAAGAAGGCCGGCGGTGGCCGTCGCGAGGGCGGTGGCAACGGCCAGCAGCGTGCGGGTGCAGGCGCCGGTCAGGGCCAGCGTCGTGGCGGTGGCGGTAATGGTGGCGGCCGTGGCCGCGGCCAGGGCGGCGGCGGCGGTCGCGCCGGCTGATCCCAGCTGCCAGGGAGGGTGCTTCCCGCTGCGCGGGGGCTATCGAGGGACGGCGCTGACGCGCCGTCCTTTTTTTTGCTGGCTACCGTGGCTGAAAGCACGCGGATGGTTTGGCTTGGGGCGGCGCAGGGCGCAGTGGGTGCAAAACACGCCGTAAACCCATCCATGGGGGCTCGATCGCGCCATCCATGGCGCTCACGGTTTTGCACCCACTGCGCCCTGCGCCGCTTCAGAGATCGCCAGCGCCTACTTGCCCCACCGGGTAGCCGGGAGAAGAAAGATTAAATTCAAATTCAAATTCAAGTTCAAAGGCAAAAGCCGAAGTCGCAATTCCTGGCTGTGCTTGTGCTTGTGCTTGTGCTTTTGCTTGTGCTTTTGCCCTTGCTCCCGCCTTGGGGTCTGATGCGTCCGCGCCCGCAGGAAACTGTCATGGGAGGCAGGGGGCCTCAGCCAGGACCGTTGGCGCCAAGGATGGCGCCATCGAGCCCCCATGGATGGGTTCACGGCGTGTCCTGGCTGAGGCCCCTGCCTCCCAAGCACAACAACGACTCGGCGCCAAACGCCTCAACCCCGCGCCTTACTCGGATTCACCAGATTCCCGAAGAAGATCGCGTTGATCAGCAGCCGATCCGTCCCGTGCCAGTACTTGCGGTGCGCCGGGTCATCGGCAAACAGCACCACGTTGCCCTGCCCCTGCGCCGACACCAGCAGCCACGCGCTGCCCGCCACCCGCGCACGGTTGCGCTCGGAAAGATAGCCATTCACCCGCGGCGGCGTGTCGATGCGTACCACCGTCGAGAATGGGTTCGCACTCGGCTGCAGCGTCACCGTGTTCTCCTTGTTGATCGCCAGTTGCCGGCGCGGCACACCGAACGCCAGCGGATGACTGGTGTCCACATCGGCGCTGAGGATGTTGCCGCTGACCCGCTCGATCGCGGCGATGTCGCGCTGGTCGCCGAATGCACGGCGGCTCTCGTCGGCAGTCTCTTCGTCCTTACCGAGCTTCTCGCCGTCGGCGAGCTTCTGTTCGATCGCCCACTTCGAGGCACTGCCATAGGTCACCAATGAACCACCGGCCTGCACCCAGCGCTTCAGTGCAGCCACCGCCGCGGCATCGACGCCGGTATAGGTGCCACCGGACAGCACGATCGTGGTGTAGCGGTCCAGCGGCACCTTGGCCAGCTGCTGCGGGTCCAGCTTGCTGGCCGGAAGGTGCAGTTGCTGGTCGAGCAGGAACCAGGCCGAGCCGATCTCGGTGGCGGCCACGCCATCACCCATCACCAGCGCAACCGCGGGTTTGCGCAGCGCCTTGACGCCGTCACTGCCCAGATCGATGCCTTCGCGGCTGCGGCCACTGGACAGCGCGTGCACCTGCACACCTGCCTCGCGCGCGGCTGATGTCACTGTCTCAAGCAGCGCCGCGCCCTGCAGCGTTTGCCCGGCAACCGGAATCACCAGGCTGCCGGCGGCGAAGCTGACGTCGCCCTGCGCGGTCGCCGTGGTGAACGGCTGGAATGCCGCACGTGCGCTCACGCCCTTGCCCTGCAGCGCGGCCAGCGCGCGCCCGGCGTTGTAGTCGCGCCAGTCGATCGCGTACGCGAATCCGGCCTGGCCACCCAGCACCGCGCCCTGCTCAGCCGGCAGCGCAGTCACGCGTGCGCCACCCTCGATACGGCTACGGCTGCCGGCGAAAGCCACGCCGTAGGCCGGTGCGATCGCATAGCTGGTGCTGCCGTAGAACACATCCCCCTTGATCGGCGGTGTCTCGGCAAAGATCGAATGCACCAGGCGGAACTGCGCCTGCTGCACCGGCACCACGTAGGCGCTGCCGGCATCGAAGCGCTGCCCATCGACGGTGATTGCACGCTCCAGCGCGCGTACCTCGATGCGATGCAGTAGCAACAGTTCCAGCAGGCGGCGGGTCAGTGCCGGATCATGCACATCACCGAACACGAAGCTCTTCACCGGCTGCTGTGCGGCCTGCTTCAGCGCGCTCTGGAAGAACTGCTTCTGCAGGTCGAACAGGCCGCTGCGCTCAGTTACCGCGCCACGCACCGTGCCCAGCCCGGTGGCGACCTGGTTGCGGATGGTGAACGGGAAGGTCAGCAGGCCGTTCACCGATTCCTGCACGCGGCCACGCGAACTGGCCTGCTCGACGGTAACGCCGACGGCACCATGGAAGTCCGGGTAGGTGGAACCGTACACCGGCGAGAAGTTGTCGAAGTTCTCGCCGGTGTAGTACAGCGAACCCAAGGCATCCAGCGCCTGCGCGTGGTACTTGGCCAGGGTCTTGTTGAATTCATACGACGCCGCCGGAATCAGCGGGCTGTGCATGCTCTTCGGCGAGGGCTCGAAGTAGTAGGTGCTGTCCTTGCCCATTTCGTGGAAGTCGATCTGCACGTTCGGGTACCACTGGTGGAACACCTCCACCTTCGGCCGCGAGTCCTGCTGTGTGAGGGCAAGCCAGTCGCGGTTGAGATCGGTGAAGTAGTGGTTGGTGCGGCCCTGCGGGAACGGTTCGACGTGTTCCTTGTCGGCCGGGTCGGCCGAGGCCGGATCGGAGGCCCAGGCGTTGTGCCAGTTGGCCGCACGATCGCGGCCATCAGGGTTCTGTGCCGGATCGAACAGCACCACCGCGTGCTGCAGCCACCGCTGGGTTTCGGCACTGCGGTTGGCCACCAGGTAGTAAGCAGTCAGCATCGCCGCCTCGGCACTGGACGTCTCGTTGCCATGCACGCTGTAACCCAGCCACACCACCACCGGGCTGTCACCGGCCGCGCTGCGCGGCTGCGCCGGATCGGCCAGGGTCGCGTGCTGTTGGCGCAGCTGTTCCAGCCGCGCGTGATTGCCGGCGGCGGTGACGGTGGCGATCAGCAGCGGGCGGCCCTCGTAGCTTCGTCCGATCTCGCGCACGCTGATCTTGTCCGAGCGTCTGGCCAGCTCCTGGAAGTACGCCACCAGTTGGTCGTGCCGGGTGTAGCGGCTACCGATCGGGTAGCCGAGGAACTGCTCTGGCGTCGGCACCGCTGCATCGAAGGCTGCCGCATCCGTGACCTGCGGGAAGAAATAGGCACTCTGTGCCTGCGCCGGCTGCGGGCAGGACAGTACAGTGGCGGCGGCAAGCAGCAACGGAAGAACGGCACGGCGATGCAAGGACACGGTGACTCCCCTGGAACACAACGGCAGACAGTTGCGCGGCCGGTCCCTTCAGGTGGCCGGCCGCGGCGGATGGATCAGAAGCGGTAATCGAAGCCCAGCGTGAAGTAGCGGCCGCGCAGGTCGTACTGGCTGAAGTCGTATGGCGCGCGGATGCCCGGGAACGAGGCGTCGTACGGCGGCGTCTTGTCGGCCAGGTTCTGCACCTTGGCATACAGCGTCAGCTTGTCGATGCCGGTGTAGGCCAGGTACAGGTCGTACTGGCTGTAGCTGCCGACGCGCTGCTGCACGGCCTTGGCTGCGGTGCTGGCTTCCTGGCGGTAGCTGCTGGTGTAGTACCAGGTCACGGCTGCGTTGAAATCACCGTACTTCCAGTCCAGCGTGGTGGTGGCCTTGTCCTTGGGCAGGGTCGCGCCCAGGTTGCTGCCGGCGTAGTCGACCAGCGGGCCACCGACCACGGTCGGGCGACGGTAGTCGCGCACGTGGGTGTAAGCCGAGGACACGGTGAAGTCACCCAGCACCGCGGTCGGGATGCGCTGGCGCAGTTCGACGTCGATGCCCGAGGTCCTCAGCTCGCTCAGGTTCTGGTAGCGGTTGTAGACCGCCTGCAGCTTGCCGCGCTCATCGCGCTGCACCGCGCCAGCCACGTTGTCGTTGACCAGGGTCTGGGTGTTGTTGGTGCCGACCAGGTTGTCCAGCTGGATGCGGTAGTAGTCCACGCTCAGGTTGGTGTTGGCCCACGGCGACAGCACCACACCGAAGTTCACGCTCCTGGTGCGCTCGGGCTTCAGTTCGTTGTTGCCGACGGTGAAGAAGGTCGGGTTCTGCCGCGAACCCGGCACGTCCGGATCACGCGGATCGACCACGCTGCCATAGGCGATGCTGGTGCTGTTGGAGTTTTCCGACAGCGACGGTGCGCGGAAGCCCTTGGAAGCGGACGCACGCACCAGCAGGACATCCAGGGGCTGCCAGCGCAGGCCGATCTTCGGCGAGAATGCCTCGCCGAAATCGTCGTAGTGGTCGGCGCGCGCGGCGGCGGACAGCTCCAGCGTCGAGGCCAGCGGCACGTTCACTTCGGCGTAGGCCGCACTGACCTGGCGCTTGCCGTGTACTTCGGCAATGGCCGGGCGCACCTGCAGGCCGGCATCGATCTGCCACGGGTTGTTGGAGTCGAGCTTTTCGCGGCGCCACTCGGCACCGGCCGCGAAGCCGATCTCACCCGCCCAGGTGTGGCCCAGGCTGCCGGAAATCTTTGCATCGATGC
Organism: Stenotrophomonas sp. pho; assembly: GCF_006228405.1. Lineage (NCBI taxonomy): Bacteria > Pseudomonadati > Pseudomonadota > Gammaproteobacteria > Lysobacterales > Lysobacteraceae > Stenotrophomonas > Stenotrophomonas sp. pho. The sequence goes on along the minus strand of NZ_CP029759.1, from coordinate 529,627 downwards.
CCTGCAGCTTGGATTCGGCCGGACGCAGCGTGGCGATGTTGATCGAGTCGCGCACCGACTGCGGCGTCGCCGCCGGGTTGAGCAGGTTGTAGCTGCCCGTGGCCAGCGCATCGGCCAGCGCCCAGCGGTTGGCGAAGCCGCCGGACACGCTCTCGCGTTCGCTGCTGCGCGCACCGAATGCAGCGACTTCCCAGTCCCAGTTGGCGGTGGTGCCGCGCAGGCCGAACACGCCGCGATAGGCCGTGGATCGGTTGGTCTTGATGGTGCCGCCAAGGTCGAAGAACGTGTACTCGATCGGGATCGCACGGCCGTACGGGTTGTACGGATTGTTGGCCGGCAGCAGCGACGACACCGGCTCGGCCAGGCCGCTGTTGGCGTTCAGTGCGAAGCGGCCGCTCTCCAGGGTGAAGAACGGGCTGCTGCCGAACCACGCGGCGCTCTTGATCTGGCTGTACAGCACTTCGCCGAAGGCCTCGACGTTGTCGTTCAGGCGGAAGGTGCCGTTGGCATAGGCCTGGTAACGCTTGGTCGAGGGGATCAGCGTGGTGAACGGCGCCTGGTTGAAGCCGCAGGTGTCACCGGACAGGCCATCAATCGGCGCGCTGGCAACGCGGGTGGTGCCGGCCGGGCAGTTGCCGTTGGCGTCGAGCATCGGTACCGACACGCCGTTGACCAGGTAGCGCGCACCCTTGGCCGACCAGCCGTTCCAGCGGCCACCCGGCTTGTCGGTGTAGATGCCGCTCCTGGTCAGGTTGCGTTCGTCCTGGTCCAGGCGCTCGCGGTTGTAACCCTGCAGGCTGAAGAGGATGTTGTAGCCATCGGTGTCCAGATCACCGAGGCCGCCGACGAACTTCAGGTTCTGCTCGTGCAGGCCGCCCTGGTCGGCACCGCCGAAGCTGCCGCCGATCTCGGCGCCTTCGAAGTTCTGCCGGGTGATGATGTTGACCACGCCGGCCACGGCGTCGGAGCCGTACACCGCCGAGGCGCCGTCCTTGAGCACTTCGATGCGCTCGACTGCGACCAGCGGCAGCGCGTTGAGATCAACGAACGTATCGGACAGGCCGCCGGCCGGGAAGCCGTAGTTGGCCAGACGGCGGCCGTTGAGCAGCACCAGCGTGTTCTTCTGCGACAGGCCGCGCAGGCCGATGCCGGCCGAGCCGGAGGCCCAGCCGTTGTTGGTGGTTTCGTTGGCGGCATTGCCGGTGTTGGCCGAGATCGAACGCAGCACGTCGGCCACGGTGGCCTTGCCGGTCTGTTCCAGCTGCTGGCGACCGATCACCTGCACCGGGTTGGAGGCCTCGGTATCGGTGCGCTTGATGTTGGAACCGGTGACACGCACGGCGGCCAGGGTGCTGGCTTCGCCACTGGCGTCGGCGGAGGTTTCGGCGGCGGCGGACAACGGCGCGGCCAGAGCGACGGCCAGGGCCGCCACGAGCAGGGTGTGCTTGGGCATGACGATGTGGGGGAGGTGGTAAGGACGACGAAGTTCCGCAGTAGTCCATGCCTGGCCGGCGCCCGGCCAATAACATCTCTTCATACGGATATAAGAGAAACTATCATCTCTTCATCCGGATGGAAAGAGTCACTTCACGAAAGCCCGGCGTCCGCTCAGGCTGCCGGGCCGCCTGCGGCGTACAATTGCGCCATGGAAATCTTCAAAGTCTTCATGCTCGAGGCGGCGCACCGCCTTCCCAACGTGCCGCCGGGGCACAAGTGCGCGCGCCTGCACGGCCACTCGTTCCGGGTGGAACTGAAGGTCGAGGGCGAGCCCGGCGCGCAGACTGGCTGGATCATGGACTTCGGCGACGTGAAGGCGGCTTTCCAGCCGATCTATGACCGCCTGGACCATCACTACCTCAACGACATCCCCGGCCTGGAGAACCCGACCAGCGAGAATCTGGCGGTGTGGATCTGGAACGAACTCAAGCCCAGCCTGCCGGCGCTGAGCGAGATCACCGTGCACGAAACCTGCACCTCCGGCTGCCGCTACCGCGGTCCGACGGCTTGATCAACCCATTGATCTGAAAGGTGTTTCAAAGGCGCCCTGGGCGCCTTTGTTATTTTTGTTGCATTGCCGCATCAAGAGCGTATGCTGCACTGCATCAAGCCACTCCCTGATGCCCCATGGCCGCCGCCTTCAGCGATCGCTTCAGTGATGCCACCCGCCAGCTCGCCGCCGCAGCCACGCGTGCGAACCGGCTGGCGTTGGAGAACGCGGAAAGCATGTTCGGCGTGCAGTTGAAGGTGATGGAGCGCAACCTGACCGCGACCGGCGGCTGGCTGGGTGAACTGGCCCGCAGCGACGACACGGCCGGGATGCTCAACAAGGGTGCACAGCTGTGGCAGGACAACCTGCAGCGGCTGGGCCAGGCCCAGCAGGATGTGGTCGGTCTCGGCCTGCAGGCCAGCAAGGCGTGGTCCGAACTGGTGCAGGGCTGCAACGAATCAACGGCGGACGCGAACAACCACTGACGCGACGCAACGCTCATTGCATGGGTCCCTCCCCCCATGCAATCCGGACCCGGCAGATCCCTCCCTCTGCCGGGTCTTTTTTTGCCTGGTGTTCGGATTCCGAAGTGCGTCTTCGTCCGATGTCTTTGCGAGCTGAGGGGCCCCGCCGTGACAGGCAGGGGCCTGGGCAAATGTCCCCCGGCGCCGGCCGTTGGCCGTCACCTCCTCCTTTACTTTGCCCAGACCCCTGCCCGCCCCGACGAGGCTCGGCGTGCGGTGGGTAGAGCGCAGTGCTCGCGGCAACCTTTCAATGACGCGCCGACGAACTCCGAACGCAGGGCGGAGGCCCTTGCGTACGAAGTAAAGGAGGAGGTGACGGCCAACGGCCGGCGCCGGAGGACATTCGTACGCGAGGGCCTCCGCCCTGCGCCACGCAGAATGAGCCCGCCACAAGCGTGTCTTCGTCTCGATTCCCCGCGAACTGATGGGCCCCGCCGGGGCAGGCAGGGGTCTGGGCAAATGTCCCCCGGCGTCGGCCGTTGGCCGTCACCTCCTCCTTTACTTTGCCCAGACCCCTGCCCGCCCCGACGAGGCTCGGCTTGCGGTGGGTAGAGCGCAGTGCTCGCGGCAACCTTTCAATGACGCGCCGACGAACTCCGAACGCAGGGCGGAGACCCTTGCGTACGAAGTAAAGGGGGAGGTGACGGCCAACGGCCGGCGCCGGAGGACATTCGTACGCAAGGGTCTCCGCCCTGCGCCACGCAGAACGAATCCGCCACACGCCACGCAGAACACACCGCGAAGGAACCTCAGCGCCCGCGACCACCGTGCCAGTGCTGGTGCCACGCCTGGAACATCAACACGTTCCACAGGTGCGTGTGCCACTTGCGCTCGCCGCGCAGGAACGCTTCCCAAATGCCGCGCACGCGTGCCGGATCGAAACAGCCCTGATTGCGAAGCAGCTGCGGGTCCAGCAGCGCCTCCGCCCAATCGCGCAACGGACCGGCCAGCCAGCGCGCCATCGGCGGGCCAAAGCCGCGCTTGGGACGGTACACCAGCGGCTCGGGCAGGTAGCGTGCCAACAGGTGCTTCAGGATCAGTTTGTGTTCGCCGTCGTGGTACTTCAGGTGCTGCGGCAGGCGCCAGGCCAGTCGCACCACCTCCATGTCCAGCAGTGGCGCACGGGTTTCAACGCCCGCCGCCATGCCCGCGCGGTCGACCTTGGCCAGGATGCCCTCGGCCAGATCCATGCGGAAATCCAGCAGCTGGATGCGCGCTTCGGCCGGCAGCGCCGAGTCCTGCTGCTGGAAGATCGTCACCGGTTCACGCGCGCCCAGCACCACCTGCGCCGGCTGCCGCCAGCGGGTCACCCGCTGCAGGTAGTGGCCTTCCACATCGTTGGCAGCAACTTCGGCCACCAAGGCACGCCATCCACCGAGACGACCACGCTCGGCGTTCATGCGGTTGCCGCTGCGCCGCGCCAGGTCGCGTACCCAGTCCGGCAAGCCACCGCACAGGCGCGCATTGCGCAGCGCGCGGCCATAGCTGGGGTGGCCGAAGAACAGTTCATCGCCACCGTCACCGGTCAGCGCCACCGGCTTGCGTGCCCCCAGCAGTTCACTGGCCAGCAGCGTCGGCAGCTGCGAGGCGTCGGCGAACGGTTCGCACCAGACCTGCGGCAGGCGCTGCAGCAGATCCAGGCCCTGGCGCGCGTCCATGCGGTGCAGGTGGTGCTGCACACCCAGATGGCGCGCGACCTGCGACGCCCAGTCGCTCTCGTCATGTCCCGGATCGTCGAAGCCGACCGTCCAGGCTCCGATCGGCAGGGTCGATTGGGCCTGCATCATCGCCGTCACCAGCGAGGAGTCGGTGCCGCCGGACAGGAACGCGCCACAGGCCAATGGCGAGTGCATGCGTGAAGCGATGGCCTTCTGCAGTACCGCTTCGAGCTGGTCGGTGGCCTGTTCCAGGCTTGGCGCCGGCTGCAGCGGCTCCTGCAGTGCACGCTGCATCGCGTCGCGTGCGCACCAGTAACGCGCCCCCCCTGCGCGGCCTGGCTGGAGTAACCGGCGGCGTGGTCGCTGAGATCGATGCGCAGCATCGCGCCCGCCACCAGTTTGTGGATGCCGCGGTAGATCGTGTGCGGCGCCGGCACATAGTCGTGACGCAGCAGAAGGCTCAGTGCATCCTGGTCGATGCTCGGTGCGAACCCGGCGAAGGCCTGCAGCGCCTTCAACTCCGAGGCGAACAGGAACTGGCCCTGGTACCAGCCGTAGTACAGCGGCCGCTCGCCCACCGGATCACGGGCCAGCCACAGCACGCGCGACTCGCGGTCCCAGACGCTGAAACCGAAGGCGCCCTCGATACGCGACAGCGCCCGCTGCACGCCCCATTCGACGATCGCCTGCAGCAGCAGCCGTGCATCGCTGCAGCTGCGTGGCAGATCGCGCAACTGCGCCTGCAGGTCAGCGCGGTTGTACAGGCGGCCGTCCAGGCACAGCACGTAGCGACCGCAGTCCGAGCTCAGCGGCTGCAACGGCGTATCGGTCGGCGCCCGGCAGTGGCCCAGCGCGAGGCCGGCCTCGGCGTCGGTCCAGTAGCCGATGCGGCCACGCCCACGCTGCTGCAGCGCCCGCAGCATCGGCGCCAGCTGCTGCAGCAACTGCTCGTCCTCGGCGGGCGGCAACCAGGCCCCGACCACGCCGCTCATCGGGAGCCTCCGCACTGGCGGCGGCGGGACGGGTTCAGCAGGCAGAGGGCGGCGGGCGACATGGGGGACGGCACGCGGAGCGGAGGAGACTCCATGCTCGGCGCCGGACCGCGCGGCGTCAGTCGCTTTGCTGTCAGCGATCGTCACCCGTCGTATCACGAAGGTAACGTTTTGTAACAGCATCAGGCTATGCTGAACGCCAAGTTGTTGCCGGGACTGAGACCCGGCCCCTGCGCCAGCAACCCCGGCTGAATGGCGCCCGCCCCGGGACCCGGGCGGCCCGATGGCTGGGATAGCATCGCCGCGCTCGTGCCGTGGCGGTACGTTTGCGCCTACGGAGGCCTTGGAAATGCTGGATATCGTACTGGTCGAAGACGATGCCCGCCTGGGAACGATGGTCAGCGACTACCTGCAACGGCATGGCTACCAGGTGGCCCACGAGCGCAGCGGCGAGCGCGCAGTGGCCCGCATCCTGGCCGAGAAACCAGCCCTGGTGCTGCTCGATGTCGGCCTGCCCGACCAGGATGGTTTCGAAGTGTGTCGGCAGATCCGGCCCCTCTATGACGGCATCATCTGCGTGCTGACCGCCCGCACCGACAACATCGACCAGGTTCTGGGGCTGGAGCTGGGGGCCGACGACTACATCGGCAAACCGATCGAACCGCGGGTGCTGCTGGCGCGGCTGCGCGCCCACCTGCGCCGCCACCGCCGGGTCGAACCGCGTGACGGCAGCCTGCGCTTCGGCGAGCTGAGCATCGACCCGTCCACCCGCAACGTGCACCTGCAGGGCAGCCTGCTGGAGCTGACCACCGCCGAGTTCGACCTGCTGTTCCTGCTGGCCAGCAATGCCGGCCAGATCCTGGACCGCGACGCGCTGCTGCGCGGCCTGCGTGGCATCGCCTTCGACGGCCTGGACCGTTCGATCGATGCCCGCATCTCGCGCCTGCGCCGCAAGCTGGGCGACAACCCCGAGCAGCCGGAACGGATCAAGACCGTCCGTGGCCGCGGCTACCTGTTCAGCCGCTCGGCATGGGGATGAAGCGCACGCCCTCGGCGATGCGCGGCCACGCCTTCCACTTCCTGCGCTACGGCATCGGCTTCCTGGTTGCCCACCTGTTGCTGATCGTGCTGGGCCTGTGGGCCTGGGATGCCCTGCTGGAGGACCGCACCGAAGCCGGGCTGCAGGCCGAAATGCGTGGCACCCATGCCCTGCTGCAGCACCGCTTCGCCGAAACCCGCGCGACCAGTGGCCGGTGCTGGCACGCGAACTCGACGCCGATTTCGCCTACGCGCTGCGCATGGTGCCGCTGGCTGAGGCAGTGAAGGCGTTGCCGGCCAGCCAACGTCCGCCGTTCAACAACGGCCGCGTGCAGATCGACCTGGAGCACATGCGCAGCCTGCAGCGCATCGGTGACAGCGACTACGCGGTTATGCTGGGGCCGCTGGATGAAGCGCTGCCGGACGAGGGCTGGCAGGACAGCGAAGTGTCGGGCGTGGCGATCCTGCTGCTGATCCTGATGGTGGCGGTGGCATTGCCGATGTACGTGATGGTCTATCGGTTGTGGCGCGACGTCTCGCAGCTGGCGCAGGCGGCCAGGCAGATGCGCGATGGCCAGTTGGACACGCGTGCGCCGCGTGCGCGCACCGCGCTGGTGCGGCCACTGGCCAATGCCTTCAACCACATGGCCGAGCAGCTGCAGCAGCTGCTGGAAAGCCAGCGTGTGCTGGCGCAGGCGGTGGCGCACGAAGTGCGCACGCCATTGGCGCGGATGCGTTTCGGCCTGGCCGACCTGGAGGACACCGCGCTTGATGATGGGCAGCGCGATGCACTGGGCGGATTGCGCACCGATGTGGATCGGCTGCAGCACCTGACCGATGCAGGCGTCGAGTACGCCGCACTGGGCCGCTGCCATCAGCTGACCCGCCAGCGCCTGCAGCTGGCGGCGCTGGTGCGCGGCGTGGTCGCCCAGTTCGCGCCGCTGCCGATGCCGGTGCAGCAGGCGCTGTCGCCGGTGGGTCTGGTCAACGTCAACCGGCATATGCTGGAGCTGGCACTGCGCAACCTGCTCGGCAATGCACTGCGCTACGCGCGCCGGCAGATCCGTATTGCCAGCAGCGTCAATGACGGCTGGCTATGCCTGCAGGTGGAGGACGACGGCCCCGGCATTGCACCCGAACTGCGCGGCCAGGTACTGCAGCCCTACGTCCGGCTGGACCCGGGCAGTCCCGGCTTCGGCCTCGGCCTGGCACTGGTGCAGGTGGTGGCCGACAAGCATGGCGGCCACGTCGAAGTAACCGATTCGTCGCTGGGCGGTGCCTGCATCCGCCTGCACCTGCCGCTGGAAAACGGCGGCGGCATCGTCGAATGCGAAGCGGCCTGCTAGGCCGCCGGTTCCGCACGCGGCAAGGCAAACACGAACAGCGCGCCACGCTCGCTGTCGCGCAGTTCGATGCGGCGGCCGTGCAGCTGCACGATGCGCTGCACGATCAACAGCCCCAATCCGCCGTTCTCGCCGCGCCGCGCGCCCAGCGCGGCCGGTGCCTGGAACAGCTGGGTGCGCAACGCCGGCGCCACCCCTGGGCCGTCATCAGCCACGCTGACCTCCACGCTGTCGGGAGTCGCGCAAAGGCGCACCTCGATCTGTCCACCATCGGGTGCATGGCGCAGCGCGTTGTCGAGCAGGTTGGTCAACACCCGTTCGACCAGGCCCAGGTCGGCGCGCACCAGCGGCAGGCCGGGGGGAACGCTGCGTGCAGCTGCTGGCCGCGCGCCTGTGCCGCCAGTTCGAACTTCTGCAGCACGTCCTGCAGCAGCTCCGGCAGCGCGAACACCTCCCACTCCAACCGCACTTCGCCATGCTCCAGCCGCGCCAGCTCGAACAGCGCGCGCGCCAGCCGGCCGACCTTGGCGCTCTGCGCCAGCGCGATACCGAGATAGCGGCGGCGCTCGTCCGCTGACAGCGTGGCGTCCTTCAATGCCAGCGTTTCCAGGTAGCCATGCAGCGACGACAGCGGCGTGCGCAGGTCGTGCGAGATATTGGCAACCAGTTCGCGGCGCTGCAGGTCCTGCTGGCGCAGCTGCTGCCACTGCTCGCCCAGCCGCTGCGCCATCTGCGCGTGCGCGTGTTCGAGGATCACCAGCTCGTCGCGCTCACCGGGGCGCAGCGGCTCCGGCGGTGGCAACGGCGTGGGTGCGTCGATGTCGAAGGCCTGGATGCGTCGGGTCAGCCGCCGCAGCGGACGGGTCACCCAGTAGAACGCCACCAGCCCGGCCAGCAGGCCGAGGCCACCGACCAGCACCACCGACCACAGCGTGGTGTTCCACTGGCTGCCGGCCGCAAGATCGTCGGCCAGCATCTGCCGGTGCTCGCCGACCAGTACCACGTACACGTAGCCCGCCTGGCGACCCTGCACGACCAGCGGGGCGACGCTGAACACCTTGCGGCCATCACGGCTGCGCGGGTCATCGCCGAGGATCGGCAACGGCGCACCGGCCAGCAGGTGGCGCAGCGGCGCCACGTCCACCCGGTTTCGCACCAGGTGCCCACTGGGTGCATCGTGGCCGAGGATGCGGCCCTGGTCATCCAGCAGGTAGACCTCGACGCTGGGATTGACCGCCATCAACTGGCCGAACAGCGCCCGCACCGCCGCATCACGCATGCCGCTGGTATCCATCAGCTCGCTGCGCTGGGCGATGTGCTCGGCCAGGCCCAGCGACAACCGCTGTACCACCTCCTGCTCGTGGCGGGTATTGGCACGCATCTGCAGTGCAAGCAGCGCCATGCAGCACGTCAGCATCAGCGCAGCGGTCACCACTGCCAGCTTCTGCCACAGGTTCGGCTTGATCATGCCGCTGCTCCGGCCGGGTCGACCAGCTTGTAGCCACGGCCCCACACCGTCAGCAGCCGCCGCGGATTGGCCGGATCGGGCTCGATCTTGCTGCGCAGGCGGTTGATATGGGTGTTGACCGTATGCTCGTAGCCATCGTGCTGGTAGCCCCAGACCTGGTTGAGCAGTTCCATGCGCGCGAACACCTGGTCCGGGTGACGGGCGAAGAACAACAGCAGGTCGAACTCGCGCGGGGTCAGCTCCAATGGATTGCCATCCACCGAGGCGGTACGCGCGACCGGGTCCAACTGCAGTCCCCCCAGCTCGATCGCGCCGGCATCGATGCGTGCGCTCTGCGCCATCGCCTCGGCGCGGCGCAGCAGCGCGCGCACGCGTGCCACCAGTTCCGGCATCGAGAAGGGTTTTGCCAGGTAATCGTCCGCGCCCAGTTCCAGGCCGACGATGCGCTGGGTTTCGCTGCCGCGCGCACTGATGATGATGATCGGCACATACCGCGCCATCGCGCGTGCGCGCTGGCATACCTGCAGGCCGTCCACGCCGGGCAGCATCACGTCCAGCACCAGCGCATCCCAGGGACCTTCCTGCTCGAGCAGGCGCAGGCCGGCATCGCCGCTGGCAGCATGGGCGACGTCGTAGCCCTCATCGCCCAGGTGCATGCGCAGCAGGTCGGCGATGTGGGCATCGTCTTCAACGATCAGCACGCGTTTGGTCGACATCGTCAGCTCAAGGCCAGTGGGGAGGCGGGTTGCATTGTGGCGCGGGACGGCCGCCGATACCTCACGAAAAATTGAATCCTGCGTGAGGATTCGTTGACCCGGGCGGGCGCAGCATGGCCCCGTCATCCCCTTCCCGGAGTCCGCCATGTCCTTGTCCCGCCGCCATCTGCTGGGCCTGGGAGGTGTTGCCACCGCCGCCGGCCTGCTCGGCCTGGGGGCCTGCAGCCGCGCCGCCCCGGCCGCCGCTGAAGCGCGTCCGTCGCGACAGTTCGAGGTCATGCACAGTGATGCCGAGTGGCGCCAGCGCCTGACCCCGGCGCAGTACGCGGTGCTGCGCCAGCAGGCCACCGAACGGCCGTGGAGCAGCCCGCTCAACAAGGAACACCGGCAGGGCACCTTCGCGTGTGCCGGCTGTGCGCTGCCGCTGTTTTCCTCGTCCACCAAGTTCGAGAGCGGCACCGGCTGGCCCAGCTTCTGGGCGCCGCTGCACAACGCCATCGGCGAAGACCGCGACGTTACCTTCGGGATGCTGCGGGTGGAGGTGCACTGCCGTCGCTGTGGCGGCCACCTCGGCCATGTGTTCAACGATGGCCCACGCCCGACCGGGCTGCGCTACTGCATGAACGGTGCAGCGATGGTGTTCGTTCCCGGCGCCACGGATGGCACTGCCGACGGCTGGCGGGTGCCGGTCGGTTCTTCCCCTGTTTCCGGAGCCTGACGATGCTGCTGTTGCTGCTTGCCTACCTGGGGGGCGCACTGACCCTGCTCAGCCCCTGCATCCTGCCGGTGCTGCCGTTCGTGTTCGCGCGTGCCGACCGTCCGTTCCTGCGCAGCACGCTGCCATTGCTGCTGGGCATGGCGCTCACCTTCACCGTGGTCGCCAGCCTGGCCGCGGTGGGCAGCCAATGGGTGGCACAGGCCAACCAGGTCGGGCGCTGGATCGCCCTGCTGCTGATGGCGCTGTTCGCGGTCGCCCTGCTGTGGCCACGAGTGGCCGACCATCTGCTGGCGCCGTTCCAGCGCGTGGGTGCCCGTCTGAGCGCGCGCGCCGATGCCGCGGATGCCGCTGGGCGCGGCGGCGCGTGGACCTCGCTGCTGATCGGCATCGCCACCGGCCTGCTGTGGGCACCGTGTGCAGGTCCGATCCTCGGCCTGGTGCTGACCGGTGCCGCCCTGCATGGTGCCAGCGTGGGTACCAGCGCCCTGCTGCTGGCGTATGCGCTGGGCGCGATCACCGCGCTGGCACTGGCGGTGTGGGTGGGCGGCCGGGTGTTCCGTGCGCTGCAGGCGCGGCTTGGACTCGGCAATGCACTGCGCAAGGTGCTGGGCGTGGCCGCCCTGCTGGCGGTGGTGGCAATCGGCCTGGGCTGGGATACCGGCCTGCTGACCCGTCTTTCCACGCTCAGCACCGCGCGTATCGAGCAGGGCCTGCTGGACGCGGTACCCGGCGCGCAGCCGGCGGTACCACCGATGATGATGATGGCCGGTGCCGACGCCGCTGGCGATGCACCGCTGCCGGTCGAAGGCACCCTGCCCGCGCTGGACGGGGCCACCGGCTGGCTCAACAGCCCACCGCTGACGGTCCAGCAGCTGCGCGGCAAGGTCGTGCTGGTCGATTTCTGGACCTACTCCTGCATCAACTGCCTGCGTGCGATGCCGTTCGTTCACGAATGGGAGCGCCGCTACCGCGACCACGGCCTGGTGGTGATCGGCGTGCACACGCCGGAGTTCGCCTTCGAGCGTGACCCGCGCAACGTGATGAAGGCGGTGCAGCAGCTGAAGGTCGAGTACCCGGTGGCACTCGACAACCAGTACACGATCTGGCGCGCGTTCAACAACCGCTACTGGCCGGCGCAGTACTTCGTTGATGCGCAGGGCAACATCCGCGGCCACCAGTTCGGCGAAGGCAACTACGCGCGTTCGGAACAGATGATCCGTCGCCTGCTGACCGAGGCCGGGCAGGCCAACCTGCCGCCGCCTGCCGATCCTGCTGCCGCCGACCTGAAAGGCGTGGCCGTGCAGGCCGACATGGGCAACCTGCGCTCGCCGGAAACCTATCTGGGCCACGCCCGCGCCGAGCAGTTCGCCTCGCCCGGCGGACAGCGCAGCAACAGCGCGTTCGACTACACGCTGCCGACCACCCTGGCGTTGAACCAGTGGGGACTGTCGGGGCGCTGGACCGTCACCGATGAAGCCGCACAGCTGCAGCAGGCCGGTGGCCGCATTGCCTTCCAGTTCCATGCGCGTGACCTGCACCTGGTGCTGGCGCCCAGCCGCGACGGCACGCCGGTGCGCTTCCGCGTCTGGCTGGATGGCAAGGCGCTGCCCGCCGCCGATGCCGGTAGTGATGTCGGCGCCGATGGCAGTGGCGTGGTCGACGAGCATCGCCTGTACCAGCTGGTACGCCAGCGCGGCACGGTCGGTCCGCATCGCTTCGAGATCGAATTCCTCGATGCGGGCGTGCAGGCCTATGCCTTCACCTTCGGTTGAACCGGGAGCACATGATGAAACTCTCCTTTGAACAGGGCATCGCCGCCGGTGTGGCCGGCCTGGTGGCCATGGCATTGATTGCCGGGGTGCTGCTGGTCGATCACGGTGCGGCTGCGGCGCCGGTCGAAGCCAGCGCGCAGATCCAGGCACTGCCGGCCCCCACCGGCGATGCGGCGTTCCGCGATGACGCCACCCACGCCAGCGTGGTGTTTGCCGGCGGTTGCTTCTGGGGCGTGCAGGGCGTGTTCCAGCACGTCAAGGGCGTGAGCAATGCGGTGTCCGGCTATATCGGTGGCAGTGCAGCCAATGCGCGCTATGAGCGCGTCAGCGGTGGACAGAGCGGCCATGCCGAAGCTGTAAAGATTGACTACGACCCGCGCCAGGTCAGCTATGGACAGCTGATGCAGGTGTTCTTCTCGGTCGCGCACGACCCGACCCAGCTCAACCGCCAGGGTCCGGACCACGGCAGCCAGTATCGCTCGGCGATCTTCAGTGATGACGCCCGCCAGCAGGCGGCCAGCCGTGCCTACATCGCCCAGCTCAGCCAGGCCGGCAGCTACCGCGCACCGATCGTCACCCAGCTGGTCAGCGGCCAGCGCTTCTACCCGGCCGAGAGCTACCACCAGAACTACATGACCAACTACCCGCAGGCCGCCTACATCCGCTACTACGACGCACCGAAGCTGGCGGCCCTGGCCAGGCAGTTCCCGGCGCTGTACCGGCGCGAGGCGGTGCTGGTGCCGATGCGCTGACGGCATTTGCCCTGGGGCTGATCGGTGCTCGGCTCTACACACAAAAAAAGACGCACGGCGGTCCCGCCGTGCGCTTGGAATGCGCCAGCCACGCCCCGATCAGGCCCGGCCGACGACGACATGCTAGGCTCGCCATCATCATGGGTACAGCACCAGATGGCGGGATGCTCGATGGATACAGATGACCAGGCCACGATGATCCCTCCACGCTACCAGCGGCTCTCCGACGAACTGGCTGAGGCCATCCACGGCGGTCGCCTTCCGGTCGGCAGCCGCCTGCCTTCGCTGCGGCAGATGGCGTCGCAGCGCAGGCTCAGCCTCAACACGGTGATCGCCGCCTATCGCCAGCTGGAAGATGCGGGCCTGGTCATTCCGCGGCCCAAGGCCGGCTTCGAGGTGGCGCCGCGGCTGTCGGTGCCGGAACGATCATTGCGCGATGCGCCCTCGGCACCCACCGCACCGCTGCAGCAGGTGCTGATGGCGCGCGTGCTGGAAGCGCAGCGCCGCCCGGGTGTGGTCGACCTGGCCTTCGCCGGCCCGCGTGGTCGCCAGTTCTACCCCGGCGCGCAGTTGGCCAAGCACACCGCGCAGGTACTGCGCCATGGCCAACAGACGGTGGAGACCTACGCGCGCCCGAATGGTTCACCGCGGCTGCTGGCGCAGATCGTGCGCCGCAGTCCGCGCATGGGCCTGCACACCCACGCCGAGCGACTCCTGCTGACCCATGGTGCGATGGAAGCCCTGCAGCTGGCGTTGCGCGCGGTCACCCAGCCCGCTGATGCGGTGGGCATCGAGGCGCCGTCCTACTTCAACCTGTATCCGTTGCTGGCCAACCTCGGCCTGCAGGTCATCGAGTTACCCACCCACCCGCAGCACGGACTGGATGTAGATGCACTGGATGCGCTGCTGGAGCACACGCCGCTGGCCGCACTGGTGGTGATGCCGACCGTGCACAACCCGCTCGGCTGCACCATGCCGACCGCCGCCAAGCAACGCTTGGCCGAGCTGGTCAACGCACGGCAGCTGCCCCTGATCGAGGATGCGGTGTACGCCGAGCTGCAGTTCTGCGAGCCACCGGCCCCGTTGCTGAAAGCCTTTGATCGCGATGGCTGGGTGATGGTGGTCGGTGGCTTCTCAAAGACACTGGCGCCGGATTACCGCATCGGCTGGCTGGATGGCGGTCGCTTCGCAGAGCGCATCGCGCTGCTGAAGTTCCAGTCCACCGGCGGTGAGCCGCAGCTGCTCGGCGATGCGGTGGCCGCGTATCTGGAAGCAGGCAGCTACGAGCACCATCTGCATCGCATGCGCCGCCTGTACCGCGAACAGGTGGGACGGCTGCGCCAGCTGGTAGCCGAGCATTTCCCGGCAGGCACCCGCGCCACCGAACCACAGGGCGGATTCCTGCTGTGGCTGGAACTGCCGGGCGTTGACACGCGAGAGCTGTTCGAGCGAGCGCTGCAGGAGGACATCGTGTTCATGCCCGGCCAGGTCTATTCGCGTGGTGCGCGCTATCGCCACTGCCTGCGGCTGTCGTGCTGCCAGAGCCTGGATGCGCGCTTCATCGGTGCGGTGGAACGGCTGGGTGCGATCGCGCGGGAGCTGGCGGCTGCAGCACGGTAGTGCCGGCCGCTGGCCGGCAACTGCACGGACGTGATTCATCGAGGTTGCCGGCCAGCGGCCGGCACTACCCCAGGTCGTCGAGCAGGTGCGCCGCCAGCACTTCACCACTGGCATTCGGCAGATGCGGCAGCCGTCCCCAACACGGCATCGGCAGGCGCTGCTGCAGCGTGGCGATGTTCTCGTCCTGGCGCTGCATCGCCGGGTCGATGTGGTTGCCGATCCAGCCCAGGCAGTCCACGCCGCTGGCCTGCAGTGATTGCTGCGTCAACCGCGCGTGGTTGACGCAGCCCAGGCGCATGCCCACCACCAGCAGCACCGGCAGCTGCAGCGCACGCACCAGGTCGAGCTGGTCCAGCGTGGCCGAGACCGGTGCCAGCCAACCGCCCACGCCCTCCACCACGACGATATCGGCCTTCGCGCGCAGGCGTTCGAACGCGGCCACGATCGGCGCCAGCGCCACCTGCACGCCGTCCTCGGCAGCGGCCAGCTCCGGTGCCAGCGGCTGCCGCAGCGCATAGGGATTCAGGTCGGCATAGTCCGGTACCGGCCAGCTGGCCGCCTGCAGCGCCAGCGCGTCCTCGTTGCGCAGGCCCTGCCCCAGGTCCTCGCTGCCGCTGGCCACGGGCTTCATGCCCACCGCGCGCAGGCCACGCTGGCGCAGTGCATGCAGCAGCGCGGTGCTGGCCGCGGTCTTGCCGATTTCGGTGTCGGTGCCGGTAACGAACAGGGCGGGCGGCAGCGTAGCGGGCAACGGCATCGATGGGCTCCAACAGGGCAACAGTGCGCGCATTATCGCCGGCCCGGCGCACTTGCTAGACTGCAGGCATGTTCGCCAATGCCTCGCTCACCGGCAGCAAGCCGGAACAATACGCCCAGCTGCTGGAACAGGCCCGTGGCCTGGTCTACGCCGAGTCCGACCGCATCGCCAACGCGGCCAACCTCTCCGCACTGGTCTATCACGCCCTGCCCGACCTGAACTGGGTGGGCTTCTACCTGTATGACGGCAAGGAACTGGTGGTCGGCCCGTTCCAGGGCCTGCCGGCCTGCGTGCGCATCCCGCTGGACAAGGGTGTGTGCGGTGCCGCCGCCAGCCAGCGCGTAACCCAGCGCGTGGACGACGTCGATGCCTTCCCCGGCCACATCGCCTGCGACTCGGCCTCGCGTTCGGAGCTGGTGGTGCCGCTGCTGCGCGGCGATGAACTGATCGGCGTGTTCGATATCGACAGCCCGAAGGTCGGCCGCTTCGACGCCGACGATCAGGCCGGCCTGGAAGCCATCGCCCGCGTGTTCGTCGAGGCACTGGGATGAGCGCACCGAAGCTGCGCAACATCGGCCCGAAGAGTGCAGCGTGGCTGCGCCAGGTCGGGCTGCGCAGCCGCGAGGACCTGGTTGCGATCGGCGCAGTCGGCGCCTTCGTCAAGGTCAAGCGGGCCGGCTTCAAGCCCAGCCTGAACCTGCTGTACTCGCTGGAAGGCGCATTGCTGGACTGCCACTGGCAGGAGCTGAGCGAGCCGCAGCGTGAAGCGCTGGTGCAGGACTATGAGGCGCGCATCGCCGCGCATCCGCTGAAGGCGGCCGGCCCGGCGTCGGGCCCGGTGCATGAGCAGCGCTTCGATGCCGACGATGAGGCGGAAGACAGCGTGACCGAGCGCGCGGACGAGGATTGACTGCACCGGTAGTGCCGGCCGCTGGCCGGCAACTGCGTGATCCTTGCAACGTTCCTGAGGCTGCCGGCCAGCGGCCGGCACTACCGATGGACTACGGCTGCTGCAGTTCCAGCAGCTCGCCCACCAGCCCGATCTCGCCCCGCTCCAGCCACACCCGCAGGCGCGTGCCGTGGTCGATGCGCAGGGCCCAGCACAGCGACATCGGCAGGCCGCAAACCTGCGACAACACCATGCGCAGCGGGCCACCATGGCTGACCACCAGCGTCGGCACCGGATCATCATCATCGAGCAGGCGATCCAGCGCGCGCGCGATACGCCGCTCGAAATGCCCCCAGCTCTCGCCGTTCGGCGGCGGGAACGCATGCGGATCGGCGTGGAAGGCGGCCAGCGCATCTTCCGGCAGGTCGAACAGCGACTGCCCGTCCCAATCGCCGAAATCCAGCTCTTCCCATTCCTCGTCCGCTTCGACGTCCAGCCCGCGTGGGGTGGCCAGCGCCATCGCCGTGTGCAGCGCGCGCAACCGCGGTGAACTGATCACCCGCTCCCAGCGTTGCTCGGCATAGGCCTCGACCAGCTCCTGCGGCAGGCCGGCCAGCTGCGGTGGATCGCTGCGGCCATCAAGGAACTCATCGCGACCGTTGCCGGCGTGGCGGACCAGGTCGAGGATCATGCGTGCGTCCCGGACGGGCGGCGCAGGTACAACGGAGAACGGGCAGACATCGGTAACGGCACCACGGGATCGAGCAACCATTCTAAAGGCACAGCAAAGGCAGCCGCGCAGGCGCGACGCAACGGGACGGCCTGCGATGCCGTAGACTGCGCGCACTTCCAGGTGACCTGCGGCCGTGGCCGGCAGGTTGAAACGGGAAGCCGGTGACGCGTGATTCCACGCCAGGCCGGCGCTGCCCCCGCAACGGTAAGCACGTCAGTTCCAGGCAACACCGCCACTGTGCCGCAGGCATGGGAAGGCGCCTGGACGGTGGCCTCGCGCCACCCGGCGGCAAGCCCGGAGACCGGCCCGGAAGCCTCAGGTCGCGATGCGGTGGGCATGGCGCTGGATGACCGTGGCGTGCGCTGCGGCATCGGCGCGTGCCTGCCTTCGCGGCTCCTCCCCTTCGCCACGCGGGCGTGCGTGGCACCTGGAGTCCCCCATGAAGCTGCAGTCCCGAATGCTGTCCCTGGCCGTACTGGCCGCCCTGCCCGCGCTGGCACAGGCCGCCGATGACACCACCGCGCTCGACCAGATCCTGGTCACCGCCACGCGCACCCCGATCGCCCTGCAGGACAGCATCGCGCCGGCCCAGGTGATCGACCGCGCGCAGATCGAATCCAGCCAGGCCACCTCGCTGCAGGAACTGCTGCGCGGCCGCGCCGGCATCAACCTGACCAATGCCGGTGGGCTCGGCAAGCAGAGCTCGCTGTTCCTGCGCGGCACCAACTCGGGCCACACCGTGGTGCTGGTCGACGGCGTGCGCATCAACAGTGCCGACCTCGGCCTGGCGATGTACCAGGACCTGCCGCTGGCGCAGATCGAGCGCGTGGAAATCGTGCGTGGCCCGCAGTCGAGCCTGTACGGCGCCGATGCCATTGGCGGCGTGATCCAGATCTTCACCCGCCGCAACCAGGGTGATTTCGCCCCGCACTTCCAGCTCGGTGGCGGCAGCAACGGCCTGCGCGAAGCCAGCGGCGGGATCGGCGGCGGGACCGAACGCGGCTGGTTCGGCGCCGACATCGCCTACCAGCATTCCGATGGCATCGATGCCTGCCGCGGCTCGGCAACGCTGTTCACCGGCTGCTTTGCCGACGAACATGACCGCGATGGCTACCGCAACCTGTCCAAGAGCCTGCGCGGTGGCTACACCTTCAACGACCAATGGAACGTGGAAGGCAGTGCATTGCGTGCCGACGGAAAGAACCATTACGACGGCTACTACAACTATTCGGAAACCCGCCAGCAGGTGCTGGCCGGCAAGGTGCGCTACACCCCGTCCGAACGCCTGGCGTTCACCGCCAATGTCGGGCGCAGTGACAACGAGTCGGACAACTTTGGTGACTTCGGTGCCCGTGGCAGCGCTCAGACCCACCGCGACAGTGCCTCGCTGCAGGGTGACTTCGCCTTGGCAGAAGGCCAGCTGCTGAGCACCGGCGTGGACTGGAGCGAAGACAACCTGGATGGCAGCAGTGCCGGATATCGGGTCGACAGCCGCCGCAACACCGGCGTGTTCGTGCAGTACCAGGGACGCTTCGGTCGCCACCAGCTGCAGGCCAGCGCGCGCAACGACGACAACCAGCAGTTCGGCAACCACGCCACCGGCAGCCTCGGCTGGGCGATGGAGCTCGGCCACGGCCTGCGTGTCAATGCCAGTTACGGCACTGCGTTCAAGGCGCCGACCTTCAGCGACCTGTACGACCCGTGGAGCGGTGTGCCGACGTTGAACCCGGAGAAGTCCAAGAGCACCAACCTGGGCGTTTCGCAGCAGGGACAGGGCTGGCACTGGGGCCTGGACGTCTATGAAACCCGCATCGATGATCTGATCACCTACGATGCGGCGACCTTCAGGATGCAGCAGGTGGAGAAGGCGCGCATCCGCGGTGCCGAACTGACCGGTGGCGTGCTGCTGGCCGGCTTCGACATCAACGCCCAGCTGAGCTACACCGACCCACGCAACCGCACCGGCGGCAGCACCCAGTTCGACAACTGGCTGCCGCGTCGTGCACAGCAGACCGCGCGCCTGGACCTCGATCGGCGTTTCGGGGCCTTCCGCGCAGGCCTGACGGTTCAGGGAGCGGGCAAGCGCTATGACGATGCCGCCAACGCGGTGAAGGTGGGGGGTTACGGCACGCTGGATCTGCGCGCCGAGTACGCGCTGACGCCATCGTGGTCGCTGCTGGCGCGTGCCGCCAACGTGTTCGACCGCAGGTATGAGACGGTGGCGTGGTTCAACCAGCCGGGCCGTGAGTACCAGTTGAGTGTGCGTTACCAGCCGAAATGATCGCGACGGTCATGGTAGTGCCGGCCGCTGGCCGGCAACATCATGACCTTCGGCAACGCATTCCGGGTTGCCGGCCGGCGGCCGGCACTACCCCTGCGTCAGCCCTGCAACCCCGGCAGTTCACGCAGGTCATCGATCACCGCCACCGCATGCGCGGTGGCCAGGTCCAGGCCGCGCGGGTAGCCGTAGCGAACCAGCGCGATCGGCATGCCCGCATCTTCGGCGGCGCGGTAGTCGGTCAGCGAATCACCCACCATCAGGCAGGCATCGACCGGCAGCCCGAAGTGCGCAGCGATATGCCGCAGCGGCTCACCGCTGGGCTTGCGCTGCGGCAGTGAATCGCCGCCCAGTACCAGCGCGAACGCATCACCGATGCCCAGGTGCTGCAGCAGCGGCGGCACCAGTGCTTCGGGCTTGTTGGTGCAGATCGCCAGTGGCACGGCGCGCGCGCGCAGCTGCGCCAGTGCGTCGGCCACGCCATCGAACAGGCGCGGGCTGCGCAGCAGGCATTCACGGTAGTGCACCATGAACACCGGCATGACCTCGGCCAGGTCGACCTCACGACCGGCGGCGTGCACGGCCTGTTCGACCAGGCGGCGCACACCGTCGCCGATCCAGCCGAGCACGGTGGCTTCCGGCACCCGTGCCATGCCGATGGCTTCCAGCGTGCGGTTCAGCGCTTCGGCGATGTCAGCTGCGCTGTCGACCAGCGTGCCATCGAGATCGAATACGACCAGCGGATAGGGATACGACAAGGGACGACGCCTGTACAACGTGGGGCCGTCCATTGTACGCCGCGCTTTTTCCCCGGGATCGGCCTCAGCCGATCCTGCGTGCGCGGGTGGCCAGAAAGGTGGGCAGGTAACGGTCGATCAGGAAGCGCGGCTTCGGCTGCCAGTCTTCCATGAACCGATCAATCACGAAGCCTGCATCCAGCTGACCGCCGATCAGTTCGGTCAGGCTGTGGCCAAAGGTCAGCGCATCGCCGCGGGCGAGTTTCGCCTCACGCTCTGCGGCGGGCAGGTCTTCCAGGTCCGAATAGGGAATGGCGTACTGCGGCCGGATCAAACCCTGTGCATCCAGCTGCGGATCACGTGCACCGACGAACAGCACGGGGTTGTAGAAGCTGGCCATCAACATGCCATCGCGCGCCAGCACGCGGCGGCATTCGGTCCACACCGGGCGCACGTCGGGTACGTACAGGTTGGAGATCGGATGGAACACCACGTCGAAGCTGTCATTGGCGAATACGTGCAGGTCGCGCATGTCGCCCTGCACCGTGCGCAGCTGCAGGCCGTCGCGCGCAGCGACCCTGCGGTCCTGTTCCAGCTGCCCGTCGGACAGGTCGAACACGGTGACGTCGGCGCCCGCAGCGGCCAGCACGGGTGCCTGCTGGCCGCCGCCCGAAGCCAGGCACAGGATGCGACGGCCGCGCACGTCGCCCAGCCAGTCCAGTGGCAGCGCGCGTGGGGTCAGGTGCACCTGCCAGCGGCCTTCGCGCGCGGCGGCAATGGTTGAACTCTCCACCGGGCGCGACCATTCGCGCACTTCGCTGGCCTGGCGGTCCCAGGCAGCACGGTTGTGGTCGATCAAGGCCTGTCCATGGTTCATGTGTTCTCCTTGCCCGGTGGGCGCCAATCCAGATCCTGGAAGGCCGGGCTGGCGAAACACTCGGCCAGGTAATCCAGGAATCGCCGCATGATAGCGGGCTGCTGGCGCCGTGACGCGTACACGGCATGAATGCCGAGCTCGTCCAGACTGAATCCGGGCAGCAGTTCGATCAGCTCGCCGCTGCGCAGCAGTGGCGCCACCTGGTAGGTCGGCAGCATGGCGATCCCGGCACCGGCGCGTACCGCCTCCAGCAGCAGCGAGGCCTCGTTGGCGCTGATGTTGCCGCCCACCGCCACCGACAGCGAACGGCCATCGCGGTGCAGCTGCCACAGGCTCTTGCCGACGTAGTGGTGGGTCAGGCAGTTGTGCGCGGCCAGGTGCTCCGGCGCGGTCGGCGTGCCACGCGCCTGCAGGTACGACGGCGTCGCGCACAGCACCGAGCGGCAGGTGGCCAGCCGCCGCGCGATCAGGCTGGGGTCGATCTGGCGCGCGATGCGCACGGCCAGGTCCACGCGCTCCTCGACCAGGTTCACCGTACGGTCGACCAGCAGCAGCTCGATGCGCGCCGCTGGATGGCGCGCGACGAAACCGGCCACCGCCCGTGCCAGGTGGCTCTGCCCGAACGACACGCTGGCGGTCACCCGCAGCGTGCCGTGCGGCTCGGGATCATCACTGGCCAGCTCGCCCTGCAGTTCTTCGCCGATCGCCAGCATCTGCCGGAAGCGCGCCAGCGCCGCCTCACCCGGGCCGGTCAGGCTGACCCGGCGCGTGGTCCGGTGCAGCAGGCGTGCGCCCAGCCAGCCCTCGACCTCGGCCAGGTAGCGGCTGACCATCGCCCGCGACATGTCCAGCACTTCCGCGGCGGCGGTGAGGCTGCCGCGCTCGGCCACCTCGACAAACACGGTCATGGCGGTCAATCGGTCCATATGCTCGATCCACGCAACAAACAAGCGCGTTATACGCTGTTTTTCGAGCGACTGCAGCAGCCTAGAGTGGCCCCATTCCCAGCCCACATCGCCCCACGGAGTCCTGCCATGAAGATCGCCCTCGTTGGTTCCACCGGCAACATCGGCCGCCAGATCGCCCGCCACGCGCTGGCCCACGGCCACGAACTCACCGTCATCGTGCGCAGCGCGCAGGACCTCCCGGCCGAACTGGCCGGCGCCCATCCGGTGATCGCCTCGCTGGATGACCAGGACGCGCTGGTCGCCGCCATCGCGGGCCACGACGTACTGGCCAGCGCCTACGGCCCGCGCCCGGGCGACGACATCGGCCGCGTGGGCGAGATCGCCGCGCAGCTGGCGGCCGCCGCGCGCAAAGCCGGCGTACCGCGCCTGGTGGTGGTGGGTGGCGCTGGCAGCCTGGAAGTCGCGCCGGGCGTGCAGCTGGTCGATACCCCCAACTTCCCGGAAACCTACAAGCCGTACGCGCTGGCCCATCGTGAAGCCTTCAATCGCCTGCAGGCAGTGGACGACCTGGACTGGACCTTCTTCTCGCCGGCCGCCGAAATCGGCCCGGGCGATGAGCGTGGCCAGTATCGCGTGCAGCCCAAGGCCTTCCTGGCCGACGCCAGTGGCCACAGCCGCATCAGCTATGCCGACTACGGCGCCGCGTTCGTCGCCGAGCTGGAAGCGCACGCTTACCCGAAGCAGATCATCACCGCCGCGTACTGATCCAGCTACGCCCCTTGTAGAGCCAAGCCCGCGCTCGGCTCTACGCGAACATGCAGCCGGGCATTGGCCAGGCTCTACACAAGGAATTTCCCATGCGTACCGCTGCCCTGCTGCTTCCCCTCGCCCTGGCCGCCACGTTCACCAGTGCGCCGCTGCTAGCCGCACCGGCCACCGCGGCGCCGGCCGCCGCGACGAAATCACAACTGCACCTGCAGACCTTCCATCCCGGCCCGCAGGCGATGTTCTCGGTATCCTCGGTGCTGATCGAAGGCCGGCATGACGCGATCCTGGTCAACGCGCAGTTCGGCGCCAGCGACGCACGCAAGCTGGTCGAACGGATCCACGCCAGTGGCAAGCAGCTGACCACGATCTACATCAGCCACGGCGATCCGGACTACTACTTCGGCCTGGCCACCCTGCAGGATGCCTTCCCGCAGGCACGCATCGTCGCCACTGCGCAGACCGTCGCCCACATCCAGCAGACCCGGGCCGGCAAGCTGGCCTACTGGGGACCGAAGATGGGTGCCGACGTGCCGGCGCGCATCGTGGTGCCGCAGGTGCTGGACGGTGATGCCCTGCAGCTGGAAGGCCAGCGCCTGCCGTTGATCGGCCTGGATGGCCCGACCCCGGACCGCACGGTGCTGTGGGTGCCGTCGCTGCGCGCGATCGTCGGCGGCATTCCGGTGGTGGCCGGCGAGCACGTGTGGATGGCCGACACGCAGACGCCGAAGTCGCACACTGACTGGCTGCAGACCCTGCAGCGATTGCAGGCACTGAAGCCGAAGGTGGTGGTGCCGGGGCATTACGCGCCGGGTGCGGCGCTGGATGCCAGTGCGTTGCGCTTCACCGCGGACTACATCCGCGCGTTCGACGCCGAGGCGGCAAAGGCGAAGGACAGTGCGGCGCTGGTGCAGGCGATGCAGGCGCGCTATCCGAAGCTGGACGGCGTGGCGTCGCTGGAACTGAGTGCGAAGGTGGCCAAGGGCGAGATGCCGTGGCCATGAGATAACGGGGTTCTTCTGCAGGGCTGCGCCCTGCACCTGCAGAGGCAACAGCAACAGCCGAAGCAACAGCCGAAGCTGGTTTCCTGAGGGTGGGCGGGGTGGGTCCGGTTGCGGGGGACGCCGTCAATCCGTCCATGGAGGCTCGGTCGCGCCATCCATGGCGCTCACGCCCCCGCAACCGGACCCACCCCGCCTTCGACAGTTTCCCGCTATCTGTCGGAACCTGCTGCTGATGGTGGGTGCCGACCGTTGGTCGGCACGGGGTCGGATCCCGTTGCTGCGCAACGGGCTCTGACCCCGCTGTTTGATGATTAGGTATCTGTGGGATTGATCATGTCGTGCTCGAACAATTCCCCCTGCACCACCGCCTCCTTCTCGCGGAAGCCGCCCAGCCCGACGCCAACCAGGCGGTAACGCGTCTCCGCCGGCAGGTCGACGCGGGCGCGCAGGGCCAGCGCGATGTCGCGCAGTTCTTCCATCGATTCCGGCGGGCGCTCCGGGGTGAAGCTGCGGGTGAGGATGCGGAACTGCGCGGTCTTCAGCTTCAGCACCACGGTATGGCCGACACGCTCGGTCTTGCGGGTCGCCTTCCAGGTCTTCTCTGCCAGCTGCACGATGGCCTCGGTCAGGTCTTCCAGCAGCAGGTCTTCGGCGAAGGTGTCCTCCGAGGAAATCGACTGCACCTGCTGGTCCGGTTCCACCGGCCGCTCGTCGATGCCGCGTGCGCGGTTGTACAGGCTGCGGCCGAAACTGCCGAACGCTTCTTCCAGATCGATCAGTGCCCACTGCCGCAGGTCGCCGCAGGTGGCGATGCCGCGCGCGGCCAGCTTGCCTTCCATCACCTTGCCGACGCCAGGCACCCGGCTCACCGGTAACGGCAGCAGGAAGGCGTCCACCCGCTGCGGCGGAATCACGAACTGGCCATCGGGCTTGCGCCAGTCCGAGGCGATCTTGGCCAGGAACTTGTTCGGCGCGATCCCAGCTGAAGCAGTCAGGTTGGTCTCCTCACGGATCTGCATGCGGATGGTACGGGCGATGTCGGTCGCCAGTTCGATGCCGCTCTTCGGCTCGGTCACGTCCAGGTAGGCTTCATCCAGTGACAATGGTTCAACCAGGTCGGTGTGGCGCAGGAAGATCTCGCGCACCTGGCGTGACACCGCCTTGTAACGTGCGAAGTCGGGCGGCACGAAGATCGCATCCGGGCACAGGCGTTCGGCCCGCACTGCCGGCATGGCCGAACGCACGCCGAACACGCGTGCCTCGTACGATGCCGCGCACACCACCGAGCGTGCGCCGCGCCATGCCACAACCACCGGCTTGCCGCGCAGTGACGGATCGTCGCGCTGCTCCACCGACGCGTAGAACGCGTCCATGTCAACGTGGATGATCTTGCGCAGTCGGGTCATGTCAGGTGGAAAAGGCGGGGCCGGGCCGGGTGGGCCACACGCCGAAGTATGGTCGTTGCACATCAACAGGATGCGCGTATTCCCTTGAAAACACTACGGTTGCGTACGGTTGAAATGTTTGATCGGGACAGTTTCCACGGGCATTCTCGGGCGCTTGTTTCCCTGTTCTCCGCTTCCAGGATTGTGCTTCATGACCCGTCTCCACGCGTTCAACCGCGAACAGCTGCTGGCCAGCGCACGCGGTGAACTGTTCGGCACCGCCGCCGGCCGTTTGCCCAACGACCCGATGCTGATGTTCGACCGCATCACCGACATCCGCGAGGACGGCGGACCGCATGGCAAGGGCATGGTACGCGCCGAACTGGATATCCGCCCGGACCTGTGGTTCTTCGGCTGCCACTTCATCGGCGACCCGGTGATGCCAGGCTGCCTGGGCCTGGATGCCATGTGGCAGCTGACCGGCTTCTTCCTGACCTGGCTGGGTGCACCCGGCAAGGGCCGCGCGCTGGGCTGTGGCGAGGTGAAGTTCACCGGCCAGGTATTGCCGGACGCCAAGCTCGTACGCTACGAGATCGACATCAGCCGGGTCATCAACCGCAAGCTGGTGATGGCCCAGTCGGACGCCCGCATGTACGTGGACGACCGCGAAATCTACAGCGCGCGCGACCTGCGCGTCGGCCTGTTCACCGAAACCGGGAGCTTCTGATGCGTCGCGTCGTCATCACCGGCATGGGCATCACGTCCTGCCTCGGCAATGATCTGGATACCGTTTCGGCCGCGCTGCGTGAAGGACGCTCGGGCATCACCGCCCTGGCCGACCACGCCGAAGCAGGCCTGCGCAGCCAGGTCGGTGGCCGCGTCGACCTCGACCTGGACGTCTTGATCGACCGCAAGCAGAAGCGCTTCATGAGCGACGCGGCGGCCTTCGCCTACCTGGCCATGCGCGATGCCATCGCCGATGCCGGGCTCAGCCCCGAGCAGGTCAGCAGCCTGCGCACCGGCCTGATCGCCGGTTCCGGTGGCGGCTCCAGCGAATGGCAGATCGGTGCCGTCGACCTGCTGCGCGAACGTGGCGTGCGCAAGGTCGGCCCATACATGGTGCCGCGCACGATGTGCTCGACGGTCTCGGCCTGCCTGGCCACGGCCTACCAGATCAAGGGCGTCAGCTACTCGCTGTCGGCTGCCTGCGCGACCTCGGCGCATTGCATCGGCGCCGCTGCGGACATGATCCGGCACGGTGCGCAGGACATCATGTTCGCCGGCGGTGGGGAAGACCTGCACTGGTCGATGAGCGTGATGTTCGACGCGATGGGTGCCCTGTCGACCAGCTTCAACGAAACCCCGGCCAGTGCCTCGCGCCCTTACGACAAGGACCGCGACGGCTTCGTCATCGCCGGTGGTGGCGGCATGCTGGTGCTGGAGGATTACGACCACGCCGTCGCACGCGGTGCGCACATCCATGCCGAGCTGATCGGCTATGGCGTCACCTCCGACGGTGCCGACATGGTCGCGCCCTCCGGTGAAGGTGCGGTGCGCTGCATGAAGATGGCGCTGCAGGGTGTCGATCGCCCGCTGGACTACCTGAACACCCACGGCACCTCGACCCCGCTGGGCGATGTCACCGAGCTCAACGCGATCCGCGAAGTGTTCGGCGATGCGGTGCCGCCGCTGTCTTCGACCAAGGCGTTGTCCGGGCACTCGCTCGGTGCAGCCAGCGTGCACGAGGCAATCTACTGCCTGCTGATGATGCGCGATGGCTTCGTTGCCGGTTCGGCCAACATCGGCGAGCTGGACCCGAAGGTGGAGAGCTTCCCGATCCTGCGCGAGAGCCGCGAGGAAAAACTGGATACGGTGATGTCCAACAGCTTCGGCTTCGGTGGCACCAACGCTGCGCTGGTGTTCGGGCGGGTGTGATTGAACAGGTGTGCCGACCAACGGTCGGCACCCACCAGAAGATGTAGAGCCGAGCCCATGCTCGGCTCAGTGCCAACCAAGGTCGGCACCCACCGCTACTTCGGCAGCAACGGCAGCAGCAGCGCGTGCGCGTCTACCAGGGATCCAACGATCCGGTGTCCCAGGGCACGCAGCTCTTCATCCGGATGCACCAGGTCCGGCACCTGGATCACGGTCATGCCGGCCGCCAGCGCCGCGCGCGTACCGGCCGGTGAATCCTCCAGCGCCAGGCAACGCCCGGGCACCTGCCCCAATCGCTGCGCGGCCAGCAGGTAGATATCCGGCGCCGGCTTCGGCCGCGCCACGTCGCCACTGGTGATCACCGCATCGAAATACGGCAGCAGGCCAGCAGCGGCCAGCTTGCGGTTGGCCCGCGGCTGCCGCGTGGTGGTGGCCACCGCCCGCGGTACCGCGTGCACTTTCAGCAGCTCCAGCAGTTCCAGGATGCCCGGACGCAACGGCAACCCGGTCTGTGTGCGTGCCTCATACAGGTCGTGGCAACGTGCGGCCACCGCATCGATCACGCTGTCCTCGATGCCCTGCGCGCGCAGCAGCGCGTGCGAATCGCGGTCGCCGAGGCCGACCATGCGCAGGAACACCGTTTCATCCAGGCCCAGTCCGAACTCGTCGGCGGCCTGGCTCCAGCAGGCAAGCGAAACGCGCTCGCTGTCGATCATCAGGCCGTCCATGTCGAAGATGACGGCGTCGGGGAGGAACGGCAGCGCAGCAATGTTGGTCATGAAGCGAACAGCGTATCCAGGTCGGTGGAAGTGAGCTGCCGCCATTGCCCCTCGTCCAGCCCCTGCAGGTCCAGCCCGCCGACGCGGCTGCGATGCAGGGCCTGCACGTGGTTGCCGGTGGCGGCGAACATGCGGCGTACCTGATGGTAGCGGCCTTCGTGCAGCACCAGCCGCGCACGGCGCGCATCCAGCACCTCCAGTTCAGCCGGCAGCAGGGGCGTCTTCTCCGATTCCAGCATCAGCGTGCCGCTGGCGAACAGCGCCACCTCGTCGCCGCGCAGGTCCTCGCTCAACTCGACCTCATAGACTTTCGGCAGCTTCGACTTCGGCGAAATGATCCGGTGCAGCAGGCCACCATCGTCGGTCAGCAACAGCAGGCCACTGGTCTCGCGGTCGAGGCGGCCGACCGTGGACAGCACCGGATCGCGGTCGCGGAAGCGCGGCGGCAGCAGGTCGTAGATCAGGCGCCCGGTGTCCTTGGTCGAACAGGTGTAGCCGGCCGGCTTGTGCAGCGCGATCGACAGCCCCGGCGGTGGGTCCAGCGGCTCGCCATCGACCCGGATGGCGTCATGCGGCACCTGGTCGTCGGCATACAGCACCTCGCCATCGGCGTCGGTGACGCGGCCTTCGCGGAACATCCATTGCACCTGCTTGCGGCTGCCATAGCCCAGGTTGGCGATGTGCTTGACCAGCTTCACTTGCCCTTCCCCTTCACTGCTTCCACCAGCTTGAAACCGTCGCGTTCGGCGACCACGCGCACCGCGCCGAAGCTGTCGTTGAGGGTGTGCTCGTAAGGCAGGTGGCGGTTGGCCACCACGTACAGGCGCCCGCCCGGGCGCAATGCCTGCGCAGCCACGGCGATGAAGCGCTGGCCGATGTCCGGGCGGTCAGCGCGCGACGGCGTGTGGAACGGCGGGTTGCTGATGATGACGTCGTAGCCCGGCTCGATGCCGGCGGTGACGTCCTGCCACAGGAAGCGCAGCGGCAGCGGGCGCGGTGGCGGTGGCGGCGCCAGATTGAGCTCGGCCAGCGCCAGTGCGCGCTGCTCGGCCTCGTACAGGTCCAGCGCGGTGATCTTCGGGCAGCGTTCCAGGAGTTCGCGCGACAGGTAGCCGTAGCCGGCGCCGAGGTCGGCGGCGCGTCCGGCCAGGTCGGCCGGCAGGTGCTCGGCCAGCAGCGCCGACGCCGGATCGATGCGATCCCAGGCGAACACGCCCGGGCGGCTGAGGAAGCGACCGCCCACGATCGGGCGCACCGCATCCAGCGCCGACCAGCGCCTGGCCAGGTCAACGTCGTGCTGGCCCTGCAGCGGGGCGGTCCAGTACACGCGGCAGTGGTTCTTGGTCAGGCAGCCACCGAGGCCGGCCAACTGCTTGAGGTCGCCCTCGCCCGAACGCGCACCTTCGTTGTTGGACTGGCAGGCAACGATGAGGCCGCCATCGGCGACCAGCGCCAGCGCACGGGCGAACAGCGCACGAGCTTCTTCGCGCTGGCGCGGCGGCAGCACCAGCACCAACGGGTAGCGGCCCTTGCCGGCCGCGTCATCCAGCTGCCCGCTGACGGTCCAGCCGGCAGCCTGCTGCAGCGGTTGCGCGAACGGGGCGAAGCTCTGTTCGCAGTGCACCTCGCGATCGCCGGCCACTTCGCGCAATGGCCAGCCATCGCGGGCACGCAGGAAGGCCACCGGGCCCTCCGGCCAGCGCAGGGCGCCTTGGGAGAACGGCAGGAGCAGGGTCTGCAGGGGGGCGTCGTCGCTGGAGGCCATCGGCGCGGGTACTTCAAGCGTGAGGGCCGTCCATTGTACCGGCTTGGCCGGGCCGGCCCCGGCGGCCCGCTTTGCGAAACCCGAACGGGGCCTTGATCCGCCAGAAACATTGAAACGTTCAGGGTAGAGGCTCCCCCGGAAACCCAGGAGAACCTGCATGCGAGCCTTGTTCGTCGGTGGCGTGGTCGACAACAGTGAAATGGACCTGGAAGGCAGCCATCCGCCCGTGCACTACCCCGAGGACACCGGCGGCGGCCACTCGCGCTACCGGCTGCATCAGATCGGTCATGGTGCCGACGGCAGCGTTGCCTACGCCGTCTATGGGGCACCGGACCTGGCCGATGACGAGGTGGCGAGGGTTGCAGAGGAGCGGGCGTACGCACGCCGATTCGAGGCGACGCCGACGTTGTTCGAGCATTGACACATCCGTAGCGCCCTGGCCCACGCTCGGGCGGCGGCAGAGCCGAGCGTGGGCTCGGCTCTACACCGGATCAAGGCGCCTTGGGTGGCAGGCGGTTGATACTGGCGATTTCATCCAGCCACACATGGTGCTGCTGCACCGGCGTGTCGTAGTCATCCAGGCGCAACTGGCCGTTGCTGCCTTCATCACCAGCGGCGTTGCGGTATTGCTGCACAGTTGGCCTCACCGCCACCGTGCCGAGCAGGCGGCGGCCATCGTGCAGAATCAGTTCCACCTGCGTTTCGCCATCCAGCTGCGGCAGCAGGGCTTCCAGGCGCGCGATCTGCGCCGGATCGGTGTGGATACGTGGAGCTATACGGGACATCGGCGACCTCCTGACTGCAGGGTCGCCTATCGGCCGTGAATGTTCAGTGCAGCGCGCTGTCCGCGCGCGGCACCTGCACCTTGCGCACGGCAGCCACCAGCTGCGCTACCGAGTACGGCTTGGCCACATGCTCCTGGAAGCCCGAGGCCAGCGCGCGGCGACGGTCGTCGGCACGCGCCAGTGCAGTCACCGCCACCGCAGGCAAGGCCGCCGCGTCCACGCCCATGTCCTCGCGCAAGGTGCGCACCAGCCCATAGCCATCCATGCCCGGCATGCCGATGTCGGTCAGCAGCACGTGGTATTGCAGGTGGCCGGTGTCGGCCAGCAGTGCCAGCGCTTCGCCGGCCGAACTGGCCGCAGACACGCTGGCGCCCTGCTCTTCCAGCATGCGCCGCAAGTACTCCAGCACTTCCGGCTGGTCTTCCACCGCCAGCACATGCATGCCGCGCAGCGGATACGGCTCGACGATCACCGGCTCCAGGATCGGCCCGCTGATCACTTCGCGCAGCGGCCGCCGTTCGGCATCGGGAACATGCTGGGGCAGGCGCACGGTGAAGGTCGCGCCGTGGCCGTGGCCCTCGCTGGCCGCAGTGACCGTGCCACCATGCAGTTCCACCAGCTGCTGCACGATCGCAAGGCCCAGGCCCAGGCCGCCATGGCGGCGGGTGGTGGTGCCGTCGGCCTGGCGGAAGCGGCTGAACAGATGATTGAGGAATTCGGGTGCGATGCCATCACCGCTGTCACGCACGGTGATCTCCCAGTAGTTGCCGTCAGCCCGCAGCTGCAGGTCGATGCGGCCTTCAGCCGGGGTGAACTTGATCGCGTTCGAGAGCAGGTTCCAGAACACCTGCTGCAGGCGCGTGGCGTCGCCCAGCACCAGGCTGGGTTGCGTGGGCAGCTGCAGGTGCACGTCCAGCTCCTTGCCTTCGGCCACCAGTTCCTGCGCGCCGATCGCCTCACCCAGCACCGCGCACAGGTCCAGCACTTCCACCTCCAGCTGCACCTTGCCCAGCAGCATGCTGCTGAGGTCGAGCATGTCCGAGATCAGCCGCTTCTGCGCACCGGCGCTGTTGGCGATCACGTTCAGGCCCTTGTACAGCGGACTGGTGTTGTCCACTCGCTGCAGAAGCAATTCGCTCCAGCCGAGGATGGTAGTCAACGGCGTACGCAGCTCATGCGACAGCGTGGCCAGGAATTCATCCTTCAGCCGCGCCATGTTTTCCGCAGCACTGCGCGCGGCACGCTCGGACTGCAGCAGTTCCTCGCGGGCCAGCTCGATCTCGCGGCGTTCGGTCACGTCCGGGCTGCTGCCGGCCAGGCCGATGAAGCGGCCCATGCGCGAGAAGCGCGGGCGGGCGTTCATCTCCAGCCAGCGCCACTGGCCATCGGCACGGCGTGCGCGCACCAGCGCATGCATGGAGCGCTGCGCCTTCAATGCTTCCTGCAGTTCGTACTCGAAGACCGATGCGTCGTCCGGATGCACCAGGCCGCGCCAGACGTCCTCCGGCACGCGCGTCTCGTCACCGCCGAAGAACTCGCTGAAGGCACTGTTGACGAAACGGGCATGGCCGCGCTCGTCCAAGACCCACACCGGCATCGGCAGGCCGTCGGCCAGCGCACTGAAGCGGGCTTCGCTTTCGCCCAGCTCCACTTCCATCTGCTTGCGTGCGGTGATGTCGAAGAACAGGATGCCGACCTTGTCCTCGCCCGGCCGGCCCACGCGCACCGCATCCACCGCGAACGAGCGGCCCAGCGCACGCGCCTCCATCTCGAACTGGGCCGGGCGGCCGCTGCGTGCGACCTCGCCATAGATGCGGAACCAGTCCTGCTCATGGCCGGGCTCCAGCGCCGTCATGCGCTTTCCACGCGCATCCTTCAGCCCTGTGTGGCGCTCGAAGGCATCGTTGACCTCGATGAAGCGGTAGTCGACCGCACGATCACCCTCGAACAGCACCTGGATCACGCAGAAACCGGCGTTGATGCGCTCAAGCACGCCATGATGCAGGTCGGGTTCGGGCGCCGGCACCGTCATCGGTGGGCGCTCCACGAGGGGCGGCAGTGTGGACAAGGGTGTCTGTGCAGGCCAGGTTGGAGGCACAGCATCTTCCAAAGGGCGTATTCACAGCGTCAAGCGCCGTCAGTCATGGTTGACGTCGATGAATTGGCGGCAACCGCTCTTGCAGACGACGCATGCGGCCATTGCCGATACCGGGAAGCAGGATCACACTCGATCTGTGATCAACATCGCCCCCATCGAGGGGACGCAGGAGACCGTGATGAAACGCTCACTCGCGATTGCCCTGTTGGCAGGCGCCCTGGCGGCGGGCGGCGCCAGTGCGGCACCGCGCACCGTGACCGACCCGGAAGCTCCCCGCGCATTGCAGGCCGATGGCCCGGTCAGCGTGAAGTGGGACGATCCGGCCAAATTCACCGAGATCCGCCAGAGTACCAACCGCTTCGAGGCCGAGCGTGGCGACTGGGTGCAGCAGCTGGCACGCTACCTGCAGACCGCTGCCGCCAAACCGCTGCAACCGGGACAGACGCTTGATGTGACCCTGGTCGACATCAAGCGCGCCGGTGACTACGAGCCGTGGCACGGCCCGCGCGGCCGCGACATCCGGATCATGCGCGACATCTACCCACCGCGGATCAGCCTGCAGTACACGCTGAAGGACGCCAGCGGCCGCATCGTCAGCGAGGGCGACGCGCGCCTGAGCGATACCGGCTACCTGCACAACATCGGCCTGAAGAGCGACAGCGATCCACTGCGCTACGAGAAGCGCCTGATCGACGACTGGGTGAAGCGGCAGCTGACAGCGCAGGCCACCGCAGCACGGTAGGCCGTAGGCCCATCGGCAGGTGTCGACCTTGATCGACACGCATTACAGGGCGCCGACCAAGGTCGGCCGCTACCAGAGTCGCGCCCGGCGCCCCGTACCGGGCGACCGCTACGCGTAAAGCCCATCGGTAGGTGTCGACCTTGGTCGACACGCATTCAAGGCGCCGAGCGTGGGCTCGGCTCTACACGTACACCTTCGCCACACGCTTGACCGCGCACGGCAGCTGGTAGGCACTCACGCCACAGCGCGGCGCCAGCTCCGACAGCGTCGGCGCGCAACCCCACAGCTCCACCACGCTGCCGATGCCGGCCTGCGGATGCGCGGTCAGGTCCACCGTCAACATGTCCATCGACACGCGCCCGATCAGGCCGCCGGGCTGCCCGTCGATCAGCACCGGGGTGCCGTTCGGGCGAACTGCGGGTAACCGTCGGCATAGCCAAGCGCGACCACGCCTACGCGGGTGCGTGCCTTGGCCACGAAGCGTGCGCCATATCCCACCGGTTCACCGGCTTCGATCCAGCGCTCGGCGATCACCTTGGACTGCATCGTCATCACCGGGCGCAGGCGCGCGGTCAGCGCGGTGCTGTCCGGCAGCGGGTTGGCGCCGTACAGCATCAGGCCGGGCCGCACCCAATCGCTGCGCACCTCCGGCCAGCCCAGCAGCGCCGGCGAATTGCACACGCTGGTCTCGCCGTGCAGGCCGTCGATGGCGCGCGCGAAGGTCGCGGCCTGCTCGCGGGTGCGCTCGCTGTCCAGTTCGTCGGCACGTGCCAGGTGGGTCATCAGCACGATGCGCTCGACCTGCGGCAGCGCCGACAGGCGTGCATGCGCCGCGCGGAAGCTGTCCACGTCCAGGCCGAGGCGGTGCATGCCGCTGTCCAGCTTCAGCCACACCGTCAACGGGCGCGGGCTGTCGAACGCCGCCAGTGCCTCCACTTGCCACGGCGAACCGACGGCGAACCAGAAGTCATGCTCGGCCACCAGCGCCATGTCGCTGGGCTCGAAGATGCCTTCCAGCAGCAGGATCGGCGCACGGATGCCGGCCTGGCGCAGCTCCAGTGCCTCTTCGATGGTGGCCACGCCGAAACCATCGGCCTCGCCTTCCAGCGCCTGCGCACAGCGCACCGCGCCATGCCCATAGGCATCGGCCTTGATGATCGCCAGCGCCTTGCCCCGCCCAGTTCACGGGCGAGGCGGTAGTTGCTGCGCAGGGCGCCCAGATCGATCAGCGCGCGGGCAGGACGCATGTGCGGTTCTCGTGTTGCGGCGCGTGACCGTACTGGCCGTAGCGGAAAATATCCAGGCCTTCGGTGCTGATCTGCGGCTGTCGCGCGCTCATCAGGTCGGCCAGGTAGCGGCCCGAGCCGCAGGCCATGGTCCAGCCCAGCGTGCCGTGGCCGGTGTTGAGGTACAGGTTGCGGAACGGCGTGGCGCCGATCACCGGCGTACCGTCCGGCGTAGCCGGGCGCAGGCCGGTCCAGAACTGCGCGCGCGACAGGTCACCGCCCTTCGGGTAGAGGTCACGGACCACCAGTTCCAGGGTCTCGCGGCGGCGCTGCGACAGCGACAGGTCGAAGCCGGCCACCTCGGCCATGCCGCCGACACGGATGCGGTCGTCGAAGCGGGTCACCGCCACCTTGTAGCTCTCATCGAGGATGGTCGAGGTCGGCGCCATCGCCGGGTCGGTGATCGGCAGGGTCAGCGAGTAACCCTTCAGCGGGTACACCGGCAGGCGCATGCCCAGCGGTGCGACCAGCGCCGGTGAGTAGCTGCCGAGCGCAACCACGAAGCGGTCGGCGGTTTCCAGCTTGCCGTCGATGCGCACGCCGGTGATGCGGTCGCCATCGAACTCCAGGCCGGTGATGTCCTGGTCGAAGCGGAATTCAACGCCGGCATCCACGCACATCTGCGCCAGGCGGCGGGTGAACAGTTGGCAGTCGCCGGTCTGGTCACGCGGCAGGCGCAGCGCGCCGACCAGGCCATCGACGTGGGCCAGGGCCGGTTCGGCCTGGATGATGCCGGCGCGGTCCAGCACCTCGTACGGCACGCCGTACTGGGCCAGGATCTCGATGTCCTGCGCCGAGGCATCCAGCTGCTGCTGGGTGCGGAACAACTGGGTGGTGCCCAGGTCGCGGCCTTCGAATTCGATGCCGATCTGCGCGCGCAGCTCGTTCAGGCAGTCGCGGCTGTACTCGGACATGCGCACCATGCGCGCCTTGTTGATCGCATAACGCTCGTGGGTACAGTTGCGCAGCATCTGCCACAGCCAGCGGTACTGGGCCAGGTCCATGCCCGGCTTGATCGCCAGCGGCGCGTGTTTCTCGAACAGCCAGCCGATCGCCTTCTTCGGCACGCCCGGCGCCGCCCACGGCGAGGTGTAGCCGAACGACAGCTGGCCGGCATTGGCGAAGCTGGTCTCCAGCGCTGGGCCGGGCTGGCGGTCGATGACCGTGACTTCAAACCCGGCCTGTCGCAGGTACCAGGCACTGGTAGTGCCGATCACGCCGCTGCCGAGAACTAGGACTCGCATGGGACTTCTCCAACCCGATCATTCCCTGCACTGGAGCGTGCCGGGGCCATAATTGGGGAAGTATAGACAGCCAATACCAGTTGATTTGCCTGAATCGAAATCAACCGGCAGGATGTTCTCCTGCAATTCATTCCCCAAGGTTGACGGCCATGGCCACCCGTACCCGCGAACTGGACAAGATCGACCGCAAGATCCTGCGCATCCTGCAGGCCGAAGGCCGCATCTCCTTCACCGAGCTGGGCGAGCGGGTCGGCCTGTCGACCACCCCGTGCACCGAGCGGGTGCGCCGCCTGGAACGCGAAGGGGTAATCACCGGCTATCACGCCCACCTCGACCCGGCCGCGGTAAAGGCCAGCCTGCTGGTGTTCGTGGAGATCAGCCTGGCCTACAAGTCCGGCGACATCTTCGAGGAGTTCCGGCGCGCAGCGCTGAAGCTGCCCAACGTGCTGGAGTGCCACCTGGTGTCGGGCGACTTCGATTACCTGCTGAAAGCACGGATCAGTGAAATGGCTTCCTACCGCAAGCTGCTCGGCAGCACGTTGCTGACACTGCCGCATGTACGTGAGTCGAAGAGCTACATCGTGATGGAAGAGGTGAAGGAGACGCTGAGCCTGCCGATTCCGGATTGAAGCTGGGAACCGGTTGGGGTCAGAGCCCGCTGCGCGGGATCCGACCCCGGTCGGCATCTGGCAAGGGGTCGGATCCCGCGCAGCGGGCTCTGACCCCGGTCATGGCGGCAGTCAGCGCTGCTGCGGATGCTTCTGCGTGCGCTGTTCCTGCTGCTTGCCGCCCTTGTGCGGCGGCTGCGGCTCCATCTGTTGCTGTTGCTGTTGCTGCTGCGGGTTGCGGCCCTGCGGTTCCTTGCCGGGATGACGGTTCTGCTGGTTTTTCATGGTCGCGATCCAGTGGACGAAGGACATGCGGCGGCGGAATGCCGGCGCAGGGCCACGGTGGTCCCGCAACGGTTAATCGCAGGCGAAAAAGCAGTGATCGGCTGGATGCTGTTTTTGTGCGTTCAGCCCGCTCAGCGTCAGCCAGCAGCCAACCTTGGTGGCGCCAGGACTCAGCGCTTGATCTGCTGCCCATCGCCGGCCGGCACGCTGTCGTAATAGCGGCCGGTGCGCGAATCGAACACGCGGTTCGGGCCGGCCGGGCGCACGCCCGGAACGATGCGGCCATTGCGGTCATAGACCTTGTCGGCCGGCTTCGGCACCGGCGTCGGCGCGACCCGGGCCGGCCCGGTGGATCTGATCGGCTGCGCCGGCTGCGGCGACGGCAGCACCTGCGGTTGCGGGCGAGCGGCCTGTGGCGGTGGTGCCACGGGCTGCGGGGCCACGGTGGTCGCGCTGCGGGTCGCAGTCGGGTCGGCGGTCGGCACCTGCGCCAGCGCGACGATGGGCAACAGGGCCAGCAGCAGGGGAAGGATTGGTTTCATGGCACGCTCCGGCGTGGATCGCGTTCACCTTGCGCCCGCCCCTGTGTGCCGCCCATGAACGGCCATCACACTTGCAAGGTCGCGTCTTCACCCCCACGTTTTCCGCCATCCCCAGGCCATCGACCCCACGGAGCGCCGCCATGACCGCTTTCGACCTGACGCCCCCCACTGCCACCCAGACCGAGGCGCTGATCGCTGGCCTCAGCAGCGAGGAGCGCCGCGTGCTGCTGCAGCACGGCACCGAGGCGCCGTTCTGCGGCGTGTTCCTCGACAACAAGCGCGAGGGGGTCTACTGCTGCAGGCTGTGCGCGCTGCCACTGTTCCGCTCCAGCACCAAGTTCGATTCCGGCACCGGCTGGCCCAGCTTCTTTGCCCCGTTCGACCCCGCGCATGTGCGCGAGATCCGTGATACCAGCCACGGCATGGTGCGCACCGAGATCACCTGCGCGCGCTGCGGCAGCCACTTGGGCCACGTGTTCCCGGATGGTCCGCCGCCCACCTACGAGCGCCACTGCCTGAACTCCGTCTCACTTTCGTTCACCGGCAATGGCGAGCCCTGGCCCGATCCGTTGCAGCGTGGCGGCGCAGAAAGCGGCGTGGCGGGCTGAAACACCCCGCTGACCGATTTCACAGAATTCCCTCTTCAGAAAACCGGGCGACGGGCCGACAAGGAGATATCCCCTCTCCTTGCGTCGCCCCATGCTCATCATCGTTGGATTCCTGGTCGTCATCATCAGCGTGATCGGGGGCTACCTCGGTGCCCACGGCCGCCTGGGTGCCCTCTGGCAGCCCTATGAGCTGGTCATCATCGGCGGCGCCGCGCTCGGCGCCTTCCTGGTCGGTACCCCGGCCAAGACGGTCAAGCAGACCCTGCAGGCCATGGTGGGTGTGTTCAAGGGCCCGCGCTACAAGCAGCAGGACTACATCGATGTGCTCAGCCTGCTCTATGAACTGCTCAACAAGGCCCGCCGCGAAGGCTTCATGGCGTTGGAAGACCATGTCGAGCGCCCGGCCGAAAGCGCGCTGTTCGGCAACTACCCAAGGTGCAGGCCGACCACCACCTGATCGATTTCATCACCGACTGCCTGCGCCTGATGATCGGCAGCAACATCGAGCCGCATGAGCTGGAACCGCTGCTGGAACTGGAGCTGGAAAAGCACCACGCCGAGGCCATGGCCCCCTCACAGGTGCTGACCAAGGTCGCCGACGGGCTGCCCGGTTTCGGCATCGTCGCCGCGGTGCTGGGCATCGTCATCACCATGGGCTCGATCGGTGGCGACATCGTCGAGGTCGGTGGCCACGTGGCCGGCGCGCTGGTCGGTACGTTCCTGGGCATCCTGCTGGGCTACGGCTTCGTCGGCCCGATGGCCGCCGCGATGGAGGCCCGCGCCGAGCAGGACAGCCGCATCTACGAATCGGTCAAGACCGCCCTGCTGGCCTGCCTGCGCGGTTACAACCCGAAGATCGCGCTGGAGTTCGCCCGCAAGACGCTGCCGTCGAACGTGCGCCCGGCCTTCTCCGATTTCGAGCAGCACCTGAAGACGGTCAAGTAAGCCATGGCCGAGACCAAGCCCACCGTCATCGTCCGCCGGGTCAAGAAGGCCGGCCACGCCGCCCATCATGGTGGTTCGTGGAAGGTGGCCTATGCCGACTTCGTGACCGCGATGATGGCGTTCTTCCTGGTGCTGTGGCTGATGGCCACCACCAACAAGAACGACCGTGCGGCCATTTCCGAGTACTTCCGCAACCCCAGCCCGTTGAGCGGTCAGAGCGCCACGCCGGCGCCCGGCATGGCCGGCCCGGGCGGCGCCAGCACCTCGATGATCAAGCTGGGCGGTGCCACCGACATTTCGCGTGGCAACAGCAACGACCCCTTCCAGAACCAGAAGGAAGCGGTACCGCAGCCGGTGGACCAGCAGCAGCGCGACAAGCAGCAGCTGGAAGCACTGATGAAGGAGCTGCAGGAAGCGATCAGCAGGAGCCAGGCCCTGGAGCCGTTCAAGGACCAGCTGCTGCTGGACCTGACCCCGGAGGGCCTGCGCATCCAGATCGTGGACAAGCAGAACCGGCCGATGTTCGACCTCGGCAGCGCCACGCTGAAACCGTACACGCAGCAGATCCTGCACGAGCTGGCCAACTACCTGAACCACGTGCCGAACCGGATCAGCCTGACCGGCCACACCGACATCACCGCCTATTCGGCTGCACGTGGCTACGGCAACTGGGAACTGAGCGCCGATCGTGCCAATGCCGCCCGCCGCGCGCTGGTGGACGGCGGCCTGGAGGACAACAAGATCACCCGCGTGGTCGGTCTGTCTTCATCGGTGCTGTTCGACAAGGCCGACCCGCAGAACCCGATCAACCGCCGCATCAGCATCGTGGTGATGACCCAGGCCGCCGAAGCTGCCGCCTTGGCCGGTGCCGGCCCGCAGGTGGGGCTGTCGGCGCCGACCGCCGACCCGGACGTGCAGGCCGCGCAGGGTGAGGCGCACTGAACCGGGGTCAGATCCCTTTCCCCTGGAAAGGGATCTGACCCCACCTGCGTGCGGCCGCTACAATGGCGGTCTTTCCGTTTCCAGGTGACCCCACCCCATGTCCCAGAACTCCAAGGCCAAGCGCGACAAGCGCAAGAAGCAGCAGGCCAAGCGCCCGTTCCTGCGCCTGAATGCCCAGCAGCAGGTGCAGAACCATGCCGTGCTGACCAACGAAGACGGCCAGGTGGTCGCCGCCATCGGCCTGCAGGGCCGCGAATGGCTGCTGGCCATCGGTGGTCAGACCATGGGCAACGCCGAGAACCCGGTGCCGATGCTGGCCATGCTCAAGCACCTGTCCAACGTGCAGGAAAAGGAAGGCCGCAAGGTCAACCTGGAGTATTCCGAGCTGCTGCAGAAGCTGCTGGACGCCCTGGCCGCCGAATCCGGCCAGACCGCTGACGAGTACCTGGACAAGCTGGTGTCCGAGTTCGAGACCGTGGAAGCCGAAGAAGGCGAAGAAGCCACTGAGGCCGCCGAAGGCGATGTGGTTGAAGCTGCTGCCGACGCCGAGGCCAGCCCGGCCGCTGACAGCGACAGCAAGCCGCAGGCCTGAACCGGCCGCGGCGGTGACGGTCTACGTCGATGACGCGGTGCATCCCTGGCGCGGACAGCGCTGGGCGCACCTGATGGCCGACACCCTGGCCGAGCTGCACGCGATGGCGGCGCAGCTCGGCATCCCACCGCGGGCCTTCCAGAACAAGGCCAGCGGTGCCCACTACGATGTCACGGCCGAGCTGCGTACGCAGGCGATCGCGCTTGGCGCGCGAGCGATTTCCCGGCACACCGATCGTGACCTGGTCAAAGCGGTGATTGCCAACGCCAGGGCGCAGTACCGGCCGTAGGCGCGCTGCCGTTTGCCTCCTGTAGAGCCGAGCCCATGCTCGGCTGCTCTACGCGGACTGCAGCCGAGCGCGGGCTCGGCTCTACATGCGCAGCGCTGCCGGCCCGTTCAGAACGGGTCGCTGCCCAGTCGGATCTCCACGTTCAGCAGCGAGCACAGCGTCAGCATCGCGTCGTCGTCACGGGTCAGCGCCATCACGCCGGTGAAGCCGTCGCTGCCGGTATCCACGCTCCACAGCGTGTAGTTGTGCTCGCGCAGGCGGTCGAAGGCGGTGGACATCAGCTGCACACCGTCCAGGTCCTCGGCGAAGTCCTCGTCATCCAGGTCGCCGCCCCAGTCCAGCTGCAGGTTGAAGCGCGCCGACAGCTCGTTGACCGCCGACTGCAGCGATTCCAGGTCGTCGCGCTCCACCTCGAAACCGGACTGCCAGGCGATGGCGGTGAACAGCGCCGGCAACCAGTCGCTGTCCGCTTCCAGCGGCTGCCCGTCCTCGGACAGGTGCTCGCGGCAGCGGTTGAACTGCTGCAGGGCCAACTCTTCGTCGCCCGGGTTGATCAGCACCAGCAGGTTCCAGACCCGCGCCTCGAATCCATCCTCGTCGAAGTCGTGGATGTCTTCCTCGAAGTCGAAATAGTCGCTGTTGTCGGGCATGGCGGAACGTCCTCTGGGGCAGGCCGGCATTCTACGGTTTATCCTGTGCCGCTGAAGCCGGCCTTGGTGGCCGTCACTGTGAATGAAGCGATGAGCGATACCCCTCCCGACCACCTGGCGATCAATCCGGCCAGCCCCTTCCATGATGCACAGGCGCTGGAGCGCGGCGTCGGCGTGCGTTTCAACGACGTCGAGCGCGACAACGTCGAGGAATACTCGGTCAGCGAAGGCTGGATCCGCGTGCAGGCCGGCAAGGCCCGCGACCGCCGCGGCAACCCGATGACGATCAAGGTCAAGGGCAAGGTCGAGGTGTATTTCCTGGACCAGAAGCCGGAATAACCGGATGTTCCGACCCGGGGTCAGATCCCTTTCCTGCGGAAAGGGATCTGACCCCGCTCGACGGCGCATGGCCGCCGAGTCACTCGCGCTTGCGCGATTCCAGCAGGTCCAGGTTGCGGATCAGGCGCCGCGAGATCTCATCGGAGATCACCCCGCGCCGGGTCAACCGGAACAGCTCCTCGCGCTCGGCATTGAGGCCGGCGCTGCGCAGCTGGCGGTAACCCAGCTCCATGCGCCGCACTTTCTCCGGGTCCACGTCGGGCCCGTCGTTGTCCTTCTCCAGGTGCCGCTGGTACAGCAGGCTCACCCGCGAGGCAGCGTCGTTGTACAGCTGCACGTTCTCGGTGTTCTGGTTCATCACCAGCTGCTGGCGCATGCGCTCGACCCCGGCCAGCGCAGCCTTGGACGACAGCCGGCGTGCCAGGTCCTCTTCCTTGCGCTCGCCCGAATCGGCCGGCAGCTGCAGGCCCTTCAGCAGCTGCGGCAGCGCCACGCTGGCGCCGACCAGCGAGAACAGGATCACCGCCGCGGCCAGGAAGATCACCAGGTCGCGCGCCGGGAACGCGCTGCCATCAGGCAGGAACAACGGCAGGGTCAGCACGCCGGCCAGGGTGATCGCGCCGCGGACGCCGGCCACCGAGGTCGCCACCACGATGCGCCAGTTCGGTGCCTCGCCGCGTTCCAGGCCTCGGCGGCGTGCACGCAGCAGGTTCCAGCGCAGCGACAACCATACCCACAGCAGGCGCAACAGGATCAGCGCCAGGTTGATCACCACCACGTACACCAGCAGCCACCATGCACTCTGGTGGCCGGACTCGTTCATGGTGGTGGTGGCACGCTCGACGATGCCGGGCAGCTGCTCGCCCAGCAGCACGAACATGATGCCGTTGAAGCTGAACTGCAGCATGTTCCAGACGCCCGCGCGCTGTACGCGCATGCTGCCGGAGACACGGCCGGTCAGCTCGACGTAGCTCATCGCGATACCGGCCGCTACGGCAGCGAGGATACCCGAGGCATGGATTTCTTCGGCCAGCAGGTAGGCCGCGAACGGAATCAGCAGGTTGACCAGCATCGCCGCACCCGGTTCCTCGCCGAAGCGGCGCCACAACCAGCGCTGGAAGGTGGAGACACCGAGGGTGACCGCCACGCCCACCGCAAGGCCGGCCACCGCCACCCACAGGAAGGTCAGCGAGGCCGTGGCCAGCGAGAAGGAGCCGGTCATCACCGCCGCCACCGCGAAACGGAAGCAGACCAGGCCGGACGCATCGTTGAGCAACGACTCGCCTTCCAGGATGTGCATCAGTCGCTTGGGAATCGGTGCCTTGGAGGCGATCGCGCCGACCGCCACCGGGTCGGTCGGCGAGACGATGGCCGCCAGCGCAAAGCACACCGCCAGCGGCATCACCGGAATCATCCAGTGGATCAGCAGGCCGGCACCGATGACGGTGAACACCACCAGGCCGAACGCCAGTTCGAGGATCGCGCCCTTGTCGCGGAACAGGCCCTGCTTGGGGATGCGCCAGCCATCAAGGAACAGCAGCGGCGGCAGGAACAGCAGGAAGAACACTTCCGGCTCCAGCGCGTGGCCGCGGTTGAACACCCCGGCGATGACCGCGCCCAGGCCGATCTGCACCAGCGGCAGCGGCAACGAGAACGGGAGGACGCGAACCAGGTAGCCGCTGGCGACAACGGCCACCAGCATCGCCAGGACGACTTCAATGGTATGCATGCTTCTTCCAGGAAGCGGCGCGCGGGAGGCTCGAAGGCCAGCGCCGGAAACCCGGAAAAAACTACCACATGCGGCCATGAGCGCGACGGCCGGGGCGGTCGCGCGTCAGCCCCGGCTCATGCCCCGTCGAAGCGGTACAGGTCCATGGCGAGGAAGCCGGCATCGATGCCGGCATCGATGCGGCGTGCACCGAAGCCGTCCTCGCCGGCTGCGCCCATCGCGAAGAACAGCGGCAGCAGGTGCTCGTCGGTCGGGTGCGCGCGTTCGGCGAACGGTGCCTGCCGGCGGTAGTCGAACAGGGCCTGGCGATCATCGGCGGCCAGGCGCTGCTCGACCCACTCGATGAAGGGCCGCACGTACGACGCTTCCTTGCCGT
This sequence comes from Stenotrophomonas sp. pho, assembly GCF_006228405.1. Classification (NCBI taxonomy): domain Bacteria; kingdom Pseudomonadati; phylum Pseudomonadota; class Gammaproteobacteria; order Lysobacterales; family Lysobacteraceae; genus Stenotrophomonas; species Stenotrophomonas sp. pho. The sequence continues at coordinate 486,167 of NZ_CP029759.1, read as the reverse complement.
CCTGGTAGTCGCCCCAGTCGTGCAGGTTGTGGGTGATGCTGCCCGAGCCGACCAGCAGCACGCCCTGCTCACGCAGTGGCGCCAGCGCGCGGCCCAGCGCGAACTGGTGCCCGGGGCCGAGCAGCGGCTGGATCGACAGCGGCACCACGGGGATGTCGGCTTGCGGGCGCAGCAGCCGCAGCGGCACCCACGCGCCATGGTCGAGGCCACGCTGAGGGTCGAGCGCCACCGGCAGGCCGGCAGCGGCGATGCGGCGGGCCACTTCTTCGGCCAGCGCCGGATCGCCGGGCGCCGGGTACTGCAGTTCGAACAGCGCGCGCGGGAAGCCGCCGAAGTCATGGATCGTCGGCGGCTGCGGATGCGCGCCGACCAGCGGCTGCCGACCCAGCCAGTGCGCCGAGGCCATCACGATGGCGCGCGGCGTCGGCAGGTCGCGCGCCAGCTCGGCCAGGCGCACGCCGACCTGGCCCGGATGCAGGGCGGTCATCGGCGAGCCGTGGGAGATGTACAACGAAGGCAGGCGGGACATGGAATGCTCCAGTTGCAGGATCAGGCGGCGATCAGCGCGAACGCAGGGTCCACTTGCCGTCGCCGACCAGGAACAGCACCACCAGCGCCAGTGCCCAGAACGCCGGGTATTCCCAGCCGCCGCCGGCATTGGCGAAACCGAAGCCGTTGGCGCCGTGCACGGTGACGATGGTGCCCAGCAGCAGCGGCACGCCGGCCAGGCCGACCCAGCGCGCGTAGATGCCCAGCAGCAGCGCAGTGGTGATCACCAGCTCGGCGCCGATGGTGAGGTAACCCAGCACGCCGGGCAGGCCCAACGATTCGAAGAATGCCGCCGTGCCCGCCGGGGTGAACACCAGCAGCTTGATCAGCGCATGGACCAGGAACAGCACGCCCAGGGCCAGGCGCAGCAGGGTGGCGCCGTAAGGGGCCAGCGGCGAAACGGGAGGGGGGGCGGTGTGCATGGGAAGCACCTTGAAGGGAGTGGATACAGGTTATTGCTACTTCACGAGCCGATAAATACGATCGTCTGACGGTATTTATTTCATAAGGCGCAACAATGGACACCCTCGAGGCGATGCGCGTGTTCGTAGCGGTGGTCGAGCGCAACGGCTTCAGTGCCGCGGCACAGGCCCTGGGCATGTCGACCGCCGGCGTCACCCGCCAGGTCGCGGCACTGGAAAAGCGCCTGTCCACCCGCCTGCTCCACCGCACCACGCGGCGGGTCAGCCCCACCAGCACCGGCGCCGCCTATTACGCCCAGTGCGTGCGCCTGCTGGCCGAGTTCGACGCGCTGGAGGCCAGCATCGGCGCGCAGGCGCTGGAACCCTCGGGCACGCTGCGCATCAACGCACCGGTCAGCTGGGGCATCGCCCGCCTTGGCCCGTTGCTGGCCAGCTACCGCGAGCGCTTCCCGCAGGTGGAACTGGACCTGGCCCTGTCCGACCGCCTGGTGGACATGGTCGAGGAAGGCTACGACGTGGCCATCCGCATCACCCGCGAGCCGAGCCCGGCGCTGATCGCGCGCCGGCTGGGCGAATCGCGGGTGAGCCTGTGCGCGGCGCCGGCCTACCTGGCTGCACGCGGTACCCCACAGACGCCGCAGGACCTGCAGGATCACGCATGCCTGAGCTACAGCTACTGGGCCGCTGGCGACCACTGGCCGCTGCAGGGACCCGGCGGTGAAGTGAAGGTGGCGGTGAACAGCCTGCTGCACGCCAACAACGGCGACGTGCTGCGCGAAGCGGCGATCGCCGGCATGGGTGTGATCCTGCAACCCGACTTCCTGCTGGAACACGCGCTGGCCGATGGCCGCCTGGTACGCGTGCTACCGGAATGGGAGGCCTCGCCGATCGGCATCTTCGTGGTGTATGCCAGCCGCAGCCACCTGGCGCCGAAGGTGCGCAGTTTCATCGACCACCTGGTGGAGGCCGGGGTGTAGCCGAGTCGGGTGCCTGCCGGCCAGCGGCCGGCACTACCGTCATGCTTCAGTCGGGTAGTGCCGGCCGCTGGCCGGCAAATACGAAGCCCCGATCAGGCAGGGACTTCATCCAGCGCGTCGATGATCCGCTCCAGCGGCGCCGGCCGCCCCAGCAGGTAGCCCTGCACCTGGTCGCAGCCATGCGCAGCCAACCAGTCCAGCTGCCCCGGCGTTTCAACGCCCTCGGCGATGATGGTCAGGCCCATGCTGTGGCCGAGCGACAGCAATGCGCGGCAGATCGAAGCGTTGCGCGGATTGGTTTCCACGTCCGCGACGAAACTGCGATCGATTTTCAGGATGTCCAGCGGCAGGTGCTGCAGGTAGGACATGCTGGAATAGCCGGTGCCGAAATCGTCCAGCGACACGCTGATGCCCTGCTCGTGCAGGCGCTGCATGGTCTGCATCGCCTGCGCCGGCTTGCGCATCAGGCTGCTCTCGGTCAGCTCCACGTGCAGTGCGCCGCGGGCCAGTCCGAACTCCTGCTGGACGCGGGTGAATTCGGCCACCAGGTCGCTGTTGAAGAACTGCACTGCCGACACGTTGACTGCAATCGGCAGCTCGCCCCAACCGGCCTCGACCAACCGCCGCTGTGCCTTCGCCGCGGCGCGGATCACCCAGCGGCCCAGTGCCAGGATCAACCCGGTGTCCTCGCACAGCTGGATGAACTCGTTGGGCGGGATGAAGCTGCCATCGGCCTGCGGCCAGCGCAGCAGGGCCTCCAGCGCGGCCGGGCTGCCATCGCTGGCGTGCCGGATCGGCTGGAAGTACAGCTGGAACTCGTTGTCGATGGCGGCATGGATGCGCCCGGCCAGGCGCAGGCGGTCGGCCAGCCGCGTGGTCACTGCCGCATCGAACCAGACCACCACGTTGCCCTCGGCACGCGCCGCGTGCGCGGCCTGCGCGGCCATGCCGATCACCTGCTCGGCGCTGTGGCCGTCACCGGCAGTGTGCACGGCCACACCGATGCGCGGTTCGAACTGGTGCAGTGAATCCTTGCCACGCATCGGCGCTGACACGATCTGCAGCAGGTCATCCAGCACGCGCTGGGTATCGTGCTCGGCCCCGATCGCGAACACGAAGTCTTCCGCCGGCTGGAATGCCAGCGTGCCGCAACGCGCCCCCAGTCCACCGAGCCGGGTCGCCATCGACTGCAGCACCGCATCGCCGATCTCACGGCCCAGCGTATCGGCCACAAGCTGCAGGCCACGCAACTGCACGAAGGCGATGGTGTAGCCCTGCTGCTGCTCGTCCAGCTGTTCGGTCAGGGCGCGCACGTTGAGCAGGCCAGTGGCCGGGTTGTGCCGTGCCCGATAGGCCAGGTCACGCTCGTAGGCCAGCCGTTCGCTGACATCCTCGGCCAGCACGAGGCACGCGGGTTGTCCGTCGAAATCGAGCCTGGACAGGTGTGCGCGCACCTCGAACACACTACCGTCCTTGCGCCGGTGCAGGCGGACGGTCGCGTCCGGAGGATCGCCCACCTGTGCGCGCTGGATGGCACCACGCACTTCGTCCCAGCCTTCGCGCGGGCGGATGTCGAGGATGCTCATCGACAGAAACTCGTCGCGGCTGTAGCCGTACTGGCGCACCGCAGCGTCGTTGACCTCGATGAAGCGCAGCGTATCCGGGTCGAATACCCAGAACGGTGCAGGATTGCGGTCGAACAGCAGCCGGAAGCGGCGCTCGACCTCGCTCACCTGCTCGCGCGCCTGGTAACGCTCACTCAGGTCGGTCAGCGCGCCGATCATGCGCCGCTCGCTGTCGGCCACTTCCACCCGCTGCCCACGTGCGCCCACCCAGCGCACCTCGCCCCCGGGCAATACCAGGCGGAACACCTGGTCGAGCACGGCGCTGCCGGCGAATGCCTGGTCAAAGGCATGCTGCAGGCGCGCGGCATCGTCGCGGTGCACGCGTGCGAAGAAATCGGCCACCGGCAGCGCATCGGTCTGCACGCCAAAGATCTCGCGCGCCAGCGGCGACCAGCGCAGCAGTGCGGCGTCCTCATCCACGTACCAGGTACAGACACGACCAACCTGGTGCGCAAGACGCAGCTCGGCGTGGCCTGTTTTCAGCTCCTCGGCCATGGCCTGCTGGCTGCGGGTGCTGCGCCGCACGGCGTACAGCAGCACCAGCAACACCGCGATGTAAGCCAGTACGATCGCCACCGACGCCTGCAGGTACGGCCACCACGGCGCCAGTACGTCTTCGTCGGCCAGGCCGACCTGCACCGCCAGCGGGCTGTGTTCCAGCGTGCTGATGGTGATGATGCGCGGTACGCCGTCGACCACGCCCGGCACGCTTCCCAGCTCGACCACCGCCTGCGTGCCGAGCAGGTCACGGCGCGGCAGGTCGTAGCGGCGGCCCACCGTGCCGTGCGGATCAGGCACGCGGGCCAGCATGTAACCCTCGGCATCGCTGATCGAGACCAGTCCGTTGGGGCCGACATCGAGGCCGCCGACGATGCGTTGCAGTTCGCCACAGCGCAGCCGCGCCAGCAGCCAGCGCCCGTCGGCCATCGCCAGCGCCAGCGGCACCACCCAGCCGCCATCGCTGGCCCGCTGCGGCGGGCCGATGTACAGCGCGCTGCCCAGGCCACGGCGCTGCGGATCGGTCCACAGCGGCAGCTGCAGGTCGCCCGTGCCGGCCGTCAGCGGTCGGCCATGGCTGTCGAGCACGACGATGCTGTGCAGCTCGGCATGCCGGCGCAGCACGCCGCCGATGGAGGCATCCATCAAGGCCGGCGCCTGTACCGGCACACTGCGGAACACCTCGGCGGCGTCGGCGGCGATGCCGGACAGGGCGCGTTCCAGGTTGCGCAGCTCCAGCGCCAGCAGGCGCTCGCTGCCCACCGCCAGCGCGCGGCTCTGCCGCTGCGCCGCTTCCAGGCGGCGGTGGTAGTCATTGACCAGCATGAGGGTCAGGCCGGTCACCAGCAGAACGCCCAGCAGCACACCGCCCCAGGTGATGGCGCGCAGCGGCCGTGCCAACGCCCGTTTCAGCGCGGGCATCGGTTGATCTTCCTTGTGCAGTCGGCTGGCTTCATGCGCGAACGAATCCTCCACGTCCCCGACCTCAACGGCCGGCGGACGCCATTCTTGACGCCTGACCCCACCCTGCATGGCCACCTCCCCGTGTCCACGCAGGGCTCCAGGGTCCAGCATGCACCACCCCGGTGACGGCGTGAAGATCGCGTCTGCGCGTTCAGCCAGATCCTGCACAGGACGGGCGGCGCAAGGACGCGGCCAGTGGCGCCGGAGCGGATTAGACTTGGGGTTTTCCGCTGCAAGAGAAGTCCATGTCCAAGCTGCGCCGTCCCACCCTGGCGCTGGCCATCGTTGCCAGCCTGTCCCTGGCCGCCTGTGACCGCCCGGCCGAACCGGCCGCCGGTGCCACCGCGCCGGCCGATGCCGCCCCCGCTGCGGCCAAGCCGATGCTGGGCAGTTTCGGCTTCGATGCCAGCGGCATGGACCGCAGCATCGCCGCCGGCGACGACTTCTTCGGCTTCGCCAATGGCACCTGGGTGAAGAACACCGAGATTCCGGCCGACCGCTCGCGCTTCGGCAGCTTCAACGTCATTGCCGAGAAGACCCTGGCCGACACCCGCGCCATTCTCGAAGGTGCCGCCGGCAACACCAAGGCCAGCGGTGACGACAAGCTGATCGGCGATTACTACGCCGCCTACATGGACGAGGCTGGCATCGAGCAGCGCGGTCTGGCGCCGGTGCAGCCGCAGCTGAAGGCCATCGATGCGATCGCCGACAAGGCCGGGCTGGCCCGCGCCCTCGGCGGCGACCTGCGCGCCGACGTCGACCTGCTCAACGCCACCAACTTCTACACCGACCGCCTGTTCGGCCTGTGGGTCTCGGTGGACATGCTGCAACCGGACCGCACCGCGCCGTACCTGGTGCAGGGCGGGCTGGGCATGCCCGACCGTGACTTCTACCTGGGCGATGGCCGCATGGCCGAGCTGCGCAAGCAGTACCAGGCCTACATCGCGCAGATGCTGCAGCTGGCCGGTGTGGCCGACCCGGCTGGCAAGGCGCAGCGCATCCTGGCGCTGGAAACGAAGATCGCGCAGGCGCATGCCACCCAGGAAGAAACCAATGATGTGACCAAGGGCGCCAACCCCTGGACCCAGGCCGACTTCAATGCCAAGGCGCCGGGCATGGACTGGAGCGCGTTCCTCGATGCGGCCGGGCTGGGCAACCAGCAGGACTTCATCGTCTGGCAGCCCAAGGCCGTGGCCGGCCTGTCCAGGCTGGTCGCCACCGAGCCGCTGGACGCCTGGAAGGACTACCTGGCCTTCCACGCGCTGGACCGTGCCGCCGCTTACCTGCCGAAGAAGTTCGCCGATGCCCGCTTCGCCTTCCATGGCACCGCGCTGAGCGGCACGCCGCAGCAGAGCGACCGCTGGAAGCGCGCCGTGGATGATGCCAACCATGCCGTCGGCGAAGCCATCGGCAAGCGCTATGTCGAGAAGCACTTCGACGCCAAGACCAAGGAGCGCGCGGACGAGATGGCGAAGAACATCATCGCCGCGTTCGCCAAGCGCATCGACGCGCTGTCGTGGATGTCGCCGCAGACCAAGGCACATGCCAAGGCCAAGGTTACCGGCCTGACCGTGGGCATGGGGTATCCGGAGAAGTGGCGCGACTACACTGGCCTTGAGATCCGCCGTGATGACCCGCTGGGCAACGCGCAGCGCGCCGAGCTGTTCGAGTACCAGCGCAACATCGCCAAGCTGGGCAAGCCGGTCGACCACAGCGAGTGGGCGATGCTGCCGCAGACCATCAATGCGATGAACGTACCGCTGGAAAACCGCCTGGTGTTCCCGGCGGCGATCCTGCAGCCGCCGTTCTTCGACGGCGCCGCCGACGACGCGGTGAACTACGGTGCGATTGGCGCGGTGATCGGCCACGAGATCAGCCATGGCTTCGACAACGCCGGTGCGCTGTTCGATGAAACCGGCAAGCTGCACAACTGGTGGACCGCCGAGGACCTGAAGCAGTTCAACGCCGCCGGTGATGCGCTGGCCGCGCAGTTCAGCAGCTACGAGCCGTTCCCGGGCGTGCATGTGAACGGCAAGCTGACCCTGGGCGAGAACATCGCCGACGTGGCCGGCCTGGGCACCGCCTACGATGCCTACCAGCTGTCGCTGCAGGGCAAGCCGGGCCAGACCCTGGAAGGCTTCACCCCGGACCAGCGCTTCTTCCTCGGCTTCGCCCAGGCGTGGCGCAGCAAGAGCCGCGAGCAGGCGCTGCGCAACTCGCTGCTGACCGATGTGCATGCACCGGGCCAGTTCCGCGCACTGACCGTGCGCAACATCGACGCCTGGTACCCGGCGTTCGAGGTGAAGGAAGGCCAGAAGCTGTACCTGGCCCCGGACAAGCGGGTCAAGGTGTGGTGATGTAACCGGAACGGGCGCCGCAAGGCGCCCGTTTCACTTGCGGGTAGCTGCCAACCTTGGTTGGCGCTTCCGCGGCACCGCGTGAAAGGCGTGCCAACCAAGTTTGGCACCTACCAGGCAACCGCGGGCCACTCGCGCAGGATCTCCACCGGCGCGCCCATGCGTGCACAGGCGCGACTGGCCAGGCCATCGGGCAGTGCGCAGCGGAACAGCGGCGCCATGCCCTGCATCAGCTTCGCAGACGCCGCCGCCTGCGCGCGCTGGCGGCCACTGCGTTCAAGCATGCCTTCGGCCCAGTCCGGCAGCAGCGCCGCGCCCGCACCGAGGAACACCTCGCGCGACAGCCCCGGCACCGGTACCGGCAGGCGCACGCCGGACAGCACCTCCAGCACCTCGCGCGAGCGCTCATCCACACGCAGCTCCGGCTGACGTGCACAGAAGTACGCCGCCACTTCCGCTTCGCTGCGCGGCACGTCCACCGCGCCCAGTGCCTCGGCCACGCAACGGTACTCGTCGTAATAGCGATCGGCGATGTGCGCCGGCACCTCGCGCCCGTAGCGTCGGAAACCCTGCAGGAAACCGAAGGCTTCGGTCACGTGCACCCAGGTCAGCAGTTGCGGATCGTCGGCGGCGTAGGGCTCGCCCTGCGCGGTCTGCCCGCGGATCTGCGCATGGATGCGGCGCACCTTGGCCACCAGCGCCTCCACCTCGCCGCTGGGCGCATAGCTGGTGCCGGCAACGAAGGCCGTGGTGCGGCGCAGCCGACCCACCAGGTCCTGGCGGAAATTGGAGTGGTCATAGACCCCGGCCAGCGCGCGTGGGTGCAGTGTCTGCAGCATCAGCGCGCACAGGCCACCGGCGAGCATCGAGGGAAATTCGGCGTGCAGCCGCCAGGTGACGCTGTCCGGGCCGAACCAGCCCGGGTCGCCCTGCGGATGGTCGTAATCGATGCCGCTCTGGCCGCGCGGGAAGGCGTCCAGTACCCAGCGTCGGATCGGCGCGGTGACGGGGCGGGAGAGTCGCTGCAGCAGAGCCGGCATCACAGGTCCAGGAAAGGCGGAAGAACAGTCGCGTCTTGCGCGGTTGGCTCCGATTCTCGGCGATCACGCCTCCTGCGGCGAGCCTCCCCGCTCAGCGACGGTTTCATGTGCGGCCGCAGCACGTTTCACCCTGCGACATCCTGTCGCAGGCCGCGACTGCGATGCTGCATCGCGCCAATTTTCACTCCCGCCGGTCAAAGCCTTGCGCCGCTTGGCATTGCCCCCATTGCACGGCTCGCTGGAAGTGCTAGAACTGGATCCGCCACACCGTCCAATGCTGATCGACGCACGTTCCACAAGGAGCCAGCCATGATTGCCTTGTTCAAGGGTTTGGGAATTCTGCTTCGCGACAACGAGCTCTACAGCAGCCCGTTCGACAAACAGGTGGCGCACTGGCGCAACCTGAGCGAGCAGCAGATCCGCGATGAAGTGGCGGTGCTGGCCCAGGCCAAGTGCCAGTGGCTGATCGCGTCGATCGTTGGCTGGCAGGCGGCCTCGCTGCTGATCCTGGGCCTGATTGCCAACTACCTGTGGCGCGACGATTTCCATATCACCTTCACCCGCGTGGTGATCGTGTTCGGCTCCTGGGTCTCGATCCTGTTCGTGATCTGGTTCATGGCCAACATGTTCGATCAGCAGGCCGGCTTCGAGCGCTGGATGAAGGCCTTCAACAGCCGCGCCCGCATCAGTTCCAAGGCCGACAGCGTCGAGCACGTGGCCGAGGCGCTGGACCTGGCCGAGCACTACCCGGAAGTGCTGGACTACAAGCAGGCGGTCACCGCCAAGCGCGAACTGCGCCACGAGGACATCCGCATCATGACCGAGATCGGCCGGATGAAGCAGCACTCCGAACTGGTCGGCCGCCTCAACCATGTGGGCGAGACCGAGCACCATCACGACCTGACACTGCAACCTGCCTACTGAGCCTTCAGGGAAGCGGGGGGACCCACACTGCCACCGTGATCACTCACGGTGGCAGTGTTCTATCGGGTCCTGGCTGACGCACTGGCGGAAGCCGTCGGGCAGGCCACGCATGGCCTCGGTCTTGCCTGCTGCAACTGCGAACCGGCGCAGCGGCGGTGTGGTACACGCCGCATCGGGGCTGCAGCCCGGATCGAGCACCAGGTAGTGGCAGGCACCACTGCTGCTGGCAATGCACTGGAAACGAGCCTCGCCATCGACGACGGTAGCCTTGCTGTACAGCGTGTCCACGCCGTTGGCGTGGGTGCGCGTGATCGAGGTGTTGCGGGACCTTTCGCAGCCGGCCAACGCCAGCACGACAATGCACGCAATCAACAGTCGGGGCATGTTCGTTCCTCGGTGAAGGGGATGCTGCTGCGGCTACATGCCGCGGAACAGGCTCATGAACGGCTGGCTGACCACCAGCGTCTCCGTGCGCCCGCGCAGGCGCAGCACGCCGCGCCCGGTATCGTCGCGGCTGACCGCCGCCACCGCCTTCATGTTGACGATGGTCGAACGATGGATCTGGCGGAAGTGCTGCGCATCGAGCACTTCCAGCAGCTCGCGCAATGGTGTGCGCAGCAGGCTTTCGCCGGTGGCGGTGACCACGGTGGTGTACTTGTTGTCCGCGCGGAAGTAGGCCACGTCTTCCAGCATGATCAGCTGCGTCTCGCGCCCGTTGCTGGCGGTGATCCAGGCCAGTGGCGGGCGCTCGGCTGCGCCCTGCGATGGGCCCAACCGCTGCAGCAGGCGCTCCAGCACGGCATCGTCCTGGCGCGTCGATGGCAGCCGCGACAGGATGCGCTCGCGGGTGGCCAGCAGGCGCTCGTCGCTGACCGGCTTCAACAGGTAATCCATCGCGCCCTGCTCGAACGCATCGATGGCGTACTGGTCGTAGGCGGTGACGAACACTACCTGGGTGCGCGGGCTCAGCTCGGACAGCGAGCGTGCCACCTCGATGCCGCTGATGCCAGGCATGCGGATATCGAGAAAGGCGATGTCCGGCTGCTTCTCGGCCAGCTGCTCCAGCGCGCTGGCACCATCCTCGCACTCGGCCACCAGCGCGAGGTCCGGCCACAGCCGGCCCAGCTGCTCCACCAGTGACTGCCGCAGCAGGTCCTCGTCTTCGGCGATCAGGGCTTCAAGCGGCATGGCTGCGCTCCTTGTGCGACTGCGGCAGGGTCATCGTCGCTGCCACGCCGCTGGGGAAGTTGGCGACGATCGCCACGCCGGCCTGCTCGCCACAGGTCAGGCGCAGGCGCTCGCGCAGGTTCTTCAGGCCGATGCCGGTACCACTGGTGCCCTGGCCGAAGCCGAGCCCATCGTCAGCCACGGTCACCGTCACGTGGTCATCGAAGCCGCGCGCCAGGATCCAGATCGTGCCTCCGCCGGGCTTGGGTTCAAGGCCATGCTTGATCGCGTTTTCCACCAGCGTTTGCAGCGCCATCGCCGGCAGGTGCACGCCATGCAGTTCGTTGGGCACCTGCACTTCCACCGCCAGCCGTGCACCCATGCGGATGCGCAGGATCTCCAGGTAGGCGCGGGTGCGTTCCAGCTCCACGCCCAGCGTGGACACCGATTCGTCCACCTGTGGCAACGAGCTGCGCAGGTACTGGATCAGGTGGCCGAGCATCTGTTCGGCCCGTGCCGGGTCGGTGCGGGTCAGCACCTGCGCATTGGCCAGCGTGTTGTAGAGGAAGTGCGGTTCCACCTGCGCATGCAACAGGTTCAAGCGCGCCACCGACAGTTCCTTTTCCACCTGGGTCTGTTCGGCCGCAGCCTGTTCGTCGCGGCGCTGGTCGGCGACGCGGCGACTGATCGCGCGGGTGACTGCTTCGGCGTTCTCGAAGTTGCTGCCCTCGTCCAGCGCCAGCAGGTCGGCCCACCAGCCAGCATCGGGTTCGAACAGCAGGGTAACGGTGCTGGTGCCCTGCCCCGGCGTGACCGTTGCCAGCACGCTGTTGCGCTTGATCGCCAGCCGCGCCGGCAGGTTCCAGCGCGACGGCTGGCGGCCATTCCAGAGGTCGACCCGGCGCACATAGGCGCGCACCTGCAGGCTGCCGGCCGAGCTTTCCACATCCTCCACGCGGGTAGTTCGGAGATTGCCGCCTCCACCACCGAGAAGGCGTGGCCGGCGTCCATCGGCAGTTCGATCTGGCGGCGCTGGCGACCGGACAGGGTGGTGGCATCCAGGCGACCGGCCACCAGCCAGACCCGGCGGATGTGGGTGATGGCACTGCCCAGCGCGGAAATGATCAGGAACATCGCCAGCAGGCCGAAAATCCAGCCCGGGCCATCGTTCATGCCACTGAAGATGCCGCTCCAGACCATGCCAGCGACGAACAGCGCCGCAGCCCAGGCCAGCAGGTGACGGAACAGAAGTGAGAGGCTGGCGAACACGGCGGCGCCTTGGAGGAAGGGGTGAGCCGAGCATAGGGCGGCCGGCCGGGCAAGCAAGCGGCCTGCGACGAAGGGCCGGAAAGTGCGGATGGAAGCCGTTATGGAAATGCCGGGAACGCGCCTGCGCATTCGCGCTGGCGCTCCCACGGCTCGCCTGCGCAAGCCGTGGGCCCCATCTCACCAGCACCCACATCCCCGCGCCTATGGCGCCGCCCCCTGACTCAGGGGACGGTTGCCCGGACCGAGTGCGGTTGCCGGCCAGCGGCCGGCACTACCGAACGCCCTTACTTGCGCTGGCCGGCGCTGGCGTCACGCACGGCGCGGAACGACTCGTCCTTGCTCCAGTTCGGCCAGGCACGGAGTTGGCCAGCTGGTTGCCCAGCGTGTACAGCACTTCCAGGTCGCGGGCGGCACCGGCGAACACCCAGTCCGGCTGCCATTCGTCGCCCTGCTGGTGGTAACGCTTGGCGGTGTAGTCCTCGGAGGCCTTCTTGCCCGCAGCCACGCCACCGTCCACCCAGTCCTGGCCGGCCGACCAGGACAGCGCCGGCACGCCACGCTTGGCGAACGGGAAGTGGTCGGAGCGGAAGAACAGGCCCGCTTCCGGCTTCGGGTCCGGCGTGTAGCGGATGTCCCAGCCCTTGGCCACGTCCTTCAGCTGGTCCAGCAGCTCGAAACGCGCGGCACCGTAGATGCCGAAGTCACGCGACGGGCCGAACGGCGCCATGCCGTCCATGTTGATCACCGCCACGGTCTTTTCCAGCGGGTACAGCGGATGGGTGGCGTAGTACTCCGAACCCAGCAGGCCCTTCTCCTCGGCGGTGACCGCCAGGAACAGCAGCGAGCGCTGCGGGCGCGTTTCCTTGGCGAAGCCACGGGCAAGCTCGAGCAGCGAGGCGGTACCGCTGGCGTTGTCCAGTGCGCCGTTGAAGATGCGGTCACCGCGCGCGTCCGGCTCGCCCACGCCAATGTGGTCCCAGTGCGCGCTGTAGATGATCGTCTCATCCGGATGGCGGCTGCCTTCCAGGCGTGCGGCCACGTTGTGCGAGGTGATCACTTCGGTCTTCACCGCGTACTTCGCGTCCAGGCTGGCGCCGGTCAGCGGCACCGGGGTGAAGTCGCGCTGCTGCGCCTTCTTCTTCAGCGCCTCGAAGTCCTGCCCGGCGGAGCGGAACAGCTCCACGGCCAGGTCGCGCTGGATCCAGCCTTCCAGCAGCGGGTGGCTTTCGGCCGGGTTGTCGCGCACCACGTCGAACATGGTGTTGGTGTTGGAACCGGCCACGGTGGCCCAGCCATAGGAGGCCGGTGCGGTCTCGTGCACGATCAGCACGCCCAGTGCACCCTGGCGCGCGCCTTCCTCGTACTTGTAGGTCCAACGGCCGTAATAGGTCATGCCCTTGCCGTCGAAATCACCTTGGCCGGTTTCGAAGTCCGGATCGTTGATCAGTACGACGGCAATCTTGCCCTTCAGGTCCACGCCCTTGAAGTCGTCCCAGTTGCGCTCCGGCGCTTTCACGCCATAGCCGAGGAACACCAGCGGGGCCTTGCTGATGTCGACGTTGCTGGCGCCGTTCATGGCGGCGCGCACGGCAATCTGCTTGCCCTGCTCCAGCGCAACAGTCTTGCCGCCCTGGTGCAGCGCCAGCTGCGGTGTGCCGACGATGTCGCCCTTGCGCAGCGGCACGGCCTGGGTCCACAGGCGCTTGCCGTCCTTGAGGTCGCCGCCCGGCTGCAGACCGGCGTCGGCAAACTGCTTGCTGAGGTAGGCGATGGTCTTCTCTTCGCCGGCGGTGGCCGGCGAGCGGCCTTCGTAGGCGTCGGAGGCCAGTTCCTTGACGTCGGCGGAGATCCGCGCGCCATCGAATTTCGGGGTGGCCGCCATCAGTGCGCTCGACACCGACAGGGCCAGCACGCCCAGTACCACTCGTTTCATTGCTCTCTCCAGCAGGGAAATCCTTCTGGAGTGTAATGGGATTCGGCAGGGCTGCGCCCTGCACCCGCCGAAGCCAGGGCAGCAGCAACAGCTGGAGCAACAGCAACAGCAGAAGCAGGCATTCGGTGGGATGGCGGGGTGGGTCCGGTTGCGGGGACGCCGTAAACCCCGCTCCGCGGTCCGGCCCAGCCGCTGGCGGCTGTGCGTTCGGGCGCTTGCGAAGCAATGCTTCGCAAGCAAAGCGCCCTCACCCTTGGGGGCTTGGCCGCGGCATTCATGCCGCGGACACCCCCGCAACCGGACCCACCCCGCCTTCGACAGATCTCTGCTGCTGTTGGTGGGTGTCGACCTTGGTCGACACGGACGGAAACACGAAGGGGTCAGAGCCCTTTCCCGGCGGGAAAGGGCTCTGACCCCATCTGTGTGTTGCTTGGGCGTGTTACCAGTTCGGGTCTTCGGCCGGGGCGGCAGCAGGCTTGGGCTTCGGCTTGGCGGCCGGGCGGGCGGCGGCTGCAGCCGGGGCGGTCGCGCCCGCAGCAGCGGCGGCAGCCGGCTTGCTGCCCAGCTTCTGGCGCAGTTCGATCTGGCCCGGACGGAAGCCGCCGCGCATCGCGTCAACGCCGTCTTCGATGGTGCCGTACGAGGTCTGTGCAGCCACGCGGTCGATGCGGATGGTGCAGCATGGGTGTTCGCTGCGGCCCAGCGAACGGCCGGTCTGCGGGTCCTTCAGTTCCTCGCCCAGGCGCACAGCCTGCCAGCGCTGGCCGGCCTGCACGGTGTCACCGCCCTGGCTCAGCACCACCTGGTCACCGTCCACCGACACCACCGACACCGGGAACAGCGTGGTGACGATGCTGGTGCCGATCTGGCCGGACAGCGATTCCATCATCGCCGCAGCCATGTTGCGGCCGTTCACCACACGCGGCAGGGTGCTCGGGCCGGTCGAGGCCAACTGGTGATCGAAGCTGTCGGACATCACCACCTGGCCGGTGGTGGCGTTGACCAGGCGCAGGGTGATGCGGCCGCCACCGGAGTATGAGGTCACCTGACGGTCGGACATGCGCAGGTTGCGCACGCTGCGCGGGTACTCGAAGCGTTCGATGGTCGGGATCAGGATCAGGTCGGTCGCCAGCTGCTGGCCGACGCGGGCAGTGTCCTGCAAACGCACGTTGCCGCTGTTGATGTGGTCGATCTCGGCCTGCAGTTCGTCGCCGAACTCGCGATCCAGCACGATGAAGCGCTGGGTCTGGGTCAGCGTGTCGGACAGGCGTGCGCGGATCGCGTCGGCCACTTCATCGGCGCTCACGCGGCCATCGCCCACGGCATAGCTGCCGGCCTTCGTACGCGGCAGCGCGACCACGATCTTCGGCTTGCCCTGCTCGTCCGGTGCGCGGTACTGGGCGATCTGGGCACGCACGCGTACCTTCCAGTAGCTGCGCATGCTGCGGTGGGTCACGTCGGAATCGAACGAGCTTGCGCCACGCTTGGCATCGACGCTGACCTTCTCGTCGTAGCGCTCCTTGACACTGGCCGAGGCACCGCCGCCCTTGGCCGTGGCTTCGCCAGAGGCGCTGGCAGAGGCCGAACCCTTGAAGCTCCAGCCTTCATCGCTGGCGCGCACGCGCGCGATGGTTTCCTCGTCCAGCTGCCGCACTTCGTCCTGCGACAGGATTTCATAGCCCAGCACCGCGCCCTGCGAGCCGGCGATCATCTGCTGGGTGAACGCGTCGGCGCGGATATCGCCGACGTGTTCGTCATCCACGTCCACATGCAGGCCTGCGCGCAGGCCCTGCATCTGGCTGGCCACGCGTACACCGTTGACCTGCGCCACCGCCGACTGCAGCGCCGCCAGCACCGCCAGTTCCGGGGTGCTGCCGATGCCGTCGGCCTCGCGCGCGACCTGGGTGGTGCCGCCGAAATCCGGCGTGCCACGCAGGGGCGCTGCTTCCACTGGCGCATTGCTGGCCAGTGCACTGGTTGCCTTGTCCTTGGCGGGTGTGGGCGCATCGGCGGCCGGGGTGCCCTGCTTGCCGCAGGCTGCAAGCAGCACGGCGGCCAGGCCCAGGCCGATCAAACGGGAGGTCGTACGCATGGGGTTGATCCTCGGATCAGATCGAGTCGAGCATCGAATCGGCGTTCGACGGCACCTTCACCTTGCTCTTCTTGGCGAAGGTCACGGCCGACTTGGTCGAGCCGTACAGGCCCTGGATGAAGCCCGGCGATTCCTTGGCCACCCATGCACCGGCAGCCAGTTTGCGGCCGACGGTGGCCATCTGGGTGGCGCCCAGGTTCTTCATGCCGGCGGTGAAGTTGCTGGCTTCGCCGCCCAGCTTCTGCGCTTCGGCAGCCGACGCCAGCAGCGAGACCAGGCCTTCGGCATAGTGCTGCTTGGATTCAGCGTTCAGCTCCGGCTGCGCGGCCTGGCGCTCGTCGATCGCGGCCTGGGCGGCTTCGCTGACCGACACCGACTTCTTCATCGCATCGACGCTGACCGAACCCGACGACAGCGCCTGGCGCTCGGCTTCCAGCAGCTGCACCTGCTCGGCCAGGCCGAAGGCACGGGCGAACGAGGTCTGGGCCTGCAGCGAGTGCGACTGCGAGCTGACGAAACGACGCACCAGTGCTTCCTGCGCGGCTTCATCCGGTGCGGCGGCGCTGGAGGCGCTGCTGCTGGAGGTACCGGTGGCGGCGCCGG
The DNA here is from genome assembly GCF_006228405.1 of Stenotrophomonas sp. pho. NCBI lineage: Bacteria > Pseudomonadati > Pseudomonadota > Gammaproteobacteria > Lysobacterales > Lysobacteraceae > Stenotrophomonas > Stenotrophomonas sp. pho. The sequence continues at coordinate 469,748 of NZ_CP029759.1, read as the reverse complement.
CCAGGTCCTTCAGCTTGCCCAGGCCAGCGTGCGCCGGCATCGACAGGGTGGCGGCCGCGATGGCCAGGACAAGAGCGGTATTGCGGATCATGTGAGAGTCCTTTGGGAGAGACGGCCGCGGTGCGGCACGTGGGGAATCGGTAAGCCCCGGTGGATGCCGAGCGCGCTCGGCACCCACGGGGCGGCGGATCAGCGGACCGCCTTGACGTTCAGTTCGTTGATCATCTGCTGGGCGGCCTTTTCGGCAGCCAGCTGCAGGGCATTGGTACGGGCCACGGTTTCATTCGGGCCGGTGCCGGAGAACTGCACCGGGCCGACCGACGACACGGTGCGCGGGAAACGACCGGTCACATCCAGCACCTTGCCGGTGACGGTGACGAACACGCGGGTGTTGCCACTGGCCGGATCACGGTCGCGCATGCCGATGTCGAGGGTGCCGACGGCGATGTACGGAATGTTGGCTGCACGGATGCCGTTGGCGGTGTCACGCAGGGTGGCCGGGGCCAGGTCGTTGCCGGTGCTGAAGTCCTTGCGGATACGCTCGATGCTGAGCAGGCCACGCGACTCGCCTTCCACGTATTCGGCTTCAACCACTTCGTAGCCCGCGGCGCTGAAGGCCCCGGTCATCGCGGTGTTGACCTCGGCGGCGTTGGCCACCTTCCAGGTGATGTTGTCGGCGCGCGCGGTGGTGCTGCCGCCGCTGGTGACCGACACCGAACCATTCTGGTTGATGCTGCCGTTGGTGCTGACCGAGTTGCCGCGGAAGCTGTCGCCCTCACGGGTGTTCTCGCTGTAGCTGCTGCTGGCGTCGACGCGGCGGTATTCCTTGTCCTGGAACGACTGCACGGTGTCCTGCGAGCGCGCCATGAACAGGAAGGTCAGCAGCGAGCGCTGCGCGGCGGTGGCACCGGCCACGGCCGAACCCGCATCCAGCTTGGTCTGCAGCAGGGTGGTGTTGATCTCGGCACGGACGGTGACGGTGTAGGTCTTGGCCTTCTTGTCTTCGGTGTCCGACAGCTGCACCGCGCTGAGCACGTAGCGGTCGATCTCGCCGATGAACTCGGCGCGGCGCGCTTCGAACAGGCGCAGCTTGGCCGCACCGGTTTCGGCGATGTATGCCTCCAGGGCGTTGACCTTGGCCTTGTTCAGGGCCTGGGCACGGGTATCGGCACTCAGGCGCAGGCCGTAGCTGGCCGAGCCGGTGCCGCGCGAACTCGCGGTCTGCGCAGCGACCGGCGAGGCCACCACCAGCGCGATGAGGATGAGCAGGATGGTACGCATCAACGACATGACTTGATCAACTCCTGGAGGGCTTGGGTCTGCTGCTGCAACGGGCGGCCGCCCGGCTTCTGTTCGTCCAGCCAGGCGCGCGAATCGGCACGCTTGGCGGCGGCGCCGGCGAAGGCATCGAGCCCGGCCAGCAGGGTTTCGTAGCTGGCCGACCACTGGTCGACCTGCCACTGCGTGGCCGGCACCACCTTGGTGGCGCCCTTGCGCAGCGGCTGTTCGAAATAGACCTTCCCCGAGAACGGTTCGGTCACCTTGGCGGTGAAGAAGGCGCCGAACAGCATCGTCTTCATCGCCGGGGTTTCCTCGATCACGCCGTTCTTCAATGCATCGACCTGCAGGTTGATGACGTAGTCGGGTTCGGGAATCTTCAGCTGGTAGACCTTGCCGTCGGCAAAGCGGGCAGCCATCGCGCCACCGATCGCCTGGCCCGAGGCCGGCGGCAGCAGCCCGACGCCGGTGTTGGACGACAGCGTCTTGGACAGTTCATGGGCCAGCGTGGCGCGCAGCGGCGCTTCCCACTTCGGGTCGGGCAGCTTGGCGCGGACCGCGTCGGACAGGGTTACACCACCGACCTGCAGACGGCGCACCGCCGCGTCGGGCAACCTGGCCTGGGCAAGGCTGGCCGCCAGCACCTGCGACAGGCTGGTATCGGCGCCGCCATACAGCAGATCGGCGACGATCGCGTCGATATCGTCGTTGTCCGGTCGGTAATCCTGCACGTCGATGCGCTGCAGCGTGAGCGGATAGGACGCGATCACCTGGCGCTCGCGGAAGTCGAAGAACAACGCCTGCAGCGCCACTTCCACCAGCACCTTGTACTGGTCGCCGATCGGCTCGACCGAGACCAGTTCGCGGTCCAGCGCGGCGGCCAGCACGGTGGCGCTGGTGGTGCCGTCGAGCATCGCCACCGGCTGGTCGATCAGCTCCAGGTGGGCCGGTGCGCGGCGCTTGAGCGACTGCGCCAGCGTCTGGTTCAGCGGGATCAGGCCACGCCGTTCCAGCACCGCATGCGCATGTGGCGTGGTCGCCTGCACGGCGGCGGCGTCAGCGGTATAGGCAAAACCGGCCCAATAGGCCTGCTGCGATTTGTCCGCGGCCTGCACGGCCGTCGGCCATACGGCCAGGCACAGGGCACAGGCAAGCAGGCGCGCAAAAGCGCGCGATGCGCTCTTCGTCCTTGAATACATCCAACCGCTCCTCGGTCAATACGCACGGAATGCGGGCGCTGATGCGTCCGCTGGGCGCGAAACATAGCCGCTCAGGCGCGCGGCGACAAGTGCTGTCCTTGTCGGCTCAGTCCGTGGGGGGCAGGCCGGCCCGTTGCCGCAGCAGTCCGCGCTCGGCCTGGTTGTGGCTGAGCCGAGCCGCCTCGCCAAAAGCGTCACGCGCATCCTGCTCGCGCCCCAGTGCCTGCAACAGCTCGCCACGCACCACCTGCAGTGGCGCGTAGTCACGCAGGCGCGCGTCGACCAGCAAGGGCTGCAGTTGCGCCCACGCGGCGAAGGGACCGTCGCTGCGCAGGATCGCCACCACCCGGTTCAATGCCACCACTGGCGAAGGCTGCACCTGCAGAAGCTGTGCATAGAGCGCAGCAATGCGCGGCCAATCGGTATCCTCGGGGCGGCGCGCCGCTGCATGGCAGGCCGCAATGCGCGCCTGCAGCACGTAGGGATCGTCGCCACCACCCGCGGCCAGCGCACGCGCCAGCACCTGCTGCCCACGTTCGATCTGCAGCCAATCCCAGCGTGCGCGGTTCTGCTGGTCCAGCAGCACCGGCACGCCCTGCGCTTCCACCCGCGCCGCTGCGCGCGAGGCCTGCAGCTCCATCAGCGCCAGCAGGCCCAGTACCGGCGGCACCGGCAACCGATGGGCCAGGACGCGGGCCAGCCGCAGCGCTTCCTCGCACAGCGCCGGGCGCATCCAGTCGTCGCCGGCGCTGGCCGCATAGCCTTCGTTGAACACCAGGTAGATCGCCTCCAGCACCGAGGCCAGGCGCTCCGGCATCGCCTCCGCGCGCGGCACTTCATAGGGCACCTGCTTCTGCGTCAGGGTGCGCTTGGCGCGCACGATGCGCTGGGCGATGGTCGGTTCCGGCTGCAGGAACGCGCGCGCGATCTCCACGGTGGTCAGGCCACCGAGCAGGCGCAGGGTGAGCGCCACGCGCGCATCGGCCGGCAGCACGGGATGGCAGGCCACGAACATCAGCCGCAGCAGGTCATCGCCCAGGTCGTCCTCCAGCGCCTGGCTGTCATCGGGTGCCGGCAGCGCCGCCGGATGCAGTTCCTCGCCCCATTGCGCGTGCTGCTGAGCCACGCGTTGGTGCTGGCGCAGCACATCGATGGCACGGTTGCGCGCGGTGGTCATCAGCCAGGCTCCGGGGTTGTCCGGGATGCCCTGCTCCGGCCAACGCTCCAGCGCGGCCAGCCAGGTGTCCTGGGCCAGTTCCTCGGCACGGCCGACATCGCCACCGAGCAGCCGCGCCAGGCGCGCGATCAGCACTGGCGACTCCATCCGCCAGAGGGTTTCCAGACGCTGCGTCAGTGCGGGCTCGAGCATGCGCCGATCACAGCACGCACGCCCGGCCCGCACAAGCGCCGCAGCTCACGCTTCAACAATCGGCTTGAAGCCGCCCCAGAACATGCGCTTCGTATCGAACGGCATGTCCTTCGGGCCCAGCGACGCCAGTCGCGGGTCGGCCATCACCTTTGCGTTGATGCGGTCGCGTGCCGCGCGCGAGCGGAACACCACGAAGGCGACGATCACCGTCTCGCCCGGTTTCGCCTTGACCGCGCGCGGGAACGAGGTGCTCTTGCCCGGCTCCACATCGTCGGCCACGCATTCCATGTACTGCAGCGCGCCATGGTCCTTCCACACCGCGCCGGCCTTGCGGGCAAGGCGGCGGTAGGCCGCCACCTTGTCCTGCGGGCACGGCAGCACGTAAGCGTCCACGTAAGCCATGCGGGTTCTCCTGCGGCGGCCGTCAGCCCGGCTCGCCGTCCATGTGTGCGATCTCCCAGAGATGGCCGTCCAGGTCCTGGAAGCCACGCTGGTACATGAAGCCGTAGTCGCGCGCCGGCTGCGGTTCGCTGGCGCCGGCGGCCAGGGCCTTGTCCACCAACTCGTCAACGGCCTTGCGACTGGGTGCCGAGAGTGCGTTGATCACTTCGGTGTGGGTGTGCGCGTCGGCAATCGGCTTGTTGGTGAACTGCTGGAAAAAGGGCTGGGTCAGCAGCATCACGTAGATGCTTTCGCTGATGACCATGCCGGCCGCGTCGTCGTTGGTGTAGGTCGGATTGAAGCTGTAGCCCAGCGCGGTGAAGAACGCCTTGGACTTCTCCAGGTCCTGCACGGGCAGGTTGACGAAGATCATCTGCGGTTGTGGTGCACTCATCGTTGAAGCTCCTTGTGGATGACAGAGGCGGGATCAGGACTGCTTCATGCAGTTGACCATCCACGGCTTGCCGTAACGGTCGATCAGCATGCCCCAGCGATGTGCCCAGAACGTTTCGCCGATCGGCATCTGCACCTGGCCACCTTCGGCCAGCGCGGCGAACACGCGTTCGGCTTCTTCGATGCTGTCGACGTCGACATTGATGGTGGTCGAGCCGCCCTCGCCACCGCCGGGACCGTCGGCCGCCATCACGATGGCGCTGCCGATTTCCAGCTGGCTGTGCGCAACGTGGTCGAGGGTTTCCGGCGGCATTTCGTTGCAGCCCGGCGAGCCATCGGAGGGCGGCATGTCGCGGTACTTCATTTCCGAGGTGACCTGGCCACCGAGTGCCTTGGCATAGAACGCCATTGCCTCGTGGGCCTGGCCGCTGAAGCCGAGGAAGGGAATCAGTCTCATGGCAATACTCCGTTGTGCGGTTCAGGGCGATAGTGCCGGGGCGTGCCCGGCAGGGAGAGGAATCGGATCAGCCTTCCAGCTGTGCACGCAGACGCTGTTCCTGCTGCTGTAATTCGGGGGTGAAGGCTTCACCAAAGTCTTCTGCGGAGATCAGCGGACGCAGTTCCAGCGTGCCGCCCTCGCCGAACGGCGCACGGCTGGCCCATTCAACGGCCTCGTCCAGCGACCGCACCTCCCACAGCCAGAAGCCGGCGATCTGTTCGCTGGCAGGACCGAACGGACCGGCCTCGACCTTGGGTGCCCCGCCGCCGAAATGAATGCGACGGCCGCGCTGGGTGGCGTGCAGGCCTTCACCGGCCAGCATGATGCCGGCGGCCACCAGTTGTTCGTTGAAGGCGCCCATTTCGGACAGTTCCTGTTCGCTGGGCATGCGGCCGGCTTCGGAGTCGGCGTTGGCCTTCACGATCACCATCACTTTCATTTTGGTCTCCCGTGGGACGCGTGGTGCGTGCCCTTCACTGGGTACAACGAACCAGGGGGCTGGGAATCGACACGTCTGTTGGAAATTTTTTTCTTGCGAGGAAAGCGCGCCTTCGGCGAGGGTCGGCGAACGGCGGAGCCCCTCCGTGGTGGGGTGGGTTGGTCGCTGAAAGCTCGGTTCATGGGTTTGGCCGGGTGGGTAGGCGGGTCGGGGGACGCCGTAAACCCATCCATGGGGGCTTGGCCGCGGCATCCATGCCGCGGACTGATCTGGCCCCCGTCAGCGGACGCCAAGAAGCGATACTTTGATCGCACTTGGAGGTCCCTTATGTCCCGTATCACCCGTCGTAGCTATACCGATGAGTTCAAGCACCAAGCCGTGGAGTTGGCCGAGTCGCTCGGGCCTGCCGCAGCAGCCCGTCAGCTGGAGATGTCGGTCAAGACGCTGGCAAATTGGCTTGACGCGGTCCGTGCTGGCCGGTCTCTGACCTCTGAGGCTCGCAGGCCAACCACCGACCTGGAAAGCGAGATCAGCCGCCTTCGGGCCGAGAACGCCAATCTGAAGATGGAGCGGGAAATCCTAAGAAAAGCGGCGGCGTTCTTTGCCAGAGAGTCCAAGTGAGGTACGCCTTCGTCGCCAGTCAAAGGACTCACTACCCGACCAGGTTGTTGTGTCGGGTTCTTGGGGTTTCTGTCTCTGGATTCCATGATTACCTGCGTCGGCAATGTGCCCAAGCGTGCGATGCCGATTCGGCCCTGCGTACCGAGCTTCGGGCCATTCATGTGACCAGCAAGCGCAGTTATGGGCGACGTCGGCTGGTCAGGGCCTTACGAGCCAGGAATCATCCAGTCGGCCACAAGCGCGTGGCACGGTTAATGGCCGAGGAGCGAATCCAGGGCAAGACCAAAGGCCGATTCCGACCCAAGTCCTCCGGCGGCTCATCTCAGCTCGCCCCCAACCTGCTGGATCGGCAATTTGCCCCCGGAACCGGACCGACGGCGTGGGTCGGGGATATCACGTATGTCCCCACCCGCCAGGGATGGCTGCATCTGGCCGTGGTCATCAGCGTCCAGACCCGGCAGGTGCTGGGCTACAGCGTTTCCAAGCGTCTGACTGAAGAGCTGGTGGTGAAAGCATTTGCCAATGCCTGGGCTCTGCATCCACAACGACCCGGCCTGATCTTCCATTCAGATCGTGGTGGGCAGTACTGGGGGAACGAGTTTCGCCAGCTGCTGCAGTCCCATGACGTGGTCCAAAGCATGAGCCGGCCTGGCAATTGCTGGGACAACGCGGTGGCCGAGAGCTTCTTTGCGACGCTCAAGACAGAAGAGGCTGCCGAGCCTTACGCCAGTAGGGAACAAGCCAGCCAGTGCATCGCTGCTTACATCCACGGCTTCTACAATCCAGCCCGGCTACACTCGGCGCTGGGCTACCACTCGCCTAACAACTACGCCCGGCAGCTCCGGGCTGCCGCCTGAAACGGCTTCATGGCGTCCGTTTTCAGGGGGCCAGATCAGACACCCCCGCCCCGCCTACCCACCCGGCCCTGGACAGTTTCCTGCCTCCGGTACCCACCACGGGAAGATCAAGAGAAAAGGCAACAGCAACAGCAAAAGCAAAGGCGGTTGGCTGGCGGGCTCGGCTTTGCGAGCGAAGCGACCCGCTTTTGCTCTTGTTGTTGATTTCCCGTGGTGGATCGGCCGCCGGAATCTGTCTGGGGCCGGGCGGGTGGGGTTGGCGGGGTATCCGCGCCATGGATGGCGCGGCTAAGCCTCCAGGGACGGATTCACGGCGTCCCCGCCAATCCCACCCGCACGGCCCACCCTCAGGAAACCCGCTTTCAGCGACCAACCCCACCCCACCACGGAGGGGCTCCGCCGTTCGCCGATCCCCGCCGAAGGCGCGCTTCTGCGCTGCAACATGCCCGTGCGCAATCCTGCGCGATCATGGACCCCCGCCCCGCCAGGACCATGCCATGCAGCAGTACCTGCTTCTGATCTACATCGAGCCTGCCCTGCTGCAGGCCCTGCCCACCGAAGAATTCAACGCGCTGATGCGCGACTGCCTGGCCCATGCCGACAAGCTGCAGGCCGAAGGCACGCTGCTGGCCGCACAGAAGCTGCAGCCGGTCGATACCGCACAGACCCTGCGCGTGCGCGATGGACACAGCCGCGTGCTCGATGGCCCGTTTGCCGAAACCCGCGAGCTGCTGGCCGGCTTCAACCTGATCGTGGCGCGCGACCGCGACGACGCCATGCGCATCGCCCGCGACTTCCCGTGGGCACGCTTCGGCAGCATCGAAGTGCGGCCACTGGAAGACATGGACGCCGAGCGCGAACGCTGCGGCGCCCCGGCTGCGGCTATGGCAGCAGCCGTACTCTGATCTCGCGCGGGCCGACGCCTTCGTTGCCGCTGTAGTCGCGCACGCTGGCACGCACGATGTACTCGCCCGGCGGCAACGCCGCCGGCTGCCAGCGCCCGGTTTCCATCAGGCCATCACGCACGGTGTTGGTGGCCAGGTAGCGGAACCGGGTCACCGCGCTGCCATGCACGGTGATGCCGCTGTCCGGTGCGTAGGCCACGCGCACCGCTTCCCGCTGCGGCGGCATGCGGTTGAACATGATGTTCCAGCGCGGCTGCTCGTAGCCCTGCAGCGGATGTCCCGTAGCATCGAGAATCTGGTAACCCACCTGGTACATGCCCAGCCGGCGTCGTGGCAGATTGTTGTCGACCTGGTCCCAGGCCTCCACCACGATCTGCACGCCACGCCCCTGCCGCGCAACCATCACCACGCCATCGCTGCCGGCGGCCATCGGCTGGTCGTTGTCGTCCAGCAGGGCCACATCGGTGATGCGCGGTGCGAAGTGGTCGGCGTAGCCCTGGAAGCCCAGCGCTACCGCGTTGGTCTCGAAGCCACCGGTACCCACCGCCAGGTGCACGTGCGCCTGGTTGTTGATGCTGCCCAGGCGGTCTCCCACGTGGATGCGCATGCCACGGCGCACGCGCATCCGCTGCAGCTTGCCCTGCTCGTCATACAGCGCCTGCCAGCGCGCGTCGAACGGCACATCGCGCGGGGTGCGGCCGACACGCATGTGGATGTACTTGAGGCGGTCCACCGCCAGGCCCTCGGCCTGCTCGCCCAGGTTCCAGGCCGCCACTGGGCTGCTGATCTTGCCATCGGCAATCGCCAGCACGGTCTGGCCCACATCACCGCGCACGTCGAAGCCGCCATGCAGGTGGTGGCGGCTCTCACCGCTGAAGTTGCCGCGCACTTCACCCAGGGTGCCGACCACTTCGTGCCAGCCGTCCTGCGGTGCGAGCGGCCAACGGCCGCCCGTCTTCGGCAGCGCGGCATCGGCGGCCGGGCCGACCAGTGCCGGCGCCGGCAGTTCGCCCACCGGCAGCGGACGCAGGCGATGCAGGCGGTAGCCTGCGGCGTCGGCCACCAGCACGCTGCCATCGGCCTCCATCGCCAATCCGCTGGGGCGGGCCAGGCGCGGCAGGCGACCGTTGCCGACCAGTGCAATCTGGTGGCCCTGCGGCGTCACCTGCACGATGCGGCCATCCATATCCCCCACGTACAGCACGCCATCGTGGGTGGTGGCCAGCGACAGTGGCCCATTGATCACGCCGCCGCCGGCAACCACGGTGCAGACCGTGCCATCGGTCCCCACCCGGCGCACGGCGTTGTTGAACAGATCGGCCACCAGCAATGCACCCTGCGCGTCGAAGGCCAGCGCCACCGGCGTATCGAAACGCGCAGCGGCGCCCGCGCCATCGGCAAAGCCCGGCCGATCACCACCGGCCAGGGTGCGCACACTGCCATCGGTACCGATCACCCGGATGCGGTCATTGAACGTGTCCGCCACGTAGACCTGGCCCTGCGCGTCCACCGCAACGCCCATCGGTGCATCGAAGCGGGCCTGCATGGCAGGGCCATCGGCGAAGCCCTGTTCACCACCGGCCAGCGTGGTCACCTGGCCATCGGTGCCGATGCGGCGGATCGCATGGTTGCCCGTGTCGGCCACGTACAGGTTGCCCTGCGCATCGCCGGCAATGCCCGAAGGCGTATTGAAGCTGGCCTGCAGCGCAGGGCCATCGACACGGCCCTCGCCCTGCCCGGCCACGGTTTCAACGCGGCCATCGGGCAGGCGGCGGCGGATCCGGTTGTTGTCACCGGCATCGGTGAAATAGACACTGCCATCGGTGCCGCGCAGCAGTGCATACGGGTCGGCGAAGCGCGCCTGCGCGGACGCACCGTCGCGGTCGCCGGGGTGACCATCGCCGGCCAGCGGCTCGATCTGCGCAGTCCAAGCCAGCGGCGTGGGCACCGGGCCGGCAGGGCCGGCCAGCGTTTTCAGCGGGGTATCCCACCAGGTTGCAGCCAAGCCCACCGCCGTTGCCAACGCCACCCCTGCCGCCATCCATTGCCACCGTGCCATCGTGTTGCGCTGCCTCTGCCTGCTGCTTGAAGAGGCACCGACAATAGACGCTGCGCGTGCGATCCGCCACGGCCGATCATGCGGCTGAACGCCAGGATTCGCTTCGTCGTGCTTGTCCTCGCTGGCCGTAGCAGGTTCAATGCGGTTCCCACGGATGGAGATTCTCCATGCCCCGCGTTCTCCCCCTCACCGCCCTGCTGCTGGCCGCATTGGCCAGCGCGCCCGCCTTCGCTTCGATCACGGTGGCCCCGCAGAAGCCTTCGGCCACCGCCGATGCAGTACACGCGGCGTACGCCACGCGTTGGGATGAGGCCATCCAGCAGGCACGCGACGGCAACACGCTGGGTGCGCTGATCAGCATGGAGCGGCTGATGGAAGATCCGTTGCTGGACGACTTCGATGCCGAGCATCGCGGCCGCGCCTCGCAGGTCGCCGGCTGGACCGCGCTGATGCAGAAGAAGCCGGACCAGGCCCGCCGCTACCTGCAGCGGGCGCAGGAGGCCCTGCCGGAGGATGCACAGATCCTGCTCACCCAGGTGTCGGTGGAACTGTCGGACAACCAGCCGGCCGCAGCCACCACTTTCCTGGTGAAGGCACTGCAGCACGCCGACGCACCGCTGTCGATCGATCACCACGCCATCAACTACCTGCAGTACCGCCTGCGTGAGCAGCCGCAGAAGCGCATGGACCTGCTGCAGGCGCTGTTTGACAACGGCTGGAAGAGTGGCGGCCTGGAACCCACCGGGCTGTGGCTGGCGCTGGCCACGCTGCAGGCCGACAACGGCCGTGGCGACAGCATTCCGGCCACGCTGGCGCGGATCGACAGCCCGGCCGAGATCATCCGCCTGCGCAGCGACAAGCGCTTTGATCGCTATGTCGATCGCGGTGACGCGCGTTTCGATCCGGTGCAGGCGGCACAGCGCCACCTCGATGAACTGCGTGTTTCCGGCCTGCTCGACCGCGCACTGGACGCGCGCATGGCCGAGTTCAGCACCACCTTGCTGATGCTGGACCGCAACGAGGAAGTGCTGTCGTTGACCGAGGGCATGGCCGGTGCCGCCAGCAACGGCGAATCGCCTGCCGCTGCGGAGGCGGAATGGGTGGCCTGGCTGCTCAACAGCCGGCTCACCGCACTGCGCCGGCTGGGCCGCACCGATGAGGCACTGGCCACGGCGAAACAGGCCGCCCGCATCGGCGCGCTCGGCCCGGATGGTGTCGAGCACCAGATGAATGTCGGCTTCGTGTTCAGTTCGCTGGGGCGCATGCAGGACGCTGCGCAGGCAGTGAATGACATGCCGGGCCTCGCCGGTTACGGCAAGGCCGCACAGGCGCTGCTGCAGTTCGCCGCCGCCCGCGAGCGCGGCGATGCCAAGGCGCGCGATGCAGCACGCGCGGTGATCCTGGCCCAGCGCGACGATGCCCGCCTGTTCCATCGCGAAATGCTGCTGGAGGAAGGCGACCTGGACGGTGCCGCCGCCGTGCTGATCGAACAGCTGCGCTCGCCGGTTGAACGCGGTGAAACCCTGGCCAGCCTGCAGGACATGCGCACCTATCCGTCATTGCCGGGCGATGTGCGCATCGATGCCGCGTGGCGTGCACTCAAGCAGCGTGCCGACGTGCAGGCGGAGGTGGCACGCGTCGGCCGCATCGAGCGCTACGACTTGGTCAGCACTTCCACCTCGCGCTGAGTCCCTGCTAGCGGGCTGGTACTTCGGTGCGGATGCCCATCGCTTCGCGGTAGCGCGCGTACAGCGCCATCACCTTGTCCACATAGGCCAGGGTTTCGGCGTAGGGCGGCACGCCCTTGTAGCGGGTGACCGCACCGATGCCCGCGTTGTAGGCAGCCGCCGCCAACGGGCGATCGCCGTTGTAACGGCGCAGCAGCGCGCGCATGTAGCGTGCGCCGCCCTCGATCGACTGCTGTGGCGAGAACGGATCGCGCACGCCATATTCCTGTGCGGTCTCCGGCATCAACTGCATCACGCCCTGTGCGCCCTTGGTCGAGACCGCCAGCGGATCGAAATTGCTTTCGGCATGGGCGATCGCGCGCAGCCAGGCATCATCGACGCCGGTGGCTTTGGCCGCGGCCTTGAACTGCCTGGCGTGCTGCGCGAGCTGCGGCTTGCCGACCTTGCCCAGGCCCTCGTGCGCCGGCTCGCCCGGCGGCGTGGCCACGGTGAACTTCAGGAATACCCGCGAGCCGGGCAGGTTGCGGGTGGAATAGACCAGCACGCCGTCCTGCTCGCGCTCGTACAGCACACCACTGAACACGCCCATGTTGCCCCACAGGTTCGGGGCCTGGATGGCGTTGTCGTCGATCTCCTTCGGCGTGCACCGCGATCCCGGCTCCGGTGCGGTAGCCAGGCTGACGGTGTTGCCCTGCACGCAGCGATAGACCGTGCGCGCGGCAGCCATCCCGGGCCACAGGATGGGCAGCAGCACCAGTGCAAGCAGGAGAGGTCGATGGGACATGGCGGCCGGATGATCCGGCGGCGCCCGCGAATGTTGGGTGAATGGGGGCCGGCAGGGCTACGCCCTGCACCCGCGGTAGTGCCGGCCGCTGGCCGGCAACCTCAACAGCAACAGCCGTTTTCCCGCGAGGAGGCGGGGTGGGTCCCGCGACCTGCCGGGGTCAGATCCCGTTGCTGACCAACGGGATCTGACCCCACTTCGGATCACTTCGCGGCCCTCCGGCGCACCCAATACCCCGCGCCCAGCAGCACGAACCACACCGGGCTGGCGATCAGCGCCTGGCGGGTGTCGCCCTGCAGGCTCAGCAGCACCAGCACGGCGGCGAAGAACACCAGGCAGGCCCAGCACATGGCAACGCCGCCGGGCATCTTGAAGATCGAGGCAGCGTGGCGCTCCGGGTAGCGGCGGCGATAGGCCATGTAGGCCACCAGGATCAGCGACCAGACGAAGATGAACAGCACCGTGGCCAGCGTCGTCACCAGGGTGAAGGCGGTCACCAGGTTCGGAATCAGGTAGATCAGCAGCGTGCCGCCCAGCAGGCACAGGCACGAGAACAGCAGGCCTCGGGCGGGCACGGCAGCGCGTGACAACTTCGACAGCCCGCGCGGGGCGTGCCCCTCTTCGGCCAGGCCGTACAGCATGCGGCTGGTGGAGAAGATGCCACTGTTGGCCGAGGACGTGGCCGAGGTCAGCACCACGAAATTGATCAGGCTGGCGGCGGCGGGAATGCCGGCCAGCACGAACAGCTGCACGAACGGGCTCTTGTCCGGCACCACCTGGCGCCACGGGGTGACCGCCATGATCGCGATCAGCGCCAGCACATAGAAGATGATGATGCGCACCGGGATCGAGTTGATTGCCTTGGGCAGGTTGCGCTCGGGATCGGCGGTTTCGGCGGCGGTGGTGCCGACCAGCTCGATGCCGACGAAGGCGAACACCGCAATCTGGAACCCGGCGAAGAAGCCGACCAGGCCCATCGGGAACATGCCGCCGTCATTCCACAGGTTCGACAGCGACGCGGTGTGGCCGCTGGGTGAAGTGAAGCCCCACACCACCAGCCCGGCGCCGGTGATGATCAGCGCACAGATCGCCACGATCTTGATCAGCGCGAACCAGAATTCCATTTCACCGAACAGCTTCACCGTCACCAGGTTCAACGCCAGCAGCAGCATCACGCAGGCCAGCGCCGGTTTCCAGGCCTCAAGCCCGGGGAACCAGAACTGTGCGTAGGCGGCAATCGCGATCACGTCGGCAATCGCGGTGACGATCCAGCAGAACCAGTAGGTCCATCCACAGAAGAACCCGGCCCAGGGGCCGAGCAGGTCGGTGGAGAAGTCGATGAAGGATTTGTACTGCAGGTTGGACAGCAGCAGCTCGCCCATCGCACGCATCACGAAGAACAGCATCGCGCCGATGATCAGGTAGACGAAGACGATGGACGGGCCGGCCAGGCTGATGGTCTTGCCCGAGCCCATGAACAGGCCGGTGCCGATGGCACCGCCGATGGCGATCAGTTGCAGGTGGCGGTTGGACAGGCTGCGGCGCAGGTGCTCGGGGGCGTGGCGGGCTCGGTCATGGGCGCGGGAAGGGGCGGGCGAAGCGTTCGACGGTAGTCCTCCGCGGCGCCGAGCGCCAGCGCCAGACGGCCCCATTGCGTCAAAGCAGGCCGCTTTCACCACAATGTGACCGAATACCGTATTGATCCCATTCCGCCCGGCCCGGTGCCATGCTCAGATAGCCGCACCTGCCCAAGGACCGGCCCGACCATGCGCCCTGCCCCGCCCGCCCTACTGGAGCCCCGGCCATGAGCCGCCTGCGCGTCATCATCGGCGGTACCGCACTGGCCCTGCTGGCCGCTGCGGTGCCGATCGCGGTCATGGCCTACGCCACCTGGGACCGCGCGGTCAGCGTCGAACAGCAGCGCCTGCGCGACATCGCCGATCGCACCCTGCGCCGCTCCGACCTGTCCTACCAGGAGGCGCTGGCGGCGCTGAAATCCGCCGAAGCCGGTACCTACGTGTCCTGCAGCCCCGAGCACATCCGGCGCATGCAGACCCTGGTAATGACCACCCCATCGATTGACCAGATGGGCTACTTCGAAGGAGGCAAGCTGCGCTGCACCTCCTGGGGGCCGTTCCTGTCGGATGTGGATCAGCCCAGGCCGGACCACGTCACCAGCGACGGCGCCGGCATCGCAGTGGACGTGCGCCCGGAAATCAGCGGGCGACGCCAGGTGCTGGCGATCCTGTATGGGTCCTACGACGCTCTGGTGGACCCACGCCGCTTCGTCGATGTCATCGCCGACCCGAATGTGCGGCTGGCACTGGCCAGCCCCGATGGACGCCTGCTGGCCAAACAGCCTGGCCTGGATCCGGACCTGCTGCAGGCACTGCTGCGCGACCCGGGCGAAGGCCTGGACCACACCACGCTGTTCGCTACCGCGCGCAACGAGGAATGGCTGGCCGTCGCCACTACACCGCGCACCGCGCTTGCCGCGGCCTTCCGCCAACAGGCCTGGCTGTACGTGCCGGTGGGCCTGCTGCTGGCCGCCGCCGGGGCCGGGCTGGTGATCTGGCTGTCGCGGCGCCGCCTTTCCCTGCGCGGCGAACTGGCCACCGCCATCCGCCGCCGCGAGCTGTACCTGCATTACCAGCCGATCATCGAACTGGACACCGGCATCTGCGTCGGCGCCGAGGCGCTGGTGCGCTGGCAACGCCCGGATGGCCCCCAGGTGCGCCCTGACCTGTTCATTCCACTGGCCGAAGAGGCCGGCATGATCGCCGACGTCACCGACCTGGTGATCGAGAACGTGGTGCGCGACATGCGCGAGCTGCTGGTCGCCGACCGCAGCGCGCACATCGCGATCAACCTCGCCGCCGAAGACATCAGCAGCGGTCGCGCCCTGAAGATGATCTCCCGGCACATGGCCGGCAGCGGCATCCTGCCGCAGCAGATCTGGATGGAGGCCACCGAACGTGGCTTCCTCGATCTGGACCGCGCGCGCACCATGCTCGCCGCCGCCCGCCGCGCCGGCCACAGCGTGGCCATCGATGATTTCGGGGTCGGCTTCTCCAGCCTGCAATACCTGCAGCAGCTGCCACTGGATGCGCTGAAGATCGACAAATCATTCATCGATGCGATCGGTACCGAAAGCGCCACCAGCCCGGTCACGCCGCACATCATCGACATGGCCAAGGAGCTGGGCCTGTGGGTGGTGGCCGAGGGCGTGGAAACCGAAGCGCAGCTGGCCTACCTGCACAGCCGGCATGTGGAATTCGGACAGGGCTGGCTGTTCTCGCGGCCGCTGCCGCGCGATGAGTTCGTCGCCTTCCATCAGAAGCGGCAGCAGCAGTACGGCGCTGCACGCGAACACATGCAGAACCCGCGCAGCGTGCCGATCGAGCAGGTGCCTCTGGAGTGAGGCAACCCGGCAGTGCCGGCCGCTGGCCGGCACCACCTGACCCGTGATTGGCGGCTACGCCCACGCCTTCGGCCGTGCCAGCAACCACGCGGCGGTCACCGCCAGCAACAGCAACGGCAGCCATCCCAGCTGGCGTGGGCCGCTGGCCTGCAGCAGCACCCCGCCTGCCACGCCGCCGGCCGCAATGGCCAGGTTCCAGCCGGTCACCAGCATCGATTGCGCCAGGTCCGCAGCGGCCCCGGCGCGCCGTGCCAAGGCGGTCTGGAACAGGGTCGGCACGGCGCCGAACGCCACGCCCCACAGGATCGTCGCCAGCAGCAGCGCGCTCGCCACGCCTGGCCACACCAGCAGGGCCAGCACCGGAACGATGAAACCGATCACCGCCGCCCACACCAGCGCATGCAGGTAGCGATCCACGCCCCAGCCGGCCATCGCGATGCCAGCAATCGCCGCCATGCCGAAAGCAAGCAGCAGCCGGTCCAGCCACGCACCGGCACCCGCGTCGACGGCCAGCGGCTCGATGTAGGTGTACAGCACGTTGTGCGCCAGCACGTACAGCGCCATCACCAGCAGCGCACTGCGTACACCGGGCAGGCGCCACACGGTCGCCAGCGAAGTGCGTTGCCCGGCCCCAGCGGCCGGCAGCGCAGGCAACGCCCAGCGCGCGTAGGCCAGCAGCAGCAGACCCAGCACGCTCATCGACGCGAACGCCCAGCGCCAGCCGATCTGCTGGCCAAGCAGCGTTCCGGCCGGCACCCCCAACGACAGCGCCAGCGGCGAACCGACCATCGCCACTGCGATGGCCCGTCCCTGCAGCGACGGCACCACCATGCGTGCGGCGTAGCCAGCCACCAGCGACCACAGCAATCCACCGCTCACACCGGCCAGGAAGCGCGCAGCCAGGATCAGCGCGTAACTGCTGCTCAACGCGGTCAGCGTATTGACCACCACGAAGCCGGCGATGGCCGCCAGCAGCAGCGGACGCCGTGGCAGGCGCTGGGTCAGCGCGGTCATCGGCAGTGCGGCCATCACCGAACCCAGCGCATACACGCTCACCAGCTGGCCGACCGCCGCATCACTCACGCCCAGGCTTTCGCCCATCGGCCGCAGCACACCCGCCGGCAGGTTCTCGGTCAACAGGGTGATGAAGCCGCCACCGGCCAAGGCAAGCAGGCCCGCCCACGGCAGGCGCGTGGCCTCGCCGGCCGGACTGGCGGCATCGATGGCATGGCCGCTCATCGCGTTGCCCCCAGGTCGGCATAAATCGCATCGCGCAGGTCATCGACGAAAACGCCATCCATCCCTTCGTACAGGGTGTTGGTCAGCGCCACCACGCTCAGCCCACGCGACGGGTCGACGAACCAGCTGTGCCCGTAGGCACCGCCCCAGCGCCAGCTGCCTTCGCGCTGTGGTGTGCCGCTGGCGGCGGCATCGCGCAGTACCGCAAAGCCCAGCCCGAAGCCCCAGCCGGCCGGTTCCGGGGGCCCCTGCTCGCCCACCTGCGGGCTGGCCATCTGCGCCGCCAGCGCGGGCGGCAGCAGGCCGGAGCGTTGCACGTCGCGCAAAGCCTCCAGCACCGCCATCACCTCATCGGCGGTACCGACCAGGCCGGCGCCGGCCGAAGCGAACCGACTGGCGTCGGTGGCACGTGCGGGACTGAACTCGATGCCCAGCGTTCCCTCGAAAGGTGCGACCACCTCGCCTTCCTGCAGGCGATGCGGTTGCGGCCTGTCGCTCACATACGGCGTGGCCAGCCGCTCTGCATCGCGCGTAACGAACGCGGTATCGCGCAGGCCCAACGGGGCAGCCAGCAGACGCTGGAACAGCGCCTGCAGCGTTTCACCGGTCGCGGCTTCGGCCACCGCACCGGCCACGTCCACGCCCAACGAGTAAAGCCACTGGCTGCCCGGTGCGAACAGCAGTGGCACCTGCGCGATGCGGCGCACGTTCTCGGCCAGGGACACCGGGTTGGCATCCATGCCATCGCTGACGCCAGCGCGCGCGTAGGGTCCCTCCGCATCCGCCTCCAGGAAGCGATAGCCCAGTCCGCTGCTGTGGCTGAGTAGCTGGCGCAGGCTGATCGGCGGCGTGCTGCCATCGGCCAGCGCCGGGCGGAAGTCCGGCAGCCAGCGCTGCACCGGCGCGTCGAGGTCGAGCACGCCTTCAGCCACCAGGCGCAGGATCACCGTGGCCAGCAACGGCTTGCTGACCGATGCCAGCCGGAACAGCTGATCGCGCAGCATCGGCCTGGCCGACTCGCGGTCGGCCAGCCCGCTCGCGCTGGCATGGCGCAGCACGCCGTGCTCGCGCACCAGCACCACCGCACCAACCAGGCGCAACGGATGGACCTGCTGCAGCAGCCGCTGCACCGAAGGCAGCGTCGGTGCAGGTTCAAGGGAAAGAGCGGCATTCATCATGGTGATCCGTGGGGAGAGGCCCGCCACGTTAGGCAGCGCGCGGCGCTGCAAAAAGCCGGTTGCCGCTCCGGGCATCATGGACCATGCAGTCCGCAATCGGCATCATGCCCGGAACTGCAACGCCGCAAGGGCTGCCCGAGGCCCCGCACCACAGTGTTGCGATGGCCGCGCCGCGTGCCGCGATCACCCGCCCCTACCCTGCCGTTTTCATTGCCGGTACGCCCATGTCAGTCCTGGACAACCTCGCCAACCTGCAGACCTTCGTCCACGCCGCCGACACCCGCAGCTTCGTCGAGACCGGGCGCCTGCAGGGCATCTCCGCATCGGCCGCCGGCAAGTGCGTTGCGCGGCTGGAACACGCACTGGGCGTGCGCCTGTTCCACCGCAGCACGCGCAGCATCACCCTCACCGCCGAGGGCCAGCTGTTCCTGGCGCGCTGCCGGCGCATCCTCGACGAACGCGATGCCGCGCGCACCGAACTGGCGCAACCGCACGCTGCACCGAGCGGCACGCTGCGGATCAGCCTGCCATTGGTAGGCGACCTTACCCTGCCGTTGATGGCCGAATTCATGGCCGCGTATCCGGACATCCGCCTCGACCTGGATTTCAGCGACCGGCTGGTCGATGTCATCGAGGAAGGTTTCGATGCGGTGCTGCGCGTTGGCGAACCCAGCGACTCGCGGATGAACGCACGCCGGCTGGGGTATTCCCGCGGCGTGTCGTCGCCTCGCCGGGCTACCTGCAGCGTCGCGGCTTTCCACGCACGCCGGCCGACCTGCTGCAGCACACGTTGCTGCACTACCGCTTCCCCAGCACCGGCAAGCTGGAGCCGTGGCCGATCCACTGGCCCGACCACGAAACACCGCAGGAGCTGCCGGTGCACATGGTGGCCAACACCATCGAGGCGCGGGTGGCGCTGGCGCTGCGCGATACCGGCCTGGCCTTCGTGCCGGTGCACTCGGTACGCGATGCGCTGGCCGACGGCCGCCTGGTCACCGTGCTGGAGGATCATGTGCACTCCTGCGGCACCTTCCACCTGCTGTGGCCGTCGGGCCGACACGTATTGCCGAAGCTGCGGGTGTTCATCGACTTCGTCGGCGCCCGCCTGGACACCGTGCCGTAGCCGCGAGAAATCCACCCATGCCCGGCCCACAGTAGATCCACGCCATGCGTGGATGCTCTTGTAGTGCAGAGCCATCAAACCATTCAGCCAACCCCGCTATACTGGCCGCTCATTCCTCCCAGAGGCTCGCGACCAATGCGCCATTGATGCCGCCGTCTTCCCAACAGACGGCCTGACTCTTCCCGCCCCTGCGCGCAGGGGAGAACCGGCATCCATGGAGGTCGCATGACCACACATTCCCTCACGCTCGATCGCGTGTCGTATCGGCTGGCCGACGGCCGCCCGCTGTTTTCCGATCTGTCGTTTTCCTTCGATCCGGTCGCCACCGGTCTGGTCGGTGCCAATGGCACCGGCAAGAGCGTGCTCGCACGCCTGCTGGCCGGTCGGGTGCGGCCAGAGAACGGGCAGGTGCGCAGCAGCGGCCGCGTGTTCCTGTTGCCGACGCCCGGCTATCCCCCCGCCGGCACGGTCGGTGAACTGGCCGGCGTCGGCGCGGAACTGGCCGCGCTGCAACGCATCGAAGCCGGCAGCGTGGATGATGCCGACTTCGCCTGCGTCGGCGACCATTGGGATCTGCGCGAGCGCCTGCAGCAGCAATGGCAGGCGCTCCGCCTGCCCGACGATCTCGATCCCGCCCAACCCGCCGCGCGTCTCAGTGGCGGCCAGGCCATGCAGGTGGCGCTGTCCGGCGCCTGGGCCAGCGGCGCCGATTGGCTGATCCTGGACGAACCAGCAACCACCTCGATGGCCGCCATCGCCAACAGTTGTACGAACGGTTGCAGCAGTGGCGCGGCGGCCTGCTGGTGATCAGCCATGATCGCGAGCTGCTGGCGCAGATGCAGCAGATCGTCGAGCTCGACGCGCGCGGGCTGCATCGCTATGGCGGCCCGTGGCAGCACTACGCCGACGCGCGGGCCGCCGAACGCGAAGCGGCCGCCGCACAGCTCGACCACGCCCGCGCCCAGCACCGGCAGCAACAGCGCAGCGCGCGCGAGCAGCACGAACGCCAGCAGCAGCGCCAGGCACGTGGCAATCGCGATGCGAAGCAGGCCAACCAGGCACCGATCCTGCTTGGCCGGCAGAAACAGCGTGCAGAGGCCAGCCACGGGCGCGCGCAACAGGTACAGGCCGATCGTCTTCAGGCCAGCGCCGACCAGCTGCGCGCAGCGGCTTCGGCAGTTCACGCCGCGCCGGAGCTGGCGCTGTTCGCCGGTGACGGTGAACGCGGCAACGCACGTCTGCTGCAGGCGGAGTCGCTGGTGCTGCCGCAGGGTTGCAGTGCACCGTTGCAATTGGAGATCCGCCGCGGCCAGCGCATCGCCGTGGTCGGTGACAATGGCAGTGGCAAGTCCACGCTCCTGCGCGTGCTGGCCGGCCAGCTGCCTGCACGCAGCGGCATCGTGCAGCGCCATGCACCACTGGCGCTGCTCGACCAGCAGCTGCTGGGACTGTCCGGCGAACGCAGCATTCTCGACACCGTGCAGGCCGCCAACCCGGTGGCGGATGCGGGTGAGCTTCGCACACGGCTGGCCCTGCTCGGGCTGGACGCACAGCGCATCCAGCGTGCAGCCCACAGCCTCAGTGATGGTGAACGGGTGAAAGGCGCGCTGGCCAGCGTGCTGTATGCAGATCCCGCACCGCAGCTGTTGCTGCTGGACGAGCCGGGCAACGCGCTGGATCTGAGCGCGTTGCAGGCACTGGAAGAACTGCTGGCGGCGTGGCCGGGCGCGCTGCTGATGGTCAGCCACGACCGGCACCTGCTGCAGGCGTTGCGGCCGACCCACGTGCTGCAGGTGGGCACCGGGGGGTGGCAGTGGCGTGACGCCTTGTAGATCCACGCCATGCGTGGACCTGCTGCAGCAGCCGAGCGTCGGCTCGGCTCTACAGGATTGTCCGCAACGGATCGCACTGTAGAGTCGAGCCATGCTCGACTCCGCCATGCATCCATCCACGCGTGGCCTATCGACCAGGGGTAGTGCCGGCCGCTGGCCGGCAACCCATGGATCCTCAGTGCACCGTCACCGCTTCCACACCGGGAATGCCTGCGGCAGCTGTTGCCACAGCAGCGGCCCCGCACGCAGTTCCTGATCGTTGAGCAGGCACGCGTCCAGCTCCGCACGCACCGCGCGCTCATCCATGTGCACGCCAATCACCACCAGCTCCTGGCGGCGGTCGCCCCACAGCGGGTGCCACAGCCGCTGCATCGCCGAATGCGCGGCCGCATCCGGGAAGTCTTCCAGACCCGGCAACGGTGCGCTCCAGCAGTCGGCCTGCTGTCGCGCCCAGCCCAGGTCGCTGTACGGCAGTGGCGTGGGCGGCAGCAATGGCGCGGTGTCCTCCAGCCCAGCCCGCACGCGATCACGCGCGGCGTACCAGAACCCCGCCGCCTGCGTCCGCGTCGCGGCGCCCACGGTGTTCAGCTCGCCCACCCAGTCCATCCGGTTGGCCAGCCAGAACCAGCCCTTGCTGCGGATCACACCGGGCATCCCCGACTGCAGCGCGCGGGCGAAACGCGCGGGATGGAACGGTCGCCGCGAGCGATAGACGAAGCTGGCGATGCCGTACTCCTCGGTTTCGGGCGTGTGCTCGCCACGCAGTTCCTTTACCCAACCCGGCGCACGTTGCGCACGCTCGTAGTCGAAGCGGCCGGTGTCCAGCAGCTCGGCCAGTGGCACGTCACCGAAGCGGGACAGCAGCAGCTTCGCGTCGCGGTTCAGGCCGCGCAGCACGGCCAGCGTGTCCTGCAGCACTTCGTCATCCACCTGGTCGACCTTGCTGACCACGATCACGTCGGCGAACTCGACCTGCTCGCACAGCAGGTCGACCACGCCGCGATCATCATCCGGCCCAGCCTGCTGGCCGCGCTCGGCCAGGCGCAGCGTCGAGCCGAAGTCGGCGAGAAACGCGCTGCCATCCACCACCGTCACCATCGTGTCCAGACGCGCGATGTCACTCAGGCTGAAGCCCTGCTCGTCGCGCACCGCGAACGTGGCCGCCACCGGCATCGGCTCACCGATGCCGGTCGACTCGATCAACAGGTAGTCATAGCGACCGGCGTCGGCCAGGCGCCGCACTTCCTGCAGCAGGTCATCGCGTAGCGTGCAGCAGATGCAGCCATTGCTGAATTCCACCAGCGTCTCTTCGGTGCGGCGCAGCTCGGCGCCGCCGTCGCGCACCAGTTGCGCGTCGATGTTGACCTCACTCATGTCGTTGACGATGACCGCCACACGCAGGCCGGCGCGGTTGCGCAGGATCTGGTTGAGCAGGGTGGTCTTGCCGGCCCCGAGGAAGCCGGACAGCACGGTGACCGGAAGGCGACGGTCGGCGCGGGAAACAGTGTTCATGTCGGAGCAGGTTGGCTGCGGAACGGAAATGTTACTGTATAACAATTGCAGCGCAAGGAACCTCCCCCGATGAAATCACCGTCTGCCGCCCTGCTCGATGCCGGCGCGGTCGCCCTGTCCAGCCTGTGCCTGCTGCACTGCCTGGCACTGCCGCTGCTTGCCGCCGCGCTGCCGCTATTCGGCACGTGGGCCGAAGCGGAATGGGTCCACCTGCTGTTCGTGGCCATCGCCCTGCCGCTGACCGGCTACGCGCTGTGGCGGGCCGAGCGCCGCCATCCGTTGCCGGTGCTGGCCTGGGCCACCGCCGGCGCCGGGCTCGGCCTGCTGCTGGCCGGCGCGCTGGCGTTGCCCTCGCACGACTGGGAAACACCGATGACCGTCACCGGCAGCCTGCTGCTGGCTGCCACGCACATCTGGAACGCGCGGCACCGGCACGGGTAGTGCCGGCCGCTGGCCGGCATCCCCAAGAACACCGCGCGCAGCCCGCAGGTGCCGGCCAGCGGCCGGCACTACCCTTGCTATTTGCCGTAGCGGCGCAGCAGTTCGACCAGCACCTCGGCCTCGGCCGCCCGCTGCTGCGGGTCTTCGGCGCCGACCACATGTTCCTGCAGATGCTCGTGCAGCAGCTCCATCAGCAGGCTGTGGGCGGCACCGCGCACGGCGGCAACCTGCACCAGCACGTCCGCACAGTCGCCGGCCTCACCCTCCGGCCTGTCCAGCGCCTGCTCCAACGCCGCCACCTGGCCGCCGATGCGGCGTACCCGGGTCAGCAGCTGCTTTCGATTCCTGTGTACATGGGCCATGGGCGCATCGTATACCCTATGGGGGTATCCTTCCACCCTCTGGTCTTTCCATGCACCTGGATGCCCTCGCCGCCGCCCGTCGCCACGAACACCGCTTCGACGACGGCAACCCGCTGGCCGAACGCAATACCCGCCGCGCTCTGTGGCTCACCGTCAGCATGATGCTGGTGGAAATTGTCGGCGGCTGGTGGTTCAACTCCATGGCCGTGCTCGCCGACGGCTGGCACATGAGTTCGCACGCACTCGCGCTGGGCCTGGCAGTGTTCGCCTACCGCTGCGCGCGCCGCTACGCGCACGACCCGCGCTTCGCCTTCGGTACCTGGAAGATCGAGATCCTGGCCGGCTATACCAGCGCCATCGCCCTGCTTGGCGTCGCCGCGCTGATGGCGGTGCAATCACTGGAGCGGCTGTGGGTACCGGCAACGATCCACTACAACGAAGCCATCGCCATTGCTGCGGTCGGGCTGGGCGTCAACCTGCTGTGCGCCTGGTGGCTGCACGACAGCCCGGGCCACGTGCATCACCACCACGGGCATGACCATGGCCATCACCACGGCCACAACCACGATCACACCCATGCGCACGGTCACGACCTCAACCTGCGCTCGGCCTATGTGCACGTGCTGGCCGACGCCGCCACCTCGGTGCTGGCCATCATCGCCCTGCTCGGCGGCAAGCTGCTGGGCCTGACCTGGCTGGACCCGGTGATGGGCCTGGTCGGCGCCGTGCTGGTCACGGTGTGGGCGATCGGCCTGCTGCGCGACAGCGGCCGCATCCTGCTCGACGCGCAGATGGACGCGCCGGTGGTGGCCGAAGTACGCGAGGTGATCGAACAGGGCCCGTGGCCGGCGCGCCTGGCCGACCTGCACGTCTGGCAGGTGGGTCGCGGCAAGTACGCGGTCAGCGCCAGCGTGGTCACCAGTGACGCCACGCTGGATGCCGATACCGTGCGCAACGCGCTGGCGATCCATGAAGAGCTGGTGCACGTGACGGTGGAGATCCATCGCAGCGCATGACCCGCGTCCGGTAGTGCCGGCCGCTGGCCGGCACCCCATGAGCACCGCACGCAACCTGCAGGTGCCGGCCAGCGGCCGGCACTACCGCTACAGCTTCAGCATCATCCGCAGCAGGTACATCAGCAGCGGCAGCGCACTCAGCACTGCACCGCCGATGCCGATCCACGGCCAGCGCTCACCGCGCACGCGCGAGGCTACGGCCAGGCCGCCGCCCACCAGCGCCGCACCCAGCACGCCCACGCCCAGCCCTGCGGCCATGCCATTGCCACCCGCAGCGACCGCTGCCTGTGCCGCCACGGTGCCTGCCCCCCACCCCACTGCAATACCCAGCCAACTGGCCACGCCGCACCACGGTGCCTTGCCCTGCGCCATCCGAAAACCCCTGTGTCCTTGCCGAATTTCTGTACGGGCCACGCCCGCATGCCGCCTACACTAGCCGCACCTGCCCTGTAGGGACATCCCATGCGCACGCTCCGCCTGCTGCTGCCCGGTGCCCTCCTGCTGCTGACCGCCGCCTGCAGCGGTGACGCCGGGCTTCCGTTTTCCACCGACCCGCTGCAGGGCTGCTTCGCCACCGGCGCGCGCAAGCCGGCCGACTTCCGCATCGACAAGGAAGGCGGCCAGTACTTCGTCTCCTTCAGCCGCGGCGACCAGTGGCAGCGCGAGCCCAATGCGCTGCACAAGGCCACCCGCAGCGAGATCAGCCGCTACTTCCGCGATGACGCCGAGCAGATCGACAGTGCCCTGATCCGCATGTCCGGCGGCTTCGGCATCTTCCACTTCAACAAGGACGCGACGTTGAAGGGCAAGGCCAGCGATAGTGACTACATGGCGTTGATGCTGATCGGTGCTGGGCCGGTGTATGCGGTGAAGTGCGATTAGCGACACAGACTTTTGAGAAATGTTTGAAATCCAAAGAACTGCGTAATGCAACCAAAAGCACCATTGGGCAAGTAGCGAAGATGGAGCCTCACCCAGAATTGAGAGGCCCAAGTGAAATTGCAGCTAGCCATCATCATGTTCATCGCCTCTGCGTCCGTGCAGGCAGGAGACAGGAGTCCAGCTGTCGGACAAACCGCAGACGAAGCAAAGATCCCGGAAAGAATCGTTCGCAGCGCAGAATGGCCCGACTTCATTGGGGGACGATCAGTGTGGAGCAGTCCCTCACCCGCAACGCGAAGGGACAATATGTATATCGCTACGACGATCAAACGGAAGCGACGAAGCAGTATCACGAGGCTTCCTGCGCAGATCTTGGAATGAACCCTGCCAAGGGCGAGTCCATCACAGTGGGGCCAGGAAGCGCTGCATGGCATTGCTCAAGCATCGATTCGAACAGTGCTAGCGACGCAAGAAGTACTGACTATGTAATCGCCTATGCACCAAATGGACAGGTATCAGCTGGCCAGAACTTCGTTTCCTACGGAACCGTAAGATTCAACAGCCCAGTCAGTGGGAACATCCAGGGTAGCGCGCAAATCGACAACGGAAGGTGCCGGACCTTCTATAGCGAGTACTACCCACCGAATACCGTGGGAAACCACACCGCAAGAGTACTCTGCTTCGCTCATACTCCGCAGACCATGAATACGTTGATGGAAGGGTGCGTACCGCGCGCCTGCGCAAGCGATCGCGGTTCCATCAGGGCCGACTGATACCAGGCTCCTGCCACGGAGGAAAGGGCGCCAAGGCAAGTGACAGCGCGGCCCGAGAGCCCTGCACAAGGCCAGCGACAGCGACTACATGTCGCTGATACTGATCGGGGCCGAGCCGGTGTATGCGGTGAAGTGCAATTGAACTGTAGAGCCGAGCCCGCGCTCGGCTACTTTTGCGGTAGATCCACGCCATGCGTGGATGCAGGCATGGTGGAGCCATGGGACGACTCGGCTCTACAACAGCTGCGGTACCATGCCCTCCCCCCCGAACCGCCCCGGTACCCGCCGTGCCCCATTACACCGGCCCCCTGCTGACCCGCGACAGCGCCGACACCCTGCGCCGTGCCCGTGACAAGGGCGCCGCCGACTGGCAGGGCTCGCTCGACCTCGGCCGCAGCCAGGACAGCGTGGCGCTCGATGCGGACGGCTTCCACTTCCGGGGCCAGCCCTACCCGTGGCCGGGCAAGCTGAAGGACCGCACGCTGTACTACTGGGATGGCGAGGAATTCGCGCCGATCTCGCGCTACAGCGGCTCTCTGATCAAGCTGGTGCCGACCGAATGGGGCGCACCGACCTTCGAGATCGACGGCATCAAGATGCTGCCGACCTCGAAGCTGTCGCCGTTCGAGGATGCACGCCGTAAGGTGGAGCTGGTCGCCCCGGCCGGCAAGGTCATCCTCGATACCTGCGGTGGCCTCGGCTACTTCGCTGCCTGTGCGCTGGAAGCCGGTGTCGGCCAGATCCGCTCGTTCGAGAAGAACGCCGATGTGATGTGGCTGCGCACGCTCAACCCGTGGTCGCCGGATCCAGACTCGGCTGCCGCCGGTGGTCGCCTGCAGTTCAGCCACGGTGACGTCTCGCAGCAGATCGAACGGGTGGCCAGCAACAGTGTCGACGCAATCCTGCACGACCCACCGCGCTTCGGCATCGCCGGCGAGCTTTACTCGCAGGTGTTCTACGACCACCTCGCCCGCGTCATCCGCAAGGGCGGTCGCCTGTTCCATTACACCGGCGCGCCGAACAAACTGACCAGCGGCCGCGACGTCCCGCGCGAAGTGGCCAAGCGCCTGGAAAAGGCTGGTTTCAAGGCCGAACTGGCGCTCGACGGCGTGCTGGCCGTCAAGCGCTGAGCCTCACTCCGAATCAACCTTGGCCAGCTTCATCACCCACGCCGGCACCTGCGGTTCGCCGGCGTAGAAGTCCTTCGGCTTGTTCTCCGCCATCGCCCAGCGATGCAGCCAGCTCGGGCCATAGCGGCCGTTGTAGCCTTCCGCACCCCGCGCATACGCCGGGTCACGCATCGCTTCGTCCAGTGAAATGAAGCGATAGCCGCGGCGCTTCGTGGCCGCCACCAGTTCGGCAAGGGTGGCCGCATTGAGCTCGTTGGCGTGCATCAGCCACACCTGCGGCAGCGCGTACCCCAGCAGCGCCTGCGACTGCTTGTCGTAGTAATCCAGCTTGTTCAGCATGTACGGCACGTAGCCCTTGCGCAGCTGCGCCAGCGTCGCGTCGCGCGCCGGCGAATCCGCCTGCTCGTTCATCACGTTGGCATAGGCGAACGCCCACACCCATTCCCCGTTGTCCACCGTCACCGGTGCCACGCGATAGCCATGCTGCTTGAAGAACGCCTCCATCTGCACGCGCTCATCCGCGGTGCGCCCGGCGCGCAGGTAGGGGTGGCGCATCCACTGTGGCGCCTGCCCCTTCTCGGCCAGCAGCGGCCGCAGCACCGTTTCGCCGCGCAGGAAATCCTGCTGGAACGCCGCCACGCCCTTCGCATTCAGATCCATGTGCGAGTACGTGTGGTTGCCCAGCACATAGCCCGCATCGCGCCAGTCGCGCAGCATCTGCACCCGCGCCAGCTGCACCTGTCCATTCACCTCAAGCTTGTTCTCATTGACGAAGCCCACCACCGGCACGCCGGCCTCGCGCAGCTGGGCCATCAACGCTTCGTGCCGCGCCTGCAGATCCGGCGGCACGATCTGGTCCAGCCGTGCCCATGGCAGATCATCGATGGTCACCGCGATACGACGGTCCACCTCGGCGGCGTGTACCGCCAGCGAACACAGCAACAACGGCAACGCACGCAGCAACAAGCGCATCGGGTCTTCCCTGGAGTGGCGAGGCGTCGACTGTAGCGCGATTGCCGCGCGCCGCCGAGCGTGCGCTCTGCATGTCTCGGATCCGGTCAGCCGCGGAGGCCCGTCAGGCCACTGCCGATCGTGCCACCCGGGCCCGCACGATCGCCCGCCACAGGGAGATGCCGCCCACCATCGTCGCCATCAGCAACGCCACCAGCACCAGCGCCAGGTCGTCCGGATTGCGCATCAGCGTTGCGTTCTCGCGCGCCAGGATGTGGAACACCACGGACTGCGCCTGCACCAGCGGGTATCGCCCTCCGCCACCAGGTCCATCAGGCATGCCGTGGGTGACAAGCGCGCCACGCTGTTCCATGCGTTCTCGTACAGGTGCAGCGTCCACCCGGCCAAGCACAGTGCCCCGCCATGCAGCAGCAGCAGCGCCACGTTCGCCGTGCGCAGCCCATCGCGCAGCCACAGCGCGCGGCTCGCGCACACCGCCATCGCACCCAGCAGCGCCAGCACGATGCCCGCCAATGGAATCCAGCTCAATGGCTGCCAGTCGTCCAATGCACCGGCGCGCGCCATCACCTGTTCGGCCATCTGCAACCGCGCCTGCTCATCCGGGCCACCGCACGCCGCGGTGATCGGCTCCAGCAGCAGGTCGACGCGGCAATGGAAGAACCCGGAAGCCAGTGCAACGGACAGCAACGCGACCAGCTGCAGCATCAGCAGGATCGGCCCCTGCCCACAGATGCGGCGGATTCGGGAGGTGGCAGCGCTCATCGGTTCATCCATGACAGCAAAGAGCCATCCTAACCAAGCAGTTCGCACGTGTCGGCTGGCGGATGCGACACACACCACGCAGCGCCGTTACGATGGCACGGTTGTTTGAATGCGAATTTTCCTTGGTATTCCCGATGGTGATGCTGTACCTGATCGTACGAACGCTGCTGCCCCTGCTGGCATTCGTGCTCGCGTGGTACCTGCTCGCGCGCCTGATCGACGCGCGCGTCGCCCGGCTGCCACGCGTCCCGTTGAACCTGCCGGCGCACAGCAGCAGCCCGCGCAGGAAGGATCGGCGCATCTACGCGCGCAAGCTGCGGCGCAAGCCGGGGCTGCGCACGGCGACCCGCGCCGCCGCCGCGCCGCGCAGATGGCGCCTCGCCGCAGCTGTCCTGTCGATAGGCGTGCTGGCCGCCACTGTGGTCGCCATCCCCGATGGTGCGCGCTT
Source organism: Stenotrophomonas sp. pho (assembly GCF_006228405.1). Classification (NCBI taxonomy): domain Bacteria; kingdom Pseudomonadati; phylum Pseudomonadota; class Gammaproteobacteria; order Lysobacterales; family Lysobacteraceae; genus Stenotrophomonas; species Stenotrophomonas sp. pho. The sequence continues at coordinate 440,125 of NZ_CP029759.1, read as the reverse complement.
CCAGGTGATGGTGGGCAATGTCATTGGCTACCCGGGAACCATCATCGAGGTGCGGGTTCCCGCAGCAGCACAGCCTGTCGTGCTGCAGGCATGGCGCCCCGTACTGGCACACCTGGGAAGGCCCGTGGCGATGCGCTATCCGATTGCTCGCACCGGCGGCGAGCATGAAGCCCATGCGGTGGTGCCCACGCAGGTCCGTCAGCAGGGCGACCAGCTGCAGGTGGCCATCGCACTGCCGGTGGACAGCGAAGTACTGCGTGCCGAACTGGCGCGACAGGCAGGATTGCCGGTCGAGGCGATCAACGTGCAGAGGCGCGACGTAGCGCCATGGCGGGAGTCGGGCTGGCGGCCACTGCCCGGCCCCTAGCGCCGAGACCATGCTCGGCTGCCCTTTGCCCCTTCCCCGAACGGCACGCGCTGCGCGCGCCAGCCGAGCATCGGCTCGGCTCTCCACCAGGCCCGCACCCAGCCTTTGAATCACGACCCACGCGGCAGCTTCGCCGCCCACATGTTGTCCACCAGGTTCGGATAGCGCCGCCCGTTCTCCTCCGCCCGCTGCCGCGCCGCGGCCTTCTGCGCATCCGACAGCGGTTGCGACGTCTGGCCCTTGGGGTTGGGCTTCTTCCACGGGGGTGTTCTGGTCTGGCGCATGGCCGCAGCTTAGCGCTTCAGGAAGTTCAGCAGGGCCAGATTGAAGCGGTCGGCGTGGCTGGTGTTGCAGCCATGTGGCGCGCCTTCCAGGATCACCACTTCGCTGCCCTTGATGGCCTTGTGGGTACGCTGCCCAGAGCCCTCGAACGGCACGATGGCATCGCTGTCACCGTGCAGGACCAGCGTCGGCACCGAGATCTTCTTCAGGTCATCCCGGAAATCGGTCGTAGCAAACGCCTTCATGCAGCCCAGCGCCGCCGCCTGGTCGGATTGATGGCACAGCGCGATCGCCGCCTGGCGCGTCTCTTCGGTCACCATCAACTGGCCATTGGCGCTGAAGAAGTCGCGGGTGAAGCCGTCGAAGAACGCCTCGCGGTCCTTCTCCAATCCGCTGCGCATTTCATCGGCCTTGTCCTGGGTCAGCGGCCCCTCCGGGTTGTCGTCACTGCGCAGCAGGAACGGCGGCACCGCCGCAGCGAACACCACACTGTGCAGGCGATCCTGACCGTGGTTGGCCACGTAGCGCGCCACCTCGCCACCGCCCATAGAGAAACCGACCAGGGTGACATCGCGCAGGTCATGCTCCTCGATCAGCCCCGCCAGGTCCGCCGCCAGCGTGTCGTAGTCATAACCTTCGGCCGGCTTGTCAGAGCGGCCAAAACCACGCCGGTCGTAGCTGATCACCCGATACTGGGCGTCGCGCAGGATCGCCACCTGCGTCTTCCAGGCATCGGCGGACAGCGGCCAGCCGTGGATCAGGATGACCGGGCGGCCATCGCCACCCGTGTCTTCAACGTGCAGGCGGATGCGGGAAGCAGGCATGGGCGCTCCTGTGGAAGGGAAGGAGTGCAGGCTAGTGGCCGTCACCTGTGGCGGCTGTGAGGGAATCCCGGCCGCTCATGACATCCCCTGCACAGGCAACGGCCTCAAAGCTGGAACCGGGCCGCCAATATGGGCATTCATTCCGTGGCAGAGCCGTTTCGTCGGAAGCCGGCTGCAGTGGCCCAAACGCCATGCGAGCCTGCATGAACCCTCCCTGGAGCCTCACCATGCTGCCGCTCACCATGCCCTTGCTGGCCGCCGGCCTCGTTGCCATGCCAGCGCCCGCCGACACCCTGCGCGTGCAGATCCGCCAGGCCGATACCCAGCTCTTCGCTGCGGCCTTCGAGGCCTGCGATGCCGACAAGGCCGCCGCGATGACGACCGACGACATGGAGTTCTTCCATGACAAGGATGGCAAGTCGGCCAGCAGCCGCGAGGACTTCCGCCACAGCGTGGCCAACCTGTGCAGCAGCGCGCGCGAGGGTGGCTGGCAGCTGCGCCGCGAGCTCGTGGAATCTTCGCTGCAGGTGTTTCCGCTGCACGATGAGCGGGCGCTCGAAATCGGCGACCACCGCTTTTACGAGCGCGGCAAGGACGGCGTGGAACGCTGGACCGGCCAGGCCCGCTTCATCCAGGTCTGGCGCCGCGTGGACGGGAACTGGCTGGCCGAACGGGTGATCAGCTATGACCATCGGCCGGCGAACTGACCTTTCCGGCGCCCTTCACCGGCCGGATCTATACTGGCGGGGTTCACCCCGACCCACCGCTACCGTTCGATCGCCATGGCAGAAATCACCCCCAACCACCCCGACTACGGCCTCAACCAGCAGATCCGTCAGGGCGTGGCCGCACTGGACGCCCAGCATGGCCGTGCGTTCGACCAGACCAGCGAACGCCTGACCGCCAGCCTGACCGTGCTCGCCCGCGAACAGGGCCTGCAGCAGGTCGACCACGTGCTGGTCAGCAACGCCACGGCCCAGCACCCGGCCGGGCACAACATCTTCGTGGTGCAGGGCGTACTTCGAAAAGGCACTCTTGCGGCTCTGGTAGCCAAGTACTCCAAGCTTCCCAGCCCCGATTTACTCGCGAGCGAGGCGCGGGCAAACTTTCTCAAGTCGATTCAGGCGAGGGATTTCGATCCATGGTCGATCAGAAGGCCTGGTGACGCACTTATGAGTGTCAGCCGGGATATCGAATTCTCGATCTACCGCAGATACGAGCTCCGCATGAGGGCAGTCGAGATCGCCCAGATTCTGGCAGATCATGACCGCACTGCCACAGCTGCCGTGCGCGGCTTCCCGTCGATGAACTCGATTTTCCTGTCCGCAAGTCAGCAGCGGAAGAGCCGTGCAGGCAAGTCATTCGAAGCGCACTTGGCTGCTATGCTGACGGCCGGAGGCGTGAAGTTCGAAGCGCAGGCAATTCTTGGTCAGCGACGCCCTGACTTCGTCCTACCAGATCAAGCAACCGTGGCCTTGGACAAGAAGCGGCTATATGAGGACGCCGCAATTCTGTCCGCCAAAACCACGCTGCGGGAGCGCTGGAAGCAGATCACTCACGAGCGTTTCAACTGCGCCATCTTCCTTGCGACCGTAGATGATCGAGTTTCCAAGGAAGCGCTGGCAGATCTTCAGAAGGCCGAGATCACGCTTGTTGTACCGGAGTCATTGAAGATGAAGACCAATGAGTCCTTCTATTACAACGATTCAAACGTGATTTCCTTTCGCACATTCTTTGACGAAGAGATCGCTTCCAAACGATCGAAACTTCTATTCAGCGCCTGAATTCCTCAGAATCTCCCCTTGGCGAGTAACAAGGGGTTGTCGCCATGAGATCGAATCCGCGCATGCCACGATCCAGCTGAGAAAGCCGCTAGCTCATTGGCCGATACTGAAGTCTGCACTCGATCGAGCATTTCGAAAAACCGGAGACTCGTGAGAACTGTGATTCATCATAATTGACAGCGCAGATTTAAGCTGATAGACATCACTTCTGTAAAGTTCTGAAGAATCAGCGTTCGTTATGCAAGCCGGCGCCTTACGGGGCGCCCGTCGACAATCGATGTTTCCGCGTGATTTTGCTCTGGCTTCCAAGGAGGATGTAATGCCGCATTACACCGACATTGATGGGGATTCTGGCGTCCACTCGTATGAGTTCGGCCCCGACTGGATCGTAGTCAACTTCACGAAAGGTGGCTCTTATCGCTATGATTCAAGCAAACCTGGATTACCCCATGTAGCTGCGATGATTTCCCTTGCAGAGGCAGGGAACAGCCTAAATTCGTATATAAACAAACATGTACGCAAGAATTATGCTGAAAAACTGAGCTGATTTAATGTCTCATGGCAGATTATTCTACCATGAGACATTCTGATGCGCACTTTACGAAGTAGCCGAATTTGTATAGAACCCCCCCTTCAGATACAGCCCTGCTTCAGTCATGCAGGCCTATATCTTAGCCAATATTCCAGAAGCGGCCAAATCAAACCTACGAGGATAATCAAGATAATTATCCCCATTGGCCGACCATCGGAGGGCAGAATAGCCGCCAGCAAGCCGATGACCTACCCAACGATGATCAATCATTGGAACTTCATCTGGAAAGTCCACAAGCAGCAGACGTGCCATATATGAGATCCACTCACCTGGCGCGAGCAACACAGACGAGTACCCATGAAGGCTGCGCCCACTACTGAAGGGGATCATCTCATCATAGATCCGATGGCCGACGATATCCCTACTTCTTCGATCAATGAAGAACTTTGCCGCATCACCTATAAAATCGATCATAGGTATATGCCGGGTCCTTCCTCGCGAATCAACGACGACCGAGTTTAAAGCAAGATCCCAGTTAGGCAAGAGTGAATTCATCTCATCCTCGAGCCAAGCATCTGATATCAATCTTGCAGAAACCTGAATTATTTCTCGCTCATCTACTGGACTACGAGGCCGATAGAAGTATCGCGAAAAACTAAAGGTAATATCTTCGCCGTACTGCTCAACTAGACCCCGAACAAAGCTCAGAGGATGAGTGGAATAATCACTCATACCCTAATCCCAGAAAGCATTTGATAAGTCCGCAACGCGAACACGTCCGTCATCCCGGAGATATAATCAGTCACCAGATGACACCGGGCCATCCATTCATCTATGTCTGATGCACCAGCCGCACGACGGCAATAGGCATCAACATGCTTCTTCGGCAGAAACGAGAATAGCTTGGCCTGTTCCTCAAGCATTTTACTCGGCCTCCCCCCTCGCGTGAGAAGTTCCGCATCATCGCGCTTTAGATTCAGAATGCCCTCATATCGGCGAAGTATGCCAAGCATTGCCGCATGACCAGTCAACTCAAGTTCGTGCGACGCTCGCTTTCCATACAAGAGATCAGCAACCACATCTCTGACTGCCTTCAATATCGAATGCTCGGGCGTATCATTCTGCGCCAGCTCGACAGTCTGCCCTGCAAAGATGCGCTCGTGATTCTCGCAATAGCTGCGCGCGATCCTCTCCACCAGATATGTAATGATCTTGGTTCTAAAAAGCACAACTACATCAACTGAATCTTGGTGCCGCTGCGCCTCCTCCAAAGCCTTTTTGACGAAAGCGCTTGCTTCAGCATCCTTCTCAACACCAACAATCAGAGCGTCCGTAAAGTCCTGGTGTCGAAGATATCCTTTTTCTATTCCGTCCTCGATATCACTGAGGCAGTAGGAAATGTCGTCAGCAGCCTCCATTAGATACGCAAGTGGAAATCTAGCTCCAGACATTAGCCCAAGCTTTTCCCAAACCGCCTTTCCATGCTCGCCCTCTGAGTGAAAGAAGCCGGCCTTTTTGCTGAATACCGCACTGAGACCAATACCTTCCGGATCAACTGGATACTTTACTGTCGACGCGATCTGCGCGACGGTCAAGTTCATTCCGAAATCATCTACACCACCAACTCTAGTTATAATCCGAAATCCTTGCGGATTACCATCGAATTCCTGAAAGTCTTTGGCAAGCCGATTAGCAGAGGCATCCCCTGCAAATCTCTTTTCGAGAACTTCCGGCCAGTATCCATGAAACCAGTTAGATATTGCCGATTCTCCGAAGTGCCCGAATGGAGGGTTGCCGATGTCGTGAAGAAGGCAGGCAGTTTCAACGATATTGGAAATTGCAAGTGCGCACGACTCATCGATCCCCAGCTTATCCCGACTAAGACCTGCCTCTCCCTTGTCCACCATACACAAGAACCTTGTGGACAAGTATCGCCCCACGTGAGCAACCTCAAGAGAATGAGTCATGCGGGAGCGGATCGCAGCATTCTCCTCAAGAGGGAAAACCTGCGTCTTACGCTGCAAGCGCCTGAAGGAAGCAGAATAGAGGACTCTCGCCTTATCACTTTCTGATTCATCAAGGATCGACCTAGTATCCCGTGAACTCGACCGAAGGCGTTGAACTTTGAGAAGATCTGAGTAACTTGCCACCACTTATAGCTCCCTTACGTAACGGTTGGCTGATCCAATAGCTAGTTAAGAAAAGGGCGACCTATGGTCGCCCTTTTCTCGGTTGGACTACATCAAACCCCAACAGGATTAGCCTTCTCCGGATCAATCTTGTACTGCTTGATCGCCCGGGCCACATCCTTCGCGGTCATCTTCCCTTCCTTCGCCAGCGCCGCAATCGCGGCATGCGCGATGTAGTACCGGTCAACCTCAAAGAACCGGCGCAGGTTCGCACGCGTATCCGAGCGACCAAACCCATCGGTACCCAGCACGGTGTACGACATCGGCACGAACGCACGGATCTGGTCCGCATACGCACGCACGTAGTCGGTGGCGGCAATTGCCGGGCCCTGACGGCCTTCCAGCAGCTCGGTCACGTAGGCCTTGCGCTGCTCACCTTCCGGATGCAGGCGGTTGGCACGTTCCACGTCGAAACCATCGCGACGCAGTTCGTTGAAGCTCGGGCAGCTCCAGATGTCGGCAGTCACGCCGAAGTCCTTGTCCAGCAGCTCAGCGGCAGCAATGGCTTCGCGCAGGATGGTGCCCGAACCCAGCAGCTGCACGCGCAGCTCGCCCTTCTTCGGCTTGCCGGCGTCGGTCAGCAGGTACATGCCCTTGACGATGCCTTCGGCCGCGCCTTCCGGCATTTCCGGGTGGGTGTAGTTCTCGTTCATCAGGGTGACGTAGTAATACTCGTCCACCTGGTCTTCCATCATGCGCTTGGTGCCGTGCTGCAGGATCACCGTCACTTCGAAGCCGAAGGTCGGGTCGTAGCTGCGCACGTTCGGGATGCCACCGGCCACCAGATGGCTGAAGCCATCCTCGTGCTGCAGGCCTTCACCGTTCAGCGTGGTGCGGCCGGCGGTGCCACCCAGCAGGAAGCCGCGGGTACGCATGTCGGCGGCCTGCCAGGCGATGTCGCCCACGCGCTGGAAGCCGAACATCGAGTAGTAGATGTAGAACGGCAGCATCGGCACGTTGCTGACCGAGTAGCTGGTACCGGCGGCCATCCACGAGCTGATCGCACCCGGCTCGCTGATGCCCTGCTGCAGCACCTGGCCGCTCTGGTCTTCGCGGTAGAACATCAGCTGGTCGGCGTCCACCGGCTTGTACTTCTGGCCGAACGGCGCGTAGATGCCGATCTGGCGGAACAGGCCTTCCATGCCGAAGGTACGCGCTTCGTCGGCCACGATCGGCACGATGTGCGGGCCCAGTTCCTTGTCACGCAGGGTGATGTTCAGGCTCTGCACGAACGCCATGGTGGTGGAGTAGCTGCGCTCGCCGCTGCTCTTCAGCAGGCGCTCGTAGGCTTCCAGCTTCGGTGCGACGAAGGTCTTGTCGGCCTTGCGGCGGCGCTGCGGCAGGTAACCGCCCAGCGCGGCACGGCGTTCCTGCAGGTACTGCACTTCCGGCGAATCCGGGCCCGGGTGGTAGAACGGCACTTGGCCGTCGGCCAGCTGCGCGTCGGTCACCGGAATGTTGAAGCGGTCGCGGAAGTGGCGCACCGCTTCGTCGTCCAGCTTCTTGGTCTGGTGGGTCGGGTTCAGTGCCTCACCGGCGCTGCCCATGCCATAACCCTTCACGGTCTTGGCCAGGATGACGGTCGGCATGCCCTTGGTGTTCACGGCCTGGTGGTAGGCGGCGTACACCTTGTGCGGGTCGTGGCCACCACGGTTCAGGCGCCAGATGTCGTCGTCGGAAAGGCCGGCGACCATCGCAGCGGTTTCCGGGTACTTGCCGAAGAAATGCTCGCGGGTATACGCGCCGCCGAAGGCCTTGCAGTTCTGGTACTCGCCGTCGACGGTTTCCATCATCAGCTTCTTCAGGACGCCATTGGTGTCCTTGGCCAGCAGGGCATCCCAGTAACCGCCCCACAGCAGCTTGATCACGTTCCAGCCGCCGCCACGGAACACGCCTTCCAGTTCCTGGATGATCTTGCCGTTGCCGCGCACCGGACCGTCCAGGCGCTGCAGGTTGCAGTTCACCACGAAGATCAGGTTGTCCAGGCCTTCACGGCCGGCCAGCGCGATGGCACCCAGGGTTTCCGGCTCGTCGCTCTCGCCGTCGCCGATGAAGCACCACACCTTGCGGTCGGACTTCTCGATCAGGCCACGGTTTTCCAGGTAGCGCATGAACTGCGCCTGGTAGATGGCGGCCAGCGGGCCCAGGCCCATCGACACGGTTGGGGTCTGCCAGTAGTCCGGCATCAGCCACGGGTGCGGGTACGAGGACAGGCCACCGCCGTCCACTTCCATGCGGAACTTGTCCAGCTGCTCTTCGCTGATGCGGCCTTCCAGGAAGGAACGTGCGTAGATGCCCGGGGCGCTGTGGCCCTGGATGAACAGCAGGTCGCCCGGGTGGTTTTCGCTCGGGGCGCGCCAGAAGTGGTTGAAGCCCACGTCGTACAGGGTGGCGCCGGAGGCGAACGAGGCGATGTGGCCGCCCAGGTCACCCGGCTTGCGGTTGGCGCGCACCACGGTGGCCATCGCGTTCCAGCGGATGATCGAACGGATGCGCCATTCCAGCTCGGCATTGCCCGGGCTCTTGGCCTCGAACTGCGGTTCGATGGTATTGACGTATTCGGTGGTGGGAGAGAACGGCAGGTAGGCGCCCGAACGACGGGTCAGTTCCACCATGCCTTCCAGCAGCTGATGCGCGCGCTCGGAGCCCTCGACATCAATAACGGCCTTCAACGACTCGATCCACTCCTGGGTTTCCACAGGATTCGGGTCGTTGTTCAGCACCTCGTTCAACCAGTTCATTAGCGCTCCCATAACCGCACGCACGCGCGCGACTGTTGTATAGATTTCTAGACCGCAAAGTGTAGCGCACCAAGGGCTTTCGTCACTTGGCTACGCAGGCGTATGGATGCAACCGGCCAGTGTCCGCAAGGGGCTTGCCGGGCCCGCTGATGGCCCTGCGGCGGGCCTTGGCGGCGGCGCGGGCTGTCGCTTGCGGCCGCTGCGCCCATGCGCAGGACGCAGTGTTACTGCTGCCGATGACGGTTGTAGGGCAACTCCGGCACCGCCGTAGGTGGGCGTCGGGCAGCGGTTCTGAACCGGCGACAACATGTCGCACCTGCCTCTGGATCGCTGCCAGCCACGGGCCCAGGGTGGGTCGCGAGTGATGGGCCCGATGGCCCTGCTCCCTTCCACAGCATCGCCGGGGCGCCTCGCAGGGGGCGCCCCTTTTGCTGTGCGCACGAAGGTCCGTGGCCAAAATTGCACCTGCTTGTGGCCGGATCGGATGTTGTCGCTTTCGACATATCGATATATCGTTTGCATACTCGTTTACCGATATATCGAAATGAGCCGTACCGCTTCTGCCAGAGCCCGTTCCACCGATCCGGATGTGCCGCGCCGCAACGGCCAGCCACGTGTGCTGAGCCGCGGCGACCTGCGCCTGCTGGTGCTGGCCCTGATCGGCGAGCAGCCGCGCCATGGCTACGAGCTGATGCAGCTGATCAGCAACCAGTTCATGCAGGCCTACACGCCCAGCGCCGGCACCATGTACCCGCTGCTGGCCAGCTTCGAGCAGGCCGGCTGGATCGAGGCCGAGGAAGTGGATGGCAAGCGGATCTTCCGCATCACCGCCGCCGGCGAGTTCGAGCTGAAGGTGCAGCGCACCCAGGTGCGCCTGGCGCAGCGGCGTGCCTTCGACCGTGCCCGCGAGATCACCAAGGCCTCGCTGCCGCCGCCGCTGGCCGCGGCCCTGCGCGAGTTCAAGCGGGCGCTGGTGCACCACCACGGCCGCTGGGCCGAGGGTGAGGCGGACGAAGTGGCGGCGCTGCTGACGCGGGCCTCGGCCCTGCTCAACGGTACGGCCGGTAGCGAGCAACCACCGATTTCAACGACCCAGCCAGACTGAATCCAGCCAGGTCTCCCCTACGCCGCGCGCCCCCGCGCGACACCTTTACAGGTAACCCCCATGACCGAACACAACAACACGCGCCTGCGCCTGGATGTGCGCTTCCGTGAACTGACCGTGCTGCGCACCGAAGAGGTCACCCCGCACATGCGCCGCATCGTGCTGGGTGGCGACGCGCTGGCCGGCTTCGATTCGCCCGGCGCCGACGACCATATCAAGCTGTTCTTCCCCAACGCTGCGGGCGAGATGGTGCTGCCGGTGCTGACCGCCGAAGGCCGCAGCTACCCGGACGGCAAGGAGCCTTCGCCGTCGCGCGACTACACCCCACGCTGGTGGGACCACGAAGCCGGCGAGCTGGCCATCGACTTCGTGCTGCACGACCAGGGCGTGGCCGGGCCGTGGGCCGAACGCGCACAGCCGGGCGACGTGCTGGTGATCGGCGGTCCGCGCGGCTCGTTCGTGGTGGCCGACAGCTACGACGCCTACGTGCTGATCGGCGATGAAACCGCACTGCCGGCCATCGCCCGTTGGCTGGACGTGCTGCCGGACAGTGCCGAGGTGCAGGCCTTCATCGAAGTGCGCGACGAGACCGAGCGCCAGGACCTGCCGCAGTACGAGAACGTGCGCATCCACTGGCTGGAGCGCAACGGCTTCCCGGCGGCCAGCAGTACGCTGCTGGAAGACATGCTGACCGACTTCGAGGCCCCGGACGGCGATGTCTTCTACTGGATCGCCACTGAATCGCGCCGCGCGCGGATGATGCGCAAGTTCATCGAAGGCCACCTGGGCGTGCCGCGCGACTGGATTCGTTCCACCGGCTACTGGAAGGCCCACCCGGACGAAACCGACGGCGATTGACCGGCTCGGGGTCAGATCCCTTTTCCTGTGGAAAAGGGATCTGACCCCATGCACCGGCAACCTCATGAACCTTCGGCAGGAACCTGCAATTGCCGGCCAACGGCCGGCACTACCCTCTGCCGCGTCCACCCGAACCGCTGCGCAGCCCAGATCTCCAGCGCCACCAGCAGCGCGATGATCAACAACGGCAACAGCAGCCCGAAGTACACGCCCGGCATCATGCCGTTGATCTGCGCCTTCACCAGCCGCAACACGCCACGGGTGTGCAGCAGCTCATCGACGTGCATGGTCAGCGCCTCGCGCACCACCTTGGGTTCCAGGCCGAGGGTACCGGCCCTGTCCACCAGCGTGTCTTCCACCATGCTGCGCAGCAGGCCCTCGCGCACCCTGCCGATCACCCAGCCGGTGCCGCGTGCCAATGGGCCGTTGCCAAGACGGTCCAGGCCAGGCAGCGGATGCTCGCTGAGGTAGGCCGAGGCGATGGTGTCGGCGACGTCGCCCACCGTGCCCTGGCTGCGCAGTGCCTCGCGCATGCGCGGGTCGTCCAGCGAATCGGTAAAGCCTTCGCTCCAGCCTTCCACCAGGGTCTGCAGGTGCGGCTGGAAATGATCGAGCTGCTTGAACAGCGCACGGTGCGCACCGGCAGTGAAACCCAGCTGCAGGCCGAAGAAGGCAGTGGCCAGCGGCAGCAGCACCACGTAGCTGGCCAGCAGCCAGTGATGCCAGCGCTTGCGCCGCTGCAACCAACCACGGCGATGCAGCCAGCGCCAGCCGGCGATGCCCAGCACCAGGCCGAGCAGCGTACCGAGCACGCTGCCGCCCACCAGATCGAGCACGCTCAGGCCCGACCAGAATTCGTTCAACAAGTACTGCGCGTCCTGCATGGGTCTTCCTTCCGTGGGTGATACAGCGGGCCATTGTGGAGCCGAGCCCATGCTCGGCTGCGCCGCCGTCGGTGGGTGCGGACCGCCATCGACTGGTGGGTGCGGACCGTTGGTCCGCACACTCCCATGCAATTGCCGGCCAGCGGCCGGCACTACCGAGCTGGCAATGCGACAATCGCGCTCCTTTCCTGCAGCAACGAGGCCCACATGGCCAAACTGACCCTGGCCAGCGTGGATGCGCTGCGCACCCGTTTCGCTGATGACGCTGCCTGCGACGCGGCCCTGGCCGCCTTCGCCGATACCGCTGCACTGCGCGCGCCGCTGCGCGAGCTGGTGGAAGCACAGCACCGCTACCTGCAGGCCGAATTCGAAGTGGCGCAGGTGGCCGACGTGCTGCGCCGCGACCAGAAGTACGCGCCGGTGGGTCGGCCTTCGATCAACATCGTGCAGCTGCGCAAGCAGCAGGCGGCCACCAAGCAGGCGGCGCTGATCGCCCGCCAGGTGGTGGCGCAGGCGGCGCAGACGTTCGTGCGGGTGAGCGGGATGACGGTGAAGGCCAAGCAGAGCCCGAGCGAAGCGTGCGTGGCATGGTTGGGCGCGTTGCGCTGAGGGATCGTGCGGACCAACGGTCCGCACCCACCAGATGCCGGTTGGCATCTACCGGGTAGTGCCGGCCGCTGGCCGGCAACCCCATCGGCATCGGGCACCTCGCATGCAGAACCCAAAAAGAAGGCCCGCTTTTCAGCGGGCCTTCTGCCTTCTCACGACGAGTGAGCTGGGTGCATCAAGCGGCCGGCTTTTCGCCGGTGGCTTCGGTGGTGATGCGGATCTTCACTTCATCGCTGACGTTCGGGGCGTAGGCGCCGACGCCGAAATCGCTGCGCTTCAGGGTGGTGGTGGCATCGAAGCCGGCGGCCGGAACCTTGGCCATCGGGTGCTCGCCGCCGCCGTTGACGGTGACGTCCAGGGTGACCGGCTTGGTGATGCCCTTGATGGTCAGGTCGCCGGTGACGGTCAGCTTGTTGGTGCCGGCCGCTTCCACCTTGGTGCTCTTGAAGGTGGCATCGGCGAACTTGGCGGCGTCGAAGAAGTCGGCGCTCTTCAGGTGCTCGTCGAACTTGGCGGTGAAGCTGTTCAGGCCGCTCAGCGGCAGCTTCACTTCCACGGTGGACTTGGTCACGTCTTCGGCGTTGTACACCAGGGTGCCTTCGACGTTGCCGAAGTGCGCGCTGGGGTTGGAGAAGCCGAAGTGGCTCCACTGCGCCAGCACGTCGGTGTGGCTCGGGTCCAGCTTGTAGGTGCCCGAGGCGATCTTGATCGCTTCAGCAGCTGGCGCGGCAGCAGCGGCATCAGCCGCCGGGGTGGCAGCCTGCTCGGTGGTGGCCGGGGCGGCGGCATCGGCAGCCGGGGCAGCGGTGTCGGCCGGCTTGGAGCAGGCGGCGATGGCCAGGGTCAGGGCCAGCGGCAGCAGCAGTTTACGGGTGGCGCTCATCTGAGGAACTCTCCGGATCGTAGGGTGGGTACACGGTGCAGCAATGGCCCGCCGCGGAACAGCGGGCCCGAAACCGATACAGCGACTTACGCGATGCGCGCCGCTTCGTCGAACGACAGGCGCGGCAGGCGCGGGAACAGGCCCGCCGGATCACCGTAACCCAGGTTGACCAGGAAATTCGACTTGATGGAGGTGCCGGCGAAGAAGGCTTCGTCGACCTTGGCCGGGTCGAAGCCGGACATCGGGCCGGCATCCAGGCCCAGCGCGCGCGCAGCCAGGATCAGGTAGGCACCCTGCAGGCTGCCGTTGCGGATGGCGGCTTCGTGGCGGCCTTCCTGCGGGCCATCGAACCAGGCCTTGGCATCGGTGTGCGGGAACAGGTACGGCAGCTTCTCGTGGAAGTCCAGGTCGAAACCGATGATGACGGTGACCGGCGCAGCCATGGTCTTGGCCAGGTTGCCTTCGGACAGCGCCGGGGCCAGCTTGTCCTTGGCCTCCTTCGAGGTGACGAAGACGAAGCGCGCCGGCGTGGTGTTGGCCGCGGTGGGGCCCCACTTCACCAGGTCGTACAGTTCCTTCAGCAGGCTCTCGGGGACCGGCTTGTCGAGGAAGGCGTTCTGGGTGCGGGCCGTACGGAACAGCTGATCAAGGGCGGCGGCGTCGAGCGCGTGGGACATCGGTGGATCTCCAGGGCGGCGAAAGGAAGTCAGTGCCCGCGGGCGGCGCGGGGCGAAACGACGAGCCGCAGTGTAGAGTGTCGCGACTGTTGCAACACCCAGCAGGGCTGAAACGAATTAATGCCAATGGTGAAACGATCGAGCGCGCCATGGACGGTCACTGACGGCCGTGCGGGCAATGTCCGCCAGGCGGTCGCGCTGGCCTCGGCACTGCGCCAGGGCACCCACCGACCGCTGCTCCTGCAACCGCGCGCACCCTGGCGCTGGCTGTCGCCGCGGCGCCTGCCCGGCGATGTGAATGGCTACGGCGAGGCCTTGGCGACGCTGGCGGCCGAGGCGCCGGCACTGGCGATCGGCTGTGGTCGCCAGGCGGCCGGTGCCCTGCGCGTGCTGCGTGCACGCGGCAGCCAGGTGGTGCAGATCCTCGACCCGCGCATCGGCGCCCGCCATTGGGACGTGGTGGTGGTGCCGGAACACGACGCCCTGCGCGGCAGCAATGTGCTGACCCTGCTCGGCAGCCTCAACCCGGTGGACGACGACTGGCTGGCCTGGGGTCGCGCCGCGTTCGCCGGCTTCAGCACCCTGCCCGGTCCGCGCACGGCACTGCTGGTGGGCGGGCCGACGCCGCTGGCGCCGTGGGACGAGACGGCGATGGTCGGTGTGTTCCAGGCGCTGGCCGAGCAGATCCGCAGCGAAGGCGGCAGCCTGCTGGCCACCACCTCGCGACGCACGCCGCCAGCCCTGGCCGAGATCCTGCGCGCGAAGTTCGCCGACCTGCCGCACGTGATCTGGGGCGATGGTGGCGACGGTACCAATCCCTATGGTGGCCTGCTCGGCTGGGCCAACCGGGTGGTGGTCTCGCCCGATTCGGTGAACCTGCTCTCTGAAGCCTGCGCCACGCGCATGCCGGTGATGGTGGCGCTGGCCGATACCGCGCAGGGCCGGCTGGCCCGGTTCCAGCAGCAGCTGCGCGAACGCGGGCGCTTGCAGCCGCACTGGCTGGACTGGCAATACGACCGCATCGAGCCATTGCGCGAAACCGCGCGCGTGGCGGCGGAAGTAAAGCAGCGCCTGGCCTTGGGGTAGTGCCGGCCGCTGGCCGGCAACGCTGTGCGCATTACCGGACACCCTGCCGATGCCGGCCAGCGGCCGGCACTACCGGGATGCGCAGCGATTTCTGAACATTTCAATCCGCCCATATCGTTAGAGTCCGGTGTCCCCCATCGGACCGAATGCCTTCATGCGTACCCTGCTCCTGCTGCCCCTGGCCCTGCTCGCCGCGTGTTCGACCGCGCCCACCGAGCTGGACCCGATCTCCTATCAATGCCAGCAGCAGCTGGATGCGTACCGCGAACAGCCGGCGCTGCGCGATCCGAAGACGGGCGAGCGCCCGCCGCTGCCGATCGCCCCGATCAGCGATGCCTGCGACAGGGAACTCCAGCGCAAGGGCGTGGATCGCCCGCTGCGCTGAGCAGCGTATGATCGGCGCGCGGGCCTGCCCGCCGTTGAAGGTACCGACATGGATCGTTTTTCCCGCCTGCGCCGCGCCGCGCTGCTGATCGCCAGCCTGCTGGCGACCGCACCGGCCTGGGCCGACAGCACCGCCTGCCGCGAGCGCTACCCGAGCGTGGCGTCGCAGGCGGCGATGCTGGACGTGGCCTGGACCACCGCCGAACGCCTGGACGCGCTGCCCGAGGTGGACGTGGTGGTGGCCGCGCGCGGTGGCCAGGACCTGAGCCGCTACGGCCTGCGCCACAGCCACCTGGCCTTCCTGCTGCGCGAGGACGACGGCCGCTGGCGCGCGATGCACCTGCTCAACCGCTGCAAGACCGACAGCTCGCAGCTGTACCACGAGGGCCTCGGCAACTTCGTCGGCGAGAGCGGCGGCCATACCGACCTGCGCATCGGCGTGCCGTCGGCCCCCTTGCGTGCGGCGCTGCGCGCGATGCTGGTGCCGCCCTCGATCCAGCCCAAGGCGCTGCACGAAACAAGGTACAACGTGGTCGCCTACCCGTTCGCCACCGACTACCAGAACTCCAACCAGTGGGTGCTGGAAGTGCTGGCGGCGGCGATGGCGCAGACCGAAGGCGCGCCGGCCATCGTCAAGCGCGAACAGGCACAGCAGTGGCTGCGCCAGCAGAAGTACCAGCCCAGCGTGCTGCATATCGGCCTCGGCAAGCGCGTGGGTGCGCGCCTGTTCGTAGCCAACGCCACCACCACCGACCATCCAGCCGGCGAACGCATCTCCGGCAACTATTCGGTGGTGACGGTGGAATCGGTGTTCGACTTCCTGCACCAGCGCAGCCAGCTGCAGCAGGAACTGGTGATCCCCCATGTGCCGGTGGCCGGTGCCACCGCCGCCACGCCCTGAATCCCGCAAGGAGAACGACATGCGTCCGCTGCTTACCTCTGTGTTGTCGATGGTGATCGTCACCGGCCTGGCGTGGTCGACGGCCGCCCACGCCGAACGCCGCATCGTGATCATCCATGACCCGGGCCCGCAGGGACCGAGCCTGGAAATGTCCACGCAGATGGTGGCCTCGGCCCGCGCCGCAGCAGCGAAGGAAGCCCAGGATGCGGCCGATGCGGGCCAGCCGCTGGCCCGCCCGCAGCAGATCAAGCTGCCGCAGATGGAGGTGAGCGCAATCGCCACCACCGTCGATGGCCGCCGCGAAGTGCTGCTGCGTGATGCCAACGATCCGCAGAACACCGCATCGATGCAGTATCCGCGCGGCGTCGGCGACCCGGCCGTGCAGTTCACCGTGGGCCAGACCGTGAACTTCGAGCCGACCGGCGCCGACCAGGGCTGGCAGCTGAAGGACAACCAGGGCCGCCCGCTGGAATACCTGCCCGAGGCCACCGGCCCGCGCGATATCTTCGATACCCGGCGCTGAGCCGCCGTCCCCACGCTGACCAGGAGGTCTCCATGTTCCGTTGCCTGCGCGTTCCCGCTTCCGCCCTGCTGCTCTCCGCGCTGCTGGTGCCCACCGTCCATGCCGGCGCCGCGCCGCAGTTGAACAGCAGCGAAGCCAGCGTGCTGATCACCTCGCTGATCGTGGTCTCGGTGCCGCTCGCTGCATCGGCGGGCCTGTCCGAACTGTCCAAGGCGCCGTTCAAGGCCAGCGAACGCAATGGCAGGGTTGCCCGCACCAAGGCGGTGCCACTGCCGCCGATGGAAGTGAAGAAGGTGGAGACCACGGCGGCCGGCGAGCGCCAGGTGCAGCTGCAGGTGCCCGACAAGGCCGATCAGACCGCCACCCTGCGCTGGCCGGCGCGCGTGCATGAAGACCAGACGGCGGCCTTCGTGGTCGGCCAGCAGGTACATTTCGCCCCCACCGAGGCCGGTGCCGGCTGGACCGTGAAGAGCGCACAGGGCCAAGCGCTGGCTTACGTCCCCACCGCCTACGCCGCAGGCGATGTGATGAGCGAAGCGCTGTAAAGCTGAACAAGCGGTTTTGGCTTTGCCGCGGGCCGGGCGGATAATGGGCGATCCCCTTTGTCCCCTGGCTCGCCATGTCCGTGCGTCCTGCCCCTGTGTTTGCCCCGCTGACCGCCCGCGCCCTGGTGCTGGCGGTATTGGCGATGGGCGCGGTGGTGCTGCTGTCCAACGTGCTGGTGCAGTACCCGATCAATGACTGGCTGACCTGGGGCGCCTTCAGCTATCCGGTCGCGTTCCTGGTCAGCAACCTGATCAACCGCCGCTTCGGCCCGGGCCCGGCGCGCCGCGTGGCGTGGATCGGCTTCGCGGTGGCGGTGCTGTTGTCGATCTGGGTGGCCACGCCGCGCATCGCCGTTGCCTCGTGCTCGGCCTTCATCGTGGCGCAGTTGCTGGACATCACCGTGTTCGACCGCCTGCGCCGCGGCAGCTGGTGGCGCGCACCGATGGTGGCCACGACCTGCAGCGCGACGGTGGATACCACCATTTTCTGGTCGATCGCATTTGCCGGTTCCACCCTGCCGTGGGTGAGCTGGGCCGCCGGCGACCTGGCAGTGAAGCTGGCGATCGGCGTGTGCCTGCTGGCCCCGTTCCGCGCGCTGCTGTGGAAGATGGCGCCGCTGCGCGCCGCCAGCTGAACGCACATGCTCTGGTAGGTGCCGACCGTTGGTCGGCACGCTCCATCAGAGTTCATCACCGCTGACAGATTGTGCCGACCAACGGTCGGCACCTACCAACAGCGGATCATCCCCGGGCAATTGCTCTAATGGGTGCACCCACTCACCCGAACGGCAGCTCCGCCGCTCTGCACGCCGCCGTAATCGCCGCACACGCGTCTTCAATCGCTGGCGTGGTCGGTGCCAGTCGCGGGCGACGGTCCAGCGTGCAGGCCAGGCCCACGTCGAGCAGCGTGGCATGCGCGCCATGCAGTGCTTGCGCAGTGTCTTCCGGCAGGAAACCGGCAACCGCCAGCGCATCGATCAGCGACGGCGTGTCGCGTGGCTGCAGCAACGCCGCATGCTGCGCACTACGCGCCAGCACGCCGGTCTGCAGCAGGAACTCCAGGTCCACCACGCCACCGGCACCCTGTTTCAGGTCCAGCCGCGCGGCATCGCTGCGGTCCAGTTCAGTGCGCATGCGGCCGCGCATCTTCAGCACATCGGCATACAGCGTGGCCGGATCGCGCTCACGACCCAGTGTCTGTGCACGCACCTGTTCGAAATCGGCCAGCAGACTGGCATCACCGGCCACACCGCGTGCGCGCACCAGGGCCTGGTGTTCCCAGGTCCACGCGCGTTCGCGCTGGTATTCGGTGTAGCTGGCCAACGAAGACACCAGTGAACCCTTGCCACCGTCCGGGCGCAGGCGCACGTCGATGTCGTACAGGCGCCCGGCGGCGGTGACCGCACCAAGCAGCGCCATCACCTTCTGTGCCAGTCGTGCATACCAGCGCCCCGGTTCCAGCGGACGTGCGCCATCGCTGGCCTCCACGCCAGCCGGGTTGTCGTGCAGGAACACCAGGTCCAGGTCGGAACCGAAGCCCAGCTCAAGCCCGCCGAGGCTGCCGTAGCCGATGATCGCGAAACGTCCACCGGGAATCCCGCCGTGCGCGGCGCGCATGTCCGCCTCGGCCATCGCCAGCACGGTGGTGACCACCGCCTGCGCCAGCTCGGCCAGTTGCCGCGTGCTGTCCACCGCACCCTGGCGGCCATCCAGCGTGGCCATCGCCATGCGGAAGCTGAGCGCCAGCCGCGTCTCGTTGAGCCAGCGCAGTGCGGATTCGGGATCTTCCACCGCCAGCACCTGCTGGCACTCGGCCAGCATACCGGCCGCATCGGGCATCGGCCCGGACACGCGCACGTCCAGCAGTTCGTCCAGCAGCAGCGGGTACGCGGCCAGCCGCTCGGCCAGCAGCGCGCTGCGCGCCAGCACATCGACCAGACGCGCCAACGCGCTCGGTTGTTCGTCCAGCAGCGCGAGATAGCTGGTCCGGCGCAGCACGGCCTGCAACAGGCCGAGCACACGCTTGAGCGCAGCGTCGGGTTGCGGCGAACGCGTGGCCGCATGCAGCAACGCGGGCAGTACGCGATCCAGCCGCGCACGCGCCGCATCGGATAATGACTTCACGCCGGTGCCCTGCGCGAAGTCACGCAATGACTGGTCGGCGCCATTGGCATCGAGGAAACCGGCTTCGGCCAGCAACGGCGCGTTGCTGGCCTCGGGCAGGCTACGCCAGTAATTGGCCAGCGCGTCGGGCGCGGCCTGGCCCTTGCGCGGTGCCAGCAGCGCGGCGAATTCGGTACTGACCCGCTGCTGCTGTTCGGCCAGCGCCGCGCGCAGCACGTCCCAGTCCGGGTAGCCGAGGCCGACGGCGATGCGCTCGCGGTCCAGTGCATCGCTGGGCAGCACGTGGGTCTGCGCATCGCGCAGCATCTGCAGGCGGTTCTCCAGGCGGCGCAGGAACAGGTAGGCCTCGCGCAGCGCACTGCCGTCCCCGGGCGCGATCTGCCCCGCAGCCACCAGCGCGTCCAGCGCCACCAGCAGGCGGCGCTCGCGCAGCGCAGGTTCGCGGCCACCGCGGATCAGCTGCAGCGCCTGGCACAGGAACTCGATCTCGCGGATGCCACCGGCGCCGCGCTTGATGTCTTCGTGCAGCTCGCGGCGCGCGACTTCGGCGGTGATCGCCGCCTTCATCTCGCGCAGGCCATCGAGCGCAGTGAAATCCAGGTAGCGGCGGTACACGAACGGGCGCAGGGTCTGCAGCCACGCTTCACCGGCCTCGATATCACCGGCGACAGCGCGCGCCTTCAGCCACGCATAGCGCTCCCAGTCGCGGCCTTCGCGCTGGAAATACTGGTCCATCGCCGCGAACGACAGCGCGACGCGGCCGGCGCTGCCGAACGGGCGCAGGCGCAGGTCAACGCGGTGGCTGAAGCCATCGACGGTGGTTTCGTCCAGAAGCTTGGCCAGGCGCTGGCCGAGGCGGGCGAAATACTCTTCGGCGGCCAGCGCGCGCGGGCCGTCGGATTCGCCGCCGTGCGGATAGGCGTAGACCAGGTCGATATCGGAACTGAAGTTGAGCTCGCCGCCGCCGAGCTTGCCGAGGCCGAACACCACCAGCTGCTGCGCGGCGCCTTCGCCATCGCGGACCACACCGTGCCGCTGGGCGAATTCCTGCTGCAGCGCGTCCAGCGCCAGCCGCAGGCAGTTCTCGGCCAGGGTGGTGGCGCCAGCCAGGGTCTGTGCCACGTCGTCCAGACCGGTCAGGTCGCGCCAGATCAGCCGCGTCGACATGGCAGTACGCCAGCGCCGGATCTGCGCCGGCCAGTCGCTGGGCTGCAGCGGATCGAGCACCGGTGGCGGGATCGGCGGGCAACCGGGCGCGGCCAGCTGCGCCAGCAGCGCCGGTTGCCGCACCAGGGTGTCCAGCGCGAAGTCGCTGGTCACCGCCAACCGGCTCAGCAGCGGCAGCAGTTCGGCAGGAACGGGCTCGGGCAGGACCTGGGCCAAGCGCGCCAGCGCGCGGTCGACAAGAGGCTGCAGGGCGGCGGGCAGGTCAGCGGGGGCGAGGGTCATGGGTCTGATTGTATCGACCCGGCTGGGGCGCAACGGACCCAGTAGTGCCGGCCGCTGGCCGGCAAATCCGATGATCCTGCCGAAGGTTACTGGGGTTGCCGGCCAGCGGCCGACACTACCGATACTGGGAGCCGCGCATTCATACTGGGCGACAGGCAATAAAAAAGCCCGCTTGCAGCGAACTGCCAGCGGGCTCTGCTCCCTCCCCCACGTCGGGATGCAGGGCCATCGTGCGGGCTGCGAAAGCACTTTGCACGCTGCACTGCAAAACAGAACCGGTGGGTATGGGTGAGCCCCTGGGGGAAAAGCCATTCCACGAAGGTAGAACCCCCGTACGGATGAGGATGGCCGATAATCGGGATTCCCCCAGAAACACTGTCGTCATGTCTGTTGATCGCATCGCCAACGCGCGTCTCCGTGACCGCGTGGTCTCCGCCGAGGCCGCAGCCGCGCTGATCCAGCCCGGTGAAACCGTGGCCATGAGCGGCTTTACCGGCTCCGGGTATCCCAAGGCCGTTCCCGTCGAACTGGCCCGCCGCATCGAAGCGGTGCATGCCCAGGGCAATCCCTTCCAGATCAAGCTGATGACCGGCGCCTCGACCGCGCCGGAACTCGATGGCGCGCTGGCCAAGGCCGATGGCAT
The DNA here is from genome assembly GCF_006228405.1 of Stenotrophomonas sp. pho. Taxonomy (NCBI): domain Bacteria; kingdom Pseudomonadati; phylum Pseudomonadota; class Gammaproteobacteria; order Lysobacterales; family Lysobacteraceae; genus Stenotrophomonas; species Stenotrophomonas sp. pho. The sequence goes on along the minus strand of NZ_CP029759.1, from coordinate 418,735 downwards.
CGCCATGCGCATGCCGTTCCAGAGCGACCCGGATGCGCGCAACCGCATCAACGAGGGCAAGCTGGATTACATCGACATCCACCTCAGCCACGTCGCCCAGCACGTGTGGTTCGGCTTCTATGGCGAGATCGATACCGCCGTCATCGAAGTCTCGGCCATCCGCGAAGATGGTTCGCTGGTGCCCTCCACCTCGGTCGGCAACAACAAGACCTGGCTGGACCTGGCCAGGAAGGTGATCGTCGAGGTCAACGAATGGCAGCCGGCCGGCGTCGACGGCATGCATGACATCTACTACGGCACCGCGCTGCCGCCGCACCGCAAGCCGATTCCGCTGGTGAACGCCAACGACCGCATCGGCGATACCGCGCTGCGCTGCGACCCGGACAAGATCGTGGCCGTGGTGCGTACCAACGGCCCGGACCGCAACAGCCCGTTCAGCCCGATCGATGCAACCAGCGAGCAGATCGCTTCGCACCTGATCGAGTTCCTCAAGCACGAGGTGAAGAAGGGCCGCCTGCCGCCGAACCTGCTGCCGCTGCAGTCGGGCGTGGGCAACATCCCCAACGCCGTGCTGGCCGGCCTGGCCAAGAGTGGTTTCCGCGACCTGGCCGCGTTCACCGAAGTGATCCAGGACGGCATGCTCGACCTGCTGCGCGACGGCGTGCTGAGCTACGCCTCCTGCACCGGCTTCGCGCTGAGCCCGCAGGCGAATGAGACGTTCAAGGAGAACATCGATTTCTACCGCGAGCGCATCATCATGCGCACGCAGGAAATCTCCAACCACCCGGAACTGGTGCGCCGCCTGGGCTGCATCGGCATGAACGGCATGATCGAGGTGGACATCTACGGCAACGTCAATTCGACGCACGTGATGGGCACGCGGATCATGAACGGCATCGGCGGTTCCGGTGACTTTGCCCGCAACGGTTTCCTGTCGGCGTTCCTGAGCCCGTCCACCGCCAAGAACGGCACCATCTCGGCGATCGTGCCGATGGCCAGCCATGTCGACCACACCGAGCACGATGTGTCGGTGATCGTCACCGAACAGGGCCTGGCCGATCTGCGCGGCCTGACCCCGCGCAAGCGCGCGCAGGTGCTGATCGACAACTGCGCCCACCCGGACTTCCGCCCGCAGCTGCAGGATTACTTCGACCGTGCCAGCCGCGAGAGCTACGGCAAGCACACCCCGCACCTGCTGCCGGAAGCGTTGTCGTGGCACCAGCGCTGGCTGGATACCGGCACGATGAAGGGCTGAGGCCCGCTACGGACGTCGGGTAGAGCCGGCCGCTGGCCGGCTTCCCCAACAGCCGGCCAGCGGCCGGCTCTACCTCACGCGGTGCGCCCGGCCAGCGGCCGGCTCTACCTCACGCGGTGCCCGGCCAGCGGCCGGCTCTGCCTTTACGCGGTGCGCAACGCCGCCAGCGATTCGGCCTGCAGCCGCTCGTAGATCTCGAACTCGTCGTTCACCGCCACGCCCAAGGCCTGCTCGAAGGCTTCGCGGTTGGCATGCGCGGCATAGGCGCGCTGTTCTTCGCCGCCCAGGTTCGACTGGAAGATGCCCGCGGCGCTGACCGGCAGGAAATCCTCGTAGACGATCGGGTCGGCCGTGGCCAGGCCGGCGGCCACCAGCACTTCAGCGGGCAGATCGGCCACGCGCTCCGGCGCGGCGCGGCCAGCGTCGGTCAGCTGGTAGCGGTAATACCCCAGGCCTTCCTGGCGCAGGGTGTCATGGTCATCCGGGAAGCTGGCGAACACCGCCTGCAGGCGCTGGCCGTAGTCGCCGCCGGTGCTGCCTTCACCACCGGCGTCGCGGGCCTGCGACAACAGCTGGTCGTACAGCGCGCGGCCCTTCGGGGTCAGCGCCAGGCCGCGTTGTTCGATCTCGCCGAAGCGCGCGGTATGGGTGCCGGCATCACCACCTTCGGCATCCGGGAAATGCACGGCCTCTTCCAGCGCCTTGAAGCTGGTCTGGCGCAGCAGGATCGGGCAGGCGCGGCGCGGCGGGCCTTCGATCACCGCCTTGGCCGCCATGCCGTGCTCGATCATTGCCGCCTGCGCGGCATCGATGTCCAGCGTGCGCGGGGTCAGGTGGTTGATGTGCGGGCCGCGGAAACTGACCACGTCGGCCACCAGCCGGTGCGCGTTGTGCAGCGCGCGGTAGGTCGGCAGGTCGACCGTGGCGTCACCATGCCAGCGGAAGGTTTCCAGTGCTTCATCGACGAAGCGCTCGGCATCGGCCTGCGACAGGCCACCGTCGCGCTCGGCCTGGTCGATCAGCGCCAGCGCGCCGTCGGTGAAGATGCGACGGCGCGCCAGGATCTTCGCCGACTCTGCACGCAGGGCTTCGTCTTCGATCAGCTCCAGGCGCAGCAGCGAGGTGAACACGCGGAACGGATTCTGCGCCAGCGCCGCGCCGGTCAGCGGGCGGAACGCGGTGGAGTGCACCGGCACGCCGGCCACCGACAGGTCGTAGTAGCCGACCGGGTACATGCCCATCACCGCGAACAGGCGGCGCAGCGTCGCCAGTTCCTGCACGGTACCGACGCGGATCGCGCCATGACGCTCTTCATCCAGCCGCGCACGCTCGTCGTTGCGCTGCAGCTGCGCGGCCAGCGCCGGGTCCTGGGCAAGCACCTGCGCGTTGATCCGCTCCACCAGTTCCACCAGCGTGCCGTACAGCGGCACTTCGGTGCGGTACATGCGGGACATGGCCTGCGCGAACAGGCGGCGGATCACATCAGGCGAAACGAAAGAGGCGCTCATCAGTCACTCGATTACGGGAACGGGGAACAGCTCGGACCCGTATTGTCGCCGGAGCGCCCGGCGGCGGCGATACGCAGAGCAACATGACCGGGTAGTGCCGGCCGCTGGCCGGCAACCCCGGATGCCTGGAAAGGCTGCAATTGCCGGCCAGCGGCCGACCCTACCGCTTCAACTGGCGCTTCAGCGCGGCATCCAGGGTGATCGGCCGGTCCCAGTGCTGGTAGCTGGCCACGATGGCATGGCGCACAGCCCGGTAGTGCAGATTGTCCGGCTTGGTGGGCATGCGCTTGACCACCGCCTCCCAGCCGCCCTCCGGGTCCTGGCTGAAGGCACGCACGCTGTCGCGGCAGGTCTGGCCACTGGCCTTGGCCCAGAAGCAGGCGAAATAGATGTCTCCGGCCTGCCAGCCGTGGGTGGTGAACAGCGCGCTGATGTAGCCGCGCGGCACGTCGGCATAGCGCGACACTTCGTCGAGGAAGGCATCGGGGTAGCGTTCGGCGTAATGGTTGATGTCCTGCAGCTGGGCATCGACCCAGCTGTCGCCGGTGTCCACGTCGTAGGCGCTTGAGCGCTCGGCGGTCTGCTGGGCCAGCACGGTGGCCGGCGCCAGCAACAGGAACAACATCAGCGCGCGCAGTCGGTGGTTCATGCCCCGATTCTGCCGCAGCCGACGGGCCCTGTCAGGCCGCAGCGGCCTTGGCCTCGATCGCCGCCAGTGCGGCCGGCCAGTCGTGGGCGGTATCGGCAGTGACCATGCGCGGTTCGTCGTCGGCCACGCCATGCTGGGTCTCGTGCGCCCAGGTCACTGCGTACGGGGTATGCACGCCCCAGCCACCCAGCGTCACCACCGGCTCGATGTCCGAGCGCAGCGAGTTGCCGACCATCACGAAGCGCTGCATCGGCAGGTCGAATTCGGCCAGCACGCGGGCGTAGGTCTCCGGGTCCTTCTCGGAAACGATCTCGATGCGCGGGAACAGCTCGCCCAGGTTGGCGACCTTGATCTTCGCTTCCTGGTGGAACAGGTCGCCCTTGGTGATCAGCACCACCGGGTAGTGCTCGGCGATGGCCCCCACCGCTTCGCGTACACCATCGATCAGCTCGACCGGGTGGCGCAGGGTGTCGTGGCCGATCTCCAGGATGCGCTGGATGTCCTTGGCCTCGATGCGCTGGCCGGTGATGTCGATGGCCGCTTCGATCATCGACAGGGTCATGCTCTTGACGCCGTAGCCGAAGGTGCCCAGGTGGCGCTGCTGCACTTCCAGCAGGTGGCGGGCGGTCTGGGTGTCATGCACGTCGACATAGCGCGACAGCAGGTCAAGGTAATCCTGCTCGGCCTTGCGGTAGTAGTCCTCGCTCTTCCACAGCGTATCGTCACCGTCAAAACCGACCAGGCCGATGGCGCGCGACGGCGCAGGCGTGGGTGTATTCATCGCGCAAGGATACAGGGGCCATGGTGACGAAAAAAACCCGGGCGGCCGAAACCGCCCGGGTTCCCATACGCCCCGACGCAGGACTTACCTGCCCTGTGCACCCTGCGCTGCGCCACCGGCGCCGGCCTGCTGGGCGGCCACGTAGGCCTTGTACTCATCGGCGCTCAGCTCGCCGTCCTTGTTGGTATCGGCCTGGTCGAACACCTGGGCAAGGCCGGCGTTCACCTGCGCCTCGGTCTTGCTGATGGTGCCGTTGCCATCGGTATCGATGCTGGCCCAGGTCTGGCCACCGCCATTGGCCTGTGCCGATGCCGCTGCGGCCGCATTGGTCGCCTGGTCGGCGGCCTGGCCGGCCTGTGCAGCCGCCTGCTGGGCCTGAGCGGCCTCGTTCTGTGCATGCGCGGCCTGCTGCTTGGCCGACTGGGCCATCGCCGGGATGGCCAGCACGCTGCCAGCGGCGACGATCAGGGCGATCAGGGGCTTGCGGTTGCGAATAGTCATCAGGGGTGTCTCCTGCCAATTGGGTGGTGTTGCGCGGCGTGTTGATTCCGCACGGCACCTACCCTGCCACCGCGTTTCTGAATCGATTTTGCGCCGCGACCGGCCCGCACACATGCGATTAACCACTCGCCTCCACGCATGCTTTAGCGCGGTGGTTAGGGTGAAGTGAGTGGCTCATAAGATGCGCATTCAGCGCCTCTGCATTTAACCGGCAGGCAACGAAAAACCTGCGTCAGTCGACGGTTTTTTCCGATGACCGCGAACTGAACAACACCCATGCAAGAGCAACACCGGCGAGCGCACCGGCGATTTCCAGCACCACACGGCTGCCAAGTTCGTTCGGATCGTGGATGGTGGCCAGGAAGATGCGCGCGTACAGCGGCGATTCCAGCCGCACGATGCCCATGTAGAACAGCTTCCACGCATCGATGCCGGCGGCGATGATCACGGCGATGACGCAGGACCAGCCGATCGCGTGCCCCATCGACCACCGCAGCAGGCGGCACAGCTGCGACCACAGGAAGTACACCAGCAGCCCGACCAGCATGGCGATGGCGCCGGCTTCCAGGGTACCGAGCAGGCCGAAGTGCAGAGGAAGGTTCATCGGATGGGCAACGGTGGGATGGCGGCCAGTGTAAGGGATCTGCTTCGGACCCAATCCGGCAGCCACGGTAGATCCACGCCGTGCGTGGATGAGTCTCCATCGAGATCGAATAATTCGACGATTGAACAAAGAGCAGCCGAGCATGAGCTCGGCCCTACAACGGACCGCGCGGGAAACTGTCAGAGGCTGGGCGGTGCCGGAGTGCGGGGTGTCAGCCGCATGGATGCGGCTGCCAAGCCTCCATGGACGGATTTACGGCGTCCCCGCACTCCGGCACCGCCCAGCCAACCCACGGAACGCACGCTGTTGCTGTTGCGTCTGATGTTGCCGGCCAGCGGCCGGCACTACCGCGGGTGCAGGGCGCAGCCCTGCCGATACCCCTACCGTACCGGGACGTCGTACGCGGAGCCGGGATCCGGTTCCGGCTGGAACGTGTAGTGCCACCACTCCTGCGGATAGTTCACGAAACCACGCCGTGCCATTGCCTGCACCAGTTGCCGCCGGTTCGCCTCCTGCGTCTCACTCAGCCCGCTCGTCTGTGTATGCGCACGTGGCCCGAAGAAGTCGAAGTCAGTGCCCATGTCCGACGGCGCACATGCACCGCTTCGGCAATCCAGCAGGCCCAGATCCACCGTGGCACCGCGGCTGTGGCCGGAGCGTTCGGCGATGTAGCCATCGGCCAGCAGGCGCGGCTTGTCCAGGTCCGGATACTGCTGTGCCTTGCGCGAGAGCTCGCGCGGATCGTTCACCCAGGCCATGAAGGCCTGCACCGAACGCACCGGCCGGTAGCAGTCGTAGAGGCGCAGGCCGAAGCCATCGGCGCGCAGGTCCTGTTCCACCTCGGCCAGCGCCTTCGCCACCGGCGCCAGCAGGTAGCACGAAGGCGCCTCGTAGCCGGGCACGCGCGCGCCGGTGAAGTTGTTGGCGCCCGCATAGCGGATGTCCAGGTCGATGCGCGGCGACAACGTACGGATCTCCACCAGCCCGGCGCTGGCCGCGTCGGTGGCCGGTGAAACGCGCGGTGGCTCAGCGGCGCTGGTGGTCGCTGCCAGGGCAATCGCCAGTACGAGTGAAATGCAGGTCCTGGAAGTCATAGCTGAAGTCGATGTCCGGATCGATGGCGCGCAGGTCCAGTGTCGGTGCCAGGCCTTCACCCGGCTGCAGCCACGCCTGCGCGTCTTCGCCCAGCGTATCCCAGCGCAGCAGCCAGCGCCCCTGCAGCTGCAGCACAGCCGCTTCCAGCCGGGGCGACTTGTCCACGCTGAAGCGCAGGCCGTCCTTGCCCGGGCACAGCGAGGCCGGCCCCAGCCACGGATCGGTGTAGCGGCCCTGCCAACGCGGCAGATCGGCGTCCGATGTCGGCCGTGCCTGTGACGTCGCCGGCCGCTGATGGCCGCCTGCCGCTCGCATGGCCTGGTCAGCCTTCAGTTCGGCCAGGTACGCCAGCGCCGGACGCGCCTCATCGGGGGCGGTGAAGCGCTTCAGTGCGGTCTGCATCAATGCGATGCGCGCATCCTCGCCTTCACCGTTGATCAGCATTACCACACCCACCTTGCGCTCAGGCAGCAGCGCCAGCGACGAGTACATGCCCGACAATGTGCCGGTGTGCGCCACCTTCCACTGCCCATCCATGTCCGACACGCGCCAGCCATAGCCGTAGCCGTAGAAATGCGCGTTGTCCCAACGCCGCTGGCGTTCACCCAGCGGCATCGGCATGTGCAGGGTCCACAGCGTACGGCGCTGCTCAGCATCCAACCAGCCAGGTGCCAGGCCGGGATCGAGCAGCACCTGCATCCAGCGCGTCATGTCCCGCAGCGAACAACGGATGCCGCCGGCGGCCATCGACGGCAGGTCCGGGCTGATCGCACCATCGGCGTTCACCACCGTATTGTGGTCGCCACGCCAGGCATGTGGCTGCGCCACGTTGCCGACCCGCTTCACCGACCACGTCCCCACTTGGCAGCGGGTCATGCCCAGCGGCTCGAACACCTGCTCGCGCATCAACTGGTCATACGGTTTGCCACCCGTCGCAGCGGCCAGTTCGCCGGCCACCACGTACATCAGGTTGTCGTAGGCGTAGCGGCTGCGGAAACTGCTGACCGGCTTCAGGTGCGCCAGCCCCGCGATGATGTCGGCACGGGTGAACGCGTTCGGCTCCGGCCACAGCATCAGGTCACCGGCGCCCAGGCCGAGACCGCTGTTGTGGATCAGCAGGTCGCGCACCTGCATCTGCTCGCCCACCCACGCATCGTGCATGCGGAAGCCCGGTAGATGCCGCCGCACCGGATCCTCCCAGCGCAGCTTGCCCTGCTGCACCAGCCGCGCCAGCAGCGCGGCGGTCATCGCCTTGCTGTTGGAGGCGATCTTGAACAGCGTGTCCTGGTCGATGCGGCCGCCGTCGCCGCGCGCGCCCTCGGCATGCTGGTACACCACACGCCCCTGCTCGACCACCGCCATGGCCAGCCCGGGCAGGTGCTCGTGCTGGACCACGGCGGCGACGTCGGCATCGATCGAGGCGGTCGCGCTGGTCTGCGCCGCCGCAACCGGAAACACCGCCAACACGGCCACGCAGATGCAGCGTCGAGCGTGCTGGGCGGGTCTCAGTAGGCCCATGTGACGGTCAGCTGCGCATAACGCGGCGACTGGAACCCGGTACCGTAGCGGTACAGCGGATTCGGCGTACCGATGCTGTCCTGCGGTTCGTAGTCCTGATCCACGGTCACCACGCGCTGCTGGTTGAGCACGTTGTACACCGCCAGCTTGAGACGCAGGTCGGTGGGGATCGGCACCTTGTACGACACGCTCACGTCCAGGTCGTAGGTCCACGGCGTGCGGCCATCGCCACCGCGCGGGGAATGCACGAACACGCGTTCGGAGGGCACCGTGGCCTGGCAGTTGGACACGCACACGTAGTAGCTGTGGAAATCGGTGGCGTCGAATGGATTACCGGCGCCGAAGCGCGTGATCGGGCTGCCCGACTGCACGCCCAGCGTAGCGGCTACGCTCAGGTTCTCGGTCAATGCATAGCTGCCACGGAACTTGAACTGGTGTCGGCGGTCGTTGGCCAGATAGCCGTAGCCGCGGTAGTTCACCCACGGATTGTCGAAGTTCTCGGTACGCCCGGCATCGGCGAAGTCGGTATCGGAGTTGACCGGGCCTTCTGCATTGCCGCGGCCGTATGCGAGGGTGTAGGACGCGTTGAAGCCCCACTTGCCGTCCCAGGCCCGGTCGACTTGCAGCTCCAGTGCCTTGTAGTCACGCTTGGGCTTCACCCAGCCGCGCTGGCCGACGTAGTTGCCATTGTCGTCGTACAGCGCCCAGCCTTCCTTCGACGTATCGATGCTGATCCAGCCATCGTTGCTGCCGTCACAGTTGGTATCACCCCATACGGTGTTGGTGCGGCCCGGATTGCCCATGATCCACACCCCGTCGATGGCACCACATTGCCCGGTCGCGGTGATGTTCATGTCATCGATGGCGTTGTGCAGCCGGCGATAGGTCACGCTGGCACCGACCGACCAGGCTTCGTTGATCATCTGCTGGAAGCCGAGGATCGCCTCGTCCTGGTACACCGGGTCCATGTCCCGGTTCACTTCTGCACGCAGGTCCGGCACGCTGCCGTCGCCCTGCGAGTTGTCCACCGGGCCGATCTGCGCGCCCAGGTTCGGGATGTTGTTGGCTGCGCCGCTGTAGCCGAGGAACTCATACCAGGTCCGCTCGTCGAGGAAGCCACCGGCCTGCTTGATGTTGATGACGTTGGCCACCGGCAGGAAGTAGCGGCCCAGGTTGCCGAAGACCTTGGTCGTGCCATCGCCGCGCACGTCCCAGGAGAAGCCCAGGCGCGGGCCAGCATGTCGTCGATCTTGATGTAGCTGCTGCCATCGCCACCCTTGTTGTCAAAGGCTTCCAGGCGCAGACCCATGTTCAGCAGGAGGTTCGGCGTCACTTGCCAGTTGTCTTCCAGGTAGTAGGCCGAGTTGATCGTCTCGAATGCACCCTCCACTTCATAGCGACGGGTGCGCGCCACCAGGCCGCTGGCCGGCACGACACCGCCGTTGAGCGAGCTGCCGGGCGTGCGGGCGTAGACGTCGTAGCGTAGGCCGCCCGGCCCGGGATAGGCGCGACTGTAGTCGGACGTGTTCTCCTCCCGATCCAGGCCGAAGCGAAGCAGGTGGTTGCCCAGCGTCCATTCGAAATCGGCGCGCGCGGCCTTGCGGGTGTCCAATGCGGATTCGAGCTGCGAACTGCTGGTGCAGCTGCGGTCACCCTGCAGCGAGGGCGGCACGCCCTGGCTGGCGGTTCGGTTGTCGAACACGCGGTTGCAGTTCTGGTCCATCAACGAGCTCTGCACACGGTTGCGCTTGTTCTCGCCATACATCAGTTTCATGGTCAGGTCGTTGTTCACCTGCCAGCTGTAGGTGCCGGACCAGTTCTTGCCGCCCACCGTGTTGTAGATCTGGTTGCTGCGCTCGCCCACGGTCTGCCCAGTGGCGTAGTCGTAGGCGTAGACATCGGTGAGCGTCTTGCTCTTGTCCGAGAAACCGAACAGCGACAGCATCTGGTTGTCGGTGATCTGCCAGTCGATCTTGCCGCCCCAGAACGGATCATCAGCCTTGCCCTGGCTCAGGCGCGTACCGGCGTCGTTGGTCGAGGTCGGGCGGTAGTCGCGCGCCTCGTACATTCCGAAGAAGAACAGTCGATCCTGCACCAGCGCACCGGAAGCGAACACATTCAGCGCGCTGCGGCTGTAGTCGTCGCGGCTGGCGGTGATGTAGCGGCTGCCGTTGCCGTCGTAGCGGTCGCGGGCCTGCGACTGCCACGCGCGCGGCTCAAACACCAGCTCGGCACCGGCCTTGAAATCATTGCTGCCCGAGCGGGTCACCGCGTTGATGACACCGCCGGTGCTGCGCCCGAACTCCACCGAGTAGCCGCCGGTCTTGACCTGGAATTCCTGATAGAACGAGAACGGTACCGACGAGAAGCCGACCCGATTGTAGAAGTCGGTGACGTTCAGGCCATTGATGTAGACGGTGTTCTCAGCCACCGACGAACCCCCGAAGGAAATGCCCTGGCCACCCAGCGAGCCCTTGCCCTTCACCGCACCCGGCGCCAGCAGCGCCACCGCGGTGATGTCACGGTCCACCGGCAGCCGCGAGAGTTCCTCGCGGGTGATGTTGGTGGCCGACTCGGTGGACTTCACATCCACCATCGACACTACCTGCGGTGCCCGTACTTCAACCGTGCCCAGCGTGCTGACCGCGCCGAGCGGCACGTTCACCGTGGTCGCGCTGCCCAGACTGACCGTCACCTGGCCGACGCGGCTGGCCCCTCCGCCGGGCAGGCTCACCTCCATCTCATAGGTGCCGACCGGCAGCAACGGAATGCGGTAGCTGCCGTTGGCTTCGGCCTGCACGGAGCGCACGAAGCCCGTTGCCGGATTGCGTACGGTCACCGTGGCACCGGCCGGTACCTGGCCAGCATCGCTGACCAGCCGGCCGACCACCGAACCATCCTGTGCGAATGCGCTGGGCGCGATCACGCCCAGACACGCCCAAGGGCGACGCACAACGCCGCCCGCTTGATGCTGTAAGCCTTCATCCCCTGCTCTCTCCTGCAAGAATTGAATGGTGTGGAATGTGATGTGTCGCGCTAGCGTTGCCTGGCTGGCAGTACCCGCCACTGGAAGTCGTAGCTCCATTGGTCGAAGTACAGGTTGCCGCCTGCCCACTCGGCCTCGCCGCGCTGCGAGTCGACCGTTTCCGAGCGGAAGTGCTGCTTGGCCGGCACGAAGGGCTGGCCGAAATCGTCGTTGAAGGCGATGCGGTAGCCATCGAGGCCACCCAGATAGAAGTCACGGAGGGCCGGCACATCACTGGCCAGTGCGCCGGTGGTCACGTCCATCGGCAGCCAGCCATACGGCGCCAGGTAGACCTGCCCCCAATCATGCAGGTTGTTGTAGCCGCTGCCGTCGCCGGAGAACACCATGCCCGACTGCCAGCGTGCAGGAATACCGTTCAGGCGCAGCAGCGCGATCAGCAGCAGGGTCTGCTGCCCGCAGTCGGCATGGCCGGCCCGCAGCGCGTAATCGCTGATGTTGCTGATCGTGGAGTACTCGCGCGCACCGGCCCAGGGAATGCGGTCGACCGCAGCAAACAGCCTGCGCACCACTTCATACGGGCGCGCTTCACCCTGCAGCACCTGGTCGGAGAACAGCTTCAGCGCCGGGGTGAAGCGCACATGCGGCAGCTGCTCGGCCAGGTAGGGCTTCAGGGCCGGGTCGGCCGGGGTCGGTTGCACTACGGCCGGGTTGATCGCGGTATGCCGGGCGAAGATCGTGACCGCGTAGCGGATCTCGAAGCGGGTTGGCCGCCCGGCAACCGCTTTGGCTTCGAGGTAGGCGGTGCGCTGCTGGGTATGTGCCGGAGCCACGCGCGCCTTGCCCGGGGTGCTGCCCAGCCACTGCACCTGCTCCTGCTGGCCGGGGATCTCGCGGGGGTACGGAATCCACGCGCGGATCGTTTTACCGGCGGGCACCACATCGGCTTTCACCGTAAGCGACTGGGTGAATTCATAGCGCTGCGGCAATACCGACGCCTGGCCACTCTGTTCGGCCACGGCAACCACGCCTGCATGGTGGGCGTTGAGCACTTCGTTGGGGCCCGGAGGCGGCACCGGTGCATCCGTGCGGCGGCGCGCGCGTGCTTCGTCGCTGAGCAGGAACAGGTTGGAGGGTGCGCGCTTGAAGTACCAACGCTCGCCATCGATATCGAAATGCTCGATCAGGCCGAGTTGGTCCCAGCGCGCAAATTCCTCGTCGGTCAGATCGGGAATGCCGCGCCGTACGGCGTCCTTGGCGGCGTTTTCGTCGAGGGCGAAATCCAGGCGGATGCGGCGCATGCGCTCGCGCTGGAACGCTTCGTCAGTGGCGGCGGGTGTAGTGGCCAGCAGCGCGTCGGCGTCGCGGAAACGGCCGCTGTCGATCAGGTCGATCACCTGCGCCTGACGCGCCTGCTGCTGGCTGCTGCGCTCGCCTGCTGCGTGCGTGGCCGACACCCACAGCAGCAGCACGGCACCCAGGCCGGCGGCGGCAGTCAGACGCGGTTTGCGAACGGCAGGATCCACAGCGACACTTCCCCAGCGCGGGTGGTAACGGCTGTGTAACACGGGCCGGGATGTTGGTCAATAATTTATTCTTGCTTTCGGGGCCAAAAGGAATAAATATTCCAACAGGCATTCGAGGAGGGTGTGCACCGCATGAGCCTGGCTTTCCGCGAACGGCACCGGCATTGGCCGCGCCGCTTGGCCCTGGCCCTGTGCCTGCTGGCCGCCCCGGCCTTTGCACAGGCGGCCCCACCGCCCGACCCGGGTGCGCCGCTGCCCTATGTGATCGGCCTGCACGAGGCCTATCTGACCCCGCAGTACTGGGCCGCGCGCTTGGACAACGCCGACGCGCCGATTCTGGATCGCGCGCAGATCGAAGCACAGAACGCGCGGATGCGGGCGCAGGACAGCCACATCCAGGACATCGCCACACTGCCCGCCCAGCTTGATGCGGCGACGGTTCGCGCCAGCATCACCGCGCTGTCGAGCTGGCCCACCCGCGCCCTCTACAACGACAAGGGCCAGGCGATCGCACCCGCGCTGCGCAGCACTATCGAAGCCAACCTCGGCCTCGATGCGATTCCCACACAGGTGGCACCGCAGTATGGGCTGGTGGTGAAGCGTGCCGCGCTGCGCACCTTCCCCACCCGCGAGCGCGTCTTCAGCACCGTCGGTGACACCGACATCGACCGCTTCCAGGAATCGGCACTGTTCCCCGGCGACAAGGTGGCCGTGGTCCATCGCAGTACCGATGGCCGTTGGCTGTTCGTGCACAGCGAGCGCTACAGCGCGTGGATCGAAGCCGACGCCATCGCCAGCGGCGACAAGGCCACGGTGCTCGGCTACGGCGCGAAGGGACCGTACCGGATCGTCACCGGCGCCACCGCGCAGACCGCCCATACCCCGGAGGAGCCGCGCGTCTCGCGCCTGCAGCTGGACATGGGCGTGCGCCTGCCGGTGCTGGCCGACTGGCCCGCGTCAGAGCCGGTGAACGGCCAGCAGGCCCACGCCTCGTGGGTGGTGCAGTTGCCGGTACGCGAGGCCGATGGCCGATTGAAGCTGGTGCCGGCGCTGCTGCCGCGCTCGCAGGACACCGCCGCCGATTACCTGCCGCTGACCCGCGCCTGTTGCTGCAGCAGGGCTTCAAGTTCCTCGGCGAACGCTACGGCTGGGGCCACGACTACGACACCCGCGACTGCAGCGGTTTCGTCTCCGAGATCTACCGCAGCTTCGGCGTGCTGCTGCCGCGCAATACCAGCGCGCAGGCGGTCAGTCCGGCGCTGGACCGCCTGCCGTTCACCGGCAAGGACGGCAAGGCGGTGCGCGACCGTGCCGTCGCCAGCCTGCAGGTGGGCGACCTGGTCTACATTCCCGGTCATGTGATGATGGCCATCGGCCACGTCGACGGCCGCACCTGGGTCATCCACGATACGGCGGGCGGCAGCTGGTTCGGTACCGACGGCAAACGCGTGCAGGCCCATCTCAATGGTGTTTCGGTCACGCCGCTGGAGCCGATGATGGCCAGCGACACCGTCCGCTACATCGACCGCATCACCAACATCCAGCGCCTGCGGGCCAAGACTCCTGAATGAAGATCACCGCCATCGAACTGGGCATGCTGCGCGTGCCGTTGAAGACACCGTTCAAGACCGCGCTGCGCACGGTGGAGACCGTGGAAGACGTGGTGGTGCTGATCCGCACCGACACCGGTCACACCGGTTACGGCGAGGCACCGGCTACAGCGGTGATCACCGGTGATACCCACGGCTCGATCATCGAAGCGATCCGCCACTTCATCGCCCCGCGCCTGATCGGCCAGGACGTGGTCAACCTCAACCACCTGTGCACGCTGGTGCAGACCGCGATGGAGCGCAACACCAGCGCCAAGGCCGCGGTGGAGATCGCGCTGTACGACCTGTGGGCGCAGCTGCACGGTGCCCCGCTGTACCAGATGCTCGGTGGCGGCGACCCGGTGATCACCACTGACATCACCATCAGCGTGGACTACATCGACAAGATGGTGGCCGATTCGTTGTCGGCGATCGAACGCGGCTTCGAGTCGTTGAAGATCAAGGTCGGCAAGGACATCGGACTGGACATCGAACGTGTCAAGGCGATCCACGCCGCCGTGGAGGGCCGCGCCCTGCTGCGCCTGGACGCCAACCAGGGCTGGACCGCCAAGCAGGCGGTGCATGCGATGCGCACGCTGGAGGAAGCCGGCGTGGTACTGGAGCTGCTGGAGCAGCCGGTGAAGGCCGCCGACATCAGCGGCCTGAAGTACGTCACCGACCGCGTCAACACGCCGGTCATGGCCGACGAGAGCGTGTTCAGCCCGAGCCAGGTGATGGACCTGATCCAGCAGCGCGCGGCCGACATCATCAACATCAAGCTGATGAAGACCGGCGGCCTTTCCAACGCGATCCGCATCGCCGACATCGCCGGCATCTACGGCGTGCCGTGCATGATCGGCTGCATGATCGAATCGAGCATCAGCGTGGCCGCGGCCGTGCACCTGGCCGTGGCCAAGAGCGATGTGATCACCAAGGTCGACCTCGACGGTCCCTCGCTGGGCCAGTTCGATCCGGTCAGCGGCGGCGTGCATTTCAACGAATCGGAGATCAGCATCAGCGACGTGCCGGGGCTGGGTATCACCGAAGTGCGTGGGCTGGAGATGCTGGGGTGATTTCTGCCTTGCGGTTGGCCTGGCGTGCCACTGACGTTGGGTCGGGCGTTACTTTTCTTTTCGCGAAAAGAAAAGTAACCAAAAGAAACGCTCCGCCGACCGCGAGCCGGTGCTACGCACCGGTTCCCTGCGCTCCTCGGCCCGTCGAGGGACGGCGCGGGAACTCGCTGCGCTCGGACACCCGCGCCTCTTCGCCCTCGCCGGACCTGCGGTGCTCGGCTCGCTTGAAGGCGGACTCAACGTCAAAGGCAACAACTGCATCCCGTGGATCCACGCCATGCGTGGATGCTTTTGCTCTTGCTTTTGCTCTACCCCGTATCCCCCTCGCGGCTGGCACGCGCGCGATCTGTCCGGGGTCGGGCGGGTGGGGCTTGCGGGGGTGTCCGCGCCATGGGCCCGAGGCATGCCTCGGGCGGGTTGGGCAGGACGCCCAACCCCGGTCTTGCCGTTTGCGCAGGACAGCGCAAACGAGCAAGCGCGGCCAGGCCCCCATGGACGAATTCACGGCGTCCCCCGCGAACCCCACCCACCCGACCCACCACATAATCTGCTCTACGCTGCCAACCGCAACGCGCCTACACATGCCCGGACGCCCCGCATGCCGCCCCTGCTGAAGATCCGCACCGAGCGCGGGCAGATGTCTGCCATCGAGCGCCGCATCGCCGACTTCATCCTCGACAACGCCCACCTGCTGCGCGACTACTCATCGCAGCAGCTGGCCAGTGCGCTGGGCATCAGCCAGTCCAGCGTGGTGAAGTTCAGCCAGAAGCTCGGCTTCAAGGGCTACCCGGACCTGAAGTACTCGATCGGCCAGGACGTGGCCCGCGCCGGTGCCGATCCACAACAGGTGCCCAGCGAACCCGACAGCGGCGATGACTACCTGCGCCTGGGCGAGGCCCTGCGCCGCAGCAAGGCGCAGGCCGAGGAGGAAACACGCCAGGCCAATCCACGCGAGGAGATCGAGCGCATCGTGCAGCTGCTCGACGGCGCACCCAAGCTGTTCGTCCATGGCCTGGGTGACGACGGCCTGTTCGCCCGCGAGTTCGCCATGCGACTGTCGCTGCTCGGCCTGCTGGTCGTGCCGCACACCGACCCGATCCTGATGCTGGCCAACCTGTCGGCCGCACGCCCCGGCGATGTGCTGCTGGTGTTCTCCGAATTCGGCAACCTGCCGCAGCTTTCGCAGCTGTCGCGGCAGTTCCAGGACATGGGTGGCAAGGTGATTTCCATTACCCGCCACACTGCCAACCCGCTGCGCGCGCATGCTGATGCGGCACTGGCGGTCTGCGCGCACGACCGCACGCCGCAGGTCGCGCAGCTGCTGTACCGTAGCGCCATGCACGCCCTGCTCGATTTCCTGTTCGTGCTGCTCTGCCACACCAATCCGGACCGCCAGCAGCAGCTGGCGGTGAACCTGGAGCGGATCGACCACCTGCTGGATTCCTGACCGGAGCACCTGTTGATGAAATCGCTGGTTCGCCTCGCTACCGCTGCGCTGCTGCTTGCTGCGACGGTGTCCGTTCACGCGGCGCCGCTGGATGGCGCGCGCCAGCTGATCGTGGTCACCAGCGATGGCTGGGACAGTACCCAAGGGCAGCTGCAGGCCTATGTGCGCGATGGCAAGGGCTGGCACACGCACGGACAGGCGTTCCCGGTGGCGCTCGGCCGTACCGGCAGCGCCTGGGGACTGGGCCTGCATCCGGCACAGGCCGATGGCCCGCAGAAGCATGAAGGAGACGGTCGCAGCCCGGCCGGCATATTCGCGCTCGGCAGTGCGTTCGGCTATGCCGTCACACGCCCCGGCACCGCAATGCCTTATCAGCCGATGCTGGACAGCAGCTACTGCATGGACGTGCCCGGTTCGCCGTTCTACAACCGCATCGTCGATGAGAAGAAAGTCGGCAGTGCAGCGATCAAGGGCTCCACCGAGCCGATGCGGCTGGATCTGCACAACAAGGGCGACGTGCGCTACCGGGAGGGCTTCGTCATCGCCCACAACCCGGACAACCAGCCCGGCAAGGGCAGCTGCATCTTCGCCCATCTGTGGCGCACGCCCGGGGAGGCCACCGCCGGCTGTACCGCCATGCCACAAGCGCGCATGCAGGCGCTGCTGGACTGGCTGCGGCCGCAGGATACGCCGCGCTTCGTGCTGCTGCCGCGCACCGAGTACCAGCGACTGCAGGTGCAGTGGCAGCTGCCCGCGCTGAGCGGAGACGCCCGTTGAGCGCGCAGGACGAACCACAGCTGCAGCGCGCGGTCAGCCGCTGGCAGATCGTCGGCCTGTCGATCAACGATGTGATCGGTAGCGGTATCTACCTGCTGCCGGCCGCCACCGTTGCCCTGCTCGGCCCCTTCAGCCTGTGGGGCGTGGTCGCCGCTGGCATCGTCGTCGCGCTGCTGGTGCTGTGCTACGCGCAGGCCGCCAGCTACTTCGATGAACCCGGGGGCAGCTACCTCTACGCACGCGAGGCCTTCGGCCGCTTCGCAGGGTTCGAGATCGGCTGGATGATCTGGCTGACCCGCATCAGCTCGGCGGCCGCATTGAGCAACGCGCTGGCCGATGCGGTCGCGCGCTTCTGGCCGTGGGCCGGCGCCGGCATGGGTCGCATCGCGGTGATCGTGGTGTCGCTGGGCTTCCTGACCGGCGTCAACATCATCGGCGTGCGCTCGGCCGCGCGCACCGGCGTGGTGCTGGTGATCGGCAAGATGCTGCCGCTGCTGCTGTTCGTGGCCATCGGCGCGTTCTATATCGATCCACAGCTGGCCTTCTCCGGCCAGCGCCCGGACCCGCATGACCTGCAACGGATGGGCGAGGCCGCCCTGCTGCTGCTGTACGCCTACGCCGGCTTCGAGAACATCCCGGCCGCGGCCGGCGAGTACCGCAATCCACGCCGCGATATTCCGTTCGCGCTGATCACCATGATCATCACTGTCACCGTCATCTATGGCGCGGTGCAGGTGGTGGCGCAGGGTACGCTGGCCGGCCTGGCCAGCTCGGCCACGCCGCTGGCCGACGCCGCAGCCGGTTTCGGCGGCGAGGCCCTGGCACTGATCCTCACCATCGGCGCGACCATCTCCATCCTGGGTACCAACAGCAACACGATGATGATGGGCCCGCGATTCCTGTTCGCACTGGCCCGCGATGGCTACGGGCCGAAGATCCTGGCGCAGGTGCATCCGCGCTTTCATACGCCGGCCGCATCGATCCTGTGCCAGGGCCTGATCGCGCTCGGACTGGCGCTGTCCGGTTCGTTCGTGCAGCTCGCCCTGCTGTCGATGACCACGCGCCTGTTCGCCTACATCGGCACCGCTGCCGCCGTCCTGGTGCTGGCCAAGCGCTACGCGGATCGCCCAGGCGCGTTGAAGCTGCCCGGTGGCCCGCTGATTCCGGTGCTGGCGCTGCTGCTGTGCCTGGCCCTGTTCGCCAGTGCCAGCTGGCAGAACATCGCCGCTGCACTGGTCGCGTTCGTCATTGGCGCGGTGATCTACACGCTGCCGCGCAAGGATGCGGACGCCGGGTGAACGGAGCGCCGGGCCATGCCTGGCGGATTGATCTGGCGATCACGCTGTCGGACCGGACCGTTAACCGCCACGCAGGCACGATCAGGCTTCGTCCACAACGGAGCCTTTTCATGACCGAGTACCAGATTCCCGGCCGCGTACCGGACGACAGCACGCCGCGCGACGCGGTCAGCGACTATTGGCGCGAGCGCTACACCGCCGAGCCGTACTACGACGACCAACTGTTCTTCGAGGACTACGAGCCGGCCTACCGGATCGGCCATGCCGCGCGCGCGCAGGACATGATCCGCGCCTACGAGGAAGTGGAGCGCGAACTGGAATCGCGCTGGGCCAGCGAACGTGGCCGCAGTCGCCTGGACTGGGCGCAGGCACGCAACGCCGTGCGCCGTGGCTGGGACGAAGCGCAGCTGGCGGATCCGCGCTTGAAGCGATAGCGCCAGGCTGCTGTAGAGCCGAGCCTACGCTCGGCTCTCGCCCCACGTTTAGGGTCGAGCCATGCTCGGCTGAGCCGAGCATGGGTTCGGCGCTACCGAATCATTCCTGTTCAGGCAGCGGCGGCACGATCGCGCTGCGCTTGCTCTCGCCACCACCGGCGGCGATCAGGTCGCGGGTGTTCTTCTGCACAGCCACCGCACCGAACAACGACAACGCATACGCCATGCCGTAGAAGCCCTTCTCGCTGGGTGCCAGCGTGGCGTTCCACAGGCCGACCAGCAGCAGCATCAGCGCCGACAACAACGCGAACCAGCACAGCGCGTAATACAGGCCGCTGACCGGAATGCCTTCGACGCGGTCGCGCACGCTCTTCTGCAGCGACACCGCCGCGAACAGGCCGAACAGCAGCAGGGTCAGGTAGTAGCCCTTCTCGTTGAGCGCCATCGTGGCATTGAACAGGCCGATCAGGTACGCCGCCGCACCCAGCAGCAGGGCCACCCACGAGGCGGCGATGAAGGCGGTGGAGGGCTTGTGAGGCATGGCAGTATTCATTGCAGGTCCTTGGCAGGCAGACGGGCATGCTTTGCCCGGGCGTGCCCACCCTAGACGATCCCGCCGCTGCCGCACAGGGGGCGCAGGACCTTCGGGCCACGACGGTAACGGCTGCGGTGGTATACAAGGGGCAGCCCGGCCATCCGCATCCCCGCCCTGGAGATACCCATGACCCGTACGCCCCTGCTGCTCGCCCTCGGCCTCGTGCCGATCCTCGCCACCTCCGCCTGCAACGCCGCCGATCCGGCTTCGGGTACCGCCCAGGCCACAGCGCCTGCAGCCACCGCCACCGACCAGCGGCCGTTCACCGCCACCGAAGTCAGCCGCTTCGACCAGCCCTGGGCGATGACCTTCCTGCCCGACGGCAGCCTGCTGGTCACCGAAAAGCGCGGCACGCTGCAGCACCTGGACCCGGCCAACGGGCAGAAGCACGAAATCACCGGCGTTCCCAAGGTCGCCTATGGTGGCCAGGGTGGCTTCGGCGACATCATCCTGCACCCGGACTTCGCCCGGATCATGTTGTTTACGTCAGCTATGCCGAGGAAGGCACGCTCGACACCCGCGGTGCCGCGGTGGCCCGGGCCACGCTGGCACTGGATGCCGACGGGGTGGCCAGCTGAAGAACCTGAAAGTGATCTGGCGGCAGAGCCCCAAGGTCAGCGGCGAGGGCCACTACGGGCATCGCCTCGCCTTCGGCCCGGACGGCAAGCTGTGGATCAGTTCCAGCGAACGGCAGAAGTTCGATCCGGCCCAGGACATGGGCGGCAACCTCGGCAAGATCATCCGCCTCAACGACGATGGCAGCCTGCCCGCCGACAACCCGTTCGCCTCACAGGGCGGGGTTGCCGCACAGGTGTGGTCGCTGGGCCATCGCAACATCCTGGGCATGGCCTTCGACGCCAACGGCAAGCTGTGGGCGCATGAGATGGGACCCGCCGGTGGCGACGAGTTGAACCTGATCGTGCGTGGCGCCAACTACGGCTACCCGATCGTTTCCAACGGTGACCATTACGACGGCCGCCCGATTCCCGACCACGACACCCGCCCGGAATTCGCCGCGCCGAAGGTGACCTGGACGCCGGTGATCTCGCCGGCCGGCTTCGTGATCTACAGCGGCAGCCTGTTCCCGCAGTGGAAGGGCAGCGGCTTCATCGGCGGCCTGTCGTCCACCTCGCTGGTGCGCGTGGCCTTTGATGGCGACAGCGCGCGCGAAGCCGAACGCTTCAACATGGGCGAGCGCATCCGCGAAGTGGAACAGGGCCCGGATGGCGCCCTGTGGCTGCTGGAAGACGGCAGCAAGGCGCGCCTGCTGAAGCTCACCCCGAAGACCTGATGCCCCGGTAGTGCCGGCCGCTGGCCGGCACCTGGATCCTTCCGGCATCCGGCGGTTGCCGGCCAGCGGCCGGCACTACCCTGCCAAACGGCCCCGCGTGCGGGGCCGTCTGCGTTCACTGGATGGTGATGACCTTCACCTCGGTCTGCGTGCAGGCCTTGTCCAGGCACGTTCCGTTCAACCACACCTGTCCATCGCCAATCATCACGCCCTGCTGGTTGACGAAGACCTTGCCGAAGTCCTGCCCGGACACTGCCTTGACCACCGCCGGGGTAATGATCTTCTCGTAGTTCCGCTGGAACTCACCGGGGCCAGTGATCTTCTTTCCGTCGCTGATGTTCAACGGGAAGCGCACTTGCTCGACCACCGCAGCACGATCACCGCCGACCACGGCGGTCTTGAACGCGTTGAAGACCTTCTCGAACTGCGCCGCATCGCCGAGCAGCGATTCGATGCGCGCACGCGCGTCCTCGGCGGGCGCCTCCGCGGCCGGTGCGGCCGGTGCGGCGGCGGCAGGTTCGGCAGCCGGCGCCGCCGGTTCAGCGGCAGGCGTCGCTGCCGCGTTCGCTTCCATCGGCGGCGGCGCATCCGCCGCAGGCTGCGCCGGCGGCTCAGGCTGCGAACAGGCCGCCAGCAGCAGAGCGGGAATCAGGTAGGCCATCCGGCGCATACGCGCACTCCATCGAAACAGGAAGCCCGATGGTAGCGCCGCCACAGTGACGGCAACAAAAAGGGGACGGAGGGGATTAAGTCGTTAGTGGCACAAACGACTTAATCCCCTCCGTCCCCTTTTTCTGATCAGGCCTTCAGCAGTTCGAACTGCACGGCTTCGCCGGCGGCCGACGAGGCGCAGACCCACAGGTCGAACTGGCCCGGCTCGGCACGCAGCACGCCATCGCGGCCGGTGAACGCCAACTGCTCGCGGGTCAGGGTGAACACCACGTCGGCGGACTCCCCGGCTGCAGCGCCACCTTGCGGAAGTCCTTCAGCTCACGCACCGGACGTACGCGGCTGGCCACGCGGTCGTGGATGTACAACTGCACCACTTCCTCCCCGGCCACATCACCGCTGTTGGTCAGCGTGGTGGTGATGGTCAGGGTGTCGTCCCAGCCAAGCTGCACAGCACTCAGCTGCGGCACGCCGTAGGCGAAGGTGGTGTAGCCGATGCCGTGGCCGAACGGGTACAGCGGCTCGTTCGGAATCTCGCGCCAGCGGGCCTTGAACTCCGACATGGTCGGCAGCTCCGGACGGCCGGTGCGCGGGTGGTTGTAGAAGTACGGCTGCTGGCCGGACACCTGCGGGAAGCTGACCGGCAGGCGGCCGGACGGGCTGTAGTCACCGAACAGCACATCGGCCACGGCATGGCCGGTCTGCGTACCCAGGTACCAGGTCACCGCCACGGCCTGCGCATTGCGCACCGCGCCCTGCAGCGCCAGCGCGCGGCCATTGCGCAGCAGCACCACCAGCGGCTTGCCGGTCATCGCCACGGCCTCGGCCAGTGCCTGCTGTGCCGGCGGCAGGGTGATCTCCACGCGCGACTGTGCTTCACCGCTGTAACGCTGCGGTTCGCCCAGCGCCAGCACCACCACATCGGCGCGCAGCGCGGCAGCCACCGCCGCTTCGGTACCGCCCGGAATGGCCGCTTCCAGTTCGCAGCCCGGCACGATTTCCAGCAGCGCTTCGTCGCCGATGGCGGCACGCACGCCGGTTTCCAGGTCGACGTAACGCTGCTTGTCGCCGAACAGCGTCCAGCAGCCTTCGATGTTTTCGCGGTCCTGCACGAACGGGCCGATCAGCGCGATCTTCTGCCCGGTCTTCTGCAGCGGCAGCACGTTGTCGCGGTTGTTCAGCAGCACGATCGAACGGCGCGCGGCATCGCGCGACAGTTCATCATGCGCAGCGATATGCGAGGTATCCGCTTCGCGCGCCGGGTCCAGCGAACGGTACGGGTCGTCGAACAGGCCGATGGTTTCCTTCAGCCACAGGATGCGGCGCACGCCTTCATCCAGCACCGCCATCGGCACTTCGCCGCTCTCGACCAGGCCCGGCAGGTGCTCGGCGTAGAAGCCGCTCTGCATGCTCAGGTCCAGGCCGGCGGTGAACGCCTTGGCGGTGGCATCGCGGTCGTCGGCGGCATAGCCGTGGGCGACCAGCTCCATGTCGGCGGTGTAGTCGGAGATCACCACGCCCGGGAACTTCCATTCGCCGCGCAGGATGTCGGTCAGCAGTTCAGCGTTGGCACTGGCCGGCACGCCGTTGATGTCATTGAACGAGGACATCACGGTGATCGCGCCGGCATCGAAGGCGGCCTTGAACGGCGGCAGGTGCACATCGCGCAGGGTCTGCGGCGAGATGTCCACCATGTTGTATTCCATGCCGGCCATCACCGCGCCGTAGGCGGCGAAGTGCTTCGGCGTGGCCAGCAGCGAATCGGCGGCGCGCAGGTCGCTGCCCTGGAAGCCACGCACGCGGGCGGCGGCGAACGCACAACCCAGCACCACGTCCTCACCGGCACCTTCGGCACCCCGGCCCCAGCGCTGGTCGCGGGCGATGTCCACGGCCGGGGCATAGGTCCAGTGCAGGCCGGCAGCGGTGGCTTCGATGGCGGTGGCGCGCGCGGTGCGCTCGGCCAGGTCCGGCTCGAAGCTGGCGGCCTCGCCCAACGGAATCGGGAACACGGTACGCATGCCGTGGATGACGTCGGCGGCCAGGATCACCGGGATGCCCAGGCGGCTCTCCTCGGTGGCGACCTGCTGGATGCGGCGGCCCAGCTCGGCGCCCACGCCATTGAACAGCGAGCCGACCTTGCCCTCGCGTACCTGCTGCAGCACCTGGTCGGCATTGCGCACGTTGGCTTCCGGGTTCACGTCCGGGGCGAACGGGCGGACCATGTCCGCGAAGACACCCAGCTGGCCGACCTTTTCCTCGACGGTCATCTGGGCAATGAGGGATTCGATGCGATCGGAGGCCACCGGCAGTCCTTGATGAAAACGTTTACAAGCCCGGCATTCTAGCGATCCCGAGCCATTTGGCGAGAGGTTTCTTCGTTCAGTTTCAGCCAACAGCGGGGCCCGTATGGTCCCACCGGGAGCACCGCAGCTTACTCCGAGCCGGCCATCTGGCGCTGCCCGGCCATCAACATGGCATCGCTGGAGGCCTGGAACACCCGCAAGCCGAACGCCGGCAGAATCGCCAGCAGGTGGTCGAAGATGTCCGACTGCACGGCCTCGTACTCGCTCCAGGCGGTGCTGCGGGTGAAGCAGTACAGCTCCAGCGGCAGGCCTTCGGTGGTGGGCTGCAGCTGCCGCACCAGCAGGGTCATGTCGGTATGGATGCCCGGGTGGCTGCGCAGGTAGCGCTCCACGTAGGCGCGGAAGGTGCCCAGGTTGGTCACGCGGCGGCTGTTGACCTCAGCCACGCCCTGCTCGCGCAGGCGCCCGTTCCACTGCCCCAGCTCCTGTTCCTTCTCACGCAGGTAGTCGCGCAGCAGCGCGAATTCGCCGAGGAAGGCCAGGTCGCCCTCGTCGAGGAAGCCGACGCTGTGCTGGTCCAGGTACAGCGCGCGCTTGATCCGGCGGCCACCGGCCTCCTGCATGCCGCGCCAGTTCTTGAACGACTCGGTCACCAGCTTCTTGGTCGGGATGGTGGTGATGGTCTTGTCGAAGTTCTGCACGGTGATGGTGTGCAGGGCGATGTCGATGACGTCACCGTCGGCGTTCTGGCTGGGCATCTCGATCCAGTCGCCGATGCGCACGCGGCCATCGCCACTGATCTGCACGCTGGCCACCAGCGACAGGATGGTGTCCTGGAAGATCAGCATCAGCACCGCGGTGGCGGCGCCAAGGCCGGTCACCAGCGGGCCCAGCTTCACCCCAAGCAGGGTGGCGACGATGGACAGGCCGGCGGCCACGAACACCACGATCTTGACCACCTGCAGGTAGCCCTTGATCGGCTTGTTGCGCGCATCGGGCTTGCGCTCGTACAGGCTGTTGGCCGCGTCCAGCGCATGCGAGAACGCCATCGACACCGTCAGTACGGCCCACACGATGCACAGCTTGATGATGACGTTGACCAGGCTGGGCGGCAGGTCGGGGATGAGGGTGATGCCCGAGGCGATCACCTGGCTGGGCACCACGTTGGACAGGCGCGAAATCACCCGCATCAAGTGGCTGCCGCGGCCGGACTCGGCACCTGGCAGGCGCTGCAACAGGCGCCGCAGGCCACGCAGCAGGATGCGCTTGGTCACCCAATTGGCCAGGCCGGCGGCGATCAGCAGCGCCGAGATCATCAACGCCAGGTAGGCGCCGGGATAGGGTTCCAGTGTGTTCTGCAGCCGTTCCAGCCACTGTACCGCCACCACCGCATCCACCATCCGTTGTCTCCTTGCTTTGTCGTTGTTGTTGGGGTTGCCGGCCGGCGGCCGGATTTACCGGATCAGTCCCGCGAGCGTTCGATGATCACGCCCACCGCGCGAGCGCCGCGCACCGCGCCCGGCTTGCTCAGCTTCAGGCGCAGCCACTTCACGTCGAATTCGTCCAGCACGATCTGCGCGCAGCGCTCGGCCAGCGTCTCGACCAGGCCGAACTCCGACTCGCGCACGAACTGCTCCAGGCGCTTGCTCACCGCCTTGTAGTTCAGGGTGTGGGCGATGTCGTCGGTGGCCGCAGGGCGACGGTTGTCGAAGCCCATTTCCAGGTCGAACACCAGGTCCTGGCGGATCCGTCGCTCCCAATCGTAGATACCGATCAGGGCGTCGATCGTCAGCCCCTCGATGAAAACCTTGTCCATTGCGGTTACCAGCGCCAATACAGGCGGCCATGGTAACGGCACGGCGGTGACCCTGCCCGGAACGGGCGGTGAGCGGCCGACAGGGAGACGGCGCCGGAAAAAACAAAGGGCCCCACTAGCAGGGCCCTTTGGTACTACCGTTTGTCCCCGGGGGAGCTGGAATCCAGCCGCGAGTCCCGGTGGCGCAGGCACGCAGATTAGGCAAGGACCAGATCGCCGGTCAAGGCCAATTCCGACAGGGCAGGTCAGGTATTCGTCCGAGGCAAAACGCAGAAAATCAGCCGCGCGGACAACGACGTTCCCTGATGGTCGCCGCCGCCCACTCTCGCGAACATCGATCCCTCCTTCACCACCGCACATGACGATGGCTCCATACGATGTACTGCGGCGCGCGTTGTCAGCGGAGCGTCTGTCTACTTACGAGAGAATCGCATCGACCTGCAGCCCCGACGTCACAGCCGAATCCCTGTACCTGTGGAACATGCGGATGTGCAGTGCACTGATGATGCCGGTCCATCTGTGCGAAGTGGTCACCCGTAACGCCGCTGCAGCTGTGCTCGCCAGGCAGCATGGCCCGCGTTGGCCCTGGAATGGTGCCTTCCGACGGAGGCTGCCAACCTCATCCAGTACTTCTCCGCGCACGGTACTGGAACAACTTGCCAGCCGCGTAACCGATACACCTGGGATCGTCGCCAACCTGCCGATGGTGTTCTGGCAGCAGCTCTTCACCTGTCGCTTCGACTCCACGCTTTGGATACCCGCACTCAGCAGGGTTCTGCAGCATGCTCCCTCTGCTCATCCCAGTGCCGTCAGGAAAGCCATCCATGCGGATATCGGACGCATCCGCCACCTGCGCAACCGCATCGCCCATCACGAGCCCATCCTCGAGCGCGACATCGGCGCCGATCTGGCCGCGATCGGGCGGCTGATCCATGCGCGCTGCCCGCACACCCTGGGGTGGCTGCAGCGCCATGAGCGGGCGACGACGGTATGGGCGGCGTCGCCGTTGGTAGTGCATCGGTAATGCGTCCGCCGGCCGTGGCCCGAGGCTACCGGTTCACACCGCCGGCAGGGTCGCCATGTCCCAGCGCGGGGTCACATCCACCTTCGGCGGGCTGTGCTGGCCAGCCTGCAGCCGCAGCGCGCCAGCGAAGGCGATCATCGCGCCGTTGTCGGTGCACAGTGCAGGCCGCGGGAAGCAGGCGCGGCCGCCGAGGCGCTCGGCCATCTGCTGCAGGCGGGCGCGCAGACGCTTGTTGGCACCTACACCGCCGGCCACCACGATCACATTGGTCCCGGCCGCTTCCAGCGCGCGCTCGCACTTGATCGACAGGGTCTCGACCACCGCGTCCTCAAAGCCCCGGGCAATGTCGGCGCGGGTCTGCTCGCTCTGGTCGCTGTCGCGCCAGGCCATCAGGACCTGGGTCTTCAGGCCGGAGAAGCTGAAATCCAGCCCCGGGCGGTCGGTCATCGGCCGCGCGAAGCGGTACGCGCCCGGCGTGCCCTGCTCGGCCAGCCTGGCCAGCTGCGGGCCGCCCGGATACGGCAGGCCCATCAGCTTGGCGGTCTTGTCGAAGGCCTCGCCAGCCGCATCGTCCAGGGTTTCGCCCAGCAGGCGGTACTGGCCGATCGCGTCCACCGCCACCAGCTGGGTATGGCCACCGGACACCAGCAGCGCCACGAACGGCGCTTCCGGCGGGTCGTCTTCCATCAGCGGAGCCAGCAGGTGGCCTTCCATATGGTGTACGCCGACGGCCGGAACCTCCAGCGCCCAGGCCAGCGATCGGGCCACGCCGGCGCCGACCAGCAGCGCGCCGACCAGGCCGGGACCGGCCGTATAGGCGACGCCATCGATATCGCCCACGCCCAGGCCGGCGTCGGCCAGGGTCTGGCGTACCAGTGGCAGCAGCTTGCGGACGTGGTCGCGGCTGGCCAGCTCGGGCACCACGCCACCGTATTCGGCGTGCAGGGCGATCTGGCTGTAGACCGCATGGGCGCGCAGGGCCGCGCTGCCGGCCAGGTCGGTGTCATACACCGCCACGCCGGTCTCATCACAGGAAGATTCGATGCCAAGGACTCGCATGCCTGCTATTATGACGCCCCTGCCGCCCCCTCGGGGACGTGCAGATCTCACTGCTTTCGAACCGCCGGCCCGTATTCAGGGTTGGCCGCTTGCAGTTTGTCGATTCGCCGCTATAATGTGCGGCTCGCCGGGCGTGACCCGGTTCTACTGTGTCCCGGAGATTCCATGCCCAGCGTCAAAGTCCGCGAGAACGAGCCCTTCGAGTTTGCTCTTCGCCGCTTCAAGCGCACTTGCGAAAAGGCCGGTGTGCTGGCCGAAACCCGCAAGCGCGAGTTCTACGAAAAGCCGACCCAGGAGCGCAAGCGCAAGGCCGCCGCTGCTGTGAAGCGTCAGCTGCGCCGCTCGTCGCGCGACGTCACCAAGCGTCAGCGCCTGTACTGATCGGACGCATTTTCATTGCGGCGGGCCTGCCCGTCGCGATGGAGCCGAAGCCGGCACGCGCGAGCGTCGCCGGCTTTTTGCGTTTCCGGGTTCGGGCATCCGCCCCGCCCCACCTACCACCACGAGGTTCCTCATGAGCATGAAGCAGCAGCTCACCGAAGACATGAAGGCCGCCATGAAGGCGGGCGAGAAGCACAAGCTGGGCGTGATCCGCCTGATCAATGCCGCCATCAAGCAGCGCGAAGTGGACGAGCGCATCGAACTGGACGACACCGCCGTGATCGCCGTGCTCGACAAGATGGTCAAGCAGCGCAAGGACTCGGTCAGCCAGTACGAAGCGGCCAACCGCGAAGACCTGGCCGAGATCGAGCGCGCCGAGATCGTGGTCATCGAAGCCTACCTGCCGGCCAAGATGGGCGAAGACGAGATCGTGGCCGCCATCCAGGCCGCCATCGCCGAGACCGGCGCCTCCGGCCCGGCCGACATGGGCAAGCTGATGGGCGCACTGAAGCCCAAGCTCGCTGGCCAGGCCGACATGGGCCTGGTGTCCAAGCTGGTCAAGCAGCAGCTGGCGTAATCCGGTACACGGAGTCGGATCCCTTTCGCAACGCGAAAGGGCTCTGACCCCATTGATGCACCCGCTTCACCGCACCTTCGTCGGTCGCCTGCTACAACCACACCCATGGTTGAACCCGAGCCCAACGTTCCCGTGTCCCTGCACAAGTACCTCAAGCGCCTGCAGGACAGCTTTCCGATGGCGGTGGTCAAGCGCTTCATCGACGTCGACGTGCTGACCCAGGCCGCCTCCGTTTCCTTCTACGCCCTGCTGTCGATGGCCCCGCTGCTGGTGCTGCTGCTGTGGTTGACCGCTTCGCTGTACCCGCCGGCACAGCAGGCGCTGATCGACCAGATCAGCTCGGTGGCTGGCAGCAGCGCGGCTACGGTGGCCGAAACCGTCCTGAAGAACGCCGACAACCAGCCCGACGTCGGCTCGTTGGCGGGGCTGTGGAGCACGCTGCTGCTGTTCGTCGGCGCCACCGCCGTGTTCGCGCAGCTGCAGAACGCGCTCAACCTGATCTTCCGCACCAGTGGCGAGCGCCTGGAGGGCATCAAGGCCTGGCTGCGCAAGCGTGTGTTCTCGTTCGGCGTGGTGCTGGCCCTGGGCTTCCTGCTGATCCTGTCGATGACTGCCACCACGGTACTGCAGGTGGCCTTCGCGCAACTGCCCTCGATCCTCCCCGCGCTGGGGTACGTCACCAGCCTGCTGCTGTACGCGGTGGGGTTCGCCTTCATGTACCACTACCTGCCCGACCGCCGCGTGGCATGGCGCCAGGCCTTCATCGGCGGTGCCATCACCTCGGCACTGTTCGCACTGGGCCGCTACGGCATCGGCGTCTACATCGCCACCGTGGCCCCCGGCAGTGCCTACGGCTCGATGGGCGCGCTGGTGATCTCACTGGTCTGGATCTATTACGCGACCGTGGTCTTCTTCGTTGGCGCGCTGATGACCGCGGTGATCGATGAGCGCCTGCGCGCGCGCCATCACCTGGCCGCCGCCGGCATCGATCCGGCCACCGCCAGCCAGGTGCCCGACAGGGGGTAAACTAGGGCAACCGCCCCCGGTTCCGTCGCGTGGTCCTGTACCGCGCCCTGCCCTGTTGCCCATGGCCCGTATTCCCGACGCTTTCATCGACGACCTGCTGGCCCGCACCGACATCGTCGAGGTGGTGGGCAGCCGCGTGCCGTTGAAGCGCCAGGGCAAGGAATACGCCGCACGCTGCCCGTTCCATGACGAGCGCTCGGCCTCGTTCACGGTCTCGCCGACCAAGCAGTTCTATCACTGCTTCGGCTGCGGCGCGCACGGCACCGCGATCAGCTTCCTGATGAACTACGACCGCCTCGAGTTCCTCGACGCGGTGGATGAACTGGCCAAGCGCGCCGGCATGGAAGTGCCGCGCAACGAGAATCCGCGCAGCCCGCAGCAGCAGGACGACAGCCGCGAGCTGTATTCGGCGCTGGACGCCGCCACCAGGTTCTTCCAGAAGAACCTCGAAGGCAGCGAGAAGGCACGCGCGTATCTGGAAAGCCGTGGCGTGGACGAAGCGAACCGCGCGCGCTTCCAGATCGGCTACGCACCGGATGGCTACAGCGGCCTGCGCGATGCGCTGGGCAAGGACGAGCGCCGCATGAAGCTGCTCGACCGCGCCGGCCTGTTTTCCAAGAACGATCGCGGCCACGTCTACGACAAGTTCCGTGACCGGGTCATGTTCCCGATCTTCGACCGCCGTGGCCGGGTGATCGCCTTCGGCGGGCGCGTGTTCGAGAAGGACGACGGCCCCAAGTACCTCAACTCGCCCGAAACCGCGCTGTTCCACAAGGGCCGCGAACTGTACGGCCTGTGGCAGGTGCGCCAGGCCAACCAGAAGATCGAGCGGTTGATCGTGGTCGAGGGCTACATGGACGTGGTTTCGCTGTTCCAGTTCGGCGTCACCCAGGCGGTGGCCACGCTGGGTACGGCGACCACGCCGGACCACGCCGAGCTGTTGTTCCGCAACGCACCGGACGTGTTCTTCTGCTTCGACGGCGACGCCGCAGGCCGCCGCGCCGGCTGGAAGGCGCTGGAGTCGGTGCTGCCGCGCATGAAGGATGGCCGCCAGGCCTTCTTCCTGTTCCTGCCCGATGGCGAGGACCCGGACAGCATCGTGCGCAAGGAAGGCGCCGAGGCCTTCAACGAGCGCCTGAAGCAGGCCACGCCGCTGTCGCAGTTTTTCTTCGATGAACTGACCCGCGAGATCAACCTGGGCACGCTGGACGGCAAGGCGCGCCTGGCCGAACGCGCAAAGCCGATGCTGGCGCAGATTCCCGACGGTGCCTTCGGCGACCTGATGAAGCAGCAGCTGGCGCAGCTGACCGGCCTCGGTGGCACAGCCCAGGCCACGCGCGCGCCGGTGCCGCAACGCCAGCCACATCGGACGATCCAGCCGGTGGCCAAGCGCAGCCTGGTGCGCGGCGCGATCGCCGTGCTGCTGCAGCAGCCGTCGCTGGCGCTGACCCTGGGCGGAAAGCATCACTTCCAGGGCCTGCGACTGCCGGGCGTGGAGCTGCTGCTGGAACTGCTGGGGCTGGTCGAACAACGCCCGGACATCAGCACCGGCGCCCTGCTGGAACACTTCGACGGCCGCGAGGAACAGGCGTCGCTGCATACGCTGGCCGCTCAGACGCTGCCCGGCACCGAGGCCAGCTGGACCCAGGAACTGCACGATGCCGTGGCCCAGTTGGAGAAACAGCTGCTGGTGCAACGTCTGGAGGAGTTGTTGGCAAAGCAGCGCCAGCAGGGCCTGGATGATACTGACAAATACGAACTGCGCGAGCTGCTGAAGGCCCGCGCCGGGCTGCGCCTGTAGCGGCAGAACGTTTTCACGGAGAGGACCATGCTGCTGCGCCTGACCTGCCTGCTGTTGTTGTCGCTCTGCCTGCCACTGGCGGCCCTGGCCGCAGATGGCCCGCTCAATGAAGTCCGCCCGGGCCTGTATGCCGGCGGCCAGCCCTCCGCCGCACAACTGGGCGAACTTGCCGCGCAGGGCGTGCGCACCGTGATCGACCTGCGCCAGCCCGGCGAGGACCGGGGGTTCGACGAAACGCGCGTTGCCGAATCATTGGGCCTGCGCTACGTGCACATTCCGGTGGCCGGTGCCGAGGGGCTCGATGCCGCCAACGTGCGCGCCGTGCACCAGGCCCTGCGGCAGAGCCAGGGGCCTGTGCTGCTGCACTGTGCGTCCGGCAACCGCGCCGGCGCCGTGCTCGGCCTGGTCAACGCACGCTACGAACATGCCAGCCCCGAACAGGCCCTTCAGCTGGGCCAGCGTGCTGGCCTGACCTCGCTGGAAGCCGCCACCCGCCAACGCCTGGCCACGCCGATCACCTCACCCTGAACCCTCCGCACCAAGGACTCTGCCCACCATGACCCGCTGGTGGTCGCGCCTGCGACCGGACAACTTCACCCTCGCCCTGCTGTGCACCGTCGGCCTGGCCTCCCTGCTGCCGATGAGGGGCGCCGCCGCCATCGTCCTGGACGATGTCACCACCGTCGCCATCGCTGCACTGTTCTTCCTGCATGGCGCGCGCCTGCCACGTGAGTCGATCATTGGCGGCATGCTGCACTGGCGGCTGCACCTGACCATCCTCGCCTGCACCTTCCTCCTGTTCCCGCTGCTCGGGCTGATGTTCAAGCCGCTATCGGGCTGGCTGCTGACCCCGGAGCTGTACCTGGGCGTGCTGTTCCTGTGCACCCTGCCCTCCACCGTGCAGTCGTCCATCGCGTTCACCTCAATGGCGCATGGCAACGTGCCCGCAGCGGTGTGCAGTGCCTCGTTGTCGAGCATTCTCGGCGTATTCCTGACCCCGCTGCTGCTGACCGCGCTGGCGGGCACCTCCGGCGGCGTGCACGACCCGCTGCATGCGATCGGCGGCATCATGCTGCAGCTGCTGGTGCCGTTCGTGGCCGGCCACCTGCTGCGGCCGTGGATTGCCGGCTGGGTGGAAAAGCAGCGCGCGCTGCTGCGTTACACCGACCAGGGCACGATCCTGCTGGTGGTGTACTCGGCGTTCGGCGAGGCGGTGACCGAAGGACTGTGGAGCAAGACGCCGCTGCTCTCGTTGCTGGCCGTGGCGGTCGTGGCCGCCGTGCTGCTCGGCATCGCCATGCCGCTGATCACCTTCATCGCCCGCCGCCTGCGTTTCAACCGCGAGGACGAGATCGCCATCGTGTTCTGCGGCTCGAAGAAGAGCCTGGCCACCGGCGTGCCGATTGCCAAGGTGCTGTTCGCCGGCGGCAGCCTCGGCGCCATCGTGCTGCCGGTGATGATCTACCACCAGATCCAGCTCATCGTCTGCGGCGTGATCGCGCAGCGGTACGCGAAGCGCGCGCCCTGACCCGACGGGAGGACATCCACGCATGGCGTGGATCTGTTGTAGAGCCGAGCCCGCGCTCGGCTAACACCTGTGATCCGGAGTAGATCCACGCCATGCGTGGATGGTTTGCCTGACGCTACGGATCCACCAGCGTCCCGACGCTCAGTTCCGGCATCCATACCCATAGGTCGTACGGCCGTTCCGCACCGGCAGCGACCCGCGGCCCCGTGGCAACCTGCTCTCGAAGTGGCCGCGCCATGCAACCGCCCGCGCATCCCCACGTCTGACCACGTTGCGCGCCCAACCGTACGCTGTAGATATCCAGGTCCCGCAGCTGCGACGCCATCGGATGCATCTGCATTTCTGGCGGCATACCTTGCGGCCTTTGCAGCATCGCGTGCACGTTACCAGTCAGCACCAGCATGCGCGCATTGGCCGGTAGGCCTCGATAGAGCCGCCGCAACTCGGCTGCCATGAGGTCATCGCGTACCTGGTTGCCGCCTTTGCTGGCGTTGACGTCATAGCCAACGACGTCGATCACACGTCCCTGCGACTTCAGCACGCGTAGGCTTTCGATCATTGCCAGCATGTCGCGGCTGCGACGGCCATCATGCTGGTCATCGCGCACGGTCCAGAACGCACGCCCGCGCAGATGCTGGCGTGCCTTCTCCCCGCCATCGGAAGTCAGGTAATCGCGCAGCGTGGAGGTTTCCCCGCGTGGCAGTTCCAGCGCCAGCAGGACCGGCCTGGTGCGGCTGTAGTCATCCACCAGCTGCCGCACCAGCAGCGGCGTCTCGCGGGTTCCATGGAATTCGCCCAGCACCAGCAGGCGGTGATCGCCGGCGTGCTGGTGGATCTGCGCGGCGGTGTCGTCGGCATGCGCGGTCACGGCCATGCCCAGCGCCAGAATCAGCGCGGTGGTCCAACGGAAGATCGTATGCATCCCTGCTCGCTCCTTTCCTTGGGGTCAGGAACAGCAATGGCGACGCCGCTGGAAGAGATCAAGTGCAGAGCCGAGCCCACGCTCGGCTGCTCTTCCAATCCCCCTCAGCCGAGCATGGGCTCGGCTCTACAGGTGGTGCTTCACAACCAGGGCAGGATCCAGTGGTCGACCAGCAGGAAGGCGAACAGCGCCATCAGGTACACGATGGAGTAATAGAACATCTTCATCGAGAACAGCTCATCCGGTGGGTCGAGCATGCGCCAGGCGTACCAGAGGAACACGGCATTGAGCACGATCGCGCCGCCCAGGTAGAACGCACCGCTCATGCCCACCAGGTAGGGCAACAGGCAGACCAGCGCCAGCACCACCGAATACATCATGATCTGCTTGCGGGTGTGCGCCACGCCGTGGGTCACCGGCAGCATCGGGATCTCCGCCTTGGCATAGTCCTCGCGGCGGAAGATCGCCAGCGCCCAGAAATGCGGTGGCGTCCAGATGAAGATGATCAGCACCAGCAGCGACGAGTATGCCCAGTCCGACGAGCCCTGCATGCCGGTCACCGCAGCCCAGCCCAGCATCGGCGGCATCGCGCCGGCCAGGCCACCGATGACGATGTTCTGCGAGGTCGCGCGCTTCAGGTACACGGTGTAGATCACCGCGTAGCCGATCAGCGAGGCGAAGGTCAGCACCGCAGTGATCAGGTTCACCCACAGCACCAGGATGGTCATCGACAGCACGATCAGCACGCCGGCGAACACCAGCACCTGCCATGGCTTGACCTTGCCGACCACCAGCGGGCGCCACGACGTGCGTGCCATCTGCGCATCGATGTGCGCATCCAGCAACTGGTTGATCGCGGCGGCCGCCGAAGCGGCCAGCCAGATGCCGAGGAAGCCGAGCAGGCCGGCGCGCACCTGCTCCCAGCTGGGCACGCCCGGAATAGCCAGGACCATGCCGACCAGGGCAGTGAAGACAATGAGGGCGACGACCTTGGGCTTGGTCAGGTCCCAGTACTGGCGGTAGTTGGAAAACATGGAATCAGTCCGGGGCGCGCAGGCGGGCCAGCAGGCTGACCAGCACGAACAACAGGGCAACGGCCACGCCATTGTGGGCCACGGCCACTTCCAGTGGCAGCGCCAGCTTCACATTGAGGATGCCGAGGGTGACCTGCAGCACCAGCAGCGCGATCAGCGCGCTGGCCCAGCCGCGCATGCTCGGCAACCGGAACAGGCGCACGCCCAGCCACAGCAGGTAGATGGCCACCACCATCGCGAACAGGCGGTGCGCCATCTGGATGGCGATACGCGAGGCACCATCCAGCACGCCGCCTTCGTAGTCCACGCCGATGCCACGCCACAGGGTGAAGCCTTCGACGAAGTTGTGCTGCGGCCACCACTGGTTGGCACAGCGCGGGAAGTTGTCCAGCGATGCACTGCCGCCGCCGCAGGCCAGCGCCGCGTAGTTGGCACTGACCCAGCCGCCGAGTGCGATCTGGGTGACCAGCACCGCCAGGCCGATGCGCAGCAGCCACTTCAGCTTCGGTGCCTCGGCCAGAGTGATCGGCATGTGCGTCGCACGCCAGGCCATCCAGGCCAGCAGCGCGAACATCAGCATGCCGCCCAGCAGATGGCCCATCACCACGATGGGCTTGAGCAGCAGGGTCACCGTCCACATGCCCAGCAGGGCCTGGAAGATCACCACCGCCAGGGTCAGCAGTGCAGCGCGTGCCAGGTCGATGTTGCTCCAGCGCAGCGCGGCGATCAGCAGGATCGCCTCGCCGACCAGAGCCAATGCGCTGGCGGTGCCATGCCAGCCCATCATGTACAGCGGTATGCCAGCGGCCACCAGTACGCAGGCGGTCACCACTGCCGTGGTCCCAAAGCGGCGCTTGCGCGTGGCCAGCAGGGCCAGGGTCAGGATCTCGATGCCCAGCGCGCCGGCCAGGAAGCGGTGCACCTGCTCACGCCAGGCCTTGTGGGTCTCCAGCGGGCGGATATCCGCCGCCGGGTGGCCGATGGTCTCTTCCACGTGCTGCGGCCAGGTGGCCTGGCCATAGCAGGTCGGCCAGTCCGGACAGCTCAGGCCGGCATCGGACAGGCGTACGAACGCACCGAACATGATCGTGCTCGCGGTCATGATCATGGCGAACCACGCCAGGCGGTGGAAATTGCGGTGCAGCGCCGGACGCGCGGAAAGGCTCATCAAACGGGACTCACTTCAGTTTCAGCAACGTGGCCATGTCCTTGCGCAGGCCACCCAGGTCGGAACCCGGGGCATGGCGCATGATCACGAAGCCGTTCGGATCGATCACGTAGACCGGCAGTCCCGCCGGATCATCGACGCCCGGCAACG
This sequence comes from Stenotrophomonas sp. pho, assembly GCF_006228405.1. Lineage (NCBI taxonomy): Bacteria > Pseudomonadati > Pseudomonadota > Gammaproteobacteria > Lysobacterales > Lysobacteraceae > Stenotrophomonas > Stenotrophomonas sp. pho. Next base: position 382,353 of record NZ_CP029759.1, on the reverse strand, counting down.
CCGCGCGCAGGGCTGGCGACGGAGCCAGCGGCCGCAGCGCGGGCAGCGAGGCGATCGACGCCGGTGGCGTACCCAGCCACAGGATCTCGACATTATCGGCGTTATGGCCGAACAGCTGCCACACCTTGCCCAGTCCCTGCGACAAAGTGACGCACTGCGCGTCGCAGGCACCGGCCGGTGCCACCAGCAGGCGCCAGGTGCGGGCCTCGGGGTTCCAAGGATAGGGCTGGCCGCTGGCCAGGGTCGGCGTCTGCTGGCGCAGATCGACCGGCGGCTTCAGCAGCTGTCCCGCATTGCGGTGGCCGGTGGGCTGCCAGCCGGAGAAGCGCAATACCGCGGCCAGCGCCATCGCCCCGAAGAACACGGCAAACAGCAGCACCAGGGTCCGGCGGCCGGAGCCGCGCGCCTGCGGGGACGTAGCAGTGTTCATGTGGGGCATTTTCTCATGGTTGGGTAAACGATGCCGGTAGTGCCGGCCGCTGGCCGGCATCCAGGAATCCGAGTGCGTGCCGGCCAGCGGCCGGCACTACCCGGCGATGGGCCGTCTCCTGCGCCGCTCCAGCACCAGCGCCACCACCAGCACGGTCAGGGCCAGGCCGAACCACTGCACGGCGTAGCCCAGGTGTCGCTGCGGTGGCAGCGTATTTGGCAGCAGGTCCATGTCACGCTCGTCGCCGAAGGGCAGCGCCGGGTCCAGTCGCAGGACCCGCTCGGGCAGTGTTGGCAGGCCCAGCGCTGCGGCGAGGCCCTCGGCCGGCAAGCGGCTGGCCAGCCAGCGCCCCGCCTCACCGGTGGCGGAGAACGGCGGACCCAGTACCAGCCCCGCCGAAGGCGGTGGCGCCAGCAACCCGCGCACCACCACCGGCGAAGGCGGCGCCGGTATGTCCGGCAGCGTGCGATCCGGCGGCAGCGCGCGCCAGCCAAGATCGACCAGCAGCACGCTGCCTTCGTCACTGCGGAACGGGCGATAGATCTTTACGCCGGCACGGCCATGCCGGGTCTGGTTGTCCAGCAGCACCACGCCAGGCAGGAAGCGACCGTGATCGGCCACACCGTGCAACGCACCGGGGGCTGCCAGCGCCTGGGCCAGCGGCAGCGCCTGTGCCACCGCTGGCCCCTGCGCATCCAACATTGACTGTTTGGCATGCATGCGCTGCAGCTGCCACAGCCCCAATGCAGTGAAACCGGCCATCGCCAGCACGGCCAGCAACCATCCGATCACGCGTGTGTGCTGGCGCATCATGACAAGTCCGCACAAACGCGGTCAGATAGGCGCACCCACCCTTCCCTCGAGCCGCGCATGAGTGATTCGCTGAAGACCCTGCTGGTAATCGCGTTTCTGATCGTCATCGTCTGGAACCTGGGCGCCGGCCTGTATTACCTGCTGGTCGACCGCGGCCAGACCAAGCGCACGGTCAACGCACTGACACGTCGCATCGCGGTGTCGGTGGCGTTGATCGTACTGGTGATCGTGAGCATCTACATGGGCTGGATCAAGCCGCACGGCGTCGGCGGCTGAGGCCACCGATGCGTGCGTGGTCAAAGCACGTAGACGAACAGGAACAGCATCAGCCACACCACGTCGACGAAGTGCCAGTACCACGCGGCCGCTTCAAAACCGAAATGGTTGTCGCGGGTGAAGTGTCCCTTGGCCGAACGCAGCCACATCACGATCAACATGATCGTGCCCAGCAGCACGTGCGCACCGTGGAAGCCGGTCAGCATGAAGAACGTCGAACCGTAGATGCCCGAGCCCAGCGTCAGGTTCAGCTCCTTGTAGGCGTGGATGTACTCTTCCGCCTGCAGGGTCAGGAAACCGAGGCCGAGCACCACGGTCAGGCCCAGCCAGATCAGCAGCTGGCGGCGGTTGCCGGCCTTCAACGCGTGATGGGCGATGGTCAGGGTCACGCCTGAGGTGAGCAGGATCAGCGTATTGATCAGCGGCAGGCCCCACGCCGGGATGGTCTGGAAGGCACCACCGATCGCCGCCGGGCCATTGGTCGGCCATCCGGCGGAGTAGCCCTGCCAGAGCAGCTCGTTGGTCATCACCCCGCGGCCTTCGCCACTGAGCCACGACAGGCCCAGGTTGCGGGTGTAGAACAGCGCGCCGAAGAAGGCGCCGAAGAACATCACCTCGGAGAAGATGAACCAGATCATCCCCATCCGGAACGAGCCATCGACCTGGTGGTTGTAGTTGCCGGCCTGCGATTCGCGCACCACGTCGCTGAACCACCAGAACAGGGTCAACACCAGCATCGCGATGCCGATGTAGAACGTCCAGCGCCCCCAGCTGGCATCGTTGAGCCAGCTGGCCACGCCCACCATGGTCACCATCATCGCGATGGACCCCACGAAGGGCCATTTGCTCTGGGCCGGGACGAAGTACACGTTGGCGTCGGTTGGTGTCTGGGCCATGTCGGTATCCGGGTCAGGGTGCGGCGTGCGCGCCGTCCGAGGTGGCGGCCGGGGCCAGCCGATCGGACAACGCGTCGTTGCGGTAGAAGGTGTAGGACAAGGTGATCGTCTTGATTTCCGGCGGCAGGTCCGGATCGACGATGAAGCGCACCGGCATGTCGCGCTTCTCGCCGGCCTGCAGCGTCTGCGCGGTGAAACAGAAGCACTCGGTCTTGCTGAAGAAGCCCGACGCGCGTGCCGGTGCCACCGAAGGCACCGCGCTGCCAACGACTGCCTGCTGGCTGTCGTTGCGGGCGAAGTACAGCGCCTCGTTGAGTTCGCCGGGCACCACATCCATGGTCAGCTGCTCGGGATGGAACGACCACGGCAGGCGCGAATTGACGCCGCCATCGAACTCCACCCGCACGGTGCGCTTGCCAGCTGCGGCACCCGTACTGGCTTCACCACCCGGGCCGCGTTCCAGGCGCACGCCGAATACCTTCTCGCAGGCAATGCGGTACAGCGGCACCAGCGAGAAGGTCAGCAGGAACACCGCCACTGCCACGCCGATCAGGCGCGGCAGCCCGGCACTGGGTGACCGCGTGCTGGCCGGTGCCTCGCTCATCGGCCGATCACCCCGCTGAGGATGAAGCCGACGTAGACCAGCACCGCGATGGCGCCGACCCACATCGCCGTGCGCCGGGCACGCTGGCGTTGCTGTTCGATGCCGTGGTGTTGGGCTTCGCTCTGGCTTTGGTTCTGGTAGAGCCGACTGCTAGTCGGCTGCACTTCGCGAGTCGACTGACAGTCGACTCTACCGTTGGTCAGCACGCCGTCAGCCGAGCATGGCTCGGCTCTACAGGTCTGCAGTGGGCTCTCGTTATGCATGCCCCACCTCAATGCGTGATGTCGTCATGCGCCAGATCGCCCGGGCGGATGGTCGGCGGCGTGGTGAAGGTATGCGCCGGTGCCGGCGACGGCAGCGTCCACTCCAGCCCGCGCGCGCCTTCCCAGCTACGGGCCTCGGCCTTCTCGCCATTGCGCAGCGAGGACAGCAGGATCGCGGCCATCATGAACGGCGTGACGAACATGCCGAACGCACCGATCGAGCTGATCAGGTTCCAGTCGGCAAACGCTACGCTGTAGTCCGGAATGCGGCGCGGCATGCCGGCCAGGCCGAGGAAGTGCTGCGGGAAGAACAGCAGGTTGACGAACACGATCGACCACCAGAAGTGCACCTTGGCCCACTTCTCGCTGTACATCCGCCCCGTCCACTTCGGCCACCAGTAATACACAGCCGCGATCAGCGCGAACACCGCGCCGGTCACCAGCACGTAGTGGAAATGCGCAACCACGAAGTAGGTGTCGTGGTACTGGAAGTCGGCCGCCACGATGGCCAGCATCAGGCCGGAGAAGCCACCGATGGTGAACAGGATGACGAAGGCCACCGACCACAGCATCGGCGCCTCGAACGTCAGCGACCCCCGCCACATGGTGCTGACCCAGTTGAACACCTTCACCCCGGTCGGGATCGAGATCAGCATGGTGGCGAACATGAAGTAGATCTCGCCGCCCAGCGGCATGCCCACGGTGAACATGTGGTGGGCCCAGACGATGAACGACAGGAACGCGATCGCGGCGGTGGCGTACACCATCGCCTGGTAGCCGAACAGCGGCTTGCGGCTGAAGGTCGGGATGATCTCGCTGACCACGCCGAAGGCGGGCAGGATCATGATGTAGACCTCGGGATGGCCGAAGAACCAGAAGATGTGCTGGTACATCACCGGGTCACCGCCACCGGCGGCATTGAAGAAGCTGGTGCCGAAGAACTTGTCGGTCAGCAGCATGGTCACCGCACCGGCCAGCACCGGCATCACCGCGATCAGCAGGAAGGCGGTGATCAGCCACGCCCAGCAGAAGATCGGCATCTTCAGCAGGTCGATGCCCGGCGCGCGCATGTTGAGCACGGTGGCGATGATGTTGATCGCACCCATGATCGAACTGATGCCGGCCACGTGGATGGCGAACACGCTGAAGGCCACGTTGTAGCCGCCCTGCAGCGACAGCGGCGGATACAGCGTCCAGCCACCGGCCGGTGCACCACCGGGCAGGAACAGCGTCAGCAGCAGCAGGCTGAAGGCCACCGGCAGCAGCCAGAACGACCAGTTGTTCATGCGCGGCAGCGCCATGTCCGGCGCACCGATCTGCAGCGGGATCATCCAGTTGGCAAGGCCGACAAACGCCGGCATCACGCCGCCGAAGATCATCACCAGCGCATGCACGGTCGTCATCTGGTTGAAGAACTCGGGCTTGACGAACTGCAGGCCCGGCTGCGCCAGCTCGGCGCGGATCACCACGCTCATCGCCGCGCCGATGATGAACATGATGAAACTGAAACCCAGGTACAGCGTGCCGATGTCCTTGTGGTTGGTCGAGAAGAACCAACGCTCGAAGAAACTCTGGTGGTGATGGTGATCGTCGTGCCCAACTGCCGAGTGCGCCATTGCAAAACACCTCTCAGAATCGGTTGTCACCACGGCCGCGAGCGGCCGCGGGCTTTACATCACGCGCCGCTGGCCGCAACCGCAGGTGCATTGCCGGCTTCGGCAGCAGCAGGTGCCGCCGGTGCTTCGCCCGCAGGGGCAGCCGGTTCTGCAGGTGCCGCAGGGGGGCGGGCTCGGCCGGCGGTGCAGGCTTGCGCTGCGCCAGCCACTGCTTGAAGTCCTCCTTGGACACCGCCTCGACCACGATCGGCATGAAGCCGTGGTCCTTGCCGCACAGCTCGGCGCACTGGCCGCGATACACCCCGGGCTGCTCGATGCTGGTCCAGGCTTCATTGATGAAACCGGGGATCGCGTCCTGCTTCCAGCCCAGCGCCGGCACCCACCAGGCGTGGATCACATCATCGGAAGTGATGACGAAGCGGACCTTGGTATCGACCGGCAACACCAGCCGGTTGTCGACGTCCAGCAGGTAGTGCGGATGACTTTCGCGGGTCGGCACGATGCCACTTTGCCGCACGCGGTCGGATTCCCGGTCCAGGCGACTGGTGAAGGTGACGTTCTCCCCGAGGTATTCGTACTTCCACATCCACTGGTAGCCGGTGACCTTGACCGTCATCTCGGCATCGCGGGTGTCGTACATCTTGATCAGGTTGGCCGTGGCCGGCCACGCCATCACGATCAGGATGATCACCGGGATCACCGTCCAGATGATCTCGGCCTTGGTGTTATGGCTGAAGGTGGCGGCGACCGCGCCCTTGGATTTGCGGAACTTGAAGATGGCGTAGGCCATCGCGCCGAACACGATGACGCCGATCACCGTGCAGATGATCAACGAAAGGTTGTTCGATTCCCAGGCCAGGCGCGAGGTCTGGGTCACCCCCTTGCCCATGTTCAGCTGCCACGGCTTGGGATCGGCCGCCTGGGCCCAAGCCAACGCCGGCATCAGTCCCCCGGTCGCCAGCACTGCGGCAACCGCGTTCACGCACTTCGTGCCCCACCTGCTGCTTTGCTTCATTGCCTAGACCCTTAGCGTCGTCGGTTGCCGCCATCGCTGGCGGCGAGCAAGCTTTCAAGTGTCTCTGCGAGCGTCTGACGTTCGGCCGGCGCGAGGAAACTCCCCACCTCCACCTGCCGGCCGCTGGATGCCAGCCGGACCCTCTCATCGTCGGTGAGCAGGCGCACCCAGTGCGGGTGGGCCCGGAACACCGGCGATCCACCGGGTACGGGAATGACCTCCACGTACGCCGGCACTACCCGGATCTCCTCCTGCCGTTCACCGCTGCGCCACAAGGCACGCAGCGCCGCCGCCAGCACCAGGCTGTACAGCAGCGCGAACAGGGGGGCGAATGCATTGCCGGCCCACCACCCGAGGGCGGACACCAGCCACATCGCACCCGACAACACGGTGAACAACAGGACGAACTGCCGGGCATCGAGCGCCCGTGGGGGACGCAGCCGCAGCTGCGTACCTGACCCATCCGGAGCTGGAAGCACCTCGATCATGTCGCAACCGCGTTCCTGCCGCGGGAAACGTCTCGATGGTAGCCCCGCCCTCTCGCCGGTAGCAAGGGTGCATTCACACTTTTTCCGATGCTGCAACACAGCATGCGGTCGGCGGCACGAATGACGAATTCAGCACAAATCTCGCCAGGTTTGCTGAACACGCCGAATCCACCACCGTTAGTGGCTATCAGCCCTTCATGAAGGTGTCTGCGTGGCACTTCCGAAGGCCGCAAAAATGATTAAAATCGCCAAGTTTTCCACTGGCCGGACCGGCATGAACGCACCTTCCTCCTCCCCTGCCGCCCACGACGCCCCGCGTCCGGGCGCGCTGCTGTCGCCGGAACTGCCGGCGCCCCCCAACCCGTTCCGCCAGGCCATCACCGATGCCTGGTTGAAGGACGAGGCCAGCCACGTCCGCGAGCTGCTGGCGCAGGCGCGCCTGCCCGCCGAGGAACAGGCCAGGGTGCAGGCGCTGGCCGCCGACCTGGTCGGCCGCGTGCGCGTGCGTGCCAAGGACCAGGGCGCGATCGAAGCCTTCATGCGCCAGTACGACCTGGGCAGCGAAGAAGGCGTGCTGCTGATGTGCGTGGCCGAAGCGCTGCTGCGTATTCCGGACCAGGACACCGCCGACAAGCTGATCCGCGACAAGCTGGCCGATGCCGACTGGGAAAAGCACCTGGGCGGCAGCGACTCGGTGCTGGTCAATGCCTCCACCTGGGGCCTGATGCTGACCGGCAAGCTGGTGCAGATGAACGACGCCACGCGCGCCGATGCGCCCAGCGCATTCAAGCGCCTGGTCGGCCGCGTCGGTGAGCCGGTGGTGCGCCTGGCCGTGCGCCAGGCGATGAAGATCATGGGCCACCAGTTCGTCATGGGCCGCACCATCAGCGAAGCGCTGGCGCGCTCGCACAAGGGCGACAACGCCAGCTACCGCTACTCGTTCGACATGCTCGGCGAAGGCGCGCTGACCATGAAGGACGCGCTGCGCTACCTGGAAGACTACCGTCGTGCGATCCACGCCATCGGCGGCGATCACAAGGCCCGCGGTGGCCGTCCGGACGGCGACGTCAACAACGCGCCGGGCATCTCGATCAAGCTGTCGGCGCTGTACCCGCGCTACGAGCACGCCAAGCGCGAGCGCGTGCTGAAGGACCTGGTGCCGGGCGTGCTGGAACTGGCACAGCTGGCCAAGAGCTACGGCATCGGCTGCACCGTCGACGCCGAAGAGTCCGACCGCCTGGAACTGTCGCTGGACATCATCGAGCAGGTGTTCTCCGACGCCTCGCTGGCTGGCTGGGATGGCTTCGGTGTGGTCGTGCAGGCCTACCAGAAGCGCACGCCGTACACGATCGACCACCTGGCCGACATGGCACGCCGTGCCGGTCGCCGCCTGCAGGTGCGCCTGGTCAAGGGCGCCTACTGGGATGCCGAGATCAAGCGCGCGCAGATCGAAGGCTACCCGGGCTACCCGGTGTTCACCCGCAAGCAGAACACCGACGTGTCCTACCTGGCCTGCGCCAAGCGGCTGTTCACCCATGCGGACGCGATCTACCCGATGTTCGCCACGCACAACGCGCACACCATCGCGGCCGTGCGCAGCATCGCCAACGGCGGCGTGTACGAGCACCAGAAGCTGCACGGCATGGGCGACGACCTGTACGCCGAAGTGGTGCCGGCCGACCGCTTGAACCTGCCCTGCCGCGTGTACGCCCCGGTCGGTTCGCACGAAGACCTGCTGCCGTACCTGGTGCGCCGCCTGCTGGAAAACGGTGCCAACTCCAGCTTCGTCAACCGCATCACCGACGAGCGCGTGCCGATCGCAGACCTGATCCGCGATCCGGTCGAGATGGTCGCCTCGTTCGAATCGATTCCGCATCCCAAGATCCCGCTGCCGGTTGACCTGCTGCGCAGCCAGAACCACGACAGGAAGAACTCCATGGGCGCCAACCTCGCCAACGACAACGAACTGCGCGCCCTGGCCGAGCAGCTCAACGCCGCCGTGAAGCCGTGGCAGGCCTCGCCGCTGGTACCGGGTGCCAACCCGGCCGGCGCCGCGCTGCCGGTGACCAACCCGGCCGACACCCGCGAAGTGGTCGGCCAGTGGCTGGCCGCCGATGCCGCCACCGTGCAGAAGGCCCTGGCCAACGCCGTGGCCGCACAACCGGCCTGGAACCGCACCCCGGCCGCCAGCCGCGCCGCCATCCTCGAACACGCCGCTGACCAGCTGGAAGCGCGCATGCCGGAGTTCATGGCGCTGTGCGTGAAGGAAGCCGGCAAGAGCCTGCCCGACAGCATCGCCGAAGTGCGCGAAGCCGTGGATTTCCTGCGCTACTACGCCAAGCAGGCGCGCGAGCAGTTCAGCCACGCCGAGAAGCTGCCCAGCCCGACCGGTGAATCCAACGAGCTGCAGCTGCACGGCCGCGGCGTGTTCGTCTGCATCAGCCCGTGGAACTTCCCGCTGGCGATCTTCCTGGGCCAGGTCGCCGCCGCACTGGCCGCCGGCAACAGCGTCATCGCCAAGCCGGCCGAGCAGACCAACCTGATCGGCTACTACGCGGTGAAGCTGCTGCACGATGCCGGCGTGCCGGCCGAGGTGGTGCAGTTCCTGCCGGGCGACGGCGCCACCGTGGGTGCAGCGCTGACCGCCGACCCGCGCGTGGCCGGCGTGGCCTTCACCGGCTCCACCGAGACCGCCCGTGCGATCAACCGTGCGATGGCCGCGCGTGACGCCGCCATCGGCGTGCTGATCGCCGAGACCGGTGGCCAGAACGCCTTCATCGCCGACTCCTCGGCACTGCCGGAACAGCTGGTCAAGGACGCGATCGGTTCGGCCTTCACCTCCGCCGGCCAGCGTTGCTCGGCCGCGCGCGTGCTGTTCGTGCAGGACGACATCGCCGACAAGGTGATGACCATGCTGGCCGGTGCGATGAAGGAACTGAAGGTCGGCAACCCGGGCCTGCTGTCTACCGACGTCGGCCCGGTGATCGACGCCGACGCGCTGAAGATCCTGCAGGAACACGCCGAACGCATGGACCGCGAAGCGCGCCTGATCGCCGCCGCCGAGCTGTCCGCTGAAACCGCCAACGGCACCTTCTTCGCACCGCGCGCGTATGAACTGAAGGACCTGGGGCAGCTGCACAAGGAAGTCTTCGGTCCGGTCCTGCACGTGATCCGCTGGAAGGGCGACCAGCTCGACGCGGTGATCGACCAGATCAACGCCACTGGCTACGGCCTGACCCTGGGCGTGCATTCGCGCATCGACGAAACCGTTGACCGCATCAGCAACGGCGTCCACGTCGGCAATGTGTACGTCAACCGCAACCAGATCGGTGCAGTGGTCGGCGTGCAGCCGTTCGGTGGCCAGGGCCTGTCCGGCACCGGCCCGAAGGCCGGCGGCCCGCACTACCTGCTGCGCTTTGCCACCGAAAAGACGGTGACGGTGAACACCACCGCCGCCGGCGGCAACGCCTCGCTGCTGACCCTGGGCGACTGATCGTCAGCCTCATGCAGTGAACGAAAAACCCCGCGAAAGCGGGGTTTCTTGTGCTTTGCTTCCTGTAGAGCCGAGCCCACGCTCGGCTTTCCTGGCGCAGCCGAGCATGGACTCGGCGCTACAGAGGCAGGGCGACACTGAACCGGTTGTCCGCACGCTTAGCCAGCTCGCGCTGTATGCGCGCGATGCGCGTCTCCAGATCGCCTTCCAGCAGCACATGGTCGACGCCCCGCGCCTGCAGCTCGCGCACGTACCACGCATGCTGCTGCGCACGGAATGCTTCCCCCACCCGTGTGCCGTCCTGGTCGAACGGAATATCCGGCGCGCACAGGAACAGCAGATCATATCGCCGCAATGCAGCCTGCCGCAGTGCCTCCGGCGCCGTACCAGACATCCAGCCGCTGTAGCCCAGCGTCACCAGCGGCGTGGTATCGCAGAACAGCCAGCGATGTGCCCGCCGCGCAGCCTCTTCTTCATGCTGCGGCTGGGTCATTGCGATACGAAGCAGATCGTCCGGCATCAGGTCGCCGCCCTGCTGCTCCCAGAGCGTGCGGCCATACTCCGGCACCCAGGCGGTCTGCAGGCGCTCGGCCATCACCCGAGCCAGCGTGGTCTTGCCACTGGACTCGCCACCAATGAAGGCCACGCGCTGCACGTATCCGGCGTACACCTCCGGTGCGAGACCATGACGGTGCGCGTGCGGATCGGCGCGCAGCTGGGTGCCGCACGCCTGCCCGGCGTCCAATGCGCGTTCGAGCCGCTCATGGCGTACCGGCGCACCGAAGTGCGTGGCCAGCGCCTGCGCGAAGCCGTCACCGTAGTCCTCGCCGGTGAATACCGCCTGCACCGGGCCACCGAACAGGTGCTGGCACAGCCAGGCGGTGAACATGCGCTGCACTTGCTCGCTGTTGCTGTCGTGCGGCAACACGCGTGGCGGCACGCCATGTTCGGCACACAGGGCCGCCAGCCGCGCATCATCCAGCACCGCCACCGTTGCCCGGGGAAGCGCGCACGCAACCAGCGTTCGCGGCGAGCAGCGCTGTAGCCGGCAAAGCCTGGCTGCGACCAGCCGATCACCAGCAGCTGCTGGCAGCGCGTGGCGGCGAAGTCGATCAGGCGTTCGTGACCGAGATGCAGCGGGCAGAACTTGCCCACCACCAGGCCGCGCTCGACACGCTCAGGCAGCGGCATCGGCCGCCCTGGCCTCGTCCCGCATCAGGTGCCGCCAATGGCGCAGGGCGACCAGCGCGTTTATCCAGAAACCGATGTAGAGGATCGAGGTCAGATGCAGGCCACGGCTGTAGTACAGCGGCACTGCCACGGTGTTCACCAGCAGCCACACCCACCACGATTCCAGCTTGCGCCGCATCATCAGGATCTGCGCGATCACGCTCAGCACCAGCACCGCCGAATCGATGTAAGGCGCATAGGCGTTGGTCAGTCGGGTCAGCATCCAGCCGTAGCCGAACGTGGCCACCACCGCCAGCGGCGCCAGCCAGGCCCATGCCCGCGGCCGCAGCGCAGTGATCGGCAGCGGCGCGCCATGGTCGCCGCGCAGCCACTGCCACCAGCCCAGCACGCTGATGGCGATGAAGAAGAACTGCAGCACCATGTCCGCATACAGGTGCGAGCGCTCGAACACGGCCGCAAACAATGCGCAGCCGACGATGCCCAGCCACCAGGTGTGCACGTTGTTGCGGCCGGCCAGCAGGATCGAGCCGGCGACGGCGATGTTGGCGGCCAGCTCCAGCTGGAAGCTCGGGTCGGACAGGTTCATCGCACCATTGTCGCGTAGATCCACGCCCTGCGTCGTCGGACCAGCAGAACCATGCCATGCGTGGATACCCTCCGCAAAAAGAAAGCCCCGCTTGCGCGGGGCTCTCCTCGTACTGCTTCAGGCAATCGCCCGAATCAGAACTTGTACTGCATCGACGCCGCCAGCACGTCGCCGCTCACCTTGTACTTGCCGGTCACGGTGTTGGCAGTGGCCGAGGTCGAGGTGATGTTCGGATCCTTGGTGAACAGGTGGGTGTAACCCACGCTGTATTCCATCTTGTCCGAAGCGGCGTAGGTCAGGCCCAGCGACAGCCACTTGCGGGTGGTGTCCGGCACGAGCACGTCACGGTGGGCGTCGGTGGTCGGGGTCTGGTCGTAGGCCAGGCCGCCACGCAGGGTCAGCTTGTCGTTCACGCGGAAATCGGTACCGATCGACGCGAAGGTGGTGTCGCGGTAGTGGAACGGCAGCACGCTGTCCGGCTGGTTGGAGTCATAGTCGACGGTGACCTGGTCGAACTTGCTCCACGCCGTGCGCGTGACCTCGGCCATGATCTGCCACTGGTCGTTCACGCGGTGGGTGAAGCCCACGGTGGCGCTGGCCGGCAGGGTGATGGTGGCGCGGCCGTTGCTGTCGATGAAGGTACCCGGGGCAGCAGTGGCCAGGAAGGCGGCAGCGTTCTGCGGGATGGTGAAGTCGGCCTTGCCATCGGTGATCTTGTGCTCGACCTTCGAGCGGTAGCTGAAGGCGATGTTGGTGCCTTCCACCGGGGTGACCGTCATGCCCAGGGTGTAGCCGACCGACACTTCGTCGCCCTTGATGCGCAGGTAGCCATCGGCGGTGCCCGGCGAGAAGCCGAGCTGCGCGGCCTGGCGTGCAGCGGCCTGCGAGGCCGCCGCAGCCTGGGCCGCAGTGCCGCCGGCAGCCAGCACACGCGCCGCAGCGGTGCGCTGGGCCGTGGCGTTGATCGCGGTGCCGGTATCGACAGCGCTGGTCAGGTCGACGTTCAGGCGCTCGGCGAACACCGAAGCACCGAACGACAGGTACGGGTTGACGTCATAGGAGAACGCCACGCCCAGGTCGATGGCCTGCAGCTCGGTCTTGACGCCGTTGTAGCGGCCGACCCAGTCGCGGTCGTATTCGGTCTTGAAGCCGAACGGCACGGTCAGCGAAGCACCGAAGTGCATGTTGTCGTTCTCGCCGAACGGCACGTGGAAGTACGCGGCCGGAACCGGGGCGATCATGCCGGCGTCGCCGCCGTTGCCACCGGAAATCGGCGCGCCGTTGCCGTACTTGCCCTGGCCGCGGAACTTGGCGCCGAAGCTGATGGCACTGACGTCGCCCTGGACCAGGGTGCCGTCGAGCAGGCGCATGGAGGCCGGGTTGGTGGCGATGACCGAGGCGTCACCTTCGGTCGAGGTGGAGCCGGCGAACGCGCGGCCCAGGCCCTTGGCGCTGTTTTCCTTCAGCTGGAAGGCGGCAGCATTGGCATCGGCGGCGGCCAGCGCACCGGCAACGCCGACGGCCAGCAGGGTCAGTCGGGCAATGGTGGAAGCGGTTTGCATCGTAGTTCTCTCTCTCCGGTAAGCGTTGATGGTGCTCTGAGTGCGCCTGCGCCCGCCGGGTCCTGGGACCCATCGGAGCGCGCCGGATTCCCCTCCCGACATACGACGCCGTATGCGAGTATTACCCAGAGCTGTTAATGAAACAATAACAGCGCAGGCGGTTTTTTCGTCTCAAAAGCTGAACAGGACCGTCCCCACCGAAAGTGGCCGCACGCTAGGCTATTGGCATGTTCGTCTCGCTCCCGTCCCGCAAGAAGGCGGCCCTGCGCTGGGCCACGCCCGTGCTGTTCGCGTCATTGTGGCTGGCGTTCCTGTGGTCGATCTCGCGTCCGGACGATGCCCGCGGCAGCCTCTGGCTGGACTGGGGCGCGCTGTCCACCGGTCTGACCCACCCGCTGGACTGGTGGGCGACGCTGCAGGACGGCAGCGTGCTGCGGCTGTTCACCGCCCTGTTCCTGCACGCGGACTGGTCGCACCTGCTGGGCAACCTGGTGTTCCTGTTAATCTTCGGCCTGCCCGCCGAGCGGGTGCTGGGGCCGTGGCGGCTGCTGCTGCTGTTCCTGGTCGGCGGCGCAGTGTCGAACCTGGTCGCGATCTACACCATGGGCAGCCCGGACCAGATCATCATCGGCGCCAGCGGCGCGGTGTCGGCCCTGATCGGCGCCTATCTGGCCCTGTTCCCGGGCGCGCGGCTGGGCGTGGTGATCCCGCTCGGCCTGTTCCTGGAGTTCGTGCGCGCCCCGGCGTACCTGCTGATCGGCGTCTGGGCGGCGCTGCAAGTGGTGTTCGCCCACATCGGCCCGAGCTTCGGCATGGTGGCCTGGTGGGCGCACATCGGCGGCTTCGTGTTCGGCGTCGTGTACGGGGTCTATGTACGCGCCGCGATCGCGCGCCGCCTGCGCAAGCGGCACGGCTTCTGATCCAGGTAGAGCCGGCCGCTGGCCGGCTCCACGCTCAGCCGCTCGTTCGTAGACCAGGAATCAAGGCTTGGCCGGCACAGGAGCGGGCTTGGCTTCCGGCGTGCTGTCTGCCTTCGGTTCGACCTTCGCCTCCAGCTTGGCTTCGGGCTTCACCGCAGCGGCCTTCGCGGCCTTGGCGGCATCCGCCTTCGCGGCCTCGGCCTTCAACCGTGCGGCCACCGAACCGGGGTTCTTCAGCTCGGCCAGCGCGTCGTTGATCGGGCCGTCGCCCGGCAGCACCGCACCGGCGTGGTAGCCCTCGGTGCCTTCGTCGTCGCCGCGCAGATGGCCTGGCAGGGTGGCTTCGCTGTAATCGCTCAGGCTGGCCGGCAGGGCATCCTCCGCCGGGGTGGCGGCGGGCTTCAACTCCACATCCGGCACGATGCCGGTGGCCTGGATCGACTTGCCGCTGGGCGTGTAGTAGCGCGCGGTGGTCAGCTTCACCGAATCGCCGTTGTCCAGCGGCAGCACGGTCTGCACCGAGCCCTTGCCGAAGGTGCGGCTGCCCACTACGCGGGCGCGCTTGTTGTCGCGCAGCGCGCCGGCCAGCACTTCCGAGGCGCTGGCCGAACCGGCATCGGCCAGCACCACCACCGGTGCGCCCTTCAGCAGGTCGCCCGGGGTCGCGTCGAATCGGGCGTCGCTGATGCTGATGCGGCCACGGGTGCTGACGATGTTGCCCTTGTCGAGCAGATCGTCGGCGACCTGCACCGCAGCGGTCAGCAGGCCACCCGGGTTGCTGCGCAGATCCAGCACCAGGCCCTTGAGCTGGCCACCGGACTGCTTCTGCAGCTGCTGCACATGCTTCTGGAAATCCGAGCCGGTATCGGCCTGGAAGGTGCTCAGGCGGATATAGCCATAGCCCGGCTCGAGCAGGCGGCTGCGCACGCTGGTCACGCGGATGGTCTGGCGGGTCAGGCTGACATCGAACGGCTTCGGCTTGCCATCACGCACGATGGTCAGCACCACCTTGCTGCCGGCCGGCCCACGCAGCGGTTCGCTGGCATCGATCGCGCTGATCGGCTTGCCGTCGATGGCGATGATCAAATCGCCGGCAAGGATGCCGGCCTTGGCTGCCGGCGTGTCGTCGATCGGCGCGATCACCTTCATGCTGGCGTTGTCCGGCTGCTGCTGCAGCTCCACGCCGATGCCCTCGTAGGCACCGTTGGCCTGCTCGTCGAAGGCCTGCGCGTCTTCCTTGTTGAAGTAGGTGCTGTGCGGATCAAGGTCGAGCAGCAGGCCACGCACGGCTGACTGCATCAGCTTCTTGTCATCGACCGGGTCGACATAGGCGGCGCGCACCGCGTTGTACACGGCCACGAAACGGCGGATTTCCTCCAGCGGCACCTTCGAGGTCACCGCCTCCTCGCTGTTCGCTGCCTGCCCGCTGGTTTCCGGGCTGGGGGCGGGCGCGGTCTGCTGCGCCCAGGACAGCGCTGGCAACAGGGCCAGCAAGAGGGTGGCGGTACGGGCTGCGCGCATGGATCACTCCTGTCGACGGTGGCATGGTGCCCAAGGCACATGCACCGATTATGCGCGAAGCACAGCTAAATTCCCGTTGAATCCGGCCCGCATCCGGCGGGCCAGGATTCAGCGCCGCTGCAGCCAGCTGTCCGGGTTGACCGGTTGCCCGCCACGGCGCAGCTCGAAGTACAGCGCGGTGACGCCCTGGCCGCCGGAATTGCCGACCTTGGCCACCGCATCGCCGCGGCTGACCCGCGCGCCAGCATCCTTCAGCAGGGTGTCGTTATGCGCGTAAAGGCTCATGTAGCCGTTGCCGTGGTCGACGATCAGGATCATGCCGTAGCCGGTCATCCAGTCGGAGAACACCACGGTGCCATCGGCCACGGCCGTGACCGTGCTGCCGGCTGGCGCGCCGATCAGCACACCGCTGCTGGTGCGCCCATCGGGCAGCTTGCCGCCATAGCGGGCCAGCAGGTTGCCGGACAACGGCCACCCCAGGCCGCCGACCTTCGGCGCCGGTGCCGACGCCACCGCAGGTGGAACCTTGGTGGGCGGCGGTGGACGGCCCTGCGCGGCGGCCTGGCGTGCGGCGCGCTCGGCAGCGGCTTTCTCGGCGGCGGCCCGGCGTGCAGCGGCGCGCCGCTCGGCTTCGGCCCGCGCGGCAGCGGCACGCAGGTTGGCCAGCAGCGTTTCCAGTGCCTTGGCGTCCTGGCCCAGTGCCTGTTCCTTCTCACGCTGGTCCTTGAAGCGCTCTTCCAGCGAGGCAACGGTCTTTGCGCGATCGCGGCGGTCCGCTTCCAGGGCGGCTGCCTGCTGTTTCTGGTCCTGCTGCGTCCCCTGCAGCTTCTGCTTGCGCTCGGCGATCTGCGCCTGAAGCGCTTCCAGCTCCTTCAGGTCGGCGGTCAGCGTGGTGATCCGCTGCGCACGCTCGCGCTGCAGGTAGCGATGGTAGGCCAGGGCGCGGTTGGCATCGGCCACCGTGTCCTGCGACAGCAGCAGCTTCAGCGGTGCGTGGTTGCCCAGCTGATATGCCGCGCGCAACAGCCCGGCCAGTTCGCGGTGCTGCTGGGCCAGGTTGCCCTGCAGCGTGCTGCGGCGCTGCTCGGCTTCGGCAAGGGCGCGGCCCTGCTCGCGCAGCGCGGCTTCCGTCTGCGCAAGGGCACGGCCGGTGCGGGCTACCTTCTCGTCGGCCTCGCGCAGTTGTTGCGATGCCTGCCCGCGCTGGCCCTCGATCTGCCGTCGCTCCTGCGCCACGCCCTTCAATTCGGTTCGCAGTTTCTGCAGCTTGCGCTCGGTCTCGCGGGTGGTCTGCGCACCGCTGGGCAGCGGCAGGGCCAGCGCCAACGCCAGCCCCAGCAGCAGGCAGCGACCGCCGCGGGCAGCGGCGATGTGATGTCGGCGTGATGGGAAGGCGTTGTCGCGCAAGGGCTTTCCAGTGACTTCAGGCAGTTGCGGGGGTTACCGGGGAATGGTGACATCTCCGCACGCGGCCTGCCAGCCGCACATCCATCGAGGTCGCCATGAAAACTCTTTCCATTCCGCTGCTGTTGGGCGTACTGCTGGCCACCGGGCCGGTCTGTGCGCAGGAGAACATCAGCAAGGTCAACGGCAGCATCAGCGCCGAACCCGGTCAACGCTACGGCAAGCTCGACACCGTCAACGGCGGCATCCGCGTCGGCGAAGGCGTCGAGACCGGCAGCATCGACACCGTCAACGGCGGGGTGAAGGTCGCCGACCGCGCGCGCACCGGCAAGATCGAAACGGTCAACGGCGGTGTGCGCCTGGGTCGTGAAGTGATCGCCAGTGGCGGCGTCAGCACCGTCAACGGCAGCATCTTCACTGATCGCGGCAGCCAGATCGAAGGCGGCGTCGAGACCGTGAACGGCGGCATCGGCCTGGTCGAGAGCCGCGTCGGCAAGGACGTGGAGACCGTCAATGGTGACATCACCGTCGGTATCGGTTCGCAGGTCAACGGCGGTGTGCATGTGCGCAAGCCGAACTTCAGTGTCTCGCTGACCGCCAGCCGCAAGCCGCGCGTGATCATCGGCCCGAATGCGGTGGTCAACGGCCCCCTGCAGTTCGAGCGCGAAGTGGTGCTGTACGTGCATCGCTCCGCTCGCATCGGCCCGGTGACCGGCGCCGAGCCAATTCCGTTCGACACCGAAACCGCCCCGGCGGACTGAACCCGCCGGACCTGCCGGTTCGGTGATACTCACTGTTACCGGTCGCGCATCAGGTGCGGCCGCCCTTTGTTCTCCAGGAATCGACGATGCCCCGCAAACTCCTCCTGTGCCTGGCCGCCGCGGCCGCGCTCAGTGCCTGCAAAGGCGAAAACACGCCCGCCGCCGCGCCGGCCACCGACACCGCTGCGGCGAAGCCGGCCGCCCATTCGTTCTCCCCGGAGATCAATGCCGGCGACTTCGCCGAGATGGTCAAGACGCTGGCCTCGGATGAGTTCGAAGGCCGCGCCCCGGGCAGCAAGGGTGAAGAGCTGACGGTCAACTACATCCGCGACCAGATGCAGCGCATCGGCCTGCAGCCCGGCAACGGCGACAGCTGGTTCCAGGATGTGCCGATGACCGAGACCACGGCCGACGAATCGACCGTGCTGAAGATCACCCAGGGCGGCAAGACCACCGAGCTGAAGTTCGGCACCGACATGGTGGTGGGTACCCGCACCGGCCAGGCCGAGGTGAAGGTCGATGCCAGCGACCTGGTGTTCGTCGGCTACGGCGTCGATGCACCGGAGCAGAAGTGGAACGATTACGCCGGGCAGGACTGGAAGGGCAAGACGGTCGTCATGTTCGTCAACGACCCGGGCTTCCATGTCGACGACGAGAAGCTGTTCGACGGCAAGCGCATGACCTACTACGGGCGCTGGACCTACAAGTTCGAGGAGGCCGCGCGCAAGGGCGCCGCTGCTGCACTGATCGTGCACGACACCGCCGGCGCCTCCTACGGCTGGGACGTGGTGAAGAATTCCTGGGCTGGCCCGCAGTACGACCTGCCGGCCAAGGATGATCCGGATGCGCGTATCCCGGTGCAGGGCTGGCTGAGCGCCGACGCGGCCAAGGCCCTGTTTGCCGGTGCCGGCCTGGACCTGGCGCAGGCCTACAAGGACGCCAGCAAGCGCGGCTTCAAGCCGGTGCCGCTGAAGGCCACCGCTGCGGTCGACCTGAAGAGCCAGATCGCACAGAAGCAGTCGCGCAACGTGGTGGGTGTGCTGCCGGGTAGCAAGCGCGCTGACGAGGCGGTGCTGTACATGGCGCACTGGGATCACCTGGGCAAGCATGAGGGCGAGACCGGCGACAACATCTACAACGGCGCCGTCGATAATGCGACCGGCGTCGCCGGCATTCTCGAAGTGGCCGAAGCCATGGCCCACCAGGACCCGAAGCCGGAGCGTTCGGTGGTGTTCCTGGCCGTGACCCTGGAAGAATCCGGCCTGCTGGGTTCGAAGTACTACGTCGCCCATCCGACCTTCCCGCTGGACAAGATCGCCGGCGTGATCAACATCGATGCGATGTCGGTGGCCGGCCGTGCCAAGGACGTGACCGTCACCGGCTTCGGCAGCTCGGAGCTGGAGGACATCCTCAAGCCGTTGGCCGCCGCCCAGGACCGTACGCTGCACGGTGAGACCTCGGTGCAAAGCGGCTTCTACTTCCGCTCGGATCACTTCAACTTCGCCAAGGCCGGTGTGCCGGCCCTGTACGCCGATGGCGGCGAGGACCTGCGCGAGGGTGGCGTGGAAGCGGGCCGCAAGGCCGCGGCGGACTACGGCGCCAACCGCTACCATGGCCCGAAGGACGAGTTCGACGCGGCCACCTGGAAACTGGACGGCACCGTTGAAGACCTGCAGCTGATGTACGGCGTGGGCAAGGAACTGGCCGGTGGTGATCGTTGGCCGAACTGGTATGCAGGCAACCCGTTCAAGGCGGCCCGCGACGCGATGATGAAGGACAAGGCTTCGGCCAAATAAAGTCGGGCCATGCTCGACTGAGCATTGTTGAGAGCAGAGCGGCGCCCCACTGGGGCGCCGCTTTTCTTTTGCATACCGTCGGCGGCAGATCCACGACTGGTGTGGATCTGCCGGTAGTGCCGGCCGCTGGCCGGCAATCGATTGGTAGCGGCCGACCTTGGTTGGCGCCATGCTTCCTCGCAGAGGGCATCCAGGCAGGGCGTGGATCTAGCGGGCGATGTAACGCCATCGGGTTGCCGGCCAGCGGCTGGTACTACCTGTATTACTGCGCGCAAAGAAAAACCCCGCTGCGCGAGCAGCGGGGTTTTGGGTGTAAACCCTGGCGATGACCTACTCTCGCATGGCTTGAGCCACACTACCATCGGCGCAGCTGCGTTTCACTTCCGAGTTCGGGATGGGATCGGGTGGTTCCACAGCGCTAATTTCACCAGGGAGACGGTTGCAGCAGCGCTTGCAGCGCCAGCTTCGCGATCTTGCCCTTGGGCGGAAGGTATCCAGAAAGGCAATGCCTTCACTTAATAAGGAAAACCCCGCTGCGTCAGCAGCGGGGTTTTGGGTATAAACCCTGGCGATGACCTACTCTCGCATGGCTTGAGCCACACTACCATCGGCGCAGCTGCGTTTCACTTCCGAGTTCGGATGGGATCGGGTGGTTCCACAGCGCTAATTTCACCAGGAGGCTTTTGGAGTGTCGCACTCGTCCCTGTGGACAAGGCGCCAGCCTCGCATAGTTCTTGTGACGTAGCGTGCACTTGATGCTCTTACGACGCTGTCGTAAAGCCAAGGCAACTTGAGGTTTATATGGTCAAGCCGCACGGATCATTAGTATCAGTTAGCTCAATACATTGCTGTACTTACACACCTGACCTATCAACCACGTAGTCTACATGGTTCCTTCAGGGGGCTTGTGCCCGGGAGATCTCATCTTGAGGCGCGCTTCCCGCTTAGATGCTTTCAGCGGTTATCGCTTCCGAACATAGCTACCGGCAATGCCACTGGCGTGACAACCGGAACACCAGAGGTTCGTCCACTCCGGTCCTCTCGTACTAGGAGCAGCCCCTCTCAAATCTCCAACGCCCATGGCAGATAGGGACCGAACTGTCTCACGACGTTCTGAACCCAGCTCGCGTACCACTTTAAATGGCGAACAGCCATACCCTTGGGACCGACTACAGCCCCAGGATGTGATGAGCCGACATCGAGGTGCCAAACACCGCCGTCGATATGAACTCTTGGGCGGTATCAGCCTGTTATCCCCGGAGTACCTTTTATCCGTTGAGCGATGGCCCTTCCATACAGAACCACCGGATCACTAAGTCCTAGTTTCCTACCTGCTTGATCCGTCGATCTTGCAGTCAAGCACGCTTATGCCTTTGCACACAGTGCGCGATGTCCGACCGCGCTGAGCGTACCTTCGAGCTCCTCCGTTACTCTTTAGGAGGAGACCGCCCCAGTCAAACTACCCACCATACACGGTCCCCGACCCAGATAATGGGCCCAGGTTAGAACGTCAAGCACGACAGGGTGGTATTTCAAGGATGGCTCCACCACAGCTAGCGCCATGGTTTCATAGCCTCCCACCTATCCTACACAGACGAACTCAACGTTCAGTGTAAAGCTATAGTAAAGGTTCACGGGGTCTTTCCGTCTTGCCACGGGAACGCTGCATCTTCACAGCGATTTCAATTTCACTGAGTCTCGGGTGGAGACAGCGCCGCTGTCGTTACGCCATTCGTGCAGGTCGGAACTTACCCGACAAGGAATTTCGCTACCTTAGGACCGTTATAGTTACGGCCGCCGTTTACTGGGGCTTCGATCAAGAGCTTCGCCTTGCGGCTGACCCCATCAATTAACCTTCCAGCACCGGGCAGGCGTCACACCCTATACGTCCACTTTCGTGTTTGCAGAGTGCTGTGTTTTTGATAAACAGTCGCAGCGGCCTGGTTACTGCGACCCTCTTCAGCTATAGCTCGCACGAGCCACCAAAAAGGGTGCACCTTCTCCCGAAGTTACGGTGCCATGTTGCCTAGTTCCTTCACCCGAGTTCTCTCAAGCGCCTGAGAATTCTCATCCTACCCACCTGTGTCGGTTTACGGTACGGTCTGCGTAAGCTGAAGCTTAGGAGCTTTTCCTGGAAGCGTGGTATCAGTGACTTTGCCATAAAGGCTCGTCTCGGTGCTCGGTCTTAGAGGATCCCGGATTTGCCAAAGATCCAAACCTACCGCCTTTCCCCAGGACAACCAACGCCTGGTACACCTAACCTTCTCCGTCCCTCCATCGCACTTACGCGAGGTGCAGGAATATTAACCTGCTTCCCATCGACTACGACTTTCGTCCTCGCCTTAGGGGCCGACTCACCCTGCGCCGATTAACGTTGCGCAAGGAAACCTTGGGCTTTCGGCGTGCGGGTTTTTCACCCGCATTATCGTTACTCATGTCAGCATTCGCACTTCCGATACCTCCAGCAGACTTCTCAATCCACCTTCAACGGCTTACGGAACGCTCCTCTACCGCGCATAACAAAGTTATGCACCCCAAGCTTCGGTTCTGTGCTTAGCCCCGTTAAATCTTCCCGCAGACCGACTCGACCAGTGAGCTATTACGCTTTCTTTAAAGGGTGGCTGCTTCTAAGCCAACCTCCTGGCTGTCTGTGCCTTTCCACATGGTTTTCCACTTAGCACAAAATTTGGGACCTTAGCTGTGGGTCTGGGTTGTTTCCCTTTTCACGACGGACGTTAGCACCCGCCGTGTGTCTCCCATACAGTCCGTCTCGGTATTCGGAGTTTGCAATGGTTTGGTAAGTCGCGATGACCCCCTAGCCATAACAGTGCTCTACCCCGAGAGGATACATATGAGGCGCTACCTAAATAGCTTTCGAGGAGAACCAGCTATCTCCGGGTTCGATTAGCTTTTCACTCCTAATCACACCTCATCCCCTACCTTTGCAACGGGAGTGGGTTCGGGCCTCCAGTGCGTGTTACCGCACCTTCACCCTGGGCATGACTAGATCACCCGGTTTCGGGTCTACTGCCCGCGACTATGCGCCCTTATCAGACTCGGTTTCCCTTCGCCTCCCCTATACGGTTAAGCTTGCCACGAACAGTAAGTCGCTGACCCATTATACAAAAGGTACGCAGTCACTCCTTGCGGAGCTCCTACTGCTTGTACGCACACGGTTTCAGGTTCTATTTCACTCCCCTCTCCGGGGTTCTTTTCGCCTTTCCCTCACGGTACTGGTTCACTATCGGTCGGTCAGTAGTATTTAGCCTTGGAGGATGGTCCCCCATGTTCAGACAGGGTTTCACGTGCCCCGCCCTACTCGTCTTCACTGAAATGGCCCTTTCAGATACAGGGCTATCACCTTCTATGGCCGCTCTTTCCAGAGCGTTTTCCTAGAACCAAATCAGCTTAAGGGCTAGTCCGCGTTCGCTCGTCGCTACTTACGGAATCTCGGTTGATTTCTTTTCCTCTGGTTACTTAGATATTTCAGTTCACCAGGTTCGCTTCCAGCAGCTATGTATTCACTGCAGGATACCCGCAAGCGGGTGGGTTTCCCCATTCGGACATTACCGGATCAAAGCTTGTTGCCAGCTCCCCGATACTTTTCGCAGGCTGCCACGTCCTTCATCGCCTCTGACCGCCAAGGCATCCACCGTGTGCGCTTATTCGCTTGACCATATAACCGCAAGTTGCCTTGGGTTACATATGACCCGGGGGTACAAAGCCCGGATACGAATATAACGACTCAATCAATAAAGAGACTTGCGTCTCTCGCCTTAGCCTCACGACACGTCTGATAGAACATCTCAAACGCTCGCTACGTCACAAGTTTTAAAAGAACACGTACCAGCCACAGTGCTGATGCGTATAAAGATCGAATGTATGCGTCATTCAGAGAATGGTGGGTCTGGGAGGACTCGAACCACCGACCTCACCCTTATCAGGGGTGCGCTCTAACCACCTGAGCTACAGACCCGGAGCTTGTTTCTTAATCTCCCTGGTGGAGCCTGTCGGGATCGAACCGACGACCCCCTGCTTGCAAAGCAGGTGCTCTCCCAGCTGAGCTAAGGCCCCAGAAAGGGACATCTCACACCGGCCTGGCCGATGCAAATCTCTGAATGCAGGTACTTTGTGAAGACGCCCGACAGGACGATGCTGTCTTTGCTCAAAAGGAGGTGATCCAGCCGCACCTTCCGATACGGCTACCTTGTTACGACTTCACCCCAGTCATCGGCCACACCGTGGCAAGCGCCCTCCCGAAGGTTAAGCTACCTGCTTCTGGTGCAACAAACTCCCATGGTGTGACGGGCGGTGTGTACAAGGCCCGGGAACGTATTCACCGCAGCAATGCTGATCTGCGATTACTAGCGATTCCGACTTCATGGAGTCGAGTTGCAGACTCCAATCCGGACTGAGATAGGGTTTCTGGGATTGGCTTACCGTCGCCGGCTTGCAGCCCTCTGTCCCTACCATTGTAGTACGTGTGTAGCCCTGGCCGTAAGGGCCATGATGACTTGACGTCATCCCCACCTTCCTCCGGTTTGTCACCGGCGGTCTCCTTAGAGTTCCCACCATTACGTGCTGGCAACTAAGGACAAGGGTTGCGCTCGTTGCGGGACTTAACCCAACATCTCACGACACGAGCTGACGACAGCCATGCAGCACCTGTGTTCGAGTTCCCGAAGGCACCAATCCATCTCTGGAAAGTTCTCGACATGTCAAGGCCAGGTAAGGTTCTTCGCGTTGCATCGAATTAAACCACATACTCCACCGCTTGTGCGGGCCCCCGTCAATTCCTTTGAGTTTCAGTCTTGCGACCGTACTCCCAGGCGGCGAACTTAACGCGTTAGCTTCGATACTGCGTGCCAAATTGCACCCAACATCCAGTTCGCATCGTTTAGGGCGTGGACTACCAGGGTATCTAATCCTGTTTGCTCCCCGCTTTCGTGCCTCAGTGTCAATGTTGGTCCAGGTAGCTGCCTTCGCCATGGATGTTCCTCCTGATCTCTACGCATTTCACTGCTACACCAGGAATTCCGCTACCCTCTACCACATTCTAGTCGCCCAGTATCCACTGCAGTTCCCAGGTTGAGCCCAGGGCTTTCACAACGGACTTAAACGACCACCTACGCACGCTTTACGCCCAGTAATTCCGAGTAACGCTTGCACCCTTCGTATTACCGCGGCTGCTGGCACGAAGTTAGCCGGTGCTTATTCTTTGGGTACCGTCATCCCAACCGGGTATTAGCCAGCTGGATTTCTTTCCCAACAAAAGGGCTTTACAACCCGAAGGCCTTCTTCACCCACGCGGTATGGCTGGATCAGGCTTGCGCCCATTGTCCAATATTCCCCACTGCTGCCTCCCGTAGGAGTCTGGACCGTGTCTCAGTTCCAGTGTGGCTGATCATCCTCTCAGACCAGCTACGGATCGTCGCCTTGGTGGGCCTTTACCCCGCCAACTAGCTAATCCGACATCGGCTCATTCAATCGCGCAAGGCCCGAAGGTCCCCTGCTTTCACCCGTAGGTCGTATGCGGTATTAGCGTAAGTTTCCCTACGTTATCCCCCACGACAGAGTAGATTCCGATGTATTCCTCACCCGTCCGCCACTCGCCACCCAGAGAGCAAGCTCTCCTGTGCTGCCGTTCGACTTGCATGTGTTAGGCCTACCGCCAGCGTTCACTCTGAGCCAGGATCAAACTCTTCACTTAAAACTACATGATCCGAAGATCAAAATTTAAAGCTGCAGATGATTGATTCTGGCAACGTATCGCTTGCTTTAAAACAATTAATAGTTGCTTGATCAAACGTCTGCAAGATGGACAATCATCCTTCCTGCAGGCGCCTTCACAAGATACCTGCGCATACTTTCAAAGATCCGGGGAAGTGGCCTCAGCGCCGTTCCCGTGTGCTGCGAAGTTTCCTTCGCAGCGAGCCACCCATTATAGCCGGCTTTTCCGCTTCGTCAACACCTTTTTTCAAGGCCGTCTCACCGGAGTGGACGTTGTTGCCGATGCTGCTTCGTCGTTGGGCCCGAGAGCCGTTCGTCGTTGCGAGCCGCCTATTATGGCAGGCCTTTCAGCTTTGTCAACAACTTGTTTGAGGAACTTGAAGCTCTTCGTGAAGTTGTTGCTGCAAGTCCAGGTCGAAACCAGGTGCCTGCAAAAAAAGGAAAACCCCGCTGCGCATGCAGCGGGGTTCTCGGGTGTAAACCCTGGCGATGACCTACTCTCGCATGGCTTGAGCCACACTACCATCGGCGCAGCTGCGTTTCACTTCCGAGTTCGGGATGGGATCGGGTGGTTCCACAGCGCTAATTTCACCAGGGAGGCTTTTGGAGTGTCGCACTCGTCCCTGGGGACAAGGCGCCAGCCTCGCATAGTTCTTGTGACGTAGCGTGCACTTGGATGCTCTTACGACGCTGTCGTAAAGCCAAGGCAACTTGAGGTTATATGGTCAAGCCGCACGGATCATTAGTATCAGTTAGCTCAATACATTGCTGTACTTACACACCTGACCTATCAACCACGTAGTCTACATGGTTCCTTCAGGGGGCTTGTGCCCCGGGAGATCTCATCTTGAGGCGCGCTTCCCGCTTAGATGCTTTCAGCGGTTATCGCTTCCGAACATAGCTACCCGGCAATGCCACTGGCGTGACAACCGGAACACCAGAGGTTCGTCCACTCCGGTCCTCTCGTACTAGGAGCAGCCCCTCTCAAATCTCCAACGCCCATGGCAGATAGGGACCGAACTGTCTCACGACGTTCTGAACCCAGCTCGCGTACCACTTTAAATGGCGAACAGCCATACCCTTGGGACCGACTACAGCCCCAGGATGTGATGAGCCGACATCGAGGTGCCAAACACCGCCGTCGATATGAACTCTTGGGCGGTATCAGCCTGTTATCCCCGGAGTACCTTTTATCCGTTGAGCGATGGCCCTTCCATACAGAACCACCGGATCACTAAGTCCTAGTTTCCTACCTGCTTGATCCGTCGATCTTGCAGTCAAGCACGCTTATGCCTTTGCACACAGTGCGCGATGTCCGACCGCGCTGAGCGTACCTTCGAGCTCCTCCGTTACTCTTTAGGAGGAGACCGCCCCAGTCAAACTACCCACCATACACGGTCCCCGACCCAGATAATGGGCCCAGGTTAGAACGTCAAGCACGACAGGGTGGTATTTCAAGGATGGCTCCACCACAGCTAGCGCCATGGTTTCATAGCCTCCCACCTATCCTACACAGACGAACTCAACGTTCAGTGTAAAGCTATAGTAAAGGTTCACGGGGTCTTTCCGTCTTGCCACGGGAACGCTGCATCTTCACAGCGATTTCAATTTCACTGAGTCTCGGGTGGAGACAGCGCCGCTGTCGTTACGCCATTCGTGCAGGTCGGAACTTACCCGACAAGGAATTTCGCTACCTTAGGACCGTTATAGTTACGGCCGCCGTTTACTGGGGCTTCGATCAAGAGCTTCGCCTTGCGGCTGACCCCATCAATTAACCTTCCAGCACCGGGCAGGCGTCACACCCTATACGTCCACTTTCGTGTTTGCAGAGTGCTGTGTTTTTGATAAACAGTCGCAGCGGCCTGGTTACTGCGACCCTCTTCAGCTATAGCTCGCACGAGCCACCAAAAAGGGTGCACCTTCTCCCGAAGTTACGGTGCCATGTTGCCTAGTTCCTTCACCCGAGTTCTCTCAAGCGCCTGAGAATT